>CAVZSV010000001.1:0-196098 GCA_963778115.1 uncultured delta proteobacterium
AAGGCAAAAGCCCTTCGGATTTCTTATGGTCTTCGGACGACAGACCTAACGCCGTGTGCGATCCCTATAACGCTAGCGAGTGCGCCGCGGAAACGAATTTTCAGGTCCTTCCCACGGGAGTGCAATTTCACGTCCCCGGCGGCTCCGGACAACCCATCACGATTAGCGCTCGGCAACGAGCCGGCGATCTGATGTCGAGCGCGACTTTGAATTTGAAAGCGCCCGTCGCCGTGCAGGAGGCTCCGCCGACGCCTCCTTCTCAAGTCGTCGTCCTCCAACAGGACGGACATTGGGTAGTCATCGATGGCCGTTCGTATTGGGTTCCTAATTCCTACCGGCCTGACTGGGTACCTTACCAACACGGCCACTGGGTCTATGTTTCGGGCGACGGTTGGACTTGGGTCTCTTATGATCCGTGGGGCGCTTATACCGATCATTATGGCGTGTGGCGATTGCACGATACCTACGGTTGGATCTGGCTTCCCTTCGAACATCCCGTTTACCACCCGGCCACCGTCACCTTCTTTTTCTCCGGCGGGCACATCGGCTGGAGCCCCTATTATTCGGGTTGGCCAGGAGCTTATCGAACCACGGTGGGTTTCCGAGATGGTTTCCGCCCGGGAATGTCGGTTTCCACCGTTGTTCCCATCGGCGCTACTGTAGTTGCTGAGAGAAACTTTTACTCGCCGAACATTTACGAAAGACGCGTGGTGGAGAAAACGCAGGTAGAGAACATTTACCGAGGAGCGGTGACGACTCGTTCGTTTGGTCTGCAACCCGGTGGCGTCAATCCGACGCCTGCTAGAAATTGGGTTAATAATCGCGTTAAGGGCGGAACGATTCCGGTAACGTCGTCCAGAATGGTGAAAGAGCCAGGAGGGACCTTCAGAACTCCCGTTCCTTATCACCCGACACCAAAAGGATATCCCAAATCACGATTCACTTCGCTCCCACAACCTGTAAGAAGTTCAGGAGCACGTAAACCTCGACGAAGTTAGACGACGAAAACGGCGGCTATCAGGACCGTGTACCTAAAATAGGCCGGGTCATTATCTCAGGATTGTCTTCGGACTCTTGGGATGAAGATCCGGTCTATTTTTTTAGGGAGGAAGAGGAATTCCTCGTCGAGAATACATCGAAAGAGGGATCGAAACAGAAATGGGGACGGGACCTATCGAAGGGGACACCCTTGAAGTATCAGGCAGCCGATCCACCAGATCAGGGTTTGCGTTGGGACTAAACCGAGGGGATTGATAAACCAGTTGAGACCTTAGAATCTTAATCACACAGATTGAATCGTATTCTCTCCCGGCAAAAGCAGAATTGCCCAAGACAAAAATAGCCAATACTAAGAAGCGATTTAGCTGAACTAGCCGAACCATTGATCCTCCAATATCCCCAGAGAATAGTATTTTTCGGTGTTAACACAGCGCGGTAATCGATTCAAGAGAAAGGCCGCTCTTAGGTGCCGGTACCGGGATGGGGATCGTTGACGGCGGCTTGTGCTTCCATCTGCTCGGCCATCCTCTGATTTTCGAGCGATGATTCGTAGAATTTTTGGTTTTGATCTACCAGGTCTTCGGCAAGTTTTAAGACAATAGCCGATTGCTCGGCATCACGCTGACTTTGCAGCAATTCGGTAAGAGAGACTGCATTTTGCGGGCGTAATCTTTGGTACATGGCCAAGACCGATGCAAAATAGTCGCTGTCGGCCTGCGCTTCGTCACGCCCTGACTTAGCTTTGGAAACCCGAGCATCCCACAAATTCGTATAGGCCTTTGCGATTTCAGAAAGAGCGATCACAGTCCCTTGAGCCTGGGCTAGACGCAATCGATCGATGGCGACTTCGGCTTCAAATTCCGCCCATTTACTTTTGCTCTCCTCTGCTTGCGCGATGCTCTTGGCAAGTCTTGTTGCCGACTCATCAAAAGTCTGCCGGGGAATCGCCCCCTTCGAATACTCCTGCTGAATTTGCGCATGCAGACGCTGATTGATATTCACCATCTGCAAATTGTTCTCATATTCTCGCCGGGAGATCAGAGCATCGTTCTCTGCCTCTTTTTCTAAAGTGTCCATGGCGAGACTTTGATTGTTCACCGGCTGCGTTTGCTCGGCGTGCTGCTCTCGAATCTGCTGGAAATAGGGGGCGCTTCTCAACACCACTTCGTCACTCGTGTAAAAGAGCAACGGCCGCACGGGTCGCTTAATGGCTTTAGGCTTTTCAAATTTCAAAACACTCATGGGGCCAAAACCGCCGCCCGACGGTTGAGCGCTGCCGGGAACTCCCGGCGACGGAACGTAATTGGTAGGCCCTCCTCCACCGCCGCCTGAAACACTTCCCGCCGGAGAAAAGGGATTAAGACTATTCAAATAATTTTGGTAGGCCGTTGTAGTACCGGTACCACTGCTGCCTCCGCTACCGCCACCGGTAGAGGGAGTATTAGGGGTCGACGGTTTTGCCGCTGGCTTAGGCTGGGAAGGAGAGCCCGGCGGTGGAGTCGTTGCAGCCACGCAAACACGGTTCCCCAAGCAAAGCTCCATTATCAATAATGAAAATAGAAATATATCCGAACCCCAAGCCATCTATCCCCCCCAAGACGAAACAGCCTTCTTTTAAGGGATAGTGCTGAAGTGACAGGGTGTCAAAACCATTTCATTCAGGAAGAATTGAGAAACGATTCCGGTAAGTAGAAGCGACGTCTCTTGTCCCCGTGACCGCTTCCCTCTATAGTCGCCTCGAACCTCTAAGGAGAAAGCCATGCTAGAAGTTGGAAAACCGTTCCCCTCATTTCGTCTCGCTAACCAAGATGGAGTTTTTAAGGAACTCAAAGATTATGCGGGTAAGTGGTTGGTCGTTTTTGTTTACCCTAAAGATGATACGCCTGGCTGCACCATAGAAGGAAAAGCCTTTAGCGCTTCTAAGGCCGATTTCGATCGCAACGGCATTTCCGCCGTGGGCCTTAGCGAAGATGACGTCAGTTCACATAAGAATTTCTGCAATAAGTTTTCGTTTACCGTCGATCTATTGGCTGATCCCAAAGCGGAGCTCTTGGCTGCGGCAAAAGTGGGAAAGAGCGAATGGAAAGGGACTCTGTATTGGGATCGCACGACCTTTCTCGTCGATCCGCGCGGTGTGGTCAGGAAAGTTTATCTCAACGTCAAACCCGACGGCCACGACAAGACTGTCCTGGAAGACGTCCAACAGCTAAAAAAGACGCTGTAATGAGAATTTCTAATTAATTCTCCCATCATTGCCCCACATTTGCAGACTACAGTTAGCCTTGGGTGAGAACACGATCTTCGATTCTCTTGTTGGGCCTGCTTGGGGTCCTCTCCTTTTCCTATGCGAAGACTCCGCCTAGCTTAAGAATAACACGATGCAGCAACGGCCCTGCCGGTCCCATCTGCCAATGCCACCTTCAATTTCCAGAAACTTGCTCGGGCGAAACCGATCCGGTCGAGATGCCGTGTGCAAGTCAGGGCGTTATCATGCCTTCGGCAGGCAGCTGCCCCGCAGTCCAAACCCAGGCTACCTCAGGCCAGAGAGACGCCTCTGGGCAAAGACTGATTCCTTCCGAAGGAGTTTGGGTTTGCGACGCCGCGCCGAAAAACATTCCCGAAGAGGTCGCAAGCTTCTCTGACTGTCGAAATGGTGCCGGAAGACCTTTTTGCAGCTGCTATCTCAAATTTAGCGAGGGGTGCGGAGCCGAGCAATCCACTACTCCCATCGGTAATAATCCAGTCATTGCTTCCTGCAAGATCGGAGAAGGTGTCGTTCAAGACGCCAAATGTCCTTCCGGCTCGGGGACGGGCAAAGCGACCTGGCATTGCACCTCCCTCGATCCCAGCGAGAGAGTGGCCGTATGTTCGTGTACGTTAGAGCTTAAGGCCACCGACGTCTGTGCTAAGTGCAACGACGGTAAACCCGACCCTAGTCAAGGGAGTCAATGCAATCGCGTCAGTTCCGACGATAACTTGGTGTTGGAATCTGCAATCGACTGTGGGCTACAATCAAGCGATCAAAACGCAAGCCTTCGCTGCCCCGAAGGGACGGCGGAGGTCGGCAACATCATGACCTTTAGTCCGACCTGGAAGTGTTTCTCGCGTTAGGATTAAGCCTTGAGGATTAATCCTTAATTATTTTCCCTCCCTCTGATAGACCATAAGAATGATCGAACTGCACTCAGTGGGAGTTACCCCACACCCTCAGATCGCTTTAGAGGCGGTACACTCTGACTTTCTACGAGAAGGCTTGCTCTCGGCACGAGATCGCACCTGGAAAGTCTTTCGCGAGATAGCCTCTGAGTTAAAGGTGGGAATGACGGAGGAACAGGGGCGCAAAGTCGCTTCGCTAACCTTTGAAAAACACGGTGTCACTAAACACTGGCATCGCCCCTATGTCAGGTTCGGGCCGGGAACGGTACTAACCTTTCACGATTCCTTACAATCCAGTTACCGATTGCAAGACGGAGATCCCATTTACCTGGATTTAGGGCCGGTATGGTCTGACGCTGAACACGGCCTAGATTATGAAGGCGATGTGGGTGACACCTTTGTCCTGGGCTCCAACCCCGAAGCCGAAAAATGCGCCCTGACCGCACGAACTCTGTTCAAAGAGGGCCAGGCCCGATGGAAACAAGAGCAGTTAACCGGCATTCAGGTTTATGATTTTCTAAGACAACGAGCTTCAGAGCTAGGGTATCGACTTTTAGAAAACGTAGACGGCCATCGGGTGAGCGATCATCCCCATACCAAATACTCCAAAGAGCGTTTCTCGGGGCTCCCCTTTACCCCCACCGAGACCCTTTGGATTTTGGAGCTTCAGATAGTGCACCCGACACTTCCCCTGGGTGCTTTTTTTGAAGATTTGCTTTAGCCGAGGTACTAGCGCAACAGACCTTTAACATTCCGCCGGTCGGACAATCCAGGATTTGGGAAGTTCGGCCGTCCGGAACCAAAAATCTTCGATGGATTTTACGATCGTATCGAATTTGGAAAGGTCCGAGGGTTTAGTAATGAAGCAGTTGGCGTGAAGCTGATAACAACACCGAACGTCCTCTTCCGCTCGAGAGGTCGTCAATACGAGGGTCGGAATTCCGCAACTCAGCTCAGACTGTTTGATCTCTCGCAAAACTTCGCGCCCATCTTTTTTGGGGAGATTAAGATCTAATATAATCAGATCGGGAGCAGGTACCGCGCCACTCTTCACCCGTTTCAGTACATAGTCGGTAGCCTCTTCGCCGTCGCTGACTGTCGTAAGTCGATAGTGAAGTTTGGTTGCCTTAAGTAAAATTCCAATGAGCTTAACGTCCGCAGGATTATCTTCAACAAGCAATATTTCGGCAGGTTTCGACGATTCGCCAGGTCTGTCCATTTCGTGCTGATACTCCCAATGCAAGAAAATATTTATGTTGATACCATTAGCACCGAAAGAAGCTTCTCGCTAGCGACTCCTTAAAAAGAAGAGTTGTTTTCATAGATTCTGTTTTCAAATTCCCTAACCCACCAACATCGTTCACATTTTCTTAAATCCTACTTCTAACGACGATATCGGTCGCAGAGCTCCTCGATTTTACTTTAGCTCAAGTCGAAAAGAAGAAATTCTGAGGGGCTTTCGGTGGATGAGGCTGAGATGACCAGTGTCTCGGTATCACTGATAGAGGCACCATCCCCCGCGCCTAGCATTTCGTCATTTAGATTTACATGGCCTTTGACGATCTGAATCCATCCGTACCTATCCTTACTCAAAGAATGCTCGACTGTTTTTCCGGCATCCAGGAGACAAGCATATAGCTTAGCGTCTTGATGAATCGTCACGGCACCGTCCTCGCCACGGGGAGCGACGACAAGTCTTAGCTGATTTTGACGAGTTGTCTGAGCAAATCTCTTCTCTTCATAACTAGGATCTAAACCGTCTTGTTGAGGAGTGATCCAAATTTGAAGCAGATGCAGCACCTTTTCGTTCGAATGGTTGAATTCGCTGTGCTGAACTCCTCGGCCCGCACTCATCCGCTGGATGTCACCGGGGCGCAACACCGAGCCCGTGCCCATACTGTCTTTGTGCTCCAGCTCCCCCTCTATCAGGTAGGTTATAATCTCCATGTCTCGATGGCCGTGCCTTCCAAACCCCTGACCCGGCTGCACCCAGTCTTCATTGATGACGAGAAGATCGCGAAAGCCTCGAAATCGGGGGTCCCGATATTCCGCAAAAGAGAAGGTATGATAACTCTCAAGCCACCCATGCTCCGCATGGCCGCGATCTTTGGATTTTCTCACCCGAATCATATGTGCTCCCGGCTAGTGGCGGATAGATTACCATATTCGCCAAATCGGTATCGCCGAGGTATTGCCAAGGTATTGAATGAAAAAAGAGGAAATTATGAGCCACTCCAATCGTCCGGAATTTATCAAACACTATAAAGAGATCCAAGGTGACGATGACAGCCACTATCCCAATAGCGACGAGCTCTTGGGGATTAGCTCTGACTTTGGGAGAAAACTCGGACTAACCAAGATCGGGGTGGGATTAGACGTCTTGCCCCCAGGCAGAAGATCTTCCTGGCCCCACGCCCATAGCCATGAAGAGGAGTTCGTATACGTGGTCTGCGGCCACCCTACGGTTTGGCTCAATGGCGAGACCCACCTATTAAACCCGGGTGATGGTGTTGGCTTTCCCGCCGGTACGGGAATCGCCCATACCTTCATTAATGACACGGACCAAGACGTCATCTGTCTAGTGGTCGGAGAACAGCACGTTCCCCAGGACAAGTGTTTCTATCCGATGCATCCGAAGCGAAACGAAGAGATCTCTTATTTGTGGAAAGAAGCTCCCAAACCCCCGCTGGGATCGCACAACGGAAAGCCAAAATAGCCTAAATACGAGCAAAACTCCCTTCCTCTTTATTTTTGAAGCGGATTCATGCTTAATGGCCCGCGATGAGCGTCGGCCATTTCACCATTCAACATTTAGGACCCAAGGGGGATGGGACCTGTTTAGGCCCCCGAGGGCGCATCTTTGTCGAAAGATCGGCTCCCGGCGACCATATCAGGGCACGAGTCTATCAAGGAGACGACGGGATAGCTCGAGGCGAAATTGTTGAGATCCTTGAACCTTCCCGATACCGGGAGCACGCCCCCTGTGTTCATTATGATCGCTGCGGAAATTGCACCCTGCAGCACCTGACCCCTGAATTTTATTTCCGTTGGAAAACCGACCTGGTGAAAGACGCTTTCCAGAAACAAGGGTTAAGACCCCGGCAATGGCTAAAGCCTATCTTTCTTGGACGCCATAACCGAAGACGAGCCAATTTCACGACACTCAAACAAAGAAGTCGAATCACGATGGGCTATTACCGTCGTCGATCCGATGAACTTACCGATATCGACTCCTGCCTAGTCGCCGATCCCAGAATTTTAGAACTTCGCAACGCCATAAAGCCCTGCCTCACTCCCATTCTCCAAGACAATCAACCCACGGATATTTTTCTGCAGGTCATCGGGAGCTCTGAGGTCGATATGGTCATCACAGGTCCCGTTGGCCGAACGGGCGAACCTGATGCTGCCCTGCAAAAGCCTCTGGCCAAAATCCTAGAAACCACAGCCGTGACCCGAATCAGCTGGCGTTATTCGGAACGCGATCATTGCGAAATCCTTCTGTACAAAGGAAATGGGCAAGTCGTTGCAACGTTCGCTGGTCTATCCGTAAGCCTTCCTCCGGCTGCCTTTTTACAGCCGACTTCGGAAGGAGAACAGGCCTTGGTAAATGCCGTGCTCCAAGCCCTGCCGAAAAAACCAAAGCCAAGGTTTGCCGATCTGTTCTGTGGCTGCGGAACCTTTTCAGGCCCTTTACTGACCCGCGTAGAACAAGGCTCGGTAGACGCCTACGATTTAGTTCCGAGTGCCGTCCACTGCCTGCAAAAAGCGGCAGGGAAACGTTCTTTAAAAGTTTTCCGCCGAGATCTTTTTCGAAATCCTCTACGCCGTGAAGAGATCAATCGCTATGATGCGGTAGTTTTTGATCCTCCCAGGGCGGGATGCCCTGAACAAGCCTTCGCCATGGCATCCGCCAGAACTCCAATCCTCATTGGAGTCTCGTGTAATCCAGCCACTTTTGCTCGAGATGCTCGTATCTTGTGCGAGGGAGGGTACCGCCTTCAGAGTATTCAGATCGTCGATCAATTTTTGTGGTCGCATCATGTCGAGATGGTAGGTGTCTTTACTAAACCGAAACGGAATTCTTAGGTGGCTGATCTCTTTTCCATTCATGTGCGTACCATTACCGGTTTAGACAGGCTCTTAAGCGAGGAGCTAACGTCTCTGGGAGCCACCGACGTTCGACCGGGAAACCGAGTGGTGACGTGTATGGGGGACTTAGAGCTTCTCTATCAGGCCAATTTATGGTGTCGAACCGCTATTCGAGTCTTACTCCCTCTGACTTCCTTTGCCGCCCGCGATGAAAAGGCCTTCTACCAGGCAATACGCGAAATCGATTGGAGCCAGTGGCTACCCGAGACAGGAACGCTTGCGGTAGGAGCTCACGTCCATTCTTCCTTCTGCACCCACTCGCTTTTTTTAGCCCAGTTGGTGAAAGATGCCGTTGTGGATCAGTTTCGCGACAAAACCGGAAATCGCCCCTCCGTGGATCTGAAATCCCCGGATCTTAGAATTGAAGTAAGTCTGTTTCAAGACCATGCCCACGTCTATGTGGATGCTTCGGGCGATTCGCTTCACAAAAGAGGTTACCGGCAAAGAGCTGGTCTTGCCCCCTTAAACGAAACACTGGCTGCGGGAATCATCAAACTCTCCGGCTGGGATGGAACGACTCCCTTTTTCGATCCTATGTGTGGTTCGGGAACTTTTGCTATCGAAGCGGGTCTTATGCTTCGCAATGTCGCTCCTGGCCTAATACGGAAGCGCTTTGGATTCCAACACTGGCCTAACTACGACAGCGTACTTTTCGATACTTTGGTGGCAGAGGCCAGGAGTGTTGTCCGTCAAGACGTGGATAGTTCGCTAATTATTGGCATCGACGAAGATCCTCTTATCATCGAACTTGCCCGCGAAAATGCAGAGCGAGCGGGATTGACTGATTTGATTCGATTTGAGACCGGGGATTTCTTTTCCTGGGATAAACTTCGAGGAAAATCGGGCCATCTAGTAATGAATCCGCCTTACGACGAAAGGTTAGCTGTCCATAACGTCAACCACTTCTTTGAAAAGATAGGCGATCGGCTCAAGCAGAATTACGGCGGGTGTAGAGCTTCGATTCTTTGTGGAAACCCGCAAGCGGCAAAGCATATCGGTTTAAGAAGTTCCCAACGAATTGCGCTTTTTAACGGGGCGATTGAGTGTCGTCTTTTTATCTATGAACTGCAGTCCGATTCGAGGCAGCTGCGGCACCTCTCCGCCAATGCGGTTCCCGCAGACAATGCATTTAAATGGAAGGAGAAATCTGAGACCTTCGCCAATCGCCTGCGCAAGAATTGGAAGCACTACTCAAAGCTTGCTCGACGACAAAACATCACCTGCTGGAGAATTTACGATAAAGACATTCCAGAACTTCCTTTCATTTTGGATTTATATGCAGACCATCTCCACTTTGCCGAGGTGCCGCGAAATTATGACCACCCTCCTTCGGCACATGCCGCTTACCTACAGCTTATGTTAGAGACCGCAAGAACCATCGTCGAAGTGGATCCGAAAAATGTTCATCTCAAGGTGAGACAGCCGCCCAAACCTGGAACCCTTCGCAACCCCAATGCCGAAAAGAACTTGGTAGAGGTTACCGAAAAGGGGCATCGCTTCTTGGTCAACTTAGAGGATTATGTCGATACCGGACTCTTTCTCGAACAACGCAATCTCAGGGCCCTTATTGAAAATGAAGTCTCGGGAAAGGATTTTCTGAATCTTTTCGCATATACGGGGTCTCTTTCCGTCTATGCAGCTAGTGGGAAGGCCAAGTCGACGACCACAGTCGATAGCTCTGGGACTTACTTGGATTGGGCAAAGGGCAATATGCGTCTCAACGGATTTTCAGGAAATCTGCATCGGTATTTCAAATCGGACGTTTCGGATTTCTTAACGCAAACCAGTGCCACTTTCGATTGGTGTGTCTGTCGATCCCCCGGCACGCTCCGTCAGCCGCACTTCAGGAGCAACTTTTGATATCCAGACTAACCATGTGGCTCTTCTTAGCTTGGTATTAGATCGCCTGCGGAGCGGAGGAAAGATCCTCTTTTGCACGAGTTATCGGACATTGACACTAAATGAAGCCGCCCTCAAAGAAGGACGTTCGATCGCTATCAAAGACATTACCAAGCAAACGACACCCTTTGATTTTGAGAGGACACCAGGCCACCGGGCGTGGCTTATCGAGAAGCTTTCGTAACTGTCATCAGTTGAAACTAAACAGCCCTGGGCTTCTCACAATGACAACCTTGCTCATCCCAAATTCGTCTTAAATTTCTTCACGCTAATAGAGATCACCACACACGCGATGAGTATCAACACGGCTAAATGCGTAGCAATAACCCGTAAATCGCCTCCCTTTAGCATGATGTTACGCAGTAACTCCATAAAGTAAGTGAGGGGATTGCAGTACGCCAAGATCTTCATGAAGGGAGGCATGTTTTCCAGCGGAAACATCAAACCGGACAACTGAATCGCAGGAAAAAGGAATAAAAAACCTCCCATCATGGACTGCTGTTGAGTCCTAGTAAGCGTCGATATCAGAGTACCAATAGAGACCGTCGTACATATAAAGATAAACGCACAAAAGAAAAGAACCAATAACGATCCCCGCATCGGAACACCAAAAGCGAAAACTCCCACTCCCAAAATAAGAGGAATGTTACTCATTCCCAAAATGACATAAGGAAGTGTTTTTCCGAGCATGATTTCCCAAGTCTTCACCGGTGCCGAGATCAACATTTCGAAGGTACCCGTTTCCTTTTCCCGAGAGATCGCCATGCTAGTGAGCATGATCGTAATAAGACAGACGAGCATGCTCATCACCCCAGGCACCATAAAGACGGCTGTTCGCATCGTCGGGTTGTAGAGAATTCTTAAGTCAAATCCTAGGCTCGCTTGGGGCTTATCAATCTTCAAGTCTTGGGTTACGACGGAGCTTATAATCTCTCGTAGATAATTCTCGACACTTTGCGCGCGAAGCACATTCGAAGCATTCACTAATATCTGGATCTGCCCCTCTCCCCGAGTAATGGAATCGGTAAGTCCCTCAGGGGGCGGGACGAGTACGACGTCGGCTTCGTTGGATTGGATCTGTTCAAAGGGATCGGTCTTGCTAGCATGGGCGGGTATAAACCAACCCGATGCGATGGCATGCTGATAAACGTGCTCGAGAACGGTGTCACCGATATGTGGCTCGTAAGAGATTCGAATATTTTTGACATCAGAAGTGATAGCGACCCCGAACAGTGTCATCTGGATAACGGGAGCCACAAAGAGCATCATCCGCATGCGCTTGTCTCTTAGAGCTTGAGAAAACTCCTTGCGAATAAATCCAAGCAGTGTGGGGTTAAACTTGAATTTCACGGCTCCACATCCTTCTTAAACTTTCGAGAGGCAATGCGCACCATCACGAAACAAATGATAGATAAAGCGATGAAGGGGGTCTTAAGATCCAAAAAACCCGAACCTTTCAAGAAGACATCCCGACTTATCTCCATAAACCAGCGCGCAGGTAAAATGGCCGTCAATCCTTGAAAAAATAGTGGCATGCTCTCGATGGGAAATATAAACCCAGATAGGAGGGTCGAAGGAAGTAAACCGCTCATCAAGGCAAGTTGCATCGAGAGCTGCTGATTTCTCGTCGTTACGGAAATAAGAAGTCCCTGCGCCATGTAGGTGGAGAGGAAGATAAGACAGCCTGCCAAGAAGACAAAATGACTTCCTAAGAAAGGAACCCCAAACCCTACCCGGGCAATGATGTAGACGAAAAGGACCGCTCCCAGCCCCAATCCGATATAAGGCATTAGTTTTCCCAAAATGATCTCTAACGGCTCTACCGGTGTCGACAGGAGCAATTCCATGGATCCGTTTTCCCATTCCCGAGCCACCGTTAGGGAAGTCAGAAGTACCGCCAGAATAGCAACTACGGTCACCATGAGTCCAGGAACTACAAACCAACGGCTATTGAGTTCAGGGTTGTAAAGAAAACGAGTCTTCAATTTCACAGGAGGTTCCAGCGCCTCTCCGGTAATTCTTCTAGCGGCCATCGTCTGCATCGTCCCGAAGTAGCTGATGATCGAGCCCACGGTGGAATTGTCCGAGCCGTCCAAAATAAGTTGGGCCTGAGAACCTCGTCCCGAGAGCAAATTGTACTCGAACTGAGGATTGATAATGAGAGCTGCTCTATCCAGCTCGGAATCCACCAGATGGATGGCGTCATGTTGGGTTTTTACTCGATCTAGCAAAAAGTATTTTGAACTCCCCAAAGTGTCTAACAATTGACGCGAGGCCTGGGTCTTGTCCCCATCGTAAACCGCGATATGTATATTTTGGACATTGAATTCGATGGCCAGACCAAAGATGGTCACCATCATCACAGGAAGCAGCAGTGCCAAGGCCAAAGTAAACGGATCCCTAAGGATGTGAAAGGTCTCTTTCCTGGCAATGGCAAAAGCTCGTGCGGGTTTCATCGGCTTTTTCCTTCCACCAAGCGGATAAAGACGTCTTCCAGAGTCGGTTCAATCTCTTTGCTATCAAAGTTTTTTCCCTGGACCGACAAAAACTGCCGCCACTGCTCAGGATCTCTAGGGGAAACATGGTAGCGAAGTCCGTAAGGCTCAAAGGAATCAAAGGCTGCGTTTCGCCGGATTTCCTCCATTTCAGAAAAGCTCACGGACCGCTTTGGGATCAATTGGTACAGAGGTTGAGGGAACGTCTGCTTCTTAAGCTGCTTGGGACTGTCTAGAGCAATGAGCTCGCCTGATCTCATGAGCGCAATCCGATCGCACTGCTCGACTTCATCCATGTAATGCGAGGTCACAAAAATCGTTTTTCCCTGTTTGGCTAATGCCTTAATGAGTTCCCAAAACTTGGCTCGCGCGGCAGAGGTTACCCCTGCCGTCGGTTCATCAAGAAAAACAATTTCAGGATTATGCAACATCGAAGCCGCCAGAGACACTTGTTGCTTCATGCCCCCTGGGAGATCGCGGACCATGGTGGATTGGGGTTTATCAAAACCAATAAACGAAAATAGCTCCTCTTTTCGCCTTTTAAAGGCCTCATTAGGAATCTTGCGAAGGCTAGCCGCAAAGTTAAGATTCTCTTCAACGGTAAGATCGTTGTAGAGCGTAAACTTCTGGGACATGTATCCCACTTTGCTCTTGATCAGATCGGAATTAGCAATCGTATTGAAAGAGACTCCGGAAACGCTGACTTCGCCTTGAGTGGGAATGAGAAGTCCACACAAAACTCGAATCGTGGTGGTCTTGCCGGCCCCGTTGGCTCCCAAGAACCCAAAAATCTCTCCCCGAGGGACGGAAAAGGTGACGTTGTTAACCGCTTTAAAATCTCCAAATTGAACGACGAGCCCTTTCACGTCGACCGCATTAGTGGGATTGGAACTAACTTCGCGAGCTTCACCGGTTTTCATCGAAGCAGGCCTTTCTCGGCATTTTTCGCGCGCGAAATAAAAAGAGCGTCGAAGCTTTCGGCCTTCTCTCTTTCTAGAAGTTCTCGAGGTTCTCCTTCGGCAAGTGTCTTTCCGGCCTCTATAAGGTGAACTTCCGTGCAACGTTCCGCTTCGTCCAAATACGCCGTGGCAATGATAATCAGAATCCTTTGATCGGCTAATCGGTATAAGAGTTCCCAAAATTCCCGACGGCTGATCGGATCGACTCCATTGGTGGGCTCATCCAAGAGAAGCACGCGAGGAGAACGTAATAAAGAACACATTAGCCCCAATTTCTTATACATGCCGCCCGAGAGTTTCCCCGCGGGCCTGTCGACGAATTTGTCTAGCCGGGTGATGTGCAATAGCTCTTCTCGCTTCTTCGCATAGACATCCTTGGGAATCGAATAGAGCTCTCGAAAAAATTCTAGATGTTCGTCAATAGAAAGATCCGCATACAGACTCTGCTGTTGCGGCATATAGGCTACCGACGCTCGAATCTCACTGAAATCGATCGGTTTTCCATCGTCCGTGTAATTAATTTCCCCTTTATCGGCGTGTAAGAGTCGTATGAGATGGCGTAGCAGCGTTGTTTTGCCAGCCCCTTCCGGCCCTATAAGGCCGTGCATAATTCCGGCCGTAAAACTCATCGAAACACCGTCCAGAGCTTGGTTGGGTCCCAATTTTTTGAACAGCCCCTCGGCGGTGATGCCAATGCCCGAACTTTGAGCTGAAATAATTTGTTGTTCCTGCGGCATACATTTACATTTCGGGAACTTTCACTTCGACCGTCATTCCTGGCTTTAGGATTTCTTCAGGATTGTCGAAAGCCACTTTGATTCCAAAGACTAGTCTCGTACGCTCTTCACGAGTTTGGACGTTTTTGGGAGTAAACTCGGCTTCATCGCCGATCTTGATGATCGTTCCGTCAAAGGGTCGCATGTTCATTTCGGGTAAGTATCCAACCAGTTTTTCTCCCAGCTTCAGTTTAGCCACCATCGATTGAGGGACGTAGATGTAGGCGTACAGGGAGTTCTTCAAATCAGCTAACGTGAAAAGCCGAATTCCCGGGTTCACCATCTCTCCCACTTCGTGGTACTTGTTAAGAATCACGCCCGTCAAAGGAGAGGTAACCGTACACCAGGACAGCTTAAGAGCCGTATCGTCTTTCCGGTTTTTCATCTGCTGATAAGTTTCTTGCGGTTGGGATCCAACTTTATATAGTCTTGCCGCTCTGTCGTAATCTAACGTCGCCATCTCGTCATTGAGCTTATAATCCTCACAAGAAAGAGTTAGTAGCGTTTGCCCCTGAGTCACGTGATCGCCCTCTCTCACCGGCTCAGTGGCTAACACGGAGGTCACGCGCGCTGGAACATCTACTTTGGTCGCTTCGATCGTCCCCGCATAAAGAAACGGGTGACTGAAAAAGAGCAGTTTTACCGCGACCCCTGTGGCCACTAACAATAATAAGATCGGGAGAATAACTTTTATTTTGGATTTAGGTTTTTCCATGCTCGTACCAGGCTCCTAATTATTCGATAGATAATCTAAAGTTGCGATTTGAAGTAACACTTGGCTACCGATCAAAGCTGAAGTGACTTCAGCTTCAAAGAGTTTGAGGTTAGCGTCTTGAACGTCTAAGTACCTCGACTTACCTGCTCGGTAAGATTGGTAGGTCAGTCGCTCCAAATGCTGATTTTCTTTTACATTGGTTTCGCTCAGTTTCTGCTGGATCCGAAGACTTTCCAATGACTCATAGGCTTTATGAAAATCTCGGGATAGATCCGTTATTTTTTGCTGTTTTTGGTATTCACTGGCCATCGCTTCGCTCTCTTTTTGTGCGGCGAGATCGCGGCTTAAGCTTCCCTCAAAGAGCGGAAAGCTTAGACTTGCTCCCAGAGTATTTTGAAATGCGTTTTCCGGAAGTACTACGTTAGGGTAGATGTACTGAGATTTCGCTTGCAGCTCAATCTTTGGCCAAAGTCCTGACTTTTCGCTTTCGGCGGCGAGTTTTGAAGCCCTTGACTGCTGATCCAAGGCCAATACTTCGGGGTGTTTTTCCCCCTCCTCTTTGAAAGACAGCTTGCCATAATTTTCAAGAGTCGCCTCCAGGGTTTCCAGTCTTACTTTAACCGTGGGAGGTTCAGTTCCCTTTGGAAGTTTGGTTAACAGGTCGTAGGTCACGGGCCTTGCGGTATCCACCTCTTTTTGTTCACCGGTGAGAGCTAGTAGCCCCTGCAACGCACTAGAGAGATCAGCTTGAGCTTGGCGAAATTTAAGTTCGTAGCTTAACACTTCTCGCACGGCGGTTACTTGATCGAGACGACTCGCAGCTCCCGCTTGCAAACGCTGATTGATATCACCGCTTCTTGCTTGAGCTAACTTAAGAGAATCGGCAGTAAGATCTAACTGTTTCAAAGCGTATTGCACCTGAAAATAGGCCTGCCTTACCAAGAGCTGTACCAATTTGGTTTGCGTCCGCAGATCCTCGGCTTTCGCATCCGCCAAAGCATCACTACTTCGAGCGGCTGCCCTATTTTTGCCTGCATCGAATAAGGTGTAATTCAAAACCGGCCCTACGCTGTAATTGTTATGGGTTCCAAAATTAAGAGTGGGGAATCCCGGGGCAAGGGCAACGTTAGGAACATTGGTCTGATAATAATAGTTTCCCTGTAGACTTAGATTGGGGTACAGAGCCGACTCCGCCGAACGCGCCTGAAAGCGAGAGGCCTCCACCATCGCCACGGACGCCTTCAAAGAACCCGAAAAACTCTTGGCCTTGGATTCAGCATCCTCAAGACTTCTCTCGAAGGAAGAGACTTCGGGAGTCGCTACTGCCGCGGCCGCTAAACCTAGGGCCGGATTTTGCGCAATCCCAATTAAAAAAACACACAGGCTAATACTCGAAATACTTCTCATGTAACTCTCCGGGGATTCACTGAAAGGGCCTTCATCACCATATCGATGCGCTGAAGGATCGATTCGTCACTGGTAAGGTCCGTATCTAATTTTTTGGAAACACTAGCAGGCATTCCTTTTTTCACCCGATCCGCGCCTTCGGCCACCAGAATCACTACAACAGTAGTGCTCATACAAAAAGCTATCGCCTGTCGAATGGGAACCGGCTCGAAATAACCTTCTTTCTGGGCTTGTTCGATTAAGGGCAAAATCACTTCGATCTCTCGGCCCATCATATGCGTTACCATTTTTGTCACTTCGGCTTCACTGTTAAGCAGATCCTGAACGAGTGACGTAAATATTTTTTTGTTGTCTCGCACGGCAATTGCCAACGCAAGAAGTGCCGAGCGAAGCCGCTCCACCGGAGTCGTTCCTTCCAAAGATTTCTTGGCCAGGTTGGCATAGATCTGCTCATAAATCTCTTCCAAGACTTTATGAACGAATTTTTTCTTGGATCCAAAATAGTAGTGAAACATTCCCAGATTAACACCGGCTTGTTCCGCGATCTGTTTCAGACTGATGCCGCTAATCCCCATCTTGGGCAAGAGCTTCTTGGCGGTATCGATGAGGATTTGATCTTGATTTCGCGACGGCCTGGTCATGCGTATAATTATATTTACTTATAATTATAATAACAACTAGTTTATATTAGCCATTTAAAATCATATAGTTGAGAAAACGGCGGATCAGGCTTTTTGCCAGGTAATGATTCCCACCTGCTCTTCGCCGTTGGAGGTAAAAGAGGCCGTTCTAAGGACCAATAGGTCATTGAAAAGCTCAAAGTAGCGGGGCTCTTCTTTTCCGATCCAATTGGGGTACAGGCTCATCTCTATGACATGAACGATTTTATTACTCTCCACTCGATATCGACCACAGTAGCTTAAGAAGGTCTCCATCGCGATCTTCTTTTCGGTATCCGATCCCTCAAAGAGCCCCTGGGAGTGAAAAGGCTTTCTGTTAGCCGAGGCGACTGTCACCGCCATAAATCCATCCATACTGTACATAAGGCGCCCTTCGGCGTCCTTCCCGTAAGGGTAAAAGATCCGCCCCTGCGTCGTTCGGTGTTCCATGCTAACCAATTTCCAAGTTCCCATTAGTTCTTTCATAAGACTAAACTTTCTCCCGCTCTTGTTTAACAAAACTTGCGAAACTTTCCCACTGAGCGGTCCAATGAAGCACGTTTCTCGTAAATGAATTGTCGCATCTTTTTCCCAAAGGGCCCGCGATTCCTAGAAATTGGCACGCCGGCGCTCCAGCGGTAAGTTTACCGGCGAGTCGACTGAGCTCCTGGCGAGTGAGCGGAGTGCTATCACACCCCAGAAAAGTCGTAGTCTCACCTTTATCCAGAATCTTTAGACATAATTTCGCCGCGTCATCATAGTGAATCAAATTGATCCAAGCATCTCCGCGCAAATCCGAAGTCTCTTTATTAAGAAAAACTCGATGAGGGCCTGAATGGCTGTCGTAAAGTCCGGCCAGTCTCACGACAATCCCCTTCTGTTTTTCGACCAAATCCTCGGCGGCCAAAAGCCTAAGCGCTCTTTCTGAAGTCCCCTCCAGAGAAATTTCGGAAACGATTCCGCCTTCGTCCTCTTCATAGACTCCCGTGCTAGAAACGAAAAGAAAAGAGCCTCGCCTTTTCCAAAGGAAAAGAGCGCGTTTGACTTCCTCTTCATAAGACTCGTTAGAGGAAGTGGGAGGTACGGCGAAAAGAACGTTTTCAAAGCGGCCTTCTAGACTTTTCAGGCGCGGCATCATGCCCTGTTTCTTTAAAGCTGCGTGCGAACGATCGGTCAAAGTTTCCGCAGTGACTTCGCCATCCCACTGTTGACCGACTCGTGCTCCCAATCTGCCTGCCCCGACGATAAGAAGAGGAAGTCTCATTTTTTCCCCGTTTCGGTCACTACCCAAGCTTTGCCTTCGGCTCGTCGCCATTTCCCGTGGAGAGTCTTGTCCCGACACTCGTTAAGTACGCTAATTTGATGGGGTCCAGGATAGCTTGCGATTCTCAAACCTCACTCCTAAGTATTTAGACAAATCCAGATGGGGGACCGTCTCTAAAGGTGGGGAGGCTAAAAGAGCGTTAGTGACGACGAAACTGAGCAGGAACAGACAATAGAACTTCATGGCAACTTCCTCATGCGAAGGGAACTCCTTAGACTGCTCCTTCGAGGTACGTTCGTCAAAGAAGTCGGTATTGTCTATCTGAGGAGGAGTTTCATTCCGTAGTGGGAACGAACGAAGCCTAACCTTTCGTAGAAACGGTGAGCATCCGCCCGTTCTTGATTGGTGGTGAGTTGCACTCTGCGGCAGTGTCGTTTCTCTGCCTCTGTAATGGCCCATTTCATCATCTGGGATCCTACCCCTTTATTACGGTAGTGCTGGACGACATGGACCGCTTCGATCTGCGCGTCGGGTCTGCCCTTGCCGGCAAGGTACCAAAGAAAAGTTAGGTGAAAAGTTCCTACTACCTCGCCAGCGATTTCAGCCACCATAAGAAGATCATGGGGATGGTTTTCTATCCGATGAAAAGTCGATTCGTAATAACTCGGCAAGGGCTCCGGTAGAATCTCTCTGGGTTTTCCGTCGGGCCCTCCGTCATTGACCATTTTTACAATGACGGAAACGTCTTCTTTCGTAGCTTTGCGAATGAGCATCCGTATTCACACTAAGAAAGTCTGCAAACCGCTTCGATATTATGACCGTCGGGATCAAGCACGAAAGCTCCGTAATAGTCTTTATCGTAATGAGGACGTGGCCCTGGAGCACCGTTATCTTTACCCCCTGCTTTTAAGGCCGCCTGGTAAAAATCGTCCACCTGCCTATGGCTCTCGGCACGGAAGGCAATATGAACGCGAGGTTGATTCGGCGTTCCCTGGGCAACCCAGAAATTAGGCCTACCGGGAAGTCCATAGCCCAATACCACATCCCCACCGGTATATTCCTTGGGAATCTCTTTAAGCATCTGATATCCGAGTGGGGCAAGTGCCGCATCGTAAAACTTGCGGCTCTTTTGAGGGTCACTGACTTGAAGTCCCGTATGATCGATCATTGGCTTCCTCGCTTTTGTGAAATCTTCTTCCCGTTAGCACGACGATTTGTGAACTCGATATAAAACATGGGGTCGTAGTGGATGGTCAAGCGCAACCGAAGGAAAATCGAAATCATCCTGACTCTGACGAGACATTCCTATCTTTTCCATCACTCTGCGCGATCGGACATTAATGGTAGCCGTAAGGGCCACGATTTCGGGGAGTCCTATTTCTTCAAAACCAAACTGAAGAGATGCTTTTGCCCCTTCCGTCGCAAAGCCCTTCCCCCAAAAGGGATGGGCGAGCCGCCAGCCTATTTCAACACAGGGAGAGAAAGGAAAGGTCTTCTCTGGAATATTAAGCCCAATAAATCCCGCCGCCCAAAATCCGAACCCCTTTTGCTCGATCGATCTCTCAATCCGTAAGATCATTCGTTCGGTCTCTAACCGTGATAGCGGGGCCAGATAAAACTCCATCACCCTGGGATCGGCATTGAGTGCCGCAAGGGGCAAAATATCACTCTCGCACCAACGGCGCAGGCGAAGACGATCGGTTTCAATCACTGGCTTAGCCCTCGAAGCTCAATGGATAAAGAGAAATAATAGTGGAAGTAGCACTCCGGTAACAAGCAGGACCATCGCTGCACGGCGGCGACGAGCTAACTGAAGCGCCAGAGAAATTCCCATTAGGGACGTCGTCACAATTCCCAAAGCCATCACCAAAGCGAATCCGTTAAACCAAACGGAATGGACCACTTTAGGATCGTGGTTAGGAAGGGTTCCTTCCTTGTGAGGTTTGGAAAGTTCGTGAAAAAAGCGTTGTAATCCTGTCGGAGTGTTTCCCCGAGGGATGTCGTTCCAGCGAAAAGTTTGCCATGCTCCCGAGAGTGAAAAATAGATGAGTAGCGGAGAAAACAGGCAGCTAAGGTATAAGTGCCAAGCGCGAAGAGTTTGCATGAAAGCCTCGATTGCGTTTATCTATTACTATGCCTTGCTTAAGGCGCAAGAGCCATTAACGGATAAAAAACTTCTATGAAAATATTTTTCCTCTTAGTAACCTTTGGTTTCCTTACCGTTCCCGGAGCGTTTGCCTCTCGCTTCAACCGCCAATCCAGTCACAGCCAGAATCAAAAAAAAACCGTCGACTGGCCGGGACGTTACCAATGCGAACAATGCATGCCAACTTCGAAAAAAAGTCCTTCGCCTTCGCCCAAAACAAACCCCTGCTGGAAGTACCAAATCACTATTAACAGATACGACACCGAGCAGCGCGCTCAGATCGTCATTACCGGACCCGATGAAAATCTAGGAATTAAAGCACTAGTCAGTGGAGATGCCGATACGATCGATTTGCGTTACACCGAGGCCATGGATACCACTCAAACGCCTCTCTCTTTCCAGAGGGACGACGTGCTAGTCTCCTTACAACATCGGGAGGATGACTATCTGCTTCGCTTTCGTAAAATTCCCTCGAAAGTCGAAGGCCAGAGCGTCATCACTTGTCCGCGCGATCCCTGAGGTGACAATAATACGTTTTCGTGGCTAAGCTACGCCCGAACTTTAAGACAGGAGAATGCTATGGCAGAAATCCAGCTCAAGAACCGACTCTATACGGCTCAAGCGACCTCTACAGGTGGCCGAAATGGACATACGGAAAGTGCCGACCATATCGTAAGCGTTGATCTTTCCATCCCCAAAGTCATGGGAGGTCCAGGAAAGCCCGGCACCACGACGCCAGAAGATCTGTTCGCCGCAGGGTATGCGGCGTGCTTTGGTTCAGCGTGCGAGTTCGCGGGCAAGAGTATGCTTAAGCTGTCTCCCACCAGCATAGAAATTCGTTGTGCCGTGACCATAGGACAGCTTCAACAAGGAGGCTTTGGGCTTGATGTGACCCTTCAGGCAAAAATTGGAGGCCTTAGCCCCGCAGACACCCAAAAGCTTGTCGAGACCGCGCATCAAATTTGTCCTTACTCCAACGCCGTTCGCGGCAATGTCCACGTAGCGCTTGAAACGGTAGGCTAATGACAAAGCTAGTCTGGCTCTGCGGAATTTACTGCCTGGGGCTAGCTATTTTTCATATCTTTTTTTGGAAGATCTTTCGCTGGCGTGAAGAGCTTTCAAAAACATCGGTGAGTACGCGATCTATCATTCAGATCGCCAATCTTAGGCTTATCTTTCTTTTTCTTTTGATAGCCTATTTATGTTTCCGCTTTCCCGAGGAGTTGTCATCGACTCCTCTAGGAAAGAGTTTAATGGCGGGCATGGCTTTATTTTGGCTAGGGCGCTTGATCGAGCAGTTTATTTTTTTGCGCTACAACAAAATGATGATCCACGTTTTGAGCGGAGTCTTTGCATTGGGAACGGTCCTCTTTTCGGCAGTCGTATTGTAGGGGCAGGTGCCACTCTCCCTCCGAGCTCAAAAAGTACGGGTCATGTGACCCGTTCCTAAAGGGCCCGGAAGGCTAATCATTGATCACATCTTTCTTTAGCGAGCCACCCTTTTTCTAGAGTCAATAGTTCTGTGAGGCCCTTTCCTAGTATTTTCCAACCTGGCGGGCCATTCTGCTTAAGGTGGCCGCCGAGCCTCGCAACGGCTGAAATTGCTTCTGCGACCGTAGGATTTTCTGGGATGGGAGTTTTTGAGACCGCTCGGAGAACCGATATTTGAGTCGGGGTTAACACTACTGTCGCCGGGGTGAGTGGCCGTTGCCTGGCTTCCGCTCGCAAGAGCAGCATTCGCCAGGCGATTGGGATAAAGATTGCCAAGGCATTGAAAATGGTATCTTTCGATTCGAGTTGCCGTTCTTCAAAGGCACATCCAGTTTTGATCGCCTTAAAATATTCTTCGATAAGCCATCTGGCTCGATAGATATCGATCACCTTTTCGATATCCGCGGGCGTATTGGTAGACTCGGTAGTGAGTAAT
Organism: uncultured delta proteobacterium; assembly: GCA_963778115.1. Taxonomy (GTDB): domain Bacteria; phylum Bdellovibrionota; class FAC87; order UBA2466; family UBA2466; genus JBBQIT01. The sequence goes on from CAVZSV010000001.1 coordinate 22,552, forward strand.
TTCCAATCAATCGGCTCTGTTCCCTCCGGCGGATTGGACTCAAAGACGTGGACAACGTTGAGTGTCACAGTCTTATTTAATCTTGCTCCATGATGGTGACCTCGTATTAGCTCCACCCTTGCCGCTGTCGCCGATAACATGGCGGTTCGTTGCTGACGAGCGGGGTAGTCTTTTCTGTTTTGAGGTAAGGGACTTTGTGCTCTTGTTCCAACTCGGACTTCTCGTTGAAGCTTTACCGGAGCGCTCTCGAGTGAGCTGTAAAGGCTCACTCCTTCTTCTAGGTTTTCGTCTGTAACCAAACGATCTCGGCAGACTCGAATCACGCAGCGACCAGATGAATCTTTTAGTTCAGAAAGTAACTCGAAGAAATCTGCCTCACGGTCCATCACGTGAATAGGTTTCGCTGCGAAGCCCAATCTCGATTCGCTGGCCACAATTCCTCGCATCCAACGCAGAGACTTTCTCGTCGGATCTTGTCGCGTTTTGGACGGGCTTTGATAGCCTTTCTTCTTCAGCTTAATCATTGGCTCAACCGCCACAACCCCAAGAGGTCGATGCAAACAAGATCCCACAACTAAGGAAAAATGCCCGTAGAAACCGTCTCCCGCGGAGCGACTACCACTGAGCAAACCTAGCCCCTTACGTTTGGAAGGAAATTTGAACTCAGTCGTATCGTGGAGAACCAGAACTTCCTTTTCCAGTTTCGCTCGCAAAACCGTCTGCTCAAAATGGGATGCTAAAATCGACTCCAAATTCACACGGGGATTACGCAGAAAACGGTAACCTCCCTCAATTCCAGCTCCTTCTCCTAAAAGCTTGGGTAAGGTCTCTTTAGGATCTTGGGCGATACCGTCAGACATGTCCATTAACCTCCGGGTGAGTCGCAGATCGCCAAAATTAGCCCCAGCGAACTCATTCGACATGGACGAAAAAAACTTAGGTTCAAGAGTATTACTCATCTAAATGATTGATCAAATTTCACAGAGAAAGGCAAGAAAAGATATGTATGATCCTTAGCCCGGAAGGAGAGTGACACCTAACCTCCTATTCTGATAATTTCTCGGGGGTGATGACGATATCCACCCTGCGATTTTGGGCTCTGCCCTGGGCCGTCTTATTTGACGCCAAAGGATGCTCGAAGCCGTAACCGATGTCCGAAATTTTCGCACTATCGATGGCATCGTTTGCCACGAGATATTCGGAGATAGCATGAGCGCGATCCGCGGAGAGCTTCTGGTTTAAGGATTTTCCCCCGTTGGAATCGGTATAGCCTTGGACTACGACCGTCGGAGTTTCAAACCCCTTAATCACCTTTCCCACTTTAGCTAGCAGAGGAAAGTTAGAGCCTTTCAATACCGCCTCGTTCACGGGGAACTCAAGAGACCTTAATCGAATCACCAAGCTATTTCCTTGGCGATAGACTTCGGCTTCACTTTTGGTGAATTCAGCTCGTGCGGTTTCAAAGCTCTTATTAAACGAGGCTTCTGACTTTAAGTCGCCAGCTTCCACGGCAAGACCGGCAGCCGTACTTCTAGCCGTATTCAATTGCTCTTTTTCATGTTGTGTCTTGTTCTGCTCGCTCTCTATGAGAAGCGCATTCTCTTCGGAAGAGACGTTCTTTCCGGCTTTTGAGGCCAGAGTAATTTTTAGCAGATGGTTTGCCGCATTCGTCGCTTCTTCCGATCTCGACTGAACCGCATCCGTTTGGTGACGATTAGCCACAATGAAGGCTTTAGTATCGCTTACCTTTTTTTCGGCGATGGCAAGACTCTGTTTGGCGTATGTCTTGGCACCGTCTTTGGTAGCAGTCGCGATCGTAGCTTCTGCCTGTCCTAAGTTGGAAGCCGTAATCGCCTTTAGTTCCACATCGAGATAAGCAGCCTGCAGTTTCGCGCGGTTTGAAGCAACGTCACTGAGGTTATTGTCTTCGATTTCGGAAGTAACGCCTTTCAGATCGTCATCCGCCTTACTAAAATCTTCGGGGAAGAGCTTGGGAGCTTGTGCCGTTACGGCTGCTTGCCGTGCCGCTACGACGCCTTCCAAATTCGTGCGTGAAAAGGGCCGCGAACTTGTTGGCTCGCTCGAGTTGAGCGCGACCCATGGCGACGTCATGTAGGACTTCCTTGGCATCGTCGCCCTTTTTCTGGCCGTTAATGGCGGACTTAAGAGCTTTGTCGGCTTGCTGAAATGCGGACGGAGAGAGAACGTCGACTTGACCTTCCACCGCCGTTTGCATTCCCGCTGCTAAACGTTGCACCTCATCCGCGGGATTTGCCGTATCCGCGAACTCTTGAATCTTTGGAGCGCTACTACAGGCTCCCATACCAACTAATAACGCTACTACCATCAACGATTGTTCTATTTTTTTTCTAAACATATATTCCTCTAATTCATTGTTAGCGTCGCTCAAGGCGACACCTTTTATTTACGATAGCTTGTGAGCTATATGACCCGACCTAACCTTCTCTGGAACAAGAGCTTTTACGGGCTCCGTCGCGGCATGTAAGGACGCTTTGAAGTTCGTGACCTCTTTGTGGGCTTGCTCTCTGGCATACCCGTAGACCTTCTGCAGCTTTGCCGACAGCAGGTCCATGTTGCCTTTCATGGAGTCGATACTTTCATCGGTTAGTTTTCCAAATCGGGTCTTGATCTGGCCCTTTAATAGAGTCCAATCGTCTTTGATGACTTCACTCATTTTGTCTTTAGATGTGTCTTTGTTCATAGATACTTCCTATTCTTAAAACAAGTATCCGGGTTTGCCAAGGAGGGGATTGCCTATTGCTGCGGCGTTCTTAAAGATTCTCTCTTTGGATTGGCTACAGGGGTAGTAATGCGCTCTTTCGTAAAATAATAAAAATATATAATATCTATCGTATATATAGTATTAAGTTATGTATGTTCAATTTCAACCATCTCTACTATTTTTACGTCACCGCCAAATCCGGGGGACTACGGCAGCGGCAAATCACTTGCGTATTTCCCAACCTTCATTGAGCAGCCAGCTAAAAGTCCTTGAGGCCGCCTTAGATCTAAAACTCTTTAGAAAAGTCGGACGTAGCAATCAGCTAAGTGAAGCTGGCTCCGTCATTTACGGATTTTGTCGACGAATGTTCGACATCTCCGAAGAGATGAATGAACTCATTGTGGAGAGAGTTCCTTCAGCGGCTCGAAGAATAAATATAGGTGTGTCTGACGAAGTCGAACGCTCTTTTGTCGTTGAAGTAGTAAGCCTGTTCTTAAAAAAGCACGGACTCGCCCAGAGGCCCAAAGTAACGATGGTTTCAGGCACTCACGAACAATTAGTGGAACGTTTGAGATTTCGGGAGCTAGACGCCGTGGTCACCCAGCTTCCCATGTCAGATCCCGAACTCATGAGTTTAATGCGGACCGAAGTTCCCGTCGCGTTGGTGTGCTCCAGCCAACACAAAGTTCAAACGACCAATAAGCGCGCGAAGTCAGCGGCGGAGATTGAAGACCTCATCGGCGATATGGAGGCCCAATGGGTGATGCCCGCTTCCAAATTCAAACTCCGATCGGAAATCGATAGGTTTTTCGAACAGCACGAACTTAAAGGACGAATCGTCTTTGAGAGTGACGTCGTGGCATCCTTAGTAAGATCAGTGATAGACGAAATTGGCTTTTCTTTTCTTCCTCTACTCTATGTGGCCCGTGAGATTCGAGAGAAATCCATCCGCGTCCTGGGCCCCAAGGCGGGCTATTGGAAATATCGAGTCTGGCTTGGCTGCCACAACCAAAATAGCGACGACGCCCTTATTCGATCTCTAGCACGATCGTTTAAAGACGTTTGCGATCAAGCTTTATCTTGATGCCACTTTACGCCACGTTATTAAGCCTTTAAGCGCCCGATGGGCTTGACGTAAGTCGAAGCAAGATCTTTTCCAATTGACCTCGTGTAATACAATTATTAAACCCCATTAATGAGAGAGATCTTAAGTATTTCAGTTGCATCAGAATTGACCCACGCCATCAAGCAGCAAGCCAGGAAAGAGAGACGAACCGTCTCCGAAGTGGCTCGCGAAGCCCTTCGCAGATATTTGGATACTCTTCCTAAGACGGAAGAAACAACCACAAAAAAAATATCTCGAAAAACCAGAGGCCGTAGATCCGCATGAATAGCCAAAGAGAATCTTTCGAACCTGCTCAATGCGATCTGCAAAAAGAGATGGATCTCCTTCGAGAGCAAAATCAAAAACTCAATCGTAGCCTTGAGCACGCGAGAGATTTGCTCGGCATTGCCCCCGCTTTCTTCGGATTCCTCTCCCCTGCGGGAAATATCATTGAGGCCAATGAGCTGTCACTTCAAGTGATTGAGTGCACGTCCGATCAAATCATTGGAAAACCTTTTTGGGAGGCACCTTGGTGGAAACCGCTTCCAAAAAGTGCCGATCGTGTGAAAGCGGCGGTCCTTCAGGCCGCCAATGGAATATCGACGAAATTCGACATCGAGTACTGGTCTATTCAAGGAGGTTTAGGATCGTCTCGCTGGGTCACTCTGAGCATCGCCCCTTTTCGAGATGATCTTGGCATGACGTCCAAGATAGCAGCCAGTGGTGTTGATATTACGGAAAGAAAGCTCGCCGAGGATAACGTCGTCAGTGTGCTTGAGAGTATGAATGACTCTTTTGTCGCACTTGATAGAAACTGGCGCATTACCCGCATCAACGCTCACCAGGAGAGAATTACCAACATTAAACGAGATGATCAGATAGGGAAAAGTTTTTTTGAAGTCTTTCCACGCGCTGCCGACAAGACTTCGAAGTTCTGGATCGAATATCACCGTGTTATGGAAGAAAGGACGATCGCTTGTTTTGAAGCTTTTTTTCCTTCCCTAGGGATTTGGGCAGCCATCAACGTCTACCCCACCCCAGACGGGGGGATAGCGATTTTTTATAGAAACATCAGTGAACAAAAAAGAGCCAGCGAGCAAGTCCATGATGCTCTTGGTCGTTTGGAAGAGAGCGAGGCCCGTTTTAGGCAGCTGGTAGATGCTATTCCTCAAGTTGCCTGGACGGCACGGCCGGATGGATACGTGGATTACTTTAACACTCGGTGGTTCGAGGTTACCGGCACCCCCGTAGAGCCCCGGGGTGATGAAAGCTGGAAGCCCTACGTTCATCCGAGCGAACTCGAACAACTTTCGGAAAACTGGCGTCGGGCCATAAACACCGGAGAGCCTTTTCAGTCTCAGGTTCGGTTTCACAACGCCACTAGTGGTCGATACCGCTGGTACTTGAGTCGTGCGATCGCAATACGCGATGGACACGGGGCGATTGTTAAGTGGTTCGGAACCCTCACTGACATAGATGAAGTGAAGCAGATTCAAGAAGAGCTCTCCCGATCGAACGCCGAATTGGCCCGATTCGCTTTCGTGGCTTCCCACGACTTAAAAGAGCCTCTGCGAGTCGTCGCTAATTATGTTCAGCTGCTCAAAATGCGGTATTCGGGCCACCTGGATTCAGAAGCCGATGAATATATCAATTTCACCGTTCAAAGTGTGAAGCGGATGTATGAGCTTATTAATGATGTTCTGGCATTCTCCCGTATCGGAGGAACTCCAGAGGAGTTCCGGGAGATCGATCTGAATTCGGTCCTGAGCGAGTCGCTTTCCAATTTAGAGACGGCCATAAAAGAGAGCGGGGCTACGATCCACTGCGCCGAACTTCCCAAGATGGTGGTGGAGCAGAATCAAATGATACAGCTTTTCCAAAATTTAATCAGTAATGCGATTAAGTATCGACGAGCCAACCAAACGCCTATCATCGATATTTCAGCGAAACGCCAAGATCATAAATGGATCTTTTCCGTCAAAGACAACGGGATCGGAATCGACAGCAAGTACTATGAGAAGATCTTCGTCCTTTTCCAAAGACTTCACGCCAGAGATAAATACACTGGTACCGGAATAGGGCTCGCCACATGCAAAAAGATTGTCGAGCGGCACTTGGGAAAGATCTGGGTCGAATCGAAAGTGAACCAAGGCTCCACCTTCTTTTTTGAAATTCCTATTAGTTCGGTCGCTCAATTAAATAAGGCCTCGGCGTAACGCTATTTCCAGTGAATGACACCGATACCAAGCAGCACGATACCCATTCCCACTATTGAGGATAAAGAAATAGGCTCTTTAAAAAACAAAAGCCCCACAGAAAAGATGGCAATAGTGCTTGTTACGGAAGTAATGGAAAACAGTTTTGTGACCTCCCATCCAGAGCCGTAAGCCAATAAATAGCCGCCTTCGATTCCCACACACGCAAGCCCCAGCATCGCTGCTCCTGGAAGAACGGCGCGAAAGTCAGAGGCCCGAAGAGCGGCCGTTCCGGGCAGTACGAAAGCCAAGACCGCGGTAGCTAAGGAGCACAGCAAGTAGGTAAGCGCCAGAACGGCCCAAGGGTTCATCTGACCGATTCCAAGCGCTTTGGAACTCAAATGATAGAGGGCTGCGGCACCTGCAATCATAATAATGGGAAGGTATTGGTTCATCATTACGCCTTAAACCGATGATAGCGTGCCGGCTCTCATTACTCCAATGCATTGATCTTATATACCAATGCGTATATATCATTGCGATGATGTCTCTCAATTCGGACCAACTGGACGCTTTTGAAGCGGTGGCAAGGCTAAAGAGCTTTACGACTGCTGCCATGGAGCTGCATCTGACGCAGCCAGCCCTTTCCCGAAGGATTCAAAGTTTAGAAAGAGATCTTAATACCAGTTTGTTACTGCGAAAGCCCTCGGGGATTGAACTCACCACCGCCGGCGGAAGGTTACTACGGTTTATCGAAACTAAGCGACTTCTCGAGAACGAACTAAAAAGTGATCTCGATCAAAGTGAATCCAAAGAACCCATGGGAGTGGTTCGCATCGCGGGATATACGTCTATCTTACACAATATGGTAACTCCTGCCATCGCGTCGTTTCTGCGCAAACACCCTCACGTAGGGATCCATTACTTGGCCACTCAAGACGTTCGCCCCCACGAACGTCAGGCGGATATGCTACTAAAGGCGGAAACCGACCTGCTTCTCACTATCTCAGATTTTAGTAATCGCGATCTGATATCGCACTTCCTGGGAGATCAGCAACTCGTCGCCGTAGAAAGTACGAGATACACCGGCAGGTCCGATGTCTACTTGGATACTCGTCCCGAAGATCAGACCACGGTCGAATTTTTCAACAAACAAAAGGTTAAACAGCCCCACTACGAGCGAAGTTATCTTTATGATGAAGAAGGGATATTAAAAGGGGTCATGCAAGGCTTGGGCAGGGCCGTGGTATTTCGTTCCCTCATAAAGAAGACAATGGCGCTTCGCCAGGTCCCGGACTGTAACCCTATGACGTGGCCCATGTACCTCGTCTACCGCAAGCAAACTCACTATCTACCGGCCATGGACGCCATACGAAGGGCGATCTTAGCCTCTAGTGGAACCCTATTGAATTAAAGGTGATTATCGTCTCGCCCCCCCGTTTCTCGACTAAATTTTTTACGCGTGGTATAAACCCGCCCCTATGAAAAGTACCGTGGTGGGTGTTGTTTTCGTGCTGCTGTTTAATCTTACGCAGTCGACCCAGATCGTAACGTTGGGCCAGATATTACAAACCACTGACCCCGTTGTAGTAATGCTACTTACTTTCTCCATAGCAGCCGTAGTTTTTCTGACCCTCCAGCTACCTCACGTGAGTGCTCTGTTTAGCTGCCTCAAACGATCGCCCTCTAATGTGATTGGTCTCAACGTTTCGACGGTACTAGCTTGGCTTTCGATCCTCTTTGCTCTGAAGTATATCGAACCTGCCGCTGCGGACGCCATCGGATTTGCCATTGGCCCCGTCATCACCGCCGTTTTTTGGAAACAACTTCGTCCCGAAAAGCCCGTCGTAAGAAAAGAGCTGATGGCTTCGGTGGGGATCATCGTTGGCGTCATCGTTCTCACGCTGGTATCCTGGCACGGCATCAGTGCGATGGGAGAGATTCCGCTAAGACATCTTTTTGTCGGATTTCTGGGATCTGTCCTTTGCGGCATCGGAGTTGTGGGTAATACTATTTTCTCAAAGCGGCTATCCGAAAAAGGATTCACCACGGGACAACTGCTTGCGGTGCGTTTTTTTCTTCTCATTCTAGTAGGCTTTGCTTTCTGGCCTGCCAAGGTAAGTCTTTCTCACTTCTCTTCTTCCTTTTACGAAAAGATTGGTCTTATTTCCCTCTTCGGTGTCGTCTTGCCGCTTTATATTCTCCAATTAGGGATTGAACGTTGTGAACCGATCACGATCTCTCTCATTCTTTCACTTCTGCCTGCCTTTTCCTATGTCGCCCAATTTTTCGACAACCGCTTACAAAATTCGCCGTGGTCGCTGGTGGGCATTGTCATTTGTATCTATTTCACGGTAATGGGAGTTAAGGCCCGTTTTCAAGTAGGTGGTGCGTGAATACCAAAAAGGAATTTATTGTTATCGTAGACGCCTATTCCGGGGCCAATCAGTATGCCCCTTTATTCCGCGAAAAAGGATTCTCTTGTATCCATATTCAAAGTGATCCTTTGGTCCCGACCGTTTACCAAAAGTCATTTCACCCCTCTGATTTTGCAGTTCACTTGGTTCACCGAGGAGATATGAAGGAAACAATCCGAGCTTTAGCTTCTTATCAAGTAAGAAGCCTTCTTACGGGAATTGAATCGGGAGTGGAGCTGGCCGACAGGTTGAGCGAGGCTATGGGAGTTCTAAGTAATGGAACCAAGTTAAGTGCGGCTCGAAGAAACAAGTTTCTGATGCAGGAAGCTATTGCTCTGCGTGGTCTTAGATCCATCCGACAGTTCAAGTCGAATCATGTAGATGGCATTATTTCTTGGGCAAAGGCGAAGAATATCTCTCCTGTGGTGATCAAACCTCTGGCAAGTGCGGGGACGGATTCGGTCATGGTCTGCCAGAATGAAAATGAGATCCAATCCGCTTTCGCCGCCATTATTAACAAGAAAAACGCCCTCGGATTGCTGAACGAAGAGGTCTTGGCCCAAGAATATATCGAAGGTACGGAATATGTGATCAATACGGTAAGCTGTCACGGGGTCCGTCAGGTTACCGATATCATCCGCTATACCAAACAATGGGTGCCTCACGGCGGACACATTTACGAAAGGGATGATTTTCTGGACCAGTCAGGAGAGCTTGCAGCGTCACTGGTCGATTATAACCACAAAGTATTAGACGCTTTGGAAATCGATCACGGACCCTCTCACGCGGAGATCTATTTTACGACCCGAGGTCCAGTGCTGGTGGAAGTGGCGGCTCGTATCGATGGCCTTGCCAATACTAAGTTAAGCGCACTATTCAGTAGCGGCGATCCCATTCGTCAGACGGTTAACGTTTACACGGACCCAAAAACATTTCTTAAGACCGCGTCGGTTCCTTTAACCTTATACAAGCAAGCGGCGGTTATCTATCCGAATACTCGGCAAGCGGGAACGATTGTGGGAATGAGAAACCTCGAAGAGATACGTTGCATGCCGTCGTTTCAAGACATCAACCTTAAAGTAAAAATAGGCGACAGGATCGAAGTCACAACCGATCTCTTCACCTGCCCGGCTTATATCTTCCTGCTCCATGAAGACTCTAGAGTCTTAGAAGCCGACGTGAAGCGCATTCGAGAGATGGAGAAAACGGGCCTTTTCGAGTTAGAACAAAGAGCTGAACAACAGACTGCCTAGAAGCAGGCTATTCAGTCTCGTAGACAATCGGAAACTTCTTTCCTTTGCGAAGTAAGACGATCGTAATCACTTTTGCGTTCTTAATCTCTTGAACGGCTAAGATTGCTTGAATGGGATCAAAGAGTTTGACCTGATTTACTTGGGTAAGCACATCCCCTTGGCGAATTCCTAAAAGATAAAAAGGCGAGCTCTTCTCAAGCGAGGTGACCTGGAACCCCGAAAACTTATTGTTCACCAAATAGGGAACTGCCCGCGCGGTGTTCAAAGTAGCTTCGAGTTTTAAAAATGCCGGATCTAAAGCTTTCTTCTTATTAACGGTGAAATGCTTGTCGTTGTGCCGAATTACACCGGGAATAACTTCGACGTCTTTGGCCAAGGAAGAAAGCCCCGGGAGAATAATCAAGAACAGAACGAATTTCGCAAAGCTCATGAAACATGATCTAACACACTGCCGGCGCTTCGTAACCGTGATGTGAAGGGGGCATGTAACCATGCCCCCGAATCATTTCCCTTTTATTTTCTTGGCAAGCGCGCAAAAATTGATGCTCCACCCAATTCCAAACTGTTTTGGGGGGAAGATGCGTGGTTCTTTGTCGTTCCAAACATCGGCAAAGATTTTTTCTCGATTCCATCGGTAAGGAACCACCCACCAATACTTCACGTCATGATCTTGTTCATTTTTTTTCTTGGCCATTGGGCTATTCTCCATAAGGGTTAGGCAATTCTAGCATACCTCGTTGCGCCCTCCCCCCGTTTGTGGGTATGGTGCCCCCAATGAAGTACTTACTTCTCTTCAGCCTGTCTTTGGGTCTCGTAGCCTTCTCCCAACCCTTTCCTCATCCAATGGCCGTGACGTCCAAAGGGATGGTGGTCACATGCCAGCCGCTGGCCGCCGACATCGGAGTTAATATCCTTCGAAAAGGAGGAAACGCCGCGGATGCTTTCGTAGCCACGACATTGGCAGAATACGTGACCGCCCAAGGCTATACTTCGCTAAGCGGTCCTTTAAATCTTTTGTATTATGAAGCCAAGACCCGCCGATCTATCTATCTCAATGCCGGTTTTAATAAGGTTAGCGATCCCAAAGCTCAGTTTGATGTGAAAAATCCTATTGGCGGAAGATCCTTTGTCATTGGTGGAGCAGGGCGTGGACTAGAGTCTCTCTTTCAGAGGTATGGAAGCGGAAGGTTAGGTTTCAAAGAAGTGGTAAAGCCGTCGGTAGATCTGGCGATCCAAGGATTTAAATTGGATGACCTGTACGCTTGGGCTATCAAAACTCGCTCACCTTTATTTAAAAGTTCACAGGCATGGAACGCTCTTTATAACAAGAATGGAAAGCTTTTGGCCGCGGGCGATACGTTAATACAAACCGACTTGGCGAATACTCTTACTCATTTTGGAAACGAAGGGGCCGACTATTTATTCAAAGGACAATTCGCCCAGGACCTGGTCACCGTCATAGCGAGCCATGGAGGAAATCTTACCCTCCAGGATTTAGCTAACTACCAGGTATACTGGGCTCCCCCACTCCAAACAACGTATCACGATTATGTGGTGCAATCGGGGTCCTACCGATCGGAAGGCGGCCTCTTTTTGCTCCTCGCGTTAAAGGCGATCGAGAACTTTCCCGATTTAGGCAAACAAAAACATTTTTCCCAAGACGAAGTGGTATTCGAAAAGGTGTTGCGGACCTTTTTATTTTCTCTAAGAACCGCCCTTCCCCATTTTTATCTCTTCGCCAAACGCCTTGACGATTTGTCCTCTCAAGAAGCGCTGCTCAATGGGACTAGCGCCAACGACTTGAGTCCCCAGCAGATTTGGAATGCGGCTACTAACCCCAATCAGCCGGCGCCTTGGACGGGAGCGCGGGGCAATCACTCCTGCGATACCTTGGTCGTTGATAGAGAAGGAAATATCGTCGCTGGCAACCATACGATTTCGTCTTTGGAATGGGGAGATTATGGACTATTGGCGGATGGAGTGAGTCTCAATAGTGCGTATGTGACTACGACGGACTCCCCTGCGGGAGAGCGTGCTATCGATACCCTGATCCCCGTTTTGATTTTTAAGGACAAAAAGCCGTGGGCGGCTGCGGGCTTTTTTGATAGCAGTCTCCAGGCAAGTGCCTTTGAGGTCCTTTTAAACCTGATGGACTACGGAATGAATCCCAATGATGCGATTTTTGCGCCGCGCTTCGGAACGACGATGCGATATACCCCTCTGACCATTCCTCTCGATCCGCGTTTTCCTCAAAGTTGGGTCGCCGATTTTATTCCCAAGGGGATCCATCTGGATCAGCCGAAAAAGCCGGACGGCACTGTCAATCAAAAAGCTTACGTGGACACCGGAGACGCCATGGTCATTCGAATCGATCAAAAGACTGGGCTGCGTTACGGAAGTCCGAGCGAAGTGTTATCGAGTGCCGTTGCGGAGGCGGAGTAAAAACGGCCCTTTCCTATCATATCTCATCCCTTCGAATCCCCATGAACCGACGGCAGTCCTCCTCGGAGAACCGTTCAAATCCATAGCGGGCATAAAGATCGTGGGCGTCCGCGGTGGCTAGAATAATGCGACGCAATCCCTTAAGCCGTTCATCCGACATGACGAACTCCATTAATGCTTTCGACAGCCCCCTTCCTCTATATCCTTCCTCCACAAAAACATCTGCGAGATAAGCAAAAGTACAGCTATCGGTAACGACTCTAGCAAACGCAATCTGTTTGGTGCCGTGGTACACTCCATAACAAAGAGAATTTTCGATGCTTTTTCTGACGGTTTCCAAAGTTCTATTCTTAGCCCAATAGCTTTTACGCATGAAGGCATGAACCGCATCGACTTGCACAAGAGCCTTATCGCCACTGATAATAAACTCTCCAACAGCCCTGGCGTTGGTTTCAGGCCACATCAGATATCCCGTGGCGCGAGCCATTTCGCTCGAACTTTTCTGGAGCGCCCTTGCAGCTTGTTCTCTAACCTTTAGGTTTTGCTGCTGACTTAATTTGAATTTCCCATCGAAGCTAAGACTTCCGATTTCAAATATTTTAATTTGACCCAGCATGAACTTCACACCTTCCGTATCCGCCGTCCACCCCTCTCCATACTTGCTCTCGTTAACCTCCACCAATTGCGTCATGATTTGCCAACAACGGTTGGGATCGCTCACCAGCTTCGCAACTCCTTGCACATGAACCGCCGTGTAGTTCCACGTGGGAACGTTAGTCTTAGCTGGCGGATACCAGGCGGGAGAGACATAGGCATGTGGGCCTTGAAACACCACCATTACTTCGGGAGTCCTCTCAAAAAGTTCCCAATGCGGGTTCGCTTTGGCCATATGAGAGACAAGTGACGTTCCTGTGTCATCAAGAAAAAAGGGAAGATGACTCACGATTGGGTTTCCCCGTTCCACTGAAATCAAAGTTGCAAATGCATTTTGCCGGATAAGCTCGTGGAGTATTTCCGGCCGCTGTTGGCTAAAATAAGATGGCTGGTACATCGATATAAACCCCTTCCATCGTCTAGTCTCGGGCGTTTTGGGCTGAAAAGTAAAGTACGGGTTGAGGTGATTGGAAAACCCCTCTTTCCTGTGCTAATTTGGGCGCTATGAAAAAAACGGAGCCGGGAAAAGAGTGCTATCACTGTAGGCAGTGGGTGGCCGAGAAGGACAAAAAGAACCACGACTGTTGGAGCACCACCGAAGAAAAGCTTACCCAGGATCTTTCTGAAGATCTCATGGAAGCATGGCTTCGACTTAGAGAAACCGTCACCGCCTTTGGAGAACAGAGGGTTTACGCCTCTCACAAGTCTATTATGTTTTCACGCAGGCACTGCTACTTCTTTGTACGCCCCAAGAAATCGGCGCTAGAGATCTGCTTTTTCTTAGGAAAAACCGTGAAAAGCCCTTTGGTACGTAAATCCCAAGCGGCCTCAAAGGTAAAAGTAGGACATATCGTTCACGTCACTCACCGTGACGAAGTGGAACCTCCCCTCACCGAGTGGCTCAAAGAGGCTTATGAAGTCTCGGAAAATCTAAAAGCCGCTTCGGCCAAGAGACAAAAATCTCCGCCGCGAAAAAAAGGGCGCGTCAGCCCGGCAAACAGAGCAAGCAAGTAGCGCCTATAAGCCTGCCTTATTCTCATGGTAAGCAAACCTAACCTTCCCTAATTAAGGAACCTATCCGAAAGTGAGATAGGGGATTCCAATCATTTTGCCCCGGAACCAATAATGAGGAGCGTCACATGAAACCATTTTTATCGCATTGCAGATTTTTCTTCGTAGCCATGATTCTCTTAGCCGGATCGAATTTAAGGGCGGAAAGCAGTTCCATCTCCACCGTTCATTTGAACTCACCCACTGTTATCGGTGGAATTCCGGTCGCGGCAGGGGATATTCAGGTCTTTCTTCCTGCCTACGTCCTGCAGCATGGAGTTCTCTCGGCCGGCGCCACCATCCAAGGGCTAAATTTCACCACGGGGACGGAGCTGCTTTTTGCCGATCCAGGAGAGTTAGAAACCGCTAATTTACCAAATGGCCAAACCCAAACGATCGCAGGACAGCCTTTTCACGAATCCTCGCCGCTTAATTTTTCCTACGATCAGTACTGGCAGAAGTTTCAAGGCTCCCTGGTTTATCATCCCAACGAAGTGGCGGGATTTCCAACCGTGGATCTCGCCAAGGATGTATTTGAAAACAATGTGCTAGCCAACTGCGAACGATACATCGATCCAACGGCAGCCAACACATACGGAGATTGGTTTTGCACCTACGGTGTGACTCTTTCTGAGCCTATTTCACAGACCCTAAGTACCGAGACTTTCACTTTACCCGAAGGAACCGCCATCTCTTTTACGAAATGGGGAATTAGTTCTTTTACTTTTCCCTCTGACACCCTTCTTCTTGGTTTTCCCGTGGCAGGAGGAACTCCAGTTCAAGTGAATCGTTACACCACGGGAAGCCCTCAATCGATCTGGCGTTTGACCCTTGCGAATGACGTTACTTTTCAAGGGATTCCAATCTCAAGAACGGATGTAGTGGAACTCTTCGGAGCAGACAGTAACGGGGTTCCCGAATTAGCTTCTTGCACACCCATGCAAACCATCTCGCTCCCGGCAGACGGACAGCAGATTGAGCTCGCGGCGTTTAAGCAAGTTCAGCTCAATAGCGATGGTTCCCTGGCCTACGGAACTATCACTGGCCCCCAAGAGATCCAGGGGATTCTCTTTCCTGAAAACTCACTACTCTTTTTTCGAGGTGGAAACAATGGGACTCTGTACAGCGCAGGACTACAGACGGGGAGCTCGGTTATCATTAATGGAGTTTCTTACTTCGCTGAAGATGGCAAAACTCTATTTCTTGATTTCGATGAGACGGGAAAGGTAATTCAAGTCAGAGAATAACTTCTAAGTCCGAGCACTTTATCCTAATAGAGTGCTCGGACCTTATTCTTGCAGCCCACCATTCAGCCAATCTTGTATAACACTTATCTGATCCGCTGTTAGTTTAGTCCGGTTTCCCGGAGGCATTACCGGAGGAGTGGCACCCACCTTACTCAACATGTCATTTACGATAGCCGTCTGGTCGGTCATGGTCTTTGAAGTGAAAGGAAAGTTACTCAGATCCAGATCGTTACCTGGGCTGTGACACTCAATACAATTGGCGTCGAGAATCGGTTTCACATCCACGGTATAAGTAACCGCCAGAAGAAAAACTAAAATCGCTCCACGAGGTGACATAGAACTCCTCCCTTCTCTAAAAATGGTAGCACTTGGTTAGCATCCGAATGGAAAACAGCTCTTCTCACGTTAACAAGAGTGAAGAGCGTCTTGTTGAGAGAGGAAGATGAAGCTAGGCGCGCAAGCAGGCAGGCGTCATTTTTTTGGCAGTACTTTTGGTAGGAGTGTGCGGTGCTTCAAGAATTAAACTGGAGAAGTATCTCCTAAACCCCTCTTCGTTCGCAAAGATACTACCGGTGGCTGGCCTCGATAAGTTCCGATAAGACGAAGAGCGCGTAAACGTTCCTCACTGATCTCTCGCTGCGCTCGAATCTCATTTCCTTCGAAGACAGCACTCACCGAGCCCTCCTCAAAGAGAATTCTTGTCTTAGCACCCGATGCAATTTTCGGCCCCTTAGTGACAATACCGATCAAATTGAGAGGATCCGCACTTGAAATGACAGCGTAGCTTCCATGCCGTTTCCCTTGAGCCCGTTCTTCGCGAATCTTAATCAATTTTTCGAAAGTCTCGGTAAGGGCAAACTGCTCCCCGCTCACCCCTAGTATAAAGCGTCCCCCTCTGACTTCTCCTCTTGCTTCTAATTTTCGAAGTGCTCGAACCAAGTCCCCCCATGAGGGAGCCAAAGATTCTCTTTGCAAGAGATCCCGAAAAACAACCCCATAGCGAACCATCAGCTGCCAAGCCCACTTTTCAACAGTTTCTTCTCGTCGTAAGAAATCATTTTCGGCCTTTTTCAATACGGACCATCTTCCGCCCAGAGATCCCACTAAAGATCGCTTTTGAAATCTACGAGGCAGCCCCCTCGATGCCCTGGTCTTTTCACTCTTGGAAGGAGAGATAATGTTTCTTAACGCGTGGAAGTGATCACAGGTAACAAGACCCTCCGCTGCTAATTCTCCTAGGGCCGCTTCCACTTGAGTCTGTAAGAGTCTAGTACGATCCTCAAGCTCATCGACGAATTGAGCTCCTCCGCTTTTTAGAGCGCTCCAAACACTGTCCGCATCCGCTGATAGCACTCTAGGATCTGCAGTTTCCACGTCAGCAAGCGCGATCCAGTTCCAGTCTCCTCTTAAAACGAAACTAAGCGGCATCGCGGAAGTTACCTTTTGAGATCTCCCAAGGGCACGCAGTCTTGCCTTTTTCGAAGTCAAACGTCCGAAAGCGACTAAGCCATGCGAAGTAAGTTGATCGAGCCAACTAGGATCGTACGACGCCAAACGACCTGGAAAAAGTTCCCGCTCCCACGAAAGTGCCGGGGACTCAAACCCTTGAAGTGTCTCCACTACCCTTAGGAGCGCTTCGGCATCGTAAGTCTCTTGTTGAACTTGATCTGCCGATCCTAAATTTAACCCATGCGCCTCAAAAAGATATTCGAAGTAATCCTCAGTAGCCACAGGGCGAATACGCTCTCGAAGGTTTTCTACCGTAAGCCTATGAATTCTTCGAAGCAGCCCCCTCGAACACCAATGCGAATAGACGGTATTTTGCGGATTTAGCTTGCAGCGGAGAATTTCTCCTTTAGCTTCCGCGGCGGCTAGATGATTTTCAACGTTATCGATGCCAAAGAGTTCTACGAGCTCACTCTCTTCAGCTGGTCCACTGATATCCAGCCAACCTTTCAGGATTTCCTGACAAGCCCTATCTCTAGGAATCAACGTAGCCGAAGCGTTCGGGACGGGCGTCGGTTGAGAAAACTGAATCGCCTCATAGGCGGCTTTTAAAAGGGGAACCGATTCGGCTGCAACTAAGAACTTTAACGTATGTTGTCCGATTTTCACTTTTGCGTAAGCCGCTCTTTTTTCGTCGATAAGTGCTTTCGTAAATTCATTTAACGAACAAAGGCGAGAGACGGGAAAGGCTGGTGTCACTACCAGAGTTTCATAGAGTTCGTCCGCAGTACGCGGATCGGGCCAAGCTTCATCTTTAACCTGCTCAATGGCCCCAGGATCCATACGGGCTAAATCTTGTAAGTCTTGAACCGAAATCGCAGGCCGCATGGAAATCGATCGGGTCCGCCTATCCTCAGCCGGAGCATCATCCAAATAGGCAAAGGGAAAGCTATTTACCAATTGATAGGCAAAGGGAGACGGCTCTCGGGTATCTTTGGCAATAAGCTTTACCTTTCCGTTGTCGATATCTCGAAAGAGCGATTTCAAACCCGTGATGTCCATGGCCTCCGTAAGACAATCATGGACCGTCTGAGTCACCAGAGGGTGGTCGGGAAGCGCTATATCGACTACGCCGTTGGCGGCTCCATTTTCTGGACAAGCGGTCTGCGCTGGAAAAACCGCGGTTAAGAGATCTTCCGAGCGGAAGCGCTGTAATGCCGGAGGAGTTCTTTTGCCTTTTATCTGTCTAAGGACTGCCAAAGATCGAGTGATATTCCAACGCCACCTGGCGGCGAACATGGGAGCCTGCAGTAAAGCTTGGGTCAGGAAATGCTCGATATTGCCCTCATTTAGCATCTTAAAAAAGGATTCAAGCGCAAAGGCCTGCTGGGGTCCTAAAGAGAGCACGATACCGTCGTCATCGGCACTGGCCTGCAGCTCGAAATCGAATTGCCTGCAAAAGCGTTTTCTAAGCGCTAGTCCCCATCCGCGATTCATTCTTGCCCCGTAAGAGGAGTGTATTACCAAGTGCATTCCCCCCACATCGTCGAAGAACCTTTCGAAGACTACCTTTTCACGTGAAGGGACGACTCCCAAAGCGGCCTTTTCGGCGGCTATATAATGAACCGCCTGCAGTAGCGGCCAATTTTCTCCTGCTTTATCCAGTCCCGTTTTCGACCGTAACCATTCCTTAGCCGTATCAAAGGGAGTGGTTGGCATCTTCTTGAGCTGCTCAATGGTTTCCAGAGTAAGGGTTTTTCCTTCGGCTAAGTTTTCCTCACTGAGGTTATCTCCAATCTCCTTACGCAGCGAAGAAACCGCTTCGGAAAACTCTTTTGTCCGACCCGGGGCCTCTCCGAGCCAGAAGGGAATGGAAGGCGGCTGGCCCTGAGCATCTTCAACGACGACTTCTCCCCCTCGGACCCATTTAATTTTCCAGGAGTGCGTTCCCAGTACAAAGATATCACCTGCAAGACTTTCAATGGCGAAGTCTTCATTAACCGTTCCCAAAAATGTGCCGTCGTTTTCTAGAACAACACGATAGTCTCCCATTTCCGGAATCGCTCCGCCGGAAGTAAGGGCCGCGATTCGGGCTCCCGACTTAACGCTGATTCTTTCGTGGATTCTATCCCACATTAAATAGGCGTAACGGCGTCGACCGGGCGCATAACCTTCGGCGGCCATCTCCACCACTTTCATAAAAACTTCTCGAGTCAAATCGCGAAATGGCCACGCCTGGGAAAACAGTTGGAAGGCCTCGTCAACGGGAATTCCCGCTTCCAGTTCCCTCCCCGCACACTCGGCGATGATTTGCTGAACCAAGATGTCTACTGGAGCAACAGGTATTTCGATCCGATCGAGATTTCCTTCACGAACTGCTTTGATTAGCGCAAAAGACTCGACGAGTTCATCACGACTCAGCGGAACGAGGCGCCCCTTGGGAGTGGCTTTAATGGCATGACCGGAGCGGCCTATCCGCTGCAAGAAAGTAGCTATAGAAAACGGAACTCCCAATTGGCAAACGAGATCGATGTATCCGATATCAATTCCTAACTCCAGGGAAGCTGTTGCGACGATCGCCCTAAGTTTTCCCTCCTTAAGTAGCGTTTCCGCGTCCAATCGTCGATTCTTTGACAGACTTCCATGATGGCAGAGAACCGCATCTTCACCCAAAACCTCAGCCAGGCGAAACGCGACACGCTCGGCCAGGCGACGAGTATTCACGAACAATAGCGTACTTCGATGATTTCTTATTTGCTCCGCAAGAAGTTGATAGATCTCTTCCCACTGCTCGTGGCTGGTGAGTGTACTTAAGGGACTTGCCGGCACGATAAGATTGAGATCTAAATCCCGCTTATGCCCTACGTCTATAATTTTGCAGGGATTGGATTTCCTCTTTGTTCCACTCTTGGGATCCACGCCTACCAAGAAATTTGCGATCTCTTCCACAGGCTTTTGGGTTGCCGATAACCCGATCAGGGTCGGAGGCTTTTTGGTAATAGCTTTTAGCCTCTGCAGACTGAGCGTCATGTGCGAACCGCGCTTATCACGCGCCAGCGCGTGGATTTCGTCCACAATGACGGTCTCCACCGTTCTAAGGGCATGACGCCCTTTTTCACTGGTCAGCATGAGATAAAGAGATTCAGGAGTCGTTACTAAAATATGGGGAGGCGATTTAGAAATCTTTTGGCGTTGGTATGAGGGCGTATCGCCCGTACGAACCTGGGCCCTAATTTCTGGAATCTTGATCCACTTTTTTACGAGCTCTTTTTGAATCTCGGCGAGCGGGGTTTCCAAGTTCTTTTTGATGTCACTAGCCAAAGCCTTCAGCGGGGATAAATAGAGAACTTTGCACTCTTGCGCCAAACCGCCCTTGATGGCTTCCTGCACGAGGCTATCAATGCAAACTAAAAAAGCAGCTAAAGTCTTACCAGAACCGGTGGGGGCAGCTATTAAAACATTTTCTTTCCTCGCTATGCAAGGCCACCCCAAGCGCTGGGGTTCGGTAGGCATACCAAACCGGGCGGTAAACCATCGCGAAATAACGGGATGAAACAGGTCGAGCGGCATGGCTAGACCATATCCGATTTGGGGAGCTCTGAAGCAATATTTTTGTGCGCTTCAGGGCTGCAAAGAAATGGGCCCCTAGAAACGCTGCGGCACATTTGCCATTACGGGGGGGTAACGCCAAAGCTATGAGTAAGCTCGACTTTTTTGCCTTTGAAGGCATCGAAAATTTCTCGGTGAGCGAACACAGAGAATTCGTCTTTTCGAATGAGGTAATCTCTTACCCAGGCTACTAACATTTCAAGGTTAGCATCCTGTGCTTGCTTGGAAGGATATTTGTAGGGTTCCCAGGGGCGGGATCGACAATGGGTGACACAGGCTTCAATACCGGGATTGAGAAAGATCATTTCGGTGCAATAGGGCGTTACCAGGCGCAAAAGATCGGCGTAACAACCCTCGATGACCCAGTCGGAATGGGCTACGACAAATCTTTCGATTTCGGGTTTGCTCCGGTCGATAGGTCTGCGTGAAGGGGGAATGACGGGGAGCCACGCCAACGTATCCAGATCGAGATGTTTGAGCTTTTGCTGCTGAGAAAGCCGCTTTGCCAAGGTCGACTTGCCTGCTCCTGAATTTCCAAATATCAAGACTCGCTTCATGCTTAATCCCTACGGAGTCGCTTTACCCATTTCCACGCCCTTTAGGACAGGGTATCGTAGTGGGTAATCATTATATGGCAACTACTCAAACAATGTGGGTTCTGCAATGGGACCGGTACACGGAAATAGCCAAGAGCCAGAATGCGCCTCCCGAATTTTGGACGGAGTACCAGAAGATTACGCTTCCCACGGACGGGCAGATCACTGAACTTGAGATCCAAAAGCTTAAAGGCTTAATGGCCCGCTTTAAACTGACGCTTTAAGTTCTAACTCGCGGCACAATATCCAGATCCCACTTGGGGAGCCCAGACCTTAGTCCCGGTAGTGCATGAGAGTGGAGGAGTTGGGCTATAACTGGCGCAATTTGACGAAGTGTAGGTTCCATTGATCTGAAGGCTTAGCTCGGCACACTGAGCCCCACTAGGATCGTTCCAAAACTCACCGGCAAACGTGTTCGTTCCCGCTTGAAGGATACTGCTTAAATCGACGGAAGCTCCGTTGCAGCTAGCACCGTAACTCTGGGTATGATCGTTTAAAATCGAAGTGCCATTCAACGTAATAATAGCACCACTGTCATCGACGCAATAACCGCTGAGGGTAGCCGAAATATTGGACGCATCCGACGGTAAAATCAACTGGGTTTGGGTGATGTTCAAGTAACCTGTTCCCGGATAGCTACAATTCCAAAAAAGATTCATGTTATAGATTTGACACGTCTGCGGAGGGGAAGGGGCGGTGTAAGTCGCTAAGGGCAATACGTCGCTTACCACGACACTACGAATCTTATTTTGCGTGACACTGTTCCAAGTCACGCCCACCGTAACTAAGTAGGTTTCATTCGTTCCCAAGGAAAACGTAGGCGTTATCGTTTGCCCGCAATAAGAAGTATCAACTTGCAGCGTAGTCATATCGACCACCTGCGCTTGATAAAACCGGTTGGGAAGATTTTGTCCCGGCCCCGTGGCGGTAGCGATTTCACGGTAAGGCGGCAATAAAGTAGAAGACCCGCTTGTGATAGGGGCCGAAACAATATCCGCCAAGGGATCGCGATTAAGAATGTTTCCGGAAGTACTCGTATCGGCGATATTGATCTGGGCGCAAAGTGGATAAGCGCCAAGCGAGGAATTCACGGGATTCGTTATCAAATGGGCTTCAAATCCCGTTGGCGTTTCCGAACGAAAAAGTTCCAGTAGCTCAGACGCATAAGCGTCCGCCACGACGGTTTCCAAATCTTGAGTGGCCACACTTGAAGTAGCTTTAGTTAAAGTCGCAACGCTGTATAAGACGATTCCCGCGGCCACGGTGGCAGCGATCGCCGCTAGAATCTCTGTACTGCCTTTAGAGAAACGGCGCATAGTCATTAACCTCCAAATTGGTACTTAATCGGCGGACCACCGGGCGCAGATCGGATCCAGAAATCACCCTGCAATGAAATGTAATGGGGCGTTTTCAGGTTGGTCGAAGAAAACGAGCTAAGAAAAAACCTTACAAAATATCCATTCGGGGTCGGTACCGTGGGGGAATTGGCGTTGAGATCCGCCGTATGAATCGTGGCAATATTGCGGTTCCCCGGGTTGGCCGAGTTATTCGCCGAAGTATTCGTTTCAATGGGACAAGAAGTCGTGTGGTCGTCGCAAATAACAAAACCTGAATTTCCAGAGGGATCGGAGATGTTCGGATAGACCAATTGGGGTGTTCCACTAGGGCTCAAGCTAGGAATGGTCGACGTGGTAGTTTGGATAAAATAATTTACCACGGGAGTTGACTTACCCGTGACGGGATCGGTTCCTACATCCGCCACCCAATCGACTTGATATAAGTTAGCACCGGTAGGAGGAAGTCCTTTATCCACGACACAACGAAGATCCGTCTTAGTGGCGGGAGTGCCAGTGGTCGTCGCTATACATGCTGTCGCCGCGTGTCCGACCTGCTCAATCGAATTATATAAATTTAGCAGCATACCTTCGGAGTTGGTGGTGTCTACGGAGGATCCACTCCCCTGCAAAATGAGGCTAACTCCGGTAACAAGGGCGTACGTAGTCAAAAGACCCACTGTCAAGCCGACAGACAGTTCCAATAGGGACACCCCACGCTTGGATCGGAGAATGTAAAGCCGCATACCGTGCCTTTATAATTTCAGGGGGAGATTCTGCTATAATGGTATCGTTAAACCCAAAACAATGAAAATCCTAAATCGCATAGGCCAGATATCATTGCCTTTAATGATAAGTCTGGGGGCGATTTTGCTCGCCGCAACGACAGCCATTTTTACCAACTCTGCCCAGCGTTCGAAGAGCAAAGTGGCCGCCACTAATTTTATGGAAGGTTATTACGCCAGTGAGATAGCGGCACAATATGCGTATGCCAAAGTAACCATTGGAGGATCGGTCCAAAATAATTCCGCGGTACCTCTTGTGAATTCGTATTCGGTTACGCAAGGAGCTCAATCTACCTACAACCCGACTTCCTACACGACAGGAACTCCTCTGCCGCTCGCGTCTACTTCAGGCTTGGATCCCCTTAACGCCATAGTGCGCCGGCTGGCTAGTAACGAACTTACGGTCCAAATTCCGACGAACGAATCTGGGGTCTACTGTGGTCAGATGACGTTTCCCCCCAATTCAGTAACTCAAAACTGTATTTCCCTTCCGCCCCCGTCCCCTCCCCCTACGTTACCGGTGCCTGGTGCGTGCACTCAAAGTCAAATCGTCACGGGAACCAAAACTATCACGTCGACAACGCGATCCGTATATAAGGGGATGCCGATGTGTCGTGACAGCCAAGCCCCCTGGTGCGTGGGCTGGTATCAAGATCAGGTCACGCCTACCTCATCGCCCATCACGGTGATGTCATCACCTTCGCTTCAGGCCGGATGGAAAATATCAACGAGTAATTTAGGAGGAGGTTTTCTACAATGGAGAGCTTCTCCGCTGACCTCTCTCTCTATCCCGTGTGCTGATAATATAGATCCCATTCAGCCGAATATTACCTCTATCCTTCAGTTCACCGACAACTCCGGAAATCCGGTGCCCATCGTCTTCCCCAACCCCCTGCCCGCGGGATTGCGTAAAACCACCTATGGGGATGCGGTATCAGTGTATGACCTGACGCAAAATTACGTTACGGTTCCCTCGGGGGTGGCTCAACTTAACGGCGGATTCACCGACGACTATTTCGGAGACAATTTCGGCCAGTGCACTTTCGTCCTAACGGAAAGCCCTCCTTCCCCTTGTCCCGATCCCCAGCGATCAACGACGATGCATATCATCGATGACAGCGGAGCGACTTATGTCGGGACTTGGACGGTCGCGAGCGGGGTTGCTGGTGCTTTTGGGAATAGCTACCACTACATCGCGGCCAGCAGTGGGGCCACCGCGACTTATACTTTTACTGGTCTTTCTCCCGGAAATTACCAAATCCTAGCTACCTGGTCGCCGCCGCCCCCGCCGGTGGCCGTTCCCACGGCATCTGACGACGTTCCTTACACGGTTTACGACGGAACGAGCACTACGCCCCTTGGTACTTTTGCCGTCAATCAATCCATTGCTCCCATTTCTTACACGGGTTCGAATAACTTTCAGGTCTTAGGAAACGTTAGTACGACCACCTCAAAAATCGTCATTACCATCAGTAACCAAGCCGACGCCGGAAGCGTCATAGCGGATGCCGTCGCCCTTACCTTCCCGTAGCCTTCGCCAGAGCTTGTCCTTTAGAAGCTTAGTCTTAAGGATGAAAACTTTAATTTTTTTTACCCTACATGACCGACTTCAGTGAAGTCGGACGATTTTTTCTTGAATACCGGCCATTAAAGAACAATGGCAACCAAGAAAAAAACAAAAAAACTTTCTCTCAACCATTGTCTTCTCGTCGATGACGATGAGGCATGGTTTAACTTACTAAAGCTATTCGTCGATGCTCCCAAACTGATCTATTGTTCAAGTGCAGAAAAAGCGCTTGAGATTTTAAGCAGGGACGGCATTCGACTTGTCATTACGGATACCAACATGCCTGGAATGACAGGAATCGATCTCACCCGCGAGATTCGAAAGAATCCCCGGTGGGATAATCTCCCTGTCATCGTACTTTTTAGCGGACTGGTCGATTCTAAGATCACCAAAGAGGAAATTCTTCAGATGGGAGCGACTCTGGTATTGACGAAAGATGAGTTTCTTCCTCAGATCGCAAAACTTATCACTCAGTTTTCGCGCTAGCCCTCCGAAAAGCGGAGGGAGCCATTCCGGTTTCTCTCCGGAAGGCCTCGGCGAAGGAAGATTTTGAATTAAATCCGCAGTCCAAAGCGATGTCTAAAATGCTTAAGTGAGCGTATTGCGGATCTAGGAGGCGACGTTTTGCCTCGAGTATCCGGTAGTGGTTCACAAAAGTATAAAAAGTGCTCTGCAGACCTTGGTTTAGGATCTCTGAGAGTTGATCCGGGCGCAATCGGAGTCTAGTGGCGAGGGTTGAAAGCTTTAGCGTTGGCTCCAAGTAAGGTTTTTTTTCCTCGAAATATTGGCGAACTCTTTCGGCCTGATGGCTCAGTTCTTCAGGCGCAAATCGAGGCACTCTCTGTTTTTCCGAGTCGAAGGACTTGCACTCGGAAAATACTTTGGAATGCTTTAAGGAGAAGTAAGTTATCGCTCCCAGCATCAAGGTTTGTACCATCGCATGAAATGGATAGAAGGCCTCCACAGGCAGAAAGAGAACCGCAAAAAGTCGACTTGCCCAAAGAAGGTAGAGCAAAGTCAAAAGCATCCGCAGCCATCCGACCGAAATCTCCGTTTCGCATGAGCGGAGTTCGACAAGTTTTTTCTCATATTCGTAAATGAGATGTTGGGAGAGATAGAGATAGATTCCGCCCACAATTAGGACGATGAATCGCTTCAGATAAGTCTCGATTCGATAGGCTGCGCTATAGGCGAAAAGCGAGGGATCGCCAAAATGAAGCACCGCCAAATACCAAACGGTTCCCAGCCCAACCGGTATGAGGTGAAGCAGATCGCGGCGATTAAGAATTATTTTGGGAGTTATTAGAAACTTTAGATAGAGAAATGCTATCGAGAGAAAGAGTAGTGTGACGGGAAATGCTAAATTCTCGGTCAGAGGGAAGCGAAAGCCCACTCCGAAAGCCTGCAAATAATAGAGATGGTTGTGCAACAAAGTCAGAAAAATCAAAAAAGCAAAAATTCGATTCGAAATCCGGTTGTCTTTTTGAAATAGCAAGGCAAGAATGAAAGTTCCGCCTAAGAAATCGCTAATCGCAAGCGTCGCTGTCCACAACATTTCCACGTGGCGGATTCTAGATTTTCTAAGATGGGGTGTCCACCCCTTCCAGCGATCAACAGCCGCTGCTCAAAAGCATGGGCTCAATGGCTCATCTGGCAAACATAACGATCGAGTTCAATTCCGTCGGTAGAGGTGTCTCCCCCGAATAACAGGTAAACATCGCTGATGGACTGATCGGAATTAAAGTAGACAGGAATGGCGAGAATAGAGGGAGCTTCTCCGTCCGGAGGAGTAAAGGATTGGCTCACATCCACTTCGACGGTTCCGTCCAAACTTCCATCCGTTTTTAGACTGCCGACGTAGGTTCCGGCTTTTAGCGTCCCCTGACTACGGACCAGATCTTTGTTGAGTATCACATTAGCTTTTGAGGAATCGATCGTCGAAGAGATGGTTAGATTAGGATCATCAAGATTGAGTCCCGGCTGGCACTTCCATTGACTGTCCGCCGCGGCATTTTCGCTCACCGACGTCAAGAATACCATCGACAAAAAAATCGAAATAGGGATACGCATATCTTGTCCTCAGGGAAAAGTTTGCCCTAAGAAACTATCATGCGCCCCCTATCGCTCTAAAGACTCGCCGTACCAACCGCAAATTATCCTGCTTAACGGTTTCCGGGGAGACACCGGCGTTGAAGGGCTCGACTGGAATCGGATGGCCTTAGGCCGCTACATTCGCCGCCGGTGATGTATGGCCTTCACGAAACGGTAGCAACGCTGGCTTTTGCTGCCGGACGAAGCCATACGACGATTCAAGATGCATTAGCCATTCCCGAAGACGATCCCTACCGCAGAGTGGTCCGGCTGGAAAAGGAGCACAATCCGGATCTCATGGAGACCGCGTCCCTTTTAGTACTGGTGGCCATGGTAGGTAGGGGCGGGAGGTGAACTCGTTTATAAAAGTGGAAAGCTTGTGCTCGTTACCGCAAAATCCCTCGATTGGCTTTCTCAGCAAACTCCCAACGATCCTACCGCTGATTTCCCCTTTTGGAAGCGATTCGCCGTAAAAGCCGATGGAGCGCGTAAAACTACCTTTACGTCTCTTTTCGGTGCCAACATTTTTCTGTATTCCCATCCTGATATCCCTATCGGGCTTGTCGGACATCGAAATGCCGAGATGGGGGATCGTGGTCTTGCGCATTTACAGTCTCGGGACGACGAGAGAGAAACGCGTCCGCTGCTAGTAATAGAGGGCATGGCGCATCTCAAAGGTTGGGCGCCCCTTCTTGAAGAGCACGGGTTTCAACGCGTTCTTTAGGAACATTGGACAACTCGGCCAAGCTGTGTCTCAATTTCCCGGTGACACTCAAAGAATATCGTCGCAAACGAAAGTTTAACCATACTCCTGAGCCCGATGCCTCAGCCAAAATCCGCCCGGGTAAGGGGCTATTGCGCTTTGTCGTGCAAAAACACCTGGCCTCGCGCGAACACTACGATTTTCGTTTGGAATTCGACGGAACGCTAAAGAGCTGGGCAGTTCCCAAGGGGCCCTCTTTAACCTCCCAACAGCCAAGGCTTGCGCTTCACGTCGAAGATCACCCTATTGATTACGGCTCTTTCGAGGGAACCATCCCCCGGGGAAACTACGGAGCGGGTACGGTAATGATTTGGGACTGGGGAACGTACGTGGAGCGAAATTCACAAGGGCGTAAGGACAGTGAAAAAGCGCTTCGAAAGGGGCTAGAGAACGGCCACATCACTTTTGTCCTCCACGGCAAGAAGCTTCGCGGTGAATTTGCTCTAGTCCGAATTAAGAGGAAAGGAGCTCCCCCGAACGGATGGCTCCTTATCAAAAAACATGATGCCGAGGCGACACGTGCTGATGTCTTACTGCAAGACCGATCGGTTGCCACCGGTAGAACCTTAGATGAGATAGAGAACCAAGCCGAAGCTCGAGGAGAGATTTGGCTCCCGGGCAAAGGCCGCAAAGGCACGCGCACGCCCTCTTACGCCAAAAACAAACCACGTAAAGTGATCCCTCCAAGGGTAAAGCCCAAAACTAGATCCGAAAAACCAGTTCCGATACCTCGTACTGTTAAGGCTATGGAGCCTGTCTTTGCCACTTCGGCTCCCGGCAAGCACGCCAAAGACGAATGGGTCTTTGAAAACTTTGGCCGAGGAAGCAGAGCCCTTGCCGAAGTAGACAAAGCAAGCGCTAGACTTTTTTCGAAATCGCATCTTCCCTTCGCAAAGAAATATAGCGCTATCACTGAAGCTCTAAAAAAATTAAATTGCGAAGTTATTTTGGATGGTGAGATCGTTATCGACGGAAAAAAGGAGACCTACTTCATAAGTGATTTGCTTTTCCAAAACGGGAAAGATCTGCGCCCTCTCCCTCTCAAGGAAAGGAAAAAAGCGCTATCCAGAATGAAGTTTTCCTTTCCCTTGCAACTGACCCCTTGGAAAACAGATTACGCGGCGCTGGACACACTACCACCTCCTTGCGTCATCGTTGCCAAACGAAATGACTCTTCTTACCACAGCGGTCTTTCGAAAGACTGGCTTCGTTTTCGAAGTAAGTCCTTTGGAACACCCGCGGAGCAATCCTCCGAACGCCCTGCTTTAACCCATCTCGACAAAATCTTCTGGCCCGAAGAGAAATATACGAAAGGGGATCTCGTTCACTATTACGAATCGATCGCTGATTTCATTCTTCCTTATATGGTCGATAGACCCCAGTCTCTTCACCGACAGCCCGATGGATTAAAGAACGACGGCTTTTTCCATAAGGATATGGCGAGCTTTTTGCCCCGCCGCATGCAAACCGTTAGGGTGTACTCGGCCTCGTCGGGAAAGACGGTTAATTATGTACTCTGCCAAGACCGCTGGGCTTTGCTGTATCTGGTAAATTTGGGCTGTATTGAATTTAATCCTTGGCTCTCCCGTCAGCAAAACTTGGAACACCCTGATTTAGTCGTGATCGATCTTGATCCGGACGGAAATGACTTTCGAGAGGTCGTAAAAGTAGCTCTCGAGGTCCATCGATTGTTAAATAAGATTAAAGCGGACAGTTACTGCAAGACCTCAGGGGCAAGTGGCCTACACATCTGTATCCCTACGGGTGGGAAATTTGACTACGACACCGGACGACTTTTCGCCGAGGCCGTTTGTAACGTCATCCATCTTAAGCTTCCTTCGCTAACCAGTGTCGAGAGAAACCCGGCCAAGCGAAAAGGGCGAATCTATTTAGACTTTCTTCAAAACCGACGAGGCCAAACCCTAGCGGCCGCTTACTGTGTTCGCCCCCGCCCCAAAGCTACGGTATCGACTCCCTTAAAATGGTCGGAAGTGAAAGCAAGTCTTAGGCCCGAACAATTTACGATTAAGACGATGGCTCGTCGATTAGCTCGAGTTGGTGATTTATGGAAGCCCCTACTTAGTTCAGCCGTGGATATTGAAGCCTGTATGAAGCGTTTGTCGAAGCTCTAGCACAATTAACCTTCTTGAATTTTCGTCAATCCGATCGCATTTTTCTCCGAAAGAGAGACAGGAGAAAACGAATGGCTAAATCGACGACTAAGCACAAAGCGGGTAAAGCGCCTGAGAAAAAACAGGCCTCTTCCAAATCGGAATTTTTCAAAACGCGCAAGTCTCGGGAAGAACAACAAGAAGCGGGAGATACCATCACCCCACCCGAGGAAATTAAACAGGCTATCGACGCCTTTCGCGACGCCCAAGAACAAGCCAAGCACTTCGAAGGAGAAGCAACCGTTCAGAAGGATGCCATCACCGATTACTCTTTAAAGGAGTACACCAAGAGGGTTTTGAAAGGAAAAACTCGTTCGTTTAAACTTTTGGGCGAACAGAGCATGGTCACTTACGTGGTGATGGACGCCAGCGCTGGTATCACCGATGAAGAGGTAGAAGCTTTTAAAGAACGTTGGGGGGAGAAAGCCGCAGACGATTTGATCACTAGAGACCTAGCCAGCATTCGCTTTGACAGTGAAGTGTTCGAAGCCAACTACGATGCCGTGGTCGAGGCTTTGAAAGTCCTTCCTAGTGACGTTCTGGATAATCTCTTCAAACCGATGCTGATGAAAGCCAAACCCGGTGCGGTGGAAGCAGGAAAAAAATACGCGAAATCCGCCGAAGACTTAAGAGAACTCGTCCGACAGCTTAAAATACGGAATTACATAAGATAAGACGGTTGCGCGTTTCCCTAATGTTGCTTATGTTCTCTCCATGTTGGGAATCGATCCTCGTAGCATCTATGCCGAAACCATTTTTACACGGCGGACTGTAGTGATGTCCTCGGTTTACATCAGAGCGATGCATCCCAAAAGTGAGATTCTACCAGAGCCTGAGGCTATCTCGCGCATCTTGGCGAATGGATGGGTGGGTCAGCTTAAGATTCACGGACATAGAGCCCAAATCCATATCCCCTCAGATCCTAAAGAGCATCTCATCGCATACACGCGTCAGGGAAAGAGGCACAGTGTTGACCTGACACCTTCTATGATTAAAGAGCTCACTCGGCTCTTTAGACCCATTAAAGGTTGGAATGTGATTGACGCGGAATGGCTAAAACCCAGAAAAAAACTTTTTATCTTCGACTTTCTTAAACAAGAAGGCATTTTGCTTAGGGACAAAACTTACCCCGAACGGTTCGCTCTGCTCCCTCGAGCCTTTCTCTCCCCGCATTTGAGCGTCTTGCCCTTGCTTCGAGACCTGCCCTCTTGCCTAGAGGCCATGAACTCTAAAGCAGCCCATGTCGAAGGCTTGGTGTTTAAATCCACCAAGTCGACCGGATTTTCGGACACTTCCATTATTCGCTGCCGCAAGCGAAAGATGAAGAAAATGGCATAATGAGAGCAATGCTCACTTCCGACAAGTGGGCATGGCTAAGACATGGGTCGGAATTTCAGGTTGGACATTTCCGGGATGGAGAGGAACTTTTTATCCCAAAGACCTTACCCAAAAGCGCGAGCTGCAATACGCAAGCCGCCAGCTAAGCTCGATCGAAATTAATGGCACATTTTATTCCCTTCAAAGGCCAGAGACTTTTCAAAGATGGTCCGACCAAGTCCCCGAAAATTTTATCTTCGCCGTTAAAGCCCCTCAGTACATCACTCATATCCGGCGGCTCAAAGAGGTAGCCGAACCGCTGGCTAATTTTTTTGCCTCCGGACTTCTGTGCCTAAGAAAGAAACTGGGGCCCATTCTTTGGCAATTTCCGCCAAACGTGATGCTCAAAGACGATCGATTTGAGAAATTCTTGAGACTTCTTCCTCAGGATGCCAAATCAGCATCTCGATTGGCGCGCAAACATGGTAAGAAAGTAGAGGGACGCGCTTTTACCAAAGCCCAGGGTGATTTCAAAGTCCGACATGCTTTTGAGTTTAGGCACAAAAGCTTTCTCAATAAAGACTTCGTTGACTTGCTTAGAGAACATAATGTCGCCTTCGTTTTTGCCCACGAGGGAGGGGAACGCGCTCCTTACACCGAAGACCCAACGGCCGATTTTATCTATGCAAGACTTCACGGTGAAGGCAAACGCTTCAAGAAGGGCTATCCCGATCGCGAGATAGCCGAATGGGCTTCTAAAATCAGCCATTGGAATCGCAAAGGCCTCGATGCTTTTGTCTATTTCAGCAATGAGGCTAAGGTCTATTCCCCGAATGGGGCGACCAAGTTGCTCAAAAAACTCGGCGCTGAAGCTGCTCTATCTTCCAAGAAAAGAAAGGCAGCGTAACGCCGGCTATGAATTCCGGGGATCACATCTCGGTCGCTTCCATTAGCGATACGAATTATCTTCCTTATCTAGCTGCCTTGCTACAGTCCATCCGTGCGTCAAACCACAAGAGAAAAATCTCCTTCACTTGCATAAGTATGGGGATCTCCCCCACCGAGCAAAAAAGATTGTGCTCCTTTTTCCAAGACATGGGTGAACTCAAGTTCATCGAATGGGACTTCTCGGCCAATTTTAAGAAGTATCCTCTATTTCATGGAAGCCACGCTGCCTATGCGAAGATCTCACTGCCCGACTTACTTCCCGAACTGACTCGAGTCATCTACCTCGATGCGGATACTATCGTTCAGGGTGATCTGCTTGAACTCTGGGAAAAGGATCTCAACGGGCAAATCATTGGCGCCGAAATGGAATGGGGAGGGCGACAGCCCCCCGCCCCGGAGACAAATCACTTTAATTCGGGTGTGCTCGTTTACGATCTGAGTGCTTGGCGCCAGAACTCCATCTCTCAACAAATAGTAAATTGGCTCCAGAACCATCCCAGCCAGATTCGAAACGCCGAGCAAGATGCGATGTGGGAAGTATTTGAAGGACGTTGGGCACGCCTCGGTCCTTCGTGGAACGTGACGGGATTTTTTTTCAGTTCCGCCGTTCTCAGCACATCCATTTCCAATCGCGAATCCTGTGGCGTTCTAAGTCATCCTAAAATCATTCACTATATGCCATCCAAACCGCTAACTAAGGAATCTTCACACCCCCTCGAATATCTCTTCTATTCGAATTTTTCAAAAACTCCCTACGGACCGCGGATCTCCTTCTTAACCACGCTTCGTTTGCTACTTCGAAAGGAATTTATCCTCTTGGATGGCCGTTTCACCCGTTTCGCCCTTACCCGCGGTCTGTCACACCTCGTCGGTAATTTACGCACGCTCCACAAGAGAGTGCTTCATAAGCCGTGATTTCACTCTGGCATTAAAGCTGCATCCAAATACACTATTCGAGCCGTGCAAAAACGGAGTTTCAAGGAGAGCGCTTATGTTACGAATCGCGTTTATCTATTTTATTTTTCTTTGCCCTTCGTCTTACGCATCGGCTTCTCGGGAAACGGGAACCGTATCGCAATATCTGCTCGATCCAGCAGGCCATGTGAATGGAGTATTTCTAAAGGACGGAACCAGTGTGAAGGTGTCCTCGGAATTAGGGTCTCGGCTCGCCGAATTCATAAAGCCTGGGGATACGATTACGGTCGTACCTGAACAGGTTGGTCGAGTCACCAAGCAAGGGAAAGAGATCCGAGCCTATTCCGTCGCAAATAACAACACGGGAAAGGCATTAGTCGACAAGCGGGCAGCTGAATCCCCGAGCTCTTCAAGGTCTCAATCCCCTGTGGCAAGGACTGAAATGTCCGTTACGGGCCGAATTCAGCATTTTCTTGTAGATGAAAGAGGTGACATTGACGGGGTTATCTTAAGCCATGGATCCCAAGTGAAGATACCACCGGCAGTGGGAAACAATCTGCTGTCGGTCGTTCAGAAGAAATCACAGGGATTACTTACCGCGACAGGGTTAGGCACTCGAACGAATCTGGGAACGGTAGTGGTGGGAAGTGCTTTAACGTTCGACGGAATCATCATTTCACAAAGCGGCCCGGCAGATATGCCACCGATAGGACCTGACTATTCCCATCCACTGCCGCCCCTGCCCGCGGAGTAACCACTTTCGTTGCGAGGAGCAGGAGAGACTTGTCCGCCCCGTAGCCTTGGCATAGGCGCAAGCAGTCCGCAGGAGGAGGAGCGTCGTAAAACATGACTCCCCCGTTCTTCAAACTCACGTTATAATTTCCCCAAGCTCCTAATGGAAACGCCCCGAAAAATCATCGTCGTAGGAACCAGTGGTTCCGGAAAGACCACTTTTAGTCACTCTCTATCCCAGATTCTCAATCTCCCCCACGTCGAAATGGACGCCTTCTTCTGGCAAGCCAACTGGGTCCAAGCTCCGGCCTCGGTCTTTATAGAAGGAATAGACAAAGCCACCGAAGAGAAAACTTGGGTATTAGATGGAAATTGGGGAGGAAAAGAAGATGATTTCAGAACGAAGATCTTTAGCCGTGCGGATACTTTCGTATGGTTGGACTATTCCTTCTCATTGGTATTTTTTCGCATCTTTGTCAGAACCCTCCGTAGAATTCTCCTAAGACAGCCCTTATGGGCCGGCAATCGTGAGTCATTGGTAAGAACCTTCTTTACCAAAGACTCGATGCTCTTCTGGGTGATCAAGACCTATAAGAGAAGAAAAATTCAATATAGCGCTTTGGTTCATAAACCTTATGCCGCGCATCTGAAAGTGGTTCATTTGAAAGATCAAGCGCAAACGACTAGCTATCTAAACCGCTTAAAGCAGTGCCAAGAAAAAAGTACGGCCCTACTTTGCGAAACCGAAGTCGCAAAGTAAGGCCGACCTTTTCTAAAAATCGTCCTAAAACTACGGAAGAATAAAATCGTAACTTCGAACGGTCTTGCGTCCGTTCGCTTTGGCGCGCTTGGCGGCCTGTTCTAGAAGCCAGTTGGCCCAGCCATTAAGTCCGTTCATTGCGTCACCCGACGTATTGCAGCCGTACTTTTTTAAGATCGCTTTTGCTTTGCTCGTGACAATAATGGGTTCCATTTTCATTTTGGCCATTGAGATCCTCCTAAGTTGAAGAGAAAGAATAAACTACAGTGACTCGAAATTCTACCGACAAACGGCCTTACCGAAAACTGAAACTCCATTTTCCTTTGCCGCGCCGTGCTTTAATTAACCCCACAGATTTTCTAAAACGCAGATTCAACGGTTCGGAATAGTAAAACGAGATCAGGCCTGCCGCTAAACAAGACAGGGCTAAAAAGGATAACAATAGGACGGGCTTTGCGTAATAACCCACATCATCCCGCTTAACGGCGAGCTTGATAAAGGCTAAGACAATCACATGAAAGAGGTATAGTTCGTAGCTTTTCCTACCCAACCACTGGATGACGCGACTAAATCCGTTTTTCAATGCTCTGCTCTGGTTCCCTGTTTGGTCCGTCGCTAAAAGCATGCCCCCCGAAGACAGGGCGATAAGCGAAACTCCGTAGACTACATTCTTCATAATACCGCCGTAGCAATAGACGAATACCCATAGACTCGCCGAAATTAGAAGAAGGAAATGGAGCATTCGAGGGGAAAGTTTCACCTTGGGTTTAAGAATCGCAACTAGACAACCAATAGCTATGGCATCGAAGCAGGAAAGATAACCGTAAAGCGCTACTATCTCGTCGGTTCTATGGAAAAACCGAAACACGGGCCCCGCCACCACAAAAAGACCCAGTGCGAATATAATCAGTACCTCTTTGTGCAGCAAGAGACAGAGGATGGGAAAGGTAAGATAAAACATCTCTTCCACTGAAAGTGACCAAAGAACATTTAGGCAGTAATTGAAGTATCCATATTTCGCCATGAGCAAATTGTGGGTAAATGTGGCAATAGAAAGTACGCTGATCCATAAAGAGACCTTACCTGCGTTGTTTGAAAAGATTTGGATTCCCAGGACAGAAAACACGACCACCATGCCCACCATCAAAGTAACATTGGGAGCAATGCGGGCGAAGCGAAAGGAATAAAATGCTGGCAACTCTATGTGCCCCAGCGAACCAAATCGTCTCAAAGAGGTCGAGGTAATGAGAAAGCCTGAAATCACAAAGAATAGAGTCACTCCATAGTTCCCATTTACCACAATCGGATGCAGCAAAAATTGGGGGATAAAGGTCGAAAAAAATCCATCATCTAGATGATAGGCAATTTGAAAATGCCTAATGAGAACCAAAAGGATGGCAACTCCCCGAAGAAGGTCCACGAACCCGTTTCTACGAGAGGACTCGGAAATTAATTTAGAATTTATAGGGAAGCTCATTGGATCGCTGTTTCTCCCGCAAACGCTACCGATGCCACACCGGCAAGCACCAACTCACAAATCGCAAATGCTCCTAAAGCGAAAGTCAGCCCCCAAGCCAAGAGAAGTTGAAATACTAAAGCCCCTAAACCAAAACCGGTAAAAAGAAGAAAGGCGTTCATTCCCATCGCAAGGCCCCGACGTAAAGAAAGGGTGGAGACAATTCCCACTAGCAGG
The DNA here is from genome assembly GCA_963778115.1 of uncultured delta proteobacterium. Taxonomy (GTDB): domain Bacteria; phylum Bdellovibrionota; class FAC87; order UBA2466; family UBA2466; genus JBBQIT01. The sequence continues at coordinate 58,385 of CAVZSV010000001.1, forward strand.
GGATGGGTCATATCGAATCCGAAAGAGAGGATCGTTACCGCAACTCCGGCTACTAATAGCGGTAAGTTAAGGATTAGCGAAAAAGCGCAAAGTGCTCCTAGAAATAGCCCCCCCGGAATCAGCCTGTGTCTTCCTCGTCTATCAGCGATACTACCCACGAAGGGCCCTAGTAACATTCCCGGAAGTCCGTAACCCAAAAGCGCCATCCCTACTCCAAAATCTCCTAAGTGATACCGCTGAATAAAATAAAGTCCCAACCAGGCAAAAATTCCAGAATGAAACATACCGTTAAAGAAAATAAAAAAGTAAGTCCGGAATCCGCGTCTGTTTCGCAACAAAGCAAGGTAGCCCCCAAAAGTTGCCCGAATTCCCTGAACTTCTGAGGTGTTTTTTGTGTCAAAAAGATCCCGGTAGCGGTAGGCGAAACAGAGGATAACAATATTAGCCAGTCCGACGGCGACAAACTCCCACCTCCAACCTATGAAGGGGTTCAACGCCGCTCCAAAGGTAGAACCGAAAGCAACTCCGCCGGCAATAGCGCCAAAGATCCACCCATGGCCTTGCCGCGCTCCTTATAAGAAAATAGGTCTCCTACCAGAGCCAGAGCGATGGGAATGACGCCTCCGGCGCATAGTCCAGAGGCCACCCTTAAAAAAATTAGCTGTTCGGCCGAACGGGCACAGGCAGTAAGAAAGGTGGCCAATACCGTTAGCCCCAAGAGGGACAGGATGACCTTCTTGCGCCCTATGCGATCCGAAAGCGGGCCATAAAAGAGGGTCGAAAATCCATAGGGGATTAAATAAGCCGGAACCACAAGACCAACGAGGTTCTGACTCGCATGCAACTCTACGGCTAATGAAGGAACTAAAGGGGCCACTAGATAAGAACTAAAAAAGATGAGAAACGAAGCTCCCGAAAGAACCTTAAGGACCGACTCCGGACTAGACGAATCCATCTCTTTCGTTTGCGTAGTCATTTGCCTAATCTATCAGTCATTAATCCCTAAGGATAAAGCATTAACGATAAAATATTTGGCTATCCAGATATTTTAGGATTAAGGATTGATGACTGAGAATTAATCATTAATAGTGGACACGCTTATGCGCTTTTTAGTTTGGTTAAGAATCATTGCCGCCTTTCTACTTTTCAAGACATCTCTTGCTTGGGGCTGGGGAAGTTTGGGCCACCAAACCGTCGGAGAGATTGCAGAGCGTCACCTGACCGATAAAGGTAAGGCTTTGGTGTTCCAGATACTAGGAACCGAACCTCTCGCCATGGCCGGAATTTTTGCCGATTACGTGCGCCCGGATAAGTACTTCGACTTCATGGCGCCCTATCACTACTTGCAAGTTCCTATAGGGAAGTCCGCTAAAGCTGCCATCGAAGCCGACTGGAACAAAGAGACCGCAGATGCTTTTGTGCGAAATCCCAATTTTCTTACCGATAGAAAAATGAACCGAGACGCTAAGATGGTCTTCTTACGTTACTTGGTCCATATCGTGGGAGACGTCCATCAACCGCTCCACGTAGGAAACGGGATCGATTTTTTGGCCGTCTATTGCTGGGTGAAATGGACGAATCCAGAGAACCACCTTGTCACCGAGGAAACGCTTCATCATGTATGGGACGATCTCATCCCTGATTACTACTGCTTTGATTACTACAAGTCTCATCCCGATGAAAAAGCCCACTGGGGGTGCAATTATCGTGTCTTTGCCGATACCATTCTCTCGGAGTTTAATGCCCTAGCCGTTCCCCAGAGAGAATCCATTGTCCAAGCGAGTTCTTTTGACAGACTGAAATGGTACGAAGAAGACCAAGCGCTTTTTCCCCTAGTCTATCCTGACAAAGAGGCTTCTCAATCTCCTGAAACACGTCCCTACTGCAAACGAAAAGAGGCAGATGGCAAGATTACCAATGCCGCCTATGACGAATCCAAACTTCCTTTGCTGGACGAAAAGTACGTGAAACGCTCCGTTGAAATCGCCAAGAGTCAGATCCTAAAGGCCGGCTTACGACTCGCCTGGATCATAAATAAAGCGGCGGAAGCGGGTCGAGTAAGGCCACTAAGGAAAGATGAGAAACAGAAAGTGATGGATAGGTTACATCTAGAGAAATATAGTTTGCTTCCATCTCAGTGAGTCATGTCAATCTTTAGCCCCCTCAAATCGCGAAGCATCTCTTATCTCTGGACGGGACAAGTTTTCTCGGCCATTGGCGACGAGATCTACACGGTCGCCCTAGTTTGGTTTTCCGCGGATTTAATCGGCAACGACACGGGCTATATTATGGCCGTTCAAGCGACTTCTATCTTGGCATTTAGCCTGCTCGGTGGAATCTGGGCGGATCGCTGGGACCAGCGTAAGACCATGGTCGTAGTAGATGTCATTCGTGGACTTTCTCTGCTCGCCGCTCCTATCGCCGTTTTCTTCGGTTTCTTTTCCCTGTGGATTCTCGTCTTCATTACTATCGTAGTTTCAAGTCTAAAGGCTTTTTTTCCCCGCCCTTCGAGCTTGCATTCCGCGTTTAGCCAATGATCAGAAAACCCTATATTCCACGAACGCTCTGATGGAAACCACCTCTCGATTCGCCAAGATTATCGGACCCGGCATCATGGCGCTCCTTAATCAGATCGTTCCGATGATTCATTATTTTACCGTCAATGCGGTAAGTTTTTTCATATCAGCTCTCTCTTTACAAAGTTTAAAAACGGAACTTCCCTACGAGCCAGGTCCTGTAATTCCCGGAGGATGGAAGAACGTAAAAAGTGGTTTGACCGATGGTTTCGCTCTTTCACAATCCAATTCTTTGATCCATTTTGTAATTTGGACTGACGCCGCGGTAAACGCCGGGTGGTTCTTTATTTTTCCGTTGGCCGTAGGGCTACTTCTACACGAGAGAATGCCTGATAATATTTCTGCTCTAAGCTTTCTCGTTTCCGCCTTTGGCTTTGGAAATGTCGCGGCGAATGTGGTACTGGCGCATCTTTCGATAAAAGCGTTTCGATCGTTGTCTATTTTTTGGCAGAATGATCGTCGGAATCGGTTTCCTTTTGATGGCGTTTTCACCTTCATTACCGCGGTCATGGATCTTTCCCATGGTTCATCGTGAGGAGGCCTATGAAATCGCACCCCTTTGGCTTTCAATTCCTTGTAGAGTCCATCTAAATCGTACGTACTAAATTCGATATGAATGCCGCGCTTTTGTTTGGCCGTGGATTTGGCAACACCTTCCTTTTTAGCGACGGTAACAGAGAGCAGTCCAATGGTTCCGCCATTGGGTCCGCCAATGCGAATCATCGCGAATGCAGGTGCTGCGTTCCATTCCAACTGGCATCCTAATTTCTTGCAGTAGAAATCCCGAGAGCGTTTTACGTTCTGAACCGTTAGAGAAAGACCTTCCATGCGGAATTTGTGTTTCACTCTTCGTTCTCTTTCCGTTTTGCCACAGGTTTTGTACGCGAACGCATTAGGTAAGCGACAGACAGACCGATAATGAGGAAACCCCCTCCCATGGCGATGAGGAAGTAGGTCAAAAAGTGTCCTTCAGCATCTTCTTTCACTTCGGCAGATCCCGTGGCGAAAACGTACAAGACGGCCTCTTCGTCGCCAACCTCGTGGTGGGGAGTGCCGTAACCAAAATGGGACTGTCGGGTGAGAGTACGCCCCTCGGGAGTCGTGAACTGAAACACGGGCATCAAAGTGGATTTTCCCGTCGTGAAGCCGATGATCTTTCCTCTGACTTCGGTGGCATTTTTAAGAAAGTCTCGACGAGATTTTTCGGCGTAGAAGCTGCCGCTAAGCATACAGATTCCGATGATGGGAAAGATCCAAACCAACTGCGAACTCAAGGGCATCTGATGGACCATTCGCATCGCCGATTAACCATTCCTAAAATATTCGTAAATCATGACCATGGCCAGCGTATCCAATTCACAGTAACGAAGCAGTGCGTCTTCGATCGTTTTTTTCTCTTCTTCGGTCATCTCCATGAATTGCATTTTGGCGTAAGCCATCATGGCGGCTCCGCCTTCACGTAACTCATCATCCTTTACAAAGCGCTCGGCATAGGCAACGAAGGCCGCCAGATCGGTATCTCCGAAAACTTTGGGCAGCGAAGCATAGGGGTCTTCAATTAGCCCCATCTTTCCCTCTTTCATCCAAACCCGATTTTCAAAATTTAAGCTTTTAATCTGGCCGTTCTTTCCATAGATAGGCTTTCCGTATTTTTCTTTGAGAGTCTTTGAACTGTTCAGAGCGGCCGGAAGAACCACCTTAATGGAGTTCGAACCGCCCATTAACGGATGGATATAATATTTTTTGACGAGATCGAGCATATCGACCATGTCCCTATTGCCTTTCCAGCCTGGCTTCTTGCCATTGGAGGAATGAGTGATGGTCTCTATCCACCCGCAAAGTTCTTCACGATCGATCTCATTAGAAGCTTTAAGCTGAGTATGAATCTGGTTTAGGACCGTGTTTTCATGGGTGGCATATCGCAAAATCGTACCGTTATCGCCTTCGAGCTCCTTTTTTAGGGCTCGAACAAATTCGAAATTGGGAAACTTCCCCTTTTCTCGGCTTAGCCATTGTCCCTTGTGCTCCACCGTTTGATTTTCTAAGACCGTGTGATGCGAAAACTGAAAAGCAATTTGCTCATAAGGATGGAGCCCCTGATTGAAGGGCACTGCGACCATGCAGGTTTCAAAGTCGATGAAATGGAGGGGATAGACCCACTCATTCATTATCGCTTTGATCCCCTCTTTATCAATATAGGGTTGTCGTTCTTTGTTCTTATAAAGCTCAATTTGCTTAAGTTGGCGTTGCAAGCGAGTCAACCCCGGCTCGTCGGTCGGCGCACTCTTGACGGGAGCAATATCGTCCTCGGTGAGCTGATCTAGGAAGTAGATCTTCTGTTCCATTAGCGCATCACTTTTTTTGTTGTCCCAAAGTTCAAAGACGCGCGCTCGATTAACTTCAGAGTCTTTTAGTTTGAGGCTCTCTTTCCAACACTCGTCGAATCCGCTCTTAAGGCCCGGATATTCTTCTTTGACGATTCGAAATTCACATTTCTTGCATTCGCTAGAGAGCGGAGGAGATATTTTTTGCCCTACCACTTGCGATGCGGCCAGAAAATTGACCCATTCGCCGAATTTTTTTCCTCCGCGTATTTCGGAGCTCTCCTCACGATCGCTTCCTTCGATAACCGCTTTTACTTCGTCGCGAACATCAACCGCGACCAGAATCTTTTCGCCCAATTGACCCAGCGCTAAAGTGGGGTCAATCTTAACGTAATGTCCCCCGTCCTTTTTCTGGTGCAGGACAAACTTTTGGTTAAGGCCGTCTACAGTCGCTGTAACGTCTTTGTTCGCTAAATAAAGATAGGGAATAACGTGAAGGTCGGGGAAAGCGCTCGACACGACGTACCATTGATACGCAACGTCATACACGTACTCCAAGCCATTGGCGAGAAGAGCACTTTTATCCTTATTCCAGAAAGTGTCCTTACTAGGAGACCAACTCTTTGATTTCACCTCATAGAGATGAAGGGTCCCCTTGTCCTTGACCACGATATCCGCCCTAATGAAAAGATTTTCAAAGGCGAAAGCACCCTCATAGATGGTTGCCGAATCCTGAGAGAGAAGTACCTTAGTCTCTTCAACCGCAGCAAGGTAGGCGCGCCTGACTACCTCCTGACCGCCGGGGAAGTACAGTTTAGCAAGCTCCCCCACTTGGAACCCCCCTGCAGCAAGCGCTTTTAAAAATGTGTCATCATTCTTACTGTTTCCGTAGTCTTTATTCCCCGTGTAAAAAAGCTTTGTGGGGCATTCAAACGCCGATTTGAAATGGGATTTCGTAAGAGGTCGCGACAGATCAGACGTAACCACCTCTAACGCGGCCTGACTCTTATTTTTTGCCATTAGATTTTGACCTGAAATGGGAAGTGAACATGCCTCAAGGGCATATGTATTTGTCGCCAAGTTATGAAATTTTCTGAAGAAAAACTTTCAAGCCTTCCTTTTTTGTCATTTGACGTAACCCGACTCAATCAATATCTGTTCGCTTTCCGTTTGATCGAGTCACGAAGTTAAAAGCAGAGGAGGACGTATGAAACTAGTGCTGGTGGTTCTTTTTATAGGGTTAGGCTCTCTTTCGTGGGGTGCCGAAGATTTCCCCGTGAGGGATGGAGTCTTTCAATTTCTAGATAAGAACGTCATGGGTAAGAGCCAGAAGCTCTCAGCCCAGGGTACGTTGACGAGCGACGGATCGAGCTACCTGGTGAGTTTTGAAGCTACCATTAAATGGGAGGGGCTGCAGAAGACTCCCGAAGGGCTCGTTTTTGACGAGACCCGAATCATCAAACAGACCAGCACTAAGACCGACCCGAAAGGCAAACCCATAGGGGAAGCGATCGATACGAGCCGAACGGTGAAGCTACATCATGCCCTAGCAGAGCGTGACACCGCCAATTTGCTCGTCGGTCAGAGCACCATGGTGGAGAACACACTAGAGGATCCCACCGGCAAAGGATTCGCAACTATGATCCAACTAAGCGACGATAAGCGCGAGCTCTATCTTTATGAATCGATGACTGGATTCGTCGAAGCTTCCTTGGACGGCAAGACAGTAATTCCGGTCGCCACCGCGTCGGCCGATACCTTTTCGCTCGATAATAATAAGAAGCTACAAACGGCTGAGACTTTGAAGTTTTACAAAGTGGACGTTAACAAAGACTTTGCACGCACCGAGATCAATCGCTTTAACCTCCTGGCAATCGAGGTTACCCCATGAAAAATATTTCTTATCTTATCGTGATTGTTTTTCTTTCGGGGAGCCTTGCCGAAGCGCAGCGAGGTGGACGTGGGGGGGGAGGAGGACGTCCCTCCGGTGGAATGCGGCCGGGAGGTGTTGGTGGCGGAATGAGCGGGGGATTTCATCCCAGCAGGCCTTCCGAACCTATTGCACGCCCTACTCCGCATCCGACACCTAGACCCCCTCAAGACCCCAGACCCGGGACTCTGCCGGTTACTAGGCCCGGACCCGGCGGAGGAATTGGCGGCTCTCGCCCCATCGGGGGAGGCGGTATGGGCCCTGGCCCAGGCTTTGGAGGTCCCCGACCCGGTGTTGGTCCCGGCCACCCCACTACGTTACCTACTCGCCCAGGGGGGCGACCAGGTGCGGGAGACATCGGGAAATTTCTAGGAGGAAATCCGCCCGGCCATTTCCCGGGAAATCCCGGCTTTCGTCCTGGCTATAACGGGTACCATAAGAGTGAATTTTACGGACATATCCATAACCATTTTCCTTACAGCCCCAGGTACGGATATCCCTTCGGAAGAAATTGGTGCGCCAATTTTCACTGGCACTATCACCACTGGCCGTACTGGACGGCCGCCGCAACGGCAGTCACTTTAACCGCATGGTTGGGCTACGGCGCTTATGGAGGGTACGGGACCGCCACACAAATTCCCTACTATCCCGTTGAACCTGCTCCTGCGGACGTTTATGAAACTTCGGTCGAAGTGCCGGCCCAGATCTGTGATCAAGGTCTGGCTCCCGTAAGTGACGATACGGAATGGTTGAATTTAGGAACTTTCGGGATCATTCCTTACCAAGGCACTGACTTTGCTTACGGCATACAACTGGCGATCTCAAAAGACGGAATAATCCGCGGCATTCAGTGGGATATGAAAGGAAATACCGCGACCGAGATCGCAGGATCGATCCAAAGAGACGGCCTTAAGATCGCTTGGCGCGCTAAGACCGCTAATGCTCCTTACTTTGAAAGCACCGTGGATCAGCTGACGCAGCCAGAATCTTATGTAAACGTCTATGATCCCATAGCGAAAAGCCTAGTGAGCTGGCAGATGATCCAAATCGATCCCAAAGATCTCCCAGGACAATAACAGAAAGGTACGGCCTACCTTCCTGTAGGCCGTGCCTTGTAGGTTAGCTCTTGGTCTTTTTTCGTGTCTTGGGCGTTGCTGCCGTGAATTTGGTGATGGCGTCGGCGTCTTTTCTAAGGCCAACGAGAAAATCCGCTACGGTATTGGCGATAGGATCGACCTCATCTAGATCGTCGCCCTCATTCAAGATGAAATATTCGGAAACGGCTTTGATGATATTGGCATCACCTTCACCCAGCTGCTCTTTGAGCTCGCTATAGTTAGCGCTATTTTCCGTGTGCTTTTTTTCGTAAAATTTGCTGATGGCAGCTCCCATCGCTTCGTAGTCGCGACGAGTGATGTGAATTCCGCTGCGCTTAGGACAATTGGCCCCGTACTGCCAATAGTCATTCATTTCAGCGTCTTTCTTATTGTCCCCCGCTGTTTTGGCCCTATAAACACAGTCTTTTTGATTGTAGGCAAAGTTTGAAAACTTGCCGCGGTAAAATTTGGTAAAAGTGTCTTGTCCCGCATGGAAAGCCGCTAACAGAGTCACCTGAAAAATCGCATCGTCCCAGTTGGGAGTTCCCTCTTGTGCACGGTATTGTTCCGCACCGTAAATGGCTAGGAAGTTCGTCGCGACTAGTTGGGTATAGGGGTGTTTCATTTGGGAATAAGATTTCGCATCGCAAGCACCAATGAGTTGAATCAGAGAAAGGTAAAACCCGTGCATCTCCGTATCGCTCAGGGTGAACAACTTCGTAATGGCATCTAGATACTGTTTGTCCGTCCAGTCGCCGATATCCTGGCCCTTGCGCCAGCCATAACTTCGGCCTCCCGTATCGCTCGCGGGATAGCCTACGTGATAAAAGAAATTTTGATCGTTGATCTTAACGGCAACGCCGTTCTTATTATTTTCCGGACCGGCCTTCGCCGAACCTTCTTCGTGGGCTTCTGCCACCTTTTCGATCTGAGGCTGAATCTCGTCTTTCATCAAACCGAGCATCGTACTTTTACCGGCATAATCGGAGAGATCAAAGCCATTGGGAAAGTCGAACGGATCGTCTTTGATCGCATGCGGAGCGCAAAGCCCCACTGCGGACAGCAATAGCCACCCTAATAAAGAAACCGCGAACGAATTTTTGAGCATTGTTATATCCCCCAACTGAACATCTGACTGACGACTGACTGACCGGCGAGCCACCCATAGGCTCCTCCGGTATTCAAGTACGACTAGCTCAGCGCGTTATCATATTCAAGAGATTTAAATCGGGAAGGCAACGAGGGCTTTATTCGTCAAAGGCTTGGAGAGCCGCTTCCAGTTCCAGCTGACTCACGAGTTGGGTGCGGGGCTTTCCTTGATAAGCAAGAATGCGAAATCCATCAAAAGCGGATTTTTCTTCGTCGCCCTCAAGCGTAACGGCTTCCACTTCAATGGAGGCCAAGGGGAGAAGCGCTTCGCGTGATTCAAAAATCACAGCATCTTCTCGAGTTTCGGAATAACCGTCGAACCCGGCCTCCGCATTGGGATCGAAAACCGACACATAGACCGGGGCTTCGATGCCATGGCGGTAGAGTTCTAAAATGTAGCCATTTACCTGATTCGCTTGGTTATCCATTAGGGGGTAATCAGTAGCAGAGTCTAAGGCGCTAAGAAAGTGATTAAATAAAACTACGCTCCGGTCGCTTTAGCGCCTTCGATGGCGTCCATCAAAGCCGTATCCCGCCGCGTGACGATATTGACCACTAAACCTTCTCTTCCCGCTCTAGCCGTTCTTCCCACACGGTGAACATAGTTTTCCATAGAGTGGGGAAGATAATAGTTAATCACTCGCGAGACGTGGTGAACATCTAGGCCGCGCGAGGCCAAATCGGTCGAGACCAAAAGTTCAACTTGCCCGTCACGAAAGGCTTTTAAATTAGCTCGGCGAACCACCTTGTCCATCTCGCCCCGATAGACGACGCATTCTCGACCAATGCTATGAAGATGACGGGCCACTTCATCGCACTGTTCTCTCGTATTGACGAAGATTAGAGTCCCCCCCGAAGCAGGTTTTTCTAGCTCCGCTTCTAACTGAGGGAACCGCAACCCATCGGCGACAAATCGCTTCTTAGTGATAAGACGCGGAACCAAGCGACCCGAGCCTTCGCTACGAATCATTTGTGCTTCGGAAAAGAGTTCGCTAATGAGCGCCTCTACTTTTGGAGAGACGGTGGCCGAAAATAGTCCCATTTGTCTCTGGCGAAGACAGTGATCCGCGATTCGTTTGGCATCAGCCAGAAAACTTTCATCTAGCATTTGATCGGCTTCGTCGAACACGAGAAAGCGAACGTCGGATAGATTGACTAACTCTCGATCCCTAAGTTGTAAGAGTCGTCCGGGAGTCGCGACCAATACTTCAAAAGAACCTTTCAAATTTTTCTTAGCGACTTCCAGCGTGGTTCCACCTAATACACTTCGCACTCTAATGCGCGTATCGTGAGTAAACGTCTTAAAGACCCGAGTCACTTGCTCCCCTAGTTCGCGGGTAGGAACTATAACAGCGGCCCTGGGGTGGCTTTCGACCTGTACGGGCTGCCCCTCAGTCTCCAGTGTCTTAAGGACATGGAGAATGGGCAAAGCATAAGCTAGCGTTTTACCGGTTCCTGTTTGCGCGACTCCCACGACCGATTTTCCCGCGAGTAAAGCGGGTAACGTCCTGATTTGGATCTCGGTAGGTGTGAGGAGACTCTTATCGGCGAGAGTCTTTTGAAGAGACGCAAGAAGATTAAATTCAGTAAACGATGACATTCGAGTGTTTCCTAACACAAATTACAAAAGCTTGAAACTGGGCTCTCTAACGAGGGGCCGCATTAAGACGCCGAACTAGATCTGATAACTCGGCAGGTGTAAAAAACAAGGCACTCAACTCATCGATCGCCTTGCCCCTCCCTACGTAGACTTCACCAATATGGTCAAACACTTTGTGGGGATTTAGATAGGTTACCGGCCTATTTCTTTCATCCGCCATGAGTCCGGCTTTAAGGTGAGCATCTACTTCGGAGACAAGCGCGTACAGATCGATAAATATCCGCCAGTCGACCTCGGTCATTCCCAATCGATTCCCTCGCTCAAAGACCTGCTGACGGTGAGCCACCTCAGCACTAGCCATAAACTTTCCGCGCGTCGCCGGAAAGGCCGCCTCAAATTTTTCCTTAAGAAGTTCTAAAGGGCGCTGTGGATGGGCGACTAATTCCGGTTTTACCGTTCCCAAGAAATAGTCTAACAACAGATTAAGATCCCATTTACGATCGTGGATCGCATGAGCCATCCCGTGAATGATAAATTCGGGTAAGCCTGGGATATTAAATTGTTCCACGAAATAAAGGCCCGAATCGTAAACCACTCCATCGGGAGAGCTCATGCTCCTAGGCCAATAGACGGATTGCATCTCCATCGCATTGAAAGAATGATCAGACAAATTCTGTTCGAAGTGTCCAAGCAAGGAAAGCCATGAGTCCGGAAAATTCTCAAAAAAATCAACTGTCATTTGGTAAGTATTCGCCCTAAATAACTCCAACGACTCTATCAGGTGAAGTTTTAACCCCGTATCCCGGAAGTTCCGAACCAAATTTTGGAGCTCTCTGGTCTTCGGTTTCAGCGCTAAATCAGAAACAGAAATCTCCCGCTTAGCCCCCTGAGCCTTTCTCTTAAATTGGGCCATCTCCTGCTCAATCTCTAAGAACCGATTACCCAAGAGTTCAGGAGTGAAAGCCTCTGTCATATATTCATCAAGCACCAAGGTCATGTCGCAAGCGATCGCATAAGGAAGACGGCGCTTAAGCGATTCGCGTTGCGCATAATCCACTAGCACTTCAATAAAACGATCTGTGTTATCGCGAAAAATCTGAAACTTCTCATGATAACGAGGAAGGAGAGTCCTCATAAACGCCAGCATGTTATAGGTTTCGGGAACTATATGGCTGCGTACTATAGCCGCGCAATTATCGTCGAATATCTCCTCTAACTCGGCAGGAAGCTCCTCTTTCGCCCCGAAAGCAGAACAGGAAAGAATCAAAAAAAATAAGGCAATCCGGCGTGGCATCGTATGGGGTTTAACCAAATTCCGAGAGCCAGATCAAGCAGCGTACTAACTCGGCTAGGAACCCGAAGAAATCACAGAGTTTTTCTACAGAAAGGGTTACTTTTTCTTAGTTAGCGAACACGTAAACTGCCCGTCGCGCGAGCTCACCTTACCGTCCGCCCAAAAGGTAATCACCTCTTTGGAAAGCGAAATGGCTTCGGGCAGCACTAGGTAGACGTTCCCGGTCTTCTTCGCTTCCTGGCGAATTACATAGCCCGACACTTTCCAAGACGGCCCTTCTCCGGTCACAAACTGCGTCTTGCTGTCATAAGAAAAAGCATAATCGGGGTCGCACTGGGAGCCTTCGCGGGTGCACTGGTAGTCTCCAGAAACATCGGGTTCATCCGCCGCGAAGAGGCAAAAGGAATTAAGACAAATAAACGCCACTAACCAATATCTCATTTGAGACCTCCAGTTTAGGAAAACGCTAACCGCGAAGCTAATCTATAGGAAGGCAAAGAGATATAAACCTTTTTGGGCCTCTCCCTATAGGGATGTCTCTTGCCTTTTGCTACCTTGGGGAGGAGCATGATTGAAAAATAATTTACGGGTTGGGGCAGTCTATGAGGAGACTAGCCCATGGAAATTATCGCGAGACTATTGCCCCGCGAACCGAGTCTTCACAACCGGTCCGCTATGAAACTATGGCTCATGAGAAAGGGCACCGAAGCGACCGAATTTGACGAGGTTGATGCCGGAGAGCTTGCCCCCATTTTAAATAGCCTCTCCGATGGACTGATTCTGACGGACGCGAGTTCAAAAGTTAAGATTCTCAATAAAGCGGCAACGCTAATCTCCGGGGGTAAGCCTCTTAATGAGTGCCCTCTGTTTCACCCCGACAGAACGACTCCGCTAGCTTTGCAAGACAGACCTCTGGAGCGAGCTCTCCACGGAGAAGAGATCGAACGCATGGAGGCGGTGCTAAAAACCCCGGTCCACCCCAATGGGCTCTTTGTTGAGATCAACGCTTCCCCCATCAGAGACGAAGTAGGTCACATTTACGGGGCGGTAGCTCTTATTCGCGATGTTTCGAAACGAAAGCAGGCCGAAGAGGAGCTCTGGCATAGTAAGCTTCGTTTTGAAACGCTCTCCCACATGGTGAACGACTATGTTTGGGAATGGGATATCCCCAACGATATCTCCTGGCGCCAAGGGAGACGCAATGCTTTCGGTTATCGTGAAGAGGAGATCCGTTCGGTAGATACGTGGTGGAGAGAAAAGATCCATCCCGAGGATCAAGAACGCATCTTTGCCCTTCACGCTGAGGTCATGAGTGGATTTAGACAATCCTGGCGTGCGGAGTATCGTTGGCTTAAGAATGACGGCTCTTATGCCTACGTTATCGGACAGGCCCACGTTACCCGCCGGGACGAAAACAATCGCCCCACATATATGATGGGAGCCTCTTTAGATATTACCGATCGAAGATCCATTGAAGAAAGACTCTCTCAGCTGGCTCTCATAGTGGAGTCCACCGACGACGCGGTTTTCAGCGTGGATCTGAATCGAACCATTCTTAGTTGGAATAAAGGGGCGGAAAAGTTGTGGGGCTATACCCCCGATGAGGTAATCGGCCGTGACGTTCACCTTTTGGGAGATTCCGCGACCTCAGAACTTGCCAAAAAGCTTCTCGTTCCAAGGCTCATGAACGGCGAAAGCATTCAACGCTTTGAAATGTGGAGAAAGAAAAAAACCGGCGAAAGCATGCTACTCTCGCATACCGTCTCGCCCATCAAGAACGCCAAAAATCAAGTGGTTGGGGCTTGTATTGTAGGACGTGACATTACCGACGTCCGTAAGGCCGAAGAAGAGATCCGACGACTCACCTCCAACCTTGCGCGATCCAATGAAGAGCTAAAGCAGTTCGCCTACGTAGCTTCTCACGACATTAGCGAGCCGCTTAGAACCATGGGAAGTTTCGCAAGCCTCCTAAAGAAAAACTACGCAGACCAGTTAGATAGCCGGGGACAGGAGTTTATAGATACCATCGTTGATGGATCGAACCGAATGAGGCACTTAATCGACTCGCTCCTCGATTACGCTCGCGTCGAGCAGGCCCCTTTGCATCTGAAAGACGTAGATTGTAGGGTATTGATGGAAAGGCTCAAAGCCGATCTTAAGTATTCTATCGAAAGGACTCGCGCCGAAATCGTTTCAAAGGATCTCCCCCAAATTACAGCAGATGAAGTCCTTCTTAATCAACTCTTTCAGAATCTAATATCGAATGCCCTTAAATTTTTCCAAAAAGCTCCTCCTAAGGTGACGATCTCCGCCGAAAGAAAAGGACAAGAATGGACCTTTTCCGTGAAAGACGAAGGGATTGGGATCGATCCGGTTTTCCACGATCGTATTTTCCAAACGTTCCAGCGATTAAACGGGGCCGGGGACTTTCCTGGTAGTGGGCTTGGGCTTGCGACCTGCAAGCGGATCATAGATCGTCACGGGGGACGAATTTGGTTCGAATCACACCCCGGCCATGGGACGACTTTTTACTTTTCCATTCCCGATCAGGACAAATAGTAAGGATATCTATTGGGAGGTTAGACGCGTCACGTTAGTTCGGGTAGCAAAGACTACCACCGTCAAAGATTCTCATTCCATCTCCTGACACATTCGGTTTTAGGGCATATGGTGGCTATTCATGCCAATAGAACGAAAAGAAAATGTATTGAGTCAGGGAATAAAACGGGTTTTGGGGATGTTTTCAAGCGATCTTGCGATCGATCTAGGAACGGCAAATACCCTAGTGTACGCAAAGAATCGGGGGCTTATCATCGATGAGCCCTCGGTAGTTGCCGTTCACCGTAACCCCAAAGGTGGCCCTAGCCGGGTCTTAGCGGTGGGTAAAGAAGCCAAGGAGATGCTGGGTCGTACCCCGGGCAGCATCATCGCCATTCGGCCGATGAAAGACGGTGTCATCGCCGACTTTGAAGTCTGCCAAAGCATGCTCAAGTACTTCATCGCCAAGTCTCACGAGGGGATGACGCTTATCCGTCCTCGAATCATCATCTGCGTTCCGTTTGGCATCACTCAAGTAGAAAGGCGAGCCGTACGAGAATCGGCTCAATCCGCAGGGGCTAGAGAGGTCTACCTCATCGAAGAGCCCATGGCGGCCGCTATCGGAGCAGGCCTACCTATCACGGAGCCCTCGGGAAATATGATCGTGGATATCGGAGGCGGTACCACCGAGGTGGCCGTGATTTCATTAGGCGGAATCGTCTATAGCCAATCGGTTCGTGTCGCGGGTGATAAGTTTGATGAAGCAATCATCAACTACATCAAAAGACAGTACAACCTTCTCATCGGTGAGCGAACCGCGGAATCGATTAAAATAGCCATCGGAAACGCGTTTCCCTTCGATGAAGTGAAGTATTGCGAAGTTAAAGGGCGGGATCTCGTGGTGGGTAGTCCCAAGTCCATTACGGTCAGTAGTGACGAGATTCGTGAAGCCCTAGTCGACCAGGTTAACATCGTCGTCGATGCCATCAAACAGGCTTTAGAACATACGCCGCCAGAACTCGCTTCCGACATCGTGGATAAGGGCATCATTCTGGCCGGCGGTGGCTCGTTACTTGCTAACTTCGACATCCTTATCCGAGAACGTACCGGTTTACCGGTCATGTACGCCGAAGATCCGCTGCGGTGTGTGGTCATCGGTTCGGGAAAGGTTCTCGATCAATTGGATCTGCTAAAGTCGCTCACCATCGAAATGTAAGCGGGGCCATTGCTACAAGCCTAATTTGCAACTATTTCAGTGAGCCAAGAGGGGGGCTATAGAATATAGGAGACACTTGGCCTAAAGGCATCTATTGTATAGGGCTGAAAACGGCAAAACGTCGTTTTTACTTAATTAAGCGAGAGTACACATGGCCAAAGGCACAGTAAAATTCTTTAACGGCGGCAAAGGGTTCGGTTTCATTACACCAGATGACGGTAGCAAGGACGTTTTCGTTCACGCTAACGACACCGGCGGAGCCTCCCTTCAGGAAGGGACCAAAGTCGAATTCGATGTCGTCCAGGGCAAGAAAGGTCCTCAGGCCAGCAACGTCCGAGTCGTATCGTAAGACTTAGTCAGCCAGTTCCGGGCGATTTCGCCCCATAGGAAAAGCTCCGAAAGGGGCTTTTTTCTTTTTTGGCGCTTGCCTAATTCGTCTTGAAATACTGCCGCCCGCCTAGCTAATCAGGTCCAAATAAATCGAGAGCAAATTTCAAACCCAACCGTAAGTAGAGCCGGTACCGAGAAAAGAAAGGTAGATACCCGTCGGGGAACCTGCTTCTGATACGTTTGGTACTCAGGCACCAGCGCTAGCGTCTTCTCCTCCTCAAAAATTCGAACCCATATTCCCAGATAAGTGACCACCGTGAGTCCTACCTGTTCTAAGCTTAAGAAAGGAAGCAGCAAGATCGCTTGAATGTGGAGAGCTCCCGAATAGATAGGATGTCTCATTAACGTATAGGGTCCCGAAGTGGTAATGCCACGGATTCCGGGCAGGAGTCCAAAGTTAGACTTTAGCGCCATTAAACTCATGATGATAATCATTTCGTAAAAGAGCTTCGCAAATACGATAGACCGATAGACTGCTAACGGCAGGCTCACCTGATTAAAATGGGAACTCACCAGTCCGTTGGAAAAAAGCACCGCAATGAGCGCAAAAGAATTCACGCGCAACATCGAAGGCACCTTCGATTCTAACGACCGCCACCATTTGAGCCAAAGCCGTTAACCCTGAGCCCAGTAACAATAGAGCACTCTCGGGGGTAGCCACCGTACGTGGCCATTGTTTAACGAGACCAATTAGCACCAGTAGCGACACGAATACTTTTTCTCCGACTATCCAAAGGAGCTGCTTAGACGGAGGCTTAATCAGTTTAGTTTTAGTAGCTTGAGGGTCATAGTACGTAGACTCTCGCAACGAAGAACGTGAGTTCATCTTAGTTTCCTATTTTTTTTTGAAATCCGAGATTGGAAAGAATTGACAGACTAGCAGAATTTCAACTTAGCAATGTAGGCGGGCGAAAAATAGGAAGACCAATGAGTTCCATATGAACGAAAAATGCGGGAGTCGTCACCCTATCGGGCAAGAAAGACGCATCGAAGTGTTTTCTAGAAAGAGGGGTGGAGTGATGGGCATGAGTATGCAAAGTACTATCGAAACATTCTCGAAAGCATCCACTGCTTTTTTTGCAAAGATCGTGTTCACAGCGTCCCCCTGAGCCAACCCCCACGACACTGTTGACCGCCGCTACCAATTTGCAACCTCCGGGAAACGCTCTCACGAAGGGAGTAGAAGGATCGAAAACTTCCAAGAGGAATAGCGCCAAAGAAAGAAACAGGATGGCTCTTCTTCGGCCGCTCGAAAGAAACATGGTTTTATTTTAGCAGAAACCCTACCGAACGACGGAAAACATTTTGGTCTTTCATCGAGGACTCGTCGCATAAAAACGCATGAAATCATTGCTAACTAACTATCCGACTGTCTGGGTCTTCGCGTTTTCGGACAAGGCAGGGTTCGTAGCTCATCCTTTGCAACGTTTCTTGTTGATAGCGCGCGCACATTTTAAGGATGATATCCAACTTTTAAGAGTACTCTTTTCTCTTTCTAGAGCCTCCGCCGAATAAACGGTAGTTCCTTTGGGAAATCCCTTCCATAAATCAGATGCCCAATACCTTTCGATGAAAGCAACACTCGCTTTAAAAGCTCGGCAAGAAGCGAAACCAGCGCGGTACAGTAACCTATGGACATTCCTGTCTTTCGAAAGTCACCATTCTCGATCTGCAAAAATTCTCATGGCATCGCGCCAGAATTGGGCTTGCCTCGGATGAAAGTTATCGTATCGTTTTCGAAAATCTGGATTTTCGACGTACATCTGTCCCAAGCCGGTGTAGATCTCTTTCGTCGGATGGTAGAAGCGTTTGATTAAAGCGTAGTGCTGTCTGACGATCTCTTGCACGGCTTGCTCTTCGGGTTTTTGATTAGCTCTGATGGCGGACGTCAAAGCATGATCCAGTCGCTCAAATTCCTCCCCGACGATATCGTAGTCTTTTTTCTTCCAGCCATTCGTATTTTTTCTAGATTCCGTAACCAGACGCTTTCCGCCGTTTTCCACCCAATATTGTTCGTACTCCGCTTGTTTTTCCTTATCGAAACCCAAATACATCTCTTTCGCTTTCATTTCGGTCCCCCCTTCAAGATTCAAAATGGTGTTGTCGATGGTTTTGATTAATGCATGGGTATGCTCGATATTTCTTTCTAGGATGGCTCGGTGTGACTTTAACGTTTCTACTTTGTCGAAATTAGCCGCTGTGATTAACCGCTCGACCTCGGTGAGCGTAAACCCCAATTCTTTAAAGAATAAGATCTGCTGCAGCATTAGCAATTGAGGTTGCTCATAAACACGATATCCGTTCTCGCCATGGTAAGCAGGCTTTAGTAACCCTATCTCGTCATAGAAGTGCAGTGTGCGAACGCTGACTCCAGAGAGCTTGGCTAACCCTTTTACCGAATAGGCCATTGGTGAACCCCTCAACGCTTTCCTATAAAGATAAGGGCTCACGCTACGTTAGGGTCAATCCTTTTTTTCTCTCAGTACCCCAAGCGAAAAAAGGCGGTAACCAAAAATACCGCTACGAGTACCAAGGCCGGATATCGTTGTAGGTATTGCGATCGGAGTAGGAAATTAGCGACTCGACGACTACAGGCCCGGGCGCCTGCCATCATTGCCAATTCAAGTTCTCCATGCTTTATGTAAGTGATGTTCTTTCCTGGTTCCAGGGAAGAGCGCAAATCCTGACCTAACTTGGGGTGGTCTGGATTTTCACATCTTTCATATGGGATTTGGGGGGGAAATGAAGTTCATGCCTTGGATGGCTTGTCTTGCCGTCTTATCTTTTAGCCTATGGAATGGCTTATCTTACGCATCCACAGTGGCTCCCGTTGGCAATCCGCTGTCGACGCTGAGTTCGGGATCTGTTGAGGTTCCCGTGTACGAGAAGGTAAATCTAACCGTAGACGGTAGCACTCAATCTGTCCCTCTTTTCCTGTCGGGAGATGGGATTCGGGAAGAGACGATTATCTTTGATGTGCCCGTTTATACCGCCACCGCCTATATCTCTACCGATCCTGCAACGCTCGAAGCGAGCCAAGATAGAGATAAAACGTTGAGCAGTATTTTAGCCGCCCCCACCAAGCTACTGCAATTGACCATGCTCACCGATCTCACTGCTATTGAAGTTCAGACGGCTTTTAAAGATCAACTAAGAACCAACGGTGTTGATGTGACTTCGGGTCTGGTGGCTCAATTTCTAAATAAGATCAATTTTCCGTTTCCCACGGGAATGTCGATCAACGTGGTGGGATATATTCGCGCCGACGGAACCCAGATCGTTCAAGTGGAAGTTCCCAACCGGCCGTATATTGTTTCTACCGACTCCACTCTCTCCAACGATTGGTGGCTTGTTTGGTTTGGAAAGACAGACGCGAGTGACCCCAATATTGGACAGTTGCAAGACGATTTAATTAGCCAAATTTTCAAAGGTCAATCATCGCGGATTTTTTAATTCTGAAACGCGCAGCAGTTAGCCGCTCTATCCCCATCTGGGACGAATTTACCGCGTCCGGGGGGACGAAGCGGATTGCGGAATCGAACGTGATGCTGGTTAGGCTAGGTAGACTCTTAGAACGCCCAGAATATTGAGAACCAAAGTAGGCTCACCGGTCGATTTCTATTTAGCGCTTTTCGTACCACCAGCACGAGGCACCAATGGATTAAAGATCTCAGTTAATAGATCGGGGCGGCTCTTATCCCTTTCGAGAAAGGGATAGCGATTACCTGCGTAGTAATCTAAAGAAGCGTTTTGAAAGTAATCCTGATTTTCTAACAATAGGCGCAGCGGTTTCTTGCTGGTCTTGCTCGTGGTCAGCGCCTCGCGAAGCCGATCGGGGGTGAAGTGCCTATCATTAACTCCCAGGACCTTCATTCCGGGTCCGACATCAGCTTTGTCAGCCAAAGTTCCCGGGACCACATCAACGATCGTACCGTCCTCTTTCACAATAAAACCTAGAGAGGGAATATAATTTTGTGCTTTATCTTCGGTCTCGTGCGCTTTGACCAAGTCCCCTGGAGAATCATGGTAAACCAACTTCCAACCACTTCGCGAGATTCCATCCAAGGGAGCTCTTTCGCGGGAGTTCAGCCGGATTTCAAAAAACTTTGTCCAATCGTTGGCTAGCACTTCGTTAAGAGCCGCAACGACATCCTTAAAATTATAGGGCTTACCTCTCTGTGCGCCCGTCTCGCTGCCCCCAAAAAAAAGTCTCAGAAAGTCTTCGAGGCTTCGTTTTCCCCCACTCTTTTCCCTGATGAACGTATCTACGTCGAGCCATAGCAATGCCCCCTCGTCATAAAAATCGACGCTCCGTCGGCGACTCGCCCAATCGGGCCTAGAAAAATAAAGAATAGGTGCCGAGACCGAAGTATCCCCAAGCGATCTCCACTCGCGCCCTTTTTGGGATCGCATTGCCTCCACCACAAGCGCATAGTTCTCTTTGCTAATTTCGGGGGAATAAAAGCCGCTCCTTCCCGTAAGCAAATATCCTAAGTAATGAGTAAGCCCTTCGTAAACCCATATGAGGTCGGTACGTAGTGGAGTTTGAAAATTAGAGGTCGTCATCGCCTCAGGCCTTCGGTACTTCCCGTTCCAGGAATGGACGAATTCGTGTGGCGTATACCAGGTCAGCGAAAAGTTTCGAAAGCTATCGTCAATAAAGAAACGCTCCGGCATTCGGTTATCACTGGACTCTTGATGTTCGACAGCATTCGGACTTATGGCGTCACTCAAAGTGATGAGGAACCGGTAGGAACGATAGTGCTGGGATTTGAATAGCGCCTTTGCTTCAACGACGAGGTTATCGTATTTGGCTTTCAGTTCCGGCGGAATCGCAATAGCTGCCGCACTATCGCCAGCCAGGATCAAGAAATGGGGCGGCCCGCTTTTCGGGCCGATAGGAATCTCAGCGAAATACTTTCCGGCAAGGACCGGCGAATCCGCTAAGGTATCTATAGTAGCCGCCTTAAACTGAGTTCGGTTTCCTCGGTTTTTTTCAATAGGCAAAGCCGTTCCCAGTTTCCATCCTTCAGGCAGAGTTATTTTGGCTTCCACTTTCTGATCCCGCACGTCGGGCCCTTTGGGGTAGAGCAGCACCAAATACCAATTCAAGATCATCAACTGTGAGGTCATATTCGGTGAGGACATACCAAGCCCGTCACCGTCTTTAGCAGAAGCGCCGAGGTAGTCGAAAGTAACATCCAGAGTGTCAACATGGCTGGGAACTTCGCAATGAAAAGAAAACAGATCGATGGGATCCCTCTGCCAAGCGAGATCTTTCCCGCCCGCTACCAATTTCAGATTTGCCAAATCGTTTATCGGTCCATTCGGGGAATGCTGCCCCGGAATCCACTGCGGGTAAAACAAAGTAAGCGGACCCGGATGCACCGGAATTTTCATCACAGTATGCAATAATCGACGAGGTGCCTCAGTCGCATCAAGGATAAGTTCAATGGGGCGATCAGAATTCTTCGCTGTCACCCCGGTCGCGGCCAGGCAAAAGACTCCTAATATCCATAAGAAAACGTGGGACAGTGTCTTAATTCGCATCAGGCTCCTTGGGGGGAGTATACATGGCGGCCCCCGTTGGACAAGTTTCTAGCCCCACGCGCCCAAGGTTAGCATATCGCTGCGTCGAGCGGGTGGCGTCTGAAAAGGTGACTCCTGTCGCTCTAACAGGTGAGGCTTACACGCCAGAGCCGAAAGAGAAGGAAATAGGAAAGTGGAAGTTTCTAGAGCTTGCAGTACGAGGCGTGCCGAACGATTACAGGTAAAAATAGCACCCGGCTCGAGAAGGATGTCTTCGTAATTTCCCTCGATCGTAAGCCAAATCTCCCCGTCAGCGCACTCCACTCGCAGCCCAACCGGAGCCGTGAAACTATAGATTTCGCCTTTCACTAAAGAATACTGCATTGTTAACCTCACTTTTAGTAACCGATATATTTAGTTTAGGCGGTTACACTGGAATAGGTTTTGCTTGATTTTCAGTAACCTGTCAAATATATTTTGATGGTTACACCACGCAAAGAAGGCTGTATGGAGAAAACACTCGCGGATTTAGGGGATTACGAACGCATCGCCGGTAATCTGGCGTTGGATTTCGCCAACACCATGGGGGGGGGACGAGAGATAGCCCCTCTTGAGTATTTGAAGAGCTATGCACATCTTGCCGCTTGGGCCGTCTTTTGTGAGCTAATTTCGCAGGCCACGGCCCGACGTTTAATTGACCAGGCGCAAACTAAACAGAACGCCGCCACTGAAGTGCTCCATCGAGCGGTGAGCCTAAGGGAAGCTATCTACCGGGTGGTCACGGCCTCTGACCACCGAGGGGTTCCCAAGAATGAAGATCTCTTTCTAATCTCGCGGGAGTATCAGTTTGCCATTGGCCGCGCGAAAATTGTCGATAGCAAATCAGGATTTTCTTGGCAGTGGCCGGAATCCAAAACGGATCTGGATCAAATGCTTTGGCCGGTCGCGAAAGCGGCTGCTGAACTTTTGACCTCAAACCCTCACATTGAGTTCCTCCGCGAGTGCGCAGCCGACAGCTGTACCTGGGTTTTTCTGGACACGTCCAAGAATCATAAACGCCGCTGGTGCGACATGCGCGACTGCGGTAACCGGGAAAAAATGAAGCGATTCCGAAAGACCTAAACTCTCTGGGATCTCACAATCCCGATTTGCTGTGATCCTAAAACTTCGCGACCTTAGATGCTCCTTCGCACCAACGAATAGCGTTTTCGGTGATGAACAGTTCTTTGTATATTTGCCTCTCCTCCCGGCCTTGGTTGCCACAATAGCGGAATCGCTAACACCGAAGAGGGGGCTTTCGACGCGAGATACCTCGAAACATGAGAATTAGTCCTTCTGGTAAGGAATACATTGGCCGATCGGGATGTTCCAAGAAGTGCCCATGCACAGAAAAAGGCAAAGCAAAATATTAGAGGTGTCCACAGTGCCTGGAATTTGATGATGTATTTCATGGAAACCTCCTTTCGCTTATTCGAAACAATTTTAGATCACTGAATGGGAAGTCCGTAGCTCATCGGAAAATCAAGAGTTGAGATCACACGATCGAAGAGCCTATCGACAAGGCTAGTAGTCCGATCGAGCGGTTGAATCACTTTCATTTCACAGACGGGCTCCCCAATATCGTTACTTATAATGAAAGATCTCAAATAGACTCTTAGAATGGTTCCGTCCGCTCTGACGTAGCACTTTTCCATCTCATACATGGGCAATCGCCCCTCCCAAAGACTCTTTTCATAAAATCCGGTTTTCCCTCTATCCTCGGGAATCGTGATCTCCATGGTGGTCTTACCTATTAAATCATCCGCCCGGTATCCAAGAAGATCGCCGAATTCCTTGTTGGCGTTTAAAATTTCAAGATGGGAACCCACCACGGCAACGGCCCGCCCGTAATTCTTTAGAATTTCTGCGACTAGTTTTTCGATTTCGAATCTAGCACTATCCGTTGTCGTTCGCTCTGCGTCCCGGGGTCTGTTTCGCCCATGGTTTCTTTTGGTTCTGTCTTCTCTTAGTAAGTAACTCATGATGTTCCTCCTATGGTTAACTCACACTTATATTATCGCCCCGATCTCTATATTCATTAAATCGATAATATATTATAATTAATTAGATTAAATGAATTATGTGTAACTAGTTAAAATTAATGGGAGTTATTAAAGATGGGGACGCTAAATTTCAGTCATTTGTACTATTTTCACACAATTCAAAAGTTGGGTTCCATCGTGGAAGCTTCAAAGCGCCTGCGACTGACGCAACCCACGCTGAGCACTCAGCTGAGGCAGTTGGAAAATTCATTGGGGGTCGAGCTATTCACTCGAAAAGGGAAGAGACTCATCTTAAATGAAGATGGCAAACTCGCCGCAGAATTTTCGGATCAGATCTTTCAGCTTGGCGATGACATGGTACTTGCCCTTCGTTCCAAGGATAGAAAACGCGTAACAAAAATCAGAGGTGGGGTACTTCCCTCGGTTTCAAAACGAATCACTTCAGATTTTGTATCCCCGCTCTTTGACAACAAGTCTACCACCATCACAATAAGCGAAGGTTCTCTAGATTTTCTGCTTTCGGAATTAAATCGAAACAATCTAGATTTTATTCTAAGTGATGCCTCCGCTCAAACAGGAAACCAGACGATCGCAAGTTATCCGCTAAAGCATCGCCACTTTGTAGCAGTAAGCTCGCCTAAGATGGCACACTTGGGAGATAACTTTCCCTCCTCTTTAAACCATCAACCACTAGTGACATTTACGGGACATAGCCAACTTCGTCATGAAATCGACAGAGTCCTTGAGGGGCTAAATCTGAGGAACGAAGTAATCGCCGAATGTGACGATGTTGATTTACTATGTCTACTTTGCGAGAAGGAATCTTGCTTTTCGGTATTGCCACTCTCGTCGGTATCGTCGGCGTTGCGTAATAAAAGTCTACTGGAACTGGGAAAATTTGGAACTCTCAAATCAGATATTTGGGTACTCTTCGAGCAGAAAAGCCCCGTCTCAGCGAGGTTATTGAACGCCATAAAGGCATTCAACCGCCAATTAGATTTGGAGTCCACTGAGGGATAAGGAGATCCCATCCCTAGGGGAAGTGAACGATAAGACCGGCTGTGACTTGATAGTCGTTATTGGTCCAGCGGGTTTTGTAATTAGTGAAAACGGAAACGACTTCCGCGGTAAAGGCCACATGATTCATGAGTCCAATATGTAATCCTGCACCCGCGTACGGGCAGTAGACAAAAGAACTTGTCGTCGTAGTAGTCACCCCACTAACCGTCTCATCCAACTTCGATTGAGTCGCTTGAGCACCGGCGCGCAGTACGAAAGTAAATGCATTGGCCAGTCGAATGTGAGATCGCAACCCTAGTTTTACCTCTTGATCGGTATCGGTAACACTTTGCACGGAAGAGGAGAAGGTCTCCGTATCTTTGCCGTAGAGATATTCCGTCTCCAAAGCAATCGCCGGAATCCCTACCGAAGCCCTGGCTCCATAGACCAACCTATCGGTCGTGTGGGCGACAGGAACCGTCTCTTGCACCTGTTCATAGCCAAAGATGGGCTCTATTTCAGTCTGAATCCCCGTATTAATCGTATTCGCGAAGGAAAGTTTCGGGGTAAGAACGGCTAGTAAAAAAACGATAGGAAAATAACGATAGATCACGGGGTTATCCCTCCTTTAAGCCTATTGTTCGGATGAAATGCCCCAAGGCTGAAGGTTTTCCGTGGCAAAAACTTTTTGAATGTTTTAGAAGCGGTGAATCAATTTTGCCTCGGGCCATTTTCTATGATTTGTAATTCGAGATAAGAGCTAGGAAATAGATGCTTATTTCTTGATGAGGTTTGTCATGAGACTTTTTAGCTTCGTAGTTCTTCTGGTTTTCACGGTGGTTCTTAACGCAGCACCGCTGCCCACCCTGCCAAACGGTTTTCTAAAAATCGACTCAAAGCGGATTCCGCCAGCACTCCAGGGCTTAGTCCAAACCGTGGCAGCGGCGGTGGGTAAACTAGAAATTCGGGCACGCGTAGATTTCGAGGTCAAAGAAACCAAGATCAAAAAGGGAATGGTATTCGCTACTGGCACTGCCTATGTAATAGAGCCGGGAGATCGAATCAATACTGACTATCACGTCATCAGTGATTGGATACAGAACCGAAATCATTTGGATCTAGTCTTTGTCTTCGGTGGCAAAGAGATCGAAATCGACAAAGTGCTCTTCGAGGACGAAAAGGCGGATTTAGCCACTCTAGCATTACCCGAGAAAACAAAATCCGCGTTACCCGTGGCAAAGGTCGAGCTCGACACCGGACTCCGAGTCATTCAATTAGGACATCCTTTAAGCAGTAAGACTCCAATGGTTACCTTGGGCAACGTTATTCAAAATGACGAGGAAGGTCTTTTCTTGAGCACACCGTCGCTTCCAGGACTTAGTGGCGCTCCCATCGTTGCCTTCGATGAATATGGAAAAATGCTGGGTGTGATTGGAAATACGAAGGGGATTCTCGCTGTGTCGGCCATAAAGTTAAAAGGTTTGGAAGGCGCTTTAGCAATCGACTACTACGGCTTAGACAACATCAATGAGCGACTATACTGGCTTACCTCGCGAGCTGATGTGGAAAAGACGTTTCGTATTGAAAAGGGTCCGCAAGGAGATTTTAAAAGTGACCCTCTAGAAGAACTTAAAGTGCCGCGAGGACAATTAGAACAGGCAACGATGATGAACTTCTCGCTTTTGCGTAACGACCATAACGTAACGATCTTCCGAAAGGAACTGGAAGAGATTTCCAAAGATTTTGATTCTCTTGCGGAGCAGTTAGTAAATCAAGGGAAGGAAAAACCTCCACGAGAAGTATTGAAAAAAATGGTCACCCTCAATTTTAGATTAGAAGCGATATCCGCGAGAGCTGTGAAAAACCTCTACCCAATATCAAGTCTTCCTATTAGAACTTCGGAGGAACTCGCACGGTCATACGTCTCGAATCCTACTTCTGCAAAACTCGCCAGGTTTCTAAAAGGCGTAGCGATTGAAATTAGAGACCTTCTCCCGCAGCTAGATGCGCAAGTGAAGGAGGATAATCAAAGGAAAGCTTTGGTGACCTCCGCTTCAGAACTATCCAAGTACTTATTAGAGCTAGAAGCCATCCCCAAACTAAAAGAAGACGAAGTCTATTTTTCTCACTTTTTCCAAATCCCCACTCGAGTCAACGTCATCCGATAGGCATCTCCTTCCTGAAAATAGTCTTTGTTAAAGACTTACCAAAGAGTGTCTTGGTAGAGATCGGTGTTGGAGGTCAGGTCATAGACATCCACAACGAACGAATGGCCCCAAGTGCCATCTGCGGAAGCACCGAAAGGAATGGAGAGTTTCCAAGGATGATTTACGTCGGTTTCTAGATGATCTTGGGTGATGAGAAACGTCTTAGCTATGGCTAAGCCACCGTCAGCGTCTCTATACTGTGGAAATTTCGAGGCTAGGGGCTTCCCCTGATCGTCTCTGAAGTGAATGCTCACCGAGAGTTGGTGACCCGTTAACGCGCGATCCAGACGCACGAGCATGTAATAGGCGGCCTCCATATCCTTATATTCATAGACGCCGCCAGACTGTACTACCTTAACCTGAACGAGAGGCGAAGCCACAGCCGGAGCGGGAATAGCGGGAAGCCCTGTGGGCACTTTGTCTTTTGAAAGACGGTAGGCGAAAGGAATTTGCTCTTCTGTCGCGCCGTACCTATTAGTCCAAGTTTGAGGAGTGAAGCGATTGTGTAATACGATAAATTTCTTTTGGGTCAACTCACGTATTCCAAAAAAGATCTCGGTCCAGTCGACAAAGCCATCATGATTAATATCGTTCTGAGAGGGATCGATCTCCAAGACCTCCCGCAAGGATTCAGAGAATATTGAACCTACGACTTGTCCGTTGTTTAGGTGCGTAGGATCAAAGGGGTTCATATCGACAAACGCAAGTCCCTCTCCCGTCGCCGAAGTGATATCTACAGTTCCATGGAGATCCCCCAGGAGTTGAGCCAGAAAAAGCCAACGCTTGGTATCTGCCTCCGCTCCCGCCGGGGGAAGAGGATTGGGTTCTCGCTCGGCTCGACTCCCACAAGCGTCAGTCGTAATCAAGACTCCTTGAGTCTTCACCGATTCCATTGTCTTTCGGAGCTCTTCTCGAGGCAGTCTATCGCCGTTCATTTTTAGTACATGTCCTTGACCTGGGATCGTCATCCCATGTCCACAATAGTAGAACCACAATACATCGTTAGATTTAAAGCGGGCATGAAACCTCTGGGGTGACTGGAAAAAAAGGAGGGTGTCCGATCGTCCAGCCTGTCGATCTTGAAATTCGTAAATAGCAAGACGATTTATGCTGGGGCGGGTCCTCTTAAGCAATTCCCGCAGCCTTCCCCAACTCTGTTTGCATCCTGTACCCACATTAGGATCGTTGCTATCTACGGCGGCAAAGAGATGAATGGTACCTTTGGGATTCGTATCAGCGGCGACACTCAAAGAACTTGCTGAGACAATGGCCAAAATAAGAAAGAGTTTCATAGGCGGCTCTCCTCTTTAGACGGCCACCAAACCCATTAGCATCGACGAGCTGAAGCTGGCACTCGTGATTGCTCCTGTCAATATGACGGTTTTCGAAAATTACCGGGTGCCTAGTAGACGAATATTGAACTTGATGTTTTCATTCTCTTTATGAAAGAAGAAGACTTTGAAGGAACCTTGGTGCTGGAGCGACTTGAGGAGATTGGCGAACGGGAAGCTTTCTTTGATGCTGTAGATAGCGATGATTTCCGCAAGGCCGCATCCTTAATGAAACGGGCGGGTTTGGATGATGTGACCATCGAGACGGTCTTGCGGAAGATGGCGGCGGCCGAGAGGGATGGAGAATGATCGATGAATGTTTTAGACAGCCAGATTAAAGAGCTACTTAGCCGCTATAAGAAATTTACCGTCTATGGCTTAAGTGCTGATCCCGCAAAAGCAAGCCATTACGTCCCACTCTACATGCGAGAAAACGGATGGGAGATAGTAGGAACCTACCCTAAACCACACTCGGTGAATGATTTTTCCATTTTTGATACTTTGGCGAAAGCTCCCGCAAACTATCGTAAGTTTATCGACGTCTTTCGCGCCTCCGACAAAATCCCCGACGTCGTGGATGAAGTGCTGGAATTAGGCGGTGTTGAAGTCCTTTGGCTGCAGCTGGGAATTACTCACCCTCAAGCCGAAGCTCGAGCGGAGAAGGCCGGCCTTCGAGTCGTTTCAAACCGGTGCTTGATTATTGAGCATAGGAAATGGTTTCGATGAGATCAGTTGGAGGAAAGGCCGGTTGCGCGGCCGAATCATAGGACGAATGGCTGTGGGAGAATCGAGCATCTACGGCGGAATGCTTCGTACGCTTAATACACCAGCGAACCAACCGCTGGCCGCAAAGCTACCCATTCACTTTCCGGCCGAATAGGTAGCGGGCGACTATTTGTTTGCTAGGTGCGTTTTGAGAAAGTTATCGGCAATCTGTTCGTAGGTCTCGGCAAGTTTATCCAGCGTGTTTACCCGTTCTTTTACGCTTAAAATTATCACTTCCATCTTACCTTTTTTGGGAATCTGCGCTTTGCATTGCGTCTCACCATAGGTTTCGCCAAATCGCTTGATGGCTTGGAGGGTTAACTTCGCCTTGGAACTCATCTCCCGAAGTCCATCAAATCCCAATTTCTGGGTTTCCTTAAGAGGACTCTTCAACTGAGTCTCACACCGAGTGGCAATCTGATCGAGTCCTTCGATCTCAGAATACAGGCGAGCGTTTTCCGAAATGAGTTCAGGAACGCAGTTTCCCTCTTTATCCATTCCTCGTTTGTGGGAGGATAATAGTGAGGCATTGGCCACGCTGATTACTCCAAAAAGAACCGCGAAAGTAAGGAAACGCATACCCCTCCCAGGCAAAACTTAACTCAAGGGGTTAACCAAGCAAACGATATGCCATAAAAAGCCGAAGCAATCCCCCTTGGCGCCCCGCTTGAAGTGACAAATTTGGAGAGAAGACTGCCTCTTTGCGCTACCCTGGAGTTTCGGGGAGGATTAGGCGAGGAAAAAACTATGAACGACGTCGTCTCTAGGTAGGTCCTGCAATAAAGCACTTGGGTCAGCCGCCCGACTTTTTCCAGTCCCTATTCCATTTAAAGGGCACCATAATAGAGATCTGTGAATCAACCTTCACTACTCCGGGAAGCAAGCCAGAGCCACGATGGATTTCTTCCAGAGTTTTCTCCAAATCGACCAAATTCTGATACCCAAGCTGCGGAACCGACCACGGATCTGATATGACGGCGTGAGCGCCTAACAAAATGATATCGCGAGGCAGAAAAGAAAGTAGTTGTTCCGTCGTCTTAAGATAACTCCCCATATGCTCCGGCAACAAAGTCCCAGCATACAAGAAATCTCCCGTGAAGAGCTGATGACTTTGTGGATCGTAAAGCATTATCGACTCTTCGGTATGGCCCGGAGTGCCTAGGACCTGTAGGGTTCGTCCTCCCAGATCAATGCCTTCGCCCGCTTTTAACCAGCGCTCGACTTTGAAATGCGGCGGCTTCACTCTTTCAGCACGCCCCAGATGTTGTAGATCTTCGAACTTAAAATACCCATCGGGATCGATTTGCTGTCTTAACTTCGGCTGATCAAGCATCATAATGTGAGTGAACTTATCGTGATTTCCGACGTGATCGTAGTGAAGGTGGGAAGCGACTACAAGCACCGGAAGTTTAGTCAATTTCTCAACGACCTCTTTGATATTTCTTACGCCCGGACCTGAGTCAAATAGGAGTGCCCTGTCATTCCCCAAGATCAAATAACTGACATTCTTCTGCCAATACCGTGGTTCACCGATCGCAATCGTCTTAGCACCGATTGACTCCACGGCGAAATAATCTTCTACCCAGTATACTTCATTCTCTAAAGTGCCTTTCGCTCCGAGTTCAGGCTGCAGACCTACCACAAATAGGAGCTGAACGAGAAAGGTTCTTGGACTTGCCGCAAAAAGTGCCGCGGCCAGAAAAACGACAGCCAAAATGACTAAAATGATAGCCTTGAAAATCTTCATTCGAACTCACGTCCCACACCTTTACCACACGTGATTACAAATAGGATGAGTTTCAGCGATCTAAAACCATCAGAACCGCGGTGCCGGAGATCATCGTAGGATGTCTAGGATGCGTTTCGCCTTGTGGAGGGGGCTTAAACTGAGCTGCTATCGTATATAAGAGATGGGTCGAAGGATCTAAAGCCATCGTTCTTGCACTTTTTTGTGTCGCAATAGTATCTACGACAGAAAAGTTATCGGGAGAGTTTTCACGAATTACCGTTATCGTGCCTTCTCCATTTGAGCTAAAAGCCAATTGCGTCGTGGCGTCAAAAGCGGTTGCATCGACACCTTTTCCAATAGGAAGTGAAGAAACAACTTTGCCGCTTTCTGAATCCACGATAACCATCCTCTCGTTGTGACATCCGCAAAAGAGCCGATGGTGTTCGACATCCAAAGAAAGTCCAGTGGGTTCTTCGCAAGATGTGAGTGGCCACTCGGATAATTTTACGGACTTTATGGGATCGATCGCTACCAACACATTTTTGTCTTCAAGATTCACAAACACTTTCCCTGAGGGATCGGCTGCGGCAAACTCAGGCTTCCCCCCAACTCGACAGTCGCCGTGGCCTTTCCCGTGGCAGCGTCGACAATGGTTGCGTTTGCTGATTCGCCATTGAAACTGATAACCCTCTTCCCTACGGGTTGGTAGACGATGGCATCCGGTTTCTTTCCGGTTTTTACCGTCCCCAGAACTTTCAGAGTTTTTAGGTCGAATATCGTTACCGTATTGGATAGACCGTTGCTCGTGAATCCGCGCCCTAGCTCGGGTGCTAATGCAACGCCGTGCACGCCTTGAGTTGCTGGGATTTCACTTTCTTCCGTTCCTGATTCGAGATTAATCACGGCCACCCGTGTCGCTCGGGTTATATAAAGCCGCTTCATCGCGGCATCCACCGTAAGGTAATCCCACCCGGTATCACCCTTGAGCTTTATGGTCTTAACGAGGTGATATTTTCCGCCGTCTGCTCGAACCATCCCTGTTGTAATTATTGCCAACAACGCGACTATCCGAAAAAGCAATAGCGACATGTGAGATCCTCCCCGAGTAGGGTTATACTATCACGGACTATGAGAGCCGTTTTTGCGATTCTAATTTGGGCGGTGGCGGTTATTTTTTCGCCGTGGGTTCTAGCTCAAGGAGGCCCTCCTCTTATTACCGATGATCCGGATCCGCCTGGAGGCGGCCACTGGGAAATAAATATCGCGTTGACGCTCAACGCAACCTCCGATGCTCAGACCTTCGAGCTGCCACACCTCGACGTGAACTACGGCTTGGGCGATAGCATTCAGCTCAAATGGGAGTCAGGCATTGCAATGATTACCCAACCCGGAACTACGGCGATGGCCGGATGGGAAGACAGCCTATTTGGAATAAAGTGGAGAATTATAAACGGGGGCGACAAGGGTATCTCGGTAGGGACCTATCCACAATTAGGGATTCGACTTCTTTCCTCTGACAATTCCGATATCTCAGGGCCGAAATCTTATTTCATGCTTCCGGTAGAAGTGAAAAAGGGATGGGGAAACTTTGCCGTGGACGGGGAAGTAGGGGCTGTGTTCGCCTCAGGAGCCACCAATGGCTGGATGTATGGAGCCTGCGCCGGTTACCAAATCACAAAAAGAATCGAACTTCTTACCGAAGTGCATGGTCAGGTAAACGGAACCGCGGGAGCTTCCCTTCTCTTTCCTCCTGGACTTATTGTTCAAGTTGGAGCGACCATCGGTTTCAATGATGCCATTGCTTTGATGGGTGCTGTAGGGCGCACGGTACTAGTTCCCGATGGGGAACCCATCACGACCTTAATGTATTCCGGAGTGAAACTGACTCTCTAGGAGACTTTAGTCAGTCTTGTACCCACTTTTGAAGCCTCAAGATCGCGTCATTCCATTGGCTTGAAATCTGATCCAGATAGTTCTGCGCGCCCCTCAGACTACGCTTATCCAACTCCCATATAGCCTTTCTCCCCTGACGATGGCTTCGAGCAAGGCCAGCCTCTTCCATCACCCGCAAGTGCTTGGTAATCGCTTGGCGTGAAACTTTCATGCCTTTCGCAAGCTCAGTGATGGATTTTGGCCCCTCATCGCAAAGACGAGCTACCAGTTTAAGCCTCGTACTATCGCCTAATGCCGCAAATACGCCAGCCGATCCCTCAAACTTGATGGCCTGTCTGGAATTTGGCATCTTATTGCTCCAGATATTTCTTGATAAGCTCGGTCTGCTTCTGCCAGCCACCGTCATTCGCTTTGAAGGCAGCAGCACGGCGGTGTAGGGGAATCTTATCGAAACCAGACTCCGTAATGGTCAAAAGAACGCCCTCTTTGTTTTTTGCTAGCTCAAAAGTGATGAGCGTCATGGGCTCCGAGGAATAATCGATTTTTTTATCGATCGCGAAAGGATGCCACTTGATGGCAAAAAGACTCTGCGGCTGGATTTTTTCTACGTGAAAACTTACGGCAGTGCCCTCATAGGGCTTCTGCAGTGCGGCTACCTCTTTGTCGACGACTGTGGGGGCTATAACCCCTGTAATCGCCTGACCTGCGACAAACGGCCCCTCCAATCGCATTCCAAACCAAGTCCCGAACTCTTTCGAATCCGTGATGGCGCGCCACACGTGTTCCAAAGGAGCTTTCAATAATACCGTCTTAATAAGTTTATCGTTTGAACTCATACGCAACCCATAGGTTGCATATTAACAATTTCAAAAATAGAAAGCAACCCGAACCATTAGAAATAAAATTTACGCGAATTTCAGAAAGACAGATCGCCGATCGCGGCGATGGCGTTGTATCGACGATACTTTCGATAAAAATCTGGCAAATTAAATTGTGTTTAGATTTATTTCTATTTTTTTTATTTGACCGCACTGCATTCGTAGATTAACTCCCCCGAGAACTCAAAAAATTAGGAGCTAGTACTGATGGTAAATTTACTCGTGTGTTTCGTATTGTCTTTATTTTCTGCATCCGCGATGGCAACGGAAGGTCTTACTCCGGTCGAAGGAATGCAAAAAGATCTCTTTATCTATGCGTTTCCTGCTAAAGACGCTGAGGGACAGCTAGAAGGCTATGTCTATTCGCGTCGAGAATTGGATAACGTCTGGGTTGATGTGGGAGCGCAAGACCGACACGCAACCTCCGTAGTTGCGCCTAAAATGGACTACAAGGTCTTTACCTACAAAATTCCGGGAACCATTGATTCCAAGACAACCGAGCTCAAGCTACATAGTTATGACGTAGCTTCCAAAGCTTTGATCTTTGCGAATTTTACCGCCGAACCAAAAGACGACGGGATAAAGTTTGGATTAGTCTCGTACGAATACACCGACAAAAACCCACGCCACGTGGGCTTCCGGGCGTTCTTAGTGGAAACTTCTCCGGGTTCTGGTGTTTTCCACGTCGATTTTATAACGCTGCTACCTTTGGGCTCGGTTTATGGCAAGACGGACAAGACCTGGACGGGAACTCAAATACTGCACAATGACAGCAAGCTGGAAAAGATCTACCGACTGAGCCAAACCGTAAAGAATACGGAAGGTCTCACCGTGGAAGTTCGCGCAAAAAAACTCGACCGTACGGGGTTTGTGCAAAAATTTGTGCTAAAAAAAGAGAACGACTCTGACAAATTTGATTTTGTTTTGGATGGCACAAAGTCCCTTACGACCGCCGACGTAGCTAAACAGGAGCGCGAAGATGCCGAGTTACATGCTCTGGAAAACAGAAAGAAACTTTTCGGTGGCGCCCAATACAGCCCCCAAGAAGTTGCTCAAGCCCGTGCCGAGTATATGGCCGCCCGCGGTTGGATGGGATGCCATATTGGTTTTGACGGCAAACCCGTCTCTATGCTCATGGGCATGGTCCCTACTTCCCAAGGAGGAATGTGGGAGGGCACTGGCTTTAACCGTCCCACCTGTAGCAATGGCAATACGCTTATTGCTGAAGGCAGATCCGGTGGATACATCGTACATTTTTACCGGCCCTGGAACTAACGGTTCGTTGGCTTAAAAAAGGCAGTGCACTCTGGCCTCTCTAAAGTGCACTGCCTTTTTCTCATTCCTGCGTAGTGACTCTTTCGAAAGGGGCGTCTGACAGTGGACGATTTTTAAACTTAGTGCGAAACTAGGCCCTTATGGGACGAATATTTGAAACTCGAAAAGCAACCATGTTTGCCCGTTGGGACCGTATGGCAAAAGCGTTTACGCGCGTTGCCAAAGAGATCGCCATCGCGGTAAAGGCCGCAGGTCCCCTTCCGGAAAATAACCCAGCTTTACGCCGAGCCCTCCAAAACGCCCGCGGCGTAAACATGCCCAAGGACAAGATCGAAAACGCCATCAAGCGCGCTAGCGGTCAGGCCGACGCCGATTACCAGACCCTTTTTTATGAAGGCTACGCCCCCCATGGAGTACCGGTAATTGTAGAGGCGGCAACCGATAATCCGGTGAGGACGGTGAGTAACGTAAGGCGGATATTTAAAACGTATGGCGGCAATCTTGGCGCCGGCGGCAGCGTGGCCTTCCTTTTTAAGCACATGGGGGTTTTTCGACTCTTACCGGAAGGGCTTGATATCGAGGTCCTCGAATTCGAGCTGATCGATCACGGTCTTGAAGAGATGGGGGAATCCACCGGTGAAAAGGGCGAAAAGATAATCATCGCTCGCTGCCTCTTTGAAAATTTCGGCCAGCTTCAAAGTGCTATTGAAGCCCGCAAGATAACCCCGCTTTCGTCGGGATCCGAATACGTCGCCGAAAACTTTGCGGAGCTCCCGAACGAACAAGCGACAGAAGTCTTGGAACTCATCGATGCCTTGGAGCAGGACGATGATGTTCAGCGGGTTTTTCATAACTTGAAGTGATCTTCCGTCCCCTGCTTAGTCGGTGATCTTAATGGGCCTGTCTTTGGTATGGTATGAGGTTACAAAGTTTCCCCCGGCTGACGTCGCCTGCGAAAGGGGCGTTGTCTTTTCCAGAGTCAAAGTCATGGTCGTATCCCCTGGGGAAAGCGTTGAGAGATCGCTGGGTGTTAGCGTTACAAATTTGTCCCCCGGATTCGAAGCATAGAAAGAGGTCATCTTTGCTGGGTCTCTCGCGTCTGGGATCGTTAGAGTCACCTTTTGCCCTTGCTCAAGGGGTTTTCCTGCCCACGAAACGTGCACGGGCGAAGTCCGTTTTAATTCCGTCGGCGTCGAATTTGCGAACTCAATTTTTTCAATGACACCACTATTCTCGTACTTACGTCCCTTCGTGTCGGTAAAATAAAAAGTGTTTTTTTTCTTAAGCCCCACCCCGTCTCCCGAATAAAATGTTCCTAGCACATCATGTTCGCTAAGAGCATAGGAGTCGTGTGTGACTTCGCTCCCGCCATCAAGATGCAATGTCGTTGATCCAAAAATAAATTGTGCACGAACCGTTGTCTTATCCGTAGTTTCATCATAGGAAGCCGAATACGACTGAACCACCCTATCCGGATTGGCATCCTTAGCGTTTTCAGTGGCACAGCAGGAGAGTAAGGTTGCGTAACCAACCGCCACAGTTAGACCCAGGACCAAATGCAACACCCGCGCTAGATTTCGATGATTGACTCTCATATCCACCTCTACGGGGAGGCAGTGTGCAATTTCTGTGCAAACCGGAAACCCGAGGCGAGCTTAGGGATAGAAATACAAAAGGGCCGGCTCAAGTTCGGCTTTAAACGGAAGCAATTCGCCGGTGTCGACACCGAACTCGGATTGCGTGGGCTTATTGGTAAATAGAATCCGAAGATCCCTAGGGGTGGAATGAGCCCGATAAGGAGCGGGCCCATCCAAAGAATCAAAAAAGGAGATCTGCTTCGAAGCTTTCCAATTTCCTTTATATACTCTCACCAGATGCCCGTAAAAATGGTGTACGCTAAGGATAGGCGGCTCGTGAGACTCCCATCTATCCTTGTCGATACTTACCAATAAGATGTATTTGTACTGAGAAAAGAAGCCCCGCGTATTTTCCACCGTTTCTTTCGCCCACGGCTCGATTATCTTTTGAAGGTAAACGCTATCCGTCGGAACCGTGGATCCCATGGAGACCCGGGCGAAGAAAACGACAAGGGTGAACAGAAAAATTGGCATTTTTTTCATCTGGTACTTAATCCTAATATTTGCCACTTACTAAACTCAGTCTCGGTCTGTGTCTCAAATTGTGTTTTTCTCTTCACAATCAGTATTTAGATCAAGTTCTTGTGCTAGGTTATTATAAACACTCATTGGGGTAAATATGTACGTTAAAGGATACTCCCGTGCCGTCTTATATCTTTATTTTGCCCTTGGGGGACTTACGGCGTCTCTCGTTCTAACCGCGTCTCCATTCGAAGCCAGTCAAAGTGATAATGATAACTGGACCCCGGTGTATAAGGCAGTTCAGTTAAATAACCCATCCCACATTTTATTGACGAATAGTTGGGATGAATTATCCAACGCGGTCCAGAAATTTAATTACGGATCGTATGGACATTCCTTTTATGCGCGTAAAACCGCCATTCCAGGGAAAACGGTCGTAGTGAAGCGTTTCTTCCTAGAGGACAATGCGAGATTAGGAAGTGGCAGAGGCTTCTATTACACTTCCGATAGTGCTGAAATCGCAAATCTGACAAGTGCTCCGTGGTCCTTGAGTTCCTCCAGCGAATTTATTTTGTTCAGTCCGCTTTTGCCGCAGCCCCCTGGTACTCTCCCCCTTTATCGATATGTCAATTCATCGAAAGTACAGATCATCTCGACGATCAAAAGTTCGCATATCGATGCTCAGAATCTTAGGTTATTAGGTTACGCTCCGTCGCACTTATATCGCGGAGTGAACATGGTGGTAAGCAATACCTCACAAAATTCGGACACTAACGATAGCGTTTCATCCAGCGATACCCCTTCCTGGAAGCCCAACTTAATTCGCTGGCCACTTTCCACTTTCACGGTAGTTCACGCCACGACTTTACCGTCGAAAGCGGCCCCGACGGATTCAGAATCCATGCATCTAAGTTTTTCGCAATGGCTCTTTAAAAACGCCGTCTTTTCCGGAGGCGATGCCAATGAAAGAGAAGCCGATACGGCTAATGACTGGAACGATTATGCTTACTGGCTCGACAGCGCCATGGCGAATCTTGATAACTTTCTAAGTAACGCTCCCAGCGGAGTGACCGTACTTGTAGACCTTCATATTGCTCCTTGGGGATGCAGCCCTTCGAATAGGACGGTCTTCGCCTCTCCCCTCAACGTATTTCAAAATCCCAACTTATTTGAAAACCCCCTTTGCCAGGATCTTTTTAAGAACGCTTGGGCATATCTATCGCTGCGTTACGGACAGAACCCGAAAGTTTGGGGATTTGATGTTTTAAATGAACCTTGGGTCGCTTCGGTGGGAGCTAGTAATTGGAATTCCGCGGCAGCTCTTTGGAATTCTTTGGCTGAGACGAGTGCTAAAATTATCCAAAGCAATGCCGCAGCTGATAAACGAATTGTTATTGAATCGCCCTATGGAGATCCCAAAACTATACTGACGATCAAGCCGGTCACCGGAGTGGCAAACGCCGTCTATAGCTTTCATATGTATTGGCCTACCGACTTTACCTATCAAGGAATCAGCACTTCCGTTTGCCCCTGCACTCCTAAGAGTGCCGACGATAAGAGCTGTGCCGACTCCGCCAAGGTATTACCTTCCGTGTTCCCGAGCGCTTCTATGTCATCGATCATTCCGGATTATGCCTCTCCTTCTAGCAAGCCGGTTTACGGATCGTGGGATGTAGCGGGTCTCCAACAGGCCATCCGACCCGTAGTGCTCTTCCAGCAGCAATACCATGTTCCCATTTACGTCGGAGAATTTAGCGCCTCACGCTGGACCTCTCCCGGTAGTGCGGCGAATTTTCTTGATGCCTGTATCAACCTCTTTGAGAGCCACGGATGGGATTGGACCTATTTTTCTGACATCCAAAATACGACGGATGCGACGTCAGGCAGTGCATTTAATGTGACACTGCCGGAAGGGGCGCAATATGATTATTTTTGTCCGTCGCGCCCTTCAGACTCTCTGCAGTCCTCGACGTCGACTTCAAGAATGCAAGTTCTAATGAAGGCGTTTGACGGAAATCTCACCACTCCCTAGCGTTTTTAGATCGGCTGATCAGAAGAATCACTGCCGTGCCTCCCCGGATTCTCTCCGGCGGGTTGGCGGTGAGGTCTTAGATCTTGGGTATTAGCTAAATCGTTATAGCTTGCGTGAGGTCGCGGAAGATCAAAACCTAAATTTTGAAGCAGCTGTTTCGCCCAACCCACGTCACTATAAACACGCTCTCCGTTAAGCCCACCGAGCAAGGCTCCAATTAAGTTTCCAAACCTGTCGAAAACTCCGCCTCCCGAATCGCCTTGGACGGTTTGAGTTCCGCTCTGAGCGACTTCAAAGAGGTGGCCCAATACTCTTCCAACCCTTGCTAATCCCGTACCCATGCCGGCACCCAGCATTCGGTGGGAGTATTTTATAGACTCCTCATTTTGAAGGGGAGAATCGCGCATCGGAATGGGCTGTATGTCGCCTTTGCAGGGAAAAATAATGACGCCTCCATCATTAGCGCGTGCTATCTGATTGGGTGTAGGACGGTTTTTTAAATCATTGGGATTGAGATAGATTTTTGCTCCCTGAATCTCTCCAAAATCAGACGCGAGGAAGGTAGCTTTTCCCACTAGAGCACCGGCTTCTTGCCCTTTTTCAGCCGATGCGACATAGGCATCATTCAAACAGTGCGTGGCGGTCACAGCGGCGCACAGAAATTCCGAGGCCACTTTCTTAACCGCGGCCAAAGTCCCCTGACACCCATTATAGACGGTACGATTTCCCTCTCGCATGGCGAGCCTATAGGAAAAGCTCATTAGTCCGTTTTGACCTATTCTGGTTTCCTGGCCTCCGGCCTGGGGAACTTCGCCTGTCCTTACACCCGCTCCCCCAGAAATGGGATTGCTCGCTGGACCAGAATTAGCAGTACCGGCGCGTGCCCCTCGGCTGGGAGGATCCTCTGCCGCTACTGGAAACCCACTGCTGCCAGGCGAACCGTGCCCCAAAGCCCCTTCGGGGCCGGGATTCGATCCGGAATTAAATCCTATTCCTGCTCCTGCTCCCCCTCCAAAAATCTGCGGATCGATAAAACCATCACGGCCCTGAGAAGGATTTCCTCCCTCTGAGGGTTCACTTCTTAAATTTGCGAACTGCCCTGCATCGATTCCCCCTCGGCCGCCTTCCAATGCGCCCAACGGCGATTCCTCGGGTCCGAGACCTTGCGAAGGGCCGCCACCGCTCGGCCCTCCTCCGCCACCCATGCCGCTTAAGCAGCCGCAAAAACTGGAAAGCAAAGCAAAAAACGCCATTAGTATGAGAATACGAAATTTCAGAAAGCCCCCCGAACTTATGACAATGCAAAGGGCAGACCGAACGGAGCTAAATGAGGAGCTCGAAAAAACATGAGCCGATTCCAGACGATAGGTACGCAAAACACGCGATGTAAAAGGGGGGTATTCTGCGAGAATATGTCGACTGAATACTCACCTCGTTCCGGGGTATACGGCTCCGTGCCTCTTTCTCTTATCTATGACTCAGGGTCATCCCCGACAGATTTAGCGCATGCGTTGGGAATGATTTGGAGAATGTTTTTGGCCTAGGAGTTGATACGGGGTGAAGCGACATCCCCAACCATCCATGGGACGATTTGGTTGCGAAACTAAATCAAGAACCTAGGGGGAATGGGGATGTCGCCAGTGAAATTCCGTCTTAAGGAGTTGTTGCCAAGTCTTAGTGAGCAAGCCAAGTCCTGTCAGGACCGAGAGGTTAAAAAGAGGCTTTATCTGGTCAAGGCGATAGCGACGTCTAGGAGATCGATAAAGTCGGCGTGTGATTTTAGAGGAGTAAGTCGGGACCGGTTCTATGAGTGGTCGAAGAGATTGCTCAAGGGGAAGAGTATTTCGGCTCTAGCCCCGCTGTCCCTAAAGCCCCATCGAAGTCCCCATAAGACAAAATCTCAAATCGAGAAAAAGATAATCGAGCACAGAAAGGCTCATTCCCCCGGGCGAAAAGGAGCTTAACGGAAAGGTCGAGAATACCCCCAAGTACGACGATTCGGAATTCTACAGCCAACACGATTTGCGAACCTACATGCAACTCTTCGTGGCAATGAAAAACTATAACTACAACTGGAACGAGAATAGAAAAACCAAAACCCTCGGCTGGAGAACTCCAGGGTTACTCCTAGAGGAAATCAATACCACGATCCTCATCCTGCTCCAATGCTGCCTGCCAGAGCCGCCAGAAACACCCGTCGAACAAAAAACACAATTGCCCACTAAACCCCAAAAACCAAAAAACCGAATTATCGCTTGGATGGATTGGGAGGCGGCGCAATACCCCAAGTATGCTTTTCTAGCCGTGTCCGGGATGTCTCAAATTTTTTCAGTAACACGGGATTACTCGAGTGCCTGGTATAGCATCGGTCGGGCAATCGGCATGGTGAACGAAAAGGTCGAACCTTTCTCTGGCTCAGACTCCACCCAGATTCGGCCGCCGAAATTCTCCACTATCTTCTTGCAGGTTGCTAGACCTATCCCCATACCCGGATATTCATCCCGTCCGTGTAATCTCTCGAACATGCCGAAAACCTTATCGAGATACTCCCGCTCGATGCCTATTCCGTTATCTCTGACGGAAAAAATCCAATGGTCTTCTTTGAGACCGACGGAGATCTCAACCTGCGGGGGGGTTCCAAGCTTGTGGTATTTGACGGCGTTGCTGATTAAGTTTTGGAATAATTGGCCCAATAGCAATTTATCGCAATAAACCCTTGGTAGTTCTGCGATGCTGAGGGTTGCCCTTTGTTCCTTAAGGCAAATCGCTAGCGTGGAGAGAACCTGATCCACGACTTTTCGGCAGTCCACTTCCTCACAAACCAGTTTTGCTTTTCTGCCGATGCGTGAATACTCTAGCAGCGACTTAACAAGGGCGGTCAATCTCTTGGCACCATCCACCGCGTAAAAAAGATATTTTTTTTCTTGTTCATTTAACTTTCCATCGCAGGAGCGCGATATTAGCTGGCAATAGGTCGATATCATCCGTAGGGGCTCAGCCAAGTCGTGTGCGGCGACTGAGGAGTAATTTTCAAGCTCCGTATTCGATCTCCCGAGTTCTTCGAGCGCCACTCTCAGCTCCTCTCGGTTTTTTGAAAGCTGGCGGTTGTGGTTTACGAAAAAGAAAAATGAGATCACGATGGGCGGAATAAATTCCAAAAATTGAAGCGCCCACCAACGAACGTCCCACAACGACGAAAGGGGTTGAATTACGGCTGCCAAACCGAAGAGCAGACAGCAAAGTAGAAGTGAAATGGACTCAGCGTTGGAGACCGCCGTCCGCATTCTTAAAAATGCCGCAGAAAAAAACAGAACCGCAGCACAACCCCCGAGCATTCCGGATACCCACGTGAATTGTCCGGCAATGAGGATGGGAGGAAGCAGATCGGGAAAAGCACAAG
This sequence comes from uncultured delta proteobacterium, assembly GCA_963778115.1. Taxonomy (GTDB): domain Bacteria; phylum Bdellovibrionota; class FAC87; order UBA2466; family UBA2466; genus JBBQIT01. The sequence continues at coordinate 100,678 of CAVZSV010000001.1, forward strand.
CGATACTTCCAAATGCCATTGCCAGTGCCAGTGCCAGAACCAGGGCCAAACGACGTTTTCTAATGCTGTTATCACTCGATATCGGTAGCCAGGCCACTAAAAAGGAAAAGCCCAACGCGACCGAACTTATCCGATGGAGCCAGGTGACCTTGACCATGTCTTCGGTGACCCCTGCCATGAGCCTAAGTAGGGCCACCAGCCCAAGCGCAAACGCAATCGTCGAAACGCTGGGATTTCCCTCATTCTGAAGTCTCTGACTAAGAAACAAGAGCACTGCGGTTGTGAAAATAGTTACCGCCGCCGCTTCGTCCAAAATGGAGTCGAGACGCGCGTTCTCCCAGTTCCCATTAGGAAGCAAGAGCAGGGTTACCAAAAATAAGACAACCACCGAGACGACACAGGCAAGGGGATTCCCTCGAATTAGTTGGCGAATGCCTGTCTTAAGACGCCCAAGGGCAGCGGTCTTCGTCGAGAGAATTGGCCTTTGGATCGCTGGACTGCAACCATTATGGCTCAAGATTTTTACCACTTACCCTCTCTCCAATCCGCTGACAAGCGCCCTGGGAACCTGGACCTGTCGCGTTTTAACACTGAAGCGCGGAAGATAAAAGAGGTTGCGACACGCAAGTCGACGCGCTCGGGGAAATAAAGAGGTGGCCAAATGGCTCTTCGAAGTCCTATGATATATAAGGCTTTTGCCTATCTTTTCTGATGAGGGGCCGAAATAAATGAAGGACTCAAGACCCGTTGAAGTACTGTTGGTAGAGGATAACCCTGGCGATATTGGGCTCTTGCGCGAAGCGTTCAAACACGTCAAGGCACCGATGAAACTCAATGTGGTCGGGGATGGCGAAAAGGCGATGGCATTTCTTAAAAGAACCGGATCGAACAAGAATGCTCCCGTGCCGGATCTGGTTCTGCTTGATCTTAAGCTTCCCAAAAAAGGCGGCCATGAAGTGTTAAAAGAGATAAAAGGCGACGAAGGTTTAAAAGCGATCCCGGTGTTGATTGTAACGACTTCGCAGTCTAAGGATGACGTTCGATTGTCTTATCAAAATCATGCGAACGCGTATGTAACCAAGCCTGGAGACTTGGATGAATTCATGCAAGTCGCTAAGGCGATTGATGAGTTTTGGTTTCGGACCGCCGCACACCCCCACTAAAGTAAATCTGAATGACTTGGACCTAGACGGGTGGATTTTGGTCCCCAGCAGTCTCACCAAAATCGAGTAGTTCGCCATAACGGACACCCCATTCCACATCGGTAACGCTACGTTCGCGGCTCAAGTGGACGAATTTCAAACTTGATGCTATCCCCTACTCAGCATGAATGAAGAAGGCCGAAAACCTATTATGTTTGAGTTTGACGTTGACGTACGCTTTGCAGAGCTCGATTTTTACGGCCACGTCAATCTCAGTAAGTATTTGGATATTGTCGTTACCTCGCGATTTCTTTATTTAGAGCGTGTCCTAAAAATCTCCCTCGCCGAAACGGCAAAGGCGGGTGTTGCCTTCTATACGGCCAAAGCGTTCCAAGAATTTTTACGCCCGATTAAAGGTCTTCAAAGAGTGCGCGTGAAATCGTTCGTCGAAAAGGTCAACGACACTCGTTTGGAAGTTCCCTATGAGATATACGACGCCCAGGGAAAGGTTCTTTATTCCAAAGGGCTTCTGACCTTCGCCATTATGGATCTTAAGACCAACCGACCTTGCCCTCTTCCCGACTCGGCTAAAGATTGGCTTTTTGAGAAAAACTAAGTTCGCTGCAACAACACGCCCAACCCGATACTGACTGCAAACGAGTGAAGCCAGCTTTATAGTTCATGATGCACTTCGTTTGGGTAGGTCTTTCTCACCTGAAGGATTCCAACCAATTTTTCGTTGTCAGCCATCATAGCTTTTCTTTCTACGCTTTCATTGTCTTGAAGCTCACTCAATTCTCCTTCCCCCCTCTTCCGTCATCGGCGGCGTGTTGACCGCATTTCCCATTCGCAGCAAGTCTTGGATCAGAAACGGACGGTTGGCACTTTTCCTTGGTAGTGGCGGACCTAAGTCAATTCCATTACGCAAATGGACGGTTGCCTGCCCTTCGTCGTCAATGGTGACGATGGCAAGCATCCAATCGGCGTCGTCTAAATGATCGTGGGCGAAGTTTACTTCGGTTGGATAAAAAACTACCGTTCCGTTGGGATCAGAACTGCTTTTAACCTCGATGTGCATCTTGCGTTGGTGTTGGGAATCCGTGACCAATACGTCATAACCCATTTGGTCCTGAGTGCGGTTGTAAGTGACTAAATTTTGCTGTTCTAAGACACCCCGAACGGCCTCCACACTTATCTCTTCCATCGCCGAACGATAGGCGCCTGTTTGCTTTCCATTTCCCCGGGCTGATTTCAATCGATTCACCAAATGGGAGGAAGTAGGCATCGCTTTTATCGCGAAGGGATCTTCTTCTTCCGCAGGCTCGGAGAGGATCTTGGTCTTAGGCGTCGAAGATCGTAGACTGAGTCGATTAAGTGGGATCTTTGGCATCTCCCTCATGCTTTGCAGCCATTCCGCTTCGTTTTCGGGCGTCGGGTCCACCAAATAATTCCTAGCCGACTCTGCAATCCTAGCGAGAGGCTCATCCAACGGTGAAATAATTCCGTGGGCGACATCCACCGAACGTTGGATTCCTCGAAGCAAGCGCAAGAGATCCTCTTTTGCTTCGACGGGGATCGCGGTGGTTTTCTCACTGTTAGGAATTTTTCTAAGACGAGCAAGAACTGGAGCTAGGTCGCGCCCGTTTGCGGGAAACTGAATGTTAACTATTCCGTTCGTTAACTCGATCATAGGGCGCTCTTTGTCGAGCTCAGAAAGGTGAATGCCGCCGCTGATACCTCCATTGCTCGCCGGAGGAGGAGTAAAGAGAATTCCAGTTCCCGTATTGGTGACCGACCATTGCCCGTTGTGGATATCGATCCCCCCTGCTAACGATTTGGTAAAGCGGGCGGTCAGATTTTGGAACCCGGGGGCGGCTGCGACCGCCTTGGCTGTGCTTAACCGTGCATTGAAAGCGGCATCTGCAGAACGTGCGGCAAGATAGCGTTTCAAATGCGTATCGGACTGCTCGGCCATCCTGAGAAGACCTCGAAAGGCAACATCAGTAGCCATGGGAATTTCCAGTGTGGTCGGAGAAGTATCTCCTAGGGGAACAATGTTTCCACGGAAAGGGGTAGGAGTTCCTGAATTTTGCATTCCCACAACCTGTACCATCCGTAATTGAAGAGGGGTGTTAAGATGGTCTTCTCTGCCAAAAAGTAGGAACTGCGGTGCCACAATAAAATTTCCCAACCGGTCGACGTAGGCATAATTCCATTTCGCGGCGTGGGGAGAAAAAATGGCGCGACGCTGCCCTCGGAGAGGGTCACTTTCGCCAATATTGTGGACTTTGATAACTAAGCGGCCGACTTCGGTGGCGTCATCCTCAAAAAATTCGAGCGCCGGATATTTCTTTCCTTGGATCTCTATCGTCGTCTCCTGGAATTTAAGGCCCAGACGTTGCGCGAGGCTAAGACCGGCGCGATAGGCCGCGCTTCCGATGCGCTGGACCTCCTCGGGCGACGCCGCTCCGGTAATGGCCTCGATATTTTGAAATTCGGCAAATTTAGCCAGGATAGCCATTTCTAGTTCCTGGTTGTGTTTCTCTAACTCCGATAGCTCCTCACGAAGTCGGGCGAGCTTGTCTGGCTTTTTTCCCGAACGAGTGAGATTAAAAATGACGTCTCGAATTCCTCGAATTCGCTCTTGGGTTTCGGCTAAGAATTGACCCTCAGTGGAGATGAAAGCCGCCGCCATCCGTGCAGTGGCGACGCGAAGATTTTCGGGATCGACATATTTGCCCGGCCTTCGATTTTTCGCGACCAAGTCAAACATGATCGGTTTAGCGGCATCCTTGAGGCGATCGGCTTCCGCTTCTGTTAGGTGTGCGGGAGGGACCTGGTAGGTCAAAGGGTCAACGCCCAAAGGGTGGATTTTAGTCCAAGCGATCTCAAAGTCTGGGTATCTGGGGAGATCAACAAATAACTTAATTTGGTGGATCGCTTGCAGCGCCATGTTTGGCATCATATGAAAGGGCATGCTGTTGGGTGTTGAGGCGACGACCTCGAGGGGATCGTCGTAAATTTCTTGAAATCGGCAAAGGGCTGCGAAACATGCGGGGTCAATGCCTGCGGGGACAGTTGTGGTTGAAAGACATGATGGTTTTTCTAGATCTCCAGCGGCGAATGCTGAGGGAATACGGCAGAGAGACAAGACAACGCTGGCGACAAAACCGTAGACGAAAGGTGTGACAAATTTCGGGTATCGATGCACCGGTAGGCAGTCCTCCGCGTATTACTTCTGACAGCCTTGGAAGTATGCAAACGCCGTTCCTGAATAAGGCTCTAGTGAATCCTTGAATTCCCTCAGTTAACGTGATCAAAGCAGCGATCGCGGAAATTCCACGGCATCGATCACAAGATAAGCGTTATTAACGCTCGGTTTAAGAGTGAGGACGTAGTGTCCGGTCTTTAACTTGGCCCCCACTTGGGCCGAGTATGGGACAGCCAGGTGACAAACGCCGCCCGCCGCTAATACTACGGCGTCGCCCTGCTGGCGCCACACGTTTCCACCACTACTTTTTTCGTTGAAGAACTTAGTCAAAATGGGTGCGATGGCACTATTACATTCCCCTTTGGAAGCGCTGTTACCGAGCGAAAGTAACTTCAAAGCACTCTGCGCGACGACCGAGGGAGTATCATCCGACTTGGCCCAGTTAAAAGCCACTGAATAGCTGGTCTCGATCTCGGCGAAGTAGTTCATTCGAAAACTAACTTCAGATTCACTATCGGGAGTCGCAATGATGTATTCCCAGCCCGTGTGAGGCTCTAAATTTCCCTTGGCCCGATTATTTGCGGGTATTTCCGACCAAAGATAGGGCACAAGCAGATGGCAGCTATTTCCACGAGCAACGATCGATGCCTCGCCGTTCTGTAGGAACCTGCACTGCTTTGCAGGACAAAACGCTGCATAGTTTTGACAATTCTTCATTAGGTCAGACGCGTTCTTATAGCCATCATGTTGATGGTAGTATTTGGCCTCTTTTGAAAATAGCGACACGTAGCCATTGCAATCCTGCCCTAGGCTCGAGAAGAGCTTGTGAAGAAGCGGAGCCATATCCTTCGTCGAACAAGGAACAGCCATTACCGACGGTCCAACAACGCCGAGTGCAAATAAAGCTAAAGCAAATAAGCGCATATAAATCTTTCCCTCTCCCCTTACTTATCCGAAAATTAGAAGGTGTCACTCTCCTTTCGGGCCCTTTAGGAACGGGTCACCCAATAGGCAATATGACCCGTACCTTTTGAGCCCGCTGGGAGAGTGACACTTTTCGGACTATAATTAGTCGTAAAGGAGACTACCTATGCAAACTAAAATACAGCTTGTGGTTCGAGTACTTCTTGGAGCCCTGTTTCTTTTTGGGGGTATCGCCTTCTTCTTTACGACACCTCCCGCGCTGACCGGCGACATGGCTACCTATTTTGCCGGTCTCGTTGCTTCCCACTATTTCTTTTACCTTCTTAAATTTAGCGAGATCGTGGTGGGTGCGTTCCTCGTTTCAGGCTTTTTCGTTCCCCTGGCCTTAGTTATCCTTGCTCCTATTTCCCTTAACATCCTTCTCGTTCACATCTTCTTAGAACCTAAAGGCCTTCCCACGGCTATAGCAATAGCGATCGCTGTTGTTTACCTCGGGTTTTTCTCCCCCAGCTACAGTCCCGTACTAAGAAAATTGTTTGTTCCCAAGTGAGTGGAACAACAAGAAGGCAAGAAGGTGTCACTCTCCTAGCGGGCTCAAAAGGTACGGGTCATACTCAAACTCCAATATGACCCGTTCCAAAAGGGCCCGCTAGGAGAGTGACACTTCTTAGGGTCATCGATCTTCCTATGGTGTCGCCTGTGCATATAGGAGGTCATTCATGCAGCAACAAGAAACAAATGGACCGAAATCCGGTCGCTTCGAGTTTCAAAAGTGGTCCGTCTATCAAAGGGCACTTCTTTTCGTGAAGGCAAGTTTTCGACTTTGCGATAGGTTCCCTAAACAATCGGTAACTGGATTGCGAGATCAGTTTCGTAGAGCGAGTCAGTCTATTCCTCTAAATATTGCGGAAGGCTGTTCGAGATATTCTTCTAAGGATAAGGCAAATTTTTGGAGAGTAGCTAAGGGTTCGGTGTTTGAGTGTGTAGCGATTTTGGATTTGGTAAGGACGATGGAATTGGTGGAAGAAGGTATCGATGATTTGGAAATTGAGTTGGAGCATTTGGGGAAGATGTTGTCGGGGTTGATTCGATTTATTGAGACTAATCCGAGGAAATAAGAGTCCGATGGCGGGACGCAAATTTGATGGAACCTAGGTTGAGAGGGTTTGGAATTTTCACAACATTAACCGGCTACGCCGGGCTGGAGGTTAAGATTAAACTTAAGGGTAACCTTAATAGTTATGGCGGGGCGGACGGGGCGCGTTAGGCGTGATCCGCGAAGTTGAAGAGATCGTTCGAAAATAACAAATGACGACGAGACACTCGTGTTTCGCGACTGAACGAAACTGCACCGAAATGAAAGAGATCACCATGTCATGTCCCGAAACGTCCCGATCGGGACCGCATTAAAACGGTCTCGGTTGGACTTCGGGATACGTTTTTTCCTTTTCTGCCCGCCAACTTTTCAAGACCACATTTGAAAGGAATGAGTATGAAACTCTTTCAGTGGATAGGAAGCCTAATGGCCATCGCTTGCCTTATGGAAATTGCTCACAACCCCAGGTACTTAATGACACTCAACAAGGGCCAGCACCACACTTGACTCGGTTTAACGACGAACTGGTAAAGGGAGGAATGACTATCTCTTCCGGTTGCTCTCTACATAATGGAAGATCTCTGGCAAACACTTATCGAAAACATCGGTGATGTCGATGCCGTAGATCCTTTTCGCACGGGCAATAATTTTCTTGCGGTAGGCTTCGTACGGTTTTTTACCTGCGGGCCCAAAGTCGAAAATAGTAGACCGGTCGGTAATGAGCGCCTCTGGGTGTTTGAGAACATGGAGCAAGAAATGGTCTGCGATGTCCGAGACGAAATTAAGCTTCTCTTGTGAAGCAACAACGACCGTTTGTCCTTTAAACGGTCCTTTGTCTAGCTTGAACGGAGGAAACTTGTCATCGATGCGTCTCTTCTTCATGGCAGCAAACCTTGCTACAAACTGGGGAAGCAATCAATGAAAAGCCATCGGTGTGACGCTCCCCTATTACCCTGGCGTACCGTTCCTCTCGGAGGCATAATCACCGAGCCAGGAGATCGATCGCGAGCTATTTATTAACTATCTGAAATTACAAAAGTATTCGGTTACCGGTAAATTACTTCTTATGCTAATATTGGCGTCGTGGAGAATGGATCATGAAAGAATTGAAAAACAAACCTGAAGAAACGAAGGAGCCATCGCTTTACGAACAGGCGATGCGGGCTAAGCCGCGATTTGACTCAAAAGAAGAAGCGATCGAATTCTATACAAATAAATTAAATGCACTTGCCTCAAAGCGAGTGACTACAGTTCCGAAAATACTTACTGAAGCAGAAACATCTCCTGTCTTTGATGAAGATTTTCTGGAAGCTCGCAATCTTTGGAACTCTCTCTCTAGCGTGAAGGCTCTCTCGAAGTAATCCATGGCATGGGCCGATCTAGTCTTCTTGCGAGTCGCTTGCGCAGTGTTGGTTTGCTTGCAACTTGGTTCATCATGCGGCGGTCTTCCTCCTATGGGATTTCGCTTCAGCTGCGGCACGATGATACTTGTGGGCAATCGCCGAAAGGTCCACGGTCGGCGAGGGTAATTTCATTTTCAGATTTTCCAGGGTGCTCGTGATTATCTGGGAGATAGCAAGATCGCGGAACCATTTGTGGTCCGATGGGATAACGAACCATGGGGCGTGCTTGGTATTGGTCTTGTGCAATAGATCCTCATACGCCTTCGTATACTCATCCCAGTACTCCCGCTCTTTATAATCAGAATCACTGATTTTCCAATTTCTGGCTGGGTCATCCAATCTCTTCTTAAAGCGTGCGAGCTGTTCTTCCTTCGATATGTGTAAGAAAAACTTGAGGATGGTCGTGTTGTTTTGGATAGCAAGAAGCCTTTCGAAATCATTGATGAGATCGAAGCGCTTGGACCACTCTTTTTGAGGCACAAGTTTATGGACTCGAACGACGAGAACATCCTCATAATGGGAGCGATTAAAAATAGCAACACTGCCCTTACGAGGTGCATGGGGGTGCACCCGCCACAGGAAGTCGTGTTCCAATTCTTCCGGGCTCGGTTGTTTAAAGGACGCAACGACGCACCCTTGAGGATTCATACCCGTCAAAACGTGTCTTACGACGCCGTCCTTACCTGCCCCATCCAGTCCTTGGAGAACAATAAGAAGGGAATGTGTATTCTCGGCGTACATCAGATATTGCAGTTGATCCATCTTCTGCAGATGTTTTTGGATCACGGGCAGTCCTTCTCTGTGGGATTCGTGCTTTCCATGACTGCTAGGACTTAAGTCTGCGAGTCTGACTTTGGCGCCTGGCTCAATGAATAGTTTCTCTCGATAGTTCTCCATATTCCTCTCCCATTATTCTTGCAAAAACCAGGGACTAAGAGGCTTCTCTCGTGGGCAGAGAGCCTTTAACAGTTTGAAGTAATTTTGAAGCCGGTGCCGAAACTTTGTTGGCTTGACCCGAATCCAGTATTCGATACGCGAGAAGCTTCAATCGGTCGTTTAGAAGCGCCCATGTTGCGGCATAAGCCCACACGAAAAACGCCCATCCCCATCCTAAGGGCGTCATAAACAGACCGTACACCGCAATCAACGTTGCTACGGTTTGTGTGCCTAGCACTGCTACCCACAAGATTCGGGCGGGACGAATAGACCAGAACGGTCCACGCGTCCTGGTCAGGAATATCGTCATATGTCCTGCGACAGACAGTTTGAGGTACATTAGAGTTTGAATGTGATCGCGATCAAGATGAAAGACCCGCTCGCCAAGGTAGAAGAGAATGAATGCCGCTAAGACACCAAGGATGCCGAGCACAGTGGATATTCCGAGCACCAGGCGCATGTTCCACGCCTCCGGGGAATTCTTGTAATGAACTCTATCGTAAGCAATGGACAGAATAGCTCCGTCATTAAGTAAGGCCAACATGACGATCATGACTGCGGTCACTGGATAGAAGTTAAATACCAGGATCGAAAGAGTCATGAATAAGAGTACTCGCAAGGTCTCAGCGATTCGGTAAATCGCATAACTGTTCATCCGCTGAAAAATTTTACGACTCTCCTTTATAGCCGTGACTATTACGGATAGTCCCGGCGTCATGAGAACGATCGATGCCGCGGCACGAGCTGCATCCGTCGCATCCGAAACCGCGATACCGCAGTCGGCCTTCTTGAGAGCGGGAGCATCATTAACCCCATCGCCGGTCATGCCCACGATGTGGCCGCGTTTCTGGAGAACATCTACAATGTGAAACTTATGCTCCGGAAATACCTGCGCGAAACCATCCGATTTCTCAATGGAGTCTGCGAGCTCTTTAGTCTCCTCGTGCTTACTATCGGCAAACCCGCTGGCATTCAGGATATTGGTGCCCAGTCCCAACTTCTTGGCCGTTTCCCGAGCGATTGCCATCTGGTCGCCCGTTACCATCTTGATGTTGACTCCCATCTGTCTGGCAGTGGTAATGGTCGCCTTGGCGTCTTCTCTTGGGGGATCGAAGAGCGGCAATACCCCTAAAAACTGCCACGCACCGTCGGCGCTTGTCCGAGCTACTCCAAGCGAGCGAAAACCGCGTGCGGCAAATTCATTCACGGCCTTTTCGACGTCTGCTTGGATCTTTCCGGCGTTTGCCGACAATTGCAGGACTACTTGGGGTGCTCCTTTTGTCGTCTTAAACTCTTTTCCGTCCGTTCCCTTCACCGTGGCTTCCGTACGCTTATGCACTGGATCGAACGGGAGGAAGTGAATCACCTGATAGCCCTTGAGTGCGGATTCGCTTTTCAGGCCCTTCAGAACGGCCAGGTCGATAGTGTCTTTATCGTCCGCTCGTGACGCCAGAGCCGCACTTAGAATAAGATCATCCAACGTCGTTCCATTTACGGCGAATGGATCACCCAAGGTCAGTTTGTTCTGGGTCAAGGTGCCGGTCTTATCCGCGCACAGAACATCCACTCCTGCTAATTCCTCGATAGCGGTGAGGCGCGTCACAATCGCCTGCTCCTTGGCCAGAATTCGAGCCCCCACCGCCATCGTCACTGAAAGCACTGTGGGCATCGCTACGGGAATAGCGGCTACCGTCAACACTAGAGCAAACTGCAATGTGGTGAGAATCGGATCTCCCCTGAAGACAGCGATCGTAATAATCATCGCCACCAAAATAACGGCGAACACGATCAGATAATTACCAATCTTCAAAACGGCCTTCTGGAAATGACTGACGGTTCGTGCTTCGGCTACGAGTTCCGCGGTCTTTCCGAAAAAGGTGTTCTGACCCGTGGCATAGACGAGCGCATCTATTTCACCTTGGCGGACAACGGAACCGGAAAAGATCGCTTCCCCGGGCTTGCGCGTTGCAGGCAATGATTCACCGGTTAGCGTCGACTCATCCACTTCTATCGGGTCACCTGCAAGTAGACGCGCGTCCGCCGGTACAATGTCCCCCAATCGCACACGAATGACATCGCCCGGAACTAGATCACGCGCTGGCGCCGAGATCCACTGATTGTCGCGTCTCACCCGAGCGTTAATGGCAAGCTTTGCTTTAAGGGCCTCGATGGCGTTACCCGCCTGGCGTTCCTCCCAGAATCCCACGATGGCGTTGGAAAGTAACAATACGAGAATGATCAAGAAATCGGGCCAGTGGCGAGCTACCGCGGAAAGAATTACGGCCGCCTCGATCATCCACGGAATCGGTCCCCAAAAGTAGCTCAGAAACTTTAGAAATAGGTTCGTCTTCTTCTCTTCAATTGCGTTGGGACCATATTGGAGGAGCCGCTTCCGCGCCTCAGCTAGGCTGAGGCCGTCCGGCGATGCTCCTAACTTTTTTTCAAGTTCCGGTAGAGGCAATGATTTTAGATCGGCGTGGCCATGTGACTTAACCGTATTAGACATCATCAGCGTGCTCCTTTTTCCGCTTCTGCATCACGGTGTGCGGATTAACTAGCGGGTCTTGGGTTATCACGCACAGATGGTCTAGCCAAGATGTTAGAAGCGGAAGGTCTGTCCGTTTTGGACGGCGAGTGGTCTCAGGACTCATTTTGGTGTTGGGACTTTATATGGTCTACAAGGGAATATTTACCTAAGATTTCACTGGTTCACCCCACATAACCGAAGACACATTTTGATTATTGTTGACTCCGTACTATAGTACGGAGTCTATAATTTGAGGTGTGGATATGACTATTGGCAAACTGGCGGAGGCAGCGGGGGTCGGCGTGGAGACCATCCGTTTTTATGAGCGAAAAGGTCTCATCAAAAAGCCGCAGCGCAAAGACGGCGGATTTCGTTACTACTCAGACGAGGAAGCATCAAGAGTACGGTTTGTAAAACGGGCCCAGGAGTTGGGGTTCACGCTACGCGAAGTGAAAGATCTCCTGGACCTTCAATCCAAGCGCAAGGTGACCGGCTCGCAGGTCCAAAAGAGGGCTCAAGAGAAAATAACCGAGATCCATAAAAAGATTTCTGACTTGAAACAAATGGAAGCGTCACTCCAGCGCCTTGCCGAAGTCTGCGGAGATGGCGAACAAGCCATCCGAGAATGCAAAATTTTCGACTGTTTTGGAAAAGGTTGCTGAAGAAAGGATTAATTATGAGACCTCACTTATCAATGAATGTGAAAAGCCTCGAAAAGTCGGTCGACTTTTACCGGACGGTATTTGGAGTTGAGCCCCAAAAGCGATCCTCTACCTACGCAAAATTTGACCTCAATGACCCCCTTTTTAATTTCACCATGCACGAAGTTTCTGAAGGAAGAGATGCGAGTCGGGTCAATCATCTAGGTATCGAAGTCGGAAGCGTTGAAGAGGTATTAGCCTGGAAGAAACGGCTTGAAACGAAGAAAATACAAACTTTGTCCGAGGAGAACGCCGAATGTTGTTTTGCGAAGCAGGATAAATTTTGGTTCCAAGACCCTGACGGTAATTCCTGGGAAGTCTTTTTTGTTCACGAGCAGCTGCCCGTTGAAGGAGCGGAACCCCCAAGAACAGTATCGAAAGCGGGAGCCTGTTCTACCGCCTCCAAGTGTTGTTAGTACCCATAGATGAATCTCGTTAAAAAGAAACTGTCATTTCTCGACCGCTATCTGACTCTATGGGTTTTCCTGGCAATGGGATTAGGACTCCTTCTAAGTATCCGGGCACCCGGGCTCACTAACGCCCTTACCAGAATGAGTTATGGAACTACGTCCTTACCCATCGCCATCGGTCTTATTTTGATGATGTATCCGCCCTTAGCAAAGGTGCGGTTCGAAGAACTTCCGCCGGTTTTTCGAAATCGAAGAGTTTTGCTTCTGTCCTTAGTTCAAAACTGGATTTTGGGACCGCTTTTAATGTTTGTTCTCGCGGTTATTTTCCTAAGGGATCGGCCGGAATATATGGCAGGGCTCATATTGATTGGGCTCGCCAGGTGCATTGCCATGGTCATCGTCTGGAACGAGCTTGCCGAAGGAAGCACTGAGTATTGCGCGGGGCTTGTCGCCTTCAATTCTATTTTTCAGATCCTCTTTTTCCCACTTTACGCCTATGTCTTTCTAACGGTACTTCCCAATGTTCTTGGGATTCAATCTTTGAAATTAGATGTCTCTATTGGAGAAATAGCGAGGTCCGTAGGAGCCTATCTGGGCATACCATTTTTGGCGGGGTTTCTGACACGCTTTATTCTACGGCCCCGAAAGGGAGCTGATTGGTATGACAAGAGTTTCGTGCCGTTTATCAGTCCAATCACGCTTGTAGCGCTCCTTTTTACAATCGCCGTGATGTTTTCCCTTAAAGGAAATCAGGTCGTTGAACTCCCGATGGAGACGTTGAGAATCGCGCTGCCGATGGCGATCTATTTCATCGTGATGTTTTTCCTGTCTTTTGCCTTGAGCGAAAAGGCGGGCGCCAGTTATCCACAGGCTACCAGTCTTTCTTTCACCGCAGCCTCAAACAATTTTGAGTTGGCCATTGCCGTCGCGATTTCTACCTTTGGGCTCCATAGTGGGGTTTCCTTTGCGACCGTAATCGGTCCCCTTGTTGAGGTGCCCGTGCTGATTTCACTCGTTCGGGCCGCTTTTTGGTTTAAGAAACGCTGGCCTCTGAAGGCAGAAATGAGGTGATGAAATGAATATCCTATTTATGTGTGTTGCCAATTCAGCTCGCAGCCAAATGGCCGAAGGGTTAGCCAAAAAAATATTTGATTCTTCAGTTCGGGTTGAAAGCGCCGGTTCGAATCCAAGCAAGGTCAATCCATTTGCGATTAAGGTAATGGAAGAAGTCGGGGTGGACTTAACTCAACACTATTCCAAATCCTACGATGAGCTGGAGCCGGCATTCATCGTCAAACTCGATTATGTCATCACCCTTTGTGCCGAGGAAGTGTGTCCTCAAATGGTATCTCGGGCAAAAAAAATCAACTGGCCTCTCTCTGATCCTGCTAACAAAGCGGAAAATGACGAAATTCAATTGGCGACCTTTAGGGAAACTCGTAACTCACTCCTTTCTCGCCTTAGGGATTTCGCGAAGCAAAATGGGATTAAATGGAAAAGCGGCGAAAGCGCGACCCACTGTTCTCTATCTCGACCGTCATAGAGTCCGGCAATTTCTGCTGCGAGGATCGGTGTTTGAGTGTGTAGCGATTTTGGATTTGGTAAGGACGATGGAATTGGTGGAAGAAGGTATCGATGATTTGGAAATTGAGTTGGAGCATTTGGGGAAGATGTTGTCGGTGTTGATTCGATTTATTGAGACTAATCCGAGGAAATAAGAGTCCGATGGCGGGACGCAAATTTGATGGAACCTAGGTTGAGAGGGTTTGGAATTTTCGCAACATTAACCGGCTACGCCGGTCTGGAGGTTAAGATTAAACTTAAGGGTAACCTTAATAGTTATGGCGGGGCGGACGGGATTCTTTAGGACGATTTTGCAACGCGTTGGATCGTAACGATTATTAATAATCACAAAAGCTTACTCGTAAATTCGACATGACCGAAAGCGCACCAAACTGCCACTACTTGCCATTCCTGTCCCACAGCCGTCCCACACTTGAACCGTACGAACCGACCTTAACGAACACTTAGGCACACAATGAAGGAGGTACTATGACTGACAAAAATGAGCCCGAGCAGATGGCTGCAGAAAATGACTATCGATTAGTTTGGACGTTTGATGATGTTGCCCGTGAGCTTCAGTGCTCTAAACGCCTGGTTGAAAAGCTTGTGCAAAAAGATCGTATTCCCCATGCAAAGGTGGGACGGCTTGTTCGGTTCAGTCCAGCCAGAATTAAAGAATGGATAGAGAAAGAGGGACGAGATGAATGCCTTATGCACCATTGATAGCGGCAGTAATTCCATCGAACGTAAAAGAGAGAGCCCATTTCGCTTTGGCGGCGAGAATAATCTGTGGCGAAGTACAGTCCTTATTGATCTTAACGGCAATTATCTTTTTTCCCAATTCAATCGCCTTTTCAATTTCCCATTTCACCCATTCGCTGGCGTAAGTAGTGCCTCCAATTAGACAGAGAAAATGAGTCGCACCCGAGATCTTTGCGGAAATGGCTCGCTTAATAACCGCGGCATTAGTACTGTCGATAGAAATATCGGCCGATTGATCGCTCATTCCAAAGTCGAAATCTCCATTCTTGTCCCAAGCAAGTAGCAGGTTTTTATAATGTTTGTCGTTATCAAAATCATAGCTGATAAAAATTCTTGTTTTTGCCACTCTTGCAACCCTCCCAAAAAGTTCTTTATTGTGGTGAGTCGTGATAAATATGTAAAGGAATTTCTCCCGGGTCATGGCGCTGCGCTCCAGGAATGGAAGAGGGACTTCGGGATAACACTTTCCGTGGAAGAGAATGGGGGCTACGCGTTGAACAAGCCGCTTTGCTTCGTGCTAATGCCATTTGGGGAAAAAGTGGACACGACAGGCACTAAAGTCGATTTCGATCGGGTTTATCAAGAGGTAATCGCGCCGGCGATTTCCGAATCAGGTATGGAGTGTATCCGTGCTGATGAAGAACAGGTCGGGGGCATCATTCATAAACCAATGTTTGAGCGCTTAGTTCTTTGCGAATATGCCGTTGTTGATTTAACGACCGCCAACGCTAACGTGTTTTACGAACTAGGCGTTCGGCACGCGGTTCGTCCTTGGAGCACGGTGCTGTTGTTTTCAGCTCCAACTCGATTACCTTTCGATGTTGCTCCCCTGCGCGCGATGCCATATAAGTTGCAAAAAAATGGCCACCCTGCTGAAGTTACTAAAACGAGGGCGTCCCTTGTAAAACGACTAAATACGGCACGAGCGGCAGCGAAAGATAAGCCCGCTCACGACAGTCCCGTTTTTCAGCTGCTCGATGGATTCCCCGAGATCGACCATACTAAGACCGATGTGTTTAGAGACCGAGTGAAATACTCGGAGGGAATAAAGCAGAGTCTCGCTGAAGCCAGGAAAAAAGGGCTCGACGCAGTAAAGGCGGTTGAAACCACTCTTGGCGACATTGCGACTCAAGATATTGGTGTAGCCGTGGACCTATTTCTTTCTTATCGTGCCGTTAGCGCCTGGAAAGATATGGTCGATCTGGTTGGG
Source organism: uncultured delta proteobacterium (assembly GCA_963778115.1). Lineage (GTDB taxonomy): Bacteria > Bdellovibrionota > FAC87 > UBA2466 > UBA2466 > JBBQIT01. Next base: position 116,563 of record CAVZSV010000001.1, read on the forward strand.
AAAATGGCGCAACCGCTTGCTGCGACGGTGATGATTCAAGAACAACTTGCTTTCGCTTTGAATCGTCTCCGAAAGAGTGATGAGGCGGAAGTCGTCTTGGTGAATTTGCTAAAGACCAGAGGAAAGAGTAGCGAGACGCTAGGGATTTTAGGACGCGTTTACAAAGATCGGTGGCTGGAAGCAGAAAAGTCCGGAGAGCAAAAGGTCGCTCAAGGTTGGCTCGAAAAGGCTATTGAGACTTACCTTCGCGGCTTTGAGGCCGATTGGCGTGATGCCTATCCGGGAATCAATGCGGTTACATTAATGGAAGTAAGGACCCCACCCGATCCTAGACGAAAAAAGCTGATTCCCGTTGTGATGTACTCAGTTGAACAACGCCTCGATCGTGATGAGCCGGACTATTGGGACCACGCCACACTTCTTGAAATCTCCGTACTAGGTCGAGACGAAATCACTGGCAAGGAGGCGCTAAACAATGCCCTTATCTCTATGCGAGAGGCATGGGAGGGCACGTCAACGGCTGGAAATTTGCTCATAATCCGAAAAGTAAGGGAGACGCGCAATGAGACCTTCAATTGGGCCATGGAAGCTGAGCAAGCCATTACGGAGCGGGTGCGAGTCATATCGCAGGCTGCAAAAAACTGATATAGATCCTGCTTTCCGGCTCACTACCTTTTGGTTCAAGACCCTTTCGGTGAGTCTAGATGCCGCAATAATTCAATTGCGGCCTTAAGCGGATCTTTGGGCAGCTTAGGAAATAATCTACTTGCTTCTCCTCCGAAGTCATTCGGAATAGGCGAATCATGTCGATGAGCTTCACTAATCGCAATAGCATGATTCATCTCTAGCGGTATAAACACTACCTTCTTATTCGCATCTATCGCGCCTTTAATTTCATCGGCAGCCACGCGTCCACCTCCGATTCCAATAAACACGTCACCGGTCTCAATAATCACACCAGATGTAGGAGATAATCGCTGTTTTTGAGGATCGATCCCCCCCCAGAGACTATCTTCGATAATGAAAACTTTGTCGACTGACCTACAGGATTGTATTCCCTTCTCCTTGGCTATCGAGGAGATAATTCCGACTGTTGTAAAACCTAATTCTTTCGCGATCGGGTATATCTCTCCAATACCGTCGCAGCTGGCCCCAATTGTGATAACCACTTTCCGTGGATTCAACTCCTTTAGAATCGTTCTTGCGTACCGTTTCATGGTCATTGGATTCTCGTAACCGAGGGAAGAGAACCCTAAGAAGGTCACACTTTTTTTACCGGCTGATTGGTAGTATTTTTTGATCGGCTCGCTGGGATTTGATCCTTCCAGTTCGCTCATGACGGTGACCGTATATATCGAACAGCTAAGTATTACTAGCAGGGTTAAGCGGTCTGGAAGCGAACGCCAAGACTTCCATTTCTCCATCGACATAATCCTTTTTGCTCTATGCTCTACCGCCTAAGAAACGTTTCTACTCATTTTCTCTCGACTGTTTATTATTTTGCTTTTGTCGGAACTCTTACGAATCGCTTCTTCGATCGCCGTTTTGATGACAGCGGGATCGGAAGTCCAATCAATATGGTGAATGTATCCCGATACAATGTTCTCGTGCAAGCGATCGGCTACAATTGCAGAATTGTTCTCACCTCTCGTAACCGAGGGTAAAATAATGCCGAGTACTGCGTGTTCAAGGTGGAGCGTTGAGTAAATTTCCCAGTCCACATACTTTCTCTTCCAGGTTTCTGCCCCGCACAAAACTACGGTAACAGATGAGCCTTTAATGAACTCTTCGCGTATTCGACGATTAACGTATTCCGTATCGTTACTACGAATACTGCCATCGACAGACTGGTCATAGAACACCTCATAGTTGGACGAAAAAAGTTTCTTGAATTGTTCAAACCAGGTCCAGTCGTTTGCGTGGTGGAAGCTAATAAATACCTTGCGTTTGGTCTGTTGGTTCAATATCCCGGAAAGACCTGCGAACCTGGTCGCAAAGCGATTGTCAGAACTCATATTAGTCCCTTACAGCTTTAACCAATTCTTCAATAGCGTCACGCTCCTCGTTCCGCTGGGTTCCGGATCTACTACCCACTGCTTCCCCGAATATCCAGTTACCCTAATAAATCGAATTACCGGGTACAGCCCTAGATACTCTCTTCTCGCCCACGCCTCTTCAGTAGAAGAGCGCCCCATGGGAAGCAACGCCACATTCCCAACTCCTTTGTGCCCATCACCCATTCCCAGCTCCCACGGGATCCACCCCGACCTGGAGCTATTCTCAGACATCATTATAACGAGACGGCCAGAACGACGTAACTCGCTACGAAGGATTTCCGCTGTCTCGGCGGACGGGTTCTCTGGCAGGCGCTTATCGCCGTTATCGGCATAAACAACGCCTCCGTGCTCTCGAAGAAAATCGCTTACGCCCCTTACATATAAGTCATCTTTGGATGAATGGGAGAGGAAAATTTTTTGCCCTCTTCCTTCCGCGAGCCTTTGATCGTTGGTGAGTGCCTCAGACTTACGAATCTTGTTAATGTCGTCGAAGGTAATATAAGCCATAGTAATTTTTACTCACCCCTACGGGCCATCCACATAGTGTGTTCTCTGGAAATCGCGTTTTCTGTATTCTTCACAAAGACCCCCAAATCATTGTCGCTATTCACAGAGTTTGAATCAACCTCAACCAAGCTTAGTTCCTGAGCCGTCAGCGCGTAGACTTGAGCGAGCTCCTGAAATTTGCGTATTTGCATCCAAGAAAATAGTGCTATGGCTAACGCCGAAAAGAAACCAGTCATATTGCGGCTTTCCGGTTCCTTAATTAAATAGAGAGCCCATAAAAATCCAATTAGCTGGGTTGCAATAGCACAACGAAAAAATGTCGTTTCCTTTGACCTATTGAACTCCGCCTTGCCTGCATACCAGTTTTTTTGGTCCATCAAACGAAATTTCAAGTATATTGTTTTCCGCTCATTCGTGGTGGAAGCCCTTATCTTTCGCATTAGGTCGGTGATTTGTGGACCTTGATTCGTTGATGTTTGAAAATCGAACGCAAGATATTGCCTTTCGGTGAGAAATTCCGAAAGAGCGCTGGCAAACTTCCGATCAGCATCGCCAGATGCGAGTTGAGTCGGATAAGGATCAGCGCCCATCATATATTTCCAGGAAAGGCTTTTCACCGATTCTGCGACTGCACGCGCACCGTACCAAGTTTTCTCATAGCGAGTAAATTTGAGCGCTAGAGAAACAAGGAAGGCCAAGAGAAATAGGAAGGCACCCGCAATCGCAAACCAAGACTTACCCTCATGCTGAAGGGAGCTAAAGGAAGATAGCAAGACTCCTAATAGAACCAGGATAAGATCTGCTTTCACCAAACGAGCATACATTCCCTGCGCCTTGAGTGAGGCATTGTTTGCAATATGCCAGAGGACCGGCAGGTCCCTATCCTGCAGACTAGTTGTCATGAGCATCCTACTCCTCGTTGAATCGCGATTAAGCTACCTTTCGAGGTACGAGTCTGATCTCATAGCCAAGAACGCGCAGTACGTTTAGTAATATATCAAACGTGATCTTGGCAGTACCAATGCCCGATTCGATCTGGGCTATCCTTCCTTGGCTGACTCCAAGCTTTTTGGCTAATGCGGCCTGAGATAATTTTCGTTCCTGGCGCGCCTCAGAAATTAGCTCGATCAACTTCTGCTTCTCTCGCACTTCCGCTGGGTTTACTCCGAGCGATTTCGCCAATTTCTCAAAATTTGTTTCTTTCCAAGCCATCTCAAATCTCCTTAAGTCTTCTCAGAATCAATTCTACGTCTTCCTTGGGAATCGCTTGGGTCTTCTTCTTCATCGCATGAACCATGTAGATCGCGTCACTCTTCTTGATGAAGTAGAAAAACCTCACTTGCCCACCTCGATCCTTGAATCTCAATTCATGGAGACCGTGATGGATGCCCGATAAATTCCGACTGACGGGCATTGAGAGCACTTTGCCCTGTTCCAGGAGCGAGATCGCATCCAAGAACTCACCTTGGACCTCTTCCGAGCACTCGTGAAGAAACGTTTCCACCGGGCTACGACCTGATGATGTTTCATAGAAGCGTATCTTCACTTTTCCTATTATAAGCTATAACTAATAATTAGTTCAAGCTAATACTCAAAACAACGACAACGGGTACGAGTCGAGGACTCGTCCGTTTCTGATTTAACTTATTGATATCATTGAGAAAAAATGGCGGGGCGGACGGGACTCGGACGGCGGAGATTTTTAACGCATTGAGTTAATTCAAATAACAAAAACTAACAACGAGTTACTTGTTAGTGTGTCCCGCACAGAAACGCACCAATTAGCCCCTTTTACCCCTATCCTGTCCCACAAACGTCCCACAAAAAAGCGAGTGGGACGGGTACGAGCGTAGGCGGAGTTTGGCGTGGGACGGTTTCGTCCCCTGATGGGGGCAATCTCCCGTGATCAAAGGGGGCAATGGGAGGCGAAATCAAACCACAGGCCTTTGAATTGTTCGATAAACTTCTTCAGGTTGTCGATTCCGTCCGGTTTTTTGAAATAGAAGCTGGCGCCGTTGGCGTAAAACTCACAAACGTCTTTTTCTAACTCTCCGCTCGAAAACGCACAGACGGGAATTCTCTTGAAAGCGGGATCAGCTTTTAATTCCCTAAGCACCTCTTGCCCGGATTTTCCGGGCATCCGAACGTCGAGCAGAATGACTTGAGGTTTGGCTTCGGGGGAAGACCTGAGTAGCTTGAGGGCTTCGTCTCCACTTTTGGCCGTGGTAACCCGCAGGCCTGAATCCACCATTTTGATGACGGATTTCATTAGCTGAAGTTGATCCAATGCATCGTCCACGATCATCACGTGCGGTCTCATGCTGCTTTTCCTCCAATACTTTTGGGACATCTAAAATAGAATGTGCTACCTGTTCCCGGTACTGAATCCACCCAAATACGGCCGCCGAAGAGCTCAACGATCTTCTTGCAAAGGGCTAAGCCGATTCCAGTACCCGGATACTCTTCGTTACTATGCAGTCTGTTGAACATCTCGAAAATTCTATCGGTGTGCTGCGGTTCGATCCCGATACCATTGTCTTTTACAGAAAACTCATAGCAGTCGGCCTGTTCGTTGAAACCGATATCTATCTCGGGCTCGCGAGATTTGTCCCGATAGGTCAAAGCATTGCGAATCAGGTTAGTAAATAAAGACTCCCAAAGACTGGATACCCCTTGTACCGCTGGAAGCTTCCCACAATGGATATGAGCGTGGGCGATCTCTACGTCCTGTTTCAGGTTGGACAATATGCCCTGGACCACCTGGTCTAACTCGATATGCCTGACGTGAGTCGCTGAAACATTCACTTTGGCAAGTTCGAGAATATCATTAACAAGAGCGTTTGCCTTCTTGCCGTTCTCCTCGATGAACCCGATCGCCTGGTCTATCTCCTCATTTCGGGGTTTGGGGACTAACCGGTCCAACATCTGCGCCCATGAAACGATGGATCGCAGTGGAGAGCGCAGGTCATGAGCCGCAACGCCAGCAAACTGCTCCAGTTCCTTATTGGAGCGGCTCAATTGCTGGGCGTTCATTTCGAGCTGCTTTTGAGTTTCTGAAAGACTTCCGACCATATGATTGATAGCGATCGTAAGCTTCTCAATTTCGTCGGTCCCCTTTAGACTGGCCACTCGCGCATCGAGATTCCCCCCTGCAATAGCATCAGCCACCCGTCTCATCTCCCAGAGCGGCAGAATGAGCGTTCTGTACGTACTAACCCCCGATACGATGGCCAGAAGTAAAAGTGCTAGGGTAAGTCCAGTCATTACCCTGCGAAATCGCTGGTCAGCCGCCTCCAGATCGACTCCTGCCCTGTGCAGCTTCTTCACATTGAAAATATTTAAATCAGCAATCGCGGCTTCGTTAATCTGTTTCTTGTTGATCCAAACGTTGAAGACCCTTGCGATCCGTTTCTCCGAACCTTCATCGATGGCATTTACCAGCGCCTCCTGAAGATCCACAATGCCTTTTCTACTTTCAAGGTAAGCCTCAAATACTCGCTGTCCCCTTCTTGAAGGATTCAAGATTTTCATCTGCTCAATGCATGAGAGAATCTCCTTGTCCGCGTTGCGAAGCAGTCGAAGATAAATCGGTTTAGGATCAAATCGATACGAAAGAAGGTATTTTTTCTTGTCGCTTACGAATTTTCTAATCTGGCTGGTTAATAAGCTCGCTTTCTGGACCTTATCGAAGACAAGGGTTGCCGCCTCCTTCCTCTGTTGAATGGAGACTGCGAGGTAAATGAAGGAGCCTAGGACCAAACAGAAAATCAAGAACTGGGGAAGAATTACCTTGAAGAGCAGGCTCCGCATCTGAAAATGCGTTTGTCGAGTCTGACCGTTCATGGGCGACTCCAGGCGGGTTTTTCACTTAGCGTCACCGCTTCATAGCTCACCTTTTCCAAAAGGCTCGGGTACAGTACGTGCGAGATATCGACAAGAGGGGGATGACTGGATTCCAGAGCTTCATACCACTCAGCCTCCTGTTGCATGATGGCCAGAAGGACGTTGTTCAGTTTGAGCCCTCGTCGAAGGGACTTCGAAACCACCGAAATCTCTTTTGCGGTTCCGAACTGGTTACCAAGTTCTCGGGTGATTATGCTCACCACTTCCTCTGGATTGTCATACTCAAGTTGTTCCGCGCGAAACAACGCCCGAAGGAGTTTAGTAAACGGCGCGCCCTTGGCAACGACTCGGCTTCGCAGGCCCACAAGCATAGACATCTCAACATAGTCATCTGAGTAGAAGACTTTTATTTGACTAGGAGGAAGAGTATTTTGAATCCTAATTAAATGTGGATTCCAAGTGACGACTGCGTCCACCGTCTCACTTTTTAGCGCCCTTAGCATGTCGCCAGGCTCTAAACTTACAAACTTAACCTTTCTAAGACCAAGGCCGGCCGAGCGGATCATAGACGTCGCAAGAAAATGGCTCGTCGATTTCGGGGTGACACCGACACGTTTTCCACGAAGATCCTCAATTGATTCAATGCCACTGTTTTTTCTCGCGACCAGAGCGGTATTGTGGGTAGCCTCATGTAAAGAAGTGAGGACTGCGAGATCTTGACCGTCAATCGCTTGCAGTACGATCGGTGTCTCGTATGAGGTAGCAAGGTCCACCTTACCGGCAATGGCAGCCTTGAGGGCGTCTCTTCCCGAAGGATAGGGAGCGAGCACGACGTCCAGTCCCTCATCCCGAAAGTAGCCCTTCGCTAGAGCTACATAGAGAAGGCCAAAGCTCACTTGCTGAGCATCACCGATAACAATCCTCTCAAGCTTAGGACGCTTCCAGTTTTCAAAGAAGGCTATAGTGAGCAGAGCGGTCAGGAAGAATCCGACGAGGATGAAAAGGGGAATCTTTTTCACCGTGGCAGGCATGTCTGGCTATCCCCTCAGTTGCCCTTGTGGGACGCTGTTATAGGACTTTAACTATGATGGCCTCATAGCAGATGTGCCGCAAGGTGTCAAAACCGGGGGGGGGGGTTCCCCTTACCGTGAGCCTCAGAAATTGGCTAGAAAGCATTCCACTCCTGAAGTTTCGACTCGAAACAGAAACGCTCGCAGCGTTGTATTCTCACGGTCTTCGCGCCCCACCGTTAGTATGCGCATCGCATGTAATCTTCAGTTCATCCTCCTGTTATGTTCGGTGCGTTAAAATTAAGTAAAGACAAGCCCTCGCTGTGTGGGGTTGCGAAACAAAGAAAGGAAGCCAATATGAAAAGCATCTATCGATTGTTATTCGTCGCGGGAGTTTTCCTATTGGCGTCCTGTGGAAATCAGTGTGGCCCGGGAACTTACGATAACGGGAATGGTTGTGTGTACTCTGCTAACAATTACAATTATCCCTATAACGGAGGATATGGGAATTCTTCCTACCCAGGTAGCTATCAACCCGGTTATCCAAACTACAACTATCCCGGGTATTATCCTCATTAGGCGCGCTAGCAATCGTAGCGAGGTTTCTACCGATGGTCCGGTTCAGGGCGGCCATCACGATTAACTTGCCGATCCTGATCGGGATTAATTCGCAAACCACCGCAGCCCACGATGCCAAAAAGAAAACAGAACAAGACGATCCATTTCATAATGGTTAACCTCGTTTTCTGTCCCTGGTCATGAATGAATCACCCAGACCGGCAGGTTTGCGTTTCGCAGCACGGCTCGTGTTACACTCCCTAGAAAATTGATATCGAAACCTTCTTTGCGGGAAACCATGGCGATAATCCCCGAACTCAGATCTCGGGCGGTCTTCACAATGTCACCGGCCGGATCAGTACCTTCCTCAATCAGAATCAGTTTTGCTCTAACGCCGTTCTTTTTTGCCACTTTTTGAAACCGACAAAGAGTAGCGTATTTCTTCGAGGCCACCTCTTTAACAGTTCGCCGATAGGATTCCGGAGGGCCAAATGTCGACTCCCCATGCTCTCGAAGAAATTCCGATTCATGAAATAGCGTAATTTTGGCGCCGTGCTGTTGGGCCATGGCAACTACTCTTCTGAAGCCCACCAAGGAAGCCTTACTGAGATCGGTGGGAAACAATATATTCTGGATCTTTTCAACGACTCGGGCCTTAGGCGTAACGATGAGAAGGGGCACATCCGATTGTGCCACCAACGTCTCCGCGAAGCTTCCCAGAATCAAACGATTGAGTCCTTTTCGTGAACGACTCGTGATTGCGAGAAGAGACACGTTCGATGCCCTTGCATAAATGAGAAGGTCACGTGCGACTCGTCTCAGGGAAGAGTTACGTGACGTCAGAAGAAGGGGATCTGACATTTCGGGGATATCGAACCTCTCCAGCTGCCGTTTTATTTTCTTACTAAGCGAAAGGCGCATTTCCGAGGAGTGAGGGCTGAAGTAATCAGGTGGCACTCTGAGCTGCGTTGGATTCATCAGATAGACGGGTTCGATGGTCTCGTGGTTTAACTTGCTCCAAGCCCGTAGAAGCTTTGCCATCTTTGCCTGTATGGCGAAGTCATTGGCAAAAGTATCAAAGGCCCAGAGTACCCGTTTGGTTCTATTGGTTTCCTGCATAAGCTCCTTACCGATTGAAAAGCCGTCTAGCCGTTTCTCAGGGGTCAAGAGGAAATCGAAATGAAAAGTGATTCACCTTTCCTTTCCTTTTTGCCTTTATAATAATTTCATCTCCCGCCTCTCGACGTTCTGGGTGGGATATCCGGCACTCAAAATAATCTTTCTCAAGCCCGCAGTAGAAATTTGTCTCGAGCCCTTTGCTTTTGAGGAGAAGGTAGATTGAGGCGTCTCCAACGATGGGATTCGCATTTTCAGCGTTGAGCAAATAAACTTTGACCCCCTTTTGGCCATCCATCAGAAGCTCTGCGTGAAACGCGTCTCCCTTTCTTACAATCCCACCGTGCGGGCCTGTCTTCGGAGAGGTATCACCCAAGGAGACGGTGGGAGCTAGAGAAGATAGAAGGAGAAGGAGAAAAGAGATCCATGCGGGACAAGACGCTAATTCAATTCGATGCTCTTTCTGCTGTAGAAAGACATTCAACGGCACCCCGCGCTGCGTGTGGATATCAATTGCTCGTAGACTGGAAACCTAATTACCTTCCCCGGAGGAGTGCGTGGTCCACCTGGTTTTGGAAGGTTGGGAGTTCCAAGGGTTCGGGCAATCAGACAAAGTGAATACACAAAACAGAAAAACACGCTCAACCTCGATACTGAGACAATGATGCCGCCTCCAAAAGTCATGGACCAATGAAAGTTGCTTTTCATACCAAGGTAGACTGCGACTGCAATGCTACCCAGATAGACGTTCCTTCTGAAGATAAAAGGCACCATTCTATCCGATAATAGCAGTGCCGAATTACAGGACGATGAATTCTTGATTACATTTGATCATCTTAGATGAGTGACTTAACGCCATGCTTTAGGCGACGTCCCGTTTTTCTACAATAACCATTTTCCTTTTTTTCTTCGTCGGAGTTTCTGCGTTAAAGTAACTATCGGTTACCTGCTCCCGCCAGCGCTTAAATCGCCCGGTAAGACCCGACAGGTTCGATCTGATTTGAGCTGGAAGCGCCGCTATTTCAGACAACACTTCGCGTGGCAGTCCCAACTCAAGCTCCCCCGCGAACCCGGAGAGCTTCAGATAAAGGAGGTACTCAGTGTCTTTTGTCGTTCCAAATTTAAGTCGCATGCCTAATTCCTTTCATTCGTTCGAATTAACACGATCTGCAATATAGTCTTTCTTCATTACAGGAGAATGAATTTAGGATGATTTTTCGCGTAAGGTCACTTTAGGGACCCATCGAAGAAGAGCGAGTTTGAGCCAGTCATTGAGCCCAAGAGAGGCGATGAGCGAGCCGAAAAAAGCAACGGCGATCGCTGGCGTTCGAACCGTTGGGCCTGCGAGAATCAGGCGATTCCATAACCACCGCGCAAGTTCAAGAAGCCACCTTTTGAGATCCTTCAGAAAGTCCTTCGAGCGCTCGCTCGAGTTTTTGATCCGCTTCACCGGCCAGCTTTACCAGACGATCATCCCCCAGCATTTCCATAATGGCCGAGGGGCGCACGAATTCCACCGACATCCGGCCAGAACCCAAGTCTCGAACGACTGCATTACAGGGAAGAAGACTCGCGACATCGGGATTCGCCACGTAGGCTTCGTAGGCAAGGTTCGGATTACAAGCCCCCAGAATGACGGTGGCGGCAATATCCTTTCCCGTCTTTTCTTTTATCTTCGAGTGGAGATCGATACGGGTAAGAACTCCGAAACCCTCTTGCTTCAGCGCGTTCGTCGCTTGGGCAACGATATCTTCCAGATTACCAATGACCGTTCGCTTGAAGTTAATCTTGTTCATGGATAGTGCCTCAATCCTTCTTCTCGGGTTCGGTGCCGCCCTCTTTCATCATCCTGTGCTTACCACGCATCCCGCGATGCATTCCCTTCATCCCGTACATCTCTTCCATCATAGGACAATGGTCTTCTTTCGCCATTGGGCATTCCTTTTTCATTTGCTCGTGACATTCAGACATCGGCTTATCGGAGCGTAAGCACTCAGCCATCTTCTTGTGCATATCGGCCATCTTGTCCATCAGGTCTGCGCGCTTTACGCGCTCTTCTTTGGTAAGCTCTGGCATTTTCTTGGTGTCGTCGTTGGCGCGACCCACGGGCGACTGAAGAATAAACATGGAAAGGACTAACAACGTTGCAAAGCGCATCATAGGAACCTCTTCTGGCTAGTTAGGTTTAACTGCATCCACTTATAGTGCAAGTCACGCACCATGTATTGGCTCCAGCTCAGACAGAGTTCAGTTGATTCGAGAGACAAATAGTCCCGAAGTTTTCGCCTTTCGTCCCATCACGGGCCTTTGCCGGGCTCGTCGAACCGGCATCCCAGCTACAGAAGCATTGCGAGAAATCACTGAAAAAAGCGGTACCTCTCCACAACCCAGACAAAAGCCAAGGCCAACACGATGAACACCAAGAGACCTAATCCTATTGAGCGATTCGATCCAAGCTTCGGAGCGGTATAGGCAATAACGGCCATATAAGGAACCCAGGAAACCAGCGTTCCCACCAACACGAACTTAGAATGCTGGCTTACGGCCACCGCGTCTTTGGCCGCGCCGATGAAAAAGTAGGAGACGATGGTAAATACCGGAACCAAAGCCGCGAATCCTGACCAGGTTCTAAGTCCGCTTTCTTCTAACCCGACAATGAGTGCCGTCACTGTCCCTCCGATCAAAAAGGTCACTAGGAATCCAGAAAATGTCATTGTGCCCTCATTTACAAAGTGCGCTCCTCTTTTATACCGCGCTGATCACGCTGACTAAGAAAAAGAAGCAGCGCTGAACCTCGATTGCAAGCGCGACCGATGCCGAGGAACATTCGGTGTGTTCCGCACGAAAACGCACCAACTACCCCCTTTTACCCCTATCCTGTCCCACAAACGTCCCACAAAAAAGCGTGTGGGACGGGTACGAGCGTAGGCGGAGTTTGGCGTGGGACAGTTTTATCCCCTCGTACCGTCAGGGAACGTTAGGAACCAATGGATCTAAGAGATCTGCATATCGCTTGGCCCATTCCAGCCACTTTTCCAACTGGCTTCCGCTGTCGATTTTCCCGTGACGTTTCAAAGCGTCTGCTTCCACCGTCGCGATGTATTCCCTTATCCGATGACTTTGGTGCCAAGCTTCCACCTCTCGCCCCAGAACCTTCCGCCGTTCCTCTTCCTGTCGTTGCAACTCTAACTGTTCGTGGTATCGCAGACTTTCTTCCTGACGCTCTTTAATGAGTTTTTCGTGCCTTTCGCGCCCGACTTTTATCGCTTCTGCCGCCTTAATTAAGCCTCTAAAGAACGAATCGAGACGCGTTTCCAACCTCTGCTTGTCACTATCAGACCAGCTTTTTCGACTTCCCCGAGGAAGGAAATCTCCATCTAGACAGAGTGAGAGGTTCCCCGTAGTGGAAAAGCGGTATCGATCACGAATGTAGGCAAACGGGCTTCTTTCCAACTCCCATTTTTCGGCATTTGTAAGACGTCGTTCCTCCCGCTTGGTTTCCTCTTTTATCCAAATCCGCACGTCCTCCTCTAAAACGCGCACGAGCGTATGACAGCCCTTCTCCTTCCGAACAATCTTGAATGGAAAAGAGCGCCTCTCAAAGGCGTTTAAGATCGTGGTCATGATCCTTCCGGCACGATCCAAACTAATCCTGCTCACCAAAATATCGAGTAAATCAGGACCAACCCGCTTAAGAAGCCCGAACTGATCGGGCTTACAATCTCGGCTCCTGAGAGCTTTTGTGGTCTTTTTTACGACTGGGTGAAGGGGAACCTCCTCAGGAACCGAAATAGGGACCGAGGCCTTTTCGGCAGCAAGAGCCGAAATAAACTCCGGTCTTGGCGAGCTAAAAATGGAGAAACTCTCTGTCCTAAAAATGCGAATATTATAGTTTTCGCCTTGAGCCATCGGTGGGAGATTGGGTTTTCTTTCCTTATAACCGTGTTGTACCCGCGCCCAGTACCCCAATGGCGGTCGCGGAATTCGATGTTTTTTGCAAATCTTCGCGAGGCCGACGTCGGAGAGGCCGTATGTTTTGGCAAGTTTCTGAACCGGGGTGGACCATACCTTTTCGTAAAGTTGTTCCCTCGTGAGAATTACTTCGTTTTGCTCGTCCATGACGGGCCGAAAAATAGGCCCGAACGAACGATCTGTAAAGAAACTGGTTTGCCAGATGGCGAATGGGGGAATATTTTTCCGGAACATAACAGAGAGTCGGCAAGGCCACTTTTCTGGTTTTCAAAGACGGATGGGGGTCATGAAAATGGCCCCCATTTTTGCTATTTGCCCTTGAATTTCGCCAAATAAACGAGCAAGAGAACGGAAACAATAACCGGGAGTCGTCCATCGTTCCGGCTACTGTAGTTGACGGTCCATCCGTAGGTCTTCAATCGAACGATTGGAGACCTATGGATTTTCAGAAGCAAGAGGTTGAATTAAAACAGAGTTGGAGTTTTCAACTTTGACTTCAACCTTTTCCAGAATCTCCAAGCCCACAAGCTTGGGAGCCATTTTATTCTTGTTCTCGCCGGATACATCCTTCAGATAATCATAATTGCCACTGACTAGCTTTCCAGCAAGGACCGTATCCATTTTGGGATCATTAATCTTAAAAATAAACCCAGATTTGGGAAGATATTCTTTACCTGCTTCGCGAAAATACTCAAGTACGATGGAGTTCTTGTCACATACGACGATCATTTCTCTCGATTCAGCATTTCGAATGAAGATCTGATAAACGGGTATCTCACTCTCATTGTACCGATAAAATCCGACAGGCCGAGCTGGTTTCCTCTCTGGCGAAAATTCGTTATTCATTCTATATTTCTGATCGGTGCGAAGCAGCCTCATAGAAAACAAGTCCCGGGATGTAAGAATTAACAGGTTGCCCACCTGGGATTCGGATTCGATTAGCTTCTTTACCAACGAATCAATTCCACCAGCTTGGACCTGCAGCCCCGCCTTATTAAGTTGTTCGAAAATGTACTCGTCCTCTGAGGACGCCATTCCCTCCGCATAATGTGTCCCGGCTTCCGGAAAATGGACCTCCGTCTCAGTAAAATATTCTCTAGGAACCAATAAGTTAATACCCCAGCTAAGCTCGGGAACTGTTTTTGAATCCGAAGTGGTTTTGCGCTTGAATAAGTGGCGGAGAATGGTTTTCAGTTCGAAGGTGGAGTCAAAATTCTCTTTAGCAATTTTAATTTTCTCTTGGGACAGGTCGGTCTGAGCTAGTTTAAGGTCAGAATTCAATTTTGCTGTTGTTCTAATCTGATCGAAAATACTTATTAGAAGCTTAAATTGTCCTTCAGTTGGAGAGATGCCGAGTGTGTCGGCTTGTTCTTTAACCTGGGGCAATGTCGATCGTATACCTCCGGGAGTATCCGAGAAATCGAACGTATCAAGATCCCAGATATCTTGAAGCTTCCATTTTTCGATAGTGTATTGTTCAGGCAGAGCCTGCGCGGCTCGCAGGAACACGAGAGCCAAAAAGCGCCTTTCGTATTGGGGAGATTCAAGGGCTTTTGCAAACCGCGTGGGAATCTTTTCCCAAAACTCCCAGCCCCAACGCTTGGACACACCGAGTTTGTTGATTCTAATGTTTAGTTGAACGACTTGTTCCAGATCTGATGGAAAGTAATTGAGGATGTTTTGTATTAGGGGGTAGAGTTCCTTCTTTTCACCGTGAGGTGACTCCGCACCCTTCGAATCGAGTTGAAGAAGAGCGTAGGTACCCAATCCAATGCATACCTCCTGTCGCCAGGCCTTGAAGATTTCTCTGAGCTCTGACTTTACCCTTAGATCCCTTATCTTTTCTTCTTGTTCCAGTCTTGACTGTTCGTCGTGAATAAACTTCTGGACGGACAGAGCCAGGTTTAACTCAGATTCAACGTCCTCGAACTGAAATAGATTGGGGAGCTCATGAACCGCCATCAGTAGTTCTCCTAATTCCTTCTGATCGCACCAATCTATTGAGCTCTTACCTAAGTAGAGTAATGCATCAAATGCCGTGCGTGCTGCCTCAAGAGCGAAGGAGTGCTTTGAACCTTGGCGTGCATCTCTCTCTAAATCATACCGGATGGAATGTTCAAGGATGGAACTGACCCACTCTCTTGGAATATTAACTAGGTCCTTTTGCTGCCGATCACGGATCCAATATATCTGTTGGAGTGCCATCTGGATGAACTTCGTAAAGGTAAGCTGCTCCTTCGCGCGGTACGCGATCATGGAAAGGCTAAGAGGAGTATATAAAACCTCTTGGCGAAGACGTCGATCAGTCACGGCGGTAGATAACACGATCTCTTGGAAGTCGCTCAAACATGAAAGCATTTCCGAGAGCGGCAGCCAATCCTTACCAAAGAAGGGAACTTCATTTTTTACTTCTTCCCTGGAGTACGAAATTCCGAGTTCCGTAAATGTTGTTATGAATCCTTTTGTTAATTGCTCGAAGACATCCTTTATTTTCTTGATGACCCCGATGTTACCATCTCTAATTGCTGTTCTTCCCGCATGGCGAATTCTTTCTAACGTTCTGTCCAAAACATCGCGATGCTGAAAGCGATTTCCGACCGGCGCAATTTTGAAGCACCGATAAAGGCGCTTTGTAAAATTCCCCCTCTGGGAGTCATTGAGATTCACCCACTTCGGCAAGTAAAGTTTTACTAATTCGCGATCTTCCTCGACAATTTCGTCCCCTGGATTAGCTCTCAGTACAATTTGAAAGGAAGGGGTCCCTCTAGTTCGTGTCGACTGAGTTTCGGTCGGCCTTAACTGAGGCTGTGATTCCGGTGTCACAGGTGATGTTAACGCCTTAAGATCGGAAACAAGTACTTGCAGCAACTTATCGTCTATTTCTTCGACAATCCCCAGGGTATCCGCCTTAACTATAATTTCCGAGTCTCCATCATCAGAGCGATAAGAAATGAGGTTAGATACGAATGGTTTGAGCGATTCAATATTGCGAAAGGTAAGGTTAGAGGCCATTCGCATCGAAGCGATCTCTCGTGTCGCACCACTCACGGTCGAACTTATCATGTTTTTTTCTGTGTCATTCCATACTTTGGGGACAAACATTGCCTCCAAAAGACGAAATAAAACGAAGCCAGCGATGAGGAGCGTGATCACTGAAACAATTTGAGCCCAAAAATAATGGGTCTCAAACGCCATGTTTCCTACTAGAGAAACCAACACCAGGCTGAGCGGAAACGCTAACGCGTGTCGAAGCAGAACTTCCGGATTGGAGAAGATTCCTCCACCTTCATCTGAGTTATATCCAATTATAAGACCAAAAAGGGGAAATAGGATTGCAGTTGCAGCTACAGAGATCGCTATTACTTCACCGAAAGAAGGACGCGGATTAACCTGGCCCGCGAAGTATACAAAAATGATTCCATCTGCGAGCTGGTAACAGAATACAGTCGCCAGAAGTATTGCAATGCCAATTAAAGCATTCGGGATATTTAGATGGGGAAACTCGAATATCGAGTCATTTAGTGATGGGAGCACAATTCGTGACTCGCGAAGCGAGCGTTTGCTTCTAAAAGCTTTCCAGATCTGCTGGTCCCAAAGTACGAGGAAAACAGAACCCAGAAAAGCGACGAGTGCTATCGAAAACTTGGAAGCTGGAATTGAGTTCCTAATATAGGCTGCTACTTGCGTGAAGCTGGAAATAGTTGCGTGCGATATTACTTTTATCTGGGAGACAAAATGGTAAATACAGTTAGTCATATCTCTGTTTCGCCCTGTGTTTCGGGTGTGCTTTCGGATGCTTTAGTTGGTCGTCGAATCGCGCAAGGTTTGGTGCGGGACCCCTCTGAATGTCGCGGATAACAGTTTCGGGACTGATAGCTATTTCGAGCAAACACGCCATGGCCATCAGCCCACCAATAAATTGAAATAATTTACCCATGTCCCTGTATTCCTTTACTATGCTGTTACTCATCCGGCAAAGACGCACGATGCGTCATCGCGATTTTGGTACCATTCCGTAGCTGCGAGCATCCGCACGACCTTGCCCGGCGGGAAATAGCCGTGTGGGTATTCACGAGAAGTGAATCCCTGGAGAACTTGCTCTTTCTCACCGTCATCGAGTGCCTTCTCGAAGGCTTCCAAGGCTGCGAGTCTCTCCTCGATTCCAATTTCAGGATCAGTTGGAGCAACTGAAAGCAAAATCGGTGGACTCGATGGTTCTTTTTTATTTTTAATCTTCTTAATACTTCTTAGATCTTGCTCAATTTGAGGCGGTAGCTGCCTCACTGCGAGTTGGGTGCCGTCTCTTTTTGAGGCGGCTTGTACACCGGATTGAGCCGCCTCACTTTGAGGCACCTTCTTTTGAGTTTGTTTATCTTCGGGATCTCCGCCAGACATCGGTCCGCTACACGCAACCGGGCATATTCTCCAAACATTCCCCTTCTTGAAGTCGACCTGGACAATAGAGACGAGGCTCTTATCCTTGAGAGTCTTTAGAGCCCGGGAAATAGTAGCGTGAGGCATCCCCGTATTGGTTTCGATAAACCCCACAGAGGCCCTCACCATTCCATCCGAAGTCGGGTACCTCCAGGCCCGGCTAGAGAGCCAAAGAAACAGACGGAAACAGTCGCCAGAAAGATCCCTAAGCGAAGGCTCAGAGAAGACTCGATGGGACAGCTTGAAAAAACCGGATACCTCTTTCTGAGCAGACTCGTTTTGAGGTGGGTCATTTTGAGCTGCCCCACGTCTAGCCGTTTCTAATTGAGCTACCTCTTTTTGAGGTGCCTCAGAACAAACTACCTCATTACGAGCTTTCTCACTTTGAGGTATCACCTGGGGAGCGGACTGAAAATGAGGCACCTCATTTCGAGGTGCCTCCATTTGAACCGGAGGTTTAAATGCGAGCCCTTCGTTCTTTAGTTTCAGCGGCTCATTCACCCGAAGCGCCTTCATCCGTTCCTTTAAGTCGTCGTTGCGCCGATTACTCATTGAACACCCCCAGCCGCGCAAATCGACTTGCCTTGGTCACTCACAAGGCCCAAGCGCACCATTACTTCGTTGGAGAGAGCTAGGTAGTCGTGAGCTCCTGCGCTTTCTGCGGCATGGTGAAAGATTGTTTTTCCATACGCAGGCGCCTCCTTAAGTTTTACCGAGCGACGAATTTTAGTTTCAAAAACGCCTTCGCCAAAGCCTGCAACAAGACCATCCCAGGTTTCCGCTGCGATCCTGGTTTGGTCGGCCATCGTCAGGAGGTAGCCGAGCACCTTTAGTCGGGGATTGGTCCCTTCGCAAATATCTCTCACTTCTGACAGCAGCTCTTTGATGCCCATCATGGCGAAGTAGCTGGAATCCACGGGCACAATGAGGCTATCAGCAGCATTCAACGCCGAATTCATGAGAGGACCGAGGGTTGGCGGCGTATCAATAATGATAACGTCATAGCGTCCTTTAAGCTGACCTAAACGGTGAGCAAGTCTCAGTTCGCTATTGGTCATGCCGACCATTTCCCGCTCCACTCGCGCTAACATTGGGGTTGCAGGAATTAAATGGAGGCTTTCCCCCTCATAAATTACCTCCTCTGATGTCAGCTCGCGATTGAGAATAAGGTCCCCTACCGAGAGCCTGATCGTGTCAAGCTGGACACCCATTCCCTGTGTAGCGTTGCCTTGAGGGTCGAGATCAACCAGAAGAGTTCTTAGACCATTCAACGCCAACGCCTGGCTTAGATTGATTGCGGTTGTAGTTTTGGCCACACCACCTTTCTGGTTGGTAATGGCGATGATTTTTCCACTCATTGATGCCTCCATTGTTGACTGAGCTTCCTACCCGGCCAACAATGGGGGTAGGAAACCGGGTTCGGTTTCTGTTTTTCGAGAGCCGGGGAGGTGCAACTCTCCGGCTCTTCTCTTTACATCAGTTATGTTATACATCAATTCGGATGTATATCAAAACTGGAATATTTTAATTTTGATTTATTCAATTATGATGTGGGCATGGCTAAGCTTAAGCTGGACCAAATTCTGAAGCAGAAGAAGATGTCCAAGTACAAGCTCGCCCAGATTCTCGGATTGCCTACCGCGTCAATTTTTCGCTATTTCAAACCTGAATATGACCCAAAGCTTTCAACCCTAGAGAAATGGGCGAAGGTGTTGGGTGTGCGCATTCGAGATCTCTACGAGGAATAAAGCTACACAAGTGGTTTAGCTCTCTTACAGCCGCGATTATCCGAAACGTCACCCGCTCGTTGGCCCACCGCAAGTGAAGCCCCCAAACTCTGCAACTACTTTGTTTTAAAGGAATTTTCTAAAATACCCGATACGTCACTGCATAGATCTACCTAATGTCGGGGCCGAGTGTCCCGCCGAGAAGGAAGGCTGAGCAATGGCACTACCGAAGAAGACAAATTTCCTGAGTAAGAGTCGCCTTATGCGTGGGATTCAATGTCCGAAGAGCCTTTACCTCACAATCAACCATCCAGAACTCGAGCCTCCTTCTGATCCATCACAGCAGGCTCTTTTCGATCAAGGCCACGAGGTTGGTATAGCGGCGCAGAAGAAGTTCCCCGGCGGAGTAACCATTACGGCCCCCTATTTCGATACGCAGGCCGCGTTCGAACAAACTGAGGACGCAATTCAAAAGGGTGCCACTAACATATATGAGGCAACATTCTCTGCGGACGGAGTTACTGCGAAAATAGATATCCTTCACCGCGAATCATCTTCACATCCATGGCAAATTATCGAAGTTAAGTCCACTACGAGCGTCAAGGAGGAGCACCTGACCGACGTCGCGATCCAATCTCTCGTTATGGATGGGACCAAGCACAAACACAAAGATGTGTTTTTGATGCACATCAACAATCAGGTTAAAGCCCCGGATCTCGAGAATTTGTTCACCCAAGTTTCGGTATCAGCTGAAATCGATAGTCTGAGAAAGACACTCCCCACAAAAATTGAAGAGTTAAAGGCCATAGTTTCAAAACCGGAGACTCCGAAAACCGAAATTGGTCCCCATTGTGATGATCCTTATGAATGCCCCTTCAAGGCACACTGCTGGCAACATATTCCCAAGCAAAGCGTATTTGAACTGCCCGCAATTGGAAAAAAGGCCTGGGAGTACTATGAAAAAGGAATCATCAAAATAGCTGATCCGAAATTTATTCCCTCTAAGAGCCAACTTAGAAGAGTTGAGGCCGTCCGGTCGGGAGTCCGCTGGGTAGACTCTTCCGCTATTGGAGAGGCACTAAGCACTTGGAAGTGGCCACTAATCTACTTAGACTTTGAAACAATCGCCTTTGCAATTCCTCGATATACCGGGACCCGCCCGTACGAGCAGATTCCATTTCAATTTAGCTGTCTAAAACAAACTAAACCCGGACAGAAATACACTGAAGCCTTTTACCTGCATGATAGCGAAAAAGATCCGCGCGCCGAATTAATTCCGAGGCTCCTCGAAGCACTAGAAGAAAAGGGATCAATTGTAGCCTATAACATGGGTTTCGAGTCTGGTTGTCTAGAACGTTTGGCCGCCTTTTCTCCGGAGCATTCAAAACAACTCCTGGCCGCGAAGGAACGCTTAGTAGATCCTCTTCCAATATTTCGTGCGGCTGTCTATGACTCGGAATTCAGCGGTAGCTTTAGCATCAAGCACGTAGCTCCGGCCATCTTAGGTGCAGATCGGACCTACGACGGGATGACAATATCAGACGGTGGAGCCGCTCAACGCGGATTTCTGGCCTTGATCGGTGGCTCTCAATCCGAGGCCGAACGGGAACAATTAACGAAGGCCATGCTTGCATATTGCAAAAAAGACACAGTCGAAATGTTGGACCTCGTCGAGTGGCTCCATGCGCAGGTAAGTAGTCCTACTCCGGCCCGTAAGGCGAGTGGGATTAAGTGAAAATCGAAATTTGAATTAGGACCCAGGAGAAAATATGTCTACCCAGCTTGCGAAAAATTTGACCAGCGAGACTGATGGCGAAAGCGAACTCGTTAAGCAGATTGACGATGCAATCCTCGAGTGGAGCACGAACTTCTCGGATATTGCCGCCACCTTGGGGATCTCCAAGAAAGTCGTCAGGCAACGCTGGGAGGAAAAGTTTGCCGCACCTGCGCGACAGATGATCCGCGAAGGGAAAACAAATGAAGAAATCACTTCAGCTCTAGGCATTCCTAAAACCGCTGTTGCCGCATTTCGCGCCTCAAAGACTCGAGGAGAGAGAAATGGCTCAATCAGCGAGGATGATTTTGATATTCCGAGTAGCACCAAAGACAACACTACTTTCAGCTGGTTGCCCTTCTTCGAGGAGCTACTCACTAAGCTATGTCGCGATTTCAATGCTAACTCCTTAGCCGCTTTAGCCCACCAGATATTTGAAAACAGTCCCCTCAAGGACCAATTCAAAGACGGTAGCAGCGGTCCCGTACGCGAAATCGATCCCCTTACATTTATTGGCTATTTCAATCGAAGTCTGACTACCGACCGAAGGAAATCTTACTGCAAGGCAATTAAGGAGCGCCTCCAGCTAGAGTCGGCCGTTCCGAGTGACTTCAATGGTATTCCCATCATCAATAATCAAGCCAGTTGGTTCTTTCCATACGAGAAGGAACGCCCATCAGACGTTTTTGAGCGACTTTGGGCTTTTTCAAATGCCCTCAACAAGTCAGATATGTCCGAAAAGGTTTTCGCAAATGCTCTGAATATTAAGGGTGTAGGGTTGTCAAAACTCACCCAAATTTGCTTCATATGCAAACCTGCCCAGTTTTTGCCTCTTGATAAAAACACCAGTGAGTTTCTAGAAAAAAATGGCTTGCGTGAAGGTATCGAACGCATTCGGAAGTCCGAATCCTATCGCGATTATGTACAGCTGCTGGAATCAATAAAATCAAAGCTTCCAGGACAAACATTCGCTCAGATTAGCGCGAGGAGTTACGACTTTGAGTCAAAAAGCGAAGAGACCTATTGGGCCGTTGGTGCCATGTGGGATGAGGTAGATAAGACTCCAGAGTTCATTCAGAATGGAGTTTGGATAAATGGCTTCTCTGAAGACTCAAAAGACCGGTCGCTGAATCTAGTAAAGCAAATTGGTGTTGGAGATTGGATTGCGATCAAGAGCTCCTTCGTCAAAGAAAAAACCTTTCCCTGCTTGAGAATAAAAGCTGTTGGAAAGGTAACAGAAAATATTGGCGATGGCAGAAACCTCAAGGTGAATTGGCTATTCAAGGGGCCCCCGTTCGATGTGGATGGTGCTTCATATCGTCAGACCGTCCACCGTTTGGATGATGCAGTCGATACAAAGCTCATATTCAACAACTCCTACAAGTCTTCCCGAAAAGACAAGAAGGTACCAAGCAACACTGCCGTACCAGAAGCATTACCGATTCCTCACAATCTGATCCTATTTGGACCTCCAGGAGTTGGGAAAACGCATCAAATCTTGAGACTCCGGGGACAATTTACAACCACCGGAGGCGAAGTTGCGCAGGAGGTGCGTTTGACGGATTGGGCCTCAGACAAATCATGGTGGGAAGTCATCGCAGCCGCACTTATGGATCTGGGCCATGACGCAGCAGTTACAGAAATCGTCTCTCACCCTTATGTAAAGGCGAAGATCGGTCTAAGTAACAACAAGACCCCGAACAACATGATTTGGCACTCCTTACAGACTCATACTGTAGATGACTGTAAGACCGTTGCGTATAAACAGCGAACTGAGCCCCTCATTTTCGACAAAGGGGAAGACTCGAAGTGGCGCCTCACCGGCAATTGGAAGGAAACACTCTCTGATTTCGTGACCGAAGTGCAGGGATTATCGAGCGAAACCGTAACCGAAAACAAACGGTATGAGATGGTTACGTTCCATCAGAGCTACTCTTATGAGGAATTCGTCGAAGGTATCCGGCCAGTCATTGATGATGCATCAGAGTCTGTCCGCTATGTGATCGAGAGCGGCGTCTTTAAGAAGCTATGCGAAAAGGCGCGTAAAGATCCGTCGAATTCCTATGCCCTTTTCATCGATGAAATCAACCGAGGGAATATTGCCAAGATTTTCGGTGAACTCATCACTCTAATTGAAGTGGATAAGCGCCAAGGCAAAGAAAATGAGACAAAAGTGCGCCTTACGTATTCCAAGGAGGAATTTTCCGTCCCATCGAATCTATTTATCATAGGCACCATGAACTCAGTTGATCGTTCCATCGCTCTGATCGATCTCGCACTACGCAGGCGCTTCCGATTTCAGCGGATGAACCCTCTGCCTGATCTCGTTCCCCAAGAGATCGGTGGGATAAAACTCCGGGAGATATATCAGGAACTCAATCGAAGAATATCTGTCCTCCTTGGAGAAGATTATCAAATTGGGCACAGTTATTTGATGAATATCAATTCATTGTCAGACTTAAGGAGTGTTTGGTTCGAAAATATCCTGCCTCTAATCCAAGAATACTTCTTTGATGACTGGAATAAGATGAAGGCACTAGTTCCGCAATTCATCGAATCTAGCGATGTTAGCGGGATTAAGGACTTGGGTTTGGTAAGCACTTCCTCGACACGCTTTACGTCTTCTTCTGGGGATGACAGCGACTTTGCGGACAGGTTCAAGAGACTTGAAGGTTTCCTGAAGGGTGCATGAATAAGTGCCTCACATTTTACGAATATGACGGTTTCGAACGGGAATCTGGTGAAATTACTGACCGCTTGGACCTCTCAGGACTCAGTAGCTCCGAATGTCAGTCTCTAGAGTGGCTGTCTCGAAACTACTCGATTTCCGGGAATTTGTTCGACATTTCACAGAGTACGATTCGAGCCCGTCAATTTATCGGAACCGTTTCCCTAGGAAATAAGAGTATTCAGATTCTCCCCAAGTTGTTGCGCGCTAAAGGCTTACCTGAGAAGGAGCGGATTCTAAAGAACCTCTTGGTGATGCTGGAATATGCCCATGAGATCGAGGAAGTAGACATGGGAACTTTTCGATTAGCCGAGAGCGCCGGAAATTTTATTGAAGTCTACATTCACACGTTCGCAAAACGCCTGGTCCAGCTTCTCCGAAGACATCCTCCCAAAAACTACGTGAACGTTATCGAAAATACATGCTTCTTAAAAGGGAGAATCCTGTTCCCTGAAAACGTACGTAAGAATCTAGTACATCAAGAGCGGGTTATATGTGAGTTTGATGAGTTCACAGAGGACAACCTGATTAATCAGGCGTTCCGATCTGTTGTTTCCAATCTCATAAATGTTTCGAGCGTACCGGAAAATAGAAAGTTGCTCCAACGCGCAAGTCAATTACTAGAGGGAGTTCAGCAGAAGGTGATCACCTACTCCGACGTGAGAAATCTGCAAATTCCGAAGAAAGACAAGGCATTGTCCTCTGTGTTCTCCTTAGCGAAGATGTTCATCCGCTATACCCAACCAGAGCTTTACCGAGGTCAACAGAGTTCGATTGCTATTCTTATCGACATGAATGAACTATTTGAGGACTTTATCTTTCAGCTCATATCTAAGAATCGTGACGCGATCGGGATCAAAGATGTTTTCTTTCAAAAGGGCCAGAGACTCGTGTCAGGTTTAAGAAATATTGGGGAAACAGCATTCACCGAAAAGAATATGTTCAACACATACCAGGACATTGTCGTGGAATTTGAAAATGGAAAGCGCCTAACAATCGATACAAAGTACAAGCTTATCGGTGACGGAGGAAAAGCCCATTTTGGAATTTCGAACGCGGATGTGTATCAAATTTTAACTTATCGGGAGTTGAACGGAGGCAGCGACGTCATGCTCCTTTATCCGAGGAACGAGGAAGATATTAGAAAGGAGTTCAGGGTTACGACTGAACGCGATGTTCGATTTTCGGTTCTTACGGTCAATCTTGGGAACGATATGCGCTCACAGCTGGGAACCCTCGTACAAGAGCTGCGAGATGCCTTCGTCGGACTTGGACTCCACACGGTAGACAATGTTCCCGATTCGCTTTCTCAGCCGATTCTCTAACTCGCCCCCGCGGTTCGATTCTCTACGCACTAAATAATTGATATTATGTAGTAATATCAGAATGCCCTCCCGCAAGAAAAGAAAACCTAGTACTCCCATCTGTACGACCCCCTAAGATTCCTGTATTTCACAAGGCCCACGAGTTAAGGGTGTTGTTATGGACGAATTACAATCGCATGGCTCTATTTCGCCGGTAGAAAAGGGAAGGTCACCCCACGAGCCGTCGGCATTCGTCCCAGGCGTTCGCCAGACAAGCAATCTTCCAACTCTTTCGGAACAAATGAAAAAATCCGCAAGGAAGATCAAGAGTAGTTATCCTGATCAATTCGACTATTCCGTTTACGATCGCCTGTATGAAAAATTCGGAAACAACCAGCCGAGAGGCGGGGTTGTGTTCGGGAGTCCTATACGGCTTACAGAATCACAAGACTGTAAGCACTGTTTTTATCGTTTTGAGATTGATACTTATGGGAGGGGTTGTACTTTTAATTGTGCTTACTGCTATGCGAAGAGCTATCTTTCCATTCGCAAATGGTGGAACGAACCGTTTCCATTCCCTGCAGATATTTCGGAAATCCGAAAAATTTTTGCCTCTGTATTCGAGGGTGACCGTAAACATAGATTCCGACATGTGCTGGAAAAGAGAATTCCCCTTCGGATTGGATCGATGTCTGACAGCTTCATGTGGATGGACAAAAAGTATCATGTCACGCGCGAACTACTAAAAATTCTGAAGTTCTATCGATATCCATACATAATATTTACCCGGTCAGATTTGGTAGCGGACGATGAGTATGTTGAAGTTCTGGACAGAGGTCTCTGTAGCGTACAAATGTCTATCTCAAGCCTCAACGAAGCTATGACAAAATCTATAGAGCCGGGTGCGCCTCCACCGCATCGTCGACTCGCAGCTCTTCATAAGCTGCAGTCTCTTGGATTTTGGACAACGGTGAGAATTAACCCTCTATTTCCCATTTACCCAGATGGCTATTTCACCGATCCTAATTTCGATAGAAAAGAAGCCGTAGAACCATTTCCATATTTTTCGTGGGACATGATCGAAACGATTGCACACTATAAGATCCCATCTCTATTGGTAGGAGTTGCAAGATTGTATCAACCGAATCTTCGTTTTTTAAAGAAAGCGATAGGGAAAGACTTTAAGAAGTACTTTGGAGAGTCTAAGTCGCTGGAGCGGGCTTCTTTACATTACTCACCTAATGAGACGGCCTATTATTATTCCCGGATAAAAGACCTCTGTGTCCAAAATGGTGTACGTTTTTCAACGTGCTATATTGGCAATGATCCCAGTGGAGACAGTTTTTTTAAATATCAGGATCTGTGGGACAATAAAAAGGACTGTTGCGATGCTCAAGGCAACGTAGCGATGTTTAAAACGACGTGCTCATCCCTGGCCCCCAGTGAGCCTTCAATCCCTGAAATTAAGAGAATTTCCCTCAATGATCATTCTCGGCTCGAGAGGCGCCCAGATGCGAACTGAACGTACCACCCCCGCCATGCTCCCTGGTTTAAACGTTCAAGCCCCATGGGCGGAGTCTATAGTGCGCGGAAAAAAAACTATCGAAACTCGTTTCTATCCACTGCCTCAAAAATACGTCGGAGAAGAAATGTTTCTGATCGAGACCCCTGGGGAACGATTAGATTTTAAAGCCCGCATCATAGCGATCGTTATTTTCAACGAAAGCTTTCGCTATAGAGACTCCTCCCACTTTTACCGAGACTCGAAACGGCATTTAGTGACCCGCCAGTCGGAACTGGTAAATTGGGAAGCGGGTCATGGAAAACCCAAGTGGGGCTGGCCAATAATTTCGGTTAGAAGATATTCCCAAGATCTCCCGCCGACGCTTCGACGCGGAATCGTATACTCGACCTCAATTCCCCTTTCGCCTTAGGAAGGGTTCCCCTTGCGCGCCGTTTCATTTGAACGCGATGAATCATCGGCGTATCGGTATCAGATATGGTGCTCTCCAAGCCCTGAAAATCACTTAACTCGACCGCTGAAAGCTCGATAGCCCCTCAATTTTCCTACAGTTTTTCTCTTCAAGTACCGACCTGTTCTAACAGAGGACCCCATATGTCCAAAACTTTGATGTTGATCGAAACGCACGAGGCCAACGCTATTCCGAGCTCAAGTCTCTACGTCTATTTACTTGAGGCTAAGAACCCCGACCAAAAGATTTTCGTCGTTCATTTTCGAAATGTAAGCTTCGTTGCCGTTCCAGAGCATCACCTGATCCTTTGGGACTCCAGGCCTCGCGTCGAGGCCACGGCGGGCGAGATAGAAGCGTCGTGGGACGAGCTTCGATTCAATCAGGATAAACTCTTGAAGGTCTGCCTTCCCGCCATTCCCTCTCACTACCCGGGAAAACCTACCAGAGGAACCCTGGGCTGTAGCATCACCCACTTGCAGGCCCTTCAAAGTAGGCGGAATCTCGTTTCGGAAAAGGAGTTCCTTCCATCAACCAATGTAAAGACGCTCGGGCAATATGACACGCCGTTCTGGTTAGCTTTGAATTCAGCGAAGACTTTGTTACAGAGCGTACGTGTTACTGAAGATAGTACTTTCACTGACCCAATGGCAGGCGAAGGATCCTTTCTCGAGGCTGCTCTTCACCTTTGGCTGCTGGCCTTCATCAGCAGACTCTCGCTCGGTCGAACCAATTCGGTTGAATTAAGCCAAAAACTCGCAGCAGCCCTAAGAACACACAAAAGGCGAAATCTCTATGGAATTGAGGTAGACGTCTGCCGAATAAGGGCGCTGAATTCGAATTTTTCTGAAATCCTGAAGCAACACTTTCTCTCATCATACGATGTTGCGATAAATTCCAATTTTTTCAGTCCTGAAATTGGAACTAAACGCATCGATTATGAATCGACAATCTTTCTCGGTAATCCTGGCTGGGATGTTATTGAAGCAGTTAACTCAGTTCGATCGCGAGCAGGGACCAAGGTAACCCAAACCTTAAGCGTTGAAGAGACTCTGTTGCAGCAAAGAGAATTGATAGTCAGATCTTTTAACAGCACTTTCAATAGCACCCTCTCAGCTCGGGACTGTCGCAATATTTATTCGCTAACCTTAGCCCAGTGCTTAGTTCTATCTAAGTTCAAAGCTCCTGTTTGCTTAATTCTTCCGAAGGGCGTTCTCGGCGACCAGGGCACTGCGGAGCTTCGGCGCGTAATCCGCCTAAATGGGCCCTCCGTCCTAGTGGACGAGATAAAGAATAAGGCATGCGGGGCTAGAATATTTCCGGCAGTAGATGCAAGGGTACAGTTTTGTACTTTAGGAGTAGTACCCTCTCCTCGAAAATCCAACTCCATCTCGGTTCGTTCACATGACATTCACTATAATCCAGATCGACCCTATGTCTCGCTACCCTGGAAATGGACCACTGCACATTTAGGAGCGCATGAACAGTGGATCGCATTGCGAGACAATACCGAAAAGACTCTGTTGAAGAAAATGGTTCGGTTTCCAAAACTTGAATCGCACTCCACTCTCCGTTTTTATGCCGGGTCCCCAAAGAAAGACGGCCAAAGAAGTATCGA
Source organism: uncultured delta proteobacterium (assembly GCA_963778115.1). GTDB lineage: Bacteria > Bdellovibrionota > FAC87 > UBA2466 > UBA2466 > JBBQIT01. Next base: position 145,181 of record CAVZSV010000001.1, read on the forward strand.
AGGGAAAGACTTCGAACAATTTCGGCTACGCACTCGACACAGTACAGACTCCACTGCCGACTGCGTGTTCATTCGAAAAATCCTATCGAATGGCTCACGCAAACTGATTGCAGCGACCGCTTTAACATCCATGAAGATCTCAGATAGCGTTATTTGCATCGAAGCTAGTTCCGATTTGAATGAACCTTACTATTTAAGCGGGGTACTCAATAGCCTGGTGGGTGAATACCGATTGCGGTTATTCCAATCGAACATAAATTTGAATCTCTGGAAACTGAAAGAGTTCCATATTCCGGAGTACGACAAAACCGACCCTTTGCATCGGGAGATTGCGTCACTGGCTAAGAGATTAGAAAGACGTCCATCCGTACCTTTTTTGGCGAAACTCGAAAGCCTTGTCCGCTCTCTTTTTTCAATTACCGCATCTGAGGCCGAAGCAATTAGGGCTCGTATTACTAGTGTTGATGAGGCGGTAGCATGAAAGACTTTCGTAACTCCTATGCAGGTGTGATTCTTCAAATCCTTATGGATAAAGGCCCCCTAAATATCGATAACATCTGCGATGAATTTCTATCCCGGAAATATAGCGTAAAGAAGGATGATCTTAAGAAGAATAAAAGCAGCAGGGAGGGGGAAGAGTGGTTTCGGCAGCGCCTCAGAAATCACCTTCGAAGTGCTAGGCCGTTACTAATCAAGAAGTTCGTTCTTCGGGACAGCAGCGGAATTTACAAAATCACTAGCCGCGGCGAAAAGTACTTCGAGACCACCTTCGGAACAAAAAAGAAAGCTGAGCCAGAAAAAGTACCAACGGCTGAAATGTCGATTGAAAACATCGACAATGAGCTCAGGGGTCTTCTTCCATTGTGGTACCGCGAAAATATTAGACAGATTATCTTAGCCGGGCCTCCTGGGACTGGAAAAACCCGCCTCGCAAAATTGATTGCCGATACTGGAATTCTCACCGCCGGAGAACTGCCCATTTACTACAGTGAGCAACAAGACCGTTACTGCACTCTGCTACAATTCCATCCCTCCTATTCTTATGAGGACTTCATTGAGGGGTTGAGGCCAACCCAGAACAATCAGAGCAATCTGTTGTTTACAATTCAGAGAGGGCCATTCTGGAATTCTTGCGCATCTGCTTTGAATACCGCGGTGCTCGGTGTACGTACTGAGAGGTCGATACAATTCGAGTCTCACCAGGTATCACATCTTCTGAGGCTCGATCCGGACACGGTCGAACTCGTATTGCTGCAGGCTGGAAAGATTTTGTCTCGTATTCCCGCACCCATCATAACAGTAGAGGGCAGCAATGCACATGTCGCCCTACCAAACAATCTACCAAGCGGAGACCTGCAATGTGCACTTCGAATTAGTGATGCTATTCTGCCGCTCTCTGAAAAGGGAGACCAAGTACCGACGGGTGGAGGAGAGGAAGAGTTGGAACATTTTCAAACCTCAGATTCAGCCGAAAAAGATGTTTGGCTCCTCGATTCGGCATTGCGAGTAGTGGGGACCGGCCGATTCAATGCCGAATCACGAAAGGTAACAGACTCTCAGGTATTCCCCGTTGTCGGCTCTGACGCAGACTTTAAATTCATTCAGCCGAAAGATGTCCACTTCATAATCATAGATGAAATCAATCGGGCCAATGTAACTGAGGTGTTCGGGGAGTTACTGATCCAACTAGAATATAGACTTGGCTCAGCTATGAACGTTTCGGCGCGGTTGCCCTATTCCAAAGACGCGCTATTGATACCCGACAATCTTTTCGTAATCGGAACAATGAATAATTCAGATCGCGCTCTCATTCGGATGGATCGCGCACTTCTAAGGCGATTTCACGTCATTGAGCTGGTTCCGAGCCCGAACGTCTTGAAGGGCACCGTCATTGATGGCATCGATTTAGAGAAACTTTTGAGGACAGTTAACTTCAGACTCCTTAAGGTTTTTGGGTCCGACCTAAGCTGCCAGGTGGGACACGCTTACCTCACCAAAGTAATGGAAAATAAGTCTGCTGAGACGCTAAAACGCATCTGGTACTTTGAAATTTTTCCGCTTGTATTGGATTTTTGCGAGCAGGACATGGAACAACTTGCCGCGACCAAGCTATTTCCGACTTTTCAAAAGGGGATTGCTAACACTCAAATTTTTGTCGAGTTACCAACCGACAAATTTTTATCCTTTCTGAAGACAATAATAGAGGAAGACGTAGAAGAGCTTTCCTCTAGGGCGGCTTAGCAACTATGCCTGGGCAACCCATATTTCTCGTTCTGACTTCAGCAAATCCCTTGGAGCTCCATTCCAACGATATCCCTCCTGTTCTGCTTAAGCGATACAAGGACGAAGAGTGGATCAGAACCTCGGAGAAAGATGGGCAGACGACTATCAAGTCGAATGGCTTTGTCGGCTGTCTACCAATGGGAGAGAATAAGAGACTCATTATTCCCCCCGCAGGATTAAGTTTGCCAGACAGTACGTCTATTTACCGTTTAATCAGTTTCATGATCGATACGTTCTCCTATTATGAGGATATAAGTACCAGCTTTGGATCGAACCGATCGTCGATGTATCCCTTAAGTGAAATCCTCCCTCGCGAAAAGCTAATAAGCCTCTTCAGAGAAGAGCTTGAACGTTTAACCGAATTTCCGCTTCCCAATTTCGTTAGAAAAGAAGCCGTGGCCTGGAAAATGAAAGGTAGGGTAAGGGCGACAACGCTTTGTAAGGCTCTGTTCATAAAACCGAGGGCTGGGATCAATTGTTCCTATCCATCTAGAAGCATAAATAGCCCAGAGAATCAGCTTATCAAGCTTACGATTAGTGAATTGTTAAAGGGGAGACTCCGGGCACTCGATGCCAAAGATAAGACCTTCTTCTCAAAAGCATTCGCTCGCCTTACGGACGTTAGTTATTCTCCGCTAGGGACATTTCAGTATTCTTACTTCAAAAATGTCAATTCTAGATACAAACAGATACTCGCCCTATGTAATTTGATTCTCTGGAAATTTTCTTTTTCTGCAGCAAGGGATGTTGTGACTCTCGGTGTTCCAATAGTGAAGCCAGACTACAATGTGTTTGAAAACCTTGTGCGTGCCGCATTTAAGAGGACCTTTGAAAACGCATTAACGATTCCGTATGTGGTTTCCTCAAAGAGTGAAATTACCTTTAATCCTGATCTCATTCTTCCGGATGGGTCAAATGCCACTCATCTTGTTCTCGACATGAAATTTAAGAAACTGCCTCGAGAGCAGCACGGTGTAGACAACAAGGCAGACGTCTACCAAATAATCAGCCATTCACTCGCAGTGAAGGAAGCAACGTCACTTGGTCTTGTCTATCCAAAACTAGACGTCGTTCCGGAAAGGATCAACATCCTAGTGTTAGATAAACTTACGCCCAAGAAGGCAGTTACCGCGATTTGGCTGAATCAAAATGAGTTATTTGAATTCGTGACGTCTAAAGCACCCAGTCCGGGCGTTGGAAAAATGCTGGAAACTGTTGTGAAGGAGCTTCAACGGGTTCAGGACCAACTCCTAATTCAAAAGGCGGCCGCTTGAAGGTCACTAAGCCTTCTTGCGAAGATTGAAAAAGGTTCTCCTTGAGAGCCCCGTCTCATCTATGAACCTTCTTACCTGCTCGTATACAGGTAAGCCGCTCCGCGCAAGAACCTGAAGGACCGCATCCGGCGACTTCTGCCCACAAAATAGCCTCTCGATTAGTAACTCCCATCTCTCGGGAAACTGCTCGGCGAGTTCATAACCTAAACGAAGAGTTCTAAGATTTACCTTCGCCATGTGGCGGAGCCTGGAATTCAAAAACTCGCCTACTTTGTTCGCTATTTCGCTGTTCGGATAAACCTCCCTGTTTTTGGCCGCCTCTAACAGAAGATCAGACCGCTCCGCCTCATTTCCGAGTATAGGCAAATACAGTGCACGAGACAAAAAGCTCTTTGTCTCGATGCCCTGCCCCATCGAATTCACCAAAAGAATGAGCTTCCCAGTGAAGTCGATTGGGATCACCCCCTCATCCTTCTCCCCCGAACCCCACATCAATAGGCGCTTTTCGTCCGGCCCACTTACTGGCCACGTAGCGGACTTGAGAACTGACAAGGCTATCGGGTCCGACAGAATCCCACTGCAATCATCAACCACGACGAGCGCATTGGGGGCCTGGCGCAACGACGTATAGAGATGGTAGGCCGTCGTGTAAGTGCTGATGCACTCGTAGTGTAAATTCTTCTCCCTCAGAGTTTGGGTTATGGCAGACGACTTGCCCCACCCAGGCGGGCTCTCAATGACGAGCGCGTGAAAGGTTTTACTGGCTAAAAGGACGTCAACGAAGACACGGATATCTTCTAGGTGTTTCACGGTTCCCCCTTTGGCCAAGCGCGCGGTAGTGCAATTGCACTTCGTGCCTAGGCGGTTTTACGTCGGGTCGCTTTGTGTGCGTTTCTCTTTACTAATTTAAAGTGCAAAAGATTGTGCTTTGGAACCAAGCGGGCCGAGTGCAGCAAGCAGGCATTCTGAACTTCGGTGTCATTCGCTCGTCCAGTGACGAGAGCGCTTTGGCCTTGGAGTTTAAACTGAACGATGGCGTCCAGGCCATTCCGCTCATTTTCGGAAAATTCGTAGTCACACAGGAAAAAGGTTCGGGATACAAGTCGTTGATGGCTGCTAATCCAAGTCTCGAGTTCCTGCGGTGAGTAAAGATGCACGATCTTGAGGCCAAAGTCCGCTAGCTTCAGGTCCCAGGCTAGGTGGACACTGCTGTCGTCATCAGTGACGACGATGTGGGAGTACCTAGTCAGGTCAACACTCGGGAAAAACCAGGCTGGTGCCGCAATGCTGGGGAGTTCAAACCTGATGGTCGTCCCTTTCTTTTCTTCCGACTCAATCGAAAGGGATCCCCTGTGATCAGCGACAACCGCCATCGCAAAGTTCAATCCGAGGCCGCTTCCCCCAGGCTTTCCAGCGGAAAATCCTCGCATCCCGACCTTGGGAATCAGATCGGCCGGAATTCCCCGTCCGTTGTCCTTTACCGTAACTACGGCGCTCGTATTACTGCCCTGAAGCGAAACAGTGACGTCTCCCTTGTCGGTGATCGCTTCGACGGCATTATCAATAAGGTTAGATATGCCTCGCTTTATCTCGTCTTCGCGGATTTCAGCGAAGACAGGCCGTTTGGGAAGAGAGAGCTTTAATGTGACGGGCAAATCTTTGTACTGAACCTTCTTCTCTTCGAAGATCCCACTCAATATCGAATCTAAGCTGACTGCTGGAAGTTTCACTGTTTGAGGAGAAGTCGTTGAGTTCTTTTTGGTTAGAATGGACTGGGCCATGGACTTAATTCGGTTAAGGCAGCCGCTCATGGCCTGAAAGTTATCCGAATCCATGTCATCGAGGCTGTTCAAAAGCATCTCCAGAGCGGAAACTGGGGACCGTAAGTCGTGTGCCACTTGCTCAGCGAGTCGAACTCTTGCGGCCTGCGTTTCGACTTCCCGATACTTCTCGATCGCCTGGGCAAAGGTGTGCAGGTTAGTGGCAAGAGTATTGTTCTCTGCCATGAAGTGGCGGGTCTTCTCTATTACGGGTGCCTTTCCCTGTTCGAGATCAAGGACCGATTTCCGAGATTTCTCTAGCAGAGAGCGAAATCCCACCAGGAATCCGCGCTCCAGAAACAGATAGAGAATTCCCGCGAAGAGACCAAAACAAAGTAATCCGATGAGAAGAAGACCGTGGAGCAATTTCGACCTGAGCTGATTAGCAAAAGTTGGGTCAGGTACAATCTCCGCTGCCATTGTGTTGTTTCCGGCCTCATAGAGTGAAAAAGTGTTGGGTCGCTTCTCAACCTCCGAAACTGGTATAGCGTAGAACTTCACTTTGCTATTGTTGATCTCGTGAACCCGGCGCTCGAGATATTCGTCGAAGTGAAATCCTATAACCAATACCTTGCCCCGATTTTTTATGAATCCAATGAGACTTGGGTAGTTCTTATGGTTAAGTACCCAGTACGTGACGCTATCCGTCTTCGCCGAATTCTCCAGGTCACTCCACGGAATCTCTGAGTCGGAAGGATACTTGCCAGGAACAAAGTATTCCGCCACTTGAACTTTAGCTTGTCGCTTTAGGGCGTCCAAATCGAGCTTCGGGGCTTGCTCGGCAACCCAGACGATTTGCTCGACCCGTTCCTGTTTTGATTTAACGACCGCTTTGATCTGCTCGCGAACCCTATGAAGTTCTGAATTTCGGAGTTCTTCAAAACCTCCGCCAAGGATTGAGTCTGTTCGCGTAGCAAAGAGAAGAACAAGAAGGCCGAAACTGGCTGCGAACAGAGCAAAGAAATAGTTTCGAAGGCGCATCTTAGCTCACCTTCTTTCCGTCCGGCATGGACAGGCCTAATCGCCTTACTGTGCGCCGAAATGAAGAAAATGGTACGCCAAGCTTTCTGGCGGCCTCGCGCTGAGACCGCGAACTCGCGATCGCATTTTGATATGACTGGCGAAGTACATCGTCCATCCGCTTACCCAAGGTGGAGGTTCCCTCCAAATCGGGGACATAGGCCGTATCAAACTTCCCGTCCAGGTGGCTCTTGCTGATGACGTCGTCCGGAACTTCGGTCAGGAGGGCGAGAACATCATCCTGGAGTTCGCGCACATTACCGGGCCACGGGTATCGCTCCATGGCGCGAATGGTCTGGGCCAGAAACTTCTTCTCAGGTCCCTGGTGCTGCTTGTTGTACCTTTCGCAGAAGTGAAGAATAAGAGGCTCAATGTCTTCCGGTCGCTCACGTAAAGGCGGAATAGTGATCCGAACCGTCTTTAACCGGTAATAAAGATCTTCTCGGAAGGCCTTTTCCTTCATGGCGCGTTCCAAATCGACATTCGTTGCGGTAAGAATCCGGACATCGATCGGAATTTCAGCGTTACTGCCCAAGGGGGTGATCACTCTCTCCTGAAGCACACGAAGAAGTTTCGCTTGGGTAGAAAGGCTCGTCTCTCCGATTTCATCTAAAAACAGTGTCCCGCCGCTTGCATACTGGAACTTGCCAAGCTTTTTTTGTGCGGCGCCGGTGAAAGATCCTTTTTCATGACCGAAAAGCTCGCTTTCTAAGGTTTGTTCGTGAAGGGCCGCACTGTTTACCGCTACAAATCTCTGTCCTTTGCGTGGGCTGCAACGATGAATCGCTTTGGCGATCATTTCCTTACCAACGCCCGTTTCACCTAGGATCAAAATGGCAGCTCTGGGATCGCTAGTCTGAAGCGCAATGATCTTCTTAGCAATCGCAGCCAGTTGCGGAGACCGACCAATAAGACCAACAGATTGAATAAATCGTTCACTCTCGGATGGAGAATAGGAAGGAGTCGCGATCTGATTGGTCTCCTCATACTTTCTCGTCCATGCGCGAACCGTTTCGATGAAGTAATCTGCCCCTTTTGCTTTTTCGATAAAGCCAAGAGCTCCAGCTCTCCAAGTGGCAAGGGCTGCCATCTGGCTCGTGTTACCCGAGTGAACTAAAACGTAGATGTTCTTTTTTGCATCGAGGATTCGCCGAGCGGTTTCAGCTCCATCCCATCCGGGCATCTGGTAATCGACAATGGCTACTCCATATTCGCTGGGAGTGGCTTTGATCTTCTCCAAGCCCTCTTCTCCGCTAGCCGCGGTTTCCACGTTGAAGCCGTGCTTTTCAAGCAACGCCTTCATTCCGGCAATGCTGAATTGGTCATCGTCTATGAGTAGGAGCCTAAACCTCATTCATCCTCCAATAACTGCCTCTCCCAGGGGTTTCGTAGTCCCCTCAATCGATACAAAGCAACGGTAGTGCCAGCTAATTTCGTGCCTGAGACCGCCATTTCCGTGAACCGTGTGACGCGCAGCGTAATGGGCCAACGAAAAGAAAACCCTCTAAGTGCCGGAACTCAATCGTCAAAGGCCTGGGCGAACCAAATGCGCCGATTTGGTTCACCAAAGGACAATTTATGGCCGCTCCAGACTCTAAGTGCTTGAGAACGCTAGCCAGAATGTCGCCCAATTTCCGTGAACCAGATTGGTCCACGTGCCTGGTAGGAAGCGCTCGAACCAGACCTCACGTTTTGAACATTAGGGGCTCACGACTAACCCCTTGATGAAATTCAGATCCAACTTTTTTCGAACCCATTGAGTTCACAGATTCCGGTCCATTCGCACTCCCCAGATGTTTTCCTCAGAACCGATTTTTCTTTCCTTCCCAATACAAACGAGTGAACCGCCGTCAGTTGGCACAAAGACGAGAGCTTCTTGCAATAGATCTTAGTGAGAGCACAAAAACTTTTTAACGGAGATAAACGATGTCTATCAACCCCTGTCCTCGTTGCTGTTGCCACAGCTATGAGCGGTTACATAGTTACTCGCACTGCTTCAATTGTTTTTACGTTTTCGATCCCTGCAACAACCTAAGAAGTGAACGGCACTTGCGTGAGGCAGTACAGCTACTCAGACAATACTCCAAAAATAAAAATCGCAGTTCGGCTGGCTCAAAACAAAGCCGCATCATTGTACAAGCGTCAACATTTCAACCGGAGGCAACTCTGTGAAGGGGAAAAATATGTATCTGGCCTTCAAAGAAAAAATGAATTCGCTTCGCCACGATGAATTTGAGCGCCACCAATTTATGAATCGACTCCAGACTGGATTCGTAGCGGCATTTTGGATCGGACTGAGTGTGGTCCTTTTGTACGTCGGCCATGAAAAAGAACTTCGAGAAAGGGCGGCGTTCAAACCTCCCACAATTCCGGAGCTCTCTCAACCGTCACAAGTAGTAACACCACCAACGATATTGAAAGGACCATCGCATGGAAATCGACAAAATTGATTGGGGAACCGTCCTAGAGACGGAAAAGAAGGAACGTAGCCTCTTATTCAACATCTTGAGCGATCCTCATCTGTACCTGTGCCTCATCCTTCTCATCATGATGGTCATGATGACGGTGGTCTCCTGTTCCAGTGTCGGGTCTGCACCTCCCCCGACACTGGAACGGGTTGAACGTGAAATTCGAAGGTAACAAAAGGAGAAACGATGAAACGACCTTATCTGTACTTGCTCCTGTTCATGGTTCTGTATCTGGGGTTCCCAGCGATTGGGTATTGCAGCGTGGAATCTACGCTGGGTGCAATCCAGAACCGACTCATTACTACGATTCTGCCCTTGGCCAGCATTTTGGGACTTGTCTACGCAGGGCTGTCATTTGCGGCGGGATCTCAGAACGCAAGAAATCACCTAATTCTCGCGATTATTGGCGCGGTAGTGGGATTCGGTGCGCCCAGTATCATCGCCTTTATCCAAAGCATGGTTCAGTGAAGGGAGAGCAAGATGCGAGTAGCCCAAGTCAGCAAATGTCTGGATAAGCGGCTCATGCTGTTCGGATTTGAAATTATGGATCTACTCGCGATCTTTCTTGTTCTTTCGGTTCTGAACTTCGTCTTTGGGGGAATGGCACTCAAGATATTTTGCGTTTGGCTACCCACGGCGCTCTTAGCCGCGCTTTTACGTTTCGGAAAACGCAACAAACCAGACAAGTTTCTAGTTCACTGGCTTAGGTTTCAAATTCGACCGGGATATTACTCGGCGTTTGCCCAGCCCAGTGAATTTGAACCATGTCCTCGAATTAAAGGATTAACAAAATGACTCCACTTGCAGACATTTTACAGGTTTGGGGATTTGAAGGAGGAAAGATCATTTTCTCGGATGGCTCTTTGGGATTCGCTCTCAAATTGTCACCGCTGGATGCGACCACCTGGGATGACGCCAAGATCGACAAGCTAGCCCAAAACATCTCGACCTTTCTAAATGGACTTCCCTCCGACCTAGATCTTCAATTTATTCAAGATATCACTCCGGCCTCCAAGGTGATCGTTGAGAGGTTTAGTGCGCTCGGGAACAATGCGAGCGATGCCACAGCTAAAGCGTTGCACGACGAAAGATGTGCGCGTCTTAGAGAGGAAATAGACGGCGCGACACTTCCCGAACAACATTTGAAGCTCTTTGTCAGACGCCCAATTCCAAAAGGGGCATTCAACAAACCGCGTTTTTTCTCCCGTCCCAAGCTGTTTGAGCCAATGGCAAAGGAGGTTTTTGCTCGGGAACTCAATTTTCTTCGCCATGTTGAGAATGAAACTATCAACTCCCTCACAACTCTGGGTGTTAAAGCGGAGGCTATTCCGGAGAAAGAGATTGCGGAACTAGTCTATCGCCAGTGGAACCCATTCAGGCGCGAGCACATTGAAACCTATGACGCCGATGATCTCCGGCCTTCGCTTCTCTTCACGGACGTGGCGGTCTACGAAAAGGGATTTTCCATCGGGGGTATGCATTACCGAGTCGTATCCCTGAAACTCATGCCCGATTGCACGTATGCCTCTATGGCGAAAGCCTTGGAAGGACTCCCCTTCGGTTCGCGCCTTCACCTTTCGATCCATGTTCCTGATCAAACCAAGGAACTAGAAAGCCTCCAAGGCCAGCGCCGCCTGGCGTTCTCCATGGCTAGGGGCAAGAAGGAAGGCGTCTCGGACATTGAAAGTGAGGCGAAGCTACAGGACCTTGAGACGCTGATTGAGGAACTGGTTGCCCAAGGCGAGAAGGTCTTTAACGTTAGTCTCTCCGTCATTCTGAAGTCTGAAAGCGAGGAGAGCCTCCGGAATCAGGTCTCTGAAACGATCGCGGTTATTCGCTCCCTCTCCGGTGCCGAGGCGATGGAAGAGAGTTTGGCGTCCTTCGATATTTTCTCAGAGGCGGCTCTTCCGAATGCGAGAGGTAAGGAGCGTTCAAGAAGGGTTAAGACGTCCAATCTAGCCGACTTAATCCCATTTTTTGGACCGTGGGCTGGCTTTGAAACGCCCAGAATCATCCTTCGCACACGCGATACAGGACTTTTTTCGATGGATCCGTTTGCGAAGGAGCTCCCTAATTACAACCAAATCGTTGCCGGTGGGTCGGGAAGTGGAAAAAGCTTCTTAACTAATATCCTCCTCCTTCAGACCCTCAAGGAAAATCCCGAAGATCTTCATTGTCGACATAGGTGGCTCCTACAAAAAATTATGTGAGAATTTATCGGGCCAATACATTCCTTTTTCCCTATCCGAAGCTTTCTCTCTCAATCCCTTTGATCTCGCTTCAGGAGAGACCACGCCCAGCCCCGCAAAGATCAAATTTCTCGTGGGCCTCGTAGAAATGATGACGCGGGAAGATGAGATGCACAGCATCGGACGATTGGAACGGGCTGAGATTGAAGAGGCGATTCAACAGGTTTACAAAACTCACACAGGACCCCGCCTGTCCCACCTGCGCGAAGCTCTTCTCAAACATGACTCTGAATACCTGCGCCGATTCGGCAAGATCCTGGGCTCTTGGTGTGGCGATTCCCCGTACGGACAGATGGTTGATCGAAGCACTACCGTTAATCTTGAAAGATCTACCGTCTGTTTTGACCTGAAGGGCCTCGAAACGCACCCTGATCTGCAGGCTGTGTGTTTGTACCTCATTACCGATTTCGTATGGCGAGAGGTCCAAAGAGATCGCAGCACGATGAAGTTCATGGTTTTCGACGAATGTTGGAAACTTTTGGAGAACCCCTCAGGCAGTGCATTCATCGCTGAAGTATTTCGGACATTCCGAAAATACTACGCCTCTGCGATCGCTATTTCACAGAACATTGACGATTTTGCGAAATCGAAAGTCTCGCAGGCGATTCTCTCAAATACATCGATTAAGTGGATTCTGATGCAACGAGGGGCTGATGAGGAACGGCTTAAAGAGGTCCTGCATCTCAACGCCACTGAAGCTGCGCTGATTTCCTCTCTTCACCAGGCCAGAGGGGAATACTCCGAAGCCTTTCTGATGGCTGAAGATCACCGAGTCGTGGTTCGCATCATGCCAACACCACTCGAATACTGGATCGCTACGACCGATCCGAGAGACTTGTCATTACTCCATAAAGAAATGGCATCAGGCAAACCTGCCATTGAGATCCTAAGAGAACTTGCGGTCCGTTATCCCCAAGGTGTCGCGGCACAGAAGGAGGAGACGGCATGAAAAGGCGAATTTTCCCAATTTTGGCTGCTCTATTAATGCTTAGCCCATCGGTATCTAGAGCTGACCTCTTTGGAGGTGATGTTGCGGTCCTCACGCAAATACTTGCCCAGGCGATCATGCAGCTTCAGCAGTTGCGTAGTATCTTATCGACCGGGTCCGACACACTGGACCTTATCCGTCAAATCAACCAAGGAATAAACGACTCGCTGAATCTCATTAAGGGCATTAACCCGAATCTTGATCCCGGACTTTATCGCGACTGGGCAGATCCAAACTCAGGTCTTCAACACGTTCAAGAACTCTACGGGGGAGCTGTCGATAGCCCAGAGGTGAAAATCCAGCGGGATGCCGACCAGAGCGTCGCCGAAGCCGTCAGTTTCAATAACGACTTCTACAAGTGGAGCACCCAACTCGATCAAGTTGGACAGAACATAAAAGACTATAGCCATCAAGCCTCTCCAGGTGGCGCTCAGAAACTAACTGCGCAAGCCTTGGGCATCGTGATTCAGGTCCTGAATCAAAATCTCCGAGCCCAGGCAACAAGTCTGAAGCTACAAGCGCAGCAGATGGCGATCCAAAACCACGGAAGCAAGGAAGCCACAAAGGACATCCTAAGTTCAAGCGACAACCTTAAGGCGGCGATGAAAGCGGAAAACACGGATTACCAAATCCCTAGATTTTAGCGGGTGAACTATGATCGATATGACTTGGCTCTCACAACAGGCAAATACGATACATACGTATTTCACCTCTCTGTTCTACGTTTTTGCCACGATTTTTCTCATCATCGGTGTGCTAGTTCAATATTTCCAGCTGCCGTCCGGAATAGTTCCCAGTATCGGACCACTTGTAGGCCGTGTCCTCATCGCAGCCATATTGCTCAATATCTATCCAGAGGTCTCTCATACCGTCGCCGACTTTGCGGATGCCATGGCGACAAAGCTCGGCGACCTAAACCAATTCAAGTTCGTTTTGGACAAGATGGGGGACAAACTGCATGAGTTTTCCTGGAATTGGGTCTCTGTAAAGGGGAGCCTGGTCTTGGCGCTTTCCTTCGTAACGTTCTTTCTTCTCTATTTTTCTGTCCACGTAACCCAAGCATTTCTTATCTATACATGGACCGTTCTTTACGTATTTTCACCTCTTCTCATCGCGCTCTACATTCTGCCCGCGACGAGCGGTGCAACAAAGGCCCTCTTCCAATCCCTATTTGAGGCAAGCGCTTGGAAGATCGTTTGGGCTGTACTCGCCACCCTTCTCTGGAGCTCCGGAGTTAGCGGGATCGGCCAACAAAACGTCATCGCGGCTATTTGCTTCAACCTAATACTCGCGGGCTCTCTGGTTTTGACGCCTCTTATTGTCCACATGCTCGTAAAGGGTGGAATCTCCTCGATGGCCAATACCGTGGGTAGCGTCGCGGTTGGTGGTCTGACAACTCTGACCCCTGCGAAAGTAGCCGCCTGGGCATCCTATGCGGGTAAACAAGGTTTCAACCAATCGTTGAACGCGGCAAGCCTCGCCACGACGTCAATTCCACGGGCACAAAAGGCAATTGAGCAATTGCCCCGCTTCCGGATCCCAGAGCGAAAACCCATTTTCGAGAAAAAAGAAGAGCCGCGCAAGCAATACACGGCCAACAAAAAGGGGGATAAATGAAATTCACTCAGGCTTGGTCCGAAGTCCTAAACCAAAACACAACGCTCAAAGTCGGGCTTGTCGTCTCCACGGTTTGTACTCTCATCCTCTGTGTGACAGTAGTACGCCTGGCGATCCGGGAACCACTGATTGTTGAGCGGGAATGCGTCTCAAGAACTCTTCTCCCTGTACAAACGAAACAAACAGCTTCCGAAATCGAGGCATTTCTCTTTCAAAACCTTTCAAAACGTTTCGATTCCGATGCCGTTGATCCCCGGAACTTTCTTGGTGATGACGAATTCGGATACCGACTCAAAGAGCAGGAAGATCTGTCACGGAAGGGGATGAAGCAGAAGGTTTTCCCAACCACCGTTACGGTAAGTGAAAAGGGTGCCGTAGTTGAAGCAGACCGGATCTTGAGCGTAGGGGGTATCCGATCGGATGTTCCCTTTACGCTTGGTATCCAGCTCTCCTCGACCTCGCGGACACCAGGGAATCCCTATGGCCTTCTTATGGAAAAGGTTTCTCAAGTAACCAAAGAGGAGAAAAAACCATGACTCGCATCTGTCTAGTTCTGGCTCTTATCGGCTCGGTTGCGATGGCATCGCAGGCTCGCACTGTGTTTCTCACGGACAAGAGGATGGAACCCATCCACGTTGGAACAGGAAGGAGCACAATCCTCTCTTTTCCGGCACACCCCAGCAAAGTGATCATGGGTAGCCAAGGTCAGTTTGCCATTGAGTTCGTTGAGAACGACCTCGCTATTTCAGCCCTTCGATTAGGCGCTCACTCAAATGTCTTTGTCTATCTTGAGGGAAGACGCTTCGGGTTTGAACTCGTAACCACTCCAGGGGGAGGAGACGAGATCGTACTCGTCAGAGACAAGGATGATCAGAAGGTAAAGGTGAAAATTAAAAATGACTAACGAACCAAATGTAGAAATTTCATCGGACACTGGTGAAAAGCTCCAATGGGGTAAGAAGCTATTCTTCTTTCAGGACGGCCACAAGCTCACTTTAAAGAGGAAAGCGGTCTTAGCCTCAGGAGCCCTCATTTTTATTGGAGCATCCATCTTCCAGTGTATTGGGCTTGATTCGCCAGTAATCCCTCACGGGAATTCATCCATCATCATCCCGCAGGCGGTTAACTCACAAAAGATGCTCGACGTAAATGAGGCCCCAACACAAACGAGGGGGAAGAAGAAACAATCAGCTGCTTTAAAGCTGACCGGCCCCCAACTCGTAGCCCGGCCCCGCGACTTAAAACACGTTCCGCCCGGAAGCATGATGAAAGCAGTCTTAATTTCCGGAGCTTCAAATGGTCTGGTGAAAGCCAAAATCACGGAGCCCCTCAGGGTGAACGGTGACACCTTCATAGACGAAGGATCAACGCTCTTGGGGACTGGAAGTTCCACCGATCAACGTCTGTTTGTGTCCTTCGGTCAGGTGATTTTTAAGGATGGTACGTTCGGCCAGTTCCAGGCGCAGGCATGTGACAGGTCTGACCAGATCGTGGGTTTGAAGGGATCCAAAGTCGGAAGTAAAGCGCTGCAGCTCGCGGGTAGCCTCGGACTTGGCTTCATGGGGGGAATGGCGCAGGGACTTCAGCAGACGCAGGGTCAATTTGGCGCCGTAGTCGCGAAGCCCACCCTAAGTAACGCTTTGCTAAATGGAACGGAAACGGCCGCCCTCCAAGAGTCTCAGCAAATGATGTCCGATTTGAAGAACACCCAACCCATTATCGAGGTTCCTGCCGGAACTGAGATTTGCATCATCACGGGGGCGCAATGAGTAACGCGAAGAAGGTGGACTACTTCGAACGGATATCGACATTCGGACGGCGAATTTCGATTCCGTTCCGCGAGATATATGTAGGAGCTACAACCGGCGCAATTCCCTGGGAGAAATGCTTTGTCGCCGTGGCAATCATTCAGCTCGCCTTTGCTTTCCACCTCGAATATTTGCTCGCAGTAAAGATGGGGTTTCGGACCTTATATCCGCGAGCACAATGGCTCTACATCCTCTACTACTATAGCTGGCTCGCATCGCCCTTCATCTGTTGGGGCGTCTACCGCGCCGTCATAGCTTCCCGCCTAAAGGCGAGATTAACTGACGTCTTTAAGGATATCGGACTTCAGAGTAAGGCCGGTAAGCTTCCCAACCTCATATATGATGTTCCGTTAGACCAGGTAACCAGGAAGTTGCGGCTTACCAAGCGAAGCTTGACCCCAGCCGACTTCGAGAAAGCAAAGCCGGCTCTCGAAAGTGCACTTCATGTGTTCATCGATCAGATACGTGATGACCGAGAAAAAGGCGCCATCGATATCATTTATGCGCATTCTCCGATGCCAGAAACCTTCACGGTCAAAGAGTATAAGAATTATCACCGCTGGGAGTTCACCGTCGGAACGACACGAGCAAAGATCGTTCGCTCAACACTCACCGACATCCCCCACATTCTCGTAGCGGGCCAAACGGGAGGCGGAAAATCGACGTTTCTACGTCATTTCATCACAAGTCTTTACTTGAGTGACCAAAAGGCCGAGTTCACCCTTATCGATCTCAAAGGTGGATTGGAATTTCAGACGTTTGAAAAGCTGAAACGGGTCGAGGTTGCGGGGGACATCGGAACTTCCCTTGCCTGTTTATCGACTATCAACGAGATGGTGGATGATCGCTTCAAACTTCTTAGGGACAATTCCTGCAAGGACATCGGTCAGTATCTCGAAAGAAATAAGACGGCCTCGATTCCGTTGAATAGACAAATTGTGGTAGTGGACGAGGCGGCCGAACTCTTTCTCACGAACTCGTTGGCCGCTCCCTCTGACGTTAGGACCGCCAAGGAAGTCCTGAGCCGAATCTCACGCCTGGGAAGAAGCTTGGGCATCCATCTGGTCGTTGCCACTCAGAGACCTGATAGCCGGGCTCTTGATCCCCAGATCAAAGCTAACCTTCCTGGTGTCCTTTGCTTTCAGATGGTGAACGACATCTCCAGTATTTTGGTGATTGGAAACGGTAGAGCGACCGATCTTCCTCCGATTCCGGGCCGCGGAATCTGGAAAAACAGTCAGGGAATGGTCGAAATACAGACGCCTTTTCTCTCACCCGAGAGTGCAGAAACCCTTTTGGCTCCCCACAAAAGAGAAGACACCAAAGAGAAGGTTCGGCCTTCTCCCTCGAACAACACCTCGGAATCCACACCCCTGAACCCCGTAATCGGCAGAGACGTCTAGATCTCCCCGTGGGGAGCCAAAACGTATTTATGAACCTACGAGATAGAGACATTCTAATGGCTCTTTGGAGATGGAAGCTTTTATCCACTGCTGCCATCTCGCAGATTTTCTGTAGCGATCTCGCACCGTCCTCTGCGTACAACCGAATCTTAAATCTGCGTGCAAAGGGTTTCATCACAACAGCCTCCACGAAACCAAAGGAAGTGGACCGACATTTCGTCTGGACCCTGACTTCGAAGGGCTTCAGCGAAATCCGGGAGCCAGAGTTACGTTATCTGAGTGAAGTGGGGTTTAGGTCTGAAACGCCTGAGCATGATTACCTAGTCTCCGCAATTCATCTCGGAGCTTGGCTGAAGAATTTGCCTCCGAACTGTGCACTCTACTCGGAGCAGGAGCTGAGACGCTGGCGAAAGGACCAACATCCAAAATGGGTCCCCCACATGCCAGATCACCGCCCTGACGGATACTGGCACATCTTTAAAATGAACAAACCGGGAACCGTTGCCCTGGAAGTCGAGCTGTCTCAGAAATATCAGACGGATTATCGTGCAACTGTCGTCCTCTATGATCGATTGGAGAGTCTCCATCGGGTCGTGTGGGTCGTTCGCTATAAGGGAATAGCCGAACTCGTTCATAGCGAATCCCTATCGATCTCCTCTCGAAATACGCCCAATTTTGTATTCTTCTACGAAAAAGAAGTCGAAACGCTTGGATGGAATGCCAAAGCATTCCTTGGACGTGATGTAGGACAAACCCTCGCTGACGTTCTCGGAACAAAAGTGACGCCGATGGAACATGTCACATCCATGTCACTTTTCGATTCCAGAAAATGTCCGCATAGATCACCGTCTTACGCGGACCAACCAAAAACTCTAATTTCTCACCGAGTATACCCTTCTATACTCGGCACCCGATCTTCATTTCCCGACCCAAACTCAAACAAAGGAGAACATACCAATGAATAAACAGATCATAGAAATACTAATGATAAGCATTGCTCTCTCGGGCTGTGCAAGCATCGAGAAAAGCACACTCTTAGGAGCCGGAACTTTCGGCGCTATCGGTACCGGAGTTGGAGCAGCAGCCGGAAAAAGTGTCGGCGGAGCCCTCCTCGGCCTTGGAATAGGAGCTCTTTTTGGCGGCACGATGGGTTACCTCACCCATAAGGACATGGAACAGAAAGAGCGGATGAAGCAACCGCTCTCTAAGAACGACGGCGCCGATCAGACTCCCTGGTTACCGCACCCGAAATTCGCCGAATCTGGGTGCCCGAGAAACAAGAGTCGGGCCGGATGGAAGCCGGCCATTGGCTCTGGATCATTGAGAAGCCCTCTCGATTCACGCGGTAATGAAAGGAGAAAAGAACAATGGACAACGATCAAAAACCGAAACTAAGAACCAAATACCCCGACCGTGTAACGCTTTCGTCTGAAGCGCTCACAAGATTGGGAGCCTGGATGCACGAAGTGGCAGGGCATTTGAAAGGAAACCGAGTTACGAGAAATGACTTGGTAAACTTTCTGATTCTCTCCCGTCCGCCCCATCTCAGCGAGCAAGAGATCTCGGAGTTGGCCAAACGGAACTTCGACCAGATCCGTTTCACCGAGTGGGCGCTTCAGCAGCTCAAGGAGGCTAGAGCCCAGGGAAAGGAGGTTTCCCTAGCGGAGATCGTAAATGGGATGGTGCCGACCAAGCCCAAGGTCGCCGACGACGCACCACCCCCAAAACTAGGCAAATAGAGTGAGCCCGTGGACCTCGAATTCAGATGAATTGCCTTTGGGAAAAGGGGGAAATACGATGGCAACCTCATTTCATAGTGCTCCGGATGCCCCACCAGGGCCTCCGGAGCTGGTCTTTGACAAGTTGGTTTTGACGAAACTTGACGTGGCGAAGGAGCTAAATTGCTCCGTTCGGCTCGTCGAGAAACTAGTCGCGGCAGATAGGATTCCCTACGCAAAAGTGGGCAGGTTGGTGCGTTTCTCGCGGTCTCGCATTCACGAGTGGCTCCTAAAAGGAGGCAATCGATGACGAAACGTAAAGAAATACCTGTCCGGAACAATCCAGGGATTTATCGCCTGGCCCACCTGAATAAAGAAAGTGGGCTTTGGGTAGACTCTGGAAAATTCCGAGCAATAAGGCGAATCTTCATTAACGGACATTCCAAAAAGGAACAAGGCGTCTTCAGTTCCATCGAGGATGCTAAGGCATTTCGTTCGAAGATAATCGGGAAACCATCCGAAGGAAAAGATGTGCATCGGCTCAACGCCGAAGCGCACGAGGGAGTTATAACCTTCGGAAAGTTAGTCGAGGAGTGGAAAGCATTTCACTATCTCCAACTCGAACTGAGTACAAAGCAGATGTACGATCGCAGGCTCCCCCATCTGGAATATCTAAATGACGTTCCAATGGAAGCCATAAACACCTCAGTAATCGATGGCCTGTTGAAGTATTGGGTGGCAGAGCATCCAAAATTCTATCAAAGGCTATCCTTCGAAAAGGAACTCAATCTTCTGAAAGTGGTTTTGAACTACTATCGGAAGAGAAAGAACCCGGCCTACCTTATTCCGGTTCTTGATGAACACTATAAGGCCGGTGACCTCGCACGCAGGCCAGAACGCCCAGTTCAAGCTCTTACCACAGAGGATCTGGGAAGATTTCTGGAGTTTCTAAAGAAAGGGTTCAATCAAAACCACTATGCTCTCGCGTTAGCTCAATTCTCATTTGGGTTACGCATCGGTGAAGCATGTGGGCTTGCTTGGAGCAACCTGGATCTGGAGAAGCGTGTAGTGGTCATCGATCAAGTAGTGATTTGGCATCACACCACCTGGGAGGCAACCGTTAAGAAGCGCCCAAAGAACAACAAGGTGAGGATTCTGGTCATTCCAGAAGTCCTTGTAAAACAACTAGAGGAGATGAAGAAACGTAGAGATCCGAAGGTGGACTTGGTTTTCCACAGGGACGGTGAACCCTACAACCGCAAGGATGTAGGGAAGGTCTACAATCGTGCACTTATTGCACTGGGTATTACACATGTCAGTGGTACCCACATGATGAGAAGGACCGCTGCAACCTTGGCCAACGAAGCCACCGGAGATTTCTATGCGGTCTCTCAGCTTCTCGATCACTCTTCTCCCGATATCACTTTGCGCTACATAGCGCAGACGTCGGTGCAGAAACATAAAGTCGCAAATGCGTTAAATGGTGTCCTAAACAGTGCACTAAAGTTGGGGGCGGAGAATTCCGGTCCCACACAAAAATAGTGTCCTGTCCCACTGTGTCCCACACTCGGTCATTTTGATTTTCCGATTTGTTTAAATTCAAATACTTAAAAGAGAAATGGCGGGGCGGACGGGACTCGAACCCGCGGCCTCCTGCGTGACAGGCAGGCGTTATAACCAACTTAACTACCGCCCCTTCATAAGGATGTTGGTCAGACCGCAGCTAGGCTAATGGGGGCGGGCCGGGGTGTCAATTTAAGGGTTTGGATTTTTTGAAGGAAATGGGCCGTTGGTTGATCGCGAGGGCCGGGGTGTGTTAAATCCCCGATCATACGGATGAAGAAAGCGCTCAAATCTAGGCTTGGGGTGGGGTTTGTCTTGGGAACCGCCCTTTCAGTCCTCTCTAATGTAGGAATAGGCAGGACTACGTGTGGGGTTTTGGTCCAGGCTGGGGGAAATGAGGCCGGAAAGCCTCTGATGGCAGCCGACACCGGCGGAAAGTGGGTGGCAGTCGCAAGTCAGCAAGCCGGAAGCGCGGTTTTGGGTTTTGAATTGCCTCCGGAGGAGAACCCTGAGTTATGGCGGTTTATTGGCGAGAAAAGAAAGCCCTCCTATGAAATTGCGGGGCTGCAGGGGGCTGTGGTTTCGGCGATCACCATGTCCCGTCGAGATGAAAACCGAGATCTATGGTTGGCAGTGGGATACAGCAACGGGCGGGTGAGAGTGTTTGATGGGGAGACGGGGAAGTTTAGATATGAGCTTTTGAAAAATCAAAATGCGGTAACGCATTTGAAGTTTACGCCGGCGGCTAAGCTTCTTTTTACGGCCTATGGAGTGAAGGGATATCTGTGGAAGCGGGATGAGTTGGTGAGAACACTTCATCCGGTTGGAGGAAATGGGCTTGTCACTACATCGATGATTGAAACCGCACAGTTTGCGAGAAATGTTCCTAGGCTATTGACGTTTTCGGGAGATGGGTCGGGGATGCGGTGGAGTTTACGATCTATCCATGAAGATCTAAGGCCACGAGCTTTGTCTGGAGGGATGCTAAAAGGGAATTCGGAAAAGGTGACGTGCTCGATGATTCACGGGCAGCTGGATAAGGTCGTGACAGGAACGGAGGCGGGATCGGTGTTTTATTGGGAAGGCTATCATGGGGACATTGGGGGAAAGAGATTGCGTGGGGGAAGTCGGTCGAAAGTGACCAGCCTTGATTTGTCGTTGAACGGCAATTTGGTGGTGGGCGGGCGTGACGATGGGAGTGCGCAGGTGTGGGAGTTGAGGGGAAAGCGAATCGTGGGGAGGATAGTGGCGGCGGGCAAAGGGGAACGGGGAGCTGGCGTGGTTAAGATCTATTTTATGAATAATGCGAGAAGAGTAATTTCAGCGCATAAGGATGGAGTGGTGAGGATTTGGAGGATGGCGCCTGAAGGAGATGAGAAGAAATTGCCGTTGGAAAATGAGTTTAAGCCGAGTGTGGGGGAGATTGTGGATATGACGATGTTGACGGATGAGAAGGTGGTGGTGGCGAGCCAGGATGGGAATGTGTATTGGGGGAGTATTCCCGGGGTGAAGTAGGGAATGGGGGCAGCCTTGTGAGAGGGGATTGCTTCGTCGAGTCGCTTCCCGCTTCGCCTTCGGCTACGCGGGACAGGTCGCTCCTCTGCTCGCAATGACAGACTTAATCCTTTTCGGATTTCAAACCCTGAACCGCACGTAGCATAACCGCATAGGTTTGGCTCATGAGAGCGTCGATGTCGTCGATGGTGAGACCTTTGGTGGGGATGGGAGGGAGGACCTTTAAGCGAATGAGTCCGGAGCTAAGGCGCCTCTCTTTGAAAGAGCCTAACGTATGGAGCGAAGAGCAAAGGTAAGGGACCAATGGGACCTGGGCTTGGATGGCAAGATGAAAAGGGCCCTTTTTGAAAGGAAGTAAACCCTCCCCCGAGAAATTTCTGGTTCCCTCGGGGGCGACGGCTACCGAAACTTTCTTCTCGCCTATCACCCTCGCCGCTTCGTCTAGAGATTCGATCGCTTTGTCTTTGTTGCGGCGGTTGATGAAAATCACACCGGTTGCCATGAATAAAAGACCAATGACCGGAATGTAGCGGACCTCTTTCTTGGCGATGACCGTAAATTTGGGAGCTGCGTGCGAGCCAAACGTGAAGAGGTCTAGGCCAC
This sequence comes from uncultured delta proteobacterium, assembly GCA_963778115.1. Classification (GTDB taxonomy): domain Bacteria; phylum Bdellovibrionota; class FAC87; order UBA2466; family UBA2466; genus JBBQIT01. The sequence continues at coordinate 167,510 of CAVZSV010000001.1, forward strand.
TTTGGTGATTGAGAAGATAAATACAGGGCTGGGCGGAAGTTAAGTACTCTTCTCCCTCGATGCTTATACGCAGGCCCACTACTTTGAGATTGATGGCAGAAAGAAGTCTCGTCCACCTAGAGAGGTAATACGGATTACCCCAGAAGAGAACAGCCCCTATCATTCCCACGAATGCCGCAACAATCGTGATGATGATCATCGCAAAGACGCGAAAGTAGAACACGTGGGTATCCTAAAGGCAGAGGGGGAAATGGCAACCTCCAAATAGGAGGAGGTTAGAGTTTCGCAGGCGGAGGTGCTTCTTTCTGGCAAGAATTAAATTGAGCACTACACCGTTGCTGATTGAGTTCATCAGGCTGAGAAGTTTTTGCGGCGGTGGAATTAACAAAGCAAAGACACAATAAAAATTGGCAGGTTTGCGGGCGGAAGTTATCGCACTGGGAAACTTCAACAGGCCAGAATCCGTCGCTAGATGCCACCGGAGGGGGAGGTATGATGACCGTCTCGCCAGATCCTACGGCCGACCAGATTAGACTTAACACTAGAATTCCGAGCAGAAAGCGTGAAATCATAACTGACTCCCGGGTGCGAAACGTCCTACTTAGGGGTTCTGTCTATTATTATAGACTTTTTGACGCACCGAGTATACACAAGAGTCAAGTATTTGATTTTGTTTAATTTATTACTAAAGGGTAATAATGCTCTCGACCAAAGCGCCCGAAAAGGGAGGTATTTGACGGCAGACGCCGCCCGAGCAGACCGTTCCGCCACTGGTCTGCCCCACCATCACACGGCCGGTAATGTTCCCGCGTTTAAGTGCTGCATTCACATTGAAGAAGTTATTTCCTAAGTCAGAGGCATTTGAAGGGACATATTCATAGCCGATGCCGCCCGACCAGCGTTCGGAAAAGTTGTAGGTAACGCCAAAAACGTTTCTATCTTCAAGATCGGGAATAATATTCAGTTTCAGGTCGGCTTTCTGTTTGGCCGCACTAAACTCTATCGACTGTCCTTTAAACGTTTTTACTTTCGAAGTGATGCTCGCATGAACCAAATCATTGTGTCCCGGCATCCAGCGGTATCCCGCTTTTACTTCGAATTTGGTTTTGCCTAAAGCCTCAAACTTGGCACCCACCACTTCGTGATAAAGAGCGCTATCGAAATTGCGATCATAAGCTACCAGTGAAGAAGCACTTAAGGTGGTGGTGTTGTCGTTTAATTTTCTGTCCACCGAAATGCGGCCGCCCGAAACATTATTCAAATTGCTATTGTCGATAAGGTCTTCTTCCAAAGTGGGCGGGCGCTGAAAATCAAAATCGTAGTCGCGGTAGTCTTTTACTTCGGCTTTAAACTTCCATCTATCCGGAGACCACGTGATCGAACCATAACTTCCATAACCTTCGGTGGAAGGAATACTTAAATCCCCATAAGTATAAGCTCCGGTCATGACGTTACTCTCGGCATAAATGTCGATCGTATCGAAAAGGCCGTCTTTCGAAAAAACGGCCCCTACTTGGTGCCAGTTGCGATCGAAGTTGGGTGAGTTTAAAGGCTGCTCCAACGCCAAAAGATATTGCCCGCCGATTTTTGTGTCTTTGGCGACATCTACTTTGACTTGCCCGCCCGCTAAGTAGACGTTGCGATTTTCTAAAGGACTGGGAACGGGGTTGATGGCCACTGGAGCATCGATTGCGTTTACTCGCCCCGCCAAAAAAGTGAGGTCAACTCCCTTGGGGTGGTAATGGATAGCGCCGCCCTGTAACGTATTATCGATCCCAAAAACATCATCGCGATAAAGCGAAAGCATGATCCCTTTGCCAAGCTCTTGGTAACTATCGCCTAATTTAATATCGAGAGTGGACCATTCTGCTTCGGCTAGAACCTTTTCCAAATTAAAAGGCTCTTTGACGGAAGGGTTGTCGATGTTGGTTTGGCTGTCCAAAGGCAAGCGGTTTGAAATCTCTACCTTTAAACTATAAGCCCCGTACTCGGCTCGCAGCGTATCGCTGTGAACCATCGTGTTCGCGGCATCCCCTAAGGGATTGGAAGGATCTTTTTGGTTTGAAATGAGTAGGTGATCGGTTGCCGTAACCCGCACTTTGTCAGTCGACATGTCGCTGGTTTGGTCTGTGAGATCATTCGTCGCAGATTCATCCGCCGCAAGGGTCACCACAGATGCCAAAGCGATCGCCAAAACCAAGAATACTTTAATTCGCATGCTGCACTACTTCTTCTTTGGCGAGCGCCGACCTTAACACTTGAAAGAGCTCTTCGTGATACCCACTAAAGGATTGTAAAATTTGTCCGTGTGAATCAATGAGAACCGAGAAGGGTAGGCTTTTGTCTTCGTGATATTTGGAAAAGATCTGATGTTGTGGATCTAAGATGACAGGGACCGTGATGCTATTCATCCGCATCGCCGGCCTGACATCTACCGAGGTCTCGGAAGTGTCTACGTTTATCGAGAGAATATCGAGCGGTAGCGAAGCATCGGCTTTGATTTTTTCACTGACCAGCCGCATCTCCTCCATGCAGGGGATACACCAGCTGGCCCAGAAGCAAAGTAAGAGGGCTCGATGAGGCTTGAGCTGATCGCGCAGTGAAGTGGCGCTACCCCCCATAATGTCGCCGTGGAAAGATGGGGCGACCTGCCCGAAACCCGAAGCCGTGACCAACATAACGATGAGAAAAGCTCTCCCCAAGAACTTACCCATTATCCCCCCCAAACCCCTACGACTCCATTACCCTATTAGGGCCACCCCTTGGCCTATTAGGGTAGTGTCGCCGTCAAATAGGCAATGACGCGATCCGAAGTGAAACCTGAATCAAACTTCACCGCTACTTGACCACTGGGATCTAAAACCACCGCACCTGGAACAATAAGTTGATCGGTGCCGTAATACTTTCCGTAGTTCGTCCAACGCCACGGATCGGGTAGTACCGCGAAGGAAAGATTGAGCTTCGTTTTGTAGGCATTGGCGGTAGCGGCGTCGGGCGGATTAAAGCCATCCGCTGCCGTGATAATGTAACCCGTAACCGTCAGGTGCGATTGCTTATCGGCACTCAAGCCGTGAACGCCCTTATCCACTCCAGGAAGCACGGTTTCACAAGCTTCACAGTTTGGAGTGCTAAACATCAATAACTGATATTGCCCGTTGCCGCCGACACCCGATGCATTGGAACCCGAGTTACCGGAGCAAGCGCTTACCAGCACTGCGGCAAGCAGGAACATAAAAAATGGCTTCATCGTTTTTCTCCCCAGTGATGAAAATTTTTGTTTATTGGCCCAACCAAAATCTTGTGAAGTGATCTGCCTGTTTTTAGACTATCTCCCTACCCCAGATCCGTCACAATCCAAGCTAGGATTGCGTTAACAGTTGTCTCAAGATCTCCTCTAGTCAGTCCGAGTATTGACAACCCAAACCAGAAGGAAGAACACTTCGCCCCTGAACTAGACTAAGGGGAGGCTCTCATGGCAGTCACGGTTAGACCAGGCAAAATGCTCATTGGCGGAGAATGGTGCGAAGCGGCAAGCGGGAAACGCTTTGACGTTATTAATCCCGCTACCGAAACCAAACTCACGGACGTCGCCGAAGGCGATAAAGTAGATGCGGATCGTGCGGTAGCCGCCGCGCGTCAAGCCTTTGAGAAAGGCCCTTGGAAAAAGATGTCAACCCGAGATCGCGGCCGCGTCATTTCGAGAGTTGCGGCGTTGCTGGATAAACACCGTGATGAACTGGCGGAGCTAGAAACTCTTAATAACGGAAAGCCTATTTCAGAAACCAAAGGGGCCGACTTACCTCTGGCTATCGATTGCTTCGATTACTACGCGGGCCTGGCCGACAAAATTCATGGCGATACGATCCCAGTCTCGGGAGAATTTTTTAATTACACGCTTAAAGAGCCCGTCGGAGTCGTAGCCCAAATTATTCCGTGGAATTTTCCACTCCTCATGGCGGCCTGGAAATTAGGGCCAGCACTTGCGACCGGATGTACGGTCGTCTTAAAGCCTGCCGAGCAAACGCCCCTTACGGCCCTTCGGCTGGGAGAGTTGCTGCTAGAAGCAGGGCTTCCGCCAGGAGTCGTAAACATAGTCCCGGGTTACGGCCCGACAGCGGGGGCAGCCCTTGCTTCGCACATGGACGTCGACAAAGTGGCTTTCACCGGCTCGACCGAGATCGGAAGGCTTGTGATGCGAATGGCCGCCGATAGCAACATGAAGAAAGTGTCTCTAGAACTTGGCGGAAAAGCTCCCAACATCGTATTTGCCGATAGCGATTTAGACGCTGCCGCTCGAGGTGCCATCCGAGGGATTTTCTTCAATCAAGGGGAAGTTTGCTGCGCTGGCTCAAGATTGTTCGTGGAAAAGCCCGTTCATGACAAGTTCTTGGATATCGTAAAAGGTTATGCAGAAAAGTTGGTGCAAGGCGATCCTCTCAATCCCAAGACCCAAATGGGAGCCCAAGTCTCCAAAGAGCAATTCGACAAAATTTTAGGCTACATCGCAGCCGGGAAAAAAGATGGGGCGACCTGTGTTACCGGAGGCGCTCCAGGAGCTTCTCGCGGCTATTTCGTAAAGCCCACCATCTTCGACAACGTCACCGACTCCATGAGGATAGCCCAAGAGGAGATCTTTGGACCGGTGGTCTCTACCCTCACCTTCTCCAGCGAAGAGGAGATTGCGCAGCGAGCCAATCAGACGATCTATGGCCTATCGGCCGGTATTTGGACGCGGGACATCGGAAAAGCGCATCGGCTAGCCAAAGAAATAAAGGCCGGAACTATTTGGATGAATTGCTATAACTGCTTTGATGCTGCCTCGCCTTTCGGAGGCTTTAAGCAAAGCGGTTTCGGCCGCGAATTGGGCAAGCACGCTCTTGAGCTTTACACTCAAATTAAGTCGGTTTGGGTGGCTCTCGATTAATAGAAATTAGTCCGATAAAGAGGATGGAGGAATATAGCTCCATCCCCATGAAACTATCGAGCCGCAAAATTCCGTCGGTACCCGCTTTGGCACCTTCCAAGGCACCCAGCGGCTTCTCCGTGAGGAAGCCCCATTGGCTCGATTTTTCTGACATCCTCCTCAGTGTAGTGGTGGCGGTACTGGTACTTTCAGTAACCGCGCGTTCGCTTTTCCAATGGTGGAATGGAACGGTCGTGGGAGCTGCTTTAGTGACCGAGCTCAATGGGAGAGTAAGCCACCGGCAAGAGGATGCACTAAGTTGGTATGATCTCAAAAAAGGCGCTTACCTCTCCTGGAACGAACACCTCAGAGCGGAACGAGCTTCGGCAGTTAGAGTCCGATTTAATAACGGCGCTGAAGTCGATCTTCAAGCCGACAGCGAAGCCCAAGTCCTTAAAGACCGTGTCGTGCTGGTCCAAGGAAAATTTCGCCTTCATAGCGGCTGGGAAAAGATAAACGCGCAGTTCGGCTCCAATAACGTGGAACTTAATCCGGGTACCGACATGTACGTACTCAAAGATCCGGTTACCGACAGAGAGCAAATCGTGGTCACCAAGGGAGAAGCTAATCTCGCCGCTTATCAAAGAAAGATTCAAAAAATCCGTGAAGGAGAAACTTTCCGAATCAAGCCCGATGAACTATTAGTGAAAGTCGACCCCACTTTGGATTTTCACGCTTCTGCTCCCCATACGGGCGAAACGTTAATCATCAAAGGAAACTCGGGCGAGATTTCACTGAAATGGAAAGGAAGCGGAAACAGAATCGAAATCGATCGCACTCCCGGCTTTCTCTCCCCCAAGATCTTTCAAACTAATAGCGATACTCTTACGCTGACTAGCGGAGTGGGAAAATTCTTTTGGAGATTAGGAGACAGAAATCGGGTAAGTAGTCCCGCCGAATTCGTGGTTTTGCCCCAAATTCAATACCATCCCATAGAACCAATGCCCCAGACTTACGTGGTATCTCAAGGAGACATTCGATTTCAGTGGGAGCCAATAGCGAATGCGACTCACTATCTAGTGCAACTCAGTCATTCGCCTGATTTTAGTGATCTTGTGATTTCACAAAAGTTCGATACCACCCAAGCGACCCTAAACCCGATTCCTCCCGGAGCTTACTACTGGAGAGTTCAAGCCACTTACAAAGACTATGGAGAGTGGCCTGCGTCGGAGGGATATCCTTTTGCGGTGGGATTAAAAAAGCTTCAAGAGGTTTCTGAGAGAAGAAAACCCGGTATCCAGCCTAAATCCAACGGCCCTACTCCTTAGGGAAGTAACTATTCATCTAGCCTTCTGAGATCTTCATCTTCATCTACGAGATGAGTTTCCGCCGATCCAGGATCGATCGGGCGCACTTGAGTGATCACTTCGTGCTCTTCATGATTCACGGCTTTGATATCAAACCCGGTTTGAGTAATTTCATCGTCCTCAGGTTCGGTAATCGGGGGAAAGGGATTTTCTTCGGGGATCTGCACGGGCGCAGGAGGAAGCGGTACGCGAATTTGGGCTGGAGCGGGAACGCTTTTGGCGTCGGTAGGAGGAACAAAAGGTTTAATGGTGTTCGCATTCTTTACGGGGGCTTGCTGCGAAACCGGAATCGCTATATCGAGTGGTGCGGAGTTCGCGGCTAACAGTCGATTGGTCATGATCTTGGCAAAATAGCTCACGAACAGAGAAGCTAAGAGTGCCACTGCTCCCAAGGCCAGAGCGAGCTGAATAAGCGGTGAAAGTTCATCACCTAGTTCAGAGCTTCCCGCGCGACTCAAGAGATAAAAATCTCCGTTTGCTATGGGAGCGACAGCTCCGTACCAGTCCTGACCGTGAGATCGATACGTTACCAGTCCCGAGGATGCGGGGGTCCTACCTTTCATTAGCTCGGTAACGCCATCAGTATCCAATTGAGAAATCTTCGTATCGCTGCCGCCAGAATGAAATAGAATCTTTCCAGTTTGATCGACAAAGTAGGTATCGAAAAGGCTAGCGGATTGGATATGCTCGTAGAGAAGCTCGGGATCGATCTCACTAACGGCGATGAAAATCACGGAATGATCGTTGGTTTGGGCGTCGATTCGAGTCGCCAAGAAAAAACGAGGATTCTCCCCCGGCTTGGCCCCCTGCCAAAACGCCTTTTGCAGAGTCTCGGCCTTGCTCAAGAACCCACCAATCATCTCAGCGGCAAACCCCAAGGAAGGAATTTCCGACGAGAGCTTCTCTTCCACAAAAGTTTCGCCCTCTGCTCGTCGAAAAACTTGAAGACCTAGCAGATGCGATTCCGTCGCTTGCCTTGCTGAGGGATGCAGTCCCTGAGGATTACCAAAGAGCGCCCCTAAAGCTTTAGCCCGCGTCGCCTCCGTCGCTAGCAGAAGCGTCGCGTTAAGCTGCGTTGCTCCTGTCTGGACTACGGTATGGTTTACATCATTAAGAGAGGAGACCCTCTGCTTTTTGACGAAAACATAGGTAAGCCAAGCCTGTACCCCAATGACTCCACCCAGCATGAGGAAGAGCCCACCAAAGATCGCATACCGATGTAGGGATTTCACTCTTATAGTTTAAAACGGATTGCCAGGGGAGGGAAACTATTCTGGGGAAGCTGCTTTTACTATGTTCATCCTCCTGCAAAGGGATGATTACGTCTACATACTTACCCATTCCCATCACACTGTCCTTTATACAGGTGTCACCGGTGACCTCCCCCAAAGATCTTCGAACATAAGAATAAAACCGAAAAAGGTTTTACGAAAAAATATGACCGTACAAAACTCGTCTATTTCGAAGTGTGTGGAGATATTGAATCAAAAATTCAACGAGAGAAGCGAATCAAGGGAGGCTCAAGGCAAAGAAAAATAAATTTAATTAGTTCGATGAACCCACATTGGAGAGATTTGAGCCCTGAAATATAAAACGGGCCGGCGCTGGCCGGCCCGCTCATTTTCAAGCTTATAAGTTATACCTTATTACGAAATGGTATTCGTAAACAGCATCTCGCGGTACTTCGGTAGCGGCCAGAGTTCGTCGCTTACCAGTAGTTCCGCAGTGTCGCAGGCTTTGCGGAGTTGGTTGGCCACCGGTACTGCTTCCTGAGCTAAGGCCTTCATTTTGGCACTCTCATCGGTCTGTTCATGAATGGTGTGAAGTACCTCATTTAGAGACTTAAGGTGCTTCAACATCGCTTCGAACGTTCCTTCCAACGCCAAGACTCTTTCTTGATGAAGTTTTTTCGCTGGCGCCGAGGTCAGGCCTTTGGTGACTTCGAAGACTCGGGTCAACTGGGTTTCCACTGCGGGAACCAAGTAAACCGTCGCCATCTCCTGCAAGGTGTTCAACTCGATCTCAAGGGTTTTCACATAGCGTTCCACCGCGATGTGGTAGCGACTGGCGATCTCGTCGGCACTTAGAACTTTGGTGTTAACCAAGAACTCACAAGCCTTCGGATCGTTAAAGACTCCAAGGGCCTCTACCGTCGAGGGGAGAATGGGGAGGCCCCGTTTTTTGGCTTCCTTCTGCCACTCCTCCGAATAGTTGTTTCCTTCAAAGCGAACCAACTTACTCTCTTTAATCAGCTGCTTTACGATATCCATTACCGCTTCATCGCGGTTGGTCTTTGTCGAAAGGACTGCCTTCAATCTCGCAGCCGCGTTTCGGAACGATTCCGCTACCGCCGCGTTTAAGATAGAGATTGGCACCCCGACATTAGCGGAGGATCCGACCGCACGGAATTCGAATTTGTTTCCGGTAAAGGCAAAAGGACTCGTACGGTTACGATCCGTGTAATCTTTGGAAATATCCGGAATGTGGCTCGCACCCAAGTTCAGGATTTGAGCTTCCGTCCCTTGATTGACTTCACCTTTTTCAATGGTGTCGAAAATCTTCGCTAACATCGATCCCAAGAAAACCGAAATGATAGCTGGGGGAGCTTCGTTGCCACCCAAGCGGTGATCATTGCCAGGACTCGCAATCGAAGCGCGAAGCGCATCGGAGTGGTCGTATACCGCTTTGAGCACCACGGCACAAACCGCTAGGAATCTTAAGTTCTGGTGCGGAGTCGTTCCGGGATCGAGAAGATTCTCGCCCTTGTCATTGCTCATGCTCCAGTTGCTGTGTTTTCCGCTGCCGTTAATCCCGGCAAAGGGCTTCTCATGCAGCAAGCACATCAAACCGTGGCGATTGGCCACGCGCTTTAACGTTTCCATCGTGAGTGCATTATGATCGGCCGCAACATTCACATTTTCAAAAATGGGGGCCAACTCAAATTGGCTAGGGGCTACTTCGTTGTGGCGGGTCTTAATCGGAACGCCCAAACGATAAAGCTCGGTCTCGAGATCTTCCATGAAGGTCTTTACTCGACTCGGAATCGCGCCGAAATAATGATCTTCCAACTGCTGCCCTCTAGGAGAAGCGGCGCCCAAAAGCGTTCTTCCCGTCATGACAATGTCCGGCCGCTGAAGGGCAAATCGACGATCGATCAAAAAGTATTCTTGTTCGGTTCCCAAAGTCGCCGTGACGGTCTTTACGTCAACATCACCTAGAAGTTTTAGAAATTCACAGGCCTCGCGAGAGAGCACCTGCTGGGATCGCAGAAGCGGCGTTTTGTTATCCAGTGCTTGGCCGTGATAACCGACAAATACCGTCGGGATGCAAAGAGTCTTTCCGTACTCACCTTCGATAATGAATAAAGGCGAAGAAGGATCCCATGCCGTATATCCACGAGCTTCGAAAGTGGAGCGCATCCCGCCGCTGGGAAAACTGGAGGCATCCGGTTCGCCCTGAATGAGCTGACCACCGGTGAACCGCTCAATCACTTTGAGTTCGGAATGGTTGGAGTGCTGAATCGAAATAAAAGCGTCATGCTTTTCCGCTGTAAGACCTGTCATCGGCTGAAACCAGTGGCAGAAGTGAGTGGCCCCTTTGGTAACCGCCCATTCCTTCACCGCAAGCGCTATGGAATCGGCGACGTCGGAGCTAAACTTTTTTCCCTGATCCAGAGCTCGTAAAACGGCTTGATAATCTTCCTTGGGCAGCTTTTCCCGCATTTGGCCGAGACCGAAGGTCAATTCTCCGAAATAGTCGGAAATGGGCGGAATATGTCCGCTTCCATTGCTCGACCCCACTTTATGTTTCTTGGGCGTACTTTCGGCGATAGATCTTAAGGTACTAAATCTTCCGTTCATGGGGGTATTTTCCGTAGTTAGCATGTGGATTCCTTTCATCGTCTTTCAGAACCATTCAAAATACAGCTCTGAAAAAACTAAGGTTTTTGGGGCCACCTCGCTAAAACCGAAGCGCTTGGAAGCTACATCAGCTATCTAAAGCAATCGAGCCAGAAAGCCCACAAGCAGACCGGACCTAGGAAGTGTAAAACTCGGGGCCATTATGGGACAAGAGGGCTTAGACCGCAAGGGGGAGAGGGAGAAATTCTTTCATGGATTCAGGGGGTCGGCGCATGTGTCGGAATTGCTTTGAGTACGCTGCGCACGGTGAAACCACTACCGCAAAGCGCTATTGGTAGGTATCTAGCTTCTTGTTCACTTTGTCGTAATAGGAATCGCCGGGACGGACATAGTTCTTTGCTCGATTCCAATACTGTTTGGCCTCATCGATGCGGTTCATGCTCTCTAAGATGTAGCCCCGCACGTAGGCCTCCTTCGCCAGCCGTTCGAGCTGCTTTTTGGCTTTGCCCAACAGGTCTTTGGCTTCGTCATACTGAGGGTTACGTTTGACCATCTCTTCGCACAGATCACGGGTGGCGTTGTAGTCTCCCTCCGCATACTTTTCCTTGGCTTCGGTCAGAAACGGCTCGAACTCCTCTTTTTGGAGCATATGAGCCCTGTCGATAATCTGCTTGGCTTCATTAAGATACTGCGTGTCGCCTTTGAGCTCGATCTGACGAATCTGCTCCGCCGTATCGATAGCTTCCTGATAGCTTTTCCGCGAGAAGGCTTCGACGGCTTTTTGAAATAGATCTTTTACCGCCTTAACCTTTTCTTTTTCCGGGTCTCTATCCGGAGGAACTTGCTGCAGGTCGCGAATCTTATATTCCGCGGCCTTTAGCCCTTTGATAGCCACTGGGTTGTTCGGGTCCAATGTGATAGCGGAATTGAAGTTTTCAGCGGCCTTATCAAAATCTCCCGACTTAAGGTATTCAACGCCGTCTTCGAGCAACATCTGCAGCTCCTGCTTATCGTCTTTCTTAGCCTTTTCGGCGGCGTCCTGGACCTGCTTCTCTTTTAATCGACGAGAAAACTGATCGAGCATCTCTTTCGATTGCTTGTAGTAAGGAATCACTTCGTGAATTTTTCTTAAATTCTCCACCGCCTCTTCAAAGTTCTCCTGCTCGGCCGCTCTTAACGCCGTGTTGTAACGTCCTTCAATCGAGCGCTGCATCTCAGGGGAAAGCTCCATAAACTCCTTCGACATCAAAGGAGGCTGATGAAGATCCGTGGCATTGGGAGGCGTCGGGGGCGCATTGGTCGAAGTCGTCGTAGCGGCATCCTTGGCCAGATCCTTTTTGGACTCGGGTTGGAAGTAGGAAACCGCCCATAGTAATAGTCCCAGCCCCAACACCACCATGAGCAAAGTTCGGGTACGTTTGGAGAGCCCCTTTTTCGGCGCCCCTGGTCCCGCGAACTCACCCACCGGGGCATTATTCACAAAATTATTTGCCGCATCTGCTGTATTACCGGGCCGATGCGTTTCCAGCATCACGTTATCGTTGCCAGGAGCTAAATGAAGCGACTTGGTATCTTCCTGCGGAACGGGGGCTAGCGAGCCCCTTTCCAAAGTAAGCGCGCCGCCCCCTCGACCGACCTCTCCGATGACGTCGTGAATCAAAAATTTAATCTTGGTGTGACCCAATTCGATCGTATCGAAACTATTGAGAGGGTGCTCCAGAACTCGAACGCCGTTGACGTAAGTGCCATGACGGCTATTGAGATCAATGAGACGATACCCCATCCCGACGCGAGCAATCTTGGCGTGCAGACGGGATAATTTGTCGTCATCTAAATAGATGTCGGCCCGCTTGCTGCGGCCAAAAGTGACTTCGTAAGTCTCAAGCATCATCTCCTCGCCTTTGCGAGGACCGTCGGTGAAGACCAATTTTGCGACGACTGGTTTTACATCTACTACCGTTTCCGCGCGATTTAGTGCTGCTGTCCCTTCCACTTGCAGCATCGGACCGTCCGCCGGAAAAGAGGCTTCATTCTGCGGTAATTCGGGTGGGGCAAAATTGTCGACCTTGCTAAGCTGATTTTCAAAAAGACTTCTAACAATCTCGTCGTTCCCTTGCCCTTCGCTTTTGGGCTCAGCCGGAATCTCGGCCACCCCTTCAGCGGCGGGCTCACCATCGACAGCGGCTGCAGCTTCACCGGCCCCTTCGCCTCCTGCTAAAGCACCTTCGAGGTTGGGAACTTCGGCGGCGGCGGCTTCATGTTCGCCGCGCATGACAATAATTTTATAAGGTCCAATAAGCAGTTCCGAACCATCCTCAAGCTCCGCCGTCTCAAGACTTTTGCCGTTAACCCGCACCTTTCCCGACGAGCTCATATTGGTAAAGTAAACCGCAGATTCCGTCACCCGAATCTCGATATGGCTTCGGCTTACGCTGTCGCTGGGAAGCACGATATCAGAAAATTCCGAGCGACCCGCACGGTACACCCCTTCCCCAAATATTTTGGAGATAATCTCCTGATCGCGTTCGTATACTTTAACCGTTATCTTCATGGAAACTGTTCTGCCGCCTGTAATCGTCTTTCACATTGAATGATGTACTTTTCCGCGTTCGACACCATGGGATCGGTCGGTCGATGGTCCATCAACAAAATGACCTGTTTGAAGTTGCCCATCGCACGCGTGTATTGCATCGACTCAAAATATTTTTGCCCCATCTCCATATTCTTTTTCGCCTCAAGCTCAACTTGGTAGATGCTCAATTTTAAGTAGTATTGTGCCAACTCGTGATTGCGATAAAGCGAAACGGCCGCCCGAAATTCCTCGATAGCGCGGTGATAGTTTTGATTCATGTACTCGCGTTGTCCTTTTCTAAAGTAGGATTCCGCTTCTCGAATGCTCCCGTTATTGAGATCCATCTTGTCGAGCTTTTGCTCCACCTTACTCAGCGCGGGATCTTCAAGCTGTGGGACGGTCTGCTCTTTTTGAACATCCAGAGTTGGCTCGACTAGCTTGGCACTCCCCCCAACGTTATTTGCCGTGGGTGTAGTCGTAGTATCTGTCGCTGGTTTCGTGTCGGATTGGGAGACGTAGTACACGTAGCCCAATACCATCGCCGCAACACCGTAAATCAGGGGTCGATTACTTCTTCGCTTAGCCGGAGCGGGATATCCTACCTCTTTGCCGTAGGCCGCTTCATTCATCCCATTATGATAGGAACCTTCGACTGCATCCGGGGCCGCCGGTAGATGGCAGCGGAAAACAAAATCTCCGATCTGAACGACGTCTCCGTCCGAAAGAGCTCGAGCGGGAACATTGTTTCCATTAACGAGGATTCCATTTTTACTTTGGTTGTCTTTGACGACAATGGCTCCATCCGATTCGCGTTCAAAGACCGCATGATAACGAGACACGGCCTCGCTCACGATCACAATGTCATTGTTATCACTGCGACCTATCGTGAGTCTGTCGGCAGCGAGCTCAAAGACCTTGCCTCGCTCAGATCCCGACACCTGTTCGAGATAAGGAGTCTCCGAAGAAGTTCCGGAAGATAATTTTTTTACGTTCTGAGCCAACCTTACCTCACACTAAACGAATAATAATTAAGATGAAGCGAATCTCGGCATTGCGATCTTTGTGCGCCATCGCATACATCGTTCTTGCGACCCCGTTAATATCCAAAATCGATTGCTGGGTTTCTCCCAGCGTCGACACCACGCGATCGGCCAGATCGATTGAAGTCCCGGCGAAACCCTGGTCCTTACAGGCGTCACTAATATTCTGTCCTCTAGCGTACTGGTTTCTCATGCTGATGAGATCTTCAAGCGCATGCCCCACGAAAACGACTTTCTTTTCTTTGTCCATCAGCAAAAGGCCATCGTTCATGCCTTGGTCAAATTCCTGGACGGACCGTTCATAGTCTGCGGCTTCCGCTTCAACATCAGATGCCACGACGGGCTGCATGATGCCGCCCCCCTGCTTAATACGACTCAGACTGAAATTAATAACCGTGGCAAGCCCCTCGAGCTCTTCGCATTTAGCTGCGGAGGTCACGGTGACATCTTCGCCCTTGAGAGCGGAATCGAGCTGGTCGTGCATGGACAAAATGGGATAGGTAAACATCTTAAAGATAAAGTAGTAGGCCAGTAGCGAACACAAGATCGCAAACAAAGCTGCTTCCACTAGGGGTTCGAAGGTGGAATAGATCTTAGCCGGCACTTCAAAATCCGCTACGACCACCGCTTGCAATACTTTTTCGTTGGCGTCGCTTGAAAAGGCATAAATGGGCTCCGCTACCACCCAGGGGCCGGTGTCCCGCTCAATGGAAGGAGCTTCGTCACTGCCGTCACTAATTTTATTTAGAGCAAAGAGAACGTAATAGTCGGTCACCGCCTTATTAAGTAACTTGGTCGGAGCTAAGACGGTCTTGGATTTGGGATCTATAATTTCACAATTTAATATTCCTTGTCCGGCCTCGCAGGCTTCTACCGTCATGCGGGAAAAATCGTTCGTCTTGGCAATGATGCGATAATTCTCACGAACCGTCTGAGTGACAATGGTGTGCGCACGAGCAAGGGCTTCGTTTTTGGTAATTTCTCTTCCCCAACGAACAATGGGAACCACACTCAATAAGACAGCTAGTACAAGGGCACCTCCCAAAATCGTGAGAAGTAACATCCGCCAGTCGACATTTTTCATCACGGCGTAGAAGGGGGCTAGAACCTTCTGGTCCATGATCAACATAAGCCGCTCTTGCGAATTGAGGGCCGCGGCTGGCTCCGCCATCTGACTGGGTCCGGGCTCGAGTTCAATATTACGAGCCAAGTTTCCGTCATCCGAATAGTTCTCACCGGATGGCCGCGCTTTTTGAGTGGAGCGTATTGGCTCGGCGAATCGGATTTTGAAGTTAGCAATTACCACTTCATCTCCGCGGTCAAATCTTTGTTTGCGAACTAAGATTCCATTAACGAAAACTCCGTTTGAGGAACCTAGATCGACAATGGCGGCTTTATTGCCTTTGACGACAAGTAGGGCGTGCTGCTTTGAGACTTGAGGTGATCTGAGCTGGATATCGCACTCCGACGATCGCCCAATTTTGTACGAGCCTTCACCGAAATCTTTCGTTTCGATGATCGTACCTTTTTGTGAAATCTCAAACTTCAATGAGTCCTCATTCCCATTTCAGTACGGTTCCTAAAACGATCCCAAGTTCCCGACTGCGACTGCCTCGAAACTCCAGCGTATGTTTGACGTTTCTGCGGGGAATTAGCATCCGCCACGCTTTCATGCTCTCAATCACTTCCACGACTTCGCCATTTTCAGCCACCATCACGACATCGATAGGAAAGCGCATGAACATGGTATGGACGGAGTTACAATTAGGAAAAAAAACCGCTTCGTCAGCCGGGAGAGTTTTTCTTCCCATGAGCCCCAAAAATCTAGGGACAAAAGAATCCGCAAGCCAGCACTTGGAGAGCAAAATTTTATCTCCCAATTTTAGAGCCATTGCCTGCATTACCTTCCTCCTACCCCGAAGAATCCTAAGATGACCGGTCCGAAAATCATGATGAACACCGCCGGCATGATGAAGAAAATCAGAGGAAATAATATTTTTTGCGAAGCGGCGGCACCTCGTTTTTCCGCTAACGTAAAGCGTTGGGTTCGGATGAGATCGGATTGAACCCGAAGGACTGCGCCCAAGCTACTTCCCATTTGATCAGCGGTGACAAGGACGGCGACCAGGGAAGAGATTTCGCCTAGGTCAATTCTCCATCCCATATTTCGAAGGGCGTCGGCACGAGTCGTACCGAGTTGAATCTCTTGGAGCATTCGCTCGATCTCGTCCACTAAAGGTCCCGAACGTGTTTTCTCCACAACCTTCTGCAAGGCTCCGATAAAATCGAGACCAGCTTCGGTGGAAAGTGTCAGCAAATCGATGACGAAAGGGAGTTGAAGTCGAATCTCTTCGTGGCGGCGCTTTCGTCGTCCACTAACCCACATGCTCGGGTAGACGTAACCGACCAAACACATTCCGCAAAAAAGCCACCATGACATGCCGCCGCCGTTGGCGACTAGGTAGATAAGAAGGGCTGTGGGGACGACTCCCCCCAAAAAGATTTTGAAAGCCAAAAGCTCTCCGGTATCGATCTCTTCTTCTAAACCAGCTGAGACAATGAGTCGCTTTTGCTTTTTTCGCCAATCTTCATATTTGATTCGTTCGGAATAGGGGATGACTAAGGTTCGAAACAGCGGACGACTGACTCTAAGTAACGCTGAGGAAGTTTTTTTCTTTCCCTGCTCCAACCGGTTGGCGGCCGCACCTTCGATCTCGCCGGAAAATAAATTCCAACCTAGATAGAAAGCGGCCCCGCCCATGAGCGCGATTCCGATAAACGCGAGCATGCTCGATCTCCTTGAAAGTATGAGGGGGTCAACACCCAGTTCCTCAGCCTTCTTTTCGGAAAAAATAATATAAAACTTAACGACTTAACGCGCCGTTTCGGTGGGAGGGCTACCCCTTATTATAGCACGTTGCGGCATGTGAATTTGGATAGCTTTTTGGACGAAAAACAAGTTAGAAAGTCTTTAGATTTCGGTCATTTATTTAGTGTCTAAAAATCGGCTAGTTTGTCCCGCCGCTTCCGGTGCTAAAATATAAAGGTCAGTGTTTCTAAGGCGGCTATATGCCCCGTGAAAGGGGGTGGTACTATGTTTCGCGAACCTAGTACGGAGGTGAGACGCGCTTAGTTAGAGCGTCTCGCCTCCTACATGAAGAGCCCCCTCCCTGGGGGGCTCTTTTTTTTGGGCTAAGCCAATCCACTGAGCGTGTAACTGTGGAACAACCTTCGCAACGGCGTCAGAGGGAACGGCGGCCGATACCGAAAGCGAATTTGAAGTCATAAGCAAGCACCGAGTGGTCGATTGTTGGATCGTCTGCCACATTTCGGCCAAAAGATGTCCCGCGTGCCCAATCCCCTCACCCACCGCTGAAACTACCGAAACTTTGCCAATCTCTTCATAATCACTCACCAAGGACGCGATGACTTCGCGGACCAAAGCAGCTTTTTCTTTTTCACAGAGAAATGAAACTTTGTTTTCACTCACCTGAAAAAAACGAAGTGGGATCTTTTTGGACTTAAGCCCCTCGAGTAACTGTCCTATGGGAACCACGGCACTAAAAAAATAATATCCGTCGCGGCTAGAAATTCCGCGTACTAAAGTATCTTCCATGATCTCTCCCTCAGAAACTTGAGTTCCCGTAACACTTTGGGGGTGACTCGAGGCTATCCAAACTTTAACGCCAAATCTCTTAGCGAGCGCGATACTTCGTGAATGCATCTTCGCGCCCAAACTCGCTAGCTCCAAGCCCACGTCGTAGGAGCACGAGGGAATCAGTTTTGCCGACGAGACAACTCTAGGATCGGCAGTGAAAAGTCCATCGACGTCGGTAAGAATTTCGCAACGTTGGGCACCTAGCACTGCGGCCAATGCCACGGCCGTGGTGTCGGAACCTCCACGCCCTAAGGTAGTAATCTCTTTTTCAAGTGAGATGCCTTGAAAGCCGGCGACGATAACGACTTTTCCTTTGCCCAACTCATCCCGAATTCGAGTCGCGCGAATATCAATAATCTTGGCGTCAGTATGATCGCTAGTCGTTACAATTCCGCTTTGCGAACCCGTAAATGAAATAGCGCGTATCCCCAGATCGTGAAGCGACATCGCAAGGAGCGACATCGAAACTCTTTCACCCGCGGTCATAAGCATGTCGAGCTCACGCTGCTCAGGGTGCTCCACCAAACGGTGAGCTAAACGAATCAGGTGATCGGTCATTCGGCCCATCGCCGATACCACAACAACGACGTCGTTACCGGCTGCCTTAAGCGCTTCGATGCGCACAGCGGCCCGCCTGATATGCGCCGTGGTGGCGAGGCTTGAGCCTCCGTATTTTTGAACGATGAGCGGCATTGGGGGGTATGGTTAGCGGAGATAAGGGGAGTGTCAATGGCGTGGTTCAGACAACGCACCTGCTTTAGTCCTGACGCTAGGAGTAATGCGGCATCACTGCGAGCAGTTTTGAGTCCCAATAAAGACTTTGGCGCTCTCATGGGGACCGGCTAGGTAATTGTTCCCGCAAGCACTTACCTTCGTCGCCTGATTCACCAAAACATACGCATTCGAGGGGGCTGCCATGAGTCCCGGACAGGCTGGATCAAAAGGGTTGAACTTCTTCAAAGGGGCCGGCGTCTGACAATAGTTTTGTCCGTAATCGGCCAGGTAGCTTCCCGTGTTGGTATTTCGAAAAGAATTATTCTGTACCGAGATATTGTTTGTGGAAGATACCAATAAGCCCGCACCCGCAGATCCAACGATTGTGTTATTTTGGAACGAGATATCGTGATTGGGACTTGCCGTCGGATAGTAACCACTGGGCAGAGTTCCCATAAACATAACCGATGCCGAGAGGCGTCCCGATAAATAGCCCAACACATGTCCCCACTCGTCGACATCTACCGCAGAGCGATCCGTATTGAATATCCTATTGGAATCGATAAGAAGATCTCCTCCCCCAGGCCCTTCGTTCCATTGCACCAAATCGGATTGAACTAGCATTCCGCTATTAAAAGTTCCCGACACGGTATTGTTTGTAATTCTGCCGTGTTGGGTTTGGATAAGCATTCCTCTTCCCACACTATCGTGATAACAGCTATTGGTTACTACAAAATTTGGGCTCGAAAGGTTAGGAGCGTTAAAAATATAACTCCCCTCACTCAAGTCGGGAATCGAATGCAAAGAGAAAGCGTAACTTCCGGGGTTCGGCTCCGTAGGACGGACGTAAGTTGCTTGTGGCATCGGGGAAAGCAGTCCCGCAAAATTACTTGGATCATAAAGCTGCGAAGCGAACGATGTCGTTAGCGCCGTGGGATTATAAGGCCATGGCATGGGGCCGGAAGATACTTGGCCTGACGAATAACTGGAAGAGATCATTGCCCCCACGAGATTGAGCCCGTCGTCGCCTTGATTAGCAAATTCACTGTTTTCGATGAGGATGCTGCCCAAAGTATTTCTAAAATGAGTCGCATCGGCAACGGTCGAGATAAATCGAGGCATCTCCCCCGCGATGTCAGGACGTCGTACTACTTTACAACCGGTCAGACGAAAATTTTGTCCGGCGTTGGCAAATACGAATCCCATCCCGGGAGCGGAATAGACCCAAACATTTTCCAAAGAGACATCGGAAGCTTCACCCGTCACATACACGGCAGCTCCATGTGCGGTATCCCGAGCCACCGCGATCACATCTTTACCGTCATGAGAAAGGCCAAAACCTGGAACCGGAAAGGGCGGCATCACATAAAAGTATTGGTTGGCATCAGGACCTGAGGACGAAAAATTGGGATTAAATACAGGTTGTACGTGAGACGTGTTCCAGTAAGCCTGATCCCCGATCACACCGGCATAATTACGGGTTTGGAAATTAAATTCGTAAAAATTATTGATGGCTGGAGGATGAGTGGTATCTGAGACATAAGAAGAGCCACTTCCCGCAACATAAAATCGGAAGGGGTTTCTAGGATCCGAAGAGGCCTTGATAGTTCCTGGAATAGCTGTCGTCTGCATAAAATCGATAGTGATATTTTTCACTTCGATTCGTTGTGCCAGTCGAATCGCGATTCCATTTACATTGTTCCCGTTCTCATCTACCCCGAAATGGAAATTGGCCTGCGTCCCCATAGACGCATCTGGGCCCTCCAGTAGAACGTCAGTAAGCATCTTTTCAAGATTCGTTCCTATTATGGGAATATTGGCTAGGGCCGCTGCTCCATGGTTCGCATGCGGATTAAAATAGTAATCTCCTCCGCTAAAGTCGATCTGTAATCCTCCACTTGCGTTTTGAAGCGCTTTAAAAACGTTGTCGTAGTCACAAGTGGATTGCTTTCCCAAATTACACGGAGCAAGACTTACTACGGTCGAAGAAGCCGTAAGATTAGGTTCCGCGATCGAAATGGTGTGGGTACCCAAGGGAGAGGTATAGCTTTCCGTTCGAGGGTTACTATCCACCACCTTTCGCGGGGTCGGACAGGTGGTGATATCCGCGGGCGCTATATTCGTAAAAGCTACGCCTGATTTATTCGAAAGCGTTAACGGGCTCGAACCTGTCGTATCCGAAGCATAAACTCTTTGGTTGGTATCGGAGTTATAGATGTAGAGATTTCCGTCGGTCTCATACTTAGCCTCGCAGTGCCTACAAGCTCCGACGGTATTGGAAGCCCAGATCGCAGGCCCATTTGGAATTCCATTTGCAGTGGGATACAGCACTAAATTGGAATCGTCCTGCATGATAAGCTTCATCGCTTGCGCGGAGATAGACTTGCCCATGGGTAAGTCTAAAGACCCGGGTAAGAACTGAATTAGCTTAGGTACTTTCGCCGTAGCCCGATTGGTTCCTCCTTGAGTCGAAAACTGATTTCCTAAAGGATCGGAAAAAGTGACAAAGGGGGCGGTAGAGGAAAAAGTAACGCCCGCGGAGCCCATGGTATTAGAGGCAAAGATAGGTTTTGGGGCTATTTTTTTTGTTTTCGGATTCACATAATTCATGTTGTAGACGACGAGGTTTCCATCGTCTTGATATGAGGCTAAACACCCTTTACAAAGTCCGACGGTATTAGATGCCCAAAAAGCAGGAAGTACTGGCTTTCCTTTTTCCAGGGGGTAGAGCACCAAGTTGCCGTCGTCTTGCATAATGAGACCCAGAGACCCTATGGGCAGAAGTTTTCCCGTAGTGAGAGTGATACTCCCCGGTTTAAAGGGCTCGCCAAACGCAAAATTTTGAAACATTAATAGGGCGACACCGATACGCCAAAGGTAATACAAGCGCAGATTTTTCACGACCCCCCCTAAAATATTTCACGATTACCGGATAACCGGGCGCTGAACTTACATCCTGTTTGATCTATTTTCCGAGCGAGGCCGTCTACGGGCCTCGTCCAGACTCCGGAAAACTTGGGACAGCTCTCAGCCGATTGAGACTCATTCGCAAAAAATAGAAGGGGGATAAGGAGGACAAGGAATTTGAAAAGTCCGTACGTTTTGACCATTATTGCCTCCCTACCAACGTGAGCTTGCCCACACCGAAAAATCCGGCTTGGAAGCGGGAGGGCTTTACGAAGAATCGCAAACAGATCAGGCGAGCTTCAGACTATCACTTAAGTGTGCAGCAAATGTGAAGCAATCGGGTATCGAATGGCCTCGTAAATAATGTTACCGGGGGATTAGGAAGAGAAGCGCGGTGGCCTCATAATGGAGTAACCAGGCATTCGTCTGGACAACTCCATAAAACAATGAGGCAAAGCCATGAGCATAACGCTAAAGCGTTTGTACTTGGATTTTTTGCGCCAACGTTACCGAGACACCAAGAGTCGAAAAGTGAAGATTATGTTGATTGACCAACTCTGTCGGGACGCGGGGTTTCACAGAAAACACGCCATTCGAACTTTGAATCAGCGCCCTCAATTGAAAGCGAAGCGGGGTCGTCGACGTCTTTACAGCGATGGGGCAAGGTACCACTTAAAAAAGCTGTGGCTTGCAATGGAGCAAGTAAACGGGAGGCGCATGGTGGCAATGCTTCCGGATTGGTTAAAACACTATGAAGCCCCCGAATACGGCCCTTTGATTGAAAAAGAGCTCTGCTCAATGAGTCATGCTACGATAGAGCGGTTTCTTCGGCCCTACAGAGCGGAGATGGGGCGGAAGTTAAGAACTGGAACAAAGCCTGGGAATTTAAGAAATCGAATTCCGATTAAACCGTTCGACAGAAATGTCGCAGTGCCAGGCTATATGGAGGCAGATACGGTAGCTCATTGCGGAGGAAGTTTATCGGGAGAGTTTGTTTGGTCCTTAACCGGGGTAGACCGTCTTCTGGGCTGGACTGAGAATCGCGCCGTGTGGAACAAACTAGCCAAAGAAGTGGTCGAAGCTGTCGAGGATATCGAGAAAAGCCTCCCGTTTCCACTAAAAGGACTTTCCAGTGACAATGGCGGAGAGTTCCACAATGACCTACTCATTAGTCATCTAGCGCCGAGTAAAAATCGCCCCAGAGAGATCTTCTTAACCCGTGGCCGTCCCTACAAGAAGAATGACCAGTGCTACGTGGAGCAGAAAAATTACACTCATGTCCGAAAACTCCTGGGCTATGACAGGATTGACTGCCCATCGGTCAAGGACTTGGTGAATGACCTATACAAAAATGAATGGGGACTGCTACAAAACTTTTTTATTCCACAGGTGAAGCTCATTGAGAAAATTCGAGTGGGCGCAAAGTACAAACGAAAACACTCAAAACCAATGACCCCCTATCAAAGATTAATGGAATGCTCGCAAATACCCGATCAGGTAAAAAAAGACCTGACCAAGAAGTTTGAATCTCTGAACCCTTTTGAACTTAAAGACGGCATTGAACGAAAACTGAAACGCATCTGGGACACGCAGAAAAAATTCGAGCAGACACATAAACTGAGGTCGGTGGCTTCGCTACCTCCGGGTAACATATCTAGCTGAGGCTAATCGGTATAATTTCGCTATTCGTTAAGGGGGGGCATGAATCGTCTAAGAGCATCGTTTCTCATCGCGGTTTTCATTTCCACGGCGAGTCTGGGAGCTACGAGTTCGCTTTCGACGTTGGGTAAGGGGTTTAACATCTCCGGATGGTTCAAAGGTTGTAAGGCCTGTGAGACTGCCTATCTAGAAGGCTTTTTGGCCGACTCCGACTTTACTGCGATGCACCAATTAGGAATCAAGCATGTTCGCATTTTGGTGGAACCCGAAGTGGTCCTCTCCGCAAAATACCCCGATAGCAGAGGACCTATTCGTAAAGAGTTAATAACGGCTGTCTCAAACCTTATCTCAAAAGGTTTTGCCGTCGTCATAGCGCCAGATCCCAACCAAGAAAATGCGTTGAGCTTAAAAGAGTCCGACCCGCAATACGCAACCTTCGCAAAAAATTATTACCCCGCTTTCCTGGCAAAGCTTTCATCCAGTTTAGCTTCGTTTCCTACCGATAAGCTATTTCTCGAAGTTCTCAACGAACCACCCATGGCAAAGACCGGTCCTAAAGATGATTCTCCCGATCGCTGGGTCAAAATTGCGCACCAATATATCGCGCTCATTCGACAAAGGATGCCGAAACATACTCTCATCTCTAGCGGACCTGGTTGGTCGAGTACCCTCTCGCTCATCGGAACTACTAACTATGCCAGTGCGGGTATTCCCGTCGACTCGTCCTGGTCCCAAAGTTATCCGGAATTAATCGCGGACAGCGATCCTAATATCATCTACTCCATCCATATCTACGAACCCACTATCTTTACCCATCAGGGAGCGACCTTCATGGTCCCTTTCCGAGATCGGGGAATCCTTAGCGGCGTGCCTTTCCCCTATCCGTCCACGAACCCGGCCGAAGCCTCGTTCGTTTCCGATGCGGATAGGCTATTTCGGGGTTGCGGGACACAAAAGGCTCCGTGCTCCGACGATCAGAAGTTAGCTTACCTAATGCCGACGATGAAACTGTGTGAGTCGACCGGGGGTGCTCCTAAGTCTTCCTCTCATTCCATGACGAATGCCGTTTCAGAGATAAAAAATTGCGCTATCTCTCGCCTTCAGTCCTATCATCAGCAAGGGTGGACTCCAGCCTCCTTGGCAAGAATTGTAGATGCAGCGCAAACGTGGAGCCAAAAATACAATCGACCGATTATGGTGGGCGAATTTGGCGCAATGAGCGATTCGGTTCCCCCGTCAGACCGCGCTAACTATCTAGGAGCTATCTCACAAAGTGCGGAAGGATCGGGGATGTC
This sequence comes from uncultured delta proteobacterium, assembly GCA_963778115.1. GTDB lineage: Bacteria > Bdellovibrionota > FAC87 > UBA2466 > UBA2466 > JBBQIT01. Next base: position 191,485 of record CAVZSV010000001.1, read on the forward strand.
CTGGGCCAATCACTGTTATTCGGACTACGACGGTGGCTTTGGGCTATTTCATTTTAATTGTAAGAATGGGAATCGTGTTCTGGACGAAAACGCCAGAGCGGCCCTTCATCTTAATGAAGTAACGCCGGAATTAAGATCTTTTTTGGCTTCCGCGATAAAACAGCATACGTGTCATTGATCTAAATGCCGTAGGATTCACACCAGAGCTGAAAGGTCATCAGCGCATAGATCTTAGTACTATGATCGGCGATCCGATCGCGGTGCTCTCCCAGCCAACGAGAAGGCATTTGAGGCTTGAAAAACCCTTGCCGGCGCAGCCGCTCCTCACTAAGCAGATCGCTAGCTACCGGTTGAAGGTCATTTAAAAACCAATCTTTAATGGGTAAGGAAAAACCCATTTTCTTGCGGTGAACCACCGACGCAGGAAGCGATATTTCCGCCAAGGCTTTCAGAAGGACTTTGCTCTCGTTTAAGTTCATCTTCCAACGGCTAGGAAGCCGCTCGACGAGAGAGGCTATCTCCATATCCAGCAGAGGAACCCGAACTTCCATCGAGTGGGCCATGCTCGTCTTGTCAGTATAGGTAAGGTTCAAACATGGCAGGAACGTTTTAGAGTCTAAATAAAGTTCCTGAGCCAGCGGATCATAATTTTCGGCATGCCTGAATAATTGTTCTTGGATCGAAAACGGAGGTTGTTGCAGATCCAAGAAGTCTTCCGTCATAAGATCCGACATAGCTTCCAGCCCCATCGGACTTCGTAAGAGCGAAAAAGACAGAGGCCACGGGGCCTGCATCGCATGCAACATCTTCTTCGCCCGATGCACGTTCTGGGATCGACGGGATCCTATCGAATAGGGAATATGACGACTGGCAGAAAATAGAGCGCTTGTCACCGGATTGGGAAACTTTTGGCCCCACCGAGTGGCTAGTCCCGAACGATAAACCGGGTAGCCTCCAAAAAGTTCGTCTCCCCCCTGCCCGCTAATTAACACTTTGAACTTCGTATAATGCGGTAAGTTTTCGAGCGAAACAATAAAATCAATTTCCTTACCATCTTTAGTCCGCAAATATTGCAGATTGGTTTTGATGCCCATTGTATCTTCTAAAAAACAGAGCTCTTTCAAAAGTGATAACGCAACAATATTTTCTAGCCGCGCGCCTTCTTCTTCAACTTGAGCGACATCAAAAAAATAATATTTAGGTTCCTTTAGTAAAGAGCGAGCGACTTTTTTATGGTAAGGAGTAATGCGGAAAATAACGTATAAATTTTCTAGTAAATTTAACCAATTTTTAATGGTATGGCTGTCTCGTTCTAGATCTCTAGCTAAATTCGCATAAGAAATTCCACAACCAACACAGTTTTTAAAATAGCAACTAAGGTTTCTATTGCTTGAATATCGCGAACAGCTTGAAATCTAATAAATCTTGACGCAAAATAATATCTAAATGACTTCGACGCCAACGTTTATAATAACTTTCACTGCTTTTTAAAAAAGGTTCTGGAAATCCACCACAAGTCCAAAGCTGTTTAAAAGCATCTTGCATATTAAGAGTGGAATCATAGTTAGCAACTTCTTTTAAATCTAAGGGAAATAAACGATACTGAAAATATCGCCCTGCGAGCGAATCGCCCATTTTGTGTAATTCATCAAAAATAATTAGTGATTGCGCACGATCCCAGCTTTTACTTTTAAGTAATAAGCGATCTTCAACAGCATCAAAATTAAGATAATCAAAATTGGAAAATAACTGTTTGGCCAAAGTGGTTTTTCCACATTGCCGCGCTCCTGTTAAGAGGACGATTTTGTCATTAAGTGCTTGTTTAACATATTGATAGAGATAACGTTTCATTAGACTGTTATGACGCAAACTCCCGAATAGTCAAGACTAATCGGGAATAGAGTCCAGATTAGTCTGATTTTTTACTTTTAAAGATTGAAGAATTGCTAAATTATCGGTATCTTTTGCCCATTACTTGTTGCATTGTAAATAGACCTCATTATGCGCCTATCTTCATTACTACAGAATATATTGCCTATTTCAGCTGATAATGATGCTGAAATTTTGGGACTGACTCAAGATAGCCGTCAGGTTAACCCCATGATTTATTTTTTGCTTATCAAGGTCGAAGTTTTGATGGTCGTCAATTTATCCCCGATGCTATTGCTAAAGGTGCGGCTGCCATACTTGCTGAATTAGATGAACCAAAAAATGTATTTTCAAAAGCGCACAATGTGCCAATTATCGCTATTCCTCAGCTGCAAAAAAAAATAAGTGAGCTCGCAGCGCGTTTTTATGATTATCCTGCCAAAAAAATGACTATGATTGGCATTACCGGCACCAATGGTAAAACCTCTTGCAGCTATTTTATCGCTCAAGCTCTGCAATCTTTGGGAAATACTTGTGGGATAGTGGGTACTTTGGGTAGCGGGTTTTTTAATGTTTTACAGGAAACTGGTTACACGACCCCCGATGCGGTGATGCTGCAAAAAATTCTGCAAACATTATGCCAACAAGGCGCAAAATCGATTGCCATGGAAGTGACTTCACAAAGTCTCGATCAAGCGCGTGTCGATGGTATTGATTTTAACACTGCCATTTTTACTAATCTCACGCGAGATCATCTCGATTATCATGGCGACATGCAAACTTATGCTGCAGTCAAAAAACGTTTCTCAGCGGAATTTTGGTAAACAATATTATGATCAATACTGACGATGAAACTGGCGCTGCATGGGCGCGGAATGAGCTGCTCAGAAAAAAACAATTTTTACTTACGGATTGCAATCAATCATGCAAAAAATAGTAATTCTCTTCCCTTTATACAGCTAATATCATTAAGTTGATCTTAAGGGGATTGAAATCCGACTTAAAACGCCTTGGGAAATGCGCCCGTTTAATATTGCCGTTGCTCGGGCAATTTAATTTAAGCAATGTTTTAGCGGTATTGACAGCATTATGTGTTGAAGGGGTGCCATTTCTTGATGCGGTTCGTGCGTTATCGCAATTACGAACCGTTCCCGGACGCATGCAAGTTTTAGGTGGGGTAGTAAGCCGTTGATGGTGGTTGATTATTCGCATAAACCCGATGCGTTGCAAAAGGTACTCGAGGCAATACGTACTCATACCCACGGCAAATTGATTTGCATATTTGGTTGTGGCGGCGATCGCGACCGCGGCAAGCGCCTTAATGGCAGCGATCGCTGAGCAATTAGCTGACCACGTGATCGTCACCAATGATAATCCGCGTCATGAAAATCCAGAGTTGATCGCCGAGCGAGATTATGGCGGGTTTTAAGCCTGCCGGAGGCAGGTTCAGGTTGAGCTAGATCGTTCTAAAGCGATAAAGATGGGTATACAATATAGCCAAGGCAATGATTGTATTTTAATTGCCGGGAAAGGCGCAGAGCATTACCAAATCATAGGGGATAAAAAAACCATTTTGATGATGTAGGAAGCTAATCGCCAACTGATAAGTGTTTGAGTAACCTTGAGTATCGACTGGAAGTATAAGCGGATGAACTTAGACTTTATTGGGACGTGGAAGTGAATGGCCTAGTGGCTAGCAAGTTATTTTCATTTTTTTCATGTTTTTCAATATTTAACTTTGCGCGCTATTTTAAGCACTTTAACGGCTTTTTTATTTGCTTTATTATTAGGGCCGAATGATCATTACGACAATTAAGTTCACATCAGGTGGGCCAAGATTGTGCGTGATGATGGTCCGAAAAGTCATTTAACCAAAGCCGGTACGCCGACGATGGGTGGCACATTGATTTTAATTGCAATTGACATTGAGTACTTTATTATGGAGCGATTTAACTAATCGCTATATTTGGATGGTTTTAATTGTGATATTAGGTTTTGGTGCGATTGGTTGTGGGATGATTATCGCAAGTTAGTTTTAAAGAATAGCAAAGGTTTGCCTGCACGCTGGAAATATTTCTGGCAATCGTTAGTTGGGTTTAGGGCTGCGTTTTATTTATATTATTACGGCGAAATTACCTGTTGAAACACAATTAGTGTTTCCATTTTTTAAAAAATTGTTATTCCATTGGGTCCATTTTTTATTGTTCTTGGCTTATTTTGTGATTGTAGGTACCAGTAATGCGGTTAATTTAACCGATGGTTTTGATGGACTGGCGATTTTGCCGACCGTTTTGGTTGGTGGTGCATTAGGTATTTTTGCTTATTTAACTGGCAATATTCATTTTGCAAAATATTTATCAATTCCTTATGTTCCTGGTGCTGGTGAAATAGTCGTATTTTGTGGTGCTTTAGTGGGCGCGGGTTTAGGGTTTCTTATGGTTTAATACCTATCCTGCGCAAATATTTATGGGTGATGTCGGCGCTCTTAGGATTAGGTGCAGCATTAGGTATGATTGCGGTCATGGTGCGACAAGAATTAGTATTTATTTTATGGGCGGTATTTTTGTATTAGAAACCGTTTCAGTTATTTTGCAAGTCGCTTCATTTAAATTAACGGGAAAACGTATTTTTAGAATGGCGCCTATTCATCATCATTTTGAATTAAAAGGTTGGCCTGAACCCCGTGTCATTGTTCGATTTTGGATTATTACATTAGTATTAGTTTTATGTGGACAGCAATACATC
>CAVZSV010000002.1:0-11260 GCA_963778115.1 uncultured delta proteobacterium
ACTCGTTCGATCGTGAGTTCGGTTAGGTAAGCATCTGCCACCGGGAAGTAGCTAATGTGCCAACGTTCGGGGCTCACGCCGCCACGATCCCTGTGGTAAGGGCGATAGAAATTAAACCTCGCCAGATTTTCATCGAGCCACGCGTGGAAAGGGCCAAATATTCCTTGGGGAGCCACTTCCTCGGGAGTGAGCTGGACTTGGTAGCCTGCGGGAAGTGCGTTGCCGTCAAAAACATCAATGTCAGTTCCCCAATGATGGCGGCTCGCTCCCGGAAGGGCCGACCAGCGCAAGATGCTAAAGACGACTTGTTCGGGTGTTAGTCGCTTAAAGTCGAGAACCTTTCCTTGATCATCGAGCAAAGGGCGTTCACCCCGTGCTTTGCGATTCCAGATAGCCAATTGGGAGTCGAAGTCTCGAAAGCTACTTGCCACCTGCAAATCGAAACCAGCTTTTTTCGCTTCGGTCCAAAGCGCTTTAAGACCTTGCTTAACCGCGGAATTTATCCGAGCCGCGGGCTCCGTCGTCGGGATGATATGGTCTTTAGATTGGCCAGTAAGCAGTGAGGACATGGTTCTATTCTAGAACGAATCTCGTCCTTGCGCGATAAGTATGGCCGACTATTTGATTCTCGTCGTTAGGGTTGAAAAAACGGGTCTGTTGATACAGGATACGGCGTTCTCAAAAGAATTAAGGAGTCATTGTGTTCAAGCACCCTCTCCGTTCGGGTTCGATCCTTCGGATATTATTAGCGGTTTCTATCGTTCTTACGATTTCACTGCCTTCGACGGCGGTTACCCCCCAACTTCTTAAAGAGCGTCCCAAACTTATTCTTACGATTGTTATCGACCAATTTCGAGGGGACTACCTTACTCGATTCAATAGTCGATTTCTGCCTGCGGTGAAATCCGACGGGACCGTCGGGGGATTTAATTACTTGATGACTCGCGGGGCCTATTTTCCCTACGGTGAATTCGAAATGTTACAGGACATGACAGGCCCCGGCCATGCAACCATTCTCACCGGATCTTATCCGTATCAAGCGGGGATTCCTCTTAATAACTGGTACGACAAAGCTACGGGCGAGGGAGTCTACTGTACCGAGGATCCGGGCGTTGCCGTGATTGGAAGAAATCCCGAGGACAAGCATTTTGGCACCTCTCCGAAAAACCTCATTGCTACCACCGTGGGCGATGAATTTAAAAACGCCGGACTTCCGTCTAAGGTCGTCTCGATCTCTTTGAAAGATAGAGCCGCAATTTTGATGGGGGGGCACCGAGCGGATGTGGTGATGTGGTTTGATACGAAAGCGACCCAATGGGTCTCGAGTAAATACTACTTTCCCTCGGGCAGGCTTCCCAACTGGATCGATGTCCTCAACGGCGAAATACTGGGACGGACGGGAAAGGTAGTCGAATGGAATGTCACCGGAAAACCCACGGGCCTTTCTACCGATAACAATCTACTTCGAGATGAAGCTATCCATTTGGGCAAGTTCGGAAAGAGTTTTCCTCACCGGGTGGAATTAGGAACCAAGCGATCGTTAGGAACTCCAGTGGGCCTGGATATCACCAATGCCGCTGTGGAAAAGGCGATTGACGAGTATCATCTGGGGAAAGGGAAGGGGACTGATCTGTTGGCCGTTAGCTATTCGAGCCACGATTATCTAGGACACGCCTTTGGCCCTAATAGCCTAGAGATGGAAGAGATGACCGTCGCTGAAGATCGCAGCCTTTCTCGGATTTTGAATTATATAAAACGCAAAGTGCCGGGGGGACTGGCGGGAGTTGTTGTGGTTTTAACGGGAGATCACGGAATTCCGCCGAACCCCGATTCTAGCCAAATCGAAAGGAATCGATGCGGGTCGAATCGATGAAACAGCCCTACTCAGCGAACTAGAGACTTCAATGGTGGCGAGACTGGGAGCCCCCAAAGAGGGGCATTGGATTGCGCGTCTTACGGAAATGAACGCTTGGCTGAATGACAAAGCATTCAAAGACTCCAACGAAGAGCAAGAGGTTAGAGCCCTGGAGGCCTTAAAAGCCGCCTTTCAAGAAAAGCTTCCAGGGTTAGCCTTTGTTTTCAGTAAACATGACGTGAAAACGCGACAGATTCCACCGGGAATGTTGGAGCAGCAGATATTGCACACCTATTATCCGGGTAAAAGCGGCGATGTCGTGGTTATCTTAAAGCCGTATTTTATGTCGGGCGATGACACGGTCATGCACATGACAGGCTATGCTTACGATAGAACGGTTCCCATTATCATAACGGGAGCTCATATCCAGGCTGGAGTTTACGCGACACCGGCGCATGTCGTCGATATTGCGCCGACGCTTACGTTTTTGGCGGGTACTGTTGCTCCGAGTTTGTCAGAAGGAAAGGTACTAGCGGAAATTCTCAAAAAGTAGGCGTTAGCGACTCTCTTACGGGGTGCGAGGGGGTGGCTTAAAATACTGTTCGAAGAATTCTCTAGCCAAGAATGAGGATTTCACTTTCCAAGTCTCTTCGTTGATCGTTAGAGCACTGACGGCAATCTTTTTGCCGTCGCTGGATTTGGCATATCCAATAAACCAATCGTATTTCCCCTTGGGATCGAGACCGGTCATAGAACCTGTTTTCCCGCCGATCTCTAGCCCTTCGTATTTTCTGTTTTTGAGCAAAGTTCGGAAAGACTTACGCGACGTTCCACTTTCCACGGTTTCTTGCATTAACTGTCTTAACTCGGCCGCAGTCTCAGGCGTCATGGTGACAGCGGCTACCTGTTTAGTTGCCGCAAGCGTCATGGGCTGTCCTACAGGATTGATGGAATCGACGATATACGGCGACATCATGACACCATCATTGACCACGGAAGCCGCCATCATGACGGCCTGAAGAGGGCTTAGCGTCACGACTCGATTGAAACCGGAAGCGGCCTCCGCAATTCCCCAGTCGCCTTTGTCTGGAATAAGAAATTGGCCCGGCTGAATGGGAAGATCGGAAGCAATAAAGCGATTAAATTGAAAGCGATGGGCATAATCCTCAAGCTCTTGGCCCTTTAGTTTATAGAGTCCTAATTTTGCAAAGACCGTATTTACCGATTTGGCGAAGGCCTCTTTCAAAGTCATCGTTCGGGTCCACCGGTTGGAGCTCGAATCGGTGACGTTTCGCCGGTAAAGCGTGTGATTGGCTCCGTTAAAGGTGATCTCGGTTTCTGGCGTGACACTTCTTCCTTCAAGAGCAGCAGTTGCAGTGACAATCTTAAAAAGAGAGGCCGCGGGAAAAGACGATCTCAACGCCAGATTGCCTAAACTTGAAGGTTGGGCCGTGTAACTGCACAGCGAAAGGATTCGACCGGTATCCGCTTCCAAAGCAACAAATGCCCCATAGTCGGGCTTATAGATCTTAAGAAGTTTTTCCATCGCTTCCTGAGATTTGGTCTGAATGGTGTAGTTAACATGGACGGATCCTAAGTGGCCCTCCAAGGACAGAGGCAAATGATCAGGAAATTTTCCTTCTTGAAGCGGCTCAGCCAGGGCGGCCGAGAGTGAGGGGCGAAAAGCGTTGGGAGTTACGGTGGGCTTTTTGACATTCGCGGGCTCCCACCGAATCACGACAACGGCCACTAAACAAAAGAAGACCGTTCCTGCGGCAAATACACCTCGCCGTTTGCGCGGGATGATGACTTTTAGCGACTCAAAGATTTTTGACGTCGAAATTTCTTTTTTGTTAACGCCTTGCAACACTCATATTTTATCACTCACTCGACGTTATTGCGAGCGGCGCTGGCAAAAAGAAAAAATCCCGTGGTGTTTAAATCGCCTTTGCCTCTACCTCAGGCCCGCACCCCTCTGGTTTGGGAATGAAATCGTGGGGCCCAGGACTATAGCTTTCAGCAGCCCCAATCAGCGGGTCGATATAACTCTCGGCCGAAAAGCGTTTCCGCGAAAAAGTTTCAGCGGGTTGGGGAAACGGCTGAACCGAACCCTTTCGAAACAGACCTTCCAGTATTGGTCCTAAAGTGCGTTGGTTCATTAGAGAACGTCGCCCCGAACTTCGCTCGAAACGGTCCAAAAGCTCATTATGGATCATCGCTGCTGAAAAGGAGGCCTGGTTATATCCAATATAGCGCACTTCTCCTCCAAAAAAATGGTCCGTCGAAAAGGAGTTGTATCCCGCATGGCGTAACCCCTTTGTCGGAGGGATCAAAAGGCCTTCGGTCATAGAGTCGTCATAAATCTTTATCGCGCGATCGACATAAGCGTCACTGTTTTCGGTGTAAGTATAATTCCAGATTTTGAGATCGATAAGCGCAAGAGTTAACTGTCGCCGCAGCTCCATCAGTTTATTGATCTTTTGGTTAGATATAAAAGCCTCGATCAAAGATTGTGGCAGCGGACCTATGCCGGAATGGAGCGAGGCGCGGTAAAGAAACTCGGGCTCCTCCATGAAATATTCCATTAATGTCGACGGCGTTTCCGCCCACCCATTGGAGGGCTCCAGTTCGAAGGGATTTTCCTCTTCGCTATACGCGATGCCATGCCCCCCCTCGTGAAGGGCCACCTTGTAAGGATAGGGACCGCGAGCCCTGAAATTTTGGACGATAAAGATGCTGGCTGGAAGCATTTCTCGGTCTGAGGGCTCGGGAACCGCTAAGGTTCTGGCATCCACTAAGAGTATTTCGGGTCGTCGATTTAGCGCATTCTCCATGTACGCGTGCGTGTGCTTTAGCCGACGGGGCCACTCGTCCCAGCAGATCGCATCTACCCTCTTGGGGTCGAAGCCGCTTTCCAACATGACTTCGCGCCAAAGCGGCAGTGCTCTTTCCATAGGAAGATAATCGCGGACAATGGCGTCATCGGGGAGCCCCAATAAAGCATATTGGCTCCGGCGCAGATGGGATAGGCTCATACCAGGAAGGGTAGCGATTCGCTTTTCTAGAAACCTTCGATAAGCCCCTTCTATCTTCTGAAGGATTTCGTTTAAAAATTTGATACGACTCGCAACGGTATTAAAAGGATCGCCGTGATTGACTGACTGAATAGCAACTCGGTACTGCGCCCAATTATCATAGTGCTTGGATTGGGCGAGCTTTGTCCGCAGAATTGCCGTTTCGCGAAAAAGGGCTCTCCCTCGGGTTGCGATATCCTCTCCCATGGCTCTAAATGACATCGGCTCGAGGGCTTCGAGTCTCCTCCAGGCTTCTTCAAAAGAGATCTGTTTAGAGTAATACAGCTGCTTGATCTGGATGACAGAGTCTTCGTACTGGGCCAGGTGAGCGGCGACCGGTGAACTGTTCTTAATATCATTGATCTCGATGGTAAGCGTGGTAAGTCTTTTTTGGATAGGCAACGTTGAAGCGTCGAATTGCCCCAGTTCCATCTCCTTCCACATTCTTCGCGCTATTTCGGGAAGTTCCCCCTCCAGGACACTTGCCAAACCGGCAAACTGCTTAATCTTTGTCTTCCATTCGTTCGAGGAGAGAATTTCGTTCTTTCTTACTTCGGCGGCGGCCTTACCGTCCTTCCAGCTCTGATGTTCGGCTTCGTCGTTATAAAGGGCTCGGTCTGTCGCCACGTTAAAAAGACGGGCTTGGGCTTCTAAGCCTTGGAGCTCCGAGATTACTGGCCAAACTTCACTCATGAAATAGCTTACAAAGAGCTGGTGTTCGATGGGGGCGCCGAGCAGATTGGACGCCATGGCGCGGCGGTTTCTGATTCCCTCGATAAGCTTCATCATTTTAGCCCGCTCGCCTTCTCTGTCGAAAGCCTTGGCGTCTTCGATAGCCACCGTTGAGAATAAGATTCCCCAAGCTAGAAATGCCGCCAGAATTCGCATACCTTAACTCCTATAAAATGTCCGAATGATGTCACTATGCGTCACCGCTGAAAAGCCTGTCAATGCTTGAGTTTCGGCCGTTTTATGCCGATGACGAGAGTGCCGTGCGTACCTCCCCATCCATGGACCCCCGTAGGAACAAAAAGGCCTTTCCCCTTATGGAGCCAAGCTTCGCCCGCTGGATGATACGGGTCCTTATCAACTGGGTAGAAGTGGTAGCCCTTTTTCTAGCGATGGCTTGGCTTCACCATCCCGTCGGCTACGTTCTTGGCGTTATTCTCTTGGCGACTCGCCAGCACGCCCTTTCGATTATGGCCCATGACGGAGCCCACCGGGCTATCTCAAGAAACCACGCTTTTAATGATCTGGTGACCTGCATCTTTACGTTTTGGGCCTTGGGAATAGGTCTCGATGGATATCGAAAATTTCACTTCGAGCATCACGCGAAAGTCGGCACCGAGGCTGATCCGGAATTGATTCACAAAAGATGGGCTAGACCTGAGTGGGCGCTTCCTCTGACGCGAACGAGACTTTTTTTTTATGTGCTAAAGGATCTGGTCGGCTTTGCGGTAGTGGACATTATTAGACTTATCCGGATCGTAAAACCAGTTTCTGTTTTAGATCGCATCGGTCCTGTTCTGTTGTGGCTCCCAGTGCTTGCCGTCATGTACTTCACCCACACGCTTTGGATAGCGGCCGTGTGGTGGATTTCGGTCAACACCGCCTACTGGGCCATCTTTCGGCTTCGCATCTGGACCGAGCACACGGGGACTAACGATGTTCATCGAATTACGGCGAGAGGGTGGCAACGTTTTTTATTTCAACCGCACAATACCTGGTGCCATCACGAACACCACCTCTGGCCCAGTATCCCTTGCTGGAATCTCCCTCACGCTAGAAAGCTAGTGTCTCAACCTTCGCCACAGACGATAGGAAGCCTCTTTTCCGATTACGAAAACGCCCCTTCCATGCCTTACGGCTTGCCTTCATCCACGACTAATTCCAAATCGAAGCCTTTCCGCCAGGTTGGCTAGACCTTTCGCCCAGAAAGGTCTCTTTAGGATTAATCCTAAGATTATCCCTAAGACTAACGATAAAACTAACCCAAAACGTTATCTTCGAAGCTAATCGCTAAACCAAACTGTCCAAGACTTTGACAGCTGTATTGCCACGTTACGTTTTGTCATCTCGTTGACAGGCTGGGTGTCCACTGCAAGAAGACGGGCATGCTTCCTGCTATGTTCCCCGCTCGAGTCAGCACTTCTTCGGGCCTACCGGCCAGAGGAGTCAGAACTTTAAAACGAGGAATGAACTATGTTCAAAAAACTAAGTATAGCGTTTCTCTTGGCGCTAACGATGTTGTCTCTTCCATCCGAATCTCTTGCGGGGCGGGGGCCTGGCAATGCGATGCGAGCGGGTTCTTTGCACGGGGGCGGAACGTACTACCGTGGAGGGAGAGGTTATTATGGGGGCTACTATCGTGGTGGTGGCTACTACGGCGGTGGCGGCTACGGCTACGTTGGGATTAGCGTCGGAGTGGGACGTCCTTACGGTTACGGTGCCTATGGCGTCTATCGTCGTGGCGTTGGATGTCGAGGCATCCGACGTGGTGGTGTTGCCTACCGGCGATTTGGATGTCGCGGCGGCCGCAGAGTCTGCTAAGTCTCATCACGACTTAAAAGGAAAAATCCCCCTAAGCTTTGACTAGTGGTAGAACTTGAGGCTAGGGGGGATTTTTCCTATGCCAGAACTCACTCCTGAATTGTTGGTCAAAGCCTATGCCAATGGCTATTTTCCCATGGCGGAGCCGAAAACGGGCGAAGTGTCCTGGTACCGACCTGATCCGCGCGCTATTCTTCCTTTAGATCAATTTCACGTTTCTCGCTCCCTTCAGAAAGTTATCGATCGCGGGCACTTTAGGATCTCTTTTGATAAAGCCTTTGAATCCACGATGCGCCTTTGTGCCAATCGCGGGGGAAAGACAAAGGACTTCGAAAAACAATCCGAGGCCACTTGGATTAGTGAAGAGTTCGTTCAGGTCTACTCCCAATTGGCGAATTTAGGTTTCGCTCACTCGGTGGAAGTTTGGCAGGATAATATTCAGGTAGGGGGAGCTTATGGGGTTGCCATTCGAGCGGGTTTTTTTGCGGAGTCGATGTTTCATCGGGAAAGTAACGCTTCAAAGGTCGCCCTTTTCCATCTCTTACAAAGGCTAAAGCAAGGGGGGTATCAGTTATTTGAAGTTCAGTTTTTGACTCCTCATCTAAAATCTTTAGGAGCCATTGAAATTTCGGGAAAGGACTACGATCGAATGCTCGAGCAGGCGCTTTCTGCGAATGCTTTTTTTTCCGATGGCTAAGGCAAATCAAATCATACCGTCGCAAAATGATAACCATCGAGGAAAACCGCGGCACTTTCTGTTAAGCATTTGTCGCAATCTTAATAAGATCTTGAAGCTTTCCTAGGAGAATAGCCCTTTTTTTGCTGGCACTTTTCTTGCTTTCTTTACTCTGACCCGTTTTTCAGGAGGCGAGATGCCGATAGAGATCACAAGAAACCCAAGAGAAGACCATCACCGCATACAAATAGCCGAGCTTCTTTCCTCGGATCACAACCGGATTCGACAGCTCCTGGACCGGAGCAATTACCCCAATGAGCGCATCATGGCTTCTGGGGATCCCCTCTTTCAGGAGCTGCGGGAAATGATTGAGGCCTATACTCTTGCCGAAGAACAGATCGTGTATCGGCAAGTCGCGGAAGATGAGTCGGCCTTTGGATTTATTGAAGACTTAAGAGATCATCACTCCAAAATTGAGGGACTGCTTGTCCAACTCGATTTCGAACGTTTGGGATCGGGGGCTTGGGGCGAGAGTTACGCGCAGCTCAAGGAAGAGGTGGCCATCCATATTCGAGAAGAAGAGGAACGATTGTTTCCTTTATTAAGCGAGCTTTTTTCTTCCGAAGAGCGTTATGCTTTGGGGGTTCTTTTCTGTGGTGTCAAAGATCGCATCGGTCTACACCGATCGCTTGTGAGAGTGGCATAGATTTTCAAATAATTTATTGGCTCTGAGACGACGAACTTCTAGTACGGCGAAATGCGCTGAGCGAAAAGGGAAATCCTAGTTTTTTCGCCAGTGCGATCACTCTAAGTGAGATCACCCAGAAAAAAAAGAGCACGGCACTGGGAACCATTTCGCAGAGCAGAATCTCCGTCCAAAACTTCGCGGAAAAGATCGAAAATGCTAAATGGCCGTCTTGAATGAGATCCATCGTAATAAAAATTCGAAAAGGGAAAGTAAAACCATAGGACGAAAGCGGCCAGAGCAAAGGAACGGCGGGTTCGTAGTCAAAGGAGTTAAAGTGGCCCAAGCCGTCTAAGAAAACGTGGCTTACTACTAGCATGGCTGAAATGGTCCACCGCTGCCACGGATTTTGAGTGAATAGTTTCGCTTTGGCGAACATCCAGGCGGTGAGTGCGGTAAAACCGATGATGCTAAAGATATTATGTCCCCACGCTCGGTGGGTATCGGCCAGATGGCCCTTCCACAGAAGGCCTGGAATGATATCCAAATCGGGGAGGTTGCAAGCAATGACAGCGATGGCGATTAGCAGCAGCTTTTGTCTGCCAGTTCGGGCCTCTTTTTGAGGGGGAGAGGCCAAAAGACAAGAGGTCGGAAGAAGCGCATGAACAAAGGAACTCGGCATAGGGACGAATTTATATCATAAACAGAACCTGGATTGAAGATCGCCATTTTCGTCACTAGAGTAGGCCCAATGAGGGTCTATTCAGAGTTATCCCAGCTACCGGCCAATTTCGACAAGAACGCTTTGGTTTCGATGCCTTATCCAAAGATCTTCTTGATGTGCCCCCCCGATCATTTTCAGGTGGTGGATGTAAAAAATGAGTTCATGGAGGGGAACCAGGGGAATGTTGACGCGGGGCTAGCAAGAACTCAATGGGAAAAACTAGCCGAGACCTTCACTGAATTGGGAATTAAGGTCGAGACTATCGATGCTCAGCCGGGCCTGGAAGACATGGTGTTTTGTGCTAACCAAACTTTTATAGGGCTTTCCCAACAGAAGCGGGTTTGTGTTCCTAGCCATATGAGGTTTCCCTCGCGCCGAAAAGAGGTCCCCTGGTTTGAGTCCTGGTTTTCTCGAAACGGGTATGAGATCAAAAAAATGGCATCCCGGGAAGTGGTGTTCGAAGGAGGGGGTGACATCTTATGGCACCCCGGTCGAGGTTTGATTTGGGGGGGAGTCGGTCCAAGGACCGATGGCAAAGTCTATTCTGAAATGGCCTCTCTCTTTGAAGTCCCGATCATTGAGTTAAATCTCGTGAATCCCAGTTTTTACCATTTAGATACTTGCTTTGCCGCTCTTAGTGAAAATACGGTTTTAATCTATCCGGAGGCTTTTGATAACGAGGGACTAAACTTGATCCAACATCTTTTCTCCGATGTGATTACTGTTTCTGAAAAAGAAGCCAGAGAAAACATGGCATGTAATGCGACCGGCGTTAACGGCACCGCCGTGGTTTTGCAGGCAGGCGCGCAAAAAACGGTGAGTGAATTGAAGCTAAGGAATTTTGAAGTTCGCGAAGTCGACACGGGAGAGTTCATGAAGTCCGGTGGCAGTGTGTTTTGTTTGAAGATGGCTATTTTCTAATGGGAACTGTTATCGAATGCAGAGTGGGTTGTGGCGCTTGCTGTATCGCCCCTTCCATCTCAAGTCCTCTTCCAGGTCTTCCCAACGGGAAACCGGCTGGAGTTCGCTGTTTGCATTTGACTGACGACGATCGTTGTCGGCTCTGGGGGACCACTGACTATCCCAAGGTGTGCCAGCGGTTTCAGCCACAGCTTTGGATTTGCGGTCGAGATAAAGAAGAGGCTTTGATTAATATTTCCGCATTAGAGCGTCTCACAGCGCCTGCTAAAGAGGCATTCCAAACCAAAGCATGACGCTTCCCGAAGCGAGCGCGTCGGCAAAATAAGTCGTCTTGAGATCTCCGCTAACAAAAGTATCCGTTTCGTAGCTCACCGAGAGAAAAGTCTCGTCGCGAAAAGTGTAGGTGAGCTCCGGGGCTGCCCAGGCGGCGTAGCGCCAGCTGTCATTGAAGCGCGCGTTGGGAAGAAACTTCCCGTATCGGGCTTGTCTGACGAAGAAGGGAAGAAAGAGATCCAGATGTTTTGAAAACTTAACGTCCATGGCGAAACGTAGCCTTTGATCGAAAGTTCGGCTGGCCTTTAAGGTTCCCCAAGGAGAGAGGTAGCCGCCCATGCGATACCTATTAAGGGTGAGGGTATGGCGAAGGCTAAATTGAACGGGAGCACCGCTATCGGTTGCGACTCGGAAAATACTTTGCGCACTTCCAATCCAGTCGGGATCGAAGTCTTGAGGATCGTAAGGAGCGTAGAGACGAAATTCATGACTAGCGGTAGGT
>CAVZSV010000003.1:0-12566 GCA_963778115.1 uncultured delta proteobacterium
GAGGGCATCCTCCGGGGGTAGTGCACTGTCCGCCCATTCCCCACAGATCAGCGGCCAGACTGACAGTGTCATTGGGATTGACGTCCAAAGCGGTAACCGCGGCGGGATTACCTTGGGCTTGAATTCTTAGCTCCACCGAATTGGTCTCGGCGAAAAGCGGTCTTACCAAAATCAATAATGCAACTACCCACAACCGTTTCATGGCGTTCTCCTTTGTTGTTCTCCCCTTGTCGCTATCTAATGCAAGGGGTGTACCGATTCTATTCTTTGAAATCATTAATGAATTTAATAAGTGTAAGGGGCAAAAGGCCTCGGTGCAAGAGCGTGCTCTGGGTATTATTGGGCCAGTCACTTAGCCCCCGAACCCCGGGTACGGAAAAACAAGGGCCGGACTTCAATTTAGTTGTGGCGGAGTTTTTTTGGGGGGGAGCGAATGGGATTAACCCCGCTGCCTCAAGCGTGTTTTGAACGAGAAGGCTACCAGGGGCGCTCCTTATTTGGTTTCGTTCTCGAGCATCCCACGAATCTTCGCAATGTTAACCGGATAGCTTCTGACGAGCAGCCGCACCCCCTCGGGCTCAAACGTCTCTTTTACTACAAACGCATTCCTGCGAACTTCTCCAATGATCCCCTTTTGATCGTCATACGGAACCACAAACTCCGCGTTCTCCATATCTATCGTTAGAAAATCTCTGATTATTTTTTTTACCTGTTCGACATGAGCGGGATTCTGGGTCGAGATCTGAATCGCATCGGGAAATTCTCGACTGAGTAAGTGGGTCTGGACCACGTCGAGCAGATCTACCTTGTTGAGCACCAGACGCGAAGGGATGTCGGTGGCGCCTATCTCCTGTAAAACTGATTTAGTCACCTCTAACTGAGAACGAAAAGTGGGGTCCGAAGCGTCTACGACATAAAGCAGTAGGGAAGCGTCTTTCGCTTCGTCTAACGTTGATCGAAAGGAGGCCACCAAGTCATGAGGTAATTTTTTGATGAACCCTACGGTGTCCGAAATAAGGATCCGAGGAAATATTTCGGGCTGCAGGGCTCTTATTGTGGTGTCTAGTGTCGCGAAAAGTTTATCGGCCACTAATACTTCACTTCCGGTGAGTGCCCTCATGAGTGAAGATTTTCCGGCATTCGTATAACCCACCAAAGCGACTCTAAGTTGCTCGCGCCTTCTTTCCCTGCGATGGGTGGCGTCTTCGCGAATTTCTTTGAGCTCACTTTGCAGTTCGGCGACGCGATCTCGAATTCTTCGCCGATCTAATTCATACGCCGTTTCTCCCACTCCCTTGGATCCGATACCACCCCCTTGGCGCTCACCGGGACCTGTCGCTCGCATCCGAGGGACTAAGTAATTTAATCGTGCGATCTCAACTTGAAGCTTGGCCTCTCTGGTCTTGGCATGGCGATGAAAAATTTCTACGATGACACCAGTGCGATCTAAGACATCGGCACCTGTCGCCTGCTCTAGATTTTTTTGCTGAAGCGGACTCAGTTCGTGATCGAAAACGATGTGAGTCGCGAGTTCGTTTCGTGTGGGAAATTCTTCTTGCTCTTCTTCTAACCCTAAATCGGAAGCTTCAGCGCTATCCTCTTCGGGGTCGGCATCCGCAAAAGCCTCGGCCGCTTTGTGTTTGGGCTTTGAATGCTTAACCACTTCACCGGTTCCACCGGTCCAACTGGCCAACTCTTTTAGTTTTCCAGCGCCTATGGCAGTTGCAGGAGAAAGAGAAGTTCTTTTCTGGACGAGCGTCCCTATTACTTTAAATCCCAGAGTCTCGACCAACCTCTGTAATTCCTTCAAAGACCCTTCGAACTCCTCATCGTCTGTGTGTGGTACGCGAATTCCAACTAGTAGTGCTTTCATTGCTTCAAATGTACTCGAAAGCGATATCGAAGGTCATTTCATTTGCTCCAAAGGCGCTTTTTGCCGCTGCGATGCGTAGTAGTGGCTCATTGACAATGCTTACCTAAATCAGAGAATGGCTATTAGGGGATGGGGGGACTAAAAATGGGCTATCATATTGGGAGACGAGCGTCTTCGTCTCGTCAGGGTTTATTTTTCTTTTCATTAGTTCTAATTTTAAATGCGGCGCCGGGGTTGGCGAGCCAACACCTTTTCTTGGTGGGAGGCGGAAATCCTCCCATGGAGGGGCTCTCTCGACTCTCGAAAGCAGCGGGTGGGGCGAAGGGAAGTATTCTTTCGATTGCTTGGGCGGGAGGAGTTCCCGATGAATCGACTCCCTGGTTTGCTCAGTGCATTCAAGAAGCCACCAATAATGTGGATTCGGCTCCCGTAGTGGCTTCAATGTCGGTGGATCAGGTGCGAGCTTCTAAAGCCGATTTTGTGAATCAGCTTAAGAATGCGACGGCGGTTTTCTTCGGCGGAGGAGATCAGGCGGAAATCATGAATCTGCTGGGTGACCCGGGCTTTTCGGATCTAGCCGATATGTTAAGGGCTCGTTACGAGAACGGGATGCCTATGGGAGGCACTAGCGCTGGGATGGCGATTATGTCCCATGAGATGTTCACCGGGAACGAAGATCCGACCATCATCGACGCCAACCAATCAGGTCTATTCCGATTAGGCCTCGGCGTTTTGCCAGGAGTCATGGTGGATACTCACTTTATTATCCGCCAGCGCGAGAACCGGCTCCTCAGCTATCTTATCGGCCACGACACCACCCTTGGGATGGGAATCGATCAAGACGGCTTTGTCGAAGTTACCGATGGAGAATTGGCCGAAGTCATCGGCAATAAGCACGTCATGATCGCCGATATGAAAGAGCATCCCGGAGAGATTCCGGTGAAGCTATTAAATCCGGGCGACAAGTTTGATCTGGTGCAGCGTCGAAGAATCAGTGAAGGCGTGCCTTTGACTACTCCGGCACCGACGTGTTTAGACGCGCATAAAGGGGTCATGCGCTAGAGATCCCTCAATTATCGTATTTTTCGCATAATGTAGCCCGATAACGGCAAATCTTTTTCACAATCTTCTCCGATAATAAACTGTCTGGGAGGATTGTCTTGCCGTCACCTTTCGCCCCCGCACAACTCGAAAAACGGATGCGCCAGATTAAAACCCGGTGTTCCCGCATGGCGCGCCGAAATGCTTCGTCCTGGGTGCAGTATCTTCCCTCGCACGTCGCCAACCATATCATCCGTTCCACCATTTCGGTGCCGACTTCGTCCGGTGATCTAACGCTTAAGATTGCCCATACGAACGAGGAGTTAGAGTCGGCCTTTAGACTCTTGCACGCTTCGTATGTCGATGCAGGGCTGATGCGGCCTGTCGCGGCAAAGATGCGGGTCACCAAATACCACTTACTACCCACGACCACCATTGTGATAGCCCAGCATCTAGGAAAGACGATTGGAACGCTTTCCATCGTTCAGGAAGGGGCTTTTGGTCTGCCGATAGACAAACTGTGCCCTAGGCGCACTCTTTTTCCCAAAGCACATCGGGCGGCCGAAATTTCTGCGCTCGCGGTGGATAGAGAGTATCGTCTCTCACCAGGGCGCGTTCTGTTTCCTCTTACCAAATTTATGTGGGAATACGCGGACAGGTATTTAGGGCTGGATTATCTTTTTGCCGCAGTAAATCCGAAACACGCCCCTTTTTATGAAGCGATCTTACTCTTTAAACGCTTACGATTTACGACGAAGCAGTACGATTTTGTAAACGGTAACCCAGCACTTGGCGAAGTCTTAGATATCAAAGCGGCTCATACGCGTTATCAAAAGGTCTATTCGGGGAAAGAGCCCGCGCGTAATCTCTATCGATATTATACGGAAAATCAGCATCAAGGATTTCTGTTTCCCGATCGCAAAGTGCCCAAAGCTTTCCACGGAGGCATGAATCCGGAATTTATGGAGAAGCTCTTTGCCGAGGAGAATCCCTTGGTCACTTTAGATGACTATGAGCTAGAGCTTCTCAATCACGTTTTCCAATCTTCAAAGCATCAAGACAGCATTCCTCGTCCCAGGGTGATGGGGCGTGTTCCCGTGCGAATGGAGACTCGCTATCCGATCCATTGCGTGGGAACGCTAGAACTTCAAAAAGGAAAAGTAGCTCCCCTTAAGGTGATAGACGCTTCGTTAAGAGGCCTAAGAGCAGCTTCGCCCGTAGCCCTGCGACCGGGAGAGGAAGGGCTGTGCCATCTTAGATTAGCAGAGGGTGCTTCGGTGGATCTAAGAGTTAAACTCGTTCGAAATAGCGGAATCGGCAGCTATGGGTTCAAAGTGCAGTCAGGATCTCCAACCTGGAAAGACCTATTAGAAAAGCTTGCCGAGAATTACCAAAGCGCGAAAGTATACTGATACGTAGCGTAAACTTGGCTCGCATTCTTTAACATCTCAAAGGCTGAATTGACGTTAGACGACTGGATGAGATGCGCCCCTAATCCCAATGACATGTCCTGTTGAAAATTCCATGCTACTTCCGGTGTTAATAGCGAAGAAAAGTACGGAAAGCCAATCGTCGCATTTAATGAAATCATGAAGTCTTTAAATGTCTCGTTGGTGAGTCTAACGGTCGCTAAATAATTCATTTGCCCGTTGGGATACTCGGTATGGGTACCCGTAAATTCGCTATAGAGTTTCAAATGCTTCGAAAAGACATAATCGAACCCCGATCCCACTCGAATGCGATTCTCATAGGGAAGTTGTGTGGGATCTCCGCCCGGGGCAACGGTTACGGAGGCAGGGTACCGGTGGGGCTCTAGGTAAGTAAAAAGACGGAAGATGGCCGCTTCAGTTCCATAGGTGGCAAAAGCGCCCAATGTGACAGTCCTGCCGTAAACCTCGGTGATGGGGATAGTCGAAGCACTGGGAGGGCCTGCTACAAAAGTAGGGGTTCTCTGATGGCCCCGATAAGCCAAGAAAGAAAGTTCAAGACCACTATCAAAATCTAGATGATAGCGCACTCCCGCTTCCACTTCGGCAAGCGTTTGGGGAATGCTGCTCGTTGATATCATAGCTGACAGAGGGGCAACTTGGTTGGCCAAATACGGATAGAGTCCGTAACCGTTATCCCCAACGGGAAGCCTATGGGTCACCGGTAGCGGAACGAACAAATATTCGAGAGTTCCCCCAAAAAGTTTGTGATTAAGGTAAACCGCCGCTTCCGGAACTATGATCTCTTTATTGGTGCCAAAGCCGCCGAACCTAAGATCTAAAGGAGTCATAATGTCGCTGGTTAACGGCGAAAGCGACTCGATCCAATCGATCTGCATGATTCCTGTTTTCATCCGGACCTTATCGCCCAGCCAATCCATGTAGAGCTGGCGAATTTCACCTTCAAAGAGCTCGTTATGGGTGACCGCCGAAGAGTAATGAGGGAGGAACGAGGCATTAATTCCCGATTCCGCGGTTTCTACACGACCTCTTAAATCCATTACGGTCGAAAGCGTTCGAGAGAGAGGGACGGTCTCTTTCGCGTGAATTTCATAACGGTTGTGGCGCAAGATATCTTGAGTCGTGAAGTAACTAGTAAAGTCGTCGAGCTCGATCGAAAGCGAGGGCTTATCGGCTGCGGAAACCACTAGACTGGCGACGGCCAAGCTGACTACAAGAAGAAACTTAATTTTTGGATTAATCCCGCGCAAAATTTTCTTTATCAAAGAGGAGATCGGGGAGTGAAGTCTTCTTCGCTTCCGAGAACACCAGGTTGGTGACATGATCCTTTTGTAAAAAGTCTTGGAGCACTAGACGTGTCGGTCTTTGAACCCCCAATACGTTTGCGAACTTATCGAAAAAACCTTCACGCAGCGTTTTCCCTGAAGTGGTTTGGTAAAGTGCTTTCAAAGGTCGATGCGTATCGGCTTCAATCCAATATTCCACTCTATCGTAAGTGACCGGTTTGTCTTCAATGGCGATTAGGTCTAGCACGATGGCTTTTTTGTCTTTGAATTTGTCCTCCCGGACAAACTTGGCGGTGTAATTACCCTCGAAGCTTAATCGGACGATGTCCCCGTAAGCCGCATTTCCCATCACCTTTTGGCGAGGGGCGATTCGAATGGGTTTTGAGGTCGAAGGGACATAGATCCACATCTGTTCGTCGACCATAAGAGCTTTAGTCCCTTTGTCGGCAATGGGAGTAAGAAAACGCACCAAAGACTTATGGCGTCCTTTGACTAGTGTTTCGTAAGTATGCTCTTCCTTCTTGTTGTTCTTTTCATCGACTAAAAGGACATGTACCTGATAGTCGTCTTGCGGGTTTCGGATGAATTCCGCCTCGTGCAACAGCTTGGCGGGATCTACCCCTGCAAAGAGGGTGTTCGACGCTAGAAGCACCAAGGCAGCCGTCAAAGTATTTTGGCCTAAAACAAAGCGGGAGAATATTCTCAAGGGCAAGGCTCCAATATAGTTGGCCTCTAATGTAGTTTACCCGTGAATAATTCGTCAAAGGAGATTGCGGTGCCAAAACGTTCTTAGCGGAGAAGCCCTTCGACATCGAGTCGCAGACATTGCTTTTCGGGGGGAAGGGGATCGGAAATTCCCGTGCGTAGCATCCATACCGGCAATTGCTGAGAGGAAAGGGAAAAAGCCCCTTGGATGACAGATAGACTGTCATGGAGCAGGGCGTAAGCTGGGTCTTGGGCTTTAACGGAACCGGTGGCTCGATCGTACAAAGAGAGCGAAGAAAGGGTCATCGGCTGGGCAGCGTAGCCGTGAGCCGTCAGTCTTAACCAGGCTCTAAGCGCCAAACGTCCTACTGAAAAAAGTGCCCAAGCCGAAGGCTTTTCGGTGGTCCACAGGACCAACCCTGCCGAAGAGCGGACCTGTTTGACGGTCACTTTCTGACTCTGAGAAATAAAGCCTGCTTTATTCATTAGCTGCTGGGTTCCAAAAGATCGACACAGCTTTAGGACCCGTGACTCGGGGTAAGTGATCCCTAGAGTCTTCCACGGCATTCCGTCCTTGGTGGCCCAAACCTCTTTGTCGGAAAAACGGATCCAACGCATCAGATCGCCGTGGGCGATTTCATCGTTCCAAACACAATTTTCCGTGAGAGAGAGGGTTTGCAAAAGTTCTGTCGAGCACTGCGCTTGGGGCAACTGGCAATAGCGCACGTGCGGGAATTTTTTCGCGTCTTCCGCCATCTGTTGATAAACAGCGCTATTCATATCGCCGCCCCGATACGATCTGCGATCGGTGGCTCTTTGCTTGATGGTGGAAGCCAGGGGGTGTGGCTGTTCCGTTGAAGGAGTGAAAGTAACCGTTGCCCAAGGTCCAGCCGAGGAGGGTGGTTCTGTTTCGAAGGTAGTAGTCACTTGCGTAGCGAGCCCATGCGCAGAAGAGGCCAGGCTAAACGCTTCGATGAGGCAACCCAAGCTAATAAGTGAAGCGTGGTTGTTTCTATTAAGAGCATGTGCCCCCCGCGATTCGTCATGTAAGATCTCAAGCCGTTCGGGGTGACTCCGGAAATACCAGGGTTGGCAGTTATCCCCACTAGGAATACGAGTGGCCACTTCTAAAATTTCTAACAAAATACGGCGATCGGGTGTCATGACGGCTTTTTGACGTTCTTTGGGATTGCTTTCAGAAGAAAGTTTTTCGCGAACCACATTTTGAACTTCTGCCATGGGTTTCGATTTCCCCACCATAAAGTGCCCTTTCGGTACGATCCTCGATACACGTCAAACTGAGAGAAGTGAGGGACCGTTCTTACTCGTCCACGGGCTAAAAGGATTTTAAGGACTTCGGCACTTGCCATCGCAGCGCACTCCATAACTCCCACCGCGTGCGAAGGTCCTTTCCCACTCTCCAAGTCGATTCGACTGCGATCCATATACTGGATATGAAGTCCGGCTGGCGCAAGGCCCATGGCGAACTTAATGGCACGGGCAACTCGAGTATCGCCTTCTTTAAAGTCGAAGTACTTCCAATAGTCCATGCTTTCCGCCGAGAATACAAGCATCGCGCAGGAGAGCCCCAGGGGGGCCGCAGTCACAAGCCATAGCCCTTTGCGTTGGATCGCCGGAAATAGCGCATCCCGGGCTTCAAAGGCGAAGAAATCCAAGCTATCCACCACGACATCGACCCCTTCTAAGAAAGAATCGATGTTACCCTGGTTGATAGCCTCTCGAAACACTCTGACTTTTGCCGTGGGATTTATTTCAAGGATCTCTTGGCGAATCACATCGACTTTGTCTTTGCCGATAGTCGAACTCTTAGCCCCGAACTGGCGGTTGAAATTTTCCATTTCATAGCGGTCGAAATCGGCAATTGTGAAATATCCGACTCCCATTCGAGCAAGCGTGAGCGCGTGGATACTTCCCACTCCGCCACATCCAGGAATAGCGACGTGTTTATCGCGAAGAGCAAGCTGCTCCGACTCCGAGACAATTCCTAGATTTCGGGAGAAGGCTCGCAGGTAATTAAACCCCGCCGGTGTAAGTTTTCTAATCGTAGCTGACATCTCATAGTCGTTTCGGAGCTTTCCACGAGGTCATTGAGGCGGATAAGGCGATAAATAGGGAATGTGGAGGTTTCAGCATAGTTTGAGGCGGATGACGCAATGGACTACGGGTTGCCACCTCGCCCCTACGGGCTTTTTGCAATGACGAACAAAATAGCTGTCATTGCGTATATGGAGCAGGAGCGAAGCGACTCGACGAAGCAGTCCCCCCGAATAAGTACCGTTTGAATAGGTTCGTCGACGTCAAAACTTCGTCACCTCTCTTTTCACAGTGACGAAAAGCGCTTTGTTGCACACTTAGTCTACAACCGTATTCCCTATTGGCTGCTCACTTGCACTGCGTATTCCCTAGAGGTGTTTATGAAGAACTGGTTGAAGCTCCTGTTGATCGTGACCCTACTGACTCCTGTTTTCGGCCAAGCTGAATTCTTAGGGAGTCATGGTCCCATTGGCGGTAATGGTCTTAATAACGGGGGCTTCGGTAACGGAGTTGGGGGACGTCCCCAGATGCGTCCCCGGCAAGGGAAGATGGGACGAAAAGGAATGGTTCGCCGAGGCAAAAAGGGCGGCGGCGGAAGAAAAGGCGGCGGGAAAAAGGGTGGCGGCGGTAAACGCGGACGTCGCTAGTAGATTAGAGTCAAAAAAAACAATGGGACCAAGCCTCCTAAGAGTCTTGATCCCATTGTGAGCAATCTTACGAAAAAAGACTAAGCCGAGAGATGCTTGCTGACGAGTTTCGTCATTTCAAACATCGAGACTTGGCCTTTTCCGTTAAAGACAACCTTCAGGTTCGCGTCGGCATTGATGTTCCGACGATTTTTCGAATCTTGAAGCTTGTGCTTGCGAATGTAAGCCCAAAGTTTCTTCACGACTTCAGTTCGTGGAATCGGTTTGTTACCGACGACCTGAGCAAGAGCTGCACTGGGTTTCAGTGGAGCCATGAAAGCTTTGTTCGGTTTACGAGCCGAAGCTTTCTTTGCTGGTTTTTTTGTAGCTTTTTTTGCTTTCTTTGTTGCCATTAAGACCCCCAAACAGAGTTAATCGAGTTCAGATGATAACTGAATGCTGCCGAATAGAGAACGAGAATGAAAGTCTTTTTTTTAAAAAAAAATAGGACGCTACTCGTCAATTAGAGGTTGACCTTGGGCCAAGAACCAGGAGCACACACTGAAGTTGGGCCCTCTTTTCCGTCGAAACCCCAGGGGGATTGCCTTCAAGAAGCCTCGTGATACCGGTGATCGCGAAATCGGCAAGTCTGCGATCCCACACGTTTCCAGAGGAGTTTTCCCTCAATGCGATCATTTGGCTGAGCTTTTGAACGTCAATCTCCTCGAGAGAACTCCATCCGTGCCGACGCAAAAATAGTCGAGACAGTGCTTCTTCGGCGGCGTCCGCCAGGTCGCTATACCACTGGGGGCGAGAAGTTCCCGGGGGAAGCGGTCTTTCCGCCCACTCGACGACCCTATGCAAAGCCTCTTCAAAATCGTCGGAACCGGGGATCTGGGTTAAAAGAGCATCGTCGACATGGCTAACCCAAATCTCAAGGACGAAGGAGTTGTTCTGTCTTAACTCCTTACTTACCCAATCTGAATAGAGGCGAGAAATGTCTAAATGCAGACGGTGCTTTGCCCCACGAGCGATCCTTAAAATACCTGCCATGTACTCGCTAAGGGCATGCTCGGTTCCGAACTGCTGGGCCAATTGCCGCTTAACCGCGAAAGCATTCGTCTCTGTCTGCAACAACAGGTTACCGTAGGTTTTGTAAGTCTCTTGAATAAGTTCCTGCCCCATTAATCTGATAGCATCCGCCCTCTCACGAAAATGCGCTGTCGCCCAATCCCGTGTCGGATCGTTAATCTGGAAGTGTAAGTACCGATCGTGCATCTCCAATACCGCATCCATGGCGCCCCCATCACAGTGGGGGAGAAATCGCTCTAGGAATTGCCTTACAAACGCCTCTTCGGCGGGTGTTTTGATTGCAAGTTTTTGAGACTCACTAAAATCGTCGGAGATATCGGGTGTTTCGATTTGGATGATATCCAATAGCCAGGAATTTTTTTCATCCTGATTCATATCGCCCCTCAAAAGTCGCTGGTAGCTCTCGCGTCCGCGCAGACTCAATCGATCAAAATAGGGGAGCGATATGTCGGCAAAGGGAGATTCGTCCTTTACGTATCTTCGGAGATCAAGGGTGGACGGGGCTGCTAGCGATTGGCTTGCCTGGCAAAGCGCCAAGAGTGCCGCGGTTAGAGGGTAGAAAAACCATTTCATTGAGGCGCCTATGTATCAAATAAGGCACCACTGGAGAAGAGGCAATTGCGGGGGTACGACACGGCCAATCAAAACCAACTGTTAACAGAGTTTGAACCGATTTTTAGGATTTGGTCGCCTTAACGTTACGATCCATTCATTCTCATCAAAGCGTAAAAGGGGGAACCATGAGATTTGCCATCACTCTTGTGCTCTTATCGGTCTGTACTTCAGTCTTTGCGGCCTTGGATTTTAGTCAGTACCACACGCAAGATCAGATAGCGGCCTATTTAAGACAAATGGCGAGTGATAACCCCTCGCTAGTCCATTTTTATGTCCTGGGCCATTCGGACGAAAACAGGGAGATAGCTTACATTAGTTTGACGAAGGGGAACGAACAGCTTCCCGGCATCTACTTCAACGGAACCCATCACGGAAATGAATGGTCCTCCACCGAGGGGATCTTGGGACTTATCGATTATCTCATTACCAATAAAGATAGCGCGGACGTCTCCGCTCTGTTGTCGAAATACGTTTTTTATATGCAGCCTTTGGTTAATCCCGACGGCCATTTTCACCAAACGCGGGAAGAGATCCATGGGCTAGATCCCAATCGCGATTACACTTGGCCGGGGGGTTCTAGCTCTACACAATGGAAAACTACTATCATCCCGCTCGTTAAGGGCTTTCTCGATTCGCATAAGATTCGGGCTGCCGCGGCTTACCACTCAGGAATTGAAGAGATCATCTGGCCCTGGTGCTACACCGGCGATGGCGCTCCGGATGCTAATGTTCTTTATACCCTTGGCAAAAAAACGGCCGAAGCGATGAATTACTCGCGCTATATGCAGTCCTATGACGATTACGAAACCGAAGGTGAATTCGTCGACTACGCCTACATGACGCAAAAGACTCTAGCCCTTACTTTCGAAGTCTCCTCCGAATACACTCCGGACGCTTCTGAATTAGCTGGAGTAGTGACGCGTTCGGTGGATGGAGCGATGGCCTTCATCGATGGAATCAGAGATCTAGATAACGGCACTCTGCCCATCGAGAATCAGCCGACGCACCATCTTGCCGGCAACACCGGCTATTATTTGTGGAAGCTGTTAGGCTTTCGCCTCGAATAGAACGGGACTTAGTTCCTGAGGGGTTCTCCGCCGGATAGCACGTCAAGGACACAGCGAACTTGTTGCAGATGATGAGATAAAGCATCCTGCAGGTTGGCGAAGTCCGCTCTTTCGTGAGGGTACAAAAGATTCCAGAAGCGACTTTCCCTAAGCCGCTGGATGAATTTGAGCCCCTCACGGACTTCTAGGTACTTTTCTCTCATGATGTCGCGCGGTGAAGTCATGTTCTCGCGCGCTACATCGATCGAAGGGGCAAAGAGATATCTGCGGATCTTTCCGTAGAATTCGATGGCCATGGCCACACTAGCCCGAGCTAACCGATCGTCTCTTAACTCCCCTCTTCGGTCATAAAAGATATGATCCGCCCAAAGGGTGGTATGAATCGCAAAGTTTTTCGCATCCTCGCTGCCGTTTACCAAATAGGTATCCGCAACATTGAAATCGGTGACATCCGCAATGGAGCGAATAGGAAACCGGCGTTGGGGCCCTTTCGTGCGACTATCGGCAACTTCGAGTATTAGGGCTTTGTCCTGGGCGAAGGGCGCGGCGCGCGCCTCGAGTGAGAAGATATTACTCGGAAGATACTCCGGCGCTAACTGTTCGACGAGATAAAGAGCTTTGTAGAGTTCGATATTGATCGCGGCGGTGACGCTGTCACTGACCACTTCGTCGATATCTTCGGCACTTAAATCAAAGGGAATGGCAAAAAGAGGCCGCTCGGCATTGGGATACGCCTGCAGGACGGCATTCCGACTGGC
>CAVZSV010000004.1:0-2980657 GCA_963778115.1 uncultured delta proteobacterium
TAAGAGCAGCTCTTGCCCCCGTCACGATGGAACTAAAACCATTCGTGCTTGACCGGTTAGAAGAACTATATGCTCGGTTTGTGATTAATATAGAGCCGTCTCCTTCGAAAAAATCGTGATTTTTCAATAGGTTCCAATTCTCATCTGGCCGATTCCTTCGTTTTTTTATATTATCCGCCGATGCTTTCCCGCGAGACGTTTGCTTTTGCCGCCGTTACTTTGTTTTTTCTTCTTTGTGCATGTGAACAACGACATTCTTTAACAGGAATTTCCCCGTCTCCTAATGCTTCTTCTTCCGCTTCTGCGTCTGCTTCCCACGCCGCTCCCTTGGTAGTTAAGGCAACTGCAATTGCTCTCTATGAAGCTCCTAAAAGCGAGGAGCATCTGAATCGATTTTTTGCCGTGCTCGAAGTACAGAGCCCCCGAGAAGTTCCTGTGCGAATCACCCGAACGACGGAAAAACTAAAAACGACCCCTGTTCCCATCGGGATTCTAGAGGCCAATCAAGATAATCTTAAAGACGATCGTGTCGTTCCCGAGGTTCAATACACTTACCACTTCGAGCCAGTGGCAAAAACCGGAGTTAAGTCTGCACTCCCTAGCCCAAGTGACGCCACCCTTTACATAGCACCCGATCAACACATCAGCGGAAACTATCAACTGACGGGCGACACTACGATCGCGTGCGAAGGACGCCTTTTGCTGGATCCCCAAACCAACATTATTACGGATGGCTACCAGCTTGCGATAAACACCAAAGAACTCTTTGCCTGGGGCGAAGTCACCATCTCCGCCCTGCCCTTTCAAAAGATTCCCACAACAGCCGGGGCAAAGTTAACGCCGCTAAACATTTCTCAAACTTTTCCCAAGACCGTTTCTGTGACTGCGGAAAGGGCAACGGGACACCTCATTTTTATGCCGCAAGTGGAGATTCCTGCGTTCCGCTTTGTGGAAAAGAACGCGAAATGGGGATCCACAGCACCTTCGCTACCCACACAACCGGTTACGTTTGCCTTTAAAGAGCACCCCCAACTTGAAATTGAGGTACGTGCCCTTCCCAGTCCGCCACTGGGTCGCCCACTCCTCCCCCATGAACGAAAGAACGTTCAGTGGAGTCCAATTTTTGGGACATTGGGAAACGACCATTATTACTTCTTAGGACGAGAGCTGGTCGCGGCTAATGATTATGCCGGACTCTATGCCACCCCCTACAACCGCGCCTTTATGGTGGTCTCTCCCGCCGAAGGGAGAACGTTTTTCCTCTCTTACAAGAATCCTGATCTCGGGCTCATCAGCGTAGGAAATATGCCCGAGGACTTTCCGATAACGGACGATGACTTTGACATTCCTGCGGGTGAGCATTGGCCGGGCAAAGCATCCCTGCGCAGACTCAAGGGAACCGAACCTGAGCTGACTGAGCCCGTTCAACGTTTGATTCGTCTTATAAACGATATTCTAGATCTTCAACAAGTATTGGGGCATGACGGACCTAACCTAGATATTGAATTCTTGCCGGGAAAAGTTAATTTCAGCGACGGACAAATTCGCTTTGTGGAAGCCATGAAAGCCAGTCCCGCGAAATTTTCAGATCGCCTTCGTCGCAAAAACATTTCGTCGATCGTTCTGTGGAATCTTGGTTCGGGTACGTTTTTCCGTCGGGGATCTTCGAAACTTGTGATTACACCTGCAGTGGAGAGTTCCCCAGAGGGCATCCTGCGAACGCTGGAATCAGGAAACGAAACTCGCTTAGTCCAATAAAAAAGGCCCGGAAAGCAACGCCTTCCGGGCCCTAAGAATTTCTATCTCTTACTCAGCCGAACATTTCAAATCGTCGGCCGTATATGCTTTAAGTGCTGTTAACACCTTCGCCGCTTTCGCCTGGAAGGCAGCCACATTGGCTTGCACGGCTGCTTTCGCATCCGCCGACGACTTGCTATCGCCCGCTGCGAGTAGTGTCGGATCGCAGAGGTGCGCTTTGATCCGGCCAAGAACATAGGCCTTAACAGACGCCGTTCCCTGGGCAACCAACGGACGTCCGCTCTTTCCAAAGAAGTTCGTCCACGTGCCTGACGTCTCATCCGCGGTGGAGGCATATAAACCCATTCCGGTGAAGAAGCTCGTCAACTCCGAATCCATCTCGGGAACGGTCCAAGTGGGTGCCGCCCCCGAAGTACCAGCCAAGAGCAAAGTGGCTCTCGAAAGCCGGTTCTCGAAGTAGCCGAACGGATCGTCGGTCGCATCACTCGAATTACACTCGGCAGAGCCGGAGTAATTGTTATGAGCTGAAGGTTGATCTTCGTCCGTGCAGAACATATTGCGCACCGTGGGTTCGACGCCTAAGTAACCGTACTTGATGGCCATCAGATCGTAGTCACCGACGTGATCGTACTCACGATAGTTGCGTCCTAAGTACTCCATCACGGATGCCGAGACATGGCCGTCGCTAGCTGTGGCAGCGCCATACAGACTGCCTCGGAAGTTATGGCGAAGTCCCAGGTTATGCCCCAGTTCGTGGGTCAACATGTCGTGGAAGTATCCTGCCATGTAGGTCGCATAGTCCATGTTGGGAGGAAGCTCCTCGAAGTCATTTCTTTCGACGGAAGGATCTTCATATCCCGGAACTTGGGAAGTGACACGGAACTGAAGTCCGGCACCTACCGTAAGGCTCAATTGGGGAGCTTTCAAGGAGTCGAGAGTGCGATTCTCCGCTATTTTGGCGGCGTGAAGTAGCTTCTCGGCCTGTTGATCTTCTCCTTGAGCCAAAAGAGCTTGCGCCTGTTGTCCCGTTTTAAACCAGTCGGTATAGAGTTTAACCACCGTGGGACCTTGAATGAGCACATTCGCGGAGAAGATTTCGCCGGTGAACTGATTGGCCACCGACGGTCCCAACCCGCCATAGGAGGCTTGGTTTACCAAGTCCCATTCGACGATGTTGTAACGTACATCACCCGTTACCAGTTCGTCATTGAGGGCACTGGTAGGATCGACAAACTCGTAGCTAAAGATCTTCTTTCCCACGAGTTCGACAAAGTGTTGGTTCCACTCATCGAAGCAACTGGCGAAGGCTGCTTGATATTCCTTCGGTACGTTCTTGATGTAATAGTGAACCGGGGCCGGAAGGGCCGAATTAAAGGTCGTGGGCAACGTCCAACGCTGCAGCTTGGGAGTTGCGGTCCGGCCCGTCATGAAAAAGCCCACTCCGGTTGTGGCATCCCGTGGAGTGAAAGCGGGATTGAAAGCGGAATCTAGCTTTATATACCAACGAGTCGTAAACACGGTCTCGGGAACATTGGTATCGGTCGACTTCGAATCCACAGGAACCATGGTCGCTTCGACATCGAAGACTAACGTTGAAGTCGAGTAGTCGACCGCAACGGTCTTCGAACTCTTCGTTTTTAATTTGGTATAAGAACCATCCGGATCGAGTAGCGCCACTAGGTTAAGCGAGGCTCCGATGGTCGAAAAATCGACCATGACCAGATTGTTGGTCTGATCCACCCCAGAGATGGGGAAAGCAAGCAAAGGTCCCTCTTCCGAAGCTTCGGTGCACTTGGAGGCACAACCGAGAAGGGCCAATGAATATTGATTCGTTCCCGTCTTAGCGACGATAGTCTTAACTCCAAGAGGCTCGATATCCGTTAGCTTCAGATCGCCGAGATTGGTGCTGTTACCATCAGAGAGTTTGGTAATGACGCCGCCAAAGACCTGCCGCTCTCCTAACAGACCGATCGGAATTCCGACCACCAAGGAGTTAGCTTTGGCATTAGCTGCGGACGCCGTGTCCGAAGATCCGGCCGCCGCGATACTTTGAGATGAAACCGGTTGGGCATAAGTATCGAGTACCTTGGCGCCGTCGGCGTTGACCGCCAATTTAATCTGACTAGACTGCACTTCATTCTGGAAAGCTTGGCTTCCCAAAACCGCGAAAGAATTCTTGTTGTCTCCTATAGTTTGATTAACGTTAGGGTCTCCCGATTTAACGAGATTTCCCAGAAGGCCATCAGACGCATTTTTCTGGCAAGCAGCCAGAAGCGATAATCCGAGGGCAAACAGAGCTGTCTTTGATAAACGTATTCCCTTGTGTGGCATTTAATCCCCCCATACCCATACTTTATGCGGAGCAAGAGTTATGCCACGGGGAGAAACGCGAAGAGCCGCACCCCGTCTGGAAAAGCGGACGAAACTGTGGATCTAAATTGGAACTAGTACCAATTCGAGAGTGAATTTTTTTCTCGCTGCTGTTAACAATTGAGAACAAACAGCCGTTAGCGACGGCAAGTTTTGCAATCCTAATGCCAAGCCGACAGGTAATTTTTTCCTGTTTTCGCTGGCAACCCTACGGGCATTGACCTCGCGAAAATAACGGTGTTTATCATGACTAACGAAAAATAATTCATGCTAACCCATTTAAGCATCCAAGGACTGGCGATCATCGATTCTCTCTCCATTGATCTGTCTTCTGGATTTAACGTGCTAACGGGAGAGACGGGAGCCGGAAAATCGATCCTCATTAAAGCCCTTAACTATCTGATGGGAGCCAAAGCTAGCCCCGATGCCGTCCGCCAAGGGTCTTCTTCCGCCATGATAACGGGAGAATTCCATGTTCCCTTGGGACATGCCTCGTTAATCACGCTTGAAAATCTGGGCATCCCCTTCGAAGAGGACTTTAACGGAGTTACGATTGTACTTAGACGTCAGATTACCGATAAGGGGAGATCTAACTCCTGGGTTAATGATGTTGTCATTACCAACCAGCCTCTAAAGGAACTAGGGACAAAGCTTGTAGATGTCTTTGGCCAACATGAGAATCAGAGGCTAATGAATCCGTCCGAGCATCTAAGCTATGTCGATAATTTTCTAAAAGATGCAGGCCCCCTAAAACGGGTGCAACGACTCTACGTGACCTGTCACGACATTATCCGAAATCTAGAGACCCTGCTTCGGACGTTCGAAACGCGCCAAAAAGACCGGGATTACCTAGCCTTCCGCTTGGAAACGCTGCAGACTTTTAGCCCCTCGCTCGAAGATTTCGAGCGTGTGTCCCATCTGCTCCAACGATCGGAGCTCTCGGTGGAGCTCAGAGACACGTTAGCCAAGGCACTCTCGTCTATCAATGGCGAGAGCGGTTCCGACAGCGTATCTTCTGCGATCCGACAATGCGCCAAATTGCTTTTGGGCAGAAAATCGAAAATCTCAGCCCCTGAATTTGTTTCTATGGGCGAGCGAGCCGAGACACTGGCGGCGGAGTTAGATGACTTAAGTTTTGAACTCGAAAAATTAGCCTCTGGATTTGAAATAGACGAACAGGAGCTC
Source organism: uncultured delta proteobacterium (assembly GCA_963778115.1). Lineage (GTDB taxonomy): Bacteria > Bdellovibrionota > FAC87 > UBA2466 > UBA2466 > JBBQIT01. The sequence goes on from CAVZSV010000004.1 coordinate 5,314, forward strand.
GAATCCGCACAGAAGCGGGTCTTCGATTATCAAGACCTGTTTCGCAAACATTCCGTCAGAGACTTGCCTTCGCTGCTTTCCGAAGCGGACCGTCTTGAAAAGGAGCTTCAGTTTCTAGAATCTGCGGCGGCGCAAATCTCCTCCTCCTTAGAAGAGCTGGGATCCAAGACAAAGCAGCTGGTTGAAGCAGCCTGCGAACTGACTAAAGCCCGCAAGAAGGCTTCTACCACTATTAAAAAATCCGTAGAGGAAGAGTTACATGAACTTGCGATGCCGGGCTCTAGGTTCGAAATCGAGTGGGCTCCGGTAACCCGCCACCTTCCCGAAATCGACCTAAGCCCTTTAGATCAAGGGCTCCAAAAGACGTGGGAGGATCTTAAGACTATCCTTTCAACAGTTTCCGATTCCGGTGCTGAAAAAGCGCAATTCCAACTTGCCTCTAATCGAGGTGAAGCCTTGATGGCGCTTTCACGAGTAGCGTCCGGCGGCGAGCTTTCTAGGATCATGCTGGCATTTAAACGAAGCCTTGCCGTCGATGCGGAGACCTGTGTGTTGGTCTTTGACGAAATCGATACCGGAATTTCCGGTAGAGTCGCGGATGTGGTTGGTAGAAAGATGCAAGAGCTAGCGAGTCGTTTTCAAGTCATTTGTATCTCGCATCTCCCTCAAGTTGCGGTCTATGCCGACACGCATTTTCTAGTCCAGAAGAAGGAAAAGGGAAAACGCACGGAGACTTCGATCGTAAGACTTTCCGCCGATGAAAGCGCCAAAGAGATAGCTCGGTTATTATCAGGAGCTGAGGTTTCGTCTCCGTCACTTGCCAATGCGAAAAGTTTGATTGAAAAGGCGCATTCGAGGAAGAGGACAAAGTTTAAGAAGAAACCGGATTCCCACGCACGCTCCTCCTAGTACTAGGTACCGTTTCGATGGGGCGAAAAGCTTTTCTCCCACCCCATTTTGCGCTATTTTCTCCCTCACTATGATGACGACCATCCCGGGGCTCAGCCTTTCTCCTCGCAGCATTTTTTGTATAGGCAGAAATTATGCGGAACACGCCAAGGAGCTCGGGAATGCAGTACCCACAACACCCATCGTTTTTTTAAAGCCGCTTAGTTCCTTGTGCGGCTCAGGCGAAAAATTGGTATTGCCCAAAGAGAGCCATAACATTCATCACGAAACCGAAGTGGTCATTGCCATTGAGCGGGCAGCCCAAAACCTAACCGAAGACAATGCGCTATCGGTCGTGGCCGGATATGCGATTGGGATCGATGTGACCGCGCGCGATCTGCAAGACGACGCCAAGAAGAAGGGCATGCCATGGACGCTATCGAAAGGCTTTCCCACCTTTGCTCCGCTTAGCCCATTCGTGAAGGGGGCGGAATTGCCGCTGTCGTTTTCCCTTAAGATAAACGGTGTCCTAAGGCAGCAGGGAAACACGGCTGATATGATCTTTTCTATCCCCAAGCTCTTGGTGTATTTGGCTTCGGTTTTCACGCTAAGTCCTGGAGATCTTATCTTTACTGGAACTCCCAGTGGCGTCGGCCCGTTGAAGTCAGGAGATAGGCTCGAAGCAGTCCTGGGCCAGGGAGCTAGCCGTCTCGAACTCCAAGTGGAATAGGACCTTTCCTACCGCTCCTTGACTCGGCGTCTGAGCGTGCCAAACTGAAGGAAAGGAGCCTTTTTCATGGATTTTCTGGATAATCAAAAACTTTTGCCGCCCCGCACGGGGGATGGCCCGAATGAAGACGGAGATGGCGCGGACGACGGCCGCACCGATGAGAGTACCCACGTTTTGGTTCAGCCGAATGCTGAGACCAAGACTCCGTCTTTTTACAAGGTCCGGATGCTCAACGACGATTTTACCCCCAGGGATTTTGTGATCGAGGTTCTAAAAAAGTTCTTTCATAAGCAAGACGGCGAAGCTACCCAGCTTATGCTTCAAATTCATCACAAAGGTTCTGGAGTGGCCGGCGTTTATACTTACGAGATCGCCGAAACCAAAGCTTATCAGTGCAACGATTATTCTAGGCAGAACAAATATCCTCTGAAGTGCACGGTGGAGAAAGCATGACCTTATCGGCTGAAGTCGAAAAACTCATCAACGGCGCAATTAAATACGCCATCGATCATCACCATGAGTACGTGAGCCTCGAACACGTCATGCTGGGGATGGCCGATGACAAAGACGCCATTGAGGTTCTTACGGCATGCGGGGGAAATATTCCCAGACTCAAGCGTCAGCTGGAAGAGTTCATGGAGGCGCACTCACCGAAAGTGCCAGAGACTAAGGTCGCTTTCGGGGGAACTCCCACAAGCCCGTCGCTGACCATAGGCTTTCACCGAGTGGTTCAGCGAGCGATTGTTCAAGTCCAGAGTTCTGACAGAGAGAAAGTAACTACGGTAAATCTGCTGATATCGTTGCTCCGGGAAGAAGAATCACCCGCCGTAGTATTTTTAGCCCAACAAGGGATTACTCGCTTTGACATCATCAATTACTATTCCCATGGAGTGACTTCGGAAGAGTCGATGGGAGCTGAAGAAGAGTCGGCCGAAGGCCCCACGGGAACTCCGGCGCCTACTCAACCCGGCGAAACCAAAGTAAAGGGTTCGCCTCTAAAAAGTTTTTGCGTCAATCTCAACGAGAGGGCGGAAAAGGGGCTCATCGATCCACTCATCGGCCGAGACGACGTTATCGAACGCGTGCTGCAGATTCTGGCACGTCGAACCAAGAACAACGTCCTTTTGGTGGGAGAGCCTGGTGTAGGCAAGACCGCCATCGCCGACGGACTGGCTCTTAAGATCATAAAGAACCAAGTCCCTCCCCGACTCCAAAAGGCCGTTATTTACTCGCTCGATATGGGCGCTTTACTCGCCGGAACGAAATTCCGAGGAGATTTTGAAAACCGATTAAAATCCGTCATTAAGGCTTTAGAAGCCCAGCCCAATGCGCTGCTTTTTATCGATGAAATGCACACCATTGTAGGTGCCGGTGCGGTAAGCGGCGGATCGATGGACGCTTCTAATTTACTAAAACCAAGCTTGGTGAATCGAACGTTAAGCTGTATCGGCTCCACGACGTTCAAGGAGTTCCGCTCGTCTTTAGAGAAAGATCAGGCACTCCTTAGAAGATTTCAGCGCGTCGACATCAAGCCTCCTTCGATAGAACAAACGATCGACATTCTAAATGGATTACGATCGCGATACGAAGAGTTCCATCAAGTGCGCTACACACCGTCTGCTATCGAAGCAGCGGCCGAATTATCGGAAAGATTCATTCATACCAGACCACTCCCCGATAAAGCTATCGACGTCATGGACGAAGCGGGCGCGCGATTGCGGCTTAAAGCAAAACCCGACGAAATGGTGACCGTGGAAGAGAAAGATATTGAAGAGGTCGTCTCCTTCATCGCACAGGTCCCGGCACGCTCGGTGTCGGCTGGCGACAAAGGAAGACTTAAGACGCTCGATACCGATCTTAGGTCCGTTATCTTTGGACAAGATAAAGCCATTGCGCAATTAGTGGCCGCTATTAAGCTCGCCCGCACGGGACTCGGCAGAAAAGGAAAGCCTATCGGCTGTTACCTCTTCACCGGAGCTACCGGTGTCGGAAAGACCGAAGTCAGTCGCCAACTAGCGAAACTCTTGGGGACTGAGCTTTTGCGTTTTGATATGAGCGAGTACATGGAGAAACACGCGGTTTCTAGACTGGTGGGCGCTCCTCCTGGATATGTGGGATACGACGAAGGGGGGCTCTTAACAGAAGCCGTTTTTAAGAACCCCTATGCCGTTTTGCTTTTGGACGAAATGGAAAAGGCCCATCCCGATATCGCTAATATTTTGCTCCAAGTGATGGACAGCGGAAAGTTAACCGACGCCAACGGGAAGGTTGCCGATTTCAGCAACGTCATTCTCATCATGACTTCTAACGCCGGAGCCCGCGAAGTCGCAAAACAAGGGATCGGAATTCGTCCCGCTGGAGGTGCCAATAAATCGCTCGACGCGGTGAAAAAGGCCTTCACCCCAGAATTTCTAAATCGATTAGATGCCATCGTGACGTTTGCCGATCTCTCAAAGCCCATTGTCATGATGGTAATCGACAAGTTCATTAAAGAACTTCAAGAACAACTGAAAGAAAAAAAGACCAAGCTTTTTGTTTCCAAAGCCGCCAAAGATTGGATTTACGAAAAAGGGTACGACCCGGCCTACGGCGCCCGCCCCTTGGCCCGCACCATCGACGAACACATCAAGACTCCCCTTGTCGACCATCTGCTGTTTGGAGATCTCGAAAATGGAGGAGAGGTCCGTGTCGACGTTGACGGCGAAAAATTGGTCTTTGGTTTTGTCCCCGGCACCCCACCACGTGCAATGATTTCGGCACCTAAAACGAAATAACCACCACCCAGGCACACGCCGACCTCGCTAGCTTTCATTGCGAGTTCGAAGGCGACCAAACAACCCGTAAGTCACATGGGCGCTCTTTCGACACTTTTCTCCCCCGTATTCAACACCAGTCTACAGGCGAGCGATTTGCATCTTTGCCGCTCACACCAGTTGGGGTGGGAAAATAGGAGTTATCGAACATTATGAAGAGTTGGATTGTGGCTTTTTTAGCGTGCATCTTTCTTATGGCCCCCGAACCTGTGATGGCCGAACAGGCGCCGGCCGCTTCGAATAGTTTGTCCCCTACTTACCTATCCCGTTTTCAGTTGGGCGTGGAAGCCTTCGGGCCAGGAATTTACTACTCCGTCTTTGGTTCCTATCGAATTATTAAGGAGCTAGCGGTGAATCTCGGAGCCTCTTACTTTCCACTCTCTTCGGCGGGTACCAGTAGCTTAAGTGTCTTTACCGTTCCCGTTTCGGTCTCTCTTTTACTAGGCGGACACAGCAGTAATTTCGAGGCCATAGGAGGCCTTAGCTTTCTATTCGTCTCGGCTAGTATTCCCATATCGAGTACGTCGAGTTCCGTAGTCCAATCTCTCGATGCCTCGGGAAGCGCCGTCATGCCCTTTTTCGGGCTTGGATACCGTCTGTGGCCCGAAGATGGGGGTTTTAGCTTTCGAGCCACTTTGTACGGAATGTTTCTTCCCGGCGGAGGAAATAGCTCTTCGTCTTCTTATTCGAGCATTCCTCTTATCCTGATTACCCCGGGCTTAAGCTTTGGGTACAGTTTCTAAGCGGTGCCCGTTTACGTCCCTAGTGCTACGTTTTCGTACCATTGGTTAATGGCTGAACCTTGCCTATTTTCTCGGAAATGTAGGCTAAACAACTGATATTCCTTGAATATGAAATGGTCATCTCCACTCGGTCTGCTTGGCTTCACTCTTGCTCAATGAACCCAAGGCGCAGTCTTGCGCCTTGAGTGAGGGTTTTTGGGTCATGAAGCACCGGTTGCTCATTATTGACGACGATACTTTGATGTTGGACTCCACCAAGGAGTTTCTGGAGCGTCATGGCTATCTGGTCGATACCGCTCAAAGCGGCGACCAAGCGCTCTCGCTTTTGCAGACCAATCCGCTCCAGTACTCGCTTGTCATCACCGACTATCGAATGAAAGGTCAAGACGGGGCCGCGACCGTTTCTGCGCTGACCGCACTCAATCCCGATCTCTATGTTTTGGTCTTGTCTGGGGATTCTTCGCGAGACGCCATAAAACTAACGACACGCAGTGGAGCACGAGGCTTCATAGACAAGTCAGAAGCTTCCACGGTGTTATTAGCTGAAATCGAAAAGTGGTGCCGTAAGTTCGAGCAGACCCATCTTACGGTAGCCAGCCATTCCGATCCGGTGGAGACAGAAAAAAAGATCGCTCAACTTGGACTCGTCGGCCGCAGCCAAAGTTTGGCCGAGATTGCCGATATCTGCCTAACGTTACGGAAACGAAATGGCCCCGTACTTATCCTAGGAGAAAGCGGTACGGGTAAGGAGCTGATTGCTCGGTCCATCCACGATCCCCAACGTGGATCTTTTCGCGCGGTGAACTGCGCTGGCTTTGGAACAAACCCCCAATTGATGGCCTCTTTTCTCTTTGGCCATGTGAAAGGGGCCTTCACGGGTGCCATACAAGACAAGAAAGGAATTTTAGAGGATGCGGCGGGAGGTTCTGTTTTCCTTGATGAGATCTACGCGTTGCCCCTCAATTGCCAAATTGAATTATTGCGCGCCCTCCAAGAAAAGACGATTACTCCGGTCGGCGCAACCCGAGAGATCTCGGTGAAATTTCGTCTCATTGCCAGCGCCAAACCCAACCTCGTGGATGCGGTTAAGCAAGGGACGTTTTCTCTAGACCTCTTTTACCGCATCAGCAGAACCATTATTCCGGTCCCAGCACTTAAAGACAGGCCTGAGGATATAGAGCCGTTGGTTCGACATTTCTGTACCCAGTGGGCAAAAGAGAATAATGAGTCAAAGACCTTTCTTGCCCGCACCATCCCTTTCTTAGAGGCCTATCCCTGGCCTGGCAATGTTCGGGAGTTAGAAAATTTAGTCTATAGCCTTCTCGATATCACGCCAGAATCTAAGATAGCCCCCGAACATTTGGACGCTACTTTTTTCCAAAATACACCCCGCGGAACTCCCGCCCCCCATCGTGTTTTTGCTCTTAAGGAGCGAATTGATGAAGTGGAAAAGCAGCACATGATTTCAGTCCTTGCCGTCTCAAAGACCCTAAGAGAAGCCGCCAGGCGCATGCAGGTCTCTCTGACTACGGTACTTCGTTTAATGAAAAAGCATTCGCTCGATGCAAAATCTCACTTGGCAACCCCTCGTGTAGATAATGAGCTAAAGGATCTTCTCAATCGCAATAGGGATTCATGAAACGACTTCTTACATTGCGATCGTTTCTCATCTTGGTGTCGTTAAGTGTGATAGCCGTCATCATGGGGGCTTTCTATTTCCAAACGCAATCCATCATTGGGAAAGTCTTTAGTGAATTAAATCGCTTGCACGAAGAGACGATCACCCAAACCGTCCAATCCATGGTAGAGACCAAAATCTACGGCCTTAGAACCTACCGAGGATTACTCGAAAACGATAATAGTCTCTCCTCAAAAGTCATTATGGCGGCGGAGCACCACAGCCCGCAACTCATTCTCCCGGACCTGGCCAGGCTTAGCACGAAATACCGGGTCGATTTTGTAGACGTGCTCTATCACGGCAAGACTTCCTTTTCACATCCCGAGTTGGGTTTAGGATCCGAGATAGGGGGAAAGGCCACTTCCGGATTTCGGTTATTTGAGGTCTCTGGTCAACCGGTGCTGGTGTCGTACTCCCCCTTGAGAAATTACGGCGAAGTGATAGGCACTCTGATCTTGGGTTACCAACTAAACGGTTCGCTCTTGGATGAGATTTCGCACGCCACACGGACTGCGGTGAAATTTCTAGGGCCACGCTCGCCCACGGTCTCGGGCTCTTTACCGGTATCCGTCGAAGGAGTCGAGTCCCCCGAAGGAACTCTTCGAGTCACTTTGGATGGGGGGTTAATTAGCCATCTGGGGAGTCATACCCGAGGTGATATCACGATAGTGGGAGTTATCAGTTTCGGGCTCATCTTAGTATTGCTCTATTTACTCCTTGAGTTCGGATTCGTAAGACAGTTTAAGAAATTGCTACAGTCCATTCATTCCGTCGCGCTATCTCTAGATAAGGGCGATATTGAAGAATACATCGAAGTGTCTCATCCCATCCGTGAAGTCGCGGCCCTTTCTCAATCGTTCGCTAAATTTTCAAGAAGTCTCAAGCAGTTCGAAACTAAAGTTCAAGAAAAATCGCGAAAAGAGGCTTTTGTTGAAGTCGCTGAACAGGTAGCCCACGACATCAAATCACCCTTGAGCGCTCTTGATATGATGCTTTCCGAAAGTGATTTGGCAGGGGTTCCCGACAAACGGCGAGGGAGAATCCGAGAATGCATCCAGAGGATCAAAGACACACTTCGCGTGCTGTCGGAGAAACGGCTTCCCAGCACGTCGGCATTGGCAGGATTGGTAGTTCCCACCTCCCCGAGTGCTGTCGTTGAAACCATAGTCTCTGAAAAACGTATCCAATACCGAAACCGGACCGATCTAGTAATCTCAAGCGATACTGTGACGGGTTACGGCCTGTTTTGCGCGATTGCGCCCAATGATCTAAAGCGCCTGCTCTCAAATCTAATCGATAACTCCGTTCAAGCGACCCACGACGGATACGTCGGAGTTAGTGTCGCCGAGGAGGCTTCCCAAATTGAGTTAGTGGTCGAAGATAGTGGTACCGGAATTCCCAAAGAGTTGTTACCGAAACTGGCACTACGAGGAAACAGTTTCGGAAAATCAGATGGCTCAGGCCTTGGACTTTGGAACGCCAAAGAAGTGATTTCAAGCTATGGAGGATCTCTTTCGGTAAGCTCTGAAGTGGGCGTAGGAACGATAGTGACTATTCGCATTCCTAAAGTGAGCGCCCCTTGTTGGTTTGTTCCCTCGCTTGAAATTCCCGTGGATGCCACTATCGTCATTGTTGACGATTCCCCCACTATCCATGAGATCTGGAAAAAACGATTACACTCACTTGGAATTACCCATATCGAACACTTTTCCGGGCCCCACTCTTTCTTTAGTGCCATGGAAACTCGCAGGCGGCGCCCTTTTCTCTGTTTGATCGATTATGAACTGGGCGCGGGGCTTGCTACGGGGCTCGATGTCATCACTAGACTTTCGCTAGAGGCGGGGGCCATTTTAGTTACTGGCCACGCGGGCTCTCTGACAATCCAGCAAATATGCACCGAGCGAAAGATTCGACTTATCGCAAAAGATCTCATCGATGCGGTTCCCCTTAGAGTTACCCAGGCCATGTCTGAATCGCAGGGAGAGCCGTCATGAAGTATTTTCTCTTCTTCGCGGCAACTCTATTTTGCTTTACCCAAAGAGCCCTGGCATTGGAGACCACTCCCGAGCGCCTGATTGGCCACGCGTGGCGTTTTTCCAAACCAAAGCCCATTATTATAGCCCGCCATCTGTACCTATTATCCGAAGTTACTGGCCTCAACACGACCATTTCAGCCTCTTTCCTCAACGCCGTTGCTAAAGAGCGCCTTACTCGGGTGGGAATCGAGGCCATTGTGGAGCGCGGTTCCTATTCACAGAAAATTCAAGAAGCAGCCGAATCCCATCATTGGTGGGCACAAGGCGATTGCGGCTCATTTCTTGCCCCCCATCTTTTTATCGCGGCTTCTATCCATGGATCGGGCGGATTATTTGAATTGAACGCCAGAGTGGTGCTCTTACGATCCGAGCGAAGTGCAGACCAAATCATGTGGAAAACGGAACACGACGCAGAGTTAAGTCTGAAAGAACTTACCGCAAGCGAAGTCAATGAGAAGATGACTTTGTTCGTAAGGAAAGAGATGTCCGATCTGGCAGGTAACGTGAAGCGATTAATAAAGACCTCTCCGCGCGAAGGAGTGTGCGCAGAGCAGGGATTCGAGCTTACAAAACTTGAATTACTAAAACCAAAGCCTCTCGAAACGACAGAGGTAGAAACCAAAGAGGGCGAAACCAAGGAGAAATCTTGGCATTTAGGAGTTGCTGTCGGCTCTCCCATTATAGGAAACCTCGAGCTCGAAGGATGGAGAATCGGTTCGCTTCCCTTGGCCACGAGCCTTTCCGGAATGTACTACTCGAGCTCTTCTCGCGGAGTTCTCTGGACGACTAGCTGGATCTTTGCGCGCGTTCGAACGGAGCACGCTGTTGGAATAGCCGTCGCAGGATTTAATTATACGTTTCCAGAAACAAAACAAAATTTCGCTAGCGATGGGAGTCCGCTGGCTCCTACCATTGACTTGGTCGACCGCCTAGCTGCCTATGTGGGGCCCGTTTACACTTTTAGATGGAATGCTTTGCGAATTCAGGCAGGCGTATCGACTCTAGTCGGAAACACAGGCCCCGGAACGGTTCGCTGGCTCCTTCAAGGCGCTTACCTGCCGTTATCACTTTTCTAGCTCCCATGAACCACAGGCCTACAGGTACTAAACCCCCGACTGCTCCGTTTTCGGAGCAGGGTCTATGGTATTGAATTTACGAGACTCTTATCGTCGGCTGGTATCTTTTCGTACCACCGCTACCTTTCGTTCCAAATTCGAGAGTTCAAAAGTGACACGAATCCAAGCATTTCCGAAACGCCCGCCGTTGGCCCGGTCCTTGTAATAACAACCAGCGAACCAGCGAAATGGAATCGAAACGAAGCAAGCGCTGTTTCTTGCGGAGGTAGGAAAATGGTTTCAGCAATTCAAAGTCCGGTCGTTTCCGACGACTTTTTAAACAAGATGACCCCACGCGCGCGCGAGGCAGACCCCATCATCGGAAAAGATCCCGCACTGGTTCGCGCTAAAGCCACGACCGAAGAAGCAAGAAGCTTACGGATTCTCTTTTACGGTGAAACCGGAGTGGGGAAAACACCGTTTGCCCGGTTTTCTAATTTCGTAATGGCACGTACTAGTACACAAAAACGCCCCTTCGAACAATTAAACTGTGCCTGTTTGACCCCAGATCACTTTCAAGACCAGCTCTTTGGGCATAAGAAGGGTGCATTCACAGGAGCGATTTGCGATAAAGCAGGTTTAGTGGAAATCGCCCGCGGAGGAGATCTCTTTTTGGACGAGATTGGAGATATGCCTTTAGAGACTCAGAGTCACTTTCTCACTTTCTTAGACTCCATGGAGTACTACCGTCTGGGAGACGATCGCAAACGTACTGCCGACGTACGCATCTTGTGTGCTACCAACCGAGACCTTAAAAAAATGGTAGAACAGGGCATGTTCCGTCGTGACCTTTATTCACGAATTTCACAAGTCATCGTCTCGATTCCAGCGCTTCGAGATCGCGTGGGAGATCTGCGAGAACTCTTCGAGTACTTCGTAGTAAAATTCTGCGGATTTGCTAAAGCGTATGATAGTGAAATCATCGAAACTTTGCGTAAATACGACTGGAAGGATGGGAACGTCAGAGAACTAAAAGACGCGGTGGAGTTGCTATGTCTGATGTCGACAGACAATGACACGATCTCTGTCGTTCATTTGGCAGACCGCTACCGGCAAAGTGACTTTGGCTCCAACTCCACGTTGACCCTATCATCGGTGGCCCAGTCCATTGGAGACAGCCATACCGCTTTAAACCGGGTCTACGATATGGGGCTGGAGAAGTATCTAGAAGAGATTGAATCGCAGGTTCTTTCGCACTTACTGCAAAGACACTTTGGCAGCATCGATGATTTGGCCCACGACCTTCATGTCTCTCGTTCCACGTTGTATCGCCGGCTTAAACGGCTGTGCCCGGGGAATCGGGCTTTGGCCAACCGCTTGGGGATGGTGCAATAAGGGCGGGGTAAACTAATCTTAAGATTTATCCTTAGTATCGTTTCGCTGGAGGGGAAATGATGCTAACCTCCCCCTACTGTGCGCTGGTTTGAGAATGAAAAGGTCTTACACGAATTGGCTGGCTCCCCAGTCCGAAATGACTGGGTGGAACAGGGCGCTGAAGTGGCCCTGGCTCAAGTCCTAAGTAAACTGCCTTTGGAGCTTCGTTCCAAGGACCGCCTCGGCCCTCTGGCGATCCAACCTCTACCTGGAGTTTCAGGTGGCGATGGCACCGAGAACTACTGCTGGATGATGCCTTTGGACGGAAGTCATGCCCGCAGCAAGATCCTTGGCCCGGCACTTCAAGTAAAACTGATTGATACCGAAGGAAAGATCTTTTTTGAAGGGACGTGGGGAGAGACCCCCTTCGAAACCATCCAACTACATGAACGCTTTTTTATCTGGCTCGCCCCTCCCCAACGAACGCGATAGGAATCACGACCATGGAAAATATAAACCGGAAACCCTTTGCAACCGCCACCCTCTTTACCCTGACTGGCAAAGAACCTGACTGGGCCGATTTTGACGCCGTTCTGCTTGCGGTCGAACCTAAGGTAGCACTAGCGGATGCGCTAAAGGGTCTACCTCGGCCGAGTAGCCAAGAGATACTAGCCTTCGCCAAACGAAGTGAATTTAAAGCCCGACCCAAACAGACTTTAGCGTTTGATTCGGCGACCCAACGCAAAATCGTAGTCGCCATTGTTCCCACCGCCAAAGCCACCTTTACGTCGCTAGAATGGGCAAGAAAGGTGATTAAGCCTCTTCTAGAAAACAAGAGTTCCAAAATCCTCGTTGATCTAAGAGCAACCTCCCGATCAAATACGCTCTTGGACGCCATCGTCTCCGCGCGAATCGGCGCTGAGTTCGAACCTTACAAGTACTCTAAGAAAAAAAAGGAAAAACAGAATACCAAACCGCCGGTGACATTCTGTTTCTGTTTACGAGAAGACGAACTAGAGCCTCTTAGTCATGTCTTAGAAAAAGCGATCCTCACTGCCGAGGGCACCAATCTCGTGAGACAGCTTGCCCACTTGGCGGGAAACGATCTCACTCCCAGCCGTTACGTCGAAAGCGCCACGGAAATCGCAAAAGGGCACTCGCTTAAGACAGAGTTTTTCTCATTAGAAAAATTAAGAAAGATGGGGGCCGGAGCATTTCTCGCGGTAGCACAAGGATCCCAAGACCGGGGGGGTGGAATTCTAAAAATTACCTACCAACCCAGGCAGTTCAAAAAAACGCTAGCTCTTGTCGGGAAGGGAATCACTTTCGATACCGGAGGTACGAATATAAAAACCGGGGCGCACATGTTTAACATGCACTACGACATGTCAGGCTCGGCGGTCGCCCTGGCCACTTTGCTTGTCGCAAAGAGAAGCCAGTGGCCGCTTAAAGTGGAGACCTATTTAGCGATCTCCGATAATAGCATTGGACCCGAGTCCTATCGCCCCAACGATGTCGTAACTTCTTTGAAAGGGCTTACGATCGAAGTCATCGATGCGGATGCTGAGGGCAGGATGGTCTTAGCCGATGCGCTCTATTTGAGCTCGCTCAGTAAGCCGGATCTCGTCATCGACTTCGCCACTTTAACGGGGGCCTGCATTCGGGCCATCGGGCATCTTTACAGCGGAGGATTTTCGAATCGATCTCGTCTTTTGAGAAGTATCGAAAAGGCAGGCAAGAAAAGTGGCGAAAGAGTTTGGCCCTTTCCCAAAGACCCCGATTTCGCCCGATGCCTAAAATCGCAAGTGGCTGACATCAAACAATGCCGGATTAGTGGCGGAACCGACCATATCGAAGCGAGTCAATTTTTGTCGAAATTCGTCGAAAAGGGGGTTCCTTGGGTTCACGTGGATACTTTCGGGCATCCAAAATGACGGCGGGCTGGCTCACATAGGGACTGAATTTACCGGGTTTGGAGTTCGTTTCGCCGTAGCCTTAATAGAATCGGTGCTGGGCGTTTAACCTTGGGAGTTGCCCACTTGCTCCCATTGCCCCGGTCCATTACAATAAAACGGTGTTTATGCTTAGCAGGAAAAGAACTTTTACCCATCGGCGCATTCTTCTTACCCCTGTCTTAGCCGTAGCCCTATTCTGTTATTCGGGGATATCTGCGCAGGCGAAAGAACCCATTAAGTCACCCTGCGAAACGGACGCCAGCCAAGAGATGTGTCGCCCTTCGCCTTCTACTGCTGTCGTAGCGCCCCCTCTTCCAGCCCAGCGCGAGCCGGAGGCATCGACTCACCAGAAGAAGAAAAGGCCAGCTAGCTCGCAAGGTGCCAAGAAGAAAGATCCCCCTTCGACAACTCCATAGCGAAATCAAAAGGGAATGAAAGGGAAGTTTTAAGCGAGTAAAGGAAGAATCAGATTGATCCATGTCCCTTTTCCGGGACGCCAACCGATGTCGACCGAGCCGCCCTTTTCAGAAACGGCCACTTTAAGATTTTCAAATTCGCTGCTGTGGGAAAGATCGACACCTCGACCATCCGTGCTGATACCAAGCCATAACCATTCGGGTTCTTCACAGGCCGTTCTAATGGTTTGCGCGTCGAAGGCTATCGAAGCCGAAGGCTCTTTTCCTTGAGCGCGCCTCTCGACCGCCCATTCAATGTCTTTATCGATAAGGGAGTTTATCGTTGCCTCCAAGGACTCAAATACGGGTCGCACCCGAGTCCCCTCAAGAACGATTCCTCCTCCCGAGAACGACTTTGCCCAAATGGATTTTCGCATCGCCCGAGATCGCAGGAGAATGGAATCGAGAAATTGGTTGTAGAAGTAATCGAGCCTCGGTTTCCAAGCAGGAAGTACTGGCGGGCAGATACGCAGGGTCTGTTCTTCTTCTAGCGCTAACGTTTCTGGGACCTCTTGCTGTTGGCCTTTGAGTTCCCCACTCGCCTTTTTGGGAGGTGTCGCCACCCGAAGGTATTGGGATACCTCAGGGATCTTAAATCTCGTCGCAACGATAAAGACGACCCCTGCTAAGGCGACCAACAGCAGAGGAACTGCCCACACGGAGAGTAATACCAGTTTCATCCGATCCAATTGCTGGCCTAAGGGGTAGTCCACTTGAACCGTGCCCACCGCTTTTCCTTCTTTGTCGTGAATGGGAGCATAGGAGGTCACCCATTGGTCTCGTTGATCTACGTACAGAGGGGTGGACTGCACCTCCCCCGATTTTAGACTCCTCATCGCCTCGGTAGTCCAAGGCAATTGCAGGCCTTCGTATCCCAGACGCCCAGAATTTCCGACGGCCCATCCTCGCTGCCTCTTGTCGTCGGTAAACCAGACCCGCACCGATTCCTGGGTACCAGCGTCATAGATCCTACCGCTCAAATAGCGCCAGCGCTCGAGTTCCGGCGAAGCCTTCCCTAAGGGTTCACCGTCCTTTCGCTTTTGCACTAAGGTGCTAACATCTCGCGTATCCCACAAAGCAGCCTGGCTGAGCGCACTTTGTTCTGCTCGCTGGATCCCTAGAGCTTCAAACTGCCCCAGGGTTGACTGAAAGCTCTGAAAAACACCCCATCCCCCGATCAGGACCAAGAGGGCCAAGAAAAACCTTTGAGAATTTCTTAGCGTCAATATGGGAAGTAGATATTTTTGCATGTCGGATGAAGAGGAGAAGGGAAAAAAAGGCTCTCGACCTCTTATCGGTATCCCCGAGGAAAGCTTTAACAGCCGCAATGGCACAGAGGGGCTAACGACCGATGGCGAGTCGGGGGTAAACTGATAGATAATGCGCCTTTTTCGCCTGACTACCCTCTTTCTCCTGTTACACGCAGGTTGCTTACCGTTCAGCTTTCCAAGCTTTCTTGAACTTTCAAATGCGGATCCCACTCCCCATCCGGATACGGCTCCCGCCGCTAGCGAAACGACAAGTCCCGAGCCACGTTCGATCCAGGTTCCCTACTTTGAAGATGGAAAATTTGCCGGATATACGCAACTGCCCATGGATGCCGATCGAAATCCGAAAAATGTGAACAACCCAGCCACTCTTCAGCTCGACAAAACGACCGAAGAGACCGAAAATCCTAATCCGTAAACACTCCTAGCAGGGCCTAGCAGGGATTAAGTGAAGCGAATAGCCAAAAACAGACAACACGGCAATCCGGATCTAGTCGTTCTCTCCTATAATATCCATCAGGGGATCACCGCCTCTCGACGGCAAATAGCCTTTTCCATTTTAAAACAGGCAATCAAGTCTTTGGACGCCGATGTCGTTCTTCTTCAAGAAGTCGCAGGGTCCACGCGTCCACGAAAAAACGCCCCCGCTGACCGTGAAAGGGCGTATCAACTCGAAGCACTTGCGGATGAAATTTGGCCTTATCAAGCGTACCAAAGAAACAGTGCTTTCTCCGGTGGCTACCATGGAAATGCCATTTTGAGCCGTTTTCCCATTCTTAAATGGAACGTGCTCAATATTTCCGTAAAAGGGCTAGCGCGCAGAGGAGTGTTGCACGGAGAGCTTAGTCTTCCCCATCACAAACTCCATGTTTTAGGAACCCATTTGGGCCTTCTCCAATACGAACGGCACCGGCAACTCAACAAATTGTGCCATTATGTCGCCGAACAGATTCCTGCCGGTGCGCCTTTACTCGTCGGCGGAGACTTCAACGATTGGCGAGAATATGTCTCCAAAGACATGGCGGCACGGCTCAAAATGGATGAAGCATTTTTAACTCAGGACGCTAGACATGCCCGAACCTTTCCAGCGGGCCTGCCCGTACTACCGCTCGATCGCATCTATTTCCGAAAGCTGGAAATCCAATCCGCCGTGCGTTTGAAGGGGCGTCCCTGGAAATTTCTTTCCGATCATCTTCCTTTGCTAGTCCATTTCAAATTACGCGAGTCTTAAATTTACCGCCCAGTGTCAGAGCCGGACGGAAAAATCGGCTATAATGAGAAAAATCCCCCAACAAATAGCAATCATCACGGAGCCTGAATGAAATCGCGTTTCGTATCCTTTCACTACACAGTCAAAGATAACGAAGGAAAAGTACTCGACTCTACTCACGATGGGGAACCGATGATGTTTCTGGAAGGGGCCAGCCAAATCATGCCCGTGCTCGAAGCGGGGATAAGACCCCTTAAGACTGGCGACAAAAGCGCCATTCTCATCAGCTCTTGCGATGCTTACGGCGATAGAGACGAGCAGCTGGTGATACAGGTCCCCTTATCGAGCCTCCCCCAGAAGGGCCGAATCGTGCAGGGACAGCAATTTAGATTAGAAAAGAAAAAGCAAGAGCCTCGGGTCTACCGAGTTATTGAGGCCAATGAAACGCACGCCCGCCTTGATGGTAACCATCCGCTCGCCGGTAAAGATCTCACTTTCGAAGTTGAAGTGGTTGAAACTAGGTTTGCCACCCAAACCGAACCGCCTCTTAAAGTTGCCGCAAAATCAAAAGGTGGCTTTAATTAATTCAAGCGTTCCGTAGGCCCTTCAGACTTTTCCGTCGCCAGACGAGAAAATAACCCCAACGCGTAGTTTAATATTCCATACGCACCCGCCGACTTAGGGACAAACTCTTTCACTGATGCCGGCCAGAATTTGGGATCGATGTGACGGTATTGGCTTATCAAAATGATGGGAACCGTGCGCAGATAGCGTTCCAAAAACTCGGTTAGCTGAAGGCCAGTAATCGCGCCCAAGTCGTAATCAAAAATGCCCAGATCAAAATCAAAGTGAGAGAGTTTAGCGATGTCTTTTACGGAACTGTAATAGGTCAGAGGGATCTGCTCCCGATGAGCAATTTTCATCATGATCTTCCCAAAAACGATGTCATCATCCACGAGAAGGATTCGGGGTACGGGAATGCAACGGCTGCGAAGATCTTGGGCGATTGACACTTCGGACTTTCGGAACTCTTCCACTCTCCCCTCCTTAGTTTCCGCTCACCATTAACAGCCTCCTAAAGAACCGTCGTTTGGAAACAATCTCATCGGAAAGGCCACGAGAGCTAGGCCTTAAGTGGTTACAAGTTCTGTAGGAGCTTTACCCATCTCTAGCATTTTCACCAGGGCTCGCCTAGGGGTTAAGAAGCCAAAAACGACAAATCTTACGATTATGTCAGACTTAGCGACGATCCTCCTATCTCTGGACACCCGTTAATGAGTGGGCAAACGGGCGGAGCGGAACCAAAACTGCTCGATATCGCGAATCACCGAGAAAAAGGAATCCAAGTCCACCGGCTTTGAAATGAAGCAGTTGGCACTCAATTCATAGCAAACGTTGATATCCGAATCCGCGGACGAACTGCTCAGCACAATGACAGGTATTTTTTTAAGACGTGCATCCCCTTTCACCTCTTTCAAGACCTCTCTTCCATCTTTCTTCGGTAAGTTAAGATCGAGAATGATAAGATCCGGCTGTGGTGACTCGGCGTACCTGCCACTTTTTCGCAAATAACGAAGGGCTTCGACACCGTCTCCGACGGCTTCCATGTTGCCCACCCAATCGGTTTCTCTTAGCGCTTCGCTGGTAAGCGCCCGATCAGCTGGGTTGTCTTCAACTAACAAAATATTCACATTCATAAACCGCGATTGGATAACACTTGGTAGCAGGTTTGAAAACAGTTCAATGTAACCAAACGAAAGCATTGGTACTGTAGGTTGCCCGAGGATCGTAAGAGTTCATCGACGCGATTAGCTCTAAACTCCGGCTGTGCTTGTCATCGATCGGAGTTCCGTTCGAAAGCCGCGCTTTAAGGCGATACCGCTTGCGATACCATTGATCGCCGCCGCAAGAGGCCATCGTACGAGGCATGGAATGGCGGAACGAAAACCGTAAATCCGGGTGACGCATACCATCCGCTGAACCAGTCGATTCAAGATGAGGCTGGCGTTTGCCAAAAGAAGAAACGGAGTCATCGGCCAAGCCAACATGACGTGCAGGGCGTGAGAACTTACCAGCCATGCGTAAAGCCCAATAACGACAATACAGGGATAACCAAAGAAAGTAGCGGCCCCCAGGATGGCGCCTTTTCGATCTCTCCATAGAAAATAGTGATTGGAAGCGCACCCCACCCAGCCCACATTCTTCCACCCTTGAAGAGCAACCCCCATCATTCTTTTGGTCTTCTGCAAGACCGACCCGGAGAATTTAGCCGGAAAGAGCTGGCGAGTCGCTATGAACTCTTTCTTGCCTGTCGCGAAATTTTCAAAATAGGTCGATACGAAACGAGGGGGATAACCTAAAGTATAGGCGCGAATTCCCAAATCATAACTTTCTGCTCCGCTATTTTGGCCGAACAGTTTTCCTCCCCCGTGCTGAGCCAGTTGCCCCGCTAATTTTCTCGAGATAGCCGCTCCTGAATCAACGCAAGGTATAGCAGCTCCCAGATAGTCTCTGACCAATAGCTCTTTGGTATGGATCTCAGCACATTCCTCCAAGGATACCCCGGCGACAAAATCAGAACGACGAATGTTGGACGAAAGAACGGGCAACTGAATGAATTCGCAGGTCTCTAACTCCGCATTCAATAGTTTGAGAGCTTTGGGATGAATGAGGTGCTTGGCTTCTTGAATAAGCAAAGCGTCGAACCGAACCCCCATGTCCCGTTCAAAGCGAAATACCTCTTTCGTCGCCAGGTTAAGCATCTGGCTCTTGGGCGGATAGCCCGGCCCGCGCTCGATAATGACGGGGTGGACATTCAGATAAACGTTTTGAACGTCGTAGAGTTGCCGAATCCCTTCGGTGTCGTCGGCATAAATCCCCACGAAACAGTGAAATCTTTCATATTCAAGCCGTCGAATGTTTTCGCGAAGCATTCGCTCTAGATTCGTTGTCTCTGCGCACGCGGAAATAACAATAGCTATGGTTTTCTCGGGAAGCGAATAGATCTCCCAAAGTTCGTTGGCGTCGAGGAAACGGGGACGAAGTCGCATCACCAAGGCCACCATATCCACCCAAAGATCATCCATCCCTGAAAACAGATAGACCACTCCAATGAGGAGTATCAGCGCTAACGCCACCTCGTTCAGGCTAGAAAAGATAGAGTGGTGTTTCCAAATTTCACCGGTCATAGATTAGGACTCGTTTTATGGACTCAGTAAGAGGTCTGTCTGCCCAACTGCCAACCATCAGCCACTATCAGTCAAATACATGAGCAAAGTCTGTGCCAACAAACTTTGCTGCGACTTTCGTGATTAGCGATCTTTTTCGACGAAAGTTATCCTCTTGCCATCTAGACGCTTAGTGTTATCGGGAAATTTTTATCTACCGTGAAAAATGGTAAGGGTTACAAAATGAGCCTTGGATCCTTTTTGGCGCTGGCAACGTTTCAAGTCTATAGGTCACATGGTAGAAGAATTCGGTGTTCTTTCTGTCCGCCAAAAGCCGTCTTTTCGTCTTGCTCTGTTTTGTGGTCTTTCTTGGCAATGGGATCTGTGCCACTCCCCCCACGCAGAGCAAATGGAAATTATGGACAGGCAAGACCACGTTGCGAGGTGTTAACATTTGGCAAAAAAGAGTCGCTCTCGAGGACCATGACACCTTTGGAACGGCGAAATTAGGACCGCCCTACTCGTCCCAATCGTTTTTACAACTAAGGCGGTTAGGCGCCAATTTTGTTGATATTTCGCACCCCGGAATCTTTTCGCAGACGCCGCCCTATCAGTTAGTTCCCGAAAACCTCGCCAATTTGGAGACTCTCGTCTCTCAGATCAAAGCGTGCGGATGTTACGTCGTCATCAGCTATCGTACGGGGCCGGGAAGAGACGAGTTAGGTTTCGATATCTCTAAGCGAAGCCATTCTGTTAATTCGGTCTGGACGCAAGAAGCCGCGCAAAAGGGATGGGAACAGATGTGGCGCTTTACCGCTTCCCACTTCAAATCGGAGCCTGCCGTCGTTGGTTACGATCTTATGGTGGAGCCCAATAGCGACGACATTTTCTTCAATGGCGAAGGTCCCCAGGTCTTTCGGACCAAACATTCTGGATCCTCTTTCGACTGGAATATTCTGGCCAAACGGCTCACCACGGCTATCCGCGAAGTCGATAAGACGACACCCATTATTGTTGGCGGCATGGGATATAGCAGCATCGATTGGTTAGAAAATTTAAGACTAACGGACGACACCAAAACCATCTATGCCGTTCATCAATACTCCCCCTTCGAGTACACCAATCAGCCCCCTCAGAGTAAGATCGGTTATCCGACAAAAAAAGTAGGTGAGGTAGGTCCCTTCGATTCCGCTTGGCTCGCTCATCAAATTTTTTTGATTACGCAGTTTCAAACGAAAATTAATAAGCCCATCGTGATCAATGAGTACGGAGTCACTCGCTGGGCACCTAACGCTACCTCTTTTTTGCGCGACGAGATGGATCATTTTGAAAAAGCGAGATTTAACTATGCAATTTGGCTTTGGGAGAGCGACTGGCCGAAGCTTGGATACGACGAGTTCAACTTTCGCTTTGGACCGGATCCAAAGCGTCACTCCGATCTCACCAATAACCCCTTGCTCGAGTTACTGAAGTCCTACTGGTCTAGAAATACACAAAGGCCCGAATAACCCAGGGAAAGGGAAGCCCTTTTTCGATCGTGATCGAAATTCCTTATTCCCCGCCACTTCCCTTCATGCGTTCGTCACACACTAGAAGAAGCTAACTCTTCCGACACAACGACAGAACTAAAAGGATTTAGGTGCCTATGAAAAATGGATTTTCATTTTTGTGTTCTCTGATCTTTCCCTTTTTGACGAGTTGTGGCGCTTCTAATCCACCAACGGTATCGCCTTATTCGGCGGATATGGCTCTTCTCACCGTCAGTGAAAGTCCAAATTACGATTACGGATCACTCACCGTCGGTAACTCCCTGGATCATGCCTTTACCGTGACCAATATCGGTAACGCCAATGCGAGTGGCTTGACTTGCACTTTGGCCACGTCGGCTTTTAATTTTAAAGGAGGCTCTTTCCCTGGAATCGGCGGGACCTGCGAGACTACTCTAGCCGCAAACGCCTCATGCCAAATCGTAATTACCTTCGCTCCCCAATACGCGGCTTCGTTTACTCAGATCATCGTGATCGATTACTTTAACGCGGTCATGCAGACCTCAACCAATGATCCTACGATAACCGGGACAGGAACCGGTAGCTAAGGTAGACTGCATCTCTTATGAAGCAAGGTATCCGCATTGGTATTTCGGCTTGTCTGTTGGGCGAGCGGGTGCGATTCGACGGTGGGCATAAAAGGGATGATTTTTTAACACAGACCTTAGGGGGGTACTTTGACTGGATATCGGTCTGCCCGGAGATGGAGATTGGACTGGGAGCGCCGCGCGATACTCTGCACCTCGAGTCATCTTTGACTTCCGAGCCCAAATTGGTCTTTGTGAAATCCCGCACGGATATTTCCGAAAAGATGCGGGCCTATGCCAGGACTAAGCTGAAATATCTAAAGGACCTGTCGCTCGATGGCTTTCTCTTAAAAAAAAATTCCCCCAGCTGCGGAAAAGAAAGGGTCAAACTTTACGGTAAGAATAATTCCGTTACCCGATCGGGTGTGGGCGTGTTTGCTTCCCTTCTTATGCAAACCTTTCCTAACCTTCCCGTTGAAGAGGAAGGCCGATTGAGCAATCCGATACTTCGGGAGAATTGGATCGAGCGAGTTTTTGCTTATCATCGATTAAAAGCTCTCTGGAATTCGCCTTGGAAACTAAGAGATCTGCTTAGTTTTCATACCCAACACAAACTCACTCTACTAGCACACTCGCCTCAAGCGTACCAACGCTTAGGTAAACTTTTAGCTACCGCAAAGGGCGTTGACCGTGACACGCTAAAGGAACGCTACGAGAAGGAATTCATGACCGCGATGGAAAAGCCAGCCACGGCAGGGCGGCATGCTAACGTGCTAGAGCACATCATCGGATACTTCAAAAATAACTTGGACACAGACTCGAGAAGGGAATTAGCGACCCAGATTAAGGACTACCAAAAGGGGATCGTTCCGCTCATCGTTCCCATTACGTTGATTCACCACCATTTAAGGACAATAAAGATCCCCTATTTGGAAGAACAGAGCTATCTACATCCTCACCCCAAGGAGCTGGCACTGAGAAACCATGTCTGAGTGATTGTCCATTGAGCAGCGAAAGCAACTGAGCAATCCCGGTGCACTAGGCTGGGTGTCGTGAGAGACAAAGCCCGGAGAGGGCCACGATCCGGCGCGAATTCTAACAGTTGGAAAGAGTATACACATCCTCCAAAATGCCACGTATCTTATTGATATCACGTTAGTTTCCCCAGCCCCATCCCCGTCCCCGCCCTAACCTTTCACACGCACTTTAGGTATACGCAGCTTAGAACTCGGCATCGGGTATGCACCTCTAGCGGGCAAGGGGGCAATATGAAATCGCAATTATGGGTCCTGGCTATCGTGAGTCTGATTCAAATGTCCTCGGCGCAAGCCTGCAAATTCTGCTACCGTCCCGGAGCCGCGGGAGATAGTGGCGGAACAAACTCTGAAGCCGGTGCTTCCGGCGGTACCCGAATAGGCAAACCGCTTAAACCGGTCTCCGCCCTCGACGACGAGAAGAAGTTTTTCCAGGGGGCGACCACCGCCCAAAATAATGCGCCGGCACCCGCTGAAAAAGAAAAGCCTCGGCGCAACACCTCTGACTTTGAGACCGAAAGCGTTTACGGTGCCCAAGAATAAGCCAAAGCTTCTTTAAATACCTCCCATCGGTTATGGTTTCTTTGTGAAACTAAAACTATGGCGTTATGGGATAGTCGGGACTGCCGTATTAATCCTTATCTTTAGCGGCGTCTCATGGTGGCCCCCATTTCTAAATAACCTCCGCAATCCGTTTCTGGGCGCTTTGGCCCTGGGAATTCTTTTATATCTTTTTTCGAGGAATAACCGACTCCTGTTTCGAAATCTCCTTCTCGAGCCCTCAAAAGCCATGACAGAGGTTCAAGAGAAGAAATGGATTTGGGGAGTTTCGCTCTTCTACCTTTGTTTTTTTCTAAAAATCGTCTACTTCCAGTTTCTCGCCCTAAGAGTGCAAGCCATCGATTTTTCTCTATTCGATTTCATGCTGGAAAACACGGCTCGGGGAAATTTCATGAGCTGCATTAAAGGGATTAACCATTTTGGGGTCCACTCGACTCCCATCCTTTTCTTGCTTTATCCTCTACACCGGCTCTTTCATTCCCCCCTCTATCTCCTTTTTACCCACGCTGTGATTTTATGGTCCGCTTTCTTTCCGCTGTGGAAGTTGACCCGCAGACACCTTTCCGTCCCCCTCTTTCGGTTTCTCGTGGTGTTTAGCTTTTTCAATTTCAATTACCTTTTTCAAGTGCTGGAATACAACTTCCACATGGAAGCCTTCTACGTTCCGTTGTTTCTATGGCTTTTCTATTTTAATGAAACGAAAAATGCCGGGCTTTTCTGGGTAACCACTCTGCTGATACTCTCGGTGAAAGAGGATGCCGCCCTTTATGTGGCTGCTACGGGAATCGCCATAGTTATAGTCGAGAAAAAAACACCCAAGGGGTTGCTATTGGCTTTACTTTCAGGATTTGTTTTTTGGCTCAATACCCGTTGGATCATTCCCTACAATAGTCCCGACGGACATTACCACATGGCCGATGCCGCTTCGGCCTACGGCAACAGTTTGGGAGATATCGTAGCTAATATTTCAAAACACCCTCTCCCGTTTATAAGAAGTATCTTATTTGGAAAGTGGATTTCTATTGCGGGCAACTTTCTTTTCGTTCCCCTAGTCTCGCCTTTCGTGCTGATTGGAGTCGCTCCCTTCGCGGCCATTCACGCCCTAGCGCACACGTATGTGATGCAAAATATAATGCTCTATTATTCCGCACCCTATATACCCTTCCTATTTTATGGCTGGATCCTCTTTATCGGGCGATACCGTTGGCCATTAGTTTCAAAGCCGCTTCCCGTATTAGCCAAAACGGTCGTCGTCTTTGCCATCACTATGAATCTGACATTGATCGGCGGGTCTTACCTCGTGGTGAGGCCACAACATCCCGATTACAAAAATCTTAAGTCGATTAAACAAACGATGGATTTAAATCAAACGATGTGCGTTCAAGGCGTACTCATTCCCCCCTTGGGATACCCGAGATCACTTCAACTTCTCTCCTTCCCCTGCCTTGACCAAGGGCTTCACTATTATGTCATCGATTCCAACCTAGACGCCTTCGATCTATTCTCAACTCAATTAAAGACCATCCGCGAAAGACTTGATTCCGATAAACGCTACCTAAAGCGACAGGAAGGAGGGGTAGTGCTCTACGAACGAAAAACCTAGACAGAGAACTCGGCCAAACAAGGCGCATGGTCCGACGGTTTTTCTCCCTTACGTTCATCCCGATCGATCGAAGCCGCCACACAAGACTCCCACAAGACGGTTGATGCTAAGATGAGATCAATTCGAAGCCCTTTATTGAAGGGAAATGCCAAAGCTCTATAATCCCACCAGGAAAAAAGGCCGCTTTCGGAATGTAGTTTGCGAAAAGTATCTTTGAGTCCGAATTCACACACTCCGGCCAGACTTTTTCTCTCAGGTTCAGAGCATAGGATGCTACCTCGCCACGCTGCCGGATCGTGAACGTCTCTATCCTCTGGAGCCACATTGAAATCTCCCGCCAAAATAAAGGACTCGGTCACTTTAGCGTTCGTCTCTAAGAACTTTCGAAGCCGGCGAAACCACTCTAACTTGTAAGCGTATGCCACAGCCCCCACGGCTTGACCGTTAGGAGCGTAAACGGAACCCACCGACATTTTCGCATATTTAGCCCAAATAAATCGCGATTGCGGGTCCTCTACACCATCACCAAAGCCTCGCATCACGAAAAGAGGCTTTTCCTTAGATAAAATGGCGACTCCGTTATAAGTTTTCTGCCCGAAAACTTCCGCGTGGTATCCCAGTTCCCGGAACGTATCGAAAGGAAATTTTTCGTCTAGTCCTTTTAATTCTTGCAGACAAAGAATATCGGGGGAGTGCCTTTTGAGAAACTCCTGCGCACGCGACAAACGGCTACTAATCGAATTTACATTCCAGCAAGCTACTTTAAACATCCGGAGGAAATACTAACGAGTAAAGCAACCAAAAGTCATGCTAAGGTTCTATCAAATTATCTATGAAAAAAGGTTTCAAAACATCCGCAGGAGAATACCCAAATACTCGAGAGTAAAAATACTGCTCTGATTCCAACGAGTTTTGAATATTTTCTTTCTTTCTAAAGCCGTGATCTTCGCCTTCGTAAGCGATGTAGGCCACGGGAATCCCTTTTGCTTTAACCGCCTTATACATTAGCTCCGCTTGATTGTGGGGAACCACTTTGTCGTCCAGCCCTTGCAAGAGTAATAACGGGCAGCTTATCCGATCGACCGAATACAGAGGAGATCGCTCGATAAAAAGGTCTCTTCGCTCAGGATACGGCCCCACTAGACTTGCTTCGTAACGAGATTCGAACTTATGCGTCTCTTTGGCGCATAACTCGATGTCGCTGATTCCGAAATAGCTCGCTCCGGCCTTAAACACGTTATGAAAGGTCAGGGCCGCTAAAGTAGTAAAGCCGCCCGCACTGGCCCCGCGAATGACTAAACGATTCCCATCAACCAGCTTCTTTTCTGTCAGATACGCGGCCGCATTGATACAATCCTCAACATCCACAATCCCCCAGTTCCCATTCAGTCGGCGCCGGTACTCGGTACCGTAGCCGGTACTACCCCCGTAATTAACATCTACGACACCAAAACCGCGACTGGTCCAGTATTGGATCTCAAGGCTTAAACTCGTCGCACAAGCACCGGTAGGTCCTCCATGGCTAATCACCATGAGCGGGGGAAGCTCACCTGCGGGAGCAGCAAAATCCGGATTTCTCGGAGCATAAAAAAAGGCGTGTGCGCTCTTTTTCTGGGCCGTGGAAAACTCGATCGCTTTCGGCTCGGAAAGATACTTGGGGTCGATCTCAACAGAGTAAGCGATTCGCTCCACTTTACACTTATCCGAAATAGGATCCAGGCTTGAAATCCTCCAAGGAGCTGATGGCGAAGCGGCAAAGAAATATCCCTTTTGCCCTTCACACTTCACTTGGGTGAATTCCGTATAAGGTAACGAGATCTTCTCCAGATTTCCCGTCACCGCATTTATTTTCACAAGAGACGAAATCCCTTTGTCTCGGACCGCACAGAGAAGCGTCTGGGGGCCTATAAAGCCATACGTGGATAATCCCAAATTCCACAAGGGGCCTGAGAATTCTACCGATTGGGGGCAAATAGCTTTTCCATGAGTACCGTCTACTTGATAGAGGTTCCACCAGCCCGTAACGTCCGATACGTAATAGAGTCTATTTTCCGAAGACCAATTTGGCTCAGTGACTGATTCGCCGGGTTTGCCCGCTATCTTTACGGGCTGGCGGATAGATCCGTTACCATCGTACTCGGCTAGCCATAACTCGGAACTATCCCAAGGCATATTCGGATGGTTCCAGCAGATCCAAGCAAGTTGGTTCCCGTCAGGACTAATGCGGGGAAAGGCGTAGAAATCGGCACCACTCACCAGCACTTTGGTCGCACCCGTTCTACGATCAATGGCAACGATTTCATTCTTGGGCTCGCTACCTCCGTGAGAGTGGTCCTCTCTTACGGCGATCACAAAAAAAGAATCGACCACTCCGTCGGAATATCTAAGTTTTCCCATCTCCGTGAGCGGTCGTGCCGTCTTGCCTTCGCCGTCGTCTATTACGTAAAGCCTTTGATCCGAAAAATTAGAAAAGTAAACACAACCATCGCCCACACAAAAAGCGCCTCCCCCATACTCGTGTACCTTGGTGCGTACACTTAAAGGAGCAGGGGTGATTTCCGTCACCTCACCTGTCGCATTTTGTTTGAGCAGGGTCATGCGTCCCCCCTCATTAGATCTTGATTCCGTCCAGTAGATCTCCCCTTTTGAGATCGCCATCTGGCCAAACTTCACCGTTCCCGAAGCGATAAGTCCCGCCGTTATGGGTGAACTCCACGTCCCGTAAGAAGATGTCTTCACGTTGTCTCCTATCACTCTAATTTGGGGATGGACTCTTTGGCAGCTTTGATTCAATCCCTAGGGCCTTGGCGAGGTCCGCGCTTGGAACTGCCCCCAAGGAGATTCCCTTTTGGTAATTCGTTTTCGCCTGCTTCTTATCGAAAGTGAGTTCTGCTCTTGCAAGGGTCACAAAGGCCTCGCCATTTTTACTATCCAGTTCCACAGCCTTCTTAGCCAACGGCAAAGCTTCCGGACTCATCTCCATAGAGAGAAAACTATCCGCAGCCCCTTTCCAACCTTCAGCACGGGTCGCATCTAGAATTAATGCTTGGTTATAGCGGTAAAGGGCGGTCACCGGATCCCCATCGTGCAGAAGCGCTTCTTTACCGTCGGCAAGCACTTTATCGGTAGCATCAGCCACGGACAACTTTGCTGTCAGATGCCGAACCAGCCGTTCGTCATCGTCGGAGTGTTTTGCCTTACATTCAACGGTGGGAGTCCACACAAAACAGCGGTGACGAAGATGGTCCTTCGTCTTTTCAGCGACGGTAGCAAAGCCGTTCGTAGCTAAAATGGGAAGTAAGGTCAGGATAAGTCTTTTAATGCGCATAGCGTGGGGTACGTACCGTCAATTCCATGCGGTAAGCGTCTCGTTTCTGTTCATAGTAACCTTTTCGAACTCCCATTCGCTTAAACCGAAGCGATTCATAAAGCGCGATAGCTGGACTATTTTCCACGTCCACTTCTAAAAGCAGACGATCCACTTTGGGATCTCTTTTTGCAGACTCAAGCAAGTGCTTTGCAAATCCTCGTTTGCGATGCTCCAGACGTGTCGCGATAGATACGATATCAAGTTCTCCTTGAACCAAAAGAGCAATGAGGTAAGCACCCAACTGCGATCTCTCGTACAAGCCATAACAATAGCCGCAGCCGTGGTCCAAAAAGTAGGCAAACTCTTGAGCCGTCCACACTTTCGGAAAGCTGTCCCTAGCGATGCCTAAAATGCTATCGATATCGCGTGCGCTTAGACGCACGGGCGGTTGGCAATCGCTTAGCTGCCCAATAAATTGACTAGGCCGTACTTGTCCTTCAAGAAACGCACCCACTCTTCGAGTCCTTTCTCCATACGCTCTTTCTTCAGTAAAAGAGTGATATTGTCCTTTAGACTTTCAAAAGACGAATTTGCAAAACGAGCTTGGTTCTGCGTGAAATAGCGCTCCGCTTCCGCTTCGGTGATGATGGGAGTTAGAGTCTCGACCTTCTTCTGAAGGAAGCGCTCTACGTTGTAGCTCTTGGCAAGCCTCTCTACAGCCGCCGACTCTGATCGAGAAAAACGAATAAGGACGGCCCGAAACCGGCTTTCTTTGTCCTTAGTCTTCCAACTGGCTATTAATCTCTGAGCGTCGCTTAACCCTCCGCCATCGTACTTAAAACTTTTTATCTCGGAGGTCACCATCTCTTCCAGAGCCATCCGCTGAACGGTTTTCCTGAGTTCTTCCCCTTTCTCGCGTGTTAGCGGATCGCCTGTCCCTTCGCGCAATCTCTGAAGCCCTCGATAAAAGTAGGCGTCCTGAACGGTAAGTAGCCCTTTACCAACGATTGCTGCAGTTCCATCCACAAGGACTTTATCGGCACCTAAACCGACTCCGGCACCAGCGATAAACAGCAGCGCTATGAGAAGTAATCGCTTCATGCGCTGGTAATTACCGCCACCGCTTCAATCTCGATCCTTACCTCTTTCGGTAGCCGCGCCACTTCGACCGTGGATCGCGCCGGAAAGGGAGAAGGAAAGAACTTGCCATACGTTTCGTTAAACTTTCCGAAGTCATCCATATTTTTTAAGAACACGGTCGTCTTAACGACATTGGAGAGATCTAGGCTAGCCGCTTTCAAAACGGCCTGCATGTTGCGTATCACTTGCTCCGTTTGAGCGGAAATGTCGCCCTCGACCACCTTCCCCGAGGCCGCATCCAAAGGAATTTGTCCCGACAAAAAGACAAGGTTTCCGCATCGAATGGCTTGGGAATAGGGACCTAGTGCCGCAGGGGCTTTATCTGTGCTTAATACCGCTTTGTGATTCGACGACATCTTACTCTCCTTGAGATGGGGGCTCCGTAGAGACACTGATGTGCCCCTTTTTTGCTTCACCCTTTTTAGCTTCAAAAGAGACTTTGGCTTCGACGTGAATACGATGATGTTCGAGAAATTTCGATACCTCTTGGCTGATATCAACTTTAGACAGCACTCGGCCAAACTCCTTAACTAATAACCCGTAAAAATCGTCCTTTTTCTTGGAGATTCCGTCTAGCAACACCGAAACTACCTCTTTGGGCAGTTTCATCTCTTTCAAATAGCCTCTTATAGCGTCTTCCGTAACGAAATAGGTGGCTAGTCCCCCCAGAGCAAGCTCTCTCATCACCTCGCTCCATCTTTTTTTTTCGTCCGGCGTCCGATTATCTTGTTCGTTGCTGTCCACGGGTGGCCTCTACTTCTTTTTGACTTTTTTAGTCCGCTCTTCGAAACCTTCCATCATACGAGGAAGACTTGTCTCGGTTAATTTTTTCGAAATCCAACCCGGGATCAGAAAACCCACGGCCACATCTAACTCATACGTAGCATCGGTATTTCCGGCTCCCGCATCCTTGAGTAACCAGCGTCCGGTATTGGTCTTGAAGAAGTTACTCTCGACCAACTCCCAGTAGACCTCTTCGTTCTCTTTAAACTTGAAGGACAGGGTGTATTGAAAGCGCTTTACGATCTCAAGTTCAAACTTTACCGTAGCCGTCTGTTTGGTCGCCCCAGGTTGAACTTCCACCGATACCACCTCAGTCACAAATTCGGGATAGGATTTGAAATCGGTAATCACTTGGTAGAGCGCTTCTTTCGAAACACCCATCTTTCTCTCTTTTACTACTTTTGCCATCGTCAAATCATCCTTTACCAGCCGTACCGAGGTTTGGTGTCAAACCGATGATGGGCTTTAATATCACGAATCGTACCGGTCTCGGATCTCATTACGATGGAATGCGTATGTGCCCCTCCGCCGTAATAACGTACGCCGTTTAAATAACTCCCATTAGTGATTCCAGTCGCTATCAGCATGACATTGCCACGGGCGAGATCGTCGATCTGGTAGATCTTATTCTCGTCGGTAACTCCCATCTTCTTGGCCCGAGCTCTCTCTTCGTCGTTTCGAAATTTTAGAACCCCCTGGAAGTCTCCTCCTAAGCATTGCATGGCCGCGGCTGAAATGACTCCTTCAGGAGCCCCTCCGATACCTATCAGCATATCTACCCCGGTCTCTTCTTGAGCAGTGGCAATGGCGGCCGAAACATCGCCGTCCCCGATAAGTCGAATGCGAGCTCCCGCGGCCCGCACTTCGGCGATCAGATCGGCGTGGCGGGGCCTATCTAGGATGATAATCATTAAATCTTCGACTCTCTTTTTTAACGCCTTGGAAACCTCTTTGATATTCCAGCTGGGCGGGCGAGTGATGTCGATAACACCTTTTGCCCTGGGCCCCACGGCCAGTTTGTCCATGTACGTATCGGGGGCATGAAGAAAGCCACCATCTTCGGCGGCAGCAATAACTGAAATGGCTTCGCTTCTTCCTAGCGCCGTGATGGTCGTTCCTTCCAAGGGATCGCAAGCGATATCGATCTTAGGACCGTTACCTTCCCCAACCTTCTCTCCAATATAGAGCATCGGAGCTTCGTCTCGCTCGCCTTCTCCAATCACAATGGTGCCTTCGAAGCGAATAGAGTCGAATGCTTTTCGCATCGATTCCACCGCAGCTCGATCGGCAGCCTTTTCGTCACCTCGACCAATCCATCGCCCGACTGCCAAAGCCGCGGCTTCCGTAACCCTCACAAACTCAAGCGCTAGATTCCTATCCATTTGCCCCTCGGTTCAAAGAAGACCTGAAACGTAGAAGGTAGCATACCATTGGCTGGCACTCAATTTAGCATTTCGCCTGTGATATTGGTGGGTTGTAAATCCATACGGCGGATTTACGATTAGGGATTCTTCCTTAGATGAAACTTCAGATCAATCTTAAGTTTCATCCTTAATAATTAAAGGGCGCCCATTGCTGGGCGCCCTTTAATGGGAGGGGGATGATAATGAGCTGTTGTTTGTCCAACTCTGTCACTGTGATAGACGTCGGGCCTCTTGATTGTGTGACAACTACAGTGACGATTGATTAAGATGAAACGTGGCAGAAAAACCCCCAAAAATTTTTGAGAAAAGAAGCTTTCAAGAACGAGAGCTCGATAAACTTTTTAGGGACCGCGTCAAAGATCGAACGAAATACAAGTCGAGAAGGCAGAAGAGCCTAGAAGCGCCGCTCCAAGACTTTAGCGCTTTACTCTCTACTTTCTTCAAGAAGGACAGCAATACGCTAAAAAGAATCGAAGAGAGCAGAGCCTTAATGGCGTGGGAAAGTTTTGTGGGGGATACTGCGGCGCGTGTTTCTCAGCCTTTAAAAATTCGAGGAACCCAGCTCATCGTTCGAGTCCAGGATGGTTTGTGGATGCAACAGCTGATGATGCTTAAGCAGGATCTGCTACGCAAATATCGTGAAGCTTTTCCGCGGCTCCAACTGACCGATATCTTTTTCACCCGGCGATCCGTTTAGAGAAATTCTCTACTTGCCCGTACTGCCAAATCCTCCGCCATCGCGATCGCTCTGAGAAAGTTCCAGCGAAGACTGCCATTGAATTCTTTCCACCCGATTCAACACCAGCTGGGCAATCCGGTCGCCGGGGCTGACGGTCACCGGTGAAATTCCCAAGTTCACCATCAAAATTTTCACCTCTCCCCGGTAATCGCTGTCTATCGTACCGGGGGCATTGATGACGGTAAGCCCTTGCTTGAAGGACAATCCACTTCGCGGCCGAACTTGTACTTCGAACCCTTCGGGAATTTCAAACGCGAGCCCTGTAGTGATAGCCACTCGTTCACCCGGAGGCACCTCCAGAGGCGCCCTTAGGCAGGCCATGACGTCACAGCCGGCAGCACCTTCGGACATGTATCTAGGAGTCTCAGCATCCGGATTTAGTTTTAGAAATCGAATCACCATGGCAACCCCTCTTCTTTAGAAAATAGATATCTTTCCCTTGCGCGGCATCGCCCGAGCAAGGGCCACCGCGGCCTGTTTCTTCGCGATAAAGGTTCGTTGAGCCAGAGCTTGGACCCTATCGGGAGTTACCGTCTCAAGATCCTTTAGCACCTCTTCGACGGGAACATACCGCCCAAACACGATCTCGTTTCGTCCCAAGGACTCCTGCCGCGCATCCATATTTTCGCTGGACAGCAGAATTGTCCCCCGCAATTGGCCCTTTACTACGGAAAGCTCTTTCTCGGTCAAAGGATACTCCTTAAGCCTGGTCACTTCGCGGCCAATAATCTGCAGACATTGGGGCAAAGACTTAGGCGCCATCGCTACATAGATCGAAAGAATTCCAGTTTCTGAAAACGGAACACAATCGCAATCAACGGTATAGGCCAGCCCCGCCTTTTCCCGAATCTCCTGAAAAAGGCGGCTCGACATCCCGCCTCCTAGAAAGAAACTTAATATAAGGGCATCAAAGCGGAAGGGATCTTTAAATCCGATCCCCTCAAAGCCCAGAAGAAGGTGGAGTTGCTCCGTGTCCATTTTGACCGTCTTCGATCTCGCTTGATAGACAGACCTACGGCGGGCCTTTGGCGCGACACTCTGACTTGGAAGGGGTGAAAAATATTTCTCACACAACTGCTGAAGCTCTTTCGCGTCCACATTTCCCGCAACCGCGATAACCATATTGCGAGCCGTATAGTGAGTATTGAAATAATTAATAAGCTGCTTGCGGGAAAAATCCAGTATTGTCTGCCGAGAACCGATAATAGGTTGCCCCAAGGGTCCTTTATCCCACACGGTAGAAAAAAAGAGATCTCCGATATAATCGTCGGGTGCTTCCTCTACCATCGAAAGCTCTTGTAGCAAGACCTTTCGTTCTCGTTCCAGCTCCTCGGCCGGAAAAGTGGGATTCGTAAGCAAGTCGCTCAATACGTCCAGAGCAAGTTCCGTGTTTTCTCTTAGCACGGTCGCGTGAAAGCAGGTGAATTCCCTGTCGGTAAAAGCGTTTAAATCCCCTCCCACCGACTCAAGGGCCGTCGCCAGAGCGAACGCCGATCGGTTTTTAGTCCCTTTAAAGACCATATGTTCAATGAAGTGGCTTAAACCATTTTGACGGGGAGACTCACAAACGCTTCCCACTCGAACCCATACGCCGATGGATACCGACTTAACGTGGGGATGGTGCTCGACCACTAAGGTCATTCCGTTGGAAAGGGTCGCCTTGGTGTAGGACAATGGCTACCGCCTTTGGGCTAGTCTACTAAAGCAATAAATGGGGAAACGACTATTCGTTTTCTTCTTCGTCCCCTGCGGTTCGAGAACGGAATCGAGGAAACCCCGGCTCAGAGCGTCCCTGGCGAGGCTCGCGAGCACCTCTGTCACCCTGGGCGGGACCGCGTCCCCCACGATCGCCACCACCGCGGCGATTGCCGCGATCTTCGGTGGGACCGTTGCGATCTCTATCAAAATACGGCTCACGTCCCCGATCAAAATCTTTCTCTTCTCTGGCATCGCGTTCCGCGCGTACACTCAACGTATTGCGATCTATCCGCTCATTGCGCGCCATCCGCTCTTGACGCTCCGGATCCACGTCCCCTCGCTCGGCCCGTTCCTGTCGGTCGGGCCGATCAAATCCCCGGTCCGCACCGCGATCGGGGGTACGATCAAAGCCTCTATCGATTCCCCGCTCCGGCTCGCGCGGGCCTCGAAATCCGCGTTCGTTTCCTCTTTCGGGCCGGTCAAAACGATTTCCGCGATCGCCCCCTCTATCGCTTCCAATTCTCTCTCCACCGCGATCGAAATCACCACGATCCGAGCGTCCCGGTCCTCGCCCCCCCGCTGGGCGCTCTGAAGCTGAACCCGAACTCGTGCGTTCGGGACGTTCTGTACGTTCAGAGCGGCCGGGGCGCACGGGCCCCCGGTCATTACGTTCATTGCGATCATTTCTGTCGCGACCAAAGCTGGGACGCGAATCGTGTTCGCGTCCCCGAGATTCCTGATGACGCCCTTCGCTTCGGCCGCCTCTGTCTCCTCGGCCGCCTCTATCTCCACGGCCGCCGCGATCTCCGCCACGATCGCCTCTATCGGGACGATCGGACCTGTCATTACGCTCTGGCCGGTCGGGGCGTTCAGTCCGCTCGGGGCGATCACCACGATCTCTTTCTTCACGAGCTTCGGAAGCCTCCGCTCGAGGACCGCCACCGCCTTCATCTCCGCCGCCACCATCTTTGGGCAATAGCGCTTTGCGAGAGAGTCGGATCTTGCCTTGCGAATCCACGTCCAAACATTTTACTTTAATGACGTCGCCTTCTTTCACGACATCTTCCACGCGTCTAACGCGATGGTGCTCCAGTTCCGAAATATGGACTAAGCCGTCGGTTCCTGGAATAATTTCGACGAAAGCTCCGAATTCAGCGATTCGCGATACCCGGCCTTCGTAAATTCTCCCGATCTCGGGCTCCTCGGTAATTCCTTGAATGATGGCGATTGCTTTTTGAGCACTCTCTTCATCGGTAGAAGCGATGTGAATGGAACCGTCATCCTCGATGTCGATCTTAACACCCGTCTGCTCGATAATTCCGCGGATTACTTTACCACCCGAACCAATGACCTCTCGTACCTTATCCGGCTTAATCTTAATCGTATGGATGCGCGGAGCAAACGGAGACATCTCCGTACGAGGTTGAGCTAGGATCGCATTCATCTTTTCCAAGACATGAAGTCGTCCTTCACGAGCTTGGGCCAGTGCCTGCTCCATGATCTCTCGGCTAACACCGCCAATTTTGAGATCCATTTGGAAGCCGGTAACCCCGTCGGCGGTTCCACAGACTTTAAAATCCATGTCACCCAGATGATCTTCATCACCCAAAATGTCTGAAAGAACGGCGACCTGTTCGCCCTCTTTAATAAGTCCCATGGCTACACCGGCCACAGCCTTTTGAATCGGAACGCCTGCGTCCATCAAAGCAAGAGATCCGCTACAAACGCTCGCCATCGACGAAGAGCCGTTAGACTCGAGCACTTCCGCTACAATGCGGATGGTGTAAGGAAACACCTCTTTCGAAGGGATAACGTATTGAAGGGAACGTTCTGCCAAGTGACCATGCCCAATTTCACGACGTCCCGGTGGACGTAAAGGCCTGGCCTCCCCTACCGAGAACGGCGGGAAATTGTAATGCAATAGAAAGGTCTTTTGGTAGGCTCCCGAGATAGCGTCGATCTTTTGCTCGTCATCGCTGGTACCCAAAGTCAGAGCCGAAAGCACTTGGGTCTCACCGCGGGTGAATAAGCCCGTGCCATGAACCCGAGGAAGAACTCCCACTTCGCAAGTGATGTCTCGAATCGCATTATAAGCCCTACCGTCGATTCGCTTTTTCGATTCTAAGGTGAGCTCTCGCGCATAGGTCGCTTTAAGTTCGTCAAAATAGAATTCGACAAGCTTGTTCTTAGCAACTTCGGCCGAGGATTTCGGCTCCGCCACCGCGAACTTGTCTTTAACGGTTTTCTTTAATTCACTAAGAGCCTCGTAACGAAGCAGCTTTTCGCGAATGCTAAACGCATTAGAAAAAGGCGTCCATGCAAAGGTCTTGATCTGCTTCTTGAGCGCTTCGTCCCGCAGAGGCTTGTCGTAATCGCGTTTCGCTTTATTTCCGGTCTTTTCGCGTAATTCTTCGATAAGGGCAATTACCCTTTGGTTTTGCTCATGAGCAAAATCCAAGGCTCCCGTCAAAGTCGCTTCACTAACCTCTTTAGCTCCGCCTTCCACCATGATGATTCCGGTCTTAACGCCGGAAACCAAGAGATCGACAGTACTTTCGGGTTGGTCAGCGGGAGGAGGATTGGCCACGAATTCGCCATCGATCTGTCCCACTCGGCAGGTTCCGATAGGACCACTCCAAGGAATATCCGAAATATGAAGGGCGGCACTTGCCGCAATTGAAGCCACGATATCGGCTTCGTTCACATTATCGATGCAAAGAACGGTTACCGTCACATTGCAATCGCATAAGAAATCCTCAGGAAACAAAGGTCTAAGAGGCCTATCGATCAGACGAGCGGAAAGAGTGGCCCTATCCGAGGGCTTGGCTTCTCGCTTGAAGAATCCGCCTGGGATTCTTCCCGCTGCATAATACTTTTCCTGAAAATCCACCGTGAGGGGAAAAAAGTCCTGTCCTTCTTTGACTTTCTTTCCAGCCACTACGGCTACCAGCACTACGGTATCCCCGTACCTGGCCAGTACTGACGCATCGGCTTGTTTAGCGATATGTCCTGTTTGGAGGGTTAAAGTTCGACCACCGTAGTCTAAGCTAACTTCCACTACGCCCATAGATGATTGCCTCTTTTTTCTTTCCGCTGCTTACGGGAATTTTTGGGCGGTATGCCCTTCCCGCATTTATTTACGAATGTTCAATCGCTCGATTACTTTCTTGTATCGAGTAGCATCCGTGTTTTTCAGATAATCGAGGAGGCGACGACGACGTCCGACGAGCTGAAGAAGTCCCCGACGGGAATGATGGTCCTTCTTGTGCTCTTTAAAGTGCGGAGTCAGTTCATTGATCCGCTCTGTCAGCAAAGCCACCTGAATTTCTGGTGATCCGGTATCTCTTTCGTGAACCCGATATCCGGTAATGACCTCTGTTTTCTTAACTTTCGTAAGACTCAATGTAACCTCTTAGATCCCTTTAATTTAGCAAGCTATTACCATTGTTATTTCTCATTTGCAATTGAGGATCCTTGGAAAGGGCTCCCCCATTTCGAACAAGTCCTTCGGTCCTAAGCAAGCGGACATAGTTGTGAAACCCTTGATTCATCGCCAGCGGCAAATCCGACGCGATGGTCTCCAAAGTTCCGCTGTCGGCGAGAGTAAACTCGCCACACGTCAGCCGCCTCAATTCAGCCAAATGGGCGACCGTACCCAGCCGCTTGCCGATATCATCAGCAAGACTGCGGATGTAAGTTCCTTTGGAACAGTGCACCTCAAAATGGATGAAGGGCGGCTCCCAGCCAAGAAAATCCATGCGGTAAAGCTGAACGGGAATGGGAAGGCGCCGAACATTTATATTTTGGCGCGCTAGCGAATACAGTCTCACCCCGTTTACCTTCTTGGCGCTAAACATGGGGGGGGTTTGCATCCATTCCCCTTCATAGCTCTTAAGAAGGCTCTCAATTTCGGCCTCAAGTAGCTCCGGAACGGGCATCTGTTTGTCTATCTTGCCCGTGCGATCCATGCTGTCGGTCGATTCTCCCAGCTTCACTTTGGCCCGATAGCTCTTATCCGCATTCAAAAGCGCGTTAGAGAGCTTGGTAGCTCTCCCCAAGAGCAAAATGAGCACGCCACTTGCAAAAGGGTCTAGGCTCCCCGTATGGCCCACTTTCGTATCGCCGACTAGCCGCTTCACCTGACGAACCACATCGAAACTTGTTGGTCCCGGAGACTTATCAATCACTAATAGCGCTTCTCTCATGTCGTCTCCAAATCCTTTGGCGTTTCCTTTTGCACCTCGTGCAAAAGAGTAAACACTCGGTCTACCGAGTCATTATGGGTATCTTCTTCAAATTCCAATGAGGGGACGTAACGTAAATCGAGATTGTCCCCCAACTTTCTGCGAAAGAACGGCATCGCTCGACTCAACCCTCGCTGAATATCCTTTGCCTTTAGCTTGGTATCCCCAAGCGAAAAAAAGACTCTAGCGTGCTTTAAGTCCTTACTCAATTCAACTTCGTTAACCTGGAGAACAGAAAGTGCCGGATCGGCTATCTCTTCCAACAGAATCTTAGCTAGCTCCGCTCGAATCATCGAGGCCACCCGCTGCGTGCGCCGACTGTTGTCCATCTACAAAGTGCCCTTCACTTCTTCCTTAATGAAGGCCTCGAATTGGTCGCCGTTCTTTAAGTCGTTAAAGCCTTCTAATCCAATTCCGCACTCAAATCCCTGGGCGACCTCTCTAACGTCCTCTTTAAAACGTTTCAAAGATGAAATCTTGCCTTCATAAACCACCCGACTGTCTCTGAGCAGACGAAGGAAGCAACCGCGCTGTACTTTCCCGTCGATAACCGCACTGCCTGCGATAGTTCCAATCTTGGGAATGTGGAATACGTTGCGGACTTCGGCCCGTCCGATGACCTTTTCCTTGTGTCCAACGATAAGTAGCCCTTCCAGCATCTTCTTAACGTCTTCGAGCAAGTCGTAGATGATGCTGTACGTTTTTAAATCCACGCCTTCGGCATCCGCAAGTTTCTGAGCCTTGACGTCGGGCCTCACGTTAAACCCCAAGATGACAGCCCTACTTGCGGCCGCCAAATTCACATCACTCTCGGTAATTCCGCCGGTTCCCCCGTGAAGCAATTTCAACTTCACTTTGTCCGAGGGGAATTTGGAAAGAGCTTCTTTTAAGGCTTCGGCCGAACCTTGGGCGTCGGCTTTCAAAATAACCCTAAGCTCGCCCTCGGTAGCCGTCGCCGACATAATGTCTTCGAGCGTCAGCTTCGCCGTCGGAGACTCCCCGCTGCGTTGGCGATACAAATTACGACGAGCCTGCGTCAGCTCTTTCGCATTTTTCTCGTCTACTACGACAAACAGCTCGTCGCCCACGTTGGGAACTTCAGGAAGTCCTAAAATTTCCACAGGGTCACTGGGGCCGGCTTCTTTAACCCGTTCTCCCAAAGAGTTGGTCATCGCGCGAATTTTACCGAAGGTCACTCCGCAAGCGACGTTATCACCGGCTTTGAGCTTGCCGTGCTGAACTAATACAGTCGCCATGACCCCTTTATTCTTATCGAGTTTAGATTCGATGATAATACCCCGGGCCGGCGCTTCGAAATTAGCTTTCAGCTCCAAGAGCTCAGCTTGTAATAAAATACTCTCAAGGAGTTTATCTAAACCGATTCCTGTCTTGGCCGAGACATTGACGTAAATGGTATCGCCACCCCACTCTTCGGGATTAAGTCCCTGGCCCGCCAGAGTCTGCTTAATACGATCGGGATTTCCGTCAGGCAGATCCACTTTATTTACCGCTACAATAATGGGCACATTGCCCGCCTTGGCGTGATTGATCGACTCCGACGTTTGCGGCATGACACCGTCTACGGCGGAGACGACAACGACCACGATATCGGTCACTTTGGCTCCGCGCGCGCGCATCGCCGTGAAAGCCTCGTGACCCGGAGTATCAATGAACGCTATCTTACCTTTGGGCAATTGGACGGTATAAGCACCCACATGCTGGGTAATTCCTCCCGCTTCACCAGCCGCCACTTTGGTCTTACGAATCGCGTCGAGAAGACTCGTCTTTCCGTGATCGACGTGCCCCATGATGGTCACTACAGGCGCTCGAGGTTGTAGCTTCTCGGGGCTTACATCTTGTACGGGAACGAATTCATCTTCTTTAAATATTTTCTGCTTTATTTCGTAGCCAAACTCTTGGGCAACGAGGCTCGCCGTATCGTGATCGATGTTCTGATTGAGGGTCGCCTGAGCGCCCATTCCCATAAGTTTAGAGATGATGGCCGTCCCTTTGACACCCATCTCTTTGGCAAGTTCCGCTACCGTAATGTTTTCGCCCATCTCGACAACCCGTTTATGGGCACCCGGTGTGGTCAGAATAGTTTTCATCGCGGGCCGATTGATGACCGTTTTCTTCTTCTTGGTCGAGTGGACGAGTTCACGCTTCAAGAAGTCGGCGCTCTTAAAAGCGCCAGTCTGTCTTTCGACAATTCGTCTTTTGGTATCCTTGGCAACTTCCGCGGGGACCAGTTCAATCTCCTGGACCCGTTTGGGCATTCCTGTTTTTGCAGCGTCGGTAGCCGCCGTGGCTCCCGCTTTTGCACCCGCGGCTGTTTTGGTACCCGGCTTTTCCTCTTTTTTCACTGGTGTCGGCGGCTTAGGTCCGACCTTTTCGCCCAAATACTGCTCGGTCGCTACCTTCTTAATGATGGAAGGATAGCTGCGGCGAGGCTTTGCAGGAGCAACTACGGGTTTGCCTTCGCTGGCAACCGGAGCTGCGGTGCTCGGAGCGGCACTTGACACTGCTGCAGGGGTTTCTAAGACTTCAACAGACTCCTCTTCTTCGGGAGCGGCTTCAACGGAGGTCTCCTCGGAACTAGTTTCAGAAAACTCTTCGGTTGCTTCCGCCATTGCTGGCGCTTCGGCCGCAGAGGCTTCCATTGCTTCAGTCACTTCGGGCTCAGTTGGCGCTTCGGTGGCTTCTACTTTGTCGGTCGCTTTGGCCCGACGTCTAATGACAGTCGCTCCCACTCGTTTTTCCGTTACCGGTGATTTCCCGGGAACCGGGACTGCGGCCTTCGTAGAGGCGGTCAAAGGGCGCTGTTTGCGGTAGTACTCGCGAATGTTGCGAACCTCTTCGGTTCCCAAAACACTCATGGGATTCTTGATATCGATACCGAGTCGTTGAATAACATCCACCAGGTGCTGACTGTCCTGGCCGAGTTCTTTCGCTAACTCATAGACTTTTAGTTTAGTGGACATTTATTCCTTTGCGTTGGTACTTCCCGCGGCTTCCGTTGTGGTCTTCGTTGTTTCGGGTTCCGTTGCTGCGCTGCTAGCAGCGGCCTCCGTTTTTGCGGTGTTTTCGCTGCTCTTCTTGCGGTCCTCATGCGCTTTTACCTCCGCCTTCAACCGAGCAAAGACATCGTCGGTAGAAGGTTTCGCCGCCACCGCAGCAAGCCTAGCCGCTTCGTTTAGTTTCGCTGCCATCTCCGCTAGCTTGCCGGAGCTGATAAACTTCGCAGCGTTCTCCTTAATCTCTTTGGCCTTTTCCTCGGTAAACCCGGGAACGGTCATGAGGTTGGGGATTTCAACGTTCACCAACTGCTCCACCGTAAAGCCGAAATGGTACAAGCTCTGAGCCAATGTGTCATTCATGCCTTCAACTCCCATTAAAAGGGTCTTGGCATCATCGAGACGCTTGGTCATGCGTGTTTCGGAAAGGATATCCAATTTCCATCCGGTCAAAATAGAAGCAAGCTTTACGTTTTGCCCGCGTTTTCCGATGGCAAGCGAGAGCTGATTATCCGCGACGACAATCTCCATGGCATGGTTCTCGTCGTCTAAAAGGACCTTTACCACTTCGGCGGGTGCCAAAGCGTTACAGACGAAACGCGTTTCGTTTTCATCCCAAGGTACGATATCAATTTTTTCGCCTCGTAGCTCTTGGACGACATTTTGAACTCTGGCCCCTTTAACACCGACGCAGGCGCCCACCGGATCAACATCCGGATCGCTAGAGCTGACGGCGATCTTGGCGCGGATGCCGGGCTCCCGTGCCGCACTCTTAATGGTAACGATCCCCTCATTCACCTCAGGGACCTCCTGTTTAAAGAGTTGGACCAGCAGTTCCGGACACGTTCTAGAGAGCACAATTTTTGGACCGCGCGGGGTCTGCTGCACGTCGATCAAAAAACCCATGACTCTATCGCCGGGGCGATAGTGTTCACCAGGAATCTGTTCGCGGGCGGGCAAAATCGCATCGGTTCGTCCTAAATCGACGACTAAACATCCCTTTTCGATCCGACGGCAAACGCCGCTCACCACTTCGCCCTTACGAACGTTAAATTCTTTAAAGATGATATCCCGCTCGGCATCTCTTACCTTCTGGATGATAACTTGCTTTGCCGTCTGCGCGGCAATGCGGCCGAATTCCGAGGAATCAAGCTTCACTCCGATACTGTCTCCCACAGTGACATCGGGATCCAACTTCTGAGCATCCGCATGGGCAATTTCGGTATCTGAGTTGGCCGCCTCTTCGACGACCGTCTTAAATTGAAATAGTTCTATCTCGCCCAAATCTTCGTTGAAATGCGCCTCGATCTCTTTTTCTAAGCCATATTTTTTCTTGGCGGCCATAAGAAGTGCCGACTCAAGGGCATCCACCAGGACTGCTTTATCGATCCCTTTGTCCTTCTCGACCTGCTCTATTACTCTACCTAATTCTGAAGCCATATTGGTTTGTCCTTTTATCCTTCTATCTAATACAACAGCGGCAGTGTGCTCCTACGTGACTCCAAGGTCCGCTATCTTCTAAATCAATTGGACCGACTGCGCTAGTAGCAATCACTAAGCAACCGTTCCCGTCCTCGTACTAGGCCCGTTACCCTTTGCTCCACTGAAGTCGGGAACGAGATTGGCCTGTTTGATTTGTCCAAGGGCGACTACCACTTCATCCTTTTCTATTTTCATGACCAAATTCCCGGGATCCACTTTCAGTAAGGTTCCCGAGATATTCGCTCCGCGAGGCAAAAGCCTTTCGTTGAGCTTTAACTTTACTTCTTTTCCGACAAAGCGCTCGAAATCCGCTCGAAGTCGCAACCGTCGGTCCATTCCAGGGGATGAGACCTCAAGATCGTAACCCCCTGGAAACCAATCAGCCCTTACCCCATCTTCGCCGGCCGCTTGAGCGTCTATTACATCGAAAGCTGCACTTATTTTACGGCTCGCTTGCGCACAGTTTTCCAAAGAAACCATGGCAGAGGCGGGTTCGCCTTCGATACGTTCAATGAAAAGTCTCACTAAAGATCGCCCACTGACCCTGCAATCCACATCCACCACACGAAGGCCTAGATCCCCAATAGCGGCCTCGACAATAGCTAATACTTTCAATTCAAGAGCTGTTTTTGAAATAGAATCAGCCACTTAACGCAACCTCTGGGGGTCCCACGTCAACCAACGGTGGTCATACAAAGGGTTAAAAAACAAAAAGCGGGCCTAGCCCGCTTTCGTAATAACCACTCAAGTGCGATGGTTTTAACAGCTTTTTTCGGCAAAAACAAGTTTCTGATGGGAAGCAATGGCTAGAAAAAAAGGAATGGCTGGCTAATTCTGATACCCCTCGCGCAAGAAATCGCCGGTATCATCTTGTTTTTCGGGAGCGGGCGGGGCTTCCCCGGCCGTTCCCTGAGAGGCGGGCGCCGGAGATCCCGGACTGCCAACACTTCCCGCCGTCGGATTGGGATTGGCGGCCACGGGGTTGACGTGAGTCGTGCCCGGCTCGCCGATGCGAGGTAAATTCGAACTATCACGATTGGGAACCGTACCCACTTTAAAAGCGACTCGAACTCGTCTGGGATCCACGGCGGAGGCCAAATGGCCTGAGTCCTTATTCACATAAGCAAATACAATGTCATCGGGAATGGGAAAATCGTTCTTGGGATAATACCGGACTGCTGAAGTCATGAACTCGGCCCAAATCGGGGTGGCGGCCCGTCCGCCGGTCTCACCGACGTCGAGCGGTTTGTCTTTATCGAAACCTACCCAGACGCCGGAAACCAAATACGGAGTGTACCCCACGAACCACGCGTCTCTTTGATCGTTGGAAGTTCCAGTCTTTCCGGCGACCGGTGCAGGGACTGCCGAAGCGCCATGTCCTGTCCCTTCTCTGATGACCCCTTTAAGCATGTCGGTCATGACGTAAGCCGTCTGAGGAGAGATCACCAATCCCTGCTGCGCCAGATCGGGATTGGAAGAAGGCGGGGGCAAGTCTTTCAGGTCGGGAGCGTTGCCTGGGTGTTCCGCCGGCAGCTCCTCTAAAACCTGACCTTTTTCGTCCTCTACTTTCTTAATGTAGTTAAGCACCACCGGCTTTCCCAAACGTGGAAAGATCGCATATGCCCGCATGATCTCTTCAAGGCTACTCGACCAAGAGCCAAGACCTATCGAAAGATCGCGGGGCAACGCGGCTGTGATACCCAAAGTTCTTGCGTACTGAATGCCGTAGTCGATGGTGATCTCATTTAAAACCTTAACCGTAGGAATATTCATCGAGTGGATCAAAGCCTCTCTCAAAGGAATATCCCCTTCGAATTTTCCTGAATAGTTTCTGGGGCGCCAGTCCTCTCCCTGACTGTCGGCATCGAGCTTATTTTCGAATTTAAAGACCAAAGGCGAGTCGGTTACTACCGAAGAAGGCGAAAACCCCTT
Organism: uncultured delta proteobacterium; assembly: GCA_963778115.1. GTDB lineage: Bacteria > Bdellovibrionota > FAC87 > UBA2466 > UBA2466 > JBBQIT01. The sequence continues at coordinate 49,724 of CAVZSV010000004.1, forward strand.
ATCAATGGCGGCTGCGTAAACGAGCGGCTTGAACGTCGAACCCACTTGTCTTTTGGCGTGGAGCGCTCGATTAAATTTACTGGTATCAAAATCCCGGCCACCCACCATCGCTCGAACCATTCCGGTTTGAACGTCGTAGGAAAGCATCGCTCCTTGGACTTCGGGTTCCTGTTCCAAAGTGGCCGTTGCTTGATTGGCCCTGCGATCGATCTTGTCCACCTTAACTTCGATCATGTCGTTCGGATGAAGAACCTGAGAGAGAGCCCGAACCGGCCTCTCGTCTATCTTCACCCAATCCATCGCGGAAAAAGGAAGGGTTACCGTCGTATGTCCAATCCAAACATGCGCGATACCTCGGGAATCATCCACATCGGCGACCACCCCGTTATAAAACTGCCCTTCCGCGACTGGTGTGGCTCCAAAATACGGGCTACCCTTGGCTTGAAACATGGAAAGATCGTAATCGAGCTTTTTCTGATTAGCGTCGACATTGGAAGCAAGCACTCTGACTCGAGTTATTTTTTCAATCACCTTTCCGTGGACATCGTCTAAATACTTCGCCAGCTCCTCGGGACTACCGATACGAGATTTCACTCCCCGCCAGCCTAGTCTCTTATCGACGGCCCGAAGCCCTCGATCCATGGAGTTTTCCGCATCTTTTTGAAGATCGTAGCGGACCGTGGTGTAGACTTTAAATCCTTGGCTTAACACGTTTTCAGAGCCGTATTTGCTCATCAGATATTGTCTTACGTACTCGGTAAAATACGGGGCCGCTCGGTTATTCAACTCTTCTAACGCATAAAGTTTCAAAGGTTCATTGAGCGCTTCGTTGGCCTGCGCTTCGGTAATAAACTTCTCTTCAGCCATTCGCTTTAAAACGTAGCGTTGGCGACGCTTGGCTAAATAAGGATTTCGAAACGGGTCCCACTCATTAGGGCGCTGTGGCAATCCCGCTAAGATCGAAGCTTCGGCTACGGTTAGCTGTTGAACGTGCTTGTTAAAGTAGTTTCGAGCGGCTGCCTCAATCCCAAAGGCACCGTGCCCCAAATAGATCTCACTTAGATAGAGAGCCAAGATTTCGTTTTTGCTAAGCTCCTTCTCCATTCGATACGAAAGGATGATCTCTTTCACTTTGCGGCTTAGCTCTTTTTTCCGGGTCAGAAGAATACTTCGCGCGACTTGCTGCGTAATCGTACTGCCACCTTGCGCGTAACGACCTTTTAAGACGTTTGAGATGACGGCACGAGCGATACCAGCAAAATCAACCCCCCCATGCTCGTAGAACTTGGCGTCCTCGGCGGCTAAAAAGGCTTGGATGACATGTTTGGGAATCGCTTCAAACTGGACGGGATAACGACGCTCCGTCGTGAATTCGCCAATGAGTTGCCCTTCGTCAGAAAAAACCTGCGTTGCGACTTCGTGATGAAAGTTCTTAAGAGAGGCGACATCCGGCAGGCTTGAAATAAACCGCTCGAAAAGCAAGAAGACGCCCAGACCAAAGAGGATAAGCCCCACGGTTGCCGCCACCGAAATGGTCTTAAATAAGCTACGCGTCATGGACGCAGGTTTAATGCGGGATATTTTCATAAAATCTCGTCACTAAGAAATAAGAGCATACCATAATCGGAGGTTCCAACTTTTTCGATTTTACCGTTAACGTCAATCGAACCTTCTCTTGACCTACGCTACGTCCGGTTTATGCTTTCCCCCATGATGAAAAGAACCCTGACGGCCGAAGAGCTTGCTCCTACTCAACTTACGGTCACTTTAAAAAGCCACATCGTAAGAGATCTCAAAGAAATGGAGCGCGTTTCCAAACAAAGCCTTGAAGAGATTGTCACTAAGGCGCTTCAAATGTTTATCGCCACCCACAGCGACTACCTCGCCCGACCCAAGCTCACTCAGCAATCGTAATCGTAGCGTCGTACGTTTCTCGTTACTTCACCGGCCCTTGACCTTCCGTTCCTGGTTGCGCCTCCGGCGGCGGTTTAATGTCCGAGCCCGGAGGTAACCAGAGTTTAGACGGTGCTTCGGGCTGTGCCGTCTTAGGAACTATAATCGCCGAAGGTGCTGCGGTGCCCTGTGGAGCGGCCGCGGTAAAATCTATGAAAGGAGGAATCTCTTTTCCTCCCTGCAGCTGAATCCTAGAATGCGAGCGCGTAAAGAGCGTTCTAAACTTTCCAAATTCGGCTTCCATGGCAGAATCTCTTTGAGCCTGCGCAAATAGGCCTTCTCCCATGGTATTCAACCAGCGTTCTTTCACCTGCAGATCGAACGCCTCTCTTTGCAACTCGACACTCGAAAGCTCAATATTAACTTTCGTATCTCCGAAGATCTGAATCATATGGTCCGCCGTTTTTCTAGCATTAGTATTTCGGGGCCCTTTTAAGAGCCTTGCTAGTACCTCTGGCTCTTTTAGCATCTCGGGCTGCACCAACATCTCAAACGGAAGCTGAGATTCGGATGCCAGAATCTCGCTTTGAATTCCCGAAGCTTTAATCAACTTTCCTTCATGAGCGAATTCCGGCATCGCAAGGACTTGCCGCTCGATCGCTTTCATGGCGCGTGCAATGAGCTTTTGCTGGGCCACCCATTGGTCGGCAGCCATACTAGCCGCTTTGGCCACTAACTTTTGGTGCGCTTCTGCTATCATCGGATAGAGCTCACCATAGACATACTGAGCTTCGGTAATCTGAACTCTAAGAAGCGTTCCCCCACTCGCCTGCGCGACAAACTCTTTCAGGTCTCGGTAAGCCATGTCCTCGGTCATCTCGATTTGATGAAGCTCGCTTCGGACATAACTTCGGATACCGGCCTGGAGGATAGAGGTCGCTTTTTCACCATCGATGATTCCTTCGCTCTCTAAAGTTTCGATCTCGTCAAGCAGATGAAGTGTTTTTAGATCTGCTAGCTCTTTGTTCCACTGCTCTTGTTCGGCAAGATCGGTCGGCATGGCTCTTTGGAGCTTAAAGTCCTGAAGCGCTTTTAGGGAACCATTTTCCGAAGCGATCTCAACGGACTTGGGATCTACAGCACCCGCATCCACAAAACGTTTCACGCGCGGATTTTCCTTAAGCGAGAGTCTCGCTCTCACGTTACCAGCCGGAGCCGCTTCGGGTGCGGCGGAAGCCGGAGCCGGAGGTGCCGGAGGCTTAGGAACGTCTTTGGGAACCGCTGCCGTGGGTGGCGGCTCGGGAGGCTTTCCGTTGGGACCTTTGGAGCGAGAAATGGGATCAATCTTTTTGCCCTGGCGAAGGGCTACTATTTCATCCGTCTGCTCGTCGATGAGCTTATTAACTTGGACGTCCGACCACCCTTGAAAATCTTGCGGATGACTTTTCATTCGAGCCCGCACGTCTTTTTGTACTCGAGCACGAACCTCAGTCTCAATTTGTCTCCATTTATTCGACACGGGCTCTTTCGCGGGAAGACCATCTTGGAATCGAATGATGGCATCTGTCGTTTCATCAATATAACGATTTAAAGCCTCGCGATTTGCCCCTTGAGTCATTTGCGGGGGAAGACTCTCTTTTTTTGCTTCCACTCGAGCCTTAACCTCTTCTCGGATGCGCTGCCAACGTTCGGCTGGCGTCTCGGGAGCCTTTTCACGCTTGGTCAGCGGCGTTTTCCGCCATTGCATCATTTCATCGGCCGTATCGTCGATGAGCCGCTCAATGTGTTTTTCCGTAGGAAAGGAACGGAAGTTTTCAGGGAAGTTCGTTCTTTGCTCGTAGACATCTTTTGAAATTTTGGCTCTCAATTGTTCTCTTACCGCATCTTCCGATTGGCGGGCGGGGGCCTTAACCGTAGGCACTTCATCCTGAAACTGGATGATGAAATTCGTGGTTTCATCGATGTGGCGGTTTAGCTCAAACTCACTGCCCCCTTGGACCATCTCGGCCGGAAAACTATCCCGACGCGCTTGCATTCGGGCCTGGACATCTCGTCGAGTGCGCTGCCAGCGTTCATCGGTGGTTCGGGTCCATTCTATATGCTTACGTATTACGGCCTCGGCCTCATCGACATGTTTCGACATCTGGCGAGCCGGATCCATGCTTTCAGCTAACTCACGGGCCTGTCCCGTTAACTCGTCTGAAAATTTGATAAAGTAGTTTTGAAGGTTGTTTCTCGTGACCCTGGCATATCGTTCTACCATGGCGCCGTTCATGCCGTTAGCGACCGCAAGATAATCGATTCCTAAAGCGTCAGTGGCCTCCTTCAGGGTAAGGACAGGCGCCTCAGTGAGTAGCACTGACAATTGACGACTGACCCGCTTTTCAAGATCCAAAGGAAGCGTTCTTCCCAAAAGAGTCTCTGTAACAATTCCTTTAGCAAAATTATTTCCGAGTAACACCGTACGATTTCCCATCGCGGAAACCAGAATTTCAGGAGGAACTGAAAGAACGGCAGACAAATTTTCTAAACTAAGCGGTCCACTTCCCGGCCGACCAACACTCGTAAGCTTTCGAAGCAGCTGATACGATTCTTCAAGGAGCCTTTGATCGGTTTGCCCGGCAAAATGACGTTTCTGTAGAGCGTAATATTCTTCGAGATCCGAAGCGCTGAACTCAGCAAGTTCTTGCATCTCGCCGAAAACAACTCCGTGAGCTTCCGCAAACGTCTGAGGCATCGTCTTTTCCGCATTGAGATAACGTTTCGCTAGAGTGTTAAATTCCTGCGGATTAATGGGAGTTTTCCCTAGTTCTTTCGCGGGTGTGACAAAGCGGTAGCGAGCGTCCATATCTTCCATGGCACGCGTCAGACGAATCGCCTTTTTATGTAACGCTACCTGCTCTTCGCTCAAGGCTCGTCGAAAACGCAACATCCCTAGTCGCCGTTCCAAGTAAGCCGAGGTCAGCCCTTCCGACAAAATGCCTTTTAGAGAGTCTGCTTCTGCCGCGGGTAATAGATCGTGATAGAGCAATTGGAGATAGCCATTAGTCGGAAATGCCAGGGCCAATTTTTCGACTTTAAGGCGTTTTATCTTTTCCGCCGTCAGAGGATCCAGATAAGGCACATGGGCCTTTGCTTCAGCGTCCAAAGCGTCTTGAGTCGGACGCAAAGAGGCTAGAAGTACCCGTCCAGGATTTCCCATCTCAGCGGCCAACGCATCAAAATCTTTTCGGGCCAATATATCGATAAACTTTTTAAACTCTGCCGACGAAGTATCTTGGGGCAACCCACCTAAATTCCACTGACTTTTGATTTCATTAATATCTTGCAAGAGATCTAGCTTTTCGCGTCCTTGAGGAGTCGCTAACTCTTCCACTACCGTCTTCGAATCGGCTCCCACCTGGCGGGCATCGACTTGGGCCGGGAGATAGCTTTTGAGCTTTGCCGCCATCGGATGAGAATCATCGAACAGGGCTGTGAGTAACTCCGCCATGTCTTCATCGGAAGGAACTCTTCCGTTCATCTTGGCAAACGTAACCCGAAGCCGGTAATCCGCGGCCGAGACGACTTCACTGAGCCTACGGAAAACTAAAAGCTGTCTGCTCCGTTGAAAACCAGAAACCGCGGGAGTGATTTCGTTTAATAGGGTCGAAGGACGGATTAAGGAGTCGCTAGCTGCCCAACGAGTAAACTTCGAAGCTCGTAATCCACGGCCAATCTTGGTCACGCCCCAGTTAAAAGCGTCATAAGCCGTTTCGGGAATTCCAACGACTTGAATCGCGGTCGGCATCATTTGGGCTCCAAACGACTCCCCACTTCCGTGCAGAAATACCAAGTTCTGACTGCTAATAAACGGGGTGCTCGCGTTCACTTGAGCCCGGCATTGGAATGCCCGCGCCATCGCTTCGGCCGATCCGCCCTGGGCTTGAAGTGCAGTAATTCGCTTTTCAACTAATCTTTGATACGATTTGGCGAGTTCTGGATCCAAAGAAAAGTTTCCAAATACGTCGACGCCGGAACTCAACGCCTCGGTAAAGGCCTTTTCACTTCGAGTCTCTAAAATTTCGTGAAGCTGACTGGCACTTTTCCACTGACCTCCCACTTCCTTCAATTCCGATTCGGCCATGCCCAATTCTTTTAACTGCTTCACTAATTGACGTTTGGCATACTCTTCGCCGCCAAACTTCCTCACCATCGCGGACCAACCGCCTTTGAGCGATTGCCAGGTGGGCGACGCCAATTGCCATGCGGCAAGCGCTAACCAACCTCGCCACATCCACCCCAGCACACTGCCTCGCTCTTCTTTTAGATCCCTGGCCGCATCGGAAATCATGATTCCCGTTTCGTCTTTCATCAAAGGAAGATAGCCCTCGATATCGGTATCGCGAATATTGGCTAGCATTTTTAGACGCTCAGGTCCGAAATAAAGAAGCTCTCCGACCTCCATGCTCACTTGGTAGCCAAACAAAAGCGTCAGTGAGAGTCTTCCGACATGGGAGGCCAGGGCAAGACCAGTGCCGGATCCAATGGGCCCTTTAAGGAAATAGGATCCCACTAGCATCACACCCAAACCCACGGCCACAAAGGGCTCCAAGTAATCTTCAGTTAGTCTTTGGCCCAGACTTCGCTTCGTCTTTAATTCTTCAAGCAAGTAATAAGCTTGGCGACTCGCTCCTTCCGGCATGTAGTCATTTACGAAATCCAAGACGTTATCGAAATAGACTAATTCAGCGCTTTTGATTTCGGCTGAAGCCCTCTCAAACTGTTCGTCTGTTTCGATGTTCTCGACGTCTAGGGTACACAATTTGTCTAATCGCCCTACGATATTGTCGCCGATTCTTTTGGCCCCTCTTTGGTATTCAAGTAAAAGCACTTCTTCCGTGTAGTAGTCTCCGATAACCCCTTCCACCGCTTCAAGTCGCTTTCGATTCGCGGGTGTTGCAGATCCTAAAACCGCCCACTCGGCAATGCGATCGGCTTCGTAAAGAGCGCCTAGGCCGTAAGTTTCCGTCTTTCCTGCCCAGGGCAGCTGGGGCTGGTTGGGATAACCCACCTGATCGGCAAATTTTTGCAACATCCCAGGAATTCGTTTTGCCGCATCGGTAGAAAGCGCCCATCCCCCGTCGATGGCGACGCTATTACCACGTTTTTGCAGATAGACCGCCCCCTCGAAAGGATACTTCACTCTGAGTTCGTCCACTTGACGCCTAAAATCGATCCACGCTTCGCGTACCTTTACGACGCGCGCGACCTCATCGCCCGAAGTCTTGATACCCAAAAGCTTGGCACGATCCACGATAGCAGTCGCCCTGGGACCTTTGGCATCGATGAATCGGAATTCGCCGCCAAGAGCATCGCTCCTACCTCTGTTATTCATCCGATCGCGTTTCAACGGATTATTCTCACGAAGATTCCATTCCCCTACCAATTCGTTTTTAGTCGCTACCATTTGCTGATACAGGGGACGTTCTACGTCATCCCCGTTGATGCGATAAGAGAGGTAATTTTTGGGGTTTTGAACCCAGTTGAGATATTCTTCGGGACTTTTAAATGCACTAAACGAACGCCGTTCCAAGGGATGCACGGGTGTCGGTCTAAATCCATAGGTCGCACCAAAAGTGTTGATCCCCGTGGCACGCGCGGCATACTTGCCGGGAACCCAATTGGGATTTTCGACATAGGTCCCTCCAACCAACGAGTTCCCCATGCGCCTGTCACCCACGGCAATCAAGAAATCGCGTTTCCCTTGAGCGACAATGCGCCAATCTTCGGCCCGACCCCAACTCTTAAGCACCCACTCCCAGCCGTCAAAGCTTTTGAGATTCCACTTGAGGTGGTCGGTGATTTCACGCATCAAGCCAGCGCGATGAACATCTTTTAATGGTCCTTGATTGATTCCCGTCGAGACATCGGGAATGACACCATAACGATTGGGATTTAGGTTCCAATTGAGAAGTGCCAAGAAATACGGATACGTTCCGGGCTCCGAGGTAGTGCGGGCATTTCTATCCGCCTGCTGCATCAAAGTTAAAATCTGACCGTATAGGGGAGATTTCTTAAACTCCTCGATGGAATCAAAAGCGTCCCACAGATGCCATTCGTTGTCCTTAAACCGTTTGGCGGTTTTTTCCGTAAAAGCCGACTTCACGTCCGAGTCAGACGACAGATCACTAAGCCAATTTTGAAATAGGAAGCTCTCTTCGGTCTGTTCTCCGCTCGGAGCCCACTTCCAAGTAAAGGCTTTCGATTGCTCATTTTTGAAATAGGGCACTTCCGCTTTGCCATTCTTCTCACGCCAGTATTGGCCCCATCCATTGACGGAGACACCTGCGTATTCTGTTTTTGGCTGGCCATCTTTGGTCCTGGCCTCCTCGGTGTCATCGGAAAAATGCTTCTGCCAGAACTCTAGCAGTCGAGCGTCCGAATCGTGTTGATAACTATTGGACTCGAAGGCAAGTTCCTTTTTAAAAGGTTCAGGAGTAAACGCGTCTGCGTCTTTTACTCCCTTTTCTTCGGCCTTTTCTTTTTCTTTTCGCTCTTTTTCTTTCTCCTCAAAGGTCTTAAGGCTGTTCTTCTTTGCTTCAAGACTGGTGACACGCTGTTCGTGGGCGGAACGTAAGCGATTCTCCTCGGCAAAAAACAGTTCTCGAATATCTTCTATGATCTGATAGCGCTCGATATTGGAATAAGAGGTGAACTCTACTAGTCCTGTCCGCAGCCGATTGTTTTGCGTTTCCGTTTTTGGCACGAACAACCGATGATGCTCGAGACGATAGTGGGTATGGGGGCCGACAAAATCAGTAAAAATTCCTGTCGTAAGAGCATCGAAGAGAACGGTCGATGTGCCACTAAAGTTAGGGTCCTTTTTTAACTTATCCCAAAGTGCCAGCTTCTCTCTCACTCCCGTCACCCATTTTTGGTAGGTCAGACTCGAATCGGTCAAAGGCTGAAACAGAATCTGAGTATCCGACAAAGGCGGGGGCGGGGCGATGCCGACAACCGCAGTACTTGGAGCGGGAGGAGCGGGAGGTGCTAAAGAAGCTGCTTGTCCGTTAGCGACGGCCGTACTTGCCGCAGGGTTAAGTCTGTTAGCGGTGGGTGGTTTAGTGACTACGGGTTTTGTGCCGCCTACCACCGGAGCGAGAGCAGGCGTCGGTTTTGCAGGATTTGCAGTCGCTGGCTTAGCACCCGGAGGTACGGGCTGAGCCGTTCTTGGTGTCGAAGCCGCTTGCCCCTGAACCACGGGGGATACTCCTTGCGGCCCCACTTCTGGGAATCCAGAGAATTCAAAACCGTCGTCCGCGTTCCCTTCCCTAGAGACCATCTCATGCTTCCAGGCTTTGAAGCTTGGCTCGGCGAGCAAAAGCCCAGAGAGATAACCACGAACTTTGGTGTAAAGCGATTCTCGTTCCCTGGGAGTCAAATGGCTTACGACGGTCAGACGGTCTTTAACGTCTTCCGAAGTCAATTTAGCCGGAAGATTCGCCTCTTCACCGACAATCTTTTTTATCATCTCGGGAGTCAGCGCATTAAGTCCAAAGAAGGCGATAAGGGCTTCATTCTGCGCTTCCGTCGCATCTGTTTTGCGTCGCTCAACTGCCGCTTTAGCATCCGGATATTCGTCGGTAGGACCATGCCGAAACCAAGCTTGCTTTTCCATTTTTCCGGCGTCGGATACCAATGCGATGGGTCCAAAGGTATTTGACGGCCCTTGGAATAGGGCTGTCGCCGGCTCGACAATCTCTTCCCAATAAGCCAAAGCGGTGGTGGGAAGTATGCGATGCTCCTTCGCCCATTCGGTATCCATCTGAGTTTTGAAAACAGTAGCGCGTTTTTCCAATGTTTCGCAGGCTTCCTTAATAGAAGGAAAGGCTAAGGGGCTTGCGTCGAAAATAACTCCCGTGTTCATCACCTGCCCCAAAAGATTTAGAGCAACGGGGAGAAAAGAGGTTTTCTTTTCGACCTCGCTGCGGCCCTCCCTTAAGTTCCATATCTGTTTCAAGCGATGAATCGAAAACTGCGCTTCGTTGCCTAACTCTTTTAAATTTCCCGGGTTCGTCCACAGATTTTGCACTAAGGCGAAACTTCGGGGAGTTGAAAGCAGCTTGGCGTCGGTTAATAAACTCTGTTGATAGTTTCGCGCAAAGGCATCCGCCATGCGTGGTTCATTACCGGCTTTACAATAGGCGACTAGATCTTCCATGTACTCACTGGCAACACCTGGCTGAATGCTGGCTGTTCCCTTGGCCACTTTTGCAATTTCATTAAGGTCTTCCAAAACCCGTGCAGGCGTGATGGTCTGAACACGCGCGATGGCAACCGGAGCTTTGGCTGAGATCGTAAGCGGCTTTCCAAAGAGATCCTCTGAGGTATTGAGAAACTGATCTTTAAAGAAAGCGTCCCAGAATTCGGGTTTCAGCTGCTCTGCTAAGACCACTCGCGCCGTCTGGGCTTCGGGCAATTTCGGAAGGTAATTAGAGAGAATGCGATTGAGATCGGTCGCAGCTTTTAGATCTAATCTCGCCCGATCCCTCAATTCCGTTGCTCTATCAATCTCCTCTTTCTTATTTTTTCTGATCTCTTCATTATTGAACTTATCGCTGGCATCGTAACCAATGAGTTTCGCCACAGTGTTATCAAAGACAAAACGACGGCCGCGCTCAATATAGCCGAAGAGACTCACCTCTTCGCGATCGAGCTGCCACAACTCTTGCTGAACTCTTTCAATCGTCTTTTCCGCTTCTTCGATCTGAGTCGCGGGATCTTTTTTGGGAGCTTCTGCTTGCACCATGAGGTCCAAAACATTCTCGCGAAACGTTTCAAAAGAGGGAAATAAGACTTCACGCATCGATTTTACGAAATCGTCTTTCGCCCAGGTGACGGTGCCCGTATTAACACTTCGGCCCAAGATAAAAACCGGCAGCCGCGAAAACAAAAACCTGGCATGAGGGTAAAGAGTTTTCAATGTCTCGGCATTCTTAGCTTCGATGGCCTTTCGGACCTGATCCCTCACAACATCCATTCGAGAGAGCCAGGAATCATATAGGTTATGATCTTTAAGCGCCTTCTTCGTCAAAAAATCCGACGCTTTCAAATAGACATCGTTTCCTTTGTCTTTGTGCTCTGTCGCGTGCATGCGATGAGAAAGTTCCGACAAGAAACGATCTACTTCGGGAAGTAAGTCATTGGCCGCCGGAGGTGCGGCTTGCAAATCATTAATCTGAGCGACGTCTTGTCCGTACCAGCCGTCTCTTAAGATAATAGCGCGGGCACTTATGGCTGCATCGTAAGCTTTTTGTGCTTTTTGTCTCGCCGTCAAAGGCATATTCAAGGACGTTCCCAAAGGGACGATGGAATCCAGACGTTTTAGGGCGGTATCCCACTTCCCATTGGCAAAAAGCCCGTCTTGCAACCACAGGCGAATATAAAGTGCCTTGGGATTTGCTAGGGGATTTTTTGCATCCACACTTAGTGTCGGAAGCGCATTTAATCGTAAACTAGAAGCCTTTACCGAGACGTATTTTCCTTGTGCATAGTTTTTTCCCGTGACACGCCATACCCTGACCCATTCGGCCTTTTGTTTCGGCTCGTTGTCTTTCCAAGGAATCACCTTGGCACTGACTGCCGGAACCTTTTCGTTAGGAGTACCGGTCACGCCATCCCACTGCTGAACAGGAATAGAAACGTCATACGGTTCGTCATCGCCAATTTTCCTGGCATCCTCGGCTAACTTTTTAAGACTATTTTTCCCGTCGTATTCAAATCCTTTTGGACCAAACGAATCTAAGAACCCGCTATTAAGCGCCTGGTGGGTTCCAAATAAAGCGCGCTCCTCAAAAAATCTAGAGAGGTATTGGTTTTTGAAAATTAAAGTGGCGTCATCATACCAACTAAGCGCATCTTTCCCTTTATCGTCTTTATATTCGGTGGCAAACTTTACCCATAATTCCGGCGAATCCAGAACATGGTTTTGGAGAAGCACTCCGTTTACATCAACAAATCCAGTTAGCGTCTTGTGCAATTTTTCTAGAGTCTCTTCTTGCGCCTTATATACTTCGTGAAGCTTTACGATCTGATCTGTTTTATGGGAAGCGATCGTCTCATCCATTTTACCGATGAGGATTTCCCTATCGTGAATAACTTGTAGGGTCTTTTCAAAAAGAGCTTTCCATTCTTTGGTATCCCCTTGTTTCGGTCTGTTAGTCAGCTTAGGACGCAAATAGTTATCGTAAAGGGCGTTAGCAAATTCAACTTCAGCCGCTTCATAGGTTCGGGTCGCTTCTTGGGGATTCTCTCTCATCCATTTTCGGAGCGCAGAAAAGTAGTCCCCTCTGAGTCTAGTAACAACCCCTCTATCTTTGTACGGGTTTGCTTCGAGCGTTTCGTTGAACTTTGCAATCACTTGTGCGGTAAGCGCATCGGTACTGTCAATCGTTAGCGATTCGACCGTTCCATCGGTCTTTTTAACCTCTTGTCGGAAACTCTTGCGAACTAGATCGTCCGTAAATCCTTTCGCGATTAACTTCTTGGTAATGTCTTTTTGCGTACGGCCAACGATATTTTGCAGCCCCTTCTTCACAATCACATAGTCTCGTCCGTTAGCCGGATTGGTCATTCCGGTCACCGGATCCAGAGTGAAGAACGGATATTGCCCCTCACGCCCATAGCCATCGGCCACCTGAAAAGGAGCGGGAGCCAAAGTGGCGTTCGGAACTTGAGCTTCTCTGTAGGGGTAATTGAAATTATTCCATGGATTGATCCAATCATTGACCGTGGAGGTCGAAACCAATCCAGGAGCCGGATTCATCCAATTAGGTAGAACAGATCCGCCAGATACCAGGGCCGGAATAACTTTCTTCCCGAGCTCATGCTCGTGCATGTATTGTTCGGCCTGTTCCGCTCGCACCGCTTCCTCATACAGCGGCATCAACTCCCGAACACGTCGCCTTGCAATTTCATCCGCTTCGGCGGTCGCATCGTACTTTTTCTCAAAACCCGGATAGGCCATCAAACGCTTCGTAACTGCCGAGGCCATGCGATTTAATTCCGGCTCAAAATTTGAGGAAGCAAGGTAGGCTTCCCATTTGGGGCGATAAGAGGCGTCCCAAAGATAGTTGAAGTAGTTCGCCACCTGTTCGTTGGAAGAGAGGGTAACCGCGTTCGTCCCATAGACTCGCAACGCATCGGAAAGCGCGTACAAGAGAACCTCACGAACCATTTTTTCGACCACGGCATTTCGATTCTCAAATTCTTCGTCGGACAACTTCTCAAGATCGTTTTGAATGAGAAGCGACCAGAGGGCGAGCTTTTGCCCAAATTGATTGGCTAGATCTTGGGAGGCGGTCTTTTTGCCTTCCCGAATGCGCTCTTCAAAGGGCATCGCTTTAATAAGATTGCCGGCTAGACTCGCATTAGCGTTCCCATCTCCGCCTTCGCCCTGATCTTCGGCTGCGGGAGTTTGCACCACTTGTTGCTGTTGCATCGATGAACCGGAAATCTGTTTATTTCGTTCGGTCGTTAACGCTTTGGTGGCACCTAGTACTAAATTCTCAGCGACCTGGTAAAAATCGGTACTCGTATTGACGGGAGGAACCGGGAGTTCCGTCGTCCCTTCGCGGTATTCTTTTTCGAGAACGGCGACCGATTTCGCCAGATTTTCGATCCAAGCGCGCCTTGGTGAAACGTGATTTAGATCGTTAAACAAAGCGATATACGGATCGACATCTTTATTGAAGCACGCTTGAGGAACCGTTAATTGGCTGTCTTTGGGGAGAAAGGTATTAGCCGCGGCCAATTCCACCAAACGGCCTTTGATGGCTAGCTGCTTAGTCGCGCTTAGATATGACTTATGCGGCCTCTCCTGGGGTTTCGTAGGATCCGGAGGGAGTAGTTCCAGCATGATGCGCTCGTCCATCTCTTGAACGTTCTCTTCCTTGGCGTCACACAGACAAAACGCATTCTCCTCAAACTCTTGGCTAGTAGCTGGAATGGAGCAGACCTGTGCTTTTGTCGCGCAAGGAACGAAACGAGGAATCTGATCTTTCGTATTGAATGCTTCAACGGGTCGGCCCAGTGCAACTTTCAAAGCAGCTTGCTCGGCACCCGTTCGACGATCGAGATCAGCAAGTTTTTTTCCAAGGCTCTCGGGAAGAATGAGTTCGGGTGGATTTTCAACGCCACCGTCTTGCCGGTGCATCCGTGCTTTATCGATGACTAGACGGCTATATTTTCTAAGGCCATGCATCAAAAGCAGCAGATTGCTCAATTCGAAAGTGGTTAACGGATCTCCCACTTCGATCTTTTTCATGATCTCCGCCATGGGAGGAGTCATGAACCCTTTGGATTCGGCTCCCATTCGTTTAAGAAGTTTTGCGGTCAGCTCCGGCTGCTTACCCGTTTCGTCGTAAAGTTCGTGGTTGCGAGAGAAAAAGGGAGTACACTTCACCCCGTTTAATTCGACTTCATCGTCGTTTTTGGGCAACTCTTTGAAAGGTTCCGAGCGGTAAACGATCTTGCCTATCTCTTTTTCCCGACCCGTTAAGAAAGCAACGTAAGCGGCTTGCGCCTCGTTTAGAATATCGTTCACTTCGGAGAGCGGTAAATCTTTGGGATCGATATTACCGAAAGGGTTTTTGCATTGGTTGTAGGGTTGAAAATACCCCATGTAGTCGGCGACCAGAAATTGATGCATTCCCGGAATTCGCGCTTTTACGATGGCTCCTAATTTCCAGTAGGCCTTGTGCAAAGCGGTGCGAAGCTCTTTGCGATCTTTGTCGTCGGCCTTTTCGTTAGCTTTCTTTTGAGCTTTGGGTTTATTAGCGGACGCTTCTTTTTTTGTGGCATCAGCAGGAGCGGTCTTCGGCGCATTTGCGGGCTGTTGCTGAGCTTGAGCAGTAGGAGCAGCTTTTGCGGGCTGGGATTTTTTGGCATTGGGAACCGTGGTAGCTCGGCGGGGAGCTTGAGCGGGAGTAGGGGCTACAGCCGATGGTTGAGTTCGGGAAGCGGGAGCGGGTGTCGTCGCAACTTGCGCCCAGACGGTAGGCGGAACGATCATGTAGACGCAAAGATAGATTGTGACTATCTGTCTAAACATCGCCCCCCCGAACCACGCCTCTCGTCAAATTGCCCCCTAATTAACTCGAGTGCGACCTCTCGCGGATTGCGCGCCTTTTTCGGCACCTTCGCCTTTACCTTCACCGCGGATGTCTTTTAATGCATTTGTGTTTGAGACTTATACCAATTTTGACGCTTAGAGTCAATCAGAACGGTGAGTTATTTTGACGCAACATTCTGCTTGATTTTTTTCGTAGCCTTGTGTCATAAGGGCAACACTTGGCTAGCAAAATTCGTCTTCCTCTGCCTAAATTTTTAGGTGGAGCTTTCGTATTCCGTTGGCCAGTTAACAAACGGTATCTAATGAGGAAAACAAAGATGAAATTGAATAAAATAGGTTGGAATTGGATCGCAAAGGTAGCTCTGGTAGGTGCCCTTTTTGGGCAACTCTCCGCTTTTGGAATAGACGTAGTTTCTACTGAACTGAAAACGCTCTTCAGTGCGTTGGATACCGTATCGGTAGCCGATGGAGAGGCTCTGCTCAGCAAGAGTTTGGCTGGCGATGCCGCTTCCGCGAAGTACATTGCTGGTTTCAAAATTCTTCACAAGAGCATCCACGGAAGTAAGAGCATTACGCTGGCTCAATTCCGGGATTTCGCGAACCAAAATCATCTGACGTTGAATGCCACGTTGGGTGGGGTGACTGAACTTGTCACTGCAAAGAAGCCGGTCACTTTGGCTAATCTTCAAGGGACTGCTTCCATCGTTTCGTACACCAAAGCCCTTTCGGCGAATCAGGCGCAAACTGCGGTTGTCGGACTTCCGACGCAACTTCCTGCCGCAACTACTGGCGGAGCAGTGAGCCCGGTGCAAGCCATGGCTTTTTACCAAGGCTACAGACCGGTTACTCCCGAATTTGCTCAACACCATGCCAAGACCAAGGGTTGCACCACGGCAGCCTGCACCATCGAGCAACAGCAGGTCGGTACCGTTCTTGCCGCCGCGAAAACGGCGTGCAACGGCTTAGAAAAAACCGTTCCTGACTGCACTACTTTAGCGATTCAAAGTTCTGAGAACTGGGCGGCCGGTACTTACTCCGGAATGCTCGCTGGTGGCGACGACGCTCAAAGCGGAACAGACTGGACCGCAGTCTCGTTGTACGGACAGAAATTGGGAACTGACCCGGCCGGTATCATGAAAGGCTGGAGAGTGATTACAGCGGAATCGCTTCAAAATCCCATTGAATATTACAATGCTCATCCCGAACTCAATAAATGTGTCCGTGGACGAGGTGACCAGAATGCGGATGCTAACGCCGTAGGCGCTGGCGCCGAAGGTTAAGACATTCGATACCGTTTAAAAGGGGTGTGTCCGTCGGGCACACCCCTTTTTTTTTGCTCTAAAATATCGGGAAGAACTAGAGCTAGAGAATAAAGCTAGTGCGAATGGCTAAAGCGAGTAATCGACCCAAGCGTGCGAAGTCTGCTTAAATGTGAACCTGAACTTCACCCTTGGACATGAACATAGACGTAAGCGTCTACACAAGGCAGAGCCGGTCATGATTTTAGGGGTTGCCACGCCGCTCTGCTCCTCAATGACAGCCAGGCTGTTCACGATCAAGATCACCGCTCACGACGACGAACGTAGCGTGCCCTACAAGAGACAGCGCCATTATGATTTTAAGGACAAAGAGTTGTCATGGCGAGGAGCAGGAGGCAAGCGACTCGCCGAAGAATCCCCCTGCTGCATGAGTACCGCGCCGTTATAACTACCTACCCCGTACCGCCGCCGGAGCTGCCCGTCTTACAGGAGCGGGTGCCGTGGTCTGGGGCTTGGCCGTCGTCGTAGCGGGGGCTGCTGCCTTCGAACCTTTGGGAGCCTCTGGCGGCCATTCCGCCGGCGTTTCAGAGGGCTTTTTCGCTGCATCCTGCTTTTCTTTTTCCGCTTTGGCCGCCGCGGCTTCGGCTTCGTCCGCCTTTTGTTGCTCGTCCATCTTGGCCTTCCACTTGGCCTCCTCTTCGTCAGTGAGAGGGAGAGGATTTTTATCGACGTCAACTAAGCCTTTATCTTTCATCGTTTCCAGAGTCTTAATTCCGGCTTCGAGATACTTAACGAGGTCGTTATACTTTCCATTTTCTATCTCTTTGAGATCGGAGAAAAAGGCCGTTCGTTTTGTCTTGGGTAGTTTGGAAAGCGCATCCAATAAGTCCCGATAGAGGTCGTGATAACGAGAGGCTTTGAGCATCGCCGCCGGCGAAGCTACCGCTAACTCATCGATAATCTCTTCTAGCGTCGGCTCTCGACTCTCGGGGGAAAGGGTCTCGACATCTCTGTCACGTATCGAAGGTATATTCTTAAGTTCAGCGTAATTTGGAATCTCACGAAGCTTGGCAAAAAGGGTCATCCAAAACAGGCGATAATAGCGCACACTTTGTTCTTTATCTTCAGGCGGAGCCGGAATTCCCAATTCCTTAGCTAGATCTTCCACCTTTTTCCGAGCGGCTTGGTCTTCAGGCCCTTTTTCCGTGGGGTCCTTGTGTCGGATGAGATAATCCATTTCAGACAAAAGATGACACTGCTTAACCATCTCTAACGAACTTTGATTTCGAACGCTAACCGGCGAATGAAGTGTCTTAAAAACGCCCGCGTATTGGTCTTTCATGTCCCGCCAGAGGATCTCCACCATCAGACCAAGGGCGTCTTCCTTGAGCAGAGTGGCGTCGAAAATAGCCTGCTGTTCCGCCTGTCCCAGCGCACGATCGGCTTCGGTAGCGCGTTTCTGTTTTCTGATGGGCTCTTCGGTCAAAAAGCGAATGAGGCTATAGCTTCCAAAAACTAGAAGCGCCATGCCCAAAGCCGGTGCCCCCGTTCTAACGGAACGCTTGAACAGATTCTTCGTCGCCGCCATTCGGGATAGGCCTCTAAGAGGGTATTGCTCTCCGTAAGTCATAGCTCGCCAGGTGGCCTTGACCGAAGTCGCTTCACTCTCCACCTGTCCGACATAACGACCGGTCTCCACACCAAACTTAGAGAGTTCGGGAACTGCCGTCGTTACCCCTGTCACTTCGGACATAAATTGGTCGGGGTTGGCCAACTTTGCCGTGATGGCACCAGGAGCAAGATTGAGCCTTTTTTCCGCATTGGGGCCAAGATCTTTTAGTAGCTCGTACTCGGTCTTATTAAGACGGTGGTACTCCCCAAAGGCATCGACTAGTTGCTCAAGTGTTGTAGCACTTGCCCCTGTGGCGGCAGTTGCCGTCGTAAATTCGCTAACCCCTTGTTCCGCGAGATCTCCGATCACTTTACTCTTCACGGATTCAGGGAGGTGTTCGAAGAGAAGTTTGGCGTCTTCGGATTTAGCCTGAAGAATGAGTTTTTCTAATTTCTGATCGGCCTTAAGCTTGGCCTTCTGGAGAGCTTCCCATTCGTTTTTATTGGCGTAGTTTTTTAAGAGATCAATCTCCTTACGAGCATTCTTCTGAAATGCTTTCCAGCCACTTCGATAATAGATAGCAGATGGAATTACGGTAGCGACAAGCAGAACGGAAAAGCGTGTGGCATCGGTAAAGGATTCTCCAAAAACCCGTTGGGCCATGGAGTAGTTAGACTCTTTGCCGTCGTTAGTTAGCTCAGGGCTTTTCGCTTCAATAATGGCCCTGTCAACTTTGTCGTATTTGGTTTTCTTTGCGGGGGTTGCCTCTTTTGTGGCCGGGGCTTTATCGGTAGCTGGCTTTTGAGTGGCATCATCCGTGGGAGCCGTTGCACCTTCTTTAGCAGGTTCTTCTTTTGTGACGGGAGCATTAGGCTGGGTAGCCGCCGGTTCTACTTTTAAATCAGTGGGAGCAATAGGAGGCGCTTCGGTATCTACTTTCGCGGGCTCAGTAGTCGCAGCCGCAGGCGCGGTTTGCGAAGCGGGTTTACTGGCTTGCTCGGCGTACGAAGCATAGGGCAAAAGCAAAGATCCAATAAGAGCAGACGAGACGAGCCGGTGAAGTAACCCATGTGACCCCTTCAACACTTCCTCCTTGGCGAAATCGCAGATGACGCACCATATCATAAAAGAAACTGAAACCAAACCTGAAAAATTATACCTTGATGCATTGCGTTAAATAGGTATAATGCGGCCAATCATGGTTTGAAATGGGGGTCCGTCCGCTGTGAAATGGGTATTTCACATCCCGCGCATCGCGCTCTTTCTTTGCAGCTTAGTTCTCTTCTTGAGCCCTAAGAGTCTACATGCGAGTTCCGTTCAAGAATTTGTAGCCCAATCTCAAGCGGTGAGCCGGGAAGCGGAAAACCTTTTCAGGGAAGCGATGAAAAACGAGCTTCCTCAGAATCGAGAAGGGTTACGACAACGAGCCCAGGCCGGCCAACAAACTATTAAAACTGATCTCGATCCGCGTTTTGCTTCTGCTCTCTCGGACGCCTTAGCTCAATTCAACTCTCCTTCAAGCGCCTATTTGCAACGATTAAAAGACGAAGTGAAGGCAGACATCGAACTGGTTCGTGGAACCTCGGACGAAAAAGATTCGCCCCTCATCGAAAAAGGAACTCTCAATTTAGAACAGGCCGATGAAAGCTTTAGACCTCTTATTCAAATGTATTTACGGCTCGCAGAGACCAGGCCCGTAGAAGATTTACTAGCCCTGCTTCAAGCCTACGCGTCCTTATCGATGGATTATCTCTATTTTAGCCATGTTCAATATACTAACAGTACCAATCAGGTAAGCCTTCCTTGGGAAGCTTACATGCGAGTCTATAGTGACTCGCAATATGTGCTTAGTATTACTCGGACCTTTTTTCCGGGATTTCCTGATTATTCGTTCGGACAGATTCCAATGGGAAAAGACAACCCAGCGGTGGAAAAACAGATTCTCCAACCCTTTTTAAATTCGTTTAGCAATGGACAAGGGAATGCGTCGAGCTCCGTACAAGCCCGAGTCACCACAATACTCCAGGGGTTTGGTCGCATATCAGGAGCCCTCGAAACCTATCGCGCGATCTTCTTTCCTAGATATGCCGCGGACGGAGTCCTTCGCCATTTTTCTATCTCGATGTATTCCACTCCGGGAGTGGCCGAGTGCCAACCGCTCGCTAGCGGACATGCGGTCTTAGGCGGAAGCGGCTGTTATCGACCGTCCTTGTTTCGAAAATTCATGGATCGCTATACCAGCTTTTACCATCGAATCGCCGACTTTGGAGCAGTCGAACTCTTGCAAGGTTTCATCTCGGAGTATTTGCGTGGGGAATATGGGAATCTTAAGACCGAGCCCGATGCCGCATGGAGTATTTTAGAATCCAAGATTACCAAGCTGGGTATTGGAAATGCCATTCCGCAGCTCCAACAGAGATGGCCCGTGGTGACCGAAATTCTTTTCAAAGATGACCGTCTGAAAAAGATGTTAGAGAGCCAAGCCTCAGGGCTAGAAATCTTTAAGTTTTTGAAAGACACCCTCCTATCGCAGGGAGTCGGTGTTCGCCAAGAGATGAATCGGCTAGTCGAAGCGGGTTTCCATACAGAATTTACTCCTGACGTAAAAGCGATGGAGGAGCTTCAAGAAGCGTTTCAAGTAAATGTCATGCAGCCCTTAATGGAAAAAAGCATTTTTAAGGATAATCCCAAGGTCACTGATCGTTTTGAAGAAAAGATTGCGCAGATCCAAAAGAACTATCCTGGAGCGAAATTGTCCTTTAGCGCTAAAGAAAGGCTAAAGGAAGATTCCGTTCTCGAGATGATGGAAGGTAAGCTCACGCAGTTTATGGCCATGGATTCGTGGTGTCCCTTCTTTAATGACACCTCAAAGACCCCTGGCCAGAAAGCCTCCGAAAGCCCTTGGGTGATCAACCCTACTTCGATGAGCACGGAAAAGATGCCTACTTCCACCAATGGCGCCAATGGGATTCAGCAAATTGTGCCTTATTACAAAGCCAGTTTCGCCAATGCGTACACGATTCAAAACTCTGATCGCCCGGAAAAAATGTTTGCCGGCATCGCGGTAAAAACTTCTCTGGGGCTTATCATTCCCAATGTCGTTCAAGCTCGAATGCTGATGGCCGATTTCCTTGGAGAGGACAAAGGAAGCAAACCCTCCGACTATGGCGTCGAAAATACCGACGATGAAGTCAGAGATAGCCTTATGGATGTCGCTAACCAACAGTATCATTTTTACGACTATCCGGTACTAGTTCAACTGAGCAAACAGGCCTTTCGTGACATGATCCATCGCTACGGGATGCGTAAACTTCGTGAACAAATGGACGAGCAAAACATTACTGACAGCGACGAAGTCGCCAAGCGCGCCGCTCTTTACGAGAAAAACTTTTCAACGAACTTCCCCAAAATTCGAGACCAGTTTGGCCAACAATTTCGACAAGAGATGAAAGGGGCTGCCATTGTCTTGCGAAAGTGGCAGAAGCGAATCGATGAACTTAAGGAAAACGGCTACACAACCGGCTCCCCTTCCCTCATGGACGATCTGCTGGCGGGTAAAGCCTCTCCCCAAGAAATCCAACAGCGTAAACAAGGGCTCGGCGCCGGAGTTGAAAATTCTTTAAATAAAAGTTTCGCTGAAGACATAGGAATTCTGAAACGAACCGCAGATCTTAGTGAGCAGCCAGAGTTTAAAGGAAAAGAGGATCCGGTCACGCTAGAAAAAATTTATAACCTCGCTTCAAAGATGCCCCCTTCTCGCCGGGAATTGACTCGTGAGGAGTTTACCGAACAGTTTCGTCGTTATGGAAAGCGCATGGTACCGGATACGTTTTACCAGGACCTTATGGGATTTCCGTATGGGGAACACACTTTCCAGCCCAGCGATCTTACAAGAATCTACGAGCTAGCCAGTAATAACTATCACCGACGACTCGAGTATATGGAATATGGGAGAGACCTATTGCTCTTTCGGTTTCCTGCATTGAAATTAAATGATGCGTATCTCACCTATAACGGCAGCGAGAGCCAGTACCGCAAAGTAATGACCGCCTATCTCCAGAATGGAGTTAGCGAAGCCAATAGGTGGTGGACGCTGGGTGCTACAACGTGGACCGACAAAGGAAAGGAATTTTTTGTTCCCGTTGGCGAGGACCTAAGGCAAGCCCGTAAGATTATCGCCGAAGTGATTCCCAATGTGCCGCTTCTAGATCTGATTCTTCGGATGTATCCCGATCAGAAAGCGTTTGTCTGTTCCAAGCAATTGCAAAATCAACAGAGCGAAGACTCGTATAACAAGTGGAAAAATTATAGCCGGTGGGGTGGAGGTTCGGTAGCTTTTGTGGGTTCCCTCGGCATGATGATGGCAGTTCCCTTTGCTCCCGCCGCAGTAGCTGTCGGGGCAGGTGTGGTCGCCGTTGCCGCGGTGACTTCCACGTACCAGGCCATGGTAAGGGCCTCCGAAGTGGATGCCGCTCGCCACTGGGAAATTGCGGCTTCAGGGCAGATGGGATTTTCAGAAGAAAGCAGAAATTTAGACTACATCCGAGAGATGCAGAAGAAATCGGATCGTGCGTACTGGGTGGCAGCTGGAGATATCGCTCTCACCGCGGCATCGGCCTTACCCTTGCTACCCACTCTGGGCAGATTTGCCGTTACCGTGGGTCGCGGAGCATGGGCTTCAGGTCCATTGGAAAGTATGAGATATACCGTACGAGTTCCGCTGCGCTTGTTCACCAATATCAGCACTGCCACAAATCGAGCGGCACAGCCTTTAGTAGATGCTGGAATTTTGGCGGAGCAAACCCAACCTTTCCTAACTCGATTTTGGAACGCGGCATTTCCTTTTGTCACTGACGCCGCGGGTCCTCTGGGTCTGGTCGAAAGACCGGCTCATTTAGCGGCATTTGGGCTAATCGAATATAACAATCTGCTATTGGGTTGGGCTGGTTTGACCTTAGCCAATACGGGCCGAGGGATGGCGGCGGGCTTTCTTTTTGGCGCCACTACTTTAACGCCCGTTGGACTTTATATCTTTTCCTCCATTCAGGAAAATGCCACCGTGGCGGCGATGAGCCGCATCCGCGAGAACCCCGAATATAATTCCGACCTCATTCAACTCATGAACGGGGGCTATATTCGCCACTCCGAACTTCGCGGCATTATGGAAACCGATGCGAAACTTATAGAAACCCTAAAGAGCAGCCTTGCGGAAGAGGTCGAAAGAACGAAGCAGTTTTTGGAGCAAAATAGCGAAAATCCCAAAGCTTCCGCTGACTACGCGGCGGCCCTTCGTCAGTATGCTCCGAAATTGGATGCGGCTTTGCAGGCTATGGAAGAGAAAAAAGAGATCAATACGCCGGATTATATAGTATTAAAGCGACGTCAGGTTGAGGCAAAGCTCTTGATAAGAAGCCTAGAGGACTCTAAATGATGCGTCTCGATGACGCTTCTTGAGAAGGATGATTTTTTTTTGGAGGTAAAGCATGCAGTGGTCTATTAGTGGAATCGCTCGTAAGAGCTTGGCAGCTATCGTTACTTTGGGAGTCCTTGCGGGATGCGTGAGTCAGCCGACTCGGATACCGCCTCAGCGAACAGTATTCACCATCCTTCATGAATCCAATCGCCAAGGGGTTGTCGAGCCGTGCGGATGCGAAGGCAATCCTTTCGGGGGGATTGACCGAGAAAAAAATGCGGTGGACCTCTTTAGAAAGGAAGGCAACGCGCTTTTCTATGTGGATTCCGGCAACGCCTTTTTTGCCAAGAGTGCTAAGGCGTCGCAGGTTCGCTCACTTCACAAAGCAAAGGACTTGGTGGGGATACTGAATCTAATCGGGCTTGATGTGGTATCCCCGGGACCGTTCGATTATGCGGCTGGAATCGATTCGCTTCAAAAGCTCTCGAAAGAAGCCCAATTTCCGTTTGTGAGTACCAACGTACTAGACAATTCCGGAAAAACCGCATTCGCCCCCTATGCCCTAATCGAGAAAAAAGGGCTTATTATCGCGTTTGTTTCGGCAACTCCTTCGGTTTCGGAGAAAACCGGATATGTCGCAAAGCCTGTGGATAGTGTTCTTCCTCAAACGATCCAAGAGCTCAGAAAGAAGAGTGACGTCGTAGTGCTCCTTTCTCAGATGGGAATCGATCAGGACGAGAAATTAGCTAAAGCTTTGGACGTCGACATCATTGTGGGTGCCGATCTTTCGCACTCAAGCAACACGGCATTCTCCCTTCAGCATGGAAAGACGTTACTAGTCGACACCTCTTCTTATGGATATCGATTGGGAAAATTGGATGTTGATTTAAGACTTCCCTTTCAAGGATTTTCCTCGCCCAAGGCTATCGAGCAGAATCTCGCCATTATCCAAGGAGCGGAAAAGATAGCTAGAGCGAATCCGAAAGATAAGAGCAAACAAGAATACGTGGCCGATCTCAAAGCGAAGTTTCAGATAGTCGCCATCCCCGGGGGCTCCGATTATCAACATGGTTTGATTGCTCTTGATAAGAAACGTTTTGGAACGCCAAACGAAATCTCCAAGCTCATTCAACAGAGCAAGAAACAGACTCGATTGCGTTCGCTTAGCGAATAAAAATCCCCTACAGAAAGGTAGGCCGTACCTTCTTGTATCCGCCGGCTCGAAGACTTTGTCGAGCCGGTGGATGTGTTTAGCTGTCTAAAAAACCAGGAATTCTGCAAGGCTACTTTACAATTTGAAGGCAGGAAGTGTCACGGGCAAGCTATTGAATTTTATACTGTTATTTTGTATGCCGAATTGTGTGCGGCTAATGGTGTGACATTATCGTTCGGTATTAGGCCTGAAGACTAGGCATTAGTCTGCTGGCACCACCGTTGCAACCTTTCCCTCCCGTGACTGGCAAATCTGGATGTTAAAGTGAACCGTTGGCGGTTGTCGTTAAGCTCAGGCTTTCGGCGGAACGTTCTTTGTGGTTGTGGATTTTCAATGTGGAATTTGAGTTTTGATTTGCCTCGTCCCCTACCCCCCAAGCTCTCGTAGAGAGCTAGGCAGTTTAAGGCCTGGTGAGGTGGTCCGAATATTTTTCAGCCATCTCACTGGGCTACTGTCTATTTTTTTGATCTGTCTATTGGTTTTTGAGGCGCCTTCTATGGGCCGCCGCCGGAGAATTTTTCGGGTATACTGGCACGTATGTACTTCTCGACTTCGGTGGCGGTCTCTTCCAATGCTTTTCCTGTGACATCAAACACCGGCCAACGTCGATTCTTCCGGTACAGATCCTTACAGTAACCGATCTCTTCCAATACGTGATCCATGCTAGCGTAAGATCCAGTAGGGTCTTCTCCCATCTTAAGCAGCCTCTCACGACGTATCCCCACCAAAGTCGGAGCATCGATGATAAGGCCGATAACCTTTCTCTGGTCAGTCTCAAATAACTTCTCAGGCAGCGCAATCCCCGATACCACGGGAACATTCGCCACTTTCCAGCCCTTATAAGAGAGATAAACGCTAAGAGGCGTCTTGCTGGTTCGCGAGAGCCCCACCAGAATAATGTCGGCCATCTCTAAATTGTCGGCATATCTGCCATCGTCGTGTTTCACCGTAAACTCGATGGCTTCAATTCGCTTAAAGTAATATTCATTCACTTGATGAAAGAGGCCGGGTGTGGAATTGGGATCTTTCTTGAGAAACTGCGAAAGAATTCCCAGCAACGGGCCTAAAAGATCCACCGAAGGGACATTGGCGCGCTCCGAGAGATCTTTGATAAAGACTCGAAGATTATCGGAGACCACCGTATAGATCACAACACCCTTAACCTGGTGTGCTTCTTCAAAAATGCTTGAGACCTGGGCTTCGTTACGAATGTTCTTATACCGTACGATCTTAAGATGATCTCTGCGATATTGGACAAGCGCAGCTTTGATCATCTGATCGGCGGTCTCTCCTGTTCCATCCGACAAAACAAAGATGGTAAGAGGTGATTCGGTTTCGGCATTCGTAGTCATACGTTGCTCCCTTTAGGAACACTCTGGACGAGGCCTGTAACTCCGTTCCGGTCACGATCGGTGAGCCTAAGCCAGTTGGCATCCGCGCGCATGATCCGAATTTTAAATCGCGCCCCTTCCTCGAGGTACTCTTTTTCCAAAACCTTGGAATATTCATGAATTTGAGACTGAAGCCACGTGTCTTGGTACGACACCATGATCTCAAGCTCCAACATATCGCGCTCGAAAAAATTATAAATGGTGTCTCTAAGCCGCTTCATATCTTCGGGCTTATTCGCCGAGACCACCAGGCTATCGACATGGCTTCGCTCTAACAAACGGGGAAGATAGAACTCCTTCACCAGGTCGGATTTATTGAATACCAGCATGACGGGCTTACTCCCCGCCCCGATCTCTTCGAGTACATTCTTAGTGACTTCGATCTGATCGGCATAAGTGGGAGAAGAGAGATCAACGACGTGCAATAACAAATCGGCTTCGATGACTTCCCTAAGGGTCGAGCGAAAAGACGCTACTAACCCGTGGGGCAATTTTTTGATAAATCCAACGGTATCACTCAAAAGAATAGGAGGGCGAGTCTTCGGATCGATAATCCGTACTGTCGAATCCAAAGTCGCAAATAGTTTGTCGTCTACCAATACTTCGCCCGTTGTCAGGTTATTCATCACAGTAGATTTTCCGGCATTGGTATAGCCAACAATGGCCACTCGAATAAATCTATCTCGGTGAAGACTCTGCACCGCTCTTTCCCGAGAGGAATGCTCTAACTCTTGCTTGAGTCGAGTGATACGAACTCGAATTTGACGTCTATCCAATTCAATCTGTTTTTCCCCCAGCCCTCTAAGTCCGATCCCACCCTTTTGGCGTTCAAAGTGAGTCCATCGACCGGTCAATCGCGAGCAGAGGTATTCCAATTGCGCCATCTCCACCTGACGTTTGGCCTCTTTCGTCCGCGCATGGCGCGAGAAAATATCTAAAATGATGCCCGTGCGATCTACTACTCGACACTTTAGCTCTTTCTCCAAATTTTTTTGCTGCCCGCCGCTTAACTCGTTGTCAAAAGCGACCAAAGAACAATCGAGCTCTTTTACTTTGGCGGCAATTTCAGAAGCTTTGCCCTTTCCGATATACATCGCGGGGCTCGGGGTCTCCCGTTTTTGAATGAAGTGGCCCATAACGTGCCCACCTAGAGTGTCAATGAGCCGTTCTAGCTCTTCGAGCGAACTATCGATCTCCTCTTCAGTGTCGTTTTTTAGAACCACCCCTACCATAAGGACCCGTTCGGTTTCATCGGGCAGTGTCGGCTCATTGAAGTTACGATTCAAGATCATGCGTCAGCCGTCGCTCGCCACAAGAAGCGTTTCGGGATAGGGATGAGAGGAGAGTTTGGTCAGTTCTTTTTGAAATAGGCCTACCGCTTGTTTATCTTCACAAAAAAAGATAACACGCTTTAATTTCAGTCCCGTGCAGTTTTGAACGAAACGCTCCCAGTCAGGAGTTCCATTGGACTCCAGGGCTAAGAATTGAGCTGCGATTTTTTTCATTGTCGGAACGAAAGTGGTGCGTTTGGATCGAAACTCCCCTTGGAGCACATAGCGGGAAAGAACCCCACTCATTCTCCAGTCCACACACTGCAGCGATTGACTTTCCAAAGGACCCACGGCCCTTCTGCCATGAAAAGAGACCCAGAGGCAGTCACAGCTTTCAGCAAGAAGTCGCTCGGCCTCTGCACCGGAATATGAGATATGTTCTACTTTCACGCTTAGAAGAGTCTATCCCAAAAGGACAAAGGAGACAAAGTCTCCCAGGTCTGTTGGATTACGGGTTCTACGGGGCTTTACCGGGCCGATCGAGACCCGCTTTTAGCCTGTCTAGGATTCCGTTGATGAAAGAGGCGCTGTTTTCCGAGCCGAAATGCTTAGCCACTTCAATCATTTCATTAATGGACACGGTGGAGGGGATATCGTCACAATAGTAGAGCTCAAAAGCACCCAGCCTTAAGATGTTTCTATCGACTACTGCCATGCGTTCGGTTCGCCAGTGCTCGGAAGTCTTTTCCACCAACTGATCTAGAGCCGCTAAATTTTCAGCAACTCCAATCACCAGCCGCTGCGTAAACTCGTCGGTCGAATTGTCCTTGGCGAAGTGATCGGTAAAATGAGTCAAAGCGTGCGAAGGAGTCAGTCCTTGGTTTACGTCTAACTGGTAGAGGATCTGAAGTGCGTCTTCACGTGCTTTACGCCGATTACCTTTCATAGGCCTTCATAGATAGGGAATCGAAAAGCCGTGGTACCGACTTCCTTTCGAATTCTCGCTAACTCCTGTTCGTCGGTGGTCTTTAGGGTTCTGGCAATAAGGTGTCCCAGCCACCGCATTTCGGCCTCTTCCATTCCTCGAGACGTAATCGCCGGTGTTCCCAAGCGAATACCACTGGTGACGAAGGCACTTTGCGTCTCGAAAGGAACGGTATTCTTATTTACCGTTAGTCCCACTTTATCCAAACGCTCTTCGGCCTCTTTTCCAGTCAAATTCTGTTTACGTAAGTCTATTAACATCAGGTGCGTATCGGTTCCGCCACTGACTAAATCGTACCCATCTTCCATTAACGTCTGTGCCAATACCTTGGCATTCATGACGACACTTCGTTGGTATTTCTTAAACTCATCGGTCTGAGCTTCTTTAAATGCCACCGCCTTTGCGGCGATGACGTGCATCAAAGGACCCCCTTGAATGCCCGGGAAGATACGGCTATTCACTTTAGTGCGATGCGCTTCTTTACATAGAATCAAGCCACCACGAGGACCTCGCAGCGTTTTGTGTGTGGTCGCCGTGACCGCATCGGCGTAGGGAACGGGCGAGGGATGGACTCCAGCAGCCACAAGGCCCGCGATATGAGCCATATCCACGAACAAAAGAGCATTTACCTCTTTGGCGATACTTCCAAACGCTTCAAAATCCAAGGTACGAGGGTAAGCGCTGGCTCCGGCGACAATCATCTTAGGTCGATTCTTCTTTGCTAAGTCTCTCACCTGATCGTAATCGATGCGCTGATCGCTCTCTCTGACACCGTAGGAAATCACTTTGAAGAGCATTCCCGAAAAGTTGACCGGAGATCCATGAGTCAGGTGCCCCCCATGAGAAAGGTTCATCCCCAAAATAGTATCTCCAGGGGTGAGACAGGCCAAATAGACCGCCATATTGGCTTGAGACCCTGAGTGAGGTTGAACGTTGGCATGGTCGGCCTTAAAGATCTCTTTCGCACGCTGAATAGCGAGGTCCTCTACTTTATCGACGAATTCACAGCCACCGTAATAGCGCTTACCGGGATAGCCTTCGGCATATTTATTGGTCAAAACACTCCCCTGAGCTTCCAATACCGCTCTAGAGACGGTGTTCTCGCTAGGAATAAGTTCCAAGGTATTTTGTTGTCGCGCTAACTCTTCTCGGATGGCCTGATAGATCAAAGGATCCGTTTCTTGAATTCGAGTCATGATGCTCACTTGCAACTCCTTTCAAGGGCTGTGATCTTATCGATTCGGCCCTGATGCCGCCCTCCCAAGAATTCTGTCTTGAGCCAAGTCCGACATGTCTCCAACGCGGTTTCGGGTCCTACAAGTCTGGAGCCCAGACAAGCGATATTGGCGTTATTATGTTCTCGAGACAAACGCGCCGAGGTCACATCCCACACTTCAGCGGCCCTAATTCCAAAAACCTTATTGGCGGCAATGGACATTCCCAGTCCGCTCCCACAGATTAAAATTCCGCGAGTGGAATGCTCGACCACTTTGTGCGCCACTTTAGCGGCAAAATCGGGATAATCGCAGGAGCTTTCGGAATGAGTCCCACAGTCCTCAAAGGTAAATTGAGGGAACTCTTTCTTGAGCGTTTCGATTAGGGTCTTCTTAAGAGAATAGCCCGCGTGGTCGGAACCAAAGTAAAATGTTGTCGTCTCGGCCATAACAAATTTTCAATCAACGCGACTGAAAATGAGACTTGCGTTAGTTCCCCCGAAGCCGAAGGAATTGGTGAGTGCATGCTTCACTTTGCACTCTTCGGGCTCGTTGGGAACGTAATTCAAATCACATTCAGGGTCGGGCGTATGCAAATTGATCGTCGGAGGAATCGTCTGATTCAAAAGCGTTTGGACGCAGTACATGGCTTCCACGGCCCCGGCGGCTCCCAGCAAATGTCCCGTCATCGACTTCGTCGAACTGATGGGGACACTCTTGGCATGGGTTGCGAATACGGTTTTGAGTGCCACGGTCTCCATCGTATCTCCGATAGGAGTCGAAGTGCCGTGAGCGTTGACGTAGTGAATGTCTTCAGGATTAAGTTTGGCGTCTTTAAGTGCTAACTTCATGCAGCGTGCCGCCCCTTCGCCGTTAGGGCTTGGTTGAGTGATGTGATAGGCATCCGCATTCAACGCATAGCCTACGACTTCGGCCAATATCTTGGCTCCTCGTTTCTTGGCGTGCTCGTATTCTTCAAGGACTAAAGTGGCAGCACCTTCTCCTACCACAAACCCGTCTCTTTCTTTGTCAAAGGGACGAGAGGCTTTGGTGGGATCGTCGTTTCTTTGTGAAAGCGCTCTTAACGCACAAAAACCGGCAACTCCCGCTTCGCAAATGGCAGCTTCGGCACCTCCGGCAAACATAATATCCACATCGCCGCGTTGAATGAGTCGGAAAGATTCTCCGATAGCATGAGCGCTTGAGGAGCAGGCCGTCGTGATACAGGTGTTTGGCCCTTTTAGTCCATACTTAATCGAAATCTGTCCCGCTGCCAGATTACTAATCACCATAGGGATGAAAAAGGGACTCACCCTGCGCGGACCTCGTTCGAAAATCTCTTTATAGACGGCTTGGATTTCGCCCATGCCGCCGATGCCGACTCCGACACAACTTCCGGCTCTTTCGGCGTCATACTTATCCACGGACAGACCCGCGGACTGGAAAGCCTCTTCCGCCGAGATGAGGCTGAACTGAATGAATCTGTCGATTTTCTTGAGATCTTTTACCGAAAAGTATTTTTGAGGTTCGTAATCGGAAATTTCCCCCGCAATCCGGGAAGTATATGTGGATGCGTCAAAGAGTGTGATCGGACGAATGCCCGATTTTCCCGCCATCAACGCGTCCCAATTTTGCGAAGCCGTGAATCCGATGGGAGTGATGGCGCCAATGCCTGTAACAACAACTCGATGCATGGGCCCCCTATCTCTCCTTAGTTCACTTTCGCTTTAATGTAATTGATGACGTCATTTACGGTTTTGATCTTTTCCGCGTCCTCATCAGGAATTTCAAGGTCAAACTCTTCTTCCATGGTCATGACCAATTCGACGATGTCCAAGGAGTCGGCCCCCAGATCGTCAATAAAGGAAGCTTCTGGAGTTACGCTCTCCATATCTACGCCAAGCTGCTCCACGATGATATTCTTTACTTTTTCTTCTACGGACATAAGCTCCTCTCCTGCGCTTAAAAATTATCGGACGAATCTAGCAGGACTACTTCTGAACCGCAAGGCATGTATTTTCTTATCAAAACAGGCGGGTATGGCCGTGTCCCCCGCTCGGGTCGCAGCCTGCTTTTATCTCAAGGCCGGCGGAACCTGGGTGCCAGCTCGGCCAAAGAGCAAGTCTCCCCATTTAAAGCTTTCGCAAAACCCAATGGTCCGGTAGTAGGCTTCCCCGCTTATCCATTCGGTTCCCGTCCAGTGGATATTTTCTGGGTAGGTGGGGTCCAGTGTCGAATCGACAAAAAGGCTAAGGCCGTTGTAACGACCGGCTCCAAAAGTATGGCCCGTGATCAAATACGGAGAGGTGGAAGGAAACTCGGTACGCACGGCATAGGTGACGGGGCTTTTCCACTCATGGGACTGTACGACTTTTGCTTTCTGATCCAAAAGTTCGAGCTTCGCCCAAGTGGCCCCCGGAAGAAATGGGCGAATTTTAAGCGTCTTGGTCTTATCCGGCCAATCCCATTGCAGAGAGACGACCCTTCCCGTCGAACGATCGTCTATTTTTAGTTTCAGTTTTAAACCCGCGAACGCCGGATTCAAATAATTAAACGACCCTTCGAAATAGTCCTTAACATCGCTTTTGGATAAGTATTCGTCGCCCTGAACCACCAGTCGAACGGCACTTACCCCGCTTCCCGGAATCATTTGGAAGAATTCACTATCGATGGCCGGATTGGGATTGGGCTCCCCCAAAAGTTTTAGAATTTGAGCCGCTCTGTTTTTTACTTCCGAGGAGTCGCTTCTGGATTTGAGTTCGGAAAGAAGATCCACCCAGTCCACGTGGCTGTCTTCATCGCCCCAGCGATCCTCACGAGAACCTAAGAATAACGTC
Source organism: uncultured delta proteobacterium (assembly GCA_963778115.1). Classification (GTDB taxonomy): domain Bacteria; phylum Bdellovibrionota; class FAC87; order UBA2466; family UBA2466; genus JBBQIT01. Next base: position 81,926 of record CAVZSV010000004.1, read on the forward strand.
GCGAAGTTGGTTCCTTCAAGCGAGCGCGCGAGTGAACGCCAGGGAGACCACAACTTCTCTAATTTCTGCATGTCTAAAGCGAATAGTGAAAGAGGGGGATAGCCGGACTCCATCGGAGCTTGTGAACCCCCCCGGGAAAACGAGACAAGACTCTGTGAAACTAGATTGCGGGCTAGTACCTCCACGGAAGGTTGCCCCGCGTCGGAAAAATCTTGGAACGACCGGGTGTAATCAAAGGAAAGCCATGGCATCTCGCCAGGAGTCGCGATGTAGTATTTGGTCAGTCCGCGCATGGCATAGGCCGATTCAAGGACTCCCATATCGCAAAGATCCATGACCAAAAGATCCAATCGATTTCTCGGTCCGAAAGCGGTGGAGATGGCGTTTCGCACTTCGCCCAGGGAAGCCAAGACGTAAGCCGGAGGAGTTCCCCCCGGAAAGGGTGGGAGAACTCCGGGATCGTCGTCTTCGAGAAGCCCCTTCCATCCCCAGCCATGCCCCAATAGAAACAAGGCATAGTGTTCGGCAGGATAATTCGTTTTTGCCCAGCTCAAAAAATCGGCGATATTAGGAGCATAAGCCGAATTAAGTTTGACAGCCGATTCCCAAACGATGGGCGATTGGATTTGCAGAGTATCAAAATTCTTACCGTCGATGGGACCAGGATTCGGAGTAATAAAATAGCGACGGGCAGGAGCTTCGACGTGGTTAGTTCCCGAGTCATCCCACCAAAGCTCCGTTTGGGCTACGATATTGCGATCGTTGTCGGCAGTGAGCTGCTCTAACTTTCTAATGGGGACTCTGGAGTAAGGATCGATCTCAGGCTCATCGCCCGCGATGTAGAAAAGTACCGTCCATTTCTTTTGTACCGCCTTTGCTTGAACCGAATAGCTTAGACAAATGACGGCCAGGATTAAGACGACAAAACCGCGATTCAGACAAGACACGACCCTTGTCCATAAAGATGGCTCGATTGATGGCACGGCTCCCCCAAATTTTTGGTCTTAAAACGTAAAGCTTATGACACCCGAATTCTCGTATTGACGAAATCTTTCGGCAAGCGAATGTTTTGTTGGTGAATGACCTTTTGCGTCTTGAAAAAGAGATTATTAACTGCAGCCGTTGCTCTCGTTTGAGGAGTTACTGCAAAACCATCGCCGTAACTAAGAAGCGGGAATTTCGAAACGAAACCTATTGGGGACTTCCGGTTCCAGGATTTGGCGATGTAAGCGCCACGATTTGGATCATGGGGCTAGCACCAGCGGCACACGGAGCGAATAGGACGGGGAGGATGTTTACCGGAGATTCCAGTGGCCGCTGGTTGTACCGCGCTCTATATCGAGTGGGATGGGCGAGCAAAGAAGAATCGCTGCATCGAGACGACGGACTCGTGTTAAAAGACATCTATATTTCGGCGGCGGCCAGGTGTGCTCCTCCCGATAACAAGCCGTTGCCGAGTGAAATTGCAAATTGCTCTGATTATTTGGATAGAGAATTTCGAGCGCTAAAAAATTTAAAACTTTTTCTGGCCTTGGGAAATATCGGCTATCACGCCATTTTGGGTCTTTTGCAGAGCAATAAGATTGAAGTGCCCAAACCTAGACCCAAGTTTCAGCATGGAGGATTCTTTAAGGCGGGAAGTTTTGGGATCTTAATGTCGTACCACCCCAGTCGGCAGAATACTCAGACGGGGAGGCTTACCGAGGAAATGTGGAATGGGATTTTTGATCGGGCGAGGGAGATTACGACTCCCTAGCCCTAGGGACCGAACCCGGGGAACGGGAAAGGCGGGCCGGGACGTCAAGTTAGTTTTGATGGGGGGTTCTTTTTTTGAGGAGTAAAAGGGAATTACTAAGGAGCGATCCTTATTTGTTTTGGAGAGTAAGGCCGATTCGGCCGACTAAAAAATCATCCCGCGAGTAAAAGCGATCTTGTCGCTACCCTTGGGACGGATGGTATCGATATACCAGTTACCGCCGGTATGAGAGAGTTCGACTTCGCGCTCGTTGGCTTCTTGGGTAACGTCGGTTCCTTGAGCGTTATCAATAGAGACTTGGTAACGAATCGTTGCGGTATCGTTTTGAACTTTATTCGCGATAACTTTAATGTCCTTTACCTTAACATTGTTGTTTAGGTAAGAGATGCGAAAAGCGTCGGGAGTCATTTGGTCGAAAGCTCTTCTCATCTCTCCGGAACAGAGATCGCGAAGTTTCGCCCTGTCCTGGTCGTTCTTAGCGGTCGCACTTACCTGGATGAAATATTTTACAACATCCTCCGGCGTTTTTAATTCGGGTGCGGGGGCGGTAGCCACCGAAGCCGCGGGCGCCGCCGACTTCTTCACACACGCCGCGAAAGAAAGAGTTAGACCAATGGCCATTACGACTAGCAAAGAAGAGAAAGGTTTCATAAGCATCCATTTTACCGGCTAATCCAGTCTCTCGCCACTCGCTTTTCATCGGAGCCAACTTGAGTTACTTTGATGCGGCATGCGGGCATCGGGAGTCATCATTGGAGCGGGGATCATTGGAAGCGCGATAGCTTACGAGCTGTCCCGGCGCGGAATCACCGACTTGCGTGTGCTCGATCCCGATCTTGAGGGGAGCCTTAGTAGTACAGAGAGAAACGCTGGCGGAGTGCGTCATCTGTGGCAGCAGCCTATCAACGTCGAACTTTCTAGAATCTCCATTCATCTCTTTGAAAGGCTGAAACAAGAGATTGGCTTCCAACAATCGGGCTATCTCTGGCTATTCTCGGAAGAGAAAAAAGCACACGCCGATCGTATTTTCGCGCATACCAAAAAGATGAATCTGCAATACGACCAGTGGTCTAAGGAACAGATCCAACAAAAGTACCCTTTCTTGGACAAACTGGAGGGCGTCTCCTGCGGCCTGTTTGGAAATAAGGACGGGCTAATTAATTCCAATGCGCTCAAGACGTACTTTCGAGAAGAGGCCCGTAAAAAGGGAGTCGTTTTTGAAGATCGTTTGTGGGTGACGGACTGCCACCCCAAGGAGGGAAACCAAAAATCCAAAGTCGAAGCGTTTCGTGCCCAATCCCAAGAGCAGGCGGCCGAGTGGTTGATGAACCCTCCCCGAAAGGAAAGTTTCACGGCAAGTCCCGAAACGTGGGAAGCCGATTTTGTCGTCTTATGTGCCGGAGCTTGGACACGGCCCATTTTGCAGCCTCTGCTGCCCGATCCTAAAGTCGAACCCTTTCGCCGTCAGATTTGCCTTTTTAAAGCGGAAGACTTTGATCCGAATTCCTTTGGCATGATCGTCGATACGAGCGGAGTTTACTTTCATCCCGAGGGCGGAAACATCTTGGCAGGCTTAGTTCTTAAGGAAGAATCTTCTGGTTTTCGGTTCGACTACGATCCCAAATTTTTCGAGGAGCATGTTTGGCCGGCATTGTACGAAAGGTCTTCTAAACTCGAACGGCTTAAAGAGATCACAGGCTGGGGTGGTCTTTATAGTTATTCCCCGGACATCACCGGGATCTTGGGGGCAATCCCAGGACAAAAAGAGATTTATGAAGCGCACGGCTTTACCGGACATGGTGTCATGCACAGTTATGGAGCGGCAGTACTACTCTGCGAACTCATCTTAGATGGCCGCTACCAAACCGTTGACGCATCATGCCTATCGAGAGAAAGATTCGCGCCTGGCAACGAAAACAGGCTTCTTCCCGAAACCCTTCACATCTAAAGCAGCGACACCGCGCGTCCTTCACCTTCCTTAAAAAGCTGCCGATAGCAAAGGGTACGGTCTAAAGACCCCCCGGAGGAGCCATGGCAAAGACAACGTCCAAGAAATCCGAAGAAACCAAGAAACCGGCCGCCGCCAAAAAAGAGCCCCCTAAGAGCAAGGCCACTTCGGGACATTCGACAGCCAGTGCCGCCGCAAGACCAGCAAAGACAGCTGCCAAGCGAGAGGCTTCGGCACCCAAGGCCAAGAAAGAAAAAAAGAGCCGCTGCGGGGGCAAGACCTGTCGAGTAGCAGCATGCAAACGAGAATACCGCGCCAAAGGCTATTGCGGGGTTCATTACAAGAAATGGCGTCAGAACGAATTCGCAAATGCTCGCTACAAATCCTGCAAAGACCACAGCTGCTTTAAAGCCATGGCAATGAACCGCCACGGTTATTGCGAAGAACACTTCCAGAACTACTACGTGAAGGGTGTTGAACAGGCCAAAGTGGCCGCTCCCGCAAAGCCCGAGAAAGCCGCAGAAAAAGCTCCGGCAGCTGCAGCCGGCTAGTTGCTTTCTTTTCGCGTTAGACTGCGATAGCCTTTCGGAAATCATGAGTCGACTTTCCGAAAGATTACTTTCCGGCCAAAAGGTGCTTACCGCCGAAATCACTCCTCCCAAAGGGGCGGGCGTGAAGAAGTTCTTGGCGCGTGCCGAAAGTCTCAAAGGTTTAGATGCTCTTAATGTCACCGATTGCCAGCGGGCACTCGTACGCATGTCGAGCCTTGCCGCTTCGCGGGTGCTGATGGACCACGGTTACGAACCCGTCTTTCAACTCACCTGCCGAGATCGCAACACCATCGCCCTGCAATCGGACCTCATGGGAGCTGGGGCGATGGGAATTTCGAACCTGCTTTGTCTAACAGGGAGATCCCGTCAAAGTTGGGGATAGTCCTCATAGCAAGTCGGTTTTCGAATTGGAAGCGGTATCCCTTCTCAATCTCGTCAAAAAACTTCAAAACGGGCGGGACAACGAAGGGCATAAAATGAATGCCCCTACCAAATTTTTCGTGGGGGCCGTGGTCAACCCCAGTCTCGCGGCCGGACGCGGGCAGCTGGACCGAATGGTAAAGAAGATCGAGAACGGGGCTCGTTTTTTTCAAACCCAGGCCAATTATGATCTCGACGACTTCCACGGGTTTTTAGGCGAAGCCAAAGGACTCAACACTAAAATTATCGCCGGTGTTTTGCTTTTGCATTCCTATGAAATGGCTAAGTACATTCACGAAAACATTCCGGGCATTCGAATTCCCGAAGCTGTCTTGGAGAGATTTCGAAACTCGCCCCACCAAGAGCAAGAGGGAATCGATTTTGCGACTGAGACGATGCTGCGTTTAGAATCGGTCTGTGACGGATTTCATCTAATGTCTATCAGAGCGGAAGATCTTATTCCAAAAATCGTAGAGAGTTATCATGACAAACGCAATGCTATCCAAAACCCCTCTTCATCACTGTCATCTCCAGCTCGGAGCTAGAATGGTTCCGTTCGCCGGCTACGAAATGCCGGTGCAATACACTAGTGTGTTAGAGGAGACAAAAGCGGTACGGCAACACGCCGGGCTGTTCGATGTGAGCCACATGGGACAGTTTTCAGTCCACGGAAAAAATGCACTGCAGGCCGTGATGGGTCTGGTGACCAACGATTTGAGCAAATTGGGATTGGGGCAAGCCCAATACAACATGCTGTGTAATGATAAAGGTGGTGTTATCGACGATTTAGTGGTCTACCGCCGCGCTGACGACTGGGCCTATCTTTGTGTAAATGCTTCAAACCGCGCTTTGGACTTCCAGTGGATAAGCTCCCGTCTGCCCGGCCTTAGCCTTGAAGACGAAAGTGAACAGACCGGGCTATTGGCGCTTCAAGGGCCGAATGCGCAACAGATCCTCTCGCGCGCTGTCTCCACCGATGTAGTCTCGAACTTAAAATATTATTGGGCGACAGAAACCAAGGTTTTTAGTTTCCCCTGTTACCTTTCTAGAACGGGATATACAGGAGAAGATGGATTTGAACTCTATGTCCCGGCACAGAATGCCGCTGCTATTTGGGAACAGCTTCTCGAATTAGGACGAAAAGACGGCCTCGTCCCTTGCGGATTGGGAGCCCGAGATACGCTTCGCTTGGAGATGGGATATCCTCTGCACGGCCATGAATTAGCTCCCGATATCTCCCCGCTTGAAGCGGGACTTCAGTGGGTGGTCAAACTCGATCGCGCATTACCCTTTGTCGGCCAAAAAGCATTGAAGAACGAAGCCGCTGCGGGCCCCTCGCGGCGGCTAAAAGGATTTGTAGTTCAAGATAGGCGAATCGCTCGCCAGGGATATCGCATCGTCACCAAAGAAAAAGAGCCCATTGGAATCATTACTTCGGGAACTCATAGCCCCCATCTTAATACTCCGATTGCGCTTGGCTTTGTTTCCAAAGAGCATGCCGCGGATGAGAAATATTATGTTGAGGTGAGAGAAGATTTAGTTTCCGCTAATGCACAAAAGCTTCCCTTTGTTCCTTCGCATGCGAAGAAGTAAGAGGCTAGTCATGATGTAAACATATCCATCTTTTTCCATGAGCAGCGGTGTCCCGCTATTTGCCCACTCGCACGCTAAGGAAATCAAATTTTTTAAAAACTATAAGCTACGTAAGCGGAGATGAGCGGTAAAAATCCGCTGAATGAGAGATTAACGACATTGGTGCTTGAAGAGACATACTGAAAGCCGGCTTCAACTCCGATATCGAGACCTAAGTCCCAAAGGGCATGTCCTCGCCAACCCGTGGTTAATTTGCCACCAAAAGCGGTCTGGCTGCTGGATGCCGTGGAGGTATTGGCGTTGATGTGAAAAAGGCCAGCCCCTCCTTCAAACATGAAACCTCGGAAGGCAGCGTGCGTGTAATAGTACGTTGCTGTTAGGTAAGATCCAAAAGCGGTAACGCCGGAAGAAGAGTTGCTGTAGCTGGCAAACATGGGCTGAAGGCCAATCGATACGTCGCGGCCCAACGCTAACTGAACGTGGAGATCGGGATAGTAGTAATTGAAACCAGCCGTGATTCCCAACGCTAGACTCAGTGTCTGCTTCGGCAAATTGTTGTAGGTATCCGCCAGCTGTTCGGTAGAGGTCGGCTGTCGGCTTTGCTTGGTAACCGTCACCAGTGCATTTTCCACGGGCAATCGATTTACACTCGCCATCCTAATACTGGCAGCATGTGCCGTGAGGCCTGCCACGACACCGCATCCTACCAAGTCTTCCGCTTCATAGATGCAGACTGACTGCTGAATCCCCAAAACTTTGCCGTCCGTCTTTTTAAGATAGAGCAGCCGGGAATTGGTCTCATAATGAGCGAAAGTAGTCGCCCATAGAGGTACCACATTCGTGAGAGAGAATATGAGGAAAGCTATGCGAACCGTTCTGAAGTGACTCATTGAGCGGACTCCTTCGAGAACCTTATCGGTAGGAAAGGTAACAAAGGATTAACGATTTCTTTTTTACTGATTCTCCGGAAAGTAGCTCGCCGCCACCCCCTGACACACTGTTTCCACGTTAGGAAGCTCGGAATTGTACTCGGTGCACATTTTAAGGAAACTAGCCTCGTCCGAGTAATCACTTGGTTCCGAGGACAGATTGATGTGGCTTCCTGCGCGGGCGGAGACGGAAGCTATCACGAAGGCGAATGCAATAAGGGCTATCTTGATGTTGAGTCGCATGTTGTTTCTCCAAGCTGAACGTATGCCTTAGCAGAGCAAGTGCGATGCCAAGGAACCGAATGTGCCAAGTCCTCAATCAACTCCACGTAACTCAAACCAAATTTCTCTCGTTCAATTATGAAGACGAGTTTGAAGGACTCTTTAGGTATGCGCAGTTTTAAGACAAGTCTTGCGCTTTCTCCATCTATTCTCCCTATTTAGAACCTAGTAGCCTCTGTCAAAAAGGAGTGCACAAGATTTTGCATCGTAAGTATTCGAAAGTCCTCAAAAGCAGAACAAAAAGCCTCACCGACGGCAAATCCAACTCAGTCGTCTAAGAACCTAGCAAGCGATTATTAAATCTACTGTATACACGCTGTGTCGGGTTCACACAGAAAACCTCTACTTATATAATGAAACTGCCGATCCGATATTAGCGATTCCAAATAAGGGGTGATTCATGGCCGTGGTAACCAATAAGCGGTTCGCGACAGCTGTAGTCTTAATGGGGCTTTTGTGGCTTCCGGACTGCGGTTGGTTGGGCAATGCCCAGATAACTAGCTCCGGATCCTCGACCCTAAGCGGTACCCAAAGCCCCATCAGTCCGTTACCCACCACGTCGGGCCCGCAATTGTCGCTCAATATCTCCTCGCCGGCTGTCGTTAACCAATGTTGGGCGGGAGTCGTGACCTACCTCAATAACGGCCAAGTAGCGGCCATTCCGCTAGCCACCATTATTTCGCTAACGGCAAACAGCACGATTTCGTTTTTTAGTTCCCCGGCGTGTACTGCCTCTAGTTCAATCACTCAGGTCAGTCTATCCCTCGGAGCAAGTGCCTCCGCTTTCTGGATGAACTTCTCCAACACCGGGAACTATTCGATTAGTGCGAGTGTTCTTTCCGGAAGTCCCGCCGGCTCGGCAAGTCTTCCCGTGAATGTCTTATTAACATCTCCAGCAACCGTACCGGCTTCGCTCACCATTGCAGGTCCTTCCCAACTTAATGCCGGTGCCTGTTCGGCCTACACGGCGACGCTTCTAAATTCGAGCAGCATTCCGGTTAGCTTTACAAGTACCACGGCACTCACCCTTGCCGGTGGCGGAGCCGGCGCTCAGTTTTTTACGGATTCGGGCTGTTCGAACTCCACCAATTCCATCGCAGTTCCCGCAGGGACCCCAGTCACCACTTTCTTCTATAAACAAACGTCGGTGGGGAGTGGAACGATTACAGGGACCGAGGGCGGGCTTACGGGAAATCTTCCCGTCATTGCCGTGGCCGGGCCGCCCAATCATTTGGCAATCGCAGGCGCCACGACGATCAATAACAACTCCTGTGTCCAATACACCGTCAGCATCCTAGATACGTACCAAAACGCGACTTCATTTACGACGGGACAATCGGCACAACTCCAGACGACGGGACCGGGAAATTTTTACTCCAATAGCGGTTGTACGAGCCAAACGACAACCCTTTCACTCGCTGCCAACACTTCGTCGGGATCGGTCTACTATCAAAGTGGATTTGGTGGAAATCCCCAATTCACAGCAGCCCTTTCCCCGCTTACCAATGGATCCCTGAGTGTGACGGTTATCGATTTGGGCCCCGGAGTGGCCGCAAAACTAGCCTTCACGGCTCCCGGAAATACGACTTCAGCGGGTACTTGTTATGGTCCCTACTCCGTCACGGTAGAAGATACCTCGGGGCGCAGCGTCTCCAATCAATCGAGCTATACGGTAGCTCTCTCTCAAAATGGAAGTGGGCATTTCTATTCAGATTCGGGTTGCAGTAACGGGATCACCTCGACGGCCGCAACCCAAGTTTTCTTTTTCAAAGACACTTACGCCGAGAATCTCACTTTAACGGCCTCGACGACTTCGCTAGCACAAGCCACAGAGGGACTCACCGTTAACGCGGGAGCGACCAGCCTTCTTGAGCTTTTTACCGATTCCAGTAGTTTTGCCGCGGGCTACTGCGAGCCTATGGAAGTAGCGTTCACCGATAACTATGGGAATGGAACCCCGCTGGTGAACGGGGCCAATGTCACTTTCACTCAAACCGGCCTCCCCATGGGAAGCCTGTTTCTAGACTCAGGATGCAGCAGTCCTTTAAATATGTCAGGGACGTCTCCCACTTTAGCCATCGCTAAAGGCAATTACGAACAAACTTTCTATTATAAAGCGACGATATCGGGGGCAGCAACACTCACCGCAGCCAGTCCCGGAGTCAATTCAGCCCTGTCGCAATTTACGGTGACGGCGGGAGCTCCTTCGACGGTAAAACTCATCACTTCACCCAATCCCGTCGTGGTGGGTGCCTGCAACGGCCCTTTCGTATTCGGTCTGTTCGATCAATACGGAAATGCGACGGTAGCTAGTGTATCGACGGTATTTACCATTACCGTCAATCAGGGATCTTTCTATACGTCGACCTCTTGCTCGGGAAGCTCCACGACTTCGCTCACTTTTGCCAGCGGCACGGGGCAAACCAATCTCTACTTTAATCCGGCATCGATGACGATCGTGACCGGAACTCTAGCCTCCAGCGGATTTACTACTTACAATTTCACCTTTGCCATCAGCCCCGGAGGCCCCGCGGATCTGGTCCTCAGCGGAGTATCGCCCCTTTCGATCGCAGGCCCAGGACAAGGTGTGGCCGGAAAGTGCCTTCCTCTTAGCGTTAGCTTAACCGATGCTTTCGGGGATAGCGTCACCAACAGCACTAGCCTATCGGTAAGTTTCTCAGCGAGCGGTCCAGGAACTTCCGTTTTCTATCAGGACTCCTCTTGTAAGACGTCCGTGACTTCACTAACACTGCCCGCTCAGACCAACTCTATCGGCGTCTATTACGAAGGAACGGGAGCGGGAAATCTTACTCTGACGGCTAGCGCCACCGGCTTGAACAATGCGACTTATCAATTAGCGCTAAGTGCTGGACCCGCGGCGGAACTTGCGATCTCAGGCCCCTCAAACGGAATCGCTGGCGTCTGTGCGGGGCCGTTCCAAGTGACGGTAGCGGACAGTTTTGGAAATCCTACGGCCGGCCCGGGGCTCTCGATCAGCCTTTCCGGAGCGAGCCAAGGCCTGTTCTATCAGGACAACTTTTGCAGTACCCAGATCACATCCGTAGCCATGACAGCCCCCTACGTATCGGCCCAGTTTTACTTAGGAGATTTTATAGCGGAAAACCTAACGTTAGCGGCTTCAGCCAACAACGTTGCCGGAGCCACCTATCCTTTTCCGGTGGGCCCCAATTCACCGCAGATGCTTCTCTTTAAAGGACCGACTTCGGTCAGCGCTAACCAGTGCGGAGGACCTCTCACCTTTGAAGTCACTGACCATTTCGGAAACGTGACTATCGATCCGGTGAACGATCGGGTTTTCACATTGGGTGAATCCGGAGGCATCAATGTGATGGGCCCCAACTGTCAAGGAGCCGTCCTCACCGTACCCGTGCTACACGCGACAAAGGACTCCCTACCGTTCTCATTTGGATCGCCTTACCTTCAATCTTCTCAGCTTAGTTTCATTCAGACCTATCCCTACAACCCAAGCATCGGGGGTTCGATTACGCTTTCCGTGGTTCAACCCTTGATCCCTCAAATCACGGCCTTTGCGCTAAACGCAATCCCCGAAACCTCGATTGCGGTTAGTCCATCACAATCGGTTAACGTCTCTTGGACCGCGGTGAATGTGAGTAGTTGTGTCGTAGATCCCGGATCCGTTTCTATAACGGTGACCGGTTCCGAAGGGGCTTGCGGATTAAAGAATTTCACTGCCTCAAAGACTTACAACATGGCATTAAATTGTACGGGCCTTAATGGCGCTCCCGGCGTCAGTCAGCTCTTCACGGTGTCGGTACTCTCGCACTAATTTCGTAAGCGCAAACCACTTATTTGCGGCAATAGGGACCGTCGAAACGGTATCCAATCACGACACCTTCGGGATTGAGAAGAAAGTTCGTTTTACAATCATAGTACGGAACCGGTTTTCCGGATGCCGTATCCCGCATCAATTTCACATCCGACGAACGTTTAATGTAGGTGAGGTTTTTCCCACCGTCCGAAAGCGCTACCGTTTGACTGGGCCGCCCCCACGCATTGACCAGTTCCGCTTCAGAATGGCCATGCCATTGCTCCAGAGTGCTTTCGTAAGCTCTAGTCGTCGTACACGACGCAGAGAGAAGACTCGCCAACGTCCAAAACCCAATCCATACTTTTGTTCTCATGCCTAAAGGATACTGGATTTTCCTCCCAATGCCTATCCCCACAAGAAGGTACGGCCTACCTTTCTGTGGGACTACATAAAGGTAGGCCGTACCTTCTTGTATAGGAACGGGACAGGCCGCTAACAATTTGACGAATTTCAAATTCCTAAATGTTTACGCAGTTAACGCGGGTGACAATGCGCGCCACTCAGGGGATTGGCTTTATTTCAAGTCGATGACGACTGGTGCGCGAAAACTGCCAGTCTCCAGAAATTTAATTTTGTATTCCCTCCAAACACGCTGATTCCAAAAGCGTTATCGTCGATAAAATTGCTCACGAACTACCGCTTTTTCCTGGCATCGTTAATGCACTTTTCAACCTCAGGGGAATAGCTGAGGCGAATGTCGCACGTGTTTTTTTTGCGTAGTGGGAGTTGAACTATGAAACGTTATCAAGCTCTATTGGCGATAGCATTATCACTTATCGTTATCCTTCCTTCAATTGCCTCTGCCACACTTAGCAAGCACGCAGACAAGCCTGATTTAGGCCCTATCCGCTTGGAAGAGGATAAGGAACTTAAGACTCTGGTCTCGAGTTTCGGAGGAAGATACTTTTACCCACCCGGCCACGAAGCCGAATTTAAAAAAGATTACGAAGAGACCAAATTTGACGGAAAAACGCTGGTCGACGCGATTAACGAAGTAAAGCCACGCCGTAACGATAATGACGAAATCGCAAGTACTACTGCCGCCGAGGAATTGCCCTTAGCGCGTGCTATCGCTGATATGATGCCCACCCTCACCACCAAGGGGTGGTCGCAAGGTTGGGATGAGGTCAATAGCATCGTAAAGAAAATGAATAAGAACGGAAGTACCGATACCCAAGCAGAAACCTTCTTTCGCAGATTGATGGTCGCATTCAATAACTGGGGCACCGATAAAAATACGAACGAAAAGATAGAGAACGAACCCAAGGACAAATCTTTAATTCCTTTCTACAAGGCCTGGATCGTAGCCCGAGACGAAGCCGAAAAGAAGATTGCCGAGTTCCAGAAGAAAATTGATCTTGCGGCCAATGGAAGCGAAGCAGCCAAGAAAGAGCTCTGGGGAGACAAAAACGATAAGGACCCTAACTCTTCTAAAAACCAATTTGCCGTCGGTAAGAACGTAAACGCCTACATCAATCAGCTCATCGATCAAGGCGAAGGCGACAGGGCTTTCAAGATGATGAAGGCACTCTCCAAGTGGGAAAATAACCACTATAACTATTCGGTTAATGACTCCGACGGAAAGCCGCGCAACTTTACTTTTGAAAAGGACAATCAAGCCGCCGCCCTCAAAGGGTTTAAAGACGATAAGATGGTAGCTTCCACTTTCGTGGGCCATCCTCACGATCCCAAAAGTGGAGTGAAGGACTGGGCCTGGGACAAAACCAAACAAGCTTTGGCTCTGGTTGAACCTGCCCCTGCGGCCCCCTCCACGGGCGGCGCTCAAGGAGCCGCTGCCGGAACGGCACTGGCTAAGAGTGCGGATGCGGGTGGTGGTAGTGGTGGCGATGTTGCTAGTGCGGGATCAGTAAGTGGCGCACAAGCCTTCAAAGATAAATGTCTGTTCTGTCACAATGCGGGAAGCAATATATCACCGGCTAGAAAGGGAACTCCAGTAGGTCAGAAGGCGATTGATGCCATAGAGCAGGGTCGAATGCCCCAGAACGGCTCACTTACCGCCGATGAACGAGCTGCTATTATCTCGTACTTAGGTGGCCAGGTTGCCAGCCGCTAAGAGCCGGCAACTCTTTAGCCAAAATACAGGAACGACTTTCCTCTCAACGAGTTGCAAGCTTTCTTAGCCGTATTCTCCAGAATGCGCCTAGAATACGGACTCACGTCTAATTTCCTTGCAGTCGTCGGTATTCTTACGGTCGTCGTGCTAACTCCCTCTTTACCTAAGGCAAATTCCGGTGACACTTTGCGCCAATTCGTTAATTCACGCGGCATTCGGGTTGCAATAAGTTCCTACGAAGCTGAAAATAGACTGATAGCTCCACAAGTCGGTTTCAGTCGTAATTCGTTTACTACTAGAGCATCGTGACTATCGAGATCCGGGGGGATTGAAGATGAAGCGTCGGGGAACCATTTTCGTATCGTTGTTTATTTTAATCTTTGCGTTTGCGGCACTGGGGGCGGATGAGCCCAAAGGTGACACGGCCGATAAAGGCAAAGCCGACAAATCCCATGACGCCGAAAAGGGAGCCGGCGACAAAGACAAGCGACCCGCCGCGGATTCCACCTCACCGGTGGCCGATCAAGACGCCAAAATTAAAAATGCCCGAGAGGACTTCTTAAAGAAGTGGTTCCCGCTCACTCCCGAACAACCCAAAATTTTTGCCGATCTGATTGCCAAAAGTCCGACGGACGCAGGCTCGGCGATGGGACAATTGTTAGGTTCGATTGAACATTCCCAGATTGAAAAAATGCTCAAGGAAGCTCTTAATAAGGAATTCGATAAAGAGAAGCCAGAGGATTGGGAGTTCTATCAACGCATCAAGGATACTAGTCTTCAAGAACTAAAGACCAAAGATATCCCAGATGAAAAGATGAAGGTGGCGTTTGAAGAAGCTCGCAAAAAGAAAGTGGAAGACACCAAATTTTATGAAGAGCAGATCGAAAAATTAAAGACCGCTAAAACGCCCAAAGAGAGAGAAGCGATCCAAAACGCGCTGGCCGAACGAGGTTTTAAAACAGACAATCTCTATGCTTATTCTAAGCACTACGGAAATCTAGGAAACGTCGAGAAATCGGCGGGAGCCTTGGATGCCGCGGGAAAGGTAAACGATAAGGGGCAAATCATCGCCGAGATAAAAGATCCCAAAGGCGATGTCACTCACTCGACCTTTTTAGGAACTTACGATCAACCGTGGGATGACGAAGTCAAAGACGGTAAGGTTGTGAAAAAAGGAAGAGGCTCTTTGGCCCGAATCGCGGCTCCGTTGCTCGCCGCGCGCTATGCTCAAGATGATTTTGTGGCGCCAAAAGCTCCGACCAAGGACAAGGACTATCAAATGCCCTTACCTACCGAAGGAGACAAACCGGCTCGTTTAGAAAATACGGATGAAGCCAAGCTTCCGACCGCTAAACTTCCGGTTGCGGAACCCATAAAAGACACTAAGGCTGCCACTGACACCGCCCAATATGTCTCGCTAGCACCCACAAGTGTTCGCGATATGATTACCGATGCGAACCGATGCCAGCAATGCCACAAGGCTGGGGGTAAAGGGCCGGAATTCTCTGAAGTGAAAAAGGAAGATTTCAAAACCAAAGTTTTTGACCGAGCGGCGTTTGACAAGATGACCCAATCGGGAGGAACGCCGTTCAAACTCTCTGACGCCGATTACACAACTCTTCACGCTTGGATTGACGCGGTTAACAAGCCCAAGGAGTAACCACTTTCTCGTTGACTAACGCACGGTAACCCTTATGGTATTAGGCCAACGGGAGACGTGTGAAGTCATGAGCAATCCTATTCCTGAGGGCTATCAGTTCACCAAAGAGCACGAGTGGGTTCACCTCGAAGACAATATAGCAACCATTGGTATCAGCGATTTCGCCCAGGAATCTCTAGGGGATATCACCTACGTACAACTTCCTAAAGAAGGCGAAGAGATCAAAAAAGACGATACGTTCGGTGTCGTCGAATCTGTCAAAGCGGTCAGCGATCTCTACGCCCCCGTAACGGGACGTGTCATAGAGGTTAATCAGCCTCTGCTCGACGCTCCCGAACTCGTCAACGAAGATCCTTATAACGATGGCTGGATGATCAAAGTGGAAGTGAAAGACACGTCGGAAGCGCAAGACCTCATGTCAGTCGCCGACTATAAGGAGTACGTAGAGGAAAAAGCGTAAAGTGGCCTTCATTCCTCTCACTCCGGAAGAAGAGCGCCACGCCCTAAAGGTGATCGGCGTCCATAGTACCGAAGAACTCTTCTCGACCGTCCCTCCAAAAATTCGTGAAAATGCAGATTTTAAGATCGATCCCGGTCGAGGCTTTGATTCGAGCGGCCGCGGCCTCTCAGAACACGAACTCAGACGCTACTTCCACGGCTTGGCGGAAGAAAACGCTCATGCCCCTAAATTTACCCATTTCTTAGGGGGTGGAGTTTATGACAACATTATTCCCGCCATCGTGAATCAGTTGGTCCTTCGCGGAGAGTTTCTCACCTGCTATACGCCCTACCAGCCCGAGATGAGTCAGGGCACGCTGCAGATGATTTTTGAATTTCAAACGATGATGGCGCGATTAACGGCGATGGAAGTCGCCAATGCCTCCATGTACGACGGATCCACGGCGGCGGCCGAAGCGATTTTGATGGCACAACGACTTTCGAGCAGCACTCGCCAAAATGTTCTCGTCGCGGGCTCGCTTCCTCCAGACTATCGGCAAGTCATCGATACCTTTTTGAGAGGGCATTCGGTCCTTCCTCAAACGATTCATTGGACGAAGCAAGGGCAGTTGGATGTCGAGCATTTAAAGAGTCTTCTTACGTCAGCCAATCCCTGTGCTATCGTCGTTCCCTCGCCAAATTACTTTGGGATTATCGAACCTCTCGACGAGATTAAATCATTGCTCCCGAAAGGATGCTTGCTAATCGTAAGCGTCGCGGACGCTTCAGCCCTTTCCCTTTTTGAACCTCCGGGTAAATTCGGCGCCGATATCGTGGTGGGCGAGGCTCACCAATTGGGAACCCCGATGCTTTTCGGGGGGCCTCACGTGGGTTTCTTTGCCAGTCGAAAAGAGTTTCTGCGCCAAATGCCGGGACGGCTTTGCGGAGAGAGTGTCGACAAGCAAGGGGAGCGCGCTTACACGCTAACCCTATCAACTCGCGAGCAGCATATTAGACGAGAAAAGGCGACTTCTAACATCTGCACAAACCAGGGGCTTATCGCTTTACGGACCACGATCTATTTAAGTTTTCTGGGCAAACGAGGTTTTGAGCGTTTAGGCGAGATGAACTATTCGTTATTCGACCATCTAGCCACCGAACTAGGGGCCCACGGCATTCCGCTAAAGTTTAGCGGAGGGCTACATTACCGCGAAGGGGTGTTCGAAGTTCCCAATTTAGATGCCAGATTTCAATCGGCTGTTCAAAAAGGAATTATTCCTGGGATAAAACTGGCCCCTAAATTCGGGGACGACTTTAAATCGAGCCTTTTAGTATGCGTCCATCCGAAACACACCAAGGGTGACATAGAAGCTTTGGTCGAGGTGCTTTCGCATGCCTGAAAATAATAATAATATCTCACCACAGGCTAAGACGGTTACGGAAGCTACTCGCGGGCTGGTTCTCAAAGAGACTACTATTTTCGAAAGGTCATCCCCAGGACGAAACGGATTTGACCTGCCTCCCCTTGAGGTTCCCAGAAAGTTACCTCCGAAGTACGCCAGAGAGACGAGTGCGGAGCTTCCTGAAGTAGGAGAACTTGAAGTTGTTCGCCATTTCTCGCGACTCTCTACCTGGAATTACGCTATCGATTTAGGAACGTTTCCCTTGGGTTCTTGCACGATGAAGTATAACCCGCGTATCAACGAAGAGGTCGCGATCATTCCCGGCCTTAGTGAAATCCATCCGGAGACGCCACCTGAATTGTGTCAAGGAGCGCTAGAGCTTATCTATCGACTGGAAAATGCCCTTTGCCAAATCTCGGGGCTCGACGAATGCTCCGTACAGCCGGCGGCGGGAGCGCATGGGGAATTCACGGGTTTGTCGCTTATCCACGCTTTTCATGAAAAGCATGGAAGCAGCCGCAAATTGGTGCTCATTCCCGATACCGCCCATGGAACCAACCCGGCCTCCTGCGTTTTGGCGGGATATCAAGCAATCACTTTGAAATCCTCCCCCAACGGAACCGTTTCGACCGAGACAGTTGCTGAAGCGATCGATAAGTACGGACGGGATATTGCCGCTTTAATGGTAACCAATCCCAATACCAACGGGCTTTTTGAATCGAATATTGTTGAGATAGCAGAACTGATTCATAGTATCGGAGCCCAACTCTATATGGACGGCGCCAACATGAACGCCATTCTGGGGGTGGCAAAGCCTCGCGATATGGGTGTAGATGTCATGCAATACAATTTGCACAAGACCTTTTCGACACCTCACGGAGGAGGTGGTCCGGGAGCCGGACCTGTCGCAGTGAAAGCGCACCTTGCCCCCTATCTTCCGGGGCCCCGAGTCCGTCTGGTTGATAAGCGTTACGTGCTAGAGACAACTACGGAGTCGATTGGCAAAGTAAAAGCGGGATTCGGTAATTTCGGTGTCGCCGTAAGGGCTCTGGCTTACATCTTGGCTCATGGAAGTGATGGCCTTAAGAAAGTCTCGCGTGCGGCAGTTCTCAACGCCAACTACTTACGTGCGAGGCTTTCGGAGCATTACCAAGTGGCCTATTCCACCCCTAATTTTCACGAGTGTGTTTTCACTGATGCCAAACAGCAAAAGGAAGGCGGAGTCAAAACCCTTCAGATCGCTAAAGCTCTCATTGACGAAGGATTTCATCCACCGACCATCTATTTTCCATTGACCGTCCCCGGCGCCATGCTAGTGGAGCCGACCGAAACGGAAAGCCTTCAAGAGCTTGATAAATTAGTGGATGCTCTTGTTCGCATAGCTTCGCGTATCCAATCGAAAGAGGAGTCCTTTGACAACAGCCCCACCAAAACAATTGTGGAAAGGGTGGATGAAGTCGGAGCCGCTCGGCGGCCCGTCCTCTCACTGGACGATCGCGGCCGCTGATAATGCGTACCTGATTGGTCTACTCGTCCTAACCGCATTTCATCTTTGGCTATCGGCGCATCTTCCGCCGGCTGAAGACGAACTTTACTATTGGGCCTGGTCGAAGAGTCTGCAGAGCAGCTACTTTGATCATCCGCCGCTAGTGGCTTATCTCATCGCTTTTTCCACAAAAATTTTTGGCGACACGCTCTTTGGCATACGTTTTTTCTCTTCTATAGCGGCCTTTTTCATACTTTGGGCCATGCGTAAGCTATCTTACCGTTCCGGCATTCTTGTCTATCTTTGGTTCACGCCGATGTTCCTCTTGGGCGCCGTACTGATGACACCCGACACCCCTTTTCTGGTCTTTTGGATGTGTTATCTGCTCTGGCTGGTCGCCATTAACAATCCGCTATCCGAATGGAGAGAAGATCCTGTCGCCCGAGTTTATCGCAAATCTCCGATTAGTAACGCCATGTGGTGTCTCGGGGGACTCTTTCTGGGGCTAGGCTTTCTAGGTAAATACACCATGGCTCTG
Source organism: uncultured delta proteobacterium (assembly GCA_963778115.1). Taxonomy (GTDB): domain Bacteria; phylum Bdellovibrionota; class FAC87; order UBA2466; family UBA2466; genus JBBQIT01. The sequence continues at coordinate 100,854 of CAVZSV010000004.1, forward strand.
GCGGCCCCCTGCTCCTTACTGGTGCTTTGGACGCGCTACCGGCGCGGAGCGTGGATTAAAGGTTATCTGCTTCATGCTCTGGTTGCCGCTATCGTCGCCATTCCAGTGCTTCGCTTTAACCTGGAGCACCACTTTGCCTCTTTCCATTTCCAGTGGCGCAACGCCATGGAGAGTAGCGGTGGTTTTTCTCTAGGCAGACTCTGGCAATTTTTGGGAGGCCAAGTCGTTTTGATCGGAGCCCTTCCCTTTGTGATGCTACCGTGGGCGCTTCTGCACCGAGCAGAACTTAGCGATGATAAGCGGATGCATATCTGCTACTACTTTTTCGTTCTCCCCCTTCTCTTTTTCCTTTTTCAAGCGCTTAGAACCAAACTTGAAGCTAATTGGGCGCTCGCGTGCTACTTGTCTTTTTTTCCGATAGCACAGTGGTTGCTAGATCGATCGTCATTTAAGACTTTTGGCCAAATTTTAGTGTTCGCTTCCTTTGCGGCTCCGCTCATCTTTGCCGTTTGTTTAATGATTCACTTAGTGCACCCCTTTCAAATCGTGGCGCCCAAAAATGACAGGCTCACTCGCGCCAAAATGCAGTTTGAACTTTCCCTTCGGGTCGCGACTGACATGAAACATATAGCCGCGACCGCAGCCCCCCCCACCATCCTGCCCGTGTTTGCGCCCACTTATCAGTGGACGTCGTATTTTCGCTTTCGAGGAGTTCCAGCGGAGCAGATTTATCCAGGCAGCCGAATGAGCCAATTTACGTTGGAACCCAAGGACGCCTGCGCTTACCGGAATATACTCCTGTTTTCAGAAACACCAGACGGAGGGCTCGCTAAGAATACGCTTAAATGTTTTCCCCAGTCTCGAACGGAAAAGGTCTACCCGCTTGTGGTTCGCGGGGAGACGGTAGACACCTATTATTTACTGCGTTACAGCCGATGAAGTACTACTTACAGTTTCTCCTTTTTGTTCTAGTCACGATTGAAATTTTTTCGCTTTTGCCCTCAGGCTCACACGAATTTGAGCCGGCCAACACTCCCCACTCGCCTTTCTTACTTGGAGCCATTCACATCCACTCCAAATATTCCATAGGGAGCGGGACAATTCCCGAGATCGCTGAAGCCGCCAATAATTCCGGGCTCAACTTTGTGGTAGTCACCGATCTTGATACCTCTCAAGCCAGGCGCGATGGATTCGAAAAAAGTTATGGGCGAGTCGACGCCTTTATAGAAATGGAAGCGACAACCCCGGCAGGACACGCCCTTTCCTTCTTTTCTACCAGTAGCGCTCGTGGACAGACAGATGCTCAAATTGTCCGCCTCACGTGGGAGCATATTCTAAATCGGGAAAATCCCACCGATTTCTTTTCGGTCATCGCTCATCCCAGCAACCTTAAGTACCCTTGGAGCAGTCTCGACAGATTCCCCGAGGGGGTGGAGATCGTCAATTTCGATAGCAGCTGGCGGCGCGAGTTGGACGAATCCATTCTAGGCTTTGGGCTGACCTTGCTCATCGCCCCCTTTAATAATTATCTCGCGGCAGCCAGATTCGCCCAACTCTATCCCAAAGATGTCTCTTCGCTGGACGCGATCAATAGTGTGACTCCCGGCCACTTTGGAATCTTAGGGCATGACGTGAGAGCGAGTTTTAAACTAAACGATACTTTGGCCATCCCTTGGCCCTCTTATGAGAAGGCTTTCCGTACCGCGGCCAACGTCATCTTCTACCAAGGAGTACTTGCGACGGATTTTGAACTAAGAAAGCGACAGATCTATAGCGCCATTCGTTCTGGGCGTTCCGCCGTCGTATTTCGTTATCTTCATGCGTTCGATGGAAACGATTGGCGCTTGCAGTGTGCTGAGCGGACCTTCACCACGGGAGACGAAGCAACGCTAAACGGAGAGAAGTGTACCTTTGAAATAAGTACCCCCGATAAGTTTGCTTATCCCATTCGCCTCAGGCTTTATAAGAACGGCGAATTAGTAAACGAGGTAGGAGCCAAAGGAGGAGAAAAATCCCACTTCCCTCTCTCCGGACGAGGGGCTTATCGCCTTGAAGTTTGGGCAAAGGTACACACGCTGTTTCGGATTCTCGCCAACGATGAAGTCCCGTACGTTTTGTATAATTCGATTTATGTGAAGTAGACGGATGCGGCTACGTCTATGACTTGCTTTAGCCACTAGCACTAGCTCTATTTCCTGGGGCGCGTTCCTTGCGAAACGCGGCGTATTCCCACGGTACCCACCCCCAAAAATGTCACGCTGACTACCAACTCCACGCAATCCCTACAACATCAGCTTCCGTCTTAATGGAATATCCATTGCATTCTTTTAAGGTTGGATATGCGGCGGTTTCTGACATGGCTTTTGGCTCCGTGGAGCGTGCTCTTATTGCAGGCATGTGCGCCCTCAAACCACTGTGTATTCTCCGTGGATTCTGCTTCTCAAAGTTACGCCAATGTCGACAACATGCTGGGATTGGACTCCGCCTACGGCATCGAGGGCAGACAATGGACCAGCTTTTCCGGAACGACCTCAGCGAGAAAATTGTTTCTCATGGCGAACGGTTCTATTTTGGCGACAGGCTTTAACGGTCAATCCGTCTATATGGCCCGTTACCTTTCCAATGGATCCGCCGATCCCTCCTTCGGGACAAACGGGCAAATTTCTCAACCCGTTGATTTTGAAATCGGAGATGTGGGGTTTCAATCTACTGGCCAGATTATCGCGGCTGGTTTTACTTCCGCAAATGGAGCGGGATCTTTGGTGGCCGTTCGTTTCAATACGGACGGTACGCCCGACACCGCTTTCGGAGCTCAGGGTCAGGCGGTTAGCGTTTTTTCTCAAGGATCGAATTTTCAGTTCAATGCTCTGGCAATTCAAAACACGGACGCTATCGACATTGTCGGTTCCGCCACTACCACCTTCGATATTACTATCCCCCAGCTGGGATTTCAGTTTCCCATTTCCGCGACGACTGAGATAGCCCTATTTCGAACTTTAGCCACGGGACAACCCGATAGTAATTTCGGATCTAATGGCCAGGTCTATAGGCAGGGAACCGATGCGATTTCGTTAATGAACGATGTCGATGCGGCAGCAGTGGGAAACGATGGTTCTCTCATCCTTGCCGGCGACTCCTATAATACCGATGGTCAGCAATTTACTTTGATTCGGTTTAATCCCGATGGCTCCCTAGACACAACTTTTGGCGTGGCCTCTCAGGCCACCGCCCCTGAAAATAATGCGACAACGGAAGCGTTTGGAGTCACCATCGATCCTGATGGAACCATCACGGCGACCGGTCATCTTACCCAAAATACCGCTACCCAAGCGATGACCGCGCGGTTTAACTCCAGCGGACGACTCGACTCAAGCTTTGGTGGAAACGGAATCGTTATCGAAACGGGAAATGGAAATGCTGTTTCGGCAAGTGCAGTCCTTCGGGTCGCGGATCGAACCGTAATCGGCGGGTACATGGAGGTGATGACCGCTTCCAACAACGTAGATACTTCGACCTGTACGGCGCTGACCGATTCCAACCCCAATTACGTTTACGCCCTTTACCGCTACCTTTCCAATGGCTCCAGGGACAACGATTTCGGATCCAACGGAAGCGTTCAGTTTGATTTCTCAGGCTCTGACGCGCGGGTTCAGACACTGCTTCAGTCTGGCCTTACTACGCCCCTTTTGGTCGGCGGTTATGCCGATGGGAGCTTTGGTACGGCTCGCTTAATTTCACAACCTTAGCTCTCATAAGACCTTAAATGCTAAGCGTCATTGCAGCGCATTCCCCTTTACGCACCACACTAGATATCTTATGGATCTGGGCACGATCCAGGTAATCGCTCGAATTGCCGATAAGAAGAAAGGCTGTCCTTATGACAACAACAAAACCACTATGGGCCCCCTGGCGAATGGAATATATCGCGGGTCACTTGAAAGAAAACAAGCAAGGGTGCGTCTTCTGTTCGTTACCGAAAGAGAAGGACGACCGAAACAATTTAATTGTTCATCGTGCGGAGCGAGTCTTTGTGATCTTAAATAAGTTTCCTTACAACAGCGGACATCTGATGGTGGTGCCGAACGCTCATGTCTCGGATCTCAATCTGCTGGATGACGAAACGCTGACCGATCTGACGAAGATGACGCGACATGGAGTTCAAGCGCTGAAAGAAAAATATCAAGCGGAAGGGTTCAATATCGGAATGAATTTGGGCCAAGCCGGAGGCGCTGGCATCAAAGATCATCTGCACATGCACGTCGTTCCCCGCTGGGTGGGCGACACCAATTTTATGCCCGTGATAGGGGAAGTGAAATCGATGCCCCAACATCTTTTGACCACTTTTGACCAGATCCACGACTATTTTAGGAGGTTATAGAAAGATTATGAAAGGTCTAAAAATCATCCCCATGTTTCTAGGTCTGATGGTGCTGACCTATCTCGGCATGCAGTTCGTGGAAGCCAACCACGACGACGTGTCGATAAGTCTAGGATCGTACTATCAGAGTTTACCCATGCCGTTAGGGTTTGTGGTTCTGACGAGCATTCTTATCGGAATGATTGTCTGCGGAGTTCTTTGCGCAGTAGAGCTTTTAGCCCTTTACGTCCATAATCGCAGGCTGCGACGACGCGTTGGACTTTTGGAAGCTAAAATTCGACGAGATAACGGGAAGGATGCGAAAGAGACCGTCATCGATAAACCTGCGCATCACGATCCAGGCTCTCTTCATACTTCACAATGAACTTGCTCTTTATAGGACTCACTCCAAGCCGAGATCTAGGCAAAGCCCTGCTCGCTAACGGATTGCCTTTCGACAGCACCAAACGACTTCCCCCTCGTGGCGATTTCGATCTGATAACGTTTGCCCCTCAGAAGACGAATCAGATTGCCCTTCTGGCGGACATCAAAAAACGATGGCCTTTGGCTTGGATCACTATCGTGGTCCCCCCGCAATGGCTGCAAAGTGAGTCCACTTTACCCGAACTCCTTAGGCGGCCAGAAAAAAACGAGATTTCGCTCGTCACCTTTTGGGAACAGACTTTTTGGTTTTCACTTCAAAATTCGATTCTCTTTCGAACTAATAAATTAAAAATGCAGAGCCTGAAAACGCATAACCGGACGTTACGACGCGAGTGCGATGAGCTCAAGGTCCAATCACAAACGCTTTTAGCCCAACTGCAGAAAGATATCGATCTCGCAAGCCAACTGCAGCACTCTCTCTTACCAAAAGGATCGCCTGAGATTGCTGGAGTGTCACTCGCGGTGAAATATATGCCGGCGGCAGGTCTGGGCGGCGACTATTACGATATTTTTGAGTTCGGAGACAAAAGACGTTTTGGAATCTTGATCGCCGATTCTAGAACGCATGGAATGGCGGCCTCGCTGCTATCGGTGCTGGTTAAAGTGCGCTTGGAAGAGATGAAAGATAAGTTTCCAGACTCAAAGAGTTTCGTGGAATTTTTAAATCGGGAAATTAGGCTCACTCATCGCGCTAACCCCGAGCCTCTGTCTCTTCTGTATGGAATCTTGGATAGAAGCTCGCTTAAATTTCAGTATACGATCTCAGGAAGTTTGAAACCGTTGCTTTGGCGAGATGGCGAGTGTCCGGCCCTTCCTTTAAATTCGGCTCCGCCTCTGGGAAACGTAGACCATTACAATTTTGAAGAGAATACCATCCGCCTGTTACCCGGAGATCTTTTGATCCTTCACACTGACGGCCTCGAAGGGCCGCTTCAAGGAAATGCAGAAACGCGAATCCGTGAAATTTTAACGGAGAAAGAGGAGCTCACTCCGCGGGAACTGCAAAATGAACTGATGGGAATCATCGACCGACACCTTCAAAAAAATAAGCTCAAAGACGATTTGACGCTTATTCAGTTGGGTATCAACGAACAAACGCTGTATCTGGCTCCAACCGCTTAACTTTAATCCAAATAGACTCTTGGAACTCGCGAAGAAATTCCGCAAAACACTTCGTAGGGGATAGTTTCCGCCCAATGTGCGACATCCCAGCCGGAAAGAGCTTCTTTTCCTTCTTGGCCAATGAGTGTCACGGCAGTTCCTTCCCGAACGCCGGGGACATGGGAACAGTCGACGGCGGTCAAATCCATGGAGATTCGCCCGCGAATAGGAACGCGTTTGCCGTGAATCAAAACGCTCCCTTTGTTACTTAACAGTCTCGGATAGCCGTCGGCGTAGCCGATGGGCAAAATCGCAATCTTCTCTTTCCGTTTCGACTTATACGTCCTGCCATAACCTACCGTATCTCCTCGACCGATATGTTTTAGACAAAGCACTCGGGCTTTCCACTGAAGAATAGGAATAAGCTCCTGATGTCCTTCCCATCTCGGATTGGGGCAGACTCCGTACAAGCTGAGTCCCGGCCTAACCGCATTAGATAGGCCCGTCTTTGCGCGCAAGATTCCACCCGAATTCGAGACGTGAATCTTGGCATCGGTATGGAGTAATTTGCGATGTTGAAGTTCGCTGCGTGTCGCTTCAAACATCTGAATCTGTTTGTCCGTAAAAGCAGAGGTCGCCACTTCACTCTCAGCAAAGTGGGTCATAAGCCCCGCTAGTTTCAACTGCATCTTCTCCATGACACGAAATGCCTCTGGAAGTTCGTCTTCAGTGATTCCCAGACGATTCATTCCGGTATCGATCTTTAGATGAATTTCAGGAAGCTTTGTGCGGCCAATCAAGCTCTTTAGATGGTTCACATTATGGATGACCGGAATGAGGTGATATTTTAAATAGGCCTCCATTTGATGGGGCAGAAATCCGGACAAGACGATGATGGTAAGGGAATGGGGAAATTTCTTACGTAACTCAATCCCCTCCTCCAAGGTCGCCACCGCCAAAGTTTGAGCACAACCTCTAGATACGAGGGCTTTTGCAATCGGTATCATCCCGTGGCCGTAGGCATCGGCCTTCACCACGGCAATGATCTCTTTGCCGCAACGTCCCCTTAGCGAAACCATATTTTTGACAAGAGCTCGCAAAGAGATTTCTGCGACCGTTCGGTAAGGAAACTGAAAGATGGTTCCCATAAGCTAGGAAAACCGCCATTTTCCCAAGTTAAGGAGGAAGCGTCCAGCCTTATATTTTCATGTGGTTGTTCGTTCCAAATTCGACTATTGCTATCTGCCATGGAGAGTCTGTCGAACGATCGCCGGCTTTCGGAAGGGAATTCTGGAAAGCGGGAGGAAAGTCCGGACACCGCAGGGTCCCGTAGCGGGTAACGCCCGTCCAGCGAAAGCTGCGGACCAGCACAACAGAGAGGATGTACAGAGCGATACCTCTGGCCTTGGCAAAGCCAAAGGGTGGGAAGATGGCCCTTAAAAGTCATTTTCTAAAGCTGCTGTAGTGAAAACCGGTAAGCTCTACGGGGTGCAAGGTCAAACCGTGAAGCGTCTAGCGATCTTGATTTTTGAGACGCTAGCCCAAGTGTCCCGCTTGGTGTCTTCCAGGTAGACCGCTCGACTCCTTCGGCAACGAAGGGGCTAGACGAATGATCGTAAAGAACAGAATCCGGCTTATGGATAGGCTCTCCAATCTATTTGGCCCAAAAGGTGCCCGTCGACTTTCAGGACCTCAAGGTCCTGAAAGTCGACGGGCACCTTTTGAAAGAAAGGTTACCTATAATGAAGTCGCACTGGTTCGGACGTGTTTTTAAGGTCTTTTCGGTAGGAGCGGTGATGGGGGCGATTTTGGCCACCTGGATCGGTCCCAAAATCATTCCCTGGTACTACGAGCCCGGAGCCTCCATGGGAGTGACGTGCAAACCGTCAGTCCAAGGGGCGCTGTTCAGATTGCAATGGACCCAGATCATAGGCGTGCTCGTGGGAGGGATAATAGCCTGGATCTTTTTCTACGGCATTTTCGGCCACAAAGACGAACCCCGCGACCCCTTACTCGAATAGCCCACAAAAAGGTACGGCCTACCTTCTTGTATTACATAAAGGTAGGCCGTACCTTTATGTAGTTAGCGGATGAAGGGTTCGCCTTGGAATTGATAGGCGTCGAGGATTCGAATCGGGTGGGATTTCAAAATGGGTTCGGGGAGATTGTCTATGGCAAACCAATCCCAGAGATCGACCTCTTCGTTCGGGGTAATGTCTCCTTCCAAACTTGTGATCAGAAAGCAGGCCACTACAAACTGGCCATGGTAGCCCTCTTGGAGCACTTCGACGGTGACGGTAAGACTAGGATCACTGTAGATGCCGATTAGCTTCTCTTCGTAAACTTCGAGCCCTATCTCTTCTTTGATCTCGCGTCTTAAGGCCGTACGCCAGTCTTCCCCTCCATCTAAATGGCCGCCTGGAAGGCACCACTTCCCGGGCTCCCGACAGCTGGGAGAACGCCTGGTCAATAGCACTTCGAGATTTTCATTGAAAATAACTCCATTAACGGCGGGAATGGGTTTGATTGGCTTCATTTACCTTCTCCAGCAACGAAAACTTTGAGTTTTCTGAGCCCGTAACATAGAAGAGGGGCAGGAATGAGTTCAAGCGGATTTGAGATACTAAAGACGGAGGGGTTGGCTCGGCGAGGCAGGCTTAGCCTTGCCCATGGAGTTATCGAAACGCCCACTTTCATGCCGGTAGGAACCTACGGTGCCGTAAAGACTCTGGCTCCCGGGGAGCTGGAAAGTATCGGGACCCAAATTTTGCTCGGAAATACTTACCACCTTTACCTGCGTCCCGGACTCGAAGTCCTCAGCACGGCTGGCGGTTTACACCGCTTTATGAACTGGAAGCGCCCCATCCTCACCGATAGTGGAGGGTTCCAGGTTTTTAGTTTGGGGAGTCTTAAAAGCATCAATGACGACGGAGTCACATTCCGCTCGCACCTTAATGGAGATCTGCACCACCTAACGCCCGAGTTGTCGGCTGAAATTCAACAAGTCATTGGATCCGACATTGCTATGGTTCTCGACGAATGTGTGGCATTGCCCAATACCCCAGAAGTATTAGATGCCGCGGTCGATCGTAGCTTTCGTTGGGCCGAGCGGTTCTTAAAAGTCCCCCGATGCCCGGGACAAGCCATTTTTGGAATCGCCCAAGGAGGGACCTCTCTTGCCCTAAGGCGAAAAAGCATTCAAGCCACGACCTCTTTGCCCATTGATGGTTTGGCCATCGGAGGGCTAAGTGTCGGGGAACCCCATGAAATCATGGTGGAGACATTGGAAGGGATCGGCAGCTATTTACCCCCCGCCCTACCTCACTACCTGATGGGTGTTGGCACCCCGTTAGACCTTCTGGAAGCGGTTCGGTGCGGAATCGATATGTTTGATTGTGTCCTTCCCACGCGAAACGCCCGAAATGGCGGTTTTTTTACTGACGACGGGTTACTTAATATACGCAATCACCAGTACCGCTTGGACGGTGCTCCTATCGCCGAGGATTGCCCAGGCGAATGCTGCCGAAACCATAGCCGCGCCTACTTGCGTCACCTCTTTCAGGTCAAGGAAATTCTAGGCTGCCGGCTTGCCACTATCCACAATCTCCTCTATTATCACCGTTTCATGTCAGGGATGCGTCATTCCTTAGAGAACGGTGATTTTGCTGGGTTTTATCGACAATGGAAGGGACGCCTTTCTGACGCTTATAAAAGGGACACCGTTCCCGCGCAAGTGGTTGTGGCTGACCCTGAGTTGACGTCAGTAAGCGCATCCTAAGGAGGTAGTAAAAATGAAAGCGTTTTCGAAATCAATTTTTCTAGTTTTGATAGCGGCGGGGAATTTCGCCGTTGCCGAAGCAGCAGCTCCGGCAAGCCCTGTCAGCGCCATCGGCCCGATGGTTCCTTTACTTATCATCTTTGGAATTTTTTATTTTCTCATCATCCGTCCGCAACAGAAGAAAGCGAAAGAGCAGCAGAAGTTCATCGCCGAGCTGAAGCGGGGGGACATGGTCATTACCAATAGCGGGATCATTGGAATGGTCAAAACATTGAGCGACAAACTTATCACTCTCGAAGTGGACGAAGGCGTCTGTCTAAAAGTATTACGAAGCCAAATCCTCGAGGGTGCTTCCGCACTAACGAAGGAACCAAAACCAGCCTAAGAGGCTAGTTTCATAGGAGCATTATGAAGGGTCTCAGCTGGAGAATTTTCACCGTATTTGCGACCGTCTTGTTTGCGATTTACCTGCTTATCCCGTCAATCATCAAGTTCCAGACAGGGAGGCTGATTTCCGCCACCCCCAAAGCAGACGATCCTTGGTACTACCACGTCCTTCCGTCTGAAGTTTTGAAATTAGGACTGGATCTTAAAGGCGGCCTTCATCTAGTTCTTGGAATCGATTTCGATGAAGTGAATGCGGATGCCATCTTGAAATTGAAAAATCAGCTCAAGGACGTTCTTGAACGTGAAAAAGTGGAAGGCGTCCAACTCGAGACCAATGCCGAACAAAAATTACTCGTTCATTATAAAGACGATGCGCAGTGGCAGCAGGTAGACAAATTAGTGGGACAGCACTTGGGTACCTCACTAGATTTCGAAGGGCAAACCAAAGACACCGCTACTTTGGGAATGACCCCTAGTTATGAAACGGAAGTGAGAAATCGCGCGATCGATCAGTCTTTGGAAACTTTGCGCAATCGTATTGATGAATTCGGAATCTCCGAACCCATCCTTACCCGCCAAGGCGAAGACAAAATATTGATCCAATTCCCCGGCGTGCAAGACCCCGGGCGATTGAAAGACATCATCTCGCGAACCGCAAAGCTTTCCTTTCAGATCGTCAAAGCCGGTCCCGAGGAACCCAATGGGCCTCCAGCGGCACAACAACTTCAGAAATGGGTCGATGATTTTCAAAAGGAAAAGAATATCAAGCCCACTGATATTAAACCCATTGCCTCTTACACCAAGGAATTAAACGAGTGGTTGGGAGCAAAGTTACCCCAAGGGACGGAAATCCTGTTTAAGCGCAGGGTCAACGTAAACACCAAGGAAGCCGACTACATTCCCTATCTACTGGAAAAAGAGGCTATGGTGACCGGAGAAGATTTGGAAGATGCCCGGTACGGGTTCGATTCTCAAAGTCAAAACCCGGAAGTAGATTTCCAGTTAACCCCGATTGGCGCACAGAAATTTGAGAAGGCCACCGGACAAAACGTTCACAAGTACATGGCCATCGTCTTAGACAACAACGTCCATTCCGCGCCGCAGATTCGTGAGCGGATTGGTGGCGGCCGCGCTAAAATCGACATGGCTGGCGGCGGACGATCTCAGCAAGACATTCTCAATGACGCCAAAGATACTTCTTTGGTGCTTCGTTCGGGAGCTCTTCCCGCGCGGCTTGAGTTTCTGGAAGAAAGGGTAGTGGGCCCCTCTCTGGGAAGTGATGCCATTAAAGCGGGCTCTCTCTCTCTGGCCGCCGGTCTCGCCCTGGTATTTCTATTTATGTCGGTCTACTACCGGACGTCCGGAGTGGTGGCCGTGGTTGCCCTGACTTTCAACGGTCTACTCATCTTTGCAATCCTTGCGGCCTTTGAAGGTACGTTAACCTTGCCTGGGTTGGCGGGTATCACTCTGACGCTTGGTATGGCGGTCGACGCCAACGTGCTAATTTTCGAGCATATACGCGAAGAGCTTAGAGCAGGTAAGAGCGTGTCGCTTTCCATCGCTGAGGGTTACAGTCGAGCATTTGCCGCGATTTTCGACACTCACGTCACGGCTATCATTGGGGCGATTATTTTACTCAGTTTCGGATACGGTCCTATTCGAGGGTTTGCCGTTACCTTGCTTGTGGGATTGGCAGCTTCACTTTACACGTCCGTATTTGTCACTCGTGTCATTCAAGACTATTTCATCGTCTCAAAAGGTAAGAAAACCATTAGCATCTAGGGAAAAAGAGAATGAATTTTTTTCAAATTGTTCCTACACACACGAATATCGACTTCATCGGAAAGTTTAAGTACTTTATCGCGTTTTCGATCATCTCGGGAATCTTGACGATAGGGGGAATTTTCTTTCACGGCTTTAATTACGGAATCGATTTCACCGGTGGTAGCGTTCTTCAGGTTAAATTCACCCAGCCGAAACATCCTGACGAAGTTCGACGGATAGTCTCCGAATTGGGAGACCCCGAAGCGTCGGTAGTGGCATTGGGACAAGATCAAAGCGAATACCTTATCACTTCACGTCCGACGGAAAAGGCCAAAACGGAAGCTACCTCTCCGGGAGCCGCAAAGAATAAAGGAGCCCCTACCCTAAATTCCCTATTGGTCCAAAAGATGGGAAAAGATCAGGTTACTATCTTAAAGGCGGATGATGTCGGTCCCAAAGTCGGCGCCGAACTAAAAAGTTCCGCCCTGAGATCTCTTATCTATTCCGTTTTGTTGATTACGATCTACATCTGGTTGCGTTTCGATTTCCGATTCGCTCCGGGTGCCACGATAGCGATGGTGCATGATCTTATTCTCTCTTCGGGTTTCTACCTCATCACGGGTAAGGAATTTACGATTACCTCCATTGCCGCTTTGCTAACCATTGCAGGATATAGCGTTAACGACACCATCGTCGTCTACGATCGCGTGCGAGAGCTTTATAAAAAAGGGGGGCCCGGTCTTAGTCTGCCCGCTACTATTAACAAAGCCGTGAATCAGACGCTCTCCCGAACGCTGCTCACTTCGTTTGTGACTTTGATTTCCATCGTTCCCATCATCTTCCTATGTACCGGCGAAATTCAGAGCTTCGCGATGGCGATGTGCTTGGGTATTTTTGTAGGAACCTATTCGACGGTTTATATCGCTTCTCCGTTTACGATCTACGTAGAGAAGTTTTTGGAACACCGTAAGAAGAAGGCAGGCAATCGTAAGGTTGCCGTAGCGTAAGCGAGGTCTTCCGTGGCAGTCGCTCAGATTTCCCAACTCCAAAAACACATCGGCGAAAGTGTTACGCTTAGGGGATGGGTGTACAACAAACGCAGTTCTGGGAAAATTCGATTTCTTATCATGAGAGACGGTACGGGAGTCGTTCAGATCGTATTCGTCCGCGGGGTGGTCTCCGATGAAACCTTCGACCTTTTCGACAAACTGACCCAAGAGTCCTCCGTCATCGTGCAAGGAAAAGTCCGTGAGGATAAGCGATCAAAAAGTGGAGTCGAACTGGATGCCGAGACTTTGCAAGTGCTTCAGATTGCCCAAGACTATCCCATCGGTCCCAAGGAGCATGGACCTGATTTTCTGCTGTCGAACAGGCATTTATGGATTCGAAGCCTTAGACAAAATGCCATCCTTCGCATTCGAAGCCGATTCGTCAAAGCCGTACGAGATTTTTTCGACAACAATGGTTTTACGCTGATAGACACGCCTATTTTCACGCCTGCCGCCTGTGAAGGAACCACGACGTTATTTGAGACGGAATATTTCGGCGATAAAGCTTACTTATCGCAGAGCGGACAGCTCTATGGCGAAGCGGCGGCTCTGGCGTTCGGCAAAGTTTACTGCTTCGGCCCGACATTTAGGGCCGAGAAATCGAAGACTCGCAGACATCTGACGGAATTTTGGATGGTGGAGCCCGAAGTCGCTTTCAATGACTTGGCCGCCAATATGGAACTCGCCGAAGAGTTCTTGGAGTACACGATCCAAACGGTTCTCAAGGAGTGCCAACCGGAATTTCTCGTTCTCGAACGAGACACGACGAAACTGCAAAACGTTAAGGCTCCTTTTCCAAGAATCACTTATACCGAAGCGGTGGAGCGCATCAAGGCGTTGGGGATTGCCTGTGAGTGGGGAAACGATTTTGGATCGCCGGAAGAAACGGCCCTTGCCGAGCAGTTTGACAGACCCTTATTCGTCCATCGGTATCCCGCTAAGATCAAGGCTTTCTACATGAAGCCCGACCCCCAAAACCCAGAATTGGCGTTAGGAGTCGACTGCCTTGCCCCTGAAGGCTACGGAGAGATCATAGGCGGTGGTCAGCGGGAAGAGGACATAGAAGCTTTGCGCAAAAGAATTCACGAGCATGGGCTTTCCGAAGAGAGCTTTGCTTGGTATCTGGATCTTCGAAAGTACGGTTCGGTGCCTCACGCTGGATTTGGCTTAGGAATAGAACGGACGATCTCTTGGATCTGTGGCCTTGAGCACTTACGAGAAGCGGCTGCTTTCCCCCGAATGATCACCCGAATCTATCCCTAAGAAAAGGGAGACGCTCACGCTATGAAATTTCCAATTCTCTTGATGGCGCTCTTTACCCTTGCGCTCTTTGCTGAAGTTCCCGCTCTTCCCCCTTCAGGGCAGTCCCTGGGGAGTACGCCAGGTTTTGGGGGGAAAGAGGATGGAAGAGTCTGGGAGGGAACCTACCCCGAACGTTACAAGAAAGATCCCAAAAAACAGATCACCGGTCGCTGCATCATAGGTTCCGAAGAGGCGGCAAATCTAGAGATCGATTGCCCAAGGGTGACCTTCTCCTTTCAAAATTTGGACGGAAAGGAACTTAGTAAGGTAACGGTAGCGCACGGAAGATTTGCGATCTACCCGCCGTCAGGGACTGCGGGCTATTTCAAGATAGTCTCTGATAAGTACAAGATCACCACAAAGACCGGGCCTTATCATCTAGGCGATGACGTGATTATTCGGTTGGAGTCAGTGAGATAGTTTGAAGTTTCGGCTTTTTGTCCTTGCGAGGCGAAGGAGAAGTCTCTTAAACCGAACCTTCAGTTCTAAACGCCTTCCAAACGCCCATCGAAACCATCTTGTGAAACTCGTACATCCCGGCTTCGCGCTTTACGCTAAATCTGCCGGTGTCATAGGTGCGGCTTACTAGGCCTCGTTGAACGCTTTCACAAACCGCTTGATCTTCAAGCTGTACTTGATGCGCGACTTTGACGCTTTCATCGATGAACGATCGGGCCACATCGCCTTCGGTTTGCGAAAAATAATAATCAAAAATGACGCGGCAACGGTTCGGGGCCAGGGGCAATACCAGATTAGTATCCATCACACCGTCGTAACAGTTCACCATGAAGTTGGGCATAAGCCACCAATAATAGGCAGCATCCCCCTTGCGGACACTGCTCACGCTTCCCCTAGCGGAATCGCTTTTCAAAGGACTAAATTGTAAGCAACTTTTTTCAAAAGTTTCGATCTTGTATTCGGCATAATTGAGCGATCCTGCCAGTGCCGGATGGATCGTATTGACGTGGTAGCCGCCATCCAAATAATTGTCCACGAAGACTTTCCAATTACATTCCAGATCGTACTCGGTGCGACGACTCCACTGCAATCTTTGCAGAGCCTCTAAGTCCATCCGTTTGGCGAAGTCGGCGAGAAAACTTTCGAGCTTCTGCGGTTTGTTTCCCAGATGAACGAAAACGAAAGGGCCGCAACTGTCGACGACGTAAGCGGGAAGTCTATTATCGGCTTTGTTGAAATTTAAAACTTCGCCAAATTCCGGGGTTCCTTTCAAATTGCCCCTTAGATCATAGGTCCATCCGTGGTAGCGGCACTGGAAGAAACTCGCCTTTCCGCACGCCCGACTTTCGACAGCGGTGGCTTTGTGTCTACAAACATTGGCAAACGCATTAAGCTCACCGTCTTTATCACGGGAAACAACGATAGGCTCTGCGCCGATCAAAGCGGTCAAAAAAGAGCCCGGTTCTCGAAGCTGCTCGGTACTTCCTACATAATGCCACGTGTCTTCAAAAATTCCCTTTCGTTCGAGCATAGCGATTTCATCATCGGTGTACCATTCCTTAGGCAGCGTTTTAGCGTTGGCTAGGGGAAGCTCGGGATCAAAAGCTTCGAGTAGATTAATTAGCTGCGTCATCAAGCCCCCTTAACGGCAGTGAGAATAGTTGGAAAAACCGTCCTTCCTTTGTCTAAAAATGGTGAGCAAAAGTCAAAGTTCTCCCCCAAAATCGCTTCCGGGCCGGCCTTTTCGAAATGCCGCACGTCCCCATCGCTTAGCAGTTAACCGGAGTCTTCACGATCTTTCGTTTGTCGGTTTTATCCCCAATTCGTGCTGTTAGAATTAGTCTAATTTTCTAATTCTTACTTATTTTTAGCAGTCATTTCTGAATCAAAGCCTGGGGGGGCTACTTCATGGTCTTTCGATACCTATCACTATTAGCACTCGCTTTTTGTTGGACAATCGCAAACCAAGCCGACGCGTCGACCCACAGAGTGACGCCAACGATCACCTGGAACACCTCGAATATCGATTTGGGAATCCAAAACGAAGGGGTGGCGATGACCCCGGTGGATCTAAGCAAGTTCGTAAATAATCACGCAAATAGCAGCCTCACCTTTACCTCCTCGAACTTGCCGAAGTGGATGCAATTAAGTTCAGCCGGAATGATAACCGGAACCCCGCAACGCGCGGATGTCGGCCCGTACTCAGGGATCGATTTTACGGTTTCCGACGGAACCAATAATGCCACGGTAACCGGATCCGGAACGGTGCTGATTACCATTCATCCTCCGTCCTGGATTTCAGATCCCGTTACGATCGCCAACGCCACTGAAGATAGCGCCTACTCGATTAATGTGTATCCTTACGTCCTGGATTACGAAAAATCCTCTTTTACCTACACCGAAGTTTCGGGTTCTCCGTGGATTCAAGTCGATACCAACGGAAACATTTACGGCACCCCAGGGAAAGCCAATATCGGTACGGCAACCGCAACGGTCTCTTTTACCACCGTCATCAACGGAACGACTTACACCCAAGCGACGACTTTTAATTTCAACGTAATCCACGTCAACCATCCGCCGCGTTGGGCTTCTAATCCATTACCGCTGCCCAATGGAGCGTCCACGGTGCCTTACAGCCAGAACGTCTCCAGTTCGGCCAGCGATCCTGACGCCGGGGATACTTTAACGTTCACGGCGACTGCAATGCCCGCTTGGCTCACGATGAGCGCTCAAGGCGTTCTTTCGGGCACTCCTACGGCGGCAGGAAGCTTTAGCTTTCAAGCCAAAGTTACCGATCAAGGGAACCTTTCCGATACCACCACCGTCACCCTGACGATTACGCACACCAACAGTCCGCCCAGCTGGACCACTCAAACGGTCGCTCTGGCCGATGCTCACGAAGACTCGGCCTATAACGGAGACTTAAATCCTTTCATCACCAATCCTGACGGCCTGCCACTTACCTTTACGGAATTGACGGGCCCCACCTGGGCGTCGGTAAGTTCTACGGGCATTATTTCGGGAACTCCAAAATCAGCCAATGTCGGTGTGGCAAAGTTTTCTGTAAAAGTGGCCAACAGTGTCGGAAGTGCCGTGGCCTCCGTGATGTTGACGGTGGATCACACCAACCACCCCCCGTCGTGGGTACTTAATCCCATCCACCTAACGCAACCTGAAGAGTCGGCGATGTCGGCGGATATCTCCGGATATGCGACCGATCCCGACCTTAATCTGGGGGATAAACTGACCTTCTCATTGGCTAGTGGCCCCGCTTGGGGAACCCTATCCGCGGCAGGCGTCTTTTCGGGAACTCCGCCTGATTCCGCCGAAGGAAACAACACTTTCGCCGTTAAAGTTACTGATACCGGAAATTTGAGTGCGACAGGACAACTCGTCGTGACCGTCACTCACATCAACCATCCGCCGGTCTGGACACAGCCTAGTATCACGCTAAGCCCAGACGCCAAGGAAAGGTCAGCTTATGTGGGAAGTGTTGCTTCCTATGCCATGGATCCGGATGCCGGAGATACTCTTAGCTTCTCCAAAATACCTAACTCGGGAGCGACTTGGTTAACGGTGGCTTCGAACGGTGCTTTAAGCGGAACTCCGCAAAGAGCTAACGATGGGGCAAATACTTTCCAAGTCCGTGTGATGGATCCGTCCAATGCCTACGCTGACGTGACGGTAACCCTCACCGTCGATAAAGTAGCCCTTCCTCCTCGCTGGCGCCAAAATCCCGTAGTCCTTGCTAATGCCAACGAAGACCAAGCTTATAACTTTAATCTTTCAAGCTATGCCGTCGATGACGACGGTAACCCCATCACCTTTTCGCTAGTAAGCGGCCCCTCGTGGATGCAAGTGAGCCCTGCGGGTGTTATTTCGGGAACGCCTCACAAAGCGGATATCGGTGCGGTCGCGGCAGTTTTGCAAGTGACCGATAACTTCAGTAATTCCGTGACGGCGAATGCGACCGGAACTGTCGTACATACGCCACATCCGCCTGTGATCGGAACCATCCCCGCCATTTCGATCAAAGAGCGATCTATCTCTAAGTATCCGCTCGAACAGTATGTCACCAACCCGGATGGAGGAACCCTCAACTTTGCTGCGGTCGATTCCCTGTCGTGGGTAACCTTGGCCTCTACGGGAGATATGACCCTCCAACCTCTCTACGCCAATATCGGGACGACGACCTTTCACTTTAAAGTGGATAATGGCGAGCTAAGCGCTCAGGGATCGGTTTCTATCACGGTAGCGCGCGATCCGCGTCCGCCGGTGTGGCTACAATCGCCTGTTGTGATGCAGGCCAATACCAACCAAGCCTTCACGGGAACGTTATCAGGGCTGGCCCAAGACTTAGACGGTATTACTTTGACTTATAAATTGGACGCCGGGGGCCCCGCTTGGTTGAAACTTGATACTACGTCGGGAAACCTTTCCGGAACGCCCGCAAGTACCAACGTCGGAGCAAACGCCTTTTCAGTCGAGGCCTGCAATGACGTACTGTGCGCAACCTCCCCGCTCAACATCACAGTACTCCCCGGCACTCAGCTAGACACTTTCACTATCGATAGTACCGTCGCCGGAGCCAATACCGAGATGGTGTGGACGGTGGACACTTCTAGCGCCGGGACCAAACTCCTGAGCGCTCTTAGATCCAACGTTAAGTATCTGTTCCAGGCTTTGAACACGGCACAAATTCATTATTCGCAAATATTTCTCTCGTCTGATGCCAATAAATGGGATGGATTGCCCATCGCCCAAAATAGTGAGCCCATGCTCATGAATTGGAACGATCAAAATGCCGCGGCAGACTTCACTTCCCGTTTGGACTATGCGGCAAACAGCAATGATGACGACAATAACAGCTGCAGCAATTGCTTTAGCAGCCCGACATGGACGATGTTCCGCTTCTTCCAAAGACTACCGTCGATTTCGGAGATCTACCATAATGGCTATGTAATGCCTGGAGTGCCGATGGAATCGATACTTATCACTCAGCAGACGGATCATTATCCGGCCTTTGCTAAGGGTACAGCACAGTCAAGCATGCAGCCCGGCGATTATGGAAATCAGTTCATCGCCTTTGACGAAGCCCAGAAAAAAACACTCCGTATTAGTAGCATTGCTCCACAATGTCCCAGCCTTGTGGAAAGCGAGGGCGCTTCGGCGGGTCCGGCAAGTACTTACCAGACCATCGTGAACAAAACGTCGGGCCAGTCTTATCCCATGACGGATTGCACCTATAATTTAAAGCCGGTCCTTCAAGACTTAGCGACCAAAATCATCAGCCGAGCCTACATCAACGCCAATACCAACTTCTCGCTCTCGGCTACTCCCTTCTCGGTTAACTCGATTCAGGTGTCGCTAGGGGGAAAAGTGCTTCCGGGTAACACCGGCGCGGCGTCTGATCTATGGAGCTATACGAACAATCAGATTACCATCAATTGGTTCTTGATCGATCAGTCGACGCTGACTCCAGGTGAGAAGTTGACCGTCACGTATCGGATCTCCTGATTACCTAGGCACATAAACTATTGAATCCAAAGGGGGGCATCCGATTAGCCTCAGCTAGATATGTTACCCGGAGGTAGCGAAGCCACCGACCTCAGTTTATGTGTCTGCTCGAATTTTTTCTGCGTGTCCCAGATGCGTTTCAGTTTTCGTTCAATGCCGTCTTTAAGTTCAAAAGGGTTCAGAGATTCAAACTTCTTGGTCAGGTCTTTTTTTACCTGATCGGGTATTTGCGAGCATTCCATTAATCTTTGATAGGGGGTCATTGGTTTTGAGTGTTTTCGTTTGTACTTTGCGCCCACTCGAATTTTCTCAATGAGCTTCACCTGTGGAATAAAAAAGTTTTGTAGCAGTCCCCATTCATTTTTGTATAGGTCATTCACCAAGTCCTTGACCGATGGGCAGTCAATCCTGTCATAGCCCAGGAGTTTTCGGACATGAGTGTAATTTTTCTGCTCCACGTAGCACTGGTCATTCTTCTTGTAGGGACGGCCACGGGTTAAGAAGATCTCTCTGGGGCGATTTTTACTCGGCGCTAGATGACTAATGAGTAGGTCATTGTGGAACTCTCCGCCATTGTCACTGGAAAGTCCTTTTAGTGGAAACGGGAGGCTTTTCTCGATATCCTCGACAGCTTCGACCACTTCTTTGGCTAGTTTGTTCCACACGGCGCGATTCTCAGTCCAGCCCAGAAGACGGTCTACCCCGGTTAAGGACCAAACAAACTCTCCCGATAAACTTCCTCCGCAATGAGCTACCGTATCTGCCTCCATATAGCCTGGCACTGCGACATTTCTGTCGAACGGTTTAATCGGAATTCGATTTCTTAAATTCCCAGGCTTTGTTCCAGTTCTTAACTTCCGCCCCATCTCCGCTCTGTAGGGCCGAAGAAACCGCTCTATCGTAGCATGACTCATTGAGCAGAGCTCTTTTTCAATCAAAGGGCCGTATTCGGGGGCTTCATAGTGTTTTAACCAATCCGGAAGCATTGCCACCATGCGCCTCCCGTTTACTTGCTCCATTGCAAGCCACAGCTTTTTTAAGTGGTACCTTGCCCCATCGCTGTAAAGACGTCGACGACCCCGCTTCGCTTTCAATTGAGGGCGCTGATTCAAAGTTCGAATGGCGTGTTTTCTGTGAAACCCCGCGTCCCGACAGAGTTGGTCAATCAACATAATCTTCACTTTTCGACTCTTGGTGTCTCGGTAACGTTGGCGCAAAAAATCCAAGTACAAACGCTTTAGCGTTATGCTCATGGCTTTGCCTCATTGTTTTATGGAGTTGTCCAGACGAATGCCTGGTTACTCCATTATGAGGCCACCGCGCTTCTCTTCCTAATCCCCCGGTAACATTATTTACGAGGCCATTCGCATCCGCCCCCCGCTAACAATTCCAACACAATCTTCCCCTATACTACGGAGAGCCTTTCCCAGTAGGCCGTGCACGTTTGGGGGATACCTTGGGAAGATTTACGCAGATTTCGATTACCCTTCTTATCTTTTTTGTCTTTTCCAACTGCCTCTTTGGCGAAAGCACTCCCCCCGAAGTTCCGGCATTATTAAGAGATCTCTCCATGATCACTTCTGATAGTAGCGGGAATTTCTCATACACCAGGCCGCATATACCCCCGCACCGAACAAGTGCGGACGGCAGAGTGGCTTTGGCCATAAAAATGGTGAACAAAAATCTCAACTTCTCTTTGTTTGCTCCGGAAGGTTTAGCCGGAAACTTTACTCTCTCAGCACCCGACACCTCGATCATCCAAAGTCTCTTTCCTGTAAATGAATCGAATTTCTATTCCAAAGCGAGTATTGCTAGCAATTTTGCCACCGGCGGATTGGCAGCACACCGGACGATCTGCGACGTAGGATCGGATTTTCCTTCCGCTTCCACGGTTTCCAATCCCCAAGTCTGTGCGAATGATTCAAGTCACGATTGTTATTTTTTGACCGTAATCATGAGTTACATCGGTACGAATGTGACGACCGGCGCTCCTCAGTCCCAATTGTGGGGAACTCCCATAACGGTTGAAGTTTCCAATCCCAAGACAGCAAGAGCAGCCATCGTGAGCATTACCCCAGGAACTCCACGAGGGGGGCCGCTTCTGCCTTTCTCTACGGTTTTTGAGCCAATGACGACGACAGACGGTCGCCTCCTCGTGGGACGTATTGGAGGCTCTTCTCTCACTTGGACCAGCAATAATGGTGTTTCAGTAACCGGGAATTACGACATGATTTACTCGGTAGCTAGCCCCGGCCATTCATGTGACGTCACTCAATGGGCTCAAAATAATATTTATCCCATCAGCCATGCTCCGTTTGACCCTACCGTTAACCAGACTTATCCCTTTGCTTACTATCCTTTTCGGGATCCTGAGAACAATGCGATTGCCGATGGGGTGGAGCTAGGAGCTACCTATCCTTGGATCGACAGACGCGGGAGAAATCTTTTTTTTAGCACCTTTGGAAGCAACCTTTACCAAAAGACTTCGACGGGAACGACTACCGCATATCCTACTCAATGCGTTCCCAATACGAACTGTAACCTCGCTCCCTCACAAGTGTCTGATGTGGAGAACCCGGGAAACACGCGAGGGCTGTCAGTCATGGGTCTTTGGACCAGCGGAAAGATGGTGATGTTGGATGGAGTCCTAAACAACATCGACTTTGGGCTAATGACAACGCCTGAATCACAGCGGCTCATTCAGCTTTACCAACCCTCTTCCGCAACGACATTGCCAATTTTCACTACCTCGTCGAGTGCTGCCCCCTCCTCCACGGGAGATCCCACGTGGGTTCAGGTGGGGGCGGGGCGTGACATCAACGTCTATACGACACTTGCCAAACTGCCGAGCGGTCCTTTCAACACCACCTTAGTGGATTCCCTAGAAAATCTCTTCATGTATCTGCCCAAGATGAAATTTGTAACCTCGCGGGATGTGGTGTGGACCCTAAATAACGGGAAAACGAGCCAAGAAGTTGCTTTCGACGATTTTTTGGATCCCAATGTGCTTATCTATTCCGAAATGAACGCGTCTTTAACTTGGAAAGCGGGAGCTTTAGAGTACCAAGATGGAATTAACACCAAAAAGGCCATCCATGTTCAAAACGCGGCAACCTCACTTATCCACGCGGTTCCGCCGTATGGAATCGTCCATGGAACGACACGCATCGAGCCCGTCGCATTAGGCGGAATCAGCGGACGTGGGTTGTGGCTAAACGGAACGGACACCTACATTCAATACCCTTTGGTCAATCAAACTTTCACCACCCCAGACCTCTTTTTTAGTATGTTCGTAGATCCCCGCCCCGTAAGTGGGTGGCAGCAGCAGCAACTGGTAACATTCCCCAATAACACGTCCATTGTGCTAATGAATAATCACACCGTAGGTTATGTCGACGCCTCGAATAAAATCATTCATCAAATTAAACTTCCCTGGAATTTAAAAAGTGGCGCCTGGGAGAATTTGCAAATGTCTTACGCCGTGGCAGACACCGCAACTTCCGGCACTTACGCTCAAACCATCCGTTTTTACGTGCGTGGAATGGCCGTCGATGAGTGGACTATTAATGAACAGGGAGCCAATAAACTTTTTGATTTAGGACCAGGGAACTTGCTCATCGGAGGAGGTGCCAGTTCTCAAGGAGGAAATTTTCGCGGTTGGATCGACGAAGTGAAGCTTATTAAATATATTCCGACGGCTGAAGTAATCTGTAATCATGCGCGGGGCACTCTATTATCGGCGCCAAAGACCTATACGGGAGGCTTGGCACTTCTGGCGCAACGCTATCCCGCCTGGACTCAGACTGAGATTCAAAATTTGGTGGGTGATCCGGTTACCAACTACTATGGTTGCGGAACCTCTTGGACGATGAATGAAGTTGGCTACGTCGCAGTTCGACCCAGCGCCGTTACGGACTTGCGTACACGACTCACCATGGGCAATTATGCGCTTGTGTACGGACAACCCCGCCCTGATTTTTCCAACGATGTTTTTTGTCAGAGTTGCCATGTGAATAGCTCCACTAGATATTCGACGCTTCAAACGGCGGCACTTCAACCTAAGACGGGGGTCGATATGCAAAACGACAGTCGTCGGCAACCATTGCAACCGCCAAGGCTTATGTTCGGGAATATCCCGGCAGACCTGTTCCCCAATTTTCTACCTTCAACGGAACAGACCGCACCTCCGGAAGGTGCTTTGCAAGATCAGTGGTTCTATCCACGCAATTAGTCTTTAAGACTTGGTCGCTTGAATGGGTCTTAAGGAGATAAGAATCCATCCGAAAAGAAGGATTCCCATGAGACTATATTCTAAGTCTCCGAGCTTCCAGTAGTCACTTCCCTCAACCCTGCTAGACACTATCATTTGATATACCAACACGCCGATATAACTGACCGAGACGACAGCGAGAGCTTTATCGGTCCACGATCGTTTTAAATAGAGTAGGCCGCAAGCGGCCACGGCTAAGAGCCATCCCCATTCATGAACGATATGAATAGGCCCATCGCCTTTTTCCAAAAGAGAGTCGGCAACCGGAATCAGGTAATGCGTAATAATAACGTAGACGAGAAAGCTTACGACACCCCAGAAGAAATTTTCTTTGGAGTGGTTTCGGTGAGGAGCCGACTCCGGCCCTAACAAGAAAAAACCGCAGAAAAGGCCCAACACGGGGAAGAGCTGGCGTAGGACATAAAAACTAGCCCCTTCGGCCATGTACTGGCCCACCGTGGGAAGGGTTCCTAGTACATCGTTCAACAGGAAAAAAGAGAAAAAGGTGGAAATAGCTAGTAGAAAACTAAACGCTCGAGGGATTCGACACCTGTCGTAAACCAAAGAAGCGAGCACACACCCCGGAATGGCAACGAGCATGACTTCGTTAAAATCCATGATCTCTTTAAAGCCACCTCGGTAAAACCCAAAAGCGACAATAGGGGCTGTCGTCAGTGCCGAAAAAGTAACGACTCTCCAGAATTTTAGTTTCCATTTGTCGATTTGCGGTAAGGCCATTAGCGAAATGGGTAGGGCAAGAACCGCATGGATGGCGCCCCAATAGAAGAAAAAACTAAGGACCAGGGAGAGCAACGTCTTTTCCCAGCCATGAGAGGAGGAAGCAAGAAAGGTAAAGTGGCAAAGGCCCGCCGCCCAAGCCACCGGCAGATATGCCATGACCAAAAAAAAGCTAATCGCCCAATCCCTCCAAGGCACCGGAGGGGAGATAAGAATGTCGTCATCGGAGAATTGGGAATCGTCGTTATTATCGCGAGTAGACGAAAGCCTAAGTTTTTTTAACATAGTTTACTAAGTATATTGAAGATGACCGTGATCTCGATATGTTTTTGTTGCTGGAGTTCTAACGCTACCGGTCTAGTTTCCGGCTATGGCGGTCAGGTTGTTGGGAAGCCTGGGATCCTGCTCTAGATTACATTCAATGGGAGTGTTATCGGTAATCGAAACAGAAGTTCTTGAGCCATAGTTTGCGATCTGGAGGTCTTTGCAACTTACCAAGACCGTCAATTTGGCGCCCACTAGTTCGGTCGTAACGTCGCAGGAGGTGGGTGCCGTTTCACTGTTGATGTTCTCCCATACCCTTCCCTCTCTATCGTAAAACTTAACTGAACCCACCGTAGGATGATCGACGGTCATATGAAGAGACGGGGAGCGTGCATTCTCCGCAATAGAGCGAAAGTTATTGATCTGTAGTGACAGGTATCCCAAACGTTTGTTGTCAGCATCGCCGACTCTAACCTTGAGATCGGCGCCCAAAAAATTACAGATCGCGGAATCGACCACGTAAGGGATCTGCCTTCCCATTTCGATGACAATGTTCTGGGCTATTAAAGAAGACGGCAGCAAGGCCACGAGCGAACCTAAGAGCACCACAAAAAACCGCAATACGCCCCTACTCATTGGATCCCTCAAATGCAAAAGAAGACTCTTAA
The DNA here is from genome assembly GCA_963778115.1 of uncultured delta proteobacterium. GTDB lineage: Bacteria > Bdellovibrionota > FAC87 > UBA2466 > UBA2466 > JBBQIT01. The sequence goes on from CAVZSV010000004.1 coordinate 126,451, forward strand.
AGTGGGGGGAATATACCTCAAATAACGCGACATGTCAAAGTCGGTACCGAGCGGCTCCCCCCTTCTACTTCCCCCCGTAAAAGCCCTGTCTAGTGTTTAGTAAGTAGACAATAGACTAGGCAATAACAGTCACCTTTTAAACTATAACGTTGAAATCATTGTATTTTCAGGTGTCTTAAACCGGAACACCCCTTGCACTACACACAAAGTGGGCGGCAGGACGTGGGATAAAAATGCAGTGGGTGTCTAACATTAACAAAGCGGTAGCGGCTTCACTTGTACTGGTGATGGCCCTAACCCTGTCGGGTAGGCCGAGCTTTGCCGCGGAGGAAGACTCCCACGGCAGCGGCGTTATCGCTCCTGGGATCTCAAAAGACGATGTCGCCAACACGGTGGACTCCTCTTGGGATGACAACTGGAAGATTTGGAACGCGCTAAGTAACCCTTTTACGTTCATGCTCTATGCCGGATGGACGATGAATGCTTTCTACGGCCTTAAATTTATCAATTCCGTTGCCACTCCCGAGGAACTTCTCGTTCGTCGCGATAGAAAGAAACTCCTTGAAACAGAACTCGAGGACAAACTCATTCAATATCGCTTAAGAGAGCTCGAGGCCCAATCCCCTGGATTCGTGGACCGTCTTTCTAACTTACGACATGAAATCGACTTCAGGAATAAGACCATCGATGGACTCGAAAAAGAACTAGCCAGGATCACTAACCATGCCCACACCACGGGACAGAAAAATCCCATGGAACCCCATCTTCGAAATACGATAGCCCAACAGAAGCAAGCCCTGGTGAAACTAGAGGCCGAGAATGGGCGAATCAAGCGACTCATTGAAGACGAGCCCACCGGTTTCTTTAAGGCTAGAAATCACATCAATGCGCTGGAGAAATTAGACAAAGCGATGGACACCTTGATGAAAGAGGCCGTCGATCAGAGCAATCGGTTCGGGAGCTCGAGCGTCAATGATCGAGCTGCACTTTTCGAAGGCGTCAACGCTTGGAATCGTGGAGAAGGCTTACGAAAATTTTCGACGTGGCTCAATTCGACGTCAGGCCAAAAATTTCTGAAAGCGCAAACGATGACTTATCGCGACGGCCGGACGGAAACGCGAAGAAATGCCGAGGGCAAGACCTGGAAAGAACGTTACGACTCGACTATCCAACAAGCGGAAGAACACGCTCGCAAAGTCGTAAGTATCTATAATCCTGTGGCCGAAAAACACAATCTGCATTATCCCGATAAGAAAGTTGATTTTCTTGAAGTGCTCGATGGCAACCATGGCACTAACTTCAAGCGATTCGCCTTAGTGAGTGAAATCAGCGATACGCCGCAGAAGAAAATGGTGGCGGAGAAGTTAGGACGGGGAAACGGTGAGATAGAACTAACGAAGACGATTAACTTGGGCCAAGTGCTTCCTCAATTTAATCTGGCTTGCGATGAAGCGCTAAAAGCGATGTACGATGAAGCCGTCCATCTCGATAAGCTGGCACGTCAGACTTGGTATCGAAACCCTCTTATTCACGCTTCTTTGATGGGAGCCGGAATGGGAATTACGGGGGCTGCTAACATTTGGTACCACTCAACGCATGGCAAGAGCTTGGCCGACGCGCGCACGGAAATCAAAGACAAGGATGACGAGCTAAGAAACGCCGCCAAAGAACTTCCTGGATTATTAGAAAAAGAGGAACAGGGGCTAAACCGGTTTGGGCCGTTCTATAAAATAGCAACCGATCTTATCCGCGAACATCGTACTGAAATCGTGGACAATATAAAGGACCGATTCAAAGGCCGGGACAACGAGAAGAAGAAGTTAAAGCAGATCCATAGCGATGCTCAAAACTTCAATCCGCCCCCCGTCGACGCGGACGGAAAGCCCATCGGCAAAGACATCGTCAAAGATAGTGTGAAAAACGCTCTCTATGAGCAGTTCAAAACTCAAAAATCGGTGGAAGGAATCATCGCCGCTATCTATTCCAAGAATCTGGGCGACCAAAGTAGCACTCTGCCCACTTACTTGAAGCAGTTTTACTATAAAGCGCTATCGAGCTTATTCCCCTTGATTTACAACCCTCAGAACGGTGGGCTGCCCATCGACGACGACATTATTAATGATCTGGTTCTTGAGACCATTGAGCGGTTGCAGCCCCACGACAACGTGCAGGTGATTCCAGGACCGACGATTCCGGGGTTTAAGGCTCCAGACCAAACCCCAGTAAAAAAGGCGGTCGACCTAACAGCACCGAAGGATACCACGAGCGATGCGACTCCCCCGGCGTCACAACCCACAGCGGATGCTCCCCTTCTTCCGCCGGCCCCGGGAACGCCGGTCTCTTTGGATAGCAATGCGACACCTTCGGTAAATGCCTCGGCATTCATCTCACCGCCGACTGCGTCAGAGCAGTTTAGATCTTCAATGGGAGACGTGCCGATAGGGGTTGTGCAGCCCCTCGCCCCCAAATTTGCCGGCAGCTCCCAATAAATCGACATACGTTTAATAAAACGGGTAAACGCGACTTAGGCGTAGTTCACAAACTATCAACAACCTGTGGATGAATGATCTATGTCGTTCTTATTGTTAGAAATAGTTTTGTTTTTCATTTGTTCCATATGGAGCAAGAGGAATTTAAGGATGCTCCGTATTATGTGAAGTGTCTTCAATGGGTTACCACTGTGGATCGTTCTAGTCGGATCGGCGCAGAATTCGGATAAGGGCAGCTTTGCGCGCTGGGCATGTCACTCGCTATAAAGAAGTTTTTGTATTCTATGCCCCAGCTTGATTGGAATGCCACGATAAACGCAATTCGGGAGTCTTTGCCTCAAACGCAATTCCAGAATTGGCTGAAACCTTTGACACTCGTCCGCTATGACGACACGTCTGCGGTCATTGGTGTGCCCAGTCGTTTCCACGAAGAGTGGGTAAAGAGCCACTATTCCCATCAGCTCTCCAAAGCCATTCAAGCTCAATGCGGGTCGGAACTTCAGTTGGAATTTGAAGTTCTTGTGATGGATGAAAATTTAGAAGCTTCTCTCTCAGCTCCTCCGACGACGGGAAGGCCCGCGTTACGAATCGTCGATAACCGCATCCACCAAGGAGAGCAGGGGCCCGAGAGGCAAGAAGAAAATTTACAGCGAGAGCCTTTAAGGCTTGAGCCCAATGTTCCGTCTTTCTCCCACCCGTTTTTCGAATTCGGTTTCAATCATCTGGCCTATCAGTGCGTTCAACTCCTCGTAGAAGGTAGCGTTCCGCTCAATCCCCTCGTCATTCAAGCTGGGGTGGGGATGGGTAAAACGCACCTGTTATCGGAGATCGCAAGACGTCTCAATGCCATTAACCCAGGGCTTAGGATTCGTTACACGAGTGCCGAACCCTTTACCGCTGAAATGGTAAATTCGTTTAAGACCAATACTAGCGTCGAATTCAAACGAAAATACCGCGAAGAGACTGACGTTCTTCTCTTCGATGACCTCCCCGGTCTAAGCCGCAGAATCCGCACTCAAGAGGAGCTGGTGTATTGCTTCAATGAAATCATCGGCCGTGGGGGACGGGTGGTTTTCACTAGCACTATCGCTCCGCAACGTTTCGAAGACTTCATTGACCCACTGCAATCGCGAGTGAATGCCGGAGTCTTGGCCGAAGTGAAGTTCCCCACCTTTGAGGAACGGGTGCAGATCCTCAACAAGATGGCCGAGCATAACCGGATGATAGTCGAGCCCACTATCTTGAACTCGCTGGCGGATAAGGGACAAAAGGACATCCGAGAGCTCATTGGAACTCTGCTCCGGGTTCATCTGCAGGCCAAACTTGAAAACAAACCTCTCGACACCGATTTCTTGACTCGCGAGGGTTGGGCGGTCGAGGCCAAGCGAGAGTCCATTACGATGGATGAAATCATTGGCCTAGTCGAACACAATTATGGCGTTTCTCGGATGGAGTTCACGTCCAAGTCGCGAAAGAGCGAGACCGTCTGGGCGCGGCAAGTTGCGATGTACCTGGCACGGCACTACACTTTGCTCCCGCTGGAAGAGATTGGAAAATCGTTTGGCCGAGACCACGCCACCGTGATACATGCGTTCCAGAAAGTGACGGAGACGATGGAATCGCACCCGACCCGACGATATGAAGTCGAGTTCTTGAAGCAAAAGCTTCAGTCCCGCTCTCCAAGAAACGAAGATGTACCTCTTTTATAGAATCGTCCTGGCCGTTCACATTATCGCCGTAATCTCCTGGATGGCGGGCCTTCTTTATATCTTTCGCCTCTATGTCTACCACGCCATGGAGACTGAAATCGTGGTTAAGGAACGCTTCAAAGTGATGGAACGCAAACTCTTTAATATCATCACGCTGCCCGCGAGCCTGGTTGCTCTGCTAATGGGGGTTCTGATGCTGGGACTAAACCCGGAACTTCTTCACGCCCATTGGATGCACGCGAAACTTTTCTTTGTCGTTCTGCTGTTGGGGGTCACCCATTACGCGGGAGCTCTGCTGCGGGAGTTTAGAGACGGGAAAGTGACGCGGAGTCATAAGTTTTTTAGGGTGATGAATGAGGTACCGACGCTACTGATGATCATTATCGTGGTTTTGGTGATTGTACGGCCGTTTTAAGATCCTTTTCTGTCATTACGAGGAGCGAAGCGACGTGGCAACCCGTAACGGTCTTGGCTAAAGTCCTTCCTAGGGCGCCCAAAGTAGCACTTCGTTGGGTTGCTTTTTCCCCCCAAGAAAACCATAATGCCGGCCTATGGGAGAAAAAATCACCGAAAAGAGCCAAATCGAGCTCGATTTCTTTGCCGCCGTACCGCAACCCGTGACGGCGCCTATCTCCGAAGAAAAGCTCGTCGATTGGCGGACGAAGGTCCCCTCGGTCTCCCAAGTCACCCGCCGGATACGGGGCCATATCGAAAATAGTTTTTTCGACGTCTGGGTCAAAGGCGAAATCAGTAACTTCAAGCGCGCCCCCTCCGGACATGCCTATTTTATTTTGAAAGATGCTACGGCCCAGTTGCGATCGGTCATGTTTCGAAGTCAGCTCTCTAAAATAAAGTTCGAAATCAAAGATGGTATGGAGATCCTGCTCCACGGAAAGATTACCGTCTATGAAGCGCGTGGCGAGTACCAGATGGATTGCGACACGATGGAGCCTGTGGGGGTCGGTGCGCTTCAGCTCGCGTTCGAACAGCTCAAACAAAAGCTTTTCAAGGAAGGTCTCTTTGACCCGCAACATAAAAAGAAACTTCCCTTTCTCCCCAAGCGCATCGGGATCATCACTTCAGCGACCGGAGCTGCCGTAAAAGATATTTTGAAAGTTCTGGTGCGCCGCTATCCCAATAGAGACATTTTGGTTATCCCGACCAGTGTTCAAGGAGAGAAAGCGACTTCAGAAATTGTAGCAGCTCTACAGACCGCCCAGCGCTGGAACGAAATTAATATAGATAGGGCTCTCGATGTCATCATCTTAGGCCGTGGCGGGGGCTCTATCGAAGACCTGTGGTGCTTTAATGAAGAAGCGGTTGCTAGAGCGGTCCATCGTTGTACGATTCCTATCATCTCGGCCGTGGGGCATGAGATCGATACGACTATCTGCGACTTTGTAGCCGATGTAAGAGCCCCAACCCCTTCGGCTGCCGCAGAAATGGTTATCCCTACCAAAGACGAGCTTATCCAATTAGTGGAACACCAGACGATTCGTCTGGGGCATCTGATGGAGAGAAGGCTCCAGCAGTTGCGCCTTCATTTGGGCCATCTCTCACAACGATTGATGGATCCTAGGCAAAAGATCAAAAAGTTGCACAAAGACTTTGTCGACCTGCAAGCCAGACTTTGGTCCACGCTAAAAACACAGATCCTATTTTCTAGAAGGCGAGCCGAAAACGCGATTCAGCTTCTTAACTCACTCTCCCCGCTTCAGGTCATTGGACGAGGCTACTCCTTAACGCAAAGTAATAACGGAGCTATCGTGCGTAGTCTAAAAGAGGTGAAACCCGGAGATGTCTTACAAACCCGGGTCGCCGACGGAACCATCCTCTCCCGCGTCGAAAAGCCCACCGCCTAAAACACCGCGTCATCGATAGGTGTTTGGGATTGCCGACTCAGGGTTTAAAATGGAAAGACACCTGCCTTTTTCGGAAAAACAACATGAACCCCTCTCTCACAGCACAGAGCAATCGACTTCCCGCAAGCCATGTCTCGGCTCTGCAAAACATTGAGAACGGCTATTGGTGGTTTGAGGGACGAGTCTTTTGGGCAAGCCAGATGGCTTGCCTTCAAGTGCAAAGTCCCCAGCCGTATATGGACTTAGGCTGCGGCACGGGCGGCTTTGCCGCGTCTTTCATGAAAAACGTACCCGTTACCAAAGCGGCTCTGATCGATGGAGATGACAAGCTTCTTAAGATCGCTAACAAAGTTTCGGGTGCCGAGATTCATCAAATGGATCTCACCAAACCCTTTACCCTTCCCTGGACACCCTCAGTCGTAACCTGCATGGACGTCATCGAACATTTACCCAACGATACTTGGTTTCTGACCGAGTTAGGAAAGCAGATGCACAAGGATGGGATTTTAATCGTTTCGGTCCCAGCGTTGCCAGCACTTTTTTCGGAATGGGACAGGCAACTGGGCCATTTCCGTCGCTACACGGCACCCAGCTTACGTAAGGCGATTGTGGATTCGGGATTTGAAATTCTGCGTCTTAATTATTTTTGGTCGTTCCTAACCCCTGCCGCCGTCTGGCGAAAGTTTAGACCGGTCGATCCGGAGTCGCTTGAGTTCGATGTGGTAAATGCTTTCACCAACGGGGTTTTAAAAACGCTTTCTCGAATGGAATGGACAGCGGCGAAGTGGATTTCGCCGCCGCTAGGAACCTCTTTGATGGCGATGGCGAGAAAAAAATGAAAACTACTCCCAAACCTCATATCGAAATCGTTTTGCCTGTCTTTAACGAAGTGCAAAATATCCAACCTCTGGTCAAACAACTGGATGCGGTTGCCGTTCAGCTAAAAACATTTGCCACCTTAAGTTATCTTTTTATCAACGACGGTTCGCAAGACGGTTCGGCGGAACTTCTCTATCGAATGTACCGCGAACGCGATGATATTCGCGTCGTCCACTTAGTCCATAACTTTGGTCATGCTTCGGCACTCACCGCAGGACTCGACCACTTCGAAGGCGATATCGCGGTATTCATGGACGCCGATCTGCAAGACGCTCCCACGGCACTCATGGACATGTTCTTACAGTGGCAAAAGGGGAAAAAGACGGTAGTCGCCGAGAGAGGCGAACGCAAAGAAAAGAATAAAGTTCTCTTTAAACTTTTCTACTTTCTGCTCCACCAATCAGCTAGGACTCTTCCCCCCATCAATTTTGGAACCCACTGCCTCTTAGACAAATCGGTGATTGCTCGAATGCGTCAGCTAAAAGAGCGTAACCGCTATTTCCCGGGTTTGGTTAGCTTTAGTTCTGGAGAAATCACTCCTATTGAAATCGATAGAGGAGCCCGGCAACACGGCAAATCTCGCGTGGGTTTGGCGGGGCTGATTAACTTAGCCCTGACGGCGTTAGTCAGCTTTTCCAGTGCCCCCGTGAAAATGGTCTCCTTCTTGGGCATCATGGCCTCGGGTGGCTCTTTGATGGCAGGCGTAGTCTTCGTCGGCATCCGTATCTTTACGACCCGAGCCATCCCCGGTTGGGCCTCTATGATGACGGCCATGGCCTTTGGCTTTGGCCTGCAATTACTCTGCTTAGGTATTATCGGAGAGTACATCGCCCGCATCTATGACGAGGTCAAACAACGCCCCCTCTATCTAGTAGATAAAATCCTGACCAAGCGAGCAACCGGCCAGAAAAAGCCCGCCTCCGAAGTCGCCTAAATCGGCTCGACAAATAACCAAGGCTACGCTAGAAAGTTGTAATCTTTCGCTGACGTAGCTCAGTCGGTAGAGCAGCTCATTCGTAATGAGCAGGTCACCGGTTCAAGTCCGGTCGTCAGCTAAATTTTCTGCCCCCGTAAGAGAGTCCTTCCGCCAGAAGCTCATAATAAGAAGCTAATAAAAAGTATCCCGAATTGACTCGCCTTCACCCAATTTGCTACAGACAAGACCCGAAGGGAGAACCGAGTGAAGAAGCTGTATTTGCCCCTGCTCCTGCTGATACTTTCCGTACGGTCTCATGCCTACATTCAATTGGAGGTAAATCCCGGCCATTGGGGGATGTTAGTAGAGGAAGAAGGTTCGCTTAGTTATTTAGACTGCGGCTCGAGGCAACTTGCCGTCGAGGAAATGGAAGCGCTTTCTCCGACCGAAGTTGTCTTTGGCTGCCTTTTGAATAGCCGCTATCGAATCAATAGTGCTGACTACCGGCTCTGGACGGCGGCTCATTATAAAGTTCCCACCCTGATTGACAGAGGTAAGTGGTCGCTCCTTGGTCCTGAACTCCAAAGACGCATCGACCTCTCGAGAGCCAAGAAAGAAGCGAACCCTACTCTCGATTCTCAGAAATTAAAAACTCTGCTTCATTTGGAAAACGTGCTTTTTCGGTATTTGGGGAGTTTAGAGTCCATTACCCTGACCCAAGAAAAGGCGTTCCCCGAAGTTTATGCCGCCGTCTCCGGATTGGTGCCCACCTTTTCCGACGGAAAAGTGGCACTCAAGCTAGCGAGACTCAATTCAACCTTTAAATCTAATGGCGAGTGGAAGGGCTGTCCTAAAAACTGGGCTCCGGCTTCGTTATATTCCTTATTAAAGATTCTCACTAGGGACGAAGTAGAGTCTTTTCTGCAATGGCTTGAGATCGCTGCGAAACAGCAAAACGTAAAGGTGCCCACTTCACTCTTTACCTGGCAGAAATGGATACAGCCCAAGAAAATAACTTATGCCACGACGAGCTGTATTCGAAAGGATTTTCTCTTTGAACTGAAGCTGGATCAGTTAAGAAATAACCCGCATTCCGCTTCGGTACTCACTTTAGCCACCAATCCCTCCACACTTAGTGGCTTTGGTTCTTTATTTGAACTAACCTCCCCTTCGTCGACCCAATCGTTTCTGGGACTTTGCCTTCGAAGAGAGTTCCCTGTGTCTCACAGCACGGAGGATACCGATAAGGTTCTCTCCCAAATCGCAAGTTCCTTCAGAATCTCCCCAAAGATACTCCACCAGCTTCTTTTGACTGACGAGGGGATGGAACGGCACCTCGGCGAAACGAACGAAGTACGCAGCTGGCTGAGCGCCAATCTGCATCCCGACCTCGCGGATTATGAGCAATTGGCTCTACCTTTAGCCAAAATGGATGGGGAGGCACAACGCAACATCGAAGCGACTAGACTTCATCAAGGAGGGAGTCGGCATTGGCTTCGGGTCTGTAACCGAACTCGCGGGACGCTTTATGCCTCTTTCGGCTTTGAACTAGACCAACCCTACGGCTGGACCACCTATTCCTGGATAGCCATTGGTAAGAACGAATGTCCCGTCTTGAACATGGGAGAAGACGAATTTTTCTATACCTATTTTCAGTCGGAAAATAACGCGTCTCTAAACATAAGCGGCAGTCCCGCTTTAACTGAGGGCGATCGCCCGGATAGGTTTGCTAACAGCGCGCAGATCACAAACTTAGTTGCCGGTGGGAAGACCAAAGCGATATCCCAGGCAATTTTTCGAAGCCCCGATAGCGACTCGGGAACCATCCAAACCCCTTTCAGACTAAGATCATGGCAAAACGAGAGAGGAACGCAAGCGGACCCCGGGGTCCTCGAAGTGAGTGGGGCTAATTAATCCTGTCGAACTCTCGGTGCCCGTCGACTTTCAGGACCTTTTTGTTCTAGATCCCAATGCCCGGTAAGTCCCAAAAGTCGACGGGCACCTTTCCGCCTTTCCGGAAGGCCAAGCGGGAAGCGACTCGACGAAGCAATCTCATTGCAGGGGGGGATCATTTTAGAGCAGTAGCTCCATTTTCTAGATTATAATTAGAAATAAAGGAAACCCTCATGCGCTCTCCGCTAATTCTTCTTTTGGCTCTCCTAGCCCTTTCACAAACAGCCAAAGCCGCGGGACCTCACGATCCAAGGCCGCCTCAGGACTTAAAAGATAACACCCCCGCTACCCAACGTAGTCCCGCCCCCGGGGAAAATTGTGTCCGTAAAAGTTGCAGTGCTGAGGAATGGAAAGAGTATATCGAAGGCAAAGTGACGGAAGCGGAAAAATGCCAACGGTGTGAAGCTATCAAACTTATCGAAAAAACCGGTATGACCATGAATAGTTTCATGGACTTCTATACCGAGGCGAGATCCAAGGAGTTGAAACCAAAAAATTTAGAAGCGGTGATAAAGACCTGTGCCACCGAAGCTTCCACCGCCACCAAATTAAATTGCCTTCGACAGAAGGTTCAGATCTATCTCAAAGACGAAAACAATATCCCTGATTGCCAGCTTAAGAAAGAAAAGACTGAGGGGGCCGAATGCGAAACCCATTCCCATACCTTCGTGCACGCGGCCAAAGAACTTTTCAAAGCGGATCCCTCTTTAAGCTTCAAAGTGAGGGCCATCAATCTTTACCATGCCGTCCCCGAATTAACCTACGTTGACCCCAAGACCGGCAAAGAATATGTCTATTTTCTGGAAGCAAGTTATGACCGGGGGGAATTTACCGATTTGATGCCTTCAAACGCCACTGCCAAGAATGAACCTTTGCCCGATAAGTTTCTAAACGCTCCCGCCGCGAAATCAGAGGAAACCAAATGAGCCCTGGTAAAGAGCCCCCAGACTTTAAGCAGCTCTCCGAAGAGCAGCGAAAAGCGCTGGTGAAGTCTCTCATTAGGAGTGGAGAAAAGGATCGTTTAAATGAGGGAAGAGATCCGGCACAAGAGGAGATTACTGCTCGAGAGAAATGGCTAGCCCTCTTTGGCATCCCCGCCGAAGTCAGTAGTCACACCCAACAAAATACGCCTATCGCCACCCTTCTTCTCATTGTCTTCACTTCATTGTTTAGTTTGTATTTTCTGTTCGTGGCCCCTCAGATGGGGGAACTTTTCGCTTTCTACCCCGGAGCCCCCTTTAGACTAGCGGGCCTTTCGATCCTGACTTGTTTTTTTGTTCACGGGGGAATTGGCCATCTGGCAGCCAATATGTATTGCCTCTACATATTCGGAGACGACGTGGAAGATGTCTTGGGCATTGTCCGGTATTATCTGCTTATTGTCTTTGCTACCGCACTGGGCTCGGTAGTTTCCCTAATCTTTAGTCACGGAGAAATGATTCCCCATGTCGGCGCCAGTGGAGGAATCTTTGGAGTCATGATCTTTTACTTGCTTCGCTTTCCCAAATCGAAGTTTACTTACCTTTTCTTTTTTAGATTCGTGAGAGTTCCGGCAGCCGGAGTGCTTGCTCTTTATGTCCTATTTCAACTCTTCGGTGCTGCCGGCCAAGTGGCTGGTCAAGGCAACGTGGATCACTTGGCCCATATCGGCGGAGGACTCGTCGGCCTTTTCTTTTGGTTGGCACTGGGGCGTCCCCGAGAGGAAGAAAAGCGCCCCGACGATATGGTTTAATTATTCGGTACGAAACCAGCTTCGCATCACCGCTAAATTGGTCTTAAGCCCTTCTCGAGTCCCTGCCTCAAGCGCCTTATCATGCAAAGAAAACGGAGTGAAAGTCACAGGTGCCTCGATCAAAGTATCGTAATTGCGCATAAAATAATCCACCGCTTGTGAGTTCGGGATATCAAGCATCTTAGCCAAGGCTAATACTTTCACCGGCGCATTCACATAATAGAGTTTCATCGCAATAAGTCCCGGCGCCATTAGTTGCAGCGTTTTGAATTTCGGACCCAAGTTCGAATCCTCAAGCTTCTTGAGATCCAACGGATAATGGCTAAAAAGATATCCGTCGCTTTCAGGCGAAACCTCCCCATGTGACCCAATCACCAATTCACGAACCGTATTAAGAGACGTTAGGCCAGTTTCAATCGTTCCCACATAGGCAAACTTTGATTGGCCGGCCTCTAAGAATGAAGTGGGAGTGACATATTCCGACAGGGGAAAGTCTAGCTGAGTTTTCAAAGACGTCACCGCGGGCTCCACGATGGTGTCGGGCTTTAGCTGACACTCAACACCGTTAGCGATCAAAATGGCTTGCGAAAGCGAGGAGCAAACCACTCCTCTTTCCTGACCAGTTACAATCTTAGGATTGTAGTAGTCATACGTATATTCGAGTTTCAGCTTCTCTAAGACATCATCGCCAAACTTCTTGGCCCACGCGGAAAACTCTGGGCTTTGGGAATCTTGAATAATGCCCATGGGCCGGTAGACTTCGGCATAAAGGGTGAAAGGCGCTGACACCGCCACATTGAGCGGAATGACGCGAATGCCGCGTTCAGCGATTTCAAAAAAGCTGGGATAGATTTTGTCCTGTTTTTGCACGAAAACGACAACCCCCATATGGGTAGCATAGCTTCGAGGATCGCTGAAGTTGGTATTGATACCGCCTGTCTTTCCCTGATCGATAATAAGCATGTCTCCCGTTCGAATCTGTAATCCACGATATTCAATAGTGTAAGGAGCGGGGGATCGGAAATTAGTCAGATCAAGGCCCGTCTTGCCAAGCCACTTATCCGCATCCTCGTCGGTGTGGCTGGCCTCGTTATATTTCAACATCTTCTTGGGACCGGCTAATAGGTTAGCTTCTTCATCACCCGATTTTGCGATAAGTGGGCGGACAGTAAGCAAATCGCCATGCTTCGCAAGACAACGAAATGCGTGCTTTTTCAACGCTTCGTCTTCACCCGCTGCCGCTAAGATCTGGGTAGCGTCAGTCAGGCCGATATAGCCTCCGACATTTTCAAGGTCTTCTAAAATCGCTTCCTTTTCCGCGGGGGTGGCCATCGCCATCCGAGACGTCTCGACTTTAACGATCATGGCTCGATAATGAGACAGTTCGTATTTAAGCTCGACCAAGTCTTCTAAATTAATTTGTCCGCGATCTAATTGGGAAAAACGTTCGTTGATGGCAACGATATCTGAGGCTCGTCCTTTTTCCAAACTTTGCAGACTCGCAGCAACCATGGCCGTCACCTGTCCCGCGTCGGCATTTTCAAATTGGTATGCAAAGAGAGAGGGAGAAAAGAATGCTAAACAAAAGGCAGGCCAATAAAGAAACGATCGCGTGCGCATGCTTAAACCCAACATTTTCATTAAACCCCCAGAGAGGGGTGATTTTAACAATATTGACACATCGCAACAAGAGACAATAAAGGGCAGTCCCAGCACCACTGGGAAAACAGCAAGGGAGTTGCTATCATTCCAGACACATGCGGATTCTCCCCTTTTTGATCTGCCTTTTTTTGTCGCTCTTCCTAGCCAAGGCTCAGGCTGGAGAAACGCTAAAAGTTCCGGGCGGAGTCATCAGTATCGATTGGCAAACGCAGGGACTAAAGGTGTCTCACGCTGAAATAATACGAGGGGTAAATTTAGCAGTGGCTGCGGTTTCCCATTACTACGGAAAATTTCCCGTTCCCGAACTTCGCCTTGAAATCAATCGTGACACTCATAACGATTCTATCTTTGGCCGAGAGTTTGGCGGAAGAGTCATCCGATGGTACATCGGAAAAAATGTCACGGGAAAAGAGATCGTTAACGATTGGACACTCACCCACGAAATGTTTCATTTGGGTTTTCCCTCGTTCGACGACGCGCACGATTGGGTAACCGAAGGGATGGCGACCTATCTAGAACCCATCGCCAGGGCGCGTTTGGGGCAACTAAGCGCTTCGTTCGTATGGAGCCAACTGCTCGACGGGCTTCCCAAAGGGCTTCCTCAGAAAGGCGACAGAGGTCTTGCGTTTACTTCCACGTGGGGGAGAACTTACTGGGGCGGGGCACTTTTTTGGCTGTCAGCTGATATTGAAATTCGAAGAAAGACTCAAAATAAGAAATCGGTGGATGACGTAATACTAGCGGTGTGGAGATCGGGGGGGACAGATGCTGAAGAGTGGACCATGCAAGATTTGATTGAGACGGGAGATAAGGCGGTAGGGTTTGCGGTGCTGCATGATTTGAATGAAACGCTGGCATTGCGTCCGGGGGTGGTGGATTTGGCAAGTCTCTTTAAAAAGCTTGGGGTGAAGCAAAGGGGAGTTAGCGTGGAATTCGACGACCAAGCACCATGGGCGGAGTTTAGGCGGGGGGTTATTGCTATGCTTAAGAACAAATCTTAAGATTACTCTTAAGGTTTGTCCGTTTTCTTTAGAACTACTCCCGAGACCGCAACACCCTCCATGCACGGCGATCTCAAATCCGACGAACTAAAGGTAAGTTCTACGTGCTCCCCATTCTTAATATCAGTTATTCCCTCTTTCGGAATCGTGAAGGAATATCTCTTTCCGTCGTCGGCCCTCACGATCCGGCACCCTTCATCCACCGCAGCTTCAAAAGTTCCCTCAACTTTATTCGAGGTACTGGCGCCGGTGGTAACCGGATGCGCCGAACTATTTACTGAAGCCGGCGCGTGCCCCCCATGAGTCGTAGGCGCCTGCCCTTCGTAAGCGTGCATCAAAATCTCGGGATTAACTCTACTCTCTTCAGGGTTGGTTTCGGCAATCAATGACACCGGAAGTAGGAGAATCGCAAGTTCCACAAGCCACATGAATTTCATAACAACGTCCTTCGTGAACAGTAACTTTGATCGCTAACTAAAGCAACGTTCGTGCCGGGTGAAGACGACAAGATGTCCTTCGTAAGAGAGGGAAACTAATTGAGTTCTCGGAGTGTGCTTTTTGCACCACTCTGCAAGAATGCGCTTAGGTCATCAAAGTTGAAAATGAGATAGGCAGTTTTTCACTTTTGTCGCGCTCTAGATACGCGCCGCAATGCTTTTCGGGGAGTGGCCCCTTAGAATACGCTCTAACCCATTAAAAGGAGGCGTAATCTGACACGTTGTGAAAATCTCAAGCAACGTTATTTCCGTCTGAGATAGCCTGCGGTATGATGCGGCCGCATGGGAACCATAACACTAGAAAATATCCGAGAAGCAGCCAAGAAAATCTCTCCCTACATTAGGAACACGCCTTTTGTTCCTTTTGACTCTTTAAGTCTGGCAACAGGAAAAGAGATTTGGCTTAAGTGCGAGTCGCTCCAAAAAACCGGGTCCTTTAAGATAAGGGGGGCCGCCAACTGCATTCTTTCTCAAATGGATAGGGCAAAAAAGACCGGGGTTGTGGCAGCCTCCGCGGGAAACCACGCTCAAGCGGTAGCCGCGATGGCCAAGATCCTGGGAATTAAAAGTACTATCGTCATGCCCACGATGACCCCGCCTATTAAAGTACAAAACACACGTCAATGGGGGGCGGAAGTGGTTCTCTTAGGAGAGGTCTATGACGAATCTTTCGATCACGCCGTGGAACTCTCAAAGAGTCGGGGCTTACTCTTTATTCACCCCTTCAATGATCCTTTGGTGATTTGCGGCCAAGCAACCATTGGACTTGAGCTTGCGCAGAACGAGTCGTTTCGAGATATCGAAGCCGTTGTCGTTTCCGTGGGAGGCGGAGGGCTTAGCTCCGGCATTGCCGCTTGCTTGCATCACCTAAGGCCCGACGTAAAAGTCTACGGAGTTGCCGCTCGTCATGCGCCTGCCGCTTGGAAATCATTTCACAAAAAGACACTCACCCCGGAAACCGTGAGTTATACGCTTGCCGAAGGGGTTGCCGTGAAACGTCCCGATCAGACGATGCTCAATTACATGCTCGAATATCTAGACGACATGCTAGCCCTGTCAGAAGAGTCGATCGCCAATAGCATTGCCGTCCTGACGGAGCAGGCGAAGCTCGTCGTGGAAGGGGCTGGGGCGTTACCGGTCGCCGCCGTTTTGGAGGGGCTTGTTACGGAGAAAAAAATAGCGTTAATCCTCTCAGGCGGAAATATCGACATCCCCGCCCTTTCGCATGTGTTGCAACGCGGATTAGTCGCTCAGGGCAGAATGGTGCGGCTCGTGATTCGAGTTTCCGACCGTCCCGGCGGACTAAATGCAGTGACCAATGTCTTAGCCTCCCAGCGGGCCAACATCATGCAGATCTTTCATCAGAGATCGAGTCTGCAAACGAAATTAGATGAAGCTGAGATCGAAGTCGATTTGGAGACCCGAGGATCCGATCATACGCAACAAATCATTGCGGCTCTGACCGAACGAGGATTTAGAGTTCAGTGTGATTAACAAACCTCTTCTAATTTTAGTTCTGATCTCGCTCTTAGCCATTCCCCGAATGTCTCGGGCCGATGACGTTCGCTTTGACGTTCGTTATGCTTCTGAGGTAACGCGCGATAATCTCTTTGACGAAACCGTGGAATACCAAAAGCCTCTGCTCCCTTGGCTAAAGGGGGATGCCGCGGTCCGACTTTCCGAATCTTTTTTCGCTATCCGAACTTTCGAATATAAAGCGGAAGGGGAGGTCCCTGTGACTTCCTTTCTAGGGGCGCATTTGCGACTTAACACAGTCAGCTACCTTCCCGAAGGCATGGGCTCGACACAACTTCTCTTCTATTTGCGAGGCCAGACGTCGGTAGGGCCCGTGTCGCTACATTTGTCGCTGGGTTTTTGGGAAAGATTTATATCCATCACTTCAATTCCAATTCTAGTCACTTTTAGCAGATCCTATCCCGATTCCGACTTTGCCGTCGATTTCGGCGTGCATGTGCAACTCACTCCAAGAATAGGGATTGAAACGAACCTTGCTACTTTCGAATCCATCGACGTCTTTAATCTTCATAATCCTTTTGTTTTGCTCAGTGCCGACTACACGCCCAAAGACAAACCGTGGAAAGTCTTCCTCTACGCCAGAGATCGCATCCTCTTAGGATTCGGCCGCCGCGACGAATTGCTCTTCGGATTGGGCTACCAACTTGTCGGAATATCGATTTGACTCATCGCCTCCGGACCGGTAGATCCTTCCTAAGGGGTAAAAAACCATGGCGGGGAATCTTTCACGCACGAGCAAATTCGTGTGTCTACTTCTAGTTTTGTCTTCTCTTCCATTTTCAGCCAAAGCGTTGGATCTAGATCTTTGGGTGAGTAGCCGCGAGCAATTGGCTATCGAAAAACTCATGGCCAATATCTCCCCCGAGGGCACTCGAAGAGGAATCGTCATCGCCTCTCCAACTCCTCTATATTTCAAACACTGGATTCGCGATTCCGCCATTGTCATGGATATTGTCATTAGCCTCTACGAGAAGGCCGCAACTGCAGGCGAAAAGCAGCACTACTTTTCCATCCTTTCCGATTTCGTGGAGCTTTCCAAAGAGGTCCAGGACAAACTCATTAACCAATTAGGCGAAGCACTGGTGTTCGCGGATGGCAGTGTCCCTCACGGAGTTCTCTGGGGAGTTCCCCAACATGATGGCCCGGCTCTTCGTGCGATTACCTTAAATCGATGGGCAAATATCTTACTTAGAGAAGGCAAAGAGGATTATGTGCGACGATGGCTCTATGAAAGCAAGATCCCGGCCGATACCGTCATCAAAGCGGACGCCGAACATACGCTGCACGCCAAAGGGAGTTCCTATGACCCTTGGGAAGAAGAGCGCGGGGATATCTTCTACGTAAAGATGGTTCAGCGCAAAGCCCTTTTAGAAACTGCAAAACTCGCCGATCGGTTGGGAGACGGCGGAGCCGCAAAATCATATCGAGATAGAGCCCGCGAGCTAGAAGCCGAATTGGTCGGCGATGAAACAACCGGCGCGCGGGGTTTTTGGGACCCTGTATCTAAAAGATTAATCTGCATTAAGAACTACGAGGAAGGGATACCCCTCGATAAAGCAGGACTCGATTCCTCGATTATTTTGGGAGTTATGCACGGGGATACGCACGACGGTTTTCTTTCCGTCGGAGACGATAGAGTGCTCAGTACAGCCATCCAATTGGAACTCACTTTCAAAGAGCTCTACCTCGTCAACCAAGACGGGACACCGGGAATTCTGATGGGACGAAATCGCTCAGACGTCTGGGACGGATCCTCGCGGTCGGGCGAAGGGCATCCTTGGGTGCTCATTACCTACGCTTTCTCCGAATACTATTCGCGAGTGGCAGGAGAGCTTAGTCGAAGACAGAGCATCTCGATTAACGAAACGAATGCATTATTTTTCAGGTCACTCTTACAACCCCAGCACCATGTAGTAACCGTGGGGACCGATGTTAGGCGAGGAACGCCTCTCTTTGCACAGATCATTAAGGCGTTGGGGAAAAAAAGCGATTCCTTTCTGGAACGTTTAGCCGCCCATTCCAATGCCCAGGACGGAGACGGCTTCAACGAACTCGTCAACCGTACGACGGGAAGACAGCAAGGGGTAGCCAATCTCACATGGAGCTGTGCCTCGGCTATTTTAGCCAGTTGGGAACGCTCACAAAGACCGACTCGAAAGAAACGCGCGGCTTAGATCCAATGACGTCCCAATTCTTAGTGGTACGGACGTCGCTGCGCTCTTCGCAAGAACCACTTGTTGTTAGCTCGGGAACCGGTAGTCAAGGCAATGGTCTGAGCACATAATTGATATTCGTCCCACCCGATACCTGCACTTGAACAAAGAAAAACTCGTTCACCGGCCCCATCCGCCGCCCCCCACCGCCACCGGCCACAACGTAAGTAACGCCGGCAGCACCACCGACCAGATAGCTATGATAGTGGCCGCCAAGCCACGCGTTGACCCCGTTATTCGAGGCCAGGTTCATCATATGGAGCGCTTCGGAATCGTCCGACAATCGCAAGTACGTTTGCACGCCGGGAACCACCGGTAAGTAGTGACTTACTAGAAAAAGTAATTGTGGTTTGGGTTGTGCCAGTTGGGCCTTTAACCAATCGGTCTGATCGGATCCTACCGTGCCGTCCGCGGTATCTAGAATAATGAACTTCGCGTTGCCTGCCGTGAACGTATAATGAGATGGACCCACCACCTGTTTGTAATACGTCCATCCGTCGTTAAAAATATCGTGATTTCCGATGGCGATCACCGCTTTATTGTTAAATGACGAGCTGGAAAGAGCCGCTTGAAACGCCTGGAAATCGGCTTGGTCTCCTTGATCGACATTGTCACCCAATAAGACAATAAACGAATCGCCCTCGCTACTAGCCATAGACAAAATTTGTTGAAACCGTGTCGTATCCTGGTTGCCGATATGGAGATCTCCTACAATCGCAAAGGTATAGTTTTGGGAATCCGGGACCGAAACACTGGTCACCGGCGGAGTTAGCGAATTGCTATCTTGAAATCTCTGATCGTAAAACGTCTTACTGACACAACCTAATAAGGAAACCAAAACGATGATGGCGAGCTGCGTTTTTTTTGGGGGATTCATCTTGCAGGATACTTTACCTATTTGGTTGCTAGATACAACGACACGCTGCGACCGAATCTAGTAAACTTTTGCCTCGCCGTGACGGAACCCATTCACTATGATAGCTAGCTTCTCATGTCGAACGAACCCATCCAATTTCTAACGCAGGAATATCGAGCTCTCTGGAGAGAGCTGGGAGTCGAAGACAGCCTTTTAGAAAGACTTACCCAATCCGACAAAGGCAAGCCACTCTTGAAGGCGCGCAAAACGGGCGTTCCGGCACCCGTAAGAGGACAGCCTATGGGATCCACCGACCTGACGCTCGAAGCGATACGAGCCACCATGGGAGATTGCACTCGGTGCAAGTTATGTGAAGGGCGAAAAAATATCGTTTTCGGAGCGGGCGCTCCCCAAAGCCAACTGATGTTTGTGGGAGAAGGGCCTGGTGCAGATGAAGACATTCAAGGACTCCCATTCGTAGGACGTGCGGGACAGCTTCTCGACAAGATTATTGAAGCTATGGGTTACCGCCGTGACGACGTTTATATAGCCAACATCGTCAAGTGTCGTCCTCCCGAAAATCGAGCGCCTGAAGCCGATGAGACAGCCCAGTGCATTGGGTTCTTATTTAACCAGATTGAAGTGATCCAACCCAAACTTCTAGTAGCTCTGGGCTCCTCCGCGGCAACCGCCCTTTTAGGAAGTACGAGTGCTATTTCGAATTTGCGCGGACGCCTCCATGCCTATCCGCGAAATCCAAAAATTTCGATCATGCCAACCTACCATCCGGCCTATCTGCTTAGAAATCCAGCGGCCAAGAAATTGGTTTGGGAAGACATGAAACTTGTTAAGAACCTGCTGGAATCCAAATCATGAAATTCACTCGACTCCCTCTTTTGTGTCTCTTATTGACGGTGGGAGGCCTAGTAGGCGCCATCGAAGTTCCCATTCTCACCGTCAATGACAGCATCAATCCCGGAACCGGCGATTACTTGACTACTGGCATTCAAAACGCCGAAAAAGCTAAAGCCCCTTTTGTCGTCATACAGATGGATACCCCTGGGGGATTACTCAGCACTACACGGCAAATCGTCCAGCAGATGCTAAATGCCAAGATCCCGGTAGTAGTTTTTGTGGGGCCGCGAGGCGCCAGGGCCGGTTCCGCCGGAGCTTTGATCACTTTTGCCTCTGATGTAGCCATCATGGCGCCAGGAACCAATATTGGAGCGGCCCATCCAGTTTCGGCAACCGGAGGAAATGCAGGAAGTGATTCGACCATGGAGAAAAAGATCGCAAACGATACGGCGGCTTTTGCAGAAAGCCTGGCCCGTGCCCGAGGGCGCAATACCGAATGGGCCATTAAAGCAGTGAAGGATAGTGCCTCGATCAGTGTGGAAAATGCCCTCAAGCAGGGTGTTATCGATTTTCAAGCGGAAGATCTTAGCGATGCCCTAAAAAAGATTTCGGGCTTTACCCTTAAAGCCCCCAAACAAGCAATAACATCCATTGCACCTGGCGACTATGTTGCCAAAGTCTCTCCTCCTTCGGTTAAACAAAAGCTCGTCTCTTTTTTTTCGGATCCTAGTTTAGCCTACCTCATCATGACACTGGGCGGGCTTTGCATCTGGATTGAGCTAAGCCATCCAGGGCTTATCTTCCCCGGAGTCTTAGGAGCCATTTGCGTCATCTTGTCGTTAGTCTCTTTTCAAATGATGCCCATTAACTACGGTGCTCTGGTGCTAATCTTTCTGGGAATGGCGATGCTTATCGCAGAACTCTTCTTGCCGACGTTTGGAATCGTAGGGATCGGAGGGCTCGTTTGTTTCGTCTTGGGTTCTTTATTTCTAATGGATACCAATGTTCCCGAATTTCAACTTTCATTGGGTCTTATTTTGCCTACGGCTGCGGTTTTAGCAACGGCTGCTTTCGCCATTGGAGCTCTAGTTCTTAAGACTCGTCGGACAAAACCCCACTCAGGGATGGAAGCCCTTCTGGGGGTTACCGCGACAGTTCGCGAAACCGTGACTCCCAAAAGCGGAAAGGTTTTTGTGCACGGCGAGATTTGGAATGCTATCTCGACGGAAGAGGCACCTATAGAAATCAATGAATCCGTCACTGTCATTGAAGTCAGAGAGATGGTCTTGGTCGTGCGTCGTTCATGATATCAATGGAGGTACCCTTATGTTAACCGGTCCTATTATCGCCCTAATCGTCGTTATCTTTATATTGTTCTCATCATTAAAAGTATTACAAGAATACGAACGCGGAGTGGTCTTCCGATTAGGCCGAATCATCGGCGCCAAAGGGCCCGGAGTGGTGGTCATCATTCCTGGGGTCGATAGGCTTATCCGTATTAGTTTACGTATCATGACGACTGACGTTCCCCCTCAAGACGTTGTCACGAAAGATAACGTCTCGATCCAGGTCAATGCCGTTATCCTGTTTCGCGTCGTCGATCCTAATAAAGCCGTCAACAACGTGGAAAGTTATCTCGAGAGTACCTATCAATATGCTCAAACGACACTTAGGTCCGTCTTGGGGTCGGTCGAGCTGGATGAAGTCCTCAGTGAAAGAGAAGCGCTCAATAAAAGAATCCAAAGTATTTTAGATCTGCATACCGAGCCGTGGGGAGTCAAAGTCTCGGCTGTCGAGATCAAACAGGTGGATCTGCCCAAAGAGATGCAGCGAGCGATGGCCCAGCAAGCAGAAGCAGAAAGACAAAGGCGAGCCAAAATCATTATGGCCGAAGGAGAAGCGCAAGCCGCCGAAAAGCTGGTCGATGCCGCGAAACGTTTGCAAGAATATCCCGCAGCCATTCAGCTTAGGTATTTGCAGACCCTCGGCGAAATTGCCGCCGAAAATAATTCGACAACGATCTTTCCGGTTCCCTTAGAGATGTTGGGTGCGTTACTCGGAAAGTTTAATGGCCCCGAAATAAAGTTTCAGCCCTCTCAGAAAGAGGCTCCCAAGCCAAACTTAGGCGATCGGTCATAGATAGTCTCGGCTTTGGGAAGTTCCTTTTCCAAGGCCTCTTTGCGGGCGCGACTTGCGGGATGGTCAGACAAAAACACAGGCGGAGATCCGCCTTCGTGGCTAAACTTATCCCAGAAGCGGACGGCCTCTTTAGGATCGTAACCCGCGCGCGCCATGTAGATGAGACCCATCTCGTCGGCTTCGGCTTCGTTTGATCGACTAAAAGGCAAAGAGATCCCTATCTTCGTTCCCACCCCCAAAGCCGCTAGAAGAATCTGCTTCGTTTGATTGTTGTCATCGCCGCCCATGGCCGCGTCGAGGGCGGCAAGTCCAAGCTGGGTTCCTAACGCCAGCGTAATTCGCTGACCCGCGTGCCTTGCGATCGCATGCGCGACTTCATGTCCCAAAACGGTCGCAAGTCCAGCCTCATTTCCAGCCACGGGTAGGATTCCCGTATAAACGGCAACCTTTCCTCCAGGAAGACAGAAAGCATTTTTTTCTGGTGAGTCTAAAAGGACAAACTCCCACTGGTACTCTGGTTTGTTGGCGGCTTGCGCGATCCGTTTTCCCACCCGTTGAAGGATTTCATTCCAACGAACGTTTTGAGACATTTTGTTCTTTGAAAGAACCTCTTTGTAGGCCTCGACTCCAAGATGGGTCTCTTGCGCTTCACTCGTCACAATGAAAGCCTTCCGCCCGGTTTCAGGCGTAGTAACACACGCGATGATAACGATCGTAAGGAAGAAGAAAGCAAAGATATTTGGTCTTAAGCGTAAATGTGGCTTCATGGGCGATACCATAGCCAATGACGCATCGGGTTACAACTATTTGCAAATGGGAAGGCCACTTCCCGAAAAGACCTCTTTGATAATCCACTTCGCCTTATCAAGAGCTATATTCTTGTGCTTCAAACAGTACCGCTCGGGATACCAATGAAATACTGCCACGGAATCGGCGAGATCCTCACTAGGATCGTTGCGCTGAACACTTTGCTCGTAAGATTTCCCAAGCACAAATCCGTTCCTCAAAGCCGAGGCTCGAGTAGGTTTGTAGATCTTGTCGGGGAGAACCGAAAAAGAGGAGCCTTCAGAGAGGCGAGTCAGTTCGTCGGCGGGATGGTTGCCCTTGTCCTTCACCGTAGTCTGCCACTTGCCCCCTACCTGCTTCCATCCCGAAAACTTGAAAAAGGGAACTCGCCAATCCTTTCCCCGAAAAAGTAACGTCGATAAAACTGCGGTATGAGTCAACTCATGAGTAAAAACGATGTGGCTAAGTAAGTTGGGACGATCGAGCACTTCTCGTGACACGGCCAAGACTCCAAATTCAGCAACAAAGGCCCCTACTCCGCTGTCCGTCACAAATACCAGACGTTCAATAATCCTAGGGTCCCAAAACGGACAAGCTCCTGCTTGGGGGCACAAAGAATCTTTTTCCTGTTTTACCCACATGAAAGTCGCCTCACTCGGCGCTATCACCACAATTCCATCTACGACTCCGGCTACCGCTTGGTACACGCGAGATAGCAATTCCATGGGGGAAAGCTTTTTCATCTCAGGCAGAATGCGGCTTCGCAGGGAATCCACTTCGCTCTTGGGCGTTACTAGTCCTCGAAAAAGAAGATCTAAATTGGGCTGACTGACCTCATTTATCCCCAACTTCGCCAAATAGGCCTGTTTCAGAAGTTGAGGAACTTGGGGCCATTTTCCACTGGAACAACGAGGAAGCCATTCCTGTTCCAATCTCAACGAAAGTCTCACTAATAGGTCTGTAGACCACGTAGCGAGATCTTGAGACAAAACCAAAATACTTCCTGTCTTTTGAAAAGAGGCAAAGGCCGGCAAAGTTAATAGGGACTTCGCCTCCTCTATGTTCTCAAGGCGCTTTTGGCAGTCGTTAGCGTCAAATGCTCTTGCCAAACAGACAGAGGCCTGTCCGCCCCATAAGAACAGAAAAACAAGAAGACTTAGTTTAAATCGAAGATTAGGCGGCCGTCTTATAACGGCGCTCAATGCCATCCAAGAAGTCGTACAGCGCATTCAACGTCTCCTCAGCAACGGCAATCGCTCGCGCTTCTGACTCAGGGTCTTGGCACATTTTAGCGAGCCAGGAAATTTCGGTTTCTGCGTGAAAGACGTCGTAGCTTTGATGAGCCTTGAAGAACGCAATAGTCGACTCATCGCTAATATTATAGAAACAGCGAAGGCCATCCATCTTTTGGCGCGCCACATCCGGCTGCTGTCGCTCATAAGCATAGAGGGCTGCAAGGCCGTCGATAGGATTGGAAGATTCGGTATGCTTTTTAAAGGTTCGGACCAAGTGCTCGGTTTCGTCAGAGTGAAAATGGCTTTTAATCTCTTCGCGGGAGACCCCTAGGCCTTCAGCGAAACGAAGCCAAAGTTCCGGATGATTTTGCTCTCCACGCTCTTCGTCAATGAGGTTATCCAAGAGATGTTGGCGCATCTCTAAATTTTCACAACGAGAATGTAAGGAACTGAGGAAGCGGGGAAACTGACTTTCAAACTGATAATACTCTTTAGAGTAGCCTTGAAGCTCGTCGCGACTCAATTGGCCTGACTGCCACCGCGTGTAAAAGGAATGCGCCAGCATATGACGCTTTTGGATCTTCTCTTCAAGTCTTGCTCTAAGGGTTTGCATGCCTCCACCTTTCTCGGGAATCTAAGCAATCGACTATAGACTCACAAAAAGTGGAAGGTCAACCAAGTTGGGATTGGGGGACTAGCGGCGATGGTGCCGACGGTGACCACGGTGCCCGCGGTGGTGACGGCCATGGTATTCGGAACGAGTCAGTGACCAGGAAGAATGGTGGCGTCCAAAACGAGAGCCCAACACCGGGATACTGCGAAGCATGGAAGTGATACCGGGAACCAGTCCGTGCCGAAACGCCCCCCTGCGATAAAAATGGTAGCCGCCGTACAAAATGCCAATAACGATCGCTAAGGGAACTAAATTTCGAAACATCTGTTTGACCTTCCAAACAATGCTATCCATACACCTCTCCTCGGCCTGACACCGATGGTCAGCCAATGGGGTATTCGCAACTTGCATACCAACAGTCCACTTTTTGCTAACCTCTTGAATCTGAACCGAAAGCTTGACTACGGGGGGTAATGTCGAAGCCTTAGCAGAATGGCTAATTGTTAGACACCGGTGACAACGTAAGGACCAAAGAGCCCACGGCAAAGCCCGTCGTCATAGGATGGACTTTGGGCTAAAAGTGCAATAATTTACACATCTAGACTAAAGAAAGAGGCCCTTGTGATTCAAAACTACTTCACTGACTTCCCGGAACGCTCTGACCAGCTAATGAAGCATTCCGACATCAAAGACCTCCCCCTTCCCTTAGAGGAGGCGTTCGGAGAAAAAGGATTTTACAAGGACACCCAAGAGGCTTTGGACTTTTACACTTCAGCTCTGGCGGAAGTGGGCCGTCTCTGTGCAAAAGAGATTCGCCCGTCGGCAGAAGAGATCGATAGAATCGGCGCCAAGTATAAAGACGGCACAGTCACCCTACCCGATAAACTTCTGGAGAATTTACGAAAGTGCGCCGAGCTTGGAGTTTTCTCGGGCCCTCTTTCCCGAAAGCACGAAGGGCTTAATACTCCCCGAAGCGTTCAATATTTGATGCTCGAGATGTTTGGACAGGCCTGTCCCAATACGGGACTGACGATCGCGGCTTACTCCATGGCGGGGTTTATTGAAAAGTTTGGAACCGACGAACAGCGCAAGACCTATATCCCCAAGATGGTCAATAATGAATGGCAGGCGTCCATGGCGCTCACCGAGCCCAACGCCGGGTCAGATTTAGGAAAACTTCGCTCTCACGCTCGTAAAGAAGGGGACCATTGGATCGTTAATGGAACTAAACAATTTATCACAAGCGGTCAGGGAACTATCACCTTTGCTCTAGTACGAACCGACCCTTCGAGCTCGGGATTGAGTGGTCTTTCGGTTCTTATTGTCCCTCACGAAATTGACGGCAAAGAGAACTATAAAGTGGCAAAAATTGAAGACAAGGTCTGTTTGCATTCTTCGCCGACCTGCGAACTTCTCTTTGAAAACTCCATTGGCTATTTGCTTGGACCCGAAGGACAGGGGTTTAAAGTCATGGCCGATCTGATGAACGAAGCCAGGCTTGCCATGGCGGCTCTAGCGACCGGAATCGCAACGGGTTCGCTGCAAGAAGCCAAAGAGTATGCCCAAACGCGCGTCACCATGGGCAAACCCATCATCGAACATCCGATGGTCGCCGACATGCTTTATGAAGCCGAGATAGAGACCCGTGCCATGCGATCGCTCGTTATGGAGGCTGCAACGTCTTATGATTGGATGCGACTTGCGGAGGCAAGGGGCGATGAAAAAGAAATGAAACGCTGGAAGAAGCGTTACCGAAGATTGACTCCTCTTTGCAAGTACTACTGCTCGGAAAAGGCCATCACGATTTCAAGAAATGCTGTGCAGCTTTTTGGCGGCTACGGAGTCTGTCGCGACTATCCCGTGGAACGGTTGCTGCGCGAGACCATCATCTATCCCATTTACGAAGGAACTTCGCAGATCCAATCACTGATGGTTTTAAAGGACACCCTAAAGGATGTCGCCCAGCAGGCTACCGGATTTCTGGGTTCTTTGGCCGGAGCATGGGCGGAATCTTTGGTCACCCGAGACCCGGTAAAGAAAGCGGTCCTTCAGGCCCGCAACGAGCTCAATCAAGGAATCCGAACGATTCTGATGGGGATTATCAAAGATAAATTCAAATCCGATATCGAGGCCCTGAAACAAGAAAAGATTAGAGAGTTTCTCAAAGAGTTTTCGCTCAAACTTTTGAGCGAAAAGACGGACTTAAGCTTTCCCTTCTTATGGGCGGAACGCTTCACCCGCATCACGTGCGACTACTATGCACTCAAATCCATGGCCGATCACTACACGGTCGGAGACACGGAACGAGAGAAATGGATTTTGGAATTCGCAGCCCTGGCAATTCCCAGAATGAGACTTGAGAACGAGTACATGGTGAACCGTCTGCCTTCGACGATGGAGTACTTAAAGCAGTTTGAAGGAAAAAAAACCTAAAGACCTTTCGGCGAACTGTTCGCGCTGTCAAAATACGGCAACGAAATTAATCGAAAAGGCTTTTTATCGGCAGTTCCGAAGTATCCGGGAGTCAAACGACCTTTACTAAAAATGGCTCGGTAATTGCTCTGTGCCCTACGGGGGGAGTGTTTGAGAACGGGTCTAAAGTTTCGTACGGCCAGTGCCTTAGCGATAGTGACCCGCGCGGGAAAGCTGCAGGGGCGCATATTAGAATAGGCACTACCGACTACTTTCTTTGCGGCGGCGAACTCTATCCTGAAGAACAGATGGTGGGACTCTATAGAGATGAAGGGGACCTCCAGTTTCACTTTGCCGTGATTCCTCCAGGGATGGGGATGGTATATTTTTTAAGTAACGAGAAAGATTCCTCGCTAGCCGTACCTCAAAATCCTGAAGCTACCGCCCTCCCCCTAAATAGTTTGGCTTGCCTTCCCAAACCCCTTACTGGGTTCGTATATAACGATCCAGACAGGGGAAAAATAACTATGCAGAAAGTCGGCGCGGGACACACTCCTCCCAAGACACCGCTTCGCCACATTCAAGACTTTCTTGAATCAATCTCACAATTGCACATGAAGCTCCAGACTCAGGGAATTTCGATGGAAGTGCGTTTTACCCATACCAATCCGGACTCCTACTCGCTAGACCCCTCTTCAGAGCAAATAGATCTATTGCGCAAACTAGAGCAAGAGCCGTCAGCGCTGGAGTTTTATCTTAAAGCGAATCATTTGAAGCGAGTGGTTATCTCAACCGAAGAATCGCCGCTGCCGATGAAAAGCGAGACCACCCTCTATCTGGGTAGCAAGATCAAGATAAGCCCGACATCTTTGCTAAAGGCACTGCGGAACAACCTCTTGGTTTGTTCGCCAACGGCCGATTTCCCAAAGTAGATTTACCCATTAGGTTTTGGGCTTCACCACTCGAAATACTCGCCCGTCGTAGGAAACGGCGACCAGTTCTCCGCTAGCCTCCTGACCAAACGAGGTAATGGGATACCCTGAGTCCATCAACTCCTCATTACTAACCGCATGCCTTTGAGTCTCGTCTAGATGGAGCGCCCAGATTTTTCCGCTTCCGTAGTCGGCGTAAATATAGGCCCCTTGAAGTTCTGGAAACCGTTTTCCGCGATAAACGTATCCCCCAATGATGCAATTCGTACTTCCGTCATGACGGTATTCCCAAATAGGAAGTGTTAATCCCGAAGCGTCACAGGCATCGCCTTTTGGTTTGAAGCAGTGCTTTGCCTCCATGATGTTCCAGCCGTAGTTTTTTCCGCTTTCGACTCTATCAATCTCTTCCCAAATATTTTGCCCGACATCCCCCACAAAAAGCGCATCGGTTTTCTTATCGAAACTAAAGCGCCACGGGTTTCTTAAACCATAAGCAAAAATTTCAGGAAGCCCTCCCCCTTTAGCAAAGGGATTATCTTTGGGAATCGAATACGGAGTCTGACGAACCTGATCAACGTGATCGATATCGATGCGTAATATCTTGGCGAGTAGCACGTTTTTATTTTGTCCGTTGCTGTGAGGATCACCCGCACTTCCCCCGTCGCCCATTCCGATATAGAGGAGCCCTTTGCGATCAAAAGCAAGTTGCCCGCCTTTGTGGTTGCTGTAGGGCATCTGCTGAATGCGAAGAATCTCTTTCTCAACCCCTTTTGAAGAAAATTCGCTTATCACGGTCCAAATGTCGGAGGGGGGATTTCCCGTCTTCTTATCGGCGCGAATATCGTAGTCGACAAAATAACGGCCGTTCTTGGCATAATTAGGATGAAAAGCGATGGAGAGAAGTCCCATCTCTCCGCCGGTTGCCACTTTTGATTGGATATCCAAAAAAGGCTTTTCTAATAATTTGCCATTCCGAAATTGGTGGATCAAACCCGGCTGCTGAACGATGTAGAGAGTCTCGTTGTCGCCTGGGGCGAATGCCGCATGCGTCGGATCGCTGAGGCCGTCCGTTATGATAGTCTCAAGTGCAATCTTCGCTGCCCCGTGAGCCGTTAAATTGAAGAGAAACGCTATCCCTAGAATAGATAATTTGTGAGCCATTCAAAGAGACTACCAGCAGGAACTCCTTAGGGAAAGCTCCCTACAGAAAGGTACGGCCTACCTTCCTGTGGGTGGGGGCGTGGTTGGGGGATTTTCGGGGGGAATAATGGGCTCTTGGACTGGCGCGCCAGGAACGGGATCTGCCGGAGGAATTTTCCAGATATCGAGCGTTCCATTACGTAAGGCTTCCATCTGGTCTTGAATATCGGAAATTCTTTGATTGGCGGCATCGACCATCTGTTGGATAGCTCCCAGAATGGCAACATGCGCTTCTCGAAACGGCTCCAGAGAATAATTATTCTTTTGCAGAAAATGCATCAGCATTCCTACATTCCCACCCGGAAAAGGAATCGGTGTTACTCCTTTGTTATTGGGAACAAAATTGTCCGCTGAAAATGAAGGAACACTAACCGTCATCGAGTCCTTCACGACGCCTGTGGGAACCGCTCTTATCAAGAGGAAATTGAAAGCCTGAAAGACAAACTGGCTCGTTGTTCCGGTATTAATCACATTGAAGGTGGTAGCAGTGTCCGAAATCTGCTGAATCAACGCCCGCATCTTATACTCGTCTTGTCTCAACCTCTTTAACTCAAGTTCCAGACGATCCACTAAGAGTTGCAGCTCCCGAGCGCGCTGCCACTCAAAGGCGGCTTGAGCGTTCACAAGATTTGCTTTCGCCCAGTTCAACTGGGCTATCGAAATATCTACTATAAATTCGCCTTGCGCTCGCAGCAGATCGGCGTAGGCTCGCATTCCATCGCCTAAACCACCCGTCGGAGAAGAGCCTGACCCTGAACCGGATCCTGAACCAGTTCCCGACCCTGAACCTTCCGCTCTCGATATAGCACTCCACCCAATGGTGAGGATCACGAAAAGCGCGAATAGGGAGCGGGTCGTGCTCATGGGGGCGCCTCTGAGTTTCCATCATCTACCCAATAAAAAAAAAGGAAGAGTTCTAGAAAAAAGAAATTATTTTTTGTTAACGAACAACGGTTTGTTATAGTCTCGACCTATGAACTCCATCGTTATGTTTGGCATCGCGGGATCTTTTTTCGTAGTCATCTTGGCCGTCGCTTTTGTTTTGTTGGGACGTCTTCAGCGCACCGATCTTCACTCTGGTTTCAAGATGTTGGGAGACAGCTTTGAAGCTTTTCAGCGCAATCTCTTACACGCGCAGAAAGAGTTCGAACGCTCACAGGAAGTAAAAAGCGCTACCCTGCGTCAAGAACTGGGCCAGGAATTACAATCAAATCGCAAAGAGCTTCAGCACGGGTTAACCCAAACCACAACGTCACTCGAAGCCAGAGTGACCGCCATCGATAGTCGCATTGACTCTAGACTCAAAGAGCTCACTAACGGCGTTCAAACCCGTCTCGATCAAAACGTGAAGGAAGGCTTTCGCCATTTTGAAAAGGTTCAAGAACATTTAAAGCAAGCTGAAATACAACTCCTTGGCCTTAATTCGGTTGGCAAATCGATCACCGATTTGAATAATCTTTTGAAACTTCCGCATCTGCGCGGCGGCTTCGGAGAAGCTACCTTGGAACGGCTGCTAGCCGATCTCCTTCCAGTTGATAGTTATGAATTACAATACCGAATCAGTCCCACCTCCACGGAACGGGTCGATGCCGTCATCAAATATCCCAAATACGTCCTGCCTATCGATAGCAAATTCCCGAGGGAGCAGGTATTGCCTCTGTTTGAAACCAACGATCCGGTGAAACTGGAAGAGGCCCGAAAAAATCTCATCGAGGTCATGCGGATACTTGGCAAATCGATCAAAGAAAAATACATACGGCCCGACTGTGGAACGGCGGACATGGCGCTACTCTTCGTTCCCAGCGAAACACTCTATTTTGAAATGATCCGAAGTCCCAAGCTCTGTGACGAACTGGCAAAAAATAAAGTCTTTGCGGTCTCTCCAAACACTCTGGCTGTCACCCTCCATGCCATCTCCATTGCTCGCAACTATTACGATATGGCAGCAGGAGTGGAAAAAACCATTAGTGAGATCAAACGGTCGCAACAACACTTCGAACATTTTGAGAGAAAATTTGACGACGTCGGCAACGCGCTTGTGAAATCCCAAAACGCTTTTGGAGTCGCCTCGACACACCTCTCTCGTTACCGAAGTGCGGTTACACGACTTACCGGGGCGGAGGCGGACCTGGAAACGCCACCGGCGACAAGCTCGATCCCTGCGTCAACTCAGATGACATTGGAAACCAGTTGACCGGCGGGTTGGCATAAGGGAAACCAAAGCTTACGTTAGTCAAAATGGGTTTGTTTTTTCATGGCATCAATGGATAGCAGAGTCCCTCCCCAAAACTTGGAAGCCGAGCAATCGGTCCTGGGCGGAATCTTGATCGATAACCAGACCTTCCATAAGGTCGTGGACATTCTTACCGATGAAGATTTCTACCGCCCGGCTAACGCCAAAATCTATTCCGCGATGTGTGAGTTGGCCACCAAGGGAAATCCCATCGACATCGTGACACTCACGGCGAAGATGAAAGAGATGGGAATCTATGAAGAGGTGGGTGGTGCCGCTTACCTTGCGGAAGTACTGGAGCGAGTCCCGACAGCCATTCATTCCGAATATCACGCGAAACTTGTGGCCGACCAGTCCATCAAACGGCAGCTGGTAAGTGCCTCCACGGATATCGGGAATCGAGGACTCGATCCTGGAGAGACCACCGAAGAGCTCTTGGACTACGCCGAAAAGCGAATCTTTGGTCTTAGTTCGTCTAAGAAACAAAGATCCATCGTTCCGGTTAGAGATATCGTCCGCTCCGCTTTCATCGAGTTGGAAAAGCGGTTCGAAAATCAGGGACAAATGACGGGAATTCCCAGCGGATACATTGAACTCGACAAAATTCTTTCCGGCTTTCAACGCTCCGATCTGGTCATCGTGGCGTGCCGTCCTAGTATGGGAAAGACCAGCTTTTCTTTGGGAGCTACCCGTGCCGCCGCAGTCATGGGAAAGGTTCCGGTCGTCTTTTTCTCCTTAGAAATGGCCAAAGAACAGATCGTAACGCGTCTGTTGGCCGCCGAAGCCAAGGTCGACTCCCAGAGGATTCGAACGGGAAAATTAAACGAACAGGATTGGGGACGCATGACGCGCGCTGCGGGTGTCCTCTCTGAAGCAAATATCTATATAGATGATACTCCGGCGTTAACGGTGCTCGAGATGCGCGGTAAAGCGCGACGGCTGAAAGCGGAATTAGGAGATATAGGGCTGGTCATCATCGACTACCTGCAGATTATGGGAACGAGCAAGCACGCGGAGAGTCGTGAAAAGGCTATTTCCGATATTTCGCGTTCGCTCAAAGCCCTCGCCAAGGAACTTAACGTTCCCGTATTGGCTCTTTCGCAGCTCAATCGAAATATCGACCTGCGTACCGACAAGCGACCGATGCTGGCGGATCTTCGTGAATCGGGCGCTATCGAACAGGACGCCGACGTCATTGTCTTTATTCACCGCGAAGAGGTGGATAATCTCCAGCCCAACGCGGCATCTGTAGCGGAATTCATCATCGGAAAGCATCGAAACGGTCCGCGCGGTACCGTCAAAGTGGCTTGGCTTGGACAGTATGCGTCCTTCGAAAATTTGGCGCCTGGATCCGCGCAACCAGAGCACTAGTTGGAGTTAACTTACTAAGACTTGATCCCGGCACTCTGTGTGTTAGCATGATTCAAACCTGTAAAAAAATACGTTTGGGCCGTTTGAAGAAAAAGCCAACAAAGAAGAAAAATGACGACCTATTTAATCAGGTCGTCAAGCTCACCGGCCTACCCGGCAAGACTATTCGTCGTGAACTTAAATCCATTCTGGATAAGAAAAATATAGACGCCAATCAGCTCACGATCGATCAGCTTAGAGCTGTGGTCGCAAGTTACCTGCGCGAGATCATGTCGAACCTTTTAGAGCGCGCCAGTTCTAGGCGGCAAGAGACACGACACTAGTCTTCTGCCTGGTTGGAGACATGCGCCGGCCCTCAGTTTTACGCCATGTGTCACTTTTTGTCCCTCAACGCTCAGATCGCTTCTAAGGATTGCTGGAAAGCGCTATACTGTGGTATTAGACTCCGCGCAGGGATGAAATCGCTCTCCCACAACCTCGTGCCAGCTTTGTTTAAACTTTGTTTAACTGGGGGTATTCGATGCCAAAGGTATGCTACATGCAGCGAGCTAGTACGTTGGCTATATTTGCCCTTGCCGCCCTGCTTCTAGTCTCCTGCGCTTCGCTAAATTCGGCCAGAGAGGGAGAAGTTCGAAAAAATGATGCGGTCGCCCAGCAAATTTCCCAAGCGACGGGTGATACCAGTGATACCGCGGATGCCGGCCCTAAAACGGACAGGGGTGAGGTAAGTCAAACCGACAAATCGGCAGCCGAAAAGACCCCGGACGCTATTGAAAACCTAACTATTGGCGAAGTGATCGGGGCCGAAGAGCCCAATACGGCCAATCTATATGACAACAGCCGCTATGATTTCCCTATTACCGTAAATTCCCGTGTGGAAGGATGGATCGACTACTTCACGGGGCGCGGCCGCATCCATATGGAACGCTATCTTTCGCGGTCCAGCCGTTACATGCCCATGATGCGACAAATTCTAAAGAAGAATGGATTACCCGAAGATTTAGTTTACCTGGCTCTAATCGAAAGCGGATTTAACATGAGGGCCCGTTCGCGTGCCCGTGCTGTGGGGCCTTGGCAATTTGTGAAAGCGACCGGCAAGCGTTACGGTCTGCGTGTTGACTCCTGGATCGATGAAAGGCGCGACTTTATCGCCAGTACCGAGGCTGCCGCAAAGTATCTAAAGGATCTCTACCTCATGTTTGAGTCCTGGTACCTTGCCGCTTCCGCATATAACGCCGGAGAATATAAGATTTTGCGAGCCGTCGATTCGGTGAAAACCCACAACTACTGGCGCATTTGCCAAAGCCACGCTATCAAACGCGAGACCAAAGACTACGTTCCTAAACTGATTGCAGCAGCAATCATCGGCAAGAACCCTTCCAAATATGGCTTCGATGACGTCAGTTATGAAGATCCCGTAGCTTTTGAAACGGTTTCCGTGGATTTCCCTTTGCAGCTTAAAGAGATTGCAACCCTGGTGGACGCTCCCGAAGACGACATCTTAGACCTTAATCCGGAGCTCGCTCATGGTGTGGTCCCTCCGGATTCGAACACATACGAAGTTCGAGTTCCCGTTGGCTCGCGAGTCATCGTTGAACGGGCACTGGCGTCGATGAAGAGCGGAAATATTCCTGCCCAAATACCCTACCAGCATCTGGTGAAATCAGGCGACACTCTGCGAAGTGTCGCCCGCAAGTACCATATGCGGCTTAATGAGCTCGCCGCCGCCAATAATCTTTCTCCTCGAGAGAGGCTGGAACCCGGTTCCTCCCTCGTAATCCCTCATCGGATGGTTGCGACCTCCTCCAATCGGACTCCGTCCTCGGCTTCTGTCTCGGCACAACCCGCCGCAGCCACTAGCACCGCCACCGCGAAAAAGTCTGTCCTTACCAACGATCAAGATGGTTTTATTCTTCATACCGTTCGTCGCGGCGAATCCCTTTGGTCGATTTCGGAAAAATATAGTGTCACCATTCAAGACATCTTCAAGTGGAATAACCTCAAGAAATCGCGAATCTTTCCAGGCAAGCGATTACGAATCAGATCCGACAAAGAGTCGATGGCAGAAAGAACTGCCGTGGTGGTGCAGAAGAAAAAGCGGCACGGGTAATCGAGATTTTTCGACTCTCAGGCTACTGCGACCCCAACTCCCAAGTAATGACCGTGTGGATAAAACCTGAACTTTCCTTAGGAATCAGTCGCTTCCTCGCCTTTTTTTTCCAGATGTGTTACTGAGCTGCGCTCTATGCGCCTGGCTCCCTTTCTATTTTTTCTTGGTCTTTTAGCTGCTTTCGCCCATGCATCGCCCTCCAAAGCTCCTCCCCAAGTAATCTTAAGCTATCTTGTCCAACGGTATCTTCCCTTAAAGGGCAACAAATCGGGTTTCGAAATCATTTGCGCCAATGAGCTTCTAAACGCCCCTCATGGCGTATCTCTAAATGCTATCGTTGAAACCTTGGCGTATTCGCAGGTCACGGGCCGAGACCTCAATGATATACGACTCGGTTTTGGGGCCCCTTTTTCCTCCTTTGTAGACGGACTGGCCCCTCGCAGCTCAGTACTTCTTTCCGGAGGGGGCTATGGAATATACGGTTGGGAATTGATTAACCAGGGTCACCAAGTAACCATGGTCAACGCCCATAATTTTTATGGGGAACAATTTTACCAAGTCCTATTTCTCCATCGCAAGATTGCCGCAAGACTTTTTCTTGATGTTTTCGATAAAAAGACTCGGTCCTTTGAAACTATTGGGGCAATCCCCGTGGGGATCTTCTCTCGCCTAGCTAGCGTGTTCCAGATTCCCCTTCCGCAAGCTATTACCATGGATAAGAGTGGTGGTTTCTCGGAGGAACGTTGGACTCTTGCGAAGAACATCCCCCCCGAACAATTCTTAATCTCCTTCTTTAAGTTTTGTGATCAAGTTGTTCAAGAACTTTCACGCAGAGATAACCTACCAGGACAAAACATTAATATCGTCTACGATATCATTCAAACCGGCATCGAAACAATTCCGGACAACTCAATTCATCTGGCGATCGATTACATGGATGCCCTCTATTACTCTTCCGACCGTTGGAAGGTTGCTAGCAACATCTACCAAAAAATGAAAGTAGGGGCCAAGCTCTATATTTATGGGGAAGGGCTTCTCGATTATGTCCGCCTGAGACCGAGAGAAAGAGAACGTTTTAAAGAGATCCCAAGTAGCGCTGAAGGCGTAGTACTTATGCCTATCTATCTCAAGGAAACATTTCCGAATGCTTTCGATATTTACTGGACGAGGCACGGTGTCCCGTCGGCCTTCCGAGCTAAGGCGGGAAATCAAAACGAGTGGGATTCTCTCATTATTGTCATCGAGAAAAAAAGTGAACAACCAATAGACTTCATGGAAGGGTTAAATTCTACAACGCTGTGGTTCTACGAGATACCGAGTAATAGGCTCTCACAAATGCAGGTTCCCTTTTCCGAGTTTAGATCGACCCGACCGTAAAATAGAACTTTATCCCCTGCTGATTCGGTCCCAGCCCCTGAGCTAGGTCGATCACAATCGGACCCACCGGAGTCTTGTATCTAAAACCAAATCCTATGCCGTCATTTCGTCCTTGCGGGCTGCCGTTCGGAAAAATCTCTCCCGTGTCATAGAAAAGAGCACCGCCAATTCCCGAAAAAAGCGGCATCGTAATCTCAGCACGAAAATTATAGTAACCGGTATTTTGAACGGGAGGTCCAATGATAACGGTCGGGTTGTTCGGATCAGTCACCAGAGCGGTAAACTGATTCAAATTGAAACCTCTTATCGATCCGCTGCCCCCCAAAGCGAGATCGTTTGCAAGACGGGCAGCGGGTAGCCCCTCTCCCGGAACCAAAGTCTGTGCCCAAGCAAAACCCGCGTAGAGCGCTAATACGGTGTTGGGTAACAATGGAAAATAGAAGGAGTTGCGGGAGAGGGCCATTACAAAAGAGTTATTCTGCGAAAGAAGTAGCGGACTAGACAACTCCAGATTTAAGGTGTGGTAGCTGCCCCATGACGGGTTATAAGGATCGTTGCGCAAGTCCACAATAATGCCGGGTCCCGTGGAACCGATAACGTCGACGACACTGCTTCCCGGCTGATTGAGGAACTCCGTCCGAGTACGCTCAAATTGGTAAATGCGATAAAGCCCGGTAACTTTAGACGACAGTTTCTTTTCTATCTTTCCTTGAACCTTCGTTCGGGTTTGAATAACGATTCCGGAATCGAGATTAGAAACTTCATAGCTATCGAAGATCA
Organism: uncultured delta proteobacterium; assembly: GCA_963778115.1. Classification (GTDB taxonomy): domain Bacteria; phylum Bdellovibrionota; class FAC87; order UBA2466; family UBA2466; genus JBBQIT01. The sequence continues at coordinate 163,799 of CAVZSV010000004.1, forward strand.
CCTGTCCCGTAAACACCACGGGAATTTCAAAGGGATACGGAGCGCGATAACCTAATACGCCCGAATATTCGACGAACGGAATTAGAGTCCCCGTACGCTGCAGGGGCAAAGACAGCTCGGTTCTTGCCGATGCCGTTTGATTGAGGCCCCCGACATTCTTGTAGGCCAAACTTAGAAAAGACCTCAAACGCAAAAACGGATCTTCGTAAAATCCTCCGAAGCCCACTTCCCCCAGTCCCGGCTTTGTCTCTCGCACTATGACCTTTAGATCTTTTTTCTCGGTCTGTTTGGGATCCGTAGTGGGAACGATTTCCACTCGATTAAAAATACCAAGGGTGGACACTTTCTCTTCCGATAGTCGAACTTTGGTCCCGTCGTAAACATCCCCCTCTTTTATCTGCATTTCGCGCAGAATGACCTTGTCTTTGGTCTTTTTATTTCCCTCGAGCTTGACCGACCCCACCAGATATTTTGGCCCTTCTACTACGTCCACTTCAATCGCAGCGTACTTCGAATCGCGAGAGATGAGATAATCCACCTCTTTACCGTCTACCAGGGCAAACCGCATATCGGCATATCCCATACTCTGGTACCGTGCCACCAACCGCTTCTTGGCCTCAAGCACGCGATCCTTATTGAAGGGAGAGTCTTTCTTTAGATCTAGCGTCGCTATGACTTGTTCTTTGGAAAGTTGGGTCACTCCGTGAATGTCGATGTCGCCCACTAACGTTCGAGTGCCACACTCTAGATCAAAAAAGATATCTACCCCTTTTCGGTCTTGCGAAAAGACGACCCGGGGAGTATTTAGCGAAACATTGAGATAGCCTGCTTCCTGTAATCTTGTTCTCAAAGCTCGAACGGAATCCTCCATGCCTCCGTCCCAATAAACCCCGCGGCTCAAAACTCCCGAGGCATTGTCATAAAACAGGGAACGAAGTTCAGATTCACTATAGTGGCCGAGTGAGCCATTGAAATGGATGGCATCGATAATAACTTTGGGTCCTTCGTCGATGTCGAAGCGGACGATGTTCAATTTGTCTTGGTCGCGTTGCACACTTCGAGTGCGTACTTTACAAAAATGGTACCCTATCGTGCGGTATTTCTTCTCGATAGACTCCGCGATTTTCTGACTAAAGTCTGCCTGCGAAAGAACCTCCTCAGTCAGTAATTCTCTTAAGTCCACGTCGTCAAAAACGTAATTACCTTCAAATTGAAACTGGAACCTCCCGTTCATCTTCACTGAGATGCCAACCACCACTTGACTTTGATCCGTGTTAAAATCGACGTTAGAACCCTCCACTTTCGACGTGGGATACTGATTCGCCTGTAAGTACTCGTTGATCTTTACAATACTTTCATCCAACAGATCACGCGAGAAGACTCCCCCTACTCTAAGCTTCACCTGCTTCTTCATCGCCGCATTTTCTTCCGGACTTGCCCCCACTACCGAGATCGAGCCCACCGTGGTCGGTTCATGAGCATCGATTACAAACTGCGCATCAGATTCCGAACTGTTCGGAACATCAATAAATTTGATATCAATATGGACTTTGTAGAAGCCTCGCGATTGATAAGCTGCTTTCAAGCGATCTTTCAAAGAATCGAGGACCCGCATATCGACGGTTCGGCCGTCATCCCAGTCAATGCTTGCCCGAACGTCGTCTAAGATCTTACTGTCACCATTTACAAAGAGAACCTGTCTGATTTTTCTAAGACGCTCGGCTCTAACGCTGACCAAAATTCCGCCTGACGTTCTAGAAGCCTCTACGAACACGTCCTGGTAGGTCCCCTTAGCTTGCAACGCTCGAATGCCTTCATCAAGACGCTTTCCATCGATATGGCTTCCAATAGCAAGCCCAAGGCTCTTAACCACCGATTCCAGATCGCCTTTCTTGATATTGGGAGAATCGATAGCGACAACGGGGAGTTCGGTTACGTCCTGCCCGACATCCTCCCCTTTTGCGGCGTCCGCTGCCACAACCACAGAGGGGCACAGAGCCACTGCCAATACGATGCTTAGTAGGATAGATCTTGCCCAACGCACTCGACTACTCGAACGAAAACCGATAACGAATGTCGATGCCATACGACTGCGTTGTCGTTGTGTCGGTACCGCCCACATTCCCGTCCACCGCGGTACCATTGATCGTGTAGTTATCGTCCAGCATATGTTCAATCTTCAATTCCCGGAAAGGAATGGCTTCAAGCGTATTAGAATAGGACACTTTTGTGCGGTTGGTAATGTCTTTTTGTATCTTAACGGCGGGCACCGTAATGTCCGAAGAGACCGATGCCGCGGCCGCCGTAGCCGGTGTTATTGGGGTGCTAGACCGGCTCTGGGTATTGAAACGAATGTCTAATCCCAACTGACTTTCAATCTTGGATTGCAGTGGGATTTGCCCCACCAAGGTACTCCCTAGATCCAGATAATTTCCATCTTCTCTCTTGCTGGTGACCCCCAATAGCAGAAGCGAAATGATATCGGCTTCTGCCAATTCAGGCGTCGAGGTCAGCAAAATCTTATAATTGGTGGGCGTTCCGGTCACCGTTAAATTAACCTCGTACTGCTGGGAAGTTTGGGCCTGGGTGACTTGGGTGGTCGTTACCGACTCTTGGACCATCGCTCGTCCGGATATGGCAAACCGGGGAGCAATGTGATTACTAGACTCAAACTTCACATTGCCTGAGTTAAGGGTGAACTTCCGCTCCCGGAATAGAATCGAGCCCTGTATCAATTCGGAGGATCCCAAAAGGCCCAAATCCACGTTATTACCCACGAGATGGAAATTTCCCTTGAATTCGGCATTCATGACATCGGTAGTCACCAATAACTTATCTTTCGATTCGCAGGAGACATCGACAGTGAATAACGGTGCAGATGAAGATTGGTCATTTTGAGTTACGTCAAAACGGGTCAAATTTCCTTCGATAAGACGGCATTTTCCCGCTAGCTCATAAGGCCGATTGTTGCCTTTGATCGTAAACTCCCCGGACAACCGGGTGGTTAGATAATTTCCGGTACGAATAACGACACGGTTGGCGGCAATGCGAAGGTTCGGAATCAGGCTCTCAAATTTATTGACGTGGACATCTCCTTCGACAGTGACAAGGCCGCCGTTTAACGTCGATTCGAAATGATCCACGTTGATGCGATCCTGGCTCAGGCTTAATTGCATTTGCGCTGATTTAAATTCGTCGTTAATTCCCGTCATCCGGAAAGTGCCGTCCTCAAGAGAAATATTTCCCAGCAAGTTAAAATTACGCGGAGTCCCCGAAACTCGAATGGCGGCTGATAGCTTCCCCGATCCATACTCAAGTCCAGGCACAAAGGGCTGCACAAATTGCAAGTCCAATTTTCCGTCTAGATTAAGCTGAATAGACTTTTCTGGCTCAAAAGCGACGTCAAAAGCGAGTTGGCTGTCTTTTCCAATAACACTGGCATGACTGACTTTGATAGCTCCGTTATCGACGTCCACCACAATAGGCTCTTGATTCTTCATCGGAGTCCCTTTTAGGCCCAGGTTCAAAGTGGTGATCTTCCCTCCCCCTTTAAACGAACTCCAATCCGAAAGAGAACCTTTCAGGTTGATGTCTCCCGTCGCTGTGATCTCATTTACGGTCGGAATGTCTTTGCCCAAAAGTACGGTAGTAAAAGGAGTAAAATCAAATTCCTCGAACGAGAGTTGAATCGTCCAAGGGTGTTGTCCCACACCGTCACGAATTAAACTCCCATTTAGCTTCTCGCCTAAGAGATTACCGACTATTTCAAGTCGCTGGCCGTCGCTTTTGATCTTAAAATGAGACGGCGGAAGCGGATTATCCCGGAAGGTAGCGTTCGTTAGTGTAATATCTCCCGTTCCACTGGGTTCGGTGAGATCTTGTCCTTCCAAAACCACTTCCCCTAAGATCTCTCCGGACAAAGGCGACCGGCCGATGTGATTCAGCTCCTCGACGCGCAACCCATGACTTAGAAAACTGAGTCGCGAACGATCGTCTCCGAAGTGGCCTCGGATATCTAGCCCCCCCGACTTTTTTAAGAGAACCAAACGGCTAATATCGGTCTTGTTGGTTCGAAATGTGGCAAAAAAACTAGAAGACAGCCAGTCTTCGTCATACCATTTGAAATTCTTCGCCTGCCCCGAAGCGATGACCTCCATCCCCTCGTCGTCATGGCCCCCCTCGATAGACATGCGGGCCGATACTTCTCCTCCTTTGGGAGGAGCGAACTTCAACTTTTTCTGACCGAATGCTTTGAAAGCATCATCGACGCCAAGTCGCTTTCCCTCGACGCTAAACTTGTAGTGCGTTTTGTCGGGATTAAAGTCGACAAACCCGTTCCCTTTGACAGGCTCCATCGTGGTCGCGGCCTCTAGATTTTCGAAGGAAAGGAGTTGGTTTTGGTAGTATGCCTGCCCGCGCACACTGCCCAAATAAATTTTTGAGATAGCGGCATCAGACACCGTGAAGTTGCCTAAGATCTTGGCATCGGATCCCGCGACGTCCACGTCCGCGGTGAGGTCCGTAACACCCGCAAGTGACAGCTGAGCAACATGGCCAAGGCCTGTCAAGGAAAGGTGGGTGGCCTGAGCTTTAACTTTGGCGATATTATCGTAGCCCACGTACCCTTGTCCGTCCAAAGTTCCGCCCAAAAGCGCCACATGAGCGTTAAAAGTCATTTTGTCTTCGTAGAAATTAAGATTGGTCTGCATGGTACCGGCGTCTACCGCAACGATAGTGTCTTTTTCCGATTTGCCGTACTTGTTAATGACCGCAAAGTTGGTGAAGTTTCCGTTGAGATCCCCATGAATCTCTAAAGGACCGGCCAAGTCCCCTTTGACTGCCATGGGACCATTGGTAGAAAGACGCACAAGCGAGCCCGGGTTTTTAACGCTGTCTAAAATACCATCTAGACGCACCCCGTGAAGGGTTAAGTCCCCCGCCAAAGGATAGCGGCCACTTAGCCCAATGGTGATAAGCTTCGAAGTGAGTTCTCCGCCCCCATACTTTAGATTCACTTCGGTAAAACTCACTTTGGAGCCGGTGAGTCCAAACTCGACGGAGCCTCTGCCAATCTTGTAACCATCCAGCATGATGTCCTGGTAGCGGATCGAGCCGTTTCCTTCGTAAGATCCATTCGCAATCATGACGGTTCCTTGGGAAGCCAGTACGCCGTCTAGTTGCGGAGTTTTCAATTCAGGAATGCGATTCAAAAGAGCCAGTGGAACTCGCACGTCGAAAGATGCCGTTAGCGAGGATGGTAAGCCACCGTTAGGAACGGAAGACGCTCCTTTGAGGTTGATGGATAACTGATCCCCCTCGACAACAGCGCGGTTCACTCTCATGCTTTTCTTGGTTAGATCGATGTCAACGTCTACGTTATTCAAATGAAGTTTCAGATCGCCTCGCTCCACTTCGAGATCGCGAGAGACAATGGTCAGATTTTGTTGTTGCGTGAGACTGTTTTCCACGAATGCCGAAAGGCTGTGCGAACGGATCGCAATGTTAGGGTCCTTGGCGTCAATATCAAAAAGAGCATCGACGACGCCTACTTTCTTGAGAACCAAGTTGAAAGTACCTCCTTTAAACTCAGGAGGTTTTCGACTTGCCGTTAGGGCTTCGATTTTTTTGTAGAGCAGATCCGCACGAGGGATAATAAGCCTGGGATGGAAGAGAATAGCCTCTTCGATCACTAGTCTCTTCGAAATGAGAGCTAAGGGCTGAAACTCGATCTTGATCTTGTCTATCGGGAGAGGATGAACCAGTTGAATTTTCGCGTGAGGCAATGACCTTAGCGTGACTCGATTTAGATAGATTTTTGGTGTGAAGGCGGAAAACTCGATACTCTCAATTTGAAGATCGATGCCATAAGCAGAAAGTGCCTTGCGGATCTCTTCAACGACACGGTGCTGCACGGGGCTACTTCCCAGCGCAAGGTGCAGCCCTAGATACAATCCTAGAATCACCATGCCGAATGTGAAAAATCCTTTTCGCACGTTTTATTAAGTCCCTCTAAGACTTCCTTCTTCGCTTAACCCCGCCACTCTCTTCAGTACGCCCTTCGGGTGCCAGATGCCTTCCTCCCAGAAGCCCTTCCATCCGTGACTTTACACTCTTTAGGTTACGGTAAAATGGATTCTTATGTTCCACCCACCTTAGGTGGATAAGCGCTTGTCCTACGTCTCCCAATCGAAGATAAAGCTCGGTCAATTGATAGTGCGCTTCCATTTCGACGATTGCACTTGCGTTGGGCCGCCGTAAAACGGATTGAAAGACCTCTAAAGCGGCAAGATCGCTTCCCTGCCTTATCAAGATGTCTCCGACCAAACATTGCGCTTCAGCGAAAAAAGGGCTCTCCGCAGGAACGGTTCGCAACTCCTCTAGAGCTGCTTGAAAGAGCTCCATTTCTAAATAGGCCATAGCCATATCGATTCGAGACTTGAAATCATCTGCTAAGATTTTGTCACTCTTAGCCCTAAACTCCGCTAGAAGGGGCGAGATTTGGTCGTAATGCTCGGCGATTTTTAATTGCTTCGTCTTAAAATTCTCGGGTGACTCTTCCTCCAATTCCTCTTCTAACTCAGCAATGAGCATGCCCAAATTTTTCTCCGCTTTCGGGTTACCGACAACCGTCGAGTGCTCAAATCCACTTAGCAATACAATAAGGTCGGCCCGACGGAGCTTTGCAATTTCAAATCTCTCTAAATGTTTCAACATTTCAGTTGCCTTAAATTTCGTATAAAGTCTTTTCAGCCGACGGATCACAACTTTATCAGACGACTTAGTCTTTAAGGCATCGAGCAAAGCCGAGTGCATGGCATCCCAGTCGCCAGCGTCTGCGTAGGCCGTGGCCAGGCCCAGGAAACCAAAAGCAGAGGTTCTTTCCACGCCCAGAATGGCTTCATAGTAAGTACGTCTTGTTTTGGGAGAGTTTTTATAGTGTTTATCTATCCACGCCGATGCAAATAGGGCGTGTTTTCGTCGCATCGCGGTTCGCGCGAAAAGTTGCAGTAGCTGTTTCATATCGCGCTCTCTATGGGCCCTCTCCTCAATCTTGATACTAATCCAAAGAGCCTTTAGCGAATGGGGGGATATCTTTAGCGCCCGTTTAAGCAAATGCTGTGCGATCGCATGGTGGTTTCGACGCTCCAAAACCTCCGCCACTTTGGCATAAGCCATCGCCGCAGCACGTTTTTTCCCCTTCGATTCAAGTTCACGCGCCCGGTGCAGACGATATTTGGAAGGTGGTTTCCCCATAAGTGAAATGGTTACCATGGCTTACTAATATGACTCAGCGCGTATTGGCGCGCAGAAACCGGGTGAACCACTTCCCTATTGTCTCGCCAAAGCTAAGGAATTACTTAAGCTCGATTTGCTTCTAAAAACCCTAGATAAGACGTGGAATTGGGGCTCCGCGTGACAGAAAAAGATACCCTAATTTGCAATTATACTGCCGTGTGTTAAGCCTCAGGCAGAGGGCATTTTTTAGGAGTCTTTCATGCGTCCATGGATAGTCGCCGCCGTTTCATTCGTTTGCCTTAATCTGCCCCTTTCGGCCCTTGCCGATCCGAAGGACGTCACTTTTGGTTGTAAAGTCCGTTACACGTTAGGTTCCCAAACCGGAAAAGGAATGGACGATATTGTTTTGCCTAATGGGAATAAATTGGGAGTTTTCACCGGAGGAGCTCTGTTTACGACAGTAGTGATCTTCGAAAAAGGTGCCAAACTTAACGAAATGGGTGCCACTTACGGAGTTTTGGAAGGTCGCAACGAAAAAACCTCTATTCGAGTAGCGCCGCTGGTAACCGCCGACGGAAAGTACGGAATAAGCCATGCTACACTCGCCACTTTAATTCCAGGAGAGTTTGACCGATTCGAGAGGCCTATAGTGGATGGAGCCGCGCAAATTGGGGATGCCGTCATTTTTGCGGATCAAACCAAAAGAGAGTTTACCCTGAGTAGTGCGGCCAAAGGTCTTTACACGGGTCCTGTGATCACTACAGGCCCTCACGGAGAAGAGATTATCGTTACCGACGTGAACGGAAAACAGTATCAGGCCACCAACGTTCCCATCATGGATGCGGTACTGCACTGTTCGTTTAAGTAAAGATTAGCGTAACCACTTAGCTGAAATCCCCGAGCACGGAAGTAAATGAGAAAGCGTCTGATTTTGGGGCCTAGAGCATGACGAAGAGCAAGAGATCGACAGCTTAGGGACGATGTCGTTGTCAGAGCTGAAGGGTTACCGATTAGCTCTTTATTTTTTCAACATAGGCACCGCTTCGAGTATCGATCTTGAGGCGGTCGCCTTTGTTGACGTGAAAGGGAACCGTCACGTTAAGACCGGTGGATACGGTCGCAGGCTTTCCGCCGCCGCTAACGGTATCACCCTTAATACCGGGCTCGGTATAGGTCACTTCAAGCTCCACAAAATTAGGCATATCGACCGCGATGGGTTTGCCTTGATAGTAGAGAACTTCAATCTCTAAGTTTTCGACGAGGTAGTACTTGTTTTCGCCGATGGTCTTAGTATCCAGCCCTATCTGTTCGTAGGCTTCAAGGTCCATAAACTGGTAGCCATTACCGTCGGTGTAAAGGTACTGCATAATCTTCTTTTCTAACTCAGGCTCCCCGACTCGCTCCCCTGATTTGAACGTCTTATCAATAACGTTGTTATTGAATAGGTTCTTCAACCGTGTCCTGACAAACGCGTTTCCCTTACCAGGCTTTACGTGTTGAAACTCTTGGATTTGGTAGGGCACTCCGTCTACTTCGATATAAAGAGCCTTCTTGAATTCCGACGTATCGATCATGCGAGCTTCCTCTTCAGATTAAACGCCTGTTTTCCCTTATCTTTGGGGAAAATTCAAGGGTTGTGTGAATAGCTTAAATACGGGCATCCTCGTGCAAGGAGGCAGGGGAGCCAGTCCAGCGCTCTTAATTTCTATTTCATGAAGTTAGCTATGGGAATGCTGAACGCGCTTAAGCAGATCTCTGAGAACTTCGATCTTCCTATTTCTTAAGATCGTATCCGAACCGACTCCTAATTTCAGTCGGCAAGCGTTCACTTTCCGCGCAAGATCAGCGCTTGGATTTTTTTCGGCCAGCTTCTCAAAGATGCGAAGCGATCGATCGAATTGCCCTTGGGAATAGTACAGATCGCCCAAAGTCTCAGTCGTTATTTCCTGACGACCTTTGGGTTGGCTCTCATTAAAGATATGGCTGACATGTTCTATTTTAAAGGCTTCGTCTTCGGTGTCGTCGTCGGAAAAGAAATTGTCTAGTAAAGCATCTGCCCCAGTTGCCGCGGTTTGAGGAACTGCCGCAGGCTCTTCAAGTTTTGCCGCCAACGAGTTCGGTTTTTCGGCAACGCCCGAAGACTCGGGTGCTGGCTCCACAGTTACCGTTTCGGTGACTTCCACCGCCGGTACTTTCTCTTCCGGAAGTGGCAAAGGAGCTAATTTCGTGGCCTCCTCGGCTTCTCCTTTTTCTAGAGTATAAACTTGCTCCGCAAGTGCTACGTCCGCGGGTGAAAGTAGCAGCGCCATTTTGTACGCGTGGAGACTAGCGGCGAAATCTTTTTGTGCTAAGCAGACATCTCCCAAAAGACGCTGGGCTAATAGATTTTCCGGAACGAACTGGATCACCCGTTCCAACTCCACACGCGCTTCCGGCAACCGGCGTTTGTCGATAAGACATTTGGCCAGTGTCACTCTGCCCCCGTGAAAGTCGGGATGGTGATTGAGTCCCTCTTTACAAATATCGATAGCTTCGTCCACCCTTCCCAACCGCCGATAGGCTTCCGCAAGCGGTGCAAAGACTCGGCTTGTCGGATCCTCTTGGTAGCGACGAAGATACTCTCGAAAATAGGGAGGAAAGTTATCGTAAATACGCCCCAGCGCGTCTCTTACGCGATTCTGGCGCGCTGATTTTTCGGGCGATTTCTCAAGTGTCATGTGGTTGGTATCATCATAAATCGCCAGCCAGGGTATGGAAAGTGCTAAGTCTCATCTGATGCATCGCTCCACAAACCGGCCCGTCGTTGCCTCTTCAGCGCTTCATAGAAGACAAATAACAGCAGCAGCTCCAAAGCCGCCCACTCCCACCAACTCGGTCGAATACAACTTGTATAAAGCGGAGGGATCCATTCTCCCACTCTCTGCTGGGTGCGCATCAAAAAGTTCCAAGCATTTTCCATCAAACGACTGCCATAGGGTCGCCAAGACAAAGGAAGTAGCGCCATAAAGATCGGTAGGAAAAACCCAGCGGGAATCAGAAAAATTTCCCACAACCAGGCCAGCAAAATATTGTGAAGGGGCGCTGTCCAGGAAACCTTGGCGAACAGAAAGGCTGACAGTGGCCAAGCCAAGATCGGAAGTAACGTTGCGCCTACCAAATAGGAAAACAGACGACGGCGTATTCTGGTTTCGTTAAGAACGGCTGCCGTAACTGCGGTTCCAAAAGCGCTCAGAAAAAAACTGGGATTTGCGATAAGTGGCGGATCCCAAATAATGAGCAACGCCACACTTGAAGTGGTCAGCTGCAGTGTCGAACAATGATGTCCTCTTCTTCTGAGCAGCCAAAGTGAAATTGCCATCGCTGCAGTTCTTGCGATAGGAGCCGCTCCATTGGAGAGAATCCAAAGAACGCTCGAACAAAGTACTGGCAGAAATTCACACCAATAAGGATACACTCTACGGATGATGGTGGGACAGCTAGCTTTGAAAAAGCTTAGCAAAAGCCGTTGCAGGGCCAAAATAGCAATGAGAAGGCTCGTCACATGTTGGCCGCTGAGGGCCAAAATGGCGGCCATCCCCCCTTCTCGAAAATACGTCCGCAGGGATTGGGGAAGTCCCGAAAGATCTCCCGTCCAGACGGCTTTTTCAAAAGCGAGAAGTAAGGGAGTATGACGTCCCTGCCTTTCCAACCAATGTAGGAAACCATTTCGAAATCTAAGGGCTAACGACTTATTAGCACTCGGGTGAGGTTCCAAAGTGAGTTGAGCGACACGGCGAATGACGATGTGAGGAGGCGCTAACTGCCACAAGCCGTCTTGCATTTGCGCGGGATTTTTCAGCACGGCGGAACAATGAAAAGGGCCAAAAATCCTCACCGAAAGACCGGAAAGGCTCCCCACCGGAAACTCGATGACCACTCGTCCCGTAAAACGTTTCCGCTGCCCTGCCGCGGTGAAAAGCTCCGCCCCCTCTAGAGTATGCTTTCCTGCTATAGACTCCGTCAGTCGGCCCCGAATAGTCGCAAAAGCATGACCAGTAGCCCTTTCCCGTGAAGCGCACCAGTCGAGAGAATCCTCCCGAATCGATTTTTCTTGGGCAAGCCGCAGTAGTGTAGCCAACAAAAGTAGGATATAGATAACGCGTCTCACGCTTGGCAAAGATGCAAGGCGCAAGCCCAAAAAGGGTATTCGGGAGCAGATAAACAAAGTCTTGACTATATAAGCTAAACTGCAATATTTACGAACCTTACTTATTTTAGGTGGAGAATCCGTGTACGCAGTAATTCGAACAGGTGGCAAACAATATAGAGTAGAACCGAACGTGGAACTGTTGGTAGAGAAGCTGCCCACGGAAGCGGGTCAACCTCTGGAGATCACGGACGTCCTTCTTTATTCCGATGGCCAAGATGTCGCTATCGGAACCCCGAAGGTGCCGGTAACCGTACACTGCCTTTGTGTTGGGCATGAAAAAGGCGATAAGTTGCGCACGGTAAAATACCGACGCCGCAAGAATTTTCGTCGTACCTACGGACACCGTCAAAACTACACTCGTCTGCTCGTTCAGAAGTTCGAGAGAAAGGGTAACTAATGGCTCACAAGAAAGCTGGCGGCAGTTCGAGGAACGGTAGAGACAGTCAAGGACAGCGTCTCGGAGTAAAAATTTTTGGTGGAGAATACGTTAGAGCGGGAAACATTCTAGTCCGACAACGAGGAACGCGTGTCCATGCGGGCCTCAACGTTGGGACCGGACGCGATTGGACCTTATTCGCCCTTATTAACGGACGAGTGAAGTTCGACCGACTCGACAAGACCCGTAAGAAGGTAAGCATCGTCCCCCTTGAAGCCACAGCACCCGTGACTGCAACCGCCGCGAAGTAGGTTTCGGCTCAGTAGATACGGTCTGTTCTATTCTCTGGCTTCCTACCGTTTCTGCGCGAAACGCGGCAGAAACAACTATCTATCGCCGCATTTTCTTATTCTGTGCTAAGAAGTCTCTGGTGAGGTTTTTGTGGCCCTTATTGACGAAGTAGTCATTCGCGTCTTTGCCGGTGCCGGCGGGAACGGTTGCGTAAGCTTCCGCAGGGAGAAGTATGTTCCTCGCGGCGGACCCGATGGCGGGAATGGCGGATGGGGCGGATCTATCTTCCTGAAAGCCACGCGGGATAAGACAAGCCTTCTCGATTTTAAATACCGACCCAAATTCGAAGCCGATAGAGGCGAGCACGGAATGGGCAGCGACATGGACGGGCGCGGCGGTGAAGATCTCTATATTTCAGTCCCCATGGGAACCATGGTCTTCAATGATGAAACCGGTGAACTCATCGAAGATCTTATTCATGATGACCAGCTGCTTTTGGTGGCCGAAGGAGGCCGAGGAGGCCGAGGCAATCGAACCTTCAAAAGTTCCACTAACCGTGCTCCCCGGGTTGCGACTCCGGGAAAATTAGGGGAGACCTTAACGCTGCGATTGGAACTTCGGGTACTGGCTGATATCGGCCTCATTGGACTTCCCAACGCTGGTAAATCGTCCTTTCTAAGAGTGATTTCACGAGCGACCCCCCGAGTCGCGGACTATCCTTTTACTACCTTGGAGCCCCATCTGGGTGTCGTCGAAAATAAGGGGGCTAGCTTCGTTGTAGCCGATCTTCCGGGGCTTATCGAAGGAGCTGCTGAAGGGGCGGGTTTAGGACACAAATTTCTAAGACATGTCAGCCGTAATCGGATTCTCTTGCATCTAGTCGATATCAGCGCTCCTCCCGACGACATTTTGAAGAATGTGAAGGTCATTCGCGAGGAGCTTCGCCAATACGATCCTCAGTTACTCGAAAGACCGGAGCTTCTTGTCTTCACCAAGTGCGACTTGCTCGATTCAAAGGCACTAGCCGAAACGCTGAAAACGCTATCTGGACTTGGCTTAGAAGGATTTGCGATCAGTAGCCAGACCGGATTGGGCATGGAAACCCTGCTTGACGAACTTTCACAACGCACCGCGGAATATAAAAAGCTAGAAAGGGAAGCCCAGGAATTAGAACAGGCCGAACAGACCGAATCGCCGCAATCCCCCTCTGCCGGTTTAGAAGCTTCTATATAACGCCCGGCAAAGTGGCCGAATGCAAAGCGCTTAACCTACCGCTTCCCAATCTCGCCACTTTAACTAAATTTTGTCGCCTTTTCCGCACAAAGTTCACTACCTACTCCCCCGGTTTATTAAAGAATTCCGCCCGGATGCCGTTATATCAGAAGTATCTTTGGTTCCTTGTTGGTAGTCCGATTTTCCAAGGAGTTCGAATGAGTGACGAGCGTAAGACCCAGTCAGTTTTGGCGAAGAACGACATCAAGGATCTGCTCGATGAAGTTTTGAATTTTGGTCCGGAGAATGCGCCAGCCCGCACCGACATTTCTGAAAGACTGCGTGAACTAGTTAGAAGACTCGAAGATATCAATCGCCGAATCGATCATCTTTCCACACGTTTGTAGGTCCAACATTACTAAGAGCCTGGTAAGTCGATCTCTAGATCCCCTTACCAGGCTCTTTTGGGCTCCCTACCCGCCTTCTTCTGTGGTAGTCCTAGCCCGCATGCCTCAAGAACCAAAAGCGATAGCACTTCTCTCAGGAGGACTCGACTCTTCCGTAGCCATGGCCATGGCCTTAGCCAATGGTTGGAATATCGTGACCGCCCTTACCTTTGACTATGGTCAAAGAGCTGCCGATCGAGAAATCGAGCATGCCGATAGCATCGCTCGCCATTTCGGAATCCTGCATAGAGTGCTTCGACTGGATTGGTTTAGAGAACTAGGAAAAGGGGGAGGACTTCTTGAGCCGGAATCTACCCTTCCCCAGCCCCAGTTTTCCGATTTGGAATCCCACACATTTACTTCTCATAGCGCCAAAGCGGTTTGGGTTCCTAATCGCAATGGTGTCTTTATCGAAATTGCGGCCCAATTAGCCGAAGATGCCGACGCTTCTGAAGTCATTGTCGGATTCAATAAAGAAGAGGCTCAAACGTTTCCGGACAATTCTGAAACCTATTTGAATGCTATTTCAGCGGCACTTTCGTTTTCCACCGATGGAAAGGTCCGCGTTATCTCGCCGACTTCTAGTCTGGATAAAGTGCAAATTGTTCGTGAAGCCAAACATCTCTCGTTTCCGTTGCACCTTCTTTGGAGTTGTTACGAATCTCGGGGAGTCATGTGCGGCCGATGTGAATCTTGCATGCGTCTAAAGCGCGCTCTCAATCGAAACGAAATGCTGGGAGAGATTGATTTTGAAGACGCTCGTCTACCGTGATCGTGAAATCAAATACGACGGAAGCCAACTAGCACCGCACTGGATCTACCGCAATTTTGACCTCATGGGAGATTCATTAGTAGCTTTTGTCGGTCCCGCCGATGTCGCCTTAGATCACATGGTCGACCTTGAGGACGTAAAAAAGAAAGCCCCTATCTCTAGTCCCAAGATGCTCCATTTCATCGCAGAGTGGTTTCACGACTCTTTGGAAGCGGCCATATTAACCCAACATCTATTTGTTTTTGAGATTTATGAAGCTCTCTGGGACTTGGGAGTTCAAGGGATCCGTCGTCGCGGAAACGACCTATACGTGGATGACCGTAAATTAAATGTTTCTATTGCCACTAAGACCTTAACCAGTGTCCTCATGCATACCGCCGTAAATATTCTGACGGAGGGGACCCCGGTACCGACTTCGGGACTTTCTCAACTCGAAATCGAACCTTTCACTTTTGCGGAAGTTGTTCTTAAGCGCTTTGAAAAAGATTCTGCCCTTTGGAATGCAGCTCGGACTAAGGTCTTGCCCCGATAAAGTGAGCAATCACTTTGGAACCTTCTCCTGGTAAAGGACCATGCTACGGCGAATGGTTTCGAAGGCCTCACTTGGCCCCAAGAAATCGTTCACCTTCACCTGTTTATTCTCTAAAACTTTGTAGTCCTCAAAAAAACGCTTCACCACTTTTAGACGGTGGGGGGGTAGCTCTGAAATAGAAATATAATGAGAGTATTCGGGGTCATCCAAGTGGACAGCGATGATCTTATCATCCAGCTCTCCTTGATCCACCATCCTCATGACGCCTATGGGTCTTGTGCGCATTAAACAGAGCGGAACGGTGGACTCTTGGCCCAGAACCAAAATATCAAGAGGATCATGATCCTCGCTCAGCGTTCGCGGAATAAATCCGTAATTGGCAGGATAATGAACCGAGCTAAACAGAACTCTATCTACCTTGATAAATCCGCTGGGCTTATCGAGTTCGTATTTGATCTTGGAACCCATGGGAACTTCGATTACCGCGGTCACGACATGCGGAGCATCCTCACCTATCTCTACATCATGCCAAGGGTGCATGGATCTGCGCTACCCTACTTTTTGGGCTAGATATCCCAACTTATCGATAAGATTACGGACTAACTTCTCTTCTCGTTTGAGGCCATCTTTAAAAGCCGTAGTTTCGGCGTGATAAATAGATTCTCGAATGGTTCCCAAGCGATCGGCTAAAGCACTGAGCAAGTAATCCTTCTCTTCCATGGTAAATTGCAGCGTTAATGGCGAACTTAAATTAGGGTTACGCATAAGGACTCCTTCCGACAAGCTTCTCACTAGAAGCCCATTTACCTTTAGCCATGGCGACAAAGCAATCGATAGTATGGGAATTATTCTCTTCCGGACGAGGCGCAAAGAGCGGCGTGATAAGAAGCAGGAAGGGTGCGGTGCAAAGCGGTTAGAAACCTCAACCGACGCATAGAGGCTTGAAGGGACTCTCTAGCATTGTGCCCGGATGAGAGGACGGCAATATTGCGAGAAAGAGAATCGGCGAAGATGTCGGTTTCGAGAGAAGCTATTTTTTCGTATCCGTGCGCTAGGGCGCGGAAAATCTGATGCTGATTTCTTATCAAATCTCCTTGCGAATTTATCTGCGGCTCAAGCTTAAGAACAAATTCGGCGTTTGAAGCCAACCGAAGGCAAAGGACTCGAAAACGTTCAGAGCTTGCGACTTTGATGTCTGATTTTCCTAAGGATAACTCTATCGCCCGCCCGATCTTACCTACCGTCGAAGTGTATAGGCCAATCGAAGGAAGCTTAGGGGCTCGGACATGAAAGCCCAAACTCCCTTCATCCGAAGCTTCCCCCGAAGTCGCCCAAACCTGGCAGGAAATTGCGGAACTTTTCGGATACCCCTTAGGGTGGCCAATTTTTCTAAGAACCGATTCGGTGAGCGCTAACAAATGGGGCCCTTCATAGCCCAATGGACCCAATGCAAAATCACGAAACCGTCCCTTCACATTGTCCCATACTCGATTCTTCGTAAATTCCGCATAGATCTCTCTCACCTCTAAAGCAGTCTGAGTGTGCGCGCAAACCACTTCGAGGAATTGATCCACCACGGATGTTTCAAAATACTGTGAATTTTCCACTACACGAGATAAGGGATATTTCTTTAGCGTGGTTTCCAGCTGTTCCAGTTGTCCTTCTTCCACCACTGGCTTTTCCACAATGATCCGTGCTTCGGGATGGTGGGAGAGAATACATTCGATACCAGCTAAATGATCTTCCGTGGGGCTGCAGATGATAAACAGTTCTATCTGTGAGAGACTTACCTCTTCTCGAAGGGACTCCACATTTTCGAAGATTTCCTTACTAGAAGATTCTACATAGGGGTCGACGAGCAGAGTTCTTTTGGCGAGCCCTTTAAGAAGAGGCTCATACCATTGGGCAATTCGTCCGTATCCGACTAAACACACTACATTGAGCACGCGCAACGTCTCCTACCTTCGCTAGTCGGGTTCAGTGCAAGTTTGTAGCCACGCGATGGGTGGAGGAGGCTTTGGAGATGGTTGGCTGAAGAGTGGACAAAGGTGACGAATTTCGTCGCTTGGCTTAAGGCGATGATAGAATAACCTCTCAATGAAAGACCAAGGCGTTCACTTTGATTTCATCCTTATTGGATCCGGTGCCGGCGGGGGAACTCTTTTTCAAGCACTCGCTCAAGCCGGAAAAAAGGTCCTGCTACTGGAGCGCGGGACTTTTATTCCTCAAGAAGAGCAGAATTGGGATCCCAAAGAGGTCATCTCCAAACGGCGTTACGGATCGCCCGAGATTTGGAAGGATGAAAATGGCATCTCCTATGAGTGCCCCAGCTTTTATTGCATTGGAGGAAATACCAAGTTTTACGGTGCTACTTTGATGCGTTTTCGGAAAGAGGATTTTGAGGAGCTGCGCCACTTCGAGGGTGTCTCCCCGGCATGGCCGCTCTCGTACGAAGCTTTTGAGCCTTATTACCAGAAAGCGGAAACGTTATATCGTGTCCGTGGGGTTCATAAGATCGATCCCACCGAACCCGCTTCCTCAGGAGCGTATCCGTTTCCTCCTATCCCTCATGATCCGACCATTCAAGGGGTCGAAGAGCGATTAAAATCACAAGGGCTTCATCCCTTCCCTCTCCCTTTGGCTATCGAATATTCGGATCCGCCCTTAACAGCGAACCACTGCGTCCGCTGTAATACCTGCGGCGGATATCCGTGTAAGATCCACGCGAAAAATGACGCTGAAACCATCTGCGTTACGCCTTGGGCGAAACTGCCGAACGTAACGATAAAAACAGGAGTCCGAGTGGTTCGCTTAGAGACCGATTCCAAAGGTCAACGAGTCACTAAAGTCCACGGCTTACTTAACGAAAAAACCCCTGAGAGCTATTTTGCCGAGACCGTGGTAGTGAGCGCGGGCGCCATCAATTCGGCAGGGCTTCTGCTTGCATCAGCAAATCAAAGACATCCTAAGGGGTTAGGAAACTCTTCGGGTCTTGTGGGAAAGAATTACATGCGACATTTGAAATCCTCGGTGGTGGGGATCACCGAAAGCGAGAACACGACCCGTTTTCAAAAGACATTGGGATTTAACGATTTCTATTTTAACTCCCCGCAATGGAAGTGGCCTCTAGGCCACGTTCAAATGTTGGGGCGTACAACCATCGCTGCGCTGGAAGCGGCCCGCGTAAAAACGCCCGCCGGATTGACTCACGACAAGCTTGCTAAACACGCGCTCGAATTTGTAGTTTTCTCAGAAGATCTCCCGCAAGAAACCAATCGGGTCTCCCTTGCTCCGGACGGTACACTCGTCGTTCGCTACCACCCCAATAATTTAGAAGGCCACCGCCGCCTTGTTGAAAAAGTGAAAGCCCTTCTGCCTGCTCTTGGCTGCGTGCATGTCCTTAGCGATCATGGTTTGTACGTCGGCAAAATGGTAGGGCCCGACAACGCTAATCACCAATGCGGTACCCTTCGTTTCGGAAAGGATCCGAAAACCTCCGTGCTTAACCCCGATTGCCGTTTGCATGACGTGGATAATGTTTTTGTCGTAGACTCAAGCTTCATGCCTTCCAGCTCGGCCACTAATCCCGCCCTTACCGTTATCGCTAATGCCCTTCGAGTAGCGCAGAAGCTGATTGGGCCTTGGCTTTAGATGGGCCTCATGCCAGCATGACCCGTCATGAAAGGCTTCAAGGCAAAGTTACCTTTTTTTCTGCTCGGGGCGATATTTTTAGTGCATGCGGCTTTTATCGTTCACTATTCCGTCGACATCCCCCTAGGCGATGAGTGGGAGGCACTTAATTCAGACCAACTTCCCTCTGGCCTAACGCTCTCGTGGCTCTTTAAGGCTCATAACGAAGACCGCATAGTGCCGACCAAATTTCTCATGTGGGCCCTTCTAAAGATTGATAACTGGAACCTAAGTGTGAACCAGTACATAAGTTTTGCTTTTTTTGGCGTTTTAATCCTAAGTTTTTTCCTTTTAAAAAAAAGGCTCGCCCCCCAAAGTTCCGCGTCGATCTTAGCCTGGTTTCTTATTTTTCTGGTATCGGCGATCTCTAACGAAAATCATGCGTGGGGAGTGCAATCGTGCATTCACTTCTTGCTGCTTTTCTTTTTACTAGCAGTCTACTTCCTGTTTGATAATCAGCAAAAGACGGGATCTTTGGTCTTGGGCTCCCTTTTCGCTTTGGGCAGTATCTTTTCCTTTTCGAATGGAACCGCACTCTGCGCCGTTCTGGTGGTGGTCTACGCCTTTTACAAATGGGATCGTATTAGAGCCGGTACCAACAAAGACAAAACCCGAGAATTACTTCAGTCCCTACTTGTCATTGGCATTGTTGGTTCTGGTGTCGCGGCTTGGGTTGTTCATTACCAACGGGTGCAGGGCCATCCCCTTCCGATACTTCCCTACGATTATCGCTTTTGGGACATGTTTCTTAACCTGATTAGTTTTGGTTTCGGATATCACGGACAATCGGCCCTTATCGGGCTTATCTGTTTATTGGCCGTCTTAACTCCCCTCTTAATGATCTGGCGTTACCGCAGTTCCCACAAAGAATCCGTCTATGGACTTGCGGCGGCCATCTTAGGAGTTCTGGCTGCAGTCGCTGTTATTGCTTTTGGCAGAGCGGGCTTCGGGGTGGCTTCGTCTAAAACAAGCCGCTATTCAGAGACCGCCTTCATTCTCATCCCCCTTATGGTTTTCGCCTGGAGTATCGCCCTTAGCACCCGCTTTCACTTCGAGAAGCGAAAGACAAATGCGATCTGGGTTGTACTTTGGCTTCTGTGCTTGGGAGGCTATTCCAATACCAACAACTGGAACTTCAAGTACTACCACCATTACCAGATCATCAAACAAGAGGGGTTAGACTGCGTCGAGAGATACCTTCGAAACGGCGGAGAAGCTCGCTGTACCTGTATCTATTTTGCGGATCTGACACAAAAGCTGCAAAACGCCCAGGCTCTAAATTTGTCTTTTCTTAAGAAGTGCCAAGCAAAGCCTCGTCATTGACCTCTCTTGACAAGGTCGAGCGGTTTATCGCATATAGCAACGCATCATTCGTACTTTGGCCGTACTTTGGCAATACTTTAGCCCCAGTGTGCAGAAGGAATTCTATGCGTTCCCCGTTGAGTGTCAGTCTTATTTCCCTGTTGCTTGTAATCGTAGGCTCCCAATCCCCGGGAGGGGTTGAGGACTTTAGAGGGTTAAAAACCGCAAAAATACATGAACTTATGGATTATGCGGAATGGGCAAAGCAGGGCATTCAACCTGGCTTTACCCTAGACGCAAAGAGTTGCCCTTCTCAAGTGGCGGGAGTTCGCTTGATCCCTCTGCCCTGCGCCGACGACACGGTTTTTAATTTCCGCATTCCCATCGCCCTTCTTGCGATCGCCCCTTTCCAAGACACTCGTTTCACCATGGGCTTTGATCGCTTGGCCGAGCTAGGAGTTTACTTAAGAAAATCCGGCGACGGATCCCTCTATTGCCTGCCAAAACGAGCAGCCCTCGGTTTGCCCCAAGATAAAATTTACGAAGGCCTTATTGCCCCCAACTACCTCTCTTATCCCGCGCGAGCCTATACCTACTTGGCCACGCTTAATAGGGATGCAAGAACAAACCTCAAAGGGTTATGGAGCACGATCCATAAACACTTTGTAGGTCCTCAAGGGGGAATCGTCTCGGGATGGAATCCTAGTAACAACATGCAGACCAACACGATTGATCAAGCTTCACTAATCTATCCTTGGGACTCCTCCGGCTTCCATCTCTTCACTGCCCTCGATAGAACGGATGACGCTGCGATGCTACGTTTTCACCGGGAATTACTTACCTCTTCGACTCTAGTGGCCACTAAGATGTTGAGAGAGGGAAAGCTTCCGGTGGAGGCATTGAACGCCACAACGTTAGAGCCGTTGACCGAGGGGACTTACGGTGAAAACCGTCCCGTGATTATTCTTGGCCATTATGCCCAACTATTGAATTTCATCATGAGAGCTCACCAGCGGGACGTAACTGTGCCAGGCGTCGATTTACTGGCTACGGTCCGTAATCAATTTAAATACTTCCTCGATCCCAAGAATCCTTTCGTAAACCAAGCGGAGGGTGGAATCTATAATGGCTTTTATCAAGACACCGCTGTCCTGGTTTGGAATGACAACATGGCATATTGGCAGCTCTGCGAGTGGGCTGCAGCGTTAAATAGAGCCTTAAGTCTAAAGCTCTTTGACGAAGATCCGGCATTTCTCCATTTGGCACAGCGGGCGTTTCTAAGAACCATGGATACCTTGGGTCTATTTTTTAGAAATAACCGTCCCATCACTGCCACTATTACCGGCCAGGGAGCCATTAGTGACGACGACAAGCCGAACATCAATTTTATCCTCCCCTATCATACCGTCGATCTGCTTGAGCAGTTGCTGCGCTAGGTAATTTGCTTGGTAAAGTGGATCCATAGAATCGCAGCACTCTCTGTTGCCTTTTATGTGGGATGGTTCTGGTTAGCCGACAAAGATCCCGCCGATCTATTTCTACGCCGCTTTTTCCTACTCTTTCCGCTGGCTCTGATTTGGTTTAAGGACCCGCTAGGCGAAGCAACAGGCTTCAACGTCTTTTTCGATGCGGGATCTGGATTGGCGCGCCGCCTTTTGGTTGACTCCCCGAGCGGCCCGTTCTTTATAGCGCTGTTGGGATGGGTGCTACTACTCTCCCCTATCTGGTTTCATTTTCTGACACTCCCTCGCTATCTGGTGAAACTTCCCGTTGGCAACTCCCCCCTTTTCAAGCCATCATGGGCGCCATGAAGACATGGGTAGTTTTAAGATTCGGGGTGGCCATCGCGTTTCTTTCTCTAAGAGTGTCAGTGGCAGCGTTGCTAATGATCCGAAGTTACAAGAAACCACCCAACGCATCACTCAAGAGATTACCCAACGCGGACACGCTTATAATGACCTCGTGGAGCTGACGGGCATCGGCCATCGCCTAAGCGGAAGTGCCGGAGCCGAAAAAGCCGTTGCCTGGGCCAAGCACAAAATGGAAAGCTATGGATTTGATAAAGTCTACTTGCAGCCGATGATGGCAGTAAATTGGTCTCGGGGATCCACCGAACGAGCCACTCTCATAGACGCCGAACAATCTTTCCCACTGAATTTATGCGCCATAGGCGGGAGTGTCGGAACCGGAGAAAAAGAGATTGGGGCTTCGGTCATAGAAGTAAAAAGTTTAGAAGAAGTGGATCGGCTAGCCGACGCCGTCCGAGGGAAAATCGTATTTTATAACAAGGCCATGGATCCTAAAATCGATCCGTCCGATGCTTACGGTAATACCGTTGATCAGCGTGTGTACGGTGCTGCCAAAGCGGGTAAATATGGAGCGACGGCCGTCCTTGTCAGGTCACTCACTTCGCTTATTGACGATGACCATCCTCATACGGGCAGCCTTCATTACAAAGACGGTATTACTGAAATTCCAGCCGCGGCCCTTAGCGTAAGGTCGGCGAATCTGCTTTCACAGCACCTGAAAGAAAATCCGGCGACGAAAGTAAAGCTCGAGCTCTCAGCAAAAATGGAACCTCCTGTTCCTTCCTTCAATGTCATTGGAGAAATTACCGGAAGGGAGTTTCCAAAAGAGTACGTCGTCGTAAGCGGCCATTTAGATAGTTGGGATTTAGGTACCGGAGCCCACGACGATGGCGCCGGAGTGGTCGAGACGATTGAAACGCTGCGCGCTTTGGGCGCCCTTAAGATCAGACCTCGGCGAACGGTCCGAGCTGTCCTTTTTATGTCTGAAGAATATGGTGGAGTCGGAGGAAAGCAATATTTGCGCGAGGTAAAAGCCAATGGAGAAAAACATGTAGCAGCTTTGGAGTCTGATCAAGGAGGATTCAACCCCGCCGGATTCGATGTCACTGGAAATCCAGAGATCGTAAAACTCATCGAGAACTGGAAGCCTTATCTAAAACCCCTACACGCCGATCGCATCACTACCGGAAGTGGGGGAACAGATGTTGATCCTCTGGGCGAACTTGGAGTTCCCACCTTAGGACTCGTTATTGACTCCACTCATTACTTTGACATCCATCACTCGGCATTAGATCGCATTGAGGCCGTTAATCCTAAAGAGCTCTGTGCCGGAACCTCGGCAGTTGCCACCCTTACTTACCTTTTGGCTGAAGAGGGTTTGGGAAAATAGCGTCATGGACAAAGCGACTATTTTAAAAAGGTTTACTGACCAGATCGCAGAAGCACTGACCGTCTTAACGCAAGCAGCGCTAAGCGCCCATGAAGCGGCTACTCACGGAGAATCTAAAGCGGAAGATCAATACGACACCCGCGGATTAGAAGCCTCGTATCTGGCAGGAGCGCAGTCTCGCCGGGCGATGGAGCTCGAAGAGGCGTTGGCCCTTTACCGTCATGTAGATATCATCGCTTTCACTAAGGACATGCCTATCGCTTCCACCGCGCTAATCGAATTAGTCGAATTGGAAAGCGAACAGAAGCGGTCGTTTTATCTTTTGATGCCCCAACGAGGTGGAATGAGTCTTACTTTCGAAGGAAAACAGATCCAAACGGTTACTCCCCAATCCCCGATGGGAACAGCCCTGCTCGGACGGCGAGTAGGCGATGAGATTCAAGTAGAGATTCAAAGAGTGACCCGTGACTACGAGATCGTTTCCGTCCTGTAGCCGCTAACCTTTAGTGACAAGTAATTTCACCCCTTTACGGCCCATTATGGTAATCAAAGGGGCCAATGAAAGCTCTGAGCCATTTCAAGGAAATTGAACTATCGGCGGGACTACAGCAAGTTCTGGAAAGCATGGCCTTTACCATCCCGACGCCAGTGCAATCTCGCTGCATTCCCATCCTCATGGCAGGTCAGGACGTTATCGCTCAAGCCATGACCGGTAGCGGAAAGACCGCCGCCTTTGGAATTCCGCTGTTAGAGAAAATGGATGTTAAGGTTCGTCGCATCCAAGCTTTAGTCCTTTGCCCAACACGAGAACTGGCGACTCAAGTCGCCGAGCATCTTAGAAAGTTAGGTCGCTACCAAAATAATCTACAGATCGTAACCCTATTCGGCGGACGGCCTGCCGCTTTGGAACGACGAACCCTGGAACACGGAGCCCACATTATTGTCGGCACTCCGGGACGTATTTTGGATCATATGGGTCGTGGATCTTTAGACTTTAACCTCATAAAGACCGTAGTTCTCGATGAAGCTGACCGCATGTTGGATATGGGCTTTCACGAAAAAATAGAGGAAATTTTATCTAAGACTCCCCCTGAGAGAACCACAGCCCTTTTCTCTGCGACTTTTCCCGACATGATTGTGCGACTCAGCCGCAAATATCAGAAGAAGGCGGAGCAGGTCATTATCGAAACTCCCGCGATCGAACTCCCTGAGATCGACCAACGACTTTACCGAACGTCGAACGAAACCAAAGTCAGCGTTCTTATAGCCGTCTTAAATAGTTTTCGCCCTCAATCGGTGCTTGTTTTCTCCAATATGAAAGTACGGGTTGACGAAATTGTACAAAACCTAAGACGCGCCGGACACAATGCTAGCGGACTGCATGGAGATCTTGAGCAGCACATGCGCGAAAGAGTCATGGCCAAATTTCGAAACCAAAGTACTCGGATCTTAGTGGCTACCGACGTTGCCGCTCGGGGCCTCGACATTGCAGGACTAGACGCTGTTATCAATTTCGACTTGCCATCAGATGCGGACCAATACATTCACCGAATTGGAAGAACAGGCCGCGCTGGCAAAAAAGGACTAGCTATCTCCTTCGTCAATAGCATCGAAGCCCCTAAGCTCAAAAGGATTCGAGAACTCACCGAATCGGAGCTACCGCTAATCGATCCCAAAACCCTTTTGGATAAGGTTCCCTCCGCCACTCCCGCCCCCACTCATAGTAGCGACATGCGGACTCTCTCCATTCTCGGCGGACGAAAAACCAAATTGCGGCCGGGGGATATCTTAGGCGCAATCACCGGAGATGCCGGCGTAAGTGGAGATGAGGTCGGCAAGATTGAGATCTTAGATAGAGTCTCCTATGTTGCTATCAGTCGAAAATCGGCCGGTAAGGCCTTCACCTACTTCCAACATGGCAAGATTAAGGGGCGGCGCTTCCAAGTCCAGTGGGTCGACTAAAAAACTTTCCCTTTCCTAACGGGTCAAGGTATCAAAAGGCCATGACCTCTAATAAACCTCCTACAGGTAAAGGGCCTCGCGACTTTCTAACCGAAATTCGCAAAGATAGGAGGGAGCTGGAAAAGGGCTACCGAGAGCGGGCACTAAAAATGTATCCCTGGGTCTGCGGCAGATGCGCGCGTGAATTTAGCGGAAAGCGGCTCAAGGAACTAACGGTTCATCACAGGGATCACAACCACGACAATAATCCCCCCGACGGTAGCAACTGGGAGTTACTCTGCATCTACTGCCATGAGAATGAGCACGCTCGTTATAAGGTAGCCGATTCAGTGACCGCAGATTTTTCGAAGGACGAAGGGCCTAAGCTCTCTAATCAGGCTTTCGCGGGACTAGCGGACTTGCTGAAACCAAAAAAATAATCCTGTTAATTAGCCTCGCCATCCCACCACGAGGGTTTTCTCCACTCGATAAGAACGCTAACGATACTCCCATTGCGGAAGAGATAACCCAACTTAGCATCATCTCTGATGCTGGTCCAAAAAAGGCCATGACAATCCATTTTGTTCTGTTGCTTGCGTCTCTCTCTGACTATGGCTTCGTCTTCTCTACCGAAGGAACAGGGATCATTCATGGGATCAAACGGTAACGCCCCTTCGTCCTCGACTTCGATAACGATGCCTTTAGTGATGGAAAAAGCGCGCAACTTGATTCTTTTGCTTCTCTCAAATTGGTTTCCCCACCGAACCGCGTTATCGAACAATTCACCAAGAACTTCGCTTGCCCAGAAAGCGGGGCAGTACTCGTCTGAGTTATCGCATTTTAAATAAGACCTGTGTCTTTTCTCAACCTCCTCCCGAACACTTTCTATAACGTCGCGCTCAAGAGCTTCTCTTTCCCTCTTTAGATCCAGGATCGTAGAGGGAGTCATAATCTCTCGAAAAACAGCATCCCTCCCCCACGATGAAGAATGACCGAGGGACACAAAGGAAAGCAAAACAGTGGCATGGAAAGACAAAGAGCGATCCCGAGCCATAAGCTCCACGGCCTTACTACGAACATTCGATCCTGGCCTTTACGACGAAAGTTAAAACCGGGGATTCATGCACTTTTGGTACCGAATTAAAGGGGAATGAAACCTTAGTGATAGCTCTTGCTAAAGGCAGTATTTCTTGTATCGTCGGTAAACTCAGGGTGGAGCGTTGAATATAAAAAAAGACAAGAAAACTTTTTGGAGTGAGGGCATTCGCTTTGAATGCCAAGGAAGCGGCCAGTGCTGCACGTCACGGGGGCTTTACGGCTACATCTATGTCAGTCTTAAGGACCGACAGCGATTAGCAAGGTTTCTTAAGATCCCCACCCGCCAATTTACCCGAACTTACTGCGACAATACCGATGGGTGGTTCCACCTCAAAGATCCCTCGCGCGACTGTAACTTTCTGGAGGGAAATCGATGCACGGTATACGAGGGGCGACCGTCCCAATGTCGCACCTGGCCCTTCTGGCCCGAAAACATGAAAAGCCGCGCCTGGAACAACGAAGTGGTGAAGTTTTGCCCCGGAGTGGGCAAAGGCAAACTCTACACCGCGGAAGAGATCCAAGGCATGTTGGACAATCACTATCCTTAAAGTGGCGCGGATTAATTATTAAATCTAGGATCGGTCAATGCGTGGATCGTGTAGGGATCGATCTGTTTTTCAGTGGTCAGTCGGTTATTTCTAAAAAACACGGGCTGGTTGAGATTCATCCGAAGAGACGTCAGCTGATGGCGGCAGACTCTAACGTGATAATTTTGATAATTGGTTTTTCGATTCAGCACGAGCTCTCTACGGTAGTGTTTCCAAAAGCTAGGCCGAGCACCAGGGCCATCGCCTAGCAGAATAAAAGTGATCTCATAGCTGATGAGGCAAATGGGCTCATTCGAATTGGGCGGTTCGAGCGATTCCCGAAGCCCTCCGGTAAATTCATTTTGCAATGAATCCCAGTCGATGTCCGGCCCGAATTCAGATTCCAATTCCATCCCGCGACCCTACCACATCCCTCCCTCATAAAGGGAGGTACCTTTCTGTGGTAGAGACTAGATTAGCGATTTCGATGAGGTTTTCGTCGGGATCGTAGCAATAGATAGAGCGAATCTGGCTATAAGCGCCCGTGCGAAGTACCGGTGGCCCCAGGGTCGATAGGTGGTTTCGTTTTAGAGTGGCTTCTACCTCTTCCAGAGGGGTGCGCGTTAAAAAGCAGAGATCGGCCGAACCGGGTGTTGGGTGGCGGACATTGGGATCGGGAAGGTTTGCCAAGGGATGTAGGTTAATTTTCTGGTTCCCGAAGTGAAGACTAAAGCGGCCGGGTAAAAACTCCTTCTTCTGCATCCCCAAAACCGTCTCATAGAAATGGCAGGTGGAGTCCACATTTCTCACGGTCAACACGAGGTGATCAAGAGAGATTATTTCCATAAGCGTTTCACGGTAACGTAGAAATTCCTTATAGTAAAAACTTTGTGGACGATGCCATGATCAGGGAATTAAACCTACGATAATAGGAAGCGCTAAATTTCTGTTTTTAGTTCGTCGCTGGCGGAGCCATCGTTTCTGGCGTGTTTCCCATCAAATAGTTCGCTACTCGTCGGGGCATTTCAGAAGTCCGGGAATAAAGCGCGCCACCGACCCCTTCGCTAAGGAGTTGAAGACCACCCTCCGCAAGCCACGCGACTGGCCAACCGCTCGCCCGGTATTTCTCCGCCAAACGAAAAACAAATTGTGTTTTATTCAAAGACACAAACCTCACATAAAAGACATCAAAGAGGATTTGGGAAATCTCAATCTTGCCACTCGCCAAGTACTGCCCTAAAGCCGATACGCCAGCCGTAGTGGCAACAATGAGCCTCTTCCCCAGGGTTCGGTTGGGAATACAACTAAAGGCCGCGATGGTGCTCATTAGAATCCCGTTAAAAAACATATTTCGACGAAAGCCTTCATCCTGCCAGGCTTTGTTCCACGTCGATGGATTTAGTATCCCTTTAACAGCAGGGGCATTTTTTCCGGCATAACGTTCCCATTTTGCCTGTAAAGCCGTCGCGGTATTGATGACACTGCTTGCGACGAAGAGAATAGATCCTCGAGTCGCGCAACGAGCCACTCCTTCTCCTTTAAGATAGCGCGAGAAGCGGGCCGCATAGTCCTGCGCATCGCCTCTGCCCCCATTTCCGGAAGGCCCCCCACTCCAACTTCCCCCGCCACCGTTGCCTCCGCCATTTCCGGGAAGAAAAACGTCATCTATCTGAATGGGCTCCTTGATCAAGCTTTGAACGGCCTGGTTCAGAGACTCGAAAAGGGCTGTTTTCTTGGCTTTGGAGAGATCGCTATTTTCCACGACCTTAGCCAGAGCAGACCTTAGTCCCTCAAGAAGGGCCGATTGACCCAAAGTGAGAGGGCTGCCCCCCTGACGAAAGTACTCTTGAAGGTCGGGGGATAGCGAGGGGTCTTGGGTAAGGTCCGTCCGAAGCCGCTCCGACAGGCTTCTCATTCCGGGATATCGAGAAAAATCCCTATTCCACACGGAATCGAATTCCCGAACGATGGAATCCGCACACGAATTTCGCATCGGCAGCCCGTCCGCACGCCCGATTTGAGAACCAAAATGTAAGAGAAGCAGAAAAGTAGGAACTACCCCCCAGAATTGCCTCCCCCAAACCCAGAAACGAATACCCGCCCCCTAAAAAAATGTGTCTCTCTGGTCATAACCTACGACTTGCATTAAGGACAACCTCAAATTGGGGCAGTTACCGAGTGAGTAAAACTAAGGGTTACTGCTTGAAAATTCTTGCAAATTGCCGTCATCAAAAGCAATATCGGTCACTTCCATGTCCCCATGGTCTAGAGGCCTAGGACGTCACCCTTTCACGGTGAAAACCCGGGTTCGAATCCCGGTGGGGACGGTTACCTTTTCGCCTGCGGCGAAAAGGTAGGTTAAGTGTTAACACTTAAGTATTCACACTTAACCTAAAACCCGAATGGTTTTGAAAAAAGTGGCGTAGCCGCTCTGGTGCCTTTCTTACTTCCCATTCTTCTCAATATAGGAAATCAGTCCCGTTAGCGATCGAGGTGTTCCTCTACGAGGCCCGTTCTCCTCCCAATATCCAAAATCGCAACGCACTCAAACACCGACCCACGCGCGATCCTCCAGAAGTTCGCTTTGTCTTTTTTGCCGTATCGTGAACAACCCTCGGCGACGTTTAGTGGAATCGATTGACTTGCTCGACGCAGTTGATCTCGCAGTCCAGTTAAAGAGTCGCGGGGCAGACGATTACATAAAGTCCCAGAAGAGATCACAAAGTCGAGAGCCTTTTGATAGACAGGCCATTTTTGAAACTCAAAGAGTCCGGTTTCCGGTCTCTTTACGAAATTTTCGTGCGCCATACCAACATGGTAAAGGGCCGTTGTCTTAATTGCTCCCTATTGGATCCGGTACATAATCAGATAGCTGGAAGGCGAACACAACATTAGTCGCGGAGGGAATCGTACCGGTCCCCTCGATGGGAAACAATTGGGCTGCGTAATGAAAACCTTCGCCAGATGTTGGGATAACTTGTCCACATTGGACCAGTTCTACTTTTACCTTGCCCCGCTTTTCAGGCTCGAAATTGGAAGGCAATACAATTGAGCGCTCTTCAGCCTTGCGAACTAGCAAGGATTCCGACTGAACTTTCTCGAGGGTTTTGGATGATACGACCCTCACTTTTATATGGACGCCCGAATGGTCTTCGCCTTCAATGGCCAGCACCACAATGTGGGCTCCTCCTCCACTTCCCAGAATTTCCCCCGATTGTTGCCCCAAGTTCAATACGTCCCCAACCGCCAAAGGGGAGGGCGGCCTGAACAATGAAATGGTAAAAACCGGCTCCCTTCTAATCAGCGACCACCCAACTCGGGAATTTACGCCGACCGCGCCCAGTTCCTGATAGATAGGAGCATAGTGCATTCCCTCACCTGAGCGCGGGATCTTCGCCCAGCGTTCTTCCAACTTCACATTGGTAGAGCCAACACAATTTAGGGCTGCTCCAAAAGGAACGACGACTTTTTGTACGCTAGCCGCCCTAACTACGACCAATTCTGATTTCAATTTTGTTAGCCTGGATTCAGAAACAAGGATGATGCCAAGCTCGGTTCCGGCATCTCCTCTTGCGCCTACCTGGGCAACGACAAACTTTCTGCTGCCGCCAGTTCCAAACATCTGTTTTGAAAATCCAGATGAGGAAAGAACGTCCCCGACGGAAAAGTGGGTCCGAAAGGGAGCTGCGACGGAATTGGCGCAATGAACCGTTCCCCAAACTTGCCCGGAACACATAGCCAAGAAACACAATGCGATCGTTTGTTTCGCCACAACTACCTCCAACTAATCGGATACTTGTGGTACCACGAGCTCTATTAGCAAACAATGACAGCTTTATAAGGGGTTGAATTTTATGTCATTATTTTAGCTGCTGTTTACCTCATAGCGAATTTGATGTGTAAGTCCGAGCACGTACCCTAGACACGCAGTTCGAAGTTCGTACACCAGGGGACGATTTTTCTGCCTTCGGCAGAAAAATCCCTCTCTAGCCCTAGCCCAGCACCAGCAATCTGATTTCTTGATTTCTGAACCCAAAGGCTAGAGCTACTGCTAGCGCTAGTGATCAAGGTGTCCGCTTCGCGGACAACATTTCAGTTATCCGCGCTCCCTACTCACTCTTTACGAACTCCACGCAAAACTCTAGGACTGGCCCAAGAAGGAGACACCTATGGCGTTCATGTTTGAAAAACTGGAGGTTTATCAAAAATCACTGGACTGGGTTCAACTCGTCGAAGGCTTGATAAGAGACGCCACAAAAGGTGTCACTCTCCTTTCGGGCTCAAAAGGTACGGGTCATATTTCGAAAAGATGACCCGTACCTAAAGGGCCCGCAAGGCTAATCATGGATCTGAAAGTGTCACTCTCCTTCCGGGCCCAAAAAGTACGGGTCATCGGTCGTTAGACATGACCCGTTCCGAAAGGGCCCTAAAGGAGAGTCACACCTTTTCCCCTTTTCCATTGACATCACGCATCCCCCTTCCTTATATCGCTTCCAAAGGGGGGTCTATGAGACTTCAGACGGCTCTTTTGATCTTGATACTTTCTCTGTCTGAGATCGCTCAAGCGTCTAAGCATAACGTGTTTGTTTGCAAGACGGGAAACCGATCCATTGCCAATGGTTATTATCTCTTTGCCTATGATGAAAAAGGAGCCATTACCAAGGGCAACCGGGCTGGATATTGCGAGATTACTATCAGTGCGGATGGTAAGCCCTTTGGGGAATACTGGTGCTGGGTCGCGGACACTGAAACCGC
This sequence comes from uncultured delta proteobacterium, assembly GCA_963778115.1. Classification (GTDB taxonomy): domain Bacteria; phylum Bdellovibrionota; class FAC87; order UBA2466; family UBA2466; genus JBBQIT01. The sequence continues at coordinate 195,364 of CAVZSV010000004.1, forward strand.
GAAGACCGAGGAAGGTCAGCTCGCGATCCTATTTAAAAAATCACTAGGTGACGGGGCCTATCTTTATACCCAGCTGAACCTGCCTGCTACTCTCCTAGAGGACAAACGAGGCGAAGGACGATACCGAACGCTGAGCCGCCATCCCAAGGACCTCGAGAAATCTCTTTCTCAGAAAGAAGATGTGATTAGCTGCGAAGAAGAGTCGGTCGAGTTTACGGAATAGGAGAAGGTGTCACTCTCCTTCCGGGCCCAAAAAGTACGGGTCATCGGTCGTTAGACGTGACCCGTTCCGAAAGGGCCCTAAAGGAGAGTGACACCTTTAAATTTAAAAATATGAGTTTAGGAGACGCTCTCAAAAAGGCCGGGCTTAAAAGCAGTGAGATGAAACGCAAGGAAGCTCCCACAAAAGGTGTCACTCTCCTTTCGGGCTCAAAAGGTACGGGTCATATTTCGAAAAGATGACCCGTACCTAAAGGGCCCGCAAGGCTAATCATGGATCTGAAAGTGTCACTCTCCTTCCGGGCTTCCCCTAGCGTGGGGAAGAAAAAAGAAGGCTGAACAACAAAGCAAAAATACTTAAGATCAGCATAAAAACTGCGCCAAAATGCTCGAAGACTTTTTTAGTCTTCCAATCGCGGGCCAATTCCCGAAAACACACCTGCATCGTAAGTCTGTGCTCCTGAAGTGATCAGTTGGGGAGTCGATGCGTCGCCTGCGGCGAGTTGGATATCAACGATCGTGGAAGCACTCTTCGAGTTCAAAACGTGCATCTGCGAAATACTACATGGCCCCCATCGCTCTCACTTCCATGATTTCCACCGAGGCCCGAGGAATTCCCAAATGAGGGTGCTTTTCGAAAGCCTTTGCGGCCGCTTCATGCGATTCAGCCTCCACAAACGAATACAACATGATTTCGTTTCTCGTGTCCGATGTACCCTCAGAGGAAACACGCTTGGTCCTGCCTCCGGCCGCCGTTTCCTTTATCATCGTTGCATGATCGCTCATCCATTTTTGCCACTCTGCGCGCATTTTTTCTTCGGCCGATTTTCTTTTGTCGGGATCGGTCTTCTTCCAATCGTCAATCACGGTTGTCGGCGCGAGATATAAAACAAGAAATTTTTTCATAAAAGTCTCCTTGGAATAGAAATTCTACATGCTAGTCATAAATCTGCAACCTAGTCGTCCTTTTCAAACGATATAGCCTTTCATTTTCGCTTCGATCCATGCCATCAATAACTGAACTCTACGCGCTAGATTTCTGCGATGGGGGAAAATCAATGAAACGGGCATGGGCTCGGCTCGATATCGGGGAAGGATCTCAATTAGCTCCTTCTTAAGAAAATGAGACTTCACCGCCACTAAGGGGGTTTGGATGATTCCGTGCCCAGCCAAACATGCCGAAAGGTAGGCCTCCGAATTATTTACGGTCACTCTCCCGTTCATCCTCACGTTTCTAGGCCTCTCCCCATCGAAATACTCGAAACCTTCTGGTTTTGCCCCTAAGTTAGCGGCGTAGTGGACCAACTCGTGTTTTTCCAAATCTTTGGTCTGCTGGGGAATACCTTTCTTCTTGAGATATTTACGGCTCGCGCAATTCACGAGGGTAAGCTTTCCCAAACTCCTTACCATTAACCCTGAATCTGTGAGCTCCCCAACCCTAATCACACAATCAAAGCCCTCTCGGATTAAATCCACTCTTCTGTCAGTGCTACTGAGTTCGATCTCCACTTTGGGGTGCTTATCCAAAAACTCAGACAGCCGGGGAACTATTAAACTCTTAGCGATACCGTTAGGCATATCGATACGAACACGCCCGGCAACTTGCTTTGCCTCCCCCTGAAACAAGGATTCAGCTTCTTCAATATCAAAGAGAATGTCCTTGCAGCGATCGTAGAAAATCATTCCGTCTTGAGTCATTTCCACTCGGCGTGTCGTTCGATGCAGCAGCCTAACCCCCATTAGGGATTCTAGTTGTTGCAAATAAGTAGAGATGCTGGCCTTGGGCATTCCGAGACTCTCCGCAGCTTTGGTGAAGCTCGAAAGTTCCGCTACTCGAGTAAAGATTCTAAAGGCTTCTAGTTTATCCATTTGAGGCTACATTATTCGTATTTCGCGAACAGTATAGTCAATATACGGTTATTTATACCATTACGCCGAACTGTTAATTTTAAGCCGCGAAAGCAATCAAGCTTTCTCGTTGAAAGAGGAACCAAATGAAAATTGCATTAATAACCGGCGCAAGTCGGGGACTTGGACAAAACACAGCGTTAAATTTGGCCAAACAAGGGATTGATGTGATCCTTACCTACAAAACCAATCAAAAAGAGGCGGAGCAAGTGGTTGGTCAAATTCAAAAACTCGAACGAAGGGCGGTTGCTCTGCCCTTAGACGTCGGTGACACGAAGTCCTTCAATGAATTTGTTATCCACGTTATGAGGGTTCTCAAATCGTCTTGGGACAGAGATTCATTCGACTATTTAATCAACAATGCGGGGATGGGAAAGTACGCTTCGATTTCGCAAACAACGGAAGAACAATTCGATGAGCTGATGAACGTCCATTTTAAGGGAACCTTTTTCCTGACCCAAAAACTGCTGCCATTAATTGCCCAGAACGGCCGCATCATTAATCTTTCGAGCGGGCTTACTCGCTTTGCAACTCCCGGGTACGCCGCTTACGCATCGATGAAAGGTGCGATCGAGGTCTTTACTAGATACCTGGCGAAGGAATTGGGAAGCCGTGGCATCGCCGTCAATACGGTAGCCCCTGGGGCCATCGAAACCGATTTTGGGGGAGGCTTAGTCCGCGACAACCAAGAAGTAAATGCTCACATTGCTTCTCAGACTGCCCTAGGCAGAGTCGGAGTGCCCGATGATATTGGTGGGGCAATTGCCAGTTTGCTGCTGGAAGAGAATCGATGGGTAAATGCTCAAAGAATTGAGATCTCTGGCGGAATGTTCTTGTAGACAGAAATTGGGAGCAGTCAACTTTCGGTGCCAAAGGTTGACTGCCCCGATTTGAAATGTCTCTTACTCGCAAACGAATTTAATGCTCGTATTGTCTACGAGATTCGAATGTCCCGTGTCGTCATCGGGCTCTCCCACCGAAGCGGTCCAGATACGCGCCTTCACTGAGTTTTTCTTGTGGGCTTTAAGAGCAGCCTCATCCACATAGAGGTAGAAATGGCTACCATAAGAGTCGTCCACGACCGAGACGGCGTCGTTCACGAACACCTCTTGTGGGGCAGCCTTACCCTTCTTCGCTTTCTTCCCCTTCTTGACTCGACTTGTAGCAACTTTCTTTTTTAGTTCGATGGAAGATTCCTGTTTAAATTTGTCCTCACCGAGAGCTACGGGAAGCGTGATGGCTTTACCCTTGCTATCAGCGAGCTTGAGGGTTGCCTTATTTCCCTTAACGTCAATGGTAATGGTCTCCACTGAGATAAGATCTTCAAAATCGGGATCTCGATCTTCTGCTTCCACCTCGGTCTTAACGTCATCCTTGCTGCAAGAGATCTCAACCGCGCTAGCGCGTTCACAAGTCGCGCTGATTCCGACTCCCAACACAAGCAGTCCGCTCAAAATCAACTCTCCACGTACGTTCATGGCTATCCTCATCATACTTTGCCGGCACCCCAATGGTTCGGCTTACGGCCGAGAGGTAACGCAATGCAAATCCTGGGTCAATTGGGTTTTCATTAGATTCATCCAAGCGAAAATAGCGTCCGTAAATAGTCGATTTCATAGCAATTCAAAGCTGGATTCCGTCCTTGTGCGAGAGGGAGTTGGAGTAGAAACGGGAATGGGATCAATCAATCAACTCTTGTTGCCCAGAGCTTCGTCGCTACGTCTCACTCGCCCTCCCAAGTCACCGTTACGTGGGTTATCTCTGCGAACCATTTCGAATCACATATTGCATAACCAAAACGCCGATTATCGCGTTCATCAATGGCTTCGAAATAAAAGACACTGCCGCTGACTGGAAGCGAAAAATAGGGTCCTGTCCTAATAAAACGTAGCCGCGCCCGCACTAGAGTTAAACCATTCTTTTCACACCATTCACGGAGCAGAACTTCCCTTCCCTTACAGAGTAGGTACGCGGTAAGACAAGCAAAAATGCCTCCGAAAACAACTAGAAACAAAAATAGCGGTTTGTAGTTTGGAGATTCCATTGAGCATCCTCGTATTTAACTGAACTAATACCACTGTGGATTAGTTTTACGCATTCACTTAATCCGTTTAGAGCACTTTTCTAGGCTGGAGTATTCACGGTAAAAACGGGACCCTGAGCTGACGAGTAAGGTTCAGTCACTAAGTCTTCGTTCTCTTGCGGATCGAGCCATTCGCAGAGATAATGTTGTTTTAAGTCTCCCCGTAAACGACTTACTCACTATCCGGAGAAAATATGAAAAAGCTAGCTAATTTTGGTATCGCTTGCTTCGCGTTTGCCGTAACCAACGCGTACGCCGCGCATTACGATGTTCCACAGCTTATACAGATTCAAAAATCGACCAAAGAACCCATACAACTTATCTTCGACGAAAAGAGCGATGGGTGCTTTGCGGGTTCTGATTTAAAAATGCTGTTGCTGGCAGGAGCTGAAGTTACGCTCGAGTCCTGCAATTACGCTCTGAGCGAGCTCCTAGAACTGTCAAAGTATGGTCATCTAACCGTGGTAGCTAATACATCGAACGGCGCCTGGGACGTGAATAGTTTGACACAAATGGCTGCCGCCGGAATTAAAGTCATTATTCATTAAGTAATGGGGTCGGCTGACTGGCGACAAAGCCTCATGAAAAAGCAAATCCTGATTCATATCGACTCCGATTCGTTTCCTTTCTCGGTGGAAGGGGCGGTCGGCTACGGGGCGCAAGAGGTTTTGATTGCTAAAGACGACAACCTGATTTCAGCACTGAGCTGGCGAGATCTCGGATATACGGTGGTGCCTTTTATCGATGAGGTGAACTTCGGAAAGCTAAAGCAAGGCATTACGGAGCTTTTGAAGAACATCGTGGAGCTAAGGCTTAAAGTTCCCTGTGAGGAATTTAGTCTAGCTACCTACCACCGGTATGTGGATTCCAACGACAAACACCTCAAAGTGGTGGGAGACTTTCGTAGTTCGCTTCCTTTGACTCAATTTCCTATCGATCCTGATTTGGTCTTTGATTCGAGCCTCCCAACTATTAGAAATTCCCGTGGGCCCCGGGAAACTCGAACCTCATTTCGGCATCCGAGTAGTGAGACCGCACAGTCACGATCACAATCCTCCCCATAAAGATGTCTGGCTCGATCGTCTGCGCAACGCCGTAAACCTATACGCGCCGCTAGCCGGCAGTGATGCAAAGTCTTCTCTGCCTCTGATTCCCGGCAGCCACTACTGGAAAGAATCCGAAATCGAGCGAACGCTGGAAGGAGCAAAAGGAGCATTCCTCTACACCGTTCCCGCGGTGACCGACGCTAAATTCCCTTTGAAGTTTTTGCGTCCGAATCCTAAGCAGAACGAGGCTTTGTTTTTCTCGCCTTACTTGATTCACGGGGGAGGTGTTAACCTCAATGAAGACACTACTCGAGTGTCTTTAGAGATGCGGTTCTGGCGGAAGTAACTCTGTGGGTCGTTTCTTATGACCTCTTAGGATGAGAACATTTATAGGCGGTCCCGCTTATCTGAGACTGAGTATTGCTCCACACTCCCCCACCCAATTGATTATTGTGGATAAGAATATTGGTGGCACCCATCTTGGCGGCATTGTTTCGCATGTCGTTCATGGCATACGTCTGAAGATCGTGATCGCTGATCGTCCTCCAAACGCTCCTCCACCTTTTCCGTAGACTCTTGGCCCCCATGACGATATTTGCCCTCTCAAAAAAATGCTAGGGCTAGTGCAAGAGCTAGTGATCAAGGCTTGCACTTCGGCACGACATCTCACTGAAGGCGGATTTTAGATGTCATCCCTCACTAGCACTAGCTTTAGCCGTAGCTCTTTTTGACTCCCTTTTCCTATAGCCCCTCATTGACGGATAAAGACTTCATGAGAGCCCCCAAAATATTTGAAGTGAGACAGCCAACGCCGTTAAATGATGGCGCCGAATGTACCTCCCTTCTGCTTTAGACACTTAGTGGCAAACTTAGGTCGTTTACGATGGCTTATTTTCCGTTGGTTTACATACCGTCCCTGTCGATGCTAGGGTATCCGCCAAATTCCTTATAAGGAGAAAAGACATGAGCACCATTAACGCCAGCCATATTCTTGTGGAAACAGAACATGAAGCCCAGGACCTGGTGAAAAAACTTGCCGAAGGGAAAAGCTTTGAAACGCTCGCGAAAGAGTTTTCCAAGTGTCCTTCAAAAGCCGACGGCGGATCTTTAGGCACTTTCGGAAAGGGCCAGATGGTCCAACCCTTTGAAACCGCGGCGTTCAATCTCAAAGTGGGAGAAGTTTCAGGACCGGTGAGAACCCAGTTCGGCTACCATTTGATTAAACGAACCGCTTAGCCGCATGAGTACGGGACGTCTGGAGGCTTTTAGCGATGGAGTCATCGCCATCATCATTACTATTATGGTGCTGGAGCTGAGAGTCCCCCATGCGCCGGATATGGCAGCTTTACGGCCGCTTTTTCCGGTGCTTCTGAGTTACGTCTTAAGTTTCATTTACATCGGGATCTACTGGAACAACCACCACCATCTCATGCATGCTGCTGAAACGGTAAGTGGAGCCATCCTTTGGACGAATCTTCTGCTACTGTTTTGGTTGTCACTCGTTCCCTTTGTCACCGCCTGGATGGGGGTGAATTTCTTTGCCCCCTGTCCGGTGTTCCTTTATGGCGTTGTTTTGATTTGCTCGGCACTTGCTTACTATGTTTTGACGCGCGCGCTCGTTGCTCACCACGGAAGAAATTCAGCTTTGGCTCGTGCTCTAGGAGATGACTTCAAAGGTAAGATTTCAATCGTCATCTACGCCGTCGCCCTGCCCCTTTGTTTCTGGAATCCATGGGTAAGCTTAGTAATGTACGCTTTGGTAGCGGCGATCTGGTTTATTCCGGATCGACGCTTAGAGACACGAACAAAAAAATAGCACACTACCTTCGACTCACATTCAAAAAAGCTATGGTATAATTTCTTCACCGCCTCAACTCTCATCACCAAATATTAAGGAGAAAAAACATGCGCTGGAGCCTTCTGGTCTGCGTACTATTGGCGTCTTCCCTTCTTGTGGAAGGGTGTAGTTCTTCATCAAGCAGTGCGAGTTTTAATGTCCCGGCCATCACCCCCATTGTGGATGCCGCTCTGCCCGCAGGACTAAAGGCAAGCCACTTGGCCGGAAAATCGAAATTTACCAAGAATACTCAAGTTCATAGTATCGCCAACGTGCTGCGTGACCATTCGTTTACGCCGGATAACCAGCCCGCGTCCGAAACTGCCACCGCCATCACTTTTATCCAAAATCTTTTCACCAATTACTACACTGGAAACGACGGCTCGCTCGTTCAAGGTTATGTAAACTCACTGGTAGAGCAAGTAGACAGCCGAATGAGTGGAATCAAGACTCAAATCTCTACGTTAGGAAACAAGCCGGCTTGTCTATCGGCCACTCAGCAAACCACCGCGCCCGAAGTAGAACTTGGTGTTATCGACCCCATGTTTAATTTCAGCGCTCCCTACCTTCAATGTAACAACTCCTTTAGTAGCGGAGGCCAATCGGGGCCAGGAGCGGGAGCCGCATTTGGGCAAGACTCAACGGGAACCAATTTTTCACTGTGGCTATATCTCAATTGGTCCGCCTCCAATTCACCTAGCCCCACGGCAACGACCTTCGATCAACTTGGAGGTTTTCTGGGAGTGGCTAATGTCCTCAACGTAGGATCTACATCGAGTGCTTCACCCGAAACGGTAGATGGAATGCTCGTTTCCTATGCTCCCTACGGAACTTGTCAAAGCTGCCAAAACACCATCACGATGACTCGTTTTACCGCAAGCCCCACGACGAATACCTTCGCCCTTTTTGTTTCCTCTAGCTACATGAACCAACAGGGCTTTGACGCCGCCGGAACTGGAAACGGGGCTCCTTCCAATCTGGGAACGGGCTTTCGTCTAGTCTCCGATGGAACGCACGTTTATTCCGATGGCATCCTCTACGATCCCGCTCAGGGCTCAAACGGCACTTTCTACTATTACGATGTCTGCCTAAACGCCGCCAATCTGAGCTTGGACGGAACACCTACCGACTGCACTACTCTTGCGAACGACTACACTACCACCACGTTCGCGACACTCTATCCCGGGGTTACCAATCCCAACCCGCTCGCTACATCACCCACTTTGAATTTCAACGAAATCACCGGCTGTAGCGCCACGTTGCCCACTCATGGCAGCAATACGTTAGCGGCTAGCGCCGGTGCCTCCAATAACTCATGTCCCGGCTCGATAGCTCCCGCGGGAAGTCCGATGTCGGAAACTTTGGCAACTGACATTACTTCACCGCAGAGTGCGATACTCTCCGCACTGTCTGCCGTCGGATTGCCCAGCGGACTGCCGCAACTTTAGGTCTTTCTAAAACGAAAAAAGGCCAAGGAGAAATTCTCCTTGGCCTTTTTGTTTTTTTATCTATTTAGTTCAGCAGATTGCTAATCATCTGACTCACTTTCGAATACGCAATCGTCGTATCGAGTGACGTGGGACGAGTCGAAGCGCTCGTTCCGGTCAATCTTGAGTCATTAAGCCCATGTATAGCTTACCGTCGGCACCAATGCCCATGAGATCGTAGGTGACCGTGTTGTCACTTGGCATCGTCTGTCCGCCGCAATCTTTGCCCATGACATCTTGAGGTTGTTCAAGAGCCCAGTCGCTGTATCCACAGAACTGCTCGGAATTCAGATAGCCAATGTACTGGGCATCGTGGAAGGTGAGCGTTAAGGTGGTCAAAGTAAGATCGGCATCTTCGGCGCCGGTAGGTGCACTGGAATCGGTGTTAAGGGCTAGCGCGGCGCCAGTGTGAACCGTTGCAATTCCCTGAGACTGGCAGGTCGCATCCGTGTAGATCGTGGAATCTACCGTCATCGTGGTGTCGTTGATGACCATCTTATCAAGGCCATACTGGGTCTGCCCTTGAGCCGTTTGCGAATAACAACTCGAATTCCACATTCCATCAAATGGAGACGCCGCCAGTGCCATCGCGGACAAAAGACTTAACCCACTCAGTAAACAAACTGATGAGAACTTCATAGTTACCCCCTGATTTTTTTGGTACTTCGTTTAGAAACAGCGACGATGCTAGCACGCGGTATGAGTTCGCCAACCGCTGCGCGCCATTCCAAACGGCATTTCACCATCGCCCCGTTAGTGTGCTTTGTATTCAAACCCACAGAGAAGTCCCGCTTAAGGGATGTTTGGCAATTCCGTCCCGCCCCATTCTATTACGGTGAATCCTTTGCGTCTAAAGTGGGGAAGCTTCTGAGGCTTAGCATCAATCGACTTTGGATTCTGCAGTGCCCTATAGGTCATAAAGACCCGAAGAAGAGAGTCTGGACGAGGAGAGATCTCAAGGGGTGCCGAAGAAGTATAGGTTTTGCCAGCAAAACGAACGAAGTTATAAGCATTCTTCTGCATCCGGGGAAACCAATAAACGATAAACTCATTGTACTCACGAGGAGTAAGACCTAGCGCCGAGAGTTTTTCACGCAAGAATCTCTTAGTATCTTTAGCCGGCACCACAAAGCCCGTCCCGTCTTCTTCGGAAATGTCTCGGTTGGGAACTCCTTCCCAAAAAAGATAGGAATACTCTTGATGGTCACGACTATTAATCAAAGATCCGTCTGGCTTTGCTTTCACCCTCCACCCTTTAATGCCCGGATCATAATCAGGATATGTCGCCGTAAGCATTCCTTGATACTTTAGAGAAACGACAACGTCTTGGGTGTGTCGGGGATAGAGATAGATCACAGGTTTAGCCACACATACGTTATCACCCGAACATGGGGTGGGCGCATAGGTCGTTGCGGAAACTGAACCTTCCATATGAAGGCCATTGGCGTACCCAATACGGAAAGAGAGCGTAAACGGTAAACTCCCCAAAGGCAGACTAGTATAAGTAATCGTCGCACTTGAAATCATCTGAGGATACTGGACGACTTCAACCCAATTTCCCAAGCTGTCCGTTACACTAGCCCCGTTTCCCCCAGAATTTGCAACTAGTGAATAGGAAGCATTTAGCGAAGGCGAGAAGTTGCACGTTATATAGATTTGAACATCGTTACTTGCGGAGTCCGTCCCCGTGATAGCCAGTTGATAGCCAGGATTGCCGATCTGAAAGGATTCCGTACTCGGGGAAAAAGTGTAAGTGGATGAAGGGGCAATCGTTAAGAAATTGTTTGGACTAGGATTTGCCCCCTGTTTCCCACAAGCCGCTATTAAACATACCCAAGCCACGCCCAATGAAAGTCTTATAAATGCCGTTCGCATACGAATCCTCCCAACAAGTTCCTCTATGTTCTATTATGAGAAATTGATTCCCCCAGATGAACTAAGGAAACATGCCAGATCTGCTCTTTTCCCAACCCTGAAGTAGCCCTGAGAAAGGAACTTTGTTAAGGTGCCGCAAATGCAACCCCATGACTCAGTCTTTCTTTCCGTAAACGAAGGCTACAACCGGTGGGCGGAGTTTTACGATGCGGATGATATTCCCTTGCATCTGCTTGAAGAGCCGTTGGTAGACGCGGCTTTGGGCGACATTACTAAACTTCGCATCCTCGATGTGGGGTGTGGAACGGGACGCGAAACTTTGAGGCTCGCGAAAACAGGCGCTGTCATGATCGGAATTGATCAATCGGAAGGAATGCTAAGCCAGGCCAAAAAAAAAGTCGCAACCGAATCCGTAACCTTCATCCAAGCAGACGCTGATAAGAGATTTCCTTTTGAAAGCTATTCTTTCGACAGAGTCGTTAGTTTTCTGGCGCTAGAACATTTTACCGATCTAAAATTCACATTTTCGGAATGCCGAAGGGTCTGTCTTAGAGATGGATTTATTTTCTTAACTGCGATGCACCCCGCGATGACGCTTAAAGGAGTTCAAGCTAGATACACCGATAAATTTGGACAGAAGTGTTACCCCAAAAGTTTTCCGTACCAAATTTCCGACTATCTAAACGCAGCAACGGATGCGGGGCTGAGGCTCTTTAAAATAAGTGAGCACGCTACCGACGCAAGCCATGCCAAAGTCTCCGAAAGGGCACAGAAGTATGAAGGGTGGCCTCTTTTACTTACTTTAAAATTCTCTCCCCTATGAAATTAAGACCACAAGACCCATCGCAAAAAGGACGCCTCCTAGTTCTGGCGGCGGCAATCTTGTGGAGTTCGAGTGGCTTTTTCACCAAAGTGATCGATCTGCCTCCGATTGCAATTGCGGGGTACCGAACACTTTTTGCGGCACTTTTTCTACTTCCCTTCTTGGGAAAGACGCGACGAACCTTTCGCCCGGCAATGCTGGGAATGGTCGTCTGTTTTGCCTTAATGAACGTTTGTTTCATTTGCTCGATGGTCTTTACTTCCGCCGCTAACGCTATTTTCCTCGAATATACCGCCCCCTTTTGGATGGTCGTCGTGGGAAGGGTTTGGCTAAAAGAGCGCATCGAGCGAGCCAACGTCATAGCCTTGGCCGGTGGCATGCTTGGAATCTTTGTCCTGGTATCGGGAAGCTGGAGCCTCGATCCGCTTGGTATTACCTTGGGAGTTTTTTCGGGAATTCTTTTTGCGGGAGTCTCTTTATTTTTGCGCTTCTTGCGCGATGAAGACGCTCTTTGGCTTACTTTCATCAATATGGCTGTCAGTGCCCTGTTAGTACTAGTCCCGCTTGCTATCTTTCGGCCTGAGTGGCTTATGGCCTCGATCCCCCATCTAAAGATGGCAGCCCTTTTTGGAATTATTCAAACTGCCATTCCTTATTTGATCTATTGCCAGGGAATGGCTCGTATCACGGCACAAGAGGCGGGACTTATCGCCCTTTTGGAACCGGTGATCAATCCTCTGTGGGCGTGGTTCGCCGTGAGAGAAGTTCCCCATCGATCCACTCTTATCGGGGGAGCCCTCATCTTGTTCTCTATTGGTGCTCGCTCTTTTCACCGAATGAGAAAATCATACCGCGCCGCACCAAGACCTGAATGACTCTACGTGCTAAAAGAGCCGAATGAAAATTAGTACATGGGTTTATGGGGTAATATCCGTAGTTGTCTGTTTTTTCTTTTCGACCTCCGTAAGAGCGGTCGATCTCAATGAAATAGAAAAAGAACTCACTACCACAGGGGCGCAAGGCTGGATTCACGGCACTATTAATGACCAGCATACCTTTGTGTTTACGTACCGAAATCCGGATAACTTCTTCGACTACGTCATTATGTCGTTAGTTCCTAGTAAGCCCGAAGTCGCAAAGACCCTTTTGACTTTGCATCGGCAAGATAAGGTTCTTGTTAAGGGAAGCTTTATGGACAATCCCAGTCCTCAAAAGCACATTAAGGCCGATTCCGTGGAGCTGGTGACGGCCTATGTACCACCGGTGCCTATGCCAACCTATTCGCACCAAGCCAAAATTCCCCAAGATCTTTTAAAACTTACTTCAGCTACTTTTCTCGTGCACACGGTGGCCGGTGACGGTCAGATACTTGTCGTAGAATTTCAGGACGCCGTGATCCCCGTCTATGTGAAAAACGGGGATCTCACGAAGAACCTATCTCGAAACGACCTCGTGCAACTCGAGTTTAAGATCCAAAATACCCCTAGCCAACCCACTCACTTGAATCTCGACGAAACCAGTGCCACCCCAGTTAAGGTTTTAGATTCCATCATGGCTAAGAACGGACAGGAAGCGACTATTGAAGGCGAGCTTGTTCTTTTTCCCAAGAGCCCCGAGATCTCTTTTAACGTCTTTGCGGTAAAAGAAAATTTGCCAGCAGGATTGAATCGCCAATACACGCTGGTCAATATGGATGATCCCGACGTTTTCCAGAAAATCAGAGATACCCTTCAAGCCGCTTGGGACAAATACCCTTCGGATTCGGTCAACGGCCGCAATAAACTAGTCAGCACCCGACTTCGCGTAAAAGCGACGGGAACCATTAATGAGGTCGATCCTAACCAGGCCAATCCACAAATCCTGCTTAAATCAGTAGACTCGATGCAGATTATTGAGAGAGCCGATCCCAACGCGGTAACCGTGCATTAGTAGGGACTACCCTCTATAATAGAGGGCATGCCATTGATTCGAACGGTAGGAATTTATTTAGCGATCTTCCACGCCTGCTTTGCCTTGGGTGCCGAACCCAACGCCGTTCCTCAATCAGAGAAACGAAAGGTCCTAATCGTAGACCCTTCCACTTCGAATCGGATGCTGACCGAAGCCCAATTAGACGGTTATGGCTGGGAAATTGTCGAAGCAGGAAGCGAAGAAGAGGGCATGCAAAAGCTCGAGCAAAGTCCTAACGACTTTGCACTCGTCATTGCAGCTGTCGATTCGGGAAGGTCACGTCTAATAAAAAGGCTTCCTAAATATCAATCTCAATCTCAGGTGGGGATGGGATTTGTCTCGGCGGTCAAACGATTCGGTAACATTCCCGTGCTCATTCATTCCTCGGAGGTACCTCATGAAGCGCAAGAAGAAAGCTATCGTCGAGAAGCCGCAAATGCCGGAGCTAGCGACATTCTTGCGATGCCAGCCAGCGGAGACGTCATGCGTCAGAAGGTAAACGAACTCACTTGCTCAATTCCGCTGGCCATTGCTTCCAGTATTAAGCAATAGAAGACGACTTAGTTCTACGAAAACGAACCCTTATTACGCGCGTTAAATGACCCGCCGCCTCTCCCCCGATGAGAACAACCGTTAATAGGTTTTGAAACTTCAATCCGCTTTTTAATGCAACAACAGTAGACTCTAGCTCAGGGAAAGGGAGGGTTGCTCATGAAGCATCTTTTATCGACGATTTTCGTCATCAGCTTAGTTAGCGCGAAGTTTGCAGTGGCCGGAACACCCATCCAAGTGTTGAAAATGGCACATGGATCGTTGGACGAGGCTACGATCATTGAGAACATCAAAACTAACTTCAACGTCGACCAGTACCGACTGGTTCGCGCTCAAGTGATTTCGAAAAACGGACAGCCGGATCACCTCCTGGTCTATCTTCATTCGAAAAAATATCACAAATTGGAAGTGGCCTCGGTTCCGTTAGGATCCAATTTCGGTTTCGTATCGGTGGAAAGAAATCACGAAGTTTCCGCTTCAGATTTGCTAGCTACCAGCACTCCGAAGGCTGGCGACGTAGCCTGCCCCGACACGACAACCCAATTCATTGCTATCGCGCCCAACGACGATACTTTTGAACAGGGAATCGCCAAGGCAGTGGCCGCCGCCGCCAACAAAGCCGGACTTAAGACGGTAGAGTTGTACGGGAAGGATGCCACGGGCGCTGCTTGGATGAATTACATGAGCTGCCCCAATCTAAAAGGAAACTTTTATGACGGCGACTCCAACCCTTCTGAAATTGCCGTGGCGAACGGAGTGTTATCTTCAAGCCAACTTCAGAGCGGATTGACGGGAGCGTTTAGATTTGACGTCACCAATATCTGGGTGGCATGCGAAGCTTATAACAACCCGATGCTGGATGTAGTCCAACAAGACATGCAGGCAAAGAAGTATGCCGCCGGCATCAACGATCTTGAAGTCGGACCTAGTGACAACGCCGCTCAATGCGCCATGATCGCCGACATCAACGGTCAATACATGACCGATGCCTGGGCGAGCTGCATTAAGCAGAACGACCAGACCCAAGATCAATGGGGTTGGGGCGGAACGGGCTCTGATCTGTTTTAGCTCTTTCGAGCAAGCTAGGGGCGACGGCTTAGGCCGTCGCCCTTTTTTATTTGATCATTAAAAGCAACGCGGCTTTAAACCGGCTACCTATGTTCCGGCCTGCGCCGGTACCTTCTCGGAGCCGGCCGTGCCGGCTGCGGCCGGCGCATAGTCGCCGGATTCGATCTTCGTTGAAGGGCGTTTTGAGGGGCATATCCCCCGCCGCGGTAGGCATTCAATCTCTGGGAGCTCAGATGAGGAACATTCCCCGGCAAGTGACTATTGGGATTCTGTTGAACCGTAGACCACGTCGTAGGTGCACTTCTTAATCCGGGGTTACTCACTTCGTAAGCTTGGACGTTTTGCGCCATCGGACTCACACGATGCACATAATTAACATAGGCAGGAGAGGCCGGAACGTAGACTCCCGGGGGAGACAAGATAACCACCTGCTTCTCATACGCGACATAACTACGCACTACAAAATAGTTAGTATCGTCGTGAATATAGACCGGCCCGGAATAGTAATAGGGCGCAGGACTTGACGTGTTTGAGCTAGAGGCTTGAGCCGGGGCTTGATCGGCATTTCCCTCATTCGAAGTGTAATAGGCATCTTGAAACCTTTTTAATTCCTCCGTCATCGCGACGTTGCCCAACTTTTGAATGTCTTCCGGCTTTACCGCTTGCTTGGCTTGCTCGCACTCTTCGTAGGTAATGCCTACTTTGGCGTAAGCCGTGTGGCCTCGATCGGTCTTTTCATCGTAATGATCTTCGATCCTAGCTCCCTTGGGAGCAAAAGAGCATTCATTCGCGAGATCTCCGATGGCGATAGCTTCCGCTTTGAATTGCGCCTTTTCGGGACTAATGTCTTCGCCCGTTCCTACATAAACGATATAGCCAGAATCTACCGTTCGCGCCGGATTTCGAATCCAGGCCTTATCGTCGGCTGGTTTAGTGGAGCTACAGGTGACAAGGATGAGTAGAGGAAAAGAAAAAAAGAGTAAGGTAAGTAATCGCATTGCTATAGCCTAACGTAAAATTCACAGGGAGTCGACGCTATCCCCACTTCGTCTTCAATTGGGGACCGCAACACGAAGCAACTAACGATCGAAAGTTTGCTTGGTACTCATCCCAGCTAAAGCGTTTCGTTATCTTCATCGCTTCTACTCTCATCGTTTGAAGTCTGTCTCGATCATCGGCCAGCAGTTCCAGTTTCTCGCGAATAGCCAACGAATCGTTGGGAGGAATGATAAATCCGTTAATACCGTCCGTGACCCATTCCGCTGCTCCACATCGCGACGTCACGATAGGAACGACACCTACCGCCATCGCTTGAAACAGGGTCATTCCAAATCCGTCTTCTAAAGTCGGAAAAACAAACACGTCAGTATTCTTAAGCATCCCGGCAAGAGCTGACTGGGGCATGGAGTCGAAATGCCGGGGCCGATATTTTTGCATTATCGCTCCAAACTCGGACGCCACTTTTCCAATAAGAGTGCATTCAAATCCTTTGTCGGAAAGTGATGCCATCGCTTCCAAAAGATATTGTACGCCCTTGCGAAGAGATAACTGGCCGAAGTAGACGACCCTGAGTCGTCCGTTTGGTGGGGGCGAGCCCGGTTGAAAAACAGAAGGATCCACTCCTAAGGGCAGAACCACCACCTTTGATTCCGAAATTCCCCGCTCTAAAAAAGTTCGCTTAACAAACTGGGAAGGCACCAAAATATGAGAGCAAAGGTCATACTCTTCGAGCTCTCTTTCCTCGCAAGCGCTACGATTAGGATAACGTTCGCCCCACTTGGCAAACTCGGCCCTCAAAATTTCGCTCTGAGTCAGAATATGCGCCGAATCACGGACAATAATCGAAACGGGCGAAATCTTTCTACGTAGATTTTCAAGAGAGAAAGAGGACCAACCCACAAAGAGATCGCTAGGAACCTTGGTACGCTCCCGAGCCACCATTCGGTCAAAGAGGGCCATTTTCGCCAGATCACCCTGATTTTCGAATCCCATCGCTCTAAAGCCACGAAACAAAATTTCCGGAAGTAAGACACTATGAACGAATCGAGCGGGAATTCGAGGAAACTTAGAAGCCGGATAACTCGAGAAAAGCCGCCCCAGTGAGATCTCCCCTTCAGATGAGGACGATTCAACCAGCGCTAAGGCCATCCACTCGGCCTCGAATTTACCGCCAACTGAAATATCAATCTGTGGCACCATAGACCTCTAAGGTTAATAGACTTTTCTTTTTTTTCTGAACGCTATTTCCTGCCGAGCAGCCCTTCTTTGAGCCCTTCGTTAGGAGGGTTTTTTCCGATCCAGGTGGAAAGGATCACTTTCCCGAACCCCGGGGAGGAGGCTTCCCCCTTCGCTTTGCCGTCAACAGCCACCGACACGCAATCATCAGTTAGTGTATAACTAATGCGTTCTCCCTTTTTCATATCCGGCATAAAGCCTTTAAGCTGATCTAACGAAGTTTGATAAGTCTCACACTTTTGCTCGCAGTTATTTTTAAAAGACTTGTCCCATGCCTCGCGAATATCGGAAGCGTCAACGTTCCTCAAAAATTGCATCTGTAACTGCTTGGGTGAGGAAGCGCTTATCGCGGATTTTTCATCCTGAGTCTTGTTCTTCAAATACAATCCCGCAGCATAGACCTTTACTCTAAACATAGTGGCAGTGCGAAGCCCCGTTCCATTTAAGTTCAAAGTCTCTGTTCCTACCTTAACGGTGTCAGGAAAAGTTACCGATTCCAAGATAGCGGCTTCAGACCTCGACATCCCCAAACCGGACAAAAGGCAAACCAACAGTAAGTATTTCACAGCAAACTCCCTTCAATGCTCAGTCTGTACACGAACCTAGGGCGCCTGTACAGAAGGGCAAACCCTTTACCTGAGGATGCTCTGCAGATGAGAAAGGCAGCCCTTCCATCCCCATTCGTGGTCCTCTTTGGCTTCTTTCGAAGGAAAACCTGAGTGAATCAGGCATAACTGCGTATTTTCTGATTTTGCTTCGAACGTCACTTCGACTTTCGTCTCACCCAGCAAAGGCTCCTTTGGCCACGTCCAAGAAAAACTCAATGCGCAAAAAGGTTCGACCTTAAGATAACTACCCTCGACAATAAAACGCGTTCTTGAATCGTTGGTCATCTCGATGCGGTATCGGCCGCCGACCCGCAAATCGATCTTAGCCCGATCGATAGTCCAGCCCTCACGCGGATGGAACCATAATTTAATCACTTCAGCTTGGGTCCAAGCCTCATAGAGTTCACTCACGTGATACGCAAAGGTCTGGCGCAGGATCAAAGTGGTTTTATCATTCGCAGCGACCGTGTCGCCGTTTTGAAGTTGGACTGCTTCGACGTCCATGAGACCTCAAGTCGAAATAAACCTTTCTAAAACTTAATCTCAATACCGCTCAAAAAGAGGAAGGATTCGTTTTGAACGGTTCCTAATCCTGAGTTACCAACGACATCAAATAATCCGGCGGCTAGTCTGGCAGTAAAATAAAAACGTAACCCCTTGGTGATATCCCATTCAGCACCTCCACCCAGATGGAAGACAATGTCAAAAGGGCTCGTTCCCGAATAACGATTCACCGCAAACGAAGGTGCCGGGCCTGTAAAAATAATGGGACTGAAATGGCTCGAACCGAATTTAATGACGATCAGGACGGGAAATTCCACGACATCGTAGGGATATACCGTATTCGCCCCATTCAATGACCAGACAAATCCACCGGGACGGTAATTCACTTCGAATCTAAAAAACAGAGCGTCACTTAACCCATCGTCGAAAAAGAGTCCCGCCATCGCCACAGGCCTCGGGTTTTGGGAGGTTCCCCCGGGAGGCAAGGTCGAAGTATTCGCTAAGGAGAGTCCCCCTTGAATTCCTAGCCAGTTACTCGAATAAGCAAACGAACGTTGCGCCAATAAAAGAAGGGATACCATGAAAATGACGCGCAGCCGTTGCATGGGGTTTCCTCTATTTGTGATTAATTATAAAATTACCAATAACTAGATTCTACTACGGTAACATTAAAGCCGTGAACTTCACATTGACTCGAAGAAAGCCCCTTTGAAACAGGAGAAACGCGATGCGTAAATTCACAAGCCCTAACTCTCAGATGCGAATCGTCTGGATAATGCTCTGGTCGATGCCGTTAGCGGCCGCCACTCCTATCTGTGTTCGAAATTATGGTGACGTTGCTTGTCAGCAACTGCCCCAAGGATACGGTTACGTGCTGCCCCTAGATCCCAATAGCAGCAATAAGATCTGCGCACGACTCTATGACGCCTTTTACTGCACGGAGGCGTCTAAAGACTACGAAGAGGTCGCAACCGTTTCCGGGGAGGCCGCTTGCGTGCTCAACGACAATCAGCCCCCCGTAGCCAATCTTTGCGAATCAACCCCCGACGACTTTGCTTACATTAGGGCTCAACCCTAGCGGCTTTAAAAACTGAAGGTCACACCCACATTGGGTAAGAACACGAAAGTCGAGCCGATGATTCCTAGCTTCGGCTCGACGTAAAAAGAGGTCTGCCTGTCTAACTCAAATTCGATTCCGGGACGCGCTAGCCCCATAAAATCGATTTCCGATGCCGAACCATAAAAGGCAAGACTCCCGATGGTGACACTAATTCCCACTGAAGCCCCAAAATAGGGCGTGACGTTGCTGCCTGAGATTCGCACTCGGTAGTACAGTGTCGGCAGGATGGGAATCGAACTGATACTAACCCCACCGCTACTCCAGTGATAAAAGCCAGACTCAAGCCCCACATAGAGCGCAAGATTCGCTTTGAGGCGAAACACGAGGCTCGTAGAAGCTCCAACGCCCGCGACCCCCTCAAGAAGCCCAAAGGAGGGACCCACCGAAAAGCGTGCGTTGTGATCGTCTCCCGAATATCCGGGTTCCTCTGGTGCTTTGATCACGGGCAAAGGCTTATAGTCTTGCGCAAAAGCTCCCATACCTAGACAGAGAATTAAAATAGCAGCCGGTCTTTTCGTCATCATCATCTTCATCAACATCACAACGTACTCCTTGGTTTGGATGCCTCTCTTTAACTCGGTTCTGCTTTCTTTGCCAGCCGATTGACGATATCCCCCTGCGTGGTCATACTCTTCAGCCAAACGAGGGGAAAACTTATGAAAAAGAAATTATTTGTCCTTTGGACCGTTCCGCTGCTACTCGCAGGTTGTGGGGGCAGCAATCTGCCAGACCTTAATGATGCGCAAAAAGCGCAGTTCAAGAACACTATCGGATCCCTAGTAGCCGTTCCTACGGCAGTCTCGAATCTAAAGAGCCCTGCAACCGCGGTGAGCGCGCCAACTCCTGCCCCTGGATTTAGCCAACGTAAGACGGATTCTTATCCCAATGTTGGCTCAGGCGACTTGCAATCAAGGCTTTCTCCCTATGTGGAAAATAAGACGTGTGACGTCGAGGTTACCGTTCCGGATTTTAGTAGTTTTTCCTCGGGAATGCCTAGCGTCTCTCAGCTCAGAGCTTTTCAACTAACCATGAATGTGAGCGGTTCGGGTTGCCCCATCACCATGGACTTAGAGCTACATACGAATGCCAGTTCGGCGCAGCAGTTTTCAGGTTCGTTTACGTGGAGCTACGCCGCCGCCTCTTACTTTGTGACGGCAACAGATATCGATGCCGTAAATTGGAAAGGAAATTTTTCTGGAGGCATCAGTGGTTCTTCGGGGAACATTCAATTTAATTCCAGTGGAACCGCGCACTCGGGAACCGATGGAGAGATTGGGATCTATGCCAATTTAAACGCTTCCGGATCTCAGGGAAGCGGTCAAGCGACTGGAAAGTTCGGAATCAAGTACGCAAACTTCACCGCTGAAATCGGGGTAAAAGCCGATTCCAATGGGAGCGTCACTTACCAGCTCAATGGAAAAGATATTAGCCAGCAGGAGCTAGCCCAATATTTCCAGGGCCTAGGGCCTTCGGGTGTCAGTGGCAGTGGATCTAGCCCGGTAACTCCGCCCCCCATTCCGGGACTTGGCGGACCCAATGTTTTAAATCCCCAAGAAACGCTAAAACATCTGCGATCGCTATCGTAATAAGACCTCCGTTTTCTATAAGCTCCCCGCTGTCTGCTAGGCAGCGGGGAATTTTTTTTGAGCCTGCCAGAAATCTTCCGCTTTCGGACTATTGCCAACGGTTCCGGATCATGATTAATCCGATCTTGACGTCCCGCACCAGATTTCAGGTTATCTGGTTATCGGGTTAGACAAAACGTCATGGGTTAAAAACTTAAGGGTTGGGGGAAATCATGAAATTCATGCCTTTTACGGCACTGATGGCTATTGTTGCCATCTTTGTCACTAGTCCATTCATTCAAAGCTCAATGGCTTCCACGGTGGCTCCGGAGGGACAGCCGATATCGACACTCACCTCAGGCTCCATTTCGGTGCCCGTCTATCCCACGGTGAATCTCACCTTGGATGGAACGACCGAAGCAGTGCCGCTTTACCTAACGGGAGACGGGATTCGAGTAAAGACCGTGCTCTTTAACTTCGACGTCTATACTTTGGTCAGCTATATCTCGACCAATCCCACGACGATCGATCCGACACAGTCTTCCGACAAGATTCTAGATGCGGTAAGGGCCGCTCCGACCAAGCTTTTACAGCTGGAGATGCTGACCGATTTGCAGGCCTCCGATATTCGCAATGCCTTTAGAGATGCCCTTAGAGACAATAACGTGAGCGTCACGACCGATCCCATCGCGGGACTGCTCAAACAAATTAACTTCCCGTTTCCCACAGGAATGAAAATCAACATCGTCTCTTACACAAAACCGGACGGAACTCAGATAGTACAAGTAGAGATTCCCAATCAGCCGACTCTCTCGGCGCAAGGGCCGACTCTCTCTAATGACTTCTGGAAAGTTTGGTTTGCAACTCCGGACGATTCGAATTTAGCGACTCTGCAAACTCAATTGCTTAATCAAATCGTAAAAACGGAGGAATAGATGAAAAGGGGATTACCACTTTTCGGATTGGGTCTAGCGTGTGCCTTGTTGTCTAGTTGCGGAATCGAAGACGCGACCAAACAAACTCTGGCGCAGGTTCAGCAAAGCAACCTAACTCAATCGGCCATCTTGCTCGCGGCTCACCGTCAAACGTTGAACACCGCTTACACGAACATGTTGAGTCCGGATAACACGCTATTCTTAAATCCACCGACACAGATGATGCCATTCGCGCAGACGTTCGCCGATGAAGCGACGGCTGATGAATTGGTGCAAGTGGAGTACGTGCTGCTAAACACCGTGCAACTTCCGGCGCAAGGAACGGAAACGGCTGCTCAAACGCAAGATCGCATGGTCAGTTTTGCGGCATTCACGACACTCGCGGGACTTACGCAAAAGCCAAAATTCGATGCACTATTATCCCAGCAGGTCGAACAGGGGGGGCGCTATTACGATACCGTGAGTAGCATGGCGGCGGCCCGTTACTCTTTCATCTTGAATGTCCTTTTTACCCCCCTGGTAGAGAGAAGCACCACACTCACCGTGGGGAGCTTGCAAGAGGCCGTTACCCGCTTCAACGCGATGAGAGCGTTGGTGTACCTACCGTACGCTTCTCAGATGACGCTGGTGAATCCCAATACGAAGGGGAAAATTGCCATTGATCCGGTAAGTGCCTTTCGCAATCTTGGCCTTAACGCTATCGATGATTTCCAATCAGGTCTGGACGCCAAGACTTTCGCGGCAAACCAGGCTTTGTTGAATCAGTTTATTGTGCCTTAGGGAGATAGAGTCATTTGCAGGGATTGAGTGGCGACACCGCATTGGTTGCCCGTCACAGTAACATTAGGCGTAATTGCGGTTTGGAGGCTGGGGGCCGTCACGGTGACCGAATAGGTTCCCGGGCGCTCTCCGGCCGCCGAAATTTCTAAAACTCCGTTTACGTCTTGTCCGTCGCTACCTGAGTGAACCTCTTGATAACTTCCGTCCGTTACCGTCACTTGAACCTGGGATAAATTGGTACCGCTTGGGACAGTCAATTGAATCGCTAATCCGAAAGTGTAAACATCAGCGCAAAGATTATTCGAACCACTTTCGGTGGAGGTAGAACCATCAGATGGTTTTCCACATCCCGAAAGTATCGAGACCGAAAGAACTAAAAAAATGGTGAGTAATCCCAAGCGCATCTAACCACCTTAATGTGCAATCACTGATCCAAGAATACACGCAGAGTGTGGAGGCAAAAATTGTCGAAACTTTGGACAGCCAATTTCAAGGAAAAGCTAAGTAGCTAATGTCTTTGAGGGGGAAGCGCCTAGTGGCTAGGCAGCTTCGGATAGTAATTTAACTATTTGATTTTACTGAGCTTTATTTCTAAATCCAAGCAAAAAGCGAAAGGCCAAAAGAAAAAAACGCAAAATCCAAAAGTAAAGTTTGAGTTCCCCAAGTTTACTTTTGCGGTTTGCGCTTTTTCTTTTGGCCTTAGCTTTATGTTTGGATTTAATCGGCCTTCGATATCCGCGGTTCTCCCCCTTTCCTTTTGACAACCCCACCCACACTCGCCAAAGTCCCGTTCCGGAGAACCCATGCCACGTCGACATTCTTTTTGGTTGGACGCACTTCCCATTGTCTTGACCTACCTTTCCGTCTCCATCGCTTTTGGAATTTCATCACGCGAAGCAGGTCTTACTCTCTTTTCGACAGTCCTTATGTCGTGCATTGTCTACGCCGGCAGTGCTCAGATGGTAGCGGTGGGACTGCTTGCCGCGGGCGAACCTCTCATGGCGATTGTGGTGACGACGTTTATTCTCAATCTTCGCCACTTGCTTATGTCGACGGTATTAAGTCCTAAGGTCCGACACTGGCCCGTTCCCCTGCAGGTTGCCCTTGGAAGTGAACTTACCGATGAAACGTTTTCTCTGCTTAGTACCCGTTTTTCGACATCTGCTAAGATCCCAAGAAAATACGCTTTTGGAGTCAACCACAGTTCGCATTTGAGTTGGATTTTGGGTTCCCTGATTGGCCACACGATGAGCGGATTTATCGTGGACGTGAAAGCTTTCGGTTTGGATTATGCATTAGTTGCCATGCTAATTTCACTCTTGGCCCTTCAGGCGAGAACCCCAAGAAAACTAATCGTGGCCGCAACAAGTGGATCGGTAGCCGTCATGGGGACCTTGCTGGGAGTTGCCCACGTTTCCGTTATTTTGGCGACCTTGGCGGCAGCCACCTTGGGGCTGATGTGGGAGAGACAGTGTCCAGCCATCAAGTAATTGTGATGATCGTTCTTATGGGAGCGGTAACTTGGTTTCCCCGTATTTTGCCCTTTTGGTTATTGAGCAAGAAAACTATTCCCTCTTGGGTAACGCTCTGGTTGTCCTACGTGCCGGCTTCCGTCTTGGCTGCGATGCTGGCCCCTGAACTTTTGGTGAGATCGCATCGCATCGACGTCGCTCTTTCCAATACCTACCTGTGGTTAGCCCTTCCCACGTTCGCCGTCGGTGCTCTGACCAAGAATATTTTTCTTACCGTCGTGGTCGGGATGGGAGGTCTAGCCGCCATCCGCTTTTTTTTCGGAGCAGGTTACTAATCTTAGGAGTTCGGTTTGTTGTACAGAAGTGCAATCGCTAGGGATAGGATCGTTTCTCCAAAAAAAACCATAGGGACTAATTTTTGAACCTTCCCTCTCTCCGAAACAGACTCCTAGAAAGGGATAAAGCTCCGAAGGAGATCGAAAGACCTTTCCCTGGTGCCAGGGAAAAGAAGTTGTGCGAGCCCGAAGTTGGTCGCATTGGGCTAAAGCCCGCCATTCAGGGTTAATGGCTTTGCGAGACAACAACCAGGGCCTAAGATCCATATAGCTTAGATCCATAAGCCGCACACATAATCCCAGCAAAAGAAGAAACTTTAGAAAAGTAATATTCGACTTTTCATAGGCCAGGAGAAAGAGAATCGCTAAAGTGGGGGTTAGCGAAATAAAATAGTACTCGTGGCTAAGGGCTTGAGCCCCCGCAGCTCCGGCCACGGGAATCATTTGCAGCAACACCACTAGCCATAAAGAAGCCATCATTTGATTTGAGCGAGAGCTTCGTGACACTGCAGCTAACGAAATAAGAACCAAAAGTATCCCGCCTGGAAAATAACTTTTTAGGAGCAAGAATTTTGAGACCTCTTTCACCTGCGAAAAATACTGCCACAGGCCTGCAAAGAAAGGCCGCCGCTCCAAGAAATAGAGATTGGGCATCTGCTGAAAGTGGTGAATGTAGTTAAGCCCTTTTGTGTAATAGCACAGCGCTACGGCAAACGCGGGAATGGACCACAGAGCAGCTCGAGTAACCGCCTTGTTGGGTTCAGGAGCCAGAAGAATCAGAGGCACCACAGAGATTGAAGTCGGTTTCATCAGACAACCCAAAGTGGCCAGACAGAAGGGAAGCAATTTTCGCGGGCCGTCCCAGCTAAGTCCGACAGCCATTAAGACTAACAACATCGAGGCGTAATCGGGCATGAATTTTCCTACCCAGTCTCCCCCCAAGGAGAGAATAGGAACGAAACACATCACTTTTTCCAAAGAGACCGTGCCCCACTGCCTTGCCTTCCAAATACGAATGTTTATCAGGGTGAGAAGCAGACAAACCCCAAGCCATAGGAGTCTTGCCACTACCCTTCCTCGAGAGACACCCCAAGCGAATGCAGGGGCGGTAACCACATTCAGCAGAGGAAATTCCATCCCCATCACTCCGCTCGTATCGCCGCTTTCAAGAACGGCAGGAAGCCAATGGTTGGCGGGAGGCTCGACGGTCCATCGGTTCCAGTAGCGTAGAGCGACTCCCATCGTAATGGTTTGACGCCAGATTTCGGGAAGTGCGAAAGGCAAAGTGGTGTGTACGGCCATGACCAAAAAGCGCAGAGCTAAGAGCCAAAAGAGGAGTCTCTGCGGTAGGGTCTGGGGTAGCTTGGGCAAACGCATACTTTGATCTAATGAAGCAAACCCCTTTTGAAAAGCCCGAAGATGCCTACGCTAAACTTAAATTGAGCTTAATAATCGAAGACTTACAACTCATCCTTCAACTACTTTCTGGATTTTTTAATGCTATTCGGGTAGTGGTATGGCTTCTTATTTTTTGGCAAATCGAGACGGGGATTAGGCGGTCGTGGTAGCCAGTCTTTTTAAACGCGCGTTTTTCATTTTCTTAGGGGCTTTAGCGCTACCGGCTTATGCGGACAAACCCACGATCCGCGCCACGGTTTCACTACAGAGTCCCGATTTTGTACTGACCCAGCTTTTCGATCTGACCCCCGAAGACGCCACCCGCATGCTGAACCATTTAGATGAGACGGTCACTCTGGAAACCCTTCGGGCCATCGAAGATAGATTCAACGCTCAATATTCCACAGGCGCTCTTTGCTTTTGGCGCGGGGAGATCCTGCGCTGGCTTTGCAAACGCAATCCGCCTCTGGCCTTTCTACGAAGCATTCTCGAAAACGAACCCGACAATCAAGTCGCACTCATCGCAGCGGCCGCCACCAATGGGGAGGAGTGGCCCGACGATGAGACCCAGTCCTATCTCCTGCATGCTTTTTCCGACGGTACAGGCCTTGCTTCGACCGAAAAGATTCCCGTGCGAACCGCCCTGGCTCCCACCATGGGCAGATTGCTGACGCTCTCTTCTCGGGACCAGAAACGGCAACTGACTGAAGCACTTCTCCGCCAATTGCATTCCGGCCTTAGAGGTCTGTCCCAAAGTTCCATGGATGCGCTAATCACGGGCGGGGTCTTTTCCCGGGATCTGAGAAAGAAGCTTCTGCTAGAATTGACCCCGCAAAATTCGGACAGCTTTGCCAAAGCGGCCATTCTCTCCGGCTTGGCTTCTACGGTGACTCGAAGTAGCGATGATCTCGAGCAGAGGGTTGATCATCTTATTGCGCAAGAGCCTGACCCCTTAGTGATCCTAAAGGCCTGTCGCCTGTCTGTCATCTTAGGACATGAACAGAGTGTGGCGATTTCGACGATCGCAGCCCTCTCTCGCCACCGCGACACCCCTCACGTGGATGGCGATTTCAAACAAGAAATTGTGATGACGCTTTTGGAATATGGAACGAAACACCCGGTGGCATGGATAGCGCTGCAGCACATGGTCCATCAAGGTTTTCTAGATATCGATACCGAAGGTAAGGTGGCCCTTCACCTGCTAGTCGAGCATGGCAATACCGCCCCTTTCCTCGTGGCGCCTGCGATTGAATACCTGGACCGAAAAAAAATGATCCTTGGCGCCGCAGATACTCTCGACGATGCTATCTACGCCGTAGCGGCAAGACATTCCCAAGTCCTTGTGGATTCGCTTTTGGCTCTTTACCCCCGACTCAGTCCCGAAGGAAGGATTTACCTTCAGCGCAGAATCTCTGCTATCTCTCCTCAGCAAGGGATACCTTTTCTTCTGGCCTCGAACGACCCCTGTGCGGCTCCCATCCTTGATTACGATCTTCCACCCTTACCAGCCGAAATACAGAGCTGTATTGAATCTGCGATCGCAAGGTGGACGAGCGAGCATTCTCATTCCGCTCGTTGAAGAGTAATTAGCTGATTTGCGGAAGCTTCTACGCGGCCTAGTCGATAGTCTGAACCCAACTCCTGACTAATGACCTTGGGAGCTTTTGCTCTCATCAGTTGCAACTGATGAGGAGTCACCCTTCCCCCGATGATTAGATTCACCACTGCGGAACCGTCTGCCGAAAGGGAGAAGTTTACGGCAACGGTCATCTCTTTAAACTGTTCGTAAGGGATCTCATTGGGCTTAAAACCCTCTAAATGTCGACGGAACTCTTTTTCAAAATTATGAGCTCCTTCCACTAGGGCGGCTCGAACCTCGGAGGGGATGGGTTGAGCCACACCATTTCCATTCGGCCGATAGGTCGAGTCTATAAATGCCACACGATAATCTGAAGGAATTCCTTCCATCGCAATACCACTTACATAGTCTTTTTTCTCCCACTCCTCGAGAGGTTTGTTGGGGGCAAATACATAATCATCTCCAGAGATGCTGGTTCCATTTGCCGCAAACTGATGATCCCCTTCTACCCTGAGACGATTCGCTTGAGCCCTGGGCAAGAGATCCATTTTATGTTCAAAGCGCTGTGAGGCCACCTGCTGCCCCTTTCGCGCGGCAACGATAGCTCGGCTTAGGCGGGTACTCGCCGTTATTTTGGGATCGTTCGCTACTTTCTGAATTTGCTCGCTCAATTCCACAAGATTTCTTGCCCCACCTCCACGTTGATCCACAGAGATAAGTCCGTATCTAGCGCGTCCGATTCCCATATCGGTAGTCTCCTTCTCTAAATAGATCGAAGGCGCTAAGGCGTCCAGAGCATGGTAATAATCCTGCATCCGGTGAAGCAGATGATTATCCACACTGACTCCAAAACGGTTTTGGATTTCGTCATGCAAAATCGCTTCATATTCAATGAGATTTCGGGCCGGAACCGCCCGCAAAAGATCCATCAAAGACTCCGACAATACGTACCTACCTGCTGAACTTAAGTGCAACATTTTTTCGGTTCCCGGCATGCCAATCAAAGTTTGCTGCAATTCGGTTCGAGCCTCTTCACTATCTTTTATCTTGGCCCGCAACAAATCACGAACGCCCGAATCCCTAAAATCCTGAATGTGAGGTCCCGACTCAGATCCTAACAGATGCCTTCCCGCGCGAGCGGCGAGAGCCGCTTCATCGGCTTCGCTGCCGCGGCCAGAACCAAATCCCGCCAGATGCCACATCTCAGGCCGTCCATTTAACTTCGACTGTTTAGCGAATCTAAGGACCAATTCGGGATACTGGCCCATTGCTTGTTCAAAGGCGAAAGAGGCCTCCTGATAGACTTTAGATAGCTCGTCACGAATCTGTTGTGAATTTTCGTTGAACATCAATCGAAGCGATTTGAAATCGGCATAAGTTCCCATCAAATGGCTAGTCAATAACTGGTTTCGATTGAACAGATTCATGAAAATCTGTTTATAAAGACTGGTCGTCGAAGCGGCGAGCTCTCCATCGGAAAAAATTTTATCTTTGAGCTGCTTAAAAATTGCGTTCTCCACGTGAAACACTAAGCGATCTTTTACGGGGATACTGTTAGCAAGGTGATAGAAGTTACGATTATCGCCGGGCCTTGAGACGGTGCGATTTAGAAAGTTTCGCTTTAGGTGCTCCGCCCCCTGAAGCTGACTGTATAGTTCAAGAAAAGCTTCATCGCAGCCGGAAAGGTGCTCGATGACCTGAACATGACCAGAGGGTTTCTTAGACTCAACGGCAACAGACTGCCCCGCGTTAGCCAACGCAAGGAGCAGAAATACCCACGCGAATGTTATCTTAAGTTCTACCACACGCACCTGTCCGCAAGCGGTCCCCGTCAGCCATAGGGCAAAAGCTGGGCCACGTCACTTTAGGCGCGTGACGAATTTCGGCAGGGTGAGAGAACCCTAGGCGGAAGTAATTTGTCGGAATACAGCGACTATTTAACGTAAAGATAGCAAGCGGCGCAGAAGTTTTTAAGGGAAGTTAAGGAGATAAATTAGGCATGGCTAAGTTTTAATCGTAGGTGACCAGAACCGGCTATTGGTTTCTTCGACACGGCAAAAGCACAGACCTAACTGGCTTTAGCCAATTTTCCCACCCGCTTCGTCCTCGCCCATTCAATGAGGGGAGGCAAAATCGAAATGAAAATAATTCCGAAGATTACCAGATGAAAGTTTTTCTTAACGGTAGGAATATTACCGAAGAGGACTCCCGCCGTCAGAAAACCCATCACCCAGAGTACTGCCCCGATAATGTTATAGAGAGCGAATTTGGGATACCGCATCTTGCCAATGCCGGCGACAAAGGGGGCGAAGGTTCGGACAATGGGAATGAAACGCGCGATGATGATCGTTTTGCCGCCGTACTTATCGTAGAACTCCTGGGTTCGGGTCAGATGCTTTCGATTAAAGAGCCACGATGTCTCACTTCTAAAAACTCTGGGGCCGATGCGCCTTCCAACGGAGTAATTGACCGCATCTCCCAAGATCGCAGCCACCGTAAGAAGGATGGCAAGCAGCGTAAAGGAGAGGACCGATTGATCTCCGACGGAAAGTGCCCCTAGGGCGAATAGCAAAGAGTCCCCGGGAAGAAATGGCGTAATTACCAATCCGGTTTCGCAGAACAAAATGACAAACAGAATGACGTAAATTAACGGACCAAAGAATTCAATCCATTGGTTGAGGTAAGCATCGAGATGGACGATGACGTGAAATCCGTTAGCTGCCCACTGAACAATCGAGTGAATCAAAGAGGAACCCAATAAACCCAGCCTTTCGTTTTGGCCACCATCATAGGGGAACTTGTTTCAAGATACAACGGGTTTACCTCAGTTTCAGATTGACACCCCTACTGGTTAATATCACGCTACCGCTTATTCTTATTTTAGGAGGTTTATAAATATGAAGCTATTCATAGGAATTAGGGGAATTGGGGGAATCGGGCTAATCGCATTATCCCTGATGGCACCCGCGACGTTTGCCGACGATGCCGCGACCCCAAGCGGGGACAAAGCGGCAGCCACCGGTGATGCCGCGAAACCGGCTGACGGTGCGGCTTCCGACACCACGAAAACCGATAACGGCAAATCAGCACAGACACCCAAGTCCGAAACCAAGAAGACTCCTAAAAAGAAAAAGACCCCCAAGAAAGCGGACGCCACAAGTACCAAACTTAAATTTAAAGACATCAAAGTGGGAAAAGGTGCCGAAGCCAAAGCGGGAATGCGGGTATCGGTTCACTACACGGGCTGGCTCACTAATGGCAAAAAGTTCGACTCCTCCGTGGATCGCGGTGAGCCTTTTACTTTCACCCTGGGAGCGCACGAAGTCATTCAAGGTTGGGATACCGGAATTGCCGGAACCAAGGAAGATGGTCTTAAGATTCCCCCGATGAAAGTGGGCGGGAAACGAAAGCTTACGATTCCTCCCCAATTGGCCTACGGCGAACGGGGTGCCGGTGGAGTCATTCCCCCCAATTCAACTTTGGTATTCGATGTCGAATTGCTCGGAGTAAATTAATCGACCAAAGAGTACCCACTTGCTTTCCGTACGTTTGCAGCGTACGGAAAGCAAGTGGGTACCTTTCGTTAGCTTTTCAATTTTTCCTCTATAACCTTCGCCCAGGTAATGGCTTCCCCACAAGCCGACTCCAGACAAGGAAGCGCCCAATTATCCTGTTCCACAAAAAAGACTCGGTCCTTAAAGGGAGCCCTTACTTTGTCTAACGTTCCATTTAAATAGATTCCCTTTCGCGCTACCGGCAGCGCCCTGCCCCACCGTGCGATTCTAAAATCGACGACGTCCTTAGCCGATAGGCCCAAAAGAGGAAGAATGGATTGGTAAACCTGCCTTTCCGTTTCAATGCGTATCCGCTCATAAGCGTCGGTTTGAAAAATCTCCTGACGTGCCCCTTCGTAAGGCAGTGGACGATATAACGTCAGCACGGAGTGTCCGTTATCAGACTTGGCAAAGTTTGCTAGGACCACATCCGTAATTTTTTGTTTCTTCGACCATGCACGAATATCCGCGGCGGGCTGTGCATCGATAAGAGACATTTCGTAAAAGGACGGGGGGGCCGAATGGCTAATACATACATTGCCAACCAGAAAAGGCCGATAGGTGAGTTTCCCAATGGCAGCCCGTCTTGCAGGTTCAATGTCATCTAGAATCTGGCCTACCACAACTTTAGGACAGGCCATCACAACCGCTTTGGCTTCGATGACATGGAAGTTTCCTCTGGCATCTTCGTAAAGTACCTTAACCCTATCCTTGGTCACTTTGACATCGATTACCGTCGATGAAGCACGTAATGAGTTGGGGGGAAGATCTCGATTAAGCCTTCGCACCAATCGCGAAGTCACCGCCGCATTGCCTCCCACCAGAGTGTTCGACTCCGCCCACTCGGCGGCCAGAAAATTGAGACCTGCGGCTGCACTGGTCTCCCCCGCACTTGCGCCGAAAGAAGACCATGAATAATATTCGATCGCAGCATGAAGATCGTTAGGCAGCTCACCGCAGACCGATTCCAAATGTTCCAAGAGTGAAAACTTATCGAGCTCGTTAATCTGTGCCCTTACCTTAGGATCGTTCGTCGGCATATCGGGATAGGGTGTCACCTCATCGTCATCTGCGTCGTCGGGGGCTTTCGCGTCCGCGGTTTTCTCTGGAGTCTCCCGGTTCTCGTTGTCATCGTCATCGTCGTCACTGTCGTCTTTTTCATCCCCGTCGTCATCACTGCCCTTCCAGACGGCCTCCAGATAGTCATTTAGCTTATCGTAAACCTCCCGGCTCCCCGGCTCGGAATCGCCTTTCCAAAAATCTTTTACCAGATGATGTCTGACCGCATAGGGATCGCTGACCTGCGGAGTTTTCAACGATTGCGAAATCCTAAGATCTTCCATCAAAAGATCGTGCAAAGGAGTTCCGATTTCCGGCTCCGCAAAAGACGATGCGCCCAGAGAGTAATCGATTCCCTGCCACGACTGCCCTTTCGAATTTCCCCCAAACCTTGGCGCCTGCTCCAAAACCACCGGCTTATGATCGCGTAGCAAAAAAGCCGTGGTCAAACCGGAAAGGCCGCCCCCTATCACCACAACTTCGCGAAGCTCCTTTTCGTAGGGAATCTTTGCGGCATGGGCGGCAAGGTAATTCTGTTTGTCCCAAACGCCTGGGTGACTTTTGTCGGGAGTGTCCCCAAAGAATTTTCGCGGAGCGATGTTTGCTAAAGACCTATCGATGGGATCGTATTGCAAAGCTTCGGGGGGCAGAGGATCGTCGTCAAAACGACTATCCACAGAAGCGCATCCGGTCAGATACCAGGCGGTAACACCCATTGCGGTTTTTAAGAGTTGTCTTCGTGTAAGGCGAAAATCCGAAGGCTTAAACACACGCCCATCATAGTGAGGGTCGGGCAAGATTACGAACGCTTCGCGTCAACACTTTCATTGTCCCGTTACGATTTAATCCCTAATCGCAGATAAAACAGAGGCCGCAAGATTCTCCACCAATCCGTCACCGGCCGCATCTTGGTATTTCCTATTTTCTTGGGAGGATAGATCTTGGTCACCGGAACCTCTTTGTGCGAGTACCCCAGCGTAATTGCTTTGTAATAGAGGTAAGGCTCTAGTTCGTAAGTATCTAGCCACGATTGATTCAAACGAATACGAGGGTCGGTTAAGAGGGAAACGCGGAAAGCCCTAAACCCGTTGGTTGATTCGGTACAACGACTTCCCGTTACCAGAGAAAAGAGAAAGGGGTGTAGTCGAGTAGCAAACCGTCGATAAAGCGGCATATCCCCACCGTACCCTCCGCCGGCCAAGAAGCGCGATCCTTGTACAAAAACGGCTTGATCGTCGGCAATGGGATCTAACAAACGGCTAATTTCACGAGGTTCGTCTTTGTTGTTGCCGGCAATCACCACGATGACGTCGACTGATCCTCTTACTTTTTCAAATCCTGCGCGCAAGGCGGCCCCCACTCCGATGGTTCGCCCCAGGCGAAGTACCTGAGCTCCCCGAGCTTGCGCCTTTTTGGCTGAATCATCGGTGGATCCGTCATCGACGACAAGAATGATATCGGCTGTTCCAACATCAACGATTCGGCGCACCACCTCCTCAATCTTTTGTTCTTCATTAAAACAGGGGGCAATCACGGCAAATTTTAGATTCCGATACATAATTATCTTCCGAACAGCGGATACCAAAGTCCCGCGTATCTCCAGCTCCAGAACCGCTCCTTCACCGATAGGCTCGATCCCGCAGGCGGCTGATCCTGCCACGCCCAACCCTTTAAGTAGACGCCGTTAGCGTGGATGAGAAAACTTAGCACAAAAAGCGAATAACTCACTCGAGAAACCCAGCGCCATGACCATACTCTGCTAAGCATCGGAACTAAAAGCAGTGCCAACAGCGGTAAGATTTCAGTTAAGAGCCTGGAGCCAAAACAGTAGCCTCCATGCCAAACCGTCCAGAAGGAGAGCATGCCGATTTGGCTAAGGGCCGCCGCTGCAAAAAAACAGGGCCACCCTTTCACTGCCCGTCGCGCCCCTTCTTTTCGCAAAGCTTCTCGAGCCTTGGGAAAGCAGCCCAGGGCCAATAACAAAATCCAAGGCTGATACGGAATAAGGCCGTGAGAAGGACTAAAAAGAACTCCGGTAAGTAAGGGCCAAAAGTTAAGCGACCACAAAGAATCGGTCGCCCACTGAGCTTGGGGTCCAAAAAAACTTCCGTAGGTTACTCGATAGAAATAGCTCCAAGGGGAGGCAAAGACCAGAAGTAACGTTCCGGTGATCAGCGCTCGTCGGTAATCTCTAATGAGCAACCAAAGTCCGAAAAGTCCTATCAAAGGTAAAGAGGTGAGTCGGCAAGCAAACATCAGGGACAGAGCTAACGCCTGTCCCAGAACCACTCCCCCTAGCGGGAAGCGCTCTCGAAAAAATTCCAAGAAAAGAGCCGCTAAGAAAAATACGGTAACGCCGTCTTGGGTCCACAGCCCTTGACCTACCGTCGAAAACACTGCCGATCCCAGAGCCACCAGTGCCGTCACCAAAAGTGCCACGTTAGCTTTGCCCAAGCAAAGGGCTAAGATAAAAAAGAGGCCCACAGTCACAGCCGCCATCCACGCTGCTGCCCACTTTTGTGTCCTTAGCGCTGATATCGCTCGCGCGTTTCCTCCCAGTACGCGTACGGCCAGCGTAAAGGGTAACGCAACCACGATCATCCCCATGGGATAGGAAGAATAAACTCCTCTGGGAGTACACCCCAGAAAGTAGGGGTACTGCGCATGAGAAGGACAGATCCCCTCGTGAGTCATAATCTGCCCTGGGAGCGGATTGAGAAACTCACTTAACTCGGCGTTCCCCTTTAGTGCCAGACTTCCCGCCGAAAGCATCACGGGAAGATTATCTTGCGCACTCTGGGTTCTTCCATTCAACAAAACCAGAAGTAGCGTCGGAAGCATCACCCAGTAAAACGCCGCGATCCAGGGAATCGTTCCCTTACCGTCGGAGAAAGCCTGACATTGTTTCCAATAGCGACGGTAACGGTCGGTAAGGCGTGCGCGATAGGAAGACGAGCCTAGTAGCCTCAATAAAGGCAGCAGTAACCATACGGCGACAAATACGGCATGGCTTCCTCTTCCTTGAAAGGCCGCTCCCAGAAGAACCAACGTGATTAGTACTTGCAGAAGATCGCAGAGCCGCAAAACCCAATTATACCGAAGTGCCATCCCTGCCACTATAGGAGGGGCAAAAAACACAGTAAAGGCATCACTTTAAACCGTCTGCTTTTCGGTGGACGAGATCCCCGAAAACGGGCTAAACCTAGTCCATGTCTGGTCACAATCCGTCATGTCTTCGACTTGGGGTCATAGGGCTTGGTCAGTGGGGCCCCAATTTAGTGCGAAATTTTGCCTCAAACCCTCGAGTTGAATTGAAAGCGCTAGCCGACTTCGACGCCAAGCGACTTGCGACGATTTGCGAAAACTATCCAGGAACCCTGCGTTTCGATTCAGCCGTTGGGTTATTACAGTCATGTGAAATTGATGCGGTGGTGATCTCAACTCCCACGGCGAGCCATTTCGGCCTGGTTCAAGAGGCGCTCACCAACGGGAAGCATGTATTTGTTGAAAAGCCACTTACGACTACGACTCGAGAGGCCAAGACGTTAGTGGCTTTAGCGGATTCTTTGGATAAGAAATTAATGTGTGGCCATGTCTTTCTCTTCAATCCCGCGATTCGCTATGTTAAGCAATTGATCGAAGAGAAAGCTCTTGGTGAGATCTTCTACCTGTATTTCACGCGAACTAATATGGGCCCCATTCGAGGCGACGTAAATGCGCTTTGGGATCTGGCCCCTCACGATATTTCTATCCTTCTTTACCTGTTGGGTAGTCTTCCTGAGAGCACTAGTGCTCGCGGAGCCTCTTTTATTAATCCTCCCATTGAAGATGTGGTGTTCGCCAACTTAAGATTCCCCCGAGGGATCTTTGCCAATCTTCATGTAAGCTGGCTTGATCCGAAAAAGGTAAGGCAGTTAGTCGTAGTGGGAAGTCAAAAGATGCTGGTCTTCGACGATATGAATCCTAGTGAGCCGGTAAAGGTTTTCGACAAAAATGTCGCAGGCTCCCTCTCCCAAGTCGCCATTGCGGACACTTTTCATCTGTTTCGTAAGAGTATTGTGGAAGGAACCTGCTCAATTCCCACCATCGAGCATGCCGAGCCCCTGCACGAAGAGTGCACGGCCTTTGTAAACTATGTCTTGGACAACACGCCAAACCCCAGCACCTCGGCACTTTCGGTCAATGTAGTGACGGTCCTAGAGCAGATCTCCCAGTCGATGCAACAAGAAGGTAGCGCCTTTCATGAAATCACCGAAAGTGATCTTTCCTCAATCGCAGCTCCGCAAACACCTCTTCGTCGGAAGCCTTTAAGAGATTCAGATTCTGTCGAATCTCCGGACTCTGTGGTCTAAGAAACGGATTGGTAAGTAATTCCTCTTGCATCGTTGAAGGCACCGTAGGTTTTCCCAAATTCGTGTCGTGTAACACGCGAACGACGCGCTCTCGTAAGAGTTCATTTCCAGGCTCGACGGAAAGGCAGAATTTCGTTTGAACGGCGGTATATTCGTGTCCGCAAAAAACTCGCGTCTGGGGAGGAAGACTCGCCAGCCGAGTAAGCGATCTCCACATTTGTGCTGGAGTTCCCTCAAAAAGTCTTCCACAGCCTAGAGTAAAAAGCGTATCCCCACAAAAAACCGCGTCGTCTTGGGAAAAATAAAAGGCGATATGGCCAGTGGTGTGGCCGGGAATTTCAAGGACTTTACTGGTAAGCTCTCCTACTTTCCAAGTCTGTCCTTCGGAAACGGTAATATCGATACCCGCAATGCGATGTTTGTCGTTAAAGGCTCCCACGACTTTTGCTCCGGTAGCGTTCTTAAGCTCCTCATTTCCTCCGGTATGATCCCAGTGGTGGTGAGTGTTTAGAATTTGGGTCAGCGTCCAACCCGTTTTTTGTAATGCTTCAAGGACAGGGTTTGCTTCTGACGGATCGACAACCGCCGTCGCCTTAGTCGCTTCATCGTGCAGCAGGTAGACGTAGTTGTCTTTTAAGGCGAGAAATTGGGAAATTTTCATGGGTCAGGTGTAGCTTGCCTAAACTTAAGTTTAAACTTAAATTTAAGTTTAAATTTAAGTAAAGGCACTCTACCCCCTTATGAAGCCCTCATGGCCCCAGAAACTTAGCCAATGGTACAAACTCCAAGCCCGTCCTCTGCCATGGCGAAAAAATCACGACCCCTATCAAATCTGGATATCGGAGGTGATGCTGCAGCAGACTCAAGTCACTACCGTGCTTCCCTATTACGCTAAGTTTATGGCGAAATTTCCGACGGTCCAGTCGCTAGCCAACGCCAAAGAGAGCGAGGTGCTAACCTTGTGGTCGGGGTTGGGATACTACTCTCGGGCGAGAAATCTTCATCGTGGGGCTCAGTTTGTCGTGGAAAAATATAGAGGTAGCTTTCCTAATACCCGCGAAGCCATGCTAGAGATTGCTGGAGTGGGACCTTACACAGCGGGAGCAGTTCTTAGTATCGCCTATGATCTTCCCGAGCCTCTCGTCGATGGAAACGTCCAGCGAGTGTTCGCACGTTTTTTCGGAATTCGAGAGTCTTTGCAAGCTCAGGCCACTCAAAAGCAGTTTTGGCTGAAAGCGTCCGAAGCAGTCAAGCAGGCGCAGTCTCCCCGGATCTTTAACCAAGCTCTGATGGAGCTAGGAGCAACGGTCTGCATCAAAGGGACTCCGCGCTGTGGCCAGTGCCCCATTCAAAACTCTTGCATCGCCTCAAAAAATAATTGGCAACAGGAGCTGCCCCTTAAGAAAGTGCAAAAAGAAAAAGTCCATCTTTGGTGGGCTCCTCTCGTGTTGGAAGCCAAAGGAAAGATCTATTTAAAGAAAAATCCCAAAGGAGAATGGTGGGCCGATCTATGGGATTTTCCCCGAGTGGCGGCTGACAAGCCCGAATTTCTGGAAAACGAAATTGAACGCATGGGAAAAAAGCTTTCTTACCGGAGCAAGCGGCATTTACGAAGCGGCAAACACAACGTTACCCACCACCACATTCATGTGACGCCTTACCATTTTACTCTGGATAAAATGCAGTTGGTCGCGGACGATGACGGCGAATGGTTTCTGGCCAAAGATGCCGAAGGGCTTGCTCTTTCCTCGCTCGCGAGAAAAGTATTAGCCCACTGGGCCGAGTGAACCGGCGAGCGGACACCCCAAAAACCTGCTAACATATGAGCCATACACTCTTAAAGAGGGATAGACTCATGAATCGCCTTAATCGCATGACCATGAATCGCATGACCATGAATTACATGACACTTCCTTTTTTATTGCTGTGCATCATCTCGAGCTTTGCCAAAGCCGCTTTGATTCCTGATTCCATCCCCAGAGCTCCGACCGACACTTTCGTCGAGGATGGCCTTTATGAAGGGGGCAGTGGAAAGCGCGCCAATCTGGAGAGCCTCCGACTCGCCGAACACAACGACGACGGTGGATACGAACGCTGGGTCATCGATTTTTCCGATCCCGCCACCGGGAAGGTGGGGACCATCGCTCCAAAATTTCAGATCCGTTATCTTAAACAAGAAAGAAACGTCTACTCCGAAGGCAAGACCTATGTGAAAAAGCCCGCTAAATTTTTATTCTTTTTTCGCAATATCGCCAAAAACTATCTAGATCAAGAGCTGGTATCAAAGTTGGCTATGAAAAGTCAGTTCGTAAAAAAGATAATCCTCTACCCCCCTATTGAACAGGGTGATATGGCGATGGAATTCATTCTTAATGACAATATCGCGTTTGAAACCCATCAGCCCATCCAAAAGGAAGGGCGCTTGGTATTGGATATTAAGGCGATAGGGACCGATACATCTTCCCCCGCCTCGTCCATCCCATCCGTCTCAACGGGGACTCCCTAAACGTCACACCTTTTTATCGCTGGTCAAATTTCGACAGGGGGATTAAATTCGCCCTTGTGAATAATTCAGAACTTCCTTCATCTAGTCCTAAAGAAAGCCGCGCGGCACTCGAATACCACAGCCAAGGAAGACCCGGAAAGATCGAGGTCATCTCCTCCAAGTCCTGTAAGACTCAAAGAGATCTCTCCCTGGCCTATACTCCAGGTGTTGCCGTTCCGTGCATGGAGATTTTTAAAAATCCAGGTGACGTCTATAAATATACGTCCAAAGGTAACCTTGTCGCCGTCATCTCCAATGGTACCGCCGTTTTGGGACTTGGCAATCTAGGTCCGGCCGGTGCAAAACCGGTCATGGAAGGCAAAGGAATCCTTTTCAAGCGATTCGCGGACATCGACGTTTTCGATATCGAAGTCAATACCGAGGACCCCGAGCAATTTGTCCAGTGTGTGAAATTGCTGGAGCCCACCTTCGGAGGAATCAATCTCGAAGATATTAAGGCCCCAGAATGTTTCTACATCGAGGAACAGCTCAAGAAAACCATGCAGATTCCGGTCTTCCACGACGATCAACATGGAACGGCTATTATTTCAGGTGCTGCTCTGCTTAATGCGTTGGACCTCGTAGAAAAACCGATTGATAAACTCAAAGTCGTTTTCAACGGAGGGGGAGCTGCCGCTGTCGCTTGCGCTAATCTCTATATACGGCTCGGTGTCAAAAGAGAAAATTTGACCATGTGCGATACCCGCGGCGTCATCTACGAGGGACGCAAGGAAGGCATGAACGAATACAAAGCGGCTTTCGCCACCAAAGAGAAAGCGCGTACTCTTTCCGAAGCGATGAAAGGATCCGATGTCTTTGTCGGAGTTTCCGTCAAAGGTGCCGTTACTAAAGAGATGGTTGCCTCCATGGGGCCGCGCCCTATCGTTTTTGCGATGGCAAACCCCGATCCCGAGATTGGCTACTACGAAGCCAAAGAGGCTAGGCCCGATGTCATCATGGCCACGGGACGCTCCGATTTTCCGAATCAGGTGAATAACGTTTTAGGATTTCCGTTTCTTTTTAGAGGGGCTCTCGACGTTCGTGCAAAAGCCATTAACGAAGAGATGAAAATAGCTGCCGTACACGCTCTGGCGAAATTAGCCCGTCAGGAAGTTCCCGATAGTGTTTCTAGAGCCTATGGAGGCAAACGTTTCCGTTTCGGACCCGACTACATCATTCCTAAGCCGTTCGACTCGCGCGTTTTACTATGGGTGTGCCCCGCGGTCGCCCGAGCTGCCATGGAGAGTGGAGTTGCCCAACAGAATATCGATCTGGAGCAATATGTCGTTAGCCTCGAAAAACGTTTGGGAATCCGCCAAAGCTTTGTGCGGTCCATCAAAGATAAGATTCAAGTCCCCGATGCTAAAGTAGGCCTTCCCCGCATCGTCTTCCCGGAAGGTTCGAGTCCTAAGATTTTGCGCGCGTGCGATATTATTGTTCAAGAGCAGATTGCGATTCCCATTCTGTTGGGCAACGAAAAACGCATTCAAGGTGTCATCGAGAAGTTGGGCTTAGAAAATCTAAAGAACGCAAAAATTATTATGCCTTCCGCTTCGGAGCAACGAGAGCTTTACTCGAACGAATTCTGGGAATTGAGACAGCGCAAGGGAGTCACCAAAGAAGCGGCTTTCTCTTTGATGAAGAATGAAAATTACTTTGGTTCGATGATGGTCAAACGCGGAGATGCCGATGGCATATTGAGCGGGGTTACCCAAGGATACGCGGAAACTATTCGCCCCTTTTTGCAAACTTGCGGAGCTCGCAAGGGGATGAAGATGTCCGGCGTCTATATGATGCTATTTAAGGACAGAATCTTATTCCTGGGCGACACGACCGTAAATATCGAGCCTTCCGCGACCGATCTCGCTGACATCGCTATCTGCTGTGCCGAAGAGGCCCGCTTCTTTGACATTGAACCCCGAGTCGCCATGCTTTCCTTTAGCAACTTCGGAAGTAATGATCACCCGCTGGCCGCAAAAGTGAGAGAAGCTACACGGTTGGTGAAACTGCGCCGCCCCGATATTCTTATCGATGGCGAAATGCAGGCCGATACCGCGGTTTCTCCGGAACTCATGGAAGAGAGCTTTCCCTTCTGTGAGATCAAGGGTGGGGCCAATGTATTAATTTTCCCGGATCTGCAGTCGGCCAATATCTGCTACAAACTCATGCAGCGTATTGGGGGTGCTGAAGCCATTGGGCCCATTCTCATCGGAATGAATAAACCCATTA
Organism: uncultured delta proteobacterium; assembly: GCA_963778115.1. Lineage (GTDB taxonomy): Bacteria > Bdellovibrionota > FAC87 > UBA2466 > UBA2466 > JBBQIT01. The sequence continues at coordinate 236,482 of CAVZSV010000004.1, forward strand.
ACGTTCTGCAACGATCAGCGGATGTGGACGAAATCGTTAATATGGCGATGATTACGGTACTTGAGATCCAAAGCATGGAACGGCATGGTTCGACACTTTCGCTGTCGGGAACCGCAAGCACGCTCTCGGATTAGAATCTGGGGTTAATAGAGTACGACATTCTCTCGAAGTATCTGCGTCTTAGTCCCTTCGAGCCGAATCTCGTGAAAGCTTCCTATCGTTTGAAGTCCTATCTGTTCGAAGGCTCTTCCTCGCAAATGTGACATCAGGCAATAGTTTGTCGTACTGTGTCCCACGATGGCTATTTTGGAGAATGTGCTATTCACGACGGAATCCCAGGCCGCCAATACTCTTTTTTGGATCTCTTCTACCGACTCACCACCAGGAAATCTTAAGGTGCGGAATTCGGCATGGTAACGTCTTGCCTCTTCGGGAAATTGGATGCGCACTTCGTCCCAGCTCATTCCTTCCCACTTTCCAAATTGAGCTTCGCGAAAGCCGGTATTAATTTCGTGGGGAATTCCCCCTTTAGCAACGAGTTGACCCACGCGATCGGCACGCCTGAGGCCGGTGGTGATGACTTTGTCTACTTTTTCCAGCACGAGAAATTCAGCATTCACTTGCGACATCCGATCTCCCTCGGGGGAGAGATCGCAATCGATGACACCTCGAAACCGTTTCTTATATTTATGATCCACCTCACCGTGGCGAAAGAGATACACGGTTCTAGGTTCGCAATGAGACGAATGAAGCATAATTCTTTAGAATCTCCGCTGCAGACCAATCACCTTTCCTTGAATTTGGAAGTCTTCGGTCTGAACGGGAATGGGTTTCATTCGCTTATTCTCCGGAACCAAAAAGATTTGGCCTTCATTTTCTTGGTACCGCTTCACGGTCGTTTCGCGATTAAGAAGCGCCACGACAATATCTCCGTTTCGAGCCCGATCTTGCTTTTGAACTATGAGCAAATCGCCTTCCAAAATTCCTACCTCCTGCATGCTATCACCGACTACGCGTAGAGCAAAACATTCCCCTTTGAGTTGAGAATGCGGCAGAGTTAATGACCCTAATTCAATCTGAGCGGAATCTCGGGTCGGGCCGGCTGCTATCTCTCCATAAATGGGAATTTGCCGCACCCCTTCGGGTCGAAAACCCGAGGGAAGTAATCCTCGGGCACGCTTTGCTTTACCGCCTTTGCCCCCCCCTTTTTCAAGAAAGCCTTTGCTCACCAGAGCCTTTAGATGATCTTGAACGGTCCCTACCGCTTTGTAACCAAAGTGCTCTTGAATCTCTCGATAGGACGGCGGAACCCCTGTCAGTTCGCAGGTCTTGCGGATGAAATCCAAAATTTCCCTCTGCGTGTCGGTGAGGGGGGGAGGATTTAAAGAATTATCAGTTGATTTATTAACCATACAATTGTATGGTACATCTAAAGGAGCGGATTTGTCGAGGAATTTTTTAAACTTAGCCCCCATTTCGACTTCAATCATCCCTACACCGGGCCCGGTTTCTCCCCCCGGACAGCCGGGCCCGGATCTTCCCTTGGAAGTTACCCAAACCAAGGCAGCCGAATTAGAACAGGCCGAGCGAAAAGTTCATCTGCAAGAACGCAGGGAGAAATCGACCGGAGGCGACCGTAGGGTCGTCGAGGACGGTTTCGACCGAGGACGCAGTCAGATGGACTTTGCAGCCGGCCTGAATTTAAGGTTAGAGCATGGTGGACTAGCGCAAATAACTTCTTTCACGGGGGGATCTAAAACGTGGTTTGCCCTTTCCTGTTTGGGCATGTTTTTAGCGAAAGCCCACGAAGATCCCCCCCTCTCCCTTTGGATCTCGGATGAGGGGTTGCTTTATCCAGAGGCTATTCATTTTTACTGGAAAATTCCTTTATCGAGACTGCTCCTAGTAAAAGTTCGTTTGACAGAAGAAGTATGGAAAGTCGCTTTGGAGTCCATTCAGACGGGACTCTTTACTTGGGTCTTTTTGAGAACCCCAGGCTTTTGTCATCCAACCTATTTAAGAAAACTTCAATTAAGTGCGGAAAAAACAAAGACTCGAGTGTTGATCTTAGGCTCTCAGAAACTACCTCATTGGACATTACGAGCTTCTGTCGATGTGGATCATAGCTATGCGCATCCTTTACTTTCAAAGTCAGACCCCTCTCCAAGCTTTCAGCGAAGCCTGTCTTTCATTAACGCCACGAATTTTCGTCCATAAAGATCACGAAATTTTTTTGGACATTGGTGTGACAAAGAAGCTTTTCAATGGAGAGAAAAATATCTTAGCTCGAGCGGAAAAGCTCATGCTCTCGTTTAAGATAGCGCCCAAAATGGTAGTAACCGACCGTTTTGAATGGGCCCGAGTCTTTTTAGAGAAAGATCACAATCACATCCCAGAAGGGAAATCGCATTCAAGGCTAATGGGATTACCTATTGACCGGCTTTTAGAATGTGGAGATCCGGCAATGCTTGAAAAGGAGATGCCGGAGAGGATAAAGCTTATCGCCTTCATGAAGCGAGTGGGGCTAAGAGTCGTTTCCGACTTTGCGCAACTTAACGCTACCGCTATTAATCGCCGTTTTGGAAAATTAGGGGTCCACCTTCAGCAATGGGTAATGGGAACCAGAGAGCTCTGCCTTCCTCCCTTTACTCCTGAACAGACCCTTAAAGAGACCTTAGACACAGAAGAGATAGGCTCTCTGGAACAACTTTTACTTGAACTAAAACCGTTATTCCAAAGAATGGAGGCCAGATTGTTAGGACGCGCTAAACTCGCTCGGGAGATCACCTTTGTCTTTCATCTCGACTCCGGGGAGAAATCCACTAAATATCTAAAATTATCAGAGCCAATGAGGGAGACCTTTTCCTTTCTAAAACTCATAAAAGATTTTTTAGGAAAAACGACCTGGGAGTCTCCACTCAAAGAGGTAGAAATCGAAATCACCGACATGATCCCCTTTCTGCCGGGGCAACTTTCTTTATTTGATACTACGGAAAATCGTTTTTCCGAACTATCCCCCTATGTCGAACGGTTGAAAAATAGGTATGGAGACGACGCTGTCGGATTTGCGGATTTAAAAGAAAGTTATTTGCCAGAGAGATCTTGGAAAATGGTATTCCCCCCCCCTGCAAATTCGAAAGCCCCTCGCCCTAAATCTTTATTAAGGCCTCCTTTACTTTTCTCTCCCCCCAAGCCCTACTTTCCTTCTCGCAATAGTCGATTGATTCCTTCGGAGAATCTAGACTGTGAGTGGTGGGAAGAAGGCGGCCACCGGCGTTACTTTGTGACTCAAAACCCTCAAGGAGAAAGGCTATGGATCTTTTGGGACTGCGATCGTCAAGAATGGTTCTTGCACGGAACCTTCGACTGAAAGGTAGGACTTCAAAGAGGCTGTCATTGCGGGGACCAAAAGAAGTATGCGAGCGAAGCGATTCGACGAAGCAATCTCCAGGCATAAGTACCCCGTGATAACAGCAACCCCTTAAAACATTAAATATTATGTTTGCTGAACTTTTCGCAAAAACTAATTACTCTTTCCTAGAAGGGGCCTCTCATCCGGAAGAGATGGTCGCGATGGCGCGACACCTTAACTACTGCGCTATCGGTATCACCGACAGAAATGGATTTTATGGAATCCCCCGTGCTCATATGGCGGCCCTTCAAGCCGGTATCCCCCTTATTATTGGCGCTGAAGTCACTTTAGAAAAAGGTGGTACGGCTTTTTTGCTCGTTAAAAATAAAAACGGCTATGGAAATCTCTGTGAGCTACTGACTTACCTTCACTGTGAACGAGAAGAAAAAGTCACATGGGAAGATATTTTAAAATATTCATCCGATCTTTTCTTATGTCTTCCGCCAAAACTTTTGGATAACCCTTTGGAGAGTCTTCCTTGGGAGCAACTAAAAGCCGCTTTTCCTCAAAGCATCTATCTCATCGCCCATCGTTATTTAGATGGAAAAGACCTCTCCACTTTAAAGGCCGTTCTTCACTACAGTGAAGATTTGGGGATTCCCTGTGTGGTGAGTAATCAGCCTCTCTTTCATCACCCTCAGCGCAAACCCCTACAAGATGTTTTAACCTGCATTCGACATACGTGTACGCTAAAAGACGGGGGATATCGTCTTCTGGCGAATGCCGAACGCACCTTAAAACCGGAACAAGAGATAAGAAAGTTATTCTCTGACTTTCCAGAATGGGTAGACAACACGACCCGTTTAGCGAAGTCTTGTCAGTTTAGCCTGAGCGAAATCCATTATCACTATCCCAATGAGTGGATTCCCCAAGGAGAGACTGGCGATTCTTTCTTGGCTAAATTAACGTGGGAGGGGGCTTCAAAGAGATACGCCAATGACATTCCCGAAAATGCTAAAGCACAAATTCAAAAGGAGCTCGAACTCATCAAACTCCTCAATTATAGCGACTATTTTTTGACTATTTGGGACATCGTGCAATTTGCCCAAAGGCAGCAAATCCTCTACCAAGGGCGGGGATCGGCTGCCAACTCTATCGTCTGCTATGTCTTGGGAATTACCGCCATCGATCCGGTCCGAATGGATTTATTATTCGAACGATTCATTTCCGTCGAAAGAAAGGAACCTCCCGACATCGACATCGACTTTGAACATGAAAGGCGTGAAGAGGTGATTCAATACATCTACGATCGTTACGGCAGACACCGAGCTGCTATCACCGCTGAAGTGATCTGCTACCGAAAAAAATCAAGCCTTCGGGAAGTCGCAAAAGTTTTTAATATCTCTACCTCTATCGTCGGGCAGCTTCTGGTATTAACTCATCGAAAGAGTCTGGAAGAGGTTACCATTGCCGAATTGGAAAAGGCCATTCCGGAAGTCCCAGCCAAAACTTTAAAACAATACTATGCCACGGCATCTGAACTTCTCTGTTTTCCGAGACACCTAGGAACTCACGTGGGGGGATTTGTCCTTTGCAGTGACCAACTCTCTCGTAATATTCCCATCGAAAAAGCAGCCATGCCGGGCAGAACCATTGTTCAGTGGGACAAAAATGATCTCGATAGCTTAGGCTTTATTAAAGTAGATATTTTAGGGCTGGGAATTTTAACCGCCATCCGAAAATCATTCGACATCATCAAGAAAACTCATGGAGTCTCTCTAGGCCTTATTTCGGTCCCTCCCGAAGATCCCAAAGTCTATGCGGCATTCGAAAAGGGCGATACCGTGGGGGTTTTTCAAATAGAATCCCGCGCCCAAATGAATATGCTACCTCGCCTTCGTCCAAAAAATTTTTACGACCTTGTCGTTGAAATCTCGTTAGTTCGCCCGGGCCCTATTCAAGGAGACATGGTCCATCCTTATTTAAGGAGGCGCGAGGGAAAAGAGCCCGTGGAATATGCGCATCCTGATCTGGAAGCCATTTTAAAGAAAACTTTTGGAGTCCCGTTATTTCAAGAACAGATCATGAAAATGGCCATGGTAGTAGCAGATTTCACCGCAGGAGAAGCCGACAAGTTACGACGAGCCATGGGAACGTGGCGACGCCATGGAAAGAATCGGCTGACTCACATGGGAGAAAAGTTTTGCCGGGGACTTATTAAAAAAGGGATCCGAAAGGATTTTGCCGAACGTATCTTTACCCAAATTGAAGGCTTCGCCGAATATGGATTTCCGGAGTCCCATGCTGCCTCTTTTGCCATTCTGGCCTATGTCTCAGGCTATCTCCATTTTTACTATCCGGACGCTTATTTGACAGCCCTTCTCAATGCCCAACCGATGGGATTTTATCAGCCCCATACGCTTATCCACGATGGACAGAGACATGGAGTTGAAATTTTACCTATCGATATCAACCATTCCAATTGGGATAACCTTTGCTCAAAGCCCGGACAAGTTCGCCTGGGGTTTCGAGAGATTAAAGGATTTCCTGAAAGAACCGCTCTGGCCATTGAAAAAGCTCGCGCTATAGGTCCTTTTGAATCCATTTTGGATTTTGCCATTCGGGTCAGACAAATGCTTCAGCCTATCGCTTTAACCAAAAGAGAGCTCTTTTTTCTGGCGGGATCTCATGCCTTTGAACTTAAAGGAAGCTCCTTAATCCAGCGACGAGATGCTTTTTGGGAAATACAAGCTCTCCCCCTACAAGATAGCCAAATCCTCTCCACCAAAGAAAACCAGGTCATCCTCCCTAAAGAAACCTCCTGGGAAAAGGTCTCTTTAGATTATGACTATCAAGGGGTCTCTTTATACGCTCACCCCATGGCGCTTTTTAGAGACTCCCTTACCACTCAAGGGGTACTCGCTTCCTCAGGCCTTAGATCACCAGCTTCCCGTTTTCTAAAGTCTCGTCGCAAAATAGCGGTGGCTGGCATGGTAATCTGCCGCCAAATGCCTCCCACGGCTTCTGGGGTTCTTTTTATTACGCTTGAAGATGAATTTGGATTTATCAACTTAGTGATTTGGCATTCGGTCTACGAAAAATTTCGGGAGCTTCTCATTACCCATTCTTTTTTAAAGTGTGAAGGCTATGTCGAAAAAGCGGAAGGAACCGAAGTGACTCATCTCATCGTAGAGTCCGTCACCACACTCTTACCATCCTCTTGTTTACCCTCGGTGTCTCGAGATTTTCACTAGAGCTTTTCTTTAAGCTTCACAATGCGCGCGTACGAACGATCGATTCGACTCTCCTGAATGAAGTTTTCCTTCACTAGCTGATGAATGATCTTAACGGCTTTCTTACCCACTTCGGGATCGTAGGAGAGATTATTGGCGAAAAGTAGAATATCCACATCGGCTCCGATGGCTAAGCGAATCGTGGTCTCTAAATCAATCGGACGCCCGTTCCATTCAAGTTTGGCAATTCCATTCATCTGCAAATCATCCGCAATAACCACTCCATCAAAACCAAGCCGTTTTCTTAGCAGTTGGGGAATGATTTCCGGAGAGAGGGTTGCGGGAAGCGTACCATCTAGCTTGTGAAAGACGTGGGCCGTCATGACAGCATCCACTTTACCTTCCCTGATTAATTCTTGGTAAGGAACCAGTTCATCTTCTGTCCAAGTCTTTGTCACATCCACAAAATCAAGATGCGAGTCTGAAGTGGCACTTCCGTGTCCGGGAAAGTGTTTTAGCACCGTAAGTAAGTGATGCTCGTGATGGGCATCAATAAAATTGGCCGCTCGCTCCGCCACTATTTGAGAGTCATCGGAAAAGCTCCGATCGATCTTACCTATAGCGGGACTTTGGGGATTCACGTTAACATCCACCACGGGAGCCAGATTCATATTGATTCCGTTATCCACCAAAGTCTGTGCCGTCTGCCCAGCTTCCGCTAACAGGTCAGCTTCCGACATCTTCCCCATCTCTGCCGCCGATTTGGTGGGAGCAAAGCCGTACTTTTCTTTCAATCGATTTACCTTCCCGCCTTCTTGATCGATGGCTATCAGAAGAGGAGTGGTGGCTAAGGCCTTTGCTTGCGCAGTTAACTTCTTTAGCTGCTCGGGGCTTTTGATATTGCGATCCCAAGACTTTAAAGCGACGTCACGATCGTAAAGGACGATACCACCTATATTTCGAAGCCGGATATCTTCTTCAATACTACTTCCCGGCTCGATGCTCTCTCCACGAAAGCCCAACATCAGCATTTGACCGATCTTTTCGTCTAGCGTCTCACCGAAGGCATGGGAGAAGGATAAAAACAGGGAGAGGACCACCAATAAGTGCCGCATGAGCATAAACCTCGCATTGACGTCGTTACTAAATAGGCTGGGCTTGTACCATAGTTACCGATTCGCCGCAATTAGGCGAAAATTGTCACTTCCCCCCAAAAGGTATCCGTTACTTCCAGTAACGGATACCTTTTGGGAGTCATCACGATCTGGCGCGACTTGGCGCTACCGTCGCAAGGGTCATGACCGACACTAATGAAATCGCGGCCATGAGTCCGCCCGTTACTTTCCAAGCGAAGGGGATGCTAGTGAACTGAGCTAAGGTTCCCACCACCATATTGCCGATGGGAAACATGCCCTGAAATAAAGTTCCCCAAAGGCCTAGGATTCTGCCGCGCAGTTCGGGACGAACACTCGATTGCATTAATGTGAGAGAGCAGACCGAAACCAATCCCACACAAGCGCCCGTGATGAAAATAAGCGGATGCATCCAGAAAAGACTTTTAGCGGAGGCAAACAGAAACAGCGCCATGCCGGAAGCGCAAGCGGCAAAGAGAATCGTCCTAACATTCATGCGACTCGTAAAATCGGGAATTCGCGAGGCCATGATGGCAATGATGACCGAGCCCAATCCCGAGGAGACCCAGAGCCAGCCCAGTACGTGAGGATCCAGATGCAAATACGCCTTCACATAAAGGGCTAGGAGCGTAATGTGCGGCATTATTAGGACACTCACCAAACACAAAGCCATCAAAGTAATTCGGATCGCCTTTTGGGCCCAAACATAGCTAAGCGCTTCTTTGACAGCCGTGAAAAAACTTTCATTCTTGGCTCTCGAATAGTCCTGCGTCACCAAGATTGGAACAACGAAGATAAGAGGAATTACCGCCAGAAAAGAAACTGCATTAAGGATGAAACATCCTCCCGCACCAATAAAACCTAGCAAAAGCCCCGCAAGCCCAGGGCCAATGGTTCGAGAAAGATGCAGTTGAGCGGCATTCAAAGAGACAGCCTTCCCGAGCCTTTCCCTACCCACAATATCAAAGAGAAAGCCGTGATAAGCGGGAGTGCTGATAGCGCTTCCGACACCCGTCAGAAACGCTAAGACCGCCACATGCCAAATCTTAACGACATGAAGAAGAGTAAGCGTTCCCAAGACAGCGGCGACGAACATCATCATTAATTGTGAAACCACGAGAAGTTTTCGCCGTGGCATTCGATCCGCTAGCGTTCCTCCCACTAACGAAAGTAATAACATCGGAACGCCGGCGCAAAAGCCCACGAATCCGCTCCAAAAAGGTTCGTGGCTCAGCTCCGCTACCAACCACGATTGGGCCACCATCTGCATCCACGTTCCGACATTGGAAAGTCCAGAGCCCGTTAAGAACAGTAGAAAATGACGGGGAAGTTCTGCCCTTCCGGCGTCATCTTCACTCATTTGTTTTAGCAGGGCGCGCATGAGCTTAAGGTAGCATGCTTACCAAAGGCCGGGAACCAACTTGCCGCAATCGGGACAATGATTTGTCTTCATGCGATTCGACAAAACCGTAAATCCTCGTCGAACGACAAGCTCGCCCTTGCAATGCCCACAGTAAGTGTTTTCCCATTTTCCTACATGGCCTGGCAAATTTCCCAAGTAGACGTAGCGAAGGCCTTGCTTCTTAGCTATTTCAGCGGAACGAAGCAGCGTGTCGACAGAAGTGTTGTCGGGGCTAGTCATTTTATAATCTTTGTGAAAGGCAGTCGCATGCCAGGGGATGTCGGGGGACACCGAGGCGATAAATTCGGTCATTCTTTTGATCTCCTCGGGGGAGTCGTTAAATCCCGGGATCAGCAAAGTGACCAACTCGAGGAAAAAGCCCATTTGGTAAACCCGCCGAATCGACTCGAGAACAGTTGCTAAGACTCCTCCGAGTTTCCGGTAGTGTTTGTCGTCAAAACTTTTAAGATCGATCTTATAACAGTCGACGTACGGCCTGATGTAATCCAAGACTTGCGAAGTTGCGTTTCCGTTCGAGACATAAGAGGTCATTAGCTTTTGGGCCTTGGCATGTTTAAAAATCGCTACCGCCCACTCGGAGGTAATGAGAGGTTCATTATACGTACTCGTCACCATCCGAGCTCCGTGAGAAACGGCAAGGCCTGCCACTTCGTCGGGGGTCACCTCTTCGGGTCGTGCCATCGCTTCCGGGTCTCTTAAAACTTGTGAGGTAAACCAGTTCTGACAGTACGAACAGTGGTAATCGCAGCCCAACATTCCGAAACTAAGGGCATTGGCTCCCGGTGTCACGTGGAAGAAAGGTTTCTTTTCAATGGGATCGACTTGAAGGCCGGCGACATATCCCCAGGGAACTCTAAGTTCTCCCTGGCGATTTGAGCGGACCTTACAGATGCCGTCAAAACCCTCTGGGATAAAGCAGCGATGGCCGCAAGCAAAGCAGCGGATTCCGTCACGTTCCGGCGCCCACAGCTCCCCACGGGCGGTGCGATCTTCCAGAGTCCTCTTTAGAGGCTGCATGCGGGCTTTGGCGTCCATTTGCTTATTCTGGGCGCATAATACGTCACGTCAACCTCAGCTTGACCGAGCAACACGATAGTCACATCGCGTCACATAGTATTGCTGAGGGCATCGCGGGGGAATGCCGATAAGTTAGTTGGGAGTGTGTACCCGTGTCATTTAAGGACCCCAAAAACAAATCCGGTTCATTTTCTAAGAGTGACGCTTCAAAAGCGACTAAGAAAAGACCGGCGGATGACGAGCGCGATCACGCTGAGCGCACGGAGGCCCGAGAGCCCATCGTATTTACGATCGATCCGAACGATGTCTCGCGGGAATTCCGTATCGAGACGTCCGAGAATCAGTTGTCGAAGCAATTGGATCTGCTCAAAGATCAGATCAAAGATATTTCGCATCTCGACGGGGGCGATGCCCTAACGAGCGATCAAACAGAGCTATTGCGCAAGTATATCTCTCTTAAGGAAGCGGAAGTTCGGGACCTAAAAGACCAAAGAGGACAGTACCAAAATTACCTAAAGCGGCTGACTCACGATTTAGAAACGTATACGCGCCGAAATCGCGAAGTGATGACGGAATTAGAAAGCTTGAAGCGGTCGGATGATTCGCTAAAGAGCGAATTAAGACACATTAAATCTCAGTACGAAGACCAGATTCAGCTGCTCAAAAATGATTACGAAGAACGCCTTCGCGCTTCCGGAAATTATCAGTCCGAATACGATGACTTGGTGAAAAAACGCGAAGAATGGAAAGAGCGCGTCAGAGAAGATTTAAAACGGATCAAACTTAAAGAGCGCGAGCTGGAAAACAAGTACGAACTTCTCAAACGCGATATGCAGGCGCTTTTAGACTCCAAAGACAGACACGTACTTGAACTTAAGAAGAAGACCGATGCCCTTGAACTCGAACAGGAGTCCCTTGAAGACAGGCTAAGGAACAGCAATTCTGTTCTGGGCGCAGTCGATGCAAAGAAACGGCGCCTCATCGAAACGTTACGACTCGCAATCACGCTTTTAGAATCAATAGACCACAACGCAGAAGACGATTCCGAACGAAAAGCTGGATAACGAATGGATCAGCATTCCTCAATTCCTCAGGTCTTTTTGATGATAGCCGATCCGGTGCTCGAAGGAATTTACCGAACCCGGCTCACCTCTCCGCAATATTGCACCGTCTGGTGTGAAACGGGCGAAGGCTGGGAGCACTCGCTTTCGACATTTGCTTACGATCTTATTGTGGTGGACCTCTCTCTTTTTCCGGACGATCCCAAAGAAGGCTTGCGACAGGTAAGGCAATTTTCCCCCGTGTCAGACATTATCGTGCTCTCTTCCAGTGAAGACGTCCGTGTCGCTATCGCCGCCTTTAAAGTGGGAATTCAAGAGTATTTCTTAAAGCCCACCTCTCCCGAACAGCTCGAATGGGCGGTTGAGAAAACCTTACGCCAGAGACAATTCAATAGCTCCAATCTCCCCTTTGCCGCCGATCTCGATGTCTTTCGCGCCACCCACCATATCAGTATGGCGGAGAACGAGACCAAAATGCGGGAACTGGCGATGCGAAGCCTTATCTCCATGAGCCACGCCAAAGGCGGTGTTTGGATCTGGCCTGAAAAAAATGGCCAATGCAAAACCGAAGTCCATCGAGCCACACCAACCGAAGCGGAAAAGGCATGGCAAAGCTACCTGTCGACTTTAGGCGGTACCGCACAACCTAGTTTTGAGAGTCAGCTCACCTGCCATCCTGAACAATGGTTTGAAGAAGGAAATGCCTGGATCCCGCTAAAGAGCGAGCTCATGGGGGGAATCTTTCTTTTTGGAGTCAGCGCCGAAATCGACAGCTCAGCCCAGGCACGTGCCGAATTTCTGGTACGCAACTTAGAACTCTCTTTAGAAAACGGACGGCGCTATCTGGAAGCCAAACAGCTTAGCTATGTCGACGATTTCACGGGACTGTATAATTCACGCTACTTAGATATCGCCCTGAGCTCCGCCATCGAAGGAGCGAGTAGCACCAATATTGGATTTTCAGTCCTCTTCATTGACGTCGACCATTTTAAGTCGGTAAACGATAAGTTCGGTCATATGACGGGAAGTGGTCTACTCATCGGCCTCGCCGAATTCATGAAGCGGTTGGTCCGCCAAGGTGACCAACTTTTTCGGTATGGCGGCGACGAATTCATCATCATTTTGAACAAAACCTTGCCCGGCGGAGCGGTTCAAGTCGCCGAACGTATCCGATCTCAGATCGAGCGGCACAAATTTCATATTTTAGGGCATGACATCAACATTACGGTAAGCATCGGAGTGTCTCGTTTTCCTGAACACAGTAAGACGAAGAGGAACATTATCGAACTTGCCGATCAGGCTATGTACTCGGGTAAAAGCCGAGGGCGCAACGCCGTTTACGAAGCGATCCCATGAAGAAGTTAAAGCTCGTCGTATCCGATTTCCATTTGGGCAGAGGCAAGTACCTCTCCAATGGACACCTCAACCAACTAGAAGATTTTTACCACGACGCTAAATTCAAAGAGTTCTTGGACTATTACTCCGAAGGGGAGCACCGCCAAGACGATATCGAACTCATCTTCAACGGCGACATGCTTAATCTCATTCAAACTGACTATCATGGTCATTATACCGTGGTGATCACCGAGACGGTATCGACTACCAAACTTAGGGCTATCATCGACGGCCATCCGATTTTTTTTAAAGCGCTTCGCCATTTCCTCTCCCACCCCACCCACTCCATGACTTTTGTGATCGGAAATCACGATCAGGAGATGCTCTGGAAAGGGGCCCGGACCATGTTCGAAGCGGCCATTGGTCGTGAAATCCAATGGAAGAACATCCATTACCAAATTGACGGCATCCATATTGAGCACGGCCATCAGTACGAAGCGGTGAACCGGATGGACCCCACTCAACTCTTTCTGACCGAAGGGCTTCCTGAACCTATTCTTAATCTGCCTTGGGGAACGCTCTTTACGATTCAATTTATTGTTCGCCTTAAGCAACAGCGCCCCGCCGTAGATAAAGTTCGCCCCTTTCGGATGGTCGTATACTGGAGTCTTGTGCACGATACCTGGATGGCACTCACGAGCCTTACTCGACTTATCGTCTACTTTTTTTCCACCCGGCTAAGCAAGAATCGTTATCGGCAATCTAGTCTTAAGATGACCCTTAAGATTCTTCGTGAAGCTTCCGTCTTTCCTGACCTTACGGACGCCGCACGCAGAATTTTGCGCAGTCCCGATGTCCATACTGTGATCTTTGGCCATACCCACGTGTACAAACATGTTCCGGTCGGAGATGCCAAGCAGTACATCAACTTAGGGACTTGGACTGACGTTATTTCCTTAGATATTGAAAGTTATGCCAGAAGAGCCAGACTTACCTATGTCAGAGTCGACTACGATCCCGAAACCGGAAGAGCGATCCCCCTACTCCGACACTGGATTGGACGGATTGCTTTGGAAGACGATGCGATGGGAATGTAACTTACTGCCATTGCGAGAAGCCGAAGGCCATGCGGCAAGCCTGAGGTCTTAGCGGTAAAGTACCTTTATTCCGGCAAACTCGAATGGCTCCCATCACACCTAGGCTTCGTTTTCGAGTTTTTACACCCGCACCACGCCACCTTTTCAGCCGATTTAAATTCGCAAATGACCGGGGTGAAATCCGTATTTTTGTGAGAACCATCGCAGTAGGGCTGATTTTCAGAAAACCCACACGAACACCAGGCCTTCTTTCCCGGTTTCTCGTCTAAAACGTAGGGACCACGCTTGGCGATATGAGGAGTTGCCATGACTTCCTTCCTTATACTAATGAACTGTTTAGTATATTTGAAGCATGGGTACTGTCACGCCCAATTAGGCTGAAAACGCTACTGAATGGAACGAATGTTGGATATACCTAAGAAGCTACTTAATCTAATCTGTCTGGGGCTTTGCGTGATCTGGAGTGCGGGATGTGCCTTTATCTCCGTCCCCCTTTATTGGATCAAACGATCCTATGGCCAACGGGTGCACCGATTCTTCGGTCAGGGCTGGCTAACCATTATGGGAATCGAACTCAAAGTTATCGACGCACAGAATTTTCCCGAAAAAGGGGTCTTGGCCCCTAATCACCAAAGCATGTTTGATATCCCGGTACTCTCTTCACTCCCCATTACGTTCCGATGGATCTCCAAAAAGGAGGTCAAAAGGATCCCTTTTATCGGCTGGTCGATGCAAGCCATGGGCTGTTATTTTGTGGCCCGTGATCGATCCGGCAAAGATCTTAATGTCATGAAAGTCGTGGAAGAGGATCTCCAACGGGGCAATTGCGTGGTTATCTTTCCCGAAGGGACCCGAACCCGCACGGGTGAGCTACTTCCGTTTAAGAAAGGCGCTTTTAAAATCGCGCAAAATTCAGGCGTTCCGCTAGTCCCTATCGCCATCACGGGAACCAGGTCGATTGCCCCTCCTGGAAAATTCCCTTCGCGCAAACATCGAGTCCTGCTCAGAGTAGGAAAGCCCTTGTTTGTAGAAAAAGGCGAGTCCCTGGAAAAAGCGGCCTCGACCTATCGAGAGGCCCTTGTCGGTCTTTTGGAAAAAAACCGGGCGGAGTTGCCTTCATAAGCTGTGGTAGTTACGCACGAAAGATGTTAAAACAACTAGTTAAGGCTATATGGTAAAAGATTTTGCAAAGAAAATATTCGGCAGCCGAAATCAGCGCGAAGTAAAGCGCCTTCGTCCCCTCGTCCAACGGGTCAATGCCCTGGAATCGAAGATGACCGTGCTCAGCCAGGACCAACTGGTAGCCAAAACAGGAGAATTTAAGGAGCGTGTGGCCAAGGGAGAGAGCCTCGAGTCCCTTATGCCCGAAGCCTTTGCGGTGGTCAGAGAGACGTCAAAACGGCTCATGAACATGCGCCATTTTGACGTCCAGCTAATCGGCGGATGTGTCCTTCACGAAGGCAAGGTCGCTGAGATGCGAACCGGCGAAGGAAAAACGCTGGTTGCCACCCTTCCCGTCTATCTCAATGCGCTTACGGGTAAGGGGGTTCATGTCGTTACGGTTAACGACTACCTTGCCAAACGCGACAGCGACTGGATGGGACAGATCTATAGAGCGCTCGGTCTCACGACAGGATGTATCGTCCATGGCCTGACCGATCCCGAGCGAAAGCAAAATTACGCCGCTGACGTCACCTATGGAACCAATAACGAATTCGGCTTTGACTACTTGCGCGATAACATGAAGTTTCGATTGGAAGACTTTGTCCAGCGCGATCTTCACTACGCCATCATCGACGAAGTCGATTCTATCTTAATTGACGAGGCTCGAACGCCTCTCATCATTAGCGGGCCGACAGACGATTCGACCGACAAATATTACTCAATCAATGCCGTAATACCGATTCTCCAAAAAGAGGTGGACTACACCATCGAAGAGAAGTCCAGAACTGCGGCCCTCAATGATTCGGGAATCGTTAAGTTGGAAAAGGCTCTACACGTAAACAATATTTACGCTCCGGAGCACATGGAGCTCGTTCATCACGTACACCAAGCCCTTAAAGCCCACGCCCTTTTTGAACGCGATGTCGATTATGTCGTGAAAGAGGGAGAGGTCATTATCGTCGACGAATTCACCGGCCGTTTAATGCCCGGGCGTCGTTATAGCGACGGATTGCACCAAGCTTTGGAGGCCAAAGAGGGTGTCACGATCGAAAACGAGAATCAGACGCTTGCCACGGTGACGTTTCAAAACTTTTTTCGAATGTACAAGAAGCTGGCCGGTATGACCGGAACGGCCGATACCGAAGCCGCCGAGTTCCAAAGCATTTATAACTTGGAAGTGCTGGTTATCCCCACCAACCGCAACATGATCCGTATCGATAATGCGGACGTGGTCTATAAGACCGAGAAGGGGAAGTACAGCGCCATTTGCGACGAGATAGAAGAGTTGTTCAAGAGAAAACAGCCGGCCCTCGTGGGCACGATTTCTATCGAAAAATCAGAGTATCTAAGTGAACTGTTGAAAAAACGTGGCGTTCCCCATAACGTTTTAAACGCCAAACACCATGAACGTGAAGCTGAGATAGTGGCACAGGCGGGGCACCCCGGAATGATTACCATTGCCACTAACATGGCGGGTCGAGGTACCGATATCGTTTTAGGACCCGGTGTCGCTGACATGGGCGGCCTTCATATTCTTGGCACCGAGCGCCACGAATCCCGCCGTATCGACAATCAGCTTCGCGGTCGAGCCGGACGCCAAGGAGATCCGGGATCGAGCCGCTTTTATCTCTCCTTAGAAGACAAGCTATTACGTATTTTCCAAGGCGACAAGATTAAGGGCTACATGGATCGCTTCAACATGCCCGAAGATGAGCCCATTGAACACAAACTCATTTCGCGCGCTATTGAAAACGCGCAGAAAAAAGTGGAAGGCCATAACTACGATATCCGCAAACATTTGCTCGAATATGATGACGTTCTCAATAAGCAAAGAGAAGTCGTTTACGAATTACGTCGGCTTATTTTAGGCGGCGAAAACAACCGACCGCTGGTCATGGATATCGTCCGGGAAAACGTTACCAATCTTGCCGAAGCCTTTTGCTCAAACAAATTGACCTCGGAGTGGGATACCAAAGGGCTACTAGAATCGCTCATCTTCTTATTTGATACGAACTTAGGGCTAGAGGCCGACTTTATCACTCATAAAGTAGGGTCTAAAGAGGATCTCGTTGAGGAGATCTTCCGGCGGGCGGAAAAACTATACGCCGATCGCGAAAAGTCGATGACCGAGCCGGTGATGCGCCAACTTGAGCACGTTATCTATTTGGGTGCCATAGACCAGTTATGGAAAGATCATCTGCTTAATATGGACCATCTCAAAGAAGGGGTGGGGCTCAGAGGGTACGGCCAAAAAGATCCTTTGGTCGAATACAAGAAAGAGGGTTTTACCCTCTTTAAGATGATGGACGAGCAGGTAAAGACCGATGTCATCACCCGTCTGTACCGTATTCAGGTGACACGAGAAGAACAGGTCGAACAGCTGCAGCCCAAAGAACAGCCGATGAACTTCTTTCATGGCGACGAATCGCAAAGCGTTAGGGACCCGATTCGCCGCGACGATGAGAAGGTAGGCAGAAACGATCCCTGTCCTTGCGGTAGCGGCAAGAAGTACAAAAAGTGTCACGGTAAGTAGTAAGACCTTAGAAAACCTTGGGGGGCCAACCGAATGATCTCGACATGTCCCAATTGCAAAAACCAGATGGAGCATGAAGACTATCTGTTCGAAGTTGAGTGCAAGTGCGGAATGCGATTTAACCCCTTTTACGATGTAAAGACGGGCGATACGGGAAGCACCACGAACGCTGAAGATCCGGGAACCGGAGGGGATCGAAGTATGGAAAACCCTCTCTCCGACTTTTCTGAAAGCCGAACCGCCTTCCAAGAGATCGTTCAGTTTGGTGAGACGATGAACGAGCCTCCGAAGCCCAAAGCAAAAACGCCACCTACGGTACCCGCCCCTAAGGCCACCTCGAAAGCTCCGCCAATAAGTAGTCTTAGCTCGGATACTGAAGTTTCGTCGATGGGGAGTACTTCTAGCGCAGATAGGCTCATTACGAATGGCCCAACGGTACCCGGCTATGAGAACCAAACTTACTTTCTTCCGGTATCCGCTTGGACCTCGACCGATACCGACAATCCTTTGGGGCCCGGTTTTGAAACCCTTTGGAACGCTGTTGTGGCGTGTGGCGCCAACGCCCTCACTTGCGTCCATTGGAAGTTTAGCCCCGATGGAACGCGTATCCTAATTAGCGGTATTCCAGTCCTTTGCGTAAAAGTGGGATAAATTCTGATCTTCCCGGCCTTAGGCCTATTGGGGCCCGCGCGCTGAAAAGTGCTATCGATACTATTCGACCGTGGATCGAAGGAGCCGAAGTTGTAGACCTCTTTTCGGGAAAGGGACGCCTTGGGCTTGCGGCCCTGGAAGAAGGGGCAAAGTCGGTAATTTTCGTAGAGAACAACGCCGCCACTTTGAAGGAGCTAAGTTCCTCTTTCAAAGGCGACTTATCTCGAGTCCGCTTTGTCAAAAGCGACGCCCTTCGCTTCTTGTTAACCACGGCTTCCAAAGACCAGCGTTTCGATATTGTTTTTGCCGATCCCCCCTTCCCGCTGTGGAATGAAAAGTTCACCCTGGAACTTCAAAATGCCGTCCTTTCCGTGCTAAGGCCAAATTCAATTTTTCTTGTGAAACACCCGACCCGAGTGGTACCTTCCCCTCCTATTCCAGGCCTATCCGCTTGGAAGGAAACTCTTTTTGGAGAAAGTCGGCTGCTTTATTTCCGATCGGGATAAATGGTGCGGCCGGAGTCAGACGATGCCATCACACGAGCGCCGCGCGGTCTATCCCGGAACTTTCGATCCCATCACCCATGGCCATGTGGATCTGATTACCCGATCGCTAGTGTTCTTTGATCAAATTGTGGTTTTAGTGGCCCACTCGAAAAAAGCTCCCCTGTTCGACGCCCAAACTCGAAAGGCTTTGGTCGAGGAGTGTTTTAGTAAAGAGGGAAAGGTAAAAGTCGAAATTTACGATGGCCTGCTCGCTGACTATGCCAAGACGGCCGGAATTCATGTGGTGCTCCGCGGATTGCGTGGTATCTCCGACTTCGATTATGAATTCCAAATGGCGACAATGAACCGCCGCATGTATCCCGACTTACAAACTTTCTTTCTCATGGCGTCAGAACGATTTTTCTTTGTCAATTCAACCCTGGTAAAGGAAGTGATCTCTCACGGTGGTAACGTGAGCGAACTCGTTCCCCCCCATGTAGAAAAGAAACTAAGAGAACGCCTATGCTAAAGCTCGCTTCCCGCGTTAGTTCCTTAAAATCATCCTCCATTATGGAGATTTCAGCTCGTGCCGCCGAGTTAAAAGCGCAAGGCCTGGACGTCATTAGCCTTGCCGCGGGAGAACCCGACTTTAATACGCCTGAGCCCATTCAGCGCGCGGCCACCAAAGCCATGCAAGATGGGATCACTAAATACACACCCGTCCCGGGATTTCTAGCCCTGCGAGAAGCGATTGCGGATCTGGTCACGCGTGAAAACAAGTTTAACGTTTCAGCCGACGAGGTTTTAGTGACTTGCGGCGCCAAACACGCTCTTTATCTAGCGCTCCAATGCTTAGTGGAGCCCGGGGACGCCGTTTTGGTCCCGACTCCTGCTTGGGTTAGCTACACCCCCATGGTGGAATTGGCGGGAGCCCAAATCATTCCGTTACCGCTTTTTGAAGAGGACGGGTTTCGCGCCAATGTCGACCGGTGGAAGGGAATGGCCATTCCCCCCAATGCCCGAGGTATTATTTTAAATAGTCCCAATAACCCCACCGGCGTTGTCTATCCCAAAGAAGATTTAATCCGTTTAGTAGGATGGGCGCTACAACGAAATCTGTGGATCCTCTCCGATGAGATCTACGAAAAGATCCTCTACGACGGGGCCGAGCACGTGAGCATCGCTTCTTTGGGACCCGAAGTGAAAAGCCATACGATAACGGTCAGCGGCTTTTCGAAAAGTCATTGCATGACAGGATGGCGGTTGGGTTGGGCTATCGCGGAAAAAGAGCTGCTCACTAAGATGACGGCGATGCAAAGTCAGAGT
Source organism: uncultured delta proteobacterium (assembly GCA_963778115.1). Lineage (GTDB taxonomy): Bacteria > Bdellovibrionota > FAC87 > UBA2466 > UBA2466 > JBBQIT01. The sequence continues at coordinate 256,292 of CAVZSV010000004.1, forward strand.
ATCAGCCATGTTTCCAGCATCGTACAGATGGCAGCCATTACCGCTGCCAAGCTACCGCCTCATTATGTCTCCGACATGGTGGCCGCTTTCGAAAGACGTCGGCAGTTTTGCATGGAAAGACTAAGTCGACTCACTGACTACTGCACTTACGTAAGGCCCAATGGAGCCTTCTATTTCTTTCTCAACTTCTCACGCTATCTGAGTGCTAAGAAGATGAGTGACGTTGAACTCTGCCGAGACTTGCTAAGTAAAGCGCAGGTGGGCGTCGTGCCGGGATCTTCCTTTGGAAGGGAGAAGTCGGTTCGATTGAGTTACGCCACGAATGAGGAAATCTTGGGTAAAGCATTTGATAGGATTGAAAAGTATCTAAAAAGTTCGTAGGCCGCTCGACACGGCTGTACTGTTTTGGGGGATACCGTTGGTTCCTGTCATTGCGATCGTAGCCGAAGCAACCCGTAATTCAAAGGACAGTGACAACCCATCGCGAACTAATTCACTTCCGTAACCAATCGTTTCACCGTCTCCCATCTCAAAGTGATCGTACTAAATAACTGAATGGCTGCCGCATAATCATTGCCCGAGGCATATTTTAAAGCGGCGTCGATTTGAGGGACCATGCCATCTAGCTCTAAGGATGCCGCTTCAAAGTTATTCACTTTCTTAAGCAGCTTCGTGAAATCCCCTTGCAAGGAAGCAAGCGCTTGCCGATCCTTTTCATCGGATTGACTGAGAGCAGAACTATTTTTCACCGTCAAAGCCGCATCTACTGCCGCACTCTTGTCCACCGTATCGGCGTACAAAGATCCTAATTCTGTGTTAACGGTGGCTAACTGTTCTTCCAATCCCTTCTTGTCGGGTTCGGCGGCAAGCTTTAACTGCGCTTGAAGCTTGGTTCGTTCAGAGGCCTTTGCGTTAAGCGCTTGAGTGGCCGCTTCGAGTTTCTCTTGAGCGTTACGTACAGGGGCGTTTAAAGCCTCCAAGCCGTCCTTTCGAGACTCTAAGGCCTTTTGTAGATTCAAAACTGCCGCTCGCTGATCGCTTAAGCTGTGAAGCAAACCATTATCCTTACTCCCGTTTAATTCCACTGCTAGTGTAGCTCTTAGTTTTGCTACGTTACCCTTCGATTTCGAAAGAACGTCAGTCAATGCTCCTTTTTGCTTCTTCACCAAGTTACTGGTTTCCAAAAGATCTCCGACACGATCGTTTAAGCCCTGTTCCAAAAGAGTGATCAATTTTTTCAAGACCCGATTTTGGCTAGATAACTGTTTGTTAGTAACTTCTTTTTCCGGGGTCACCTTTAAAGCGGAAAAGCTGCCGTTGGTAGCCTGAAGCTCGCAGTTTGCCGCATAGAAATCCCCGGAACACAGATCCCTCAGTTCCCATCCGTCCTTAGTTTTTTCAAGTTCACCGACCAAAAGACTCTGTTCAAAAAGATATAAGGTCGTATTCGAAGTCGAAACATCTTGGGAAGGCTCATAGGCGGTAAGACGCTTTTGAAAGCGTGGAGCAAGTCCTTGTGAAGGACACTGCCCTTCTCCTAGCTCCAGATACTTGGTGCTGTTGCCTTGAGTAAGTTGCGCACAGGTCTTGTCGCTACTTAAACTTGAATTCTCAAGGCTTACATTACTCAACCAAGCCCTAGATTCGGGAGCTGCACCCGGGTTCGCCGACGAATTTCCTGAATTATTTCCGCAAGCTGTAATAAAAAGTGCGATCGTTGAAAAAAGGAACGAAAAGCTAAGCGACCTTAAGGCATGTCTCATTACCCCTCCCATGATTCGCCACTTTAGCCCCACCCGTCGCTCAGCGTCAAGACCCGTTCTTTAGAACGAGTTCCCTAGATCGACGTAGAAGAATTGCCCTTCAGGATTGACCGCCATATCGAGGCGGACGACAAAACGATTGCTCCAAATGAGTCGGGCTCCGAAGCCGGCCGAAGCGTGAAAGTCACCGAAACTAAGCGGAAGGACTGAAGGCCAGACTCGGCCAAAGTCGACAAAAGGAACCAAGCCAAAGGTGAAGTCCTGCTTGGCAAAGAGAAACTGCAAAGGGTCCCAGCGCATTTCCGCACCTACGACAAACCGGATTTTGTCGATGAAACGGTTGCCGTCGTATCCCCGTAGGAACCGTGAACCTCCAAAATCGAGAGTGGGATGAGAGCCTCCTGTAGCGTCTAATTCATAAAAGGGGATATTCCCCGAGAGATCTTCGAAGAAGACTCGAGTGGCTGAGAATCAGATCCCGGTGAAGCGGAAAGTACTGCCGATACGTATAAGTGAACCGCCAGAAGTTATAATCACTCCCCATAAAGGGAGGATACCAATATCCATAAAGCTCGTGAGAAGCGCCCCTCGAAGGATAAGGTTCGAAATCGGTGGTATCGCTAACAATCGCAAGCCCCACATAATGAGTCTTTCCCCCGCTGATTCCCAATGGGCTTTGCGACAAGAGTAGACTGCCCGGAGGGGCGTAGATTTGGGTCCATTTCAATCCAAAGATGGGTCCAAAGGTTATATGCGGGCCCAAGTAGCGTAACATTTGAAACGAAAAGGAAGGGCCGGCCCGTACGTTTTGGTACAGCGGATCACTATTGGTCACCCGACTCGCAATGGACGGACTATTATTTCCAATTCCATAATAACGAAGCGCCACGTCGCGATCATAGGAAAGGCGACTGGTGATGCGAAATTTTCCGTCAAGCGCATGGGGAATATCTATTTTCACAAAGTGTTTATAGCGTCCCAGATCGCTCGCTAGCACTTGCGCTTCCAATTCGAATTTGTGGGGATCTTGTCGTCGAATATTCTGCAGCGCCACATGGACACCCAAGTTGAATCCGGAATCGGAGCTGGGAAAGATAAGAGGAATTCCCTGAATGGTCCAAGGATCGCCCCAAAGATCGAAGGCTTTTTTCTTTACGATGCGGTCTATTCGGCTAGCTACCTCTTCCGAAAAATCTGAGAACTTTTTACTCACCCCCAGAGATTGCGGATCGGTAGGGCTAGAGGACGAAGAGTTACTGTTGCTCGTACTCGTAGGAGTATTCTGACCGGCGGCGGTTGCCAAGGCCGGTGAAGCTAGGAATGCCACCAAGATCAAAAAGAGATTCATTTGAAGGCACTTAAGGGAACGTCCGCAATGTCGTACTTTTCCCACCCTTTAAAATCAAAGTGCCACCACTCGGTGGGAAAGGGGACAAACCCCTCCTTAACCATCGCACTTTCCAAACGCTTGGAATTTTTTCGCGCTTTTCTACTGCTCTTCGCGTAATTCCGACTGGCCTTTTCAGAAAAATCGTCAAAGGCGGAGGGCATCTCAATTTCGTTTCCCGCAGAATCCACGATAGTCACATCGACAGCAGCCCCTCGATTGTGCCGGGACCCCTTTTGAGGATTGGCTACGTAGCGTTCGTCGGGGACCAACTCCCAAAACTTCTTTTGGACTGATAGAGGGCGATAGCAGTCCCAAACCTTAAGACTAAAACCCTGAAGCTTAATGGAGTTCTGAACGCGCGCCAGTGCTTCAGCAACGGGTTTGCGCAAAATACATTTGGCTTCGGGGTAGACTACCCTCTTTGTGAAGTTATCACTCGTGGCATACTTCATATCCTGTTTAATGGTCACGTCTACTTTGGAGAGGTTCACAAAATCACTGACGTTCTGCGTGTCAGCAAACACCGCCGGCAGCAGCCATACCAAAAAGAGAAGTTTCATGCCGTGGCATGGTCCTCTGGAGTCCTTATGAAGTCAACTTAGGTAACGAGCCGATAACCCTAGAAAAGGTAGGTAAAACCGAAAAAGGTTCGGTTGGGGGTATCGTACTGGGCATTGAGAAAAACCCGTCGGGAAAGTTTCACCGCCACGGAGACGCTTTGGTAAAGGGTGGGAGCTTGAGATTGCGCGCTGGTTATCAACTTAAGGCCAAAAATACCCAGGTAAACGGTAGAAGCCGCGGTTACCTGATAATTTGCCCCGGGCTTAGTGATGTCGGTAATCGCGGGCAAAAGAAAATTCAGTTCGAAATTGTAACGTTTACTTTCACTGAATCCGATTCCCAAATCCGCTTGAGGAGAAGTATCAATATGGTAAAGCACGACACCCAAAGTGATAGGGCCGTCGAATCCCGAAAGAATGCCGAGATCCGTTTCCGGAGTGCCTCCAATAACGTTGGAGTCTCTAACAGCAAGTCCCATGGCCGCAGAGTAAGTCCGAAAACCTATTCCGGCATCGATTCCACTAATCGCGGACCCCTGATACGACCCCTCATAATTAACTCCCCAACCGAAACTTTTATCTCCGGAAGCAACGGAAAGACCGTACTCGTTGGCGCCGCTCCCGCCGGGGGGTGGACTAAAAGAGGCCGAAATACCTGAGACCTCTTCGGGCTGCGGAAGGGCCGCTGGATTTACTCCAACCGCGGTAAAGAGCGATGGGAAGATGATTCCCGAAGCGCTCGGGAACTCGTCGTGGATGCCGACTCCGAAATGGTTATTGAATTCGGCGTAGGCATTGGCTGAAAAGGTTAGAACACCCACTACGATAACAAACATCCGGACTAAAAGATCGCGTACTTCCAATTGAAACATCCGAAAACCCCCTCCTACTTCAAGGGCGACACTCGAATGTATGGATCGGCGCTTCCAGAATAAATCTTAAATTATGAGATGTTACGCCGCGTCAATGGCGGGACGACCGATCTTGGCGAGAAACTCCACGAGAGTTTGGCGGGTGGCCTCTTCGAGATGGCGAAACTCCACTCCTCCGCTCCAAGGATGTTGGGCATCGGAGGTCTTGTGTCGATGCATGATCTGGCATTCAAAGGTGATCTGCGTCCAATGGCGGCCCAAAGGAAAACTTACAAATACCACATCCGCCACCTGAAATTCAGTGTCGCTACTAAACCCTAATCCGCCAATGGAGAGGTCTTTAACTTCAATATTGGCGATCGGCCCTTTTTCCTTCTTCATGAAGCCTTTAATGTGACAGCTAACGCGATCTCCCTGGCGACGAGAGTTGTTCAGAAAGTGGGATAGCCAGTGAATTGGATTCTCGGATCGCGCTGCAAAGAATACCGCTCCACTGTACATAAGCATTCCCAAGATCGAATAGGCGTTCCAGGAGATTTGGGATGGGTTGGTCAGGTACGTAATGATAAGGGCCCCCACCGGCATCATCAGTGTCATAAGAATGGTAGGAACCACTTTCGCATGGGCTGCCAGATATCGATAGCCATAGGCCATAAGACCCGTGGCCACAATTCCCAAATAGGCGACGTCGAGCCAGCGGTGGGTGCTCCAAGCGGAGATGGAAAAATCTTCCTGCATCATGGCAAACATCGCTGATAGCAACGAAGCCACCATCATAGACCAAAATGCGAGCCCTTTCGGTGAGTGAATCCAAAAGATTTTTTTACTAAATGCCATCCCCATTGCGCACAAAAAACTTGAGACCAGAAGTGCCGCCAATAGAATGAGATGATGTTCGGTGACCTTAGCGAAACCCGAAGTTCCCAGATAGAAGAGTATGGTACCTGCTGTGGTTAACAGCAAAAAGATTGGCCTATCGGTCCCTCGTCCGATACGGAACATCCAAAACCACAAAGGGATCATCGTGAAAGTCATCGCCGGAATCACTGATGGCAATTCCCTCAAAGCGGAAAAGTAGGTAATCGAAGGGAGCCAAAAACAGACAACTCCGATGGTAATCGCTGATTGTAAAAGTTTGAGCGAAAGGTGGGGAACTCGTTTTTCAAAAACCGCCTGCATCACAAGTCCAACGAGAGCCGCGAAAAAGTATTGGGCCGAAATCGCCCAAAAAAAGGGATCGCCCTGAATACTTAAACGAGAAATGACTACCCATGTCGTGGAAAGAATCAGACCAACTACTACCGCGCTGATGGTTTGAACGGTCGAATTCAAAGTGGGAAGTTCTCCAAAAAATTTGAGTGGTACAGCCGAAAGGGCTCGAAACGGTGGCTAGAAGCTACCCTATTAATGATACTCGAATTCGAAAAAGGTGCCTATAAACTTTGCCTAAAACCTTGAAAGCCAAACACCTTGGTGGACGCCCACTCCAGAGAGATTTAAAATAAAAGTCTCCCCACCTAAAAGGAGCCTCCTTGAACATTTTGGGCATATCCGCGTATTACCATGATAGCGCTGCGTGTCTTTTAACCGATGGACAGCTACTATCCGCGGCCCAGGAGGAGAGATTCACCAGAAAACGCCACGACGCTGCATTCCCTATTAATGCCGTCCGCTACTGTCTAAACGCCCGGGGTCTTTCGCTTTCGCAAGTAGACGCGATTGCCTACTACGAAAAGCCGTTTTTGAAATTCGAACGCATCTTGGAGTCGGCTCTCGAAAACGCTCCGTTCTCTTATCCCATGGCGATTCGAGCCCTTCCCGTGTGGTTAAAGGACAAGTTATGGATGCGAAAAAACATTCAGAAAAGTTTAGAAACCCAATGCCCCATTTACTTTTGCGGACACCATGAATCCCATGCGGCGAGCGCATTTTTTCCGAGCCCTTTTTCGGAAGCGGCGACACTGACGATCGATGGAGTAGGCGAGTGGAGTACGACCACGTGGGGCATCGGAAAGAACAATCGCTTGGAACTGAAAGCCGAGATCCGTTTTCCCCATTCGCTAGGAATGCTTTACAGCGCGATAACGCAATACTTGGGATTCCGTGTTAATTCCGCCGAATACAAAGTGATGGGCCTTGCTCCTTACGGAGAGCCTAAATATGCAAACCTCATTAAAGACCATCTTATCCATATTTTCGAGGACGGCTCGTTTGCTCTCGATATGGACTATTTCGCTTTCGAGCGTCGACAAAACACAATCACCGAAAAATTTGAGCACCTCTTTGGACGAAAGACTCGGCTTGGGGAAACCAAGCTGGAACCTTTTCACGCCGACGTGGCTAGAAGCATTCAGCAGGTCACTGAAGAGGTCATGCTGAAATTATCTCACCACGTCCATCGTCAAACGGGCCAAAAGGCACTCTGTCTAGCAGGAGGGGTCGCTTTGAACTGCGTGGGAAATGGGCGTGTCCTGCGGGATGGCCCTTTTGAAAAGGTGTGGATTCAGCCCGGAGCGGGTGATAGCGGAGGCGCCGTCGGTGCAGCCTATCTTGTCTGGCACCACGTCTATGAAAAGGCTCGGCCCGTCCCCTTTATCGACTCTCAATCGGGCTCCTATCTTGGCCCCGATTACACCGATATCGACATTGAGCCTGTGATCCGTAATTACGGTTTAGTCTTCCAAAGGTTCGAAGACATCTCTTTGGTACACGAAACAGCCCTTCTTTTAGATGCCCAGAAAATCGTCGGCTGGTTTCAAGGACGAATGGAGTTCGGCCCCCGCGCTTTAGGAAACCGAAGCATTCTAGGAGATGCCCGAAATAGCGAAATGCAAAAACGAATGAATTTAAAAATCAAATTCCGAGAGTCCTTCCGCCCTTTCGCCCCCAGTGTGCTGGCGGAGGATGCAGAGTCCTATTTTGCGTTGGATGCCGAAAGCCCTTACATGCTGCTCACCTGTCAGGTCGCCGGAGGGGTCATGAAAAGGCGCCAAGCCGTAGGCGATCGCTGGATGAGCGAATTATTGGAAAACATTCCTAGCCGCATTCCCGCGGTAACCCACGTCGATGGTTCGGCGCGCGTCCATACCGTTCATCGTAAAACAAATCCCATCTTCTACGAATTATTGAGAGCATTTAAGGAGCGATCGGGTAGTAGTGTTCTTATCAACACCTCTTTCAACGTACGCGGCGAACCTATCGTGTGCACTCCCGACGATGCGCTGAAGTGTTTTCTAAAAACCGACATCGACGCTCTGGTGATAGGCCACTACATCATCAAACGCAGCGATCAAATAGGTTCCGTATTAGACACGCTTCGCGAAAAACTTACCAAGGAAGCCCCCTTTGAACTCGACTAAATCAGAACTATTAAAACGTCGCCAATTTTTTGTTCTTCTGGCCCTTTTATTCGCTTCGGCGGGGGTTTGGCGGGCCCTTCATTCCAATGGTAACCGCGTCCCCTATTACTTTACGGCCTCAATACTTTTATTCCTTATCGAATTCGCTCTGCCTCAGATTGCAGCCAGTCTCTTTGCAGGGTGGATGAAATTTGCCCATTTTTTGGGAACCGTAAATACCTTTATCCTTATCACCCTACTCTACTTTTTTTTCTTAACCCCGATCGCAATTTTAAAGCGCGCCTTTTCTCGCAACTCCCCTTTCACGCGCAAAGCGTATCTTGCTCGTGGCTCTTCTTGGATCGAGCTTCCTTCAAACCACTCTACGGCAGGCCTCTCAAAGGATCGTTACTTACATCCTTACTGATTTAGGGGGGCTTACTCTTTGAAGCGGTAAACGTAATCGTCAGGGGTATTCATTTGGCGATCTCTACCGGCCGATCGGAGTTCAAATCCATCTTCGGTGGGCGAGTATTGGTAGGCCGTTCCCCAAGGATCTAGGGAATCGTCTTGCCGTGCGGTCTTGTCGGTTTCCAAAACCTCTTGAAGTGTTTTCGGTAGTTCTCCCCGATCCACTTCATAGCTGCGAATACGATCCGCTAAGTCATCTATTTGATCATTGATCTGGGCCTGCTCCCGAAAGGGGTACATCACGGGGGCAAAGATACCCAGCCATCCACAGAACCCAAAGACCGCCACAAAACCAAATAGAGCCGTGCGGTAGGTTCCCGGTCCCGGTGACCGCAAAAGTCTTTTTCTCCAACTATCAGAAAGGTGCTGAGAGCCCGGCATGTCTCCCAGATCAGGGTCTGCTAAGGAAGTCGACGAAGGCACCATCTCAGAGACGCGCTGCCCCCGATAGGCTTCCATGGCAGCTAAAAAAGCAGCCAAGGGGAGAAACCATCTGGCCTCGGAGATAAGCGTCAAAAGGGAGAAACCCACAAATAAGGCGGCTCCCCTGCGGTAATGCTTTTGGAACACCTGTCCAAGACCGGGAAGTCCAAGGCTCAGCAGAAATGCCGTTCGCCGCAGCTTTTCCAACGTTTTGGCGTCGGGAATTCCTACATTCTCAAAGGGATCGAGGGGTAAAGGGCTCTTATTCATTAGCGTTAGAAGAGACTTTGAATTTATCAAGATTTGATTAGATTATCTCACAAATCTCGTATCTTGTAATTCTTGCCGGGATTAGGTAGTTTCTCTCGCATTTACTATTTCCTAAGGGAGCCCTGAAATTATTGAATCTTGCGATACTACGATGAAGACCGCCAATGCCCATAAAGCCATCGCCTTGTTGTCGGGGGGACTCGATAGTCTTTTGGCGGCGAAGATAGTCAAGGACGCTGGTATCGACGTGATTGGACTTCACCTACTCTCCCCTTTTGGCTGTCGAGAAGACGTGAAAAAAGTCGCCGAAACGGTAGGAATTCCTCTGATCATTAAGGACAAGGGTGAAGCCTATCTCGAGCTCGTTAAAAAGCCCAAGTATGGATACGGAAGTGCGATGAATCCTTGCATCGACTGCCGAATCTACATGTTCCAGATGGCGGAGATTGTGATGGAGGATGAGGGGGCCCAGTTCATCATCACAGGAGAGGTTTTAGGACAACGGCCGATGTCCCAACAGAGAACCTCTATCGACCTTATCGATCGTAAGAGCGGAATCGAAGATCGTATCTTGCGTCCCTTATCCGCTCATCTTTTTGAGCCTAGCCTTCCCGAACGCGAGGGCTGGATCGATAGAAAGTCTCTTTTTGCGATGAGCGGACGAACTAGAAAAGAGCAACTTGCTCTTGTCGAAAAGTATGGCATTACCGCCTATTCTGCTCCTGGAGGAGGGTGCCTTCTTACTGAGACCAGCTTTTCGAGTCGGCTTAAAGATTTTTACACCCACGAGCATCATGAAAACGCCGATGAACGAATGGTACAAAGCGAACTACTGCGGTTCGGTCGGCACTTTCGAATCTCTGAGAAGACCAAAGTGATCGTGGCCAGAAATCAGCAAGAAAATGGAGAGCTCGAATCCCGTTGGAATCGAGCTCGAGGAGTGCTCTTTGTCCCGGTAGAAAATAATGGCCCAAGTGCTATCTTACTGGGATCGTTTGGCGAGACGGAAAAGAGCCTGGTCGGCGAACTCATTGCCCGTTACAGCAAAGGCAAAGGGGCCTCGCAAAATACAGAGATCCATTTTGAGACTAAATCGATGTCGGGAAATTTTGTGGTGACCCAACCGATGTCGGAGGAAAGACTTGAGGCGTACCGATTATGAACCATGATCTAAAGAAAGTTATTGTCGCTCTGGACTATGAATACCCCGAACAGGCTTTCCGACTGGTCGAGGAGGTAGGCGAGGTTATTGAATGGTTTAAGATCGGGCCCATGCTTTTCACCCGTTCCGGCGAAGAGGTTATCAACTTCTTACACAGGCGATCCAAGAAAATATTCTTAGATCTGAAACTCCACGACACTCCGACCGTCGTTGCCAATACGGTGAAACAGATAGCGGACTTGGGAGTCTCTCTTACGACCGTTCATTGTTTAGGAGGACGGGCGATGCTCGATGCCGCTGGAACACACTGCCGAGGATCCCAACTTAAGCTTCTAGGAGTTACCCTTCTCACCAGTCAAAAAGCTAGCGATTTGGGAAGCCAAAGAACGGAATCGGAAATTGTTATCGATCTGGTAAAGCTCGCCGTTGAAACAAGGCTTACTGGAATCATCTGCTCTCCTCACGAATTGACCGATGTGAAAAAACACGTTCTACCCGGATTTGTTCTAGTCACGCCGGGCATCCGACTTCCTGAAGAGGAAGTGTTTATGGATGATCAGCAAAGATTTGCCTCTCCCAAACAGGCGCTCGAATGGGGAGCCGATTATTTAGTGGTCGGCCGTCCGATTACCCAAGCGCGCGAGCCACGCGAAGTGATAGGCCGGTTATTTCGGGCATGAGACCGCCGCCACACGACCGTTTTAACCGCGATAGCCTTGAGACTACCTCTTTAAGTGCTATCGAACATCTATTGGCCCAGCGCCCACAAAGGTTACGCAAGATCGTAGTTTCGGCTTCCGCGGAAGAGAGAAATTCAAGGATTGCAGAAATGTGCGCCACCGCCAAAGCCAAAGGGATTCTCGTAGACCGATCACCCGGTGGAAGAGAGACGGAAACGGTGCGAGCCTTACTTTCTCCTTTCGAATACGGAACGCTCCCGGCACTGATGAAAAGGCTTTCGCAACAAAAACGAGTCGTTCTATTAGCGCTAGACCACTTGCAAGATCCGCAAAACTTCGGCGCTCTAGCCCGTTCCGCCGAAGCTTTAGGGGCTTCAGCCATTCTGATCCCCAAAGATCGCGGAGTCACGGTAACTTCCGGCGTTTATAACGCTTCGGTGGGGGCGATCGATACCCTTCCCATCGTCATGGTGACTAACTTGGGCGAGGCTTTGAGGAAACTAAAAGACGAGCGCTTTTGGATAGTGGGTACGGCTATCGGTAAGAATTCGACACCCCCCTGGGAAACCCCCGACTTTGAACGGGTAGTCATCGTATTGGGAACCGAGCTTGAGGGGATTAGTCCTGGGATCGAAAAGCTCTGTGATTGGCAGGTCGAAATCCCCTTACGCGGAAGTGTCCAATCGCTCAATGTGAGTGTCGCAGGAGCGCTATTAATGTACCACTTTTGTGGGATCCGGCCAGACAAGAGGACTGACAAGGGGAATCCTTAGCAAATGCCGCCGCCTATTCGTCCCCTATTCGGTTTCAGGGCCAATTTCCAGTTGCCACTTAGGGAATTTCTCAATAGCTTTACACGATTAGGCCGGCGTAGCTCAGTGGTAGAGCAGCTGATTTGTAATCAGCAGGTCGCAGGTTCAAATCCCGTCGCCGGCTCTGCTGCGGCCATGACTTTTCTGAGGACAGGTACCCAAGCGGCCAAAGGGATCAGACTGTAAATCTGACGGCTCTGCCTTCGGAGGTTCGAATCCTCCCCTGTCCATTCATTTTCGCAACGCGAAAATGAATCCTCAACGATAAATCTTAAGATTAATCTTAAGACTAATCTTAACCTAATCCCGGCGTAGAAGGTGTAAGGCTACCAACACCATGGCCGATGATCCAATTTTGCCTTGGCTTTGCTTCATATAGTGAATTAGAGCATTTCGCTATTGTCGAAATCTCCGAGACTGCGAAATTTAATCTTACTCTTAATTTTAATTTTAAGATTAATCCTTAATAGAGAGTAAGTAACCCACCACCTGATCGGCGATCGCTTTCCAAAGGGCGGGATCTCTGCCGATCTCTTTATGGAAATCATTCATAAAGGGGTTCACGACGGGAACGCGGATTTTTTGATTTGCGACGGTATTCGAAGCTTCGGCGTAAGGGCCTGAATGGAGGATGTAAAATTGCGATTGATAGAAATGGAGCCAATGGCCAGCGCGGTTGCGGATGTTTTTTCTCTCATCGGAAGCAACATCACTCGGGGCTTCCTTACAACCACGGTTATCCTCGGACGAAATAAAGCTTTCCGGAGTGCAATCTAGCGGGCTTATCGGATCTAGCGTGATTAGTTCCAAGAAGCTAAGCCCTTCTCTCAATTTAAGAGCTAGCTTCATCGCCAGCCATCCTCCATACGAATGGCCAACGACGTAGATACGATCGCTTTTGGTCTGCTGTGCGACATCATCCACATATTTCGACAGCGAAACGATGGCGTCGCGAAAGGGAGGCTGAAAAGCAACCTCTTCGATAGGATTATCGGAAGCCGCCTTGGCAGAGGATGACATTCGAAGCATGAGATCTTGCTGGACAGGCTCTATCTCACCATTGACGCAAGCCTCGACATATTCGAAAGGATGGCCCGCTTTTAAGACGGCATCTCTAAGAATAGAGTATGCCGAATTATTGCTCGTACTCAGAACTAGAGGATCGTTGGCTATGGGAGTATTACAACTGTGATAGCCCGAAATCAAAACATACAGCGGTTCGGATATTCCGTAAGGGGAAAGGCTAGCCGCCACAAAAAATAGAAGTGTCTTGAATTTCATTAATCCCCCCATTTCCGCAGCTTCTTATTTGTGCCGGAGCAGTGACGCCGCGTCAACAGAGGGAAATTTTTCTTTCTAGGGGGCCTCGATGCGATAGATTAGTCCGCTTGCGAGATCGGAAATGTAGACTCTTCCTTGGCTGTCTCTACCAAAAGTCGAAGGCGTAATCGGCCATCTTCCTAAACTAAAGTAGTCGGTACTTCCCAATTCGTCCGTTGCCACGTCAGGTAATTGAGCTGCCCAGATCTTGCCGCTACCGAAGTCTGCAAAGAGATACTTCCCTTTAAGATCAGCGAGGCTCTGGTCCCTGGCGACGACACCTCCGATGATAGCGCTCCCGCCATTATCGGGGTCTCCCTCTTCATGTCCGTACTCAACGACCGGAAATTGATGCAGGCGGCGTTCCGTTTCGCAGGCTTCGTTAGACTTAAAGCAGTGGCGCCCTTCGAAAATATTCCAGCCGTAATCCTGCCCCTTTTGAACAATATCGACCTCTTCAAAGAGATCCTGGCCGACATCGCCCACAATAAGGCGATTGTTATCATCGAAAGCAAAGCGCCAGGGGTTTCTAAATCCCGACGCAAATATTTCGGGAAGCACTTGTGAATTTCGAGCGAAGGGATTGTCCGAGGGAATTGCATAATTCTTTCCCTGATCCGTGTGATCCACATCGATACGCAAAATCTTTCCGAGGAGGACCTTCTTGTTTTGTCCGTTCTTATGAGGGTCGCCGGCCGAGCCCCCGTCTCCAAAGCCAGCGTACAACATTCCGTCCGCACCAAATACCAGCTGACCCGACTTGTGGTTCTGAAACGGCTGCTCCTGACGAATAAGAACTTTATTTTCCTTAGGAGCAGATGAAGTAACATCCGAACCGGGTTCGATACTCCATTCAGCGATGTGAGTCGTGTCATTACCGTTATCACTCACAACATAATCGATATAAAACTTACCATTCTTTTGAAACTGGGGATGAAAGGCTAGGCCTAGTAGCCCTTCTTCGACTTTGGTCAACACCTGTTGGGTAAACCACACGCCCTGTTTGCCTTGTTCGATATCAAACCAGCGTGCTTTGCCCGCCTTTTCCAACACGATAACTAGGTCAGGTTTTCCGGGAACAAATTGAATATCGGTGGGATTAGAAACCCCCGCGATTACTTTGGAAAGAACCACATCAAGATGTTTACGCTTAAGATCCAGACCGTCGAAAGTAGGATTCGTCAATTTATCGGGGATGGCAAAAGAGCGGGACCCCACTATCACCAGAATAAGAAACGAAAAGAGAAGGCCAAAAGAACGAGTCGCCCGCCACGTCATAGATAAACTCCTTTTTCAGCCCTCGCGACATGGTTAGCGCGTCAAATAGAACGGGTCAACTTCCATTTCACGGTTCTGTCGAATCGGGAGAAGGAGCTAAAGACTACTATGGCGAGACCACAATCGTGGCAGGCGGAGTATCCCCAATGGGGGACGAAGAGTTGAAAATGGTTATCGAAGCATCCTCTAACTTTCCATCAGAACGGTGACACCCGTTCCCACGGTGACCGTGTCGCAGTCCATAATTCCTTCATATTTGCGCGGTATCGTCTGAGTTAATACTGCGGGCGGGACGTGTGTCATGAATCTGGGGTATCGATCGCTTCTTCTCTCAGTTCTTTCAATTACCTTAATTTTAACCCTTTTTAATCTGGTTCGTTTTTCCGCTTCCGCTCATGCCGAAGGGGCAACGACTCCGGGTTCCACCCTGACGGGTGCCATCGATGGGTCCAGTGCGAGACCCAATTTAGGCGTCTTTGTCCCAGGCGAAACAGTAACACTTTCTTTCACGGCCACGAATGCGTCTGCAGAGACGCTAACGATCACTACCAATGATGTGCACGGCGATTCCGTAGACAGCCAAACGTTCACGGTACCCCAAGCGGCCTCTGCTTGGACAACGACAATGCGCGCCTACAATGGGAAGTTAGGTTTTTTTCGTGTCTACGGACAACTAAGTGACGGAACCACCATATCCCCTCAGTTTTCACTCTCCCCCAAGAACACGGACGGCTCTGCCGCTCAAGCGTTCATCACGTACGCCATCGTACCCAATCCTTCAGGTCGAATTAAAACGCTTGCGCAGAACCAATCTTTCTTCGCCGCGTGGAACACAAATCCCTCGTTGGGTTCGGACATCGCGGCCCTGATGGGATGGAGATGGATGAAAGACCCCGACAATTGGACATGGGGTATTCGAGCCAAACACGGAATACTGCCCACCAACGCCCCTTCGCCTTTTTTCAATACGACACCGGCAAATACCTTCACGGTATCAGAAGCGGCAAACAGCCCCACGTGGAATATATATACCTATCCCAATCTTTTGATGCCCCATAACTATCAGTCGGAACCCACCTCTGACGTTTATTCACCGGCGATGAATGGAACCTCAATGGGAAATCTGACACCGACGGGCAGTAGCGATTTCTCTAATTTCGTAAGCAATGTCGCTCAATATTGGCCACAAACCTATCCCAACCAGGCTCAAAATGGAGGCACCTATTTCGAAGTGACGTGGGAGCCCCAAACGCCTTGGGGTTACACAGGGAGCGCGGCAAACTTAGTCAATGTCTACCAACTGGCAAGCCAGGCGATGCACCCTACACCGACCACTAACCCGTCATACTTGGTAACCGGGCCAACCCTTTTTATCGATACGATCGCAGGCCTTAAGTATCAATATGGGCTATTAAAGGCGGGACTTGCTCAATATCTAGATGCTTTCTCCTCGCATCCCTATATGGAGAATGACAGCAATTGGGATGTCTTTTTGGAACCCGAATTTTCCGGACAACCTTCAAATATAGATTCGATGAAATACCTTCTCACCCAACTCAAGGGCGGCCCCATTCCGATGATAGGATCTGAGCAAGGATACCGAACGCGTCAATACGTGTCGGGAGATCCTAACGAGCCCACTAAATTTCCAAGTGAACTAAGCCAAGCGCAGAGACTGGTGCGCTCCAATCTGATTCTTCTGGGAGAGGGTTGGAAACAGAATTTAGCGTTCTACCAGAACGATTTCTATTACTACGACGCTATGCAAAAAACCCCCACCTACCAGTGGGACTGGGGTTTTTTCTACAACATTGCCCCTCCCGTGATGCCGGGTACCGTCGTCAACTATGCAACTTCAGTCCGGCAGCCGGATGGAACTACGCTTTATACCAACGCCACCATAAAACAACCGTCGGGCTATGAGTACCAGCTGAATCCAGTGCTCAGCGCTCCGAACGGCACCCTACTCAATCACTTCACAGCGACGAAGGTGCTTCCCAAACCCGTGGTCGCAGCCTACGCCGCTATGACCTACCTTCTTGAAGGACGCCAGTCGGTAAATAACGTCAATTGGCTCAGTGACACGACTCGCGGATATGTTTACGAGAGCTATACCAACACCAACGATGATCTGTTGGCACTTTGGGATGTGAGCGGACAACCGGTTACGCTTACCCTTAAGAATGGGCGCGCAAGTACTTCCGTCACCGTTTATGACTGGATGGGAAACAGCCAAACGGTTCCCGTGACGAACGGGCAATTTTCCGTCACGGTCGGACTCGAGCCTATCTATATTAAAGGAATGGCAGCATGGATGTGGGGTTCAAAACGCCTCTTCACCAACGTCGCCCTCAATCAAAAGGTTACGACGACCGGTAGCACGGCATGGTGGGATCCGATTACCCAGGCGAACGTTGAGATGAGCGGTTCCAACGCTGTCGACGGATACCCTTGGGCCATGGAGAGCCGCTGGCTTACTCCGGCAAACTCCGCAGCAAAGGTATTGCAAGTCACTTTCAGTCGCCCCCAGACGATAAATGAGATTCGCTTTTTCACCGGAGCCTATGCACCGACCAAGGGTTTGAACGTCTATAACGCTTATCTTCCCTCTTATCACTTGCAGACGCTGAACGGGAACCAATGGCTGGACATTGTCTATCGCACGAATAATACGAAAGCCGTAGTGGACGAGACCTTTGCTTCCCTTTCGACGACCTCAGTTAGACTTCTAGTCGACCCAGGAGATAACCAGCAGTTTAACTTAGAGACGCAACAATACAGTAACCAGATTAGCCTCTATGAATTTCAAGCTATCTCACCGTCAACCAATCCAGTCATCACCGCGCATCCGATGGGCCAGACTGTAAATGCCACTACCGCTCTTAATGTAACAGCGGCTGCAACGAGTGCCGAAGGCGTGAATTACCAAAGGCGTAAGTCAGCTCTCGCTACCGGGACCCTACTTCGAGTGCCAATGGCGAATTAACGGCAAGGCTGTGATAGGAGCCACTACGCCCACGGCGACTCTGACGGCCCCCACGAAACCGGGAACATACCTCATCTCGGTGGGAGCAAGCGATAGTGCCGGTTGGACACCGAGTAATAACGTTACTCTCAACGTTAAATAGCAGCGTCATCAAAAACTACCGGCGTCGCCTCTCGTCATGGCAAGAGGACATCCCCATTCCGTTTTGGGTTAGGAGGCACTTCATTTGCGGCCCTCGTTTTCGACGTCTTTGGACGCGCCACCTGGTTCTTCTAAATCTCTCCTAAAAAGCGCCTTTGTTTGCTATACGTCTCTCATGCCCATTCGAATCAAGAAATCTATTTCATTGTGGCTTGTCTTAGTCGCTTTCCTGCTTTCCTCCTTTTCTCAGGCAAAGGACGGGTGGGCTTTCCGCTGCGCGGTTAAGGTGGCAGCCCTGGGTGTCGCGTTTGTCTCTGGTATCGCCGTACACGATCTAGGCGATGGAAGACGGGACATGGAACGGGTCCAAAACCTCTCTATTCCGAAAAAGGATGACCCAAACACCGTTTATCTGAGAGGCTACGAGTCTTATACGATAAATCCAGATGGAATTTTTCATTCCACCGGGGCTTATGTCCCAGATTCCCACGGCAGTATTGCGATAGCAGGGCTGCAAAATCATTTGGTTCGCATCGAAACCCACGGAGGTCTCTCCATTTATGTCCCCCATCACCAAGCATGGGTTCGTCTTCACGATCGACCGGTAACCGCTATCGCTTCGCTCCCCAATACGCTGATAGCTATCGAACAGGGGGGAAAGCTCTTAGCTTTGCACCTTAACCCAGGAGTACAACTGAGTTTCGCGGGACCCCACGGGTATGGTGACGGCGTCAGACTCAAAATGCTTCCCGTTCTCAGTAATATCCATGCCAAGAGCCTAAAACGGATTTTCCCTTCCAATAATTTCGAGACCGCATTCATCGGGGTGAAAACGGATAGCGCTTCTTACGCCATTCTTGACGACGGCACTTACCTTGAAGTGAACGGGGATATAGAACACTTCGTACCGTGAACAAACCATGGTAAGTAACGAGCATGCTTGATCCTCTATTAAAGAGAGAATGGCGCCGGCGCGCTACCAAGATATTTAGAGACTGCGTCTCATCTTTTGGTTCAGTCCTCCCACGAGATACCAAACTTTCGCTTGCCCGCAGGTCGACCAAGTTTGGCCACCTCCTGGTCAAAGACGGTGATTTTATTCTTCCTGACTATCTGGACTCTTTTCGGGTGAACATCAACGTTAAGTACACGGCCGAAAGAGTGATGCTTACGGGAGTCTACGAGGCAGATCTGTGGTGGACCATCCGTAACCATGTTTCGCCGGGCGATGTCTGCATCGACATCGGAGCTAACGTCGGAGCGGTTAGTCTTTTTCTGGCGAAGATGGTGGGGGATGGAGGAAGGGTTTTGTGTTTTGAACCCGGCCCCAGCTACTTTCAGCGGCTGCAAAAAAATATCGAGCTTAATCCTCAGATTCAAGATCGGATCGAAGTGTTTAATCTAGGACTCGCCGATAAGCGCGGTACCCTGCATTGGGCGGAGGACCCGGATTTTCCCGGCAACGCTTTCATGTTCGGAGATGAAGGAACGGTTTTGGACGTGGTTCGTTTGGACAATCTGTTGGCCTGTAAATTAGAGAGCTTGAATTTTATCAAGATAGATGTCGAAGGAATGGAGTTTGAGGTCTTAAAGGGAGCACAGGAAATCATCGCTAAATTTAAGCCAAAGATCTTCTTCGAAACGAGCATGGAATTCGAACAGTATCGCAACGCCCCCATTCGAAAACAGGCCTCCGAATGGCTCAAAGGCCTTGGCTATACTTTATTTAGAGTCACCGAATCCAAAACGCTGAAAAAGGTGGAGTACCCGAACTTCTCACAAAATACGCTGGCACTTGCGCAAGGCCCGTCTCAGATTCTAGAAAGTCGTTAGCCCTTCATTGGTAGCGATCGGGCTTAAAACCCCCCTGTCAAAAAGCCGGCCCTACTTTACGAAACAGTCCTAGGAAGTTAGCCGCCCTGTTTTCCCCCCTGCCCAAAGCTTCGCCAGATTTCAAACTGAATCATTCAACAAATCCTGTTATTTAGACTAGTTACCGAGGTGTATTCTCACCGTATTCTGGGCCGAACGTTGCAAAGACAATCCTTAACGAGGAGATCCGGGGGTACACACATGTCTCGCGCAACGGGGTTACTGGCTATGGCACTGGCACTCCTGTGCCGTCCCTCTCTGGCTACACTGGGAAAATCGGACACTACCATAGAAAGCGATCGCATCTCGATGGTGGGCCAACGCAACACCACTATTCAAAGAACAAATTTTACGATCACTGAGATCGCAAACAAAACGCTAACGATGCGTGAATATGCTTCGGCGGAGGGAACGGTATTTTGTCTTAAATGGAAGGGTTTACACCATCCCGATCTAAGCAAATGGCTTGGAGACTACCACAGCGATTTTGTCGCAGCCCAAAAAAGGACCACTAAACAACGAGGAAGCCGAGGATTCTCTTCGGTGCAAGGCAACGACGTCATCGTCCAAAGATATGGGCACATGGGAGCCGTTCAAGGCACTGCCTGTGTATCGGCCCTTTTTCCAGCGGGGGTTACATCCCATGATATTCAATAAGACATTCGCCGCTCTGAACGGCGCCATCCTGATTTTTCTGCTTTCTGGTTGCAACCTTTTTAATGTCACTACAACTACCGGCGGCGGAAGTAACACCGGAAATACCCGTACGAGCACGACAAGTAGTACCGTGGGATTAAATATAATGACGGTGACGGTGAATGGTTCGCTTTGTGATCCCAACAACCAATACTCTAATCAGCCGTGCACTAGTGTCACAATCTGCCAGCCTGGGACTACTAACTGCCAAACGATAAACAATATTTTGCTCGATACGGGAAGTTACGGCCTTCGTATCTTTCAATCCGCCATTACCGTTGCTCTGACACCGGTGACAAGTGGGTCGGGAACACTTGCAGAGTGTGCCGGATTCGGCGACGGCTCCAGCGAATGGGGAATGGTCGAAATGGCCGGCGTTCAATTAGGCGCCGAGCCTGTAGTCAATGTTCCTATCGAAGTCGTGAACTACCAATATGCGACACCGCCAGCCGTCTGCTCTTCTTCAGAAAGCACTCCCGATACGGGAGAATCTGAAACCGGCTACAACGGAATCTTAGGCGTCGGACAGTGGGCCCAAGACTGCGGACCCAGTACGGATGGTTCAGGAAATAACGATTGCGTCACCGATGCGAGTAACGAACAGTACTATATTTGTACGGGATATAACTGCGTTCCCGGTACCGCCAGTATGGCCGATCAGGTAACCAATCCCGTCACCTTCCTCCCTTATGACAATAATGGAGTTGTCTTGACTTTACCCGCGGTCCCTCAATGGGGAGCGGCATCTCTCGATGGAACGTTGCTGTTAGGAGTGGGAACCCAATCCAACAACACGCCTTCGGGAGTCACGACCTATACCGCAACTGAAGACTCCTCTTTTAGCACGATCTTTAGCGCATTTAGTTCAAGCCCTGTGGTAAGTTTCATCGATAGCGGATCTAATATGATTTTCCATCCCGCGATCTCGGCCCTGCCGGATTGTGGGAATACTTACGGTACGGATTATACGGGACTGGACTGCCCGTATTACATTCAAAACTTAACGGCCACGAACTATGGGCAAAACGGAATGAGTGGGTCTATAGCGTTCTCCATCGGCAATGACTACTCGATATTAAATTACAGCGCTTACTACGTTTCGCCTATGCTGGGAGGCAATACCGGCACCGGTTCTCAAGCAAGTACCGATCCAGCTTACTTCGACTGGGGGCTACCGTTTTTCTTCGGCCGATCGGTCTATGTAGGCTTCGTTAATAGCAGCTCGACACTGGCGAACGGTCCTTATTGGGCTTATTAACGATCAAAGATTAACCTTATCCCTGCCTTTGACCTAGCTAATCCAAAGCTCGCGTAAGTGACTGGGCCGAAGGTTGCTCTTTCATTACAATGGGAATCAACGGCACCATCGTCTTAGGCAACAGCCGAACCCGCAGAGAGATACACCGCTCTTTTGCGACAGGATCGTCGAATCGGCTCGTTACCAAAACGCTATAGGGAGCTATCTGTAACGCCTCAATAATATCCAAACCCGTTTGTGGAGATCCAATGAGTTCGTAGTCCATTAAATAAATGACATTTTCAAGAGACTTGTGTTTCTCCTGCCACGTACGAACTTGAACGGCGTTTGAGAAATGTTCAATTCTCACTCCGAATTCCGCTTCAAAGCTTTCTAGCCGCATCTGCCAAATCTCGTGAATGCTGCTCTCGTCGTCGACGACAACGATCGTGGTCTGAGGTGTTAAGACCAATCGGGCAAAGAACCAATCGGGAGGAGTTACCCTCGGTAAGTGAATCGTGATACTTGTCCCCTTTCCTACTTCCGACTCTACTTCGAGCTGGCCGCCCCATTTTTCAACACTAGTCTTGGCATGATGGAGCCCAAGGCCAGTTCCATCGCTTTTGCCCCAAGTAGCACCCCGAAGTCCTAGTTTGGCGATTAGTTCTGGGGCCATCCCTTTCCCGGTGTCGCGAATGACTACCGATACCCTATGATCATCACTTCCCACCGACACTTCTACCTCTCCGGTCTCGGGAATAGCCTCGACAGCATTATTAATCACATTAGAGAGCATCCGATTAAATTCAATCGGATCGACACGAGCAAATAATCCGTAACTCATGGAGAGATCAGCGCGAAGCTGAATACCATAGCGGTTGCTTATTTGTTGTCGCTTCTCGCTCACCATGGAGTCCACGAGAGTAGAAACTAATTCTAATCCGACACCACTGGGAGCTTGAATGTCAGCTTCAACCAGCCGACTTTCCCGATAGCGGCTTAACAATCCGTTTGCGATATCTCGAATCCGGTTAACAGCAAGACGTATCACCGTACGTTCCTTCTCGGGAACGGCCGTAAGGTTTGCCGTAACCATGCTAAGAGCTGTCAATGGAGAACGAATGTCGTGAGCGACCTGACTAGCCAAATCGGCCAACTCCTCTTGTCTTTTCGCGCGAGCTTCTAAATCGGACTGTTCTAAAATTTTCTGGGAATAAGCCGAGAGGGTTTCAGCAAGTTTTCCAAAAGCACCCGCGATTAAATTATTCTCGCGAATGACGGAACGCTTGGCGGTAAAGGCGCCTAACTCACCACGTGCAAGTTGTGCAGTATATTTCTCCGCACTCTTGATTACCGATGAGAATCCTCGCATGAAACCCAAATCAAGGAGCAGGTAAAACAATAGCCATAAGGCCAAAACCCCCAGTACGGAGGAGACAAGCAATGTGGAGGTGAGGATTCTAGCGAAAGCATCTCCTTTAGAGTCTTTCAATCGAATGGAAGCATAGAGGGGAGGAGAATTCTCCTCATGAAAGATAGGAAGTTTGGTACCCGTACTCTCCAATCCCTCTTTTTTTTCCCCCCAATTGATATCGATATCCGCGTTTAGCATCTTAGAAAGGCGAGTCTCGGCAACGCTGTCCAAGAGGTAACCCAAGACCAGTCCCCCAACCGTCGTGTCGTACAACTTTAGCGGTGAATAGGAAAGTAACAAAGGGCGGCCATTATAGGAGACGACCTCGATCCCTTCTCGGCCTTGCTCGAAAATAGGCTCCACCAAAGACGGACTGAGCGTCATTCCCGGCGTAAACAACGGAGTTCCTTTTCGAGAGATAATATCAACGACTTGAAAATCGATCCCTTTCTTAATGGTTTCTAATTTCCTCTGAATTAGATCTAAGTCGCCACTTTCCGTGGCAAGCACATAGGTTCCCGACAGATCGTTATCCGCTCTAAGAATCTTGCTGAAGTTTCCCAGTTCCACTCGAGTATTTTCGAGCGAAGAGCGCAGAATCTGACCGATGTACTCCACTTGGGTCTCTTGCAGTTCGCCAAACCCTTTACGGATCGTTTGGCGCAAATGCCATACAAAAAACGCCATGACCAAGCCGACGACAACCGTGGAGAAAAGGGCAACGTACGTACGAATCCTCATGAGGGTCTACCCCACATCAGCTTTAAAACGGAATCATCAAAGACGTCACTGGACTTTACGTCCAAGTCCATCGGAATCAGTCCGTATCGCTTGGAGACTTCTAAACTCTGTCGCCATTTCAGATGGGACATGTAGCCAATCCGAGTAAGCCCGACCCCTTCAAGCAGATACCGCTGACGGAGCCTCACTTCGAGAAGCTGCTGTTTGAACGTCAGCTCCCTCGAGCCGTTGATCCAATGGTCCTTGGGATAGTACTTATCAATCACAAGCTTCGTGTAAAAAACAGGATCCCGGTAAACTTCACGCCATCCGTCGAAGGTCACTTTAAGAAATTTTGCCAGTAGCGCTCGGTGCTTTCGAATATAGGACTCTTCAGCGAAGAAGCTCGTTCCATAATAATGAAAACCGTTCTGATTACCGGGAAATACGCGGACTTCGTACCCCAAAAGCGCAAAGGTAATCGTCCAATTGAACTCCCACGCGATAATCCCATCCACAGCGCCGCTTCTTAGCAGGTCAACCAGTTCGGACTCGTTAAAGGTAGAAACCGGTTTGAACGTCACATCCGAGAAAGAGAGTCCGGCATGGCCCAGCATCACGCGAAACATGTCGTATTCTTGCGGAGCTAATACCCCCAGAGTTTTTCCCTTTAGATCTTTAATCGATTTAATATTAGAATTTTTGCCGACGACGATACAATTGGGATTGAGTTGGTATTGAGCCGCAAACGCCTTCACACGAGGCTTTCGCCCTGCCCATCGAACTAGGTCATGCGCGGAATGCATTCCGATATCAGCATCCCCGCGAAGCACATTGGGAATGATTTCAAGGCCGTGAAAAACCATCCGCAAATCGATTCCTGCTTCCTTATACCATCCGCGCTTTTGCGCCGCGTACATCCCAGCAAACTCCACGTTGGGAAACCAATCCAAATAAACGCGTAATCTCTCAAGACGTTTGGCTTGGGCTGTCGTTGACACCGTAGCCAGGACGGCCCACAAAACAAAAATCCCGAGTCCCAATCGACTTTTAAAATTCCCTGTTACCATTGGATGACAAACGCTCCCACGGTTACCAAACCTGCGGCGGTCAAACGCCACGCGGGATTGTCCGACTCTGCTAAATACTTAAAGCCAAGCAGGGTAATAACCACCAAATTGAGCTGAAACAAGGGGAAAACTAGCGAAATAGGTGCTACTCCCAGAGCGCGAATCAAAGCATAATAAAAAAGGCCTGCTAAGAGCCCCACAAAAACATTTCCGAAACGGATGTTTCGCGAAAAAGCCAGGATATCGGGCAGACGGCCATTTTGCTGAAGTACCGATAAAAGAAACGGCAAGCCGAACCCTATTAAGGCAATCAAACCCGGATCGACCCGGCTACTTAGATACTTATCCGTCAACATCGCCGCCGCGGCAAAAATGGTGCAAATAACCTTGTAAAAGACTCCAATGCTTCGAAAAGACGATACTCCTCGCCTGGTTCCCAAGCCGGCTAGGATAAGAACAATCCCCAGTGCCTTGTGCCAGCTTATCCCTTCACCGAAGAGTAATACCCCTCCCACGCAAACCAGAATCAACTGAACCTGGGCGAGTAAACTGGTTAAGCTAACTTCGATGTGCTGATCGGCTTTAAGGCTAAAAAGACAGCTGATAAACCAGAGGCCTCCCGATAAAGCTAGAAGCCCCATCAATTCTGCAGAGAGAGAGAGAGCCCCTCTATAATGAGTCACCCCAAGCGCTATTAAGACGGCTCCAAAGCTATAGCCCGCCATAAACTCGCGGTGATTTTGGGTACCTGCCAGAAAGTATCGAGTCAAAACCCGCTCGACAGAAGTAGCGCCGATCGCAAGGGTCAGCCAGCCTACCAGTTCCCAATTCATACGCGCCTCGGTTTTCGCGCGACGATCGAATACAGGCAGGGTAACCCTCGATACCGCTCGTACTTAGCCAGTTTCAGCGGAATGCCTTCATCAAAAACCATCCGTTCAAAATCAAGGATCTCAAGTCCCGCCTTTTCGGCTGCTTTCTTTACCGCGGTTAGCGTATGAACGTGAAAATTTACGGACACTGTCTTGTCTTCAAGGTCGAAGTTGGGACTCGAGCCTCGTTTTAGTAACTCTTCCGACGCGTCCACTAAATAAAGAACTCCACTTTCGTCGAGATTGGTCACTATCTTTGAGAAAAACAGATCCAGATCGGAAAAGTGCATGAGCGCAAGGGAACAGTTGATAAAATCGAAACGATCCTTGAGAACTTTCTTAAGGAAGTCACCGCAGACAAGTTTAGTCCTTTGATTGCTGCGTTTCTTTCGAGCGGCGGCAAGCATTCCCTTAGAGACATCTAAACCAACCACACTGGTAAAGCGTTTCTCTAGAATATTTAAGTGCCTGCCCGTTCCACACCCTAAATCAAGGGCTTTCTGGCGCTTTTCCACATACTCAGTAATGGTACGATCTCGTTTTATCTGATTGAGACGTTCAAAATCGACGAGGAAATTTTTTTCGCGATCGTAAGTGCAAGCCCAAAGATCGTAACCCCTAGCGATAGGATAAAGAGTCATTGTCTTCTTTTCCCTTCACCAGTCAAAGCTCTCAAAGCACCTTCGAAACACTTTGCCATCGAAGCAGCGAGTCGCTCGGGAGTGGGATCGTAGCTGTCCCCGTGTTTTTGGAGAGGCGTTCCATCGAGAACCAAACAGGCGGCCGATTTCACTCCTCTAAGACTCGCCGTAACAAATAAAGTGGCGCACTCCATCTCGACAGCAATCACGCCGGCACTCTGATAAAACTCCAATGAGGTGGGAAGCTTGCCCGGGTAAAACAAGTCGGTCGAAAGTATAATTCCCGAGGATACCTTGGATGATAATTCGAGCTGAGAGATGAGATCTTGAGTCACCCCCAGAGAAGGGACTGCCGGATACTCCGTGGGAACCATAAGGCAAGACACACCGTCTTTTCGAACAGCCGCGGTAGGAACTACAATATCGCCAATTCCAGTCTTGCCGCCTAAGCCTCCCGCCGTGCCTACGCGAATGATGGTTTTTGCTCCCGCATCGATGAGTTCCTGAAAACAGATCGCCGCCCCCGCACTCCCGACGCCGTGGGAGGTAATCAAAATGTCTTTGCCTAAAAATTTTCCCAAAAAAGAATGGTACTCTCGATTTTTCGCAATGGGGGAAGCTTCATCTAGTTGAGAAGCAAACCACGCCGCTCTTTCCGGAGATCCACAGACCACGACATTTCGGTTTTTTTCCGAAAAGGGAATTTGGAGATGGGTTTTCACGAAGTGTGCTCCGTACCGACCGCGTGGGAATCGCTAGCCCCAACCCTTGTCCGGCCCGCAAAGCCCGCTCTTTTCGAATTTCGAAAGACCCCCAGATCCGCAATCTTTTTGAAGATGGTGCTCTTGGCTAAACCAATCTTACAAGCAACCCGAATAGCATCGTCGTCATAAAGTTCAAGGGCGGCTTCCAAATAAGCTTTCTCGGATTTTCTAAGGAAAGTGGCATAGCCTTCTGGGCTTAACTCTTCGACCTGTTTCGGCAGAAAAACGTCCGCTTGATTTTGCGAGCAGATATCTTTGAGCCGAAAATTTGCATGGCTCATGGCAACCGGGATCCTGACCATAAGATCGGGAATCAAGTTGTCGGATTTGACGATGTAGTCGTCAGCACCGGCAGCGATGCATTTGTTGACGGCGTTAAAATCGCTGTCGCCGGTCATAATGATGACAGCAGCGTGGGGGCAAATTTCCCTAACAAGCGGGATAAGCGTAATTCCGTTCCCGTCGGGGAGCCCTTTATCGAGAAGAACCACTTGGACGGAGGAGTTTAATTTTTCCTTGGCCTCTTTGAGATTGGCTGCCAACTCCACTTCATTTTGAACGCCTAATAGGAGGCGTATCGCCCCCTGAAGAGAGATATCGTCTTCCACGACTAAAATTCTCAGACCTAAGGCCATAATGCGACGTGTTATAGCATGTAATTTCGACCATGGTCCATTTTTTTGTACTACAGGCTATATTTATGGACTTCCCTATAAATTAGGCGGGGTTAGACATCCAGGGTGAGGCAGAAGATTTGAGCAAAAAGACTAGCTCCAAAGAAGTAGACGTTTAGGGCAAACGCCCCCATTCCGTGAATTCCAAAGACCAGCACCACGGCAACAACGCGGAGGAGTTTACGACTTTGCGGCAGATAGATCCAAGCCACCAAGACCATGGGAAGAATGGTCTCCACCACAATGGTCATCCACGCCAAGATCGCATTACCGTGAAGGCCTGAAATCCAGCTCTTATAAAAGGCGGGATAATACCAGGATAACGCGGTCGCTAGATAATTTTGCCGTACGTAAAGGTCTCCTCCGGATAAAAAGGACGGATTCAATTTCATGAAGGCGCTGGAGAGATAGATCCAAGCGGTTTGAAAAATCAGAAGATTCCGTGGCCACTGAAGCCCGAGCTTGGTCGACGGATTAGGATCTTTGCCTAAATTCTCGGTATCACATTGAGTGAGGATTAACGTGACCGCACAGTAGTAAAGGTAATCATTGATAGGGTAATGCCACGCCTCTATAAGTCTCGCCGCAAATGCAAAAAGAAAAAACCAACGGGACTGCCAGCCGATAAGTAGCGCAATTCCAGAAACGATGAGTATGCCCTGACAAATGGTCAAGGAGTCGTGAAAAGAAGGCGCACCGATACTCCACAAGTAAATCTCCGTACGGTGAAAACAGATATCGATAATGTCGTACGTGAGCCAAACAGCCGCAAAGGCCCTGCGAAAATAGGTCAGAGATCTCCTGGGGCAAGTAGCCTCAGACCACGCCGCAAGCCTTTTATAGACAAGCCAGTTCGTCATCTATTTCAGTTCCCTTGGGTACAAAACACCGCAGTCGAATGCGACTGCCGTTATGGGGTCCTCCCATTCCGCATAGCCATTGCGCGACTCCGCGGTATTGGTCGATATGATCGTAAATAATGTCGAATTCCATTGTCGTTCCAAACTGCCGCAGCGAAGACAATGCCCCTAGAGGCCCTTGCAATGGTGGGTCCCAGGTGACGCCACAGCGTTCAACGCGGTTACTGAACATGTCCCAAGAAAAAGGAACTCGAACCGGGTCATGCACAAAAGGGCTAAAGCCCATTTTGAATTGAAAGATAATCGCAAATAACTGAGGAACCCCAACCAACAGTAAAAACCCCACCAGATAGAAGGGAGAATTCCTCCGAAAGTATTTTGCGGGTGAAAATTTCATGGAATGATCTATATCTTACCGCAGGAACCGATCCTTCCACCAGGTGATTAGATGAGATATCATAGGGGCATGAAAAAAATGCCTCTCCTACTGACGTTAGTTTTGGCTCTGGTTGCTGGCTGCGCGTCAAAACCGCCCCTCACCTCGCGCCTTTCGAAGGAAGAGGTCGCCACCGTGGTTGCCTCTCACCGCGATGAAATAAAAAGCTGCTATCAGGAGCTCCTCAAGGAGAACCCCAACGCTTCGGGAAAAGTAGTTTTGCACTTCGTTGTAGATCCTGACGGAAAAGTCGCCGAAGCTTCCATCAAAGATCGAACTATCGCCTCTGAAGACCTAGGTAGCTGTGTATTAACTCGTTTTCGCAATTGGGAGTTCCCCAAAGCCGGACAACCCACCGAGGTCTTGGCCTATCCTATTTACATGGGTCGCAAGAAGGGATAGTCGTTCTTCATTGTGAAGATTCCTCCGTTCGAGCTCGAACGCTATTTCGCGCAGCATGAATTTACCGCCCCCCACCCGATGTGTCTTTCCGATTGTGAATCGCTCAAGGTTAACGATCTGCTCGAGTGGGAACCCGGAGCTTTGGAAAAGCTTAAAGACCTCTGGCTAGGCTATACCGAATCTCAGGGCGGCCCTGAGCTTCGAAAGACGATAGCTTCCCTCTACCAGTCCATGACACCCGATGAGATCCTGGTCCATGCGGGCGCCGAAGAGCCTATTTTTAATTTCATGAATGTTACACTCGAACCAGGCGACCATGTAATCGTACATTGCCCTTGCTACCAGTCGCTAATCCAAATTCCGCAAAGTTTGGGTTGTGAAGTGACTCGCTGGGAGGCTGATGCTTCGAGTGACTGGACGCTAGATGTGGACTTTCTAAAAAAGAATCTGCGTCCGACCACTAAAGCAGTCGTTATCAATCTTCCCCATAATCCGACCGGTTATTTAATGACAAAGCAGGATTTCAAACAGGTGACGGAACTGTTTAAGGGGCACGGCGCCATCCTTTTCGTCGACGAAGTTTATCGCGGACTCGAGTATGACCCCAACGATCAGCTTCCTGCAGTTTGCGATGTTTTAGAAAATGCGGTTTCCCTGGGAGTGATGTCGAAAGCCTTTGGACTGGCGGGGCTACGGATTGGCTGGATAGCTACCCGAAACAAGACCGTCTATAACAGCATGGCGAAATTTAAGGACTTCACCACCATCTGCAACAGTGCTCCGAGCGAGTTTCTAGCAACCCTAGCGTTGCGACAGCGGGACAAAATCCTGAGTCGAAACCTTGAAGTCATCTCCACCAATCTATCGCTGCTAGATATTTTTTTTGAATCCCGAAAAGAGAGCCTCTCCTGGAGCCGCCCGAAAGCGGGCTGTATTGCGTTTCCGCAATTAAGAGGTGGTGAAGCCGATTGTTTCTGTGAAAGGACTTTAAAAAAATCAGGTGTTCTATTAGCCCCTTCTTCGAAATTTCAATTTGGAGATAGCCATTTTCGGATAGGATTTGGGAGAAAAAATTTGCCGGAAGTGTTGCGGAGGCTTGGAGAGTTTTGCTGATTTAAATCCAAACAAAAAAACCGCCGCCCCTCCATCAGAAGGGCGGCGGCCTAATCATCAAGTATCTCTATTCAGTTTTGCGGAAAGACACACGCGAGCTGGCCATCGGCACTGGCGTTTTGTGGGCTTCCGTCATACGAGAAAGAGGAAAGATAAGCTTCGCCTTCTTCGGTCTTAACCACATTGCTGCGGTCAACCGTCAAAGTGAACGTCCCACCTTTTTTGAAAGGGTCGGTGTACGTTACTTTTTGTCCTTCCTCATTTTTCTCGACGTAAATGCTACCCACGTTATGCTCGCCGGCGATGGATTCGACGCCAATCGAGACGACGAGATCGTTACCGCCCAAATCTTCGGTGACGTTAACGTTATAACCACCGTCATAGATCCGAGGATACGTGGTGCATCGAACTTCGGTGACCTGAATGGCGTTAGCCTGTTTTTCCAAGGTGCTTAGCTGCGACACCAGTTCCTTGGCTTCGGGAGCTGTATTTTCCGTGGGATCCTGACAGACGCTCGATTTGAGCAAGAACACTTTGCCGTTGTCGGCGGTGTAAGTCGTGTCATTTAGAGAAATCGCCATACAGTGAATCTGGCTGGTCTCGGTAACAATCTTTCCATTTCGAGCCGCTTCGATCAGTTCGTCGATGTGGTTCATTTCGGAGGCAGAAAGCGTCGTCACTTGAGCGCTCTTCACCAAGTCGTTCGTCTTCGAATCACGAACCTCCCGAACTACCTGTCCGTTGGAAAGGACAAGAACGGCATCCGATTGATATCCCTTAATGGCACTCCGGGGTGCGGTTCGCACCTCGAGACGGACATCTTGACCAAAGGGAAGTCCCTGAAACCCAGGGAATCCGGCTTGCGCCATCGAACCAGTAATTAATATACCAAGAGCCAATGCTAAGTGTTTCTTCATATCAAATCTCCTTTTATGGGCAAAAAATGGAAGTGCCCGCGCCAGGCGTCTGTGCAACCGCCATACCAATCTTTTTAGGCACGGCATCCCAAAAGACGACTGGTTCCAAACCGTAGCCAAGGTGCCAGAAAGATCTTCTTAGAGAGTTGAGTTCAGGCCAGTGGCGAGTTTTGGAGCGGTGTGCTATCTCTTTCGCTCCGATGCAAACGCTTTCAAATATTGTTCTTGAGCTGGGAGAGGATCTCGAAGAGAAGCTTAAACTTCTCTCCCCGGGCTTTAGCTCTTACCGGTTGCTCAAAAAATCCATCGATGCCCGCTCTTCGGTACCCCACTGGGTGCTCACCGTGGACGTCTTTGCTCCGGGAGAAGAGAAGACCTCTGCCCAATTTGAAGTTTCTCCTATTTCCGTCCCGAGCACTTTACTTCCCGTCATCATAGTGGGTGCCGGTCCCGCGGGCCTCTTCGCAGCACTAAGACTCTGTGAACGAAAGATTCCTTCTCTTCTTTTGGAACAAGGATCAGAGGCCCCAAAACGGATGCGCAGTATCGCCGATTACTGGCGCTATGGAAGGCTAGATCCCAATAATAACGTCTGCTACGGAGAGGGCGGAGCCGGCCTTTATTCCGACGGAAAACTGATCACCCGAATCAAGTCGCCCTACATTCCGTATGTGCTAAATCGACTAGTCAAATTTGGAGCCCCCGAAGAGATCGAATATTTGGCCAATCCCCATGTGGGCTCCGACAAGATCCGAAAGGTAATCCCCCCACTTCGAGAATATCTAAAAGCACAGGGCTGCCGAGTTCGTTTTGATACTAAAGTGAAAGCGCTTCTTTATGAAAACCAGCGCGTCACGGGAGTGAAACTTGTCGAGGGAACCGAAATCCGAGGCAGTAGTGTTGTGCTAGCCACCGGCCATTCGGCCACAGACATTTTGGAACACCTAAACGAAAATGGAGTTGCCCTTGAAGGCAAATCATTTGCGGTAGGTCTTCGCATCGAACACCCTCAGAACGAAATCGATCGCATTCAGTTCCGATCCTATGCGGGAAACCCGGAACTGGGAGCCGCTAACTACCGTTTGACCGATCACGACGATCGTACAGGAATCGGAGTCTATAGTTTTTGCATGTGTCCCGGAGGCTATGTCATCGGCAGTAGTACCGAATCAGATGCCGTTGTTGCCAATGGAATGAGTAACTACGCTCGTAACTCGCCTTTCGCTAACGCGGCTATCGTTATCTCCATCGATCACCATCAACATTTTGGAAATGATATCTTCGGAGGATTAAAATTCCGTCGTGAATTAGAACTAGCGGCAAGAGCCCAGGTAACTACCGCCGGCGGCAGCAAAGAATTTCCCGTTCAGCCCGTTATGGATTTTATCGCTAGAAAGTCCGGCCCCGCCCTTCCCTCTTCAAGTCCATCTGGTGTGGTAGCCACCCGGTTAGACAAGCTTTTGCCACATCCCATTTACGAAAGATTAGTCAAAAGTTTGGAGCGATTTCAAGGAAAGATGCCGGGATTTTTGTCCCCACACGCCCAGTTTCACGGAATTGAATCCAGGACCTCTTGCCCCGTCCGAGTCGTGCGCGACAAAGAAACGTTACAATCCACAAGCCACTGCGGCCTGTACCCGACCGGGGAAGGGGCGGGCTATGCGGGTGGTATTACCAGTGCTGCGGTCGATGGGGTTAGGATTGCCGAGGCTATTGTCGCAAGTCTCTGCTAGCATTCGCCACAATACTGGGTCCACAAGCGAGTCGAAAACGAGCCAAGGAGGTCGGCATCATCGACCACGAATGGACTCTACTTCCCCTGGCGTCTAGTTGTTCCACTATGATTTTTCGATCATAGGGTTGCGAGTGGCCCTCGACAGAAATTCTAATGCGAACTTCCCGACGCGGAAGTCTTTGATCTTGAGCCGCCGAAATAGCCCCTTCGGTAAAATCAATCGCAAGGCCTCGTAGGGCTCGCGGACCCAATTGCTCGTAGGTGGAAAATGCGGAAAGCAGTTCCGTGAGCGAGGGATCGATATCGAGTTGAATCTGATTCGACTTTCGAATCCGCTCGGCAATTCTATTAAACCAGTTCGCCATCATGCCTGGATACTCGGAACGGGGCGCCGGCCCCAACAGATAGACCCCGCCTGAATTTTTTGCACGATCTAAAAGCGCTATCGGAATGGCACCAATGGTCTTGTTCTTCTTTCCGGTAGTAAATGCATCATCGATCTGTCTTTGGGTCATGCTGCCCATCATCGCATCAATTTCAAGCTCTGACTTATTCTCGAAGAGATCCTCGCCAAACTGCCCCATGATAAACATGGGAAAACGAAGAGGGCGCTCTCTGGAATCGAGCCCTTTGGGACGAATGGCTCCCTGTTCCACCAAGACTTTAAGCTTATCGAACTCTTCGGAGGGGGTGTCGTAAGCTTCATTAAATCCGATAACCCCGTGACCGTATCCCTCATCAAGAGCACGGACCAAAAGCCCCTGCTCTTCGTCGGAATGGTTTCCCAAAGGGGGGCCCGTAATTAGGGAGTCCAGACCAAATCCTCGCTCGCCAGCGATACTAAAGTTAAATTTTTTGCCATCATGACCAAATAGCGCCCAATTAAGAGCAGCAAGCAAAGTGTCTTTGCCGCTTCCCGTGGGACCACCAATGATGAAGACGGGGACCTCTTCGGACATTCCAAGCCGAGCCCAAGTCTTTATACGGTTACAAATTTTCGAGACCACTTCATTATTGTCCTTGAAACGTTCTCTGACCCGCTCTTCGAGATTATAAAAAGGAGGCTCCCCGTTGGGGCCGTCAAACCACACGTCGGTCAACCCCGCTCGGCGCATCAGAAACTCTTGGGCATCCAGCAAGGAGATATAGTCGGCGTCCTCACCTGGATGGCGCCTTTTCCAAATGAAAAGCGCGTTGGTGGATTGGAGCACACTCGCTGACATGGCTAGCGGTGGGGAAGTCAAAAATTTTCGGTTGTGAATAATAAAGCGAATCGCGTCGTCTGAAATGATCCTTCGGTATCGGTTCTCCCACTCCTCGCTCGCTTTGCCTCGGACAATGGCAAAAGCCTCGTCTTCGCTAGGTTCGGGCTGAATAATTTTAGTATTTCTACGTTCGACGGCGGAATCCCCTCGAACGAGCCTACGGTATTCGTCGGGTGTCGTTAGCGAAAGACTCGAAAATCCAGGATCGGCACCTCGCATGGAAATACGACCCGGATCTTTAAAACCGGATTCGTCTTGAATGGTCTTTAAAGTCTCCATGACGAGCCTGGGCATATTGCCGAACTCTTCGAACACGAACAGCGTTCGCCTTCCCGTCCGGCCCTTATTTTCGTCCGTCCGTTTATATTCCTTCTTGGCGTGATCGAAAAGATCGGTAAGAACCGCCTTCATGCGAAGTTCTTGTCCAGCCCACGGCTGCCCCTTAGATTCGGGAGGATGACTCAAAAGCTGTTCGTTAATCAGAAAAACGTCGGTCTTTCCGAAGAAGGCCGCCGGGATGCTATCGGGGTCCAATAACTCGTCATCTGACACGTGTAATGCCTCTTGGAGGTACTCCGGCATCAGTCCCAAGGAATACAGGGCTGTAATCTGATCCAAGAGAAAGGTCTTCCCGACTCCGGCCTGTCCCAGAACAATCCCGTTGTTGTATTCAGTCGTTTGGAAGGCATCAAAGATATAGACCAAAGTTTGGACGGACTGCCTGGAAAAGACGTCAAAAAAAAGCGCGTCCACCCTCTCTGGCTTTGAAAAATCGACATTAGCCCTCTGAAGTCTTCGATAGAGTCGAAGGGTGAGATTAAAGGCCGCCGGATCGGGAATCTTTAATTGCTGGCTCAAATAACGATTTACTTCATTATTCTCACAAGAGGCCAACCCCTCGGCGATCGAAAGTTCCCGCGCTTGTACTATTTTGTTTTGTTGGGACGGCGACTTTGCGAATGCTTCGGCAAGCGGAAACAGAAATGGGATACACAACACAACCCTTAAGAAGACGAAACGCAACCCACGTTCGGCCATCAACCCCCCAAACCCTAATTAATTTCTATGGATCTAGCATGGTAACGCAGAGCATTCTACCGTTTTTTATGCGGAGTATTAACGCGTTACGTCATTGAAAAGTAACCGAGGCCTCACCTGAAGGGAGGGGGCCATTCCATTGAGGTGATCTTCCCCTCGTAAAGGGGACGGTTAGTTAAGCAACTGACCTTTCTTTCGGCTTTCACCGACCTACGCAATCGGCTTACTAATTCACTATTATTTAAAGAAAGGGCTATGAAATCTTGTCTCCACATAAAAACCTCCGTGTTGCTCTATTTCTAACACGGGTTTTGGGAGTGACTTTTTTTGCGATATTTAAGGCGCCACAACATGATTCGAATCATGTTAGGGGCCCAGGTGATTCTTCAAAAGCCATTCTCGTAGCATCGATTGAAACGAAAAGGAGAGCGGTTTATTCATTAGCCGACAAGTCACGACTACCACGACCCGATTCTATACCGAATCGCGTCAATCATTATTTTTCCGACGCTTCGTATTTTTTTCTCCTCGTCCCGGATTCTTGGGTTCGGGGGTTTACGGTCCCTTTGGCGTTGGGGTGCGTAAGAGTTGTTTATTCAAGAGCGTCCAACAGGGGTACCGTCGCGCCCGCTCTATTCGCTCGTGCCTTCCCCACGCGGGCTGCGTTCTTAAATCCCGCGGCAACCAGGGCTCTTACTTTTCCAAAACCTGTCCTATAAGTTCTTGCTGTCTTTTGTCCGGGGCCGTTACGAAAACGGGATAGACATTTTTCGGCCCCTAGCTTCACTGACGTTTTTGGGTTTATTTCTTTCCCTCTGGATTCAAAGGGCTTCTACATGCGTGAAGGTTCTTTATGCTTATCTCTGTGTCCACTTGTTTCAGGAGGTTCACCTCGCAATGCCAGTTAAAACGCTCACGCTCATGTCCTAGTTTTACGTTCAAGTTCATGTTCACGACGGGGCTGGGACTACTTACAGGCCCTGAGCGACAAAAGCGCAATATAGCTCTCCGCCGCTTTGGCTACCTCAAATTCGTTTCCGAATCTCTCGCTAATCATGATCCATTCGATGTGCGGTACTTGCTTCGAAAGCGTCTTATCCAAAACGATTTTTCCTTGACGATTGGAGAACCAAATATATTCCACTGAAGTGACCTTGGAATAGATGACGGGGTAGACAATCATGTCGTATTTGCCAGGCCCCTTCGGAAGTCTCAAAAGAAAATTCTTACTGTAGGGAACTACCCGGTAACAAAAATCATCTAGCGGGATCTCTGTCTTAGTGATTTCGCCCGGAGGAAACAAACCTCCTAGCCCCGGTCCATTTCCGTCTCCTTCGGGAAGCCTTTCTCGTCTATCACGCTCGGCACCGTCTGGATGGCGGCCGCCAAATCTTCTGGGGAAGACTAGATCCAATAATTTCTCGGAATCAATACCGGCCGTTAGTGCCGCTTTCTTGATGTCCCCTAGCGCTTTGGCTTTTTCCTCAATTCCCAAAGCGTCTATTTCTAGCTTTCCCATTTCAATTCCTGGGATCGCTTCTCCGATATCTTTCATCACATCACTAATCGGATCTTCATCCGCGAAAACCGGAAAACAAATTACCATTAGCCCTAGCATCGTTATTAACGTTTTCATTCTCGTACCTCTCATCCCTTCGTATCGTGAACACAAATGACTTCGCCTCGAGGCGAAAGGGATTTCGCGGCATAGGCCCCCGTCCCGTCCACGGCGTAATCCCTCTCACATTTATTCTCCGCAAAATCACATCTAAAAACGGTGAACCTAATTTGCTGATAACTAGGATTAAACTCAATAATCGGATAATCATCCTTGTAGGGAGGAGCCACCCAAAACTTACCGCGCGCTGCCTCTAGGAGTCCATCTCGTCCTAGAGCGTAGCCAAAAAATTGCGCTCGGGCGATACGTCTTCCCTCGGTGTAGGAGGGAATTCGCCAGCCAGTAAGCCCATTCCAATTCAAAGCCGCACAGTAGCCAACGGCTTCATCATAAAAAATGCCCCGCTCATCCCCACGTTGGAGGTAAACGGTTTGAGGGGCCGACACGATGACTGGCCCGACCTGATTAGATTTAAACGCACACTGCACCCCCGGCCTGTCGCAGGGAACCCGCTCTCGAGTTCCCCATTTGGTACTCCAGTCTTTCCACAAGAGTTCGCCTTCGCTTCTCAAGCAGCGAAACGAGGACTTCATCTGCAAAGAAAGGTTTCTACTATCGTCCGTCGCTACATTAACCACACGATGCTTATCCAGCTCTTCGCTTCCAGGAACCACGACCTGCGGAAATCCGGTCGTCCATAGAAAGACATTACTAGATCCAAAGTAGGGGAATGCCTCGGAAATCGCATTCAAGCGTCGCTCTAGAAACAGAGTTTCTCTAAGTCCGGGCATTCTCCAGTCGTCGTAACCGCCCCAATTTAACTCTGAGCAGTACTCACTACTCTCACTAAAGTTTTTTTGCACCATTCTCTCTGGAGTTGAGGGTTCCATCCCTGGAGTCAGGCCGGTAATGGAAATCCCCGTATTCTCCTCTTTAAAGGTGCATTGATCGGCTGGATCCAAACAGAAAGAGGCATTGGAACCGTCTTCGTTTAGACTTACATTATGCATTCCCGCGACATCTCTCGGAGGCGCTACATGCTTGCCTACGACTTCGTAAGTTAATTCTTGGTAAACCTCTCCGCGAGTTAAGAAGTGCATTTTGGGAGCTCCATCATCACCACTCTCTTTTTCCACAGTAGTTTGGCCCAGCTCGGCCGTCATCTCATTGGACTTCCCTTCTTGGAGTTCCAAGACTGCCGAGTGCACCGCGTGCTCTGCTGCCGCAAAGGCAGGCAGTGTCTTTTCCAAGAAAGACTTCATCTGCCGGGTGCCTTGTTGATAACTAGAAATCACTTTCGCTGTGGTATCCGCGTTCATACCGGCAAATAGAGATTTGGGTATTTTGAATTCCATCCCGGCCACCTCAAAACTCGTCATCGCACCAGGTTCCGCATTGTCTAGAATAGCATCGACAATTAACGCATTATTCATTTGAAGTATCCCAGTACTTCGCAATCCACTCTTGAGGGCTAACTGTGATGGTTCATCTAACTTGTTCCAAACCGCTTCCGGAAAATCCACGTAAATTTCATTCCCACAGTCTAAGCGAAACCTTTTCCATTCTTTCGCTTCAAGTACCGAGAAAGAAAAGAAACACAGAACCCACATACTCAATAGCTTCATCATATGAATCACCCTGTACTTCATTTATATTTCTTCACACAGACAATGCCTGCCCGAGGTAAGGCAGGATGGTGTTGATAGGGACCCCTATAGGTAACATCCGTCTCCACCAATCTTCTGCATCTTTTACGCTCGAAGTCGCAGACATATCCTTTGAAACTAACGAAACGAGAGGTGTCGTATTGATTTAAGGGCAGCGGCTCGTCGTCTACCCTAGGAGGCGAGACCCAAAATTCGCCGGTCGGCTGTAGAGGGATTCCGTCCCGGGAAAGGGAAAAGCTATAATAAAGCGACGTTCCCGCTAGATATGCTTCTTCATAAGTGGCAAGCCGCCAGCCGGTGTCTCCCGCCAAATCCAATTTCTCGCAATAATTCTTGGCCTCCTCGTACTCGACCCCTCTTCCATCCCGCTCCCAATCCATCGTTCGGGGACTCGTGTAGGACAACTCAGTCGATCTCAATCGGAAAATGCAGTAGTTGCCGGGCGTAGTACAGGCTACCCGTTTTTTTCCATCGGAAGACAAAGAGATATCGTCCCACAGCTTCGAAGCATCATTGCGGACACAACGAAAAGTGGCTTTGGAGGTTTTGGGAAGTTGCTGCGAACGACCCGTCTCCACGTGAATCGTCCAGGACTTGGTAGGAGCATACACTGCTGCGATTCTTCCAAATGCATTGGGAAATCCTGAAGTCCAAAAGAAAGCATTGTTTCCTCCAAAATAAGGAAACTTCTCGAATATCAATTGCTCTCTATCCGCCAGGTAGACCGATTCATTATAGGAAGCAAGGCGCCAACCGTGATAGCCCGCCCAAGTGTGCTCGGCGCAATATTTCTGGGCATCCTCAAAAGTATCCAGGACCAGTCGGCCGGGGCGAGAAGGTTCGCGTCCCATGGCGAGGGCACTTACCGAGATTCCAGTAGCCGAATCCCGAAAAGCGCACTGATCGTCGGGTTGATTACAGAAGGCAGCCGCCGACCCATCGGCATTGAGACTAGCGTTTTCGATTAGACCCCAGGCTCGTCGAATTTCGTCCTCAATATTACGGATTCGCTTTCCTAAGTCCCTTAAGAAATTTCCATCCTCCTCTCGTAATCTTCGCAGTCGATCCGCATCGGATTTGAGCATTTCGGTGATTAGGCCCACGGTAGAGTTACTTCTGGAAACCGCTAAAAATGTAGGAAACGTGTAATTGCCATTCCACCACTGGTTGCCGTTAGCGACGCTATCTGTTTTATCAAGATCGACTTCATGCAAGAAAAACTGATCCACAACAACCTGCGCTCTAATCCCGAGTTTAGAAAGATTCCTCAAGGCCGATTGCATCCGTCGTTGATCTTCTGGCGATAAACGCTGCCAAATCACACTCGGAAAATTTATCTCCACCCCTTCGCCACATTGAAGGTAGATGTTAGTAAGAGCGGGGGCTGGCGAAGCAGAAAGAAAAGCCATTACCGCGACTAATAACAAGCAATACTTCATTTCCTTCCTCCTTCACTCTCCACATCGTGCACACAAATATATCGCCGCAATCGCTTATACGGCTCGCTGGCTCGCCAGTCGGCGGATGCGGTCCCCTCATCAAAGTAAAAGCCTCTTATAATGTCGTTAGGGTTGGGATCGGGTTCGACCATCCAAAAAGATCCCAAGAGTAAGCCAAACTGCTCGAACTTAGCTGACCATCCGAAAAATCCGTCCCGATTGGCGTCAAACGCTTCTCGAGGAGAGGGCAATCGCCATCCCTTTACCCCCGCCCACGTTAAGCCACGACACATTTGTTGAGCGGTTCTCAAGCTGACGTACCCTAAGTCATCGGGCGAGCGGTGCTTGGCGTACTTGGGCTCGTACCGCGGACTCGGGGCCGACCAGACTAACTGGCTTCTTCTTCCAATAACCGCACATTCATCTCCAGCTTTTGAGCATTGGTTTTTTTGCCCGTTGGCATCCGTTGAAGCATCTACCCAGTAGAAGTCGTAATCGTCACGCGTGCACCGGTGCTCATTGAGAGCTTGTTTGTCGAATTCGCGGTATTGGGTGGAAGCCAAGTTGATGGCCCACGCGCGAGTGTCCTTTTGAGGAGCTCCCAGCCACCAAGGCGAATCAGAAGGTGATGTCGCCGCCCATAAGAACACGTTATTATTTTGTCCAAAACTAGTGACGACTTTCACAACCGCATTGATGCGGTCTGAGAGATCAAAGAGTTCGCTAATAGTGGGAAGCCGCCAGTCGGAGTAACCTCCCCAATTCTTAAGGTCCTGACATGCCCCTTTGGTATCATCGAAATTTTTAACGATATCTTCGCTCTTTTCCCCCGGAGAGATAGCGCTCCAGTAAATGGGGCCGCGCTTTTTATCTCGAAAGACGCACTGGTCGGTTTCGTAAATACAGTTCGTCCCGCTTAATCCATCCGGTAACGTACTGTGATCTTCCCAATCTCCCACATCTTGCAAAGCCACTTTGAGATCAGCCTCAATAAGTTTGATGAGGGGGCTTTCAGGCCCCAACTTATCGTGGATACGTTTGGTAATTTCAAAGAGCCTTCGCTCTTCTTCAGTATCGGCGTCAAAGAAACCGGGAATGCGCTCGCCACCACGAAGTAAGTAAAGTAACCGTTTTGCCAACTCCTTCTTTTCAAAATTGGCGAGGTTCTTGTGCATAATGACGGAATTTAGCGTCCCAATGATGGCGTCATCTTGAAGGGCTGAAACTTCCACCGCACTACGAAGCACTTCGTGCATGTACGTCCAGCCCTGTTCTACTAGCGGCATTTTATTCAACAGCTCTTTATTGATTCGTATGGTCTGGCCGTCATGAAGGGCGACCTGTACGCGCTCAAAGGTCAAAATCAAGTCGGTCTGAGGTGCTTCTAACTGTTTCTTCAACTCCGCATTCACCA
Source organism: uncultured delta proteobacterium (assembly GCA_963778115.1). Classification (GTDB taxonomy): domain Bacteria; phylum Bdellovibrionota; class FAC87; order UBA2466; family UBA2466; genus JBBQIT01. The sequence continues at coordinate 297,622 of CAVZSV010000004.1, forward strand.
AATACCATGTCGGGTTAATCCCTCGTTTGAACAAGGTCTCAAGCCGATGGCCGAGTCTAGGAAGCTTGCCTTTTAAGATCGTAAGCTGAGGTTCGATTATCTTGATATACGCTGGCTGCTCGGTGGGTAAAATCTCCTCTGAGTTAGTCACTTTGTCCCAGAGCTGTACTTCGTTACCCAACTCCAAAGCCCCTAGTAGCTTAATCCTTAATCCAAGCGCTCCTTTGGATTCCTGTCCTCCAAAAGCTTCGGGGAACGACATTGAAACCATAAGAATCGTTACTAGCCACAGAGTACGCATCACGCGCTCCTTTTCTTATTGCCTGAAGTGTCAGGTGAATGATGGGGCAACATCTGAGTCTTTTGGGTCAGAGGAAATAAAGCCACGACTAATTGGTAAACCTCTTCTTTGGAGTCCCCACTTTCCAACAGTTCCATAAGCGAGCGACGGAACTTGCGGACCATGGCTTCGGCCTCGGGAAATTTTTCCATATTAATCGCCATCGTAACTCCGGAATTTTCTCTAAGTTCAAGCGGGACCACATCGATCGCATCAAGCGCTTTTTGCAAGACCTGTTTTTGGAATAGCCGAGCCGCGGAGGTTCGATAACTCTCCCCCGGCTCGGCTATGGTATGGTTGGTCTGGGTTGGTTTAATATTTCCTTGTTCGTCTCGTTCGATCATTTGCAAACGTTCCAGACGTTCCAAAGCGGCGTTCGTTTCGTTGACCGAAATTCCTAAAGCACGGCTGATCCAGCGAACGTCTGACTTAAAAGTGTTTACTCGAGTCAATTCCAAAATCGCGTAGTGGTACCAGTCGGCTATCGTTTGGAAAGCGTCGCAGGAGAGGCTTTCGAATGATGAACTGGCAAGGGCTTCAGCGTTTTGTTTTTCTAAGAGTTGCTTCATCTGCTGCGGTCCCAATCCTAAGCGGTGGCCGAGCCGAGATTGCATGGCGGGGGTGAGGCGTCTTTTCCCCCGAAGAATTTTGGAGAGCGCTGAAGGTTCTACTTCAAGGCTTTTAGCGAAGGCGCGTAAGGAATAGCGCGGGTTCTTTCGATACCGCTTCACCAGCTCGTTCTGTAAATGTTCTCGCAACGTCGACAACGGTCTTTCTCCCAAGTGATGCCCCACGTCTAACTCATCCTTTTTTTCTGCACAAGACACAAAAGCAACATTACGTGTCTCCAAAAGGACACGCTTCTTTCCTGCCAATCAAGTCCCTAAAAAAATTAAGGTTTCTCTAAGTTTTTGATGTACCTCAGAAACGGGTATGGCTTAAAATGCGGCCTTATGACAAATCAAAAAGGGCTCTGTAGTTTAGGCGGAATCAAATGTCGGGTCGACCTGTGGTCCAAGAAAATGCTTTGGCTACCTCCCCTTTTAGGACGCCTTTCCATGGCCGCGATCTTCGTCCCTTCCGGCTGGGGAAAACTTCACAATCTAGATTCGGTAATAAAATTTTTTACGGAATTGGGTATTCCGTTTCCGCAGTATCAAGCGCCGTTTGTCGCCGGTGTGGAATTTTTCTTTGGGGCTTTGTTGCTATTGGGTTTACTGACCCGCTTTGCTACCCTCCCGCTCATTATTTCCATGGTGGTCGCGATTATCACCGCTAAGAAGGATGACATTCATTCGATTGTGGATTTACTCGCGGTCGATGAGTACCTCTACATTGTCATCCTCGTAGGGCTTCTCGTCTGGGGTGCCGGTTGCCTTTCGCTGGATCATTTACTCTGCAGGAAAGGCACTAAAGACGCAACGCAAGGCAACGCGTAGCCCTTAAATTTATTCACGAACTACTTGTTTGAGGGCATTTTGCTGTAGTAGTATCTCTATCGTTCGTAAATAAAAACAACCCAGATACATCAGGGGGATCCTAAATGAATAAGACAACACAGAACCTATTGATCGGTGCTGCCATCGTCAGCATCTTCAGCGTCGGTGGACTTTCTACCACTGCTTTCGCCAAGCACAAGAACACCTTCAAATGCGAAGGTGGTAATGCTTGCAAAGGCCACGGTGCTTGCGGCGAAGCCAAAGGCAAGAACGCCTGCAAAGGTCAGGGCATGGCGATGGTAAAAGACGAAAAGGCATGTGATGCCGCTAAGGCCAAGAACGCACCTGCCGCTGAAAAGCCGGCCGAGGCTCCAGCCGCCGAAACGAAGTAATTAGGTTCTTAGATGTCGCCTAGCGAGAAGTTTGCGGCCGAAAAGTTCTTTCCCAGCTTGGGAATGGGTATCGGGTTACGCAGCTCTCACTATGCCCACATTTTATCGACACTTCCCGCGATCTCTTGGTTTGAAGCCATCTCGGAAAACTACATGGGGATCGCGGGAGGGTCGGGTGGGCGCCCTCTCCAAACTCTCGAACAGATTAGAAGCCATTACCCCGTCGTCCTCCATGGTGTTTCCCTATCGATAGGCTCGACCGATCCTCTAAGTTACGATTATTTGGCTAGGCTTAAATCCCTGATGCAACGGATCGACCCCTCTTGGATCTCCGATCATCTTTGTTGGACAGGGGTGGAAGGAACTAATCTTCACGATTTGCTTCCTCTGCCCTATACCCAGGAAGCCATCAAACACGTTGCGGACCGCATATCGGAAGTTCAAGACTATTTAGGACGACGAATTCTTATCGAAAATGTTTCTAGTTACTTAACTTATCGCCATTCGGAAATGAGTGAATGGGAGTTTATCGCTGAGATCGTCAAGCGCGCTGGCTGCGGAATTTTACTCGATGTGAATAACATCTATGTCAGCGCCGTAAACCATTCTTTTGATCCGGAAACTTTCTTAAACGGGATTCCCGTGGGAAGCGTCGGTCAGTTTCATCTGGCGGGCCATTCAAATATGGGTACCCATCTTATTGATACTCACGATCATCTCGTCTGTGACGAGGTATGGCAGCTTTACGAAAAAGCCGTGAGACGTTTTGGTTTGGTTAGTACTTTACTCGAATGGGATGACAAGATTCCCGAATTTAGCGTTCTCGAAGAAGAGACTGAACGCGCCCGAGTAGTAGCAGAAAAGGCACTTGATAATGATGGTTCCTACAGACAATCGCCCCTCCCTTGGAAATCTCCAAAGGTGGATGCGCTGGATAATCACCGATCCTAGAGGGGTAGCTCCAGCCCTTCGCGGAGAGCACGCGCAAAGCGCGTGTTTAGAGGAGCCGCTCCCGCGGCTTCTAGAAGAGATCGTAGATCAACCCCCTTTGAAACCGAATGACAGATTGGATATCTACGCTATCGGATACCTTTCCCGAATCGTCGAAGCGATGGCAGGAGATATGGAAACCGTGAGCCGGGCGCTTGGCGAGGCGAAATTTCACCGTCTGGTAGACGACTATCTGAGATCGTTCCCTTCAAAAACATTTACCGTCTGCGACATCGGCGCTCATTTGAGTCAGTTTATTCGCGCAAGCGCTTGGAACGAGCAATACCCTTTCCTTGCCGATTTGGCCCGACTGGACTGGCTCGCTCAACAATCCTATTTCGCTGACGATTCCAAACCTTTCGATACCAACTCCTTAAATAGCCGTACTCCCGAAGATTGGAACACAGCGATATTTCTACTGGCTCCTTCGGTGGGTTTGGTGGCGAGCGATTGGTCTCTCAGCCGAATTTGGGGAAAGCGCGAATACTGCAGCCAGACGATTCGAGAGCAAGTAAAAGCTTCGCCCGAAAAAATAATGGTCTACCGCGACGGCGAATTTGACGTCTGCCTCGAGTTATTGGACGAAATCAGTTATTCTTTTATTTCACAGCTAAAAGCGGGAAAGTCTCTGCTAGAGGCGACCGAATTCTTGACACTGGTTTCAAAGTTCAATGTCGACCAAGTGCAGCAATGCTTTTGCGAATCCTTGGGTCCGTGGGTAGCCCAAGGCATCATCTCCGACATTCGTTTTCCCTAAGAAAGGGCCATTCATGCGGATTCACCGTTCTCTCGCTATAGCGTTGCTATGCCTAATTTCGTTTTCGATAAACTCCATGGCCGATCCTTCATCGACCAAAAAGTCTGAAATCAAATGGGTCGGATGGTCAGAGGACATTTTTAAGAAAGCTCAAAAAGAGAATAAATTAGTCATTTTGGATCTGCAAGCCATTTGGTGCCATTGGTGCCACGTGATGGATGCGCAAACTTATAGCAATCCGAAAATAATCGATATTATGAAGTCTCATTTTATCGCGGTGAAAGTAGATCAAGATTCGCGGCCCGACCTTTCTAACCGGTATGAAGAGTACGGGTGGCCGGCAACCATTATTTTCTCTTCCACAGGACAAGAGTTGGCTAAACGATCCGGATACATCCCACCTGAGCAAATGTTTTCCCTTCTAGACGCTGTCGTGAAAGATCCGACACCGGGCCCTTCGGTCGAACCCCCCAAGAAAATTGAGGTTGCGGAAAACGGACTTCTCTCTGCTCAAAATCGCGCTGAACTTCAAAAGAGTTTTAACTTTCAATACGATACCAAATACGGAGGCTGGGATTACGGGCATAAGTACGTTCAGGCCGATTCGGTCGAATGGGCTTTGACGCAAACGGAAAAGGGAGACGAAGATGCCGAAAAGAAAGCTAACGACACTTTGCAACTCGGCAATAAACTTATCGATCCTGTTTGGGGAGGCATCTATCAGTATTCAGTAGATGGATGGGATGAACCCCATTTCGAAAAGATCATGTCTTACCAAGCCGACGCGATTCGGATTTACTCCTTGGCCTATGCCCAAACTAAAAATCAGGACTATTTAAAAACCGCTCAGGCCGTGCATACGTTTTTAGAGAATTTCCTCACCAGTCCGGAAGGAGCATTTTACACAAGCCAAAATGCCGATCTCGTGGATGGAGTTCACTCGGGGGAATACTTTAAATTAGATGATAAAGCACGACGAGCAAAAGGGACTCCTCGCGTCGATAAGAATTCCTACGGGAGAGAAAACGGCTGGGCGATTTCATCACTCGTGGCTCTTTCCATGGTAACTCACGATGCGACTCCTCTTAATGAAGCCGTTACCGCCGCTGAGTGGATTCAAAAAAATAGGGCGCTTCCCGCCGGAGGGTTTCGTCACGACAACAAAGATGGAAAACGTCTGTACTTAGGCGACTCGCTTTACATGGCAAATGCATTCTTGCAGCTCTACTCCGCCACAGCCGATCGCAAATGGCTCGCCAAAGCGGAGAAGACCGCCGACTTCGTCCGGTCTCACTTTTCGTTCAAAGATGAATCGGGAAAAACTGGAGGTTTTGTCACTGGAGAAAATCCGACGGCAAAACTCTTTGTTCCTCAGCCCCAAAGAGATGAAAACGTCACGGCCGCAAGATTTTTCAACTTGCTCGCCCAATACTCTGGCAAAAAAGAGTATAAGGACGCTTCCGATCAAGCGATGCGCTATCTCGTCTCTAAAGTCGCTTTGGAAACCCCCTTTGCCGCCAGTATCCTCATTGCGGATTACGAAACCACTCATGCCCCACTTCACTTGACTATCGTAGGCTCGAAAAAAGATTCAGTAGCCTCCGAACTTTTCACCAAAGCTCTTGAATTTCCTGGTTCTTACAAAAGAATCGAATGGTTAGATCGCGCTGAAGGAAGTTTGCCTAATCCCGACGTCCAGTATCCGACACTGGAAAGGCCCGCAGCCTTCATCTGTTCCAGCAATCGCTGTTCTAGACCCATCTTTAATCCAGACGATATCGCGCCTCAGATCCGTAAGATTGCAAACACCGCATCTTAAAATAGGGGGATAGAAATCGCTATGGGGCAGAGCCGCCGAAACCGCCGCCCCCGCTATTACCACTACCGGTGTAGGGGACGTCGTAAGTATAAGACCCGCGGCCACCTCCGCCCTCTTGGGCGCTTGCTGAGGTATTACCTTCTTCATCGGCCCCCACTCGTCGCTCTCCTTCCGGCTGAGAATACTCCGCTTCTCTAACCATCCGGTGACAATCGGTATGCGCATACGTCGACACACTGACAAAACTAAAAAATACCGACACAAAAATTAATTTCATAGGTACCTTTCCGACGAATAGTTCTTAGCCATACGATGGATTGACCCAGCGAGTCAATGCGAAAGGAGGAATGTCAGAAACAATTTAGGCAGCTTCTTTATAGGTCTGAGAATGGCCCAGAAACCAGTCCACATAACGCCTTAGCCCTTCGGCGAAAGAGACTTTCGGTGAATATCCCAACAGGTCTTGAGATTTGGAAAGGTCCGCACATTCCCGATTCGTCTCCGCGAGGAAGGCCGGTTTTGTTTCACACGTAACCGCAAGACCAGTCGCGGTTTCGATGCAAGTGACCAGCTCCTTTAGCGAGGTCTCTTTGGAAGTGCCCAGATTGAAAATTTCAAAGGTCCCTTTTGAGGCGTCCCGCAAAAAGTCTAAGCCAGCAATAATCCCGTCCACTACATCCGAGACATAGGTAAAATCACGGCTACTGGTTCCGTCTCCGAAGAGTGGAACAACAATCCCTTCGGAAGCCGACCAACAAAACAACCTAATCGCTTGGTCAGGCCTTTGCCTAGGTCCGAACACTGAAAAGAGACGAACAGACGCGACCTTCATTCCATGAGCGAAAGCATATTCATGACACACTAATTCGCAGGCTCTCTTTGTGGCGGCATAAGGCGATTGCGGTTGATCGGCGGGAGCGCTCTCCTTAAAAGGCAATGGCGTATCCGCTCCATACACCGAAGCGCTTGAACCGAATACGAATTGGGAAACCATTCGCTCCTTTGCGAAGGCTAGCGTCTTAAGCGTTCCGTCCAGATTATTACTAATGGCCATGGGCCAATTTCCAAGCGAAGTTCGGGATCCCGCGCGCGCAGCCAAGTGAATGACGGAATCAAAATGATCACTCGGACAAAAAGAGGTATCCAGATCGCGGACATCTTTCTCATGAAATTCAAACGGAGTAGCCACCTGCTGTGAGATTCGTTGCAAATCACGAACATTGGCCTCTTTGAAATAACGCTCGTAGTGGTTGTCAAAATTATCTACCCCAACCACCGATACACCCTCTCTAAGAAGCCTCTCGATGGTATGGAACCCGATGAACCCCGCTGCCCCCGTCACGAGAATAGGATTTGTCCGAGCTCTCTTATTCATATATGCCGTTCCTTTCACCAATCAAACCAAAGTATCGAGTCTGCGACGTTGTTGAAGGGCGGAAGGCGCCCAAGCTGCCAACAGGTAAAGAAAAGGATAAAACGGGAAGTTGCGTCGTTCTTCTCCCATCGCAGTATAAGCTCCCGCTACCGTATAGACGATCAAGGCTAAGACAATAAAGATAGCAATCGGGTTTCTCGATCGTAAGGCGTGAAATGAAAAGTAAGCGAAAAGGATTAACTCGGCCGCATGAAATCCCAAGAGAGCCAAATCGCAAACTAATTCGTATCGAATTTTTGCTTCAAGCTCGTGCCGTTGAATTAGCGAGCTCCATCCTGCCGAAAAGAGATCAGGTCTCCACCAAGGGGCGATATTCATCCACTGCGTCACCGCTCTAATCGCGGGCAGTTTCACATAGTAGGAAAAGAGATTCTCTTTTTTTCGCTGATTGGCTAATGTTTTCCACTGGACATCGGCTTGGTCCCAGCTCAGTTTTCCGGCTTGGCGATCGCTCACAAGCTCAAGAACTTTGCTTTTTTCCTCGGCGCTTGAAAAGGCATAGCTCGGGGCCGTTTTTAAAGTTTGCGGCATCCACAGATAAGAAATATGCCCTTCGTGCCGACTCCACGTTCGGAGCCATAGATTAAATCCACCTTGGAAATCGTTTTGCGGAAGTGCAAAGTAAATCCCAGGTTGCAACCTACCTGTCTGTTCCCAGCAAAATTTCTGCCAAGGAGCAATAACAATAAATCCTCCCAGCCAGAGAGCGCCTACAGCTCGAGGATTTAAACGCGATAAAAAGCTCAGTATCAAGAAGAGTCCCGCTACCAGTAGCAGCGTTGCCGGAGTCGTCATGAGCAAGACGGAGGAAGTCAATCCCAGTAGGAAAAGTAGTTCGGGTTGAGTGCGATTTCTTTCGTATATCGAAAGACAGTAGACCACGATACTCGACAAGAAGATCGAGAAGGTCTCTGAAAGAAGCTGCTGAAGCATACGGCCGGTAAAGGGAGAGGCGCACATAAGAAGGACAGCAACTACGGCCATGACCTTATGATGTTTTCGAAGCGCTATGTAGACCAAGTAACAGGATATCGTCGACAAGACGAACTGCACCCAGTAGACCGCTTCAACATTATGGAATAGCCGTAAAACCGCAGCCAGAAAAATGGGATAACCCGGAGGGGGAGAAATGCCGACTCCGCCGGGCCAACTATAACGATGTCCGGATAGCAATCCTTCTGCCTGTTCGAAATAGCGTTGGGCGTCTCCGCTGCCTCCGCTCCGGTGCAGTAACATGTAAAAAAGGCGAAATGCAGGCGGGACCACTACCAACCAAAGAGGCAACGAGCCCACGTACTCAATAGCTCGACGCAATTTGTGAGGCAGAGCCAGCTGCTCCGTGCGGCTAACCAAGAGATCCCCCCGTAATTTCAGATGTTCTCAGATGACAAATGATCTCAAAAGACAAAGACCTACCTTAAGTTATCGGTTTTTTTTTTACTTCTCTGGAGGGTTAGGGTTAAACGAGCTACATGGCGAACCAGCAACCGTTAGCAGTTAACACACTAGGTCAAATTGGACTTCCTGAGCCGGTCAGCTCCTTGGCGAAACGCCATTGGGATGCCCTTATTATCGGGGCGGGGCATAACGGCCTTGCTTGTGCTACCTACTTAGCCAAAGCGGGGAAAAAAGTGTTAGTCCTGGAATCCAGAGATCGCGTTGGTGGCGCCAATACGATGGAAGAGGTCTATCCGGGAGTCGTAATGTCTCCGTGCGCTTATGTAGTGGGGCTCTTGCATCCCTTGGTTTTGACGGAACTAGGAATGAAGCAAAAAGGTTTTCGTTGGATTCCCGCCACAGGCGGATCGTTTATTCCGTTTGAAGACGGCACGAGTCTACGCCTTCCCTATGATGACGACGAATGCAGCCAAGCGGTCAAATCCTTTGCACCCGAAGATGTCCAAGGATGGAAAGCGATGCATGAATTGCAAAGTGATCTACGTGCCGCTCTTCGCCCCCCGGGGCCCAATGACATTTGGATAGGCCCCTCGCTCACTCGAGAGCAGATCGAAACTCGTATCCGTCATATTCCCAACGGCAGCAAGTTGATGTTTGAATGGTCGATGGTGGAGTTTCTCGAGCATTATCTTAAGAACGAAAAGATGCAGATGGCCTATTTGGGCCAAGGAATTATTGGAACCAAAGCTAGTCCTCACGATCCGGGAACGGCTTATATCAACTTTCATCATACTTGCGGAACGATGGACGGCGAAGCGGGTACTTGGGGCTATGTCGTCGGCGGAATGGGTATGGTTTCTTTTCTGTTGGCCGACATCGCGCGTGAGGCAGGGGTGGCGATTGCCACCGGAGTTCGAGTAAGTGAAATTCTTCCCGGAGAAGGGGTTCGTCTTGAAGGGGGAGAAAAAATAATAAGTCCCGTGGTCATTTCCAACGCGGATCCCAAATCAACCCTTCGACTCCTGGGAAGCCGTGCCGAGAATGGCTGGCAAAAGCGGGTTGAACAAATTCCCATGGAAGGCTGTACGGTCAAAGTAAATGCCGTGCTAAGCGAGCTGCCAAATTTTAAGTCGCGACCTGGAACCAAAGAGCCTCACCATTTCGGACATATCAATACGCCGCTTACCAAAAGTGGGTTTCAAGAATGTTTCGAAGTTTCCGAGCGGGGGGAATTAGCTGACCAACTTTGGACCGAGATCTATTTACAAACCCCTCACGATCCGAGTGTTGCCCCTTCTGGGCTCCACACGATGAGCGTTTTCGCCCAGTATGTCCCCTACCATTTCAAACAGGGGACTTGGGACGACCATCGGGAAAAGGTCGGAGACAGAGTGATTGAGTCGATCGCAAAATATTGCACGAACCTTCCTCAGGCGATTCTCCACAGAGATGTCTTGGGGCCTCCAGATATAGAATCAAAGTTGGGGCTGACCGGAGGCCATATCTTTCACGGAGAGGTACTGCCGTCGAATATGTGGGACCGGCGATTAGACGCCCGCACTCCCATGCCGGGGGTCTTTCTATGTGGAGCAGGCACTCATCCTGGCGGGAGTGTGATGGGGATTAATGGGAGAAATGCGGCGATGGCGGTTTTGGGGGCTTAATCCTTCAGCCTTAGGGATTCCACGACGCAGGTGCATGGTGAAAACGCGCATGCAAAAAGACTGTCATTTCGAGCAACAGAAGCGGAGCGACTCAACGAAGCAATCTGTAGAACAAAAGGACTGCGACACCACTTAGGCACTGTAAGAATTCAGCTGCTTAACCGCGACGTTAATGCACCCCCTCTTCAAATCCCCGCAAACCGCTGCCTAATAATCCTCTCTACCCTCTCCTGATACTCCGGATAAAGGACCTGCGCGTAGCCTCTTAACTGAACAATCACTTCCCCGTTTCCCTTTGTCAGTCGCGGAACGTCTTCTAACTTTTGCAAGATCTCAACCCCAGCCTCCATCGCGTAAACGGTGCCGTGAACTTGATCGAGATACGACAATATCGCAAGCGCCGTCCTTAAATTTTTCATAATGGAGAAGACCCGTGGTCTGGGATCAAATTCTCGACTTACTTTGGAAAATATTTTTTCGTGCCGTTTGGGATTTGCCCCAAAAACTAAAATGTAGACAAGAAGTCTCTGATCGAGACCGGGGCTATTTAATATTTGAGGAGATCGTCGTTCAAACGTGGCTTCATCGGTTTCATCGAGCCACCCCACCGAATCTTGAAGCAAAATACCGGGAGTCAGAACGGCGACACCCTCTTCATCGATATTTTTGACATCTCCCGTCCAAGCCGAGGCAATAAGCCTAGCTTTGCAAAGGACGTCAGCTTCCAGAGCCGCCGCTCCCCCGGCCTCGCTAAGCAGGCCACACGAGATGACAAGCACTATAAACATTCGGATTTGCATCGAGCCGCTAAACCTACCACAAGTCTCCCGTCACTTGCTAGCCTTACGCAAGCCTGGTAGAAGGCTCGACTGAGGTAAACGTGAACATTCATCCATTTATTGTCGGTAGCGGCTCCTCATCAGCAGCCATGCAGAAAGCACTCTTTACCGTGGCGCTACTCAATCCCCAGTGGAAGATGATGCCAGCTCGAAAGATCGCCCGAGGCGAAAAGCTCCCTAAACCGAATTCGAGTGCCACTGATCTGTCTTTGCTCTGTCTCGCCAATCCCCATGCTCTTCATGCTAAGGGTTTGAAACAGGCCGCTGAGATGGGATTTCGAGCCATTCTCTGCGAGAAACCGGTCTGCGTATCGTTAGAGGAAGTTTCCCAACTTCGTCAATTCCCTCCGCAAATCGAAGTCGGAGTTTGCCACGGCTATCGAGTGATGTGGGGACCCAAAGAGTTACGACGATTGATCGTAAGCGCAGAGATGGGAAAAATTATCAGCATCGAGGGGAGGTATTGGCAATCCTCTGCCGCCCAGAAAGCATTGCTAGCACAGCCTCCCTCTTTAAATTGGAAAAATGATACGGCCCTCTCTGGAAAATACGACGTCGTCACCGATTTGGGATCGCACTGGACCGATCTGATGTTTTTTCTAGCCGGTGAAAAGTGCCAAACGGCCAGTGGCTGGAAATCTTATATTAACAGCGAAGTATCCCACAGGGACACCCATGTCCATCTCACTTTAGATTTTGCGACAGTGGGAAAGACCTTTGGCTCCATTTCCAAAACCGTACACGGAAGAGGAAATCATCTTGAAGTGAATGTCATCGGAGAGAAATTGTGTGCGAGCTGGTCGTTCGAAGATCCCGATACGCTACGGATTGGCCGAGGAGACCAGACCCATTGGCGAAGCCGACCAAGAGAGGCGAAAGTAGGTTCCGGGCAGTCCCCTTTTCACGGGATGGGCTGGCTAGAAGGATATGTGGAGATAGCCCACCAGCTTCTGCGAAAGGCCACCGGAGAGTCTTCCACTGACTTTCCCTCTCTGGGCCAAGCGCTTGATGTCATCGAGACCCTCCTTAGAATAAGCATGTAATTTTAATTAGTTAACTTGAGGACTCAAGTTACGACGCACAGCACCGAAAAGTAAGGGTGCAAAACTTCTATGACATTTTGGGAGTGCCTCCGACGGCTAGCACCAAAGAGATTCGTTGGGCCTATCGTAGACTCGCGTTTGTCTGCCATCCCGATCGTAATCCGAGTGATCCCAGTAGTGATGAAATCTTGAAGTTAGCCAATGAGGCTTACCACACGCTAGTCGATCCGCTTACACGCGAAAAATACGACGCTGCTATCTTGGGAAATCAAGAGCGTTCAGAAGAAGGGCTGACCTCTGCAATGGCCTATCGGGGAGAAACTTTCGCGGGATCCACATCGCTCTTTGGAATAGGAGTCAAAGAGACGGCACTGTTGTCCTTAACTCTTCTGGGAGCTTTCCCCGTCATTTTTCTTTCCGATCTCTTTCTTCCTCAAGTGACGTTTCTGACCTCACTCTTTGAAGTCTGGGGGGTGACCTTGCTGGCCGGAGGATTTAGTCGCGCCAGTGCCTTACGCCACGGACTTTCACGAATTGAACTTGGCCTTGCGGGTTTAGTGGGAGGACTGCTGACGTCCACCCTCTTATTTCATCCCCAAGACGAATTTCTCCCCTTCTTGGCCATCACAAAGATTGCGCTAGCGGCAGGAGTCGGAGGCTGGCTGTCGGGAATGATTGCCGCCAGAGTTTCAGGGCGTCTCGTCCCCAAACCTCTCATGGTGACTTTGGGAGTGGCCACTTTACTCGGAGCCTTGATGGGTGCTTTTACTGGTGGTTTCGCTTCCTATCTTTTGAGCAGTGGAGCACTCAACGAATATTTGATCAACGCCCTTAGTCCCGGGCAGACTCCCTCCGACTATGCGGCATTTCTTTTGGGGGCCATAGGCGGAGCGACCGGTGGTTCGGTTCTCGCGACCACTCTTTGCTGCAAAGCCCTCACGGGCGATCCCTAAGCTTTAGAAACCTAGTTGAAGACGGGCGGCTTCCGACATCATGCTTCGATCCCAGGGCGGCTCAAACGTCACGTCAACCTTTACCCCTTCTACTCCCGGGAGCGATTGGACTTTACGCTCAATATCGCTTCGTAGGATATCTCCCATCCCGCATCCAGGGGCTGTCAGCGTAAATTGGACTTCCACCTGAAATTTACCCGAATCCGTAGCAGTGGCCCGGCAGACATAGACAAGTCCCAGATCAACCATGTTCACCGGAATCTCAGGATCGTAACAAGTCTTTAACTGTTCCCAAACGTGTGATTCCATCTGCTGCGCGGAAGCAGCTACCGGCGTCTCTACGATATTCTGTCCCGGGGTCTTGCCGATAGCATCAGCATCTCGATCGTCGATTCTGACCATCGCCCCCCAATCCGTAATAAGCGTATAGGTTCCTCCCAGAGCCTGCGATACGCGAACGGTGGAACCCGCGGTCAGCCGCAGTTTTTCGCCGCCCGGAATCTGAATGACATCGCAATCACGCGTTAACTGAATAGGTGGTTCGTAACTCATTCTGTAACTTCACTCGGTCGAAACCGGCTCCTCTTTGGAATCTAAAGCTGCTTTTAACGTATGCCAGGCGAGACTCGCGCACTTTACCCGCGCCGGAAATTCCGCGACCCCGGCAAAGACATCGAGCTTTCCCATACTCTCGGCATTCGGCGCCTCTTTTCCACTAACCATATTTCTAAAGCGCTCAAATAGTTGAAGTGCCTCTTGCTGGGTCTTTCCCTTTATGACTGTCGTCATAATTGATGCCGAGGCTTTGGAGATTGCACACCCGGAGCCCTGAAAAGCGGCTTCAGTAATCTTATCGCCTTCTAATTTTAGAGCGATGGTCAATTTGTCACCACAAAGCGGATTGTGGCCCGCGGCAAAACGATCGGGATTTTTAATCTCTACGTAGTTTCTTGGACTCTTGTTATGGTCCAAAATAACTTCTTGATAAAGTTCTCTGACAGAACTCATTTTTCAAAGACCCCTTTCACCCGATAGATCGCTTCCACCAGCTTATCTATCTCAGCTTTAGTGTTGTAAAAGGAGAATGACGCTCTACAGGTCGCCGCTATTTGAAATCTGTCCATCACCGGTTGAGCGCAATGGTGTCCAGTGCGGATGGCAATTCCCTCTTCGTCCAGCAAGGAGCCAACGTCGTGAGGGTGAATATCCCCCACCAAAAAGGAAAGGACCGCCGCTTTCTTGGCCGCCGTTCCGATTAAGCGAATGCCGGGAATCGACTCAAGTTTAGAAGTTGCGTATTCGAGCAATTCATTTTCATAGTGAGCGATATTTTCCAGACCCAATTTTTCCAAGTAGTCCACCGCCGCCCCCATTCCAATACCACCTGCGATATGAGGAGTTCCGGCTTCAAACTTATAGGGCAAGCCATTATAGGTGGTGCGCTCAAAGGTGACTGAGCTAATCATATCTCCTCCACCTTGGTACGGCGGCATTTTCTCTAAAAGAGCCGCTTTACCGTACAAGACTCCAACACCGGTAGGGCCATACATTTTGTGGCTCGAAAAAACATAAAAGTCGCAGTCCAGTCGGGAAACGTCCACTTTCGCATGGGGAACGGCTTGAGCCCCGTCGATAAGGACCGGAATCTTTCGTCGATGGGCCCCCGCAATGATATCTTCAATGGGATTGATGCTACCTAACGCATTGGACACATGGGCCACCGCCACGAGCTTCGTTCGCCCAGTCAAAAGTCTTTCGTACTCCGACATCTCAAGCTCGCCATTGTCATTCATGGGAATGATAACGAGCTTTGCCCCCTTTTCCTCGCAGAGCATCTGCCAAGGAACGATGTTGGAATGATGTTCGAGTGCAGAGACTAAGATCTCATCATTTCGACCGACATTCATTCGTCCATACGACGAAGCCACCAGATTGATCCCTTCCGTGGCTCCCCTCACAAAAATAATCTCGCGCGACTCTTTGGCGTTAATAAAACGACGAATCTTTTCCCGCGACTCTTCATAATGACGGGTAGCTCTTTCGCTAAGGGTATGCACTCCGCGATGAATGTTAGAACAGTCTTCGGCATAAAATCGCGATACCGTCTCAATGACGGACATCGGTTTCTGACTAGTAGCCGCATTATCAAAATAGACGAGCGGTTTTTGATGGACTTTCTGAGCAAGTGCCGGAAAGTCACGCCGTATCTGAGCTATATCAAGAGAGGTCGAAAAAGGCGCTGCACTGGAATTTCTTGGATTAGCCGACATTTGCCCCCATCCCTTCCGCGTTAAGTACCGCCTGGACTCGATGCGATAGCGCTTCACGGAGTTCGGAGTTTGAAACCTGCTCAAGCATTTCCGAAGCAAAAGCAACCGTGAGCATATGCCTTGCTTCACCGACCGAAATTCCCCGCGATCGCAAGTAAAACAGAGCCTCTTCATCCATACGCCCTACGGTAGCCCCGTGGCTGCACTTCACGTCGTTAGCCAAAATTTCTAATTGCGGTTTGGTATTGATCTGAGCATCCGTCGAAAGGAGCAAATTACGACTCATCTGCTTGGCATCGGTCTTCTGAGCGTCTTTTCGAACGATGACCTTTCCCTGGAAGACACCGGTCGATTTTTCCTGGAGTATCCCCTTATAGAGTTCGGTGCTCGACGTCTGTGGGACTGAATGATCCACCACCGTGTAATGATCTAAATGACGCTCTTTATTACCCACAAAAAGGCCGTTAAGCCGGCAGCTGGCTCCTTCCCCGTCCAAATAAGAGCTGATTTCACTTCGAGCAAGTTGAGCTCCCAAGGCAAATACGTTCGAACAAAACCTAGAATCCTTATCCTGGGTCACCTTAATTTCCGAGTAGTGGGTAGCCTCGAGAGATTCGTCTTGGATCTTGTGATGTGTCAGTTGACTATTCTCTCCCAGAA
Source organism: uncultured delta proteobacterium (assembly GCA_963778115.1). Lineage (GTDB taxonomy): Bacteria > Bdellovibrionota > FAC87 > UBA2466 > UBA2466 > JBBQIT01. Next base: position 313,621 of record CAVZSV010000004.1, read on the forward strand.
ACACTTCCGAAATTCCATTCGTAAAATAGCAACCGGAATTAGCCGATACATAATTTTCAATCAGTACCAGTTCGCTGTTTTTTTCGACGATCACAAGGACTCTGGGATAGGTCACAATGGGCTTTTCCCCTGACTTCGTATCGGTGGCAAAAACCAGCTCCACAGGCAAATCCGCGACGGTACCCTTTTCCACATGAATGATGAGACCATCTTGAAAAGCGGCCAAATTGAGCGCTGACAGAGAACTATCTTCTTTGCGTAAGAGGCTGCCCAGCAAAGAACTCACTTCAAAACGATCGTGCGCAGTAGAGACTCGCCAAAGCGAGATTCCCTGAGCAAGTTTAGGAGCCTGCCCGACCGGAAAACCGTTGAGCACTATCTGCCGCGTCGACGTCTTTTCCGAGAGAAGTGCAAGTTTTCCCCATGCGGGATCAAAATCCTTTCTAACTTGCGACGTTTGAAATTTTAAACCAGAGATAGTGCGAAGGCTCGTATAGCGCCACGATTCTTGTTTCGTCGTGGGTAGCCCCTCAGCCTGGTATCTTTCCAACGCGGCTTCCCGCCTCTCTTTGAGATCGTTAGGCTCAGTGGCGTCGATCTGAGGTTCGGGAAAGCCATCATAATAGGGAGCCATCGTCGTCATCGAGACACCGCTTTTGGCTTTTCCAAATATTCGTCATAACCCCGCGCTTCCAGTTCCAAAGCTAGCTCACGGCCTCCGGATTTTAGAATTTTCCCGCCACCTAATACATGTACGTAGTCGGGAACGATATAATCGAGCAGTCTCTGGTAATGGGTAATGACGAGAAAGGAACGCTTGGCATTTCTAAGCGCATTGACCCCGGAGGCGACCGTCTTTAATGCATCGATGTCTAGTCCAGAATCCGTCTCATCTAAAATAGAGAGCTTAGGCTCAAGCATCGCCATCTGAAAAATTTCATTCCGCTTTTTCTCGCCACCGGAGAAGCCGGAATTGACCGCGCGATCCATAAGGTCTCTTCCTAACTCCACCAACTTCATCTTTTCTTTGGCAAGGGCCAAGAACTCCACCGCGTCTAACTCTTCCTGATGCTGGTGCTTGCGAATGGCATTAACGGCCGCTTTTAAGAAGTACATATTGCCGACACCGGCAATCTCAACGGGATACTGGAAAGCCAAAAACACTCCCTCTCGGGCGCGCTCTTCGGGCGGTAATTTGAGTAAGTCTTTCCCCTCGAATAAGACCTCTCCTTTAGTCACATGATAATTCTCTCGTCCCGCAAGCACATGCGCCAGAGTACTTTTCCCAGAGCCGTTTGGCCCCATGATGGCGTGCACTTCGCCGGCTTTTACTTCCAGATTGAGTCCCTTTAGGATTTCTCTGTCGCCCACCTTAGCGTGCAAATTTCGAATCGATAACATACCTACTCCTAACAAAAACTAACCCACACTGCCTTCGAGACTGACGCCTAAGAGCTTTTGGGCTTCCACGGCGAACTCCATCGGCAATTTCAAAAAAACCTCTTTGCAAAATCCATTGATAATCATAGAGACGGCATCTTCTTGAGAAATGCCTCTCTGCCGGCAATAAAACAGCTGATCCTCTCCAATCTTTGACGTGGAAGCTTCATGCTCTACTTGAGAGGAGTTGTTCTTCACTTCGATATAAGGAAAAGTATGCGCTCCGCACTTGTCACCCATCAGAAGAGAATCACACTGGGAATAGTTCCGGGAACCCGTGGCCCCTTTTTGGATCTTCACCAATCCGCGATAGGTATTTTGCCCTTTTCCCGCCGAAATCCCTTTGGAGACGATGGTACTCTTGGTGTTCTTTCCTAAATGAATCATTTTCGTCCCGGTATCAGCCTGCTGATAATGGTTGGTAAGGGCTACCGAGTAGAACTCACCTACGGAATTATCACCTTGCAAGATTACACTCGGGTATTTCCACGTAATCGCAGATCCGGTCTCTACTTGAGTCCAAGAGATCTTAGAATTGACTCCGCGGCACTTTCCGCGCTTGGTTACGAAATTATAGATTCCGCCCTTGCCCTCTTTATCGCCGGGATACCAGTTTTGCACGGTTGAGTATTTAATGGTGGCGTTGTCAGCGGCGATGAGCTCCACGACTGCCGCATGCAATTGATTTTCGTCTCGCATGGGAGCGGTACAGCCTTCCAAATAGCTAACATAACTATTTTCCTCGGCGACGATAAGAGTTCTTTCGAACTGTCCGGTGCCCGCCGCATTAATTCTAAAGTAGGTCGATAACTCGAGCGGACAATGCACGCCTTTGGGGATGTAACAGAAAGAGCCATCACTAAAGACCGCTGCATTTAAAGCCGCGTAAAAGTTATCCGTATAAGGAACCACCGTTCCCAAATGCTTTCGGATAAGTTCCGGGTGATTTTTCACCGCTTCCGAAAAAGAGCAGAAGATAATGCCCATCTCGGCAAGCTTCTCTTTAAAAGTAGTCGCGACACTAACACTATCCACCACGGCATCCACAGCGATTCCGCTTAGCCGCTGCTGCTCGGCTAAAGAGATGCCCAGTTTATCGAACATCTTTCTCATTTCAGGATCGACTTCGTCCAAGCTCTTAGGGGCATCTTTCTTTTTCTTGGGAGCCGAATAGTAACTAATGTCTTGAAAATTTATTTTCGGATAGTGGACGTTTGGCCAGGTCGGCTCGGTTAGGGTAAGCCAGTGGCGGAACGCTTTTAGCCGTCCTTCCAGCATGAACTCAGGTTCGTTTTTCTTAGCCGATATTCCACGAATGATGTCCTCGGTTAGCCCAGGCGGAACGGTCTCCGCTTCAAAATCGGAAGTGAACCCGTACTTGTATTCCTGGTTCGCAATGTCTTCGATCGATGTAGTTTTTGGCTTCATGTTGTTTTTCCTGTCACCAAAGAAAATTTCTCTGGCCTTCTAGAGGTACTCACCATGTCAGCGAGAGTCAGATCTTCCAAAGCTTTCCGGACCACGACGTTAATCTTTAGCCAATGGGTTCGGGTGGGGCACACCGATTCCATGCCGCAAAGACTATCCTCGTGGGTGCAACACTCGGTCACGGCAATGGGCCCTTCGAGAGTGCTTATGATTTCGGCAATCGAAATGGCTTTTGCCGGACGGGCCAAACGATAACCGCCTGAGACTCCCCGATGGGAGACCAATAGCTCTGCTCGTGAGAGCACTTTTAAGATCTTACTCACCGTAGGAAGGGGAAGCTTTGCCGACTCGGAGAGCTCACGTGCGTTAAAAGCAGAGGTCTCCATCGCTTTGGCAAAGTGGGACAAAAGCACAATCCCGTAGTCTGTCATTTTACCGATGCGAAGCACTGCTATTCCCCTCGGGTCGTAATTGGTACAAAAGCAGTACTATATTAGGGAGAATCGCTCTTAAATCAACCGATTTCTTGGGGGATTAAGCAACGAGGGTTAAGAATAAGGGATTAATCCTGGATAGCTATAGCTCTATCCCGCCATCCGAAGCAGGAACGGGCTTTCCTGCAGGAGCCGCGGGAGCGACAGCCGGCGGGGCTGGCCGAACGGGCGCGGGTCCAATGGGACATTGAAAGCGACCTTTAGTAATTTTGATGGGGGGAGGAAAACTTCCCGGAGCAAGCGCCGGCTTTATTCGATAAAGTACTAATTCGTTAATACGGCCCGAAACCGTGTTTTCCGTCGGGTTCACTTCCAAGTCGGAAACCTCTAGACCGCAGGTGTCAGCATTTCTCGGCCCATTTTTCAAACCGTAGATTTTTTGATCGGCAGTGCCAATGCCGTTTTTGTAGTTCACCTCGGCACTGTATCCATCTTTCTGTAAGTCTCCGCCGTTCCCCACTAAAGTATAGTTGGGTCTTACCGCTCCTCGATTTTGGATAAAGATCGATAGACTGACTTTACTCTTGGGCCAGCTGAAACTTAGCGAGAGCGCTTCATCCCCCGTTTGAGGATTTTTTTGAAGTGAGCAGATCCACTTACCCGGATCCAACACGGTCACTTTCTTATCCGCGTCTTTAATCTCCACATAAACGGGGGAAACTTTGGGGGGTGCCGGTCTGGGGGCAACCGCTGGCTTAGCGGGATCCGGGGGGGTACCGTCCGCAGGAGTCGTTCCGTCCGCCGGTTTGGTAGCACCCTGCGCCGCAGGCGAATCCTTGGCTTCGTCGTGAATTTTAATAGCCTTAGCTCGGCTCCGCATCATCTCTAACAATCTCTGTTTGGCGATGGGATTGGAGATTGGCTCCCCTTGTGGAACTCGAGTTACTAAAGTCGAGTTAAGACTGAGCGGAATGCCCACCACTTGGTTTCCGCAATTTTGAATAATCTGATCATACTGAGCCAAGCTTTGTTGCCCACCGGAAAGAAACTGACTGGCGGACATGCCTGTCCCTGGTTGCTGCACAGCTTGTACGGCACACTGGCAAATCTCTGACACTTTGTCGGGATCGACAGTGGGGTTATTGGTTTGAACTTCCTCGATGCATTGGCTCGTGGCTTCGGGAGCTACGTCGGACCAATAGACTTGAGGTCCCGTATTCGCACGCTCCGCGGCGGAACAGCCCACAAGTAGGGACAGGGAGAGTAAACTCATCGAATAAACGAATGTAAAACTACGCAAATCCCACCTCACTGGCAACCACGGGCTAAAAGCGCCCTTCATCGCCAACGGGGGATAAAAGCAATCGGTATGCCACCGGAATAGGCTAAAGACCAATCCCAATGAGGCTAAAATCGCCGGGGCATGTGGCTATCGTGACCGCGTTCGTTAGTCGTTGTCTAACCGATAGCCAGACTAACGTGTCCTTGTCTTAAAGTTTGAGATCAAACAACACCGGTAGTTTACCTAACGGTGCCCCCCCCAGGCCATTGGGGGCATAATTTCAGTACAGAAATACATTAATTACCAACGCCACGTCCAATTATCGCTACTCACGAAAGATTGTTTCCTGTGAAGCATTCGATGATGGAAAGAGCACAGTGTTGTTAAGTTAGTAGAAGTGTGAAGCCCTCCAAGGCTAACTTCCTGTTTGTGATGCCGAGCTAACCACCTGCGCTCTGTACACCGCATTCCATCGGAACCGACATGGGTGCATTGAGCCCCTGTCTGTAGGCTTACGATGTGTCCGACTGGCCGTGGAATAGCGGTTCTCTTGCCATCTTTAATTGCCGGTCGCGCGACGGATAATTTTGGGGTTTTGCGGTTAAGAGCTCGCCCCGCTTTCTTTACGGGGTCATTTCTTTCTACGAAGGCTTCGAGGATGGTCTCGATTGCCTCTCCGGGCTTTACGTCTCTTTGTTTCTGAGAACTAAGTAGGTCAAGCGCCCGCTTAAGAAGCTCTTCGGCTTTGGGAGAAAGGGCACAGCGCAATTCAAAAAGGGATTCCGCAATTGGTTTCACTGATTCTCTAACTAGGGTTTGGGGCTTCTCTTTAGCAATAGCGATTTCTAAGTCTCTTGTGGAAACGTTCTTTGCTTTCTCAATCCACTCCACTTGATTTTCGACCTTAAGAACCTGAGTTAATTTTTTGGCGGCTGTTATCGAAATCTCATCTTTCTTGATAGCTTCCTTAGGAGCTGGGACCTTTGTGGCAAGTTGAGCGATGCGAATATAGGTGCAGGCTCTGTCTTGAGAAAGGCGAAGTCGTTTCGTGCAATAGGCATAGAGAGATTTAAGGTCATAGTCTTCATAGATCTTAAGACGCTCCACTAATTGCAAAGTCTCGATAAGTTCACTTTCTTTGCTCTGAACTTCCGAAGCGAGTCGAATGGCTTTTTGGTCGATTTCAGGGCGGGTGTAAAGTGTCATTTGATTGGAGGCTCCTCTCTCGTCGATAGATTTAAGCATTTGATACTCCGCGGCAGTGCTGTTTTCAATCGAAAAAGAGAGATAAATTGCGTTTTATCGACGATACCTTGAGGGAATCGAGTAGATGGTGCCGTCGCGCCGCTCATGAAAAGTTTGTACCTTCCGACGCTGGTGATTGAGTGACGATGTGAGGATGAACTGCGTGATGTAATTTGAAGCGGACCTTCCTAGAAGTCCCTGATTTCTTTTGCACGAGGTCGTTGTGTAGGCGGAGATATTATTTAATTCTTCTGTCGCTGGTATTCTTGTTTTTTTCTTTTTATATTTTCGGATCTCGGTTTGTCCGTCGCGCGACGGGTAGAGGGACTTTTTGTTTTTGGGTTTGGGGGCTTACGGTGCGGACTGCCTTAAGGCTAAAATCGTGGACGTCTGAGGCTATCGTGACCGTCTTCGGTTGCCATTGCCTATTCAGTAGACAGAGCGGTATTCGCCCTACCTCCAGATTTCCCTCAATAGAAGGCTCCTAGTGTTTGCGCTTGTGGTGGTGACGTTTCCCATGGTGTTTTCCTGACCTTGCCATCCGACGAGGCCGAGCCTTGGGTAGAAACGCATTGTTGGTGGTAGCGGTAATGACCTGGGTAGGCGCTGATACCGTAGTAGACGTAGAATCACTGGCAGCCCCAGTAGATCCTCCGCCACCTAGCCCCGGAGGTAACGTAACATTATTTAAATTTTCCGCTTGTGGGTAACCAGGAACCGGATTGGTGGTGATGGAATTTGCCGCTTTAATGGCGGCAACTTTCTTGGTGCAACCGACAGCGATAACGACGGCGGCAAAGATAACGAATCCAAACTTAAGCAAACGCATGACTGCATCCCCCCTAAAGTCCGAACTGTTTGGGCAGCTCAGACAATAGATGGGAGATGCAATCAAACTACCAATTTTTTTGTGCGTAACTTTCGCAAAGTAACCACTCTAGAGACGTTTTCTGTCACCGTCGTAACAAAGTTCGGCAGGGAACTTAACCAGAGATCCATAGAACTTACTAACGATCGTGATTTAAAAGAGGCGGATCGCGATATTCGTCGTTAGCAGTATTTCGATGGTTGCCCGTTGAAGCACATGACACAACGAGCAAGGCAGCAAGCAAAAGCATGATGTTGAGCACTCTCATACTTAACCTCCCAACACGATAGTTAACTTATATTAACTATTTTAGAACAGCAAATTTTTCCTTTCAACACCGGGTGCGGCGTAAAAAATATACCTAGTGAAGGTTTTTTGCCGAGTAAGAATGACTCCCGTCACAAAACGAAAAACGAGCACGTCTTATAGATGAGAGCGGGTAGTAGGCAGACGGCAGACATAAAAGAATTAACATCGAGGAGAAAAAATGCCTTTGGAGCTTCTTCTAAAACAGAGCTACCCCCTACTGATTTTATTAGGAGCTTTGTTTGCAGCCGTTTGCGTTAACGCACCGCTTCCAAAACCCCCTGTAACCCCACGCTCCCTCCATGCTCACTCCCATTCTTATTCGCAGGTCTTTCGTATTTCCGATACTGACCGGCAAATGAGGATGGGAGTGAGCGGGACAAAACATTTAACAGACCGAAAATACATTTAAGAAATCGATCGAAAAATGATATGGGCAATCAATGGAAAGCGACAACACCGGTTCCCCTAGCGAAAACACTCCGGTCGAACTCGTTGAGAATGAAGATTACTATACGGATGGTGAAGGACTCATGATCTTCACTTCAAAATTTCTACTCGCCCGAGGTTTCTGTTGCCACCAAGGATGTCGAAACTGTCCCTACCCGCCTCAAGAAATTCCACAATCAGAAAAGTAATGTTCGCTAAGCGGCTTTCGACTTAACTTCCTCTTTCGCTTCGACAAAACGCCTCGCCAGAAGCTCTTGCTGCTCCATACTCACAGAGCGTCTGAGTTCCTCGAACATTTCATCTTCCTCCTCAGTCACGTGATCACGGACCGTCTCTATGAGATTCAAAAGAGAATCATTCCATGCCGAATCCAAAGACGACAAATTATCCATCTCGCCTAAGAGAGTTTCGATGAGGTCATGGTCTCGTTCATAAATTTCGCAGAGCTCATGGGTAGCTTCGGAGTTGCGCAGTTCGGGATAAACCACTTGTATCTCCCCATGAGCATGGAGCCTCAACTCATGGCGGATTTTCAAATAGAGTTGCCGAATACTCCTCTCGTCGTCCGCTTCTTCAATGCGCTCAAACAGATCCGCCAAATATTCGTGGTCTCGACGCAAAAGGGTCAGAATAGTTTCCTTTGCCATAGTCATTCCTCCTTATGATGCCAAATCCCTCAATTGCCCTGCTTAACTGCACGCCCCGTCGCACTTTGCATTACAACGACGCACCAGAACAAGAGCGAGCCTTCTTTATTAAGAAAGCTCGCAATCGACATGCCAAATTATTGCGATTAGTTAAGGACGAGCTCGTACTTCGTAGGAGCGCTTAATCCGCTCAAACTGGCGTTTCCAAAGAGGCTCCTGAGAAAAGCATTGTTCTCTTCGATCCGCCAAGACTTTGGAATCGCCAAGATAGGCTTCATTCCAAAGGTCTTCGAACATGTGCTGTGTCGCCCCCATTGCCAACGAAGGAAAGGCACCGTCATCCACTTCGCCGTAGCCGACAATTAACAGTCGATTCCACAGCTGCTTTAGGTTTTTCGTATAGGTGGATTCCAGAAACTTCCCTTGAAGTCCCGCCGCCGCCTTGAGCTGCTTGGTAGATAACGGCGAGGTCTCTTCCAAAGCACCCAGGAGTTGAATAGCTTCCTTACCGAGTGCAACGGGAAGGGGCGCCTCCAAATTGAGTCCGCGTACGAAAGCCGCAAAAACCGGTTTTGAGAAAAACGTGGCCCTTCCTTGATACCACTTAACGTAGACTACCTTTCCCGAACGGGAGAGCTCTTCTCGTAAATGCCATAGATCGGCGACTCGCGAGTCACCCTCGTCATCCCACTCCCATCGCATTTTAGTCTTGGGAAAGAAGTGTCGCCAGAGAGAGAGAGGAGCTTTTTCGTTAGCCTTGGGAAATACCAGGCAGATACCCAAACGGTTGATGGCCGAGATCGCGGAACGAACATTCATATCGCCTTTTTACCATAGGAGCCGCCTGGGATCATGCCGGGAGCACAACCTGATTTCGTATTTGATCCGAAGCGCCGATGGCGTTATATAGGTCTGCATCCCAGGGCAGGCCATGCAATTGCTGGGATTTCACTCGTTGTGGAAGCGGTTGGTGGGGGCAGAGGTAGCAGACAAAGGATGGAGCATGCCTGGCTCAGCGGAACAACCCAGGGTCGACATTTCAAAGCAAAATAAGAATCCCTTTATCCTTTCCAGAGCGGAAGAAACTAAAGGGCACGCTGATTCAACGAATCCTCTTATAAACCAGCAGCCCCTCCTAAATATTTTCACAGAAACGATGCCCCAGTTGGTATGGAGTACCAACGCAAACGGTGTTTGCGATTACGTCAATGAAAAGCTCACCTCCTTTATTGGCAAAGGGACCGATCTTTCGAGTGAAAACTCCTGGATGGAACATATCCATCCCCAAGATCAAGCGCCCATGCTGGAAGCCTGGCACCGATCGATCAGCGAAGACAAAGTTTTTGAAACCGAATATCGACTGCGAAGAAGCGACGGGGAATATATCTGGCATCTAGTCCGCGCCTTCCCGGTTAAAAATGCCCAAAACCAAACCGTCCGGTGGGTCGGAACTTGTACGGATATCGACAAACACAAACGAACGGAAGTCGCACTTCGTGAACTAGAGGTTCAGCTTAGAAGCGGAGAAGAGAGGTTTGTTCTTGCCGAAACCGCCTCCCGCACGGGCATTTGGGATTGGGATCTCGTCAAAGACAATGTCTATTACAGCCCTCGGTACAAATCACTGCTTGGATTTTCGGAGGAGGAATTTCCTAATTCGGTGAAAGCCTTTACCCCACGTCTCCATCCCGAGGATAGAGATACCACTTGGACTGCTATAGCCGCGGCACTGCGGGGTGACTCGCCTAATTACGAAGCTCAATTCCGCTTGCGTCATAAAGACGGTAGCTATCGATGGATCTTATCTCGAGGTTTTGTATTCCGAGACGGTAATGGAACGGCTGTTCGAATGTCAGGCGTTCATTTAGATATTACCGACTATAAGACCACCGCGTTGGCCTTGGAAGCCACCGAAAGAGAACTTCGAAGGGTGATGGCCTCCATTTCAGATTATCTATGGAGTGCCGAGATCAACGAAGCGGGTGAGTTCAAATACCTCTTTTACTCTCCCGCAGTGAAGCGGATTACCGGACGTCCCGAAGAGTATTACTACCCGGGACCCGATCGCTGGCTACAAACGGTGCATCCCGACGATCGGGCATGGTTATTAGACGATTTTCAAAAGCTGCGAAGTGGGGAAATTTCCCACTTAGAGCGAGAATACCGTATCCTCTGGCCGGACGGTTCTATCCATTGGGTTCGTGACAGTGCTCTTACTACAAGAAACGGAAATACGATTCGAATCGATGGGGTGGTTAGCGAAATTACCGAACGTAAGACGGCTAACGATCGTTTGAACCAATGGGAAAAGATCTTTAACCATGCCGGCTGGGGGGTGGCCATCACTTCCGCGGTTTCCAATATTGTTCAAGCCGTAAATCCCGCTTTTGCGTTGATGCATGGCCAAGAGCTCGAAGAGCTTACCGGGAAGCGGATGGAATCGGTTCTCTCGCCCGAAAGTCGGGATACCATGCGCGAAGCTGTCTTGCGAGCCGATGACTGCGGGCATGCCTCTTTCGAAGCGGTACATGTTAAGAAGGATGGAAGCTCTTTTCCGATGCAGACCGATGTCACTGCCATTAAAGATTCCGAGGGAAACGTGCTTTATCGAGCCAGCAACTTTCAAGACATCACTCACCTTAAGAAAACAGAAACGGAACTTAAGAGAAAAGCCGAAGAGCTCGCCCGCTCCAACGCCGAGTTGGAACAGTTCGCCTACGTCGCCTCCCATGACTTAAAAGAGCCGCTAAGAATGGTCAGTAGCTATGTTCGCTTATTAGAACGGCAATATAAGGGCAAACTATCGCCAGAAGCCGATCAGTTTATCGACTTCGCCGTCCAAGGGGCGACCCGGATGTATGCTCTTATCGGCGATCTGCTAGAGTATTCGCGTGTCGGGACTCGGGAACGGGCCCTTCGTCCCGTCGATATGAACGCGGTACTTGCCCAATCGTTGGAAAACTTAGGGCTGGCCATCAAGGAAAGTAGTGCCGTCATCGAAGCCCGGCCTCTACCGACTCTGTTGGGCGAAAATTCTCTTTTGGTTCAGCTCTTCCAAAATATCATCGGAAACAGTATTAAGTTTAGACTGGGAGCGCCGCTCATTCGTATCACCGCTAAACTCGAAGGCGATCACTGGACATTTGCTATCTCCGACAACGGCATCGGCATTCATCCCAAGTACGCCGAAAAAATTTACGTCATCTTCCAAAAACTTCATCCCAAAGACCGCTACGGCGGTACCGGCATCGGGCTTGCGATTTGCAAGAAGATTGTCGAACGTCACCAAGGCCGGATTTGGATGGATTCGACACCCGGAAGGGGAACGACGTTTTACTTTGCTTTGCCGGTCGAACCGCAGCACTAGCACAAAAAGGTACGGCCTACCTTCTTGTAGCCTATTTGGAGAAGCGGCCCGCGATGGCGCGAACGGTTGCCTGAGAAATTAATGAAGCTATCATGAGGGGAAAGATAATAGAGTGACGATCTGTCATCTCCATTACGATCACCAAAGCGGTAAACGGTGCCCGCGAAATAGCACTTAGAGCACCGGCCATCCCCACCAGAACCAGTAGATTGTGATCGTTGGGCATCACTAAGGCTGAGAATTTGGACCCAATCACCGCCCCTAAAGACAATGAAGGTGCCAAAAACCCGCCCGAGCAGCCGGAGAGCGTTGCTACGATGGGGCCAATAAATCGAGATAACACGATCTTCCAACCGGCGGGCGGGATCTCCTGGAATAGCAAATGCTCCATGAGATTGACTCCTCCTCCAATCGTCTGGGAGCCCAGTAAGAGAACCAGACCGGCCGCCAAAAGGCCTATCGAGCCAGAGAACAAAATTCGATGAGAATTCAAAAGGCCCGCGGTCTTCGAACGAGCCACGGTTAAGATCCTTTCAAAGAGTCCGGCCGCCACCCCGCAGAGGATTCCCACCGCAATCACTGCAGGAAAGACATTGATTCCTATGGAGCCCACCAAGGGGTATCCCAAAAAGAGATATCTCCCGAAAAGCCACTGGGAAATCATTCCCGCGATGATGACTGCTGAAATGATAACCGTTTTAAATTGGTGGAAATGTTGCTGGGCGAGTTCTTCTAGAACGAAAACAATTCCCGCAAGCGGTGTATTAAAAGCCGCCGCAAGTCCCGCCGCCCCTCCCGCCACAATCCAAGAGCGGTGTTCGTCAGTGGGCCAAATCTTTCTAAATTGCTGCCCAATGAAATAGAAAATACAGGCCGCGATTTGCACCATGGGGCCTTCACGTCCCAGTCCCGCTCCGCCTAGAATGACAAGTAAAGAGCTTAGGATGCAGATACCAGCCACTTTCATTCCAAGCAGTTCCCGCACTTCACCTGAGGTCGAAGTGTTCTCCAGCGACAAAGCTCGTAAAACCGAGGGAATTCCGCTTCCGCCAGCGGCCGGACCCAATCGAGCGACAAGAACACTCGATAATATAAAAGCAAACGGCGCAATGCCCAAAAAGACGTACCTGTTTTCCAGGGCGACGCGTTGGCTCAAGTCGATCATGGCGTTAAAGGCGTGGGAATAAAGAACCGCGACTAGTCCCACGATGACGGCTGCGACCCAATAGGGAACCCCGTGCAAATAAGGACGAATTTGAAGCTGAAAGCGAAGAGCCCTTTTGTAATTGGGATCTCCAAGCTTCAACCAAAGACTTTGTAGAATGTTTGCCATATACGATCGTCGAAAGATGAGAAGTTAGCTCTTATTTTTCGAAACGTAAACGATTTAGGAAATCACATGCATCGACTGTAGCGCCCCCTGAATGCCATTCAAAATAAACTGCACGGCAACCGCCGTCAGAATCAAACCCATGATTCGTGTCATCAAATTCAATCCAGTACGTCCCAACACTCTAAGTAAGGGATGTGCCGCCTTTAGCACCAGATAGCTCGCTAAGATAGCGAGCGCTAGGGAAACGACAAGTCCTACGACTTCCCAAACTGATTTGGCTTCCGTGGAATAGAGCACCACGGTCGAAATGGAGCCCGGCCCCGCAAGCAATGGGGTTCCGATAGGAAAGACAGAAACGTCTTCCCTTTCCATACTCTCTTGCCTCTCCTCGGGCTTTACTCGCATCCGAGAGCCGTTCAGCTGGGCGATTCCCAAGAGCAGCAGTAAAATACCGCCCGCTATCTGAAAGGCCGGCAGAGTAATAGAAAAGATGTGAAAGATAGAAAGACCACTCACCGCAAAAGTGGCCAAAATTCCTAGCGCCACCCAAGCGGCCTTCCTCCTCGTATGGACGATTGCCTCTTGGGGGAACCGGTCGGTCATCATCAGGTATACCGGCACCACTGCAAAAGGGTCCACGATAACAAAGATCGCCGTAAATACGGTGAGTATATGGACGATATGAACCATTATCGGTAAAGATCCCTTCTACTTGGCTATAGTGTATCGCAAATTCTTCGTATCGCAACCCAACTATAAGCGCTCCAAAGCTGGAAATCCTCCTTAAAAATCGATATATATAGCGGTTAACGGCATCCCCGGGAGATTCCCACACTATTTTTGGTGGTTTCGGTAGCTTGTGGCGAACTCCTCAAAACGCAGTAGTTCTGGTTGTTCCGGATTTTTGCTCAAGATGAAGTGAATGCGGATGAGTTTTTTTTATCATATTTTAGGGTGTGTCACCCCTTTGGCCTTAGTTATGGCCTGTTTGCCGGTCTACGCCTCAGACTCCTACCCCCCTTTACTCCAACAGCTTTGTCCTAAACTGGCCCTCCGCGGAAAAGTAAAACTATCCTTCTCTGAGACCGAAAAGAAACTCGTTTGCGGAGATCCCAAGAGCGAATCCTGGAAAGATATTCCTCATTCACAAGCTTTTTTTAATCTGCGTACCTTTCTTCAGGACAAGGGTTACTACCTAAGTACCATTGCTTCGACCGATCCTTTCATTATCGATTTGGGGTCCCCGTCCTATTCGACAGGCGTAGTCATCAAAGAGAAGGCAAATGCAGAGCCCAGTTTTGAATTACTCACGATCATTGAAGTCGCAAGCATGCGTCGGTTGAAAGGAATTCTTTTAACCCCTTCCTTTCTGGATCAGGTAAGAGATCGTCTCTTAAACCGGATCAAATCGAAAGGCTATCCCTGCCCCGTTGTTGAGATGGCGGCAAATCCCCAAGATGGGGTGATCACAGCCACCGTAACGCTGGGCCCTCAGCAAATCATCGACCATATTGTCGAAGATCCCATCGCGGGAGTGCGTCCCAATCTGTTGCGTCGCTACGACGCTTTCCAACCAGGACAACTCTATGACGATGACTTACTCACACTAACCGCGAATCGAATTGTAACTTCGGGTGTCGTCCAGACTTCGCATTTGAGCGCTGCCTGCTCTCCCTCGGGTGCCGTGATAAGAGAGACCTCTGTCGCGGGCCCTCCCAGGCAGATCACTTTAGGCTTTGGATTGGACACGGAACGTATCGCCCGATTTCGCGCATCGTGGAGAAACGCTCGTTTGGGAGATGAAGCCTCTAGCCAACAGTACACGCTACTGGCAGCCCTATACCAACAAGAGATTAACGCCATTTCTACATGGTACTATCTTCCCTCGCTGCCTAGACACTTTCTCGCCTCCGAAATCTCCTTTCGCCATGAAAACGAAATCACGTATGAGAATTTAAAAGGGGATATCTATATCTCGCCGTCGTTAACGTGGGATTCTTCGACGATGGGATTTTCCACGTCATTAGGCCCCTCGTTTAGCTGGGAACATACCTTTCGTCCGGTTCAAACCATTCGCGATGCGTACTTCTCAGCGATTAGGGCCGACTTTCGAATGACGAGCCACGGATTCGAACTCAACCAAGCCTCTCCTCAAAAAGGTTTCGACATCCACTTTCAGGGAATCTTCGCCCAACAGGGAGTCCTTTCCGATGTCGGCGCCCAACGCATCGGTGTCACGTTCCAGAAACTCTGGAATTTTAGAAATTATGACCCCTCTTTTCTGATCGTGGGACTTCGAGGCGGGGTCGGTACTACTTTTATGGGAAGCCCGTACAGCCTCGCAGCTCTTCCTCCTAGCTTAAAGCATTACTTAGGCGGCTCGGAAAACCTACGTGGTTTCGATAGGCGGGAGCTAGCAAGCGCTTCCGGCTTGGGAGGGTTAACTTCCGCGTATCTTTGCTTTGAGGTGAGATTTTCTGATCTGCTCCCCTGGGGAATTCAGCCGATCCTTTTTCATGACGTGGGAATGCTAGGCAATGATCCGCTTACGCTAAAGGGCCCGCTCTACTCTTCGCCGGGATTCGGAGCTCGTTGGCAGTCGCCCATCGGCGTCTTTCGAAGTACGATATCGCACGGTTTTCTCTCGGGAGATAGAAACGGAATCCCCGACTCCACCGCACACTGGAAGTTTTACCTAAGTTACGGGGAGGAGTTCTAAACGTATGTGGCGCAAGATACTAAAAGCGATCTTGATTCTTGCGGGAACTCTGGTTACCGCTGTGTTTTGCCTCGTCGCCCTTGTCATTGGAAAGCCCAATCTGGTGCTAAACGATCGCACGATGGATTGGGCAAAGCGCCTAGTCGCCAAAACGGGGGTGGAGATTCATTGGAAAGTGGGCCATCTCGAAGTGCTCTCGCACAGTCTTTTGGAGAAGCATCTTCAACTGACGGCTGAAAATCTTTGCGTTCGTTTCGATCAGTCGAAGTTTTGCGCAACAACATTAGATCTGAAAGCCGGAGTCAGAATTACCTGGGGTATCCCTTTAATCACATTCGTAGGACCGGTCCGTTTGACCCAAGGTTCGGTCCAAATCGGCCAGGCGCCCCTCTCCGAAACGCGCCATTTGGCATCGTCCGAAAGACAACATTCGCTACCAGTGCTACCGTTTCCTTTCCCGAGTGAAGTCCCTTCCTGGATCGCATCCGCCGACTTCCGGGGAGCCTCATTAGAAGTTCCCCTGGTAAAGATAGCGCTGGGGAGCGATACCCTCTTGGGAGATGCGCAAATCGAAGCGGCGCATGCTGGAGAAGCGGGCTCCGAATGGTCAGTGAACTACCATCTACAGATCCTCCCGGAAAAAAATCTCGCCTTGGAAGGAACGTTAGACGCGACAAGCCTCCATTCCCCTTGGACGGGTCCGTGGAAACTTGCCTTAAAGAGCACGGGACAGACTTCACCCGATTTGCGGGTTTCGGCAAAGCTTGAAGGGACTCAAGAAACGAATGAGTCTTTTCCCTTTCTTCTCAAGGCTACTGTGAACCCGCTTAAACAGGGTTCGATCCAAATTTCCGCTCGAGGTGATTTCTCGCCGGTCTCGGTAAAGATGGAAATGGATGCGAAAATGCGCGATTGGGCAAGTAATGTTCCCGAACTCGCCGCTTCACATTGCCAGCTTTCGCTGCTTCGAAAAAAACACAGCGATCGCGCGACCCTCTCGCTCAATTGTCCCCTCACGCTGGAGGTTAGGACTTATCGTAAACGGATGGCCCGATTCGCCTTTCTAAAGAAGGACTGGGATCGGATCGACATCGGTGTGCGCGCGAATCTGGACACTTCTTTTCCTCCAGATCCTTCGCTGCCCTTTAAAGGGGATGTGAAAGTTGATTTGTCTCCGCTTAAGAATCCTTTTGTTTCCGCTTCTGGAGGAGCGCTTTTTCAGGTCAATGGGACGATTGCCGATTTTCCGGACAAATTGGGGCTTACTTCGCAAATCGACGCTGGAATTACCGTCGAGCACTTTGAGCACGTCGTTAGGCTGATGTCGCAATTCCCCAAGTACGCGATCCCGGAGCCGTTTCGAAGCCTCAAAGGAACGATTGCCCTAAGAGTAAAGAACAATGAAGCACTCCCTTGGAAGATCCAATCCCTTCCTTTCACCCTGCAAACGCGGCTTAAGTCGGCCTCACAGTCCCTTGATATCGACTCTGAAGGGAAATTTACTATCGATCAAAGAAAAGAGCCGCGTTACCGCTTGGAGACCGAGGTTACTCTCTCTGATGTGAAATTGGTTTTGCCCTATTTAGACCCTACTGCTCGCCCGCGCTTGTTACCCGATACTCGGATCCGGATTCCGGAACGTGAAGTCAATTCCCAAACGCACGCCGACACTCAGTTTTCCTACAAGGTTCGAGTGCGAACTCCCCTCCAACGTCCGCTTAGACTCACTTCAAATTTAGCGAAAGCAGACATACCGATTGAGCTAGAACTTTTACTTGAAGATGAAAAGCCACCGAAATTTACCGTAAAAATAGCGGAATTCCCGGTGAAGCTCTTTGAGCGAAACGCTAAAGTAGAGCATTTTTCACTTAAAAGTTCACAAACCAACAAAGCAATATTTGTAGATGGTCTTGCGGACGTCACCTACACCGATTACGTGGTACATATCCGAGTTTTAGGGACTACATCTCACCCCTCGGTAGATCTGACGAGTACCCCGCCCTTGCCCAACAACCAAGTGGTAGCGGTCTTACTCTTCGGACGTCCGCTCGATCAGCTCGACCCGGGACAGATGGATTCCGTGGG
Organism: uncultured delta proteobacterium; assembly: GCA_963778115.1. Lineage (GTDB taxonomy): Bacteria > Bdellovibrionota > FAC87 > UBA2466 > UBA2466 > JBBQIT01. The sequence goes on from CAVZSV010000004.1 coordinate 331,225, forward strand.
CAGTGCCCGAGCCGCCTTTGCCGACGGTGCCATTAGTTTGGCCTCAATGTATCTCTTAGCGTCGACGCCGATTGAAAGTGTGGGATATGATCCCAGTACGGGAATTATGAGTGCCAAACTAAAGTTGGGGGATGGAGCGTCTTTCAATGTGGGTACGGACTTTACTCAGGTGACCCAATTAGGGGTGAGAAAAAGGCTGGGGCCCAATTGGAGCGTATCGACCTATTTAGATAATCCTTTTGAGTCGGTTACCCGCGCGCTCAGCGCTTACCTTGAGTGGAACAAGAACTACTAAGCAACTTCAATTTCCGCGATCAAGAATACCTACGACAAGTCCAGCACAACTCCTCAGGGCCCCAGCAGCCTTTTAGCGTTTCAATTAAGAAGCACGATGCAAGGGCTCGTCGATCTCAGCCTCAGACGTTTCGTCTCTCTGGTCGTGCCTTCTCGGCATTTCAGACTCGTGCGAGTAACGGGGATCAAAGACACCCGAACTCATTTTTCGCGTCTGATTATCCTGCTCAGAAGAACTGTTGGTCGTTACCTTTTCGTTAGTCGGCGTATTCACCGCTTGGGGGATCTGTTGACCAACACTACGTTTCTGTCGGGCGGCCCGACCTCCTTTACTTCCCGCTCGACGCGCTTCTTCTGACGTAAATTGATGGGCAGTTCCCTTTAAATGGGCCGCCTTGCCCCCTTTACTCGCTATTTCTCTCTGCTTCTCCGCATCCATTGAAGCAAAGCCGCGATTGCTAGTTCCTGACATATGGTCTCCTTTCTAAGTTGCCTCTCTTGATCTAATGATCGAAATTAATCTTCGATCAGAATCTCTTTTTCCCTATATCTCTTGCAAGGGTCACGCCGCACCGGCGGTTTGCTCTCCAAGACGTCGCAGAAGACCAGTCGGTGACACTGCGATCTCCTCGCTCATCCGCTCCTGGAGCCCAACTTGCTGAATTTTCAGCGGCCTCAACGGCTTTGTCCCCTTAGTAACTTTGGGTGACACGAAGGCGAATGATGCTATTTGCAACAACGACCCAGTAGCTCAACTGATGCTTTTCGCTCTACTTAATGAAAAAGGACACACCAACGTGGTAGACCGAATCACTTAGAAACACTTGTTTTTTTGCTGATCTTGCTAAAGAAGAGTTCCATAGAGCTCACCTGGCATGTCCCATGCAATTGGGCCGGTAGGTAACCCAACAAGAAAGCGGAGGGAAAGCATGGAACATAAACACCCCATTAACGTTCTCGTGGTTGATGACGACATCCCGACCTGCCAATTCATGGCGGATGTGCTGCGGCGGGAACATTATGAAGTCAGTACTGCCAATAGTGGGGATGAAGCTATTAAGCTAATGCAATCCACTTCGTTCCCCATCATTTTGTCGGATATCCATTTGGGAGATCCCAACGGAATGGAACTTCTATCCTACATTAAGAAGGCCGATCCCTTGGCTGTTGTCATTTTTGTAACGGGTTACGGAAGTGTCGACACGGCGGTGCGCGCCATCCAGCTGGGAGCGTTTGATTACCTAAGCAAGCCTATCAACTTAGCCGACATGGAAGGGGAGCTAAAAGCCCTAATGTATCGGGCAAGCCGACATATTGAATCTAATCGAACCAAGCCGATGGATAATCCTTTAGCGAATCTGAGCATTAGCATGATCGGAAAATCCGCTCAGATGGTAAAGATTTATCGAATCGTCGCTAAGGCTGCCATGACCGATAGTAACGTCTTGGTTATCGGTGAAAGCGGGACCGGAAAGGAGCTAGTGGCTCGTGCCATCCACGACAATAGTAGCCGTGCTTCGCACCCCTTTGTGACCGTCAACTGCTGCGCTCTTTCTGAAGGACTTCTCGAGTCGGAACTCTTTGGGCATGTTCGAGGTTCCTTTACCGGAGCCATCGCCAATAAGCGCGGTCTCTTTGAAGAGGCTGACGGCGGGACCATCTTTCTCGACGAAATTGGAGACATCTCGCCTGCTCTGCAAGTTAAGCTTTTGCGTGTCTTGCAAGAAGGTGAATTTAAGCCCGTCGGAGCCATTGAAAATCGCAAGGTGAACGTTCGCGTCATCGCGGCCACTCACCGCAATTTGGACGCTTTCGTGAAAGAGGGCCGGTTTAGAGAAGACCTCTACTATCGGCTGAAAGTCATCCTAGTCGAAACTCCCCCTCTTCGAGAGAGAGCCGACGATTTAGAAGAGCTTATTCATCACTTTATTCGGCGGAGTTCGCAGACCAGCACAAAACGCGTCGACGGCGTCTCGCCCGAGGCGTTACAGGCTTTGATGAGTTATTCCTGGCCCGGCAACATTCGAGAACTAGAAAATGCCATCGAACGAGCGGTAGCGATGACTAATACCACCACGCTGTTTCCCGAGGATTTTCCGGAGGAGATCGTAAGTGTGGAAAAGATCGTGACTCTGGCTCCTGTCTCGATGACACCTTCCCCGGAAGGAGTCGCCATCGGTAACGCGACTGCGGATGCGGAACCACAATCGTTGGAAGAACTCGAGCGCACTCACATTATTAAGATACTAGAGCGGGTGAAATTTAATAAGTCACGAGCCGCTAACATATTGGGTATTGATCGGGTAACGCTTTACCGAAAAGCGTCCCGTTATGGTATTCAAATGCGAAGCCGCGGGTAGACCTTTGCCGCATTCCTGTCCCGATTCACTCCGACGATTACAGAGTCTCGTTGTAAAGTGCATCAGAGCGATAACATCCCTTCCATGATAGTGTGAAGAAATGGATGCGGCACAGAGAGTTGCGCCACAACTTACGAGTGGCTCACAGTGGCATGTTTTCTGCACTTCCGTTCGAAGTCGATTGTATTTTAAGGGAAACCGCCATCGTGGCGTTACCCGCTTAATAAGGAGTTCATCATGGCCAATGCAAATCAATCCGGAATCTTGAAAGACAAACCCACTGAGTTCGGACAAAATTTACGTCCCGAAATTAATCGATTCGATAAGGGTGAGGAGAATGTCTCCGAAGGCATGAGCAGCATGCTTTCTAGCGCTCAAGAAAAAGTGGGCGAACTGGGAAGCAAAGTTCCCAAAGAGGTTCTCAATGTAGCTGACAAAGCGAAGAAGGTTGCTTCCGATACTTATGAAAATGTGGGCTCGATGATTAAAGAACATCCGGCCCAGGCTTTCTTTATCGGACTAACGATAGGATGTATCGCAGGGTCAGCCGTGACCGCGATTTTAAAGAGGTAGTCGATGCAGGAATTGAAACGCGAGCAAAGCCTTAGTACTGGTACCTTGGTTGGCGAGATTGTCCATGATGCCCATACCTTGATTCGACAAGAGTTGGAGCTGGCAAAAATGGAAGTCACCCAAGAGATCACAAAAGGCAAAAGGGCTTTGCTCGCGTTTTCGACTGCAAATAGTCTTAGGACTATCGCTCTTTTTCATCTCTCATTAGGGATGGCGTTTATTCTTAACCAAGTTTTAGACGTAACGTTGTGGCTAAGTTTTTTGATTATTTCGGCGATCGCAAGCGCTCTTGCCTATTGGCTATATCGGAATGCGGTTTCTAGGATAGATGCGATCGATCTTCTGCCAAAACAGGCGATCGATACTATGAAGGAGAATGTGGAATGGATAAAAGCCAGGGTGAAATCTTAAGTGAAATCGCCTCAACACGAATTGCGTTGGGAGAGAAATTAGACCTCTTTGAAGACCGATGCCGAGGAACCGTCGAGGACGCTCGCAGTTCGGTGGAAGATACTATCGATAACATTTCGCAAAAAATGGAGAAGACTATGGAAAACGTAAAACAGACCTTAGATCCTGTCTACCAAACCCAAAATCATCCGTGGATCATGTTAGGAGGCTCTGTCGTTTTAGGAGCGGTTATAGGCGGATGGCTCACGAGTCGCCCGGCGCGAAAGTTCGCTAAGACACCAGCCTACCAGCTTGAGAAAAAAGAAGCCTCGAGTGAATTCGCTGGCTATCGCCCAGCAGACACCCAAGAGCCACCTGAAGCTGAAAGCTGGGATCATCCTTCGCTGAACCCGGAACAAACGAAAAACCCGGTCTTAGAAACGATTAAGACCGAATTCGCGGACGAGATCAAAATGGTAAAAGGGATAGCGGTGGAGAGTATTGTCAATTACGTCGCCCGTCGCGCCAAGGAAGTATTTCCGGATATCAGCGACGAAATTGAGCAGGTAAGAAAAAGTGCAAAACGCAAAATAGACGAACAAGATTTACTATCAAAGAAGAAAGAGCCCGAGAGTTCCGAGCGCGAGCCTAAATTTCGAGCGATCTAACGGTTTGTTCCCTTCTCAGCCCTCATCTGCTGATACGCGGCTAGGGCTTCGTCTCGTCCGGCCGCAAGATCGATGATAGGGGGCACATAGGGAGAGCCTCCGGGAGCCGCCCACGGTTGATGAATCCATCGGTTGGGAACCTTTTTCAATTCGGGAATCCAGCGGCGGACATAAACGCCATCGGCGTCAAACTTCTCGCCTTGGAGGACCGGGTTAAAGATTCGAAAATACGGAGCTGCGTCCGCTCCACAACCGGCCGCCCATTGCCACCCTAGAGTGTTATTTGCCAGATCGGCATCAACTAAAGTGTCCCAAAACCAGCGACTCCCCTGTTGCCACGAGATCAATAGATGCTTTACCAGAAATGAAGCTACTATCATGCGAACTCGATTGTGCATCCATCCCGTGGCCCAAAGCTCGCGCATTCCCGCATCGATCAAAGGAAATCCAGTAACTCCCTTTTCCCAGGCTCGCAAGAGTGTAGCTCTTTTCTTCCAAGGGAACTTTCCGAATTCAGGTCTAAGCGGCTTAGTCGGTGTTTGTGGAAAGTGGTAGAGCAGATGAAAGGCGAATTCTCGCCATCCAATCTCTTTGGGATAGCTTGCCATTCCCAGGCGACTCTGGGCGGTGGGAGTCATAGGACTTCCCACGACGGCTTCCCAGATCTGACGCGGGCCAATCTCTCCAAAGTGAAGATGGGCAGATAAACGTGAAGTTCCTGCAAGCGAAGGTAGGTTTCTGGTTTCGCTATATCCTTGCAAAATACTTTTCGTAAATCGCTTTAGTTCCGCTTGCGCTGCTCTTTCGCCGGGGGTCCAGGAGGCACTAAACCCGTTCGCCCAAATAAGCTTTGGCAACAGAGCTAAACGCGCAATTTCAAGCTCAGGGCCGAGCGAAAAGATGCGTTTGGTGACACTCTTTACTCTTGGTTTGGCTATCTTGGGCAATTCCACCAGTTTGGTGTGCAAACAGGATTTCCAAAAGGGAGTGAATACTTTAAAGGGATTGCCTTGCTGATTGGCGATCTCTCCGGGCTCGAAAAGCAGTGAGGAGTTAAAGGACTCAACGCCTACGCCCAAAGCCTGCATTTTGGTTTTGACGCTTCGCTCTTGTTCCAAAGCACTAGGTTCATAGCGCCGATTAAAGAGTAAGTATTTGGCATCCGTCTCTTGAACCAGCAACGCGAGTTGTTCGCTCACAGTACCCTTACGAACCACTAGGTCGAGCCCCAGTTTTTTTAAATCCGTGGCCAAAGCCGTAAGCGAATGGTGTAACCACCAAAGGCTTGCCCCGCCCGGAGCCCAACTGCCCTCCTCTTCGGGAGACCAGATATAGACGGGAACGACGCCAAGCTCCAGAGCAGAGGCCCTTTGAAATGCCCCATTGTCGGTTAACCTCAGATCTTGCCGAAACCACACTATTGAAGCGCTCATTTGCTAATGCTTATAGAAGTTTAGACGCGGTTTCGAAACCTATTTCCGACTGGAAATCTTATTTTCTTTATTGTGCTGCCGCAGGTGTACAAACGCTGCATAACGAAATAAGATATTCGTCACAGGCTCGCCCCCAGACCGTCTCATAAGGAAACCCTTTCCCTATGATTGCAAAGAATTTTGTTCAATCGATTTCGGTTCTCCTTCTCGTTTTGGCTATTGCCTTTTTTAAACCGGGAAAACTATTTGCGGCGACTTTGTCTTTGAAACAAGCCTTACTCATCGCCATCGACCATTCTCCGGATCTGGACACAGCCAGATTGAACCGCAGCGTTACCCTGTTGCAGGTGAAGAGTGCCAATGCCAAGTTTTTGCCCTCAGTCGACTTAACCTCCAACCACGGCCTCAACAAGACCTATACTCCTGGAGGACCGACCGATCCTCTTGGCAGCCAACTTAATTTGGCACTGACGGAAAATTTTTACGATAACGGGGAATCGCTCGTTCGTTACGATATCAGCAAATTGAACGATGAAATCGCCACTCTGACGTTTCTCCGGACGAGAGAACAGCTCGCCTTAGATATGGGGACCCAGTTCTATCTACTTTCCCAGGCACAACAGCTCTTTGATGTAAAAAAACAGCAGATCGACATCCTAAAAAAGCAATTGGCCTTGGTAACCAACCACTACCGCCAAGGAATGCAAACTCGAACCGATTATCTTCGGTTTGCCACCCAAGTGAAACGCGCTGATATCGACGCTCGCAATGCTGAAGTGACCGTTCGCCAAACGGAACTAGAGATCAAGCGGCTCATGGGGATCCCCAGCGATGAAGAGGTAGAATTCGAAATTTTAGGAGAAAAACAGGTTCCCACCTCACCTCCAGACGATCCCCCTCCCCTCAAACAGGCCTACGATTACCGCATTGCAAAGCTTCAAACTGACCTAAATCCGCTCAACGTTTCTTTGGTCAAGCAGAAGTACTGGCCTCAAGTCCTGGTTACCGGTGCCATGACCTACTCCAACTTTGGATATATAAATTCAGGAACTTTATTCTCCGAAAACCAGCAATATGGTTGGAGCGTATTACTGGGGTTAAACTTTAATCTTTTAGATTGGGGAATTCGCAAACGCGACGTTGAAGTGGCACAGGCCCAAGCCCTGGTGCAAGACAATCAATTAAAGAAAACGGAGCTTCAATTAAATGCTGACATCAAGAATCTCATGATTACGATTTCGCAACTTAAAGCTAATGATCAGCTGGCAAGCGAGCTTCGTCAGGCAGAAGAGGAGACTTACCGATTTATTCGAAGCCAATACGAAGACGGCAAAGTTACTTACCTCGATCTCATCACCAGTTTAAATGACACGTTGGATGCCAAAGTCCAGTACTTGCAAGCACACTATGGTTTGGCGGTAGCATGGTCGAAATATCACTTTTACCGGACGACACTCTATGACACAGTCGAAAAATAACCATCAAAGAAATTACATGAAACGTGGAGTACAGACCCTAGGAGCGCTCTGTCTCATAGTCCTGTTCTTAACCGGAGCCGAGCACGGACTCAGCGGACTTTTTAGTCTTCACAATGAGCCCAGTAATCTGGGGGTCGTGAAACGAACCGACCTCATCCAACAGGTGACCGTAGCAGGATTGCTCACGCCCAATCGCCGATCCGTACTGACTCCGCCCTACCCCGGCTACGTAGAAAAGATCTTTGTGTCGATAGGCCAACACGTCAAAAAAGGCGATCCTATCGTTACCCTGGTGCAGACTCTAACGGGAGCACGAGAAGAGGCCTATCCGATGAGAGCGCCTTTCGACGGCATCGTATCGCAGATCTTAAAAACCGAAGGAGAATATGTAGAGCCGGCCAAAGACGATAATGGTCTGGTTCGCATCGATGACCTGACCCGGCTTTTCGTCCAAAGCGAAGTTCCCGAGAGTGATATCGCTAAGATTAAGACCAAGCAAAAGGTGCTTATCAAGGCAAATTCCCTTCCGGAGAAATCCTTTCACGGGGTGATACAGAGTATCTCGCTCGCGGCCATCGAAAAGAAGGAATGGAGCCGATCCGCGGACCGTGTCGAGTTTAGCGTGAAAATGGAAATCTTAGACCCCTCACCCCAGCTTCACTCGGGAATGTCGGTCATCGTGGACGTTATTACCGATAAACGAGAAAGAGTATTGGCTCTTGAACACGAATACGTGGACAAAGAGGATGACGATTACTTTGTTACTTTGGAAAACGGAGAGAAAAAACAGATTCAGGTCGGGCTTCAGAACGAAGATAGTTTCGAAGTGACCAGCGGACTGAAAGAAAATGAGCGCGTCCGAATGGTCGATTTCTTTACCAAGAAGAACTAGAGCAGAAGCTATGGAAATTTTGCGAGCGGAAAATCTGTGCTTTTCCTATGCTCTGGGCGACAAGTTCGTCCCCACTCTTAAAGATGTGAGTTTTACTATTGAACGCGGGGATTTTGTCGCTATCCGCGGGCGTTCAGGATCGGGGAAATCAACCCTCTTTTACATTTTAGGATGTTTGCTAAAACCAAGTTCCGGAAAAGTAATCTTCGATGGGACTGATCTTTCCACCCTAAGCTCGGAAGAGCTCGCGTTTTTAAGAAATCAAAAGATTGGTTTCGTTTTCCAGCAGTTCCATTTGCTACCCCGGGCTTCGGTCTTAACCAATATTCTTCTGCCCTCGCTTTACCCTTGTGAACTTCCGCACGAAACCGCCCAAAATAAGGACAGAGCGATCTCACTCGCGAAAACGATGGGTTTAGGGGATAAACTTTACAAGCTCCCCAATCAACTCTCTGGCGGCGAACAACAGCGCATTGTGATAGCGCGTGCTTTATTGAGTGACGCGGAACTCATATTAGCGGATGAACCGACGGGAAATCTCGATTCCGCCAATGCCAAGATCATCATGGATCAGCTAAGAGAGCTCAACGCCAAAGGCAAGACGATCATTCTCATCACCCACGATCCCGAAATTGCCCGTCAGTGTTCTTCCGAGATTCAATTAAATGATGGACTACTGGTCAGCGGTAGGCAGAAGGCGGTAGCAGAGGCTCCCAATGACTCCTGGAAAGAAACAAGAGAACTTTTTCCCAAGTCCCTTACGATGGCCGCCATCCTGCGGGTATTTAGAACCTCAATTCCTTTGGCCATTGAAAATTTGAAACGCAACCGAGTCCGAGCGATGCTCACGATGATTGGAGTCATGGTGGGAATCGCTTCGGTCTTTGCCATGATCACCTTTGGGAGCTTCGCAAAGAAAAAGATTTTGGAAGGCTATGACGATCTAGGGGTCCGTTCGGTCATGATACGAGGCCACAAAAATTGGTACCGACGCGCATCGGACAGAGCCCCCATCCCCTTTCGATCTTTCAATTGGGAAAACGATATTCTCCCGCTAAAACATGTCTTTCCCCAGATTGAACTTCTCTCTCCCATCCTAGGCTCGGGCTCAAACAACGTGAATTATGGGGGGCTTACGATCGAATCGGATGTCACCGTTTGGGGGGTAACGCCTGAGTATCTACAGATCATTAACCGGAAAGTAGAATCGGGAAAAGGGCTGAGTCCCTATCATGTGGAAGGAAGAAGTCCCGTATGTCTTATCGGATCCGATATCGTGGAGAGAGTGTTTCACAAAGTAAGCCCTCTGGGAAAAATACTCTTTATCACCAAAGATCAAGACTTGGCCTATCCCTGTCGCGTCATGGGAGTTCTTAGTAAACAGAATTCTAACAAGAGCTGGCACAAACCTAATCTCGATATCATTATCCCCTATACCTATTTCCAAACGGTGAACCACTTTTGGGATAACGAGATCACTGAATTTGCGGCTCTGTTGAAAGTAGGATCTGATTCGGAGAAAGTGGGAAAGGCTATAGAAGCTTACTTCTCGTCAAAGTATGGAGCCGCCGGCAAATTTAATGTGGACTCAGACACGGTCCTCATCTCCCAGATGCGGCGATTTCTTGGTCTGTTTGCGATTATGCTTACTAGCATCGCGCTCATTACTTTGGGAGTGGGAGGAATGGGAATTAACAATATGATGCTGGTCTCTATCGCCGAACGGCTAAAGGAGATCGGCCTTCGCAAAGCCATGGGGGCTACCGATCGGAGTATTCGCATCCAGTTTTTGATGGAAGCGACATTACTTTCCGCTGTTGCCGGAATGGCAGGCATCGCGCTAGGCTTCTCAGCGTATCAGTTGATTATCTACGGGGCTTCGGAAGTCGTTCCCCAGATAAAATTTGAATGGGTGCTAAACCCCGCGGCGTTAGGAGTTTCCGTGGTCTCAATTTTAATAGTGGGAATCTGTAGCGGAATTGTGCCGGCCCTTAAGGCGGAGCGACTCGACGTCATCGAAGCGCTGCGTACCGAATGAAGGCCCGCAAACTTTCCGAAGAGTTCTACGATCTATCTGTTTTTTTTCACAAAGACCAGGTAGCCATCGTCTCCTTATTTCGTAAACTGAGGGGGCATGGACAGGTTATTATCGCTATCTTTTTTTGCGTTCCTTTTCTTCTTTTCCTACCGGTTCCAGGCCTTTCCACGGTTTTCGGGCTTATCGTAGCCGTCATTGGCATCCGGTTAGCTCTTGGAAAAGACGCTTGGCTTCCCAGCCGTTGGCTCAGAAAAAAAATAAAAGGGGAGACCGTTCGAAAGATCTTCGGCCACGCCGGAAAGATAGCGTTAAAGATGGAGAGATTTACCAAACCCAGAATGGAGAAGCTAGCGACGGGTGCCGGAATGAATGCGGTTAACGGGCTGGTTATCTCGATCAGTGGACTTCTGCTGGCACTCCCCTACCCGCCCGGGACAAACTTCACCCCCGCACTGGGAGTCGTGGGAATTGCGGTTGGAATCTTAGAATGTGATGGCTCTTTACTTATCGCTAGCTACTTACTTTTTGCCTTCAATCTGGCTCTGTTCGCAGCGATAACCTTTCTCGGAGTGGAAGGGATTCAAAAGCTATTCCATTGGCTGTAGCAGCCCTCTGCTTCACCTGGGTAGCACAAGTCTGCTTTAGTGATTGGCGCTGTGTCTTAATAGAATGCCTGAGGCGGCGATAGAACCAATTCAAATCTTCGGAACCTTCTGGAACGGTCGCCAACTCTGCGAAAAAGAGTGCCTTAAAATCTTCGTCGCTTAGGATTTCAAGAATCTGAATCAGTCCCCCCTGAAGCAAAGCTCGTTTCTCGTCGATAGGATCGATTTCGGAGATAGTGCTGAGCGGACGTAGGTTTCTTCCGTACTCCAAGATCAATTTCCCTAGAAGGCCTATCAATCCTTTCTTATAGATATATTCGGTACTCCCTATCTCTTTTTTCAGATATCTGGCTTTGATGGCTTCGGCAGCCCGAGATCTTAGAAGTTCAAGGCCCAGAAGATGTTGGGTAACAATGTACATCTTGGTATTCATGTCGGACCCACCGAGCACCATTTCGATGTCGGCAAATAGAGCGCTCCCCAACAAAGGGCTAGACTCGGAAGGAGCAGCAAACTCTTGGGTTAGGCTCAGCGAATTTACTTCCTGTTCAATCATAAGAGCTATCTCTTTTAACTTTCTTGGTAACAGGGCCCGTTCATCGGGATCGGTCAAATGGGGAAGCTTTTGAAATAGAGCCCGTAATCTCCACGCGTATTTGAGCTCCGAAAGACCGATAGGCACAAAGACTCCAAATTTCTGCACTCCCGCTTGCGCCCAGGGATGGCAGGCAATCTTGTAAGAGTTGGTAACCGCGATAGCTGTGGTGTTGTAGACGAGCTGAAAAGGGGCGCAGCCAATATGAAGTCCCACCGGCCCGTGATCGTAGCTTTCAAAGATACCGGTAGCCGCCAGCCAAAGAGCTGTATAGACCGCCCCATTTTGGTGGTAGCGCTCATTTACTGCGGCAGAGAGAAGCACTCTTGCTTGATTGGGGTGAGTCGTCCCCCACCAGACATTGGAGGCAAACTCTTTAAACTGATGGCAGACAAATTTAGCGGCTCTAACGATGCGCCAATCCTGGAAGGTACGTTTAGGTAGCGCACACTCGGGACAGTCCTCTTTGATACTGAAATCGTAGAGTCTTGCAAAATGAAGGACCGCTCCGGCAAAACTACCTTGAAAGCGCGGGTCTTTATCGTCGATAGGGCAGGTGAGAGCCCCAGGGGTCTGAAGGTCTAGCACCGAATCTAAAATGCCCTGGTAAACGGCTACCAGCTCTTCGACAGTGTGCTCGTCGTGAGCCTTGGCCGCCGGACAAAAGATTAGGGCAAATGCGGCTAGCAAAAGAAACAAATGAAAATTGAAAAGACAACGCTTCAAACTACCCGTCAAATTACCCTCCACGGCTCTGACTCCTACATCAGATACTGTCCTATTCAGATTGAGTCTGAATAACGTGGCGCAGCGGGACTGGCAAGACTTTTCCTCATGCAAAGAAAGCCCTAATTGTAGTGGCGGCTAGTGGCAGTCCCCGCAATAGCCGAACAGCCTGTGGTCGTGGAAGATAAGTTGAAACCGGTATTGGCGGCAGATCGTCTCTTGGTGCTGTTCTATTTGCTCGTCGCGAAACTCAATCACTTTGCCGCATTTGATACAGACCATATGGTCATGGTGGCCTTTCGGACCGGGGCGTTCGAAATATTCCCGACGACTATCTCCCACCGATTTTTGGATTAACCCACATTCAAGCAATAGGGGAATCGTACGATAAACGGTATCGCGGGAGATACGCAGGCCAGTCTTTTTAATGAGGGCATAGAATTCGTCGGCATCGAAATGGCCCCTAAGCTTCAACACCTCTTCAAGAATAAGTTTCCGCTCGTGGGTGTATTTGAGCCCCTTATTTTCAAGTAGACTTTGAAAGCGTTCGGATTCCTTGGCTTGGTTCATTCGACCCGCATTCTAATAATAAGCAGGGGCTGGGGTCCACTGATTTCGGCTTTTTCCTACCGTGCGTCAAAATGCAGGCCCAGATTCAGTTAGAATAAGCAGATGATCACTTTGATAAATCCGCCGTTAGTATGCCGACGAGGAGATTCTCACAGTTCGGGTATCCCCTATCTCCCTCATGGACTGGCCTACCTGGCGGCCGTCTTAGAGCGGGAAAATCTCCCTTTTGAAGTCATCGACTGTTTTGGCGAAAAGCCCAATCAGGCTACCGCTTGCGGTCCTTATCTCATGTTTGGATTAACTCCTTCTGAGGTGCAAAAAAGAGTTAGATCGCAAACTCGACGGGCCTTTGTAATCTATGCAAATTCAATTTTTAACTCTCACGCGGTGTTTGAAGTGGCAAAGGCCTTAAAAGACTTCCAGGTTCCTGTCATCGCGACCGAAAACACTCAAGCCGTCACCGGATTTTCGCTGTCTAAATGTTCGTCAGAATTGATGAAGACTCCGATCACGCACGCCATTTTAGGAGAATGCGAAGCCATTGCCATGGAGCTGTTTCCTTCATTACTTGAACACGGAACCGTTCCGGAACGCCTCAAAAAACATGTCTGGACAAGAGAGCAAGCTTTTCATCAAACTCAAAACGCCATGGTAAGCGATCTGGATGCTCTGCCCTGGCCGCTTTGGGAACGCTTTCCCCTGGAAAACTATTGGAAACTCAAATATGCCCACGGCCCTATGTCAGGGCGTTACGTGGCGCTTCTTACTTCCCGGGGGTGCCCCTATCCTTGCGGATTCTGCTCGGTTCCCGTTATGAATGAAAGAAAATGGCGTATGAGATCAGCCCAAAACGTAATAAGCGAAATCGCTCATATGAAATCGACGTTGGGGGTAGACGAATTTCACTGGGAGGATCTCAATCCGACCATTCACGAAAAGCGAATGTTAGAGATCTCTAAAATGTTAACCGAGAGGCAGCTTGCTATTCGATGGAGAATCGTCTCGGGAACGAAGATGGATAATCTAAAATTGGAAACGCTTAGCGCAATGGCCGATGCGGGACTCGACTACGTGAGTTTTTCGCCAGAATCTGGATCGCCGAGAGTTTTGCAGTTGATCCGTAAACCCTTTCAACACGAACATGCCATCGAGCAGGTTAAATTACTCTCCCAGCGAAAGGTAAGAACCCAGGCTTGTTTCGTGCTGGGTTATCCCGGCGAAGAGGAAGAGGATCGCTGGAAGACTTTCCGTTATGCGAAACGCCTGCTCAAAGCAGGCTTGGGAGAGGTAACCTATTTTATCGTGGCACCCATGCCAGGGACTCCCATCGAACATGAGATAGCGGGGGAGTCGCACGGCCTATCCGATCTCACTTTTTCTCCGGCCTGGCGGTCCGACTATGCCGAGTTGATTCATTGGAGAAACCGTCTTTACCAAAGTTTTTTTCTCTATCGAATTTTTGTCACTCCCCATCGTTTCCTTGGAAGCTGCGTAAGAGCATTGTGGGGAAAGACAAAATTGAAAATGGAAATGTTTCCCAGAAGGCGAGTTCGAGCCTGGTTTTATGAGAGGTTCAGCCGGACGCTCACTTCATCCTCAAGCTTTAGCCCGGTAATAGCCCGGCCTGAAGGGGACCAGGCAGCGTAGTGGTACCCTCCACCGCCTGATGCAAATGTAGTTTGGGATTGTGACAGACAAAGACGTTGTCCTTTAGATCCGTCGTGCAAACATCTGGCATCGCTCCAAACACTCCGGGTCTTGCCGACTTCGACATTGAAGAGGCCAACTGATCCGCCGGCGCTCGACCCGCCATTACCGTTTCGCTGGCCATGCTACCTTCGTCGGACGCATCGGATTTTTCTCCCGATTCAAAAGGCCCGCCTCCCCCAGTGGATCCCGTATCTTGGAAAATTCCCCCATTTACAAAGTTATTGGCCCCGCCTCTTGAGTCATTATAGGACCCAGTATTGGGATATGCATCGCCATCAGTGGCACTTGCGCCCTTGGCGGGATTTGCCATTTTGCCGCTGTTCCCTTGGCTGCCAACGGAATTGAGCTTTGGCATATCTTGAGAGTTGGCGAACGCTAATTGATTGGGTGTCGAAGGACCTCCAAAGGCCAACTGCACTTTATTAGATTTGGGATCTTGATTTACCGTCGGCCCCTGATTGCTGATGGTGGAAGGGTTCACTACACTTCCAGGATCAACCCTTGGCGTATCACTGGCAGTGATGGGATCTTTGGGAAGAGAAAGTCCATCGCTTTCACCGACACCCCGACTCTGTTGACCAAGTAATTTGTCCAAACCGTTTGAGTTGTTGGCATTAGCAGAGTCTTTATCTTTTCCGTCTTCGTCCCCTTTATCGTCCCCGCCATCGTCGCCTTTTTTTCCTCCGCCTTGCCCCCCCGCTTGGGCTGCCCCCTGCTGCGCACCCTGATTGTAGGCATTGGCAAGAGCTGCTTGCCGGTTGGCATCTTCGGCCTGTTTTTGCTTATCCGCCAAATTGTTAAATTTTTGATCGGCATCTGCTTTGGCCTTGTCGATCTGAGCCGTCTGCTTATCGGCTTGTGTCCCAAAGTCTTTTGCAAGATCAGAGGAGGAAGCAATCACTTGGGGTGCTACCGCTTGAACCGACTGTTTAACGGGAGCCGCTGCCCCGTCCGCGGGTGGAGCTGCAGGTACGCCACCTCCCCCTGCCAAGGTATCAAGCCCAGTTTCGCCCGAAGCCGAAGGAGGTGTCGAAGCAGCATTCCCGCCACTTCGAAGGAGATCGGCCACCGCATTTAATCCTTCTTTGGAAACGCCTCTCGAACTAAAATCGGTCCCAATTCTGTCCAACCCTGCCTTCAACGACTCGTCACTGGTCGCTGAGGCCCATACACTGGTCCAACTCTGAGTAATATTGGCCATGGTCGTAAAATCTGGGAAAGATTGATCGCTACTTATTCTTCTGGGAACTGTAATCGGATAGGGCTGGTACATATTTACGGGCTTATTGTCGGTAGTGACATCAGGAATCGATACGGTCCGGTTATTTACGGCGTTTCTCAAATACCGACCGAGAAGATCTTTCGCAGTGCCCTCCGCCAAAAGTGGCGTAGAAACCAAAACCGCTAGTAGAGTCGGAAGCCAAGCGGAGATAATAATTGTGCCGAACTTCATGGAATCCCCCTGCCCTTTTAACGATGCAAAACGAAAGCCGCATGGAGTAGCTTTGAAGGCGGGTGTATTCTTTTCGGGGCACCGGTCAGAATACAGGCATGAAAGGGGAGGAGAGTACTTTACCTCCTTACATTTCGGATACTTACCTCACGTTACGAGAATGTATCTACCCCGTTGGCGGCTGTCAGTGATCCCACGGCTGTTGATTTTTTTTTCAGAAACGCTAAGAGACTGAACATTCAGGACCTTTAACCCGGCAGTGCTGCCCACCCGTAGGAAACCTCTTCAAGCCTAACTCCCCCAATCTCATCTGGTTTAACTTCCTTTAGAAGCTTCCCGCCCATGGCTTCGTAGAATTTGCGTGAGGGGTTATCTTTGAGTACCCATACTTTCATAGAGGAAAATTTCATCTCTCTGAGCAAAACGACCACTCGTTTAAAAAGTTCACGACCGATTCCGTGGCCGGCGTGCTCTTTTAGAACGTAGATGGCGTAAAGCTCTCCTTGAAAGTCAGTGCCGCCGTCTCGAGACTCTCCTGCGCAGGCAAAACCGGCGATTTCTCCTTGGTCGGTTTCGGCGACGAAATACCTTCGGGAGTTTTGCGGGTCACTTAAGAGCTGCCGCTGGCGGATAGCACGTTCTTTGAGATCTAGACTGCCCAGATAAGCCTCTGGCACGATACCAGCGTAAGCCGTTTGCCAGGTGCGCATATGGGCGTAAGCGATTCCATCCGCATCCTTGACGGTAGATTCTCGAACGATGAAGGAGTACTTTGCCATCTCTTATTAAGGAATCAAAACTGCACTTCCCTGAAGTTTATCGGACTTTAGCATCTGTAAGACCTCGTTCGCCCGGTCCAGGGGAAATTTCGTGACATGCGGAAGAATTGATCTTGCCGCGGCTTCAGCCAAAAACTCTAGGCCGTCCGCCCGAGTATTGGAAGTCACTGAGTGCAAATTCTTTTCATAGAAAAGATGTGATTCATAGTCGAGCTGAGGAATTTTGGAGAGATAGATTCCGGCGAGAGCAACCGTTCCCCCTTTTCGAATCGAGGACAAAGCTTGGGGAACCAATTCTCCCGCCGGAGCAAAAAGGATCGCACTGTCCAGTTTTCGAGGCAGTTCGAAAGCGCTACTTCCTACCCAATCCGCCCCCATTTTCTTGGCAAGAGTCCGGTGCGATTCTCCACGGGTGACGACATAGATCTGACTTCCCCGCGCTTTAGCGACTTGCATGACAATATGAGCTGACGAACCAAAGCCGAACAAACCCAGAGCGCCGCCTTGGGGAACTTGAGCGCGGCGAAGCGCACGATATCCAATAATTCCTGCGCACAGTAACGGAGCTGCCGCGGCAGGATCTAATGACTTTGGAATTTCATACACGAAGGATTCATCCGCTACTGCATATTGGGCAAAGCCACCATCGGCGTGGTATCCCGTGTACTCGGAAGCTTCACAGAGATTTTCCTGGCCCCCTCCACAATACAGACAGGAACCACACGTATGGCGAAGCCATGCTATCCCCACACGCTGCCCCTCTCGAAAACGCGCGACCTTTCTTCCCACCATATCAATGAGTCCAACGGCTTGATGGCCCGGAACAATAGGCCGCCGTTTCAAAGGAAGTTCCCCTTCGATGATGTGCAGATCGGTTCGACAAACCGCCGAGGCCTCTACTTTGATTCTTATTTCATGAGGAGCCGGCCACGGATCAGTAAGCTCAATGGGATGGAGCGGAGAGCTCTCAATGGGTCCGTTATCCTCAAGGATCATAGCCCTCATGGTGATTCCTCTCTTGCAGCGAACTTAGATTTCTAGCATCAACCGGGCCGGATCTTCCAAACACTCTTTCACTTTGACCAAGAATTTTACCGAATCTTTTCCGTCCACCATTCTATGATCGTAGGAAAGAGCGACGTACATCATCGGGCGAATCACTATCTTATCTTCTACAGCAATGGGACGTTTTTGGATCGCGTGCAGTCCTAAAATCCCGCTCTGAGGAGGATTTAAAATCGGAGTCGACATAAGAGAGCCGAAAACCCCACCGTTAGTAAGCGTGAAGGTGCCTCCGCTTAGCTCATCGAGCCCCAGTTTTCCTTCGCGCGCAGCCCCTGCCGTTCTTTTAATTTCCGATTCCACTTTTGCAAACGACATCTTTTCCACGTGACGCAGTACGGGAACGACTAGCCCTCGATCGGTGGAGACCGCAATGCCTAGATTCACGTAGTCGTGATAGAGGACATCGGTACCATCTATAAAAGCGTTCACCACGGGATATTCTTGAAGAGCAAGTACAGCTGCCCTGGCAAAGAAAGACATCAGGCCTAAAGAAACTCCGTGGGCTTCTTGAAAACGGGCTTTGTACTTTTCTCTCAAGTCCAATACCGCCGACATATCGATCTCGTTGAAGGTGGTCAGCATCGCGGCCGTGTGTTGAGCGGCGACAAGACGTTCGGCTATCTTCTTGCGGATCTTACTTAATGGCTCACGCCGTACTCCTTCGCCGTCATGATAGGTAGACGGTGATTGAGCTATTGGTTTGCTGGAAGCAAGGGCCGCGGGAGCCACGGGTTCGGGCTTGTGAGCCACGACACTGAGGACATCCTCTTTGGTCACCCTTCCCCGAGGGCCGGTGCCCACTAATGTCTCGGGCTCCACATTATTTTCACGAACCAATCGTCTGACGGACGGACTGAGCGGAGCTTGAATCACAGGATCTTCGCTTTGCTTGGGCGATGAAGCGGCCGGGGGCTTTTGAGCGGGCGCCTCTTTAGCCGAGGCCGTCACCTTTCCAATGCCTTCTCCTATATTTGCAATGACATCACCAATGCGTACCGTGTCCCCAGCCTTCTTGAGCTGCTTCAAAACTCCGTTTCCCGGAGAGGGAAGTTCTACATTGGCTTTGTCCGTTTCCAGTTCGCAAAGAGGATCGTCGGCTTTAACCGCATCCCCGTCGGATTTGATCCATCGCACCAAAATGGCTTCCGTCACTGATTCGCCAAGTGCCGGGATCTGAACATTGGTAGGCATGAAGACTCCTTATTTTTTTGCGCTATTTTTGTCGCTACCGACTGAGGCGGCCAGAGGTTCAAAGGCTAACCTCACAAAATCTTCTTCTTCCCTTTGGTGCCATCGGAAAGATCCCACAGCAGGACTTGCCGACTCTTTTCTCCCTCGATATTCCAGTATCCGATCAGAGGCCAACGGCCCCAGCTTGGCATCGATGAAGGTCCAAGCGCCCATATTGCGGGGCTCTTCTTGAACCCAAAGCAGTTCGTTGGCGCCTCTGTATTTTTCCAACACTGCTGAAATGGCGGGTCTTGGAACCGGGTAGAGTTGTTCTAGGCGAATAATCGCAACGTCGGTTCGCTTTTGCTGATCTCGTTTGGCCTGCAAATTAAAAAACACTTTTCCCGTGCAAAACAAGATCCGCTTAACCCCTTCCGGCGAAGGCTCTGACGGATCATCGATGACCGGCCTAAATCCCATCTCGGTAAATTCACTTAACGGTGACGTCGATCTCTCGTCACGGAGCAGACTCTTGGGCGTCATGACAATCAGAGGCTTTCTAAACGGTCTTAGGATCTGTCGGCGCAAGAGATGAAAATATTGGGCTGGCAGTGTCGGATAGCAGACCTGAATATTGTTCTCGCCGCAAAGTTGCAAAAAGCGTTCTAGTCGCGCGCTAGAATGTTCTGGCCCTTGCCCCTCGTATCCGTGAGGGAGCAGCATCACAAGGCCGCTCATTTTTGCCCACTTGGATTCCGAACTCGAAATAAACTGATCGATGATGGGCTGGGCTCCATTAACAAAGTCCCCGAACTGCGCTTCCCAGACAACAAGATTTCTGGGATCCGCACTGCTAAATCCATATTCGAATCCCAGAACCGCAAGCTCGGAGAGCATCGTGTTAACGATATTAAACTTCGCCTGCTTCGGCGCTAGATTCTCGAGTGGAACATACAGCTCACCGTTTTCGGTATCATGAAGAACCGCATGGCGATGGCTAAAGGTTCCCCTTTCCACGTCTTGACCGGTCATTCGTACCGGAGTGCCCTCAAGCAAGAGGCTGCCCACGGCCCACATCTCGGCACAGCCCCAATCGGCAGGCCGCTTTCCTTCTCCCATTTCACGGCGTATCTCGTACTGTTTCTTTAGTTTCCGATGAATGTGGAAAGAGTCCGCAACGATCGTTGTTTTGTCGGTGATGGTCTTAATGACTGAAGACGAAACGGCGGTCTTGGCGTCCCAGTCGTCTCCAGCCCGAGTCATCCCTTTCCACGCACCACCAAAACTATAGGGGATTTCGTGGGGTAATTTTTCCCGCGCGATTCCTAAAGCGGTTTCCATGGTCTGACGAATCTCACTCTTAAGAGCCTCGACTTCATCAGGAGAGATACGATCCTCGGAAATTAACTTTTGCGCGTAAAGCTCGCAGACAGGCTTTTGCAGGGCGATGCGTTCATACATTAATGGCTGGGTAAACGTGGGATCGTCGGTTTCGTTATGTCCATATCGTCGGTAGCACCAAAGGTCTATCATGACGTCGACGCGAAACTGCTGGCGAAAGCCGATAGCTAAGCGAGCCGCGTGCACCACGGCTTCGGGATCATCGGCATTGACGTGAAAGATGGGAGCCTTAATCATTTTCGCGACGTCAGTGGCATAGGGAGTAAAGCGCGTTTGATTAGCGGTCGCGGTAAATCCCAGCTGGTTGTTGATGATAATGTGAATTGTGCCCCCGGTTCGGTAGTAGGCCAATTCGGACAGATTTAACGTCTCCGGAACGATCCCCTGCCCCGCAAAAGCGGCTTCACCGTGGATGAGAATGGGAAGAACACTGACATGATCGGTGTCGCCCAAATACTGTTGTTTGGCGCGAACCACACCTTCCACCACGGGATCTACCAATTCCAAATGGCTGGGATTAGGTGATAGCGAGAGGTGTACTTTGTTGCCTGAAAGGGTGGTGCGATCGTTAGAAAAGCCTTTGTGGTATTTGACGTCTCCATCCCCTTGGTTAGCCTCCTGAGGAATCGTCCCCTCAAATTCGCTAAACGTATATTCGTAAGGTTTTTGCATGATGTGCGCTAAAACGTTCAGACGCCCCCGATGCGCCATTCCCGTGACCGCTTCTTGAAGCCCCAACGTAGCACCCTCTTCTATCAGAGTGTCCAGCATGGGGATAAGCGCATCGCCCCCTTGAAGGGAGAACCGCTTTTGGCCAATATATTTGGTATGGAGAAACTGCTCGAACTCTTCGGCGGCGATAAGAAGCTTTAAGATTCTCTTGGACTCTTCGGCAGAGAATTTCGGTTGGTTGTAAAGAGGCTCCATCCGCTCCTGCAACCAAGCCCGCTGCTCTTTATCGGGAATATCCATATATTCCACGCCCAATGTCCCGCAGTACGTCGTCTTAAGCTTTTCCACCAAATCCTTGAGCGTGCCATCGGTGGCCCCAAGAAATCCTCCACTTCCCACTTGCCGATCTAGATCGGTATCGGAGTAGCCAAACTCTTTGATATCCAAAAGAGGTTGCGAAGGGCGGTTATTGCCCAGAGGATCTAAAGCCGCAACGAGATGCCCCAACTCGCGGTACGAATGGACGAGATCGCCAGTGCCGTCGGATCTTCGTTGGGAGAGGGTCGCAAACTCGCCGGTCCCCCCTCCTCCTACTAGCGGTCGTCCCAGTCCTATCTCGAAGCCGGCGAAAAACACCCGCCAGGTTTCCTCAACCGACTCAGGGTCCTTCTGGTACTGACTGTAAAGTTGCTCAATGTATTCGGAATTGGCTCTATTGAAGAAATTGAGAAAATCCATAGGTTATTCTTACGACAAAAAGTCTTGTAAGCACAGTCCGGCATTCCCAGTCGAAGAGGGGTTGTCGTGGACCCTCTCGCGCCGTCTTACCGGGGAAATGAAAACCCGCGGTAAAGTTTAATCATAACGGTAACTAAACGCCACTTATCCTTTTTTCAAGTGTTTTTGCGGCCCAATCTCAAGAATGCCCACATTAGTAGGGGGCGATTAGGCGCGTATTGAAAGTCGAGAGGAAGAAAATCCAGCGGTCTTTAAGATCTCGTGCAACCTATCCATATAGGTATGCTGCCCTTTGAGGAGCCGTTCATGTCCTCGACGCGCAACAGCGCGGCGGGCGGCCGGGTGGGCCAGGTAATAATTGATAAGCTCGCGAAGTTCGTCAGTAGACGAAAAAAGCACTATCTCCTTCTTGTCAGTAAAGAAGGATTGAATCTCCTCGTTGCGCGGGGCAAATTGCAACCCCCCACAGGCTGCAACTTCAAAAGTTCTTTGGGTGTGAAGATCTTGGGCCTCTTCACGAAGAAGACCCAAAATGCACTTCGAATGAGAAAGTACGTCGGAGTATTCCAAAAAGTTGACCGGCCCGCCGTTTATCCGCTTACGTCTATCGGCGGAAAGAGGCGCGCGATTCCACCTGTCTCCCCAAACGTTAAGCCGGTGCCATCCTGCAGCCTCTAAAAGAGGGGCTCGGCTCTTGTCGTAAGTTCCTATAAACGTCACCTCAAATTCATCGGGCTTGTATCGGCTATATCTGTCGGGAATGGGATGATGCACCGAAGGCTCATAGGCGGAAGGAATAAAAATGCTTTGGCTCTGGCCCAAAGCTTTGTAGGAAGCAACATTTTGAGATTTCGTCGTAAAGACATAGTCGAAAGCGACGAGATTTTGGGAAAAATTCTTGGGCTTTAAGATACCCTTCGAAAAATTGTTATCATGGGAATGGTAGACCATCACCGGCGAAAATTTAGAAGCCTTTTTCATGGCGTTCAAGGTCTCGGCACTTATAAAATTTTGGCTCATGACAAAGATCAGATCAAACTGATGATTGCGGCACAGGCGCACTAAATTGAGCTCCGCTCGACGCTGGTGGTGAAGCGACGGGCGTTTCGTTAACTTAACTCTTAGCGCATCCCGCCAATTGGACATTCGAAAAGGATCGGGATCATAAGCATAAACCGCATAGCCCAGTTTTAGGAAATTCGTAAAGTAGTGCACCGCCGTCGAACTACCATCGGTAGTTCCCACATAGAGAACGCGGCAAAAAGAAGGTGGTCGATAAGTCTTCATCCACCTTACGTGTCGGCGCTGCGTCAAAGAATCTTAACGCGGCGTTCATGGAGTTTTCTTCACAATCTGGTGCCGAGCCAACTAAGCGTGTAGAATTTTAGAACCCTTCCGATATTTCATCTGAACAAAACGTTTTTTGAGGAGACCCCCAAATGAGAAACTGGTTTCTTGGCTTATGGATACTACTGAGTCTTTCGGCAATCACTTTAAAGGCGGCTGAACCGAACGCATTAACCCCCTTTGGTGACAAATTAAGCGATCCTGGTCGAGGGGTCCCTCAGGAGATTCAAGATGCCATTGCGAAACATGAACAGGCCAAGCAAGCGGCGCAAGAAAAGATCGATGCCTTAGACATCATGATAGATCACTATGCTACTGGTTACGACGAGTTAGCGGACAAGTATAACGACCGAAAAACTAAGATCGAAGCCTTACCGGAAGGGGAGGAGAAAAAACAACGGCTAGAAAATCTTAAATCCACCGAGAGACAGTTAGAAAAGATGCGGGGGGCCATCGAGCAAGTTAAAGAGCAGGCAAAAGTACAAGAGAAGCTGAAAGATCAAGCGGATGCGGATTTAACAAAAGCCAAGGAAAGCGAAACGCGATCCAAAGATCCTGCCGCAATCATGGCCGATCTTAGAGATAAATTCGACAACATGGATCTCAAAACGCGCTTTGATAAGTTAGAGATCAAAGGTTTGAGTTTGGAAGAAAAAATTGAAGCTTTAGAACGGGAACTCGATCAGTCCATCATGGGTGCCTACGTCCGAGAAAAAATTACCCGAGTGCTGACCTCAGAAGCGCTTTGCGAAGCGACCAAACTGTGCGGAAAACACATGAGCCCCGAAGAAAAGAGAAAAGCTCTTGAAGCCGACATCAGCCAAATGTTTCATGACAACGAAGGCAATTTAGGGCGGCATTTGAATGGTTCGCACGTAAACGCTCCTGATCATTCGGCCCAGGAAACCGCACCTCACTAGTGGCGGAGGGCCGGTAGACGCGGGTAATCCGGCTTCTCCCACAGCTCCTGACAGCCCCAACTTTGGTGACGGAGGAGGTGATCCAAGCGAGCCTCCCCCGCTTATGGCAGGTCCGACATCGCCGACGCAAGCCAGTCCTTTAACTCCGACGACACAGCCGGAAGCGCAAACGGCCGATAAAAGAGAATGTCTTAGGTACGATCACGCTTCGTTTGAAATGGAAGTTCCTAAAAACGCCCAGGTCCGCGTTCAAGGAAAGCCTATGGGCCATCGAGGAGGAAAGGTCTCATTTTCGTCTCCCCCAATGGAGCCGTGCAAGCCCTTTCGTTACGAAATTACCGTGCAATGGCCTGTGCCTAAGTACACGAACTACCCTTGCGGTATGTTAGGACGCGCCCGATCGTGGGGTCGCTTCTCCTGCCAATACGTGTCTTGGCAGTGGAAAACGGAAACCCTTAAACCTGAATTTGAGGCGAGTAACAAACCCGTGCAACTCGTTGTCCGCTAATCGGTTTCGTGATTCTCAATCTCCACAAGCTCGTCGGGAATTACCTCCCCGTAAGGATGAACTACCGAGATGCGGATCTTCTGCCCCACCCCTTGAGCTCCCGGATCGACAGCGCTTGCGGAATTTAGCTTTTCATGTGGCATTTTTAAAATTGTCGCATTGTCTTCAGGCAATGTTCCCGAGGCATTTGCGACATCTTTTCCATGTAGATGAGTCTGTTCCTGCGAAAGAATATTTTTCTTAGCCATAGCACACTCCTAATAGCTAAGATCGGATGCAAAAACGGGTCCGAAGGCACGACAAGACATAGCAAAGCCCACCTCTTCAAAGAAGAGGCGGGCTCTTGCACCACATGAATACTTACTTGCTCGCTAGAAGCTCGGAATCTTCTGCCGCTAATTTCTGCACAATCTTAATCAACTCGGCCGCTTCAGGAGCGGTATTGAGTGTCGGGTCCTGACAAAGAGTCGACTTCTCTAAAAGCACGCTGGAATTATCAGCCGAAAAGATCGTGAAGGTTCCCGAGATCGCCATACAGTGAATCTGGTGAACTTCGGTCTCAATCTTTCCCGTACGAGCGGCTTCAATTAACGTATTAATGCGATCGATCTGATCGGTGGAAACGGAAGCGAAACTCTTGCGAGAAACCATGGCCCCTTTGGAATTAAATTCCGCGCGATAGACACTGCCATCGCCTAACACACGAAACACCGACGTATTTATCGTCGAAGTGAACGAGGCTTTTGGCTCGGTGCGCATCTCAAGACGAACATCCTGACGTCCGAAAGCCGCCATGGCGTTAATGGCAAAGAACGACATTGCTAAAACTAGACTCTTTTTCATTTGGATCTCCTAAAAATTTTGCTGGGGAACCCATCATCCCCGATGGCCGCTAGTGCAACCGGCGTACCAATATTTTGAGATAGATTTTAAGGCTAATTCGGCGATGAGCCAGGGGCAGTGGGGCCGGTTCCATTTTGAACCGTAGTGCCAGATTGCTCGTCGTCTTCTGGAGGAATGTCGGCCGCAATCTCTTTGTACCTATCGTCGGAAATAGGGACCTGCCTTACATAGACTTGAATAGAACGATTATTGTAATCGATAAGGACCGGGGCATTGTTATGGTGAAGAGGATTAAGCATTTCCCCTCGCCGGCGGGTTTGGTCAGCCTTTCCCAGATGGTAGCCATTCCCCAACGATCCCCTTAGCCATTCTTTGCGCTGGGGAACAATAATCTCTAGGCTTAGAATAGGAATCTCTTTCCCATAAGCATCTAGCATCCCTTCCCAAGTGCTTCTCAGTTGCTCGAGCGCTTTATTGACATCGACCACTTTGGACCAAGGAGCATAGAACTTTAGTTCGCGGATATGAGCTGCGAACACCCCTGGAGTGAGTTCTTCGAGAAATAAAAGATCCGCCGTAGGCTTAAAGCGATGGAGTCTGCCTTCGATCACACGGAATAGTCGTAAGAACAAACGAACGCTTTGGTCCCCGAGTCCCAATAAGATTTCTTCTGGCCGGTTTCGCTGCACCGCCCGAGCTGCCCACAGGTCGGCTTGGATCACCTTACGGAAATAATGAAATCGCCTATTGTTGTTAAAACCAAGACCAAATCGAGAGAACTTTTCGGGAGTCGCTATAATCCCATCCTGAGCTAGTCGCTCAAAAGTATCTTTGCTTAACCTATCGGGGACCACCTCCCCCGTTTCAGAATTGTTAGTCAACCGGAGTTCGACGGCGGCCGTATTATTAAAGTCATCCCACTCATGACGGGCTCTTCGCTGGTTATGATGCTGATCATAGCGGTAAGCGATATAAGCCATGCCACCCGCAAAGAACTCCAGATCGGTGTCTTCTCCGTCAACAGTGGGGACATCGGAAAGAGGAGATCGATTATGATGATAAAACATTTCAGTCACGTGAAACAGATCGTTAAAATTATTGATCCAAACTGTCGCCCCTCTCAGAAAATAGCTGGCGGTAAATTCCCCGTCATACAGTTTAGAGTTTCGGATCCGCCGGTGTAACATTTCGAAGGTCGATAACATTTTTGAGAAATACTGTTGAAACATCTCCGGCGTCACGCGCGCGTCTTTCAAGACCCGCTTTCTCATCGCTTCGTATTCGGTTCCGTTTTGCACGAAATAATCGACGAGCAGAGCCTGGTATTTCCCTACGTAATCCCTACACAGGCCGTCTGCCTTAGCTTTGGCCGCGGCCAAAGCCGCTTCCCGAGCCTCGAGCGCAAGCTCCGCCCGTTCAAACAGGTCCGGATGAGCCGAAACGGGCCCGGTAATCGCTAACAGGAATAGAGGTACTATGATCTTCATGGAGAACGAGGGGTATATGAATTTTGCCGCACTAAGTCAATCTGCAGAGGTGGCGTCGAGCCAGACAAATGCTAAATTAAGTGATATTAAATATTTAGCCATAGAAGTCTTAGGTCTGGCTGTGAAAAAATTGCTAAGCCGGAGGTCGAAATGAAATCATTTCGTTTTTCCAAAAAATGGGCCTGTCTAGTCACCGCGTTCGTTGCGGTGGTAGTATTTTTCCCGATTTCGCTTTCCCTGGGAGTCGATATGTCGAACTACAAAAAACCAAAGACTGACGAGATAAAGAAAAAACTCACTCCGTTACAATACGAAGTCACCCAAGAGGCGGGGACTGAGCGCGCATTTAACAACGAGTACTGGGACAACCACAAAGCAGGCATTTATGTGGACATCGTTTCGGGAGAACCGCTTTTTAGTTCTCTTGATAAGTATGAATCGGGCAGTGGCTGGCCTAGTTTCACAAAACCCATTGATAAGAGCAACATCGTCACAAAAGTCGACAAAGGTTTTTTCACTACGCGCACGGAAGTCCGTTCGAAACACGCCGACTCTCATCTGGGACATGTCTTTGATGACGGCCCCAAGAACGCCGGAGGAATGCGTTACTGCATGAATTCGGCGGCGATGCGATTTATCCCCGTAGAAAAGCTAAAAGAAGAAGGCTACGGCGAATATCTAAAACTCTTTGATCCAAAACCGTCTCAGAAAAAATAGGATCTCTTCTCAAGGAGAGTCAAATGCTGTCACGAATGGTTTTCATAGGCCTCTTACTTTGGCAGTCGTTGGTATTTGCGACTTCTGTGACTCAGGCTGCCAAACCGAATACCGCTCAGGCAACTTTCGCGGGAGGCTGCTTCTGGAGCATGGAGCCACCCTTTGTAAATTTGCCCGGAGTAAAAAGTGTGGTCGTCGGCTATACGGGCGGACATAAAGATAATCCCACCTACGAAGAGGTCTCCACCGGTCAGACTGGACATGTAGAATCGGTACAGATCACTTACGATCCCAAAAAACTAAAATACCAGACTCTACTCGACGTCTTTTGGAAGTCGATGGACCCTACCGATAACGGCGGACAATTCGCCGATCGCGGGAGCCAATACCAATCCGTAATTTTTTATGCCGATAACGATCAAAGAAAGATGGCTGAGGCCAGCAAGGAGAAATGGATAAAGTCCAAAGTTTTCAAAAAACCCATCGTGACTCGAATCGTTGCCGCCACCACTTTCTGGCCGGCGGAGAAGTACCACCAGCATTTCTATAAGAAAAATCCAGAACGCTATCACCAGTGCCACGTCGGCTCGGGCCGCGGCCATTTCTTAGAATCGCTTTGGGGCAAGTAAAATTAAATCCCACAAGAAGGTAGGCCGTACCTTTCTGTACTGCATATTTGAATTCAGGGCCGTACTTTTTTGTAGGTTGCGGGAAAGGCCAAATGGGCATATTCGTTTTAACTATCGAGGTGGTTAATGATGGTTAAATTCGCTCTGCTGCTCATACTGGTAATCGGCCAATTTGCTCAAGCTATCGTCGTTCCCTTCCCCATCGGCCCGAAAGGACCGCATGGTGGAGATCTGATTCGAGCAGTTCCTAAAGGGCCGCATACGGAAGATCCTGGTTACTACGAAAAACTCTATTTTGAGATCGGTACCAATGAAGGGGAACTTATCTTCCAACCCTTTTTGGTAATGCCTAAAGATCACACTCTTGTTGTTCCCGGCATCGCATCCAGGGATTTAGCTCAATACCGAGTGGACGCCAGGTTCCCACAGACCAAGCGCGATATCACTCTTAACTCTTATTTGGCAAAAGGGGCCATTCGCGCTGTGTTCGGAGAAGATGAAAGGCGCCGTTTGGGAATGAAAATGGATGACCCTTTTATTGCTACCGTTACGGTAGTCCACGAAAAGATGTCAAAAGAAGCAGTCTTTAACGTCATTCCAGGGGAAGAGCCTCCGGCTGCGAGTCCGGCTCCTCAAGCGAAAAAACCTCGTTAGTGGAAACCTGGCGGCCCCAGCGTTGAAAGAAAAACAAAGGAATGTCTCGACGGGGAACGGGCGGGGGATCTTCGAAAAGATTATCGACGAACCCATTTACCTCGTCCCTATTTCCTTGCCAAGGAAACCGTCCGGTCACTTCAATAAATCTCATGGTCACATCTCGTTTTGGAGTGAACAGTCCAAGATTTCCCGCGACCACACCAGCGCCCCACGCAAAAAGCCTCCCCGTACTTTCAGGGGGACGACGTCTTCCGCTCGGACTAAACATACTACCTTCGAGTCCTTCCATTCGGACGATGACGACGCGGACTTGATCTTGCATCTTTCTTTCGCGCAGCCGTTCGATCAATTTAAACAGACCACTTCTCCTGCCTATTCTGCCACCCACGGCAGCCGCCGGCCACTCCGCAATATTCTTGCCTGCTTCCAGGCTATCGGCAGTCTCGTCTAACTTACGCCGCGTCTGCGCTCGAAATTCTTGCCTCGCCATCTTTAGAGGATTCGGCATTCCGATCGGATCTAGTTCTTTAAGGATGATCGCGTGGGCATCTATTTCATCCTGAAAAATCACAGGTCGCGGAAAGAAATCGTCATAGAGTTCTTCATAACTAAGGAGGGGATCCACTCCCCAGGTGGGATGAGAAATCAAAAAGAGGATTCTCTTGTTTCCCTTGGCAAGAATCGGCCCAAATCCCGGAGTGATTTTTTCAGATCCATGCGAACTTATTTCTAACGTTTCCGTCGTTACGGGATAGCGAAAGAAACGAAGTCCGGCGGCTAATGTTTTTCCAAAGCGGATCTGCCAGCTGCACTTCGCCTGAACCGACGGAGCTTGCAAAAAGACCATTACCAACAGCGCGATTACGTGAATTCTACCCCTCATCCGACCGCTTATAACATGCATAACGCATGGCGATAAAAGGAAATATGAGCGGTTTGCTCCTCGATTTTGCGATTTTTTTCATAATTGGGGGGGCTGTTCCACGGTATATTGCTTAGTGTAATAATGAGAAAGCACAAAGCTAAGACCTCAGTAATCATTAACCTTTTTTAAAATCGTCCGAGCACGGAAGTGAGACGTGGTTGCTTTGGTACGTACTATGAGAACGGAATCGATTGCGTTTGATTTATTGCGCAAACTTTTGCGGTTTTGATCTACGGCACTCTTAAGGCCATGGATGGACGGCATTGCAACTATCCGCCGAATTAAAGAGTTAGATCCGAATTTGCAGTGTGTCATCGTTACGGCCTATCAAGACCGAAACATAGAGGAGATCGGTAAGATCTTTGGACCCGATTTTTCAGACCGCTGGGACTACCTCAGTAAGCCTTTCACTTCCGCGGAAATCACGCAAAAGGCTGTCCACTTAGTGGCGGGTTGGACGAAGCGAGAGCAGGAGAAGCGTTTACTTGAGCAGCTTGATCTAAAACAACAGCGGGAAGAATTGATCCGCGAATTGATCAACGATGTCCTGGAAAGAGTTCAGCGTCAAATCACTCTCACCCAAGAGCAGAGCTCACCGGAAAAGATGAAACAGTGCTTGGAAACCATCTCAGTTCTTCTGGTCGAGGCCGAGCAACTCGTTCATGAAATTCTCGAACAGGCGCAGGCTCAGATTGAAGAAGCGGCCTAATCATTAGTTAATTTAATCATTTATTATCAAATAGTTAGGCGTTAGCATAATTCCCTAGCCCCCTTCTGCTAAGATACTTGTTAGAGGTACGTTAGCGCATAAAAGTAGTTTCCCTCGTAGCATCTTCCTTTATTTCAGTACCCTCTTAGCGAAACTCGTACGGAGGTCTTCTCATGCTTTACCGCTGGTTCATCTTAGCCCTATTGGTTTTGGTTTCGGCCTGTGCCCAACAAGACATTCCCGCTTCGTTGGGCGGAAACGGTAATGGCTCTAATGGTGTGAATGGAACGCAGTCTGCCCCCTTAGTCATGTATCGCGGCAATTAGCCTCTTCCTATCCGCTCTTAACTTCCCTCATTATTGCAGTAGCTTGAGCAATGGGTTTCGCACCATATTGCATCGAACTGCATTGTCGTGTAATAGCCCCTCTTTAATCGACGACTTCTGCTGCGGGCAAATGATGGTGGATAGGCTTTTTAGGATAGCGTTTCTTCTTCTGTTCCCTTCCTTTTTGATGGCGCGCACCGCTGCGACACCGTCGCCGGAGCAAATAGCCTACGCCGAGCGATTCGCATCCTTCGTAGTGTCCATAGAAAACGAACATGCCAGCGAATTCTATGGCAGCGGTTGGATTACCCACGTCGATCATCAGAGAGCTTTTGTCGTCTTTCCCTTTCACATCCTTCCCAAAACGCTTGCCGGCATCGCTAAATTAAAAGCTACAACGTTTCTGGCAGGTTCCCAGCCGATCCCCTTTCAATGGATAAACGCAGCCCCGGGATACGATCTTGCCATGGGAAGTTTTTCGATCGCCCTGCTATCGGCCAAGCAAAGAGAGACCCTTTCCGAAATACCGCAGATCTTAAGATCCCTAACGGTTGAAATCCCCAAACAAGCCTCTCAGCTTAAAACCGCTTTGGTAGGGGTTCCCGGTTATTGGTCGGACAATTCTCTGCCTAGGATCGCCTTTGTCGGAGGGAACAATCACAATGGCTTTAAGATAACCGACTTGAATGACAGTTGGGTCATCCCCTTTAACACGGGACACATTGCCATCGCGGATTTATCTTTCTCCGATTCTAGAACGAAGCTAACCGAACATTGCCCGCAACTTTTTGTGGAAACCTGCATCGAAGCGCAACTCGCCGAAAATGGTTTTTCGGGAGGAGCGTTTCTAGTGAAAGGCCTTTCGGATCAACAAGAGGCAACGAATCTAGCAGGCATGGTGACTCACTTTTCTCCTTTAGCGATGGCCAACTATATTATTCCTGCTGCAACCGTGATTAAAGTCGCCGAGAGATTATTTAGCCACCCTAGCTCAGAGCCTAAGTTAGAGCCTAGGCTAGAGATCGACGAGCAAGAACGAGGGGGCCTTTTTCGCTTGGTTAGGAACGATACGGTACAAATACTCAAAGGGAGCTTGCAGGGAAAAGTGGTGACCGCAAGAGCGATGGAGTTAGCCCCGGGGGGAGGAGAGAGTTCCGGCGGCGGCGGAGAGAGCTCGGGGGGAGGAGGAGAGACCTTTGGCCCTTTCCGAAGAGATATCTATGGTAACTCCTCTGGATTGATTTCGTGGAGTAAACTTCAAAGCGCCATTCGTCATCCGGACCTTTGGAGTTCTCAAAGTAACGCCTTTCATCCGGTACTTACCAATATCTCTTTCCTTAATGGAATCCATTCCGTTTTAAGCTATTACCCTGGAGTCACTCTTGAGGGTAGGCCAGTAGATCGGTGGGGAGCCGAAGGCATTACCAACCTTTCTGACTTTTTAAGACGCTACCGAAAAACCCAAGTTTTTTTCGCCCCGCAGTCATCTTCGCCTCTCCCACTTCCCGAGCTCTTAGTGGCCCCTCAGGAGAATAATTTCGGGTTAACCACCGAGGTTTTATTGCACACGCTCGTCAGCCATAAACAGATGGTGGAACTAGCCAAGCGAAGTCCCAATGAAGTCACTCTATCTGAAGCGGAACTCAAACTACTTCCCTTAGCTACTCCACAGGCGGATGTATTAGTGGCACGATCTGTTGACCAAAGTGGCATTTGTATTTCGGCTCACAAACTTGAAAAAATTCAAAACAGAATCTCTGTCACTTTCCAAACGTGCTCGAATAAGCATTCGTCTAAACCGTTTCAATTTTTTCTTCCAGATCATATCGAAGAGTTGGGAGCCACGACACTACGTTTCATAGGCCTCATTGACAGTAATACCTATGGGCTAGCGGTGCTTCAGTTTGTACCCTACGACTTAACATACGAGCTAAAAGTCATTATGGTATCTTTGCTGGATCAAAAAGAAGCAAAGGCCGAAGCCGTCTTTTCCGATCGAGGCTATCGTATCGAGACTTTCTATCTTCCCTTTCGCCTGCCCTAAGGGCAGAGAGGGGACACAAGAAGGTAGGTCGTATCTTCTTGTAGTTAATGCATGGCAACCTGCATGTGAGCCTCTTTAAACGCGGCGAGAAAGACCTCTTTGTTTACCTCTTCGAAACTTCCGAGCAAACGCTTCGCGTTTGCCTATCTCATACCCGCTAATACAAAAGGGCTCCTCTCACGAGGAGCCCTTTTGTATTAGCGGGAAACGGGATTGTCCTACGTGGCCCCAAGGGCCACTGCGGACCGCCGGTGATCGTCCACTACCAAGACTCGAGATAATCCAAGTTGCGTGTGGACGATCCCTTCTCATCCCGGAGCAAACGCTTCGCGTTTGCCTATCTCATACCCGCTAATACAAAAGGGCTCCTCTCACGAGGAGCCCTTTTGTATTAGCGGGAAACGGGATTCGAACCCGCGACCCTCAGCTTGGAAGGCTGATGCTCTAGCCAACTGAGCTATTCCCGCATAGAGGAAATCGAGCAATTGTTACTTCTACTTAATGCTCCCCCGATTGGCAACCCTTTAGAAAGAAGGCCGACGCTATAGCAGAGGATCTCGAGTCTGCGCCATAAGGTCCCCTCCCACCAGCCGTTTCACTTTAAACTTACCTATGAGTGCCGGCGCCAGAAAAATTAATTCGCTGCACACCGAAAAAAACCTGACCATCAAAGCCAACCAAATCGCTTCAGGCATCGAAAATTGTGTCGCCAATAAAGTAATGAATATTCCGTCCCTCACCCCTATTCCTGACGGAACCACTACCGCGGAGGCGCCCCCTAGGGCGGCGATAAAATTACAAGCGACCAGAAATCCCAGCTTATTCCAAGCGACGGTACCGCCCAAAATACTGAGCGACCATAGATAACAGAAAGCGTCAGAGATCCAGCAGAGTCCCAAGATGGCAAAAAGCGCACCGAGCAGTAAACCCGCGTTTACCTTTTCACACTCACCTAGCTCCAAATACTTGGCGCTAAACCTTCCCAAGATCCGAAACGGCCACCCCTGTTGAATCGCCACAAACCCCAACAACGCCAGCCCGATCCCCACCATAAGATAAATTTGGGGAACAGGAAAAAGAGTGGTCGCCTGAGGGATCGAAGCGATAAAGCCTGCGAGGCAGGAAAGAAACGTCAGCATCACTAAAGCGTAAGCCGCACTCCAACGGTTTTCTTCTTCTACCGTCGACTGATGGATTCCTACAAATTGCATCACTTTGCCCGCCGGTAAATATTTTGCGGCAAGAGCTACACAGAAAGCTCCATAACCTTCCGCCCAGGATATTTTTTTTCCCACTCGATTGACGATCCTCTCCCAACACACGAATTGAGTGAGAAGGCCCAACACATGAAGCGCCAGCCCGACTACAAAAAGCAGGGGGCGGACTCTGACTCGGTTCCAATCCATTTGGACAAATAACTGGTACCCTCGATAGCCCAGATACGCGATTGCGCAAACAATAAGTACAGCGCCGATGGCTTTGCGTAGAGCGGAGTGGGTTCCCTTCATCGGGTTGAATTATAACCTAAATGTTCTTTACATACGTAGTTGCCTTTGCGCTTCGCATTTTCGATCTAGA
Source organism: uncultured delta proteobacterium (assembly GCA_963778115.1). Taxonomy (GTDB): domain Bacteria; phylum Bdellovibrionota; class FAC87; order UBA2466; family UBA2466; genus JBBQIT01. The sequence goes on from CAVZSV010000004.1 coordinate 365,525, forward strand.
CAGAAGGGTGCCCAATTTCGGCTTTTTTCGGCTGTATTCTAAGTATACGAAAGCCTAAAAGAACCTGCTTTCCCTGGCACAGCCCTTGCTCTTACCTAGTACGCGAAATCTAGCGTTTCTCTAGCGAACGCTACTGTTGTTGCGGATGCTGTGGCTAGAAGTTGTGGTTGTGGAGGCTGTGGATGTTGAAGGGTCGTTGGTTACTTATTCTATTGTTGTCTTTCTCACTCGTTTACGTAGCTCCTCCTCAAAAAGAGGCTGACGCATTCATCTTCCGAGCCATTGGCGCCGCTATCCGCGGAGTTGCCATCGGAGTCGGTGCCGCGGTTCGCGGTGCTTTTCGCGCAGGCCGCTTCCTTCTTTTCGGTCGTCCTTATTACTGGGGCTACTCGCCTTACTGGCGTTACGGTTATTACCCCCGATATATCTCTTATTATTATCCCGCTTATAGAAGTTACTATCCGATGTATGGATATGCTGGCGCCGGTCAACTCAATCCGACCTGCTACCCGCAGACTTGCTGTGTAATGATGTGTTGTACCTTGGCTTGTCAACCTCATGGCCCCGCAAATCCACCCGTTCACGGTCCTGTCCAGGGAGGAGGAGGAGTCGTTGCTGGTGGCGGTGGCGGATATCTCACGACAACCCGTCAACCTAACCAACCGGTACAGGCGCAACAAACGCGCCCGAACCACCCCATAAATCCAACGCAGGATCGCAAAGCATGGTGTGCTGAACACCTGCCGACCACCGGTTGTGATACAACGCAGGTCCGTAATTCTTGTACGCTGAAGTACAACAATACGAACTATACTCAAGCGGGAAATAATGCATGTCTAGCGAAGGTGTATGCGGCTCGCGACGCTTGCTTTCTAGCCAAAGCAGATCCCGTGGCACTTCTTAAGATCCCTCAAGAGTGTACGCCTCAAGCTTATAGTTTCTAAAAAAAACGGGGACGTCGTAGCACGACGCCCCCGTCTCGTTTTCAAAAAGCCCTACTAATATTTCGCGGCGTAGCTACTTTGCCACACTTTATCGAAGATATTGGAAAGTAACGTGGTCGTGTCCGTTGAATGCACGACAAAGCCCACATCGCGCGTGTGTAGGAAATAGTCTTGGCTCCAGTTCTCGGAACCCACCCACGAATCCGTATCATCCACTACGAGGTACTTGGCGTGAATGAGACGCGCATAGGGAATAGGCCCGCCGGAATATTGCGGGATGGTCACGGTTCTAACCTCGACGTTTTTCATTTTGGCTAGTGAGGTGAGATCCGCTTTTCCTTTTTTGACGTCGGAGATGTCTACCATGAGTTGGACCGTAATTCCGCGCTTGGCGGCTGCCACAAGGGCATCATTGAGAAATTTCCAAGGGGCGGATTTTTTTCCGTAAGTTTTGGTAGTGTACTCCATGACCTGGACGCGGATGGTTTTCTTGGCCGACTTCATCAGATCCAAGATCGCATCCCCCGTGTAAGTCATTCCCGATGGATTCGCCACGGCAGGTGATGCCACCACAGAAATGTCAGAGCTTCTCTCAGTAGCGTCGGCGGCCACGTCGGCCGTATTGGTCTGGGTACCTTTGGTGACAGTAACGCCCGCAGCCCAGTCTTTTTCGAAAATAGTATTTAAGCTACTGGCCATCGCGGTATCAGTGACCCTAAGTCCCACTTCGTGAATATGCTCCAATGCGCGCCAATCAAAATTTTGGCTTCCCACGAAACAGTCTTTGCCATCGACGACAAAGTATTTCGCATGTTGGATCCCGCCGTAGGAGGAGAAATCGATCGAACGAGATTCGGAGTTCACCGTACTTCCCAACTGTTTTACCGAATCGGGGTAGGTCTTTAAATACGTAGAATCGACTAAAAGACGCACGCGAACGCCTCGAGTCGCCGCGGCTTGAATGGCAGCCAGCACTGGAGCCAAAGGCTGGCCCGCTTCATCGCTAACATAAAACTGTTCTAAATCGAGAGTAGACTGGGCCCCATTGATCATTTCGAGCCACACGGTTTGAGAATCCAAGACTCCGGGAACCGCCAGATCGGTCTCCAAAGGAACCGTCTGAACGACTTGAATGGGCGGTAACGCCCACCCTGAATGACAAAATAGTGCCAGTAAAACTATTCCGAACCGTTTCATAAAATGCCCCCAAGCTATGTTTTTTTTAAACCTAGATGACTTCTGCCCCCGAAGCGTCTTTCGTCCAACCTTCCCGGACCGAAGCGATCATCCATGGTTCTGGCACGGTTGCGGGCGACCTGTAATGGTTATCCGCGTTAGCCCAATACCGAGGGGCTCCCCGGGGATTCGGCTAACGGACCAAGGGTAAAAGGATCCCAAAAAAATGGCCAAAAGGGGGTAACGCTCCCGGGCAAGTCTAAGACCCACGTGAAAACAACACTTCCCCTTCCCCCAAATCCCCTGAAAGTTAGAAATAAAGTAGACACTTAGCCCTGCTTTAGCTAGAAATGTGAAACTGTTCCCAAAGGGCTTACTCGTGGTTATTAGGCCGGAACACAAGTTTTTGCCCATGTAGCTCAGTCGGTAGAGCACGTCCTTGGTAAGGACGAGGTCACGGGTTCAAATCCCGTCGTGGGCTAATTGAAAGTCAGGTTTTCAGTCAGGCAGAAGGCATAAGACAGGTTAGAGACCAGTTCGGTTAAGGAGATCAAATGTCGAAAGCAAAATTTGAGCGAACAAAACCCCATGTGAACGTAGGCACCATCGGTCACGTCGATCATGGCAAGACGACCCTCACTGCGGCTATCACCCACGTCTTGGCAAAGAAGGGCTGGGCGGAAGCGAAGCGATACGATCAGATCGACAACGCTCCTGAAGAGAAAGAGCGCGGAATCACGATTGCGACTTCGCATCAGGAATACCAGAGTGAAAAGCGCCATTACGCGCATGTCGACTGTCCCGGCCACGCTGACTATGTGAAGAACATGATTACGGGTGCGGCCCAGATGGACGGCGCTATTTTGGTAGTGTCCGCTGCTGACGGTCCGATGCCTCAGACCCGAGAGCATATTTTGTTAGCCCGTCAGGTAGGAGTTCCCGCCATGGTGGTCTACTTGAACAAAGTAGACATGGTGGATGACAAAGAGTTGTTAGATTTGGTGGAGCTCGAAGTTCGGGAATTGCTATCGAAGTACAAATTCCCCGGCGACGAGATTCCGATTATTAAAGGAAGTGCCTTAAAGGCGTTGGAAGGCGATACGGGAGAGTTGGGCGAGCAGTCTATCTTTAAGCTAGTGGAGGCTTTAGATAGCTACATTCCGCTTCCGGCACGTTCCAAAGACAAGCCGTTTCTCATGGCGATTGAAGACGTGTTCAGTATCCAAGGTCGCGGCACGGTAGTGACCGGCCGTATTGAGCGCGGAATCATCAAAGTGAACGACGAAATCGAGATCGTGGGAATTAAGCCCACGAAGAAGACGGTCGTCACAGGTGTGGAAATGTTCCGTAAGCTTCTCGATCAAGGAGAAGCGGGAGATAACGTAGGTATTTTGTTACGCGGTATCGATAAAGAAGATGTCGAGCGCGGACAGGTATTAGCGGCTGCGGGAACCGTGACCCCACACAAAAAGGCCAAGACGGAAGCTTATATTTTGACGAAGGAAGAGGGCGGCCGGCATACCCCGTTTTTCACGGGATATCGTCCGCAGTTTTACTTCCGAACGACGGACGTAACGGGAGTTGCCACTTTACCTAAAGGGGTAGAGATGGTGATGCCCGGTGATAACGTCCAGTTGGAAATTGAGTTGATTACCCCCATCGCCATGGAAAAAGAGGTCCGGTTTGCTATCCGTGAAGGCGGCCGAACGGTGGGTGCAGGAGTTATTACGGAGATAGTGGAGTAAAAATGCAGACGATCATTAATATGGAATGTACCGAGTGCCGGCGACGTAACTACGCAACCACCAAGAATAAGAGCAAGCACTCCGAAAGAATTGAAATCGCAAAGTACTGCCGACATTGCCGTCGCCACACCAAACACAAAGAAGTGAAATAACGCTTCTTGAAGCATGGTATGACTCCGGCCCCTAGGGCAGTAGCTCCAACGGTAGAGCAACGGATTCCAAATCCGTGGGTTGTGGGTTCAAATCCCTCCTGCCCTGTTCGTTTCGCCTGCGGCGAAATGAAAATTAATTATTAAGATTAATCTTAACTCTGCTTTTTACCAAAGACCCACCAGAGAACCACGAAGAACCCTACTTCCCCCAAAAACAAAGTGCTACTCGCTTCCCATTAATTTGCCACCTATTCCAGATGAATTGGAGACCCTTGGCAAGAGTAACCACAAATCTCAAGATTAATCGTAAGCCACTACGGTAAAGGTAGCTTTACTAAAATCTAGCTTTACACGGAGATTAACCGTCACTTCGCTGACACACAGCCTCTTCCGATACTTTCGTAACACCAAACGAAACGGCCTGAACCTTCTTCTTAACGCAAAATAAACCGTCGAGACAGGGGTGAGCTTGGCAACTACGTCCCAGTGTCGCTCTTTGCATGCAATCGCGATAAACGGCTTGTTTCCCCGACGGATTTTTCTCCGTACGGATCGCACAAGCCCCTACGGTTCCCCACATGGTCATTCCTCGATCACAATCCGAACTCACTTGGCAGCTCGCCCGACCGGCCCCTAGCTTATAGGCCATCTGCTCCGCCATGCTATTGGCCTCTTTCATGAAATCATCCATCCGTTTTCCTTCGACTCCCCCCTCGGTACAGCGTCGGCACTGCTCCGTCAGGTCGTCCATTTTTGCGGGTGTGGGAACCTTATTCGCATCCCTTTGCAAGGTAACCCGGAAAGAGCATTTTTTCCCGTCCTCTCCTCTAGTAAACAGCTTTCCCCGCTTGGTCGTTTGAGACCCACCAGTTCCCATGAAGCTAACTCCTTCATAGTGACTGGTCAGAACTTCCACGGATGCCGTGAGATTGCAGGAAAAAAAACCGTTCGTTACGACTTTGTCGCCTAAGCAGACCGGACCATTGTTCTCGGGCTCGGAACTGACAAAAAGGACATCCATCTTTCGATTCTGTTCAGTGTCGACCGAGAACTTAACCCCTCCTTCGACAATTCCGGCGGAACCTACATTTACGTGAGCCGCCGTTTGATACGACTTGGAATCCTGCACTAAGCAGTAGTCGGCTCCTTGGGTTTGCACCCCGGTTCCCGTCGGAAGACGCTCAAACTTTTTCGACATTGGATTAGACAACTGTCTAGACTTCGGCCTATTGGCATTGCTAATCATCTGCTCTCGAACCGCCGTTACGTTTACCCTATCCATTCCGGGAAGTAGCTCAAAGGAAGGGGCCGCATCGGAATCTTGGGAACGTCCAGTGACATTGGTCTTAGCGTGAGGACCGACCTTTTTTAGAGGAAGGGTTTCCAGTCTAATACCCGGAGCACTTCCATCGGAAGTAGGAAGGTCTAATTTACGACTATTAGGCTCGTCTGCTTCATCGGATAATGCCGTCGCACAACAGAGGATTAGTACGCCAAGTAAAGCGATAGACCGAAAACGGTTTGCCAACATAGATTTCCTCGTCAGTGGGTTAGAGAATATTCATTATAGTTCTTATTCCGGCATAAATCAGCCGAATGACGTGGAGAACGAGGGTGTAACCTATCTAGCAGTGCATTAAAACGGACAGCGAAATTTGCTTACCAACTTGAGATTTATTTTACCAAGGTTTGCACAGTGATACGAGAACCCAGGGCCTTAAGAACTAAGTCCATGGTAATGGGATGTGTTTGCTCCTCGGCCTTAAGTTCTTTCCTCTCAGCCTCATCTGCACCATAGAGTTTTTTCATGAAGTAACCACAATAAAGCGAGGCCGAGGTTGTATCTTCGAGCTCAATGGACTTCTGCTGATAGATCAAGGTACGATCGCGTATTCCGTCAGGGATTCTGCCCAACGAGAAACCGGATTCGATACTTATGATTCTATCTTTTTCCAAAGTAGTGCTCTTCGAGTATTCCGCCTTTACTTTGACATAATCGATGTCCTTAAAAGCGGTATTCGCGGGATATGGCGGATATCGTTTTTGCCCGATCGCGCAGAAGACTTTATAAGGCTGCTTTGCCACTGAATTAATGTCGTAGCTCACGTCCCCATCGATAAAGATAGCTTGGTGAGAAAAACGGACGTCTTCCGAAGAACGTTCATTAGTTGCTAGCTTAAACCGGACTGTAATGGCGAAAGCACCGCTAGCATCCGCGTTGGTCAACTTAAGCTCAATGGGTTCGTGAACAATCATTCGGCTCTCAGAGGGAATAAACAAAAAAGGAAGGGATGGGTTTTGGATTGCCTCCCATTTTGCTTCCAGGGAAGCGTCAGGTTCGGGGAAACTCATATTTTCGGCGGCCCGCTTTTCACCGCAGCCAATAAGAACGATCAAAAAAAGAAGACCGAGTCCTAACGTCCTCACCGCTTAACTCCCTGTAAGAAAAGGAGCAGATTATAACGTTATGCAGATCTCAATTCAAGAGACGATATTTGTCACTCTGGTGAAGAGTAAGCTAAGAAAGATTATTCTCGGAAAAAGCCAGCGTTTCGGAACTGTTTTACAAACCAGTAGCCGTCAGTAGGCAATAGTATGGGGGTATCCTTTGGTGCAGGACATGGAGTAAATCCAGCATTCGTGAACATGGTCGAACTCTGAAGTTTGTCAGACGTTTCGGCGTAGATCTTAGTATATCCAGTATCAGCGGCGAATCGTAAGACCCCGTCCAGAATAGACTCCCCTAACCCCACATTACGATAACGACCTTCGAGGTAAACTTTTCGGATTTCGGCCGATTGATTGCCGAGCGGGGCAAGGGCTATGGAGCCTCGAATCTTGCCCTGTTTATCGCAAAACATAACTAGCCAACCGCCCTTACTCTGATATTCCCTTTCAATATCCTCAAAGTCGCGGTCTAGGCCTTCACCGATGACCAATCCCACACTTGCTCTTTGGGCCGTTACAAAGGCTTCTATGGCATTACTATCGGAGTTCACAGCGACTTTAACATGTAGTTCGTCGGGTAGATGACGCCTTATCTCGTCTTCGAGTCGATGGACGAGTTGCTCCGCTTTCAAACTAGGGGGACCGGTTCGCCCCTCCGAAAAGGCCTCCGCTTTTCTTTCGCTCTGCCACGGCTTTTCAAAAATTTGCATATTGGCGATGCCGTAATAAACGGGAACCGCATCGCCTATCGGAACAAGCCCCACTTTTTCGCCTAACGTTCGCTGCTGTCCCTCAGTCAGAAAATCGGTCTGCAGTAAATTATGCATGTTCATCGCGGTAAGCATAGCCACATCAAGGGCAGTAAGTTCGTCATTATTCTGAAAGGCATTACGCAGGATAGTTCTAAGTAGAGAAATTGCATTTCTCGACGTTCCGGCATTGGGAACCGGATCAATCAGAACTAGGCGCCCACCGGGATTAATTCGATCGGCGATAATTCTTAGCGCTTGCTCTCGCTGCTGTGTCGGAATGGTAAACAGCGTGAGAACGACGGAAATTCCATCAAACCTTTGCCCGTCGAGCAACATCGGATCCGTGGCACTTCCTCTGACCAATCCAAATCTTCCATAGTCTTGCCCCTTCGGTCCCGGTTGCAGCTCCTGGACTTTGTCGACTATAGAATTGATGACGGACATGCTACGACTGAGACTTCCTCCGGCTATGTCCAAGCCCCAAAGAAACGCCTTTGGATTATTGGCTATATTGGCGGCAAGAAGATTTCCGTTGCCGATCCCAACATCCATTAGCCTGGGATAGCTGCCCCCCAACAGAGCTGCTTTGGGGAGATTCGCCACCGCTTCCTGGATCATGGCCCTATGCCCGTCAGAGTGGGTCGCGACCGCATGGAAACCAGTCATGAGATAAAGTGCCCAGCGCTGGGGGCTGCTTAAGGAGTTTAGGATTTGGTTCAGCGGAAGGTAGTACTCGGGAAGAAAGGCAAAGTGATCAAAAAGGTCCAAGACTTCAGCTTCGCTTTGGACCTTGTGAAACGGGTCAACTTTTAGCTGCCTTTCGATGGTTTGCAAACCTTGATGCCCAACCAGACACATGACTTCGCTGATTCTACGCTGTCTATCCTCGCAGGCTATCTGATCGATCGCTTCCTTAGGAAGAAGTTGCGACATATTAGAGCAAAGAAAGGGCAAACAATGACGACCCATCACGGGCTTCGCTGTGGTCAAACCCTGCATCAACTTGTGAACGACGTCCGGCAAAGATCCCCCGCTGGCTATATGCCGAAGATGGCAGACTGCAATACTTGATCCACGAGGCTAAGGCGCGGCCGCTTCATCAGAGGCGTACAAGAATCAGACAGTGCAACAATTTTCGGCCAGCAAAGACCGACTAATAAGTCTTGCTGCACAAAAACTGCGGATTGAACAAAGCGGAAAGGAAGTAGATACCCTTTCTTGGGCTAATTCTTCAATCGATATCCCGTCCTGAAAATCATCGCGATGCAACCCATACACGCAATCATAAAAACCAGTGTCATGGTGAGGCTAATCCCAACTTCTATATCGGCCGTGCTATGAAAGCTCCAGCGAAAGCCGCTGACTAGATAAACCACCGGATTAAATAAGGTCACCTTCTGCCAAAAAGGCGGCAGCATATTAATGGAGTAAAAGCTCCCACCTAAAAACGTAAGTGGGGTAATTACCATTAAAGGAATGATCTGCAACTTGTCGAACCCATCCGCCCAGACGCCGATGATAAAGCCGAACATGCTAAAAGTTACCGACGTCAGCACCAGAAAAACGACCATCCAAAATGGATTATCGACAGTATAGGGAACAAATAATCGAGCCGTTATTAAGATAACCGCTCCGATGATAATTGACTTTGAGGCCGCCGCCCCCACATAGCCGATGACTATCTCCACCGAAGAGATCGGGGCGGAAAGAATTTCGTAAATCGTCCCTACAAATCGAGGCATGTAGATTCCAAAAGAGGCGTTGGAAACGCTTTGACTTAAGATTGAAAGCATCGTGAGCCCGGGAACGATGAATGCGCCGTAAGAGACTCCATTGATATCCGCCATGTGAGATCCGATGGCGGATCCAAAAACCACAAAATAAAGGGCGGTCGATACCACGGGAGAGATCAAACTCTGAATAGAGCTCCGAAAAAATCTTTTCATCTCCTGCAGGTATAGCGCACGAATCGCGTAAATATTCATACGTCTCCCCCGACCAAACCTACAAAAATCTCTTCCAGAGAGCTCTCCGTTGTATTTAGGTCATTGAAAGTGACTCCACTCTCCAAAACTCTTTTCATAAGATCGTTAAGATTAGAATTCTTAGATCTCGTATCAAAGATGTGTATCAGCTGCATTCCGTCTTCTGACAGGGTGAGATGGTCGCTCGTGAGTGCTACAGGGATTTGCGTAAGTCTCTTACTTAGGTTAAACGTCAGTTGCTTCTTCCCCAGTTTCCGCAGTAGTTCCGCTTTTTCTTCAACGACGATAAGTTTCCCTTTATGAATAACCCCGATGCGATCCGCCATTTCTTCCGCTTCTTCAATGTAATGGGTCGTCAAAATAATCGTAACCCCGCTCGTTCTTAGTTCATGAACGAGCTGCCACATATCTCGGCGCAGAGAGACGTCAACCCCGGCGGTGGGTTCGTCCAGGAACAGAACGATAGGTTCGTGGACTAAAGCTTTGGCTATCATCACCCGGCGTTTCATCCCGCCGGACAGCGTTCTAATACGCGAGTCTTTCTTATCCCAGAGCGATAGATCTTTGAGAACGCGTTCTACGAATGACGCATTGGAAGCCATTCCAAAAAGTCCGCGACTTAGCGATACGGTATCCCAGACCGTTTCAAAGGCGTCGGTGCTCAACTCCTGAGGAACGAGACCAATTTTTTTTCGAGCCAATCGGTAGTCTTTGATGATGTCATGACCATCCACGTTCACTTTGCCTGAACTCGGATTTACTACACCACAGATAATACTTATGAGGGTTGTTTTCCCGGCGCCATTGGGGCCAAGTAGCGCAAAAATTTCCCCTCGACGCACGCGTAAATTAATATCATCCAGCGCTTTAAAGCCTGTCTGGTAAGTCTTATAGAGGCCGTCGATCGCTATCATAGTGTCGGAATTTACGTCCATTTGAGCTGCCCTCAAGCTTTACCCCGTGTTTCTAAGCCCTGCAGCGATCCCGTTGACGGTCCTTAGGAAAATATCCAGATACTCCGAATCTTCGGGGGTCTTGCGAAGTTGGGCCAACACTTCTGCCTGTATCAGATGAATGGGATCTATATACGGATTTCGCAACTCGATAGATCTCTGAAGGACGGGATTGCCGTCGAGAATATGCGCATGGCAGGTAATACGCGAGATGAGGCTACGCACCTGAGCCAGCTCAGCGAAAAGTTTTTCTCCTAAAGGGAGGAGCTCTTTTGCCACCAAGCGATTTTCGTATTGGTGGGCGATCATAGGATCGGTCTTTGCCACAACCATTTCCAACAGATCAATCGTCGAACTAAAGAACGGCCATTGCTGATACATCGCCTCAAGCCAACCGCATGCGCCCTTGGCTACCGCATGAGCGATCGCGGGGGCAACTCCGAGCCAAGAGGGAAGAAGCATCCGAGTCTGAGTCCAAGCGAACATCCAAGGAATCGCGCGTAGCGTCTCAATGCCTCCTCCACTTTTACGTCGTGCGGGTCTGCTACCGATGTTGAGGTAGGAGAGTTCATTAACCGGCGTGAATTCGCGAAAGTATTCTATAAACGAGGCGTCGTCGCGGATCGTCGATTCGAACGCTTCCATCGAATCGTGGGAAATTTGATCCATAAGGGTGCGCCACTCGGGCAGCGGTTCATGGGGGGGGCGCAATGTACTTTCCAGAGTTGCTGTCGTAAAGAGTTCTAAAGAACGAGTTCCAATCTCCATAAATCCAAACTTTGTCTGGATCACCTCTCCTTGCACGGTAACCCGAAGTGCTCCTTGAATGGAGCCCGGTGGCTGAGACGCTATCGCAAGATACGTCGGACCTCCGCCCCGTCCGACGGTTCCTCCCCTTCCGTGAAAGAGTGTTAAATGAATGTCCCACTGTTTGGCGACACGAACGAGATTTTCCTGGGCTCGATAAAGCTCCCAAGCCGAAGCTAGCCTTCCGCCATCTTTGGCGGAATCGGAATATCCTACCATCACCTCCTGTCTTCGATGAATGCGAGAACGATAGGAGGTAAGCGAAAAGAGGCGCTCCATCACCACATGACTTTGCTGAAGGTAAGCGATCTTTTCAAATAAGGGGACAACCCGAAGCCTATGGCGACATCCTGTCATGCTAAATAAAAATTCGACCGCAAGAACGTCTGACGCCTCACTTGCCATGGATATGATGTAAGCCCCAAAGGAATCCAGCGGTAACGAATCAATTTGGGCAAAGACACCCAGCACGTCATGAAGGCTTGAGTCTTGCAAAAACTCGAGCGGAAAACGAGAGGGCGAATCAATGTGCGCTTCAAGGAAACTAACCCTTTTTGCTTCATCCCATTCGGAATAGTTGCCGAGGCCGTTCCTATGAGTCCACTGCGAGATGACCTCGGAGTGCCTGGCCGCTTCTTGTCTAATGTCTAGGTGTAACAACTCTAGCCCAAAGCAATAGTAGCGGCGAATCAGATCTAGTAATCTTCCTTCAGCAATCGTTACAGCCCCTGTCTCTCTCAACGATCGATCACAAAGCATTAAAGCTTTTCCAAGTTCAGAGCCATTAGTCATGATCCCAGTGTCATCGAAAGGCTTCTGGTAAAAGCGGGAGTCGTAATAGTTCATCGTCTTTATCAGACAATCTCTAACCGGTCGTAAGAAAGCCCGGTACGGCTCGTGGGCGTTGCCTACAAAGGCACGGAGTTCATCACTTGCCGTGGTCATCGAAAGGTCTTCGATTAGATGATCAATCTCTTGGCTAAACAACCGGGCTGCCATCCAACGATTGAGGTAAACCACTTGACGAGTGATCTCGGGAGTGACATTCGGGTTACCATCCCGATCCCCGCCCATCCAAGAGGCCAGACGAATGGGAGTTCCGTCCACGGGCAAATCTCGGCCGGTGTGCTTTTTCAGCGCGTCTGTAAGCCGCCGCAGATACCAAGGCATCGACTGCCAGATGGTCTGCTCGATTACCGTTAGCCCACCCCGTGCTTCGTCGATAGGATTGGGATGAATCCTTCGAATTTCATCGGTGAGCCAACAAGCGAGGATCTCCCGCTTTAGACTTCTCCCGTTTTCCGCAAGTTCGTTAACGTCTAGACAGCTGCGGTCCCGCTCATTCAATAGGGACGCAATTTTTTGATACTTCTGAAATAACGTGCGTCGTATCACTTCAGTGGGGTGTGCCGTTAGGACTAGCTCAATCTCAAGCTCGCAGGTTGCCTTGGCGACCGTTTCAGCCGAAATACCCTGCTTAATTAGACGCCCCAATGCTTCGTCGCAAGAGCCTGGTTGAGGGAGCGAATTCTCTTGCCTAAGATATTCATGGCTACGACGGATCCGGTGGTACTGCTCCGCGATATTAGTGAAGTTGAGAAAGAAAGAAAAAGCACGAGTCAGGTTTTTAAGCTCGGTTTTAGAAAGCGAGGAGAGGATGGTGGCTAGACGCTTATCGTCTTTGGTGCCTTCCAATCTCTTCTTTTTGGCGATAGCTCTAACCTCCTCTACCGTATCAAAGAGCTTTTTCCCCTCCTGCTCCTTAATCACCTCACCTAGAAGGTTTCCCAGTAAACGAACGTCTTCCCGTAAAGGCGCATGGACATCACTTGGCATAACGCCAAAATATATCCGGGAGGGACGAATTCCAACTCAAAACCTCCTTTAGGGGGGTAAAGCTTCTCGCCCGCAAAGCCTTAAGGCGTTTTCGGCTCCTGGTACCGAGCAAAAGATCCCGTCTTCAAATTTTCTATAAACTCCTGCGGGACTCCGTGAGGTCTAGCGGCACGCAGATACCTTTCGTATACGTCCCTTCGATCACTGTCGGAACTTTAAATCGCGTAGAGATAAGCAACTCATCATGCTTACTCCCAAGCGATCAATCCTTAGTCTTGCCTACTCTTGGAGAGCTAGTTTCCCCCGTCTTTGCGCGTATGGTATGAGAGAAATGAGGGGGAGCAACAGATGTCATCCATTGGTCGCTTATCGATTTTGCTGTTAATTTTCGGGTATTGGGGAATCGCCCATGCGGACTCCCCGGTTCTTAGTGAAGCGTTACGTATTATGGAAACTCTCCACAGCACTTCGTATACTCACCAACCCCAAATAGACGAAGCGCAGGGAATCTTCGAATTAGATTGCTCTGCATTTGCCACTTACGTACTCTCCCGCAGCGAACCTCGCTCTTACGCCGAGCTAATGGCAGCATCATCCGAGAAAGGCCGGCCTCTGGCCAAGGATTTCGTCTCCTTTTTCAAGAATCGCAACTCAGACGATCCGCAATCATTGTGGCTTCAGATTGTCCACATAGCTAATCTCAAACCAGGGGATCTTATTGCCTGGCTCATACCGCCCGGAAGCACTTCGAAGGACACCGGGCATGTGATGATCGTAAGGGAAGTTCCCACGGAAAATCCCCAGAATGCTAACGAATGGTTGGTCGCCGTCGTGGATTCCGCGGTGAGCGGGCACGGCTCCTTAGATCCACGACGAACGAGTGGACCCAATGGAGTGGGCAGCGGGACCATTGGTCTGATCGCAAATGAAAAAGGATATCCCGTGGCGTTCCGCTGGGCGGGAGGACAAAGTCCAAAGACGAAGTATACCGACATCCGGATGGCGCGCGTGAAGTAGACCGAACGACAGCACATTTTTGTGAGAACGTGCCGTCGTCGGGTTACCTCTGATTATCTTAATTCACTCACTTGCCTAGTAATTATAGGTCGTCACCGTTTGAAAAAAGCCGTCGTGGTTCACCGATTGGCTGGCCACTTTGGTTCCCCCGCCGGGACAACGACTAAGAATGTTAATATCGATTAGATCCTGATGCTTTTCCTGGTTGCGAATATTTTTTATATTCTGCTCAACGATCTCTTTCGGACCTTTGAAATACCACTCGTTACAACTGCGAGACCGAAAGACATCAGACTTCACTTCGGTCTCCATCGCGATATGAGCCTCTGTGGTTTGATTGGATGAATCGTTTTCTGCAGAAGTTCCCGAGGGGACGGCTGAAGGCTGAGGTGTGGGATTGGAAGCCGCCGCCGGAGGGGCGATGGGTGGACTCGCGGCTTCTAGGCCATTACCACTGGGAGGGTTTCCCCCTCCATTATCCGACGACGGATGGTTCTCTTCACCACAACCCACGATAAGAAATACCGTGAAAATAATAACCGCGAAATTTGCAACAATACCTTTTTTCATATTGGACTCCTCAACTAATTTTGGTTAAGTTCTCTACCGCCAAGGCCGGCGAAGATAGCGCACCAGAATCGGATCCACATTTGCTTTGAAGAAACAGGCACGGCAAAGTGGTTACTTTCTTCCCAGTAACCAACACGGCAATCCCAGTAACCACTTTGGTTACTTTTCCCTTGAGATTGAGACCGAAATCTGTATAATGCGTCGCATTATGAATATTTCGGCCGCTTCAGTACTGAAGGAGGTCTACGCCCTGCGTTCGGCGCGAAGACCTTACTCCTTGCGCGCTTTTGCGCGGGATTTGGGATTGAGCCATTCTTACGTAAGTTTAGTGCTCAATAACAAAAAGTGTCTCCCCGTAGCAACCCTGCGATCGCTCGGTGACAAATTAGGGCTCGAAAGCCATCAGGTCTTGGAACTTGAAAAAAATGAGTCCCCTTCCAAAAGAAAGGCGAAAACCTTTTCTCAAATTGAATTAGATAAATTTCGGCTCATGTGCCGGTGGTATTACGTCGCAATTTTGGAGCTTGTTCAGCTAAAAGGGTTTGCCCCCTCCACAAAAAATATAGCGGATTATCTGGATCTGGAAATGGATGACGTAAGCGAAGCGCTATCCGCGATGAAAAGACTTGGCGTTATAAAGATCAGCGCTGGGAAGTGGACTTGTATTGAAGAGAAGCGATCAATAGTGGCTCCTACCTCGACGGAAGCCATACGGGCTTATCATCGGCAGATGGCGCTCTTGGCTCACGATGAATTGAGTAAGATCGATAGCCACCACTTTAAATGCCGCGACATTACTGGCATGACAATGCCCATCAACCCGAAAAGAATTTCAGGTGCCAAACGAAAAATTGCGCGCTTTCGAAGGAGCCTTGAAGCCTATCTCACTCAAGGTGAATGTAGCGAAGTCTATCAATTTAATCTCCAGCTGTTCCCGCTTAAGGCAGCCGGGGGAAAGAGCAAACGCGAAAAGAGGAGCGGATGCTAAAGAAAGGTTTACTCATTCTATGTCTATTACTTTCGTCTTGCGGCAAAATCTCGCCGACGGGCTCCTCTGGCAGCACCTTTGACACCAGCGGCAAAAATCAGATCTCAACCGAAGTGGGCGCAGGAGGCAGTGGAGTCTATTGTCCAGGCAAAAATGGTGCTCGCCCCTATTTTGAAGTCTTGGATGTCTACGAAGCTCGAAAACGGGGAATGGGTGTCGATCTCGGAGGTCCCAACCTCTCGGTGGATCAGAAACTGGATATCGCATTCGCCCGCCTGGCAAGGCTCTCTCCTTTGAGAGCGAAGAGATACCAAAAGCGAGCACACGAAATTCTCAAAGAGGCGTATTTCTTCCATTCAGGATATCTGCCCCACATCGGCGACGAAGATCCGGCCGACTTAGCGGCAGGCTGCAAACTTCTTCAAATCGCTACGCGCCGAAAACCCATTTTCGAAAATGATCCCGAATTTATCATCGACTGGAACCTTTTTAATCAGCTGGATTCCGATAATCAGACTGTTCTTCTGGGACACGAAACTTCCTATGATGAAGCTGGAAACGATTATGGTCAAACGACCTCTCGAATGGCGAGAGGCTTTAATTCTCTGTATTTCTCTAAGAGAATAGAATCGATGACCATGAAGGATTTCTTCGCCTTCTTAGACAAGATCGGTTTTCTCAACACGGACGTGGGGGGAATCACCGTACCAACCTGGTCGGCCGCCAGAGACGAACTCTGGGGGAGTAATTCCATGACGTTCGCCGAAGATGGCCACCTAGCTTCAATGTCCTGGATGGCCAAAGGAAAACCAGCCTTCGATTACTTTGGAACTTCTCTGCAAATCGCGGATTACAGTAATAGATCAAGCGCCACATTCTCGAAGGACGGACACCTTTCGCAAATTGACGGTCAACTTAGCACCGTGAAAAACGAGGAAGAACTAAACGATCGAGGAAATTCCGTTCTCCTGGGGGTTGAAGCCCGTCGAGGCTTTTGGAGGACCACTTTTTATGAAGACGGCCATTTCCATATGCTCTTGGTCGATGAAGGTTCCAAGCTCAAAGCCCTTAATTCCAACGAGCTAACGGTACTCGAGGAGCCCAAATGTGTGGTCTTTGACCCCGCCGGTTTCGTCGAAGCATTGAAGGACATTCATCAGTGCGCGGCACGGTGAGTGAAACTGGGGATATGCCCGCGAGATTCCAGCTTTATCCTCAATCGTTTTAACAATCCAGTTAAGAAAAAATGCTAAAAACAATCAAATTTACTTGATCTTAACGCAACGCTTCATTATTTTGCGTCCTACTTTAGTTAACAAATGTGCTGAGGCCCCAAAGGCTAAGGCAAAAACCTGGTTAGGAAGAAGACCTTGTAATGGATCAGACCGCCACCCAATCTTACGCAACCCGAAAGACGCTAATCGCGCCCAATGTTTGGGAGTATTTGGATTATCGTAAGTACCTCAGGGATTTTTACGAATCCAAGAAAGCGGATGGCACTCACTTTTCGTATCGCCTCTTCTCCCAAAAGACAGGAGTGCAATCGCCCAACTACATGAAACTCATTATCGATGGCGATAGAAACTTAACCCAGTCGCATGCGCGACGGATTGGTAAATTTTGTCACCTCACGCAGGAGCAAATCACCTATTTCTTGGCTCTGGTTCGGTGGAATCAATGCAGTGATGAAGATGAACGGGAAATTTTCTGGCTGGATGTCCTTAGAGCCCGCAGAAGCCACCCGGAGACTCGACTTCCCACTTCCTATCTTTCTATTCTCACTCAATGGCAAGCGATTGCGCTTATGGAAATGATTCGATTAAAGGACTTTAAAGCCGATAGCCAATGGATCCAAAGCCGTTTTCGAACAGCAATTTCCGATGGAGAGATTCAGCAGTTTCTTCAGGAGCTAAAACAGCTAGAACTTATCGCAGTCACTAAAGACGGTTATCGGGTAACCGAACGCAATCTGAAGACCGAAGATGATGTGCCCTCTAAATGCATCCAAAGCTATCACCGAAGTGTCATTCAAGAAGGTCTCCGCGCTCTGGCCGATACCGCTATCAGCGATCGTGAATTTATTTCCAATACCTTTTCGATTCGAAAAACCGATCTCCCAAGACTTAAAACCGAGCTTCGCCGCTTCAGGGATTTAATTTTGGAGATGACCTCGCAGGCAAAAGATCCCGACGAGGTCTATCAACTTAACCTTCAACTTTTTCCAATTTCCAAACAGAGGAGTGAAAACTAATGTCGTCGTTAAAGCTGTCTATTATAGGGTTGTCCATTATCGTATTGGCCGGTTGTAGCGGTAAAGGATCCGGGTTGTCTCCCCAGGGGACTTCGGTCGGAAATGGCTTTCGCATGACGATTAGCGCGGATCTCACGGGAGCAAGCGCTCTTACGACAGCCATTCCCGGGAAATCCACCGATCCACACAAGACTCTCTATAAAATTCTTCCTGGGCAGCCAGGGGAGAAGGCTGGCATTCAACCCGTACTAAGCGGTCCTAACGACATTTATCATTGGAAAGAGACTGCGACCCATGTCATCGCCCAAACTACCATCGATGAAAACGGATCCCGGTGCTATCTGATTGCGATTCCCAAAGTGCAGGAAAAGTCACAAGTGCTTTGCCTAAGTCGAGAACCACTTGATCAGGATCGCTATAACCCCACGGGAGATACCAAGCGGCCCCTCTTCGATGTTCAAGGAGTAGGAGTTTTTTTCTCCAGTGTCCAAAGAGAATATGCTAACGGAGTATACTCGGAGCCCACTAATCGAATTAGCGAACTTCGCTATTGGGACGGAAAATCCGAAAGTGTCCAGACCATTTTCCATACGGACCGAAATTTCAATAAGAATCCCGCCATTGAGGGAGTCTGGGCGTCTCAGGACGGGAAAAAGGTGTGCTTTGGATTTGCCGAAAGTGACCCCTACTATTCCGGAATCGAAGAGGGCAAAGGAGCCGTCTATTGTCGCAACAGGGACGATGAGGATCGTTGGAAACTTTTAGCGAACATAAGATCCAATAAGCGGGCCACGAAATTTAATAACCATGTCCTATTTGACGGTTACTCTTCGCAGGCCGGCGTAAGCAAACTAAATCTCGATACCCTGGTCCTAGAAGATCGCAAAGGTCCTATCCCTACGGTGAAAGACTATGAATTGGAAGAAGGCGGTTTTATCGGACGTGGCGCCTACGGCGGCGACTATGGAAGCATCGTCTGTGTCGATAAGAACGGAGACGGAAAGGCTCTCCCGGCGCAGGGGAGTGACAATACCTCACTCGCTCGCATTGACGATTGGGCATGGTTTTTCGGATCCCAAACGCTACAAAGAGTGAGTCTCAAAAATTGTGAGCTAGATCCCAAGAACTATTTTGCGAACACGCGTCTTATTCAGCTCTCGGAATTGAACTGGGTGCTAGGCGATTTCTTAAAATTGAATGGAACTAGCGATCGCGGATTGCCCACGACGGTTCATTTAACCGCCGCAGGTTCGTTGATACAGATAAATTCTCAAGCCGTTACCGTCGAACATCCGATCGACTTGAAATGGGATTTACCGTAGGCATCTGACTTCAATTTCCGGCGTCCGTTCTTTGAACGGCGCCGGAAATCGTTTCATCTTAGAAAACAGTCCTTCGCATGGTCATTCACCATTCCGACAGCCTGCATGAAAGCATAGCAGATAGTGCCACCCACAAACCGAAACCCGCGCTTTTTAAGCGCTTTGCTCATGACTTCACTAGCCGCAAGCGCTTTCGATGGCGTGGTAGGATTGCCCCCCACGAACTCCCAAAGATACTTATCGAAACTTCCAAACTCTTTTTGAACTTGTAGGTAGGCTTTGGCATTTTCAACTACCGCATCGATCTTAAGCCGATTTCGTACAATCCCTTCATTCTTAAGCAGAGAAGCTTTCTTGGCGGCGTCATACTTAACGATCTTCTTCGCATTAAAGCGATCGAACGCTTTGCGATAATTCTCTCGTTTCTTTAAGATGGTAATCCAACTAAGCCCCGCCTGGGCCCCCTCAAGATTTATCATTTCAAAGAGTAAGCGGTCATCGTGAACGGGAACTCCCCACTCCTCGTCGTGATAAGCGACATAAAGTTTATCCGATTCACACCAGTGGCACCTTACGATTTTCTTTGCGTTTGGCTTTTTCACGGAAATCATCTTAACCGAGAAGGCGTATGCCCGACAACTCAACTCCATATAAAGCCTTAAGAGAAAGCTTCGCCAGAGAAACGCACTAGTTTCTCTGGCGGCTTATTTAGATAGAGGGCGTTTAATTAATAATGGCGTTCGAAATTCTGCTGATTATCGTACCCCTTTTTGATCGTGCGCTCACCTTCATACCGCCCGTATTTATAGACCGCCCCTTTCACGGTCACTTCCCCTAGTTGGCGGTTATACCCTTGCTCCGAAATGGGAACGAACCGTTCAGGCTCCGCGTACTGAGTCACGGGATAGTCACAAGAGGGAACCGCAGGACCATAAACCTCGCGAACCGGATACGGATAGTAATCCTTTGCCGGATGGTAACCCGTCGCTGAATGGTAAGAGCCCGGCGCGCCGTCACCATAATAGCCTTCGCCCCACGCGCGGGGAGCGGGAACGGCTCCGCCATAATATTCTTGCGCATAACCCGGATAACACCGGGGTGCTGCTACTTGGTAGGGGCCATAATAAGGACCGAACGGATATCTGGCCTGCGCTTCGGTCGCAACACCCGAAGCAAATACGACGCCCAGAAATAATAAACCGACTTGTCTCATGTTTTTCACACTACTCTCCTCTACCTTTTTGTGGTTGATCCGATGCCTGCCCCCCATGGGCAATCTTTTGGTTAATCTTTTCTTGAATAGAGTCGCCCGTCGCTGGATCGTACTGCCCCTTAATCTCTTTAAAGAGTTCCGAAGCTTCGGAAGTCTTGCCGGCGGCAATTAGAGCGTTTACTCGAGAGGCTCGAAAGTCGACTTTATCTTGGGCCATCCGAGGAGCCTCAAGATCGTTGTCCTTAAGTTTTTGGATATTCTGATCCACTAGCCGTTCCGCTTGTGCATATTCCTCGGCTGCTTTCAACGGCTGCCCTTGCGAACCATAAAGCTTTGCTAGTCTATCGTGGACTTGGGGATCGCTATCCCCGACCTGGCGCGCCCCCTCAAAGGCCTGCGCCGCTTCCGCCGGTTTTCCCATCTGCATGTAGAGGTCACCCAGAGCCAGATTCGATTCGAATGGGTTGGGGCTACTTTCAGACGCGCGCTTTAGGGTCTCCAAAGCCGCATTCTTGTCCGTCATTGAGTAAACGCTCTCTACCAATCCATTGAATGCTCTAAGATCGCCTGGCCTTAACTGGTCGGCCCTTTGATAGAGTTCCGCGGCCTTGGTGGGATTTTGAACTACCTTTAGATAAAA
Source organism: uncultured delta proteobacterium (assembly GCA_963778115.1). Classification (GTDB taxonomy): domain Bacteria; phylum Bdellovibrionota; class FAC87; order UBA2466; family UBA2466; genus JBBQIT01. Next base: position 386,324 of record CAVZSV010000004.1, read on the forward strand.
TTCCGCGGAGTCCATCAACAATTGACTATTATCGGGAGCACTCTCAAGGGCCGCATCGACTTGTGCAATGGCCTCTTTGGTTTTTCCGCGCGCGATTAGGTCAGCGGCGTTATCGATCAGTTCCCTGGCAAGCGAAGACTTCGAATCGTTCACTTTCTGCGCAAAGGAGACACCGGCACGAGGCCGACTCACTTCGCGGGGAGCAGGAGGGGAGCTTTCAGCGCAAGCAAGGGCCTTTCCGTTGGCATCAGGATATTTTCGGACAAGCTCTTGCCCGTTCTGTTTGCTCGTAACGGAATATCTCCCCACGAGAAAAGAAACCAACGCCACTAGGACTATCGCGACCGCTTTTACTGCCGGTACGACTCGCATCACTTCTTTAGTCCTCCTCTTCTCTGCTCACCACCGCAAAAGGAAACACCTCTTCCGCAAGGGGACCTATCCTCGGTTTTGCCCATCCCTGAAGGCTCACTACCAGATCGGTGGTCTGCTCGAAAGCAAGGCCAGCGGGCTCTCCCTCTATCAAACGCTCCGCAAAATGATCGAGCTCCTTTTGCGTAGAAAATAGAAAGACGTAAGCATTGGGAGCTTTAGCCGCTTCTTTGAGGGGGGCCCCTTCATTGGTATCGCGCCGTTGCCTTTCCCCGCCTCGTGAATCGGAAGTGTAGGTATAGGATCGCGAATACGACCGAGTGGTCGAATTTCCCGTGCGATTATAAGTTTGAAAAGAGCTGCGTTGTGAAGCGATTTGCTCTCGTGCTGACCACAGCTTCTCCCGCTGCCCATCCCACTTCACAATGACTTTGCTTTTGAAGTTGGAATAAAAGGGCGACGGCATGGGTGGAAAGTAGCCGTAAGGCTGAACCTCAGGAAAAAATTCTCTGGGATATCCTTCGGTGGTAAGAGAGAGGGTAAAACCGCTTGGTGCTGTTTCAAAAAGCGGAATGCCAATCTTTTTCTTGCTCTTTCTAAAGTATTTGGAATCAAAAACCAAAACCCCTTCATTCAAGAGAGGATCGTCTCCCAGGGCTTCAATTAATTTCGTTACCGCACGACCTACCACCTCTTCGCGAGAAAATTTTGGTCCCGATGGCGGATCGCCATAAGCAGCAAAATTCAGCAAGAGAACGGAACCGACCAGTAAAAGCGTTTTCATGGGAGCCCCTCTACATCATGGAGAGCTCGCCCGAAGTGGCGACTCGCAACTGCGGGCGAACCTCTCGTTAATATCGCTTCGAATTACTGGTCTTTAATAACCGCCGTAATACGACGAAGGATAATAGGGCTGATAACCGGGACGGTAACCGCCGGGATAGGAGTTGTCGTAGTCCGTACGCCACCCTTTGTAATTGTCCCATCCTTGGGTCCGCGTACCGTACCCACCAGGAACTCCGTATTCCACGCGGGAACTTCCTACATCGTGATAGTAGCCTGAGGTCCATCCCCATTCCCGAGAGCTACTGTAACTACTTCCATAGCTACCATAGTAGCCAGGAGCACAAGGATAGTAACCGGGGCCCGACTCGTAAGGACCATAATACGGGGGATAAGCTAATACCGATCCGGCGCCCATCCCTAAAACGAATCCCAAAAGAGCCAACTTGAATAACATTCGTGACAACATTACCAACCTCCCTAAACATTTTGAATTAATAGCAATGCCCTCACCACTTCGATTTATGCATTGCGCAATGGTTAATCACTAGCTAGGGCGGTTCAGCCGGGCAAACAGTAAAACTTTTTCTTTCGAAACCCTTGGGAAGAGCGCTGAGAAGATTTTTGAGCGCTATTTAGCGGATGGGTTACTTAAGAAAGGCTGATAAAATAGGGGCATCTTGACCAGCGAACCGATGGCTAAACAAAAATTAATTAGAGCCTTAGTAATCTTTTTTCTAACGACGATAGTTGCGGCATGTGCCGAGCCTCAAACCGTAAGGACAGCTAATCCGGTAACGGGTCAAACTCCAGAGAAACTTCAACCCTATATTCCAGGCTGCCCCCCGGGATGGGCACCCAATCCCAACGGCGTGTGTTTGGACGGACATGCTTATCCGCATTATTAAAGAGCAGGCCCGAGCTCTGGCGGTCTGATTTGCTGTCCTAAGTAATAGGCTAGACCACGGGAACCTCTTCTGATAAATCCGAAAGGTTGCTGAGGGTAATATTCTTAATCTTATTATGGGGACTAGGCCCCCCGTGGATAGCTTCGCGGGCGTGTGCCCAAGACGAAGACTGTGCCGATTACGTTTCTGACTTCGCTCGAGGGCTAGAGACGATCGATCCTTTAGTGCTTTCGGCTATCTATGGAAATCAGATCCTGTTTTCGGATGTCGTCTTCAACCGCAGCATGCGGCTCCAAGGCTCGACGTCGCAAATCCAAAAAACCGGTCCCGATGCCTTTTTTGACCCCAAAGTGGTCGCCGATCCCAGAGACTGGCAGCAAAGTCTTTCCCGCTTTTATTCCATCGCCATCCAACGAGAATTGGACTCCATTGGCTTTGGCGCCTACGCCGCTCGGGACTTTCGCGATCAAATCAATGGCAAATCCGCGAGCCCGGGGTTGGTCGTCATCTTTTGGCCCGAGGCCGAAAAGATCGACGCTCTACTACATCACTTGGAACGCTCCCGAGAGTTAAAAGGGCTGCCTAGGCTTTTGATCGTTAGCGATGCCCATCCTTCCTCTCCCAAACTAGAACCACAGATCACTCGGATGATCCATTATGAGGGAGGCCCCTATCCCGATTTCGCGGATCTAAAAGTACGTCCCCAGAGTAATAGCGCCTATCCGGTTTACGTACTGGGAGGTCCCTGCGCCCAGAGTATGGGGAATTTTTTTGGCGGGCTATTGCGTCCCGTGTTGGACGAATACCCCCTAGAAGTCTTAGAGATATATTTCCATGTCGATTTCGCTTACGTGAACGAACAGCTCCCCAAAGGGAGGATTCACCGAACCCCGGTAGCCACTTACCTCTCTAGCCTTCCCGCGGTTCCCCGATTTTGTAGACCTTTCGTTCCCCAATTGGGAACTTTTCTAAATCCCCCGGAATGCAATTTAGAATTTGGAAGTTATCCCAATTACCATTTCGAGCGCGACGATCATAAGAAAATCTTCGTCGATTTTTATCACTAGATGTCGTTAGTATCTTATCTTGCTAGAAACTCTTTGGCGGTGGCTAAGTGAAGTTGCGGATCCATCCTCAGACGAAGTTCTTCATAGATGGCGCGAATTTTTGATTTCGGCATTTTCGAAATCTTCTTAGCCTCTCGAAGCAAAGCACGCCTGTCGTTGGTCATGGGAAAATAACCACTAATATCTTTCGTTACGGGTTTAAGAGTCCCAATACAAGGAACCCCAAAATACGCCGAGTCGAGCGCTTTGATCGAAAACGCACCATCCTGAACTTCGGCACTCTTGTAGAGGAGTAATGAGACATCGAGCCTTTTCCATACTTCTAGAGTTTGCGTGCGGTGGGCGAAAGGAAAATAGATAAAGTTAGCATATTTCTTAAGTCGTTCGATCTCTTGGCCTCCTCTTATATCGGTCCTTCCCATAAGGACGAATCCCCAATCGGGCAGTTGCTGAACAAACCATTCAAACAGTTCGAAATCAAAGCGAGAGAAATGGCAGCCGCCGATAAAACCCATCCTGCGTTCGGGAAAATCACTCGGAAAGGGGTTCGCTCCACTGGAGGTTTCTTGGGGAGGGGGAACAAAGGGAGGAGGTAACCATATTGTCTTCTCCTTCCATCTCTCAGCCATCACTCGCTCTGCAAGGGAGTTCTGACAGAGAATCACTTTGGCTCTTTTACACAAATGACCTTCGGTTTTGTGCCGGTAAGGATCGTCAAATACCGAATAGATATCTACATAAGGAAGTCGTTGAATTAGCGCTTCATCCCACCCGCCCTGCACCCAAACGACGGGATCTCCTCCTAGATGATCTATCTCCCGTTGAATAGAAGCAGAGCCCCTCCACAGGTTAAGCCGTTCTATCATTTCGAATCGGTGCCCTGGTAATCGCGAAAAGCGTTTCACTTTGAGTAAAGAAGAAGGATGGTCGATTCGCGGATTTCCGGGCTCGACACCGTCTAGCCAAGTCACAGGAATTGCTTCTCTGACCAAAGCATATGCTAACGACTGTTGAGGAAAGGGAAATTCGTCCCAAAAGGAACAGTAACTTAAAAAAAGGACTCCCCCGCGCTTTCTATAATAATCTAACGCGTCGTGATATCGATCTTTCAGCGAGACTTTCGTCTTACTTTTTAGTGCCGTGGTTCGTGGGGACCCCATGTCAGGATCATCGGTTAATAATCAGGCTATCTTGACCTCGCTACGAGCCTCAAAAGTTCCTTCGTTCGACTCGGTCTTAACGCCTAGAATCATGGCAGTTACTTGACTTCATCTGGGAACCGGATAACTGATGAAGATAGGTGGGGGTGTAACATTAAAAATCTAATTTCTCTAAAATTCGTCTCAAACAAAACTCAATCAGCGTTAAATCGAAACGTAAGTGTGTTGGCCTTAGGTCTGTTGGCGTTAAGCACTTTGGCCACGGCAAGACCGCTGCATCGGACCATGCCTTCGTTACGAACGCATGCCAAATCGCTGTGTACGTTTCCCGATGGCTCAAGTCCAAAGGGGCAACCGGAAATGCATTGTGCTGATGTTTCGACTTTCCTACAAGCGTATGGAATCGACAAAGTCCATCAATCAGGCTTGACCGGCAAAGGCCAGACCCTCATCTTTGTGGACTCTTATGGAAGTCCTACTCTTCAGGCCGATTTGGATCACTTTAGTGACACCTTCGGACTTCCTAAAACGACCATCCAATTTATTTATCCGAACGGAACCTATACCAATCCCCTTTCGACGACAGATCAAGTGGGTTGGGCGCAAGAGACTACTTTGGACTTGGAATGGGCGCATGCCGTGGCTCCCGATGCGGCACTGGTGAATATCGTCACTAGTAGTGATGAAACTTACGGAATGAATGGATTGCAGGATATTTTCAATGGCATACAAATGGCCGTGAAACAATATCCCCACGCCATTATCTCCATGAGTTTCGGAACGGGCGAAGCGACTTTCGAAGCCGCGGATATCAAAGCCTCTCTGCAAGGGACTTTTCATCAAATTTTGCAAGATGGAACCAACGCGGATTTCACATTCCTAGCCTCAGCGGGTGATTCGGGATCGGCGGAAACTAACATTGGCCAAACGAGTTTTCTAAACTTCGCCAATGCAAGCTATCCAGCAAGCGATCCTTTAATTACAGCCGTGGGCGGGACCGCTCTGCAATCCGGATGGGCCTGGAATCCCGAAGGGACTGCCGACGATTATTGGGCATGTCAGCTAGCGGGGACCTCGCCTTGCCCAAAGGATTTTCTGAAATCCTCCGAAGGCGGAACTAAAGTAACCGAAAGTGTTTGGAAAGAAGATTGGGCACTGGCGGCCGGTGGAGGCGGAATCTCCACTATCTTCTCGACGCCCAACTTCCAAGAAGGGTTGGACGGAAACGTTCAAAAACTCGTAAACGGATACCGTGCTATTCCCGATGTGGCTTACCACGCTGCCATCAATGGCGGAGTGGAAGTCTATACGAGCTTTAAAGCTACAAGTTTTGGCGCCCCAGGGCCGACCTGGCAAAACTTCGGCGGCACAAGCTGTGCGTCTCCTGAAACCGCTGGACTGGTAGCACTGGCCGGCGAGCTCGCCAGCCAGCAGATGGGAAAATCAGTAGGTATCGGGGCTTTGAATCCCATTATCTATTCGCTACCCAACGGCGACTTCAACGATATCGTTTCGCAAACGATTGGAACCGATAATCAAGTCGTCCTCGGAGACAACGGACTTTATTTCAATCAAGATCTTTTGGCCGCACTGGGACCGGCTAAAGTGACACCTGTCGCGGTTGCTGGATTTGCGACCACGGAAGGTTTTGATTTAGCGACCGGGTTCGGTTCGCCAGTCGCCGCTAAATTTGTGCAAGACGTCGCAGCGGCTCGCGCCGCGCGCTAATTACTCAACTAATACTGGACTCGGTACCGCCTCGCCGTTGCTTGGCGGAGGTGGTACCGAGAACCAATTCCCAAATCTACTCTTTGCGATAATTTCTCGTACGCTAGCACGAATCTGAGGATCGTTTTCTAAAGCAGCTAGCGAGACTTCGAGAGGAGCTCCGGCAGCTTCGAGGATCTTGTCCCGGCACCTGTTAATCATCTCATTTACCACTGTCGCCGTCTCTTGTTCGAATGCGACCATGATTCCGATCACTTTGGCGGCTGCTTTAGGCACTTGGTTCGGATGAAAACCGACAGCAAGTCTTGCCGGCTTTCCCAGATATTTCATCTGCCCCACCCGCGCTAGTCGCATTTCTCTAATTACCTTGCGTCCCAAATTTTCGAGCGCAATGTCATGATGTGCCAAGGAATAGGAGAGACTCCCCTCAACGTCCGCATGTCCGACAACCGACTCGCTCGCTAACATCGTAATGAGATCTCCATTGTAGACCACTCCGGCATGATCAAGCCCCAAATCAAAAAGAAAGTTTGTCGGTGAAAAAACATCTGATACCGGTTTCAATCCCGCCTTCTTAAGTTGCTCAATCGCGTGCGATCTCATCTTACTCGTAACATACTTGACCGGAAAACCTGCGGCGACCAGAGCGGTCTGAATCAAAGTAGTGCAAGTCATTTCATCGACGGTGATGTCACCTTCACTGCGATCCCTACCTTGAAAATCGTACGACTTAGGAACCTGGATCATCTTCCAAACCACGGAGCTAAGATCACTTTGCATCTTTGGAGTAACGTCTCGAAATCGTCTGACATGAGCGTGATGGACGAATTTACGTGATAGCCACTGTGCCAGCGGAACTAAGCGATCTCCTCTTTCATGGATCTCAAGAACCATCGGATAACGTTTATTGTCCCTAGGATTTAAAACCATGACAAACAAACCGCAATGCCGCCCGTAGGGACGAGGGTCAGAAAACCCTTCGAGGAGTCCTTCATCGGTACGATTGAGATCGGCAATTAGAACATCGCCCACCTGGAAATGTAGTCCCCGAAAAAAGAGGCTATGTTCCCCCGTCATGTCATAGAAACTCTCGTCAAAACCCTTCACATAATAGGTTCCAGGCAAGAAGTAGTTTCTGCCGAAATACGGAACGGGCTTGCTGATAGGTCTTGGCCCCGCACGCCGAACGGCTTTATCGCCGCCGTTGATTTTCAACCAAGCTCTAGACACAAATTCGGAATCTCCATAATTGGCTAGAAGCATCGCCAGTTGCTGTCGCGTCGTTGCTAATGGCTGGGAGATCTTATTCAATGCCCCAATGAGTGATGCTATCTGCGCTTGATCGATAAAAGGCCTAAGCCTATCCAATCGATCCATCCCCCAGACAAACATAGCTTCGTTTGCTGGCCCACCGGAACTCAGAACGATCCGGTTAATAAGATCTTCGCCCGCAAACTCCTGCCATCCGAAGTAGCGGTACTTGGCCTCAAGTCGCTCCAGCGGGTCCATCTCTTCTGCCATTTGAACTTGATAGAACCGATCCTGAGAAACTGCGATGGGATCTCGTCCCCTAGCGTCGGTGGCAGCCATGGGATTTCTCCCCGAGACCGCTATTGCCTCACTGAATTGAGCGAACTGCTCTGAGGGAACATCGGCTTGCGCCAATTGGGTTAAAAAAATTCCAGCGTAAGCCATTACCCATGGCCGTAACGAGTTTAACAATAGGCAACTCCAGTCATTTTAATACAAAGCTTCTAGGCCCCGCCCTCTTTGAAGAAAAAGAGAATGGGCTGAAACACCATTTGGACTTCCATCTAGGGCTCCAGCGGCGGCATACTGCAGATTCTCGTCGGGTTCTCCAAATTCCGCCGGCAAACAACCCTTAGCGGTGCTCGAATTCAGGCACGCTTTAGTTTTTTGAAAGCCCATCTCAAAAAGGGGACCGGGCTTACTTTTTCCCGACAGGGCCAATTCGTCGTAGCCTCCCAGCGACAGCACCATATCCCCCCAGTACTGCGCGTGCTTCTCAAGCTTCACAAAGTCGATATTGGCCATGTCGAGGAATTTATCTCTTATAAATTGAGGCTTAATAAAGACCCCCGTGCTAAAGACGTAAACGTTAGGAAGCATCCGCTTTAGATCCCGGGCCGCCATCACATCGATAAAACCACCAAAATAGATGCGTCGCTTACTCTGCCCCAGATGAGAATTGTCGTTAGCGTCACTGCCTCGGGGATCGGTGGCTTCGCCTACCAAAAGTTTTCGATAGTCACTCTCCTCTTGGGCGGGAAAGTAGATCGGTTCCGAAGCGGAATAGCGGATGGCATTGGCGTAGTCCTTGGGACCTGTCATTTCCCTAAGATCGCACTGCCTGTCGGCATACGGAATTTTCTTAAGCAGTTCGAAAAGATCAGACGTCACGAAGAGTGTACATGCTTTTCCCAAGTCCGTTACTTTTTGGGGCTTCTTTAGAAACGGATTTTCCGCGATAAAGTCCGCCTCTCCATCCGGATCGTCGACGTAATGATGAAAAGCATCTTCATTCCATCGCGGGTAGAACGAACCGTAACTAATCTCTTTGATTCCCAAGCCCTTTGTTCCTCTCTGGGTCTGTTCCAGCACCAACAGGGCTCTCTCCGGGTACGTCAGAGTATTTATAAATTTATTAAACGGAATTCCCTCCCAAACGGCCTTTCGGAACTTGGAAAATAACGGGGCCTCAGCACGGGTCTTATCGATCGCCGCTACCATGGGGACGAACATATCTCTGGGTAAATTATCGAGTGACTCAAAATTAGATGTCAGAACGGCAAAAGGGATTTTGGGTTTCAAACATCCCACTTTCCCGATCTCGTCCATGCTCTGGACCCCAAGAGCGACTTTAATGTACGGCTCCAAATTGTTGGGATTTAGCCATGGAAGCATCCCCATAGAGAGAGCCTTCATCATATTGCTGGGATTCTCATTTTCGCGAAGTTCCGCGAGCGCTGTCGAAATCCCGTTACGTTCCTTGGCCAGAACCTCCTTCACGTAATCTATCGAGGCGTTAGAGACGCCGTGGCATCCGAAGTAGACGGCGAGAATCGATCCTGAACTATTAGAGGTCAGCACCACATTTTCATCAGCGTTAGCCCCTTGCCACAGTTTCAGCTTTTCCGTAAGTGCCGCCACTGCCCCAACATCAATTGAGAGATAGGTCCCTTTGCCGCCGAAAGCGACTAAGAGCTTGGCGGTGGCTAAATCGCCTTTTGCCTGCGTGCTAGCAAAGGCAACGAGAATAAGAGTAACCGCTACAATAGAAGTCATTACGTTATTTGTCTTTTTTATGAATGAGTTCATAGGTAGCCCACCCTCCCGATAGCGTTACGTTGGTAACGGATATGTTTCCGATATTTCCGATCGGCTCCATGTGAATATCGTATTGCTTGGTTTGTAACACCGGACGGAAAAATCGTTCGCCGATCTCCTTCAGCGGTTGATCTCCAATCGCGCATTCAGCCCCTTTAATGACACGAACTTCGCCTTCTCGAACTAGGCGGATTGGCGCATTTTTCGGTTTCTCCATGCGATAGATCGCCGAAAGGCCCGCCGATCCCACATAATTATTTCTTCCAATGGAAAACTCTTGGAGCCGTACCCCCAAGGACATCAAACCTGCTTCGTAACGAACTTCGAAAGGTCTGCGGGTCGATAGCTTCACTGAAGCCAAAGCCTGATCTTCTAGCTCATATTCTGGAGGGATGGAAAACAGCTTTCCGAAAAACTTCTCTTTGAATTCAGCTTCAGAGATAACTCTTCCAGCGAACATCGGATTTAAGTTCAATAAGGCCGACTCTTCCGCCAAAATAACGATAGAACTCTCTTTTCTGATGGGGAGGGTGGGCCATGTCCCCGAAGGAAGCTGAAATTTATTCGCAAACTTGGCTTCGATGCGAAGCAAATCGGCTCTGGTCGAAAATGCCATTTGCGGAAAAAGGCCCGCACGTTCTAGCGGCTGTTTGAAGCTTTCGTTGTAATAGTTGTTGATACCAGAAGTCCTTTCCAAGGTTTGCACTTCGAGCTCCTTTCGAATTTTCTCCTCGGCCTGAGGCTGGCGCTTCCCTTCCAATTTTTCGGCCTCCTTAGTGCCCTTCCGGTAGGTAATTGCCGCTCGAATCTGTCCCTTAAAAAGCAGCCCCTCCCGAAAAGGGGTGAAAGAGGCACCTGTAGGAACGGTATCCACTATTTTGGAAACAATAGCAGCTGCTCCCGTGCCTACGCCTTGAGCATTGAAAATAATGGGAACGATAACGTCAGTAGAGTTCATCACCCGCCCCTTAAATTGAGCCGTTCCCCTTTTTCGTCCAATCGTCGTAATGGTATCCATTTGTACTTCGGCATTCGCAACGATGGCGACATCCGCCCGGTCCGCATTGGATTTGAAAACGACAGAAGCGGAGGCTCGCTTCATTTTCCCCTTCCCGTCGAGATGCCCGGCGGGAACGGGCTGGTGAACCTCAATGGATTTGTCCGATTTTAGCGGACGCTCAGAGACCAAATCATCGAGAAGCTGCTTGCGTACAAAGAAGACTTGATTGGGAACCCAAAAAATGCCGCGAAGGGCGGCGCAAAGTTTCGGAGCTTGCGCTCTGTCCATGAACCATTCGTACCCAAGACGAATCTGCCTAACTGCCGCCGTTAACTCTAATTCGTTAGAGCTACCCGCCCGCAAAATTTCAACTGCCCGAGATAATTTTTCGATTTGGCTTTCAGCGTGCGCGGTGAGTTCCCTGTCATCGTTACTTCGAACCACGCAAAGGTAGTCTTGAAGGCCGGCCCTGACGGACGCAAGTTCCACAGCCATTAGCCCCGGATAGTTTCCCCCCAAAAAAGGAACAACGAGCGCTTCCCAAGCGCTCGCAGACTGTTCTTGATGCAGGAATTCTTTGATCCGATCGAGTGCAAACTCTTTACGAACCTGAAGTCTCTGACGGCCATTGAATTCGGGTGCCGTCTTAATTCGAGCAAGAACCGCATCCAGCCTAGCCTCAAAGTCGTCTTTGATTTGAGAGACCTTATCAGAGGGAATATACCCAACTTCCGAAGAAGCCCTTTGGATAGTCGAGACCAGAGCATTCAAATCGGTATCCGGAGCAAGGATCCTAGTACCGTTATCCGCGCCTTCGCTTCTGGCTAAGCAGGAACACGCTATCCACAGCGTGACCATCCCACTCAAGAATACAGAGTTGCGACCTTCCATCTGCCGTCATTTCTCCCGCGCTTATTGTTGTGATCCCCACGTTCGCGGGTACCATATTTTGATGCATCGTGTAAATCATTCTTCCTTCTCAGAATGAAGATCCTGTGGCTCCAAACCCCTTTGGTTTCTAGAGCGCTCACTGGGTTACTGCTTTACGATCGAGCAATAGTGGGTGTACCCAGAAGGCTTTGCGGAGAGACCCAATGAAATTCAAAACGCCTCTACAGAATCTTGCTAACCTGTTGATACTAACCGGCTCTCTACTCTCGACGGGAATCTTCGCCGATATAACCGAAGTTCGAGTGTTGCATACTGAAGTTTTCCCAGCGGCTAAAGAACCGGCCCCGGCCGACGACACCGTTCTAGTGACAAAATATCGCTCCTTTTCCCAAAGCGTTCGCCCTATTAAGCGCTGCCTACTCGTTCACGGATACGGAATGGCAAATAAGACCGTTGAACTTTTGAAGCTTCCTTTGATGTCGCAGCTCTATCTAAACTCTTACTTTGGCGATTACTTAATATCGGGCTTGGCCAAGAATGCTTGCGATGAAGTGGTCATGACAATCACCGAAACTGCCCAAACCTCCCTTCTCGAATACACTCGCAAGATCGAAAGAGTATTAAAGGACTCCGTATGCAACGTTGCCCAGAGCGAGTTGGCGGAAAACCAAAAACCGTGCGCTCTGGTTGGCCATTCGTTGGGCGGAGCCGTAGCCACCGCTATCGCTCGCCGGTGCATGGAGGCCGAAAACGGTGAGTCGGAATTGGCAGAGAGCGGATGCCGTGGACTTGCCAAGATTTACTCTCTTGCCGGTGACGTAACCGGAACGACCGCCACGGCCCTTTTGGCCGGTGCACGAAAATTGAAAGACACCGTCGCCATTAGCGATCTCGATTCGGTGATTCATCTAGGAATCGTGACCCTGCTTGAGCAGGCCGCTCAAGTACAGATGAACATTGTGGGAGATTTTATTCCGGGCCGCACCAATCCTTTGTGGCTAGATTTGGGGCCGGCCGCCCCCATGGAAAAGAACCTGCCTTTGTATGCGCAGACTCACGATCTCGTCCTTGAAAAACGCGGATGGCTGGAAGGGGACTATGCCGCTTCGGCTGGGATTTTCGCTTATAAAGACATAAATGAAGTTCAAACCGTCGGTTGTGGACAACGTCGTGCAGAGGTTGTTTTCGCAAAGCCCGCGATTCGCTTTGCTGCCTTAACCTGCAAAGCCTTTGGAGCCGCAGCCGGTCGAATTCATCTGCCTTCTTACCGAAGCCTCTTCGAGGATGGCGTAGCCGATTTCGGCGCCACCGTTGCTGGATTAAAAGATCTCTCGAAGGGTTCCACCTTTACTTGGCAAAACTTTCAGCAGTCCGATGGTCTAGTGGATAAAGAGACAGCACTTCGAGTTTGTCTTAATAGCGAAAAAACCGACAAAAATCCCCGGGGAGCGGCAACTCATTGCCAGATATTCGATAACGTTAATCACTTGGCGATGTCGGGAGGAGCTTTAGAAGTCGCTGACGATGTTATCGCACAGCTAGCGCAAAAATAGCCGCTTCATTGAAATTAGGCAAAATCGCTCCTGGTGACGTCTATCGAATTCGTGTATACGGCGGTTTAATGAAGGTTTTGACCAGAACTTACCTACTTTTTTTCGCACTTTTTGCGCCGAACCTTGCGCAGGCGGATAAAGTCCAAAAATACGTCTCGGAAATCCCCGCGCAGGCCACTGTGCCCCTTCGGGTTTCAGGAGACATCTTCTTTCGCCCCTTTCATCACCACGATGCGAATCCCCGCCGCTTTAAGCGCTGCGCTTTGATTCACGGTTACGGAATGGGTCAGAAGATGATGGACCTGCTCTTTGGCCCCACCAAGAATCGAACGGAGGCAAAAATTGCTCAGATGGCCATCAACCTTCAATTGAAGGATACGGCCCAGGCTGCCGCCGAAATGACCCTGGGACCGGAATTCATCGATCGCATGGCAAAGGAAGTTTGCGAAGAGGTTTATGCCCCCATCCAAGAAACAGTCCAGACTTCTCTGCTGGAGATGGTGCAAAGAACAGAAATGTTTCTTAAACAGTTCGTTTGTGATTTCGATCCTAGAACACTGGCTTCGGGTCAAAGAGGTTGCGCCCTCTTTGGCGTCTCAAAAGGGGGAGCTGCGGTGACTCACCTGATGCGAAGGTGCATGGAAGGCGCACAAGGAGCTTCCTTGCTGGGAGAGAGAGGATGTAAAAATATCGGCAAGATATATTCCGCCGGAGGTGTCATTGAAGGGGTAGCAGCTTCTGCACTTGTCCTTGGGGCAAAGGTTCAACACAGAGATGATCTAATGACACAGATTATTCAGATTCTCTCTGGCGGCATCATACAGGACGCCGAACACGCCCGCAGTTTTGGTTTTGATCTCACCTCTGATTACGAAGTCGGAAAGACTAATCCGGGCTGGCTAGACCTAAGTCCGGTAGCCCCCATGGAAAACGATATTCCAGTTCTGGTAAAGGCCCGCCAAATCCCTTTGCACCGAACGGGGTGGTTTCGCGGCGAATATACGGCAGCGGCTTCAAGGCACCTCTTTAATGACGAAATCCCTTCCGTCATCAGTTCAGGAACCAGATGGCGCCCTAATTACCGTACCGTTCTTTCTATTCTCCATAATATCGAAATTCTCTCAGGCAAGAATCGGGAAAAAGCCGAGGTGGCTTCTGAAACCGAAGCTACCGTAAAGGAGATGGAAAAAAGGCCTCCTCCTTTTATCAGGATGCTAGATAAAAGCTGCGCGACTTTCGGCTCGCAAATCTATCTTCTGCATACGACCGAATGGAAGCCGGTCCTAGAAAAAGGAGTCCAAGCGCTTTTGGACTTTAGCGCCTCACGCCCCCAAGGAAACTCTTTGGATTTGGAACAACTGCTGAGTTGGGACCGTTTCCAAGTGTCTGACGGCTTGGTAGATTATTCGCTCTCCTTGGATTATTGCTGGCGGGCGCTCAAAGCAAATACCGGCCTCGTCAAAAGTTGTCGATCCTTTGAAAATCCCGCTCTGAACCATTTTGCGATGGGGGGGAGTGCGCTAGAACTCTCGGCCGATGTAGTAGGCTTTTTCACGGAATAGGGTTAAGGGTTAACCCCCAGGGATTCAGCGCTGACCCTAAAATCCGAAGGAGTAGCAAGTATGCGAAAAGTATTCTTTGCCGGGCTAATATTATTGCAAACCACTAGCCTCAAAGCGGAGGTGCCCGATGTTGGCTCTACTGCTTCTCCTCCCCCTTCTCATTCCCATCCGTCTCCCACTTATCAGATGCTAAGAAATAACCAATTTCAATCGGCGCAACAGCGAATCGCTTTGGAAATGGCTGTAGCGATTGCCGAAGTGGAGCTTACCAAAGCCCGTGGGTTGAATCAGATTAATGTCGATACCGCAGCGGAAGACCCCAGAGCCGTTGCTAAACTACCCGCAAAAAAAACGGTAATGCTTCTAAGAGCTGCCGAACTGACGCTAGACGAAGCCAAAGCCCTTCGAGATATGGCAGCGTGGCAGGAATGGTGTTGGAATGCGCAAGCTTCACTCATCGTCGGAGGGAGTGTCCCTGATGAGGACATGGCAAATGGTTACGACAAACTTTGGCAAGCCACCGAACGAGCGGCCCTAATTGCGATCGAAAGAGCGACCGTTCAAAGAGATTTCGCGACTGAGAATCATGCGGTAATCCAAAGCCTGTTCGCACAGGGTGCAGAAAACAAGCTCGACGTCCTTACGGCCAAAGCGGATTTAGACAAGGCTTGTGCTTCTGTGGTGGGAGCTCGGTCCCTGGCGGCGCAAGCTAGACTCGTCCGCGAAACTTTCCTTTCGGTGGAAAAGCAGGTTCTCTCCCCCCCTTCCAGTAATGCTCCACCCACCCCTGATCCCACTTCGATGTGAGACCTACAGCGACTCGCTTGGTCTACCGCGTCGTCCTTTGCTAAGCGCCTAACTCCGAAATAGGCTTCGCCCATCGGGTTCGGTTCAAAGGGGGCTTAGTTTATGGTGAGGATACTTTTTGCCGCTTTTCTTTTTTCTTTTGCTTCGATTCTATTTGGAGCAAATGATTTATCTGTCCACGCCTCCTCGGCCACTTCTTTGATGCTAACCAATCGTCAACTCGAAGCAGAACGCACGCGAATTACTCGAGATGCAGAGGTCTCGGAAGATCTAATCGAACTCTCGCGAGCCCAACAGACTTACGAGCTCTTTGCCGGAGTAATCGCGAAAGATCCTAGCGCGATTCCAGAAATCGCATTTCAGAAAGCGACCATGCTGCTACAAGCGGCTAGCTTGAAAGTCGAGGAATCCAGGGCTCTATGACAGGCCGCGATCGCAGAGGAGTTAGTTTGGGAGTGGCAGGCTAAGATCTCCCTCGGAGAATCGGTCTCTCAAGAACAACTTCAGAACGAATACGAACAGATTTGGCAGTCTCAATTGGCGGCAGCGAACTTCGCCGTGGAGCGCACCACCGTACAACGTGATTTCGCCCAGGCGTTTGAAATTAAGATTGCTAGTTCACTTTCGAAGGGCACGTCAAGCGAGCTCGATTTAGTGATGCCAAAAACGATTGGCAAGTCGCCTCCAGTGCGGTCACCGCAGCGCAAACGCAACGAGAGCTTGCCCAAAAGGCCCTGGCTGATTTTCGAACTACACTGCTAACAGACAAATCGATGGACATGGGAACGGTGACCCTGCCCTTAAATCGATACACCTATCAGTGGATCGCTCGAGAATACTCGGCGGCGGAAAGAGGAAGTGTTTCCAGTGCTCGCTATCTCAATCTTCTGACCGAGTTCGAGACCGCTCTAAAGGAGGGACGCATCTTGAAAAGGTCGATTTCTTTGAGACGCGAGATATCCTTCCCAGCAATGTGAAAGGATATCAACCCTATTCCAAACCTCTCTATGTGCTTACCGATTTTCGTTGCGCCAGTTGCGGCGATTGGTTTCCGGGTGTGATTAAATCAAACGATAGAGGAATTACCATTGGTAGCAACACCATGGGAGCCGGCGGCCATGTGGCTAACATCGGTATCTTCCCCAACTCGGGAGCTTCCTTAAATAACACCTATTCCGTATGGGAACTCTCCAACGGCGATATCATCGAAGATCGCGGCACAGAGCCCAAGCATGTCGTTCGCATGGATCAGAGTGATTACCGCACGGGATACAAAACCACGAGCGGGTACCGCGACAACGTCTTAAAAATCGTCACAGGCGATCTTATTGGGAAGGTCCTTCGCCCCAAGATAGAAGCGGATCGAAAAAAACTAGACGAACTCGAAAAGGCTATCACTCCGAAATCTTAGAAAAGGTCCATTTGGCCTGAGGGATCCTGACGCTTAAAATGCGCTATGGAAAGCTCTGCACCTGAAGATGAGAGGCCTGCTCTGTTTCGTGAGACTCGAAATAGCGTTTCTATCTGACACGCATAGGTCCCCACACCGCGCATGCGAGATCCAAACTGCGAGTCATATAATTTTCCGCCTCTCATCTCTTTTACCCGAGCCAGCACCTTATTTTTTCTTTCTGGAAAATGATGCCCCAGCCACGTTTCAAAAAGAGGTGCCACGGCATGAGGAAGGCGAAGCATAGTGTAATGAGCCGATGTCGCCCCCGCCTTAGCAGCCGCCTTTAGTATCTCAGGAATTTCGTGATCGGTAATCGCAGGTATCACGGGGGCGACATTGACGGAAACGGCAATCCCGGCCTGAGTCAGCGCTTCGATTGCCATCAGCCTTCGCCCAGGGGTTGAAGCCCTAGGTTCCGAAATCCGAGCTAGATCACTATCCAGTGTCGTGACGGAGAAAACGACAAGAGCGGCATTTTTCTTGGCCAGGGAACCTAAAATATCGATGTCTCTAGCGACCAGCGCATTTTTGGTGATGATGATGACCGGATTTCCGAACTCGTTTAGCACTTCCAAACAAGCTCGCGTCACCTTAAGCTCTCTTTCCACCGGTTGGTAGCAGTCGGTGACTCCACTCATGACGATCGCTTGAGGCACCCAGCTCTTTTTTTGAAGCTCCTTCCTTAATAGATCGGATGCCGAGCGTTTTACAAAGATCTTGGTTTCAAAATCCAGTCCTGAAGAAAGCCCTAAATATTCATGCGTCGGACGCGCATAGCAATAGGTGCAGCCATGTTCACAGCCTCGATAAGGGTTAACACTATATTCAAAGGGAATATCCGGACTGTCATTGTGACTTAGGATGCTCTTAGTCACATCATGTAATACTACGGTCTGGGGAGAGGGGTCTTGCTGTAATTCCCACCCGTCATCAGTACGGATGCGATCCATGGCTTCGAAGCGGTTCTTGGGATTTCCACTCACCCCTCGGCCCTGTATCGCAGCACTTTTTAAAGTCTCTTCTGCCATCTCCTTATCAAAGCATTTGTCAGAACACCGTCAATGTCCCATTTAACTGTCGCCTGTCCCTTGCCTCTCCGTTACGATAGCTCGGTGAATCTTCGGCGCACGTGGCTCTACATTTTGGGATCCATCCTCATTCTCGTTGCGATGTACTTCTTACTTCGCTCGCAAGGAATTTCAGCAAGCGAGATTGTCAAAGCCCTTCGAAGATTTCGTTTTGCGAGTATCGCGCTAGCCGCCGTTCCCATTCTGTTTATCCAAATCCCGCTGCAGATTAGCCGTCTGTGGGCATTGCTTCCCCATTCGCGCTCTCATCTGCCTTCCGCCAAACAATGGCCGGGAGTCGCTAAAGCCTTTGCCTTCGGACAGGCCATCAATGCATTTGCGCCAGCACGCGCGGGAGACGCTCTAAAGATGGTGATGTTAAGACGCAGCGATCCCGACCCCACCCAAGAACTCCCGTTAGGAACCGCAGCCGGAGTCTTGCTGGCCGACAAAGCCATCGACATTCTCTCATTAGTAACTTTGAGTTTATTTTGCATCGTGACCTGGGGCCGTCGTCTAAAGTCCCTCCAACTTCCCCATCTAGGCGAATGGATCTTAATGGGCAGTACTGCAATCGCGATGATGCTCTTGCTGCTTTTAACGCTACTCCCCAAATTAAGGGCCACGTTGAGGATGCTATGGAACCAAATCATTCACGGCTTGGCTCCGTTACGAAACCCCGGACAATCGGTCCCAGCCCTTTTGGCCAGTATGGCAGGTTGGTGTGGAGAGCTATGGGCAATTCGTCTGCTTTGCGAGGCTCAAGGTTACCCCATCCCTTTTAACGAAGTCCTTTGGGCCATGGTCGTGCTGAATCTAGGGGTAGCCGTGCCCATCTCTCTGGCAAATCTGGGGGCGTTCGAAGCCGCCATGACGTTAGGGCTAGTCCAAGTGGGAGTTCCCGCGGCGAGCGGACTCGCCGTCGCCAGCGCCCATCATGCCCTGCAAATCGTCGCCATCTACCTTTGGACCGGGGTGATGGCACTTCTTCGGCCATTAAAGGCTTCGCTAGCTCCCAGCGAAAGGAAAACCGCGCAATCACTGTAAATGCTTCATTTACTTGCTTGAAATTTCATTTGTTTTGCGGCAGAAATACCAAACACGTATGGACAACCGGAAGATCATTTTAGCTTTTTATGTGACCGTGAGCGCGGTATTGGGCTTTCTAATCCGCTCTTCGATCCAGTATTTCTATCTGACGTTCTATCAGTTTCGGCGTCTTCCGGGAATCGCGATAACACGAGAAGCGGTTCCTATCGCCGTGGCATTTTTGACCTTTTACATCTTAGTTCGTCATCAAAAGATGAACACATTGATGGAAGACGTCGTTTCGGAGCTAAAGAAGGTAACCTGGCCCGGTCGTGAAGAAGTCGTTCGCTCTACGATAGTAGTAATGATATGCATCATGATTTGCAGCTTAATCCTCGGCGCGTTTGACGTGATCTGGGGCAAAAGTATCGGCTGGGCCCTTAAGGCCAAATTTTTCTGGGAATAAATGGTGAGCATGGAAGAAAAGTTAGAAAACTCGGCGCCTGGCGAGGAAAAGGACAAGGCAAACGAAGAGAGTACGCCTGAAGTGGTAGAATCCACCCCTTCTCCGCAAGCCCAGGCGTCCGCTTCTGATGTGGTCTCGGATGAAGGGATGAAGTGGTATGTCGTCCACACTTACAGCGGCTACGAGCAAAAAGCTCGTTTGGCGCTTAAGGAACGCATCCGCCAAAACCACATGGAAAAGTTCTTTGCCGAGGTTTTAATCCCCTCGGAAAACGTCATTGAATTGGTTCGCGGAGAGAAGAAAACAACGAGCCGCAAATTCTTCCCCGGTTATGTCCTTGTAAAGATGCTCTTAAACGATGCCACTTGGCATTTGGTGAAGAGCACCCCTAAAATCACCGGTTTCGTGGGGAATGCCCTAACCCCTCCGGCGGTGCCCGAAGAAGAGGTCGCCCGAATTACGAACCAGATGGCCGAAGGGACCCTTAAACCTCGACCCAAGGTTCAGTTCGAAGAGGGCGAGAGCGTCAGGGTGGTAGACGGACCGTTCGTCAACTTTAACGGTGTCGTCGAAGAAGTGAAACCCGATAAAGGAAAACTCCGAGTGTTGGTGAGTATCTTCGGCCGTTCAACCCCAGTCGAGCTGGACTTTGTACAGGTCGAAAAGAATTAGTAAGGTAGGAAGTTAACGATGGCAAAAAAACTTACAGCGATGGTGAAGCTACAGATCCCCGGAGGAAAGGCAAACCCCTCTCCCCCCGTCGGTCCGGCACTGGGTCAGCACGGTGTCAATATCATGGAGTTCTGCAAAGCTTTCAATGCCAAGACCCAGAGTGCGAATGGAATGATTACGCCTGTGGTCATCAGTATCTACCAAGATAGATCTTTCACTTTCATTACCAAGACCCCACCCGTCTCTGTTTTGTTGAAGAAGGCGGCTGACATCGTGAAGGGTTCGGGCGTTCCGAACAAAAATAAGGTGGGCAGCGTTACCAAAGATCAGGTGGTTGATATCGCCAAGACCAAAATGCCGGATCTCAATACGGTCGATTTAGAATCTGCGATTCGCCAGGTCGAAGGTACTG
The DNA here is from genome assembly GCA_963778115.1 of uncultured delta proteobacterium. Classification (GTDB taxonomy): domain Bacteria; phylum Bdellovibrionota; class FAC87; order UBA2466; family UBA2466; genus JBBQIT01. Next base: position 406,602 of record CAVZSV010000004.1, read on the forward strand.
CGAAGAGCATGGGCCTCGAAGTCAAAGGCTAGGAGTTTAGGAGTTACTATGGGCAAGCGTGGAAAAATTTATAAAGCCGACTATGCAAAGGTCGACCGCAACAAAAAATATACTTTAGACGAAGCGCTCGAAGTGATCGCTACTTTTGGCACGCACAAATTCGATGAGAGCGTTGAAGTCGCTATCAAGTTAGGCGTCGATCCTAAGCAATCGGACCAATTGGTTCGAGGTGCTGCCGTTTTGCCTCATGGACTTGGAAAATCGATCCGAGTCGTCGCTATCGTAAAAGGTGAGATGGAAAAAGAGGCTCGTGAGGCCGGTGCCGATCACGTTGGCAGTGATGATCTCATCGAGAAGATTGAAAAAGGCTGGCTCGATTTTGATCGAGTTCTCGCCACTCCCGAAACGCTGAAAGACTTAACCAAGATCGCAAAGATATTGGGCCCGAAAGGTCTCATGCCGAATAAAAAGACCGGAACCGTTACCAGTGAAATCGGCAAGGCTGTTCGCGAACAAAAACTTGGTAAAGTAGAGTACAAAGTGGAAAAGGCTGGAATTGTTCATGCCGTCATTGGCAAGAAGTCGTTCGGTCCAACCAAACTTCGGGAAAACTTCGTCTCTCTTTTTGACAACATTTTGAAGGCGAAACCTTCTACATCCAAAGGTATCTACGTTCGTAAGGTCGCGCTGTCCCCCACGATGGGTCCCAGTGTCATACTTGATGCATCCTCATTAGAGTTGCAAGTTAGAGCCGCAGGATAATTAGGGATTTCTGGCCCCAAAATAAAAGTTGACTGGCTAAAAAACCAGGTATTTAAATGTCTGTTTATATTCCGGGGAGTTTGTCTTGAACCGTACTCAGAAAGCCGCCTTTGTTTCCGACCTCGATGAAAGCATAAAAAGCGCTCAGGCGTTCGCTTTGCTGTCCTTTTCGAAACTCAATGTCGAGCAGATGACTGCTTTCCGTTTGAGTCTTCGCAAGAGCAACGTTCGCGTTAAAGTCATTAAAAACACCCTCGCCAAGCGAGTCCTTGATCAAACCGATTTCAAAGAGATCGGGGCTCATCTTGAAGGACCCACTCTCATCGCTTACGGACCGGGCGACCCGGTCACCACCGCGAAAGCGATCTCTGAGTGGGCGGGAAAAGAGAATTTCGACATTAAAATCAAGGCCGGAATGGCCTTGGGTAAAGTGGTTTCTGATGTTCAATTAAAAGCCCTTTCGAAGCTCCCCGGCCGCAACGAGTTGCTGGTCAGCTTCCTCTGGGCTTTGAAATCACACCCGACCAGATTTCTTTATGCACTTAAAGATGCACCTCAACGTATGGGCTACGCCTTGAACGCTCTGAGGGAGAAAAAAGAAAAAGAAGGAAATGCGTAGTCGGTGGAACGCCGACTCTAATAAACAGGAGGATTGCCATGGCAGTTAGTGAAGAACAGGTTTTTGAATATTTCGATAAGGCGAACTTGCTCGAGATATCCGAATTCATCAAGAAATTTGAATCCCGGTACGGTGTCAGTGCTGCAGCCCCCGTGGCCGTAGCAGGTGGCGGCGGAGCCGCTGCTGCCGCAGCCCCTGCCGAAGAGAAAACCGCTTTTGATGTGATCTTGACGGATGGCGGAGCCCAAAAGGTTCAGGTCATTAAAGAAATCCGTGGTTTCACAACACTCGGTCTGAAAGAGGCTAAAGACCTCGTTGAAGGCGCGCCGAAGACTTTAAAGGAAGGCATCTCTAAAAAAGAAGCCGAAGAAATAAAGAAGAAGCTCGAAGCTGTTGGCGCTAAGGTTGAATTAAAGTAACCGGCGCAACAATCGCCTACGTTCCGAAATTCTGCCATTAGTGCTTTTACTAAAGAGGTATAGCGAATGAACACCTCTCCTCGTTTTCTCGAAAGCAAACGCTTTCGTAAGGAGTTTGGTAAATACCCCTCTCTGATCGAAATTCCCGATCTGATTGAGGTACAAAAGAAGTCCTACGAAAAATTTTTGCAGGCGGAATTTTCGCCCGAGAAACGTGAAAATTTAGGACTCCAGGGTGTATTTAAGTCGGTATTTCCCATACACGACTTCAATAACACCGCGAGTCTTGAGTTCGACTCCTATGCTTTGGAAACCCCAAAGTATGACGTCGACGAATGCCGTAGCCGCGGAATGAGCTTTGCCGCTCCGCTTAAGGTTACGGTGCGCCTCGAAGTCTGGGATGTCGATGAGCAGACCCAGACCCGCAACATTAAAGACGTCAAAGAACAAGAGGTCTATTTGGGCGAGATCCCGTTGATGACCGAGCGGGGAAGTTTCATTATTAATGGTACGGAACGCGTCGTCGTAAGTCAGCTTCATCGTTCTCCCGGCGTATTCTTCGATCACGATAAAGGAACGTCCCACACGAGTGGAAAACTTCTTTATTCCGCTCGGGTCATTCCTTATCGCGGCTCTTGGTTAGACTTTGAATTCGACCATAAAGACATTCTTTATGTGCGCATTGATCGCCGTCGAAAGCTCCATGTCACGGTTCTGCTCAAAGCTCTCGGTTATTCGACCGAGGAGCTCTTAGCATTCTTCTACGATCATGAAACTGTCAGTATCGGTAAAGGAGAGAAATTCCTCCTGCATTTCGATCCTAAACTGTACGCTGGTCAGCGCGCCAATAGCGATTGGTTGGATGAAGACGGCAAAGTCATCGTGGAGAAGAACAAGAAATTTACTTCTTCGACCTTAAAGAAGATCGAAGAAGCAAAGATCAAAAAGTTCCCCATCGATCGCGAAACGTTACTAACCAAGATTTGCGCCCAAGACGTTGTCGATCTTGAGACGGGTGAAGTGCTTCTCGAATGTAACGAAGAGCTCACCGACGCCAAGCTCGATCTTCTCATCGAAAAGAAGATCTCCGAATTCACAGTACTCTATACCGACCGTATTAACGTCGGAACCTACTTGCGCGACACTCTGACGCAAGACAAATGCAGCACCAAAGAAGAGGCGCTCATCGAAATTTATCGACGATTGCGCCCGGGAGATCCGCCAACGCTGGAGACCGCACAAGCGCTCTTCCAAGGTCTTTTCTTTGATCCTGTGAAATACGATCTCTCGAAGGTCGGACGTCTAAAGATCAACCATAAGTTTGGATTTAACACACCGCTCGAAAATACGACCCTAACCAAGGACGATATCTTGGCGGTGGTGAAGTATTTAATCGACCTTAAGAACGGCAAAGGCCAAATCGACGATATCGATCATTTGGGCAATCGGCGCGTTCGCGCGGTCGGTGAACTGCTTGAAAATCAGTTCCGCATTGGACTCGTTCGTATGGAACGTGCCATTCGCGAACGCATGAGTCTTCAAGACGTTGAAACCTTGATGCCTCACGATCTAATTAACGCAAAGCCAGTCTCCGCGGTAGTTAAGGAGTTCTTCGGAAGTTCCCAGCTATCGCAGTTCATGGATCAGACCAATCCATTATCGGAAGTCACCCATAAGCGCCGGCTAAGCGCTTTGGGACCCGGTGGTTTGACTCGTGAAAGAGCGGGTTTCGAGGTTCGTGACGTTCATGCCACCCATTACGGTCGCATCTGTCCGATTGAGACTCCAGAAGGACCAAACATTGGTTTGATATCTTCCCTTTCGACCTATGGTCGAGTGAACGATTATGGTTTCATTGAAACGCCTTATCGCACGCTCAAAGACGGCAAAGTCACTGATGATGTGGTGTTCTTCTCTGCCCTTGAGGAAGAAAACCATACGATTGCGCAAGCCAAAACGCCTTTGAAAAACGCAATGGTGGAACCTGACTTTGTCTCGGCTCGCCGCCAAGGAGAGACGATTCTCGCTCGTAAAGAGGAGATCGATCTCATGGATGTCGCACCGAACCAGTTAGTTTCGATTGCGGCCTCTTTAATCCCGTTCCTAGAGAATGACGATGCTAACCGAGCTCTGATGGGTTCGAACATGCAACGTCAGGCGGTACCTTTGCTACGGACATCAGCTCCGTTAGTCGGCACGGGAATGGAAAAGCTTGTCGCCCGAGATTCCGGCGTTACTTGTGTTGCCAGACAGCCCGGTGTCGTCGATTTCGTGGACGCTACCCGAATTGTCGTACGAACTGACGAGAACGAGAAGACCAGTGGTACTGGTGTAGACATCTACAACTTAGTTAAGTACCGCCGCTCGAACCAGAATACTTGTATCAACCAGAAGCCCATCGTCTCGGTAGGCGAACACATTAAGAAGGGACAGGTCCTAGCGGACGGTCCTGGAACCGACATGGGTGAATTGGCCCTCGGTCAAAATATCGTGGTCGCGTTCATGCCGTGGGGTGGATACAACTTCGAAGATTCGATCTTAATCAGCGAAGAGTTGGTTAAGAATGACACGTTCACTTCAATTCACATCGAAGAGTTCGAGTGTGTCGCTCGGGATACGAAGCTAGGAAAAGAAGAGGTCACTCGCGACATTCCCAACGTCAGCGAAGAACAGCTGATGAATTTGGATAGCAGCGGAATCGTTCGCATCGGAGCGGAAGTAAAGCCCGGCGATATCCTGGTCGGAAAGATCACTCCCAAAGGCGAAACTCAACTCAGCCCTGAAGAAAAGCTCTTACGCGCTATCTTCGGCGAAAAGGCCGGTGATGTGAAAGACACATCGCTGCGTGTCTCGCCTGGTATAGTAGGTACGGTCATCGGTGCTCAGGTATTTTCTCGTGAAGGGGCTGATAAGGACGAACGTACTGCCCGAATCGTTGAAGACGATGAAAATCGCCTTCGCAAAGACGAACGGACTGAAGTGCGCATCATCCAAGAGGCTGCCAAGAAAAAGATAGCGCCGCATGTACTAAACCAAGAGACGAGTGGAAAGCTTCTTGATGTCTCGGGTGAAAACCAATTGCTCAAGAAAGGGCAAGTGATCACCCAAGAAGACTTCGACAAGATCCCCTACGATCTCTTGAAGCACGTTCCCCTTCCTCCGTCGGTGGAATCTCAAGTCTCTTCGACCTTAGCGGCCGTAGACGCTCAGATTCTGGCGGTTCATAATCTTTTCGAAGAAAAGATTAAGAAACTCAAGAAGGGTGACGAGCTTCCTCCGGGCGTTATCAAAATGGTCAAAGTCTATGTCGCTATTAAACGCCGCATTGCGGTGGGTGATAAGATGGCCGGACGCCACGGAAACAAGGGTGTCATCTCTCGCCAGTTGCCGATTGAAGACATGCCTTATCAGGAAGACGGAACCCCGGTTCAGATCGTATTGAATCCGCTGGGCGTTCCTTCTCGTATGAACGTAGGGCAGATTCTTGAATCTCACCTGGGCCGTGCTGCTCAAGGGTTTGGTTTGAGAATGCAGGAATTCTTAGAAAAGTGGAACTCTACTGGGGTCCGAAACGTGATGAAGAAATTCTTCCCCAATAAGTCGGTCCAAAAGGCGATCGACGAATTGAGTGAAGAGTCTGTCAAACGTTTAGCGAAGCAGCTGCGCGGTGGATTGCATATGGCAAGCCCCGTATTCGATAGCGCTTCCGAAGAAGAGATCCGCGAATGTCTGGCCAGTGCTGGACTTCCCGAGTCCGGACAGCAGATTCTTTTTGACGGCAGATCGGGCGAACCGTTCCGTCACGATGTCACGGTGGGTGTCATGTACATCATGAAACTCCATCATCTCGTCGACGAAAAGATACATGCTCGCAGTATCGGACCGTACAGCTTAGTCACTCAGCAGCCCCTGGGCGGGAAAGCTCAGTTCGGTGGTCAGAGATTGGGAGAGATGGAAGTCTGGGCGCTTGAAGCTTACGGCGCTGCCTACTGTCTACAAGAACTTTTAACCGTGAAGTCAGACGACGTCGCGGGACGTACTCGAATGTTTGAGACCATAGTGAAGGGCGAAAACGTACTTGAACCTGGTTTACCAGAGTCATTCAACGTTCTCGTGAAGGAACTACAATCCCTAGCTCTTGACGTGGAACTCATGGAGGATAACAGCCTATGAAAGATCTTCTGAATTTCTTCGATAAGCCGAAGGATCCGTTGAGCTTTACGGCCGTCAAAATTTCTTTGGCGAGCCCAGAGAAGATCCGGTCCTGGTCTTATGGAGAGGTTAAGAAGCCGGAAACGATCAACTACCGCACCTTTAAACCGGAGCGGGACGGTCTTTTCTGCGCTAAGATCTTTGGACCGGTAAAAGACTACGAATGTAACTGCGGTAAGTACAAGCGAATGAAACACCGTGGTGTCGTTTGCGAAAAGTGCGGTGTCGAAGTCATTCAGTCTAAAGTACGCCGTGAGCGGCTGGGTCATATTGAACTAGCTACTCCGGTGGCTCATATCTGGTTCCTTCGCAGTCTTCCGAGTCGAATCGGTGCTGTTTTAGATATCTCTCTAAAGAATTTAGAGCGCGTTCTTTATTGCGAAGCCTACGTCTGTACGGATCCTGGAAAATCAGAACTTAAGAAGGGCGAAATCCTAACCGAGGACGACTATTCCAACGCTCGCAAGGAATGGAAACAAGATTTCAAAGCGGCCATGGGTGCGGAAGCCGTTCGCGACATGCTCAAAGAGGTGGACTGCGAACTTCTAGCGCGTGACCTTCGTTTAGCTTTGGCCAAGACCTCGAGTGAAACCGTTCAAAAGGCCCTTTCTAAGCGCCTAAAGGTCGTGGAAGCTTTCAAAAGCTCGGGCAATCGTCCTGAATGGATGATGCTCGAAGTGATCCCAGTCATTCCGCCCGATCTGCGTCCTTTGGTTCCTTTGGATGGCGGCCGGTTTGCAACTTCGGATCTTAATGACCTTTATCGTCGAGTAATCAACCGCAACAACCGCTTGAAGCGTCTTCAAGAGCTCAATGCCCCTGAGATCATCATTCGTAACGAAAAGCGAATGCTGCAAGAAGCGGTCGATGCCTTATTCGATAACGGACGTCGGGGAAGAACCTTCACCGGACCCAACAAACGTCCGCTTCGCTCCTTGAGTGACATGCTCAAAGGTAAGCAGGGTCGTTTCCGTCAGAACCTTTTAGGAAAACGCGTGGACTACTCTGGCCGGTCGGTCATCGTGGTTGGTCCCGAGCTGAAACTGCACCAGTGCGGTCTTCCCAAGAAGATGGCCTTGGAGCTTTTCAAGCCCTTCATTTTTAACAAGCTTGAGGAACGCGGTTACGTCACCACCATCAAGAGTGCCAAGAAGATGGTGGAGAAAGAAAAAGAAGAAGTTTGGGATATTTTGGACGAAGTGGTGAAAGAGCATCCTGTGCTCCTAAACCGAGCTCCAACGCTCCATCGTTTGGGTATTCAGGCGTTTGAGCCTGTCCTTATCGAAGGTAAAGCGATTCAGCTCCACCCGTTAGTGTGTCAGACCTTTAACGCGGATTTCGACGGCGATCAGATGGCGGTACACGTTCCTTTGAGCGTTGAAGCGCAATTGGAAGCCCGCGTTCTGATGATGTCCACCAATAACATTTTGTCTCCGGCGTATGGAAAGCCGATTATCGATCCGACTCAGGATATCGTGTTGGGTGCCTACTACATGACCCAGCAGCGGGTGGCTCTAAAAGGAGAAGGAAAGCGATTTTCTAATCCGGCGGAAGCCATTTACGCCTTCCATGTGGGCGAAGTCGACCTCCATGCCAAGATCACGGTTCGTCTTTCTGACAAGAAATACGAAACTTCGGTCGGACGTCTCATTCTTCGGGAAATTATCCCGACTGAGATTCCCTTCGATGAATACAACCGTGTCATGGACAAGCGCGCTTTGGCCGAGCTGATGGACATGTGTTATCGGATGGCTGGTAATAAACGCACGGTAATGCTCGCGGATAGGCTACGAACCTTAGGTTTCGAATACGCCACCAAAGCCGGTGTGAGCATTTGTATGCAGGACATGAAGATTCCTTCGAAGAAGGCAGCCCTGTTAGATGCCGCTTATACCGAAGTCCAAGAGATTCAAAATCAGTACACCGAAGGTCTCATCACGGACGGCGAGCGCTATAACAAAGTCATCGATATTTGGGCGCAGGTCACCGAACAGGTCGCCGAGCAGATGATGGAAGAGTTGTCAGTCGACTTCGTCTTGGATGCTTCGGGCAAAAAGATTCCTCTAACCAGCTTAAACTCCATTTATATGATGGCTGATTCTGGCGCCCGAGGTAGTGCGGCACAGATTAAGCAGTTGGCCGGTATGCGCGGTTTGATGGCTCGTCCGTCGGGCGAAATCATTGAAACTCCGATTACCGCTAACTTCCGTGAAGGCTTGGATGCGCTGCAGTACTTCATTTCGACTCACGGAGCTCGAAAAGGTTTGGCTGATACCGCTTTGAAGACCGCTCATTCCGGATATCTGACGCGTCGTTTAGTAGACGTCGCCCAGGATATCGTCGTGAACGAAATCGATTGTAAGACAACAGATGGCATTGAAATCACGGCCCTCGTAGAGGGTGGTGAAATCATCGAAGCCATCGGAGATCGTATCTTAGGTCGAGTAGCACTTGATGACATCAAAGACCCGTACAACGATCAGGTTCTGGTGAAGGCCAATGATCCTATCGATGAAGATCGGATGCGGATCATTGAAGAGGCCGGCATTGAGAAGGTTACCATCCGCTCAGGTCTTACCTGCCGCGCAACCACGGGTATTTGCTGTCTGTGCTACGGTCGCGACCTTTCTCGCGGACACTTGGTGAATATCGGTGAAGCGGTGGGAATTATCGCGGCACAAAGTATCGGGGAACCCGGAACCCAGCTAACGATGCGTACCTTCCACGTGGGAGGAACCGCAACGAGACGTGCCGAACAGAGTTCACTCGAAATTCGCCACGACGGTCTTATCAAACTCATTCGAGTCAATTTGGTAAAAGATCGCCATGATACGTTCACGGTCATGAACCGAAACGGAGAGCTTGCGATCTTGGACGACAGCGGTCGTGAAAGAGAACGTTATACTTTGGTTTACGGAGCTAAACTGAGCGTCCAAGACGGAGCGCGAGTTACCAAAGGAACGGTAGTAGCGACCTGGGATCCTTACACAGTACCAGTGCTCACCGAGCAAGGCGGTAAGGTCTCCTTCGTGGATATTTCCGAAGGTATGTCGCTCTCTGAACAGGTGGACGAAGTCACAGGCTTAAGCCGACGCGTTATCATCGATTCCAGGGATACCGACCTTCGCCCGCGGATCGTCATTCTCGATGACCAAAAGAATCCGAAAGCGACCTACCAGTTGCCCATCGGTGCTAACATCGTGGTGTTCGATAACGATGCCATCTTCCCTGGCGATGCGATTGCCAAGATTCCTCGCGAGACGACGAAAACCAAGGATATCACCGGAGGTCTTCCGCGGGTTGCCGAGCTCTTCGAAGCTCGTAAGCCCAAAGAGTGTGCCGCCATCAGTGAAATCGACGGTCAAATCTCTTTCGGTAAGGACAGCAAAGGAAAGCGTAAACTTATCGTAACCCCCGAGCATGGCGAGCCGCATGAATACCTTATTCCTAAAGGCAAGCACATCTCGGTACGCGACGGAGACCATGTCCGAGCTGGTGAGCCTTTGATGGATGGAGCGGCTAACCCGCACGACATCTTAAAGATCTTGGGAGAGAAGGCTTTAGCCAAGTATCTCGTGGACGAAGTCCAAGAGGTCTATCGATTGCAGGGTGTGCGTATCAACGACAAGCACATCGAGTTGATCGTACGACAGATGCTCAAGCGCGTTCGCATCAGCGAGACGGGTGACACCGACTTCTTATTGGGTGAGCACATCGAACGGTTTAAGTTCGAAGACGAGAACGAGAGAGTTAAAAAGCTTGGCAAGAAGCCGGCAGCTGCCGAGCCCTTACTGCTTGGTATCACCAAAGCCTCACTTTCGACGGAAAGCTTTATCTCCGCGGCCTCGTTCCAAGAGACCACGAAGGTGCTTACGGAAGCCGCTGTTCAAGGCAAGATCGATAGGCTTCGCGGCTTGAAAGAGAACGTCATCATGGGACGGCTCATTCCGGCAGGAACCGGTCTTGAGAGCTACCGTCGCATTGGCATCCAAATCAATGCGGAAGAGTCCGCTGACGCCGAAGAGCCGACGATGACAGCAGCCGAGGCAAGTAACCTAGTTGCTGTGGGCAGCGAAGCAAAACTCTAAGATTTAAGTATTGGGATGACCCGCGAAGTCCGATGGCTTTCGCGGGTTTTTCTTTTTTTGGAGACTCTTTACCCATGCTGTGATCGGGGCAAAAGCTTCGTCCCTCTGTTATAATTAGCTATGTTTAGAGGGGCGAAATTCCTATTTCTGCTTTTGCTGATGCTAATCTCCCCACGCGCTTGGAGTTACAGCAGGGTGGGACTCGTCTGCCTACCTGCCGATCCGATTATCATCTTCGGCTGTGCAAACTTTGAAGCCATCCTTACGAAGGCGGGGCTGGAGGTAGTGCGCATCGATGTGAAGAGTACCGAGGACGTGACAACGGTTCTCCCATCGAAACTAAAGGCCGCCAATCTCGACGCCAATGCCCCCATCGTAATCCACGGTCACGGCGAAAGGGGAACGCCGGAAAAAGGTACCACACAGATGGTTTTCGAGAATCAGGATATTGGAAAAATATTGCGTGGAGAGCATGTCTTTCCCTTAAAGCTATTGTCCGATGAGATTCGTAAGGTAGCTCCGGAAAATCCCGTATGGCTCGCTTCATGCGAAGCGGGCTGTGGAAAATCCCTGGGCGACCGGTGTATGGGATTCTCATGCCTTCAAGGTGAAGACTCCTACGGAACCTACAAAGGGCAGAGACCCAAAGTCGCAGTCGCCATCCCTGGCGGGAATGTAAATGAATCCAGCATGGAAATGACGCTTCGAGTGATAGCAGACCTACTCACCGACGAAAATGCTTTTCGAAAGGCGGATACGAATCATGATGGGAAAATCGAACCAGAAGAACTCTCGGGTGCTTTTTGCGAACGCTTCGGAGTCAAAGAAGATCTGGCTTTTTTCACATTGAATCCGAGCCTCGCGGAACAGCAGAAAGAGGTAACGCTTATCGCAAATCGAGCCGAGGTTGAGAAGAAAGCGGAAGCCTTGCGAAAACTTCATCCCACGGACGAAGTGAGTATTACCACCTTTCAAACCGTGTGGCTCACGTTCCTATATGCCGATGGACAAGAGTCACAGAGGCAAAGAGAATACTTGGGCTCTATCCCTCCCCTAGCAAACATCGAAATGGCAAATGAGCTGGCTAAGAAAATATATGGTAAAGAATGGCCCGATCAATGTGAGGATAGGAATCCGCCCGGCGCCAGCCGCTATCACTGTAAAATTGAAATAGGGGGTAATGATTCGATGGTGCTTCGCAGGAAGCTACCCGCTAAGACCTGTTACCAGGGCTATCAATCGGATGGTAAAGTCCACGCGCAATCGCCCGATCCCAATAATTTCATCTTACACCAACCCACGCTGCCGCCCAGAGTCCATTCGGAACTTTCCAAATGAGGTGAAAGGCCCGACCATTTAGACGGGAATTAATTTTCAGTTGACGCGTCAAGTAAGGACACTCGCGCGAATGCTTAGATTCGAATTCGTTTACGAAGAGTGGCGAACTTCTCTTGAGTCTTCTCTTTGGCGAGTTCACAGGCATCCAGCGCCAAGCGCACTAATAGACCTGTCACAATAGCGCGAGTCGAGGCATTCCCCGAGCCAGTACCGACGCGCATTGGCTCGCTGGCGGGAATATCATTTCGATAGGGCCGTTCTTCCATGGCGGCACCCAGGGGGGCGGACACGGTCTTTTTCTTTATCTTGGCCCGTTTCTTTTCGGTGTTTTTGAGAACCTGATCTAATTCCATTACGCGTTGCCTCCCCAGTGGGTCTCTTTCCAGTCGCTTATCCCCACTAGTTCTTGAACGAATTGGTCGACATCCTCACGGAATACCGACCGTTTTGAAGAATCAAATACCGAACGAGAATCGAAGATGGCGTTTTTAACGGAGGCATCCGTTCGGATCACGACCGGCATGACAGCCTTCGAATAGCGCTCATTCTTAGAAAGCTCGTGGATGTAAAATGCTCCCAATCGTTCCCGGGCGTCAAAGCGATTCCAAATAATTCGGTAATCGAAGCCCAGCTTAAAATCTTCCCTTACCCTCTCAAGTTCCGAAACGGTGAATTCCAAGCCGTCTAGAGCGTAAGGGTCCGGATTAATAGGAATCAAGACAATGTCAGAGGCACAGGTTGCCGCAGTATTGATCTTATTAATAGCCGGGGGACAATCCATTACGACTAAATCGTACCTGTCTCGAATCGGTGCCAACTTATCCCCGATGAGATCTCTTAAATTGGAAGCCGAACCGCTGAGTTCCACATCTAACCTAGAATTATTTAGATTCGAAGGGATGACATGAAGGGTATCGGTAACCTCGACAATCGCCTCTTCGGCTGCAATCCGATCGCGAAAGAGGTTAAGCCAAACATATTTGTCTCGGGATTGAATATTAAAGGATCGGGAGAGATTTCCCTGCTGGTCGAAATCGATGCAGAGCACTCGGGCCCCATATTGATAGGCACGAACGGCTAGAGAATACGATAGCGAAGTCTTCCCCGTACCCCCTTTTACAATTTGAAACGAAATGTTTCGTTTCGGATAGCCAAAGCCACGGTCCTCAAAAAGTCTACGGATCTGAGAAGGAGTAACGCCTCGCTTCTTCGGAGGCTCGGTAACCGAAATATTTTCTACCAGGCCCTGAAGATCGGTAAAGGTAAGAGGACTCTGTGAATCGGCTTCTGCTTTGGATTTGGATTTGGTCTCTTCCATCGCACGTTAGGGTACTATGATTTTAGGCATAACCCTATTTTTTTTTGGAAAGCTTAATCGCGGCCTCATTGGGACCGGCCTGATTTTCCACCTGCCCGATCACAAAACCCGTAATTCCCTGCTCGGAGAGTTTGTGCACCAGAGCATCAACCCTATCTTCACCGACACCACAAAGGAGTCCTCCGGAAGTCTGAGGGTCAAATAAGACGGGGGCTTCAGATGTCTCAAGCTTTATCTGATTTTGAAACTTAGCGTTATGAGCGTATAAAGTGCTCTGAATTCCCAGGTTCGTGACTTCTTGATAGCCTTCAAACATCGGCAAATTCTCAATCCACAAACGAGCCGACATTTTGCTCTGGCTTAGCATCTCAAGCAAATGGCCCGCCAATCCAAATCCCGTAACGTCGGTAGCCGCGGTGACATTTGCCGCAGCAAATTGGCTTGCCGCGATCGCATTGGATTGGGTCATCGATTTTAGTAAAGCTTGTAGCCACTGCGCCTCGCATCGGCCCTGCATTTGGGCCGCGAGCAAGGCGCCACTTCCCAATGGCTTGGTGAGAAGCAATACGTCTTTCGGCTTTAGATTGGCCTTTCGAAACATCTGGCCCTGTTCAAGGAAACCGGTGATGGTAAAGCCCACGGAAAGCTCTGGCCCTTGAGCGCTGTGGCCGCCAATAAGATGAATGGCATTCGCTTGAAAAAATTCGACAGCCCCCGAAAGTATCTGAAAGAGCAACTCTTGTTGTAGCGAATTTGAGGCAAACGGAACGGTTACTAAGGCCAATGCGGAAAAAGGTTTCGCATTCTTGGCATAAAGATCACTCGTGGCATTGGCCGCAGCGACCTGCCCCATCAAAAAAGGATCCTCTAGAAAGGAACGAAAAAAATCGGTCGTTTGCGCGATAAGCTTCCCTTGAGGGACTCGCATCACAGCAACGTCCTCCGCATCTTTGACACCGACTAAGACATCGGGATGGGAACCAATCTTAAGACGAGACAAAGCGTCGTGCAAAACAGAGGATGGAATTTTTGCGGCACAGCCTCCACACGGCATCTGTTCATGATTCGCCGTTGTCATCGCAGGCAATGAGCGAAACTTATCCAGCCATTTCTCGTCAATAGTCTTCTTCCACTGCGAAATCCATTTGGCTTTCAGCGCTGCCTTCCCATAACTCATAATCGCCTCTCCATCGCAAGTATTGAGCAAAGCAAGTGCCCGCTTCTGCGGACGATAAGATTCTAGTTTCCTCCCCGTGAGGGCACTCACAATATTGCGATAGAGCACCGGCCCTTCCCGTACCGCAAAGACTCCTGCTTTAGGGAGATCGGGAAAGCCTTCGAGCGAAATACTATCCCCTACCGCAAAACCGTTCTCATATCCTAGTATCTCAAGGGTTGCCTTGGCCTTGAGAAATCCGCGATCGTCCTTTTCTGCCGCAGCTTCGGCCATCCATGGCCAGGGTTCCGACTGAACTGCCCAGATAAAAGCATCGTAGGGAATCTCATTAGTGTGCGTGTAAAGATGGGTGGCATCGGCCCGCAATACCCAAGTAGAAAGGCTTACTGAAATGCCCTGTTCAGACAAAGTCTTTGCAAAGGCTTTCGAAACGGCGACAGAATGGCCCGGAAGAAGAACAGAAGAGGACTGTAGTATTTCCAGCGAGATCTTTTCTGGAAAGCCCGTGAACGCCTTTCTTATAGCGCACGCAATCTCACATCCTCCGGCGCCACCACCGATGACTACCCATCGAAAAGGCCGCGGCCGTTGCGTAAGGCTATTTCTTATCTGTTCGATCCTTGAAACGAGTCCCGATAAAGGCTTGGTAATAATTCCGTACCTTTCTATACCAGCTTCCAAAGGAACTTTCGGTCGAGAGCCCACATTGAGAGAGATGAGATCGAACCCCATAGGAGGCCGTCCTACTAATTCCATGGTATGGCTTGAAAGATCTAAGGAGGATACCGAGGCATGGATGAGTCCTACTTTGGCTTTGGCGCAAAGTTGCACAAGATCGACCGAAATATCTTTTAACCCCCTTTCTCCTGCGATACAGGCAGGAACCAAAGCGGAATAAGGGGCGGAAAGAGACTCGTTTACCAGAACGACCCTCACCCCGGAAACCGGTTTCATGGCCCACATACGAACCAGCTGTAAATGGGCGTTTCCAGCTCCGACCAAGAGAAGAGTTTTATTCAGGGGGAAACTTACCACGCCTTACTCGCAAATTCAGTGGAGTCGGCTTTGACCGTAATCTCACCTCTAACGAGTTCCACTGCCCTGAGCCAATGATGGTCTTCACGAACGGCGCGACTCTCCCATTGAGGGTCATACTTCTCGTCTCCCAATAACGGAAAGCCCAATGCCCCTAAATGAACACGGACTTGGTGAGTAACTCCCGTTTTGCACTCGACTAGGGCCAAAAATAATCCGTTCTGCCGACGAGCCTGTACCTTCATCGAGGTCGAAGCCGGAAGGACCGGCGGAATTATCTTGGTGCGCTCGCTCACCGTTGTCATTCTACCGCTTTTGCCGGAAGCATGGCAGATGGGAAGTTCGATTTCGTAATTTGCTCTCTGCGGATCTCCCCAACACCACGCTAGATATCTCTTTATGATCTGTTTTGACTCAAAAGCCTGGCGCCACTGTTCGTAAGCGGCAGGGGTCTTTGCCACGATAAGAACCCCCGAAGTGTCGGTATCCAATCGATGGGGGGTTATAGTCGGCTGCGCTTGCGGAAATACTCGGGAAAGTTCTGGATAGCGGGCTAAAGCCCAGTGCGTCACCGTGGAGCGATCTAGAAGGGAAATCGGATGGCTGGGAACGCCCGCGGGTTTGTCCACCGCTAGCCATTCGGCTGATTCCTGAATAATCGATATCTCTAGCGGACAGGGTTGCTGGGTTAACGCTAAGAGATAGGCATCTAGTCCGGAGAAATCGAGCATAGGCAATTCAAGCCGCTCTCCCTTGGCCACCCGGGCCCCGCCATCGCGGGTGATAAGTCCCTCAGAAAAGGCTTCTTCAATATGACGTCCCGTGAGATGGGGATAGCGCGTTTTAGCCAACTTATCCGCTCGTTCGAGAACTTTCGGGGGCGATTTAGACTTCCGTTCCATAGGTAACTCCTTTATACCTCAGGATGTGCGTTTACGAACCTCAACTCCCGATATTTTGGCCTGGGCTCGCCTTTTAGGGCAGACTCGGCGTTTTTTTGACGATCGCGGATTTGTCGAAGTATGGACACCTCAACTCGTGAGCGCTGGGGCCTTTGAGGCGGTTATCGACCCTCTTCGAGTAGCACCGGCGAGTTTGGAAGAACTTCATACTTCCCCCGAAATCGAGATGAAAGCGATTCTGGCTCAGATGGCCCAACCCCCTAGGCCCATTTACCAGATATGCAAAGTATTCCGAGATGACCCAGAAACTGAAATCCATTCCAAAGAATTTACGATGTTGGAGTGGTACCAGCCGAATGCAACGATCGAGGAGCTTAAAGCGCTGACGAAGACTTATCTTTCTTCTATTTCCGCGACTCCCCTCAAATTCGAAGAGATTTCCATTTCTCAAAAGCTGCTGGAGAAAACGGGAATCGATATCGGCCGTCAAAACACCACTAGAGCATTGCGGAATCAAATTGAAAAGATGGGGACTCTCTCTTTGTCGACAGAAGAGGACTGGCAGTCGATGTACTTTAAACTCTTTATAGAGAAACTCGAGCCTGAATTATCGAGAGATAAGGTTACGATTCTCTCCGGATTTCCGGCTCTAGTAAGCCCTTTGTCCGAAATTGGAAAAGATGGCTTCGCCAGTCGATTTGAAGTCTACGCAAAGGGAATGGAACTAGGAAACGGATGTACTGAACTTAGAGATGTCGAAGAGCTAAAGCGACGCTACGATCAACAAAGTGCCCACAGAATTAGGGAAGGGAAAAAGCCCCACCCCTTGCCGGAAAAATTATTCGAAGCAGCAAAGACCATGCCCCCTTGTTCGGGAATAGCGATAGGCCTGGATAGACTTTTTTCAACACTCTATTCGTCTTGAGTGTTATTCGAATGGGTGCTGTCGCAGGTGGTTTGCATTCTAGCGCAGTCGATAATCATGGTCGGAGTCGTCTGTTCGATGCCCGTCATGACCTCTTCAAAATCTTGGCAGTGGTTGCCCTCCACTTGATGCTCCAAATAGGTGGTGGTGGTGCAATTGGCGTAATGGCCGGTTTGGCCTTGGTCTTCTCCAGGTGGTAGGTAGGCGGGGGGAGCGCAAAATGCATGAACACTAAATAGGGTTAATAAAAGGATTTCAAATATAAAATGCTTCATGGTTATGGCCCCCGTGTGAGGCTTTTATAGCATGCCCCTCTCGCAGTTCCACGTCGATAGGCGTCACATTGAACTAAGTTTAAATTTAATTCGCAACCGATTCCGCGGTTGCCGAATCAGTAGTAGCCCGCGCCATTCGAAGCTGGGGCTCTTTTACGATCTGAACATCGTTGTTGCGTCGGGATAGTTGCTGGAGCTCTTGGAAGCGGATGTGGATAGTGTTTAGTATCAGCCCAATCATTCCCAGGCTAATACTTATCATAGTCAGTGCCGTGTGAAGATAATGGGCCGCAGGAGCAAAAACTAGTAAGGGTAACGTCACCCCCGCATAAAGTACCAAAGCGCATGAAGCAAAAAACAAAAGAGGCCTTAAATCTCGAGCTAGCCAAACAATCGTGACCAACACTTTGTAACCATCCGAAAAGGTTCGAAGCTTGCTATGGCTATTGGGGGGACGATGGCGATAAGGCAAGGCGATCTCACGGAGATTAAATCCGTAAATGAGCGAATAGACCGTAAGCTCCGTTTCGACTTCAAATCCGTCGCGCATGAAAGGAATATTTTTTACAAACTTTCGCGACATCGCTCGGTAGCCCGAACAGATGTCCGTGAGTCGGCTCCCAAAGATCGTGTTGATAAGTTTGAGAATAAGAGCATTTCCAAAGCGATGAAATTTTCGAAAGGCCGTCGCCGAATGGTCCTCAAGTCGGCTTCCCACTACCATGTCAGCTTCGCCACGAAGAATAGGCTCCATCATTCGATGTACGCCTTTGGCATCATAGGTGTCGTCAGAATCGACCATCAAGTAGATATCGGCCTCTACCACTTCAAACATCTTGCGAACGACGTTGCCCTTGCCTCGTTTGAGGACGGGAATTACCGTTGCTCCTTCGGCCAGAGCTATCTCTACCGAACTGTCGGTGGAGTTGTTATCAAATACATAGACTTCAATCGAAGGAATTTCGGTCCGGAAATCGCGAATCACTCTTTCTAGAGTCAGCTCTTCGTTCAAGCACGGAAGCATGAGTGCAATTCGAGGAACTCTGGTAACGGTACTTATTTTTTGTGGAAAATTTGGCATAGAGTAATCGGAATTCCGATCACTATGCTTATCGGTAAGAAAACGGCCGATTGTGAATGTTTTTTCACAATCGATTCCGCAATGCGTTACGATCGGGAATGGATATCGTGAAATTTCTTGAAAATCCCAGACTTCTGTAGAAGCGCGTCATAGGAGCCCTGCTCGGAAAGATGGCCGTGATCTAGGACCAGAATATCATCGCACTCTTCGATGGTGGAAAGTCGATGCGCGATTACAATGGAAGTTCGGGTAGAAAGAAGTTCATGGATGGCTTCCATGAGTTTCTTTTCCAAACGCCTGTCCACACTTGAAGTCGCTTCGTCGAGAACAAGCAGTGGGGTATCAAAAACTAGAATACGAGCAAACGAAATGAGTTGCCTTTCTCCCAAAGAAAAATTGGTACCACCTTCGTTCACCATCATGTCCAATCCGCCTCGGGGACGAATAACATCCCAGAGCTGGGCTCTTTCGCATTGGGAACGAAGATATTCGTCGGTAAATCCTTCTCTTCCCAAACTTAAGTTTTCTCTTACCGTTCCTTGAAAGAGATAGATTTCCTGGTGAACCACACCGATATATCGTCTTAGGTCGTAGCGGTCCCATTGGTTTAGAGGCCGTCCTCCAAATAAAATTTGTCCTTGGGTTGGCTCGTAAAATCGCAACAGTAACCGGATCAAGGTAGACTTCCCACTTCCAGTGGCCCCCACGACCGCTAACTGCCTTCCGGCGGGCAAGCGGAAACTCACGTCTTGTAAAGCAAGCGAGTCCCGGCTCGGGTACTGAAAACTGACAGAATGGAACTCGATCGAAGCCGTTTCGGGCACGATGGCGGGCTTATCATTTCCGAAAGATACATCGAGTTTGGCGAAAATCTCTTCTTCCGTTGGCTCATCTAGCACGTTGGCCACTCTTTCGGCGGCGATCATGGCGGACAAAAAAGTATTGTATTTTTCCACCAGATCCCGAATGGGCTGAAAGAGATTTCTCAAATAGCCCAGGAAAGCGACCACCACGCCAAGACTTATCTTTCCTTCAATCACCCAGTGGCCGCCCACCATCATGACGGTCACCAGAGCAACTCCGTTTAGCACGTTAGCCAGAGGCTGAAGAAGGGCAAAAATCTTTAAAGACTCTAACGAAGCCTCCTGATACTGGAGAACTATTCCTTCAAATCTGTCGTAGCGTTCTTTTTCCGCGGAAAGCCGCTGAATCGTTGCGATAGCCCCGATATTCTCGCCTAAAAACGCGTTGATCTCGGCCAATCGCAGACGAATTTTCCGATAGGCGACCGCGACCCTGTTTCCGAAGTAGTGAATGAGAACCGCGACCAGCGGAAAAGTTATTAGCGTTATTCCGGCCAGCCGCCAGTTCATCCAAAACATGGCCGCAATGGTTCCGATAATGACCATGGTATCGAGAACCAGCACTGAGATAGAGGCTGTGAAAAGTTCACTGAGTGCCTTGATGTCGTTCACGACTCGTACGAGTAAGCGGCCGGTTGGATTTCGATCAAAATAAGGCACAGGCATGTGGGCAATTCGGGTAAACAGAAGAGATCTCAGATCGTGAGTTATCTGCTGTCCCGTCGATTGAATCACATAGGCTTGAACTGTATCCAAAACCGCTTTGGCGATGATGAGCCCAAAGAAGATCCAACACAAAATCACTAGAATTCTATGCCCTTGGTCAGCTGTCGAAACCGCGTCCACGGTCTTTCCCACGACAGCGGGCAAAATGACGTCCATTGCGGTCGCCAAAAAGATTAGCCCGACACCCAGGCTAAATTTATTTCGGTAAGGACGCAGAGTGGGCCAGAGCCGCCGGGTGATCTGGATGGCGTTAGTATTGATGATTTTTTCTTCGGTTGAGATCATTTTGTGACCTCCACTTCCGTAGCCTTCTCAAAACCAACGCTCTCAATCATTCTTTCGCTCTTCTCCCAAAGAAGCCGATACAATCGATTACTACGAATGAGATCCTTGTGATGGCCCGTTTCGACTATCTTCCCCCGGTCAAGTAACCATATCTCATCCATCCGAGGCATAATCGACAAACGATGAGAGGCAAAACAGATACTCAAATCCGGATACTGAGAAAAGAAATTTTCGATGATTTGGTTCTCGATATCGACGTCAACAGCTGAGAAGCTGTCATCCAAAATCAAAAGTTCCGGTTGCCTTACCAATGCCCGGGTCAAAGCAACTCGCTGTTTCTGTCCGCCCGAGAGATTGACTCCCCGCTCTCCCAACTGAGTTTGGAATCCTCTGGTCAGCTCCAAGACTTCATTTTCGATGCACGCCACCCGCGTTGCTTTCTCGACTTCCCGATCAGAGATTCGCCCTGCCCTTCCCATCACCACATTGGAACGAATATCCTCACTGAAAAGATAGATCTGCTGCTCTACACTGGCTATCTCTTTGCGCAACTCCGAAGCAGGAATCGAAAGGACATCTTGTCCCTTGAAGAATATGGTGTCGGCTTCGGGCTCGTACAATCTTAAGATCAACTGAAATAACGTTGTCTTGCCCGAACCCACCGGCCCCACCAGTCCAATCTTCTGCCCTTTTCTAATAGAAAGTTTGGGAATCTCTAATTCAAAACTCTCCTCGGACCGAGCCTTGTCAAAACGGTAATTCAGATTTTCAATCGCAAGCAGACGAGCTTGGGACCTCTCTTCTTTCGGCGGTTTGGCCGGGATAACGACCGAACTTACTTGAGGCGCTGACATGACTTGATCCAAACGCCGTTGTGCCGCAATCCCCTCTTCGGCCATAGTCACCGCCCAACCGATAGCCTCCATCGGCCAAGAGAGGACGACAACATATCGCTGAAAGGCAATAAAGGTTCCGACCGTAATCACCTTATGAATGACGTCCATCCCACCGAAAATTAGGATGAGTAAAGTGCCCGCCCCGGTGAGTAAAACCAATGCCGGGGAAAATACCGCCTGGTATTTCGCAAGCACGATACCTTCTTTTTCATACGTTTTGCTAAAGCCCCAAAAACGACTTTGAACGCGATTTTCTAACACCAGAGATTTAATCAGACGGATAGCCGAAAAGCTTTCTTGAGCGAAGGCACTCATGGACGAAAGACGAACTTGCAGACTTTCAAAAAGGGCCTCGATTTTGGTCCCTACTCGTAGTGTTATCCAAGGCGCTAACGGATAAAAGGCGAGTGCTAGCAGAGCAAGTTTCCAGGAGAGATAAAAAAGGACGGGAACTATCATGAAAAACTGAACGAAGCCGTCCACGGTGATTAGAATTCCTGGGCCCACCGCCATACGAATGGATTCGATGTCGTTCGTGGCGCGAGACATAAGATCGCCCGTTCGAATCGATTGGTAATACTTCAAAGGGAGTCTCTGAAGATGGCGGTAAAGATCGTTTCTCAATTCCGTGGCGATAAAATGGGAAGTCCCTATGAGATACCATCGCCATAGGTAACGTCCTAACGACTGAAGCACCATCATGATTCCAAGAATCGCCGCCGCCCAGACCAACCGCCGGTAGTCTTTGGGTTCGATAGCGTCTATGCCATCACGGATGGCTAGAGGAATAGCGACGTTGACCGCATCGACCAGAATTAAGGAGATAAATCCAATAAGGTATTGGGTCTTATGCCTCTTAAGATATGGCCAAAAAGGGTATTTTTTCAAATAGTTAACTACACCGAACACTGAAATCCCCAAACCTAAACCAAAGTAGTCATCTTTTGACTTTCAGACTTTAGAAACCATATTAAGCTAAATGTCCGTAATCGATATGTCATGAGAATCTATTAGAAAGTTGTAACCTCGAGACGGCATAGCGGTTAGCTTAGGAGAGTCGATGAACATCAATCAGTTTACAGTCAAAGCACAAGAAGCGGTCGTTGACGCGCAAGCGGCGGCGGTTAAGGGAAGCCACCAGAGTGTGGATCCCGAGCACTTGCTCTTTGCTCTTCTTAAACAAGAAGACGGCCTGGTCTCTCAGACATTGGACAAAATTGCGAAAGCTACCTCCAAAGCACTCATGACCGCGGTGCAAAAAGAGCTCGATAAGAAACCGCAAGTTCACGGCAATGTCCAAAGCTATCTCTCTCAACCAGCCAACCGCTTGCTCCTCTCTGCCGAAGCCGAAGCCAAAGCGCTTCATGATGATTTCACAAGTACCGAACATCTTTTTCTAGCCTTACTGGGATTGCGAGAAGGAGTCATTCCCGAACTTCTAAAACAGGCAAAGATCACCAAAGCCTCGTTCCTGGAAGCTTTGCAAAAAGTTAGAGGAAACCAAAAGGTTACCGATCAAAATCCCGAAGAAAAATATAATGCGCTCGACAGATATACTCGAGATCTCACTCAGCAAGCCACGAATGGGAGGCTAGATCCCGTGATCGGTCGTGATAACGAGATCCGCCGAGTGATCCAAGTCCTATCTCGGCGTACCAAGAACAATCCGGTTCTCATCGGAGATCCTGGAGTCGGAAAAACGGCGATTGTAGAAGGGTTAGCTCAACGTATTATCGCGGGTGACGTTCCGGAAAGTTTAAAGAACAAGCGGCTACTTAGTCTGGATTTGGGATCGCTGGTCGCAGGGGCTAAATACCGCGGAGAATTTGAAGATCGGCTAAAAGCCGTCTTAAAGGAAGTGACCTCCGCCCAAGGAACGATCATCCTCTTTATCGACGAACTGCATACGATGGTGGGTGCGGGAAAATCCGAAGGAAGCATGGACGCTTCCAACATGCTTAAGCCCGCTCTCGCCCGAGGCGAACTCCGCTGCGTGGGTGCAACCACTTTAGACGAATACCGCATGTATATTGAGAAGGATTCGGCCCTCGAGCGTAGGTTCCAACAAGTCTATGTAGGCGAACCTTCGGTGGAAGATACCATCGCAATCCTAAGAGGACTCAAAGAACGATACGAAGTCCACCATGGCATACGCATTACCGATTCCGCGTTGGTTGCCGCGGCAAAGCTAAGCCACCGCTACATTAATAACCGGTTCTTGCCGGATAAAGCTATCGACCTCATGGACGAAGCGGCGTCCAAGTTACGAATTGAAATAGATAGTCTACCGACCGAGATTGACGAAATTGAACGTAAACTCATTCAGTTACGCGTGGAAAGGCAGGCGCTTAAGAAAGATACCGACCCCGCCAGTCAAA
This sequence comes from uncultured delta proteobacterium, assembly GCA_963778115.1. Lineage (GTDB taxonomy): Bacteria > Bdellovibrionota > FAC87 > UBA2466 > UBA2466 > JBBQIT01. Next base: position 429,901 of record CAVZSV010000004.1, read on the forward strand.
TTCGGCGTACGGCCTTGGAAAAGCAGATCACAGAACTAGAGGCTAAATCGTCTGTTATGAAGGAGCAGTGGAAAAGGGAGAAAGGGGCGATCGGCAACATCTCCCAAATTAAAGAACAGATGGAGCAAACCAAGACACAGATTGAGAAGGCCGAACGCGAGGGGAATTTAGAGAAAGCCGCAGAACTCAAATACGGCACGTTAAATGAACTTCAAAGAGCCTTGGAACAGGCCAATACGAAAGCTTCTCCCATAGCGACCGAGAAACGGATGCTTAAGGAGGAGGTCGACGAAGAGGACATCGCCGAAGTGGTGGCGAAGTGGACCGGAATTCCGGTAAGCAAAATGCTGGAATCCGATAGGCAAAAGCTTTTGCGCATGGAAGAGGAGATGCGCAAAAGGGTCATTGGACAAGATTTGGCTATCAAAGCGGTTTGCAATGCCGTCCGACGAAGTCAGGCGGGACTGAGCGATCCTAAAAGACCTATCGGAGGTTTTCTTTTCTTAGGCCCTACGGGAGTGGGAAAGACGGAGACGGCAAAAACTTTGGCCGAATTCCTTTTTGACGACGAGAATAATATGGTTCGCATCGACATGAGCGAATTCATGGAAAAGCATTCCGTCTCTAGGCTAGTCGGAGCTCCTCCTGGATATGTGGGTTACGAAGAGGGGGGAGTTCTCACTGAAGCGGTAAGACGACGCCCCTATTCGGTGGTACTCTTTGATGAAGTCGAAAAGGCACATCAAGACGTCTTCAACATTCTATTGCAAATTTTAGACGACGGAATTTTAACATCGGGCCAAGGCGACCAAGTCAATTTCAAGAACACTATAATTATTCTGACCTCGAACCTAGGAACCCAATACATCCAAGAAGGCGGCATCGACGAAACCGTGAAAAACCGAGTCATGGCCGAAGTGCGTAGCCATTTTCGCCCCGAACTCCTTAACCGCCTGGATGACATCATCTTGTTCCACGCCCTCACCCAGGAGAATTTAACCAAGATCGTGGACATCCAATTAGAATCCCTAAAGAAGTTGCTTGATTCCAAAAATCTAAGTATGGTTGTCGACCAAAAGGCGAAGGAGACACTCGCCCGACGAGGTTACGACCCAGTTTACGGGGCTCGCCCTTTGAAAAGATTGATATCGGAAGCCATCTTGAATCCTCTTGCTACCAAACTACTTGAAGGTGAATTTAAGTCAGGTGACACCATAGAAGTGACTACCGACGATAAGGGGGATCTGGTATTCAAGAAAGGCAGCCGGGCGGGTGTTCGCAAAGTTGCCGTCTGAGAAAGATTTTTTTGCTTTTGGTTTTATTGAGTGAATTAGGAGGTTGTAATGGCGAACGATAACTTTGGTGACAGACCAGAAAATGGCCCTGAGGACAAACCGATCCGAAGATCCATGAAACGCCCCTTGGCATACCTCGTTGCAGTGGTGGCAGCCGCACTGCTAAGTGTCGCGATTTTTGCCGGAGCTCAGTTTTTCGCGGCCCAACGCGCAACTCAGACAGCCCTTCTGGATAATCCCGCTTCGGCCGATGCGCCGGCACCAAAGCCAGGAGCCGATGCTGGAATCTCACAGTTAAAGCAAACCTCTGAAGGATTTCGTTACGTCGCCCGAGTCGTCGGCCCTGCGGTCGTCAATATCAAGTCGACCAAAGGGGTAAAGAAAATGCCCCGCATGGCAGGTCGTGGCCGAGGTCGCCAGATGCCTCCCCAAGGCGGAGAGGACGACGATCAAGGACAGGGCGGGATGCCGCGCGATCCTTTTTTCGATTTCTTCGAACGATTTGGTCATCCTCTTATGCCGGAACAGCAGCAACCTCAAACTAGCCTTGGATCCGGAATTATCATCGATAAGAAGGGCTATGTCGTTACCAACAACCACGTGATTGAGGACTCTTCGGAAATTTTAGTATCGCTCTCGGGAGATAAGGGAGACCTCAAGGCTAAGCTCATCGGTACCGATCCCAAAACAGACCTTGCCGTTTTAAAAATCGAATCATCAAAAGATTTACCTGTCGCCGAGTGGGCCGACTCTGACACCGTCGAAGTTGGGGATTGGGCAATTGCTATCGGAAGCCCTTTCGATCTTAGACAGACCGTTACGGTCGGAATCGTGAGTGCCAAAGGGCGCTCTAATGTCCTGTCCGGGTCCGAGTACGTAGGAGAACTTCTTCAGACGGATGCGGCCATCAATCCCGGTAACTCCGGCGGTCCCCTGTGCACGATAGACGGAAAGATCATGGGCGTGAACACGGCCATCTATACTCGCAGCGGCGGATACATGGGTATTGGATTTGCGATTCCAGCGAATCTTGCCAAAGATGTCGTCAATAAGCTCAAGACCGACGGCAAGATTGTTCGTGGCTGGCTGGGAGTCTATATTCAGCCTCTAGACCCGGCCCTCGCCAAAGACCTTGGCGTTAAAGATGGTGTGGGCATTCATGAAGTCATCGACGCAAGCCCTGCGGCTGTTGCCGGACTCAAAGCGGGTGACGTAGTCACGGAAGTCGAGGATAAAAAGGTAACCGAAGTGAGCCAGCTTCAGCGCATCATTAGCAACTTCAAACCAGGTCAAAAGGTGAAAATGAAAGTGACAGCCTACGCCGATAAGAAATCGCGTACGGTGACGGTCAAAATCGGAGAAGTCCCCGATGCCGATAAGACTCAGGCAAAAGCAACGCAGGAGGACGACACTCCAGATAAATTGGGCCTTATCGTCGGTGATAACAAGGGAAAAGAGGGAGTACTGATTCAAGCGGTACAGCCTAACTCCATCGGCGAGCAGTTGGATCTCTCCCAAGGAGACTTAATCCTCAGCATCAACCGAAAACAAACCAATTCGGTGGATACTTATAAAAAGGCGATTGCCAGTGCTAAGGGACTCATCAACCTTCAAGTAAAGCAGAAGGGACGCGTCCGCTTCTTCTCGTTTAATTTGCCCGACTAGGGAAAGGGTCTGTAATCCTTTTTACGTCGGTACATTAGATCGAGGCCTGGTTCGCAATACTTACCTCGTTTCGCGGCTTGACTTGGAGTAGGAACCCAGGTCAATTCTGAGAGCGTTGTTATTTTTTTCTAAATTTTGTCCACGGACCGCTAGATTACTGTAAGGAGTCCTGTAAACTATTCATACAGGGTTTAGAGCTTCGCTAGTTAGTCGGTAAGAGGATGTAAGGGGAGAATAATGTCTTCAATCGTCGTAGTCGGAACGATGGCGTTCGACACCATCGAAACTCCATTTGGTAAAGTTCCGAAAATTCTTGGTGGTTCTGCAAATTACTTCTCGCTCTCAGCGAGCCATTTTGTCCCGGTAAAATGTGTCAGTGTAGTGGGCCAAGATTATCCGACGGAGCACATAGAACTTCTAAAAAGCCGCGGCATAGACATGGCGGGCGTTGTAAAAGTGGCGGAGGGAAAGACTTTCCATTGGTCCGGCGCTTATGGATACGATCTTAACGAAGCAAAGACGCTAGCCACCTGTCTCAATGTTCTTGAAAAGTTTGAAGCTAATGTTCCCGAATCGTACCGCAATTCCCCATTTGTTTTCTTGGGGAACCTCGCTCCCAAGCTGCAGAGCAGCGTGCTAGCGCAGATGGACAAGCCCAAGTTCGTGGCTATTGACACCATGAATTTCTGGATTGAAGGACAACGAGACGCTCTCATAGAAGCGATTGCAAAGTGCCACGCGCTCATTATCAACGAAGGAGAGATCCGTCAGCTCACGAAAACCTACAATATGGTGCAAGCCGCAGATAAGGTTCGTGAATGGGGGCCTCAAATCGTAGTGGTAAAGCGAGGGGAGTACGGGGCAGCACTCTTTCACCACGGTGAAGCCTTCAGCGTTCCGGGTCTTCCTTTGGCTGAAGTTAAAGATCCCACGGGTGCCGGCGATACTTTCGCGGGCGGCTTTATGGGATACTTGGCCTCTCAGCACCAGTTCTCCCTCTCTACCAAGACGCTCAGAAAAGCGGTCGTATACGGATGTGTGATGGCGTCCTTTACGGTTCAGGATTTTGGGTTTAAGGAGTTGTTGGGGTTAAAGCGGGAGCAGCGTGACGAACGTTATCAGCGCTTTGTGGATCTAACTTCGTTTCATGAGTAACCCATTGAGTCTGGTGAATTTTTCTTCAGAAAATAGGCCCTTGACGATAAAAATCTTTGAAGCTAATAGTTTCCGGTCTTAAGGTAAGCATCTCTAATGCCAAAGAAGTAAAGACACGAAGTAAAGAAAGGCAGAAAAACGGAAGGGACATATGGGAAAAGCAACTCAAAAGTCAGCCCCAGTCTCGTTGGGAACCAAGCGTTCGTGCCCCGATTGCAACACTAAATTCTACGACTTCAACAAAGAGGATCTGGTCTGTCCGAAATGTTCGACAAAAATCGATCCTCAGAAACTCTCCTCGGCAAGTACCTCTCCCAAGCGTCCGAAAAAAGACAACACGGAAGAAGCGTTAATGGAGAGTGAAGATATTGTCGTGGCGGGTGCCGACGGGGCGTTCGAAAGTGTGGAAGATCTGGATGACGAAGAAGATGATGTTGTCGAAGATATCGACGTAGATAGTGAAGATGAAGGCAGTTACTAGTCCGCTCTAACTTTTCAAAAATCTAATTAAAACTAAGGTTTCTTGCTCACCTGATTCGAATGAGTCAGAGGATCCGGTAGGTTTTTCGAACCTTGGGGAATCCTTCTGGCATCGACCCGAATGACTGGGCCCTTCCCCTCTTGCGGAGCGCGGAAATTGCGCCTTTGCGCTTTCTTATAACCCGAATAAATCAAACCCGAAAAGAGCGAGACAATCATTCCCCAAAAACCAAAGAAAAGCTGCCTTTGCGTTAGGGAATGAACGAGGTTGTAGAGAAACCTTCCGTCCTGAACCGGAGTATTCATGGATCCCCTCTAGTGGATGGTCACGTGTAGACCAGTCTGCGTACTACTGACCTGTGATGAACGGGTGGCAAGATACGTAATAACCGCAGCCCCCACGACACCACTAGCGACGGCCCAAAACTTCCAATTATTATACCACCGAGATTCATCCGTGACCCCTGCAGTAACTCGCTGCGGCAATGGACCAGGAGACGACTCGGCAAGAGCCAACCTCGAATTGCGATGCCGACTGAGAAGATCGAGGAAAGCATCGGTAGCGATCGGTACGGCGTCAGTATTTGGATTTTCCAGCACGTCAGCAACTTTCCAAGGCGCTTGCATCGGAATCTCGTCCACCGAGACCCCGGGAGTATAAAGATAAAGGCGAAAGCGATCCCCTTGCGGCTCGACGAGGCAAAGGCTTTCGACCGCATGGCTTCGGCTTAATTGCGAAAGAGAATCTGCTGAATGTGACGGGGAAAGAGCGTTCATCGCAAGGGTCGCGCTCTTAATTCCGGGCCGTTCACAGGAGACAACTACGGTATTTGATTGAGAGCCCGCGGTTTCGGCTCTTAGATGGTAAGTGCCTCCTTTCGGCAAGCGAAATTGCCGGTGAGATCCCATTTCAAATCCATTTCCAAAGACCACAGCAGGACCGCCCGTTAAAGAGACATTCAGCAAGCAGCCTCTTGCCCACCTAGACTCCAAATCCAGAATTTTTGCTTCCATGGAGTTCAAAACCGAATGCTCGATTTCGCCGGTAACGCTGGGAAGTTCCGCTTTTGCTTGTGGGCTTAAGCTAATGGCGCGCCTTAGCAGCTCAGTGGCGACCGCCTCTTTCCCAGAGGCCCAATAAAATGCCGCTTCCGCCACAAACGCCTTTTGGATCACTGGTCCTGAACCGGAGACAGACAGTTGACGTCGTAAAGTTTCAAGCTCTTCTACTTGCTGAGAAATGCCGGAACTCAAATTCGGATCGGAGAGATTTTCCGCTTTTTTCCAAAGCTCCGCAGACAACTGTTTGACTCTTCGCTCATTGGTTTCGCTCCTCAGCCACTCTCTCCTGCCTTTGAGAAAGATGGTCTCGGCGGAAGCATGAACCGCATCTAAATTTTCTAGCCAGCGTTGAATTCGTTTTTCCACTAAGGGATAAGCGCGCTCGGCGGAATAGTTTGTCGTACCCATCGAAACAATTCCCAAACGAGTACGCTCCAGAGGTACGCTTGGGAGACCGGCTCCGCTGACTCCATTAGAGACAAAGCTCAAAAGGATCACAGGGGCTATCGTTGCATTATTGCGAAGTTTCATTGTCATTCCGCTTCCGAATAAAAGTTACTCTGACCAAATTTCGACGCGTTTATTGGGAGCCGTCCGAGCGGTCGGATAACGTTTCCTCGACTTGGGTGTCTCTTCTGAAGGGTTCCTAAGTGCTAAGTTAAGTGTACCCGTTTGCCGCCCCTTTTCCACCGTCTCGATATCGGTTTGGGATAGGGCCAATACGACGTCTACGCTGCTCCCTGTCTTAGCCATATCAATAACCAGAGCCCCTTCGACTAAGACCCTCGGAAACTCTCGATCCTCTCGCGGAGTGCAAATCACATCGACGCGATCGCCGCGCCTAACTCGAAGCTTTGCATTGAGGGGCAGCACAAAGGCGCGCTTACCGGGCGGCACTCGAACGCCCAACCCCGAGACGGCAACCCCAGGCTCAATGTTATTCCAAGTTACGTAGTCACCGTGGGAAAGCGCTTCTTTGAGAGTCGCTCCTTTTAAAACTTCCAGATCCTGATCGGTCAACGTCTCCTCGGCGGGTCTGGCGCCCGACTGAGCAACGCTACGTGTTGTCACATCAGCCAAACCGATGGAGGAACCCACCGGCAGGCTGCGCCGCATCACTAAATACCGAGGGCCTTCACTTTGCGTGGGCCGGTAAAGGGTTCTTAGCTCCCACACCACGGCAAGGGAACTTACGACTCCGACACCCAAAAGCAGAGCGTGTGGCCGGCCAAGGCAGTGCCGTAATTGTCGCATAACTTTAATTATGGATGCCATAAACGAACTCCGTCATACCGCTGCCTCTGCTTCTGCAAGTCTGCTAACCGACGATTCCAATACTTCGTAACCGAAATCTGAGCTCCCAACGTCCACCACACGAGCAGAGTTAACATCCAAAGTACCTCCCAAAAAATAACTCCAGCATTTTTTCGTTTCACGGGAACTTTCTACTTTCAGAATATTCAGCGGGACGTAAAAAATAATCCCAGCCAGTGCTATTTCTAAGCGAACGCCCGGACCAACGGACCTCGACTGCCAAAGTGAGCGGCATGGTGCCATGGCCCCAAACTAAATAGCCCCTTTCCTTAGCGCGGATCTCCCAAAAAACGGGCCTTCCGCATCTAGGACAAGCGACTTCGACGACAGGAAGAGTAGACGATCGTGTCGTATTAAGAGCGTTCCCAGAAAAACGTGACGCCTCTAATCGAGCGCTCACCCAGGTCTGCTGCCAAAGGCTTTGCGCCCGCCAATAACTTGCCTGTCTAAACTCGTCTATTTTAACCTCCCATAGCCGATCGTCTGCGGCACAGGGGGACTGGGGTGCCAGTCGCGCACAGCTGTGTACAACGTCGTGGATAGCTTCCCAGACCTCCAAAGTTCGATTGGCTTGCGTAAGCTCATTCCAAATTTTCCTGTCCCCCTTTCCTAGAACGATGGCCGCGTTGTCGACGGCAATCTGAAGCTCTTCTCTCAACCATAGCGATCGCAGGATCGACTGCGTCAATAGCGGACCCGACAATGCCACTAAAGCAAATGCTAAGAAGAGAATAGGCATCGTCGGGTCATCTGAAGACGCGGATGCATCCACGCCCACAGTCCTTGGTAACGTATCTGGGCACTTCCCCATACTCCACCGTGGTGGTGCCCCGAGAGAAAATCGATCTTACGTCTCCATCGTGAACGCTCACCTTGGGGAAGAGCCGTAAGGGCTTCCTTGAGCGCTTTCGATCGAGCGCCGGATTCCTCTACCCCTAGAGCCCGATAACGTGTGTAAGAAAATGCAATCCAATGAAGTAACGTCTGCGCTTGAACCGCTCGGCCAAGTTCCACTGCAAAAATCAGCGAAGGTAAGATGATAAGGCCTAGCACCAGAACCCCTTCCCAAAGTACGGATCCGCCAGAGGAACGAGATAGCTTTCCTATCATCGGGCCTATCATCGGGCCTATCATCGGGAGCCTCCAGCGGGCTTTCCGGCACTTTCCGTATAGTCGTCAAAGCCTCGAAGTTCATAACTGGAAGATTCTGGCTTCTCTAATTCTTTTTTCACGTCTTTGTCGCCACGAAGGGCGGAAGAGATCGTGGCGTACCGTGCTCTAAGATTCTGCCCTACCACGCTAATGACCGCGATCGCAGACACCGCAACCAGACAGAGTAAGATCAAATACTCCGTAAGGGCCTGCCCCTTTTGAAAGACGGTTTGAGTTCGTTGGCTTTTTAACGCGATTTTCATATGACCTCGGGTGAGGACTGTGCATGACGCGAGCCACCCTCCCAGGCACGGTTGGCATGACAAAGGTCCGGATTCCGTTCCTTCTAGGAAGTAAAACCGGATCCCGCGGCCCCTAACGCGAAACTAACGTTTCTTTTTTCCCTCACCGACGAAAAACACTTGTCAAAAGGGGTAGATTCTCCTAATTTTTTCGCTGCTTTGTCCACGTACAGGAGGTACGACGCTGTTTATTCCAAAAGAGATATTCTTCGTAAAAGGGGTTGGGAAAGAACGAGAACGTCTTGCGTCCTTTGAGATGGCACTCAGAGACGCTAAGATCGCCGAGTACAACCTCGTAAAAGTCACATCCATCTATCCTCCCCGCTGCCGGATGATTCCGATGCAGCAAGGAGTGAAGAAGCTTAAGGCGGGACAGATTCTGTATGTCGTTCTGGCAGAATCCTCGACCAATGAGCCAAACCGTCTGATCGCCGCATCGATCGGGGTAGCTATCCCTAAAGATCCCGACCAATACGGCTATCTTAGCGAACATCACTCTTACGGTGAGACTAGCCAAAAGGTAGGAGAGTATTCCGAAGATCTCGCCGCCTATATGTTAGCGACCACCTTGGGAATGAACTTCGAAAATGACGTCCAATATGATCCCCGCAAGGACCTATGGCGGATCAAAAAGGAAGTCGTCTCCACCCGAAACATCACGCAGACCGCGGTGGGTGAAAAGACCGGCCTTTGGACAACCGCGATCGCGGCGGCAGTGATGCTTCCCTAAGCGTTTGTGAATGGAGCTGGGTTGAACCACCAATAGGTTCACCCCGGCTCGCCTAATCTCTCTTTTTGGGATAGCGTTTAATGTGTGCTTTTGTTACTGAATTGGGCTCCCTACGTTTTATGGCTAGTATTGTCGGCCATCGCAGTCGCCAGTCTATTGCGCAATAAACGAGAACCGTCCTCGACCATCGCTTGGCTTGTTGTAGTCATCGCAATCCCTGTTTTGGGAACATTGCTCTTTTGGATCTTGGGCCCGCAGCGGCTCGAGCGCAGTGCCGAGAAACGTAAAGAGAGGCTCCACGCCAAGGTTCCTCCACGCAATCCCAATCGTCCCCCTTCGCATACGGCCGATCATAGCGGACTGCGCGATAATTCCGTCCTCAAACTGGCCAAGCAGATCTCCGAATATGAAGTCTCTTTCGATAACCGTGTTAGCATTTTGCCGGATCCCGCTACCTCGCTTGCGGCTATGCGCGAAGCCGTCCGCAGGGCAAAGCACTTCATCCATCTCGAATATTACATCATCGCTTCCGACGAAGTGACCCGGCAACTGACAGGAGATTTAGTCGACGCCGCCAAAAGAGGGGTTAAGGTTCGTATCCTCTACGATTCCTTTGGTTCGCTCTTTTTGAAGCGCATTTTCTTTAAAGACCTCATTAACCAGGGCGCTCAAATCGCAGGCTTTCTGCCCCTCTCTTTGGCCCCCCAACGACTCAATTTTAATTTCAGAAACCACCGCAAGATCCTATTAGTAGATGGAGTGTTGGCCTTCACGGGAGGAACCAATATTGGAAAGCAGTATCTGGGAAGACTCTCAGACAACCAGTGGCGAGACTTCTTGGTGCAGGTGGAGGGGCCGGTCTGTCTTCAGCTCTCTGACGTTTTCGCCAAAGACTGGCTGTTCACCACTAAAGAGAGCCTCTTTCTCCCTGAATATTTTCCCGAACCCTCACGTGCCGGAGATTCCATCATCCAAGTCCTGGAAAGCGGACCGGACACTCCTTTTCATACCCTCCACCAGGCGATCTTCTTGGCTATCAATTCCGCCGAGAAGAGGGTTCTTTTGACCACCCCCTATTTTGTTCCGGATTCCGCGATGATGTCGGCACTGACGGTAGCTGCTCTGCGCGGAGTCGAAGTTCACCTCTTATTGCCCGCCAAGAGCGACTCGGCTTTGGTCCAACACGCCTCACGATCCTTCTACGATACCCTTTTGGAGGCCGGAGCTTCGATCTACGAGTACCAGCCCCGTATCTTGCACTCCAAGGTCCTTATCATCGACGATCGATGGACGGTCATAGGCTCCGCCAATATGGATGTGAGAAGTTTTCGACTTAACTTTGAATTAAACTTGATGGTTTACGGCGAGGATCTTAGTCAGAAAGCAGCTGAAGTCTTCCACGCTGATCTGGCGCAGTCCAAAAAGGTGGTTAGAGAAGAGTTTTTAAAACGCCCCCTCAAGCAGCAGATTCTCGAAAACGCCTGTCGATTGCTGTCCCCGATGCTCTGAGAGAGTAACTTTAGGTATTCTCGGCGCGGGTTACCTGGATAAATTCGGTAAGATAGTGTCTTGCCACCTGTTCGGCAGTGACTCGACTCCCCAGGAAAAACCATTCCACATCGTGAAAAGTCCCAAACTTCGCTTCTACCATTCCAGAGAACATAAAAGCGACTTTAGATTTTTGCATTCCTTCGACTGCGGAAACCCGGTCACACTGCAATTGAACGGTTCCGGGCTGGCGCATTGATAGCGACATCCGCATTTGATTGCGAGTCAGACTAAATTGGTCGAACGTATCGGAGCGAAGCAGACGCATCTGTAAATCACTGCTATTCACCCGCGAATTGAAAAGTTTGGTCAAATATTCGAAATGATAAAAAAGGTCGCGGACGAACGTGGTCGTCTCCACGATCAAGACCTCTTCCTTGGTGCTAAAGATATCGATGGAAGCTTTTTCTCCCGCTCGAATCATCAATTCCTGATCGGCCAAATTTTCAATCCACTTGATCGTCCGGTTGCTTGTCGACATGCGAGCCTTTGGAAATTGAGACGGGAATTCCCCGAGCAGAGATTTTTTCACTCTAGGGAATAGCACCGGGGGGAGCGGTATTAAAAAAAATACCGCGACCCCCTAGCTAAAAAATTTGACTCCCCCATCGTTAGGCCGTGGTTCGGAAATCCTTAACCCAGAATCTGAAAGTGGTCGCCTTATTGCTGCTTTAGGCTTCCTACGAAGTAGGCATGCACACCGCAACAAGTGAAAGCTCCCGGTTAAGAACTTTGTAGGGTAAGGAATATCATGTTCCACGAACCTGACAGGGGAGCTAACCCCATTATCGCAAAAACGAAGCCGTCATCCAAGAGATACTGACGGGGCATTGTGCCCCATTCGGTTGGAATACAGCCCCTACCGAGGCTTAAGCTTCGGCATTCTTTACGGATAATCCGGCAGCATCTTTGCCGGTGCCAACGCTGGCTTTACGCTCAAGAGTATCCAATTTCGTGCCCAAATCACGAACTTGGGTCTCTAGCGCCCGAATGACCTCTAACTGGTTTCCATCGCTGCCTTTAGCGAGGAAAGCCGTGAAAGAGCCATCACCTTGCTGAATAATATGGCGAAGAGTGGAAATCGGAATGGGACTGTCGGAACGCTTCTGCTTCTCAAAAATAATTTGAGTAAGCGTAGCTGCCGTTATGTCCTTTTGGTTGCGGTTATCGACAACCGTAACCTCTTCACCTTGTTGGATCATCTCTGCGATTTCATCCAAAGTTACATAGCAACTGGCATCGGTGTCGTAGAGTTTACGATTCTGATACCGCTTAATAATTTTAGCCTTCTCCATTGTTACCCCCAACCTGAATGGTCTGTTTGTCTGTTACGTTTATAGTTGGGCAACACACCGAGCTTATTTCCTTTCACCATCGCCCCAGGTCTAAAGTCGAGCTTCCCATCCCGTTAATAACAACAACGACGACAACACCAACTTCAACGCCACCGAACCAACTTCGACCCACGCCGGGCATCTTTAGGAATCCGTAAGGCAGATTCCTAATGCCAGCGTCCCAATATTTTCCCACCGACATCAACGCGGCGAGAAGGACGACTGACTCAGAGCTCGGATGAAGGAAACAATAACCCCTTTTTTGCCCCAACCCCCAACCGCTAATCCCATTCCCTCGCGATCTTCCCATGCAAGAGCACGAGAATCAGGAACAGCGATCATACGGGGACATTCTTGGTCCGCTGACCCTCTCTGTCAAGAATTATTAGAACGCGTAACGGAAAAGCTATTTAGTTGAAAACGTGGAGCTTTTTGAGCGGACGGGGGGAGTCATTTTCAGCCGAAGGCATCCGAAAAGTTTCAAGAAAAAATACGCTTAGACCAGCTGATCTCTTAACAAAGATCTTAAGTCGACGCGTAGGTCCTGATGAAGTCTCTCTTTGGTCTTTTCGATCTGTTTAAGGGTGGGAATCACATCGCGATGTTGAACGGCGGATCGCAATTCATTTTCTTCGAAAGTAGGAGCCGTTAAGTCTTGAGTTTTCTGGTTATCGACGAGAGTCGCTGCCTCAACACAGAGCTTGGCTAACTTCGATAATTGCGCGTCAAGACGGGAACGCTGTTCCGCAGATTGAGCCTCTATTTCGTGGAACTTTATCTCCATCACTTTAAGCGCTGCACCCAACTGCGATTCTATTTGCGTCGAGTCGGAATTTGCTCTTTTCAAAAAATAAAAAACCACGAGTCCGATGACGAGGAAATCAAACGCTAGTTGGAGAAGAACAAAGGCAAACATATGGATACCTCAAGTAGGTGTGTCACAAGACGTTAATACGCACGCTTGAAAGCTTCTTCGGGATTGAGAACTTTGGCTGTTAAGAAGATGTAGATCTCCTTGCGAGTATCTTCAACATCCGTACTCGAAAAGAAAAATCCAAGAACAGGGACGTGAGACAAAAACGGAACCCCGTAGCGGTTGTTGGTCACGGTGTTACTGAAGACACCACCGATGACTGCTGTGTCTCCATTCTCGACTAGAACCTGGGTGTTAATCGCGCGACTATCGATAGTCGACTGAGTTCCCGCGTTATTGGGAATGTCATAATTCACCGCCACCGTCATGATGATGGAACCATCGCCCGCTACGATAGGAGTGACATCGAGCTTTAGATTAGCCGTAATCTGTTGAACCGTTTGGAGAGGAACGCCGCCCGCGGCACTCGGAGTGACCACGGGAATAAAAAACGAAAAGGATTGATTGACGGTCGCCTCTTGATTGGCCACGACGGACAACGAAGGATTGGCCAGGACTTTAACTTTCGCTTCGCTTTCTCCCAAGTTGAATTGGCTATTTAAGTTGGCGAAGTTGGGAGCTGAAATAGTGGTAATACTAGCGCCGCCCGAAGTCAGAGGATTGGAGAAGCTGGCGTTAATCCCCGCGAAACTCTCATTGAAACTTAAGTTGGAAAATCCGATGCTGCGTTTAAAGTCAGAATCCATTTCCACGATTTTAGCGGCGATAGAAACCCTGGGGGGCTGAGTATCGAGCGCGATAAATAGCTTCTGGACTCGTTGAACCACCATGTCGACGTCCTTGATGATGACCGTATTCGTTCGGACATCCGTTTCGACAGTTCCCCGTTCAGTTAAGAAGCTTTTTGCCCGAGGAGCGATTTCGGCCGCTTTCGCATAGCTGATGGGGATGAGAACCGTTCGCAAAGGCTCTACCTTAAGTTTGGCTGTCTCATTCGCCAGCGCTTCATCTTTTTCACTCTTTAAGGAGCCCAGAGTTGCCACACGTAGCACATTGCCCTGGCGGACATAGCCAAGTTTCTTTGTCTGTAAAACCAGCGTGAACGCTTGATCCCAAGGAATATTCTCAAGACTTAACGTCCCTACCTTACCCTGAACGTCGTCTCCCACCACAATGTTGTAACCACTACTTTTTGCGATAAGCCGCAAGACATCCTGGACATCGCTATTTTTAACTTCGAGTTGTTTGATACGGTTGCCGGTAAAGGTCTTCCCCGATGCGTAAATATTCTCTTCCGTGGAGGTATTATTATCTTCGCCGACTACGACTTTAGCGGGCTGGACCTTGTGATCGGGCGGCGGAAAGTCGATATAGATGCTGTTTAAACTTCGCTGAACTTGGGGAACTTTGTCTTCCCTCAGTTGCACAATGAGTTTGCTTTCGTTTGAACCGGGTAGCTGCAATAGGGTGAATAGGGACACGGGACTTTGAAACTCGGTAGTGTCATAAGCCCGTTGCAAACGTTGCGGAGTTTCCGAATTGGGGAAATAATAAACGATCTGTTTAAGGGCTTCGTTTCTTTCTTCTCGGTAAGGGGCTTTCCCTTGGTAGCTCAAAATAATTCGAGACCCGGGTCCGTTCATTCGAAATTCAAGGTTAGAAATAGTAGTCTTCTCCTCGGCGGCTGCCGGGGGGAGGACGGGAATAGGAGCTGATTTGGGAGCGACTGAAACCTCTGGTGGCGCGGGTTCAGAAATCGGTGGCAATTCATTGGTCGCCATCCCAGGTTTTGCGGGTGCCGGTTTGGCGACTTCTACCGTTTTTTGCGGCTTTGTGGTTTCGGGCTCGGGAGGCAAGTCTTCATCAGGGTCAGTATCAGGCGTACCATCACCACTTGGTGCCTGGGCGGAATCCGACTTCGCTTTCGAATCCGACGGCATCGCTTCGGCATCATCGGGAAGAGTTTCGTCGTCAGCCGAAGGGGCCTGAGCGCTAGATTGATTTTTTGAAGAAGCTGCGGCCGGCGCCCCTTTGGTGTCGTCCTGCAATTTCCCAAGATCAGCATCGGCATCGGCATCGACACCGGCATCTTTAGCCGCAGCACTGGGAGCCTTATCATCTTCGGGCGGCAACGCTTCAGAATCATCTTTCGGAGCAGTGGTGGACGCTTTTGCGGCCGTGGTCTTTGAAGGAGCGGGCGAAGCTACTTGTGAAGTTTTTCCGTTGTCGTCGGAAATGACCTTCTCTAGATCGGCCAGGGAATCATCGGTCGGATCGGAAGCTTCTTGCCCTTGAGGCGATCGCGCCCCGTCGTCAGCGAATGCCATCGGAGCAGGCACTCGCCACAAAACTCCCAGTAGGAAGAGCGACAAGACGCTAGTAACGCGGAGCGCTCTACTTCTGCGGCAATGAGATAACCTTCTCATACAGATTTTCGGCTCCTAGGTAGTTAAATGTCTTTTCGGTAACTATGACCTCAGTATTTAAGATCTTGCTCAAAGTTCCGCGTTCGCGACCAATAATTTCTCCCTCCACTAAAATATGAGTATTTCCCAAGGGATCCTCGAACATCGCACGGGCTTTGCCCGTCGAGTCACGCAGAATTCCTCTTAGATTTAGTTGCTCGATACTGTATTGCTCGAGAGGATTTAGCGATGCCGTGTCGCGTCCCAGAGTGTCAAAGACAGGCGGCTTAAAAGGATCTCGCTTCCCGATAGGGGAATAGATAGTAGTACTTTTGTCATCTTTGGGAAGGATCTCGCCCCCCTGAAGTAAAGAGCAATAGAAGGCCCCGATTAAAGTCCAAGAAAAAAAATTGATAAGTAGTTTCATTCTGTAAACCGGTAGGTCTTTACCGCCGCTTGAGTGATTAACATCACGTTACCCGAGTGCGGCCCACTGTTGTCCACCGCCTTAAACTTTAGACTGTCGACGCTCACGATTCGTTTCAAACGAGAAAGTTGATCAAAGAAAACTAGCGTCTGGGTAAAGGTCCCTTTCAGATCGAACTCGATGGCAGCCGTGCTGTAGAAAGTGCCGTTCTTCTTATCTTCCCCTTTCTTGGGATGAAAAGATGACAACTCCAAGCCTGAGTTTTGAGCCAGCATCGTGAGTTTTCTTAGAAGGCTCGCAAAATTAAAACTTCGAGGCATGTAATCCAACGCAGATTCGAGTTGAACGTTTAATTCCTTGAGTTCCTGCTTAATGGTCTCGATATTTTGCGCAAAGTCCTCAAGCCGCTTGAGCTCTCCTTGCTTTTTAGCAAGTTCCGCTTCGATTTTCTGTTTTTCGTCAGCCATTCGGGGAATATCGACGGAATAGAAGTTATAGACGATATAACCCGCATAGGAGGCGCCGAGAAGTAGGATTACCATCGCGATTTGAAGGTTTAGCTTCAAGCTTTACTCTCTGTTTACGTTAATAAAATAAATCCGCTTCCACCATTTCAGATCCTGGCAAAACCAAGCTATTTCGCATGAGCGCCACCATTGGGAGCTGGCGTCGGTTTCGCAGCCGCGGCATTACTAGGCGCCGCTACTTGCGGAGCATTCGCCAAAGCGCGGGTCTCCGCAGTCGGCGCCTCGTGAGCATCCGCCCCTTCGACCCGCATGACAGGTTTTGCCGTAATCAAGAATGTCCGATAATCGGTTTTTTCAATCGCTTTGGTCACCACATCATCCAAAGAGACAGCAGTCAGATAGATCGACTTTGAAAGATTATCGATGAGATCAGAGACTTCCTCGTTCGAATAGGACTGTCCAGCCAAGGAAACTAATGCTTGGTCCCCCAGGACCAGATCAATCGTATTGAGCCAAGTCTTAATCGGGAGCGCTTGCCCTATTGTGTCTAACACAGTTACCGGAGCCGCACGATTCTCAAGGAGTTGTCGTACGACCTGAAGGCGCTCAGTCACCACCTTCTTTTGCTCTTCAAAATTTTGTAACTCCCGTTGGAAGGGGCTGTAGCGAACGACTTGGTCGGCCACTTTGGCTAATTTCGTTTGTGATGCCTTCATCGCCTCTTCGTGTTGGCTAATTAACGAAGCTTTCCACTGGCTCGCCAAAATGGGCAAAAGGGCCGCCAAAGTGGTTGCGGTAATCGTAACAATGGCGAGACTGGCACTAAACTGAACTTTTTGGACGTAAGCCAGAACTTTGGGCGGCAGCTTCACGCGTACCAACAGAGCCTTAATAGACTTGGGAGGCCCCTTGGAAAGTTCGTTCTTGCCTAGATCAATTCGAATCATCCGGCATCACCCGCGGTTCTCAAAGAAAGTCCTATGGCCACGGCTCCTAAGTAAGACAATTCCCGAATCGCTTGAACGTTCATTTTTTTTCCAGAACCCGCAATATTCTGGATGGGATTAAGAGGTTGCACGGGAGCCGGCAATCGATTCTCCATCGCTGCGACCAACCCTTCCGTACGCGACGCTCCCCCACAGACATAGATGCCTTGGATCGATCTTTCCGTACTTTGGTTCATCGAAAAATCCAGGGTGCGCGAAATTTCTTCCACAATACTGGCAACGTATTCCGACAAGATAGATCGAATGGCGGGGGTAGCCCCTTCGGTAATCTTCACCCGCTCGGCTTGATCCGCCGGGATTCCTAAGCGTTCACTTAGCATCGCGGTACAAGCGACTCCACACTGACGCAGCTCGCGGCTAAAGGTGGTTTTGTCCCCTTCCACGATGGAAACTTTGGTACTGCCCGCGCCAAAATCGATGATGACACTAGTAGCTCCGCCTCCGGTGGCGTTGGCCAAATACCCATAATTGAATTCAAAAGCGTTTCCCAAAGCGAATGCTTGATTGTCGATCACTTCAGGCACCAAACCGGCCTCCTCAACGAGGCTGCTAAGCGAGTCGATGTAGTCTTTTTTGGCGGCAACAATAAGGACGTCCATAGAGGGAACCGCTTGGCTGCCGATAGAGGTGCCTATGACGGCGAAATCCAAATTCACTTCGCTCACATTGAAAGGAATATATTGTTCGGCTTCAAAATAGAGCTGGTGACTCAACTCCTGCATCGACATCTTGGGAACGCTGATCTTTTTCGTGATTACCGATTTTCCGGCAGCCCCTATAGCCACTTTCTTGGTGGAAAATTGTCTTCCTTCAAAAAGTTTTTTAAGCGCCATGGTGACGACGGCTCGATCCCTAATTTCACCATCGAGAGAGATAGCGTTCCAGGGCAAAGGAACTCGATTATAAGCCAATAGACGAGGACTCTTCGAAGTTCCGCCCAGTTCGACAGCTTTGATGCCGGAGATCCCGATATCGAGACCGACGAGACGGCGTTTCAATAGGGAGTCTAAAAGACTCATACAGGTTCCTGTGAACCTTTCTCTTCCAAAATTACTGTTTAGTGATTATTTGCGGTGCAGAACCGAAGGGAAAAATGACAAGACTTATGACTTAATTATAGCTCATACTTCATTTAACGCGCTAGCCAAATCTCCGACCAACGCGGGCCCTATCGCAGGCACTAGGCGATAAATTCGAGGGATTCATCCACGTATTCGACGACCTGAGTATTCCCGAAGATGTCACCGACTCGAGTTCCGCTGTCCAGTGTCAATAATAGATATCCTTCCAATGCCACTGCCGGGATGGTCAGCACAATAAAGAAAAACCAGAGAAAAGGCGTCGAGGTAAAGAGAATCCCCAACACAAACGGAAGGTTTCGAAGGGCGGAATTTCGAAACGAACAAGATAGGCCCGTGCCCATCTCCACGACGCGAAGCCCAATGATACGTTTACCGACGCTCTGCCCCACGCCAAATCCGTCCTGCATCGCACAAAACAGCGCTGCTCCTCCAATCCCTAGAGCCGGCCAGATAGTTTTGCCCAAAAGGTACAGTGCGGTAACAATGATGAGATCTATCCCTTTGGCGTTAAGCCGGTTAAAAAGTGTGGTTTGGGACTCCCCAAAAAAAATACTATTTCGATGACTCTTCGAATCTTTCATATAGAAACCCTCGACGCTTCCCCAAGAAGCCTTGACTGAGGCTCAACCCAGATCTTATGTGGAAGACACTATGAAAAAGTTTACACTCTATGAGGAGGGTCGTCATTATGGCCGCGGGTAGCGTTAATAAAGTTATTTTGATTGGAAGACTGGGAGCCGATCCCGAAGTTCGTTATACCAGCAATGGAGGGGCGGTTGCCAATTTCAACATGGCCACCAATGAATCCTGGATGGACAAATCGGGACAGAAGCAAGAACGAACGGAATGGCATCGAATCGTAGTTTGGGGAAAGTTGGGAGAACTTTGCGGACAATACCTCTCCAAAGGGAGACAGGCCTTTATTGAAGGGCGTCTGCAGACACGGGAATGGACCGACAAAGAAGGTGGCAAGCGGTACACCACCGAAGTCATCGCCCAGAACATTCAGTTCTTGGGAAGTCCAGGAACCGAACGCGGAGCATCAGCACAGCCCAGTGACTTCGGCGGCCCTTCCCCATCCGATTTCACTCCATCAGGACTTTCCGATGATTCTTCCAAAGGAATGACGGACGACGAAGTTCCTTTTTAGGGGCTGTAAGGAGCCCTTTCGCACAGCGAAAGGGCTAATCCACCAGATCACGAGTAACCGAATCGGCCAAGAGATACCCTTTTGGGGTGAGTGAGATTCGTGTGCCTTCCAAGGTGAGAAGCCCTTCGTTCCTAAAGAGTGAAAAACGCTTGGCCTGCGTGAGGTCGTAGCCGTACTTATCGAGAAACTCTAGGGCGCAGACTCCGCCAATCTTTCTCAACTCTAGAAAGGTGGCCTCTAAGATCGTTTGCGCTTGGGTGGAGTGCTCGAAATCGTCATCTTGAAAGCGATTCTCCTTCAGGTAGAGGTTGTAATCGGAGACCTGTTTGCGATGGTGAAAAGTAGCTTCCCAAAAAAAGCGACTCGCCGCTGAGGGGCCTATCCCCAGAAAATCTCCTCCACTCCAGTAAAGCAGATTGTGCTTAGACTCATGGCCAGGCAGCGCGAAATTAGAAATTTCGTAACGTAAATAACCCGCCAAAGCCAGCGCTTCCACACCCGCTTCATAGAACTCCGCGGACTGCTCGTCGTTCGGCAAGTCATGGTAGAGCGGATGAGCGGGCTTTAGGGTGAGTCCGTAAAAACTAATGTGCTTTGGACGGAGTTCCACCGCTTTGGCGATATCTTCTAGAACCGCCCGTCGCGTTTGTCCGGGAATTCCAAAGATCAAGTCGAGACTAAACTCATGAAAACCCGCCGATCTAAAAAGATGTACCGCATTAGCAATGGACTCCGCGGATCCTAGACGCTCCAATTTTTTTAGATTAGAAGCTTCAAAGCTTTGCGCCCCTAGACTGACTCGATTGATGGGGGTCCGCATCACCCTTTCCACAAATTCGCAAGATACCGTTTCAGGATTCGTCTCCAAAGTAATCTCAGCCGAATCGGCCACGCAAAATTCTTCAGATAACCCTTCCCAGATACGGGTCCAAACCGGAATCGGCAATAGCGACGGCGTTCCGCCCCCGAAAAAGACACTGCGCGCGGGAGCCGCAAATCCTTTCTCACGAAGCCATTCTCCCGCAGAGCGAAGTTCGCGGACTACCGAATGAGCGAAGGGAGAAAAATCGGCCTCGTCGAAGCGCGTAAACGAGTAGAAATCGCAATACGAACACTTATGAACACAAAAAGGGATATGGACGTAAATTCCGAACGGGTTTGTCAACGAACGACCGATGCTGGTAGACTCTGAGCCATCAGATTCTTTTGCAGATTCGTCGCCAAAACGGCCAAGATCGAATGAGGAAACCATCATGCTGGAAAGATACACACTCAAAAACGGAATACCAGTCTTTATCGTAGAGAGCCATGCCTCTCCCGTAGTTAGTATCCAAGCCTGGGTAACGCGCGGTAGTGTTCATGAGAGCGCTAAGGTAGCGGGAATATCTCACTTTCTTGAGCACGCTCTGTTCAAAGGAACGCATCGCCGCAAGGTAGGAGAGGTTGCCGCTGAAATTGAAAGCCGAGGAGGTGAAATCAACGCTTTCACCTCTTTCGAAGAGACCGCGTTCTACACCACCTTGGCCAGCCGGTATTTCCGTGAGGGGCTCGACATTATCGCCGACATGATGATTAACCCTCTCTTCGACAAAGAAGAGATGGTTCGAGAACGAGAGGTCATTATTGAAGAGATTAAGCGCGCTCACGATTCGTCCCAGAAAATGGTTTCGATGAACCTCTGGCAGGAGGCTTTTCCCAATACTCCTTATGGACGGCCCGTGCTCGGATTCGAAAGTACCGTAAAGAAAATCGATCACAAGACTCTTAAATCCTATTTTAATCAAAACTATCATTCGGGCTCGATGGCTTTGTTCATCGTGGGAGACGTGGAATCCAAAAAGGCTTTGGAATTGGCTGCGACAAAGTTCGCTAAAGCAAAAAAAGGGGCGACGCAAGCTCCCCCAGTTAAATTTAAAGTACCCAATCATCCTTCGGTTAAAATAGTTTCCCTCTCCCGAGATCTTAAAGAGTGTCACCTACAGGTCGCCATCACGACGCCAGGAATTTCGGACCCTTCCATTCCTGCCATCGACATCATGTGCAGTGCCATTGGGCAGGGAGAGAGCAGCCGTCTCTATCAAAGACTTGTCAAAGAGACTCGGCTTGCGATGGAAGCCCATTTCGGTTTGATGGCGACCAGCCATTGCGGTCTTGCCTCTGTGCATTTACTGACTGCGCCCGAAAATATGGAAGCGGCCGTAAAGGAAGCTTTCACCGTTATTCAAAAGGCCGCCAAAGAGGGGCTAGATCCTGTAGAAATCGAGCGAGTCAAAACGTCATTGGAGTCCGACGTCATCGGCGGCAAAGAGACCGTCGAAGGCTACGCCAGAAGACTCGGCTATTACTACAGCGAATTCGGAGATCCGGAATACGAAGGCAAATACCTACAGTCCTTGCTATCGGTCGATCAAGTCCAGGCGACCGCGGCACTGGGTGAACTTTTGCAAAAGCGACCCGTGGTGTCTTTAGTTCACCCCACGGAAATGAAGCTGAATAAGAAATCATTAGCTGCCGCCATAGGTCCTAAGCCCGCAAGACCACTGGTTTTGGGAAAACACTTAGAGAGACCAGAAAAGACCACCGAAGGCGGAGTCAGTTACCTTACGAAACCGGTGACCACGTTGCCCGTCATCTCACTGCGCCTTCTGTTTCCCGGAGGTTCTCGCGAAGAGAGCAAAGACAAACTCGGTTTAGGAGCTCTTTTCGGTAGGCTTTGGACCTCTGGCACTCAGTCCTTTAACGCCCTTGGAATCGCTCAGCTTTTAGAATCCCTGGGCGCTTCGGTACATGGCTTTGTGGGAAAAAACACCTGCGGGGTATCGGTCGAGTGTCTAGCCAAACATTGGAAAGAGGTGAAGCCGATTTTGTCTGAAGTGCTTTTACACCCGGCGTTTCCAGAAAGCGAAATCTCCACGGAAAAAGAGTTAATGCTCCGAGAGATTCTTGCGGAAAAGGATTCTCCCGGACAAATGTGCCAACATAATTTTCTAGCCGCCATGTACGGAGGCCACCCCTACGGAAGATCCCCCATTGGCACAAAAGAGACGGTGGAGCGACTGCAAGCCAGTGATCTAAAGCGTTTCTACACCGATTACATCCACCGCAAGCGCCTTGTGGTGTGTTCGGTCGGGAGTTTCTCGCCAGCACCTTGGATTTCAGATCTCAAATCCATCTTGAACCAATTGCCCGCTGAAGGAAAATCACCGACGCCGGCACTTCCCATCGAAAGACCCGCAACTTTGAAAATAGTCACGGAAAAGAAGGAACCCCTCTTTCAATCACACTGTTTGGTAGGGTTTCTGGCGACCTCCTTTCAAGATCCGGAACGGTACGCCCTTAAACTCTTGTCCTCGTGTTTGGCGGGACAGGGTGGAAGACTCTTTCTAGAACTTCGCGACAAGCAAAGTCTGGCGTATACGGTAGCTCCCATGAATAGCGATAGCCCAGAGCCCGGGGTCTTTGGATTTTACATCGGCTGTTCCCCTGAAAAGTTGGATCGAGCCCTCTCGGGAATTAGATCCGAGATTGATAAGATTCTAGAAAAGCCTATCGACAGTAAAGAACTAGATCGCGCTAAGGAATATTGGATTGGCAGATTTGAATTGGAGCTACAACGCTACGGTGCCCAATCCATGCTCTATGCCTTGGACGAGATTTACGGTCTTGGTTTCGATCACTCTTACACGGTGCCCGAGATCATCAAATCGATTACGGCAAAACAGATACAAACCGCGGCACAAAAGTATCTTGTTCCCGAAAGAGCGGTAATGTCTATTGTCCACAATCAGGAGCTTAGCGACGAACGAGTCGCGCAAGCTTGGAATGTCCCGAGACCCAAATTGGTCAAAGCGCGGGAAAGAACGGTAAGTAATAGTCTCTAAATTTATCAACGATGGCAGAGCCTGAAACCTCGGGAACCACGGGGTCCTTTGACAGGCGGGGAAACTCCATAAGACGCCGAGTGACCGTTCTTACCGACTCGGCAACGGCTTTGACGTTATAACCGCCTTCAAGGCAAAAAAGGATCTTACCTGAGTTAGCCTCCGCGGCTGCCATCAAGATATCGGCCATGACTGCGAAAGCTTCGGTGGAAAGTTGAAACCCTTGCATCGGATCTAAATAGTGACCGTCAAACCCCGCTGAAACCAAGATCATATCCGCACAAAACTCTTTTAAAATGGGAAAGACGATTTCGCCGTAAAGCGCATAAAACACGTCGTCTCCGAAGGATCGATCCAAAGGAAAGTTAACCGACGTCCCTCTCCCCTTTCCTTCCCCATTTTCTTTTAAGTCGCCGGTACCCGGATAGAAAGGGAAGCGATGAGAAGATAGAAAGAGGACGTTGGGATTGGAATAGAAAGCATCCTGGCTTCCGTTGCCGTGGTGCAAATCAAAATCTACGATCGCAAGACGAGCATTGGGGTTTTCTTCTAAAATTGCAGCCGCACACAACGCCACATTATTGAGAAAACAAAATCCCATCGAGCGGCTTGGGGTCGCATGATGGCCCGGAGGTCTGACTAGCGAAAAGCCCCGCCGATATTGGCCCGTCCATATCCGAAGGGCCAGTTCCACGGAACTCCCGGCCGCAAGAAGTGCAGTCTCCACCGAGCGCGGGCCATAATACGTATCGGAGTCAATCCAACCCGATTTTCCAGCCGCTAACGAGAGACGATCCAACAGCTCCTTGGTATGGACTCTCAGAAGTAGCTGCTCCTTAGCCGCTACGGGCTCAATCACAGACAACTCTTTAAAAGGGCCTTGAGAAAAAAGTTCAAAAAGAGGTTCTATTCGACCGGGATGTTCGGGGTGCGAAGCAGGTTCTTGATCTTTAAGACGATGGTCCAAGAACTTTTTCGATAATACGATTCCGATATCCTGCGAGTTCACTTTCTGCCTGATGAGGGAGGTTCCAAGAGCAAAGATTGAAAGTCGTTCCAAAGATCATCTAGACCCGCCGCCATTTCACGGGCCTGTTTCAAAGTCTCTTCCAGTATCCTTGGACGACGGCTCACCACATAAGAGATAGCGTTCAAAGACATGTGAGAAGTGTACTTAGGCAGACAGGATTTGGTCATCAGATGTAAATCCCCGCGTGAGGCGTGGCCCATAAAATGCGGCCCCAATGCCCTTTCAAAAGCACCCAACCAATCTTTTTGTACCATCGAAATAAAACACCATGCTCCAAGCCCCGAAGCATAAAGTTTCCGAGACATTCTCATAAATCTTTGCGTCTGGGGGCGAGGTTCGGAAAGTAATGCCGAAACTTGTGCGGAGGACAATTTTTCTCCCACCCATTGAAATAATTTCTCCGAGTGACCTGACCACTCTCGCAAATCTTCCAACCCCTCTTCGGAAAGGTAGGGAACTAGAATCTCCCCTTGTCGTATGGCTCGCATCGCCACTTCGTACTGCAAGGTCAAGAGATTCCACCGGCAAGCGCGTGACAGCTGGGCGGTCGACATGTTCTCTATGGTAAGAAATAAAGAATGCTTTGACGGAAGAAAGCTTTCTGAGATCTCTTCCATTTCAAGTTGCAGAACGAGAGAAACCTCGTCACTCAATTTGGCCGGGACATTGGGAATTTCACGAGATACTAGAGCTAGCCTATTGGTTTGCGTCATGAACGCCGGTGTACCCCAGTTCCTCGGAAATTGCTAGTGCTGACGAAAAGGGGATATCCTAGTGCACCGAGATTGCTTCGCCGCTGGTAAATAAACCACGCTCCTCTTCGTTTCCTTCGACGCTACGAGATTGTTTTTTGGGTAATCACCTGGGCTCCTCACATGATTCGAATCATGTTGCAGTGACGTAAATACCGCAAAAAAAGTCACTCCAAAAACCCGTGGTAGAAATAGAACAACACGGAGGTTTGTAGGTGGAGACAAGATTTCATAGCGCTTTCTTTAAATAATAGTGAATTAGTAAGTCGATTTCGTCGGTCAGCAAAAGCCGAAAGAAAGATTCAAGCGCAGGTATTAGCTTACCTAGCTGTGATAGAGCAGCGAAAGATTTTTGCGGTAGAAGGGTATTCTTCTTTGTGTGGGTTTTTAGTGAAGGAGATGGGGTATTCAGAGCCGACCGCTCTGAAGCGCATTCAAGTCGCAAGGTGTGCCATTAAGTACCCTAGGATTTATTGGTATCTTGAGAATAACAAAACTTCGATAACCGCACTCTCCGTGCTAGCTCCGCATTTGAATCAAAGTAATAACCAGAGGCTTTTAGAAGAGTGTTCGGGAAAGTCGGTCAGTAAAATCAAAGAAATCATTGTGAAGTATTATCCCAAGGCTGCGGTAGAGGATAGTGTTCATAGCCGTATCTCGCCTATCAATATCGACCAGGTGAACATTACGTTTAGTGCGTCGAAAGCCTTTGCTGAGAAAGTAGAAAAAGCTAAGGCTATCCTCTCTCACAAGCACCCCAAGGCCAGATTAGAAGACATCTTCAATGACGCGCTGGATGCGCTTCTTCAAAAACATGCTCCCAAAAAAGCTAGACACACAAAGCAAACCTCTTCTTCACCACAGAGCCGCCATCTTCCCCAGGCAATCAAAAACGAAGTCAAAGAAAAATACGAGGGGTGCTGTTACGTGTCGCCCTCAGGGGTTTGGTGTGGGGAAAAACGCTTTCCCGAGACTGACCACATCATTCCCTGGGCTATGGGAGGTAAACATGAATCGAGGAATGTGAGGTGGCTGTGTAGCACCCATAATCAGCTGGAGGCGGATAAGTTTTTTGGGAAAGCTTGGATGGACCAATGCCGGGGGAAGAACAGACCGGAACAAGGTCAGTTGCTTAACTAACCATCCACTTTACGAGGGGAAGCGACTCGACCAAGCAATCCCCCTTCAGGAGGATGAGCGTCTTAAAAAGAGCTCTCCATTTTCCTCGGTTCACCGTCTAAGTTTCATACGACCGACTGAAAGTTAGACAGTTTTTTCTACAGAATCTTAGGCACACAAAGCTGATTTTCCCAATCAATTCACGGTCTATTTTTTGCACGTATTCTTAGTAAATACGCCTTTATGGATACCCGAAAGCATAGTCTTAGCCTTCTGTTCGTTATCATCGCACTGATGATGGCTTCCTTTGGCCTTAGCGACGAAGATCCCTCGCTGCATGGGCCAGTGAACAAACTTATGTACATGTACGATGTGTACTATCTGCCTTTTAGCGTCGAATTTCGCGAAGGCCGAACGGTTAACGATATTTTGCCGTACATTAAAAATTCAAGCGGCGAATCTAGAATTATAAAAGCCGAAGAATTACAAAATTTGGATTCGCAATGGGCAACGATCAAAGAGCCGTGGAAAGATCATTCCCTTTTGCAATCCACCCAAGTGGCAGCCAACAGTACCGTTCGTATTAGCTCCCATTTAGTTTCCCATCGCATTGGAATCACCAGATCCGCTTTCGACAATGTTTCCATTTCTGAGCGCATTCAGCTGGCGGAGCTCTTAAAAGAAAAACCTCCGGAAGTTCAGGCAGCCTTCAAGCAACTAACCTTTTTGCGCTCGTTATTAGGTCCTAGCGACAACGGGCGATTTAACTTTTTTGTCTTTTCCGCTAGCTGGTGTGATAGCTGCAAAGAGTATCGAGTTTTGCTAGAAAACTATTTGAGAAACTTCTCACAAAGCGACGTAGTACTTCACTCAGTAGTCATCGACGATCCGAAAGAGGAGATCTTTGAGCGCCCCCTTTTGAAAGAGCTTTTTCCTAATCCCAAGAAATATTCCCATGAAAGTATCCCTCGCTTTGCCGTTCTAGAGTTTATTGAAGGCAAGCCCCACGTATTAGAAGAAGGAGAAGCCCTCCAGGCGCTGTACGAAAGGTATTTGAAGCCTCACCGCGGATATATGGATAATAGAGCTACCCTCTTTAAGTCCCCCATCACAAGAGCCTTGTCTTCTACCTCCCGATAGCCTTTTAATAACGCTAAATGGACTCTCGCATCGAGAAATGGCGCTCTCATGAAATTTATTTTGGAACTTCGAGCTGGAAGTACGAAGGCTGGAAAGGCAGTGTCTACCTTAGAGACTATCCTAGCGACAAGAAGTTCAAAGACGAGTGCCTTATCGAATACGCCGAGCATTACCCCACGGTGGGAGTCGACCACACCTACTACGCTTGGCCAAGCCCGAACGGATTTCAGAAATATGTCGACCAAACGCCGGATAATTTCCGCTTCGGACTTAAAGTGACTGAAAAGCTAACCGTCTGGCAGTACCCCAAACTTCCTCGCTACGGAAAGGATGCGGGAACGCTAAACTCCTCATTCCTAGATCCGGTACTCTTTAAAGAAAACTTCTTGGATGTGCTAGCCCCTTTCCACTCGCGGTTAGGCCCGCTGATGCTAGAATTTTCGCAATTTTATCCGGGAACCATTTCAAGCGGTTCTGAATTTACCGAACGGCTTGATAAGTTTTTCACCGACTTGTCCCAAATATCAGAACAGAGATTTCAATTTGGCATCGAGATCCGAAACAGTAATTGGCTAAAGCCTCCCTACTTTGAAATGCTAGTCCGTCACGGAGTCGCCCACGTCTTTAATAGTTGGACTCGAATGCCCGACCTTGGTGAACAATTAGCCGCAACCTCCGGCTTCGATTTTCCCTGCTACCTAGCTAGGCTCTTGCTTCGACCAGGACGAAAGTATGAACAAGCCGTAGAAGCCTTCTCCCCCTACGATCGCATTCAAGATGAACAGCCCGAATTGAGAAGCCATGCGGCGACTCTAATAAAGCGCGCGCGCCAATGTGGAAGACGGGCCTTTGTCTTCGTGAATAACCGCTGTGAGGGAAGCGCTCCTCTCACTATTAACGGGATTTTAGATGAATTGGAGAAAACCAAAGACTAGGTTCGCGGGTTGAAAGGATTGTCTTTAAGCTTCTCCGCACTTTCGATGTAGTCTTGGTCAGGCGTCTTTGGAATTCGTATTACAAGCTCCACATACTCGTCCCCCCGCGCTGCATCTTTTGCACTTTTGATCCCTTTACCCGCCAATTTTAAGCGTTGTCCGCTGGATACCCCTTTAGGGATTTTCATTAAGACCGTGTTGTCTAAGGTGGGAACGCTCACTTCTGCTCCCAAAACGGCTTCGCTAAAAGTAATGGGTAGCTTCACAATGACATGGGAACCTTCCCTGACGAATTGGGGATGTGTCGAAACCTCCAAGTGCAAGATGAGATCTCCGTTAGGTCCACCTCCCATTCCGGGTTCTCCTTGACCCGAGAGCTTAATTTTCGACCCGGTCTCAACCCCTTCAGGAATCATTACCGTGAGTCGCTTTCCGTCTTCCATTTCCAGCATTCGGCTGCCCCCACGAGCGGCTTCCACGAAGGAGATAGTGAGTTTAGCTTCACGATCGGAACCTTTTCGAACAAACGCGGGGGCGCCTCTTCTTTTGGAGCGTCCGCCACGCATGTTACCCATCCCTCCCATGCCTCCAGATTGGCCAAAAATCTCTTCAAAGAGATCGCCCAAACCAAAATCCGCAAAAGCTTCGGGGTTAAATCCGCCCATTCCGCCAGCCGGTCCTCCCCCAGGTCCCCCGTGGGAACTGCGCGCGAATGGATTAGCACCCGCGGCTCGCATCTGGTCGTACTTCGCCCGTTTCTGCGGATCTTTTAGAACTTCATAAGCGAGGTTAACCTCTTTAAACTTCAGCTCAGCCTCTTTGTTGTTTGGGTTTACATCGGGATGAAATTTCTTGGCGAACTTGTGGAATGCCTTTTTTATCTCCTGCTCTGTGGCATTTCGCTTAACTCCAAGAGTTTCGTAAAGATCGTGTTCCAAGTGGGGATATCCTTTTTAGTTCCTTTTCGCGCTTGAGATATAATAACAAGACGCCGTTTTTACTTTTTCTTATATTAGGCATCTTTTCTTATTTGGCTACCCCGGCGCAAATTGACTGAGGGCTACTGAGGGTTAAATGAACCGAAAGCTAGTGATTCTCTTGGTTTCTTTGCTTTTCGGGCTTTGCGCTCAACTAACGCTAGCGCCCAAAATCGCCCGGGCCACTTCTACCGATACCGATCCCAAGCATGTCAAAGCGCCCGGATCGGCACCCGAGACTCCGGCGGCAAACGCCTCTGGGAATGACACGGCGATCGGCGTCAGGGCGACCGCAACGCCCTCTCCCAACGGCTCTAATGACGACGAGCGTACTAAGCTGCGGGTACAGAGTAGGGATCCATTCACGCCCTCGCCCTGCGAGAACGCCCACGTCATTGATAAACTAACCACGCTTAGCCGGGACTACGCCGTTCAAGCCGGTCCCCAGGGTGGAGTTTTCTTTCTTTCAGACAGGTCTGGAACCCCTCAAGTGTATTTTCAGACGACAGCCCACGGTCCTGCCCTAAGGCTCACGATATTGCCAGCAAAGGCGCAGACTGCGGTAAAAGGCTTTCAGGTCAGCCCCCGAGGAGATTATCTGCTCTTGCTGACCCAAAATGATAAAAATGAGGAGTCTCTTTTTCTAACCACTCCCAAAGCCTCTCCCGCCACTGCTCTTGTCAGTGCTAAAACGATTTCCAGTTTTTTCTGGAGCGCAAATCAAACTAACTTCTTTTTTACCGAAGCCTCACAGGCCAAGGAGACGGCTCTGTTGCGGTACGATCTCAAAACTCAAAAGAAGACTCTCTTGACCCGACTACGAGGATTTCAGCGAATTACCGATATTTCTCCCAACGGAAATCTTATTGCTTTGGAGAATCGCCGAAGTGCGACCGATAGCGATCTTTATACGTGGAATCTTTCAACAGCGCAGCTAACGAAAATGGACCATCCAGAAGCAGAGGTTGGCTACCGAGCAGGCAAGTTCACCGCGGATTCCAAAAACCTTCTCTTTCTAAGCGATCAAGAACGAGGCATCTGGCGCCTCTATAGACTGGCTTTGTCGAAACCCGATTCCCCCGTACCCTTCACGACCGGGGCATGGGGAGTGGATCAGTACCAATTGGACGCTTCGCGAACTCAAGCAGTACTCACCATCAACGAGGAAGGTTACTCGCACTGGGAAGGGTATGAACTCGATGCCCAAGGGGAGAAGAAGAAATTATTACTCCTTCCTAGCGAACGAACGGCTGTGGTCACCTCTTTGTCCCTCAGCGATTCCGAAAAAGGAACCACCCTTTTTTACTCAAGAGGGAGTTCGACTCAAACAGAACAGATTCGCGCCTGGAGAGAACTAAAAGAAACGACGTGGACCGAAGCTTCTCGAGACTCCGTCGACCCCCAGTGTTTGATTGAGCCTATTCTCGTCCACTACCCTAGCTTCGATAAGAGACAGATTTCCGGTTTTCTTTTTAAACCTAAAAACTCTCCGCGATTGCCGTCGGCGGTAATTATGGCAGTAGAGGAGATTTCAAAACAGTTCCGCCCCCTCTTCTGTCTGCAAGCCCAATACTTGTCGGCTCGCGGCTACGAAGTGCTCATTCCCAACGTTCGAGGAAGCAGCGGATACGGAACCCTATTTTCCCACCTCGACGATAGAGAACTTCGGCTAAATGCCGTACGCGATCTCGCAGAAGGGTCTTACTGGCTGCAAGAACAGGAGTTGGCCAACCCCAACGAGATTATGGCCTTTGGGACCCATTACGGCGGATTTACCGTATTACGCGCCCTACAAATAGCACCCCAAGCCTTTAAGGCGGCGGCAGTGGCAGATCCCATCTTGAACTTTTCGGATTACCTTTCGTCTTTGGGTGGCCAACAACGATCGGAAATGGAAATAGAGTTAGGCGCTGTTACGGACGAACCGCTTCTCAAGGAGCTATCAGCAGTAACTCATCTTAGCGATATCAAGACTCCGCTAATTGCGTTTACCTCGAACGCCCCTGCTAATGCCAAACAAATCTGGTGGCAGGTTTTAGAAGACAAGCCCATTATTTTTGAAGGACGACAGATCGCATCTGACAAGACAGAATCGGAAATTCGATTCGAACAAATTCGCAATAGTACTTATTTCTTTGAGCAACAGAAAAAGAAAAAGGGCTCCTGACGAATCAGAAGCCCCTTTTCAAATATGCCACGGGAAATTTACGTCATGTTGCTATCACGTTGCCATCAAGTTGCTCTTAAAGAAGTTATCAATGTTGTTTCTCAGATGTTGTCTTGTTGTGAATCATGCTGAACATCTAAGAAGGATCAAGTTGTGTTACGTTATGTATGTTGTTTATGTCGTTTCTAGCTGTGTCTATGTTGTCTTTCCCTAGGCCGTGTCCTTGTTCTGGTGTTAGCTCTCACTGATTTAGAATTGCATTGGCTGTGCCAAAATTTGTGACCTGTGATCATTGGGAAAATACCCCCGGCAAATGCTGTCATTTGTGGAATCCGCTGACATGCACTAAGAGTGGTCAAAAACCATTCATGATATCAAAGGTTTAAATTGTCCAATGTTTGGTTAGGTTCCCTAAGCCTGTCTGCATACACGACACACAGGGGGAAGGGCTTAGCGAAACTGGAGGGTGATTACCCTTCGAATTCGATGGCGAGCAGAAGGCCTACGGCCTGCAGAACGAAGGGGGTCTGTTGAAGGGAGAGTTCGTATCTAAGACGAATAGATAGGTCGGTAAGGTACCCTACGTTGATTCGATAGCCTAAGCCGCCCTGGACCCCCATAGCCGATAGGTTAGAGGCAGTTTGAACCGTCGTTACACTGCTAGGGAGGTAACTAATCCCTAGGCCGAAGGCATATTGAATCCCCGCGAAAAACTCAAAAGGGCGCACAATTAAAGTAGGAACCAAGGCCACATCCAAGAAATTAAACCCGTAAGAGGGGCCGCTTGGATTCGTAAGTGTCGATGTCGATGCATTGATTTGCGAGAACATCACTTCTAGACGAACTGGCAACGCAGGAGTTAAGAAGAGCCCCACATATCCCCCCCCCAATAAATCCGAGTCCCGTGTAGTTGGTCCCCTCAAGTAAAGAAGACTGACGAACAATGCCGTAATTCATACCTCCTTCAAGTCCGTACAAGAAAGTGGGAGCGCGTCTTAGGAGTAGCGCTTCATCTTGGGGAACTACCACCTTCTCCGGTTTCTCTTGCTCTTTCTTGGGATGAAGATTGGGAGCGTTGGAATCGGCGGCGTCATCGTTGTCGGTGGGTTCAGATTCCGCTTCGTTGGCCGAATCACTCTCCCCGGCGTCGGCAAGTCCCCGCTTTTTCGACTTCACTTTGCTCACACGGGGCGCTAGGGCAGACTCTTTCACCCAACCATCCAAGGTCTCGCCGGTCTCCAGCTCCATCGTGACTCGTCGATACCCTTCCTCTTTTTGGGGCTGCAACTGAACCAGAGTTCCGGCGGGAATGCGTCCCAGCGAATCAGACTCCGCCGCAGGCTCGCTTCTCAGATCGGTAACCGTATTGATGCGGACCAAGCCTTTTGTCTTCTTGGCCATAACCGGCGTGGCGTACAAGGAAAGTAGAGCCACCCAGAAAACAAAGAGAAAGCTTAGCGGGAAAACGCTGCCACCAATTCCACGTGTTTGGTATGGGGAAACATGTCTAAGGGCTGTAACGAACGAAAAGCGAACCCCTGGGTCGACAGCGCTTTGACGTCTTGAGAAAAAGTTAGTGGCGAACATGAGACGTAAATTATGGATTCGAGTTGGGGATGAATGAATGAAATCAATTCCCTACCCACGCCCGCGCGGGGAGGATCTAGTACCAGTGTATCATAGCGGCCTTGAAAGCCCTGGGGTATTTTTTGGAGCACAGCTCCGCTAATCTGCCCCCGGATAAAGCAGGCGCCCGCTAACTTTCTGCCTCTAGCCCTTTCCAAAGCGGCTTCACTTACGTCGATACCCAGGACTTGCGATACCGTGGGACTATAGGCCTCGGTCAAATTTCCGTCTCCGCAATAGAGTTCGAGAACTAGCTTTCCTTCTGATTCCGTGACCCGATCTTTGACGAGTCGCTTTAAAATTTCATTTCCCAACGAATTCACCTGCCTGAAACCGCCAACACCGTGGGGGCTGTCTTGAAAGCTCTCTACATCACCACTCTCGGTGACGCTCAGCTCAATTTTGCGACGTGGCGTTGCTACGTCCGACTCCATTCTAAGACGCGAAATCTCCCTATTCAAAGAAGGGTGAGCCATCCGGCAAGATTCGATGGCAACCATTTCGTGCGATCCCTTTTTTTGAAAACCCACCCGATTGCCTTCCTGACGAAGTTGGATACGATTGCGATACAGCTCTTTTTGGGGGGATTCTAAAATCGGAAATACTTTTTCGGGAAGAAGGCGGGCTCTTGATAGGATGTGAGCGATGGATTCTTCTTTAGCGCGCAATTGGCTTGAGTATTCCCAGTGGAGCCAATCACAGCCACCGCACTCCGGAAAATGAGGGCACGCAGGCGCCACTCTGTGCGCGGAAGGCTTTACGACTTCGATCATCAAAGCGTCTCGATAACGCTTTGATGACTTTGACTCTACGAGTACCGTGTCACCCGGAAGGGCACCTTCGACAAAATAAATATTCTTGGCTTCGTCAAAGCCAACGCCTTGCCCGTTAAGTCCGGTCCTCATAATTTCGATTTGAGCTAACATGAAAGAACTTTAAGAACTTCGTTCGCTAAGACTTCCGGCGAGGGTACCTTAAGCCTTCCTTCTTCAACGTCGCTACCTAGAAAAAGGGCCCCCCATGCCTCCAATTGCTTTTTATTTTCTAAATATTTCGGGTGCCGACTTAAAACGACATTCATAGTAGGAACAAAAAGTAGAGGCGTTTTCTTTCCGATCTGACTTGCGATTAGCATGGTCACCGCATTATCCGCAATTGCGCTAGCCGCTTTGCTGATGGTGTTTAAGGTAGCGGGAACTATTACGACTAATGAAAAATCATCAAAATGCTCCACCTCAGAATCGAGACTCCGCACGACCTGGTGGCCCGAAGCCCATTCGACGGGCAGCGGGGTAATGAATTGTGCAACGCTTGGAGTAAAAAAGGCTGTGATATCGGCGCCATGTCGACGTAATTCTCTTATGATTTTGACAACCTCAACGGATCCAATGCCTCCACACACGCCAACGGCAATGGAGTGACCCGACAGGCGATTCGACTTCAATTCAACGCTCTTGTCCTCTAATGGAGACGTTTTACGGATGCTAGGGACCGTGCCGCGGACCGGCGTGGTTTGATTCAAAGCTTTCTTACGTGGGGGGGGTTTTGCCATGTTTTCGTCCCTTCGGGGTCCCGTTCCCAGGTCTTTTAACAGTAAATTCGTCGAGATCTCAATGCTTAAAGCACGAAGGCTCTTGTGACGATGTTCAGGTTATGTTAAGACCTTGCCTTAATTGAAGTGAGGAGGTCTCATGGGAGAGATTGTTCTATACGCGAAAAAAAGCTGTTCCCAGTGCAAGAAGGCAATCGCGTTTCTAAATCGAAAAGGTGTCGCTTATCAACTTAAGGACATCGTGCATGAGCCCCCGCCAAGAAGCTTGCTCGAAAAAGTTATCAAGGCTGAAAATATTTATGCGAGCCTTAATCAGAGAAGCACTACGTATCGGGAAAACCATTTGGGCAAGCGCCGAACTACGAAGAACGAAGCGATCCGTTTAATGCTGAAAGATCCGAATCTGATCAAGCGTCCCCTCATCATTAAAGACAATCGTGCCTATCAAGGATTCGAAGAAGATACTCTTCTCGACTTTGTCGTTACCGAATAGTCAAATGATAGCCGTTTGAATGTGAAAGAGCATAACGCTATGCCTGCGCCTGATGGAGGACTGCGGGTATTCTTTCGCGTTCTGGAATACTGAAATAAAAGCGAGCCCCTTTTCCCGGATAGGATTCGACCCAAATTTTTCCCCCGTGGCCTTCTACGATCTTCTTGCAGATGGCGAGGCCTATCCCGGTACCCGGATAATCTTCTCGGCTGTGAAGTCTTTGGAAAATAACAAAAATTCTCTCTGAGAATTTCGAATCGATTCCAATCCCATTGTCGCTAACGCAGAAAAGCCACTCCCCTGCTCGCTTCATCGATTCGATCTGAACGACCGGCTTATCAGCCCCTCTAAATTTGATGGCATTACTGACTAAATTTTGCAGCAACTGAGTCATCTGTGTCGGATCCACCATTAATGTCGGCATGGGGTTTCGTTCTACGATAGCCCCTGACTCCTGAATACTAAACTGCAGATTATAAATGACCCTATCTAAAAGAAGGTCGCAGTTGGTGGGCAATAGTTTTTTATTCTTAGAAGTTCCGACGCGAGAGTAGATTAACAGGTCGTTAATCAGATCGTACATTCGCACAGCACCTCCGACGGCGTAATCTATGTATTCGTCGGCATCGCGATCAAGTTTTCCTTTATATTTCTTTTCAAGAAGCTGAACGAAATGTGTCACCATTCTAAGCGGCTCTTTGAGATCGTGAGAGGCCACGTATGCGAATTGGACCAACTGTTCATTGGAACGCGCCAACTCCTCGGCTTGGCGCTTGAGATCCTCTTCTGCTTTTTTGCGAGCGCTAAAGTCATGCATCACCATCAACAAGCCCATGGGGCCCCCGTCTTTATCTTTCAGGACTTTTACACTAAGAGCGACGTCCAGCCGTTTGTCCCCTTTTCCGAAGGTCACACGCTCGCCACTCCAAGCCCCACCCAATTTCAAGACGGTGAAAAAGCGAGTCTCGTCATCCTCGCCTTCATTGAACTTTAAGACGTCGTGTTTGGGCCTGCCCATCACCTCTTCAGACGTATATCCCAAGAGTTTTTCCGCCCCTTTGTTCCAGTAGGTGATGTGATGGTCGAGGTCGGTGGCGATAAGAGCATCGCTTACTTGTGCCAACATTTGGGCGTGCAGTTCGATCTGACGATCCATCTGCTTGCGTTCACCAATATTGCGGATAATTCCCGATAGCCCTATGACTTCTCCTCGCGCATTTTTTAACGGCGAGATAGTGACCGATACATCAATGAGGCTGCCGTCCTTGCGCAAGCGGACCGTTTCGAAGGCATCGACGGCTCCTCCTCCCATGACGGTATTAATTAGCCCCCTAAGTTCAGAGCGCTTTTCGTCGGGGACAAAGGTGTCGATCGATCTTCCAATGATCTCTTCGCGCGAAAAGCCGAAGAGTTTGACGGCTGCCGCATTCCAGCTCTTCACGTTGCCCTTAAGATCAAAGGCTAAAATGGCGTCGTTCGAATAACGGACAATGGCCGCGAGGGGGCCATAATTCTCATGGGAAAAATCAATTTCATCTACTTGTCTAGTATTCCCCAACGGACTTTGTGGTTGAGCTGGTACCTGCGGATGAGCTTCCGCCGGCGATTTCTCACTGGGCTTGCCCCCCGATCGGTGAAGTGGCTTGATCGGTCCGAAAAGCTTCAGCACCGCTGCCATAGCTCGAATCGCCGGAATCATCCGCCCCCCTCCTTTTTTCGTAATCTTCTATTTATATGATTTTTTTCAGGGGAAATATCAAGTGGAAAATAGCCCCAGGGGATGGAAGCAGTCTTTGGAAATTCCTCGCCTTTTTCCTCCCTTGTGGTCCTTTCCAAAGCGTACAAAGTGGCGTATGGCTCGTAGAGTGAAAACTCAATCTTCTTTAGCGGGTCGGCTTTTTCTTTCACTTAGCCTAATCATTTTCTTTGGCGCGAATAAAGGGAGTGCTCTGCCATCGGTTCTTCGAGGAATCGATTTGCGCTCTGGCACCGAGACAGAAATTCCTCTGACCTCTCCCGACAAGAAAGGAACCGTGCTGGT
Source organism: uncultured delta proteobacterium (assembly GCA_963778115.1). Classification (GTDB taxonomy): domain Bacteria; phylum Bdellovibrionota; class FAC87; order UBA2466; family UBA2466; genus JBBQIT01. The sequence continues at coordinate 467,063 of CAVZSV010000004.1, forward strand.
CTTTCTTTCCATCGAATGCCCCTGCTCACAGAGCCACCAACCTCCCTTGGCCGAGCTCGCAGCACAGCACCCCGAATTTACGTTCGTGGGAATTCACTCCAATAAAGAAGAGCCCCTGTCGGAAACCAGAAAGTTTTTCTCAGACCCCAAGGATCCTAAGCGATGGCTTCCGTTTCCCGTCTTAGAAGATAAGGGGCAAGCCATAGCGAACGAAGAAGAGATAAAAGCATTTAAGACTCCCCATGTCTTTGTCGTCGATAGCAAAGGAAGCATTGTCTATAGAGGGGCCATGGACAACAGTCACGAGGCATCCACCGCAAAAAAACACTACCTAGCGATGGCACTCGATGCTATCGTCTCCGGCCACAATCCAGATCCGGAAGAAGTCCCCCCGTTAGGGTGTGTCATTTCCCGCTAACGAAACTTTGGATGGCTCTATTATTACGTTGCAGCAGCGAAAGCAGCACGAGGTGTCACTATGAACGGCAAAATGTTCGGCAAAATGAATAGCAAGATGAACGCTCCTTTTGCGTTTTTGATTTTCGTCGCTCTGGGAGTTCTTATCGGCTGCGGGAAATCCCAAAGCGTATCGAATAGCCCGGCAACTCCCCATGGCGATGGCTCTGGCGGGAGTGGAAGTCCCACATCCCAAACGTTTGATTACACTCTTACCTTTCCCGTAACTGGTTTATCGGCGGGAATGAAGTTTCTAAGGACGCCAAAATCCAAAATCAATTCCCCTTTCACCGTTCGATTCTGGAAGACACAGCAAGGCAACGCGCAAACCGGCCCGTTCATCGATCCCGGCTACCCTTTGGTGTCCGCCGAATTACAAAAGCCCACGGAACAAGACTCCATTTTTCTATGGATGGATTCCATGGGACATGGTTCAGATCCGGTAGTAGTCACGCGCGTTGTTGACAGCTCCGGAGTCAGCTTTCCGGTTGACCACGTGATTTTTAAAATGGTAGGCCCGTGGGAGATAAAGATTCAACTTCACCAGTACAACGTGGATCCTCAAACTGGGAAAAAACTGATTGTTGTCGTTAATGACCCCCAAAGTGGAAAACCGGAGGCCGCTGTAGTGGATGCCGCGCAATTTAACCATGTTCAGAAGCAGTAGAGACCTTTACTTATTATTTCTTTTAACGCTGCTAGTACCACTTCTGGTTTCCGCTCCAAGTAGTGCCGCCCCCTGTTGCGGAGGGAGTTCACTATTGCCGTCCATCATCACCGCAGATGATTCGGCCATGGTGAGTATCACCACCACACAAGACGCCGTTCGCGATGACGTGCTCCCCGACGGAACGATCTATCCCAGGGCGGACGGCGATTCCGAGTGGACACAAACGCTTAAACTCTCCGGAGCCTACCGGTTTCTCGACAGATTTCAGGCCGGAGCCGATATCCCTTTGGTGCGACGTTACCTAAGTGTCTCAGGTCAAAGTGCAAATGCTTTGGGAGTCGGTGATATCGCCTTTAACGCCGCGTACGAAGTCCTTCCTGAATATTCCTATTCCGTCTGGAAGCCCAAAGTGTTTCTCTTCACGCGCTGGCTCCTTCCCACGGGCAGATCCATTTACGAGGCCACCGATCCGCTGGGAACCGATATCTTTGGACGAGGGTTTCACGAACTTTCCCTAGGAACGGTAATCACTAAAACGTGGGGAGGTTTTGATTTTCTTGTCGAAGCCGAAGCCCACTGGACTTTGGCACGAACCTTTGTCGACAACACGGGAATCACCACCGATTTCCATTCGACCTGGGGATATTCGGCCCTTCTTGCCGCAGGCTACAGCCCGGGGAAAGGGGCCTTTCGCATAGGTGCCAGCCTTTCTCCCGTCTTTGACGCTTCACGAATTTTCGACAGTGCCGGATCTATAGGGACGACCGATAGCCAACTCGCTTGGGCTCTGGGCCTTCAGGCCTCATATAAATGGAGCGATGAATGGTCCTCAACCATTGCCTATGCCGATCAGACGCTCTTTGGAAGCTCACACAACGTCACCCTAAGCAAAACGATTAGCCTAATCATTTTAAGACGTTTCCCTATGTAAGCTCGTTTCTCAATACCCTTTTTGGCTCAAATCAGGTAATAGGGAATGCTTATGCACCACAATCCCGATAAGCCCTTGGTCGCGATTATTATGGGGAGCCGCTCGGACTGGGAAACCTTAAGAGCTGCCGAAGAAATATTGGTCCAGTTTGAAGTACCCCACGAAAGTGCCATCGTTTCGGCTCACCGCACTCCCGAACACATGACCAAATTCGCCAAGGAGGCGGAGGGTCGCGGGATTCAGGTCATCATTGCGGGAGCCGGAGGTGCGGCCCACCTTCCTGGTATGGTCGCTGCCCAAACGGTCATTCCGGTACTTGGGGTTCCTGTCGAGAGCCAGATGCTACGCGGATTGGATTCGCTATTGTCGATAGTCCAAATGCCAGGAGGAATTCCCGTGGGAACTTTAGCCATCGGAAAAGCGGGAGCCACTAACGCTGCCTTGCTTGCTATCGCCATTCTTGCTAACGGACGTCCCGAGCTCCGAGAAAAACTACATGCCTATCGCGCTAGCCAGACCGAACGGGTATTGAAGGACCAGCTAAAGTGATTTTGCCCGGTTCGAAGATCGGTGTGATGGGAAGCGGGCAACTAGGACGTATGTTTGCCATCGCAGCCCATCGCATGGGTTATCGCGTATCTACTTACTCCCCGGAGAAAGATACTCCGATGGGGCTTACGGTCGAAAACGAAATAGTCGGAGCCTACGATGATCTTAAAGCCATCGAAACGTTCGCCCGATCGGTCGATGTGGTTACTTTCGAATTCGAAAATATTCCAGCAGGGTCCGTCGAGTGCGCTTGCGCCGTTGTTCCGGTGAGGCCCGGAGTGAAATCACTTTATATCGCTCAACACCGCACGCGCGAAAAATCGTTTCTAACGGAAAAAGGGTATCCCACCATCCCTTACCGGCGAGTCACTTCACTCCCCGAGTTACAGACTGCCATAGACATTTTGGGTCTGCCCGTAGTGCTTAAGACCGCTGGAATGGGATACGACGGTAAAGGCCAAGTGAAGATAGAAAAAAAGGAGCAGGCCGAATCGGCCCTTGCAAAACTAGGTGCGGGTGAGGCGATCGCCGAAGCTTGGGTCAGTTACTCCGCGGAAGCTTCGGTTATTGGAGCGCGCACCGCCAACGGTGATTTTTCGCATTGGGGCCTTATCGAGAATCAACACCGCAACCATATTCTAGATATTTCGATTCTTCCCTCCCCCTTTGCTGAATCTTTGGCTAATGAGGCTATTGAGATCACTCGCCAACTGATGTCCGATTTGGAAATGGTGGGGCTTTTATGCGTGGAATTTTTTATTACCGAACAAGGAAAGCTCCTCGTTAACGAGTTGGCCCCGAGGCCCCACAATTCGGGCCATCTGACCATCGATGCCAACTACACCAGCCAATTCGAACAACAGGTGCGAGCTATTTGCGATCTCCCTTTGGGAGACACCGGGCTAATCGTTCCGGGTGCCGCTATGGCGAATCTTTTGGGAGAGGTCTGGGATAACGGCGAGCCTGGATGGAGTGAGGTCCTAAAGATTCCTCATCTTAAGCTTCACCTCTATGGCAAATCACAAGCACGGCCCGGGCGCAAGATGGGGCATCTTACGGTATTGGGGAAAAGTGGTCCTGAAGCGGCGAAGATAGCAAAAGCGGCGAGAGAGAGGCTCGCCGGAGCTTCTCTAACTCGTCGACAATGATACTTTCGCCTCGAATTCCCATCACCTCGTTAATTTGTGGAACCGCCGAGGGGCATGTGATGTTTACCTCAGTGAGAAAATCTCCGATGAAATCAAGCCCCAGCAGATAGATCCCTTGGGGACAAAGATCTTTGGCTACGATGCGACTCGCTTCAATCTGCTTGGGACTGGGATCCCAGCGATGGGCGCTCCCTCCCTGGTGCAGATTAGCCAGCCTGCTTCCTGGCTTTGGCTTTCGCATCACCCAGCCCACCAATTGGTGATTCATTACCAAGATGCGCAAGTCTCCCGAATGGGTAACCTCTTCTAAGTAAGGCTGCACGATGACTTGCGGTTGCCATTTTTGCCAATAAGCTTTGAGATTTCTCTGTTGCTCGTCGCGAGAAAAAAATTCGATCCCCTTTCCTGAAAAAAGATGCATGGGCTTGGCGACGGATTCCCTAGGTTGCGAACGGACCGCCTGCTGAAACTCGTCAAAAGACTGGCAAAGAAATGTGGGAACTCCAAATTCCGGATAACGCTGCGGCAACAGATGTTCGCAGTATCGCCAGGTCACGTCGGGATGGTTCATCTGGATAATGCAGGACGGAGCTAAAGCAAAGTGTTGGGCATGGCCTCTATAGACGTCATCCACGGGGGGATCTTTACGCTGCAAAATAGCCGCGTATTCCGTGACGTCGGCAATTCGAGCTTGACCCAGCCGAAAGGAATTTGGCTTTTCAGGATCCACTGAGAGAAGGGGTGAAACGGGCAGAGTCGCCAGATATCGGGCCGAGTTTTCTCTCCAATCTTTTCGGGAGAGGTCCAAATAGTCGACGGGAATTCCCCTCCGACAGAGTTCGGCGGCCAAGAGTACGCCGGTGTCCAGGCCCCGTTGAAATGTAGATATAGCCTCGCCGGCAATAAGATATTTAACCACGCATCCCCCCAACCCTGGGTAGGAAAGTACCATAAATCGCTTGGGTGCGGCTTTTTGATTAAGATTAAATTTAAGTTTAAGATTAAGATTAAGGAGGTGACACCCTACTACCTACTCGAAGTCCTAGTCCAACTCCTATGGAGTGCAACACCCAGTTTCTCAAACCATGTCATCCACTACCTCCCCGTAGAGTGGTACATCGCTATCCGATGGACCCTATCGGGTTCGATCTTGCTAGTACTCGCCCGAGTTAAAGGCTTCCGCCCTCCCACCCTTTCCGAAATCCTACGGCTCGCTCCTATTGGAGTCTTGGGTTACGCAATCGCTTCGTACGGAACGTTGTACGGTTTGAAATGGGGAGGGGTCGTCACCTTTGCCCTGCTTAGTGCGGTCAATCCGGTGCTGCAATCTGGTTTTTCGATCGTGATGTTAAAAGAAAAACCGAAACCCCTTTTTTCGGTAGCGGCAAGTTTGTGCGTGCTGGGATTAGTCTTTCTAGTTTTAGGTAAATACCGTTTGTCGGACGCGAGAGTTACCTTTGCAGCCACATCGGCCGTTTTTTTGGCCTATGCGTGTGAAGGAATTGCCTTTGTGGGATCAAAACGTTTTCGTAATTCACTCTGCCTTCCTTATTATCTGGCCATTACCGAACTTGCGGCAGCGCTCTTTGCCTGGATCACGATCCCTTTTCAATCTTCTGCCGTTCCCCATTGGAGAGCCCTTCCCATTTCACTTTGGGCCGCAGTCCTTTTTGTTTCCGTAGTGTCGTGCGTGATCTGCTACGGAACTCACTATTGGCTACTCACTCGTATTGAGGGGCACCGGCTGGCACTCTTTGAAAGCCTGCATTCGGTCTTTGCAGCTGTACTAGGATTTTTTCTTTTTCACGAGAGGCTTCATCCAGCGATGTTCCTTGGAGGAGCACTCTTAGTTGCCGGCCTTTATCTCAATACGAGTGCCCCCAAAGATGGCAATGATTTGAGCAACTCGGTAAGCCCTCCCTCTAATAAAGGGCTAAGACGAATACGCTTTCAAGCAAAGTCATAGTTGTAAAAGAGCCGCCATTGCTTTGCCAGTCGAAAAAAAAACACAGTAACGCAGTGTTAGTGGCTTCCTTGGTACTGCTGACCATTTTATCCACAGCTTTAAGGGGCTCCCACCCACGGCAAAGCTGGTCTACAAACTGCATCAAAAAGACTCTGCCTCCGGATCTGCCGAAAGGTGGAATCCATGATTCGACGCTTTGTCGTTGGCCCCCTAATCGCGCTTCCTTGGATCCTCTATGTTAGCTGTAGCGGCCCCGCTCTTCAGATGGCAGGCGCAGATCAAATCGGTCCTGTGACCGCCAATCAGGCGTTGCTAGTGAGTTCGGTCGGGAGCTCCTATAACTTTGGCGTTATCGGTGTGAATAGTGGGGTATCAGTACAAATAAATATTTTTAATACCGGGGGAGTCACAGCGAATAACGTAGCGCCTTCCTTGGCAGCAAGCTCCACGTTTACTTTGGGATCTTCTACGTGCGGGACTTCACTAGCCCCAAGTTCCAATTGCAGTCTGACACTTCAATTTACGGCGACCACGGCAACGTCCACTTCGGGCGCTCTATCATTAAGTTACCTCAACGGGCAGACAACCATTCCACAAATATTGTCCATCGCTCTTAGTGGTACCGGCTCTTCTCAAGGAGTAGGCCATCTGAGTCTTGCGGGAGAGGAAACGGCTGTAAATTTCGGGTCAGTCCCCGTGGGAACTCAAGTTCAAATGCCCGTGGTTATCACTAGCGATGGAACCGTTGGCATTACGGCGCTTACTATCGGGACATTTCCCGTGGGGGGAAATTTCACTTATGGAACTCCAACGGCCGCGACAACACCCGCGGCCTGTGTTCAAGGGGGAACGCTAGCCCCACAAAGTAGCTGCACACTGCTTGTTAATTTCACGGCTCCTCCCGTCGTCCCTAACCCCGCTCAGATCATCGCGACAACCTCGATTGGATACGATGGAACGTCGAGCTACTTGCCGCTCACTGTATTTGCGACAGTCATCGCGGGAGGTGGTGGAGGGACTAGTGGTACTTGCCTCTCCCAGTCCACCTCTTCGCTGTATATTCCTGCTACCGCAAGGCCCGTAATGGACCATGGGCAGGGATTTTTGAGTTGCTTCGTAAACGGAGTTCTCACCACCGATCAAAACGCCGTTTCCTCAAACAGCCCTCCTTACTATCCCTGCGGATTCAACAACTGGGGCTACCGCAATGGAAACCAAAGCCAGTACAGCGTCGATCAAAGTCTTGCTGGAAATAGCCAGCCCGTTTTACTAGCCAGCGTCTCGCCGGGCCAGGTACTTTACGTTAATTACCTGGGTGGAACCGCTTACGGAGTCGCGGGTAGTAGCGGTGCTAATTGTGCCAAGGTTTCTAGTTCAAACATTTCTAACGGAATGCCCACTTTGCAGTTTGTAAATGCCAGCGGCAATGTGGTTGCGATTCACCCAAGAACGGGTGCACAGGCCCCCAACGACAATAACGCTATCCCGGCCTACTCCCTCGTTACGAACTATATCGTAGTCCCCTCGGGCGCGGTTGCTATCTATGGTAGCTGGCCCGATAACGTTTACAGCGACAACAGCGGAGGCTGCTCCCTAGAGCTGACCGAGGCAACCGATCCCAGTTGCATTCCCGCAAATTAAATTTAGGGATACAAAATGTCGGAACGGTTTAGAAAGTTTTCGACAAACTCGACCTTCTCCTTTAGACGAGCCGAGGCGAGTTCCTTGCTAAGATCGTAAGTCTTTCCTTGGTTCGTAGTGAGTACGACTCGGGTCTTGTGGTACTTAAAGAGCAAGTAGAATCCAAAAGTGTCGGCCCAGTCCTCATAGGGATTTCTACCAGTATAGGTGTTTAAGAAATTGGTTTTCGTGAAAAGTTCGTCATAGATTTGGGGAATGAGGTCGCGGCTAAGTGCACCCGTACAATTATAAAAACAGATGTCGGCCCGGTGAAAGTAATCGTTGCCTTGTTTAGGTGTCGAAAAGCTTGTCCAACTCAAAGCCCCCCAACTCCCCTCTTTGACATTCGAAAAGCCTGAATTGAGTTGGTTCGCAAAATCAAACAAGTGCCCAAATTCGTGCGCCACTACATCCCAAAGAAAGTCGTTTTTTACCTCCTGCGATTCAACGGTAAACGAAGGAAGATCCTCTTTCACGGCATAGGAGGTCAAAGACCCTCCAAAGGGAAGCTGCTCTTTCCAAGTCGCCCAAGCGCCCAAAGAGAGCTTCTCATCCAAAAGGGATTGTCTGATTCCAATGGCGTACGTATTGGGAACGGCGTAGGCCGTGGAATCGAGATTCTTTTCGATAAAGATTTTAGAAACAGAGCAAAACATCTTTTGTAATAGAGGAGGAAATTCATCGTAAAGCGTTTCAAAGACAGGAACATACTTAGCACTATCGGCAAGACACTCCCTTCCATAAGCAAGACCGGTGGAGTTGTCGTCGACCAGGCAAACCACTTTGGAAATGCGGTCCCGGCAGTCGTCATCGGTGAAGCGGGAATCAAAGATGGCCGGTGTTCTAACTTTGAGAGAACCGGGATCCATCCATACAATATCGTCGGTAAGATAGCGCATGCCGGGAAGTGTCGGCTTCGCGGCCAGAGCGTGAGTATTGAGAAAAAGAGTAACAGAGAAAACTAAAGACTTAAAAAGCATGATCCCCCCAATGGGAGGAACCGTATCATAGGAAAAGTGATAACTCCACCCATCCTCCTCGCCCCCGGGCTTTTCGCAATGACAGACTTAACGACTGTCCTTGCGAGGAGCAGGAGCGGAGCGACTCGGCGAAGCAATCTCATTGCACGAGGATGAGCCTACTAAAGAACACTAGCCAACAACATGGTGGACTACAAATATCGCAGCTGCCAATCCCACGCAATAATACCCAAAATACTTCCAGCGGCCTTGCTCTAACCAAGCAGAAAGCCAGCGCAGCGCAAAAAGTCCCACCACAAAACTGACCCCCATTCCTAATAATCCCGGCAATAAAACCGCCGAAGTGATTCCATTTCCTGATAGTGCTCCTTGGTGAGAAAGGCGCAGCACTTCACGCAAAATAACCGGCGGAGTCACAAGAACGGCAAGGGCAAAGCTAAAATCTTCGGAGGTCATTCGAGAGACTCCGAGTAACATTCCTGTCGATATCGTCGCTCCCGATCGGGAAAACCCCCGGAAAGGAAGACATAAACCTTGAACGCCGCCAATAACTATCGATTGTTTTAAGGAGACCGACGTACTGCCGCCCACGACATCTTTGCGAGAGGAGATAAGAATGACTACTCCAGCCGCGAATAAAGAAGCGGCGATAAGATTCAAATTTCCAAATAAAGATTCAATTTCGTGAGGGCCAGGTCCCGAAAAGGCCATCTTTTCGATTACCGTCTTAAGCACTCCTCCCAAAACCCCCGTGGTCACTGTAGCAGCCACGAGAGCTACGAGCAGCATCTTTCCGCCCCCTGAAGGGCGCCGAATCCATTCCAGCCAACGTTTGCGGAAATAAAAAAGGACGGCAAACATCGTACCGCAGTGGAGCATCACCAGAAAAAAAGTCCCTTCGGGAGTCGTTGGGTCAAAGCCCAGAAATTTTCCAACCAAAATGACGTGAGCGGAACTGGATACCGGCAAAAGTTCTGCCGCCGCTTGCACGACTGCCAATAGGACCAAAGAAAATAGATTCATGTGGCATTAGGATCTCAATGCCGGGCTTTAACTGCAAGTGGAAAACTAAAGGAGCGGCCCTCATTCTCTTTTTCTAGAGAGAGGGCCGCTTTATCTTATCGGGCGTACTGTTCGACGGTATTCACAAAGGGTTGAACCACTTGTGGCGCCTGAAAACCTGGCGTATTGAGTATGGCCGCCGGTTGGGCGTAAGGACCATAAACCGCCGCATTTCTCTCGGGGCCTTGTGCTAGGACCGTACCGTTTACCGTAATTCCCGCATAGAGCCCGCCAGCATGCGAGTAGGAAAGGACATGAGCCGTGGGAACCCAACCGGCTCCCGCACCTTCTCCGAGGGGACCCGCGGCGACACTAACATCGGTTCCTAATTGAAAGGTAGGCCGGGTCAAGATTTGCCGAGCATAATCGGTGACAAAGACAAGTACGGTATCCATCACCTGAACCCCGATTTGCAGTCCAAAAGTTGCCCCTCCTACATTAAGAAAGGCAGGCTCGCTCCATCCTTGGGCCGTGCGACAACTGACTAGCCCCGTACTTCCCTCTCCTCCAAAAATAAATCCCGCTTTAACTACTCTCATCGAAGCGATACAGCGGGCATTTTGAATCACGTAACTAGGAATGGGCTGCATCGAGGCCATTCGATCGGACAAGACTTCACTGGAAATCGCGACTCGCCTGTCGATCCTACCCGCAAGCCCCCCAAAAATTTCTGCTTGGGCCAAATGGGTGAACCCCAAGGCCAATACCGTCAATAACGAGACCACATGCTTTTTCATCATTATCCCCTTTTTCTAAGAGGCCCCCCGCAGTGGCCATTGATTTGGGGAAGAGAGGTTGCATGCAGCATGCCAAAAAAAGCCCGCACGACAGAGGGGATCAAGTGGTGCTATCTTGATCTTGATACCCAAACCGGTACCAAAAGAACCCTTATGCCCAGCCATCCCATCACGTTAGCCTGGCAGGATTTGGAACTAGCCCTTCGCGACATCGTTCCTGATGTCTTTAAGAACCTGGAACCGGGGGCCAAAGAGTCCGACTATTCCGCGGTGGAGCATCTCATCGGGTTTCGGCTGCCCGAAGATTTTAGAGAATTCTATAACCGGCATAACGGACACATCACCATTGAAGATATCGATTATGAATTTCACGGGACGGATTATTTTCTATTCGCTTGTCATTTTTTCCCTCTCTATTTGCCCGATCGCGAAATCGACGACTTAGAAGACCTGGAACTCTGGGATTGCTCGGTCTTTGACATTATCGATCGCGGCATGGATCACATGACCCAACTCTTAGACGAAATGGAAATTGATGAAGCCATCAAACCTCTAAGCTGGAATATTAAGTGGATCCCCATCGCATGCACGCCTGAAGAGGACTATATTTGTGTCGATTACGATCCCAGCGATGAAGGGACAACGGGGCAAGTTATCTTCTGCAGGTACTCGCAATCGCAGATTCAAGTCATTGCCCCAAGCCTTGCCGAATTTCTGCTGCTTCAGGCCGAGGATCTCAAAAACGGCAATACGGTAGCCGATCCAAAGACATAACGCATCGCACCGCCAATTACCTTCTCAATTCCTTAGAATAGAAGTCGAAGGAGCCAAACATTAAGAATCTCGTCTTTCTTACGCTATGGGGAATAGCGATAGTAGCGGGCATGCGCGCTCTTGCTGAAGGCCACCAAGGGGCCCCCGAGGAAATTCCTACCCCGCCACCCGACTGTTCCTTTGAAGCCATTACCGACAGCTGCAAAATCTTCGATCCCGAAAAACCCAATAATGAGATCATCACTCTTCCCGACGGAAGCTCCATTCCTAACTATGCGGCTGTCGTGGCAAGGCCTCCAAAGAGCTTCAAGAAGCAGACCGAAGATTCGATGGATCTGGAGCGGGAATTCGACGCCAAGAAAAGAGAGCTTAAGAAAAAGCAACGCAAGATCCTCAATCGGATCTCCAAGAAAAAGATGCACCCGGATTTTAAGGAATTTCTTTTGAGCAATCTAGGTATCGATGACAATTACTTGGAAGCGCTTGGGGATATCAAACCCGAACACAAAAACACCGCCATGGAGATCCTATGGCCGCCGGATCGTCCTAATCGTAAAACTCGCCAAATGGAGATAGAAGGAGTTCAAGAACAGCTCAAGCAAATTTTGGGCCCAAAGAGAACCGAGCTTAGAGCGCTCGCCGCAGCGGAGAAGCAGCTCTACGCCTCAGAGGCCACTCCCGCAGAAGACGCCGAACAGCTTAAGATGATTAAGGAGCTAAAGACCACGACGCCCCAGAGACGTGAGAGGGCGAAGGAACTTTTTGAAATAGCCAAGGACGGAGTAAAGCAAGCTATCCTGATGGGGCGGCAGCCAGGAGCTCTTTCGGATGAGGAGAGGAGTGCTTTAATAAAAGTGGACACCGTAGGATTTACCTTGATGGAGAGTGACGACGACATGATTGGCTACTGCTCGAGCCTCGTTGCTAACGCGGAATACAACGCCGCCACTCACAGTATTAAGGTGTGTCCTAGCTTCTTCCGTTTTCCTGACGCTCAGATCGTTTCCGTCTTTGGCCATGAGATCGGCCATTCGGTGGATCCTTGTACTTCGCAATTTCCGACCTACCAGATCGATAGAAACCGTTTAGCCCAGTTCAAAGCTCCACGAGCCTTGGTGGCGGATCCCGAAATTAGCGAAAACGCGGATAGAAACTATGTGTTTACTACTTTGCAGAATATCGCGGCTCAGGGGGCGACGATGACCACGAACTCCTTTGCTGCCGAATTAGAAAATCCCGAGACTATCCATTTTTTTACCCAACCCAATGTCGGTATCTTAATTCCGGTTCCAGGAGCCGATGCTATACCCGCCCAACGTTATATCTTTTCCGATGTGGAAAATTGTCTATCTCAAAAAGAGGGGGGCGCATTTAATCGAATGTCTGACGCCGAAGCAGACCATATCGCGGAGTCCGTATCCAATTTCAAGGCCGCTAGCGGTGAAGAGCTCCCCAATTATGATCCTAAAGAAGATAGAAAAAAGATTAGAAATGCCTTTGTGGCCTATCCCGGCTGCGTTAGCGGTGATCGAAAGGATCAGATGGGAGAAGCAATGGCCGACTGGCTGGGAGCCAAAGCGTTAAGGCACTACTTCAAACAGATGGAAGAGAAAAAAATTGTCATCGCCCCTAAAGTGGCTCAGCTTTCTAGTATCGCTTATTTCGCTAATATCATCTGCATGAAGCGCTATCAAAACTTAATAAACGGAGAAGACAATTCCCCGGCCGCTATCGTAAATAGCGCGATGAATACTCGAAATGAAATGCGCGATGAACACCCCGCCAACAAAGCGCGCATCGAAAAGATATTTCTGCGCGAGTTAGCCCCCCTGCTAGATTGTCCTGATCTAGGACTAGCCTGCGGTCACACAGGGCAACCGGCTAAAGGGCAGCCCTCTTCGAGGAAGGATTCATGAAATTACTTTTAGCACTTTGTTTTTTGGGGTTCGTGGCGACGAATGCCAATGCCGAGAAAGCTCCCGGGACCAAGCGCACCGAAGTCACACTAGGGCATGCGGTAGCAGAGGGTTTTGCCCTTATCGAGACTCCCCAGGGAAAATCTCATGTGCTAACGATCGAAAGACTGGTAGCCGGAGAGCGCTACGAACCCGTGGTGATCTTAAATGGGCTGGCTTTCAAAAAACTACAGAGCGAGATCATCCATATTTTTGAACGGGAGAAGAAAAAACAGCGCCCGATGCCTTGTAGCGAGCCTTTCGTTCTGGTTCATCCCAATGCCTTGGGAAATTCCGAAAAGCAGGCCATCTGCTTTTCGGTCATGGCTCCCGGAGATCAAAAACTTGTGTTTGATTGGATGGAACAGGTAAAGCGGCTCATCGCAAGTATGAGATGACCCGCTTTACCCCCTCTAGCTTAATTGGACTGAGTGGGAGCAGTGGTCCCACTGTTTTTGTCTTCTTTTAACTGATGTTTGGCGGATTTAAGTGCTACGCGATCTTGTTTGAGCTGCACGCGATCTTCTCGGACTTGCGAGCTGTCTTTTCCGAATTGGACGATATCACCCCGCAGCTTCTCTCTGTCGGCTTTTAGTTTCTTCCTATCCACGCGCACCGCTTGGTGATCGGCCTGAGGTGCAGTGACAGCTGTCACCACAGGCTGGCTCGCAGGAACTTGCGCCGGTGAAGTAGCTTCTTCACCCGCAAAAGCGGCAACCGCACCTAACAGACCTAACGTCGTTACTAACGTGATTAGTTTTGCGTTCTTCATTGGATACCTCCTATGGGTTATCAAACATTCACACTGGATCGGGATTGCAACCCTCAGGCCAGATTTTGGGGATGTGAAATCAGGGGGTTAGGTTAGGAGTGGGGCGGAAATACCCAGCAGGAGTGGGCGGAAAGCCCCGATCTCTGCCTTAACTTAAATTTAAATTTAAAAGCTACTTCAACTCGTTGGAAATTAACTCTCCCGCAACTACCCCATGGTAAGCGGGGTTAAACCGAACGCTTGTAGTATCAACACGGATTCGCGTCGTGCAGTGGTCTTTGGTATCGATGTGAAAGGAGCGAGACGCTCCGGGACGGATCTCAATCTTTTCATGAACCGTGTCATAGGTTTTGTTGCGGGGCACGGCAAAGAAAACAGGAATACCACTATCCGGTAGGCAAGCCAGGCTGCGGGATACGGTGAGCGGATTTACTGTCGAGACATTTTTCTCTCCAATATTTCGCATGACACAAAAAAATCCCGAATCATCCGATTCACACCGCAAACGAAGGGCTGCGACCGGGGTCTTTAAACTTTTCTCCCGAATGGCAATATACAGATCTTTCCACTGTTGCGAAGTGGGGCTTCCATCGTATTGCCAGTCAATTGACTGGGTTTTCGATTGTTTCAAACTAAATACCATCGACTCGGGAGGAAACTCTTTCTCTCCGTGAACGGAAGGAGTCGTAGTTAATACTAAGGTCTTTAGTTTACCCAAAGTCCCTTCATCCAACGAAGTAGAGAATTCTCCGATCGTATTTTCTGGCGGGGACTCGGAAAAGGGCGAAAGTGTGGTTAACGAAACAGCACCATCCTTTTGTACCACCATCGTCTCTTGGATCGTGGTAATCGGATTGGGCGCCATGATGGAGAATTCCAAAGGAAAAGAGACTTCACTCTTTCCCAAAGCAACCACGCTATAGAAAGTCAGTAGGGAAACTACTTTCCACATAATTGTCCCAAAATAGTCTTCAGATGTCGTTCGTAAAGTTTTGGACTTCCAAACGGGTATTTCATCGCGCTATCGGCTTCATACGTCGCCGCCTCGGCTTCGCTGACTCCCGCACCATAGCCGGGATACTCGTCGTGGTTTCCCAACATATGAAGAAATTCATGCAACCGCGTCAGCGCGCGAGTGCGATCGTCCAAGGGAATCGGAGCTTTTCCGGACGCGGGATCCCTGTAAAGGGTTCCCGTCCAGGTTTCCATGGCACTGCGCCCCCCCGCCCAAGAGGGAAGAATTCTCGCAAAAGCACGAGCCAGGCTATTAGTAGCGGCCGCATCGTGATTAAAGGTAAGATCGAGTTCGATCCCATAGTGGGAAAAAAATTCAATCATGGCGGCGCGATCAAGTTCGGCCTTCTTGATCTCCTCTCTTTTGGCCTCGGGCGATAATCCCGGGTAGCTCAGATCCACTTGCATGGTGACCTTAACTCGTCCGGTTGATTTATCGATACTCATCACGCGACCCGCCTGCGACGCAAAATGGCCATGCTTGCGATCCGCTACTCGCACATGAGGAACCGTAACCGAATAGCCGTCCGGGTGTGAGTCAACACACGCTTTGACATAGGCCGGCATTTCGGAAGGATCGGTCGACGGAAATTCTGCGATCTTAGGACCAGGCATATCGAGTTTTCCAAGGCCCGTATAATCGCTAACACTTCTTCGGATCTTGTCTAAAGCTCCGTGGCTTGCGCCGCCACTGCTCCCCACAGCTCCTTCGGCTGGAGTGGTCTTAGCGATAAGATTTTTTTCCCATTCTTCGGGCTTTTCAAATTTCACGCGATCGATAGGAAGAGCAGGCCCTCCAAATTTTGGTTTTTGTGTGCTATCGGAAGCGGCAGGCTTACCTTCTTCCGAAGCCGATTTTCCCGTAGGTCCTGCCGAACCGGCAGGCCCTCTTTCAGGCCCAGCCCCTCCGTCATGAGAACCTTCTCCCGCTGCCTTTCTTAGCCCCGCGGGTCCTCCCGCAGCGCCTCCTGCACCGGTAGGATCTAAGAGTCCGCCATGGCTATTGCCAGAAGGATCAAAACCGGGTCCGCCAATTAATCTGGGGTCTCCCGTAATTTGAGAAAGATCCTGACCTAAAATTCCAGCATTGGGATTGATACGACTCGCATCCAAAAGATTTCTTCGATTATCATCATCATCAAGATTAGCCTTATTTTTTGGCAAGCCCGCACCACCCCCGCCTTTTTTGCCGCAAGCCGCAAAAAGCGCAAAGGACGCGATAAAAAAGAATAGAAAAATCTTACGACGTCTCCCCATGACGTGTTATCTCCCCCGAAATTTAGCAATTATGAAAGGACGTACCGCGACTAGCGTGTATAAAGAATGCAATCCGAAGACCAGCAAAAAACCTTATCTTTATCAGCCATAAAGCTAACTTTCGTGTCCACTTTTTAGACAGCCGCTTTGAGCTAAGACTATGCGGCGCCCTTTCTACTAAAAGTTTCGAGGGCATTATTTCAGCACCCAAGAAAAAATAACGACTACAGACACCAAGGCCGATTATCACGGCCCATGAAGGGTTGTTTTCTGTGAAGCATCCGATGGTGAAAAGCACAGAGCATGGTTAGGTTACTAGGCGTGTGAAGCCCTTCCTGACTCACTTCCTGTTTGTGATGTCTTGCTAGCCACCTCCGCTCGGTACACCGGCCTCCCTTAGAATCGACGTGGATGGAACGTTGATTACTTTCGCTGACGTTTTTCGGGTTATTTTTTTTATTTCGGATCTCGGATTTCTATTGGTCGATGCAACAGAAAGTGGGATAGCTCAGGCTCCTGACCATACTGCAATTGCTGCTCTCTTTGTGGTGAGTGCCCTTTGAGTCGACGAGAGGAGTTGCGCAACAACAATCGCTCCATCGCAATTAAGTCCGCGAACTCTTCCGGATCGATAACTGCGTTGTTAGCTTGTTCACCATGGCCTAGACTGTCGAAGGCTCGAAAGGCTTCCGGGTGGCAGTACAGCGAAACTAATAACTCTTCGGTAAAATTGAGGTGGCCCCGAAATGGATTTCCATATGCCTTTTGGTCGTCCCCGCAGACAGAGCCGACACAGACTGTTGAATTTCGACAGGCCGTCCCTGCTTTGCAGGAGTTCACAATGATGGAAGGGGAGTCTATTGCTGAGTTGATTTTGCTAAGAAGAAGGGAGGTCTCTACCACTCGTTGAGAGATAAAATGGTCCGATTTGGGGAGGCTTGTTATCCAGTGTTCGGCAGTCCCTTCGCCATTCTCCAAGGTAGTGCCGTGCCCTTTCACGAAGACCAACGAGTATTGAGGAAGTTTCGCATCCTTCAATTGCTGTTCGATTTGATCATAAGTATTTTGATTCCCCTCCACGAGAACCACGTCAAGGTTGCTACCACATTCGTTTTGAAATCTCGCTCGGAGGTTGACGCAGCTGTCTTCCATCTTTGGATCAATTCCCTTTCCAAAGCAGATGATGGCAACTTTATTTCCTGGGGGAATCTCACCAAGGATTCCTGAAAAACGCTGCCCGAGAGGTCGGGAATCCAAGGTGGAAAGGCTCTTTCCGAAAGATCTTCGCGGAGAACTAGTGAAGGAGGGATCTTGTCCAAACACAAAAGCGCAACAGAAAAAACCAATTGCGATAGCGATCCCGGCTGTTCCCTTGGACATTTGCGCCTCTTCCCCCCATGGCTAACTCTTGCAAGGGCCACGCCATTGGAGTACGCAGAGCATCGAGATGTATTCCATTGGCCTTATAGGCAGTTCCTTGACAATCCCAGCGGAAACTAGCGCTCTTACGTTGCCCTTGACTCGACCTTCCCCACTGAGCCATTGGTAATGCTCAAGGCACCAGGAGAATCCTTTGGTTCGATTGTTTACTTTGCTAGTCTGCTGTTTTCTTTCCTTGGGGACGTTCGGAGCAGTAGTCCCACAGGTGCTGCGTCTGGGGAATGGGGCTGAACCTAAAGATTTAGATCCTCACAAAGTTTCTGGAGTCCCTGAAGAAAATATCATTCTTAATCTCTTTGAAGGATTGGTCGCTCGTCATCCCAAAACCCTAAAGCCTGTTCCTGGAGTGGCAAAAAAATGGAGAACTTCAGAGGATGGATTGGTATGGACGTTTGATCTTAGAAGCGATGCCAAGTGGTCAAATGGAGATCCGGTCACCGCAAACGATTTTGTTTATTCCTGGCGCAGGTTACTTAGCCCTTCAACTGCTGCTGATCTTCCGCTGATAGGCTACTACGTTAAAAATGCTTCCGCGTACCATGCGGGAACTATCAAAGATCCGACTCAAGTGGGTGTCGTGGCAACCTCTCCCACCCAACTCGTCGTGACTTTGGAACGCCCCACCCCTTTTTTCCCCGAAATCCTGGATCACATGGCCCTTTATCCGGTTCATCAGAAAACGGTCGAAACCTTTGGAAACCAGTGGACTCGGCCCGAACACTTCGTTGGTAACGGTCCCTTTAAACTGGCCTCCTGGAGGGCCTATCGCAATATCGTGCTAAAGCCCAATCCCTACTACTGGGACAAAGCGCACGTGACTCTCGAAGAGGCCCAATTTTCCCCAATCGACTCCGCCGATACTCAGGAAAAGATGTTTCGTGCGGGTCAACTGGACATCACGGACGACGTTCCCGAAGAAAAGATCGAATTTTGGAAAGCAGATAAATCAGGCGTATTCCAGACCCATTTAGGAAATGGAGTTGTCTTTTATCGAATCAACACTACTAAAACCCCCCTAGACAACAAGAATGTCCGCCTAGCGCTTGCCCTTGCCATCGATAGACAACAGTTGGTCACCCATGTCACCAAAGGCGGCCAAGAGCCGCTACGCTCCTTCACCCCTCGGGAAAGCGATTACCGACCCCCGACGGCAGTTCCTATCGATGGCAGTGGAGTGGCCGAAGCTAAACGGCTTGTTGCGCAAGAGGGGTACGGACCCAAAAAAGCATTTCCCGCGATTGAGATCTTAGTCAGCAAAAACGATCTGCATCTTAAAATTGCCGAAGCGGTTCAACATATGTGGAAGAAGAATCTGGGAATCGAAGTCAAACTCAACATGGAAGAATGGAAAGTCTTCTTAGATTCGGTAAGAACCAAGAATTACCAGATTTGCCGGGCTAGTTGGATCATGGATTACGAAGACCCCGAAGCTTATCTAGAGAACTGGCTCTCCGACAGCCCCACCAATACGACGGGGTTTGCCTCCAAGGACTTTGACGCAACCTTCAAAGCCGCCGTGCACGAAAAGGACGAAAAAAAGCGGATGGCTTTGTTTTACAAAGCGGAGACACAATTACTTTCTGAGATGCCTTTGATTCCCCTTTTTGTAACTCAGCTCTATAATCTAAAAAAGACCAATGTCGAAGGATGGTACCCCAACGCGCAGTTCTACCATCCCTTGAAATACATTCGAATCAAATAGCTTCGGAGCCTCAGTGATAAAAACTTTACTCCTTTTATTTGTGATTACCTCCGTCGCTGTTTTGTTAATCATTCGCCTGGGACCGCGCCCGAGGTTACAGCCGATAAAATTTTCCGCCCTGCCCTTGCCTTCCGATCTCAACGAATATCTAAGCCGTGAAGAGAGCAAAGTTCCACACCTTAGAGCCGGAACCGAAAAGAAGATCGTCTGGAACTCTGCTGACCATGCTGTCACCGATGTCTCGCTAGTCTACC
The DNA here is from genome assembly GCA_963778115.1 of uncultured delta proteobacterium. Lineage (GTDB taxonomy): Bacteria > Bdellovibrionota > FAC87 > UBA2466 > UBA2466 > JBBQIT01. Next base: position 486,410 of record CAVZSV010000004.1, read on the forward strand.
TCCACGGATTCTCCGCTTCTCGGGGAGAGGTCAGTCCCGTCATGGAGACGCTGGCAAAGACCCTTCATGCGAATCTGTTTTTCACAAGACTGAGGGGACACGGTCAGGACTCACATGCTCTTGCAACGGCCACCGCCACCGAATGGCTTGAGGATGTTAATGAAGCTTGGGCTATCGGAAGTGCTATCGGCCGAAAAGTCGTTCTGGCAGGAACTTCTACGGGAGCTACCCTTGCCCTTTGGGCCGTGAGTGAAGGAGCGAAGCCCGCGGCCCTTATCTTTTTTTCTCCCAACTTTTACCCGAAAGATAGCCGGGCCGGTTTATTACTATTACCGTTCGGCCTTTCTATCGCTAAGGCCATTACCGGTCCCACGCGAAGTTGGGAGCCTAAGAACGAACTGCAATCTCGCTCTTGGACGCACGAGTATCCCATTGAAGCTTTGCTTCCAATGATGGAACTCGTCGACTATATCGCACCGTTTAAACTTTCAGCGATAACCACACCGACACTTATCTTTACCACCGACAACGACGAGACGGTAAATGTGCCTTTGATCCGCAAGAAATTTAATGAATTAGGTTCTCCCGAGAAGAGACTTATCGAAGTTCCCAATGCCAGTGGTCACGTTCTAGCGGGAGATGCCGCAAGCCCGGCAAGTACTGCATTTGTGGAGAGCGAATGTCTGTCCTTTTTGAAGAAAGCCCTATGAGACTTAGTTATCTACTTTAAATGAAGCGATGCAAGAATTGACTCCCTTAAACACTCCGTCAGAGTCTTGCAAATCTCTAGAGGTAAAACCGATAGTAATATGAGGATAAAAATAGTTAGGGTCGAATCGACTCGGATCTCCTCCGTGCTGGACGTACTTAGCCGCAATTCGACGACGGATCTCTAAGAGACGATTTGCTTTGACGACGACATAATAGGTTTCCATTAACAGATGTCCGTCCCTTGCCCTCCCCCTACCGAGACATAGCGGGCTTACCTCCGCTTTCTGAATTTCCGCCTCAAGAGCAATACGATTGATCTCCTCCATGCTGAGGTAAGGCTTTAAAACATTTTCATACTCGGGAGGAGTAATGACCGTAATATGGGCCTCTCCCCTGTTCTTGAGAACGATTTGAAATTCGGAAACCAAAACGTCAAAGAGCTCCTTGGAAGGAGGCTGGGGAAGATTCATCGTCAGATAGGAACCGAAGGGTGCCGGATCATTGTGGGCGATGAAGACCGTTTCACTGCCCTTCAGTAGATCCGCGGACAGAGGAAAAGCGAAGTCCTTTTCTCTGGCTAAAGCTAGACTTGAGACCATTAAAACGGCTAAGTATAAAAATCGCATACCACCTCCCCAAAACGGTGACTTACCATGTTAGGGGAAGTTTGCAAATGGGGAGGTTATTTACTCACCGCCAGAGCTTCCCGATCCACTAGCTTTCCATCCATGAACACCCATTCGATGGTCTGAGTGTTTTCAATATCATTCAGGGGGGAAGCCTTCAAAACCACGAGGTCTGCCTTGTCTCCTACATTAATTCCAAGGGGGCGCTTGAAAAATTTCTTGGGCAGCGACGTCGCGGCCTGAAGGACCGACCAATTGTCGATCCCGGCTTTCGCGAACATCGCCATTTCACGATGGACCGAATACCCTTGAAAGACTCCAATGTCTCCCGAATCGGTTCCCGTCATTAAGGGAATTCCAGCATCAAATAATTTTTTTAGCGTTCGGTAGTAATTGTCTCGCCCCTTAATTTGCCACAAGAGCATCCGCTGTGTGAAAGGCCCGTTGGGGTTCATCGTTCGATAAGACTGCATTAACTCTTTAGTAATACTTCTCTCAAGCAGGGGCGAGTTGAGAAGGCTCCGGTTTTCTAAGATATTGAGAAGATCCTGTTGGTACGTCATGGTGGGGATCTCCCAAATCTTGTGGGCCACCATCGACTTGACCAAGCTATCTGGGATATCCGATTCATACAGATGGGTGATAATCGTGGCACCCGCGTCGACCGCCTCCGCGGCATCTTGCCAGGTCCCGATGTGAACCACCGTGCGAAAGCCCAGTTTCTTAGCTTCCGAGATAATCGCCGCCATGGTTGGCCTGTCGAGAGATTTGTAGTTGCGAGCATGATCGTAAGCGATCTTGATGACGTCGGGTTTCTCTTTGGCGAGTTCTCGCACCTGAATTCGCGCTTGTTCGGGGGTATCCATCGTGCGCGTTGGCATTCCAAGATCCGTCCCGTGTCCGTCGGTGCATGTCATCATGGGCCCGGCCGCATACAGCCTCGCCCCTTCCGGATGTCTGGCGGCACGATAAGCAAAAAGCGCCTTTTCCTCTCCAAAGAGATCTAAAAAAGCGGTAACTCCGTTATAGAGCATCCGCTTTGCGACATCGTTGGTGGTAAGGGTCTCCCTCACGGAACCAGGACCTGGGTTTCCCAAAGTGGAATGGTCATGCATGTCCGTAAAACCAGGAACAATAAAACGGCCAGAGAGATCAAAGATCTTCCCTCTGAAATTCTTGGGAGCCGCATTGGGCTTCAAGGATTTAATCACACCCTTTTGAATCCAAATTTCAGCTTTTTGACTCGTCTTGTGAGCGGGATCCAGAAGCACGAAATTCTTAAGCAGATAATTGGCATCGGCCGCCGAAACGAGCCGTGGAAATCCGAAAAGGAAAATTAAGGTTAAGGATATTCTAATTGCAGTGCGCATAACGAAGATTCTACCCCAATCCCGCCTCAGAATAAACGACGGCCCGAAAGAACCAGGGGTTCTCGCCGGGCCGTCCGAAAAGTTAATGAATCTGTTACAACGTTGTCGTAAAGACGAACTGCACGGTGCTGACTTTGAAAGCGTCGCCGATCGTAAACCCGCTGAAATCGGGTTTCACCATGTTGCCGCTGATGTAAGCCAGCCCCAAGGTGAAATTATCCGTAACGGCATAATCCAGTTCCGGCCAGATATAGAGCAAGTAATTCCATGCTCCACTTTGAGCTGTCGTTCCATACTCACGATATTTGGTCTGGTACAGCAAGATCGGGAAGTCCAAGCTCCACTTCTGTGAAAATTGGATATCAGTTACGAAATAATATCGATTTTCATAAGCAGGATTCGGTCCGAAAGCAGCCGTCCCGGGAACACCGAAGATATCGGGCATGAGCACCAACACGCCAGTAAACGTTAGCGCGTCATTGGCTTTCTTAATTAATTTGAACGCATTGTAGAAGCGAGTGATATTCCCAGCACTGGCATCCGCAAAAAGAGTGGGAGCGTAAACGCGGCTCTCATAATTAAAAGAGAGGGTTTTGTCCTCCGACTCCCAGATCTTATTGACCCGAGTTCTTAGAAAGCCTTGATCCCAAATGGCGTTAAGGCCATAAGCCTTTTGGCCGTAGAGCAAGGTATGATCGATATTGGTATCGAATCCCTGGTACCAGCTGATGAGAAGCTTAGGGTTGATCTGGTAGCCTAGCTGCAAAAAATTCGAAGTATCGTAAGCGGCGTTGTTGGGATAGTACTCCGCCCGTAAATCGATCGTGCCAAAGAATTTACTCTTGGGAGGGCCAGCCGGGGTTACCGATTCCATGGTGGTTCCGCCCGAGGCGGCCGGTGCAGAAAGCGTTGTTGACGCATCTTCTCCCCAGCCAACCCCGGAATAAGCGGCTCCCATAGCCATTACCGCCACTACGGCTAGGTAGCTTCGGGTACTCAAACCTCTTTTTCTGACTCTCATTTCTCTCCCCCTTACTTGATTAACCAAAAGTTGGATTGTGAAGCGCTGCTTCTTACTCATCCTTAACACAAACCTAAAGCAAGTTTCCTGCCAAAGATGTTTTGGAGATGGAGCAGCCTAAGTAACTTAAATAGAGACGCTTTTTTACGGTGAGTTGGTGTCTTTTTGGCCCTGGCATGGCCCCAGTGGCCCCCACACCGACAGGAGTTGGGCTAAATTCCGCCCTGTCTTTGAGAGGGGGATAGTGGAGATCGTGGCAAAAAAAAGCCCGGGCTAGCTACCCGGGCTTTCGCTTCTACAGACTAAATTCAATCTTAGGCGCTGACTTTGGCACACTCAGAAGCGCACTTCGCACAACTCTCAGCGCAGTTCTTACAAATCGCATGATGGGATTCATGAACGCGACACGCCTTTTCGCACGCTTTGCAGGCGTCGCCGCAAAGAGCGGCCACTTTGGCAAGATAGGGGGAGCGTTGGGCGGCAAGCTCGCCGAGTGCCCGACACAGGGTAAGCATCTCAGCCACACTCTTCGCACAGTCGGCCATGGACTTGTCACCAGCCGAAAGCAGATCCAAGCAGTGCTGCTGACAGATCTCCCCGGTTTTTACGCAGTTTAGTGCTGCTTCAATTAAAGCCTCTCGATTATCCGAACTTGCCCCTTTGGTTGCGGCCGCGGAGGCCGTGGATTTCAAAATACCCGTCGCCAAAATACCAGCCCCTGCCATTATCACTTCTCGTCGAGTCATCGGTGTGTTCTCCTAAAAATAGAGTTAAGGGCTCTATTCTCACCTCTCGGTTGTCGAGTGTCGATAAGAAATGAAAGTCCAAAAATAGCCAGCCGCCTACTTAACTTCGAATACGATACGAAGCCGTATCTTGGCGTCGATAGGGTTATGATTGTCTTCGGCGGGACGAAACTGCCAGAGTTTGGCCGTGTTTAATGCGATGGCATCGAGTTCTTCGTTGCCACTACTCGCCAGAAGTCGAGTCGTCGCGACTCCCCGGCTATTCACTAAGAACTCAATGACCACGGAAGCGTTTAGCTCTTCGTTTTGCAGATAGGAAGGAATCACTGGGGCTGGAGTATAAAAGGCGACCGGTCCGTGAGTCGCAGGCAAGGTTTGATCGTTTTGGCTGCGGGTTTGGTTGGTTTCTTCAAGCGGGGTCTCTCCCGCTTTGGCCTTGCGTCCTTTGCCCACTTCTTTGCTGATGGTCGCTTCTTTCGCGGCACGAATGGGCGAAGGCGTTTGCGAAACGAGATGGGTCTGTGTCGGCATCGTAACGACTTGGGCTTCGACGAAATGGCTCTCATCAATTCCGGTATTGTTAGAGGGATGGACCATCCAGTGTTCGGTGGTACCGGCTAAAATGAGAGCCACCATTTCAATGAGCAGAGCGGCCAGCGCGCAATAGGACAATACCTTCCATTCAGAGCTGGAGTCATCGGCACTCTTATTCATTACGGTAAGGGGAAGCGGCTTCATTTGGCCTTTGTCGCCTCGGTGGCAAGCGCAAATTTCCTGACCCCGATCTGGCGGGCGGCATCCATCACTTTAACTACGAGCCCATAATTGGTCCCTTCGTCAGCATTCACCACCACGATGTCTTGAGTATCGTGGTGCATCTCATAGGCGAGCTGACTTCCTAGAGATTCCAAGGTGACCGGGGTCTTATTGAGAAAGACCGCTCCGTCTTTTTTAATGGTCAGAATAATGTCTTGTTTAAGCGCTTCGGGGCTAGAGGAGGTCTTGGGCAAAGCCACGGGCATGCTATTGATCTTTGTCATCGCCAAAGAAGAGACCATGAAAAAAACCAGCAAGAAGAAAATAACATCGATCATCGGAATGATTTCGATACGGGCTCGCTTGACCGTTCTTCGTCGAATATTCATGTTATTTCCCGTTCAGCCGATGTATGGCCATCCGAGCTTCCACCAGCCTGGAGCCGGCACCTTCCAAGTCGTAAATGAAATTTTTCACCCGCGCGGTAATGTAATTGTAGGCGACCAAACAAAATAGAGCGATGACTAGACCCGTAGCTGTCGCGATAAGAGCTTCAGCGACTCCTCCTGTGATCGCATGGGGCTCGTTAACTCCCTTTTCGGAGAGGACCTGGAAGGAAGCCATCATTCCGGTAATGGTCCCCAATAAGCCCATCAAGGGGGCTGCCGTTATGATCGTATCGATCACATCTACCCGTCGTTCTAACTTTGGTAGCCAGGACTCGGCGGTATTTTTCATTGCAAGCTCCATCTCGGCCAAGGGGCTATTGAGATGGACCAGCCCTGCCGCCAAGACATCTTCCACCGGTGTCGAACGAGCCGCACAAGCTTGGGAGGCCTCTTGCACTTTGCCCGTGCGCACGTCGCCGAGGACCCTCTCTAAAAGCCCCGCGGGTGCTTTGAATTTTTTCTGGAGAACCAGAATTCTTTCTAAAATGACCGTAAGGCCGATGAGGGCCGCAATAAGGAGCGGGTACATCATGAACCCGCCCCGCAAAATAAACTCAAGACCGGCGACAAATGAGTGCATGCTTTTCTTTCCTAAGTCGATGAATAATGAATTAAGGCGATCAGAATTCGATCTCCTCAAGCCGCAAATAATCTAAAAGGATTCTGAGGATTTGTCACGCGGACCTAAATCTTTAAGGAGAGACCTGAGCGTCAAACCACGTTTGGCAATAACTAACGCTGCAACTGGAGTGGCTGATGTTGGGATAGGATTGAAAGGTACAGCTGTAACCCCCGTAGGAGCTGATAAGACCGCAGAAGGTGTTAATTCCTATAGCGGGAACGACATCTTCGGTGCAAGGATCTAGCCCACTCCCGCATTCGCCCAAATTCCAGTTGGTGATGGCAAGAGTGGTGGGAGAGACGTTAATGACACTATCGGTGTCCACGTCTGAGCTATGAGCAGGGCTGCACGGGCACGGTCCCACTCCACAATCGTGACCGCCCAAATAGAGACTTCCGGTATAGCGCCCTACTACGACGCCGTGAGGCAAAGTGGCCGCCGGATCCGTAGCTTCGCAACCGTTGGCGCCTGCAAAGCTATCCATACCCGGAATATCGTAGATCCCTTCGAATAAGCAGGCCGCGGTTCCCGCAGTCCCCTGCCAAGAGGTTTGGGTGAAATCGGTCGTACGAGCCATGCTCACCACCGGAGATGTCGCGCCGTGCCCCATTCCCGCGTAAAAAAGATACTCTCCGCTCCAGTTGGCCGCTAACGTCGTATCGGTGGTAATCGCCGTTATCAGAGCACTCACCCTGCTTTCGTCTTTATTATACGGATAGGTCGTCGCTCCCGCGTAAGTTTCGTAGAGGTTGGCGCAAACCGCGACATAACTATCTAATGCGTAAGTGGACAATGCCGTCGTATCGCATGTCATGTTGTCATCGGAAAAAGAGATAAGCAATTTTCGACAGCCGTGGCTCGCACAGAGGGTGGAGTCATAAGCGTAGCGGTAACTACAGTTTTCAGAACCCGTCCCTAAGCTGGAACAACTTACCGGAACGGTTCCCGTAATGACGCCAGCCGCCGTAGAGGAGGACTTACTCTTAGAACAGTTATTGATGGACAGAAAAGTGAGGAACATCGACAAAACGATGGCAAAGTACCCCACGGAGCGTGCGTGTTGTCGTTTCATCAACTTAGATTGTAACGCAGGTTAACGAAAAACAGCAGCTAAGTTTAAGCTTGGTTCCAAGGCATTTTGCTAAGCAGTGTCGCCATAGCGCAAGTATCGGTAACGGCGGAAAAGATAAGCCCCGCGCCCACGAAAAGACTAAGCCAGAGGAAAGCCGGGTGCACCAACAGACTTGCCGTCAATCCGCCAACCACGAGAGATCCCGCGACAAACCTTACTTGGCGATCGAGGGCCCACGTGTTCTTCATTCCTTTCTCAATAGCTAGTCCTTGCGCTTTCCACGCTTCGATTCCCCCTTCAAGGACTGAAGCGTTTTTAAATCCGCGCTTTTCCAATTCGGCCAACGCACGTTTCGCACGGTTTCCGCTGCGACAAACGATGACGAGGGGTTTGCTTCAATCCAAGGAATCCGAAAGCATTTCAAGTTGAGACAGGGGCAAAGAACGGGCACCCGGAATTCGCTCGGTGGCGAACTCCGCGGGCTCCCGGACATCAATGTAGTGAGCGTCTATCACGAAGGGACCTTAGCAGGTTAGGAAATTGGCTTCAAGAAAGTCTTGTGAAAGGGGTGTCACTCAGCCTTTCGCAGAAACGACTGAGTGACACCATGAGTGGTGACTGAAGAATTTGGCAAGAACCGTTCTTCTTTTTCGGTTTCTTTAAACTAACGTCACAGCGGAAACCAACAGTGCGAGAAGAATCACATTCAGGATTTGAAAAATCATGTCAGTGCGTTTCTTATCCATGGGTCTGAGATTAAAACGATAAGAAAAAAGCTACTTGAATTAACGGCATTAGTATTAACGGCCGTTAAGACGAGGTATTAGAAAAAAGTGCTTCGTCCTAAACTGCCACGTCGCCCTCTGAGCAACTCGTAATGATAGAAGTTTGGCTGCCATGGGGGGGGGAAACCGGTGTCGTTACTCTTCCTCCCCCAAATACAACAATGCCCGATAGAGTTTAAAGCTCGCAATAAGATCATCCATCGTAAACTGAACGGTCCTGGGCCCTACTCTTTTTAAGTAAGGCAATAACATCGCACTATCTGCTTGAGTGGTATGGAAGTACGTCAGCTCCACCTGATAGGGAGGCTTTAGTTGATAGGGCAGCACCTGCTTTCTTTTCTTAATCGCCTCTTCCACCGTTTCCCGAATAAGCACATGCGCTCTTTCGGGAGAAAGAAGTTTCGCCGAAGTTCTCCCAATAGCCTCTTTCACCGAAGCGGTCCTCACTTCACTGCCTAATAATTCACGAGTTTGAGCCGACGTTGCATCATCTCCCGAGACAAAAACCACGGGGACGCCGTAATGGCCCGCCACCCAAGCGTTTAATCCCAACTCCGGCATCTCTACTCCATTTACTTTCACCGCAAAAACCGTGGATGAAGCGTTAGTGTGATCTAGGACGGCGTTTTCAGTCCCCGAACGAGCGTGGTAACCAATAAAGAGAACGGCATCGAACGTACTATCTAATCCCTGCATCATGCCAAGGGGTTTTGGAGATCCTGAGATGAGAGTCGCTTTGGGATTAAGGTCACTCCAGAGCAAATTGCGCTGTCCTCCGTGCGCGTCGTTCACCACAATTTCCGTGGCTCCCGCTTTGACTGCCCCTTCGATAGCCGCATTGGTATCTTCCGCCATCCATTTCCGAGCGATGTCATAATCATGTCCGCTTTTTCCGGTTTGGTCCGTTTGAACCACGCCAGAAATTCCTTCCATATCCACCGATAAATAAATCTTAAGACCACGGGCCGACGCTGATTGCTCAATAGATAGCAGGCAAACCAAAGTTGCGATCGCAATCTTGGTGAATGAAACTTTCATCTCCCCTCCCCTTATTGACTTTAGCGCTCCCAGTAGTAGCACCCCCTTGAAAACTAGGCGAGCGACAAATGTGCGTCTTGACCAGCTGCCCAGTCGGACTTACTTTCGAAAGCGGCAGGAGAGGAAAAGGTCCCATGCTAACTAAATTAGAATCCATGGCACGGATACCTTTGGCACAGCTTCCTACCCCCCTGGAATTAATGCCTCGCTTGGGAAAGGCACTGGGACTCCAAGAACTTTACGTGAAACGGGATGACCTCACCGGAACGGAGCTCGGAGGAAATAAAGCCAGAAAGCTTGAATATGAATTCGCACAAATCGTCCGCCAAAAATGCGATGTCGTCATCACCACGGGTGGCCCTCAATCCAATCACGCTCGCATTACAGCGGCATTCGCTCGAAAACTTGGAATTGAAACTAAACTGGTCTTGACCGGAGATCGACCCGCTGACAACCAGGGGAATCTTCTTTTGAATTCGATCTTAGGAGCGCAAATTCGTTTCGTTCCTGAGTATCTGACGCCGGTTGAACTGAACGCTCAGATGGAAAAATGGAAAAATGAGCTATTGGAATCGGGACGTAACCCTTACCTTATTCCTTTGGGAGCAAGTACCGGGCTCGGTGCTTTGGGTTATGTTCGAGCGATGTCGGAGCTGTTGCCCTTTTTCGGCCGTAAAGAGGTTCAGATCTTACTCGCCGTAGGATCGTGCGGAACTTTGGCCGGTGCCGTTTTAGGAGCCGAATTTTTCTTACCCTTCGCCCGAGTCATTGGAATTAGTGTGTCTCGCAAGAGTCGCGATATCGCCACGCGCACGATCGCCATCATGAAAGAGAGTTCAGAGTATCTGCACTGCTTAACGACTCTTAAAGAAGACGATCTTGAAATCTATGATGATTACTATGGTGAATACGGAAAATTGACTCCTTCCGGAAAAGAAGCTCTCTTACTCGCGGGACGGACCGAGGGACTTTTGCTCGATCCTATTTATACCGCTAAGGCCATGGCGGGCCTTTGTGATTTAGCTCGCCGCGGAGTCTTGAAAAAGGAGGTCCCTACCGTCTTCGTACACACCGGAGGACTTCCGATTACTTTCGCGTTTTCAAAAGAGCTTTCCTAGACCCCGGCTAATTTTGATGGGTCATTTGAAGGAACAGATCACTAAAAGTCTCTCCATCGTCTTTTCCCCGTTGCACCTGCACTTCCCTGTTGTTTCGCTTATCTTTTATTTTCTTTCTGGGATCATCCGTCGGGAAAAAGCGACTGACCGTATCCTTGGGGCCGGGAGGGGTTCCTACCCCGATCACTTCCACCCGAACATTATTCGTATAGGTGATCTTATCGACGTAGGCCACCTGGCAAACGGAATTTTCGAATGCAAAGACGTCAGAGGGAAAGGGAGAGTCTTGCGTTTTTTGAAAAGCAATCGAAGTTTCGTAGACATCTCTGCCCACCTCTTTTTCGACCACGGGAGCAACCGTTAAGCCTAAACTTCGCGCCGCATTCGTATAGAAAGAGATTAGCTTTTTGGAGCCCATTTTGCCCCCTTTCAATTTAATCGTAACCTCTTTCTGTGGAGGGGGCAGACCTAATGCCGCTCGGTTAGGGGAGGAGAGCAACCCTATCAATTGCTGCGTTCGTACGTTGGCAACTTTCGACGTCACTTTGGAAGAAGAGTCTTTGCTCGAAGCTTCCGCATTGGCTTTCGCATCCCTTTCATTCTCCGCCCTATCCCGCATGGCCAGAATATCAAGGTGAAAAGAATCCACATCATCGGTCAATCGGCGTTCCACCAGATCGTGAAGGCGCTGTTTCCCCTGAGAGGGGTCTTTATCATTGAGGCCGTCCAATACCACGCCATCGAGAGCCTTACCAAGACGTCCCTCCAGTCCAACGGCCGAAGCTTGCGGATATCTCTCAGTATGATCGTGAAAAGCTCTAGCCAAATCCAAAATGGTATCGGGACTAGCACTATCGATAGTCATTTTTAATTTATCCGCGAGGTCTCTTTCGGAGCTAAGGACGGAAGTGGGAACGGGAAGCGCCTTTCTTCTCTCAAGAAAATCGTCTATCCGCGCGACGGTAACCTCCGAAGGGGGTATTCCGAGCTGAGACGGAAAGTTTCCGGCATTTCCCTTTAGCACTGCTTTGATGAAAGTCTTGTCGTGCTTAAATCTATCGATAGCCGCCGCAATCTCGGTTTCTCCGTACGTCGCATTCTTTCCTAAAGAGGGCGGAGCGCGCCTCTTATCTAAGAAAGTCTGCAAAACCTCCGCGGTTCCCTCCGCAGTTTCAATCTTTTTCCTCCAAGCCGATCTTCGCTTCTGGAAATCGAAAATAGCTTGTTGAAATAATGGAGAGCCCACCTCCGTCGATTTACGGGTAAAGCCCATCGAAACCGGATCGTCGGGCTTATCGAGAATATCGGTAAGCAAATCGTGAATCCTTCTCCCTTCAGGATCGGTGCCGCCTATTTCGTCAACCGCGCCTTTATTCGAAATGTATTGCGCTATTTTATTATAGGCATCCACTCCTCGTACGTGATCGCGATTCGAGGAAAAAAACTTTTGTCTCGCGGCTTCAATATCGGAAGCGGTCCAAACAATTTCCGGAGCTAAGACGATGGGCTCCTTTTCATCTGCTTCATCCAGGTCGTCTTCTTCGTTTCCTTTGCTCGTGGGATCTTTGGGTCTTCTTTTCTTCCTTGGTTCTCTTATCTTTCGCTCGTGCTGCTCGTAATCCCTTTTCGCAATGTTATACAGCGCATCCATGACCATTGCCGTATCGCTATCGTTAACATCTTGGAATGTTACGATGTCGGAGCGCTTTACTTTGCCTTCTGTCATGCGAAGCACTCGTCCAACGCGTTGCAGTAACTCTTTGGGGGCGATGCTGTGGTTGGTGTCGATGTAGGCCGTAAGGGTGGGAACGTTGATTCCTTCGTCTAGCATTCCCACGGTGAAAAGCATTGTGATCTCACCTTTTCGAAACTTCTCTTTTATCTCCGCTTGATCGGAGGGAGATAAGTTCGAATGCAATACTCCAATTACGTGCTCCTTGCCGCTAGGAGTTTTCAAATGAAGATTTCTTGCAAAAGCGGCGAGATTGTCTGCTTCAGTGGTCGTGGGGGAAGCAAAAAAGAGATGTTCGTTATTTTCGAGTATGGGACGAAGCCGGTTAAATACGTTGCCATACTGCTCTGGGTTCATAATGACCCGTTCCCCTTGCTTCATGGGATACAGAAATAGAGGGTGACCCGTCTCGTCCTGAAAATGCCACGGGTTAATAAAATGGGTATCGAAAGGGTGAGACTCTCCCAACTCAAGAGCAGTCTGTAGCTGGGTCAGGATTTCAGTAGCGCTTCGATCAAATTTCCCACGCGCTTTGAGATATCCTTCGGCATTATCTAAATAAGCCCAAAAAGCATTATCGTGAAAGACATGGGAGATAAGATCTTTGTCTCTTCGAATAGGTGTTGCGGTAAATCCGACAACAGGAGCCGAACCGTGCGGGGGCCTGTCATTAGGGACGTCGGCATTCCGAGAGATGCCTCTCACATCATCTAGAAAATGGTTGGTAAGCTCCGCTCCCGCGTTATGGGCTTCATCGATGAATAGAGAGGCCAAATGGTCTTTAAGAAGGGCGATATTCATTTTCCGATTCTCTTCGGGATCTTCAAAGGGCCCTTTATCCAGCTTATTGATAATGGTTTGGATCGTAGTGACCAAGACAACGGGCTCTCCGCTCTCGGCCCTTCTGACCAGCTCGTCGATAGTTTCAGGAGCGTTAGCCGCTGCCAACTTCTCGGCTTGCGTAAGCTCTCTATTGGTCCCGCCCCAACGGACCGTTTCGTAACCGAGATGGGTAGGCATGGCGAGAATATCGTCATGGAGCTGGTCCACTAAGCCCACTTGATTGGCGAATAAGATATGAAGGCTTGGAATCCCCTTGCGCCCTTCTCCCGGGGCTCGGCTCGCCAATGCATCGTGATTTTTTTGAAGCAAGTGAGTCAAAGCTCCTTGCATTACGATGGTCTTTCCTACTCCGGTAGGACCTACGAAGAGGAAAGAGTCGTCGCCTGCTTCCATAGCTCCCTCAAAGGCCGCGATCCCTTCTCGCTGAGTGTCTTTCAAAATAAGAGCGGCCTCCTTTGGAGAAAGGTTTTGCCGTTCTTTGGGTGCTCGCGAGGAACTGACATAAGGATGAAGGGTATGTCCTCGAAGGGCTTTGAGAAGAAAGCGTTTTACTCGAACCGGTGAACTCTCAAGGTCGTAATCCTTGGGGATAAAAAGAGTCCGGTTGTTATTGGACTCGAAACGAAAATAGGGTTCGGATCCCTTTTCGACCCAAATAATATTGATGTCTTGTCCGGGACCAAACCCGGAAAGCGTGACTCCGTTGTCACGAATGCGCCAGGTCCGGTGTTCACCGGCCCCTATAAACATCGATCGGCGCCCTACGGTGGGAAGCAGATACTCTTTGAGAAACTGACGTTGGTGCGGCGGGAGTCGTTGAAACCTAAAACCCAACTGCTCTGTGAGGTAGGCGTCCCTCCAGGCTTGATCGCAAAGCGCTTTATCAAAGATCTCACGGGCAATACTCGGTGAACCGGCACCCAAGACAAAGCAGCAGAGAAGTCGCAAAAGGAGGGTAGAGGATTTTGAAGGGGAACGGACCATCGGTAACTTATCGGAATAACCATATGAAATAATAAGGTAAAAATAGAAAATATGACCCATTGCTCCAGGGGAAGCAATTTGGTATGAGGACCTTCCCAATGCGCGAAATGGCTTACATGATCGGCCTCTTTCTTACCCTGTGCTCCTTCAGCCGAAGCATCGCGTTAAATGGGGATGGCCAGAAATTTTCAAAGCCTACTCCCTGTGGCGCCGATATCCAGAAATTAAGACGCCATCCGCTTTTCACTGAACAGGGAGAATTACTTCGATTGGCGTGGGTAGCCGAAGAAACCAAGGTAGGAAATCGGATCGACCCCTCTTACAAAACTGACATTTCACGAAATCATTTCTATGAGGGGAACAGTTCAGAAAATTTCGCGGTCGCGTGTGCGTACGCGGCGGTACTATTTCAATTCCCCAGCCACACTATCTTGCTAAATCCAACTTCACTTGAGAGAGGAAGGTTTCAAGTGGCATCTTTGGGATTTCTTTCCAGCGTACAGTTCCAGATAATTCTTCATCCCGACTTGCATTCGAGCCTTAATGAGGGGGAATGGAATGAACTTCAAGAATGGCTAACGCTGCTTCCTCGCACGTATCCCAAATCCGTCTTTATCGTGTATGCGCCGGATTCCGATTAGCGAACCCGTGGGACAACAAGAGTAATCCAAGTTCCTTTGCCTGCATAATTTCCCGCATCTACCGTTCCTCCGAAAGTAGCGACTGCCTTTTTTAATCCCTCCCATCCGGGACACTTGGAAAGATCAACACCCTGCCCGTCGGTAGAAATACCTAACCACAACCACTGGGATCGGTTCACGGTATCGGTGATGGCTTGGGCATCAAACTTAATAGACGCAGAAGATCGTTTACCTCGATACCTTCGAGTCTGTTCTGACTCTATGTCTTTGTCGATAAGTGCTGTCACCACTGATCCTAGACTCTTAAAGACAGGCTTTAGCATCGTTCCATCAACGGTCAGAGAGCCGCCGGAGAAAGACTCTGCCACTATGCGTTTATTGGCCAATTTCGATTGAAGCAACGTTAGGTAAAGTAACTGATTATAGAATACGTCGAGTTTGGGCTCCCACAACCGCTGTTGCGGTTGTGATTTCGTCGATTGCGTTGTCTTGGCTAGAAAACTAGTAACCTGTTCGGGTATTCGAATCGCCGGAAAGAGTAGGAATAAGACAGAGCTGATGATGACGAGCACTAAAGGTGTCGCCCAAGCTGATATAAAGCTTCCGCGGGCTTTGCTTAATTCTTTATCTAGAGGGTAGTCGACTTGAAGGGTACCCACGACACGTCCGCCGTTACTGCGCAAGGGGGCGTAAGCGGTGACCCACTCATTACGCTGATCTTCATAAGGCCGAGTCGAAGTGGTGTCTCCGCTACGAATGCTTTTGATAGCCTCTTTAGTCCAGGGTAGCTCAATCCCTACAAAAGCATCTTTGCCAGAAAGGCCAAAGGCGATGGCTCGCTGATGCGCGGCCGGTGAGGAGAACCACGCTTGTACCAAATTCGCGGATATCATTGGAGTAAGCGATTGAGATATTTTGCGAAGGCCGGCGCTAATACTGGCAGCAAAATCTGTTTTTCCCCCCCGTACCAACTCATTTTCAGTGATCGCAATTTCGCGCCCATCCCAAAGAGCGGCCGCCTTTTTGGCAAGCTGCTCCGCGTGGTATGACGAACTTTTTTCGAATTCCGAGACCGCACCATGATAGCGCAAATCGGCCCAGCAGACGCTTAGAGCCACCAAGACCAATAAAATGGCGTAATCCATTTTGGTCACGATAGGAAAAGAGAATGGGGTAACTTCTTGCATAAGATTTTTGGGTGACTCACTCAGAAAATTCTTAGTGTCACTCGTCGATTCTTTATCTGATTTTCGGGAATTGGCTGCCCCTTACTATCTCGGTTAGGAGCGATAGGTTCGCAATCCCCATGAGCCATCAGAACGGTTCGTTTGGAAAATTCTGGAGAAAGGTTCATGGCATAGAGAACATAAAGGGCCCGTTTCGCTGAAAGATCCCAGTTATCTTCGATGGTCTTGGTATGAATGGGAGTGTCATCGGTGTGCCCCTCAATGCCTAGTTTGTAAGGCGCCGGAATCTTCTCCAAAGTCTTAGCTAAAAGTCTCAAAATCTCAGTTCCGGCATCGGTCGGCCGGTACTCGCCGCTGGAAAAGAGAACTTTATCTTTGATCTCTACTCGCAGACTGTCGTCTACCTGCTTTACACTAATCTGATCTTGCAGTTTTCTTTCGGTGACCCAAGCATTCAAATTTTGTTTTAGTTGATCGACCGGAGTTTTGGGCATGTTTTCGTGGCGGATCTGAGCGACTAGTTTTCGAAACTCGTTCTGTTTTATCTGCTTATAGCTAAAACTGAACATCACCACGAAAAAGATGAATAGCAACATCATCAGATCGCTTAAGCTTACGAGCCATAGATACTCGCCCGTATCTGGCATTCGTTTCGGCACGACTGATTTCACGTAGGGGATCCTTTGGTTAGGCGACTCTTCGTATCTCTTGCGTCTCTTCTGATGGAATTTGAGCGGAGTCCGCAAAATATTCGGTGGGTTTGCGCTTTTCTAACAGCTCAAGCCATCGAATCACTTGATTGTATCCATTCAATTCGACTTCGAGCACGCGCTCAACCTTTTGCTGCAGTGGGGTCCACACCACGAGCGAAAAGAAAAGGCCATAGAAAGTGGTGAGCAACGCCAAACTCATATGAGAACCTATCTGCGAAGGATCGGAAATGGATGACAGTAGTTCCACCATGCCTAAGATGGTTCCCAACATTCCCACTGAAGGGGCTAAACGGACGCCCATACCCAAGGCCCCCATGCACTGAAACAGGTGATTGTGAGTGCGATCCCTTTCAATCTCAAGCATCTCGCGGATATCTGTAGTAGGAATACGAATGGCCATTCGATCGATGACCTTCTGCACGTAATCGGAAACGCCTTTGGTCTCCAGATCGTCGAAAGCCTTTGCCCCTTCACTGTAAAACAGACTCCCTACACGTTGTAAAAACACGGCCTCTTTTTCATGCTTTGTCTGCCTTCTAGACGCCGAAGTTCCAAATACCCAGCGAAACGTTCGAAATAAGATCGTCCAGTCGGAGCAAGTGATAACCAAAGCAATGGGACCAAGGCCGGTAAGCACCATCGCGGGCCAGTGAAAGATCCGAAAGGCTCCCGTGGCAAAGGCAGTCCCTTCAAAGTTGTACACGACTGCGAGGCAACCCAAGAGCCCCATGAGTCCAAAGATCCGCGTTATCATGCCATGGCCTCCCTAATGCGCCGAGTGAGAGAGACCCGGGCACTTTGTGTTGCTTCTTCCGACGCTCCCTTTGCGGATCGCAACTGACTTATCAGGAAACTCTTTCGTCTCGGCGAAAGGGCATCCAAAATGACATCGACGGTGTCTTGCGAACACGTCGCTAAAGCCATTGCAAGCTCTTCGTTGTCGACATCCGAGAGTATTTTTCGAAGTAAGTTATCCGGAAAGGAAGCTACGTCCTCTAGCTTAAATTTGTATTTTCTTAGCGTGGGAGAGATGTTGGGATTGGTGGTTTCAAGATCTCTGATGAGCTCCTCTTGATGGGTGCTCTCCGAAAGAACGGTTCCCCAGAAATCGACATCTTCGCTGGGAGAGCCGTAGAACCGCTGCGGCATCCGCTGTACCGAGGTTCTCACATCACGTTCTATTTCCGCTATCTGGCTGAAGTTAATTTGCTGGACCGAGGGAACCTGAGCCAAGATCTCTTGTCGTTTGCCGGGCTCTAAAGTATCGAGCACCATCGCCGATTGCCTTGCTTTCATAAAACGCAGCATTAAGCACACAGCGACGGGATTTTCCTGATTGGCCAGGGCCAATAGCTGCTCATTATTAAGACTCTGTAGAAATCCAAAAAACTGCCGATCCTGCCAGTCTGCGGTCTCGGCAAATTCATCAAAGCTTTTTTCATGCTTTGCTAAAATTTCGTCGGGCTCCACAGCAGGGATATCACTGCCCACGGGCCGAGCGATTTGCAAGCCATCCAAAAAGTTATCAAAAGCGGGTCCCGAGAGGACCGAATACAACTCATTCTGGACTTCGGCCGATAGCTTTGCCCAATACTGCGAAAAAGCACCGGACCGAGTCAGGAATCGTTCCAAAAGACGTTTCCGACGGAAAGCGACTTCTGCCTTTTCATCCAATGCCTCGTCGTTCTTAGACGCCGATGCCGTGCGGTAACCTAAGGTTCTAGCAGCTTCAAGGATCTTGGGGATGGCCTGCTCATGGCCGCTTGCCGATCTTCGGCGCTTTGCTCTTGGAGAGGAGGAAGGGGCTTGGTAATTTTTTTCCCGACGGGTACCCACAACTAAAAGAAGAGCCAACAAGAAAACGACCAGCATCAGTAAAATGAGCCCGGCCCACCGGGCAAACCGCCAGAGCACCTCTTCTACCGTGGGAGGAGGCGGCGGCTCGGGCTTTTTCACTTCTTCTTTGGGAGGCGGCAACGGCTTTTCCACTTCCTTGACTGGCTTTAGCATCGGCATCTGGGAAAAGCTGACCACCGAACGCCTGGGAAAATTGGTACCCATATAGTTTTGAGTGAGCATTTTAGCGCGCGTTACTAGTCCGGGCGCCAGACTCTCATCAAGACCAATTTGCGCTATCACCATTCTAAGGACGGGAGTTTCGACGTTTCGAAACACTTGACGCTCATGCCGGGGAAGTTGGGGGGATTCCTTTCTCTCCACTTCGGGCTCAAAGCCAGGCATGACCGGGATCGGATCTTGGTGTTTAGATTCGACGAGCTGTTCGTCGAGGGTTTCTCCTTCGATCAGTTCCCTATGGTTTTCCGTCTCAACTTGAGCGTTCACTTGGACCAGAAACTGTTCGCGCGGCATCATATGGCCCAGCAAATTATCCAAATCGGTTTGGACTTTGCTCTCCACAGCGAAAGGATCCAAAGTGGCGTAGGCGTAGGAAGGCAGCCACGCCGAAATAATGATGAGTAAAATGAAAAGAAGCCACTTCATTTATATCGCTCCAAGAGCGTCTTAACTTGGGGATTCGTAGGCTCAAGGGACTGCGCTTTTTCCCAGGATTTCTTGGCCAAGTCCTTTTGATTTTGGACGTACATGAGGCTACCTTTCATGATCCATCCGCGCACATAGTCAGGCTTTTTCCTTAAGATCTCTTCGACATCTTCACTTGCTTCAAAAAATTTCCCTTGGTTATAAAAATGGTTGGCTTCGATAACGAGCTTGTCCGTGTCGTCATATTCCACCACGAGGGGTGCCAGAGGAGGCAGTGATTGCGGCTTTCGATCTTTGTCGGCTACTTTCTGAGTGTCAAAATCATCCGCGTCATCGTCGTCATCCGCATCAGCGTCCTCTTTAGACGATTTGGACTTTTTCTTGGAAGCCTCTCTTTTATGATCGGCTTTATCATCATCAGAATCATTGTCGGAGGTCGTGTTCTTACTGGGATAGACAGGCTTTAGATCAGACAAAGGAATCTCTATTTTATAGTTCCCGTTGTTCTTAAATCCGATGTCTCCTACCAAAGTCTTAGTTCCCCATGGCGTAACCAACTCTAAATTGTCGCCGGTTTCTTTCACCGAAAATTGATCAAGTGCGGAGCTATCCGCTGAAACGAGAAGTACTAAGGGCAGTAACAAGTAGCTTCTTTTTCCCATCGTCGTGATTTCGCCGTTATCTTCCTAAGGAGAATCCAACATGGAATCCCGCGTATCCTTTCACTTCGTTCATGGGGTCGGTTCCCAGAGGCAGTAAATAGACCACCTCCGCTCCAAGCACCGCAAAGGATCCTAGGAACAACTCGTATGCTCCCCTGACCGCGATTCCTTTTGCCGATCCCGAAAATCCATAGCCCGCTCCAAAATCAAAGGAATAAGCAAGGCCACTCAGTCCAAACCTCCCGTTAAAGGCCAGTGTGGGATCAATATCGATTAGAGTCGAAGGGCCTCCGGAAACCATGCCGATATCGAGGCCGCCTTTTCCAAAGCCGATGTCTTCCAAAAGGAGCACATTGGCCCCTGTCAGTACGGCAGTGCCTCCTCCATCAGAGCTTTTTGAAAGGTCCGTTCCCAGACCGAACAGTGCCAAAAACTGAACCGCGCTATCGGAAATATTCAAAGCGGGAATCGTAAAATGCTCCGCTTGAATGACTTGCCCTTGTGGATTCGAATAGACCACGACTTGGGCTAGCAGATTTAGACTCGTTCGATAGAGATCTACGGTGATAAAGGCTTCGACAGGATATTTGCTGCCAATCTTTTTGAGCGTCTCCTGATCAGGAGCCCCTTTAGTGATGATGACTCTGTCGTCTTCTACCGTCAGCCTGGGAGATCGGCATTCGGAACACGATCTAACATTGGCAATTCGGCGTGCCGCCATTCCTTTTAGGATCTCGGCCTCTACCACGTCGCTAAAATCTTGTTCCAAAGGCAAATTGGAATGGACCGAAAAAATAGCCACCGATGCCGGCCGCGGTACGATCCTTGAATACCATTCAGAAATTTCATCCCCGACGGTAGCCGCCGCTTTAAATTCAGCTTCTTCGGGAGGGCGAGCGTAAGAGGAGAAGCTACCGAAGACAGAAGTCAAAAGGAGTAGAGGTAAAATAAGTTTTTTCATAGGGTCGCTTTAACTCGACGCATCACAAAACGACATTATTGACACTCACTACCGATTTACTTATCGGAATTTGTCGTTCGTTTCATAAAGCGTACAAATTAGAGAAAAAGTGGGGGGATCTTTGGTTTGAGGTTATGATCAAAAAGTATGCGAAAGGTCCGATATCTCGCAGTCCTTCTAGCCACTTTCGCGGGAACTGCATGGGCATTGCCTGAACGCGTCGGGTCGATCGATATCATGATGGGGCCGCCCCAGATAGTGGCGCTCGAAGCACAGGTCGTGCTCTGGAAACATTGGCAGGTTGGATTCGGTTACGGAATTATTCCTGGGGTTGGACCGGCGCTTAGCAACATCATTAACATCCCTTCGGAGCAGTACACGATTCCAGGCGGATCGATCTACAAATTGGTTCCCTCAGCGACTTATGGACTGAGCTCGCTTTCGCCCTTTATCCGCTTTTTTCCGCGCGATGATAATTTTTATATCCAACTGACCTACGGATTCTTGCGTGCGACCGCCGACGTAACGGCAACGCTTTCGCCGGTGAGTACCACACTCCCCATTTCCGGTTCGCTCAGTGGAAACATTACCGTCCTCCAATCGGTACCGACCATAGCGGTGGGAAACCTTTGGATGAGTAAAGCCTTCTTTTTTAATTTAAGCCTTGGGGCCTCCTTCTTTTTTACCACTACCGCCAGCGTTACTTTGAGCGGCTTTGTTCCGGATGCAAGTAGTTCCACTAGTTCCAACCAAGCGGCCATCAATACCGTGACCACTCAGTTACAAAACTCCATCGTCCAGTCGGTAAACTCGGTCAAATCGCAGCTATTTCTCATCCCATCCATCAATTTCGCAATGGGTATTGTCCTTTAACCACTTTTTCGTCTTTCTCTAAAAAAGAGATCGCCAAACCCTCAAAAATAACTATCCTTCGGGGCGGAGAATTTATGCCCCTTTCCCTTGACCTGCCAGACTCCAATGTCCGGCCGAAAGAATTATTCATCACTTTTTCCAAGATTGGCCTACAAGGCTTTGGGGGCTGTATGCCCTGGGTCTATGCCGAAATCGTGGAAAAAAGAAAATGGCTTAATCCCCAGGAGTTCGCTGAACTTTTGGCACTGGGACAGATTCTCCCGGGGGCTAACGTCACTAATTTTTCCGCCATGCTGGGGTATCGATTTTGCGGATTTCGCGGCGCAATCGCGGCTTCTTTGGGGCTCTTTCTTTTTCCTCTGATCGTAGCCATTGGATTTGCCACTTTGTACGGCCACTATGGCCACCTCGAAGCCGTACAAGGGGCACTCAGGGGGGTGACCGCCGTTGCCTGCGGTCTTATTATCAGCACCGGCATCAAATTGGCGAAAGCCCAACCTCGTAGTCTTAAAGCGCTGGTCACGGGCCTTTTGGTATTGGTGGGAATAGGAATTTTTGCCTTTCCCTTACCCTGGGTGGTTTTCGTCTTAGCGCCTCTTAGCCTTCTTGCGGAGGCAAAGCTAAGATGAATCTTCTATTGGTACTAGCATTGCACTTTCTTTTTCTGTCACTCATCGCGATCGGCGGTGCGACAGCCGCCCTGCCTGAAATGCACCGGGTATTGGTAACACAATTGCATTTAATGGCAGACGACCAGTTCGCTCATCTCTTTGCCATTTCGCAAGCGACTCCAGGCCCCAACGTTATCTTTGTGGGTCTTTTCGGCTGGCAGACAGCGGGCCTTGCCGGAGCTTTGGTGAGCCTGTTTGCGATGTGCGGACCGGCGAGCTTATTTGCTATTGGATTCGAGCGTTTTGGTTTCGGTCATAGAAACGATCATTGGTATGTCCTGATACGTCGGACGCTGACCCCCATAGCGATTGGTCTGTTGCTCTCCTCCGCAGTTTTGTTGATGAAGACCGCGACTAAGCCTCTGGCACTATTCCTTACCCTACTCTCGGCAACCGTACTTCTTAGAACGCGAATGAACCCGCTGTGGTTGATAGGCTTAGGAGCGGTGGTAGGCGTAATGGGATGGGTATAAGAACAACTAAAATAGCAAAGGAGAAAGTTCCATGAAGAATTATCTGCTGTCGATTTCCATTCTCTTATCGCTAGTCATCTCTACCCACTCTACTCAGGTTCTTAGCGAGCAAGCGACTCACTCCAAGAAAGAATTCTTGGGAAATATGGCCAAAGGGTTGAAAAATGATTTTTGTGCGCCCGATACTTTCTTTCGAAAGTGTTACTCGGTGTCCGAGAAAGAATGCATCAAAACGGCATCAACCATAGTGAAAGCCTGTATCCGCCAGGAAGGGCCCAAAGCGAACGAGGCGCTAACCGAGGCGGAAGCCGTTCAATTGGCGCATGCGATCCTAAAATGCGCCTCTCCTCGGTACGACACAACGATGAAAGAGAAGCGAAGTCATGCTCTGCATTGTGAAGATCCCTCCTATTGGAAATAGGGCTATTACCTTTACGAAAGCCTACAAGAAAGATTTGCTTATCTCCTAAGGCATCCCTATATTGGGCCCCGTTCAAAAAGGTTTGAACTGTGCTGAAAGAGGTGGAAAGTGGTTCTTCGCCAATTGACTGTTTTACTTGGATTAAGCGCATTAGCCGCATCTTCGTACGCCCTAGTCCCACCCTGGTACTATGACAGCTTGGTATTACAAAACACGATAGGGAAAGGCCCTTGCGTTAGAGTCGGAGATCCTGATTTGGTGACCAATATCATCCCAGTTACCGCTTGCAGCGACGATGTAGGTAAAGCGCTTCTCTTTATTATGGGAAATACCAAACAGGTCAAAGTTATAAATCCCCAAGGACAAGAGATTGCTCCTTTTACCTATTCGCAAATTCCACAGACCATCGACTTCGTGGCGCAGCAGTTAGACATCGCGTTTAAGGACAATCCGCTATTCGTCCAGGTCCACTTGTTAGGAATTTTCAAGGGTACGAAAATCTCTTTGGAGGTCCAGCCCAAAATAATTCAGTTTCAAACCGACAATATCGAAGATCCCTTTCGTCATTCCACTTTCTTGGCCCAAGATCTGTTCGCAAAAGTTCTCAACGCCAAGTACTTCGATAAGATCGAGTTTCTAATGACCTCTTCGCCGTTAAACTAAAACGCTCTACTGGCTCTCCAACCACTTCTTATCGAGGGTCTGAGAGGGATGGTAATAGACTTCAGAAAAAGCTCGGTCTTCAATCAAACGACCATTTAAAATATATAGCGTCCGGGGAGAAACCGAAGTGGTCTTAAAGTGAAGCACGATAGTCCCAGTCGCAATGGCTCCCGCGGAACCGGGCTCCGACGGCTGATGTAGCGCAAGCGCTCTTAAGATATCAGGGAGTTTCGCCCCTACGAACGTCTTTTGGAGCGGAGGTTCGTTCGAAGGCACAGCGGAATTGATTGAAATGGTCAGGGATTGCAGATCATTTACACTGAACTTTTGGTATCCATTATTAAACTTTAGAACAATGTCGTTACCGCTGATTCCACTGAGGATCGTGGCCGATGTATTCCTACTTCCACAGGCAGAGACTAAAGTGAACAAGACAAAACTAAACCACAAAAAGTCGATCCGCCTCATGAATTATCCCCCATTGCTATGAAGGAATAAAAGTAACACTTCAACAAGGATTAGTCGAAAGGAACACTAGTCTAATTTACGAACTCTTCGCAATGATTCTTCGGACGAAAGCGTTTCAAAACCGATAAGGGTCGTTAGGAAAAACATATTTTCTTCGTTGATTGCTCGCATCCAACCCCGAGTCCCCCCGTAACTACGGCTGGAGATATTAAACCTAAAGTCTTGTTTTATCTTTCGAGTCTCCGCCTCAGCTAGACGAATCTTGTCATAGAGATGCTCAATGTCATCTCGGCCTTCGGTAGACGACCACATATTAAGCTTAATAAGGACCTCTCCCCCGCGTTCTGGAAATAATTCTATATGGTAACTCGTGTTGTGGGGAATATAGCGCTCTCCATGCCATGGTTTTCCCGACTCGTATCTCGATAGGTTCCACTTCGAAAATCGGGCCAACGTCGACCAGTAATCCGCTGCTCGGGGAAGCTCTTTGAAACAGAGCAAAAGTCCTGGTTCTATAATTAGCCCTAGTGCAATCTCTCGCCCATCACGGGAAACGATGCGGTTTGAGGCATCCTTTCCGCGGTAAAAGGGGATCGCGCGATACCTAGTATCGCTATCGGTCACAAGCCGCTTCCATACCGTGTTCACCTCTTCGTCTGTCAATCCATTAGGAACGTTGGGTACAATCCCGCTGGCTCTAAGAATTCCCCTGATGCACTCGGCATAAATTCGTTTCGCAGACCAATCCCCGCTGTTAAAGCCGAACGCGGCTGGTGGAGTTACCACGACAGCCCCGCACAGAAGTATCAGAGAAACAGTCGGACCTAACCTTAAGTAATTTTTCACTTTAGACAGCATCGAGCCGAACCTTCTATCAGATCTCTTTCGATGATTGAACTAAAAACGATACCTTTCGATATTAGGGGCTGTTTATCGAGAGCAAATCGCTTACTCTCTGGCCCATGAGCCTTCTTTGTTAGCTACCTCTACCGTCATCAACCGCACTCGGGAATGGATCGCTTCGATGGTTATTGGACTTAACCTTTGTCCTTTTGCGAGGAAGGTTTTCGAAGAAGATAAGATTCGTTACGTCGTGACCGACGTCACGCAAAAGTCCTCATTGTTAGAGGTCCTTTCCTTAGAACTTACCTCTTTAGCAGCTATCCCCCGCTGGGAGACCGTCTTTGTAATTCATCCAGAAATTTTTCAAAACTTTATCGAATACAGTAGTTTTCTCCCCATCGTAGATCAAAAGATCAAAGACCTGGGGCTTCGAGGGACGATCCAGATCGCAAGCTTTCATCCTCAATACCAATTCGGCGGATCAGAAAACGACGCCGCTGAGAACTACACCAATCGATCGCCCTTCCCCATGCTTCATTTGCTTCGAGAAGAAAGTATTTCCAAAGTAGCTGCGGATCCCCATGAACTTCTGGCGATTCCCCAAAGGAATATCGAAAGATTACGGGACTTGGGAGTGGAAAGGATTAAGCAAATGCTACGTTAAGTAGTAGCAACTAATAACTCCTCCGAGCCCGGGCGAAGACCATCTGTCCGTCCGGCGAAATAGCGCTGGGTAAGATGCGCTCCAGAAACGTGCTGAACTTTATTAAAGCCGGAGCTTTTGGCCAGCGCCAACATTTCATCAGGGGCGATGAGACTTAGAAAAGGAGTTCCGCTAGCCCGAGCGCCCTTTTCAGCCGCTTCAAAACCCGGGCGTTCCTCGGGCTCCATGAGCGCTATCGGTGGTATGAAGGTCATGACGAATGTCGAGCCAGGTGCAAAGGTTGATACCTCCCTTAACGTAGACGCGATGGCCTGCCTCGTGAGGTACATGCTGACACCCGTCGAGACGACGACGGCAGGTCTTGCGACCTTCAAACCACAATCCACCAAACGCTTCCTCCACGATCCTCTTTCTTCGAAGTCGACCGGAACAAAACATAACCATTCAGCAATTCCTAAACCTAATTCGATAAGACGCTGTTGTTTCCAGGCCTGAGCCTCGGGTTTATCGACTTCAAAAACCTTCAACCGAGAAGCCAGTTCCTTTCGGCGCTGGGCAAAGGTATCTAGCCCGGCCCCCAGAATGACATACTGATCCACACCGTGAGCAGCCTGTGCTTCGACGAGGTCTTCGATAAAACGGGCGCGCGCCACAACGGAAGCCCGAAAGCGTTTGGTAAATTGGGGGTTCATATCGGGCCGCAAACGCCATCCCTGTTCAGGTGCTACCAGCTTAAGACCAATCTCGTCTTCAAGCACATGAGGGGGCGGATTTGCCTCAATGTGGATAGCTCTCCACAGAGCAACCCGTACCGCCGTGGTATCAGCCCGAGCATTTTTTTTATCAGCCATGAGGTTCTCCCTAAGAATTATCCTTCGAACGCCATGATATTCCTAGCTAATCATAACCTAAAGTTGGCTTAACGCCCCGCCGATAAGAACGAATGAAAAAGATAGCGCATAAAAGTCATCCTCTAACCCTACTTACCGGACTCGTGCTGGTGCCCAAACCGAGTGCTCCAATATTAGCGGCGGAGTTTTCACT
Organism: uncultured delta proteobacterium; assembly: GCA_963778115.1. GTDB lineage: Bacteria > Bdellovibrionota > FAC87 > UBA2466 > UBA2466 > JBBQIT01. Next base: position 513,069 of record CAVZSV010000004.1, read on the forward strand.
CCCAATTAGCAATTCATCTGGTCTGTTGTTGTTAGCAGACGTTACTGCCTTTTCGGCAGCAAGCGCACTAATCGCTGTCCCACGGATAGATTTAAGTAATGAGAAAACTATTAGCTGCGATCGCATTTTTGCTTTCGACCTCGGGTTGGGCAAGCGCCATCCAGTCGCTCATTCCGGCTGACAAATTAGCTCAAATTAAAGCGGCCCTTCCGCAAGTGAGCTATCAAGCCCTTAACGCTACGTTCCTGAGTCCCGATACCCTTTGGTATGACACGAGTGTCATGGCGCCGTCTTATCAAGAGACGGGGCATCCGGGAGGCGGAGCTCAAGACAATGCTCATTGGTTGCGTCTGATTGCACCCTCTCTTTTGGATACCGCAAATAAAATTTATGACGGGACTCAACTGCGCTGGCGGTTCCCCTTCGCAACCACAGCTGGCATGGATGACTCCACCAATACCTATGTCGCCAATTTCCTAGCCCTTCCTTCTCAGAATGGACAGATTCAGCCACTTCCTGTCTCTTCCACTTCAGACGATGAATTTACCTCCTGGGTGTGGACCTACCCTAACGGGACCATCGTCGGCGAAGTCATTTTCATCAAGGATGGAGCGGACGGATTACTTCCGTGCGAAGTTCGCACACGCACTCGAAGTGCCAATGGTTGGGCAGCCGATGTCTTCCGCCCTTTTCCCCAAGCTTCTCTTCTCGATACGGCCATCAAAGCCAACAGACCCCAATGGCAAAACACTCCGCAACTGGTTTCCGTTATTGAATTTCTGGAAAACAACGCGACGTTGACACCACTTACGTTAACGGCGACAGGGCTTCCCGGAACTTTCGATCAGGCGGGATACTTGGACACGCTCCCAGATTTTGGAGATCCTGATTTAGTCCGCGAACTTTTGCAAACGACGAGATTTATTTCGGCCTACGGAGCGGTTTGGAAACAAAATGGGAGTCAGCAAACTTATGCCGCTTCCACCCAATCCACTTTCTCCATCGTCCCGGAAAATTATACCGCTGGTATCATCGAGGTAAGCGATACCTCCTGCATGCGTTGCCATCAAAGTGCCGCCGAGAAGCTTGAGGATTTCTACGATGACATTCAACTCTATGGAGAGATTTGGGGGAAAGACGGTATTTTTACTTTCCATCCCTTTGATGAAAGCTATTATCCCGAGCTGGATTTAAATGAACAAGACAACCGCCATATGAACCAAAACCTAGTCAATATGGGCGTTACCGTTTGGGTAGGAGATAACCTAGTTAAACGGTAACGCTACGATCGCTTACTCAAGAAGGGTGATCGACATCTCCGCGGCTTGTTGAATTATGGCTCTGGGATCTTGCTCTCTAATTCGACGAAGTTGGGGAAGCGCGACCTTTGCTCCTTGTCCCCAATCGGGAAGTTCTTCAATGGCCTCTCTCTTTTTGTAGGCGATAGGTGAATCTAGCAACGGCAACAGTTTATCAACGGGCATTGCCGTATGACGTACCAGATAGTGATGGGCAAGTTCACGAATCTGTTGGTCAGGATCAGAGGTGAGTCGTTGCATGGTAGGCGCTATGTTTGGATTTAATACCAGTTTTTCGACAAGCTCTGAACGAATAGAGGGCTCGGTTTCTCTTTGGAGCAGTTCCGAAAGAATTGAAGGGTCGGAAATCCTATCGATAAGCTCGTGGCGTATGGCAGCGGTGGGCTCACGCCGTAGCCAATCGCCAAAGGCAGTTTGGTCCTCAACTTCGTCGTGTCCATAGGTAGCGGCACTTGTGAAAATGATGGCTCCGTAATGCCGTTTGCGCTCACTCTCGAAACGACTAAACTGGTAGACACTTTCCGAACCCCTTTTTGCTAGTGCCGACAAGGCCGTTGAACCAGTTTCAGGATCGTCACTTGCCTTATTTAGACAATCCACCACATCAGGATCCCAAATGTCTTTATCTCCCAAGGCGTAGAGTGCCGCGATTCTCACCTCCTTATTCCCGGTCTTCGCAAGTGCAATCAGAGTCGAAGTAATAGAAGGCAAGTCCGATTTGGCCCATCCCAGATAGAAAATGGCATTCGTCTGCTCCTCACCGGTGGCACTTTGCGAAAGTTCGAGCAATTTAGCAATGCCCAAATCTCCAAAACCGCTCAAGGCTTCTACCGCTTTGGCTCTCTGTGCCGGATGCCCCAGGGCTTCGATTGCTATAGCCAATCCCTCAGGGCCAGAGTTTCCCAAATTCGCTAAGAGCAAATCTTTAAGGTTATCGTCTCCCCGAGCGTAAAGCGCTTTATAGGCCGCAATAGTTTTTGAATCGGGGCCGAAGGCTCCGAGTCCGCGGATGGCGGAATTGCGTATCGCAGTATCTTTGTCATAAAGCGCCTTTAATAAGATGTCCCCAGAGTTAGGATCCAATTTTCCAAGAGCGGGCAGTGCGACCTCTCGCAAAAACGTATCGCCCGTCGCATCGACAATGCGCAAAGCTTTTGCGAGTTCCGGAGTTGATTTGCCTATCTGATTTAAGAGCATCGTTGCTTGGCGCTTATCATTGATATCACCACTTTTTAATTCTTCGATGAGCTTTGGAACCGCGGCGTCGAGTCTCACATGGGTCCCGAGCATGACTTGAAAAGCCGTCCACTTATAGGGCTTGTTGCCTTCAACATCGGTCGTATCCAGCATTCCCAAGATCGCTTCTAACTTCTCAGGCGTCCATTCTCCGATATAGGGCTCATAGCCCAACCTAAACACATCTTCATGCGTGTTCATAAAACCGCCCGAGTGGTGTTCCCCGTGCACAAGAATTTTTGGCAGCATCTTGGGGCCAAAACCCTGCAAAATGGAAAGCATACGGTTTCGATATTCCGTGGGCCTTTCCCGAGAGTGTTTCATCAAATAATTGAGTCCCAAATCCCCGTCCCCTTTAGCCTGGACGAAAGCATTGAGAGCTGCCTCGCGCGTTAGCGGACCAGGATGTTCAATACTTTCCTCAATCGCCTCTTTGATCGACTTGCGCATTCCCTCCGACATTGTCTTATCATCGGCGAAGTACCTTCCCAGTTTGGCAATGAGCATGGATCTGCCGCTGTCTCGAAGTCCTGGCTTTTGAAGGGACGTAAGTATCATTGCGACATCGCCGTCGAGGTCTTCACGCAAAAAACGTCTAAGCTCGTCGCGATCGGGACGTTCGGATAGCCCCCCGAGCAGACGATGGCCAAGTTCTTTTGCCGTTTTTGCAAGAGGTCCGTTCTTGATTCCTTTTAAGTCTTCGTAAATTTGATGGTACCTTGCCCCGGGCAAGACGGTTACGGGAACGGATTCCAACGCATTTAATGCGGTTTTTTGCCGCTGCGGGTCCTTCAACGCATCTAACACCTCCCAATGATCTCTTAGAGAGTCCCACTGTTTTAGCTTCGCCAGCGAAGAAAAAGAGAGAAGGCGCAAGACCTCGTTCGTCGACGAAAGATTCCTGTTCAATGCGGCGACTACATTAGAAAGTTCGTCGTCTTCTAATTTTGCCTTTCCCAAAGCCGTTATCGCTCGAGCCTGCAATAGGGGGTCCGAATTCCCTGCCATATCGACAAGGGTAGGTATCACTTTTGAGCGGACTCCGAACGGGGCCGATGCAAGTCTGCCCAGCTCCGTCAGCGCGCGAACGCGGTACTGGGGATCTAGCGTTGAATCGTTTGCGATCTGCATTAGTACGCGAGCAATTTCATCACCATGAGCCTCAGTTCCCATCGCGGATAATAGCGTTATCGCCTCTGCGGAAACGTCAGGATGTGTCGCAAGTTGGGAAAGCGTCCTTAAAACCGATTCGAAGTGATCGCCCAATAATCCATCTCGATGCATTTGGCTTAGCGCGGGAGCGAGATCACTTAGCAGCTTTGCCGAGGTTGTCCCGGACAATAGCCCCACAATGGTATCTTGTGTTTTTTTGTCCTGTTGTCCGATTTGGGAAAGCGCGTGTAATGTTTTCCCCTGAAGTTCGGAATCCGAACTGGAATGTTTTGGGAGAAAATTGAGCAAAGCATCAGTAGTCGAATGAGCGGCGCGCCCCATGTTTCCTAACGCGACAATGGCATTCGGCTGTGTTTGCGGACTCGATAAAGCGGTTTTGACTTCGGGAAGAAAGTTTTCACCGCCAGTCCCTAAGGCCGAGATAGTACGCAGAGCCGCGTTCTGAGGGGTAGAATCGTTATGAGAGAGCATTTCTTTGAGTTGCACGTTGAGATCCCCGCGCGGGGTGTGCGCAATCAGAAGTGACCTCAAAGCCTCTTCCAGTCGGCCTGAAGTTTCTAGCGCGCCCAAAATCGGAAATAGAGGTGTACTTTGTTCTTGAGTGAGGCTGTCTCCTTCGAGTAGCAGCGAAAGTGCAACAGCGGCTTGTGTGCGAGCGGCCTCTAAAGACTGGTCTTTGAGACCGATAATGCGAAGCATGTCCTTTTCCGCTCGCTGCCTCTCTTCTTCCCGCTTCCTTAGATCCTGGGCGTGAGCGCGAAATGTTCTACCGTTAGTCGAATCGCTCGGGTCATACCAGCCGGCTCATTAGAAGTTTCTAACTGCCTTAGAAAATTAAGTTCCTCTTCATCTTCAGGCTCTTTAGCATCGGGATCTTGTTGCTGGGTTAACGAATTTATTACCTTTGTCGCCTCGTGAGCCAGAGGGTTGGCGAAACAGGGGACTAAAGACCAAGCCAGAAAAAGCGGCAAAAGAACCTGCATAGTGCGTGGGGTATACCACCAAAGTTGCTTTCAAAGCTACTTGGCAAAAAAAACTGCCCAGAAGGTGCCCGTCGACTTTCAGGACCGTATGCGAAAGTCAGGGTCCTGAAAGTCGACGGGCACCTTTTCTGTTTCTGGCACCTTTTCTCTTTCTGGCACCTTTTCTTTCTTTTCTCTATTGCTGTACGCAGTAGAGAGAATACGTATACCCAGCACATCTAATGAAACCAATGGGGATCTGATCACCGGGCGCTGCGGAGTTAATAACATTGGCGTCGGTATAAGTGCTAAGACCGACAGTCATCCACACGTTGCTTGTCGCCCCGCTTGTCCATTTCGCACAGTTGTAAGTGGGGGAAGATGTCCAATCATACTGCAGACCAGTCGCTACCCAGTTAGGATTAGATGCGTTGAAGATTAGGGGATTAATTAGAGGAAAATTAAATATTCCAGCGGCATTCGTGACACCGATTTCAAGTCCTCCGGGAGTCGTGTAAACCGTGTAAGGGGACATCACCCACCCTGTATTTTCTGATGCCCCCCCAGAGCAATTTGAGGTTGTGCAGGCGATGCGTGAACTGCCATCCGAGAGAAGTGCTTTATATGTGGCACTGCCTGAAGGCTTATTAGGATCGCTAGCACATAATGCGTCTGCGCCGCTTATGCCCCCGAAGTTTCCACTAGTGATTGTGGTTGAGGTTGTAACAAAGATCTTCTTTTGCTGCGTCACTGCCACGGTCACCGCAATGGTTTGGCTCCCGCTCCCCTGGTTTCCGGCTAAATCTTCAATGGATGACATCGCAATGGTAAGAGTCATGGATTGTCCCGCCGCACAAACTGCGGTGGAGAAAGACACGGTTATCGATGCAGTTCCGCTACCGGTGACCGAGGAGACCGTCGGGGGAGTGCTGCAGGTGCTAGCCGTAACATTAAAGTCCGAAGCGACAACATGGACCGCCTCGGAAAAGGTCAGAGCGATACTGCCAGGCATAGCGAGGACTCCAGACCCGTTCGATGTACTGGAGCTGGATAGCGTTGGTGGCGTGTTATCGACGGTAATGACCAAACTCTCCGGAGAAACGGTCGAAGGATTTCCTAGGCTATCGTGCACGGTTCCCGCATTCACATGAACGGTAAGAGTGCCATTGCCGCTGCAGCTACTGAGCGTGATGGTGGCTCCAGCGGTCGAGATGGAACTGACCGCAACGGTGCATGACGGGTTGCCCGTCACCGGGGTAACGGTAACTCCGCCTCCCGCGGCCGTAAGGGTTCCCGTAAGCACTGTGCCACCGGAGACTGAAGCGACGTAGGTTAAGGCTATAGTCGATGTTGCTGCAGAATTGATGTCCGTACTACTGGGGTTCGCCAGATTGGCGGATGGACCACTGGTGTCAACCGAGTAGGTGTTAGTTACCGAAGATCCCGTCCCGCTATTTCCGACCAAGTCCGTAATGGAAGCCGGGTTTACCGTAACGGTTAAGTGTTGCCCATTGGCGCACGTCCCCCCGCTGAGAGCTGCGGTGGCAACCATACTGCTACTCATGGCAACTGAAGAAACGGTCGGTGCGGTAGTGCAACTCCCCCCTAAAACAAATTTCGAGGTGCTAACCGTAGTCACGGCCTTACTAAATGTGGCAACTAGGGTAGTGGGAACTGGATTCACCGTTCCCGTCGCCGGGGCAAGTGTTACTAGTGTGGGACCCGTGTTATCGACGGTAATAATCGAACTCTCCGGGGAAACGGTCGATGGATTCCCCTCGCTGTCTTGAACGGTCCCCGCATTTACGTGAACGGTAAGGGTGCCATTACCGCTGCAGTTACTCAGCGTAATGGTAGCTCCCTCAGTGGAGAGGGAACTGACCGCGACGGTGCTGCACAACGGGTTCCCAGTCACCGTCGTCAGGCTAACTCCGCCCCCCGTGGCAGTAAGGGTCCCCGTTAGCGTTGTGCCTCCGGAAACTGAAGCCGTGAAGGCCACGGGAATGGTTGAGGAACCCGAGGAATTTAAGGTCGTATTACTGGGCAACCCCAAACTGGCGGACGGCCCCCCCGTATTTACGGTAAATGTTTTGGCAACCGCAGACCCGGTGCCAGCAATTCCAAGTGCATTCGTAACTTTGGTGGGGTCGAGAGTTACACCAAGACTTTGGCCGTTCGTGCAACTTCCTCCGGTTAAAGTAGCCGTCGCCACGGTGTTACCACTGCTCATAGCGACGGAGGAAACCGTCGGCGCCGTCGAACAGGTGCCTCCAATCGTAAATGCCGATGTCGAAATCGTGCTCATGACCTGACTAAAAGTTGCAATAACTGAAGTGGGAGTCGGATTTACATATCCGCCCGCGGGCAGCAAAGTAATAAGCGTTGGAGCTGTTTGATTGACAAGCAACGGAGTAGTGGAACGCGTGCAACCGAACAAAAATAAAGTTGAAGTCCCAAGCAATAATAGGAATACCTGATACGGGGCCCGGAGAATACGCATAAAAAATCCTCACTACACTGACAACATTGCGCTCTGTTTCTAGTTATCGACATGTCAGGAAAATTACTTGCAGAGCTCGAGGCATCACTGAGAATATGAGAAAAATTCCACAATTATTACTGAGGAAAATGGCCCAAGTGGTGCCCGTCGACTTTCAGGACTCTCGCAGTGGGGCAAACCAAGGTCCCGAAATTCTCCAGGAGAGTGACACCTTGTCGGAGTTCTCCGCTTCAAATTATCGGAGAGATACCAAAGCGGATATGCCGGTTGAGATTAATAGTAATTTTAAGATTAATCGTTAATCATTTTCCGTGAGGCTTGTAGGTATCCGAAATCTCAAATATCGGGGTGGCCGGATTTGAACCGGCGACCTCTTCGTCCCGAAAGGTATTTGGCCCAAAACCTCAATAATCCCCAATAAACTTCGGCGAACAATAAAGCACAAGATATTAAAAGCTTATAGGCAGTTCCAAAGTTCTGTGTTAGTCACCATAAGATACTGAAGTACACCGATTTTGGACTTAAGGTGGACTTACGGAGTGGGGACACCATGAAAGCAAAGATTGGGAACCGCCTTTTAGACTCCCTGAAAACCGAAGCGAAGGCGTACGAAGTGTGTGATACCGAACTTGCGGGCTTCATGGTCCGCGTCCAACCCTCCGGTGCAATGACATATATATGCAGCTACCGGCTTAAGGACGGACGCCGCCAGAGGATGACGCTCGGGAGAACATCGCTCTTCACTCCTACCCAAGCACGTGACTGGGCCTTCTCTATTATGGCCGACGTGAGAAAAGGATTGGATCCGGCGTCCTCCAGAAAAACTGCGAAGGCAGAATCGCTCCTAATTTTCCTGGACGAGATATACGGACCGTGGGTATCGGCCCATCGAAAAAGAGGCAAGGAAACGCTTAAGCGCCTTAAATCCTATTTTTCAGATTTTCTGCGAAAGCCCATATGTGAGATCACGCCGTGGGCAATTGAAAAGTGGCGCACCCAAAAACGAAAAGACGGATTGAAGCCGATCAGCGTAAACCGCGAGTTGTCCGCTCTGAGATCCGCTCTGTCTAAGGCTGTAGAGTGGGGGCTGATCGAGACCCATCCTTTGGCGAAGGTAAAACCCTTCAAAACGGACAAGAAAGGAATCGTCCGCTACCTAAGTGAAGAGGAAGAGGGCCGTCTGCGCATTGCACTGGATGATCGTGAAGAGAAGCTGCGCGTTGCTAGAGATAGTGCGAATGAATGGAGGAGGATCCGCGACTATCCTGAATATCCGAACTTACGCAGCCAATACTTTGCTGATTATCTGAAACCACTGGTCATCCTATCAATTAACACCGGACTGAGACGAGGCGAGCTTCTCAGTTTGTCGTGGCGGAACGTCGACTTTACCCGATCCGTACTAACGGTAGCTGGGACCGCAGCTAAGAGCGGAAGTACACGCCACATTCCTCTGAATAAAGAGGCTCGACTTCTTCTCGGAGAATGGAAACATCAGCACCCCACCTTGCCCGACGCGTTTCTATTCACGAACGGAAGCGGCGAGCGGCTTGGTGAACTAAGGAAATCATGGCATAGCCTTCTGGCGCGCGCAAAGATCGAGAATTTTCGATGGCACGACTTGAGACACCACTTCGCAAGCAAGCTCGTCATGGCAGGGGTTGATCTAAATACCGTAAGAGAGCTTCTTGGGCACGCCGATATTACGATGACCCTGCGCTACGCCCACTTAGCCCCCCACATTACAGCAGCAGCCGTAGAAAAAATTCAGTGGCAGCCGAAACCCCTTCAAGCTTTGGAACCCACTTGTGCCGAAGCCTAAAAAGCCATTAGGGTCAAATTCCGGCAATGCACAGTTGAAAAAGGAAATACTCGCGCTTGTCGGCTACAAATCGGGCTTCGATTCGGGTGCCTTGGAACTTCTTGGCGAGATCGGCCTGTTGGGAAAATGGCACCCAGAACAGAAATCCCGAATGGATCCCGGCCCCAGGGCCGCTGAAAGAGCGCAAGTTAATTCAATGATCGAGAGCATAAGCGAGACCCTTTCTAAGTTCGATACCTTAGGGGAAAACATAGTTCGAGGAATTGGTTTTCAAAACTACGAGGGGAAGTTCCTAAACCGAATCGATCGAAGAGCTTTCGAAAGACGAAACCTCCGGTATCCACCAATACCTCGCCGTTCAAAAGGATCCCTTTTAAAACGTGTGATACGGCCATTTTTTAGCGGATCTATCCGCGATCCATTTTTCTTAACAAAATTAATCCTAACCCTATCGAAGAGAGACTTTTTGAAGCTAAGAAAGAAATATGCTTCCCTACCAACCAGGAGCGGACCGACAAAAAACGCCGAGCACTACTTAGAACAGCAGCTTTTCAAGCTTTTTGATACGTATTGCACGGATGAAGATTTCTCGCGCGAGGGAATGATTGAAAACGAATACGTGAATCGAAAAGCTAAATTCGTTTATTTATCCATGAAGACTGTAGGTGTATCCCCTCGCGACTTAGGTTCTGCAAATCGAGGAACAAAATATTCGGGGAGATTGGGAAGAGCCGCTTTCGAGCATTCAAAAGACCCAATGTCATGGTTAACAGCCCATTCTGTACGCGTCGGAGTTATAAATAAGTAGCCATTACAATACTTTGACAGTTGAACCCACCAATTTCGTTTTTTAACCGTCCGAATCGATTTTCCAAAGGCGGTAGATATCCCTACACGATCCGGAATGAACCGAATCGCTAGCGGAGATATCACATGGTACCAAAATCAATCTTCAACGAAAAAGAGGCCGCCGAATACCTGGGGCTCTCACCCTCCACATTGAGACAAAGTCGATTTCACGGAAAAAGAGAAAAACACTTACCTCCTCCACCGTTTATCAAAGTAGGAAGGTGCATTAGATACCTAAGAAATGACCTAGACTTATGGCTAAATAAACATCGAATTGAGCAACAAGAAGGTCAGAGCCGATGAAGCACATCGATGAAGCTCTATCCGAAATTAAGCAAAGAGGCTATCAACTCCAGAGCATTGAGCCAGATGGAATTATTCACCGTTTCGGTCCGAAACTAGCGCAATGGTATGTAGCTTATGAAAATCAAAATCAGAACGGCGTCCCATACATCGTAGTGACCTATGGCGACTGGCGCACCGAAGAAAAACTTACTTTCACTACAGGGAAGCTCGAACTAGCACCGCAAGATAGATCTCGTATCCGGGAGCAGATCGACGTAAGTAAAGTTGAAGCAGAGAAAGCACGAGAGGATTTGCAGACTGAGATTGCTATCGAATGCGAACAAAAATGGGAATCTCTGGCCGCAGAAGGAGATTCTCCCTATTTCGGCCGAAAACAAATCACGGGACCGCTCGGTGCCAGATTTGACGGACAAACAATATGCGTCCCGTGTCGAGACATTGATGGGAAAATTTGGTCTCTTCAGCACATCAATCCGGATGGTAGCAAATATTTTTCCCGCTCGGGAAAAGTAAGAGGGCACTTTCACGTCATCGGAGACTTGGAGCACTCTTCAACGTTCTATATAGGAGAGGGATTCGCCACTATGGCTTCGGTGCATATCGCCATGCGGCGCACATGCATCGTCGCTTTTAACTCCGGTAATCTCATCCATGTCGCGCAAACGATAAAGGAGCGCTATCCCGATAGCCAACTCGTAATTTGTGGCGATGACGATAGATGGACAAAAAAAACCGACGGCACCTTCCACAATATAGGAAGGATTAAGGCAAAAAAAGCAGCAAAAGAGACGAAGTCGCTCGTGGTATTTCCAAAATTTTCCGATTCCACATCCAAGCCTACCGACTTTAACGACCTTTACTGCCTTGAAGGAATAGAGGCCGTCATCGAACAACTAACGCTAGATGTAGAAAATCCCACTCAAAAGGAAAAGCCACCCTCGCAAGCCACGATCCTAATCGCACTCTGCCGAACTATTGATCTGTTTCATTCGCCGGATGGAGACGCGTATGCGACATTTGAAGTCGGTAACCACAAGGAGACTTGGGCATTGAAAAGTAAGGGATTCAGGGAATGGCTCTCGCGACAATATTACTTAAATGAACGAGCCGCCCCAAGTTCCCAGGCAATGCAGGACGCTTTAGGGGTATTGTCAGCCAAGGCAAATTTCGATGGGGACGAGATACCGGTCTTCCTTCGAATAGCCAAGCACGAAGGAAACATTTACCTCGACCTTTGCAACGCCGATTGGGAAGTAGTTGAAATAACCTCAACCGGATGGAATGTAATTTCTAACTCGCCGGTCAGGTTTCAAAGGTCAAAAGGAATGCTGCCCATCTCTTCCCCCGAGCACGTCGAATGCGCCACAGGCGTCACAGAGTTACAAAGTTTCCTGAATGTGGAAACGAAAGATGACTTCATGTTGTTACTTGCCTGGTTAGTGAGTGCATACAATCCTGATGGGCCATATCTGGTGCTCGTTTTGTATGGCGAGCAAGGTTCTGCCAAGAGCACAACCGTAAAGCTTCTGCGTTCACTGATAGACCCGCACGCTTGTCCCTTACGTCGGGAGCCACGTAACTCCGATGACCTAATGGTCTCCGCTAGGAGCAATTGGACGGTTGTGATCGATAATATGTCTCACTTACCGGATGGTTTATCGGACGATTTCTGCCGCCTTGCCACGGGTGGGGGGCTTTCCAAGCGTCAGCACTACTCCAATGACGAAGAAATCATTTTGAATGCTAAGCGTCCGATAATCTTGAATGGCATCGACGAATTTGTAACTCGCGGTGACCTTACCAGCCGTTCAATTACAATCAGTCTACCTTCCATCCCAGAGGCGGAACGTAAGCGTGAGGAGATAATTAGGAAGGAATTTTCGGAAGCCCAGCAACGATTCTTAGGACTGGTCCTCAATGCAATTTCAACATCCCTGGCGAACAAGGACAAATTCGAGTTAGAGAAGGTGCCGCGTATGGCGGACGCTTGGCATTTCATCACCGCTGCTGAAACGGCCTTTGGTTGGGAGCGCGGTCTATCGCTGAAAGCATTTCTCGCGAATCAAGAGAAGGCCAACGAAGTCATTCTTAATAATTCAATCGTTTACCCCTACATTTTCGCTTTAGCAGGAGATGGCTGGGAGGGGACTGCCACAGAACTTCTCGACAGGATGAACATTATGCGGAGCGCAACTCAATGCAAAGATTATAAGACTTGGCCGACGATCCCCAAATCTTTGTCAGATCGAATTCGTAGGATCAATCCGGCTCTACGAAGCTCCGGAATCGAAGTAATCTTTGATAAGACGTCTGGCAACGATTCAAAACGAATGATTCACATCAAAAAATTATCGAACCACTGCGACGCCAGCGACGCTTCGACGCAACCTAATCGAAATGGCGACGCATGCGTCGAACACGTCGAAAAAAAACGTGAAACTTCTGAAGAGCGATTTGACATATGAGCGCCCACCAATTTCTTCAGGAGCTGAACAGTCTCGGCATACGGGTTAAGTCGGTGGGAGAGAATTTGAGTGTGGCAGCTCCCAAAGGCGCGGTCACAGAATATATATTGAAAAGACTAGCCACCATGAAAAGGGAGCTTCTAGTAATTTGCCCACCGGAAATTCCGGCTCTTCCAATCGATACCGTATATTCCTTTTTGTCGGACTGCATAGAAACAACTCCGTCGGAAGGATGGAACTTTCCCGACCGGCCTAAGTACACGGTGCGCGAGCTGGCGCTTTATGCTGTGTTCTGTGAATGATCACGGCGGATAGGTCAGATATCTCAGTGCATTGAGGTATTCAACTATTGCGTTAGATGCTTACTGCCACACGCCAGATTTCTTCCCGGCTGGACCTGGGATGGAAGAAAAAATTACGTATGGATAGGTTTCCGATGCACGAAGCTAGGATAAAAACAGAAAGATACCGTTGTCTTCTTTTCCAATGAAAGGTTTCCTATTTCGATTCTCGCTTCGAAATTTCAACTGGCTGCGTTGGTCCCGCCATCTGCCATATCTCTTCGAACCTATCTCGATACCGCTTAACAATCTCCGGATTGGCAATATAAATCTGGTTCTCGTTGTTCGCTTTGCTAGCGTGATTAGTGAAATTGAATGACCCGGTTTCGATCATCCGCCCGTCTACGATGGCAAATTTATTGTGCATGATGCCTCGCTGCCGACCAGAACGAACATTTGCCCCTGCTTTAATCAGTAACGGCACTAAGGAATGTAGACCCTTTGCTTGGCGGGTATCCACGATTATGCGTACCTGTAGCTTCTTAGAAGCCAGTAGGAGCTGATGCACAAGTTGGTCCAAATTTATGTCGTAGATAGCGATGTCGACGGATTTCTGTGCCATTTCGATAAACTTAATAAGCTTCAAGTCACATGGCTCTTCGGGAGAAAAACAAACTTCCCCATCTTTTGGAGGCGTAATCACTTTACTGAGGGTCCCCTCTTCCACTTTATCAACGACGCCCGCCCCATTCCCGGCAAAAGTGAGATTTGGTGACAATAGTAAGGACAGAAAGTTCAGGACGAAAAAAACAAATGATCCCATTTTCATTTTCCGCGCTCCTTCTCTATCTGTTTCCGGCTCCATATAACAAATTGATCCAGCGCTGTCTGAATAACGTCAGTCGTTGTCCATCCGTATTCATCGGCAAGCGCGTCCAATGCCTTCATTAGGCGGACCGGTAGCCGCATTGACATCATTTTCTTTTCTCCCTGAGTAAACTCTCTTTTTGGTAGATTAAACTTTGCCACGTCTTCTCCTTATATAACTTATCGGAATATATATACATTGTATTTACCGTATTTACAATGTATTACATATTGCGTTATAATACTATTAAGGGAAGACCTTGCCTATTCGCAAGTTTTCACTTCCTAACGTGAACATTGCTCAAACGCAGATAAGGGAACTGCGTATTTGCGGTGCATAGATTATCAGGGAAAGAAAAAGAGTTGGGCTTAAGAACTGCACATAGGCAGAATCAATATAGCGAGTTGCAAGAGCCAATATGGAGTCGAATTCGACTTCTCAGCATCAAATTGCGTGCTATCGCCTATTTGGTCGGTAACCAGTCAACCGAGGATCCGCCATTGGACTTGGAACAGATCTACATGGGGATCGGATTACTCTTGGAAGAAGTGTCGGAGGCTATGCGAGGGGCTTCCACGGAAATGGAGGTAAAGGATATTCGCTCACGGAAGAAAATCTGAGACGTTCACTTTGAATACTTTAGAAAGTCGATAAAGGGTGTACAAATTCAGCGAGTGCTTGCCACTCTCTAACTTCTGGTAATGCCTATAATTGAAGCCGTGTTCCACCATGTCCCATTGCGTCAGTCCCCGACGTTCACGTATTTCTCGAAGGTTAGAGGCAATTGTCTGAAGAAGTTTATTGTAGTCGCGATCTGCGCTCACTTATTAATCGTGAGGCACACGACTTATTTGTAACACGTACTATAAAGTTCGTCTTAAATCAGTCCGATGGAGGAACAGGGCTCTTGGAATGGAGTTGGATCCGATGGAGACAAAAGTGCATTCTGGTTCGAATACTAAATCACTCCTACAGTTGAAGTCTGGCTGGATTGTTACGATTTTTCTACTAGTCATAATGCTAATTTGGATTATCGCTAGTTCTCAGATGGATGCAACCACGCTCAAGGACGCATTCTTTCAGAATGGCGTCTCTTTCGGATTTTCTAAAGAAGATAGTGCTAGTCTCGCTCTTGAAATGCAACAGAGCCTCAACTCACAAGGCTACCCCGTGGGGTGGGGAACAAGTGCACTTGTGAGTTTACCTAAAGACGTTGGGATTCGTTCAAAGGAAGCGCTAGTAAAATACGCGATTATCGCAGGACAACTGGCTTCGATATCGAAGACCCAAGGCCAAGAAGGGGAAATATCCGCAGGCCTAGCGAGAGTAATTCATGCAATGGGCGAAGACCCGAATGGAATCGATTTTATAGACCAGCTTGCGGAACAGACACGCAGAGTTTTCAACGTAACGGGAACCCCACCAGCCGACTTTCTCCAATCGACTGATAGGACCCTTTCCTATATTCCTATAGAGTTTGTACGAACGATGAAATTACGCGGAATCGTCAACCTAATGGTTGCTGAAATTGTTTCGGGTGGAGAAAGAGAAAACGCATTCATTAAGGAATATTTCCAAAACCCACAGCTCCGGGAACGACTTGATAGAATGGGTTTCAAAGGGATCTTCGGAGGCGAAAAAGGCTTCGACGCTGATAAATTCAGATCGCTCGCTAATCGGGTTCTTGTCAAAACGGACCATCGTGAGAAATAGAGACCAATCATCTTATTCAATGCGTTATTCAGTTTCGGATGCAAATTGGTCGATTTCTCGACGTAGTTCTCGTAAGAACTGGCTCATCGCCATACGTTCCGAATTAGCCTTATAGGCGATGGTTGAGTTTCCACGTTTGTGCAAGCCTCGTGCGATTCCTACAAGGATTTCGAATACTGTATCCAATTGCCCCTCAACTCTTGCGAACTGCGCTTTCATTTCCCTTTGAATTTGTCCTTTATTCACGATGGTGTCTCTCCTTGAATTAGCTAGGCCCAGGAATAGTCGGTCCAGGCGGATAGTCGTATTCAACGAATGTATCTGGGGAGGAATCACTCACGTTCCAAATTATCTTAACCGTCGCTGGGGGAGCTTCCTGCTTAACCGCTTCCTGCTCGACGAAGGGTCTTCTTTTCGGAAAGAGGTAAGCCATAAGCTCAATCAATATGTCGGCTTGCTTTTCCTTTGAAAGGTCGGGAAGAAGCTGAATTAGTCGACTTGGTACGTTAAAACTAAGCTCCTCCAGTGCCTGACTTAGAAGTTCAGATTTATGGTTTGGAGAACCTTTACGCCTTCCACTTCCTAGTGGCTTCCTCTGGCCAAGCTGAAACTTACCCATACCGCTATCTTGCACTACTTTAGTGGACGCTTCTATGGAAACCTGGCCTGCCAAGGTCCAATTGCAGAAAATAAGATTTCTTGAGTGAAGACTTCTTGGGTGAAGTCCGATTAGAGTGAATGGCAAAACAAAAGAAGAATCAGAATCGTTTACGGCGCAGCGTTTCACGCAGCTTGAAGGACTGTGGTTTTACGGTGACGGAGCGAAAAAAACTGCCCGGTGCGACAAAAACGGCAGGCGTTGACGTAATTGCGAAACGTAACAAGAGCTTTTATTTAGTTGCACGTTTTCAAGAACGAGCCGGTACTGCCGAACAAAAAATCCCATATTTGTTTCTGCGTCTTGAGGAATTACTGGCGCGAGATAGGAAAATCAGACGAGCCTTCGTCGTTTTGGGAGGAGGTGGATGGACACTCCTTTCCTACTTTAGAGGAGTGTTGCGACGGCTTCACTCAAATCGTAAGATTGTTCTCGTAAAGCAAGCGGACTTATCGAAGTATCTCAAGAAAGCGGCATAGGCAGACCCGCTTCGATTTTTGGAGTAATCGCGCCACCAAGCTGATCCATCGCCGAGAAATGACATGATCTTGAATGTCCCCCCTCCTCTATCCTTTCTTGAGGCACTCCTGGCACAGACCCAATCAATGGGTCATAAGAGTTGTGACGTACGATTCGCCGTGATCCATTCAGTCCTTCAAGGAAGTCAACACTCGTACCGGTTGATTGCCTTTTTCGGGTGTTTAACAAAGGATGAGCCTTTAACCCCGTCTATTTCGCCGCTTGGTTCGTGTAAACTTAAAGACAATCGCTCTGCAAAACTATTTCGAGCATCATTTAGTCTTTCAGACCTAAGAACGCTTGCGCATTCCATTTCGACCAGCACGCTTCAACTTCCGCAAGCCCCAGCCGCACATTGTCTCATTGAGCACAATTTCGATCTAAAAGACATAAAGCCACTAAGCTTTATCGCGGCCGATAACCGCAATAGCGGGAGGCTTACGTTCCTTCCGTACCCGGGTTCAAGCCTCCATATGTTTGAGATATTTGACCTTAACAAGGAGGTATTAAAAGGACTAGATTCCGACGATCTAACTAGAATCGACAAACTATTTCGTGCGCACACAGATTTCTCTCCCTTATGGAATACATCGACAATCGGCAATCTATTAATTGTGGCTAACCTGGAACCCATTAAGATTGAATTCACCGGAGATAAGAATGGCGAAGGCATCCGGATAATGTTAGTTCCTGAAAACCCGAAGTATGACCCTAAGGATTACGTGCTTACCATCACTTCTGAAGCATCCGACGAGGTGAATGGCAGCTCTGTTATTTTCCCAATTCCTCATAGTATTCACTTGCCCAACATTTCCAAAAGAGCAACGATCGATGCACGGCTTTGGCAAATCAGTACCGCAAAGTTAGTTTCTAGAAATCACGGAGCAGTATTTAACAATGTGTCGATATCAATTTCAACTTTTGAAAAACTCCGAACGGGTTACATCCGAGACAAACACGGAAAGGTACTTCGTGATGGTCCGGTTAGATCGCCTGTTCCTCTCCACCACTCCGGAATCAACAAAATAAGTTGGTCAGAACACATTCAAAGAGAACTTCTCGACGCACAGAAAAGAAATTTAATCGCTACAAAGAAACTTATTCCCTATCGGGAGGGAATGCACTTAAAAGCCCTAAATGATGTTGTGGATCTGATTAACTCAGCGCCCAGCATAGGTCCCGTCAAGATCTGGGATCCCTATTTAGACGATTACTATCTAGACTTTTTAACTTTCATGACGAGTACCAGAGAAGTACGTATTCTAAGTGCCCTCCGCTCCCCTTCTAAAGACGACCGACAAAAGCTTAAACGTTTCAGCAAAGCATTTGAGAGTTGTCTAAATGACTACAGTAAACGTTTACCGAAACCGCTTCGCGTGAGATGGGAGGAATACCAAAAACGGAAGTCCGACGAACGTTTCCAAAATAAACAGAAAAGATGGACACAATATCTAAATGAATTAAGAGCCAATAAACTCAATATATTCTTTCGCTATAACGCTAGAGGTAAGGGTTTTAAATTCCATGATAGATTTCTTATCGCAGGAGGACGATGCTGGTCACTTGGCACCTCATTGAACCATATCGGCAATAGTCACAGTTTAATAATCGAACTTCAATACCCAGAACTGGTCGAAAACGAATTTGATGCCCTCTGGAAAGAAGTAGAAGGAAACGACTTGTGAAAAAGATAGGGATGAAAAAGCACGAAGAACGCATCCTTTCTAAAGTAGGAATGTTATTCAAGAACGTCCCGTCGATTTTACGTAACCAAATCGGGGGACTTCTGATTCAAGAACCGCTACTTAAATCTACTAATTTGCCTAAGGAGCTGAGACAGGGCCTAGAAAAATACGATCTTATAGAGGCATACCAGAGCAAAACTAACGAAATCCCCAACACCTCGATCCCTGCCAACGTAGCAGCGGCACAAAAATTCATAGATCTTTGCAAGGTAGAGATGTCCTTGGATTCATCGCCATTGCATGAAGTTGCTCAATTTTACATGGTGAGCGGGAAAGCGTCGTTAGAATCCTGGCTAACTTCGATCGAAGAAAAATTGAAACTCGAACCGTTAGAATCGATCGTATCCAGTACCCACGATTTTATTGGGCCACATAACGTTAAGTTCGAATCTGAGGCCATTCAAAAAGGGCGTGATCTCATCTCGCAAGGACGAGATCTCGAATCCTATTCTAAAAGTTTCGGCTACATTTCGGCGCAGCCCTCCGGTCCGGGATGGGAAATGTTAACAATCCTTGCAAGGTATAGACCTTCTGCATTGTCGTCTTTCCTCTCTAGGATCCACGATCCCATCGCCCGTATATATCTAAAGCTGAACATAGAAAACAATAAGTGGCCTTATCATCTTGGAATCGAATTGATTCGTTCAATGAAGAGGCCAGCCATTTGCATGGGACTGGAGATCTGCCTCAATAGGCTGGAACGGATTTCATTTCTATACGCTAAATCTACACCAAATTCCCTAAACAAGAGGCACCAAATAAACGCTCGAAGAGCGGCGACTTTAACAGGTCTATATTCAAATTTGTGGTCGGAAATCGAACGAAGTAAATTAGTTACAGAAGGGATAGACCTATTAAGGGTAGCCCGCAATTTCAAAGTTCAGCTTCATCACTCTAATCCGACTTTCAATAACGACATCATAGGCATTTCCTTGTCCGAATTCTTTAATCTAGGCGGCCGGTTGATCTCCAAAGACAATTCGTTGCTGCGATCCCTATTCACATTGCCAGAACATCATGGAGTAACCTTTGAACTTTCCATTCGTTGGCTAGGTACTTTCGCACTCAGCAAAAGTTCTAGTAAGCACTCGGACAAAGAGATCGGCGACCTACTCAAAGAATTGATGGATCTCTTTTTCTCAGAACTTCAAAAACCGGAAAATCAATTTCGTTTCCTATTAAACAACCAACAATCTCTGAACACTATAAATGCTTGGGTAGATCTCTTTAGAGGCGGAGTGTCGTTCTTCGACCAAGACACAATCACACAAAAATTCGAGTTTATATTTAAGCGGCTTAAACAGCAGCTTGTTAACCGTTGGCACGCCTCAAGCATTCCTTATGGGACGGAGGATGCTTTGACCTATGCGTGCGTTGTTTACCTTTATTCAAGCACCTTAACCTCTCAGTACCAAGCTTCAACGATTCATCACGTACTTCATGTATTAGAAGGAATACGTCCCAAGCAATCTTCGGCGAGAGGAAGTTGGCAGGCTATTCTCAATACCCTTGAGGGACATCTCGAAGATCCCAAGGTTGTATCATTTACCGAAAACTCATTCCTCCGCGATGGAATCTCGCCCGATTTTCTTGCGGTAATACCACTAGTATTCTTTGTTCAAAACCCATCCTGGAAAAAGCGGGCGACGGAACTTGTTTCGAACTACGCAAACTATTTTTCAGAATTAATCGACCAATTCAAAGAGCAACTTAAGGAGAGAGGCCTCACTTAAGAAGCGTCTTTTTTACACACTACCCATCGCTATCCAAATTAAATTCAGCCACCGCATCTTTCCCCATCATGTAACTAACACTGTATTCTAGCGCTCGATTAAACGCGTCGCGCAGTTCTGGAACGAAACCTTTCTTATCCCTTGCGGATAGGCGCTTGAACCATTGTTTAAATGACGGCATCAGACCGTCGACCCTTGCAAGCTCTCCGAAATTTGGTTGATTGAAATACTTAGTCAGAGATTCAAATAGGCCCTCGTTTTCACGGATAGCGACGAAAGATGAAAGTTCCTCGGCATCTATGATGTGCCAACCTTGAAACCGATGCCGATTTTCACAGTACCATTGCCATTCCTCCGGCTCTAGCTCCTCCTCACAATTCTTCTCAATACTTTCTCTAAAAGGGTTACCTCGAAAGACGGCTGGCATCAGCGAAGACACACCAAGTAAAATAAACTTATTGCACCCGAGGATCCTCTCACTAGTCTTGCGGTTCTCGGGGTTTAAACGACTTTCCCCGTGCGCTTTTTCTAATCGATATATAAATCGGATACTCTTCCAAATGGATTCCCCGAGCCCCTTTGCTACATCTCTTTCAAAGCTATCCAGGTCGAAGCCAAAAAAGGAACCGGGAGAGAGCCTTTTCAATTTTACGCCAATCAAAACAGCAGCGTCGTTTTCAAAAACCACTAAGTCCGACCCCAAATCCTTTTTGGCGTCTCCAACAAAAGGCTCATATTCGTACGAGATATTCTCCGGCAGGGCGATTTTGCCGATTAGAAAACGAATCAGGCGTTCAAGACGTTTTCCCATCCAATCATTGAACTGATTCGTATGCGGAGAAGAAGACCCGCGAGCAGAGGCATCCTTTCGCGCTAGTTCCAATGCCTCGAAGAGGGGACCGCTTCCAACGTGCATTCTCAAGAAGGGGTGAAGGGGGTATAAGTACCAATCTTTGGCAATTCGAACAAATGGCTTCCTAGAATAAAATCCCAGGATCAAACCCTCCGCCTCATAAGAGGCAAAATGTTTCTCTAAGATCTGTCCCGTCTCTTCTATCGCGGAACTTTTATTTTCCAGGATACGCTCAAAGACTTTTATCAATTTATCTTTATCTGGTGAATTCCGGAAAACTCTCTCCGGAACGCATGTAGGTTCTTTTAGCGACATGGTCCATGCACCAAATAGGAGGCTGAAGTAGTCTCTAGTCGTTACACCATATTCTTCCGCAAAAAGAGGATCAAAGATCGAGGAACGAGAAGGAAGAATCGGCTGAAAATCGTCTAGATCAAGTAAATAGGCAACAATGGCAATTTGATGAACCAGACTTGCCGTCATTACGGATTCTGCGGCCAACATACGCAATGCCATAAGGCGCGCTTCCCGCTGCTTTTCATCAGCCGTACGCGCCGCCAACATTTTAGAAGATTCCAAACCATAACTAAGCTTTACGATCGGTTCCAATTCCGCGAGAGGGATTGGTAAGAAATTGCTCTCGATTGGTATAGGTGCGCGGACGTTGGCCAGTGCACCGAGGATTATGCCTCCCAAATGCAAAGTGGTGTAGGTCTCTTTCTTGCTAATCCCGCTCATAGGATCAATGTCTTCTTCCCCTATGCGAGTAAGATCGATGGCCAGTCGGGCCTGATCGTATCCCGTAGCGGCTATCTTCTCCGCCAGTGTCTGAAAGGACATTTGATCAACATTTGAGGTTAACTTCACTCTCGTTCGAGTATTTCTCGCAGATGTTTTGGGTGGAGTTTTATCCAAACAACACTTCTTATATTTTCTTCCGCTGCCACAGAAGCAAGGGGCATTCCGGCGATACTTCATTTGGACTTAAGGTGGACTTACGAAGTTTTTCTCGTTTTACTTTCCCTCAGCAACCCATTGAAATTACTGGTCGGGGTGGCCGGATTTGAACCGGCGACCTCTTCGTCCCGAACGAAGCGCGCTAGCCACCTGCGCTACACCCCGGAAGTTGCTACGGGCTTTGTTAGTGTCAGCCCAGGAACACTCGATCGTCCGAATGCGTTTTCCGCTTCCGCTTTAAGAGATTTCAACTGCCCTTCCATTTTCAATCGAAGCGTCTCAAGATCGCTATCGGTGGCACTTGCCGGAACTTGGAAAGGCGTTCCGTAAACGATTACACATCGGGTGAACGGTAAAGGAAGGTAACATTGATTCCATGCCTTTTTAAAGATGAATCTTCGACGAGCGGAAGCCGCGCCCGGAACGAGGATTCGGCCAGTCTGTTGAGCCAATTTTAAAATTCCGGGCTTTACCTGGTAGATGGGGCCTCTGGGGCCGTCGACCGCAAGGGAAGCATTAAAGCCGCCCGCATTGACAGCATCGATAAGGCCTTTAAGCCCGCCCGCTCCCCCCCGAGAGCTCGAACCCCTCACGACATGAAACCCCAGCCACTGTAAGAGTCGCTTCATCCGCTCGCCATCGCGGCTTCGGCTCACCATGACAGCCATGCCGGCAAAGGCAAAAGAGCCCAGCAAAAGAAGTTCATCGCCATGCCAGTGCGCATAGACGTGAGGCTCTGCGTCAAGGGATTTAGGTCTGTTGCGGTGCTCAACGTGCCATAAGCGGCTGTAAATCCAGTAAAACCCGGCGAGGCAGGCGATGAGTATGGAATCGGTTAGACGCCTGAACATCGATTCAACCGGTAGCAAAGTTCATCCGATGAGTAAAGCAACATGAAAGCTAATGCCAAAAAGCAGTCCGGGAACAAAAGCAAACGAACTTCGATGAAATCCTTCGATACCGAGAAGGGCTTGAGGTCTTTTAGTGACGCCACCAGTCAGGAGTTGGCCACGGTACTCGCCGCCATCGTCGGAGAGCTCGATTTTGCCCTGACCACCGAAAGCGTTCCCGCCAAAGAAAGAGCTACTTTCGTAGCCGTAACTGCCGCCGAACGCGCTTTAGCCCTTGCCCGAAATTTGCGTTACTTCTCGGTACACTCTCGCATGAATGTTCAAGTCGTCGACCTATCCCAGGTCCTGTTGGATACGGTGGAACTCGTCGAACGCGAGCTCGAACACGCCAAGATCAAAATTACAGTCCTTGCCGAAGCGTCGTCTTACGTCCAAGCGGATTCCGGCGCGCTTCAACAAACCCTTTTGAATTTGTTATCGCACGCGAAAGATGGACTCCCTAAAGGAGGACAGATAACCTTATCTTTGCGTCAGTCCGGAAAGCAGATCGAAATCCGGTGTGCTGACAACGGCCCTGGAATTCCAGAATCAGAGATGGACTATCTTTTTGAATCACCCTCTGGAGTGCGCACTCCCAATGCCGAGGGAGTTGCGCTTTCGGCCACCATCTCCCGATTAGGATTACGCGTCGCTAGAGCGCTTATCGAAACCCAAGGCGGAGAGCTCACCGTACAATCGCGCGAAGGCTTTGGAACCTCAGTGACGTTGCATCTACCGTTTGACGCCAAACTTCCCAAACCAACTCCGTTCCACGAAGAGCGTCGCTACCGCCGGATTCCCATTCAACTTCCGGCCAATCTGTTTTTGAGTAAAGGGCAGTCGACTATCAAATGCGAATTGGGAACCCTAAGCTTTGGCGGCTGCTATCTCTTATTGAGCGGCCCCCAAAATGAAGTGTTGCCCGAACTCAATGATATCGTCTCCCTTAAAATCCACTACTTCGGTGAGGAAGCGCTTGAGATCTTTAAAGCCCGAATCGCTAGCGTCTCCTGGGCCGGGAATCGGTCGGGAATCGGAATCGAATTTCTCGAGCTCGATGGACGCGCTAAGAAACTCTTGGAAGCCATTCTTAAAAGTCACAGTAGCTAAGTATTTATATTTACTTCGTATTTTAAGTAGTAGCCGCGTCAGTCTCTCGTCCCACGCAAATTCACTTTACGGCGGGAAGCGACTAAGCAATGCTGATTTTTCACACTAGGTGGATAGTCAAAAAATGAAGATTTGCTTCGTAGTTAGGTCTGTTTATAGCCAAATCGCAACGTACACGACGACTCATTTGGCCTTCGAGGCCCACCGTCGCGGCCACCGCGTTTCCTATACTACCGTCAGTAGCCTTTCCTTTACCCACGATGAAAAAGTCCTAGCCACCGTCATTTCGCCGAGCGGTCCTTGCCATACCCGCACCGCTTTTCTGGAACAGCTCCGGGGAGATCAATCGGAACGAGAAGAGATTTGTCTAAGCGACTACGACGTTGTGGTCTTGCGTTACAACCCTAATGAATCAGACGGCGATCAAGATCGTAGAATTAATCCCTCTTTAGAATTTGGGAGGCTGTTAAAACAGCAAGGGGTCTACGTCATCAATGATCCGTCAGGGCTCGCCAAAGCTTCTAGCAAAATGTATCTCTCCTCACTACCGGCTGAAATTCGGGCAAGAACGTTGGTGACGCGAAGTACGGTAAAGATTAAAGAGTTTTTGCGTGAATTGCGCAAGCCTGCCATCATCAAACCGCTTTCGGGATTCGGTGGCCAAGACGTGTTTTTTATCCGCAACCAAAAAGAGATCAACATCAATCAAATTATTTCTACCGTCAGCAAGAACGGCTACGTCATGGCCCAAGAATATCTCCCCGCCGTAAAAAAGGGCGACAAGCGGTTGCTACTCGTTAACGGCGCGCCTGTATTCATTGGCCGGCAAGCTGCTATGTACCGCCGCATGTCCCCTAAAGGGGATATTCGTAGTAATATGCATGTAGGAGGGACTCGTAAAAAGGTCGAGTTCACCGAGGTCGAGGCCCGGATTGCGGAAGCGATTCGGCCAAAGCTTATCGCCGATGGTCTTTACTTCGTGGGTGCCGATATCGTGGGAAACAAGCTTCTCGAAGTGAACGTCTTTTGCCCGGGCGGAATTAACAATATTAACGAACTCTATGACATCAACGTGGGCGAATACGTTATCGAAGATCTTGAACGAAGAGCACGCCTCTGGAAAACACACTATAGAGGAACGGACAACGTCATTCGCGCTGTCTAAATATCCATGAAAAAAACAATCCTGATTTTCTGCGGAGGGAGATCCGAGGAACACGAGATCTCTCTTATTTCGGCAAAGTGCGTTTTAGACGCTTTGGATCGCACGCGGTTTACGCCAGTCATCGTCGGAATCTCTCGCGACGGAGTCTGGCATCTCAGCGATGAAAATAATTTTTATACGGGGGCAGTTAAGGCCGACGAGATTCGGTTAAATACCCAGTCGCCCACCCCCTCTCTTTGGCCCAGCCCATCGCGACAAGGAAGAGGCCGCCTGGATGTGAGTGGTAGAACTATCGAGTTTGATGTCGTCTTTCCCATTCTCCATGGACCGCATGGCGAAGATGGAACGATTCAAGGCATGTGTGAAGTGCTTGGAGTTCCGTACGTGGGATCTAATCCCGGCGGATCTTGGATCTGCATGGATAAAGCTCTCGCCAAAGAGATATGCACGGCTCAAGGTATTCGTGTCGCTGATTTCGAAGTCTTGGTCACTCGAAAAGAGTTAGATGCCAAAGCGAAAAAGATAGAGCGTCTGGGATTCCCTCTGTTTGTAAAGCCAGCGCGACTTGGTTCTTCAGTGGGAATCACTAAAGTGAAACAGGCTAAAGATCTGCCAGCCGCCGTCGACAACGCTTTTCGTTTCGATACGAAGGTAGTTATCGAAAAGGGAATCGATGCGCGTGAAATTGAATGCGCGGTGTTAGGCCTAAACCAAGCTCCCCGAGTTGCCCTGCCCGGTGAAATCATCCCCTCCCCGCAAATCGAATGGTACACGTATGAAGCCAAATACCTTCTCGATAATGGAGCCCAAGTAGTCGTGCCGGCAAAGTTGGACGCTGCCACGACCGCCCGTCTTCAAGAATTTGCTAAACGCGCGTTTACCGCTCTCGAATGCGACGGAATGGCACGAGTTGATCTGTTTTTAGAAAAAAAGACGGGGGAGATTTACTTAAATGAAGCCAATACCATTCCCGGCTTTACTCCTATCAGCATGTACCCCAAGATGTGGCAGGCCTCAGGCGTGAGTTACTCGGATTTGATTTCGGAACTTATCGATCTAGCGTTTCGTCGGTTCCACAATATCGCGCATTAATGCCCTAGACTCTGCTCTTTGCCTTCGACCAGATCCCTTGATGGATTGCGGGTGACACGGTCCTATTGGCCCTCTAGAATAATCAGCCATGTCGCCGGAACTATCTTCCATAGATTTTTCAACACGTCGCAAGGTGTTTCTTAACCGCTGTAAGGGAGGAGTTGCGATCTTTGCTTCAGCACGTTCTACCGTTCGTAACAGTGATGTCCATTACCCGTTCCGCCAAGACAGCAATTTCTATTATTTGACCGGGTTTGACGAGCCCGAGAGCATTGTCCTTTTAGCACCCGAGGCCGAGCATCCCTTTCAGATTTTTGTGCGGCCCCGCGATAAACATACGGAACTGTGGGAGGGAAAGATCACAGGGCCCGAAGCGGCAAAATTTATCGTCGGCGCCAATCGCGCCCACCCCTCAACTCCCGACGAAGTCTTCGATGAAGTTTTTTTTGAAGCCCTCAGACACGCCGAGTTTGTCTATTACCGTTTGGGAGTCGATCCCAAATTCGACAACCGAGTTTTAGCCCTCCTGTTTGAAGCCAAAAGACGCTTTGGGCGACGAAAGAACGCCCTTTGGACGATTCGAGATCCGGAAGAAATTCTTGGCGGAATGCGGCTTATGAAAAGTAAAGCCGAGATTGAACGCTTGCAGCTGGCGGCTTCCATAACCGCTGAAGCGCATATCACCGCGATGAAAGTTTCTAAACCCAACATGCACGAGTATGAAGTGGAAGCTTTGCTCTATCACTCATTTCGGGTTCAAGGAGCAAAACGAGTTGGCTATCCCTCCATCGTGGCGTCTGGTTCTAATTCTTGTGTTCTTCATTACAACGCCAATAGCAGAAGGATGGCATCGGGAGACCTAGTTCTCGTCGATGCCGGAGCTGAATTTGATTACTATACGGCTGACATCACCCGATGCTATCCGGTGAGTGGCAGATTTTCGCAAGAACAGCGAGAGGTCTATGTTGCGGTGTTGAACGCTCAAAAAGCGTGTCTCAAATTGGCGCGGCCCGGAAAGACACTTCCCGAAATCCACGCGGTGGCCTGTGAAGTGATAGTGGAAGAATTAAGACGGCTCAAAGTGATTAAAGGAACAAGTCACAGCCTTCTTAAGAAAAGAGCCTACGCCCCTTTCTTCCCTCACGGCACTTCGCATTGGCTCGGAATGGACGTTCACGATGTCGGTCCCTATTTTGTAAGCGGCTCCGAAAAATCGGTGAAGCTAGAACCGGGGATGGTGTTTACCATTGAACCCGGACTCTATTTTTCGCCCGACGGCAGTAATGCGCCGTTGCGCTATCGCGGTATTGGAGTTCGCATTGAAGACGATATCTTGGTAACTCCCGGAGGATGCAAGGTGCTTACCGCCGGGGCTCCCAAAGAACTAGAAGAGGTGGAAAGCTTATGCAGCCAAAACTAACAACTATTCTATTCTTTTTAGGCGCTATTCTCCTTGAAATCGGATGTTCTCACAAAGCCGTTACTACAAGCTCCGATGCTCAAAGAGATCTCCAAGCGAAATACGCTAATAAAGTCGGTGTTGCCCGCAAAGAAGACTTTGTCCAAGAATTCGGACCGGCCAATTGGTGCCGCGATGAGAGTGGAGAACAGACTTGCCGTTTTTACAAAAAGATTGCCACCGAGTGGATGGGATCGCCGCCCACCGATCGGGTACATCGGGAAACGTTTGACGAAGTCATTGCCACTTTCGATGTGAACGGGACTTTGAAGACTTTCAAAGCGGCGGCCCAACGCTAGAATACTAGCGACAAGCCAAAGTTAAGAACACTTCCCAGTAAGATGACGCCCCAACCGGGGATTTTGAATCTGATAGCGATGAGCCCCAAAGCGATAAACAGCCCAAGCAACACAGGCTGAACGATCGTGTATTTGCCCAGGGTTATGGTCGCCCCTAAGATACAGCCGATGACCGTCGGAATGGCTCCTTGTTGAAAAAATGCCAGAAAGGGATGCCCTTTGAGTCGGTAAAAAACAAAGGGCATCACAAAGAGGATCAAAATCGCCCCAGGGCTATACATGCCGACACAGCCGACAATCGCTCCTAACAGGCCCGCCGTTTTATAACCTACAAAAACGGAAGAGATAGTGACAGGCCCTGGAGTAATCTGTCCGAAGGCGATCCCATCCAAAAATTCTGGGGTAGACATCCAGTGGTAAATATCGACGACTTCGTGCTGAAGAACGGGAATGACGGCAAGTCCCGTCCCAAAAACCGTAAAGCCCGCTTTGAAGTGGATCCAAAAGATACTAAAGAGAAGACCCAAAGGAGCTATTGCAAGAGAGCGTAACCCGCCATCCACCCGAAGCCTGAGTCGGGAAAACACCATCACCGCTCCCCCCGTTAAAATAATCACCGGCTCCCATCGCGGGATCCGAAGCATGAGAACGGCTGCGATGAGAACAAAGATCCAGGGCTGGACGTTTTTGACGTACGGCTTAAACATGCGCCAGATGCTATCAAGAATAATGACCAGCGCTCCAGTCTCCATGCCTTGGATGATAGGAGTGAATCTGGGAAGTCCGGCCACACTCGAATAAGAGATGCTAAGAATTAAAATGAGGACAAAGGGAGGTAAAAGAAAAGCAAACCCCGCAACTAGGGCACCGATCCGACCTCGCACGTGATAACCCATCCACATCGCCATCTGGGAAGCAATGGGTCCCGGCAATAGTTTCGCAAAGACATAGCGCTCGTTAAACTCTTCAAGGGAGAGCCACTTGCGCTTGTGGCTACACTCCTGCTCCATTAACGACACTAAAGCGATGGGGCCGCCAAAACCAATAGCGCCCAATCTAAGAAATAGAAGGAAAATTTCCGAAAATGATACTTCGCTCACTCCCCACCCCGAATTTACTACCTTACGACTTTTTGGGAGCCGCTTTCGGTTTTGCGTCCTCATCATTGTCGGCATTATTGAGCTCTTCCAGACGCTTTTGGAGTTTATCCAGAAGACCCGCGAACTTTCCGTCTTTTAAGAAGGCTGCTATTTGCTCGTTGATATTTTCGCTATAGCGAAGATCGTCGTAAGCGATGTCATAGATAACCCATTTATCGCCTTTCTTTTGTAAAAAATATTCGAGGGGGACGGAGTCATCTTTGACAACAAATTTACACTTCACATCGGCAGTCTTGCCTTTAACGTCGATTTTAGTGAACTTGTAGCTAGTTCCTTCGGTCCAAAAAGAATCCATTCGCGAGTAAGCTGTTTTGGAGACAACCTTTCTAAGAAGCGTTTTAAATTTATCGCGATTAGCGACCGATTGCCTGTTCCAGTTGGAATTTCCTAAGCAGTCCTTAGCTATTCGATCCCAATCCACCCCGGCCTCGATAATATTTCTAGCCTTTTCATTCTCCCCATTTTTGCCCACCTTCTGGGACGCCTCGAATAGGGCTACCAGTTGATTTTTCACTTTAAGAGCCTCTCCGGTAAAGGCCTTCTCGCCCTTCTTTGGGGAGGTCGATTCTGCCGCCTTACTTTCTGGAGCGGGAGTTACTACCGCGTTGGGCTTAGCCGCATCATCTGCGAAGCTACCCGAAGTGATTAAAAGAAGGCCAATTACCCAAAGAGTTAGTGTTTTCATAGGGTCGTATTATATAGGGACGAAAAGCTGCCCGTCTACTCTTAGGGAAGTTTAACCCAGAATCGATACCACTTTGGCAAGCACATCGCCTGCTGAGAGATTCAAAAGGCAGGCTTGGTAGCCATAAGGCGCCCGGCAGTAGGGCTTTTCGCAGGGGCTGCACTTTAACGATTCCGCACGTACCGCGTAGATTCTGGGGCCAAGCGGAGTGATATAAGAAGGGTCCCCGGGACCAAAGATAACCAGTGTGGGGGCTTCGGCCAACGTGCCTGCGATATGAGCAACTCCCGAATCGTTCGCGATAACTAAGGCGGCCTGTCCCACTAAAGATCTTAGCTCGGTGAGTGAAGTCTTACCGACGGCATTTTCGATTTGACGCTGCCCCAAATCGCTTACGAGCTCGCCCCAAGCACTTTCGTTGGCACTTCCCACAACGACAATCCGGTAATCGGGGTATCTTGCACTTAGCCGCGGTAAGAACTCTTGATGATACGGCCATTGTCTTAAAGAGATGGAAGCGCCCGGAGCCACTACGATCAGTTTCTCTTTAGAAGTCCCCACAGATAAGGGCGGGAGGCGCATTTCAACCGGTTTACCGGTCGCTAGCTCCAATAGATCTAAATACAGCCGGGACTTATGTTTACCGCTCCGATTGGACGCCCACCTTAAACTATCGGTTAGCAGCAGCGAACTCCCCGACTGATCGAACCCCAGTCGGTAGCGAACTCTCGCTAGGAAAAAAGGCAGCGCCGCTGAATAGGAGGCCGGCAAGGAGAAAGAGAGGTCAAAGCACTCAGCCTTAAGTCGACGAGCCAAAGCCCTAGAACCTTTCCATCCTCTTCCTTCGATCGTTGAAAAGGTTAAGACTTGATTGAAGCAGTCCGGGTAGCCCAACTCTTGAAGGGCTTCGGATATCACCAAACACACGTGATCATCGGGGTAGGCCGCGCGAAGACCTCGGTAAAAGGGCAGCGCCATTACATGATCACCCAACCAGCGCGGGCCACGCACCACGATTCGTTTCGACATGAAAGCGATTATTTCTGGTTAACGGCCTTGCGGCAAGGGCGAGCACAGAATGGCGCCCTTAATTTCTGCGGGATCGGTATGAAACGCTCCGTCCTCCAAAGACTGCATGGCGTAACCGAATTTCGCTGAGAACTCGCGCATGGCGGTTAGCCCTTCGGCCGAATCGGTTTCGACGACGAGCAAGGGTCGCTGTTCTCGCACTAGCCTTTCGGCAAAGCAAAGCGCGGATACCGAGTTACCGGTAAGATCCAGACGAATGAGATGCGGAATCGGAATCTCACCGTCTTGATAGGCTTCATCAAGGCTAAGTTGCCTGGCGCATACGGGCGGCTTAAAAGCTGTCTTTTGGGTCGGTACCCCGACTGAAGCGAACAGAAAGAGAATATTGTTACATCCGTTTAGCGTCGCATTGTCGTAGGTACGTAGAAAGTGCGATCGGTTCGGTTCGAAAGAGACGACAAAGCCGTCGACTCCCACAAAACGAGAAAATAAGACGGTCGAGACTCCCTCCGAAGAGGCGCAGTCCCAAACGGTCCAACCCGGTTGGCAAATTTCGGCAAGTGCTTTTGACGAGCGCGAGGTGTGAACATGCTTCATTGACATACGATCCCCCAAATCATCCGAACGACGGAGCCACATTCCCCGACCCGGGCCCGAAAGCACTGGCAACGCTATTGGAGACTGGCTATCTCCAAAGAGCTGGTTGAGTATTCGGTAAAACCCGACGCGCAGAAACGACACCGAGCGACCCTGAGTCGATCGTTCGTTGAACATAAAAAACCCCCTCGAATCTCTTTAAGGGTAGTTTGAAATTGTGCGTCAAATCGTACGAGGTTTATGGTATTTTCTTAACACAATGCATTATTGAAATGGGGTAAGGGCTACCAAGTGACTGAAAATACAATGGAATATAAATTCCCGATCGCCACCTCGAAAGAACGTCTTACGGCCATGGTCTTGACCCTCTGCCTCTCGCTCATTCTTACCCCGGGCTTTCTCCCCTCGATCACCGAACTCTGGGAACATCTAGCGAAGTTGAGGAGCGGGGGGGCTAATGAAATCTATGAATGGGGACGTGAGTGGACATTTCCTCTGTTTTCCTACGTGCTATTTCGATCGCTAGGAAGGCACGGAACGAAATGGAGTGTAGAGGCTCCCGCTTGGGATCTATGGAGGATCAGTATTTTGCCTTTGGTGATTGCTCTTATTTATGGACTGGTCCGCCGGTACTTCATGGCGCCGCTGGCAGGTCCCAACTGGATGTGGACTCTCGTCTGTATTCCGTTGGGAGAAGAGTATCTTTTTAGAGGGTGGTTTTATGGAATCGTATCGCGCACCCATGCGGGCAAACGGTGGAGTGCCACCAACCCCCTACCGGTGGAATTGTGGATGAGCGCTCTGGCTTTTTCGCTCTGGCATCTGCAAAACTGGGATTTTGCGGGGGCGCCAGTAACCTTGTTTCAGGTGGCGTATACCTTCTTCGTAGGCCTTTGGCTCGGCGTGCTTCGCTGGAAAACCAAAACAATGACAGCTCCGATACTGGCTCACTTCGCCATTAACGCGTTGGCCAGATAACTTCCGAGCGGTTCTGATAAAATAAGGAAGATGAAACCCATTAGCCTTAGGCGTTCTGCTTCCGGTCAGGCCATCATTGAATACATCCTTATGGTGGTCATGCTAGCCGTTACGATGGCGGTAGTGATCAGAAACTCCAATCGTACCGTCTACCAATATTGGACGGGATTAGTAAGACAAGTCGCGCGAGGATGTGCTGATTGTACGACGAAGACGGGGCCTAATTTCTAGAGACTAGCGTTAGCCAGTGGCACTAGCTCTGTGATCTAGTTCTATAACTATGGTGATGGCCGAAACGAGTTTGTCTCTCGGCGGCCATCCATCCAAGCAACCGCACTTTTGGCATCGGTGATCTGATTCTTCCAAATCGAAAGCCATAGATCTTTAGTGAGTAAGGCATCGAAAGGATGCGGATAGACCACCCCCTCGTGCTGGCCAGCAAATTTAATCATGTAGGGGATGCGGAAATCTTTCTTACCATCATACTCCTTAACCGAGTTCCATCCGTGATCGCTCGTAATGAGAAGGGTCGTATCGTCCCACTCGTGGCTCGCTTCAAGCTCCCTGCGAAGCTCACCAATCGTGACATCGGTAAGGGCTAAATTATCAAAATAACCTTCAAGACCTTTAGCATTCTTGGCTGTGATCTGATGGGAAGCTCTATCGTAAATCCAAGGCGCATGCGGTGTCGGCCAATGCACAAAAGTAAAATCGATATCCTTTCGGTGAAGCGATTGCAGTGCGGCTTCTCGAATCCCTTCATAGGTCTGGATGTGGAACATCGCTCGGTTCGGCCGAATGAACGACAGCTCGTCAAAAAAGTTAACCACGCTCGTTCTAAAATCTTCAGCATAAGGACGTTTAAAATAATTGTAATGAGGAAAGCGCTCACATTCCGTCGCGAATACCATTCGACAGTACGGCAAGTACCATCCGATCACCAAAGAACGAGCCCCCATCGACGTTAGCTGGCCAAAAAGATTTTGGCTCGATCGCCAAGGAAGCGCTTCTCTTTCGCCTTCGAAAGTCGCTTTCACAACGTTATTCTTATCCACAAAAATGGGATCGA
This sequence comes from uncultured delta proteobacterium, assembly GCA_963778115.1. Classification (GTDB taxonomy): domain Bacteria; phylum Bdellovibrionota; class FAC87; order UBA2466; family UBA2466; genus JBBQIT01. The sequence goes on from CAVZSV010000004.1 coordinate 546,561, forward strand.
CGACATGTTTTCCGGTGAAGTAGGAGGGAATTGAGACGGATGTGTATCTTCCAGGAGGATACGCATTTTGGGCGCTCAGTGATTCTTTGCTAAAGCGATCCAGCTCCGGTAGCTCTAATCCCTTGGGCCGCTCCAAAAAAGCCATCCTGTAATCGGTCTCGTCAAAAAGCCACCACATTAGTTTCGTTTTATGAGTAGGAGATACATTAACGGCCGAGATACGCGGATTTACCGCGAAAGCCTTTTTCTTGGCTCCCGAAAGGGCGTAGGAAAACGTTACCAGTACAAATGGAGAAAAAATGAGGAAGGAAACTCTGAGAAACTCCACCGTTTTAGTAGGAGACTTTTTCGCGAAGTACACCCCCAAGACCAAAACCAAAACGAAAAGCGACGCGCAGGTAAGCTCGCCCACTTGAGAAGTAAGATATCCCAAGTGCATCGCGATGCGAACGCCGTTCAGTGAAAAAAATAGCGTTACCAGAAAACTCAGATGAAAAAAATTCACCGCTTTCTGTCCTATGCGGCGGCAAAAGCGAAGAGCGAAGAATAAAACGAAAGCAACTAAGGCCACATCAAAACAGATGGCAAGATACGTAGAAAGAGATGAAGAGACTTTCTCGTACATCCATTCGCGTTGGGTCACCGTTTTAGAAAGTAAGGTGAGATCGCTCCACTGCTTAAAAAACATGAGATTTGAGGCGGAAATGCAGATCAAAAAATCGCGCAGGGAGGTACTGTTAATGAATGCGGTTAGAGGGCTGAATTTTTTCAGCATTTAATTTCCGGAGCGTATAAAGAGTTCGTTCAGTTCCAGGGATGGTCTGTTTATCAAGGATCTCAAAGAGTCGCGTTGCTTTCAACTCGAAAATCTCACAATCAACGCATTGCACGTCAGAATGTCGTGTCTGTATCAAGTTAGTTACGTTGGGATCTTTTGGCCCCACCAACTCAATAACCACATCGCTTCGCGTTATTGCCGCAAATAGCTCCAAGACTTCATCCAAAGGGATGCGATCGTCGTAAAGCATGTGGTGCAAAACGGCGAGGGCCAACACCGTGTCAAATTTGCCGCGCGCACGATCGAGAAAGGAGCTAGATTCTCTGTTTCTCCAGCCCACGGCAGGCGTCGGACGAACCAAATTTACGACCAGCGGTAAAAGCGATAGTTTCTTTTCTTTAGCTCGCTTCCACAGCTGTCCAATGGCATCACCGTCAGAATCAATTGCAACCACATCAGCGCCTGATTGTGCCGCCAATTCGCTAAAATGCCCCGTGTTACAACCCACATCGAGAACCGTTTTCGGCAGATGAGTCTTTAGATAGCGAACCACGAAGTCTTCTTTGATGGCAAATTCAGCCTTGGTATACGGCAAAGAGGAGGACATGTAATCCGTCCAAACGGAAAGCGCCACCTTCTTCGCCAGGATTTTATTCAAAAGCGAGCGCAGATGGCCCAGGAGTGCGCCTAAAATAAATCTCGCTTTCTCAGGTTTTTGAACCAGACGCTTTTCGTAAGACACGCTTCGCATCTGCTTGCCGGGTTTTTCTAACCATGTGGGAATTGTCACCAAACTGAAGAACGGCTGGCGCAGCCTCCAAAAAAAGCTCACCAACGGATAGACCTCTCGAGGCCGAAGACCGTCTCCCCGGGAAAGAAAAACATCGGAAAGGGAAATACGGAAGTACCGATTTACCAAAAGGGGGGTCAAAAAGGAGCGCACGAACTGCGCGTACGGAAGCCACATGGCATCGCTAAGATTTCGCTTCTCGATGGATAGGATATCGACAAATACGGGTTCAGCTCCCCGGAAAAGAATATTAAACGGTGTTGCGTCTTTAAGGCCTAGCCCCTCAGGCAGCAATCGCTCGGCGATGTCTAAAGTAAGGGAAGCTGCCGAACCCAGCATCTCCGATGACCACTCATGAGGGAAAGAAGGAAAAGGAAGCGCTTCATGCTCTAAGTATGCCGCTTGCTCGCCTGCCCAGTCCTCGGCACCTATCAAAGCTTTTGCTTCAGAAAGCTTGGCTCCCTGTAGCAGTTCGGTTTTGGGTAGTAGCTTGTGGGAAGCAAAGTAAGTGCAGGCCGGAGACTCCAAAATAGTCTTGATATCATCCGAAAACGAAGGACGAACGACGCGGATGAGACGGTTATCGGCACGATAGAGAACTCCCGCGGGATCGCGCAACGATAATCGTATCGAAGTCGAAGCGGAAGTCCTTACCAGTTCCATAGAGCCACGTAAAATTTCTGTTAAGAGTTTTGGCTTCCCGAGATTTCTTTAGGCGCAGAAACAGTGTTTTGTTTTTCGCCACGTCCGAAGAGGCCGCGTAATTTCTTAATGAAAAACGTTGCACCGAAAAACGCCGACAACATCGCCTGCCAGAGTAAATGACCCGTTCCGGGATCGATGTACCCGAAAGAGGCAGTGGGAAGCAGCACCATAACGGAGATGAATAGGTATAGCACGTGCGCCTTTCTGAGTTGTTAATTCCTACTTACTTATTCGGTTGAATTGTTTGAAAACCTGAACAATTTTTTGGAGATTTTTAGATGCGAGTGGTCAAAGCGCCGTTGGCGAGGAGTGAACAGCCAACTGAGGAAGTACGCTTCGAATAAAAGATAAGCTGTCACTGCGAATAGAGATTACTTCGAGCTCCTCGCAAGGACGGCTTTTAACGACGGTTCGTTCAAGAAAAGCGGTAATCAAAGGCGGGCTAACAAACGCACCGCATCGTAGAGACGCCGGGGCAGCTCTTCGAAGCGTTCCACTTCTAAACAGATACCGTGCCCCTTTTGCGCGATGTCTTGCGAAGCTTCCAAGTGGCTACCAGGGCCATGCAGATGCAAAACCACTAGAAAATCGTACTTGGCGGCAACTTCAAGCGGATCTCCCCCCTCGGTGGATCTCCCATCGGTGGCGATGAGTCCCACTTTGCGTCCCCTCACCCCTCCTAGGCGAAACTGCTTTAACCCTTCGTCGAGTCCCCCGTAAATGTTGGTGAAGCCTTTGGGTTGAACTCTTAAGAATCGAAGGATGGTCTGTTCTCGTGATTCTTCGAAAGAGAGCCGTTTGATCGTCTTCGCATGGGATGCAAAAACCACGAGCGAAGTGTCTTTGGGAGGCACCTCTAACAGCAAAACGGCTACGGCGATACTCGCTAAGAGATGTTTGTCTCCCGACATGGAAGCGCTCACGTCCAACAAGGTGACACAGCAGAAAGGCTTCTCTCGGCTCTCCTCCATCAATAGCTCCGCCGAAGTCGATAGTCCGGGGTTTTCTTCGAGAGTTTCTTCCAGAGACAACTCGCCGAACGGAGCTCGAGAGAAGTTCTCCAAATGCGTTACGGTCGGCCGGGAGGGATGCGCTACTATTGATTTCGCTTTTTCCATCACCAAATGAACCAGTTGCCGATCCATGGCGGGGTCATTTTTCTGCGATCGTAATCGTTGGAAATAGACCGTTCGCATCCAATCGGCGCGACCGTCAAAGGCTTGCGCACCTACCCCTTGCCACTGCATTTCGCCGCTAAGTTCTGGGGGAAAGAAAAGTAACGGAAGTTGAGATGTGGGCACCGGACCTAGCGGCTTAGTTCCTTTTTTTTTTCCGAAATGAGTGGAAGCTCTTGATTCCCGATAAGCTTCAATAAGACGTCTCTTGGAGATTCATCGGAAGAAACCATTTCGATGCGGCTACTAAGAGCCATTAGACAAGCTTCTTCGAAGCTGATTCCTCCCGAAATTAACTGGCAAACGGCAATCGCCGCTCGAAGACTTGCTCCGCGCTTTATCGAGGGGTGCTGGCGTGTGGCTCGCGCCAAATCGACGGAAAGCTCAACGAACGAGCTATTAACCGAATCTTGTACCTGCCCACGAACGATAGCTATCTCCTCCTCGCGGGATTGATAATCCAGAGGAACCATTTCGAACCGATCGAGTACCGCTTCCGAAAGGGCGTGGGTAGCCGTAAACTCTCTGGGATTTTGGGTGGCGATGACAAGAAAGCCAGGTTTCGCCGCCACAACCCCTAACTTCGGAAGCACAATCCGCCGCTCGTCCATGGCGGGCAGTAGAATATTCTGAACCGCTTCCGGCATTCGATTGAGCTCATTAATAAAAAGCGGGATTCCCTTTTTCATAGCCGTGACCAGAGGGCCATCCACGAAGCAGGCCGCAACATATCCCTTTTTAAGCACCATGGGCGGATCAAACCAGCCGGTCAGCTTCTGTTCCGTATAGCGCGTGTCACCATCGATACGTTCAAAGCTTCTTTTGAGATCCTTTAGGATCTGCTGAACCAAGAAGGTCTTCCCCACTCCAACGGGACCTTCGATAAGAACATTTCGGCCTAAATCAATGGCGCGCGTCAGATGATCCTTCTCGCGTTCACGGCCGACTATTTTAGGGGCATGGGATGATTTATCAGAAGATTTATTTTTGGCTTTCACTTCTTCCTCTTGGACTTGGAAGCCTCATTGTCGCTCTCGGAGTCCAGTTTCGCCAACATTTTCTCTAAAATGAAATTGGCGACATCGCTGGGCCTTGCCCCTATCGTAAAACCAGCGTCAAAGCCGAGCTCGACCGCAAGTTTATGAGTGACCCTGGGGCCGCCCGCCACCAGAATGAATCTGTTCTCAAGCCCGCGCTTCTTAAGCTTGCCCATTAGCTCTCTCATGTCGGAGATATGAATATCTTTTTGAGAGACAATTTTTGAGAGCAAAATCGCATCAGCCTTTTCTTTAAGCGCGCGCTCAATGAGATCATCGGTAGGAACTTGGCTTCCCATGTTCACCACTCGAAATCCTCGATACCGCTCTAGCCCGATATCACCGTCAAACCCCTTCATGTTGAGAATGGCATCCAGCCCTACGGTGTGCGCGTCATAACCCGTACAGGCGCCTACCAGTCGGATGGGACGTTTTATCTTGGTGGCTATCACTTGATCGATCTCTTTATAAGTTCGCTTTTCCGTGGAGAGTTCCGGAACATGCACTTTCGTATAGTCGATACTCTTATCGCAGCGACCGAAGACGACAAAGAACGCGTAGTTTTCTCCTATCTTCGACATATGGGCTATTTTAATGTCGGTAAATCCCCATTCTCTAACTATCAGGGTGGCCGCTTCTCGTGCTTTGGGAGAAGGTTCGATAGGCAGCGTGAAGCTCATTTGCACGGCACCATCGCCAGTGGTATCGCCATAGGGCCTAAGAGCCTTTAAATCCAGTTCCGTCTTCAAATCTTACTCCCCATCAGGTCGAAAAATGGATTGAGATAGGTTTTTCTCTCTACAGAGAATACGCCCGTTGCTCCTTTACCTCCCTCGATGGTCCGCTTTACATCGGCAAAATATCCTTTTTCGATCGCTTTCAAAATGCTCATGCGATCGATCTTTTCTAAAAGTGTCAGAGCATCATCTAACACCTTGGCGGCGAAGCCAGCGATTTCACCATCCGATCTATAGCCAAACTCATTCGAAAGGCCCAAAGAACCATTCAAAATATAGTTGGCATTTCGAACGCTAAGACTTCGATCCTGCAACCACGGAGTGTGCACCGCTTCCGTAGGCATTCCTAGGAGCAGCACTCCCTGACGCGTCAAAGAGCCAATGAGATTAAAAATGGTATCGATCGCATGGCTCGTAAAGATATCGCCCGTCTTATACTTGGTATTGCACATGTACTTTAAAGGACACTTAGGAAAGATCTGGCGAGTCATTTGGGCTCGAGCGATCTCCCAAAGAATGACTTTTTCATACGACGGATCCATCTCCATGGCATGCCCGATACACATCTGTTCGTGAGTCATTCCTGCATTGAGGGCCGCCACTTCATTGATGAACTGGGAAGCCAAGACCTGATCGCCGCTTTTTTTGGCGTCGGTAGTCTTCATATAATTGTCTTCGCCGGTCATGATCCAAATGTCGCTCACACCGCAGATGAGCCTGGAAAAATGCTGGTCTATTAAAGTGCGGGCCGGATTGATGTCTCGAAACAGTATTCCGTACATTGCATCATTAAGTAAGAAATCGAGGCCCTCGATAGCGGCAAGTACTGCAATTTCCGACATGCATAATCCCGAGCAGTAGTTGGTCAGACGAATATAACGGTTCTGTTCCTTACCCAGCTCATCCAGCGCCTGACGCATCAAACGAAAATTGGCTTGAGTCGCGTAGGTTCCTCCGAACCCTTCCGTGGTGGTTCCTTGCGGAACGTAATCCAGTAAACTCTGAGCGGTACTTCGAATAACGGCTATAGAATCGGCACCGTCCATGACGGCGGCTCTTGCCTGGATGACATCTTCGAAAATATTACCCGTGGCAACGATGACGTACTTAAGCGGCCGCTTTTCGCAAAGCGGATCGTGAAGTTTACGGCGTAAGCGCTGACGTGATCTCCGATAGGCGATAAGCCTGTTGAAAGACTCCCGGGCTAATTGACCCGCAAACTTCTTTGTCTTTAGCGGATCCCTGGAGGGAAGGGTTCCGATATCAAAGGCTTCGGTAACTACTTTTTCCTGCAATTTGTCTACGGGAAGTCCCGTCGATAACATCGCATTGGCAACCCAATAAAGCGCCCCCTCGCCTAGTCTTCCTTGGGCTTTGAGCTGATCGACCACGAAATTCGCCGTGGGAAAAAGTAACCCCTCCCATTGCAGCGCATCATTAAATCCCAGAAGGCGAAGAACCGCCCTTTCGGTGCCCACGGTGGAATTGCGATGGATGAGATTTTCGACCTCTTTACCGATAGAACCCGCTATCTCGCGGCAGCGGGCAATCTTGCGTGCCGAAAGCGGTAATGTCGCCGAGTAAGACATAGGGAATGATTCTGCAACAGTAGAGGTGCGCTTTTCAAGTAAATGCTGCGGCGTGGTTGAGAGGGCGGTTTTACGTCAGATGCCGTCTAACAAAATCATTGAGGGCTTTTTGATGTTCGGGAGCAGGGGTCAAAAACTGCACCCCCATGCCGTGGCGAAGGGGGTTCTTTGAGATCCAACGGACCTCCCCTTGGGCGCGGATGACGGGAACTCCGGCCGGAACCGGAAGGGGTATTGCAATTTCCATCGTGGAGTTCATTTCAAGCAGGTGAGGAGTTTCAATAAAGCATCCGCCTTCGGAAATATTTCTAAGGACCGGATAGTGCCAATCTTGTTGGTGACACATAATAAAAGGAAGATGGGTTTCATAACGACGCTTAGTCCGCCACCACCGCATCTTGGGATCAAAATACAGATGCCGAATTCTTGGATTGATGAAATAGAAAAGAGAAATAGAGTAAATGAAAACGTGAACGGCTAGGGGCCACAGACTCGCCCCGCGTCCTTCGTAGTAGGACTGTAAATCGCGAAATCCCCAGAGGGCCACCAAAGTGACCAGCGTGTACCAACCCATTCGGGTAACTTTAATAAGGCCGTATAAAAGGATCAAAGGAACGATTACCGAGAGCAGAAGGTCCGCAAAATTGGCGATACTCTTGCCCATGATAAGGCGAGAGCAATATTCGACGGGAAAATAGAGGAAAAGTAAGGAACAAAAGAAAAGACTTAAAGGCCTGCGACGCATAGTTTTGTTACGTTAGGGCCTTTACTATATCAGGCCGCTTCGACCTTGTCTTTATCAGATGCATTCGCGGAAACCGGCGTGGGATTAAATCGGTATCCCTCACCGTAGATCGACTCGATATGATCTTTATAACTTCCCAATTTCTTGCGAATGCTACGGATATGAGAGTCCACTACACGGTCCGTAACGAAGGTGTCTACCCCCCAAACATTATTTAGAATTCTTTCTCGGGAAAGTACCCGATCCGGATTTCTGACAAAGTAAGAGAGCAATTTAAATTCAAGAGCGGAGAAGGGAATCTCTTTTTCTTCGATAAAGACGCGATGTCCGAGAAAATCAATCCGCAAGCCTTGCACTTCGTAAACGGAAACGCCTTCACGCCGCGCATTATTTTGACGGATGCGGACGCGAATTCGAGCTTTCAACTCTTCCGCTTCGAAGGGCTTCTCGATGTAATCATCGGCCCCGAGATCAAATCCCATCACCTTGCTATGCGAGTCGTTGCGAGATGAGAGAAAAATTATTGGTGTATTAGCAGTCTCTTTCTGTCCTTTTAGAAGGTGACAGACCTCAAACCCATCAACCTCTCCTAGAGTGATGTCTAAGAGAATCAGATCAGGTTTGTGTTCTTTAGCAAGGTCGACCCCTTGCTTGCCACCATCCGCACAAACGACCTTGAATTCGGTCCCAAGTGCCGATTGAACCAGAAACTGGTAATCCTTGTTATCTTCGATGACTAGTATTTTTTCCATAGTAATAGTAAGTAGCTACAACTTGTCTATCTAATTTATCGGAAGCCCCTCCAAAGCCTTGAGTCCTTTTATATACTTTTTTTGATTGGCAGCATCATTCCACGACAATAGCTCATGAAATCCTCCAAAATAGCCGTAAAAGCTTATGAGACATCCACTTATGAGCAAAAATCTATTAGACGATCCTAGCGTCGCAAAACTAATTCGCACCTTTTCCACGGGAGAGTATTTCTTCCGGCAAGGAGACATGGGAGAAACGATGTATCTGCTGCTCGACGGGGCAGTTCTTCTTTTTCATAATCAGCACAACTCCGAAAGGTTGGTAGGAATAGCCTCCGCTGGTGAAGTGCTAGGGGAAAAGGCAATTCTCTTAGAAGGCCCTTATCGTAGAAATTTTACGGCGCAAGCGAAAGTGAGCACCGTTGCGATTGAATTTGACTCTAAGAATCTAAAAATGATCCAGTCGAAAATTCCAGATTTTGCCATGATGATGGTGCGCATTCTTTCGGCCAGGCTCGATCAATGCAATCAAATGGTGTTCATCCTCCAATCCACGGATCCTGTGGATCGCGTTATCAAATATCTTCTGCATTTTTCCAAGCACCACTCCAAGAAAGTTCCTCAGGGAGTCGAATTCTCTTTGACTGCCCAAGAGATCGAGCACGCCATCAATCTGGAGAGTGATCGGGTGGAAATCATTTTGAGCGAATTGGTAAGCATGAAAGTGCTGAAAGAAAAACGTAACGGATACATCATCGAAGACGAGAATGCGCTTCTAGACCAAGCTTCTGCGTTACGCGAAAGAACCGTAGCCTAGTTTTTTAGGAGAGACAGAAATGTTTTCAGTCAGCGGCAAACTTAACGAAGAACAGCTAAAAAAGTTTGCACGTCTTTATTCTCCCGGTGAGTATCTCTTTCGACAGGGAGATCTCGGAAACACGATGTTTATCATCGTGGGTGGCCAGATTGAACTTATCGAGGAAAGAGACGGAAACTCGACGATGGTCGCTATGATTAGCCCCGGTCAGGTTTTGGGAGAAAAAGCTTTTCTCACGGATATTCCCTACCGCCGTACCTTCTCCGCCCGCGCGAAAGTACAGACCCCAACCCTGGAATTCGACCGAAAGAACCTAAAGGTTGTCGAAACTCTCATACCCGATTTTGCAACTCGAATGTTGGGGGTTGCGGCAAGCCGCTTGGATCGCTCCAATCGCATCATTAACATCCTTCGTCCTTTTGATCCTGCCGAGCGGTTTGTTCAAGTGGTCTTATTTTTACGAGACGATGTCGGCATCAAAGGTTCCGAGGGAGTGGAGTTCCCCATCGACCCCAGCGACTTCTATCAATTGGGTAATTTGGACAAAACAACCACCGAATTCTGTTTAAACAGCGTTCTAAAAATCAACATCCTCAAGAAGACCAAAAAGGGCTATGTAATCGTCGATGAAAACGCCCTACGTCAGTACGTTTCCGAGCTCAGAGAACGCGTCGCAGCGTAAACCCCTCATATTATTTGCCTCCGTTACAAATAACACTTGTGCTGCGGAAAATTCTGTCATTAGAATTGTTACCGGGGGGCCGAGTTTTCAAAATTTTGGGTGAAAACTTCGGCATAAATTGGGGGAGGGGCTATCTGTGAGTCGCGAACGTTTTCGACGGCGGGGATCCCACGTTTCAAGTTCGATAAATAGTTACCAGGCTTCCAATGTCATCGACATTGGCTCGGTGCGAAACCGAACGGCTATCCGAAGTCGGGTGCATACCGTTTTCTATCTTAACGAAGGGGGAAGACCTAACGAATTCGCCTCCCTGAGTGATGTTCATCTGGTGGACATTCGCGACGCTGACACGCTAACGCGCAAACTTTTAATTCGAATTCCCGACGTCATTCTAGTGGAATCAAGCATCCAATGGACCGATGCACTTACCACAATCCGTCAGCTGGTAGATATTATGGCAGCTCCCGTGGTTCTTTTGGTGGATGGCGAGAGCCAAATCCAAGACCCTACCCTTATCAAAAAAGCCTACGCGGCGGGCGTATGCGACACTCTATTCTTACCGCTTGATGGTGACGAACTCAGGCAGACTCTAAGTGTGCTGTTACATTTTCAAGCCAAGGCGAGTTACTGACACAAAGACTGCGAACGTAACAGTACTCATCCTCATGCCAGGAGATTGCTCCGCCCTCATCGGTACCGTTTGGATAGGGTTCTTTTATATCGCCCCCGACTCAACCAATAAACACGCCGCCTGTTGCGAAGCCTTGCCCTTCACTGCCAGAAGTTCCGGCACTTTCACCGAGCACTCGCTTACCGCGTAAGAACAACGCGGGTGAAACGGACATCCTTGAGGAGGATTGGACGGTTGTGGAGGTTCGCCGGGCAGTAAAATTCTTTGATGATGCGACAAAGGATCGGCAACAGGAACGGCGGATAGCAACGCTTTCGTATACGGGTGTTTGGGATCGGAGTAAAGTTCCTCCCCCCTACCTGTTTCCACAATCTTTCCCAGGTACATGACCGCGACACGATGGCTGATATGCTCCACCACCCTGAGGTCATGAGAGATAAACAAGTAGGACAGATGAAACTTTTCCTGAAGATCCATCAGTAGATTGATAATCTGAGCCTGAATCGAAACGTCTAATGCGCTCACTGGCTCATCACAGACGATAAACTCAGGTTCCACCGCCAAGGCTCTGGCAATCCCGACACGCTGACGCTGGCCTCCACTAAACTCATGGGGATAGCGCACCGCTGCTTCTTGGGGAAGTCCCACCAGGCTCAATAGTTCGTCGACTCGACGAGTCCGCTCTTTCTGGGTAGCACACAGCTTATGAATAATAAGAGGCTCTTCCAATATGGAACCAATCGTCATTCTAGGATTTAATGACGAGTAGGGGTCCTGAAAGATGATTTGCATCTTTCGACGGTAAGGCTTCATCTGATGTGCAGTGAGCGCCTCTAGAGACTCTCCTGCAAAACGAATCTCACCTGAGGTAGGCTCGGTCAATTTAAGAAGACATCTTCCTAGTGTCGACTTTCCGCAGCCCGACTCGCCCACCAACCCCAGCGTCTCTCCGGCCTCGATAGAGAGGTCGACACCCTGCACCGCGTGAATGGCTCGATTTTCCGAAAACCAGCCGGTCTTCAGCGGAAACGTCTTCACCAAGTTTTTAATTTCAACTAAAGCCATTTACCTCAACGCCATCCCTTCTAAACCTCAAAACAGCTAGCCAGATGGTGCGGCTCTTTCTCTTCCAGAGTCGGCTCCTGCTTCCTGCAATGGGGAACCACTAGCCCACAGCGGTCTTGAAAACGGCAACCCACGGGAAGGTGTGCAAAATTAGGAACCGAGCCGGGAATGCCCGCCAATCTTTCCCCTCGCCTACCACGTTCACTGGGCTTACGTGGCTTCGGCAGCGATCCCATCAATCCACGCGTATAGGGATGGGTTGGGTTTCGAAACAAAGCTTCGACTCCTGACTTTTCGGCGACTTTGCCAGCGTACATCACAACACATCATCCGTATATTCCGCGACCACCCCAAATCGTGGGTAATTAAACATCACGCCATTCCTAAATCTCCTTGTAGCCCTTTGACCAACTCCAAAATCTGCGCTTGAATGGTAACGTCAAGCGCGGTCGTCGGTTCGTCGGCGATAAGAAGTTTGGGTTGACATGAAAGCGCCATCGCGATCATAACTCTTTGTCTCATTCCGCCACTTATTTCATGAGGATAACTATGAAATCTTCGTTCGGGCTTCTGGGATTCCCACTTTGGTGAGCAATGAGATCGCCATTGCTTGCATCTCGGCGGCAGAAAGCATCAGGGTCGTGAATCATGATCGCTTCCCCTATTTGGAATCCCACCGTATAAACGGGGTTTAGTGAAGTCATCGGCTCTTGAAAAATGATCCCTATTCTTTGCCGCGGATATCCCGCATCCCCTCATTCCGAGAGTTTAAGAAGGTCCACCCCTCGAAGAGGATTTCACCCGCGGGATTCGCGCTTTATTTTTCGGCAACAAGCGCATAAGGCTGAGTGCCGTGACGCTTTTTCCACAACCCGACTCCCCTACAATCCCCAGGGTTTTGCCGACATCGACCTGGAAAGAGACTTTGATCCACAACGCGCGAATGGTGCCGTATTCAGTCTGACAAACTCGATGCTTAAATTTCTTACATCAACAACATGAAAAACGCCAGACCTAATGCAGTGCGATTTTTCCGCCCCTTCGGGCACCTTCAAGCGGAATATCTCATCTCGTTGGCCGCTCCATTCCATCGGATCATATCTTTCCAGGTCAATTCGATATAATTGCGAGCTTAGGCTCAATTCTATACGTACCACCGTCAGAACAGAACCGTCCCGACCGGGTTCACGCTCGTCGGCCGCAAGATCTAAAATTCGAATAGGCTACCACTACTTTTTGATGACGGTGATCACTGGTGGCTCTTTAAAGGCGCCGGTACTCCCCATCGACTTTCAACCGATACTGGTAACGATTCGCCCGTTTGACTGTAGGCAAGATAAACCCCTTGTTACGTCCCATTGCCATCTCGGCCAGCTCTTTCTGGCTGTTCGCTCCACCCCGGAAGTATCCCCAAGAAAATCAGCTGGAGATCTCGAAACGAAAAGTCGGAGCCCAATAGCCTTTCCAAATAAGCGCTCCCCGCCTTTTCGTCCAGATACGCAATCCGCTCGGTGGGATAGACGGCCATAAACTGCTGACCATTTAAGACGACGAGATAGCGCAATCTCCCCAAAGGATCCCTTAACTCCAGTCGACTCTCTCCCGGAAGCTGGCTAATGACCCATCCCTGACCGGTTCCACTTTCCTTCTTTCCTTCATAGTGGAGCCACATCTTCCCGGCCAAAGCTTTGGCAAGGGTCAGCCGCTTTGATTGATCGCGCAAAACCGAATCTAACTTTAGTCCCGTCGGAGATTTGGGAGGAGCGTGCGCACAGCAGGCCAATAGAAGAACGATCCCCAGGTAACCGACGCTAAGAAGGGGACTATTTTTTTTCATCGGTAATCTATCCGTTCCAAGAAGTTTTCGATCTTCTGGTTCACCATCTCGGGAAGATCGGTATGAGCGTTGTGACTGCCCATGGGGATTTTTTCCAAAACTCCCTTGGGAAGAAGCCTGGCCATCTCTTCTTGTAAATGCATGGGCGTAATAAAATCAGCAGCTCCCGCAATCACAAGTGTCGGAGTCTTAAGCTTCTTCAACATCGGGCGCCCTTCTAACCGAGTATAATCTCTAAGGAGCGAAAAGAAAGTCACAGGAGCCGTTTGATTTACCCCTTCCATATAATGAAGGACATCGCGCTCCTCGGCCAAATAGGGATTGAAACCCAAACGCGAAGTCATATAGAAGCTCAATCGATTAAATTCGGTCATTCTGCGCCAGATCTGGGAGACAGGCCCCGGTGCCAATTCAAAAAGTTTAGAAGTCATTTGATAAAATTTGTCCATCCGATCGGTGTAAAACATGCCGTGGAAGGGATTACTAACACTCCCACAAATAAGAACAAGGCCCAAAATCTTTTCGGGACAGAGGCTTCCAGCAATGGCGCTTACGGGAACCCCCATGCTATGGCCAAAAACGACAGTCTCCTTTAGGTCAAGATGTTCGATAAGTCCTTGCACGTCTTTTGCGCAGCACTCGAGCGTAAGATTGCGATCGTTGGACGGAAGTGCTGATCGATGATGGCCGCGGTAATCAAAAGTAATTACTTTATAGCCGTTCACAAAATAAGCGAGCTGATGACGCCAGTGCTCTCGACGACAAACCAAGCCATAACAGAAGATGATAGGACGTCCCTCTCCCGCCACCTCATAGTAAATTGAGGTTCCGTCGAAGCTATTGAAGAAGCCCTTTTCCGTTGCTAAAGGGGCCACCACTTCCGAAGAGGATTCACTAGCGTCCATCAGGACAGAATCATGCTCCGCGCCGAGATCGCCCGTTTGGAGCTCTTGGTCAGAAGGTTTGGAATTTTTGTCGGAATGGTCGTGATCCGTCATGCGTCCGGGAATCTTATTTCCGAGCGGAGTTTTAGGCAACCATGTTAGAATAATTTCTCCTCCCATGGCTCTTAATCGTGAAATTAAATTCATCGTTTCCGTGCTGGCTTGCGGGATAATGCTCCATCTTTACACCTACGATGAATCCCGTGTCGCCTTAATGCGGCTCGAGCCGCAGTTGAAGCTGGATAGTTCGTTTACTGATACCATCAAACAGTCCTGCCCGTCGCTTTTATCACAAAATCAACGCGCAGCGGAGCTGATGATCGTAGGTAAGTTCACCCCGAATTCGCAAGCCACCGAATCGCGCTGTTTGGTTTCCGTAGAGACCGCTCACCTGCAGCGCTTTCATCTTCGCAGCCATTGGCTTTATTCCATTCAAATAAAGACGGATCAAGGAAAAGCCGTTTTACAAAGAACCTTCTCGGCCGAATTTCCCCGTCCTCTTTGCCTTTTGCCTTTTGTCGCTTTGCTCTTTGCCCTTTTGTTTAACCTTCGCGTTTGGCAGATGCGCTGGCTGCTCGCTAGTTACCTCTTTTTGCTAGCCGGTGGAAATCTAATAGAAGGCTTTTCCATGTTTACAAAAAGCTTTGCCACTACGATGTCGAGCGATCCCTCTTTCTGGGGAATGGCTTTTATTCTCTTGTGGGCCGCTTTTCAAAGAAGTGCACTTCCCGTGGAAGATTTGCCTCGAGTCGAGCCTGGCCGAGTGCAGGGCTTTTTTAACCGCGTCTTCACTCAACTTTTGGGGCTTTGGAGTCCCGCCGTCTATACGGCATTCGGACGGACCTTATTCCCCTTTCGCGCCCAAGCATCACGACTTCTTATCTTTTTTAATGCCCAAGTCTTGGTAGCAACCGTTAGTCTCTACCTTTTGGGTGTCGATTTTCAAACCAAGCACTTCTGGGAAAATAGTTTGAGCCTTCCTCGTTACTTTGCCTTTATTATCTTTTTCTTCTATGCCCTTTATGCGTGGAAGGGCCGAACGAGTCGACAAGTCCTGTTTTGGAAAATCCCCAGACTCCCCCAAGCCACCATTCTCTTTCTCGTGCTCGAAGCGGTTTCAAGTTTTTTTCCCCACCTGCGTTTGCTTAGCTCGACCAATACGCTTACCCGATTAGGAATCGCTCTTCTCGGGGGGGAACTTCTGCCCCCGCGTGCCGTTGATATCAAACCTTTCACACGACTCGCCGCCACTGGACTCATTGCGGTCTTAGTCGCTACTAGTATTCCCGTACTAAGCGCTCAATCAGGGCTGACCGATCTAGTCTTGGCAATGTTTGATCCAAGACTGCATCCCAATACGTTTATCCTATTTTCCTTTCTGGCCGCGGTAGCGGTGGGAATCGTGACAGGCAGCTTTTCCGTCAGCTTCTTTGCTTTCTTTAATTTGCTCATTACTAATAGCCAACAGCCGATCTTGCGCGCCGCACTCATGGATGGAGTATTGGTGGGAAGTTTTCTTTCCCCCTTCTCGCTCTATAATTTGATTCCCGCCGTGGAATTTAATTTTGATCTGAAATTACTCTTACAAGCCCGATTTCGACAGCTGGGAGTTCCGCTGCTGATGGCAACCGTGGTTTATGCAGTCACTCTGCCTGCGGTCAGTATTCTGCGGCCTTTAATGTTCGTATTTGTCTGTCTGGTAGCTTTTACTTTAGATCTCAAACGCAACCACTGGATCATTTCAGGTAGTAGGTTTTGGATACCTCCACATACCGATCCGCGCTAACTCGAATGCTTTCCCTTTCCTCTTCGGTTAATTCAGCAACTACTTTGGCAGGTCGTCCGAAGGCCTTAGTGCCGCTGGGAATCTTCATGTTCTGAGTGACCAAGCTTCCCGCCCCCAAGAGCACGTAGTCACCTATCTCGGCCCCATCCAAAATCACACTTCCCATACCAATAAGGGCAAAGTCATTGATGGTACAGGCGTGAATAATAGTGGAATGGCCTATCGTTACGTTATCCCCGATAATCGTCGGAAATCCGTCTCGAGTGACGTGAACCACGGAGAGATCTTGAACGTTGGTTCGTTTTCCTATCCGAATGTAGTTCACGTCTGCACGCACCACAGAGTTAAACCAAATACTACTCTCTTCCCCGATCCACACGTCCCCCATCACGATACTTCCCGGAGCTAGCCATGCGGAACTAGCAATCTTGGTCTCATGATAGCGATGCGGAAACTCTTTTTTGAGTCTCTGAATCTCTTTCTGCATATAGGGGTCGCTCATATTGTCGCCTAAACTCTTTGGGGGCACCGACATAATAACCTCTTAGATTAGATCCGTTAGCTTCGGTAATTTCGACATCAAGAATCTTTCCGACACAAGCGTCCCCTGCGTTTAAGACGTGGACCATTTTGCTATGAAGACTACGACCTGAGTAATGCAGGTTCTTGCGATCGATAGACTCCACCAAGACTTTCTGAACGGAACCTATCATGCTTTCATTTTCATCTTGGGTAATCCGAAGTGCTAACGGCTGAAGACGAGCCAATCGTTCCTCTTTAATTTTCTCGTCTATCTCAAGTTCCGCACCATATTCGAAAGCTCGGGTGCCGGGACGTGGAGAATACTTGAACATGAAGACCAAAGAGAACCCGATATCCTTCACCATCGCCATCGTCTGCTCAAAATCTTCTTCGGTCTCCCCGGGAAAACCTACAATGGCATCCGCCGAAAGAGCGATGTCGGGGCGGTGCTTACGAAGCAAGTCGATCTTTTCCCGGTACTCTCGATTCGTATAGAGTCGGCTCATTCGCTTTAAAACGCTATCACTCCCCGATTGAAAAGGTAGATGGAGTGCCGGACACAATTTTTCTACATTTCCAAATTGCTCTATTAGATCCATGCCCAAATCTCTGGGGTGAGAAGTAACGTAGCGGATTCTCTCTAATCCCTCGACCCGGTTGGCAGCTTCCACAAGCTGGGCTAAACTTTCGCCCGTTCCCTTTCCAAAAGTATTGATATTCTGTCCTAGAAAAGTGACCTCTTTGGTTCCTCCGGCCACAAACTTTTTCACATCCACAATAATTTCAGAAATAGTACGGCTCTTCTCTCGTCCCCTGACAAAGGGGACAATGCAGTACGTACAAAAGTGATCGCAGCCCTTCATCACTGTCAGGTATTCCGAGGGACGAGTCGTCGTCATAGCCGAGGGTTGCGAATAACTTCGTCCCCCGATATCAAGCTTGGCCTCTAAAACCCTACGCCCTTCGTTGATAACGTTATTCACCACTTCGCCGACTCGATCCACGGCGTCAGGTCCCATGACCAGATCGAGATGGGGGACTCGCTGTAGCAGCGTTCTTCCCATCCTCTGTCCGACACAGCCGGTGACTCCAATCACCTTTTTCGGATCGCGATCTTTGAGCGGCTTAAGCTCGCCCAAAAGGCTTAAGACTTTATGTTCGGATTTGTCCCGGATGCTGCAGGTATTTAGCAAAATCACATCGGCTTTGCGAAGCTCGGGCTCATAGACAAAACCTTGGTTTACTAGCAGAGACTGCATCCGATCCGAATCATAGACATTCATCTGGCAACCGAACGTCTTGATGTGGATAGATCTCTTGGTCATGGTAACGGGCCCGTTTTCGACTTCACGCATAGCGAGCCATTGTAAAGAAGCGGGAGGCTGTCTACAAGCCCTGGTTGCCCATAAGTTTTCCAGGCCCCCTCGTATGAAGCAATTCGACAACTTGAACCAAATAGCTCTGAAACCGCGACTAAAAGGTATTCACTTTAGCGGTCTGAGCATCTTGCATACAGGACTTATCTCATTGAATTACTAAGAGTTTGTTGCCTGCCTTCCTAATTCCCGGGGCATAGCCTTTGCAAAAACATCTCGTGATTTCGCCTTAGCCTTCTCAAAGGAACCCGCATGAAGTCTTTGTCCTTACTTTGGGCTCTAAGTTCAATCGTTCTTCTTGTGAACGGTTGTGGAGGATCCGGTTCCAACTCCACTGGAGGAACTCCTTCTTGGCTCACGACGCAGGAGCTTTCCAACGGCAATTATGTCTATACGCCGTCTGGAATACAGGCTGCTTACCAAATTACTTCTAATTTAGGAGAGGGTCAGGGGCAGACCATTGCTATCATCGATCGGATCGGAAACCCAAACATTCAAGGAGATCTCGCTGCTTTTTCCACCGCATTTGGACTTCCTCAAGCAAATTTAACGATTCAATATATGCAAGGGCAGCCCACTTACAACAACGCCACTTGCAATTTCTCCGTTCGAACGACCAATGGTTTCCAAAATATTTGTGCCGCTTGGACCTCAGAGACCGCTCTCGATGTCGAAATGGTTCATGCGATCGCTCCTCAGGCCAATATCCTTCTCGTATTTGAAGGTGCGCAGACTGAGGATAGCACGGTAGCAGCGGTGGACTATGCGGTGGCTCAGGGGGCTAACGTCGTCACCATGAGCTTTAGTTATTACGAATTTCCTTCGGAAGATACGCTGTACGATTCCCATTTTAACATTCCCGGCGTAACCTTCGTCGCTTCCAGCGGAGATGCAGGAGATACCGTTAATTGGCCGGCAGTTTCGCAATATGTGCTTGCTGTTGGGGGAACCCATCTCCAATACAATCCGTCCACCGAATCTCGTAGCGAGACAGCGTGGCCGAAATCGGGAGGAGGAATCAGCCAATTCGTCACTATTCCGAGTTATCAACAAAACGTAGGAGGAGACGCCAGCACCACCTATCGATCGGTACCAGATGTCGCCATCGTTGCCGACTCCGCAACGGGAGTCTTCGTTTACGATAGTACTAACGGACCCTATGTTAATGGATTTGGAAGCGGCTGGGTGAATGGAGTTCCCGCCCAAAGTCCTCTTACGGATTTAAATTGGGTAATCTCATCGGGAGCTAGCGTCGGCTCCCCGATGTGGGCCGGGCTCATTGCTTTGGCGAATGGTAAACGAGCCTCCTCTTCCCCTTTGGGAGACGTGCATGCGGCCATCTATGCGGCCCCTTCAAGTGACTTCAACGACATCACTAGCGGCTGTGTTTTTTCAGGATTCTGCGCGGGAGTGGGCTTTGATCTTCTGACGGGGCTTGGAACCCCCGTGGCTAACCAACTTATTAACTATTTGATCAATTATTAATCGCTTAAAGATCGTCGTTACGAGAAGCCCCGAAGGGCGACAGGGGAGCTAAAATTTAATCGGTGACCTTTAGCTTTGCCATCTGCCGAAAGACGTCTATCGCATAAGCATCCATTTTTGGCATTTGGTCCATGCCGTCCACAAAACTCAGGACGGTTAGCGAGAGCCAACTTCCATCGGGAGAAAAACTTACGTTTGCGATTGATTGGTGAAACGGTTTTTCTTCGAGAGTAAACCTAATCCCCGCCCGCTTCGAAATGGACCAGAGTTCCACCGCCTGCCTATGCGCTTCATAGGTAGGAACAGCAAGAAACCTTCCATCGTTAGAATAGTTCATCAGATGCGCCGCTATATTTCCCTTCGTCTCAAATTCCCATAACAAAGAGTGATCGGTGGCGGAGTGGATCTCTACCCGATCTCCATCCAACCCCACCGCATATTCGTTGGGAGCGAAAGCGATTCCGGGAGCGGTGGGAGCATCCGAATCATTCTCGTAGGTCTTTTCCACTCTCGGTATTGGCCGATGGGTTTGCTCATCACGATGAATCCCGTAGAGGACACGCTGACGGTTACCCGTCTCCATATGATAAGCAGCCGAAAGGAATTGGCCCGAAGGGGCAGGAACGATGGGTTCGAGAAGTCCTCCGATTTTGCCGGGATCATTTAGTGCTCCGATATAAGTAGCGTCTTCAACATCCCAAAAAGTAGTCCCTTCTGGATTTATCGCAGCCACCACATTCCCGCGATCCACAAAGTAGGTACTCGAAAAATACTTTTGTGGGGGCGCGAATTTGGAATATAAAAAAATTTGTTGGATCTCATTTCCAGTCCGGCTATCTCGAATCGACGCATGGTATCCCGCATTAGCGAGATAACTTTGACTGGAAGGATGAAATTGCACTCCTCTAACCGCAACCTCCTCACTCTGGTTTGGAATACCTGTCTGTGCGGGAGCCACGTCTTTCAAGCGGTTTCGAGCAGCCTGGGGATCTGCTTTCCAATGGCTCATTCCAATCCCCTGGGGATCTACTTGCTTGAGAGCTTCAATAGCTTGAGGATGGCCTTTTGACGCCAGCGAGAAAAGTTCCACGAACGCATAAACGACGTTATCCCAACTATTTTTGACCTCTCCAGTGGTATGCAAGAGTTCCACGGCACCTGTTTCATACATCAAGACAGGACCCCCGTAGACAGTGGCGCCGATCGCCGCAATATATTTCCCGTCGGGTGAAATATGAAGCTCTCCTATATGAGGAGGCTTCCCTCCCATCGATGGAGGGTGAACGCTTACTAAAGTTTGGGCTTCATCGATCTGTTGGACGACGAGGCGTCCTTTTATCACTTTGAAACGTAATTCCGGGTGAGAGGCATTTCTCTCCGTGGTATTCATGCCCACGACAAATCTGTCTCCCCCAATCATGAAAAAGGAAGTATTAGGGACTTCGTTGGGAGCGGAGTCAAAACGCAATTCTCTCGAGTTATCGTAAAAAAGAACCTCTTGCCCACAAGTCAGGGCATTGGCT
The DNA here is from genome assembly GCA_963778115.1 of uncultured delta proteobacterium. Classification (GTDB taxonomy): domain Bacteria; phylum Bdellovibrionota; class FAC87; order UBA2466; family UBA2466; genus JBBQIT01. The sequence goes on from CAVZSV010000004.1 coordinate 567,537, forward strand.
AAAAAAGGAATTCCACAGAGCACGAATAAACCTACGGCGAGAACTTTCAACGAAAACCTCTTTCCAGGGAACGCGCGACTTATAGCAGTAATTGTCTCGTAGCGCAAAATCTAGAAGGGCCTTATTTTGCTGCTGGCTTTAGTTTTGCCATTTGCCGGAAAATGTCGATAGCGTAAGCTTCGGTTCGGTAAGGTTTGTCAGGCCCGTCCTCAAAAGTCATTACAGTCACCGTAAGCCAACTCCCATCAGCAGAGAAGTTCACGCTAGAAATTACCCGACGATAGGGTTTTTCCTCTAGGTTGAACTTAAGTCCGGCCTTTTTCGAAGTCGACCACAACTCAATACCTTGTTCTTTACCATCGGCACTTGCCACCGCGAGAAAGTGTCCATCGTTAGAATAATTCATCAGATGAGGGCCTAACTCTCCGCTCGTCTCAAATTCCCATAACAGAGAATGATCCTCTGAGGAATGGATCTCAACACGTTTGCCATCAATCCCCACGGCATATTCATTGGGGCCAAAGGCAATCCCGGGAGCGGTCGAGGCCGTGAGACTATTCTTATAAACTTTTTCTACGCTCGGTTTAGCTTCCTTCGTTTGCGTATTCCGATGGATTGAGTAAAGCACGCGCTCGCGTGCCGTCTCGGTTTTGTAGGCAGCAGAAACAAATTGTCCCGAAGTAGCTGGGACTATCGGATCGAAAACGCCCCCCAACTCGCCCAAAGCTTTTTCGGATCCGAGGAAGCTACCCTCTTCGGCATCCCAGAAAGTAACGTGCTCTCGACTGATAGCGGCGATCGCATTGCCTCGATCCACGAAATAGGTACGTGGCTGATCATTTTGGATAGGACCTAGCAGCGAGTGTAAGATGATGCGTTGAATCTCTTTTCCCGTTCTACTTCTTCGAATCGAGACATGATCTGCCGCCTGAGACAGATAGGTTTCGCTCGAAGGATGGAATTGCATTCCCATCACCGGAACACTTCTGCTCTGGTTGGCGACATTCGTCAGTCGGGAAGCTTGGTTCTTAGCCCATTCTTTAACGCCTTCCGGGTCTGCTTTCCAAACCTTCATTAAACTCCCGGTGGGATCCATCTGTTTTAGTTGCGCAATGGCAAGGGGGTTTGCTTTTTCCGCCAACCTATGGAGTTCTATGAATTGATGAACCACGGGATCCCAACTATTTTGAACCTCTTCAGTGTTATGCAGTAATTCCACTGCTCCTGTTTCATAAATCGCAACAGGACCGCCACCACTGCGAGTCGCGCCTGTCACCGCCATATACGTTCCGTCGGGAGAAACATGCAAAGCTCCCAGATGGCTTGGCTTACCGGATAACGAGGGAGGCTCGACGCTCATTAAGGTTTCGCTTTCCGCTATCTGCTGGACGACGAGGCGCCCGCCGGTAACTCTAAAAGTTCCCTGAGGATGCTCGGGACTTTTTTCCACTCTATGGGTACCTACGGCAAAGCGATCGCCCCCGATCATCAAGAAAGGGGTACTTGCCGCTTCATCAGGAGCTGAGGCAAAGCTCAATTGGCTCGAATTGTCGTAAAGACGAACTTGATCGCCGCAGGTCACCGCCGCATTAGCGATGGCAGACGCGCCTACTAGGAAGGCGAAAATGGCCGTAACGAACTTCAACTCAAACCTCTTTTTTTAAAACAAGCGAGTAGCGACTTATAGCACGAAATAACGCATAGTATCAATTAGGCAAACGAAGTTATTTACCTAGGGATTTCGTTAGTTTATTCGGTTTTAGGGTGACATTTGTTGTCATCTTTTTTTCTCGTTCCTTTCCTTTCTGCCTTACGTTACTTTCCCGAGGTGATTTTAGGATTTCATATTGTCTTGCACGAGCCTGTGATTCCCCAAAACACAGGTTCCATCGCACGCCTGTGCGCTTGCACAGGAGCCACCCTTCATCTGATACGGCCATTGGGATTTTCCATCGACGAAGCTTCGGTAAAACGCGCGGGGCTCGACTACTGGCCTCATGTGGATGTACGGGCACACGATAATTGGGAGGCTTTTTTAGAAGCGGAAAAGCCGGATAAACTTTTTTTTCTAAGCAAGTTTGCTTCCTATCCTTATACGGAAGCAAGACTTACGGCACCCGCCTATTTGGTTTTTGGCAGCGAAACCAAAGGGCTTCCCCAATCTTTTTTTCAAACTTACGAAGGAAAGTTTCTGCAGATTCCGATGAGAACCCATCTGGTAAGAAGTCTTAACCTAAGCCAGGCCGTTGCTATCGTTCTTTACGAAGGGATTCGTCAGAGTTCACTCTAGTTTTCGCTATTGATTTTTTCCGGCCCTAAAATAAATGCGAATCGGTTGCCCTTTAAAATTGAGCTGCTTTCGTAACTGGTTGGTCAGAAATTTTTCGTAACTGGCAGGGACCGATTGCTTGCGGTTAACGAAAAAGACGAAGGTAGGAGGCTCAGTCTTAATTTGACTGGCATATAGAATATTGAAATTTTGGTTTCCCGTCGACGGAGGAGGATTTCTGGCAACAATTCTTTCGACCACTTCGTTAAGGCGGGAGGTCTTAACTCTTTTTCGCGCAGTCCTAGCCATCTTCCACGCCAGCGGTAAAATCTGAGCGACATTAAAGCCGGTCAGTCCACTAAGGGGAAGCGTTCGAAATTGCTCGAGCGCTGTCGAAAACTCACTATCTTCCAAAAAGTGCTTTCGTTGTGATGCAGTTAGTTGGTCCCAGAAATTAAGCAAAACGATGGTAGGCTTTCCCTCGTTTTCGATAAGCGAGAGTAAGCGCATGTCTTGATCCGATACCTCTTCGTGGCAAGCAAACATCAAAAGCACGATATCCGCGGCCCTAATCGCTCGGGTCGAAGCATTGATCGAAAATACTTCAAGCTCGCTCTTTTGCGTTCGAGGCCGGCGCATTCCCGCCGTATCAACAAACCTGACAAGGCCTTCGGGAGTGACCATTTCGAAGCTCACCGCATCCCTGGTCGTAAGGGGTGTTGGACTTACTCGAGAAACCTTTTCTCCGCAGAGTCGGTTCATCAAAGTCGATTTTCCCGTGTTGGGTTTTCCGATAAGAGCGATACTTAAGGTCTCGGGCTTTTGATCTGGCTCTTTTTCTTCGCGAAGCGGTTCCGTAGGAAGCTCTGGACTAACCGAAAGATTATTGATCAAACGCTCAAGCCCAGGGCTTTTGGGAGCTTCCGCTTTGCTCTTTAAGGCCTGAGCCGCACACCAGTCCTTAACCTCAGAGAGATTGTGCCGATGGGCCGCCGAGATAGGCAACATCTGATCGAATTGAAGTTCGGCAAAGAATGTTTCGGACTCCGAACGTTTGGCTTCCGACTTATTAACGCAAAGAAGTGCCGGCACTCCGGCCAAATGAATCTCACGCGCCAAAAACCGGTCGAAAGGGGTTGGCCCCACCAAAGCGTCCACGACGAAAAGACAGGCATCCGCTTTGCCTAAGATATTGCCCAAAGCTTCCGAATCGGACTCGTCATTCACCCCCAAAGTATCCATGATCCTAAGAGCGACTGAATTCCATTCTACCTTTTCAGAGATTTGATCGAGGGTGGTGCCAGGCAAATCGAGCACGATGCTGCGCCGATACCCTAAAAGGGCATTAAAAAGACTCGACTTACCGACGTTGGGACGTCCGACGATAGCTACCGTGAATAAGGGGGGAGGCATTAGTTTAGCTCCAAATAGCGGTGGAGCTTGTCCGCATCATCCCGCCACTGTCCTTCCACATGGACATGAAGCTTTAAGCAAATCTGATGTCCCAAAATCTTTTCAATGTCCTGACGAGCGGCGATCCCTATTTTCTTCAAGGTCTCGCCCCCTTTTCCAATTAAGATCCCTTTTCGGGAATCCGAATCGACATGAAGAACCGCGCGATAAGTGGGAACTCGCGCTGCCTGGGGATCCGCCCCCTCCTCTTCCATCTCCACATAGACGGAATAGGGAATCTCCTGGCGTGTGGTCAGAAAGACTTTCTCTCGGATAAGTTCCGACATACGAAAAGCAATCGTCCGATCGGTGAGCTGCCCTTTTTCGTAATAGGGGTGATCGGATATCAGTCTGGGAACCAAGATTTTCACTAATCTCTCAACACCGTCTCTCTTCTGAGCTGAGATAGGAATGATTTCGGAAAAAAGCTTTTTGTCGTGCAGTCTCTGAATCAAAGGAAGTAATTCACCCTTAGGCATCAGATCGATCTTATTGAGCAGACAGATTCGATCTTCGACCTTTTTCAGCTTCGAAATTCGGTTCTCCAGTTTCTCAACCTGGTCAAAGACTCGATTCGACGAAGCGTCGAACACCCATAAAAGAAGGTCACATTCCTCAGCGGCATGATCGGCCACACGATTAAGAAGTCTGGGAATCGTTTCTGGATAGCGTTGAAATCCGGGAGTATCGATAAAGATTAGCTGGTAATTCTTACCGTTTACGATCCCCTTGAGCGCGTGCTGAGTGGTTTGAGGAAGTTTAGAAACAATACTGAGTTTCTCTCCTACCAACGAATTTAGTAGGGTAGACTTTCCGGAATTGGTCGGTCCTACTATTCCGACAAAGCCACTTTTGAAATCTGACATAAACCGTCCTAACTAATCCCTTTAAAACCCCAAGATCTCTAAAGCAAGACTCGCCGCCTGCTGCTCGGCATCCTTCTTACTTCGACCGTCGCCATGAGCAATGACTCGGCCATCTATTACGATCTCCACTCGAAATACCTTTTGGTGCTCCGGACCCCAGGCTTCTACTAATCTATAGATAGGGGCCGTCTTATAGACCGATTGTGTTTTCTCTTGTAGATGGGTCTTTTTGTCGATCAAAGTGAAGCTGCTGTCGCTACCCTCGGTAATTCCTCGTAACAAGCCATCATAAATATTCTGCAAAAACCGCGCTGCGGGCTCGATGCCGCCATCCAAATAGACGGAGCCCACTATCGCTTCTAAAACAGCAGCCAGGATGGATCGCTTTTCAGCACCGCCTGTCTGCTTCTCTCCGCGTCCTAACCGAACACATTCGCCGAGCCTCAACTCCTGGGCGATTTCAGCTAGAGTCTTTCGACTCACCAGGCTACTTCGCCACCTAGAAAGTTTGCCTTCCGAAGCCCCAGGAAACAGCTCCATAAGCTCCTTGGCGATGACAAGCCCGATGACGGCGTCGCCCAAGAACTCCAGACGTTCATTGTCGGGTACCAGTTCCGCCAAAGCATCGTTGGCGGCACTTTCGTTAGAGAAGGAAGAATGGGTGAGCGCTTGGATTCCAAGCTCGCGATCTTCAAATCGATAGCCCAGTATCTCTTCAATCGCTTCCAGACGTTCAGCCACGTTGCGAAAGTCGGAATGTCCTTTTTCCGCCAGAATTCACCTCTCGACCAATCAGTAGACGAGTCGCGAATTCTGAATAATCCCGTTAACGCTCAAACCGTAAACGCGATAATTCAAAACGCGAGTCAATCGTCAATTCATGCCAGTCTTTTTTGGTTAGCACGAAAGCGGCCCGTACGAAACAGCGCGTAAAAAGGCCGGTAATCCTTCTACCACAATCCAACTCAACGGGACAACTCTATGGTAGAATTTTTCAGCAGTTTTACTTGGTTAGCTCTCTAATGGTAGGCTAGAAGGTCAGTCGCTTCGTTGACAACGGGTCAGGGACGGGGCTAAAGAAAGAAAACGTCAGCTCTTTTTATGAACACAATTCCGTCGAAACGTCAGTCCGGTTTTTCACCTGATGACTCCATTGAAATCACCATTGCCCCCAATGCCGGAGCCTGCTTTGGGGTCGTGCGAGCCATTAAGTTGGGGCACCAGGCACTAAAGCGGGCGGCCGTTCCTGGTGCTAAAAACCCAAATGTCTATTCGTTCGGCCCTCTGATTCACAATCCTAAGGTCGTCAAAGAGTTCGAGGATGCAGGCGTAAAGATTGTGAACGACGCTTCCGAGGTGGTCCGGGGAACGGTGGTATTGCGATCGCATGGGGTTCAAAAAACTTATGAAAAGGAGCTACGGGACCGGGGGGTTCAGATTGTGGACGCGACCTGTCCGTTAGTTAAAAAGCCCCAACGAATAGCCACGAGCCTGGGAGAGGATGGGTATTTTCTAATTCTGGTCGGAGATCCCAACCATCCCGAGGTCAAAGGGGTGGTCAGTTATTTTGGAAAGCCGGACTATTTGGTGACCTACCAACCCGAGGAGGTGCTAAACATCCCCGAGTCCGTCGAAAAGGTGGGCATTATTGCTCAGACTACGATTGAAGTAGGCGTTCTTGACCAAGTCATCGAAAAAGCCCGAGCTCGTTTTAAGGAAGTGGCAGTCTATAACACGATTTGTGACGCCACTTCCATCAGGCAGACGGAAGCCCTCAATCTTGCCAGGACCGCGGATATCGTCATCGTAGTCGGCGGAAAAAACAGCAGCAATACGTGCAAGCTGGTTAAAATTTGCAAGACATTTCAGCAAAACACGTATCACATAGAGGAAATGTCCGAGATCGATCCGGTATGGTTCGTCGGCAAACGAAAAATCGGCGTTACGGGTGGAGCTTCGACTCCCCACGAGAACGTTGACTCCGTGGGCAGTTACGTGGCGTCCCTCCTTCAATCGCAAATCGAACATTAGAAGTTGTGAACCGAAATGGAAAATTCTTTTTTAATACGCAGTGTGCGAGAAGAAGATCTCGAAGAGTTGGTTCAGCTGAGTCAGCTGGTCTATTTCATTAACTTACCGTCCGATCGAGACGTCCTTAAAGAAAAGATTCGAGTAAGTATCGACTCCTTCAGTGGGGCTATCGTCGATAAATTTGCCCGGGAATACATTTTTGTGTTGGAAAAGACCGATGATAAGTCGCTAGTGGGAACATCCATGGTCATTGCCCGCCACGGAAATATCGCGACTCCCCATATGTATTTCCATCTCAAAGAGATTCAAAAATACAGCGAGACTTTACACGGAGGCTTTATTCATAAAGTCCTCCAACTCAAATTCGATACCGATGGCCCGACGGAAATCGGAGGGCTTGTGATTAACCCCAACTACCGGGGACACAAGTCCAAGTTAGGCAGGCAGTTGTCCTATGCGCGTTTCTTGTTCATCAAAATGAAGCGCCGAAGCTTCAAAAATCACGTGCTTTCGGAACTAATGCCTCCCCTAACGGAAAGCGGGGAGAGTATTTTATGGGAAGCGGTGGGACGTCGTTTCACGAATCTCGCGTATCAGGAAGCCGATGAGCTCTCACGTAAGAACAAAGAGTTTGTAACGTCACTGTTTCCCAAGGGCGACATCTATACATGCCTTCTTTCGGGGGAAGCTCGCGACGCCATTGGGAAGGTGGGCGAAGGGGCCGAGCCGGTAAAGCACATGCTGGAAGCGATTGGCTTTCAATGGAAAGAGCACATCGATCCGTTCGACGGCGGCCCCCACTATTGGGCGGAAACCGACAAAATTACCATCGTTCGTGACTCCAAAAAGTTTACCGTCCACCGGGACGTCTTAAAAAAGAAGCCCAAAGAGGCAGCCCTTTGCGGTTTTTTTCTTCGAAGACGAGTTTAGGTGTGTTCAAACGTCCTACGAAGTCAGTAAGTCTTTAGTTCATCTGCCCAAACATGCCATCGAGATGTTGGGAGTGGTTCCCGGCAAAGATACCGTCACCCTCATGCCTTTGGGCTAACGCGATGCGCGCCCCGGTTTGACCGCCTTCAACCCCATGGTTATCATGGATTCGTACATCGTTCTTGCCCCTCCGGTCGTCCAGGTTCATGGCGTATCGCGTCATGTGAGAGGCGTTAAAGCGCTAACTCTGGACCGCAACATTGCGTCTCAGGCAAGTCTGTAACATGAGCAGCGCCGATGGCGGCGTCACCTCAGCGGAGCATAAAGTGAAAGAATCTCAAGTGTTTAGAGGAAGCTATCTACAGGGTCAGTTTGTCAAAATCGTTGACCCCAATGGCGAGCTTAAGAGCCAGAACCCGGGTGATCTGGAGCACGGAGTGACGACCATTCCGTTTAGCTTTGAGCATGTGGATGAAGCGGTAACGGCGGCTCAGCAGAGTTTTCCAAGCTGGAAAAGGCTGAATGTAGCGGATCGATTGTCCGCGATTCGCCGTTATGCGGACTTATTAAAGAAGAGTCGTGAGAACCTAGCGACCTGTCTTTCCAAAGAGATTGGCAAGCCCCTGTGGGAATCGCTTCAAGAGGTCGATGCGACACTTAAGCTCATTGAAGACGCCATCACGATCGGCAGTCAAACTACCAACGAGATCCGTATCGAAAATGTAGATGCACAGAGTGAAGGGGTGGTTCGATTTTTCCCTCGTGGTGTCATGGCGATTGTAACTCCCCCCCCGCTCCCTTTATTTACTCCGCACGCTCAGATGATTCCTTGTCTGATTAATGGAAACGTCGTGGTTCTAAAAGCATCCCAACACGCCCCTTTCACCGGACAAATGATTTCGGAACTCTTTCATGACTCGGGCCTACCCGCGGGCGCCGTTAATGTCATCCACGGAGAGGCTGAAGTCGCTCGTCGGTTAGTGAGCCATAGTGCGATTGACGGAATTTTCATGAGTGGGGCTTTCGAAGGGGGAGGCAAACTCCAAAAGGTTTTGAGCGATTACTGGAAAGTCGTTGTCCTGGAAATGGGCTCTAAGAATGCGACGGTGATTTGGGACGATTGTTCCTACGATAGAGCGTTGCACGAAACCCTTTACTCTTCGTTCGTTACTTCGGGACAACGAGTGACAAACGCGCATCGAGTCCTCATTCACGAAAAGATTTTCGATAAGTTCGTACAAGATTTTCATAAACTCGCTAAAAAGATCCGCGTCGGTTACGGATTAACAGCAGGAAAAGAGGCTCCGTTTTTGGGACCTCTTATCAGTGAAGAGTCGTTAGAGCACTACTTGAGATACCAAGGAATAGCTGTCCGAGAAGGCTGTGAAGAGATCATGCGAGGCAAGACCTTGGAAAGAGATACCAGAGGACATTACGTATCTCCATCGATTCACTTGGTCACAAAACCGGATCCCAAGAGCGTTTACCAAAAGACGGAAATCACAGGCCCTAACGTCGCCCTTTTCAAAGTGTCTGATTTGGATGAAGTCGCGGATATCGTGAACCAGACTCAGTTTGGAGTAGCGGCGTCGATTTATACTTCCAATCGAGAGACCTACTTGCGCCTTATCGAAGAGGCCACCGCGGGACTTCTTTATTGGAACCGTCCGACGGTGGAATCCACTTTTCGCCTTCCTTACGGAGGGCTCAAGAAGAGTGCGAATGCACGGCCCATGGGAAGTTTTAGCGGATATCAATGCACTTATCCCGTGGCTTCGTTGGAAGACAAGCACGACAACCCCCGCAAAGGGACAAAGAGTTTACCGGAAACGTTACCTAGGTTGGAGGAATGAATGGATACCAAAACGCGCATCCTGCTGTTAAGGCCTGACAAGGCTGGGGATGCTTTGAAAACTCTGCCCGTCCTGCGCTTACTGCGCATGCACTTTCCCTTTGTGGAGTTTCATCTTTTGGCGTCAGAACACAATGCGTCCCTGTTTGCTTTCGAACCGGGGTACTCCGTGCATGTACTGCCCAAGCAGTGGAAGAGAATGAAAGGAGAAAAGATCCGGGCTCTGTTTACCAATGTCGGCGTCGATCGCTTCACCAAAGTTATCAATCTGCTGTGCGATCCCAGTGACGGCATGCGGCTACTGCTTTCGAGCATCACGGCCGATCACAAATATTCGACTAGCCTCGAACCTCTGGAAGGGATTATCCCTCTGTTACTTCCGGAGGAAACACCCGCTCACAGAAACGAAACCGAAAACATCGCTATTTTCGTGGGACAAGCGATGGGAGTGGATCTGACTAAACGCATCTCCGAAGGGCCGCTTAGTCCTATCCTTTCTGAAGTCGACCGCACGGAAGCCCAAGAAAAAATGGGCCCCAAGCACGGACTGTGGTTGGGATTTTGTCCCATGGCGGGGCTGAAAACGCGCATGCACTCCACCAAACGTTGGCAGAAGCTGGTCCAGCGGGCGACATCACAGGACGAGTTCGAAAAGTTTTTCCTCTTTGGAACTCCCTCCGACTATCGTGTATTGGAACAGCTGCGAGATATTGCGGAACAGCCAGAGAAAATTGAGCTTTGCTTTCCCTCGACATTCCGAACCTTGGGCGCCTACTTGGAACGCCTTGACGGTGTCATAGCGGTCGATTCCGGTCCGCTGCACCTTGCTCGATCTTTAGGAGTGAAGTCACTAGGCATCTTAAGCGGAGGGGATACGCAAAGATGGTTTCCCAACCTTCGCGAAGGAGAGCGCATTTTAAAACGCGGTATCTTTAACCGTTTTCCCACAAGCTTCGAAATCATTTGGGCTTATGACAAATGGAGAGCGGAGCTACTCGATCACCATCCGATGAAGTCTCTGGAAAGTATAGCGGCGGCACGCCCGGCATGAACTCGTAAGGTGTCTCTCGTAAGGTGTCACTCTCCTTCCGGGCTCAAAAGGTACGGGTCATCTTAGGGCATGACCCGTTCCTAAAGGGCCCTAAGGGCTAATCATTGATCACATCTTTCTTTAGCGAGCCACCCTTTTTCTAGAGTCAATAGTTCTGTGAGGCCCTTTCCTAGTATTTTCCAACCTGGCGGGCCATTCTGCTTAAGGTGGCCGCCGAGCCTCGCAACGGCTGAAATTGCTTCTGCGACCGTAGGATTTTCTGGGATGGGAGTTTTTGAGACCGCTCGGAGAACCGATATTTGAGTCGGGGTTAACACTACTGTCGCCGGGGTGAGTGGCCGTTGCCTGGCTTCCGCTCGCAAGAGCAGCATTCGCCAGGCGATTGGGATAAAGATCGCCAAGGCATTGAAAATGGTATCTTTCGATTCGAGTTGCCGTTCTTCAAAGGCACATCCAGTTTTGATCGCCTTAAAATATTCTTCGATAAGCCATCTGGCTCGATAGATATCGATCACCTTTTCGATATCCGCGGGCGTATTGGTAGACTCGGTAGTGAGTAATTTCCAATCAATCGGCTCTGTTCCCTCCGGCGGATTGGACTCAAAGACGTGGACAACGTTGAGTGTCACAGTCTTATTTAATCTTGCTCCATGATGGTGACCTCGTATTAGCTCCACCCTTGCCGCTGTCGCCGATAACATGGCGGTTCGTTGCTGACGAGCGGGGTAGTCTTTTCTGTTTTGAGGTAAGGGACTTTGTGCTCTTGTTCCAACTCGGACTTCTCGTTGAAGCTTTACCGGAGCGCTCTCGAGTGAGCTGTAAAGGCTCACTCCTTCTTCTAGGTTTTCGTCTGTAACCAAACGATCTCGGCAGACTCGAATCACGCAGCGACCAGATGAATCTTTTAGTTCAGAAAGTAACTCGAAGAAATCTGCCTCACGGTCCATCACGTGAATAGGTTTCGCTGCGAAGCCCAATCTCGATTCGCTGGCCACAATTCCTCGCATCCAACGCAGAGACTTTCTCGTCGGATCTTGTCGCGTTTTGGACGGGCTTTGATAGCCTTTCTTCTTCAGCTTAATCATTGGCTCAACCGCCACAACCCCAACAGGTCGATGCAAACAAGATCCCACAACTAAGGAAAAATGCCCGTAGAAACCGTCTCCCGCGGAGCGACTACCACTGAGCAAACCTAGCCCCTTACGTTTGGAAGGAAATTTGAACTCAGTCGTATCGTGGAGAACCAGAACTTCCTTTTCCAGTTTCGCTCGCAAAACCGTCTGCTCAAAATGGGATGCTAAAATCGACTCCAAATTCACACGGGGATTACGCAGAAAACGGTAACCTCCCTCAATTCCAGCTCCTTCTCCTAAAAGCTTGGGTAAGGTCTCTTTAGGATCTTGGGCGATACCGTCAGACATGTCCATTAACCTCCGGGTGAGTCGCAGATCGCCAAAATTAGCCCCAGCGAACTCATTCGACATGGACGAAAAAAACTTAGGTTCAAGAGTATTACTCATCTAAATGATTGATCAAATTTCACAGAGAAAGGCAAGAAAAGATATGTATGATCCTTAGCCCTAAGGGAGAGTGACACCTTTCAAAAAAAGTCGCTTTACCTCCCAATTATCGCTACTGTGCGTCCCGATGGACGAAAAACCTCGAAAGGTTCAAAAATATATCGCACTGCTCCGGGAACGATTCTCCCGCCCTATGATAGAATGGAATGAACGTTTTACGATCGCTCAGGCGGAGCGTGCTCTCATAACCGCAGACCTATCTCGAGATAAAAGAAGGCAAGTCATCGGTAAGGTAGCCGCATCGATCAGTCTGCAAAGCTACCTAGATAGTCTGCATTTTCAGGATCTCACCCGTTGGGACCAACACGAAAACCAAATCCATTTAGCCCACTAAAGAGCCAAACCGGCAGCACTTCAACGCGCCTGGCCTCAGTACTGGTTCTGATTCTAATGTTCCTAACGATTGGAGTCGGAGTCCTGCTCTACCACGGCTCTACCGAAGGGGACATTGACGATGTCATCATTCCTCATGGAGCCACCATAGCCAAAGTTTCCGAGATATTAAAAGAGCAAGGAGTCATCGATTCTCCCACCCTTTTTAAACTGCTCCTTAGATTCACCGGAGGAAACAGTCGCGTACGGGCGGGCGAATTTAGTTTCCGTAAAAACATGCGTGTCATCGATGCGATGTGGGTCATCTATCACGACAACCCTATCGTGCATCAAGTGACCATTCCCGAAGGTTTCAACGTTCGGCAAATCGCAGCCGTGCTTGCCTCGGAAAATTTGGTCAGCGAAAAACGATTTCTTGATCTAACCATGACCAAGCAGGCGGCCACTAAATATGGGTTGGAAGCCCCGACACTTGAAGGATTTCTGTACCCCGATACGTATGCTTTTTCCAAAGTCGACGGCGAGGAAAAAATTATCGATCGCATGGTCCAACACTTCATGGAAGTGTACCGGAAAGATTTAAAGGCAGACGCCGATAGTCAAAAAGTCTCTCTCCTTACTCTGGTTACCCTAGCCTCCATGATCGAAAAGGAGACTGGTGTAGATGACGAAAGGCCAAAAGTCTCTTCGGTTTTCCATAATCGGCTCCGAAAAAAGATGAAATTGCAAAGCGATCCCACGACGATTTATGGACTCGCCAACTACCAGGGTCGTCTTAGGAAGAAAGACCTCTTGGGATACACCGCCTACAACACCTATACGATTCCGGCCCTTCCCCCAGGCCCAATCGCTAATCCGGGAGAAGCTTCCCTAAAGGCTGCTCTTCACCCGGCAGTTACCAAGTATCTGTATTTCGTGTCCAATAACCAGGGGAGCCATGTTTTCTCGGAAACCTACGAACAGCACGCCCGCCACGTAAATAATTACCAAGTTAAAAAGAGGCCAAAAAAATGATATGACCTCTCTCGACCTTTAGAGGGGAATCCATAATGGCCGATCAAAAAGATAAACAAAATGACTCGCTTGCTCTAAGAAAAAACGAAGTTCTGATGACGGAGATTGTGCTCCCGTCCCATACCAATGCCCTCCATACTATCTTCGGAGGAGTGGTCATGGGCTGGATAGATATCGCAGGAGCCATAGCGGCACAACGCCACTGCAAAGCTCCCGTGGTAACCGTCTCCATCGACTACCTTCACTTTATCGTTCCCATCAAAATAGGGTTCGTGGTGCAAATTCGGGCCAACGTGACTTATGTGGGAAAGACCTCAATGGAGGTCGAAGTCATCGTTGATGCGGAAAACGCCAGTACCGGTGAGGTAAGGCGCGCTACCCAGGCCTACCTCACTTATGTCGGGGTCGACGAATTTGGTCGTCCCAAAAAGGCCCCTCCTTACACTCCCAAGACCGCCGAAGAAAAGAAAAAGTACAAAGAGGCGGAAAAGCGCCGGGCCTTACGGCTTCAGTGGCAGCAGTGAAGTAGAAAGAATGAAAGGTGCGCCCTTCGGACGTCATCTGTCCGCGCCTCTCCTAAAAGAGGCCCCTTAAAAATTCGCCACCAACGAAGTCGTATACGTATAATCAAACTTTTGATTGGTCACAAAAACCGGTTTCGCGCGATAGATCCCCTGAAACGCCATTTTGAGCGCCAAATTTTTATTTAGCGTAACGTTTATCGACGGTTCGAACTTGTAAATGACGTTAGCGGTGTCGGCTAAGTCAGGCAGCAATTCTATCCAGAATCTTCCCCAAATACCCTCCTGAATGGCCTTGCTTCCTTCGATATATAGACGAATGATTTGGCTGGAAACGTTCGATGGTGTCGCCCCAGGCACTCTGCTTTCATAGACATAGCGATAGCCGACCTCGGTGAACAGATAGGAATGTTTGGTGTCATCGGGATACAGATAATATTTTCCACCCACATCGGTATAGAGGCGCGAATCGTAACCTGAAAACTTGTCACTTTCGACACCTTGCCCGGTAAACCCAGTAAATCTCTCGCTAAGGATTCTTTCATACCTCAGATCGGCATGCCAATTTTCAGCGGATTTGACTGAGTTCGAAAGACCTAACAGGTAATGAGCGGTATTTTTGAGCACGTCCTTTTCGGACAGGCCGTAAGAAGTGTTTTCCTTGGCGTTATAAGATTGCGAGCTACTATTTCCTCCCGCAATCGCAATACCCAATTCACTCGAATTGGAAAGACCCATTTGGCTGGCGGCAAAGATCTTCGTTGAATATAGCAACAGCGTTCCCACTACCGTCAGCCCGACTAACAACGTCCCGTTCATCACTCACCTCATTTTTCGCAGCCACAGATTTCCACCGGGGTTACTTAAGCACAGGGGCATTTGTTGTTCAAAGAACTTTGAATGGTATCGATGTAGGAAAATACTAAATAGCTGAATCTGGTAATGAGAGTTGCCCATCAGAAGGGCTCTTAAGAGGTAAGCTTCATTCCAGGCTCTCCCCTCTTCGATCCAGGCAGGAGGATACTCAAACGGATAGAAAATATCGTGGATATGGATCAAAACACCGGGTTTCAATCTAGGAAGGATTTCGAAATATAGATAATTAACATCACTTCCTAGTTTTGAGACATGAGAAGAGTCTATAAAAAGAATATCGTTCTCTTTCAATTCAGAAAACACCGCAAGATCTACCTCTTGAACCCGTTGGGGAATGATTCGAATCTTCTTTTCATCTTCTGGCTTAAGTAAGGAGAGTAGCAACTTCGGATAGGGTTCCACGAAAGTGCAGTTCACCTTTCCGTCCAAAAACTTTTCATTCGTGTCCAAAATCACGCAGGAGGAATAGCCGCAGCCAATTTCGATGATACGTTCCGGTCGAAACTCTCTCATCACGCTGTAAAGGAAAATGGCATCCGTATGTCCATAGGCTGGGTTTTGATACCGGTAGCGAAGGCCCGGGGTTCGTTTTTCCTGAAAAGGCAAATCTCCGTAGAAGCACTTTAGCTTTTCCAAGAGTTGAAGTTGTCCCTTTTCATTAAGGTCAATTTCAAGGGGCGGATCTAATTTCTCCGAAAAGAGCCGATTCCAATCACGCTTGACCTCTCTAGCATGAGGGACTGGCGAGTAATAATGGCCTGGGGGGGCGAAACGATGGAACCGATCGAAAGGGGCGCGAAACGCCATCACGAGCCCTCTCGCCCACTGACGAGGTTTTATCTTCATCGTAATCTCTAAGGTCTATTCTTCTTGCGCTAACTTCTTGATGAACTCAGTGATATGAGCAAGGCTTGCGCCCGGAGTAAAGATCTCTTTTACGCCTAACTTCTTTAAGGCAATAGCATCCTCGTCGGGGATAACTCCACCGCCTACAACGGGGATATCGGAGGCCTTCTTATCTTTGAGAAGCTTTAGGATGTCAGGAAAGACCCGATTATGGGCGCCCGATAGAATACTGATACAGATAACATCCACATCCTCTTGAACCGCGCTATTTACGATCATCTCGGGAGTCTGGTGAAGGCCTGTGTATATGACCTCCATTCCAGCGTCTCTAAGCGCATGGGCAATGACTTTGGCCCCGCGATCATGCCCATCAAGCCCTGGTTTTGCGACTAATACTCGAATCATTGAAGCTTTCCCCAATTCTTAGGAAAGATACAAACCGCTTTCTTCTTAGATTTCAAGTAGGACGAAAGAAGTGCCAAGGTAGCGGCTTCATCTTTCTCTTCGGAATCTGGAGAAGCGTATCGGAGAAAGGCTTGGGCGAATTCGAAATTTTCTTGCACGATCTTTCTAATAAAACTACGCCACGGAAGACTTGGGTATTTGGAAATTCTAGAGTCATGACTTGCCATGAGCCACTCTTTCACCCACTTCAACTCAATTTTACATTCGAGTTGAAGATCCTTCATCGCTTTCTCGGGAACCAATGGGCTACAAAGTGCCAAAAAATTGTGGACGTACAGCTGATCCCAGTTTTTTAGATAGATGAAAATTTGAGCTATCTCTTCGAGTGAGACTTGAGGAACAGGTTTTAAAAGAACAATCCCAGGTACGTTGGAAGCTCGAAGGCCCAGAAGGCTTATCTTTACCTTCTCCCAACTCTCCAACGAAGCTTCGAGATACGCGACTGGTTGGTGCTCCTCTTCGAGACGATCTAGACGCGCCGTCAAAGCGGGACCCAGAGCAATTTCGTCCAAAAGAATCGGTTCTAGATTATTTTCCGTAGACATACACACCCCGGCCCGATTTTACCCCAAGCCATCCTGCTTCCACATATTTGCGGAGCAGTGGGGCCGGCCGATATTTGGAATCTCCCAGATCCCGGTGCAAGACTTCACAAACAAAAAGGCACACATCGAGCCCTACGAAATCGGCAAGCTGCAAGGGTCCCATCGGGAAGTTACACCCAAGCTTCATCGCCTCATCGATATCTTTCGCTGAAGCCAACCCCTCTTGTAGGGCAAAAAAGGCTTCGGTAATCATCGGCATTAAGATTCGATTCACCGCAAAGCCAGGCGAGTCCTTGGCCTCGATGAAAGTTTTCCCCATCTGCTCGGATACTTGACGGACGACCTGAAACGTTTCGTCATTAGTCGCCATGCCCCGAATACCTTCGACAAGCTTCATGACCGGCACCGGGTTCATAAAGTGCATCCCCGCCACCTTTTCGGGGCGCTTGGTTTTGCTAGCGATTTCGGTGACCGAAATCGACGAAGTGTTCGTCGCAAGAATCGCTTCTTTGGGCAATAGGGAATCTAAATCCTTAAACAGTTTAAATTTGAGATCTCGATTCTCGGTAGCCGCTTCGATGACGAACTGACAGGAACTTAAGTCTTCAAGCTTTGTGGTGGTTTTGATTTTACTCGCGATTTGAGCCGCGGGTGAGGTTAGCTTTCCTTTTTCTTCAAGCTTGGCCAGACTCTTTTTAATGCTCTCCGTGGCCTTTTCCAACTGAGTGCCCGAGATATCGAAAAGCATCACGGGATAACCCGCCTGGGCCGCCACTTGGGCGATACCGTTTCCCATGCTTCCTGCACCCACGACACCAATTTGAGAGATCTTCACCGGCCACACTCCTTTGCTATGAAGTGCAAAAAATAACAACCGTGAGAGATACCGTCAAATAGAGGGAAAAATTGAATATAACGCGGGGCACAGTGATTAAAGAACTGAGCCGTGAAGCAAAAAAAAACGCGGGAAGAGAGTCTCTTCCCGCGTTCTGAAAAATCGTAGTTAACTTAGTGCGGACTTACCGGTCGTCCGCCCTGTTGGGATTGTTGGGGACCACCGTGATTCTGCATCATCATCATCGCAGCAGCAGGGTTAATACCGCCAGCCGCACCACCCGCACCCGAACCGCTATTCATGCTCATGGCGAGTGCCATGGGATCCGGACCCTGCGGCTGATTTTGTTGACCAGCATTGGGGTTCTTTGCGGCGGCAATCGCATCGGCACGAGCTGAATCTTCTTTCTGACCCGTAATCGCATTGGCGGCAACGATACAACCATGCTCAGGACCTTGCTTTACGTCGTTAGACGCGGCATTCGCGGAATCAAGGACGGTTTGCAGACAAGTTAAGATCTGTACTCGTAAGTTTTCAGGATTCTTCGTTTCCGAACTTACGTTTTGCTCACAAGTCTTTGCAGCGGAAGTTACACGCGTTGCAGCTTGCGATCCGGTATCCGTGCAATTGGCTCCCTGTTTAATATCGTTTGCCAATTTCTCTTCTTGGGCAACCGCTTGACCGTTAACTCCAAGATTACCGTAACCAACCAACATGTCTTGGGTCTGTCTACTAAACTTTTTCTTGTTCGTGCGGCAGTTATTAGCATCATAAGCCGAAACCGTTTGAAGATCAGCGGCCACTCGACCGGCTTGCTGGTCAATCATCTGGACGGCTTCCGCAGAGGTTGCGGCCAATTTGGCATCGTTATTTTTCATGGTCTTAAGTTTGGCCAAAATACCGTTCTTGGGTTCCAAGAAAAACGCCCAGGTCTCGACTCGAGCGGCTTGAGCGGCGTCTTTAATTCCAGAAACGTTCTTTTGAATAAACTGAAGCATCATTTTGGGATCTTTGCTGGCGGCCAAAAGCTGCTCCATCCCATCTGGAATGAGTTTCTGAACGTCACCACCTACTTTGCCCATGCGATCGGCATAGACCGCAGCCAAATTCTTATCAAAAGCATCTTCGGCTTTCTTGCGATCGTCTTGGCCATCGGTGCGCATCTTGGTTTGAATTCTCGTCACCAAGTTATCAAAACCCGCTAAGTCTTGTTTCAAAGTCGAAACATCGACCGTTTTGCAACCATCGGGAAGTTGATTGGGATCCAATTTCGCCCCAACCTGCTGTGCCACACCACTGGAATTAGCAACCATCGCATTGGCCGCGTCTTCCGTTTTCTTGGCATCATTCACACGTTTGGCAAGCTGCGTATCCACGTTGCTTTGCGCGTCTTTCTTCATCTTATTGTAATTGGCAATTTTTTCTCGGTACTCGTTGAATTGAGCAATCGCTTCTTTCATCCCTCGGACCGAGACCCAGAGATCGAACATTTTCTTTTCTTCGGGAGACATCTGCTGAGTGTTTGGAGCGCCGTTACTGGCGGCATATCCCGCTTGGATATCTCCTTGCACTCGGGCGAGTTGCGTAGGGAAGTTGTTTAGAGCATTTTGGGAAGGATCTCCGTTGATTTCCTTTAGGATAGATTCTCCGTGATTTACCGACGGCAGCAGCAGTAGTACTGCTACCGCTACTTTCGAGAACTCTATCCGAACTAAGTTTCTGTTCTTCATCTTCAACTCCGCATCAACAAACGCCACATCTGCACTAAACTGAATAAAGGTCTCCGTCCCTTGCATTCAAGGGAGTAGAAACCGACAACTCCACCCAAAGGCAGAGATGCTCCGGAAGCTTTGGATTGCAAAGGCTACGCCAATGAAACAGCAAAGCGAATTGAAGCTAAATGGCGAGAGCAGAAAAAGGGAGGGTGCCGAAAAGCGCTGAAGGGTACCGAGCAAGCCCCTATGATTTCAAGGAGTTCAAAAATGCATCAACTCTTAGTACATCGACCAGTTCATAGACATTGTTTCTATTCTTTAAGAATACGTAAGGAGAGAAGAACCAAGACTCAAAAACAGTAATGCCCCAAGAAGCTGACAGAGAGGCCCAGAAGCGGCATCCCGCTTCGCCTTCGGCTACGCGGGACAAGTCCCCCTCTAAGATCTGTCAGTGTCCTTCACTAATGCATTGCGTTACTTGAGAAAATCACAGCGCCTTGCCAACCCTAATTTAATTGGCTATACCTCCTTGCAATGAGTCAACTAGATGGTACGTCGCGATAGGGTTTTCCCTCTCGGAGAGCTATCATTAGTAGGTAAGAAGTAAGTAAGAATTGATTGAGTTTTTCCTAGTTGACCTAAAAGCTTTGCAAGAAAAAAAGCCCAATTTCGAAGACTTCTTCGGGTTGGGCTTTTTTGTCACTTCGCATTAAGCACCTCTTCGTCTTTTCGATAATCGGACTTCGTAAATTTGCTTATTCTTCCGATACGATAGACGAGGAAATCCGTGCGCTCACCCGTCTGGAACAAATACCGAGAATTTCGAACACGACTGGGCCAACGTGTGGAATTTTTGGCAGCAACCTTTGAAGGTCGCGGAAAAGGCGAGAACCATTCGCCCAGCAGTGTGAGACGCCGCAAGATCGCAGCCCACTACATCTACAACGTTTTATTCTCATTAGTAACTTCACTTACCCTTTCCCAGTCAGGCCCGATTAATTTTGATGTCCTCACCCCTTCTGCTGGTGACATCGCCGAATCCGACGTCGTGTCTCCGTTTACGGCAGATCTGGAGCCAGGCACCCTTAGCAAAGATCACGAAAGCGATCTCGAACGTAATACGGCTCCCGTTTTCGATTATGATGAGAATCAATTCGAAAGTTGGCTAACCCGTTGGCAAAATGCATTTGAAAGAATTCGCGCAATGCACTATTCGGGAAAGCCTCCTAAGAGGAATGCTCCCCTTCCTTCAATGTTAACGAACGAACTGGCCGTTCTCACAGGGCAACTCATTCCCGAAAGTAATGTCCAGTTCCTCCACGAGCAACACTTTTCCAAATACGTTGAACATGAATTCTTAGAGTTGGGCCGCAATCTCTTGGGACGGCTTATTTCGCCATCCAATCTGTTCCCCACCTACTACAATACGGGAATTAGAGTTCGGCTTCTCAATCAGTACCGCAGAGAAGCGGTCATCCACGATGTCTCTCGCGTCTGGAGTGTCGACCAGGCGAAAGAGTACTTGGCTCGCATTCAAGCGCAGGAAAGAAGAAAAACACCGGAGAGTGACGGGATATTAGACGCGGTCAACGCTGCTATCGTTCCCAATCTGCGGCTTAATCAGTCTCTCACCCAAGAAAGCATCGCTAAAACTTTGCACCGCGCGCGGCAAAATACTATTAGCGTAATGCGAGGCCAAATTGTCGTTCACCGAGGAGAGCGAGTCACCGAGGAACAAGCGCAGATTTTGGAATCCATCAAAGCATTAGCTTCTCAAAATGCTTCCATAAAAAGATTTTTCCTCTCCTTTCTCCTACTTTTTGTTTTCTTTACCGTTCTTTTCCGGCTCAATATCACCGGTCGTGCCTTTTGGAACCTTACGCTCAAAGACGCCTTGGTCTTTCTCATTGTAACGGTGGGAGAGTTTCTCTGCTTCCGATACTCGCTGGGTGCCGTAAGACACGTCTTTTCACCCATTAACATCGGTTTTGGGGTGGAATACGTCCTGCCCATTTCGGCTGGCGCTCTGATCATCCATCTATTGATGGGGAAAGAGACGGCTTTCACGTTTGCGACCCTGACCAGTATCGTTCTGGGATATCTACTTGATCGAAATTTCTATTTCACCGTTTATGCTTTCGCCGTAAGTGCCGCGGCCATCCAGAGTATTCGCTCGTGCAAGATGCGTACGGATCTCTATAAGTGCGGGGCGTGGAGTGGTCTGGTGGGTACTTTGCTGGTGCTGGCATTTTCCCTGACTCAAGCCATCGGGTTTCACTCCACCGATTGGTCGGCCCTATTTATCAGTCTAGGCCTCGCATTCGCCTCTGGGCTATTCGCCGCAATTCTAACTGGAACTTTGATTCCGGTCTTTGAGACGATCTTTGGCTATACGACCAGCCTTAAACTACTTGAGCTTTCGAATTTTAATCACCCTTTGCTGCACAATCTCATGATGAAAGCCCCAGGGACTTATCACCATTCCGTCATCGTAGGAAGTTTAGCCGAGCTTGCCGCCGATCGAATCGGTGCAAACTCCTTGCTAGCTCGGGTCTCGTCGTACTATCACGACATAGGAAAGATGAATAAGCCGCTTTACTTTATCGAGAATCAAGCCCCTGCCCACAACGCCCACGATGCGCTACAACCTAGCATGTCGGCCAAGATCCTCTTTTCTCATGTAAAAGACGGGGTAAAGATGGGACGCGAACACAATTTGGGGGTTTCCATTGTCAGCATCATTGAACAGCACCACGGAACTACCTTAGTCTCTTACTTCTTCAACAAAGCGAAGAAGAACGAAAATCCGGAAATGGATACCGTCGACGAAAGCAATTTCCGCTATCCAGGCCCCAAGCCGCAAACGCGCGAAGCCGCTATCGTGATGCTAGCTGACGCTTGTGAAGCGGCAACCAGAAGTATATCCGAGCCAACGGCCGCCAAGATCCAAAGCATGATTCACAACATTATCTCGAGAAGATTTATGGAAGAGCAGTTCTCGGAGTGCGATCTTACCCTTCGCGATTTAAAAATCGCCGAAGATTGTTTCGTGCGAACCTTAGTCTCGCTCTATCATCACAGAATCGAATACCCGGGACAAACCGCGGCAACCGCAAAGATTCCCGGCGAGACAACTGCTTCCCACTCCAACAAGAAAGCACAGGGATAGCAATCAAGTGTTTCGCCTTAGCATCAATGTCCACTGCCGTTTTCCTCCCAGTTATCGAAGGTGCCTTTCAAAAAGCGCTCACGCGGCATTAGCTGCCATTCCGATAGCCACAAAACGAAGACTTCTCAAACATCGAATCGCCCCACACCTCGTCGAAATCTCAGTGATAAGTCCTCAAACCATGCGAAAGCTGAATCGGCGCTACCGAAAAAAAGATCGACCTACCGACGTTCTTTCTTTTTCGGAATTAGAAGGACAACCCATTCCTTCGGTGCATTCTAGAATTGGGGAAGTCCTTCTTTGCTGGAGTGTCGCTCAAAGACAGGCCAACGAATCAAAGACTACCGCGCGAAATGAGGTCGAAATGCTAGTAGTCCACGGAGTTCTTCATCTTTTTGGTTACGATCACGAAAAGGACAAAAGACAGGCCAAAAGTATGTTTTCTCTTCAGAATAAAATTCTAAAATCTATTCGCGGATAGCTTCGATAGGATCAAGGGTCGAGGCCTTTTGGGCGGGATACAAAGTCGCCAAAAAAATGAGAACCACCGCGACCGCATAGATAAGAACGAGCGCCATCGGGCGAATCTCCACCGGAATACTTCGATCATAGTAGAAAGCAGGAAGTTGAAAGGTGGAAAAAAATTTCAGATAAGACAAGATCACGACCGTCAAAAAGGCCCCCAACAAAAGGCCTATTCCCCCCAAGAAAGCTCCCTGCCATATAAAGATATTTCGCACCTGCCCCGCCGAAGCACCGATAGCGCGAAGGATTCCGATGTTCTTCCGCTTATGGTTAGCATGCATCATAAGCGTAATAACAATATTCATGACCGCAATGAGAATCGCAAAACTCAAAATGGTAAACATAGAATACTGCTCTAACTTCAAAGAATGAAAAAGGGCTGAGTTAAACTCTGTCCAACTTTGAACGGTCCAATCGGCTGGAAGTAGGGCCGCTACTTTAGCCTTTAACCTCTGCCCTTCATCGGCTGAAGTCGCCCATAGGTGCCAGCCTGAAATCGAGTTCCCCTTCTTAAGCAAGTACTGGGCGTCGCTGAGATCCAAGAAAAGATATTGCTCATCAAAGTCGTAGTGACCTGACTTATACAAGCCTGACACTTCATACGTCTCCGATTGCGGCATGGTGCCCATCACTCCCGTTCGTTCGAGCGGAGACATGATACGAACCTGGCTTCCCACATCGGCATCAAGACGATAGGAGAGCTCGGACCCAACGACGAGTTGAGGGAGTTTACTCTTTTTGGAGGGTGCCCTTCCCTCTACCAGTTTATCACCCATGGCGACGAATTCCTGGGGAGGAACTCCCCACACCACGGCTCCGATGGCTCTTCGGTCCGACTGCACAATCATTTCCGATTCCAAGTACGGAACCGCGCGAACGATTCCTGGAATTTTCTGGAAAGTTTCGGTCCAAGGTTCATATTTCGAAATAAAGGAGCTGCCATCCACGGGCTTAATCATTAAATGAGGGTAGGCAGTAAGAACGCGATCTCTTAGAGTCGATTCAAATCCGTACATGACCGAAAGTAGCGAACTCATAGCACCAATCCCTACCCCAATGGCAAGCCATGCAAAAAAGGTCATCGCGCTAAAGGTTCCTTTTTCGGTTCCCTTAAGCATAAATCTCCAAGCTACCCAGCGCACGACGTTCATTGATTGTATTCCTGCTGCGGAACCTGTTCGCCGTCCGGCATTTGCGGCGGAGGGGGCGGCACCGGCGGTTGGTACTCTTCGTCGGAATTCCCGGATTCGGGATAAATGGGGGGCGGAGGCGCTAATTCTCCCCCTTCGGGCGCGGGTTGAAAGCCGCCCGTGTTGCCATCCCAAACGTTGTTCCCTTGAGGCGGGGGAGGCGGTGGATAATAGGTATCATTATTTACGGGGGAGGAAAATAAGACTCGCCTTGAGGCGGAACATTTCCCGGCCCCCCTTGCGGTGGTTGCACGATCGGCGATTTCCCCTGCGGCATCTGTCCCGGCTTCGGGGTAATATCATCAGACAATGGTCCGGAACTACTGGGAATCGAAGGTGAATTGTCGGGAACGAACGCCGGCTGCTCGTGATGCATGGCTGGTGCTGGAACACTATTGGAAATAGCTGGGGTCTCAGGCGTCGACTTATTACGGTGGATCGCCCAATAGCCAACACCCAAAGTAAGAAAAAATAGTACGGGCCAAATCCATCGCGGCATTTACCCATTCTCGACGAATCTCCTGCGAATGACAATAATAGGATCCCTTGACGTCGTTTTGATCCTTTTGCAAACCCCCGCCATTCTGCTAAAAAAGAGTTAAAGATGGCTAATTCACAGACAAAAATGACCAAGAATGATGACACTACCGAGATTCCAACGATTCACTGGGCAGATCACGCAGCAACAGAGCTGATAGAAAAAGATCCCCATCAGAGCCGATTCGTCTGCGCTTCAGGGATCTCACCCAGTGGCATCATCCATATAGGGAATTTCCGTGAGGCCATTACGGTAGCTTTCGTAGTCAGAGCACTCAGAGATAGAGGAAAAGAGGTCCGGGCAATCCATAGCTGGGACGATTTCGATGCCTTAAGAAAAATTCCTCCGTATTTGCCAAATCAGGAGCTACTGCAAGCCAACTTAAGAAAGCCGCTTGCCAAAGTGCCCGATCCTTATGGAGGAGCCGGTTCCTACGCTGCCCACTTTGAAGACCGTTTTGAGAAGAGCTTGAAGGAAACAGAGATAGACGCCGAGTGTATTCGCCAAAACGTTCCGTACCAGGCGGCTTACTATGCTCAAGGAATCAAAGACGCCATCGCCAATGAGAAGACTATCATTGAGATCTTAAATCGATCGCGAACGGAACCTCTTCCGGCGAACTGGACCTGTTTAAGCATCTTTTGCAAACAATGCGATCGAGATATTACTGAGCTACTTCAATTCACCCCACCCGCCACGGTGAAATACCGGTGTAAGCCGTGCAAAAAAGAGTTTGAAGTCTCTGTCGACGAACCCAATTCGGGCGTCAAATTGTTATGGCGAGTGGATTGGCCCATGCGGTGGACCAAGGAAAAGGTAGATTTCGAGCCTGGCGGTAAAGATCATTCTTCACAGGGTGGGTCATTTGACACTGGGGCAGAGATTATCCGAGCCGTCTGGAAACGCGAGCCCCCGTTCTACGTCCAGTACGATTTTGTGGTGGCTAAGGGGCTAGGGGCAAAGCTCTCCTCATCTTCGGGAGTGATGATAACGCCTGATGAGGCGCTAGCCATCTATGAACCGGCTGTCTTGCGTTGGATCTTCGCCAGCCGAAAACCTAACCTCGACTTTTCCATAGCCTTCGATTTGGACGTCTTAAAAACTTACGACGATTTCGACAGAACGACTCGAATTGCTCTTAAGCAAGAGCAGGCCGAGGAGAGGAAACATAATTACGAGAGACGAATCTACGATCTCTCTCGGACTTCGCACTATCCTAAATCGAGCGAAGCCCCAAAAAGCTTCGGCCAATTCCCTTTCCGACATCTGTGTAACATATTGCAGATCCATCAAGGAGATGTGAGCAAAGCTAAAAATTTCTTTTCTTCGGTGATCACTTCCCAAGCAGACGAGGTTCGTTTTGATCTTAGGGCCGTACGCGCCTGGAAATGGATAACCGAATTTGCCCCTCCTGACTTTCGCTTTTCGTTACGAACCGCGGAAAACCCGTCGCCAAAGGCAAAATTCGTTCCTGCTGTCACGGACCTAGTAAAACTTCTCGAAGAGATCGGGGACACCTCTATTACAGAAGAGGACCTAGCGGGAAGAATTTACACCATCATGAAGACGCACCAGCTGGAACCGAAAGCTTTTTTCCAGGATGTTTATTCGGTTTTAATTGCGAAAACGAATGGGCCGAAATTGGCGTCGTTTTTGATTGCGTTGGGGCTGAAGAATGCGGCGGAGAGGATAACGAAAGCGATCTAGGAAGGTTAAGATTGAGGTTAAGATTAATCCTTAACCTTATGGTATGTAGGGCGTTACCAATAAAATGTCTTTACGGTACAATCCCCCCTCACCCTGGTCTGACAACTAATTCTATCGGCCTCTGAATTCTTCTCTTTTCTAAGCAGGCGTCGTTCGAAATCCGTTTGGGCAGAGAGATTACCGCCTCCTTCCACCACTTGCATATTGCACCGTCCGCAGACGAACTCCGCGTTACAAGATGACGCCACGGGCAACCCCGCCGTGAGCGCCGCATTAAAAAGCGTGGTATTTAGGGCAACTTCGATGGATTTTCCAGAGGGCAAAAAGGTCACAATAGGCATGGGCCGCCCTTCCCCCATAAGGTATACTTAAAGAACTTTGTCCGGCCTGATTTCGTCACAACAAGAAGAATAACACCATGAATTCTCAAGAATTAGAAAAAAGTAATGTTCCTAGCGAAGCTCTCACCGCTCAACTCTCGGAAGACTCCAAGACCTTAAATCTCATCATCAGTGAATCGGCGAAAGTTATCGTCGGACAGGAAAAGATGATGAGATCTTTACTAGTGGGGCTATTGACCGGCGGTCATGTCCTTCTTGAAGGGCTTCCGGGACTGGCAAAGACGCTGGCCGTAAAAACGTTAGCCACCATCTTAGATGCTAAATTCCAGCGCATTCAATTTACGCCCGATCTGCTTCCCAGTGATCTAATCGGTACCATGATCTACCGCGAACAGACCGGAGAATTTGTTCCGAAGAAAGGTCCCATCTTTTCCAATATCGTGCTCGCTGATGAAATTAATCGTGCCCCCGCCAAAGTGCAAAGTGCTTTGCTCGAAGCGATGGCGGAAAAGCAGGTGACCATCGGAGAGACGACTTATCACCTTGACGAGCCTTTTTTGGTTTTAGCGACGCAAAATCCTATCGAGCAGGAAGGGACATACCAACTCCCAGAAGCCCAACTCGACAGATTCATGTTCAAGATCAAAGTCGATTATCCCAGCCGCGAAGAAGAGCGCGTTATTTTGGATCGCATGGCGACACACGCCGAAATTCCCCGAAGTCATGGCATCGTTTCCTCAAAAAAGATTCTTGAGATTCGCAGTCACATTAACGACGTTTATCTGGATGAACGCATCAAGGAATATGTTTTGCGCTTGGTAATGGCGACACGCGGAAATGAGACGATGACCAATCAGGAGGCAAAACAAGACGCGCTCCGAGAGATTCGAAGCAGCATTCAGATTGGGGCTTCTCCCCGAGCCACCATTTTCACTTGCCGTGCCGCCAAAGCATACGCTTTACTGGAAAATCGAAATTACGTCGTTCCCGATGATGTGAAGGCCGTGGCAGTGGAGATTTTCCGACACCGTCTCATCCTCACCTTCGAAGCCGAAGCGCGAAACCTAACTGCAGACGAGTTGATCTTAAAATTGCTAGAAACGATCGTCGTTCCCTAACGAGGCTGTTGTGCAATTCAGTGAACAACTGCTCAAGGCCGTCGCCGAGCTTGAACTCAAAGCGAAACGCAACGTGACCGCCCTGCTTGCAGGGAATTACCGAACCGCTTTTCGTGGAAGCGGAATGCAGTTTAAAGAATTTCGTCATTATGAACCGGGCGACGATATCCGTCACATGAGCTGGTTGGTAACTGCTCGCACCGGACGCGCCACGATTAAAACCTACGAAGAAGACAGAGATCTCGACGTTATTTTAGTGGTGGACACGAGCGGATCCTCTCTTTTCGGGTTAACCCACAAGCGAAAAGTAGACATGTACGCGGAACTTGTAGCGCTAGTGGGGCTCGCAGCCCTGAAGTCGGGAGATAATGTGGGTCTTCATCTATTTAACGATGGACCACAACTTTATCTCCCTCCGAAGAGAACACGCCAACAGGTCCTAGCTTCCGTAGCCCATGTGCTAAGTCAACCCTCACGGGGAACGCGCAGCGACTTAAAATCAACGCTTGTCCAATTGAGGGGCTTGGTAAAAAGCCGCTCGTTGATCATTATCTTCTCCGATTTCTGGGTGCCCCCTTTCGAAATGGAACTCAGTCGCCTTACACGCAAACACGAAGTCGTTCTTCTTCATTGTTACGATGACGCGGAACGTGGCTCTCAGATCAATGGTGTTTTTGAAGTCTGCGATCCGGAGAGCGGTAAATTTTTCCTGCTCGATGGAAGTTCCAAGAAAATAAAACGAAAACTCTCAGAGCAACACACCCTTTTGACGAATCAACTAGAGACTACATCCGACCGTTGTGGAGCGGATTATCTCTCTTTAAGTGTAGAAGATGACTATCTGCAAAGACTGGTTAACTTTTTTCGCCGTCGTGGCCCTGCTCGCGTGTAATGCACTATTCGCGTCGACGCTTAAGTTTTCTCTCGACCCGAAAGTGATTATGCCTGGCGAACACGCACGTCTTGAAATTAGGATCCCCTCCCAAGGTCTGCCCTCTATCACGGATTCGCCTCCCGTTATTCACGATGAGTTGCTCACTAAAGCCGACTCCCTTCGCATCGTAGAGCAGAGTTTCAATAATCGCGGGAATGAACTGGTCTGGACCTATGATCTAACGTTAACCAAACTCGGAAAGACAACGGTTCCCCCCGTCGAAATTCAATTGGGAAGCCAAAGCTTCTCCACTGAGGCTACTTTACTCGAATTAAAGTCTCCCCGACAGCAAGGGGACGATAACCTGCGAGATGATTTTTGGCCCCGTGAGCCCTCCGATGCACTGGGGTCCTTGGATAAAGCTTTTTGCCCTTCTATTCTTTCTTGTCGGTGGTGGTTTGGCCTTGTACCGGTGGTTCCGCAGTCGCTTGCAACGTCGCCCGCCGCCCAAACCTCCAGCTCCAGAGCCTGGGGAGTCCGCTTTGGAATGGTTGCAGAAAAGGCTAAAAGAGATTCGTGTGCGACTAGAAAGTTCCAAGGACGGCGAGGCTGGTATCGACGAGCTTACGATCACCATCCGTCATTTCTTCGAACTCGTGTCTCGCAACCCCGTGGAAGCGTGGACCACTCGAGAATTTACCTCTCGATTTTCCAAGGATGAAATAGCTCAGCGCGTGAGCACAGTACTCAGTCGCTGCGACGCTTGGAAGTTCGGCCGCCAAAGTGACGAGCCTCCCCGAGACATTGCTTTTGCCTGTTTAGAGGAAACGGAGAAGATTTTACTCCCATGAACGCGATTTCCGATCCCAGGACACTACTATTATTAATTCTCCCGCTGGGAGCAGCGCTCATTTTTGTATTGAAAGGACGATCCGAAAAACGAAAGGGACTTCTGCCCTTCTCGGGACCCTTAGGTTTTCTTGAAAAGGAGACCAAACGAACGCGTACGGCTTTTCGTCTGCTTTTTCTAGCGACTGTTGTGGCGCTTTGCCTAATGGTATACGTCGTATCCCGTCCTTTTGAACTGAGACCAAAATTGAAGCGAACCGGAGAAGGGATCGATATTCTCATCGCTTTAGATACCTCGGAGTCGATGGATGCCGACGATTTCGAACCGAGTCGTATCGATGTCGCCAAAACGGTAATTCGTGATTTCATAAAGCGTCGTACCGAAGATCGAATCGGTATTATTGTCTTCTCGGGAGACGCCGTCACCAAGTGCCCTCTCACCCGAGACTATGATTTCTTACTCTCTCAAGTAGAAGACATCCATCTTAGGGAAATGAAACAAGGGACCGCCATCGGGATGGGGCTGGCTAATGGAGTTGCTCGGCTCAGAAATTCCGAATCAAAAACAAAAGTCATCATCTTACTAACCGATGGAGATAGTAACGTCGGGGCCATCAATCCCGCAACAGCGGCTCACTTAGCGAGGCAAGAAGGGATTAAGGTCTATACCATCGGTATCGGCAAAGCCAACCGAGTCGTAGTCCCCATTTACGCTTACGACGTTTATGGACGACGAACGCAGCTGGTGGCGCAGGTGCCTTCTTATCTCAATCCGGAACTGCTTCAGGAGATAGCCCGCCTCACGGGCGGAAAAGCCTACATGGCACGGGATCCCGGAATGTTGACCCGATTCGTTCAGGAGGTCGACTCGCTAGAGAAGACTAAAGTAAAGATAACAAAAACCGAGGAGCGGGAAGAACGCTATCTGATTCCCGCCATGATCGCTAGTCTGCTCATCTTTATAGTAATTTTCCTTCGTGAAACCAGATTTCGAAAAGCGAGGGTAGCATAATGGTAATGCACTTCGCAGAGCCTTGGGCGTTTTGGGGATTTCTTCCCGTAACCGCACTCGCGCTCATTATGATTCACTATCGAAAGGGTAACAGATTCCGCAGTCGCTTTTTCCTTTGCATCACCGCCTTGAGCCTTTGTGTCCTGGGGCTGGCACGCCCCCAGATGGGACACGTCGCGACCAATAGCCAAACGGCGAGATTTCAAATGTTTCTGGCCATGGATGTTTCAAATAGCATGTTGGCCACTGATGTGACTCCTAGCCGAATGGATTTTTCGATAACCTTCGCTGAGAAATTGATTCAAGAGCTAAAAGGGGTGAAAGTCGCTCTGTTTCCTTTCGCACTGGATGGCTATATGCAGATGCCGCTTACCAACGACTTGGCGGCCGCGGCTGATATGATCTCTTCTTTAAATCCTAATGTAACAACCAACCAGGGAACCGACATTTCGGCTTCACTTGAGACTCTGTTTCGCTACATCGCTCGGCTTGAGCGAGCCGCCAAGGCCAACGGCGCCGAGTGGTTTCCCACACAGGTCGTTCTGCTAAGCGACGGAGAGAGCCACTATCCCATCCGCGATGAAATCACTCGTCTTTATCGCAACGCCAGGATTCCCATCTTTACCGTGGGCATTGGAACGGCTTCCGGAAGTACGATTCCCACCGAGCGGCGATTGGGCGGCAGAGATACGTTGCGTGATCGCACGGGACAAGTGGTGAGAACCCAGCTTCATGCGGAAATGTTGCAAAGAATAAGCTCTCTCAGCGGCGGCGATTACTTCACCGCTCAGTTCAATGAGGTCGACAGGCTCGCTAAGCGACTCACGCAATCGGCGGAGATAGGAAAACTTTCCACTTCATTTAAAGCAGACAAAGAGTTTTTCCCTCTATGTTTCTTAATCGCGTTATTGTTACTGATGGCCGAATTTGCCTCGGGACAGTGGGAATATGCAATTCGAGGTATTGCCCTGGGATGGCTATTGTTTTGGGTAGCGTCTCCGATGGTTAGCCATGCGCAAACAACCTCCGATCGAATAGCCGATTCAGCAACCGTTCCCGGGGCACAAAACAATGAATCGTCCGCTGACGTCGATGGGATGGACGATGAAACGCGCGCCATTCTGGAATATAACAACGCAACGGTGCTCACTCGACAGAACAATCTCATCAAAGCGGCCGAGATGTTTCAAGAGAGTTCCCTATTGACGCAAGACCCGACGCTCAAGAAGAAGGCCCTCTACAACCTCGGCAACACGTTTCTAAAACAAGGGGATCTTGAACAGGCGATCGACTCCCTCCAACAGGCTTATGAAGTAAAGACAAAGACTAAAGAGTTCAATACTGAGGCAAATAAGAAAATTTCCGATGAGTTGGCGCTAGCCTATCGACTTTTGGAAGAGATGAAAAAACAGCAGCAAAAGGATGGGAACGGAAAAGGAAATTCCCAAGGAGATGACGACAAACCGGGCTCTGCTCCGCAAGACCAGAAGGGGCCTCAAAAATTTAAGGCACAGGATTTCGATGGAGCCCAAAAGCAGCGCATTTTCGACTTGGTGGCCGCGGAAGAACAGGAAGCGCTCCAAAGAATCCAAGAGCAAAAGAATCAGAATCACGTCTCCAAACTAAACGAAAAACCATGGTAAGACTTCTTTCCTCGTTTGTCTTTTTTTTGCTAGCTCTACTCGGGACTCTCTCATGGAGTGCCGAAAACGAACCCGTCTTTAAAATGGAATTCTCGAAAAAGGAGGTCTACGTCGGCGAGCAAGTCATGTGTAACTTCGTCGTCTACTCGCCCGACACGGTAGTCGAAGTGGAGGTCGCTAAATTTCCCGAGTTCCGAGGTTTTTGGAAGGAGAACTTAGTCCTTCGCCAAGGGCCTATCCCCACTTCTCCAGGATTGCACGGTCAACTCAACCAAGCGGTCGTCGGAACTTATGTATTAACGCCCATGCAGGGGGAACAGGATCCGCTCATCGAGCCGATGAAAGTCGTTATCCGCAATCCCAATAGCCATCTCATCGAAGGGAGCACCCCTCCAGATTTTACCTATAGTGACGGCCCCCCCCCAAAAATAAAGCCTTTGCCGAAATTACCAGCGGGGGAAGATCCTAAGGCTTTTACCGGAGCGGTGGGCCGATTTAGTTTCTATCCTGGAGATAACCATGTTCCCTTTCAAAAAGAAGACCCTGCCCAATTTCGAATAACACTCACGGGACAGGGAAATTTCCAAGACATCAATGCACTTCCCCTCCCTTTCCCCGCGACCATGCAAGAGCTTTCCAGGCAATCTTTTCAGCAGGGCACTACTCAAGTGAACGCCAAGAGCTTCGAGTACACCGTTCAAATTCAAGGCGACCGTACGTTCTCGCTACCAGCCGCTCCCTTCATTTATTTTGATCCGGATGCGGGAAATTACCAAAAAATTTATACGCCACCCATCGAATTCACGTTTCTAAAAACCGAAGCGCCTACACCAGCGGAGGAGGAGACGCCGGCGCGATTAAGTCCACTTGAAACTTCGGTGTCCGTCTATCATCCGCTTTCCCAATCGCTTCCCTTCTGGATGGTGCAAATCGTAATTTTCCTAGGGCTCACTTTCTTTTCTTTGAAACGGCTACTTCGACTAAGAAGGCTAGACTTAAGTAAACGTCCCAGCTTCCAACGGCGGCAGCGACTTATCCAGGCTAGGGAACTTTTTCAATCTGGTCGTCTCGAGGCTTTCCTTAAAGAGGCCGACTCCCTAGCCCGGGACTGCCTCTCGGCCCGCATCAAAATCGCCCCGGGACTCCCCAAGTCCGAGCTTCTCAAACAGGCTAGTGGAAGAATCGAACCCAGTTTAATTACCGCCGCACAGAATATTTTCTCCGCTTATGAACAGTTAGCCTTCCGCCCCGACCACCAAGCCATCAATAATGCCGAAGGGATTGTGAAATCTCTTGAAAAATTAGTCGGTTAGCTCGAGGTGATGGCAAGCGCATTGGAGTTGACTTCCTGAATTATTTCCATAACATATAGGGCCTTCGAAGGACTATTGAGGAGACAAGTAGTGGCAAGAATTACCGTAGAAGATTGTTTAGAAAGAGTTCCTAATCGGTTTGAGCTAATCCATCTGGCTTCCAAACGCGTGAAACAGATCGCCAAAGGCTCAAAGCCTCTGATTTCCCAACCCGGAAATAAGGCGGCCGTATTGGCGCTTCGTGAAATCGCGGCTGGATTCGTGGATAAAGTGAAGACCAGCGACAAGAACGGTTCGACGTAACTCTTGTCCAAAATAGTCGCAACGTAACCCCCATTACGTGAAGCGCGTCCTCCTGTAGAGCGTGGCGAAGCGTGACTGTTTTGATGGCGTTTGGTTTGAGCAAAATGAAGTTAAAACTTCTATCAGTTCCCCATGCGCTACTAAATGGCGGTCTTTGCAGCCTCAAGGGCTAAGGTTAGCAGCTCACGTCTTGGAGCAGATCGCTATTGAGGAGATCTCTAATGAAGAAAAGTCTCATTAACACTCTTGTCATGATCGTTATTCTGGCAGGAATGGTAGCTTGGTACCTCATCTACGAAAAGCGAGTGCGGCCCGAACAAAAGATTGCGGAAGAAAAAGAAAAACTGCTCTTTACTGAAAAACAAGATGCTATCCAGTACATCACGATAAGTCCGCGCCAACCTAAAACAGCCGATGCCAAAAATCCCGCCGAACCCACGATCAAACTTAAGAAGACGGGAAATGATTGGAGCATAATCGAGCCTATTACCGATACGGCTGAAAATGCCAATGTGACTCAGATCCTAAACACACTGGCGACGACGAGCTACGAACGCATCGTGGAAGAGCACGCGAAAGATCTAGCTACTTACGGCCTCTCCGACCCGTCCCTGAAAGTGACCTTAACGAAAGATGCGAACTCTCCCGGCGAAACCATCCTTTTGGGAGATGATACTCCCGTAGGAGCGGGAGTTTATGCTAAGACCGCGCAGGGCGACACCGTCTACAAAATGCCAGCGTCCTTTAAGTCGTCGCTTAATAAGAAACTCTTTGATCTCAGAAATAAGAGGTTGATTGATTTTGCGCGATTTGAAGTCTCTGAAGTCGAAGTGCAAGAAGGGAAAGATTCGTTCCTTTTAACCAAGGGAGCCAAAGAGGACTGGATGCTAGCTAGAGACAACATTCCCGCCGATACCTCTGAAGTGAATAAGTTACTCACGGCAACCGTGGATCTAAGGGCCAAAACATTCGCTTCGGAAGACGGTAAGAACTTAGCTCAGTATGGTCTTGCTTCTCCCGCGGTAAAGGTGGCTTTAACTAAAGGAAAGGATAAAGACAAAAAACAGGTCTCCCTATGGTTAGGAAAGACTAAAGATAAGTTTTACGCAAAACGCGAAGACAAACCGGTCGTCATCGAAATCGAAAAAGACGCGTTTGAAAAAGCAAGCCGGCCGGGGACCGCATACCGAAGTCTAGAACTCGCCAAGTTTAACCGCTTTGACGTCAATCAGATCCGTTTGGAGAGAGGCCACCAACTGATTGATCTCACCAAAGATGACAAAGACTGGTCGCTTGTGGGAGAACCCAAATTTAAGGTCGATACCACTAAAGTAGACGGGTTGCTTGCCCAGCTCCAAGACACGAAAGCTCTCAAATATCTTTCCAAAGCCGATTCCAAATTGGTCAAATCGCCGGCGCTGAAAGTCCAAATCTTCGAAAAGTCGGGCACCAAAGACAAACCTAAGGTTATCCTCGTCTTCGGCAAGAAGCAGAAAGATTTCATTCCTGTCGTTCGAGAAGGATTAGATCTTCCTCTGGCTATCAAAGAAGCAGATTTTTCTAAAATTGACTTAGGCAAACATGTTTTTGAGAAAGCCCCAGAGCCGACGGCCGCCCCTAAAGTGCAAGAGGAAAAAAGTGGCCTCAATCCAGCTTCCCCAAATAAAAGTTGAGTAAACGGTGACTATTAAGCCGAGGAGTTAGCAGATGATGTCAAACGTAAAAGGTCGATGGGCGTTGATCCTAGGAGCTTCCAGCGGGTTCGGGGAAGCTATCTCCGTAAAACTAGCGGAAAGCGGAATGAACATCGCTGGCGTTCATCTCGATCGAAAAGGAACATTGCCACACGTCGAAGAGGTCGTACAAAAGATAAAAAGTTTTGGAACTAAAGCGATGTTCTTCAATGTGAATGCGGCGGATAAGGAAAAGCGTCAGGAGGTCCTGACTGAATTGGCTAAGCAAGCTGAGACCGGAGTCCATTGTCTTGTTCACTCACTGGCCTTTGGAACTTTGAAACCTTTCGTTACCAAGGAAGAGAAAGAGCGGATATCCAAAGAGCAGATGGAGATGACTCTCGATGTGATGGCCAATAGTTTGGTCTACTGGACTCAAGACCTGTTCCAAAAAGACATGCTCCCCAAGGGATCTCGCATTTTTGCCATGACCTCTTCCGGAGGAACCCGGGTATGGCCTACTTATGGAGCGGTTTCAGGAGCCAAAGCAGCTCTGGAATCTCATTGCCGGCAGCTGGCCCTTGAATTGGGAAGCCATGGAGTTTCAGTGAATGCGATTCGTGCCGGAGTGACCGACACGCCAGCCCTTAGAAAAATCCCTGGCCATGAAAAAATGATTGAGATTGCCTCCACTCGAAATCCTTGGGGAAGACTCACTACTCCTCAGGATGTCGCCGAAATGGTCTCTCTTCTAGTTCATGATGAAGCTGCTTGGCTTACGGGAAATACACTGGGTGTTGATGGCGGCGAAGATATTGTCGGCTAAACATGGATAATTTCCTTTTATATCTTTGGCTAGCTTCGATGGGAATCTCCACAATCGGATGTCTCGTTCTAATCATTGTTAGCGTCTACCAAAATAAGAAAAGTGGAAAGCCCTGGCTGAAGACGAGAACAGCGCAGTTTGCGACCACTTTTTGGCAAAGTGTACTTGGAGTTCCCATCCTAGTTGTGGTCTGCTGTAAAATCGCAGCTCACGTCTCAAGCCCTCTTATTGCCCCTGTCCTTCCCTTAATAATCGTTCTGGTGTTTACCGTTATTGCGATCCGTAGGTCCGCCACCGTTCAAAATTCCCTGGATTGGAAAATTCTTCTTCTGACCGCCATCTCCTGGATCCCGGTAACGGTGTATGTCTATTTCTTTTGGGAAATCTTCAGAACAACTGGTGGATATATTCCGATCCCTGAAATGGTCATGCTGGTTTACAGCCCCGTCTGTATCCTTATGACGCTATGGGCATCTAATCTCTTTGTTCCGCGCCCTGAAACTTAGGGAATCGCTATTTCAGGACTTTGAGAGGTCTGCGTCTGCAGAGAAGAGCTTCCTTGAATTCCCCGAAGCACTTGGGTGAGCAGTCGATAGCTTCGTTTGCTAGTTAAGAATCCCCCATGCGAGACTCCGGGGATTTCGATCGATTCGACGGAGCCAGGATCAGCGGCTAGCATATTAATTCGTGTCGCTTTAAGAGGGCAAAGCAGGTCGTCCTTGGAGCAAATCGAAATCATGCGAAAACCGACCGGAAGTCGGGTGTGATTAATTTTTTTAATGAAAGGAGAAATTGGCAACATCTGAAGTAAGCATCGAGCCTTAAGAATAAGATGACAAAATAACCCCATGACGGCCAGCCAGGTTCCTTGGTGTGGAGTGGCAAGCGTCACCAATCCATCACAATAATGAAAGCCTCCCAGTTGTTGGACATAATACCGGGCGACCAGTCCTCCGGCCGAATGCGCCACTAAATAGATCTGAGTGTTTCCTCGACACGGTCCTTTTCTTAATTTCAAAACGACTGAGGATAGTTTTTCGGCCATCCTATATAACCCCTGCACTCCATCAGAGAGAGCCTGCCAATCAAGCGCCAGAATAACTACGCTATACCCATCTTTCTTTAATCTACGACGCATCACCGACAGGTTGCGATTCGTGGCGGCAAAACCGGAAACTAAGATTATGGTGGGTTTACTTCCATCGACCTGTTCAAGTCTTTCCCATTCAGGCAAAGCTCTCCCCGGCAGGACTTGGAATAGGTCGGATAGCAGGGATCGAAAATGGCGCCAGCTCACTACTCACATTCGGCTCATTCTTTGAATCGAATGAGTGAAGTGAATATGATTTTTTACTTCGGTGCGGTCGCGGGAGGCGGCGGCTTTAGCGGAACATTTTTTTGGATGTAAGCAACGATGGCATTGACGTCTTTTAGTCCACCCACCGTAAGGGACTTGTATTGGGAGTCATACAGCATCGCTCCCCCCGTATAGACGAGTTGGATTTGTCGATTTTCAGTGGAGGGATTAGAAAAAACTCTAGTCAATAGCTGCAACGTGGCATCCGCTTCGAACTTAAGCCCCACCCCTTGATAGCCCGACTTATCCAAAATTTGTTTGAGTTCGTTATAGGCCGGACTTTCCTGGGCTTCGGGAGTCTGATTGAGCTCCGCTTCGTTATTTACTTGAGTGAGAACACTCGAGCGCGACGCGCAACTAAAGAGAAAAACTAAAGAAACCGATAAAACAAGGGTGCGCGTTAGGAATTTTTTAGAAGGTAAATTTCGCCTAGATGGTTGATTATTCAGTAATGTAGCCACGATTTTTCCCCCTTTCTGAATAGTTCCTAAAGATCTTACCACAAATTCCCGATGTATCGATTGTGGAGGTACTAGTGCGTTTTGGAGTTACCATAACCTGCGTCGCTTTTTTAATGACGGCGTTGGTATCCACCGGGGCAAAGGCTTCATCTGACGACGGGTCGTTCTCTAAATACAGATCCGTAAATTTAGATTTCGCCGTAACAGCGCGAAAAACTTCGAACGCCTGGTAATAGAATTTTCTAAAAAGTCGGGAGACTCCAAGCCCGTCGTTCGAATCGATGCTCCCAGTTCTGGAAAAGATGCTACGATCGAAATCGATCAGGCAAGTCTGGTAGGTGCTATTCCGGAAGCCTTGATCAACGACTCGTATGTTCCCCGAAGCCGTTTCTTGGGGCCGGTTTCCATTAATACGGATGGGCCAAGCTCAGGATTTACTATCCGAACCTTTTTGAAAACCCCCGTCGGGGTGGACGCTTTTTGGTTAGACCATCCAGCTCGTTTAGTTCTCGATGTCTTTCCTGCCAACTCGCCTCGAGTTGAGGGACGCGTTCCTGAACCTTTCGATCGTGCCGTCGCTAGCTATCGTCCGAGTAACGACGATGCAGCCAATGGACCTATCGTTTGCTATCCCATCTCTTCCGCGGTCTCCGCTCAAGTGATGTTCCATTCTCAAAGTTCGCCGGCAATGCCTTATGCTTCAGTGGAGGGATTGTCCTCGGGCGCGGGGAACGGTCCGGAGCCGGTCATCTGTTTTATGGCTTCGTCTCGAGTATTGCCGACAGTCTCCTATCGTCCGAAATCAATGGATTCGGGCAACTACGTCCAATGGGAGGGGGGATTCGGAGCCAGACAACCAAGCTCGGAAGGAAGTCTCTTCGGCGGCGCGGGTATGTCAAACGGGCTTCCGGGATTACCACCCATACCGCAACCGCCTTCCGGCCAAGCTCCTGCTATTTTGGGGGCTGCAAAACCTCCCGCTGGCGGTTTAGTGGTTCCCGATATCAGCCCCGGCAGAACGCCGCTGGGAGCTTCCTTGGCAAATCCGGCAACCGTACAGAGATTGCCCGGCATGGGAGTACCGGTGGGACCCAAAATTCCTAGTCTCAGCGGCCTGACGTCCCCGACCCCACTTCCCCCCCCGACAAAATAATCGCTGGAAGTTACCGGCTCTCTACGACGCTTGCATTCCTATTCGCCTTTTTCATATTTAGCCTGTCTCCCCAAGGTATGATAGGCTCCTCAATTAAGTGCGTAGCCGTTCCCGTCGACACCAACATAAGCATCCCCCCCTTTCTAAGCGAACCTATATCGGGAGAATCCAAAAAAATCCCCGTGGTTTTGCTTTCGTCCTCTCCGAAGAGCGGGGGGGAGCTGATGTATATGTTCCTAAATCGGAAGCCACTTTCTTGCTCAATTCCGACAAAGTGGAATACCGCGTCCATCGCGATGGAAAGCGCAGTAATGCGGAAATCATCCGCATTTTGGAGCGGGGCCAGACGGAGATTTTGGGGCTTGTTCACAAATGGCGAAATGTGTACGTGGTTGCCATCAACGAATACGGAGCCTTTCTTCTCGATCGCACCACCGCCAACCCGCCCCTCGGAGAATGGGTTATCGCGCGTTTTGTCCGCTACCCCACTCGCGAACAAGACGGTGTCGTCGCCATTAAAGACGTTTTAGGGGCTCAGCTTTTACCTAAGCATGATATTGAAATTACCGTCGCAAAATATGGAATCGAAACGGGCTATGACGAAGCCGCCGTACGGGAAGCGCAGGATTTAAGAAAGGAATGTGAGCGCGAACTCTGTTCTCCCTCAAAGAAGAGGAAAGATCTTAGGGCGCTTCCCTTTGTCACCATAGACGGAGAAACCGCAAAAGATTTTGATGACGCGGTACTCGTCGATACTTCGGATAAAAAAAGTGCTTTCATCCTCTATGTAGCTATTGCAGATGTCAGTTTCTTTGTTAGAGAACAGACTCTACTCGACAAAGCGGCGCGACGCCGAGGCACCAGCGTTTACTTTCCGGGGACTGCAATTCCGATGCTTCCCGAAGTTCTATCCAACGATTTGTGCAGTCTAAACCCCAAGACCGATAAGCTGACTCTGACCGCCGAAATGCATATGGATCGAGAAGGGAATGTGACCGCCTCCCATTTCTATGAAAGCATCATTCGGACTGCTGCCAGACTAACCTATAACGACGTGCACGACTTTAACGAAGACAAAAAGCCCATTCCTCCTGAATTAGAAGAGCCGATGAAGGCCGCGTACGCGCTTTTTCGCAAAATGCGAATCCAGAGAAAGTCTCGCGGAGTTCTCGATTTTGATCTTCCCGAGAGCGAAATCGAGCTTAACAGCGAAGGCGAGCCGATTGATATCCATAGAGCAATGCGTCATGACTCTCATAAACTGATCGAAGAGTTCATGATTGCCGCCAATCGAGAGGTCGCCAAAAGACTACGCGAGACAAAAACACCAGCCGTCTATCGGGTGCATGAAGCCCCAGAGCCCACCACCCTCGACGAGGTCAATATGCTGATGCGTCATCTAGGCATCTCTCATCGCATTCATGACTTAAACCCGAAATCTCTTTCTGGCCTGCTAGAAGCCACTAAATCGATCAAGGGCTCCAAGACACTACATAAGGCTATCCTGCGGCTTCAAAAGCAAGCCCGGTACATGGCCGATCCGCATGGCCACTTTGGCTTGGCGCTACGTGACTACACCCACTTTACGTCACCCATCCGGCGTTATCCGGATCTCATTGTCCACCGTGCGTTAAAAGGGCTCATCGCAGGCAAGCGAGACTCCGATAATAGATATGAAGAGAATTACTTTGAAGCGGTGGGTGCC
Organism: uncultured delta proteobacterium; assembly: GCA_963778115.1. Classification (GTDB taxonomy): domain Bacteria; phylum Bdellovibrionota; class FAC87; order UBA2466; family UBA2466; genus JBBQIT01. The sequence continues at coordinate 608,475 of CAVZSV010000004.1, forward strand.
GAATGTTCCGACCGGGAGCGTCGGGCGATGGAGGCCGAAAGGTTCATCGTAAAAAGAAAACACTGCTGGTTCATGTTGAAGCATGTTGGGAAGGATTTTTCGGGGCAAGTGGCGGGGGTTACGGCAAACGGTGCGTTCGTGGAGTTGCCGGAATTTGCCATTGAAGGATTTATCCCGCTCGACAAGATGGCCGGACGTTATGAATTTGATGAAAGTCGAGTCTGTTTGCGACAACGTCCAGGAAAAAAGGTCGTCTCGCTGGGGGATTCGATAGCCATCACTGTAGCTGACGTGAGCCTTGAAGATAATGATATTACTTTTGCCGAAAAGGGCTAATGCCTAATGAAAGTTTTCTCCACAGCGACCAATATCACTCAGGCGTTTAAAAACGCGGGCCGCGTGCGCGAAATCTTAGGAATATTGGGAAAGCACGGATTTGCCGACCTCTTACATCGGATGAAACTGACTCGGTTTCTTCCGCAAAAATATTCGGATAACCCTGGTTACCAACAGCTTCCGGTTCCCGTACGATTAAGACTCAGCTTTGAAGAGCTGGGACCCGCCTTCGTGAAATTGGGCCAACTCCTTGCTACCCGACCCGATTCGTTGCCCGAAGAATTCACCGACGAATTCGAAAAGCTTCAAGACAACGTATCTAGTGTTCCCTTCCCTGAGATTAAAGCTCTCATCGAAGCGGAAACCAAAGCTCCCCTGGAACATACCTTCGCTGAGTTTGACCCGACGCCCATCGCAGCCGCCAGTATTGCGCAAGTGCACGGGGCGATCCTAAAGACTGGGGAACGGGTAGCGGTCAAAATTCAACGGCCGGGAATTGAACGTATTATTACCAATGACGTTTCCATTTTACGAGGGTTAGCGCTGCTTCTGGAGAAATATGTTCCCGAAACGGAGGTCTTAAATCCTTCGGGTTTGGTTGAAGAGTTCTTCAAAACCATTCTCTTTGAACTCGATTTTCGGGTCGAAGCAAATAATATCCGCCGCATTAAGAAAAATCTCTCGTCCCTCCCCCGAATCGCTGTCCCTCAAGTTTTTAGCCATTGCAGCACGAGTCATATTCTTGTGCTCGAAAGATTTGATGGGGTTAGATTTTCCGATCGCGAAGCCATACAGAAACAGGGAATTGATCCGAGCGAAATAGTACGATTGGGAACCGACGCTTTCTTTCACATGGTCATGGTAGATGGCCTTTTTCATGGAGATCTGCATGGAGGAAATCTTTTCGTATTGACCGATGGAAAGATTGGAATGGTCGATTTCGGAATCGTAGGACGTCTTAGCAAACGAGTCCAAGACAGTATCATCATCATGTTCACTGCCATCATCGACGAAGACTTTGAATCGTTGGCTTCAGAATACATAAACTTGTGCCAAGTCACAGGCCCCATCGACTACAGCTTACTTCAAAAAGACTTGATGGATTCCATCTCCCCTTACATCGGAATGGCTTTGGGGAAGTCAATATCGGTCGAATTTTGCTTCGCTCTACTTCTATTGCTACTCGCCACCACCTAAAAGTTCCTCGCGAGCTCATGCTTTTATTCCGCGCTATTCTGACGATAGAAGCGTTGGGAAAGAAATTAGATCCGTCATTCGATCTTTTGCCCGTAGGAATTAATCTGGCGCGGCAAACTTTGGCCACTCGCTATAGTAAAGAGCGCGTCATGCACGACCTAATCGTAGTGGGAAGGGATCTTCAGAGTTTACTTGAAACAACGCCCCGACTTCTCAAGCGCAGCATGCACAAGTGGGCGCAAAACGGCTTTGCCATCGAAACCAAGAGCAAAGATGTAGAGGCTTTGTCCCACTCCATTCGGCAGTCAAATTATATAAAACTACTGTGCGTCTTTTCTCTGGGATGGTTCGCCTTGGGAATTACTTTCATCATATTGGACACAGGCCCGGAGTTCGCCGGTGTTCCGGTTAGCGCGTGGGTGTCGTTAACCGTGGCGATAGCTCCTTTGCTAAACGGATTATGGCGTTTCAGAAAACTTATAAAATAACGACGCATTTGTCAGCATTTCTGGCAGCGTTTTTCTCGTTCATAGCGTTGCCTCCTCATTCCGTATACGGCTGGGAATCCAAAATAGTAGTTACCGACATTCCCTCGCTAGAAGGGATGCCCGACGACAAAATGTATCAAGAGGTAAAGAAGATCATCGGAAATAATCCCGATGTCTTTCGCCGATCCGTTCGCCGCCTGGGCAACCGGACCATCGAAATGCAAACGCTGCTTTCTACTGACGGCAGTTTTAAATATGTTTCCAGAATCTTATCTGATATCAAATCCATTCCAGATTGGGCATTGGAGAACATTAACGTCCCTCCTCCGGGCTCCGATTACAACTTCAAGATTTTGGGCGCTACCTTAGACCCGCAAGACCCTTCGGTGTTGGGATTTTCCTTTCGGTTGGATGTTCCCGTATTCAAGTATCAGGGATCGCGCAAGTTCAAACTAAAAGCAGACAAACGAAAAGATGTTTTTATCCTAAGTGGAGAAGCACTGCCTACCACCGATTCTGTCGTGGAGAGTGTAAGAACGACGATGAGGGTCTATCCCTCCGAGAAATCGTCGAATCGAGTTTGGATTGCAGCTTATGGCACCGTCGTCTTGCGGTCTTGGTTGCTTTACGAAGCGATGCCCGATCGCATGGTGGGGCGAGAATCTTCGAGCCGTATACAAAAACTCTTGGATAACTATCTCCGTCGCGAAGATAAGATCAGGGAAAAGGAAGAAAATCTCGATGCCCCTACCCCAATCGACGCCAACCTAGTGAAGAGCGATAAAAATTAAAGGATGGGTAACGCAAGAAAGTAAAGAAGTGAAGCCGAAACTACGGGAATAGTAAAATTGTCGTCGATCGGTAACGGCAATATCTCAGCCAAAGTGCTAGCTACCCCACCCATCACGGCAAACCAAATGGCCTTGTCGGCGGGCAAATTCATGTATGTCCTGGCAAAGATAAACGTAGTAACGACGGAAAGTACCGCGTTTGCCAACGCCCCTTCCAAACTTTTTTTCGCTAGGACTCCGGAAGTCCAAATCTTATGTTTCCCCCAACGAGTTCCCACAATCGCGGCGATAGGATCTCCCAAGCCCAAGAACAAAACAGCGAGTAGAGTGACCGGCTTTGGGAAGACCGCGGTCACCAGAGTAAGGCCGATCAGATAAAAGGAGTTGGCCGAGAGTTTCTTAAGTTCGTCGTCTCTCATGACGGAGCCGAAGATTCGTAAGGAGAGCTCTTTAAGGGCGGGGTTGCGGAGCCTGATAATATCGAGCCCTATGAAAGGAACTCCCACGAGGGTAAGTATCCAAAGCGCTTGGGTTCGGGTGAGAACAAAAGCGTAGAGAACAAAACAAAAAAGGCCCATCACGGCGTGGTAAAACTTACGTCCATAGTGGGGACGCGAACGATCTCTATTGCGAACTTGTGCTTCGACGACGGCCGCCTCGGTTCGGAAAACTTCAGAAAACGGAATCGCTAATGATTGCCTCATATACCCCTTCAAAACGAGGGATAAGTAAGCAAGATTGATACCCACCCTAACCAAATCTGAACATTTAGCTAACTATCTAAAATTTATATATAAAGGCGCCTGGGTACGAACGCTTCAAATCTAACCTTCGCGTAAGAAATTACGCGGGATCTTGCCTCAACCCAGAGAAGTACCTCCGTCCCCCTTTTTCTGAAAAAATTCCTTTTTATAATCAACAACAAGATTCGACGCGTCATCATCGTGGGGGGTTTTGGAGGGCTGGGCAAAGATTTACGCACTTTCGATATGCTAAAATGGAACTCGCCTTACGTTCCCTCACTCCGGCGGAGCCTCCTTGAAGCATCGCATCAACATCCTTCCACCTCTGCTTATCCTCATTACGCTCGCCTTTTGCCAAAAATCGACCTGTTCCACCGTCACTTCGGCGGATCTCCAAAAAACCCTAAACGAAGCGACACTCGTGGCTCAAATCGACGTGATAAGTCTCGCGGGACATTCCGATCCCGTCCAATACGCCTCCTTCGAAAGTCAGGCGACCGTACTCGCCATTGAGAGCACCAACGATGATGGCGGATGGCTTCCCCAACCGGGAGACTCGATTTCCATCATCGGGCCCGGCGGCGAATGGAACAACGTAGGCGTCATGATCTCAGGGTATCCCAGACCCTACGCCGGAAAAAAATATTTAGCTCACCTAAAACGCGTTTCCGGCAAGATCTTCACCACCGTCGGAGGAGATGACGGACTAGTCGATCTTTATCCAACTCATGACTATACCCGAAACCGAACGGATGGCATCAATGGGCAAGGGACCGGTCCCTTTCTTTTTTGGGATCCCACTTACTTTCCTATCCCCTACTTTATTTCCGAAACGACCTTTGCCGGCCATCCCGACTATGTCGCTGCCATCGATGAAAGTTTTAGAACCTGGCGGAACGTACAAGATATTATCGTCGAATTCTTACCATTGGGATGCACCTCCAAATCCCTCAGCCAAAACGACGGAGTAAACTCAGTTTTATATATCACCCAGAACTGGCAATTTGATCCGTCCTTCATTGCGATAACCCGCAACTACTATATTGCCGGCACCGGTGGTCGTGCGGGAATGATTCTTGATTCCGATATCATGTTAAACGCGCAAAACCACTCTTTCACCACCACCAATGAGCCAGGAAGTTTCGACGTCCAAGATATCGTAACTCACGAAGCCGGCCACTTTCTGGGACTGGGGCACGATACGGTCCCTCCCATCGATCCCGACGCCACTATGTTTGCCGCCGCCGCACCCAATGAAACCATAAAGCGGACTTTGCATGCCGATGATCTGGCGGGCATCCACGCGGGATACGGCGGTGTAGGAAAAAAGATTACCCCCTTACCCATCCCAAGTTGCACATTTGCGGATCAAAAATACGGCTGTTCGGCGGTACACTCCACGAGCCGAGGATTGAGTAGTCTATGGTACGCGCTAGTTTATGTGGCACTACTCTTAACGTTGGGTCGAATAGTAATGTGGCGAATGTCTCTCACTTCAAATGCTTCATCTCCGCCTTAGCCTTCTTGGCCAGCGGACTCTTCGGAAATCTCTCTACTAGCTCTTGATAAAATAACTTCGCCTCTTTGGATTTTCCCAAACTCTTAAAACAGTTCGCCTGACGATAGATAGCTTGAGGAACAAGGGAATCTTTCGCATAATTTTTCTTGAACTCGGAAAATTCGAGGGCCGCCGATGCATATTCTTTATCGGCATAGAAAGATTCCCCTAGCCAAAAAAGCGCTTTCTTCGAATCGTCGTTTTTCGTTTTCTGCTGACTCACCGCGCGAAATACCTCTTCGGCGTCCTCATACTTTCCGTCATCATATAGCTTTTTGCCCCGGTCAAATGTTGCCGTCGCTCGTTCTGTCGCCTTCTGTTTTTCGGAGTTATCTTCGGCCACTGCGCGGTTTTCGAGCGCTTGGACTCGAGAAGAGAGTGCAGCAATCTCTTTACGAAGCTCGTCCTCCTGTTGCTTCGTCGCCTGAGCCCGCTCTTCAATCAGATTATTGGTCTTAGATATTTCAAGCTTAAACTCTTCGCTCAAATTATCCATATCCGCGTGTTCCGTCTTCACCTGACTGACATCTTGTTGCAACCTCTGTAGTTCCTGCTCGCGGCGTATGTCGCTCTTGGTTTGACAGCCGGGAAGTAAAGTCGCCGTCGCAATAAGAAGTAAGGATATTTGGATAGGTTTCATGGTTCAGCGGCCGGTGGTGGGGCTCCCTCTGGAGGAGGAGCCGCATCTTCGCCGGCAGGTTTGTCCTTGAGTTGGGTTTGTTTCAGCAACGAATGGTATTCTGCCTGCTCGGCCAGCATTCTTGCATCATTCGCATTCTTTCGACAGGAATCGAAGTACCCATCGGTGAAATCTTTTTTTGCCCGTAAGTAGTGATTCTCCGCTTTCCTAAAAAGGTCTGGCGCTAAAGAATCAGCCTTAACTTTTTGAGCCGCTCGGACCGCCACATCAGCTAATACGAGGTCTTCAATAGGACGGGGGTGACAACCCAAAAGGGTTATCACCCCCAAAGTACTAGTAATAGATAATAGGAGCTTTCGAAGCATCCGCCCTAGCGAGATAAAATGACGAAAGCCGCACGGCGATTTTTCGCCCATGCCGATTCATCGTGACCAGGATCTGCAGGCCGCTCTTTGCCATAACTAATCGTCGATAAACGAGACTTTTCGACTCCCAATCGAATCAAATAGTTTTTGGCAGCATTCGCCCGACGCTCTCCTAAAGCCAAGTTGTACTCCGTAGTACCGCGCTCATCGCAGTGTCCTTCGATTTGGACTGTTGCATTAGGATTAGACTTCAACCAATCCGCATCGGTCTTCAAAGCCGATTTTGCCGATCCGTTGATCTTATAACTGTCGAAATCGAAGTAGGCTGTCTGCAGATCGCCAGAGTCCGCTTGAGAGCCGGCATTGCCGTTTCCTGTGTCGGCCGCTCCGCCCGTATCCCCTGAAGGGTTGATGAGCGGTTCATCTTGCTTCACATCTTTTTTGCTGCAAGAAGAAAGTACCAACACCGCACACAAAGTAAAAACCGATATCGCGGGCCATCGAAAATAACGCAAAACGCTCTTCATTAGAATCGCTCCTTATTATGCTCCCTCTAGTGAGGGCCTTCACCGTTTCCACGGTGCAAAGGGAAAAAGTACCCAAAGTTCCGTGATAATAAAACACTATTTTCATTGAATTTCAACGATACCCTGAGCGAAATGGAGCAATCGGGTTGCAATCCGAGTATTCCCGGCAGGGCCGGCGCAATTTTTTGACCTATACAGACCCCATCTATTATGATGTCGCGACATGCGCTTTTTCCGACTTCCGACTCTATTGCTGCTCCCGCTTTTTCTTTGTTCCGGCGTTACTAAAGCAGACGTTGCCTACATCACGTTCCCCTCGGATGTGGACTGGGTCACCAGAGAGACTCCTCACTTTACCGCTGTGTACCGAAGGGGAGAGGACGATTTAGCGTTCCGCTGCCTAAAGGCCGCTGAGCGCGCCTATCAACTGATCTCGCCCATCTTTCCACCGGGTCCCCAGAAGACATGGATGGTGCTAGCGGATTTCCAAGACTCCACCAATGGGTACTCTTTAGATCTCCCGTACCCCCATATCGTCATATTCGTTTCCCCACCCGAAGCAACCGGGCAATTGGCCCCCTTAGACGACTGGTTGGATTCAGTCATCCTGCATGAATATGTCCACACCTTACATATCTATCCTGCTAGCGGTCTATGGCGCGCGATGCGCGCCGTTTTCGGAAGCTGGGTTATCCCAAACGGACTAATGCCCAGCCATTTTCACGAAGGAATAGCTGTTCTGTTAGAGACGGATAAGACTCAAGGAGGACGGGGACGGGGGTCTGACTTTGCTATGTACCGCCGGATGGCGGTCGATTCAAAGGTATGGGGAACCACTGATTTTTTTTCGCGGGACCAAATGGATGGCTCGGTGAGTCGTTGGCCCTTTGGAACTACCGCCTATTTTTTCGGATATGAGCTTTACCGTGAACTTTGGAGCCGAAAAGGAGCTCAAGGGATTTACGAGCTCACTTCAAAATTTAGTTCGAATTGGCCGTTCTATATTAACGGCCCGCTGGAAGATGTTTATGGAACCGACTCCAAAACATTGTGGGCGGATATTTTCCGAAAAACGACTGCGGAGAGCGAAAAGGAAATTGCGAAAATAAAATCCGAGCCTTTATCCGCACAAAAGCTTCTAACCACGGACAAGTTCTTAAAGTGGGACCTCACTTTATCTCCCGACGCTTCCCAAGTAGTCTTCCGGCGTTACAACCCTACCGATGGAGGAGCCTTAGAGATCTTCGATCGTAAGTCGGGCAAACGCAAAAGACTATCGGACATGGGGGGATCTGCCGAGGGAATGTGCTGGGTACATCCTTTGGATAAAGATCTTCTTTTATTCGTCGAGCCTTTTTCCGTAAACGGATATAGCACCAACGTTCTAAGGTGGATGCCCGTCTCCGGGGGAGGCGGCAAAAAAGGCTTTGAAGACAAAGAAGCGAGAATTGCTCATGTCCACCAATTGGGATGTGATCCGAAAGCAAACCGCCTGCTAGTTTATCAAGAGCTTGCGGGAAAAGGGGCTGTGCGAGAACTCATCGTCGATTGGAATACCAAGACTCCGCAACTTAGAGTCTCCCGCGAGTGGAAGTTACCCGTTGGCAGCTGGGTGACTTCTCTTCTCATTGACGGAAAGACGGATTGGATTTTACTCCGCAAAGGCCTTAACACTAGATTGTATCGATGGAACGAGGGGACCGCCGAGCCTCAAAAAATGGGAGCTGCAGAAGGCCACATCTTCAATCTAAAGAAAGGGGCGACTCCTGGCGAATTATTAGCGATCGCAAACTTCGAAGGCCGTAACGAAATTTGGAAACTTCCCACCGGATTAAAGGACGCTTCCAAACGTGTTGCTCTTCTTGGGGGAGTTAATTCTTTCGATGATTCCGGGTCGACGATTATCATGTCTAGCTACTCGCACGGGGGATTCGATTTTGCCGAAACACAGAAGCAGAATCTAAAAACATACCCAACACCCGAACGATATAGCGAGGATTCCCAGGCCACGGAAGAAAAGCCCACGATTTCACCCCAAAAAGAGTATAGCGCTTGGGGAACCTTGAAACCAACGACATGGATTCCTTCGATCCTGTTCGTGCCCAACGGCGTTCAGTTTGGTGTTTGGATTCCAGGGTTCGATATCGCTCAGAAGCATCTGTACAATGTCATTGGCGGCTACGATACCCGAGGGCTTCCCTTTGCGGACGTCAATTATACCTACCGTTTCTGGCAGGCGGCCTCGTTCGACGCCGAAGTATTTTATCTTCCCAGTTACATCATCGATACGCAGACTTTCTTTCAAAGATGGGGCGGGGATTTTGGAATTTCGGACCAGTTTGCACAATGGCTGCCGACCTTGCAGCTCAGCATGATTTACCGACGAGTCGAGAGTATCTCCGGGCTTCCGGGAAAGGTCTCCGTCGGTTTCCAACTAACCGCAAGTAAGAGTTGGAACGTAAAACGGCGTCCGCTTTCCATTTCCAATATCAGCGGAACCACAGTTTCAATAAGTCAGGCCCAGTATCTTACCGCAATGGGCAGCAGCGACGGTTATTTCTCCACCATTGCGTCCCTCGATCAATATCTCGAAATTCCGTGGTGGAGAGAGCACGTGTTATACGCGGCAGCACGACTAGGCTATACGTGGGGGACCGTCGCTTACAATAATTATTTTGATGCGGGGGGCGAACTTATCTTTTCCCAACAACGTGGAACCTTTCTTAATCGCGGCTTCCTACCGCAGACTTTTCTGGCTCGAAGAATCTTCAATTTGAATCTCGAATACCGATTTCCTATCGCTACCATCGAGCGCGGGGTGAATTATTTACCCGCAAAATTGCGACAACTTCATTTTGCCGCTATTACTGATTTTACCAGTGTGGATTCGCTAGTCTTTAATACCGCCGAAAATCAACTCTTTAAGATTTACTATACGAGTATTGGAGGAGAGCTACGAAGCGAGTGGACTTTCGGCTCCTATCTTCCCACTACCCTTCGAATTGGCATCTATCACGGTTTCGGTCCTTATGGACAAAACATCTACGGGGTCTTCGGAGTCGAATCGCAATTATAAGAGGTTCTCGATGAAACACCAATTCACTCTCTACCAAGGAAAGAAGTCGAGCTCTTCATGGCGATTGCGCCTAGCTCTGGCTCTGAAGGGACTGCCGTTCGATTCTATTATTATAGATACGTCTGCAGGCGACACCTCCAAACAGATATATTTGGAGTTAAATCCCATGGGGCAAATTCCTTGTCTCGTTGTGGATGGATACCCTCTAAGTGAGTCATTGGCGTGTATAGAATGGTTGGATGAAACTTACCCCGACCCTCCTCTATACCCCAAACTTCCTTTGGACCGTGCCAAAGTACGTCAGCTGGCACTTCTCGTTGTGTCTGGAATCCAACCACTACAGTCGGGAGGAGTTTCAAAGTTCCATTCTCCCGATGAAAAGGAAAGGCTTAAGTGGGCACAGCACTGGATCACTCGAGGCCTAAACAGTTACGAGAGTCTCGTCTCGCGAACCATGAGAAGTTTTAGTTTCCAAGATACTATTACCACGGCCGATCTTTGTCTTATTCCTCAAGTGGGAAACGCCGAACGCTACGGTGTCTCAGTAGCAAAATGGCCGCGCATCCAAAAAATCGTACACCATTTTAAAAGCCATCCGGTCTACGCCAAATCCGAGCCACCGACTCATGGTTCATAAATCGTTATTGAAGAAGTCGTGAGTCTTTAGACATTCAAGTAGCTGTTGAGAGTATTGAATGTGGGACTCTTTGGTGTACTTCACGGTAGTGTAAACTTGAGCAAGATTTTTCACTCCCGATTCTTCAATGAGAACTTTTAGATCGGGAAATGTCATGTAGCGATTCCAGCCATTAACATCTCGTTCCTTATAAATGCGATTGATGTCATCACAACGATAGTCTTGATAGGTATCTTTGTGGATCATGCCCTCAAGAGGCAAACGATCTCGGATTGCGGGATTCTCATCGGGATATCCCAAGACGAATCCTGTGACCGGGACCACATTGTCCGGACAATTTAGAATCTTTGCTATCTGTCCACAACTGGCAAGCGTTGTCCCCATGTAACAGATTCCTAAACCAAGAGATTCGGCGGTAAGCACCGCGTTTTGAGCCGCAATGACCGCATCGATAGTCCCGATCATAAAACTCATAAAATTATCGAAGTTGTCTTTAGCATCGCGCTCTTTCAGCCAAACACGCATGCGATGAAAGTCGCTGCAAAAAGTCATAACGACGGGCGCTTCCAATACCATCTTCTGCTTGAAATGAGGTTCAAAGAGTCTCTCTTTGATCTGCTTATCCGTGGTGATGATAATGGAATAGGACTGCATGTTTCCCGAAGAGGATCCTCTAAGTGCCGCTGCTAATACTTTCTGTAACAGAGGTTCCGGTATCGGGTCTGATTTATATTTTCGAATGGAACGATGGCTTGCTACTACATCTGAAAAAGTCATGCGTACAACATAGCCGATAGAAGAGTCGTGCGAAAGTAGGGAAGCGAACGGACTGCGAAAGGAAAGCATTCAATAGGAAGAAACTCTAGTTATTACGAGAAAGCTTATTTGCCGAAATAACCAATCGCGATATTCGAACAAACTTCAGAGGGATTGGCCAGCGAAGGATTGTATTCGACACAGGCGTTGATCCAACCCGTAGCGTCTCCGACGTAGGCTTTAGGGTCCGGCAGATTCACATGGCTGACGGTTTGATCTGCGATAACGGCTTTGGATACGAAGAGTCCGACCAAAAGAATCATGAAGAAGGTAGTGTTGCGTTTCATTGTTCCATCTCCTGTTTATCAATCTAAGTGACCCAAGTTGCGTTGCTACTAGATAGAGCAATCGCAATGCCACTACGCGACAACTTCATTAAAGAATGCCTTTGCCGCGCAAATCCATTCAGTTACGGCAGTACTTCACGATTGCGCTGAATACGTGCGGTCTTCACCAAAGACTCTCTGTTCAGTCACTACACAGGGACGGACCCCGCATTCCGCCATTCTTTCGATGGGTTACAAGCCAAACAAGGCGAGTGTCCAAAATGAGGACAGCCAAGACATCCTAAGTTATTGAATTCATGAAATAAGATCTCGACTGGGGCGGGCGCTATCAAACGAGTGACAAGTGCCTAGCGATCGAACAGCCGAAAAATAAATCGGCGTATACACGCAGTGTCGGGTTTCTTTGTTTTACTGAACTTCTATAATGGAATTACCGATGGGAACAAAAGGGGTGTGTGGTATGGGGCAATTTATTTTCAGAAAATTTGGGACGGCGCTCCTCATTCTTGGCCTAATGGCGCTTCCAGAGTGCGGTTGGCTAGGTAACGCTCAGATAACCTCAAGTGGAGCGTCCCAGATACAATCGACGGGCAACACGGGCTCAAACCCCATTGGTACTATCGGAACGACAAGTACTGCGGCAGCACTTAGCCTGAATATGACATCACCGATGACGGAGTCCCAGTGCTGGGGAGCGGCGGTTACTTATAATAGTGGAGGAGCGGCTTCACCAGTTCCTCTAACGACAACAATCGCTTTGTACGCAGCGAGTACGGTGACGTTTTTTTCCGATCCGGGTTGTAGCAATTCGATCGCGTCGGTAACTCTCGCGGCCGGATCGACGACAGCACCTTTCTGGGTCGCCATCAGCCAGACAGGAACACTTTCCATTACGGCACAGGTCACCGCAGGAAGTTCGGCTACACCGGCGGTGGGCTCAATGACGGTGAACGCAACGGCTCCAGCTACGGTACCTACCAGCCTTCTGGTGAGCGGAGCTACACAGATTTTGGCCGGAACTTGCGTCGGATATTCGGCGGTTCTCGTAAACGCTCAGAATATTCCTTTAGGATTTACCACGGCTTCCCAGCTTCTACTAAGCGGGGGAGGATCGGGAACGTTGTATTACGCAAGTACCGATAGTACTTGCAGCCAAGGTTCCGTCACATCGCTTACGATCCCCGCCAATCAAGCAGTGACTACCTTTTTTATGCGGCGAACGGTTACCGGTTCTGGTTCTATTCTAGCCAATGAAGGAAATCTGAACGGCTCCCTTCCCGTGTTAACAACGGCGGGAAATCCAAATCAATTGGTCGTTCAAGGCCCTTCAACCATCGACAATAACAGCTGTGGAGTCTATTCAGTATTAGTGGAAGACATCGTGGGAAATTCCACGATGTTTTCAAGCAGCCAAGTCATCACACTTGCTGATAACGGTGTGGGAACGCTATATTCGGATTCGGCTTGTACTCAAGCTGCGACTAGCTTGTCATTACCCGCTAATACTACGGGTGCAAATTTCTACTTCCTTAGTACGACAGGCGGAACTGCGACGCTTACCGCGTCGAACTCCTCAGTTACACCAGGAAGTCTTGCAGTAAATGTAATTAATGTTGGGCCTGGAAAACCTGCGAAACTTAGTTTTACGGCGCCGGGAACAGTGACTACGGTCGGAACCTGCTACGGTCCTTACACCATCAATGAACTTGATGTGAACAACGTATTAATTCCCAATCCTCCAGCGGATGTCATAAGTCTTACGAGCACCGGAAACGGAGTGTTCTATAGCGACGGGGGTTGTCAGTATTTTACTAACTCCACGACTCCAGGAACGTCTTTCTTTTATTTGGATAAGCGAGCAGAAGGGCCTTTCAATCTCAATGCGAATGATACTACGACGGCTCTAGGATCGGCTACGCAACCTCTCACGGTAAACGCGGGTACGGCTGCCGGAGTGACGCTACTTGCGCAACAAACGACTTTTTCCGCTGGTAGCTGTGTGCCCTTTGTAGCGGCGTTCGTGGATGCTTACGGAAACACAACGCCGGTCTTGAGCACGACGAAGGTAACCATCGCGGAGTCATCGCTCACACTGGCGGGCTATTATGCCGACTCGAGTTGCCAAAACAGCTTGAACACTACCACGAGTTCCACAGTTTCCACGGGGAACGGGGCGCCTACAGTAACTACGACAAGTACTCAGTTGCAATTCACGGCAGGGACGTATCAGCAGACCTTTTATATGGTAGCGACTCAGTCCGGCCAAGGAGTCATGACGGCATCGAGTACGGGACTCAATTCGGCAAATCTAAATATTACGGTCAATCCAGGCGCCCCAACTCAAATTACCCTTATTCATTCGCCTACGACGGTCACTATCAACGCGTGTTCGGGCGGCTTCACGTTTGAACTCTTAGACCAATACAACAACCCCACGACGGCTACAGCTACGACGACGTTCACCATCACGATCAGTTCGGGGACGGGGGTCTTTTTCCCTGTGAATGGCTGTTCGGGAACGCCAACAAATACGGTAACTTTTGGATCGGGCACAGGAACCCAGACTGTGTACTTTGAAGGGACCTCACCAGGACCAATAGTAAGTATCATTCAAACGGGAGGATATCCCCCGGTCACGTTCACCTTTAATGAAAATTCGGCGGGGCCAGTGAGCATTGCGCTAAATGGCCTTTCGCCTTTGCCTGCGGTGAGCCCAGGACAAGGGGTAGATGGGCAGTGTTTACCGTTTCAGCTTTCGTTGGTCGATGCGCTCAATAATCCTTCGGCCGCTTCGACAGCAATTCCAGCTACGATCTCAGTGGTGGGAATGGGGACGGAGCTACTTTTTTCGGATAGCGCGTGCAGCAATCCCCTTACTTCCGGTGCTATCACGATCGCGGCACAAACGAGTTCGATCAATTTTTACTACATGGGTAAGGGAACGGGCAGTCAGGTTCTTACTGCGATGTCACCAAATCTCAATACCGGAACCTACACGGTTGTATTGACGGCCGGACCAGCAGCATCCTTCGCACTCTCAGGCCCCACGACCGGAACTGCTGGCGTGTGCTCCGGACCGTTCCAAATCACAGCCAATGATGCGTACGGAAATCCAACATCCGCTCCGGGAGCCACATTTAAGTTAACGGGTTCGGGAAAGGGATTTTTCTACAGCGATTCCACTTGCACGACCACTATTACTTCCGTGTCCATGACCGCTCCCTATGTAAGCAGTCAGTTTTATCTTAATGATGACACCGCAGAGTGTCTCACACTTCAAGCAAGCACTGGAACTACGGCCTCGAATGTATGGGCGTTCACCGAAACACCCAACTCTCCTTCGATTATTGCGTTCAACGGCCCTTCTCAAGGAGCCTCTAGTGCCTGTATTGGCCCGATTACTTTCTTGGTGGAAGATCAGTACGGAAACGTTATCGTAGATCCGGTGAACGATCGTACGTTTTCGTTGTCGGAAAGTCCTGCGACCATTCCGTTGCAAAATAAGGGATGTACCGCCCCGATTAATATGGCAACGATTGCACATGGGACGACTAGTTCCACGGGAATCTATTTTTCAGCAAGCACGACGACAAATGCAGTGGTAACGGTGGCTCAAACGAGCCCACCGCTTCTTTCGTTGCAGGGAATATTGGACATTGCAGTCGTAGTGGCCCCTCCTCCTCCACCGCCGCCACCACCGGTCTGTACGACTCAAGTTACAAGCGCTTCGATACCAGGAACAGCCCATCCGATTATGGATTACGGTGTCGGGTATTTGAAATGCGTTATCAACGGACAGGTTGTCGACGGTTCCCAGAACCAGTCTACTTGTAACTATGACAACTGGGGATATCGCACGGGCAATCAGTGCCAGTACAACATGCAGGGCTCTACGGCCCCTATTCTATTAAGAACGGGCCTGGTCCCTGGCGAAACCCTCAAGGTCGGCAGTTTATCAGGGACGGTGGTAGCATCGGTAAGCCCTTTTTCTTCTAAGACCTGTACTCAACCGGGAGGGGCGAATCTGCCAACTCCCCGTGGTTTGCCGCTACTTCAGTTTGCAGATGCGTCGGGGAAAGTAGTCCCCTTACCCAGCGTAGATAATTCATTGAATGACCAGGGCGTTAACGCGTTTTCAGCACTTTCGCTAATGAGCGCGTCCATTGTAGTGCCGCCCAAAGCGGTAGCACTCTATGGAAGCTGGCCTGATAACGTGTACAGCGACAACTCAGGTTGCTGCTCCCTAACGATCATCTCCACGATTTGCACTACCCCATAGCTTTATTATTGATCGGGGGACGGAGGCGGTTTCTTGCCCGAGTCCCCATGAACGGCATTGAGCGAGCACTGACTCAGGAAGGAGGTGATTTTTCTGGAAACTTTATTCCCCCTCTAACCGATCGGCACGCTTCCTACTGGTTATTGACCGGAAAATCTATCATAGATTAATCCTGTGCTATGGCACGACTTCCCCGCTCGTTATCCGTCCAGTCAGATTCTCGGGTCCATAAAATTTGGCGTGGGCATAATCGCGAGTGGAATTTAGGAACAGACGAACAAAAATCTCGCTATCTCGACTTTCTTAATGACGATTTAGAATCTAAGAAGCATCACGCGGGCTCCGAGGTTCAAGCAATATGCCTCATGTCGAATCATACCCACGAATTGTACAATGTACTTAAAGCTACTGAGTTCTCGAACCACATGCGTAGACACCATTCGCGTTATGGTATGTATTTTAATAGGCAAAATGGCAGGAGCGGAAAAGTTGCTGAAGACCGTCCCAAAACCTGTCTTATCGCTGACGAAGAGCATGAAATGAAGACCGTCTTCTATATCCATGCTAACCCTATTCGCGCCCACATCGTAAAAGATGCTCGGGACTACAGATGGTCAACTCATAAACTTTACGCCTTTGGCAAAAAAGAAGAATGGATGAAAAATATCAGGCTCCCTGATTGGTACATGAAGCTCGGTAAGAATATGCAGCAAAGGCAAAGAAAATACCGGCAACTCTTTGTTCAATTCCTAAAAACCTTTGGAGTAACCCGACAGAACTTTCTTCACTCGTTATTTTACGGCCCCCCATTGTGGATGCAAGAAAGGCGTAAGCTAGTATCAAAATGGTCACGCGAACGTTCGCCCCCACGATAAAGCAACTGCCAAAAATAAGTTCCCAAGGGGAACGTTTGTCTTCATTTCAAGGTTTCTTGAGATTTCATTCTTCCAACAGAAATTCTGTTTCACCCGATCAAGAAGCTCGCTGATTCCGTCTTTTCCTTACAGCCCTTTGATGCTTACCTGATTAGCTAAGAAAGCATTCTTTATGCACGCACTTACGCACTTACGCACTTAGGAAAAATGCGTAAAAAGAGCTCCGTCCCCAGTGAGTCTCCGCCAGAGATATTACGGATAGCTTTTCTTTGGACACTGTATTCGTCGCGAACACGCGCAACTTAGGTTTGCATCGATTTGGCACTCCCGTTGCTCATTATTCCCCTATACGAGTTGTGCGCGCTGCGGAGGCCTAATGCGAGCTGTGCTGTGTGGATTAGCTATACAATTTCTTCTGATTACCTGCCCTTGCGCCTTGGCGGAACATGACGTCACTGCAAACGATGGTCGAGCCGGCAGCTATGCCGCGCCCTCTGCCGGGTGCGCGTACGGCCCTGGCCCATGCTCAGTGCGAGACGCCGGAACCTGTTTCGTTCCCATGGGGGCCTCTCCGGCTTTCGTTTACACCGCCCCTCCAAGTGTTCCAGGGGCAAATGCCAAGGCCGCTACTCCCCCTCCATCAGCGTCAAAGTCTGACCAATCGGCTGAACTCTCCCCCGAGGAATCAAGAACAGAGCCCGCCTCGGTGAGGTCAAAAGATGGCGCTTCCCAGCCTCCGTCCCCGTCTGGGTCTTCCGCGGGCGCAGCCCCAAATAGTCGTGCTGCCCGCACCGAGCCTTCCGATTCTTCGAATTTAGAGCGGGGTAAAACAGAAGCTAAAACCAACCTGGAAGATAAAATGGCCGCTCTCGTTTCCAGTCGCTGCACCGGCTGTCACGAGAAAAAAAACTCTGACGACATCGCTAATCTCTTCACCGGCAAAACCGCCATGCCCGATGACATGAACAGCGTCCTGACCTCCCTCAGCAGCTCCGACCGAGCCCTCCTAAGGGAGTGGGCCCTAGCCCACTCCCATTAGCGTTCTTACTCTTATTTCGCTGAAGCCGATTTCTCACCGCCCGTATTTGCCGGATCCGTCGCTTCAAAAATATGCCAGGCCTTCAAATACCCCAGTGCCTGCTGCAACTGATAATCCGTCTTTATCAACTCCTTCGGGTCGTCGACACGGACCTTCTTCCCATCCTTTTCCTGAATAGGTCTCTTGTCCTTGTCTTTCGTCTTGTCGTCGTCGCCGCCCTTCGTAATTTTCGTCGGGTCATCATCATCCGCCGACTTCGTCTCCCCGTCCGGATTCACCAAATGGCCCTCCAAATCGGCCTCTCTCAGCATATGTCCCTTGCGTGCCTTATCGAGTAGCGCCGTATCCAACCTATCCACCACAATATCCGGCGTAATCCCCAACGACTGAATCGAACGTCCGCTTGGCGTATAATACCGAGCTACTGTCAGTTTCAATCCCGATTTATTTTCAAGATCGATAACCGTCTGCACCGAGCCCTTTCCGAACGTCTGTTTCCCCACCACTATCGCTCGCTTTAGGTCCTGCAGCGCTCCCGCCACGATTTCCGATGCACTGGCACTCGCTTCATTCACAAGCACCACCATCTTGAAATCCTTATACGGATGATCTCCACTCGAATACTCGACCTCCTTCTTGGCCTTATTCCTACCAATCGTCGACACAATCGGGCTCTTGTCCATAAACAGCCCGGCCACATTCACCGCCTCTTCCAACAGACCTCCCGGATTATTGCGCAGATCGAGAACCACCCCCTTCAACGGATGCTTATTCTCCTTCAGCAACGACTCTATTTTCTTTCGCAAATCCCGGCTCGTATTCGCCTGGAACGCCGTCACCCGCAACCACCCATAATCCGGCTCGAGCAACCCGCCCTTAACACTGGCCACCTTAATAATGTCTCGTTTAATTTCGATGGGAATGAGTTTGTCCGCCCCCTTGCGCGCCACACTAATCGTCACCTTGCTGCCCTTCTCCCCGCGCATCAAGTTGACCGCCTCTTGAAGCGTCATCCCCTTCGTCTCTTTCTTAATCTTTTTCACCTTGTCTTCAATGACAATAATCTTATCCCCTGGCTCCACCCCGGCGTAAAACGCTGGCGTGTCTTCAATCGGCGTCACCACCGAAAGGTACCCATCGGTAATCGTTATTTCAATCCCCAGTCCCCCAAACTTTCCACTCGTATCCACCTGCATCTCTTTAAACTGTTCCGGCGGTAGATATACCGTGTGAGGGTCGAGAACGCTTAGCATCCCCTTAATCGCTCCCTCAATTAACTTCTTCGTGTCGACCTCTTCTACGTAGTTGGCCTGGACGAAGTGCAAAACCTTCGTAAACAAGTCCAAGTACTCATAGTTCGGTGCCGCCTCGCTACTCTTGTAGTAGCCCAGCCCCACCGTCAAAGTTGCCCCCAGAAAGAACGCCAACAAAGTAGACAGAAAAAGTTGCCCTTTTTTCTTCATCGAAAACTCCTTTGATTCTCTATCGGAAGAAAGGCCGTGATCTTCAAGTAATAAGGACGCCTTTTTTGCGAACCTTCGAAATTGGGCACAATTGGCCGTTCTGGACAGAACCTAGACACTAACTTACTCCAAAACTTAAAAAAAGATTCTCAAATTCCGATGTTTAGTAGAGGTGCCGTAAACTCCTTGCGCCCCCGTCCCCATTACTCTGGGTGTCAAAGAGTCATCTACTGCGCCGCCTCCTAACGCGGAGTATAATTAAGTATGGGTTCACGGCTTAGAATAGTAAAGCGCTCCGAGAGCGGTCAGGTCGCTATCCTCTTCGCCCTCGTCTTTACCTTTCTCTTTGTCCTATTCGCGTTCGTCGTCGACTTCGGCCACCTCGTCAATGACAAGATCAACCTCCAAATCGCCGCCGATTCCGCCGCCTACGCCGGTGCCGCCTGGCAGGCCCGTGAGCTCAACCGCATTGGTGCCGTCAACTATCGCATGCGCCAAGACCTCAAAGAGTTTGCCATGCGAGTTAACGTGACCCATCTAAGACATAACCGAAATTTCCCTCGTGGTCCCCAATACTATAATGGTGCCCCCCAAGCTCCTCAGGTAGATCCCTTCATCTGCCAGCAAGCCGAAGGCTACCGCGCCATCTCCGGCCTTCAATACGCCGCCGACACCAACCTCTGCGCCAACGCCGATCCCTCCACCGGAGGCCTACCCCCCATCGTCGTCCCCCCCGTCATCGCAAGTTTCGACCCCTTTGCTCAAGCCATCGCCGCTCAGATTCGACAAATTCAACGCGCTGCCGATCAGGAGTGCGCCGCTGCCGCCGACGATAACCGCATCCTGGCCCAACATCTTATTAACGTTTACACCAACCGCGGAAACTTCCACGCTAACCAAATTAAGCTCCTAGCCGAATGGCTCAATCAAGTTTCACAGGAGCAAAACCCTGCATCCAGCAGCCATCCCCTAGTACAAGCCGCTTATCAATCAGCCATTAAAAACCTTTCCGTAAGTAACCAAGATGGATTTCAATTCCAAATTCTTCAACCCACCGGAAACCAGTACATCGATCTCCAAGAAAACCGCGCTCGAGCTAGTATCTTCTACATTAACTTCCAAGCCCAGGGCGGCGGTTGCGTCGGTCGTCCCGGCTATATCGATTTTGATGCCTGGCCCGTGGGCTTTACCAAAACCCCAAGTATCGTCACCTATTTCGCCGTCAAATTAACTTCCAAGCCACACCTGTTTTTCATGCCGGCTCGATGGGCCGACGATGCTTTCCCTACCTTAGAAGCCTACGCACAGGCCAAACCTTTCGGCAGTCGCTTAGGCCCCGAGCCCTCCACCGACGAACTGGTTCCTATTCCCAACCGTCCCGGTAATACCAGTCGCCTTATCAATTTCAGTTTCCGCCCTAACGACAATTTAGGCATCTACAATACCAAGATCATGGCCTATCTAGATGCGCTTCATCCTTACAACAGCATCGGCCGTCCCGATGGCAATCAACAAACCGGCTGGCCTGAGCCCAATAAATCCGAAGACATTCGCCAGGCGCTGACTGCCATCCGCGCCCCCACCATTTTCGACGCCATGTTTTACACCGTATTCCCCGATCCAGGCGCCAACAAAGATACCGACTGGAATGAGCCCCAATACGCCGAAAATCTTTTTCCCGATTATTTAGAAGCTGCCGATCCGCAGCAGAATAAGATTCTTACTCTTCCCACTCCCCGCACTCCCGCGTACCTACCGACTGGCGTGGGCTCCAAAAACAACGGCTCCGGTTGGGTCCAGATCAATGCGGATGCCATCGGGGGAAACGACCCCTACGGATCGTATGCTGAAGAACAGATAGCTACCCACTCCGTAACAAGTGCCGTGGGACTTCCTCAGATGAAAGATCCCCTGGAATTTGGCTGGGCCACTCCCGATCTCATTAACAGCGGCTGGACCCCCGACGGACACCCAGGCCGTATTGGATATTCCGTGAAATTCATCGGAATGGACGCGTTAGTCCGAACCTTGCGAGTCAGACACTTTCCCGACGGTAATCTAGGACCCATCGACAATCCCCCTTCCGGCGATCCCAACCTGACCAATATTTATCATTGATCTTAAAGTCGCTTGCCAGGTACGGTGGCCGAGCCATGAAGCTCTTAGCCGTAGACACCTCTTGCGACGAATCTTGTGCCGCCATCGTCGATACCGAACGCTGGCAGCTGTTAAGCGATATCGTCCATTCGCATGTCGATTCGATGCGTGTCTTTGGCGGAGTTGTCCCCGAAATCGCAAGCCGCGAACACTTGAAGGGTTTGCCTCTTGCGGTTTCCGAAGCCCTCCGACAAGCCAATTTGAAACCCCAGGACTTAGACTGGCTTACCGTCACCAATCGGCCTGGCCTTATCGGCGCTCTTTTGGTTGGCGTTTCCTTTGTGAAAGCTTTTGCCTACTCCATTCAAAAACCGTTCTCGGTCCTAAACCACATCGAAGCCCACCTTTTCTCTCCCTGGTTGTGCCGCTTCGAAGGAAACGAGCCTCCTCCCTTTCCTTGGCTTACCCTTGTCGTTAGCGGCGGCCATTCCGAGCTTTTTCTAGTCGAAAATACTTTGCAATATCGTTGGCTCGGCGGAACTCTAGACGATGCCGCGGGCGAAGCTTTCGACAAAGTGGGTAAACTCCTGGGGCTTCCTTATCCAGCGGGACCGGTCATCGACCGTTGGGTTGGCTCACAAGCCACGGATGCCCAACGAAAGCAGTTTGATTTTCCACGCGCTAAAGCAAAGGATTACAGTTTCTCTTTCTCGGGACTAAAGACCGCCGTATCCTTACAGATCAAAAAGCTCTCTCCTTTGGACGAACCGACTCGCCTTGCCATTGCGGCCAGTAGCCAAGAAGCTATTTTGGATGCCTTGGTTGCTAAACTTCGAGAGAGCCAAAAGCTACTGGGAGTCCAACAAATTATGGTGACCGGAGGTGTTGCCTGTAATTCCCGTCTGCGAGCTAAACTTCCCGATGCCTATTTCCCTAGTCCAAAGCACTGCACCGATAACGCAGCGATGGTAGCGGTACTCTCCGCACTCTACGAAAAAGAAGGAAAGCTAATTCCTTCCCAGTGGAGTGCCACGGCACAGGCCCACCTCGACTAAGCGAGTAGACCAAGGGAAAACTTTAATTTTCTTCCTGAACTATTTTTTCAATAGTGTGGTAGATGGGGCCAGTAATACGCGTTCCTCGGTTCACCTGGGTTAGCCCATTAGTGTGGACTCCGTAAACGACTCTTCTCTCTCCCGAATCAATCGTAACGGCGCTTCCACTATTTCCGCCGTAAGTATCGCAGCGATAACTAATCAGCTGACTATCCAATGACCCCATGGGACACGTTGAACTCCAAAGGGTTCCCGACGGTTTGTCTCCCGGATATCCTTCTATGGTGACCTTTTGGGTGGGAAGCGAATTATTGAACCCATACGACAGCCATCCGGTCTCTTCACCAACGGGCTTTTCTAAAATAATGACCGCAAAATCGTACTTCGTATTATGGTCTTCTACCCAGGCGCGTATCGAATAAGCCTTCTCCCACTTAATCGTCGCATAAGGAAACGTATTCCCGTTCTGTGCCGGAGAGAATTCGAGTTGGGGCGCCCATCCGCGATCGTGAACGCAATGGCCCGCCGTTAAAACTTCTCGCGGCCCAATGAGCGTACCCGTACAGCCATCCGAAATCCTCCCAAAGGCTCGGTGCGGCAGGTCAGTCGTATTAGTAATCTGAACGCGGGGAAAATCTCCAAATATTTTGTCGGTGAAAAAGACATCTAAAGGCCCCGTCCCTTTTCCGTCGTAAGCTTCGGAGACACCACTTTCGTCCTTTAAATACGCCGGTACTTCGTCTTCCGTGATATCCGTGGATGAAACATGTCCCGTGGCATCCACGGACATGATTCCAAATAACCTAGCCAATGCAGAGGGAGCGGGATCGTTAGTCCCGAGAGATTTTCCAAAAGCTATCGTTCCCCAAAGAAATACCAAGGATAGAAAAAAAGATCCCAGACGAATGCCTCGAACCATTGACTCCCCCGACTTGTAAAAACTACGGAATACTTCTTAGAAAAAAAGAAATCTGTTGTGCTTTCACGAGTAACAAGGGGGAGTGATTGGTGTCAATGCGCACCGGGTGCGAAAAACACTTCGTCTTAACAAACTAGATCAAGAAAAAGTCTTTTTTGTTCGCGGCGTCAAAAATAAAAGAGGCATCTGTCATCGACAGATGCCTCTTTGAAAAAGAAACAAACTTCTTAGTATAAGTACTGCGTTGTCGTAACGTAGCCCGTACCGTTACACGGAATTCCCGTGAGTGATTCGGCGTACAAAGTAACCGTTACGTTTTCTGCATAGGCTCCTGCCGTAACCGCTACCGTGTTTCCGACGAAAGGCGAGAAAGACTGTCCAGGTGCTGAACTTGAAGACCCTCCTGTGATCTCAAGTGTCTGAGTCGGATAAGCGACGATGGTGAAGTACCACACATTCACGCCATATTCTTGACCGGCGAGAGTTCCCGTAAGGGTACAAGAGAGCGAGTACCCTCCGGTGCCGGTATAGACACACGTTCCGTTCTCGTAGACGTAACCGGCTGAACAAGTGCCATTCGTCGTTCCAAATTCAAGAGTAATGTAGTTAACAATACCGTTATAGGTCGCGGCAATCGTCGCCGTCTCTCCGGAGACCTGACCTGTCACATACGCCGAGTTCGTTCCCGTTTGAGAGATCGTAACCGCCGTCGTAGCCGAGTATTGAGAGAAAGTGAAAGGTTCTGCAATTCCGTTATAAAGAGCAGTAATGAGAACCGGGGTGCCGACTGGTAATCCGGAGACCACTCCCGCGTAATTGGTTCCATAGTTAGCGGTGAGTGTAATCGCCGTATTGCCTACTGGATTAGTTCCTACGGTAGTAGATCCCAGGGTACACGACGTTGTGTCGTTGTCCGAAGTATCGGTAACCGAAACCGTACCCGTGCTAGTTGTCGACGAACCAGTAACGGTAGTGGACGAAGAGGAAATAGCTGCTTCACCGGGGAAAGTAACATCGTAAGGACCGGTACCGCCGGAGATAATGGCCTCGACTGAGTAAATGCCCACTCCCGTCGTTGTCGACGTAAGTGAAGCCGAACACGTCAGAGACGTCGATGAGGAGCTGCTTCCACACGCCGCTAGGACAAGACTTGCTACGATTAACGCTAACCAACCGGTTCTTTTCATAACCCTCTCCTAGTATTCCCCGTTTCCTCTGAGAATACGAAACCTACTAATATGATTGTGCAATCGCCGGGCCGATGCATCCTAGGCGTGGAGGGTGAATTAGTTGTGTGTACTTTTTTTCCAGTTCCCGCAGGCCTCAAAGGTGTAGTATCCACAATTCAACTATTTAGAGCGTCTAAATGAATCGTGACTTAGATATCGCAAAACGGCTCCTCGAAGTGATCCCAAAGAGTATGCGAGTAATTCGCAGAGAACTCCGACAGTTCGCCAAACCCTCGTTGACCGTACCGCAATTCAGAGTCCTTCATCAGATAGCATCGGGGACCCAACTGACTAGTGACTTAGCCGAACTGCACGGCATTAGCCTGCCTGCCATGTCCACTTTGGTGGATGGCCTGGTGAAACGCGGATTCATCGTTCGACAACCAGGGATGGTAGATCGAAGACACGTTGTGCTCAGTCTCACCAAGAAGGGCGAGTCAACCTTTGCGAAAGTACGACAAGGTACCGCGGTAAGGCTCGCTACACTTATCGCTCCTTATGGATCCGACGAGAAAGACGCCCTCATTAAAGGTCTTGCGATATTAGACACCATCTTCACATAGTGGTCAGAGGTCGCTGAAAGAATGTCCCACCCCAAGTCACATCTAAAAAGTCTTAACGCCAATGCAAGAAAAAGCCTGAGCCAAAATTTTCTGAGCTCTCCGCATTGGGCTGAAAAACTGGTCATGGAAGTTACCAAAGCCGAAGAGGTCGACGCTTATTGGGAAGTAGGACCGGGGTTGGGAGCGCTTACCGAGCGTCTAGTCTCCAAAGTAAAAGCTCCCGTTACCGTCTTTGAATTCGATCGAAAACTCTCAGCCGACCTAAGAGAGCGTTTTCCCAAAGTCACCGTCGTTGAAGGTGATTTTCTTAAAGCGGATTTAGGTCCGCTATTTCCTACTGGAAAAGTAAACTTACTCTCCAATACTCCTTACCATCTCTCCTCTCCATTGCTCTTTAAGCTATTAGATTTTCGCAATCACTGGAATCGGATCGTGCTCACGTTTCAAAAAGAGTTTGCCGATCGTTTGATAGCACTACCGCATACCACTGCCTACGGAGGCCCCTCGGTTATCTTTCAGACCGCTTTCTCGATGGCCTCCTTGGGAATCATTCCTCCAGGAGCCTTCTATCCGCCGCCTTCGGTCTTTTCTCAAGCAGTCTTACTAAAGCCTTTGGACATTGAGAGCGCTTACTTGGATTCTTTAAGAAAAGTGGTCCGGGCGGCATTCTCCCATCGCCGCAAGAAATTAACCTCTAACTTAAATGAGGTGTTCCCCAAAGCGCTCGTCGAGAGTGCGGTTACTGAGTTGAAAATATCGCCCAATGCACGCGCCGAAGAGCTCACCAAAGAAACTTACCAGGACTTAACAAAAAGACTGATTTGAGATATGGACGGGGGGCGCGTTTTTCTTAGAAGTCAAAAAGAGGAAATGTTATTGAGGTTCTGGAAGCTACAGTGGTTCTCGCGGGTATTCTCAACAAGATTAATTACAACAGTGCTTTACGGTCTTTCACTCCCGATCTATTCGCCCGTAACTCTTGCCACTCAGGCAGAGACTTACGGACTGGGAGGCTCGACGACGTCACGCGTGAGTGGTGTTACCGCCGACGATCAAAACCCTTTTGCAGCCCTGTACAACCCGGCCCTTATGGCGGCTCAAAAGAGGTCGCTCTTTTCTCTTTCCTCGTTGGGCTCCCAGAGCAATTATTCGACCTTTTCGAATGTTCTAGTCGATAGCGCCAAGTATCGCACGAGGGACGGAGCTCAAAGAGTCGACGATTTCACGATTCCGGGCAGCGATGCCTCCTTGTGGGCGATCGGATTTACCTACCCCTTTTCGCTTCCCAAGTACCTAGGACGCCGAGCCGGATTGGGCCTTGTTGCTTCGGGCCCCTTTGGAAAACTCAGAAGTTTTTCCTCAGGAACTCCTTACGAATTTACCCCCTTGCGATACGGGACGGCCGATAGGCAATTTAAAGCTACCGCTTCATTGGGAAGTGAAGTGATTCCCGAGCATCTCTATTGGGGAGCCGGCCTCTCCTTTTATATTACCGCGGCAGGGGCCGCTAGCGCCGATATCGTAACGATTAATCCCACCGGGCGACTCAATCTCGACGTAGGAATGAATAGCTCGCTAGTAGCGGGGCTCTACGGCAAGAGTAGCCTGTGGGGGTTAAACCAGGCGTGGAGTTTAGTCTTTCACCAAGCGGCAACTCCGACCTTCGATCAGCGCTTCGACGGAACGGTTCAAGTCGCTGGCGCCTCTATTGTGGTTCCCCTTCTGCTTCATACGGCTCTTTATTACGAACCCCAAACCATAGAGAGCGATTGGCAAGTCGACTTTGGATTGCTCGTAGCTTCCATAGGAGTGTCTTACCAACGCTGGTCAAGTTTTGAGCCCTCCTTTCTAACGATCCAATCCCCTGATGCACAAGGACAGATGCAGTCCACTTCAATTCCCAATATTCCCTTCTCCGATACCCTCAATCCTCGACTCTCGATTGACGTTCCACTCATTCGAAATCGCTTTTATGCTTCCACAGGCTACGAGTATCGTCCGAGCCCCATGAAAGATCTTTCGGGGCCGGCCAATCTTGTGGATAGCAATACTCATGTGCTGGGTTTAGGACTTCGCCTTCGCGTTCCTGACAACGAAGTGATACCGATTCCAGTCACCGTCAGCCTTTACGGCCAGTACCAATGGATAGCTTCTCGCCACATTGAAAAGTCCGACCCCACGTATATTGGAAACCCAGGCTACGATTTCAGTGGAAATGCTTATACTTACGGTGTTTCGCTCCAGGCCGACCTTTAGCCTATCGGCCCCAAGAGGCCTCTTGGACGGCAGATGGACTGCCATGACCTCTTTGGGTATAGTGCCCCCATGAGTTCGTCGACGCAGAGCAGCCCTAGGAAAATAACGGTAAATCAAATCCGCGAGAGAAAAGCCTCTCAAGGAGCCCAGAAGATCGTCACCATTACCGCTTATGATTACACTTTCGCCAAACTCGTCGATGAGGCCGTCGATATTGTATTAGTTGGTGATTCGCTTGGAATGGTTATTCAGGGAGAAACCAATACCCTTTCCGTTCGAATCGAAGACATCATCTACCACACGCGGGCCGTCGCCCGCGGCCTTTCGCACGCGCATCTAGTAGCCGACATGCCATTCATGACCTACCAAACCGGCAGCAAAGACGCTGTCAGAAATGCTGGCCGCTTGTTATCCGAAGGACATGCCGAAGCTATAAAGCTTGAAGGGGGAGTTGCGGTGGCAAAGATCGTAAGCAAACTCGTTGATTTTGGAATTCCTGTAATGGGACATATTGGTCTGACGCCCCAAAGCGTTCATGCTTTTGGCGGATACCGCATTCAGGGAAAGACGGATTCCCAAAAGGAATCTATCTTGGAAGACGCCTTGGCGCTGGAAGACGCGGGAGCCTACGCGATAGTTCTCGAAGGAATGCCCGCCGACTTGGCGAAACTTATTACGGAACGAATTAAAATTCCCACAATCGGTATTGGGGCTGGAGTTCACTGCGACGGTCAAGTGTTGGTCAGTCAGGATCTGCTAGGAATGAACCCCGACTTCCATCCCAGGTTCGTGAAACCCTATGCCAATCTCGCCGACACGGTAAAAGGGGCGGTGAAACAGTTCGCTTCCGAGGTACACACGGGGGCATTTCCCGAAGAGAGACATTCGTTTTGAGAATACCTACGATCTCCCAACCAGAGGCCATTCAGGAATTGGCGCTTCATTGGAAGACTATGGGCAAAATCAGTCTAGTTCCCACCATGGGTTGCCTTCATGAAGGACACTTGGCGCTCGTGCAAATGGCAAAAGAGTTTTCACAAAAGTGTATCGTAAGCATCTTTGTAAATCCTCTTCAGTTCGGACCGAATGAGGATTATTCGAAATATCCACGGACCCTCGAGGCCGATCTCGACAAACTCTCAGCCATTGGCGTCGATGCCGTGTTTACTCCTCCTGTCGAGGCTTTTTATCCTCCGGGCTTTGCTACTCGGGTCACTGTAAGTGGTTTGCCCGATTCTCTTTGCGGAAAATCTCGCCCCGGGCATTTCGCTGGAGTCGCTACCGTCTGTCTCAAACTATTTGAATCGACCCAAGCAGACGTTGCCGTCTTCGGCGAAAAAGATTTTCAGCAATTGGCCATCATGAAACAACTAACTCGAGATCTAAATCTGCCGATTAAAATTCTACCGCACCCGATTATTCGAGAGAAGGACGGTGTCGCCATGAGCTCGCGCAATCGTTATCTATCTCAACAAGAGCGCCAATGGGCCAGACAGATTCCTCAGTCACTTTCTGAGGCCCAAGAGTTAGCTTGGGTTTCCGAAAAAATCACCGCTGGTGAAATGAAGCACCGAGTGCAAGCCACCCTGACGGCTGCTCCGCTTGTCATTGATTACATCGAAGTGGCCTCTTCGCTCGACCTAATACCGGTAATCGATACGGTGCCACTCATGAAAATTAGAGACCCTAGACTCTTTGTAGCCGTGAAGGCCGGAGCCACACGTCTTATCGATAATACAGAATTGCGAGGTAACCGGTGATGAAACGACTTAGAGACGTCTTCCTCACCGGATTTCTAGTACTAGTCCCGTTACTCGCCACAATACAACTGGTGGTCTGGTTCATTCAGACCCTCGACGCTAACATTCGCAGCGTCTTTCCGACCTCCATTCTTCCTTTTGATTTTAAGGGGCTCGGAGTTCTTTTTGTCATTGCACTGATTTTTCTAACGGGATTTTTCGCCCATAATTATATCGGCGAATGGTTAGTAGGCGTTTTTGATAAAGCCATTCGCAAAGTTACGATTGTCGGCGGCATCTATTCGTCTATTAAGAAGTTTCTTGAAACCATTTTTCATCCGGGCAGTGACCAATTCCACGGAACGGTCTTAATCGAATTCCCCAGAAAGGGGATCTATTCGGTGGGATTTCGAACCGGAAAGCCCGATCCAAAACTAGTGAAAAAGAATCCACAAAAATTATCCAACATTTTTGTTCCCTGCACCCCCAATCCCACTTCAGGGTTCTATCTGCTCGTCCCTGAAGAGGAGCTTATTCCTTTAGATCTCTCGGTACAGGAGGCTTTTAAGATTATTATCTCCATGGGAATCGTAAGCTCTGAAGATGCAACCAATGTGAAGCAAAATGTGAAGCGACATGACTAGCGAAGGCGGAATTAAAATCATCACGGACAATCGCAAGGCGTTTCACAACTATTTTATTGAAGACAGATTCGAAGCGGGAATGGTCCTCAAGGGAACGGAAGTGAAAGCCCTCCGCGAAGGAAAGGTAAATCTTCGTGACGCCTACGCCATTTTCAAGGGAAGTGAACTTTTTTTGGTGAACTGTCATATTAGTCCGTATGAACAGGGCAACATCGCAAATCATGATCCGTTAAGAACCCGAAAGTTGTTACTCAATCGTTCCGAGCTCACCAAACTCTGGGGGCAATCGGAAATCAAAGGCTACAACCTAATTCCCACCAAGATGTACTTCAAAGCAGGAATCGCTAAAGTGGAGATAGCGCTAGGTAAGAGCAAGAAGGCTTTCGATAAACGACAGACCACGAAAGACAAAGAAGAGAAACGCGCTCTCGATAGAGCTCGAAAAAGCAATCGCTGAAAGAAGGAACATGTCAGCTCAAGAAAGGCGTCCCCCTTCGCTTTGGTTCGGAACCGCTCTAACGCTATTAATCTTTGTTGCGATTTTTGGATTTCGTTTCTTCACTGGACGAGGAGCCACTCCCCATACGGGCCCCCCTACTATCAAGAACGGACTCAAAGAGGTCTTAAGTTGGCCCCGAATGAAAGCCGATGCCTTTGGGTGCAAAATGGAAAAAGAATGGGGAATTCGAGATGCCAAATTTAATTGCGCTTTGACTCACTACCAAAGTGGGGGCGATCCCTGCAAGAACCCAGAAGCGTACTATGAAGGGCCTAGCCTTCCCGACGATTTTCCGTCCAAACTCCATCCCCTCTTACAAACCATCCAACTCTCGTGGGAACACGGCGAGCTTCAGGCCGTAAGCCTTTTCTTTAAAGAATCCTTTTCCCGTCCGGAGATGGCGGAGCTTTTTGGCTACCATATGAGTTCGGACGCGCCGAACATTATGGATTTTTCCACCAAAGGCTGCTCTAAGGAGGGAACCTGTGTGACGCTTCAGGGGTTCGACCATGAGGGGGCCGGGGACGTCGACTGTGACGAATAATTATTTCTCATCTATTTGAAATTTCAGTAAAAATTAGTTGTTTCGTGATTAATATAACGCGCAATGCTATAAACTCGCCATTTCTCATGGAGTTCCCCCGTGGCATTGGCTGTTCCCATAGTAACGAAAAAAAGTCTCCCTTTTGCGGGGCCGCTGTTTGTATTGGGCTACTGCATTCTGGCCTCAGCCAAAGCCGTTACGGTGGGCCATATGCTTCAAAGTGTGGATGCTTTCCTGCTCGTCTTTGCAAACTTCCTACTTGCGACTACGTTTTTCTGTTTCACGGAAAGAAACCTCTTTAAAAGCGGCAAGCTCGAAGGAGCTTCCAAAGACATCTTATGGCTGAATGTCACGACAACCCTTAGTTGGATCGGTTTTTACTTTGCCCTAAAAGAACTTGAACCTGCCGTTCAAGGCGCAATCGTCTTAGGATTTGGCCCACTTTTCACCGGCTTTCTGATTAAGATCTTTCGTCCGAAGGCTCCCGCCACCCGTTGGGAAATAATAGCCGGAATTGGCGTACTTCTCTCCATGATCTTTTTGGGTGTCGTTTCCCTAAACGGACAAAGCGCGTTACCGAACCTTTCAGGACACTCTCTTACCGTTGGAGTGATAGCGGCTCTGATCGCGGGACTCGGAGTTTCGGGAAATACCGTCTTTTCCAAACGACTTTCTGATCGCGGTATGACCGCGAGGCAGATCATGGCAGTTCGCTTCTTCATGCTGCTCGTGATCTCCTTCATCGCCATTCTCATTAGACGACCCGAATGTTCGCTAGTCTGTTCTTCTCCTTGGCTCGTCTTGGTGATTGCGGGTCTAGGAGTCATTCTCCCTTTATATCTTTTACAAAGAGGCATCGTACTTTCCGAGCCAATGGTAGTGGCACTGCTACTTCCTATGGCGCCTGTAATGACCATGCTCTTTCAGTGGATGGATCCGCGCTTACATTTTTCGGGCCTTAGCCTTTTAGGTGTGCTGCTAGTAACACTATTTGGATTAACGGGAACTCTCCAAAAATATGTGAAGAGGTAACTATGAATAAAGTACGTTCCATCGTCATTGTAGATGGATATTCGTCCGGGGCTCTTTTCCCCGAATATTTTCGGAAAGAAGGAGTCAGTTGCATTCATGTCCAAAGCACCGCCGACATTCCCGCGGTCTATGCCCCGTCTTTCATTCCCAGTAACTTCATCGCCAACATTATCCATAAGGGAAACCTTAAAGAGACCATTGCCGCCATTAATCAGTTTGAACCCGAGCAACTCATTGCCGGTATTGAATCCGGTGTTGAACTTGCTGACGAGTTAAGCGAGGCCATGGGCTATATCACCAATGGAACGGCCCTTAGTCTTGCCCGTCGTGATAAGTATGAAATGGTAAAGGCGGTACAAAGAGCGGGAGTCAGAACCGCTAAGAGCCATTCTTCTCATTCGCTAGAAGATGTTTTCTCTTGGATTGAAGGCAATCTCGACTATCCCGTGGTCATTAAGCCTCTGAAAAGTGCCGGAACCGACAACGTCGCTATTTGCCACTCGCCTTCTGAAGTGGAACAAGCTTTCGCTAATATCTTTGGCCGTACGAACCGTCTCAATCTAACGAACGACGCAGTATTGGTTCAGGAGTTTCTCGCGGGGAAAGAATATATAGTCGACTCTGTGACTTTTAACGGACACACGGAAGTATGCGCTTACCAAGAGTCGAATAAAGTCCCTCACGAAGGTGCCATGGTTTATGAGAACTGCAGGACGATTCCCTTTGATAGCGTGATGGCAAGAACACTCTATCCCTATGTTTGCGAAGTCCTTGCCGCGCTGGCCGTCCAATGGGGCCCCAGCCACATGGAGCTCATTGTGACGCCCCGAGGCCCTGTCCTAGTTGAAGTCGGAGCAAGGCTGGATGGCTGCCGTGCGCCAGAGCACCTGAGAAAGGCGATTAGCGTAGATCAGTGTGAGCTAACGGTGGATTGCTACTTAAATCCCACGACGAGTTTGCAAAGGTGGAAAAACTATCCCTTCAAGGTTCACAAGCATTTGACTCGGGTATTTCTTATCTCAGAAAAGGAAGGCACCTTTTTGGGATACGGACATAATGAGAGGATTAGACAACTCCCGTCCTTCCTTAAGTTCACATCCTTGTTAACGACTGGATCACAAATCGTAAAGACGAGTAACCTTTTCAACACTCCAGGCTACATAGATCTCATTCACGCCGATCCCGCCGTTGTGGAACAGGACTACCGAACCATTCGCCAGTGGGAAAAAGACGAACGATTTTACCTCACACAGGAAGAATACAGAGACTGGGATCCTCTCGAGAGGATATCTCGATAGCGGTGAAATTCGCGTAATTCTTAGCAACAATAATAGCTAGTCGATCTAACCTTAGTCACCTAAACCGTTTGTCTACCGTCTCCCTCAAGCAGACGTCATGGGCACAGCGGTTGCATTGTTTGCGCTCGACGTTGCTCGGACAGGCCGGGCGCATTTTTGTGAAGGAATGTTCGATGAAATCAAAATTTCTCTTGATTGCGTTATTGGCTTTTGCAGCTACTAGCTTGCACGCAGAAACTGGCGATGGGGCTACCGATACTACCCCGAAACCTACTAAGAAAAAGATTCACGCCACTACGAACGAAGATTCGGCGGATGAAGGCACAACACCGGTATCGATATCCGGTTCTAACTACAAACAAGTTCGCTTGGGAATCCTGGGTGGTATGACCGCGGCCAATATGTCCGTCAATAGCTCATCGACAGGTGTCTCTCAAGTCACAAGCAGCCGAACGGGATTCGGCGGCGGCGCTTACTTAGAGATTCCCTTTACCGAGCATTTCTCCTTAGTTCCACAAATGTTGTATGTTCAAGAGGGTGGCACTGTAACTTCGGCGGGAAACATCACCTTTAACTACGATACTTTTCAAATCCCGGTTCTAGCCCAATTGAAATGGGGAACCGACCTGTATCGTTTCGAAGTTTTTGCCGGACCTGCGGCATCCATTGCCGTGAACAAATCGGTCAGCAGTGGTGCCACGGGCGTAACCCCTGGACCTAGCGATCTCCGCGGATTTGATATTAACTTTCAGGCTGGAATCGCCGGAGAGTTAACGATTACCCGCTCGATCAATGTGCTGCTCAACGTACGTTACATTCCGGGAGTGTTAGACCAAGACAAAATCGATGGTCAGAGCACCATCTTTTCGAGCTGGCTGTTCATGACCGGTCTCAGCATCGGTCTATAATCTGATTATTTCGTTAAGGCCCCTTAGGATATTGTCCTAAGGGGCTTTTTTTGTTTAGCTATTTTCTTACGCCGTGGAAAAATCGCTGCGCGTCCTTGGTGGGCCGCAGAATGTCGGCCAGTTGCAGAGCGGTCTTCATCTGCGAAGTGTTAATGAGAAAGGATTTACTGTCGTCGTCGGCTTTACCTGCCTTTTCGTCCACTTGAAGAACTCCATTGGTATCAGCGACTATGGTACTGGTTTTCACCGATTCAAAAGGAATCCTAGAAGCTTCGAAATCGGAGTAACGAATGCCTAACGAGGTCAGAACGAAACCGTCGGGCAACGGATCATATTGAAAGACGTAGCGACGATTATTTTCGACCCATTCGACTAACACTCGATCGCGAATCCGGCAGGTAAGAACTTCCTTCTGCGTACCTTCGTCGTCTCGTATATAGCGGCCGATTTCTTTTTTGGTTAACTTGTAATTAGTGACGTCCAAATTGGTAGGTATTGGAGTCAAGTCCGCCACCGTATCGAACTGATAGAAATTCCCGGTAAAGCCGGGAATGTCGACACGTATCTCCTCAAAACACAATGGATTGGTATAATCGAAATTCTGACAACTCATCACCAGCAAGAGAAAGCCAGCTAGAACAAAATTCAACGATAAGCGGGTAATAGAGCACCTCATAAGATCTCCTCTTTCGTATAGCCCCATGCATTAGAGAGGCCAGACCGGCGCTCATCTATTTGGCCTAGAGAAACACTCATTCCCTTGGTTCTTATGCTTTCCAATGCAACAACCTATAGCGCCGCTCCTAAACGATGAGTCAAACTTCATCCTTTCGTCTTTTGTCGATTTACCCTCGAGACTTTTTGTCCCTGATGAGGTCCAAACGATCCCTTCTGTTTTGCCCTTCGTGCGTAAGATCTCCGGTCCAAGCTTTGCACTCAACTTGGGTAAGAGATCTTAAGGAGGCTTCTATGAAAAAAGTTTTAGCAGAAATGACCCGCAAGGTAACTTTTGCCCTAGAGACCGATCTTGTCGATCGAGTATGGAATGCGATGAATGCGCTGGGAGTACGGCATGTTCCGGTGACGAGAAACCGAAAGGTGGTAGGCATTCTTTCCGATAGAGACATTCTAAAACTTGCTAAAGAGGATCCCGATGGAAGATTGAAAGTTCCCTCTCGTCTAGTGGGGGAAGTAATGACCAAAGATGTTTTTACGTGTCATACGCGGTCATCGATAGGCGAAGTTGCTAAGATCTTTATCGACAAGAAGATCGACTCTCTTCCAGTGGTTCATGAAGGCGGAGAACTTGTGGGGATAATTACTACGACCGATTTGTTGCGGCTACTCTGCGAAATGGAAGGCGAGCTTTTTCGTGAGCTCCCCTTTAAGTGGGATCCCGAGTTATTGGTTACGGACCAATGGCGGCCGGCGGCAAACAATTAACTCTCTTTGTAAACGTTTCCGAGTGGATCCAAAACTGAAGGTAAAACCGCGACAGACCATAGAAAGTTCCAGCACCCAATAGGTGCCAGACGGCGTGGCCTTGAAAAAGGCTTTGGGGCGAGCAAAGAATCTTCTCGCTATCGAGCCACCACAATCCAAAAGCGGTTAAGTGGCATGCCAACGCAAGCCAGAAAAAACGATAGCGACAGGTAAGCCCGGGCTTTCTGGCTTGGAGATAGATCTTCAATTCAAGAAGGAGTGCCAAAAAAAGAAGCACGTTAAAAATAGTTTCGCCGATGCCTCGCCATCGGAACAAAATAGCCATTCCCAAGACGCTGACCGCGACGGCAAATCTCTCTGAAGTTTTTACGCTAAGAAGACCTAATCGCTGAAGGTTAAACGCCACAAGACCACCCAGAATGAGATAGATCGATCCTAGATCCAAGACCTCTCCTACATAAGAAGAGGTGGCATGGTAGAAAGCGGACAAGATCCCTACGAGAACAGAGCCCACGGCAATCACCCTTACTTGGGGAACACGATGATAACGCCCCCATAGCCCGAGCCCTACGATCAAAAAGCCTATATTAGAGTACGTATTGACCGGTTCCTTGACCCATTCGCAGCGCTGAAACTCGCAAAAGACAAAAGTTGCCGGACTCCAAGATTCATAAGGACACATAAGGGAACTCTAGTGTAATGACCCCTTGTTCGAAAAGGACGTTCGATCTAGGATGCCGGCCAAAGGGAGTTTTACATGCGAAGTTTAAGTTCAAGTGTAAATTTAAGTTTAATCTTGATTATAATTTCCCACCCCCTGTACGCCGAAACGTCCTTCTACCAAGGCAGACCCTACGGACCAAACGCGACAAAGCCCCCCATGCCTTCCCCACAAACCCCTGTGCCTACGACATCCGTCGACAAAAATCACCCTCAGACCCACAACTTCATCATTGCCGAGTGTCTGGTCGCAGGGATTGCTCCCGCTAAAACAGCGATTCCCTGCCCACAGCTCCCCATAATACTGCTCGATCAAGATTCAAAGGAGATTTCCAAAACGCAAGTAGCCCAAGGCTCGTTTTGGTTCTCGATAAAAGACGACAAACCCTACTATTTTGCCTTGGGAACTAACGACTTTACGATCGTCGACTCCGACTTGGGTCCCTATCATAGAGGGGCTAAGCCAACGATTACGGTTATCCCTAAGAACACCAAAGCGGAATAAACATTGGAGCTTAGTTAAAATTGCGGAACTGGATTTCGACGAGACCACAGGGAACGCTTTGGGTATCGTTTATGTTCTGCGACCGGCGCAAATACACGTTTACGTGGATCAAAAAGATGCACTCTAGCGGTCTCGATATCAAACCACGCCCCCAGGAGAGAGATTTTGCCTTGAGCGAGACCGACTCTCACCATGTGGTAAGTCTTTAGATGGTCCAATTGGGTCACGACATTGGCTTGCGATAGCCGGTCTACTCCAGAGAGTTTTTCATCGAATTTCATTTGCGGCAAAAGCTTATGGGCCGCTTCGGCATGGCTTAACCAGGAGAAAAGATTCGGATTCGAGGCTTTTACTTTCTCCCGCCCTTCGTGCGCCGCTTTCATCGCACCACATTGGGAATGTCCCATCACGACTAACTGAGGGATCTCAAGAACGTTAACCGCATATTCGATGGCCGATGCCTCACTCACATCTCCCACCGAAAGGCCGTCCTCGGTGCAAGGAGGGACGAGGTTTCCTACGTTGCGGACCGTAAAGACCTCGCCAGGCCCCATGGAAATGACCAAGTTTGGAAGAACACGACTGTCCGAACAGCTAAAGATGAGGAACTGTGGCTTTTGTCCCCTGCTAAGTTTTCGGTAAAGAGAAGCAAGGCCGGGAAACCAATGTTCTCGAAAATTAAGAAAACCTCGAATCAGACGTTCCATTAGACGGTTTTCGCACAACTGCCAACCTTTCACAACGATTTGACAGATGGGCTAGCGCCTATAGATCCTTCTCCCATGTCTCGTTACGACCGAAGAGCCTGGTACAAACACCTGATTACTTTCAAAGGATCGGTGCTTCCCCAGATTTTCCCCCGGACATTATTTCTAATGGCGGTGGCCTGCGCCGAGACCTGGCTTATCTTATGGGAACATATTGCGCCTCTTCCTTTGACTCCGTTTACCGTAGTCGGCGTCGCCTTAGGCCTGTTGCTTACTCTTCGCACTAACGCCAGCTACGATCGCTTTTGGGAAGGACGAAAGGCCTGGGGAATGATAGTCAATCGCTCGAGAAATCTCTCTCGCCAACTTGCGGCACTCTTCTCGTCGACGGAAATCCGAAAATCCTTTGCAACCCTTATCACTGCCTTCTCCGAGAACTCTAAAAGACAGCTTTGGGGAGAGACCACTTCCGGCAATCCGCTTTTGCAACTAAGCCAAGAATTTGAAAGCGCTCGAAAGGCGGGAATTCTAGACTCGATGGATCTTATTCGACTAGAGGCCGATCTAGCGGTTCTTATCGATCAGATAGGAATTTGCGAGCGCATTCAGCGGACACCAATTCCTATCGGGTATGTGCTCCATATGCACCGTTTCTTGGTGGTTTTTTGTCTAACCCTTCCGCTGGCACTTGCTCAGGATTTGCAGTGGGTAACGCCCTTGGCCGTGGGTTTCATGGGGTATGCTTTCTTGGGAATTGAGCAGATTGGGGTTGAGATTGAGGATCCGTTTGAGAGGACACCGAATGATTTGGATTTGGAGGGGATTACGAGAAGGATCAGGGAGGATGTGGAGGGGATATTGAGGTAGGGGAGTGAGGAGCTTGTGCGTACGGGCTTCGATCTGGTAGAAGGTTAAGGGTTAATCCTTAAGGATTAATCGTTAATAGATATACCCGGGGGTGACCAGGCTTCGACGTGGGTGCTGAAGCTTGAAATCGCATGCCGAGTTTGCCGCTGACTCGTAAAAAAGGCGACACCATTGTAAACGACAATAACGTAACAATGGCCTACGCTGCTTAATAAAAAGTAGCGCGCTTCCGGAGGTTCCTCCCACGGGCTTTTGGTAGTGTCATTTAAGATGGGATCGGATGGTGCTGGAATCTCAGCGGCATCATCTTAAAAAACTCTGGGGTTAGTCCACGGATAGCCCCGCTCATTGGGTAGTCCATGGGCGAAACTAAAATAGTGAGACAAGCATGTAGTGATTTCAGTGGATCACTTGCGGACGGGGGTTCGATTCCCCCCACCTCCATACAAATCGCCGAAGGCGATTTGTATCCTTACCGATTAAGCCTTAAGGATTAATCCTTAATCCTTTCAGCGGCGTAGCCGCTCTGATGGTTCCCCGATTTTTTCGATTTCCCGCTCCCATTTCCCCGAGTTTCTCGATTTGGAGCGTGAAAAGAGCGTGAATTTTTCACGCTCCGTCGTTCAAACTAACTTCTCGCCGTACTCCTCGCTTAAGAAACCCAAGGCTAAATTCCCTCTTTTTAATCATCCCTGGCCGTTTTCGGACCCTGGTGGTGAGACCCATTCCCCCCACCACTTCCATAGAAAAGAGCCTCCGGTCGAGAACCCACTTGAAACCAAAATGTAACTCAGTTACAATCCACAAATGGATAGGCCACCCAAGATCAGCAACCTGATGGAGACTATCCGTAAGTGCGTCGAGCAGGGCAGATATCTTGATACTCGGCACGCCACCCAAAGGCAGGCCGAGCGAAACGTTACCCGCCCCGAATATCTCCATGCACTTTTGAACGGATATCACGAGAAGCGCAAAGATAAGTTCGAGGAGGCCTACAACACCTGGAACTATTCCGTACGCGGCAAAACTATCGATGCACGTGCTCTGAGGATCGTTGTTTCCTTCGATGAGAACAACATGCTCATCATTACAGCGATCGATTTGAGCAAGACTTAAAGGATGGTTATGGAGCGGAAAATTCAAAAGCAGTTTGTTGATGAGGGCTTTGGCTTCAAGGTCCGTCTCTGGAACGTCCCCATGATCAAAGTCCGCGGAGCTTGGACTCCAGAGATCAACTACAACGAACTCGCCAAAGTAGTGCTTCTGGCTCTTTGTCACAAGCCAGCGCGGCTCACTGGTGCCGAGGTTCGCTTTGTCCGCCAGCAGCTCGAGATGACTTTGCAGGCTTTCGCCGGGCGATTCTGCGTCACCCACGTTGCAGTGATTAAGTGGGAAAAAACAGGCAATAAGAACACCTCAATGGCTTGGACGACTGAGAAGGATCTGCGGTTATTCATCCTTTCAAAGTTCGACCCAAAAGCGACGGAGATCGCGAAACTCTACACCGAGCTGGAAAAGGAACGCGCAGAAAGCGGTCCTTCGGTGGAAGTAGATGCCAAAAAGATGGTCGCTTAGTTTCGGGAGGGGATTTGAACATTACACTCGAGTACCTTAAGCTGTTTCTGGCCTGGCCGCCGATAACACTGGCTTCCGTCATCTTCGTCTCTCTTCTTTTCAAGAAACCTTTATCGCAATGGCTCTCAAACCTAAAAATAAAATATGGTGGGGCGGAAGTTTCTTCTCTGTTTCAGCAGCGAAGTGAGCCTGTAGAGACGAAAACTCCCACTACCGAAACCGCGCAAAATGCCGCACTGACCCGGGCTGACGAAAAACAGGCGGACGCATCGATCGAACTACCTAAAGAGAACGAGGCTTTAAAAGAACTCGTTCAACAATATCGGGCCGGAGCTTATATTTGGGAGTACCGATACCTAAATCTTTTCCTCGTATACAATTCCAAGCGGGTCCTGACTTGGTTGGTCGACTATGGAAAAGCGATTTCCATTGAAGTCGCCGCCGGTATTTGGAGCAATCAACTACCGACAGATCAACGGGATATAATCGTAGAAGTCCTTCGCAGTCATTCCTTGATCATAGTCGATATAAAACAAGGAACCCTGGAGGCGACACCGAAGGGTAAGGAGTTTGTTGATTTTATCGGGCGGGTTCCGGTAGGGAACTTGGTCTCTCCGGCTTAGGCAGATTGCCTTTTTTTGGAAAACAGCGAGTCGAAACGTGAAACTAGGTGATGCCCATAATTTCCAAAAAATCGAGATTTCGTGTCCCATCGATGTATAAACTCCTCTGAATCATTTCCATTCCATAACTCGGGAATTGAAGCGAACCGAACGGCTTGCTCTGTGACAATATAAGGCCAGTAGGATTTTGTGAAAGGAATGCATTTATAGAGGAGGTTTGGTGCCATAGACTCTCAGCAAAACGAATGAAATTTAGGATTCGATCACAACGCGAATTTTTCCGGCCGTCGCTCGGGGCGTGTCATCGGAGTACAGTTGATAATCGATTTCAAAGCTCTTTGCTGTTTCAAAAGAATCGAAGACCACATACAATGGCGCCAGCAATTCCTGCCAACCGTGCCTCGACTTTATCACGGTAAACTCAACATCGTAACTATTTGAGCGCTCCAATCGTCGAAGAGAGACGTTTCTCTTTTCTAACAATTTCGGCACATTCAAATCAGGAACGAACAATGAGCCCTGGGAGGACAAACTGGCGATTACCTCAAGGGGAGTAGGAGGCAATGATGGAGGTGTTGGTTCTTGGGGTGGAGCTGGGTACTTCTCATGGCTTAGAAGTTTAAATCCATCTGGAAAATGCAAATGAGCATGGACGTTATTTGCGGGCAACGTCCCTTCGTTCGATAAAAAAAGCTCAATCCTTGCCGTTCTTCGAGATAAGTTACGATATTGGAGTTTTTCGATCAAGAATTGGCGATACTCCGCGAAGTAGGATTCCAGCTCCTGGTTGTATTTGTCGATCTGTATGAGTGATGGCCCACTAAATTTTCCCAAAAAGTCAATCAGAGTTCCAGTTGGTGGAGCCTCAGATGGCTCCTTCCTTGCCAATGGGGGAACCTCTAGCTGTATCTGCCTTAGGCGAGATTCGATATAGTCTCCGTCCGCTTCCCGGGGAGGGACAATCGGAAATACTTGGAAGGCACTCTTATCCTTGAATTGAAGCTTTAGTTTAGGCGACCGCGAAGCATGAAGACGGAGTTCCTCCTCCAGTCGTTTTATCTCCAATTGGTCTTCGTCCGGTTCAACTGGAAGGGCCAGTTCCTGTGGATTTAAGAAGGTTATCCTTCTCGCATGCGCTTTCACTTCTAAAGCAAAATCCCTACTGACGAGAAGAGGGACGCTGGCGAGTTTGGACGTCGCCTCCAGGACTGCGGCTAAGAGTTGATCGTCCTGGCGATCGGCCAGCAGACTATTCGCCGAATAATCGATCAGTGGCTCAGTGTTCATAAAACATATAGCCAGTTTCGCACTGCATTGTGCGAGGGATCCTATCGGTGAAAGAACCGCGGCGCTGATCAGTTCCCTGAACCTACGAAGTACCGTGGTAGCATGGCGGCGGACGCGTCGACTCTTATGGGCTTCGGCGTGTTTGTCGAGTTCATGGATGACGGAAAGAGGAACTATAATAGTAAGCGATTCAGTTTCAAGTGCTTCAAGCCACACATCCTCTTCGAATTGTCGGCAATGAAGAAATACGTTTGAATCAAAAAAAACAAACCGCATATTGCGCAAACCATTTAACACGAGCATATACGAGGAGAAGACCAGTGGGTCACTGCTTAAACCTGCTTCGAATCAGATCCCAGTTGTCTTCGAGCCAGACTTTTCCCTGTTGTAATGCCCCAGAGAGTGTCGTCGCGGTGCCCTCGCAAACCGGCTCTATAATGCTTTCTTCGAATTCAATCTTCGCTCCCAAAACGACCGACCTCATTTCCATAATCGGTCCATTGATTGTGAAGCGCCCTCCAAGCGAATCAAAGATCAGAGCGAACGATCGTCCGCGTACCTGAAAAACTTCGGGATTCCCTTTTTCCACATAAACCTCCTATTTTACGGTTACACGATTCCTCAGTCGCCGAAACGGTCCAACGCATCATGATGATTGCTCCCTTCGGCCCAAAGACGTGGAGCGTGAAAAGAGAGGGATGGCGATGGAGAAGACCGCTTAAGGGATCTCACTAGTTTATCGCCGATAAAATCAAAGTGACCGTGATTTCGTTATTGTTTTTGGGGGTCAGTGCGGGGCTTCGATTCCCCCCACCTCCACCACTTAAATTTAAGTTTAAGATTAACCGGCGTAGCCGGTCTGGTGATTTTTTCCGCTCCCCCAACGTTTAAAAACTAACCAACTGAAATTAGAGGATTTTTTTCGGCTCCAATGACTCTGGAGCGTGAAAAGAGCGTGAATGAACTGAACGTTAACTCGAAACTTATGTTGTGTCAGCGTAAAGCAGCAGGAGGAGACGTAGCTTCTGTTTCTGAATTGATCGAAGTATACTCTTAGCTTCGCGTAGGTCAGATTCCGGTCATCTACTTCCAATAACGTTTCGCGAATTGAACCGGGCGGTGCCCAATGAGGTCGGTATGGTAGACGAGAAGCTAAATCGGCGTGTTTTGGAGGATGTGTTTGTTACCGAAGGAGTTCCCGAAGAAACGTTTGTAGCCCCCCCAAACTTTAATGATGTCCTGGTGGATATTCGCCACCAAGGCAAACCAGTTATCATTGAGGGTTCCTCGGGGACCGGAAAAACGTGCACAGTCAAAAAAATTCTCGAGATTCTCGGGAAAGAAAACGAGTGGATGTATCTAACCGCCAGGAAGGCAGATGACATCATTCTCATAGCCGACCTAGCAGAGAGACCCTCTAAAGGCGTATTTCTAATTGACGACTTTCATCGGCTTCAACCGAGTTATCAGAGCAAGTTATCCGACATCGCAAAAATCGCTGCTGAGGAAGCGGACCCTTCGAAGCATCCCAAGTTGGTATTGATCGGGATCAACCAGGTTGGTGCTGCTCTGATCCATTTTTCTCCAGATATTGCAAAGCGCTGTGGCATTCATCGTATCCAACCTGCTACAGAAACTCAGACTAACACCCTTGTTAACAAGGGTTGCGAAGCGTTAAATATCCACTTCAAAAATACAGAGTCCATACATCTAGAGAGCGGAGGAGATTATTGGCTTAGCCAAACTCTGTGCAAAACCGCTTGCAGTCTTATCGGAGTTCTGGAGACACAAGAGAGTCGGAAAGTCATCGACCCTGACTTGTCGGCTGTTCGAGCTACTATTATTAAGAAGCTGGAAACCGCTTACTATGAATCTATCAAAGATTTCTGTAGGGGAAGGCGCTTCCGACCCAGTAATGACCCGTATTTTCGAATTCTCCAATTTATAGCAACTAAGAGTAAGACATCTGACGTCGATCTTGTGGAGCTCGCGAATGCCCATAAGGAAATTGCTGGTAGCATCAACAACATCAAGGACGTGAGATTAATTACCCTCCTGAAGGAAAAGACCAAGGCAGGGCAATACTTTTACTACAATAAGGAGACATCCCGTTTTTCCATTGAAGATCCTGCGGTGTTCTATTTCCTAAGAAATCTCGATTGGGACAAACTACGCCAAGATTGTGGGTTCCGGGGTACTACTGAAATCACGGAAACTAAGCTCGATATCGCGATCAGCTTCGCGGGTGAAAACCGAGAACTCGCCCGGCAAATTGCAAAACGGCTTTCAGATTTGGATGTAAGCGTTTACTTTGATGAAGACTACGAAGCGAAATATCTAGGTAAACGGCTGGGCGCTGAATTCGAAGCTGCTTTTGCGACTAGAAGTCGGTTTGTTGTTTGTATCCTAGATCACAATCATCTTAACAAAATCTGGCCCACTTTTGAGCGAGATGTCTTCCTTCCCAGATTTCAAAAGCAGGAAGCTATTCCGATCTATTTGGACGACACTATCTTTCCAGGAATTTCGAGTGATCTCTTTGGAATTAAATTCACCTTCGATAGTTCCAAGGAAGACTGGCGACAAACCTTGGATGACAAAGTAATTTTGAAATTATTAGATAGGATTGGATAGGAGCGTAGACGAGAATTGTTGTGGCTTGGGGTGCCCCAACGGTCCTTTGAGTTTTTCAATTCAAATGCGTGAAAAGAGGGATAGGCGACCACTTTGATTGAGGGGAAAACCATGGATTCTATCGCGAAGAACTATTCAAACTAAGCCTTCAAGAC
Source organism: uncultured delta proteobacterium (assembly GCA_963778115.1). Classification (GTDB taxonomy): domain Bacteria; phylum Bdellovibrionota; class FAC87; order UBA2466; family UBA2466; genus JBBQIT01. Next base: position 652,891 of record CAVZSV010000004.1, read on the forward strand.
ATCGTCACAAGTTGCGGCGATGCTCCAAACACGGGAAATCATAATAAAGGAAACGCTGAGCTGAAGGCTGTTTGTGCTACAGCTACGATAAGGACAATTGAAAGGCTTACAGCCTCAATTAATTCCAATGCGGCAGCCACTTCGACATCTGAAAAATGGATGTTTAAACTAACCATTGTCCTTGCAATTGCCACCATCGTTCAGGCAGGTGCCGCAATCATTCCATTTTTCAAAGTTAACCAATACGGCATTTGTAGTCGCCCTCTAACTAAGGAAATGCCGTCTCCGGTCCCGCTCGAAAAAAAATAGCAAAATACTCAGAGATTAACCGGAGCGTGAAAAGAGAGGGATGGATATGGAGAAGAGCGCTTAACGATGCTCACTGACGCTTAAAGGATCTCACTGGTTTATCGTCGATAAACTCTCGGTGGCCGTGATTTTATTATTGTTTTTGGCGGTCGGAGCGGGTTTTCGATTCCCCCCACCTCCAATTTTTCCCGAAGGGAAAAATTCTTCTAATTTCAACTCTCTACTCTCGATCTCATCTCTAAATTTCTAGATGAGGTGCGTGGGGAGTGCGTGGGGAAATTTATTTTCATTCTCGTTTTTCTTTCCAAATCGGTTCTCTTCGGGAGGTTTCCATGGCTAGCTTCCTCGGTCCGGGGTGAATTATTGGTCATTTCTCTCAGTGGTGGTGGGCCCAGTTCCCCCATCCCCTATGCTGCCGCGTTCTTGTCCCTCACTATCTTGTATTCGATTCCATATCCAAGAGCGGCGAGAAGCTTAATCATTTGATCAACGGTTTTTGTGTTGTTAGCCGGATCTAGTAAACGATAGAGCTGTGCCGGAGAGGTGGAGAGTTTTCGCGCCAATTCCCGACGACTTAATTTCGAGATCTTGATTCTTTCAAGAGCGTCGAGGGTCAATTGATGCAGCAGCAACTTTGCCAGATACTCGGGATCTCGGTTGTAATCAAGGAATGCATCCAGAGGGATTGAATTTTCATCACCCGAATCGAGAATGTAGGTGATGCCTTCGTTGCCCAGCTCTTTATCTACATAAACTTCAGCGACTTTATTCGAACTTGTAGGAACGAGTCCCGACTTGGCGAAGGGAAGCACAAGTTCGCCTTTCGAAGTCTCAATCTCAAAACACTTCTTATGGTTGTTGGCTGATACGCTCTTAATCTTCACAGTTTTCCTTCCCTAACCAGTTGAGTAATGATCTGTCTGAGCCTGCGATTCATGCGTCCTTCCATTACTACACTTCGTTCCAGGTTCCATTTAGCCACAAAGTTTCCGTCGCGATAAATATGGACGTGTCTGGGCGAATGGTCCCCTTTCCAAGTCACAAAGGTGTAGTTTCCACGGCGGACCTTACCCACCAAAAAATAGTATCATAAGTGGTACCACTTATGCAACAACGCAAGATTCGACTCTCTCTAGAAAATTCCTATTAAACATCTGTATTTACGATGTAGTTTTCCTGAAGGCTCGTCGCCCTTCCCACTCAGGGAAAGGGTCTGCCTCACTCCCTAACATGCTATAATTTAACGGCACTGCAACCGGAGACCTCGTATGTTCTTCCAGAGATTTCGCCAGTATCCCGCGCTGCTAAGTCTCGTTCTTTGCCTAAATGGAGCCTCCGGCGCGCAGGATTTCTGTGCTCTGGCGTCCGCCGCACTTACCGGAAATCCCGAGGCCATTAAAGCTTTACAGGAAGCCATAGAAGAGAAGCGTAAAAGCGAAGAGGGTCTTCGCGAGATGATCGCGGACTCACCTAAACTATCGCGCGTTCCCCAATTGCAGCACCCTGAAGACGCAGCGAGTCTACATCCCGGAGATCTGGCCGTGATCTATGGTCATATGGACGTTCCCACTCGGGCGGCCTACACAACGAAATTGCTTTCGCTTTTCCATGATGCCCGACAAAGAAATCTTCATGGCGAAGCGACTCTTACCGCAAAAAAAGCGCAAAACGAACTAACGCGTTTCTTCGGATTGGCAAAGGAAAGAGAATCGAAGGGGCGGAAGCTGGACCCTGCCCTTGATCCCTTCGCCAAGATGTATGAATCGGAAAACCCCCAGTGGGCACTCACACCGGCACAGCCAGCAAATGTTATTACCCGCCTATCGATGAAGGCGCTTTCGGTAAAGAATCGTCAGCAAATGCAAGAAAAGGAGATTGATCCCTATTTGCCTTGGCCAAGAGAGGATCTGATTGCTCGTTTGCCACACCACGGCCTTCGGAAACTCTATGAAAATATAAGCTCCTTTGCTGAGAGAGGGTTTTTTATGGATGAAGTCTCCGATCCGAATAGTTGGAATATTGCTGGTGCAAGTGACTGGAACGATATGCTTCAAGTTTCCACCGACCGAGTGAAGTTAACGTTGGAAAGCTCGCAATCGCCAGGCTACCGCAAAGCCGTCCTCTACACCGCCATGATGATTCACCTAGCGAAATCAGGGACCGTTTCTCAAAAGCAACTTGCGACTGCGTGGTGCGACAATCTCCTTCGGCGGGGCGGAGACAGACATAGCGACAATGGGGCGCTTTGGGCGCTCGATGACCTGTACCTCAGAGAAGTCCACAATAAGCATTGGGGTTTCACGCTCGGGGGAGTTGGGATCTTTGACAACTAATTAGCGAAGCCAGATTTAAAGAATCTGGAGAGTAGCGCGCTGTAGTTAGCCCGCGGGTCACAAACAACCATATTCACAATCCCGCGGTCGGTATTTCTAATAGTTTATGACTGTGAAAACTGTCTGCCTGTCTGTTCGACTGGAAGCCGGATTTGGTGCGTGGCAGGTGCGTGGGAAGAATGGCGAGAGCTGCTTAACGATATTCGGTGACGCTTAAAGGAAGATGACTCGGATATCGACGATAAAAGTATTCGCGTGCTGATTTTATTGGTTTTTCCGAATTGCCTTTTGTGGGTTCGATTCCCCCCACCTCCATCTATCTATTTAATATTATTATTAAATTTAATGTTTATCGACGGAACCCCCACCCTTCAAAATATAACTCTCTGAATTTAAACGGTAATTTCGCGACGATTTCCCGTTTGGTGTGTGGCAGGTGCGTGGGAAAATTTCTTTTCGCCTGGATTGATCTATAATGCCATATATGGCATTATAGAAAATGTGAAATTCAGGACCACACGACTTCCCGAATTTGTTGAGTGGTTTGAAGAGCTCGACACCAAGGGCAGAGCTCAGGTAGATGCTCGCATATTGAAGATTGAAACAGAGGGCTACTTTGGAGACGCCAAAGACTTGGGCGATGGACTCGCTGAACTCCGGTGGAAAAGCGGGCGGAGAGTTTATTTTGCGCGTATCAGAGATTCATTCGGGTCTCTTGTATTGCTAGTATTAGGAGGAAATAAAAATGGGCAAACGAAAGACATCCGGCAAGCGAGGCTTCTCCTTCGAAAACATTCAGGAGACCAAACTTAAAAAGGGCACTCGACTTCTTTCCCACGATTCCTCAAGGGAATTGGCGGATGTTGAGTTTGTAAGCCAGGCACTGATTCAAGCCCTTAAAGACGGCGATGCAGACGCCTTCAAGGAGATTTTAGGAGCGCATTTAAGCGTGACCAACAAAGAAAAGTTTTCGGAGAAAGCCAAGATTCCGAAGCGTACCCTTTTCAGGATGCTCTCACCTAGCGGGAATCCGACATTAGAAAATGTCGCACGAATCGTTCATGCACTGAGCAAGGCTGCCTAGGCTCCGGAATTCAATTTTTGGGGCTAATTTTTTCTTCCTAGGGATTTTTATCACCGGCTTAGATCTCCCCCACAGATTGCGTTTCCTCACGGCATATTCTTTGCTATTTTGATTTCTTTCGTGGACTACTCCTGTTTTCTAAGATGCAACAAGGTACAGGTTCGATAATAAACCCGCTCCTTCTTCATGACCTTGAATCCTGCTTTCTTGCACAGAGAAGAAAGTTCTCTGTCCGTGAGGAATTTTACCTTTCTAGTGATCCGGCCAACGATCAAATAGCACAAGAAAGCAAATTCAAACTCCGTAAACCGAGCGCCATTAGAAGACGCCTCGGCCACCTGGGCGATGAAGGGCGCCATAACGTTTTTTTTTCGTGGGAAGGGATCACAAAGGAAAAAAGGACCATTGGGCTTTAGCAGAGTCCAAACTTGCTTTAGGACCGTCAGGCGCTGATGGATCGGAATATTATAAAGAACGTTGTTCATGACCGCTCCATCGATCTTTTTGAATCCGAAACTCTCTAGTTTGTTCAGAGAGTTCAGGATTAGTCGGTATCGGCTTCTGCCTTTGGAGATAAGCTTGAGTTTCTTCCTGGCAAGCGCCAAACCATCCTTGGAGATGTCGATCCCTATGACTTTTCGTTTTGGACTAGAGTAGAGCAAGGAAACCGCGAAGTTGCCTGTTCCGGTTCCCAGGTCCAAAAGGGTGCCTTCCGAAGGAAGCAGGGAATTGCTTCCCTTTAGGAGGGCTTCGTACCCGCTGCTTGCCAAGACCACCCGGTCGTAAATTGTGAAATAGCAATCCCAGATCCCCGATGAGTTTTTCTTTGGGATTTCGTGGACAAGGGAAGAGAGTTCTTTCCGAAGTGTTTTGTTGGAAACTACTTGTCTAGCTATCTCTCTTAGACGTGCAGAACGGGTAACGGGCTGGTTCGAAAGGACGGCACTTTTCCAAATTACAGTTGGCTGATCTAAGAGGGGTGCGATGACTCGGGCTAGTTGCATTTCCTTCTCCCACCCAATTGTACAAGAAAACGGTCCGCCAGAACGCCACGAATGCCGAAAAATGTCACCGCGAAGGCTGAGAGGGGCCCCTTTTTAGGCATTCTCAAGCTTCCAAGAAGCCTGAGAGTCAGGGTACCAACCTTGCAATCCGTGTGGGCGTGGTGCGGTGGGCTATACATTCCAAGGCTAATTCTAAGCTAACGCGACAGGACCGCCTCGAGGTTCGTTACCGGGTCTTTTCGGGTTCCGAGGACGTGAATCGTTTGGAGAGCTGCCAGAAATTGAAGGCAGAGGTTTTTGTGAAAGAGCAAGGATGGCAGCTTCCAATCGAGGGCGATCGTTGCTCAACCAGCCTATCTGACCTACGAGCCATATTCGTCTTGGCTGAAACTCCCGAGGGGGAACCCGTTGGGATGATGCGTGGTGAACTTTGTGAATCACAATCCATTCCCCACCGCGAGTGGTTTCAGGCGCATTCTGCGGTTCTGCCAGGGACGATCGGATACATAAGTTCTGTTTGCGTGCTCCGGAGGTTTCGCGGCGTTAGAAGCTTCGGGACCGATGGTGCGCTACAGAACATTACCGCGATGATGCTTGCAAGTATGAAGCAAGCCCTTGTGCCAAGTGGTGCAGAACTAATCGTAATGTGCACTGCCACCGCCGCTCTCACTGTTGTTTCTAGGAAGAATGGCTTTCGACTAATTGACCCCCCGTTCAAAGCAATGCGACCAGTTTACGAGCTAATTAATCTAGCTTGGAGCCCTGAAAAACAGTTAAGCGCCTACCTGAACCAACGAGAGAAGAAAATTCTTTCTTCTCTTTCCATGGACGAAGTGCTCAACGGTCTCACATTCTGAGTCGAGCCTCTCACGAGCGATACCTGAGAGGCACCAGACTTTTTCAGGACACTTTTATTCAAAAACCGATCGGGTTCATGGTTTGGTGTGGGGCAGATGCGTGGGAAGAATGGCGAGAGCTGCTTAACGATGTTCACTAGTGCTTAGAGAATCTCATTCGTTTATCGACGATAAAATCATTCTGGCGTTGATTTTATTAGGTTTTTAAAATTGGAGTTTGTGGGTTCGATCCCCCCCCACCTCCATTCATTTTCGCGAAGCGAAAATGAATCCTTAACGATTAATCTTAAGATTAATATTAACAATATCAGCGGTGTAGCCGCTCTGGCGATTTCCCCTTTCTGCCCGCCGAGAAGCAACAGCTGAGTCCACCGGTACGGATTTGGTGCGGGAAACCTATTTCTTGTCGAGGGTTTTGCTCATGACGACGATTGGAAAACTGGCGAAGAACGCGTGGGTAGGAGTTGGAGACAATCCGCTTCTACGAACGGAAGGGGATAATCAAGCTAGTCGGATCAAACCGGAATATCAATCTTAGTACGCCATGGGAACCTCTAGGGCGCAAATTTCTGATTGGTGAACTCTCCACCAGTGGGCTCCTCACATTATAAGCCGCTAGGAAGGATTGTTTGTTTTTCTGCCTTATCGCTACGGAGGCCTCTTCAAGAGGGGGATAGACAACCCTTTTGGAAATCAGCTCGTTTAGTGGGAGCTTTACTTGCCAAAAAATGTGCCTAGGCTTTCAAGCCTTAGGCCAAAAACTTATGCGTAATACCACACAACATGTAGATCAATCTGCGCCGCCGAACTAAGATACTGAGCAGGAGACACCAAAATGCTGAAAGCCTATGCCTGCATCTGGTCCAACAAGAGTGCTGCCGAGATGGTCAAGTTCTACAAGTCGGTCTTCAAAGGCACCAAGGTAGGGAAATACGCTTATTGGGGAAAAAACCCCCTGGGCGTTAAAGAGGGCTCGGTACTCACCGCGCACATCACGATCTTGGGCCAAAAGCTCATGCTCTTAAATGGGCACATGGACGTTCCCTTCAATGAATCCATCTCATTCGTCGTACCCTGTAAGACCCAGCGCGAGATCGATACGTATTGGAAGAAGCTGACCTCCGACGGCGGCAAGGCTGTGCAATGTGGCTGGGTGATCGACAAGTACGGAGTCCGCTGGCAGATCACTCCCGCCGCATTCGACCGCTGGAATACGACTCACAACAAGAAAAAGAAGCAAGCCATGATGAGCGAGATGTGGAAGATGAAGAAGCTCGACATCAAGAAACTCAAAGCGGCTTTTGACAACGCTTAGTTGTCCGACCAAATGGTACGTTGCTACTGAACAAGGTAGGCTTCGAAACTCGTTTTCGCGGACTGATCTGGTAGGTCGATAAAACCCCGCACTCTAGTAGGAGCGGTTTCGTCCAATACCAAAGTCACTTGAACGTCGGCGGTGACCGATTGCGCTCCGATCATAAGATCAGTCGTTCCGTCGAAATAATAATCCCGATCTCCCGTCTCCCCTTTGTTTTCCAAAACAGCGACACTTGCCAACTTCACGTTGAGGCTATTGCCTTCGGAACCGGTCACCACAAGCGAACCATTCTCTACTTCGCATCTTGTGATGCTCGTCTGCGAGGCCGAATCGTCCGCACACTTGGTCAGGCTGCCTCCGAAAATTTCGAGCGGATGCCGATCGGTAGCACTTGAAAACGCGAGCCCTTTAAAATGGCCGATATCAGCGGGCTGAGCGGCAATGAGTGAACGTCCAAACAATAAAGCCGTGAGAAGTAGTGTGTATTTCATAATTTTTTAGAGTCTAAAGGCAACGTTGCCATGAAGGCACGTCATGGAGCGTTAGCGGGAAAGGAGAGGGGGGAAACGTGTCGGGGAAACGTGTCACTCTCCTATTGGGCTAAGGATCATACATATCTTTTCTTGCCTTTCTCTGTGAAATTTGATCAATCATTTAGATGAGTAATACTCTTGAACCTAAGTTTTTTTCGTCCATGTCGAATGAGTTCGCTGGGGCTAATTTTGGCGATCTGCGACTCACCCGGAGGTTAATGGACATGTCTGACGGTATCGCCCAAGATCCTAAAGAGACCTTACCCAAGCTTTTAGGAGAAGGAGCTGGAATTGAGGGAGGTTACCGTTTTCTGCGTAATCCCCGTGTGAATTTGGAGTCGATTTTAGCATCCCATTTTGAGCAGACGGTTTTGCGAGCGAAACTGGAAAAGGAAGTTCTGGTTCTCCACGATACGACTGAGTTCAAATTTCCTTCCAAACGTAAGGGGCTAGGTTTGCTCAGTGGTAGTCGCTCCGCGGGAGACGGTTTCTACGGGCATTTTTCCTTAGTTGTGGGATCTTGTTTGCATCGACCTCTTGGGGTTGTGGCGGTTGAGCCAATGATTAAGCTGAAGAAGAAAGGCTATCAAAGCCCGTCCAAAGCCCGTCCAAAGCGCGACAAGATCCGACGAGAAAGTCTCTGCGTTGGATGCGAGGAATTGTGGCCAGCGAATCGAGATTGGGCTTCGCAGCGAAACCTATTCACGTGATGGACCGTGAGGCAGATTTCTTCGAGTTACTTTCTGAACTAAAAGATTCATCTGGTCGCTGCGTGATTCGAGTCTGCCGAGATCGTTTGGTTACAGACGAAAACCTAGAAGAAGGAGTGAGCCTTTACAGCTCACTCGAGAGCGCTCCGGTAAAGCTTCAACGAGAAGTCCGAGTTGGAACAAGAGCACAAAGTCCCTTACCTCAAAACAGAAAAGACTACCCCGCTCGTCAGCAACGAACCGCCATGTTATCGGCGACAGCGGCAAGGGTGGAGCTAATACGAGGTCACCATCATGGAGCAAGATTAAATAAGACTGTGACACTCAACGTTGTCCACGTCTTTGAGTCCAATCCGCCGGAGGGAACAGAGCCGATTGATTGGAAATTACTCACTACCGAGTCTACCAATACGCCCGCGGATATCGAAAAGGTGATCGATATCTATCGAGCCAGATGGCTTATCGAAGAATATTTTAAGGCGATCAAAACTGGATGTGCCTTTGAAGAACGGCAACTCGAATCGAAAGATACCATTTTCAATGCCTTGGCGATCTTTATCCCAATCGCCTGGCGAATGCTGCTCTTGCGAGCGGAAGCCAGGCAACGGCCACTCACTCCGGCGACAGTAGTGTTAACCCCGACTCAAATATCGGTTCTCCGAGCGGTCTCAAAAACTCCCATCCCAGAAAATCCTACGGTCGCAGAAGCAATTTCAGCCGTTGCGAGGCTCGGCGGCCACCTTAAGCAGAATGGCCCGCCAGGTTGGAAAATACTAGGAAAGGGCCTCACAGAACTATTGACTCTAGAAAAAGGGTGGCTCGCTAAAGAAAGATGTGATCAATGATTAGCCCGCAAGGAGAGTGACACCTTCTAATTCCACATATCGCGAGTCTTTTGAATGGCGTTCTTAACAATGAGATAAGGGTCTTTGAAAGGAAGCCGAGCCAGCCGAATGCCACCACCATTGGGTTCCACGAACGGCTCTGTCGCCTGCATAATTTCGATGGTGACCGAGGTTAGCCCCACTTTCTTGATAAGGCCAAGATAGTCGTTCCACGGGATCCAGCTATGTTCGACGTCCCCTCGACTGGGGGCCGAGACCTGCGCATATAGAAAAAAACCGTCATCGTTAAGACCGGTCACATACTTAGTATAATTTTCAGGCCCAGCGCCGTCGATCACTTCATGACTGCTATCCATACACAATCCGAAATAAGCTTTGCGATCTACCCGCCTAATAAAATCATCCGCCTCTTCAATTGTGTTTAAACCATGCATCTCATGGCGGTGGAGAGGTTCCAGCGCCAATTTCACGTCCTTGGATTTCGCGTAATCTGCCACGATCTGAATGCTCTTTACCGCTTCTGCTAATTTCGGCGCTAAATACTTCTGATGAAGTTCGACCGTGGAGGCGGTGTTGTAGAAGGCACCCCAAGGCAGCACAATGGGGCCCGCCATAATGTTAGCGTGAGCCGCCACCGCACAGTCGATTCGAGACTTTAGATATTCAATGCCGGCTTTTCTTCTCGTCGCTGCAGGTGTCTTTGACAGTCCGTCCGTGTCCGTCGCACTGGGATCCCGTTCCACATCTACCGCCACATTGAGACCGGCGGGATAGTTGTTTGCTTGGATATAAGCACCCAACCTTACGCAATCGGCCATCGTGGAGATAGTACCCGGAAGTTCAAATCCTTGAGCCCCTTGCGCCACCAGTTTTTTTAAGTCATCTACGTTAATCTGATCAAGATGGGCGCTTAAAATAAAACCGTTCTGCATCACCGTTAGTCCCGAGCCAGCGGCCCCGGCAGAGGACTCTTGGATGAATAAAGACAATAAAAAGACCGGGAACACATACAAACATTTTTTCATCGGCTTGTCCTTTCGTTGGCACTCACATTAACTAGGCGTACCAATTATCTTACGGCTGTGGCGTGTCAATTTATTTTTTAAAAAATTTAAAAAAACAGAAGTAGTGGGTATCACGTTCAATCAAAGTAAAACGGGTCAACTAGCCTTCTTTGAGAGAGCTTCACAACTAAATCCGCCACTCAGCGGATAGCCAATTTATCAATAGTCTTGTATACCAGTGGCTTCAATCGCACGGTGAGGACCCTATGAAGCATAGAGTGGTAGACCAAGAAGAATGGTTAAAATCGAGCGCCCGCTTTCTCAAGAAGGAAAAAGAGCTCACCAAGAAACGAGACGCTCTTGCGAAACAGCGTCGCCAGCTCCCCTGGATGTTAATCAAGAAACCTTATACTTTCGATACTCCCACGGGAAAGAAATCTTTCGCGGATCTCTTTGAAGGACGAAGCCAACTATTCGTCCAACACTTTATGTTCGGCTCCGACTGGAAAGAGGGCTGTCCTGGTTGTTCCTTTGAAGCCGATCACATCGGAGCCACGTTGAGTCACCTAGCCCAACGGGATGTGACCTTCGTCGCTATTTCACGAGCCCCCATCAAGATGATTGAAGCCTTTAAGAAACGTATGGGTTGGAATTTCAATTGGGTATCTTCAGGCAATAGTGACTTTAATTTCGACTTTAACGTCTCTTTTGCTAAGCCAAAGGGTGAAGAGAAGATCTACTACAACTTTGCGAAATCCGAGTACCATACCGACGAATTGCCGGGAAACTCCGTTTTCTACAAGGACAAAAAAGGGCGTATCTTTCGTACTTACTCGTCCTACGCCCGGGGCTGTGAGATTCTCATTGGAACTTATATGATGTTAGATCTCATGCCCAAAGGACGCGACGAAGACAACTTCAAGGTGCATCCCATGGAATGGGTTCGGCATCATGACAAGTACTAGATCTTAAGAGTTTGCAATCTGAAGCCTTAATCGCTCCAAGGCCTCTTTGAGGTTGTTAGTAGCGCCTGTGACTTTCTCGCAAACATCCAAAGCGAACTGGGCTGCCTCTTTTGATATCTCTTTGCGATCCAAAGCACCCAGCACCGAATAGACCTCCGAACGAAGAGCGTCGTGAACGAGATCTCGGTAATCTTCCTCCTTCGGTGCCTCAACTTCGATCGCAACACACCTATTTTCACAGCTGTGAATTTGCATTTCGGCTAGGGCATCCCCATGAGACTGCTCGACAATTGACGGGCTATTAGAATGAAAATGATTCCTGATACGACGGTAAGAAGCAAGTTTCGACTTTTCGCTCCCACAACAAACGTAGGAATCGCGGCCCACAGATAAAGGTTCTTGGGACTAAGATCCACGTGATCGCCTCGCCAAAACAGTTCGGTAAAGAGTAGCGCACTTACCACTGCAATGGGAATTTGCTGCATCCATTTCATTAAAATGGGTGACAGTGTCACTTTTCCCGTTACAAAAAGAGGAAGGACACGAAGCAATAGCGTCCCGACACCGATGATAAGTACCGTCGATAGTGCATCCGAAGGCATTATTTTCCTCCCGGGAACGCAAGGCCCGCGAAGGAAGCGATTAAGGTGGCTACAATGATTGCTACGGAAGCCCATCCTATTTCGTGAAAAACTAAAACCAGGACTCCGCTGATGAGAGCGATTAGAGCACCTCTCCAACTATTTAGCTGAAGGACCAGTAAGGCTATAAACATCGGGGCCAAGACAAAATCTAAACCGACCGCTTTGACATCGGGGATCGTGGAGCCAGCCACATAACCCACGGTGGTCCCCAGACAATGGGCGAAGTGACAAACTACATTCGTAGCAAGGGCTGGAGCCATCACCACCCCTTTTTGTTTCCATTGAGTCGCGTGAAGAGCAAAAGTTTCGTCGGTAATTTCACTTCCGAAGAGGAACTTAGCCAACTTCTTCCATTTCGAAATATAGGGAGCTAAAGCGATAGACCAAATCGAAAGTCGTAGGTTCATCAGTAGAAGCGTCAGCACCGTCGTGATTACGGGACTCCCATCGACTAGCAGCGGGATAACGACCATCTGGGACGATCCGCCAAACATAAGGACCGACATAACCACGGCTAGTCCTAGCGAAAGGCCCGCGATTTTCGCCGAAATGCCGATGACTATGGAAAAGGTAAAGTAGACCAAAATGATCGGAGCGGCGGCTAGAACCGCTCTGACAGACCGAGATCGCAGGTTCACTTCTCACATACCAAAAAAATACTGGCACACAGGTCAGGGTACTGCATGCCCAGCTGGTAGCATCCTTCCATATAGCCATCGCTAATGACATCGCCGCCCAGCAAAGCCTCAAATTGGTAATTGGCCAAGCCCTTAAAAAAAACTCCTCCTCGCTGGACGATTTTAAGTCCCGCGGCGAGTGCGTCTCTTTCTAAAGTATCAAAACTATAGACCCTACGGTGGCCATGTTTCACATCAGCTTCGGTGAGTGCCGTGTTATGAGCGAGCAAACCCATTTTTACAGCGATTTGGCGAGAAGGGGCATTGGCGTTGGGAACGGCAAGAAAGGCCCTACCCCGGTCAGACAGTAACTCTCTGGCCTTTTTCAAAACAGTGATCGGATCGTCCAGATGTTCCAGAACATGGGTCAAAAAGACGGCGTCAAACCGCTCGGTCAAATCCAATGTCTCAAAAAGACTACTAATGAACTTTACCTGGGGGCCCACTCGACGCCGGGCATGAGCGATAAACTCCTCGGCGGCGTCCACGACTGTGAGTCTTTCGAAGAGTCTTTCCAAAAGCTGAGTGAATTCTCCTTGGAAACATCCCATCTCAAGGGCGTTATTGCCCCGAAAATAGGGGGCAAAGGAACGTAGCATGTAACCACGCATGAGAATATCGAACTTATGAACATCGTACTTGGCGGCAATTCGATTTAAATTTTCAAATTCTTCTCTCGTGAAATCCATAAAGACCTTTCAGTTTTGATCCGCCCGATAGAATCGTTCTTCCGGCGGGGCGTACCACTCAGCTAAACTTGCGGGCACTCTGGAATAGTAGCCCAAGATCTGTTTGAGAGTCTCCGAAAAGGTCGCCACTTTCGCCTCTCCGAAGGCCCTAAGATAATCGAACTGAGGCTTGATGAAAGGTCTCGTGAAGGTCAATGTTAGCGCTCGCCTGGGAAAATCGGTTTCATTTCGTCCCGCCGAATGCCAAAGATTAGAATCGAATAAAACGACACTTCCCTTCCTGCCGCAGGCTCTCTCGGCGTTAGCAAAAAAGAAAGCGTCATCGGGTTTTTCCGGTTGAAGATGGGAGCCACTAAGCAGATAGGTTGCCCCATTGGCTTCGGTAAAATCATCTAATAGGATCATCATATTGATCATCAACTTATAATCGCCGGTAAAATTTTTCACGTCTCGATGGACATTCAGCAGATAGGATTTCGCGTTGCGTTCATTCCAAACGCCACCAAAAGAATTCAAGATGAAATTGCCTTGCAGGAAATCTCGCATCACTTCAAAGAGCGGACCTGTTTGCAGAAACTCCATAAAAACCGGGTCGGATCCCAGTAGGTGGTGAGCCGCCCCGTCCGCATTTTTTAACCCTTTTTGCGTGATGACTTTTCGGCTTTCTCGCAGGCCTACCTCTAACCCCGCGGTGAGAGAAGCCACAAGAGGCGCGGCAATCACCTGGTCGAAAAGATACCAACCTCGCTTACCTATCTGCGCCTGAAAAGTGTCGAATATTGAGGGCATAAGTGAGTTCTGCTTGACTCCTGGATAGGGAACCTATACATCAGCCACTGGTGAATGGCAAAAAAAACGTGCCTGTGTTCGTGGCCGTACTACTTGTACTACTGATGGCCTCTCCCCTGTTTTCGCATCCTTGTTTTCGCATCCTTATGCTTAGGCACCCCTACTTAAACAAATTTTTCCTCTCTTAGTGGGTATGGAAACTAACGAAACCAATTCTGACGTTTTAGGCCCCCAAAAAAACTTTCCTGCGTTCTCGGATGAAACTGAAACCCATGCTCCTCTCAACGTGACCAAGACCTATTTTCCGCCGCTCGACGAATATACGGCGTTCTTAAACCAGATCTGGGAAAGCGGTTGGGCTACGAATCACGGTAAATTAGCACTTCGGTTGGAGGACTCTTTAAAAAGATACCTTCAAGTGCCGCACTTGCGATTCTTGGCTAACGGAACGATTGCGCTTCAAATAGCGATCAAGGCTCTCGAACTCGACGCCGAAGTGATCACTACCCCGTTTTCCTATGTGGCAACCACTTCAAGTCTGGTATGGGAGGGATGTCAGCCCGTTTTCGTCGATATCGAGCCCGACACGCTCACGATCGATCCTAATAGAGTAGAATCCGCCATCACTTCAAAGACTAAGGCTATTGTTGCCACCCATGTTTACGGCAACCCGTGCGACGTGGAAGCCCTTCATTACTTGGCAAAAAAACATGGGTTAAAAATCATTTACGATGCGGCCCACGCTTTTGGAGTCCGCTATCGGGGAACTTCGCTTTTAAATTTTGGGGATATCTCGACGATTAGCTTCCATGCGACAAAGTTGTTTCATACCGTGGAAGGAGGAGCTGTCGTTACGCAAGAGGCTTCCCTCGATCATAAAATGTGGTACCTCTCAAACTTCGGGCACAACGGTCCGGAAGCCTTTCACGGAGTGGGAATCAACGGGAAAAATTCAGAGTTTCACGCCGCCATGGGGTTGTGTGTTCTTCCTAGAGTGAATGGTTTCATTGAGCATCGCAAAGAAATCTGTGATCGTTATGACTCTTTCTTATTGAACGCTGAGGTGGGAATCTCGCGCCCGTTAATCAGAAAAGATACTCAATACAACTTTGCTTACTATCCTATTGTCTGTCCAGCAGACTCGCTGCTTCGCGTGCAACAGGCCCTTTTGTCCGAAGGAATTCGGGCGCGCCGTTATTTCTATCCGGCCCTCAATCAGCTCAATTACGTAGTTTCGCAACAAACTCCCGTCGCAACAGATATCTCGGAACGTGTACTGTGCCTTCCTCTGGCCTTCGACACTTCCCATGAGCAGGTATTGAGAGTCTGCGAAGTGATCCTTTCCGTTTTGAGAAAGAGCTCCTAAATGCGACTTGCTTTGATGCAACCTTACCTATTCCCCTACATTGGCTATTTCCAATTGATGGCCGCTGTCGACAAGTTCGTCTGTTATGACGACGTAAATTTCATTAAGCAAGGTTGGATCAACCGCAATCGCCTATTATGTCAGGACAAGGCTCAATTTTTTTCCGTCCCCATACGCGATCGGAGTTCGTTCCGGCCAATTAATCAAACAGAGATAGCCACTGAACCCGGGGACTGGCCCACGGCGATGGTAAAACGCTTTGAGAGCTGTTATCGCAAAGCTCCCCATTTCTCGAGCGTCTTTCCCATTCTGGAAGAAGTCTTTACTTCTCCTCCACGGCTTATTTCCGAATTAGCCATTCGAAGTATAAAAGTCGTCCAAAAGCATTTAGGAATCTCAACTTCCTTCGTAGAGACGTCGGCTGGTTACGAAAATTCGCACTTACGAGGGCAAGAAAGGGTGCTGTCAATTTGTCTCAGAGAAAAAGCGACGATCTATATCAATCCTCCCGGCGGGAAAGAGCTTTATTCTCCGCAAGCCTTTGCCGAGCATGATATTGCGTTTAAACTCATTCAAACCCGGCCCATCGGTTATCCTCAGTTTACCGATGGTTTCCAAAGCAATCTTTCTATCGTGGATGTAATGATGTTTAACTCTGTGGATAGGGTCCGGGAGTATCTCAAAGAGTACGATCTGATATGAAAACGGGAATCGGAGGATATTTCGAATTAGAAAGCCATCTGCTCGAAGCGGGCAAGCCGATGCATTCTCAGGCTTTGGCACTCACCAGCGGGAGAGCTTGCCTCGCTCGTTATTTGGCGCACACTCGGCCCTCGAAATTATGGATTCCTTACTATTGCTGTGATGCTATTTTGCAGCCCCTCATCGAGACAAAAACTCCTTTTTCGTTTTACGAAATAGATCGTAATCTAGAACCGATTACGCTCCCCTTGCTCGGTCAAGAAGAGGCTATTCTTTACATTAATTATTTTGGGATAAAAGAGGAATATTCCCTCTCTTTACTGGAACAATTTCGCGAGAGGCTTATTATCGATAATACACAGGCTTTTTTTGTTGAGATGCGCCAAAAAGGCTGGGCGTTCAACTCCGCACGAAAATTCTTTGGTGTCCCCGATGGCGCTTACCTCTATTCTCCGGAGCCGTTGAAGCCGCCATCCGTCGTTAATCATTTGGTTCACATGGAGCATCTACTCAGCCGATTACAAGGCGATCGGCAAAAGGGTTACGAACAGTTCCTCAAAGCTGAAAACGAAGTTTCTTCGGAAAATAGGGGCATGTCACTCCAAAGTAGTCGATTGCTTAGCGGCGTGGATTACCCAAGGGTCGCCCAGAGCCGACTAAGAAATTATGCGCATTATCAACAAGCTTTGGACTCCGTAAATCAGCTTCGCTTTCCTCCTCTGCGTGCTGGCTCGATTCCCTTCTGCTATCCCCTGCTCCTAGATCATCAGATCAACCGGGAACCGCTTTATCAGCAAGAGATCTTCATCCCTACTTTGTGGAAAGAGTGTTTGGATCGAGACGTTTCTGGTTTTTCCTGGGAGAAAGAGTTAACTAGACGGTTGTTGCCCCTTCCTTTAGATCACCGTTATAGCGAGAACGATTGCGATAGAGTGGTAGAAGCAGTGACGGCTTTATGAACACAAAATCCCTTCATTTACGATCGGTGGAAGAGAAACACTTCGCGCAAGCAGGCCTTCGGCCTGAAGCTTTAGCCTCTAACCTTAACGGCCAGCTATTTGCTATCGTTTCCGAAGGGGATGTCGCTTTAGGTTTCTGCGCTTTGAACGACCTAAACTGGAAGGATAGAAACGCTCGAGTCGCCCTTGTGTTCTCGACTTCCCACGCCAATAAGTTTTCTAAAGAGGCGCTAACGATCCTAAGCCGGTACGCTTTCGAGGAACTCAACTTACATAGCCTCTATGCAATGATCGACGAAAGAGAGCTCGCCACAGTGTCTGCTTTGAAAGCCTGCCACTACCGAGAGGTGGGGCGACTGGTTAAATCACTTTGCCATGCAGAAGACTATTTCGACAAAGTGGTCTTTAACCTATTGAAGGAGGAAGCTTCGTGGTCATAAAGGGAGGCCAAATCCTTCTGCGCGAGATCAAAGAATCGGACCTGGAGCTTTTGCATTTGTGGGCAAACGATGAGCAACTCTGGTCGTTGCTCGACGGATGGCATTTCCCCTATTCCAAGGCCTCCACCCAGCATTGGTTTGAGTCGCTAGATTATGAATCTTCCCATCGAGTATTTGGGATCGAAGTGCCCAAGATTGGTCTTATCGGAACCGCTAACCTCGTTCAAATAGACCCCGTTAATAAAAGTGCTTTCCATGGAATGATGATTGGCTCTTCGGAGCAAAGAGGAAAGGGTTTCGGACAAGACACCATTCGTACCGTCGTTCGGTATGCTTTTGAATCGCTAAGGCTTAAACGCCTAGAGACCTCTATCATCGAATATAACGAGGCTAGCCTTCGCACTTATCTCACTAAGTGCGGATGGAAAGAAGAAGCTAGACTTCGGCAGTTTTATTTTAGGAAGAACCGCTATTGGGATAAAATCCTGATTGCCACTAGCGGTTAGATATCTTTGACCACTTCATAGAGCGTACTGGTGGGAGTTAAACCACAGGCTTCAAAGTTATCCTTTGGGAACGATTGCCTATCATGGACACGGACGGAAAATCCGGCTCCTGAAAGCCTGTCGACGAATCCTTGGCGATTATACAATCGAATGTGATCGTTTTGGCCGTACCAACGCCATCTCTGTTCGTCAGTTTCAGCTTTCAGTCCCTCTCGGATCTCTGTTAACCTAGTAGAGATGGGGACCAGCACAATCCCCCATCCCCCGGGTTTTAGAATGCGGTGAAGTTCCTGCATCGCAAGTCGGTCGTCTTGCACATGCTCCAAGACATGAGAACAGATGAAGCTATCAAATGTCGAATCGGGCAAAGGCATTTTGGTAATATCAAGACGGTAGTCGACATTGGGCATGAACAGATCAGCGGTCTGATACTTAAGAGCCGGATAGGGTTTAAACATTGCCGAAAGAGACGCCGAAGGCGCAAAATCGATCAAAGAAAAGTTGTTTTTTATTCCTTCTAATTTTTGTCTCAGAAGGAGCGCAATCAATCTATCACGGTCCGAAGCCCCGCACAGCGGACAATGGTAGGCCTTAGCATTGAGCGTTTCCCATTCGCTAGTCATGTGATCAAATCCAAACTTTCGCGCCGTTTCTTCGTAGAAAGCAGGAAGTGGATCATATTTAGGCACCACTCGATTGCAAACCGAACACAGCCCCGGCTTTCCTAGGAGAGAGGTCTTTACTAGCCGGGCGCTCTTTACCGAAATCTTGCCCATCGCCATTAGTGGTGTTTTGACTCGAAAACGACTCGCCAGCTCGTCTACTTTCGTCGAAACGCGCCATTTCTTACTTCGATACACCCTCTCCAATTCCGCTTGGGTCTGCAGCAATTCATGGCGCAGGGATTGAACGACATCTATCGCTATTTGGGGGACATCAACACTGGAATTATTAAAAATTTTCTTTTCCGCTTCCGATTTAGCATCCATGTCCACGAGGCGATTGATGAGACCATACGCATGGCCCATGATTATCTTGCGATGAGCTGGATCATCGCCAAAAAGAGAAATGAGTTCGGTAAGCATTCTAAGCATGCCTATGCCGTGTTTCTGGAATAGAATTTCCTCACTGTGGATGGCACTCCACCACACGCTCAAGGCATGACGTCGATAGGCCGACAGCACTTGATTGATAAAACCAATTTCGCCCGCTTTCGCGTGAAATAAATGAAGATACCAATCTCCGGGAATCATCGCGGAGGTGGGAAATTTTTCGTAGTCCTGTCTTCGGTACATGACCGAACTCGTTTGCATAAAATTCCACTTCAAAAGTTCCTCGGTATTGAAAGTGGGATTGGACTTCAAATCAGGATAGATGGAATCGGCCTGCTCGGCATTTTCAAAAAAGATCCGCGTCAGATTAAAACACAAGGTGTGATGGGGATGCCTATCTAAAAAATCGGCCTGCAGTTGCAACTTATTTACATCGGTAAAAAAATCGTCGCCCTCACAGAGCGCTATATAATCACTCTTTGCTCTAAGTAAGAGATCTCTGAAATTCGCCCCGCCTCCCCAATTTTTCTCGCGATAAATCGGTTTAATGATTTGGGGGTATTTCGAAGCGAATTCCCTTAGGATGTCTGCGTTTCCATCGGTTGAGCAGTCGTCTCCCACGATAACGTCAAATGCAAAATCGGTTTTTTGCGTCACTAAGGACTCAAGACACTGCCTAAGGTATTTCTCGTGATTATAGGTAACACACAGAACGGTTACTTTTGGCGTGGGGACCGGCACCCCCTAGCAATAGGATTTTTTCCATCTATTTTCAAGCCCTACTCTGTGGAGTAGCGGGTTATATGGGTTCGGCACAGTCTAAAGGTAGAATAAACTGAAAATTCGAGCCTTCTCCGAACTTTGACTCCACCCAAATGCGGCCGCCCACCCCTTCTACTATCTTCTTACAGATGGCAAGCCCAATGCCGGTTCCTGGATATTGCCCCTTGAGGTGGAGCCTTTGAAACATTTGAAACACCCGGTACCGGTACTCTTCGCCAATTCCAATGCCATTATCGCGAACCGAGAACAGCCATCCTTCGCTCTCTTTTCGAGCGCTAATCTCCACGACTAACTTGCGATTCTTATCGCGGTATTTAATGGCATTGCCGATGAGATTTTGAAAGAGTTGAGTGGCTTCTGCCCTCACCATGCGAAGGGTGGGCATCGCTCCCACATGAATTTCCGCTTGGCTCTCTTTGATCGAAACTTGCAAGTCTTGTAGTACCGGCGTCAAGATGGTTCCCGAATCCATCGGCTCAGGCGACATTCCGGTTCGGCCTACACGAGAATAGTCGAGCAAGTCATTAATGAGAGACCTCATTCGTTTAGCCCCGTCCGTCACAAATTCCATAAACTGCAATGTGTCTTTATCCAGGGAACCGGCCAAACGTTTTTCAATGAGCTGGACATAAGAGGAGATCATCCGCAAAGGCTCTTGTAGATCGTGAGAAGCCACGTAAGCAAACTGTTCAAGTTCGGAATTTGAACGTGAGAGTTGATGGGAAATTCTTTTACGTTCTAGCAATTCCTGCTCCACGGTAATCGATTGCCCTGACACCGCAAGCAGAAAACATACGAGCAGTCCGCTCATCATAAGCTCGGAGCATAAGATCATCCAGGGGCCATAATCTCTTTGCCTGGACCAATACACATCTGTCGGCGCCACCTTCAACCAATAGGTACGGTCCGCAAGTTTTACGGTGGTCTCCCACGTGGACATCGATGTCGAGTGCCCCTTTTCTTCTATGTTCCGATCCTTTTTTGAAGGAAGCTCGAACTGGCTATAAAGAGGATTTTCATGAGGAGAGGTCTCGTCGTAAATCGCTAGTTTCACGTAAGTACCCAAAAGCCCCATCGTGGAGGCCTCAATGACATCGGGCATACGAAAAACCGCTTTGACAAATCCTTTCAGATTTTTTCGGCGCTCTTCTAAAGTATCGCGCGCACCGTGATAGATCGGAAGAAAGACCAAGATTGCCGAATGGCTGGGAATAATTTGAAGCAATCGCGTGGGAGCTGTCGCTGTGGGATTTCCCGAATCCCTAGCCTGTTCCATCGCCTTATAGCGAACGGGACTTGAGACGTGATCGAATCCCAATACGTTTTCATTCACTCGGTAGGGCTCGACGAAATAGGAGGGAAAGTATTCGGGACGATAAGGAGCGTCAATTAGCGTTCCCTCAGCCGAAAGCTCCCGTAAAACGAAAGGCATGCCGTTTTTTCGTGCAGCTTTTTCAAACTCGGCCCGCTTTTCGTAGGGGACCCTGGGAATCCACGAAAAATCATAAATTCCGGAATAAAGCGACAACCATCTTTTAGCTGCTCGCCTAAACGCCGCAAGATCACCGAGCGGAGCATCGACCATGACGTTTTCCAACCCGTACAGAGAGTCGAGATAACCTTCAAAATTATTTTGAACCTGTCGAGCCGCGTTGTCGGCCAACCTCTCAAACTCCGCCGCTATCCCTTTGCGCTCCCACGCCGCCGCCTGAAGAAAAATGACGGTACTTAGAGCTAGCGCAACACTTAAAGGGAGCGCCACTGAGTACCTTCTTTTCGACCACAAACCGCGGGGTTTGGCAAAGAAGGTAAGTAATATGGGAACGAATACCAAAATCCCTAAGGAGTCACCGACCCACCAGTTCCACCAGCTATAGAGGTAAGCACTGGGGGAAATAACGTTTAGAAGAAGCAGGCTGGTCACGGAAAGTGTCGAGTTAACAAGACTGGATAATAATCCTGCTAGAAGAACGAACCTTAAAATATCCGCAGAACGGACTAGAGCCAATGGTTGGGAAACGTACCGCTTGATAAGCCCGTTACCGAGCAGCGCTTGAAGGGCAGCCCCGCACCCAATGGCAGCCGCAAGCGCAACGGCTAGCGCGTACGAGACGCCGGGGACATGAAATGCCGAGGTCCACCAGTTAAGGAGAAAGGAGCCCAGCCAAACCCCCACCCAATACTGCCTTCCCCAGAGTAAGAGCGCTGCTAAGCCGATACCCGCCGGAGGAAACACGGGAGAGGCGTAACCGGGAGGAATGGCCAACATGAGGCTTAGCTTTCCTGTCAAAGCATAGGCGCCCGCAAGTAGGGCGACTCTAACTAGAGTTAGCCCACTTCGCCTCGACAAGATTTCTCTTCTCTTTTTCACCTGGTTCTCTGGGTCAATTTACAATAATTTTTTAGGAATAGCTCGGACAAATAGGGCAAGAGCGCAGTCAAAATAGCATTAGGATTTCGATAACTAACGTTGAGACACCCTCGTCGCTATCTATACCCAGGGTACCCATTTTTCTGTTAAGAACCCATATGATACGCTTGTTCCCAACCTCAAGGGAGAGACCGCAATGGAAATGAAAAGACAGATCGTAACCATGGGAGGCGGCGGCTTTTCGATGGAGCCGGACAATCCTAAACTTGACCATTTTTTCTTCGGTTTATCGAATAAGCCTAAGCCAAAGGTCTGTTTCGTCCCGACCGCTAGTGGAGATTCCCAAGATTATATTGATCGGTTCTACATGGCGATGAAAGGGCACGAGGTCGAGCCTTCGCACTTGTCGCTATTTAACGGTCCCACGGGCTCACTTAGAGATTTTGTCATGGAAAAAGATGTCATCTACGTGGGTGGAGGAAATACCAGAAACCTTCTAGTCCTTTGGAAAGAGTGGGAACTCGATAAAATATTTTGGGAGGCGTACCAGAAAGGAGTGGTACTGGGAGGAATCAGCGCCGGTTCCCTTTGCTGGTACAGCGAAGGAGTAACCGACTCCATCCCCGGAACTCTCTCTGCTCTAAAATGCCTCGGATATTTGAAAGAGAGCCATTCTCCCCATTATGATGGAGAGACAGAAAGACGACCTTCCTATCAACGACTCCTGGCGCAGGGGATGAAACCGGGATTTGCCTGCGACGATGGAGTGGCTGGGTACTTCGCGAACGAAGAGCTGGTGGAGTTTGTATCCTCGAGACCTAGCGCTCTAGCCTACCGACTGCACGTTCAAAACTCCAAAGTGATCGAAGAGCCTATCACTCCCCGTCGTCTTTAAGACTGGGGAGGTCTCGCCCCTCCGCCTTTGCGAACTTTGCGAAAGGGAGGGCGAACTCTAGGCTTATCGTGAAAAGCCCCATGAGGTCTATCGCCTCTGGGCCGGTCGCTATCGAACCCTTCTCGAGCAGGACCGCTCCTAAAGCCTGTGAAACCGTCAGGCCGATCGGTTCTGCGATAATTCACCACGTCACCCGAAGGACGGGATCGAGGTCGATCCCCTTCAGGCCGCCTAAACGCTGGCCCCGATTTGCGATCGGAAAACGCAGGACGATCCCCTTCGGAACGGCGAAACGGGGGTCTGCGATCACCGAAGGAGGGACGATCCCCCTCGGGGCGACGAAAAGCAGGTTTGCGATCGCTAAAGGCGGGTCGATCTCCCTCTGGCCGACGAAAACGGGGCTTGCGATCTCCAAAGTTCGCTCGTTCTGCTTCAGGGCGACGAAATGGAGCTTTACGATCACCAAACGCCGGTCGGTCCCCCTCAGGTCGCCGGAAGCGGGGTTTGAGATCATCAAAAAGGGGTCGATCGCCGCCAGGACGACGAAAACGCGGTTTACGATCGGAAAAATCAGCACGGCCCTCCGCTTCGGGACGACGAAAGGAAGTCTTCCCCTCGAACCTGGGACGCTCCGTCCTTGGCCCTTTCGAGAAGGGGCGATCCCCTTGCGGTCTAGGTCTATTCTCAAAGGGTTTTGCTTTATCAGAAAATTTTCTGAATCCCTCTGCCGATTTTTTCTGAAAGGAAAATTTCTTACTTTCAGCTTTCGCTCCGGTGGGTTTCCCTAAGCGTGCCGCCACATAGGGTGGCAAAGGTTTTGTCTTTTTGGGCGGCGTTACAGTGATAATATTCTTACCGTCATTATCGTGGGGAGTGATGTAGTTCATCGCAATACCGGTCTTGCCATTTCGAGCGGTGCGGCCGATGCGATGGATATAATCTTCACGGCTGTCGGGAAGATCAAAATTGATCACACACTCGATATCATCGACGTCGATTCCGCGACCCGCGATGTCGGTAGCCACCATGATCATTTGAGTTCCGGTTCGAAATCCAGAAAGCGCTTCTTTGCGCTGACCCTGCGTTCGTCCACCGTGAAGACTGACGACACTAAAACCATGCTTTTCTAGGAGCGCGAAAACTTTGTCGGTACGCCGTTTCGTCCGAGCGAAGATAAGAACCCTTCCTTTAATCTCTTTCAGATGTTGAGTGAGCAGCTCGTTCTTCTTCGCATCGGTAACCGAATGGTTCTCCTGCCTCACTTTATCAATGGGCTGTGACGTTGCTCCGATGCTGACACGGACCGGGTTTTGTAAGTACTGCTCTGCCACCGCCAAAATTTCTTTGGGTAAGGTCGCTGAGAAAAATAAGGTCTGACGCTCTTTTGGAATATGCGGAACAATTTGAGCAAGCTGGGGAGCAAATCCCATATCAAGCATGCGATCGACCTCATCGAGGACCAGCACACTGACTTTGACGAGTTTAAGTCCGGCTTCCAAATGATCGATGAGACGGCCCGGGGTGCACACATAATAATCGGCTCCGGCTTTGATCTCCTGTTTTTGACGGTAAAAAGATTCTCCTCCGACAACCAACGCGCCTTTGAGCTTCATGCCGGCACTCATTTCTCGGAGCACCTTATGAATCTGAGCGGCCAATTCCCGGGTAGGGGCCAATATCAAAGCTCGAGATCCGGGGCTAGGATAAAGCTTTGCCAGGAGCGGGATGCCGAACGCTCCCGTCTTACCCGTCCCAGTCTGTGCTGAGCCCAAAATATCTTTTCCTTCCAACGCCGGAGGAAGGCTTGCGGCCTGAACCGGTGTTGGGGTGATGAAGTTCATTTGCTCTAGAGCAGCATGTAAGGGGGCCGGTAACTGTAGCTCTTTAAAGGTGGTAAACGTTTTCAAAGGACCTTTCCGTCGACTTAACTACTTGATCTAAATTGGATTTGACGCCGTTGTGTTTTTTTCATTCTTTGACCACCCTGGCTACGGCCAGGCGGTCAAAGGTAAGGTGCCCCCTTTTACCATTTTTGGCCGGCAAAGCGATGATATTTTGGAAATTCCTCAGAACACGTTAGTATGACCGGCGTGAATCCCAATGCTTTACTTAAACTCATCGAAACCAAAATGCCTTTCGGCAAATATCTCGGAAGCTCCATCATAGATCTGCCCGAACCCTATCTGGTTTGGTTTGCCAAAAAAGGATTTCCCGAAGGAGAGTTGGGAGATCTATTGCGCGCGGCTTATGAAATAAAACTCAATGGGCTTGAGTACCTACTTAAGCCGTTAAGATAGTTCATCTCATCAATTGACACCATGCGGCATCATGGCGTAAGAATCGGAATATTCAGGGAGATCTCTCTAATGAGTCGAACTCGGAATTTCGTAAGCCTTTTGCTTTTAGCCTTTATCTTTAGCGCCTCCCATACGTTCGGCTACGTTTTGTTGTCTGAAACGTCCGGCACGAGATCGTTACTCTGGGAGGAAAATTCAAAAGTTAATTTTCAATCCTGTGGGACACTTGCTCTGACCATAAACGACCTAGAAAAAGTTCCACTGCCTCAGCTTTTGAGCGACTGCAAAAGAGTGTCGCAAAGACAAAGCTACTCCGTGCCCGAAGGGGAATATCGGCTTTCCGTCCAATCTCTCTTTGCCACGCCCCCGTCTTACCAAGGGGTCAACGCTCTAGCCGATCTAGCGATTCGTGTTGTCCAAGAGCAAAGAGATCATACGAATCAGCCCGAGTCGAATGAGCTTTTTGAAAAATTAAGAAATATAGAAGAATGGATCTTTGAAAAATTTGGCCCATCCTCGCATCGAGTGATTACTAATGAAAACGAAAGAGCATTGCTTCTTCTGCTCTATGAAGCTTTTCTTCCGGTCGTTTACGACGGAAAGCAATTTTGGCTAATTTCAAACCCTATCCGCGATGCGACCCAAACGCTCGATAATAGTTGTCCCTCAGGATGGCAACTGGCATCACTCGATATGATTTTGAATGCTTACTCCATCGAATTTTTAACACTTTGGTACACGAGTCGCCCTTCTGCATCGGGGAGCAATAATCCACTGATTACCTGGTACCGATGGACGGAAACCATTAAAGAGCCCACCGCGGTTGGCTACGCCACCAAGGAAGAGGCTATGCTCTTGAAGTTAAGTCGCGAACGAGTGCTGGCCCAACTCAATGGCTCAATGGAGAGGAAAAAAATTCCTCGTTCCAATTCGATAGGATCTCTTAAAGACTTGGTTCCTGGCCTGAACTCTTTCGTTTTCGTGGATAGGTCGGCTCTTCGCCAATACCCATATCGCGGCTTATGCACACGAACTTACTTCCCCGCGCAATTAACCTTACCTCCGGCAATAACGGGAAAATCGCTGGAAGCATTTGCTGCCCAGTGGAAAATGAGTCCTGACACTCTTTTTCGCCGATTGGCCCCTTACTCCGAACTCCAACCGCAATTGGTAAATCACCTTTATTGGAAAACTCCTATTTCACAGCAAGAAGAGAGTGAGCTCAGCGCAAAAATTAACGGCCTCTTGGGTTATGAATTAGCAACGATAGAGCAGGCGCGTGAAAACAGACGTATCATCGACGAAATGGTGGCAATGATAGCACGCAATGACCAAGAGCGTGTAGCCAGAGAGCAGAGGGAGGAGGCGGATAGGTTGGCCGAGGAAAAGGCGAAAGCAGAAGCGAATAGGCGGCAAGCGGCCCTAGAACGCCAACAGAAACTAGTCGCAGAAAAAGCGGCTAAAGCGAAAGAGGCCAGAGAAAAGATCGTGGAGCAAGCGCAGACAGCGCTTAATGAAAAAGCGGATGCACTTTATGAAGCGCTGAAATACGGCGCCACCCAGGAAAGAATCCGATTTCTTCTTTATCAAATGGATATGGCAAAGTTCCAACTTGAACAGGTCCGAGCGCAATACCAATAGTCTTTCCCAGGTGGCGATAAAGAGAATCAGATCAGGACTTCGTGCAACACTTGCACTTGCCGGCGGCAAGTTTTTTCAATCCGGCTAAGATCACAAAACAGGGCCAGATGATACTTACCAAATGATCGCTAATCACACCCAGAGCGCCTAAGAGAAACGTCAGACCAAACAAAATAACAAAAATTCCCATCATCATATGACAGGGACACCCGCACTTGTGCTGTTCATCGGCCATGACTGGCTCCTTGGTTAGGGTTTGGAGTCGTTATCGTCTATTATGACACAAATACGGGGATAAAGTTATTCCAAGACTACTTCACGGTGACAAGCCTTCCTACGGAAGGAGCTCCCCCGTCGCCTATGAGATACAAGAAGTAGTTTCCCTCAGGAGCACGGCTAGAGTTCGCCGGAGCCTTCACTTTCAATATTCCTTGCGAGTCGCTAACGACCTCAAGAGGAACGTAACGTTGGTTTTGATCAAAAGAATGAGTTTCTGAGCCCAGTGCCATCAAAGCGATAGGACGCCCTTGGCGAAGTGCCGATCCTTGATACCGCACCTCGAAAGTTCCGCCGTACTCTACGCTCTCCGGCACACTTTGAACGTGAGGGCGTGCCCCCTGAAAGAGGTAGGGAGGATTAAAGATACGCACGTCGGGACGTTCGCAGCCAACCTGCCCCAAGCCCACCATTCCTCCGCCCAGCATGATTCGTCCATCAGCAAGTAACAGCGAGAAGCTGTGATAACCGCGCTCCTGCGGATTGGCATCGGGCCAAGCCGCCAGCGTCGTCAGAGTGTCAGAATAGGGATCGTAAATCTGCGGCTGTCTGCGATCTCCTAAGACATTGGGATCTTCTTTAGGCTGTTTGTCATTACCAGGCTCTCCGTTAATGATCAAAACGGTGCCGTCAGGAAGCAAAGTCGTTGCCGGATTGTGACGGGTGATTCCTGTGTCTTTAGATCTCCACTGATGGGTGTAGGGATTATAGAGATCGATCCTTTGCGCTTCCGCTTTCGGGTTACCCCCTCCCCCCATGACTAAGATCTCCCCAGTTCCTACCAATGCCGAACTAGAGTCCCAAGCCATCCCGTCGCCCGGACGGCCTGTGTTTGTCGTCGGGATAAAAAGACGATCTTTATCTGAAGCTTTGGGATCGAGAGTTAACAAAGCTACTTTCCCTGGATATCCCATGAGTAAGATCTCTCGAGCGATTCCGTTTCCCCCTTGCGCCGGTACGGGAGACGGCAAGACAAACGAATGCGTATAGTCTTTGATCCCAGGATCGTAAACGTTGGGCGCATTTTCGTGACGTAACAGAGTCTTCCAAGGGTTTTGGTTTGTCACCATGAGTTCGGGATCAAAAATTTCCAGATCGCGATTAAAACAAGAACCATCCGCGCAGTTTCTATCAAAGCCCGCGGCAACTAGAATCTTTCCTCCAGGAAGCCTTGTTTGCGTCGGATACCACATCATCCCGTCTTCATACCACTCCATTTCGACCTTCTTTTTCGGCCCTCCTTGGGGAGCAAATTCATATCGAGAAAAACTTTGCGTCTTAGGATCGAAGACGCGAAAATAATTCAATCCGTATTCCTGTTCGTCGTTTGCATCCCCCAGTTTCTTTTTATCACCCAAATAATCGTAGCGGGCCCCCCCGGTAAATAGGACTCGACCGTCTTTCAAGGGAGTATGGCCGGAGCAGTAAAGGACGTCTTCGGTGCCGGGACGAAATGCTTCGGGAATGGGTTGAATTTGATAAGTGGTTCGAACGTTACCAGTGAAATCCTTGGGATCTAAAATATAACTCTCGCCGTTTTGGCGCGTACGATGAAGCCGACAATTACCGCGATCGTAGCGGCCCCATCCATTAATAAGTACTTTGCCCGAAGTAAGAAGGTTTGCGTGAATGGCGGTGACCCACCAGCCGTCTTGAGGTTTCGGGCGATTTGGTTTTCCGGAAAAGTGATTACTGGAATCTTTCAGCAACACCACAGGTTCCCAACTTCCTTCGACCTCCTGAATATTTGGGGGGTGGGTATCGGCACTGCACTGAACGATCGTAACGAGGAAAATGAGCGAACGAAGTGGTACTGGTACTAGTCGTTTCAAGCTGCCCTCCTGAAATCTCTTTACGCGGAACCTAAATTAACATGTCGCGTAATTCAAGGACCCTTTCCGTCAAGGCATGGCCTTAAACAAAGCTATGAATTTAGTCGATAACTAAGGAACAAAGCTTTTGCTTTGAAACTTGGACGAACCGAAACCTATCTCCCAGAAAATTAAAGAGGAAACGTCATGAGGTGCTTATCCCATTCGCTTAGGTTAATCGCCTCTATTTTGCTGCTTTGGTCGGTATCCTCCCATGCGGAGAGCCAAACGGCACCGACGTGGACGACGACGACCTTCACTTTCGCCGCCACCGAAGATGAGCCTTTTTCCACTAGCATTGCTTCCGATGTGATCTCCCCCAACGCCAATGACGACGTGGAATTTAGCCTAATCAGCGGTCCAGCCTGGCTAACCGTAACACCCGATGGCACTTTAAGCGGATCCCCCCAAGACTCTGATGAGGGAATGGAAACGTTCATTGTCCGCGCTACTGATATTACGACGTCAACGGCAGCCACCCCCGACGCTACGGTTACTATAAACGTGACTCATATAGGCCCGGTTTGGACAAAAAACCCAATCGTTCTTCCCAACGCCACGGATGCTTCTCCTTATAGTGCAAGTATTGAAAGCTACGCCCAGCCCGGAGATCCGAGCGATCAACTTACTTTTTCCTTGGGGCCAGACGCCCCCTCCTGGTTAACCATCGATTCCATGGGCGAGTTGAGCGGCTCCCCAGCTACCAATGATGTCGGTAGTTATAATTTCTCGGTCACCGTGACCGACGAGACCGGCGCCTCGGCGATCGCTTCGCTACAGGTAAAAGTCACCAATGTGGGGCCTCAGTGGACGCAAAATACTATCGTGCTTCCCACCGGATCTACCGGTTTTTCTTACTCGCAAGGAGTTCTCTCTTATGTAAGCAATCCGGCGAACGGAACTCTAAATTTTTCTTTGACGGGGCCGAGTTGGGCTTCAATCGATCCCAATGCGGGAGTCATCAGTGGAACTCCTGCAGATTCCGATTTCGGAACCAATTCGTTTCAAGTGGCCGTTTTCGACGAGACCGGGGCCGAAGCATCGGCCACGGTTCAAATCAACGTTACCCATCTCCCTCCCTCTTGGACGCAAAATCCGATAGTGCTCCCCAATGCCAACGATTCCACTGCTTATACGGCGTCGATAGGATCTTACGCGCTAGCCTCCGATCCTGGCGATACTCTAACGATTACCGGGGGTGCCGATCTTCCCTTTTGGATTACCCTCTCTTCTTCAGGGGTGATCACGGCAAGTCCCACAAGCGCCCAAGTAGGCCCCGTTAGCTTTTCCGCCATTGTCACCGATCAGGCCGGCATGACGGCAAGCACGATCGTACAGCTTACCGTAGTTCAGGTTAGCCAACCCCCTGTTTGGACGGCCAACCAAATGCCTTTCTCAACCGAGGAAGACGAGCTTTTCTCGGCGAATATCGCTTCCAATGCCATTTCCCCCAACTCGGGCGCTACCCTTACCTTTAGCATGGTGAGTGGTCCCTCTTGGCTTTCCGTCTCGCCCAATGGAGTGCTAAGCGGAACTCCGTTATTGGCCAACGACGGGCCCAATGTTTTCGTCGTTCGAGTGACCGATAACCTGGGAGAGGTAGCAACGCCCGATGCCGAAGTCATCATCAGCGTTTCTCATCTCGCCCCCCAATGGACCGAAAATCCGGTAGTGCTTCCCTCAGCGACCGATAATACCCCTTATTCGACGAACATCGCAGCAGAGGTGACTACCGGAGATCCGAGTGACTCACTTACTTTTAGACTGAGCAGTAACGCCCCCTCCTGGATTTCAATAACCCCCTCCGGATCGATTCAAGCCACACCCACACAACAACAGATAGGAAATTACACGTTTTCAGCCATCGCGACCGATCAGACGGGAAGTAGCTCCACGGGAACGTTGCAACTCGCTGTCATTGCTCCTGCGACAGTACCGGTGAGTGACGTGGTTAAGCTTGAAGCTTCAGTAGCCGGAGCTGCTTCCGAAAACCTTTGGGTGGTGGACAACCACAGTATTTGGGACCCGACCATTCGAGGGTTAAAGGGATCCATTCAAACTTTCTATAACGCTCTATATGCGGCTCAGGGGCAATTCTCGAGTGTTTACTTATCTTCCAACGCCGCCGATTTCGATGGCTATCCAATCTACGATGATAGGGTTTCACCGCTAATGTCGGAAAATGAAAATGACATCGTCGGAGATTTTCTATATCGAGTGCGCTTAAGCTATAGCCCCGGATTTTGTTCCAATTGTAATAACTCTCCCCTGTGGTCCCTCTACCGCTTTTATCAACAAGCCCCTACGATCTCTAGCCTTTGGCATAACGGCTATTTCGTTTCGGGAACGCCGATGGATGTGATGATCGTATCTAGCGAAGCGGACAATTTTTTGGGATATAGCGAAAATGTTGCCACGGTGAACAAATGGAGTGTCTCCGATTTTGCCTCGAATTTTAGTCTGTTCCACCAAAAGACGGGACAACCTTACCGCATCAGTGTGATCACCTCCGACTGTTCGCCTCCCGACGGAGACACCTATCAACAGATCACCAAAGCTACCCATGGTGTTTACTATGGAGTGGGATGTAACTCGGATATCACCACAGCGCTCAGTGATTACGCCTCTAAAGTAAACTTCCGAGCAGCCATTACGACTCACGCCCAAATAGTACTTTCACAGCCGGCTTATAACTCACCGCAAATCACAGTGGCTCTAGCCGGAGTCTCTCTGCCTGGTAACACGGGAGCCAGTTCCGACCTGTGGACCTACAACGCCAACAAAAATGCCGTCATCCTTAATTGGAGCCTCATCGACATCTCGGTACTAAAGGCGGGAGACCAAATTCAGATCCAATATGAAACAGACAACCAATAACGCACAGTCCTAGCGTTCAGGTTTTCTAGAGCCAAATCCGATAAGTTAACCAGTTTAGGAGACAGAACAGCATGTGGCTTCCCAAAAGGCCTCAATCGATTGAAGAGGCTAAACTTAGCGCGCATTATGTCGAAGACTGTATTTTAAGAATCCTAGCCACTCAAGGTCCGACTCGAGGCTCTCGCTTCGCTGACACTTTAAAGCTCCCCTATTCGCTAGTAGAACCCATCATCCGAGAGATGCGCGATAAGGACCTTATCGGCGCCCAGGGCGGATCGGGAATCGGAGGTAACGGCGGCCTCGATTTCGGATTAACCCCAAAGGGGATGGATGCGGCGGCCACCGCGCGAAGTCGATCGACCTATTTCGGTCCCATGCCGGTCGATCTTCAAGACTATATGACTTCCGTCCACTCTCAGAAGTTTCAATTTAATCTCGTTAGAAAACAACATCTCGACGCCGCCTTTTCAGACATCTTGATAAGCCAGGAGTATCTTAACCAATTAGGACCCGCGATCAATTCCGGTGGCCCCATCTTTCTCTATGGAAAGCCCGGCAACGGAAAGACTACGATGTCGGAAAGAATCGCTCGACTTTTTCGCCAGGGAATTTTCGTCCCTCATACCATCCAGATGGATAGTGAAATCATCCAGGTATTTGATGAAAAAATCCATCGTCCGATCCCTTTGGAAGTGTTGCCCGACGATCATCCTCTAAAAGTAGACCCCTCGGCAGCCGATCCCCGCTGGGTTTATGTCGTCCGCCCCTTCATAGTGGTGGGCGGTGAATTAACCCTACAGATGCTGGACCTCACATTTCGAAGCGGCCAACGTAGCTATGAGGCTCCCTTTCAGCTCAAAGCCAATGGCGGGGTCCTTTTGGTTGATGATTTCGGCAGACAGAAGGTTAAGCCCACTGAGTTTCTAAATCGCTGGATCTACCCCTTGGAGAAAGGGATGGACTTTCTGACTCTCTCCAGCGGAAAGAAGATCGAAGTCCCTTTCGAACAGCTCATTATCTTGTCGACCAACCTTGACCCCAGGGATCTGGGAGACGAAGCTTTCTGGCGACGAATACGATACATGATAGAAACTCCTAGCCCCACCGACGTCGAATTCAAGAAAATATTCCAAACGATTTGCGCCAAGAAGAAGATTCTTTTCGATGAAGATGCTTACGCATATCTCATCGAACGGTTTTACACCCAAGCTAATCGCGAATTTCGAAGCGTTCATCCTCGAGATATCTTAAACCGCGTATCCGATCATATCTCTTACTACACTCTCCCCTCTAAACTCACCCGCCAGTTAATCGATCACGCTTGCCGTGCTCTTTTCGGCGGCCTCGCGGCTGTTCAAGACGAACCGAGTATTCGAAAAGCAGGATAAAAAACCAAAAAAAAGAAAAACCCCTATCCATCGCGCGACGGCTAAATCGCGATCCGAAATCCGAGATCCGAGATCCGAGATCCGAAAAAATAAAATAAAAAATCCAAAACCGTCAGCGATGGAACAGACTAGTCACCTCTTTTCGAGGCTCTCCAACTAGTAGACCGTCTTAAGATCTACGAAGACCATGGCCTCACGCCTAGCAACTTAACCATGCTTTGTGCCTTCCATCATCGAAGGCTTCACAGAAAACTGCCCCTTCCTTGGTGATATGTTGCGACGCTCATTACCTACCGAACATTCCTTAAACGTATTCTTGAAGACCACAGTGCGGAGGAAGGCGGCACCGAATGTGCATTTTCCTAGCAGTCCGGGGGGAGAAGCATGTTTCGTCAAATCTGTGTTTTTTGTCTATGTGCGGTTTCGGCGGTGGCCATGGGGGATGAAATGGTCCGGCCTTTAGATTCCCTAAGGGCGTTTGCCAGAGTCCTTGCTCCAAACCTGCCATACACTCACTGCGGGAAATATTATCAAGACTGCGCCGAGCCTCCCGCTAGAACCCGGTTCTCGCAAGCACCGACAGGAAATAGAATCGAGTACGACTACAATTACGGCTTCGATCATCCCAATCAAGACAGAATCTCCATTGGGATTAAGATTAACGACAAGAATATTTTAAATTGGAAGGACAATCTGATTGCTTCTGTCCGTTATAAGGACTTAAGCGATTGCGGCAAAACCAAAGAGGCCTCGTTTCCGGTCAAGATAGGAGAAAACGGCAAGGCAACTATCGACATTTCTGGCCTTACCCCTAACCGAGTTTATGAATTTGATAACTTTAATTTCTTCGGGAAAGATCCCCTCGGAGTGGAAAAGCCCAAGCTTCTAAATTCGATGGGACTCCACTACTACGGAGTCACTACCGACGATGATAAAGTGAACCAAGCCCGATTTAAGATAGCCACCCACGCGCTACAGGAGGTTTACGAGAGAAAGATGGGACGTTTTTCTGATGGTGTCGCCGATTACATGCGGGTCCCAGGCTACGATTATAGTGGCGGAGCCTGCGGGCTGCAGCAGGCCAGCTGTTCCAAACCATTTATTCGCACCTACGATCAGGATCAATCCAATGCCTATCAGTACCGAGGAAAGCTAATTGAGGGAAGCGAATTTAGAAAGCTTGCCGGCCTGCGACCGATTCACGGGAGCTATTATAAAAGCGGCAATCACAAAGGTACTATCCTTAGTTATTGTCCGGCGACCGACACCGCCTGGACTATCGATTGGGCCACGAATCAGCTCAATATTATCGAACGTCCGCATCCTGCGTTTAGCTCAATAGGCGTCATCACCGAGGGAATGCTTTATCGATAAGGGCCCAGTAATTTTACAAACTCTTCGGCGAAACGATGGGCATCCCCGGGCCAGCGGGCGGAGAGGTAATTGCCATCACGAACACAAAATCCTCTACTCAAATTCGTGGGCGAGTCTCTGAAGATCGAAAAGGGACCTGGTAGAAATTGGTCTTTGTTCCTTAGCGAAGCCGCGACTTCCTCTTCTACCCAAATGGGATAGGTACGAAAATAGTTCCCGAGCCACGCTCGGGTTAGCCACCACGCCGTCCGCTCTTGGCTTTTGGTCAAAGCGGTAGTTTTTCTGTTAAGCAGAACCGGTCTATTATCCAGCTGACACCGCGAAGCCAAAACGACGCCGTGGCAAATAGCTCCGACTGGTTTATCGGAAAGAAAGAACTCGGAAACAACGGCTTGTAGTCGTTTCGATTCCAAATACACCCGCATTCCCGGAGCGTGTCCTCCGGGAAGGATAAGCGCATCGTATTGCTTCGAATCGACGTCCCGGTAAGCGATGGGACTCAAAAACCGCGAATCCCTCTCTAATTCGCGATAAGCCCGGCGTCCGTTCTTATCCGCCCTTAAGAAGGGTTTTAGCGGTCCCAGTCCCGCCCCAGTCACCATCCGAAAATCCGCATGCCCCCGTTTTCCCTCGGGTGTGGTAAACGAAAGTTGATGTCCTTCGGCAATAAGTCTCTTCCACGGGACCGCAACCTCGGTGGGATCGAAATCCTCGGAGGGAATCGCAACCAAAACATGTTTCAAAGAGATCCTCCCTTGATGCAAGCTTATTTACCCTAGCTCAGCCCCTTTCCCGCCGCAAATAATTCTGCTTGCCTTCTCTCCTTCTGCTCGCTATCTTCCGCCCTCCTCAATCGTGGGTTTTGTGGAAGTAGTTGCTCAGTGACGCGGGATAAAATGCAAAACCGACGGCATAAAAATTCAATAGTTCCTGTAAGTTTGGCGGTCTGCCTTACACTTGTCTTAGCGACCAAGGCAGCCTTATCTCAGACTCTGATGGATGTGTTGTCCTGCGGAACTATCGTAAGAACCGTTACCAGCCATATCTCTCCTCTTAACAGCATTCCGCCCAGACAGATGCGTCGATTCGCGGGACTTTTGGCCTCTCCGCTTAAAGAAGGTCCGCCCACCCTCTACATTACCCCGTATCTTTCCGCCCACGCCCATAAGAGTCTTATTGAGAAGACGATAGAGGACCACGGTCTGTTTCTTTCTCAATGGATAGGAGAGATTGAATTCGGCAATTTATCGTATGTTCCCGAAGAGCCACAGATAGTAGTGTTGCGCGCTAACGAAACTTCAGGACAATGGGCGAGCCGGCTAGAGGAGCTGGCCGGGGGGAAGCCGGACGAACGATGTAATCTCCCTGCAGGAATGCTCCACCGCAATTCCGTGCGTCGGCTCTCATCGGTTTTGGAGACCTATCTCCCCAATACCCTCACCGAGCGCAGTAAATTTATCCCCTTTAGCGATACCAATCCCAACGCTCCTCACTTCGACGACGAGTTAAACGCGATGGTGAGTTACTTTCGACAGAAAAATACCAATGCCGGCCATCCACCCGACAAACGGGTGAATATCAACCACGATATTCGCGGCCCCATATCGATCGTAGCCCATGGCGCGATGGCGATCATCAAGTACCCGGACAAGGAGACTAGAGAGACCTTCTTGGAATTTATGCTAAACGCTCGGGAGCCGGTGATTACTTACCTCAACATTCTACAAAAGCAGTATCCCCGAGACACGCTTTTAAGAGACGCACGGCGGACTTTGCGGGAATTGGGATCTTACCCTATTTCAGAATTCAGTAAGCCTGAGCGGCTGGAACGCTTAGCTAATTTGAGAGAGGTCATCGAATTTATCATGGAGATTGATCTCTCCGCCGCGACCGAGGTCCCATTGATATCTCGCTAACTCACTAATCCCGCTTCAAAAGGGGTTGCCCGCCGAGAAAAATAACGCTACTCGTAAGGCTAATTCATACTTCCGGAGGGGTTATGCGCTCTTATCTTCTCAGTCTTTTTTTAAAAGGCTCCTTTATCCTCTTACTCTTCGCACTAGGGACTGTCGCTTCCGCCGAGGTTCAGGTTTACGCGCCTGGAGTTAGCGTTGGTGTCGGTGGCGGTGTTGTCGTCCAAGCTCCGGGCGTGGCGGTACAGCTCAATCCTGGACTAGGAGTTGTGGTCAATAACGATTGGAATTATCGGTATTACAACGGACAGTACTGGTATTGGACTGCGAACGGTTGGACCTATTTCGTCAATGGACAATGGGTCTACTACACTGCACAGACCTATATTTATCCGGCACCCGTAGCAGTGGCTCCTGTCGTCCCCGTCTATCCGCGCAGATATTACTATCCCGGCCCCTACTATGGACGAAGAGGAGTGGGGGTAGATGTAGGACCTGTTCATGTCAGAGTGGGCGGCGGTTGGCTCTGGTAGAACTATGAGGCGTTGATAAAGCCTATCTTGTGCAGTGCTTATTCTCAGTAAGATAGAGTCGTACGATATCCCCAACCTTTAGAGGCAGAGAGAATGACTTGAGATGAGTTTGGGGATCTTCAGTTACTTTTACAGCCCCGTGCTGGGCGCTGATGGCGCAATAGGTCTTGGGCCATCGAGCATCATTGAGGGTAACCTGGATTTTTTTGAGAGGATCATTGGTCCAGTTGATTAGGACGATCGCATCCCCTTGGGGAGAACTCAGCGAAAATGTCTCTACCAAAGGTTTATCCACTAGAAGTAGAGGCTGAAATCCACTCAATCGGGAGGGAAAAGCTATCCACTCTCGAAGAACATCCGAATAATCCACTGGAAGTTCATGAGGTTTTTCAATAGCCGGCTGACATTTTCCTAAATAGTAAGAAGCCCCGGGCAGCCAAGCAAAATGAACGACATTTCCTTTTCCCACCTTTTTGCGGATGACTGCGGGTTTTCCATCGGAAAATTTGGCCTCTACTTCGAGTCTCCTATTCTGCAATGACTCATTGGCACGGTTTTCCCACTGAGTCTGTCCGTACGGTTTTACGCGTGGATCATTTTCAAAATGTGACGCCCCCACTTGCAAGCTAGTCACCCTATTTTCCTTAAGACCGAAAAAGTTGGCATCTTCAAGAAAGGACGAACTCTGGTCATACTCATCTCGACTGGCCGCACCGGCAACCGTAGCCAAGGTGCCACCCTCTTGCTTGACCCAAACCTTTAGCGCCTCTTGAGCCCGTTTGGGAAGATTGGGTTCCGTGAGATAGATGACTTTGAATCGTTTTAATGTCGCACTGATATTTCCCGTTTTCTTATCGATGAACAGATCGTCTTCATGGAGGAATTCCACAGGAAGGTTGGCGTTCTTCAAGGCTAAGAACAAACGAGGAGCTTCAAGCCCATGTTCGGTGAACCAATCCATCGCACTGTTCTTATCTCCCGAAAAATCCCAAGGGGCTGAACTCAAGGGTAATACAAAACCCACTTGGTTATCTTCGGGCTGCCCCGGGAAAAGAAGATCTTCCGTATCGCCTATCATGCGGTTGATGCTTGCAATCTCCTTCTGCACTTCGATGTCTTCAGAATAGCTATTGGCCGGAAAAAAATATTCTGGTCCAAAGATATAATAGTTGATGGTCTTAGCCCCATTTCCGATGAGGGTAAGGACTTTGCGAAGTAATCCGCCAGAAAGTTTGTCATGAGAATAATCGCTCTGTCTAGCCACGACATAACTCCCTATATCCGCTAGCCCTCCCGACTTTGCGGCACTCCTAAGAAGGGTACTCAGAAAACTCCACATATAATTGTCTTGATCGGTATTCCAGTCTTCAGTCCAAGGTAAAGTGGTTCCTCTCACTTTTGCCATTCCAAACCAATCGTGATTTCCCCCACCGGTGAAAAGACTTTTCGGTTGCTTTTCATTGGATCGGTAAATTTGGCCAGTAAAATTGTTAAGATTGGCGTAAACTGGTTCGTCCGGCCGCCTCAATTCATTCTGGATAGCCTTGGTTGCCCGAGCGTAATGCTGAGCCGAGTACCAAGGAAAAAACCGCATGGTCCAGTAATAGAGTCTTCGGTTAGCCAGAGAAGACTTGGCCAGTTCTCGATCAAAAAGCGGATCCAGTTGCGCTTCTTTGGCTTTCCCGAAATCCTTCGGAAAGCGGAGCCCCTCTTGAATAGAGATCTTTTTGAGATAGCCGCGAAATTGATTCAAAACTTGGGCACTCACTTTGCGAGATTCGCATTTTTGGATAGGAATCGGATATCCCCAAATAGGTTCATCGGCAATGCCCACCAAAGAGATCTCTGAATTTTCCACCCCCGCTCGGCGGGCTGGCTCAATTAACTTTGAAGCGAAATTCTCGTAATCGACTTTTGAGTACAGCTCGCAAACACGGGGTGTCGTAGGAGGTTGACGAAATTCGAAATTGCTCTCCAAGGGACGAACCTGTTCCAGCTTAAAACCCTTCATTCCCGCTTCTTTGGCGGCGGCGCGGATTGCCGGATTGAAATTTAGTGCCGTTCCTACCGTATTGATGCCAAGCTTTCCTAAATGCTCAAAACCTTCCTTCCAGTTATTGATGTCGTTATCCGCAAAAAGCCCATCCGCGATCGTAAAATGCTTAAGCGGTGGAACAGGAGCCAGGGTGTCCATGGGCAGATAATAGCGCCGCCTATTATACTCAGTAAAACTAGCTGCCGTGGGTTGACCAAGATGATCTCGCCATACCAAAAATCCAAAATCCAAATATCCCCGATGGATATCCTCCTCAAACGGCATCAGAGAATATGAAAGTTTTTGGGGACCTCCTGCGATTTCAGGAAAGAAAATCTCGACTTCTAACTCGTAACGCGCCGATGGGTGCCGTTTTAGGGAGGTATCTTCCATCGTCCCCAGAAGGTGGATGGGATAGCCGAAGGGGTAGAGAAATCCCCCTCCAAAAACAAGCCCGTGCGTTATTTCGGCGGGAGAAAGGACAAAAGGTGGCGTACAACTGTCTGCACCGGACGGTGAAGATAAATCCACATCCAATTTTCTATTCGATCCAAGAATGCCGAACCGAAACTTCCCCTCCGGAGATTTTCCGTCGACCGTACGCAAACAAAACTTGGTACTGAAAGCGGGAAAATAGAAAGGAACGGCAGTATGCTCATTGGGAGAGGTCAAGGGGCCAAAGAGATCCGCGTGCTCAGAACCTCTGGGATCTCTCCATAGATACAACATAGCAAAAGGGGCATCTGAAACATGAGCCAGGACTTTAGACTTGTTGAAAGTAACCTCTACTTCGACATCAAACGTTTTTGGTTGGCCCGAAGTGAGCGAGTTTAGTTGCAGTTGGATAGCCAGCGGAAAGTCGAGGCTCCCGGGAGCCACTCCCGAGGTTAAAATCTTTTTGATATCTTCTCGCGTGAGTTCGAATGAAGAATCGCTAAAAGAGCTGCCTACCGCCGTTACACTTCGCTCGGGATATTTTTCCCAACCTATCGTGCGAAAGCCAAAACGAAATTTCTCCTGGGGGTCGGGAGTTTTGTGAACCCCATCGCGAGTGAAGCCAGTCACGCGGAATCGGATTTTAGCCGTGGGATAGCTGTCCGCAAATCGAAGGGCCGAAACCTCTCCCGCCTGGACTACCGATGATATCACCATCGAAAAAGTTAAAACCAGGGAGACAAACCTAGCTATCAATGTGGGATAATACAAAGTTGATCTTACCTCTTTTAAAGCGTTTTTGAATTCCCCGGTTGATTATCTGGAGAGAGATACTGTTTTCTGAAATAGGGCTTATTGAGAAGTGCGTTTTCCAGCATCACCTTCATTTCAGCGCACGCTCCTGCCTCTCCTCGAGTACAAGAGTCCCTTAGAAGCTCAGTCCCTTTTTGAAGCTCATTACGAGCTACCGTTTCATGGCCGGCGGATACATCTAGATTTGACAAACCGATACACCCCTCACCAAATCCTTTTTCGCAAGTGGTTTTGAACAAGGAGCGGGCTTTATCGAGATCTCCTTCTTGTCGGGTCAGCTCGCCTAAGTAATAGCAAGCCCGCTGCATCTTTTGATCACAGTGCCCCTGAAGGAAGTCTTTGGCTTTTGTCTTGTCGCTATTCTTATAGTTCATATACCCCAGACGAACACAGCCCATGTCGTAATTGTAGTCGCAAGATTTTTGGAAGTAATTTTTCGCTCTGTCGTCATCGCCCGCGACTGAAGCATAGTCTCCCATTTTGACGCAACCAAGCCCTTCTTTCTTACTACAGCCTTCTTCAAAGCGTTTCTTGGCTTCCGTTTCGTCCTTTTTCTGCAAAGCAAAAAAGCCCAACGAAGTACAACCCGCGCCTAGTCCTTTATTGCAACTCTTGATAAGAAGTTTTTCCGACTTATCCAGATTCTTGTCGATGAGTTCTTGAGTTGCCACCTTAAGACACGCCACGGGCTCGTCCTGATCGCAGAGCCGGCGAAACAGTGTCAGCGCGATTCCGTAGTTTTTCACTTTTAATTCCAGATTCGCTAGACGCGAACAGCCTTCCATGGAAGCCGATTTGCAGGCATTGGTAAAGATAGTGCGTGCTTCATCCACATGGTTGGCCTCAAGGGCCTCGTCTCCTTTCTTGAGAACCTTGTCCGATTCGAACTTAGCTAACCACTGATCGATCGATTTTCGAAGCGCGGGCACCGACTTAAGATCTGCACAGCCTCCTGACTCTCCCGCCTTGCACCAAGCCTGTACGTAAGCGAGACCTTGCTTATATCCAGCAAGGGCAGCTTCCCTATTTCCGTCCATCGCTTGCATGCGAGCCACGCCCAAACATCCCATCCCATTCTGGTGTTCGCACGATAATTCATAAAGTTTGCGAGCGTGGTCGGGTTCTTTCTCTCTATCCACGAGAACCGCAAGATAGTAACAAGCCTTCCACATCTTTTCGTCGCACTTCTTGGTTAGAAAATCTCTTCCGTAACCTTTTTCTCCGTTTTCATATTTCCAATAGCCATACTTTGAGCAACTGGTCTCATCGTTAAGGTTACAAGCTGCCTCATAGAAGGAAGGGACTTTGTCTTTTTCGCCCAGTCGGTAAAGCAGCATCGCCATTTCGCGGCAAGAGAGTGGATCTTTTTTCGTACATCCTTCCTCAAAGCGTTTCTTCGCTTCGTCATAATTTTTTTCGGCTTCCGAAGAATAGCCCAATCGACGACATGCCGGCCCTTCCCCCAATTGGCAGGCTTTGAGGTAGGAGTGTCCCGCCTGTTCGAAATTCTTAAGCGCTGCCTGCCTATCACCTAAATGAAGACAAGCACCTCCGTCACTCTGATCGCAGAGTTTGGAGAACAGCGTTTGGGCAACACCGTAATTTTTGACGGTCAATTCTAGATTGGCCAACCGCGAGCAGCCGTCTTTGGAATTTAGATCGCAGGCAGCCGAAAAAAGCGATCGGGCATCTTCGATCCGTTTACCTTCTAACGCGTGATCCCCTTGGGAAACGCATTGCTCTGCCCCTGTTTTTGCACAATCGGGAGCTTTTGCGGGAGAGCTTGTCTGAGCACTCCCCAGTGAAGAGGTCAAAAAGTGACCTAAGACGGCCAAACGAAATAGCGCTAAGAGAGGTTTAAGGAAAGGTGACCAATTTTGTCTCTGACTCATAAAGAAATCCCCCGCGCATAAGATAAATCCAAATTTGCATTAACCCAAGTCCAGAATGAAGCAAAAGGTGGGGCAAAGACCAAAGATTCTTCGGAGTTATCGTATTTGGTGCGAGTCTCCGAGAGGCTCCGCATCATTGACTGCACGCGTCATTTAAGGTATAAGGTATCTCCTCTTAACGGAGAAAATCCATGTACCTTCGGTTCTTGCTCCTCGGGCTCGCGGTTAGCTCTTTGTCTATGGCCAGGCCAATGACTGACGCCGAGTATCATCGTGAGTTGGAGGCGTGGCACAATACGAACCTCTCGTTCTCCTTCGCAAGAAACACAATTCTAAACACCCCCTGTTACACCAGTTTGAAACAATTTCGCGCGTGCTGGAGTGCCATCAACAATTTCACCCTCGCTCTAAAGCCTCCCCTCCAATTTGTTCCTAAGAGCCGCGCCAATCCTAAGTCCGCTCTTTTCACCTCCGGCCCCCTTGTCCTTATCGCCAAATCCAACAACGGCCCTTCTCTTAGGGAACGAGCCACGGCCTGGAGAAATGAAATGGCTCGGAGCCGAAGCGATACTTCCGAACTTTTCTCCAGCCAATCAAACCCGGTCGATTTTGCGACTATCCTCAGTTCGCTCGAAGAAAAATATGTGACTAGAGAAAATGAAGCTTACCTTTCGGCTACGCTCATCAACGGATTTCAACGAGAATTTTATGACGTCTACACTTATATTCTTCCCACCTCCGTAAAGGATGAGATGCTCTCGTCAAGTTTTCAGCACAACGAAACCTTGGGCCTCGGATTTGATTTGGTGCCAGCGGGCAACCAACTGCGAGTCAACCACCTTATCGATGGCAAACCCGCTGCCCTAGCGGGAATTCGTTTAAACGACATCATTACCCATGTGAACGGCGAAGATATTTCCCTTTTTTCAGAAGAGCGGCGGTTAAACTTCTGTGATTTTAAAAAAGCGACCCCGGTCATTGTCACAGTAAGACGGGGCAATCAGATTCTAGAATTTTCAGCGACGCCTGAGGTCATCACGAAGGAAAATGTCGTGGCCGTTATGAGAACTTCCACCACGGGTTATATCGGATTGAGCTTTTTCTCGACGGAGAGTTGCGAAGAAGTGGAGAACGCCATTAACCTCCTAAAAAAGAAAGGTGCTAAGAATTGGATTCTCGACTTACGCAATAATCCGGGGGGACGCGTGGATGTGGGCGTATGCATTGCCAATCTCTTTCTTGATCGAAACCTGATGATCTCAAAACAGAAATCAGACTCGGAACCTTACAATGTCACCGATTTCAAAGCAAGAAAAGCTCCTCTAACCACAGCCCCCTTAGTCGTTCTGACCAATAGCTTTACCATAAGCGCTTCCGAATTTGTCGCCGGGGCTTTTCAAGACCATCAACGCGGGTGGGTCGTGGGCAACAAAACTTACGGGAAATCGGTCGTCCAGAGCGTCATTAAATTTGATTTCCCTGGAATCTCACAGATTATAACCACCGCTCGCTACTTTCTTCCCAAGATGTCTTGGAACGAGAGTTTTGATGGCATCGATCCCGATTTCCTAGCGTACTTGCACGAGGATCCCGAGGACGAGGATGTCTATTGCTTTCGCGCTTCCGACTTTGTCCTTACCCCATCGAAGTTACCGGTTTACCATCCTAAGAGAAGCGTCTCTCCTTCGCTCGATCAATGTGTTCGCA
This sequence comes from uncultured delta proteobacterium, assembly GCA_963778115.1. Taxonomy (GTDB): domain Bacteria; phylum Bdellovibrionota; class FAC87; order UBA2466; family UBA2466; genus JBBQIT01. Next base: position 696,778 of record CAVZSV010000004.1, read on the forward strand.
CGGGAAAAGCCCGACAACGATTTGACGCACACGAATCATTCGACTATCAAGCTCTCGTCGCTGACGATGTCTTAAATTGTCTCTAACAAAACTTAGCAGCTCACTCTGCCTAGAGACTGGACATTTCCAAGTCTCATGCAGCGAGGAGTCTTTTGTTTCGTCTCGCTTTAGGTATGATTCCTCAAGCAGGTCATTCAATGTCTTTTCCGGAGGGCGTAGTAGCAACATAAACCATTAAATTTAGGGGGTGTTCTTTGTCTAAGTCTAAGGGGTTTCCCAAAGTCTTATCAGTCGCTATCCTAACCGTTTTTGCTATTTCGTCCTCTTCCTGGGGGTGGGGAGAACCAGGCCACATGATAATCTCACGAGCGGCAGCCCAGTTGATGAAATCCCCCGGCTCCGGCTTCTTCCAATCCAATTCCGATAATCTAGCCACTCTTGCCACCACACCCGATTTGAAATGGAAACAATCCTCCACTTACAGCAAAGAAGCCATGCTCCATTTTTTCCAATGGGACAATTACAGCCAATCCAGCATCGCTAACTCATTTCCCGTCGATCTAAATACAGCCATTAGTAAAGTCGGACAGAAATTTATTAACACCAACGGATCCGCGGTGTGGCGCGCGGCCCAGTTTTACGATCTCATGGTGAAGGCACTTTCGACAGGCGATTGTGCTACGGCGTTGCAGATGGGTGGTGTTCTCGGACATTATATTGGAGATTTGTCCCAACCCATGCACAATACGAGCGACTATGATGGCCAATCCATCGACGATCCGGGGATACATGCCTATTTTGAAACCACTCTCGTAAATAAGCAGAATCAAGCTAATCTTCTAACCTCAGTCATTACTGCGGGGGGTAAACCCCATCCTGAAGTAGAACCTACTGCATTGGTAGGTAACGATATGGACATTATCGCCATGGGCGCGTTAGAGAGTCAGGCATCTCTGGGAGTCTTGCCCGAACTTCTCGCCGATTTTCCCGTAGACTCAAACTCGTCGAATGATCCCGACTTAGTCGCACACTTCGCCCCGCTCATGGGTCGCGGCGCGTACGTCTTAGCACGAGTCTGGGATTTAGCGTTTGAAAGGGCCATGGCCGCCGGCAAGAACTCTTGTCCGAGCCAATCGATTACCGTTGAGCAGCCAAACTGGATTCCTTTAACAGAATAGAGCGTTTGGCCCACTGAAGCCTTTGGTTGACGCGGCGTTCAGTGGGCCAGCTTCGCTTGGTTTATAATGATAAGACAACACACCCCTTGCACGCCAAGAAACTATGAGATTTTACTTCATCGCTTCCAACACCACTTCACTCTCGGGCGCTAGCGAACACCTTTGGCAACAGACCGCACTTCGTCTCAAAGAGCGCGGCCACGACGTTGCGGTAAGTGTTCCCAATTTTCCGGGCCAAAGTTCACCTTCGCTAGAAAAGATGCAAGCCGCACTAATCCCTATCCACCGCTACCCGGCTTTCCGACAAACCACTTTCGCTAAAGTCAGACATCTTTTTCTGGGCGATCGCTCCTTCTTCAGGCCGGTAAAGGCTTTTGAACCAAATCTAGTCGTTATCTCAAATGGAAATGCTTACGATTCACTCTTTTGGGGAGAATGGGCGATTAATGCGAAGCTCCCGTTCATCTATATCCATCAATCGGTCCGCGATAGAGACTGGCCTCATGATAACGATTTAGAAAAAATAGAGACCCTTTATCAAAAGGCAAAACAACATTATTTTGTCTCGGAAGGAAATTTGCACCTCTTTGAAAAGCAAACCGGAATCAATCTCAACTCCAAGCAAATACTCTTTAACCATCCTGTGCCCCATCAAAATTTGACACTCCCCTGGCCCGATTCCAACATCCTTCGTCTGGCCTGTCCGGCTAGGATCGACTTTTCGCACAAAGGACAGGACCTTTTGATCGATGTCCTCGACCAGAAGAAATGGCGCCATCGAGACATTCAAATAGGAATCTACGGCGAAGGTTCCAACGCGAAGCTGTTACAGCGAATGATCCGGCGCTCCGCTCTGGAGAGTAAGATCCAAATGCATGGACACCGGGAACTAACCGAAATTTGGTCTAACGCACATGGGCTAATACTCCCCTCCCGATCGGAAGGTTTCTCCCTTTCGCTAACCGAAGCGTGTCTGGCGAAGCGATTTGTCATCACGACGGCGGTGGGAGACAACGAGAAATTCGTCGAGAACGGAGTTACTGGCTTTTTAATGAGAAATCCCCTAGCCGAAGATTTGGACTGGGCCCTAGAGCAGGTTTATGAGTGCCGTGACCGGTGGAAAGCTCTAGGAGAAGCCGCATTTGTTCGCATGAAGAGTTACGTCCCGCAAGATCCCGTTTTGATTTTCGCAGAGATTTTGGAAGGCTCGCGCACCGAGACCCTCGCTAAGAAAGCGGCTTAATTTCTCTTTTTCTATCTATGACAGATTTTTCTACTCAATTAACGGTAGGGATTACTTACTATAACGAAAAAGAACTCCTCACGCGTTGCTTGGAGAGTTTGTGTCAAAGCGATCCATTGCCCGAACGAATAGTCGTCATCGATGATGGAGCGACTTTCCCCGCCAAGGACTACATTCCCTCCGCGTTCTCGTTTGTGGAACTCATTCGAACTGAACAAAACGAAGGGCTTTCGAAATCGAGAAATTACTTACTAACCCGTTGCCTCAGCGAGTTTATCCACTTCCACGACGCCGATGATTTTTTCCTACCCGGCTGGACAGACGCCACAAAAAAGGCGCTCAGCAAAAATCAGGTCGATGTTTTGATTTGCGGCCTTAGATCTATCAACGATAAAGGTAAGGTAACCGAAGATGTTATGGAACTATTTAAGATTGGATCGAAACTAGACATACTCGCGTTTTGTCTTTTGGAATCCTTACTGCCCTCAGCTCTGACTTACCGTACGGAGAAGTTAAGAGGCATAGGAGGTTTTCCCACTTTTTTATCTCAGGCTGAGGACTTTTACGTAAATGCTCGACTTGCGATAGACGGGGCTAGCTTTGAGAAACTGGACCAAACGTTGGCGGTGCGATGGGAAAGATACGGGAGTATGAGCAAGGACAGGATCGCGGGGGGGAAAGAAGCCCTTTTGGCCATGCAAAAGTTAAAACCCCTTGTCCCTAAATCCCATCTTCCCTATTTGGCTGACAGAGCCGCAAAGCTAGGATCGAGTTTTTTTCAACTAGGTGCGAAAACCGAGGCTCGCGAGGCTTTTCGGATAGCCAAGGAGCTTGGCAACGCCCCCTTTGCCCATCGCCCTCGTCTGGTGCGATTAGTGGCAAAGACTTTTGGTCCCGAACTCGCCGAGTCCATGGCAAATCAGGTTCGCGCTATTAAAAAATCCTCTCGCAGATAAAGAGCGAGCCTTTACTCCGCCACTTGTGAACTTTCAATCACTCGCTTAACCGACGGCGGCGTCCAGCTACCGTTAATGACTTCTTCTTTCGGCCAGTAAAGTCTCATTATCAGATTAAACCCTTCCTGAGGCGCGGGTAACCAATTCACCGCCAGGTCATCTTTCGGCTGGTCGTGCTGAATAGGAATATCTAAAGACCCGTCGTCGTTAAACTTCAACTTATCCCGATCGCCAACGGCGTATCTCTTAATGGGATTAGCGACGAGAAACTGGTTATTATTATACAGAGTCACCGACCAGAAAGCGTTGACGGGCGGAATTTGCTCCTTGTCAAAATGAAGGACGTATTGATGTTCGCCGGAGAGCGGCTTTCCATCCGAGTCCGTTCGAGACATCGGATAGATGGCGTCTTTGGCTAAATTCGCTCCCAGCCCAACTTTGGCGATGGCCGCGCGGTCCAGAAACCGAATTCCGTAACTGCCCAAATCATAGGCCACCATCCATCCGTTAATTTGCTTAGCGGCGGGAGAAACGCCTGCGGCCGCGACCTTGTTGATCCCCTCTTGAAATCCTCGCTCAATTCCACGGCGAGTGGAAGCATCCACGTTGTCCAAAGAAAAGGACTGCCCGGGCGAAATTCCTATCGCGGCAAGTGTCCCTAGAATGGGGGCATCAGCGTCAGCCGGAGGATTTTGGATCATCAAGTGATTTAGCTTTTCATAAAATTGGGGAGCAGTAAGGTTTCCCACCTGCTCTACTGGGGGAGTTACCGAATCAATATCGGCGTTGTAAGCGACTTCCCGGGGGGCGTGGAACTCTTTTCCAAAGGAACTAAGCGGAGTGAGCTTATATTGGTCCTGAAGCTTATTGACCGCTTCATAATCTGACTTACCGTTACACTGAGTTCTTCCCAGAATCCACGCGAGGTTCGTCGGGGAGCGTATCTCTTTTACTCCGGCTGGCAGAAGCCCCGACCATGAGGGGCCTACAAAAGCAAAATCGCCCTTCATCGTTCCCGTCGTTCGTTTCCCGGGCGATGCAAATACATTGGTCCACGCATCCAATGTCGGCATTAGGTAGTAACGTCCTTCCGTATCGGGAACACTTAAGATGATGGGCTCACTGGTTAGGTCAAGCCATGCCACCGAATAGAGCGTATCAACATTGGGGCTCACCACTTCGGTCAAAGCAGGTCCCGGAAATTTTCGTAGATGAATAAATTGGTTGAGAGGTGCTTTTCGACCCTTAACGGTGGGGGTCGCGGTCATGACGTCTTTGGTGACCGACATCAGCACTAAGGGGTAGCCAAAGATATAGGCTTGCTCAGCTAAAAAGGCGGCTCGCGCCTCTTTCTGTACCGCGGACTGTTTTGGACTAGGTTTGGACTTATGCGATCGGCCGAAACTAGGGAAGCTTAAGAGCGTCAAAAAACAAAAGAGAAGAAATGCCACTTGCTTTGCCACGGGGAACCACCTTTCTTTCGAACTACAACGATTGGGTAAATACACTCGAAAGAGGTTTTCTCAAAGCGCTTGTTGAGTCTGGTGCGTAAGTCTTACGATTAAGGAAAAATTTGAGGAGCGCGTTTCGGAGGATTTTGAAAGAATCTGTAGCACGGGGCTTTAGCCAACGTCCGTGTAACGCGAACGACGCAAAAAAGGGGAGGCCTATCAGGCCTTCCCCTTTTAATCAAAACCGAACGTCCGAGTCTTTCTTCCTAGAAGTTTTCGATGAAATGATACAACGCAGGCAACGTCTCGTTGATCAATTGAGGCAGCTCGCTAGGATCTGGCGCGAAATCCTCGCCACCCATTTCAAAACCGAGGGCTAAGGTTCCGTGCTGCCAGTACCAATAGTCGGCACTCGAACCGACGGCGATGTAAAGGATCTGAGAGATCTGCCCGGCCTGAAACCCAGTGTCCTGAGCCAGGATGTTAGAGATCTTTTCGAACTTAGGAAGATCGGCTGCCGGGATCGATTCATCCGTATAAGCCCAAGGATACATCACCATCTGAGCGTTGGAATGAATATCGAGACTTCCGACAATGTGTTTCGTCGCGAACCATGACATTTCACTTGAAACAGACACGTTAGAAGTGTGATTGGGTTGATCCGGATAGGGATAATCCCGATTGGGATCCAGCCCATTCGTATACCGATCCTGATTAATATAACCATCAGGGCAAACTACCGGAATGACGTAGATGATGTGGTTGTCCAGCATTGCGGTCATTCGGGCATCCGTACCGTATCCCGAAAGTAGCTGTTGGATCATCGTTAAGGTCAATTCGGGGGTAGCGATCTCGTTTCCATGAGTGGACGAGGTAATGAGAACTTCCGGCTTTCCTACCGAACCCGTTTTGTTTGTGATCTTAAGAGCCAACAACTGTCGCCCTTCTTGGGATGACCCATAGTTTTCCAAGGAAGCCATCGTGGGATATTGCTGAACGGTCTGATTTAATTCGGAAACGACCGTATCATACGTATGATACGCATCGTGCCATCCGGGATTGGTGCGATCTTTGCGGGTGAAGACATCGTGAATGTCCTTCTCGATCAATTTCGCCTGAGGGAATTTCTGTTGAAAGTCCTTGTCCTGATTGGCCGGAACAATCACTTCGACCCGCATTCCCGAACGTTGCTCGACATCATACCCCGAGACCAAAGCACGTAACTCGGAAAAGCTCTGTGCTTGAACCGCAAAACTTGAAAGTACTGTCCATTTAGGTGCCGCAAAACTCGAACTTGAAAACAACAGCAGAAGCGCAATGGTACCTGTCGCGCCTAGTCTTCGTGCCATGATTTTTCTCCAGTTAAGTGTGATGGATTGGGTCAAGACCAAGAGTATCTTTGATGGGCACAACAATGCCACCAGGGTGGGAATTACTCTTAACCGATGTTATTAGCCGCAATGACACGGCTCAATATTTTTAGGGGTTTTTCGGCATAAAGTGAATTACCAAGAGTCGATTATCGGAAGTCCGAATCACGTGCGCCAAGATACCGGGGGCAGCCTTTCGGGAATGCGATGCCACCAACGCCGCATACTTCTCGGCCTGATCATTCATTTCATCTGGTGCGGCGGCGTTTCCATAATTTCCCCCAGAGAAATTGATGAATGTATCCGTGTGGGCACTACGAAGGTAGTTCGCTTTTGAATACTCCACGTCACTTTTCCAAGCCACGGAATCGATGACACGCGTTACCTGGTTACTCTTATTATCCTTGATCAGACCCTCTATGGTCTTTGCTAGGTCAAAGAGATCGTTCAACCGCACCGAAGCGGGGGCATGGCCTGATTGACCGCTCTCAACTATCTCGTTCCAGGTCGTCTCTAGCTTTCGCACTTCGGAATTGCGAGCGATGACTTTAGTTTGCGCCAAGATGGTTCGGTTGGCATTAATCTCGGCGACATCTAATACCTCGGCTCGACAGAGCGATCCCAAAGCAAGAAGGATGAAGGAGAGGAAAAGAAATAGCGATTTCGGAAAACCCATAATACCCCCATGGCATAGCCAAAAATTAGATGCCGCCCATTATATTCATCGCGTCATAAAACACCAGGAATATTATCTAAGTTATCATTATTACATAATAAAACGGCATCTAGTTTATCAACACTATCGCCTGAAAGATCGACGCAATTTCACAAAGGCTAGGCTCAATAAACAGGCACGTACGTTGCTCCTTCTAGGCTGATGACCTTCTCGCCACCCCATGCTAGCGATTCGCTCTATAAAGACGCCGGAATTCACTGCCTATATTGTGGGCACTACCAGCTTCCCGCTACGGACCAATTGGATAACTGGACCTGTAACTACTGCTTTAGCGGCCTCATCTCTTTTCAGATGCTTCTCAATTTAGTTCCTCGAACCCTTTTCGAGGAGATTCTTTCCCAAGGGACAAAACCGGAAATCGACCGGCCCTGTCCGAAGTGCCATCGGGAACTTAAGCAAGCAACACTCGTGCGAGCAGATCAGAAAGTGACTCTAGAGTTGTGTGGACATTGCAAACTCTTTTGGTTCGAGGGCGGAGCCATCGTGCACCTCGTGCGACTGTCGGAATTGAAGCATGTGATGCTTCCCGATCCGCCCAAAAGAGGAGTCAGAGCCCCTAAGCCGATCCCCAGTACGTTGCCAAAGGAGCCGGAGAATATTTCCTGGAGTGCGCCACTCCTTTTTTTCATCATTTCGTTCGTTTCGGCGCTTTGCGAGCAGCATCCAGAATTCGTTTCGCGATTTGGATTCATTCCAGTCCGTGCATTCCGTGAAAATGGTGTTACCTGGATCTCAAGCCTTTTCATAAATCCGGCGGTAAAGATCCCCCACCTATTGCTTTTGCTCTTTTGTGGAATCTATTGCGAAAGACGAATCGGGTCGCGTAATTTTCTTACTCTTTGCACAACTGCGGGAGTTTTCAGTCAATTAGCTGTGTTCTTTTTTTCGCAAAGGCCCCAGACCGTATTTACGGGCAGCTTCCCCTTCATCCTGGCAGTCACCTCCTTCTCCCTTTTGCGACTGCCCTATTACGACTTCCTATTCCCGAAGGAGAAATGGAAATCGCCGATGGATGCAGTGACCTGGACAGGGATCGTCTCTCTTCTATTTCTATTCGTCTTTGTCATTTGGGATATGGTGAATCAAGTCATCGTCGCGGGACTCTCCGACGCCACTACCACTTTCACCATTCCTTTTGTGGGGCACATTCCAGCCGGCTTCGGTTTGGCTCCCTACGTCATCAGCGCCCTGGCCGGGGCTCTTTGGTCGCAGTATGGCAAAACCAATACTGTGCGTCATTAACGCGCCTCGGGCATAACCTCGTGAAGGGAAACCTGAAGTTTTCCGATAAGTAAACGAGGTCTCCTATGTGGTTTCCCAAACGTCCGCAGAGTCTTGAGGAAGCTAAACTTAAACCCCATTTCGTCCACGAAAACATTCTTAAGATCATTTTCTCGCAAGGAGCAACGCGCGGACTTCAATTTTGCGATATCCTTCGACTCCCCTACGCACTCATCGATCCAGAGTTGACTCTACTCAGGAGCCAAGATCTCATTGCTCCGGTGGGTGGAGCTGGGATCGGAGGCCAAGAAAGACTAGATTTTGCACTGACTCCCCATGGGACGGAAATAGCGCAAAGCTATTCAAAGCGCTCTGCTTATACGGGGCCGGCGCCCGTTTCGATCGACGACTATACGGTATCGGTTATGAACCAAAAGATTCAGTTGCGAGGGCTTCGAAAGACAAATCTTGAAACGGCCTTCGCTGATATGATCACTTCCACTCAACAGATAAATCGATTGGGGCCCGCGATCAATTCGGGCGGTCCTATCTTTCTTTACGGAAAGCCCGGAAACGGGAAGACATCGCTCGCGGAAAGGCTCTCTCGTGTTTTCCGACAGGGGATATTTGTCCCGTATTGCATTCAAGTCGACGGCCAAATCATCCAAGTTTTTGACGAGAAAGTGCACCGAACCATTCCAGAAAAGGCACTTCCCGACAAACATCCTTTGCGAACTAATCCTTTAAGTATCGACTCTAGATGGGTTTACGTTCTTAGGCCTTTCATCATTGTGGGAGGAGAGCTCACTTTAGAGATGCTAGATCTCACTTATCGCGAAGGGCAGGACTGTTACGAAGCTCCGTTTCAGGTGAAGTCTAATGGTGGGGTGTTACTCGTGGACGACTTTGGGAGACAAATCGTAAAGCCAAAGGATTTTCTAAACCGATGGATATTTCCTTTGGAGAAGAACAGAGACTTTCTCACTTTGGTAAACGGAAAAAAGATTGAAGTCCCGTTCGAACAGGTTCTCATTTTTTCGACAAATTTAGATCCGGCCGATCTTGCGGATGAAGCCTTCTGGAGACGAATTAAGTATAAGATAGCGATCACGGATCCCAGCGAGAAGGATTTTAAACAGATCTTCAAAGGCGTTTGCGATTCGCTAAAGTTAACATTTAGTGAAGAGGTTTTTCAGCATTTGATAGATGTCCACTATCATCAAGCCAATCGCGAGTTAAGAGCCGTTCATCCTCGCGATATCCTAAATCATGTTATCGACCATATCTCTTACTACGGCTTGGAAAATAAATTGACCAATGACCTCATCGATCAAGCCTGTGAACCGTACTTTACGGAGATGGGCGGGACCAAAGACAAAAAATGGTCCAAGGCCGGGTAAATTTGCTAAAATATTACAACATGCCGAACACGAAATGGATGACGCTACTAGCCGGACTACTCGTCCTGGCTTCGGTAGTATTTTATTTTTGGCGTGCGCAATTTTGCATGGAAACTTACGATGAGCCTTTCTATTTGGCTCCCGGTTTTCACTTTGCTTCAACCCACGACCAGCCCATTCGAGATGAGATACTTAATGGGCCACGCCATTTCGATGTCTTAAACCGTTTCCTGGTGGCCCCCCTTCTCCCCTATTCGGTATTGGTCTTACGAAGAGCAGCCGTACTTTTTTATGCCGCCATTTTGTTAGCCTTTACTTTGCTATGCTTTCGAGGAGACTTTGGCCTAACCGCTGCCGTAGTTTTCGTCGCGTGCTTGCTCGTCGACGCCTATGTCATGCCAACGTGGTCCCATAATTGGTGGTGCCGCAATTTCCTTCTGCTGCATAATCTGTTTGTCGTAGTAGCCTATCGCTCGATTCGATTTCGAACCGTATTGCTTTCGGTTGCGGGCGTTTGTTTGGGCATTCTATTTGTTTCATACAATCCTCCTGTCGTAATTCTGCCGATCCTACTGATAGGACTTTATTTTTGCGAGAGTCGCTTTTGTCATCAAGAACGGCCCTGGACGACGGTAGCGTGCTACACGGCGGCCGTCTGTAGTCCTATCGCCGTCGATTTTCTCTACCTATGGAGCCATCATCTAATAAACGATCTTGTCACTGGAATCCAAACCGTTCTCGCTATTCCGGATTATAGTGGAAACACCAGATTCACAAAATCCTTAACGCTAATAAAAAGTGTTCTTCTTCAAAAGGAACTTTGGCTAGTTCTTTTCATTTCGGCCGTTTCTTTGGTCCTTACGAAAAAATTTTCTACCCGTCGCCCCAAACTCTTCCTATCCACGGCGATAATGGCGGTCACCCTAGTGCTGTTGAAGATTCCTATCGCCACCCAAATGATCTTTTTCCTTCATGCCTTCACGGGATGGGGCGGAGCCGCCTCCTTGGTGCTACTGACTTTCGCTCTTCATGAAAAGCGAAGCGACATCCTTTTGGGGACGATTGCCGCGGTGGGCACAGGCTTTATGGTTGGGATGTCGTCTAATTCTGGACACAATGGACTTTTTTGGGTAATTCCCGCAGTAGTCATTCCTTTTTCGGCTGTGCTGACTCAGTGGAATATTACCTCCCCCAAAATCGGTAGGGCCCAAATGGTGGCCCATGCGGCGTTTATTATTTTCGCAGCGACAATAGCGACGGGGGCCTTATTTTTTCAATCTAACGCATGTTACCGCGATACTCCTCTTAGACAATGCTCGGTTAAGCTTGCCATCCCCCCGTACACGGGCCTTTATACCAATCCCAGGCGCGCGTATCTTATGAATGTCCTCTTCGAGCAACTAAGACAAAAACAGTTCGTACTAGCGTTTCCGAATCTTCCCGGTGTCATTCTTTTCCCGGGCATACGATCGTCTATTCCGACGACTTTGGTTAATTTTTCGTTTCCCTTTAATTCCTACTATTTGTCGAAGCTTTTCGTTAGACGACGTTTTCCTGAAACCCTGGTTCGGGTTAAGATTGAACCCTGGACGTGGGGAACGGGGAAGCCAAATTATTTGGCAGTGCCCAAGGACGATCCACTGGTCGCGTTCTCCGACTGCGCCAAGGGGCCAACGATCGTGGATCTTCCCGAATTTGAAATCGACGCGGTCGATGCTGGCCGGGTGGAATCGTGCGCAGAAACTATAATCAACAACCCCTCGCGAAAGCGTTTAGCGAGTCTAATCCGCAATCGCTAGTCGAAAGCGGCATGAGGGAATGGCTCCTATGAAAAAGAACTTTATTACCGGGCTAAAAATCTTACTGGTGTATGTCGTTCTTCTGCTCGGATTAGAAGGAATAGGACGTGCTACGATCTGGTACTTGGAGTCAAAAAAGGTTTCGGGAATCGAAGCGGAAAATATGATCTCCTACGACGAACCGGTCGTGGGCTTTGCGTTAAAGAGAAACCTCTCGGAGAAACTTACCTATTGGGATTTGCATACTGACCAATGGGGATTTCGAACCACGGGTGAAGAGCTAATGCCCGCGAAGGACCCCAATGAGCTTAGAATTTTCGTCGTGGGAGGATCGACTGTATTTGGATGGAGAGTCTATGACAACGAGTCAGTTCCGGCTCATCTTCAAAAACGAATCGATGAACTCGTCGCCAAAATAGCTCCTAATACTCCCAAGAAAATCCGAGTCATCAATGCCGGAGTTCCTTGGTACGCCTCCTGGCATGAATCCGCGTTTATCTTTTTCCGGGTGATGGAGTTTAAGCCCGATTGGATCATCGTGATGGACGGTCTTAACGATGCCGCGAGCGGAATCTCACCGCGGTGGTCCTCCATCTATCAGGGTTACGTCGATCTTCCCACCCACCTTGCTTTGGAACAGAGAAAGTCAGAAGAAAAGCCTTCCTTACTGGGGAGCTTGCTCAATCTCAGCCCCTCTTTCCGCTATTTTCATGCAAGACTTAAAGCAAAGGAACAGTTGCGAACCGGCGTCTATCGCCCCGAAGTTTGGGACCAATATTTTGCTTACATGAAGCGCCTTAACCTGTTAACGGCAGCAATGGGAATCCGCTTTTCCATCTATTTTCAGCCAGTAATGCATACCGATAAGCCACTCGATATTTTCGAAACGATTCACGACGGAACGAGCATGCGAGAGCCTGAATTTGCCGCTACCTTCCGCAAGGAATATTTGGAGGGGGAGAGTCGAGGGCTTAGCATGAAGGGGCTTCCCTTTACCAGTTTGAGACGGGCATTTGCGACGAACCGAGCCCCCATCTACTTGGATGGTTTGCATTACAATTCCAAAGGGAATGAGATCTTGGCCAATTTGATTTTTAAAGATGAAGTGCAGAGTGTAGTCAGTTCTTACTTAGGCAAGACACCACCGTTAGCGATGCGGTGAGATGAAGGCTACCCCCCTCTCCCCCCGAGTCCTAGTGCATCGCCGGCACGGCCATCGGCTGATCCTGAGGTGGATTGGCAGACTTCTTATCCAGAGGATCGGGCCGTTCCAGTTTAGAGAAGAGACTGTAAACACACGGAACGACGAACAACGTTAGAATCGTACTCGCCGTAACTCCCCCAATGATCGAAACCGCCATTGGAATAGTGGTTTCCGCTCCCGGACCGAAGGAAAGGGCCTCGGGAAGCGCTCCCGCTACGGTGGCCACGGAAGTCATCAAGATTGGACGAAGCCTGACCGGACAAGCTTTCAACAAAGAGGTAGTTACATCGTGCCCTTCTTCGCGTACCTGATTGGTAAAATCCACCAGAAGAATGGAATTCTTTTTCACAATTCCCATCAGAAGAATAAAACCTATGAAGCTGTACATATTAAACGACTGATGGCCCAGATAGAGGCCCAAGAATGCGCCCGAGATGCTAAAAGGAAGCGCCATGAGTACGGTAACGGGATGGATGAAACTATTGAACTGAGACGCTAGCACCATGTAAGAGACTAAAATTCCTAACAGCATCGCGACAATCAAACTCTGGAAAGATTCTCGAAAGCTCTGGGAACTTCCCGTCATCTTAATGGTGTATCCCGGCGGCAACATCGAACGGGCGAGTGACTCGGTATATTTCAAAGCGTCCTGTTGGGAGTGGCCAGGCGCAGGATTGGCATATACCGTAATGGCACGAGCGCGGTTCAATCGGGACACCAACATCAGACTGGGACGCACTTTCATTTCAACCACATCAGACAAGCGAACCGTCTCACCGCGATTATTTCTTAGCTTAACTCTATCCAGATCGGGAATTTTATCTCTCTGACCGGCAATCAAACGCAGTTCGATTTCATATCTATGGCGACCTTTTTGATATTCAGTCAGCCCGGTAAAGATGGCACCACCAAAAAGCGAATTGATCACGTTGGTAACGGTACTTACGGAAACGGCATATTTCGCTAATTTGTCTCGATTGGGTGTTATTGCGACCTCGGGCATTCCCCCTTGAACGTCGGTATTAACGTCGGTCACAACGCCGCTTTTTTTCATTTCATCCATGACCTTATTCGTAAGATCGGTAAGCTTGTCCCAATCTGGTCCTTGAACGATAAATTCGACGGGAAATCCTCGAGAGGCCGCAAATCCACGGAGCGAGAGATCTTGAACGACGATCTCCATTCCAGGGATCATATGTTTTAACTCTTTCCGATATTTCTTAATGAGATCGCTCTGAGAGACGTTTCGCTTGTTACGATCGACCAGAGTGACAAAGGTCATCCCCTGATTGACCGCATCCCCGCCAAATCCTCCCACCACCGCGAAAACGCCCGCCACTTCCTTTTGCTTCAGCAAGTAATCCTCGGTCTGCTTCATTTTTCCATCAGTAATGTTGAGAGAAGTTCCCACGGGGAGCTTATACCGTAACAGCATTTGGGATTGATCTTGGGCCGGCATCATCTCGAAGGGCAGTAATTTAGCTATGAAGATACTTCCCACAAAAAGTAGCGTCGTAGCTGCCAAAGTGCTCCACCGATATCGCAGCAGCACTTCTAAAGCGACACGGTAGCCCACTGATAGCTTGGCAAAAACATTATCCATGAACTTCGCCAGACCCTTGGGCTCATGGTCGACTCTAAGGTAACGCGAACAGCGCATGGGGGTCAGAGTCAAGGCTTCCAGTAGAGAAAGCAGAACGGCGACGGTCACCGTTATTCCATACTGAAGGAAATAGCGGCCAATCACCCCCTGCATGAAAACCACAGGTAGGAAAATCGCAACAATAGCAATGGTCGCCGCAAGAGCCGCGAAGGTGATCTCTTTAGAGCCTTTAAGCGCGGCCTCCATTTTCCCTTCACCCATCTCGCGATGGCGCACGATATTCTCGAGCATCATGATGGCGTCATCGACAACGATTCCGATAGCAAGACTAAGCCCCAACAACGTGAAGGTGTTTAAAGTGAAATGAAAAGCGTAAAAAGCGACAAACGCTCCGACGATAGATGTCGGAATCGCCATCAGGATATTGATGGTCGAAGTAAAAGAACCCAGGAAAAGAAAACATACGATGGAAGTCAGCAGAGCCGACATCGCCAGAGTAAACAACAGCTGGTTCACCGATTGCTTGATAAATCGAGTATTGTCCGACCGGAGACCGACCTTGTACGAGGGAGGGATTAAAGGTTCCAGCTCTTTTATCTTTTTGCGAATAGCATCTCCCACCTCGACCGCGTTGGACCCATGCTGTTTAATAATCCCTAGCCCAACCGCCGGTTTACCATCACTGCGGCAGCGTTTTCGGACGTCCGTTAACCCCTCCTCGATATCTCCAATCTCTCGCATCTGCGTGGGACGAAAATTAGGACCTTGATTGGCTCGGCTATAAATATTGATCTTCCCAAACTCTTCGGGGCTGTCCGCTTCTCCCATGACGCGAACAAAATACTCTTTCTTGTCGTTTTGGATGGCACCCGCAGGAAACTCGACATGTTCTTTGACAATGGCATTGAGGGCGTCATCAGAAGTTAGATTCAGTTTATCGAGCTTATTTACGTCAGCCCATATCCTAAGTGCGGGATCGACGTAACCGCCTAGAACCACATTTCCCACCCCCTCCACGGTACTAAACTGATCGAAAAGGAAATTGCGGGCAAAGATCATAATGTCGATAGGTTTTATCTTAGGGTCATCCGTCGTAACGGCAAGCCACATAATGGGAGAATCTTCGGGATTTTGCTTTCTTAACGTGGGAGGAAAAAGATTGATCGGCAACAGGTTCTGGACCTGATTTATCTTATTTTGAATCTCCTGCATCGATTCATCGATATTGCGATTGAGCTCGAATTCAACCGCGATATTGCCCGAACTTTGAGTGGCTGAAGAGGTAATGTTGCGGATGCCGTCAATTTCGCTAATCGCGTCTTCGATAGGATCCAGCACTTGGCTTTCGATCACTTCCGGCGCCGCTCCGGTGAGCGTCAAGCTCACACTGACCACGGGAAAATCAACGTCGGGAAGTTGGCTGATACCCAGTCTTCGATAAGAGATGATGCCAAAGACGATGATGGCCGCCATCAGCATCCAAGCGAAAACGGGGCGCCGTATGGAAAGTTCAGAGAGGCTCACTGGTGTGCTCCCATGGCGGCTACCTCTCGTCCAATCTCTTCGGATTCAGGCCGTTCCAACTTGGTAAAGAGGCTGTACACACACGGGACAACATATAAAGTGAGCAGTGTTGAGACGGTAACCCCACCGATAATAGCCACTGCCATCGGGATTCGTGTCTCCGATCCAGGACCGGTATTGACCGCTTCAGGAATCGCACCCACGATGATGGCGACTGACGTCATTAAGATCGGCCGCAACCTAACCGGACAGGCCTCCATCAATGCTTTGGTAGGCTCCAGACCTTCGGCTCTTCTTTGATTGGTGAAATCCACCAACAGAATGGAATTCTTCTTCACGATTCCCATCAGAAGAATAAGACCAATCATACTAAACAAGCTTAGCGACTGGTGAGTGAAATACAGGGCACACAACGCTCCGGACAGACTAAAGGGGAGCGCCATGAGTACCGTGATGGGATGGATAAAACTATTAAACTGCGAGGCCAAAACCATGTAGGCAACGGCAATTCCCAAGATGAGAGCAAAAATGAGATTCTCAAATGCGTCGCGAAACGCTTGAGCACTTCCGGTCACTTTCGCTTGATATCCCGGCGGTAAAACCTGTTTGGCGATTTGCTCCACAGACTCAAGAGCGGCTTGCTGGGACTTGCCCTCAGCCACATTTGCATAAACGGGGATTGCACGCGATCGATTGAGCCGCGAGACCAATTGAAGTCCTGTGGTCAGCTTAATATCGGAGGTTTCAGGCAAAGGAACCAACTCGCCGCTCGTTCCTCTGTTATTTCTTAACAAGACCCTATCCAAATCCTCCGGTGTTGCATGTTCGTCATTTTCGGAACGAACTCTAATGTAGTAACGATGACCGTCTTTGGGATACTGCGTAGCCGCGGTAAAGATTTGCCCTCCCACCAAATACTCCACCTCTTGTCCCATGGTAGTGACGCTGACCCCACGGTGAGCCGCCTTATCGCGATCGGGGACGACTTGAATTTCGGGCATTCCCGCTTGGTAATCGGTGTTCACGTCTTCGACAAATCCAGAAGCATTCATCTTCGAAATCATGACCGAAGAAATTTCTTTTAATTTTTCCCAGTCTGGACCCTCGATAGTAAACTCGATGGGAAAGCCACGAGACGCGCTAAAGCCCGTCAAGGAGAGATCTTGTCCGAACACTTCCATGGTGGGCATTAGCGCTCTTAAATCCTTTCGAGTGCGATCCATGATTTCGCGCTGCCTAGCTTTACGATCCTTTTCGTCTTTCAAGACGACGTATATCTCACCCGCATTAACTACATTGTTATCTTGGTAGTTTCCGATGGTGGTATAGAGATCCAATACTTCCGGCTGTTTTCTTAGATAATCCTCGGCCTGTTTGTAGACTTCATTCGTCGCATCAATCGAAGTCCCGACAGGCGTTTTAATCGTCAGCAGAAACAACGATTGATCCTGTGCGGGAATTAATTCCTTCCTAAGTAAGCTCAGAAACACCATTGAAGTAGCAAATATTGCTATGGAGACGAAAGTGACTACCCATCGCCATCTCAATGCGGCCGCCAGGGTGACCCGATATTTATCGGTCAAATAATCCATGAAAGCGTCCATCGTCTTGGAGACAAATCCCGGATTTTCGACCTTCGCCGAATGCAGAAAACGGGCGCATCGCATCGGGGTAAGCGTCAGCGCTTCGAGCAAGGAGAGAAATACGGCAACGGTTACCGTGATGCCGTATTGGTAAAAGAATTTACCCACAACACCTTGCATGAAAACCACGGGAATAAAGATAGCGGCGATCGCTAAGAGTAGTCGCCAATGCGGCAAACGTTATCTCTTCGGATCCGTCCAAAGCTGCTTGCCGTCGGTTTTTTCCCATCTCGTAATGGCGCACGATATTTTCGAGCATCATGATCGCATCGTCCACCACGATTCCGATCGCAAGACTTAGGCCCAACAGCGTGAAGGTATTTAAAGTAAAACCGAAGAAATAAAGTGCTATGAATGCTCCCACGATCGAAGTCGGAATCGCAAACAACACGTTAATCGTCGACGACCAGGACCCCAAGAAGAGATAGCAGATAATGCTGGTGAGTAGGGCTGAAAGTAGTAGCGTCATATTAAGTTCATCGACGGAGTCTTTGATGAACTTCGTCTGATCTAACTTAACGTCGATATGGTAACCGGGCAGAAGAGCCTTTCGGATCTGATCGACCTTTAACCGTACCTGTTTGGCCACTTCTACGGCGTTGGATCCATGCTGCTTTACTATCCCTAGACCCACGGCCTCTTTACCGTTGTATCGGGATATCTCGCGGATATCCGATAGCCCCTCTTCGACCCGCGCAACGTCCGATAAAGGAATCGGGTTATAGTTCGCAGAGCCGCCGCGGGTATTGATGCGAATCTTGGAAAAATCGATCGTATTACTGGCTTCACCCAGAACTCGAATATTCGTTTCGTTCTTGGGCGCTTCGATGCGACCTGCCGGCTGCTCGATCTGTTCCGCTTGAATCGCCGCCCAAATATCACTTGAAGTCAGATCGTACTGCGCCATCTTCTTTTCGTTAAGCCACACGCGCAAATTAGGATCGACGTAACCGGCAAAAGTGATATTTCCCACTCCGGACAAAGTGGAAAGCTGATCTTTTAAAGTATTCCGCGAATACATCATGAGTTGGTAAAGCGGAACGCTGTCCTCGGCTGTTACCATTACCCACAGGATGGGTTGGTCCTCGGGGTTGGTCTTTGAGATAACGGGAGGATAAAGGGTAGTCGGGAGCAAATTAGACGATTGCGTGATTCGATTTTGAACCTCTTGAAGGGCGATATTGACGTCGTGGTTTAGTTCAAAGTTACAAGTGATATTGGCAATCCCTTGGCTGACACTGGAAGAGACGAAAGAAAGACCTTCGATACCCATCACCGCATCTTCGATGATATCGACCACATCCAGCTCCATCACTTCGGGAGCCGCGCCATCCAGTCGTAAGGCAACGTTAACCACGGGAAAATCGACGTCGGGCATTTCGCTGATGCCCATCCTCTGGAAGGAGATGCCTCCGAAGATGATCAAACCAAACATTAGCATCCAGGCAAACACCGGTCTCCGAATGGAGATCGCAGAAATACTCATAAGAAGCCCCCAGGGAAGAATCTCGCAAGCTAGCTATTACGAGAACCTTCGACTAGTTCAGTTTTTTTTCACCGTTTGATCTGCTGGAACATCTCGAAATGCCGCTGCCGCTTCCAAATTTTCGAGGTCTAGTTGGACGGCGTGCCTCGCCTTGTCAAGACTGCGCTGATCTTCGATGAAGTTCGTAAGCGCCGTCAGTACGTCGAGGTTGGTCACGAGTCCAAAACGATATTGGCGAGTTTGCTCTTTGTACGTTTTTTCCGCCAGGTCGGTCGCATAATCATAAGCGTCAAACTGGCGCTTATCACCGACATAATTTTGCCAAAAAGTCTTGATCTGTTCAATAGCGGCACGTTTCGTTTTGCTGACTTGATACTCCGCTTGGTCTCGTTTAGATACGGCTTCGGCCACTTGGGCGTTCACCGTCCCGCCTGCAAAGATAGGAATAGTCAGAGCTAGCATCCCGTCCCAATTAACGCCGTTAAGCGCTCCCGTTCTTTCGAAATAATAATCGGCCTGTAAACCCAATGTCGGAAAATGTCCGGCACGAGCAATCGGAATACCCTCTTCAGCGGCGTGCAGACGTTGCTTGTCCCCCGCAACGTCGGGGCGCGCTTCGAGTCTCGCTAAATATTGATCTAGGCTCTTATCGGCGGAGCTGGGACCTTCGGGACGCGCAAGCGGTGTTTCAGCGTCCCACCCCGTGAGAAACGCAACCACTTCCCGCTGGGCTCGCAAAGTCGCCAGAACCTGCTCTTTTTGGGCGACGAGATTGGCTTTTTGCGATTGCACGGTCAATACGTCCGTGTATTGCGAACGGCCAATTTTCTGAAAGTTCTTGGTTTCTTTAATTCTCTCGTCGTAATAACCCAGCTCGCGATCGACATTGTCGACGTCGTGCTCCGAAGTCACGACGTTAAAATAGGCTTGAGCGACACTAAGATATAGTTGAAGTTCGATATTCTTTTTATCGGCCTGAGAAGCGGATAACAATGTCTTTGTCTGTCGCAAACCAGCCCATTCTTTGAGCCCCTGAAAAAGGGGTTGGGTCAGTGTTAGTCTCGCTGAACTCGAGGGGTTGGGATAAAGATTATTGTAGTTCGGATTCGGGTTACTCTGTTGATACTGATATGCACCGATAGCGGAAAGGTTAGGGAGAATGGAACCAATGGCCTGATTGTAATTTTCTTCCGCTTGGCGAATCCCTTCTAAACTCATATTAACGTCATCGCTATGCTTAAGAGATGCGTTAAAGACTTCGCTTAAACTTTTTCCCTCGTGCGGTTTTCCCGGATCACTTTGAGGAATTCGTGGATCGCTAGAAGTCACCGGGGATGCAATGGCCGTAGCGCCCAACGCAAATAAACACCCTGCAGCTATTAGAAACGAAGTCGACCGAACCCATTCCAAGACCGATCTTCTGTATGAGTAATTCATTTCTAGGTAATCCCCCTGAATGCAATTTCTTATTAACCCAAGAAATTCTCCAAGACCTGGAGACCGTTCAACAACTGTTCACATTCTCTGTCATCTAATTTTTCTAAGGAAGCTTCTAATTTCTTCTGCACCGCACCGGAAATATTCTCAAGGATTGTCCTGCCAGAATCGGTAAGCGCTAACTTTATCACGCGTCGATCCTGAGCTTGAGGAATCCTTTCGATAAAATGACGTTTCACCAGACCGTCCACAATTTTAGAGACGGCGGGCATGCTAATTCCGTGAAGCTCGGCAATGGTACTGGTCATATCCGTGCCGTTCTTAATGTTGGCGAGCACTCGAAACTGGGGGACGCTTAAGTTAGGTCCGGCGACAGTCCGCATTTCATGGCGAATTATTCTCATCATTCTGGGTATCAAAGTTACTAACTTTTTCGCTGCCGCCGTTTTCACAGGGTCACTATAGATCAGAAATAGATAGCTCCGTTAACTATTTCTTCGGTTATTTGATATACAACTTAACCTTCATAATTAGTCAAGATAAAAGCTGATGAGTTTCAATTAGTTACAATCTATTACCCGACTGAAGCCGGTACGACTCCCGCCCCTGCCATGCGGAAGATCCCCCACGAATTAAAACATACCAACCGCTTGCAAGCGCCTCGGGATGTCATCCTTTCTCATCTTGAATATTTTCCAACCCGAACCGCTCGACTTTCCGAAGAAGAGCTTTATTGCTTTGTTTCTTATTCTCGATTCGCTCCATAGTTTGCGTACCAAGTCTTCTCTCGGTCTAGCTGATTAGGTACGGCACATAGCCACCGCAAGTTACTGGGGAGGTCACATCTTCCCCTTCATTTAGAAAGCACAATATGATCGATTTGAATTTGGTATGTCGAATTACCTCTCTCTCCGTTTTCATACTGGTGCACGCAGCGAGCTTCGTCTCGTCTCCCGACTTCACGATAGGTTCTGACAGCAATATCTGGAATGGCGGACTATCTTAACTTCTACGGGCTTTGTGGGACTTTTTTCTTTCTTCTTTTCAGGGTCATGGGCCTTTTAAGTAAAACCGCCTTCCGCGCGCAAAAGGCACGACTCCGAAGAGAATCTCCCCCACTTATGCTACAATTTGAGATATTACCCCATGGAAATCTACCTCAGACAAGCCCGCGACTACGCTGCTTTTGGTGAGCTTGCTCCGGCACACGCCCGCATCGATCGTCTCAAAAGTTTTTGGGAGACATTAAAAGAGGTCTTTGGAGAGCGTGACTTCAAAACAAGAAGATCGCAACCCACGACCGTTTTGGATTTGGCTTGTGGATTTTGCGAGGAGGCGCGGTTATTAGCTTCTTTTTTTTCGAGCGGAATTGCCGGAGTTCCTACTGAGCAAGCAAGAGTTATCGGCATCGATCGCGATAAGGAGGCCATCGAGGCGGCCATCGCTTCTAGCAGGGCATTGGATCCCTTCTTTTATTCCGATCGCTTTTATCTTGCAATGAATGGGACTTTTCTCTGCGGGGATGCCACCGATCTCAAAGCCTATCGCGAAATTCCTCAAGAGGTAGACGTGATCTTAGTTCGCCATCAATTCATCGCCAGGGATTCGCAAGGTTTTGAGAAGATGGTAGCGGGAGCCTTACCCAGACTGAAAGCCTCTGGGAGAATGCTTTTCACCTCTTTTGCCGAGTCCGAGCAGCAAGAGCTCCTCGAAATGCTAAAACGCCTTCCCTGCGAAACCCTCAGCGCGAAGCAAAATCCCCATGCGGTTGAACTTAAGGAAAAGTTCAAGGAAGGTTATATCGCTATCGACAAATTTATCTGCTTGATAAAGAAAAGGGGCTAATTCCCCATCAGGGAACGCCCCACTTTCTAAGAAAATAAACTCACCTAGGATTACGTCAACAAATAACCAGCGACCGGAGAAAAGATACTGTTTCCCGCTGTTGGATCGGTACCGGTCAATAATTTGATCGCACTCGCCGCTCTTAAAAGGGCGGTATTGATCTCACTATTGGGAACGCCTTGAGCAAGAGGATGAGTGTTGGTGGCATTGCTTGTGGTGGATACCACCTGCGCCGTCGTATATCCATTGGAGAAGCTAGCCGTCATGGGGTTAGCCATTCCTGGGACATACGCAATACTGACCTCCATGCTGATACCATCGTTATCGGCCGACGTCGTTCCGATACCGGCTATCGGAGTTCCTACGGTGGTGGTACCCGATTGAACTAAGGGAGCAGTCCAGTTCGCCGAACCGTCCGTCGTGATATCGATCCAAAAAGGGACTTTGTTATTCACCAGCGTTTGAATCGTAGGAATAATAAGCGTTTGGAAAACGTTCATTAACTGCTGGTATTCCGACTGTCCGCTGATCGTATGGACGTCAAAATTACCCGCCGGCGTAAAACGAATAGCTTGAGTCTGGCCATCCAGAACCAGTTTTAACAGCGATGCCATCACAGCCGGTTGTGAAGTCGGACTCGTGGTGGTAGTCAACCCAAACGGTCCGGTCAAACGCGTATCCGTTAAGGGGGTTGGAAGTGCGGAGGTTCCAGCCGCAAGCGTCGTCTGATTTGCCTGATAACCATGCATCATAGCAGCCGACAACGCAGTACCACCACCTGCTCCAGAAGCCGAGACGGACGCCAAATTGCGACTACTCATGGAATTAGCAAGGGTGCCACTAGCGGCCAGCGCTTGCCCCCAGCTATTCATCGAACCCACGGGTCCCAACAGAGCTTGATAAGAGCCAACCGAGTTAATCTGCACGGGAGTATATCCGGAGATGGCTTCCACATCGAGACCACCGGCTTTAGGAGGGTTGGTCACATACTTAAAGGGATTAGTAGTCACGGCGTTTAGATAAGAAGACACCAACTGTCCCGCCAGATAGTATTGACCGACATCGTTATTGTGAGTTGCCGCTAGAGTCGCAAATTGCACTCCCCCTGAAGCGGTATTGGCGGCAGGAACGCCTGCTGTCGCTAACATACTAGGCAAGTTTGGAATAGTAACTGTCCCTCCAGTACTGGTAGGAATCGTAACACTTCCTCCGCCCGTATTCGCCATAGGTGCTCCGTACTTGGAAACAATACCGCCGGATGCGCTCAAAAGACTGGGGTCGAAACCGCTTCCGTTACCTGCGGCGTAGGCCGCGGTATATTGGGCTGCCGTTAAAAGCTGGCCCTTTACGTCAGTGGCTGGGAAATAGGAGATTAAGGAGTCACCTTGAAATAAGTCGAAAGTGATATGGGCCATCGGTGTCGGAGTGGTGGCGCCATACGCATTAGTGGAAGAGAAACTTCTAAGCACAGAAGGCAAAAAGGCGACTCCCATCGCCGCTTGACTGAACTTAGTTAAAAAGTCCCTTCGGGTCAGACCATTCTTATCTTCGGGGAGTTTAACTTTCTTACACATGATTCGATCCTCCAATAGACGTACCGTTAAGACAAAACTTAGTTACTCGACATCATTTCACTAGATGCCAAGATAGCCGAAATTTCCGCTTGTAAGGTTGACGTTACCGCTGCCGCCGTCGTCGGAAGCACTAGCTTCTTTGTCGTGGCATTAGTAAAAGTGGTTTGATAAAACGTGTCGATATCGGCAAGATCGGCTGCCGTTGCCGTCCGATGTAAGAAATAGCTGATTGCATTGGTGCCAACCGCTTCGGCTACTGATTGAGTGAAACTGGCAGGTGTTGCCGTGCTAAACGTCGAAGGAATTACTAGCCGGGCGGTACTCGCTCTAGCTAGGTCCACAGCCACAAAACCTGTAGCGAAATAACTCGCCATCTTTAGGCCGGTTGCGATCGCCGAATCCGTCACGGAGCCTGCTTCGGTAGTTTGGGGGAGTGAGAGGCTTGCTTGGGCGTAAAATCCGGCTGCGGTTGTCTTTACCCCGGCTACCGTAACCGCAGTCTGCGCGTCGGTAACACCGGTCGCCGCCTGAAGCGAGGTATAGTACTGGCTAAAATTCTTAATCGCAGTACTTCCGTTGACGGGGGTTCCTCCGCCACCGCTATTGTTATCATTATTGTTATTCGGATTATTAGTGCCGATGGCACTAATTTGATTATCCGATTTCATGCTGCAAGCGCCGAAAGTCGTCGTGACCACTGCCAAGAACAGAATCATCAATCTTTGAAATCTCATTACGTACTCCTAAAAAAACGTACTCCAAAAAAACAATTACCGTCCCAAACATTCAGGAAGCGTTGCCACCTGCCAAACCATGGGAGTGACTTGATCTTGTGCCGTGGTCCGCATGTAGTTGGCTAGTCCCACCACCGTCGGAATTTCCGAGGAAGGGACCGCTTCGCCACAAGCCATCTGCCAAATTCGGTTAATGATATTGATACGAAACTCGTCGGTAGCCGCAGCCGACTGACCGAGCTCATTGGCCCCAACACCAGAGGTGGCGCCCCAAGCGAAAGTGCCGTACGGGCTGTTCTTGTAGTTGATTACCCAGCTATTAAGTTCAGGCGTATTTTTACTTTCGATAAAGCCCGGGCTTCCGACGTGAAGCTGTTCACGTTGGACAAGTTTTGCGACAATGACCTTTGAAGTGCTGGCCAATGTCGTTAGCTGCGAAGTATTCGTCGTGTTGTTAGTAGTGTAGTCCGTAAAGTTGAATGCTGCTGCCATGCCGTCGATTCCACCGTGGCAAGTGGCGCAGGTATTTGAAAAAGTAGCGGCGTCGGGGGCCAACGCATTGACGTCCTGGCGAATTCTCATCTCCGGAGCGGAACCCATCACTCCGAAGCTTGAATCACGAATCGAATCCAGAGTGACACCTAAAAAGTTTTGCATCAGTATCTCGACAAACCGGCGATTCGTTCCCATGTTGGCCGCATCAAAGGCCGCTTGATAAACCGTCATCACACCCATGGGGTCGGTAGCAAGCGGATTCAACGTGGTTTGAGGGACCGTGGTCATGTTCGACACGTAACTCATTTGTCCCGCGAGGTAAGCGGTTGTCGCTGCTTGCCAGTGGTTATTGTTCGTAGGGGCGGCGGTAGCTCCCGTTACTCCGCTGGGAAAAGTAAATTCCGCAACGTAAGTACCGTCTAAAGCATCGGTCCAAGGTTTGTTGTTCCAAGCGATGTACTGCAAAGTAGCAATGCAAGGATTTGAGGGTACGTTGGTGCTGTTGGCCAAAGTACACATCGGAGCAACTAAGTTAAAAAGAAAACTGTCTCCGTAGGTGGTGCTTGCCGTAGCCAATTGAGCGGCTCCGATAAAATCACCGTTTTGAATGTGAGTGGCCATGTTCGTGATAGTGGCTTGGGGAAGAAAGCCCCCTAAACGCGACGCCAACCGATTCGCTAATACGGTTGGACTGGTTTCGGCAAAGGCCGTATTGGCGGAGAGCACCAGCACTAAAACGATCACATTGAACAATGCGATCTTCAGCAAGGTGGCTGTTTTTCTATCTACCTTCGACCGGCAATTTCTTAGTAACCGATTCATTTACCAACCTTCCATCTTGAATTGCTTTAATTGCGCGGAATTACTTAATTTAGGTGCGGCAACATGAGCTATACAAAGCATCTAGTGTGCCAGGAAAAACCAAGCAGAATACACCCGGGGCACGTGCCGAAAATTGTTACTCTTTCCCCGAAAGTGTCTAAGAATTGACCACATGCGGACGAAGCTAACAGGTGCCCAAATACTGGACGGGATTTTGGAAGAAAAAGGAAAACGGGTGATGTCTCAGGTACTTAAACTCACTACTCTTTGAACACAGAGGCCTAAACTTTGACCAGTGAAGCTAAGCAACGGAATGGCCTATCTATTTTGTAGCGAACCGTCGGTACTATAGACAGTAACTGCATGGAAATATCTTCCCTCGAGCTTAAATAGCGAAGGCCGGTGTCAAAAAAGCTCAGAGCGAGAGTCGCGTAAAGCTTGAAAGTTCGTGGAAGCGCCCTCTTAAAAATTTAAAAAGTGTCCACACATTTTCCACGTATGGGCGCTAATTTGAAGATGGGTAGAGACGAACTCTCAAAGATCGAGAGCCACAAACAGGAGGTATCCTATGTTACGCCGATTCCTTTTACCTTTCTTTATTTCATTAACTCTGGGTGGAGTTTCCGCTTTGGCGGAACTTTCTCCGGCCCCCCAAGTCAATAACGCGTGCACTCCGGTAGTGAGTGCCTGTGTCAGCGCCGGTTTCATAGAACCGACAAAGCCCGCCAAAGGTTCGGGACGAGAAGCTTTCAAAGCCTACTTTCAGCAGAAGAAGATGCTGCGCGAAGAGGGAAAGAGTGCTCGGGCGAATTGTTTGCGTCCCATTTTAAAAGGAGAGGCTGTCTCGGGTGTTACCGTCGACGCTTCTTGGAATTTGGCGGCTTGTAAGAATGAAATTCGCGCCAAACGTGAAGCTCGCCGCGCTCGCCGCGAAGCTCGTCGCGCGAAGGACCAGCAGGAGAGCCAATCAAACTAGCGTGGTGTCGAGGTGCCTATGGTACGTAGGCACCTCACCCCCTATGTTAGGGAATCGTAATCAACTTGACGTGGCGGCGCACGAACTCATTAAGAAGCTGTTCACGACAACCCGCTTTTACCAATTCCTTAAAGCGCCCATTCACTTCAGCATCAGGCTCCAACAAGAAGGCCGCTACTTCATTAGCAACAAAATCGGGATCGTCGATGTCGTATTTCAACGCTGTCAAAATAGCTAACGCTTTAGCCAGCTGAACCGGATTCTTATTCAAGACTTCACGGTAATAGTAGTGAACCACGTCCCTCACTGCCTGGCTCAAGAAGTATTGAGCATGAACAAGTTCGTGTCCCACCGTACTTCGATAGTTATTGGGATTTTGAATACTAAATCCGATCACGACAAAGGGAGTGGCCCTTCCGAAGAGGGGATTTAGCGCCTCTTTTAGTTGCAACTCATAGGGATTTAAATCGGTAGCGTGGCGAAAGAACGCTGCTAGATCATGCGACTGAATATCATGCCCTTTGCCCAGAACCACTTGCTGTCGGTACTTCAGATCGCCTAGCCTTGCTACTTCTCCCTTTTTATATCCAGCCCCGCCCTCGGCAAACCAAGACGCTCGCATGAAAGTATAGTTCATTGTGATCTGTTCGTAGCTTCCACAAAGCACAACGCCCGGAAGATCACTAAACTCAATGCATTCGGTGTAACCAAACCCCTGAGTGGGATCCACTTCCGCTCGAAGCGCTGCTTCTCGAGTATTCTTTATATTTTCTCGAAAATTGCCGACCTCACTGACTTCAATGGTGTGAGGAAGAAGGAGAGTCTGGGCGTGGACGCAAGTACTAATCACCGAGGATAAGAAAGCCGCCCCTAACCACCACCCATAATTACCGCTAAAAACCCGCATTTGCGCTCCTAAATTGAAGAGCGCTTTCTTAACATTTTTCGGGAAGCAAGATCAATCCCTAATGACTTTAATCTGTTAATCTTGACAAAGATCTCACCGGCGAACTTAAAACCTTACTCACTTATCAGATGTAATTCCGAAGCCACAAACGAGACATGCACCTGCCCTCCTGGTAGGACGGCTTTCTCGGATTGCCCCGCTTCCATCCGGCTGATTAAAGGAATCTCCCAGCCACTAACCTTAACTAAATACTCGTGAAAAAGACCCAAGTACCTGTAACCTACGACGGTACCCAAAAGAGTTCTCACTTGGGTGGAATGACCTTTTTCCGTATAGACTCTAACGTGTTCGGGCCTAGCCACTACGGTGATAGAGCCACTCTTTGCTTTTTCCGCCATTTGAAAGGGAATACTTACTTCAACCGAATTCAAATTTACCAGGGTACTTCCCTCCCCCTCTCTCTCAATCTTCGCAGAGAGGAAATTTTGGCAGCCCATAAAATCGGCGACGAAACGAGTCGCCGGTCGCAAGTATACCGTCTGAGCCTTGGCGACTTGCTCGATCCGCCCCTTATTCATCACTACCACGCGATCAGAGAGTGCCATCGCCTCTGACTGATCGTGCGTGACATAGACTGCGGTAATTCCCAACTTTTGTTGGATGCGCCTTATTTCATCTCTCATCGACTCGCGCAGTTTCGCATCGAGATTCGAAAGCGGTTCGTCAAAGAGTAAAAGAGAAGGTTGGATAATCAGAGCTCTTGCTAGAGCCACGCGTTGTTGCTGGCCACCGGAGAGTTCGTGAGGATTTCGCGTTTGGTAATCGCCAAGACCAACCACTTCCAATATCGATTTAAGTCGGCTCTCGGTCTCTTCTTTGCTCACTTTTCTAAACTTTAACCCGTAAACAATATTTTCCCTCACCGTCATATGAGGAAACAGCGCATAGCTTTGAAACACCATCGCCGAATTTCTGCGGTTAGCGGGTTCTTCGGTAATATCCTTTCCGTCTATAATGATTTTTCCAGATGAAGGCTGTTCAAATCCCGCAAGCATACGAAGTACAGTCGTCTTGCCGCAACCCGAAGGGCCTAGCAAAGTAACTAGCTCCCCTTTTTCGATTTCTAAAGAAAAGCGGTCCACCGCCGTGGTCTCACGTCCACGATGCGAGTCATAGAATACCTTGCGAAGTTCTGATGCGGTCACGGCACTCATGCGGTGGCTCCTCTAATTCCACGGGAATCGGTCCCAATCCATTTTCGTAAGCACCAAAAAGCCGTGAGCACTATTAAGATCAAGATAAGACAAAGTACGGAAGCGGCACTAAATCGAAAAATCTCAGTCTGCGCCAGAATCAAAACAGTCATGTGGTTCCATCGGGCAGACACCATAAAAATGACAGCACTCACCGCCGTCATGCAATGGACAAAGACATAAGCCATGCCCGCAAAACAGGCAGGACGAATAAGAGGAAGGGTTATGTCGCGAAAAACGGTAGCCGTTCCGGCTCCCAAATCGGTGGCTGCCTCTTCGAGCGACCGGTCGATCTGAGCGAGGCTAACTTTAGCGGCTTCAATACCCACCGGCATGTTTCTAAAAACAAAACACAACACAATGATAGTCGCGGTTCCCGTTAGATAGAAGGGTTCACGGTTAAACGCCAGGACATAACCAATTCCAACCGCAGTTCCAGGCAGAGCAAAGGGGATCATCGCAAGCACGTCTAGGATCCTTCGACCGAAAAAGCGTTTTCGCACGACTAAATAGGCGATGACCAAAGCAAGAATTCCCGCAATTGGCGTTGCTATTGCGGAGAGAAAAACAGTATCAAAAATCGCTTGCTTCCCGATATCAAAGACGTAGGAAAAATTATCTAACGTAAAGGAATAATCGATTCCCCATCTTTTGGTGAAACAACCCGCAAGCACAGTCCCATAAAGAACGACAACGAACAGAGAAACCATGGCCGCCACCGCCAGCAATAGGTAACGTGCCCACGGAGCAATAATATCTCGTGCCCCTCTCTGGGGTTTACCAGTCACGGTAACAACTACTTTCCGACTGAAATAGTACTTTTGAAAGACGTAAGCCGCGATGGAGGGGATAAGCAGCAAGTTTGATATCGCGGCACCAAGGGCTAAGTTTCCCATTCCCGTAAATTGCAAATACGCTTGAACCGAAAGCACTTCAAATCTACCCGCTAAGATCATGGGATTGGCGAAATCGGCCAGCGAGGTCACAAATACCAGTAACCAGGCGGAAATAATTCCCGGAAGTGCCAGCGGCAAAGTGACATCCCTAAAAACGCGGTAGCGACTCGCCCCTAGATCGAGAGCGGCATCCTCAGTCGTTGAATCGAGTCCCTGAAGAACCCCATCCAAGGTTAAATACGCAATTGGGAAAAAGCTTAGCGTTTGAACGAGAATAAGACCCTTAAGACCATAAATCGAAAAGTCTTCGAACCCGAGCCAATGGTGAGTAATGATTCCATTTTTGCCGAGCAGCAAAATAATGGCTAGGGTCAGCATGAAAGGGGGCGCTATCAATGGCAATGTCGCCACTAACTTCAGGAACCGCTTGAAGGGGGTGATGGTTCGGGTGAGTAAGTAGGCAAAGAGAAAGCCCAGCACCACTGAAGTCGAGGCGGAAGCCACTCCCAATAAGAGAGAATTGCCGATCGCTCGACGAAGCCACGCCTTTTGCAAAGCGTAGCGATACGATTCCAAGGAAAAAACTCCATTTTTCGTCAACGAGAGATCAATCGCCATTCCAATCGGATAGACAATAAAGACCGCAATCAGCGCGAAACACACGACGGCTGCCACGGTAACCAGAGGATCTCTTCGAACGTAACGAATGAACTTATTTGTCATTTTTATTTCGTTTCAAGCCGCCACAACCTATTCAAAATGACGTATCGTGTCTAGAGAGGATTAAGTAAGAATAAACGACAATATTGTTAAAGGCTTAGAGGGCTATTCTCCGGAAGGGTCGAGGAAATGGTCCAAGAAATCTCGATTGGAAGGAAATAGATTCTGGGGAAGAGCATCCTTAGAGAACCATTCCAGGCGAGTCATCTTATGCGGCTCCATGATGCGAGGCTCGCCCTCAAAGCTTAGGGCTTCGAGAAAGAATACGCGGTACCATTGCCGGTTTTCAGGACGATAATCAAAAAGCGTGTGTCGGTAGCGAAGCGTTCCCAAGTGAATTCCGATTTCCTCTCGGGTCTCTCTGACAACCGCTTCAAGAATACTTTCCCCAGGATCTACCTTACCTCCCACAAATCCCCACGTCCCCTCCCCCGTCCCTCCGGTACGAAGGCCCATGAGTAATCTTCCCTCTCGTCGCAAAACCACAACCGCCGCATCCACGATGCGGGATAGGGGAGGAACTTCGACGCCTAAAGATTCCGGAAGTGAAAGATCGGGATGCGACAAAAAAGCGGATCGGGAAACCAGACTCAGACAGGAAGTACGATTCGACGCAAGCGAAGTGGCGGCAAGAAATATAAGACTAAGGGACGCTAATCGAAGATATAGTTGTGATCGTAAGTATTGTCCCGAATTCCCCAAACCCCGTGCCCCCGTTTGTTTTTAACTATGTAGCAATTGAGACAGGAGCCGGCAAGCGACTATCTAACTTTTTCGAAGCGTTCGATGTACTGACACCGCTGACAGAGGGGTTCGATTAGCTTTTGATCCCTAAAACCTTGTAGGACGCTTTGTGCGCGCGGACCTCCAAGAATATCTCCCAACGGAAACTCTTTAAGATTCCCTAGCGGAATGCCGGCCTCTTTGTCCAAACAACAAGGAACCACCGTGCCATCCACGAGGATTCCAAAATGGGCCGAGAGTCCATGACAAGTCCCTTCAGTTCCTAACACCGGGAGATCCAAAGCGGGCCAGATAAACTCGGTATCGAAATGCAACGAGAGACGGTTTTTTACGGGATAACTCTTCTTAACTCGGGTATCGACGGTACCACCAAACTTGAAACTAAATCTTTCTTCGATACGCCTTAGCATGTCGCGATTATCGGCCATTCTATCTGGAACTCGCCCCGCCGGATCATTTAAGTTCCAAAGCCGATAGTTGATAAAAAGATAGGGCCTTCTTTCAAAAGCCATTTCGGTAAAGTGAAAAATCTTTTCGAGATAAGAGGTCGAATCTTTGGATCCGAAGTTGTCGGCGAAACTGTGCAAGGAAAAGTTAATCTGGCGAAAGGCGGGGTGCAAAAGGATCTCCGCTTCCTTTTCTCGTAAAAGAACCCCATTCGTAACGAAGAAGATTTTAAGGCCGTATTCGTCGCAGATTTCTACTAAGCGCTTAAGCTCCGGATGAAGTAGCGGATCCCCCATCAGATGAAGACAAACCAATTTCGTAACGGGAGCAACCTGCTCAATAATCCGCTCGAAAAGAGGGACTTCCATCATCTTCTTGGTGCGTACGACCTCGGGACAGAAGCTACACTGCAAATTACAAATATTAGTGATTTCGATGTTAACTTTGCGAAACGATCTCGGCACGGTTCTAGAGGACACCGATAGTGACCTGCAGTCAAATAGACCTTTGGGTGGGGCTTATGGGCGTCGTATCAAATGACAGAATTTACAACATGTCTGCAGCCAAAACGGCTGTCATTGCGAGCAGAGATTGCCGCGGCTTCGCCTCGCAACACGCTCCGCAATCCCAAAGCAGAAGGATGCCCTTGGTGAACATAAAAGCCCCTTCCATGAAGATCTTTCGCGAAGCGAAAGGTCTAAAGCGCAGCTTGGATAGCCGTACTTATCTGGCTCCATACGTTGGGATCGACGTCGATCTCATCGTGAGGCATATGGTACTGCATATGCTTATTAGTACTAGCTTCCGGTATGGCCGAGGAGCTAAGCCAAGTACCCTCGTCCTCATAGAAGTTCGTCCACTGAACGGCTTGCTTCTTAATGGTAGCGTTGTCTAGATCCGTTGGAGCTTCATGACAGGCATCGGATCCAAAAATAACTCCTCCCGCGTCACACTGGGGACTGATCGGATCGATGGTGAACAGACCGTCGAGGGCATGAGACAATTTCATGTTCTGTCCCAAGTACATCGCTGACCATCCTCCATACGAGTGGCCAATCACAAACGTAGGCAAACTGTTATGGGTTCCCGCAATCCGCTCGACTTGAGTTTGTATTTCGTCAATCGTTCCTGAAGTCGCCACGGAAGCATTTTCAGAAGTAATGTATTGCGCGTTTCCATCTGGCGGAGCGTCAAGATTGAAGCAACTCACCACATAATGAAAATTCCGAGAAGGATACTTAGTCTGCAAATCCTTCAGCATGGAACTAAAGTAAGGATACATGGCTTGACTAGAGGGAGCGGGATCTGACGATCCGCAGGAATCATATCCTCCCAAGAGCACCACTAGGACATCGGAAGTAGGTGCCGCCATTACCTTTACCGATTGAAACATCGCTAAAATAATCAGAACTAAGATGGTTTTATTCATACCCCGCATTTTTAAGGTAACCCTGAGCTATGCCAAGGGACAGAGCGCTATCACCAACTGGTGGGCATATAGTCTTTAAGAAATTTTCCCCAAACGTGGTCGCCGGTGAGAATCCCAGAAAAGAACGGATCGCACACCCGGGCCGCTCCATCCACGATATCGAGAGGGGGCTGAAAATCGTGTTCGGCCTGTTTTCGCAACGTATCTTCCATGGGGTCTTCGTCCGTTACCCAACCGGTATCGACAGCGTTCATGAAGATTCCATCTTCGGCGTAATCAGGGGCCGAAGTTAATGTCATCATATTAAGAGCTGCTTTGGCCATATTGGTATGCGGATGCTTGTCGGTTTTGGTATTTCTAGAAAATTTTCCTTCCATCGCGGAGACGTTCACGATGTGTTTGGCATCCGTGCGATGGCGCAGCATCAGGGGCTTTAACTTCGCACACAAGACATAAGGAGCAATACTATTGACCAACTGGACTTCCAAAAGTTCTGGAGTGGCTACATCTGCCAGTTTCATCCGCCAACTATTTTTCTTTCTTAAATCCACTTGCTGAAGATCCGCGTCTACTTTTCCCTCCGGAAAGAGCTCTTCAGAAGCATTAGCATCTTCGGGAAGTGCCTTTACTTGGGACAGGAGTGCCGGAATTCTAAGCCCGATAGCCCCGCCTGAAGTAGAGAGTTCGCTTACCCAGGAGTGGGAATCGTGGGATCTAAATTGAGCCATGTCGGCCGAAATGCGATTACGTAGCTCCTCATGCTGCTGAAGCAGGGGCCTAACTTCCAAAGGCAAGGTTTCGACGGCTTTGTTTTCTAATTCCATCAAGTGGGCGTAAAAACCCGGCGGCCTACGAACCGTCTGAGCCGCATTATTAATGAGAATGTCCAGACGTTCATAGTGGTGGCTCAAGTAACCAGCAAAGAACTCTACACTGGGAGCGTGCCTCAGATCCAATCCATAGATCATCAAGCGATCTTTCCAGACCTGAAAGTCGTTTTCTTTCGCAAAACGCAGACCGGCGTCATGAGGAAATCGCGTGGTCGCAATCACCCGAGCGCCCGCCCTAAGCATCATAAGAGCCGATTGGTAGCCAATCTTCAGGCGCGCTCCCGTCACAAGTCCCACTTGTCCGACAAGGGATGCCGTTTGAAACCGTTTGGCGTAATTGAAATCTCCGCAGGACTCACACATCGAATCGTAAAAGAAGTGAAGTTTTAGATATTCCTGTTTGCACACGTAACAATTTTGCGAAACTTCTAGATATCTATCGGGACCTGACTTCGGCAAAGAGGTCAAAGAAGGAGGAATATAGACAGGAGATTGCCTAGCCTCCCGGATGACCGTGCGAGCTCTAGCCGTGCGATCTCTTTCTATTTGGTTTCTTTTTTTTGCTCGCCGGCGTTCTTTCGCCAAACGAGTCAACTCTAACTTCCCTGGCCGCGAAACCAAACCTGCCGCCATTAATAACCTTTTGCGTTCTTCGGCGGAAAATCGACTCAGCAAAGTGCGGTCTTTGACCAGCTGCTCGAGCAGGTCAATGCAGACCCGGGCCTGTTGAGACATGTCTTTTGATCTAAGATCACCCACGAGCCGTAAGCTACCGTAAGTAGGGGCGAGTGAAAAACAAAAAGCCGCGATCGCGGTTTTTAGTGGCCCGTTTGAGATTAATCGGCCTCTTCGGGCATTACCGAAGAGGCCAATCTTATCTACTTTTGTTCCTTAAAGGCTTCTACATAATCCGCTGTTTTGAACTTAAACGTAAACGCATAGTAGACTATTCCGGTAAATCGCACCTTCGGCCGATCGGATCCGGCCACTTTTACCGTTTCCGTAGGCCTTGTGGCAGGCGCATCCGCCGGCATCGGAGCCGCTGCCGCTTCCAATACCATGCCGCGGGCGGAGGAAGGAACCCCTCCGCCAGGACCGCCATTGTCCGGTTTTGCCTCCCCGGGAGCCAGCTCGACCAGACAAGCTTTCGTGAAGCCGTTTCCATCGATAGCCGATTTCACTTCACCTTTAGGATCGAGCACACATTTAGCGACCGATCTTCTGGCATCCGAAAAGATCGCATACTTGGTCCTTTCGGTAACTCCTCCTTCGCTACTGATATCGGCTTTGACGCGCGCGGGATTTCCGGCATCCTCTTTTTTTCCAAAGGAGCCCTGCAAGTCGGTAATGAGCTTGTAGAGATCTTTAAAATTAGAGGATCGTATCTCCAGATACTGAGTCGTGGAATAGTACACCGGTAAGTCTACAGGCGTAGTGGGATCGACCGCGAACTTCTTTGAAGTACAAGTATCGAGGTAGGCCGTCACCTGCCCGCTTTCATTCCATTCGACGGGACGAGCTGCCTGCTCGCCTTGAGGTTCTGGAGTACTGGCCGTCTGCACTTCAATCTTATCCGTCTCGGTATAGGCTTTGCTTTTTTGAACGGTATGGAAAGTCTGAGTGACGTCGTCTGCAATAGGTTGCATGGCGGCAGTAGCGCCGTCTCCCGTTTCATGGCAGACGGTGGTCAAAGTGACACCCACAGTTCCATAATCGGCATCGCGAGTCGCTTCGGCCTCAGCGTTGAAAGTTGAAGTGTCGGGCCCTTTCTTTCCTGCTTTAATTTTATCTTTGGCTTTGGCGTAAAGTTTATAGTGGAAAGGTAGCTTCATCGTCACTTTCGGGGGCTGGTCGCTCGAAATGGGATCCCCGATGGTGGGAAGGTAAGGAAGCTCCGAGGCAACTCCTTCACGGAAAGGGGTCGCACTCTCAAACTTTAAGTCCTTCGCATCGAGTTCAAAGTCACTGTCTTTACCTGTGGCGAGATCACGCGCTTGCACGCGCAACTGCCTGGCCTCGGCTTCGTTGCGTTCGAGAGTAATGCGGTAATCAATCGTTGAAGCGACTACTTTGACGGCTTTCGGGTCCTTATTGGTCTTTGCCTTATTTATCTCTTTTACTTTATTTTCTACCCACCCCATATCGCTGGTGCGAATTCCTATCCGCTGGCTGCCCGTAAATACGTCATCCACTTTAGCGTCAAGGGCGACCTCTTTCTGAGTACAAGCATTATACCTCGTCGCTTTGGTAGCCACTGGCTTCCCTTTAACGGGCTTAGGTTCCACAATAGGGGCCGTCGGTCTAGATTTGCTCGTCGGATTGCGCCAATACTTTCTCTCGAGTTCCGTGTAAACACTGTCCGGAACTTTGGTCACGATGTCTTTCCAAAGCGCGTCCCTAGCATCGGCAATCGCTTTAAGAGCGGCCGGGCCAGTATCCTGACAATCAACGGAGTAGTAGAAAAAAACTTCGGCGTAATCGGCATCAAAAAAAGGGGAGTCCGTTCCAGGTACCACATAGGTCATGTAGCCATAATGGGGATCGGATTTTTTTTCGCTGGCGTGGGCATTAAGCACAGTAGCTGCAGCCAAAACGATCACGGTGGCGAACGACACTAAAACTCTGAGAGATCTCATAGGTGCCTCCTAGGTAAAATTACCTGTGTTAGTAGTGGCTAATTACGGAAGTAAGGACACAGCGTCAAGTTAGGAACCTATGGCTGAGAGAGATTGTGTGGCGATTGGAGATCCTTCCTATCCGAGATAGATTAAGAAGAAATCCCTAAGGTTAGGGTTAAGATCAATCCTTAACTATGATTGGAGGAGCCACCGATAAGAAATTTAGATCCTTATAATTATCTTGTGCCCAATGCACATTCCAATCGGTCGCGAATAAAATTACCGGAAGGCCGTCTCTATCAACGAGATATCGGTTATCCGCATGACTGCCGACCAGTCGTAATCTTCTCGGCAGATCGACGTTGGCTTCTTTCGGAGTAATCCAACGTGCTCGCGTATAGGGCAATCGCTCAAGTCGCATCTCAACCGAGTATTCCGATTTAAGCCGATGCTGCAAGACTTCAAACTGTAAAGCTCCTACCGCTCCGACAACAGGCTGAGCTTCGCCGCGATCCGGCGGAAAAAAAATCTGAACCACTCCTTCTTCGGTCAGCTGGTCGAGGCCCTTTTTCAACTGCTTTCGCTTTAGAGGATCGGTAAGAAGGACTCCCGCAAAAAACTCAGGCGAAAATCTGGGTACGCCCTCGTACTCCATCGCTCGGTTTGCACAAAGAGTGTCGCCAATCCGAAAATCTCCGGTGGTATCGACAAGTCCTACGATATCTCCGGGCCACGCCTCTTCGATGATTTCGCGTTCTTGAGCGAAGAAATGCAAAGGACGAGCGAGTTTAAACTCTTTCTTTAAACGCCCGTGAATAGCGGAAATTCCTCTTTGAAATTTTCCTGAACAGACTCTTAAGAAGGCAACGCGATCGCGGTGCTTGGGATCCATATTGGCTTGGATCTTAAAGAACAGTCCCGAAAATTCCGGACTGGTCGGCTCCACTAGCCCTTCCGTGCTTTTCCGAGGCCCTGGCGGAGGAGCCATGGTCAAAAATGTTTCTAAAAAGTGCTGAACCCCGAAATTGTTCATCGCACTTCCAAAAAAGACGGGGGTCAGCTGCCCCGCCAAGACGCGGGCTTCATCGTAGGGATCTCCGGCCAGCTCGATAAGTTCCAACTGGCTCGCAAGTGCTTCCTGCAAACGTTTGCCATCCTCTTTGGAGAGATGCTCGGCTAAGGCCGGATCGTCCACTCCGTTAAACGTAATGGGCTGCAGTTGCCTTTGCGCATTGGATTTCTGAGTCGCTTGAAAAAGTAAAAGCGAGTTTCGGGCGCGATCAAAGACTCCCTTGAATTCTGGCCCCATGCCGATGGGCCAGCTGATGGGGCACGAGCGAATGCCCAACACCTTCTCAAGTTCGTCGATTAACTCAAAGGGATCACGTCCGGGACGATCCAGTTTATTAATGAAGGTAAAGATAGGAAGTCCGCGCAGACGGCAGACTTCGAAAAGCTTTCGCGTCTGAGGCTCGACCCCTTTGGCAGCGTCGATAAGCATCACCGCACTGTCCACCGCGACCAAGGTCCGGTAGGTGTCCTCGGAAAAGTCTTTGTGTCCCGGAGTATCTAAGAGGTTAAGCTGGATTCCCGCGTATTCGAAGCGAAGCACACTCGTACTGATAGAGATGCCCCTTTGGCGCTCGATCTCCATCCAATCGGAGGTGGTGTTGCGGCTCTGACCTTTCGCTTTTACGGCGCCTGCCAAATGAATAGCCCCGCCATAGAGCAACAGCTTTTCGGTCAACGTCGTCTTGCCGGCATCGGGATGCGAAATAATGGCGAACGTTCGACGACGCGCCACCTCTTTGGCCAATAGCGGTTTTAATTCATCATTTATAGAAGTAGAGGACATTTGCGCTCATCTATCCATTTAGCGTCTGGAAAACGGATAGTTATAGCGCAAAGTCGATGTGAAGGATATCGGACTTAGTATCCCATTCCGTATTGAGAGGGATATCCAGAGTAGCTGTAACCGCCAGGGGAGTAGCTCGACCCACCATAGCCGCCCATGCCGCCACCATATCCGCCCATGCCGCCGCTACCGTAACCCATTCCATATTGAGAGGGATAGCCGGAGTAACTATAACCACCAGGAGAATAATTCGAACCACCGTAGCCGCCCATGCCGCCGTAGCCGGTGTTTCCGTATCCGCCACCATAGCCACCCATGCCGCCGTAGCCCGTATTTCCGTATCCGCCCATGCCGCCGTATCCGGTATTTCCGTATCCGCCACCATAGCCACCCATGCCGCCGTAGCCCGTATTTCCGTATCCGCCACCATAGCCACCCATGCCGCCGTAGCCGGTATTTCCGTATCCGCCACCATAGCCGCCCATGCCGCCGTAGCCCGTATTTCCGTATCCGCCACCATAGCCGCCCATACCGCCGTAGCCAGATCCATAACCCATTCCACCGTAGTTAGATCCGTATCCACCGCCCATTCCGCCGTATCCACCGTAACCTATTCCGCCGTATCCACCGCCCATTCCGCCGTATCCGCCGTAACCTATTCCGCCGTATCCGCCGCCCATTCCGCCGTATCCGCCGTATCCGCCGCCCATTCCGCCATATCCGCCGTAACCCATTCCGCCATATCCGCCGTAACCCATTCCGCCGTATCCGCCGTAACCCATTCCGCCGTATCCGCCGTAACCCATTCCGCCGTATCCGCCGTAACCCATTCCGCCGTATCCGCCGTATCCCATTCCGCCGTATCCGCCGTATCCCATTCCGCCGTATCCGCCGTATCCCATTCCGCCGTATCCGCCGTATCCCATTCCGCCGTATCCGCCGTATCCCATTCCGCCGTATCCGCCGTAACCCATTCCGCCGTATCCTATGCTACCGTATCCACCACCGTAACCGGCATAGCCACCGGCGTATCCGCCGTAGCCGTAACTGGGATACCCGTAACCATATCCGCCATAGCCACCGTATCCATAACTGGGATAACCGTATCCATAGCTGCTGTAGCCGCCGTAACCCAGACCGTAACCGGCATAGCCACCGGCGTATCCGCCGTAACCATAACTGGGATACCCGTAACCATATCCGCCATATCCGCCATATCCGCCGTAGCCGTATCCGCCACCAAATCCGATCCCGATCGAAAAATATTTATCATTTACTGATGCTGAAGTGGTGGAGGAGTTGGTTGTCGTGGAAGCGACTGCCAAAGGGTGTGAGTAAGAGGGGTTCGCGACACCGGTATCTACCGCTGCATGCTCCGCATGGACCACAGAAGACAGAGCAAAACCTAATATGAAAAAACGGGTAACCAATCCGCGATTCATGAGAACCTCTTAAAGCAGTCCGGTGTTCATTAACCGGACGTGTGCAAAGTGTGCACTCCCTGAGCCATGGTATTCCAGGCTCCGAGCTTCTCAATCGGCTCAAAAACGGTAGGTGATTTGTTATACCCCGGTGACAAAGATCGACATAAAAAACGTAGACTCGTCGTGTACGGGGAATGCTCATGCTAATGTGAGAGTTCATGTTCACTTCAAAGCTCACGCTAACGAAACTGACCATGAACATGAACGTAATACTTGGACTTGAGCGTGAGCCTATGCGTTTTCTCTCCTCGCCGTTACTGCCTCCTGCTACCCTATATAAATGCGCCTTTTTACTTTTGCCTTACTCGCTGTAACTAGTCTCCGGGCCATGGCCCAACCCATCACCACCAACAACATTCAGTTCGTGAATCCGCCCTCTTGGTTGACCGAGACCATGATCACAGACAGTGTTTCAAAAATTCAGAATTATTTGGAATGGGATCTCATCCGAATCCGCGCTTTCTATCATTCCGACCCCAAAGAGTATCAAGCGGAAACGGAGCTACGCTTTACGACTAACGCTTTTTTCCGCCGGGCCGATCAGAGCATTCACTTAAGTCCTAAAGTAA
Organism: uncultured delta proteobacterium; assembly: GCA_963778115.1. Lineage (GTDB taxonomy): Bacteria > Bdellovibrionota > FAC87 > UBA2466 > UBA2466 > JBBQIT01. Next base: position 737,227 of record CAVZSV010000004.1, read on the forward strand.
ACTCCAAAAACTTCAATCAAGTTTTTGGACACGAGTTAGTTCACGCCATTTTCTTTCAAAAATACAAATCGGCGATTCCAAGCTGGTTGGAAGAAGGATTCGCAAATTTCATCGGAACCCATTCTAAGCCCGATTACGCCTGGCTGAGCAAGCAACCTGCGGTCGATGTGACGACTCTTACCCATCCACAGACAGACCTCTCTGGCTCTAGGTTTCATTACGAGGCTTCCACAGCCCTGATAGAAATGATAGCCAGCCGTTGTTCTTTAAAAGATCTCTTGCAGCTTTCCGTCGGAAGTCGTCTTCAGAATTACTTGAAAACCTATTGTGAAATCTCAGATATCAATCTCTCCTATCGTCGGTGGATTGCCCTAAAGTCGCGCAAAATGGCGATTTTAAAGTAAGTATCGCATACCTTAGCTTCTCGATCGTCTATTTAAGTTGAGTTAAAATTAACCTATATCATCCCTTCTATGATTTTCTCATTGCCCACGAAGGAGACGCATGCTGCTCCGCGCCATTAAAAAGCAATTCTTCCATACCTTCCGAAAATACCCTTTTACGAGGTGGTTATTTCAACTCAATCACTACGTTTCCGACGTGAAAGTTATTTATGGTCTTCCCCGAGAGAAGGCGACCGTTCTGGTCATGTGTAGTTCTCCCGAAGGAGAGACGATTGGTTGTGGCGGAACGATTGGCCTGTATGCTCAAGGTGGGCATGCGGTTGATGTCCTCTATTTCGATCAAGACGCGCACAGCGAAACTCAAAAAGCGTCTTCCATTTTGGGAGTTCGTCAGACGTCTCACTTCAAAACCGATCCATCCCATCCTCAGGGATTATCGCAACAGATCGTGAAGCTGTTTTCTGAAACCCATTACGATTCGATCTTTTGTCCCTGGCCATGGCCTGGAATACCGGGTGAAGGGTTAAATCTTTTTCAGGTATTGCAACAAGCCCTGAAAGAGACTTCGCTGCATCCTGAAATCTGGCTTTATGAAATCTGGAACCAGCTCCCAGCAAATAGACTTATTCCCATCGATGGAAGTGTCCTATTGAAACAAAAAGCGATCAAAGCCATCACTAAGTTGTTAAGAACCAAACACCCGGACAAGAAGGCCCTCTCCGTTAGCAAACGGCGAAGCTTTTTGTGCAAGGAATCGGATTTTGCGGAAGCATTTTTCTTCTGTAATAAAGAACAGGCACTTACCTTGTCCCAACCGCCCACCAGCGAAACCTTCTCCCCCGTGAAACCCAAAGTGCAAATGATGGCGACCGACTAAGGGTTAGTTAAGAAGCCTCCCCCCAAACGCGACTCTTTCTGATAACTTCCCGGACACATGGATTCTGTAAGGCTCCCGAAGCATTCGCATTCACGGCACGGCAGGCGTCACGAAGCGCTTTTTCTTGATTCAGGCGGCGAAACCAGATTGTGGAGGCGTGCTTTCCGTCTCCGGTTTCGATCGCAACACCATAAGGTTGTCTTCGCAAGACTTCCCGACGGATATCTTGAGCCATCCACGGATCTCCACTAAATGCCGTCCCTCGCTCTCCCGAAGTAATAATATTCGCGACTCTAGGGAAGGTGAATAAACTCATTCCCATGGAGAGCGCGTTGAGACTTTCGCTCGCTCCGCATACTAACGCCACGACGTCCCTATCATTATCAAAGGGATCTTCGAAGCAATCGCGAACGCTCTCAGCGTATGCTAAGCCCCGACTACGGCTTAAATAGGCTAGCAAGGTATTCCTATCGGTAATTCCCGCGTCGGTAAGACCGCTCAAACCAGCCCGGTCGCGAAGGGCAACCAAATAGTCACCCAAGGTAAGTTGATAATTTATCAGCCAAGCTAACTGTTCCAAGACCGAGTGGCGGTGAGAAAAATCAACCCTCCCCCTTTTATGGTGATCCAATTCGACCACTTCGATACCCAATTCATCGAAAGTCTTCATCATGAATTGCGGAAGGCCGTGGACCTCCGCCAGTACCACCCGCTTAATACTTTTACGAATGACTTCATTAGCGATTTGATGGGCCGCTTCATCCGATACTTGAATCGTTCCATGAGGAGTTTCTAGATTGAACCCTTCGATCGAAACTCTCTGACTGGAATTCTTAATGAGCCGAGCGATGGCAATCCCTTCCAGGTCGTTTAACGAATATACGACCAATGTCTTTGGCATCGAGGGGTTCAGATACCGCTGCACGCCCGGACGATTCCTGTTTCCGAGCACTTGAGGCTCGATATCCGCCACCAAACGAAGGGAGGGATCCAAGTTACGGCTCGCGTGCAGCAATTTTTCCAAGACATCTTCTCGGGGAACTCTGTTTCCCAGAAAGCGAGGAGATTTCGCTTTTCTCTAAGGGTTGCGCGAAAATAAAGATCCACCAGATCCTTTGTCTCGCGCGCGTCTATCGCTTTTGCGACTGAGGGGACGGGAATATTGATATCGATCTTCAGTTTCCTCGGCAAGATGAGCGGCCTAGCCCATCGGGCGAGTACTTTAAGATCAACCTCCCTAAAAGGTCCTCCAATACGTTCTCTAAGATATCTTTCGACCACGCCGCGAATTTTAGGAATATTTCCTAGAACGAGCGCTTTGTTGCTCATTGAATTCTTTCGGTCCGCTTCGGAGAGAACACGAAATGCGGGGTCGAAAACATCAGAAAAACTTTCCCACGTAATCCCCTCAAGCCGATTCAAGAAAGCCGAAATCCGTATCGTAAAATCCCAAGCATCGGCGCTATCCATAGCTTGGAGTTGTTGGTACGGAAAGGAAACCATCATCTTCTTAAAAACTTGGTAGCGATCGGAATTTAAGAGGTCCTCAAAAAGAGAGAAAACCCGATAATGAATCATCTCTCCGGCAAAATTCAGTTCCTGATGAGAACTTGCCCCCAAAGCAAAATGGGCAATCATGATCTTCATGAAGTTATATAGCCTTTGCGCGACGAGTGGATGATCCATTTGAACTTTTTCAAATAGGAAAGGCTCAATCAGCGCTGGGTACCATCCCTCGTTCTGCACATTCCAAGCAACCACTTCCCTTGGAAAAATACGCATGGCAACTTCTTGACTGGGGATCCCGTTATATTTTCGTCGAACTAAAATGGGACGGCGGGCAACATGCGCAATCCCTAAGGCTTCGTGAAACTCGTGAAGTGCCGCTTCTAGAACTATCTTGGCATTACTCCCTAAGGTGAGCACACCGAAGCGATCGGCGGGTTCTTTTACCAAATACCTTTCGAATTGGAGGGAACCGGTCACTTGCGCCGGAATCTCTCTTATAACCTGGAAATCCCGGTATTCTAGATATTGGTATAGATCATCGGCTCCATGGCCGTCCCCGGAACCCAGACAGGTCCCCAAAAATATGAAAAAATACCAATAACGCATTGAGCTATTATTCCCACGGACTAGATACCATAATCCACGCGATCAAGGAAAGTGATTGAAAGCCTGCCTGCGATGTGGAAAATGCAAAAACGCTATGGAAACACTAACTTTAGATGGCCTGGATAAGGAACCTAAAATTGCCGGAATGGGAGACCGAGTGCTGGCCTTCTTACTCGATGGAGCTATCCTTTTTTTCCCGTGCCTGGCGGTTCACTTTTCGATCCCGTTTGTAGCCCCTCTGATTCTGAAGTTCTTGTACTACCCCGTCTTTCATGCGTCTGCGCTCCAAGCCACCATCGGAAAGAAAGTGATGGGTATCAGAGTCGCCGACGCCAACGGAAAAGCCATTAGTCTGCCTAACGCTTTCATTCGTGAGTTAGTAGCGACGGCTTCCACATGCTGTTTTTTTGCCGGCCATTTTGTGGCGTTTTTTACCGCCAAACACCAAGCCGTGCATGACCTGGCGGTGGGTTCCTTCGTAACAGAAGCTCCGGCCACGGAAATCTCATTATGGGAAGCATGGACAAGTACGGTGCGCCGAATGTTTTATTCGGTGTCGGAGTCAGCGACTTCTACCTTTCAAAGCCAACCTTCGGTAGGACGGCAAATCACCGAGCTCGAAAGGCTCAATGACCTGCGAAAACAAGGGGTCATCTCCGAAGAAGAGTTTCAGCGACTCAAATCGAAACTCGTTTAAGACAAGTCTAAGGATGAATGTCGCGGTAAAAGGCTTCCACTCCCGCAATACAGCGAGAGGTCGGATCGAGTTCGTTTCGACACTCGCATGAGAGATTCTGCAGTTCATTGAATTCGTAAGCGGTGGACTGCTTTTCCAACATTTCATACATCTGAGTTCGCGCGTCGTAGAGAGCCTCATTACATTCAAGTCCACTACCCGCGATCGCAAAAGTAGGAGACTCGTTTAGGCTGGGGCCATGAATCGATCCGCTTAGTGTCTTATTAAGGTCGATAGAGACCGATAGTTCCTGAACATAGGAGCCTAAGCAGGAATACTTTCTTTCTCCTTCAAAGATTCCGCACTCACAAGTTCCCGGTACCACCTCGGCCGGCGTTACTAATGTCCCTGTCAGCGGAATAGTGTTCGACCATTGATAAAAAGTATTTAGTGCATCGGATTTCGCCTCGGCACAGCTGGATCCACTGCCTTCGATAGCGTGGAAATAAAGCCGCGTGTAGTACGACGTCATGACTGTAGGTGTGGGAATAGGCGGGAGTGTCGTCCCGAAAGCCGAAAAAGTGGCCGAAATAGCCATCACGGAAAAGAAAACGGTTCTGAATTTAGTACTAGCTGGCATGAATCCCCCAAAAAAAAACAGAAAGTCGAACAACCTCTGTGCCACGAAACTAAATCAATTCTATGATTAGCGCATGGCGGTCCGCATAAAGGAGCCGGCCCATCGACGAAACCAATCCTTCCCAAACGGACACGATGCGGTTTGGGAGCAACACCGTGAAAATTTTGCCTGAGTTTCGGTTCTATATAGACAATGGTTATTAAAGATCGGGTAGTTAGCTGATCCAATTCATAAATTTTGCTTTGCTTATTTTTATACCAGTGTTAAATTTATCGAAATTTCAACGGGTTAGCCTTACCATTTGAAATTGGATTTATTTCATTGCAAAAAAAGGTAGTTCAGAATACTTGGAGTTACGCAAAGGAGGACATTCTCTATGAAGATGTCGATGAAGAAACTGTTGTTTGTAAGTGTTATTGGTTTTTGGTCCCTCTCGGCTTCCGCGAATAATCAATTGGGAGTTGAAGGTGGTGTAAACTTGTCGAACATTAGCACTGGCCCTACGTCGTCAACCACGTCGAGTTTGACGAAGTTGGATATTGCTGCGTTCTACGATTGGAAACTAATGGATTGGTTGTACTTCGCCCCCGGTATTGGATACCAGGGTCGTGGAGCATCAGCGTCGGGCGTCACCGCCTCCGCTGATTGGATCGAGGTTCCTCTTCTCGCCAAGGCGAAATTCGCCACGGGAAGCATTGTGACCCCCATCATTCTTACGGGCCTTGTTCCGGCCTTCAAGATTGGTGAGAACACCAGTCCCTCATTCTACAGCTCGTTTGACTTGGGCTTCACGTTCGGCGGTGGTGCTGAATTCGAAGTTTCTCCCGGAGTCACGGTAGGAGCCACCGTTCGTTATACGTTGGGCCTACTCAATACGCTTAACTCCGCCTATACGGGTAGTGGTAGCAGCGTAAAGAACAACGGATTGCAGATCTTGGCCTCTTTAGGCTTCGCAATGTAATCTTTCGAGTTAAAGATTTAAGCCCTGGACCCGCTGGGTCCGGGGCTTTTTTTTGCCTAAAGGTATCCGTTACTTCCATATGGACCGGAAGTAACGGATACCTTTAGTTGGATACCTTTAGTTTAGTTCCGCCGAAACCAGCCGGTAAAGCTATATCGCCAACAAGTAGGGGCTAGGACCTCATGAGGGACTCGATCGCTTAGAAATAAGACCAACCGCCCGGGCTCTGGGAAAATCTCTTTCGTTAGCTTTCCGGAGTTATCAAAAAGATTCAGCTGGCCTCCCCAGGAATCGAGCCAGGACTCATTCAAATACAAAACCACCGAAACGGTCCTTGAATCATCGTCGCGAAATCGATCCCAATGTTTTTCGTAGAAGGCGCCCGCGGGATAAAGGGCAAAATGGCCTTCGAATTGCGTAAGTCCCAAAAAAAGCCGTTCATTTAAATAACGGCGAAGACTTTCAAAATAGGAAAGCAAATCTTTTTGAACCGCAGAGGACTTATCCGCTTCCAGCCAAAATGTTTGATCGCCACGGACGTCTGGAATTCGCTGTCTATTCTCCGCTCTTCCCACAAAGGCTGGCCTAAGTTCCCCCTCGGATTTCAACCGAACGATTTCATTTCGAAAACAAGTCGTCTGATCTAAGGAAAGAAAGGAGTTTAGAACCGCCCAATCTTGCGCGACTAAAGTGTCCGCTAGATTTCTACCGTCTTCACATACATACATGAAAGCCACTTATAAGAGCTCTTACCGTTCGTCGGCTACTGTTTCTAGCTCTAATTTCCAAAGCTCCTCCAAACGCTCTCTTCTACGAATGACGGTAAATTTAGCCCCATCAACCAGAACTTCTGGAGCTCGTGGCCGAGTGTTGTAGTTGGATGCCATGGAGGATCCGTAAGCACCGCTTTCGCGAATCACCACTAACTCTCCAGGTTTCAAAGGAGGAAGCTTTCTGTCGGATCCCAAACAATCTCCCGTTTCACAAATTGGGCCTACGACATCGTAAAGGCTGTCCGTGGGAACGGACTGCTTAGCTGGTTCAATGGCATGGAAAGCGCTATAAAGGCTCGGACGAATGAGATCGTTCATCGCCGCATCGATAACTAAGAATTGCTTCTTAGGGGTTGTTTTGTTTCCAATGACTTTGCTTAAGAGCACTCCCGATGTCGCAACTACCGATCTCCCCGGCTCAATGAGCAATTTAAGACCTGTCTTTCGAACCGGAGCGATGATGGCCGAAGCGTAATCTTCGGCAGACACCGGAGTTTCGTCGTCATAACGAATTCCTAGTCCGCCTCCCATATCGATCATTTGAAGCACATGGCCTTGGTTCATCATTTCGTTCGTAAGAGCTACGATTTGTCCCGCCGCTTCAGCAAAGGGAGTGGCTTCGAGAATCTGGCTTCCGATATGGCAAGAGAGTCCTCGCAATTTCACAAAAGGATCATTCTTTAAAGTACGAGCTAGTTCCAAAGCCTCTTTCTCAAAAATTCCAAACTTATTCTCGTAAAGGCCGGTAGCAATATGGGGATGGGTCTTGACATCAATATTGGGATTGATGCGAAACATGACGGCGGCTTGCTTATTTTTTCTCGCGGCTATAGAGCGGATCCGCTCCAACTCTTCAGAAGACTCCACATTAAAAGAAAGTATCTGAACATCTAAAGCGCGTTCAATCTCTTCATCCTTTTTGCCAACGCCTGAAAAGACAATCTGCTCAGGCTTTGCTCCTGCAAGCAAAGCTCTTTCTAACTCTCCTACGGAAACCACATCGGCGCCAAATCCTTGCGCAAAGATAGTCTTAAGAAGGGTCAGATTAGAGTTCGATTTTACGGCAAAGCATGCGGTAGTCGGATAGCGGCTAAAAGCCCCTTTAATGCGGTGGCAGTTTTCCTCAAGTACCGCCTGAGAATAGACGTAAGCCGGTGTTCCTACCTTTTCTGCAATCCGAGAAAGAGGAACACTTTCGCAATACATTTCACCTTGTTGAATCCAGAAGGTTTGGCGCATACCACCTCGCATTGTGCGGGAATGGGACTATTCCCCATTTTTGGTCCCGCTATTTTGGGGTCGCGGATGTCGCGAACCGCAAAAAAGCGTCTACCAAACGGTGGCCAAAATCAAGCGCGGCGCTGCGTTCACATCCTCTGTTTTTAAGGAAACAGTCGGTCGCTTCGGGATGGCCTTGGACGCTCCAGACAGGAAGCGTCGGATGGTTTAGGGCTTCGATAGCGATCTCGGGACTTCGGCCCACCACCTTTAACGCAGGGCCACAGTCCGCGACCATTTCACAGTGAGAGACACAAAGATGGCCCTGTAGCGGGGTTGTCCCCCAAAGGGGATTAGGGTCGAGAGTAATCTTTCGAGTCCCTAGATGAGATTTCCGATCGAGAAAAACGTAGTCGATTTTTCCTCCAAAAAGATGGGCCAGCATCTGATGGCCGTAACAAATTCCAAAAAAAGGAATTCCGGATTGGATTTTTGGATATACCCAAGCCTCCAATTCCTTTTGCCATTCACTGCGATCGTTAATGCTTGCGGCACTTCCAAAACAGATGATGCCGGCAATGGAATCGGTTGAGGTTTCGCTCTCAAGGGATCGCAATCCAAAGAGGCCAGGAAGGTGATAGGTGACGGGAAGGTCCGAAACCTTAGTAAGCCGATTGAGGGACTGCAGTTCCGGACGTCGAGTTCCCGGATCAATCACTAGGATGTGGCGTCTTGAGCTTCTACTAGCTGGCGAAGAAGACATGGAAGCCATTTTAGCATAAGATGTTGCACAAGCGCATAACGCGCGCTCTCTAACTGCAAAATCAATGAGTAACGTCAGCGATCTGAATAATTCCCTGGAACGAATCGTAGGCCCTTCTCACGTTCTTTCTGATCCGGAAGAATGTACCCGGTATGGCATGGATTGGACCCAAACTCCAGGTCGAGCGCTTATCGTGGTCCTTCCTAAAACGACGGACGAGGTCTCAAAAATACTGAAGCTCTGCCTCGATGCTAACGTCGCCGTGATCGCCTCCGGGGGACGAACCGGGTTAGCGGGGGGAGTCACCGCGACCGATCGCCAAGTGGCTTTGAGTCTGCAACGGATGGATGGAATGGGAGAGGTCGACATCGCAGGGCGCACCCTTCGAGTTCAAGCGGGTGTCGTGACCCAGAAGGTTCACGAAACTTGTGAGGCCCATGACCTTACTTGGCCCATTGATCTTGCCGCGAAAGGAAGCAGTACTATCGGGGGGAATCTTTCCACCAACGCCGGAGGAGTCCGAGTCGTCCGTTACGGAATGGCTCGTAAATGGGTGATGGCTTTGCAGGCCGTACTTATCGACGGAACCGTGCTGGAACTAAATCATGGTTTGGAGAAAAACAATACCGGCTATGATCTGATGCAGCTTCTATTGGGAAGTGAAGGAACCTTAGCGGTCATCACAGAGGCGACTTTAAAACTAACACCCGTGGTCCCCCAGGTGTCCGTCTGCATGCTCGCCGTTCGAGACGTCCTAGCGTTGAGCGAACTTTTCATCGAGGTCCGAAAAGCTTCGTTCGATGTGATGGCTTGCGAATTTTTTTCGAGAAACTGCCAAATGGCCGTTGAAAAACAACTTAAGAGAAAGATGCCGTTGCAAGTTCCCTCCCCGTTTTATCTTCTACTAGAGATCGCACGATCTGCCGGTGAAGGGAGCCGATCAGCACTAGAGGATTGGCTAGCAATTGCACTCGAAAAGGGGCTTGTCCTCGACGGCACCATAGCCGAATCGAGTCAGGAAAGTAGATCCCTTTGGACGTTACGAGAAGGCATTACCGAAAGCATTGCCCGCACTGGCCCCGTTCGCAAATACGACGTAGCGGTTCCGGTAGCCCAAACCTCTCGTTTTCTATCCGATGCCCAGACCCTTTTTGATGGGATGAAGTTACCTATTGATCTCTATCTTTTCGGACATCTGGGAGACGGAAGTCCTCACCTTAATTTGGTGAAACAGGAGTCGGCGTCAGTAGAAAGTTTCATTCAAGGATTCGAACGTTTTGAAAAGGCGCTCTATCCGCTGGTGAAGTCTTACCAGGGAAGCGTTTCCGCCGAACATGGCGTGGGGCTACTGAAAAAATCATGGTTGCTCTATAGCCGGACGCCCGCGGAGCTTGAGATTTTTAGGCAAATTAAAAGGGCGTTTGATCCTAAGAATTTGTTGAATCCAGGGAAGGTGATTGATCTGTAGTTTTAGGATCTGCTACTCGTAAAACGAACACCTAAAATAGAAAGTTCGTACAGCAAATACATCGGAATCATTACCGCAGCCAACGTCACCGCATCCGGTGACGGAGTGGCAATCGATGAGACCACCGCGATAACAAGGATCGCGTGCTTTCGGTAGCGGACTAGAAATTGATGGGTGACCAGTCCGAAGCGGCCGAGCAGAACCATGATTACGGGAAGTTCAAAAACGATTCCGGCAATCATCATGATTTTAATCGTGAGAGAGAAATATTCCGTGAGCGTTATCAGGGGAACATCTTCTTTATTGCCGAAGTGAATAAGATACTCATAGCCCATGGGAATAATCACGAAGTAAGCAAACGAGATTCCCACCAGAAAGCTCAAAGTCCCAAAGATAATGAAGGGGCCCGCAAACCGTTTCTGGGACTTGTCCAAAAAAGGAGCGAGCAGGCGCCAAACTTGAGAGAGCAGATAAGGAAAGGTGATGGCTATCGATGCCAAAACGCTAATCTGCATATAGACCATAAATTTGTCAGTGATACCGGTGTAGTACAAAGTCTTTTGAGCATCGGGGAGAACTCGAAGTAAAGGCTGTTGCAGATACTTAACGATGGCGTCCGAAAAGTAGAAAGTGCCGCACCAGCCGACAAAAACGACGAGCACCATTCTCATCAAAGCTCGACGGAGTTCGTCTAAGTGATTCCAAAGGGGCTTGCCTTGAGATTCGGCCGCGCTGCTGCTACTTGAAGGTTCCATCGGAGTTGGCTGAATTACGTTTTCGGTTTGGATGTGGTGTCTCCCCCAGCAGTCGATGTCGGGGCGGGCTCTGTCTTTTCAGGCACCTTGGGAGGAGCCGGTGTCTCCTCTTCGCCATCCAACGCTTTTTTGAAATCCCTAATTCCCTTTCCCAGACTCTTTCCCAATTCAGGGAGACGCTTGGGTCCAAAGAGCAAGAGTCCTGCCGCCCCAATCACCAAAAGCTCGGGAAGTCCTAAATTAAACATGGAGTTACCACAGCCCTTTCCAAATACCTTGTCAATATTACCACCAGACTATTTCTTTTCGGTGCTTATCGGAAACTATTCCCAAAAAATTGAGAAGAACTTATCCGTGGGCAGCGACTTCCGCGGCACATGCCGCCGCGTCATCCGCCGTAAAGGGCTGGTACTTCTGGACGGAAATGGTAGTCCGGCGCTCTTTCCCAAAGGAACGCCGGGAAACTCTTGCGGTCGGCATCTGGGCCAGTTCGCGCTTAAATTCACTATTGGCGTACATCCTTAAAATGGTATCGACGAGCGTCGGAGTTAGAAATTTTGGAGAGACTACTTCATTAAGGGACCGGTACTTCGTTCTTAGCAAGTCTGGCGTAAGATGGTTTTCGATAAGGTCTTTCAAGAGGGGATCGACGATGCGGTAGGGAGGAAATTTGTCGGTAGTGAGCTGCGCTTTGAGAAGTTCCGCCGTGGGCTCCTTTTCCAGGATTTTTACCGGGATGACTTCCCTCCCTGCCAGGTGATTGATATGGAATCCCAAATCCCAAAGGTCGGTCTTATAAAGATCCCCGTTAATAGCATAGACGCCTGCGATGTCACCGAAAATGGTTCCGTTTCCCAGAGCCAGTTCACTTTTGTCGCTGGTAGCAAGTTTGGCGGCCTTACGACTTAGAAACTTTGCCCACCTGGGATCTCTCTGGCGGAGTCTTTCGACAACGCCTTCAAAGCCCGGGTGCGTATTCCCCGTAAGATTAGAGATGAAAAATTCTAGAATCATCCTAACTCGGGCCTGAATATTTTCCACAGCAACGCGTCCGCCATCGAAGCTCATAAGATCATCGCTTTCGATCCCCTGGCCTCGTAATGCCTCAATAATGGCGTCGACAACCCCCTGGATGGGAAGTGTCAGAACATTCTCAGGGGGAATGCCTAGATTCTTAATGAGCACGTCGGTATCGGTAATACTTCCTTCCGATGAAAAATCGCTTGGCATCTTGATCGCAAAAACATTTTCAGCTCCCAGAGCCCGAACCGCGAAAGCGGCGGCCATCGTCGAATCAAGGCCTCCGGAGAATCCAAAGACCACCGAATCGTGGTTAATCAAGTGAGCGAACTCTCTCACTCCCACTTCAATCGCGGAAAGTCGCTGATCTATCTCGGATTGACTCGTTTGCCGCCCACGCCCGGCCATGTTCTCCAATACGGGAGCCTGAGTCTTGTCTTTCGAGACGCTAACCACCTCGAAATCGGGCCTCCACGAAGCCAGACGGAAAGCAACCTTCCCTTGGGCATTCAAACCAAACGAGGATCCATCGAAGATAAGTTGATCGACAACGCCAAACTGATTTAACCAAAGTACCGGAGCATTCACCCTTCTAGCGACATCGCCATGAACCTCGTGCCTTAGGGGAATTTTTCCTTCGTTCCAAGGGCTGGCTGACAAAGAGATGACAAGCTCTGGATTGAGATCGCGGATATGAGCGATGGTGTTATCGTGGTAAATGAGCCTTCCGTCCTGTCGGTCATAGAACCAGAGATCTTCGCAAATGGCTAAGACGACCTTCATATTTCGGATATAGAACGGCTTAATTCCTTTGATAGATCCTTTTTCAAAATACCGACCGTCATCGAAAGGGCCGTAAGTTGGCAAAAGAACTTTGGCTTGGCGGTGGATCTCCTTTCCAAACTGGCAAACGCGCCCGAAATTTTGAAGATGCCGCCCCATGGGTTGGGGATTTTTTTCCACCGAACCGAACGCCACGGCGGTAAGGACATGGTGGGTCGCCGAACACAGGGCATCAGCGGCCAATTGGGACCTTTCGATATAATCCTTATCGAAAAGCATGTCGTTGGAGGGGTAGCCCGGAAATAGTCCTTCAGGCAAAACGAGTAAATCGGCCTGTCGCTTTTCAGCTTCTCTGAGCTGCCCGATCGCTTGGCTCAGATTTCCCCGCAAATCGCCGGGACGAACATGCATTTGCCCTAGCATCACACGAAGTCCATCCGGACGTGCAAGCCCCACGGAAGAGAGCAGTAAGATTGCCGCAAAAACCCAACGCATACCCACCACCTAGTGATTTATTCCCTTACCTCAATTCGCTAACATTCGAATTACGGATGTGTCAACGCGGCATAGCTATCAACATTCTCTTCTAGGGTTGAGAAAAGGTGAACTCACGACTACCCTTACGTTATCTTTAGAGGTGTGGCTTGCGAAAATTCTTCATAGTAACTTCCGTAGTCCTCATAACGGGGCTCGCCATAGCGACCTATTTTTTCCCGGATGTGGGTTGGTTCTTCGTTTTGGTCGCACCAGTGGTTCTTCTCGGTTGGTTCGATATCTCGCAGAACCGACACGCGATCTTAAGAAATTTTCCGATCATAGGCCACTTCCGTTATTTATTGGAGGCGATTCGTCCCGAAATAAATCAATATTTCATCGAGTCTAGCACGGACGGCACGCCGCTTAGCCGCGAAACCCGTTCCATCGTCTACCAACGAGGAAAGATGGAGCTCGATACGCTTCCTTTTGGAACCCGGTTAAATGTTTATGAGATAGGTTACGAGTGGGTGAATCATTCCCTAGCTCCTACTCACGTTGATCCCGACTCGTTGAGAGTTACGATTGGAAGTCCCCAATGTGACCAACCCTATTCTTCTAGCATCTTTAATATCTCGGCCATGAGTTACGGAAGTCTCAGCCAAAACGCAGTCGAAGCACTTAACGCAGGGGCTAAGATGGGTCGTTTCTCTCACGATACCGGTGAAGGAGGGCTTACTCGATACCATTTGGAAAATGGCGGCGATATCGTATGGGAATTGGGTACGGCCTACTTTGGCTGTCGCACCTCGGACGGAAAATTTTCACCCGAAAATTTTCAACAGAAAGCGATTCACCCTTCGGTGAAGATGATCGCCATCAAACTCTCTCAAGGGGCAAAACCAGGTCACGGAGGAATCTTACCCGCGGCAAAACTTACTCCCGAGATAGCCGAGATTCGGGGAGTTCCCTTGGGACAAGACGTTGTCTCCCCGCCCGCGCACACTGCCTTTACGACTCCGATAGAGTTATTGGAATTTGTCGCAAAACTAAGAGAGTTCTCGGGCGGAAAGCCCGTGGGATTTAAGCTTTGCATAGGCAAGCGACGAGAGTTTATTGCTATTGGGAAGGCGATAGTAAAGACCGGCATCTATCCTGACTTTATCACCGTCGATGGGGGCGAAGGAGGAACGGGAGCGGCACCTCTTGAATTTTCCAATTCCGTGGGAACCCCCCTTAAAGAGGGGCTCGTCTTTGTCCACAATACGCTAGTGGGATTTGGAGTTCGCAAACACATCACAGTGATGTGCAGCGGGAAGGTCGTGACAGGTTTCGATGTGATAAGCAAATTGGCGTTGGGGGCCGACATCTGCAATTCCGCGCGAGCCATGATGTTGGCATTGGGATGCATACAAGCACTTCGCTGCAATACCAATAAATGTCCTACCGGTGTCGCAACTCAAGACCCGGCCCTCGTTTCGGGGCTCGTGGTAAGTGATAAGAAAACTCGAGTCGCTAATTACCATCGTGAAACAGTAAAATCGGTAGCTGACCTAATGGGAGCCATGGGAATCAAACACACTTGTGATATCAAGCCCTGGCATCTTATGAAGCGAACCGGGCTTTCGGAGGCTAAACACCATGGCGAACTTTATGAGTTTCTCTCTGACGGAGACTTGCTAAAATCTCCGGTACCCGCATCCTTTTCGAGAGCGTTTATTTCGTCTACCGCGGACAGTTTTCAACCGCTAACGGGGTGACTTTTGCCGATGATCGGACAAGCACTACTCATCGTTCTCGCCCTTGCTTCCGCGGTGGGAACTTATATCGCCGATTTCGACGAGCATCATGTTTTCAATCCATCGTGGACAGCACACGCGAGATTTCATTCGGCGGCGTACGCGATTTTAAATATAGGATGCGCTCTAATCTGCGTCGTTCTTTGTTTATTTACTCCCTTAGGACGACACTCTTCTTTGGTAATGGCCTGCGCACTGCTCTTTCTAATGGGCCTCGTCTTATTCTTGGCTACCGCCGTAAAGGGGACCTCCCCGATCGCAGGGCCTCATGAAAAGATCCTAGCAGGAATCCCTTTGGCCCTTTGGATCAACGCAGGCTATTTACTGGTCTGGGCGCTGGGAAGTTGGCTTGCCTTCTAAAGGTATCTTTGGGGGTCGCTTTACCCAATGCCTTTCCCGCGGTATAATTTTGTCGTCTGATTAACCCCTCCCTGGAAAGGTCGAACCCGTGCCACGCATTCTTTCAACTATGAAGTTGTGGTTTGTTCCCGAAGGACAGAAGGAATTTACCGTTAAAGCCGGAATTTTAAGAGGTATTCAGATGCGTCTTGATCTGAAGAGCCACACTCAAGTCCTCTTAGGACTTTATGAACGAGAAATTTTTGGGTGGTTTCGACGTTTCGTCCAAAATGCTCAAACCGCTATCGACATCGGAAGCGGAATGGGAATGTACACTCTTTATTTTTTAAAAAATACTACGATTCCCAAAGTGATCGCCGTGGAGCCTCATCCCGAAAAGCGCGCAGAGCTGATGGATCATCTAAAATTGAATGGGTATGAAGGAGCTCGCCGAATCGAAGTCGTAGCGAAATATGTCAATAGTTATAACGATAAAAACGAAGTGACTTTAGATTCCATGACGGTCGGTTTAAATGGTCCCATTGTCGTAAAAATGGACGTCGATACCCTAGAAGTGAAGATACTAGAAGGAGCCGCACAATTTTTGAGACGCCCCGACGTCCGCTGGATCATAGAGACCCACTCCAAACAGCTCGAACGTGACTGTTTTTCGATTTTCAAAAAAGCAGGGTACCGGACCAAAATCGTTAAGAATGCGTGGTGGAGGCTTTTCCTACCAGAGCTTCGCCCCATCGAACAAAACCGTTGGATGGTAGCCTATCGTTAGGATAAGTAGGTCTTGTGAGCTCAGACGAATCCAATGACGACACGAAGGGCGGCGCCAAGCCGGCCAGTAAGCCAACGAGTAAAAATGTCCCCTCGCTTGCGTTATTGAAAGCGACTCACGTCTTCCCAGGCACCTACACCATTAAAGCGATAGGATTAAGAGAAGGAGCTTTCGTGGCCCGAGTCGTCGCCGCGGCTCGCGAAGAGCTGGGTATTGACGAAGATCCTCCCTATACCTGTCGTGAGTCCGCACAACAGTCCCACATCGCTATCACCCTGGAGCTACCAGTCCTAGTGGCAGAACAGGTGAGAGATGTGTATGAACGCTTACTTGAGGTTCCGGGATTGTTGCTGTTGCTTTAAAACTAACGAACTTTGGGAACTCGACCAGGCTCATGCTCACGTAAAAAGTTCAGGTTCACGTCCTGTTCTTAAACCTGAACCTGAACGTATCTCTTAGGCGTGAGCGTGATCCTAAGCATACACGGTCTTTCACCTTAGAAGTAAACCCACGTCACTCCTGGATTCACCTGATCCAATTTGTAAGAGCTCACCACCGACAAATTCGAAAGATATTTATGGATCGCTTCCAATAACCTTCCGCTGCCAATCCCATGAACAATTTGCAGCCTCTCTAAATCAGCAATGATCGCACGATCGATTCGCATTTCAACTTCGGCGAGTGCCGCAGCGACCGTAAAGCCGTGCAGATCAATGGTCTCCAACGCCCTGGAGTCTGTCACGGGACGTAAAGCGGGGTGATGCAGTGGAGCCACTTTCTGAGATTTTTTTGCTTTGCGGGTTTTGGGAGGTTCGGAAAGCTCGGCCCGTTGGCAGGTCACCGACACCGGGCCCACGGAAACCTTGTACTTGCCGTCCTTTAGAAGTTCCGCAACGGTGCCGTCTCTTCGTAAGGAGTTCACAAAAACGATATCACCCTTTTTAAACGCGGTCATAGTGGGTATTGGTTACCAGGCTGCGCTGCTAGAGTCGAGAAAAGTCAGGGGCATTTGTAAAACTCGAGTGATAACAACGACTTTGTTCAAAACTATCGACGCAACTCCAAAGCCCTCCATTGATTTACTTCGGCAAATTTGGTATTCACGGGCACCTTTTAATGAGGGATTTTTGATGAAAAAAAGCTTCGCATCTGCTGTCCTTTTGGCTCTGGTATCAAGCTACAGCTTCGGCGCCACTGAAGTTAAGATTTCACCCACAGATTTCGTAGAAATGGTTTTGGACCATCCGAAAGATTTCCCCATTCTTAGAAGTGATGAGGTTCGCGGCGAAGCCCTTTTGGGTGCTTATTGCGAAACAGGCGGTAATGAGAAAATCACTTGCACGTACGCTAGAAGAGAAGGTACGGAGGACGGTCTTTTGGAAGTGAGTACCCACGGGTGGGAAGCTACCGTTCTTAATGCCCCCATTGCCGGCGTCTTAGCCATGAGCGGAGACCTCGCCCGGACCGTGATTCAAAATTTGGTCGAAAACGAAGTGGATCAATGGGATGCCATCATCGCTAAGACTGTAGTCGAAAACCCGGTCAATTTTCCGGGGATGATTTTTACGCCGCTCAAAAATGATAAATACGATTTTTCCCGTACTAGATGCGTGAGTCAACCCGATCCCAATAATGCCAAGGTATCTCTTTTGACTTGCTCTTATTCGGACAATCGCCGCCGAAAGTTGAAGCTCTTTCTAGAGGTCGAAAAGGATTCTGTTGCCTCACTCATTGTCGGGCAAACAGAACCCCCGGCGAGTCGTTTGAAAGGCCCTTTCTTGAAAACGCTAGTGGATTCCATGCATACGTTAGACTTGATTCTTCGGTTACCGCCGCCTCCCCGGCCGCAAGACGTTCCTCTTGCTATTAACTAGATCGACGCAGAAACCCGCTCCCACCTTATGCAGTAAGGCTCTTCGAGTGCGCATTGACGAGAGAATTGCGGCCTGCCACATTCATCCCTTTCACGTAAAATCGAAAGCGAGACGATGGTGGGGGACTGGACTCACGGACTAAATGAAGAGCAAAAGGTTGCCGTGTTGCACAATCACGGGCCACTATTGATATTAGCCGGTGCCGGAAGCGGAAAGACTACCGTTCTGGTGTCTCGAGCCGGCAGATTACTCGACGATCAGGTCGTTACCGCTAATGAATTGTGCGTTCTTACTTTCACCAATAAAGCGGCAAGAGAGTTAAAGGCCCGAGTCACGGCTAAGATTGGTTCCCGTGCCTCTAAAATTTGGGCAGGAACCTTTCACTCCTTCGGGCTTCAGCTGTTAAGAAGATTTTATCGTAAAGCAAACCTAAGCGAAGGTTTTGGAATTTTGGATGCTAGTGATTCTGGCATGATCGTAAAAGAGATCCTGCGCGAGTTTCATTACGGAGGAAAGAGTGCCTACGATCCGGAGAAGCTTCTTTCAATGATTAGCACCTGGCGAGAGGTAGGACGCGTCACGGCCGCTAATGATGATGAATACGAAGCTGCGGTCGAGTGGCTACTTCCCAAATACCTTAAACGTCTTGAGATGCTGGGGATGGTCGATTTTGATTCGCTGATTCTAAAGCCCGTAGAATTACTGCGCACAGATTCTGAGATAGCAAGCGCAGTGAGGCAGCAATATACCCAGATCATGGTGGATGAATTCCAAGACACCAACCAGATGCAAATGAATCTGGTACGACAATTGGCCGAGCCCCACCGCAATCTCACGGTAGTGGGTGACGACGATCAGTCCATCTATGCCTGGCGTGGGGCCTGTATCAGTAACATTCTTGATTTCCCGAAACTGTATTCAGGTTGCAAAGTGATTCGCCTCGAACGAAATTATCGTTCGACACCCGCCATTTTGAAACTCGCTAATAACGTCATCGCCAAAAACACCGAACGCCATCCCAAAGTTCTAAGATCAAGTGAATCGGCTGAGGAAGGACAGTTACCGGAGTTGATGGTCTTTGACACGGAAGATGATGAAGCCGAAAATATCTGTTCTGAAGCCGAAGAATTTATTCGACAAGGTTTCCCCAGAAAATCGATTGCCGTCCTTTACCGTTCGAACAGTCAGGGAGCTTTAATAGAAGCAGAACTTCGTCGACGACAGGTTCCCTATACGATAAGTGGGGGAACCGCCTTTTTCGAATCGCAAAGAGACCCGTGATGTTTTGGCGTATTTGAGATGTGCACTAAAACCAAATGAAGTGGCTTTTCGTAGAATCCTCAATACCCCTCCGCGCGGGATAGGGGACAAGAGTGTAGAGCTGTTGACCACTTACTCCAGAGACAGAAACATTAAATTTCCGGAGGCCTCCAAACAATGGTACCAGGCTCAAGTGGAAGAACGGGCGGGAGCGGCCATCGAAGTACTGTGGGAAGAATTAAAAAATCTAATTCCAAATCTTCTCGACCCCGCGAGCCTCCCCGGGGCCAAGTTACTTCAGTACTTGGATAACATTGGTTACAAGAAGCACTTGGAAAAATATTCGGGTAATGCCCAAGTAGCAACGAAACGATGGCGCTATCTAGAAGTCTTTTCCGGGATCCTGGATCGATTTGTGGAGCGAGGCGGAAAAACTTCAGAAAGTATTCGAGAGTTCTTGGACGCCATGGAGTTAAGAGACTTGCTGAGCGGCAAGGAGGAAGATGAAGATCGAGTCCAGCTGCTTACCTTCCACGCTTGCAAGGGGCTTGAGTTCCCAGTGGTGCTCATGATTGGAATTGAAGAGGATATTATTCCCCATAAGATATTGGGAACTAATCTCTCGGAGGAGAGGCGGCTCTTCTATGTGGGAATCACCCGTGCCAAGGAAAGACTTATCCTTAGCCGAGCGGAGAAGAGGCGCCGTCACGGCAAAGTCGTCCCTTCGCCGCCTTCGCGTTTTCTCATTGAGATAGCTCCGCACCTAGTCAAAGCTCACCAAGGGCCTCGGCCGTTGAACGAAGATCGCCGTAAATCGATGATTGCCGACCTATTTAAAAAGTTAGATACCCTGGGAAGTACGCCTGCCACTTCAGGCCTCACTTCTCTCCCCACCCTAGCTCAAAAAATGGATCGTAATCCTGGGGGTTCAGCCGAGACTGTTCCAGAAAAGTCACCGTCCGAGCCCGCGCCTCCTGCGAGGTGGGATCCGGCACAGACGTTGCTATCGGAACCAAACCCTCTACCGTCCGAAGATAGTTAAGGCGACCCACGACCAAAGCATAAACGCGCTCTAAGTCTTTCGCATTTTGTTGAGGGCGTACTGAGCGGAGTTCTGCTGTTTCGGCGAACGTGTAAAAATTGATGGCGGCGTCCTTTCGTTTGGAGCTGACTCCTTTTTCCAAAGCGTCGTTAGTGATTCGATCGTAAATTTGGTCTTGAATCCAGGCACCACCAGGATCTCTGCCTCGTGCGTAGAGTTCGTCATACTCGGCGATAATTTTTCGAAACTCAGCGTCGTATTCGGGTCCTAGATCAATGGGTAGCGGAGCTTGTCCGCTTTTTCGAGAGCGAAGAAACGGGTAATGGATCTGGGGATTATTAAAATAGAGATCCACCAGAAAGTTTCGCAGCAGCCTTCCGTCCCAACCAAAGGCCGCTTTCTTATCGAAGTGAACATGGCCGCCCCCCGTGTCTTCGTAGGGGGTGTGGCCAAGACGAGCCATCTGGTCAAAGATAAATTGAATCTTGCCTCTCTGACGTGGGAATTCAGAATAGGGCAACGGCGTTCCCGTGACCTCGATCACTTTTCGTCTCTTTCCGTCCGGCTTAAATATCAATTGAATGGGGGGCGATCCATTTTCACCTAGAAACGTCACCGTAAAGGCACGATCTCTTGTGAAATCGCCGTACGGGAGATCCCCACCTCCCTGCTCGCCCACTCGAAAGCCATTATCGGGCGTTAGCCGCGCCAATTCACGATGTATGCGATCTAAGTCCGGATTAACCAACTCGCCTGCTCTAAAAGTGAGTTCCATACCCAGCTTTGGATTGAGATCTCCAGGCAAGGGGCTCCACAGAGGTTTCTCATAGGGCGTTTGCCAAACCGGAAGGGGAACTGCAGCCTGTGCGGAAAAGCAGTCCGCAGATACTATGTTATCCGCCAAAGTCTGATGCGGCAGCCACAACGATGCAAAGAGGATAAACGAGAATTGCCTCAAAAAAGCCAACATGATTGTTTGTATCTATTTGAAATAATAAAGAAACTGTTATTGAACCTCGGGGCTCCTCCCTATTTTAACTGATCCACCGATCTCTAACGTGGACTTTATGAGATTTAGCCATCGACGTCGCCTTTGTAAGCGACACTTATCAATTGTCATTCGCCAGAGGCGCGTCTAGTCTTCGCGCCATGAAACGACTTTCGCGCAAGAAGTGTCCGGTCAATCCACTAAGCGATGAAATCGGGGAGTTCATCGCCTATTGGGGGTTTAAGCGAGTGCATGGGCGGATCTGGACCCACTTGGTTGTCGCAGACAGACCGTTGGACGCAGGATCTTTAATGAAGAAGTTGGGAATCTCCAAAGCTTTGGTAAGCATGTCCGTAGGCGAACTGCTCCATTATCGGGTGATTCAGGAAGCCGGAAAAAGCGAGCGAGGCACTCAGCTCTATCGGGCAAACCCCAATTTTTGGGATGTCATCTTACAGGTGCTAAAAATTAGGGAGCGGGTAATGCTGCGAAGAATCAAAGGAGCTCACCGCTTGGTCGGCCGTCTCTCAAGTTCGCAACTTCGTGAACATGAACTCAGTACCGCCAATATTGAAGTCCTGGGAGATCTCATAGGTTCCGCCGGACAGGCGTTAGAACTCTTCTTACAAAAAATGCGTTTTGATCTCTCGCTGGCTCGTTCGCTTACGATTAAATCGGTCAAAGCAGCGGGGCAGCGTTAGCTTACGGTTTTGCTACTTGGGAAATTCACCGTGATCGTAGAAATAGGTAAGTAGCGCATCTTTTTCTTCATAGCGTTTGATAAGCCAACGAGCCAACCCTTCATCATCAGCGGGAAGTTCTTGAACCGCGAATCGGCGGACATAAACATGATAGGAGTTGGGCCACGCGGCCATCCATTGCCACAAGGAAGGGATGCCATCGGGATAGGCTATAGTAACATCATAGACCGCACTTATCGTGGGGGCCAAAGCGCGAGCCGCTGCGATAAAACCCTTCGTGCGAGGGATCAGCACGGCGTTGGGAAGTTTCAATCCCGCTTTCACAGCATAAGCCCTGCTCTGCTCGAACTTTTCTAAGGTCAAACGAGTTCCCTCGGGAAAGAAACAGAGCCAGACCGGAATTTTTTCCCGAATAAACTTACCGAATGTCTTTTCGATGTGGATTCGATCTTGCTCCCAATGCCTCTTCAGAAAGAGTGTGTCCAAAAACGTCAACCCCCACCCCAGGCCCGGAATGTAGCGCAAAGTATCTTTGGCAAACCACTTCATCCTGTTTAAGCAGCCGGCTTCAAGTCCCACCGAGAGAAGTGCCACGGTATCAGGCATGGATTCGTGATTAGCAATGACAAGTGCGTTCTCCTGACGAGGGGAATCATCCCCTGCCCTAACCCGCTTAATACCGTTCAGCCGTTCGCTCGCCCTAACACACCCCCCCCACCACCGGGCTGCCATCCCGCAGTTGATGCTTCGAAATAGTGTCCGCGAAAAGGGATAAACTAAAAGGCTTATGATCTGAAGGCAGTTACAAAAGACAAGACTAAGGAATAGGAGCAGGCCACAAAAAAACGCCCGGATGTTTCCAGTGATTCGGGCGAGACCGCTGGGGGGTTTCAAAAAACTTTGACGCATAGAGAAACCAACCTCCCTACGCTACCTCAAACCCTCTTACTTTATGAGTACAATTTCACAGGCGCGCCATATTTGAGTGGCTTTGCCTACCTACTCTCGGACTGTGGGGCCGTTCTCAGTCCGATCAGTTTCAAAGCTATACCGGTGGGTAGTATTCGTTCTCTCGTTTGTCGCATCGAGTTGCTTTTCGGAATCGGGCTGCCCCACCCCTGCACAACTTCTAACGAAATGGGATTTGTGGTCTCACGGGACTTGTTTGAGGGGCGCTAATATCTGGCAAAAGGTAATCGACCCCACCGTTGATGGGACCACCCTAGGACCCGGCCCTGTCGGCCCTGCGCTTGAAGATTCCGACTTTGCCACTCTGGCCTCCTGGGGTGCCAACTATGTCAACTTCTCGGTACCCGGCACCTACACCGAAACACCCCCTTATGTTCCCAACACCGATGTGGTGGCGAGGCTCGATTCGCTCATTGCCGCTGCCACCAAAGCCAACCTCTTTGTCGTACTAAGTTTTCGCACCGGCCCTGGGCGAAATGAAGGGACATTCAACGCTTCGACAAATACTAAGGTAAATAATCAAGTGTGGCGGAGTCGTAAGATCCAACAGGCATGGGCCGAGATGTGGAAATACACCGCCCAACGTTACCGTTCGTATGCCAATGTGGTGGGTTACGATCTGATGGTCGAGCCCAATAGTAATGACGTTCTTCTTAAAATATATGACTCGCGAAAATTTTATCCTACCTATGCTAACTCGACATACGACTGGAATCCGCTGGCCCAAAGAATTACTCAAGCAATCCGCGCGGTCGATCCCAACACACCGGTATTGGTGGGAGCAATGAACTATAGCGATCTGGATTGGCTATGGGCCTTAAAGCCCACCGGAGATTCCGAAACAATCTATACGGTCCATCCTTACCTCCCTACAAGTTACACGAACCAGTACCCCCCACTCACCGTGGCTTACCCCGGAAACATTCTCGATGATTCGGGAAATCCCGCGGTGTTTGATGAATCGTGGCTTCAATCCACTCTGCAGCCCTTCGTCGACTATCGACAAACCCAAAACGTCACCGTCGCCGTGAACGAATTCGGAGTCATGCGCTGGGAGACCGGAGCCGACGGATATCTGACGGACATGTTTTCTCTTTTTGAGAGTATGGGGATTAACCACGCCTATTGGCTTTGGGACACCGAGTATCCTATCCCCTTTGATGAATTCAATTTGCGCCACGGTCCGGACTACAACAACCATGCCGATGTGACGACGAGTGCGGTGATCCAGGCGGTGAAAAGGGAGTGGAAATTGAACAGCGTGAGACCTAACGATGTGGTACTTATGCGATGAGATTGCGGAGCCTGTTGCGAGATCATCCTCGAGCGTCGTAACGGCCCTCTGCTAAGCCAGCGCTTGAATCAATTCCAATTGTTCCTGTAAGTCACTCACCTGCTCGCCCCAGTATCTTGCAGTTCCAAATTGGGTGAAGGTGCGGGTGAAAGCAGGATCGTTCCAGCGCTTGGCGATCCAAGCACTAAAGTGGATAAAGCGTAACGCTCGTAACGGTTCTACCAGACGCAAGGAATCCCAATCAAACTCTCGCATCTGTTCGTAGCCCTTGACCATCTGGTTCATCTGTCGAACGCTCTGTTCGTCACGACCCGGTACCAGAAGCCACAAGTCTTGAACGCACGGGCCCCGAACCATGTCATCGAAGTCGACGAAAAAGGCACCTTCACCGCCCCAGAGAAGATTTCCCGGATGGCAATCGCCGTGAATCCGTTGCATCTTGGTCTTGGCAAACCACGGTTCGATAATGCGGCAAATGTCTTCTACCAGTTGCTTATAACGATCGCGGATGTCACTAGGCAGCGAGCCCGACTGAAGTAAGTAGTTCAAATTTTCCTGCCCATAAGAGGCGGGGTTCAAAGAGATCCGATGAGGAGCTTCTTTCGTGGCACCGACATTATGCATCCGAGCAAGTAAGCGGCCGATTTGCTCTAACTGTTCGGGATTTAATTCGTCGGGAGATCTTCCTCCCACTTTAGGAAAGACGGTGTACCAGATTCCAATCCCAGGCACTTGATGAAGCGTTGTTCCGTCGCTAAAGGGCAACGGCGCCACGGCCGGAATTTCTGCCTCCTTAAGATCTTTTAGAAACTGATGCTCTTCTAGAATTTGAGTTTCCGTCCATCGTCCTGGGCGATAAAACTTTACGATACGAAAACGCTCACTGGGAGATTTAAGAACCTGACCTTCGTCAATCTCTAGCTCCACTTCATACACGCGATTTTCCATGCTGTTTAGCGTAAGACAGCGGCCAGTGCAGCGGAATCCGGAAGCCTCAACAGCATCCAAAATGCGTTCTGGTGTGAGTTCGAAGAAAAACTTCGTCTCGGCACTTCCCCAAGCGAACGAAGACATCAAATCACCTCAAATCCGACTTTAGGCTGGCTGAGTGGTATTCCAAATGCTCTTCGATAAAGCTAGCGATGAAATAATAACTGTGGTCATATCCCGGCCTACGACGAACCTCCAGGGGATAACTCAATTCTCGGCAGGTGGCTTCAAAGCGATCGAGCCCCAATTGAGGTTTAAGAAATTTGTCATCTTCACCCTGATCGATACGAATCGCAATGGGACTGCGGACGGTGCGAACCAATTCATTGGCGTCATACTGTGCCCATTTCTTTCGATCTTCCCCCAAATACTGAGAGAAGGCCTTCTCACCCCACGGGCAGTGAGAAGGAGCACAGATCGGAGCAAATGCCGATACCGAACGATAAAGGCCGGGATGGCGAAGGGCCAAAACTATCGCTCCATGCCCTCCCATCGAGTGGCCAAAGATCGATTGTCTGTCCTTGAACACCGGAAAATTATTTTCCACGATCTGTCGTAACTCACGCGTCACATAAGTCTCCATGCGGTAGTTGCGCGCCCACTTGCCTTCAGTGGCATCGACATAGAATCCGGCTCCCACTCCTAAATCCCATTCTTTGTCCTCGCCCTCAACTGCGGCCCCTCTTGGACTTGTATCGGGAGCAACCAGCAAACATCCCAGTCGAGAAGCCACCCGCTGAGCCCCGGCTTTGGTGATAAAATTCTCTTCGGTGCAGGTAAGGCCCGATAGCCAATACAAGACCGGTACCGGACCGTGCTCCGCCTGCGGCGGCCGATAGATCGCAAACTTCATCACCGTTTGTGTAGAAGAAGAAGGATGAGAATAAAGTTCCGTCCAGCCTTCAAAACTCTTAGAACGACTAACCTGCGTAAGTTCTGACATCATATTAATAAGTAACTACCGACCGAATGCTCTTTCCGTCATGCATTAAATCAAAGGCCCGGTTAATCTCTCGAATGGGCATCGTATGGGTGACCATCTCATCGACTTTAATTTCACCCGCTAGATAACGTTCGACATAGCCCGGAAGCTGCGTTCGCCCCTTGACTCCGCCAAAGGCTGTCCCTTTCCACACTCGGCCGGTAACTAATTGAAAAGGACGGGTCGAGATCTCTTGCCCCGCTCCGGCGACTCCGATCACAATCGATTCTCCCCATCCTTTGTGGCAGCACTCCAACGCACTTCGCATAAGATTCACGTTTCCCACACATTCGAAAGAGTAGTCGACACCCCCATCCGTCATTTCGACGATGGCTTGCTGAATCGGAACGGAAAGTTGTTTGGGATTCACAAATTCGGTCGCTCCCAATTGACGGGCAAAATCAAATTTCGATTCATTGATGTCGACCGCAATGATGCGCGATGCTTTCGCCAAAACCGCACCTTGAATGACGCTGAGTCCGATTCCACCAAGACCAAAAACGGCGATCGTCGAACCCGGAGTTACCTTGGCGGTATTCAGTACAGCTCCGATACCCGTGGTAATTCCACAGCCCAGTAGACAAACTTTATCCAGAGGTGCCGCTTTGTTGATCTTAGCGACGGCTATTTCAGGAAGTACGGTGTATTCGGAAAACGTGGAAGTTCCCATGTAGTGGTAGATGGTCTTTCCGTTCTTAGAAAACCGTGAAGTTCCGTCCGCAAGAAGCCCTTTTCCCTGCATGGATCGCAGAGCGGAGCAAAGATTGGTCTTTCCCGACCGACAGAATTTGCACTCTCCACATTCGGCAATATAAAGCGGGATGACATGATCGCCGACTTTGACACTCTTAACTCCAGGACCAACCTCTTCGATAACTCCGGCCCCTTCATGCCCCAAGATAGTGGGAAAGACTCCTTCGGGATCCGCTCCCGAAAGGGTGAAAGCGTCGGTATGGCAGACTCCACTTGCCGCCAAACGCACGAGCACCTCACCAGCCTTTGGTCCGTCGAGTTCAACCTCTTCGACTTCCAACGGCGTTTTGGGTCCCCAAGCGACTGCTGCTCTGGTCTTCATAGCTACTCCTTTTACCTAAGGAAAATACCCTACCACCGGGCTCACCGGCATTCAATATCGGCGATAGTAGGCGGTGATGACGAGAGAAAGTGTTGGGCGTCATCTGTTCCCGCACCCTCATGACGACCAAAGGGCGCTCCTTTTATAATCGAAAGCAGCCAGACAATTGCCAAAGGCCCAAATCTAATGGTGACTCCTCACGACCATTAACTTTATTTCCGTCATATCCTGCATCGCGAAACGGATCCCCTCGCGTCCAAATCCGCTGTCCTTCACTCCACCATACGGCATGTGATCCACGCGAAATGACGGGACATCGCCGATAATGACCCCTCCGACTTCCAATTCATTCCAAGCTTGTTCGGCGCGGTAGAGGTCTCTGGTGAACACGCCGGCCTGAAGGCCAAACCGGGAACGGTTAACCTCGGCAAGAGCTTCGTCAAAACTCTTGAAAGATTGAAGAATGGCCAGCGGTCCAAAGGCCTCTTCGCAGGAGAGTTTCTCGGAGTCAGGCACGTTCTCAAGAAGCGTGGGCGGTACTACCGCTCCCACTCTATTTCCCCCGACTAAGCACTTGGCCCCTGCGGCCTGGGCACTTTTAATCCATTTTTCCACCCGAACGGCCTCCGCTTCACAGATTAGCGGTCCGACAACGGTCTCTTCCAGACGAGGATCCCCGCTCTTTAGCTGCTTCACCGCGAGAACAAAGCGGGTGCGAAACGCATCGTAAATGGATTCATGGATTAAGATTCGCTGAACGCTAATACAGCTCTGTCCCGAATTAGAGAAAGTACCGATGATAAGTCGCTGAACGGCATCTTCTAAGTCTTTCCATGTCTCGTCCACGACACAAGCCGCGTTTCCGCCCAACTCCAAGACGACCCGCTTCTTGCCCGCGCGGTTCTTAAGGTCCCACCCCACCGCGGGGGATCCGGTGAAACTTAAAAGCTGAAGTCTCGCGTCGGTCGTGAAACGCTCCGCTCCATCACGAGCACAGGGAAGAACAGAAAAGGTACCCTCAGGAAGAGAGGTCTCCGCCAAAATCTCGGCCAAAAGAATGGCGCTTACGGGAGTAAAGCTTGCGGGTTTGAGTATGAAGGGGCATCCGACGGCAATTGCCGGGGCAATCTTGTGGGCGCTTAGATTCAAAGGAAAGTTAAAGGGCGCGATAAAAGAACAGGGGCCAATGGGAAAGCGCTTCCATTGCCCCGTATACCCACTCGCCCGAGAGGATATGTCCATCGGTAAAACCTCGCCGACCATTCGAGTCGCCTCTTGCGAAGCGATACGAAACGTATCGATAAGCCGAGTGACTTCGCCCTTGCTATCCCTGAGAGGTTTTCCCGCTTCCCCGCAGAGAACTTCGGTGAATTCGGCGGCTCGGCTTTCGATCTGGTTCGCGCAGTGGCGTAAGATCTCAGCCCTTTCATAGGATGAAAGTCTCGCTAGCGGACGCACCGCTTCCTGGGCTTTGGCAATCGCGGTGTCGATGGCTGTATCATCCGCCAAGGCAACGCGCGTTAGTTTCTGTCCGCTAAATTTATCGGTGACGACGAGATCCTGATTGGGGGCCACCGCGCGATTGGCCAAGTAGAAGGGATAACTCTCTTTCCATTTAAAGCCGGAAGAAGGGGCGGTCATGGTGCCTCCGCAATTAAAAGGTGTTCATACCACTCTAAACATAGCGGCGAAAGTTGTTAGGTTTGTTTTACACACAGGGCCATTTAACGTCTGATAACGCCCATTAAGCCAGCTCTTCTAGAGTGCGTCCAGCGGTGGTAGAATTTTGAGCACAATGGGTTTCTGCCGCGATAGCGGCAATTCCACACTTTAAGAAAGTCGCTACAAAAGGATGCTATTCATGCGTATTCAATTCACGGGGAGAGTTGCCGCTTTTTGTTTTTTTTGGATAGCTAGCACTGCTCTCGCAAATCAGGTCGGACCGGGTGCTCATTTGATTAACGGAACGCCGGTAGCCGCAGGGACTCACCAAGAGGTCATCTATCTCACTTCGCTGGGGGCTCAATGCACCGGAGTGGTAGTGGGACCTCAAACGATTATCACAGCCGCCCATTGTACTAAGACGGGACAGACAGCGACCTTCACCGTGGGATCCACGACGTACACGGCGACAATGACTCAAAGTTCCCTTTTCCCTCAACAGGATCACGATATCGCAATTGGAATGACCACTCAGCCAATCCAAGGAGTCACCCCCGCTATCGTGGGAGGAACGGCAACAACAGGAACTTCGATCACTTTGTTAGGGTATGGATGTACTACCGCGGGGGGCGGCCCTGTGGATGGAGTTCTGCGCATCGGAAATTCCGTTATCACCGGATTCTCCGATTTTGACATGGTCTCTAGACAAGCGGGGGGTGCGGCCATCTGTTTCGTCGATACGGGAGGACCTGCGTATATCCAAGATGGGACAGCGCTGAAACTAATCGGCATTAATTCGAAAGGGAATATCCAAGATACCAATTACGACATCCGCACCGACATTCCCGAGACTCAGACCTTTTTGAAAACTTTTGCCACAACCAATAACGTCGTCGTTTGCGGAATCAATTCCGATTGCGGTAATAATCCGCCACCACCTGCTCCCACTTGTACTCTGACTGCAAATCCCAATAGCATCGCTTTAGGAGCCACCTCGACGGTTTCTATCGTTACGACGAACGCGACTTCAGCCACCATCCAAGGCCAATCGGTTTCCGTCCCCACGGGACAATTGCCGGTAACTCCGACGGCAGCGGGAGTGACTACCGTGCAAGGGACCGTTCAAGGGGCCAATGGAACTTCGGGAAGTTGCCAGACGACCCTTACGGTTACCAATACTCCGCCCCCTCCGCCACCTCCGCCGACGTGTACTTTAACGGCTTCACCAGAGACGACCACCATTGGCGATACGGTGACCTTGGAACTGGATACCCAATCGACGACGGCAACCGCCACCATCGATGGCACTTCCGTTTCCGTTCCTGTCGGTAAGACGATGGTAACCACGACGGTAGCGGGCACTTTTACCGTAAACGGTGTGGTATCGAATAGTGCGGGTACGGGAAATTGCTCGACCTCATACACGGTCACAACGACACCCCCGCCTCCGCCTAATACTCCCAACTTTGCCATTGTTCCTTCTTACTGTGGGACCAATACACTCACGACTTCGGTGACGAGGGTTTGTCTGGCGGTAGTCGCCAAAGACGCAACCATTACCGATCTACGTCTTACCGACGCGCTACTTATCTCCTACAACGACGGAACGACGGAAGTCGCTCCCATCATCACGCGTAAAACTGAGCCCCCTCAGACTGGAGATCTTCGCACCATCGAAGATCTGACGACCTACGCGAATGCCGTGATCAATGCGAACACTTACGTCGTATTGGATACTCGTGCCGCGACCCTGACGAGTCTTCCGCCCACCAAGGACGGAACCGTGCCAGCTTCGCTACAGGGACGAACGCCTAAGGGCGTCTATTTTACGGTGGAGCAATTAACGCCGTTTAATGTGAGTAAGAAGTAGCCGGGCGGGACAGAGGATCTAGAAAATAGGTAATAGAGCTATAGCTACGGCTAAATCTAACGATGAGCTATAGCTTTAGCTTTATTGTGTATGTCTAGGTGTTTTTTCAACTCGCAAACGTCAGTTTCGTCCCCGGAAACTGCAAAATAAAATCCTGCCCAAAAGCTTGTGACGGCGTCAAATATCCCGTTGCTACTTCTCCCCTTGCCACTCTTTTGGTCGCTTCAATCGCCGTATCCGCGGTAAGCGAGTAGGTCTCCGGCGCGTCCAGCCACGCTTCTAAAAAACTTCCCGTCGCATCGGTTACCCTTCCCCACATTTTCACCGAGCCTTCTTGATTCATTTTTGCCGAGGGGCCGGATATCCGCTTTTCCACGACGTGCTGAAGAAATGATTTTAGTTTCTGATTCTTTAGCACGGGCTTCATCACCGACATTAAGGCTGTCACCGCCGGCATAATAGCGGGGCCGGCGACATAGACGGTAACGTTGGGTATTTCTGTCGAGTAAAAGGCGGTTGCGACATCTCCCCAGGGGAGCGCTGTGATTCTTCGTTTCTTATCGGAAAAGGCGACCGTTTTCGACACGTGAGCCGTCCTAACCGAAATAATTTTTCCGTTCTTGCGGATAGCACCTCCGTGCTCCCAATGCTCGATCATGGTCTTAATCGTTCCCCGACTAAGTGATCCTTGCGCGGCGAAAGCTAACTCTAAATGGGTTGCCTCCGGCATTCGCGACTTAAGAGTGGCGGCCAAACAATCAGAGGGAACGACATCAAATCCGACACCGGGTAAGAGAGTGACTTGAGCTTTCTTGGCCGCCTCCGATCGCGCGTGCAACTCTTCGAAGACGGAAATCTCTCCAGTAATGTCTAGATAGTGAACCTTTTTTTCAAGACAGGCGTCTGCCATCGGACGGCTCGTCCGGGAAAAGGGGCCTGCACAGTGCAAAACGGCAGAGACATCGGCCAAACCTTCTCGAGTAGCCTGGGGGTTGGAAAGGTCGAAAATTCGATAAGGTAGAGAAAGCCGTTCAGCCAATCGCTTAACCGCTTCACCTCTTCCGGCCAAAATAGGAGAGAGGCCACGGGATTTTGCCCGCTCAGCAATCAGATTACCGGTGTAACCGTTGGCACCATAAATCAGCCATAGGTCAGCCATCGCTCTGCCATCACTTTCCTTGTGGCGCGGCGGAAGGTGAAGTCGACTTACCCGACTGCGAGGCCAAATGCCTCTTAGCGGAACGCTTAGCTCGTCGGCTCTGTTTGGTC
The DNA here is from genome assembly GCA_963778115.1 of uncultured delta proteobacterium. Lineage (GTDB taxonomy): Bacteria > Bdellovibrionota > FAC87 > UBA2466 > UBA2466 > JBBQIT01. Next base: position 769,055 of record CAVZSV010000004.1, read on the forward strand.
TTAGGCGTTGGAGTCTGAACCGGTGAGGTGGGATTGGCTACCGCTGGCCCGGTTAAAGCGGCCAGCAACATTAGTGTTAATCCTTTGGCTTTTTTCATGGGCTATCTCCCTGCGCTAAACCATTAGACTATGCCACGAGAGTAAGCTCGGGCGGTCTTAAAGGTCCTACAATACGCATACCATTGCGCGCACGCCATCTTGAATTCAAGCTTAGCCACACGCAACTCGGCTTTGACCGCAATGACCTTTCTTCGGGAACTCACCTGAACATTTCTCTTTACGCGGCGATAGTCTTCTTTAATTTCTCTCCAGCGTAGCTGCGCCTCTTCCACTCGGGTCTTGAGTGCATAGAGCTTTTCAACCGGGGCACCACGCTCGACAAGCTTCACGTGATCGATCTGCATACGCGCGTTTAGGATCACCGGATCGGGAACTCGCTTCAAATTAGATGCCCAGCCTACAAGAGCCGCAGATCGGATCACCCATTTTGCCGGATCCCAGTGATACCAACGAAAACCATTGCGATAATCGGTTTGGAAACGGTGATGGAAGTTATGGTACCCCTCGCCACACGCGAAAAACGCCATGATCATGCTATCGCGAGCGGAATTTTTTAGATAATACGGTTGCCGGCCAAAACAATGGCAAGCCGAGTTGATGAGAAAGGTGGCGTGTTGGCAAAAAACAACTCGTAAAAAACCCACATAAGCAAAACCTGCTAGGGCCTGGCCGAAAAGACCCCCAATAAAACAAGGAAGTAAAAGGCCTACCCCAATGGCCAGCGGAACGAAATAGCGATCCTGCCACATGATGAGCGGATCATTCTTGAGATCCGGCGGAAGGGGATATTGGTTGCTCTCTTTCCAGAAAAGCCAACCGATGTGTGCATGGAAAAATCCTTGATTGATATTGTAGGGATCCTCGGTGGTATCGACCTGGCGGTGGTGTCTGCGGTGATCGGTAGCCCATTCCAAAGCAGATCCCTCAAACGCCGTTGCCCCGACAATGAGGTAAACCAATTTCAAAAATTTATTCGCGGAATAACTACGATGCGAAATTAAACGATGATAACCGGCAGTGATGCTAAGAGCCGTGATGGGCCAGCTCACTAAAAAAGCGATCCATGCCCAGGGCTGAAACCCGTGGTGCATCATGTGGTAAGTTACCAAACTGACAGCGGCGATAGGGGATCCTATCAGCCACCCCACGTTTACCCAGTTGATCTTCCTTTTTTTCCCTGCGACTTGGGTGCCGTTAATGCCATTTCTAGCCAACATTTAGAATTCTCCTAGCTCTCTCAAGTCTATCGCGCGCAGATCACCGGCGTACAGTGAATTCGTCGTCACCAAAGCGCAAAAACCCCTCGACTTTTTACTCTCCACAGCGGGATCGCGCCCCGCCGCGCCAAGAAAAACAACTTAACCCTGACAGTCGGGCTGGGCTACGTACGTTATTCTAGAATCTGTCAATCACTGTATCTTTGTGACCTTGTCTGACCGCTGAACGGCAAAGGTTCACACCCGCAAAAATTGGCGTTATAGTCCGGGTTACGGGGCCAGGAAACTGGGAATGGGGGGGAACATTTTAATACGTAAAAGCACCAAAGCGCCTAACGGCACTCACGGAAATAGCACCAATCATAATGGCACGCGGATTCTGGGCATCGACCCCATCCTTTTGTTCTTCCATAACGTCACCGGCACCTTCAGCCCGAATCGCCAGTGGTTGCGTAGCTTTACCCCGAAGGCCAAGATCGAATTCGAACGCGGCAACTATCTCGTTAAGACCGTGGAATCACGCGCCGAACTCGAAGAGGTTTTGCGCCTTAGGTATGACGTGTTTCACCGAGAGCATTTGCAGCGCAAAATGCCGGTGGGAATCGATTGCGATAGGTTCGATAGGCTGGCCGACCATCTGGTCATTAAAGATAGAACGACAGGACGCATTGTCGGCACGTACCGATTGATCTCCTCGCAATATTCGCTCGAATTTTACTCGCAGTCGGAATTCTCTTTAGGAGCTTTGACGCAGCTGCCGGGAACGAAACTTGAACTCAGCCGGGCTTGTATCCACCGCGATTACCGAACCGGCCAAGTGATGCACCTCTTATGGAGAGGGCTGGCTCGCTATATCCAGGAGTGCGGAGTCGACTATCTATTCGGAATGGCGAGTATCTGGTCCATGGATCCTTTAGAAGTGGGAAAGATTTACGGCTACTTGGCCAAAGCGGGCCACATACGGCACGACTTAAATATCTTTCCCACCGAGAAGTGCCGGTTCGGCGGCTTCTCCCCCGATAAGAACTTACAGCCTAATCCTGAAGAGGTTAAAGGATCTCCCATCGCGGAGCTGGTACCCCCTCTTTTGCAATCCTATCTCAAAATGGGGGCTCAAATCTGTCCAGATCCGGCGCTGGATAGCGACTTTAGATGTGTCGACTTTCTCACTATCCTAAAGATCGCCGATCTCAATAAGAGTTACGAAAAGCGCTACGCCCAACGCGCGGCGAACTAGCTTCAGATTTAAGCCTGCCTTCCGGTAAACCGAATAGATTAAGGATCGCCCTTCTATTCGCAGGTTCTTAATGATTACCGGTTTGCCCGAAATGGTGGAGCTCGAAAAAGTGCTCAAAGGTCTTCCCTCCTCCGCCCGGGTGGAGACCTTAGCAACCGTGGAATGCAAAGGGCAAAAGTTTCCTATCCACGCCGTCTCAGCCGGAGTTACCGATCCTAAAGCCCCCACCATAGGTTATTTCGCAGGAGTCCACGGATTAGAACGCATCGGCACTCGAGTCGCAATTTCCTACTTAAAAACACTTTCCCATTTGATGCGCTGGGACCCTTCGATGAATTTCTTTTTGACCAAAGCGCGCATTGTCTTTGTCCCTCTGATCAATCCCACGGGAATGTTTCTGCAGAGCCGATCGAATGCCAATGGCGTTGACCTCATGCGTAATGCTCCGGTCGAGGCCGAAAAGGTCTCCAAATACTTTCTTGTCGCAGGACACCGCATCTCACCCCGACTTCCCTGGTATCGGGGAGTCCAGGGAGCTCCAATGGAAGTCGAAGCCCAAGCCGTTTGCGACTTTGTGCGTCGGGAAATCTTTCCCGCTTCCGTTTCGATAGCTCTAGATATCCATTCCGGTTACGGCACCAAAGACCGGTTATGGTTTCCCTATGCTAAGACCGTTAAGCCCTTTCCCAATTTGGCTGAAGTCTACGCGCTTAAAGATTTACTTGATGTTACTTACCCCAATCACGTTTATGCCGTGGAGCCACAGTCGCTCCAGTATACGACCCATGGAGATCTCTGGGACTTCCTCTATGACGAATACCGAAAGCGAGAGGAAAATGGCCTTTTCTTGCCCCTAGCCCTGGAATTGGGCTCCTGGATGTGGGTGAAGAAAAATCCCAGGCAACTGTTTTCGCTCCTAGGAGTCTTTAACCCCTTACTTCCCCACCGCTACAAAAGAGCCCTTCGACGCCATTTGACGCTCTTTGACTTTTTGCTGCGATCGATCTGCGGGGCCAATGCATGGGCTTTACTGGAACCGCAAAAAAAGAAGCAATTAGAACAAGACGCGTTACACTTATGGTATGGAAAAGTCGCATAGCTCGCAACCCTCCCAGGTCTCTCCCACTAATTGGATCTTGATTCGCGGAATGAGTCGAGCCTCGGACCACTGGGGCAGTTATCCCAAACAATTTGAACACGAAGTGGAAGGGGCCCACGTCTATTCTCTCGATGTTCCCGGGACGGGAAAGCTTTTGGATAAAAAGAGTCCAACGAACATCGCCGAAATGACCGACTTCTTGCGGCAAAGCTATCGAAGCCAGGTTCCCGTCGAAAGCTTGGCACTTCCCACTTTTCTGATGGGGATGTCGATGGGGGGAATGATTGTCCTCGACTGGCTAGATAGATATCCCGACGATCTGGCGGGAGCTATCACCATCAACACGAGTGCTGGCAAGATTAATCCTGTATACCGCAGACTAAATCCCACAGCACTCTTCGCTTTTTTAAGAATTGGCGCTACCCGAGATCCCAGACAAAGAGAGAAACTCATTTTAAATCTAACCGCCCAGAATCCCGAAAGAAGGAATAACGCGTTAGATGCTTGGAGTGACTTGGCAGTTAAGGCCCCTATCACTTTGGAAAATTCAGCCCGTCAATTACTGGCCTCAGCCCAATTTCGTTTGCCGCGCACCCCTCCCCGCAAACCTTTGCTTTTACTCAATGCCGCTTACGATCGCATCGCCCACCCCTGCTGTTCGAGAAAGATAGCCGAACGCTGGCGGGCAACACTTAAAACCCATCCCCGCGCGGGCCACGATCTTCCCATCGACGATCCTCAATGGATCATTGAGGCAGTACAAGAGTGGCGAAAAAACCAAAACCTCTAGTCCCATCCTTTCTTGAATCGCTCCTAAACCCGAGGTAAATTCTCTTCATTTTCGGAGGACCCATGCTTAACGTCGGTGACAAAGCCCCAGCCTTTACCTTGCCCTCGGATGAAGGGGAGAAAATTTCACTCTCGGATTTTAAGGGTAAAACCGTGGTCTTATACTTTTATCCCAAGGATATGACCCCCGGCTGCACGACGGAGGCTTGTGATTTTCGAGATCTCTTTGACAAGTTCAAAAAGAAAAAAAGCGTCGTATTGGGAGTCAGTCGCGATAGCGTCGATAGGCACGCGAGCTTTAAAGCGAAGCAGAAGCTTAACTTCTCTTTACTCTCGGACGAAAGCGGGAAGGTCTGCGAAGCTTACGGAGTTTGGAAAGAGAAATCGCTATACGGAAGAAAATTCATGGGAATCGAGCGATCGACTTTCGTGATTGGTGGCGACGGAAAGATCAAAGAGATTTATGCCAAGGTAAAAGTGAATGGCCATGCAGACAAGGTGCTAGAGGGTATTGGAAAATAAAAACTAGGGGCTTGGTTTCGCCTTCCAAAACATACTAGAGAGACGATTGTACTCTTCTGAAAAGTCACTGCTACTGGGATCATCCCCTTCGCCAACCCCAATAAAAGCATTGCTCTCTCGGCATCTTCGGCTCTGCGATTCAAGTCATCCGTATAAGTATCCGCAGAATCCAGAGTCTCTTGTTCACCCGAAAAAGCATTTTCGGTGGGAGGGGCATCCGGCGAAGGCTCATAACCATCCATGAAAGAGTTTCCCTCGGTGGATCCACGGCATCGAGAAAGGCATTCCGCTTTTCCAGATTTCGATACTCGGTGTAGCCGTAGTAGCCGGTGGCCCCTCCGGGGGTATCGCTCGATGAGGAGTCGGATCCCGCAGTAGAATCGACCACGTCGCCGAAGGCGAGACCTGAGAGGAGCAAGACCACTAAAGCAAATTGAGAGAGAGGGTGTTTCACACTCTGCTTATCGGAAGGGGACAGGAGATCTTGAACTTAACGACGCTCCTTCTTGTGCTTGGAGATAGCCTAAGTACCACTCCGAAAGGGCTACGTCCCTTACCTCTGCACCGTCTATAATGAGCCAATGCCTGTCACAGCCTACTTCTGGCTAATGGCCCTCCATGTCATTGCGGCTAGTCCTCCCGCCGCTATTCACGCTCCCCCGACTTCACGCATCGCAAGAACCGAAGACGCTTCCGAACTCCAGAAAATACTAGCCTGCACTTCCCTGGGGTACCTCTTACGAGGACGCGCCACCCCAAAAACAGCGGAAGAATGGAAAGCCTTGCTTGCGGGATTCGGAACCGTCAGCGAAACGAGCAACGTCTTCTCCGATGCGGTTGAGAACTCCAACCTAGAAAACCCTAGGCACCAAATCAGTCTTAAGGATTCCAAATTTAAAAATGACACCCTAACCCCGGACCTAGCGAACCGGGTCTTTATCGCTTCTAACCTCACGGTTAAAACCGAGCCAGCCCATTTCGAAGTACGCAAAGTGGAACTGCAAACGTGGAACTGGAAGAAAAAGCATTTCGAATTTGGAGTCGTGGAGAAGAACGAAAACGGCGAATGGGAATTAAAGCTTTTGCCGTTAGGCAACTGCAGTAGTTGCCACAAAAATGGGGCACAAGCCTACCGGGGATCTCCTTGGAGTAACGGCAATGCCGGCCCTATTGCCGATGCGCTACGTGAGACCCTACCGAAAGAGCTTCTAGGGGATCGACCCGGCTCTATCAATCTTTTTGGAGATATTGCCGTTTATGATGCGAGGATTCGAGCCGCAGCCAATCTTTTTCGACAGCATCAAGTGCCCTTGCTCGTCAAAAATCCCAACGATCAAATTAAGTTCCTAACCAATTTGCTAACGCGCGAACTTTTCGAAAAGCCCGAAAATACGGGGCTTCTCAGAGATGCTCAAGTGGCAAGACTTCAAGCTCTCTCCAAAGACATCGAGGGGATGGAACTACCCGCTAACGCCTCGGCATTTCTGTCGGACAAATTAAAGGATGTTCCTCTAAGCAAAGCCATGGGACTTTCTCGGGAGCCCACCGCCGAAGAGGTGATCCAATACAGCAAAAAACGCTTTGAAGAAGACTTCGTTCCTCACGAAGCGCTCTCTCCCAAAAACAGTAGCGCTTTCGAACCGCCTCTCTCTCCCCAAGAGGTCTTAGGACGCCCCTTAAGTGGTGCTATTGGGGATCTTAAATTAGATAATGAGGATGTGGCCTCCCGATGGCTCAAAAACAGCGTCGAAAACATCTTTCGTTCTCGAGGAGAAAAACCAAATTCCGAAGAGTACGTAAAACTTTTGGAAGAGGTGGTCAGAAAAGCTTTAAACGAACCTGAACTCAAAGCCTTTATCGATAGAGGAATTATCCCCGAACGGCACGAGCTCTTACCAGCATTGCGAACTTCCTTGGTGCACGTCTTAAAAAGAGATTATCCGAGAGCAAAACCGGAAGCCGAATTGGAGCCGCTTCCGCCGTTAGATCCCTATCTTAAAGATTGTTACCCCACTCCAGAGCTAGCGAGTGTGATCGTTAGGACTACCGAAGCGTGTGGTAGATGCCATATCGGTCCTGAAGCTCAGAAACTGCTTCCCACGGATCCGTTAGACCCCGTTAAATTAGCGGCATGGGGTTCCAAGAACACACGTCAAGTGAAGGAGAAATTTTTTAAAGCGATCTACCAGCGCCTCTTCATCCTACGCGATATGCCCCCGCCGGAAGACCCGGAAGACAAACTCGTTGATAGAGCTTCCGATCAGATGAAAAAACTTCGTACGTTTCTAGAGGGAGAGGTCCCTCTACTTGCGCAGACTCGCTAAGATACTATCTCTAGTTGCCCTGGACGGGCTTTAGCTTTCCCGAAGTGGAGTCATATTGGTACTCCTTGGGTGCTTGCTCGCCTTCGGGATAATGCAAAGGCGCTAGGATATTATCTCTCATCCGATCAATGTCCTTATCAGATAATCGGACTCCTCTATTAAAGGCGTCCTGCACTTGCAAATAGAGTTGATTGGCGACAGCGCTCCTCTTGGCCTCGTCTGATATTGGCACCCGAAGGACAGATGCGATGGTTCTCTGATAGTGGCTGCTACTCGATGGCACCGGACTGAGTTTGGTAGTGAAACCCATTAGGGACTCGTCAGGTATGGTGACCGAAGGAGCTTTCTCGGGTTTATCAGTTTGATACTCGTCTTTTAAGTCGAGAGCTTTGACCAATTGACTGAAATCGGGATCGGGGCCCGGTTTCTGTTTCCCTAATTCCTTGAGCAAACCATCAAGGGTTTTTACGGTGAGATCTTCCTCGGTACTTGAAGTAAGTGCCTTAGCGCACTGGTGGCGGTAATCGCGAACTTCGTTATCCAAGAAAGCCGCGAAGGCGTCCTCAAGAGGCTTTCTTACACTGATCGTAAATTGATCTCTTTTGGTCTCCGTGACAGAGTCTAAAATCTTAGGATCCGAAGCGGTTGGCGTTAATAGACCATCGACGCCAAAGTTTTTAACTAGCAGAGCTCTTTCAAAATCCTGTTGCAGGTTAGCTTTAGCTTTCACATGCCCGTCGCTGATACTTTTTCGAATGGCCTCTCCGGTAAGACAGCCATTTAACTGTCCCAAGATACCCGCGATCTTTTGTCGAAGCTTTGCTTCAGCGGAGTCACGTAGGCAGCGATTGACATCAAGGTACACCCCTCGAAGTTTTTCGAAGGAGGCCTTAAATACGACTGCCGCGTCGCTCTCGGAAGTCAGTCGATTGATAAACGCTTTCATTTCAGGACTGCCGCAATCTCTGACGTTTTGCAGGTCACCTAACAAAGAAAGTTTAAGTTCATTGTGTTTGGCTAAGACCGATTTATTCTTAGTTTCACTTTCACGGACCTTTTCCACCGTTTTATTAGCCTGGTCATCGACACGAATTCCAAAATCTCCTAGCCGAAGTGCCCTAGGATCCGCATCAATCCCCTGGCTTGCCACGAACGGGGGGAGAGAGTTACCGAGTCTTTGACCGCTCCACCCCTGCCCCATACCTCCACTATCTCCGTGGCCTTTATCGTTGGGCCCTGGCGTCTGTTTCTCTTCTTCCGGGGACTTGAGGCTAGAATCGAGTCTTGAGCGGCGCTGGCCTCCTACCATTTGTCCGATCGAAGGTGGTTGCTGCTGCTGGATTACTTGGATATTTATCCCGCTTTCCGCCATCACCACCGTGGGCAGTTGAAAAGCGGCAAGAATAGCCAAACTCAAAATAATATTTACCTTTTTCATCACGACTCCCCCATCAAACTCTTTCTTAAAGATTTTCATCGTCAGGTCGAATACTTAATGACCGAAGCCCATGGTGGAGCCTGGCATGCCACTTCCAAAACCCATCCCCATACCAAAACCTCCGCTGTGTCCGCCGAATCCTCCTCCTACTCCGCCAATAGGATTAGAGGGAGGTTGCTGACCAAAAGGAGTTTCCGTTCTGGTGAGCTCTCGGGCGGCTTGAGTGCGTAGGTTTCTGACCTCGTTCTCAACAAAGACATCCGATGCTTGCTTGAGAGGATTTTGAATCTCGGTCTTGAAAGCATCCAAATTATCCATCGATTTTTCCCACGTCGGATCGGAAGGGATGGGTATGGTAAGTCCGTCAACTCCAAACGATTCGACTAGCATGAGCCGTTCGAACTTGGGTTGCATCTTTGCTTTGAAATCTTTCAGAACAGCATTTTGTTCAGCGACGGTTTTTTTAATTCCCTCAGGCGAATGGTTTCCTTGAAAACTAGCCAGAAAATCCGAAATATCTTTTATGAGAGAGTCGCGTATGCGGCCTTTCAGGACACGGCCTATCCATTCGTAAGTCTGGGAATGCGGTCCATAAGTCATTCGCGCTAGTGCCGCGGCGTTGGGTTCGCTTAGCATGAGCGCCAGACCTTTCTTACTTTCTTCCGTACCACTAAAGACGTCCCCATTTCGGAATCCCGAAACTAAGGAGCGTAAAAGCGCATTCTGTTCCGCGGCTTTCTTCGGATCCTTCCCTTCGGTATCTAGCTTAGCGATGGCTTTCTCGGCCCACTCGTCATGTTTCACGCCAAGCTTTACCCAAGGCAAAAGATTAGAATCGGCATTCACCCCTTGAGAAGGATCAAATTTGCGCTTCTGGACTTCTTCTTCGCGTTTTCCATTCCAACTTTTGCCACCCCCTGACCCCGATCCAGATCCGCCCATACCACCATGAGAACCTCGGTCGGTCCGCAAACCTTGCTGGTCTCGAAATATCGGGGTCACTAAGTCTTTAATTCGCTTGTTCTCTGCTTTGATGGCCCTAAGAGCGGATTCACCTTCCTCCGGATCCAATTCAGCGGCGGCTTTGGCTTCATCCATCGCACTCTGTCGCGCCTTCGCCGCGGCTTCTTGATAGATTTTGACAGCATCGTTTAAAGTCGGCTGTTCACCAAACGCCGACACTGAGAGTAAAGAGCTAACACCTAGAAACAGACTGGCCGAGAGAAAATAAATCTTTTTCAAAGTACCCCCCTAACGAAGACTGGACACCTGGGGATAGTGCAATTGATCGGCCATAGAGAAGAGAGCCTACTAGATTGTGTTTAGGAAAAAACTTAGGTCGCGCACTCTAAGAATGCTTGGCGGAAGTAGTGAATGTTACGTGAGTATGCGCGGTTTGAACCGAAGTTGTCTAGGTGTCTACCGCGTAGACAAGATTGTGTCAGTCGCCTTTACGCCTGGCTCGAATTGGAAGGCTCTTTCGCGTACTTACAAGCCTTGCTCCCCAAACGCCAAAAAACCGTAAGCCCCCGAACCTAAGATCCGCAGAAGAAAAGAAGAATCCAAGAGACGCCACCGAGATTTCACGTCCCAAAAGACCTCGCTGTCCATCATAACGGTCGTGGACAAAAGAAAGCTCGTGCCTCCATCCCCGAGACACGCAGCGAGTGGATCGAGAAGGCAAAGACATTAAGACAACACGACCTCGAACGGGAAGTAAGAGAGGAAAATCCTCAAGGCCATGTTAGAGAGAATATCAAACCTGTCGCTAAGGCCCTGTCAGAACTCCGCTGCGGAGTAGAAGCCACGACCGAGCTGATATAAAACGACTTACCGATATCAGGTCCCAAAAGCTGCAAAGGGCTGCTACATTGAAAGAGGTCATTGCGTGGGCGACTTCGGTATGTCGTGAGAAATTCGATCCGGAGCGAAAGGCCCAAAGGGCAAAGAAATTGCTTCCTAGGAAACAACCTGAGCCAGGACGCCATCCGATCCCAGATTCGGTCAAACATAAGGTAGTCCAGCGGATTGGCTATCAATGTGCTCACTATAGCTCTGATGGAAGACGCTGCCAGGAAAAAAGGTGGGTTCAATTTCATCCCATCATCCAAGTCAAAGAGGGAGGACTTAATACGGCTGAAAACCTGACACTATTATGTGCTAACCATCATGCCTTGCGCCACCGAAAGTCCCGCTTTTGAATCGCAACCAGATGCCTCAAACCTTGAGGAGATAAACCCGGTATCGGCCCTAACCCTAGCTTGCAGTCCCGAAGCCAGTTGGCTATGTTTAGCCATGCTTTTGAAAGACCGAATTATTGTCGCTTTGGATACGCCGTCGATAGAGGCGACCATTCCTTTTATTCGTCAACTTTCGCCCTACGTTTCCTGCTTTAAAATTGGCCTTGAGCTAATGACCTCCGTCGGCGCACCCGCCGCCGTTCGTGAGATTCACGAATTAGGCGGATTCATCTTTTTTGACGGGAAATTCAACGATATTCCCAATACGATTGCGGGCGCTTCTCGCGCGGTTGCGGCACTCAAAGTGAAAATGTTCGATGTCCACGCCGCTTCTGGAGTCGAAGGCATGCGGGCCGCCGTTGCGAATAAGGGAAAGAGCCAAGTCATTGCCGTCACGGTTCTGACCTCCATCGATGAAACCGGTTGCCAGCATGTGTTTGGCGATAGCACTCAAAAGAAAGTTTTGCAGTTCGCCCACGACGCTCTGTCGGCGGGTATGGATGGCATTGTTTGCTCTCCGCAAGAACTTAGGTGGCTGGGACAAGACACTGCACTTAAATCTCTTATTCGCTTAACGCCAGGGGTGCGCCCCGCGTGGGCGGGGAAAGGAGATCAGAAACGAGTCCTTACTCCCAAAGAAGCCATTGAACTGGGAGCGACGTGTCTAGTCATCGGTCGCCCCATCACTCAACCTCCTCCCGAAATAGGCTCACCGGTAGATGCCGTCAAAAAGATTTGGGATGAGATAGCAGAGGTGGCAAAATGATGACCGATGCCACTTTACTGCCAACCCTCGAAAAGGTGGGAGCGCTGCTAAAGAGCTCCCATATTGTCTATACTTCGGGAAAACATGGAGAGAGTTACGTCAATAAAGACGCTCTTTATCCCCATACCGCCCTCACTTCACAGCTATGTGAAACTATCGCTACTCACTTTGCGAAAGAAAAACCGGATGTGGTGGCCGCGCCGGCATTAGGAGGTATCATCTTATCGCAATGGACAGCCCATCATCTAAGTCGTCTTTGTGGTAGAGAGGTCTTAAGTGTTTACGGCGAAAAACTGCCTGATGGAGGATTTGTTATTAAGCGTGGTTATGACGAAATCGTCGCCAATCGAAAGATTGTCGTCGTTGAAGATGTCCTTACCACGGGCGGCTCCGTTAAAAAGATGGTGGAGGTCGTTCGAAGTCTCAAAGGCAACGTTATCGGTGTCGGTGCCCTGTGCAACCGAGGCGGATTAGCCGCCGAGTCTTTGGGAGTTCCCGATTTCTTTCCCCTGGTAACGCTCGATCTGCAATCTTGGGAAGCGTCTCAGTGTCCCCTCTGTGAAAAGAAAATCCCTATTAATACGCAAGTGGGAAAAGGACGAGAGTTTTTAGCCTCTCAAAAGCGCTAAAACTCTGCGCGCAAACCGTGAATGACAAGCAGGGCCCAACCAATCAAAAAAGCAACTCCGCCCAAAGGAGTTACGGCTCCCCACATTTTCACTTTCGTAAGCGCCAGAAGATAGAGACTTCCGGAAAAGACGACAATACCGATCACAAAAGCAACGCCTGCGGCTCTCAATAGCGGACTGGGAGAACGGGAGATCCCAAACGCCACTAACCCTAACGCAAGAGAATGGTACATTTGATATTCCACACCCGTTTTGAAAATCGAAAGAAAGTAGTCGTCTAGTCTCGTTTTTAGAAAGTGCGCGCCGAAAGCACCGAAGGCGACCGATAAAAAACCACCCAGGGCCGAGAGCGAAAAAAAGGTTTTGGCGATGTTCATGTCTTCTCTTACGCCGCCATGTAAATAATTTCAAGAGATTAGCTCTCACATTGGTAAGGGATTCCAAGGGGTTAACCTCGCCTTCTAAGATGGTGGAAGGCCCTAGATAGCTTCACAATTGCTTGAATTTTAAGGCTTACGCTAATACGGAGCGTAGATTGGCCCAATTTCTTTTGGGCTCTTTAGGGGTAAGAACGTGAAAAGGCGGGGGGAAAAAAGTAGACCTATTTTCGTATCGATCAGGATCCTCCTGTTCGGCCTATTTGCTATGGCAACCTCCCTATCCTTTTCCCAAACACCTGTTTTTGGAGATCCCAGACTCTGTCCGTCTCGACACCCCGTCCAAAACGCCTGTGCTAACCGTTCCTTTACCCTTTCTAGTTTGTTCACCCAGAAAGAGGGGTTTGGCCTTGCGGACAAGGGCTTTACAAAATCCGATCGGTGCAAAATGTGGTGGTGGGCAAGTGAAGTGCATCACTGGAATTACCCGCCCCTCACTGAATGGGCGGAAGACGCTCAAGATGCTTTAATGAGCAGCGGAGATCCCAAAGATGCTTCCGCACTCTTAGGACCAGCACCCGAAGCTCCTCACTCCAAGCTCGTCTCTAGCCCCGAACCTTCGTCGAGCTGTGAATTCGCCATGGGCCCTCAGTCACAAGATCTGGTGGATATTTTGCGTACCTTGGATTTTGGTCAGCTCCACAGCCGCGACATCCGTGAACTGGTCGATCATTGTATTGCGTTCGAAGTCGCTGCCACTACCTGGAAACGGATGGAAGGCAACGTGATCGAGGCCTTCCTGCTTCCTGTGGGCGATATCAATATCGTCATCTTCGGTCAGACCACTTTTAAGCCGATAGAAACTATCGAGGCCGGAGTTGCCGGAACCGTTCCCGACGGAAAAATTTCTTATAGAGCCATCGGAACTTGTTCAGTGGGAGAAAATCCGAAATTCTGCGTTGAAGACTTCATGCACGCCGATTCGATTAGCCCGCTAACCTCCGACAGAGAGTTCCACCATGAATTTAAAGTCGGCCCCTACCGAACCGATCTAGACGGACTTCTAGACAACCGCTGGCCACAGACCAGAAAAGTTGACCTGCGATTTGATGAAAACGGCAAGCTCGCCTTCTATCCTGAATGGGATTCCGACGACTCCAGCAGTAGTTTTCGGTCGCATCCGCTTCGCGTGAGTCTTTACCAAGGACACCTGGCTTTAGTGACCAACGAAAAGCAGTGCACCGAATACGGCGCCACCGCCACAACGGAAGTCTATCTACGACCGCTTGCTTTCGGAGATGTTTTAGACAAACTCTATTCGAAAGAGTTGATGTATGAGCCAAAGGATTTTCCGGCTCCCAACACCTCCAAGCAACCCGACTCCGCTGTCGAAAGAGGCTGCAATAACAGTAAAAGTTATTCGCTTTGGGCATCTGAAGAGGCTAATGCGGCTCTGCATATGGCCCACCACAACTTGCCGTTCGATAACCTCTACCATGCGATAGCCGCCGATAGACGCCTCTGGAAAGTGAATGGCGACCGCCCCGGCCGATCGCGAACTGATGCCGTCACAGGGAATTGGCGCACGAAGCCCGAAGAGACCGCGCTCCCCATTTCCGATGATTTCGAAACGCAAGCCAGAAACTACGTCCAAGGTTCGAGAACCGAGGCTTCCGACAGCGATATGCTTTATCGTTTGACGACGATAGACGGTGTTGAAGCGAATGAAGTCTGGTACTACAAAAAGCCTCAAGCCCCGTCGGGCGCGATAATGGGAACGAAAAGCCATGTCATCATCCGCCATCTAGCGGAGTTCAATGATATCTATGCCTCTTCGGTCATTGGTCGTTTGGTTGAAGTTTACACTCGTTGTGCCAATACCTCTCTTCAGAAGAAAGAGTTTCTGGCGGCCATGTACTCCCTCTTCAATGCCGTTCCTCTTGAAGGCGGAGAATCCGTAGTGGGGAAAGTATTTATGGCGGTGACTTACGAAAGAATCTTCGGCCACAAATTAAATTCAATGCACCATCTTTCTGATATCGATATGGACGCGTTGACGATGACCCGAGACGACTTCCAAAACCGATACCTTCCTCTTTTATAAAGGTGCGGCCGGAGAAGGCTTAGGCGCCAAATCACGAAACCGGCTGCTAATCACCTCGCTCTTCCCTTGAAGCGCTTCGTCGTGAGCAAGCTCAATTCGAAAGCCGTCTACGATCTCTATCTGCTGAAGTCCGTCGACGTGCATTTTCTTTAAGGCAAACTTTTCGTTCTGTTTGACCTTAACCCGAGCCTCGGCAAAGTCGTGCGCCACCACAAAAAAATTGGTGTGCCCTTCATAGACCCCGTCACCGACTTCGGGATCGTAAAATCCGCAGTGAACTAAAAAGAGTTTCATGGATTACCTCCGCAGCTTAAAACCTACCCTAGCCGGAATTAGCTTTCAATGAGGTGCCTTTACAGGTTTCTCCAAGGCCGTTATCTCCCTAGATAACGTAGACCACTATCATTGCGAGGAGCACCTCGACGAAGCAATCTTGGTGCACCAGGGCCGCCATGCACTTACGCCGCTTTATCCTTTATCCTTGCCCCTTAATCCTTTATCCTTGACTGCTAATGGACACCAACCGCCTGCGTTATTTCTGTACGGTCGCCCGAACCGAGAATATCCACCGGGCTTCCGAGATGCTAAGGCTCTCCCCTGCGGCACTATCTAAGTCTATAAAAATTCTGGAGGACGAATTAGGCATTCCCCTATTGGTTCCCTCGGGACGCGGAATCAAGGTGACTGAGGCAGGAAGAAAATTTGCGGTACGGGCCGAGCAGTTGCTTAGTGAATTTGAGGCGCTGGAAGCTTCTGCCAGAGAGATGTCCGCCTCTAGAAAAATAATTAGGCTAGCCTCTTTCGAAGTGTTTACGACCCACTTTCTAGGACCTTTAGTAAGTGAGTTCTTTAAAGACGAAGAGTTAACTCTTCACGAACTGACTCCAGGGATACTAGAACAATCCATCGTCGACCATTTTACTGACGTGGGAATTACCTACCTTCCAATTGCGCGCGCGGGACTTGATTTTTTGAAAGTTACCCAAATCGAAATGGCGGTATTTGGAATAAAAGGGGCCTTTCAAGGCGTTCCCTGGAATGAACTTCCGTTTGCTGTCCCGGTCACCCCGCTCCAGGGCACTCCTACTAAAGTGGCCGGTCTCGACGGATGGCCTGACCATATTTTCCAGAGAAAAGCGAAGTACCGGGTCACTATGATGGAGTCGGCATTAGAATTAAGTCGAATAGGATCGGCCGTGGTTTACTTGCCGAAATTTGTGGCTAGGCTTCATAATCGCAAAGCAAAAGAAGCGTTTCAATTGTATCCTCTGTCGCTTTCCGTCACCCTCCCCACGAAATATGTGCAACAGCCTGTATTTATCGTGAAACGGCAATTGGAAGTGGAAAGTGATCTCATTAAGCGTCTTGCTAGAAGCTTAAGGGAGGTCTGTCATGCTAAGTAAAAGACCGCAAACTTTTTCGCGCCGTCCGTCCAAACCTGCTCGGGAATAAAGCCAGCCTCACTCGCCAAATTCGAAAAGCTCTGGATCGTATACTTGTGCGAGTTTTCAGTATGAATTGTCTCGCCCTCACGAAAGAAGATCTCGTATCCCGCCACTACCACGGTTTGAGGACGACGACTCACTAAATGCATTTCGATTCTTCCACAGGCTTCGTTGTAAAAAGCGTAATGTTCGAAATCGGTGAGTTGGAAATTGGCCCCCATGTCGCGATTTAGCCTTCGAAGTAAGTTCTTATTAAACTGCTCGGTAAATCCCTGGGCGTCGTTATAAGCGGCTTCCAATACCGTCTTTGACTTTTGAAGATCGATCCCGATAAGAAGTGCCCCATGCTTCCCCGCTAAAGATCGTGTTCTTTTGAGAAGTGAGATGGCTTCGGCTTGCTCAAGATTTCCTATTGTGGATCCCGGGAAGAAAAAGACTCTGCGTTCCGGGGAAGCCGAAACGGTTCTTGGTAGCTCAAAAGGCATCGTATAATCCACGCATATGGGCAAGATGGAAAGACGCGGAAATTGTTCTCTTAGCCTGTCCACTACCTCTTCCAAATACTGTCGAGAGATGTCGATAGGAAGATACGCCGCAAGACTAGGAAGTGAGCTCAATAAAATCCTTGTTTTTAGTCCACTGCCACTACCGTACTCAACCAGCTGAACTCTAGGTCCAAGGACTCCAACGATCTCATCGATATTATCGCGTAAAATACCCAATTCCGTTCGGGTCTGGTAATACTCATCAAGCCCGCAGATGGCGTCAAACAGCTCGGAACCCCTTTTATCGTAAAACAGTTTTGAAGGAAGCGATTTTTCCGAAGTTAATAGCCCCTCCAGCACTTCGTCCACACAACTAACCGACAGGCCGGCTTCAAAATGGGGAATTCTCTTCATGCATCCTCCGCTAATCGAATTCCGGAAAACTGCCACCGGGATGCCGGGGGATAAAAATTTCTATAGCAAGCGCGAATATGGGATTGGGGAGTCACCGCACATCCTCCACGGAGCACCATCTGGTTGCACATAAATTTGCCGTTGTACTCGCCCAAAGAGCCCTTTGAAGGCTGAAATCCCGGATAAGGGATATAAGGACTCGACGTCCATTCCCAAACATCGCCCCACATCTGTTGGGGAGTTTCATGGGAAGAGTCGTAATTCCGGTCGTAGGCTTTAGGGTGAAAATTACCCGACTCGAGAAAGTTTCCAGAACAGAGAACTCTCCGATCCAATGGTACGGCCGTCTCCCATTCCTGTTCCGTCGGTAATCGCTTGCCCGCCCAGCGAGCAAAAGCATCGGCTTCATAGTAGCTCACATGACAAACCGGCTCATTTTCATCCAAAGGACTCAGCCCCGAAAGGGTCATGACTTTCCAATCGCTAGTACTGCCTCTTTCCCAATACAAAGGAGATTGCCACCTTTGTGACTTAATCGTTGCCCATCCTTCGGAAAGCCAAAGTTCGCAATGCTGGTATCCCCCACTCTCCATAAATTCTAAATACTCACCATTAGTCACTAAGTGCGAAGCCAGAGCAAAAGCGGGGAGATAAACCGGATGTCTGGGGCATTCGTTATCGAAAACAAATCCCTCTCCCGAGTGGCCGATGTCTTTCAAACCCGCCGAGTAATTTATCCAATGCCGGTCCCAAGCAACCGGTGCGGTGGGGGCCTTAGGCAAGGCGTTCGTATAGCTAGGCCGAAGGGGATTTTTGGCAAAGACGTTTTTGATATCCATCAGAATAAGTTCCTGATGTTGCTGCTCATGCTGAATCCCCAATTCCACGATAGGAAAAAGGGAACTCCTAGCTTCCAGAGTCTTCAACAGATCGGTTATCCCTCGGCTAACGTGCTTTCGGTATTCCATGATTTCAGAAAGCTTAGGCCTTGAAAGTAAATGCCGGTCCGATTTCGGGGGAACCGAACCTACCGTTTCATAATAAGAGTTAAAAAGAGAAGCGAACTCTGCGCGGTACGGACGATATTTCGGGTTTGCTTCAGACAAGACAAAGGTTTCAAAAAACCAGCTCGTGTGTGCCAAATGCCATTTCGTGGGACTTACTTCGGGGCTGGATTGCACCATGCAATCCTCCGCCGATAACGAGCAGACAAGGGATTCCGTTACCTGTCGCACCTTATGAAACCGGGATACCGCTTCCTTCGAATCCAAAGAAAAACTAACGGTGGGATTGTCGATTAACTCTCGCACTAACCGCTCCTGTTGATTGAGAACTCGCGGACCACAAAACCGCATCTTAAAGGCAGCAAAGCGCTCCTTTTGTAGCAGACTTGCGACGATAAAAAAATGGGATTACTCGACAAAGCGACTGTATTAATGATTCTGGGGGTTTATTTCGTTTTTTTCATCCCAGAGCGATTCCGTGGGGGGCACCCAGGGGGGTAACCATTGCGGACATTCTTGGGGAGGATCGTCCAAGGCCATTTCGGCGAAACTCGTCCGTCGCCCGGAACCGTGGCGCAGATCTCGAGCGAAAAGTTGTCCGTTCTCCTCTTCTATAAAGGGAAAACGGGCAAACTTAAGGAAAGCGGCAAACTCGCAATTGCTATCTCGGTACTTCTTAAGCCGAGCCAAAGGCTCCTTCCACTCGCCCACCCATTCGATATTTCGAAAATCACCATGAGAAGCTTCAGACTTGGGCATCGAAGCTTCGAGCCCTCGATGAAAACACCGGTCCTCGGAGACAATATTAGGAAAGGGAGATAAAAGGGCCCGTCTTACTACATAAGACACTTCAACGTTTTCGGTGTCTGTCGTTAACGCAAAAATGTTCCAACAAAAGGGATTAGCGGGTAGTGGTGAGACAGAGAGGTAGCGAAGGGTTTCTTTCGGAAATGCCGCTTCGTTGGCCTGTCGAAACCGTGCCCTTGCGATTTGAGAAACTCCCAGAAATAAGACGATGATAACTACAGCGCTTCCCAAGGAGCCAAAAGCACGGGTCCCCATTCGACACCGGAACTTCGCCCAAACGCCACAAAGGGCAAGTGCCGTCAGAGAAACCACGGTAGCCATTTCCCACGGGACGAAATTGCCCCACCAGCAAAATCCAACGGCAAAGACCAGAAGTGCCGTCCCGAATCCCCTCACCACTGGAGAAAATTCAGAAAAAATGATCTCCGGCAAAAGGGCAACCCAGATCCAGGGTTCAATGATAAAAACAGCATCTCCATAGTGCCACCTATCGTCGAACGGCCAGAACGGTCTCACTCCGTACGAATTAAGACTGTCTAATCCGATGTGGACTAGAAATCCGAGCAAGATGACGCCACCCAGACACCACTGCTCTTTGGAAGTACGCCGTTGCCGTTTTCGAATTTGAATCCGACGGTCCACTAAGATCCAAACGGCCGAAAACACCATCGCCATCAGAATGGTATGGGTATGGCCCCGATGGTGAATGAGATAACCAAGCTTTCCTCGAGTCAGGGGGGCATAGCAAAAATCGAGATCGGGGAGATTATTAGCCAGAACCGAGCTAAGGACGACGGTCCGTCTAAACTTTTTCGAGGAGTTCGGCAGAAAAGAAAGTGATGCCTCGGCAATTGAAAAACCAAATAACGAGTGGGTGAGGTTATCCATAAGGTCCAAGCCGTGAAAATTGTGCAGTGTCCGTAGACAGCGCCATCATTATAAGCTAACTGGGTAGCAAGGCCACACTTGAAACTCTTCAATGAAAAGGAGTTTCAAGCAAAGTGTTCTAGTCACCGGGGGTGCCGAAAAGGCTGAGAGAGCGCGAGCTCAACTCCAGGAACCTGATCTGGGTAATGCCAGCGAAGGAAGCGTGTCATACTCCTTTAGAGGCTCCTTTCCTTTCCCGTCTCCGGTGTTTGCGTCATAAAGGAGACTTATGTCATCGGAAGCTTCGACCCCAGCCGGAAATTATAGATACCCGAACTCTCATAAGACTCTTATTCAAAGCCAACGCTTTCCCAGCGTTAGAGTGCCAATGAGAGTGGTTCACTTCTCCGGAAAAACGGGAAACTCTAGTGACCCTCAGCATCTTTTCCTCTACGACACTTCCGGTCCCTACAGTGATCCCAATCAGAATCCCAATCTAACTCAGGGCGCTGCGGAGTTACGGAAAGACTGGATTCTAGAACGAGCAGATGTGGAACTATCCACCGTGGGGCAGTCGGGTAGCATTCCCTATCCCGGATTAAAAAGATACCCCCACCGAGCCAAAAATGGCCAGAACGTGACCCAATTACATTATGCGAGACGAGGAATCGTCACGGAGGAAATGGAATTTGCGGCTATCAGAGAGAACCTCGAGCGTGAAGACAAAAATAATTTTCAACTGACCGCGCGAGGCACCCCTCTAACAGGAAAAGGGTTTCGCGCTTCGTTCCCCGAGAAGGTAACGGGCGAATTCGTACGCCGAGAAATCGCCGAAGGTAGGGCCATCTTACCGGCCAATATTAACCACCCCGAAAACGAACCCATGGTCATTGGAAGAAATTTTCTGGTGAAGGTAAACGCCAATATCGGGAACTCGGCTCTCACCTCTTCTATCGACGAGGAGGTCCAGAAGATGGTGTGGGCAACCCGCTGGGGGGCAGATACAATCATGGATCTTTCCACGGGAAAAGATATTCAGGAAACCCGCCGTTGGATCCTAAGAAATAGTCCCGTCCCCGTGGGTACGGTACCCATCTACCAAGCCTTGGAAAAGGCGGGAGGGCGGCCCGAGAGCCTAACCTGGGAAGTCTACCGAGACACTCTTATCGAGCAGGCGGAACAAGGGGTCGATTATTTTACCATCCATGCCGGAGTGCTGAGCCGTTACCTCCCCTTCACCGCCAATCGAGTGGCCGGAATTGTCTCTCGCGGAGGAGCTATTTTGGCGAAGTGGTGTACGGTCCACGGAAAGGAAAATTTTCTCTATACGCACTTTGAAGAGATATGCGAAATCATGAAAGCTTACGATGTCGCTTTTTCGTTGGGCGACGGCTTAAGGCCAGGTGCTATCGCCGATGCTAACGACGAAGCCCAATTCGGAGAATTAAAAACATTGGGAGAGCTCACTCAGATAGCATGGAAACACGATGTCCAAGTGATGATCGAAGGCCCTGGACATGTTCCTATGCATCTTATCGAAGAGAATATGAACCGCGAATTCGAAGCCTGTGCGGAAGCTCCTTTCTATACGCTGGGCCCTCTAACGACGGACATCGCCCCCGGATACGACCATATCACTAGTAGCATCGGAGCTGCGATGATCGGGTGGTTCGGTTGTAGCATGTTGTGCTACGTGACCCCTAAAGAGCACCTGGGACTTCCCAACCGTGATGATGTCAAAGCTGGGCTTATCGCTTACAAAATTGCGGCCCATGCGGCCGATCTGGCCAAAGGCCATCCGATGGCGCGCCGGCGCGATGATGCGCTCTCTTTAGCCCGCTATGAATTTCGCTGGTCGGACCAATTTAATTTGAGTCTCGATCCCGAAGTCGCTAGACAATTTCACGACGAAACATTGCCCGCCGACGGGGCGAAGTCAGCCCATTTTTGTTCCATGTGTGGCCCGAAATTTTGTTCTATGGAATTAAGTAGCCAGGTCCATGCATCAACGTCGCAGCCTTTGGAACCTTCATGAGTCAAACTGTCGGCATCGTCGGGAGCGGAATCGTGGGAAGAGTTGTAGCGACTCTTCTTGTGGAACAGGGAGAAAAGGTCACCCTCTTTGAATCTCGACCGGAAAATGAAACGACCAGCTGCAGCCAGGTCGCGGCAGGAATGCTCTCTCCGTTCGCGGAGATAGACCATTCGGATGAAAGAATTTGGGCTTTGGGGGTGGAGTCTCTTGAAATCTGGCCAAGCTTACTTCGCGGGGTAGAGGACGAAGTTTTCTTTCAAAGAGAGGGAACGGTAATGGTCGCTCTGCCTGCTGAGGCCCAGGAGCTAATTCACTTGGAACAGAAGGTTAGAGAGCAAGTATCCTCCACGGGGGTTAGGCGCATTGACAGAAAAAATCTCACCCAACTGGAACCCGAACTAGACCCCCGTTTCTCTTCGGGCCTTTATTTTCCATTGGAAGCCCAGATAGACGGACGAACGTGTTTAAAGGCTCTGAGCAAGAAGATTCAAAAGGGAAAAGGTGAGGTTCACTTTGATAGCAAAGTGACAGAAATTAGTCCTTACGAAATTAAGGTAGCAACGTCAGTTCATCCCTTTGATTGGTGCATTGACTGCCGCGGACTTGAAGCGAGAAATGAGCTTCCTTTAAGAGGAGTGAGAGGCGAACTTTTTCTAATCGAAAGTTCTGAAGTTCACTTTAATCGACCCGTCCGGCTAATCCACCCTAGACATCCTCTCTACGTTGTCCCACGCCCCCATGGCAAATTTATCGTCGGAGCTACCTGCATCGAAAGCGAAGATGAAACACAGATAAGCGTTCGTTCATCTCTCGACCTTCTCTCCATGGCGTTTGCTCTCCACTCAGGCTTTGGGGAAGCTCGCATTCTGGAAACTCGAGTCCAAAGACGCCCGGCCTTTCGAGACAACTTTCCTAGGATCTATTTCAAGCCCGGACTATTGAGAATTAACGGAATGTACCGGCATGGTTACTTACTATCTCCTGTGATGGCCCAGGCCGCGATTGATCTTATAAACGGAAGAACACCTAGTATCGAGCCTATAGTCGGCGAAGGAAATCTAGAATGAAGATCATCGTAAATGGGAAAAAAGAGACCGTTGAGAGTATTTTCTTAACCGAAGTCCTAAAGGAGCTAGGGCTCGACGTAAATTTTGCAGCTGTCGCACTTAATTGGAAATCTATTCCCAAAACGGAACTCGAAAAGACGGCACTCCGCGAGGGAGATCAAATAGAGATTTTAGTCCCCCAATCGGGAGGTTGAGATGTGGAAGTTAGCGGAAGTTCAATTAAAGACACGATTTATCTTAGGAAGCGCTCAGTACCCATCGCCGGAAGTGTTACACCAAAGCATTCTGGCCTCGGGGGCTCAGGTGGTGACGGTCGCTTTGCGACGACAGAGCCCCGAAGTCGGAGGGGGAATTCGTTTTTGGGAGGTCATAAAGAGCTGTTTGAAAAGTGTAGAAGGCAGAGTACTTCCCAATACTGCCCACTGCCGAACTGCAAAAGAGGCTATTTTAACGGCGCACATGGCGCGCGAGCTCTTTGGCACTCACTGGATAAAGCTAGAAGTAATAGGAGACGAAGCTTCTCTAGCTCCCGACCCCTTTGAACTTGTTGAGGCCGCAAGAGTGCTTTGTCAGGACGGCTTCGAAGTCTTTCCCTATACCACCGAAGATATTGTCGTGGCCGAGCGTCTCTTGCATGCGGGCTGCCACATTCTGATGCCATGGGCATCTCCCATCGGCTCTGGTCAGGGGCTCATTCATAAATCCGCATTAAGGGAGATGAGACACCGTTTTCCCGAAGCAACCCTCATTGTCGATGCCGGAATAGGTCGTCCCTCGGACGCCGCTTATGCCATGGAGATGGGATTTGACGGAGTCTTACTCAATACCGCTGTCGCCAAAGCTCATAGTCCTGTGAAAATGGCTGAGGCGTTCCGAGAGGGAATCTTAGCCGGAAGAAAAGCATTTGAAGCGGGAATCATGGCCCAACGAGAGGGGGCCGTAGCCAGCACTCCGCTCTGTGGTCTTCTCTTTAGCGGAGAGCTTTCATGAAAGCTCCCGTGGCTTGGACTATTGGGGGTAGCGATTCTAGCGGAGGTTCTGGCATCCAAGCAGATTTAGAAACGTTCCGCTCTTTCGCAGTGCATGGGGCCAATATAGTCACCAATGTCACTGCCCAAACGGCGAGTGAACTTCTCGCCGTAACTCCCGTTCCCCTTCCCGCCATAGAAGCCCAGATAACGGCATTGGAAAAACAATTTCCTGCTCAAGCTATTAAAATAGGAATGTTAGCAAATAGCGAGTGCGCTCGTTTGGTTTCGCAGTGTCTTAAGCGAAGCCAGTCTCCAGTGATTTTAGACCCGGTACTTGCCACAGGGGGAGACCATTCTCTTTCTGATAGTAGCCTTCCCGAAACTCTTCGTCGTCAGATGGTAAGACTCTCTACCGTTTTTACCCCTAATCTGAAAGAGGCCGAATTGCTCTGCGAACGGCCGATTCGAAATGCCGACGAAATGGAATCGGCTGCCCGTCTGCTGCTAAGTGAAGGGGCAGCGTCAATTCTCATCAAAGGGGGACATAGCAACGATCCCCAGACGATTCGCCATTGCTGGAGGAGCGGTGGCCAGACCCTTTGGATCGCAAAGCCTCGGATAGCAACTTCACGCCTTCGAGGAACGGGCTGCACCCTCTCTTCTGCCATCGCAAGCGGACTCGCCCTTGGGCTCGATCTTTTGGATGCCATCATTCTAGCCGAGGTCTTTGTCACCCGATCGGTCAGAGCCTCGCGGAAGATAAATTCCGAAATCAGTTTTCTAAATCGCCCTTTGGTGGCGGAATCCGATTTTACTCCCGAAGATCTGCCCGGCCTTTGCGACGAGAAAGAAGCGTCCTCTTTAGTTTTCCCCTCTCTCTCACCAGGCGACTTGGGATTTTACCCTTTGGTCGATAGCGCTGAAAAGGCAAAGCAACTAATGCGGTGGGGTGTCAAAACCATTCAACTTAGGATAAAAAATCTCAAAGGTTCTGAGTTATTTTCCGAAATCCAACGGACAGTCGATTTTTCAAAGCAGTTTGATGTCCAACTCTTCATAAATGATTATTGGGATCTCGCTATTCAAGCGGGTGCTTTCGGAGTTCACTTAGGACAAAGCGATCTTTCCAAGACGGCACTTAGTCAAATTTCGCAAGCAGGTCTGAAGTTAGGCATCAGCACTCACGGCTACGCGGAACTTGCCCGAGCAAACTCCATAAGACCGTCCTATATAGCTATCGGCCCTGTCTTCTCGACTGCCTCCAAGAAAGTCGAAACTAGCCCTTTGGGACTTAGGCGTTTTAGCTGCTTGCGACGTCTAGTGGTTTGCCCCGTCGTGGCTATCGGAGGCGTTACTCTAGACACCAGTAGCTCCGTCATCGCAAACGGCGCCGATTCCATTGCGCTCATCAACGATCTGACAAACATCCCTTATCTTGAGGGACGGGTGATGGAGTGGATGAACCGATTCACACCGAGCGCAAAAGTCTAAATTGACGCAGTGAGCAATCTTTGTTAACCAAAGGCTCACTTATCGGGGTAACGAAATGAAAAAAGCTTTGTTTTTAGCAGTCTTAGCTATCTTTGTGCTCTTTCCTCAACCGGCACCGGCCAGGGCGTTTCTACTAAAGTGTGCCCAGGGAGTTCGAAACGCGATATCCCGTGCTTGGACGCTTCATCAAGCTAGAAAGCATGGGAAGTCTCCTGTCCTCACGGTAGGAGAGTCGAAGCTCCCCTTTGATATATTTTTTGGCGACGATAACACCGTTCTGGCCTGGCCAACCAATGAACCCGAAATTACGACCGTCATCGATTTCATCGATTCTTTTTCAGAGTTTCTCTTAGCGGATTCTAATTTCTCCAGTCTGTCCCCTGAAGCCCGCGATACGGGATCTTTAAACTATTCGTTGAAAAAAGATCCTTCTGGGAAAATAAGCCACTCTCTTACTTTTTCCGATTCCCATCAGTTCCGAGCTTTCTCCTATTTGATGGAATCGCTCACAATAGGCGACATCGTCAATCTTCGATACGATTATGGAGCCTCCACCTCTCAAAGGATAAGCATCACTTATAATATCGTCGGAAGCGGGCGAGGACCGGAAATCACCCTCTTAAGCCACGATCCTTTCAGGGAAGAGACGTTACGCTTCGCGTTGGAAACTCACGCGGATCTCAAGGAAAAGGACAGGGCACATTTGCACAGCGCCGATCTTACGGCTTTGTTAAAGATTCTAAATTCTAGGAAATAAGCGGAGTCCTAAAGGAGCGCTCCTTTATACAACGTGCATGCCCGGACAAGGACAAAGCCAGTTCGACCGGAAACGTTATCGCCTACTCCGTCGGAAACCGGCAAATAAACATTGCCCCAGCTCCCGGCTTACTTTCAATCCACGCCCTGCCCTCATGGCGCTGCATGATGTGTTTCACAATCGCAAGTCCTAGTCCAGTACCGCCCTGCTCCCTAGAGCGGGCTTTATCAACACGGTAAAACCTTTCAAACAAGCGCGAGTGATGTTCGACGGGAATTCCGGGACCTGTGTCGATAACCTTTAATAAGACGTCGTTTCCTTCACGCTCCCACCGCACGGTCACTTGCCCATTGGCGGGCGTGTACTTATTCGCATTATCGAGAAGATTCACCAAAACCTGCTCCAAACGCCCCGGATCCGCAACAACCGTAGGTTCCGCAATTTCCACATTTACTCGCTGTGACTTGGCGTCAAATCGCGGCTTAAGTTGGGTCGCGACACGATTGGTTACCTCTTCGGTGCTAAGCGACTCCTTCTGCAAAATATGATCAGATTCAATAGAAGAGAGATCCAAGAGATCTTCCATCAGATTCATGAGGCGGTTCGAGTTTCGGGCGATAATATTAAGAAACTCTTGGGAAGCCGATTTCCCCTGTTTCAAGTCTTCAATTAACGTTTCGGCATAGCCTTTAATCGACGTCAGAGGCGTTCTTAATTCGTGAGAAACGTTAGCCACAAAATCGATTCGCATCTGCTCTGCACTTTTTAGCTCGGAAACGTCATGGAAAACGCCAACAGCACCGTAGATAGATCCGTCTTGACGTCGCAAAGGAGCTACCGAAAGCGAGAAGAAGCGTCTTAAGCCTTCCCCCTGTTCGATCGCAATCGTTCGAGTGCCACCCAATCTTCCGTCGCGAAGGGCTCCTGTGAAAGCTTCGAGAATTTCTGGGTCTCGAAATATTTCCCACAACTTGATGTTCTTTTCACGAATTTCCGATCCGCCGAACAGCAATTGAAACCGGGTATTAAAAAATAGAGGAATGCCCTCCGGATCCACCGCTAAAATCGCATCCGAAATAGCTCCCATGATAGTCGTCAATTCCACTCGCTCGGCGTCAAGCGATCTCGCTTTGGCTTCGAGATCTCGTCGAATATTGTCGATGTTGGATTCCAATTCCGACCACTCGCCGAAAGAATCGGTTTCCACCTCTTCCCGAGAAAGCGCATCTGGACTATGAGTCAAAAGACGTTGGGTCTTTAATAGGAGCCGTCCAATAGGAAATACGAGTTTTCTTCCGGACCATATCGCAAAGCCCCCAAAAAAAAGTCCGAAAAGGGTGAGCATGAACCCCAGGGAAGTGTCGTAGAGCCCCACGGTTTCATTGAATTCGGAAAGAGGCCCCGCCGCTCGAAGGACCAATTTCCTGTCGGGCAAATAAAGGGCTCCATAATACATTTCGGTGCGCAAGGTACGGCTGTAGCGGGTCCCCACACCAAACTTTCCTTGAAGCGCACTTATTATTTCCGGTCTATCCAAAGCCGTATTGACTTCGTTGCTGTCCCGGTAGGAATCGCAAATGACATTTCCCTGTTCGTCAAAAATACTAAATTTTAAAGAGGTCCCTTTAGAGGTACTTTCACACCATCTTTCGGAGATATTCGTGGGCAAAGTACGCGCGACAATGGTTAGCGTATCTTTGAGTTTGTCTTCGAGCTGACTGAAAAATTGTCTTTTGTAAAAGTAACGGGCCGTTAGCCCCGAAGCCGCGAGGGCCAAAAGTACCAGGAGCGCTTGGAGCAGAACCACCCGAGTGAAGATTCGCCACGGAAAAATAGTAGAGTCGGAAAGTCTCCGATCCGAACTCACTCTGCTTTCACCCGATAACCGACACCGCGGATAGTTTCCACAACATCGGAGCAACGTCCGAGCTTCTTGCGAAGGCCAAAGACATGGGTGTCTATCGTGCGATCCACCACCGTCACCCCTTCTCCTTGAACCAGATCGATTAGCCTCTCACGAGTTAAAACGCGGCCCCGATTCTTAACCAGAGCCAAGAGAAGTTTGAACTCGCTCGGGGTTAACTGAACGTCTTTCTTGCCGCAGGTGACCTGATACGTTTCTGGATCAAGCTTTAGCTCGCCGATGTCGTAAGTTTCACCGGGCGTCTCATTAGAGAGTATCGTCCGCCGCAGGAGGGCTCGCGTTCTCGCCAAGAAAACAGGAATCTCGAAGGGTTTGGTAATGTAATCATCCGCTCCCATCTCAAGGCCCACTACGATATCCGAAGTATGCGCCCGCGCGGTTACCATGAATATGGGCATTGCAGGCGTGGTGGCCTCTCGATTGGCTCGCAACTTTTTGCACAATTCCAATCCCGAGAGTCCGGGCAGCATCCAATCCAAGACCACCAGATCGTAACGGTTTTTTTCCAACAGACTCAGGGCATCTTCCCCATTTTCGACACTGGAGACATCATGGCCTTCTCTTTTTAAATGAAGGCCTATCAGTTCGGAAATGTCCTTTTCGTCTTCCACCACCAGAATATTTGCTTTTGCGCTCATTTAGTCCTCAATTCCGATTTAGGAGTATGACGGATGTCCTCTCCTGAAATCGTAAAGATAACATCCTCAGCGATATTCGTTGCATGATCTCCGATGCGTTCCAGATTTCTCGCGATAAGTATGAGGTTTATCCCTTGTTCAAGGATGGAAACATCCTTTTTTATCTGCTCCAAGATATCTCGAAAAATTTTATTCTTTAAAGCGTCTACCTTATCATCACGTAAGCACACCTCTCGGGCCGATGATTCGCTGCCCCGAACAAAAGCATCAATCGAATGGCGCACCATCCATTTCACTTCGTCCGCCATTACTGAAAGATCGGCCACTTGAATCAAAGCAGGAACTTTCAAATAGTATTCGGCATTGTTGGCAATGTTCACCGCTTGATCGACCATCCGCTCCATCTCTCCGTTGATCTTAATCACCGCCAAGATAAGCCTAAGATCGCTCGCCAGCGGCTGTTGGGTAGCCAGCAACTTTATGCACTCGGCGTCGATAGCCAGGTGACTCTCATTCACCTTTTGCTCGATCTGATGGACCTGGGCGATGCGATCTACACTTCGAGCCCGCCACGTTTGGATAGCGTTGTCGATGGCCACCTCGACATAGCCTCCCATCCCCATCAAGTGCTGCTTTAATTCTTCAAGACCGACATCTAACGTCCGTTGGGTCATCCAAACTTTCCTGTAATATACCGCTCAGTGCGCTTTTCCTTCGGAACCGTGAACATGACCGAAGTTTCGCCGAATTCTACCATCTCTCCCATAAGAAAAAAGGCTGTTTTATCTGAGATTCTGGCAGCCTGCTGAAGGTTGTGCGTTACGATGACGATGGTAGTCTCTTTCTTTAATTCCGTAATTAACTCCTCAATTTTCGCGGTACTTATCGGATCCAAGGCACTGGTAGGCTCATCCATCAAAAGCACGGGGGGCTGAACCGCCAACGCCCTTGCGATACAAAGGCGCTGCTGCTGTCCGCCGGACAAACTTGTTCCCGGATGGGAGAGTTTATCCTTCACTTCGTCCCATAAAGCGGCATGCATAAGACTGCGTTCCACTATTTCCTTTAGAATGCTGCGACGCCTAACTCCCGCTAGCTTCAGTCCTGCGGCGACATTGTCGAATATACTCATTGCCGGAAAAGGATTTGGCTTTTGAAAAACCATCCCGATCTTTCTTCGGATTACGACCGGATCGACATCGCGTTCGTAAATATCCATGCCCTCAAGTACCACATTGCCCGTGGCGGTGGCTCCCGGAACCTCTTCGTGAAGGCGATTTAGGCAGCGCACAAAAGTAGATTTTCCACAGCCGGAAGGGCCAATGAGAGCGGTTACGGTGTTCGGCTTCACGCGAAGATTTATCCCTTTGAGGGCTTGAGTCTGCCCGAACCAAGCGTTCAGATTATTCACCGTCAGCAAGTCTCTGTCTTCCAGCACGAACCTGTTCTCCTAATCTCTTCCCGCGGTCGGAACCGGGCGCAATATCAAACGCGTTATAATGTTCACCGCAAAAACAAAGAGGATCAAAACCAAAGCTCCCGCCCAAGCTTGTCGATGGAGATCCTCGAAAGGCGATATCGCATAGTTGTAAATCTGCACCGGAAGCGAAGCGATCGGTTGATCCAATGCCTGGTGCCAGTAGTTATTTCCTAAAGCGGTAAACAAAAGAGGGGCTGTCTCGCCAGCAACGCGCGCTACGGCTAGCATAATACCCGTGGTAATTCCTCCGAGCGATCCTCTCAGCACAATCCACAAGATGACTTTCCAGCGAGGCAGTCCCAATGCAAGACCCGCTTCTCGGATATGCACGGGAACGAGTCGAAGCAACTCTTCAGTAGTGCGGGCCACAATGGGAACCATGATAAAGGCCAAAGCCACACTGCCGGCAATTGCCGAGAATCGCCGCATCGGAAGGACCAATAACACGTACACAAAAAGGCCCATGATGATAGAAGGCACACTCGTCAAGAGATCCGTACAGAAACGAACCCATCGTCCTAAACGTCCTCGCCCGTACTCGGAAAGAAAGACACCGGTGAGAATTCCCCAGGGAATTCCGACCAGAGAAGATAATAGAATAAGAATCGCAGTTCCTACCAGCGCATTGCCCATTCCGCCGCCGGTCTCTCCTACGGGCTTGGGTAGCTGGGTAAAAAAATCCCAGTTTACCGATGGGAATCCTTTGGTAAGCACATATCCGAAGACATAAAACAGAGCGAGTAAAGCGATCCCTGCCGCAAGCCCAATACAAAAGATGGCAAAGAGGTTTAGAAGCTTTCTCTTGCGAAACCCTTGGGCTAGCAGCGAGTTAAGGTCTCTGTTTAAGCCTGCCGTCATTGAGCCGCTTTCGGTTTGGTCACACGCCACACAAAAAATCGCGCCAAACCATTAATAATAAGCGTGACTAAAAATAGCGTAAGACCGATTTCAGCAAGAGCCGAGCGAAGCACATCACTGGTGGCTTCCGCGTACTGATTCGCGATGACACTGGCCATCGTCTGAGAAGGGGCAAAAAGAGATGCTACGATTTCGGAACGGTTACCGATGACCATGGTTACCGCCATCGTTTCGCCCAAAGCGCGCCCCAGTCCCAAGATCACAGCCCCTATGATTCCCGGCTTGGAGCTCTTTAGGACGGAAAGATTCATCATCTCCCAACGAGTGCCCCCCAAAGCCAGAGTCGCTTCTCGTTGGCTGCGAGGAATCGCTCGAAAGACTTCACGGCAGATGGAAGCTATGGTCGGAGTTACCATAATGGCCAGAATAATCCCGGCGGCAAACATGCCAACCCCGTAGTAAGGCCCTTCAAAGAGAGGAATGAAGCCCAGGTTGTTTCCGATCACAGGTTCTACTGTCGACTGTAACCACGGCGCCAGTACGAAAATCCCCCACAGTCCGTACACCACACTCGGAATGGCGGCCAACATTTCGACGAGAAACCCCACAAGGATCGCTAGTCTTCGTGGGGCCAGTTCGTTCAGAAAAAGCGCGATCCCTAAACTGATGGGAGTGGCAAGTAAGATGCCCAAGAGCGAAGAAACGACCGTCCCAAAAACAACGGGAAGGGCACCGTAAACGTCCCTAACGGGATCCCAAACGGAGGTCGTTACGAAGGAAAAGCCAAACTGACGAATCGAAGGAAAAGCCGACTGAACGAGATAGGCAGCGATAAGAAGCAGAAGCAAAATGACACTCAACCCCATTGCTCTTAACAACCAGAGAAAGAGCCTGTCGGCGTAGTGCACTTCTTTGTAGCGCCGGACGGGGGCAGCCATGGTTTTCAATTTGGATTCGGCAAAAGTTTGTGGCCAATGGCTCAAAGGATTCAAGGGAAATGGACTATTTGGTGTTGTTTCTAGATCCATAAGATACACGAGACCGCACGGCAGACATAGAATTCTAGGGCCGTCACGAAGGTCCTCCCGTTGAAGTTTCGAAAGCAGCTTCCAGGCTAAAACGGCTAAACGTTCGAAAATCCAGCGGTAAAACCCTCGCCGGTTGTAAACGAACCAGAGGTCTGCGTCGTGTTAGGATTTTGTTAGAGCTAGTCCATTTGTTTTGCCAAATAGTTTCGATAAGATATGAAGAACTCTTTAGCAACCTGTGTGGGGTTCTCTTTGAGCTTTGGATATTTGCTTATCTGGCTGGTCGGTATCTCAAACCTCTCGCTCATCATGCGATCGGTCCGCAATCGCCCTATCATTCACTACAGTTGGATCACGGCCGCCTCCCTAGTCCTTATAGGAATGGGAATTACCGCACACATGGCCGATCGCGATACGGCAGGGTACGCAGGAGCGTTGCTATGGGTGCTGCTTATTGCACTTCCCAATCTGGGAGCTTCCAAGATCGATCGCCTTTGTAATCAGCACCGCTTCTCTTCGGCGCGCCAGTGGGCGTTTCTTTGCCGCATGCTGCATCCTTCGCGAGAATACCGGAGCCTTCCTACCGTCATCGAGGGGATTGAGGGCGCCTACGAAGGAAAAGCCGTCTCAACGACCGAGATTATCCGTCGGCTTGGCGACATTGGAGATTCTCTCTCCAGCCGACTTCTTTCACATTGGTTTTCGTTAACGGCAGACTGGTCCGGTTTAGTCGAATGGGTGAGAAAGTCGGAAATTACTTCTCCTGCGGGAGGCACTCGAGGAAGGGAGCTGGTAGAAAAAGACTCGAGCTTAATGACATGCTATTTACGAGCCCTTGGGGAAACCGGTGACCTGGAACAATTGGTACGGCTCTGTAGTCGCTATGCGGTAGGAAGCGGAGATCTGTCGGGATATACCACTGCTGTCCGCCGGCTCTTTCTCTTTGCGTTCTGCGGAAAACGGACGGCAGTGACTCGTCTTTTCAACGGTCCTTTGCGCAAGTTTCCCTCTTCCAATCAGCTCTTTTGGCTCGCCACTGCGGATATGGCGGCGGGAAACCCCGCGGCGGGCGAGACCTTTCGATTATTAATGG
Source organism: uncultured delta proteobacterium (assembly GCA_963778115.1). GTDB lineage: Bacteria > Bdellovibrionota > FAC87 > UBA2466 > UBA2466 > JBBQIT01. The sequence continues at coordinate 802,221 of CAVZSV010000004.1, forward strand.
CCTCCGACGATTTGCGCGTGAGAAAGGGGGCGGAACGACGAATCCTCTCCCCTGTCGCCAAGGCCGATGAAATGCTGACGATGGGATCCGCCAATGAGGTGATCCACCAGGAAATTGAGGCCGGGCTCGACGAGCAACTCATTGCAGCACCCGCCAAGCGATCGGAACGCGCCTACGTCACCTATGTCCTTATTGCCGCCAACGTCATCATGTTCGCCATTGAGGGTCAAATGGGCGGCAGCGAAGACGTGGTCGCCCTCTTTCGATTAGGAGCTTTGGTCCCAGAACTGGTTCGCGCCGGTGAATGGTGGCGCATCCCTGCTTCTATGTTCCTGCACTTCGGTCCGCTGCATTTGGGAATGAACATGTTAGCGCTATTTTTAGTGGGACCCTTCGTCGAATTTGCCGTAGGAGGACCCCGTTACCTTATCGTCTACCTAGGAAGCGGTGTTCTTAGCATGGGTAGTGTCTGTGTCCTTGCGCTCGAAGGAGCACTTAAGGGCCAGTTTCTCGTTGGAGCTTCCGGCGCCATCATGGGACTGATAGGAGCCTCGGCGGCAATTTTTTTTCGCATTTGGAAAGCAGAGCGCACGAAGTTTGCGTCCCAAAGATTAAGCTCTTTGGGAATCGCGCTTCTTATTCAGTTAGCCTTCGACTTAAGTACTCCCGAAGTCAGTATGTCCTCCCATCTCGCGGGAGTCATAGCGGGCGCTGCCATTGGTCTGATGATGAAGCATCGAGTACGAAACCCGCCGCGACGCTAAACTTTTACCCTTGCGGCTTTATTTCTATCGCCGATACTCTCTGAAGAGCGCGCTTCTTTACCGCTTCGGGTAGCGGGGAATAAAAAAGCGAATCAGCGTACTTCTGCCCGTCCGTGAGTGCCCACTTGAGAAAGCTCACGATCTTTGAACCTTTGTCGGGGTTTGTCTGTTGTTGATAAACTAATAGGTAGGTAAATCCGCTAATGGGGTAAGCCTCTCGTGCAGACGAATTAGTGAGGGATACTCTGAAATCATCTGGAATTTTAACTCCCGTTGCAGAAGCCGAAACCGACTTAAGCGAAGGGACTACAAATTTCTTGGAACTATTTTCTACAGTCGCGTAGGGAAGCTTATTGTTCTCAGCGTAAATGAGTTCTACGTAACCGATACTCCCCGAGCTCTGTTTGACGCTCCCAGAGACTCCTTCGTTTCCCTTGCCGCCGATTCCGGACGGCCAATTCACGGCGGTCCCGGTGCCGACCTTCTGTTTCCAATCCGGGCTCACTTTGGAAAGATAGTCGGTGAAAATATTGGTCGTTCCACTTCCGTCAGCTCGGTGGACAACGATAATATCGCCGGAAAGAGTGACCCCCGGATTGAGCTTCGTGAGCTTAGGATCGTTCCACTTGGTAATCTTTCCCAAGAAAATGTCCGCGATGACTTCGCCATTGAGTTTAAGGCCCGTCTGAACTCCCTTAACGTTGTAGGTCACCACAACAGCACCCAGTACCGTCGGAATGTGGAATACGGGAGCGGTCGCTTTTTTGAGCTGCTCTTCGGTCATCGGAGCGTCAGAAGCCCCGAAATCGATAGTTCTTTCCAGAAACTGCTTCACCCCTCCCCCGCTTCCAATCGACTGGTAGTTAAACTGAGCGTCGGAATGACTTTTTTGGTATTCGGAGAACCATTTGGTATAGAGCGGATAGGGAAAGCTGGCTCCGGCACCCGTAATTTGTGTCGCCGCGAAAAGGGCACCTCCGCTGACTAGGGACAGCACCAAGGCAAATCCCAAGAAAAATCCAAAAGGGAAACGTCTGTTTTTCGTCATTACTGTTCTCCGTCTCATCTTCAAGGTTAGCTAGAGTAAGCCCTACGGTCTACCTTGCTTTGGTGGGATCGAATATTAAATTTACGTCAGAAATTTTGGATGAAGAGTCCCCGCCAGGTCCAAAGCTTTTGAGTCGATAGATTCCCTCTACTCTGGGAGCCGGCAGATCGCTGCAAACGGTCTCCACAAAAACATGGTAGGCGTTAGGATAAAGCTTGGCCAATCCCGCTAGATTTCTAGGTTCATTCTCAAAAGAAGCTACTAGCTGACCGAACTGTCTGACATTTCGCGCGGCCTCAAGTTTGTAAGTCAAGTCATCCAGGGTAGCGTCGTCTTTCATCCAAAGAATCGTGCGATCGCCCAAAGGAAAATGATCTCGTTTCAAATTTTGCAAAGTCCCCGTCTCCATCTTGGCTCGCTCTCTGCCGGTCAAGTACACCAAGAGAGCTCCCATTTTATGAAGCTGTGTCGCAAACTCAACACTCCCTGGATACGGCCTATCCAGAGGAAGATATTCATTAGAGAAAAAACGCGGCCACCAATAGCTCTTAATCAAAGCAGCAGTACGTATAATCTTGGGATCTTTAATGTCGAGTCCTAGCGCGTGTAAAGTATCGTTAAGGGAATAACCCACGTGTTCCAGCTCGAGTTTATCCAAGGCCTGTAAGAGCTCGGCTGCCACTTCCGATCTCGACTTTTCCACCCATTCTCTAATGATGCCGTGGCTTCGAGGGGCCACTTCGTAAAGAGTGGAATCCAAATCTAAAAGAACCACAGGCGTCTTTTCGCACGCTAAAACGGTCTTCACGGTTTGCGTGATAAGAGCGATAATTTCCGCATCCGAATGGGTATGGAAATCGGACTGCTTAAGCCAATGCGCTCTGCTGAAATGGTCTTCGTTTTGTGCCGCCACAGCCCCTTAATCTCACAAATCCCAAAAGGTTCCTACAAAAAGGTACGGCCTACCTTCTTGTATACACAAAGGTAGGCCGTACCTTTGTGTGGTTCCTTTGTGTGGTTGACGTTGAGGGGGCCGGCCCCTAAGAATCCTTGAGAGAGATTTTAGAGGGTATGGGTGTGGGGGGAATCGCTTGCCTAAGAAAATACTTAGTGATTTCGATGGGGTACTTACTGACCTGAAGCAGGAAGCGCTTCGCGTATCGGAGATCTTTGAATCGAAGCTCTACCAGGAGAGCGGACAGCCCGCCGAAGTCGTCAAAAGCTGGCTAGAAGAGGGCAAAGTCGCCATGCGTGGCTTTCCTTACCGGTACGGCTGGAAGATCAAAGGCAGGATTGCGGCCTTCTGTAATGAAGACGCCTTCATTAGAGTCAATTCACTGGGAGTATTTCTAGATGAGAAGGCAAACCATGACCCCGTGCTCGCCCAAGTTAAACTCCGACTTACCGGTCATGGGCAAGAAGGGCTAAGCGGGTTTTACGATTTAGCCCAAGCGTCCTTTCAACAGATGACCCGAGAGACTTCACGCGGCGAACACAATCCCATCGAACAGACTACCGTTCACGCCATCGAGGCGATATTACGCCGAGGCCATGGCGTGGTAATCGTTTCCAACTCCAAGACGGATCGCATCGTCCACTTGCTTCAAAAAGCGGGACTTCCCGCCCTGGCTCATCAAGACGGTCACCAGGAAAATTCCAGCGCTCCGCTTCGCGTACGTGGAGGGGCCGGAAAATTTCTCTTAGGAGATAGGCCCGACTCGTTCAACGTAGGGGAATATAAGGTCGAAGTCGATCGCCCTGCCTACCGAAAGATTCTCGAAGAGGAGAAGCCCGATATAGTCATTGGGGATGTCTTTTCGTTAGACCTAGCACTCCCGCTACAACTCGCGGAACGAAAAGTTCCCGGGTTTGAATCCTTAAAGATATGGCTGCGCAAACGCGACTACACTCCCGAATGGAGTGAACACTACGTAACAGAATCCTGTCAGGAGGCTAGCGGTGGCGTACTCGAAGAGTTCGACGAACTCGTGGTTTTGGGAACGGCTTAGAAGAACCGCAATCAAAAGCGGTGAGACCGATGCGATAAAACATTCCAGACCTTTTCGCATCCGGCGTTCGGTGAATTGGCTGACACTGGGACTCACCTATTCCGCGATGTACATGGGACGCTACAACCTTTCTTTTGCCAACAAAGCGCTCTCAAGTACTTACGGTTGGAACAAGACTCAAATCGGCGCCATCATAACAGCGGCCCTTTCGATCTACGGATTTTCCGCCATGTTTAACGGCCCCATTGCAGATAAAATTGGCGGCCGTCGCGCCATGCTTATCGGAGCTTCGGGAACGGTTGTCTTTAATCTTCTCTTCGGGCTTGGCGCCTATATGGGCTTTTTAGGAAAGGGAACGCTGCTACTCGGATATTTTGCAACGGTGTGGGCTTTGAACGCCTACTTTCAATCCTTCAGCGCGCTTTCGCTTATCAAAGTCAATGCGGCTTGGTTTCATGTCAGAGAACGAGGAGTTTTCTCTGCTATTTTTGGGTCCATGATTCAAGGAGGAAGAGCCCTCATCTTTTTTGTCGGCGGAATTTTGGTGACTATCCTCCCCTGGCAGTGGGTCTTTTTTGTTCCTTCGGCGATAGTGCTTTTCATGGCCGTTCTGACCTACTTTTTCGTGCAAGACAGTCCCGAAGATTGCAACTTGCCTCCTCTTGATGTCGAAGATGCTTCCAGCGGAGACTCAGAAACGGTCACCGTAAGATATGTTCTAAAAAAAGTGCTTACCAATCCCATCACGCTGACGATTGCGGTGGCGGAATTTTGTACGGGCCTAGTTCGTCATGGATTTGAGCAGTGGTTCCCAAGGTACATGTTAGAGGCGCAACATCTATCGCTAGAATCCCACGTCTTTCAAGCAGGGGCCGCATCGGTGGTTCTAGCAGGCATCGCCGGAGCTTTCGCAGCAGGCATGTTCTCCGATTGGATTTTTGGAGGCAGACGAACGCCGGTAGCTTTCGTAGGCTATGCGATCCAATGTATTTGTCTGGCGGTGGTCTGGAGATCTCCCAGTACCCAATCGGTGATATTTGCTTTTGTCGCCAACTCCTTTGCCATTAGCATGGTGCATTCCATGCTTTCGGGAACTGCCTCCATGGATTTCGGAGGAAAAAAAGCTGCGGCTACTGCATGTGGAATTTTCGATGGCATGCAATACTTAGGCGGATCGTTCGTCGGCATCGGAATGGGATGGATGCTCCAACACTGGGGCTGGAGTGCATGGGGACCCTCGATGATTGGGTTTGCGGGGGTGGGAGGAGTATTGATGCTGGTACTTTGGAATGCGCGCCCGAAAACTAGCCTTCATTCTTAATCCATTATGCTGCCACGAATGGGGAATGAGTCCGAGATCTGGAAATGGCTAAACGTCTCGTGAGACTTAGTCGTTCTTTTCTAAGCCAATCGCCCTGGTCTGTGCTTTATACTTCTCTACTAACCCGATTGCAGGGTTACTCTTTCCTTCAAGACTCAAATCCATCAACTTCATTTCGGATTCATAGGTCGCCGCCGTGGCGTCGGGCTCAACTTCTTGGATGGAAACTTCCGATATTTCATCGAGCAACTCTTTTCGTCGCTGCTGCAGATGGGCAACACTGGCCGTGTGGCGCGAATGCGGTTTACTCTTTAGATTTTCTTCGACCGGATAGAGTTCAGCGCGAAGACTGGCCAGTTTAGTTTCGGTTTCATAGGCAACATCGGGATTATAGAAAGCGGAGAACCCGGGCCTTACCTGAAGAGAGAGTTTCGCCCAAGACATTCCCCGTTGGTAGGGGCTAACGTATAACGTCTTACGCGCGATCTGTTCACTACCCGGGCTCACATTCGCATCCCCAGCGCCAAGAATGATATTAATTTCCGGAAACTCTTTCGCAATCTTTTCGTTTTCCGATCGCCCTAATGACGAGAGTAAAACAATAACTTTCGGTTCCTGACTCATCTCGGAAAAGATCATCTTAAGTGCCTTTTCCGGTGAGACGACATCCACAGAATTGTCTTCTTTGGGAATTCCTTGGGAGCCCGATAGTCCCACAACAAAAAGCGAAACTTCATTAGTGCCTCGAAATTCGCGGAAGCGTTCGAATAGGGGAATTTGACTCGATTTATCGTAGAGGTCGCTGCTGATAAAAGCGAATTCCGCTTTAGCCTTTAACGCCATTAAATTATCGAGTCCCAATCGCAAATCACTTCCGGCCGGTGTAATGGCATCCAAATGCATCGTATTTAAAGCCTCCACCATGGCGTCGGCTTTGCGCTGGTACATATCCTTCTTCGCCGGATCAAAGGTGGTTTGGGTGAAGGTCATTCCCGCCGAAAAAGCATGGACCCGACCTTGGGCCTTTCGCCATTCGTGAAGGGCCTTCCACGAGCGACCCACTCCGCCTAATGGATTGAATTCACAACCACACGGTTCAAGTTCTTGTTGGAAGCTAGACGCGAAGGCGAGGTTCACTTCTCCGGGCTTGTTAAGCTTTTCTGCCGTCGCCACCGGCTCCGTAGTCGGTTCCGACGAACAGGCTCCTAAAATTAAAACCAAGCCCAACAAAGTGACTTTCAATACATTAACTTTCATCGTTTTCCTGCCTCCGTCAAAAAAGGTCTTATCGATCGGCATTATTCTTATTATCGTGACTCTTTTTCTTATCCGCACCAGTAGATCCGCTAACCGTACTATGGACGATAAGTCCCGTCGCGGCGGTAGTGAGTGCAGCAAGGCCGAGTTTTTTAAGAACTGCATTTGCGGGGGCGGCTACGGTATAGGCCTCTTGCAAAGGTGATATCAGGCAGTGATTTTTCGGATTGAACAGGGTTTCAAACGCTTTACGGGGGAGCCGACCTGACTCCACCAATTCAGCCATCTTGGCAATGAAGCTCTCCGCCGTTCGCTTGTCTGCTTCTTTAAAAAAGTTTTCTGCGCTAAGTCCCTTTCTTGTGAGGGCTTCGGTAATGGCTTCTTTAAGTTGCGCGTTAGTGCCTTTAACCTGGGTCCAGTCGCCTTCCCAATCTTTCGGGACAAAAGCGCTCAGATCTATTCCTTGGGCATGCGCCAATTCAATTAGCGTTTGTCGCGCCGAGGAAGAGAACGCTTTTCCCAGAACTTCGGCTCCTCCCATCACCCGGGGGGAATCTTGAGCGGCCGCTTCACGCTCTATCGTTTCCAAATCTCTGGGAATTTCTCCCGGCTTCGAATGGTCACGCACCACTTCCAACAGGGTATTGCAGGCGGCCTCTTCCTCGGAAGTCATCTTCTTTGCCGTTAGATCGCTAGCTCCTTTTTGCTGTCCCTTTTTGTAATTTGCCAAAGTGTTATAGCCATTAGTGAGATCGGACATCTCTTTAGGGGTTCGTCGTCCCGTATTAGCCCACTCCTGCACACCTTTGGCGACGTCGGGATCTCCGCTTTTGCCCACCCACTTGCCCACGGCATCGGTCAGTTCCTGCTGTTGGGCCCCCATGCTTTCGCTTCGGGTAAGGGCCTCAAGCATTCTTGGAGAGGCTTTAGTGGTGGGATCTTTCACTCGGGCGGAGAGATCTCTTAAGGTTGAGTCCTCAACACCCGCGGTACGATCCAAAACGTTGTAGAATTCATTATAGTGTTGGGTGAAAAGACCTTCACGCGCAGCGCGCTTTTCCGCCTCGGTCGCTAGCTTCGGATTTCTTTCAATCGTCTCTAATCCTTTTAACATCTGATCGATGCGCTTGCCTTCTTCCGACGAAAGACCTGTTCTCGCCTTAGCCCCGCGAGCCTCGGTGATAAAATCTCTTACTAGTTCGGGGGAGTCGGCGAATCGTTCCGCAAGCTCTATCGACCGGTACAGTCGAACGCGCCCTTCGGGAATTGCTTCGTCCACGGTTGCCGCATAAACTATTGGCAACCCCATTCCACAAAGCAGACCCACTGTGATGATAATTCGCGCGTGTCGTTGTCGAAGGCCTAACCCCATGACATCCTCCTTAGCAATCAAAGTACAAATCAAAGAAAAGAATAAAGAAAAAAACTATTCCGTGGCCCAATCATTATAGCAGAAGGGTTAGGAGTGGTGATCGAAGTTTTCAATTGTTTGAAGGGGTTGCCACATGCCTGCGACGCACACTATCCAAATATCGACGCCACGCGGTTTGGTAGGAGAGGTTCGAATTGGTTTTTCGCACTATGGCAAAATATTTCATAAACTGATCCGTTCTTCGCGCATCGCCTGTTACTTGCTGCGTTAAGCTTTGTACCACCTCCAGGTAATTCTCATCCCCATTAAGAGCCAGAATATCTTCGGGAGTCAGCCTCTTTTCATTCACCAAACGCAGTTGCTCCGCCGGATTAGTGGGAAGGCTATTGGTATAGTCATTTAATAAAACATCCCACTGATCCGCTGGCGTTTCTCCGTTGGTAGGCGCGGCACGATAGCGATTCGAGAACTCAGCCAGTCTTTGCCCATCCAGTCCTTTCTCTCGCGCCGCAGCGAACAATAAAGTGTTCTGCTCCTCATCATTACTAGTAGGCCCCATGGGTGGACGGAAACGAATATAAGCTTCCGGCTTTAGGGATACTAATTCGGCGGCCCATAGATTTCGCTTCGCTGCCAGGGAAGGATCATTCCCTTCGGGATCACCACTCCCGGCTTCTGGAAGCGAAGCAAGATCTTTTTCGATAGTCTCGGTGGCCGCCTTAGTCACTTCCGAGAAATTATGTTGTAACGATTGGCGCGGGCTTGTTCCCTCTTTGATCAATTGAGAGATGGCCACCTGAAGTCGCTCTGGAGTTAGCCTCATGTTATTAGCCATCCACTTAAGGGCCTTTGCGCTTTCTCCTTCGGGGGTTGTTTCGGCCGATTTCGCCATACCGTCCATCTCTTTCAAAGACATTTGTCCAAAAGCCGCTTGGAGCAACTGCGAAGCTTGAGTCGGCCTCTTACCGAACCGTTGCAAAAACCTATCGAAAGCGGATGGCTCCGCGGCCTCTCCAGCTCGTTGCGCGATCTCCACAAAAGTCGGTGTCACCTCTCCCGGCAGGTGAGGAGCCGCTAATGCAGTAAGCTCCTTTCTAAGCCGAGACATGGATGCCATTCGTACCGCCTGCGAAGCAAAGTAACTGTGCGGCCCCACTTCCGCGAGCATACTCTGTGCGATGGTGCTGAAGTATCCCGTCTCAGCGAGCTGCTTGTCTATCTCAGCGAGATCCGCTTTGAGTTGAATCGCTTCGGATCCTCTTGCCCCTTTGAGTTTCTCTTCAAGAGAATCTTTCCGCGTTTGGAGTGCCGTTCTCATTTTATTCACTTCATAGGCCGTCATTCCAGCGGTAATAGACTGATTAGTCCCGAAAGAAAGAAGCCATTGCGCCCATTCGTTGTCTTTGAAAAAAGAGATTCCGGCTAACTTCTGGTCCAGAGCAAACATCAACATGGCAGTCTGCCCGGCTGACATCAAAGAGGTCTTAAGACTGTCGCCCCAATCCATTCGGCTGCCATCGTGAATGGAATTATAAACGTCGGCCCCCATGTGAGTGCCGAAAGCGCCTCCAAACATCCCCAGCATCTGAGCCGAAGTTTCGCCAAGTGCTAACTGAGCCTGCAATACCGCTCCTAGTCCTGCGCCCGCTCCGAATGTCGCCCCCGATTTAAGAATTCCTGGCCCTTCCGCACTCCAATTAAAATTCTTATCTGGGTTAAATCCTAGCAGTGGGATGTATTCCCGCTTAACGATATCTCCGCCAAGGTGTAAACCAGCACCAAATGCCGCACTATGAAGTACTTTTGCAAGTAACGCTGCTTGTCCCACTCCCGGAATAAAATTAGAGGCGATAAGAGCGGCTGTCGTAGCGGTGGAGACGCCTCGCCAGTACTCGTCATTTTGAATGTTCTTGATCGTCTGATTCACGTCGACGATGACACCATTCTTGTACTCACTCTCATAATGGTTACCCAAGAACTTGGAAGGTAACGGGACTCCTAAGCCGTCCGGATCGACGGAGATAGTTCCAAACCTCTTGAGGGCTGCTACATTATCCAAGATTCCCTGCATATTTTTGCCTAGATCCTTATGCATGGCGTAGCGGGTTCCGAGAAAGTAGTCGTGCATCTGCTGAAAACCGTAAGCATGATTGGATTCGTATCGGAGATCTTTTAACTTCTCCGAATTTTGGTTTCTAGTCTCTTTTGCCGCTCTTGCAATGAGATTCGCCTGCTTTCGAAGCGGGGCCGCATCTTCAAATACGAAGTGGTACTCCCCGTCCTTGTTACGAGAAACCCTAACGGCAATATCCAGGGAAGGATCTAGATCCTTGATGTGTCCGTTCTCGTCTATCGGTCCTTGGGGGTGGTGAAGCTCTAATACTTCGGGCAGCCCTTCTTGTTGCCACCTTCCCACCAAAGCTCTCTTCAACGCATTCCAAGACGATTCCGTCTCTTGTCCGGGCTCCGCGCGGGAGACTCCGATAAACGGCGTGTACTCGTCCAAGACTTTTTTCAATTGGACTTCGTCGACAGGTAATTTCAACTTGAGCGGATCCGGATTTTCGGGATCGATGCCGTAGGGACTTACCTTAGCAAGGGCTTCACTTTTCCCATCGAGAAACGCTTTCTGCGCCTTGCCTACTTCTCCTATTATCGACGCCAAATCCGCTTCCTTCAGTGGGTACCCAGCAGCACCGGACTTTGCCTCAGCGAGCAGTTTTTGGTAACGGGGATCTTGATCGGGATTAGAGGCATTCGCCAAAATTTTTCCGAGCCGCTCCGCCTTTTCGCGCCATTCAAAATACTGATGGTTTCTTCTCACCAAAAGATCTTTGGTCCCCTGCAAAGGAGTACTCTTTATTTGTGAGGAGAGGAAGTCGTCCAAGGTCTTCGGGCCTAAATCGCGATTATCAGGGTTCGAGAATTTTTCATTAAGCGCTTTCGCTCTTTTCGCGAAATTCCCATCGTTCAACACCGCCGTTTTTTCGTGCTCCTTAAGCTGCTTGGCCAGTAAAGTTAACTCTTCGTTCATCTGCTTAAGAGCGGCCCTGTCGGCAGCCATTCTTTGTAACTTCAGTTCCCGTTGTTCGGCGGGAATCGCTTTATCCAAAAATTCGGGCTTTTTGACAAGTTCATCATCATCTTTGATCTTCTGCAGAAGCGGTTCACGCTCCTGCATGATTTCACCCATCCGATTTCGGGTCACAATCTGCTGAAACTGAGTTTCGTCGAGAGACTTTTCCCTTTCCTTGGCCAATTCCTCGTAGGCTCGCTCGCGAGGGGTATTCTTGGCGTCTTGGCGCTCTTGCTTCCACCGGCTCCATAAATTTTCTAGTGAGCGAGCAGTGGGAGCTTTGCCCCCTGAAGTCATCTCTGAAAATCCGAGCAGCGCCTGCACTCGGTTCGTATCGTCGTGAACATACGCACGGGGAAACGTCCGGTTCATCGTTTCATGAGTGGGAACCAAAGCTCTTTGCTCGACGGGCAGCTTAGCCAAAGCTCTGTCGTAAGCGGTCAACCAAGGGAGTAAGAGCCTCGTGTCGGCGGTGGAACTTGCCGCCATCAAGTTCCGATGCTCTTGCATGAGCAGCGGAATAAATTTATCCATGGCCTCTTTGACTTCGGGTTTATCCCCGTGGTCGAACTCAGCCTGTTTTCGAAGGAACTTGTCGATAGAGGCCGCCGGATTGCCCAAGGCCTTTCTCACTTTCTTCAAGAAAAGATCGACATCGGGATTTGAAAGAACCGCTTTTATCTGTTTGTCTTTACCCCCGTCCGAAGCAAAATTCTTGCTCTGAGCGACTAAGGCCGACATCTGTCCTAGGATGGGCTTCCAATCTTTTCCTGGATGTTTCTTTTTAAAGTCCTCGATAAGCTCTAAAGTAATCTCATTTCTTACCTCGTCCTCGGCCTTACCCACAAACTCCTGGATGTGAGAAATCATTCTCTTTTGATAAGCCCCCTTCGCCCCGTTTTCTTCCGACAATAAAGCGGCGCGATCTTCCGCGTCTGGCCTCCATTCCCGCTGCAATCTGTCCTGAGCGATACTTAAGAGTTGGCCGCGGTGTTCAGGGTTTATTCTGCCGGTCTCTCGGATATCTTTCTTAATTTGGTTCCTATATTCGGCCAAATCCAAATTAGCCAGGTTTTCGTATTCAAGCTCCTCGGGTGCTACGGTAGCCACTACTTGCCGAAGCTGCTCGGAACTGCCTCCTTGGATGATCGCATCAAAGGCTTGTCTGTGATCGTCTTTCTTTACTTCAGGAGCATTTTTCACCAGGCGGTCCTCAAGCACTTGAGTCAAGTGAAGATCATCGCCACTCATCTGGTAAATTCTGGCCCTGGCCGGGGCGGAAAGCCCCCGAGAAAGATCAGTTGGTTTGGAGGGAGCCAAATCCAACAGATGCTGCAAATATTTCTTCTGGGCTACCGTCGCTTTGGCCTCGGCTTCGGCGGTCGATCTTAAAATCTGGGAAAGCTTCATAGGGTTGAAACGCTCAGAGCCGCCCTTGGCGGCCTCCTTAAATTTGGCGACCTCCCCTTCATCTTTGTCTCCCCGCTCATCGATAGCCGTGATGAGAAAGGTGAGTAACTGAGCCGCTTGATTGCCCCAGCTTTCGTCACGAAGGGTTTTCCCTTTCATGGATTCGAACCCTTTCAGTCTATTTTCGACCCCTTTGTTGTCCGTACTTGCTTCTAAATCCATTAACGTGTTGACCGCCCAGGTTCGGTAATTCTCAAGTTCCGCCGCTTTCAGTGAGGGCAAATGTTCGACCAAGCCGGCAAGATTTTTGTAAGGTCTAAAAATCGAATTTCCATCGCCTTCGAACTGATGAAAAATGGCTCTTTCCTGGAGGTTGGGATTTCCTGGATCTGCTTTATACGCGTCAAGCAGTGTCTGCAGCCGGCGAGCATAAAGTTTGCTGGCCGTGGGATCACTCGCTACGAAGCTCAAAATTTTTCCCGGCCAAGGCGTTTGGATCAATTTCGAAGCTTCTCGATAAAACCCCTCGGGATATGTCAGATCGTCCGCGTTTTTCCCCCGCGAATGGGCTATGGTATCTACAATGTCATAGAGAACGGGAGGCAACTCCTTTAGCGCTGAGCGAGTCTGGCCTGGCAGCCCGGAGAATCTTGTCGCTGGAAGAGAATCATTGGGAGGTTCCGTATGGGAATCTTTGGCAGCCTGTTTCGCCTCTCTCTGTCGGATCAGATTCTGATACCGGACCCCATTTTCGAAACTTCTAATAAAGTATTCAAACTGTCCTAACCCCGAGTTGAGGATATCGCGGGTGGTACCCTCGGGTCCTTTGTGCGAGTTATAGTTGGAATCTTTGATGTTAGTCGCAATATTATTGTGAACGTTTTCACGAAGTCTTTTTGCGTCTAGCTTTGCTATTTCAGCGACTTCTCTTTCCAAAGACTTCTTCTCGTCCGGGAAAGGAAATTGAGAGTCAAAACCCTCCGGATCATGTCCTCTTAGACGATTGTCGATGGCGTGAATCATCGACTCCAACCCTCGGGCTAAAAGGGCGACTCTTTGTTTGGTCGGCCCTTCTTTTCCAAAAAGGTTGTCGACCTTGAAAGAGCACTCAAGATAGGGACAGTTCAATAACTTCACATCCGTATTCTTGCCACTTTGAAAGTTACGCAATCGGCTAAGTTCCAAAAGATAGTAATATCTAGCTCGCTCTAGAGTGAGAACTCCGTCCGTCTCATCTATCATTTTGCTTGAAAACGATTCTAGCTCCTTCACGTCAAGCTTGGGATTTGCAAGCAATTCTCTTTGAACTTTGGGATCTTTGGCTTCCATTAATGGTTTGAAATAGTTCGTGACGTCGTGATTAACGAGCGTAATCGAACCGTTCTCCCGCTCCCAGATATTAAAATAATCATCGGGTGTCTTTTGTTGAGCGGTATCCTGACTAGCAATTCGGTCTTTGTCGTTGTGAATCGCCTTTTGAAGCCGTTCCGCCAGTTTCTTCTGCCCTTCTTGAGTCGTGGTTTCTAACGGAGGATCCCCTGCGGCGCTTCTTGCAAATTCGTGAGCGATAAGACTATCCGGTGCATCCGTCATCAGACTAAGCAACTCTTTAGGCCCATTTTTTGTTGCAAGCTGCGCTCGAAAGTGTTTCGGCAGAGCCGGCTCCCAAACCAACCGCTTGGTCGGATTGGAGGAAGGAAAGTTACGATAATAGGTTAGAAGTCCCTTATAGAGATCGCGCTGTTCTTTGGTTCCATGGACAAGCTTACTGATCCAATCTTTGGCATCCGCGCTTTTCCCACGAATTACCATCCTCTGCAGGTCGGTAGCGGTCTTGGCTACTGGCCCCTTAGCATCGTTATAGTCAATATTTAAGGCGTGAGCATTGGCATCCAGGCCAAAAAATTTCCGAAGGGTGCCCTTAGCATTGGCCACTTCAGTCGCGTATTTAAATTCGTCCTGCCGCTGAGCCGCCAGCTTACCGTTCATCGGATTATCTTCCGGTGAGATATTGAGAAGTGCCCCCACGATCTTTCCGTAAGCCGGAGAACAGAGATTTTTTGCCAACGCCTGCTGGAGGCTATAAGGAGTGGGCTCCCCCCATAGGATAGTTCGCAGCTGAGTGGCGGCGTAGCGCTCTTTGGTCTGCGGTGGATTTTTCTTTACACGATCTTCTTCCGCCTTTCCCTTAAAGTAATTAAATACGTAATGCTCAAAAGCTTCGTTGGAAGCCAAAGCAATTTCTGGAACTTCCGGCAGAACAAAAAACGCTCCCCCTGGACAAGGAACGGAGATTTTTACCGTGGAGCCCAGTCCAATTTCTACTTTGGTCTTTGGCCTTAGTTCGTAATAGAGCAGCTTCTCTAACTTCTCTTTGACGCTGCGATTGGCGTCGGCCAGATGATTTAGTTCATTGGCATTGGGAGTCTGATTCACGGCTGCCTTAGTGGCTTCTGGCTCTAGTTCCTTGCCTTCCCTATCATGGGCTTTTAGAAGCGCTTCGAGCCGCTTCCGACTTGTCCCATCCAGAGGAGTCTTATCCTTCTCCCGGGACTCTATCTCTTTGCTCAAAAGAATCATTCTCCAAATTCATCGTATGGGTTCTGGGCAGAACCCCTCTACCACTTTTGACATCCTTCCCATACGCCTCTTGAAGCTGTTGTAATTGCAGCCATGCTTTGACGGCATTTATCGCTTCGGGGGACGGGGGTTTCTCTCGCGTCTTGGCATCACAAGCTTCAACCCCGCACAATTGTTGACTGAGACTTTTGCCCAAGTCAGATTTGAGGACACTGTCAAAATAATCCTCCAGCGCCCCAGTCGTGGGAAACTTCGGTGAACCTGTTTTAGATTCCGCCGCATCCATTTCGTTCCATAAATCTTTTAGAATCTTGGGGCGTTCTTCTTTGATGAACTCGACCGATTTCTGCCTGTCGTTGATGGAAAAGAGCTCGGGAGCCAGGTGCGAAAGCTTGGTAGGATCGAACCCCAACGTAGGACCGCTTTTTTCATCTTTAGCGGGATTTAGTTTGAGAGCCTGAAAAATTTCTGCGCGGTCCTTTTCTCCCGGATCGTCCTTTGAGTTTAACAATCCACTAAAGAGGGGAATATTACGCAGCTTATCTTTGACTCCTTCGTCGTTCGGAGGGTTTATTTGATCGATATCTCTGAAGTCAGAGGCCAGCTGCTTGAAACTGTTGTCTTCCGAAGATCGCGCGTTCATTTGCTCTAGCAGTGTAATTTCATCTGGAGTTAGCTCTCGCCCATGCTTATGCGCGATTTCGACAAGGCTTTGAACGGGGCGAGAATCCTTTTGCCGCTCCATCTCCTCGGCGGAGTTCGCGCTGTACAAATATTCCATCAGCTTGTCACGGGAATGAGCACGTCTCTTATCTCTGGCGTCTGAACTATCCCGCCCCTGTGTTTCCAGAGCGCTGTCCCAAAACTCTTTAAGGTCGTCAGTAAAATTCTCAACTTTCTTACGAAGGGGAGGAGCTAGGCCGTGAGGCACATCATTGCGACGATGGTTGTACCGACGCACAAAGTTAGCGATCCCACAAAGCCTTCCGTAGTCTCCGCGCTTCTGGGGGTCCGTATTGCACCGGAGTCTTCTTTCTTCTAAACGCTGTTTTTCAGCTTCTTGCGTAGTCGGCGTGGGGGGAAGCGTGAACGAGAAAGGTAACTTCTGAGTAAATCCTATGAGTTCGGGAAACTGAATCTCCGGTTTTGATTCTTGCGTAACAATTTTGGTCGAGTTTTCGTCAAGCCGACGCATCAGCGCTTCTTCGATGAGCGAAAGTTTCAAAAAATTAAGTCCACTGTCGGTCAGTGATTTCAGACTCGAATCGTTCTTAAGCCAATCCTGCCATGGCTTGGTGCCCGTGCCCGTCGCGCCGTTGACGGTCTGGCTTATAGGCATCCCCAATTTTATGAGATCGGCCAATTGACTTTGATAGGCATTATCGAAAAGGGCATTACCACCGAACACAGCCTCCCAATCTGTTTCCTGAGCCCCGCGAAGTTGCCTGGGATCGGTAATCGCTTTGGTGGGAGGATAGAACCTATTATTTTTTCTTCTTTGGTTAATCTCGTTCGCCAGCGCGCTGCGAAATCTCTCAATGCCGTTGGCTTCGATCAGATCGGCCGAGTAACTCCACGCCAATAGATCGCCGTCGGTCATTCGGGGGACATTTGCCGTCAACTTGTTGAGCGATTCTAAAGTGGACAGCTGTTTTTGAGTGGACTCAAAGACTGCTCGCTTTGCGTACGATAGATATTCAAAAATTTTATCTAGGGAAGAGATCGAAAAATACCGGACGTCGTTGAAAAAACTTCTTGAGCATCCGCGAAGAATAGGGGTTGCCGAGTCCCCGCTTTGGGCGCGATCAGAAGCTTCTGAATGGGTCCCTGCCCTAAGGCTTGTAGCCAAGAACATGCCCATCATAAAAACTAGAAAGGCCATTTTTGAGCGATAGTTCATGTTCCTCAAATAAGAGTGCAACGGCAGTGCCGGTAATGGAATCCGTACCCTCTCTTATCGTCAAAAGAACGTAATAAATTTAATCGCTTAGGTCGGTGACGTTTTACGTCACTCGTCTGATTTTTCCCGATTCCTTCCTGGGTTGACTGGGGTTTCGATAGGAAAAGGCGAAGACGCCATGAGATGAGCCCTTTACCACGTAAAATCTAATACTTAGCCCCCTCGACAAGGTTATGGACAACTCTCACTTCTCGTCGATTACCTTCCTTTCGGACGCTATTTATGCGATATTCCACGACCATGTTTACGGTAAAGTACTTACCGACGCTTCCGTCACTACTCAGTAGCAACAAGATCCCGCTCATCCATCGTGATGTCAGTTGGATTCAGTTCAACGAACGAGTGCTGGATGAAGCTCGCCAATCGAATAATCCCATTCTGGAGCGCGCTAAGTTTCTAGCGATCTCAGCGTCGAATCTCGACGAATTTTTCATGATCCGCGCGGCTTCCATCGAAAGATCGATAGGAACTCGCCAGAGAAAAATGGAATGGAAAGAGGTCCGTCGTCTTATCAAAGTCCGCGCCAGTATTCTTGAAGGCGTTGCCGAATTTATTTCTAGGCAAGTAGAGACCTTAGATATCTTGACTCAAGCTTTAGTGCCTCACGGAATTCGAATTGTTCGCTCCGTAACTCCCGAAGACCCGGCGTACGATATTGGAAAGAAATTATTTGAAGAGCAGGTGCTTCCCAAAATTCGTCCGCCCGAGTCCTTTAGCTTCTATAAATTAAATCAGCTAGAGAACCTTCAAACGGCTGCAATTTTCCCCGGAGATCTTTGGGTCCGTATTCCCCGCTCCATTCCTTCCATGCTGTGGACTAAGACCGAAGGCGAAAAGACTCAGTACTATTTCTTTTTCTTAGATGAGTTGCTGGCCACCCATTTATGGCCGTCTTCCGCACAGAAATGGAAACCGGGATTTGTGCGTTTGACTCGGGACGGGGACTTTACTCTCGACTTCGAAGATCAAGATCCGGAATCTATCCCGGATGTAGTCATGACCCGACTGAACACACGGGAAAGAGGCCGTCCCATTCGACTTCAGTATTCCGGGGGACTTGCTCCCGACTTTCTGGATCGCTGCCGATCGTCCCTAAAATTGTTATCGCAACAGGTAGTACCGGCGGCTGGAACCATGTATCTTCACGGACTTTGGACTTTGGTGAATACGGCGGCCGTTGATGTGAAAGCTGGCGAACTCACCTATCCGCCTCTGCAATCTCGAGTTCCGGAGCCTTTTCATGCGGATAGGGACATTTTCTCCAAGATTCGCGAAAGAGATTACCTGCTGCACCATCCTTACGATTCTTTCGATACGTATGTCCGCTGGATCCAAGCAGCCTGTAAAGATCCTCTCGTTGAGAGCATCGAGCAAACGGTCTACCGAATGGATGCTCTTTCGCCAATCATTGATGCTCTTAAAGATGCGGCCAAGGAAAAGAAAGTCGGCGTCGTCATTGAACTCAGAGCGAGATTCGACGAGTTAAATAATCTTCGTTTGGCGGAGCAGCTCGAAAAGGCGGGAGTACAAGTTGCTTTCGGGTTTGGCGCTTTAAAAGTGCACGCGAAAGTTGCCCTAGTCACCCGAAACGAGGACGGACAAAAGCGGCTTTACACCCATCTCTCCACGGGGAACTACAACGCAGCCACCGCGCGTGCCTACACCGATTTAGCGATCTTGACAGCCCATCCGGAAATCGGAGCCGATGCCAGACATTTTTTTGACTCCCTTTACAAAGGGGAAATCCCCCATACGTTCCGTCAATTGGTAATCGCCCCCACGAAACTCGCTCGGCGTTTGCAAAATTTAATTGAAGCCGAAGCCGAGGCCGCTCGCGCCGGAAAAAAGGCTCGAATCGTTGCCAAAGTAAATGCGCTCGTGGATGAAGGCATTATCGAGAGTCTCTACGCCGCTTCTCAGGCTGGAGTTCAAGTCGACCTGATTGTGCGCGGAGCTTGTTCTTTAATTCCTGGTGTAAGAGGGCTTAGTGAAAATATTCGTGTGGTCAGTATCGTCGATAGATTCCTGGAACATAGTCGAATTTATTACTTTGAAAGTGCCAAACGCATGTACCTTTCCAGTGCCGACTGGATGCCCAGAAACTTTTTTTCGCGGCTAGAAATAGCTTTCCCTGTTCTCGACCCTCGCCTTTATTCGCATCTGGAACAGGTAGTGATTCCCGCTTATCTTGCGGATACGGCAAAAGCGCGCGAGTTAACTCATTCGGGAACTTGGAAAAAAAGGGTGGCCAAGTCAGATTCCCCAGCGATTCGATCTCAAGTATTCTTCAGGGAGTTAGCTATTCATGAGTACAAAGGAACCCCGCTCGAAAACAAATTCTAACGCCAAGCGATTGGTAATCGTTCGCCATGCGCATCGGGACAAGCCCATGGGTAGCGCCTTTGATAACGGAATCAGCAAAAAAGGGCGAAAACAGGCCAAGGCCATCGTAAAACTTTACCGAGAAAGGTTTGACGATGAGATGGCGCTTATCTATTCGAGTCCCAAACTTCGTTGTATTGAAACCGTGGAACCTCTAGCGAGTAAAATTGCTTCAAAAATTGTTCCCCTAGATCTCCTTATCGAAAGTGGCCCGGAAGAAGGGCCCGAAGATTTGGTCCGACGGGTACGTCAGTTTTGTACCCAATGGAAAAAAGAGAGTTCTCCTATTGTAATCGCTTGCTCTCATGGAGATTGGATACCTGTCTTTTTTCAAGAGTTGGTGGGAACGCCTATCGATTTGAAAAAGGGCGCTTGGGCGGAAATCGAATCCAAGAACGGAGAAACCAAACTCACTTGGATCGTTCAGGAACCGCTAATCGTCTAATTCCCATTGGCTTCGTCCAAAGGAACTTCTCGAATGAGAGTGCTGTCGGGCGAATTTCCGTTGTGCGCCTGTATTAGCCGCCGAAAGTAGTCCGCCGAAGGACGGGGAATTCTCCGGAAATTCTTATAGTCGATCTCGACAAGACCGAATCTAGGATCAAAGCCTTTGATCCATTCAAAATTATCAATGAGCGACCAATAATAATATCCACGCACGTCAATCCCATTGCGAATGGCGGAAGCTACTTCCGCCAAATGGCTCTTCAGATATTCTTTCCTCAACTGATCGGAGGGATCGGCAATTCCATTTTCAGTGATGTAGATGGGAAGTTTATAACGTTTCACGAAACGGAGCATGCGGCCTAAGCCACGGCTATGTAACGCCCATCCCAATTGAGAAATTTTATTGTGCTTCCTCGCAAAACTGACTCCCACCGGCAGCCACTCTCTATTGCCGTAACTAAAACCCTCTTTCGGAGTCTGCCCCCAGTGCAAGTAGCATTTGGTATAGTAATTCACGCCGATAAAATCGGTTGAGACTTTTCCAAGAGCTTCTTTAACCGGAGGCGCGTAGCCAATCAACCCTCTGACACCGAAATGTTGAGGAGCCCCCGTCACTGCATCAAGCCACGCTCGGTTGTAGAGTCTTCGAAATAGACTCGCCATCCAATTTTCCACCGGGTGCCATCGCCTAGAGGGTTTGAAATCTAACATATTGTGGGCAAATCCCACCTCTAGCGGCATTTCCCTCCAGGGTCCCTGTCGAGTCCCTGCATAACTGCGAAGCACTTCATAAGCTTTGAGATGAGCGATAAACAGATTTCGGCAGGCTTTTCCCAATTTCTGGGGCGCGAACTCGGCGGGCGGCATGAAGCTTCCTACATAGGCCCCAATCGCTAGCGTCACCGGCTCGTTGACTGTACACCAAAGAGGAACAATGGCGCCTAACTTGGAAGCCACCTTTTTAGTATATTGCTCAAACCGCTCGGGCCACTCTCGCCAGCAAAGGCCGCCTTGATCGGCTACCCACTGAGGGAGAGTGAAATGATGCAGGGTTGCCATGGGGATGAGATGGCGCCTGTCGCACTCCTGAACCAGACGGACATACCACTCAAGGGCCTGTTCGTCCCATTTTCCGGGTTCTGGTTCAATCCGCGACCATTCGATGGAAAATCGGTAACTGTCCAATCCTAATTTTTCGGCAAGTTGAAGATCTTCGGAAAAGCGGTGCCAATGGTCGGTAGCCTGCCCCGACATAACTTTATTCTCTATGTGTCCTTGTTCTTCCCAACGCCACCAATCATTATGCCGATTTCCGCCCTCGATTTGATGACTGCTCGTTGCGGCTCCCCAGAGAAAAGGCATGGTGGCTATCTTTAGTTGAATCGACTGTTAGTAAGTTAGGACTCGTCATTACAGCAAGCCCCCCGGGCATGATCTTAAGTGCATTGCCACGCCACTGAATGGTGCTACCACACGCCATGTGGAGCCATAAGGGAAAGGCAAGAACTTCGCGCAGGAGCCAAGCAAAAATCGTCTTGATGTTAATTGTAGATCCGAAGCGCGATATCATCAACATGTCACAGACAGCCCATATACTTAAATGGATCGCTAGGAACAGTCCGATGGGGAAACCCAGAAACCAATGGAACGCCAGAGCTCCCAAAACGCCCGCGGGCAGACCATTTACCAAAGGCTCCATAAAAAAGGCGAAAGGAGCCTGAGATTTGCGGATTCGTCCCCACCGAATATGACGATTCCAGAATTTCGAAAATTCGTAGCTTCCAATATGTTGTTTGATCGGTTCGTACATGACCACCACTTTGAGACCCAATCTCTGGACCGCTTGTCCCATCATATTGTCTTCAGCGATGTAATGGGAGAGATTCTGAATTCCTCCAAAACGTTCCGCTGTCGATTTGCGAAAGCACATCGATTTGCCGATGACAAAGGGCTTTCCCAAAGCCTCCGCTAGATGTGTCCAACGCGCGTAAAACGTATTTAGGGATACCGCTTCCAGTCTTCCCCCCACCCCGAGCGGGTTTCGTCCTGCCACTACCGCCGTCACTACCCCCACTTCCGGACGCAAATGGCGACGCATTCGTCGTAAATAGTCGGGATCAACCCTGGTATTGCTGTCATTGATAAGAATCCAGTCGTACCTGGCAAGATCGTACGATCGAACGAGGTTGTTCACTTTGGGATTGGGTCCAACCTCCACGTCACCAACAATGACGGACGCGGGAACCGAAGGATATTTCTCAAGTAAGGATTGTAACACGGGGAGGACGGGATCTTTGGCATCAGCAACTGAAAATAAGATTTCGTAAGAGGGGTAATCGAGATGGAAAAAGGAATCTAAATTTTCCAATATTCCCTGCTCAACCCCTTTGAGAGGTTTTAACACGGAGATGGGAAAATAGTGCAGACGCTCTTCGGAAGCGTTTCGCGACCTACGCAACTGCTGGAGAGAAACCCACGTCCCCCAGACCGTAAGGCCAGTTGCTAGCGCCCACAGGCTTGCCCAGACTGAGCTTAGTACGATGGTCAGCATCAGTGATCGTTACCTCCTGATAATAGCGAAAATCGATCTGCTGTTTTTTGATAGCTCTTAAGATCGCTTCAGGATGTTTTTCACAATCAAGGACAGTCTTCCACGCGTTGATCTGTTGCGGCCGGTGCAAGTCGCTCGAAGCAATCTTCGGTAATTTCGTATTTTTCACTTCGTCGAAAATAAATCGGCCGCTCGCGACTTCCCACGCGTCAAAAGCGTCCACCAGCTCTTCTCTTCGGTTCCATATGTGGTACGTCTGTTTTTCGTAAAGACGCGTCCACACGGGATGAGCGGCCACTGCCAGAGCCCCTTGTGCACGAATCGCTTTGGCTAAGTCAGCGACGTCCCCATTGGCTGAAACAAAATCGGTAATTCCAAGTCCTAAGACGTGAGCCGAGCGGTGATTGGAAATAGAATTCTTAGTGAGTTCGAAACCAGGAATGACAACCATTTTGTACTGGTTCCATGCCCGCTCGCCTTCAGATTTCAGTATTTCCCAGTAGAGGGGAAAAGTGGCTGGCGTCAGCGAACACCCCAAGTAGGCGGAAGCTTTTCCCAATACAGTCATAGTTTCGCAGAGATGATCGGTAATAGCAATCGCCCCGAAACCTCTCGACCCATAGAGGTCGATAACATCGGGGACGGACATGATTCCGTCGCTAAAATTCGAGTGAACATGAAAGTCAGCGAGAAACATACCTATATGATCGGTTGCTGATGTCGGGAACGTATTAGGGCAGATTTAGGATCGTGTTAGCGATTAGGTTTTACCGTATAGGCAACAGCCCCTGTCACGCACGTTAATACCGCTCCCACCCAGAAGGGGGCGCCTGGGTGCCATTCGAACAGAAAGCCAGAGACGGAAGGGCCAATCACTCTTCCCAACGCCGACAGGGATTGTCCTATACCAAGTGCGCCTCCTTGTTCATCTTTATCGACGGAACGAGAGAGCAGGCTCGTTAGGGACGGATTTACTAAGCCTGAACCCACGGCAAGCAGCATTGATACGGGTAAGAGCATGGCGAAGCCGGCTACCCAACCCACTACGGGAATTAGAGCCAAGCTCAGACTAACGGCCGCCATTCCAAAGAGAAGTAACTTCTTTTCCCCAAATCGTTTCGCTAGTCGGCCGATAAGTCCACCCTGAACGATAGTAGCGGTCACTCCGACGACAAGGAGCACATAAGTCGTTAACGTTGCGGCGTGTCGAGAATGGGCCGCCGAATGAGGCTCGGCAAAGAGCCAGGTACTCTCGATAAAAAGCCCTAAAACTTGCTCCATGAGGGAGAAAGAGAGGGTATAGGTCAAAAATACCAAAAAGATCTGGGTAACCCCCGGATGTCGGGCGGCATGTTTAAGCGCTTTTAGAGAAAACGCCCGATGAGAGACAATAGCGGCGACCCCTTTGCTTCGTGTCTCGGGAAGTCGAAAATACGCCAGTATCCAGTTAATGGAGCTTAATCCCGCCGCCACAAAGGCAGGAACCGCAAGACCAAAGCGGACCATCGATCCGCCCAGCGCCGGTCCAAAAATAAAGCCCAAACCGAAAGCAGCCCCGATAAGTCCCATCCCCTTCGCCCGCTTCTCGGGGGGAGTACAGTCGGCGATAATGGCTTGTGCGGTACCGATATTGGCGCTGCCGAAACCCGCTAACATTCGAGAGAGAAAAAGAACCGTCAGCGATCCCGAGACACCAAAGATCACATAGCCAACCACGGTAGTAGCGATGCTAATCAGCATTACCGGTCGACGCCCAATCTTATCTGAAAGCCTTCCCCAAAAGGGAGCAAACAGAAATTGCATCAAGGAAAAGGAGGCCCCCAACAAAGTCACCGTCGCGGGACTGGCTCCCAACGACTCCGCATAGAAGGGCTGAATGGGAATGATGATTCCAAACCCCACCAGATCCAAAAACACCGTAAAAAATACAATCCCTAGCGTTCGTCTCTGGACGGCTTCGGAATGGTTCGGAGTCGGACTAGATGGTGAGGTCATGTTTTCCTTTTTGAAGAATCATAAACGGGACAAAGTGATGTGCCAACAGACAATAACCCAAAAGGTATCCGTTACTTTCAGTCCAAGGTACGGACTGAAAGTAACGGATACCTTTTGATAGCGAGAACTAAGGAATCGCCAAAAGGCGAATCGACTCTTTAAGCAGAAAATTGGCGTCATCGAATGCCGTTCCCCCGATATCCTGCCAACGAATTCTTCCCTTATCATCGATAAGAAAGGTTCCGTGAATCGGATTTCCTTCAAAATCGTCGTACGCATGGTAATCGTGAAATATTTTCTCAGTGGGATCTGCGGCTAGCTGAATTCGAAAGGGCTCTTGGTGGGCCTGATTCCGGAGTTCATTGAGCCGAAGGGTATCCGCCACGTCCTGGGAAGAGATTGCTATTAGGGAGATACCGGCCGCGTTGAAACGGTCGTAGAGCGCTTCTAGATTCACTAACTGCTTAACACAACCTAGACAGCCATAAGTTAAGAATAGGACG
This sequence comes from uncultured delta proteobacterium, assembly GCA_963778115.1. Lineage (GTDB taxonomy): Bacteria > Bdellovibrionota > FAC87 > UBA2466 > UBA2466 > JBBQIT01. Next base: position 826,896 of record CAVZSV010000004.1, read on the forward strand.
ACAAGCACAGGCTTTCCCCGATATTTCTCTAGCGACAATGTCTCTCCAGAGATGCTATTGACTGCGAAGGGCTTGGCCTTCTGCGGGCTCCAGAAAATAGGTCCTAGCTCGTCAAGATTGGTTCGGTTTTTCATCCTTTCGGTCACGTCATTGGGAGGTTGCCAAGAGGTTCTCCAATCGGTTGCCGTTTTCATATCCGGCAGACTAAGGGCAGTCGCCACCTCGGCCAATCTATTGAAAGGAGCAAGATCAAGACTGATATATTCCGATTGAGGGCGCAGTTCGTTAAATCGAACTCTCGCTTCATCCAGCTTTCCCACCTTAAAGAGGACGTAGATTAAGTTTGCAAGAGGAGCTGCCTGTTGCGGTTGGTCCTTAAACCATAACCGCGCCTTATCTTCGGCGAGAGCGGGTTCGCCCGCGTCCAACAACATTTTGCAAACGATGCTCTTGGGGTTGCTTTCGAAGCCCACAATCGAGTTAATCGCTTTTTTCTTTTCGCCTGAGAAAAATAAAAGGTGGGCATCAACATTCGCAAGAGCCAACTCCATCGGCTTCACCGAGCTCTTCTTGAAATCTTCGCTGAAATCAGTGCGCAGCCGAATGGCCTCGATCGCCGATTCGATCTCTTTCTTGGCTTCGAGCGCTAGCTCCTTCTCCCCACGATATAAATGAGCGATCGCCCTAAGCTCCCGTTGGCTATTGAGTGTTCCTTCGTAACGAAAATCCTCGTCCGAGAGACTCAAGTAAGGAGTTTTTACTAAGCGAATGACCTCGTCCCATTGTTCCGACTCCCAGAGTAAGGGCAAGAGCTTGTCTTTACCAGAGCCTTCGCTTTCGGTCCCGTAGCCGTTTAGAATTTTAGGATTTTGGGGCAGTTCAATCAGGTTCTTGGCCACAGCGATGGCGCTATCCCAATTTCCAATCCGTTTGTAGCTTCTAACGAGCCACAAATTGTTGTGGAAGTAGTTGTGAATTTGGTACGGAAGCACGTTGAAACGGGCCATCTGAGCATGGTCCACCCGTGCCGATGCTTCTAGGTGCCACGTCGCTTCGAGGTGTCGGTTCAAACTATCGTAGGTGTGCGTTCCCATGTGCCACATATGTGCGATTCCAGGAGCCGAGGGTCCCAATAGTGCTGCCGAGGCTAGAGCCTTGGTGGAATTCACTTTGCCGTCCCAAAGATGCACCCGGTAGTGATGAGCCGGATGGAGTGGTTCCACGGCGAAGATTTCATCGAGCAAAGTGCTAATCTGCTCGCGAGTTTGATGAAAGTGATCGAAGAGTCGATAGTTCCAAGTTTGAAGAGCCAAGAAAGCCTTGGCGTCTAGGTCGTCTGGATACTGCTGCACTATCTTTTGGAGCACTTCGATGTGTTTGATGTGACGATCCCTCTCAAGCGGAATTTTTGAATAGAGGGCTTCGAGCGATTCGATCCAAAGCTGTTCGCGCGAACTCACTTGATCTTTTTTTGCGGCGGCACGCTTCATAAATTGGTAGGCGCGCTTAGGGTCCCCTGCTTCGAAAATGGTATTGGCCATCGAGAGCCCCCAATTCGCCATCACGCAATTGGGATCAAGTTTGAGAACCTCGCGGAAGGATCTTTCGGCCTCGTAATTCCAGAAGCCATGGAGCATACCAACCCCCTGATTGAACCAGATTTGGGCCTGGGGATTATTCGTGGTGACCTGAAAGTGAATGTGCTCCCCTGTTCCAGGGGCTAGTGGCACCTCTGAGCGAGGACCTTCGGTAAATACCTGCCCTTTCATGGAATGACCCGGGTGAAGTGCTCTATCGATCGACTCCTCCTCTACTGCGAATTTGGGAGGAACTCCTTCAGCCGGAGGAGGGCTGTGCTCAGCATCGTGGTGCTCTACCCGAGACGAGCAGCCAGCTAAAACCGTGTAAGCGATTAAGATTAAAAAGAGAAAATTCCGCAAAAGGACCGCCGCATGTTAGAAAATGAGACGGTCTTATAGCATGTAATGACGCGTAGCGCAACGTCTCTACGACTCTCTCAATCGTCGTTGAATCCTGATTTAGCAGGGGAGTTCGTATCGCGTATTTGAGTGAGGGCAAAAAGGAGACTTCTCAATCTGCTCTATTGTCTCCAGCACCACCGACTCCGCATCCATTCGCCCCCTGTCCATCGCTTCCCGTAACCTCGCATCTCCCGTCACCGTCATCGCAATCAACGCATTTCTCCTCAATCCCCCCCGTTTTGCTCTAGTTAACGGCGTTCCCCCGAACCACGTTTCATATTGATTTTGATCCATCACCGCTATTTCATACAGGGATGGTTCCTTTATCCTCGAAAAGGAATCCGAAAGCATTGGCAAATCCTTTCCCCGATTATAGGGACAAGCCAACTGGCAAAGATCACATCCAAAATAGTAAGTCTTTAACCAAGGCCAAAACTTTTCTGGAATAGTCCCTCGGTGTTCGATCGTCCAATAAGCTAAGCAGAGTTTGGAGTCTATGGAATAGTCGGTATTTAGCGCTCCCGTCGGACAATTGACTTGGCAGCGATCGCATTTTCCGCATCCGCCTTCGGGTAGATGTTGGTAAGGATCCACTCGAGCCGCTTCATCGAAAGGAATTTCAGCCGAGGTTAAAATCTCGCCTAGAAGATAAAAGCTGCCCTTTTCCGGATGAATGTAACAAGTGTTCTTGCCGATAAATCCCTGTTGGGTATTTGAAGCAAAGCTTCGTTCTAGCAAAGGGGCGGAATCGATGGCTACTCTGAAAACATCCACCGGGTAGAGCTCCTTTAATCCTTCGATCACCTCGAGCGCCCGCGTTCGCATCTCTCGGTGGTAATCTCTAAACCGAGCGTATTGGGCAATTCGAGGAACGCCGTCCTTTAGGACTTGTTCTAACGTTTCCCCTTGAAAATAAGGTAACCCGAAGGCGAGAACGCTTTTTGCCCCTTTCAACAAAAGTGCGGGTTGTTCCCGGAATTGCGCATTCTTTTCTAGAAAAGTCATTCCCGCGTGTCGGCCTTCATTCAGCCACCATCGAAATCGCTCGTACGCCTGTTGGGATCGGGTCGCCGTCACCCCAAAGAGCGTCAACTCAACTGAGCAAAAGAGCCTCTCAATAGCTTCGCGAGAAGACAATTTTATCACCCTTCAGATTCAGGAGGTTTTCGGCGGTCAGGAATGGCGAAATGGAAAGTAGAGCCCCCTTCACCCTGGTGGGGTGCAACCCAAATTCTTCCCCCGTGACGCTCCAAGATCTTCTTACAAATCGCAAGCCCTATACCGGTTCCCGGATACTTTTCGCGAGTATGCAATCTCTGGAAGATCACGAAAATGCGCTCCGCGTATTCTTGCGCGATTCCGATGCCGTTGTCTTTTATGGAAAAGCACCATTCTCTTCCTACTTTAGCGGCGGAGACTTCTATCGTAGGTTTGTCGTGGCTTCTAAACTTAATCGCGTTGCCTAGTAGATTTTGAAACAATTGGACCAGCTGGGTACGATCAGCCATGATCGTAGGTAACCGTTGGCAGGAGATGCTCGCCTTACTTTCCTGAATAGCCGCTTCGAGATTGGCCACGGCCGTCTCAAATGCCACGTTTGAGTCGGTCATCCTAAAGATCTCTCCTCGAGATCCCACCCGAGAATAGGCCAACAGATCATCAATCAGGCCATACATTCTGGCGGCACCTTCTCGGGCAAATTGAAAATAGTCTACTGAGTCTTTATCTAACTTGCCGAGACATTTTCTCTCAAGAAGCTGCAGATAGCTGTTCACCATGCGAAGAGGTTCTTTGAGATCGTGTGATGCCACATAAGCAAACTGTTCTAATTCGGCATTAGAGCGGGCGAGTCTATCGGACTTACGTTTCAATTCGTCTTCTGCCTTTTTTCGCTCGGTAATATCTCGGGCAACCGCAAAGATAAACGACCCTCCTTCAAATTGAACGGCGGTAACACTGAGTTCGGCGGGAAAACGAGATCCGTCTTTCCTCACTAATTCCGTTTCAAACGGGGAGAGTCGAGTATTAAGAAGGTTCTCAAAGCGGTTTTCGAAACTCAATCCTCCGTCGTACGCTGGCTGAATATCTTGAAAACTCATCCCCAGAAGATCCGTTTCAGAAAAGCCAAGGCGCTCACAGGCGACTCGATTCACATAGAGGAACTTTTCCCCTCGACCATAAAGAAAATGGGCATCGTTGGCACTGTCGCTAATAAACTTAAATCTTCTAAGTTCCTCTTCCGCCCGTCTTCGTTCGCTGACGTCGAGCATAGATCCCACCATTCGGGAGGGATCGCCAACGCCATCATGGACGATATAGCCTCGATCCACGACTCGAGCGTAAGTTCCATCTTTCCTCAAATAACGATACTCTTCCTTCCAATGGTGGTCCTTACGCGTAATGGAGTTGTGAATACTTTCTACGACTCGTTTTCTGTCGTCAGGATGAATATTCTCATTCCACCAATTGATGTTTTTCTGGACCTCCTCTGGCTTATAGCCAAAGATGGTCTGTACGGCCATATTTCTCTCGACGAGATTGGATTTGAGATCCCAATCCCATACACAGTCGTTGGTCGCGCGAGCCAACATTCGGTATCGGGCTTCACTGCTCTTTAGTTCGTCCATCAATTCGCGATAACGCTCCTCGCCCTCTTCCAAAGCCTGCTCGTATCGCTTCTGATCATCGATGTCGGTTAAAGTTCCAAACCAACGGACGATGTTTCCCTTTTTATCGCGTAATGGCGAACCTCTTACCAAGAACCATCGAAAAACTCCGTCGTTGCGCCGCAATCGGTACTGAATGTCTAGGGATTTGCCATGGCGCTTGCAGGACTCCCAACTCTCGATGGCAATAGGAAGATCTTCCGGATGGACCGCGTTGACCCACCCGTCACCGAAGCCTCGGGAAATGGGCCAACCCGTATAGGTATGCCAACGGGCACTTCCATAATCGACTTTACCAGTACTATCCGCCGTCCAAACGATTTGAGGAATCGCTTCCGCAAGTTGCCGATAGTACATCTCGCTAGTTTCCGCCTGCTGACGAGCCTCGTGTTCTCGAATTCGCTCCGCTCTTTCAATCTCGCACTGGCGGCGCACCGTGATATCACGAGCAATTCCCATTAATCCTTTGATTTCACCGTCCACAACTTGACCAAGGCCATTAAATTCTAGAATGACGAGCGACCCGTCTTTCTTCTTGCAGCGGATCTCGGCACCCGAAACCTGTTCTCCTTGGATTAGTCTGGCGATAATGTCCCCCGCCATTCCACGATCGGATTCGTGCACTAACGGCATGAAATGTTTTCCAACCCAATCCTGCGGCTTCCATCCGAAGATTGCTTCGAACGCGGGATTTAGGGAGAGGATGATGCCTTCTGGCGAAGTCGTATAAAAAAGGTCGGTCGTTTGTTGGAAGAGAGTCCGAAAACGCTTTTCGAAGTCTTCCAGCCCCTGTTCGGCATGCCATTTCTCAGTAACATCGGTAACCGTTGCAATTCCCCCGACGATAGCGCCGCTTTCTCTAAAAGGAGAATGTTGAATTTCAAAAAAAAGGGCCCTTCCTCCAAGCGGAGAAATATACTTAACCATGTTTGAACGAACCGAATGCCCCTTCATTACTTGATCCAAGCAATGGGAAGGGTTGCGAAAAAAAACCGGAAAGACACTTTTGCATTTCCTATTTACTATTGCATCTCTAGAAATTCCGCTAAGCCGCTCCATCGCTTGATTGACATAGATTACGCGAAACTCTTTGTTGTACGCCAAAATTCCGTCATGAGTGCTATTCAATAGGTTACGAGCGAAATTAATTTCAGAAATTTCCGATCCAGACTCTTCACCCTCTAAGGCAATAGGCCTCTCCCAGGGATCAATCTTGCTGGGAGCTACCGCATTTTCCGCAGCCATTGCTTTCATCGACATTTTAGAGGCGCGGAAAAATTGCGGCTGACTTAAAATCCACGCAGCACACGTTTTTAGGTATTGGAGCAGATCCACAAAGGAGTCATAGGTGGGAGGCAACAAGTGTTTGCGTATGAGCACCCGACATCTCTGATAGCCCGGTTCCTTAAAGAAAATAATAACCCCTGCCGAGACAAGGACGTTCTGTAACGATTCATTCTCCAGATTCTCCGTCAGCAATAACGTGCCGGATGACTCGACGAAGTCTTCAATCTCTTTCAGCCCCATCCGAAAGGTATCTAGGTTCCGGGTGGCCGGTGAAAAGCGAGTCTCAGGATTGGCTTCATCCTTTAACGGTGCCCCCACGAGGGAAGTAATTTGATTGAAAAGTTCTGTTTTAAGGCTCTTAGGTAGCTGATTGGCTAAGTATCCCGATTTTGTCTGCTCCCATAGGGCTTCCAGCTGGGACGGTGAAGTCACCACCGAATCAAAAAGGGCCGGGAAAAACCCGAGGCTCTTTTCAATTTCTTCTTTTAAATCGCAATGTATACGCTCTGCGTGTTCCATCCCACCGCTCCGGGCAACGAGGTTACCTCTGCCCGATTATTGACGCAAGATGTTAAAAACAAAGGGGTCCGGGCCTTCCTCCGCGGGAAGATTTTGGTAATCAATCCTAACTATTTAAAATTATTTGATTTTATTGGTTCCGCGGTGACGCGCCGTCCTTGGTGGAAGCAAAGGGACAGGTATAATAGGCCCATGAAAACCTCACTCTTTTTGATTCTGGTGTTAGGCTTTTGCGGACCCGCATTCGCGGAAAACGTATTTGATGGGACATTCGATGTCCCTCAGGTCTCCTCTGCGCTTTGCAATAACTTGCTAGACCAGCAGGTCTATACCGTGCGCCACTATCTGATCGGAAACCCGCAGACGACGTCAGTGCTAAATTTCCAGCTGAAATCGACTGATCCGACGGCTCAATCGTTCTTGCAGAACATTACTCTCACCGGCCTGTATGGATATAACGACGACTTCAACGATGACAGAACGTTTGATAGGGACGGCAAAGAGTACCATGTCATCGGTCAGGGAATGGTCGATTCACAACTACTGGTGGTCGACGTCACCGTCGAACTTCACAACCCGGGAGATGCCACCATCATTTGTACTGCAACGGCAGAATTTTCAGCGTTTCACTAAAAACTTAAGAACCGTTTTAACAATCGAAGCCTGTCTTTATAGGGCGGATAGCGAAGGGGGTTATCGAATTTAAATCCGTGGGTCAAAACCGCCTTACGATGCGAAAACGTATCGAAACCAAATTTTCCGTGATAGGCCCCCATTCCGCTATCACCCACCCCCCCGAAAGGAAGATGGGGGTTACTTAGATGTACCAAAGTATCATTCATGCACCCACCCCCGAACGAGACTTTGCCAATCACCTCCTCTTGCCGGTCCGTACTTTTCGAAAAAAAGTAAAAAGCGAGCGGCTTGGGGCGCTTTCGAATAAAATCAATAGCCGAATCAAAGTCTCGATAGGCTAACACGGGCAAAATCGGTCCGAAGATCTCCTCCTGCATAACCGGAGAATTTTCCGACGTACCCCGCAGTACGGTGGGCGCAAGATAGAGCTTCCCTTCTTCGCCATTACCCCCCATTACGCATTCTCCTGACTTTACTAAACCCATTAGCCTTTCCCAATGCTTTCGATTGATGATGCGGGCGTAGTCGGGACTTTTTTGCGGATCCTCGGTAAAGAATTTAGTGGTCCATGCTCTGATCCTATCGACTAGCTCCTTCTCATTCTCTTCGGGAACCAATAGATAATCGGGAGCAACACAGGTCTGTCCGGCGTTAAAGAATTTTCCCCACACGACTCGTTTCGCCGTCGCATCGAGGTCTACGTTGCGATCCACCAAACAAGGGCTCTTGCCCCCCAGCTCCAGAGTCACTGGGGTTAAATTCTTGACACTAGCCTCAAGCACGACACGCCCCACAACCGCGCCTCCAGTGAAAAAGATATGATCGAACTTCTCTGCGAGAAGTGCGGTCGAGACGTCTACCCCTCCCTCAAAGACCTGAACGACGTTCGGATCCAAAGTCGACATCACTTTGGCCAAGATCTTTGAAGTTGCGGGAGCCAATTCCGAAGGCTTAAGAACTACCGTATTTCCCGCGGCGATCGCAGCGACCATAGGGGCAACGACGAGTTGAAACGGATAGTTCCAGGGGCCAATCACAAGAACCGTTCCCAACGGCTCCGAATAGATTCGGCTCGTCGCGGGCTGCTGGACCAACGGAGAGCTCACTCGAACCGGTTTCATCCATTTCGACAAATGTGAAAGACCGGTTTTTATCTCATCGTAGATGAAAGCGACTTCGGAGATAAACGATTCGATAGGGGGTTTTGCGAGATCTTGACTGAGCGCACTAAAGATCTCTGTCTCGTGGCTGCGAATCGCTTCGCCCAGTTGTTTGAGAAAATTCTTCCGAAAGGCTTCAGACCGAGTAGCTCCCGAAGCAAAAAAAGCTCGCTGCCCTTCTAGACATTCTAAGATGGACTGTTTCATGGCACTCCCTTTGAAACCGCATCCTGACAGACTTATAACTTAAGGCAACTCTACTCTAGGTTATCATCAGAAAGGAATGATAATGGGTACTCCCCTCTGGTTGCGGATAGTCCTAGTCATCTCAACATCCGGCCTCTTTGCTATTGGGGCACCTTCAAGAATCCCTTCCGGAACCTTTGAATGGGGGGATCAAGCCTTTAAGAACCGACGAGAGAAAACTTCAGCATTTACTGCCCTTAATGCATATCGAGAAGCTTTCCAAGCTTATCCCACGGATCCCAATTCAGGCTGGCGCCTGGCTATGGCCTGCCAGTTCGTCGGAATGCGGTTCGTACAAGAAGACAAAGAGAAGGAACAAATCTTCTCGGAAGGACGCGACGCCGGAATCCGAGCGTTACAGGAAAAAGAGGACTGTGCTGCGTGCCACTTTTGGACGGCCGTTAATATGGCGTTATACGGGCAAACGGTGGGCCCTCTAAAAACACTCTTCACGCTACAGCCCATTCGAAAACACCTGCTTCGAACGATAGCCTTGGAGCCCGGTTATGCTTTCGGAGGTGCCTTTAGAATTCTAGGACTTATCGCTTGGAAGTTACCAGGACTTTTCGGAGGAAGTGATTCCGACGCCAAAGACTTCATGATGAAAAGTATCGAAGCTTCCCCCGAGGAGCCTATGAACTATTTCTTTCTGGCGCAGCTCTTAAAAGAGGCATTTCATGACAATCAGTCTGCTATCGCTATCGCCAAAAAGGGTGCTCTGATTACCGAACCTGGTTTCGAACGGATAGAAGCCCGAGAGGCATGGCGCGATCTCCAAGAGTTCGTAAAGGCCAATTCCCCTAAAGAAGAAAAGGTTGCGGAGCTGAAGAATCACTCGAACCTTAGCGCTTCGATGGTCTCGATATTTGCCGCTTTTCTGGCCGGCCAAACCCCAAATACCACTCCCGTAAATAACGAGAGAAAAAAGGCGGGACCAAAGATCCACAAAGGCGCGCGCATATCAAAAGAAGGGGTAAACCAGGAAACGACATAGGTAAGGGCTACTGAACCCAGCAGCCCGGTCATGCCTCCGGTGATCGACAAAACCAAAGCCTCCGCCAGAAACTGTTTTAAAACATCTCTTTGGCGCGCTCCTACCGCGCGCCGAATTCCAATCTCGCGCGTTCGCTCGGTAACGCTCACCAGCATGATGTTCATGATTCCGATTCCCCCCACCAACATCGAAATCATGGCAATCCCCGTAAGAGCGTAAGTGAGCATACTCAAAATGGTATTCATCGTGTCTAGCATCGAATCTTGGGTCACTACGGAAAAATCTTCCTGATTGTTATGTCTTTGCTTCAAAATGTCAGTGATATCCTGCACGGCGTCTTTTAAGCTCACCTTAGACTTGGCTCTGACACGGATTCCAAAGAGCTTATCGTCGTTAAAAATGCGCATCGCAGATCGTGTGGGGATGAGTACCAGATCATCCATCTGAAAACCCAAAGTCTCCCCTGATCTTTCGGTCACTCCGATAACTCGGTGTTCGCTTTCGTTCACCTTTACCAGTTTTCCAATGGGGTTCTCATTGGGAAATAGATCTTTCGCGATCGCATAACCCAGCACCACTACCCTCCGGCCGAACTCCTCCTCTTCGTGAGAGATGAAATCGCCCAGCCCCAATTTGATATTGATGATTCTAGTGAACTTTTCGTTACAACCGATAATCGTCGTATTTTTTGATCGCAATCCAGTCTTTATGGAACCGGTGCCAAACATAAGACCGGTCACCGAATCTAAGTTGGTCCCTTGTTTTTCAAGCGCATCCACGTCATTGAGAGTAAGTTTCCTTTTCGTTCCCCCGATGGGAGGTCCAAAACTAGACTTCGTATCGGTCTTCCCGGGTTGGACGATAATCAGATTCGTTCCAATCCCTTCAAACTCTCTGGTGATGTAGTTCTTGGCTCCGTTGCCGATAGAAACCAAAAGGACGACCGCTCCCACGCCAATGATCATCCCCAACATAGTAAGCGCAGCTCGCAATTTATTGCTGAATAAAGATTCAAAAGCGAGCCGGATGATTTCAATGATCGGCATTCTTATTCCCGGTATCCGACTGAATGCGGCCATCTAGCATCGAAATTACGCGCCCCGCCCTCGAGGCTACGTTGGGATCGTGAGTGACGATAAGGACAGTAACCCCATCCCGGTTTAGCTCCTCGAAGAGAGAAAGGATTTCGACACCCGATTTGGAATCTAGATTCCCCGTGGGTTCATCGGCCAAGATGAGTCTGGGCTGATTAACCAAAGCGCGGGCAATTGCCACTCGTTGCCGTTGGCCGCCTGAAAGCTCGCTGGGCCTATGTTCCATCCGGTTTCCCAGCGACACTCTCTCCAGAGCAGCCACGGCGTTTTCTCGAATTTTAGCCTCCGAAAAGGATTTGTCGTAGGCGGCCGAGTAAACAAGCGGCATCTCAACGTTTCGAAGGGCAGTCATTCGAGGTAACAGATTAAAACTTTGGAATACAAAACCAATTTTTTGGTTTCTAAGTCGCGCTCTTTCGTCGTCAGTAAGCGATTGTACGGGGATATCTTCAAGCTGATAGACCCCCTGTTCCGGCTGGTCCAAAAGCCCCAAGATATTCATTAAGGTAGACTTCCCGCACCCGGAAGGGCCAACGATTGACAACATTTCGCCATTAGAAACCGAAAAAGAAACCCTGTCTAATGCCTGAACCAACTCTTGCCCCATCCGAAATCCCTTTCGGACGTCTTTGAGCTCGATTACGGCCACGCCACCACCTCTGGCTTTACTTTCAGCCCCGAAGTTAGCTCCGCGTCGTCACTGGGATATACGATGACATCCCCCAGCGTCACTCCGGATAAAATTTCGCTGCGATCGTAATTACCCATTCCCATTTTGACCGGTGTCTTTACCAGCTCTCCTTTAACGACTCTAAATACATACCGGTTCTCTCCACTGCCCAAGACAACTCGCGTGGGAAGTGCGGACACCTGCTTTTTCTCCCCGGTTACTATCTCAATTTCGGCTGAAGCTCCGACGGAATCCTCTCTTTGGTCTCTGGATCCAAAATAGTAAGCTCTATCTGAGATGTTCGATCCTGATCTTTGGTCGTATCCACGTAAGGAACTACGCGCCTGACTTCAGCAGTGAAGGGTTCGGTTCTGGAAGCAGGAACTCTAATCCGACCTCGTTGACCTATCTTCACATGGCCTAGATCAATTTCATCGATATCGCCTTTCACTATGCGAGGTTTGAGATCAATGAGACGAATAGGATTTTTTGTGACCTGAGTCCCTGTCTGCGAGGATTCGCCAAGTTGAAGGTTTTGTTCGGTAACAATCCCGTCAAAGGGCGCTTTAATGATGGTCTTATCCAGATTAGCTCTGGCTATTTCGGCAGTACGCCGCGATTCATCGAGAGAGACTTGGGAGATTAGGCCCTCGGCAAATAGTTTTTGAGCCCGTTCCCACTCTTTGGCGGTCTGCTGGTAGCCCACTTGAAGATCAGAATTTTCCAACTCCGCTAGAATTTGTCCTCTCTTGACGATGTCCCCCAATTTCACCGAAATATGGTTTATCCTTCCTACGACCCCAAAAGCGAGAACCGCTTGCTGTTCGGCCGTGACGGTTCCCGAACTTATCGTCGTCACCGTTGATTCCACGTCGGCTTTTGTGACTTTAACCGCTTTAAGTTCCGCGGCTTTCTTACACGCGCCAGCTCCCAGAGCACTCAAAACTGCAATCACGCTCATTACGAAAATGAATTTTCGCTTCACAAGCTCACCCCCAAATTCGCGCCCAATCTTTTTAATAACACCGCCAGATCCAGTTTTGCCTTAGCCAAATTGATCTTAGATTCGATAAGGTCGTTTTGACTTCCGAGAAGTTCCACGATGGTCGCTTTCCCCAGCTGGTAACTCTTAAGAGATAGCCGGACAATCTCTTCGTTCTGCTGGCGATTCAACGTTAGCGACTCCACCGATCGCCTCAGCGCTCTAATTTGACGGACTTCACTTTCAACATCGCTAAAAAGGTTCAAAGTATCTCTTTCACGACTCACGCGAGCCGCGGCTTCGGCGTTTACTTTTTCAGAGTGGCTGCTAAAAAGGCTGCCTCCCAAATAGACGGGGATCGTTAGCACCGCCCCAAAAGCATACGACTGATTGGCTTGGGAAAAGAGATCTGAAAAATTACCGGCCTGCCGACTCAAAGATCCTTGGAGGGAAAGTTCCGGCCAGTCTTGCGCCATTAAAAGAGCGGCTTTCGTTTCCGAAAGAGCCTCTTGCGCCAAAAAGCTCTGGTAGACGGGGCTTGCCTCGACGACTCGTCTGCGGAGCAAGTCGCTTTGTATCGTCTCATCTGTCCCTTGCTCTGAGGGTTTCAGATAAGAAGATAGCTGATCTAACCATTTGTCGGAACCTTCGGTAAAATCGGCGATGGCGATCTCTAGTTCCTTCTCGTCAACCAAAAGATCAAAAAGACCGCTTTTGGCCAACTCCTCTCGGCTCGATCCGGAGTATTGGATAAGAGAATCAAGACCCGCAGTCCTCTCCTGCTCGTAGGTGAGCTTCCTAGACTCTAACGAAACGCGATTCGCCTCGGCACGTAGCACATCGACCCGGGTCCGCTGCCCCAGCTCATAGCGCGCTTTGGACTCTCTCTCATTGGTGCCCGCAGCCTCTATCGAATGAATTAAAGTTGCCTCTTTGTAGACTTGCAGCAGATAAGCCCCCAATAGTGAGCGCAGCCGCCAGTCTAGTTCTGCTTTTTTGGAGTCTAACTGATAGCTAGAGAGCCTTCGATCGCGCACCGACTGTTCTACCGCTAAGTGCACCGATCGACGGTACAAAGGAAGAGAGAGCTTGACCGCCCACCCACTTAGCTGGACTTCGGAAGGGGTGAAAGAGGTAAAGGGCGGGGGCAAAGTACCGCTGTTGATAAAGCTGTAGTCTTTGGAAGTATTTTGGGAGAGCTGGATATCGGCTCGAGGTAACCAATGGGCCCATGCGGTTTGCACTTGGGCTGAGGACTGCCGGTAAGCGCTCTCCGCCAGTTGAATCTCCGGCGAATGAGAGATCGTTACTTTTTTCAAAGCATCAAAAACATCGGAGACTGTCGTGGGAGCGGAAGTTGCCGGAACAGCCCCGAGTAGCAATGCAAAAACGACCAAACATCGGGTAAATCGAGACACCATGCGACGCCGATACTACTCCAAAAGACGGGTCAAAAATAGGATGTGTTTAGCCGGTTAAGCAAGGCTGCCCCTCTCAGTTGGGGTTGCCATCTGCCCCAAGAGTGGATAGTTTGCTACCTTATATTTTTTAAATGTAAGAGAGTGATTTATGGCAACTAAAACCATTACCGAGTTCATTGAAAAGCATTACCGTCATTTTAACGCGGCGGCCCTAATCGATGCGGCACAGGCCTATCGACGTCATTTGGATAAGGGCGGCAAAATGTTTATGTCCATCGCGGGGGCAATGAGCTCGGGCGAGCTAGGAATCTCTTTAGCTGAAATGATCCGCAACGATAAGGTGCACGCCATTTGTTGTACCGGCGCCAATTTGGAAGAGGACGTCTTTAATCTGGTCGCCCACGAGCACTACAAGCGGATTCCCCACTATCGTGACCTGACTCCCCAGGACGAAATGGCCCTGTTGGAAAAACATCTGAATCGCGTAACCGATACGTGCATCCCTGAGGAAGAGGCCATCCGCCGTATCGAACACCATGTCCTTGCGGAATGGGAAAAGGCCCATCAAGCCAAGAAGTCTTACTTCCCTCACGAATTTCTCTATAGTGTCCTACGCAGCAAGGAGTTGGTCCCTAGTTACCAAATCCCTGAAGAGAATAGTTGGCTACTCGCCGCATGCGAAAAGAATTTGCCCTTGATTGTCCCGGGTTGGGAAGACTCGACGTTAGGAAATATCTTTGCGGCCCGTTGCATCGAAGGAAAGATTGCCCCTCAAGCTCTAAAAAGTGGAATCCAATACATGATTGAGCTGGCCGGGTGGTATGAGAAGACCTCTCGCAACCATTCGATAGGATTTTTCCAAATTGGCGGTGGAATCGCTGGTGATTTTCCGATCTGTGTCGTTCCGATGTTAAACCAAGATCTGCTAAAGAATGTCGATGTATGGGGTTACTTTTGCCAGATTAGCGACTCGACCACAAGTTACGGGTCTTACTCGGGTGCGGTTCCCAATGAAAAGATCACTTGGGGTAAGCTAGGAATTGATACGCCCAAATTTATTGTTGAATCGGATGCCACGATTGTAGCCCCTCTTATCTTTGCCCATGTGCTGGGATGGTAGAGACACCTCCGCTCGTCGTCCGAAATTTAGTTAAGACCTACTCACAATCTCACGGCGCGCCCTTGATTGCGGTAAACAATCTCTCCTTTAATGTCGCCTCAGGCGAGTGTTTTGGGTTATTGGGGCCCAATGGGGCAGGAAAATCGACCACAATTGACTGCATCACCGGCTTTTATCCCGCTACTTCCGGCGAAGTCCTCATCGAAGGAAACAACGTCTTTAGTAACCCCAAGTTGGCCCGCCTTCGCCTTGGAGTCTGCGCTCAAGACGACACTTTGGACTCGGATTTCGATCTTTGGGACCAAATGATTCGCTATGCTCGTTTTTTTAAGATCCCCACTTCCGTTGCTAAAGAACGTGCTAAACGGCTTCTTAGTAAATTTGGGCTGGAATCAAAGCGGGATGAACTTATCTCCTCTTTGTCCGGAGGAATGCGCCGAAAACTTCAGGTAGCTCGTGCTTTGATGACCGAACCCAAAGTTCTGGTTCTTGATGAACCCACGACTGGTCTCGACCCCGATGCTAGGCGGATGCTTTGGGATGTCCTAACGGAAGAGCGTAAGAAAGGGACTGCTATCCTGCTATCCACGCATTACATGGACGAAGCGGAAAGGCTTTGTGATCGGATAGGAATGCTTTACGACGGAACTCTGCTCGATCTCTCTGCACCGGCCGATCTTATCGCCAAGTACGTCTGCACGCCCGTGGTTGAAGAAGAAGTAAGACCGGGTGTGGTTTGGAAGAGAGCGGCCAACTTGGAGGACGTCTTTTTGAAGCTCACCGGAAAACGTCTGGGAGAGGCGATCGCATGAGAATACCGGATACGTTATGGGGGATTCAATGCGTTTGGACTCGTTACTTCGATGTTTTTAGAAAGAACATCCTTTACGCCATCGTCATCACCTTTACGGAACCTATTCTTTACTTATTGGCGTTTGGTTACGGTTTGGGTTCGCTCATCGGAACGGTCAACGTTCCGGGACACGTGGTCACCTACCGCCAATTCATTTATGCTGGGATCGTCGCTCAAGCGACTTTGTTCCAGGGATTTTTTGATGCGGCTTACGGTAGCTTTATCCGCATGTACTACCAAAAGATTTTTAAAGCGATGGCCTCAACCCCCATTACACTTTCCGAAGTGTTATGGGGCGAACTATTGTGGGATGCCTCCAAAGCAACTTTTTCGTCGTCCATCGTGCTCCTGATAGGAACGTTAAGTGGTGATTTCAACGCCTGGGGAGCCCTTGCCTGTATTCCCATTTGCTTTGTCGGAGCGCTTCTTTTTTCTGGTTTCGGACTTTGGACCTCGGCATTGGCAAAAACGATAGATCAGATCAACTACCCTCAATATCTGATTATCTTTCCCATGTTTCTTTTCTGCGGGGTCTACTTCCCACTTCAGCAGCTGCCGAAAGCCGCAATCGCCGTCGCATGGTTTTTCCCCTTAACCTCATTAGTCTCGGTCATTCGATCGCTGACGCTGAACCTACCCTTCGCTCCCCAAGCATTTCCAATCCTGGTAGCGTGGCTTCTATTTTTTGTACTGGGCTCCCGACGAGCCATGAGCCGCCGGTTAATAAAATAGAGGTCTCCTCTGTCATTTCGAGGAGCAGCAGCGACTTGTCCCGCATAGCCGCGGGCGAAGCGGGAAGCGACTCGACGACCTGTCCGGCAGTAGCCTTGGCGAAGCAAGACGCAATGTCATCGAAAAAGTACCCCTGGGTAGATCTCTTACGTCACCGCTAACTTACCATCTTAGCCACAGCCTTTACCCATACGTCCGTGGAATTTAAGGACGGCACGAGTGTCAAATCCTCTCCCCCGGCCTTCCGAAATTGGTCAAGCCCCCGAATAGCCACCTCTTCGAGAGTCTCCAAACAATCGGCTACAAAGGAGGGGCACAGAACCAAGAGTCTTTTAATTCCTCTACTAGGAAGCGTTTCATAAAAGTGATCCGTATACGGTTTTATCCAGGGGGTTCTGCCAAGGCGTGACTGAAAGCAGACGGAGTATCGTAGCGGATTAATATTGAGCCTCTGCGCAAGTAGCCGAGCTGTCGTGAAACATTGGTAGCGATAGCAATTCTCATTGGCCTTCACCGACATGTCACAACAGATATCCGACGTAAGACAGTGGGACCCGGTCAAATCCGTCTTTTTGATCTGGCGCTCGGGAAGACCGTGAAAACTAAACAGAACCAGATCGAAAGGCTTTTTCTTAACGAAGGGAGCGCTCACTTCCGTCACAGCATTGAGATACTCTTGAGAATCATAAAAAGCGGGCAAATACCTAGTCTCACCGGTCCATTTTCGAAGTTCGAGAATCTCCCTAACTCTTGCCACCGAAGATTCGGTCGCCGCCAAAGAATATTGGGGATACAGAGGGAATACGGTCAGTCTTTCTATTCCCTGAGCCAAAAGTTTATCGATGGAAGACTCAAGGCTTGGATTTCCATAGCGCATCGCGATTTCTAACGGAGTTTCAGCCCCTAGTAACTCCGCTACTTTTTTCCCAAGTTCCTTAGTGTGGACAAGCAGTGGGGAGCCAGCTTCGGTCCAGATCTTTTGATAGAGCCTTGCGGAAGCGGTGCCCCTTTTCGGCACAATCGCAACATTCACGAGAAGCCAGCGAGCCCACGCTGAAATATCGACTACATAGGGATCCATCAGAAACTCTCTGAGATAGCTACCAACATCCTTGGGTTGGGGGCTATCTGGAGTTCCTAAATTAACTAATAAGACGCCATTTTTTTTCACTAAAGGTTTCGTGACAAGAATTGTCAGGGCTGTCAACGAGATAAAAGTCAGTTTTGCGTACACACCGAGTTTCTGTGCTCAAATTCGTTGGCCTCAGGTTTGCTTTATATTCTTTCCGGGAGAGGGAGGCGTATGTTTAGGGCCTTCTTAAATAAAGGAGAATGGGGATTTCTATGAGGACCTTATTCGCAGGTATTATTCTAGTTATAACGCTGTTGCTTAGTGGCTGTGGAAATAGCTGCCCGACCGGATACATCAATTCCAACGGAAGTTGCATTGCATCTTCTCCGTATGGTTATGGCGGATACAGCCAACCGACTTACGGCGGTGGTTACTACGGAAGCGGATATAATCCGTACAGTCCGTACGGTGGACACTAATCCGATTCGCGGTCAGCTAGCTTTTGGAGTTCGGCCTTCTTTGAGTTGAATTGCTTAAGGGATATTTCGAACTCCTTACGGTGTTCTACCCATGTCGAGAGATCTTTTTTCACTTGAGATTTCTTCTCTTCGATTTGGATGAGGTTATCCTTAAGCTCACCTACAAGCTCGTTGACCCGTCTGATTTTGGGAACCGCGTCAGCTTTCCAATCCAAAAGCGAAGTTTTATCTTCGGCGAGTTTCTCGGCGTCGTAAATTTTATCGCCTTTGGTGGAAGTGCTTTTCTTAGCTGCTGCGGCATTTTCACGTTCGTATTTAGCTATTTTCTGAAGCTCCGTTTCTGTCTTGGCCAACTTCTTGTTAGCGTCAGCGAGGTAGGTCTGGTATTGGTTTTGGAGATCTTCATGCTCTTTTTGCAGAGAGCTTATATCGGCTAGTTCGGCTTGAAGTGTCTTTAGATTCCTGTCCGCAATCTCTATATTGGATTGCACTTCCTTGGCATTCTGAGTCAGCGTTTCTATATTTTTCTTAAGGCGTTGAAGTCCTGAAGCGCTTAAATGGGGCTGAAGTTTGCCCCCGGGAGTGCTATCGAGTTCCGCGTCTTCTTTGGTGTTGGTCGCGGCTATTGCCCGAGTCGCCAAAGGCAAGCTGAGTAGCAACACCACACCCGCCATTATATATCGCGTCAAAACGGTACGCCCGATTCGATTCGTCATGCTTCTATTTTAACGTAATTCTAAGAGCGAGATGGCAATTTTGACTTGAGCCGACTGAGAACCTCACCCGACATCCATTCCTGTGGGCCCAACCATTTATAGAGCACCTGACCGCTACTATCGACCCAGTAGGTTTCCGGAAACCGAACGGTTCCCACAGATGTCGAGAACTCTCCGCTTCTATCCCAGAGAATCGGAAGCGAAGACTTAAAGTCCAAAGTTTCAAAGGTCGGTCCTACCGTGTCTAAAGTGTCGTCCACAAGAATCGTGATAAGCCGGACCTTACTGGCACTGGACTTTGCACTTTCTAATTGCCGGTTTAAAAATTCAAGCGAGGGCAGCTCTTGAATACACGGTGCACACCATGTCGCCCAAAAATTTATGATGAGCATGCCTTCTTTAGACGGCAGAAGAGACGCCAACGTGACGGGTGCCCCTTTTTTTGTGGCGACCCCCTTGCCAGCGGTAAGCAGAGGCAATTTCATGTCGAGGGGAATACGGTTCACTGCCGCGGTAGGCAATTCAGGCGCATTGACTTCAAAAGTGGTTTTACGTAGAACACCAGGTAACCAAGCGAGCAGGCCTAAAATAAGAAAGACGGTGGTTAAGCATCCGGCCGCGATGACGCTAGATTTGCGAAGAGCCACGTGCGATTAGCCTTCTATCTGAAGTTGCTGAAAGTTGGCTCAGTCTCAAAGACGTTAGTAAAGAAGGCCTGATTAACCTTCTTTATCCTTTTTCTTGGACTTGCTACCGGCCTTATCTTCTACTTTATCGACCGGCTTGTCAGAAACCTTTTTCTCTTTAGGCTTCTTGCTAGAAGTCTCAGAAGACGCTTCTACCTTCTTCTTGCTATCTGATTTGGCCGATTTCTTGGCCTTAGCGTCTTTGTCCTTCTTGGAGGACTTTTCGGTCACTTCAGGAATATAACGAATGACGCACATCTCGGCGTTATCGCCGGGACGGTTTTTAGCCAGACGAAGAATTTGGGTATATCCCCCTGGGCGGTCCTTAAATCGAGGAACCAGATTGGAATAGACTCGCTCAATAGCCGATCGCACACGATTCGTTCCGTTATGGGTTTCCGTACTTCCCAATAGGCTAATGATCCGGCGACGAGAATGAACGTCTCCGTATTTTGCCAAAGTCACGATGCGTTCTGCATACCAACGAAGTTCTTTGGCTCGAGCCGGAGTGGTACGAATCGCGTCGCGCTCAATAATGGCGATCGCCAAATTACGCAAAAGTGCTTTGCGATGAGGCGAACTAACTCCGAGCTTTCTGCCTGTTTGAAAGTGATTCATAGCAAGTAATTCCCACGAAAATAATTCGACTGACCTAGTTCAGGGTATCCGAACCATCCTTCTTCTTCTTCTGTGCAAAATAATTTTCGGGATCGAAGTTCTCAACTTTTACGCCGAAACCCAGTCCCATCTCTGTCAAAATTTCTTTGATTTCATTGAGAGACTTGCGACCAAAGTTCTTGGTCTTGAGCATCTCGGCTTCCGTTTTCTGCACCAACTCACCGATATACTTTATTCCAGCATTCTGTAAGCAGTTGGCCGAACGAACCGAGAGTTCGAGTTCGTCCACCGTGCGATAGAGATTTTCGTTAATCTTCTCTTTCTCTACCACCGGCTCAGGAATTTCGGGCTCGAGCGTCTCATCAAAGTTGATGAAGATGTTCAGCTGATCCTTCAAAATTTTGGAACTATAAGCCACAGCGTCTTCTGGCCGAACCGAACCGTCCGTCCAAACTTCCAGCTCTAGTTTGTCATAGTCAGTGCGCTGTCCGACGCGAGCATGACCGACCATGAAATTAACTTTGCGAATAGGAGAGAAGAAAGCGTCGATCGGAATCACACCCGCCGCTAAGTCTTCGCGGCGAAGGTTTTCAGACGACACATATCCTTTACCGTACTCCAAACGAAGCTCAGCGCGGAATTTACCTTCTTTCCCAAGATTGCAAATGACTTGATCTGGATTCAACACTTCGACCGTGTCATCGACTTGAATGTCGCTCGCAGTCACTACACCGGGTCCTTTTTTCTCCACGGTAACGGTTTTTGGACCTTCCACATAGAGCTTAAACCGAACCTCTTTGAGATTCAAAATGATATCGGCTACATCTTCCATGGCGTCTGGAATCGTCGAGAACTCGTGAAGAACTCCATCAATTCGAACCGCCGTAATCGCCACACCTTGTAATGAGGACAGCAAAATCCGCCGAAGTCCATTTCCAATCGTGGTGCCGTATCCTCGTTCGAGCGGCTTAGCGATAAATTTCCCGTAGTTGTCCGTGAGGCTATCGCGTTCAATCTCTAGACCTTTGGGTTTAATCAAACTACGCCAGTTTTTTGGGGCAAGCGTTATATCCATCGTTTTCGTTCCTTTATCTGGAGTACAGCTCCACAACTAAATTTTCTTCGATCGGAACCGTAATGTGATTCCGCTCTGGCAAATACTTCACGCTTCCCCTTAAACTCAGCCGCATTCAGTTCAACCCAATCCGGTGTCTCCCGTTTCTTTACATTTTCCATCGCACGAAAAATAGGGACTGCCTTTTGGCTCTTCGGCCGGACGCTGATTTCGTCATTAACTCGAAGAAGATAATTCGGAATATTGACAGGCTTTCCATTCACCAGAAAATGCGGAGTGAAGGACGAGCTGGCGTGCTTCTTTCCGGCTGTCGGCAAAACCAATTCGGTAGACTACGTTATCCAAACGGATTTCACACGACGAAGAGATTGAGACCGGTGGCCCCTTTTGCCGTTCGGCGACTTCAAAATATCTTTGAAACTGCCGCTCCAATACCCCATAAAGACGCTTCACCTTTTGCTTCTCCCGCAATTGCAAACCGTAATCGGAAAGCTTGGTCCGACGTTGCCCATGTTGTCCTGGAGGATAGGCACGACGCTCGAAACGCGCACTTGTCGCTAAAACAGCTGTCGCCCTTGAAGGAAAAAGTTTCATGTTTTCACGACGGCAAAACTTACAAACCGATGAAGTACGATCTAGCCAAAGATAAACTCCTAACTAAACACGCCGACGTTTCGGCGGGCGGCATCCATTGTGAGGAATGGGCGTGATGTCCCGAATGAACGTAATTTTAAGTCCCGCAACCTGAAGACCGCGTAACGCCGTCTCTCTTCCGGCTCCGGGGCCATTTACGAAAACCGAAAGCGATTTCACACCTTGGTCTACCGCAAGCCGCGCCGCATCTTCCGCGGCTACTTGGGCTGCAAACGGAGTGCTTTTGCGAGCCCCTTAAATCCTTTTCGTCCCGCCGAAGACCAACAGATCACATTTCCCTGGGGATCTGAGATGGTGACAATCGTGTTGTTAAAAGAGCTTTGAATGAAAGCAACTCCCGCAGGGATTTCTCTCCTGGCCTTTTTCTTCTTCTTAGCTCTTTTTTCTCAGGTTCTTTCTTTTCCGCCTCGACAGGCTTCGTTTCAGTGGCCATCCTAAATCAGGCTCCCTTGTCTATTTCATAACCTTAAGCTGTTTACGAACCGCAACCGTTTTGCGGGGTCCCTTACGCGTTCTCGCGTTGGTGTGTGTCCGTTGACCTCTACCAGGCAGGTTTTTCCTGTGGCGAATCCTCGATAGGTTCCCAAATCCATCAGGCGCTTAATGTTCATCGAAATGGTTCGACGCAAGCTCGCCTTCCACCGGCAAAACTTCTTCTCGATGAATTCGCGAATCTCATCGATTTCGTCTTCACCTAACTGATCACGTCTTGCTGATTCGGATCCAGCATCGGTCGTGACGAGAATACGATTTCGCCCGGCTTCGGCCTATTCCAAATATATAGGTCAGCCCGACTTCAATTCGTTTATTCCTTGGGGAGATCTACTCCGGCAATTCGAGCCACTTCTGTTTACCCCTGTCTCTGCTTATGACGAGGATCTTCACACGATCACTCGGACCACGCCACCTCGCCTAAATATCCGACATTTATTGCAAATTTTCTTAACTGAAGCTCTGACTTTCACGACGCCACCCTAAAATAAAAATCCTATTTAGGACAATTCCCAATAAGTTGTCAATTCCATTGCTTAAAGCCCAACGACACTAACTGATCTTTTTCGGGAGCGCAATCCGCCTTTTCCCCTTTTTTCGCGCTTTTTTTGCCCTCTCCGGGCCCCCTAAAATCCACTTGACTACTTCGACCGGTAGGTGATTCTGCCCCGGTTAAGATCATAGGGGGAGAGCTCTACCGTCACCTTGTCGCCCGGCAAGATTCGGATGTAATTCATGCGCATCTTGCCTGAGATATGGGCCAGTATCACTTTCTTGTTAGGTAACTCCACGCGGAACATCGCGTTGGGGAGTGGTTCAACCACCGTTCCTTCGACTTGTATGAGGTCTTCTTTAGCCATACCCTTTCCTATTTCAGATGCCCGCTTAGCACGCTTCGATATTCCTGCGCATCCCAGTCGGTGAGAATTTCAGCGTCTCCCTCCGTGATGGCAAGAGAATGCTCGAAGTGTGCTGACAACTTGCCATCCGTGGTGACGGCAGTCCATTTGTCTCCCAGCACTTTGACGCTGGGAGTTCCCAGATTAATCATGGGCTCGATACAAATCGTCATCCCAGCGCGCAATTTCAAATTCGACGCACCGGCCTCATAGTTAGGAATCTGAGGATCTTCGTGAAGCTTCTCTCCGATTCCGTGTCCCACAAACTCTCTGACCACACCGTATCCGAAAGGCTTTACGGTTCCCTCGACGGCGCGCGCGATGTCTTTTAATGTATTTCCAGCACGTGCTGCCGCAATTCCCGCATAAAGGGAATCGACCGTCGCTTTCATGAGAGATCTCGCCTCGTCGGAAACTTTGCCAATAGGAACTGTGATGGCACTGTCTCCATAGAAACCTTCGTATACCAAACCAAAATCCAATCCCACAATATCGCCTTCGACAAGTTTGCGAGACGAAGGAATTCCGTGAACCACTTGCTCATTCACCGAAGTACAAAGCGTATGTCGATAGCCCATGTAACCTTTGAACGCAGGCTTCGCCCCGAAAGAGAGCGTCATCTTTTCCGCTTCCTGATCGAGGTCTTCCAAGGTGACCCCCACTTGAGCGCATTGGTACAGATGCTTAAGAACCTTCGCCACGAGCTTCCCCGATTTTCTCATGATCTCTAGCTCGCGTTTTGATTTCACGTGCAACATCAGCTGAGAATTTTCGTTAGCGATTTTTGAACTTGCTCGACAGGAGCGTCTGCGGTGACCTGAGAGAGATTCTTGCGTGCTCGATAGTAATCTAGAAGCTGACTATTTTGCTGATTGAAAATTTGAAGTCGTCGTGTGACGACGGACTCGTCGTCATCAGCGCGCTGAATAAGTTTGCCGCCGCATTTATCGCAAATGCCCGATTTTTTTGACGGCAAGAAACTTACATGGAAAGGCTCCCCACACTTTTCACAAATGCGTCGCCCCGTCAGCCTCTCCACCAACATTTTCTCTGGCATATCAAAATAGAGAGCTTTGTTAACCATCGTATTCTTATTCTCATCGAGAGCTTTCGCTTGGGGAACCGTGCGCGGAAAGCCGTCCAAGATTACTTTAGCGCCACCTTTAGATTTCGCTAGAACATCAGCGATAAGCTCAATCATGATCGAGTCAGGAACGAGCTCTCCTCTATCGATAAAGCCTTTGGCCCGCTTACCGACGTCAGTGCCTTCCTGAATGGCGGCTCGTAGCATGTCACCGGTGGAGAGATGGCGAAAACCCTGACTTTCGGCGAGTCGCTTTGCCTGTGTCCCTTTTCCCGAACCGGGGGCTCCAAGAAAAACGGTAATATCCACTCTATCCTCGACGCCCGCGGAGCTTTGCGCTCTTCATAAAGCCTTCGTAATCGCGAGTCAGCAAGAACGTCTGAATCTGAGCGACAGTATCCAGGGCAACACCGACCAAAATGAGAAGTGTCGTGCCTCCGAAGAAGAAGGAGACCTTGAATTTATTGATAAGGAAATCGGGTAGCAGACAGATAAGTGCAAGGTACAAGGCACCGCCACACGTTATTCTGGTCAAGACTTTATCGATATACTCGGCGGTGCTTTTGCCCGGGCGGATTCCAGGCACATAGCCGCCATACTTTTTCAAATTCTCAGCAACGTCTTCGGGATTGAAAACCACCGCAGTGTAGAAGAAACAGAAAAAGACAATGAGCCCCACATAAAGAGAATAATACAAAGTTCCGCCTCGTTGGATCGTATCTCGAATAAACTCCGCTATGGGGTTAGAAGGTAGCATGGCGACGACAGTGATGGGTGCTGCCAATAATGAACTCGCAAAGATGGGGGGAATAACACCGCTCGTGTTGATCTTAAGCGGCAAATGGGTGGCCTGCCCCTGGTACATCCGTCGTCCGACTTGCCTTTTGGCATACTGAACGGGAATGCGACGCTGACCTTGCTCGAGAAAAATGATGATCGCCACAACGAGGATCATGAAAGCGGCCAAGAAAACCAACATCAAAGGAGAAACCTGACCATCCTTCACCATTTGAAAGGTCTGATTTACCGCGCTGGGAATGCCGGCGGATATACCGGCAAAAATGATAAGTGAAATGCCGTTACCAATCCCACGCTCGGTGATCTGCTCTCCCAACCACATGATAAAAGAGGTACCTGCGGCGAGTGTCACCATGCTTAGAGCACGAAAAACTCCGGGATGCGCCAAAATGCCCGTTAGGTTCACCAAACGGTGGTCTTCAACACTGATAAGAACGCCTGTGATTCCAAAGGCCTGGAACATCGCTATGACTACCGTGGCATAGCGGGTGTACTGATTAATCTTTTTTCGACCCATCTCGCCTTCTTTTGAAAGGCTGT
Organism: uncultured delta proteobacterium; assembly: GCA_963778115.1. Taxonomy (GTDB): domain Bacteria; phylum Bdellovibrionota; class FAC87; order UBA2466; family UBA2466; genus JBBQIT01. Next base: position 852,371 of record CAVZSV010000004.1, read on the forward strand.
TTAGGTAGGGCCAAACCACCGTCAAAAGTTGGAAAATAATCGATGAACTGATGTAGGGCATGATGCCCAGAGCGAAGATGGAAGCATGCTCCAAAGCTCGCCCAGAAAACATGTTCAACATGCTGAAGAGGGTTCCTTGGCTTTCACCGAAGAACTTCGACAGATTGTCTGTATTGATTCCGGGGACCGGAACGTGACAGCCGACGCGATAGATCGCTAGCATCCCTATGGTGAAAAGAATCCGGCGCCTTAGCTCCGGGATTTTCGTGAGACCTTCAACGGCTGCCAAGAGTTACTCCTCCGTGCCCTCGCCGGGAAGTTTGATCTCCTCGATCTGACCGCCGGCTTGATTGATCTTCTGGATGGCTGATTTTGAGAATTTATGGGCCTTAACGATCAGTTTCTTGGTAATTGCACCCTCGCCCAAAATTTTTACAAAGCCGCCTTTAGCTCGAACCAAATTCTTTTCAATCAGTTTCTCAAGATCTACAGTTTCGCCGTTTTCAAAAGCGGCGTCCAAAGCGGAAACATTGATGACATCAAAGGCTCGTTTAAAGGGGCTCTTGAAGCCAAACTTAGGAATACGACGCCACAAAGGAGACTGACCTCCTTCAAATCCTCGCGGTCGCCCCTTACCAGCGCGAGCAGTTTGGCCTTTGCCGCCACGACCTGCGGTCTTTCCTAAACCCGAACCCGTTCCACGACCAACGCGAATACGCTCTTTGCGCGAACCTTCGGGAGCCTGCAAATTTGCTAACGTTAAAGACTCTTGCGCCATTGGATTAAGCCTCCAGCTCTTTCATCTCCACCAAATGGGGGACCTTAGCCACCATTCCGCGAATTGAACCGTGATCATTATAGACGCGAACGTCATTTAGCTTTCTAAGCGCCAAAGTACGAACAATGACGCGCATCCACTCAGGAGTGCCAATAACACTTCGAACTAATTTCACTTGAAGCTTTTTCATAGAACCCAATTCTTCTTAGTGAGCCAGCGGTTCGTCCGCGGCTCGTTCTCTTTGTACATCTTCAGGATTTCTCAATCCACGCAACCCGTTCAGCGTCGCTCTTACCAAGTTATGAGGATTATTAGTCCCAAATGACTTCGTTAAGGCGTTGCGAATACCGGCGACTTCCAAAACGGCTCGACAGGCTCCGCCCGCAATAATACCCGTTCCGTCGTTGGCTGGCATCAATAGAACCTGAGCGGCTCCATACTTTCCCAAAATCTGATGGGGAAACGTTCCGTTCATCAGCGGAATGGCTAATAGATTTTTTCGGGCCGACTCTCCCGCTTTACGGATAGCTTCCGGCACCTCTCGGGCTTTGCCCAAACCGACTCCGACATGTCCTCCGTTATCGCCGACAACGACGATGACACTAAAACTAAAACGCCGACCGCCCTTGACTACTTTGGCAACACGGTTGATGTGAACAATTCTCTCCGCCAGATCGAGATCGTTAGGATTGGCTCTTCGTGCTTCGTTCATTAGAAATTAAGACCTGCCTCTCTTGCTCCATCGGCGACGGCTTTAATACGCCCATGATAATTGTAGCCGTTTCGGTCAAAGACCACTCGATCGACTTTGCTTTCCAATGCTCTTTTTCCAATGAGCTTTCCTAGCTCCTTGGCCGATTCTAAATTTTTCTTAACACCCTTGCCTGGAAACGCTTTTTCCATCGTACTTGCTTGCACGAGAGTGTGAGCTTTCAGGTCGTCAATGATCTGGGCGTACATAAATTTGTTACTGCGGTAGACCACCAATCGTGCGATCAGTCCTTTTTGGGAACTGAGTTTCTTGGTAATTCGAGACTTCTTTCGGAAGCGAATCACTTGTCGCTGATTAGTATGGGGTCGAATTAGCTTAGCCATGACGTTACTTCGCGCCTCCTGCACCGGCGGTCTTACCCTGCTTCAAGGTAATGACTTCACCGAGATAACGAATACCTTTTCCCTTATACGGCTCCGGAGGTCTGACCTTTCTGAGCTTCGCGGCAATAAGCCCTAGTAACTCCTTGTCCGCGCCTTTAAGTGTGATCTTGGTATTGGCATCCACGGTAGCCTGAATACCCGCGGGTAAAGGAAATTCGACGGGATGAGAAAAACCAAGCTGCATCGTGAGCTTGCTTCCCTGGGCCTGGGCACGATAACCGACGCCTTGGAGTTCCAACTCTTTGGTGTAACCCTGACTTACGCCAAGGACCATGTTGGAAATCAAAGTACGGCAGAGGCCGTGGAGTGACCGCTTAGTGTCGTCCTGTGAAAGGTTGATGACGTTAACTTCCTCACCCTTTACTTCGACAGATACGGAAGTGGGCAACGCCTTTTTTAGCGTGCCATTCTTTCCCCCAACTTCGACAAAAGGAGCTTTAAAGCTGACCTTAACGCCTTGCGGGAGCTTTATCGGTTTTTTTCCAACTCTAGACATGAAATCCTCACCAAATCGAACAAAGCAGTTCGCCACCCAGTTTGTTTTCTCTAGCCAAATTATCCGACATCACCCCTTTGGAGGTGGAGACGATGGCAACGCCGATACCGCCTAAGATTTTAGGAATCTTGGTGTAAGGAGCATAAACCCGACAACTGGGCTTACTGATTCGCTTGATCCCTTGAATGACAGGACGACCCTTGCCCGCATACTTTAGATAGATGCGCAGGACGCCCTTATCATTTTCACGGAACAACTTATAGTTGCGAATGAAACCGTCTCGCTTCCAAATATCGACGATAGACACCTTCATTTGAGATGCCGGCATATCGACTTTACGCTGACGCGCTTTGGTTGCGTTTCTTACTCTCGTCAATAAATCACTGATAGGATCGGTCGTCATAATCACTCTCTCAAAAACTAACTTACCAACTGGCCTTAATGACCCCGGGGATCGATCCCTCGAGGGCTAATTTACGAAAACAGAGACGGCAAAGATGAAACTTCCGCAGGAAAGCCCTGGCACGACCACAACGGGGACAACGGTTATACCTTTGCGTTTTGAACTTCGGATTCTTAAGCTTTCGTGCAGCACTTACTCTCTTAGAGGTCTTAGCCATTCTCTATTCCCTTCGCTCCCTTTATTTCTTCCGGAACGGGATCCCCATCTTCTCTAGAAGTTGGTACCCTTCCTTGTCCGTCAAAGCAGAGGTGGCAAAAATCACGTTCATGCCACGCATTTTGTCTACTTTGTCGTAATTGATTTCAGGAAAAATAATCTGTTCTTTGAGTCCCATCGCATAATTGCCTTTTCCATCGAATCCGGTCGGCGAAAGGCCACGGAAGTCTCGAACACGAGGCAAAGCGACGTTGGTCAAACGATCCAAAAATTCGTACATCCGCGGGCCGCGCAGCGTGGCAATACAGCCTAGCGGCATCCCCTCACGAAGCTTAAAAGCCGCAATCGACTTTTTGGCGCGAGTCATCTTAGGCTTTTGGCCGGTGATCATGGAGACTTCTTCCATGGCCCGTTCCATCACTTTGATATCGGAGGTGGCCTCTTTCAGGCACATGCTCACAATGATCTTTTTAAGACGGGGACACTGCATGGGATTGCCGTAATTGAACTCCTTCATGAGTTCCGGAACGACCTTCTTATGATAATGCTCTAAAAGCCTTGGTTTAGTCATTTGATAACCTGTCTATAACTCAGCGTAATTCTTAATTTATTTACTCACACTACTTATCGAGTTGAGTCTCGCATTTCCTGCAGACTCGAACCTTCTTGCCACCGTCGGAAACTTTTCTCATGGTCCGCACTCCGCGTCCACATTTTTCACAGAACAACAATACGTTACAGGCATAAACGGGGGCCTCTTTTTCGACAATTCCACCCGGAGTTTGACCCGTGGGCTTGGTATGGCGCTTCACCATATTCAGCTTTTCGATAACGACTTGTCCCTTCTTGTGGTTCACACGAAGGACTTTCCCGGTCTTGCCCTTTTCCTTACCGAGCATGACCTGAACCAAATCCTTTTTCTTTAAATGGCTAACGGGATTGAGCTGCATTACAGCACCTCCGGCGCTAGCGAGATGATTTTCATGTAACCGTCTTTGGAAGGAACCCGAAGCTCTCTGGCGATGGGCCCAAAGATACGCGTTCCAATCGGTTCCATGTTGTTGTTCAGTAGGACCGCGGCGTTATCATCAAAACGAATGTAGGAGCCATCGGCACGCGAAACCTCTTTCTTGGTTCGCACTACCACCGCCTTAGCTACACTCCCCTTCTTCACTTTTGAAGTAGGAAGCGCATCCTTGACGGAGACCACGATCACATCACCCAAAGAAGCATATCGACGTTTGGATCCTCCGAGTACTTTGAAGCACATAACCTGCTTGGCACCCGAATTATCAGCCACCGTCAAATAACTAAAAGACTGAATCATGACGTTACCCTTTTTTCCAAAATCTTATGCAGTCGGAAATTCTTATGTCGGGACAAAGGACGTGTCGATACGGCAACCACGCGATCCCCCGTCTTACTTTCATTTTTCTCATCGTGAATGAAGAAGGTCGACTTTCTTACCAAACTCTTGCCGTAAAGACCATGCTTGACCCGACGCTTCGTCTCAATGACGCGAGTCTTGTTCATCTTATCGCTAATCACGACACCCTCGACCGTTCGGGGCTGCTTTCTTGTGGCCGTTTCGGCCGCTGTAGTCGTCGTCATTTCTTCTCACCTTCCTGGCGTTTCTTCGACCTCTTCACAGGCTTGTCGGCTACGACTTTGTCTTCCACGGGTTTGTCACTGACCGAAGAGGCTTCGGCTTTGGGAGCCCGCTCTGACTTGGGCGCTTTCGCCCGTTTTGGTTCAGCCGGTGTTGTGGACACGGGAATAGAAGTCTCAGTACCCAATGCCACTTTTTGGTTCAACACGGTGAGACCGCGAGCAATATCTCTGCGAAGTTTCCTTAGTATGCTCGTATCCTTGGTCTCTGAACTCTGGGTCTTAAATTTGGAGCGAAATAGCTCTTCTCTCCATTGATGAACTCGACTCTTGAGCTCTTCTACCGAAAAATTCTTTAGTTCTTTGGCATCCATTTAGAGCGTGACTCCTCGCTGAATGATTTTCGTCTTCACCGGCAACTTATGAGCCGCCAGAGTCAAGGCCTCGGTAGCCACCGCAAGAGGAACTCCTTCTAGCTCGAATAGAATTCTCCCCGGCTTAATGACCGCTGCCCAATATTCCGGAGCTCCCTTTCCTCCCCCTTGCCGGGTCTCGGCAGGCTTCTTGGACATGGGTTTGTCCGGAAAGATACGAATAAACATCTTTCCTACTTTTTTGGCGTGACGGGCAATGGCAACACGACTGGCTTCGATCTGCTTCGAGCTAATACGTCCGCATTCCACCGCCTGCAAACCAAATTCACCAAAGGCCAAGTCGGAACCACGATGGGCTTTTCCGCGCATCCGGCCCTTTTGTACTCGTCTATATTTGACTCTTTTTGGACTAAGCATAATTCAAACTCTTCACGTTACGATCTGGTTGACGATCAACGGTCCTGTGCCTCGTTTTGCACAGGTAGTTTCCTTTCGATCAATAATCCTTTGTAGACCCAAACCTTAATTCCAATCTGCCCATACGTCGTATAGGCTTCGGTGAATCCATAATCGATGTCGGCACGAAGCGTATGCAAGGGAACACTTCCCTCGGCGTAACGTTCGGTCCGCGCAATTTCGGCACCCCCTAAACGTCCCGCACATTGGATTTTGATTCCCAGCACTCCGAACTTAAATGCCTGGCTCATGGCCTTTTTCATGGCTCGCCGGAAAGCTACCCGTTTCTCCAATTGATCCGCGATATTTTCCGCGATCAACTGAGCGTCGGCTTCGGCTTTGCGAACCTCTAAAATGTTGATAAACACCTCGGACTTCGACAGCTTTTGCGTTTCTGCACGAAGCTGATCAATACCGGTCCCTTTTTTCCCGATCACAATTCCAGGTCGGGCGGTGAAAATATTTATCTTTGCTTTGTTGGCCACACGTTCGATTTCGATCTTCGAGACTCCTGCATGACGAACTTCTTCTTAAGAAAGTCACGAAACTTCAAGTCTTCATGTAGAAAGCGAACATAATCTTTCTCACTGAACCAACGAGAGTTCCAAGTCTTGTTCACTCCCAAACGAAAACCTATCGGATGTGTTTTCTGTCCCACGGTTACATGCCTTCCTTAATCATTATCGGGCCTCGTCCAAAATTACAATTACATGACTCATTTTTTTTCGAACTTTAGTGGCTCTTCCCATCGCTCGGGGAATAAACCGCTTCAGCATCGGACCATCTTCGACTACGACACGTTTCACATAGAAATTATCCATGTCCATCCCGCCTTTTTCGCGTGCATTGGCGATGGCGGAGTCCAACAATGTGGAAATTATCTTGCTACCGCGCCTAGGACAAACCCCCAACTGATAATGAGCCTGCTCTACTGGCATTCCTTTGCAAAGGTCGCGACCAGCGCATTTTCGCGGCGTAATCCTTGCGTACATTAACGTTGCCCTAGCCTCCATTTTATTTTTCCTCTTCCACTTTGGTCTTGCGGTCGCCCGAGTGGGCTATAAAGTGCGAGTGGAGGCAAACTCACCTAACTTGTGTCCGACCATGTTTTCGGAAATGAACACCGGAAAAATTTGCTGCCGTTGTGAACAGCCACCGTCAGTCCCACCAACTCCGGGAACGACGGTAGAGCGACGTGACCAGGTCTTAATGACTTTCTTGTCACCTTGGCCCTGCGATCTTTCCGTCTTCTTCACAAGGTGGGGTGCCACATAAGGCCCCTTTTTAATAGAACGTGCCATAAGCTACTTTCTCCTCCTGATAATGAATCTGTCGGTTCTTTTGTGTTGCGGGTCTTTTTCCCTTTGCGTTTTCTTTCCCCAAGGCGTCACCGGATGACGACCTCCCGAGGTTTTTCCTTCACCACCACCCAAAGGATGGTCGACAGGATTCATCGAAACACCCCGGTTATGAGGCCTGAAGCCCAACCAACGCATACGGCCCGCTTTACCCATAACGATATTCTCGTGTTCTAAATTTCCGACTTGGCCCTACGGTGGCCCAGCATCTATTGTTCACAATACGAATTTCACCAGAGGGCATACGAAGCTGGGCGTGGCCGCCTTCAAACCCTACGAGCTGCACCATAGCACCCGCACTGCGAGCCAATTTCCCGCCTGCACCAAGCTTAATTTCAATATTGTGCAGACTGGTACCAGCCGGAATGTTTTTCATCGGAAGCGCATTGCCAATTTGGATGTCGGCCTTATCCGAAGCCACGATATTCGTCGCCTACTTTTAGCCCAACCGGAGCCAAGAATATAACGCTTCTCGCCATCTTTATAATGGATGAGGGCAGATTCGAGCGGTACGGTTAGGATCGTATTCAAGGGCGGCAACCTTCCCGACGATTTCCAACTTATCTCGACGAAAATCAACCATACGATAATTTGCGTTTGTGCCCGCCCCCACGAAATCGCGAGGTGATACGGCCATAGGTATTTCGTCCGCCCGTCGAATTTTTCGATTCTATCAAGCGCCTCTCCGGCCGCTTTTCTGGGAGTTCAGAGAAATCAGCTGAAGTGATAAATCGTCGGGAAGGAGTTGTGGGTTTAAAAACTTTAGTAGACATTATCAACTTGCGACAAATTCAAATTTGTCGCCCTCCTTCAGTTTCACAATGGCTTTCTTCCAGAGTTTGCGTGGTCCCGGCGCGCGCCCCAAACTTGCGAGCTTCACGACGATTAATCATCGTATTGACGCGGACGACTTTCACGCCGAACAACTTCTCGATCGCTTTCTTTAATTTCACTGCGATTCGCTCGGAGATCCACTTCGAATGCATACTCATTGAGAGACGAGTTATGCAGAGTATTTTTCTCGGTAACGAGCGGGCGCTTAATAATATCAAACATGAGTCAAACGCTCCGTTAGCTTCTGAGCCGCTTTCTTGCTCAGAACTAGATTCTTAAACTTCAGAACATCGAAGACATTGACTCCTTCGGGCCGCAAGAAACTTCAGGAACGTAATATTTTTAATACTCTGGTTAAACCGCTTTTCTTTGTCGTCATCCGCCCTGTTGACGACAAGGGCAGACTTCAATTCAAAGGCTTTGAAGCTTTTGGAAATTTGGCTGGTGCTAATCTTCTCTAACACCATCTTATCCAAAACGAAAAGACGATCCTCTTTCTGATTTAAAGAGATGGCGGAAATAAGAGCCGCTCTCATCGCCTTCTTGTTGATCTTATGAACAACGCGACGAGGTTTCGGGCCGTGGGCTTTACCACCCCCCACAAAGATAGGAGCTTTCTTATCTCCGTGACGGGCCTGACCGGTACCTTTTTGGCGGTACATTTTCTTTCCCGTTCCGTGAACTTCCGTTCGGGTCGAGAATTGGCCGTCCTATATTCGTGGCGCCACGCTATCTGAGCTCGGACGGCGTCATTTAAGAGATGAGGACGTACCTCACCCGCAAATACGACATCGCTCAAATCGACGTTGCCGACTTTCTTTTTGTTCAAATCATATAGTGGCAATGACGGCATAATTCCTCACAGCGTAATAGTAACGTCGATACCGGCCGAAAGATCCAACTTCATCAACGAATCAATCGTGTGCTGTGTCGGCTCTAAAATATCGATTAGCCGCTTATGAGTGCGGATTTCGAATTGTTCACGTGACTTCTTATCTACGTGAGGCGAGCGCAGCACCGTGTACCGATTAATTTTCGTGGGCAGCGGAATGGGTCCGGCAACTTTCGCCCCCGTCCTTTTCGCGGTCTCGACAATCTCGGCCACAGACTGGTCCAGCAGTTTAAAATCAAACGCTTTCAGTCTTATGCGAATCTTCTGACTTTGCACCGTTACTCCACGATCTCCGTAATGACGCCCGCACCCACCGTTCGGCCGCCTTCACGGATAGCAAACCGGACCTCTTTTTCCATGGCGATGGGGGTAATCAACTCAATTTCCAACTGGACGTTATCACCGGGCATCACCATCTCTACCCCTTTAGGTAAAGTGGCAACTCCCGTTACGTCCGTCGTTCGGAAGTAAAACTGCGGACGATATCCCGTGAAAAACGGGGTATGCCGGCCGCCCTCTTCCTTCGTCAAAATATAAGCTTCCGTCTTGGCCTTTTTGTGTGGGGTCACGGTTCCCGCAGCCGCTAATACCTGTCCGCGCTCGACATCTTCTTTATCGATACCGCGTAACAAAATACCTACGTTATCTCCCGCTTCTCCTTGATCGAGAAGCTTACGGAACATTTCCACACCTGTGACGACCGTCTTCTTCGTGGGCTTAATTCCCACGATCTCGATTTCGTCGTTCACTTTGATGATTCCGCGCTCAATACGGCCGGTCACTACCGTGCCGCGACCTTGGATACTGAACACGTCTTCAATCGCCATGAGAAACGGCTTGTCTTTGTGAACGTGCCGGAAGCGGAATGTAGCTATCTAAAGCCTCCACTAGCTTAAAGATAGACTGCTCGCCCAACTCTCCCGTATCGCCTTCCAACGCCTTTAAGGCACTTCCTTTAATAATCGGAATCTCGTCGCCGGGGAATTTGTACTTCGATAGCAATTCCCGAACTTCGAGCTCCACCAAATCTAACAACTCTTTGTCATCCACCATGTCTACTTTGTTCAAGTAGACCACCATGGCGGGAACTCCTACCTGACGGGCTAACAAAATATGCTCTCGGGTCTGAGGCATCGGACCGTCAGCAGCGGACACTACCAAAATAGCGCCGTCCATCTGGGCCGCACCCGTAATCATGTTCTTCACATAGTCAGCGTGGCCGGGACAGTCGACATGCGCGTAATGGCGCTTTTCACTCTGGTATTCCTGATGCGAAGTCGCAATCGTGATTCCGCGCTCTTTCTCTTCAGGAGCGTTGTCGATCTGATCGTATCGCTTCGCTTCCGCCCAGCCCTTCTTTGCCAAGACGTGGGTGATAGCCGCAGTGAGGGTCGTCTTGCCATGATCGACGTGACCGATGGTGCCTACGTTCACATGGGGTTTTGTTCGCTCAAATTTTGCTTTCGACATCTATTTGCCTCCTGAGACTTTTGCGACAATTTCATTCGCTATATTATTGGGTACCGGTTCGTAGTGACTAAACTCCATTGTGTAGGTCGCGCGTCCCTGACTCAGCGAGCGTACCTGAGTAGCATAGCCAAACATCTCTGCCAAGGGGACCTCTGCATCAATTACCTGATAAGCCGCTTGAGGCGTCATTTGCATGATCTTACCGCGGCGTGAATTCAAATCACCGATGACATCGCCCATGTAGTTATCAGGAACGACCACTTCGCACTTCATGATGGGTTCTAGGATGATGGGGCCGGCTTTCTTACAACCATCCTTGAAGGCCATGGAAGCAGCGATTTTAAAGGCAATTTCGCTTGAGTCAACATCATGGTACGACCCGTCAGTGAGACAGATCTTAAGATCGACCACCGGATAACCCGCCTGAACCCCAGAATCGAGGGCCTCTTTGAGCCCTTTTTCCACGGCAGGGATAAACTCCCGAGGAATGGTTCCTCCCACGATGGAATTTTCAAATACGAATCCGCTCTTACGAGGAAGGGGTTCGATGGTAATCCAGACATGCCCGTATTGACCACGACCACCAGTCTGCTTGATATACTTGCCTTCTTGCTCGACCTTTTTGGTAATGGTCTCGCGGTAGGCCACTTGGGGCTTACCCACATTGGCCTCTACCTTAAATTCCCGAAGAAGCCGGTCCACAATGATTTCCAAATGAAGTTCGCCCATTCCAGAGATAATCGTCTGGTTGGTTTCCGGATCGACTCTTAACTGGAAGCTAGGATCTTCAACGGCCAGCTTTTGAAGCGAAACGCCCAGCTTCTCTTGATCCGCTTTGGATTTGGGTTCGATCGCAATCGAAATAACGGGCTGAGGAAAGTGCATCGACTCGAGCGAGATGGGCTGATTCTCATCACACAGAGAATCTCCGGTCCGAGTATTCTTTAGTCCAACGGCAGCGGCGATATCGCCGGCTTTCACGGTCTTGATTTCGATCTGCTTATTGGCGTGCATCTGAAGCAAGCGACCAATACGCTCTTTCTTACCCTGACGAGAGTTCAAAACATACGAGCCGGCGTCGAGCTTTCCCGAATAGACTCGAAAGAACGTCAGCTGTCCTACGTAAGGATCGGTCAAAATCTTAAACGCCAAAGCACTAAAAGGCGCATCGTTCTCAGCTAGCCGCTCCATCGGAGCTTCAGTGGCCGGATCGACACCCTTCACCGGAGGCTTATCCAGTGGCGAAGGAAGATAGTAGATAACGGCGTCCAATAAAGGTTGTAGCCCCTTGTTCTTAAACGCAGTCCCACAAAAGGTGGGGACGATCTTCAAATTCAAACAGGCTTTACGAGCCGCTTTGCGAATTTCGTCAGTGGTAATTTCAACGCCATCCAAAAACTTATGAAGGATGTTTTCGTCTTCTTCGGCAACGGCGTCGATGAGTTTTTCGCGAAGTGCCTTGCACTTGTCTTTTAATCCTGCGGGAATCTCTTCAATACGGTATTGGTCACCCGAACCACCGTCTAGATCCCAGAGCAAAGCTTTCTGTTCAATAATATCGACCACCCCCATAAACTTATCTTCAGCTCCGACAGGATATTGGAACGCAATGGGTTTAGCGGCCAGCTTATCAATGATGGACTGAACGCTCTTGTCGAAATTAGCCCCCACTCGATCCATCTTATTAAGGAAGCACAGACGAGGAACACCATAACGATTCGCTTGGCGCCACACCGTTTCCGACTGGGGTTGAACACCGGCAACGGCGTCAAAAACGACAACCGCACCGTCCAGCACGCGAAGGCTTCGTTCTACTTCAATGGTGAAGTCCACGTGGCCAGGAGTATCAATGATGTTAAAGCGGCAGTCTTTCCAGAAGCAAGTCGTAGCAGCCGAGGTGATCGTGATACCGCGTTCGCGCTCTTGCGGCATGTAATCCATGACGGTATCTCCGTCATGAACTTCACCAATTTTATGAGTCACGCCAGTATAATAAAGGATACGCTCGGTACAGGTGGTTTTACCCGCATCGATATGGGCGACGATGCCCATGTTCCGCAATTTTCGAAGATCTGTAATTTCTCGTTGCTCAGCCATGTTGTCCTACCAACGGTAATGGGCGAAAGCTTTATTCGCTTCCGCCATACGGTGTACGTCTTCTCGTTTTTTAACGGACTCACCGCGATTCTCAGCCGCATCAAAGAGTTCGGCCGCGAGATTGTCCATCATCGATGCGCCTTTGCGGGCTTTCGCATAAACGGTGATCCATCGAAGGGCTAGCGAATTGCGACGCTCGGGACGCACCTCTACGGGCACCTGGTACGTGGAGCCGCCTACCCGACGAGACTTGACCTCAACCGCCGGACGAACATTAGAAAGGGCCTTCTTAAAAACTTTTAACGGATCATCCTTGGTCTTCTGATGAATGACTTCAAGAGCTCCGTACACGATCTTTTCGGAAGTACTTTTCTTACCCCCGAACATCAACGTGTGAATAAACTTGGTAACCAGCTTCTCACTATATTTGGAATCCGGCACAATATCGCGAACCGGCGTATGACCTCTTCTAGGCATTTACTTACTCACTTTCGCGCCGTACTTGGAGCGGCTTTGTTTACGCTTTTCGACACCGGTGGTGTCCAGCGTTCCTCTAACAATGTGGTAACGAACCCCCGGAAGGTCCTTCACGCGACCTCCTCGTATTAGCACCACGGAATGTTCCTGAAGGTTGTGTCCCTCGCCGGGAATATAGGAGGTGACTTCGTAACCATTGGTCAAACGTACCCTGGCTACCTTACGGAGCGCGGAATTCGGTTTCTTGGGAGTTGTCGTATAGACACGGACGCACACCCCACGGCGTTGAGGACACTCGGTCAAGGCAGGGGCTTTGTTCTTACCCCGGACTCTGGCCCGGCCGTCCCGAATAAGCTGATTTATCGTCGGCATGTCTCACCTACTGGTAACTCGGGTGTTAGTTCAAAAGGAGTCTCAAAAGACGTCTCGAATTCCGTGTCAAAAACCATTTCCAAACCTCTAAAAAAGGACCTCAACGCTTATAAACTAAGCAGCTATAACTATAGGCGTTTTCAATGTCAATCGCCCATTCTGCCCATTTCCACAAATCTTGCACATTTTCCGCGTCCGAATTGGGACCGACGACGTGGGGTCTTCCAGGAAGTCAGTTGCCACCGCTGCAGTGAACTATCCATCGCCACTGAAAAACGTCATTCCCCGGTTACGGGAGCAACTGAACCGGCAGCGAAGGGTTGCGCAAAGACCCTACTTTTTCCTCTCAAAAGTTCCATTTGTCCAGTCGAATTCACCACAAATCGTCAGAAGTTCCGGCGGCAAGACGGCTTAGGTTGAAAAGAGAGGGTATCGTGGGTACAACTTGAGACAAATCATGAACGACAAATCCATTAGTTTCGATGCAGTCAGGGTACGGTTCGCACCTTCTCCTACCGGTTTTCTCCATATCGGAGGGGCGCGCACCGCGTTATTTAATTGGCTTTACGCCCGTTCCCAGAAGGGAAAATTTTTGCTCCGTATCGAAGATACGGACCCAGAGCGCTCGGAGGCCCGCTATACGGAAGATATCTTAGAGTCGCTCCGCTGGTTGGGGTTCGATTACGACGAACCACCGGTCTACCAATCGAACCGGTTTGAGCACTACCGAACGGTCGCCCAGGAGCTTATTAACAAAGGGCTCGCCTACCCCTGTGATTGCACGACCGCCGAGCTCGATGCGGTCCGAGAGAAGTGCCAAAAAGAGAAGCGCCCCTTCCGATACCCGGGAACCTGTCGAAGTAAGAAAGAGGTGAAAACCCCTCATGTGGTTAGAGCTCGCGTTACTTCCGAGGGCGAAACCAAATTCACCGATCTGATCCGCGGAGAGATAGCTTTCCAAAATAAGGATATCGACGACTGGGTGATCTTGCGCGCGGACAAGAGTCCCACTTACAACTTTTGCGTCGTCATCGACGATCACGATCAGAAAATCAGCCACATCTTGCGCGGCGACGATCACATTAATAATACGCCAAAGCAGATCTTACTTTATCAAGCGTTGGGTTATGCCGTTCCTAACTTCGCCCACTTGCCGATGATCTTAGGAACCGACCGAACCAAGTTAAGTAAACGCCATGGAGCCGCATCGACCCTCGAATATCGGAAGATGGGTTATCTCCCGGAAGCCATCATTAACTTTCTCGTCCGCTTGGGATGGAGCCATGGTGACCAAGAGTTTTTTGAGATAGACGAACTCCAAAGGGTCTTTTCCTTAGATCATATCGGGAAAGCCAATGCCATTTTCAATCCGGAGAAGCTTAATTGGGTGAGCGGCCACTTTATGAGAGAGATTGCGGCAGCAAAGTTAAAAGACTATGCGAAGAAATATTTTGCCCCGGAGCTTGCCTTTACCGACGGCGTTTCTCCAGAACGACTGGAAAAAGGAATTGCTATCATCCAAGGAAAGGTGAAGGTCATTCCTGAAATGATAGAGCAGCTTCACTGCTTGTTCGGCCAAGATCCCGTCTACGATGCGGCGGCACTTAAGCCCGAAGACAAAACCAAATACCGCGAGCTTCTTACCGCTCTTGAGCCTTTGATAGCGACGTCGACTTTCGAAAAGTCAGATTTGGAAAGTAAAGTAAGAGCCCTTGCCGAAAAGTTGGGGCAGAAGTTAGGGCCTTTGGCTCACGCGCTTCGCTATGCGGTTACCGGCGGCAAGATAAGTCCCGGCCTCTTTGAGATGTTAGAAATTCAAGGCAAAGAGACGGTCACTCGCCGAATCGCTTTGGCATTGAAAGCGCTTCAATGAACCAGACTAAGCCGCTAGTATTACGTGACGAGATCCATGGGGATCTCACTTTCGACGGCGTCATGAGAGCTGTCATCGACCATGAGTATTTTCAACGGCTCCGTCGCATCAAGCAGCTTGGACTTGCGGAGTACGTTTTCCCTTGTGCTAACCACACTCGATTTCAGCACTCTTTGGGGGCGGCATTCTTAGCAGGACAATATTTCGACAGCATGGTGACAAGTTGGCTTTCCAACCCCTTTCCTTTTGATGGGACTTCGGGAGGAACGCGCTTTCATGCTTCGCGAACTTTGGAATGCATTCGCAGTGTGATGGCGGATCCCAAGTCGGCCGAATACTGGAGGCGTATCGTAAGCCTTTCAGGCCTTCTTCACGATGTGGGCCATGGCCCATGGAGCCATACGTTTGAACATTTAGAGCTCAAACAAAAATTCGATCAGAGTTTAATCGGAATGCCGGCCACGATCGTTACCCATTTCGACGAAATTAAGAAAAGTGGCAAACGGATCAAGCACGAAGAGCTTTCGCTCCTGTACGCTTACCGGATACTGCGATCCATAGGCGAACAAGGGGTAATTTCGGAATGGAAGTCTTACTTCTTGCCGATTGCGATGCTAATCAATCGCAAAATGAGTGCGGGCCCCCTACAAAAAGCCTTGGAGAACGAAGTCTCCGATCAGCTTAAGGGAAACGGCATTAAAGGGGGAATCGATTTTCACCGTTTGCTTCGTCCTCTTGTCTCGGGCCCTTTTGACGTCGATAGAATCGATTATATTCAGCGCGACGGGCGTAATTGTGGTGTTCACATCGCAGGCATTGAATGGCGTCGAATCGTAAGCAAATTGATGCCCTGCTTGGCGGATCACGCGGCTTCTGGCGATGAGCCGAAAGAAGTGGTCCTGATTTCCAACATCAAAAACCAACACGTCATAGACGATTTTATTTTTACCCTTCTTCAAATGTACGCTCAGGTCTACCTTCATCCCAAGATCGTGGGTTTGGAAGAGGTGATTAAGTCGGTCATTCTGAAATATAACGATAGGCTTCAAGAATTTGAAATCACCTTAGACCAGCACGCCCTTTTGTCTGACGAGAAGTTCCGAGATGTTTTGGAATTCAAGTACCAGATGTCGGAAATTACGCGGCTCTTGAACCGCCATCCGGGAACCCGTTTTGAGGTAGCAAGATACCCCGCCGGCGACGACGTCGATACGGCCTTAGCCCAAGAAGGCTTTCACTCTATCCCTCATCTAGACAGACCCTTTCTCAAAGATAGCGTTGGCGTCTTCCTCTACAGCGAAATCAGTGAAAATAACTCTCCCCGATATTTTGTAAGACCCTGGTCGGAAATTTCACCCGTGGCTTCGCAATTTGCTTCGTTTAACTATTCCCCCCACATTTGGATCCGAGTGCCGACCTCCCCGTCGTGATAATATAGGAGCCATGAGCACCTTTAGCCTTTGGCTATCTACCTTCGGCGTTATCTTTGCCATCATCGACCCCTTTGGCTATGTCCCTCTTTTTATTTCGATGACCTCGGGTGATAGCAGCGAAAAACGCAACTGGGCCTTGCGAAGGGCTTGCTTAACGGCAGGAACCGTTCTGATTCTATTTACCCTTTTAGGAAGCTTCGTCTTATCGTTTTTTGGAATCAGTATCCCAGCCCTTCAAATCTCGGGTGGACTTATTCTTTTAGTCATTGGATTTGATATGGTGAGAGTACTTCCCATCAACGCTAAGATCTCAGCTGCCGAAGAGAGTGAAGCCACCCGCAAAGAAGATATCTCCATCGTTCCCCTTGCGATTCCGATGTTAAGCGGGCCGGCCTCGATGGCAACCGTTGTGGTTCTAGGCTCCAACGCTCAGAGCACGACCGATTATCTGGTAGTGATCTCCTCGGTCGTCATTACGTTGGCCGTCACCTATCTCATTTTACGATCGGCTAATCGGATCTTAAAAGCCGTGGGGCTTACTGGGCTTCATGTCGTAACCAGAATTATGGGGCTTCTCTTATGCGCTATCGCCGTACAGCTTATGATCAATGGATATCAGGCGATCAAGTAAGATCGAACCAATAACTAATCGAACCATGTACGATGCTCTCCAGAGTCTTTCTAGAAATCGAGTCCCTAAGTTCTTTGTCGGGGAGTCCGCGCAAAACGGCTAAGGCTTCTTCCAGCAATTGAGTTCTCGTCTCTACAGAGATCCCTTTAAACTGCTCCGGCAAATAACCCCGCACTTCGCGAACCGTCGCCGGAAAAGCCAAATTTAATCCGCCAAAGAGGTCCACTGAGTGCAAAATAGCGTGAACATAGGCACGTGCCGCGTTTCGGATGTCATTTCGATTAAGAGCATAGGCCGCCGTTTTGAGCCACGGACGGAGAACGATTACTTGGTTAAGAATTTGTCCTTTTTCCAAGCGCTCGGCTTCGTTGATGGTCTTCATGATCTGTCCCCACCCGTCGTCAGGATCGGGATCGTAGAGCCAGAAGGCCAGTTGTTCAATCTTAGGGCCAATCTTTTTTTCAAAAGGGCTACTGAAGCGACCGAAGAGGACTCCGCTCATCACCATGACAAAGCTGCTAAAAGAGATACGCAGTCCATCGGGAACTCCCGCGGTCGCATAATAGCTAAGCACCCCGGAACCCAAGATCGATCCGCCCCAGATGAGAAAGGTCAAAGCACGTCTGGGAAGTCTTAGAAACTTTCTTAGTTTGGATTGGGAAGGGCCGCCCTTTTTTTGGATGGCTACTTTAGTGGCCTCGTATAGCGCTTCGTCGGTACATTCCGAGACGTGAGAACAGGACTTTTGGATCTCGGCTAATACTTGCGAAGCGTCCTGAGTTACCTGAGCTGGCACTTCGTCGTGAGGCATATTCGCAAGAATAGGCCCCTCACAAGATAGCTCAGTATCCTCGGAATTATCCCTGGCCCACAAAGGAGTCGGAACGAGAACCGTGAGGCACAATGCGAAGACGAGAACCCCCCTAAGCCGGTTCCACAGACACACGTGCCCCGTTTTACGATTGATAAAAGACATCGCCCCCCCAAACCCAAGAAGAAGCCCTGACTTATTTAATTGTCTCTTTGGGTTTACCAAGGGGTTTCTTACCGTTCAATCAAAATGATATTAAGAAATGGTGGCCGTTCGTTAGGGTTGTCTTTACAATTCAAATTACCTATGTCGCTTCACGACGAATTTGAAATCATTGATTCTTATTAGCAAGACCGTAGGAAGGCCTTCTAAGAAGGTGTTCCTAGGAATCGGGGATGATGCCGCCGTTTTAGAATCGCCTAAAGGCCGATTGGTGGCCACCGTCGACACCATGGTGGAGGGGGTCCACTTTGATCTGGGCTACACGACCGCCTTTGAACTGGGACACAAAGTCCTTGCGGTAAATTTAAGTGACCTAGCCGCCATGGCGGCAGAGCCCCAATACGCGCTTGTGTCGTTGGGTCTAAAGCAGGAGCTCAATGAAGCTTTTGTCGAGGAGCTCTATAAAGGAATGAGAGCCCTCGCCAAGCGTTTTCACGTTGATATCGTGGGTGGCAATTTGGTCCAATCGCCTACAGCCGTCATCGTAGATGTCGTGGCCTTGGGATCGGCCACGAAGACCGTCACCCGCCGTGGCGCACAGGTAGGAGACTGTATCGCGGTCACCGGCCATTTGGGGGCATCAGCGGGAGGACTTACCTGCATACGTCGGATGGGCCGTCACGAGACCCAGCACCATCCTGAAGTTTTAAAGGCCCACTTGACTCCAGAGCCCAGAATTCGAGAAGCCAAAATACTTTTGGCGTCGGGAGCTACCTCGATGATCGATATTAGTGACGGACTTGCGCGCGAAGTCCATCACTTGGCCCATCAGTCGAAGGTAGGAATGCAGATAGCACTCGATTTGGTTCCTATCTCCAAAGCGACCCGGGCCGCCGCCCTTTGGATCCAAAGCGATCCCATTCCCTGGGCTCTGTACGGAGGCGAGGATTACGAACTTCTGGTCACTCTTCCCCCTAAGAACGTTGAAAAGGCAAAAAAGGCCCTCAACAAGATCAAAGGCTCGCTTACGGTGATAGGCCAAGTGAGTAAGCCCTCCGAAGGAATCCGCCTCAAAAATCTAGAGGGAAAATGGTCTCGGCTCGAAGCTAGGGGATGGAACCATTTCGTGCGCCGAAGAAAAACCTAACTACCTACTTTCCACTTTCCTTGACCACAAGGCTCTTAAATTAGACACTGGCCCAATGAAAAAAATCCTAATCCTGGCTTTGGTCATACTCCTGTCGGCACCCTCTCTTTGTTTTGCCGAAAAGGAGAAAGAAAAGGAAAAGCAAAAAAAACATAGGATTGCGGCTCGAAACTTGGATGCTTCTCCTTACGTCTATGACCCGTTTAATATCCCCGGGAAATGGATCCTTAGCACCGGTTTAGGGTTAACCATTAGCCCGACCCTTTTCTTGTTGAATCCTCAGTTTGAATACGTCATCGCCAAAAACTTAACGATTGGCCCGATGCTTCAGGTCGGCATGGGGGATGCGACCCTTTTTGCCGTCACCGGCACGGTCCGCTATACCTTCAACCAGAACGCCAAGATTAAACCCAGTCTCGAAGGGGGACTGGGAATGGCCATCGGCTCTTCGAGCTACGCCTCTTCCGTGGGAGTTAACATTAGTATGGGAATGGGCTGTGACTACGTGGTCGACCGCTATATTCGATTCGGAACGATGATCCGAGGCAACTTTGCCCCTCCCTTAAAGACCTTTTATCTAAGCTGGCCTATCGTCATGGCCCGGTTTGTTTTGTAGTGGTTTCCCAGGAACTTTACGCATAAGCTTCCCCGCGTGAATGACAAAGAAAAGATAGCGTCTCAAATCGTTACGACCCTTCAGGCAAAGGGTTATCAGGCCCATTTCGCGGGCGGCTGTGTCAGGGACCGCATCCGTGGGGTCGAACCCAAGGATTTTGATATCGCGACTTCGGCGTTGCCCGAACAGGTGCAAAAGATCTTCCCCAAGACTATCCCGGTGGGCGTCCAGTTTGGAGTGATCCTCGTCCTCGAACAGGAGACCACTTTCGAAGTGGCTACCTTTCGAACCGAAAGCAGCTATGCCGACGGAAGGCGCCCCGAAAAAGTGGCCTTTGCCACCTTAGAAGAAGACGCGAAACGACGCGATTTCACGGTGAACGGCCTTTATTACGACCTCAACACCAGGAAAGTGATCGATCTGGTCAATGGAGAGGCCGACATCAAGCGAAAGATTATCCGAACGATCGGCAATCCTGATGAACGGTTTTTGGAAGACCATTTAAGAATGTTTCGGGCCATTCGCTTTGCGGTCCAACTGGGATACGAAATAGAGCCTGCGACCTTTGCTTCGATTAAAAAGCACGCCCCTCTCATTTCAAAAGTGAGCCAGGAGAGGATTCGCGACGAGTTGAGTAAGACGGTATCCTCGCCCACTCCCGCGCGCGGGATTCGGCTGCTCGACGAAGCGGGACTCCTTACGCATTTCCTACCCGAGATGGACGTGATGAAAGGGGTGGAACAGCCGATGGAGTACCATCCTGAGGGGGATGTTTTCATCCATACTTTGATGCTCTTGGATAATCTGACAAATCCGTCGGTGGAACTTGCTATGGGAGCTTTGCTCCATGACGTCGCAAAACCCGCGACCTTTGTGAGAGCTCCGGACCGGATTCGCTTTCACGGCCACGATAAACTTGGATCTGAGATGTCGCGTGTGATTCTTAAGCGGCTCACCTTCTCCAATCAGCAGACCGATCTAATCTGTGAACTCGTCGCGGAACATCTAAAGTTTAAAGACGTATTTCAGATGAAGGTGAGTACGCTGAAGCGATTTCTCTCACTCAATAGATTTGATCTGCACCTGGAACTTCATCGTGTCGATTGTTTGGCAAGTCATGGAAATCTGGATGCCTACCATTTTTCTAAAGCCAAGTATGAAGAGTTCCTAAAGGCCCCGCCACCGCCCAGTCGGCTCGTGACCGGTAGTGACCTCATCCAATTGGGGCTCTCCCCGGGACCTCGATTTACTGAGATTATTCGCACGGTGGAAGACGCCATTTTGGAAGGAACGATAAAGACGAAAGAAGAGGCTTTAGATTTGGTAAGGGCCAATTTAAGTAAGAAAATCGCGCCATGAAAACCGACAAAGAGATTATCGAAGCCTTTCGAGCCAAAGAAATTCGAGCCCTGAGTCGCCTTATCTCCATAGCGGAAGACCAAGACGACACGCTCTACCCCGTACTTAGCGAACTTTATGCAAGCACCGGAAAATCCCGAGTGCTGGGAATTACCGGGCCTCCGGGGGCCGGAAAAAGTTCGCTCATTAATGAACTCGTCCGTTTCTATCGAGAAGCTTTCAAAACAGTCGCCGTTGTCGCCGTTGATCCCGTAAGCCCTTTCACCGGAGGCGCGTTACTAGGAGATCGCATCCGTCTGAACGACCATTTCAACGACGACGGTGTTTTTATTCGAAGTCTCAGCACCCGGGGAAAACTTGGCGGGCTGTCGCTAGCGACCCGGGAGGTTACCCATCTAGCGGATGCTTTTGGCTTCGACCAGATTATTATTGAAACCGTTGGCGTGGGGCAGAGCGAAGTCGATATTAGAAACATCGCGGATGTGACCTTAGTGGTTTTAGTGCCTGAATGGGGTGACGCCATCCAAACGCTTAAGGCCGGAGTGCTCGAAATTGGCGACCTGTTCACGGTCAATAAATCTGACCGCGAAGGGGCTGAAAAACTAGTAAGCGAACTAAAGACCATGCTGGAGTTGGCCGGTCGTCCGCAAACGCCTTTGATGACTTGCAGTCAAAAAGAAGAATCCTCTTTGCGATCTCTTTTTTCGACAATAAACACCTTTTTCGACAAGCAGACTAAGCTGCGAGCTTCCAGGCGCGCCGAAGGGGCAAAAATGGCGGCTAGCGAGCTGCTGCAAGCTTATGTTTCCAAAGAGGCCAACGCTTGGTCGGCGAAACAGACTGAGCTCGGGAAAAACCCTTATGACTTTCTGATGAAGTTTCGAAAGAAGCATCCTCCCGGCTCTTTACTTGCGGACCGTTAATTACATGGTGACCTGCAAATCCATTGTCGTGGCACGAACCGACCGATTGGGCGACGTCATGATGGCATTGCCTTCACTAGCGCTTTTGCGAAAAGCCCTTCCTGCTGTCGAAATTACTCTGCTCTGCCGACCAGAAATTGCAGCCCTTTTGACACCGACACTTTCGAAACTCAATATCACGGCGCAAGGGGCAAAGCTTTCTCGAACCGACGAGTGGAAGCGTTGGTGGAATGAAAAAGATTGTGACGCGGCACTTCTTCTTTTTCCAGAGAAAGCACTGAGTCTGGGAGCGTTTCTCGCTCGTGTGCCTTTGCGTGTAGGCCCCTTTTCGAAACTCATATCGCTACTGGTGCTTAATCGAGGGCAGTGGCAAAGGCGCTCCAGGGGCGAGAGAAACGAGGCCCAGTACAATCTCGACCTCACCAGGCATCTCCTAGAGAGTTTACACGTTGCCATTCCGGAGATACCGCCCGTGTCTATTGCTATCAATGAGAGTGAAGCGCAAAAAGCCAAGAAACTTTTGGAGAGTAAGGGGGTCCGGGGACCTTATTACGTCGTGCACCCGGGAATGGGAGGCAGTGCTCTAAACCCTTCGGCCTCGCACTACGAAAAAATCATAAAGACCGTTCTTCAAAAAACCGGAAGGCAGGTGGTCGTCACCGTGGGCCCCGCCGCCAAAGACCTATTGATGGCGCAGCAGCTGGCTAATTCGGGTGCCGTTTTTATCCAAAACATTTCGCTTGGCACCCTACTTGAAGTGTTTCGCGCTTCCCAAGGAGTCATTGCACCTAGCACTGGCCCCGTTCACTTGGCGCATTATAGCGGTGTGAAAACTATTGGTCTGTTCTCCCCTGTCCCCAGCCACCACCCCAATAGGTGGGCTCCGTGGGGAGGCAGTGGCGATTGTAGAATTCTCTTTCCTGACCCCGAATGCCCCGCCCGAAAAGACTGCTTGGGAAGTCGTTGTGATAAATTCGACTGTATGGAGCAATTCCCTTGGGCGCAGAGGGTTGAAGCCGCGTTAACGGATCGGACTACCTAACGGGGTGTAGTTTGATTTTATCAACAAAGAGTGGTTAAAAAGAGCCGGGATGAATACGGAATTCTTAAAGAAAATCGAAGGAGCGCACCTTCTGGTGGCGGGTGAAGTAGGAATCGACGAGTACCTCTGGGGAGACACCCACCGGATTAGTCCAGAGGCCCCGGTTCCGGTAGTCGAAGTCGACAAGCGAGACTATAAGCTGGGACTGGGCGCTAACGTGGCCCAAAATATTGTTGCTTTGGGCGGCAAAGTTTCTTTAGTCAGTGTTCGCGGAGACGACGCGGATGGAAAACAGTTAGAAGGAATGTTAGCCGCGGCCGGAGTCGAAAGGCTATCTCTCATTACGGATACCTCTCGACCCACTCTTAGGAAAGTAAGAGTCATCGCTCAGCGCCAGCATGTCGTTCGTATCGATTACGAAAAGTCCCATCCTTTGGATGCCAAAAATGCCAAGCGCTATACGGAGATGATTTGCGACCTACTGCCCCAGTGCGATGGCATCATCGTTCAAGACTACGGCAAAGGGTTGTGGAATCCCGATACCATGGCTTTCACAAAACAGGCTAAGGCCCACAAACGCCCCATCTTTGTCGATCCCAGTCGAGTCGCGCAGGTCACTCTCTATAGAGGGACAACCTTACTCACTCCCAATACGGTGGAGGCCGAAGTTCTCTCGGGCTATCCCATAGCCTCGCGCAGCCAGGCCGGACGCGACGACGAGCGATTGAAAAAGATGGGGGCAAAGATTTTACAGCAGACGCAAGCCGAACATGTCGTCATCACCTGTGGAGAGGCGGGCATGGTTTCGATGAGCCGAGGAGTCGAAGGGCTCAGCCGGATTCCTACTTTCGCCCGAGATGTTTTTGACGTGACGGGAGCCGGAGATACGGTGGTGTCGGTACTTGCCTTAATGATGGTCTTAGGGCACCCTCTTAGCCGATGTATGCAGGTGGCCAATGCCGCCGCCGGAATTGTGGTCGGCCGGATTGGAGCTGCAACCGTCACTCCGGCCGAACTTGCTGACGAGCTCAATAGGCTCGAAAGCGCCGGCCTCATTCAAAATTAGTTTTTCGTAGTGGGGGATCGTCTAATGGTAGGACAGTAGGCTCTGACCCTACGAATCTAGGTTCGAGTCCTAGTCCCCCAGTTTCATTTCGCGCCGGCGAAATGACCTTAATTATTAATCTTAAGATTAATCTCAATCTAAACCCGGCGTAGCCGGTCGATCAATTCCTAATCCGAACAAAGAACAAAGAACGAACAACCAACCCACTACCTACTCTATACTATTATCTTCATCCTTATACTCTTTCGGCGAAAACGCAGATCCGTACCGAGAGAGGACAAGTCCTCGTCCGTTCGATATCCCCGGACTGTGAATATCCTCAGTGAAGAGAAAGCTTAAAACAGGGGTCTTTGTCTCCTTGCCGGCATTATCAGTTGCCACAAGTACCGCCCCCCGGGCTTCACCTACACCTTCGATAATAAGTTTATTATCTTGGATTTTCGACTTCGTATGGCCTGTGCGGGCGATTTCGCGGTGGGCCGCATTAGGCCCCAATTGTTTCCATTCGCTATATTCGTAGTCCACGGTTCCGTCCTTATATAGTGCGATACGCACGTCAGCCCATTTCCCTTTTCCGAGATCGATCTTCGATTGGTAACGATAGAGACCGGCCCCAACGATCTGGTGTTCATCCTGGCCACTAAGTTTGGATTTAGTCACTGCGTACTGAAACTGCGCAAAGAAATCTTCCGGAGATTTTCCGTCAATCTGAGAAACGCTTCTTCCATTAATCGTCGTCGTTGATTCAACCGAATGTAACGCTATGGAATCCGCCATCGCCTGGAGAGGCAAAAGGGAAACCGCTAAAAGGCCCAATAAAAATAAACGCATCGCTTTGTTCTCCCATGGGATGTCATTTCCCCTGCCAAGGCAATGCAAAGGATGTTCCAGGGAGAACACAGCAGCGCAACTAAGTTTTTCAGGTTACTTTGTTGTGCAGTTGGGGCTCGCTTTGACGTTATCTTAGAGAATACTCGCTCCTGCTCCTCGGTAAATGGGAAAGGTCGGTCTCCTACGTCCGCGTTGTAGCGGGCGATTTGGGCTCTCTCCTCTGTACGAGGGGGCCAGCTTCCGATAGTCGCTATCAGAAGGAGGAGACCAACCATGTATGACCATTACATCGCTTTAGACTGGGCGCAAAGCATTAGGGCAATTGCTAGAATGACCAAATAATCCAATGACGTGTCGATCACCGAGGTCCCATCGAGTATCGGCGAGCTTAAAGGCTATCTTCGGAGGCTTCGAGGACGGCGAGCGTTGACGTTCGAGGAGACTACGACATCGCAGTGGCTGTACACAGAGCTTCGTAATTGCGTCGATGAGATTTTAGTCTGCGATCCCTATCGTAATAAACTTCTTAACGAAGGCGCCAAAACCGATCGCATCGATGCTCGAAAGATACGACGAGAGTGTCAACCACCTCGGTTAGCCCCCGCTCGTTTAAACCTCGAATTTATTCTGGTCCGGGGATTAACTCCCTAGAGAGCCCATATAGTCGCATCTAAATCTGCCAATAAAGAAAAGACCGCTAAGGATCAAAGCGCATCGACAATGACCGTGTTTGAAACAATGCAGACCTGGAAATCAAGGGTGCAAACCCTCAAGGGACTCGTCTACCACTTGACTCCCTTTCCCATAGTCGCAATGACACTAACGCACGATCATTTCCAGAGCTGCCTCAAGGCCTAGCAAACACCGTCGCATCAAGCTCCCTCATAAAACCATCCGCCTTAACCTTCGCCTCCTGCTCAAACCCATTCTGGCGCAAAAAATTTAGCGCCCCCACTACGTCAGAATATTTCTCCGCCGTTTCGTCCACAATCGTATCGTAGTTCACTACAATTCCAAGGACCTCGGATCTTACGGCGTCTCTTTCTTTTCCATAGAGCCTTATGGCCTTTTTCAAAGACTCAAGGCTTTCTGGAGATCGTATTAGTACCAAATAGTGAGCAGCGAGTTCTCGCTCGCGCGGCAAGAGGCTTGGGTTATTTTTTGCGACCTCATCGCGAGCGCTGTCTAGTTCCTCCGTAGAGAGACCATGTTTTTTCTGAAAATGGGCAAACATAATCTTTTCAGCAGCCCGTCTCTCGTTTCTTTCAGCTATGGTCCGCGTACTAAGGGGCGGCAATTCGGAATGGAAGATCCTTGAAGTTTTCGAACCATCGGGAAGATACTTTTTCTCGGTGACGGTATATCCCCCTTGGGAATCGGGAGCATAGAATTGCCGCACTCTTGTCTTACTACCATCAACATCCGTATCGACAGCCGTTACTTCATAGTTATTCCCGTGACGTTCCACGGTCGTAGTACCCAAAGGAAATGCTTCGGGTTTGTTTGCCGCGATCTGCGCTTCTCGTGCTGCTATATAAGCTTTGGAGCAGTCCCCTACGGATGCCAAAGCCGTAAGAGGCAACGCCATCGCGCCAATAAGACCAAAGCGAGAAATCCACTCCCAGCTTCTTGCTATTTTCTGTCTTTTTCTAATGGCGCGTCTCTGACGTAGGGTGACTTGCGTTTGTATCGTCTCAACCATAATACGGGAGAGTCAGGGAGGAAAAAAGTGAAAACTCATCGCGTTGCTTTGTTCGCATTTGGACTTCTAGTCTTTCCTTGGGTCGCCTTTGCAGAAACGCCGCCCACTGCTTGTGCGCAAGACAACGCCAAAGCGGCGCATGGACTCCTAGCGACACTAACCTTCCAGTTGGAAAGTGAAAGTAGTTCCACGGTCATGACGAAAGACATTCCTATCTCCATTAAGCCGGGAATTGCCCCCTGTGATGGATCTTCTTCTTACGAATCAACGGGGAATTCCATATTGACCAACGGGTCCACGACCCTGACGCTAGCCGCCACTGACCAATTCTATCTCGACGTTAGTTTTGATCAAAACCAGGTATCAGGTGTCTTTGAAGTGACAGTCCCGACTTCCTTCGTCACAGCCCTTCTTCAGCCCTTTGGAAATTTGACTTTCACCTGGCTCGATCCCGATGTGGATAGCGCCCTTCTTATCGACTACGCACCAGGGGCATGGCTTAGCCAGACCGATCTCTTTCCGCTGCAAAACATTGGTGACGGCAGAGTGATGGGAATTGCGACTGGAACCGACGGAAGTCGTTACACGGTTCAACTCACTCAATTTTCGGTAATTTATAATTAGGAGCCTTATGTCAGCCAAACTTCTGATGTCCCTCGGCACCGCTTTGATGACCCTTTTTATCTCTTCGTCTTCGTTTGCGGCTACAGGCCTGATTCCCATCCCTCAAGGAGCCAAGTTCTGTCATCTCTCTAGTTATAATAGTGATCTTAATCTCAGTTGCGGAGAGCAGAAGTCTTTGGATGTAGCAATTCTGGATGCTCAGGAATCAACTGCAGTAACCGCAATCCAGTTAGAGTTGGAAACTTTCGTCGCTCAGGGTTTCCACATTGTGAGCTGTTCCCATACGCCCGGATCCAAAGAAGCGTATGAACGTTGGGACTGCTTCGTCACCAATCTACAATAATCAAAGGGCTTCCGGATCTATTTTAGGTTCTTGCGGAGGTGCCACCTCTTGCGGAGTGGCTTCACATGCCAGGTTCTCGGCCACCGTCTGTAAGCGTTGATCGGCGCGATCTCCTTTGATCACTCTCAAACGCCCCAAAAGGCGGAGCGGTTTGCAGTCATAAAGGTAGTAAAGGTCTTTATCTTCTCCCGCCACGGGCTCCCACGCCTGACCTCGGTAGTAAGGAACTCCTTTGCCAGTTTTTCCATCAACAGCCTCGTCATGAAGAAAAATGTGTTTTGTCCGATCGAAATCAACCTCATCTCGTCCTTCAAAGAAATGAGCATCAACGGCCGAGAGTAAAAACCATGGAGCGCCTCGCTCGCCCGAAGCAGAAATTCGGTAACGGACCCCCGTTTTCTCGGTCACGACCAATCCGGAAGATAATTCCAGTTGCACTTTCATCTTCATGTTATTTTTACCCAACTCCCAGTCCACTACTTTAGTCTGAACAGCCACAATACCTCTTGCAAGATTTGGTAAGGGAACACCGCCAGTGAAAGTTTGAATGATTGGCGAAATAAGGCCGAATCCGTTTCCCGATTGAAACGCCTGAACGGTTACCTCCAAAAGTTTCTTTGTCGTGGTCATCAGATAGTACTTAGCGGTCTTAACGCCGGCAGACTCCGCCGTCCAGCCAAGACCCGCAAAGCCGTTTAGCGTAACATCTTTTAGATCCGCCGGAGGCGTTCCCAGACGAGTAGCGGCTAAATGAAGATCTCCTACGGAAGTGACGTCCACTGAGGTATCGACTTTAAAAGTGGTCGAAGAGACCTCTGTCGTTTTCATGGCCATGGGCGAGTTATCAATACGCGCGATAGTCTTATCCGCATTCTCGGAAAGACTAAGACCCTTTTGGTATTGGACCGAGTATCCATTTGGGTTTTCATAAGAGACCATTCCATTGCCGATGTGAACCCCACATCGCGAAAGACAGAGAGAAAGCCCCACGAGCAAAACAAAATTAGCTATTAATGACTTCATCACTCTCTCCTTTTTCTCCTATGACTTTCACCGTCAGAGGGAAAAACTGAACATTTAATTGGTAAACCTCTTCGGCCTCGGCTTGAGACCTATCTAGAAACTGATCCAACTCTTCTCTAAAAAGGCGAATTCTGGCTTTCACCTCTTCTAATTTCGAAAGGGGCATGGCGACGGTGAGGCTTGTAATTTCTCTACGCTCCTGGGGAATCTCTAATGCTAGTGTCGCCATTTGGATCATACGCCGGTGAAATTGACGAACGGATAAATGGCGCATCTCTTCTGGTGTCCTAAGTACCGAGCCCACGACTTGTCTTAATGTTTCGCCCTGTTTTTCGATTAGCCCAAGGGCCTGCATGGTTTCGATAGCTTCTCGCACTTGGCTTGGAGTGACATAACGACCCAGACGTTTAGAGATAAGCGCGTAATCCAATCGAAAGTCAGCAAGCCCCACCATGACAAAGATGGCGCAGTAATACCATCGAGAGAGAAACTCATACTGTTTCACCTCGAGAAGCTTTGCTTGCGCTAGATGCTTAATGTAAAAAAGCTCTTCGTTCAAAGTGTGCTGCCCTTCATGCGAACGGGTTCGAGATAAAGCGCAGAGTGCCGAAAGATATCTTTTTCGCTGCCCCGTCAGTCTTAGCTGGTTGATAAGCTTCTCTTCGACTTCAGGACTGATACCTCTTTTTCCTCGGAGAATTAGACTTAAGGTTGCGGGACTTTTGATCCCCGACCAGCGAGCGAACGCTCTAAGCGACGCACGCGAGCCGTTGTCTAACACCGCCCGCAAATAGTCGTGCGGGGTGGAAAAATCGAAAATCTCTATCGCTCCTTTGGTCTCAACTTTTGGCATAGGGCGGGTTTTGTAACAAAACCCGCCCCCTGAGATCAACACGTTTCTTCACTATTTTGTTTCCTGAACTAAACAAAGATTGAGTAGGTTACTTGCTAACCATTTATTTTGGTTCAGGATCTTCCGACACGTTGGATCCAGGTGCCACCTTGATATGAATAATCGCCGCCACATTACCTGCTTTTAAGGCCTCGACCACGGCTTTGCCCTTAAGCTTGCCCGTGGGCGGTAGGTACAGACGTTTCGTAGACGGTGAGGTGGTAAGCATGTCACCCAATCCATAAAAGCCGTCATGGACGAACAGAGTCGTAAGGCCCTTCGATTTGAAGAGATCGATAACGGAATTGGGCTCGTTAGCCAAAGCTTCTAAGGTTTCCGCCTGCTCAGCCGAAAAGCGGGGATAGGTTTCGGCCATCCTGAAATCCAAATCGAATCCCGCCTGCTTCAAGTTCACTTTGAGCCGTGAAGACGCCGCAATGCTTCGACCTAGATTTTGTAATTGAACGGGAACCGAAGCGTCGCTTGGCTTTACCTTGGTCCCTTCGAAGCGTCCCGAGGAGAATTGGTTTCCCTCGAACGAATACTGTAACTGAGCCACATCCGCGTATTTTTGCCGATGGTATTTCTCTGTCGCCGATCCGCCATCGAGACCGTACAAGCCCCGATTCGGGGTAATCGCGAAATAGTCTCCGGCATAGGCCTTAGTCGCCTCATTAGAAGACCTATAAAGACCTTCCATTTCATGAGCCGCGGGTTTCGCACAGCAAGAGAGTAACAACACCGCTAGCAACGTACTAACCAACTTAATCACAGATACCTCCAGTTAATTGCGTTATGCGGTGCTTTATAACGACAACGGGAGGGGGACTCTAGAAGAGTCGGACGAAAACGCCAGATACTGTTTACCCGAGTAAACACACAAAAAGGTACGGCCTACCTTTCTGTGGCCACAGAAAGGTAGGCCGTACCTTTTTGTTCCTTTTTGTTGAAGCAAAAACAGTTTAGAACGCGATTTCCAAAGCGACATAGAATCGGGTGGCCTCGGGATCATAGAAGGCCGAGTCATAGCGGATGTTTTGTAAAATCGTAGATCCGCGACTCATTCCAATTTGCGGAGCAATATTGGGGGTAATTCGATATTTGAAATACGTACCCAAACCGAAAGAGGTCGTGGCAGCTGGAGTGGTTGACGAGAAGTCATACTCTTCGTACATGCGGTAGTACCCTTTTCCCCAAGCTACGAAATTTAATTTACTAGGAATGATTTCCCAATCCGCTTGCGCCTGAGCTCCAAAGACCATCTTCTGCAGAGGAACGCCGTTATAAGTGGCATAGCGGTTAAAAGAGTACTCAAACAGGGGGGAGACGGATAGGGCTAGCTGTTTGTCGAAGAGCTCTTTTTTAATGTGAAGCGCTACCGAGGCGCGAGTAATATTTTTTGTATCGCTTGAAATCTTAGAAACAGGAAGAGTGACTCCGGTTTCGACATTCCACTGCGAGCCTAAGAATTCCGGGGTCAATTCATAATCGTAGAAGAGACGAGTATCATCGACTAGAAATTCCTGTTCGCCGACAGCGGCAATCTCATAAAGTTTCCTAGCTTCCTGACCTATCCCGACATGACTTCGGTTATCGATACGAAACATGCCTTCCGCCAAAAACTCGGTGAAAGATCGCGTACCCGACTGAGTAGTGACGGCTTCGCCCGCCAGAAAATCAAATGAGAATCTAGGCCCTGAAGTAGAATCCATCTTTTCAGTCAAAGCGCCTTGAGGAGTATTGGAAAATTCTTCTGGAATCTCAGGGATGGTCTCAGAATCCAAAGGGGAGTTACTAGCGACGGATGAACTGATGGGAATTTCTGCTGGAATTTCCGCTAACTTCTCGGGAATCGTAATTGTGTGACTTGGCTCCACGGCTTGTCTCGCTCCGGGTGCTGTTTCATCCGCGTCATGCTTCTCTTCTACGGGAGTTTCTTCAAGAGTTTCGGTTTGAGGAGCAATCGTTACCGCTTCAGCGGGCCGTAACGCTTCGGGCTGCGAAGTTTTCGGCTTGTTGACCAAGTAGATAGCAGCAGTCGTCATAGCGACTACCAGAACGACCGTGATAAAAATGTTACGCATCAGAAAATCCCTCTTCTACGAAACTGTGTTTACTGAACTTGTTCGCCCGACATTTTCTGAGGTATCACTATTGCGGCCGCCTTCATCTCTTCGATCTCTTTGGCCAGATCAGCACTTCGCTTGGAGAGTTCTTCATGCTTTACCCTGGCTGCATCAAGTTTCTCCTCGTTCTCTGGAATTGAGTGTGCTTCAAGCTGGGTAATCTCTCTCGCTTTCGCTTCGATCTGAAGGCTTAGAATATCTAACTCTGCCATTTTGACTGTCGTTTTCAGCTCATTTAACTTCGTCGAAAAGATTACGCCATTTGTCCCAATTGCATCATTCGCGTCCTTCACGGCTTTGGCTAATTCTCCGCGAATAGTCTCGAGGTCATTTTTCGAAGCGGCCTTGGCGGCGGCATTCGCTCTGTCCATATCAGAACGAAGAGTCGTGATGAGCCCTTCCACTCGACCAATCTCGTCAGCTACTTTCTGTTTTGCGGTATTAAGTTCAGCCTTCACCGCATCAACTTTAGTAGTGATCTCTTTGGTCAGATCTTGTTTGGCTTTTGCGAGTTCGGTAGTGACGCCGGCGACTTTTTCAGTCATTTCATTGCGGATGGCGATGTCGGCTTTGGTCAAATCTTCTACTTTGGTGTTCAACGCCGTAATCAACTCCGCCAAACGTTTATCCTCGGCTTGGAGTTCGGTCTTAGTATTGCCAAGTTTAGTATCCAACCCAGCAATGAGTGCGTCCAACTGAATGTCCTTAGCCTGAAGCGCTTTGGCAGTCGCTTCGAACTCTGTTCTTAGCGTAGCGAGAGTGCCCGTGAGCTTGGTATCGACTGCCGTTAAGTTAGTCTGTACGGTGTCGATATTTTTTTGAAGTTCGATATGTTTCTGGTCGATAGTTGCGAACTGGCTTCGCAATGTTCGGCGGTGGACCAATTCATTTTGCTTGGTCGTCCGATTAAAGGGACGCGCCTTGTTGAACGTGATGCTGGTAATAAAACCAGTCTTTCCAAAATTCACTTTGCATTGTGCTGTGAAATCTTCTTCGTACTCGGAGGCCTCTACGCAGAGGTCTCCCACTTCGATACGCGTAATGGGCTTACCCTTAGCGGAGAGATTTTTCGCCGTAGCGACAGCGGTATTTTGATCAAGGACTTGAGAATTTCCCATGACGAGATAAGTAGCGTCCGCATCCACTTCGGCATCGAGATCGCTATACAACTTAAAGACGGCGACTACAGGAGCCGTCGTTAGACCGCTCGCGGGACATGGGGCTGAAGATAATTCAATCGCTTTGGTTCCATCCACGTATTGAACCGTCTGCAGACACTGGTTTTCGCTTTTAAAACCGACCTTCGCGTATTCGGAAGTCAGGGCGCTTGAAAATTCGGCCGAACCGATGGCTGTTCCACGAGGAGGGAGATCTCTTTTCTGGGCACAGCCCAAAAGAGCGACCATTCCAATAACCGCAACGAGACCAACTTTACGCGTAACCATCCGCACTCCTTCGAATCGATATGGAAAGTTTCACCCCAAAAGAACGCGCAAGATACCCGCACTGACGCATCGTGTCAACATATAACTATTTAAAATAACACTGGGAGATTGGGCAGGGGGCGTTTCAATAGGCCCAAGGCCCTTATCTTTCCGTAAACAAAGTCGAATGCTCCCGAGGCACCCGACTAGGGAAAAAGAATTACCGCTGTGTGATTACCCAATAGATTTTTGGAACATGACATCCCCCACATGGCGTTGTATTTCGCTATCAATAGAGGGGGTATTTCATGCGTGTTTCAAGGCTCGTCATTGCCATCATCGTATTGGCTACCTTAGGCAGAGGAGTCCAAAGCCATGCTGACAACGGAACGCCCCCCACGGCGGCTAGTTTGCATTGGCTAGCAGGAACGTGGAAATCGACTTCACAAAATAGCGACGAACAGATCCAATTCATGGAACCCTTAGCAGGCCTCATCCTAGGAGCCAGTCGGATGGTGAGCGATAATAAGGTGGCCTTCGCCGAACTTATTCGGATTCAAGAAAGCGCCAGAGGACTTGTCTTAAATCCCAATCCCCTATTCCTGTTGGACGTTGGCAAAGTCGGAACTACTTTCATCTACAGCACGGAAAAAAGTACCGCGGAAAGTGCGGTTTTCGAAAATCCGCAAAACGTTCCCACCACCATCATTTACGAACGCAAGGACAGCGACGGCCTCGTCAATTATGCCCGTAACGCCAAAGGCCAAGACCTACCGGGAACTCCGATGACATACCGCAAAGTAGGAAATTAAATAGCATTTGGGAAAACTGCCCCACTCGGGGATTTTTGGTACATGACACAACGCAGGAGCCAAGCCTACGGGATTGGCATCGGCGATGCATTGCTAGAAATAGAAAGGTTTCATTTCGAGGAACGGACGGGGGACATCGATGAAACACGTAGGAAAAAACCTAATCGTTCGGCTGGCAATGCTCTTGGCACTTCTCACTTTATCGGGATGTTATTTAGCGGCGGAGCCCGATGATTACTATGATCCCGATCCGGCACCTCCCTTTGTGGAAGGACAGAGTGCTCAACTCGTGACCTATGTGAACTCCGCTTTCACCTATCAGCTAACGTGCAACACCAATGTCGGAGATCCTTGTCAGTTCACACTAATCAACACCCCCTTGCACGGCACTTTGCAATTAGTGTCTAGCTCGGGGCAAATAGTCTACACGCCGGACCCGGGTTATGTGGGATATGACAACTTTGATTTTCAAACCCAAGTAGATGATCTGGTCGCCGACGCTCCGGCGACCATAACCATCCAAATAAATCCGGTGGGCACACATCATACTTAGGGAACGCCTGGTTCGTTCGTCCTTTTCTGGCTCTGAAACTCAATGCCTCCGGTGAACTTGGTAAGCCAGTTATAGATAACGCAGACAAAAGCTACCATAACGAAACCAATGACCGCGTAGAGAAAGGGGATGAAAAGCATGAGAGCCCCTCCGAGATGGCCGAATTTTCCTTCGGTATGAAAGGCAATGGAAAGAATTCCAACAGGGATGCAGATAACGGCTGTTAGAACAAAGTACAAGATCGCCATCACCTTAGCGGTTTGAACGGTTTCAAACTTCATGATTTGTTGCATTAGAGTTCCTGGTTAGTGGGAAAAGCAGCGTAAATTATACCAAAGTCGATGAGAACCCTGAGGGCAGCGACAAAAAGTGGCCCTCCGCCTTTTCCTTTGCCAGCAATATTATCCACTACAAGCGGGAAATGGCTTGGATCCGGCGTTGCAAAGAAGACCGCAGGAGGTCGTCTGTGCCACGATGGATAATTGCCTTTCTTTGCGTTTCCCCCTTGATGTTGGGTTGTGCTCATACCGATTCGGACCCTATAGGGAAAGACATTGCCCAGTCCATCTCCGCTGAGGACAAAGCGGAAGCGGTTGATAATAGAGTACCGCCAAATACCGTTATCTCGAGTTCCCCGGCGGTAGCGGCCCCGCGACCGAAACGTGTTTCGGAAATGTCCATGCAAGGCAGCCGTCCGACTCGTCACAAGCGAATTGCCAGCCACAAAGTTCAGCACAGACACCACAAAACAAAAAGGAAGCAGGAGGATAACCTGGCTTCGTAACTCGTACGCGCAAAACGTCACCGATGTGTATCTCGTTGGCGAATTCATTCGCCACGGAAAGAGAATATTTGGCGTTACTCTTCAAGAATGCAGGGAGCGGAACGACTCTTGCTTTCATTCTCAGCGGAGGAGAGCCGGTGAGGCAACATGCGTCGACTATGGGTGACAACGATCCTGCTTAGCATTTTAAGTGGCCTTTGTTTTGCGGAAACTCCGAGGAAGATTCACGTTGAGCCCATCGTTCAGGCAGGCCAAGCAGGAGACTCCATCGCAAATTCCCAGGACAACCCCGAACAACATCGCCTTCCCTTGGACATTATCGTCTGGAAGAACGTAAATGGGTTTGAGACGCTCGTCAGCGAGTACCGGCACGAATATCCTGGATCCAACCAATGGCAGGCAACTTTGGATTTCTTAAATTTAGACGAACACCGCTGCCTCAAACACTGGATACAACAGCTAATTAAAGATTTAAAATCAGCAGACGTGCAAAGAGCTGAGCGCACCGGACTCGTCGGGAACAAACCCAGATTTACCTACACCGTTGAATTCATTAATAGTGCGCTCGACGAAGACGTTTACCAATGCGGTGGTTACGCCATTAAACTACGAGTGACCGCTTTCCTCGATCATCACGATAGCCAAATCGATGTCCCCGGCGATGCATTAGCTGGAGTCTATGAAGTTCCCAAATCCTACATCGTAAAAGATGACACGGGCTTTGGAGTGCTTAAAAAAAGTGAACTGTTGCACGTCATCCAAGAAGCCAAGAGAGACTGGCATGATGAGATCGCAAATTATCGGAGGTCTTCGGATCCCGAAATTCAAACCGCCGTTGGCCCTAAACGAAATGATCTCCCTTAACTCTTCGTTTTAATACCCGTTATCTCCTACTCAATATCCCTCGATCGTCCAATCCTTAGACACTCCAAAGATGGATTTTATTCATCTTTTTATAGGCATCACGATTGCACTATTTAGGGATGCAACGGGGTTCCGGGGGACATCAATGTACGGCAACAAAAACCACTCTAGTTACGCTCTATTGCTCTTGATCCTAAACTTCTTAATGTTGGCGCATCCAGCGCCCCTCTATGCTTGGCCGCCCGATCGCAATCAAGCCGATCGAAATTCACAGCAGCTGACCGGCGATGGAGCCCAACAACAGCAACAGGCCGCCCTGCTAAACCGAGCGGCCGCGGCCGGTTACGAATCTCAAGCCCGAGACCAAGACGCCATCTGCGCCTCCTGACACCAAGGAGGAACGTCGCCTGAGGCTCAGGCGGCAAAACAAAAGGCGGCAGACCTGCGTCAACTGGAGAACGTAGAACTCCAAAAAGCAGCGATGCACGACGCTCAGGCCAAAGCGCTAAGCGACGCCGCCTCTCAGTTCGATAAAGACGCAAAAACGGTTACCAACGACGAAACCACCAAAGGCGACCAGCTCAAAGGCCAGAGTGACTCTAATCACTGGAACGGAGCCGAGCTTGAAATGGAAAGAGGCGATAAAGCCGCCAATGCCGGGACAGGTTCGGATTCGTCGACTGCGGCTTCCGCCGCAAGTCGCCCCACGCCCACAAATAACTCCGATCCGCTCTCCCAACTGGCCTCTCTACAAGCCGATGCAACCCTCGGGGGAAATGGAAATCGAGAGGCAGAGAATACCAGGGTGACGGGAACTACCGCAGGACATCTGCAAAACGAACTGGCTGATTTGGCAGCTTCAGAAAATGGAAAAGGAGCAAAGGGGGAAAATGGGAGGGGAATTAGCGGTGGTGGAAGTGCTGATGCGAACCCCTCAGATCACTCCTCCTCTTTTCTAGCGGGCCTGGAAGCGCAGACTAAGAATGGCGGCCTACTAGCTAAGGGAATCTTGGAAACCGAAAGTCAATCCGGACAGGGGAATAAAGCAAATTCACTTAATGCTGGCTTGCCAAATGTTTCGGAGCATTCTTTGGGAAACCCCAAGGCCGGAGCGGGCAGCTCTTCTAAGATGCTTTCCCTTGGTGGAGCTGGGCCCGCATCCGGCACTCTCAGAGGCTTATTTTCTCTAAGTGGCTTAAATTCCCTATTCCACTCGACGACAGGATTCTTGCTGCTGATTCTTGGTGCCCTCGCTCTTGTCGTAGGGAGCCGCCGCCGAAACCAATAAGCCATTTATGAGAATGACTAGTGAGTCGTCCCTAAAAGACGATTCACTTCCGTCTGGATATCGCTTGCGCTCAAGTCGCCACTTTTGGTGATATTCCCCGTCTGATCTACGACGACGGAAAAGGGAATATAGTCTTGAGCGCCAAATTGCTGGCCGAAGTCTTCGGATTTTCCAGCCACTACAAACGTAATATTATGTTGCGACTTCCATTGCTGAAGAAACGAAACGTCTGGCTGAGATCCGTTATCGTATCCTTCGCCGGAAAGGCTCGCGAATATTACGTTGGGATTGTTCGCATACGTGCTTGCATAGAGAGGCGCCAAGTCATCCATCTCTTGGTTGCAATACGGACACCAACCCGCATCAAAGACGAATACCTGAACTTTACCCAATCCATCCGTAGTGCAGAACTGGGTATTGTCCACCGTAGTGAAGCAGTCTTTTGCCAAATCCGCGCGAGCTACTCCAGCGGAAAAAATCAACAACGCTACTATCGATAAAAAATATTTCATAGTTTCCTCCTGTACTTCGATTATGACTTTCCCCTAGTACAGGACTGGAGAGTGAGACCTGTTTCCCCTAACAACTGCTAACAGGATTTAGCAAAATCAGTCAGATATTTGACGGTATTTTTCTAATAACGCGGAGGTCGTCTAAGGATAAAAACCCCGCTCTTTGAGGAAAGATCGAAAAGATTCCTCGGCATCTAGCGTAGCAATATCGCGCGCCGCTAGGCGTACCCTTGCCGAGAGTTGATTGTCCGAAAGCATTTCCATGACGATCTGGGAAAGTCGGCAAGACGTTAGGGTTCCCGAACGAAGCCGCTTTCCCAAGCCCTTGGCGCAAAACTTCTCCATGCAAAGATACTGATCCAAGTTAAAGGGAATCCCAAGTACCGGGACTCCTTCACAGATGGCCTGATAAGCTAACGTGCTACCGCCGTTACAGATCACCAAACTGGCTCTGCGGCTGGCTAGATCGGCGGGCAAGTAATCGGCCACATAAACATTTTTTGGTGAAGACGAGAGTCGGGTTCGTCCTGCAGTGGCTACCAAGAGGTTTACGTTTTGGCGTGCCAAGGATGCTACCAAAAGAGGCAATAGCGACGAGTCCCCTGAAGAACCCATCGAAATAAAAAGCGAGGGACGAGTCGAATCCACCTCGTCCCACCACGGCGGCAGGGCTATGGAGCCCTTCCAAAGAATAGGTCCCAAATATCTCTGATTCGTCGGTAAGTTGTTGGTGGGGACAATTTCGGGAGAGTCAGAAAACAAAGTGTAGTCGCCGTAGCTATAGACCTCCTCCATGTTAGCAAAGGGTCTAAGACCATAGTGTCTTCTTAGCCGATTCAACGGAAAGGCATGCAGGCGAAGCACCCAAGGAATCAATGGCTTCATCAGGGAGCTAGCCAAAGCAACTCCCAGCCATTTAACTAACGGGTGCTCGGGAAGCGGATACGTTTCGCCTCTGGCATAGGGGCTCCAATGCGCATTCGTTATCGTCGCAAGAGGGACTTGGGCTAGCTTAGCGCTAATCGACAATGAGATTCTCATGTCGCTTACGATGAGATCCGGTTTGATTCGACGAATGAGAGCCAAATCCTCTTCGATATATCGTTTCAATGTCTGGTAACCAAACGGAGGTAGTCCCCTGGAGAGAGCGCGAGTGAAGTCCAGAGCAGAGATCGAATACAGGGGCCATCGTTGGGTTTCAAATCCCTCATAGAGCGAGGCAAAACGGTCAGCGCTAGCAAAGTGAATCTCTATATTCTCTTTCTCTAGTGACCTACATAGAGCAAGGGGACGGGTCACATGGGCAGCGGTTACCGCTTCACTAACGAATAGGAGGCGCTTAGAAGAAAAGCCCTTTGTTTTTTGCATTCGAGACTATTGTACGGTGTCGTTGGGCACTAGACAAAAAAAATCCCACTCCAAACTGGAGTGGGATCTCTTTTTGAAACTAAATAAAAGTTATTCTTGCGGAAGCACGACTAACTGCTGGCTCGCCGGAATTTCAGTACTACCTCGCAAGATAGTGCTGCCTCCGACGGTGGTAAGCGGGGTAAGAGTGCTGGTTCCGTTAAGAATCGTTCCCGTCGTACCGATCGGATAGGTCGTTCCAATGGTTCCAATCGTTCCCACGGTTCCAGCCGGATAGCTGCTTCCTAGAGTCGCAGGATAACTGGTTCCCAATACTCCTGTCGTGCCGATCGGATAGGACGTCCCGATCGTACTGCCTACCGGAATGACTCCAGTCGTACCCGTAGAAACGCCGCCCGAAAGAGTCGAGGCCCCAATGCCTGCGGTTCCGTACGCAGCCCCTGCGTAACCGGGATATAACTGGGTTCCGCTGTAACCAGGATAGCTGGGGAACGGAGTGGCTCCATAGCCGGGATATCCGTAAGCGCCCGCTCCATAAGGAGGTATTGCACCGTAAGGCGAAACTCCGTACGGGGGAATTCCATAGGGGGGAACTCCGTAACCGGAAGCGCCGTAACCGTACCCGCCATAACCGGGATACAGATCGGGCTGGAAATTCGAGGACCAGGAAAACTCATTCACAACATCAGGAGCTCCGAACCAACTATTGTTGTTCCAGTTATTCCAGTTGTGATGATCGTCGCAGGGGACATTGCCACGGGCCCAGTTCTCTTTGTCGTAGGTGACATTGAGGTTAACCGTGCTGTGGTCCCAGCTATTATTGCCGTGCCAGTTATTCCCACTGCTATTCCAATTGCTGTTGCTATTGCCCCCGTTCCAGCTGCCACCGCCACCGCCCCAGTTGTTATCGTGGGCCATACCGGTGCTAGCTGCGAACACGGCACCTGCCAGAACTACCAGTTTAAGGGAGCGAAACGTCATTGCGATTCGCCAGCCATTACCTAGAGATTTTCTTGTTTGAATTGCGGTCTTCATGTTGTTTCCTTCCTTAAGTCGATATTCATCGGTGCCTAGTTAAGTGTTAAGTTTAGTAAACATCCACAGTGAGTGACATTGCGGCTCCCCCGTTACAGGGGATTCCAGTCACAGACTGAGCGACGATAGAGAGAGTGAATGTTCCTGCACTTCCCCAAGTGACTCCGAACGTATTACCGCTCGTAAGGACGTAGGGTAGCGAGGTATAAACTTGCTCTCCATCGCTAATCGAAACAATTTCCAGTTCCACACCCGTGGTCGATTGAATCTCGAACCCGGCCGCAGTTCCAGGATAAACCGGTGTCGAAGGAGACAGCGGAATTAAGCTGCAAGCCATCGCCGAGGTCGTGCCGCCGGTGTAGACGCAAGTTCCGTTTTCGTAAATGTAACCTGCAGAACAAACTCCAGTACCAGTGGTACCCGTATAGACGCAGGTTCCATTTTCGTAAACGTAACCCGTCGCGCAAACCCCAGTACCTGTCGTGGTTCCGGTGTAGACGCAGGTTCCGTTTTCGTAAACGTAACCCGTCGCGCATACGCCGGTACCCGTCGATCCCAGTACGCAAGTACCGTTCACGTTGGTGTAACCCGTGGCGCAAACTCCGATACCGGTCGTGCCCGTATAGACGCAAGTTCCGTTCTCGTAGACATACCCAGAGGCACAAACTCCCGTACCCGTGGTTCCACTGAGCAATTCGCAACCGACACCAGCGACGTAGGTGTAACCAGTCGCGCAAAGTCCAGTACCCGTGGTAGCGCCTTCGCAAAGTCCGTTTACGTTCGTGCCACTCACACAGTAGCCGATGGGTTCTCCCGAAGTGGCGACACCCGTGTAGATACAGCTTGTACCGCTGTAAGTATAACCGCTGGCGCAAACCGTACCCGTTCCGGAACAGGTATAGATGCCATTAACGGTCGTACATCCCGTGGTACTGGTCGATGCTACCGAACAAGTACCCGAGGTTCCTAAAGTGCTGTCGGTAAAGGTTACCGTAGATCCTAAAGTGGCGTAAGCAGCGGGTATCTGATAGTAAGTTCCGCTGTAGGTAAAACTAATTGGATAACTTCCGACCTCTCCGGAAATGGCGTCACCCGTATTAGAGCCAGTGATATAGAGGTCGTAACCTCCGGTCTGGGTATCGATCTGGGTATAACAAGTCGCCGCGAGGCCCGACTGATTCGACGTCGAACTTCCGCAACCGGACAGTAATCCCATGGTGATAAGTGCAGTGCTAATCAGCGAAGCGAGTTGTTTAAACATAGTCGTACCTTTCATTGGTGAAACCAAATTACTTAATTCCTTAATCGCTAGGTAAAGCACACGGCGTACCAACTTTTTCATCGGGAGAGCCAGCTTCATTTTGTCGAAAGT
Source organism: uncultured delta proteobacterium (assembly GCA_963778115.1). Lineage (GTDB taxonomy): Bacteria > Bdellovibrionota > FAC87 > UBA2466 > UBA2466 > JBBQIT01. The sequence continues at coordinate 893,973 of CAVZSV010000004.1, forward strand.
TTGAACAGGGCAAAAAGAGCGCTTTGTGAAGTCCTAAATGAATCAAGGGTTTAGGGGATGAAGAAGTGGTTACATTCTAAACGTATACTCTTAGTTCGGTGCTAGGGCAGAAGGGAGAAGGGGTAGCTAGCCTAAAACAAAGGAAAAAGTGGGGGAAGTGTCAGTTGGATAAGCAGAGGGGAGAGTAGTCAAAAGTTTGAGCAAAAATTAATGACCGCTCTCTTTGCGACTCCCCAACGCCAAAGGGCCCGTAAGCCCCCAAACCCCAAAAAAAGAAAGCACCCAATCTATCCGTCGCGCGACGGATAAACCAAGATCCAAGATCCGAAAAAGAGAAAATAAAAACCGAAACCCCGAGCGACAGAACAGACTAATCACATCTCGGTCTCCATAACGGCCTCGTGCAAAAGAAAGCGGGGACTTCTAGGAAGGTCCGTTTCAAACTGCAGAACGACGGCCATTTAGAAGCCATTGCTCAATCACCAGCGTCGGAAGGTAAAAAGTTCCCTGAGCGGCGCGACAGCACCATCTACTCGTTCTATCGTCGATAAAAGTATAATTTCTCTTCTAATTTCGATTGAAAAAGGAGATAACTCAGAGTATCAATTACTTAATCTATCGACGAGAGAGGAGCATCTCATGAAACTCTACACCCGCATCGAAATCCACGAAAACGCCGTTCGACTCGTATCCGAACTCAAAAACAAAGAGACTGAGCTTATCGAGACTCTCCAGCTAGTAGACCGTCTTAGAATTTATGAAGACCATGATTTCGGGTCTCTCTATGCCTACTGCACCCAACGTCTTGGCCTTTCGGAAGATAGAGCCTGTACCTATATTCGTGTCGCTCAACTAGCGACGAAGGTCCCAGCCCTTAAGGAAGCTATTAAGAAAGAGGAGATTTCGGTAACTGCTGCCAAGAAATTAACCCAGGTCCTTAACATTGAGAATCAAGGAGTATGGCTTGAGAAAGCAAAGAACGTTTCGACAAGGGAACTTGAAATCGCTATCGCCAAAGAAAAGCCTCAGACTCTTGTTAGAGAATCAGTGAAACCCATTGCAGAAGCCCTCTTTGAATTACGCTGTGCCCTTACTCCCAAAGCTGAACAGCTTCTTAAGCGCACTCTTGGCCTCTTAAGCTCTCAGAACCAAAGGGACGTAAAGCCCGGAGAGGCAATAGAGACTCTCCTTGAAGCTTTTGTAGAAAAAAATGACCCTGTAAAGAAAGCCGAACGAGCGCTTAACCGCAAAACTACAAAATTACCCGTCGCGCGACAGGCGATTAAAGATGGCAAGAGAACCGCTATACCAAGACCCGTAGGTCATATAGTGACGCTAGCAACCGGCTCGCAATGCATCCACGTCAGTTCCGATGGAATCCGGTGTACTGAGCGCAGATGGCTCGCCAAGGATCACAAACAGGAAGTCCATCAGGGAGGGCTTCACACTCCAAACAACTTAACCCTGCTCTGTGCGTTCCATCATCGAATGCATCACAGAAAACAACCTTTCATGGGCAGCGATGGTCGGCCGTGGTTTCCTCTATAAGACACATGCTGCATCGTTACTCCCCTGGCGTAGCGGGCTTGGAATTTAGCGACCAATCGTAGTTAAGATATTTGATGTGGGTAAGCTCCGTCACCCTACCCGTCATCGCTATAGGCAAGAATTTTTTTAGGTAACTAATAAGATCGCCGTTTCGAGTGAAGTCTTTAGCAAACCAATTAAAAATCTGCGAGAGGTATAGCGTGTTCTCTTTGTCATTATATTGATTGCGAGTGGGGTCGGCCAGAAATTGTTTCCCTTGATCGTCAAGCTGCACGTTGAGCCGACTACCGACATAAGCTTCAGATCTTAGCGCCGGGCAGCTTACCGCCCCACAGACGAGAGCGAAGTGGATTCGGGCGTCCTTGTATTTGGTTCGAAGATTATCTTTTTCTATTTCATCTAACGTTACGGGCTTTCCCATGGCGCGGAAGACGACCGTTTTATCTCCAATCGTATATTCGGATACTCGCCATTGTTTTGTTTTTCTTCCAAACAGAGAGTGTCCTATTTTTCCCCCGATATCGCGTATCGAATCGACGGGATAAAAATCCGATATCATTTTAAGCGTGAAAGCATTGTAGGCGTTAATGAGATAAGCCATTTGATCTTCTTTCGGCCACGCTTCAAATTGGTCCGTGGTCACTTCCCCCACTTGCGAAAGATAGCCATCCAGAAGCGCCATATCCCCCTTAATCCCTACATAATCGACGACTCCCTGCTTTACATGCGCTGAGAGCAGTTTGGTGAGATCTTCGTGTTTGGTATCAAAACTCGCAAAAGCCGGGAGAGCGAACAGAAATAGTAGCGCAAATAGGCATTTCGGCATGATGGGCCCTCTATAGAATAGATTTGAGTCATTATGGGACTTTTGGAGCTCTCTGAAAATGCCTTCTTCTGCGCCATTTTTATCCTTATCATTCCAAAAAGTTATAAATGGTCACTTGATTTTTTTGCCTAATTGGCTATTTTACGCGCATACCTTAAAGATAAGTAACGTGGAGAACGACCGGCGGCCCCCTTAAGCCAAGGTCCAGTCGAGGTGTAAGATGGCGAATAAGAAAATGAGCAAGACCGATAAGAAAGAAGCGGGAGTCTTCTACTATCTAATGATGGGCCCCCATGCGGTGGAAAAGAGATTAGCGGTTTTAGATAAAAAACTGCACCAATGGGAAGCGCGCCTTAAGAAGGTCAGTTGGTTCGACGGCAGATTTAACGGTTTTAAAAAGACCACCGAGCGCGCCCGTTCTATGGCCCATCGAGCACTTGCGGAGATTCAACGCGAACGCGCCGCTTTGAAAAATTTTGTCGGAGATACCTTACGTCCTTGGGAAACCAAGAAAAGTGGCCCGGCCCCCTTGTAATCCGTTTAGCAAACTGATCAATGTCCCGTGGGAGCGCTTGAGACGCCGTGATACTTAATCACCGGAGCCTGAGCGCTATTTTTTACCGGCGTACCGGTACCAACGGGTGTTGTCGTCCGCGTACAACCCGCTCCAAGTAAAACCAAAAGACAGATGAGAGTCTTCATTTTCATGGGGTACCTCTTTTCAGGCCTACTCTAACGATACCGCATCTGGCTATCGATCGCGTGCCTAATCCACAACATTTTACAGTCTTCACAATTTAGGACTAGCTTCAGGATAAAGAAAATTGTGAATTCTTTGGGGGTTTGTACCGCTTACCAATACGCCGCGTTATAATAACAATATACCTAGCGGGACGTATGTGAGGTCTAGTCTGTGTTCAAACTCTCCAAATTACTTGTTCTCCTATTTGCCTGCCTAATAAGCGTGTCGGCCCTGGCCGACACCCTTAGCAGCGGCTGGGATTTTAGCGTCGCGTGCTATCCCTACGGAACTACTGGTTCGGGTTCCTTCGAATTTTCTTGCCCCACCCTCGACGGTTCATCGGGAACTTGCGGTCGGACTAGTACGGAATTTACCCAACTCTCTTTGGGTAGCTCCTACACCGGCACCGGCAATCCCCAATCCACCACGGTCTACGCGGTCCAGACGGGTGACGTGCTCATTGTTCCTCCTATTTTAAGCACCGAATACGAGCCTATCTTTTCCGTCTCAACAGCCGCTCTCACCACAGGAACGTATCAAGCCAATTGGATCAACGTTCAGTGGGACACGGGTACGGCAACCCTAACCGATAACTACCTCATAGGAACCGCGAGCGTGAATCCCGCCACAGGTGCCGGGGGAAACGGGGTTGTTCTTACCGGACAGTGGGACATTAACGGAAGTGTCTACTGGTCTTCGACCGTAAATATGCCGGGGACTTGGGGGAGCGGCGACAGCGCTGGAGTCTATACTGCTTCGGGCGGTGGAGGAGATCTTGAAGGAACCGCTTATTTCACCGCAGCGGGAGCCGGCGCCTTTAAGACCTCTCCAGGAAGAGCCACCTTCTTTTTTCCTCAACAAAACTTAGTTCTGTCCACCATCGGTAGCACCACATTTGCCGGTATCATGTACGACGCCAACTCCTCGGATGCCGTAAAAAATATGCAAGTCGTAAGTAACTCCGCGGGAACCAGTTTTACTAGTCGCCCCTATTCGAATCCTAGTACAGGAACTATCGATTCGTCTTTTACCGATACGATATCTTTTACGAGCACCAATACCCCCGCTAACGGAATGTTCTTAGGAACCGTGACACGTACGGGAACGGGTGCAGGTACAGGAAACATCGCGTGCATCGCAAACACGGTAGATAACATTCGTGTAATCTGTTCCGGACAATCTCCAAGTAACAATTCAATTCCTTTTACTTTGAGTTTCTCGTTTACTCCCGTTCCTTATTTTTCTGGCTCCCCGGTTATCGGCACGGTAACGGGTTCTTCCATCCAAATCACCTGGGATTCAGGGGGCGGAGATCCGAATGGTTACCAAATCGTGTACAACACAGGTAGCACTCCGCCGTCGGATTGTTCCACGGGCACGGTGATTAGTAGCTCTCAGATTGGAAGTGCTACTTCGTACGTGGTTTCGGGATTAAATGGTGGTACGGAATATAGCTTTCAAATCTGCGCTATCGACAATGCGGGAAACCCTGACCCCGCCAATTCCGAGATCGTAAGCGCCACCACCGAATCCGCCTCGCAATACTTGTTTGTCACTCAAAACGCCTATACCGGAAATATGGAGTCGGTCTACTGGGCCGATTTCGACTGCCAACAGGAAGCCATTAGCAACGGACTCAGCGGAACTTGGAAAGCACTATTATCGACGTCAACTTCGGTCGCCAATTCCCGAATCAACATTACCGGCCCCGTCTATAACTTGTACTCCGGGGGCTCACAAGAACTAGTTACCGGAGAAATTGGGTTCTGGTCGGGATCTCTTTCGGCCTATCCCAATTTCTATGCGAATGGAAATTACGCTTACCAGGGGATATGGACAGGATCTAACAACGACGGTTCTTTATCCTCCAATGGAAACTGCACGGATTGGACCTCCACTAGCGGTAATGCCGAATATGGAAATTCCAATACTACTTCAAACTGGCTGGCTTGGGGGGCGCCCGGTTGCGGGTCGAGCCTACATCTTTATTGTGTAAACGGGCAATCCTCCAGCGGAACTCCCAACGACCCCAGTAACCTCACTTACTTGTATGCCGATACCAGCATGAACTTTTCTTGGAACACCGGGGGAGGAACCACGGCGGGATATAAGATCGCCTATCAAACGGGAGCGACAGCACCCAGTGATTGTAGTTCGGGAACGGTAGTTACTTCCACTACGATCGGACACAACACTTCGTATATTGTGACAGGACTAACTGCTGGCACTCAATACTCGTTCCGTCTTTGTGCAGTCAACAGCGACTCCTCGGCAGCGTCGGCGGGAATAACAACGACTCTCACCACCAATTCAGAATCTCAAGTCCAGCACCTATTTGTCACGCAGGGTGCTTATACGGGAAACATGCAATCGGTCTATTGGGCCGATTATGCCTGCCAGCAGGAAGCCATCAACAATAGTTTGACTGGAACTTGGCGCGCCCTGCTATCAACCACCGGTGCGGCAGCCAACAGCCGAATTTCCACCACCTACGCCATTTACAATACCAATGGATCGGGAAACCAGTTACTCGCCTTTTCCGGAAGTGATCTTTGGACGGGAAATGCACGTGCTAATCCCAACTTCTACGCCAATGGAAGTTATGCCTATCAGGGCATATGGACCGGATCTAATAACGATGGTTCTTTGTCTTCTAACGGAAACTGTAGTGATTGGACTACCACTAGCGGGAATGCAGAATATGGAAATTCTAATACCCCGACGAACTGGCTCACGTGGGGAACACCAGGTTGCGGTGCCAGTTTGCATCTTTATTGCGTCAGCGGGCAGGCTTCCAGTGGAACTCCTACCCCTCCAAGCAGCTTGAGCGATACCTTATCCGATACGAGCATTAACTTCTCCTGGAATGCGGGAGGGGGAACGACTGCGGGCTATCAGATCGCCTATCAAGCGGGTGCGACACCGCCCGCCAATTGTAATTCGGGGACGGTCATTTCCTCTGCTAGCATCGGACACAATACCTCTTACATTGTGACCGGACTTACCGCGGGGACTCAGTATTCTTTTATCGTCTGCTCGGTAAACAGCGATTCTACTCTTGATTCGACAGGAATCACGGCCACCCTTACCACTAACTCATCGTCTCAGATCCAACACATGTTCGTTACGGCAAATGCCTACACTGGAAATATGGAATCGGTTTATTGGGCGGATTTCTATTGTCAGCAAGACGCCATCAACAATGGATACACGGGAACTTGGAAGGCACTAGTCTCTACGACATCAACTAATGCTAATAGCCGCATCACCACCAATTATGCCACCTACAACACTTACGGTTCGGGCAATCAACTGCTTGCCTATTCCGGAAGTGATATGTGGTCGGGAAACCTACGCAACAGCCCTAACTATTACGCCAATGGAAGCTACGCGTATCAGAGCCTCTGGACGGGATCTAATAGCGATGGTTCCCTATCTTCCAATGGAAACTGTAGCGATTGGACGACCACCAGCGGGAGTGGGCAATATGGAAACAGCAATAGCTCTAGCGCTAGTTGGATAAGTAACGGAACTCCGGGTTGCGGTAGCTCCATGCATCTTTACTGTGTCAGCGGACAAGCTTCCAGCGGAACACCTAATAATCCGAGTAATCTCACCTATACTTACGCCGACACTAGCATGAATTTCTCGTGGACCAACGGTGGGGGAACGACGGCGGGATATGTGATCGCTTATCAAACGGGAGCAACCGCACCTAGTAACTGTGCTTCGGGAACCGTGGTTGCTTCTTCGACCATCGGACACAGCAACCAGTACATTGTCACTGGATTAACGGCGGGAACTCAGTATTCCTTCCGTCTGTGTGCGGTGAATAGCGACTCCACAGCCGCCTCGACGGGAATCACGGCAACCCTCACCACCAACTCGTCGACTCAGATCCAACACATGTTCGTTACGGCAAGTGGCTACACCGGAAACATGGAATCGGTTTATTGGGCGGATTTCTATTGTCAGCAAGACGCCCTTAACAATGGATACACGGGTACCTGGAAGGCGCTACTCTCGACCTCAACGGCCAATGCCAATAGCCGTATCACCACCAATTACGCTACCTACAACACTTATGGCTCGGGCAATCAACTGCTTGCCTATTCCGGAAGTGATATGTGGTCGGGAAATCTACGCAACAGTCCTAACTTCTACGCCAATGGTAATGCGGCTTACGCTGGCGTATGGACAGGATCTAACAGCGACGGTTCTTTATCTTCTAACGGAGACTGCACCGATTGGACTACCACCAGTGGTGGTGCTCAATATGGTGCTAGCCTCACCTCTACCTCTGGCTGGATCAGTAATGGAACTCCGAATTGCAACAATGGATCCATGCATCTGTATTGTGTCAGCGGACAAGCTTCCAGCGGAACACCTAATAATCCGAGTAATCTCACCTATACTTACGCCGACACTAGCATGAATTTCTCGTGGACCAACGGTGGGGGAACGACGGCGGGATATGTGATCGCTTATCAAACGGGAGCAACCGCACCTAGTAACTGTGCTTCGGGAACCGTGGTTGCTTCTTCGACCATCGGACACAGCAACCAGTACATTGTCACTGGATTAACGGCGGGAACTCAGTATTCCTTCCGTCTGTGTGCGGTGAATAGCGACTCCACAGCCGCCTCGACGGGAATCACGGCAACCCTCACCACCAACTCGTCGACTCAGATCCAACACATGTTCGTTACGGCAAGTGGCTACACCGGAAACATGGAATCGGTTTATTGGGCGGATTTCTATTGTCAGCAAGATGCCCTTAACAATGGATACACGGGTACCTGGAAGGCGCTACTCTCGACCTCAACGGCCAATGCCAATAGCCGTATCACCACCAATTACGCTACCTACAACACTTATGGCTCGGGCAATCAACTGCTTGCCTATTCCGGAAGTGATATGTGGTCGGGAAATCTACGCAACAGTCCTAACTTCTACGCCAATGGTAATGCGGCTTACGCTGGCGTATGGACAGGATCTAACAGCGACGGTTCTTTATCTTCTAACGGAGACTGCACCGATTGGACTACCACCAGTGGTGGTGCTCAATATGGTGCTAGCCTCACCTCTACCTCTGGCTGGATCAGTAATGGAACTCCGAATTGCAACAATGGATCCATGCATCTGTATTGTGTCAGCGGACAAGCTTCCAGCGGAACACCTAATAATCCGAGTAATCTCACCTATACTTACGCCGACACTAGCATGAATTTCTCGTGGACCAACGGTGGGGGAACGACGGCGGGATATGTGATCGCTTATCAAGCGGGAGACACCGCTCCTAGTAACTGTGCTTCGGGAACTGTGATTTCCTCTTCTACTATCGGACACAACACGGCTTATATTTTGACTGGTCTTACTGCCGGAGTGCAGTACTCTTTCCGGCTCTGCGCGGTGAATAGCGATTCCACAGCTGCCTCAACGGGAATTACGGCGACCCTCACCACCGAATCAGAATCTCAATTAGAGCACCTCTTTGTCACGGCCAATGGCTATAACGGAGATTTAGGTGGCCAGAGTGGGGCGGACAGCATTTGTATGACAGAAGCTAGCACTGCCAGTTTGAGTGGAACTTGGAAAGCTGTGCTCTCCACAACATCGGTCAATGCACAGAGTTACATCAGTACATCTTACGCGATCTATAACATGAATAATCAGCTGCTAGCCTATTCGGGAAATGATATGTGGTCGGGAAACCTTCGCGCCAATCCCAATTACTACCCCAACGGAAGTGCGGCCTACGCTGGCGTATGGACAGGATCCAACAGCAATGGAACTTTATCCTCTAACGGAAACTGTAGCGACTGGAGTACGACGAGTGGGGGAGGCCAATATGGAGCTAGCAGCACCTCTGGATCTGGCTGGCTCAGTAACGGAACTCCAAATTGCAACAATGGCTCCCTACATCTTTACTGCATTAGTGGACAATCGAGCAGTGCAAGCCTAAACGATCCCTCCAATCTATCGAGCACTCCTTCTGATTTTGGGGTGACATTAAACTGGACATCCGGAGGAGGCTCGACAGCGGCTTTCCAAATCGCCTATCAAACGGGAGCGACCCCTCCTAGCGACTGTAACTCCGGGACGGTCATCTCTTACTCCACGATTGGTTCGGCGAGCTCTTATCCTATTTCGGGTTTAACTAGCCAAACTTACGCGGTCCGGCTTTGCGCGGTAACCAGCGGTGATACTTCCATGTCGTCGGGTATCACCACTGTCTTTACTCCAAATCCAGTCGAATACATTTTCGTTACGAGTGGGACCTATACCGGAAATCTCGGTGGATTGAGCGGGGCAGACACTATTTGTAACACTGAAGCGGCAAGTGCGGGGCTCAGTGGAACTTGGAAAGCTATCCTCTCAACGTCGAGTACCAACGCGAACACCGGGGTCGGTGGCGACAACGGCCAGGGAGTGACCATCTCTTATGACGTCTACGACACCTTGAACAATTTGATAGCGAACGGCCCCCTTACCTTCTGGGACGGCACCCATAGTGCGCCAATTTCTTACCATGCGGACGGATCGGGGTTGGGCGGCAGCACCTCCGTCTGGACCGGTTCGGGTAATAATGGCGGCGATTGGGCCTATCCGGATTGCGGGTACTCTAGTTGCGACTGTAACGGTTGGACTTCGAATAGCGCTTCGATCGTTGGGCAAACGGGATCCTCGGGAAGCGAGTCGAGCGATTGGATAAATCAATCTAGTAGCGCTTGTAATACTTCGCAGCCTCTTTACTGCGTCAGCGTTTACACTCCGCCCACGGCGGCTTCGGCATGTTCCTCCTCGGGTTCCATCTGCACCATCATAGGTAATACCAGTCTTAAGAATACGTCCTCGGGTGACGGCGGTGCGGCTACAAGCGCTGGTCTAAACGTTCCTTGGGGGATCGCGGTCAATACTTCAGGAGATGTATATTTCACTGAACATACTACCCTGCGAATGGTCCCGGCCGCCTCAGGCACGTACTTCGGACAAGCCATGACAGGCGGAAACATCTACACTATCGCAGGCGGTGGCAGTTCGTTTGGAAACAACATCCTTGCCACAACGGCCGAACTGTCTGCCCCGTATCAGGTTGCCCTTGATACCGCCGGAAATGTGTACTTCAACGACTGGGGTCTAGGCACCGTTCGTATGATTCCCGCGACATCGGGAACGTACTTCGGGCAAACGATGACGGCAAATTACATCTATACCATCGCCGGCAGTGGAGGGGGCGAATATACGAATGCCCTTGGTGCCCTGGCCACAACGCAACCTTTGGAACCCGATAACGTGACGCTCGATAGCTCCGGGAACGTGTATATCGCCGACGACTTTGGATTCGTCTACATGGTGCCCGCAAGCTCCGGAACCTATTACGGCCAATCGATGACAGCGGCTCACATCTATGTGATTGCCGGAAGTTATGACCTAGATGGGGCATATTCCAATTCCGTCCAAGCGACCTCCGCCAACTTGGATAACGCCCTAGTAGCCCTCGATCCTCTAGGTAACTTGTTCATTTCGAGCGGTTTCAGTGTCGTTCAAATGGTGCCGGTAAACTCCGGGACCAATTTTGGCATTAGCATGACCTCAGAATATCTCTATACCATTATTGGAGCTGAAAGTGAGACGGGAGGATACAGCGGAGACGGAGGGGCCGCAACGAGTGCCCTTATCAACAATCCTTGGATCAACATGGACAGTTCGGGAAACTTATTTATCGGAGACTCCGATAACCAAGTGATTCGAATGGTTCCTGCAAGCTCCGGAACGTACTATGGCCAGTCCATGACCGCCCATGACATCTATACGATTGCCGGAAACTATGCTTCGGGGATCGGTTATTCTGGCGATGGAGGGGCGGCGACGAGCGCCCAGCTAAATTATCCGCGTTTCACCGCTAAGGACGGCGCCGGCAACCTCTATATCGTGGATGCGGCGGATGGGGTTATTCGGATGGTGAAGCACTAACCCTCTACTTTGCTTCTAAAGCTTGTTATCTAGTTTTCCGGGCCAAGGCCTGAGGATCTTGCTCTCTTCGAAGACTTGCGTGAGATAAGTACCGTAGCTGCTCTTGGCATAAGACTCCGCACACTTTAGAAGCTGGGTTCCGTCGATAAATCCGTTATTGAAAGCGATCTCTTCGATGCAAGCGACCTTAAGCCCTTGTCTTGCCTCTATCGTCTGCACAAACTGAGAGGCGGCTAATAAAGAATCATACGTGCCGCTGTCTAGCCAAGCGACCCCTCGTCCTAATAACTCCACCGAAAGTGTCTTTTCTTTAAGATATCTAAGATTGAGGTCGGTGATTTCAAGTTCTCCGCGAGCCGAAGGCTTTAACTCTCGCGCGTACTTCACGACATGACTATCGTAGAAGTAAAGTCCGACGACGGCCCATGCACTGCGTGGAGCCTTGGGTTTTTCTTCAAGACTTACCGCCTTCGCCTTATCATCGAATTCAACGACCCCGTAAGCTTCGGGATTGTTGACGTGGTAAGCAAAGATGCGAGCCCCCTCGTTGAGGCCTAAAGACGCCGCTTTGGTTACTTTCGCCGCCAATTCCGCCCCGTAAAAAATATTGTCACCCAAGATCAAACACACCGGCGAATTATCTATAAAGTCGGCGGCAATTAGAAAAGCCTGTGCAATTCCCTCAGGCTTTTTTTGCTCCGCATAGGAGAATTTAATACCGATAGTAGTGCCGTCTCCCAAGAGCTCCTTAATAATAGGAAGGTCCCTAGGAGTACTAATAATAAGAATGTCGCGAATTCCACCCAACATTAAGGTCGATAGCGGATAATAGATAGTGGGCTTATCGTAGATAGGTAGTAACTGCTTGCTCAAACACTTGGTAAGTGGGTAGAGCCTAGTGCCGCTTCCCCCCGCTAAGATAATCCCTTTCATTCGGCCCCCTTTGCCAAGACTTTGTTTACCCAACTCTCGTTGTCTAAATACCACCGCACGGTATCGGCGAGTCCTGATTCAAAAACATACTCGCGAGTGAAGCCTAATTCTCGTTCCGCTTTGCTGTCGTCTATCGCATAACGTAAGTCGTGTCCAAGCCGGTCGGTCACAAAAGAAATTCCCTTCGAATAGGAGGTTCCATCCGAACGAGGACGTAGCGTATCCAGGTGACGACAGATGTCTTTGACGACGTCGAGATTATTGCGCTCGGCTTTTCCACCGAAACAGTACGTTTCTCCGCTACGCCCTCGCTCTAAAGCAAGCAGCAGTCCCCGCGCATGATCTTTGACATGGATCCAATCTCGAATGTTACCGCCATTTCCATAGACCGGTAGCGGTTTGCCCTTTAAAGCACACTGAATCATGTGAGGAATTAACTTCTCTGGATATTGTCTCGGTCCATAGTTATTGGAACAGTTCGTCGTAATAGTAGGAAGTCCATAGGTGTGATGCCACGCCCGTGTCAGAAAATCGGCTGAAGCTTTGGAAGCAGAGTAAGGAGAATTCGGCGCCATCGGAGTTGTCTCGCTAAACTTACCCGTTGCGCCCAACGAACCGTAGACTTCATCGGTAGAGATCTGAATATAGCGAAAATCGTCTCGAACTTTTCCTGAAAGACCCGTCCAATAGTCTAAGCAGCTATTAAGGAGGTTAAAGGTGCCTCCAATATTGGTTTCAATAAAAGCCGCTGGGCCCGATATCGAACGATCTACATGACTCTCAGCGGCGAAATTGATAACGGCTATGGGTTTGTGGTGTCTTAAGAGATCCGGAACGTGTTTGGAATCCGAAATATTTCCTTGGACGAGCTCCCATCCAGAACGCGGAACTTTCTCCAAATTCTCCTTATGGCCGGCGTAGGTCAAAGCGTCGAGAACGACACAGTGGTATCCGCGCAGTACAGCCTCTTCGACGAAATTGCTTCCGATAAATCCCGCTCCCCCCGTTACAAGAAGTGTCTGTGCCATGCCTCTGAATTACCCGTAATTGGCTGAGCAGGCAACGCTTTCGCGCAGAGGGGGGGTGGGGCTTAAAACATAGGTTTTCCTTAAGGGGAAAGCGTGATTTGATGCCTGGTCGAATAGGTGACGACGATATTTTGCGATCCCAAGGAGGCCCCCATGCATACCCTGACGTTTCAGAAATTAAGCCACTTGCTGATTTTCACGATTATTTGCCTAATGCCAGCAAAGGGGGCTTTCGGCGCCGATACTCCTGTTATCTCAAAAGGGCCGATCCTGATAGTACTCTCCGCAGAGTCTCACATCACGCTAAAGGGAAATAAGAAACACCCCACTGGATTTTATTTGAATGAGTTGGCGGTTCCGCTCAAACAGATGGTGGATAATGGCTTTACTCCCGTTTTCGCCACCCCAAAGGGCAAAATTCCTGTGATGGACAAGCATTCGGATAACGCCTCGGTATTTGGCGGCGATCAAGATCGCTATGCGAGCATGAAGGAGTTTCTGAGCAAAGAAGAGGGGCTAAAACATCCTCACCCCTTAAGTGAAATCGCTTCCGGGGATTTGAGCCAATACCGTGGAATCTTTGTGCCCGGCGGACACGCTCCCATGCAAGATCTGTGGAAAGATCCCAACTTGGGCAAGATCTTGACCTATTTCCACGACAAGCACATACCCACGGGCCTCATTTGCCATGGAACTATAGCTCTCTTGTCGTCGCTGGATGATCCCACCCAGTTTTTGAAATCAGTGGAAAAGGCCCCCGCGGGTGCGAGCCCCAAGAATGCTTGGATTTACGACGGGTATCGAATGACCGTTTTCAGCATTCCCGAGGAACGCGATGCCCAGAAGAATATGCTCAAAGGGGAGGTGAAATTTTTTCCCGAAGACGCGCTCACCCAAGCTGGTGGCAAAGTGATGACAGGCCCCAAATGGCAAAGTTATGTTATCCACGATCGCGAATTGGTCACCGGCCAAAATCCCAATTCGGACCAAGAATTTGGAAAGATCTTTCTTGAAATGCTAAAAAGCTCCGAAAGCAAATCCTAAGACAAGGTCTTAAGTGCTTTTTAATTCCTACGAGTTCATTTTTGCGTTCTTGCCCGTCGTGCTCGTGGGGTTTTACTTATTCTCCCAATTCACCACCTACCGTTTCGCAAGGTGGTGGCTTGTGGCAAGTTCCCTTTTCTTCTATGGATGGTGGAAGCCAATCTACCTTCCGCTCCTCGTTACTTCAGCGATAGTGAACTATCTCATAGGAACGACGCTGGGAAAGCGGCACTTTATCCATACCTCAGCTCGCAAGACGCTTCTCATTTTGGGAATCACAGGCAACCTCTCCCTTTTGGGCTACTTCAAATACACGAACTTCTTTCTACAAACGGCAAACAGCCTGTTAGGACTTCAACTGCCCTACTTGCCCATCATTCTTCCGCTTGCGATCAGTTTTTTTACTTTTCAAAAGATTGGATACCTCGTCGATAGTTATTACCGCAAGACCGAAGGCTATGCTTTTTCAAACTACCTGCTCTTCGTTAGTTTTTTCCCGCAACTTATAGCGGGCCCTATCGTTCACCACAAAGAAATTATCACGCAATTTGAAAAGCCAGCGACCTACCAACGTCATTGGGAACACTTAGCGAAAGGGCTCTCCGTTTTTCTTATCGGACTAGCTAAGAAAACGGCCATTGCCGATACCTTGGCGGTTTGGGCGACCAACGGATTCGACCATTTAGTGGTGGTAAGCCCACTTCAGGCGTGGACGTCCACACTCTGCTATACTCTGCAACTCTATTTTGACTTTAGTGGCTATACGGATATGGCAATCGGAGCTGCGCTTCTTTTTAACATTAGGCTCCCCGAAAACTTTGATTCCCCTTACCAAGCTAATCACATTCGAGAATTTTGGCGAAAGTGGCATATGACGTTAAGTCGATTTCTTCGTGATTATGTTTACATTCCTTTGGGAGGAAATCGAGCAAGTGGGGTAAGAAGTGCCGCCAACATGATCCTTACTTTCTTGATCGGAGGATGGTGGCACGGGGCCGCCTGGACCTTTGTCGTCTGGGGACTTTATCACGGTGTCGGAATCGTAATCCAATCGAGCTGGGAAAAGTTCCACCGTCCCCTGCCCCCCTGGTTGGCACGCTCCGTCACCTTTATTTTCGTTCTCGTGGGCTGGGTATTTTTCCGTGCAAAGTCGTGGGATGTTGCGGTTCGGTTTCTTAAGGCGATGGTGGGGTGGGCGCCTAACGCTTCGGGGGGACTCCTTTGGCTAAATAGCGACCCCAATAATTCCCTGGAATTTGCAACGACTCTGCTGATTCTAGTCATGGGTATTCTCATCGTCTTTTTGGGACCTAATACGCGAAATATTCAGGCCAGGCTGCGCCCGACTTGGAGGGCTGCCGCTTTCGTCTCAGGAGCATCCCTAATGGCGCTTGTTTGCAGCCATCACGTGTCTGAGTTCTTGTATTTTAATTTTTGAGGTATCTTTTGGACCTGTGGAAAAAATGGATCTTTAAGTTTCTTCTCTCGTTATTGGTGGGACTTGTTATCCTGTTTGTCGGAGTGAATATTCTTATTGATCCCTACGCAGAATTCGGCCTCGTCCAAGGGCCACACAACAAGCGCCGCTATTTTCAGGATCATGAGACTGCCGCCTATCAAATGGCGCGACGATTAGAGCAAAGCGACTATTCGCTTATCTTTGGCACCTCTCATTCCGCCATCCTCTCCGAGAAGCTTCTCGAAGAGAAGCTACTAAACCTATCGGTGTCGGTTTATGGTAACCCGACCGATGTCCTTTCTTTCCTCAAGGGGCTTTCTCCAAAAGCTTGGAAACACATTCGAAACGTATACTTTGACCTGGACTTTCATACCTTTACGGCTGTGAAGAGTGCTTACGATAAGGCTAACTTTTACTCACCACTCACCTATCTCTTCAAGACAGTCTCTGATTTGACTCTGGCAAAACTCGAAAGGTGCTTTTACACAATCCATCACAACTTAGGAAAACCGGCCGGTGCCTATCTCAATCCAAATGGAGAATTTGTATATAACGATGAGACCACCTTCGTTCCCGATCCTAGCGCCACAGAGAAAATTATCTTTACCCATAACACCCAGGCCTTCGAGTCATTAGGAGAGCTACACCGACTGCTTGCGGAACATCAGATTCCGGTCATCTACTTTAATACCGTCTTTTCCCGTCAGTTTTTGAATCGCGTGGATTGGGACTCTGTGAAAAAACAGTATGAAGGAATTTTGAATCAGATCCCCTTGTTCGTCTCTTTTCTCTACGTTCCCAAGTTTTCTAACTTTCCCAAGTACTTTCGAGATGAAACTCACCACAAATATGAGCTCGCTGAATGGGAGATAGCCACTCTACGCCATCCTAAAGCGCGAGCCGCTTTTGAGTTAACTCGAGATAAAGTAACTAGTTATGTTAACGATCTTCGTGGAGAGCTCGCCAAATAGACGATCAAAAAGATCGCAAGAAAGTAATAGTAGTTAGCGAAGGCCTGCTTCCCGAAGAGGAACACTACTCCCCATAAAATGGTCATGGAAGAGGCCCAATGAACGAGAGTTCCCTCTCGTCGCCACAGATAAAGAAGCACAAGACCAAGCGTACTTGCGTATATTCCCAACACCAACTTGTTGGGAAGAAATAAATGCCACCGATAAAATAACGCGACCAAGGAAAAGGAATCCGCTCGAAAGTTCTGAGATAGGATTTGACGTATCGTCGATTCATAGAAAGCAGCTGGGCTGCTTAAGGCCAAAGGAAGAATAAGCGCAAGACAAACGACGAGCGCAACCCCTAGAAAAATGATTATCCCTTTACCCTCTCGGCGCCGATACAACCAAAACGAAGTTAAGGGAATCACTAAAACCCCATATTGTTTGGCGGAGACTAGAAATCCCAAGGCAACACCAGCAAGAATCCAACGTCGGGATAGTAAGCCCAAGGCCATAAGCACGGCACCCATGCAGAGAAAAGGGTCCAACCAGGCCTCCTCCATGACAAAGAGGGAGATAGGAAAACAGAGCCAAACTAACGACACCCAGAGGGAAACACTTGAAGTTCTGCCTAACCGTCGACATAACCCGTAAAGTCCCAGTGCGGTCACCGCGTCCGCGAACACAAGAGCATAACGGACGTCCCCGAAAACCAAACGAAATAAGGTCATCAAATAGATGCCACCTGGAAAATAGGCGATGGCAGGATGGTAGTCGAAAGCGCCGTGGTAGATGTCGGGATAAACCTGTGCATAGAGATTTCTTCCGGCTAGCAGATGATCCGCTCCCATCGTCAGTGTGACAAAGACGTCGATCTTAGGTTGGGGCGAAGCCATGGGAACCAAAACATGAGCAGCGAGGATGGCTAGGATGGCCACCGGGAGTCCCTTGGAAAGATAAGTGCTGCCCGATCGAATGCTAGGAAATAAGACGGGAACGGCAGCGACTACGATCGCCACAAAGGCAGTGGCTAGCGACCATTCGATGAGGGTCATGGGGATTCCGGACTGGCCATACAGTACCCGTGGCTGATGCCATAGTTTGGCCGAAAATAAGATCGCAATAAGCGCCCATAACGCGGCGGATATCTCCTTCGGCTGCGCCACGAATTGAGCCGCGACGAATAACAGAAAAAGGACAGAGCATTCGCAAACAAGGTCGGAACGGAAATGGCCGAGGCTCGAGGAAAGTGCAAATCCTAAAAATACAAACCAAAGCGGAGCCATCCAAGAAAGAAGAGGCGATTTCGATTTTGATCTCATTGCTGGGATTGGCACTGCCGCAGCCATTGCACGAAAAGGCTAACTCCCTCTTCGATGGAAATGCGCGGCCGATATCCCAGCACCGACTGACTCTTAGCGACGTCAGCGTAAGTTCTCTCGACATCACCGGGCTGACGTTCTTTCCAATCCACTTTTGCTTTCTTTCCCAAAGCCTTTTCGATCAATTCGACTAACCGACTAAGCGAAATCGGGTTGGACCCTCCCAAATTAAACGTCTCGCAACAGGGAGCTTCTTTTGTCACTGCCCATTTTTCTGCGGCCAAAACTCCATCAACGATATCCGATACGAAAGTGTAGTCTCTCGAAGTCGAGCCGTCGCCGAACAGTTCAATCGCGCTTGCTTTTTCAATCAGTTTTGAGAATTTGTGAATCGCAAGATCGGGGCGTTGGCGGGGGCCATAAACGGTAAAGAATCGAAGGATCGCTATGTGCATCTCGTAGAGATGGGAGTAGGTATGACAAATCAGCTCCGCACTCCGCTTACTGGCGGCATAGGGAGAGATGGGTTTGGCGGCATTACTATCTTCTCGAAAAGGAACAGGCGTATCGTCTCCGTAAACGGATGAGGAAGAGCCCAGAATAAAAGACTTTACTGCTAACTCGCGACAAATCTCTAGCAGACGCAAGGTGCCAGTGACATTGACTCGAAAATACCCGGTAGGATCACTTAACGAAGGGCGAACTCCCGCTTTTCCCGCAAGATGGACCATCGAAGAGAGAGAGAATTTCTTAAGATCATCGGCAGTGAGATCCACGATATCTACGGGTAAAAAATGAAACTGTGATTGGGCCAGCCTGGCAGTTTCCGTGACCGCTTTGAGGTTTTTCTCTTTGTCGGCCTTTGCATAAAACGGATCAAAATTGTCTACGCCAACTACGTTTCTTCCTTCACGAAGTAAGGCTTCCGCCGTGTGAGATCCAATAAAACCCGCAGCACCGGTGACGAGCACCCATTTTTCAGTCATTGCGGACACGATGAATCTTCTCCTTATTCATCCAATGATCGAGAACTAAAAACGCCCAAAGAGTCTTCGAATGGTCTTCCCGCTGTTCCATGAACCTAACGTACGACTGCTGAAAACAGTCTCGAGAAACTCCGGGACAGTCCCAAAGGGCACTATGCTTCCAGGAACTGCGCAATCGTTCTAGTAAAGGCTTTTGGAGCCAGCGCGCTAAGGGAATTCCAAACCCCTTTTTTGAGCGGTGTAAGATCGACTCGGGGAGTTTGCCTCTGGCTGCCCCTTTCAGCAAGTATTTTCCCGTCCCGTTCCGACGCTTCCATTCGTAAGGAACGGAGAAACTCCATCGGATGACTTGCGTATCCAAAAAGGGGGGACGCACTTCGAGTCCGCGGGCCATCGAAGCCCTGTCGACTTTGGTAAGGACAGAGCCTGGCATATAAGTGGAAAAATCAAGGGCCAGTAATGAATTTCCAGAATCTGCGAAAAGCGGCTTAGCGTTTTGAAAAACGCTGGGCTCTATTTTAAGGCCCGGAAACAACCCTTGGACCAACGGCAAATCAGTTGCCGACATCCAGCGAAGATGCCGACGGTACTTATCCTTATCCCAGCGCTGGATAAATCGTTTCGCTTTCCATTCGAAACTTTGGTAACGCAAATTAAGAGGCAGTTTCGATACGGAGGGACGGATAAGACCTCGGTGAAAAGGGGGCGGAATCACTTGATAAGCTTTGGCCCATTCTTGGGCTTTGTAAGTAGGATAACCCGCCCAAAGTTCATCCCCCCCATCGCCCCCTAGGACCACCTTTACGTGACGTGCGGCTAAACGTGAGAGGCAATACGTCGGAAGTATCGATGGATCTCCCATCGGTTCATCAAGACTATTCAACGCCTCGTCTAGCGTTTCCATCATCGCCTGCTCGCTCAATGTTTCAACGATGTGTTCGGTCCCGAGTTTTTCGGCCACCATTTTGGCATATTGACTTTCATCGTAATCTTTATCTTCAAAGGCTATCGTAAAAGTCTTAATCGGATTTTTCCCGCGAAGCTTTTGGGCGAGCGTTGCCACAATGGAAGAATCGATTCCCCCACTGAGAAAGACTCCCACCGGAACATCGGCGATAAGTTGACGTTCCACCGCATTTTCGAGGTGTCTCCACAGTTTCTCTTCGAGCGAAGACTCGTTAGTGTCTTTTTCGATCTCTTTGGATGCTAACTTCCAAAAAGGTTTGGGTTGCGATAGCTCCCCCGCGCGCCAAGTAAAGAAATGTCCGGGAAGAAGTTTAAACACTCCACTGAGAATGGTTTCCGGGGGCTGAACATAATCGGAAAAGAAAAAACTCGCCAGCGAATTTATCGACATTTCCCGACAGACCAGAGGATGTTGGATGAGAGAGGTGAGTTCCGAGGCGAACGCAAGCCCTCCATTTGCCAATGGAGCAAAGTACAGCGGCTTGATTCCCGCATGGTCCCGAGCTATCAAAAGTTCCTGTCGCTTTTCGTTCCAGTAGGCAAAAGCAAACATCGCATTGAGCTCGTCCAAACCTCTCAATGGGGACTCCGCACGACTGGAGAGGTGGTGAAGAAGAACCTCTGTGTCGCTGTGAGTGCTGAATCGGTACCCCTCATCGACTAAACGCGGCCTTAGGTCCAAAAAATTAAAGATCTCGCCGTTAAAAGTAATTTGAATCGTGCCATCATGATTACCTAGGGGCTGGCCCCCCCTTTCCAGATCAATGATGGAAAGCCGTCGGTGCCCTAACCTAACGGTCCAGCCCGAGTCGGTCTTTTTCTCCCATTGCCCGGAACCATCAGGACCCCGGTGCTCGATACGTTTGAGCATGGCCGACAAAATCGGCGCTCCGGCATCTTTATCGGATCGTTGTACGAAGCCCGCTATTCCACACATGGAGTTGTCGTCGCTTCCGACGTCGTAAGGACCGGTTCGCGATGGCTTTCACGCGGAAGAGTCACTTTCGACGACGCTAGGGGAAAACCCAAAGTTCTAAGGATGAGATACGGCCGTTGCTGACTCGACTCGAAGTAGGTTCGAATAATAAGTTCTGAAATAATTCCCAGGGCGACGAATTGAATCCCCACGATGGCAAGAAAAACCGCAATGTTGAAAAGGGGATTTCGATGCACCCAAACCGCGAGAGCCAACTTTTCGTATAGGACGAAAGCGGCGATAAGGCCGCTCACGCCTAGCATCGCAAAACCGGTTCCGCCAAAAATGTAACTGGGCTTGGTGCGGTAGCGCTGCATAAACCACACGGTGGTCAGATCTAAAAGGACTTTTACCGTTCGAGAGAGGTTGTATTTGGATTGGCCCGACGTTCTGGGACGATGGTTGACGACCATTTCGCCCACCCTGGCCCCCATGCCCTCCATTAAAATTCCGATAAACCGGTGCATCTCTCCGTAAAGACGAAGTTCATTGGAAAGTTCCCTGCGGTACGCTTTCAAGGAGCAGCCCAGATCGTGAATACTGGTCTTCATCACCCAACGAATTAATCCGTTAGCGATCCGCGAAGGAAAAGTTCTTAGGACAAAGCCGTCTTTTCGATTAAGCCGCCAGCCCGCGACAAAGTCGTATCCCTGATCGATCATCTTGAGCATTAGGGGTATGTCGTTGGGATCGTTCTGTCTGTCGGAATCCATCGTAATGATGATGTCGCCGGAAGCGTGAGAAAAACCTGCGTCGAAAGCTGCCGTCTGGCCGTAATTACGCCGAAAAAGGACTACCTTTAGATAGTGCTTGGTACGCGAGAGCTCTGCCAAAATTTCACGGCTGCGATCGGTGCTCCCGTCGTCCACGGCGATGACTTCAAAAGAGTGCTTTAGAGGCGTTAACGCCTCCTCCAGCTCTTCTAGCAAGGGCACGATATTGCCCTCTTCATTATAGATAGGAAGTAGGATGGATAGCTTTGGGTTCATTGCGGTACATCGTAAGCCATATTCACCCCTGAATTCCAGGGATTAATATGACCGGCCCCAACCCCTTTCCAGGCCTCCCGGACTTAGACGGTAGAATCAAGTAGTTCACTTCGCCAGGGGGCGAAACAATAAGGAATTTTTGATGAAAAACCTCTTCCAGCAGGGCCTGATAGGCCAATTTGCTGCCTCCGCGAAAACCAAACGCAATTCCCATCGTAGGTTTCTGGGTTAACGCCCTGCTTAACGCCGGATCGGCTAGAATACTTTGAAGAACCTGGCGCTCCACGGCGACCCCGTTTCGGGCGTCCAATCCGTGAGAAAGACTGACCGAAGTTTCCAGTCCCCCCACACAAAAGACGGCGCACAGGAGGAGGCACCAGCGCCACTTTTCAGGGTCCTTTTGGGCCACTTGGAGAAACCGGGCGTAGATAAGGAAAAAGAAGGGCAGAAAAAACTGGATGTAGTGCGCGTAAAATAATTTCTTCGCAACGGCCAGCAGGAGCATGTTGACTGCCAATCCTGTCAATATGGCGAGGCGAAAATCTTTAAACCGATCGGGGGCGGCCCTTTTTTGAAAAGAGGTGAGCACCGCCCAGCCGGCAAAGAAAAAAGAGGCGAGTGTTGCTAAAAACCGGAGCAACGAAAAGGGATGTTCGACGGTTCCCTGAAGTAGCGTCTTGATGGCCGTAATCTCTTTAAACTCTCCCCAATACCCCATCAGTTCATGAAAGGTAACGTCGAGGGTGAGAAAGCGAAAAGCGTAGAGGGGAACGCGGATAAACGACCAGCGCCAGTGACTTCCCCGGCCGTCCTCAAAATACGCCCAAAAATTAGAAAACCCCGTTCGGACTTCGTGGATGAAATAAGGAGCATAGGCCAAAGCTAAGAGACTAAGACCGGCCACAAGCCATTTTCGATTCCACGACTTTCTTGTCTTTGCCACCAAACACCATAGAGCCACCCAAACCACGGGAGCACTTAAATGAAACTGCGGATAAATTCCGGCGGCTAAGATTAGAATCGCGATGGCGCGAGAAGCGGGATCCTGTCTCACTCGCATGGCCGCCCAAAGGGCTACGATGACGATGGCATTTAATAGGTTCCCGTTCCAGATGCGATCCGCATAAAGCAGACTCCACGGTGAAAAGCAGTATAGAGTTGCCGTCAGAAACGCCGGAAGTTCTCCAAAAGACGCGCGTAAGGAAAGCCAAAAAAGAACGATGGCGGCAGCGTTAAGCAAGGCAATCCACGCGTTAGCGGACTCAGGCGTGGGAGAGACCCATTGGCTTACCGCCATCACGTAATAAAAGGTGGCTCCCGGATGGCGCAGTTTTCCGCCGCTCACGGAAGGACCCAACACAGGAAGGTCCTTTCCCTCGGCGATGTGCTTTGCCTCGACCCAAAAAAGAGCTTCGTCATCGGTAAAACGGGAGGTGGTACTGAGCCAAACACGAGGAAATGCCGCCATTAGGAAAAGGCCTAGCGCAATAGCCCAGAGCTGAAATCGAGAGAAAGAGGTCGTTGCCACAATGCCGGAATCGTAGAGGTTTTTCCTCTTCTTGTCATCGTTTAGCATCCTACTTGATTCAGAGCGTTAACCCCTCTATAGAAATAGCTAATTCGAAACGAGCGAGGACTAATGAAGCGATCAAATGCGGCCGCGGTAACAGGTTTAATTCTTCTTATATCGGTGGGGGTTGCTTCAGGGGAACCCACCTTACAAGAGCTAGCCTCCCGTCTGCGAACCGTCCAACCCCTGACCTCCTTTTTTGAGGGACGTGGAAATGCTAAAGCGGCCCACACGGTTTTTGTCGGAAATTCGGAGATAGGAGCTCCCTTACACACCATAGATAGCTGGGATTATCTCAATTCCAAAGGAGCTATTATCCAGGGAGCTTGGCTTGAAACCGAACATACCGCACTTAGTCCCGGTGACGTCCGCGATTTCGTGGCCCTTTCGGAAGCGCGGGGCTATCCGGTAATCATTCGAATTCGCGAAAATTCACGCAGTCGATTAAAAGAATGGCTCGGGGTTGGACCGACGGGAGTTCTCGTTCCGCTAGTCTCGTACCCCGACGATGTTAATACCGCCTTTGATTATAGTTTCTATGCCGCGAGACGGGACATCGGTTTTGAACCCCACACCGGCTATTTGACGCGAGCTTTGCCAAGAGATTTGTTAGCCCAAGACCAAAAAACCATTTTAGGATTCATGATCGAAACCGAAGATGCCGTTAATAATATCGAGTCCCTGGTAACCGTCGCAGGAACGCGAGCGGATCAATTGGGAATTCCTAGATCACATATTGTCTTCTGGTGGGGCCCTTATGATAAAACGTGGGATGCTACCCGGCAGATGGCTCGCCCCCTCCAAATTCAAGGTCCGCTAACGCTGGGTAGGTGGGAGCATCTTTATGAGACGGCCGATTCCCAAAAGGAAACTGACTTCGCGAAAGTCGCAAGGACTGTCCATGATTTCCGATTCACCATGGGGGGACACGTCAATAACCTGAGATTAGCACAATCCCGAATCGAGGATCACCACTGCCGAGTGTTCACCATACCGGGAATTCAGACCACCGTAACCACAGGCCCTTCGCTCAGAGAGATGTTTCTCTCTGCTGAAGCAAAACCTCACTTGGATTGGCTCCAGCAGCAACCCACTTTCACGCCAGATGAAAATAAAGAGCTCGTCTCGATCATGGAACGCCTCGGTGGCTTGTGCGGCTATAGCGTCCAAAAGCAAAATCCAACCGTAGTTTCAAGCCAGACGCACGATTCCAGACCGTAATTAGAAACCGCCTTGAAACAGCGCTTTAGCCTCATTATGATGGCTAGATGATTTTAGTTACTGGCGGTGCTGGTTACATTGGCTCTCACACCCTTCACCAACTCATCGAGGCCAAACTTCCCTGTGTCGTTTTAGACAATCTCTACTCAGGCCATCGTTGGGCCGTTCCCGATTCCGTTCCTTTTGTCGAAGGAAATACGGGAGACATCAAGATCGTTAGTGAGCTAATTAAGCAATACCAGGTCGAGTCGGTCATCCACTTCGCCGCCCATCTTGAAGTAGAAGAATCGACGCGAGAGCCACTCAAGTACTACCGAAATAATTTTGTAAACTCGATGAACCTTATCGAGACTTGCGACAAACTGGGGGTAAAGCACTTTGTCTTTTCTTCCACCTGCGCCGTGTATGGAACCCCTGACAAAAATCCAGTCTCCGAAGCTTTTCCCGTAGCGCCCGTTAGTCCCTATGGAAAATCAAAACTTGAAACGGAATGGCTTCTTGAGGACATGGGAATCGCGGGATCTAAGATGCGGTTTGCTTCCCTTCGTTATTTTAATGTCGCTGGAGCCAAAGTTTCAGGAGGTCTTGGTCAAGCAACCGCCCGTGCCACCCAGCTCATTAAAGTCGCTTGCGAAGTCGCTTTGGGAAAAAGAGAGAAGTTACTACTTTATGGAACCGACTACCCCACACTCGACGGCACGTGCCTTAGAGATTACATCCATGTCGACGATCTAGCCGAACTTCACGGACTAGCGCTAAAGTACTTACAAGCGGGAGGCAGCTCTCAGATTTTCAATTGTGGATACGGCAAAGGCTATTCCGTAAAAGAGGTCATCGATTCCGTGAAGCGAATGAGTGGAGTTAATTTCAAAGTAGAAGAGGTCCCGAGACGTGCCGGAGATGCAGGTGCCATCTATGCCGATCCCACGAAAGTCATTAAAGCGCTTCACTGGAAGCCAAAATATGCTGATTTAGATCTGATTTGCAGAACGTCTTTAGAATGGGAAAAAACTCGCCCGTAATGAGTTAGGGCATCGTCCCGCCCCTAAATCCACCGCCACTAGAAGCCCCCACGGTAGGACCGGCGCCCTCCATTAGTGGACTGCGGTGCGATACCTCTCGTTTGCAATCACTCTTCACAAATCTGGACCACTCCCCATCGCTTAACGGATCGCCCAAGTGAGACAATACGGGTTGTTGCGTCTGCAAATGGTCTAGTAGATCGTAAAAAGACAAAGCTGCATGACCATTAACCACGGAGAAAGAGACAGGAGGTTGTCTCGGTCCGATCCGAAAAAAATAAACACTACTTGGAGCAATCTCCATTCGAGATATCCCGAAGCGCCCTTCAGTCGACAATCTGAGATTGGTATCCATGGTCTGCTCGATCACCCGTTGAGCGGGATTCACGGGTAGCCATGCTCGATCACTCAAGAATATTTTTAGTGGTTCACCACGTGCCGCTCGAACCCCGCCGATATGCAACGCCGGGAGCTTTCCATTATCTAGAGCAGTGCCAGGAACGGCGGAATCCAAGTGCTTAATCATTCCGGGAGTAGTCAGAGTCGCGTCAGTCAGTCTGCCGCTATCATCCCAAGACAATTGAACCGGAAAGGCACGAGTGACCGATATTTCTAGTAACGACAGGAACAGAGCTTCATCAGGATCGGTTCGGGAAAGGCATAGGCGAAATAAAGGGTTCTCTTCGATAGAACCGGCGAGTATTTGCTCGAAAACCACGGACGAACCCGTAGGGCACTCGGAGTTTCGCTCCATAAGACGTGCTTTGCCCTGAAGCTCACGGCGAGCCCCGACTAAGTAGCTACTGACAGCGTCGGCCGCCCAAGACGACGACGTTACGAGCGCAAAAAACAACACCATGCGACAAATCAAAATAAGTCACCCCACCGCGACTACCATTTAAATTAGTGACGCAACATACCATAAACCAAAAGAGTCACAACGCTGGATTATTAACTCATTGTATATATTTAGAAAAATTACTGGAATTCTGCCGCTCTCCGCGTATTTGCAGGAAACAAAATCTCTACCACACAATCCAATAACCGCTCGCTAATCCCCTCCGCGACGAAGTTACTGGCAAGCGTTTGGCCTACGCCGCGAGACAATGCCGCCGCTAGAGGCTGGGCGACTTCATTGGGAAGTTTAGGAGAGGCCCTAAGATGACTTACCATAGCTTCAAGTGTCGGAAATAAAAGACGCGGGCGACGATCGAGCTCCTTCGCCGCTTGGAGGGCGCCTGCTTCCCACGCTAGCATCTGTATCAGTGCTTCTTCCGAGAGAGCGCCAAGCCGCAGGATCTCGTCCTCTGAGGGAGGAGACTCTCCGAGAAAACGTCGGATCACATCTTCAATCTCGTCTGGAGTAACTCTTACCAACTGACTTCTGTGAGTAGTGGGCGAAGCTGGTCTGGCCTCCAATTGAACCCCAGCTAAGATGCCGGGCATTACCATATTCAGATCGGCATCGGGCGAATCGTGCGCCATCTCCTTAAGCGCTCTTATCAAATCTCTCACGTCATATGCACTCGGATCCTTATTAGTTCGTGTGCTTCGTGTGCTCATTAGGTTATTGATGAGAGTATAGTTATTTCTTAGCGCTTCGGAATTCTTCCTTAGGATCTCATTTGCGCGCTCACTTCCCAGCACGTAATCCAAAGCGATGAAACGAGCCGCCGTAATTTCGTAACTCAATTGTGCAAAGCTCGCGACATTCTTGAGAGTGCCCTCAGCTCCTCTTAAACAACCGGTTCCTACCGCTTTTTCATACAACGCGACAAGAGCCGCCACATCTCTAAGCTTCACTCGTGGTTTCTTCTGATATGCGTTGCGGATTTTTTCGCGAAAAGCGATGGTGTTAAGGCTAGAGACATTCACAAGAAATAGCTCGATCGCTTCCAGTTCGTAGCCAACGGCACTCTTGGAGAAACCGCTGCAGACGATGAGAAAAACTAACAACCAATAGGTTAGGCGCTTCATGAGGAACGCAATCTAGCCACTTAATCGCCTGCGATCAATACCATTAAGCTTTTCTTTAATATTACAGGTGAATTTCTAAAATTGGAGTTCCATTAGTTTACAAGAGGCTGGCTTCTCCAATAAGGCGAAGGGCCTTTGGCCGTGATACTGAAACGACGGATAATCGACTTTAGCTACTTCAGTAAATTCGAGAGATTTAAGCATGGCCTGAGAGTGAACGCCGGTGGCCTCGGCCACTGCACTTTGAAAGTGAGCCGATCTCGCCACTCGAAACGACTGCTCGAGGAGTTCACGCGCCATCCCTTGGCGCCGAAATGCCGGAGCCACTCCTAGCATATAAAGATGAAAGACTTCGCCCGCGATGGGTTTGCCTCGTTTTTCGAAGTAGCGATGATCGAGCTCCTCTAAGAAAGCTACCAAAGGAAGCATCTTGGGATGAATCGGTTCCTGGGAATAACTAGGCGCGGACGCCAAATCCTCATTGATGCAAAAACCTAAGATACCGTGATGCTCGGTCGTAGCCACGATGGTGAGATTGTCACTGACGGCACGTTCGCAAACTTTTTTCGTATAAGCATAGTAGGCGTCTAGGCTTAACCCCAAACTGACGGCCATGGGCTCATCTAAAGGAAAGCTAGCCTGTACACAGCGTATGAGTGCTTCTTTCTGAGATGGAACTAACCGTTGATACCGAATCATAACCCCTCCCCTTTTTCGCTTTTAGTCTTCCCGTTTCGCTAAGTCGGCCACGAAAGCATTAATCATTTCCCGACTGACACCAGGCATGACGATTAAATGCGAATTTTCTTTTTCCGTCGCCAGCTGCCACTTGCGGATAAGTCTATCGCTGGGCCTCCTGATGACGACAATATTGGAAAAGGGATTTGCCCAAGCTTGCCAATCGATTTTAAAAAGGCAGTCCAGAGCGTAGCTAGTATTTTCCATGCATACCTTAACCAGCTCGGAGAGCCCTTCTCTACCGTGACGCATGACATTTTGCCAAAGGACTATCACTGAAAAGCCGTCTCGAGATCCTGAGAGTGTGGTATCTACCGACCCGATATATTCGACGTTGCGGCGGATCTTTTCCAAAAGGCTTTTGCGGGTGAGCACCATGCCACAGGGAATCGGCGAGCCAACGAACTTATGACCAGAGATAGCAAGACTGCTGATAGGAAGTTGAAAATCAAAAAGTGGCGAGTTGTTTTGAAAGGGCAGCATGCTGCCAAAGAGAGCCGCGTCACAGTGAATGTAAAATCTATCGATACCAAGATCTTTTAAAATGCCTAGAATCTTACTCACATTATCAATTGCGCCTTTCATCGTGGTGCCGATATTGGCGTTCACGATGACCGGATAGTGGCGAAGGGTACAGACCGTTTCCCTGAAATTGTCGTAGTCCATCTCGCCGTTGGGAAGCGAGCGGATCATGGCCCCTCTTAGATTTAAAAGCCGGACGGCTTTGGGAACACTGTAATGAGTATCTTCTGAGTAGTAGACGATACCGTGAGGGTGGGCTTCACGTGCCAGGTAAAGCCCGTAGGTATTTCCTTCGGTCCCGCCATTGGTTACGTAGCCCCAGAACTCACTCTCGTCCAAGTGTAAGAGTGATGCGAAAAAAGAGAGAACCTCTTTTTCCAGCTCACAGGTGTTCATTCCGTTATTTCCGATAAAGGGATCGCCGACGTTATTAATCGCAAGGTCTAGAAATTTAGAAAGGCCACTATTATCGAGCAGCGCACTGTTGGGATAACCCAAGTAAGTTTGTTTTTTCTCAAGAAGTGTTTCGTATAGGTTTTCAAGGCGTAACTGGTCCTGCCGTTTAAGCATAAGTTTCCCCACTCCATTGGATGCCATCTTGTGATGATTCTTTTTTTTAAACATAAGTAAGATGAAGGCATCAGAAAAAAAACTCAAGTTCTGTTCTGTCAAACTATCGTCGATGAATTTTTAGGATCTTAAGAAGACCACAGAAAGGTACGGCCTACCTTTCTGTAACACGAAGGTAGGCCGTACCTTTCTGTGGGGTGGACATAGAGGGGAATCGTCCGCTATCATTAAGTGTTAGCTTCACTTTTACTGCACCCCCTCTTTCACTCTCATGAGACGCATCCATCCATGGTTAAGCAAGGTTCTGTATTATATTTGCGGCCTTGCGGCAGTGAATATTCCGCTTTGCCTATTGGCGTACGCTACGGCATCGCGTCTTACCTTTTTAACCATTGATCCTCAACGGTTGCATTTCTTCTGTGGAATGTCGGCTCTTGCTTTAACGCTACTCGCCATACTCTGTTTTTCAGCGGCTAGAGTCGTTCCTTATGTCACGCGCCATTCTCTCTACAAGCTCGAAAGTATTCCTGGAGAAAAAAGGGCGACTTCGCGCCTCTGGATAACCCTTCAGATACTGCTAAGCGTCGCTATTTTTTCCCAAACCGTGCTCCATCGAAATGCCCCCCTCGACTGGGATGAACTTGATACGGCAACCCGCTTGGGGACTCCCTCAGTCTGTCCCATCGACGACAAAAACCCTTACCAGAATAGTGACCTAATAAGCCCTACGAAAAATACAAGAAATCATGCTCTGGCAAACGTCGCTGTCGTGGCTGCCTATCGAATCTTTGGAGTGAGCGAAAAGATCGCAAGACTCCCCGCTCTAGTTTTTACCCTTTTGTTTCTCATCGCTATTTTTCTTTCCACTCGAGAGGTGGCACCCCCCGCCGCTATTGCCTTTCTTCTCGGACATCTAGCGCTTAACGGACTTTTTTTATGGTATGCCCACTCGCTGCGCGGATATATTTCAATGGAGCTATTCACTTTCTTGGCTCTGATGGAGCTTACCAAAAACCCCTCGAGGCGCGCCTCGCCGTGGCTTTACTGCTTATTCATCGCCTTTGCCTCGGTAACTCATACCTTTGGCGCACTTTTTTGTTTGCTCCTTTTTTCTACCCATCTTATTTGGACCGCTTGGTACGCGCCTAGCCTAAACGCTTCCGATCTGAACTTTCATCTAAAGCGCTTAGCAATCGCGATCCTTTGTGCCCCCTTTTTGCTATGGATACTTAGTAAGCAATTCCTATTTCTCAACCATATTGGATATCTCAATACTGTGATACCCGTCGAAAAGGCAGAAGCTTTAGCTTCCGCATGGGGAATCACGCTGCCTTTCGGAACCTTCTTAGTAATTCTTGTTTTTATCGCGGCCTTCCTAGCCCACTGGATAAACCGCCGAGGAATTGATCTGATAGGGTTACACCTTATCTTTTCGTTGTTCGTTCTAACCCTCTTAATCACTCTGCTTAAAGCGACCCTTTTCGAATCTAGATTTCTGTTGGCCTTTATTCCTCCCGCGGTTTTGTGGATAGCTACCGCCGCTTCTGAAATGTCTTTCACTAAAGCCCGCATCACCCTGTGGAGTATTGCATTTGTCGTCTTTCTTTTGCTCCCCTGGCAGGGCCGCCGCGAGATCTATGAAAGTCGTACTCAGTTAATGGGTGGCTATGGAAAGTTTATGACTCAAGTCGCCGCAAAAGTTCCCAGAACTGAAGCGGAATGCATCCGTTTTTCAGGAGAAGCCGATCAGGTGATGTTCTCACGAGGTTTGTATTATCCCGTCACGGGAAAAGATACCGCTTGCAGAGAATCCTTCCACGTTAGCTTTGCCAAGAGCTGGAAAGGGAAAGACTCTCCAACGCTTCTCGAAGCAGGACGCTGGATGACTATAATCGACGATGGCGAGGGGCGAACGCTTTCACAGAAAATGACGGCGGGCGCTCCTTTAGCTTTCTCCGAACCCAACGATTTAGATCGGAGATAGAGCACATGCAACCGAGTGGGCAAAAAAATAAGGACTCGCTTTGGAGATCACCCCGGCCGTGGCAGACGATCTGCCTCATTGGATTTTATCTATTTTCCACTTTAGGCATTCTTGCTTGCTTTGTGCTTCCCAGTCACATTTTTCAAGACCACTTTCCTCAATTTATACCCGCCGCAAAAACGGTCTCCTTAGTGTTGCTCGTGGCGTGCGGCTTGGCCGCCGCAAGTGCTCTTCTCTTACATCAAGCCTTAAATACGTTAAGACAAAAAGAGCCTCTTCGGCCAAAGATCAATTTCCAGCACCCTTACCAAAGCCACCTTTTCTTCTATCTCAATTTAATTTTAGCGGTGTTTTTATTTGCCAAAGTAGCTTTCCACCTATCGACACCTCTTGATATCGATGAAAACATTCACGCTCTTAGTATCGCTCAGGGGAGAATCGCCCAAGAGCTTAACCCTATCAATACCGATCCCGCTTGGTACACCCAGAACCATGTCCTGCCCCAGATGCTTTCCATTCTGAGCACCAAGATTTTCGGGCTCAATAAGATAGCCTATCGACTCCCAGCTCTTTTGTTCACTTTTCTTATTCTATTAGCCATCTTCGGAATCGACCCTGAACTAGCTGCCTCTCCGGTTTCCTCCTTCTTGTTACTCCATCTTTCGCTGAATGAGATGACGCATTGGTATCTTCACTCCGCACGCGGCTATGCGGGTATGATGCTGCTATCCCTTATCCCTCTTCTTATTGTGTGGAAATTCACCCGGTCGGGACGAGCGGGAAGCCGATCGCAACTTTGGCTCTATGGAATTTGCTTCCTCTTATCGGTCTTTACGCACATGTTTGGGGCCATCTTTAATGGGCTGCTTTTTCTTTCCTTACTGCTTTGGCTGGCCATTAACGGAAAGGCCCTGACTAGATCCGCTCGGCACTTTGGATTTAGCTTAGTCACTATCAGCCTCTCGCTACTGCCCGTCATCGCCTTCGTTCTGATGAACAATATGATTTTGCTGCAACGAATCGGGGATTTAGCGACCGGAAAGGTACCGCCCCTTCCTGAAAATCTCATGGGGGCCGCGGGCCTATCCTATTTTTGGGAAGGAAAACTTCTACTGCTATTTTTGGTTGCCATTGTCATTCATGGTTTCGTTAATGGAAGGCGCTTTCGCAACGATCTTCTCTCCCTCTTCTTAGCCATGTCAGTCGGCTTTTTCTCTCTGTGCATCTTAGTTCTACAGATAAGGGTTTTTGAATCTCGTTTTATCTTAGGTTTTATCGCTCCACTCGTCTTTTGGATCACCGAATCGATTCCCTACCTTCGTTCCCGCTGGGCGGCTTTGCTAGCCCTAGCCACAGTAACGCTAACGATCGTATTGTTGCCTTGGTTAAGTGCACCGGCCATTCAAAATACCCTTTCCATGAACGTCGCCGACTACGACTATTTCATTGGCATGGTTCGAAAGATTACCGCCCCCGTTGCCGACCACTGTTACTATTTTTCGGGCAAGCGCGATCTCGCCCTTTGGGCGAAAGACTTCTATTTTCATGACGCACTTAATGCCAAGGGCGAAGAAAAAAAGTGCCGCCTCTCCTATTACATTCACATCGATCCCGGCATGCGAGTCGATCCGGTTACTGGCCGTGAAATTCTGATGATTGACGGCGGTCCACCCCCGCATTCTCACGAAGTGCTAAAGAACCAAAGCGGTATGTCTCTCTATGAGGCCACGCGATGACTTTCTCTTCGCGCATGACACTGTTGCTGAATAGCCTTTCCGCCCTAACCTTAGCCATCGCAGGAACTCTTTTCCTTAGTGGCTCAAGCCGAATCCTACTTAGGAAACTAGGGACCGTTGCCCCCACCTTCACGACTTTCCTCCCCCTGATGGTCTTTGTGCTAACGACGGCTGGAGTTCTTTGCTATCTATGGGGAAAGGTTTTTGCGGCCGAAGAAAATTCCACGATTGCACCATCTCCCATTCCCTTACGAATATCACCCGCCACCAAGGGAATAGTAATCCTTCAGATCCTTCTTTCGCTAGCCGTTATCACCCGAAGCCTTTTACAAATCCAAGTTCCTTTAGACTGGGATGAACACGAGCATGTGAGTCAGCTCGCCGGAGGCGATGCCTGGGCCTCCATGAATCCCTTTCGGGGTTCGGAAGTCCATTCCATCGCGGCTATGGCTAGCTTTGTTAGCATGAAAATATTTGGTCCTTCGAAAGTAGCCGCACGAATTCCAGCCATCTTATTCTCGGTAGGGTTTTTGATTGTCCTGAACCTTCTGTTTCTACGCTATGCTTCACCGGTCGCTTCGATCTTTTGCCTAGCCACCCTCGCCGGAAATCTCATGGTCATCTATATGATGCACTCCATGCGAGGGTATGCTCCCATGCTTTGCTTTAGTACCCTATCGCTTCTTTTTGTCCTAGATTTTATCGCAGGCAGAAAAATTCGTTTACCTGCCTTTGCGCTGGTAACGGGAATCGCAATCTTTTGTCATAGTTTCGCCGGGCTATTTACCGCCCTGCTTTTTACGGCTCTTCTTTTTTGGCTATACCAAAACAGGAAAAAGCTTCCGGCGGAAAGTCTTCGACTCGGAAATAAAATGCTAGCCGTGCAGTTCTTTTGGTTATTGGTATTCGCTTCGGTATCGGTTTTTGTCTTGTTGCATCTACGCGATACGGGGTTCGCGCTGCCTCAGGGGGAAGTTCCCGCTTGGGTATTTGAAATGGCACCCTATCGACTCTTTTCCCTCTTTGGACTCGTTCGGATGTGGGAAATTAAACTCTTTCTTTTTCTGATGCTCTTTCTACTGGGAATTCGCCTGCTTCAACCCCGGACCAAAGCGACTTCCTTTCCCGTTTTGTTACTCGTAATCACCACCTTCAGTATGTTGTGCCTCTCCCAGCTTTTGCATATTCCGTTATTAGAGGGGCGCATGCTAACTCCATTTCTTGTGATCTTTTTGTGGTGGGCCGGGGAAACGATCGATCAGGTGTCGTCGAAGCCTCTGAAGCGGGTTCTCTTCGTTGTAGCCCTTAGTCTTCTGGTGCTCCCCTTCCATTTGCACCATGATGCCGACGATGGAGTCCCCGAACATTTTGCCGATCATGAAAAATTTGCAGCAAAGGTTTATAGCATTGTATCGGGCTTTCCCGATCGCTGTTTCTCCTTTTCGGGAGATCCCGCCGGGGTGAAGTACGCGGCCAATTTTTATTTTTTGAAGGAACGCCAGATAACCCTGCAGGACGACTGTGCTCACCACTTCCATCTTTTTTATGGAGAGGGGCTTTTCAGAGCAAAATACGAATGGACTCCTCCCAAAAACGCTGCTTTTGTTCAAAGGCTTTATGACGATGATAAAGGGAGAGTCTTATTCTCTTTGCAAAACAAGGCTAAGAGGTTGACGATGAAGGACTCGTTGGCAACGCCGGCCCGTAGATCCAAAGATTAGTCTCAATTGAAGGAAACTGTTTTAACCCAATTTTTTTAAATTCGCTTACCAGCGCTTCCGACGGCGGTGAAATCAGAAGCACATATTTTTTCTCGGGAAATCTTGAAAGAAAGTCGAGCGTCTCTTTAAGGTTTCCTGGCAAAAACACCGAGCGATTATCGGCAAACCAGGTCACATCGCGCTGAGGCTGGGCCAAAATAAGACTATCTTGAGAAATCCCCATCTCCCGTAGGTGGGTCAGCGACCACTGGTAAGGACGGATCCCCTCCCGCGGCGGCTCCTGAAAATTAGTCCAATTCACCTTTAGCTGAGACCACTGGATCATTAGAAAGAAACCCGCAGCGGTCGCTATCGCAATGGGTCTCCACTGGCGAGACCACCCACGTCCCAAAACGGGCAACAAAAGAATTGCCGCAATGATCGCTTCCAAAAGGACAAAGGTCTGTTCGGATAAATGTCGATTTACCACTGCCAAGACAAGAAAAAAAATTCCTGCCGCAAGACAGGTCCGCCGGTTTAGGGAATGGCGAAGGAGCTTTAAATAACAGAGCGCAAAAAATAGATGAAAACCCACAAGGTGGATCTGAACCCGGTAGTCGTACCAAAAAAGTAAGACCGAGGCCATCGAGGTTGCATAACTTAAGAGGAAGAAACCGAGCCAGGGGCTGCGTTTTCTCCAAAGCAGCCACAAAAGAGCGGGCGCAAATACCCACCAGTCTCCCCACCAATTGTTGATTTCTCTAAGCATCCTTTTCCCGTAGGAAAAAGCCTTTCGCAGGACGAATTTCCGATAGGTCCACATCGCTTGAAGGGTTCCCGGCCTTACCGGCATATAAATATTAAGATCAGGCCCTCCAAAATGTTCGATCTCTTTTACCGGTGAATAGGTCTCGGCATATTTGATCTCCCCCCGAGAGCTAGACCAAAGGCCAAAAGAGGTCGGGATAAGAAATCCCAGCGCAAAAAGGGCAACGCCCCAACTCCTCCTCGTCCGCCAGGTCAGATAAAAGAAACCTGGGGCCAATATCATTCCGGTGGCACGGGAAAGGTGCAAAACACCGAGTCCTAGCCCCGAAAGAAAGGAAGCCATTAAGGGCGGCTTCATTCTTTGGAGCATGAAAATGGTGAGTAGCACGACGAACATAAGCGATTCGGTGAGACCCAAAAGCTCTAAATTTAAAAGAGCCGGACAAAAGGCCAACAGAAATGCGCCCCAAGTTGCCAAAAAGGGCGAGACCATTTTTCTTAAGTAGCAGTAAGCCAAGGGCAAAATAAGAGTCATATAAATGGCCGTCGTATAAAAAACCGGCCGGTAGGAGCTATCTCCCAAGAGTTTCATCAGCCCCGCAATGATCAAAGGATGAATGACGGCAAAGACATAGGAATTAAGACTGTGCTTGGCGTCCGAAAGCTGCATGACGTGGATGGCATCGACCCGAAATCCTAGACCGCGAATGAAGTTTCGAGCCATCGTCCCATAATGTTTCAAATCGTGGCCCGCGGCCCACAAACCTTCGCCGTACTTCACGGCCCTAAAAATGTTGTAAGCAAAAAGGACAGCCATTCCACAAGCAATAATAGGCCATGGCCAAAAGGCCGCACGATCTCGGTGAAGTTTTAAAAGCTTGGATCCTGATTGCATGAGCACTGAATGGGCTGGATAGTAATGTTAGCCTAAAATTTGAGGTAAATCGAACTAACAGTGTCGGACTAGCAGAATGAAATTGCCGCATCGCTTCGCTTAAGCAACTTCCGTCAAATGGCGTTTGGGTTTCACTTGAACCTGGAGATGGTTCTCAATCTCTTTGACTCCCCAGACGGAATCTACGAGATGTTCGGCAACCCTTCGAGCACGCCGGGACTTCACGTCACCTTCTAAAATTACCTCTCCCGCCTTCACATGCACGGTAATGTCTTGGGCATCAAATTCTCTTTGATGGTATAGCCGCTCGTTGATCTCCTCTTCGATCCGAGCGTCCGATCGTTGGTAGGAGCGGGGGCCCATAGGCTCATGCTCTCGTCCACGTTCTTGATCGTAGACAGGCAAACCAAAATATCCCAAACCATAGAGCGGCCAGTTAGAATATCCCATGGGGTCGGGAACTCCGCCGAAATAGCGATGATTTTGAAAGCCTTTATTGGTCCAGATGTCGGTATCCCGATTTCTCCCGGCGTTTCGTGGAGTTACTCCCACACTACCCGCAATTCCCAGCGCCAGAAAGACAGCGGCAAAACCAAAATTCCACCACAATAAGGAATTACTCCCCACCATCGCGACACCAAAAATCCAAACGATAAACAAAGCCACAGACAGAAGAATGGGGCCTCCCACTTGAGCCAAGTGCTTTCGGTCTCGCTCCGAAGATGGAATCATGACTGCCGTGCCGAAAGAAACGATCCCGGCGACTAAGTCAGCCCATGCTACCCACGTCACTGCTCCCGGCATGTTTAAACCAGCTAGCCATAATAAAGTTAATCCCACGCCAAGTACGATGCAGAACCCTTTGATCATAACTCCTCCTAAACAAAAAATTGCCTAAGCACTCCGGCGAAAAGGCATTTGATTATCAAACCGGTTTTGATCTCTTCCTGAAGCCGCCGTCAGCACCAGAAACGTGCAAGCGAAAGCGAAATTCCACCACGTCATCCAAGGAACTACTCCGACAATAAGAGCGGCCCCCCAAAGAACAAAGAGCGCTGCCGCCATGCCGATACAACCGCCGGTCAATGAGGAACGGCTGCTTTCAGGGCCCAGGGAGCCAGCGAACACCAAAGCCGCAACGCCGGCCACTCCATCGAGCCACGTTAACCAGCCTGAAGCGTTAACGGTCGAAATTCCTGCTATCCAAAGAACGATAAGACCAACCCCTAAAATGGTAGATATTCCTTTAATCATACGAAAACTCCTTTTGCTGAGGCTCTCGTCCAGTTTCACAAATACAAACTGCAAAGCGAGGGCCAACCGCTGCTAGGCCTGAAAACCGAATAGAAGGTTCCGTTGTGGAAAATAGCGTCGCGGAAAGCGACAAACGTTGAAATGCTACCTCCGCTAACAACGCCAGATGAGATTAGCGCAACGAGTCATAATCTCTTTGCATTTATATTCCGATAAACCAGGGAGATAGTGCGCAGCTATGCGCTAGAGGAGAACGCTCGGATGGCAAGCGGGTTTTGGGCCTCGCGACAAAAAAAGCGAGGGAAAATTCAGCAAGAGTCCTTCAATAGGGACAAGCACTGGACCCGTAAATTTTCCGTGCGTACGGAATGCTGGCCCATCGTTGAGCATTGGGCAAACGAGTACGACTACCATCTCATCGCTATCCGGGGAAAACGAAGGCTCTACCAAAAAGGTTATCCCGGATCGCTTTACGTCACTAACTTCGACATAAGACAAGAAGAAGGACACGTCATCTTAGCCGCTTGGATAGTACCCAGCTTTCTTACGCGCGCTCTTTCTTTTTTTACGATGCCTAAGGAATTAAAGATCGATCCCAGGGGCCATTCGGGAATTGTAAAGCGGCGCAGGATCTGCCGAGAGATGAATGCTCTGCTCGAAAGATTCAAACAAAACTCCATCCATGAAAGTACCGGCATCCATTGGGCGGATCTCGATCCGACGACTTTGATTCTCGCAGGCGCCTTGGGACTTCCGCTTTTTATTTTTCTGGCCGGAACGGTCAATGGATTTGAGATAAGGCCCGGATTGGTTCCCCTACTGTTGGCGGCTGTGGGAAGGCCACTCGCTTGGCTTACTGCCCTTGCGGCCGCCGTAGTTTTGTTGCACCAAAGTCTTGCTCTTAATCGATTAAAAACGCTTCCGCTCAAAGCCATCTCAGCGGGAAGCATATTTGTTCTCTATACGGTGCTTACTCTCGTAGTCACGAGTCGAACGACTTGGGATATGACAGAAGCCAAAGTCACCTTTCACTGCGTGCAAAAATATAAGAAAGAGGTGTGCGAAGGAATTTTAGGTCGTCTCAGCATCAAACAGCGAACTCACGTATTGGAAAAACTTCAACAGCTCGAAAAAGAGCTGACCGCGAAAGACGCTTCAAACTCTTTGGGGAATGTTCGGTAATAGCACTAAGAAGCGCTCCTTCGGAGCGTCATCTACCCGACTCTCCCGCCCCCGCCCACCTTAAATGTTGGAAAAAGAGAAGTAGCGCGTCCCATCCGAGTAAAACGTCCCAATCACGTGGTACTGAAATCCTCAAAGGCTTTTGGAAAAGATTCCGGAAACGTTAGGGAGAGATTCAAGGGCGTGAGGCGGCGAAGTAGGAGCCCCTGCCGACTTCACCTCACCGCTGCAGGTAGATACCCTCTCCATTCTGGAAAGCCTTTCTCCGGCAAATTCCTTTTTTAGAGCAGCTACCGCCGTGCGAAGGTTCAAATCTACGGCGTCTCCCGAATCGACTTCATACTCCTTTAGCCATTCACAATATTTGTCCCTGTCGAACCATGACACTGTTCTGACCGGTGTGGTACTCGCTAGCGGCGTTCTTAAGTATCCTAAGGGAAAGCCATAAAGCTTAATGTCTGCCGTTTTCTCTCCTATATCCTGGCGTAACATCACTAAGACCGATTTCTCGTCGTTCTTTTCTCCTCGCACCCAGGGCTCAATTCCAATGACAAGGACCGGGATAGCCTTTTCGCCATCGACTTGGATGAAATAATTTTGTTCCTGCGGTTTGGCATCGGAAGCTTTCTGGAACTTCCCTACCAAAGGCAGCACTCGATCCCCCACGTCCTCCAAAGGGATTAGCGTTGCATCCAATGGGGAGGTCATCTCCGTAACATCGTCTAAAGCGCGTCTCCACGTTTTGACCTCAAATCCGGCAAAGTAGCGCGGGCGGCCCGTCGTAAGGTCGATAAAGATTCCATAATAGACGGCAGGGGCCAGAAGTCCGTCGTCGGTTTCAACCATTACCATGCTATCCTCGCCGTCCGGAACCAAGCGAAACAGTGTCCTTAGCACGGGAGCCGAGATGAGATCGAGTCGCTGCTCCACGCGTCGCTTCCCCCTTTTTCCAACGACATAACTTTGCAAGACGGGCAGGTACCGGGTCGGTATTTTGTCTGAGTTTCGAGAGGCCACTGAGAAGAACAGACGGGAAGGACTCTCCTCTGTTCTGGCCATTTCTATCGGTTGATCCGGATTTTCGGGTGGGTCCTCGTCGATGCCCACTCTGCGATGAATGATTTGAACTGATACCTGAAGGGGCACTCCAAAGCCATCTAGCGTGATAGGCTCATTGGCGTGAGCAGGGGATGCCGCCCCTAAAGCGAAAGATACCGCTAGAATCAATTTCGATGAAATCGATGATAGTAGCGCCGAAAACGGCGATGATGCCTTGGTTCCCATTCCCCAATCCCCCCAAACCTAATGACTTGATAGAAGCGAATGTGGGGATGCGCGTCAATAAAAATAATGCCGGTGGGGTTGGTTTCTCTCCTTTAATCCTTGGATGCCTGGATACCATTATCCAGGCG
This sequence comes from uncultured delta proteobacterium, assembly GCA_963778115.1. GTDB lineage: Bacteria > Bdellovibrionota > FAC87 > UBA2466 > UBA2466 > JBBQIT01. The sequence continues at coordinate 934,273 of CAVZSV010000004.1, forward strand.
CAAACCGATCACAAGCCGCAATCAAAGCCCGGCACGTACCCGGCTCAAACACCGAATGTCCCGCATCTGGGATGATCGTTAGCTCCGCTTCCGGCCACGCCCTGTGCAACGCCCACGCGCTATCCATGGGACAGACAACGTCGTAACGACCTTGAACGATAACCGCGGGAATATGGCGAATTTTGGAAACGTTTCGAAGCAACTGGTCGTCATGTTCAAAAAATCCCTTATTTACAAAATAGTGGCACTCAATGCGGGCAAATGCGGTTGCAAAATCTTCTTTCCCGTAATCGTCGATAAATTTAGTATCGGGAAAGAGTTTGCTTGTACTTCCCTCCCATTGACTCCAAATCCGAGCGGCCGCAAGAAGGGTACTCTTATCGTTGCTGGTGAGGCGCTTGTAGTAGGCTTTTACGAGATCCCCTCGCTCGGCAACGGGAATATGATTCAGGTAGGGTTCCCAAGCATCAGGGTACAACTGACTAGCCCCTTCTTGATAAAACCAATCGATCTCTTTTTTTCGAAGCAGAAAGATACCCCGTAAAAGGAGCTCCGTTACCGCTTCAGGATGAGTCTCCGCATAGGCCAAAGCGAGCGTACTGCCCCACGAACCTCCAAAGACCTGCCATTTTGCTATTTTCAGATGGTGACGAATCTTTTCCATATCGGCGACCAGATCCCAGGTGGTGTTCTGTTGCAGACAAGCATGGGGAATACTCTTCCCACAGCCACGCTGATCGAAAAGGACGATGCGATATTTTTCGGGATTGAAGAATCTACGATGCTTCGCATCGCACCCGCCTCCGGGACCTCCATGGACAAAGACCACGGGTTTTCCCGACGGATTTCCAGACTCCTCGTAATAAATTTCATGAATGTCAGAAACTTTAAGCATCCCCGTAAGGTAGGGAGTCAGGGGGGGGTATTGTGAAGTTTGCGAATCCTTTTGAGCTTGATGCATGGCGACATTCCTTACTTTAACGTTACATAGGCTTTAACAAGTGTTTCACCTAAATCAATCCCAATCCTGCTAAGAAAATAAAGACATGTCATCCTAGATTAAGTAGATAAGCGCGCGTTCATTCACACCTGCGAAACTTTTTTCGAGGCGCGCTTGATAACAAGATCTTAAAAACCAAATCCCCCTTTCCGGAGAACATCATGAGAGCCTTCAGCCGCATTCTATGCATTGCGTGGCTTGTGACATCGTGGGCAGCGCTCGCCATCACCCCTTCGCCCAAAGCGATGGAAAAGCTGGAGACCTTGCGAAAACGAAGCACGAAGGAGGGATGGACCTTCAGTGTTGCTTATAGTCCCGTGATGGAATATCCGGTCCAAAATGTGACGGGCTTCATTCATTCGGATCATTGGAAAAAGCATGCGCTATTTATAAGCCCGCGCATCACGACCCTCCCCACCAATTTTGATTGGCGCGATGAAGCGGGAGGTCTCACCCCTATTAAGAATCAAGGGCAATGTGGAAGTTGCTGGGCTTTCGGCACGGTAGCGGTTTTCGAAAACCTGCTCAAGATACGCGACAACGTCACTAAGAGTTTAAGTGAACAGCAGTTGGTTTCCTGTAACGACCAGGGCTGGAGCTGCAACGGGGGTGAGTTCGCGCACGATATGCACGTCAATCCCGGAGCCGCTTTAACGTCGGATTTCCCCTACACCGCCAGCGATAGCGACTGTAAGCCCGGACTGACGTATACGGGACAGATCCAAAGCTGGGCCTATATCAGCGGTTCGGCCGACTCCACTCCCACGACAGAGCAGATCAAGCAGGCCATTCATGATGACGGTCCTGTTTCCATCACGGTATCGGCTACCGATAGTTTCCAAGCGTATAGCGGCGGAATTTATAATGCTAACGACGGATCGGAGACCAACCACTTGGTAGCACTGGTCGGATATAACGACGACGGGCAGTATTGGATCCTAAGAAATAGTTGGGGGGCTTCCTGGGGCGAAGACGGCTATATGAGAATTAAGTACGGAACCAATAGCGTTGCCCAACAGGCAGCATTCGTAAATTACAAATCAGCGTGCACACCTCAGCCAATTCCATACGTGGGAAACGATCAGACCATCCAATCGGGACAGTCGGTCTTTATCGGAGGCATGGCGGTCATCGGGCAAACCTATGCCTGGACTCCCACGACGGGCCTGGACGATCCCACATCATCTTCGCCGTTAGCCTCGCCAACGGCGACGACCACCTATACGGTAAAAGCGACGAACGATTGCGGTACGGCCACACAATCGGTGACGGTCACCGTATCGGCGAATATGCCCAAGCGAACCCATTAAGTCTTCGTTATTGATAAACATCGGAGAATCCCCTTGCCTGTATCACCGCACCTTGTAGTTTAGCGGGCGATGGCAGGACGCACTTACCTTATTATCGGAAACGGGGCCTTGGGTACCGGTGTAGCGGCCCATCTCCATTTGATGGGGATGGTTCCCAGGCTTCTCTCGCGCCGAGGCCCAGAAGCGATACGATCGCGAGTCGAACAGTCTCCTCTAGGAGATGTCGAACTCTCGCTCCCCGAACTAAGTCGCTGGGAAGCCAGCCAAGCCCAGGCTATCTTAGTCACGGTAAAAGCCCATCAACTTAGACTCGCCCTTTTGCAGCATTTGCCTTCCCTTCCGAAGTCCGCTCCTATTATAAGTTTAGGTAACGGCGCTATCGATGAAGAGTTAAAATTTCTCTCACGCCAATTTCCCGATCGCAAATTTCGCTGGGGGACCACCACATTAGCCGTGACACGCCTTGGGGAAAGCGTTTTTTCATTTAGAAACCCCAAAGCGACCATCACGTGGGGCCCTCTCGTGCCATCCGAGGACGACCCTCTCGAAGGAGAACGACAACTCTTAACCCATTCTCCTTCTTTGTTTCGCTGGGAAAATGATCCGATCACGTCTGGGAGAAGAAAGTGGCTCTTCAACACGGTTCTGAACTCTCTAGCAGCCAGTGAATCGGCCCCGACCAACGGATCGCTCCTCTTACACCGCGAACGACTCGATATCCTATTTCAAGAGGCTTTCGAGTTGGGAGAACTACACTGGGGTCCCTGGCGACAACCCAAAAACGAACTTTTCGAACAGCTCTTGGATTTGATTGAAAAGACTCACGACAATGAAAATTCCATGGCTCAAGACATTCGTTTAGGAAAGGTGACCGAGACCGATTTTCTGGCGGGAATCGCCCGGCGCTACCCCGGATTTGAAATGCTAAAATTATTGCAGGAAAAGCTTTCGGGCTTTCACAGCTAAAAAAATACCGAAGCCGTCGCTTGAATATTCAAAGGAGTTCCGGAAATGAAATTGACGTCTTGTTCTGCCGCGGCTTCCGTTGATAAACGAGAGGTTCCTAAGGTTTCTAGCTCTCTCCATTGCGTATTGAAAAGATTAAGAGCCCCAAGACTAATCTCGAAAGCCTTCGCGCGGTAGCCTAACATCGCATCCACTCTGAGATAACCGTCCGCCGTCACCGATCCGTCGGTAGTGGCCGCCATCTGCCCGACTTGGGTCAGTGCTAACCTGGCAAAGTAACCTTTCGGGTGCTTGGCCACCAAACTCGCTGACGCCACCATCGAAGGGGTAAACGGAACGCAATTATTATTGCCCGGCATATTGTCTAAAGTTGCTTTATCCAAAGTGACAGCCCCTTCCACGGCCAACCATTCAAGAAGCTGATACTTCACCCGCCCTTCAACTCCCCAACGCGTGTTAGGCCCTATCGTGGCCAGAGTTTCATAGAGCGGATCATAGGCTAATTCCGTTCCTATTCCCAAAGAGAACCCGGTAACCTCCCACTTCCAACGATCGGTCTTTGCCGTCACTCCCATTTCGTAGCTAGCCACTCGGGTCACATAGTTGTCTTTGTCGCCAGACAACAAAACGGCTTGGGCATCATTCGTATGATAAGAGAGGCCCGTACGCAGAAAGATCTCCACATTTTTGGAGGGCATCACTACAATTCCTGTCTTGGGGGCTGCCACTAGCACCGTATCGCCGCCACTAGGGCCGATATCGTGAGTGCTCCTATCGTCATCGACGTTATAGGCCAGCATTTCGACACGAAGAGCAGCAATACTTTTTAGCCACTTTGTCCAATAGATGTCTTGTTCGGCATAGGCGGCCGCATTCTTGGTTTGGATGTTATCGGCAGCAACATTCGATAGTCTCACTCGGGAATCGTCGGCATAGACCGATCGTGAAATAAGATCTGCCCGTAACTGAACGCCCAAGTAGGTATCAAAGCCTATCTCACTCTTTCTTTGATCGATGCGATACGTTCCGTTAATTCCCAAGATAGTTCTGTCGTCGATTCCTTCACGCTCATCCCCCGTAGTCGAATTAAGAGCGAAAAGAGACTCGTTGGAGAAGACCGTAAAGTCGGAGCGAGTCGCATAACCCGTTAACGTCAACGTTTGATCTCGAGCGGTCGGCGTCTTATACACAGCCACTCCGCCAAATCTTTGAGTACTTCCCCCCTGTGAAGGGTCGAGAGAGGCCAAAGAGCTGACACCGCCGGTAATGACCGCTCGGGTGGGCAAAAATCCAGGAGTATTCCAATCCGAGGAGTGACCCATGAAGGTCAAAGAGAGTTCAGTTCCGTGGGAATCAAAAGCGTGGGTCAATCGCGTGAAAAGATTGTAGCGCGAAAGCCCTTCCGAATTTTGGTAGGGGCCAGCCGTTTTATAGTACTCAGCGGCCACAAGGGGCTGCCAGCTTCCCCCGGCCGAAGCGAGGGCTACTCCTCGCAGGCTACTATCCATTCCCGAACCCAGCATAAGAGCGCTTTGAGGAAGCTGGCGGCGCAAAATAATGTCGGCCGAGCCCACCGCGCCAAAATCACCGAGGGAAGGGTTAAGCCCTCCTCGCTCTACGTTTACGGTTTCTACCAGTTCTGGAATCACGAAGTGAAGATCCGCGTAGCCCTGAGAACGGACTTGGCTGGGATTATTTACCGAAATGCCGTCAACCGAAACAGAGATATCCTTTCCCTGCCCTGCATTCACGCCGCGCATGAAATACGAATCCGCCTCTCCGTCGGTTCGAATGGAGGAGGTAAGAGAATTAACCCCGTTAAGAGGAAACAGAGGGCTCCAATGGGAAAGATTGAGATCTCGAGATTCTACTTGAAGGGGAGTTTCCGCTTCTCGCCTATCGGCGCGCGCTTTTAACATCTCTTCTCTAAGACGCGAAGCTTCAGCCGAAATATCGGCTTCACTCATCTGCTGATGATCGGTCTTGGAATCGACGCCCTGAAACTCCGCCAAAGAGTCACCGAGAGCCTCGGATTGGAGGAAAACACAAGCTAGGGCACAGACCATCCCTACAATCCCCACCCCTTGACGCATGCTTTCCCCCTGTCGGCTGATTATGACAACGCGGGACTGTGCCAGCAAGAGGATTAAGGATTAATCCTGAGTCAAAGCATAACCATCTTGAGTACATACCAAATCGTACTTGGCGTTATCCTTCTCAATAGCCAATAGCTTGCTTAGACTATCCTGCCGGGCCGCTTCTTCCGTATCTCCAGATCCAATCAGCTTTGCATTGTTACGAGCGAGGAAATAACTATCATGGCCCTGATAATAACCTCGACAGATCCAGCCCGGCTTAAATTTAACCCTCCGGGGTTTTTGCCCTCGCTCGCACGTTACGCTTCCTTGGGCTATCTCGCCGCGGGTCGTAGGATAGTCTTCGGCACTTTTCCCCTCGGCATGGATCGTTTTGCTTTCCGTGGCCGCATAAACAGCCGCACATTTTTTCGATAAGGCCTGTCTAGCGTTCCAAGCAAAAAGACCGGCCGACGCCGCAAGCGCAGTTCCCGTAATGAAGTTTTCGTGCATATAAGCTCGTTCGGCACCGGGAGGAATGGGCCCGTCGATAAAGACGTAGGACCTTTCAGTTCGAGTCACCGGATCGTATGACCAGACCAAGGACTCTGTTCCAGTGGCCAAATAGAAGGAGTAGCCTTTACAAAATCCGGTGCAGTACCACTTTTGGTTTTTATTCTCTTCCGTGTTTATCGTTTGATCCGTATCATCGTCGCTTATGCAAAAAGAGACCGTCGGCTTGGAAAAATCCGACTCCCTCATGGGATTGGCGGTTTCATCAAACCCTTTGGGAAACCCTTCGGGAAGTTTCTTGATATGCACACGATTTAGGGAGACGGGATTCCCCGGGTTTACTATCGCCCAGACCGGAATAGAACGTTCTGGCCATTCCAGAGTGAGATCTTGGAAAAAGATCTGCCCACTATCATCAACTTTCCAATACTCCGTTTTGTGGCCGAGTTTACCCTCGCCGTTTTTGCCCTGAAACATTTCTAAGATTTCGGCTTTCAGTGGAGTTCTCCACGGGAAGCTGCAAAACTCATTATTTTCTGTTTGATTAAGCCCTTGTTGGAACTTCCAGCTTTGTCCTGCACTCCGCCAGATCACCGGTTTGGAGAAAGATTTCGTAACTTTCAAGTAGGTAACCCTTTGGTGGCTCGAATTGAGAGTCCTCGTCCGCTCGGGTGCTAGGTATTCCAAAATCTGGGTATCGCCTTGCACTTTGAGGCCTAGGGTTTTCGCAAAAATTTGGGCCTCGTGATCTTCCAAGTCATTCTTGGAAGCGGTTCGGTTCGCCAAAACCCTCTGGCGACGACGCAGATGCCACTGAATCGAATACTCAGCGGTGTTTAGCGAAGCTTCCGACTCGGGCACTCCGTTTAAAAGATTTAGATGCTTCGAGTAGTCCGCGTACGCAATGGAAAACGGCTGTGGATAACGCGAGGCACATTTTCGCGTTAGCGGTTGGGACGAATTCGCCGAGCACTCCCTATAATTAACTTGCCCGTTTTCCAGATAGACGATTTTGGGGACCGGTCCGTCGGAGTCCAGAAGGATATCCGCAAATGCCTCTATTCCAGCTAATAAACCAAGACCTAAACAAACCGCCTTGCACGTTTCCAAGCGCATGGAACCTCCACTGATGGGGCACGCTTATCATGCGTCGCGTCATAAGTAAAAGCCGCCTCGGTTCTGGAAATACAGAGTATCCAACGAGCATACGTCGTATGCCCAAACAACCGATTGCCCTAAATTGTCACCTTCCGCGCATTCTCAAAGTGGATAGCCGCATTTCGTGCGGGAACGGACTGGCAAGCTGACGCATGGTTTTTGCTTTCCAAAGGAACGAACGGTTTCTCAAGGTGAAAGGAAGTTGGAGCTGCTATGCGGTTGTCTTTGAAATCGCCGTTTCTAAATACGGCGTTGGGGTTAATTGCCATCCTGGCAGTAAGTGCCTGCGGAAACAACAATAACTCCAACCTTCAATCGGGTACTGCCAACACCCCTTTGCCCGCCAATACCACGAGACTTCAGTTTATCGAACAGTTTCCTGTTTTGAATTCTGATCAAACCCTTAGTCGGCCCTTGATTCAGGGCGTAGGAACGACTCCAGTAGGAGTTCTGTTGGGTTTTCTGCCGGACAATACGGTTTCCTACTGCACGATCACCCACATTACTCCGGGCAGAGTTTTAACTAACGCCCACTGTGTCGAATCGGACAGTAATCCTTTGGATTATTATGTGCTGTTTTACAATCAAGCAGGCCAACAGATTTCAACGGGGGTGGTCGATTTTCGCTCCGTGGGAAGCAGCCAAAACGCGGATTACGCCGTCCTTGATATCCCCTCCGTGGCGGCTGCTCAGTGGGATACTGCGGGCGCACAACTCAATGTGCTGGGAGGAATCAACGCTCAACCCGCCCAATCAGTACCCGTTACCATTTGGAGTTTCGATCCGATCAACACCCAGGACGCTAACGGCAACTACATCTATTCCAATTTGTACCAGCAGTATAACCAACACGCGGGAATGATCTTAAATCCAAAGACCTGTTCAGGGTCTCGAACTATTCCTCAAGTCTATGGATACGGCGGACAGTCGTCGCAAGACGGTACCGCTATCACCGCGGCGCAAGTGAACGCAAATATTCATGTGATGTTGGACGGCTGCACTGTCAATGGAGGCATGAATCCGGTGCATGGAAATAGCGGCTCACTGATGACGATTGCCGGTAACTTCAACTTGAAAGTAGGCGTCTATCACTGGGGTATAGGATTAAGCGATCCTACCGTCTATGGTTCGTACCAATACTTCGGCAACGCGAACCAGTGGCTAACCCTGCAACCCTACGCCGGTCTCGAATTCTACCAAGTAGGAACTTCGATAGATCAATTCGCCCAATTCTTTTATTAGATTTTTTCTGGACTTCCCAAAGCTAGAACTTTCTTAAACTCCGAAGCCGTGACTGGCTGGACGGATAGTCTTGAACCATTTTTCAATACCATCATGTCTTTCAGACCGGGCTCGGCTTTCATCAGAGAACGCGTAACCAGGGTCTTCATCTTATGAGTCGCCTTAACATCCACCATAATCCAGGGAGACTCCGCTGTTTTTTTGGCGCGCTCGTCATAGTAAGGACTTTTGGGATCTAAAGCCGTTTGATCCGGATAACCGGCCTTTACCACTTCAGCCACCCCCGCCACGGCGGGATCATCGGTGTTGCTGTGGTAAATCAGGACTTGATCTCCCACTTTGAAATTGTCTCGCATCAAATTGCGCGCTTGGTAGTTGCGAACCCCCTCCCAATGCGTAGTCCGTTTGGGCGAGTTCATCAGATCCTCGAAAGAAAAAACGTCCGGTTCCGTTTTCATCAACCAAAATGCCATGAGAGTCGATAGCACAGTCTGTTTAGGACTTCAAAAAAAGCAGACGGTCTGATCTTCGGGCGTGGGTGGATGGACTAATGACGCCCCCAAGGAGCGCTCCTTTAATGTGACAAAGAGCAGGAATGGAATAAGTTCAGCTATCTTATCGAACCCTTAAGGGAAATCCTATTATCACAGACGCCCTATTGAAACTCCCTTTTCAACCTGCTAGGTTGGCGCACCTTTTTTATTGGCGGTGAACGTGCGCTTTCTTCTAGCTGTTGCCCTATTTTTCTCTGCTCTGGGTAGAGCAGACTTATTGATCGAACCTGAAAATGCCCACGACTTCGGGCTATCGTTCAGCCAAAACGCGAATGTTTTCCGAATCACTCCCGACGATATCCCTTGGATGGATGGAGACGTCTTGCGCGAGCGGTATGAGCTATTTCGAGGCCATAGCGATGATGAAATAAAACTCTTCCTATCTGGGCAACCCGTAGCCCATTTAACCGCTCTGCAATCCGCGTGGGACGGAATCTTGATGGAAGTCCAGGCCGAGCCGATAGGTCAAATCGAAGTCACCCATCCGGTGCATTACGTCCGGGGTGATTTTATTCAGATGGTCATTCAAAGCTTATTCGGGGCTCAGGTCATCGGCAATTTGGACGGAAAAGGCTCGGGGCTAAGTCCCGAGGGAGAGGCTATGTTAAGAGCCTATGAACGACCGCTTGCCTACATCCTCGGCAAGGATCCGTTTCCCGAAGATTTTAGGACGGATTTCTCTATTCATCACATGATCTCCGATTTGAACCGCGCCATCGTCGCCTTTCGAACTACCAAAGCCGCGATTGAAGCAGCCATCCAAAAAGCAAAAACGGAGGAAGAGATCCGAGGCTGGAAACACTCGCTAGCTCAGCGCGCGGAGCTCCCGCTGCAATTCGCACAACTGCTAAGAGCGAATTTGCGTCGACTGACATCGGGAATGAAAGTTACGGAGGCCGATCGCAAAACCCTACTTCAGCTATTGCGTAGTATGGACTATACCCACGGCCTCTTTCCCTTAGAGCGTGGATTTAAGGAGAGCATGATGGGAGTTGCCCATCAAATAACCTTCGATCGGTACAACAAAGTGCACGGAACCGATTTCAAAATTATTCGCCCCATGTTCTTAGTAAAGCTCCCTGTCCAGATTCTTCTGGCCAACGGACAAAAACAACAGGCGGGAATATTATACCGAGAGCCCCATTGGCGGGCCTATTCGAATTTCGACGTATTCCGCTCCCAAATGCCGTCCGACATTGTGGGTGGCGTTTTAAGGGGCGGCATGCAATTTGACATCTTCGGTCGAATGGTGGATTTGGAGCTGCCGGAAATTAAGCTTCCCCCTCTCTCCAGCATTACCGGTTTCGACTCCGCCACGGGAACGCATCCCATCGATTTTAAGGCAACGATGGCAACTCGGGCTTACCTCAGTGGCGACAAAACGGCGATGCCAAAACTCGAAGCTGAAATTCGCTCTTTGGCCTCAAAGATCATTATTCCTTCTGTTCCTTCCCACAAGCCTCCCAAATATCCGCAAAGAGAGGCTCAATTTAGAACAGTGCTAAACGAAGTCGCCAAGCAAAGCAGACAGGCTCCTTCGGAATCTTTAGTGGCCGAGCTTAGAGAACTTCTTCTAACGACCGAAGTTATCAATGAACGCAAAGAGGTTTTGCTCCTGAAAATAATTGAACGTAATTTGGATATGGGAAGCAAACTTTTAATGGAAGTGATCGATTGGGAAATGCAGCGAAGTCTCGATGCTGCCAAGAGACGACGTCAGACGGTACAAGTCGATGGACGTTGGCTCGCAGGCCCCATTCGCAATATTCTCTTTTCCATGGACCCCACTGAGATGATGGGAGGAAATTCCGAGGGAGGAGTTTCAGCGGGAAGAGCTTTTATTAGAGAGCTGAGGACCCGTCACAAGACCCTCTATCATTCGCTCCAGCATCTCTCGACGGGACTATTCAAAAAGATTTTCTTATTGGTTGGGATTCCTATTGACCAAATTTATGAAGGACACCCTCTGTGCACCGTCTGCCAGACCGCGGTCGATCTCGTCTTGCATATGCAAGAATCCCTCGCCGAAGAGACGGAGACCGAAAGAGCAGAAGAAAAGTGGGATAAAGTTTTTTCAGTCACGATTCAGGGACAAGAGTTATCCGTGAAGGAGTTCTGGGCACGCATTGGAACCCTCTTCGGCTTGCAACAGGCCGCAATTATCGTTGCGGGGATAATGAGCGGAGAGGTCGTCCATGATCGGATCTTAGAGTACCTCGATCCCCAGGATACTTCCCGTATCCGTGCCGCCCATGCCGAAGCCCGTGCTCAACTCGAGGCCATGAAACCTCAGATAGAAGCGATGAAAGAGATGCAGCGGATGGCTGAGTCCTGCGGCGGACAGGTGATGATGGTAGGCAATCAGCCTTTCGTCATTATCAGTGGCGGAAAACGCAGGTAATCCTGTTTTTACACTCCCAGGAAAAAATTCTCTGGTGTCAGATTGTCTCCGTGATGGCACGAAAGCCCCTAAATGGGTTCGAAATTGGGTCAGTTTCGGGACAGTGTGCCTAAAATTGGGGGAAGCTACGCACGAATGGGCTCGAATAGGCAATGGCACGCGCGTTGCACTAGAGTCTTACCGAGATGGATACGTTGAAAACAAATTCGGTAACGGAAACGGGAGAAGCAAAAAGAACCGACACTTCATTATTCTGCTATACCCTTCGTCATCTTCCAAATTCCTTCCTAACGGCCGCACTGGATGCGCCCGTTACTCTACATAACGGTTCACTGCAAGCTCCCGTTTCCGATCCGTCTCCCTCTCGACACTTCTCTTTTCTTTCTTAATCGCATAAGCGAATATCTCGTATATGAAAGACGAATCCTTAGTAAATCACCCTCCCAAAGTTAACGTTAATCCCGGCAATCCGCCGCTCGTGTCCCCTATTTATCAAAGTGTTAAGTTCACCGTGGAATCGGTTGAGATGCTTGGAGATCCTGAGAATTTTTTCTATTCTCGCATCAGCAATCCCACGGTACGCCAGTTGGAGCTTATGGTTGCCCAGCTCCAAGGGGGCGAAGACGCCATCGCCGTATCCAGTGGAATTGCCGCTATCTCAAGTTGCCTCATCAGCCTTCTAAAATCGGGCGATCACGTGATTCTCTTTGTGGAGTCCTATAAGCCAACACGTTTTTTGGTCCTTAATCTCTTAAAAAAGTTCGGGGTCACTTCAAGCCTGCTCTCCCTTCACGACACGGCGGGTTTTGTGAAAGCATTGAAGCAACACCCGACTCGGCTTGTCTTACTAGAATGCCCGACCAACCCCATGACCCGAATCCCGGATCTCGATTTTATTACTCAGACGGCTCGATCCCATGGGGCGTTGACCCTTTTGGACAATACGTTTGCGGGAATTCATAACTTGGGGAAGACCCAGGTCGATCTGTTCGTCCATAGCCTGACAAAATTTGGCAACGGCCACGGCGATGTTCTGGGAGGGATCATCGTAGGCGCCAAAAAACTTATCAGTGGGATCCGTCAGGATTATATTTGCCTGGGGCCCGTTCTGGATCCCCATGCAGCCTACTTGATCTTGCGAGGGCTAAAAACGTATTTTCTACGCTTCGAACGTCAGAGTAGAAACGCCGGCGAAGTGGCCCAATGGCTATCGAAGCATCCTAACGCCGACAAGGTCTTTTACCCGGGACTGGAATCCCACCCCGAACATGAACGTGCCAAAAAACTCCTCAAAGACTTTGGAGCTATTATTGCCTTTGACGTGAAGGGGGACGGAGCGACCGCGATGGCCTTTTTAAATCGCCTGAAGATGGTTCCCGTAGCAGCAAGCTTAGGATCCACCGATTCTCTGGCAACCCCCGCCAAACTGTTTTTTGCGAGCGACTTTGATGCCGATAAGCTTCTACTCTCTGGAATCACGGACAAGACCGTGCGGCTTTCGATTGGAATTGAAGCCATCGAAGATATTCTGGCGGATTTGGATCAGGCATTAAGAAATATTTAACCTGCCGCGTCGCTCCGCCCCTCGCCACGACCCTCCGCTTCGATTAAACTAATAAGCAGCGCCCGCTACTTGTTTTTCTCGGGGTAAAGATCACATGCAAGGCAAACCAAAATTCTTGGGTATCTTTTTAGTGTTGGCGCTTTTTGGATGCGGAGAAAGTCCACCCGCGACAGGGGAACGCGATCTGGCGGCAATAGCCCCCGCTGCCTCCGCTCCCGATGTTGTTCCTATAGATGACGCTGAGTTAACGCAAAAGGAACAGGCAGAACTCTTTGATACGTACCTGAAAGACGGGCTTTCACCACCTGAAACGGAAGCCATTGTAGAGGATTGCGAGAAAAATACTTCGGACAGTATTTTCTGCTATGGGCTGGTCAATCGGGACAGACTCGAAAAGTTGGTCGAGACCAGCAATAAAATCGTAACTCCACGATCGGGCATTACGGTCCGCCCTCGTTTTAGTCACGGAAAGTTAAAAAATTGGCTGGAGCTTCGCTTTGCCTCGGTCGGCTCGCTTATTCGAGGGATTCAAACCGCCCGCCCCTCGGAGCTATCAAAACTTTATACTGCGGCGATGAAGGAGAATGGCTGTCCTAATAATATAGCCGTCGCTATCGCCACTTCGAGAGAAGACCTTTTGCCGGATCGGGCACAGCCTTCGGAGATAGCCAAGCTATATCAAAAGGGTGGCGACTGCCTCACCAAAGACCCTGCCAACCAAGAGTCACTGCTCACCCGCGGCGGCTTATTTTATTTTCTTGATAAGAAGTACGAACTCGCTGAACCCCTTTTTCGCAAAGCTTCTCAAGCGCAAACCGCCTATGTGGGAAGAGCCCTCTACTGGTTGTACCGCACCCGAATAGCCCGTGGACATAAGATCCAAGCGCAGACAACACTCGAAGAACTAAAAAAGAGATACCCTTTCTCTTTCCATGCTCTCGTTGCGCTAACGGCAAACAATCTCGACCCCGGCGATATCTTGCTTAAAACCGAAGGGCACGAACTCACTCGCTCTAAACAACATCCCGATATGAATCCCCTTATCGAGGAAGTAGAGATTCTGCGTAAGTACGGCTATAAAGAAAGCGCTTCTCGAGTTCTAAAATGGGCAGTGGCGGATTCCAAAGAGGCCGAGCCAGAGGTGCGGTTGTATCTTGCGGAGTTAAAGCCTGACGACGAAAACTATCGTTCTAAAATTACTCTGCTCTCCGATGTTCTTTATAAAAACCCCCAGCTTATTTCCCGCCAGACGATGGAACTCTATTTTCCCAAGGTATTATTTCCCATTTTCGCTCAGAACACGACAGGTCTTGATCCCTATTTGCTGCTCTCAGTCGCGCGGCAGGAGAGTGCCTTCGACCCGTCGGCAGTATCGTCGGCCCATGCCAGAGGGTTATTGCAACTTAATGTGGCCACTGGAAAACATTACCAGAATGCTCCGCCTCCTAACCTTTTCGACCCCAATGACAACGTTCGGATAGCCGCTATGTACTTAACCGATCTGTTGAAAAGATCGAACGGCCAAATCCACTTGGCTTTAGCCGCTTACAATTCGGGCGAGAGTCATGTCTCGGCATGGACGGCAAGATATGCGACAAACGAACCTATTCTGTTTATTGATCTCATCCCTTACCGCGAGACACGCGATTACGTCGCTTCGGTGCTTAGAAACTACTATTGGTATCGAAGGATCCATTTGAACTCCTCCCCTTCGACAGAGAAGGAGCTTTTCAATATGAATCTCACACAATACTAAGATTTTTTATTCCGCGGCTTTTTTATCTTTATCCCAAGGTTGCGCTACGGGGATCTTATTATCCACTTGAGTGGTGAGTATTCCTTGTTCCAGCTTGAGATACTCCGCTCGAATCGCGGTAATGATCTCCTCTTTTCCACGACTCCAAATAAACGCGTTCACATCGGGAACCGCGATAATGCGACTCAGCCAATTCCATTCGTCGGCACAGCTCACCACTCCCGTTGCTTTATCGGTTTTAACTCGAGTACAGATCTCGGCCCTTGCGATACAAAGATTCTTATCCAGAGGGTTCTCCACGGGCTTCACCTGCCAGAGTGACTGGTGATAAAACTCATCTTTCTTGAATCTGACAAGAAAAGTAAGAAGTTCGGAAGTTACCTTAATCTGAGAAAAAGAGAGTAAGACGGCGAGATCGTCATCCAACTTTTTTTCTTTATTACTTTTAGTCCAAAACCATAAAGGCAACGGCTTAACTTTTTCCGCAATCTTATCCGCGTCTGGCTTTTCATCGATGGCACAGGAGACCCCGTTATCGGTCGCTGTAGCAACGATCTTTGCTTTAATGACTGTCTCTTTGGCTGGAGAATAATCCACCCCCAAAGCACCCGTTTGGAGCCAATCTGAGTTTCCGGCGCCAACCGATTCCAATTTTACCTGAGTGGCAGCGCTATCGGTCATAGCTAACAATTCGCCCTCACCGGAAGCAAGGGGAGCCTTTTGGCAGGCCGTCAGTAGCATCGCGACGATTAGGCTAAGGAATCGCAGATGGATTGTGGATAGTAGATTAGTTATTTTCATGCTCACTTTTCCCCCCAGGACAACACTACCTAAAGGGAACGGAGCGGCCTGTCAACCAGGCGAGTTGGTGTCGAGCTCGACCATCTTCACCAAAATATCCTTGGCTTCCTTTAGTTTTCCGTAGTTATTCATCGAAGGAGGAAGCGTGTCGAACCAACGCAAGTACTCGGACACACTGGCTTTAAATTCGACCCCGCGAAGCCTCGCTGTCTCAAAAGTAAGGATCTTCTCAAGCAGACATTCCCCGTACATGCTATCCAGACCAGAGACGACTTTCATGCAGTAATCTAACCGACCCAAAATATATTCGACAGGAAAGTAAGCGATCGGGGAATAGTATTTTTTGTAAACGTCGAACATGTCGTAAACGACTTGCAGTTCGTTAGGTCCAAAACTCTTCCCTTTGGGCGGGGTCGTATATTGCTCAAGGCTTGCTAAATCTCGGTTTGAAGGAGGATTTTCATACACGCGGCTGGGATCAAATTTTGGATTTCGCATCTTAAGAGCCGCTAAAGTTTCATCACACAAAGTGGCATTCTTGCTCACAGCGGTGTCGCAAAAGCTCTGACGAAAGGCTTGCAACTGACCATCATTAGGGACCCTTCCATTCGTGTAATCCGTTAAAAGAGAATCCGAGACGGAAGCATAATACTCTTTGAATTGCCGTCGCAGACTCTCGACATTGGAACTCGAATTGGCAAAGAAAGCTTTGGCGGCGGCATTACTAAGAAGAGGGCTTTCTAGTTGGTGGACTAAAGAGCCCTCTCCCATCACTTTACTGAGCGAAAAGGGAACGACCTCGAGTGCCAAGACCGTAGGGAACGTCGTAATCCCAGCTTCAAAAAGAGCTTTCTGGAGCTTGTCGCTGCTTTCGAAACGCCGCTCACCTCGGCGAAGGTCACTTCGGTCGAAGGGCTCGTCGCTTCCGATAAGGGCGTAATCCCCCCCTCTTAACTGAAATACCGAGACGGCCGAAAAAGAAGTCCCCATGGTCTTAAGCACCATGCGAAAGAGTTGATCGTCGAAAGAATAGGTGTGAATCCACTGAACGAAGAGCCCCCCGGGAAGAAGCTTGCGCTTGGCCAGGGAATAAAACTCTTTGCTGTAGAGGTTTTCAATGCCTGCCACCCAGGGATTGCTGGGTTCGCTAACGATGAAGCTGAAACTTTTATTTGTCCCCTCGAGATAACGAAAAGCGTCCATCTCATTAAAGTGCACTTTGGCCTGCTGTGAGGCTTTTCCATTGTAGGGATCAAAAAGGTTAGCGTGTTCAATGAGCGTTCCTGAGATTTCAGCCACTTCGATGTCTTTGATATCGTCGTAATCAGCCAAAAGGCCGATGGTGGTACCCGTTCCAAAGCCGATGACACAGACCTTTTCTAGATCCTTCGCGAGCAGACCGGGAATGTGGGCCAGCATCGAAGTCGTGAAGTAATCGCCCCGCGTATTGCCGTCGGATTTTCCGTTAATAATGATCGTGCGCGAAAGTTCATGGCCGTCCATGGTACTTGAGCCGATACCTACGGAAGTATTGGGGCCATCTTTATAAAACAGATATTGAGTGGATCTCCCCAGGTAGTTATAAAAAGCTTCCGCTCCATTATAGGTCACATTAGGAATGGGTTGCGGATGGCGAAAAGGTTGAATGTAGGAACTCTTCGAATAAAGAGGCGACAAAAAGGTCAGAGCCAGAAATCCTGCGACGACGAAACCCGAGGACCACAGCTCGCCTTTGGAAATCTTTTTGGTACTCCAGACCAGGTAGCCCGCCGCAATGACGGCGAAAGCGGAAAGATAGACACAAAGTTTGAAAAGCTGGTCGATATTCCAAAAGTAATAAAGAAAATAGCCACCGATGAGAGCTCCAAAAACACAACCCAAAGTATTAAAACCGTACAGCTGCCCCACGCGTTGGCCCAAAGTATCTTTGTCGTCTTTCATCAAATGAAAACAAAGCGGAAGCGTCAGGCCCGCAAGTCCTATGGGAATAAGTAAAAGAGCCGAGAACCCGACCCCTAATAGGGCTTGGTAGGGGAAGAAGGCTTCCATACTATCTCGAAAAAACGATCGAGCCACGTGCACCCAATAGGGCCAGTAAGCCCCACTGCGATACAGAAGAAATAGGCCGACAACAACCCCCATTTGGTTATAAAAAAGTCGACGAGCCGTGTAATGTTCGATGCGGCGAACGACGAGACTGCCAATCCCAAGCCCCAAAATAAAAATGGAAACGATAAGAGTGAAATTGTAATTCGAAGAGCCCGTGGAGAGTCCCATTAATCGAATCAATAGCGTCTGAAGGGTCAGCAGATAAAATCCGGAAAGAAATCCTAGAAACAAAAGTGCTTTGTGATAGGCCGAGAAAGGAACCGACTTTTGCCGTTTACTCTCCTTCACAGGACGAGCTTTCGACAAGGATGCCAGATAAAAATAGGCCACTGCCGCAACCAGGAGATTCCCACCGGCTGCGACTTGGACAGAGCCAACCAAACCTATCCAAGGAATTAACGCATAACCGGCCATCAGACAGCCGAAGCAGGCCCCCACCGTATTGATTCCGTAGATCATGGCGTGCGTTTTGCTGGCCTTTTCTAAATCTTCAGCAAGCCCCTGAGTGAGTAAGGGGAGAGTCCCCCCCATGAGAAAGGTAGGAAAGCCAATCAACGCGACCGACATAAAGATATCGATAAAAAGGCTATTAACCCCAAACCAGGCGTAAAAATGAGAGGTCAAAGGTTCGGCCACTTTGAAAAGAAGTGGAAAGAGCATGGCCCATGCGCCCAGTGCCAGTTCCACAACAGCGTAGACTCGAAGCAGGTTCCAGCTCTTGGTTTTCGACCAGCGGCCGAAGCAGGCGTACCCGACGCTGATTCCCCCCAGAAAGATGGCTAGGACCACCGCCGTTGCCCGAGCCTGAGCCCCTAGGAGAATCGCCAGATAGCGGTGCCATACGACTTCGTATATCAACCCGCTCATGCCAGAGATGAAAATCAGCCCTAACCAAAGGAATCGTCGCATCGAGTTACCTATGTCTATAGAGGTTAACCACTAAGATATCATATAGACTGCCCGAAGGGAGCGTCTGTGATGGTGGGGGGCCTAATCACGACTCTTGATCGTAATGACAGCCGGTACGATAAATTCGGATAGATTAAGGGTAACTTTCGCGAAGCGAAAGGTGATGGGACAGATGACGCTCCGAAGGAGCGCTCCCTTAAGCCCCACTCTGTTGACTCGAAAGCCAACCTGCAAATTGCGCGGCGCAATCGGCAAAGTCCTGGTTCGGCTGATAGGCGGCAATCGTGTCGTCTCCGTGAACGAATCGAATTTCCGCGTTCAATCGGATGGGAGAGGTATCGACCGGGACCGACTTAATCCGATCGCAGACACGCTCTACCTGGGCACGCATCTGGTCAGACGGCATGTTCACGTGGGTAAGCATCGCTTTGGCGGAAAAATCTTCTCCGGTCAATCCGCGAACGAACTCGAAGAGGGTCTTGGAATTGCCCGGCTTCCAGTACCGCGTCGCCAATTCGGGACCCACTTTCGGATTATCGGCGATAAAGCCGTCCCGCCGCATGAAATGCTGGCGCGTCTGTTCTACCGCAAACAAGGCCAACACATACCCGTG
Organism: uncultured delta proteobacterium; assembly: GCA_963778115.1. Taxonomy (GTDB): domain Bacteria; phylum Bdellovibrionota; class FAC87; order UBA2466; family UBA2466; genus JBBQIT01. Next base: position 953,244 of record CAVZSV010000004.1, read on the forward strand.
ATAGGTCGCCGAACTTTCTCCGGAAAGCAAATGAGGAACGCTCAAGATGGGACGAGAATGGCCATGGGTCATCGCAAGACGATCTTCGGCGGAACGCACGACCTGAATCACCCGATCTACGGTTCTTTGATCGTCGGGAATCGCATAAATAGCCCTCTCACCGTACGGAACCACCATTAAACTGCGTACATTCCATGCGGCGTAGGCCCGGTCTTTGCGAACCACCGTTTCAATAAGATCGGCCGGGATGACGGAGCCTTCTTTCGTGCGCGCATACCTTCCCAACCATTGCGGATCGCTGACAAGATGATCCATGAACATGGATTGGGTCTCGGCAAATGCCATAGAAGTAGGCGAGTACTCTTGGGAGAACGCTACGGCCGGCATCTCTACGTTACTAAAGTGCGCCGCATGCCCCCCTTCGTGAAACAGGGTCTCTAGTGCCCGCTTGCCGCTTCCAATCTGCCCCGGAACTGCATTTGCGGTGAAGTTTATCCGAGCGGATCGAAATCCATTTTCATCGACGAAAGAGGGAAAAGGAGCATGCATGAATCCGTTGTGATATTTCCCGGAACGGTTAACCAAATCGACGGTAAGTTTCGCTTTTCGGAAATCGACCCCGAGTCGGGCAAAGGAACGAGCCCAGCGTTCGACGGACGCTTCGAAATCAAAATAGGGGTCTAGTTGTTTTTCTAAGTCTCCAGAAACAAAATAGCGAAAATTCCAAGGCTCCAGCGCCGATTTACCGTGAGAGGCAATTACTTTGTCGATGGAAGCCTGACAGGTCTTTCGAGATTGCGATTCGAAAAGGTCCAAAATCTTAAAGAGCTCATCGACGCTAAACCCTTCATTGAGCTGGACTCGATACGCATAAAAATCTTCGAAACCCATCGTGCGAGCCAAACGGTTCCGCATCTTCACGAGGTCTAAAAAGCCGTTGTCTAAAACAAACCTCTCCATCGATCGCAAAGCTTCAAGGGCTGCTTTTCTATCGGTCTCTTCCGGGGCAGTGCCAATCATCAATCCTAATCGGTTAAGACTTGTGGGAATTTGGACTTTTGTCTTTTGGTCCACATACCCCCAGGCATTTTTTTGGACCTTCGATTGAATTTCCGATTCAATTTGCAAGATTTCGCTTTTTAATTGCCTCGCCTCTTCACTTTCTATTGCATTTAAGGAAAACAGACGCTTCCAGCCGTTCAGCCCCACCCTTTCGGTCGGCGTCAAGGGGTCGTTCGAGAGCGCTTTTTCGATTTCGGAAATCCAAGAAGAATCTGAAATAAAATTCTGCAAAAGGACTTCGGCAGTGACAAAGGCCCCCGGGACAGCCGACTTGAGTCCCATTTTCTCACTCCAGAAGGCCTCTTCTTTTGGAATATGGAGACTAAGGTAGGTTTCGTTGAGACGCTGCAGTAAAGTTTGCTTCATGGGCTTCAGTGTAGAAAACCGAAGACCGAGCTTCAACCACTTTCTAACTGGCAAGACGAGTTATTAGTCGATTGGCTTTCCAATGGCACAAAGTCATCTTCCCTGGGACGCCTCTTAGTGTCGTCGTTCGCTCTTCGTACGATCCCGACTGTATTAAATCCTTTACCGTCGAATCGCGTAGGATCTCTTTTGAAAAGACAATGTCTGCGCCCCTGCTTTCGTGTTGAATGCGAGCCGCTAAATTTACGGTACGGCCAAAGTAGTCTAACCGCCCATTTGCCGTCATTGCGATGGCGGGCCCGACGTGTAGGCCCATTTTAAGCACAACAGGAAACTCCAGGTTAAGCCGGCTGGAAAACGTATCTATGGAGGACTGAATCGCCATAGCTGCTCTTAAGGCATGAGCCGCCGACGGAAACGCCGCCATCACCGCATCTCCTGCGGTCTTAATGGTAGTGCCTTCGTGCCGAGTGATATGAGAGTTCAAGAAATCGAAATGGCGTCGCACCATTCCGAAAGCGGGAGCATCCCCTATCTGCTCGTACATCACCGTCGACCCCTTAAGATCGGTAAAGAGGATGGCGACAGTGCGTACCCCAACTTCAATGCCCTCACCCAAGACTTCCGAACCAAAAAGGTCTCTAAACTCCCAAAATCGGGTGGCTTCGGCAGCACTCAGTATGAAAGGATCGATCCCTACTTTTTCCAAAGCAACTACGATGGGCTCTTTTCCTCGGTTATGAATCTTTAACTCCATCTCGCCCGGCCGATACAGAACGGCTTGAGGTTTCCAGCCTGCTTCCTTCTCGTCGTTATAATGAAGAGAAGCAGAGGTTTGAGCGCGTGCCACCGCCTCTTCGTCCCCGCAAACCAGCCGACAATAACGGTTGTATTTGAGCACTCGAAGTCTCAACTCTATCGCCGGGAGGGCAACGTTGATAACCGTTACCTGTCCGGGTTGTATGGCAGCTTGCGCTAAAATGTGAGGCATCCTCATGGGGCTACCGATGCAATAAACCGTGTCTACCGCCTTTCGGATTTGGGGGGAAACGGAAAAACGCAATTCGGTGTTGGTATCCAGTTCAGAGCCATAGTCGACGCCGCAAAAGTCGCAATGGAAAGTTCGATCCAGTTTACTTAATTGGCTCACCTGATTCTTTGGCACCCGGCAATTGGGACAGATAAGTACCCATTGCAATTGTAAAATGGCGTTTCGAGCTGCCCAGAAAAAGAGCTTTAGGACCTCTTTGCGATCTTGCTGCCAACGGTGGGCCAACGCATAAGGTCTGATAAGAAGAACTTCTTCGTCGGTGCCTTCGGTTAACAGTTGTTTGAATAGGCCCCACAGGGTTTCGCTCACCGGTGCAGGCTCGCTTGCAGATAATAAAGTCGTTTGTAATTGGCTTTCGGCATTCAGATCCACGAAATTTCGGGGAGTCGGATCGAGAGCACAGGTCTGGACGTTGCTATCGAAAGTCTCGGCAATCCGAATCATTTTTTTCAGGCCCACCCCGACAAGCGCACTTAAAATAGGTTTCGACCAATAATAACGAGGCGTGATTTCCGCAAACAGGGTAAATTCGCTTCCGCCGCCCCGAGGATGGCAAAGAACTCCTACCACTACGGTGAGAAAGGGGCCATTCTCAAAATCTCGCCTAACACTGTAGGATCTCCCTTTTACCCACTCAAAAGGATGCTCCCGCCACGTCACTCGAATTGGCCCTTTGGTGATACTCACTCTTTGGAGGAGTTGACCTTTCGTATCGGGGTTCGCAACGACACCGGGGAGATCGACGATTCGATTCAAATGATCGGTATCCGCCATGACCTCCCACACTTTGTCAGGGGGGCTATTGAGATGTACTTTTGACTCAATGCGAAATGAACGTCGGAATTTCACAGTCACTTATCGGATGTTTGGGGGTGGGATGTGATTTTTGGCTTCTCTCATTGCGACTATGGGAAAGGGAGTCAAGGGGTAGACGAGTCCCTTGAGGGTTTTCCCCCTTGATTTCCAGGTCTCCGTTGTTTCGAGCACGGTCATTGCCAACAGCTTTGATCTGTGGCGGCCTTTTCTTTATTAGCAGGTTCCTAGATGCGACTATTTGGGCTCTCTAGGGCCTAAGCCCCGGGCCATAATAAATTCGAGGATAAACGAGCGGGGGCTAACCGAGGCAAAAGACTCTCTCGTCGCATCTTGCGATAGCGACGGGGTCATCACAATGATTGAGCTCTCTCCGCTCCCCTCCAAGACCGGTGTCCGTTCTTCCATTTTGTGGCAAGAAGGATCGTGCTTGAAAGTCTGCTAAGACACAGAAGGTGTGCCAAGAGAAGCCGGTGCGGGACTGGGGGCATTGAAGCGTTTGGATAGCAGAGGCTCCGCTTGCGGCCCCGAAAACGGGAATGAGGGTCGGGACTTCATTTCGGTTTTGGTGGGACGCCCGAAGAAGGCTCCTTTCCCCATCGAGACAAAGTACTCGCGTGGATAAGCCAAGATCCTCTAATACTAATACGCCTGAAGATCCGCCTGTTGGACCATTAGCGGAAGATTAGAGGTTTTAAGGGGCAACGTACCCTTTTGTTCAAAGTCGGTAATTGCCTTAGTTGCCGCTGCTTTTAGTTTGGCGTCGGAGCCCACCCAACTTCCCACTTGGGAAAGCTCCGCCAAAGCAACGGCCTCATTTCCTTGATCCGCGGCCAGCCGACCCAAGTAGTAATGGGCGAGATCGGTCTGATGGGTTTGTGAAGCGACTTCTAAGACCTTGCGCAACGCGATTTGGGCGTCATCCGAATGGCCGGATCGAAGCGCGTAGATCGCTTCGACAAAAAAGTAATGAGGACTTGTGGTGTCTAAAGCGACCGCCTCTTTCATCGCTTGGAACGCGGAGTCGGAATCATTTTGATATTCGTAATCCTCTTTTGCTTCTAAAAACTTCAGCTCCGCTTGAGCGAGTGCGGGATAGTTTTTGGAAAATTCCGCTCCTGAAAGTTCCAAATCGGGAGAGCTTTCAAAGGTGGTAGCGTCAACATTCCCGGGGAGAGGAAAGGAAAAATAGTGGTGGTAAGGAGCCGGCGCTTCTCCGGAAGCCACGTACACCAGACCGGCCTTTGGATCGACGACCACACTTCCAACCGTCGTGTGCACCGATACCGTATTTCCCAATCCGTGAACTTGGTTCGAAAAGACATCCACTTGATCACCCAAAAATGTCGCGGCCACATTGGGAGTGATCTTACCCTTATTTTGTTCGATCAATTGATCGAGCCGCTGATAACGGCCAGCGGCGTCGTCAACCACCGATCGGTTAATGTAAAGCTCAAGCCCCGCCATCTCTGGCATCAGATAATCGTTGGTTTGGATATGCTTGCCTACTGCAAGGCCAGATTCTCGAACCGCCATGTGCTGATTGGAAAGCTCGAGTGTTGCCACCCGTCCTTCCTTAAAGCTTGCTAAATCGTAGGCCCATCCTGAGGGAGGCAACGAACCCTTAAAAATGGCCACCGCTTCATCGAAGGTGCGCGCATTTTTCATTACGTTGACCGCCGTCATGAACGGCGGAATCCCGTTTGCCGAAGCCTCGGTGGTGGGGACCGTGTGACAAGCGATGTAGATTCCACTTTCGTTGATGGAAGTGAGGCCCGCAATATGAAGACCTGCCGAACTAATAACCAAATACTTTTGTCCATCGTTCGGAGTCGCATAGATCAAGGTCGGATACTTGTCGAAGCCGCCAGTTACGGGAAAATCCAAATTCCTTCCAATGAGCAATCTCCCATCGGAGGTGTAGTCGCCCCAAGCAGCAAACGAAGAACAGTTGCTACCCAAGGAGCTTGCAGCCGCCTGAAAGCTTCCCAGTTTCATGGCCACTTTAGCAACCACCATTAAAACGTCTGGAGCAACAGCGGCGTCCCGCAACTCTTCTTCGGAAACGCCTGAACTCTCGCTCATCCCTCGCATCGAATCTGAGTACAGTTCGGACAGATCGGGATAATTAGTTTCCACGTATTTGGCGATACGATCACTGATGAATAGTCGGATCGATTTGGTGAGTAGGTTGGCTAAAATGGGATTATCAGGCAATTCATTATGAGCTTCATTCGAAATTAATTTTGAAGAGATTGAAATAGCGCCGTTAGGAATTTCATCATGCAAGAGAGTTCCGTGCTGAAAGGCCATGTCATAAGACGAGCCTTGAACGAACAGCGCATGAATGCCGTGTCTGTCGAATTTGACCCCGTCGCTGGGCACGCCTTGAGACGGCAGCGACAAGCTGGTCATAGCCAAGAGACATAAAACTTTGGAATGGGGTTTTACGATTGCCAAGGACCGCCCAAGACTTCTGACGTTGGCGCCTCTAGATTCATTTTTCGTTCGTAGAATTTTTCACCTTCCTGTCGGGAATGTTTGAGGAGCTCCGAAAAGAAGCTCTCCTTTACCGTGCGCATGATGTGTCCGAAAGAGTAGCGCATGGGGTAGATTTTCGTTCCGATCAAATAGGCCTTAGCCATGAAGTACATGGCAAAATAGAGCTTGGTCCACCGTTTTTGAATCAGATATTTCATCGTGACGTTACGCCACGACGGAAACACCAGAAGGACTAGCCCTAACAGAGAGAGGTTTACCTGCTCTAGTTTTTCTTGCTCGGTGAAACAGCTAAAAGGTGATTCCGTCTGATAGTTCTGGTGGAGTTTTTCAAAGTCACCGTCAAAAGCCCCGACGTCTATAACATATTGAGTCACCGGGGTTCCCGGATACGGGTGAAGTTCCGGAAACTCTCCAAAGACGACTTTGTTTTCTACGTTGATATCGATCGAATCGATGTCGTAATCGATGGCACGATACCTTAATCCGAAGCCTTCCAATTTCTGAAGTAGATCTTTTCGTTGATCGACAGGCATTGTCGGCATCGAACTGAGAGGAACATCCATGGCAAAATCTTGCCGTAACGTCCCCAAGTTTACTTTGAAATAGGAGTGTAAATGCTCGACAAGATGCCTCGCTTTTAATTCGAAAGCTTCATCATCGGCTTTGGGCAAAATAGGAGCGGGAATCGCCAAAATAGTATTTGAAAAAGTTGCGATTTTATTTTTTTGGCAAATCTCGAAGGCAAACCGAATATCCTCTTCGCTCATCCCGCGTTTGAGAATGTGCTCTCGAATAAAGGGATTGCCCGCTTCAATCGACATGCTCATCGATTTGATGCCCGCTTTCTTCAGATATTCGATCATCTTAGGATCACGACGAACTAAATCGGCGCGTGTCAGGCAGTGAAAAGGCAGCCCTATCACTCTGGGATATTTGTCCGCAAAATCCTGAAGCCATTCATCACTACGGAAAGTGAAAACGTCGTCATAAAATTTAATAAATTGCGTCGGATATCGGCGAACCATGTCTTCTAGTTCGGCGATAAGTCTGTCCACCGAATAACGGTTTACCGTTTTTCCCTTACCCCGATACATCTGGTTGAACTTCACATTAAAACAATAGGTACAGATGAAAGGACAACCGCGACTCGCCATCACACTTCGCATTCCAAAATCACGCAGACGCGTTTTGGAATAGACTAGTTCCCTGTCGTGAAAGGGCAAATCATCCAAAAAGCTCGTTCGATCCTTCATCGAAACTTTTCCGTCGGCCCGGCGGTTGGTTCGAGTCACTAAGTTGGCAATAGCATCGATGGACTCGTTTTTGGAAAGCGCTTTCAGGATCAGGGGCCAAGTATCGTCCGCTTCTCCCACCGCTAAGTAGTCCATCATCGTGTCTTCGATAGCGAGCAAGGGAGATCCCTTGGCGGCCGGAGGAGCGTTGAGCGTTTCCCCGTACAATCGCATCCTGGCATGATTGAACGTCGGATGGGGACCACCCATGATCGTTTTGATCTTGTCTTTGAATTCGGTTTTAATCCATTTGTTCGCGCGGAACATGATATTGCTCTCGCCCGTTTTGGCGGAATAGGCGACTAGATCAGGACGAATGGAGCGGACCTCCTCTTTCAAATTATTGTGTTCGAGTACATTTAGAAAAGTCTCATGACCGTCCCGCTTGGCGAGTGCTGACAACAACTCGACGTTCATCGGGTCGATATAGTCTTCCTTGACCATGACAAACATTATCTTCATAGGGGGGATGTCTCTATTTTAGCATGGAATCTCGGGCTACGTCCTTTAGCCTTATCTTCGTAACTTATTAGAATTGTTTTGGAAAAATAGATTCGGTGTAGCTCTTATAAAGAGCGCCTTGTCCGCGTAGCCAAAAGGCGAGCGGGGGGAACAAATTTGCGCCCCTCAGTGCTATTATCGGCACTTTCCCCTTAAACCGTTAGCTTTTCATTGGAAATTGCGTTTCTTCGAACGCCAAGCCCCATTGGCTGCGCCCCATAGCGTCTCTTTTTTCGACATACAGCGGTAGCTTTCGAGGGCATAGCCCTTGCACAACGAACCCTTGGTATTTGGGAGAACCATGTTGGCGCCCATGAAGGGAGGTCAGCATGCGAGGGGGTAGCAAGCTTTTGTCGCTTTCCTTTAAACAAACCACAATCCAAGAGGAGACGCTGTGAAGATAGTTGCAAAAAACGGCTCTGATTTCAGGCCGAAAGAGGGTGACTTCAGCACCACAACACTCGTGGAACTCACACCTGACAATAAGTTAGGTCGTGTGCCTTCCAACGTAGTGTTTTTAGTGGATGCTTCGAGTTCCATGGGTGGAAACAAATGGTCGATGGTGAAAAGTGCCCTGGGCGAATTGGTCGAATCATTGAAAGATGATGACCGAGTCGCTTTGGTACTTTTTGACTCTTCCGCGAAGGAAGTCTTTCCACTCGCTTCGCTTTCTCAAAATAGATCTGCGATGAAATCTGCCATTGATAAGCTTGCGACTCCTTCAGGAGTCACGAATTTGGAAGCCGGTCTTAAGATCGCTTTCGGAGCTTTCGATGCTCGTTCTGCCGCGGATAAAGTGAAACGTGTTAACCATGTAATTCTTCTTACCGACGGTTTTCCTACCGATGGTCAAGGCTATCGCATGGAAAAGACGGATAAGTACGAAGCGATTGTTCGAGATCAAGAGATGATTACCCTTACGGGAGTTGGTATCGGATCTGCTGACGATTACGATTCTGCTTTTATCAGCCGTTTATCAGAGTTAGGTCGCGGTTCTTATTATCATGCCAATGACATGACTAAGTTCAAAGAAGGCTTACAAGCCGAGATCCAGAAGTTGCAATCTTCTGTGGTTGGTGAACTCATCTTGAAATTCTCGAATGTGTCGAGCCGCATGATGCGAATCGCCAAGATAGCGCCTGAAATCGTTATCTATGACATTCCCGGTAATGCGAAAAACTTTGAGCTCCCCACGGGCTCGATGACGAAAGATATGACTGCTTTCGTTGTTCAAACCAATTCCCAGGGTACGGGAAACAGCGGGGACGAAGTCCCGCTGTTCTCCATGGAAGCGGTTTATGACGGTAAACACTCGGAGAAGGTTGACGTTAAAATTCGGACTTCTGAAAAGGACTCCGACTTTAGCCAAATCGATCCGGATGTATTCCGAGGCATTCAAGTACTTCAGGTGCAATTGAACGGTGAAGCGATCCGCGAATCACTGGCTTCCGGTGATAAAGCGAAAGCTACCCGATTGATTGATAACACCACTCGAATCGCCAGTGACTTGGGGCAAGACAAAGTAACGCGAGCGTTGACCAGACTCGCGGATGACGTCCGCAAGGGCAAATCCGTGAAGGACGACCTCGCTACGATCCAGGATGAGTCTAAAAAGACTCGCCTGCTGATCGGGTAAGGAAACGAAGTGCAGCACTGTTCTACATGTAGTGCTGATCTAATCGCAGGGTCCCTCTTTTGCGACAAGTGTGGTGCGAGTCAGTCGCAAGTTAAAGTTGCGCGCAAACTCAGACAAGCATCTTTCGACACCATAAAGGACGCAAAAGAGGGCATCCTATCCCCCGGCGAACGCCTGAAAGGGCGCCATACCTATATCATCGAAGAGGCCATTGCACGCAGCGGCTTCGGTGCCACCTTTAGAGCCATCCGACAAAAAGACGAAGGACAGATCCTTATCAAGCAGATGATGGATCAAGCGTCTTACGACCAATTTAAAAATCAGCTAATGGCGAGCTTCAAACGGGAAGCGAAATTTCTCAAAAAAGTAAAACATCCTGCTTTCCCCCGAGGTTTCGAATATTTTGAGAGAAACCGATCCTTTTATCTCATCATGGAATTTATCAACGGTAAGGAGCTCTCCAAAGCCGTTGAGGAATACCGCAAACAAAACAAGGGGCAAATCGAAGATGGACTTCTAGTCTATTTAGGAATGGAAATTGCCGACGCGCTTGAGGTAGTTCACAACCAAGGCTACATCTACCGAGACATGAAGCCCCAGAACGTGATGCTGGATGGAATCAGCTCGCGTGTAAAACTTATCGACTTTGGAACGCTCTATCATACTTCCGATACGGATCCGCTTATTTTTGAATCGGAGGGATACACTCCTCCTGAATTTAAAGACAAGAATAATAAATTTACCGCTGCCGGAGATATTTATAGTTTGGGCGCGCTTCTCTATGAAATTGCAAAGGCCGGAGATATGCCCAAACCCGATGCGAAGCTCACGGGGACCAAGCATGACAAACGGCTAATCGAGATTATCGAAAAATGTCTGAAATTGGACCCGCTGCAACGGTTTCAACGTGCTAAACACGTTCGCGATGAACTAGGTAAGCTCACCAAAAAAGGCTTTTGGCCGTTTAGAAACTCAAACGCTATTTCACTCGTTGAGATTAACGTATTACCCAAAACGCTATACCCTGCTGCTTGCACCTTTTGCGAATACTGTGGATTTGCCGATCCCAATTCTCAAGCAGGCTATTGCAAAAAATGTCGGGTCCCATTACGCGTGGGGCGCTTGCAATTAAAAAATGGAAAGGTCGAGCGAGAATTTTTTCTCTACAGCGACGAAACTATCGTAGGCAGCTCTCCTCAGTGCCATTTTCCCGTAGGCGATCCCAAAGACAAAGAGGGGGTTGCTTCCAAACACGCCAGAATCTTCCGCCGCAAAAACGGCCTTTGGCTTGAAGCTTTAGATCGAGATAGAGATCTAACTTTATTAAACCAGCGAAAAATTCTAGGCCCAGTTGAACTCCGCGATGGAGATCAGATTGAGCTTGCTAGCTTAAGTTTGCGATATAGCCTTAAAGACGCTTGCTAGTATCAGAGAAATCAAAAAACAAATCCGGAAGAGTAACTCAGAAAGTAACAGAAGCTAGAAAGGGAAGTCCTTGCTCAGCGAAGCTTTTTGATGCTATGCCCTTCAACCGTATCGTGAGGTGGAGAAGAGACTTCAAAAACATCTGCGAATACATCGTTCAAAACACCCTAAAAGCCGTGAGGCTAATCCCTTTCACTCCTCGAAAAAAGAGACCTCCACCCAAACTGAAATAAAGTCCCAGTACGCCCGCCTGCTCTTCCTAATTGACACCATGCGCCAAAAGGTTAGATTGCTCCTCCGGCTTTAATCATAAGGGTTTAGGGGACTCGAATAGCTCCCAGAGAGAGTAAATGAGGAAGCAAGTGCTTAAAAATATATCATTTTTCTTAGTCAGCCTAATTCTGCTCTCTGCTTGCTTAGACAACCTGGAACGCTCCACGAACGACACTAAAATGGAAGTCCAAGAGTCTAAAATGGCTATCCTTCAGACCCGGGATCTCATCAAAGCGTTAAGCGACAATCAACAACTTGGTTTTTATGTCCAACTCATGTCGACCAACGACAATCCCAACTTACGCCAATTCAATATCGTTCAAGCGATGTGGGAAGCTCCCATCGATACCCTATTTGTTCTTTTTGGGGCTTCGATAGATTTGGGAGAGGAAACTTTGGAAGACGGAAAAACTCCCAACGTCACTTTAGTGGGATCGGTTTCCGATCCTGTGCTGAGATTAGGAGGAATTACTCCTCAGATGTGGAACGAAGAGGCGGCGGCCTGCAAATCATCGCTTTCCCAAATCATAAATTATCAAGCCAAGAAAACGACGACACCGGAAAATCTGCGTCTTAATCCAGACAGGTTGTGGAGATCCATCCTGGCCTGTACGGCGGTGGCGGGCGCTCTTCCTCAACACGCGCTTAGCGATTCCGATCGCGCCAAAACGGATTGGCCCAGAAGTGATAAAGATCTCGTCAATTATGGAAAGATCCGCGATGACATCGAAGACTTGATGAAACGAGCCTCCGCCGCGGTCGTACTGAGTACCGATCCGAAAGTAGATGCTGAGAGAAGATTGAAAATGGACACCTACATCAAAATTCGGATGCACAATAATTTGACGCTAATCCCAAACATTCCGGTAACACCGGCTCAATAAACAGACATTAGAAGCAGTGAGTGAGCTCGACGCTGGAGACCCGTCCATTAATGTCTTGATACGTTGCCTGACCGCAGGAACCATTGAACGTAAGCGTTTCCGTCTTTCCCACATAGCTGCTTCCCGTATTTTGATCCAGTGAGCCACCATCGAATAAGGTGATGAGCTTTCCTTCCGTGGGATAACAACAACCTCTGGTAAACTCGAGATTCGAAAGGGTGGTATTGCCGCGAACGCCTTCTAAGTTGTGCAACACCTGGAGAGTTCCGTTTACCGTTTGGGTAGTCCCATTGTCCGTAACCGTAAGCGGCATTTGGGTCAGCACCGTCTCATCAAAGGAGCCACTGGTGACTTTGATTCCGGAAATACTAATTCCCGTTCGTACTCCGCCAGCCATCGAAATCGTTACCCCTCCTCCCACTGTCGTCTGTTCAAAATTATTGGCATTTAGACTGGTGTCTAATGTCACAACCACACCATTTTTATCAGTGCGAGTCGTGCCCCACGCGAAGGTTCGAGTGAAGGTGGAGCGGGGAAAACTCCCACAACTGGCTGAACCCACTTGAAGGGTAGCCACTTCCGTTCCATTCCACAGGGCGGTTGAAGAGCCGAAACTACAGTTAGCATAGCTTAGGCTATAGGTATCGCCTACCTGAGCGCATCCCGAACCAGGGGCGGTTGAAAACGTAGGACACGCGGTACTTGTTCTTAGCCTATCCCAAGCGATGTCGCGAGTTCCGGAACTGCTAGACGCGTTGATGGCCCCTCCGATAACCGCCACCGCGCTGCTCGTGGCCGAAACGATGGCACTGCTAGTTGCGGTGCCTATGGCGCAGCTGCCTGAAAGAATAAGACAAACTCCACATCCACCCAGAATGATAAATCGAAAGCCGTTCATAGAAAGTTCTCTCGTAATGGTGCGTTAATAAAGGAAGATAGAATAGAAAAGCTAAAAACTATTTTACCAAAATTTCAGCGCATCATCGGAGCTTTTCTTTTGGCTCGAGCATCATCAGATGCGCCTGGGGATTTTCTTAGGTAACCCCTGTTTTGACCGATATAATGTTGATGCTTTTTCAAAACTCATCCCCCCATTTTAGGAGAGATCTTATGTTACGTAAAATTACGTTCGCCCGTTGGGTGCTGGGCGTTTGCTTACTGACGGTAGGCTGTTTATCGATTCAGGGATGTAATTCCTCTAGCACTTCTACCACCGAAGATTCCTCAGCATCGGGAAGTGTCGCTTCATTGCTCGGAGGAACCTATAATACTTCGGAGAGTAGCGGTACTGTGACGTTGCGCGAAGAGTTTTTTAAACACTCTACTTTTTCGGCTTTCTTAGATCTCTTTAATCCTTCGATTAGAAACGCGATGGCGACCATTCTTTGTCCCACCTTCCAAACGGCATCGGGGTCGGGAACGGGCAGCTGCTCGGTTGTTAGTAGCACGATGACACTTGATTACGGAACGGGATGCCAGTTTTCCAATTCCGGGGCGACGTGGACGGGATCCCAAACTCTGACGGTTAGCACAGGCTCTCCCACCTGCGGGACGTTTCCGGCGGCGGGATCCTATACGGGGACACTCACCCGACTCTTTCCTGCTACCACAACCCGCACATCGGCTTCTGGGGTAGTGGTCACCGTAGATACTAGCGGAACAGACTCGGGCTATAATTTCACAAGCCCCGCCAGTGCGCCCTCGGGAGGTGCCGTTGTCACGTTCAGTGGCGGCAACCGCACCCAGATAGCGTTTCCTGGAATCAATTTAATTGCAAAAACAGAAGCAGGCGTTAATCGGTTTAATCACAGTATTACGACGTCAGGGGGTTCCCCCATATCGCTAAGTGGAGCATCGGTCACGGGGGGTTCGGTCTTGGTCTATCACAACCTCCTCAAAGTGCTGGGTACGACCACTTTCACTAATGTCGAATTCACCGCAGGATGCTGCACCCCCACAGCGGGAACTATCACGACGAGTTTTGCTGCAGTGAGCGGAACGACTCCAACCACAGTGGGAGAAGCGTTCGTGAATAAATCTGAAACACTGGAGTTTACCGGTTGCGGGACGGCAACCTACACGGGCCCAGAAAGTTACTCGGGCGACGTCACTCTCGGCCACTGCTTCTAATACAAAAGGGGTCAGTCGACTCGATTGGCCCTTTTTATTTTTTCTTGGAACGAAGATCCATGTACACGGCAAGAATGATGACGATCCCTTTGAAGACCTTTTGGTAGTGCTCGCTAATCCCGACCAGACTCATTCCGTTGTTTAGAACGCCCATAATCAAAACACCAAAGAGGGTTCCTGTGATCGAACCCACGCCTCCCATTAAGCTGGTCCCCCCAATCACGACGGCCGCTATCGCATCCAGCTCGGCCAAATCTCCCGCGGAGGGAACCGCGGCATTAACGCGTGCGATATCCAAAAGGCCGGCAAGGCCAGCCAGTAAGCCCATCACGAAATAGGTGATCCACAAAGTCTTGGCGACAGGAACTCCGGAAAGTTCCGCCGCTTCTCGGTTACCCCCAATGGCATAAATGAATCGTCCAAAACGGGTGTACTTAAGCGCATACATCGCAGCGACCGTGCAGGACGCCGCCAAGAAAACCATGTAGGGAATTCCCGAATATCCGCAAAAGATGTAGCCCGATATGACGCAGAAGATGGCCGTATAAATAGAATTACGTATACAAATAGCCAGACTTCCGCCGCGCCAGTACGAATAGGCCTGACTAGCCAACACACCGAAGCCCACCAGAACAATAATGGCCAAGCTTTTCTGTTGGGATACATAATCGGAACTCAGACTTCCTAAAGTGGTACTGATCGGAGCAACCGCTTGTGCTCCGGAAATAATCAAAGTTAAGCCCCGGCAGATCACCATCATGCCCAGAGTTACGATAAATGGGGTGATTTTTAGACGCGCGACCGAAAACCCAGTGAAAGCCCCGGCAGCCCCCCCGACAGTCACCGCCATTACAATGGAAAGCAGCGCTCCTTCCACCCCCATATGACCAAATCCCCAAGAGACTTGCGATATGGCTCCTACCATCCCGGAAAGTGCCAAAACGCTTCCCACTGAAAGATCGATCCCAGAAGTTAAAATGACCATCGTCATTCCCACGGCCAGAGTCAGATTGATACAGACCTGCCGGGTTAAATTGCTCAAATTTCGGGGAGTCAGAAAAGAACCGTCGCTTAGGTATTGAAATAGGACGGCGCACACGACAAGGCACAAAAGCGGAATGACCGATCGGCTCGACATTTTCCACCCCTTAGGGATGGCACGCAACGACGGCATCGGTTTTAGCGTCTGACTAATGGATTCCATTTCCTTCCTCCCGTTCACCACGTCCCGCAGCAAACGACATCACCTGTTCTTGAGTCAACGCGCGGTTGACGAGTTCCCCTACCGCTCTGCCTTCACGAAGTACCAGTACCCTATCACTCAGCGAAAGTATTTCCGGAAGTTCGGACGATACCAGTACCACAGATATCTTCTCCGAGGCCAATCGTCGGATGATCTGATAGATCTCTTCTTTGGCACCGACGTCTATTCCTCGAGTGGGTTCGTCTAAGAAAAGAATCTTA
Organism: uncultured delta proteobacterium; assembly: GCA_963778115.1. GTDB lineage: Bacteria > Bdellovibrionota > FAC87 > UBA2466 > UBA2466 > JBBQIT01. Next base: position 968,643 of record CAVZSV010000004.1, read on the forward strand.
GGCGATCTAGCGACCATTTTGGCGAGCAGCACCTTCTGCTGGTTTCCCCCGCTTAAGAGTTTGATCGGATCTTTGAAATTATTGAGCTTTACGTTCATTTTCTTGGCGTACACATCGACTAGCTCGGACTCTTTCTTGAGATCGAGCTGTTTCCCCCATCCCAACAGGCTCGAGAGGTTAGAGATAGTGAGATTAAAATCTATTCCGAGGTCCAAGAAGAGCCCGTCTTTTTTTCTATCTTCGGGAACGAAGGCGACACCACTCGCCATGGCTTGTCTAATATCGTTCCAATGCACTCGGGTTCCCGCGTAAACCACCTCGCCCTCTCTCATCCCCGGAAGAACACCCAGAAGAGATCGCAGAAGTTCGCTGCGCCCCGAACCCATAAGTCCTGCAATGCCTAAAATTTCACCTTCGTGAAGCTCAAAACTGATGTCTTCTAAGATCTTCTTTCCGCTGGGAAGGGTATGAGAGAGGTGCTGGACTTCAAAGATCTTAGTGATATGGGGTTCGCTTGAGTTCTTCGAGCCTTCCTTAAGAGGACGGCCCACCATGTGGCGAATCACTTCCGAAGCCTGGGTCTGTTTGGGATCGAGTTCGGCCACTGCTTTTCCATCCCGTAACACCACAATGCGATCGGCAAGCTCAAACACCTCTTCCAACTTATGGGAGATATAGATGAAGCTCATATCGGCTTTGCGCATGCGCTTAATCACATTAAAAAGGTGAACGACCTCCTGCTGCGACAACGCCGAGGTCGGTTCATCTAGAATCAGAAGTTGGGCCTTATGATGAAACGCACGCGCGATCTCTACCAACTGCTGTTGGGCGACACTTAAGTCCTCCACTAAAGCGCGTGCGGGAACATCAAACTCCAGATCCCTGAAAAGACTCTCCGCTTTCTCGTAAAGGCTTTCCCATTGCACTCGAGAGAATAGCCGCATCGACGGCTTTCCGTCGTAAGGAAAGGATTCGGTCAGAAACAAATTCTCCGCGACGGAGAGTTTAGGAAATAAGCAAAGTTCTTGATGGATAATGGATATTCCGGTCGTTCTGCCTTGAAGGGGATTCTTCAACTGAAGAGGCTCGCCCCCAAATGTGACCTGGCCGCCGAACGTGCCTATCGGCCACACTCCACTTAGAATTTTCATCAAAGTGGACTTGCCAGCGCCGTTTTCACCGACGAGTGCTACACATTCACCCCGTTTGACATCAAAAGTGACATCACTCAGTGCAAAAATACCGTCAAAAGACTTCTTCACATGCGAGATACTTAAAAGCGGCCCCATTATTACTTATTCCCCAGAATTTATGTTACGTGCCAGCTTTTTTGCCGTAGATCGCATCCGCCGAATGAAATCCGGAATCAACAATCTCTTTTTGCACGTTTTCCTTGGTAATGGGGGTTACCGGAGTGCTCACGACGAGGACATCTTTCATTCCGTTGTTAATCTTGGAATCAGATACCGGAATCTCTTTCTTTGCAATCTTCACGGCCGCAGCAACCGCAGCTTCCGCAAGTGGCTTGATCCCTTTTAACACTGTCATCGACTGTTTACCGTCGACGATGTTCTTTACCGCCGTCAGATCAGCATCTGCCCCCGCCACAAAAACTTTGCCGGTCAGTTTTTGCTCTTCAAGCGCCTTGGTCGCCCCTAACGCCATTCCGTCGTTGTTTGCCAAGATAGCTTGAATGTTATTGTGGTTTTTGGTCAGCGCATTTTCTACCGTCGAAAGTGCCAGTGCTGTCGACCATCCCGGATGGTTCTGCTTCACGACTATCTTAATCGCGGGATTCTTTTCCAAGACCGAGAGATTGCCACGGGTAATCTCATCGGCCACCGAATGGCCGGCTTCCCCCATTAAGATAATGTAATTTCCTTTGCCATTGGTGGCGGCCACGGCAGCTTCAGCTTGAAGCACCCCCACCTTAAAACTGTCTTGAGTGACGTACAGATCAATATCGGCGTTTTTGATGATGCGATCGTAAGCAATGACCGGAACGTTATCCTTCTTGGCCATCGCGACGATGGAGCCGGCAGCTTCTCCATTGACCGGCTGGATCACCAGCACATCAATTTTCTTGGCAAGTAGCGTCTCCACTTTAGAGGTTTGAACTTCGACCTTGTCATCCGCCGACGCGAACTCCACATCAGCTCCTGCGGCTTTCGCAGCATCCTCAAAATAGTTACGATCCTTCACATAACGCTCTTCGTTCATCGTCGCTAAAACAAATCCGATCTTAACTTTCTTGGCTTCCGCCGTCGGGGTAGTCGTGTCGGACTTACGCGTGCAGGAAAGCATTGTGGCATAAACACCGAGCGCCAACAGGAAAGGGAATGCCATCCGGCCGCGAAGCGTGTCGTGAAACATAGGACCTCCAATGTGTGTAACCAACCCCTATGGCTAAACCCAGGAATTAAATGGAAATAAGCCCCATAAGTCAACTCTGACGGCGAGTGATTTGGACAGCTCCTAAAGCCGCTAGAGCCTAAGGGGCACTTCCCGTTTGGCCATACGGGATAGTTGCAGAGGGCAATAGCTCGGATATACTGAATTGGTGCATCTAAACAACGATTTCCCAAAAAACACAACTTGGACCCTTATTTTCGTACTTGCTATACCCCTTCTCAGCTCTTGCGCTTCGTTATTTCGTAGCCAAGTCGCCAATCAGGAGAAAGCAAGGATCTATCTAGAGATGGCAGCCGACCAGCTGCATCAGCGGGATTACAATAAGGCCATCGAATCGTGCCACGAAGCGCTGAAATACGATCCCAATTACGCGGCGGCTTATAACCACATGGCGCTGGTTTATATGGAGACCAAACGCTATCCCAAGAGCGAAGAGGCTTTTAAGAAAGCACTCGACATAAAACCCAATTATCCCGAGGCATTAAATAACTACGGTGTCATGCTCAACCGCACGGAACGTTACCGTGAAGCCATTCCCCTGTTTGAAAAGGCACTTCAGAACGAAACCTACTCCACCCCCGAGAACGCTCTTACCAATATGGGCTATTCTTATTACCGGCTAGGGAACCTGGCGAAGGCGCGGTCTTACCATCAAAAGGCGCTCGACATCATGCCCCAATTTTGCCTGGCGAGTAAGAACATGGGGGATGTCTACGCTAAAGATAAGAATTTTAAGCGGGCTGCCGACTACTTCGAGCAAGCCGTCACCAACTGTCCGTTCTATGAAGAGAGCCAATATAAGCTGGGATTAGCCTTAATGCGGCTCGGCAAGCGCAGTAACGCGCGCGCCCAATTGGAAAGACTCATCCAGAAACACAAGACTGGCCCCTATGTAGATCGGTCAAACGAAGTCCTCAAATATCTCCAGTAATATAAAATCCGAATAATGCCGAAATAATCATAGGATCGGGGTTTTGACTGGACGTACCCCCAAATCCTATCTAAAACCTAGTCTCGTTATTTTACGACGTGAATTACGGAGTCAGCTGAGATCGGGGTTAGAGTTTATTGAGATCAAATCAAGTTCGCAGCCGAATTTAGATTTGAGAAACTGCGGTTAAAGCCGGACGAACATGGAAAACGAAAATTTCAGCTCATACCTGAAGACCCAACGGGAGAAAAAGGGGATCCGACTTGAGGAGATCGCTTCGATCACCAAGATCCATTTTCACAGTCTCGAACTGTTGGAATCTGGTCAATTCGATAAGCTGCCTCCCGAACCCTTCATTCGCGGATTTATCATCGCATATGCAAAATACGTCGGGCTCGATATCAAAGACGTCATTGCCAAGTATCTTGAAGAGGTGAATCCTACTAATTCGCCTGCAACCACAGCCATCCCCACAGATACGAAATCGGCAGCAAATCCCGTCCCCGCAAATCCAACAAAAATTTCTGAAAAACCAGCACCCAAAAAAACCAAAGTACCGGAAGAAAGTCCCACCCCCACCGAGGTCATGCAGCACGGACGAGCCCTTCCTACTAAGAGGATCGCTCTGGGAGCCATGGGAGCTTTGGTAGTCGTCGGATTTCTTTTTGTCATGCGGGTAGGAAAGCACTCCACCGAAGGCAATGTTACCGTCGCCTCTGCTCCGACGACGCCTCCGAAGCCGGAAGCTCAAAGTTCGCAAATTCAAAATGTCATCAACTCTCCCGCTTTTCCTCCCACCGCTAACAACGTAGCTCCTCAAGCCCCTAACTCGGTCCCTCCCTCTATAGTCGCCGCCGCGACTACAGCCGCTCCTGGAGAGCCGGCAAACCAAGCTTCGAAAAGTGCCACCGCATCGGCCATCGTCGCCGCTTCCAAATCGCAGGGTGGCACAACACGCGAGGTGGCTTCGCCTAGCGGTAGTACGGCAACTCCTTCACTTACCACGGCACCAAGTGCCGCGACGGCGACCGATCCTCAAGCCAAACACGAAGTGGTCATCGATGGAAAAGAGCGAACCTGGATCAAAGTCGTCGTCGATGACAAACCGCCCATCGAATACATTTTAGCCGAAGGCAAGAAAGCGACTTATACCGCCAAGGACAAAATTAAAGTGGTATTGGGAAATTCCACCGGAACCGTCGTCACTCACAACGGCGAAGCTAGTGAAGGAAAGAAATTCTCGGGAACGATCCGATCTTATATCTTTCCGCCCAACTCCCGATTCCCTCAAGACGTCGTTTCCAAGCGAGCCACTACGTCGTCCGATGCTACGGCTACTGATACGCAATAAGATCAATCTTTGAGCTGACCTGTGAGCAGCTTACTATCCAGACTTTTCCAAACATACCAGCTAGCCACCGAACTCATTCCCTTCCAATGGGGAACTAATTCGGGCACCTTTTTGGGATGAGGGAGCTCGGGCAATCGGTGGAGCAATTGAATTCCGCGACGGATTCCAAAATCCAGAGTAGGAAGAACATCCGGCCGCCCCAAGGAAAAGATGAGAAACATATGTGCCGTCCAAACACCGATGCCTTTTACTTCCGTAAGCCGTTCGACCAAGATCTCATCTGAAAGTGTTACCCACCCTCGACGCCAAGTGGCGTCTTCCCAGCGTTCGCTCAGTGCCTTTAGATAGCTCGCCTTTGCTTTAGAAATGCCGACCTTTCGAAGTTGGGGAATGCGCCATTTCAGGATGGACGAGGGCTTAGGGAACGGGCGCTCCAATTCCTTAAAACGACCGATGATACTTCTGGCTGCCGCAGTGGCGAGCTGTTGGGAAAGAATGGACTCGGCGAGCGCTCGAAAGTGATTGGATTCAAACTCTAATGTCGGCGGCCCCAGCCGTGCGATTAGCGGGCGGAGCGACGCATCAGCTTTGGAGAGAGTTGAAGACAGCTTTTTCCATTCTTCGTTCCGCGCCCAAGCCAACTCTCGTAACATTTCTTGCTTTGCCATTTCTCTCTTCTACCGGATACTTAATGGCGTGAAAACCTCCGTCGAACCTATTTTTGTGGGTCCTCTTGCCGCTTGGCTCCATGAGCCGGAACGAAAAGCCAAAATGCGAGTTCTCTTGGTTCACGGTCTCGGCGAACATAGCGGACGCCACTTGAACACTGTCGATTTCTTGGTCTCGCAGGGATTTGAAGTCGTTCGTTTTGATCTGAGAGGGGCCGGAAAGAGTGGCGGCGAAAGGCAATGGGTAGAGAAGTTCAGCGACTACGTCGATGATACGACCCGTATTTACAACTGGATCTGCTCCGAGCGAGATCCGCTTCCCCTAGTTGTTTTGGGACACAGCTTGGGAGGAGCCATCTCGATCTATTTTAGCGCGCGTTTCGCTAACCAGTTAAGGGGACTTGCGCTAAGCGCTCCCGCCTACCTGGCGGGAGATGGAGTTTCCTCCATTAAGATCGCAGTGGGAAAGATGATTCAACGCTTTGCTCCCCACCTAAGAATTCCTGGATCCTTAGACGCTTCCACCATCTCCAGAGATCCTAAAGTGGTGGCCGATTATGTGAGCGACCCTTTGGCCTGCCACTTCAATACACTAAGGCAAGGAAATGAAATTATCACCGCTATGGATCAGCTCCCTAAGCAATTGCCGGCGCTGAAGCTTCCGGTAGCCTTGTTTCACGGTACGATGGACCGAATTATCCGCCCCGAGGGTAGCTTTCAAATTCTTGAACAGCTTCCCGGCCCGGATCGCACTTTATATTTTCTTCCTGGCGGTTATCATGAACCCCATAACGATCTCGATAAGGAAAATTACTTTCTACTACTAGGGCAGTGGTTGATTCGCCAGCAAGAAAGCGTGAAAAGTAATACGAAAAATCTGTCTTTGCGAAGAGCCCAAAGGGCGACACGGCAACCTATCGATCGAAATGAGTAGTGCCCCCCATTTGACAAAACCTCCCCAAAACTGGTCTAACTTCCCCATGGCTTGCTCTATCGATCTCACTTTTGTCGCGTCCCTTTATCGGAAATACAAAGATGACTTAAGGGCTGTAAAAGAGGCTCAGAAAAAATTTCATGTCTCCTCGGGTTATTGGAACGCAAAAAACCCACCGGTGCTTCGAAAAGCATCCATGTCACTGCACCGGGCCGGCCATTATTTGAAATACGGAGCCCTTCTTAAGCCACAACTAGACGATATAGAAGCTGAAATTACCTATCTGAGGCTTCGCGAGTCTAAGCCGCTAAGTGTGGTGGAGATCTCCCCCTGTGGCGGATGGTCGACGACCTGGATCTTAAGGGCACTGCGAGACAACGGCCAAGGACATCTTTATTCGTTTGATCTAGTGGATCTTGCAACCAAAAATGTTCCACAGGACCTCTCCAAAGACCGTTGGACATTCTTTCAAGGAGACGTCACAAAAAATACGGACAGACTTCCCGATTCGATCGACTATCTTTTCTTAGACAGCGACCATTCCGAGTCTTTCGCGAAGTGGTACGTCGAAAATCTTATCCCCCGCCTAAAACCGCTTACTCCGGTGAGCGTCCACGATATCTTTCACAACAGCCATCCAGACGGTTTCAGCGGAGAAGGTACCGTTATTATCGAATGGTTAAAAGAGCACCAGAAAGATTTTTTCACGGCCTCTCCCGCGAAAGCGCCTAAGAATTATGATTCCTTGCTCGAGCTAAGGAACCAAGAAGGGCTTTCTGATTCCATTCACGCGGATCACTACAACTCCATGATCTTTTTCGAAGCCTGATTTTCAAGCTGGCCTAACACTTGGACGACGCCCGCTGAGCCAAAAAGAGAGGCTTACGACCAAAATAATAAACTGGGGAACTAAAGACTCATACGTGGGATACAGGCCAAACAGATCGAGCCGCATCGAAATGGGGAATTCCGTTACTGAAAGGAGTCCCGCCTCTTGAAAAGAATGAATGGCCTTTCCCATCAGGATAAAGGAAAGGATAACCATAATGAACGAAGAGATATCAAATAACTGTCGAATGGGAATCCTTGCGCTAAATCGCACGAGTGCCGTCGCTAATACGATGACAAAAAAAAGTGCGCTTAACACCCCTGCTGTCATAGCGGCGTGATGGCCGTCACCCGATTCAAGAAGAACAGCTCTTAAGAACAAGACCGTCTCAAACGCTTCGCGAAAAACCGCCATAAAAGAAATGCCGGCAAGTAGCACCAAACTTTTTCCACTCATCACCGTCTCAGCCATTTGATTGAGAAACGCTCTCCATCTGCCGATTTCCGTTTTACGATGGAGCCAAAATCCCATGTAGAGGACGACGCCGACGGCTAAAAGCGAGATAAATCCTTCTAACGTTTCGCGGTGAGCTCCACTAATTTGCAAGACCCAACCTGAGATAGCCCACGCGCCAAATCCAAAGCCTACCGCCAAGATCCAGCCAAGATGCACCGAAAGTGCGGCTCGCTTGGAGCCGATCGAACGGATGACACCGAGTAGAGTGATAATGAGCAAAATGGCCTCGAAAGCTTCGCGAGTCACAATTCCGGCAGAAACGACAAAGGTCATTGCAGGTGAAGTTTCGCTCTTGAGAGAACTATCGACCCGGCCGATCGTATCGAGAGCTTTCTGTACTCGCGTCTCTATTTCGGAAAGCTCTTTTCGACCATCAATCGCGGAGCGGACTTGAGTCATCCGCTCTTCGACTTCTACAAAGAGGCTCGGATCACTGGCTCGAAGCCTGGGCTCGATGGGTTCGATGCCGTTGAGATAGGCACTCAACGCATTTTTCTTGGCGGAGTCCATCCTTCCCGCTCGGTATTCTGTAAGAGCATTTTCTAATTCTGATTTGGCGAGGAAAAGAAAATTCTTGGTTTCGTCTCCGCCTCCACTTCTAAGTCGTATCGCGTTCAATGCGGCCGTTTTGACCGCTTCATTTCCGGACAATGACGTCTGTAACTCCGCATCCGACTGAGTGGCCACCTGTTGCAAACCAACGGTTGGTCCGGCACTACTAGAAGCTACGATCGGAGTCTTGTCGTCGCCTTTGCGGTGGCGAAATGACACGACATAGAAAGCCAACTCCCACACCTGTTGATCCGTGAATTGCGAAAATGAAGCCATCGCGGTTCCGGGAACACCCAACCGAATGGCATTAAAGGCCTGAAACGGAGAGATATGGTCCATCTTTTCTTCATGAAAGTTGGCGGGTTTCGGATCTAAAGCTTTTCCGGCGGGTCCATCGCCGTAGCCTTTATCGCCGTGGCAAACGGCACAATTCTGTTGGTATCTAAGCCTGCCCTCTTCAAGGTTGGGCCACGTCGAAGGAGATAGTTGGATTCCTGAAACCCCAATCACTTTCCACTTAAGATCGCGCGATCGTTTTTCGATTTCGGCTTCCGGCGCTTTTGAATTGATCGCCTTTTGCAAAGCCCTCAAATCGTCGCCAATTCCGGCCGTGTTCTTTAGTTCGGGGATAGATTCGTTGAGCTCTACCAAAGTATTTCCGAACTCCTGCTGCTCTTTGAATTCACTTTCGGAGAGAACCTTCCCGTTTTTGACGGCCCCGGGATAATCGAGTGCGATGTAATCTAAGAGGTGGATCAAAAGACGAGGAGAGCGTTCGGGGGTATCTAGGGAAAAGACATTCGAAGACAAAAATGTCAGCACCACCAAGAGAAAACGCAGTTTCATTGAAGTAGATCCTCCACGTGCTCGATCCCTTCATCGAGCAGACGTTCGATATGATGATCGTCTAAACGGTAAAAGATGGTTCGATGTTCCCGCCTGACGTTGACCAGTTTAAGATTTCTCAAAGTCCTTAAGTGATGGCTAACCGCGGACGGACTCATCGCCAGAAGTTTCGCGATGTCCCCCACGCATAACTCGCCGTGGGAGAGTACCCAGACCACCTGAAGCCTTGAAAAGTCTCCTAGAGTCTTAAAGGTCTCAGCCAAGAGTTCAAACAAGCGACGACCATCCCGGTTCGCCGAAAGCCGAATAGCTACTTTTTCGAAAGTAAGAGACTTCCCCATATATGAGCATATGTTTAAATGAGAATATTACAGGCCGTCAATCAGAAATAGGGCGGAAACAGAGCAAAAAGTTCTTAAAAGTGCGCCTACCCGCGTTTCTCGGCGATCCAGGGAACATCCTCCACTCCGGCCAATTGATTGGCGAGTCTGGCCAGGATGAACAGAAAGTCCGACAACCGGTTTAAATAGACCAATACCCAATGGTCCACCGACTCGTCAGGGAGAGAATTCAAATGGACCACACTTCGTTCCGCACGTCGGCAAACGGTACGGGCCAAATGTAATATCGCGGAAGCCTTACTACCCCCGGGCAAAATAAAATTTCTCATGGGAGAGAGAGTTTCACTAATCACGTCGATTTGACGCTCTAAGGCGTCGATCTGAGCGGAGGTGATGACGGGAAGCTTCGGATCGGGATTGGGAGAGGCTAATTCCGCTCCCAAAATAAAAAGGGCCGATTGGACTTCGGATAATGTTTTTTTCAGCGGCGCATGCTGCGTCTCGGCACAGGCAAGCCCTATTAGCGCATTGAGTTCGTCAATATCGCCATATGCCGCAATGCGCGGTGAGTCCTTTGAAACCCGCCCCCCGCCGTAAAGTCCTGTTGTCCCCTTGTCCCCTGTTTTCGTATAGATCTTCATCAGATAGGTTTTAGCCTATTTTCCCCCTTTCGCCAAAGGTCCCGCCGAACGGGCCGATAGTTCAAGAATCTCAATGGAATTCAAAGATATTCCGATACCTAATACGTAGTTCTTTAGCTAAACGCGGAAGGGATGTCCTTTGATTCGGCTCACTAAATTGGACGGAAAATCCATCGTTCTCAATGCGGAATGGATCCAAAGTGTGGAGTCTACACCGGACACTCTGATCACCCTCACCAATGGTGAGAAATTGATGGTGAAAGAAAAAGTGGAAAACGTAATTACGGCTTTCAAAGAATATAAACGCGAAGTGACAGTCAGACCGCTAACCGGAGATAGGTCATGATTCTAAGTTGGATCGGAATAGTTTTGGGAGTAGGAGGAATTCTACTCGGACAGGTGCTCGAAGGAGGAGGGAAAATCGAATCCCTTGCCTCTCTCGTTCAGCCGACCGCAGCACTCATCGTATTTGGAGGAACGCTGGGAGCGACCCTGCTCTCTTCGACCCTTAGTGAGTTCAGCCAAGCCCTTCGCGCCATTCCGAAAATATTCCTCAGTAAAGGACATAACTTCGATCCTCTCATCAAAGAGATCGTGACCATGGCTTCCCAGGCTCGCCGCGAGGGAATTCTGGCGCTCGAACGATCGGTAGGAACCATTAAGAACCCTTTTTTCTCGCACAACCTTCGTCACGTGATCGACGGGTATGACCCTACGGTTTTAAAAGAGATGGTAGAAGACAGAATTGGAAAAGAAGAAGAAGAAAAAACCGCCGTCGCGAAGGTATTCGAAACCGCGGGAGGGTTTAGTCCTACTGTCGGAATTATCGGAGCCGTGCTGGGACTGATCCACGTGATGGAAAACTTAAAAGACTCCAGCAAATTGGGAGCTGGAATTGCCGTAGCATTCGTTGCCACCGTTTATGGAGTAGGAGCTGCAAACCTTGTCCTTTTGCCGATAGCCAACAAGCTCAAGAAATTGGCCAAAGAAGACATTATTGAAATGGAGCTTATCGCATCCGGGCTATTAGGAATTCAAAACGGCCTTAACCCTCGGGTTATCGAAGACAGGCTGGCCAATATCATCTGCGAATACACTTCTGAAGACGGCGGGGGAAAAGGCGGCGGAGCCGAAGGCGAGAAAAAAGCGGCATAAACCATGGCAAGAAAGAAAAAACACGAAGAAGAAGAGAAGCTGGAGCGGTGGCTCGTCTCTTACGCTGACTTCATTACCCTTCTTTTCGCCTTTTTCACGGTTATGTACGCGCTTTCTCAGGCGGACCAGAATAAATATAAAGAGGCTGCGGAATCGATCCAAAGAGCCTTTCTTTCTTCCGGAGGAATCTTTCCTTTGAAAGGAAGTCCTTTTACCCCTTTCGACAAGCCACCCGATCAAGGGGCACCGACTCCTCCGTCGCCGCAGGATATGGGTAAGTTTGCTACCCAGCAGGATGAAAAAGCGGTGAGTAAGATTCGAGAAGACATCCAAGGCCTCTTCGAAAAGTCGACGGGCTTGAATTTGCAAAAAGGCGATATCGACGTTTACAAGACAGAATCAGGTTTTAAAATTCGTTTACAAGAAGATGTAGTTTTCTCATCCCATAGCGACAAGATCCGCCGAGCGGATATTCCGTTTCTATACGAAATAGGAAAGCGCTTAGCGCGCACCGGAATGCAAGTCCAAGTCGAAGGACATAGCGACGCTTATGAGGGTTCCGATCCGTGGAAACTTTCGATGGCCCGAGGCTACAATATCGCCCGTTTTTTCATGGAAGCCAGCCAATTTCCGAGAGGTAACATCTCTGTCGGTGGCTTTGGAGATTCTAGACCCCTAGCCAGTAACGACACGACCGAAGGCCGCAGCCGCAACCGCCGGGTTGAGATCGCCGTTATCACTAACAACCAGCCCATTTCTGAAATGCCTTGGTAAACAAAACTAACTAAAGGTATCCGTTACATCCAGTCCGCGGACTGGATGTAACGGATACCTTTAGTCTAACTGATACCTTTAGTCCCTTTAGTCAAAACTCGCCGACTTTATTAGCCAGCGCCAAGCCGTGGGTTGAGAGTTGGTAATCGGTGAATTGATCAATCCCGTCACTGACTATCTTTTGATCTTCGGGTTCGACCAATTGAAAATGAGGGAGTTCGTATTCGTTCACTATGGGATGGCGAAATTCATCTCCGTGGGAACTCTCTTCGGCATGAGCGCTGTCGTTCACGGCAACAACGGAAGCGGGTGTTGCCACCGCAAGAAACAAGATTGCCGCAAATGAGACTTTTATGAAAATTCGCACTAGCCCCGCCCCCTAAAGTTTGTCTAATAAGTATATCGGATTTAAGGTCTTCGAACCAAGGTACGTAATGGAAAATCCATTACCTCTAGGTTTCATTTGGAGTTTCCAGTGGATGCGCTGCAATACGTCAGCAAATTGACGCCTGCCCAGATTCATCAGACCCAACAGGACAGTCTGGCACTCTGGGGAGCAGGGCTTACGCTCCCCACGCGAGTCGAGCGATTGTCGGACCTGCTACAATTCGCCGGTCCGGACCGTTTTCGCGTTAGCGGCCTGGTCGATAGTCGGGGCTTCGTGCCCTGCTCCCTTAAGCGTCACGACCTTGTCCTTAATGTAGCGGGAACGCTTAGAAACACGTTAGGAATCGGAGCCGTCTTTACCGCACAGGCCTACCGAAAAAATGGCTTGGCGAGGCAGCTCATTGAGGCAGTTTTAGAAGAGGCGACCCAAGAGAACTACGAATTGGCCGTTCTGTTCTCCGATATCGATCCTTCTTACTACGCAAAATTAGGATTTATCGAGATTCCCGCATGGCGATATGAGTTTGAACTATCCACACTGCTCGAACGTCACCCTAGCGATCAAGCGCTCGACTTTCGTTTGGCAACCGCGGCTGATTTGCCAAAACTCTTACAGTGGTACGACTCGAGTTGGCCTCATTCCTACACTAGACCTGATAGAGATCCTTTTCGGTGGGAATTTTTTCGTCGTCGGATAGGGTATCCCGCGGACCTGATCTTGAGTCAGGACTCGCTAGAGATAGGGTATCTCACCCTCTCGCAAGCAAGACCGAACGTGATGTGGATAGACGAAATCGTAGTCGCCCCACAGTTTGTAAACCGCGCTTGGTCTACTATCAGCCGGTTAGCGATGGAGAAAAGATACTCCGGAGCAGCGGGATTTCTCCCGAAATTTCTGCTCCCTGAGCATATTTCAGAAAGGACTAGACGGAATAAGGCCGTGCCCATGGTAAAGGAACTTCGGGCCGGCGCTTTGGCCGGCCTCGAAAAAGGACTTGCTCACTTCAACGGCCCTGATCTTTTTTAACTACTTCTTTTGAGGAGCGACAGCATCGTTAGCGGTACCGCGCGAATCCTGGAGCTTACGATCGATAATCTGCGAGAAGGAATCGATTGGATAGGCTCCTTTGAGTCTAACGCCAGCCACGATGAATCCGGGAGTTCCAGAGAATTCGAACTTCTGAGCTTCCGCGGTGTCAGCGGCAATGCGCGTCTTTACCGTTTCGGACTCAATGTCCTTCTTGTACTTCGCCATATTGACGCCAAGTTTCTGAGCAATGCCATCGAGAAACTTTTCGCCGCCCGAGTTGAGCTGATCCTGATGAGTGAAGACTTCATCATGATACTTAAACGCCTTTTCGGGACTTTGCATGGAGATCGCAACGAACCGTTTAGCTGCCGGCATGGCCATGGGGTGGAAAGGCAACGGCATGTTCTTGTAGACGAACTTAATTTTATCGCCGTACTTCTGTTCTACCTGAGCCATCGTGTTAAAACCGCGCTGACAGTAGGGACACTGAAAATCGGAGTACTCCACAATGAGAATCGGGGCGTTCTTGTTGCCTCTCATGGGATGGTAGTCGGCGATTTCTGGAGACTTGGGATTTTTAAACTCCGCCTCCATATTCTCTTTTTCTTGCTGCATCGCTTTCATCTGCGCCGTCTTTTGAGCTACCTGTTGAATCTCCTGCATCGCTTCCGCGAACTTCTCCGGATTCTTCTTGATAGCGTCGATGATCCACTCCGGATGCTTTTCTAACGCCGCTTTGATATCGCTGGGTTTCGTGCAACCCACCGTTAGCATCAAAGTGGCGATCGCCATGAGAAATAGTTGAGAACACGTTTTCATTTTCTAGTCCTTCCTTTAGTCGTGTTGTCGGCGGAGGAAAGTAGGAATATCGTACTCCTCCGTTTCGAAAAATCGTTTTCCAATTTCACGGGCAAGCTGCCGAGCCGATTTGAGATCCGGCTGGAGCGGCTCGCGCTTAGCGGGACTTGCCACTGTCGGACTCATCTCTGTCTCGATGGCGGCACTCGCGGGGGCCGGGGAACTTACCGTTACCGGAATCTCTTTAGTGACCGTAGAAGTCACCGTAATAGTCTCAGTTACCGTTTCACTTACTTCGGCGACAGCCGGAGGATTGAATCCCGTTGCTATAACCGTCACACGAACTTCGTCTTTAAGCGATTCATCGATGACGGATCCGAAAATAATTTCCGCCTCTTCATGCGCTTCTTCGGTGATCAAAGAGGACGCTTCGTTAACTTCGAACAGAGTCAGATCGGGCCCGCCGGTTATGTTAATAATGATTCCCGTCGCACCATTGATCGAAACGTCCTCAAGGAGCGGTGAAGAGATCGCCTTTCTAGCGGCTTCGATAGCCCTGTTTTCACCGGAAGCAACTCCCGTGCCCATCAGTGCTAGGCCTTTGTTGCACATTACGGTGCGCACATCGGCGAAATCTAGATTGATGAGTCCCCTGATGTTGATGAGATCAGAGATCCCTTTCACTGCTTGATACAAAACTTCATCGGCCTTCTTGAAACAATCAAGCATCGTGGTCGTTTCATTAGCGACGTAGAGCAGGCGTTGATTAGGAATGCAAATCAGCGTGTCGACCGCTTCTTTAAGTTCATTAATCCCTTTATCCGCGTTCTTGCGGCGTTTCTTGCCTTCAAAGTTAAAGGGCTTGGTCACAACGCCCACGGTTAACGCGCCAGCCTCTTTCGCGATCTTAGCAATGACAGGCGCTCCGCCGGTTCCCGTCCCGCCTCCCATTCCGGCGGTGATGAAAACCATGTCCGCTCCATAAAGCGATTCGGCGATCCTAGAAGCGTCTTCGAGAGCCGATTTCTTACCGACTTCCGGATTGGCTCCGGCACCCAGGCCCTTAGTCAATTCTGATCCCAATTGGATATGATTGGGAGCGGGATTGCTGTTGAGCGCTTGACTGTCCGTATTCGCCGCGACGAAATCAACTCCGGTAAGCCCCAGAGAAATCATGGTTGCCACCGCGTTGGTGCCACCTCCACCTACGCCGATTACTTTAATACGTGCACCCTGAGCTTGGTCTTTTTCTTCGATTTCAAACATGGTGACCTCCTTAGGCTTACCTTTTTTGCTACTTTTCAAAACACATCTCCCAGCCAGTTCCTCATCCGAGAAACGACTTTTAAATAAATGTTGTCTTCACGAACCCTAAAGCGAACTTCACTCGAATTCTTTTGTCCGTAGATCAAAAGTCCGACCGCCGTCGCATACATGGGGGAGTTCACAATATCGGTCAATCCCCCTACACCTTGCGGCTGTCCCCGACGGACCGGCAATTCCAGTAAAAACTCGGCAAGCTCCTGCATGCCATCAAGCAAGGACGCCCCGCCGGTAATCACCACACCGCCCGAGAGCATGTGCTTGTAGCCGCTGTTGGTAATTTCTTGATTCACTAGCGCCCAGATCTCTTCAACGCGAGGTTCGATAATTTTCGACAAAACGGATTGAGACACTTCACGGGGTTTACGACCACCGGTCGCTGTGACTTCTATCGCTTGATCCGAGGAAAGCAGCGAGGACATGGCACAACCGGAGTGCACTTTTATCGCTTCGGCGTCCTGGATCGAAGTCCTCAATCCAACCGCAATATCGTTGGTGATGTGGTTTCCCCCCATAGGGATAACGGCGGTATGCACGACACTTCCTCTGACAAAGAGCGCAATATCGGTCGTTCCTCCACCGATATCGATGAGTGCTACGCCCAAATCTTTTTCGTCGTCGGTAAGGGTTGCTTCGGCGGAAGCGAGTGGCTCCAAAACGATATCGCTGACATTGAGGCCAGCTAAATTGGCACACTTGATAATATTTTGAGCGGAAGAGACGGCCCCCGTGACCACGTGCACACGGGATTCCAGACGAACCCCCGACATGCCGACGGGGTCTCGAACGCCGTCTTGATCGTTAATGATAAATTCTTGGGGGATAACGTGAATCACTTCTCTGTCCAACGGAATGGCAATGGCTTTGGCGGCGTCTATGGAACGCTCAACGTCGTGCGTCGTAACCTCTTTATCTTTGATCGCAACGACACCGCTGCTGTTAAAACCTTTGATATGGCCGCCGGCAATTCCGGCAAAGACATTCGAAATTTTGACACCCGCCATGAGTTCCGCAACTTCGACGGCTTTTTTAATAGCCTCTACCGTGCTCGGGATGTTGACGACAACACCTTTGCGGATTCCTTGCGAGGGCTGTTTGCCAATACCGACGATTTCTATGCCGTCGGAAGTGGGATGGCCTACGACCACGCAAATCTTCGTAGTGCCAAAGTCGATACCGACGATAGCGTCGTTTTGTTTCATGCCCTTCTTGAAGCCAGACATAAACTAGCACCCCAAAAAGTAAAAGCCTGAAAGGCTTCCCATCACCGGTCTCTCTTCGACGGAATCGCTGCTGGGGTCTAACTACCGACTGGGAACTGTAAATATTTAAAATGATGAAAAGTTCAGGAAATGCTTGAAACAACTTTAGTTCGAAAGCGAGGCGCTGACAACAGCTTTCTTCGGGATGGTGAGATTGATGCGGTGAATCGTACCAACTTCCGGGGGTGGATTTTGGACGAGAAGGGCAAGTCTTGAGATCTGAGCGGTCCAATTTTCGATGTTGAAAAGTATTTCCAGACGAGTGGAAGAGAGAAAAAGACGGACATTAGGATAGGACCGAAGATTTACTTCGGAAACGTCCATAGACTTACCCAGCGTGCTTTTCACCGATTGCAAAAGTTCAAAAACTTCTCCAATTTTCCAACGGGAGTCGTCCTCTTGTCCTTCCCAAGCAATGACCGGCAAATCGTGGCCAAGATTTACGGAGGGTTCGACCCTCTCAATCAGATGTCCTTCTCCGTCCATAAAATAAGTTTTCCCCCGCCAAAGCGCGATTGCACGAGCAGTTACCGTATCTACGGAAATTAAGATGCGATCGGGGTACTGCTTTTTAACCGAGACCGATTTTACCCAGGGGCGCTTTTCAAGATTCTTCATCAAAAGCGAAGCATCGACCAACAAGATACTGCTTCCCTCGAGGTGTGGAATCCAATTATGGATACGAGCCGCCGTGAGCGGCCATTGGGCTTGGATCACCACATCTTTGACGTGAAGCCACTGCATCTTGGAAACAAACCGGTCCACCCCTAGGAGATTATGAAAGTAATAGACGCAAAGAGACAGCGAGATAACCCCTAGAAAAAAAACTCTAGCGGGCCGTAAAAAAGGGTTCTTGGATTCGGCTTCTTTCTTTTGCATAGCTATTAGGCGGCTTGAGCGATCGATTCCGTGGGACTTCCAAAAAAACTTTGCTCATACTGCTGTGCGATTTTGTCGGAGTCTAACTTGGAGAAGATGTGGTCCTGGAATTCCTTCGCCATGGCGCAGCGAAGTTCTGGATTATCGAATAGGCGAATTACCAGCTCTCCCATCGGCCTCGTTTCATTCACGGGAACTACGAACCCGCTCTTTCCATCTTGAACCAGGGTTTCGATTCCCGGCAATTCCGTGCAAACGGCGGCCGCTCCGGCAGCGGCACCGAAAAGAAGGGGCAGGAAATGGTCATTTCGCAACGGAGCATAAAGCATAATATCGAGTGAAGCGATTTCGTCGCAGCGAATCGTTTCCACCAGGGTAACATTCTCTTCCAGTCCGAGTTCCACGATTAATTTCGAAAGATGTCTGTGCAGGGGACCCGATCCCAAAATGCGAAAGCGGGCTTCAGGACGCTTACGACTCACATAGTGCGCGATATTGAGGACAAAGTTGAGATTAGATTGCTCTTCGAACCTACCGAAAGCACCGATCAACGGTGCTTTTTTAGAAGGTGGCTTGGTCACGGAACTCTGTGGAGCAGCGCACAAGGGCAGATAGCTCACCTGGTCACGCCTTAAACCTTCGAGCTCCGCAAAAAACCGGAAGTTAATGGGGCTATGTGCCAAAACTTTCACCTTCGAGTAACTATTAGGCCGTAACTTTCTCCACAATAAAGTGAACAGATTTCGCGACTCTGGTGGGATTCCAAATACCGAAACAAACACCTGCGGTCCCGATTTGAGCCGAAGGGTCTCTAATGCCTTTTTCCAGTCCCGGGCCAATACCCAAACGGCGTCACTGGAAGCGGGAACTGGCTGAGAAGGATTGACCTCCCTTACGGTACACACCTTACCTAGCGCCGAAAGAACAGGGCGAATCCCTTCGATTTCCCACGGTTGAATGTCGGGAAAAAAAATACACGTAAGTTCGTGTTTAGCGAATGGCATTGCTCACTTTTTCCGATTGTTGGTTTTTAAGAATTCTGATGCTGTGAGTCGAAATAGGGATTTCGAGCGTCCCGGGAAAGGCTTCGCTCAGACTCTATTATACCGTTTTGTAGCTATTCCGTGGCTAAGAAAATTACGATGGCAGGCGACATTCGGAAGCCTGCGCTATCGATCGGGACACCGCCGAGCTTACGGTTAAAAATTTACACTGTCTTTTCGTTGATGAAGTCGATGAGTCGTCGAAGACTGGCGACATCTTTACGATCGGCCTTAAAGACGAGTCTAGGATACTTTTCTAGCTCTGGTTCATTTCCCTCTTCTTCGAGAGGACCAGTCAATTTAAAGTCCCCTTCCAAGGATAAAGCGGCAAACTTCTCTTGCATCTGCTTCATCACTGCAGGACTAGGCTTCTTCTTAAGCCGAAAAACCACTCTGTCTTTCACGAAGCGCATGGAGTGATAAACGCGATAGAAAGTATCTATTTCGTTCAGAGCACTTTCGGCAGTATTACAGATTTTATATAAGGCACTATCGCTCGGCGATATATACCCGCGGGATAGGACCTCTTTCTCGAGAAACTTTACAAACGCCTCCCAAAAACCAACTCCTTTGGGCTCCACGAAAACCACGGGAAAGAGATTGCTCTTTCCGGTTTGAAGAAGAGTAAGCACTTCAAAGGCCTCGTCAAAAGTACCAAACCCCCCCGGGAAAAAAGCAAACGCCGCCGCTTCTTTCACCAGAAACAGTTTTCGAGTAAAAAAGTATTTGTAATTGATAAGCATCTTCACAGGATCAATGAAGGGATTTGGGGTCTGTTCGAAGGGAAGACGGATATTAAGGCCAAAACCGCCCTTTTCGGCACCTTCGTTACCCGCGGCCATGATACCCGGGCCTCCGCCAGTAATGACCATCCACTTTTTCTTAACCGCGAGTGCCGCAAAATCTTTGGCAATTTTATAGCAAGGATCATTGACCGGAGTTCGCGCCGAACCAAAGATCGTAATCTTGGGGATGTGCCGGTGCGGATAGAACATCTTGAAGGAAAATCTAAGTTCCTTTAGCACCGAAGATGTGATTTTTAAATTTAAAGTGCCCGGATTCTCTTTGGCTAGCTTAAGCGCGGACTTAAAAATTTCATTCAAAAGATGGACGCGGTTTGGCTTATGATCCTTTGCCACACTGGCTAGGAGCTTTTCTAGCTCTTGCCAATCCGTCGTTACCTCATGAGAAGCTGTAATTTCCGTTGTTTCATCCATTGATTTCAATTTGCATGCTTCGTCTCTTTACTGTTTAATTTAGCTCGTGGCTATTCAAACTAAGCAAACCGGTAAAGACGCGGGCTCGTTTTCTAAAAAGACGCTCCACCTCATTCAACTCTTTTTCACTCTAGTCGGCATTCTGCTCAGCGTCTATATGCTCGTTCAGCATACCCGACTAAAAAGCGGAATCCAAGAAGGTCGCAGCTTCTGCTCATTTGGTAAACACATTGACTGCGATGCCGTAAACGCCAGCAATTTCTCTGAGGTTGGGGGAGTTCCGTTAGCCACCCTGGGCGCCTGCTTCTACTTTTTGCTTTTCGTCATGTCGATTTTAAGCCTCCCCCGATCTGCAGGCTATGAGAGATGGCAGCGGGCGATCGCCTGGTTTTGTCTGGTAAGCCTCTCTCTGGATGTCGTGCTTCTGGGCGTTCAGTCTTTCGTGCTATTCAATTTCTGCGTGCTCTGCATTGGTTCCTATCTCGTGACGGGGATCATTTTTGTTACAGCCGGCCTCACTCTGAATAGGAATAAATGGAGTGGTCTTTTCGATGCAGCCCTTAAGAAGAATATTCCTTCCAGTTCTAAAATAGGAGCGGGAGGCCTAACGATCCTTTTGATCTGTATGGCTGTTTTCTATTGGGCAATATCGATGCTTCCCACTTACGTTCGCAGCCACTCGCAAGCCAACAAGAATGCCGATAACGCGCTTAATCAGTTCTTCCAGGACTTCAAGCGGCTGCCTATCCGACGCCTTCCGGTAAAACCGGGGGACGGCACTTTCGGCAATTCGGCCGCCAAGGTTCAGGTCGTCGAATTTAGTGATTTTCAATGCCCGTTTTGCAAGAAAGCCGCTTTCACCATGCACACGCTACTCAATGCGGACGCGGGAAAGATCTCTTTCGTTTTCAAAAACTACCCGCTGGATAAAGCGTGCAACGATAAGGTCATCTATCAAATGCACCAATATGCGTGCCGATTATCAAAGCTCGCTTACTGCGCCAACGAAAGAGGAAATTTCTGGGCGTTTCATGACGCGGTCTTCCTCAATTGGGATACGGAAAAGGATCTCGCCGTAGCCCCTTCGTCTCAAAACGACCCTCTCGAGACTGCGGTCACTTCAGGACCCTTAAAGGGTCTGTTCACGGAAAACCAATATAAGGATTGTCTAAAAAGTACCATCGCAGAAGAGAACACTTCCGAAGATCTCCACCTCGGAAATGATCTGGGAGTAAACGGAACCCCCAGCATCTTCATCGACGGTAAGCCCGTCACCATTCCCCTTACCGTGGAAAACCTGAAACATTTAATCGACATCGAAGATAAGTTGTAGCGCCTAAGTCGTCACCCGTGTCTTGGGCTTACACAAGCCTCTTAGGCGTGTGTGCTCGACAGTCACCTGGCACGCCTTGCAAAGCATAAGCCTGTGAAGAGTCGACTCCTCATTTTTGGCCTCTGTGTAGCCACGCTGTTATCAGGGGCCATTGCTCGGGCTGAGACTCGTGATCTAAGAATTATGAGTCAAAACCTTTGGATGCTCTCTCTGGATTCGAGAGCCGGAGGTACTGCGGATGAAAGAGTGAAAATACTCCTCAAAGTTGTCCGGGAGGCTTCTCCCGACATTATCACTTTTAGCGAGGTCTGGGGGGCCGATTATAGAACCGCCGTCAAGAATAGTCTCACTCCTTTAGGATATCAGTGTGAAGCAAAGTCAGATTTACCACTACTCGATGCCGGGCGCGAAATTGGATTGGGGTTGGGAGCCGGAGCCAGCCTGCAGGCTTTCTTGGCCTACCGATCCCGAAAGAAAAGTTGTGAATGGTCTTATGCTGCCATTGGAATCGCGGCAGGTGCGACAGTCACCGCGGGTTTGGCCGCCACCTTCTTTGGGGCAGACCAGGGGATCGTAAGAAATTTTGGGGATGGACTTCTAGTCTGTTCCAAATTTGCTTTGAAAGAGTCCCAAGTTTTTCATTTCAAGAACACGGTAGGTTCTTTTAGCGACAAACAGGAAGAGATGTTTCTATTTAGAGGAGCCATCCGTGCGGTGTACGAGGTTCCCGGAATTGGCCCCGTTGAAGTTTACACCACTCATTTAGGCCCTCGAAGATACCACGAAGAGACGGGTACGTACGCTCCTGAAGACTCCGAGCAAAACAAAAAACAGACACTGGAATTAGTGGATTGGATAAGAAAGACCCATAAAGGTAAAACTCCCATGTTTCTGACCGGGGACATGAATTTTAACTATCAACAGATCACAAAGGGAAAGTGGGACGGTCAGCCTTACCCAGCTTACGAAATTCTCACCGATTCCCCAAGAGGATTAGGACTCATTGACACGTTTCGAAAGGTAAGAAATTACGGTTCCCCCCCAGAAGCTCCGAAAGCCGATGCCTATACGGACGGCCCCCTTACCCCAGGGGGTTATTTGACTAAACACATCGCCGAAGGCCACTCGCATCCCTATGAGGTGACCGATTATATCTTCTGCGCTTCGGACCCTAGAATCATCCCACTAGACTCTCGCATCATCCTACAGACAAATTTCGGCAAGCTGGATCCTGATGAAAAGCGCAAGAACGCCGAGAGACTGCTTCATGAAGAGTTAGCGGATCATGGTGGAGTTCTGACTACGGTTAGAATAAATCCTTAGGCAAAACGAAATCGCTAAGGCCCACACGAACGTGGGCCTAGAGGCGATGGTGAACTTGAACTCTCACTTCATCGTGAGCTTGTGCACTTCCAATCCAACCCGGGTTCTTTCCGAATGACGCTTGCGGTCGAGAACACCGTTGAGGGAAACCCAGAGGTAGGGTGCGGCGGCGGCATGGAACGGTGCTAACCCACTCTTGCGTATCCCCACGCCAAAGGGCCGTAAACCCCCAAACCCAAAAAAAGAAAACCAATTTATCCGCCGCGCGACGGCAAAAAAATAATCCCGGTCCGAGATCCGAAAATAAAGAGAAAAAAAACGAAAGCGCCAGCGACAGAACAATCTTCTCACTCCTCCGTCTTCATAACGGCCTCGCACAAAAGAAAGCAGGGACTCCTAGGAAGGCCCGTCTCAAATTACAGAACGAGGTCCATGCACTAGTCATCACCCAAGCACCAGCGTCGGAAGGTACAAACTTTTCCTGAGCGGAGCGACGGCACAGGTTAGACGTTCTTGAATAAACAACTCTTGCGCACCCCAACGCCAAAGGGACCGTAAGCCCCAAACCCAAAAATCCGAGAAGAAAGAGAAAAAAAACAGGATGCGTCGGACAAATTATGATTGACACGATTCGTCAAAGAATCGGGTTATGGGAGTCATGACTTGTCCGCTGGTAAATAAACCACGCTCCTCTTCGTTTCCTTCGACGCTACGAGATTGTTTTTTGGGTAATCACCTGGGCTCCTCACATGATTCGAATCATGTTGCAGTGACGTAAATACCGCAAAAAAAGTCACTCCAAAAACCCGTGGTAGAAATAGAACAACACGGAGGTTTGTAGGTGGAGACAAGATTTTATAGCGCTTTCTTTAAATAATAGTGAATTAGTAAGTCGATTTCGTCGGTCAGCAAAAGCCGAAAGAAAGATTCAAGCGCAGGTATTAGCGTACCTAGCTGTGATAGAGCAGCGAAAGATTTTTGCGGTAGAAGGGTATTCTTCTTTGTGTGGGTTTTTAGTGAAGGAGATGGGGCTCACCTTCTTTCAGGAAAAGGACGAAACCTCGGCTAGAGTGGTGTGGGATCAGATCGGTGACTGGATCTGGCAGGCAGGCTTCGCTCACCTGATGGACTGGCACCGCAATCTCGAAAAGGGCTGGGGTACTCTCAAAAACTACTTCCGCTTCCCTGTCACCACAGGCCTTTCAGAGGGTATTAATCGCGCCATCAAGGGCCTTAAATGGCAGGCCTATGGCTACAAAGACATGGAGTACTTCAAACTTAAAATTCTCCAAAAGGTGGGTTACCTAAACTACCGATATTGTTTAATCGCAAACTTTTAAGAGAAAGGGCCTCCAACCCGTCCAAGCATTAGACACCTGGAGAAAGCATAGCCGTAACTTAAGAAATACAGCGCTGAAATCTAAGGGGAATCCGTGCTCAAAACAGGCCCTTGGTTTGCTTGTTTAGGCTCATTGGAGGGTTAGATTCCGGTGGGCTATTTAGGACAAAAACCGAGATCCTTTAGAGTGAGTATTGGGGGAATGCTGTTGCTACTCCCTTGCCTCTCGGCTCACGCCAAATTGGTCGACGTCGAAGCGGCCCAGCAAAAATCGATTCAAAGGTACAATCAAAAATTTTCGGATTTCAGCCAAGAAAAAAACGTCATGGGAAAACCTCAGACGGCAACCGGAGGTCAAGTTCAAGCTAAAGTTAAAGTGCGGTTTGACTCTGACGATCAAGTCGCTTTCGAAAGTGATCTGACCTACCATGATTACCAATACGATACCGATGATGAGGCCTATGCTCAAAAGCAGAAAGCCAATCCGAACCCCAATCCCAATACGGATAAGACTCGAATCCTTTATGCAAGCGTCTCTCCTCACGGAGCTATTGAACAAGGTGGAGGTTCTTCGCTTTTAGAAAGAACCGTTTATAAACTCAATGACCAATACGCCCAAGAGCAAAGCAAAGATGAAAAGAAGAAATTTGATGAGCAAAAGGGAATTAAGTATGAAGGCGTTTTTAAGATCGAAACTCAAGAGGTAAACGACAAAGAGAAAAAAACAAAAAACGACAAAGACAACGTTCCGGATAAAGTCGAACGCCGCTCCATTCGGGATGAAGCTCTCGGCCAAATCGAGCAGGTGGGAGAGGGATCCTTTCAAGGCATTGAACGGGCTGCTAAAGATCAGGATAAAAAGAATGACCCCAAAGCGATGGGAACCCTTTCGCTTTATTACACTGCCGGGAAAGAGGCTCTTAAAGCGCTTTATAAAAGTACTCTGGCAAACTTTGGACAGACCCGTACTTACGAAGGAATTAAAGCTGAAAATGCCAACGTCGATAAAGTAAAACTCAACGAAGACGTTTCCAACTGCGATCAGTGGCAAGAACAGGCCATAGCGCAGATCGATCCCAAGGCTTCCGACAAGGACCAGCAGCAACAAGAGATTGCTCGGATGGTCAAGCAGTGTAAGCAGATGGTTAAAACCAATTATAAACAGATTAATCCTCAATTCACCGATAGCGGTTCTGGTGGAGGGGGTGGCGGCGGGGGAGATCAGAAATTGGAGGAAAAAGGGGTGAAGGACGAAAATAACCGCGAAAGAGATTATCGCGTTGAACTCAATTTACTTTCGAAAGAAGGGACGCGTGCGCAAGACGTTCAATCGAATTGGAAATATACCAATAAAGACGAAACCAACAAAGTCGTCACTGCTTTCGACAAGAATGGGAATCCCACCAAGACCGAAAACTTAAGAATGGATCAGCAAGTCGATCGCTATAACAGCCAGCTCGAAGTCGCAGCCCAAGCCCTACCCGACATTCAGAGTCGGTTTCCCAATCTTAAAGTCACGGCCGGACAAATTACTAACAATGAGATAAAGCATAAAACGAAACGGGCCGATGAAATTACTCAATATCCCACGGGTGCTGTCGTTCAAGGATTTGAACCGGATCGCGCCAAAGCGATCGGAAATCAAGCACTTCCCACCAACTACGACGACCTCCAAAAATCTCAACCCTAGTCTGTTGGTTTTTGCACGAGCCACATGATATAAGTCTAGGCATGTCAACCCATGAAGTCATTGAAGAACACCTTCTATCGATACAGCGCTTCTTTGAACGGGGCGTCGCCCAACGGGGAACTCGCCCGTTACGCGATGGCATTGAAGTAGCTATTTTCTTGGACGGCAAAGGTCCTGTAACCCTGACCAAACGCGGGGGGAGTGCCTTGGTCGTAAAAGAGATCCCCGTGAAACCGGATCTCACTTTTTGGATTCCCGGCCCTGCGATAAAAACCTTGGAAACGATCACCACCGAAGACGTGGGAGAAATCGGAATCGAAATCTTAAAACTCATGTCACACTCCGATCCGGCCTATCGAGTAGCGGCAAAAGTCCACATTGGCCCTTTCGACTTACTCAGAAATGGATATCTAAGTGTCCTTCCTTTAGGCGGCCCGTCGGTCATGAAATTCTTGGCGTCCAAGGGCTTTACGGGTATGGGAAAGATTAAAGACGCCATTTCACGAATGAGGACCTAATCGGTGGCAACGCAATTACATAGTTTTATGGAAGCCGAAGAGATCCAAACTTTGGTTAGGCGGTTGGGAAAACAGCTTTCTCTGGACTACGCTTCCGTTTTAAAGTCCGGAGAGTCCCTTAAAGTTATAATCACTCTCAAAGGTGCCATCTTTTTTGCAGCCGATCTATTGCGCGAGTTATCGATTCCTGTTCGCGTCGATACGATTCGTCTTGCCAGTTATGGATCGGGAACCCAATCGAGCGGGACTGTGTCCTTGGTGAAAGGACTCGAGGAGTCCCCCAAAGACGCTCACGTTCTGGTACTAGATGAAATTGTGGATACCGGCCGCACGCTTTCGTATCTGATACGAAAACTCAAGGGCGAAGGAGCCAGAAGTGTTCGCACTTGTGCGCTACTTAACAAAGCAAGTCGCAGAGAAGTTGCTATCACTGTGGATTATGTGGGCAAAGAGATCGAAGATCGGTTTGTAGTCGGATACGGACTCGACTTTAACGAATCTTATCGCAATTTGCCCGCTATTTACGTTCTCCAACAATAAAAAAATAGGGGCGGGAGAGAGCCTCTCCACACCCCTATGCTAAACTATTTTCTTACGACTACCGGTTACTCTTAGGCGCCGCGACGAAGGTTGATGACTTCATCCAACATTTCATTCGCCGTCGTGATTCCTTTGGCGCTCGCCTGGAATCCGCGCTGAGTCTTAATCATATTCACGAACTCTTTGGCGATATCGACATTTGAAGATTCCAGACTTCGGGTCATCACCGTGCCCCTGCCGTTGGAATTCGGTTGACCCACATTGGCCTGTCCCGATCCCACCGTCTCGCGGTATTGGTTTTGTCCCAGCTTGTCTAGCTTCTCGTTCGCGTCAAAACGCGCCAGAGCCAATTGACCCAACAACCGATTTTGGCCGTTGGTGTAGACACCGCTAATCACGCCGTCTTCGTCGATAAGCGTATCCGTCAATGAACCTGCCGCATATCCATCTTGTCCGTTTCGGAAAAGAGAACTCTTGGAGCCGAACATCGTTGTCGTGTCCATCTCTCCAGCGTTCTTTCCGTTCTTTTCAACCTCTTTTCCAAAGTCGAACGCGAGTTTCTGATTTGCGACAGCACCGTTTACAAACGTGGTGTTCTCAAGAGATTGTTCCGAATCCACCAGCTTGCCATCTTGGTCGAAGGTAAGTTTTCCTTTAGCTAAAGCTTCCGGAATTCCAGCCTTTCCTCCCTGCAAGTTGGAACCGTCCGTAAGAGCCGACCATTCCCATTCGGTGTTGGATTTTCGAGTGAAATAGACACCTACGGGATGGGCGTTTCCGATAGAGTCATATACTTGCACTGATGCCGTGAAATTACAGGTCTCATCAGGCCTCATCTGATCGAGAGACGGTGAAATGGGGGTTCGAGCGTCCAAGTTGACATGAATGTCCACTTTTTTTGTCGCTTTCGCCGGAATCGAGTTGGAAGGGATTCGAATGTCGGCAAGTTTTGCCGTGAGTTTCCCATCTCCGGTAGCTTGATAGGCCTGAACTTTTTGGCCGTTAATGCTCGTTAACCAACCATCCTTGTCGAAACGAAAACTACCGTCACGGGTATAGGTTAGCCCCCGCCCTTCGTTCTTTAAGATGAAAAATCCACTTCCGTTAATGGCAACGTCAGTGGCCCTCTCGGTGCGGGTGGTACTTCCTTGGGTAAAGAGTCCAGTAACTCCCCCTAGACTAGTTCCCCGTCCGATCTCACCTACTTCACCACCACCTCCACCGAAATCTTGGCCTAACACGGACTGAAACTCTCCGCGAGAAGCTTTAAATCCAGTGGTATTGGCGTTTACGATGTTATCGGAGATGACGGCTAATGCCTGACCGTTGGCTTCCAGTCCGGAGATGGAAGTAGACATAGATCCGATGATACTCATGAAGGGCTCCTTTGGTTGATTGAGATCCGAAATAGATGTGCGGATCTCAAGTGAGATTTGTACAACCAAAGCTTCCGTGACCAGTCACGGGCCAGCTTTGGACAACCTAACACTCTCTTCCGGCGGGAAGAGAGTTACACCAGAACTGCACTATCGATATTAGTGAAAATACGATCCTTCATTTGGTCCCGTTCCATCGCGGTAACTACAGTTCGCGATTTCACGTTCGCAATGACGGCTATATTATCCGCAAGTATCAGAGTCTCTTTGCTGCCCTTGGCCTGGGCGGCATCAATTCCCTGACTAATACGTTTTTCCATCTCAGCACTCCAAGGAATATTGCGCGAACGAATCCGCGTTTCCGCGTGTTGCGAAAGATTCACTTGATTGCTGAGCAGAGAGTCGAACTCGGACGGCCCAGACTTAGTCGGTTCAGGCTTTTGAGTGCCTGGCCTTTCCGTCTGGGGCTGAACGATTCCTCCCCCTAATGCTCTGTAAATATCCGAGACGCTCATGGTTTTAGAGTCTCCATGGGAAGTCGAGTGGCTTGGCTGGCAAGATATTCCGCTCGGTCGGCAAAGTTAGAAGGCATCATTTCACCCTCGCCTTCACTTTCCGAGACGGAACCCGATCCCTCTATAGGTCTTTCAAGCGTAGGGATCTCACTCTCGGTTTGCGGCTCGTTTTCGGCCCTGGCCTCGGCGTCCGGAACTTCTAACTTTTCCGGCGCCTTGGCCTTAGCCGAAATCGAATTCCCTACTGGCTTCGTCGCACCCGCGGCACTTCCATCGACACTTACTTGAGTCACTTTACTCATCGCGATTCGACTCTTGGCACCCGAAGCGGTTTCAATCAGCAACATGGCATTCTTGCCTTCAAGTTCGACCCCCGTTACGACTCCAGATACGTCACCGCTCGCGGTCTGTGCTTGACCGCTAGAGTTAACGCCATAGAGACGAACGGAATACTTGCCTGAGGGCGAGGCCACACCATCTTGATCTTTACCGTCCCAAGTAATTGCCTTCCCATCACGCTCACTAAAAGTAAGTTCGCGGATCACCTTACCACCGGAATCAATAATGGTGGCTTTGGTGGGTTGGACTCCTTCGGGAAGACTATTATTGAGAACCACTGATTGTCCCGTGACGAGATCGACTTCATTACCGCTGGCTTGAATTCGGCGTCCAATCATATTCAGAGCCTGCATTTTAGTCCCTTCACCCAGACCAGCATGCAAGGTATCGATCCCCTGACCAATGTTGTGCAGTTGTTCCAGCGAGCTAAACTGAGCTAGCTGCGATGAAAACTCCTGACCGTCCATGGGTTTCAAAGGATCTTGGTTCTGAATCTGCGCCATGAGCAATTTCATGAAATCGTCTTTGCCCATAGCTTCTTTGGTTGCCGGAGGCGCCGAAGGCGCCATCATGCCAGGCGGAACTCCACCAATCTCATTCATGGTGTTACCTTTCAGATGCGAACGTCGACTCTTCCGTCTTGAAGTGACGCGCTCCTAGCGCCCGTGGGGGCAAAATCGGCGCGACCACGTGGGACTGAAGAAGTCTCGGTATAGGGTTGTGCAAACCGCGATTGTCCCTCCCCTTGGAACTGTCCGCTTCGATTTTGAGAAGTGTCCTGATTGAACATTCCCGCAAACTTGGCGGAAGTGGGAGTGAAGTCGCGATTTACTTGAACATCCATTTTCGAGAGTACGAGATCGTGAGACTGAAGTGACTGTTTCAGATCAGCCGCATGAGTTTCCAAGATAGATTTCGCATGAGTACTTTCGGACTTCATGGCGACTTCTATCTTATTTCCTCTAGCAGTTACCTGAACCTCCACCTGACCGAGGTGAGGAGGGTTCAAAGATACGGTCATTTTGCCCCCGCCTTGATGAACGAGCGTATTCACGCGATTCATCAATTCGGGAACTCCGATCTTCTCTCCCGCCGCCATCTCGACGTGATGGATGTCTTTGGTCCCAGTGACGGAACTTTCCGAATGCTGCTGGGCGACCTGGGAAAGGCCGTCCAACGATAATTCAGAACCGTCTTCTTTCTTTCCGGTCCGCTTTTTCGCTGAAGGTGCAATAGACTTAACCTCAACGGGCGTCTTGGTACTCGCCACAGCACTCACTTGCTTAGGTAAATTCTCAACACTTGCGTGTGCCGAATTTGCCATCTGAGAGTACTTTTGAACCGCTTGATCGCGGACCGTGGTATCGACCGCAGTGGGCTTAGTGGCGGAATTATCTTCCGCTACAAGCTTGGTAACGACTCGAGATTTCTCCGAAACCGAATTTTTAGCACTTGCGTCGTCTAACGAGATTTTTTTCTCGGCGATGAAGGCTGTTTTCGGATCCAGAACCGTGGATTTGCTCTCCGTCGAAACTTGGAGCTTACTATTGGGCAATAGGTCTTTGCCCAAAGGCTTTACCTCTAGCTTCAAATTTGCGATAGGAGCTTCTTTGGTATCGGCGGTCAATGCCTTAGCGAGATTGGCCTTTATATTAGGCTGTCCCGGAGTCAATGCGGTCGGTAGAGCGGCTAGCGTGGAAAGCAGCTGCTCGTTCGTTCCGACCTCTTTTTTTCCGGTCTTGCCTTTGGATGCGGGAGCTAAAAGAACTGAAGCTTTCCCTTTTTCCGTTTGTCCAATCGCTTCGACATCGTTTTTGTCCTGAAGGCCCAGAAGGTAATCCACAAAATTAAATTCTCCTGTCTCAGGCGCCGACGAGTCTTGCGGCCCGTTATGGGCTGCCGACAACTTGTGAGCTGCCGGGCTTATGTGTGTGGTTGGCAACATATCATGGTTCACCCCCTTTCTGGGGAGCGGGCTCGCTCCCTTTTTTTGGAATCTCTTCCTGTGCTTTGGTGATTTCCCCTGGCTTGGAAGAACTGATAGATCTTTTTGAATTCAAAAATTTTTCTGTGACGACTCGTGCTTGGTCGGGTGACATTTGCCCTAGAATTTCCGCTGCCCTGTCACCCTGCATTCCCGATAAAATCTCGGTGGTTAAATTCACATCCAAAGAATCTAAAATCTTGGCTGACTTTTTAGGATCCATCTTTTCATAGACCTTTCGAAAAGATGACATCTTGGCATCATTGGCAGTCTCTGCAGCTGACAACTTCTGGCGAAGTTCCTGAATTACTTTCTCATAGCGATCGATCTGTTGGTTGAGAATCTTCTCTTTGTCCGAGAGATTCTGTTCTCTCCGGCTGAGAGCTTCCTCTTTGGCGTCGAGCGATTTCTCTTTTTCCTGAATCGACTGCTGTAGACTCTCTAATGCATCGGGCTTATCGGAGGCCTGCACCTGATTGGGGAGCACTAGCCCCAATTCGTAACCTAGCCAGCAGGTGACTAGTAGAGTGCCGAAAATAATAATTGATACTAGGCGCCACATAGTTACTTAGTTGCCTACCTTTTTGACCAGCCGATAAAGTTCGTCGTTCGTTTTTTGCTCACGCCGTGTCTGTTCCACGCGGAAGTTGAACTTTCTCTTTTCTCTAAGATTTTCCATGGCCTTGCGTTTCATTGCGAGCTTTCCTAATTCGTATTTCTTGTCCTCAAGTTCGATCTGTAAGCGAACCATCTCTTTTTCAATGTTTGCGATATCGCGAGCATCCGCTTCCACTTTGGCCGTCTGATAGGGAATCCAGTTCACACTCTCATTCCAATGTTGTCGGGATTCACAAAGCATGCTTCGCATTGTCTCCTGTCGATAGGTCTTTTTCTTCTCCAGCCCCTCAATTTTTTGAATCAGAGTAGCAACTTCCATTTTCTTCACCGTCTCGTTGAGACGCAGAAAGTCGAGGACACGCTCTAGACGAAAACGGAAGCGCACAGATCACCTATTACGCATTAGAATCGCTGAACAAAGCTTCGATACCATCGACCGAAGCCCTAAAATTTGCTCTAAGATCACGTTCCTGTCTCAGAAATTGCGAAATGACGGGCTCCTTATCGATGCACTCATCGATGTTCCTGTCGGTACCACGGACGTACATGCCGTACTGGATGGCATCCTCATTTTCTTGGTAACGTGCTAACAGCTCTTTGAGCATTCGGGCAGACTTGAGCTGCTCTTTGTCGACTACCTGGTCCATGCAACGGCTGATACTCGTCAGAATATCGATCGCAGGGTAGTGTCCCCGGTTGGCTAACTTTCTGGAAAGCACGATGTGTCCGTCCAATATGGCTCTGGCATTATCGGCGACTGGGTCTTCGAGATCATCACCTTCCACTAACACCGTGTATAGACCCGTGATGGTGCCGTGTTCTCCCCAGTTTCCCGCCCGCTCCAAAAGTTTGGAGAGCGAAGAGAAAACCGAAGGGGTATAACCCTTTGTCGTGGGAGGCTCACCTGCCGCGATCCCAATCTCCCTCTGTGCCATGGCAAATCTCGTGAGAGAATCCATAAGCAAGAGAACATGGTTACCCTTGCTTCTAAAATATTCAGCGATGGAAGTAGCCACAAAGGCACCCCGAGCCCTGCGTACAGGAGATTTATCAGCGGTTTCAACTACGATAACGCTTTTCTTGCGTCCTTCGGGCCCCAGCTCATTTTCAATAAACTCTTTCACTTCGCGTCCGCGCTCGCCTATGAGGCCTATCACCACCACGTCCGCTGACGTATAGCGAGCCATCATCCCCATCAAAACGCTCTTGCCGACTCCAGAGCCCGCGAAAATCCCTTGGCGCTGACCTTTGCCGCAAGTAAGGCAGGCGTTAATGCTACGGATACCAAGATCCAGTGGCTGACGGATAAGGGCTCTTTGCATGGGATTGGAGGCCACCCCATACAGCGAAACTCGCTCAACGAGAGCTAATGGCATTCCCCCTTCGTAGGGTCGGCACATGGAATCCACGACTTGTCCCAAAAGTGCGGGCCCGACGGGAACGGTCGCCGATTCTTCCGCCAAAGTGACGCGATCTCCTAATTGAATCGGACCCAAATCGTCTAACGGCATCGCCACATGCCCTTCGGGATCAAGACTTACGATCTCGATGGGAATATTTCCCTGCGAAGAAGAGATTTCGCAGATAGATCCCACTTTGGCGTGTGGAATGTAAGTGCGAACGGAGTCCCGCCTTACTTTCTGCACCTTTCCGTAAAACTTCACGAATTGGTGAGAATCCACATGGGAGCAGAATGAGGTTAATTGATTCTCCATTAAGTGTTTTCACCCTTCGTAAATCTGTCTATCCAATTCTCGAGCTTTCTCATCTCTTCTTCGGAGGAAAACAGAATTCCGCCGTCCTCACACGCGCAATGGAACTCTCCTTCTTTTAGATTCGGATCGGATTTAATTTCCCAACGGGCAGAGTCCAGAGATTGAAACGCTTGTGCAAAAATTTCTTTATCCTGAGTCGAAACGCTAATGTGGATCTTTCCTTTCGCTTCGAAGGCTCCGATACTCTCTTCTAACCAACTCCCTATCTCATCCGCGGCTAACACGGAACGATGAATCAAAAATCTTCTCAATAGGTGAGAGAAGGAATGGATCCAGACGGCTTCATGCGATCTTAGTAAAGAGGCTTTGTCTTTAACAACGCTTTCGCAGACCGCTTCAATTTTTTGCCGCATTTCCGTCAATATCTGCTCGCTCGCCTCTAATCCCCTTTTCATGCCGGCCGCCTCGGCTTCTTCCATGACTTGGGTCTTTAGCTGTTCAAACCGTTCTTCGAGGCGCTCTTGCACCCGTACTTCAATCATCTTTTCAAATTCTCGTTTGAGTCCCGCATCCCCGGACAGCCAGCTCCAAAATTGGTCCGGAAGGCCAAAGCCAACATTGGCATTCGATTCACTGGCAACTTCCTTCGGTGATTCACAAGGCGCAGGGCTCCGCTCTTCGCTTGGACCAAGTCCTGCCAAAGCCACCGCTTGAAATCCCGTTTCGGGATCTGGCTCCTCAAGGGATAATTTCGTTATCTTCGCCGAGTCCAATGACCACTTTCCCTTCTTCTTCCAAACGTCGGACTATCTTGACTATCTCTCGTTGTGCACCTTCTACATCGGATACCTTCTGAGGTCCTAAAGCATCCAAGTCTTCGCGCAACATCTCAGCTGCTCTTTCGGACATCGAGCTATAGAGCTTATCCCTAAGTTCCTCGGGCGCACTTTTGAGGGCCATAAGGAGTTTGTCGTTGGGAACTTCGCGAAGAATTAGCTGCATTCCCCGTTCGTCGATCTTTACCAAGTCTTGGAAAGTGAACATGTGCTGTCGAATCTCTTCCGCAAGAATGGGATCTTTGTCGTCAATACGAGTCATCAGAGAGTTCATGGATTTCTTGTCGAGATTATTAATAAGCTCGGCAACCGCTCCCACTCCCCCAAACTGACCTTGTTGAACTTTTCCCAGAGTCAAAAGCTCTTTCTTGAGAACTTCGTCGAGCTCTTCCATCTTTTCCGGAGTCACATATTCCAGATTGGCCATTCGTAAGACGACTTCCGTTCTAATCGAATCAGGAAATTGGCGAATCATGGAGATCTGCTTGTCTAAGTCCAGATGCGCCACGATGAGAGCGATGGTCTGGGGATGCTCTTCCACCAAGAATTCAGCAAGAGTTTTGGTGTCGACTTCGTCCAGAACGGAAAGGCTGCGGCGTTGAACGAGATTAATAGTCTTTGAAGATCCGAAAATCTGCTTTGCCCTTTCCTCTCCCAAACCTTTGGTAACGATCTCAGGTCGCGTTAAATTATCGTCGAAAATGATCTCTTCTTTTTCCGAAAGCTTAAAAAGAAATTCGCGCAAAACCGTATTTATTAATGAGATCGGTGCCTTTTTCATATGCCCCATCACATTAAGCAGTCGCCGAACATCGGCGTCTTTCATACTCTTCATGAGTGCGAAGGAATTGTCTTCTCCCAATACATTCATAAGAATGGCGGTCTTTTCCAAACCGCTAAGGGCTGCTTTCTTCGACTTTTGCATGCTTTCTCCGTTAGGCAGCTTCAGGCTTCGGTAAGGCGATGTCCTCGTCTAGCCAATCTTGTACAATCCGGAAACCCTTTCGAGGGCCAAGGCCCAATTTATCGACAATGCGCTTCTTTAAATCCTCTTCCTCTTGTTTATCGAGCGGTTCACCCTCTTCGAGCACTGAGGCCGCTTTCGAAAGGGAGAGGACACCCTCATCTCTTTGGGCCGCTTCCAATTCAGCAACGGTCTTGGGGAATAACGTCGTCTCTTTTTGAATATCCGAAAGCGTTGCCCATTTGAGGAAGGGACGGACTACTAGGATAAAGAAAAGTAAAACCACCAGCGCAATGAGTCCGTTTCGGATTAGCTGGTGGGTAAACTCTTGCGTATTTACCACACTCGCATTGGGAACTTCGTCCGCTGGAGTGATATCGGTGACTTTAAAGGGTAGGGAACTAATGTTGATGCTGTCTCGTCGTTGCGAGTCATAACCTACCGCATTAGCAACGATCTCTTGCAGTCGCTTCAATTCGTCTTCACTTCGAGGAGTGAACACCTGATCGGCTTTTCCGCCCTTGGTGTAATAGCCATCCACAACTACCGCTACTGTCAGACGCTTGATCTCTCCTGAGGGTTTGTCCACGGTCTGAATTTTCTTGGGTATCGCGTAGTTTTTATTTTCGATATCGTGTTCGGTATTCGAAGTAGACATGGGAACCGGGGGATTTTGGACTTCCGCTCCAGGAAGGTTTGACCGACTTCCTGGAATGCCTATCGGGTTAGGCCGGGCCCCTTGAGAGGTCTCATCATTCTTTAGAGTATTTCGTAAGACTGCCTTCTCCGGATCATATGTCTCTTCGGTGGTGTTCACACGCGAAGGATCCATCTCAGCGGTTACTTTCGCTCTTACCTTTCCATAACCCACGACAGGAGTCAGGAGTTCGACGACGCGCTTTTCGTATTCCGATTCAATTCCTCGTTCCATTTCAAGTAGGGAACTGGAAAGTCCCTGAGCATTATCGTCTTCCGGCCGGTGTAGAAAATTTCCCTGGGTATCCACAATAGTGACTTCATTAACTTTCAATCCTTCCACCGCACTTGCCACCAAGTGAGCAATACCGTTGATCTCTCCTTTGGAGGGCATCTGACCTTGACGAAGCTCCAGCATCACCGACGCTTTGGGTGCTTCTTCTTCTTCCAGGAACGTTTTCTTCGGAGGTACACTGATATGCACTCGAGCCCGCCTCACGGAAGCTAAGCGTTCAATCGAACGGGTTAGCTCGCCTTGAACGGCTCTGATGTATTGAATCCTCTGCACGTAACTCGACATCCCAAGGGTGGAATTATCGAATTTCTCAAAGCCCACCACCTCTTGTCCGGGAAGGCCTGCTTTCGCAAGCTCCATCCGCGCCGCGGCCACTCGACTGGCCGGCACCAAAATGCTTCCCCCGTCGTTGGAGGTTTGGTAGGGGATGCTCTGCTCACCGAGCTTCTTGGCAATCGCTTTAGAGTCTTCTGCTTGTAACTCAGAATAGAGCAGCTGATAGGGATCTTGATTCATGACCACGGCCCCAATCACTGATGAAATAATGAGAAGAACGCTGATGATCCCAATAAAAACCTTTTTGGTAGTCGAAAGCCCTGCCAAATAGGCGGAAGATCTTTGAATCCAACGCTGAATATTTTCATTCATAGGTGTCTAAGAGTCTTAGCGTTCCCCAAGGTAAGCCGTAAGTTATGCTGCTTCTGGATGTTCAGTTTTTAGAAAATCAGACTTGCATGCGCATGATATCGCGATAAGCATCGAGAGCTTTGTTTCTCACTTGGACGAGAAACTTCATCGCGCTCTCTGCTTTTTCCGTGGCGATCATCGCTTCGTGTAGATTCTCGCTGCGTCCGACGGCAAGTTCTTCAGTCGCTTTGTCAGCCGCATTCAGAAGATCGTTAACCTGATTGATGGAGCGGTTTAATTCTTGGGAAAAACTCGTTTTCCCAACCTCGGCATCATTCTCAAAGGCCGGTTGAGCCAACTCACTACCTTTTCCCAGACCCGCAATCGAGCTCGCAATCGCATTTACGCTCATTTATTATTTCCTTCCTATATCTAGGGCTTTTGTCATCATGCCACGCGCGGTATTGAGTGCTGTCACATTGGCTTCATAAGTCCGGCTCGCCGTAATCATGTTAACCATCTCTTCCATGGTGTTCACATTCGGCATTGCCACGAAACCTTCTGGATTGGCGTCTGGATGGTCCGGATTATAGACCATCTTCGGAGGTCCCTGATCGGATACTACATCCACTACATGAACCTTGTGCATGGGGACATCCATCGAACCCTCAAGGACCGTCTTGAAATCGGCAACCGGTTGCGCTTCGAAAACCGGATCTTTCCGACGATACGGCCCACCTTCCGGTGTGCGCGTGGTTTGCGCATTGGCTAAATTACTGGAGATAGTATTCATCCTGAGTCTTTCGGCACTCAATGCCGAAGCACTCACATCCAAGGAGTCAAAGAAATCAGCCATTAGCCACCTCCTCCGCCGCCCTCTGAAATTGCATATTTCAGGAGGGCAAATTTCTTGGATATCGCCTCCGCTGCGGCGGAGTATTTGATATCGTTTTTGGTCATCTGGGACATTTCTCTGTCCATATCAACGGTATTTAGGTCGTTTCCCACTTCCGCTTCAGGATCTTCATACACAATGGGTTCGACCGATGCGATCCCTCGTTCGGGGGTCTCAAATCCCGCCTCGGAGGCATCCAAAGCTCTTTGCAATGAAGTCTCAAAATCTACTCTTCTCGCTTTAAAAAATGGGGTCTCAGCATTCGCGATATTGTCAGCAATGACGCTGTGGCGCAGCAGATACATGTCGAGTGACTTGGAAAGCAGATCTACGTTTTTATCGAATAGGATGTCCATAGTCCACCTCCCATCACTCTTCAGGAAAAAAGGTCTCGTCCCTAAGTTTTTCTAAAGTCTTTTGCGTTTATTGACGATATTAGAAAATTGCAATTCCTGGGCCAAACGCCTCAGGCGTAAGAAAGACCTCATTTTTGTTTCACTGAGGAAATTCTTTCCGTAGGAGGGAAATTTACTCCCCATACTCCTTCAATTTATTCCTTAGGGTTCGAGCGGTAATCCCAAGAATATCCGCTGCTCTCGCTCGATTTCCGTTATTTTTGTCCAGGACCCGAACGATATGGTCCTTCTCGATGTCTTCTAAACGATCCGAACCCTGATCCGAAGTTCCCACAGACGAAGAAGATTGCTTGGGCACTTCAAGATTATCCAGGTGTTTCGTTAAGATAGTCCCCCCGTCGGAAAGCCACAAAGCCCTTTCAAGGGCATTGCGAAGTTCCCTTACATTTCCGGGCCAAGCATAACCAAGAAGTTTCTCCATCGCGGCAGGTTCCACCTGTGGAGAACTGGCACCCATCTCGTGGGAAATCTTTTCCAAGAATTCTCCCGTAAGGGCCGAGATAGCTTCACTTCTACCTCGCAGGGGAATGCAGTCGATCCGTATTACATTCAGACGGTAATAGAGATCTTCTCTAAAGCGATTCTCACAGATCATTTGCAAGGGATCTCGGTTTGTCGTTGCTATGATTCGGCAATCGATCGGAACCGCACTCCTGCCCCCTAACCGGTCAATCTCGCCCTCTTGAATCACTCTTAGAAGTTTGGCCTGCAAAGAGAACGACATTTCAGAAATCTCGTCCAGAAGGAGGGTTCCTCCTTGGGCCAGCTCGAATTTTCCCACACGCCTAGTGACCGCTCCCGTAAAAGCCCCTCGCTCGTACCCAAAGAACTCTGCTTCCATGAGCCCTTCGGGAACGGCGGCACAATTCACACTAATAAAGGGTCCCTCGGTTCTTATTCCCTTTTCGTGGATGTACCGAGCCAAAAGCTCTTTCCCCGTTCCACTTTCCCCGCATAACAATACCGGTGCATTGGTTCTTGCCGCTCGCCCCGCCAATTCGACCACCTGTCGCATGCTCTCATCGGCGACAACCAAGGCACGCTTATGAAATCGCAACACAGATGCCATTTCGATCTTCCTCAAAGTTTACTGAAAAGCGTTAGGGAGTCATTATCTTGATTTCGTTCTGAGCTAAAGGGCTCCAGAAGGGGTCATTGCCGTTAGCAAGATCTTGCCAGATCTTTCTAGCTTGCTCTTTACGATGCAAGTGAATGAGACACTTGCCGAGTCGGTAACGAGCTCCGGCACTTTCTTCAGAAGTTCCATCGAGAACCAAGGCATTTTCCAACTCTTGACTCGCTTGTTGCCATTGGGAGAGCTCATATGAAGCACGACCTGAAAAATAACGGAAAGGGGCCAGGTCCTTTCCGGAAAGTCCCAATTTTAGAGATTTATTAAGAAGGTCGGAGGAGTGCCCCCACGTCTTTCCCTCCACCGCGATTTGATATAACTCCGAAAGCGTCTTAACTTTATCTTCCTTGCTGGAGCGATCATAGAGATCGGAGGCTATTTCGTAGGCTTTCGAATACTGTTTTTGATCTTGATACAATTTGAGTCGGGCCTTCAACGCTACCGGTGCATATTCCGGTTCATGTACTTTGATTAGGGCTTGGTCTGCTTCGGCATACCGCTTTTGGTCCAGTAATGCTTTCCCCGAGGTTAGCCAAAGATAATCCCGCGCTTGCGCAGGAAATCCCGCGGTCACGGCGAGCGGAGTTCGGCTCGAATGATGACCGCTCAGGAGTTCTTTCACTTTGTCTTGATCGCCGGCCTGGTAGCTCACGGCTACCCAGAATCCAGATACCGTGGGGTCTACAAAATCAACGAGGAGCTGCTCTTTTTCGAGATAACTGATCGCAACCGCAGTGGGATCTTCGGCCTTAGCCAAAGCATCCACTAGCGCAACCGTAACTCCCGTTCTCATTTTCGGATCTGCTCCGGTAGAAGGAAGCATTTTTTCTTGCTTCCAAGCATCCATGAGAGCCAATCCTTTGGAAAGCTCTCCGGCTTCCATCAAGGATTGAAAGTGGTGGGTGAACCAATTCGCGTACAATTCATGACCTTTGGGTTCAAACCGGGATCCCTTTAACCAGAGTTCATCTAACTTTTTGAAGTTTTCCAGCGTCCTAGAATCAGAAGCTGCTTCCCGATTGAGAACTTTTTGATCGGATGTCGCCGAAGCGCGGTCCTTGAGCAATTTAATAAGACGTTCCCTAATAAAGGCGGCCATGGGCCCTTCTTTAATGGGGAAAGGAGCGCGTTCGTTCAGTCGAACTAAATAATCCAGGGATGACTCTTGACCGTCGTCTAGAAGAACGAGGCCTTTCTCTAGATAGGCGGCAGACCTCATACTTTCGTCGTCGATACTGTCAATATCTTCATCGATCAATTTAAGCCGTCGTTCTTTTTCCACTTCTGAGACGGAAGGTAAATCTATGAGAAACGCATGAATCTTGGAAAAGATTCCCGCCGAAGAGGTGGGGTAATTCTCATGAATCGCCAAGTAATCTCCCACTACTTTTTCAATATCAGCGCCTGTACGAAATTCAACGTCTGCCAATCGTTTCTGCACGAAAGGTAAGCACTGGGGGGAGGCTGCTTTGGCCTTTAGATATTCCGAATAATAGTACCTAGCTTTCTCATACTGCTTTGCTTGGTAATTCGCCTCACCCAAACTGTAAAAAACCGAAGGGTATTGTTTTTCAACTACGGGAAAATAAGAACTATAGATTTTATTATATTCTTTTTCCGAATTGGCTCCCGGCTTGCTTGCGGCAATATCGGCCAACCTAATTTCGGCACCCGTTCTTAGTCGGCTGTTTTTGCATTTCTGCAGGACTTGATTAAAACCCGCCGCGGATTCGTCCATTTCATGCAAGAGGAACTCCGATTCGGCGACGCCCATTTCGAAAACACAGGACAGTTCGTGCAGCGGGTATTCTTCTCGAGCGCTCTTATAGAGAGAAAGACTTCGCTCATAGTTTCCCGCAGAGAGCCAGTGATCGGCCAAAGTGGCTGCAACCACGGGACCCAGCTCCGATTTGGGGTAGAGCAAAAGGGTTTCTCGCATGAGTCGTTCAGCGCTCTTTATAGAACCCGAATCCGTAGCCTGCTCCATCGCAGACTCTACTTGCAAAAATGCGGCAGCTTCTTGAAGTGCAGAGGTCTCAAAATTCCGTCGAAACCGCTTAAGTTCCGCTTCCAAAGTACTCCAATCTTTTTTCTGATAAACCTCCACCAAGCGGTTGTAGTCCTTAACCCCAGGAAGATCGTTCCCCACCGGAACAAAATATTCGGCTGCCACCTGAAGCCGACTGGGAACAACGCAAGCCGGCTGAGCAGTTTCGACCGTTCGTAAGATGTGTCGTAGGGGGGTATCCGCTAATGCTGTCGTCGACGCGGCGCAAAGTAACCCACAGACGCCTAACGCGCGAAGCCCTACCAAACCGAATGTGCGAAAATAGCTCACCGGAGAATTTC
Source organism: uncultured delta proteobacterium (assembly GCA_963778115.1). Taxonomy (GTDB): domain Bacteria; phylum Bdellovibrionota; class FAC87; order UBA2466; family UBA2466; genus JBBQIT01. The sequence goes on from CAVZSV010000004.1 coordinate 1,010,032, forward strand.
TGTTTTCGTTTTTTTGGGGAGTTTCGGTCCAAGTAAAGCTAGACCGTGGAAATGGATCCGTAGGGATACTTAAGCAAACCACGTGCCGAGCCCAGCGCACGAATCATTGGGTTTTTTCTTGTAGCGCTAGGGTATTTCTTGTCGGAGCGCCAAGGGTATGACGGTTAAAGAGGCTCCCCAGGGGTTCCTAGCGACCCGGATGGCTCAGGCTAAGGTGAGAGTTCACGTTCATGGTCACGTTAACGAACTGCCATCCGTGGACATGAACTTGAACGTTTTGCCTGGACCTGCGCGTAAGCCCCCAAACCTCAAGACTGGCAAGCAATGGCATCAAAAAACTTCTCCGATGAAGGACTTCCTTTTCTGGCTCCCGTCACTTCTTGAGCCAGACTTTTCTTTTCCCCACATTAGACTCGGCTCCTGATTTGATTACGCGCAGCCGCTAAAACCACGCCCTCTCACGAGAGCACCGCTTAATAAATAACACTATACGTCAAGTAGTTTTCAGCTAATAAATCAACTTTTTGCCTCGATGCTTTTCGAGATCTTTCCGATAAGGTATTCGATAACCCATGAAGGGCATGACCCCATGATTCGACCACAGCGCGCCAGACTCGCCAATGCCATACTCTGCCTCTCTTTGGTATTTGTCGGGCAGTGCGCTTTTTTGGGATCCGGACCTGACATTGTTCACGCTTCAGGATACCAATTTCACGCGCCCAGCAGTTGGAAGAAAATGGAACCGGGTGAGAGTGACCACGCTTATCGTCTTCCCTCGAACGATATCGCTACCCTTACTTCATCCTGTCACGGCCATCCCGATGCTCCTTTGGAGATCTTAACGCGGCATTTGTTGTTCGGAACTCACGATGCCAAGATCGCCGAGCAAAGGCATATTTCGGTAAACGGTATTCCAGCACTGCGGACGGAAGTTCGGGAAACTCTCGATGGAAAGGCCTTCAGTCTGATTTTGGTCGTACTTTCTAAGAATGGCTGTGTTTTTGATTTCGACCTTCTTAGTCCGAAAACCATTGGAGATCGAGAAGATCAAGAGTTCATGAGATTTACCGAAAGTTTTTCTTTTCAGAACAAGTCACCGGAGAGATGAAAGCGATGAATTCGGAATCAAAAATTAGACCGCATCCGGGACTAGTGCTCGAATTTGCAAAGTCAAAGGCCTCGAAATTTTTCCATGACCTGCTGGATTTCGTCGGAGGCAGCGTCAATCTCATGTATGCGACGATACTCTCGGTCTTTCGCCCGCCTTACTACTTCGGTCTGTTCACCGAGCAATGCTACGCCTTGGGATTCAAATCACTTTCCATAGCTTTCATAACTGCGCTCTCTACCGGAATGGTCATGTCCATTCAGTTTGGATATGGACTCGAAAGATTTGGAGGAAAACTGTATGTCCCAAAAGTAGTGGGGCTGTCGGTAATGCGAGAACTGGGCCCTGTCTTAACTTGTCTGATGCTCGCGGGACGCGTGGGGGCCGGAATTGCCGCTGAAGTAGGATCCATGAAAGTAACCCAACAGATCGACGCCATTCGTGCTCTAGGAACCGATCCCCTAAAACGTATCGTCATCCCTAGAATATTAGCCATGCTTCTGATGACACCTTTACTCACTATCATGGCTGATATGGTCGGAATTTTCGGCGGAATGGTTTTGTCTTACTTCGAACTCAATATCCCCATGGATTTTTACTACCACGAAGCGGTTACCTCTTTGCAAATCAGCGACTTTACGGTTGGGGTGACCAAAACAGTATTCTTCGGTCTGATCATTGCCGTAACCGGTTGCTATTACGGATTACAGACGGAGGGAGGCACACAGGGAGTAGGGCAAGCTACCCGCCACTCCGTCGTGACCTCTTCGATTTTGATTACTATCTTTGATTTTATTTTGACCAAAATGTTTTGGATCTTTGAACGAGGCACGCATGGCTAATAGCCGGGATAAAACTCGAGAAGAGCCACATCCTACCGCCAGCACGGGTCATGAACCCTTAATTAGGGTGGAAGGCGTCTATAAGCATTTTGGATCCAAGATCGTCCATGACGGCATTGATCTTACGATCTTTAAGGGAGAGATTCTTACCCTCATGGGAGGGAGCGGATCAGGAAAGAGTGTCCTATTGCGTTCGCTTATTGGATTAGAAAAGCCGGATAAAGGGAGTATCTTCTTCAAAGATACCGATATCGCGAAGCTAAATGAAGAGCAGTTAGTCGCTGTCCGAAAGAAGATTGCTTATGTATTTCAATATGGAGCCCTCTTTGATAGTTTCACGGTAGCGGAAAATTTGGCCTATCCCCTACGCGAACATACTTCTCTTAGCGAAAATGAAATCCGAGACAAAGTTTCCGAGACCTTGGAAAAATTGGGACTTCAGGGAACACAAGAACTCTTTCCTTCTGACCTTAGCGGAGGAATGCAGCGGCGAGTGGGAGTTGCCCGCAGTATTATTATGGACCCCGAAGTCATCCTCTACGATGAGCCCACGACAGGGCTCGATCCCTATAATACCAAACAGATTTTGAAGATCATCTTACAACTCCAATCGCAAGGAGCAACTTCCGTGTTGGTAACTCACGATATGTTCAGTATCTTTAGCGTTACCAATCGAGTCGCATTCCTAAAGAACGGAAAGATAAGAGCCATAGGCTTGGCTGAAGAGATAAAAAACACAGCCGATCCGGCAGTCAGTGGATTTATTCATGGAGAGACGCTGTAATGGATAAGCGGATTACAACTAATGTCGTGGTGGGAGCCTTCGTGCTCATTGGCTTCGGCCTTTTTCTTTTCCTCATAATGACAGTCGGAGGAGGAACTGGCCTTTTCACCTCTCGCCTGGAACTTTTCGGGCGATTTTCCCATGTGAAAGGGCTTCATGCAGGTTCGGAAGTTTCGTTATCTGGTTTGCGGGTCGGAACGGTCAAAAAAATTGAAATCGCCAACGACGGAAGCAAAGATCTCATCGTGGATCTGATGATTAACAAAGAGGTAGCAGATAAATTGCGAAAGGATTCTATCGCGAAGGTGGCCACACAAGGCGTTTTGGGTGACAAGTATGTGGAGCTCACGATAGGAAGCAACAACGAGGCACCCCTTAATAACGGAGACTTTATTCATACCGAAGAGGTCGAGGACCTTTTCACAAAAAGCGGTGGGTTAGTCGACGATATCTCACGACAGTTCATGAAGGGAGGCGATTTCGATGCCCTTGTGAAAAACCTGAACAAAACGGCGGCCAATCTTGCCTCTCTTACGGAAGAAGCAAAAGCGGGAAAGGGGCTGCTTGCCGAATCCCTCCGTGGTGATTCGGGAGCTAAGCTTAATCGATCTCTCGGCCACGTTGAAAGTATCTTAGGAAAAATAGACCGCGGGGAAGGCACCTTGGGCGGGCTTATCAACGATCCTACCGTTTACGAAGATCTCAAAAGTATTATGGGCGGGGCAAAGCGCAGTTCTATTTTGCAGTACTTCATGCGCCAGTTTAAAGACTCCGGAGATAAAACTAAGCGTTAACTCGCAACCGCTTACGTTTTAATTTCTCTACCAAAGTAGTGCGATTAAGTCCCAATAACGTGGCAGCTTTGTTCTTATTTCCCGCCGTTCGTTGTAACGCTTGCAGGATTAATTCATTTTCAAATTCATTAACGGCGTCGTTAAAATCCAATCCATCCTCCGGCAGCGAAACGCTGGCTACAAACCTATCTAGACGGACTGTCCGAAAGTAATCCACGGGGAAGTCTTTCAGTTCAATACTCCCCTCCCCTTTTTTTAAGACAACAACGCGCTCAATGAGGTTTTCGAGCTCTCGAATATTTCCCGGCCAATGGTATTCCATTAAACACCGCATCGCCTCTTCCGTAATACCGGAAATATTTTTGGAGTTGAGACGGCAGAATCTTTCGAGGAAAGTTCGTACCAATAAAGGAATATCAGACCGGCGACTCCGAAGAGGCGGAATAAAGATCGGAATGACGTTCAGACGATAGTAAAGATCTTCGCGAAATCGCCGTTCCGCGACGGCAACTTCGAGGTCCTGATTCGAAGCGGCGATGATCCTTGCTTCTAATTTGATACTAGAAGCGCTTCCCACGGGTTCAAACACCTTATTTTGAATAGCTCGAAGTATTTTCGCTTGAAGATCGAGCGGAAGATCACTGATTTCATCTAGGAATAACGTTCCTTCGCGCGCTAGTTGAAACCGGCCGATTCTGTTCTGAGTGGCTCCCGTAAAAGCGCCCTTCATGTGACCAAATAATTCGCTTTCCAATAGATTCGTAGGGATCGCGCCACAGTTCACCGCAACCCAAGGTTGCTTTTGACGAGGGCTTAGCGCATGGATGGCTGCCGCTACCACCTCTTTTCCGGTTCCACTCTCGCCGGTTATGAGCACTGTGGAATCGCTGTTGCGAATGCTCATGATGAGTTGGAAGATCTCAAGATCTTAGGATGCCTCCCCACGAACTGAGGGAAAGGAAACTCGATACTTCCTTCCTCCACGGGATCCACGACGATGCGGGAGAGGGTATCGGTAAGGACCTCGGCGAGGCCACTAAGCTCCGTTTGCCGGTGCCAAAAATTTGACGCTCCCGCCCTCATCACTCCCACCACAATAGCAGCGTCAGCTCGATCGCTTAGCACCACTATGGAAGTGGCCGCGCGATCCTTCTTAAGACGATAGATCTCTTCGATCTTGTCCACGGATTCAATCGGCCAAAGGCACAGATGAAAGTATTGCTTGCGAAGGAGATCTCTGGCGGTTTCAAGATCCGTTGCCGTCACGACCCATAAATGCATCGACGACAAAAGATCCTTATATCTTTCCGCACGAAGGCCATCGCGATCGTACACCAATACGCGCGTCATTGGTCTCCCTTGTTAGCAAGCCCACTTTTCTAGTTTCAGAAAAGCTTCAGAAATCTAATTTGTTTCCGGGAATTAAGAAATGAGGGGCAACACAATTAGTTTATGATTACTGCGCTAAATTGTCAATGAATTGACAGGCTAGATCGACGACAAAGCCGGTTTCGCGTAGAGTCAAGCGACTCGATTAACCTGCTTAGGTTGGGTCACTTCGAAAATCTTTTTCTCTACGAATAACTCGTAAAGTACCGGATCTAATTTACCTTCAGCTACTTCTTGGGCAAGAATTTGAACCGCCTTTTCCGTGGGAACCGCCTCTTTATACCAACGGTCCGCCGCCGTAAGGGCATCAAAAATATCGGCGATCGTCATTATTTTGGACTGCAATGGGATTTCGTGCGACGTCAGCCCTCGAGGATAACCGGAACCGTCCAACTTTTCGTGATGGCCGTAGGCTATCTCAGGCAGATGCTTAAAATCCTTGGTCCACGGAATCATTTTTAGAAATTGATACGTATGGCGCACGTGAGATTCGATCTCAAGCCGTTCATTTTCAGTGAGCGAACCTCGGGTGACGGCCAGAGCTTTATATTCTTCTTCGGCGAGCAGTGCTATCTTCTGGCCATCGGGAAGCAGTAGTTGTTCGTTTCTAATTCTCTCAAGTGCTTCCATATTCTCTTTTTTCAAAACGGCAGGCTCATTCGCCGCCAAAATAATCTGCCAGTAGATATCTATCTCCTGCAGCTTCTGCGTGTACTCTTTTTCGGCCGATTCGTTTCCGCTTCCCAAAAGTCGCTTTTCTAAATAAGTAATTTTTGCTGCCGCTTTGCAAACTTTGATTCGTTCCTTGATTCCATCGAGCTGCCAGCCGTAAAGTTTTTTTGCCTTTACCAGGACCTCTTCACGAACACCAATCTTGCCGAAGTCGTGCAGAAGGGCTGCATACTCCAGCTCTCGAATCTCTTCTTCTTTGAAGCGGACCGATCGATAAATTCCGACCTCACATTCCGTTGTCGCCCTTGCAAGAGCCACTGAAATTTTTGCCACTCGTTCAGAATGACCACCCGTGCTGGGATCCCTAGATTCGATGGCGGTAATGGAAGCCCTTACAAAGCCTTCGAACAGTCTTTGAATATCGGCATACAGATCAACGTTCTCTAGGCAGATTGCCGATTGAGTGGCAAAGGACGCCAACAAACTGTTATCCTCTTCGTCAAATTGTGTACTTTGAGAATTTCCGTGAATTCCGACGATATTGGAGCGCTTGTTAGTCAGCTGCAAAATAGCTACGATTTCGTTTCGACTGTTTTTAAAGGGAATGGTCAACATCGAGCGGGTATGGTCCTCTTTAAAATGGTCCATTCCTCGTTGGAGTTGCGGAAGGGTTAACGGGCGGAGATCGTTAACATCGAGAATATTAAGGGGCTTACCGGTAAGGGCCACATAGCCGCAAATGCTCGCTTCGGACACCCTTATATTTAAAGGCTTCACCTTAACTTCGCTGACACTCTCGGCGATAATTCTTAAGCGAAAACTTAATTCGCCGTCATTCTCCTGAATCATGTAAAGCGTGCCGCTTTCGGCCGAGACCAACTCCATGGCTTTTACTAAAATGGTTGCCAACAACCTTTCGGGCTCTCGCTCCGCCGAAAGGGCGATGAAGGTTTCATTGAGTTTCTGCAAAGTCTTTTGATTGACTCTTTGGCCCCCGCGCTCGTCCGCTCTAAAAAGAAGTCGGGTGACTCGCAGCAAGAAAAGATCGGTCTGTTTTCGAAATTCTTTTTCAGGGACTACATCTAGAAGTTCTGGAAGGTCGTAGGAGGAGCGGAGCAGAGCTTCAGGGTTACTACTCACCACGATAACACCCAAATGGGGCACTACATTGGCTCCGGAGTGTTTCCTCAGAGCCTCGAGCGTCGGTGTAAAATCGTTCTCGCTCACGACAAGTAGACGTCTTAACGAACCGGGCTGATTTTGAAACGCTTTACAGACAGCTTCGTCATCGATAGCCGTTATCGAGTGCCAACTGTTTGGAATAATAAGCTTACGTGTCAAGGAACCTTCCCTGACAATTACAAGGGCTTGATGCGTCATGTCGTGAGATGGACTAGGCATAGATGGACCTAGTCTCCGTATCGGCAGAAGATTGTGGCGAGATTAGATTATTTTGAGAACGATTCTAACCAGGAAACGACGTCTGCCGGAGGGGTAGCACTCTTAGCATCAATCCCCAACGAACCCAGCGCCTGTAAAGGAGCAATGGTTTCCCGTTTGTGCTTGATTGCCGATCGGACTAAAGCACGGCAAGCGAGCTTTCCGTGACTTACGATCTCATGATAAAAATAGAACCACTTCTCTTCCACCCGAACGATTTGAGCACTTACCGTAAAGGGCTGAAACACTTTGAGCGGCCTAAAATACTGCACCTCTTGCCTGGCGATGGGAGCGAACCAACCGTTTTTGACCGCTAGGGAGAGTATCCCTGTTCTGACACTAAACGCCCAGCGCATCGCCTCCATGTAATTGAGAAAGACCGCATTATTCATATGCAAGTTCTGATCGAGATCGATAGGCAGCACCCTGAATGTTTCCGCTAGGGGCTTGGAAAGATCGATAATCTTTGATCTAAGTGTCGAGACCGCCATCATTTGGGCGGTGCGTAAAAACAGTGTCATGGGGAGGCAATATCATAGGCTTAGAAAAGCGCGGTAGAAAAAAATGTTATTGCGAGGAGCCCGAAGGGCGACGGGAAAGCCTATAGATCATAATCAGCACGGACGACCGAGATCCACTCCTCGTCCAGGTTGCTTCGTCGAGTCGCTTCGCTCCTGCTCCATATACGCAATGACATACTTGCAGGGCACCGGTTCCTACAACGCATTTGTAGCCCCGCCATCCACTAAGATCTCCGTCCCAGTGATATAGGTATTCGCCCCCGAAACCAGAAACGCTCCCACGCGTCCTAACTCTTCGGGCTCGGCAACACGACCCAAGGCGCTGCGCTGGGCCATGGATTCATAAAAATCTGGACTCTCTTTCGCCAAATGGGCTAGCCTTTCGGTCTTAGTGGGGCCCGGCAAAATGTTGTTCACTAAAATTCCCGAACGTCCAACTTCCTTAGATAACGTTTTTACCCAAGACGTAAGGCCCGCACGGAAAACCCCACTTACGGGAAGCGCTGGAATAATCTCTCTTGCGGAAGTCGACGTTACCGTCAAGATACGTCCCCAGCTGCGTTCTTTCATCTGTGGGATGACAAGTTGAGTTAGCAAAATGACACTTCTTATTAGGCTCGTGTATCCTTTATCCCAAGCTTCGAGCGGAATTTCGAGTGCTTTGCCCGCTTGCGGTCCGCCCACGTTGTTAATCAAAATGTCTATCTTCTGGGAAAGTCCCTGAACCGCGTCTCGAATCGATTTTTCCTTTTCGAGATCCATTACGACTCCACTTGCTTTGCCGCCCAGAGATCTCAGCTTTCCCACTGCTATCTCAATATTTTCTTGGTTACGACTGGCAATGATGACACTCGCCCCCTCTTTCACTAACTCGGTCGCGATCGCAAATCCGATCCCCGTACTTCCCCCAGTTACCAGAGCCACTTTGTCCTTCAATTTTAGATCCATCATCCACCTCGTAAACGCTGAATTTTCTCTTTCCAGCGACTTTCCACCATCTCACGCAAGGCTTGATGCTCAGGGGCCTCAAGCTTTGGGTCGCGCTCTAATATAGTCTCGGCTTCAATCTTGGCAAGTAACAGCAACTCTGAGTCTTTCAGGAGGTGCCCCACACGGAATCCCGGAAGTCCCGATTGCCGGGTTCCCAAAAACTCTCCAGGTCCTCGTATCTTCAAATCTTCTTCGGCAATCTCAAAACCGTCTTCAGTCCTTTCCATAACCTTAAGTCGGGCGCCTATTGCGCCATCGGCGATAAGCAAACATTCGCTGTTTTTCTCTCCTCGACCCACACGTCCGCGAAGTTGGTGTAGCTGAGAGAGTCCTAGCCTCTCCGGATGCTCGATAACCATTAACGTCGCATTAGGAACATCGATGCCGACTTCGATAACCGTCGTCGAGATAAGAATCTGAAGTCTTCCCTCTTTAAACTCTCTTAGCACACTCTCTTTTTCTTCCGACTTCATGCGACCGTGAAGCAATCCCACTTTGAACATGGGGAAGACTTCTTTACTAAGACGCGCGTGCATTTCCGTTGCCGATTTCAAATCGAGCTTTTCCGACGTTTCCACCAGCGGATAGATGATATAGACCTGCTCTGCTCGAGTGACGGTACTTCGAATGCGGCTGTAAAGTTGGGGGCGATGGCACTCGCGCAGAATTCGAGTCGAAATCGGTTTCCTGCCGATGGGCTTTTCTTTCACCAAAGTAAGATCGAGATCCCCGTATAATGTTAGCGCCAACGTTCGTGGAATGGGCGTAGCGGTCATCATAAGAAGATGCGGGGTCCGGACGTTGGGCCCCTTTTTAAGAAGCTGATTTCTCTGTTCCACCCCAAAGCGGTGCTGTTCGTCGACCACGACTAAGCCTAACTCTCGGAACTCCACTTTCTCCTGAAAGATAGCGTGAGTTCCCACGACGAGATCCACCTCCCCCTTTGCGATCTGACTTACCACTTTAGCTTTCTCGGCAACTGCTTGAGACAATAGCACCACCCTTATCCCTAAAGGCCGTAACCATAGACAAGCCGTCTTGTAATGCTGAAGGGCCAAAACCTCAGTAGGCGCCAAAAGTGCCGTTTGGCTACCTGAAGCCGCGGCGACTACACATCCCGCCAGTGCCACGACGGTTTTTCCAGAGCCTACGTCTCCTTGAATAAGACGAACCATGGCCTGATCTTTACTTAAATCCTTCACGACCTCACAGAGTGCTCGCTGTTGATCTCCGGTGAGCGAAAAGGGAAGAGCCTTTAAAAAACTCTCTAGCTTTGCTGTGTCGTTAAGTGGTTTGGCAACAACCTGCTGGTGCTTCTGTTTTCTTAACCCCAATCCCAATTGCAGGACAAAAAACTCCTCAAAAATGATTCTCTTAATCGCGGGCGAATACCCTTGGGAATCGGGGATCTCAGGAGGAAAGTGCACTCTGATAAAGCTATCGCGAAGGCTAGGGACTTGAAGGCGATTTCGAAGTGCGATAGGCAACGGATCGGTCAATTGATCTAGCGATCGCTTTAATGCCGCAGCCACGATCTTACGGATCACTTTCTGAGTGAGCCCCTCAGTCTCACTGTAAAGAGGAACGATGCGGCCGAAGTTCGCGGATTTGGGAAGGCTCCCCTGCTGATCTTGAGTTATCGCTTCATAATCTGGGTGAGTAATTGAGGGGAGTCCGCCGAAGTACTTCACCTCTCCACAAATTAAGAACCACTGGCCACGCACGAAATCTTTTTCGAGATAGGGAGATCCATGAAACCACACTAGCATCACAGTCCCAGTACCGTCGGAGAGATGGACCTGAAAACGGCTGCGTCTCCCTCGGCGAGTATTGACTACATTGGTGACACGGCCTTTAAGGGTAGCACTCTCGTTAAACTTTAACTGGTTGATGGGGGTAAGCTTGCTTCGATCTTCGTAATCTCTAGGAATAAAGTAAAGGGCATCTTCAATGGTATCGACCCCCTTTTTGGAAAAGAGCTGCGCTAGTTTGGGACCCACCCCGTGAATTTCGCGCAAGGGGGCGTATATCCCTTGTTTGGCATTCCCGACACCCCCGTTGTCTTTTTGTGAGTCCAATTTACTCGTAGCGGATGGCCAAGATCTCGTATTCCATTTCCCCTTTGGGAACCTTAACGGTAACGGAATCCCCAACCTTGCGATTGAGCAGTTGCCGAACCACCGGAGATTCAATGGAGAGGTATCCGGCTTTTACGTCAACCTCGTCCGTACCGACAATCTTGAAGAGTTTTTTCTCGCCCGAGGTCTCATCGTGAACTTCAATGGTCGCTCCGAAGACGATCTTATCGCTTTTGATCTCTTTGGGGTCGATGACGAGCGCTCGCGCCAGTTTGTCGTCGATCTCAGCAATTCGTCCTTCGATAAAGGACTGCTTCTCCTTGGCAGCATCATATTCCGCGTTTTCCGAAAGATCGCCGTGAGCCCGCGCTTCGGAAATAGCTTGGATGACCCGTGGACGTTCCACGCTCTTAAGCTGCTTTAATTCTTCTTCCAGCCTTTTTTTGCCGTTCACTGTCATGGGGACTTGAGACATCTGTCACCTTTCCTGCAAGCAATGTGTCGCAATCGGAATGCGCTTGAGCTCTGATATTGCCTGCACACCAGCTCTTGCCGCTGCAACCGTCGTAAAGTAGCACAAGTTGCGCATTACCGTCGTTCGCCTTAACTCGTAGGCGGCACCGACCTCGTGGACCCCCAAAGCCGAAGTATTAATGACGAGCTGAATATCACCGTTCTTAATCTCGTCCACGACATGGGGTCTGCCCTCATTAACCTTATTCGTGACCTTAATTTCAAGCCCCTTGCTCTTTAGGAACGTCGCGGTCCCTCGAGTACCCCGCAATTCAAAGCCTAATTCCTTAAGTTCCAATGCAATGGGAAGCAGCGCCTCCTTATCCCCGTCTTTAACACTGAGAAAAGCGCAGCCCTTCATGGGAAGCCTAGTCCCTGAGGCAATGGTGGCTTTGCCGAAAGCTTCCGCAAAAGTCTTGCCACCTCCCATGACCTCTCCCGTCGATCGCATTTCCGGACCAAGAATGATATCCGTCCCGGGAAATTTATTGAAAGGAAACACGGCCTCTTTCACGTAGACGTAGTTGGTCTTCTTTGGAATCTCTTTCTCATCCCGCAGCTTCTTACCCAACATCACACGCATCGCGATCTTGGAATAAGAAACACCACGAGCTTTACTCGAGAAAGGAACGGTCCGGGAGGCTCTAGGATTCACTTCGAGAACATAGATCTTTCCGTCCTCAATCGCGTACTGAATATTGATAAGCCCTTTAACTTTAAGTTCAAGTGCGAGTACTCGAGTTTGACGTTCTAGTTCCTCTTGAGTGGCTTTCGAGAGCGTCATCGGTGGAATCACACAGGCGGAATCTCCCGAGTGAACTCCCGCTTCTTGAATCTGCTCGAGCACTCCACAGATCATGACATCCGTTCCATCGCAAACCGCGTCGACATCGACTTCCACTGCGTTCTTTAAGAATCTGTCGATAAGAAGAGGAGACTCTTCCGAGATCTCGTGCCCTCGTAACAGCCATCTCTGAAAATCGCGGCTGTCGTAAATAATCTCCATTCCTCTTCCACCCAAGACAAAGGAGGGACGAACTAGCAGAGGAAATCCTACCTGCTCGGCAGCCGCCTGAGCCTCGTCCCTGTCGCTTACGGTAACACTTTCGGGTTGGCGCAACTGCAAGCGATGACATAACGATCGAAACTTATCTCTGTCCTCAGCGACATCGATCGCTTCCGCCGAAGTTCCGATAATGGGGTATTCGGAATGGGCAAGTTTTCGGCTCAAATTAAGGGGGGTCTGTCCGCCGAAATGGACAACAATTCCCCACGGCTTTTCTCGTTCCAGAAGGCTTAGAATATCTTCCAAAAAGAGCGGCTCGAAATACAACTTATCGCTAACATCATAGTCGGTGCTCACCGTCTCCGGGTTGCAATTTACCATGATACTTTCATAACCCTCTTCGCGAAGAGTAAACGACGCTTGGACACAGCAGTAATCAAACTCAATTCCTTGTCCAATGCGGTTGGGCCCCCCGCCCAAGATAATCACTTTCTTCTTACCTGAATCTACAACGGGATCGCTTGTCCCCTCATAGGTCGAGTACAGATAAGGGGTTGTACTTTGGAATTCAGCGGCACACGTATCCACCATCTTGTATGAAGGGTGAATATTAAGCTGTAACCGCTTGGCACGGACCTGAGCTTCGGAAGAGCGAGCAAAGTGCGCGATGGCCAAGTCAGAAAAGCCATACCGTTTCCAGCGTCGTAACGCTTTCTCACTGACGTCGGCCAACTTCCCCGCAACCGCTGAGATATTTTTTTCTTCTTCCACTATGGAAAAAATCTGATCAATGAACCACGGATCTATCTGGGTCAGTTCGTGCATTTCCTTTGCAGAGATTCCTTCACGAAATCCCTGTGCGATCCAAAAGATTCTATCGGGTTTTGGAACTTTGACATAATTTCGAATGCCGTCGACCCAGGTCAACCCCGATCGCAACTTGCGCCGCTCTTCGAAAGGTTTAAGACCCCAGGTCCCTATCTCCAGCGATCGAATGGCCTTTTGGAACGACTCTTTAAAAGTCCGTCCTATGGCCATCACTTCGCCCACCGATTTCATCTGAGGACCGAGTCTAGGATCCGACTTGGGAAATTTTTCAAAAGCGAATCTAGGAATCTTGGTCACTACATAATCGATGCTGGGTTCAAAGCAGGAAGGGGTCTTCTTCGTGATGTCGTTTGGAATTTCATCAAGCGTGTAACCCACCGCCAATTTCGTGGCTATTTTCGCTATCGGAAAACCCGTGGCTTTGGAAGCTAGTGCCGAACTACGGGACACTCTGGGATTCATTTCAATAGCAACTTGTCGCCCGTCGAGCGGATTGACCGCAAATTGGATATTGGATCCGCCCGTATCCACTCCGACTTCGCGAATGATACGAAGGGCGGCGTCGCGCATAATTTGGTATTCTTTGTCTGTCAGGGTTTGGATGGGAGCCACAGTAATGCTGTCGCCCGTATGAACTCCCATGGGATCTAAGTTTTCAATAGAACAGATAATGACGACGTTATCTTTACAGTCGCGCATTACTTCAAGTTCATACTCTTTCCAACCAATGACAGATTCTTCCACCAAAATTTCGCTAATAGGACTAGCTTCTAGCCCCCTCGCACACTCGACGTGAAACTCTTCGATATTAAAAGCAAGACTGGCTCCAGTCCCTCCCATCGTAAAAGAGGGGCGAATGATGCAAGGAAAACCAATTTTTTCAATAACGGCCTGAGCTTCGGCAAAGTTCTTCGCGAGCCCGCTCTTTGGGAAATCGACACCTACCCGCTCCAGTACCTCTTTGAACTGCTCGCGACTCTCAGCCAATCGAATCGCCTTTTCCGAGGCGCCTATTAACTCAACCTCATATTTTTTAAGGATCCCTTTATCACTCAGGGCCATGGCCAAGTTCAAAGCGGTTTGTCCCCCTAGTGTCGGTAGACAGGCTTGAGGGCGTTCTTTTCGAATAATGTCTTCTAAGTAATCGACCGTGAGAGGCTCGACATAGGTACGATCCGCAAAATTAGGATCGGTCATGATGGTGGCGGGATTACTATTGGCTAGAATAACCTCGTAACCTTCATCTTTGAGCGCTTTACAGGCTTGGGTCCCTGAGTAATCGAATTCGCAGGCTTGACCGATAACAATGGGGCCCGAGCCGATCAAAAGGATGCGCTTGAGATCGGTTCGCTTGGGCATGACTTCAAATCCTACTGTTGTCGTCGTAGATCTTATCGATCGGCATGTGGTGATAGATCCGATGTTTCAGATACATTCCCACCAGAAGCCACAGCCAACTTTGATAGGTGGAAAAATCTTTGGCACGCTTAAACTGTCTGACCTTCTTCTTGATGTACCCATGCACTTCGACGGGATGGTACGAGGGCCGACGGACAAAGCTAAAATGCTTAGTGTCCCCTTCTTCGTATTCCACCAAACGGCCTTCGATAATATCTCCGCGAGAGATCCCGATAAAATCGGTCGTTCCCTTTTTCTTCACTAAGAAGACGCGACCTAAATATAGCTCTTTCAGCTTCAGCATATCGTCACTCGCTTTAGTGACGGTAAAAAGGCCGCGTTGGTTTCCCGTCTTTACATGATTCCAAATATTTTTTTGTGTATCCGATAGCGATTCGATCATTTCAGGAAGCTGCTGTTCGAACACACACCAATCGTAAAAGAAGTCCCACAAATCTTCGATAAGCTCAGTGTTATCGGGATTGGTGAGCATGATACGCAACCGCGTATGAAAGTCTCTTCTTAGCTCCGCCAATTTTTCCTTGTCGACAGCGACTATGATTCTCTGAACGAGAGACTCGAAATCGGGATGGATCATTCCTCCCGTCGACTGTGTAATTTCGGAGGTACCTGTGACGGTCATTTTAAGAACCCTCGCACAAAATAATCGAAGAGAGAAGCGGCATCAGAAGGACCGGGCTTCGCCTCCGGGTGAAACTGCACACTATAAAACTTCATCTTCTCGGAACAAAAACCTTCCACGGTGTCATCGTTCAAGCTCACATGACTTACCGAAACGTCTTTGGACTTCAAATCCTGAGCCTTCACCGAAAATCCGTGGTTCTGAGATGTTATCAGAATTTTGCCCGAAATCAGATCTCTCACCGGATGATTTATTCCATGGTGACCAAAGGGTAACTTATATGTCTTGCAACCTAGGGTACGTGCCAAAAGCTGATGCCCCATGCAAATGGCAAGAACCGGAACTTTTCCCAGAAACCCTTCAATCTGCTCCACGCTTCCTTGAACTCCAGCCGGGTCTCCGGGACCATTGGATAGAACTACGGCCGTGGGGCGATAACTCATCGCATCTTGGTACGGATAGTTATACGGAACTACCCAAACTTTATAATCTTGTTCCGTAAAGGCTCGTAAAATATTGCTCTTAACTCCGAAGTCATAGACTACTATCGTGCCCGCATTTGCTTTATTTGCGGGCTGAATAAATTCATACGGTGCCTTACAGCTAACGCGACTCACCAGTTCAAGCCCCTCCATGTCTTCAACGGCGGCAACCAGCTCTTTTCCATACTGCTCCGTGGTGCGTCCTTTGCGGCTACTCAGCGGAAAAATAACGGCTCTTTGAGATCCTTCATCTCGAAGGATTTCGGTTACCAGACGCGTGTCGATTTCCGAAATTCCCGGTACCTTGTGGCTCTCTAACAAACTTCCCAGCGAGCGTTCGGAGCGCCATGACGAAGGCTTCGCATTATATTCTCTGGCCACAACGCCACTGAGATAGAGCGCCTTAGATTCCCAATCGCTAGCGTTAATTCCGGTATTTCCCAAATGCGGATAGGACATGACGACAATCTGTTTGTGGTAGGAAGGATCGGTAAAAATTTCCTGATAACCGGTCATTCCGGTATTAAATACGGCCTCACCCCCTTGTGAAGTCTCGGCTCCAAAGCCCAGACCTTCGAAGGAGTGACCTTTTTCAAAATAAAGAGCCGCCTCCCAGGTCACGACAACTCCTTTCCATTTTCCGAGTTACTTAACAGGTGCGGCGAGCGGTAGATCACTTTGCCACCGACGATGGTATAGGAAACCCTTCCTTGGACTTCCCATCCGTTGAAGGGGGTGTTTTGGCTTTTCGAACGAAACTGCTCTCGATCGACGCTGTACTTTTGACTCGGATCAAAAACGGTAACGTCGGCATCGGCGCCCACTTTCAACGTCCCTTTTTGGATCCCTAAAATTTCGGCGGGTTTGACCGTCATAGCGGAAATGATCCGTTCCAGCGAAATTCCCTTCTCCCGGTGCAGCCGGTAGTACAAGGGAAAGGCCGTTTCTAGTCCCACCATTCCGAACTCGGCAAGATCGTATTCAACTTCTTTATCTTCCACGGAGTGCGGCGCGTGGTCGGATGCAAGAACATCAATCGTTCCGTCAGCAAGTGCTTCGCACAGAGCGTCCACATCGTGCTTCTCTCGAAGTGGGGGGGCGACCTTAGTGTTGGTATCATAGTTCCCCACTGAATCATCCGTCAAAGTGAGGTGATGAGGGGTGACTTCGGCGGTTACTTTTATTCCTCGCCGCTTGGCTTCACGAATTAGCCGCACCGTTCCTTCGGTGCTGGCATGCGCGATGTGTAGCCGGGCGCCTGTCGCTTCGGCGAGTAGAATATCTCTGGAGACGATAACGTCTTCGGAAGCACGAGGAATTCCTCGAAGTCCGAAGCGGGTCGAATTGAGCCCTTCGTTCATAACGCCTTTGCCCTTGAGATGCGAATCTTCGGCGTGACTAATGACCACCAGATCAAATCTCTTAGAGTAGTCCATGGCTTTTCGCATGAGATAGGCGTTCATCAAAGTTTTCCCATCATCGGAAAGGCCGACAATGCCCGCTTCCCACATAGCCCCTATCTCGGCCAGCTCTTCGCCTTTGAGTCCTTTGGAAATAGCGCCGATAGCGTAAATGTTGATTTCCGATTCCGATGAAACTCTTTGGTAAATGTAACTAGTGATAAAGGAATTATCGTTGACGGGGTTGGTATTCGCCATACAAGCGACGGAAGTAAATCCTCCGGCAGCAGCAGCTTCACTTCCGGTTTTAATAGTCTCTTTGTGCGACTGACCGGGCTCTCGCAAATGAACGTGCATGTCTACCCATCCGGGAGTGACAATACAGCCCGGAATTTCGATCACCAGCGCCCCGGTCTCGCGCGTTAAGGGGATGGAAGAGGCGATACCTTCGACCTTCCCGTTTCTCAGATACAAGTCTCCTTGCAGATCGAGATTCTGACTCGGATCGAAGATGCGTCCGCCGCGCAATAAGATCGGTCTAGGCGACATGCAAAGGCTCTCCTCCCGTTAACAGATGAAGCAATGCCATGCGAACCAAAACCCCATTGCCAACTTGATTGAGAATCACGGAGTGATCACCATCGGCGACTTCGGGAGCAAGCTCGAGTCCGCGATTCACTGGTCCAGGATGCATAATAAGCACGTCCTCTTTGCACAACTTAAGCACTCGACTCGAAATGCCATAAAACCTGGCATACTCTCCGCGCGAAGGAATTTGAGTCACTCCCAAACGTTCGAACTGAATCCGTAATGCGATGATGACGTCTTTATCCTTCACCGCTTTATCGAGATCATAAAAGACCTCGACCCCTAACTCTCCCATGCGCGGGGGAACTAATGTCGGAGGTCCACACACGCTCACTTGGGCGCCCATCGTCTTAAGTGCATAAATATCGGAGCGGGCAACCCGGCTGTGGGCGATGTCTCCCACGATAAGCACTTTGAGCCCGGCCAGCGACTTCTTAAATTCGCGAATTGTCATCACATCGAGCAACGCTTGGGTGGGATGCTCGTGAAAACCGTCGCCCGCATTAATGATGGGAATACCTAAAATCTTACTTAAATGATGAGGGGAGCCGGCTGATGGATGCCTTAGCACCAAAAGATCAGGATGCATCGCTTCAATCGTTTTTGCGGTGTCGTAAAGCGTTTCCCCTTTTTCCGCCGAACTCATCTCTTTGGTAAGGACCAACGTATTACCCTTAAGCCGCTTTGCCGCTAGCTCAAACGAACTTCGGGTCCGGGTGCTCGGCTCAAAGAAGAGCAGAATCACGGTTTTATCTTTTAGGGAGTCGGGAATCGGCTCCTTGCGCTCCAGCAAGTTTCTAAAAGAAAAAGAGGTGTCTAATACGGTTTGGATCTGTTCAGCCTTTAGCAGTTCAGTCCCCAGAATGGACTTTACGCCTAGACTGACGCCCCGGCCGTGAATGGCAGTATCGCTAGAAGAAGTTCTTTGTGGTCCCATATTTAGGCGGTCGCACTGTATGCGATATGGCGCGTGAAGGCAACCCCATATCCGTTGATTTGAAGCTAAAGCTAGGATATGAAATCTGCGGAGGAACCCGACTTTTATGCCAAAAGACCCTAGCTCCGAAACACAGTTTAGTGGCCAATTCGCTGGCCAGTTCAATGAAATGCGTCTTAAGACCGGCCTAGCCGAAATGCTCAAAGGCGGCGTCATTATGGATGTCGTTAACCGAGAGCAAGCCGTCATCGCAGAAAAGGCCGGCGCCGTTGCTGTCATGGCGCTAGAGCGGGTGCCCGCAGACATCCGAAAAGAGGGCGGAGTCGCTCGTATGGCCGACCCCACTAAGATCGAAGAGATCATGCAAGCGGTCTCCATCCCCGTAATGGCCAAGGCCAGAATCGGCCACTTTGCGGAGGCCCGAATCCTAGAAGCCCTGGGTGTCGATTACATCGATGAAAGTGAAGTCTTGACCCCGGCGGACGAGCAGTACCATATCGACAAATTTGACTTTAAAGTCCCCTTCGTTTGCGGTGCCAGAAATCTCGGTGAAGCCCTTCGACGCATCGGAGAGGGAGCCGCCATGATCCGAACCAAAGGCGAAGCAGGTTCCGGCAACATCGTGGAAGCCGTTCGTCACTTGAGAAAAATCACTTCCCAAATGAAGCGTCTTACTACGCTTGGCCCCGAAGAGTTGATGAATGAAGCGAAAGAGTTGGGCGCCCCGCTTCACTTGGTCCAGATCGTCGCCAAATCCGGCAAGCTTCCTGTGCCCAATTTTGCGGCGGGCGGAATTGCCACCCCGGCGGACGCGGCACTTTGCATGTGGCTGGGAGCCGAAGCCGTCTTCGTGGGCTCGGGAATCTTTAAATCAGGAGACCCCCAGAAGTTAGCGGTTGCTATCGTGACCGCCACTACCAATTACCGGGATCCAAAAATCCTGGCCCAGGTCTCCACAGGTTTGGGAGAGCCGATGAAGGGGCTTGATATCCACCAACTCAAATCGGAAGAGCGCCTGCAAGAACGCGGGTGGTAAAGTGAAGATTGGAATCTTGGCTTTGCAAGGGGCGGTTGCTCCGCACGAAGAGAAATTAAGAAAGCTCGGGGTCGAACCCGTTCAAGTCCGAAGGGCCTCTGATTTAGCCTCTCTTTCGGCAATCGTGCTGCCTGGCGGGGAGAGCAGTGCCATGATTCACCTGCTCAATACCAACCAACTATGGGCTCCCTTGAAAACATTCTGTGAAACTCACCCGACTTGGGGAGTCTGCGCGGGAAGTATCCTGTTGGCGGCTGAAGTCACTTCACCCTGCCAAGCCTCTTTTGCACAGATGGAGGTTCGAGCGGTCCGCAACGCCTATGGACGACAACTTGAAAGTTTCATCGACACTTTAGACCCTACCGACGCTTGGAAGGGACTCGATCCTATCGAAGGGGTCTTCATCCGGGCTCCCCGTCTGGTTCCGCTATCTGACAGGGTCCGGATCCTCTTTCGCCACCACGGCGAACCGGTCATGATCCAACAAGGTCATTGGCTAGCGTCCGCTTTTCATCCAGAATTGAGCGGGTCAACTGAGATTCACAACTATTTTCTCACCTTGTGTGCAGAGAGGTTCCCCCATGGACGAACGATTTCCTCGATGGCTTAGAACGGTTCTTAGAAAACTTGATTTTCTGGGGATTCCTAACTTAGGCGGACTGCTCTGTGGAGTCGCCGTCCTGGCCTTCGTTGCCAATAACATCGCTCCCGTTCCGGTGGAACGATTCATGTTCGATCCTTATCTCATTCTAAGGGGAGAGTGGTGGCGACTTTTTAGTTTTATCTTCACTAATGGGTTTCAAAGTCCCCTAAGCCTACTGTTTTACGTGCTTTATATTTATTTCATTGTAAATGCGCTGGAATCCGTCTGGGGGCCGGGACCGGTGACCGTCTATGTCCTCTTTAGCGTCCTGGCTTGTCTCGGAGGAGCTTTCGTTGTCATGCAACGGGTGGACGTTTCCTCCTACCTGCTCTTCAACATCAGCTTGGCGTTCGGAACGCTTTTTCCGGAGTATGAGCTTCTTTTGTTTTTCATTCTTCCCGTCAAGGCTAAATGGTTAGCTCTTATCGGAGTGGCCTTCATGGCACTGCAATTTATCCGAGGCGACGTCGTCGTGCTGCCCATCTCGGTAATACCCTATGTGGTGTTTTTCGGACCGCTACTAGTGTCTCTGGTTCGTAACCGTATCCGTCGAAATAAGAATCGAAACCGGTTTGATGACGATATGTGGAGATAAGCTTCCCCCACAGTCTTATTTAAAAACCGGCCGTTCGGCAGATGCCAAAAGCTAAACGCCAAACGCTAAACCCCTAAAAATTGCAACAGGGCGCGGAAGTATTAGGCATCCCTATGCTCGAGCCTTAGCGCCCTTGGCTCCCGCTCGACGAGCTTTTTGGTACTTAAGATAAGAGCGCGCCACCGCCACGAGGATAATGACAAAAACCGCGACCGTGATCCCGGTCTTCAAATGCTTGATGCTTTGGAGAATGGTCGAGATCTCGTCTCCCAAGTAATAACCCAGCCCGTAGCCAATCCCTATCCAAATGGGAACGCTGATGAGGGCAGCCATCAAGTCTAAGAGAATAAAGCGGGTGTAACGAAGCTTCATCGCTCCGGCCATGAAGAAGGCTATCCCGCGAAAACCCGCGACGAATCGGGCAAAAAAGACCACCTTTCCACCGTATTTACGAAAATAGGCTCGGGTGCGACGAATCTTATCGGGCTTAAAAAGGCTCTGCACTTTGCCGTGCTCAAGAAGCCGCATGCCCATTTTATTTCCCAGAAAAAAGAGGATGCTATCCCCGATGAGAACGCCCGAGAGCGTTACCAGAAGGGCGGGGAGCCAATCGAGAGTCGTATCCCAACACAGATAGCCCGTCGCTATCAGAGGAATATCCTCGGGCATCGGAAAGCCCAACCCGCAAGCAACCAACACGCCGAAGATGACTAAGTAAGCAACATTGCTCGAGAGGTTGGTTAGGTAAATGAACAGTTTATCCATGATTTCAGCCCCCGTAGCTTAACTCACCTGGCCATTGAACCCAAACACCATTTTTTCCTCTTTTTTTCTTTAGGCTGACCATTTGCCGACTCGCCCCACCCACGGTATCTTTCCGCCGAACGTGAGAAAGTCGTCTAAAAAAAGTTCCGGCAAGGATTTGCCCGCAAAATCCGTCTCTGCGAAGACGGTCAAAGCGACAAAGACCTCTACCGCTAAGGCTGTCACTACGACGTCGGCCGATCCTCTTCTACAAACCTATATGAAAGAGGTGCATCGCTATCCGCTTCTCACTCGCGAAGAAGAGCATGACCTGGCGGTGACTTACCAAAAGACTAAAGATCGCGATGCGCTTCAGAAGTTGGTAACGAGTAACCTTCGTTTCGTCGTTAAGATCGCTTACGAATACGTCCACTACCGAGTGAAACTCTTAGATCTCATTCAGGATGGAAATATGGGGCTCGTCAAAGCGGTTCAGGAGTTCGATCCCTATCGGGACGTGAGGCTCACTACGTATGCGGTGTGGTGGATACGCAGTTACATCCAAGATGCCATCTTAAGGAACTACTCTCTGGTAAAGATGGGAACCACGCAGGCCCAGAAAAAACTCTTTTATCGATTACGCGCCGAGCAGAATAAGCTCGAACAGATGGGTATTGCTCCCCAACAGAATGTGAAGCTTTTAGCTAGTAAGCTTGAGGTGAGGGAAAAAGACGTGGAAGAGATGGATCAGCGCCTTTCCCACGGCGGCGATCTTTCGTTAAATGCGCCCGTAAATTCAGAAGAGAAACAGGAGCATCTACAAAATTTGGTCGACCCTTCCACTCCTCTTGATGTGACATTGGGGGATGCCGAACAGAAAGAGATCTTCTCAAAAATTCTTTCGCAGTTCTTGCAGACGCTGGAAGGCAGAGAAAAAGTTATCTTTTCGCAAAGGCTGGTATCCGAAGATCCGATGACCCTTCAAGAACTCGGTGATAAGTACGGCATTACCAAAGAACGCGCCCGCCAGATAGAAGAGCAGATCAAAGAGAAACTAAAAAATTACGTGAAACAAAATTACCCTGATTACGACTTGCTCACTAACGCGATGAATTCCTAATAAGTGTCGACCAGTTTGGAAGCAGCCGCCTCTTTGCCGCCTAATTGTAGCAGTAAGGCACTGTAATCGTATTCGCGGCCCGTAGTGAAGCCGACCTGCCGCATTCGATCACCCATCGATCTACTGCAACATCCGGGCGGAAATTGTTCGGAGAGGCCACCCGCGATGGCATGGCCGACTAGAGTCGCCAAAAGACGTCCCGCGGAGGATCCCGGCAAATCTAAAAAGGCGTCATCATCCCAATCGGCGTAAAAGGGTTGTAGCTCAACCCCCCAATAATCGGCCACAATCTTCGACCACAATTCGCCGAAGTCTTCGTCGGGATGAGCGTAGATTTGGGTTTCAAGTTCGCTTCGCATGACGGCAGTTATCAACCGGTATAACGGAGGCGAAATGAGGTTAGTGGGATCCACTACCAACGTCCGCCCTACTACTGTTGCTTTGCGGGTGGAGAGCTCGGACCACCGGTTTAGAAAGCTAGGTTGAAACACCATTTCGGAGATCGCATAGCCCATGCTTTTCGCTTCCAAGGGCTCTATCGTTTCAAAGAAAGCGTGCGAGGGGCGTTCTTCGGAGACTTGCCATTGTTTTATAATCCCCACCCAAAAGGGATCGTCATTGCGATTGCCGGAGGGGGTGACAAACGGCATCGCCAGAGCGGTACAGAGCCAATTGATCCCGTCAGGCGGGAAATCACTTAAAACGTTCTTAGAGCCTTCTTCCAATAGCTGTGTCGTTCCTGCTTCCACAAACGCCGGAACATCGGAAAATTGAAGATTCGAAATTCCGATATTCTTTCCCCAGGCCTGGAACTTATTCTTAAGTTCCACAGACCACCGCTCTCGGACTCTCGCCATCGCCGCTTGATAGTCTTCGTTAGACCATCCGATCTTGGACAATTGATATTGCACATAGTTTGCAAATCCTGCGGCAGTGGCCTCATCGTTTCTTGCTTTAATTAATTCTCGAAACCCCCACTCCATCCACTTCTTGCTCCTGGCCCCCAAGAATAGGCTCGCCAAGTTTTCGCGACTTCTGCGATCTTCAACCGATCCTAAACGATTGAAGAAAGCGGGCACGCTCAGTGGCGTTTTGTCCCCAGGAAGAGATAAGGTGAAAGAGGCATTCTTTCTTACGATATCGCGATATAGAAGCTCGCTCTCGACCTCTTTAGATTGCACATTCTGCGTAAGAATCGAGCGCTTTAGAAGTTCCAAGGCTCGAACCAACCGCGGACGATCGGGACAACTCTCAGGTACCACGGACCTTGTCGAAGCTTCCATGCGGGCGGTTTGAGCCAAAAGAACCTCATCGTCCCTTAATTTCTGATAAGCGGTAAAAAGTTTTCGTGCATTCGACGAAGTCGATGATTTCTCGTGTAGGTAGTCTTCCCAGGCATTATCAATCTTGATCCAGTAAGGATCCAGATCCGTCTTGAAAAACCGCGTGATGGGATCGCAGGTACCCGCGTCGGAACTCGAAATCGCATTCGGAGCGACATGTCTCACCCTAACCACATCGTTCGAGACGCAGGAGATCACTACTAGCGCCATCAAGACCGTAACGATTCTGTGTGAATTTAGTTTGTGCATGGGAGGTTATAAAAATTTTACAGCATTTGAAGGTATCTCAGGCATTTTTCATGGAAGGGGACGTAACACGACGCAGCAGCACACCTCTCCTGTCAGTACGACTGTAAGGGAATTATCTGAAGTGTGTTGAGTCGTCGTCCATCCGATTTACAGGTTGCTTCGGCTTCGCATCCCAATGACTACTTCCAAAGCCGTTCTGTTTCCGGATTTCTACTCCATCCAAGGATATCTAAAGCTCTGTGGCGGCACAAAAGTCTCCGACACCGTCCTGGCTGAAGTCCAACGCATCAAATTAAGCAGACTTCCCGCTTTATCGTTCGTTCCCGATCCACGCGCGCCGCCAAAGGGTTGTTGTCCCACAACGGCCCCCGTAGGCTTGTTGTTGATATAGAAATTGCCCGCACTTTGCCATAACGCCTTGGTAGCGAAGTCTATTGCTTTGCGATCTTGGGCGAAGATGCAGCCGGTCAGCGCATAAGGAGACGTTTCATCGCAGACCTTAAGCGTCTCTTCAAACTTTGCGTCGTCATAGACATAGATAGTTAGGACCGGTCCAAAGATCTCCTCAACCATGGATCGGTAGTTTGGCTTTTTGGCCTCGATGATGGTGGGCTCAACGAAATAGCCCGTTTCATCGTCTAAGCCACCGCCGATAATCACTTCGGCGTCTTCGCTCTTTTTGGCGTGCTCGATATATCCTCGAATATTCTCAAACGACTTGCGATCGATAACTGCCGCCATAAAGTTTCGAAACTCCGAAACATCACCCATCGTGATTTGGCTCACTTCGCCAGCAAGCCTATCTTTCAATTTTGGCCAGAGGCTTTTTGGAATGTAGGCGCGTGAAGCCGCGGAACACTTTTGACCTTGGTACTCGAAGGCCCCTCGAATTAGAGCGGCGGTTAGCGCTTCAACGTCCGCTGAAACGTGGGCAAATACGAAATCTTTACCGCCGGTTTCACCGACAATTCGGGGATAAGAACGGTAATTTGAAATATTGTCTCCGATTAGTTTCCACATGGCCTGAAACGTATTAGTACTTCCCGTAAAGTGAAGCCCACTGAAATTAGGATGCTTCATTACGGGATCCCCCACGTCCGATCCCTTACCAGGAACGAATTGGATGACTCCCGGAGGAAGGCCCGCCTCCTCAAGCAGCTTCATAATGAAATAATTAGAATAGACCGAGGTCGACGCCGGTTTCCAAATAGAGACGTTTCCCATGAGGGCCGGAGCCGTCGGTAGATTTCCTCCGATAGAGGTAAAATTAAAAGGACTCACCGCAAAAACAAAACCCTCTAAAGGACGATATTCCAGCTGGTTCCACATGCCCGCCGCACTATTGGGCTGTATCTGATAGATCAATTGCTGGAAATAGACATTAAATCTGTAAAAATCTACAAGTTCGCACGCCGAATCGATTTCAGCCTGATGACAGGTCTTACTCTGCCCTAGCATTGTAGAAGCATTCAGGATGGGGCGATATTTAGTCGCCAAGAGGTCGGCGGCTTTAAGAAATATGGCCTGCCTAGAACTTACCGGCATGGCCGCCCAATCCTTCTGGGCATGCATGGCGCCTTGAATCGCTGCCCCTATCTCCTCCGGCCCCGCATTATGATAGGTCGCTATTTTATGCCGGTGGTTGTGAGGAGGCGAACACGTTCCCACTTTACCGGTTCTGACCTCCTTACCGTTGATAATAAGAGGAATCTCAATTTCCACGGAGGAGAACTGAGAGAGCTGGTTCTTCAGAGTTTTCGTCTCAGCGCTCTGAGGCAGATACCCAAGGATGGGTTCATTCTTGGGTTCCGGAACTGTAAGAATGGAATTCGACATCGATCTTCTCCCGAGTCTGGTTATGACCTACTTAGCCTGAACCTATCTCAAAATGGGTAGCGTGGCGAGACAAGGCGCATGTAGTAGGCGCATAAGCAGCGCGGCATGAGAAGCGAAAACTGAAGAAAAGACACTACGGGCGATGTTTTTTAAAACATTAAAACTTTTAATGATCGGCTACAGACCCGGCTACAAATCCCGGCTCAAAATCTTAATGATGGAAAATCCTAACCCCCTCTAGACGGACAAATTTAAGATCAAATTTGGCACCGTCTCTGAGGCTGATAGGATTCCCATCCGCCAGTAGTCTTAAAAAGACAGATAGCGTTCGCTACTTCTTCTTCTTCTTTCGACCGCGGCGAGACATTTTCGCCATCGACAGATCACCCTGCTTGTCTACGAAGTAAAGGTAACCAGTCTGCCGCTTCACCCCTACTTTTGCGACGACTTGGGGTTTTGCTTTTGAAGCCTTGCGGCCTCGCCCCATCTTCGCACGAGAGATGTTGCCCTTCTTATCGAGATAATAAAGCCAGCCTTCTTCTTTTTTGACGCCGACCTTTGCTACTTTCGTTGCCATAGAGTCCCTCCCAAACGAGACTTTTTTTGCCATACCTTAAAAAAAGGTACTGACATCTTAATACTGAAAGAAAGCAAAATGACACTGTTTTTTTGTTGTTTTCCCTCTTAGCCGAGGGAAAAACCGTGCCTAGAACCCTTACGGTGTGCGAATTTTCTTCTTTCTCTTCGGGGAAGCGGGCCGAATCTGACTAGATTTAAGGGGGGGAGTGACCGATTTCCCTTTGGTAATAATAGGGGCAGTGAATTCCTCTCGGGCATGCGCAAGACGTACAAAGCTTCCCTCTCTTCTAGGTTCGTTCAGGCTTGCTTTGAGTTGGGCCGCGGGATTCATGATGCGAAGCCGAGTGAAATATTCCACCATGGAGTTGCTTCGAACACTCTCTAAAAAATTGTCCGTCTTCGAGTGGCGCAAATGGGATTTAGAGCTTTTCTTGGCTTTCTTTTTCTTTTTGACTCTTGTTTTCGATGGCACGGCGTTTTTTTTTGTCATGCTGAAGTTACCCTTTCAAAACTGAATTGCGGAAGCTGCATGGGCGATAGCGTTGGTATGACGGGTCCTTCATTCGTCGTCAAAACGGCTTCGAAATGAAATCCCTTTAGTAGCAACTCCGCTCCCTGAATATTTCCAGGAGCGTATACAACCCTTACGGGTAAATGGCATCGTTGTCTCACGAAAGCAATCGCATTCTCCGTCTCCCCTTGGCAAGAAGGATCGCACTCCAACCGGTACCCCGCTTCCATCAACCCAGCTGGAATTTCGTTGATTTGCCCCCAGGTCGCAGAGAACCGCAACGGATCTAAGTCATTGAAAGGAAGCGGCCCAAACCGAGAGCGGTAGGAACCCAAAATAGCATCGCGCTCGTTGGGTGCCGTCCATCCCCTGTGAAGCGTTTTCAACCGATCCTCGTCGGAAAGCTCCTTGGAAAAGCTGTCATGATAGATACCTACCTCCTCTTCGAAGGGAAGGCGGTTGAAGCCAATATAACCAGGACTCAAAAAGAGGGTAAACGGAATGCCCCTGGCCAAAAGGTCGGGAATGGCCCTAAGAAATACGCTGCGGCGAGCCTGCAAAAAAACTATGGCGGCCTTACCGGTAGCGCGCCTAGAGCGGCCTGGTTGCGCAATCTCTGAAAGTTTGGAGAATTCGTAATACGGCTTTACTTCCGTAAGCTGCGCGTCAAGTTCACCCACCCCTGCCTCGGTAAGATGGTCGTAGCAAAGCACCAAAGAGTTGCGCGGACCAAATACCTTTCGAAGCCAATTCGCGCTCATACTGTTTTGGAGTACGTTACCTTCTGGGGTGCTTTCAAGTACGCATCAAAGATCATAGCCACATTGCGTATGAACAGCCTCCCCAGAGGAGTCACCGAGATCGAGCGATCTGTCTTGGTTAGGATCCCATCGTTTAAAAAGGGATCGAGCTGCTTTATCTCTTCAGAAAAGGCGGAAAGGAAAGGCTCCTTGAACTTCGCCTCATATTCATCGTAGGAGAGGTAAAAATCACACATGAGCGTCTGGATAGTCCACTTTCTGCGTCTGTCGTCCTCGGTAAGAGTGCAGCCGCGAAGGGTCGCAAATTTGCCTGAAGTCACTCGAGATTCGTATTCTTTAACCTCTTTAATGTTTTGGAAATAGCCGGTGGATAGCTCCCCAATCGAAGAAGAGCCGATTCCAATCATTTCAGTGCCCCGTTTTACCGTATACCCCATAAAATTTCGATAGAGCGTCCGGTTTCCAATGGCACGATAGAGTTCGTCGGTCTCAAGCGCAAAATGGTCCATCCCTATCGCTTGGTAACCCGCCGCGACTAGCTTTTCATAAGCCAAGTTAAAGAGATCGACCCTCTCCTCGGCCGAAGGCATGGGAAATTTCTCTAAAATCTTTTGATGGGGAATCATGGCGGGAAGTCTTGCGTAATTATAAAGTGCTATCCGGTCGGGCCGAATCCGCATGACATTGGTCATGGTCTGTTCAAATTTCGCTACTGTCTGAAGCGGCAGTCCGTAAATGAGATCGAAATTGATTCCAGAAAATCCTAACCGACGACTGGTTTTCAGCATTCGCTCGGTAAGTTCGGCCGATTGGATTCGATTAATGGCGGTTTGAACCTCTAAATCAAAGTCTTGGACGCCAAGACTAATTCGATTAAAGCCAAGTTTTGCCAAACATTCTAATTGCTCGTCGGATGTGACTCTAGGGTCCACTTCAATACTGACTTCGGCCCCGGGTGCAAGTTCAAAAAGTTTGCGAGTCCCCTGGTGCAACATCGTTATCTCATCGACGGTCAAAAACGTGGGGGTTCCCCCGCCCCAGCTAATCTGAGTAATCTTTCGCTTTGAACCCATGGCGCGTGCGGCACTCTCCAACTCCGCTAGTAATGCCTTCACATACCCCACACCGCGCCCATGCTCTTTGGTAATGAGAATGTTGCAACCACAGTAATAACAAAGACTCTCACAGAACGGGATATGGACATAAAGGGCTAGCGGAGTCTGGGCCGATTCAGGATTGCCGAGACTCTTTAGATATTGTTCCGCCCCCACCTTTTCCGACCACTGAGGAGCGGTGGGGTAGGAGGTATATCTTGGACCGGAACGGCTATGTTTTATGACTAGATCCTTTATTCCCATAGTTACACCCAGAGTGTTAGAGCCTCTTGCACAAACGCTTTCACATTTTCGACAGGCGTATTAGGAAGCACCCCGTGGCCCAAATTCACAATCCCAGGACGCTTCAAAAGCTTAAATCTATCGACGAGCAAACGTGTCTCTTTACGAATACGACTTTCGTCTCCTTTGAGTAGTAGCTGGGGATCGAAATTGCCTTGGAGCGAAAATCGACCGCCCCACACCTCGTCAATTTTAAGCAGAATCCGCTCCGGTTTCCACCCCCATCACATCAGCAGAAACCTGAGAGAGAGAAGGTAGAAAAGCATGCGAGCCCTTGGCGAAGTATACAAACTTCACTCCTCGGGCGTGAACGTTATCGGCAATTCGATTGAGCATAGTAAGATAGTAGGAATTAAAAAACTCCACCGACATGTTTCCTAGCCAGGTGTCGAATAGCTGCACCAAGTCCGCTCCGGAATCGATTTGGTAGTTGAGATAGCGCGTCGTAGCATCCGCCAAAAAATCCAGTGCTTCGGCCAAAGCTTTAGGATCTTTCTCATGCCAAGTTCGGATCTTTTCAAAATCCGTCTTGCCTCTTCCCTGCACAAGATAGCATCCGACCGTCCACGGGGCTCCCGCAAACCCGTAGAGGGCTTTGTCCTTAGGAAGTTGCCGTCTAATTTCAGATAGCGACGCTCCCACGAAGGAGGTATCTTTGGCGGGAGCAAAGGTAGCAAACTTAGAAAAATCCGCAACCGTTTGAAAGGGCGTAAGAACCACGGGGCCAATCGCTTCTTTCATCTCAATCGGGATCTTCATCCCGTAGGGCGGTGTCAAAATATCAGAGAAGAAGATGCAAGCGTCCACTTCCAAAACCTGAAGCGGGAGGAGGCTAATTTTAACGACGAGTTCCGGAGTTTCCACCATTTGCCAAAAAGAATGTTTCTCGCGAATCTCACGGTATGACGGCAAATACCTTCCCGCCTGCCTCATAAGCCATACCGGCAAGTGCCCCACGGCCTCACCCTCTAAATGTCTGAGCAACAAAGGTTTCATTCTTTTACTTTCGACACGAACTTATAACCCAATCCTCTTACCGAGTGGATATGTTTGGGCCGTTTAGGATCGTTCTCGAAATAGCGTCTCAGCCTTAAAATAAAGTTATCGACGGTCCTGGTAGAGGGGTACACATCATACCCCCAGACTCGATTTAAGATGTCGTCGCGGCTGACCACTTCCGACTCCTTTTCTACGAGTAACTTCATCAGCATACATTCTTTCTGACTCATTACAAAAGTGTCGTAGCCGTGCCTTCCTTCGAACTTCTCAAAATCGATGCTGTTATTTTCCCAACTGAATACCGCACCTTGTTTAGGAAAACTTCCGTACCATGACCTGCGCTTGAGCATCCCATCGATGCGGAGCAAAAGCTCCTCCATCTCAAAGGGTTTGGGTAAATAATCATCGGCCCCGCTTCTGAGTCCCTCAATCCTGTCGGAGGGGTCAGAAAGTGCGGAAAGGATCAAGATAGGCAACGTGGGTGCTAGCTGCCGCAGATGCCGACATAGCTCAAGTCCCGCCGGAACTCCATTAATCAAGACATCCAAGATGTAAAGATCGAATAGGTCTGTTGTCTGTTTCAAGAGATCCTCGGTCGTAGCATATTGCTCGACGTGGTACCCCTTTGATTTGAGCCTTTCGGCCACCAGTTCACGAATAGTCGGGTCATCCTCAACCAAACACAGTCTATCTTGATTCGTTTTGCCGCTCATGCCGCCACCGCGGGTAATTCGATTTCAAATCGACAACCCTGATTATTTTCATTGTCGGTAATTCGGATTTCTCCGTGGTGGGCTTCAATAATAGTCTTCGCTAAATGTAAACCCAAACCCGTTCCCGGTGTCCTTCCCGCTGAAGTCCCTCGGTAAAATCGGTCGAAGATCTTAAGCCGCTCCTCAGGGGGAATTCCTGGCCCGTTATCACTGATTAGCACCCGAATTTTCGAAGCTGCCAGAGATACCCGAATGGAAATCTCTTTCTTGGGTTTATCATTATAAATGATCGCATTTTCAAGAAGGCTTTGGAACGTCATGTCTAGACCGTGCGCATCTCCGCTGACGGCCACTTCCTCATCGATATCTAAGCGCAGTGAAACGTCCCTCGCCTTAAACAATGGTTCTAACCGCCGAATTACCTGATTTAAGGAATCCACTACATACAGATTCTCGAACTGAAAGGCCCCCCGTTCAACGCGGTTCAGGCTCAGAGCGTTCTCAAAAAGGGTGGCAAGGCGCCTCACCTCTTCCATCGCCTGCCCCATCTCTTTGCTCAGCGAGGGGTCGTTTCTCTTTTCGGTAATAGATTCCAGGCGGAGTTTTAAAGCAGTCAGCGGCGTTTTCGACTCGTGGCTGACAATCTCCACAAAATTTCTTTGAGTTTCGCGCGCTTTTCTTTCCACCTTAAGCGCATGTAACAACAGATACATTCCAATGAAGGTAAGAACTACAAAAAAAGTAGACTCGGAGAGGAACATAATTCTGCGATGCAACACCTCCTTGGAGATAGCTTCGGCACTTTCATCCGAAAGAGGTGCCCCATGAAGGTTTGAGCGCAAAACCGCATTTTGCGATTTGAGCGCAGCCATCGCGTTCACTTCCTGCATGAAAACCGTCGTCCACCACACTACTTGAGCTAATAAGAGACAGCTCACAGTAATGAAAAGTGTCGTCCATCGACGATATCTTATTTCGTCACGGGACCGACGCATCTTTCCAGCCTTTCCAAAGTTTGGTTCAGCACATCAGGAGTATGGGCGAAAGAAACAAATCCCACTTCGTAGGGAGAAGGAGCCAGGTACACGCCCTGTTCGAGGGCCCTGCGAAAGAAGTCGCTATATTGTCTTATTCCTTCCGACGTCAAAGTAGGGGGAAAAGAGGTGGACGGGGCCCCAAAATGAATCCAAAAGATAGAACCTAAAGAGATCACTTGAACCTGGGTCAGTTTGGAGAGTCGCTTTTCCAACTCTTTCGCGAAGGCTTCACACTCGTTATCCCAACGCAGCCAAGAAGGGCGGCGCCGAAAAAGTTCTTCGATCACTTCGATTCCGACAGCAGCGGCCAGCACGTTCCCCGCCATGGTTCCCGCTTGGTAAACACTTCCCGAAGGGGCTAAAGTGTCCATGATCTCACTTCTTCCTACGACAGCAGCCAGTGGCAAACCTCCACCAATCACTTTCCCTAGAGTGACCAGATCGGGTTTTAGATCGAAAAAACCGGTAGCTCCCGCAAGGCCCACACGAAAACCGGTAATAACTTCGTCGAAAATCACCAGGGCACCGTTTTCTTTAGCCAACTGAACCACTGCCTTAACGTGCTCGTACTTGGGAATCCATAGGCCGTAGTTGGCAGCAATAGGTTCGACTATAAGTGCCGCGATTTGGTTGGGATTGGAATCAAATGCCTTCTTGATAGAAGCTAAGTCGTCATACCGCGCAATGACAGTATCGGAAACTATCGACGAGGGAACGCCCTTGGAGTCAGCTTCAGTAGTTTCAGCAACTCCACTTCCAGATTTCGCTAACAACCCGTCGCTATGACCGTGGTAGCAGCCTTCAAACTTTAAGATCTTGCTTCTTCCCGTAAAACCGCGAGCCAGACGAATCGCTGTCATCACCGCTTCCGTCCCGCTCGTTACCAAGCGGACCTTTTGGAGAAACGGATAAGATTTCAATATTAGGTTCGCCAGAATAATCTCTTTCGGGTGGCACGCCCCGAAAGCTAGACCGCGGCGCGCCTGCTCTTGAATGACTCCGATTACATTGTCTGGGGAATGTCCTAAAATATGGGGACCGAACGCCATACAAAAATCGATATACTCTTTTCCATCCACATCGTAGAGAAATGGGCCTTTCGCGCGGTTAAAATAGATGGGAGTCGTTCCCACGTGTTTGAACGCCCGAACGGGGGAACTAACTCCTCCGGGAATCACTTCGCAGGCTTTTGCAAAAAGCTCTTTTGAATTAAAGGTCGTCGTATTGCTTTTCATCGAATCCAGCCCTTTTCGGCAGCTTGCGAAGCGTAATAGGTGATGATGAGTTGGGCTCCTGCTCGTCGAATGGCCGTCAGGTTTTCCAAAGCCATCTTCTTTTCATCCGCCATGCCGTGCTTAGCCAATTGTTTTACCATTTCATACTCACCGCTAACACTATAAGCGACGACAGGAACCGAAGCATGAGCGCGAAACTGGGCAATGATATCAAGATAAGCTAAGGCGGGTTTCACCATCACTAAGTCTGCGCCTTCTGCCTCATCGAGTTTAAGCTCTTTGAGAGCCTCTCCCGCGTTTCTAAAATCCATTTGATAAGCCGTACGATCGCCTCCCACCGGAGAAGAGCCAAGTGCCTCGCGAAAAGGTCCGTAATAGGACGAAGCGTATTTGGCGGTGTAAGCTAAAATTCCCACTTGGCTTAGTCCCTGCTGATCCAAAAGGCTTCGAATAGCCCCCACCCTGCCATCCATCATATCGGAGGGGGCAACAAAGTCGGCTCCCGCCTGAGCATGGACCAGCGCCACTTTCGCAAGATTCTCGACGGAAGCGTCGTTATCCACTTCCCCGTGTTTCACAATCCCGCAATGTCCATGAGAAGTGGCGGGACACAAGCAGACGTCCGTATAAATAACGATATCTTTTCCGAACCGCTTCTTCAGGGTCCTGACAGCTTCAGGAATCACCCCTTTCTCAGCGAAAGCGGCACTTCCCCCTTCATCTTTTTGGGAAGCGGGAGTCTCTCCAAAGAGAAGAATCGAAACGACACCACGATCTTTATCCGCTTCAATCCGCTTGGAAAGGACATCGATTCCCATTCGATCGACGTTCGTAAATCCGGCAATAGGCTCTTTGCTGTTAGCTCCCTCTTTCACGAAGTGGGGTTGGATAAGTTGGCTCAAACTCAGTGAAGTCTCGTGCAACGAGTCACGCAAAGCGGCGGAACGACGCAACCGACGAGGACGTTGGACGATGGGTTTTAGCATAGGATCTCTCCAATTCTTTCAAAGTCTCCTTCGGGAAGCAGCTGTGATGAAATCCCTTTTTTTTGTAAATGCTCCGAGGTGAACCGACCAATGGATCCGACAGCAACGCCTTCGGGGATGCTAAATTGCCGTACAAAAGCATCTACCGATGAAGGGCTGGTAAAAAGTATCATCGACGATTTAGCGATATCCTCCTGAGTGAGAAACCGACCAATATCATCTCTTGGAAAAGTCTTATAGAGAGGGAGTACCGTCACCGAACAACCCAAAGTCTTTAATCTATCGGAAATAAGCGGTCTTCCCCCTTCCGCCATCGGAATAAAAACGCTGGGTTTGATCTGGCTGTTACTTAAAAGATCTTCAAACTCTTCTAGGAATTTCTCGCTGCCTGGTTCCGTAGGATAAAAGTCAGGAGTAAAACCATCTTGGCTTGCCGCCTCCGCTGTCTTCTCTCCGATGCAGGCCACCTGCGTTTGGACGGGGAAATCGATTCCCAGTTCCATCAGTAATTCGGCCCAATAATGAACGCTGCGTTGACTGGTGAAAAGAATCCAGTCACTAGGATGTTCTTCCAAATTTCTTACTAGTTCGGGAGAGACGGGGAGACGTTCAAAACGAAGCACGGGAACGGCTATCCATTCGAGCGGAGTTCCGCGATGGCCCAGTTCGGAGGGGAACTTCGAATCCAGATCTTGGTACTCTCCGGTCACTATTATCCGTATGGGGCTAGTCTCTCTAATACTGGGGCTCATGCCATAACTTCCTTGAAAAAACTGACAGTTTGGTCGACGAGAGTTTGTTCTTCGCTGCCTGAAATGTCAAAACGGTGGAATCCGGTCCAGTCGTGTGTTTTCGAGCCTTTGTCACGCAATAGCCCTAAGAAAGCGCGCACCGTGATCAATCCCGATTTGCGATCTTTATGACAACGCACCCCCAAGGGGAGTGTGCAGCCGCCGTGGAGCCCTTTTAAGATCTGCCGCTCCATCCGCGTCTCTTGCACCGAATTGGCATCCGTAAGCTTTTGAAATACCTCTTCTAGTTCCGGTCTCAAATTCTCTCGCGATTCCACAGCGAGTGCCCCTTGTCCTGGAGCCGAGACAAAGACTTCGGGGGACAATTCCACTTTGATAAGGCCCGAAAGGTCGAGACCTAGACGTGAAATTCCTGCTTCCGCCAAAACCACGGCCGCTACCTTTCCTTCTCTGACCGCCTTTACACGGGTAGGCACATTTCCCCTGAGCGCAAATACCGAGACGTCGCTTCGTTCGCTTAGCAAAAGAGCTTCTCGTCGCAGCGAACTCGTTCCCACGGTAGCGCCTTTTTTGATTTGAAGTTTTTCGTTCGGAGCGTGCCACTGTTGCGAGATGATCAAACAGTCGTTGGCGTTAACCCGAGGCGGAACGGCCGCAACGAAGAGACCCTTAGGCTGATCGGTCGGTAGATCTTTTAGGGAGTGTACCGCTAGATCGATAGTCTCTTTTAAAAGAGCGTCTTCGAGCTGTTTGGTGAAAAGTCCTGGACTCGATTCCATGGAATAGAGCGGCTTTGTTCGATCTTGATCGCCTTGGCTTTCTACCTGGACCAGCTCACAGCGGATACCGTGACGCAACATCTCTCGGCTAATCTGGTTGGACTGCACCATAGCCAGATCGCTCTTTCGGGTTCCTAGACGATAGGATTTCATTTTACCTCGCCTGCTTCGCAAAGCCCGAGGATAACACGGATGTCATAGGACGCGAATCCGCGACCTTTTAAGAGGTTCGGTCTGTTCCGTCTCCGAAGCGGGATCGGATACTTTGCGCAATACCGAACGTAAATGCTCACGGGAAAGGTGGAGGTTGCGTTTGACTAGAGATTCGGCCCACCGCTGAACTTTAGTGTGGGTCTCCGGAGGAAGATCTTTTTGAACCACTAGCAGGGCTTCCGCTAACCCGTGGTAGAAGCTAGGCTCAACTTCATTAAAGTCTTTAAGTAGAGGCGCCTCTTTCTGCTGCAAGAAGAAAGCTCTCAAGGCGTCCTCGATAATCTTTTCCGCCTGAAGAACACCCACCGCACGGCTTTTAGAATTCTGCAAAGCCTCTTCTTTCAAGTCTTCTAATTTGATCACGCGAACATTAGCCTCCACCGGCAGTGTCGCGATATCGGCGGGTTCCGCAAAATCGAAAGCGAGTCTTTTTTCGCGAGGAATCGCCTGAAAAAAGGATTCATCAAATAGCGGATGAGGACTGGAAGTGGCTGTAAAAAGATGACTAAAATTGGGGGGAGACTTGATGAAAGAGTCCAAAGAGCCAATTTCCACTTTTTGGGCTTCTGGAAGGTCTCGCAAAAGTTCAGGATCTCGATTTACCCACAGAATCGGACATTCGGGTCGGTTCTTCTTAAGCCACTGAACTACAATGACACTAATGGGACTGCGTCCCACTACTACCGCTTGCCGAAGAGGAAGTTCCCCTTCATGGCTTTGCAGATACCGAAGGCCCAGAGTCGCAACGGACACTGGCTTTTCGCAAATCTTGGTTTCCGAACGAACTCGTTTGGCCGTTTCAAAAGCTAATTGAAAAGCGCGCTCCAAAGAGGGATCGACGGGAATGCCCAAGCTCTTGGAAAGCCCCAAGGCATCTTTGAGTTGTCCTAAAATTTGGGGTTCACCCACAACCAAGGACTCTAACGAAGAAGCCACTCGCATCAAATGGCGTAAAGCCGCTTTGCCTTCGAGATGGTATCCTTCGTAGAAGCCTTCCGCTCCCAAACCCAAATGCTGGAGAAGCGTCGTCCAAAGGCCGCGCGTATCACAGAAAGGATCGTTCGCGGTGGTGTAGAATTCGATTCGGTTGCAGGTGGCTAGATAAACAATGTCAGAAAAGCCAAGTTGGGTGAGTTCTTTAAGGACGGTAGCGCGCTTTTCGGGTTCTAAAAAAAGTCTACGGCGAATATCCGCCGAGCCTCTCCTAAAATCTGTTCCCCAAACGTGAATACGCATAAACTACCTTCATTCACTATAGCTGGGGCACAAATTCTTATGTCACGGCTCTGTCACGCATACGGAAAAGATTCACTTTTTTGTGATTGCCCGGTCGTTCAGCTTAAAAAACCAGTTATTCCAGGATCTTACATCATTAACGGCGAAGTCTTTTCCGGAAATTTTCCTTAAAATGCCGTAGGATAGGTCTCTATGATCAGGCTGCTTACTCTGCATCATCTGAATAAGGTCGGGGACGTCGTCCTTTAGAAGAAGGTCTTTGGTGTCGTGGTTACTCCCCACCATCTGGAAGGCGACGTAGAGTGCTTTGGATCTATCGGAAACCCTGGGAAAGTGGATCGCTTGAACGATGGGTGCCGCTGGAATGACATATTCAGGGTGAAACTCCGCGATATCTCCCAAGACTCGCAGAGCATTATTTCTGACCAGATCATCGGGGTCGCGCACCATGGCCATCTCGTAATTCACCACACGATTACCGTCTTTGAGATAGGCCAACAGATAGGCAGCCGAAGCGCGATCTTCAGGACGGGCGTCTTTCTTTGTAATTTCGACTAACGCCTGTTCGTCTTTCTTCACGCCTTCCACAAAGATACTTTCATACTTTTTTAACTTAGGATGCTTGTGGCCAAACGGACAATGTAAAGCCGCGCATTGAGCGATGTCAGGTTCCAGCTGCCCTTTTTCAACCAGATCAAGGGCAGTGTCCTCGTATTCCTGCCAGCTTTTGATCAAGTTATCGGGATCACTCATCTGCTTCGTCGGGGCTTCATAGAAGGGCATTCGCTTGGCGACATCAGACTTTTCGACGACATCGAGGGTGACATGGATAGCAAGGTCGCCAGGTTGAAAATATTGCACTACCGACCATTCCGCGAAAGGAAAACCAAATTTCTTGATCACTCTTCCCCGCAGAGTCGCTTCCATCTGAGGTGCGGTCTCGTCATTGGCCAGCCCCTTTTTGAGCCACTTATCGAGAGCGGGCCCGAGTAACTTTCTGATGATCCCCTCATTAATTCTAGAACTACCGTAAGTGTCCACCGATGCAATGTAGGGCTTTGCGGCTTGGCCATTCTTGGTAAATTGAGGATTCGCATCGTCGTTGGGAAGTGGAGAGACGGGAGGGTTCGTAAGCCCAGTGAAGGACTCCGTGGTCTCTCCTTGCGTCGTCGGCAAAGTGGGATTTTTAAGCGGGATGGTATCGCGATCTTCGGCGTACCCCACCACACAGGCCAGTACCAAAATCAGAATAGTTTTCATATTTCATTATTGTACCAGTTTCGTGAAGATAATTTCGCGCTGCACGACGTCAAAAGAGGAATAAAAAAAGCTCCCCGGGACAGTGTCCTCAGGGAGCTTTTTGAAAGCTTCTGATTAGATCTTACAACGTGGTGCGAAGCACCAGCTGGAAGAATCCGTTCGAAAGTCCATCCGTCTCGGAGATGTCAGCAGTCTGGTAGGCCACACCGAGATCGACGTGGTCCGCCACCGAGTAGGTGACTTCAGGATTCATCCACAAGATGTTGTCGTTCGATCCGCTCTTGGCTCCAGCCAACGTGTAATTTCGATAGAAGACCGTATTCCAGTTGAAAGGAACCGAGATCGCTAGCTTGTCATTCAACAAACGAAAGTCGAAGATCAGGTAAACACGGTTTTCAAAGCCCGGATAAACTTCCGTCTTTCCCGTGAACGTATTGAATTGTCCCGCGGTGTTGTAGGTATGGAAAATCGGAATCTCCATTAGGGTAACATCAATATTGCTCGTCAAGTTTTTCTTAAACTTGAAATAGTTTCGAAGTGATCCGATGTATCCCGTTCCCTTGAGTCCATAATTCACCGGCAAGTAAACGCGCGGTTCATAGCTGAAGCTCAATCCGTTCTTTTCGTCGACTAAGATATTATTGATCGGAGCGCGCAGAAGACCGTTTCCGGTAGTGACGCTTAAACCTTGTAGCGTGTTGTCGGCGATGTTGGTGTTAAATTCTTGCCGGTAGATGAGGGAGAACTTCTTACTGAATTGATAACCCGCTTCGGCCATGTTTTCCGTGCGAAGCGCGTTGTTCTCATTGAAATAGACTCCGGGGCGCAATTCCAAGACGCCTACCACACGAGCACCGGGTCGTTTTTCCGCCAGCTCTTCTTCCAAAGCGCTATCGGCAGCCGTCGTGTCGATATCTTCTTCGTTGGCGGCTACCATCATTTCATGATTGGCCGCGATGGCTCCTTGATTGGCAAAGAGACCCAAAGCCAAGAACAACGCCGGGAACAAAAATTTCTGTCCCGACCGAATCCACTTCTCGAACGCTACTAGCGTACTCATCACATTCCACTCCTCGTGTTAAGTTTCCTGTCCGCATCAACCTGTTTATCAAGGACAGGTCTTATACCATGCGTCATAAATTAAAAGCAACAAAGTTGCCATATGTAAGGAGTTTAGCAATTTCAAATACTTAAATGAAAAACGGGATGCCGAGCTCCCTTTAGGATTTCGGTTGGCAGCTCTTTTCTATCGCGTACAATCTGCCCCGTGACGACCCAAAAGACTGATAGCAAGACTTCCAATCCCCGAAATCGCCTCATTAATGAGAGCAGCCCTTATCTCCTTCAGCACGCACGCAATCCGGTCGATTGGTACCCCTGGGGTAATGAAGCTTTAGAGAGATCGCGCCGGGAACAAAAGCCCATTTTTCTGTCCATAGGCTACTCGGCTTGTCACTGGTGCCACGTCATGGAAAAGGAGAGTTTCGAAAATCCGGATATTGCCAAAGTGATGAACGAGCACTTTATCAACATTAAAGTCGATCGCGAAGAGAGACCCGATTTGGACAACATCTATATGAGTGCTGTCCAACTCATGACTCAACACGGGGGCTGGCCGATGTCGGTATTTCTCACTCCTGAACTAGATCCTTTCTACGGGGGTACGTATTTCCCTCCGGAAGACAGAGGGGGAATGCCTAGTTTCAAAAGAATCCTTCTCGGCGTCGCAGCTACGTGGAACGGAAAAAAAGATGAAGTCCTTAAATCCGCGAAACAACTCTCTTCGGCAGTGATAGAGATGGGCAATCCCGCCCCCACCTCTGCCGGAAAACTCTGTCTTGAAATAGCCGATCATGCGATCGAGCGGGCAAAGCAGCATTTTGATACTGAATATGGTGGTTTCGGAAATGCTCCTAAATTTTTTCATACGATGGATCTCAGGCTTTGTTTACGCCATTGGAAGCGCACCGGGGACTCGGAAGCGCTCGATCTTGTGACGAAGACTCTGGGTAAGATCTCTGAAGGCGGTATCTACGACCATCTCGGCGGCGGGTTCCACCGCTATTCGACGGATCGCCAATGGCTGGTACCCCACTTCGAAAAGATGCTCTACGACAATGCTCTACTAGCCGAAGTCTTCTTAGAAACGTTTCAAGCCACTCAAAATGTCGACTACGCTCGCGTCGTCCGGGAAACCCTTAACTATGTCTTACGAGAAATGACCTCGGGCGAAGGAGGATTCTTTAGCACTCAGGATGCCGACAGCGAAGGAGAAGAAGGTAAATTTTACGTCTGGGAAAAAGAAGAGATCCAAAACATTCTCGATTCGGAACTAGCAAGCTTAGTAGAAAAGATATTTGAGGTGAGTAGCAGCGGGAATTGGGAAGGGAAAAATATCTTACATCGGCAGCATTCGTTCGACAGCTGGGCAAACAAACTTGGAGTGGAACGAGATTGGCTTGAAGACTCACTGGCCAACGCCCAAAGAAAGCTTTTCGCCTCTCGATCGCAACGGGTAGCCCCCTTTCGCGACGAAAAGGTCCTCTTGGCCTGGAATGCCATGATGATCCACTCGTTGGCACTGGGATACCAAGTATTAGGTGACGAGCGCTACCTCAACGCGGCTTGCAGTGCGGGAGACTTCTTGTGGGAAAAGTTATGTGAGCCAAACCGCTCTACCGGGCTCACTCTGCTGCATGGATACAAAGACGGTCGCGCCAGAGTCTCGGGCTTTCTGGACGACTATGCCGCCTATGTGAACGCCCTAATCTCACTTTATGAAAGTCGATTCGAAAGCCGCTGGATCCAGCGCGCCGTTCAGGTAGCGGAAGCGATGATAGCCCACTTTTGGGACGCTTCGACGAGTGCCTTCTATTTTACAAGTCTCAGCCACGAAAAACTAATTTCGCGCCCCAGAGAATTGCACGATGGCGCAACCCCTTCAGCGACCTCATTTGCCATTACCTCTTTGCTCCGTTTGGGCAGAATGACGGGGCGACAAGATTTTACTACCACTGCGGAAAAAGCCCTGATCCATCTTGAAGAGAATATGCGCACCCTTCCCGGTGCGAATGGACAGGCGATTATCGCTCTCTCCTTTTTGCTCGGTCGCCCTCAAGAGATCGTAGTAGTTCCGGGGAAGTCACCGGATGAAACGGAAACCGTACTTCAAGCGCTACGTACCCATTTTTTGCCCGACAAGGTGGTGGCCTTTGCTGAGCCCATTCCTTCAAA
This sequence comes from uncultured delta proteobacterium, assembly GCA_963778115.1. Taxonomy (GTDB): domain Bacteria; phylum Bdellovibrionota; class FAC87; order UBA2466; family UBA2466; genus JBBQIT01. The sequence goes on from CAVZSV010000004.1 coordinate 1,051,703, forward strand.
TGAGCTTGCTCCCCTACTTCGAGGAAAACGGTCGCTGGGGGATGAAACGACCGTGTATTTTTGCGAGAATTTCACTTGTGAAGAACCCGTCTCTGGTGTCGATGCATTCGTAAAGCTTTTGAGTTCCAAATGAGATTCGTTGAAGTTGCAAAGCTCCAAAGCGTCGAAACCGGAAAAGCACGCCTAGTTCAAATCGAAGGTCGAGCCATCGCACTTTATCACGTCGACGGAAAATTATTTGCGACGGAGGAACTATGTCCCCACCGTGCGGGCCCTCTCTCTGAAGGCGTTCTTATGGGAAATGAAATCACCTGCCCCTGGCATGGCGCCCGTTTTAACATCGAAACGGGAGCTGTTTTAAAGGGCCCCGCGGCAAGAGCCCTCACCTGTTTTCCAGTGAAAGTAGAGGGAAATCGCGTCCTCGTTGGAGTCGAATAAGAAATCTATTTGGCGCAATGACGGGCTCGCGGCCTGGGGACATTACCAATACATTCTTGCGCACTTTAGCGCCAGCAGTGAGAGTCGTCCGTGGGGTCAAGCTCCCACAACCGTTATTATTGGATCGCAAACTTTTCAGAGAAAGAGGCCCTGGTAGGAGAAAGACTCGAGACAATGACCAAACTTTAGACAACCCCCGGCAAGTGCTGAAACTTAAAGCAAAAGGCTAGATTTGCGGGGAAACGGGCCTGGGAGTGTTCCGGTAGTAGACAGCCCCGCCTTAAATCTCAAGCTATCCCCCTGGCATCCCGTTTGCTCAGTAAAGCTTAGTAACTTTGTGTGCAACGATGAAACTACAGCTTAGACATTTCAGCCTGGTAGTCCTTTTCTTAGTACTTCCGCGCCTTGTCTTGGCGGAAGCTAACAATCAAGCTGCGGCGGCAGCTGCCGGCCAGGGGGCCAATCAAGCACTGACGGAAGCAGCCTTACTAGGAGCCGCGGGCTCCAAGAGTAGCGACAAGAGCACGCAGATGTTGCTCATGATGATGATGATGATGCAGCAGCAACAGCAGCAGGCATTTCAACAGAATCAAAAACAAAATTCCGGAGGAGACAGCAAAAGTTCTTCTTCCGACGACAAAAAAGATGAGAACAAAATCCCTCAGCCTTCTCCTCTTCCTTCGACAGCCATAACCCCTCAAAAGCCAGATGAAACGAATTTAGTGACGCTCGACGGACTTAAACCAAAGCCTAACGATACTTCCCCTGTTACCAGTACTGTCGATGTTCCCGATTTTGTTCCTCCTCAGGTTTCACTTAATAAACCTGCGGCTAACAGCACTGCACCAACGACACCCACTTTTCAGGGGGTGACCACGGTTCCCCAGGCGATTCCACAAAATAAGGCAGACGCTAATGGATTTCCTTCGGGCACCGGCGCTTTGGCTTCAGCGGCTGGAGGAGATATCGCTGGTTTGGGAAATGTGAGAGCTCCGGGTGTTAAGGAACAGAGCCAACCTATTCCTAGTGCCGGCACACCAGAAGAAGGAACATCCAAAGGGGCTGAACGACAAGCGGCCCCTCAAGAAGCAGCTTTGGGCGGTGGAGGAAGCGATATGTCTTCAGAAGGATCGGGAAAAAGTGGCGGCGGAAGTCCCGAAGATTTTTTTAGTATGTTAAACAAAGGCAATGCGGACGACCCCAATGCCGCACCTCCCGATGGATCGCGAGATCTGGCTTCGGAGCCATCCATGGATTCGCCGGCTCCCGGGGCCATTATGAATATTTTTCAGATCGCTCAAGTACGCTACCAATACGCCGCTTACAAAGAGAAGAGGATCTTGACCCATGCTCAATAGAGCGAAATGGTGTGTTCGTGCTATCGCGATATCGACGGTAATAATTTCGACTATGGGTGCGACTCAGGCCTTAGCGGAATCACTCTCTAAATTGGAAGCTATCGCAAGTCAGGCAAAGAGTCTGGACGATTTTCTATCAAAGCCCCAGCTAATAAACGCCTACCACCAAGCTTTGGTTCAGTATCAACATCGCGACAAATTCCGTTGTGAATCATTCGAGAAAATTATCAAAAAACTAAAGGTTCTTTGCGGCGTCCCGGGATTTAAGCAATCTCTATGGGCGAAACAAGACCCTAAACCCGTCTTTATAACGGCATTCCCCTCTGAAGAAGATGCTATAGCGAACCACAACGTCCATACCGTTTATGTATTTCGTCCCGTTCCCAGACTTTTCCACGGAATCTGGAACGATCCTTCAAATGGAAGTTGCAAGAGCGATGATTGTGAAAAAAACGACCTTACCAGTCCCGAACGCTGGGCCGTTGCCCTAAAAGGAAGTCAACTTTACTACCTGGAGCGAGACGGCATCTTTACCGATCAATCCCTTTTAGTGACTCCGGTCGAAGCGAAAGGAAAGACCTATCCGCTTCTTTCGATAACCGGAGGACCAGGACTTACTCGTCCTTTGACCGTCGTAAGCTCACTTTCCAAATCGACACGAGTCTCCACACTATTACAGGAATGGGCCGCACGCGCCATGAAACGTAATCCCAAGAGCTGGGGGACGTTCGTCGTGGTGAAACATACCGATCAAGGGGCTGAAGTCCGCCCTTGGAAAACCGTTATCGACACGAAACAGTCTTCCGACAAGCCCATTGCGGCCTTACATAATTTCTCGACGATCGATCGTATGGCTAAAGCCATCGAATCTGCACTTCCCCGCAATTGTCAGCTCGCCCATACCGAAACAGCATCCAACCTCTTTCTTGGCTTGGTATCTCCGACTTCCAAGGGCACTAAGACTTCCAATAATTCGTTTCAGACGGCAGCTAACTTAGACTCGCAGGCTAGCTCTGCTGACCTCGTGCGGATCAATCCGCAGTCCGCTTCCATTGACGCTAGCACTTCAGGCGCCCTACAGTCTGGACAACTCCCACCGGGAGGAACAAAAACCGAGACTACCCAGACCCAAATCATTTACGGAGATAAAGCAAATCCAACCGGTGGAGGTATTTCAGATAGACTCGATGCCATTGAAAAGAGGTTAGCACAAAAGGAACCGACGCCGCAGGCGGAGCGAACTTTCGCCAATCGACTGGGGCCCATGGAGGGCTCAGTCAATCCCAGTTCACGAGATCTGGCTTCGGAAGAAAAAGAGACTTCCCCAAATGCGCTGCCAAATTCGGGGAACCTAAACCCATTGGGCAATCTGGGGATGTCGCCCAATGCCAACCAACCTAATGGAGACTCAGGGCAAAATGATCCAGGTAATTTAGGATCAGCCACTCCGACGGATCCAGGAAATTCGGGTGGACTAGCCCCTCCGGCCGGTGCCGCGGCTAACGGATCGCAGCCCAATGACCCTCACAACAAGATTAATTTTAAGGATACCGCCCGCGAACTAAGCAATTTGGACGATCCTGCCCTCGAACAGCAGAAAGCGCAGGAACTAGCAAAACAGTTCCGCCAGGCTCCTAATCAAATTGACGCTGCGGTGGGAATCTTTGGCCCTAATAAAGATGCGGATCCGCAAAAATTAAAACGTTTTCAAAGCATGGTGGTCAGCGCTTTAGAGACAAACCCGCCTCCCTGTATGAAGGGAGCCGATAAGAAATAATATGTGGCTACGTCTTACATTATTTTTCAGTTTGATCAGCGCCGCCACTCTTCTGGCCGACATGAGACCTACGGCCGATCACGACGGCACACTGCCCGTAAAGCCGCACCCAGTGAGAACCCTCGAAGGATGCGATGACGCTGGAAAGTCGGGAAGCATTGAGCAGATTGGAGAAACGCTTCCTCCCGATCGTATTTTCAAGATTCGGATAAAACGGGATGCCCAGGGAGAATGGACTTACTCTGACGATAAAAACGATCCCTGCACCACGGTATTTACTGACCCGAACTATCGCAAAGCGGATGGAACTCCCGTGATAAGCACGGTCGAAATTCCTAGTTATGCCACCGGGGATCAGTTACATACCCATTTCCCAAATCAAATCTATCTGTACGCGGGCCCTGACATGCAGGGAGTCGAAAAGTGGATTCCCGATAGCTGCGGTTGCCAACCGGAAGATGTCTACGCCACTTTAGTTAAGCGCGCGAACGGAAGATTGGAAGCGTTTCGCATCGATCCCCCGAAACGAGGAGACGTAGGAGAACTCGCGTCCTCATTCAGGAAACCGCTCCTGCATCCGCTTGGCGCGATATTCGAAAATTCTAATCACGTCTCTTCGGACAAACTTACCGACCAATAGACGCCCTAAGAAACCACCAGGAACCTCATACCGCACGCGATCGGTGACCAAGGTACCGCCGTCAATCGCCTTAAATTCGTGTGTGTGGTGCCAAAGTCGGTAAGGTCCCCGCACCTGAGTGTCTACGAACTCCTTGTCCAGGGTCCAGCGATCAATTCGAGATTGCCAACGTAGTGGGATTCCATGCAGCGACAAACGGTAATCGATGAGGGTTCCTTGCTGCATCGCAGGGGTAGATTTTCCAAGCACTTTAAAATGCAACCATTCGGGCGTCAGCCTTTCCAAATTTTCGGCATCGGAGAAAAAGGAAAAAACTTCCGCAATTGAAGCGGGCAGCCATTGTTCCGCGACCAAAATACCCTCTTCTGAAGAGATTACTTTCATGCGACCACTTTCTATGGGTAAACATAAGGCCGTGATTCCAGAATCGGAAAACCAGCCCCGTCCAGCCTCTATCGCCTCCCGTCTAAACGGGCTTGGGATTGAGTTCCCTTTCATGGTAGGGCCCATGGTTGGCCTCTCACACGTGGCGTTTCGAGAATTAGTCCGAAGTTACCTTCCCCCCAGCATTAAGTCGCTATTATTCACCGAAATGCTTTCGACGCGTAGGCTTCCCAGCGAACGCTTAAATGAGGCACAAGCACTTCGCTGTGCACCGGGAGAAAAATTCTTCGTCCCTCAACTTTTAGGAAATGAAGAAAGATTTATCGCCCCTAGCATCCAAAAACTTATGGCACTCTCTCCGTGGGGATTCGACATCAACATGGGATGCCCGGCCACTCACCTTCTCAAACATAATTGGGGAGTGATGCTGATGGGAGACAAGAAATACGCGGCCGATGTCGTTGCGATGACGAAACGTCACTCACCGGTTCCGGTCAGCGTAAAATTGCGCAGTGGCGGCAACAACAGTGAGCTGGACTATCTGCTCGATTTTACTGACGGCCTTGAATCCGCGGGCGCCGATTGGATTACTTTGCATTGCCGTTCTCAGGCTCAAGGGCATAACGGAGAGGCCGATTGGAATATTGTCGAACAGGTCGCTCACAAACGCACTATTCCCGTAGTGGCTAACGGAGACATTCAAACCGCTAGCGATGCACTACATCTGGTTAGAGATCGAAAAGTGGATGGAGCGATGATTGGGCGCGCGGCCACGGTTCGCCCGTGGATCCTTTGGCAAATCGCTTTTCATCTCGAGTTGACCTCGGAAAAGCCCCCACTCACTCCCGATGAAGAGAGCAAAGAGTATTTCACAGCCTGTTTGCGGTTTCTGGATCTATTAACCCAATATAGCGACGACGAACGTTACAATTTAAAGAAATTTCTCTTCTTTGTCGGAGTGGGATCCAAATGGTTTCATTTCGGCCATTACTTTTGGAAAGTCATGACCAATGCAAAGACCATTGCTCAAGCCAAAGATCTCGTCCACGACTATTCGATGAAAAATGCCCACCCTTTACACGCTCGAGTGACCTTCCACTAACTAGCGAGATCCTCTAACCTCAGGCTGCCCCAGATGTTTGGTATTTGGCCATTCCATTATCTTCAGTAAGGGCTCGGCCTGTCTTAGAAAGGAGGGGGGAAGTCCTGCTACTTTGCGATACAGATTCAAGACCTCTAAATCCAATGCATGTAGATCTTTGCTCTCTATAGAAGCATCCTCGTTAACCAAGATAGCAAAATACGCTTGGCGACCCTCTTGGCTATCTTTCACCACCGCGGCCGCTGGAATTTCGTCGGACTCTGCCTCTTCTAACTGTTTTCGAAAATCGGACTCACTCGCCGCAACAATCCGCGTGAAGCGTAAAGCAACGATTAGCCGCTCCCGCTCCTCCTCGGGTAAAGAAAGATGAGGCTGTGCTTTCAAGTTCTCTAAGAAATGTAGACAAAGATGCGCGCGTTTTCGGATTTGGCACAACGTTTCAGATTCCTTAGCGCCAGCTGGGGGACTCGCCGGCTTCGCCTCCGCGGGGGGAAGTTGGGATTCCGCGAAAATAGACGGGGGGACTAAGAAAAAAAAGTTCAAGACCAGAATGGCTGCGATTACCTTTAAGTCGGCCTGGTAAGGCTGATAAGACTTCATCTCCCCCTCCATGTTGTGGGATTTCGTCGTGCGAAGCATCAAAATGACTTTAAGGGTTACCTGTCAAGCTTTGGATTTCCCCAAGCATAAAACCTATCACTTTCAGATAGTTAACCAATTGACGCTCCGGTCAAATCCAAGACAAGGCCCAATGGGGGAGGAAAGAGCCACTACCTTTTTGGAGCATCTAAAGATAATTTGGGTCGGGGGCGAAGAGCAGGGGTAGGCCCTCGAGGGATGGGAGGTTATCCATGAAAACCCTTTTCGTCTTACTACCGTTACTAATTTCTTTGTCGTCCTTTTCCGCCGCGGCTCAAGACTGCACCAGTCTCTGGAGAACGTTTCTTAGTACTGACCCGCTAATTCCAAAGATGTTGGAAGGAGATTCCAACGCCGCTTACATAGAATATTCTTTCCACGGAAATCCTAATGTGATGTTCCGAATCACTGGAAAATTTCCCAAAGCGAGATTCGTCAGTTTTCAAGCCTACAAGACAAGATTGCAAACCAGTGTAGAGACTCTAGTAGACCGAGACATTCAACCCGACGCGGGTTCTCAAAATCCCTATCTCGATGGTGTGCCGCTGGACGCCACTTCGCGCAACTATACGATTGAGGTAGTTCCTCAAGGTGTGGTGTCAACTGCCGCAAATGTAGTCCACACCGCCGTGAATCGATTTGAGCAGGCAATCGAATACCGCATTTATTCTCCCAGTGAAGGCGTAACACTGACTCAAGACGACGTCCCCACGATTGAAGCATTCGATGTCGACACCGGAGCCCCTACCACCTGTCCTCAGTGGGACAATTATGTGCAGCCCGAGTTCCCCCAATTCATCTTGGACGTTGTGCCCGAGAAAGATCAATTCGCTTTCCAGTCCTTTGGACTGGATTTGGGCACTAACGACGTTATTCCGGGTTATCTCTTTGCGGTGAATAAGGTTGTCGGAAACAACATTGCCATCGTGAAATTCAAAGCTCCCACTTTTGTAAATACCTATACCGCCACCGGGGATTTCAATTCGGCGGGCAACGTTAGATATTATTCGCTCTGCACGGAGAACACTGTCATCTTCCAGACGTTAAACTGCCTGCCGGACTACTTGGCCAAACCTGACGCAAACGGATACGTGACGGTTGTGATAGGAAGTGGCGCGGATGTCGAAGCGGCGGCGAATGCGAAAGGATATAATTTCCTTCCCGATACCCGCCAATCCAACCAAACCGCCATGCAGCTCGTGTATCGAAATTTGGTTCCCGATCCCACATTCGCCACGACTTCGATGTACCAGGGCGATTATATTCCACAAGGGCAACTTTGCGATGCTGGCGATTTTGTCGCCGGAACTTGCGGCCCTTAAAGGTTCCAAGTTGCGCGGATCTGCGTGACCTGGCTGTCTTCAGTGGGTAAGAGGCTCTGAAGTTCGTCGGCTAGCTGATGAAGTTCTAGAAGTGTTGTCGCTTTCAAAAAGCGGATCACTTTATGAAAGAGCTCTAGCTTCCTTTCCGACGGCTGCACCGACAAAAGCAGGGCGAGAATAAACTTTCTTTCCTGAGCCTCCGGTAACTGGCTCGTGTCCAAATGAACTTCCCAAAAACCGGCATAAGCGTCTCCGGAAAGTGCCTTTAGTTCGATGGTCTCCCGTCGCATGCATCGAAATCCTCTTCTTAGCGTATTCGCTATCGAGGAATGAAGATGATGATAAGCCCACATAAGGCGATGCATTTGGACTATCTGTTCTAGAAATCCTAGAGCTTGCCAAGGACGTCCCTCATTATCCGCGATCCACATCTGCTCCCAAAGCTTCTCTCTCTCTTTATAGAAATGTTCAAAACTCAGTATGGGGACCAGATTGATCAACTGTTGAATCATCGGCCCTTCTAGAAAAATGGGATTTTGAGGGGTATCTCCGCCTCCGGTATGGATAGCGCGGGCACATGCCATCGCTTCGATAGCTCCGATAAAGATAAAAGACACTAAGAGAAGGACAGTATGACAGCGTCTTGCGTTCAAAAAGATTCCTTAACTTCCCACGACTCTATCTGCAAGATCTAACCTAAACTACTCGTCGATAACAGAATATGTGACCAGAGACATCCTTTTTTGTTATAGGAAAGTGTGGGCCATTTAACTCTTCTTTTGCTTTTCCTACTTTCATCAGCCCCTAGTGTTACGGCGGCAGATGAAATCCCCTCTTTTGTTCCGCCTAATCGCCTTTTGGAGGTCGTTTCACAGACGAATTTTAAATTGAATTGGCTACGGAATGTAGAAAACCGACAGAAAGATGGGCTTACGGAGGAACGTGTTGCCGATGAAATTTACGAAAATGAAATGTTCTTAGGGGATATTTTCCATGCTCTGGGCCATATGGCCGAAGACCTGGGGGATAGCGTTTCGGCGGAAAGGTGGTTCGTGAAGATGTTGTGGCAATACCGCAAGTATCCCATGGCCATCTCCGAAAACCTGCAGATGGTGGGGCTAGAACACGCGGCCTATCACTTTCACGTCATGCACCAAACGCACCTCACTCATGGACAAAGTGCCCAAATCGATTTCACGGAACGGATACTGGATAGAGTCGGCGAGGACGACCAATCAAGGAGGTTACTTGTGCCGTGCCGCTTTGCTCTTCTCCGTCAGGCTAGAAGATATCGCTTCTAGGAGGTGATTTGTGAAGGCTTTAACGACCAAGGTTTGATACCGCCTAGCGCTTGTCCAGCGCGTTTAGGAGGCCGAAAACCTCTATAGTTCTGCGTAAAAAATCTGCCGTCCCAGAAAATTAGTTCGCCAGGTGTACAAACTTTTGACACTACGCAAATTCATCGTCGAAAACCCGTTACGAAATCACCCATCGGATTGAAAGGTTACCGGGATGACAGATTTAAAACGTTGGCATAGCACTTGCGATGTTAAGCACACAGGTACCACAATACGCGGGGGCAACATGAAATCATATTTTGGGTTCGTTCTAGTCTTTCTTTGCTTCTTTCCACTGTCTTATTCTTTCTCTCACTCTTGCGATCACGACAAAGGGCAGTCTAACTCTTCGAGCAACTCGGGACCCGCTGGCGGAGGTGGCGATGCGGCTACCAATGCCTATGTCTCTTGTGTGCAGAGCCAATGTCCTGGCAGCAATTCTCAATGTCTAGCCACCTGTGCTAGGGGAACGGCCTCCGAAGCCGGTATTCAGCCCGGGGCCGATCCACTAGGAAATCAGGGAGCACAGCTAATTGTCGAAGATTCGATAAAAGAGCCCGAGCCTCCGCCAGCTCAATAAGCTAAAGGCAAAATCCATCGTGCCGTCCGCCACGTCCATGGCTCGACACCAAGATCGAAACTCAGGATCGATCCAGGGCTGCAGGGGACGGCCATTTAGCGCCCCTTTTAGTGCCGCGTGGATTTCAACAGGCTCCTTGAGTTGACTAGTCACTTTATCTTTAAGGTGATGGGCGAATTGCCGCACCAATTCAGGATCGATAGCCATGGCTTGCCATTGTCGCGGAGTCAAAAGCGATTGGGTCTGAAGTTGAATGGGCTTTCGGGGGTTCGCTAAGACAGCGGTGAAAGCCACTTCGCTATCCAGGTTATTTAGCTTCATCCGCCAGGAGAACTTTTTCCCTTCGCCTGTCCAAGAGACATTTCCCCTGTAAAGTAAAAATCGCAAAGGGAACAAAACTTGGACTGCAAGGTAGATAACGATTCCGGCATATACCCAAGGAATGCTTTCGCGACGAAGCGGTTCCCCTCGTGGGGGGAGTGGCCTGTGCTCATTCAAAAAACGGCGCGGCCAATCGGGCGAAAAAAAAAGTGCAGTCGCAACGACCATCAGCGGAGGAAAGATTCCGATATCGAATAACACCGAATTCAAGGCATGAAACAGAACTGCAACGACAAAACCCACCCGACGAGTTTTTGGAAATAACAGAAATGCAGGAATTAAAAAATCCACGGCAATGCCGGCATAGCTTGCCAAGTAAGCAAACCATGGCTTAGCCGCCAGGACGCCCAAAAGAGGAAGGTGGCGCGCTTCGGGAAGCCAAAGGAGCAAAGGCTGCCCGTGTAGCCAATCCGAATTGAGTTTGGCAACGCCTCCATAGAAGTAAACAAGGACGACCTGGGTGCGTAAGACGAAAAGGGCATAACTAGGAATGCTTCGACGACGCCATAAAGGATGCAATAGCGCATCTAAAGAAAAATCGCGGTGGGCTTGTGTAAACATCAAGACAAAACAGAACAGAATTGCCAAATAGAAATGGTTCAAATAATTGGTTTGGTCCAATAAGAATATATAGCTAAATCCAAAAAACAGAATGACGATGCTCGCTCGATAGAAAAGGCCCAACATCACCAATAGCGCACTGACTCCGACTACGATGAAAGTAAGATGCATGCCCCAAGCGGGAAAGGGTCGTACCCAAGAAAAGCCTGGATAAGTAAAATGAAAAGAAGGAACGATGTAATCTGATTTAATCCATCCGTTCCAGGCAAACAGAATCACTTCCCAAAGGAGCAAAGCCCCTAGGGTAATTCGCAGAATACAAAGAGATGCAACATCAGAAAGTGATTTCATAAGAGAAGTTCCTGCTATCATAGGCTAGAATGGTTCGTTATGCGAATAAGCGTATGGATTGCGGTAGCGGTCATGACGGTATCGATAGTAGTAAATCGGGTATGGGCCAGAGATCTCTCGGCCGTAAAAGGTTCGGGAACTCTGATTCTAGGTTCTGACTTTCGCTCCCCACCCTTTAGCTACTATAAAAACAACGAACTAACGGGATTTGAGATCGATCTCAGCAAAGCTTTAGCAAAACATTTCCAGCTCACTCCAAAATTTGAGCTTTCTCGAATCAACTCTCTTTTAATCGGATTATCACAAGGAAGATTCGATTTAATGATCTCCTCGCATACGATAACGCCGGAACGCTCACTCCATGCTCAATTTACGTTACCGACTTACTGCGCAAATGCTGTGATCGTAAGCCTTCCCGGGGGACCGAAAACAGCATTAGACCTGAAAGGAAAGAAGGTCGCTGTTCCCGTCGGTGCTGTCTACAACGATAAACTCAAAGCCTTTCCTCACATAGGAAAGGTCATGACCTTTCCCGATGAGATCACAGCCCTTCAAAGTCTAACCGCTCGTCGAACCGATGTATGGGTGACCGATGAAATGCTGGCTTATGAAGCACAGAAGAATAACCCTAACGCGGGGCTTGTGGTGGGGGAAAGCCTCTTTAATGAGGTCAATGCGTGGGCAGTCGCCAAAGGAAACCCCGAATTGCTTGTTTTCGTTAATAAAGGACTCAAAGCCCTCTACGAAGACGGGACCTACCTTACCCTGATGAAACGATACTTCGACCGAGATATTCGCTGCCCCGAATTTCGCCACTAGTTGTGGATCATTTCTTACCGTGTTATCGCAAGACCTCTTAGGAGGTCGGATATGAAGAAGCTTGGGGTTTCTTTGATGCTCGCAGGTCTGATTTGGGGAAGTCTGTGGAGCACCGTTTCGGTGGCGGATGGGCCCTATTACCGCTTCTGGCAGGGCAATAAGCGTGACTTTTGGTACAACGATTCCGCGAAAGTCTTTACGCCGGATGACTTCATCCGCAAACTCAATGAATGGCTGATTCCCGCGACCACCAGTTGCTGTGCCAAAGAGAGCCTACTCGCCTATCTTCCTGTCGTCCCTCCCTACCGCAAAGTGGAAGGACTCCACGACGAGTATGCTTTAATCGTTTACCACGATGAAGCCATTTATAAAAAAGTCAGAGACACCGATCCTGAAGGGATGGTGTATGGCCCCTTGCATGGCTATGTCTTCGATACTCAAGATCCCAAGTCCAGCCGATCCGCGGTCCCCATCCCTTTTGCGGGAAATATCGATATTTTTCTAAACGACGCTACCGTTACTCCCAAAGAACGAGCCTACGATATTTTGGGATCCGATATCGATTGGCAAAAAGGCTTCACCGCTTTTCGGGTAGCGCTTCGCAAGGAAAAGGACGACGCGGCTTACGAAATAGCACTTGCCAACTATTTCTCGATGATAAAGGAAACAGCTCAACTGCTCCATCTTCAAGGTTATGTGGTCCTAATCGACGATAAAAAGATGGTGGAATATACCAATTGGGCTTCGCAGGAGGATTTTAAGAATTTCTCAAGATCTAAATTTGAGATGGCGCCACCCGTGTCGCTAATCTTATCCATATATGCAAAACCGCAAGAAAAGGTCGCTCCAGATCCGTTGAGCTATCCCTTCATCAACTTCGGCCAAGGGGGAACCATTCAATTTACCCCCGGGGAAAAACCGGGACAGGTTCACCATCCTTTGCTTAAGAATTAATTCCTTTTCCGACGGTTAATTTCAGAATGTACCAATTGAGTTTTTTTATCCTGTGGCTCTTTTGTCTGATGGCACAAACCACTTGTGCGGCTCCTCAAACGGCTCCCGGAGTTTTCTGGATTGATGGGATTGAGGAAGAGCTTCCTTCAAGCGACTTGAAACCTCTAAAAACGATGATTGGCGATGCCCAGGTGATTGCCTTGGGCGAGAGCGTTCATACGTCCGCTGGCTTTTATCAAGCAAAGTTTCGTCTTATTAAATTCCTAGTCCAAGAGATGGGATTTCGATCCATAGCTTTCGAGACGCCACGATCTCAAGCCATGATCGCAACGAATTACGTGGATTCGGGAGCCGGTACTTCTCTGGTTGCGACCCGATCTCTTTTTTCGGTTTGGCAAAGTAATGAAGTTAGAAATTTACTAGCTTGGATGCGCCAGCACAACGAAGCGCACCCCAGAGATAAGGTGGTGTTTTTTGGCATCGACGCCCAGCAACCGGTTACCGATGGAAACGCGGTTCGGGCATTCTTGCAAAAAGTCATGCCCGACGATTTCAGCTATCGAAATGAACTGCGCTCCTGTATGGGGTATGGTTTTGATAGCGAACAGTCGTTTTTTGCTACGGGAATCCGTAACCAGATCCATAAAGATGAAGTGGTCATGACACAAGCTCAGTATGAATCGTGCCGCCAGGGTCTGCGACGACTGCGATTTTTTATGACTGAAAATGAGAGAGCGATTTCACGCGCGAGTTCACCGTCAGAGTTTCTCTGGGCGCTTATCGCCTTGGATGGTTTTGAGAGCTCGCAAGATTCCTTTTTTTCATCGGGCCGTGACAGAGCGCTTCGCTTCTCGAGTCGAGATCAAACGCTTGCCACCAATCTTATCCGGATGAAAAGCCTCCTTGCCCCCAGAACCAAGACCGTGGTCTGGGCCCACAACGGTCACATCGCGCGGGGATTCGATAAGATGCCCAAAGGAAATCTTCCCGGAAAGAATATGGGTTCTGTCTTGGCCGAATATCTAGGAAGCGACTATTTCGCCATCGGACTTATCGGTTATGACGTAAAAACGAACTGGCCCACCCCGGGGGGGCCGCCCTCGGTACTACCTCAGCGTGCAAATACGCTCCCTCTGATTTTGCACCAACAAGGATGCCGATATCTACTGCTCGATGCGGCAAAGTCCTTTATGAATCGAGGGCGATTAAAGATCGAAACGGACTATCAGTTTCCTGTCATGGCGAGCGACCATTATGACGCTTTACTGTATCTCGATTATTCAGCGCCCATGGAATATGTTCGGTAATTAGAGTGCCTTCACGATGCTCATCCTAATGCACCAAGATTGGTCGATTAGTCAGTCGCTTCGCTTCTCATCTCCTCCATCCCGGGGGGCAAGGAGGGCATGGGGGACAATAAGGGCCAGGACAGTGACAAGGATCGGGGCTTACATAGGGGTAACCTCCCGGACCAGGATAGGGATAGTTCCGCCGATCGACCCCCGGAGACAGGTTCGGCAAACGCATGCCGGACCTTTTTGGCGGATCTACCTGCGGAACTGGAGCAGGAGTAGGTGCGGGAGGCGGCATAGCGGGATCCTCCTGCGGTTTCTCCGGCGTCCGCTCAGGCTCTTTCGCAGGCTCCGGAGCCACCGCGGGACTCGGCTCCGCTGGGGGTTCTTCTTCAGGAGGATCTTCTTTCGGCGCTTCCGCGGGCTCTTCGTCCGGTTCGGCCTCGGGCCGCCATTCTCGATAAGGCTCGAACGGTTGGTGTCCCGGCTCGTCATCGGTCTTTCGCTTAGGCTCCACCGGTGGACTTTCGGTTTGCGCGCATTCTTTCGCGCGACCAGAAAAATAGAGCTCAGTCGAGCAAGGGTAAGCCCCACTCACCACGGCATAGAGACTGATAACAATAATGACGAACGTCTTCACTACGACTCCGGGATTTCCTTTTTGGCTTTGCCCTCTCCCTCTACTCCCTTTCCACAATTCAATTTTTCTGCCAAACGAAGTTCGAGACTCGCCAAGTAAGCTCTCTGCCCTTTTATGAATTCAGCCGAGCCATCGGACTTAGCAAGAAACTCAATTCTAATTCTCTGGTACTGAACGGCTCTTTCCCAATCTTCTAAATCGACCAGATATTGAATTAAGGCGGGATGAGCCCGAGCCTCATCGGACTGAAGGGAGGACAGCTGCAAGAGTCGCTTTCCCAGTTTTTTCTTCAACACCTCGTTACTCTGCTTCGGCGGATGGTCCTTATCGTAAAAGACACTTAAGAGCAGATCTAATCCAAAAGGATTATCCCATTGCTCGATGGCACACCGATCGATCAAAGCATAAGCTTCAGAATACCGCCCTAATTGAAACATCAGGAGTCGAATTTTTTCTGGCGTTCGCCACAATCTCATCTCCGGATAAACATCTAAGATCTGATCATAGAATCGAAGGGCGTCCTCCCACCGCTTGCCTTCGCTAGCCGCATGGTATTGTGAAGCGAGTTCATCCATCCTCTCTTGTTGAAGTCTGCGACGAGCGATCGCTTGAACCATCGATGCCGGATCCCAAGAACCCGCGAGAATTTGCGGAATCGCCTCTTCGAGCTGAACCGGATGGCCAATGAAAACGATTTTCCCCTTTTGCACCACGAAGGCCGTAGGAATGCCCCTTTGATCGGCGGCCGTCATCCATGCCGCTTTCGCAGCCCCCGTCCCCTCGAACGCAATCCGATAGCCGATCTCATCCCACTTCTTTTCCAGAAATGTGTTTAACGACGCTAGTTTCGCTTCCGTGGTCGCTCCCATTTCGTGCGCTGCAACCCCAATCACTACGACACCACTGTTTTGGTATCGTTTCTGAAGTTCCGTCAGTTTTGGAATGCTATCCACACAAGGGCCACAGAGGGTTCCCCAAAATTCGACGATGTAAAGAGTGTTTGGCTCAAAGGCGAATATCGGATCCCCCTTCCACCAACGCTCGGAAGCTAGTTTCGGGGCATCATCTGCGATGTTAAGTGTGGCCCCCCCGTAACAAAGGGGATCTCCCAAAAGCCAGAGACAAAAAAAGAGCCGCTGAATCCCTTTGGACCTTTTCGAGATGAGGCACCTCCATTCCCTTTTCGTGCCCGAGAAGCTATCCAAAGTTTGTGAGGTAGGCACGACACAGATTCTTACGATTACGATAGAATCGCGATTGACTCAAATGGTCATCCCTTATATCCGAGTAGAAACACCCGAGTGGGTCGGGCTTTTTAAAATATATGGGGGGGATATGAGTAAACTATCATTCCACAGATCTAACTTTTTCTTGGCCTTAGCGATCTTTCTAGCTATCGCTTCCTTTTCTAGCTTTGCCGATCAGACAACGTGCTCAACGTCGTCTCGAGGCACGTCCAGTGTTAGCGCCCAACAGCAGGATGACACTTTGATTACGGCCACTAACGGCAACATCGATGAAACCGATCGTACCGCCGATCGCAGTTGCAGCTGTCAGCCTCCTAACGGAGAGTGCTCGGTCTCCTGCGGCGTTTTTGAAGATGCCGTTTGTGGATGTGGTGCCGTTTCCACCTGTTCTTGTGTCAGGCGTTTTTAGTTAGAATCAGTCATAAGCCCCACTCTGCGGATGCATTTTCGCAGAGTGGGGCTCTGATTCAAACAGTCCTTTAGGACTGGGACCTGAACAAGAGCTCGCCTATGTACTCGCCCTTCTTAGGGGCTGGGGGACACGCGAAGATGCCGCTTCCCACATGAGTGGCAAATTGGTTAAGCGCATCGAACTTCGCCATCCTTTCAAAGATCCGAATAAATCCCGAACGGGGATCCGATTGGTAAGCCACGAAAAAAAGGCCAGCGTCATATTCCATCCCCTGCTTCCAAGGCGGCCATCGTTCGGCCGTGAAATCAACGCCATCGTTATAGGAGTATCCTCGTCGAAGAATCTGAGCCCCTCCGTTTTCAGCCGCTGAGGCTAATCGGACATGAGCGTTTTCAGCGATAACGGGATTTCCCTCGGAATCCATTCGTTTTAGATCCAAATCGTCATGCTCGTGTTTTTTTCCTAGCGGAGCTCCTGAGTATTTGTACCGTCCCATCACCTCTTCTTGAAAACCTACTTCCGAGCCATCCCAGTGCTCTAAAGCCACCCGAATCCGTCGCACGACTTGGTAGCTACCCCCGCGCATCCACTCGGGCCCTTTGGGTCCCACCCAGACAAACTGGTCTCTCTCACTTTCTTTGGGCTGCTGTGTCCCGTCTTTAAAGCCCATAAGATTTCTGGGAGTGGTCTTGGCATCTGCACTTGCAACAAAGCCAGTCTGCGCCCAGCGGATCTGAGCGACATCGGTAGCCAGTCGCGCGAGTTGGCGAACCGCATGAAAAGCCACTTGAGGATCGTCAGCACAAGCCTGTACGGAAATGTCACCACCGGTCTTGCCTTCCACCAGCTGGTCTCCATTAAATTTTGGTAAATCGACCAGGGCTTCGGGACGAAGGTGTGATAGCCCATAGCGATCAACCCCATTCTTAGTAAAGACACCAGGTCCAAAACCGAACGTTAAGGTGAGCTTTGCCGCGGGAAGTTCTAAAGCTTCCCCGCTGTCGAGAGAAGCTGGCTTTCCCTGCATCATCTTCTGAGAAGCGTCGGTCCATGCTTTCAGAGCACTAATTACCTGCTCACGCTTAGAGGAGATAAGATCAAACACAGCAAAATACATATAGCGTTGCTGGGGTGTTTCAATTCCCGCTTGGTGAACTCCTCGAAAGGAGATAACGGAGCTTTCATTTGGCGCAATCGCGGCCCACGCCGAAGTTCGTATTAATAATGAGAAAGCCAAAGCAATTTTTAGTTTCATTGCGCCAATACGACGGTGTTCATGTCGTCCTCCACATAATAAAAGCCATCTCCATTAGGAGTCATTGCGATGCCAAAGAGATCTCCGTTCCCGGGCGGGGTCTGTGCTCTATCCGTATCAATCCACTGGGCATAAATTTGATTTCCCGTAAGCGGATCTAATTCTACGACCTGTCCATTTCTTCCACTAATGACAAGCAAGTGCCCATTGGGAGCCATCACCATGGCGAGCGGTCGATGCAAAAGACCGTCCTTGGTTATGACCTTGAAGGGATTGCTAACCGCGCTCTCTCTGGTCGGAGCGTCGGGAATGGAGATAATACGATTATTAAGCGCATCAGAGACGTAGAGGGTCTTATGGTCCTGTCCTAATGCCAGCCCCGTCGGGCCAATGACAAACACATCTCTTGCGGCTCTTTCCGATAGACCAGTCGCGATTACCGTTTGCCCTTTCACCTCGGGGGGTTTTCCCTCGGAAATTTTGAGATCGATTCTTAAAACGGTCGCTTTATCGATGACGGTCCAGTTCGGATCGGGAGCTCCCACTCCAAAGCCCGTGTTACTAACGAAAAGAGAGGCTTTCGTCCCTTCATCGATAACGGCCATGTTTCCCCATGGATCATTAATATGAGGGCCTGCAATGACACTGGCGATTTTCCCTTCGGCGTCCAGCACGATAAGACACCCCTCTCCTTTGGTCGACGTGGTTCCGTCGTGACTTGGGGTACTGCCAACGATGACCCACCCGCTCTTTAACATTGTCATCGCGGTGGAAAGGCCTATTCCCCCGGGACAGCTCTCTACGGTTTTTGGTAATTGGGCGAAGGTTGAAGTCTGTTTCGTAGTGGGGTTGTAATCCACTATCGTGGTTCCGGTCCCTTGCAGATTATTTGAGTTATTGAAATTATCGACGAGCACATCACCTTGATGAATCTTTCCCGACGAAACAGGGGCTACCATAATAGCGTAGGGATTTTGGTCCCCATTATCAGGTACGGTCGAAGTAACGAATTGATGGTGATGTAACCTTTCTAGAAATCCCCCCTCTTGAGCTGACCGGGCTTCTTCGACACTCATCAATAAAGCAGTTACCACGAACATGGGGTACAGTATTTTTAATGCCTCCATCGTTTCTCCTCTAAAGAATAAAGTTGGTCCGCACCCCAACTACCAGCTCGTTCGCTATAGTTTGGCCTCTAGCGAGATTATTGGGATTTAAAATGCCCCCTCCGGGATTAAAGACCCATTGGACATCGGGTTGGATCTGCCACCAAGGGACAATCTGGTACTGGTAGGTAAGCTCTAAATAGGTTTCGGCAGTTCGCAGAGGAATTGCCATACTCGTATAGAAAGCGGAATCCTGATCCAATGCCACGGCCCTGCTGCTGATATTGGCGCGGCCAAATCCAATTCCCGCCACATCATTTTCTCGATGCTCAAAAGGCTCTCTCCACGTAATTCCGGCATTGATACTGTAAGTCACCAAGTTCGAATCCGCGGGAGCCACCATGCCGCGGAAAAACACCCCAATCCCTTCTTCGCTCTGTGGGCTTTCTCGCCATAGGAGCTGGTCGACGACGGCGTAAAGACTGTAGTTGCCTCGATGTAATTGCGGACTCCCGTTGCTCGCGGGATTGGCGAGAGAAAGCCCGTCGCTTCCATATCGCTCGTCCGCAAAACTTCCAAAATCATACCAACCGCCGATCTTATAGGTCGCCGGCAGAATACTGCTCTTTCCCGCATACTCGAGTTCTCCCAACGCCGGCCTTGAGTATTGGACTTCGGCAATGACGAGAGGCGAATCGCTCAACCGAAAATTGGTCCCATTTGCATTGAGCGACTGCGGATCCTCATGAGAGCCGGGAGAAATTCCAGAAGGATTATCGTCAAAGACCCCCGCTAGAAAGGTCCAAGGACCCGAAGACGGATTAGCCCTAAGGCGCGCTCCTAGCGATGCTAAGGGATAGGCCGGTCCACCCGAAAGCAGATCGGCTGAGGGTAGCATCGGCCAACCGAACATGGTATTGATGAAAAGGCCCGCGTATTGGCTCACCATAAACTCTTGATCGAGACTCTGGTTTCCTATCTTGATGTCCCACTGATTATAAAAAAACGACTGCTGGTACCACAGTTCCCATAGACGAAAGCCCGAATCGGCTTCGATTCCGCTTGAGGTTTGAAGGGTTGCTAAGTGGGTCGCGCTTAAATTGCTTCCGTGCACCCATAAGGTACTGACGTTCAAAAGACCTCCATCAATTCGCAGAGCCTTTCGAGTGTTTAGCTGGAGATCTATCGTGGTTAATCCATCGTAAGCGGCCCCTTGTCGAATACCGCCGGTAGCATTACCAAGGACCTCACTTGTCTCTTGCAGATTTAACGAAATTCCATAACGACCCAACCACGAACGGATGCCTAAGGGATCCCCCAATAAACTGCTCCGCTGCCAGATTCCTCCCATGGGCCCTTCGCCTATGATTTGCCCCAGCGAAGAGCCGGGGCGATTACCGGCCGATCGGTAATTGACTTGCCATTCCGTGGGAGAATTAGAGCTAGCAGCGTCGCCCGTTGAAGCGGAGGAATCCGCCAGAGAACGCGCGCACCACCCCCCCATTACAAAGTACAGCAGCAACAGACTGGTAAGAGCCAAACGCGCCATCGGATCCCCATGCCCTACTTTACTCTTGATTCAGATTATATCTGAATAAGACTTAGTCTGAACTACTAAATACCCCGGCAAAGCGCAAACACACCGCGCTATGGCTATTGCGAAAGCTAGCCCTCTGGCCGTAATAGCGACTTCGTATTAAGATAGAAAGATACGTGGGCGCTAGAACCCGCAACGAGGAGAAACCCAATGTGTGCTGCCTGTGTGGAATATATTAAGGACAAGTTGACCGAAGCTGAATTCAAATCGGCTTTAAAAGAGATCACTCGTGAAGATAAAGCGCATGCAACCGAAGTAGAACAGCTAGTCCAAAAGCACGCGGGCAAGCCAGAAGAGTTAAAAAAGCAGCTCCGCGACCTTTCTTAGCTATTCCTGCGCGAATAGTTAACTAGCGATCCGCCACTCACGATTCGAAGTGCCGTTGGATTTAAAATCCTGCCAGCGGGCTTCCACTTCTCGCCAATTCACGACATTCCAAAAAGCATCGATATACTCCGGACGACGGTTTTGGCATTTCAGATAGTAAGCGTGCTCCCACAGATCGAGGACCAGAAGAGGAGTCATTCCACGTTGTAGCGGATTTTCATGATCGGGAGCTGAAAAGAGTTTCATCTGTCCCTCTTCGTCCGCGCAGAGCCACGCCCACCCATTTGAAAAATGCTCTGCTGCCACTTCAGTAAACTTCTCCTGGAACTGTGAAAAATGGCCAAAGGTCTCATCCAATACCTTCTTGATCTCCCCCATCGGCTTCTTGTCCGACTTGGGGCTTAATAGCGTCCAGAAAAGCGTATGGTTCGCATGCCCTCCCCCATTATGAAGAACCGCGGTTTGAATCTCTTTAGGAAGGCTATCGACCGACGCCAACAATTCCTCCACCGGTAATTTCTGATGCGGATATTTTTTCATCGCTTGATTTAATTTATCGACATATGTCTCGTGATGCCCATCATGATGAACGTGCATTGTTTTTTCATCGATATAGGGAACTAAAGCGTCGTAAGCAAAGGGAAGCGGGGGGAGCACATAATCCATTGGGATTCTCCTTTAAGCGGCTGAGGGTGCCTTAACGTGCACCAGTTTGGGTTGTTTCACTGCAGGGAACTTTCTCTCCAGTGATCGGTCGGGGCCATCTTTGCTAACGAGATCGCTTAACTTCACAGCTCTTCGCTGAAGTGCCGATTGATAAATGGCCTCGATAATACTCATATCGTTTCTTCCCTCCAGACCAGATGGCTCCGGATCCTTTCGGGTGAGAATACACTCGGAAAAGTAAGTGAGTTCAGGGGCAAATTGATCTCGTTTCTTGAAAACTTCGTGTTTGGTCTTTTCGCCTTGGGTTAGAAAATATTCTATCCCTTTGGTTTCATCGTAGGCGGGTTCCAAACGAATCGTTCCTTTGGAGCCCATCAACGAAAAGAAGGAATTATCGGCGGCCCCGAAGCTACAGCTGAATGAGGCCAAACGGTTTTCAGGGAAAATTAACAAAGCGCTCACCATCTCTTCGACTTCTTGAAACCGGTCGTCTTTGGGATCCGCTTCCGTAAAAGCCACTACTTCAATGGGCTCGGACTGGAAGAGGTACCTACTGGCGTTGATGCAGTAAATTCCCAAATCCAAAAGGGAACCGCCGCCTGCTTTGAGTCTCACGTTGTCCTTTGCCACCTGCATCGAAAAAACTGAATCAAAGATTCTTGGATTGCCGATCTTTCCGGACTTTACATCCTCTATCACCTTGAGGTTAGCCGGATCAAAATGCAGTCGATAGGCGATCATGAGCCTACTTCCGCCCGACTTGCACGCCTCAATCATCTGGTCGCACTCTTCAGTAGTAACCGCCATCGGCTTTTCACATAAAACGTGAATCCCGTTTTGGGCTGCCGGGAGCGTATGTTCTAAGTGCATATGATTAGGAGAAGCAATATAGACGGCATCTAATAGACCCGATTGAAGATAACTCTCGTAATCTTCATAAGGCAGAGTCTCGACTCGATACTCTCTGGCGAGCTTGTCTCTTTTTTTGGAATCCCCAGAGAATATAGCGACGAGCTCGGAATTTTCTCCCGCGTGCCGAAACGCGGGTATTACCGACGTCTGTGCAATCCAACCCGCACCGACGACGCCGTATCGAATCTTATTCTTGTCTTTGTTCATAAGCCTAAATCACCCCTCAAAATGCCCTCGGCGCTCTTGCAGCCTTTACAGCAACTCCGACCCGAGGGCTTTAAGAAGGATCGGAAATACTGGCTAGCACAAGCATCACTTTTCGGGTGATGCCTCTTCTAATTCTGCCGTTCGCCTTCTGTCCGGTAATTATTGCAGATCGCATGCCGATTTATTTACCCACAACGCTTTGCGATGGCGTTGCGGGACACTACGTTTTGCATCTCGTTCTCTTTGAGGAGAGTAGCAAATTTGCGCGCCCATGCTTGAAAAGCCTTTAGGCATCGCCTACCGTTTTCTTCTTTGGGATCTATGTGGGCCAACACGTCTTCAATACTAGAGTCGTCTGCTGCTCAGAAGACCTGTTTGGAGATCGAGCCGGACGCTAAGAGCGTTAGCAATCCAGTACCTTCGTGCTACGGCATGAATTAGCTCCCGCCCCCAGACTTCGGAAATTTCTTAGGGAGTCTTCGTGCAGGTGCAAGACGACTGAGTCGAGTTACCATTAGCATCACAGCCTGCCTCCACACAGACCGGGGCCATCGTCGCGGGGCAGGTGATGCTGCAACCGGAGTCGATCGAAGAACCACTGTTTGAACAAGAATAACTCAGACCAGGAATCTTGCATCCCGGCAGAGAATCATCTTGCTGTAAATTTGAACTTTGCGCGGCGGTATATACCGGTAGTTCGCTACCGAAAGACAAAGCCGATATTGTCACGACAAGAATAGCAGCCATCGAAAAATACCTACGAAACGTTTCCATTTTTTTAATCCCCCTACATTGAAATCAATCCAACCACTCGTAGACAGATGCACAACACAAGCCATTCGTATCAAGCGTATCCGAGCGAAACTCTGTTAGATTTACGGGGAAACTTTACTCACCGGTAGCAAAGCGACACCGCCGGAAAAGGCGGATGACACCGCGTTGGGCATCTGCTATATGACGCGTAGTGTTACTCTAGCAAAAGGGGTGGTTATGAACGGTGAGTGGAACTCGAGAAACTCTTCCAATGTCGGTACTAAGCGCCTGAATGACCGGAAGTGGAAGACATTATTCTGTCTCCTCTCTTTTTCCCTTCTCTGCGTTCCTCTACCAGCGGTACCGGATAATCCAGCTGATGATGCCGATCTAAAAGACAATTTGGATTTTCTTCAGAAAGATGCCCAACAAATGGTGGAGTCGAAGTTCGATCAACTGGGTAAACCCGCTGATCGGGATTTTCATTCCCGTGGGGTGTGTCTCAAAGGTACTTTCGAGACATTCCCGGAAAACGTCCCGGCTGAAACCGCGGCCCAAGTCCCCTTCTTTTCGACTAAAGGTAAGTATGCGATGTACGGCCGATTCTCTAACGGCTTTCCGGGACGCGATTCCAACGATCACATTCCCAGTGTCTTTGGATTCGGAGTCAAAGTGATCGGAGTGCCGGGCAAGAAGTTTGATATGCAAAGTCTAGGATCCACCAAACCCGTCAATAATAACCAAGATTGGAACATGGCCACCGGCGCGACCTTCGCTATTCCTACGGCGGCTCTCTATCGAGAATTTCGTGAAAGGGGACTAGAAAAGTTCGCCCTTAGCCATCCTGAGATCGCCTGGGATGTGGGAAAGGGACTTATTCATATCGATGCGTTTCAAACGATCTCCTATCACAGCCAGGTCGCGCTTCACTTTGGAGAAGATTATGTCGCTAAATTTTCGGCAGGCCCTTGCGATCAGGTCGATAAAAAGATTGGCCTAATTAAGGCGGAACTTCGCACCAAGACCTATACTACCGATAATCTGGTACAGGACATTAAGACTAAAGGGTTTAGCTTCTGCTTTTGGGCGCAAGTTCGACCGGCTGACGAAAAGCTGCCCGAGGACAAAGCGGCCTGGGCGACGAAGTATCCTAGAGACAATCCCTCGATACTCTGGCCGGAAAAGGTGATCCCTTCCGTCAAAATAGCGGAGATTACCTTCCGAGCTCAACCCGACGCCGAAAAATTCGAAAAGCTGCAAGAGCTGTGTAAAACGAGACTGTCTTTCAATCCGGGAAACACGTTGCAACAGCTTCGCCCCATTGAGAGTGATACTCTTATGCGATCCCGTTTTCTTGCAGCCTACGAAGGAAGTGTTACCAAGAGGACTTCTTTGAATCATCTCCCCGCCCAATGGGAGCCTGAGCCCGTCGCTCCGGAAATGCTCGAAAAATGGCTCAACGAATAGTAGTAAGGGCCCTCTCGTGAAACCAGTTTTGACCACAGCACTGCTTGTTGCCTTACTCGTGGCAGAAGGGCTGAGAGCCGAGAGCGATATCGATGGCAGCGTCGTCGAATCTTACGAGAAAACTATCCAAAGCTATTTGCAGGAAAAAAGTGTGGCTGAAGGCTGGGAGTGGTTTGCCTACCATTCCCACGGCTTCAATGCCACACCCATGATTTTGATAAAGCTTTTGCCCGAGCTTGATCCAGACATTTGGGGTCCCCCAGCGGAGAAGTTTTCTCGATTCGGCCATTACGTCCTGCCCGGTGATGAGAATCGTGTATTACCGACTTCACTTGGAATGTCGTCGTTTTCCACGAAAGAAAATCCCCATCCCGTCATTGTAACGACAGAGACGTGTGCAACTTGTCACATGGGAAGAGTGCGCCTGGGAGATAAGATCTTGCCCCTCTACGGCGGAGTGAATGTTCAGTTTGATATCCGTAAATGGCGAAGCGCCTTAGAGAAAACCGTTGAGAAGTATTTGCACAGCGACAAGGACGTGAAGGCAGTCGCACGACAATTGCGCGACACCGTTCGATCAAAGCCAGTTGGTTTTTTCCACACCGATCCTCAAGAAGACGTTCGGCAACGAAATTATTTCTTAAACGGGGATGGTGCTGAAAAGATGCTAAGGGAGTTCGTCACGTGGACGAACGGATTTACTAAAGGCAAGAAAAAGCAGCGCGACACCGCCTACAAAAAAACGGCCCACAACAATCCGCCTGATATCGATGAAGGGCATCCGGGCCAGGTAGACGCTTCAGGAGATCTCCTCAGTCAAAGACTCCCCTTGGAATTCGGAATGCCGGCAACGGCGTCTTTGACGGACATCCCCAGTGTTTGGCTCCAGAGTGAATACTCCGTGGGGCAGTGGGATGG
Source organism: uncultured delta proteobacterium (assembly GCA_963778115.1). Classification (GTDB taxonomy): domain Bacteria; phylum Bdellovibrionota; class FAC87; order UBA2466; family UBA2466; genus JBBQIT01. The sequence goes on from CAVZSV010000004.1 coordinate 1,077,145, forward strand.
AAGTGTTACCAACCAGTTCATCCGAAACTTAGCCGCACAGATCGCCGTGGTTCCGGGAACGACCGTCGACAGACGAGTCGCCTTCCATGCGCTCCAATTTGTTGAAAACCTCCCCGCTCCCAAGTTCCCCTTTCTCCCTAGAGGACCGGGCCCTGCACATGACGCCCAAATAAAAAGAGGCGAAGCGCTTTTTAAGACAAACTGCGCTGACTGTCATAAACCCCGAAACGATAGGTATTACCCCGAAGTACAAACGGATCTAAGCCGCGCCAAAGTGATGACGCGAACCGGAGGCCTTCTATTGGCGGCTATCTTCTTTGAAGCCTGTCACGCGAGGCTTCCCGATGGAACAAGTCCTCCGTCGTGCGGGAACTTTACGAAATATTTGCGCTCGGACATGACCGAGGACGGGGCAGCGTATGTGGCAAAGCCGCTTACGGGTCTATGGGCCAGAGCCCCTTTCTTTCATCACGGGGTAATTCCCACCGTACGGCATGTGATCTTTCCCGGCACTCGCCCAGAAAGGTTTGTCGTTGGCTCTTTAAGCTATGATAGCGAAAATATGGGATACGCCTGGGACATTAGCCGCATCGACGAATACCGAAAGCTCGACCCCTATGTCGGAATCATGGATACCACCCAGGACGGACTAAGCAACAAAGGCCACGATCAAGAAAAGCTAATGGTGGACGGAAAAGTCTACCGGCTCGATTGGACAAAGGACGAAGCCGACGGCGAGGCCTTGCTCGAGTACTTAAAGACGCTTTAGTTTCAAGCCTAACGACGAAGGCGTTGCCAATCGCCTGCTCATTAGGCAATAACAATGATTGACCGATTCCCAATGTGGGGGCGTAGCTCAATTGGGAGAGCACCAGCTTTGCAATCCCTCCAGCTACGAATCTCCAGGAAAAAAAGACGACAAAAAAAAGTTAATCGGATCGCCTGATTAACAAAAATAACAACAACATGGCGCGAAGTCCTTGGTCTGGTTCGGCTCAGTGAATTCCACTTCTTTTTCTTTCCTCTCGAACCGGAATCGACCCACGAAACTTTACAAAGACACTAACCTCGAAAACCCATGGGCAACTGGGTTGTCGGAAGTTTCGATTACCACCAAAGGGCTCCAACGTATTCTAGTTACGCCCTCTAGACACCTTCCTTATACCAATTGGCCACGCGTCTTGATCATCACGCAAATCACACGTAAAGTATTAAAAATGTTAAACTTAGTAAGGCTCAGCGCGATCCGGCTAAGTAACCTAAAGGTGGCCGCGTCAAACAAACTGGTATTGCTCTACAAAGGGGCCGACACACGCTCTTTGGCCTTATTTCGAATCTGTTTAGCGTTAATCATCATCGCTGACGTGCTCACCCGAATTTCTAGCGCGAAGGCGTTTCTTTCCGATGCGGGTCTGACTCCACGGATGGAAATGATCAAGACGTTTCCCGTTCCTGCGCTCTGGCAGCTCTATTATGTTCGCGGTGAAGTTTGGTGGTCCTATCTTCTATTTGCCGTAACAATTCTCTGCGCAATTCTTTTGCTTCTCGGCATTTGGGCGCAATTTTCTGCATTTGCGTGTTGGTTTCTGTGCATCTCATTGCAATGCCGTACCCCGATGCTCGAGTATGGGGCTCATGACCTGATGAATATCCTGTGCTTTTGGTCGATCTTCATTCCCCTTGATTTACGGTGGTCTCTTAAGAAATCTAAAACAAAGGGCGCGCCTCTCCCGACTTACTACGCGTCTATGGGCGTGATTGCTCTATTGTCGCAACCCATTGTTATGTATATTTCGGCCGCCTGCGAAAAATGGGGAGCGAGCTGGCTGACCGCACGGACGGCTATCTATTATGCCCTCGAACAAAAAGGGGCAGCCTCTGCGTTTGGAGAAACGCTCCTTCATTATCCGTCACTACTCAAACATTTAACGTTTTTGGCGCTATTCGTTGAGTCCGTTTGCCCTTTCCTTTTGATGATACCCGGCAGGTTCGGTCTTCGGCTTGCAACTTTAGCGGCTCTCGTCGGACTTCAATTGGGGATTTTTCTCACTTTTGATTTCGGTACCTTCCCTTTTGTATCTACTGTCGCCATTCTTCCGTTTATTCCTAGTCGCGTTTGGAATGGACGTGATGTTGGCACTGCGAAGAGACTAGTCTTGAATGGCAGGGGGGCAGGCGTGCTCTTTCTAAATATCATTCCCTTTAGCTTACTTGTCTTGTCAGTCGTATGGTGTTGCAGCCAGGTGAGAGTAGATTATCCGAGAGTTCCAGTATTTGTCGATAAGGTCGCCAAGCTTCTCCATCTGGATCAATCCTGGAAGATGTACTCCGAGCCCTCAGATAAGACTTTTTCATTCTTAGTTACCGGCATAACAAAGAACGGCCTGACTGTTGACGTTGTAAATAAAAACATCGCTCCGGCAAAAGAAATAAAGATCCCAGATCACTTGTGGCTCCGGTATTTCGAATCTTTGAAAGCAAAACAGTTTGCCCCCTTGCGCCCGATTTTTGGTCGAAGTCTCTGCCGAGAATGGAACAGCCAAATCGGGGGCACATCACGTCTCCAATCCACAGAGATACACGTCGTTCTGACTAAAGTTCAGCCACCTCCGAGAACAGAGTCCTCTGACACTATCGAAAACTTCATCATAAGCAGTCAAATGTGTGGTTAGCCCTTATTTTTTCTGCAATACACAAAGCATACGCCATGCTTTCGGGTCTTCCATAGAGAAGTCTTGTTTGAAGTCTCCAAGGAGCTTCACTAGACGGAAACAACCGGATGAACTTACAAGGCCTTCTATATCAGTGGTCAGAAAGCCACGCACAATGGATTTTTGCCTTATGGACTGTTTTTCTCCGGCTGTAGAGGTGAACTCCAGAATTGCGGTGACCTCCTTACATCGAGTGATAGGATCATACGACTCTCCAACCTCGCCCCACTGAACGGCGACGGTTCCCTTCTCATTTGACATAGTCCATTTCGGTAGACGTTCTTCGGTTCCCAGAATGTACTTTGGATGTTCCAATTCGATGAAGTAGATTCCACCTGGATTCAGCGCCTCTGCTACGGTCTTCAGATGCATATTTAACATTTCATTCGTGTAGAGATATACAAGCGAGTCAAGCATACATACTGCCATATCAATCGGCTTAGTAACTTTGAATGATTTCATGTCAGCATTAATAAGCTCTAGCTTCACCCCTTCCGATAAGGCCCGCTCTCCTGCGTATTGCACCATCTCAGGCGAGATATCGACTGCGACCGCCCGAATCCCCCGCCTTGCCATTTCTCTGGCATGTACCGCCGGTCCTCCGGCAAGTTCCAGAAAGGATTTGGGCGTGCCACCCGCGAAGCGCCTGTAAATATCGATTAAGAAATCACACTCTTTGGCGAAATTCCTATAACTAAAGGCCAGTTCGTAAAGCTCACAAACTGCGTAGAATTTTGAGTGTGGTGAACTCATTAGAGACTTTCCCCCTCGCCACAAAGAATTCCCAATTCAAAGAGTTCTGGATATTCTTGCAAGATTTTCATATTCTCGACGGAAAGAGTGTACCCTAGCCGTAATTCATCGAGACATTTCGCGACAGGCTCGGGAACCGCCAGGGTCTTTCCTTCACCTTGGACTACAGCCCCTCGATAATACCGAATGGTGGTCACATTTTCCTTCAGTCGCATTTGCGTACCCAATCAAGCAACAGTTTTACTGTCGGCCGTAAAAGTTCAAGTGCAGAACGACTATCCAAGGCATTCAACGGATTGAATTCTACCAAATCCGCGCTTACTGGCCCGTCGGCAAGCAGACAACTGACAAAATTGTTAAGTATATCCGTCGAAATTCCCCCAGAAACCGGGCCGCCCACTGCAGGAAATTCTATTGGATTCAAGACATCCACATCGATACTGAGGTAAAACGGCGATCCCGCGATGAAAGCTCGAATCTTATTAAGAACTCCATTAGTCCCTAAGGACATAATTTTTTCATCCGATATCACCTTGGTACCATGGTAACATTTATCGAGCTCGTAACGGGCTCCAACGATAAGGGTTTCTATCTTCAAATCCGAAACTGTGTAGTAGAAAACGCTGTAGTGGTTAAGAAGAGGGTAAACATAAGCGTCGTGGTGGGCATCGAACACGACTATCTTGAGGCCTGGATGAAAAGACTTCAGAGCTTCAACCAGGGGGAAGGTGATCGTATGCTCACCTCCGAAGGCTAGGCGTATTTTATTGGTTTGTGCGGTTACAAAGATTTTTTTACAGTAAGCAGAAGGATCCAAGCCGTTAGCAGTCACATTACAAACCCCATCGGCTTCAATAATATCAAGAAACTGCTCTGCTCCTCGACTTGTGCCACGGATGCGAGAGGTCTCGTCGTAGGGAAAAATTGCAATTCCAGACTGCTTCATTTGCGTTTTCAAATTTGACTGGACTCATTTGGAATTTCATAAATTCCTTTAGAGTACAAATCCAGGAAAGGGACATACTTTTCGTGAGGATTTTTATAGAAATTGCAACTCTGCTCATCGGGTGAGTCAATAGCTCCATGTAAGAAATATGCGTTGCTACGACATCCTCCACTGCATTTGCGTGCTGCTGGACAAACGTTGATGTTTTTACACTGCATTCCACGGTACTGAGCAAAGACCGGATGGTGAAGCCAGATTTCTTTGAGGCTCTGTTGATGAAGGTTTCCCGATCCAAACTCTGGTCCTTCGTCAGGTGTCATGGTTGGACACAAAACCACTCTTCCGTTATGTTTGATAAAAACAAAACTCGCGCCTACGCCGCAACTAGGTTCTATTTTGGAATCGTTATAAGATTGGCTGGGGGAGTCGCACGTGCGCTTTGTGATTTCGTTTTCCCCAAATGGAAAGAGCTCTCTAATTGCGGAATGATACTCGGAGTTTGAAAGCATGATCTCTTTGTTCCCCGAGGCGCGTCCTGCGGGAATTATTCGATCAAGTTGCAACGAAACCTTCAAATCGTCTCGAAAATAGCGAACTAGGCTTGGAATTTCGTGTACGTTTTTCCGGGTAACCATAGTTACAACCTTGACGGGAACGCCCTCCGCTCTCAAGTTCGTAATCCCTGTAATCGCTCGCTCGAAAGCACCCTGGCGACCACGAAATTTATCGTGAAGCTCCGGCGTTAGGGCATCAATTGAAATTTGTACAGAAGCAACTCCACTCTCTCTTATTTGTTTAGCGGAGGCTTTGTCTATAAGTGTCCCATTTGTGTGGAGCGTTGAGATGATATGCTTATCATGGATGTAATGGAGGATTTCGAAAATATGCCTGTTTAGAAGAGGCTCCCCACCCGTCAGATCTATTAGGATAACTCCTAGTCGTGCTGCTTCATCAATTATCCTAAAGATAAACTCTTTGGACTCACCCTTTGGAGCATTAGGCGACGAGCTGCAATAACAATGGGCACATTCTAGATTGCAGAGGAGATTGATTTCGTACTGAATCCGTTTTAGATGGTGCTCAGTGCTGATTCGTCGAATGTTTGGTGGCTCATCACCGTGAGGGACGAACCAACCCAATTCGCTGGCCTTTTGAAAAAAATCCGCATATTCGGGTGTTGCTTGCCAATCCCCTGTGGTGCGGTTGAGAACCTCGAAGGCATCCGTATTAACTATGGAAATACTACCATTCGCACCAATGATGTACGCTCGCCCTAACCGTTCATTTACAACGTAACTTAACGCCCCATTCAGTGGCATGTGAAGCGCCCTTCAGGACTTGATAGCGCCCTGGCGAGATCCGCGGATTTGCCGACCCGATAAGTGACAATTTCCCGCAAATGGCTTCTTGAAGACACGAACTTTAATGAGTTGGGGTGGATGTGGAAGGACAACGGCCTGAGAAGGTCGGACCTTCGCCCCCCGAAATACCGAGAGAATCGATGTGCTCGATTTTTGGACTGGATATCACCTTAAGATCGCCGCCTTCTGTCGGAACTCCTCCGGTCGCCTCGAGTTCCATTTCAACACCATGCTTTGGATTATCGACATCATGGCAAACACAATCCATTTTTTCGTTGCCTGCTCCGCTGTGCCCGCCTGAGTTTACGCTTCCATGATCCGCCTGGAGGGTGCGGCCGAACAGTAAGCTAACTACACCGATTACCAAGAACTTCAGTTTGCGCATGGATGCCATTTAAGTTCCTCCGATTTTTTCATTTTATTTTATTCTACTTGCAGGGAGAAACAAATAATAAACTCTTCCATACCGCACTAAACGCCGTTGCTTCGCGTTGTGAATGCCGTTTCATCATCGAGATCAATTGCTCCCGCACTCAATAAATAGCTGCGTTTCCCCAACGCTACTTCCACCAGTCGGGCGTCCATAGTTACGACCCAAATGGCGCGGGGCGAAAAGACCCGATCGGTCCAAAAAAGGCCGGCTCGTAGGCCTTTGAGTTCGGGATATTTATTCTCGTCTCGCGCCCGAAGGAGAAATCGCGAGTAGGAAGAAAAGAAAGCTCTTCGCAGGTACGAATCAAGGGCGTAGTTACCTTGCAAATCAAAGTACCTCTCAGCAAAAAGAAAAAACTGAGAGCATACATTATTCTTCAATTGTTTTTGACGCGTTCCATCACGGCTGTTTCCGCGAGAATGTTCAAAAAAAAACACTTCGAACCACTTAGAAGAGAGCACGGTATCACTCTTGATTTGATCTTGGCGCAGAAGATAATTGAAAGGAGCTGCGTATACATCGATAAGTTCCCCCACTACGGCTAACTTAGACTCCTCCATCTTCATGCGCATATCTTATCGTCTTTTCCATCTTATTTAAAATCCGTGAAGACTGGAATATACTCTGGTCCGGAGAGTGCTATGAATCTTGAGCAATTAGTCTTCAAAGACAACGTTTCAGCGAGGGTTACAGCTTCGCAAGAACATTTCATGGTCATCGATAGTTTCCTCACCCAAGACGAATTCGATCGGAGTTGGACCTTCGTTCAGGATGAAAATTATCAGTTTGCAAATTCACGCTATTGGGAAAAAGGTTCCCGGCTTTCCGATGGTCGAAAACTCGAAGGTCCAGTCTATTTCTCAGGCAACGATCTATTATTAGGTCGCCATAACGTATATCCTACTGACTTAGTGATCGACGTAATAATCCAAAAAATAGAAAAGCTCGCTCCCAAACTGGCGCGCGTTATTGGCACCCACAAAAACGATTGGGACTATTTTTCTGCTCGCCCGGTACTATACCCCTCTGGTTGTTCCTTTTCATGGCACAATGAAGAGGCCGGCAAAGCCGGTACATTTTTCTACTACGTCAATCCGGGTTGGAACGTTCAATGGGGTGGCGAGCTTTTGATCTCGACCCCGGAGACCGGCAACGCGAATTACGCAGCTTCGACCACGAAGATTGTTGGTTGTCGCCTCGACAATCAGATTGAAAATAAACTCTTAATGAGTCCGGGAGTCGGTAATTATGTATTTCCGAAACCAAATCGACTGGTACTCCTAAAGCCAGGAATCTATCACAGCGTAAGAAGAATAGATTCCAATGCTGGAGACAACGTTCAGGCGATGATTACCGGATTTTTCCTTAAACATAGGGACAAGACAGTATCTGGCTATTCAGCCTAAATTTCTCAAGAGAAGTGAAAAGTGCAACTGACCTACTCTCAAGAACATTTCATGGTTTTTGACAGCGTTCTTGAACAGACTCAACTTGAGGAGCTGCGTCACGACATCTTAGACTCTTCGTGGAAAGCAGTTCATTCTGACTTTTGGCAGAGGGTTTGGCGTCTTCGCAAAGAAACAGCATGGGAAGGACAAAGAGCTTGGGGACTGACCGCTCCTGAGCACCAAAACGGCGTGGAGTTTGTAGGATCCCCAGGACTCCCCAGGTCCGTCTGTAGGGTGTACGAGGCGATACTAGGCGCGAACGCTTCGGCATGGAAAATCGTCGGAAAGCCGGGCGAGATTTGGGACCGTATTAATTCTTGCCCTTACCTTTATGGCGCGGACAGCGGTTTGCCCTGGCATTCCGACAATGAATTTTACAGTGGAGCTTTTATCTTTTACGCCCATCAGGATTGGAATATCGGCTGGGGAGGCGAGTTACTTATCTCTTCGTCTCGCCTTCAGGAGAACCTAACTTTCAACTCCGGAAAACGAGGTCTCTTCGTAGGCTTTAAAGACACTGACCTTTCTCTCGGACATTATCTTCTACCAATTCCCAATCGACTCGTCATTCTCGCTGCGGGTTACCCCCACGCTATCCAACCTGTAGAGCCCATTGCGGGCGACCGAACCCGCGAAACTATCTCCGGCTTCTTCTTGAAGAAGGAGGACAGAGAGTAATAATAGGATATCGGCCTTGATCTTATCGGACGGCTCGGCGTTAAGTTTTTCCGTAATTAATTACTCTGGTATGTCGCCGTTTTCGTCAAAAGGCGATCATTTGTCTCGTATCATCAACAAAGAACATTCTCTTAATATCCGTGTCTTTCCTCTTCTATCCGCGCCCACTTTGTTTGTCGTTCGAGAAGATCCAGCATCTCGCGAATCCATTTCTTGATATTGGGATCTGTGTGAACTTTCTTCAAGGCTTCAAAGGTGTGAGTCATGCCTGAGTAGCGCTCACTTGCAAGACCTGTCCATGAACTAGAAAGGTAGTTGTTACGCAGTGACTCACGCACATCCTGTCGGTTACCGTAATTCTTCAGAATTTGTCCGACGAAACTGTTGGATTGCAAGTCAATCGGTAAATCATGAGGCACAAAGTTAGCTGCTTCGCGTGCTCGGCTTTCTACGTCTTCGGCTACCCAATCAACCAAAACTTGCGGGGGAAGATAATGTAAAGCTCCGGATAGCCATTCGCGAAGCCAAAAAGATTCATGTTCCCCTCTATTGAATCGATCTGCGATCTCGGCCCAAGTATCTTTCGGATGCTCGCTTAATAGCTGATTTAATATGCTGCTTGAAACCGAATAGTGGCTATCAATTACTGAACCGCGGTGGCCGTAATTTTCAACGATAGATCGCATGAGCGACAAAGCGTGACGCGCACAGTTTTTCAGAAATTTTTTAGCTATTTCAGTCCAATAATGGTCACCCATTGAGTCCATGCGTTCGGATTCGTCCTCCTGCAATAGACCCGGAGCGCTCAGTAATTCCAGGGCAAGGTCGCATGGAAAAGTGACGTCGGACTTGAATCGTTCAGAGTAGAATTCAAACAACTGAAGGGCAGCCGACGCACTGGCCCTCGTTTTATCGGAAAGCACCGCACGAATTAGCTCAGTGAATAGGTTTGGGCTTAGATTTCTAATGGTTCCGCCAAAAGAAAATGCTCTTAACGATGATGGCTGCAATTTCTTGCTATTAAGTCACTCACGAAATCGGTAGACAAATAGGCTCGTCCTCCAGGTCGGAGTTTTTTGTAGTAGAGATTGAGCAGATTTAGTCTATCGGACGAATAGGTGAATGCGTCCATGACATCAATAATCAGATCAAAGCGTTCATTAGGGACCATGGGAAGCTTTTCTTGGACGATCCCCCTTAGCACTTCCAAACTTCCGGAGGGTCGGGCTCGTTCGCCGTTCACGCTCTCGACAAGGAGCCTGGTAAATTCGACGAATTCCTCTAGGAACTGTTCTTCATCGCAGTTTGGTTTAATCCGCCAGCGTTCCGGTATTTTCCTCGGCCAAAGGCAATATGCTTCCCTACCGGTGGTATCTCGTGACCATTAAGAGGTACTGCAAGGAGTTGGGGATCCCTGTGATCGGCACTCACGGAGTTCGACACTCTACCTCCGAGGTCTATCTGAGCCATGGTGCAAGCAAGGACGATTTAAAAACCCTCTTTGCACACTCTTCAATGTCCGTTACCGAACGATATTTGCATGGTAAAGATACGAACTTGGAAAAAGTGTCTAATGTGATTAAGTTGTTCCCCGATGGAATCGACCCAATTGGCCGGTTCCGGTGAATAGCAAAAAAGATACATTGCATTAAGTATCTGTAATCAGTTAGATTATCCCACTGTGGGGGCGTAGCTCAATTGGGAGAGCACCAGCTTTGCAAGCTGGGGGTCGAGGGTTCGATCCCCTTCGCCTCCACCAACACTTTCCTTTTAAATCCGCTAACTTGATCTCGATCGTCGAAACTGGATCACGTTAGCGGATTCGTTTTTTGGGAAACTTTGGGAAAGTTTTGCTCCACAGTTATCATTAGCAACCGGTTCTTCGGGAGGCGTTGGCTCTTTTTTAAAGAGCTTTATGCTTCCTGCGATCTCTTTCAGATGACTTCCCCGGCCATGCCGATATCGATCTGTCACACGCGACGACGAATGCACGAATAACTCTTGTAAGTCATCCGCCGTTGCCCCGTATGTCATGTAGAGTTCGGAGGTCGAGTGTCTAAGACCGTGAGTGCCAATTGCCGGGATTTTAAGTGTAGCGCAATAGCGCAACAGGGTCCTGTTGTACCATTCGTAACGAAGAATCCCGCTGTCACTCGCAGTCACTACGTACTCACTTTTACTACTAGCTTTTGCTGTTTTCAGCATTTCTAGTAGTTCCGGTGGGATAGTATGACTGTGCTGCTTTTTTCCCTTGGGATACTCTTTGAACCTGTCTTCCTTTCGGACGTAGCATCGAAAAATTCTAACCACGCCCTGTTCCAGATCCACGTTGTCCCAAATGAGCGCTTGCAACTCTCCTACGCGAAGTCCCAGAAAAGCCTGTAACCAAACGCCCAAACCGTAAGGTTTATCCGCCACATAAAGCAGAAGCGTCTTAAGCTGTTCTAGTGTTAAGTGCCTCGCCTCTTTCGTAGGGACTTTTGGTCGCATGGTCCTCAAGACCGGACTATAGGAAAGCAGCATAAAGATCTCCATCGCATCTCGCGCCATCTTCCGAAGAAGTGCGTATGCGTGGAGTTGCGTCTGTTCCGACCTTCCGGCTTCCTTCATCTTGTTCAGAACATGAGAAACCATTTGAGGAGTGATTTTCTGAAGCTTCTTATCTCCCAACAAAGGAGAAATGTAGTCCAAGTACAATTGCTTTTGGTTTTCACGCCAACCTTCTGAAGCCTGGTACTTTACCGTTTCATACCACTGCTCAAAAAAACCATCGAGAGTGGGCTGTTGGGCCGAACCCAACACCGATTGTCCTCCCAGCTTTTGCGCTTTGGTTCGAGCCTCGTACAACTCGGCCTCACGCCGCTTCTTGAAGGTTTTCGTGATCCAATATCCATCCGGATCGAGCAGCTTTACCTGAAAGCTTTTTCCTCTTTCGTAGATAGGCATATCCTACTCCTTGGTAGAAGGAGGATTTGCGGGCTTGAATGAGAAAGACCTATTTCCTGACTTTTTTATTATAGCCTGTCTGGAGACGCAAGGAGCGCTTCGTTCTTCAGTCTTTTCAACAAATGTTGCAAGTACTTCCTCCGGTTTAAACCGAAGATGACGTCCCATCTTAATGTAGGGGATCTGTTTGCGATGCACCCAATAGTAGATCGTTTTTACAGGAACCTGTAACAGAGCGGCGAGTTCCTCAATTGAGGAAAGCATGGGCACGACGGGTGCTGGGGCTAGAATGATTTTATCAGGGCTATTGGCAGTTGCGTTAATCACAACACCTCCATCATCCGGCTTTGCTTGACCTCCGTGTTTTTTGCGAACGGAGGTCTGCGTATGAAAAGCAAAATACGGATGTCGATATCAATTGATTTGGTCGGTCGGAGCCGCCGAGAGCAGAAACGAGGAAAAAGAGTTTTGAATTTACTTGGGGCACTTGTTCTCAGTCTCCTGGGAGGAGGCTTCCATTGGCTGACCCTTCACCCTGATCATCTTATCCGGGCCGGAAAGATATTTTTCGATGGTTGTTGGCGCCTTCTCAATTGATCTCCTCGCAGCCGAGCCCTTACCTCGGTTGCCAGTCAGGGTACTGAGAAGCTTACGAAGATTTGGCATGACATCTCCATTCGCCTTTGCGGTCTTTGCCTGTGAGACCATGGATTCGAGATAGCTGACCGGATCAAAATGATCCTCTCTAAGTCGTTCCAGACATTCGGGGAGGTACTTGCTTTCAAATTGGATCAGCGTCCATGACATTAATTCAGAGCGATTTATCCTGCCTCCCGTAAATCCCTCATTAACCCTGTTAGTCATCCTCCGAAGCGCTTCCGCTGCAGATATTGATATCCGAATTGTGATTGAATCCTTTTCCATCTCGTTCTCCTGTTTAAAATGTAATGATTGTTTTTCCTTATATGGATTTGGTTTTTCAAAAATAAAAAACTGCCCAAGTATTGAACTTCACCGAATTGGCCGCTGCCGCCCTGTTTCATGTCCCCCGACCAGCTCCTGACCCCTACCGATCGAAGAGCGGGAGGGGTCAGGAGCGATCAGGGCGGGGGCAGAAGTGGAACAGGGCGGCAGCGGCCGTTGCGTATCAAGCACTTACCTTTCGCTGTGGGTTTTTGTTTTTTCTGGTGGGGTGAGGAATGAAGTTTCACCCTGCCTTTATTTCCTTTGCGATCTCGTCGAGAATTACAATCGTTCCCTCGCCCTTCCAAGGGGCTCTTAACCTTAGCTCTAGAAGGTCCTTTAGAAGGACAAAATAGAAGGCGTGTCGGTATTTCCACATCTGGACGAGGCGATCTCTACTTCTTACTTCAGCTAAGCTGTCTTCCAGAACCTTCCGAAGTGCTTCATCGCTGGCCACAAAAAAGACCACCGAAAAGTCGTCACTGATGCAAAGCTGTCTCATCATGGTTGCATATCTGACTTTGGATTTGATCGATAGTTCGAGTTCAAGTGCTACCTTAAAATGCCCTGTAGGAGTCTTCAGGTGAAAAAGAGCGTCGGGAACTTTGTAGCGTTCGTCTCTCTTTTCTTGCCTGCCGTGCTTTTTGGCCAGGGCGGCCCGTAATTCGTGTTCGGGAGTGTAGTGCGATATAAGCGGGCTTTCCTCGAATATTCGTCGTAACCGAATGAGGATCTTGTCGTGTTGGAAAGCTGTCTTATAGAGAGGTCGGATGTGGCCTTTCCCTATCCTCTTTGATCCCAGTCGTCTTATCGCAGTCAATCCTCTCCGTGAGACTTGGAATCCGACAAGGTGTCCTGAGTCGCCTACCATCGAATTTACGTATCCGCGTTGAAGCAGGAGATTTAGCCTCCGGTAGTGGTTTCGGCCTGTTCGTTCCGGCCAAAATGCATCTTTTATGACTTCTACGTCAGCGAAGCGGTTCTGATAGATGAATTCCAAGACCTTAACATCACGCTCCGTGAGATTTTCTATTCGGATCATCGCTGCCACCTCGCCGGATCGGTAATTCGGTACTCAAAATGGCCTGGAACGAAGGTGGTGCCGCGTACTGCATCAGGAACGTATTGGACTTCGACTTTGGCGGGAATTAAAACGGGCTGTCCGGGATCACCGGCATAGGCCTATTTTGCGCCGTCTCGTCGGAAAGTCCCAGCTGCCTACCCGTTAATATGGCTCTTTCCACTTTTAGAAATGCTAAGATTTTTGCCTGATTTCCCGAGCGATTGATCTTTAGGATAAACCAGGTTCTGAAAGATCTGTGGTAGCCCACCTTCAAGCGAGGAGTCTCATCAGGATTTGCACAGAAGGTCTCGATCATAGAAAGCGCGAGCGCAAGGTACCAAGTGTTCCTTGGTGTTCTTTGGAACTTGGCAAGGGGCGCTCGTTCCGGCCGTCCAAAGAAAATCTTGGCGACTAAAATTCCTGTGTTCTCTAAAAAGACGGATCCTCTCAAAATACGAGTTCCATGGAACGACCGAGGCCCTCCATAGGATCGGCGTGATAATCTGAGGGGAAAGTGTGCAAATCACAGGCCAGATGTATTCAGCTTGGAAGCAGAGGACATACTGTCTTTTGAATAGTCGAAAGCTAAAATGACGAATCTAACTGACTGTCACCATTCAGAAAGAACTGACTAAAGGCCGCTAGAAACTCTCACGACAGTGGGATCCGGATCTCAGGGGCTTCGTCCCAAGTAACTCCACATCAAAGTCAGCCCCAACAGTCTGCGAGCGATGAACAATCTAACATGACCCAAAACTCAGTATAGGCTTCGGTTTCGTTGGAGATTATTAATCCACATCAACCGGCCGTCATCATTCACAAAGAGTTGTCCGGAATTGTTTTGGTCGGGGCAGCGGATAACTGGCTCGGAACGATAAAAATCTTTCGGAAAGTTGGAAATAAATAACCTTAATAATCGCCAAATGATGTTTCGGTGGTCTCCGTCCTCTCCGGACTTAGATTTGAACGCCCTTCGACATGGTTCGGCATGCTGGTGGTTGTAGCTGCTATCGATGACGTATCAGCATGACTCGTTGTAGAGGCTACTGCGGAATCGTACGCGCGTTCATTAGGGTTCAAAAACTGAGCGGGCTCGGCTTTGAGTTCCTTAGCTATACATTCATTAACGACGGGACAGTAAGGTTTGTCATAGGCTTTACCCTTTTGATTGGTCGCTTTTTCATAATATGGTTTGCATGCGACCATTTTTAACTTTGGAGCATTGGCGTCTCCCCCGGTGCAATTGAGACCTATTGCACAAAAATTGATCCATTCCCCGGCGACTTTGGAATAGATTATCGATCCCTTTTCACCGCGAGCCTTAGGATAGGATTCGCAGGTTCGGGAATACTTGTCTGTTTCAGAAGCTCGGTGCTCCTCAAGCGCTTTAAACGGTCCTGGATAAAACCGGAATCCCGCTTCGTCCGATAAGATAGACCCCGTCTCCTCTGAACCGCATCCTATTGCGCCTAGAGGAGAGAATATCGACGTGACAACTATCGTCGGCCAACTGGCTACTCCCGGACAAAAGTTGGGTGATCTCGTTTATGACTTTGGGCAAGGATTTATACCCGTCTATTTATTGGGAATTGACGTTACCTGCGAACCGCGCGCGGGAATAATCTTAATAATGAAGGACTACCATCTCGTTGATCGCATGAGACCAAAGACGAAGCGAATGGTCCAGTTGTACCAAATACAAAGCGTAAAGCCGATTAAGAACAAGACCTTCCTCTTTCTAGCTCATAAGAATATGAACGAGCTTGGAACAGGGTTACTTCACATTCCAGAGGAGCTAAAGTTAGGAGAATCAGTCTTAGTTACCCGCTCAGGTAACCGAGGCGGACCGCTTCGAATCGTCGTCAGAAACAAGAAACTAGTAGCCGTCGGTGGAACGCCTCGATTGATCCTTAAGGCCGAGGAAGAGGAAAGTGAGGATAGCGAAAACTTCGGTGAAGTCGCGTGAGCTCAACTAACCGCGCTAACTTCGACAAGCCAATCATACTATTGGCTCAACGACATTTTGCCCGTGAAAACGCCATTCGAGTGACAAGAGCTTCCTACCATCGCATGTTAAGGAAGAGATCAGGGACGTGTCAGAACTGGAAAGAGCTGTATCAAAAGTGAGACTGTTCTCGCATATTGCAAGCGGCTCGACTCAGGCGCACGGGTATTGGACACGGCATGAGCTTTGCTTTATACCGCTCCCATGTACTCCACCGCTCTCGACCACGAGCTGTTTTACTTCGTCCAGCCCGGTGACTCTCTTTGGCGCATCGCCCAGAATCAGTTTGGGCTTAGACCTGCAAAAGAGGTAAATGGAGAGGTTCAACGGCTATTATCCTTGAATCCGCACATCAAAGATCCGAATCGAATCTTCGCGGGAGATCTTCTGCTCCTCGGCAGTCCCGCGAGGCAGCGTACTGGCACGTCGATGTTTCCCCAAGATTTAGTCGAGGCCCAAAAAGTTTGGAGAAACACCTCTGCGGAAACCAAGGAGACGATTCGAAAAAACTTCGACATCATTGACTGGCTCTCTGATCGAAATGACGAGGCCGATTTTTTAGACAGCATTGGCCAACAAACAGCATCGGTATGGCGCTCCGTCTCTCCCTATGCCACTTCCGTTCACAGGGCAGAGCTGATTAAATTCTCTCAGGTATATGAAGAACTCCTGGTTGTTCGAAACCAAACGATAGCCCTTTTAAGTCGGTATCGACTATCGGTGGAACGAATGCCAATTTTCCTAGTTTCGGTGCGTACCAATGGTTTTTATGGGTACGCACAAAAATTGGCTCGCATGATTGAGCTAGCCGACAAGTTTCGCTTAGGTAAGATACTTCTCGCGGCAGATATATTACTGGAAGCGGGTAAGGTGGCGCGGGTGGCTATTCAAACCAGAGATGCAAAAACATCGTCGAGACAAGCCGCAAAAAGCACTGGCAAGGTCTTGGCTACCGTAGGCGGTGGCGTCCTCGCAGCTCGTTGGTGTAAGACGCTAGTAATGATCCATAAAGTATATGGTTCAATAGGGTGTGCGATTCTAATCGGCGTCAATATTTGGCCGGGACAAAAGTTTGGAGAAACCGTTGGTGAAACCCTATTCGATTCCGTAGATCGATTTGTTCTCCCGAGGTTACCTTAAGATGCACTCGCTCCCAGATAAGCTCTTCACAGGACCTCATGCCACATTTTTCACTTTCCTCCTCGTTGGACTAGTCATGGTCTTTCTGGTCTGGCTATTACTGGCAATTCTCATAATGCCAATGATATTGAACCGCAAATTTAATCCGATCTTCGATCAAAGAGGCCGAAAGTGGGGACCTTTAAAGGGATACTCAAGTTATTGGTACGTCACTCTAAGAAGTTTGGATTACGCGACAGCAATCCTGTTCAACCGATACGCCAGAAAGGAATTCGAACTTGAGCGCGAGTTTTTCCGAAGCAAAGTCGGCAAATTCACGGTGTTTCTTTGCTGGGTCTACTGGGTTACCACTAAAGTGACGTTAACCTTCATTGCTCTAGGAATAGTTTACCAGCTACTTTACGAGCTGAAACTCATTTGAATCGCTAGCGACAGCGCGCGGGAACCTAGTATATCCTATAGCAAGCGGAGAACGAATTCCGAAACGCGCCTACGGAAGTTTAATATAGTTATTTCGAAGGTTGCCGCTTAACAATCACCGCTATCTGCTTGGCGTTCGGGACGAGGGATTGGATGAATGATGACTTTAAAATGGGGCGTTGCTTTTCGAGCGATACAAAAAGTGTTGGAACCTACCTCGGAACTGAATAAGCGATTTCGGGAGCACATGAAGCCCTTCGTTGACCTTACGGTGCATCTCCAGAGCCGACTTACCGAATTTAACCGCCGTATGCGTCCAGTGGCTCTCTCGCTTCCGGAGCTTGAGAAGCAGTACCGTCCTCATCTCATTGCCCTGGTTGAGGCGATGCAGAAGTTCGAGACGTTCAACGCCGGTCTCGTGGAACGTCATCAAAATGACGTACTCATGGTTCCTCCCTTCTTTGGAGAGCTTGCTACCGATGAATTTGTCGAGCTATTTCGCGATCACGAAAAACCAGCCCTTATGGTTTACAGCGAGTTCTTTTTAAAACAGGAAAACGTCGATAAGGTGCTAGCCACCTGGGGAAAGAACAGATTCTATGAAGATCGCATGCCTATTTTTCATGATGCTTTCAGTGCTCATCTAGAAGGTAAACACACTCTTTCTATTCCAGCGTTTCTTGCTCAGGTCGAGGGTATCCTCTGTGAAATTTTCGATGTCCGGGGGCACAGCAAAGTGAAGGGCAAACTCAAGAGTATCCGATTCGACACTGAGGATTCCGAAAATCTATTTGCAAATGCAGAAATCATCTCGCGAATCATTACAGAGCAAGTATTTCTTTCATCTGACACAGACGACTCCCCAGAAACACAATATCCGAACCGCCACCGCGTACTCCACGGAACAAATCCATTTTATTACAAAGACCCTTACGCCTCTCTTCGCTGCATTCTTCTGCTCGATCTGTTGAGATCAGACAATTTTCTAGCGCTGAATAAAAAAGATGAGACAGATCAGGGGTAGCGATGCCTCAAAAGATATCGTAGACGAGTCCGCCTAGGGTGTTTTGCCGCGCTCATATTTCGCTAGATGATCGAGTACAAGCATTTTCCTATCTGGGCTTCTAAAGCTACAGGCAAACCCCGCAAGAAGTCCGGGTAGAGCATCAAGTTTCGAAGAATAAATTTGTTCGACGTGAAGTGGATCGGCCATCTTCATTGGATACCCGACGTAGATCATTTCTGATTTAATAACGGAGACAAAGACAGACACCTTCGCAGTTGGATTTGCTGAACAATAATCAGCAAACTTGTTATTGTACTTTCTTTCAATCCAATCGATGACGGTATCCGTCACGGAAGAAACTGAAGACGGCATGTTGGGCGCAACAGCATCAATCAGTGCAATAGGCTTCAGATCGTCGCCCAAGAGTGCGATATCAGCGTCTTTTGGTTGCGCGCCCTTCGTACCGATGCCAAGAGGAAATTCGATCGCGAGCCGGTCTTGAGGCACGTTCCCCGCCATCGTTTTGTACAGCAGCAATTCTGTTAGAGTATCCCACAAAGAAGTTGTTCTGAAGTTAAGTAGCTTTACCGCAATTTGCTTGCGCTGTTCGGGAGTAAATTTAAGCGTACCTAATGCATCCTCGATGCTAGCGAGAACGCCTTCGGGTGTTGCCGCATTGGTCGTCGATTGCCGAAACAAGGGGTAGTCCTTCACTAGAAGAGCCGTGACCAGATCAAAAACCTCTTTGCCTTCTTCTAATTCTGCCCCGTTAGGATATTTTTTGTTGGCCTTGTTCGTAAACTCACCCGCATCAATGATGGCGTTGAGGTGGGGATACTGAGCGAGCTTTGTCAGCGAGTCTTGTAGTGTCCCAGGAATCTTAGCCACAATTCGTAACCTCGTATCTGTTCACTTCAAATTGATACGCCAATTCTGAAAGTGTAACGTCGTGGAAATTCCATGGGAAGTCTTAGTGCAAAATCATTGTTCTGGGTGGTAGGAGTGATAAATTTCTCGCTTACTTTCTTGGGAAAAAATGGGAAAGAAAACTTAAAAAACAGCCAAAAACCATCATAAACATTCAAGAACGCAAATCCCCCTAAGTTTTTGTTATCATTGAAAATAGGTCTTGTTTCGATGAGTTAGCAAAACGACGAAAATACGTCGTTTTAGCTTTGCAAGCTGGGGGTCAGAATCTAGGAAAAGTCTCCGGTCCGTGGTGTAAACAGTCTGGAGGGGTGCAGTATACGGTCGCAAAAATAAAAAGTCTCGCCGTATCCGCTTTTGTATCCTTTTTCAGGTCGAAAAAGTGATTTTATGTTCGAGAAAAGTTCAATCAATTCAAGAGATGCTGTTCGAAAGTCAAGAGGGCACCAGCTCTTTAGTTTGATGCGCTAATAATCCCGCTAATTTTTTTCTAATCCGTCCCAAAGAATTTCGGATCTCTAGCCGCCAATTAACTGAGGAAGAGCGTCGTCACAAGGTTCGTTTGGGTCGCGTTTCCCAATGGACTTAGCAATAGCGGCTCTTGGTTTCGAATCCGTTCCTAAGTTTGAAAGTATTCGGGAGTACTCCATGTCAGACAGCGAAGATGCTAGCGGCTACGGAATGGTACCAAACACGTTATAATGCGATACGGACTTTTTTAAACGCGGCACGGGCATAATAAAGGAGATAGATATGGGAAAATTGTTCAGCTGGTTGAGTACCTCGATGGCGATTGCATGCCTACTGGAGATTGCATCCAACCCGAAACAAGCTATTCGTGATATTCAGCGAGGGCCGATGCCCGAATTGGAGAAGTTCGATTGCCAACTAAATCATCCAATTGGTCCCCCGGCTATTCGACCCAGGAAGATACTTTCACACAGATAGGCCAGAACCATGACTACAACCGCTTTGGATTTGCTGAAAGAACACGAAGACACGTTGCTAAAGATCAAGCAGCGCTATTATTTCTTGCAGGCTTTTGAAACCGTGCTTAGCGATCGCACAAAAGGGCATCGATTTGAGATACCAAACGGCACCGTCTATCAGTGCGCTTTCGATTGTTACGACATGCTCGCAATAGATCTGGCATCTCTCTGCCGAGGGATGATTGGAAGGGGCGGCTTAGCCGATGTTTCAAATCATAAAGACGGAGAAAATCGTCTGTTCCAGCATCCAGAAGCACCGGATTTTCTTACGCCGGTTCCAACGTACTAATCGCCACGGGATCAAAATTGCTGTTTGCCTCCCTCCCTACTCCTTCTCTCCACATTGCAACGAAATGTTTAAAGGTCGTTTCTCTTGTGAAACATGAGTCTCAGACTTGAGACGTAAACCGCAAATTCTTTCCTACGATTAGAGCTGAATACCTGGCCCAAACTTTGCTCCTCTAGAAAACGGTGTTCCAAATAATAGAGGGTTAACGTGGCTACGGTTAAGGAAGTTTTCTACAGCGTCCAGCCAGGGGATTCCCTGTCCCGGATTGCGGCTAAATCGGGAGGCACTCTTCTTCCCATCGATCGCAATCAGAGGTTGGCAAAACTGATTCAGCTGAACCCTCAAATTAAGCATCCGGATGTCATTTATCCAGGTGAACTAATTAGGTTAGGCTCGGTCGATGGGCATCTTGACCCGACATCGAATTTTGATCTAGGGGAAGTTCGAAAGGTCTGGAAAAGCCTCAGTAAGGATACTAGAGAGATTATTCAGAAAAACTTTGATGTCCTCGAATGGATGGCTAGCCAGAAGGACCGGCTCGATTTCCTGGACAACGTTTCATGGCAGGGGAGACCTCTCTTAGAAGCAGTTCCCGAAATGAACTACGGGGTTATCCCCGCCGAGTATCGACGTTTCAGAATTGCACTTGAGGAACTCACCGCAATTCGTGGAAATACTATTTCGATTTTGCAAAGTCTTCGCATTTCGGTGGTTCGGGAACCAGTGTTTATTCTGACTGCCACTTCGAATGGCCTCTATAAATATACCCAAACTCTTCTCAAGATGGTGGAGTGGGCAGAGAAGGCAAAACTGGGGAAGAAGTTGCTCTTCTTCGAAGTTGGATCTGAAGTTGTGAAGGTCGGGGCAACAGCCGCTATAACTAAGAGTGGAATGGAGACTTCTAAACAAGCGGCTAGAGGGGTTATTAAAGTTGCATCGGGCTATGGCGCCGGATTACTGGCTAAGAGGGTTTGCTCAGTTACAGTAAGAAAGGGCCCTTCGGGCTGGCTAACCTGTGCGGCTGCCTTTGGGGTTGGAATTTGGGGCAGTCAGTACGCTGCTGGAAAGCTTAGTGATATTTTGCTTGGAAAACCCATCGATGCCCAGCTGAGGGGAATGCCATGAATCTATCGGTAAACAGAGAGGCATTTAAACTTGCCGCCATTCAGGCCGGTCTGACGATTCTTTTCGTCGGGATTGCTTTTCTTGTAGAGAGGTGGACCGGCTTTGAAACGAGAAGTGTTGGCTCGATCTTGGCACTCGTGTTTGGGGGAATGCTCTACGCCGGTTTGTTTGAACGTCGCCATCCAGGAATCTTGGCCATCTATCTCAAGAGAGTCGCATGGCGTGCTACGCTTTTTCAATTTTTACTTCAATTGCCAGTTGCGTTTCTCGTCTATTTTCCGGGAATAGCTCGAACTCTAGTTTCTATCCTTTTGGCGAAGGAGTTCCATAACTCCGATATCACAATTTTGTTAGTTAGCTGCGCCATCTCGATTCTACTGATTCCGGTAGCGCTCTATTTGTTCACCAAGATGGGAATGCAAGTAGGAATTGAAGGTGGAAAGTCGCGCAACGGTGGCGGTAAGGCCTGAACGTTGCCTAAATGATCCGCTAAAAAGAGATTAGTTCGATTGTGCCGCGATTTTATAGAAATACGCGATAGTCCAAATTGAAAATCTTCGAAAGACGCTTAGCGAGATTCTTACCCACGGACCTCTTTCCAGTTTCGATCTGCGAAATATTCGACTGAGGAATTTTGAGCTTCAATGCCAACTCTGCCTGCGTCAAACCAGCTCCTTCTCGCGCACTCTTGACCATATAAGCAGACTCTCCTCCCGCCGCCTTAATGCGATTCTTGGCCAAGTCTCGCCAAGGAACAGACTTATCTTCATATTCCTTCAAAGCTCCCACGATCGTCTTTAGCTTCGAAGAGGGCACCCCCCGAAACAAAAGAACCTTCCCCTCAACGTTAATCTGAACTTTAGTAGGGAGCTTTTTCGTGAGTACCGACATAGTAGACCTCTATTATTCTTATCTCTTTTTGATCACTTCCCAACAAGCCACGTAAGTCGGGCGTCCCTTCTTAATGTGGCAATGATACCTTTCGTCCTTGTGACTTCCCTTCAATCTTCCAAAATTGTCCCAATTAGCCCGGAGAGGGCCAGCAACTTCCAATTCCTTGAAGAGAAGGTCGAACTTCTGCTGGATTGGCTCAGTTAGCTTTTCTAGTCGTTTTGCTGCTTTCTTGCTGATGCCAACTCTCCACATTTGCTTATGTTATACCATTTTAAGGTATATATCAATATATGGTATATCATTCAACGGAGCTAACAAAATTCGCTATCGAATACGGTTCCTTACACGTTAAATCAATGGATATTATTGAGGCTTGATGGCGGCTATTGGTTATCTTGGCCGTATCCGCTTCCGTATCCGTTTTGTACTCCGAATTTTCAATAGCAGCCATGAACAATCAAGGGTGAAAACTTGCTCTAAGTTTCTGTTTGTTTTGAATTATCGACTGATTTCATAAAGATAGAATTTTCGCTGAAAACCTATCTGTCAGATTTGCAAGCTGGGAGTCGAGGGTTCGATCCCCTTCGCCTCCACCAAATATTTCAATTACTTAATTCTGTTTTTCGATCGTAGCAATATTCCATTTGGGATCATTTTGGGATCATTCCAAATTTTTTTGATCGAACTGAAGGTGCCCATTCTTCAATGCGGAAACTAGCGGGCTGGACTTAGTCCGTCCCAAGGCTTAAATATTTGCAACGATTTGTCAGCAGATGCGGTTCGTCCCAGGAGTAGACGATGGGCTTAGTGTTTTGATATTGAGCGCACTTCGGATCGTCTTTTACAGCTGGGGTCTGAGTTTCGCGGTAGGTCCAGTTATAATCCGTCTTCGGAACCTTATCTACTATGATGGTCGTGATAAGCTTGCATGGTCCCTGGGGTGAAGAGATATTTTTCCAGGTCGTGTCAGATTCCTTAGTTAGTCCCATCTGAAAAATCTCCGAATTTACCGTGCATGTCTCGGCATCGAATCGGATTAGTTCCTGTAGGGTTTTACCGAAAACGGAGGGCGACTTTGCCTTGCAAAGCTTTTGTTCTATTGCGGAGCGGGCTACGTAGAAATCGCGATTTCTGATCTTTTGCGCCCCCGCGAGTAACTTTTCGTCCGTCTCGTAGATCGGACAGAAATGCTGTTTTCCTCCGTTCAACTGTTCGGGTGTCATGTGTTCCGTATGTTGTTTCGCACCTACTAGCCGACTTTTCATCTCCTCGGTAGAGAGTTGCACTACGTACAATCGAACTGCATTACAAAAAACCGACTCCTTATCAAATTTCGTACACAGCATAGAAAGGGAGGAGTTTCCCTCCGAGTTCATTAGATCATTAAATGTGGGGACTATATCGTAAGTAACAGGCGGCGAGCCTGCCGGGGGCACAGGGGAAGTGGCCGGAGACTCGGCAAAGAGGGAGGCACAAAACAGAACTGAAAGCAGAAAGTATACATTTCTCATGGCCCTCTCCATCAAATCGTAACGCTAAGGCCATCGGCCAACGCGTTACGGAATGCCTTCCAAGCGGGGATCATGCCAATGAGAAAGCCACCCACGAGCATAACGCCCAAGTAAATAAGTTCGTTAGATCCCAGTAACGTGATGGGAAGATAAACGCCAAACTCTTTTTCGATGAGCGGCTGACTGAGCCACAGTACCCCGTATACTAACGCAGTACCCAATATCAGGCCCGTCAGAGTCAATACCCCTGATTCCAAGATCAAAAGCGTGACGATCTTTTTTGGTCCAGCCCCCAATGTGCGAAGAATCGCCATCTCTCTTCGTCTTTCGTTGAGGGAAGTATAAAGAGCAATGAGCATGCCTATGAAACCACTTAGCACCACAAAGAAAGAGACAAGGCGTAAACCACTCTCAGCGTAGCTCACCCCCTCCCAAAGATCTGCTAGTGCTACGCCCGGCATGATAGCTAAAAGAGGCTCTCCTTCGTACGTATCAATTTCTCGCTTCAAATATACCGCTCCGATCCTGCTCTTAGTCCTTAGGAGGAAGGCCGTGATCTGCTCGATCTTGAGGTCCTCTTTACGGATCTTCGAAGCCGGGATCTCCTGACCTGCTTGGGGCGGGGCTCCGGTTTTCCAATCGATATGGACGGCTTCCATCCCTTCGAGCGTGATATAGAGAGAGCGGTCGATGGGAGTCCCCGTCCTACCCAAGATGCCAACGACGTGAAAAGGCTTATCAGCGTGATCCATCCCGCCCCCGTCCATGGTTCCGTGATTTAAGACGACCTTTTGCCCCAACCCGTATCGCAGCCTACGAGCCACTTCCGATCCCAAGACCACATCGAAAATATCGCTCGCTATCTTTCCTTGTTCGAGCCGTAGACTACGATCCCTGCGAAAATGGTAGTGTGCATAGAAATCTTCATTGGTCGCCACCACTCTAAACCCGCGATGACTATCCCCCAACGAATAAGGAATAACCCATTCCGTGGAAGGATGATTCTTGAAATGGAGGTAACTCTGGTAAGAAATGTTATTGGTCGCCTCTCCCATATGAAATACGGAATAGAGAAGCAGTTGAAGCGGGCCTGTACGCGCGCCAACGATAAGATCTGTCTGACTAATCGTGCTATTAAAACTATCGTGCGCCCCAGCCCTTATCTTTTCAACGCCCAATAGGAGAGCCACGCTCACGGTGATCGAGACCACGGTGAGAAATGTCGTAAATCGACGATTCTTCAAAGACAAAAAAGCAAGTTTTGGTAAAGTCATGCGGAGTTAACCTCCTTAAGAGAGACACATCGATCAAAGAGACTTTCCAGTTGTCGATCATGGCTGACAAATACTACGGTCGCCCCACTCTTCTCACACTGTTCAAAGAGCATCTGCAAAAATTTCTCGCGGTGATCGTAGTCCAGCGCGGACGTTGGCTCATCGGCAATAATGATCTCGGGCGAGCCCAATAAGGCTCTGGCGACCGCCACTCGCTGTTGTTGGCCTACGCTTAACTTAGTCACCTGCTTCTTTAAGACAGCATCTAGCCCCAGAGAGACAGCAAGTTCTCTTGCTTTTTCCTCCAGGGGAACTGTTATCTTCTTACGACGTTCTGGATTGAGCTCCGCCGACAGCATGATGTTTTGAATGACATTTAAATAGGGAATCAGGTTGAACATCTGAAACACGTAGCCCATATGAGTGCCGCGAAAACGATCTCTTTCAGATGAAGTCAGCGTCACCAAATCGGTATTTAAAATTTCAATGGCCCCCCTTTGCGGAGTCAGAATTCCGGCGAGAAGACTCAGAAAGGTCGTTTTTCCACTCCCACTGGGTCCGAAAAGGAAAATACGCTCCCCGGCATTGATGTTTAGAGACGCGATCTTTAGTACGGGTTGGTTCTTGGGGTACGAAAACTCGAGGTCTTGTATCCTAATTACCGTACGCTCGCTAGAAGCCACGGGCTTAGAATTTAAGAGTTTCTTCGGCATGGCTCACCTTGTTTTCGGTTTGACTTGTCTGAGTGATAATTTGGACTGAAATTTGGTGCACGCGCGGAAAGAGCTTCATGAGAAGCACGTGAAACGATGAGCCTTGTAGTTCCTTAGCGCAATGAAAGGAATAAGAGGCGTTAAGATCCGCGTGTCCGCTTTCGACAGCTCCCGGTTCAGCCGGTTCGAAATCTATTTTCGCGTCTGAAAATCCACATCCAAGTCCTGGATCGAACTGAACCACTGAGCTTACATTGTTTTTAAATTTATCAAATGCCCCATCTAAAGTTTTTTTCTCAGCAGAAGTTTTAGGATGGTGCTCAAAACCCAAGAAACTCTCCGCGGGCACGTCGATTGCGACACTTCCACTTTTTTCCGTCTCAAGCGCGATGGTGAGTTTCGCCATTCCATGAACATGCGCCTTATGGTTCTGAGTCCCGCAGACAGCCAGAGAAGAGAATACGGCCACTAAATAAATGATCATTTGCCTCGCTAATCTCATACTGTTCTCCTTAAACTAGTAACCTATTGCCAAGAAACCTTTCTATTGCGTGAACGGAAATTCCTTAACTTCCGTCGCTACCATTTTATATAAAGAATCGACTCGGTCTCCCTGAGAAAGAACCCCCGTCACCGTCACACGTTTCTTAAAAAGCGGCGGCGCCGTACGCCCCGGCGCCATATCAACCTCGATCATGCTATTCGGAGGTGGCAGAGGGACGTGAATACAGCCACCCGAGTAATGCGTAAGCAAGAACTGGCTCAGTTGGCCTGAGTCAAATTCGTTAGCAAGAATGTAGCCCGAGACCTCTATGGGCTTTCCAAATAGCTTTTGCGCATCGGCGCTAATATTTCGGGCCACCAGACCAGTTTGGGAATCGCCTTTTAAACTGCTTCGTTCGAGCTTGTCCCAAATAAGAACGCTATCCGGTTCTTTCGCGGGGACCGTCGGCCATGCCGTAATCTGCGCAAAAAGCGAGAGAACAAGGACTCCCCAAACCCAGTTTCGACTAAAGTTTTTTAAGATGGAGTTCATATTCCTAATTTCGCCAATTCCACCACTCGCTATTGGGATCATGGATTCTTTTAACGCTATCGCCTTGCATCTCGTAGGAGGCGGCGAAGAGTCCTCCTTTTACCTTGGTCACGGAAAGAGTCCCATCCACAGTTATGGCGACATGAGCCACATCGATATTTACCCCTGGCTTCATCCGGACATGGACAATGTAATTCGGGGGCGGCGGAGGTACGTGAACGCACATCAAGGCATTGGGAACGAGAAGAAACTCCGTGACCGAGGATTGCGAATCCTCAACTGGGACCATAAACCCCTTGAGACGGACTGTTTTTCCGAAAATTTGATTGATTTCCCGAGGCACATCGCCGCGTTGGTAGTCGAGCTTTCCTAACGTCGTCCAGTCCAACGAAACTGGTGATTGTCCCTCGGATGCCACCACCCTTCCCAAAGCTCCTGGGGCGTAAGTGAGCAGAGGCAGCCAGAACAACAACGCGAATTTAACGTCGAGGCGCCGAATTTGAGAAGTCGTTCTAATGTCATCCCCCAAAAAAGAATAACGCGGTTGAAAATCCGAACTTGCGGAAATGCCAAAAACTTGCAACCTGTATGTCGTATGGGAGTGCAATCGGCTAGCCACCTCCCAGTCTGTTGTCTTCATCGGGAATACGGCGACAAAACAATACAGTTCGCGGCAACCGTCGCATCACGTCATTGGTAAGTCATTGGATATTAAAGCAAGTTGAGCTCAAACCCGGTCCCGTCAAAGATCAGACATCATTGCAATTATTTTGCATTTAAATCAGATAAGGCCCCGTATTCTGGGTAGTTCACCAGCCTGGCGCGCTGGCCCAATGGTTGCAAATTATTTGCATTTAGGAGGATGCTAGGTGAACGCGACTCGATTTCCCATATTAATTGTCCTAGTGGCAATTCCTAGCTTAGGTTGCCAATTCGATACGAATGGCGTGCATGACGCGGCAGCCCAAGCTAAATACGATGCCTGGATTCAAAGCCAAAGCAGCGATGTGCAAAGGCGCGTCGTAGGTAAGGTCCTTACCGCCGCCGACAATACGGAATTCTGGAAAACGCCGCAAGTTCAGCAACCGCAACCTTCTCCCGCGGATTACCGCCGCGAAGTTGCTCCCCCCTCTGTCCCGTCCCGCGCGGATGCGGATGTTGTGCAATCTCCCCAGGAGTCGTCTTTGAAAGTTGAGCCGCCTTCTGAGCAGCTTGCCCCGCCTCCACAGCAACCCACTCCGAAAGTGGTTCAGGCTGATGAAACTCGCTTTGAGGGAGGTGAGACTCCGCAGGAATTTCTCCGCAAAGTGGTTCAAAATTTGGACCGCCCACGTTCGGGTGTTGTCGCTCAACCGCCTGAGGGAATGCCTCCGAAAGTGGTTCAGGGCTCGCCGCAATCATCTGAGGAGTCTCTACCGCCGGTGCAACCCGTTGAGAAAGTAGCTCAGAGTTCTAGCGAAACCTCTACCAAGTTGATTCCTTCATTTAAGACGACGGAAACGTTGCCATCGTCTAAACGAGAGAGCAGCGCCTGGGGATCGCCAAAGACGAGCAAGAATACTTCCGGGAAGTTGGTCAGCGTACGGACGAATGCTACTAGCAAGGACCGAAAAGATTTTAAATTTGAATGATGAGAGGTCGAGAGACGCTATGGTGAGGTTGTTAGATCCCTTTGATCAAGCGCCAAATTCCCAGCGTGGAAGACCAACCTAACATTTTGGGTATTCGCAATATCTTCGATAGGATTACCCTCGATGACCACAAGATCGGCCTCGTCTCCATTCTCAATTCCCGAAGTGCGCCGTAGAAATTTCTTGGGAAGCGTCGTCGCCGAAGCAAGCGCGGTCCAGCTTGTAGCCCCCGCATTGACCATCATCACCATTTCCCGATGTACCGAATAGCCGTGGAAAACTCCAATATCACCTGAATCGGTCCCACAAAAGATAGGGATTCCAGCCTTGATCAATTTGGCTAGCGATCGGGGAAACGAATCTCGACCTCGGGATTGCCAATCAAGAACTCGGTGAAGGAAAGGTTCCGAGGGGTCCATGCGGCGGTAGGCATTTAAGAGGTTCGCAGGAATGAGAGAGACCAGAAGAGGCGAATTAAGAAGGTCTCGATTCTCAAGAATGTGTAAAGCCTCGGTCTGGTAGGCCATGGTGGGAATTTCGATCGTCTTTCGCTCCTTCATCAGCGCAACGAGAGAATCCGGAATATCGGTCTCGTGAAGGTGGGTTACGATGGTAGCCCCCGCAAGGACAGCCGCTTTGGCATCGTCCCAATTTCCAATATGAACGACGGTGCGCAGATTATGTTTCTTGGCGGTTCGGATAATTGCCTTCAAAAGAGATTCATTCATGACGGGTTTTGGTGGGACCTGCTCGCCCGCGTGGTCGTAAGACATCTTCACGACATCGGGATGTTTCTTGGCCAGCTCATCGACCTGCTTCTCTGCCTCTTTCACGCTCGTCACCAATCGGGTGGGACGACCGAGGTCGGAACCGTGGCCCTGAGGACACGTTAGCATCGGGCCGGCGGCAAAGATCTCAGCCCCTTCTTTCGTTCTACGGATTTCGTCGCGGGCTGAAAAAATCTCGTTCTCATCGGCAAAGAGATCCAAGAACCCCGTAACTCCCGTGCGCAATACCAGACGTGATGTCTCGATCGGTGTGAGATCTTGGCGCGAGTCCCCAGGCCCAGGGTTTCCAAACGAAGAGTGGACATGCATGTCGTATATTCCAGGAATAATGTATTTCCCGGTAATGTCGATAACTCGCTCTCCCGGTTTGAACGCTTTAGGAGCGGTTTGGCGCTGGAGCTTTCCGTTGGATATACGAAGATCGGTACGGAGAATCTTTTGTGTAGCGGGATCCACTACCGAACCGCCTTTTAGCCAGACCGTATCCGCCCGAGCGGTGACTGACATCCCAAAAAAGAACAGGACTGTGACTAGACGACGACCCATGCCTTTACCCCGGATCTAATATAGCATTCGGCCAAGCCAGTTGGATTGGAATAATTCCACGTAATCCGCTTCCCTTGTCATTGATTTACCGGTAGATCGTAAACGCAAATAACTTGCAATTATGTAGCGCTTTGCGGCCATGAAAAGTCCTAAGAGGCCTTTTAAATAAGCTTGATGAATTTCAGGCCAAAAACTAACATGCAATTTTATTGCAACTAATTGATTTGTCAGAATTAGTCTCTTCTGGTGGATTTACGTTTGACGCCGCTGCGAAAACTATCCTAATTTAGACAGGCCTATTAGGCAGGAGGAATACAAATGAGCGAACAACATGGACAAAAAGCCGACCAATGCAAACCCCATCCAAACCATGCCCATAAACATGGAGAAGGTTGCGGTCACAAAGCCGTGAAGCACGGCGACCATACCGACTATGAGCACGATGGACATTTACATCGCCCCCACGGTGACCATGTCGATGAATGCAGCGGTCCAAAAAAATAGTTAGACAGATCCAGACAATTTTGAGTTCGGGGGATCGCTAGGCGGAGGGCTACATTTCGCGCACACCGCGAAGAATTCAAGGGAATGGCTGATATGGGAATAGCCCTCTTTCTTGAGAATTTTTTCAATCCCCTCGACTAGGCAAAAATCTAGACTGCGTATTTTGCGGCACTTGGTGCAGACCACGTGATGGTGGTGCTCGGAGCCCTCGCCGCGGTATTCAAATCGTACCGGACCGTCTCCAAAATCACAGCGCCCTACGATTCCGCTTTCCTGGAAGGAAGCGATGCAGCGGTAGACGGTGACCGGATCGATGTCTTCCTTTTCCACTCTCTTATGGAGTTCTTCCATTGTGAACGGACCATGAGATTGGATTAGAATCGCAAGCACGGCGAGCCTCGGCCTCGTAATCCGAAGTTCGGCCTTAGTAAGGCACCGTACGGCAATCGCTTCGAGTTCTTTTTTACCGTGTTTTTTGCCATGAGTCATTTTATTGATCCCTCAACCTACTTCATCGGATGATTCGGAGGTTCGATTTAGCCGTGGCACGATACCGATCAACAACTCAGATTTCTGCTAGTGTTTCCAAGTAGTGGGGCGTCGCCTAGCCATCTGATGTACTTTCAAGAACGATGCCTTGCTGTGTCAGGAAAAATCGGACAAAATTGAATACACCTAATGCTTGTCCGGAGAATGGGAAAAATTATGAACGAGTCCGCACGTAACCGCCGCAGCCAGTACCGAATTCATCACCATGAGTTTGTAACGAAGGACGATGACATCAGACGAAACATGGGGCGAACGCGCGGGGTCGTTATCCTTGCCGCTTCGATGATGGTTTTAGAAATCACGTTTGGTTTTCTAAGTTCTTCGATGGCCCTTCTGGCGGAGGGATGGCACATGGCCTCTCACGTTGGGGCCTTGGTAATCACTCTGCTCGCGTATCAATTTGCGACCTCAAGTAAGGCACACGAACACTTCTCGTTTGGCTCGGGGAAGTTTATTCCACTGGGGGGATATACTACGGCGATCATTCTCGCCATAGTCGCCATTTTGATGGCGGTCGAATCAGTTGGGCGATTTTTTACCCCAGAAAAAGTAGCTTTTGGAGAGGCTATTTTGATCACCTCAATTGGACTCTTAGTCAATCTTGTCAGCGCTTTTGTCTTAGGACACGGGCACCATTTTCACGGACACGACCATAGTCACGATCATAACCATTCAGAACATTCGCACGATCACGTCGAACCCGATCACGATGCTCACGACCACGATACTCATTCCCACAAGCCCGTCGCCGACGTAAATATCCGAAGTGCCTATTTTCATATTCTGGCGGATGCCCTGACCTCAATTTTAGCGTTGGGTGCCCTCGTATTGGGACGACAACTTGGAGCAACATGGCCTGACGCCGTTGTTGGATTTGTGGGCGCATTGGTTATCTTACGCTGGAGCTATAACCTTTGCCGCGAGACCGGATGGGAACTCTTAGACGGTCACCCGAAGGAGATTAATCGAGATGCCCTTCAGAAAGCTCTCGAGGATGAATCTACCAGCGTACTCGATCTCCACGTTTGGAAGATCGCTCCCCGAACCCACGCGTGTGAACTTGTTGTTTCCAGTCCCACTGCTAAGGGCCCGGATTACTACAAGGCAAAGATACGAAACCGTTTTCTCATTCGTCACATCGTAGTTGAAGAAGTGCACGATGATCTGTTGCCCTCCGAAAAGATCGCAGAACAAGCAGGGACCTGACTCATCAGAAAAAAGTGGGGATCATTTGAGGATCCTTCAGGAAAGAAGTGTCACTCTCCTTTAAGGCTAAGGATCATACATATCTTTTCTTGCCTTTCTCTGTGAAATTTGATCAATCATTTAGATGAGTAATACTCTTGAACCTAAGTTTTTTTCGTCCATGTCGAATGAGTTCGCTGGGGCTAATTTTGGCGATCTGCGACTCACCCGGAGGTTAATGGACATGTCTGACGGTATCGCCCAAGATCCTAAAGAGACCTTACCCAAGCTTTTAGGAGAAGGAGCTGGAATTGAGGGAGGTTACCGTTTTCTGCGTAATCCCCGTGTGAATTTGGAGTCGATTTTAGCATCCCATTTTGAGCAGACGGTTTTGCGAGCGAAACTGGAAAAGGAAGTTCTGGTTCTCCACGATACGACTGAGTTCAAATTTCCTTCCAAACGTAAGGGGCTAGGTTTGCTCAGTGGTAGTCGCTCCGCGGGAGACGGTTTCTACGGGCATTTTTCCTTAGTTGTGGGATCTTGTTTGCATCGACCTCTTGGGGTTGTGGCGGTTGAGCCAATGATTAAGCTGAAGAAGAAAGGCTATCAAAGCCCGTCCAAAGCGCGACAAGATCCGACGAGAAAGTCTCTGCGTTGGATGCGAGGAATTGTGGCCAGCGAATCGAGATTGGGCTTCGCAGCGAAACCTATTCACGTGATGGACCGTGAGGCAGATTTCTTCGAGTTACTTTCTGAACTAAAAGATTCATCTGGTCGCTGCGTGATTCGAGTCTGCCGAGATCGTTTGGTTACAGACGAAAACCTAGAAGAAGGAGTGAGCCTTTACAGCTCACTCGAGAGCGCTCCGGTAAAGCTTCAACGAGAAGTCCGAGTTGGAACAAGAGCACAAAGTCCCTTACCTCAAAACAGAAAAGACTACCCCGCTCGTCAGCAACGAACCGCCATGTTATCGGCGACAGCGGCAAGGGTGGAGCTAATACGAGGTCACCATCATGGAGCAAGATTAAATAAGACTGTGACACTCAACGTTGTCCACGTCTTTGAGTCCAATCCGCCGGAGGGAACAGAGCCGATTGATTGGAAATTACTCACTACCGAGTCTACCAATACGCCCGCGGATATCGAAAAGGTGATCGATATCTATCGAGCCAGATGGCTTATCGAAGAATATTTTAAGGCGATCAAAACTGGATGTGCCTTTGAAGAACGGCAACTCGAATCGAAAGATACCATTTTCAATGCCTTGGCAATCTTTATCCCAATCGCCTGGCGAATGCTGCTCTTGCGAGCGGAAGCCAGGCAACGGCCACTCACCCCGGCGACAGTAGTGTTAACCCCGACTCAAATATCGGTTCTCCGAGCGGTCTCAAAAACTCCCATCCCGGAAAATCCTACGGTCGCAGAAGCAATTTCAGCCGTTGCGAGGCTCGGCGGCCACCTTAAGCAGAATGGCCCGCCAGGTTGGAAAATACTAGGAAAGGGCCTCACAGAACTATTGACTCTAGAAAAAGGGTGGCTCGCTAAAGAAAGATGTGATCAATGATTAGCCTTTAAGGCCTTTTCGGAAGGGGTCATCCTTTAGGCACGTGACCCGTACCTTTTGGGCCCTAAAGGAGAGTGACACCTTTAGTCCCCTTTAGTCCCTTTAGTCGTTGGCTGTGGTATTAGAGTTGGAGCAGTTAGTATGAACAAACGTCAGCGCCAGCTCATAGTTGATTCCCTGCTCCTAGGGGTTGTAGGAGCTGCCGCAACGCAGGCCTTCTCCTTCTTGCTAAAAGTAGCTCAGCAAGTCTTTCTTGAGGGAATAGCTGGCTACCGACCACCGGGCATACCCGATGATGGTGGGGTCCTTACTCAAGTTATCGGTCCGCATGGGTTATGGCTGATTCCTCTGGCCACCACTCTGGGAGGTCTACTTTCGGGAATCTTAGTTTACACTTTTGCCCCGGAGGCAGAAGGCCATGGAACCGATACCGCCGTTAAGTCATTTCATCAGGAAGGAGGCCGAATCCGATTTCGCGTCCCGCTGGTCAAGATGATTGCCTCAGCGCTGACGATTGGTTCCGGAGGGGCCGCTGGGAGGGAGGGACCCACGGCGCTGATCACGGCCGGATTCGGGTCCGCTTATGCAACTCTTTTCCGTCGTACCGAGAAAGATCGAAGATTGTTGGTGCTGGTAGGAATGGCTGCCGGACTCTCTGCCATGTTTCGTTCTCCCATCGGTGCCGCCCTTTTTTCTATTGAAGTCCTATATTCGGATATGGAATTCGAAGTAGGTGCACTCCTGTTTGCGATACTGGCTGCCGTTCTTGCCTTTGCACTAAACGGACTCTTGGTAAATTGGGCGCCGCTATTTCAAGTTCCTCCCTCGTTTCATTTTGCCCAGAAAGCAGATTATCTATGGTTTATTATTTTGGGAGTTACGAGTGGGCTAGTTGCCTCAATTTTGCCCTCTCTTTTTTATCGACTTCGGGATGAATTCTTGAAATTACCGATCCCCTCCTTTGCAAAACCAGCTCTTGGCGGACTTGGCGTCGGCCTTATTGCACTGGGACTTCCTCAGATTTTGGGGGGAGGATACGGATGGATTCAGCAGGCCATCGATGGGGCACTCCCGTTTAAGATTTTAATAGCGCTTTTCCTGGGTAAACTCTTGGCTTTTCCGCTTACGGTTTCATCAGGGGGTTCAGGCGGAGTCTTCGCTCCAGGCCTATTTGTAGGTGCCATGTTAGGAGGAACGCTATCCCAATTAGCTCATCAACCTCCAGCCCCATTTGTCGTGGTCGGAATGGCGGCCGTCTTCGGCGGAGCTGCTCGAGTTCCCATTGCCACGATACTGATGGTAACCGAGATGACCGGGGGATTTGAGCTTCTGGTACCGGCTTCGCTCGCCGTCGTCATCGCCTACTTGTTACAAGATTCGATCACTCAAAAATTCAGATACCGCAGTCTCTATGAGTCCCAAGTTGCCGCCCGCAGTGACTCCCCTGCCCACGAGATTGAACATCTGAAAACAGCGTTGGAACTCATTCGAAGGAGGCAAGTTTTCACCCCCGAAAATTTGGGACACGTTGATCTCGTGGCTCTTCTTCGTTCAGGAATTCCGGTCGATTTCCCCAATGGTACGCAATTGGGGCTTGCCACCCTAAAAGCGGGAAGTTGGTGGATCGGCAAACCCTTACAGCCGACCTATTCTTTCGACGGGGGCGCCTCCGTCGAAGTGGTGGCCCTTCTTCGAGGGAAGAACCTCATCTTGCCCATAGAAAAAGAGGTTCTCATTGAAAGCGGGGATCGTCTGATCGCCATCGCCTCAGCTACGGTCTGGGCGGATCAGAAGAACTACCAACTCACCCCTTAGCACTTCCAAAGATTCCTGTTGGTAACTGCCACATCAAAACCCCTCCATAAATCGAAATACCCACTATCAACCAGACGAGATAGTCTCCGATCAATCCCGTGTGCATTTTGTGGAAGGGGCGCATGAAAAGAGAAAAGGCATTTCGACCGAGAAAATGAGCGTATCGGGCCTTGGAGGAAATAAGATCGTATCCTGCGATGGAGACCGCAAGAAGACAGCCTAAAAGCCCTCGCAGTATGGGCCATGTCCAAGAGATTTCGTGCAATACCGATTTCCCCGAATCGAAGGGTGTCGCGAAGACGACACTTTGATAATAGCGCGCATCCAAGAATCGCTGGCTATGGATCTCCAGGGAATGACGCATACCACTCGATATTCCTATACACAGAGCGAAGGCGACAAAAAGAGTCGCTGTCATAACCATGGGAGAGGAAAAACGAGTCTTAACCTTTGTCTCACGTTTTTCAGAGGGAACATGGGCGGTACGATCGCGAGGAGCTGTGAGACCCGAGGTATAGGGACCGAAATCTCGCGCCAGGGCAGAAAGAACCGCGCCGCCGGTCATTCCCCCGATAATGACGAATAACCAAGATAGCCATGCAAAACCCTTGGCTTCTGCCGCGGCAGAAAGGTAGGCCTCTCCGTAAAAGGTTCCGAAGGGAGGCAGTCCGCAAAGTCCAAGGGCGGCCAACAGAAGAACGATCGCTGTACGTCTGAGGGAAAATCGTGCCTTCCCTTGCAGCTCATATTCGTCGAGCGACCCAAAACGATCGAGCAAAATTCCCGCACCCACAAAAAGCGCACCTTTAACGGCTCCGTGTCCCAAAACGTAAAGAGCAGTCCCCGTAAGGGCCATTGAACTGAGCAGGGAAATTCCCACGAGCATGACTCCCACATGGCTTATGGTCGAAAAAGCCAGAAGACGTTTCCAATGCCTTTGTCCCAGACAGAAGACTGCTCCCACCATCATCGTCAAAACCCCCATTAGCAAAAGTAGATTTTGTATCGCGAACGTTTTATGGGTCATGGGGATGGAAAATAACACCCAATACGTTTTTGCAACGGCGTAAAGTCCCAGTTCGACCATCACACCCGAGAAGAGGATGCAAACGGGTGTCGGAGCCACCGCATGAGCGTCAGCTAGCCAAAAGTGAAAAGGAAACGCGGCTCCTTTGACGAGAAAGCCCGACCACACCAAAAGAAGAACCAACACGATAAATGTCATGCTCGGCGGATGACTTTCAAGACTGAGCGAGATTTGGGCGAGATTAAGAGCACCCGTTCTAGCGTAAAGAAGAGATATTCCGATGAGCGTAAGAAAAGCACCGACAGTATTAGTCACGGCAAAGTTGATAGCCCCTTGAAGCGGGCCTGGTTCTTCACTCTTATACCCACAAAGGGCGACCGAAGTTGCCGTCATGAGTTCAAACCATACGAATAGATTGAAGAGATCTCCTGTCAGACAAAATCCGTTCATCGCGCCTATAAAAACGAGCATTAAAGTATGAAACAGAGCTTTTACTTCTTTGAAATATTCCCATGCAAAAAGAAAGGCTCCCATCGCTAAAAACGAAACAAAGGCCGCAAGTCCTGCTCCCAGGGGTTCAACGACAAAGGAGATCCCAATAGCCATCGCACCTTCGGGTTTCCATCCGCCAAACCAGTAGACCAAGGGCCGTTCCATACTTTGATGCATTAAGCGGGCAAGGACGAAAACACAGACCACACACGTTGAAAGGGAAAACAGGTCGACGAGTCGTCGGGGAATCCATCTTCCTGTTAAAGCGAGTAAGGCAGCGGCAAAAAAGGGAACTACCACTGGCAAAACAATCAGTCCCATTTTTACCCTTTCATTTGGCCAATCTTTTGAGGATCAGTAGTCTTACTACACTTATGAACCTGAACCGCAAGAGCGAGAAGGAGCGCCACCACAGTCGCTTCTACTACAATGTCGGTTAGCATGAGGGCTTGGACAACAGAATCTACGGCTGTCGCATGATCGCTCTGGGTGAAAATAGGCGCAATGCCCCCATCACGGTAACCGATACCAACCAGCAAGACGTAGGTCGAAGATTGGAATACCGCGAGGCAGAGACACAGGTGGATTAAATTGCG
This sequence comes from uncultured delta proteobacterium, assembly GCA_963778115.1. Taxonomy (GTDB): domain Bacteria; phylum Bdellovibrionota; class FAC87; order UBA2466; family UBA2466; genus JBBQIT01. Next base: position 1,114,473 of record CAVZSV010000004.1, read on the forward strand.
GCTGGTGACTAGACCATACATTCCCGTGCCAAAAACGGAGGCTGCAATGACGTAGCTAAAATGGTCTATCATTGTTTTGCATCCTGAACCAATGTCTCTTGAAGAAAGGCACGAAGTAAAAGAACGAAGCCCGCTGCTACTTCCAATCCGGTGGCAATGTTGATAACGAAAATGGACCCAGACGAAAAAACATCACCGGTGATTCCCAAAGGAAGGATATTTTGAAGGAAGGATTTACCCCACGCTATCCCCGCCAACCCCGTTAGTAAAAAGATAAGAACACCTAACGACTCCGTGATCTCCAAATATTTTATCCTCGCGATGTTTTTAAACCGAGAAAATCCTTTGCCAAGGTAAATCAGAAGCGGAGCCGTGGCTAAAACCACCCCTCCTTGGAAACCGCCTCCTGGCGATAACTGTCCGTGAGTCACTAGATAGAAACCGAAAAGAACGATGGGCCCGGTCATGCCCAAAGTCCACGTCGAGACAGCCTCGCTCACGGGAGAAACTTTTCTCTCGATGCTGTGATCCGGTCTGACTCCTTGATTTTTCTCGTCGGCTTGACGCATTAGAAGAACAGTTCCCAACACCGATACAAAAAGAATAAATTCCTCTCCCAATGTGTCGAACCCTCGATAATCGAAGTTTACGGCCGTCACCGCATCTTGAGTATGGCGCTCGGCAACGACCCCCGCGTTGATGCGATCTCCGTAGGGTCCTTGATAATCTCCGGTTCTGGGGAGGTCGTTCAAACCTCGTAAATAGATGGCTCCGAGAGCCAAGAGCCCAATGCCTAACATGAAAAGCCTTGTTCTCATTCGGTGTCGCTCTTCATTCTTGCCATCGCAAGTAACACCATCAGTGGAAGCGCTACCGCTCCTATCACGATTTGAGATAGCGCCACGTCTGGAGCCTGATAGAGAAAGAACATTAATGCCAAGGTCAATCCGTAAAAACTAACTACGATGATCTGTTTTGCGGGGTCTCGAGTCATCACGACACCGATCGCGGTTACGGCAACCGCTAAAAGACAATACACCTGCATCCATTTCAACAAAGTCACTCCTTAACGATCTCGATTTCCTTGTGCGCTCTCTCACTCGGCTGAATCCGCCAATGCCCGAGTCTCCTCACGCGCACGGCCCGTGCTGTCGCATGAGTGAGTACCGCATTAGTAAAGAAAAGAAGTAGAGCGACGAAAGTGACTTTAATACGAGATTGCCAGTCAGAATCATCCAACCATACGGCAAGGCCGATCAGAAAAATACTGAGGCTCGATACCGGAGCGGTGTATTGCAACTTTTCCAGAGGCCTTGTCATCACCATTTGGAAAAAAGCGCTCAGTAGGGCGATAAAAATCGCCGTCCCCAGACAGATGGATACGGCCCAGGACCAGTTCCACTCGTTCATATCCAACGCTCCAAAAAGCGCGCAAAGACCATTCCTCCCCCAAAGGAGAGAAGTGCGGCGGTAAGGGCAAGATCGAAAAAGGCGGGTCGATGAAAAGCTTCCGCCAAAAGCACAAGGAGGATCGTTTCTATGACACCAGCTATTTCCAAACCTGCCAGCCGATCCTCGAGCTTCGATTTCATACACACTACCGCACAAGGAATCCAAGCCAACATCAGCAAACCCGCACTGCAAAGCCAGACATTCATGAAGAGGCTCCCAATTTGCGAATCATCGTATTTACCTTCGTAGGTTGCAGTTGATGAAGAAAAAGAAGATGGCGGTTAGGCACGAAACCCAAGGCAATCGAATTTGGGGTAAGAGTGGGAAGGGTTAGGCCGAGAATCCGTCGAGCTTGAGATTGTCGATCCGGGCCTCCCGTGTCGAAAGGTACGGCTCTGAGTCGGCCTCGAGTGGCAAGGGGCCGGAAGAGTTTCCTTATACCGAAATGAAAGGCTACATAGGTTCCCTGGAGAGCGTACCAAGGAATTCGCCACACTTGTTTTGTGGCCATTTCCCATCCCACAAATAGAGAGCGGCTCCAAGACAAAACGACTTCCGTTAAGAAAAGGGTTCCCCCGATGCCTAAAATACCGATGAGCAATTCCCCCAAGCTAATTTTGACAACATAACTGAACCATAGCGTCAGTAAGACAAGAGACTTTCCTACGTATCGCGCGACTCGAAGTTTCTTGAGCTCCATACGTTAGGAAGAGATGCAAAGGGGATGCCCAAATTCCCTTCGCATCAGGACTTTGGTGTTTCTCTTATTTCGGAGCTTCTATCAGGCGGTCTCGATTTTGTGGTAAGGGACCGGTCCCTGCGAAGCATAATCGGGGGAAATCCGACAATGTCATAAGTCGAAGAGGCGACGCCAATTCCCATTTTATTTAGCTCCCTTCGAATTTCTCGACTGATGGCGTCCTTCACCTCACGAATTCCGTGAGTCGGCACCAAGAACCGAACGGTAAGTTCGATCCAATTATCGGTAAGTCGATAAAAGACACGCGGGTTCACATCAATGAGTTTCACCCCGTAGATTTCTTCCATCTGCTTAAGCGCGGTGCCGGTAAGCTCTGCAACTTGGACACTGTGTTTTTCAGTCGCGCGAAGCAGAATCTTCTCAGCGGCTTCATCGTTTGAAGAATAACTCACCGGAATCATAATCTCCTCCCAGATGAAGGGAAACTCTCGGGTATAGTTGTAGACGGGAGTTTCGAAAATCTTGTCATTGGTCACGGTAACGAGACGTCCCGTATACTGCCGGCTCTTCACCCACATGGAGGGATCGGCGTCTTGAACGGAGGGGGGCTGCCCCATTTCCATAATCGTGGTTTGGATAAATCCCAGCGCGATGACGTCTCCTCTGACTCCTCCCATTGTGATGCGATCACCCACGTTAAACGTTTTTCCTCTTAAGATGACAAAATAGCCTGCGATCGCTGTGATCACGCGCTGAAGGGCAAAAGCCAGGCCCGCCGTCACCAATCCGACAGCGGTAGTAAGACGTGCCGGATCATCGAACCAAATAGAAACGAATCCCAAGATAAGGAGTACCGCCGTGGCCAGTTGAGTCCCTTGTCCAATCCAAAATCGAAGTTTTTCTCGGTGAATACCGTTAAGGACAAGCTTAGCGATGAGTTTTGTTACTCTGCCTAACACTAAGACCAAAAGAATAAAGCCAAGGCTAAAGATCAGCTTCTTACCGTTCTCAGGAGTCACTCCGACGAGCTTGACGCCGAGAACAGCAACAGCATGATGGGGTCCTACGTGTTCGACCAAGGTCATCCCCGTTGCTGTTTCAAGAAACACGCCAGAAAGTTTGGCAAGCGCGAAGCTTTCCCTATCTCGCCTTGAGCTCTAGAACACGATCGGCGCAATAAGCCTAAGCCTCAGGAACGGTTTACGACCGCCACAGCTTTCGGATGACAACGGCACGACGCCTGCATGCTGCTATGTCGAAGAGAGAACTCAAGTGATTGTCTTCATAAGGAGGGTCCGATGAACGAAAATACTTTAATAGATCAAGCCAGCCGCGTGCTAACCCCGCTTAAAAAAAATATCGATTCCGCCGGTCCCGGGGGCCAGTCGTATGATTTGGCGCCCACTCCCCGACTGGCTGAGCCCAGCGCTGCGACGAGTCCCACGTCACACGATAAATTCCTTCTTGCGACCGTTTTCTTAGTCGGATTGGCGATTGGCTTTTCTTTAGGCCACGATAGTTCTAGATAAGCTCCCTGACTTTATCCGATAGAGCAGTCAGAGCAATTTTTCCTCCGTAGGGTTCCCCTTTGGCCAGCGATTCGGCGAAATGGAGTGCCTGCTCAACCGTGATTTTACCCGGCATGGGAGCTTCAAACGGATCCACGACGGCTTCGATAATCGTTGGTTTTCCGTTTGCGATCGCCTCATCGAGAATTCGTCCACAATCCCGGGGATCGTCAATCGTATATCCGATTCCGCCGCAAACGCGGGCAAAACCCGCAAAGTCGATAGGCTCCAGCTCTACTCCAAATTCGGGATTTCCTAGAAACACCATTTGCTCCCATTTAATCTGTCCCAGCGTATTGTTCTTGATAACGATAACTTTAATCGGGAGTTTGTATTTCACCGCGGTGACAAATTCACCCATCAGCATTGTAAACCCGCCATCTCCCACGAAAGCGACGCACTGTCGGTCCGGATGGGCGATTTGTGCTGCAATCGTATAGGGCAGACCACAGGCCATAGTCGCCAGGTTTCCCGAGCAAGAAAACATCTGTCCCCGACGAGCGTAAATCTGTCTCGCCCACCATGTCGTGATCGTCCCCGAGTCAGATGACACGATGGCATTGTCCTTCAATCGTCTCCCTAGTTCGTGAGCGACTACCTGGGGCTTCATTGGTTTGCCCTGGTGAGTTCCACGGCTTTCCATTAGACCATCCCACTTTTGTTTTCCTTCGATGGCTGTCTCTAGAAACTTTCTATCGGATTTTTGGTTCAGCAGCGGCAAAAGCACACTAAGGCCTGCTCTGCTGTCGCAAACAAGACCGGTCTCTGCCGGATACCTCAAGCCAATTCGTGTCGGATCCACATCCATTTGCACGCAGCGAGCGTCGCCGGGCTTGGGATAAAATTCGATATAAGGGAAAGAGGTCCCGACGATTAGCAAAGTGTCACACCTTTCTAAAGCTTCCTGCGAAGGCCTTGTCCCCAATAACCCTATGCCCCCCAGACAACTCGGATGAGCGTCTGGTACCGCTGCTTTTCCGAGCAACGCCTTAATAATGGGTGCGTTGAGTTTTTCCGATACGGCGATGATTTCGTCCGTCGCATGGATAGCACCCCGTCCCACCAGCATGACAACTCTATTTCCGGCATTTAATATCTCCGCAGCATTTTCGAGAGCGGTTCGATCGGGCAGAGTCACCCCGTGCGCGTACTTGTTGGAAACGTGATGAGGGACGTTCCTTGCCGAATGTTTTTTCGCGGGTAATAACTGCACATCCACCGGCATCGTAATATGAGAGACACCACGTTGACTAAGGGCAGTTCGGCACGCTAGCTCGGCTACGTTTTCGGTGTGGGAAGGGTCCATCACCCTACTGTTATAGACGCAGACATCTTCAAATAGCTTATCGAGCTCCACATCCTGCTGTCCGTGGGTATTGAGGAGATCGCGAAACTGAAGTCCGGTGATCGCAAGGACCGGTTGTCCATCGCACTTTGCATCATAGAGACCGTTTAGAAGATGAATTCCTCCCGGTCCCGACGTCGCGAGGCAAACCCCAAGTTTGCCCGTGTACTTGGCATACGCACAGGCCATAAAGGCCGCTGACTCTTCGTGGCGCACCTGAATGAAACGAAGCCTGTCTTTTCGCTTTCTGAATGCTTCCATGATTCCGTTAATGCCGTCTCCAGGCAGACCAAAGATCGTATCGACTCCCCAGTCCATAATGGTATCTAACAAAATATCGGACGCCGTATCTGACATAACTACTTCTCCTTGTTCGACCGAACTACTTCGGCTTTAAACGCCTGAGGCTGTCGCAGAGCAAGTTGCATCACCTGTGCCAGGTGCAAAGGCTTTTTCCCACAGAGCTCCCTAATCTGATGCTGACAGCTAAATCCGTTCGCGAGGATTAAGATATCCGGATCGGAAGCCTGAATCCTGCGAATCTTAGGAGCCATCTTGTACTCGCCTATTTGTCTAGAAATATCAAAGTGCTCCGCCTCAAATCCAAAGGACCCCGCTAAACCGCAGCAGCCGCTATCCAACATTTCGCAATCTACCCCCATTTTCTTCAACACCTCTTCTTCGTCGGAAGTCCCGAAGATGGCTTTGTGATGACAGTGGGGCTGAGCAACGGCTTTCTTGGGCAATTTAGGGAATACATAATTAATGGCACGTTGATTCATAAACTCTCCCAACAAGAAAGACTGTTTTTTCAGTCTTATCGCCTGTTCGCTGGTGGGAAGAAGATTCGTGAGTTCGTCACGAAATACGGCCATGCAACTGGGCTCGAGTCCTACAATCGGAACGCCATTTCGAATGGGTTCCTCAAGCTGTTGAAGTATCTGCAGCAGAAGTTTTTTTGCGGCGGCCAAGAAGCCGTAGTCATACAGAGGCCGTCCGCAACAGAGCGATGCCTTAGGTACTATCACTCGAAATCCAGCATCCTCTAACACTTCCACGGCGGCGATCGCTATTTCGGGAGTAAAATTATTATTGAAAGTATCTGCCCATAGGATAACGGGCTCTCCGTTCTCATTTTTCTTTGGTCTGTCTCGCCACCAACTCTTGAAGGTCTGAAGCGCAAACGTGGGCATCGCCCTATTGGTAGTAATCCCCCCCATTTTCTTTACCAGTGAACCAAGCAATTTAGATTGAGTCACTGCATTCACCAAACGAGGTATTCGCGAAGCTAAACGAGCCCACCAATAGATCCCGCCGATGGAGTAGGCAACCCGCGGACGAAGGCGCCCCTTATAATAATGAGAGAGAAACTCCGCCTTGAGCGTTGCCACGTCTACCTGAACGGGACAGTCCCCTTTACAGCCTTTACAGGAGAGGCACAGGCCGAGAGCCTCTTTGACGTGTTCGTCGTGCCATCCCTTTTTGAGACCTCCGCGTACCGTTTCGAAAAGCATGTGCGTACGTCCGCGCGTAGAATGCATCTCTTCCCGCGTCACGCGAAAACTGGGGCACATGGTTCCCCCTTGTTCTCGCCTGCATTCCCCTACCCCAACGCAACGCTCAGTCGCGTGAGCAAAACTGCCGTTATCCTCCGGATAATGAAAATACGTGGTTCCCGGTTTAGGATCGTAGTCCGTTCCAAAACGAAGATTATCAGTGGGACGATACGCATCAACCACTTTACCGGGGTTCATCTTGCCCATGGGATCCCAAATACGTTTGAATTCTCCAAAGGCCTCGACGAGCTCGGGGCCGAACATTTTGGGAAGAAGTTCGGCCCGAGACTGACCATCTCCATGTTCTCCGGATAGTGAGCCGCCGTAACTTACGACGAGATCCGCCGCCTCCCCAATAAATCGACGATATTTGAGTATGCCGTCTTGAGACTTCAAATCGAAATCGATGCGGCAATGAACACAGGCTTGACCGAAATGTCCGTAAAGACTGGTATCGTATTTAAATTTATCTAAGAGTTTTCTGAAATCCCTGAGATAATCACCTAACTTTTCCGGAGGAACTGCGGAGTCCTCCCAGCCTTCATGAGTGTCCGGTTTCCCCTTCGTGAAGGCTGTCGTTCCGAGACCAGCCTCTCTTACCTTCCAAAGCTCTTTTTCTTTCTCCGCGTCATCAGCAAGATTCATGCGATCTTTTGAGACTCCCGTTTTCGCCAGTGCCTCCATCAGTCGATGGGCCTTTCCGTCCGACTCCTCTTTAGTTTCCCCTCCGAATTCCACCATAAGAAATGATCTTCCCTCGGGTAACAGGTGCAATGCCCCGACAGAGCGGCCTTGAGCTCGAACCAATTGCACCAGCTTATCGTCAAGGCCTTCAATGGCGGTGGGGCCAAAGGATATGGTCAGCGGGACATGATCCGCCGCTGTGGCAATTTCATCGAATCCGATAACCAGCATTGACCTTTTGGGAGGGCTATAAATCAGACGAGCCTTGGCAGCCAGAACCAATACGCAAGTTCCCTCGGTCCCTACCAGCGATCGCGCTACATGAAATCCATTTTCAGGAAGAAGATCGTCGAGATTATAGCCGGAAACGCGACGAGGGATTTTAGGGTAACGCTCTCTGATAAGAGTTCCGTAACGATCGCTCAGCTTTTTAAGTCCAGAATAGATTTCTCCTCTACGCCCACCCTCTCGAATAATTTGCGCTAATTCTTCAGCAGATGTCTCCCCAACGCGCAATTTGAGTCCGTCATAGGTAAGGATATCTAGCTCGTGAATATTGTCGGAGACACGGCCTGCCATTTGGGCGTGCATGCCGCAGGAATTATTTCCAATCATCCCTCCTATGACGCAATGGTTGTGTGTGGAGGGATCCGGACCAAACGTCAAACCATGTTCTTCGGCAGCGTCACGTAGCGTGTCGCAAATAGTTCCCGGCTCTACCCAAGCATATTTTTCCACTGGATTAAGATCTAACACTTTGCGCAGATACTTAGAAAAATCGATCACAACCGCAATGTTGCAACTACTCCCGGTGAGGCTAGTTCCTCCTCCCCGAGCGACGATAGGGGCCCCTAATTTTCGGCAAGCTTCCACCGTACGAATAACGTCTTCGAGGCTCTTGGGGATCACAACGCCGATAGGAATCTGACGGTAGTTGGACCCATCCGTCGAGTACAGAGCGCGGCTTCCCTCATCAAATCGAACTTCACCCTGAATGACACCTTGGAGCGCATCACGCAACGTGCGGATGTCCGGGCGTTTCTCGTCCATCCACAGCTCGTTCTCCTTGCGCACACGCAAGACGCTCATCTTTTACCTCGTAACGGTTAATGGCCTCTTCATCCAATTCGATCCCATGTCCAGCAGAAGAAGAAGGTCTTGCCATTCCATTTATCATTTCTATTCTTCTCTTGAGGATCGGTTCCATTTGCGGAATAAACTCCACGAACATGCTATTCGATACAGCCGCAGCAACGACTACGCTTAGCTCCGGGGAAACATGCGGAGCCACTTGAAGATTGGCCGCCTTAGCGAGACTACATACCTCCATCGCCGGGGTGATCCCCCCAAGGCGCGCCACATCGGGCTGTAAAATATCGAGAGCTCCCTGCCGAAGGTATTCATAGAAATCGGCAGGGGTATAGAGACTCTCCCCTCCGGCGCGAGGAATTCGAGTATGCCGTCCCAGGGTTTTAAACCCCTGTATATCGGTAGCAAGCAGAGGTTCTTCAACCCACACGAGGTTGCAAGGTTCAAGCATTTTGATGCGAGGAACGGCTTCGTCGATGGTCCACGATTGATTGGCATCCACCATTATCTTGATCTTGGGTCCCACCGCTTCGCGCACTTTCGAGACTCGTTCAAAATCTTCTTCCGGGTCTTGTTTTCCTACCTTTAGCTTAACCGCGTGAAAGCCTTCCTCCGTGACTGCTTTATGACAGAGTTCGACCATTTCCTTTAATGGTCGATCGAGCCAGCCGACGTGGGTGTTATAGATCGGCACCTCTTCTTTGGCACCGCCTAGAAGAAGGTGCAGGGGAATGTTCATTCGTTTCGCTTGCAAGTCCCAAAGTGCTACGTCGATCGCAGCTAGTGCATCTGAAGCAATCACACCAGGGGTGAGGGCATGAATGCACTTCTTAAGAAATTCTCCCAGAAAGGTGATACGCCGGGAATCTTTGCCCAAAAGCTTTCCCGTCAACTCCCGACGCAGCAGCTCACAGATGGTCGTTCCCCCTTGACCGATGGTGTAACTAAAACCGACCCCCTTATTTCCCGCTCGGTCGGAAATTTCAACTAAGGGCAATTCAAGATTGCTGAATTTTTGAATAGCGTCTCCTCGAGGAGGATCTACTGGAATTCTAATGAGACGAGTACGAACTTCGCTAATTTCAAAAGATTTCGTCACGAGATTGCCCCCGCCGCCCGTTCGAGGCTCGGGGAACCTTTTTCGAGCGGAGATTGCAAAGCTTTCTTAAATAAAGATCCCAACTTTTCCAAATCGGGCCGGGACTTTTTAGAGAGCAAAAGTGGAATGAAAACGTTTTGGCTTTCTTCAATTTCCTGTCTTACCGAAAGCCTCAGCGTTTCGAAATTAGATTTCCATTGCTCGCTAACGATTTCGTCTTCCTTGCGTGGCAGTTTGTCGAGCTCCTTGAGGAGCTGTTGCCGCTTAGCGGAAACGCTCTCATCCGTATGCGGGCCCGTCTGGTGAGAGACCAAGCTTTCTTTCTTTGCGAACCAGTAAACATGCAGGGCAGCACTAATCCTTGGAAAAAGATCGTACCGGCTAGTGGGACGTCCTAATATTTCGCTCATCTCATCCAACATCATCAAAATTTCTCTCTCTAATCCGGCTAATAGCTGTGTGATCAGTCGAGGCTCTTGCTGTTGCTGCCGATCTTCACTTTTTTCATCCCGAGAGCCCATCACACACCTCTTGCGTTCCCTATTAGTGATGCAAGTAGCGCGCCCATATTCTATTAGGCTTGTCTTCGTAGGGTGCTATTTCGCTACGAACAGGGTAAAGGTTCCCGTATTGAGAAAGGAAAAATTATGAAAACAGCGATTGGAAAGAGAGTTTGGGCTATTGCCGAAGGATACATTCCCTTGGGAAGCCATGGAAAAGAGCCCGAGTTTACTAGCCACGAAACCGCCTGTTTACTCAATACCGGTGAGCAGGAGGCGCATGTAAGTTTTACCGTCTATTTCTCGGATCGGGAACCCGTGGGTCCGTATCGCGTTACGGTGGGGGCGAAGCGAACCAAGCACGTGCGTTTCAATGATTTAAGCGATCCGGCTCTAATTCCTCGCGGTACCGATTATTCCAGTGTGATTGAATCGGATGTCCCAATCGTCGTACAGCACACCCGATTGGATTCCCGACAGGCTGAGAACGCGTTAGTTACTACCATTGCTTTCCCCGTGAGTGACTAGCAGTTACTGTGTCTTACCTCTACAGTATTTCGTTTTATGAGGTGTAATGCGACTGAGGGGCACGACTAACTTCTAATGGCCCCCCCGGTTTCCCTTTCCCGCCCACCTATTTGAAAAAGAAGCTTCCCCATGGATGGCCTGTCGCTTGCACATCCTATGTTTGGGAGACCAATAATGAATCTACTGCCGTCGCCGGTGAACTTCGTATGCAGCGTCTCAGGTGATTGGAAATCGCTTCCTCACTTTTGGGAACATACGGTAGGAAGCGGCCACGCGACCCTAGCCCTGAGGGCCGATTGGCAAAAACAATTAGTACGGTGTCACCGGGAGTTGGGCTTTCGGCATGTGCGTTTTCACGGAATTCTTTCTGACGACATGGGAACGCTGGTATGTCAGCAGGACAAACTCGTGTATTCCTTTTTTAACGCCGATCAAATTTGTGAGTTTCTCCTTTCCATTGGAATGCGTCCGTTTATGGAATTATCATTCATGCCCACCACCCTTTCTTCTGGTTCTGCTACCGTCTTTCATTACCGCGGCAATGTCACTCCCCCCCAGGACTATGCTGCTTGGGAGAAATTGATCTATACCCTCGTTCAACACTGGCTCACGCGGTACGGTGAAACGGAGGTCACTCAATGGTTTTTCGAAATCTGGAACGAACCTAATCTCAAAGCATTTTGGACCGCGGAACAGTCTGATTATTTCAGACTCTACCAATATGCGGCGAGGGCTATCAAACGAGTTCACGGCGATTTGAAGGTCGGGGGTCCCGCAACCGCTGACAATGCATGGATCTCGGAGTTTCTCGCTTTCTGCAAGACCAACGATGCACCGGTGGATTTTATTTCGACCCACCATTATCCCACCGACGATTTTGGAAAACCAGGTGACAACACGAAGATGCAATTGGCGCAGAGTCGCCGAAGTGTACTGCGCGATGAGGTATCCATCACCAAAAGCAAAGCCCAAAATAAACCTGTGTACTACACCGAGTGGAGCACCTCCTCAAACCCCTTCGATGAGCTGCACGACCTTCCCTATGCCGCAGCGTTCATCACGAAGACCGTGATGGAAGCGCAGGGCTATGTAGACGGATACAGTTATTGGACCTTTTCCGATATCTTTGAAGAGAACTATTTTTCCTCGGTTCCTTTCCATGGTGGCTTTGGCCTTTTGAACATTTACGGAGTTCCTAAGCCTTCTTATCGCGCCTATCAGTTACTTCATCACTTGGGCTCCGAGACAAGGAAGGTGGATGGCAACCATCCCACCGTCGACGCTTGGATGACTCGCAAGAACAGAGTGCTTAAAATAATGCTGACCAATTCAGCCCTACCAACCCATCCCGTAAAATCCGAGCGGTTACAAATTCAATTGACTGACATAGGTCCTGTTAAAACGGCGTACGTGGAAAGGATAGATGATTCCCACGCTAATGCCCGATCTGCCTGGGCAGAAATGGGACAGCCAAACACGCTTACTCCCGAACAGGTTGAGACGCTCGAGTCAGCGTCGTCACTAACTCAGCAGCCCATCGAAATCGTCATCGAGAATGGCACGGCACTTGTAGAACTAATGTTGCCTCCTCAAGGAACGGCCTGCCTTACGTTGGAGCTGCCATGAACCGACTTCCCGTCCTCGCACCCGAGGGGACCGACGAAGAGATGCTCGACAATCTGCAGCGGGAGACGTTTTCCTATTTTTTAAAGGAAACAAATCCTCGAAACGGCTTGATCAAAGACAAGACCCAACCGAAATCGCCTTCTAGCATTGGCGTGATTGGAATGGGTTTGAGTGTGTACGTCGTCGGGGTGGAAAGGGGTCTGTTCTCGCGGAAAGAGGCAGTCGCAAGAACCCTAACCATTTTGAGATTCTTTCATAGAAGTTCTCAGTCCAAGAAAGCGGATGCCACGGGATACAAGGGTTTTTTTTATCACTTTCTGGATATGCGGACGGGTCGTCGGGCTTGGGAGTGCGAATTATCGACCATAGACACCGCCTTTTTGATGGCGGGAATGCTAACCGCGGCCCAATATTTTACGAACGATACCGACAGTGAAAAAGAAATTCGTGAATTAGCGGATACCCTCTATCGGCAAGTGGATTGGAAATGGGCTTTGAACGGCCGATCTACTCTTACCCATGGCTGGAAGCCCGAGACAGGTTTTCTATCGAATCGTTGGGACACCGGATACAGCGAGGCACTGATCCTTTATGCGCTCGCTTTGGGATCTCCTTCTCATTCGATTTCAAAGAAGGGATACACTGACTGGACTTCCACTTTTGAATGGAAAAAAGTCTATGGAATTGAGTATTGGTATGCCGGTCCTCTATTCATCCATCAAATGTCGCATTTATGGATTGCTTTCAAGGACATTAAAGACGGCATTAACAGAAAATTTGGGATCGATTATTTTGAAAATAGTCGCCGGGCGACCTACGTCCACCGGCAGTATGCCATTCAAAATCCTTTGAAATTTCCCCATTATGGGAAAAATGGCTGGGGATTTACGGCAAGTGACGGGCCCGGTCCCGCAAAGATCGAAGTCGATGGGATTCCGCGGGAATTTTTTAACTATATCGCTCGCGGAGCGCCCTTTGGTCCAGACGACGGAACCATCGCTCCCTGGGCGGTGACGGCATCACTTCCCTTTGCACCTGAAATTGTCGTCGCGACGATTCGTCATGCGATTGAACGACTTGAGTTAAAAAATCATAAGCATTACGGCTTTGACGCAAGTTTTAATGCAGCCTTTCCAAAGAAAGGCCCCAATCGCCACGGTTGGGTATCGCCGTGGCGGTTCGGACTCAACGAAGCTCCCATTGTGCTGATGCTTGAAAATTATCGCTCAGGCTTAATTTGGGGACTGGTAAAGAAATGCCCCTATATTTCAAAGGGTCTTCGTCGAGCAGGATTTACGGGAGGCTGGCTTGAACGCAAATCTAGCCACTCGAAAGGAAAAAATGAAAACCGCTCTAAAAGATAAAGTCGTGGTGATAACGGGTGCTTCGGCAGGCCTAGGTAGAGCTATAAGTCGTGCCTTTGGGGCGCACGGAGCGAAAGTGGGGCTAATAGCTCGAGGAGAAGACGGCCTAAAGGCAACCGTTGCGGACGTTGAGAGACTAGGAGGAAGAGCTATCGGCATTTCAGCCGATGTCGCCGATTCCATCCAAGTGGAGAAAGCCGGCGAACAGATCGAAAACGCGTGGGGACCCATCGACATTTGGGTGAACAACGCGATGGTCTCTGTTTTTTCTCCGGCGCACGAAATGGAACCGGACGAATATAAACGCGTCACGGAAGTTACGTATTTAGGAACCGTTTACGGAACCATTACCGCTCTAAAACAGATGCGAAAGCGGAACCGTGGCCATATCATTCAGGTCGGCTCGGCGCTAGCGTACCGCGGAATTCCTCTTCAATCAGCATACTGCGGTTCAAAACATGCCATCCGAGGGTTTACCGATGCCGTTAGGACCGAGATTCTCCACGACAAATTAGCTATTCGAATATCGATGGTGCAAATGCCCGCGATGAATACGATTCAATTCAGTTGGGTCAAGTCTCGACTGCCGAACAAACCCCAACCCGTTCCCCCCATTTATGAGCCCGAAATCGCGGCTAAAGCGATCGTCTGGATTGCCCAGCATTATCGTAGAGAAATGAAGATTGGTTGGATCACTGACGTCGTGGTAATCGGAAACAAGATCTTTCCTGGCTTAGGGGATCGTTACCTCGCTCATCAGGGATACTAATCTCAACAAACAAACGAACCCGTATCCCCCGCACGGCGGGACAATCTTTGGGAGCCTGTCCCTGGAGATCACGGCGCCCGCGGCCCCTTTGATGAGAGGTCCTACAAACATAGTCTGCTCCTTTGGTTTACGACGCATCGACTAGCAGTGCTCACAGGGGTGGCGCTTGCGGCCGCTGCGGTGTTGATCACTTGTTATCTAATTTAATGCAGAGGGAAACGAAACGGTTGAGCGAAAATTTAGATGTCGTCGATAGTGACAAAGCTAGTTAACAGGCTTAGTTTCGCCACGATGGTAGATGTTGAACTGTGACAGTTAAGGAGTGGATATGAAAAAAGTAGCGTGGTCTCTGGTTTTCCTCTCTTCCCTTTGCGCTTACGGAGCAAAGGTGAGTCATCCTCAGTGCCAAGACGTGGTCGACATCCAAGAAAAGGTTACTCCCGAATATTTGGCCGTCCTCGATGGTTATAATAAAGCGGGCAAAGAAGTAAACGAAGTCGATCTTGGCGGCATTGTCAGCGAATCCGATAAGGTAAAGAAAGAGTGTCAATCGAACAAAACAGCCAAGGTAGACACCGTTCGTAAAAACGTTGCTAAGAACGCGGCGAAGACTCCAGTAGATTCGAAGACGGTAATCGCCCCAACCAAAGCGAAGTGCGAAGACTTCCTCGCTCTGGAAGAACGCGTGCAACCCGTGGCAGCCTATTGGGTGGCCGGACATTCAAAGTCTGGCCAAGTGAAAAAGGGCGAAGTCGACGAAATCTTCCTCGAACGGCCGGTCGCGGCGCTTATTGAGGAGTGTAAGGCCACCCCAACGGCATCCTTCTACGACAAAGCGAAAGCCTGGATAAAAAAGCACACCTAAGAAATAGGGGTCACTCTCCTTTCAGACAAAAAAATACGGGTTATCTCTCGGAACGATGACTCGAGCGCTAAAAGGAGAGTGACTCCTGACACTCACCTGGCACTGCTTCTCGCCCGAAAAGTGAATGGGTATTTTTCTAACGCGCGGCTTCAAGGAAAGCATCGGTTGTGACGACAGTGGCTTGGACCGGGAAGACTTTTTCCGTAAGGACACGATGCACTTCCCCGTCTCGGTCGAAGCAGGCGTCTTTAAGAATGATGCTTTTGAAATCTAAATCGAACGCACGCCTAATCGTCGAAAGTACAATTCCGCTCGTTGAAATGCCGAAAAAAACAAGATTCTCGATTCGGCGCGCACGAAGAATCAAATGGAGATCGTTTTCGGAAAAGGCCCCAACCCGTTGTTTATGGACGATGAGGTCTTCCGGTCGAATGACAGAGCTATCGAATTCGGAGGAAGGAGTTCCTTTTACGAACAGATTATTCTGCTTCACTTTCTGAAAAAGAGTTTCCGTGTCGGGAAGTTCTGGATGGCCCTTAGAAAACCCAAGCCCTACGTGGATAATAAGAAATTGCTTTTCTCGTGCGAACTCAACTGCTTTAGCGGCGTTGGGTAGAATCGATTCAGCCCCGGCAGCCATCCCGATAATCCCCTTTTGAAGATCCAAGGTGAGTAGTGCCGTTTTCTTCGGATCAAGATTCATGTGTCCTCGGCAGTAACCTTACCAGTAAACTCCCTTAAAGGGCCGTAGAGAGCATCGAATCAGAAAACGCGTGAACTTTGCAGTGGCTACTTAAGTTAGAGTCTGTCGCCCTCCGATGCCTCTTTATCGGAAGGCGACAGAACTTCCCTAGCTCCCAACCCAGAAATTTATTGGGATGTAATGCGAAAGGCGCAACGGCGATTCTTCGCCCAGGCTTCTTCGTCGTGGCCGGAATCAATAGGATGATCTTTGCCGAAGCTTTCCACCGCCACTCGCTTACCGTGAATGCCGTGAGAGACGAGATAATGCTTAACCGCTTGCGCGCGTTCGTTACCGAGCTTCATATTAAACTCCTCGGAACCTCGCTCGTCGCAATTACCCTCGGCCTTTATGGTCACCTTTGCGTGGGCCTTTTGTTTAAGCCAACTAACGTTCTTTCGAAGCAGTTTTTTGGCCGTGGAAGATAGCGCGGCACTATTGTAATCAAAGTGAACTGTCTCAAGATCGTTTTGTTCATCCGTATAGGCGGGAGCCTCAGTTGGGGGTGATGCCGATACCGCTTCAGGCGGCGTTTCTGTCTTAACGTCTTTCTTTCCGCAAGAGGAAGTGAACATTACAAGACTCAGAGAAGTTATCAGTACGGGGAATCCAATTCTAAATTTCAAAGCATAGCCTCCAGTAAAAAATTTCTCTACGATCGTAACCATTTGCAACTCGAGTTTCGAGATCTTTCCGTTGTCTAAGAAAATTTTAATCTCCTCTTCACCTCAAACTTATCCCGTTTAGATACCGTTTCTTCAGGATCGCGTCTTAACGACGCGAGAAAAACAAAGATAGAAGGAGAAAGTAATGAAATTAGGCTTAGTAGCGATTGCTTTGGTGGGGATGTGCTTTGCCCCTAATGTATTTGCGGATACTACGACTAATGCAAAGAGAGTGGCTTTCAAAGAGGCTAAGGCTGAATGTCTAAAAGAAAATGCCAGCCTGAAAGGAAGCGCGCTACGAAAATGCATCCATGAGAAACGACAGGTTGCCAGTTCCAAAAACTAGTATAGGGCGAACTCCAGGCCCACACTTTGATGGGCCTGGGTGTTTTCCTATATTTGCGAATTTTTAGCGTTTAATCTGGGGAACTTCCGACGCCATCGCCGTACGGCTTAGATTTTCTAGATAATTCACAACCGCGTCACGATAGTCGCTATAAGCTTTTGCAATTTCCTCAGTGGCCTTTTCTAAAACCTCCGAAACGGGGTGATAGCGGTAACGATAGAGAGGCCCGGCCGAACGAGGATGGGCGAGCAGACCATTCATATGCAACGAAAATAGTCGCTTACCCGCCGCGATAATCTCAATCCGTAAATGCTCCTGTACTTCGGCGGCACTCCATTCCTTAGTGGAATTAGCGCGCAGCAGGAATAACACCTCGAGATCCTCGGCACTTTGGATACATTCGGCCAAAAATAGCTGTGCCTCCTGGGAAAACTTCGGAGTCGAATCCATCTTTCGTTCCATAATTCTACTCTTAGCAACAGCTAGTTAGATTGGCTTAGATGCGAGGAAACCAGACTCGATTCGGCCCTACGATTCTTTGCCCAGGCGGCTTCATCATGGCCATCCGCCACAGGACGCTCGCTTCCGTAACTGATCGTACTTAATCTAGAAGTATCCACCCCAAGATTCTTAAGGTAGTTCTTTACGGCATTCGCCCGGCGATCTCCCAAAGCGAGATTATATTGCACGGATCCCCTTTCATCGCAGTTTCCCTCGATCTGGATGGAAGCGGTCGGGTGATCTTTCAACCACACATAGCTCTTTTTGAGAACGTTTCGCGCCTCCTTTGTCAGAGTCGCGGCATCGTACGGAAAGTAAACCGTTTGTAAGTCGCTTATTTTTCCGGAGCCAAATCCGTTATCATTCGAGGCCACCGCGGTTCCGTCCGCGGGAGTCGCCGAGGCATCCGTCTTGGCCGACTTAGACGAACAAGCCGAGAGTCCCAAAAGTAAAAACGTTACGCCACATAATAATGAAGTGATTCTGGGAAAAATAAATTCGCGTTTCATAAAACTCCTTTTGATGAGCGGGTGAACAATCAGCGATCGCCGAAAATCACGGCCCTACAACTATAATCTTAGCGCGTCGGCCTAAAGTAGGGATGAAAGCGTTATTAAATTTTTCTTAACTGAACGGTAAAGGAAGCTCCCTTACCCGGTTGGCTATCCACGAGGATGGTCCCTCCGTGGAGATTGCTGATTTTCTTGGCAATTGCCAATCCCAAACCAGCGCCGGAAATGGTGTTCGATTTTCCAGGCTCGCGCCAAAAGCGATCAAATATGACTGATTTCTCAGTCTCGGTAATTCCATGCCCCTGATCAACAACTCGGAACAAGAAGAGATCCTTATCCTCTGTCAGATGCACCGTTACCGCACCACCGTCCAAGCTGTACTTGATCGCATTCTCGATCAAATTTTCCATCAGGCAACGCAGCAGATCGGCATCGCCTCCCATTTCGAAGTCGATTCGCCCCCGGGGCTGATCGGAGTAGGGTTCGAGGCGCCAACTTAACTTAATCGACCGTTGCTTGGCTACGTATTGCAATCGCATCACCGCTTCGGAAAGCAACTCGTCAAGTCGTACCGGCTGAAAGGAAATTGTCCCAAGGCCTGCGTCCATTCTAGCCAGAAGAAGCAGGTTCTCCACCAAGCGAATGAGTTTGGTAACTTCCTGAGAAGCGCTTTTTAGGCCCTCGGCTAGCTCCCTAGGCTGGCCTGGCCCGGCCTGAAGCAGCTCCAGCTCTCCACGAAGAATGGCGAGTGGTGTTTTTAGTTGATGAGAGGCATCGGCAATAAAACGCTCCTGAGCTGAAAACGATTGTTCTATCCGATCGAGGAGCTGATTTAGCGTCTTGCCCAATTCCTTAAGCTCGGCATCTCCCTCTCTCACCTCAATACGATCCTTTAGATTACTGACTTCGATCTGGGCAGTCTTTTGAATCATGGTCACTACAGGAGAAAAGGCCCGACGAGAAGCGATGTAACCCAAGGCACCCGCTACTAGGATCGCACAGGGGATCAGCCCAAAGAGCATTCGAAGAAACTGAGAGTTACTCTTCTCCAAGAGGGTAAGAGGAGCCGCTATCTGTAAATACATAGGGACCGTGGCTCCCTCGATTCGATAAGAAATTAAACGATAGGACTTTCCCAAGCGGTAGATATCTCGAAACGAGACTCCGGTGCGCAGGATCTCCTGTCGATCCTCCGGCGTGAACGGCAGAGGCTGCGCTCTTTCCAAGTTCTCCGACTGTGCGATAACCTTTCCTTGGGCATCGCTCAATTGACGATAGGTATCGCTGACCAAAAAAAGACGGCGCTTTCGCAGCTCTAACGGGGGATCAGTCAATATAGGGGAAATATCGGATAGCCGGGCTGGAAGATTACTCGCCACATCGATGGTATGGTTATAAAGGAAGGAATCGAACTCTCCGAATTGCGTCCGGGTGAAGACTTTAAAAGAGATAAAACTCGTAGCAACTAGGCCAATGCCAAATACAATGCAGAAAAGTACACTGAGCCTAGCCCTGATGCTATCAGGGAAAAAAAACTGAAATCGTTTTGTATTAGCCCTCGGCATCATCGGAGAGTAGATAGCCCACGCCGATCACCGTTTGTATCAGTTTGCGCTTACCTTCAATTTCTATTTTTTTTCTAAGCGTATTCACATACACATCGATAACATTGCTCTCACTATCGTAATGCATATCCCAAACACTCTCAGCGATGGTGGCTCTGCTGACCTGTCTCCCTGCATTTCGCAGCAGAAATTCGAGCAATGAAAACTCTTTTTGAGTCAGCTGAATTTTTTGCCCCGCCCGAGTCACAGAGCGTGAGATCAGGTTCATTTCAAGATCAGCGACTCTAAGGGTAGTGTTGGTCCCTGCTTTCCCCGCCCCCGAACGCCGGAGAAGCGCTCGTATCCGGGCGCATAATTCTTCGAAATCGAAGGGCTTGGCGAGATAGTCGTCGGCTCCCGCATCAAGACCGTGGACACGATCTTTCGTCCCAGAAAGGGCGGTTAACATTAAGATAGGCCCTTCGTAACCGTCCGTTCGTAGATGGCGTGCCGTATCGATGCCGTTTTGATCGGGAAGCATGATGTCTAGTACGATGAGATCGTAGCGATTCGCCGCCGCAAGACTTTCCGCCGCTCCGGCACTCTCCGCTAAATCGACCGCATATCCGGCCTGGGTGAGACCTTTTTTTATATAGCTGGCAAGTTTGCGCTGGTCCTCTACTACCAGTAGCCTCATGTCCGCCTCCGGCACCTTCAAATCCCAATGACTCCGCATCCTATCTCACCTCTCGTTTAGGGTAAATGACGTAGCTAAAATGCGGATGAGAGGAAGATTAGAATTTCCTAACTCCAGGGGTAAGCATTCAATCGCATGGCGCACAAAGACAATAAGTCGGGAAGAGATCTTTTCCTGCGATACCCGTTTTTTCCGCCGAAAGGCGGCACCTATTTGGGGCGGGCCTTGAGGATTAGGTTTAGCAGCGAGCCAAATTGTTTAGAGGGATCTTTGATGCCAGCAGGATTGGAATCGGTATCGGCCCTGTGGACGATAACGAGGTCGTATTTGGGAATCACGACGATATAGTGGCCCCCGAATCCTCTTGCAGAGAAAGAACCGGACGGAAGTTCGACATGGGGGAAGTGTTTACCGTTGTGCTCAACCCACCATAAATAACCATAGGCCCCCCGATCGCCTGCCATCGAAATCGGTCGCAAAGAATCGGCAACCCAATTAGCAGGGATGATCTGTTTTCCCCGCCATCCCCCCTTATTTAGGTAAAGCAGCCCAAATCGAGCCAGATCCACGGAACTCATTCTAAAATGGTAGGCTGGGTGTTTTGATTCCGGCACATATCGGTATTCACACTCTTCCACGCGAAAACTTCGCATCTGCAGGGGGATAGCAATTTCATCGCGAAAAGCTTCGAAAATATCTTTCCCAGTCTCCTGTCGAAAGATAGTTCCAAGCACATTGAAATCCCAGTTATTGTAGTACCAATAAGTGTTAGGAGCGTGGCTTGATCTCTCAGGTCTACGATTCCTCATCGAACCGGTCTCGGAGCTCGCCACATGGTAAACGCCGGAGCGTGCGGTGAGTAAGTCCCACACCCGGGCCGTCTTCTCTGGTAAAGAGAGAGAGGGAGATAAATCATCCACTCCGAGATCTTCAAGGGTTCGCTCCAGTGGGATCTCTCCTTGAGCCACGTGAATGCCATAAAGTGCTGAGAGAAAACTCTTTCTGATGGAGTGCACCCGATATCGGGTCTGAATGTTGCCCCACGAATAGATAATCCTCCCCCGTTCGACGATTAGAAAGTTTGCGGAGCCTATCGATTCCGCAAATCGCGCGGCTTTCGCTAAATTCTCGGAGGACCACCCGGCCGTAATGGGATCAACTCTATCCCATCGTTCCCCCGGAAAAGTGGATTTCACATTAGCGCCGCAACCAGATACGGAATTATCCGTGGGTGAATTTCCGGGGAGGGCAAAGGCAACAGGCCCGCGAAGCACGAGAAAAGCCCACAAATACAGAGCCCGTCTTACATACCTTTTTCTCATCTAAAGATCCAAGGCCATGAACACACTACTAGGGTCAATCTTGTAGTCACCGAATGGCTCGCAATACTTGAATCCATTGGATTCATATAGTCGTCTCGCCGGCAAAAATCCCTTTTGCGAGCCGGTTTCCAAACTAAGGCGATTCCATTTGCGTTTGCGAGCCTCCTCGATCAAGTGAAAGAGCATTCGTTTCCCTAATCCCTCTCCACGCCGACTTTGAACAGTATGCATCGCCTTAATTTCACCATGCTCGGGAGTAATCATTTTCAAAGCTCCACAGCCAATCAGCGCACCAGAATCAAATAGACTCCAAACGGTTATGCTCGAAGCTCGTAATCCCTCAATGAGAAGGGCATGTGAGCTCTCCGGTGCAGAGTGCTCGAGCATCAAAGCCTTGTGAGAATTTACCACTTCGATTAAGGCCGGAGAGCTAAGATCTGCGAGTTCAATGGAGATAGCCATGCTGATTCCTACTCAAACGTTTCCCATTGGTCCATGGTTTTGTCTATCCATGCCAAACACAAAGGGATAAACGCATTCCCGCCTTCACGATTCTCCAGGAACTCACAGTGGTTTACCATATCGACGTACATGGATATCTTCTTCCAATGCTCCGGTAACGTCCCCCCGTTTTCTCGAAACCCCCGAATAAAGGAGTTTTCGAAGGAAGCAGACAGGTGGCCAATGTCTCGGAGCATATTTCCCATATCCATCACACTGGATCCAGAGTGTGCCCACTCCCAATCGATCAGCCCGGTTATTTTCCAACAGCCTTGATCCTTTGCCATAAGAACATTACTGCGATTGAAATCTCCGTGAACGAGACTACTGTTAGCGGCAATTTCCTGTATGAAGTGTTGGTTATCAAATATAAATCGTTTTACTCGCTCCGAACGATCGCTACCCAATCTAGAGGAGACTTTCGTACTCTCTAAACTTTTTAAGATGAAAGCGGAATAACCGTCGATACTATCATTACCCCAGGTCCAAGGTATTACTTCCAGGCCAGACGCAAAACGACCCGCCCTGGGGAACTTTACTTTTGACACCTCTGCAAGGATTCGGCCTGCAAGTTCAGGCAATTCATCGGGATTGATAGGCTGAGCCCTCAGGGCTTCCCCCATGGTAGTTCCCCTGACAAATTTGATAATCGCGTAGGGGTACGCTACTCGTAGAAGGCTTGAATCCACATAGATAAATTCCGGCATCGGCAGAAAGCCATGGACATGTTGATAGAGATCACGTTCGAGATTAACCGCATTCTTGTCTCTAACGTAGATACGAAGGACAAATTCATCACTAAACCCATCGACGGAAAATCGGTAATTCGTATTACATAAACCATCAGAGAGAAGCTTAGTCCCCTCGATCCTACGAGCCCCGAAAATGGGGCTGATGTATTGCTCGAAGGCTTGTGAATCTAAAACTACGAGGGGAAACCTTCGTGGCTCGCTAGCTTTTGTTGGAACGTTCCTCACGGATACCCCCGTCAACTCTTCCAAATTCGATCGAGATCTTTCGCATAGAAAAGAATAGCTCGCTTGAAGTGTGAAATCTCAATGTCGCTAGTGGTTTCAGCGAGAACGGTCAGTAAGCTACCGACAGCTTCTTTAGCATGTCCATTATTGTAAAGCGCCATCGCGAGGAAGACTCGAAGCGAGTTCTTGCTCGGAAATTGAGCTACTGCCTTCTCTAAAATATTTTGAGCTCCCTCATACCGGCCCAATCCTCGAAGGGTACTCCCAAGTCCCAGATAAGCGCCGGCCAGATCGTCTCCTTTCAATCCGCACTGAATGGCTCGCTCATAGAAACTAGCGGCTGCTTGCTCAAACCCCATGGCATCGTGGGTCCAAGCACACTGATAAAGAAAATCGGGACTAGAGGGATCCTCGGAGACCAACTGGAGGAGGATTTCTCTGGAAGTTTCTTTATCGCCCTCTGTCCTAAGGCGAATAGCCTCTTTAAGTCGTTCGTTCATGGTCCCGTTCTAGCACGGAGATTTGACTCGGAAAACCTATCCGCACTATCCTCGAACAACCGAGGCAGATCAAGGAGATAGCTATGAGTGGCAACGATCGAGAGCTTAAGCCTCATTCAGCCGAATTCTTTGGAGAATATAGAGACTTTTGGTGGAATGGAGACTTTCTGGAGTTGATGGCGAAGCGGCTTTCGCTGGGAAGCGCTAGAAACATTTAGACGTGGGGTGCGGAGTGGGACACTGGGGTCAGCTGCTGGCCCCCTTATTTTCGGAAAATGCCCGAGTGACAGGGGTCGACCGAGAAAAGGAGTGGATCGGTAAAGCCGCCGAAAGAGCCGAAGCGATGGGGCTGGCAAGTCGGTACCACTACCAAAAAGGCGATGCGACAGCTTTGCCCTTCGCTGATAACACTTTCGATTTGGTGACGTGCCAAACCGTTCTCATTCATTTGAAGGAGCCCAAAATGGGCCTACGCGAAATGTTGCGGGTGCTCAAACCACAAGGCCTTCTGCTCCTCGCCGAACCAAATAATTTCAGTAATCGCGCTATAGGAAGTAGTCTTACCGAACAACTCTCCATCGATGCGGTGATGGATCGTTTACGATTTGGACTGCTGATAGAGCGAGGGAAACAGGCTTTGGGATTGGGTTTTAATTCAGTAGGCGATTTGATCCCCGGCTATGTGGCGCAATTGGGTGGGGAAAATATTCGAGTCTACCTTTCCGACAAGGCAGTACCTTTTTTTCCGCCCTATTCCAGCAAGGAACAACGGATCAATATCGAGCAAATTCGAGATTGGGCGAAGCGAAAGTTCATCGGCTGGGATCGCGACGAAGTGCTTAGTTACTTTATCGCGGGAGGGGGGCAGAAAAAGGAATTCGATCGCTACTACGACCAAATGCTCAAAGACGGTGAGGAAGCGATCCAAGCGATGGATAAGGGTACTTATCATACCGGCGGCGGTGCCCTCACCTACTTGATCGCGGCACAAAAGCCGAAAGGGTAAAATGATATGATTAGTTCCTATTGCGAAAGGAAACCATGAGGTCAATCTACTTTCTTATATTCTTGGCGGCACTAGGGGTCTCAGAAGCACCCGCGGTAACTTTGGGTTCCTTTGGTTGTTCGGTCTACTCGGAGGGAAGAGGCAGGGATCCTAGATATGGAGCCAAAGGATCCATTAGTAGCTGCGGACAATGCTACGCCGGAGCGACAGATCAACCCCTAGATCCGAATACGCAGAAAGCAACCACTTCGGTAATTTGCGGAGGTAACAGCCAGATATCGACTGTAGAACTCGCTCGAACCAATTGTCAGAATGGATGCCAGACTAAATGTGCTGAGGTTTGCGCGAAAAGCAATACCGTCTGTCCCCAGGTTCCCATGGGGCTTTCCGGAACGGATGACCGCAGTTTGAGAAATGTTGTTGCTAGCGAAGCCAGGAAAATTTGTGCCAAGAGCCGCATTACCACACCTTCAGGAACCCAATCTTGTGACTTACGCCCGACACCAAGCGGAAAAGGAATCGTCTGTGTTAACGTGCACGGCGGTTATCAGTGCAGCGGGACATTCCAGTGTCACGCGGACGGAGAAACCCCTGCTGGAGGACCGTCCACGGCAAGTCACGCGAAGTAAGATCTTTCTTTAAGGGGAATGCTCCCAAACCCCACCTAGGGGGAGAAAAGCTCCATTGAGATAGGCGGGACTATCTTTAATAAGCCATCGAGCGACTTGAACTATCTCCTCGGGGTTACCCAATCTTCCCGCCGGAATCTGCTTTTCTAAACTGGCTTTTTCTTCATCGGAAAACTTTCCAAAATTAATATAGCCAGGACAAATGGCGTTCACCCGAACTCCAAAAGGAGCTAGCGCGGTGGCAAAGGATTTTGTCATCACCGCAAGTCCGGCTTTGGCAGCCGCATACGGTGCGGCACCAGTCCAACTACGAATATTTTCTACTCCGGCATAGCAAAAGTTTAGAATCTGCCCTTTTCGTTCTATCAAATGGTCTTTAGCAAAATGAGACATAGTAAAAGCCACGTTTAGATTTAGCTCCACCGTCGAACGCCATTGAAGGGGGGTTACCGAAAGAATATCTACTCCCGAGAATGGCCCAATCAAATTGATCAAGATATCTATTCCCCCAAATCTGCTTACCGTTTTCTCGGTAAGCGCCTTAGCCTGGGAGATATCGGTGAGATCGGCCTGTAGCGAGGCAAACTTATGACTTTCGAACTGAGAAAATAAATCAGAACGGCTGTGGTACTGGCCAAAGACGGCACACCCTTCCGTTAAGAGGGCTTTAGTTAATCCAAGGCCTATATCTGAATTAGCTCCCGTCATCAAAACTACTTTGTTCTTCATCATTCCTACTTTGCCACTAGCGTGCTTGTCCCCGTTTCCGGATCACACGAATACCACTTCGCTCCCCTTATATTCGGAAACTCTTTCACTACCTCTATCACAAGGCAACCCCGATAAAATAGTTCTATGCATTGTACCCGCTTCTTTCCGAAACATTGATTCGCCCCTATTGTCGGAAAGGGCCATTTTTTGTAGCCGATTTTCGCTGACTCGAGGGGGCAGGACACGGAACCATCCCTTTAGGTCCTAGGCAGCCGCTGGATTCCGCTAACGGTGGGACACAAAAGGTGAGCAGAAAGGAAGTGAGTAGAAGATTTAGATCCATTCTTCCTAGTTAAGAGGGTGGGATCTTTCATGAGCCATATTCCAAAGCAGCCATCGGCTGTCATTGGGAAGTTCGGTCACAGGGTGTTGTGCGAAGTAGGCATCGTCATCACGGTGCTCCCAGGTCTCTTTCACGATATCGTAGGTAAGAGGCGAGCTATTATGGATACGAGAATCTTTGTGCCCTTCGATCCAATAGTTTTGAATATAGCTAAAGTTACTGGCTAAGCAGTAAAGGAGATAAAGAAAGACCGTATATCTTCCGGCCCAGGCGACTTCAGAGTGGCGGGACAGCAAAATAGCGATGGGAATCACCACTAAGATCGAAAACAGAGAACCATAATAGTATCCAGAGATAGGTTGTCCCGGCATGTGACGAGAATGGATCACCGTTTGAAAAATAACGAGCGCCACTAATGCACCGATCAAAAGCAGTACTGATGTCCGCGATTCCCGAGACAGCTTAGCCCAGGAGTATCCAAAAAATAGTAAGATCCCCGCCGTCAGGAATTCAAATCCAGAATCGGAAATAAGTAAGAGATGCGCTTCCAATAGCGAGTTGGCGATCTTTCCGAAAGGATAGTCAAAACTGAGCGTTAGATTTTGATTGTCGGTTATCGCAAATTTCCAGAATGTGAAATCCTCGTAGCCAAGCCGGTGCACCAAAGGAGGAATGAGATAGGTCACGGATACCAGGAAAAGAACACCAGAAACCGCGAATGCGCTCCACAAGAACCAATACTTTCCAAAACGGCGAACCAAGGAGGGAAAGAGGATCGGCATGGCCAAGTAAGCAAAAAATGCCGTCGGATCGGAAAAAAGGCCCACAAAAATAAAGGTAGTAAATCCAAAGAAAGCCGCCGCTTGGGTTTTCTTGGAAAACTCGACCTCCTCCTGCTCCTTTAATTTGGTGCCTATAAAGAGCAGCGACAAAATAAAAAGCATCGTCAGAGGTTTGGCCGGATGAAAGCGAAAGGTAACACTCGAAAGGTATCCCGTGGTGAGACAAAATAAAGCCGTCGCCATCAGAGCAGTGGCTTTATCTTGAGTGAAACTCTTGGTGACTCGATACATCAGCAAGGGAGCCCCGACCGCAAAGAGAAGCCAAGTTAAGCAGAATGTCGGGTGCGGAGGCACGAAGGAAAACAGCCACAAGCGAAATTTCGTATCGAGCACGGTAAAGAGATAGCTCAAGAAACGCGGCTGCGGATCTTGATCCATCTTTTTCCAGTCAAAGCAAAGGGTCAGATCTTTCCAATGAAAGCCAGCCCCATTTCGAGCGGCGACGTCCAGCATTCGGCCGGGCAGCTCGGGATGTACCCAGCTCACGCTATAATCGAGCACTTGCCAGAAAAAACCGTAAAACAGAACCGCCGCAAGCACAAAGCCCAAGAAAAGAGTGGTCTGCTTGTAGCTCAGTTCCGTAGAAAGGAAGGAGCCAATCCGTGGGAAGAAGCGCTTTGAGTTACTCTCGCCGTTTGAGGAGGGCTTCAGCCCCACCGAGGCTTGCCATTTCGTAGATCGCAAAACCCGCCCCATCGCACTCTCCTCATTAACGACTTTGGCAGAAGGAAATCTAGGAAGTAGGAAGATGATACGCAACACCCGATGGAATCGACGCTAGAATAACGCGCCGTCCTCCGGCCTCTGGAACTGCTGCAAAAGAGGCTCTTTTATTATCCTTCGGCTGGGAATTCATGTCCAACCCCTTTTGTCTGAAAGAGTGGGATTCTTAACTTGGATTATCCTTCTTATCGAAATGGCCGATATCACGTTTGTCTTCATCGGTGGAAGAGCTGTAGGTGTATTTCTGGACAAGGCCACTCTTATCAAAGGTGATGTCTAGATCTTTGGTATTAGAGTCTCCGAAGACTCGGTACTTATAGTAACCGTAAGTCCACTTTTCATTGCCGTTGTCGTAGCCCACACGGAAGGGCTGGCCATAAGTGCTCAAGATTTCGTTTCGCGTTGTCTTTCCAATGATAATGCTCTGCACGCCTTTAAATGAAAATTGATTTCCTACCGTAGCACAAGCGGAGAATGTCATTAGGGATACTACTGAAACAAACAGAACCGGAAAGAAAAACCATTTTTGTCGACTCATCTATTTTCTCCTTAAGAACCACCCTAGCGTAAAGAATAGCCAGAGTCATTAAAGAGCAGATGAGACAAGAATTAGTTTTCCCTAATCCAGGTCAACGATCGTGATAGAGAAAAGGGGACTCGTGGTATTCGTCGTTGGAGTCAGAGTGAGAACGTTTGTGATCTACACTCGAACAGCCCACACAAAGCAAAGCTACAAATCCAGCGAGTAATAATATTGCCTTCATAACCTCTTCCTTACTCTCCGGGCCGCGCTAACAAATCATCACGATGCTCGGCCTGTCTTGCGGCCAAAGCTTGTTTATCGTCGTTCGAACTCATGGTCGAGCACGCAGCGGTTCCCAGAAGTACTAACAAAAGCAGTGCGGTAAATGTCTTCATACGGACCTCTTTCTGTGCATAACCTAGTCTCCTTTGATTACAGGAACGTGAACTAAAGATTACATTTCGTCCCCTTCCTTGCCGCGTTAAGTCAAAGAAATTCTTTGGCTTCTCGGCTGCGCGGCATTTCGCTGGAGGATTAACGGTAGACTCGACGAAGTCATCTTTTGGCAGGGGGATGCCCTGCCAAGACGGTATGCTTAATTGGAATGAAAAAAGTCGCTGATGCGAGAATTGATTGATTCGGAAAGAAGACCTAAAACATGGCTAACGCCAGAACCAAAGAGTTTAGTATTCATCGCCAAAATAACAACGATGAACCCTACGATCAAAATAGTCGCGGTACTCCCTTTACCCATTCTGTACTCCTAGTAATAGAGGCCCAGTCTGTAGAGTATCGTAAAAGAGTTGAGAAATCGTGGACTAGCTATCTCATTGTTAAAGCTTAGATATTATCAAAAGCGATGAGAATATTCGGGGCCACTATGGCTTCGGCGAGACCAAAGCTTCAAGTTCCCCTGATCGTTAAACACTAAGGTGTCGGATTCAATTTCGGGAACTCTAAAGCTGAGACTCTGATCATAATGAATAAAGGCCGTATCGCCGTCCTGTTCCAAGCTCGTCCCGCAGACGTGATTTGAAGCCAAAAGTCTCAAATCGTGGGCGGCTGCCGTCGCCGCTATTTTTTCTTTTTCGGAATCGATGTTGGGATAGGTCACCATGCCATCCGAATTGGCATCGGGGTGCCCCGGCTCATAGATCATTTTAAAATCAGAATGGGGAACGAGTCTAAAATCGGTTTGGCTTCGCACAATTTCTATTCGCTTATAGGGCCCTCCGTCAGGAGTGCGACAAACATCGGAGTTTTCGATATTAAAAGTGTGAATCGCTACTCCGAGTGAAGCGACATACAGATCAAGACAGTCGAGAGCTTTGGCGACATTACCAAAACTAAATACCAAGACGCAAAGAGTTAGGCTCGGGACTAATCGGCTTGTCATTAGCCACCTCCTATTTTTTTGGGGGGAGATTTATTAAGTGTACCCTTTTTCGTCCGTTGAGGTAGCTAGATCGTCCGTTCGGGAAGCGTCCCTTCTTCCTAAACACAAAGTGCCGTAACTATAGTCATAGAAAACAAACAACGCCGTTGGGTACGGCATAAAAAAGGGGTAATCGAATGAAATTCAAAACGAGCAAATTATTGGGACTTGGTATTGTCATGGTAGTCGTCTGCTCGCAGGCACGGGCCGCCATCACCGATGGAGCGGGCACTTGGACGGGAGCGGGAGCTTCTTTTAACGCGAAGAATCAACAGATCGCAACCTACGTTGTGGAACTTACCAATACTGCGATCGATGATCACACCATTCAGACCAAAGGGACGATAACCTTCACCGACGGAACTTCCCAAGACTTCGAGCAGACGATGTCGGGTGACGACCAAGGTTTTTCCTTAGCATCGGATGCGGGAAAAGGAGGCGGTTACTGCTTCGGGGAAGGGCTTTGCGAAAGCTATGTCGGAACGGGAAGCCACGGATTTGCCGTGACCGAAGTCATTGACGGAGCGGACCAAATGAGGATTCTGAGCACCGAACTAGATAACGGAACGGTCGTAGAATTTTCCCGTGAAAAACTGACCCGCAAACGGTAAAGATCATTAGAGTCCCCACGGCGCCTTTGCGTCCGTGGGGATCTTTATTTGGGGAAAGGGATACTCCAGTGGTGGGAGTGATTAAGAAATTACGGAAAAATTGGCTTACCAAACGCACGTTAAAAGCCTCCTGTTTTCGGTCTGTTTTCTTTTGGAATCCTCTTATCTGCTGCTTCTTCACCCTTTTTTTCGGAGAGACCGATCACTTTGCCCGAGTGTGGCTTCGCTCCTTTCTAATTAGTTCGGGAGTTTCGATTTTTTGTTTTAGCGCCGTGGGAATGGTCGCGAAAGTAGAGAATGCCTTTGCCAAATGGCGAAATCGTCCCGCTCCCGTGCACCCCATCTCTTGGTACTACTCCATCTCAGGCTTTTTCATGCCTTTAGGGCTTTGGGTCTCTTTTCAGTTCACAGGCTTTGTGCTCCATCTGTTAGGAATGCGTTGGCATCCCCCCGACCTCGACGACTATCGCATTGGACTATTACTAGGAGCTCTTATCTGTGGACTCTTTTTCTTAGTCCGAACTCGAAACGATGCGAGAGAGGCGGATAAAGCTACACAGTTAAAAGTAAAGCATTTGGAAAACGATCGGCTGAAAGCTCAGATCTCAGCCCTTACCGCTCAGATGAATCCTCACCTTCTCTTTAATGCTCTCAATACTATCGCATCTTTAGTTCCTAACGATCCTAAGCAAGCCGAAGATACTATCTTAAGACTCGCTGAACTTTACCGCGGAGTTTTGGAATCAAGTAAACACTCCACCCATTCTTTATCTACCGAAATTGAAATTTGTCGTGCGTACCTAGCGGTGGAGCACGCCAGATTTGGAGATAGGCTCGGCGTATCTATCGAAATAGAAGAAGGGTTAAATATGAATGCCGTCCAGGTCCCCGTACTCACCGTACAACCGCTCGTAGAAAATGCGGTAAAGCATGGCATCTCTAATGTATCGCGAGGCGGTCAAGTGCGTCTTCGAGTCCAACAACAGGAACAAACTCTGCAGATTCTCTGTAGAAGACGACAGTGTGGGAATAGGGCAATCGACGCGTAAGGGCTCTGGAACCGGAATCGCTAACTGCAGAGAGCGCCTGAAACTTACTTACGGCTCCTCGGGAAGCCTCGATATTTTCACGAGAGCGGAAGGAGGCACTCGGGCTGTCCTGATAATGCCACAGGAGCATAGCGCATGATCCGAACTCTTCTCGTTGACGATGAAATTCCGGCACGCACCCGTCTCTCTCGAATTCTAAAAGAAATGGCTGACGTTGAGATCGTCGGAGAGGCTTCCGATGGAAAAGAAGCATTGATAGAGATCGATAGGCTCAATCCTGACTTAGTCCTGTTGGATATTGAAATGCCTGAATTAGACGGATTGGAAGTCGCTTCCGCACTTAGCGGAAAAGGACCAGCGATAGTCTTTATCACGGCCTATGACGAACATGCCCTTAAAGCGTTTGAGCTCAGCGCCATCGATTATTTGGTAAAACCACCGACACAAGCCCGAGTTGAGGCAGCTTTGGCGAAGATCCGAAACCGCTCAAACCCCAAGATCGACCTTTCCACTTTCTTAAAAAACTTCCCCACAGAGCGAATCCATCGCCTCGCCGTGAAGTGTGGAGCTAAGTACGTCATTTTCGATCCCAGAAAGATTTCCGCTATCGTAGCCAAGGACCACTATTCCGCGATCACCGTCGAGGGAAGAGAGCTTTTGGCCGATGATCCTCTGGATGTCATTACCGAGAGGCTTAATTCGGATTCGTTTATTCGTATTCACCGAAGTGCGGTGATTAATGTCGACTATTTGGGAGAGCTGGAACGCGAAGGGGATCGCAAGTACACGGCCGTAATGTCCGATCAAAATAAAACCAGAGTTCCCGTGAGCCGAGAACGACTGAACGAGCTTAAAGAACGATTAGGACTCTTTTAATTCACAGCGAGATTTCAAAAATAAAAAAACCCGGCTACTCTGCATCGCAGAAGTAGCCGGGCGATAACTTAATAGACTCTAGTTTCCCGGAGTGGGAGCCGGAGCAGGATCCGGTTCACCTTGAACTACGTCGGGATTTCCGCCGAACGAAGTGATGATATCATTCACCACTTGCAGACGGGCTAGATCATCCGCGTTCATCGTCTGAGAATCGGGAACAAAGACCGCAGTCTGCGTATTGTTCACCAGATCCAGGACTGCTTTGAACGGAAGATGGATATCTCCGCGATCCACGAAGCCTTCCATCACGACAGCCTGATTGTTCAGGTTTTCGTAGTGAGTAACAACGACGTCGTTATCTCCCAATTGGAAGCTAGCTTGAAGAACGTCGGAGACTTCATCCGTTAGATAACCAAGAGCCGTCTCAAGGGCCGCTCTAAAGTTATACTGGTTCTGAACCGACATCCCGTTCACGTCGATGGCCAAGTCGCGAAGTGTTTCGGTCGGGAAAAAGACTCCCGCGAAACTAAATGGCGTAACGGGATAGGTTGGATAATCCACTCCGTACCATTCTTCGTAGAAAGTGACGTCGAACAAGGTGGCATCGACATACAACCACGAGATGATCGGATAGTAGAAGTACGCTTCGAACTCGACCCAAGGTAGTACTGGATAGTAATAACCACCGCAGAATCCGTAGGCAAAGTAGGAACTGCAACCGTAGCGGAACGCGTTATCACGATAGTAATTTTGATAACCGTTCACCCTTTGTTGAATTCCAGGCCCGTAGGCCTGTCGAAACCGGTCTTCATTTCCACGAAGACGATCCGAAGCTCCTTGTGAGTAATTGAAGCTAGCTTTCTTCTGGTTGATCACCGTGAAGTTGTTTTGAGTATAAGAATTGTACAACTCACTCGGTTTCTGATGAGCAACCACGTTCGGAGGATTCTGAACCGTCACAGGATGGCTAGGATCGATTCCTCCTTTGCCATTTCCCATTCCGCTGGGATGCCCTCCCGCATGTCCACCACCAGGCGGATTGTTGAATCCAGGGTGTCCACCAGGATTACCGCCGGGATTTCCTCCAGGGTGTCCGCCGGGATTACCACCGGGATTTCCTCCAGGGTGTCCGCCGGGATTACCACCGGGATTTCCTCCAGGGTGTCCGCCGGGATTACCGCCGGGATTTCCTCCAGGGTGTCCGCCGGGATTACCACCGGGATTTCCTCCAGGGTGTCCGCCACCACCGCCTCCGCCTCCACCACCGCCAGGATGAAAACCTCCACCGCCTCCACCGCCGCCTCCGCCAGGATGAAAACCTCCACCGCCTCCACCGCCTCCACCGCCTCCACCGCCTCCACCGCCTCCACCGCCTCCACCGCCGCCTCCGCCAGGATGAAAACCTCCACCGCCTCCACCGCCGCCTCCGCCAGGATGAAAGCCTCCACCGCCGCCACCGCCGCCTCCGGGATGGCCTCCGCCGCCTCCGCCGCCACCTCGCGCAGGTGACGCCATGGTAGCGATCTTAGCTGGTTGTGAAATTTGTAAGGCCGTTGCTGTGTCCGCCCAAGATGCGGACGAAAGGAAAAACGCAGACGAAACCGCGAGGGTTAGTCGCGGAGCTGTAACTTTTAACATTATTCTTCTCCCCTACCAAAAGAGACTTGAGCCCCAACTGAATTGATTAGCCGTCCCGCAGTAACTAGAAACTAATTTCAAAAGTCCTGACTCAGGTCGTAACTGATCAGAGCTTCAGCAGTTTTTGTGCCAAGGATCGGACCAGAGTCGCTTTTCCTTGGGTGACCAGATCGCCTTGAAATGATGAACCTTTCGGGAAGCGCCGTTTCTTTCGTCCCGAGAAAATAGAAGTGCTCGTTTTGGAACCGTGAAATAACTTCGGTGTTATTTTGGGACAGCGCCCAATAAAAGTGAAAGGTGGAATTGAACCTTTATATCGCTGCGTGTTAAAGAAGAAAGGCTCGTTGAAGTTAGGGGAATGTACCGGAATATAGGAGAGGCATTGAACGTTTCCAGGCAGAGTCTTCTTTTATGCATCCTCTTTCCTTTGTGGTCTTACGGCGACCCTCTCATCCCCGGACCTACGCAATCTCTCCCACTTAACCCCGCGTGTGACTCTTCGGTCGCTCTCACAGTGTCGCTCCAGGAGATTGAATCGGCCGCCACGAGAATTGGGAGATATCTCTCTCCCACTCGGCTAGTTCGAAGCGAGATCCTATCAAACCAGTTCCACGCCGAGGTTTGGCTTAAATTAGAAATGGACCATCCGATAGGCGCTTTCAAAATACGGGGTGCTCTCAATAAGATATTGCAGCTGACCAGCGAACAACGAAAACACGGAATCATCGCGGCAAGTTCCGGTAACCACGCGTTGGGTGTCGCATGGGCAGCTCGAGAACTGGGATTAAAGTGTGTAATCGTAATGCCGGTTTCCGTTCCCGAAACCAAAAGAAGCAAAGCAGAGAAATTAGGGGCCGAAATCATCCAAACGGGTGAGGACTTTTCTCAAGCACAAGAAAGAGCCTTCAAGATTCGGGAACAGCGCGGGCTCGTTCTCATTCATCCCTTTGAAGATGCTGAGATCATCGCGGGACAAGGAACTGTGGTTCTTGAGATTTTAAGACAACTCCCCCAAGTCAATCTCCTCATATCCCCTGTGGGAGGAGGAGGTCTCATCGGAGGTATTTCGACAGTGCTAAAATCCCGTCCGGAAATTCGGGTAGTCGGTGTCCAACCAGTGGCCGCGGCAACTATGATCGGAGCTTTTCGAGAAGGACGTGCCATATCCATTCCAGTGGCTAACACTGTCGCTGACGGAGTGAAAATTTCTCAAGGCAGTGAAAGAATGTACCAACTCCTTAAGTCTCTCATTCCGTCTGAAAATCTTCTTGCGGTCGAAGAGGCGGCTATTAAACGCGCGATGCAAACGCTTCAAAACGACGAGGGACTTGTGGTTGAAGGCTCGGGAGCCCTCTCTCTCGCCGGCCTAAATGAACTAAGTGCTCAAGCCCCCAGTCAGGTTCGCGGAAAAACCATAGTGCTTATCCTCAGCGGTGGGAACGTCGATACCTTTGGCGAAGCAAAAGAGTATCCTTAACGAGTAATCGGAAGGTTAATCTTAAGATTAATAAACTGGGTTCTTTCTAAATGACGCTTGCGGTCGAGAACACCGTTGAGGGAAACCCAGAGGTAGGGTGCGGCGGCGGCATGGAACGGTGCTAACCCACTCTTGCGCATCCCCACGCCAAAGGGCCGTAAACCCCCAAACCCAAAAAAAGAAAACCAATTTATCCGCCGCGCGACGGCAAAAAAATAATCCCGGTCCGAGATCCGAAAATAAAGAGAAAAAAAACGAAAGCGCCAGCGACAGAACAATCTTCTCACTCCTCCGTCTTCATAACGGCCTCGCACAAAAGAAAGCAGGGACTCCTAGGAAGGCCCGTCTCAAATTACAGAACGAGGTCCATGCACTAGTCATCACCCAAGCACCAGCGTCGGAAGGTACAAACTTTTCCTGAGCGGAGCGACGGCACAGGTTAGACGTTCTTGAATAAACAACTCTTGCGCACCCCAACGCCAAAGTAAGCCCCCCAAACCCAAAAATCCGAGAAGAAAGAGAAAAAAAATAGGATGCGTCGGACAAATTATGATTGACACGATTCCTCAAAGAATCGGGTTATGGGAGTCATGACTTGTCCGCTGGTAAATAAACCACGCTCCTCTTCGTTTCCTTCGACGCTACGAGATTGTTTTTTGGGTAATCACCTGGGCTCCTCACATGATTCGAATCATGTTGCAGTGACGTAAATACCGCAAAAAAAGTCACTCCAAAAACCCGTGTTAGAAATAGAACAACACGGAGGTTTGTAGGTGGAGACAAGATTTTATAGCGCTTTCTTTAAATAATAGTGAATTAGTAAGTCGATTTCGTCGGTCGGTGAAAGCCGAAAGAAAGATTCAAGCGCAGGTATTAGCGTACCTAGCTGTGATAGAGCAGCGAAAGATTTTTGCGGTAGAAGGGTGACCACATCATTCCGTGGGCTGTGGGAGGTAAACATGAATCGAGGAATGTGAGGTGGCTGTGTAGTACGCATAATCAGCTGGAGGCGGATAAGTTTTTTGGGAAAGCTTGGATGGACCAATGCCGGGGGAAGAACAGACCGGAACAAGGTCAGTTGCTTAACTAACCATCCACTTTACGAGGGGAAGCGACTTCCGCTTCCCTGTCACCACAGGCCTTTCAGAGGGTATTAACCGCGCCATCAAGGGCCTTAAATGGCAGGCCTATGGCTACAAAGACATGGAGTACTTCAAACTTAAAATTCTCCAAAAGGTGGGTTACCTAAACTACCGATATTGTTTAATCGCAAACTTTTAAGAGAAAGGGCCATAAACTGTCTAACTATTTTACACTCTAATCAAAGTCCGAAACCTCCCGACGCAAATGTGCTAACAACTTCAAAATTTTGCACATGTTCTCAAGGCAGCGTTCCATCAATTTTTGACATTCGTCCGGTACCCTAAACTCTGGCGAGGTTTATTTTTCCTTAGCAAAAACCATCGCCTGAGGAGGGTTTAGCTCCGTGCGACTGCGAAGACTTTATTTTTTCGCCTTTGTTTTCATGGTGGCTTCGTCGTTAGCTATTGCTGAAACAGATCCCACCCCGTCGAACTCACCTGAAATTTGGTCGAAACCCGAGTCGGGTCAAGTGCGAGAGCAGAGCCCCGCGACGCCCTCCGCTTCGCCGTCACCGTCACCTTCGCCTTCGCCCTCTCCCATGTATTACCCTTGGGCTAGGCCCGCGGAAACCCCGGACGAACCCACGTCTCCTAATGACATTTGGTCGAAGCCAGAGCCGGGAAATACACGTGTGACTCCCCCCCCTCCCCCGAGATATTACGTAAGGCCTTCACCAGAACCGGATTATGAATCGGATTGGAAAAATGAGAACGATTCGTGGCACAAAGAGATTGGGTTTTCGATAGGAACTCCTTCAATTTTGAATATCGATCTTGGCTACTGGGGATCTAAGTCGTTTCCCTTGCTGGTGAGATTCTCCGGAATGTATTACGGCGACACCCGGGGAGCACAAGTCGACGTGGGGTATATCTTTTCGCAGCATTTTCACATGCGGCAATACTTTGCCTTGTCAGCCACGTCGCTACAGACTTCGGTGGATTATTTTTCTTTTAGCTCCAATAGCAATGTCACCGCATATCAGGATGCTTTTAATGGCGTGGGACCTACGTATGGCTTCAATTGGGATGGAGTCAATTTCCAAGTGGGTGTTGCCTTTGGTCAGGATCACTCTACGCATAGCTATCCGGGAGGATATTCCTACACCTACGGAGGAGGCACTGTTTATAACCAACCGCAAACGACATCGCTAAATCAGTTCGAGCCGATGCTGTTAGTGCAGATTGGATATTCGTTTATTTGGTAATGGGATGGAATCGATTCGAGAGGTACGTATCTATGTCTATCAAAACGAGAATAATAATTGTCCTAAGTGCGTTAAGTTTCCTGGTGACCTCGGCATTCGCAGAAGATGATAATCAATACGCCGCTTCGCCCGAGAGAGTTCAGATTATTTCTATCGGGGGTAAATCCCTTTCGACACACCCTTCGGTCATTAATGTATTGCCAGGAGAACAGATTTCATTCGGTGCCGATATTCTTCAATCTGGAAACGCTTGCTACAACCCTGACGGGTGTCGTGAAGGAAAAGCCGCTGAAGAATTTATTTGGACCGCGGACAATCGAGAAGACAACGAATGTGCGGCACGTCATCCTAACAGCTGCGGCCGAAGTAATTTCCAGACGGATGGAAACGAAATCGTATTCCATATTCCCGCCTCCATGGGACGAGAGATCACTATCAAAGTGACTCATGAGACCTTATCCCTGCAAGATACGATCGTATTACACAATAGTAACTACCCGGACGTCGCAACCGATGATGTTTCCCCGTACGTTCACTACGACACTTACGACTCACACAATTTTTACACTCTCGCTCCGACAGATATCCACGAGCCCTATTGGTATCCTTATTACCCGTACGATAGCTGGTGGGGTTCGGGACCGTACCCTTATTACCCCTATGCTTATTGGTGGGGCCCCTATCCTTATTATCGAGTCGGGTGGTGGGGCTGGGGAGGACCCGGATGGTCGGTTGGATTTGCTTTCTATGGGGGAGGATGGGGTTGGGGGTGGGGACGTCCCTATCGAGGTTGGACCTATGCGGGTTCTTACCATCCCGGATTCTACGGCTATTACCGCTCCAGTTGGTCCCACCCCACTGTCGCTAGATACGGTGCTCCGGTCTACCGCTCGATGCCAGCACGTCCGATGGGTTATGGTTATGGTGGTGGCTACCGGAGTGGCGGCGGCTATTGGGGAGGTCGAGGCGGCGGACGCCGCTGGCGGTAGGATTTCGCCTTCTAATAACGGCGTCCAGGCGTTACCCTAGAGTATGCCGAAATGGATGCCGAAATTGTTGTTGCTAGTGGTGATCACCGCTATCACTGTCGCCTTCTTTGCCTTCGATCTGAAACAATTTCTTTCTTTGGAGCAGCTGAAAAATAGCCAAGTCGCCTTTCAAGCGTACTACCACGCCCACCCAAGACTCACCCTGCTAGGCTTCTTTGCGCTTTATGTAGCGGTCGCAGCCCTCTCTCTCCCTGGGACTACTTTGCTAACGCTAGCCGGCGGCGCTCTTTTTGGATTAGAGGTCGGGATGGTAGTCATATCTTTCGCGAGCTCGGTAGGAGCTACCGCGGCCTTTTTAGTCTCTCGCTATCTGATGAGAGACTATGTGCAATCCACCTTCGCAGACAAATTACGATCCGCCAACGAAGGGATTAGACAAGACGGAGCGTTTTACCTTTTTAGCCTTAGAATTATTCCTCTGTTTCCTTTTTTCATGGTGAACGTGGTAATGGGGCTAACACCCCTCTCTCCCCTTACGTTTTACTGGGTGAGCCAATTAGGAATGCTTCCTGGGACTTTCGTTTACGTAAACGCAGGGACTCAAATCAGCCATATCTCTTCGGTAAGCGCAATACTATCCATGAAACTTCTTTTCTCCTTTGCTCTCTTAGGTATTTTCCCCCTGCTCGCCAAAAAGACGCTTGAAAAACTTAAGGGGCGAAAGGGCACAAGAAAATATTCGCGCCCCCGTTCTTATGACTATAATTTGGTGGTAATCGGTGCCGGCTCAGCGGGGTTAGTCACCGCTTATATTGCCGTCGCCGTTAAAGCCAAAGTGGCTCTCATCGAAAAAGATAAGATGGGAGGAGACTGTCTTAATACCGGATGTGTCCCTAGCAAAGCGCTCCTTCGATCGGCCAGGATTCTCTCCTATGCCAAACATCCCAAAGACTTCGGCTTTAAAAGCGGCCACTTCGAATTTGAATTTGGCGAAGTGATGGAGAGGATCCAACGAGTTATCAACAAAATTGCCCCGCACGATACCGTGGAGAGATATTCACAACTCGGAGTCGACTGCCTCCAAGGAACGGCAAAGATTACCTCTCCCTTTACGATTGAAGTAGACGGGCGAACGCTAACCACCAAAAGTATCGTTATCGCGACCGGAGCGAAGCCTATCGTTCCCTCTTTAGAGGGAATCGAGAAAGTCCACTATCTTACTTCCGAGAGCATTTGGTCTTTGCGAGTTCAGCCCAAGAAGCTAGCTATTTTGGGAGGCGGCCCACTCGGCTGCGAAATCGCCCAATGTTTCACACGCCTGGGAACCCAAGTGACTCTGGTCCAAAAGGCGAGTCACCTTCTCCCGCGCGAAGACGATGAGATTTCAGATTTTATCCAGAGTCGATTTCAGGAAGAAGGAGTCACTACCCTCACCCAGCACTTAGCCACTTCGGTTAGCGTTGAGGGAAATCAGAAATTGCTCCTCTGCAAGAATGAGAAGACAGGCCAGGAGCACCGAGTAGAATTCGATGAGTTACTGATCGGTACCGGGAGAAAACCCAATGTGAGTGGGTTTGGATTGGAGGAGCTAGGAGTAAGGCTAGCGCCCCAAGGAACTATCGAAGTCGACGATTTTCTGCGGACCAATTACCCTAATATCTACGTCTGCGGAGACGTCGCCGGCCCCTATCAGTTCACCCATTTCGGCGCCCACCAAGCCTGGTACGCCGCCGTGAATGCTCTATTCGCCCCTTGGGTAAATTACAGGGCCGACTACCGAGTCATCCCGTGGGTGACCTACACCGATCCTGAGATAGCACGCGTGGGGCTTAACGAAAAAGAGGCCGGTGAGAAAAATATCCCTTATGAGGTAACCCGCTACTCTTTGGAAGAGCTAGACCGAGCCATTACCGACGAGCAGGCCTATGGAATCATCAAAGTTCTTACGGTTCCGGGGAAAGACAAGATTTTAGGCGTTACGTCCGTAGGTGCCCATGCCGGCGAATACTTTATAGAGTTCGTTAGCGCGATGAAACACGGTTACGGATTAAGTAAGATCTTGGGAACCATTCATCCGTATCCTACTCTTGCCGAAGCGAATAAATATGTTGCTGGAGTTTGGAAAAAAAATCATGCACCTCAAAATCTTCTTCGTTGGGCAAAGCGTTTTCACGATTGGCGTCGACTTTAATCAACTAAGACTTCCGCTGCAGCTTGACCCAGACCCCGCGGTACAACCGAAACAGTGTTGATTAGTCGCTATGCTTCGTCTTGATAACGACTCCGCTGAAAAATCTTTAATATGACGAGAACCGACTGTAGTCACTTTCACATCAAGCATCTGATTAAAGTCACAATCGTAGAGAAAGCCGTCCCACGATACGGAAAGCAAACTTCGGCACATGACATTGGATGCCGTCGTTGGATTAAAGCTGTTGAGGAGAAGATCCAGGTAATCCTCGAAATTCCCGTTTTCGATCAAAGCGTCGAGAAACCGCGAGATGGGCAAGTTGGTGATGGCTATCAGGTGATTGAACTCAACGCCGTAATGACTTCGAAGCTCCCGTCTGTAGTCAGCTTCCAGATCGGATTGCGAGCCAGGCAAAAACGCTCCCACCGGGTTATAGACTAAATCCAAGATCAAGGAAGAGCCCTGTTGTCCGTAACCAACTCCATTTAGCCTCTGCAAAGCAGCAATAGACTTCTCAAAAACGCCGACACCCCGCTGTCTGTCGGTATTTTTTTCTCCGTAACAGGGTAGCGAGCTGATTACATGAACACTTTGCTCTGAAAACAATTGGGCCAGATCCTCGTACTGTTTCCCTGCCATAAGAATCGTCAAGTTGCAGCGAACGATGAGATGGCGATCCAACTTTCGAATCTCTTGTACAAACCAACGAAAGTGGGGATTCATCTCGGGGGCTCCCCCGGTGAGATCAACGGTTGAAATGGCATTGGATCTCAATACGGTGAGACACTCTTCCATCGTTTCTCGAGTCATCATTTCCGTTCGATCAGGTCCGGCATCTACGTGACAGTGTTCGCACACCTGGTTACATAACTTTCCCAGGTTTATCTGAAGCGTTTCTATCCCGGTAGCTCTCAGCGGCAGAAGTCCGCTTTGCGCGAGTTTACTTTGGAATTTCGGGAGACTTCGGACCTTAGGGCTATAGTTATTGAGCATTTCGATCTGTCTTTCGGGATTAGAAAGAGCAGATTGTCTACTAAGAAGGGTCTTCATTTAAGTCTCTAAGCTTCGCCACTTTCGTAGTATGTATCCAATACCATGGCGTCGATTTCAATCATAATTCCCTTGGGGCCGGATGAGCCTTTGCCCCTTTCGCTTATCGCGTCGGTAAGCGCCCTACCCGATGCCGAAATTCTTATAGCCTCTGGCGAAAGAGGCGAAGTTTCTTTGCCAAATGTTCTTACGATCTCCTCGCAATGGGGACGAGCAATCCAACAAAATACCGCGGCAAATAGTGCTTCTGCCGATTGGCTTTGGTTCCTCCATGCCGACAGTCTTGTCACCCCTGAAGCCCTAAATTGCGTTTCGAACATTTTAGATTCCTCGAAACGAAACTTTTATTACTTCCGCTTGGGCTTTGATAACGATGGCCCAAAGACCGTTCACATTAATGAATGGGGGGCCAATTTGCGATCTCGTTGGTTAGGCCTCCCCTTTGGGGATCAAGGTTTCTTACTGTCCAAACCTTTATGGCGTGGATTAGGAAAATTTAGGCAAGATGTTACCTACGGAGAAGATCATCTTTTGATTTGGGCCGCCAAGAGAGCTGGGGTTCCTCTGGTACCGCTTCCCGCCAAATTAACCACTAGTGCCAGAAAGTACCGAAGTCATGGATGGCTTCCGACAACCCGGTGGTCCGTATCGGCTACCTATCGCCAGGCTTTTGGTGAAGCAAAAGAATATCTAGCTCTTAAGAACCCCGCTCGAGATACCAGAGCGGCGCTAGCGATCTTTGTCAAAACTCCAAAGTTTTCTCCTATAAAGACTAGACTTGCTGAGTCCACGTCGCCTGATTTTGCATCGCGCTTTTACGAACTTGCGATCCTAGCCGCTAACGAATTAGCTACCGCAGCAAAACACTCTGGACATTTTTTCCCTTACTGGTGTGTGGCCGAAAAAGAAGCGCTAAATGACTTGCATTGGAAATCCTTTCCCGCGATCGCTCAGGGAGAAGGAGGTTTGGGAGATAGGCTTCACACCATCTATCACTTTCTACTCAAAAGGCACTCCAAAGTCTTTCTCATCGGATGTGATTGTCCCCATCTCAGTATGAGAGAAATGGCTTCGGCGCTGGATAGCCTTCGGGAAAATTCTTTTGTCGCGGGACCTGCGCGGGACGGCGGATTTTATCTTTTCGGAGGGAAAACACCTATCGAAAGGGGAGCCTGGAACTCAGTACCCTATAGCAGCGAAGAGACTCTAAGTCAGTTAAGAGCTTGTCTGACCCCTTTGGGGGATTGGGGAACCCTGGCCCCTAAGACCGATGTCGATACCGCAAGAGATCTCATTTCTCTCAAGAATGAATTAGCCGATGCTGAACTTTCGCAAAGCAAAGCGCTAAAACAAATGGAAAAGGAATTACTTCAACAGCAAGCGCCGCTGGAATCTGGTTTTGAGCTTTCTAAAGAAGGCGCACAATTAAGTAATCCATAATGCGTCGAGAGATCACCTACAATTTTAAAATGCGCAGCGTAGCGCGTTTCACTCAACATGAAAGCCGTGTTACTACACACCAGCATCGGCATATGGGTTCTGAAAAGATGGTGATCGTCTAGAATAAAAGAATGCGGATAGTCAGGTATTGTTCCTAAGTAATAAGCCACCTGACC
Source organism: uncultured delta proteobacterium (assembly GCA_963778115.1). GTDB lineage: Bacteria > Bdellovibrionota > FAC87 > UBA2466 > UBA2466 > JBBQIT01. The sequence continues at coordinate 1,157,981 of CAVZSV010000004.1, forward strand.
GTAGTCCTCGCATTTGTCTTCTAACTGAGGAAGTTTGAACGCTCGAATGGTAAGCGAGGCAAAATCAATCATCCCTATCTTCTCATAAACGAAGCGGTTAGTGAGTTGGATGGGTGATCGGCTTACTACACGGTAATCCGCTACTCCGACGGCCAATAGATGCCTTCTAAAATCTTCGATATAAAGAGCGCCTGCCAAGCACTCCCCTAGTAATACCGGATCACCGGTTAACGCTTCAGACACACGGCGACTCGCGAATACGTCAGAAAAATAGAGCTCTCCCCCGGGCTTTAGGACGCGAAAAGCCTCTTTAAAGACCCGCCTTTTGTCCGGAGAGAGATTAACGACACAATTGGAAACGATAAGATCAATAGATTCAGATTCGACTCCCGCCGATTGCAGATCCTCTAAGTAACCTTTCACGAAGTGGACATTAGACTGAGCAAACCCAAAAATGTTCGAATGATAGCCTTGATGGCGGCGAGCCACTTCCAACTGCTCGTCGGTCATATCGATTCCAATGACTTTGCCGGAAGGGCCTACTAGCTTTGACAGCAAATAAGTATCCCTTCCCGAACCACAGCCCAAATCAAGGACCGTTTTTCCTTCGAGAAGAGCAGGAAAGGGAGCTCCACATCCGTAAAACCGCTCCTTAACCTCCGGATGAATCTGATCGGCAATGGATCGAATGGCTAGAGGAAGTGCTTCGGCCGAACAACACGCCGTGGTTTTTAGATCTCGTCCAGAACTAAGAATCTTACCGTAATACTCCTTAACGCTTTCTAAGATCTCCATACGGGTATCCTTTACTGCTGCAAGAACTCAAGGATCTTTCTCTTTTCCGGAGATAGACTCTCGGGGCTAGTAACGACGGCATGCTTCAACGCTGTCCGCGACGGGCTCTTTGAAAGATCCACAGGTTCCGAGAGAACCGAACCTAAAAGTTCAAGCACTCTTCCAATATTACGTTGATAAAAAGCCATAATCTCTGACGAAGAGGCATGTTGGTTCGGATCCTCAAGCCAACAATCGTAATCGGTAACGATCCCTAGCGTCACGTAGCCCAATTGCGCTTCGAGCGCCAGAAAGGACTCAGGCACATTGGTCATTCCCACCAGATCACAACCGGATTGCCGCAAGAAATGGCTTTCCGCTTTGGTTCCCAATCGTGGACCCTCGACAGTGGCGTAAACCAAGTCGTCTCTCAGCTCAACTCCGTTTTTTCGCGCGCATTGTTTAATGTGCGCCCTTAATACCGGACAGGAGGGTTGGGCCGTGGAAACGTGAGCGACCATGCCGTCCCCAAAAAAGCTAGACGCTCGACGCCCGCGAGTCCAATCGAAATATTGCGAGACTAGGCCCATATCTCCAGGGCGCAGGGCCTCACGAAGACTACCCGTTGCCGAGAGGCTGATAATCCCTAGAACCCCCGAGGCCTTCAATGCCCAAATGTTAGCGCGATAGTTAATCTCGCTAGGCAGCAAAGAATGCGAAGTTCCATGCCTAGCCAAAAAACGCACTTCTTGATTGCCCCAACGGCCATAGATCACAGCTGACGAAGGCTCCCCAAAAGGGGTATCGCATTTCTTCTCCCCTAAAATCGTAAGTCCTTCTAAACGATAAAGACCAGTTCCGCCAATAATTCCAAGCATGGTTAACCTCTTAGGGGCCGATTCTGGTTTAAGACTTTACGGAAGTACAGCACGTTTTGCATCGTCGACAGAAAGTAGATTCTATGACATCAGTGGAGAAAATGTTGAACCCCTACCGAGAATTAAAGAACTTCCCCCTCCCTTTGTGGATTCTGTTTCTCGCGACACTGATGAATCGGATGGGGACGATGGTTGTGCCCTTTCTGGCCATCTATCTGACCCGTCGAAGGGGCTTTTCGGTGGAAGAGGCGGGATTTATCCTAGGATGTTACGGTGTTGGGGCCCTCGTTGCGGGCTTAGTGGGGAGCTGGTTGTGTGACAGGCTGGGAACAGTGCGAGTCATGGTATTTTCGCTCTTTGTCTCCTCGGCCATCATGTTCGCGTTCCCCTTGGCCGAAAGCGCTCTGGCCATTGAAGGCCTTACGATCCTGCTGTCACTTTTTAATGAAATTTTTCGTCCGGCCAGCATGATTCTCACCGGGCTTTACGCAACCCCTAGTACCAGGAAGTCCGCTTTCGCCTTAAATCGACTCGCTATCAATATCGGTATGAGTATCGGACCCGCGATGGGAGGACTGCTCGCCGAACTCTCCTTTTTTTGGATATTTCTCGTGGATGGAATCACGACACTTTGCGCTGCCTTCGTGATGATGATCTTCTCCAGTCGTCTGCGAGAAATCGAGACGAAAAATCGCAGGCATCCCGAACAAAAAGTCAGTGCCCCCCTGCTAACCACTCTTGGAAGTGCCATTAAAGACTCTCGCCTCCGGTTTTTCCTAATTCCGGTGATACTGATTCTCATCGTTTACGAACAACACGAGTCCACCCTGCCTATCTTCTTAGTCAGAGACTTGGGGCTTAAGCCTTCTACCTATGGACTTACCTTTACTCTCAATACCTTGATGGTCATCTTTCTTGAGTTCCCCATTAATGCATCAACGTCTCATTGGTCGACGGCGAAGACCCTGTTTCTGGGATCGTTATTTTTTGCGTTTGGCTTTGGAATCTTAATCTTCGCTCCCCATTTTTGGGGAGTGATCACAGGGGTGGCAATGTGGACTTTCGGAGAGATGATCCTATTTTCGGCGGCAGGCGCGTATGTCGCCAATATTTCACCTCAAGGCAGTGAAGGGGCTTACATGGGAATTTATAGTAGCAGCATGGGACTGGCCTTTATTTTAGCCCCGTGGTTGGGTTCTTTCGTCCTCGAACAGTGGGGAGCCCAGTGGTTGTGGGGATGGTGCTTTGTGCTGGCAATGGGGGCGGGAGTGCTATTTGCGAGGGCGAGGAAAGAAAATGTGAGTGTGGCTTAAGAACTTGAGACGGAGTTACCTTTAGATTTTCTGTCATGGCGAGAAGCGAAGCGACTCTGCAAAAATCCCTCTTGCTAGTTTTTCTTATTTTCTCTATCCTAGATCTCAGTAACGTCTCTCCACTAAGGAGGCCTGCATATGGAAAATTTAATCTCGGGAAGCCAGGACCTCTTCTGCGTCACCGCAAACTACTAGTTCTGGTTCTCCCAATATCACTTTCTAAACTTTTTTAAATTCAGTCCGTGGGCACCGGTGCGTTTTCGCACCTCGGCTCCGGCTAAGGGAGAACCATGTCTTTAACAGACAGAACACTACTGCACCCCCTCGGGTGGTGCGAATTTTTTGAAGCGCAATGGGAAACTTTAAATAGAAACGATTGGGTTCCCGCACGAATCGTCGGAGAGGAACGGGATTGCTTTCGGATTCAAACGGGCAGAGGTGTCTTTTGGGCTGAGATCTCGGGCCATTTTCGTTTCGCTGTCAGCCAACGTTGCGAACTGCCTGCTATCGGAGATTGGGTAGCTTGCGGCCTTCAACTAGGAAATGAACGCGCGACCATTCATCACCGGTTTCACAGACGCTCTTGTCTGAAACGCAAAATGGTAGGAGGGACTCATCAAGAACAGATCTTAGCGGCTAATGTGGATATCGCTCTGATCACAACCTCAGCGAATGGAGATCTTAATTTACGACGATTAGAGCGTTATCTCGCTCTAGTCTGGGACAGTGGAGCGGTTCCCCTAGTCCTTCTAACCAAGGCTGACCTCGCCACCGATTTGGAGGCAGCCATCATTGAGATTTCGGGTATTGCTCCGGGAGTAGAGATACACGCGGTCAGTGGCGTTACGGGATTCGGCATGGACGAACTTTCAAGATCGCTTCATGCCGGAAAAACCATCGTGCTATTGGGCTCGTCTGGAGTGGGAAAATCCACTTTGGTCAATTTCCTGATGGGCCGAGAAGCCGCAAAGACCCAAACTATCCGGGAGAAAGACGACAGGGGACGTCATACGACAACATCGCGTCATCTGTTCGAACTTCCCGGTTTGGGAATGCTTATCGATACGCCCGGGATGAGAGAGCTCGGACTACTCGATCATGAAGAGGGGCTCAAAACTCTTTTCGATGATATCGAGGCCCTTTCGCTGCGCTGTCGGTTTTCCGACTGCCAGCACCGCACGGAGCCAGGTTGTCAGATTAAGATAGCCCTAGCCAATGGAGACCTAACTCCCGAAAGGATGGAAAGCTTCCGAAAACTTCAGAGGGAAATCTTGTTTGAGAAACGTAAATCAGATAAAGCCTTCGCTAGTGAGAGTCGGAAGGAATGGAAACGGGCGAGTAAGGCCCTGCGGATAAGGAGGTACTAACCTATGAGCTATTCCCATGAGGATATTAAAAAGATACTGGTGGATCGGATGCGGGAAACTCTGTCTACCCCTTCGTGCCAAAGGGAAAATTTTCCTCATATGGTCCGATGTGTGGGGGAAAGTCCCTGCGAAATGGATAATAGTGTCATTTGGGCTTCGGTATCGACACTTGAAGATTATAGGGAGTTGGTCACTACCCAGAAAAGATTTTACGCCGACTTGGGGAAATCTTTTGAGTGGAAATACTGGCAACTTTTCCAGCCTGAAGCTTTAAAGAAAATCCTACTTGAAGAGGGTTTTGAGGAAGGAGAAAGAGAAGAGCTCCTGGTCTGGCATTCGGGGCTTCCCTTTCCAGAAGTAAACTCACGTCTTAGGGTTCGTGAAGTGCAAATCCCCGAGGAGCTGCCACTACTAGCTATTATACAGGAAAAACTCTGGCGGAAAGACCTCCGTGGATTTATCAGACGCCTCGAAGAGGAGAAAGCGGCAAGGCCAGATTCCCTTCACGTTTTTGGCGCGACCACCGAAACCGGCGAAATGATAGCTACCGGACTCATGCGAATCGAAGGGGATTTGGTAATGCTACACGCGGGCGCCACCTTGCCTGAGTATCGAAGGCAAGGTGCATTTACGAAGCTGGTACGAACCCGCCTTGAACTCGCAAAACAAATAGGGGCGAAATTGGTTGGTGTAGATGCGTCTCCACGTAGCCTTCCGATATTACTTAAGATGGGTTTTTTAAGCTTGGGAGAGACAATTCCGTTTGTTTATCATTAGTCGGAGACTTCGGGGAGGTCCCAAACAGCGATCGCTTTTAAAGAGAGCGCGTAGGAAGTCAGCCTATCTCCATCAGGAGAAAATTTAATAAGGTCCCTATGATGGTCAGTGGGATAGTTTGCGATCCACGTATGCCCCTTAGAAGTCACCTGGTAGATATCGGTGCTATCCCAATTTTTCACGGCCAACTTTCGGCCGTCGTCGGATAGAAGTAATTCAGGTTGGGTTTGTTTATTCGCTCCTTCAAACGAAAGTTCTTCAATGGGATCACTAGAACCAAAACTAAAAATAGAGACGTCTCCGGCAAATTTGCCGACATACAGCCTGTTTTTTGAGATTGCAACTTCAAGAGCGCCCTCGATCCACTCATCGAAGATCTCTTTATCTGGACTATCGCGTCTCCATACTCGAACCCGATTATCGTGGGTCACCGAGGCGACATGGGTCTGACTGAAACTAACTCCTCGAATCTTATTTTCAGACATCGGGTCCGCGAATTCGGAAGGAACAAAAGTAAGCAGACGTCTTATAGAAGTAATATCTTGATAGTCATAGAGATTCATCTTACCGGCCACCCCCGCCCGTAACATTAAATTTTCGATGGAAGACCATTGGCAAGGAAAGTCAGGACCCGGCAAGGGTTGTGAAGTGATGCTAATGGGATCCCACATCTTTCTCCGGTAAGCGTCTGCTACGGAGGCGGTGTACGCCCCACTTTCACGAAGTAAGAAGTGATGAGTTACTGTCCTCGACGTTTCCTCGTTCGTAATATGGTAGGAGCTGATATCGGGAACACTGCCGGGGAAGTGAATTCTGCCTGTTCCAACCCTTTTCCTATCTTCAAGCCGATACATTTCCATTCTTCCGTCCATCGTTACCACATTCAATAGGTCGGAATCGGGGACAAAGGCCAAGGCCGATCCTCCTGCAGCGGAAATCGGGATGATAAAACGAGGAAGAACGCCTTGGGCATATACCCCTCTGTAACAACCCTGATTGGCATAGCTGTTTAATGCTGAGAAAAATGTGAATAGAACAACGAAGACCCGGGCCATCTACACCTCCAGCATGGCTCCCGCCCCATGACGTACCCCGAATGTCTAGCCGAGCTTTTGTAGCTAAAATAGCGCCGCAATACCAGAGATTTCCCTCAAGTAGAGCATCTATCCGCCATTCTTAAGGAAATTACACCCATGCCTGGGAACGCTAGGAAGCTCAGAGAGGCCTCGATGCAGGAAGTAATCGCTTTTGGTTTCGAATCCCGCCTTAAAAGTGGATTCGGTGAGTTTATAGACGTTATTTAAGGCCATGTATTCGGAGTACTTTGAATCGTTCCAGTCGGTACACCAAACCGCATCCGAATCTTTGAGACCGCGCTTTAGAGAAGCATTCACGTAATTGGACCCTTTGCCGCCCAACAGATTATTAATGTCATCTACTAGATCGAAGCTATCGCGCTCGGTAGTGATAAAAAATACGTTTTCGCAGCCGGCAAGTTTGAGCGCGGTCGATGGAAAGGGATCCGCATAGCCTCCCACCGAAACCAATTGTTTAGCGGCGGCAACAACGGCCTTTGGAAAATTCTCAGCAAGTTTCGGATGGAGTTCCAGCCAACGTTTCAACACTCGATTAAATTCCGCAGCTTCCGAGATAGAAGGCTCAGCGGGAGAGGTTTGAAGACCCACCGCCCAGGGGAATCCTGGCAAGCCATAGAACTTGTCAGTCTTCACATCCACTGGCCCTTTTTTCCTTTCGAGAGCTATCGCATTTTCGATCGATTCCAATTTGTCATTAGGGCCAAAATTTCCCACGCGGAATTCATTGGCATAATCGAGGTTGAGTTGAATCTCTCTCTCTGCTTTCCAGTAAGCCGCTTTGGCCTTCTCCATCTTTTCATACCCGTTTCCCACCACGAGTCCCGTCATCACGATGGCAGGGAAATACTCTCCCATTGGTTCGTTAATCCGATCGGAATCTCGCGGGGTATTGTCATGAGCCCGATAATCGGACATTAAGACTTCCCATTTTTTCTTGCAGGCCGTAGGTTTTCGGATGTCACTATTTACAAAAGCCTCAATGTCATTGGGATCATAATTATCGTAAGCGATTTGTCCCCACGTCTTCTCCTTCAAAGTGTCTGGTTTGCAAGCCTTAAACCAATCTGTCCAGTGAGCGCCATTCTCATAATCGCGCGCGGCGTAGAAGTTTCCAATCCAGCCCATTACGGTGGCGACCCCTTCGAAAGTGATAGGAAAAGGACGCAAGAACACCTTGTTGCTATCGACCTTAAACATTCCCAGGCCAAGCGCCTGTTTGTAATCATTGTAATGATAGCTCTTATCGGGAGAGTCTCGGAAAAGGTTTTCGAAGCGCTTATTATAGAAAATTCCTAGGAGCGAACTAAAATGGCGGTAGTCGTAATCATCTAACTGAGGAGGAGTTACTCCGTCACTTTTTTTAGTGAAACTTTTCTCCTGAATCTGCTTTAGCGATGCTAGAAAGTTATAGAAAGAAATCGCCTCTTTTCGTCCCGGACTTGATTCAAAAAATCCCACTAGCGACTTTAGCATCAAAGAAACTCTCTGAGCTTTCTCTTCCTTGCTGCACTTGCAGTTTGCGATTTCTGGATTTTGAAGCATGCTCTCGATGAGGAACATCGTAATCGAAGCGGAGCTAGAGCCCGCGGCAAGATCGAACATTCCGTAATAACTAATGATGTGGGCCAATGAGTGGAAGTGGGCAAAGATAGCATCTCCGTTGCCTTGAATGGCCGCACAAAAACGAGGGGAGGTTACAGAAGCGTGGGCCTGCCTGGGGACCATTGCCCCTATGATTAAGAGCAGCCCCAATAAGCGCACCATGAGTCTTCCCTCCGCACAAACAACACCCCATCTATAACTCATCGCATTAATCAATCAAGTACTAAACCAATGCGATCAATGGAGGGAGGGAACTAGAAGTTAGCCGCTTTGGAGCTGTCATCGGGGCGGGATCGCTTCATAAGTGCGGAACGGTTTGGGCCTCGACGGACCTTTCGGGAGAAACGGGTTTCTCCCATAAGAACAATGGGGATGGTGTTCGCCAAAAGATAGAGATCTAAGGACCAACACCTTCGCATCACGTATCTGCCATCGAAAGCGAACTTAACTTTTCCGTTGATGTCGTTCGGAAGAGTTGCCTGCCACAGCCCCGTAAGACCCGGCTTGATGGCAAAACGAATGTAATGTTTTGTTAAGATGGTGGCAGTATCGTTCATCGAAAATGGCCTAGGTCCTACAATGGACATATCTCCCTTAAAGACGTTCCAAAGTTGCGGTAGCTCATCCAACTTATGTTCGCGAAGAAATTTACCGACCTTCGTCGCGCTATTTCTTTTCGGCTTCTCAAGGGGCTTTAGGAAATGAATATTTTCTCCCTGAATCATGGGCAGCGTTCTGAACTTTAAAATCCAAAAGGGTTTTGCGAAACGTCCCCCGCGCAATTGCCGAAAAAAGACAGGCCCTTTGGAATCAATTTTTATAGCGATGGCACAGGCTATGAGTAACGGCGAGATCATCAACACCAAAGCTACCGCTACCACGAGATCAAATGCCCGTTTTGTCCGTTCATAAGTTTTTTTTCTCTCAGCTTCTGCCGTCCAATACGTCATGTCCGTCAGTACGGCGAGTAACTCGTCATTCACAAATCCGTGCTGATGATTTCGAAGCGCTCTGGGGGCCCATTCGTTGTAAGGGGGCGACAACCGCTGCAACCGAGCGATGACAAGCTCTTCAAGGGAAGGGCTATGACTCTTTTTTGACTTCATGCGAAAGTGCCTTCAACTGCTAATCGGCACTTACAAATGGAAACTGTAGGAGACCAGGGTAACTGGGATTTACTCAAGAAATTTCTTAACTTAACCGAATAAAGGAGCACGATCGATAGCGCGGCTTTCGAAAAAAGCTTTCTGAGAAAAACTCAGACAGCGGGAGTCACTCAATGAGACTTTCGATTATTTTACTGGCTTACAACGAAGAGAAGAATCTGCCGGACTGTTTGGAAAGCCTCCAGGGTTTAGCTGCCGACATTTTTGTCGTTGATTCGGGAAGTACCGATCGTACAAAACAAATAGCCACCGCAGCAGGATGCAAGATCTACGATCACCCCTTTGAGAACTATTCCGCTCAGCGCAACTGGTCATTCGATCATTTACCCTTGAAGACCGACTGGGTTTTTCCCATGGACTGTGATGAAAGATTTACTCCAGAACTCGTTAAGTCCATTAACGAGATAGTTTCTCATCCCAATCAGAACACTCTTGCCGATGCTTATATTGTCAGAAAGAAGAGCGTTTTTCTGGGGAAATGGATTCGGTTCGGTGGACAATACAACAATTTCCACCTCCGACTGGCTAAAAAGGAAAAGATCCGCTGTGAAAGCCGCAGCTACCATCAACATTTTGTCACCCAAGGGATTGTCGGTTACCTCAATGGGGACCTCGTCGATATCATCGCCAGTAACAGCAGCGAATGGGTGTCCAAGATATCGCGTTGGGCAAAAATGGAAGCCGATTCCATGATTGCGGAAAAAACCGCCGTCCATGAAACGTCTGTAGTAAGGCCTCACCCTTTTGGAAACAAGCTGGAACAAAAAAGATTCTTAAAAAAAGAGATCTACCAACGGCTTCCCTTGTTCATTCGACCCTTTCTTCTTTGGAGCTATACCTATCTTTTCCGAATGGGATTTTTAGATGGAAGGGAGGGACTCATTCTATTTACGATCAAAAACTTCTATTTTCCCTTTTTGGTAGATGCTGAGCTTTTTGAACGTAGAAAGAAACAAATTGGGACCTCGGACGATATCAAAAAAGCAGATGATCCCAATCTCAGAAAGAGCGGGTAATCCTCTTTCATGAAAATACTACACATCATAGCTACTCTGGATCCCGCTAGCGGAGGCCCTCCCGAGGGAATAAGGCAGGTCTCAATAGCGATGATGGAGCTTGGACATTCGGTTGAAGTTGTGTCTTTGGATTCTTCGACTGCCGACTACCTGAAACCGTTTCCGATTCCAGCGCATGCCTTAGGCCCTAGGATCGGAAATTGGGCGTTTACGCGGAAACTTTACCCCTGGCTGCTTGAAAACGGAAAACGGTTCGACGTTTTTATAGCCCACGCAAGTTGGCTTTACACCAATCTCGTGACGGCACGAGCCGCCAATCGCCTTAACCTGCCCTACTTCCTGTTTCCGCACGGTGGACTTGACCCTTGGTTTAACAAGAACTCTGCCGTAAAACGCCTGAAGAAACAGATTTATTGGAAGCTCTTCGAACACAAAATTATGGAGGGCGCAGCTGATGTTCTTTATACCTCAGAACAGGAGAGACAGGGTTCCGCCACCTCATTTTCGCCCCCATGCTCCAAGGGCAGTATAGTCGGTTATGGCACTCATGGATCTTCGGAGGATCCCAGCCTGTTAAGAAAACAGTTCTTGAAAGAATTTCCCGAATTGAAATCCACTCGAAATATAACCTTTCTGGGTAGGATTCATCCGAAGAAAGGATGCGATCTTCTCTTGCAGGCCTTTGCTCGCATAGCTTCGCGAGACGCTTCCTTACGACTGGTTTTTGTAGGTCCGGATACCGTCCAATGGGCAGCACACCTTCGACAGATGACTAAAGATCTCGGCATTGGTGACAGAGTGATATGGACGGGCCCCTTAGTGGGAGAGCTTAAGTGGGGAGCACTTTATAACTCCGAGGTTTTTATTTTGCCCTCGCACCAAGAAAACTTCGGCATCTCCGTGGTTGAAGCGCTCTCGTGTGCCGTTCCCGTCCTTATCTCCGATCAAGTAAATATTGCGAGCCAAGTCGCGGCAGATGGAGCGGGGTTCGTGGAAAAGGACACCTTCGAGGGAACTACCACTTTGCTGCATCGTTGGTTTTCGCTTTCCGAAAAGCAAAAGAAAGAACTTTCCGTGAGAGCCAAATCTTGTTTCGAAAATCGATTTCGGATGGATCGGGTCGTAGAAAGTTACTTAAAAATTCTTAGGGCCCACTCCCCAGCTCAAACCCCACAGCGCCAAAGGCAAATTTCGTAACTACTTTAACGCCGTTTGGAAACGCTTCTGCTCTTATTACCACTCAGCGCCTCGCTAAAGACGTCTAACATTAGATTTGTCACAGTTGACGGCAAATAGTTAGCCGCACAAAAAAGTAGCGCGCTCTTCGCCATTTCGAATCTCTTATCCTGCCGCTCGAGATAAGGTAGCATTTTGGCTTTTATATCGCTTTCAGAAGCACTCACTAACAAGCCGCACTTTCCCTCCGCAAGAATCTCTCTTTGAATCGGATTATCACAGGCCAAAGCAATGGCACCCGCAGCCATGGCTTCTAGATACACCCATCCATAGCCTTCAAATCGACTAGGCATTAATAAGAAGTGGGATTGACGCAGTAGCTTTTGAACCTCCTCGCGAGATTTAGTAAGGAAATGGGTAATATTTGGAAGGTTAGGGATGGATATCGGTCCATCTGAGAAATCACTCACGACAACAAGATTCAGCCGATCGGGCATTTTGGAGTTGAGCTCTTCAAAGGCACGAAAAACCTCGGGCAGCCCTTTTCGTTTCGCCTCTCTTCCGATAAATGCCAATTGAATTTTGCCGGGAGAATTGAACTTGATTCGAACCTGTTCCTCACTAAGGCAAGAAAGATGCGGAAGAAAAAAAGGCACTACTCTTATTTTCCAGAAAAAATCATCTTCCTCTTTCAATAAGTTTTCCATCGCGAATCTAGTATTTACCGTAACCATCGCCGAACGACGTATCAGTCGGCGCTTTATTTCCCTCTCTTCTTGAATCACCGATTCAGGTATTTTCCTGCGCATGAGTTCGACGGTATCCGTATAACCGAGATGTAATACCACCGGTAATTTTTCCGCATTCGTAGGCGAAACCCCATAGGAGAAAACTAAATCACAGTTAGAATCAACAAGCTCCCGGCGTGGCAACGGAGCCTCTAAACGAAGTTTCCTTATCGCTGACTGCATTGTGGCCTTTCGAGATCTAGACCCCAATGAGCAAAGCAAATGCCTGAAATTGCATTGAGCGGAATAAAGAGCGGAGTGCGGGTAATAAACTTCTAGCCTTTCCGCAAAGTTAGGCATTTGCCGCAGCAGATGGGTGTATTGCCAATCTGTATTTTTTCTCGCGCTAACGTGGAAAGCGGGGGTATTCACAAAGACTTTTAGCGGCCTCATAGCACCTTTCCAGAGGTTTAATTTTAAGCAAGCAGAGGTAATAAAAGTATACTGCTTTCTCTATCATCGCTGGGCATTTAGTTGGCCACTGCGGATGGAAAAATGCTCTTTCCTCAACAAAGCCTCCACAATTGCGTCTCGTAAATGATGCATAGTGTCTAAGTTAGGTTTCGTGTGCGGTTTCGGTGTCTGCGGTGGGGGAAGTATGAGACGAGCGTTTATTACGGGAATAACCGGGCAAGACGGGTCTTACCTTGCCGAATTGCTGCTGTCCAAAGGGTATGAAGTTCACGGTCTAATTCGTCGAAGTAGCTCCTTTAACACTCAGCGCATCGAACATTTATATCAAGATAGACACGACGAAAATGTCCGTTTCAAATTACACTACGGAGATCTCTCGGACGCTTCGGTACTTACCTCACTTTTGTCAGAAATAGAGCCCCACGAAATTTATAATTTAGGTGCCCAAAGCCACGTTCGCGTCAGCTTCGATACTCCGGAATATACGGCCGATGTCACCGGACTCGGGGTGGTACGGCTCCTAGATTCCATTCGCCGGTCGAAGGTGAACGCGCGCTTTTATCAAGCCTCGAGCTCAGAAATGTATGGTCTGGTTCGCGAGACTCCGCAAAAGGAGTTAACTCCCTTCTACCCTCGAAGTCCTTACGCTTGCGCGAAGCTTTATGGTCATTGGATCACCGTGAATTATAGAGAGGCATATGGCATCCATGCTTCCAATGGAATTCTCTTTAACCATGAATCTCCACGCCGAGGAGAGACATTTGTCACACGCAAAATCACAAGAACTCTGGCCAAAATAATCTCGGGAAAGACTAATGACCTATTTTTAGGAAATTTGGAGGCCAAAAGAGATTGGGGTCATGCGAAGGATTATGTCGAAGCCATGTGGCTAATGCTCCAAAATGAAAGCCCAGGGGATTACGTCGTCGCCACCGGCGAAACTCACTCGGTCAAAGAATTTTTGGATGTAGCCTTTGGTCTGGTCGGCCGCGACTGGCAAAAGCATGTAAAAATCGACCCTGGCTACTTTCGTCCTTCCGAAGTCGACCTATTGTTAGGAGACGCAAGTAAAGCGATTCGCCAGCTCGGTTGGAAACCAAAATATTCCTTTCTAGATCTTGTCCGCGAAATGGTAATCGAAGACCTGAAGTTGGAGGGGCTCAATCCGGAGAAATATTTGACCGCTGCTCCGCCTGCCAAAAGATCCGCAAAACGGCTACGTCTGGTCAACGACTCCAAACGACTAAATCCCGAAAGTATCATCTTGGTGACGGGAGGTACGGGAATGGTGGGAGGCGCCATCTCTCGTCAATTGAAAGAGCTAGGGCATCAAAACCTTTTGACCCCGACACGCAGAGAACTCGATCTAAAAGATCAAGCTCAGGTCCATGAATACATCGCCGATCAAAAAGTGGAATACGTCATTGCGTCCGCTGGATTAGTCGGCGGAATTGAAGCCAATGCGACTCGGCAAGCCGAATTTTTGTATGACAATTTGATAATGTCCGCCAATGTCGTTGCGGGATCCGCGAAAGCCAATGTTAAAAAGCTTCTTTATTTGGGAAGCTCTTGTATCTATCCAAAGTATTCTCCCCAGCCCATTCAAGAAGAGTTTCTTCTCTCGGGTGCTTTAGAACCTACTAACGAAGGTTATGCCATTGCAAAAATAGCGGGGTTAAAACTTTGCGAAATGTATTTTCGGCAATATGGGAAACACTTTATGGCCGTGATGCCCACCAATCTGTACGGCATTGGCGATAATTTTCATCCTACCCATTCTCACGTAATTCCGGGAATTATGAGACGGCTCCATGAAGCGAAAATGATAGGGTCTCCGGAGGTCGTCATTTGGGGGACGGGTAAAGTACGTCGGGAATTCTTGCATGTTCATGATCTGGCGCGAGCCTGCGTTACCGTGCTTAGAGATTTAGAAAAGCCGGAGTTAATCAATGTCGGTTGCGGAAGCGATGTGACCATCGAGGAATTAGCCACTCTCATGGCTCAGGCGGTAGGATTCGAAGGAAAAATCGTCTTTGACGCATCCAAGCCCGAAGGAACCCCCAGAAAATTGCTGGATACGAAAAAAATAACGGCTTTAGGCTGGAAACCGACCATATCGCTTAAAGATGGACTTCTTGAAACTTACCAATGGGCATTGGCCCAAGGTATTTTTGACGGCGGAAAGCAGCGAGCCTCTCTCGGGAAATGACAGCCGGAAAACCATGAGGAACGAAGCGATCTCTCATTCTGAGTCTTCAAAAAAAACGAGGCTACCTCATGTCGTTATTTGCAGCCTCAATTTTCACCCCGAAAAAGTAGGTATCGGAAAGTACAACTCTGAGTTGGTCGCCTGGCTGGTAAAACACGGTTACCAAATCACAGTCATTACCGCCCCCCCTTATTATCCGCAATGGAAGGTCGAAGAGAGCTATCAAGGATTTCGTTATGTAACGGAAAACTGGAAAGGAGCTACGGTACATCGATGTCCTCTTTACGTCCCTTCAAAGCCCTCAGCGCTAAAGCGAATTTTTCATCTCCTCACTTTTGCGATCTCTTCGTTTCCCGTACTGCTTAGCGTTGTTTTCCGGCAAAGACCAACGCTCATCCTGCTGACGGAGCCACCCTTTTTTTGCATTCCTGCAGTTCTCTTCACTGCCTGGCTCGGCCAGACCCGCTCGTGGCTCCATGTCCAGGATTTGGAAATTGACGCCTCCCTTGGACTAGGGATGATTTCCCGGTCTTGGATTACCGACGCTCTTCATCGAGTGGAGGGTTTTCTGTATCGCCGTTTTGATCGAGTCAGTACCATCTCAAAGAAAATGCTCACCGCTATTGTTAACAAAGGCGTAGATCCCAAAGCAGCTCGACTTTTCCCCAACTGGATCGATCTCAAAGCGTATGAGCTAACCCTGGGCAAAACTCCAAATTTGGAGCTATTCAACATAGATAAATCGGCAACTGTGGTTCTCTTTTCGGGCACTATAGGATTAAAGCAAGGAGTTGACGTTTTGGTATCTGCGGCTCGTCTGCTGAAAGACGAAAAACAAATCCAATTTATTATCTGCGGTGAAGGCCCTCTCAGAAAAGAGTTGCAGGCGGGTGCTTGCGATATGAAAAATCTTCATTGGCTAGACTTTCAAAGCCAGGATAACTTTAAATACCTCCTTGCTAGAGCGAAGATTCAAGTCCTGACACAACTACCTGGAGCCAGTGATCGAGTTCTCCCTTCGAAACTCTTGGGAATGATGGCGAGTGGGGCCGCGGTTATTGCTACGACCGAGCCCGAATCCGAAATCGCTGAGATTTTGAAAGAGACCGGACTTATCGTGAGGCCTAATGATCCCCAAGCGCTCGCGGAAACCATCAAACAACTTGTCGGCCAGCAAAAACAAATTACCGCACTCGGTCAAAGCGCCAAAGGCTTCGCCACGGCGAATTGGGATTTAGAAAGCGTTCTTGGCGCATTCGACCAAGAGGTTCGCAAATTGTGCGGCCTTCCGCCTTCCCGAGAAGAGTCCGACGGAGCTAACGTTGCGCTTCCGGCAACGACGAAGCGCGTTACTTTTGGCAAGTAGGCGCTTCAGAGCAATTCCGAAAGGCCAATATACTCAAGAATTTCCGTAAGATTACCGAAAAGAGAAGCAGCCGATATTACTTAGAGCGAGCGGAAATTCCTCGATGCATTCATTGCCAACATTCTTCTTTAAATCGTTGCTCCTAGTCTTTGCACTTAGTCTCTCGTGCCAGAGTAGAGCCCAATCCCTCTCCGATCTAAGACCTGCCAAGAGAAAAACGAGTTCCCATCACCATACGAATAGAAAGCCTTCTGACTTTGAGACCGCCGAACCCAATGCGCCAGAACTTCTGAGTTTCGAAAAGGCGATCGAAAAGATCGTCGACCGAGATCCCCTGGTTGAAAAGGCACGCGAAGCTTGGAAAGCAACCGCGGCCAAAAACGTTCCGGAGCATCTAATTCTCTATCCCACCCTGCAACTGGGAGCCGGAACCTTCTTACAAAGATCTACGGACCAGACCAATACCGATACTTTTCGTGAGATCTTTGCTTCTTCCACGTTTAACATCTATCACTTCGGTGCCGACGTAGCGACGATGAAAGCAGCTACCGCTCAGGAGCTTTCTCTCGAAAAGCGGCTCGAATTTAGCATTCTAACTTCGGAGGATACCGCACTTGGTCTTGTCGTACAGGTCATCACCAATTCGATGGAGCTAGCAGCCGGAAAGATGATATTAGATCGATTTGATGACAGCTACCAGCTTCTTCAAAGTCGATTTCATACCGGATTAGCTAGCGAAGAAGAGTTGGGGCGAATTGAAGTGGATTTGGGCCATCTACACGATATCTACTATCAAACTCAGAAGAATCTTATCCAATCAAAAGCAGGTCTTCGTGCGGCATTGGGATCCGATCAGATTGAAATCAAATGGCCATGGAAGGAAAGAATCCGCAGAGCCACGTTCGCCGATGAAGATCTAGAGCGCAAAGTCCTGCGCCTTCGCCCCGACTGGCAAGCCGCGGAAAGAAACCTGGCCTCTTTCGATTACCAAGTGAAAGCAAGCTACGGCCTGATCTATCCTTCGTTAGACGTCAATGTATCCGGAGGTTATGCTTCGATCATTGATCAAGGGGTCAACCAGCCTTACTATTCCGTGGGCGTTTTCCTGACTATTCCCCTCTTCGACAGACTAGCAAATATCTCTAATTACCAATCTCTCGTTCACCAACGCACGTCCGCGCAAATGGATCTGGAGATCGCAAAGAGAAATGCACAAGCGCAATGGCAGGAAGTAAGAGATGTCTTCGCCGCCTCCGTAAAAAACGCGTTGGATCGGGATGTCTTATTGGTAAAAGCGCGATCTCTTAGTGAGGACATCGGCGATCGAATCACAAATGGAAATGCCCTTGCCGATGTTCTTATTCTCGATCAAAGGCGAGTCTACGATGCCGCTTTAGATTCCATCCACGGATGGAGAGACGCTCACCAGTTCTACGGTAACGCCTGCCATGCTTTGGGCTATCGGATTAGCAATTGCTCCACCGTTTCTGGTGACAAATTTGTCATCCGAAACACCGATCGGTAACGCTTACCTTTTACTTACGGAAAGTAGCTTAGGAGCTGTCGATAGATGAATGGTCCCGCCACCGCGGAATACTGCATCTACATACTCCTCGCGACGGCTATATCCGTTCATGACGGCAAAAACGGGAGTTTGGGTCGTTCTACGAAGGCGATGGAAGGCTTTTAACAAAGCATGAGAACCTGTAAACCGCTGGCGCGCCACTAGTAACACCACATCACTTAGGCGCGCTAATATGATGGCATCCCCCGCGGTAAGCACCCCATCAGTGTCGAAAATAATGTGGTCATAGGTGCTTCTAAGTTTTGCCATGAGTTCTCCGAATTTCTCTCCCTCTTCAAGCATGGTAGCATCCGGAAATACCTTTCGAGCGATGAGGTAGTGAAACCCTGGCAACTTGTTATGCTCCAGCATGTTCTTAGTGCCTTCGAAAAAATCTTGTTCCCCATGGAATCGAAAGGAACGATTGGAGCCGGTTAGATTCGGCGTACGGAGATTAAAGTCTATAAGAAGCACTTTCTCTCCTTCCCGCGCCAACGTCTCTGACAAATGATAAGCCACCAAGGACTTCCCCTCTTTATTCTCCGCACTTGTGATCGCTATGACTTGAGCCGGAGGAGAGGTCTTTGAGAGAGATTGGACTCTTTTCCCCATTTTCCTAAAGGCTCTGCTCTGGAGGGATCGCCGTTCGATATTTGCTACTTTGAAATGAAATGGATTATATAGTCGCCATGGGCTCGCCCCTTCGCTTCGGAAACGGGGGACTCCCCCGAAGAGAGCTAGTCCTAATTCTTCGATCTCCGTGGAATTTCTAACTGACCCGTCTAATTCCTCCAAAAGAAGCATCAGCCCTGATCCTACAATGGCCCCCACAATCAGACACAACAACAGAGTCCCTATCAAACTAAGCTTGGGTTTGATCATCGCTTTTTTTGCGTCCTCAAGGACACGAATCTTATTTTTTCTAGATAGCTGCGTTACCTCAAGTTCCATGTTCTTCATCTTCAACTCTTCAAAGACTCGAAGTTCCAGCTCGGTATTTCTCTTGGCTTCATCGACACTTTCGGCCACCATTCCTGCGGAATTTAAAGATTGCGTGGATTCAGATATTCCCTGTTGAGTCTTATTCAATCGTAAATTCAGTTCCTCACTCTCACGAAGAATGCCCGCGATTCGAGTTCTGATGAGAGGCTTGGCACTCGCTGCAACTGGCGTCAAACTTCTTACTAGGGAACGTATCTTCGACTCGACTTCCTGCCTTTGCCTCGACGTTTGGTCCAAACCCTCCACTTCGAGACGTGCGTCGTCTTCAAATTGCGAACTCAAGTCTTCGATCGAATTGTATAGTTTTTCCTGATTCACGGAAGCAGTATCTGAAGCAGACCTCCAAGACGAAATTAAGTTTTCCCATTCGCGGACCATTCTTCGATTTATCTCCAATTTTGTTTTTACTTGGCCCTTATTCTCTTCCAGAGTGACAAACCTCCTTCCCGCAGTATTTTTGGTCACTTCCGCGAAGACCATCTCTCTTTCGCGTTTGGTACCGACGACAAGCTTTCTCATTCTCTGCGAAAGTTCTTCTATCTGTCCATTTACAAAAGTGTTTGCGCTCTGAATAATTTCCAGATCTTGTTCCATCAATAATTTAACGGCCAGCGACGCCATCAAATTCGTCAAATTCACGCATAAATCCGGATTCGAATGCTTTACCGTAAGAATGATATAATTCTGCCCGATAACCCTCTTAAACTTGGCAATGGTACCTATGAAATTGCTAATCTTTTCTTTCTTCGACTCTTCTGAGTTTAGGTCTTCGGGGACGTCAAGAAACTTAGAACGAAGCACGGATAAAATAGAATCGTTGCGAGAGGTGATGTGAGAAACCATAGGGGCGAACGATTTTTCACCGATAATTTTCTCGGCTACTTTGTACTGAAAGGCATGTGACTGCAGAAAGGCAAGGTCATTATCCACGGCATCGGTTCTGCCCGCCAATGCGCCCAAGCTGGAAGCACCTGCCAATGCCCCTAACGGGCTAGAAGAGGGATCTTCCTCGCCGATGGTCACTTCGATGGAATAGTTCGCGCGAGTCAGGTTATAAAATATCCCCGCGGAGACGAAAAAAATAATGACTGCGAGAAGAACGGGCCAACGATGAACCAAAATAACTTTCGCTTCCGAAAAAGCATGAATCTCTCCGCTTGCGATCTGCGTTAGGAGGCTTTGTTTTCTCGTATTAAGTTCCAAACTTAGTTTCCCCTTCAGGATCACTTTTCGGAATTTATACGGTGCCTCCTTAACACTACGTGCAACCTTAGATTTTTTTTCTAAGGTCTTGGCGCATAATCCCGAAAAGAGTAAAGGGGGACTCTACGTTTTTCTGAATTTCTAAGGTGAACCTAAGGGCTATCTTTCAAGCCTGGCTTAGCTGTCTTTGAGGTTAATTCACCGCTTCAGTCAGCCTTCGAAATTGACGATAAGTAGGAGACCTTCTAACCCCCTTCGACGGGATTTCATCCCCCGTAACCGGTGAAGAACATGCAGCGTTTGCTCTTTCCCGAAGTTCCCCCTCGAATCCTTATCGCACTTTCTTCTGCTCTTTTCGTAGGACAGCTTCTAACAGGGACAGATGCGTTATTTGCGTTTACTCTTACACTTGGAGGAGCGCTTACCCTTATCTCGTTCAACGTACTAGGGGGGATGGCTACGACAAGCGGCATCTGTGTCGCTTCTCTCGCATTTCGACTTATATTTCTTCCCATCATCGCGAAAATACTCCTGTGGCAGCCGAGTGATTCCATCCTAGGTTCCTCACCCATCGACACCGCCCTTGTTGTTCTCGCGGCTTCTTCGGTCCTGCTTCTGGCAAGCTACGTTCCCCGTTACTTCAAACCCCGCTTTGAAGTTCTCCTCCACTGACCGATCCCACCGAACTTTGGTTCGGATCAATATTCTGCACGTGTTTGGGTTTTTCATTTAAATTGATTCGCCACCTCAATCGCCAGGGAGCGATCGCTCAGGTACTGACTGGTTTAGCCCCTTATCTGGATAGCAGTCTTTTATTCGGAATTGCCGGCGGTACCGCTTACCTGATCCTGACGTCGAACGGAAAGCGGAGCCTGGGTTGGATTAACCTGTTCGCGCTATTTTTGGGATTTGTAGAGGGCATGATCGACAACACCAAAACGACGCTCTTCCAACCCTACGTGACCTATTTTCTAACGTGCCTGTGCTTCCGGTTTCAATTTAGAAAAGTCCACTACGTTTCCAGTATTTTGGTAACCCTCTTCGCCATTTTTGTCGTGGCCCCTTACGCCAACTATTCAAGAACTTTTATCACTGCCAAAGACTTGCGGGGAAAGATAGAACAGTTTCAGTTATTCGCGGAAAAAAATCTTTCAAGCCCCGAGTTGGCGTTTTCTCTCTTTAAAAAGAAAAGCCTCATGGATACGGGAGCTTCGATTCAGAAACTCTACTTTGGAAGACCCATGGGGCTACTTGATAGGGTTTGCTTATTAAATGCCAGTGATCGTCTCATCGAAGTGGTAAATACGCGAGGGCCTGCGGGCTTCGACGTATTCACCAAATCGTTCACCTTATTGCCCCATCTAATCGGAGGGGGAGGTGCAACGATCAACAAAAAGAACGTCCTTGGGCATACCGCCGAAATGATCGCTCCCAAAGATGTCGAGACAGGGATCGACTTTAGTATTCTGATTGAACCCTTTGGAGAGGGATCTTGGTTAGGATTACTTTTAATCCTTTTCCCGGTCCTCGTTATCTTTTTTACCGTCGATAGAAGCGGAATTGGAACAGTTCGCGGAAACATCTGGGCGATCGGCTTCGCCGTGGTCAGCCAGCATCTTTTTGGAGACGAAGGGCCCGGAGATGTCTTGGCATTGCTTATTCGATGGCTCCCAGCGGTTATCGTCTTACGCTTATTGATTCTAAGAGTGATTGTTCCCTTTTTTAGCCAACGACTTCGGTTTATGCAAACCCGAACGGAGCCATGAAAGACAAAATTACTTTCGGTCTTGTCGCTATTTTTTTTCTTTTTCTCTCAGACATAAGCGTGGCTGAACCGCTTGTACTTGCCCATTATATGCCCCAGATTTCAGCCGGCGTCTCAGACTCCTTTGCTCCTCTTTCTCCGTTGCCCTCGCTTCCGGGCGGACAGTTAGCCCTTCTTCCTTCCGAATGGCTTAACGATCTGGGTTCTCCCGAACAAGCGACAAAGCGGGATATCATGACGGCGCAGGCCGCAGGGATCGATGGCTTCCAGGTTCTGGTAGGCCCCTTGCATTTCCCGGTGAGTCAATACCGTCCAGTAACCGAATCGCTATTTAAGAATGTTCAAAAACTTGGATCAAAAAAGCCCTTTAAGCTCGGACTCGAATTTTGGGATGACATGAGCGATCCTCAAAATATTTCTAAGCTAGGCAAGGCCATCACTCTGCTTGAAAGATACGAAAGCGCATGGCTAAAAATGGATAACCGGAAAGTGCTTTCAATCATGATTACCGGGGCCCCCGGCTCCAAAGTGCTCGCGTTCGATGAAGTGATGAAGTTGCTCCTTGGAGATCGCCGCCATCAGTTTTACGTCGTACTCTACAATCCATGTACCTTAATAAAGAACAGGCCCGATTGGTATCGAGGGGCGGATGCCTTTTCCCTCTGGATAAACTCCGACTTAGCAAGAACTCTTGTCGAAAAAAAGGCGGCTGAAAAATGTGCGCTCGATTCAGGAAAGCAGTTCTGGGCTCCGATTATGCCTGCTTTTAGCCAATCCCGACCGGGAGTGAAACCCAATGTCCGAGAGAAACTGGGAATGACCAACTTCGTCCTGGACTGGAAAGAGGCGATTCAATCCCATTCTCCGGTTGCCTACGAGGAAACCTGGAATGACCTTACCGAAGACTCTTCGGTCATGCCCGAGTCAAATCATGGCTTTGCTTATTTCGATCTCAACCGTTGGTACTCCTATCTTTTTCATACAGGACACGAGTCCCCCGCCTCGGAAGAGGCGCTCTATGTTTTTCACCATCCGAATGTAGTGAAAAACTTACAGCTGCCCCCAGGAAGGGAACCGGTACCCCCGCTTAATGGGTACGCCGCAACTCCAACCACTGATTACATTGGTGTCGTGGGTCGATTTCATAAAGAAGCGGAAGTCACCGTGGAGTATTTTAACGGATCGCAGCAGATAAAGTTCACCCAGCATTTTAAACCGGGAATGACCCCTTGGCTCATTTACTATCCAGATCCTAGCCGCCTTAATAGCTTCTATCCCAAAGAGGCCGATGGATTTGTGCTGACCAAATTGGACTCTCCTTTGACCGACACCGAAGTCTATTTGTCCGTCTTCCGAAGTAAGAGCCGGATAGCCTTTTTTCGATCCCATCGCCCCATTCTCGGTGCTGCGGGGCGAGGGGACATGAGTACGATAGGCGATAGTTTTTTTATAACCGAGAAAGCATCTGCCCCTAAGTCGAAGCGCTAACCCTTGGACAACTCAAGTTTTATTCAATTTATACCGATCTTATGCCATGCGAAGTGCGCCGCCTAATTCACCGGTTGTCGATCTCTCCTCCTACAAGCGCGAGGGGTACCGACCAAAACGATCGCCCTTAGTCATCTACCTTTGGTATTTGCTGAACCTTATCGTAATCCGAAACCCATTTAATCCTTCCTCTCGACTACGGGCTATTACCCTAAGGCTCTTCGGCGCCATCATAGGGCACCACGTCATCCTACGACCGGGATTGCGAGTGAAGTACCCCTGGGAACTGGAAGTCGGAAACTACACATGGATTGGCGAAGATGTTTGGATAGATAACTACGCAAAAGTTCGTATCGGAAATCATGCTTGTCTTTCGCAAGGAACTTACCTTTGCACGGGAAATCACGACTGGAATGATCCTGCCTTTGCGATCTGTCCTTCCCCGATAACCATTGAAGACGGAGTCTGGATAGGAGCCAGATGCTTAATTGCCCCTAATGTTACGTTGGGAGCGCAATCGGTGGTATCCGCGGGGGCCACGGTTTTTCATAATCTCGACGCTTTCGGCATCTACTCGGGAAATCCCGCCGTTAAGGTGCATCGAAGACGATTATCGACGACATCAAAACGCCACAAAACTGCTGGTGTCAGCAAGCAATGAGCAAGCCGAGTCATCTTCTTTCCCTCTTCAAGCAACGGGGAAGTTTTCTGATTAAGCGCTACTATCATGTTCTTACCGGAGCTTCTTGGCTAATCGTTGCCCAATCGCTGAATCTATTTTCGCGTTTTGGAGCAGTGTGGGTCCTGACTCGGCTCTTAAATCCAAAAATGTTCGGTCAACTTAATTTAACCACAGCTCTGTATGTACTTATCTATGCCATTTTCTGCTTTCCCATTTTGCAGTCGGTTCTGCGCTTTTTTCCGAGGATGCAATTGGAGGGGCGACCATGGGCGATTCGTTCCATCATCGCTCCGTTGATGCGTCGACGCCTTATTTACGGGGTAGTTTCCGTCTTATTTTTTGGCCTCGTTTGGCAATATATGAGAACCAGTGAACTGCATCCTTGGACACTAGTGGCAGCTTCACTTTGCATCATACTAGAGGCGGCGCGCAGCCTTGAACTTAATCTTCTCAATGCGACCAAAAGCCACAAAAGCTATACGATCTTTACTTCGCTAGACAACGTGACTCGCACTGTATTCGCCGTCTCATTCGCGTACTTTGTAGGTCCTACCGCCACGAACGTTCTGTTGGGTTACGCGACGGGAACAGGCGTCACTCTTTTACTTTGTCGACGAATAAGAGCCGCATCGCTTCCAGACTCCCGCTCCCAAGAAAAACAAAGCGACCATAAATTGCGAGAGGAACTGCTCGTTTACAGTAAGCCCCTGGGTTACAACTCCTTTTTGGGTTGGATAATCGCCTTCTTGGATCGTTACTTAGTGGATCTGTTCGACGGCTTAAGGTCAGCGGGACTCTATTCAGCGGTTTATAGCTTGGGCTCGGCCCCCTTTTCTCTCATTAACGCCTCTTTTGGAACGGTATTGCGTCCCATTCTCTTTAACGCCGTGGAACACAACGAGCGGGCCAAGGCCAGAAATGTGCTGATAGCCTGGATCTCTATTGTAGGCGCGGTTTCCCTGGCGGCGCTCGTTCTTATATTTCTCCTAAAAGACTGGATTGTGCGATTTGCTCTGGGAAAAGCCTACTGGGGAAGTGCTGGAATCCTTCCCTGGATTGCCGCTAGTTACGCCGTTCAGGGATTTCAAATTATCACCGATGCCTGCCTCTACGCGTATCATAGGACAAAAGCATTTATCGGCATTCAACTTGCTGGTGCAGTCACTGCAATCGCACTTTACGTCCCTCTTATTTACTTTTTTAAAGGGCTAGGAGCAGCAATTGCTACTTTCCTTCTGGCTTTCGTGACGGTGGGTTTGAGTGCCTGGCGTGCCTGGTCGGCTTCCAATAGCTATTGGAATGAAATGCAGCGCAAGCACGAGGAAATCGTCGGGGAGAAGCGATCGGCTACTCGCTAAGCACCTCTATGAGATATTCTTCTTTAGGGAATTGAAACTTCGTTCCACTGCATTTAGGACTTCATCGACACCGATAGACAAAATACATCTTTTCTTTTCAATAAGGCAATCGGTGAGACGACATCCAAAACATTCCGTCTGATGATAAAGAACCGTATGGTTACTACCGAACGGAAACCATTGGCCAGGGGGATTCTGGGCGGAAAAAATGGCAATGCAGGGAGTTCCTACGCAAGCCGCCAAGTGCATAGGACCGCTGTCGTGCCCTATGAAGAGATCGGTTTGACTTAAGATCGCCGCCGATAGCCGGGGCGATACTTTGCCACAGAGGTTTAATTTCCTTCCTCGCCAAGGCATTAATATTCGTTCGGTCAAATCGAATTCATCTCCGGCCCCAATCGCAACAACACCGGAGACCCATTTTTGGGAGTCCAGTTTTTCTAAGAAGGATCTCCAATTCGGTTCGGTCCAATCCTTACTAGAGATCTTGGTCCCCATGCTCACGGCAATCACTCTCTCATCCGCTTTGAATGCAGACAGGTAATGGCTAGCCTCGCTTTGCTCATGAGCGGTTAGGTTCAGATTCCACGAGTCTGGTAGAGTCACATCGATATTTCCCAAAGCAGATAATCGGGAAAGCAGCCGAAGGGCTTCTGCCTGGTAAAGACCGGTATGGGAGTCTTTTTGACAGCTAAAATCGCTCTTCTTAAAGGGAACTCCCAGTTGCTCGGTAATTCCCGCGGCCCGGAAGAAAAGACTATCGCGCGCCGAATGAAGTCTCGTTTTTCGGGCGGCTGCTAAGTCAATTAATAGATCGAATTTCTGTCGACGCAACTTTCTTAACAGACTGCCTATAACGATAGGATCACGAAGCTGTATCGGGTACTCGATAAAGTCATCCACCAAACCGGTATTACCCAGTAAAGACGGGAGAGGTGCCGCTTTGCGGTTAATGGGGAAGTTCGTAATCACACTAATATGAGCGTCGGGAAACTCTCTCCGGATGAGGTGAAAACAGGGAAGCGCGACGATGGTGTCTCCAATGCTTCCCAACCGATAAATCAGAATGCGTTTTGAATCTCTTAGTCCCATTCTAATTTAGGCCGCTTTCTTAAGGTGTATCAGTTCTGCTAGGGCCGTTCTTAGGCGTTCCGGATAACTGTATCCCGAAGTGAGGCACCTCAGGCGCCCCGCTTTACTTATTTTAATTCTCTCATCAGTATGATCGCGATAATAGATCGCTTTTTGGATGAGTTCTGCATCTGAGCTGAAAAATTCGGCCTCTTTCCCCTCTTTAAAAAGAGCGAGGTGTTCTTCGGTACGTTCCGCGAGGAAAAATCCTCCGCACGCGGGGATCTCCAAGGATCGGTTGGTTTGTTGGTCACGGTTGATTTTCCTTAGGAAGCCCAAATTAATATCAAATGAGCTAATCGCTCTTAGATAGTCCTCTGCTTCGACCGGTGCATATTCTATTTTCAATGGGGGCGGGCAGTTCTGCAACTGTGGCCAATTATTTCCCCAAACGCGGACGGGCAATCCTGCCTGGGCCAGTTTTCTAATGGATTGTTCTCTTTGGCTTTCCCAGGTTCCAATAAATCCGACTAGCCCCCCTAGACGAGCCTTTTCCTGCAAAGATAGCGATAACGGACGATGGAAATTCGGATCATATCCGTTAGGAGAAAAGAAAACTCTCGGACAACCCATGGCGGTCAATTCGCGGACGCCGAAAGATTTCGTGGTAAAAAACGCATCGTAATAAGAGAGCCCTCTCAGAAAATTTCGCGATTGATTGTGTCTCGCCTTCATATCGTCGCAAGCATAACCGGCTATCAGGCAGGTAGGGAAATTCTTGCGAACGAACTTCAGGGTTTCGGGCCAGACACACAGCGCCTTATCCAGCCATAGAACGTCGAAAGCTTGATTCTCCATGGCCTTAGCCACTCGCGCGTTCACATGATTGAGATCGGGGTAAATGAGTAGCTTTCTCAGAATTCGATATTTCAGCGAAGCATCGATGCTTTTCGCATTTTCCGGATCGGGACTAATAGCAGTCACGCGATGTCCCAGCTCGCTAAAAGCCGTGCATCTTTGTAAAGATGTCGAACCCAAATGAAGTTTACCTACGTAAAGAATATTCATTTTATTGGATCATTCGAGCCATTGAAGCTGTTTTGACGCCAAGAGCCAATCAGAGCGTATCTGTCTGGTCACTTATCGACCCCAATACTAACTCTCTAAAGGTAATCGAAATGGGCAACAAGAGGGGGGCGGTGGAAGCCGTATTAGAAAAAAGAATCATCCTGGGATCTTACTTAATTATTGGATTTTTTAAGACGATAAGCTGAAGAAGGTGACGTATCAAATGAAGCTTCTCTATCTAGTCAGCCATCCGATTCAATATCAAGCACCTCTGTTACGCCTAATCGCCAAAGAGCCTTTGATCGAGCTAAAAGTGCTGTTCCGACGGGGCTACTCCAAGGGGGTCCATCTAGATCCTGGATTTGGAGTTCAGATCCAATGGGATGTTCCTTTGATAGAGGGATACCAGCACGAATTCATAGAGGACGAGTTAAAGGCTGTCTCCCCCTATTCGTGGCGTCAAAATGTTCGGTATTGGAAACGAAAGCTAACTATCGAGCATCCCGACGCGCTTTGGCTCCACGGATATAATCCGCTCACTCACACGGCAGCCTTGTATGTCGCTCGTTCCATGGGAATTAAAACTTTGTTGCGAACGGATTCTCACTTAGGAGATCGCCGTCGCAGCATTCTAAAGCAATTGGTAAAGCGGCTAATTCTGCCCCGAATTTTTTCTCGAGTTGACGCTTTTCTCTGTATCGGCACCCTTAATAAGAAATACTTTAGATACTACGGCGCGGCCGAGCAGAAACTTCACCTAATGCCCTATGCCGTAGACAACGAATATTTCTCAAGCCGTGCGAAAAAGGCGGAAAAGACGAAATCGGATTTAAAGAAAGAACTTTCAATCGAGGAAGGTAGGCCCATTATCCTTTTTGCCAGCAAGTTAATCTCAAGGAAGCGACCAAACGATCTCCTCCAGGCCTTTTTGGGAGTCGCTCAAATGAAAACCCTTCGACCTTATCTTCTCTTTGTTGGCGAGGGTCCTCAAAGGGCCGCCCTTGAAAAAGAGGTCGCTCGTACTGGAAATGACTCCATACGGTTCTTGGGATTTCGAAACCAATCGGAACTACCCATATGCTACTCTCTTTGTGATCTTTTCGTCTTGCCCTCGATATACGAGCCTTGGGGGCTCATCGTTAATGAAGTGATGGCTTGCGGCAAAGTAGTTGTGGTGAGTGACGAAGTGGGCTGCTCCCCGGATCTCATCCAAAATGGACTCAACGGCTTTTGTTTTCAAGCACGAAGCGTTCCATCTCTAAGACAGGTTTTGCAAAAAGCGCTGGAACGTCTTGAGGGATTTCCTCTACTAGAGCAAAGAGCGAAACAGACGATGGAATTTTGGTCATTTGAACAAGATATAAAAGTGCTGCGCGGAGTATTTGCCCAACTTGGAGCTAAACCTCAGGAGCCTGGCAGTTCGTGGGGAAAACGATCCTAAGCGTTTGCAGCACGTTTTCTAAGAGAAGTAGAGCTATACCCCAATAGCGGCGGGATGATTACAATTTGGGTTCCCACTCTTTTTAATTCCTTAAGCTCCGTAATTTTCTCCAAAGGCTGGTCGCCGCCTTTGAAGTACAAATCAGGTTTCACCTCCGAAATGAGCCTATCCGCGGTCGATTCGGAAAAAATAGTCACGTAATCCACCGAAGCAAAGCCAGCTAAAATGGCAGCACGATCCCTTTCCGCCTGAAGCGGCTCCATCCCGGAACGAATCCGACGAGCGCTTTCATCTGAATTAAGAGCGACCACCAGAATATCGCACTCTCTTTTTGCTGACTGAAGAAGATGCAAATTTCCGGAATGAATAAGATCAAAGCAGCCGTTGGTAAATCCAATAACCTTTTTTTCCCTTCGAAGCAGATCTACCACCGAGACCAATTCCGCTTGAGTTAATATTTTTTCAGGGCGAGTCCCTTGCGTGAAGCTTTTAAACTCGGCCAAGAACTCTGAAGTAGAGACAGTCGCTGCCCCTGGCTTTCCACAGACTATTCCCGACGCTAAATTACTGAGTTCGACACCCCTCACGAAATCGATTTCCGACGCCATCGCCATGGCGAGAAAAGCTATCATCGTATCGCCCGCTCCACTAACGTCAGCCACTTGTCTGGCAGGAGCCAGGTATTGAATGCCTTTTTGGTTCAATTTTCCCTTGGCGTAGACCCCTTGCTCGGAAAGGCTCAAAACCACGTTCTCAATTTTTGTCGATTTTATGATGTGATCACAGATACGAGAAGCTTCCAGCGATATCTCTTTGAATTTTTCTTCGGGATATTTTAAGCGAAAGTATTGCCGCCCTTCCCCGAGATTTGGCTTGATGACCGTGCTTCCGTCATACTTCGCCAAAGTTTGTGATTTGGGGTCCGTAATCACCGGAATGCGGTGTTTTCGACTCGCGGAAATAAGTTTTTTTATCAGCGAACTAGTAAGGAAACCCTTGGCATAATCGGAGAGAATCAAAGCTTTCTTTTTCTTGGATTTCGCGAAATCAAGAAAGAGCAGAAGTGCTTCGTCTTCTTCCTCAGAGGTCAATAGCTCTACTCTCTCCGTATCGATGCGAATCAGTTGTTGATGCCCTACTCGAAGACGGGTCTTTCGAGTCGTGGGTACCAAAGCCGAAGTGATAAGGGAATGAGAATGAATCCCCGCCTTCTCGCACAAATCCCTGATAAAGCGCCCCCCTTCGTCCTCGCCTATGCGACCTAACAGAGTGACTTCGGCATTAAAAGCGGCAACATTGGCGGCAACGTTACCCGCTCCCCCCAACATATGTTCCACATGATCTTGAAGCAGTACCGGGACCGGCGCCTCCGGCGAAATTCGAGACACGTTGCCCTGAAGATATTCATCCAACATAAGATCGCCTGCGACAAAAAGGGAGGTATTGCTCATGCGGGCCAAATCAGAAACTACATTTGACGCGTCTAAAGTAGGAGTTTTCTTTTTCATGAAATAAGAGGTATCAGCGTATTTTTCTTAAGTTTCTTACTCTTCTTATCGGCACGAAGGCAGCCTTTGGTTAGTGACGATTATGTGGAGGGGCGTCACGACCTCTTTTTTTGCAAGAGCGCGTAACCGCTCATTCTGAGCAAGTGCTCTTTTTTAGATCGAGAAAGAAAAATGGCCAGAAATCGATAGTACCATCGCGTAGGAATTTGCCGCCCAAGGCTAAAGCTCTCAATCGGCAAATAACGAAGTTCTTTGGGCTCCCAGCCACGCCCCCCATAAAAGGCCGCCCAGTCTTTGGGGAAAAATTGAAATGGCGCGTTATCTTTTAGAAGTTTTGCGATCCGCCCTTTCCGAAGCAGCTTCAAAAAGTACTGCGAAAAATAGTCCACAACCCACC
Organism: uncultured delta proteobacterium; assembly: GCA_963778115.1. Taxonomy (GTDB): domain Bacteria; phylum Bdellovibrionota; class FAC87; order UBA2466; family UBA2466; genus JBBQIT01. The sequence goes on from CAVZSV010000004.1 coordinate 1,188,471, forward strand.
ATCTGAAATTCGATTGCAGCGCCAGCCCACTCGCCAAAGAAGCCGCCTGTTCGTTGGTCAGATAAGGAACGACTCCTTCGGTCAACACTAGAATATTTTTCCCTTTGGTGTTCACTTCCGCAAGGAACTTATTTCTGGCAATTTCATCGGATAGATCGACGGCGATCCGCTCCAGGGAACATTTTGGTATCTCTTGTGCCAAACGCTCCGTTTTGAATTGAATCATATGGGCAAAATCGGCTTCGATCCATTTAAGATGAGAAGGCAAATTCATCCGGTAAGGACGGGTGTCAAGCCCCGCCCCCAAATTCAACACGATATCCACACCCTCGGCAATTCGCTCGCTAAGGTAACGATCGATGATGACGGTGCGGATGGTAACCGACCATCTGACCTCTTCAGCGTTCATCCGCTTGGCGATCTCTTCTCCTCGGGAGCCCGCTAAGACTGCGGCAAGAGGATCGTGAAAAAGTGCGTCTTTACGATTGCCTTCCTGATAACGATACGCCGCAATCCAAAAGGCGGTATCGGAAACATGCTGAATCGGCTTATCGGCGGAGGCAGTTACCATGCACAGAGATTATGACAAACTCTCTACTCTGCCAACCCACGAGATCTTTTTTCATTTTCAATAACTAAAACCGCTACGGACGGCTTCGCATTATTTTGAATTTGTGCAGCAATAGGATCCTCAGTAGCCGTGGCATCTCCCTTTACTCTAGAATCCTCCGAGTGGAAGAGCCGACTGACAGGATTAGCGCGCGCGGCCATATTAAAAGTGTCCACGTTAAGCCTTAGATGATTTTCCAGAAAGTCTTTAAGCTTAGCTTCACGATCCGTTGCAAGAGCTTCCTCGTCCTTCGACTGACTCTCGTTCCCCTCTCGCTCCTTATCCGCCCAAACCGCAGCATAGACCTTTGCTATTTTGTTGCCTTTTTTATCATGAGTGACGAACTCCTGAATTTTCTGCTTCATGGCAGGGGTAACTTCACTGCTGCCTTGGGAAAAATCGACCACTAAAGTGGGCAAGGTTGGGTTACCCGCCCCGAGTGCCGATAAACCGAATAAAAAAGCGAATGAAATCATTAACACCGAGTACAAGATGAGGCCAAACTCAGCGCGTTTTCGAAGGCGGTTTAAGGTATAGAGCATAAATATCTTCTCCTTGTTTCAGGGTTTCTGCTAGAACTCTGTTTAGTTGCAATCCCGGTGCCATTGGCTGCACGGAAGTTAAGTTAAAGCTGAGGAAGACAATGCCAGAACGAACGGCCCCAAGAATGACGAGTGCGAAGGATACCCAGGTCATAGCCGAGTTGCGCCGAGCTCACCAATCGATCTCGGAACTGGTCACCCAGGGCGAACTCTGCAAGACACTTTCTGAACAAAAACATCTTGCGGAAATATTGTACAGAGCTCTTGAGAGATATTTTTCCACGATCGAAGTCATTATCTTTCCCGGTCTAGCGAGGCGACCCGGCGGCAAGCCCGTAGCGGAGTCTCTTTTGGAGCAGAATAATCAATTAAGAGATCTTGTGGCGACATTACCCTTTCTTGACGCCGCTTCAACCGAGTGGAGCAGCACTTTAAGTGCTATTTCCTCAGCGATTAGCGATCAGAAAAGGTACGAAGAAGGGGAAATTTTTCCTTTATTAGAACAGACTAGCATGAAGAGCAGCGCCTAGTGGCCGATCTCGGTCTCATTCCATGGGACAAAAAGTCGCCCCAGAATCCTCCCAACACTCCCTCAAAACTCCCCCAAAACTCCGTTGACCCGATTTAGGAATTTGCGCTACGCTGTCGATACCGTCGTTTTGAGAGAGATTTCCAAGGTAGGTAAACCCTAAATTAAGATCTGTGGAAAAAGACAGCCAATATAGGACCGAGTCCACTTTTTTGCTCATTTTTAGCCTGATAGTTACTGCAGGAGCTTTACTCGTCTTCCTTCTGCTTTTCCGATGGCAAAGGCAGCAGCCCGTCACCGAACCGGGTTATACGGTTCATCGAATTCCCTAAAATTCCAACACTCCTTTCTTGTTGCGGCGCAATGCCATTATTGCCGAGGCCATGTCATACTGCGTGAAAGAGGGAAAATGAAATCCGCACCGAGAAAGCGATCCTCCGCACAAGCCAAATCGAACGCAGATTGCTCTCCGGTGCGCCCGTTTTCATCGACCTCACTTGGTTGGAGAGAATCGATCCTATGGCAAAAAGCGATAAAACGAAATCCCAGAGAGGCCTTTTCCCAACTATTCGCGGCGCACGGAGAGCTTGTTCATCTATACCGTGGCATTAAGCCATTAGTCCTGATCCATCATCCGGAACTAGTCAAAGAGGTACTCGCAAATCAAGCCGACAACCTATCGAAGACAAGAAAGCGGCGTCCCGTTTTCGGAAATGGTCTTGTCACTAGCGAGGGAGTCGAATGGGTCGCCCAACGAGAGATGGGACGAGATTTCTTCGCCTCTTTCGAGATGTCGGATGATGATTTTTTAAAGTCCTTTACTCAAGCCACAAAGCGCCTCAATGAAAAAGCAAAACGCCATGAGCCCTTCTGTCTATTTTCGGAAATTGGCGCCGAGGTTTTAGCCTTTACGACTCAGCAGCTTCTGGGAATAGCCCTCTCTGACGAGTCCTCACGGATTATTCGAAGCTCGGTAGACGTCTTAATAAAGAAACGGGCTCCTTGGTACCGTCTTCTATTGTCCCCTCGGTCCAATCAGCCCTTCGATTCCGCTCTTCGAAACTACAGAAATGAAGTGACAAAATTGATCGAGCTTTCGCTCCAATCACCTGGTGAGAACTTAACCAAGTTTCTAAGGGACCGTATGCGACAAAGCGGATTAAAAGTACCGCTTTTCGATCAAGTATCTACTTACTTACTCGCTTCGCATGATACGACGACGTCACAGTTATCTTCTGCCCTGTGCTTAATCGCCTCGCACTCTTGCCTACAAACAGAATTATCCTCCTCCTTGCGGCAGGAAAAAGAACAGAAAAAAGTAAGAGCGCGTATCAGAAATATCATTAAAGAGGCTATGCGGTTATGGCCGCCAGTTTGGTTAATGTCCCGGGAAGTGAAAAACTCTTTTTCTTTAGGCGATCGGCGGCTTAGAAAAGGAACTGAAATCGCTTGGGTGCCTTTTCTCTTGCACCGCCATCCCGATTATTGGAAATCTCCAGACACCTTTATTCCAGATCGCTTTTCCAATCTCGAAGAGCAGACGACCAGCTACTTTCCCTTTGGGTTTGGTCCGAGAAGCTGCATCGGGGCACACGTTTCGTTGTCATTGGGAGTAAACCTCTTATCCGCTTGGCTGACTCAGTTTGAAGTCCATGTTGCGCGCGATAGCTTTCAGCCGGAATTTCATTTTGTGCTCAGACCGCGTTTACCACTTTTGGTGAGCCTTTCTCGAAGAGAACCATCGAAATCCTAAAACCATTTATGAAAGGTATAAAACGAACCCAGGGGATGCCACCCGACTTCGGTCCAAAGTCGTTGGATCAGCGTGTTCTGAATCTGAGTCGAGGTGAAAGCCTGCTTAACTCCACGATCTTTCACAATTTGTGTTCCCGCTTGGAGTAAAGCTCGATAAACACCTATCTGCCCTTTAGCGATTTTAGGATCGATGGCGGCAAGAGTGGCTTCTCCAATGGGGGAGGCGGCTCCGCATAATTTAGAAGCCCTAATGACAAGAACTCCGCAGCCCACTATTTTTCCTTTATCTTCAACGACAATCAACTCCTGTCCCTGGTCCTTACCGTGGAAAGCAGATCTTACCCACTCCCGATAGAGCGCACCCTGATTGCGAGGATCAATTTTAGGATCGGAGCGATAGTGTGAAGGAAAAGCACTAAAACAACGCTCCGTAATATCCTCTAAGGCAGAAAGATCCGTCCTGGCCGCCATTCGAAATGCAAGGCGAGCAGCCCCTCCGAGTTTAGCAACTTCCTCTACTCGGCATCCGTAATAGACGAGAGTGTCGCACAATAGATATCCCCTTTCCGCCATTCGCGGAAGAAGCCTTGTCGCGTTCGTGGGCATCCGAAAGACTAGTAGCTTGGCCTTTGTCGACAGGGCCAACTTTTCTGCTTTCTCCACTTCCTCAAGCCTATCACTGGTAAGCCGCAGCACCGGATAGCCTAAGATCTTACTATCCGTGGTCGATTCAGCAACGGAGGTAGATAGTATTTCAATTAAGTCGGACTCCCGCATTTCACTACCTTTTTCTTCTGGCTCTTAACTTGGTTTCTGGTTGCTGAGTTTGCACTCGCCAAAATGAACGCAAGAAATTGCAAGTGACGGTCAAACTATTATTCGGTTCAAATGCTTTGTCGAAAGGTAACGCAATCGAATACTGCCTTGAGAGCGTTTCTTTATCAAATCCCTCTAGCTTATTGAGAGAGAAGTCGATTCTTGTCCCTGACGGCGAAATGAAAACAAATATTATGCTTAAGAAGGTCCAACTGCCTAACTGGAGTTTCCCGAATGGTTTTGCACGAAGCACCGTTTTTCTCCGAAAGATGTTTCCCATAGCTTCCTTCACGCTCCAGATAAACTTCTTTACAGTAATGGCAGGTAATCTGATTTTTCGTCACTCGTTCACGAACGTGTTGGCTATAGTACCATCCTTGAAGTGACCATTTCCAATCGCTTTCAGGATCAAAAGCTTTCTGGGGAACGAAATCGACGAAGTGGAAAGTAGCTTTGCTCTGGGCCAGTACCTTTTGTGGTTCAGGAGAATAATAATATTCATCGCAATCCATTTGAAAAATATTTCCATAACGGAAAGAGAGATTGTCGAGTACTAGTCGCTTCAAGACGGGCCGAGTCACCTTGTGGAAATATTCGGGAACCGCACGCCGACGGTGCCGGTAGATAAGGAGATCGATAGAAATGCCATGAGAAAGTTCCCCGTAACTACGGTGGTGAGCACGGTACCGGATATCTGCCATCTGAGCTTGGGGTTCCTCCGGAAAGGAAACTTCACTCTCGTGCCCTTCGGTACAAAGCGCACGGACCCTACTTTCTATGTCCTGAAGACATTCCTTATCGGTATAGCCTACGGCAAATACGAACTTCTTAATACCCCAGTAGTTGGCATAATAATTAACAAAGAACTCCATGGAATCGAACCGATCGCGAAAGATAGTACCCACACACGTTTCCGCGGGCGAAAGAACCCCTATCCGCATTAAAGGACGGCGAATTCTCCGCGAGATTGAACGGACTAACCGTTTGAGAATGGGATGACGCATTGGGTTAATAATATAGAGTCCTTCTCCGTCTTTTCGGAATTATTAGAAGTTCGTATTAACCTTCACCTGCAAATTTACGAAGGGTATCCTCATGCACCGAGATTGCTTCGTCGAGTCGCTTTGCTCCTGCCCCTTGTAATGAGAGCCTTGGGGGGCGCGCCGGTATTTTAAAAGTAACAATATTCGCCCCACCCGTACCGAAAAGCCCATTTTCGTCACGTCGTCCAAGGCTGCGACAGCCGGCATATCACTTGCACAGTTAGCCGAACGGAGGCCCTGGATATGAAAAGCTTTAAGCTTACCGTCCCTTCAAATTTGAATCAGCTTGCCGGAATTGCCGGCTTGGCGATCGTCGTATTAGCCACACTTGGTTTTCGCGGTTTTTGGCCGATTTGGACGCTTCCCGTGTTGGGAGCCTTTCTTGGTTTTTCTAAAGTGAGTGATGTGAAAGGCTTTCTGATCGCAGGTCTGGCACTTGTGGGAGTGAAGTTCGCTTTGGGCCATCTTCCCTTTTTGGGAAACCTCGTTCAGGATTTCGTCCAAAACCTTATCGCTTTGGTAGCTCCTGCAATGCTGATTGTAGCAATTCGGTCGATCTACCAAGAGCTGAAGTAGCCGTCCGTATTTTCACTCTGGCTCGACGATCACAGCGGTTCCATAGGCCAACACTTCCGAACATCCTTGCATCACTTCCGTAGCGTCATAGATCATCGCTACTATTGCGTTGGCTCCCATTTCCGAACCATGCTGCAACATAAGTTCAAAGGCCTCGGTACGCGCGTGTTCGCACAACTGCGATAACAATGTGATGTTCCCCCCAAAGAGGGTCTGAAGCCCCACGAAAAAGGATCCCACGACCGAACGCGATCGCACGGTAATCCCTCGAACAACTCCTAGATTCTTTACGATCTTATAACCTGGAAGTTCAAGGGCGGTGGTTACCATGGAATGGTGGATGCGATCGTCTCTGATTGCCGGCTGCATAATATCCTCACTTCTTAGGCTAGCTACATTGACTAGCTATCTTACCTAAAGGTAGCCTCTCTCGCCATGGGACTTAAAGAAGATTTCGACCAGGCCGCAAAACAGGTAATGAACCTCACCACTCGCCCCAGCAATGATATTTTGCTTAACTTGTACGCCCTCTACAAACAGGCAACCGAAGGGGATGTCCGAGGAAAGAAACCAGGGGTTTTCGACCTCAAAGGACGTAAGAAATTCGAGGCATGGGAGGCTCTCAAGGGAAAAGCGAAAGACTCAGCACAAGTAGATTATATCGCTCTGGTGCAGTCGCTTCTCTAGTGACTACTTGCCGAGTAAAATAGCGATCGAGTTACTCCCCGCGTTTACCACGGCGATGTCCGTCTTATGGGCCCCTGTGAAATCTCCTAAGAAACTAGCGCTAGGTGTCGTCCCTCCGCTGGCGTACGGTAAGGCAGACCCAAACGTCCCGTCTCCGTTTCCAAAAAGGACACTCGCGACCGAATCATTACTATTGGTAATCACCAGATCTTGCCGCCCGTCCGCATTGAGATCAGCCACGGAAATGCTTGTGGGAAGATTGCCGGAAGCATAGGTAACTTGGCTCTGAAAAGTACCGTCGCCATTGCCTAAATAGATGCTAAGCGCACTACTCAGTTTATTAACAACGGCCAAGTCCACTTGGCCATCTCCATTAAAATCACCGACGACAACCCCACAGGGCTGAGATTGTGCCGGATAGGTAACTTGGCTTTGGAACGTCCCATTGGCTTTTCCGATAAGCACACTAATAGTGCTACTGTTTAGGTTTGCCACAACCACGTCGACGATTCCGTCCCCATTAAAATCTCCCGCGGCAATGCTATAAGGCTCAGCGCCCGTCGAATAGGTGGTCTGAGTTTGGAAGGTACCGTCTCCATTACCCCATAGGACGCTTATGTTGTTACTCGAATAGTTCGCTACGATAAGATCTAACTTACCGTCGCCATTGACGTCAGCGATCGTAATTGCCCGGGGATGGTTTCCTACAGAGTAAGCGACTTGTGTCTGAAAAGTTCCATCGCCATTTCCAAGTAAAATACTGACGGTGTTGCTTGAGTAGTTACTGACCGCAAGATCCGGTTTCCCATCGCCATTCAGATCGGCTACCGCGATCCCATCGGGGCCAGCTCCTGTGGGATACGTAATCTGAGTTTGAAAGGTTCCGTCACCGTTGCCCAGAAAAATGCCTACAGAATTACCCGAGTAATTTGCGACGACCAGATCGCTTTTTCCGTCGCCATTAAAATCCCCGCCGGAAATGCTTTCGGGACTTGCCCCCGTCGTATAAGTCGTTTGAGTTTGGAAAGTGCCATCCCCGTTGCCCAAAAGAACCGCCGCCAAATCCGTTCCCGAGGTCGCTATGACGAGGTCTTGCTTTCCATCGGAGTCAAAATCAGCGGCGGCAATGCTATTAGGAGTGGCTCCTGTCGTCACATCAGCATGAGTCTGGAAAGTGCCATCCCCATTACCCATTAAAACACTCACCGCGTTTCCGCCTGAATCCGCTACGACAAGGTCCGGATTGCCATCATTATTGAGATCGCTCGCTACCACTGCAATGGGACTATTTCCTGTTGCGTAAGTGACTTGGGGTTCGAAAGTGCCATCCCCTACCCCAAGAAAGATCCCAACCGTATTGCCATCGAAATTGGTAACGACAATATCGGTCTTACCATCTTTATTAAAATCGCCGGCAGCAACACTATAAGGAGTCGATCCGGCTGTATAAGCGACCTGGGGTTGGAAAGTCCCATCACCGTTCCCCAGCAAGACGCCCACCGTGCCATCAGCTCCGTTTGCGACAGCCAAATCCAATTTACCATCTCTGTTAAAATCGGCGACCACGATGCTTAGGGTCTCTGCCCCGGTCGCATAGGTTACGCGAGGTTGAAAAGTTCCGTCTCCGTTTCCAAGAAGGACGCTGATGGTACCGCTAAAGACATTCGCGACCACAATATCCACTTTCCCATTTCCTCTAAAATCCCCCAGCACCACGAAATAAGGAAAATATCCTGAAGCGTAGGTTACCTGGGATTGGAAAGTTCCATCGCCGTTGCCCAGCAAAACACTAACCGTATTGTCCGAGCGATTAGCGGCGACGATATCAACAAAGCCATCTCCGTTCACATCCTGAACCGCAACACTCGTAGGTTCGTTGCCGGTGGAATAGGAAACCGGAGCTTGGAATGAACCGTCACCATTTCCGAGAAAAACTTCCACGGTGGCATTTCCTTCATTGGTCACCACAACATCTTGATGCCCATCACCGTTAAAGTCCGCTGTCGCTACATTGTAGGGGCTTGATCCGGTGGGAAGTTGCGGATGAGGAAAGACCCCGTTTCCTTGACCGAATGTCGTCGTTTGAAAATTGAGTGTCGCGTTTCCGGTAAATGCTAGATCGGGTAGAGGCGTTCCCGATCTTGCTAAGATCACTTCGCCAGGGCCGCTGGCAAAACCGAGCATCGCATTCGTTTGGACATATCCGTTCGAATCGCTCACCTGCACGGGAAGTGGGACCGCAAGGTCACCATATTTTTTCTGAAAATAGAGGCTGATCCCACTGACCGGATTTCCTAAGCCATCCACGACTTGCGCTTTGAGCGCAATGGCAAGTTCGGTATCGGGATTTTGTATTTGATTATCACCAGAAATATATACGAGGTGATCCGCTTCACGGATGTAGTTAAACCCCGCCGAAAGAGTACCTGTCTGCGCGTCCAAATTTGTGACTACCACGTTCTGAGGTCCCTGATTGGTCGTAGGACCGGTAGTGCAGGTGATATTGACAAGAGAATTTACCGTGACGCTAAGACAGGGGGTAGTGCCGACCATGACGGTAGCCCCCGTGCGGAAATCCGTTCCGGTAACCGTAATAGCGGTTCCCCCTGTGCTCGGGCCCGTGTTTGGTGAAACCGTGTTGACCGCCGGCGCGGCATAGTAAGTATAGCCACTCGTCAGTAGCGCTTGTTGGAGATCCGCATTGACTACGGTTACATTCACCACTCCTTCCATCGACGCAAAAGGAGTCAGGCAGGTGATCGTCGTCGCGGATACGACAGTAACTCCCGCGCAAAAGGCGCTTCCCAATTGAACCGTTGCTCCCGCGTGAAAGCCAGCACCCGTCAGTGTTATCAAAGTTCCTCCAGCCGTGGGGCCAGATGTCGGGCTAATCAAAGATAGGACAGGCGGTCCCAAATAAGTAAACCCGTTGCTCAGCGTGCCTGATTGAGTGTCCGAGTTGGTTACCGTAACGTTCACCACCCCAGGAGCGATCGTCGAAGTGGTCGCGCAAGTTAACGTCGTGGTGGAGATAATATCGAGAACAAGACAAGGGGAGCTTCCGATACTTACCAGAGCATTCGCGTTAAAGCCGGTTCCTGTTATCGTTACCGTGGTATTGCCGGTGACCGGTCCTACGTTGGGGCTAATCGACGTGACCGTCGGAGGATTACTATAGGTAAAGCCATTGGCAAGAGCCGCCGACTGTCCATCCGGATTGGTAACCACAACATCGTCCGTGCCCGCCGCCATCGCAAGACCCGTGGTGCAGCTCATGCTAGTCGAAGAGTTGACCACTGGATTAAGACAAGTAACGGTACCCACTTTTACGGTGGCACCCGGCAAGAAAGTAGTTCCCGTGAGAGTAATCGTAGTTTCCCTGTCGACCGGGCCGTAACTAGGCGTCACTGAAGTCAGCGTCGGAGCAATATCGTAAGTGTAAGCGTTAGTATCGATAACGGTTTGAAGATCTGTGTTGGTCACTGTGACATTTACGGTCCCTCCGCTAGCACTAGCTCCCGTCGTGCAAGTAAGAGTCGTGGAAGAGACTACGGTGACAGAACCGCAAGCGGTGCTCCCCATAAGGACCGTGGCTCCGGAACGCAATCCCGTTCCCGAGATCGTGACCAAGGTACCGCCGTGTTGAGCACCAGCGGCTGGAGAGAGGGAACTTATCGTAGGTGCCGCGTAATAGGTGAATCCATCCGACAACATTCCCGTAAGCGAACCGGGATTGGTCACCACGACATCCACGGTACCTGCCACATGCGAAGTAGCCGTGCAGGTGAGGGTGGTGAAAGAAACCAAAGTGGGTGAAAGGCACGGAGCTCCTCCGACAGTAACCGTGGCACCAGAAACAAATTGGCTTCCTGTGATAGTAACCGCCGTACTTCCCGTCGCATCCCCGAAACTCGGACTGATGCTGGTTATCATGGGAGAGACTACTCCTCCCGTCCCAAATATCGTTTGTTCGGTGACATGCTGGTTAGTGCCGTCGCTCCATTGCAAGGCGAGTGTGGTATTGGCAACTCCGTTCAGCGTAGGGGAAAACGTCACAACCACGGTGCAGGAACTATGTTCCGTCAGTACCGATGTGCACGTTCCCCCGTTCCCTGGATAATATCCCTGTTTGTAGACAAAGGGGGCGGTGAGAGCCATTCCGCTAAGTCCCGTGACGTTGAGATCTCCTGAGTTAACGACGGTGAAGACAGCGTCTTGCGAGGCCCCCAGGTTCACCTGACCAAAATCGAAATCGGTGGTAGACGAAAGGGTAGTCGAAGGATTTTCGGAAATTCCCCCACTCATGAGGCTAGCCTGACTAAACGTAACGGCGGCGGGTGTCGCAGTACTGTCGGAATAGGGGGAGCACGCGGTAAAAAAGCAAACCGCTCCTACTCCAAAAGAGATAAGTAAATATTTTAAGAACCCCATCCAAAAACTCCCATAACGTTCCGCTATTTACATTATACAGGGAATCAACGCGCCGCACGAAAAGCCCCTGTCATAACTATCGAGTTTCGTACGCAATCTTGGGGTCGAATATGTACCGAATTTCACAATGATGAGGATTGACTCAAAAGCGACTCACCTTAAAAAAAATGGGGGACAAAAACGCTCTCAGCGAAAATGTGAAGAAAACTTCACAGTCTTCTTCCGGTGATCCCGGTTAGGATTTTCCGACTTGGGAAATCACAAGAGATAACTTAGCGCGTAAGAAATGATTCGGTAACAAGACGGCGCCGTCTGAAAAAATTATTCAAAAAGAGTGGTGCTATTTCGGCCCGTTCCCCTAATGACCCCACCTTTTACGGACAGCCGGGGCGTTTTTCACTGGCATGGGACGTGCACACTAAACGAGTAGAGTCTCGAGCGGCGAGAAAGGCGATTGGATCACTAGCCGCCCTTGGGGTTTGGGGAGAAGAAAATAAATGGGCGAGTATTTTTTTGAACGCAACGCTTTGACTTTCAAAGGCGCACTCGGTTTTCCCGTTGATATGGAACTACCTAGCGCTGAAGGAGCCGCCAGAGCCGTAGTTCGCACCGGGATCGACTGGTCAGAGAGATTCGTAGCTATCGTGATGACGATGCTGCTAAGCCCTGTTCTGCTATTCACGGCACTGCTAATCAAACTGACCTCTCCGGGTCCCGTACTCTACCGACAAATCCGAGTCGGAAAAAACGGAAGGCCTTTTGACATCTACAAATTTCGAAGCATGATCGCGGATGCCGAAGCCAAGACCGGGCCGGTCCTCTCACGGCGATCGGATGCTAGAGTCACGCCAGTGGGAAAGTGGCTCAGAAACGCCCATTTGGACGAACTGCCGCAGTTAATCAATATCATCCGTGGAGATATGGCGTTTATCGGTCCCAGACCGGAAAGGCCTGAGTTTGTGAACCAGTATGCCGCGGCCATCCCGAAGTATAAAATGCGCCATGCTGTAAAGCCGGGAATCTCGGGATTGGCGCAGGTCTGCGGCAGCTACGACGCTTCTGCGGAAGAGAAATTGACGTACGATCTCATTTTCTTGGCTCAGAGGACCTCGTTGAAACTGAACCTCTTCATCTTATATAACACGGTAATGAAGATCGTCGTGATTCGCTTCAATGAATAACATTCCAAAATGTGTTCTCACGTTCGATGTCGAGGACTGGTTCTGCGTCCGAAACATGCGAGAGCAGATTCCCTTCGAACGCTGGGATGAACAAGAGCTTCGGATTCATGAGGGGCTTACTTTCATTTTGCGTGAGCTAAAGAAAAGGCAAATCCGAGCCACTTTCTTTGTCTTGGGATGGATTGCCGAACGAGTGCCCCATCTGATTCGTGAGATCGCAAAAGATGGGCATGAAATCGCCTGCCATGGCTATTCCCATCAATTGATAGACACTCTAACCCCCGAAGCTTTCCGAAAGGATACCGAGCGATCCCTGGAAGTCCTGACCCCTCTGGCAGGTCAACGGATCCGCGGATTTAGAGCTCCCAGTTTTTCCGTCACCAAAAAAACGCTTTGGGCCATCGATATCTTAAAATCACTCGGGTTCGATTACGACAGCAGCATCTACCCCACCCGCCATCCCGATTACGGAATCGCTGATTTCGGAACTCAGCCAAAAAAGATCTGCGGCCTTTGGGAGATCCCCATGACGAGCGTTTCGTTGGCTGGGGTCTCCCTTCCCATTTCAGGCGGTGGCTACTTCAGACTCTTCCCCTATCGCATGACTCGAAGACTGCTCCGGCGAGCCGCAACAGAAGGAGCCGTCATTCTGTACTTCCACCCTTGGGAGTTTGACGTGGATCAACCCAGGGTCTCCCTACCCCTCCTACGCCGTTTTCGTCATTATGTGGGCTTGGATGAAAACCGACAGAAATTCCAAAGACTCTCGGATGATTTTTCGTTCCAAACCGTGGACGAATTAATGAGCGATCTGGCGTAAGCCAACCTCTAATGCGTCGCACCAAAAGGTGCCTTTGGGAACTCGCCGAAGCAACCTCGTCGCATAAGTGCCACGTTGTCGTACCTTGTGCCCCTATAACGCCCATCGACCGCTTGAAACCCCTTGTCGCGAGTGTTATTCCCCTCAGTAGGGGTGTAGCTTGCCTACGTCGAAAAAACGCGAATTCCTTTCCGTTATTCTCTGGGGATTAGTCGGACTCGTCGTAACTGGTTTTTATGCAGGGATGGCAAAACCGGTTTACGAAACAACGGCGTCGGTCGTTCTTTACCGCGATCGAATCGAAAATCCCAACGCGGTTTCTGAAGAGGGCAAAAACCGCTGGGTTTGGGTCAGAGATGGACTAACCCTCACGGAAGGGCTAATGTCAGACGAAACGCTTGAAGCTTTAGTCGCTAAACAACCCAAACTTCAAGATCGCTACGACAATTTCAAAGCCCACCAACTTAAACGTCACGTCCTAAGACATTCCGACGATGAAATGCCGGTTTTCCTAAACCGTCTTCGAAATCAGATCAAGATTGAATATACAGGGGGCGACTCGAATACCTTTATTTTTACGGTCAACGATAGATCACCCGAAATCAGCCAATACATCGCCCAAGCTATCATTGAACGGCTAAGGAAACTTTGGGTCATCGATCTCGATGACGCCTATGCATCCGCTCTATCGGCCATTTCCCAAGAAATAAATAAGGCCGGCCCTGAAGCCACTTCATTGGCGAGTCGGAGTTATTTGCGAAATACTTACAATGGCCTTCTTGTGGAAAGCCGCCTGAGTGCAGTGATGGCCGAAAAAACTTTTCAGATCGTACGGCGACCTGCCTTCCCCGTCTCTCCCGTTTGGCCGCGTAGCAACTTACTTTTGACTTTAGGGGCCGGAGTAGGATTATTGGTGGGCTTTTTTCTAATGCTTCTTCGAGATTCAACGAAGGATCGAAGAAAGCGTGGACGTGGATAGACGTCTTAGAGAATTTCTTCTCTCGCCACAGCCTTATATCCTGCTTTTTCTATTTTTCGAAATCACGTCATTGAACACCAAAGTAACCTTCCTAAGAGATATCCACGCGGAACTTCTATTAGTGATAGCAATAACTTTTCTCTCCTTGCTAAATCGCCTCTACCTTCAAAGAATTTCTTTCTCTCTCAAAGAGAGAGAGCTCTTTATTCTTTGTGGTTTTATCTTTCTTGCGCCTTTACTCTCCTCACTGGCCAATCGGGGACGTCTGGACATTCTAAATCAAGAGGAGTTCAAGAGCTGGACCAAGGCTCTTATGGTCTGTCCCTTTCTCTATTTTAGTTTCAAATCTCCAAAACGACGGCACCTTCTTATCGACGTTGTTCTGTTTTCCCTAGTCGTGTTTGAGATTGTTTTTCTATATCGTTATTTCGTGTGGGGAGAAGCCAGAGAGTTTGATTTGCGGCCGCTCATTGAAATGAAAAATGGCGATCCTAATTTCATCTGTACATTCCTAGCTCTTGGAGTCCCCCTTGCGATTTACCGATCACGATCGCTGGGGAGTGTTTCGAACAAAGGCCTCGTCCTTTTGATGGTCGCTCTCACCTTATTTTTCATTTATGGCGCCGCCGTTACTCAATCGCGGATGGGTCTCATTTCGGTCGTAGCCTCTTTGATTTACCTTCTTACTAAAGCTAAATTGCCCTTCAGTAAGAGCGCTACGTTCTTGTTTTTAATCGGTATGGTGGCCGTGGTGACCTACTTCTATGGGCAAAGCCTATGGCATCGCTTCGAGACTATCGATGATGAGTCGACTCACGGAAGGCTAAAGAGTTACCAGAACGGAATTGCGATGTTCGAACAGAGCCCCTGGTTCGGCAAAGGTTGGGACGCCTCACCCAACTATTATTTCCAACATACGGGCTACCCGCTTTTTAGATCGGATCCTGACACCCATTCTTTGGCGGTTCACGATACTCCGCTTCAACTTTTGGCGGATCTTGGTCTATACGGTTTTGCTACTTACCTGTGGCTTGCCCTATTCACGGGGCTTTCGATTGCTTACGGATCGAAGCGCAATGACACCATGGCCGTTTGTTGCGGCGCTGCTTTTTTGGCCCTGGTTCTGAATTTTCTGACCCTTCCCCTGGCAACCAAGGACTTTGGGATCCTTTTTCTGGGGCTCTTGGCAACTCTCACCCAACGGGAAGGGGAATTAACCGAGAAAGCCATTCCGCTTTCTCCTTCCAGCTCTCGGTCTTCAATCGAGACACAAGATCGGGCCTAGTATTTTCCTCGGGACGCTCGAGAATAGCCTCGAGGAGACGAAAAAAATCTTCGCGATTCTTTGCCAAAAAAAGATGGTCTTTAAATAACTCTAACTCTACAAGTTCGGTCGCCACGACCGGCCTTCCGGTGGCCAGGTACTCTTTAATCTTGAGCGGATTGATGTAACGAGTAAGTGCATTAACATGATAGGGCAAAATAAAGACTGAAACGTCTTGTATCGCCTTAGGGAGTTCTGGGTAAGGAATCTTTCCGTGCCACACTATGTTGGTCTGTTGCGACAATGATGAAACATCCACCACGACATCACCGATGAAATGGAATTCAACGCCAGAAAGACGCCTCGCCAAACCGAAAAGAAGATGCAGATCCACTCGCTCGTCTATCAGACCAAAGAAGCCTACTTTTTTTCGGTTTCCTTTTGGCGCGCCCTTGAGTCGGAAATGCTCCAAGTCAACGCCATGGCTTAGTAGTTCTACCCTAGGGTGCTTGGGCTTTCTATCTTCCAACAGGCTCTTCGAGGTGGTCAGCACCAAATCCACTTTTTTGAGAAGCTGCTCCTCCATCGGCCTGACTAGTTTCGCGTCTATGCCAGGCCACAATGAAAATTCATCCACGCAATAATAGATGGAGAAACTTTCTTGGAAGCTGCCAACAAAATCACTGGAGCTGGGAATGCAAGTC
This sequence comes from uncultured delta proteobacterium, assembly GCA_963778115.1. GTDB lineage: Bacteria > Bdellovibrionota > FAC87 > UBA2466 > UBA2466 > JBBQIT01. Next base: position 1,204,408 of record CAVZSV010000004.1, read on the forward strand.
ATCAGGACAGGTTTTCTAAAGCCCAGTTTTTTCATCGAGCGGCGAACTTTGGCAACCACCCATTTTCGATTTAGCCAGCGGACGGCTCCGAACTGATTGTAAGGAATCATGATAGGGCTAATGACAGTGATATTAATGGGCAGCGGCCGCTGCTTTTGTTTCTTTCCCAGACGAAACCACTGGCCCAATTTCTCCACCACTCTCTTTAGGTCATAGAGCGAAAAATTAGGAGATCTCATCCCGATAGTCTGTACCCATAAGACTTCATTTTCGGGCAATAGATGGCGCACTAGGTGTTCCAAACAGTGCGGGTGGCGATCGAAGTCTTCTCCAAAAACGATAATCTGGCGTCCGTGTATCATCTAACGGCCTTTCTCCAAATGGCGACACCGTTGGTGCCACTCAAGAAATAGAAAAGGCCCTTAAGAGCGGCAAGGTTCATGTAACAGTAGTAAACCGGAAGATAGAGAATCCGTTCGACCATTTTACTAGCGTGATTTGCATTTCCTACATAGCGACGAGTAAGAAACCCTACGACGGCAAGTAGATAAAAAATAGATTGAAGCAATAGAAAGCCTCTATAGAACGCAAGTTCCCCTCGGAAAGCCAGAGGGATACTCGCCATCAGCAAAAGCAACAAGAAGACGGGCATCAAATGGCGGAGAGTCTTGTGAACCAAAAATTGAATCGCAAATCCCGTGCGGGGAGGAAACAAGAACTTTCGATATCGCCCCATGATCTGAAAGCCTCCCAATACCATTCGAGCCTTCACCCGGAAATCATCTTCCAAAGAGATCGAAGCTTTTTCTTCGGATAGCGCCCTAGGCTCGTAGATGACCCGTAATCCCTGCTGAATCAGGTCCAGCGTGATCGCGGTGTCGTCGTTGATCATGTCCGAATCAAGAACCTTAAAGGCCCGGCGCCTCACCGCAAAGATCTCTCCGTCTCCCGTGGGAATAGAGCCTAAACGACTCTCAGCTGTCTTAAGGCGAGCTTCCACGTCCCAGAACAGACGATCCCCCCTTGAGCTTTCCCGATCTCTTTGCTCTAGAATGGCTTTTCTGCCGGTAACCCCTCCGATCTTAGGATCGCCAAACCAGACACTCAGTTTCTTCAAAGCGTCGAAGCTAAAAAACGAATTGGCATCGGAAAAAACTAGCCACTCTCCGCTCGCGATGCTGACGGCACGATTAAGAGCTGCCGCCTTTCCCTGACGATCGCGTGAATAAAGACAGTGAAGTCGAATTCCGTTACTATCAAAAGCCTTCACCAAATTCACCGTCTTATCGGTAGAACCGTCCGCGACTACAATAATCTCAAGATTGTCTGGCGGGTATTCTAAAGCTAGACAATTTTCCAATTTAGCATTGATGACGGCCGCTTCATTATAAGCAGCGATGATAAGAGATATCTTGGGGTCTTCTGCGCAAGGACAAGGGTGAGCCACAGGTCGAAATAGAGAGAAAAGCCAAATAGCTATCGGGAACAGTAGATAATGGGTCAAAATGACCACAACCAGGGACCAGAAAATAATGCCCAAACCCTCCACCCCTCTAGGCATACCTCATCCCCGAGGTCCCCGCAAATGGTGCCTCCCCGTCTGTCGTTGCGAGGCAGATCCGAGGCCGAGCCGACACTCTGGAGATCGTAATTCGGCGTGACAGGTTTTAATATGCCGCTGAGGCTTAGGCTACGGACTAAACGAGAAAGTTGTCGAGGAAAAATTTTTCCTCGACGCGACGTCGAACGCATACAGAACAAACGAGTCCGGATATTCGTTTTCCCGGTGAGCGTTGTTGGGAAGCGAAAAGATCAAAGGATGGTTTTGATCGCTAATTAAATTCTCGCGAGCTACTAAAAAATTCTTCTTCGCTACCAGCCCTCCGACTTCATCGCTGTACTCTTTTCGAGCGGCGGAAAGAGGTTTCCCCTCGGTATCTCTTAGCGAAATCCCCACTTCGATTCGGGTCCCCACCAAAGAAGGGTCTAATCGCGTAGTGACGAAAAACCGCATTCCTTCCTCATCCCACTTTCGGAAAGCGAGTTTCAGACGAACCAGTGGGGGAGGCTGGGGCGTCGCAGGCGCTAAAGGAAGGGCTTCTGCAAAAGGCGCAGGAGCAGGAGGGGGAGCAGGCGCTGCCGCCGCGGCGACTTCAATTTCTTTAGGAAGAAAGAACGCATAGGGAACTTGATCTTCGACATTCCCCGCTAGCCGGCGCCATCCCAAAGGAGCATATCGACTGCGCAGCTCGGTAAATCTCCTGTGCGTTGACTCTCGAATCGCGAAAAAGACTTCAGTCCAGTCGGCAATGCCGTCATGATTGGTATCCAAGGACTCCGGAAGTTGCGATAAGACTTCAGCTATCGCTTCCGTGAAAACCGCGCCTTTTGGTTCAGGTCCATTTTCTCCTTGGATGGACTTCGTATCCACGAAAGCGGGATTCTCGCCAGTAGCGGCCGTGATGTCGACCGTTCCATGAAGGTCCCCGATGATATCAGCGATGAGCGACCAGTTACCTTCCGGCGGAGCGCCCCCTTCGTTAAGGACAGGCCCCGGTTGAGGCTCGGCTCTCGTTCCACAAGCGTCCGTCGTAATGAGAACCCCTTGTGTTTTCTTGGCTTCCATGGCGGCACGAAGCTCTTTTCTGGATAGCCTGTCCCCTCCCATTTGAAGCACATGACCTTGGCCAGGAACTGTCATTCCGTGCCCACAGTAATAAAACCAAAGGACGTCGTTGGGCTTAAAATTATTGGTGTCAAAGAAAGTGATGACGTCGGACCTGCCCGCCACTCTGTCCCAATAGTAATGGATGGCTAGCCGCTTAATATCTGGTCGAGCGGCTTGCAGAAATTTCTTAAGCCTCGTCCAGCTGGCTTTACAACTGCTCCCCACTTTAGGGTCAAACTCTTCTATCGCGCCGAGGACATGAATGGTCCCCGTGGGATTGGAATCGACTGCGAGGGCCGAGGAGGAAAGGCAAGGGACCAATTCCGTACTCAATAAACAGAATAAAGGCAGCAGCAACCGGTACATGTGAGGCTCCCTCTTGCATCATTTCGATTCAGACGAAACTTACATGTATAATGCATCGAGTCAATAGTAGGGCAGCAAGATACGACTTCGAAAACGCTGCTGTCGACAACCAGCCGGATTTTCTTTATAAATTAGGCACGATTTCATAGAGGGGCCGAGGCACGGACTAGCCAAGGCTGAAACAAGGCTGGAAATAGAGGCTGCACATTGATGAAGATTCTTCTAGGAAAAGGGAACAATCCAGTGCTGCGCTTGTTCGGCGCTTTAGCACTGCTTATCTCGCTACAAACCCTGACGGGAAATGTCGCCTTTGCCACCTGTACGGGAACTTGCGCAACCGACACGGATTGCGCGGGAAAAGCATGCGTTTTTTGTAACCAAGATTTCGGAGTTTGTTCGGATTGTTGTGAGTTTGTGGATTCGCAGAGCTGTCCGGGGGCTTGCAGCTGGAGTGGTACCGATTGCAGAAACAATAGCAACTTGTCTTGTCTGGGTCTCCCTGAAACGCCCAAGTCCTTCCCCAGATACCTTTACTTGGTCATTCTTGCCGGAATTTTGGGAATCGCTTGGTTTGGAAGAAAACGCGTCGGCCGAAAACCTAAGGATTCAACTGGCGGATAATTGGGGAGAGGCAACCAAGCCCGTCTCTGTTTCGAGAAAGGGACTTAGTTTCTTCAAGTAAGTCGCTATCCCCACCGCATAGAGAAACCATCCCAAATGCGCGTGAAAAAATAGGCCAAAGATATTTCCCGCGATCTTAAACGGAAGCACCTCTCTTAAGCCGACGCCCAGGAAAAATAGAAATACGATCCGAAATAAATTTAGGCCGAACATAGTTACCAAACCGCCTAAGTACAGCGTCAAACCGCGAAATAGACGAATGCTCTTCTTAGAGAGTGTGTAAGCCAAGAGAAACACCAGAGTGAAGAAGAAAAAAGAATCAAAGCCCGCACAGGCCTTTCCGATCCTCGCAGAAAAGATGGGATGTTCCAGCGCGACTTCGGAATTGGAGTTAAAGAAGCTCACGGCATGGGTAAAAGGAATTAACTTAAAAATGCCATAAACGGCGGCTGAAGTGACTGGCCCGAGTAACGTCCAACCCGCATGGAATCCTTGGGTGTAAAAGAACATCGAAGTGCCGATAAGGACACAGGGCAAAAACGCGAATCGGTTCTGGTTTTTTAAGTAGTAACGGGGATCGACAAAGACACAAAAAGAACTGGCGACAATAATAGCTAGACAGGCAAACCACAGTGACGCCGATCCCACAGGGCTCATCCTTGCCATATCTTCGAAAAAATTATTCTCCACCAGAAACAAGATCGTGGCAGCAATATTCACCAGGAAAGGAATTTTCTGAAATTTGATTTCGCATTCTTTTGACCTTTCCAAAGCGTGCATCAAGACGATGAAAGCAATGGGAGCCGGAAGAAAAAGATCGTAGTCGGTGATATTGGAGAATCCAAATCTCAACTCGAGAAAGGCATGTAAGAATATTCTCAATAAGAGAAGCTGGGCCAACGGCCAAGCGAGGATGGTGATAGCGCGTTTCGTCGTTTCGCTCGATATATTGAACATGTTTTTTTTTTGGTTGACGCCCGGAGGAGGAAGTTGGGCGATAAATTAATTGTATCAGATGTCAGCTTGAAAGGTAGGGGCCACGCATGAAGCGTGATGTCATTCCAAAGTCGAGGCTTCAAGAACGATTCCAACTCGTTACCTCAAAAAAAGCATACTCTTCACAAATACCCCTTAATTTTATTGAAAAATCCATCACCATTCTGCCGAGGAAATAACGCGATAAGCGACATTTTGCTAAAATTAGTGAGTGGCACGTATGATCTACTTCCTTCCTCTTATCTTTGCCCTACTCGGATGTTCGGGCGCTTCTATCCATTGGCAGCAAGGATCTACTGGTTCTAGCCTAAGCGTAAACGTGAATTCCGAAGCCTTGGTGCTCGACCCAAGCAATTCGCTATTCCTACCGGTTTCCGGTGGAGTCTCTCCTTATGCCTGCAGTTGTACTTTGCCCGGTTGCGTGGCTTCCGGTGGCACTAACGGATGTACTTACCAAGCCCCCTCGTCGACGGTTGGAATCTCCAATGCACTAACGATCAAGACAGCCGTTCAAACCGACCAAATCACCATAACCGACTGGCTCGGAAACTCTCTCAATCCAGTGACCGTCACTATTTCATCTCCCGGACTCGACCCGACCTACAGTAGCGCACAGGGTTTCCTCTCGGAGCCAACGGCTATTACTAGCAATGGCGTTCCAGTTTTTATTTCTTCTGATCCAAGCGGAGACACTCTTCTCACATTCGCGTCCGCAACCACCCTTAAAACCTATGAAGTCACATCCGCGGGCCTTTTAGATTTCGTCCCGGCTCAACAAGACAGCTTGCCAGTGGTGTCGCTCCTAGACGGCGTCACGATGGATGCGAATGGAGACACGATTTTTTATGGAAACTTGGGAAGTAATGCAACGGGGATGGCGCGATTTCAGCTCTCCCCCACCAGCACGACGGCACAACCCGCGTCCTTCTCTCCAACCCCCTTATCACCTACGATAGCCAGTTTACCTCAAATCGTTGGGGGGCAAATCTGTATCATTAGCGCCGTCTACAACACGGGGGGATCGATTACCCTTTCACGCAGTCTTCCCTCGGGTAGTCCCGATACGACCTTCAGTTCGTTGCTTATCAATGTGGGGGATTACTCTGGTACTTTACCGCCGGTAGCCTCGCTAGCCGTTCAACCGGGCACCGGGGAAATCATCCTGATGGGTGTCTCTAATACTACCGTGACTTTCAACCAAGAAACGGCGGGTAACGACACTTCCGCCTCTTTGGCATCGACTACCACAGGACCCCAGATTTTCTTATTTCGCATTTCCCCGAATGGAGTCTTGGATAATGCGTTTGGGACTTCTGGTGGTACCGGTACTCCAGTGAACAATTCATCCTCTTTGGCGGCGATGGCACTTCAAAGTACGGGGGCTATCCTTATCGCTTCTGATGCTTTCACTGCCAATATCAATCAATTTCAGGTCATGCGATTTGCGGCCAACGGGACTCTCGATCCCAATTTCGGGGTGAGCGGAATCGTAACCGTTCCAAGCTTTACTGAAATCGAAGGCGCCCCAGCTTCTACGGATCAAGTGACGTCTATCGCAGTCTCAAATGACGATAGCATCTATCTTGCAGGCTCTACCACCTATAATGGTTCCACCACTTTTGGGGTAGCTTCGCTAGATGGAAGCGGAAAGATTACGGCGCAAGTTAGCCAAAGCTTTTCGCAAGGGGAAGAAATCGATAAGCCGACAGCCATTCTCGTTCAGTCAACCGGAGCTAATGGTGCCTATGCGCAGATTTTGGTGGCGGGATCAAGTTACGCAAACGCCGCGGAAAATGTCGTTTTAGCGCGGTTCCTCATGCCATAGTTTGGCTTCCCTACCAACTTAAGACCATGCTCAGATTCGCCCCGGTCAGAAAATTTTTCGTGTACTCGGAAGCGGTTGCGCCGGGCAACGTGTAGCTAGCGGCGTCCCTTTGCAGAATAAAACCTAAAACTAACGCCGTACTTCTAGTCATCCAATACCTTCCCCAAACTCTCATGTCGATGTTTCCTGACGAGGAAGCGAAAGAGGCTTGAGAAGGAAGGCTTAATCCCGCGATCTCAAAATAGTAATCAAGGTTGGCACCCAGATCCCAATGATTTGCCACTCTCCAGATGGCCTCGGTTCCCACGAAGCTCTCCAGAAACGAAGTCGTGGTGACGTTAGGAGTAGTGGGACTCGATGACGGGTCGGCCGCGATATCAAACATCTGTCGATAGCGAAAGCCCCCATTTATTTTTATGCCTAAAGTAGATTCCGGTTGGCGTCCCAACAACGAGAAACCTGCTCCCAATCCCAACGTGTTGTTCGAAAAAGACTTGTTAGAAATGCTGTAGGCCGCATAGGTACCCCCCAAACCTAATTGCCATGCGGGAGACAGCCTTACGTCTGCGTCTAACACGACACCTGCAATGGCTCCTGAAGCATTTCCCGAAAGGTTTCTCGATCCGCTTTCATCTTGGAACGAGAAGGACTGAACCAACGTTCCAATACTAAGTCGAAAAGGCTTGGATTGATCGGCGGGTTTCTCTTCTTGCTCTTCACTAATCGATTCCGTGCTCTCGGGGCCTCGAAAGTTTTCTTCTCCCCCAAGGGAAGCAAGCGCGCGAACGCCCACGACATAATCCGCATTCGGCATCACAACACCAAATTGTTCTTTCTTCGCGATAAACTTTCGCTCCGGCTGGGGGACCGGGTGTTCAGCAGACTTTCCCGGCTTAAAAGTAATTTCATACGCTTTAGCCTCTTTGACGGGTTTCCATTTAACCAGCACCCTTTGCTTTCCATGATCCAATTTTACTAGCGGAGAGATTAGCTGCGGGGCTTGCAGTTGTGGATACGCCACTTCAAATTCTTGGGCATTAGAGTCTTCACTCTGAATAGGCGCTTGGGACTTGTCTAAATGGAATGCCGCAATTTGGGCTACGACTGCCCACGAAAACTTTCCCGGTTCTTTCACTTCAAAGACGAACTCTGTTTTCTTGACGCGATGTTTGGTCACTTTGCCACTGCTGTCGGTAATCCGGACGGAGTAACGGTCCGCCCCTTCAGAAGCGCCCCAACGCAAGGGAATCGATAATCCCTGTGGAGTGAGTACATATTTTTCTTCGGTCTTCTCGGCAACGGGTGCTGGAGGAGCCACCTTAATTTCATAAGGCTCACTCCACATTCCTGGCCTATCGAACCTATCCCAACTGCGAACACGATAACGATAATATCCGAAGGAGAGTTTTCCCACCCACTCGGTAGCGGTCTTTGCGTCTACGGCAATATCATGGGTCTCGAGCTTTCCGTTGCCGTCGAGAATTTCAATCTGATATTTGGTGGAACCTTGAATGGGATCCCATTTCAACGACACTCCAGCTCCCCAAGCACACAAAGAGACCCCGCCCACCATCAAAAGGATGACGACTAAGCTGAGAGTCTTCATTCTCACTTGGTTCTCGCCCCCGATACCTTGGGAGCAGGAAGAGGAGCTCCATATTTAACGATAAATTCTCTGGGCGTAAGCGCTTCGCCGAGACGATCCAAAGAGTCAATGGCTCGCACCGTCCAATGGTATTTCCCGTCCTTGATATTTTTTAAGGGAAACTTGGGCTCGGTGGTGGTTTCCGAGATCTCTCTGGCGCCCCCTGAAACCGTTACCCGATAGCTCTTGGCTTGGGGAACAGGCTCCCACACCAATTCGGGATCTTGGGCGGTGGGATCCAATAAAAGGACGACACCGTTTGCGGGTTTGGCCTCGCTAGGTGGTTTAAGAAGATCGGGGGCCCCTTTTTTTAACGTAAACTTACTTGTCTCCGATTCCGCCACTAACCGCGACTGCTTGGTGGCCGTAACCTTCCACGCGAATTCTCCCAGGGGCGGATTCTTAAGGACATAGTGAACCCCGTAAACCGAAGCGCGCTCGATCTTGCCGGAAGGAGGAGTCATCTCTATTTCATAAGGAATGTCGTTGGGAATATCGTTCTTGGCTTTCCATTGGAGCATGATCTCTGGCTTAGCTTCGACAGTACTTCCGTTCGAGGGATTCTCTAGCACAATCGTCACTTTGGGAATGGGTACGACCGAGAATTCTGAAAGGGCCGATTTAATGGTGAAGTCAGGATATTCACGAACGAGTCGCCAGAAGTAGGATCCCGGCGGAAAACCGTCCAAACGAATTAGCCCGGTGCTAGCCAAGACCTTTTGTTTAACCACGGGACTTGAGAACTCACTGTCTTGAGACACTTCGATTTCGGTAACGGCTCGACCCTCATCCTTATCGCTCGGAGGAAGCCAACGGAACGCTATCTTTTGCTTTTCATCTAAGAGTTCTAGTTTCTCACTGGCTTCCGGGTGAACCAAAGTGAGTGGCCTTGCGTCTTTCACTTCAAAGGATCGCATCTCCGAGAGAGGCTCCGTTCCATCGACGAGTCTCCAGTAGTATTTTCCCGGCCGAAGCGAGGTTCTCAGCGTCTGAATTCCTGGTTTGACCGAAACACGCTGGGCTTTGAGAAAATTCTCGTAAGTCGAAAATTCGAAAGTAATGGGTTTATCTAGCTTTTGCTGCCAGGAAAACTTCACGTGAACGGACTGGTCGGGAACGGCGTAGAGGATTGCTTTTGAGGCAGGTTCCAGTACGCGAAGTTGAATCTTTCGTTCGGTCCGATGGCCTTTACTGTCTACGTGAATTTCCCGATCGCCCTGGGCGGTTCTTACGATTAGCGAACCCTGTGCGTACTTTAACGTGAGATCCGCGTTATCATCGATCATGACCAGACCATCGTCAGAAAGCTCGATGGTAGATCCATCATTGAAAGACAGTTCCCCGCCGCCTCGAATCCAATCTAAATGGTAGATCATTTCTCCGGTTTCGATGTCGCGCCAGAGATAACTCGAAGCAAATCTTCGTCGCATGTCGGCATGGCGCCGCTGCAGGTGGGCTACGGGCGCTCCATCTCCGGCTCCTCCCGATTGGCGAAGATCTCTCCACAAAACGTAGGAGCTATAGAGGGCTCCAGTAAGCCAAAGTGCTGAAATCAAGCATACCTTTATCAATCGAGTGTAGTCATTACGGTGCATTTCGTATCTCTCATCGGAAAAAAAAACAGAAAAATTCAAGAAATATTGAAGAAATACGGTGATTACACCGAAAAGTGCTGCGGAGACTATACTGTGCGGTTCTTTCACCTCACCATCGGAAAAAAGTTCATCGGCCTACTTATCGTATTGCTTGGATTGTCTATTTTTGCTCTGGGAAGCATTGCGACAAAGATGTTTTCCACTGACAACGTGGCTTTGGTCCAAGAGATGAACATTACCATCGCTGCAAGCCGCGCCACTCAGATTCGCGAGGTCTTTGAGGGCCTCACCCAAAAAATTCGCCTCTTGGGAGGGGTTCTAGTACAGCCGTCGCTCCCCCCGGAAATTAGTGGGACGCTATCTAAATCCTTCTTCGAGGAAGACCCCGGTGTTTTAGGAGTCATGGTCTATCAATGTGATGCCTCTGGATGTCACCCTAATGGACGTTCTCTTTCTAGCACTTTCGAGCAGATAGGGGACGCTCAGGCCGCCGATACGGTCGATAAGATTTCTCACAATGTTGATTTTTCCTTCTCGGCCCTTGCCAAAGGCGAGGTACAGATCTCTTCGATCAAACTCATCGACGGGAGTTCTTCTATCCTACTAGGCATTCCGTTTATTAAATCTAGCGACACCTTTAGCCATGTGCTTGTCGCACTGCTTCGCGATTCTAAGTTTGGGAAGACCTTTGGAGAAAATGATTTAGTAACGGCTTACATGGTGGATAAAAAAGGGAAAGTCTTGGCACATCCGGATGCTTCCTTGGTCGCTTCCGCCGAAAATCTTTCCTACCTTCCCATCGTTAAGGATTTAGTTTCAGGAAAATTCAATAACGGCCAAAGCCGATATGTAGAGCCTGAGACTCAAGAAGCTAGATTAGGAGCTTTTCGACGAGTGGGATTTGGCGGGTTGGGGGTGGTCGCCGAAGTACCGGAAGACAAGGCCTATGAAATTGCCCATCAGATGCAGCGAAGAGCCGCTCTTCTTGCTTGCGCCATTTTATGTTTTGCCATTCTATGCGGATATCTGATGTCTGAAAACATCACCCGTCCCATTGAAAAATTGGTCGACGCCGCTGAAGAGATCGCAAGGGGAAACTTTGACGTTACCCTATCGCCAAAAGGAAACGATGAAGTCGCCGAACTATCCCGTACCTTCGGAGTCATGGTCGAAGGTCTAAAAGAGCGGGATAAAGTCAAAAGTCTATTCACCAAATTCCATAATAAGGAAATCGTCGATAAATTGACCTCAGGCGAAGTGAAACTCGGAGGCGAAAGAAAAGAAGCCGCGGTTCTGTTTACCGATTTGCGCGGTTTTACCGCTTTCAGCGATTCTCTGGCACCCGAACGCGTTGTCGAGATGCTCAATGAATACATGACCCGAATGGTTACGGTCATTCGAAATCACGGAGGAGTCGTCGATAAATTCGTGGGCGATGCCATTATGGCGGTTTGGGGAGTTCCCGAGAGTAAACCGGAAGATGCTTTACGGGCTTTGTCAGCGTGTTTAGAAATGCGAAAAGAGTTAGCCATACTCAATCAACTAAGAATCTCACGAAAAGAGGTTCCGCTTAAGATAGGGATGGGACTCAATTTTGGTGATGTGACCGCTGGAAATATCGGGTCGTCTGAGCGAATGGAGTATACCGTGATAGGAGATGCGGTAAATGTCGCTTCTCGAATCGAATCAAAAACCAAAGAGATGGGAACCGATCTGCTGGTTTCCAAAGCTCTAGTTGCCCAAGTAGAAAAATCATTTTTATTCCAAAGTGCCGGCCTTGTAGAACTACGCGGGAAATCCGCCGCTTTGGAGCTCTTCAAAGTGCGAGGCTACATCAACGAAGCCGGAACGCCGGTTCTCGTGGAAACTCCGTATAGCAGTTTTGCCGAACCCGATTCCGATGGTCCTAGTATTATTTTCATGAAGTGAAAATCAATGGGGCGCGCGGCACCAGTGTCTCCAATGTTCCGCATCCTTTTGCGGATCACTCACTTCGACAACCGGATGGAATTCCACGCTAGCCGTAATCGTCTTGGCTCCCAATAGATTCCATAAATGCGGTACGAAAGTATCGTTCCCCACGAAGGCAACCGTTTTCAAAGGAGAATACTGAATTCGAAAGGGTTGTATTTTTATGCCGTGAGCTTTGGCAATCTTAAAAGGACCCCAGCGCCAGGGCTTTTCCTCGTCGATAGCGGTAGTTCCCGCCGGAAAAATAGCAATGCTTTGGCGTTGATTTAGAATGCAGTCTGCTACTAGCTTTCCTGTCTCATTTCGTGAAGATTTGGAACCTCGTTCTACAAATAGGATCCCAGCACGACGACAGGCACTGCCCATCACGGGCCAGCTTCCCACACTTTTTTTCGCGATAAAGACGACCGGCACCTGAGACATCAAAACGGGTATATCGACGTAGCTAATATGGTTACCGACAAAAATTACCGGTTCCCCCGTCGAAGCAATCCCCTCGCCAGTGACTTCGAGCTGTAATAGGCGGTTCATCTTGTCGGCCCAAGTTTTCATATGGGCGTGAAGCGTCATCGATGAAAGCGTGCCTTCGGATTTTTCTGCTTGGTTGAGCAGATCCACTTCCCTTAAAGTATCCCGAAAGATACCCACCATTCTTGTCCCCCTGTCGTTAAGTACCGCAGGGCCAAAGCGTTTTAAGAGGCTTGAGGAATCTGTTAACGAAAGCCATTTATGTAAGAGCGAAAAGTTCAAGGTCCCCATTCCGTTAACACGTAAGTATCTTGACTGCTGTGCGTTGACAAGTGGCAGGGCAGCGGCTCGTAAAAAGCGTTGCCTCTCTTGGGGAGAGGAGTAGGATCGACCTCCGTAACCAAGCAATGGGGAGGAGAAAATAATGGCTAAAGTAGTGTGTGTGCTCTATGACGATCCGGTAAATGGATATCCGAAATCCTACGCTCGAGATGAAGTTCCCAAACTCGAAAATTATCCCGACGGACAGACCTTACCCACACCTCACCACATTGATTTTAAACCCGGTGAACTTTTGGGCTCCGTATCCGGAGAGTTGGGACTGAGAAGTTTTCTGGAGAAGCAGGGGCATACGCTGGTCGTCACTTCTGACAAAGACGGAGCGGACTCCGTCTTTGAACGCGAATTGGCCTACGCTGACGTCGTTATCTCGCAACCTTTCTGGCCCGCTTATTTGACGGCGGAAAGAATCGCTCATGCCCCCAAGCTAAAACTGGCTATCACGGCGGGAATCGGGTCCGATCACGTGGATCTCCGTGCCGCCATGGAGAGAGGACTCACCGTCGCGGAAGTGACCTACAGTAACAGCATTAGTGTATCGGAACACGTGGTGATGATGGTCCTCTCTTTGGTACGTAATTACATTCCTTCCTATCAGTGGGTGGTGAAGAAGGGGTGGAATATCGCCGATTGCGTGGCGCGCTCTTACGATTTGGAAGGAATGAACGTTGGTACCGTTGCCGCAGGCCGCATCGGTCTTGCTGTTTTGAAACGCCTTAAACCGTTCGACGTAAAACTCCATTACACGGATCGCCACCGGCTTCCCGAACAGACCGAAAAGGAGTTGGGATTAACGTACCATCCGACTGTGGAGTCCATGGTAAAAGTATGCGATGTCGTCACCATAAACTGTCCCCTGCACCCCGAAACCGAGCATATGTTTAATGATGCGATGTTAGCAAAGATGAAAAAGGGCAGTTATCTCATAAATACGGCTCGAGGAAAGATTTGCGACAGGGAGGCCATCGTCCGGGCTTTGGAAAGCGGTCAGCTTGCCGGGTATGCCGGAGACGTTTGGTTTCCGCAACCAGCACCTAAAGATCACCCTTGGCGCCAAATGCCCCATCACGGCATGACGCCCCATACTTCTGGCTCAACCCTTTCCGCTCAAGCGAGATATGCGGCCGGGACAAGGGAGATCTTGGAATGCTGGCTCGAAGGAAAGCCCATTCGCGAAAAGTATCTTATCGTCGATAAAGGAAAACTTGTGGGGGCAGGAGCTCACTCTTATAGCGCGGGCAACGCCACTGCCGGAGCCGACGAAGCGGTAAAATTTAAAAATAATCTGTAGTAGTTTCTAATTCCGTGAGCCGTTTTTCCCTCTCCTTACGCGTAGTCGGTAAGGAGAGAAAAAATGAAATGGCTTGGACCGCTATTGCTTTTTTTACTTACGACCCCGCTCTGGGCGGACCTTATTCCCATGGAGGCACAAACTCGGGGGCAGCACGTAGATATCATCGTAAAAAACGTAGGCGATGAACCGATCGAGGGGCTTCTCCCGGGAATTACCGGCACTAGTCCCGTTACCGTTGCCATCCGCTCCGCAAGTCTTCGAACGGCGGCCCACTATTACCTAAGTTCGTTAAGCGTTCCGCTACCCGGAGCCGCCCAATCCGTGATTTCACTTACCCTAGCGCCTGATACCGTGGCAATTTGCGCTCCCCTGCTAGTCAAAGTTGCAGCAAACCGCACGGTAGAGTCTCACTGGGTAGAGATTCCCGTAAACGGAGCTCCAAAATGCAGGCAAGACGAGGTTCACCCGAAGCGAATGCGAAGCCGCTAATCTGGTATGAGCCTTGCTTATCCTCCTCTTTATGGAGGCCACATGCAGATAGTCAGAAAACCGTTCGAAAACGAGTCACCCTATATCTCAATTCTGTCGGCGGATGAGTTCATTAATACGGGACTCGGAAACCGAGAAGTGGAGCCGCCGAGAGAAAGTGCGGGCAGTGAAAGTTTTGATGAAATATCTGAACGATTAGAACCCTCTTTTCGAAGCGGGTGGAAGGCGAGATCTGTCGACTCAAAGGCGTAAGTCTCATTGCAGGAAGGTGTCTTCATAAGAGTCATAGCGCTATCCACGTTTATTCGAGGAGTGCTAGGGCACCATTGGGATTTGACAGGTCGCCGTTTGCGAAGCATTGGTTTGACCTTGGATTACCAAAAGTCCGCTATTCGCTGTAGTGGTAGCAAGTTCAAGGGGTAGTCCGGAGGAGTACGTAGAGGAAATCTGTGTCCCCGTGAGGGAATTCAGAAAAACATTCACCGGGCCGTCCAAAAATCCGTTCAGAGAGATAGTGAAATTGTTATAGATGGTTTGCCCCTCAGTACTCGTCCCTGTAAAAGTTGCGATACATGCGGTTGCCATTAGAGAGGGAGGTGCCAGGGCGACCCCGATGGGGCTTTCAAGACTTGCGCTGGTGGCTGTAGTACTGCTACCGGAATTTCCGTTCCCTGCCACAGTGGAGATTATTCCTGTAGCTGCGGAAACCATGCGGACGCGTAGGTTCCCACGATCTGCGATAAAAACGTCGTCGAATTCGTCCACGGCGATTCCTTCAGGATTGTATAATTCCGCCGCGGTCGCGGCTCCTCCGTCATTCGAGTAGCCCGAAATTCCCGTTCCGGCGATCGTATAAATAAAACCGGGAGTTACCGTTTGCCCCAGATAGGTCGAACCATTAACTATCACGCTAGTGCGAGGGAAGCCGTCGTTCTGATTAATAAATACGTTCCCCCATCCATCTACGGCTATTCCTTGAGGGATAGTGAGCGTCGCGCTATTTGCAGAGACTGCGCTAACTGCCGATGTGGTGGTGTCACCTCCGGCGATGATGACCTTCGAACCTTGTGACAGGGACTGACCGAAGTAGGTTCCTTCGCTCATGACGATCATCTTAACGATTCCCCCGCTACCGCTTTCGGTGGCATAGACATTTCCTAAGTTATCAACGGCGACACCGTACGCAGTGCTCCCACTATCGATAATGGAGATTTGAGCGGAGCTTGCGGACACCATGATCACTCTCAAATTCCCCTGATCGGCAACATAGAGGTTCCCGTTCAAGTCTACCGCTAATCCGGTGGGAGTGTTCACCGGAGCCAGAATTTCATAAATGTTTCCCGCCTGGGGGTTGGAGATCCCAAAAAAACTGCCACTCACGCTTACGTTCATCACCACAGAAATTTGGTTATTGCTCGTATCGGAGACAAAGATATTTCCGGAGCGATCTATGGCAATCGCATGGGGACTGGTAAAGGCGGCGGAATTAGTCGCGGAGGATCCCGCCGGTGATGCCGAACCCGAGGTGTTAAGTACGCCCGCCACCGTACTCATGACGTTATTGCTGACCAATTGAACCACACGAGCCGCGGAGTCACCAATATAGAACTGAGGTAACGTCACGGATAAGGTCACCGAGTTGGTGCTCACAAGAGTTCCCACACTCGCACTAATAGAGGTAGTGCCCGGGCCGGCCGCGGTGGCTATCCCAGTTCCAGTCACGATAGTAGCAGTGCTCGATGTTCCAGACGTCCAGGTCACCAGCGAGGTGATGTCGTGAGTGGTGGAATCAGAAAAAGTTCCCGTCGCGGTAAACGCCACGGGAGATCCTACGACGGCCGTTGTCGTCGACGAAGCGATCATAATTTCCGTAAGCGAAGGGGGTGCCACAGCCACGCCGGCTGGGGCACGGAATATTGCAGACACCGCGGCGCCATTGTCACCGGCATACCCATTCGTACCTGCAGTTCCAGCAACAGTGGTAATGATGCCGGCAGTGCTTATCAAACGGATCACAGCGTTCGCAGTATCTGCAACATAGAGGTTTCCGGAGCCATCCACTGCGATCCCTAAGGGATACGCTGCGAATGCGGCTGAAGTAGCGGCGGTGGTGTCGCCGCTATAGCCTTGAACGATGCCGCCGGTAATGTTGTACAGATCGCCCGCTGTCATCTGCTGACCGAAAAAGTTTCCGGAAGTTACTGGAAGCATGCTAACGCCGTATTCCTGCGTGAAGTAGACGTTACCCGAACTGTCGACCGTGATTGCAGTGGGGCTGTCGATATCGGTACTGGTGGCTACTCCACTTTGCGCCGTGTACTGGGGGGTACCGGTGCCTGCAATAGCAAAAATACTGCCTACCACCATCTGCTGTCCGAAGTAGGTTCCGGTTCGGGAAGGTATCATTAAAACTTCCTGAGCTGCCTGATCGGTAACGTAGACGTTCCCCGAAAGGTCAACGGCTACCCCCATGGGAGCGCTATATTGTTCAGAGCTGGCATTCATTATCGTATATAGATAATTCGCCGTCATCGCCTGCCCGAAATAGGTTCCCGAATTCGCGGGTACCATTTCAACGCGCTTCTCGCCTGGGTTTGCCATATAGAAGTTTCCCGCCACATCCACTGCTACTGCTTTGGGAGTCTGCAAGCTCGCCGCTATCGCAGGTCCTGTTGGATTGAATGCGCTCCCCCCGCCAATACCCGCAATTACGTCGATGATTCCAGGGGTGGCTAGGTCAATTTGCGAGGTTTCAGGATCGGAAATGTACATCTTCCCCGAACTATCGACCGCGATCCCGTTGGGATATTCGAAACCCGAGATGCTCAGCATCGTCTGCGGGTTGGGATTGATTTCGACGATAGCATTCGAACCGCCCTCGGAGGGAGTGATTCCCGCGGCAATAGAGATAGTCCCATCACTAGCCACCTTTCGAATGATGTTGTTAGTGCTATCGGCGATGTAATAGGGAGTTCCCGCAGTAACGCTCATGGTATACGGTGCTGACGTTTCACTACCCGCATCCGCAGTTGCCGTTAGAGTGACCGTGCCCTGAAGAGTGCCTACGACCGTATTTTCCACCATCCGCGCCGAACCACCGGTCGAAGTGATAATCCAGGAAATTGACGAAGTGGTTCCCGACACGGTAAGCAGCTGTGATTGTCCTACCGGGAGTGAAAGGGACGAGGGGGAAATCGTCAGCGCAAAGGTGGGCGCCGTTACGTTTACGCTTGTCGTTTGAGTAGTTAGATTGGGATAACTTGCCGAGATTAACACGGTCCCGGTACCCGAACTTGCGGCCGTTAAGATTCCCGTAGTGGCATCGATGGATGCGGGTCCGCTTGTGACATTCCAAGTAACCAAGGAAGTTGCGGGGCCAGATGATCCGTCCGTAAAGGTTCCCAAAGCCGTAATGGGATCCGTGGAGCCATTGGGGACACTAGAATTCACGGCCGTGATCGTAAATGAAACAAGGGTTGCCGCGGTAATGCTTACGCTCGCCGTTTGCGTCGCTAGATTCGGATAGGTCGCTTGGACTTGAGCGGTACCGGTTCCGAGATCCGTATTAAGAATTCCTGTGCTCCCCCCAATCGTCGCTGGACCACTGGTAACACTCCAGGCAACCAAGGAGGTTACCGTTCCGGTAGAGTTGTCCGAAAAAATTCCCGTTGCCGTAAACGAATCCGTAAGTCCGTTTGCGATGCTTGAACTCGCCGGTGAGATCGTAAAGGACGTAAGGACCGCGGCCGTTACACTCACACTCGTCGTTTGCGTTGTTAGATTTGGATAGGTCGCCTGAATTTGGACGGTGCCGGTCCCACTTCCCGTGGTAAGAATTCCTGTACTCCCCCCGATAAAACCCGGCCCACTGACGACGCTCCAACTCACTAAGGAGGTCACGGTGCCAGTAGAGTTGTCCGAAAAAGTTCCTGTCGCCGTCAGTTGATCGGTGAGTCCGTTTGAGACGCTCGTACTCGCCGGTGAAACCGTAAAGGAAACCAAAGTGGCCGCGGTTACCATTACACTCGCTGTCTGCGCTGTTAAATTCGGATAGGTCGCCTGAATTTGGACGGTGCCGGTCCCACTGCCCGTGGTAAGAATTCCTGTACTCCCCCCGATAAGACCCGGCCCACTGACGACGCTCCAACTCACTAAGGAGGTCACGGTGTCGGTAGTACGATCGGAAAAAGTTCCTGTCGCCGTTAAAGGATCGGTGGAGCCATTGGGGACACTCGAACTCCCCGGTAAGATCGTGAAAGAAACGAGGGTCGCCGCAGTTACGCTTATGCCCGCCGTTTGCGTCGTTAGATTCGGATAGCTCGCCTGGATTTGAACGGTACCGATGCCACTGCCCGTGATAAGTATTCCTGTACTCCCCCCAATGGAACCCGGCCCACTGGTGACGCTCCAACTCACTAAGGAGGTCACGGGGCCGGTCGTACGGTCGGAAAAGGTTCCCGTCGCCGTCAGTTGATCGCTGAGTCCGTTGGCGACGCTGTTGCTTGCGGCTGAAATGCTAAATGAGGTTAGCACGGCGGAGGTAACCGTAAGAGTCGCAGTTCCGGAAACAGTTCCGAGAGTCGCTGTAATAGTAACCGTTCCCACTCCAGTTCCCGTGGCTAACCCAACATTAACACCGCTAGAAACGAGGGAAGCGGATCCGGGGGTGATTCCGGTTCCCGTCGCCGGAGTCCCGGTCCACGTTACCAAAGCCGTCACGTCGGCGGTCGAATTGTCCGAGTAGGTTGCTGAAGCAGTAAAAGGGACCGAGTTGCCGTTCGCGATGGAGGTAGAACCCGGTGTAATTCGTATTGCCGTCAGGATCGCTGCGTTTGCGACACAACTACTCCCGATGCAACTGCTGCCCACGGCACACGTCGCGCTCGATGCGCACGTTGCCGGTAGAGAAGAGGTCGTGGCGCAACTGGTTTGTCCATTTCCGTTCGTACACGTGGAGCCGAAGGCGCAATTACCGGAAGAGGAACAGACCGATCCGTTGGTAGGAGAAGTTCCAGTATGACAAGCGCCGTCCCCCCCGCAGTAAGACGCCGTGGAACAAGGATCGCTCGTATTATTACAACAGCTCACTGAAGTGCTCAAGGGAACCGATAGAGAAGCCGTTTGTCCGTTGACGTCGGTGGCGGAAACCGTGACGTCAGGATCGGAGAGATAAGAGGGAATCGCAAAAGAAGGACTTGCCCCAGAAGTAATCACGTTGGCGCTAGTGATAGTTCCGCCCGTCGGTGTCGAAGCGGTCAGCGCGTAAGGAGGAACTCCACCTGTAACGACAACACTTAGGTTGGTACCGGGGCACACGTCCAGCGAGGGGCTAGCGAGTTTCACTTGGAGCGGAACACTGGAGGACCAATTCACCGAAGCGTTGCTGCACGAAGCGAGAGAAATACCGAGCACCATGGCTGTGGTGGCATGAAGTAGAAAAGATGTGAAGGAAACTCTTGGTATCATCTATACGTACCGCTACTTAAATGGAGGCGCGTTCCCCTATTGCCGCGCGTTAAGCTATTTTACCGTGAGAGGCCCGCGTAAATCGTGGAGATCTCCTCATAATGTGACCTTGGGTAGAGTCATAAAAAAAAGCTAGTTACGTGGGGACAGGTGTCTATAATTTAGACAGGCAACAACGACTAGCGACCCCATGGGAGATGATCGCTAGCGATGAAATGTCGTTTTCTGTGAAGCATCCGATGATAGAACGCCCCACGCATGGTTAAGTTACTAGGCGTGGGAAGCCCGCCTTGGCTTACTTCCTGCTTGTGATGCCTGGCTAACCATCTGCGCTGGGAGCCCTGACTGCTGTGGAATCGACATGGATGCGAGAGCCGCACGACATCTCCCGCGGGTCTGGGAATCGGGGTTCTTTTACCGTTCTGAACCTGTCGCACGACGGGTACTTTTTGGGTTTTGCGAGTAACGGCTATTTCCGCTTTTTTTAGAGGGTCATTCTTCTCTATAAAAGCTTTTACTATTTCCCAGCGGCTGAAACCACCGCTGGCAGCACGTATTGCGAGAAGAAAGTATCGCCATCCATCTCGGTAAAGTCTTGGGCGGTATTTGCTGTAGAGACAAAGACTAAATCAAGATCAGGCACTACGTAAACAAACTGGCCGCCGTATCCCCACATCTTATGTACCGCGTGGCCGTTTGCATTGAGCAGCCACCACAAGTAGCCGTATGTCGATGGCGGATCATCGGAAGGAATTCCCGTTGAAGTGGATTCTTGAATCCAATCGGCGGGTACCAGTGAATTTCCGTTCCACTCTCCGTTTTGCAAATACATTTGTCCGATGGTCGCAAGGTCTCTAGGTGTCAGATATAAATTATATCCGCCGGAGTAATATCCTTGTGGATCAATTCCCCAGTGTTTCACCGTGATTCCCAACGGATCAAAAAGATATTTTTCGGCGAAAGCACATGTGCTCATATGGGAACTCTCCGTGATGATAGCGGAGAGCAAATGAGTTAGCCCGGTGTCATAATTAAATTTAGTTCCTGGATTAGCTGCCATCTTAAGATTGAGTAAAGCTTGAACCCAATTGGGGTAATCCTGGATGGTATATTCCGTCGTATCTTCCGTCCATTTGAACCCGCCTGTCATGGTCAGCAGATCCTTAATCACGATCCCTTGCTTTTCTTTTCCCGTGATTTTGAATTTCGGTGAAAGAATATCTGCGATCGGCTGATCGATGCCTTTGAGAAAGCCTTCTCGTAAAGCAATCCCCACTAATCCTCCAATGATAGTCTTAGAAGAAGAGTGCACATTATTGGCATCCGCCATTTGGCTTCCATGAAGATACTTTTCGTAAACTAAGACGCCGTTTCGAATGACCAAGAAACTAAAAGCTTGCGGAAGTAAGTTGAGTGCTGCCGTACCTTGATCGAGTACGGAAGTTTGTAGCCCTTGGCTCTCCGGCGTTCCGGTGGGCCACGCATTGGGATTTTGTGTCGGATCTTGGTACGTAGGATTGTCTTCGTAGAATTGAGTGATCACAGCAGGATTTGGCACCAATTGTTGGCAAGTGTCATGGCTGCCGGCGTCTTCCGCAAAACATAGATTTAGACTTCCGCACAAGCCGGCTACTAGAGCCACTGTTCTTAGTTTCGTCATTTTCGTTCTCCTCCCCATTCTCTTGGGGTCAGTGTCAGTCGGACTCACGCCTCCTTATCGTTGGCCCATTTAGAAACCTGAGGACGGATCTTTCGCACTGCGCTTTCGCGTTCCGGCATCTTTTCGGTTTGTTGGGTGATTTAGCGGGGATTGGTGCCAACCCGACACTGGGCGCAAGACTTCACCGAATTAGCACCACCGCCCAGGCACGAATCAGTGGGATCGGTCTTTGCATTGGTAAGTAGAGGATCGTGGATAGGGGGAAAATTGGGTAATCAACTGGTTCGCCGGTTTCAGGTCATTGGATTTCTCACTGCATTCAGCTGCGCTCTCAGTCTAGGCGCCGTCGAGGCGAATAAGACCAAACCAAAACCCCCGCCAGTCAATGCGAACTGGTTAAATCAATTGAGTATCGAAGGACCGGTTCAGTTCTTTGAAACCCCGCAGGAGGGTCAAACTCCGTATATTGACGCTATCGATAATGCTAAGCAGTCGATTCAAATGACGATGTTTCACCTCACCAATCCTGCTGTGGTCACCGCCATGGTAAATGCGGTGGCAAGAGGGGTTGTAGTCGAAGCGATACTAGATGCAAAAAACTTAGCGGATCAACAAAGGCCAGGATCCCCTTATGAAGATCTCATCCAAGGTGGAGTGAAAGTAACTCCAAGCTCACCCTCCTTTAGCATCACTCACGTCAAAGCCATGGTGGTGGACGATATTACCGCTTTTATCACTTCCATCAACCTCACGACGGAATACGCCGAAACCCGCGACTATGGATTTATCACGACGGACAAAGGGATTATCTCTGAAATGGACAAAGTCTTTCAGGCCGATCTCGCCAATGCGAAGAACAAGACTGGATTAACTCCCACGCTGACAAATTCCAACTTGGTTTGGAGCCCTGTTACTTCGGAAACCAAATTGTCCCAATTAGTCGCCTCAGCCAAACAATCCATTATTTTGACCGTAGAAAATCTAGGCGACAAACCTTTCCAGCAGGCACTATTGACCGCTGCCAAAAATCACGTGAGCGTTCGCGTGATTACTCCGGCGTGTGATAAGAACTCTAATCCCCTTTACGATTTCCCCTTCTTAAAGACACTGGCCGCCGGTGGGGTCGAAACCAGAGTCATGCCAGCCCCCGCTTCGGCGAATCAGCCCTACATGCACGGCAAGATGATTCTCGTCGATGGGGAAAGGGCTTTCATAGGCTCCGTCAACTTTTCCACCAACTCCATGACCGAAGCTCGCGAACTAGGCGTTGTATTTACCGATACCTCTTCGCTAAACGACATCAACGCAAGCTTCGAACAGGACTGGTCTGTTGCGGTGCCGGCAAGCAACGCCACTCCCAAGTGTTCTTAGAGACCAAGTTGGCTAGTGATGTCTTTTTGCTGAAGTGGTTTGGATTCTAACGGCTTTGAAACCCTGAAAGCTAAGAAAGAGGGAAAACGTTTGTTGGGCCACTTCGTTGTTTTGGCCGTACAGATTTCCAATATTATCCGCCGTGTATTGTAAAACCTGAGCGCGAAACTCCACCCACAAGACCGCATTACCCATCGCACTAGAGGAAGCCTGAACGGTACGTTTAAAAAATCGGTTTCCGCGAAGAGCCGTTTCAACAATCTCACTCGCCTCTTCAGCCGTGGAGTTGGAAACGTCATTGGCAGTGATTACTCCTTGCGAATCCGAGAACTGAATCACAATGGGAACTCCCGCTATTTTGGTAGTACCGGCTACTATCTCGCTCAGTGCCACCGCTTTGTCGTGGTCACAAACGGTTACCGGAATGACGGAAGGAGCATCGGGGTCAGTAGGATCGGTGAGGGTACCCACGGTCACACAAGGATCGGCCCCCAGGGCTGCTTTAACCCTCTCGGCAAAGAGATCCCAAGGCGGATCGAGGGCCAGGACCAGGTTTGAAGACACCAAGGCCAATAGAACAAGAAAGGTTTTCATACAGCTCCTTTCCCAGTCTATCGGTGCGGCGCGTTATTAACTAAACTATGTCGCGCTAGCCATAATTCGTTCACGTTCACACGCACGTCTACGCTTACGTGGGTATGGGATGGATCGGTGGGCGCTCCTTTAATACGACGTGCAAAAAAAGGCGCCCCTCTTTCGAAAGGCGCCTTCCTTAAAAAATTTCCCAACCGCTTCTCTTACTTCTTGGAAGCGGTGTATGTCGCAAACGCGGCCTGATCTCCAATTGAATTACACTTGGAGCCATCAGTGCCGGTGTACTTGATGCGCATGAAGCCGGACTCGCCCCACTGCGTTCCCCACGAATTTTTCACAATCCAGATCTGATCGGTATCGTCCCATCCGATCAAAGTGAGGATGTGATCAATGTCAGTGCTGTCGCAAGCATTATAGATTCCACCCGAGTACGCCACGAAAGAATCGCTGGCTGCCACCGTCACAGCAACTGGACCGTTTTGATAAATAGCGGCCTTGATGTCGTCTGTGGAAGGACTGCTTAGCTCACTGCCCACATACGACCAGTCAGCGATCTTTTCATGTTGAGCAGCAGTATTGTTGCAAGGAGCGTCCGTTGCCGTATAAGGAAAATCGGCTTCGTAATTGGCGCCTACTTGTTGGTAGAAAGCGAACGCAAAATCGCCTCCTTCACAGGTTCCATAACTGGGTTGGCAGCTAACCAATTGCTGCTCGGCCAATTGAAGTTGCTTTCCGGTAGCGATAGCAATCGCTGATTCAATGACCGCATCGGTTCCGAAAGCCCAGCAAGATCCGCAGTACACCGGAAGATGTTGGTTCTTAATGGAGGTCACGACATTCTTATCGCGCCAATCCCAGTGCGCAGGAAGCGCATCCTTGATCTTAGGCTTCACGAAGGGGGCTAAGGACTTCCAATTAGGACTTCGTTTGAATCCCGTGATCGACTGATGGCTCGCATCTAGAATGCCGGTATCTCCCACGACGAAGGTCCAACCTTCTTTCGCCGCACGCGCTTTTAACACTTCTAATTTACTCGCCACCGAATCGGAAGCTTGGGCACTAAATACGCTCAAACTCAGTACTGCAAGACATAATGCCACTGCTTTCATGTCTTACTCCTGGAAAATGGTTTAGGGACGTAATGGTGTGACCGCTATTAATGTTCTTTAGTGTACCCAGAGAAGGGGCAGCAATGAGTGGCAACCGCGTGATTATGTTAACGCTTGTCAAAGGCGCTAATGGTTCGGATGAAAGACTCCGTGGAAGCTTAGCGGTACGTGATGGCGCAGCAAGACGCTCCCTACCGGCCCTTGGCTTAACGCGTCTGCTTTCAAAATGTCCAAACGACTCTTTTGCCGCTTGGGATCATAAACTTCCGTCAATATCCATCCGGCCTTTTCCAAGGGATCAAACGCCCAGACGGGTTCCGTGCAGTAGACTTGATTGCCGAAGTGATATCGATCGGTCTTACCCGACTCTTCACGTCGAACGATGGCAGACCAAAAGATTTCTCCCAAGTTGGATTCAGCCAAAAAGACATCTCCATGGCGGACCGCTCGCTCCTCAGTTCGGATATAAGGCATCTCATAGTCGGCGGAATCCAATAGGGATTCGACCTTACACCGATTAGTCTTCAGGTTTAACCCGTAGCGAACCAATCGATCGCAGGGCACTTTCGGTAAGACAGGATTTTCCCCGCGCATCAGTTGGAAGAAGGGAGAGTTTTCCGAGCCGAGCCCCCCGCCGTTACGGTTTCCCACAAAATCTAAAATAATTTCGTCCCCCGCTTCAAATCCATTGACCGAATGCCACATATACTCGGCGGGAGCTTCAAAAAGTTTTGCTTCACCCCCATTCCGCGATACGACCAGAACAACGTTTCCCATGTCAGGACGCCACTCGATACTCTCGGCGAAGGTCCTAAGTCCCAACCAGGCTTTGGCGAAAGTGCGAAGCGAAACGAAAGCGGGATGAAGCAGTAGCACCACGTGCGATTCGGTCAGAAACCAATCGTGGATATAGACTCCGCGAGGCACCGACATGCGCTGAGTGTGAAAAACTTTCGTCTCTCCTTTTTTGAAACTGCGAACTGTCGCAGTAATCTCTTTTCCAAAATCAAAGGAGAGAGTCGCCCACCCCTGCCCTCTTACGTCCCATTTCCAATGGGCTTGGACAGAAATTAATGGCCCCTCACTCGATAACGGAAAGTCTCCCACCGAAGCCAGCGTTTGGGCATCCATGGCGAAAGGAGGTTGCGATTCGTCAAAAGCCAAAACACAATCTCCCGCTCTAAAAACGGTAACACCCGCTTGAGACGGAATTTTACCTCCCACATTTCTCAAGCTCCATCCGGGAGCTAGGGTCGACCACGTCGGATAACAAAACTTTCCGCGCTTTTCTTCTTCCACGAATTTCGCAGTGCGGGGAAACCGCGCCACATATTGCACCCCCTTGTCTCCAAAGTGGAAAGCTTGCACTAGCCCGTCTCCGTCCAGCATCATCCGCTTTCTCAATCCGCCTCGGTCAAATTTTCCGGGACCGTTCCGGTAAAGCGATCCTCTGAGGCCGGGAGGAATCTTTCCTTCAATGTCCGGGTGATAATTTTGTTCCTCGCCAAGGGAACAAAGCAGCCCGGCATCTGCGCGAGAATTGTGTTTAATGTCCGACCAAACCTTCGCCGGCAAAGGACCTCGAGAGGAAAAGAGCATGCAAGACTCCTAAATCAAAAGGACTACAGAACGATAACTTATTAGAATTAAGAAGCTTTAGCCACCAGCAAAGTTCCTTGGCGAAGGGAGAGTAAAATATCAGAGTATGCGACCCGCTACCTTACTAGCGTTATTGCTCTTCTTGGCGATAGCTTCCTCATTGAAGGGTGAGCAAACACCACTACAACAGACACAAAACACTCTCATCGATCCGGTGCAACGACAAAAGGCTATCGGCTCTAGTCCCTCCGCCCAAAGTGCGGACTCGTCGGTTCAGCAGCTCACCGCAAGCCCGGCCCAAACGCAGAAAGTCTACGAGTTAGCCTCGAAAGTGATGGGAGACCTGGTTCAGCACACCAAAGGAGATCCTAAACAGATGGAGTCTGTCCTCGAAAATGCGAAGAACAATCCCGAGGCATTCGCCAATACTTTCACGCCTGAAGAGAAAAAAATGCTTAACGATATTTCACAGAATATTCCCGCGAAAATGCCCTAGAGAATGAGGATCCACCTCTCCCACCACCCCATTTTGCGCCTGCTAAAACTCGACTGTTGACACGTAGCCCCAGAAATTGTTACCGCTTAATTAAGTGGGAAACATGGGTTTTAAATGGGGGATGACATGGGCAATAAATGGGGCTTTGGGGGATTTCTCTGTCTTTTCGTAGTTAACCTTCTTTCGTCACAGGCTTATGGGGAGAGTTCCACCTTAAGTCTTCTGCTGGCACCTTTGATGGTAGGAGTGACCGAACGTACCGTCGATGAAGAGTACGCAAAGCAACTCAATATCGATCCGCATGCCACGGTAGCCCTTTCTCAAGGAACGGGACTCTGTACGGGAACCTTTCTCTCCTCGACGACTGCAATTACGGCCGTTCATTGCGTTGATCGTGAAAATCCGACTGGCAACGTCAATGTCGATGGGATCGCATCACTCCAAGTATTTTTTTCCGAGCGCTATCAAACGCCGGTGGAACACGGAGACTTGATAGAAGGGCGCATCAAGTACGATGTCGCGGTTTTGGTATTCCCGCCCGGCACGGGAGAATTCTTGGGGATTAAGAGTTATCCCAAACTTGCCACCACCGATCCCAAATCAGGCGATACCGTTTACCTGGTGGGTTTTGGAATGAGCGATCCCTATGCCTTCCTTACTGGTGACGAAGAAAATGCCGGCGCCGGCATCAAAGGTTGGGGAACCGCTACTATCTCTGAGACAAAAGACGGAATGCTGTTCACCGAACCCATAACCATCGAGAATAAGAAACCGGTCGCCACTGAGACTCTTTCCGTAAGGCCCAACACTTCACGCGGACTTCCGGGAGATTCCGGGGGTGCTCTCTATAACACCCAAGGGGAGATCGTAGGAATTACGAGTGTGGTCGCTAAGCCCGTTCAAGATTTTACCGAGTCCAAAGTTCTCTTTGGATTACTGAGTCTGGTTCATATCGACTCTTGGAAAGTGTCCAACGAGTATGCCGATGTCACAAGCCACGATACTTTGGAATTGATGGCTACAGCCACTCATTGCAAAGAT
Organism: uncultured delta proteobacterium; assembly: GCA_963778115.1. GTDB lineage: Bacteria > Bdellovibrionota > FAC87 > UBA2466 > UBA2466 > JBBQIT01. The sequence continues at coordinate 1,232,021 of CAVZSV010000004.1, forward strand.
CTCAGTCGGTGCGCTGTCATCGAAAATTCGAGGCCCGAAATAAAAACGGTCTCCTTGGAGAAACCGTCCGCTCCGAACTCCACTGCGTTTGATCACGTCATACTCAGAACGGGTTTCTACGGAGGAACGAAGAACGTTAACCGGAGAGCTTTTCTCCACCCCGTCTATTATAATAAACAGATGGTACAAATTGACCTCTTGGAATTGGACGGAAAGACACCGCAAAAGGTCGAGACCCTTACGTGGAATAACGGTGCTTATGTAAATTCTGCTATCTCGAAAGTGCTCGCGACAAAAAAGGATCGCTTCAGACAATTCATTGTGAAGGGGCACCCTGATCCCCGCAATCCCAACCGACTGGCTCTAGGGTTAGATGAAGAATTTGAATTCCGGCCCTAGAGCCTTAAAGGAGGTTACTTATATCCCGGAAGCGGATCTAGTGGCGGGGGAGAAGCTGAAGTTCGTTGGACGCGATGAAAGATCTCTCCCTCGTGAGATCCCATAAGGCGCATATATCCGGCCGTGTTGTGAATTAGCTGAAGGGAATTAGAATCGAGTCTTCTTCCCACCCAATACCTATCTTCTTGGGTCATGTTGATAGCGATGCGTCCGGAGAAGAAATCAAAACTTCCTCCCTGTAATCCTTCGTGCGTCCATAACCCCATTTTATTCATAAAAAAGCCGCTGAAAGAGAGCGGGAAATACGGGTTCTCCGTATTCGTCGGAGTTTTTACCGCGCTCACATTCAGGTTGATAATCGCGGTTTGACTCTCGTAAGAGCCGTGAATCGGTCCCATACCTTTTAGTCCCGCCAAAAGCGGACGAGCCCCCGATTTGAACATTTCGAAAGTTCCCACGCGTCCGAAAAGAAGTGAGTACCAGATCCCCCGCAAAACACCGTTCCCAATATCGGTAACTTCCACAATGGCGTCGATATCGTCTTGAGGCCGTTTCAGAATGAAACTATGAGTCCCTTTTGCGATCGTGATAGGCGCATAGCGAAAGGAAAGTGCTTCTTCAGAAGTAACATCTCCAAAGTACATCCGCACCAAGGGAGAGACCTGAAACCCCTCTTTGCCATCTGCCGGAGGCAGCGTCATTAGATCGAGAGTCGCAAACTGATATTCATCCAATAGATCGTGATGAAGATAGCCGGCATAAAAGCCTTCCACTTCATCGGAACGCAGCGGTGTCGCTTGCGGAATGACTGGGGGGAATAGTTCTGGAACTGGCAGAGTCATTATCGGAGCAAGATTCTTTTCTAACGACGTCTCTTTGGAAGTTCGCTTGAGGGCACATCCATCACAAAGTAACCCACTGTCCGTCACCTGGCAGTCGATTCCGCCCTGACGTCCATTGAGTTGCAGATGGCTCCTTAAGAAATTATAGGCACCCGAAAAGATCGTATTCTTAACGCAGAGCATCCCATAACAGACGTCATTGTCGACTTCACCCCATTCCCCATGGATCTCGTAGTCGGCAAACGGATGGCCGACCTTAGTGGTGTCTTCGATGGAGCGGTAGGTATTCAGCTGAAGGACGGTCGGTGTCCCTTTACAGGTTCCGGAATACTCCCCCGTTATGGGCTGTAGCAACGGATAGACCAGAGGAACGTTTCCGTCGGCACGTAAAATGAGACGGGCGGGAACGTCTGAGAAGTTCGACCGAAAGCGGCCTTCAAAACCCTGCGGAGTGAAGTGAGGGATGCTGACTCCAGACTCTTGAGTCGTCTGATCTAACACCATCCAGCCGGTGTCCGCCTTATAAAGGATGTTATCAAAGTGATAGGAGACAAATTCCGCACTTCGGTAATCCCCAAATTGCACCGTCAATACCGCCATGAGCTCTTCTTTTCCGTCGCTATTAATCGAAGAGATGAGATCCATCTTGGCAAGCTGGTCTCTCTGAAGGGCCTCGTGCCTTAAGACTCCCGAAAAGCGTTGCGAATGCAATCCGAACGCGACGGCCGGTATCAAAACGTAACAAAATAAAAGAGAGCGCCCCAAAAGGCTTCGAAAAATACCCATGTAACCCCCAACTCAACCCCGCCGTTTTTTTAGCCTCCTTCCCTAAGGAGCGCAACCAAAAGAAATCGCCCAAAGCTTTTCTTCGCGGCAATGTAAGGCTAGTATAGAAACAAGTTTTACCTTTTTTCGAAACGAACGTTAGGAATGCAATCCGGGAGACACCATGAAAATCGGAATGAACGCTCTGTGGTTCACTTTGCTCACAACTGCCTTTCTTACGGTAGGTTCACCTAAAGCGTTTGGTTTAGTCCGGCTGGGAGTAGATGGCGGAGTGAGTTTAGCGACTCTTTCTTATGGCACATCGACGGGAGTAGCGGTTACCTCCCCTTACGGAACTCGAACTGGCCTAATGGCTGGCGGAATCCTGGAATGGGGATTTAATGACTATGTCTCTCTGCAACTGGAAGGCAACTACATCCAAAAGGGCGCGACCGTTCCGAATGTCAGCAACGGAGTCACTCTAATCACCTCCCAGTATGACTATTTCGAAGTTCCTCTTTTTCTGAAATTTACGGCCGATTTACCTCTCATTAAGCCTTTCATAGCGGCAGGTCCGTATTTAGCTTTCTCGGTCAACGCGCAAACTTCGAACTCCAGTACCGGCTTAAGCACCCCGCTCACCAATTATTCCTCTACCGATTTTGGAGTAAGCGGAATGGTCGGCGCGGAATTCGCTCTGACTCCGGTCATCTCCTTTTTAGTCGACTTGCGTTATGACCTGGGATTCACCGACCTAGATTCCACGGCCATTACGACGATACGATCGCGTTCCTTCATCATCGCGGGTGGCCTTTTAATCGGAATTTAACGGCTTAAGTTCAATAAGTTAGACGACCCGCTCTGACTATCTCATTGAGACTTGCAATGCATTGCATTATAATGATCCGGGACTTTAACCGGGAGCCGTTGTGGATTCAGCTGTCGATAATAGTAAAAAGAAGTATCACGTAGACCAAGGCAACACACTAGCGCCTATGGTGCTTATCGTCAGTGACAAACCTGAGATTCAACGCCGGACCGAAGTCACTTGCCGAGCGCTCCCCGAATCTATTGCCTTATCCATTGCCTGTGTTTCTAGTTTAGCGCAGATGAGAGAGCTTGTGGAAAGCGGGAATGTGCTAGTGGTCTATCTCGACGAAAACTTACTCGCCGAAGAACCGGCAAGCCAGACCGAATACCTTTTTCCAAAGCATCCTTTTATCCAAACGATTGCGTGGAATCCTAATCTCGAAGTGTTGTCGACGACGACTCTTGCGAGAAGCCTCAAGATAGCTTCTTTGACTAACGAACAGAGGAAACGCTGGCAGCTAGCTCGCAACACGGGAATGTGGCACTAGCGAAAGAATTCCCTCGCGGCAAGAAATCTACCGCGAGGGTTATCTCTTAGCCATTGTCCGGGGGAACGTTGTAATAGAGCAATACTTTCTCCGCTATCTCTTTAAAGACCGGAGCTGCGTGACTCGAACCATGAGCCTGGTGATTTTTATTATCCTTGGGGTTCATCACTCCCACGTAGGCCACGAGTCTGGGATTGTCCAACGGAGCAAATCCTACGAATCCAGCCATCTGAGATTCTCCGGGGTTCTGATCATGATCGGGGAAATCCGGACTGTAGGCCGTGCTCGTTTTTCCCGCCAGACGATACAACGAACGCTTAATGCTGGAAGCCGTACCCCGAACCGTCACTTGTCCTAGGATACGTTTCATCTCATCCGCTGCCTGCGGAGTAATCACCTGCCGAATGATTTGTATCGACGAGGTGGGGGCATCGTTCGAAAGCGGACGCATCAGCTTGCCCCCGTTTGCAATAGCGCCGAAAGCTTGCACCACTTCCAGGGGACTCATGTGAATTCCCCCAAAGCCCACCCCAACGGTAGCAGTAAAAAAATCGGGTGAAGTTGTGGTCGTGGACAAGAAGGTCCCCGCTCGGCTTTCGGGAAAATCCGCCGTGGTTCCGTCCGGCCCGATTCCAAAGTCAGAAAGTGCCTGCACCAACCCCTCGAATCCTAACTTTTGAGCCACTTTGATTCCACAAATGTTGCTAGACATGATCACCGTATCGGCGGTGGAGAGTCTATCAAAGGGCTTCCAGTCACCGAAGTCGTGTCCTTCGATTCGATAATGGCCATTCTCACAGTTAAACATCTCGTTGGGAGTTGTCTTTCCGTGAGAAAGCGCAGCGGCTGCCACAAGCGCCTTCATGGTGGAGGCAGGCTCCACGCGCAAGGAGAGGGCCCAATGCGGCGAGGAAAATTTGGTATTTAGCCTTTGCCGATTGGCCACAGCTAAAATCTTTCCCGTCCGCGGATCTCCCACTACCGCAAAGACCATATCGGCTTGATACCTATCCAGAGCGGCTTCCACCGCGTTGTCGGCGATCTCCTCGATAGTCTCATCAACTACGATTTGGCCTGAATTCGGCTGACCGTCATCTTGCCGCATCACCTCTTGGGCTCCATACGCCAACAAGAACGATACGGTTCCCATGAGTAAACCTAGAGCCACCTTCCAGCGCCATGGTGGCCGAACTGCTTTGGGTTGAAATAACATTTCGATTCTCCTTCTAAGGAACGATTTGAAGTGGCGAGTGTTGTGAGAAGGAGACGACATGCACGCGGCGCCCACGTGCCGTCGCCCATCCCAGAGAGCGGCTTCCGCCACTTTTAATAAGCAGCTCCCGTATTCATGCGAGCTAATGCCTCGTCGGCCGATGAGAGCATCGTCACAAGAAAGTTCTTGAAGTTCGGTAATCGTATTTCGCCATCGATAAATGAAAGGATTCAGGAAAAATAAAATTTCAAAAAATTCAATTGCCAGAACCCAACGCGTGTCCCCCTGGCGGTGGTGTTGCAGCTCATGCTGAATGGCTATTTGAAAATCGCGCGGCAAAGCGACAAGTGAACTGGGAATTACCGCCCAGAATCGCCGCCAGGTTCGAGTAGAAAAGGGAACGGTACTTTCGTCGGATACTGCAACCACGACTCCTCGAACGGATTTAAGTTGCGTTGACTCTGATAGCAATCTTCTAAGGTCAAGATACCTTAGCAGGAAGCGGCAGGAGCAAAACACGATTCCCAATCCTAGAAAAATAACAACCGCATATTTCCAGGGCCACGCTTTAACCGACTTAATCCATTTGCTATAAAAAGCAGCATCGCTATTAATTCTACCGACTATAGGGACCGAGGTTGGAACGACCAATTGGGAGAGCGATGCTGAGTGTTTGAGAATCTTTCCCGAAAACTCGGCCAAAGGCTGTCGGATCTGTAGCGGCATTTTCGGAACCTGCCGGGAGGGCAAGATCGCAAAAGAGACGCTCAAAATCATTCCCAGCGTGAGAGTCGTTTGGGCGGTTCTTAGCCAAACAATTGCCGGCAGACGGAACTTTCCTTTTTCCAGTCCGATGCGAATCGCTTGAAAGGCGACAAACGAGAGGGCTAGGAAAGCGTTTACTTCCAAACCTACTTTTAGAAAGAACTCGATTCCGCTCACGGATTTAGCCTTTCGTTGAGCAATGCGCGAATAGACTCCAACTCGGTTTTAGAAATTTCGGACTCTTCCAGAAGGCGCATCACCATTGAGGATGGACTTCCCTGAAACACTTTCTCCGCCAAGTGTTTCAGGCTCTTCCCTTCATAGTCGGATCGAGCGACACAGGGGCGGTAGGTGTGCGCTTTATCGAGCCTCTCGCTCTTGAGAAAGCCTTTCTCCTCTAAGATCTTCATCATCGTGGCAACTGAGGTGTAAGCCAGCGGCCTTTCTTTCGGCAGCGCATTCTGTACGTCCTTAACGGTACAGGACTCGAAACTCCAGACGAGATTCATAATCTCAAGTTCGAGTTCGGTGAGAAGTTTTTCGTTTTTGACACCTCTGCTGGTTTTTTTTTCTGTCTTATTTTTCATCATAGGTTTAGTTTACTAAAGTTTTAGTAGATGTCTACTAAATATTTAGTAGATAAACGACTCTCCCTGTGAGAATACTAAGTGCCCCTCAAGAAATCCCGCGGACCAACGCACCCGGTCTTGCGCAAAGCATCACCCCCACCTACTCTCGCGTTTTAGATCGGGGGCTGTCATGACAAGGATCTCTCTACTAGCTGTTGGATTAACGCTATTAACTTCAGTCGCACAAAGCGGTGCCATTCCCCCTAACCTTTACGTTAGCCGTGTTCAGGAGTTTTCGACTCAGACACAAAAAACCACCTTAGAAGCTCTCAACCAAGCGCTACCGCTGGTCGGAAATTGCTATATTTCGGATCGTATCTATGGAGGACAACAACCTCCCGTTCAAGAATGGCTTCAATACAGCAATGCGATCGAGAGTACGGGAGCTACTGGAATTCGATGGTACGCTTCCGTTGGGGTTGATGAATATGTGAACAAACCGTTGTCCTTTATCCGGGAGGTCAACGAAGATAAAGCCAGTTTCGGCCCCCTTCTCATTACCGAAGAGGGAGACCTGGGTTACGTAGATACCAATCTAGACATCGACCAAACCACGGTACGTATCCGCCAGAACACACAAAACAGCCATTGGATGCTTTGGTATCAACACCGCACCAAAGGGCCCGTACAAGAGCTATATCAGGCCCAGTACCAAATCCAGCATGTGCAAGACTACCTCTGCGAGTATGACGCGCAGCCGGTCTCTCCCTGATTGAAGTTAACAATTGTGAAGTTATCCTCATCTTCGTAGAAAAAGAATTCCACCTACTCCATCAATTTTTTACCTTTTTCGATTAGCCTTAATTCAGACGACAGTTTGGCCTCGGAAGGATCGTACCTAAACAAATGGATCCTGCCTTCCGATTAACATTTGTGAAGAACGCCCGCGGGCTAAACCAGGACTAAAAAAATGCCAATTCGAACCGTAGCTCATTTAAAGAAGTTTCTCGACGAAACCACTTGGTCGCCTGAACGCCTTTCCAAAGAAGCAAACATCTCAGGCATGACCATTCGACGTTGGCTTCGCTGTCCCTCCAACACCGAAATTGCCGCCAAGCATCATGCCAATTTGGATCGGGTGAGTGGGTTGGAAACCCTACTTCCCCCTTCGTTTTCTATTCCTGGTCTCGATTCAGGATCCTCCTTCCAGGAGCTTCTGGAACAGATCGAAAAAGACGGTAAGAGCTATACGGATCTGAAAAAGCTGGAAGACGATACGAAAGTTAAGTTTAAGGATAAGAACGTCGGCAAAGAACTTCGCGAGCAGGTCAAACTGGTTTTGAAGAGTGCCGTCTCCAAGAAACTCCCCCTCAAGTACAAAGCACTTGCGGTAGGTGCCATTCTTTATTTTATCAACCCGTTCGATCTTATTCCGGACAGCATTCCTGTCGTGGGATATCTCGATGATTTTGCGGTTTTGACACTCGTTTCAGGCATCATTCTAAAATACTACAAGACACATCCGGATGATTCACCCACAGCAAGCTAGAGAACTTTTGGATTACCTAAGCTCACAGAGGGCTTTATGGGATTGGTACAAAAAACATTCTTGCACTTCACTCTGCTTGTCCCTGCTTTTTTGGGCTATGCCACTTTTGCCGACACCCTATCCGTAAAGCAGGCGATCGAACTTGCTCAAAGTAAGAATCCCGATATTCGATCGCTCGAACACCAACTGGAATCTTCCGAAGCTAAAACCCGACAAGCATTGGCGCCGTCAGAGCCCTCTTTGCAAATTAACTACAACGACATGCCTTCGTTAACAAATCCTCGCCAAGCAGCAAGCACCGTTTACGAAATTACTCAGCCCATCGCATTTCCCGGAAAAGCATTTGTCAGCCAATCAGCACTTAGAAATCAATCCAAAGCCGTGTTTCACCAATTGCGTTCGAAACGACTGGCGGTGTCTGTCGCGGTGAGAACAGCCTACTACAATCTGGCACTGGCAAGAAAAAATATAGATCTCAACCTAGATCAAAAGCGATCGTACGAACAAATTCTCGCTGTCGCCAAACGAAGATATGAGGCGGGAAGTATTACCCAGGTGGATCTAATGATCGCCCAAAGTTCGATTTACTCAAATGCTAATGATCTCACCGATCTTAAAGCCGGTGAGAGAACGACCTTATCCCAACTAAACCTACTTTTGGGAAATCCTGCGTTTCAGCAGCTAGACATCGATGCCTTGCAGATGCCCCAGCTTAAACCCTTTGATCGTGAAGAAGCGATAAAGCAGATGGTTTCCAACCAGCCAGAAATTCAGACTGCTACTTATCAGGAGAAAGCCGCCGAGAATAGTTTGACGTCCGCCTATATGAGTCTGCTTCCGGATTTTCAGATCTTTGGCGGCGTATCCTACTACAATGTTCCAGGAGCCACTCCGGTCAGCGGTATCAATCAAACTTATATGGCGGGAATTCAACTTACGATTCCGATTTGGGCTTTCTTCGATCAGCGGGAAGGGATCACCTCAGCCGTGCATGACAAAGCAACGGCCGAAGCCGCCTTGGACTCTCAACTCCTACAATCAAAGACCGCGATGGAAAGCACGCTTCAATCGCTAACGGCGTTTGAAACCAAACTCAAAAATTACCACGAACACTTAATTCCCTTAGCCGATCAAACGCTCAACCTAGCCCTTACCAACTACAGTGCCGGAAAGATCGATTTCCAAGCCCTTAGTGATGCGGCATCAGCGTGGCGTACGACGAAAACCGCCTACTACTCCATGGTCGTAAACTATCTCACTACCTATTACTCGGTAGGGCAACTTACCGGAGAAGAATTATGATGAAGCCCTTTCGCACAGTAGCGATCCTCCTCTTTCCTTTGGCAATGCTCTCTTGTACCAAACAAGCGGTAAAGGAAGTGAGCCTCGTCGAAAGAGTCAATGACTCCTCACTTAAGGTTCAGCCCGAAGCGATGAAGAACTTGACCGTAGGGAAGGCCGAGATGAGAGAGCTTCCCGAACGGATGGATCTTATGGGGCGCATAAGCGTCACCGAGGATCGTACCACGGTAGTTCCCGCTCGCGTCGGAGGGCGCACCGAAGCCATTTTCCTCGCTTCGGGAGAGACGGTGAAAAAGGGGCAGAAGATGGCAAGCCTCTTTAGCCCCGATTTTATCTCCGCCAGAGAAGAGTATTTACAGTCGTTAAAGCAAGCTCGCTTCGTTTCCACTGACGGCGAGAACACCGACTTCGGTACCTTTTCTCAACTCGCCCGAAAAAAGCTTGAGACCATGGGACTTTCCAAACACGATATCGACAATCTTTCGGCCGAAGGAGCACAGGAAAAAAATTTCATTGTCCGCTCACCTCGAGACGGCGTCATTATCGCCAAGGGAGCCATGCTAGGAAATTTAGTCAACGTAGGAGACAACCTTTTCACCGTTGCCGATATCAGCAAGGTCTGGTTTTCGGGCGATCTGTACTCAGAGGACCTCCCCCGAGTCCACTTGGACCAAGAGGTGACCATCGACGGAATTCCGGGGGGAGAGCCTATCCACGGAAAGATCTCTTTTATTAGCCCCGTCGTGGATCCGACCGCTAGAACCATCAAAATACGAGCGCTCATGGACAATGAAAACGAATTGCTTAGAGCCGACATGTACGTTCATGGCGGTATCATCCTGAGCCGAAAGCAAGCGCTGGTTATCCCCACCACTTCTATTATCCGAAGCGGAACAAACGAATTCGTCTATAAGCGCACCGCGAACAACGTCTTAAGCAGAGTCCCGGTCAAAACCAAAGAAGAGTTTCAAAACCTTACCGCCATCGAAAGCGGCATCAATGCCGGAGACGACATCGTTACCGACGGAGGACTCTTTTTGGAGGCGGCGCTCAACTCTGCCGGGAATTAAACCATGATTCACAAGATCATTGCCTTCTCCCTAGCAAACCGCGCTTTGGTCATCTGCTTTACGATCGCTTTGTTCATCGGCGGTGTCATTGCCTATAAGAATCTTCCTATCGAAGCCTATCCCGATATCGCTGACACCCAGGTCCAGGTGATTTCACAATGGCCCGGACACGCCGCTGAGGAACTCGAACGCCAGATTACCGTCCCACTGGAGATTGCTCTTAACTCGACCCCTCACCATACTCATTTGAGATCCCTCTCCCTACCCGGTCTGTCGGTTATCACACTTATCTTCGATGAAAACACGAACTCCTTCGTCGCACGTCAGAGCGTTCTTGAAAAATTGCAGCAGGTCACCCTACCCGCCAACGTGCAGCCCACCATGGCTCCAGACTCTAGTCCCGTAGGACAACTCTACTGGTATGTGCTCGACTCAAAAACGCGAACCCCGATGGAACTGAAAGAGATTGAGGATTGGGAATTAGAAAAGCGCTGGAAAGAGGTCCCCGGAATTGCCGACGTCTCGAGTTTTGGCGGCATGGTCAAGCAATACCAAGTGCTCATTAACCCCACCGCACTTGGAAACTTTGGGCTTGCGACCTCCAATGTCGTTCAGGCTATTGCCTCCAATAATCAAAATTCAGGTGGCGGCTTTCTCGCCCGAGGCCTTCAGTCGTACAACATCCGCGGAGTAGGAAAAGCAAACAGCATCACCGATCTTGAAAAGATCGTGGTCACCGCCAAGAATGGAACTCCTATCAGAGTGGGGAACTTGGGAAATGTGGTGATCGGAGAACAACCCCGGTTAGGCGCAATATCAATGGCAGAGCGCGAACCCGACGGGACCATCGATGACAGGGACGAAGTTGTCGAAGGCGTCGTGCTCTCCAGGACCGGCGAGATAGACCAACAGGTGCTAGATCGCATTCACGAAAAGAAAGAAGACATTGAAAAAAACTTTCTTCCCCGCGACGTTAGGATAAAGCCCTATTTGGACCGCTCCGATCTTATCCGCCTCACTTCCGAAACGGTGCAAGAGAATATGGTGACCGGAATGCTTCTGGTCTCAGTCATATTACTATTCTTCTTAGGTAATATGAGAAGTGCTCTCATCGTCGCCGCAACGATTCCTTTATCGCTACTTTTCGCATCCATCCTACTCGATGTAAGAAAGATTCCTGCGAATCTGTTGTCCTTAGGAGCCCTCGATTTTGGAATGATCGTGGACGGGGCCGTTGTCATGGTCGAAAACATTTTTAGACACCGTCGAGAAAAACAGGAATCGGGGCAGTCAGTACAAATGTTATCCCTCATTCTTGAAGCCGCAGCTGAAGTCGAGCGGCCCATTGTCTACGCCATTGCGATTATTATTCTAGCCTACTTGCCAGTATTTACCCTCCAACGCATTGAAGGACGTCTTTTTTCGCCACTGGCTTGGACGATTGCCTTTGCACTTTTGGGTTCGCTGGTATTGGTCCTCACGGTAACTCCGGTTCTTTGTTTCTATTTCCTGAAAGGGGATCTCAAAGAGTGGCACAACCCCATATTGAAAGTGGTACAGGATCGATACCGCCTGGGATTAGACTGGGCGCTCGACAATAAAGCAAAAGTGATTGGCGTTGCCGTCGTGAGCTTCATAGCAAGCCTTTATCTTGCCCTTGGAGGTCCCATCGGATCGGAATTTTTGCCTCATCTCGACGAAGGTGCCATATGGCTTAGAGGTACCTTACCCCCCAGCACTTCACACGCCACCGCTAAAGAGTTCGTAAAGAAAATAAGAGCCATCATAATGGAATTCACCGAAGTTCCCATCACCGTTTGCCAGATTGGCAGACCCGATGACGGCACTGATGCCACCGGATTTTTCAATACCGAATGCTTTGTAAATCTTAAGCCTCGAAAGCAATGGCGCCCGCAATTCCATACTAAAGAAGACCTTATCACTGCCATGAATAACGAACTTCAAAAGATTCCGGGAGTCATATGGAATTTCTCCCAGCCTATTTCTGACAACGTCGAAGAAGCGATGTCCGGAGTTAAAGGGGAACTCGTCGTTAAGGTTTTCGGAGAGGATCTTAAAACCCTCTCAGATAAGGCCCATGAGATTAAAACCGTCATGTCAGGGGTGAAAGGGATAGAAGATTTAGGCGTCTTTGATGTTCTGGGGCAGCCCAATATCGATATCGAGGTCAATCGAGACACCATTTCACGCTACGGACTTAATGTGTCTGATGTTCAAGATGTCATAGAGACCGCTGTCGGAGGAAAGACGGCGTCCCAGATGGTAGAAGGCGAAAAGAGTTTTGATATCGTGGTTCGCTACCAACCGCAGTTTAGAAACCAAATCGATCAGATCCGCCGCATCACCGTGGCCACTCCCGACGGTTACCGCATTCCCTTGGATGAACTGGCTTCTTTTAAGATCACCGACGGAGCTTCAATGATCTATCGGGAAAACAACGGGCGTTATATCGCCGTAAAATTCAGTGTCAGAGGCAGAGACTTGGCTAGTTCCATCGCCGAAGCACAAAAACAGGTAGCAAGAAAAATTCAACTTCCTCCGCGCTATCGATTGGACTGGAGTGGCGAGTTTGAAAGTGAACAGCGCGCCGAAGCCAGACTTGCCATCGTGATTCCTTTAACGGTACTTGCGATCTATTTTGTTCTTTATCTGATGTTCCAGTCGGCGGCATGGGCCTTTATCCTTATGGCTTGCGTGATCACCGCTCGCATCGGCGGTGTTTTAGCCCTTTGGATTACGGGAACTAACTTCAGCGTCTCTTCGGGAATCGGATTTCTTGCCGTGTTTGGAGTTTCCATCCAAACCGGAGTTATTTTAGTCTCTTGTGTGGATCAACTTCGAAAGTCAGGGATGCCACTTCGAGACGCCATCCTTCAAGGGTGCGTCAAGCGAGTCCGCCCTATCCTCATGACGGCCCTGGTCGCCACTTTCGGCCTACTTCCGGCGGCCCTCTCCCACGGAATCGGTTCCGACTCCCAACGGCCGATGGCGATCGTCATCGTAGGGGGATTACTAACCGACTTAATCTTTAGCTTCTTTCTCTTGCCGGTGCTCTATCACTGGTTCGCGAAACGCGAAGACGATAAAGGGCCTTGTCCGCTGCCGGAAGGCAACGAGGTAAAAGCGGCTTAGAAGTAGTACTTCACTGCAACGTAAGTCAGGTCCGGCAGACCCATTTGGATCTGAGGGGCAACCGGCAGCAGGTATCGTCCTCCGAACTCGGCCGTTTCACCCCCAATATTGAGAAACTGGCCTGCCATGAGATCCACGTTTTGCCATAAAGAGAAATTAAGATAGAAATGAATGAGAAACGAAGGATCGGCGACATTCGCGATAAGTAACAAATTAGTTTTTAATCGGGCCGTAGTATCCCAAGTTACTGTCGCCCCGGCATAATATTTTCCTTGGTATGGAGCTGGCAAGTGGACCGGTGCTTGCAATAAATAAGGCTTAATCCCGCCAAAACCGTTATAAAACACTTCAAACTGGGCGCTCCACGTAGCTGAAAAAACGGTGTCAAAGCCCACTAACCCCTGGGCGTACTGAGCCCCATTGTCGTCATAGCCTACGAGTTCCGCTCGGATTAATGACTCTCCGATATTTCCCGCGGTTTCTAGACCAATATACATTTTGTCATCCGATCGGCCGGTAGTTAGAGCCACATCAAAGCCATTCTTGGTCCCTTTGGCGCGAAGATGAAAGTCACTATTTTGTTCGCCGGGGACCCTAGGGAGAAATCTACCCTCGAGGACTAAAGGGCCATCCCAAATGACGGTGGCGGCATCTTCGGTAACGGGGTATTCGGGATCGACAATAACAAAGGGATAGCGAGGCACTTGTGAAACAGCATTAAAAATATGGCCAACTCCGGTCGCAATCACTTGCTTTCCTAGTCGGACTTCCACCGGAGCCCAGTTAAACTGCACATAGGCCCTATCGATGCGAGTGTTGATGAGAGTCTGATTATTATTCACCAGATTCCAAGAAGCGTTCCAGGCTGGAACAGGATTGTAAGAGGGAACCGTAAGCGACGACGCATTCGCCTTTTGGTAAAAGAGAGAGGTTTGATCGGCAAATTCCGCCAAAAACCAATCTTTGGATAGGGTAGCTTGAAGACGCAACCGCTGCTCGGTCAGAGGCTCGGTATTACTTTGATAGATATTAGTTTGGTTAAGCCATTCGATCTCTCCTATCGATTTATAGGAGCCGCTGACGTCAAGATTCCAGGGGGAGGAACTTGAGGTATCTTTCGCTCGGCGCCTGGTTTCAGGCCGCCCTTCGCAGGGTAGGATCGACCAAAGGCACACGAACCACAGCATCAGGTACCGAAGCTCCCGGCGCTGTTTGTCGGCGCAAGTTATCCGATTTGATCCGTCCGTCGGAAATTTCAAGTATTCGGTCTGCAATCCTCAGTACCATAGGATCGTGGGACGAAAAAAGGAAGGTGATCTTTTTTGTCTCGTTTAAGGTTCTAAATAATAGCAGAAGCCGCTCGGCAGTCGTCGAATCTAAGTTGGCCGTGGGCTCGTCGGCGAAGACGATCTTGGGTTCGGACACTATCGCGCGAGCAATGGCCACTCGCTGCTGCTGTCCCCCAGATAGTTGGGCGGGAAAACGCTTTCCCAGGCCTTTCATTCCCACCTCTTCCAAAGCCATTTCAGCCAGTTGCTTGCGCTTTTTCGGAGAGAACCCTTTGAGGGCCAGCTGATATTCCACATTCTCTAAAGCAGTAAGAACGGGAAACAGATTATAGGATTGAAAGACAAAACCTACCGACTTTCGACGCAGCAAGGTCAACCGATTACCGTCCATTTGGGTGAGATCTTTTTCCAGAAGAAGTACCTTTCCCTTGGAAGGGAGATTTAAGCCGGCAGCTAAGTTCAAAATGGTCGATTTCCCGGATCCCGAGGGTCCGGCCAGAGCGGTAAATTCGCCCTGCTTAACGGTAAACGACACCTCTTTCAGAGCAGTGGCAGTCGTCCCGTACTCTTTAGAAACCTCATTAAATACAAGAACGTCGCCCATAGTTCCTCTTCTTTAGTCTCTCATTAGTGAGCTCTTAAAGCTTCTACCGCTCGCATCTTTGCAATGTGCCGTATGGGAAATATCGACACGGCCAGCGAGAGCGCTAAAATGCAGACGGTAATCATGACGCTGTTGCCCCAACGAACGGTAGGATAACTAATGGTTTGGATGATAGTCCCTTGCACTACGATGCTCTGGCTGGTGAGCCAACGCAGATCAAAACCATACTTATTAAAGTAAAGGGTAATGCCAATCCCCAGCACATTGCCCAAGATGACACCGACTCCGCTTAGCAGCATTGTCTCCATCATCACCATTTGGATCACTTCAGCTTTTAAGGTTCCTATGGCCATCATCACGCCAAACTCTCGGGTTCTTTCCATAATGCTCATTAAAATGGAATTAGCGATTCCCATGGCCGCTACAAAGAGGATGATGATCATTAGCAATCGATTGGCACTCTTATTCAACTCGATCATCGCCATCAAAGGTCTTTGTATTTCCTTCCAAGACATCATCTGAACATGCGAACCTTTGGGAAAGGCCGACCGGAAATCGTTATAGACAGGGTCTAGATCGGTCTCTTGATGCAACACTACTGAGACCTGATGGACCGCGTGAGGAGGAAGGCTAAGGAGCATGCGTGCATCATTGATATTAATGAACGCTAAGGACTTATCCGCATCGCTTTGGGTTTCGAAAATCCCTGCCACGTGAAACAGCTCGTTTCCGATGGATCCATCCACTCCTTGAGTAAGGGCCACGACTTTAGAACCTACTTCGACTTTAAGCAGACGGCTCAGAGCTTTCCCTAACAGAATAGTTTTGTCCTTTCCTGGTTCTAGATATTTCCCCTTGGTGATGTTAGCCGCAAAGCGTGTCACATGCCTTTCTCTTTTGGGATCGATTCCCATAAAGAGAATATTGGCCGAACCCATCGCGGAAGAAACTAGGCCCTGTACCACCACACGTTCGCTAATGGCTTTTACTTCCGGGCGATCCATTAACCACTTTTCGACACGTTCCGGATTTTTGAGATACAAAGAGGGTTGAGTCTTAGTCTGATATCCAGGAAATCCAACTACCAAATGGCCGCTTTGGTATCGAATGACGTTGTGAATGACCTGTTCATGAAATCCGTCGTAATAGTTATAAATTCCGACTAATGCCATCACCCCAAAGCCTATTGCATTTACGGTGAGTAAAGTGCGGCGCTTATTACGCCAAATATTCTTCCAGCAAAGTTTTAATACAAAAAAATCCATAGAATTAGTGAAACCAGCTAGAAGGAAGATGGTTAAACATCCATCCTGCGGTAATCACTTTCCCTTCCTGAGCGTTCTTACGCAACTGATCTCGGCTAAAGATCGATTCAGAAACTTCGCGATCGTAGACAATCTTTTCGTAAGTAATTACGGTCATGCCGCCGGAGCCGTCCGCCATTCGAACGGTAAGCTGTGAAGGAACTACGCGATCATCCATTTTCTTAAAGCGGTCCATGAAGAGGGTTCGGACCAGTTTTCCTTTTTCGTCGTAAAAAGCTTCTCGAACGGGGAGTTTATCGGAAGTGCGCGCGAAATACAGAATTTTGCCCCAAACCACCGGAGCATTGGGTTTGGGAATGCACTGAATTTGGACGACCCGCTCTTTTCCAAGCATTCCGTATTTCATGATCGTGTGGCGGTAGTCCCGGGCCAAGCTGCTAGCCTTCATGAGATCGTCATTAGTGAAATCACTACCCATCCAGGACTGCAACATGAGTGAAGTAGGAACCCGTACCACTTGATCTGTCTTAGGAAGATAGTTCCACATCTCCCCTTCATTCCGAAGGGACGATACGCCCTCTTCCTTAACAGGGTCTAAAATCTCAACCATCGCGTGATCCGATCCTCGGCTCCAGGATCTTATTCTGAGCGAGCGCGTGAACGAGGGACGCCGGATATCCATCTTCATTACCGATTGCGTGCTCATTCCCCGAAGTCGGGCCTCTCCGTAAAGAACATAGTCGACGGCCTTCAACGCCGGGCCGAGCTTTGGCTTTGAGGGTTGAGCCGCATAGGCTGTGCCCGACTGAGTTCCAAATGCACCAGACATGAAAAGAAAGAGTGAAAGAAGGGTGGGTATCATGTGTTGAAGTTTATGCAATTAGCGCAAAGATAAAATGCTTGATTTGTGGAAACTTTCTCACCGCTTCGAGAAAAGCCACCCATTGTGAACAAAACCACATGATCCGAACATTCAAACCTCATTAATGTGGAGGAAGATAGCTTAATGTGACAGCAATCTCCGTCATTTTTGTTATTGCTTGGGTTTTCGCCGCAGCAACCATGATGGCGGGGACCTGGCTTGCCGTTCGCTCCTTCTCTCGTCGTCTAAAGAATTCTAAATCGCTTCCGCCTGTTTCGGTCTTGAAGCCTCTCACCGGGATAGAACCAGGCCTTAGGAAAAATCTAGAAAGCTTTTTCTTGCAAGATCACCCCAATTTTGAATTGATCTTTTGTGTCGCTGACAAATCGGACTCTTCGTGTTTCATCGTTAAGCGATTAATGTCTCGCTACCCCAAAGTCAAAGCGCGTCTCATCGTGAGCAATAAAGAGGTCGGGCCAAATCCAAAAGTAAATAATCTCTATGGAGCCTACTATCGCGCCATTTACGATCACATCGTGATCAGCGATAGTAACGTACGAGTTCCCCCGCACTACTTGCGCGAAATGGTATCGAATCTACGGCCCGATGTGGGTGTCGTCACCTCACTGGTTACCGCAACCGGAGTCCAAGGATTAGGCGGCCATTTGGAAGCGGCCTACTTAAATACAGTTTTGGCTAGGCTAATGCCTATCGGCCACTTTTTTGGGCTGCCACTCGTTTTGGGAAAGTCCATGCTTTTACGCCGCTCCATTGCAGAACAATTTGGAGGATTGGATTTTCTAGGAAGGTATTTAGCGGAAGACTATATGACTGGAGTCGCTATGAAGGAGCTGGGCCTTAAAGTGGCTTTAGCACCCACCCCCGTGGAACAGTACATCGGCAATCGAACCATGAAAACTTTCTGGAGCCGGCACGTTCGTTGGGGAAGGCTTCGCAAAGCCCACGCCTTTTGGGGATATTTGATAGAGCCAATCTTAGGAGTCGTCCTTCCGGGATTGCTCGGAGCGTGGGGAATGCACACGCTTGTGGGACTGGGCTTTTGGACCGTATTTTTTTTCCACTTCGTCCTATGCGCCACTTGTGACGTTATCATTTTCGCCGAGGCCCCCACCCGAGGGACCGCTCCCAATGCCTTTCTCTTTGCCGGCGCCTGGTTTCTTAGAGAATGGCTCGCAATTCCGTTGTGGGTACACACTCTATTCGGCAAGACCGTAGAATGGCGCGGCCGACGTTTGGAACTTAAAGCTGGCGGAACGCTTCGAATGGCTAAGAGTGCCAAACGCGGGACGCAGTCGCGGTAGACTAAAGGTATCCGTTACATTCAGTCCACTTCATTGGACTGGAAGTAACGGATACCTTTCGGGTTTATTGCCGCTTTTGCTTTTCCAACGCCGCGGCTAAATTGCGGCGCGTGTCCGGGAAGTCGGGATCGAGGGCCTGGGCTTTCTGATAATGGGAGACCGCCTCTGCTATCTGTCCTCGACTCGCGAGTGCTAAGCCCAGATTATTTTCGGTTTCCGCCGAAGGTTCCAATTCCAATGCCCGAGTGTAATGGACGACTGCCTCGTCGATTTGTCCTAGATTGGCCAACGCAAGTCCCAGATTGCTGTGGGCTGCTGCATTGTCCGGTTCGATTTCTAGGGCCTTGCGTAGATAAACGCTAGCAGCCTGAAACTTCCCTTGGCGTCCTAGTGTAATTCCCAGATTGTTATAGGCTCCCAAGTGGTCCGGCTTAATTTCCAAAGCCTTCTGGTAACTAGTAATAGCACTGTCTAAATCCCCTTGGGCCGCTAGAGCATTGCCTAAATTGTAATGAGCCTTCGGACTTGCCTCAGCACCGTTATCAATCGCGCTTTGCCAAAGTCTCGCGGGATCCGACCAAAGATCGATTGGCGAACTTGACGCGATAGCAAGCCCCACCCCCAAAAACAAAGCGCAGAGTAACGGGAAGAAAACTGATTTTGGATTACTCTTTGGGAAGGGGAAATGGGCAATGCAGATAGAGAGAATAATTCCCAATGCTACATTGGGAACGTAGCCATACCTATCGGCAAAGAGAGTCCCTTCCGTTCTGGAAGCTGCGATTCCCGGTAGCAGCAGAAAGATTACCGTTAGGAGCAAGACGCCTAACGGCCTCTGTTTTGTTCTGCCCAGACAGAAGATCGTAGCCGCTACTAAGCTGATGCCCAGGGCAATTTCCATCCCAGTAGCAATCGAAGGATCGTAGATAAGAGAGAACCCTGTGGGAACAAATATTTTCTCTGTATAGAAGCCTAAATAGGCGGGAACCAATCTCACCGTGCCGAGCCAGGAAGTGACCCCGCCCTTGGGAATCTGGGAACGGGACCAAAGCGCCATTCCAAAATCGCAAACCGAAAGCAGCCAAAAAGGCCAGTCTTGGACGAACGTTCGGTAGGTAACTTTCTCCGATCGATCTTTAGTCATTCTAAGCAAAATTAAGACGGCCGGGAGAGAGACAGAGATACTCTTCGAAAGCAAAGACAGCGCAAACAGGGCAATACTCAATCGATACCAACCCCTCCCTTCCGACGGCTCCAGCGCTTTAAGAAAACATAGAACCGATAATCCCGCCCACATAATAGACAGCAAATAAGGCTGGCAGGAGGCCCAAATGACCGTCTCACATTGCATAGGGTGAAGGGCAAAAAATAAAGCACCGCAGAAGGCTATGATACTTTCTTTGGTTCCTTTCAGATGGAATAGTTTGAGGAAGAGAACAAAAGTGATTAGGGAATTGGCAACGTGAAGCAAAAGACTGACGAAATGGATCAGCGGGGCTGGATTTTGGGGGGCTACCGCGTATTGCAGTTGAAGGAGAATCCAACTAATCGGCTGGTAAACATCCAGATGTCTTGTCGTCCAGGCCCAAGTTAAATGAGAGACATCAAATTTCCCTTTTACCCAGGGATTTACGATGAAATTGGTCTCGTCGTCCCAATTGACGAATCCAAAGTGCAAGACCGAATAAAACACCGAGAGAACCACCACACATAAAAGGACCGCCCACGGCAGTGAACTTTTCCATGTCGGAGCTTTCTTAATAGGCTTTTTCTTTTTCAAAGGGCACATGAATGACACCGCTCACTTATGAGTAGGGCGATGAAATTTCCAAGAAGGGACACGATGTTTCTTTTTTTTCTGAGAAGAAAATCTTTCCCTTAGGGCCTTGCCTATCCACGTCAGTAACGAGAGCAAAGGAAGGGTCAGCCATAGAAGCAGGAAAATGACGTTAAAAATGATGAGCGTCTCCTGCCAATCGGGAACCGGCCACGCAGAACTATCTCCTGACAAAAATTTCTTGAAGGCCTCTCCATCGGTTTCCTTAACACGATCCCAAGGGTGACAACCGTAAAATTCTGGGTAAAGCAGACAGCCCGGATGATTGATATTATAGTACCCGTCGCGAATCGTAAAAACAGAGCCCGGTTGAACTTTCGTCAATAACCCTTCCAACCGATATCCAAAGATGGGTTCATAGCACGCCAGGGAAGAGTATCCTCCACGAGCCGCTTCAGAATCCGCTCCTAGGGTAG
This sequence comes from uncultured delta proteobacterium, assembly GCA_963778115.1. Classification (GTDB taxonomy): domain Bacteria; phylum Bdellovibrionota; class FAC87; order UBA2466; family UBA2466; genus JBBQIT01. The sequence continues at coordinate 1,252,601 of CAVZSV010000004.1, forward strand.
CTTCGACGCGTTGAATAGGGGGCAACGTCTCTCGGTTTTTTAGATCGGCGTAAATTTGAGGATCGTACTCGTAATCAAGTCCTGTCTTATTAGCGACGTAGAAATTGAAATATTCATACTCCTCAATACAAACCATCATCGAAAGCCCGATGAAAAACAGCGCCCTCCACTGAGTTTGACTTAGCCATTTTACTCGTCCTGCAAAATCGTTTAAGGCGGCGATACAACCCCAAATCAGTAAGGGAATGAGGGATCCAAAAAGCTTAATAGGATTGTGGTACTTCCTAAAGAAAGGAAGATACGAGTTTCCTCCCTTTCCCGAGGCGAGCAAGCAGACGAACCCTATTATCGCGGTGTAAAGAATGGCCAGAACGAGCTCTTTGGTGCTCTTTCTCAAAACCGCGCGAATTAGCAGATACACTGGCCCTAGCAACGTAATCTTTGAGACAAAACCCACGAATTCCCAGATTCCAAATCGATATTTTCCGAAAAAAAGGCTCGAGACCACGTCCCAGGGATTCGCCCAAAAATAGCGAACGGTCGTAAGCCAAGGGCTGTCTGGAGTGAGATTGAAAGCAGTCGGATAAAAGAATGGAGAGTAGCGCAGGATAGCGGCTAATTTCCCCGAGCAGACCAAAGCGAAAGCAACCCCGAGGGAAAGGGCCAAGGATCCCAGACCAACAGTAATGTCTTTGAAGGATTCTTCTTCAGAACAGAGACGATGGTAATACACAAGCGGCACCATGATGGCGGTTAGCAGCGAAAAAAGGATAAGCATGTGAATGCCGCCACTGTAGAAAGTATAGATCCAGATAAGATCAAACAGAAAACACTCGGTTATCAGATTGCGCCAGCGAGTCGGCGTTTTCTTAAAGAGAAAATAGAGAATCGCCGGGCACCATAGATAGGGATGATGGGTGAGATGACCTACAAAGAGATTAGCGAAAATAAAGCCGTTTAAAATGAATAGCAGCGCTCCAAAGTGGGATACCGCTTTTTCATAATGAAGCGAACGATGCAGCCACAGAAACATAAAGAAGTAGCCCATTGCGTAAAAAACTACGAGTGACAGGCGAACGGCCACGAGGGGGTCAATCCAAAAGGCCAGAAATTGCGGAAGCGAATAATACGAAGACTGGGGATCCGCAAAAATGGGAATGCCGCCACAAAAAGTGGCTGAGTAGTGAGGAACGGCCCATCCATTCTGCCAAAAGTACAACGCCCCGGAGACCATTCGGGGAAATTCTCGATAGTAGTCTTGTCCTAAATGCCCTGCGATAGGACCAAAAACAAACCACGCGGCAATGAGTAACAGCGAGGGAAAAAGAAGAGGAAGCGCCGTGGTGGATTTGGGTTTCATAGGAGGGAATCTAAATTTTGACAGTTCCGCCCGTCGGAAGCAACCCCGACTGAGGCGGACCAAAAATTATCAGTATACCCTCAAGATATAAAAGGGTTACGAGCCTAACGTTTCAGCTCTTGAAACACTGTTTCAGAAATGGTATTCACTCCGCCTACGCATTGCGTTACATAACTGCCAACACAAAACCCTAACTAAGGAGTTAACGATGAAAGCGGTTTTATTGGCAGTAATTGGTTGTCTGTTCGCGAATGTAGCGTTTGCGGCTTCAGACTCAGGTTCATCCATTGGTTTTCAAGGGAGTCTGAACTTTTCAAGTTCGAATATGAGTGACATGGTTAATCGAACTTTCACAGCAGGCGGAATCGAAACCGGAAGCCGAACCGGATTCATGTTCGGAATTCGAAATGAGATTCCTGTAAGTAGCTATTTCTCGCTTCAACCTGAACTCATGTACACGCAAAAAGGATTTTCTATGAACGTGGGAAGTGTACCGGGATCGGCTAGTCTCGATTACCTCTCCACGGCTTTCCTTGCGCGCGTCAATATCATCCCTGAAGGAGTGATAAGACCTTACGCTTACGCCGGTCCAGAAGTCGGAATTAACGTCGGCTCGGATACTTCGTTCTCCGCCGGTGGAACTAAAGTGCTAGTTCCGATTAGCTATAGTCTAATCGATCTCGATCTCGACATGGGAGCAGGCCTTGAAGCCAGCGTCGGAAGCGGCGTCTCGCTGTTCACCGAATTTCGCTACTCCCTCGGATTGAACAACGTGCTTTCCAATCCGAAACCCGGTGCTTCCATTTCGACTTCAACCTTTCAAGCGATTGCAGGATTGAAATTGAACATCTAACGCCATGAAAGAGACTAACTACCAATCGATATTGAAAGCTGAGTTCGAGAGCCGCAGGGCGAGAAATGCCAGCTATTCGCTCAGAGCGTTTTCCCGACAACTAGCCATCAGCCCGGCTCAGCTTTCGCAACTTATCTCTGGTAGGCGCCCGCTAACTCGAAAGACGGCTACCAAAATAGCGGAGAGACTAAGTTATTCACCCCGAGAAAGAACTCAACTTCTCGAATCGACGATTCCAGAGCTCCGGCAAGAATTACTGGAGACTCCCGAGGAGATTCGAGAAGAAGAGTTCCGGGTGATCGCAGACTGGTATCACTTTGCCATATTGAGTCTTGCGGAAGTCAGACGACACAAGGCGGATCCGAGATGGATCGCAAGCCGATTAGGCATTAGTGTCCCAGAAGCGGCGGGTGCTCTTAGACGACTCAGAACACTTCGATTCATCGATATCGCCGAGGGAAAGATCAAACCCCTTAGCAAAACGGTCAGGACGAGTTCCGATATCCCTTCCTCTGCCATTCGGCAGTACCACCAGCAAACTTTGGACAAAGCAAAGCAGAAATTGGAAGAGGTTTCCGTCCATGATAGAGAGTTTTCCACCATCACGACAGCCATCTCTAGAAAAAATATCCCGAAAGCAAAAGAGATGATTACGAAGTTTAAAAGAGAGGTCTCAGCCCTTCTTGAAAATGGAGAAAAGACTGCGGTCTATACTTTGGCGGTTCAGTTGTTTCCAGTGTCGAAATTGGAGGAGTCATGAAAATAGGTGTTGCGGTAGTTGTTCTGTGGTTGAGCTTGTTTCTAGTGGGATGCGCAAGCACTCATCCTGGAAAGATGGGGACACTTCTTCACGAAGAGGAGCCTACTTCGATAGCCCTTAGTGCCGACAAGCAGAATGGCTTTTCGGACGAGCATTATACGTTCGTCACCTTCACCGTGGAAAACAAAGCGGATTCGATGGTCCGCATTAAAACAGCGGAACTCACCTTCACCGACGGAAATGAGAAAGTGGCTAGCGTGATCGTCGGAAATGATCTGATCACTTGGGCGGAGGCTTTTGAGGCGGGGGCCAAGGCCAGAGAGCAACGCAAAGCTATTGCGCGGACAGCCCTTCTGGTAGGGGGCGCTCTTTTAGGAATTACTGGGGTTGCTACTGATAACAATACACTAAAGTTATTGGGGGCTGGTGCTGGAGTGGCAGGAGCCTCTTGGAGTTTGGGATCGTCCATCACAAATTCAGTCAGGGATGCGAATAATCCCAGTAAGGTTCCTGAAAATCACCTTTATGCTCCTTTTTCAGTTCCTGCCGGACTCTACATGCGCAGATGGGCAGTTCTACAGAAGCCTGTGGGAACCGAAATCAAAAAAATAAAAGTAAGTTTAACCTTCGATAACGATGCGGAGAGCGAATATGAAGTCGCACTCGACTAACTTAGGAATCTTAGTTTTTCTCCTTTCTTGTGGCTTTGCTCAACCCTGCTTCGCTTTGATGGGTGGCAATGAAGTCGGAAATGGAGGCAATGCTATTGTCTGTCCGGCCAGCACCCAGCTATTAGACATTTACGAAGCCAAGCTACTTAGGGGGGTAAAGTTGGATCCGTCTCTCAAAAACGGGGATCCTTTCTTTGTTGCCCTGGGAAGAATCTCGATTCTCTCGGAGATAGATCCCAAGACAGCAAAGATCGTTCGAAAGTCTTTAGAAAAATTAAAAACTCAGATCAGCTTTGAAACCGCAATAAGCATACGCCCCATCGACGATTCGAAACACAGCTTTGCTCCGAGTGATCCTAAGTGTCGGGTTCAACAGCTAGCGGTCTTTCGTAAAAAGGTTCTTCCAGGGGAGAAAACGGTTTTGGTGGATAAAACTATTTGGAATAAACTTCCTCCGGTCCATCAGGCGGGACTTCTGTTGCATGAAGCGATCTACCAATATTTATCGCAATTAGGTGAAAGCGATTCTACAAAGGCTCGGTATTTAGTTACCTTTCTGCTGAGCGATGCCTTTGGCGCTGGAAAGTCGGAGGAATATTGGGCCGTGATTAAGAAGTTAAGAGTACCGATTTATCGGTAACGACGAACACGCCCCTGGATAATGGCTGTCATTGAGGAGCAAGAGCGAAGCAATCCCCTCGCAGAAGAACCCCGACGTTACGGGAAATACGCCGTCCGATGAATCAACTTTTCCTTCAGATAATTTTCTTCAAGCGTATAACTTCTCCCGAACCTATCCAACTCACTAATCTCAAAGTTCTTAGGCAAATTAAACGCCACCTCACGAGCCACCGCAAACGCCTTCTCCAAAACGAACTTGCCTCCAGGTGAAAAGTTAGAGAGCCAGAACTTTTCCAATTTAGAGTAATCAGGCCCTCCCCAAGGAGGATCCAGGAAAACCGCATCGGCGGGCCTCTCTCCCATCCGCAAGAAATCTTGATTTCGAAATTCGATTTGCCCTTCGACTCCGAACAACTCCGCATTATATCTCGCCATGGCTAAACGCCGGAGATTCAGATCCACTGCAATCACCTTTTTTCCCGCTCTAGCTAAAGCGATAGCTATTCCCCCAACTCCACAAAAGGCGTCGATCACAAGCTTGCCCGAAATGCGCTTCGCGATGGTCTCTCCTACCTCTTGAGGCGTCAGTGAATACAACCCTTCGTCATCAAATTGCATTTTTTGTTCGAGAGGTGATAGCCGATCTAGGTATTTTTGGAGAGTGCTATTCATTGGCCGGGGACCCTACCATAGATTTTGCCTCATCTCCATTCATTAACTAAAAGTCAATAGATAGCCACTATTATTCACTAGTGGTAATTTACCGATTATGGCAATGTCTAGTCATGAGCAGCACCCGACTTCATAAAGGCTGGCGACACTTAGTAAATTGGCGATAAGGCCAGTAAAGTAATTGTTATTGGGTGCAGGCTCAGTAGCCCTGAAGTTCCCACAGGCGTCCCTTCCCCCACTGAGAACTCTGCCCCACCATCGAATTAAGAATGAAGTAAAGAGAGTGAATCATGGCAGGTCTCAGACATATGCAGGAAGAAGTAAATCCCCCTAGGATTTCGCGAAATCTTATCCATTTAGAAAAGCCTCTTTTGAAGGAACTTGAGGATGTTTTGGCTCCCGCAGAGGCTTGCCAGAGACTTCACTTGGAAAAGGAGTCCTGCTTTCTTTTCGAGCGTGCTAGCGGGAACGGTAGTAACACTTCTTACTTAATGTTTTCGCCGATCGTAACTTTTCGGATTCGTCCGGAAGGACTCTTAGTCGAACGCGATGGCTTTTGCGAAACCGTCTTAGGAAATCCTGTCCGAGAGTTGCAGCGGATTCTTGAAAAGAGTCTAGTGGATGCCGGAAAAGAGGTTCCGCTTTTCTCGTGTGGAGTCGTCGGATATTTGGGGTACGACTGTATTCGCTATCTTGAGAATATTTCGCTTCCCGAGATAGCTTCTGGTGAGGACGAAGCTTGTCTGGTTCTCTTCAGACATATCCTAGTAGCTAACCACGAGACAAAGAAAACCCTGTTAGTCAGCCACAGGCTTCCCACGGATGACCGCACTGAAATTGCAAAAGCTCAGTTTGAGATTACCAAGCAATTATCCACGAGTTGTCCTAACGAAATTGAGGAAGCGTTTTATTCTCGCCCAGAGCTTTCGGAAACCGTAACGCTCAGCCCTTTGGAAACCCAAAGTGATTTCACTGCTTCAGTCTCTAAAATACGAGAACACATTAGTGTAGGAGATATCTTCCAATGCGTCATCTCCAAGCGCTTTATGGGTAAAGGAAGGCCCTCGTCGCTAAATGTTTACGAGAAGCTGCGAAAGACCAACGCCTCTCCTTATCACTTTCACTTCTCTGGCGGCGGTCAAACTTTGGTAGGTGCTTCTCCCGAAATGTTAGTCAAAGTGAGTGGAAAAACGATCTCTACCTGTCCCATCGCGGGAACTCGCCCCAGAGGAGCTGATGCCGAGAGTGACAAACGACGAGAAAGGCAACTATTAGAAAGTACCAAAGAGACTTCCGAGCATGTAATGCTTGTCGATCTTAGTAGAAACGATATCGGCAAGGTATCTCGCCCTGGAACGGTTCGGGTGACTGAATTCATGAAAGTGCACCGCTTTTCTCATGTGATGCACTTAGTCTCCGTGGTGGAAGGAGATCTCTGCGAAACGTATTCGCCCTTGGATGCTCTTTTCTCCTGCTTCCCCGCGGGCACGTTAACCGGAACTCCTAAGATTCGGGCCATGCAAATCATCTCTCAATTGGAAAAAAAGAGAAGAGGTGCTTACGGCGGCGCTGTCGTGCTTTACGACTTTCGGGGTGAACTTGATAGCTGCATCAATATCCGCAGCATGCTAAGCCACGGAGAAGAATGCTACGTGCAGGCCGGAGCCGGCATCGTCTTCGACTCTCGTCCAGCGCGAGAAGAAGAAGAGATCGAAAATAAATCAATGGCAACACGACGGGCGATTGAAGGGAGCGTAGATGCTACTTCTCATCGATAATTACGATTCGTTCACTTACAACCTCTATCAATATTTCGAAGAGCTGGGTGCTCCTACCAAAGTCATTCGAAACGACGACATGTCAGTAGCCCAGATTCGAGCTCTTAACCCCCAAGGGATTGTTCTCTCTCCCGGTCCTGGAAACCCCGACGAAGCGGGCGTTACCCTTTCCGTGATTCAAGAATTGGGTCATCAGATCCCCATCCTTGGTATCTGTCTGGGACACCAAGCCATTGGGCAAGTCTTTGGCGGAAAAGTCACTCGTGCCGATAGGCTAGTGCACGGAAAAACCTCGTCGATTGTTCACAACGGAAACGGGCTTTTTCGCGGTCTTCGAAGCCCATTCAAAGCCACTCGCTACCATTCGCTAGTGGTAAATCCCAGTTCGATGCCCGAATGCCTGGAAGTGACCGCTCAAACCGAAGATGGCGTAATTATGGGCCTTCGCCACAAAGTCTATAACGTTCAAGGGGTTCAATTCCATCCTGAATCGATCTTAACCGAAGGGGGAAAAACGCTGCTTTCTAATTTTATGGGAACAATAGCGTGAAGAGTTATTTAACATCTCTTTTTGAGGGAAAAACGCTATCCCAGAGCGATGCAGAGGCCGTTTTGGGGCTCGTACTCGACGGCTCCGCAACTTCCGAACAAATAGCCGCCGTGCTAACCGCGATTCAGGTTCGGGGCGAGACCAAAGCCGAGATTCTAGGATTTCTCTCCGCCATTGATAGCAGGGCCACTCGGGTCAGCCTTACGGGAAAAGCTTTCGATACCTGCGGGACCGGAGGCGATGGAAGCCTTACCTTTAACATCTCAACTGCAACGGCACTGCTACTGGCTTCAACGGGCGTTAACGTCGCAAAGCATGGAAACCGATCGGTCTCAAGCCTCTCAGGAAGTGCGGATGTCCTAGAAGCCCTTGGCATTCCGACCGATCTGACCGCTAGCGAAGCCGCCATAGCCGTCGAGAATAAGGGATTTGGATTTTTATTCGCCCCGAGATTTCATCCCACCTTTGCCGCTGTGAGTTCAGTGAGACGAGCTCTAGGAGTGAGAACGATCTTTAATCTTCTGGGGCCGCTAGCCAATCCAGCCCCTATCCACCGACGAATCATTGGACTCTTCGATGTGAATCGATTGCCGCTCATCGCTCAGGTGCTGCAGGAACGAGGCGAAGATGAGGCTATGGTAGTGGCATCAGATGACGGGATGGACGAAATTAGTTTGAGTAGCCCCACCCAAGTAGCTCATTTAAAAAAAGGCGAGATCCTTCGCTACGAAATCAGCCCGCAGGATTTTGGGATCGAATCGGCTAACGTAGCGTCGCTTCGGGGGGGAGATCCTTCCCACAACGCTAAAATCATCGAACGAGTTCTTTGCGGAGAACTAGAAGGCCCTTGCTTGGACGTCGTGCTCATGAATACGGCGGCAGCCTTGACAGTGGCAGGACGCGCTTCGGATTTCCGCGAAGGAATGTTGATTGGTCGGCAAGCAATTCGTTCGGGCGATGCTAGACAAGTTTTGGGTATTCTTCGTCAGAAGGTAAGCGCATGACAACGACAAATTCCAATAAACTTACCGAAATCGCTGATTTCACGAGAGGCCGAATTGCCCGCGCGCGAAGCCAACTACCGTTGGAGCTACTGTGGGACCAAGTTTCGCTAAGCCCCAATCCCCATTCCGTCTTAGGCGCTTTTCGTACGAAAGGGGTTCATATCATTGCGGAGATCAAGCGCCAAAGCCCCTCGCGAGGCAAGATCGCTGTAGCCGCGGAGCCATTAGACATAGCAAGCGAATACTTGAAGGCCGGGGCCACGGCCCTTTCTGTCCTTACGGAACCAGAATATTTTGGGGGGGATATCACATTTCTAAGTCGCATTCGTACGGTTTTTCCTAATAGCCTTCTACTTATGAAGGATTTTATTATCGACGAGTACCAGCTTATACAAGCAAGGCTAGCGGGTGCTGACATGGTGCTGCTCATGGTAAATCTCTTGGGATCGAGCCAGCTTTACTCTTTTTACGAAAAAGCCCGTGAGCTTGGCCTTACTCCCCTTGTGGAGGTCCACGACGAAACCGAATTAACCATCGCCCGCGATCTGGGCGCCGAACTCATAGGAATTAATAACCGGGATTTAAAAACGCTAGAAGTCTCTTTGCAGACCTCGGAACTTTTAGCCAAGCACCTTCCAACAAACGCCATCGCCATAAGTGAAAGCGGGATCAAAGAAGGTTTCCAAGTGAAAGAGCTACGAAGTCTCGGCTATCAGGGATTTCTCGTCGGAACCAGCCTTATGGAGCAACCCTCTCCCGGAGAAGCCCTCCGAACTCTATTACGGACGAGCCAATGAAGGTTAAGATTTGCGGAATCACGAGGCTAGAAGATGCACAGCTCGCCGTGGAGCTAGGAGCCTTTGCTGTTGGGTTCATTTTTTATGAGAAGAGTCCTAGAGCCGTTTCGGCGACCCAAGCTAGAGCCATTATCAACCAGCTACCCCATGAAATCCTTAAAGTGGGAGTCTTTGTAAACGAGACGGTAGAGAAGATGCTTCAGATTCAAAACGAGTCTGGAATTACTACGTTTCAACTGCATGGAGAAGAAAACTCTCAAACGGCTTCACGCCTTGCTTCATTCATTAAAGCGATTAGGCCTAAAACTGGTGAAGACGTTGCTACGCTTTCCCAGTTTCCCAGTGCTTGTTATTTTCTGGTGGATTCCTATAGCGCAGAGCAATACGGGGGGACGGGTAAGAGAGCCCAAGAGAGTTTGGCAATCGCAGCAAAAGCGTTTGGTCCCGTCATTTTAGCTGGCGGACTCACTTCGGAAAATGTTATCGAAGCGATTCAAAAGATTGAGCCCGTAGGGGTTGATGTTTCCAGTGGAGTCGAAAAAGAACCCGGAATCAAAGATCCGATTAAACTACGAAACTTTTTCAAAGCCGTCGCTTTAAGTAGGGAGTTTTAGGATGCGACTGGGAAATCAATATCCAGATGCTTCAGGACACTTTGGCGAATATGGCGGCAGCTTTGTCGCCGATACGCTGGTCGAGCCTTTACGCGAAGTGACCCAAGCCTATCTCTCCTTGCGAAACGATTTTACCTTTCAGAAGGAGCTCAAAGGTTATCTACAAAATTACGTGGGGCGCGAAACTCCCCTGACCTTTGCCGAAAGGCTTACCCAGTCCCTAAAGGGGGCCAAGATCTATTTGAAGCGAGAAGATCTCGCTCACACCGGAGCTCACAAGATCAACAACGCTTTAGGACAGGTTCTAGTGGCTAAGCACATGGGCAAGAAAAGAATCATCGCCGAAACAGGAGCCGGCCAGCACGGAGTGGCAACTGCCACAGTCTCAGCTCTCATGGGGCTAACGTGCACTATCTACATGGGAGCGGAAGACAGAAAACGCCAAGCTCTCAATGTGACTAGAATGAAAATGCTGGGAGCTGAAGTAGTAACCGTAAACGCCGGGAGCCAAACTTTAAAAGACGCAATCAGCGAAGCGATGCGGGATTGGGTGACTCACGTAGAGGATAGTTATTACCTTTTGGGCTCAGCCCTTGGCCCTCATCCCTACCCTATGATGGTAAGAGATTTTCAATCGGTCATTGGGATTGAAGCTCGCCAACAGATCTTAGAACGGGAAGAAAAACTTCCCAACGAGCTTGTGGCCTGTGTCGGGGGGGGAAGCAATGCGATAGGACTGTTCTATGCTTTTCTCGACGATAGTTCAGTGCAAATGACGGGGGTAGAAGCCGCGGGCCACGGGATTCAATCTGGCCGGCATGCGGCACGCTTTGCCGGAGGCTCCAAAGGAGTGCTTCACGGAACGATGACCTTTCTACTGCAAGACGAAAACGGACAAATTCAAAATACCCACAGTATCTCGGCGGGATTAGACTATGCGGCCGTGGGTCCCGAGCACTCTTTGCTTCGTGACTTAAATCGCGCGACCTATACTTCGGTTACCGATGAACAGGCTCTCAACGCTTTCCACGTACTCGCCAAAACGGAAGGTATCTTACCTGCGTTAGAAAGTTCCCATGCCATCGCTTATGTATTGAAACGTGCCCCAGAAATGAGTCCCAGCGATATTCTCTTGGTAAACCTCTCCGGTCGCGGAGATAAGGATGTGGATCAGATAGCAGCGGTCACTAATGGAGAGCCCTTATGATCCTCTCTCGGACTTTCCAAAACCTTAAAGAGCAAGGGGAGAAAGCATTCGTCGCCTATCTCACCGCAGGGGATCCCACGACGAAGGCGACATTTCGCTACGTGCGAACTTTGAGTCGAGCAGGGGCTACCGTTATCGAGTTGGGAGTTCCTCACAGCGATCCCGTGGCCGATGGTCCAACCAATGCGATGGCAGCAGAACGCGCGTTGAAGAACAATACTTCTTTGAGCGATGTTTTAAACTTGGTGCGCGATCTCCGAGAAGAAGGCGAAAAGGTCCCTCTTGTTTTGTTTACCTACCTAAATCCCATCTTACGAATGGGAATAGCAGCCTTTGCAAAAAGGGCCCAAGAGTGCGGAGTTAGTGGAGTCTTGGTGGTCGATCTCCCCCCGGAAGAGGCGACAAGCTACATCGCGGAGTTAAAGGCAAAATCAGTCGAGACCGTTTTTCTTTGCTCACCTACGACCACCCGGGAACGCTTATCAAAAATAGCGGAAAGCTCTTCAGGGTTTGTCTATTATGTTTCTCGTACGGGTGTTACCGGAGTGCAAAGCCAACTGTCGCTCAGTCTTCAGAATAAAGTAAACGAGCTTAAACGTTTTATCGAAAAACCCATCTGTGTCGGCTTCGGTGTCTCCACCGCCCAGCATGTTAGCGAAGTATTGCAAGTAGCGGACGGGGTAGTGGTAGGCAGTTGTTTCGTGGATATTATCGCTAGCTCCACGTCTATCGATGAGACAGACCTTTTATTAGAAAAGAAAATGAAAGAACTAAGGCAAGGAATACCAGAAATAAATAAAGGTAAGACGCAATGCTAATCTTAATGGTGAACGAGCCCAACCAAACCCAAATCGAATCGGTGATGGCAAAAGTAAGAGAGATGGGATTAAAACCTCACTTGATCCCTGGAGGTCACTCTACGGCGATAGGAATTACCGGCAACCAGAGTGCTTTAGATCCAACCCTTTTTACCTCGTTAGACGGAGTCAGAGAGGCCATTCCAGTTACGAAGCCCTATAAACTTGCTAGCCACGACTTTAAATATTCGAAAACCGAGGTCAGAGTCGGAGACGTAGTCTTTGGACCCAATACCTTTGTGGTCATTGCGGGCCCGTGTGCGGTTGAGAGCGAAGAGCAGACAATACGAATTGCTAAGGCCGTTAAGAAAGCGGGAGCCAATATTTTGCGAGGTGGAGCCTTCAAGCCGCGCACTTCGCCTTATGCGTTCCAAGGGCTTGGGCTTGAAGGGCTAAAGATTTTAAAGACAGCTCGCGAGGAGACGGGACTTCCTGTTGTCACCGAAGCGGTTGATTTGCAAAGCTTGGAACTGGTCAATGAATACGCTGATATTATTCAATTAGGAGCTCGCAACATGCAAAACTTCTCCCTGCTACAGGCGGCGGGAAGACTTAAAAAACCCGTCATGCTCAAACGAGGCCTTTCGGCAACGGTGGACGAGTGGTTAATGGCGGCCGAATATATTCTTAATGAAGGAAACGATCAGGTGATCCTCTGCGAGCGAGGAATCCGCTCTTTTGATAACTTCACACGTAACACGGTCGATATCGGTGCTGTGATTGGACTCAAACTACAAAGCCATCTTCCCATTATCGTCGATCCGAGCCACGGAACCGGACGCAGGCAGATGGTCATCCCCATGGGGAAAGCAGCCCTTGCGATCGGCGCCAACGGAGTCATGGTGGATGTTCACGATAGGCCCAAAGAAGCCCTCTGTGACGGGCCTCAGGCCATTCTTCCGAATGAGTTTGAACAGATGGTAGCGACTTTTAAGCAAATGGCGCCAGCGCTCTCTGCGGTTTAACGGGTAATAATATTTATTTGTTTGTCATTGCGACTATGGGAAAGGGAGTCAAGTGGTAGACGAGTCCCTTTCCCATAGTCGCAATGACCTTGGTGACGGACTACAAACTTACCTGTCATGGCGAGGAGCAGGCCCTATTCCTTTTCAGCTTCATTCGCTTTGTCGAGATAGACCGAGGCGAGAAAGGTATAGACCTGTTTGCGGACTGCGTTTCCTGTCCCTTTATTTTCCAATTCAACAGAATGACGATCAGCGATCCGCTCTAGAATCTTCAACGTATCAGCCCCATGAATTTCCTTATAATCCGCGATGAGAAGGTCAACTGCTTTTGGTCCCATGGCAACAAGCACCTGATGGGCGAACGCTTGACTCGCCGCTACAGCCTCTAACTGCGCTGCAGCGTCCTGTTTTTCTTCAGCCTGGGAAACCCCACCACCGACCATAGCTCCATATTCCTTTCCGTATAAGAATCGGTATCCAGATCCGTATCCGTAAAAGCCAATCCCATTGTATCTATATCCGCCGAACGCACAGCCATAGACCGACGATAAATTAAGGGAATTTACAAATTCATAACCTTTGGCGACACGCTTACTGGCAAATATTCCGATCCGGTTGACACGCGATAGCCAAAGAACAGCCTCTTTCAATTCATCGCCTTCGGATTTAGCCAATTCATTCATGGCTGCCAGCCGAATTTTCTCTTCTTTAGAAATCAGTTTCAAAAACAATCCATTCAACCGGGCACTCGGCTGAAATGTGTCTTCCGCTGGTTGTTCAGTTTTAGAGGTTGGTTCTGCGGTCTCAGGCTTCTCTGCAGCCACCACAAACGAAGAACCAAAAAATGCTACCACAGCCATAAGCGATAATAGAAATCGCATACACAACCTCCACGAGAAAATGATGCTGCTTTTAGCACGAAAGAAGGGAAGGAAACAAGATGCAAAAATTGTGACCTAATTGACTGGAATACTTACGGATACCGATGCGCCGAGATTGCGGAGCCTGTTGCGAGGAGCCCGAAGGGCGACGTGGCAACCTGTAGATCGTGGCAGGTAAAGCTTGAGTCTCTAACTTACCTTCGCAGTCTCTGGGAAGCTTCCGCCAAAAGTGTCTCGGTCGTCTTCCAATCAATGCATCCATCGGTGACGGAAACTCCATAGCGGAGAGATTCTGGCGGGCCCACTTTTTGAGTGCCTTCATTAAGATGGCTCTCAAGCATCATTCCTAAAATCGCTTTCTCTCCTTTCGCCACCTGATCGACTAAGTCCTTGAACACTAGCGGTTGTCGTCGATAATCCTTTTCACTGTTGCCATGGCTGCAATCGACAACAATAGGCCGCGCAGGGGCGGTGTTAAGTAACGAGCTCTTGGCAAAAGCAATATGAGGTGCCGAGTAATTAGGTTTGCCCGGGCCGCCTCGCAAAACTAGATGCACGTCGGGATTTCCGCGCGTTCTTACAATTGCCGTTCTTCCCATCTGGTCGATCCCTAAAAAAGAATGGCTGTGTCGGGCCGAGACCATGGCATCCAACGCTACTTGAAGACTGCCGTCGGTAGAATTTTTAAATCCCACTGGCATGGAAAGTCCGCTAGCCATCTCGCGGTGGGTTTGGCTCTCGGTGGTTCTAGCTCCGATAGCGGCCCACGACACCAGATCGGCCGTGTATTGAGGAATAATAGGATCCAAGAATTCGGTGGCGGTCGTAAGCCCCATCTCGTTGATCTGGATAAAGAGTTCCCTGGCCTTTCGAAGGCCCAGATTGATATCCTCGGACCCATCCAACTTAGGATCGTTAATAAAACCCTTCCATCCCACCGTGGTCCTGGGCTTTTCGAAATAAACCCGCATCACCACCAGTAGCTCGCCTTTAACGCGCTCTTTCAATGCCGCTAGCCTCGAGGCGTACTCCAAAGCCGCTTTGGAATCATGGATGGAGCAGGGGCCCGTAATGACCACAAGTCTAAAATCCTTGCCAGCCAAGGCGTTTCGAAGTTCCTGCCGGCCCATAAGAACATTTTCGGCCGCCTTTTGGGTCGAGGGAATGTCCGCTTTAATGGCCTCGGGTGAATCAATAGGCTCTAGCTGGGTGACATTGACGTCACTAGTGCTATGACCAGAATTCGTAGGATTTCCAGCCACTTTCTGAGGTTTTTCGTCGTCTTTATTCACAGTGTCATCTTCATTTTTTGGCATAGTTTCTGGCCTTTTCATGGCAAACTTGCTCCCAGACGGTCACCCATATACTAAAGTAAATACGATGAAACGCGACACCCAATTACGCGACGCCTCCTTAGATACTTTGCGCGAGAAGATTCGAGAGATAGATGCCAGCCTCTTAGATCTTATCGGCAAACGCCAAGAATTAGCACGCAAAGTAGGACAAGAAAAATTGGCGGCTAATATCCCTATAAAAAACGAAAAGGTAGAAAAGGAGATTTTAGCCAAAGTCAGAAAGACCGCCGACGAACTTGGTATCTACGAAGATATGGCTGAAGAGGTCTTTCGTACCCTCATCGACTATTCTTGCAAAACCCAAGAAGACTACCAGCACCAGGCCGGAAGAAAGAGTAGGCCCGCTTCCCAGAAGATCCTTATCTTGGGGGGCCGGGGAAGAATGGGGCAGTGGTTCCACCGATTCCTAGCCGAGCAAGGCCATACCATCGAAATTCACGATGTCCAAAAGCCGGTGAAAGATTTGGTTCAAGCTTTAAAAAAAGCCCAAGTCGTTATCTTAGCAACACCCATTTCCGAAACGGCGAATCTTATTAAAGCAGTCGCGACAAGCCAAACCAAAGCCCTCGTCTTTGATGCGTGTTCCATTAAAGCGCCTATTTTAGAGGCTCTAGCCGAAGCCAAGAAGGCGGGAGTCCGGATCACCTCCATTCACCCTCTTTTTGGTCCCCAAGTCAGCTCTCTGGCTGGACGTAATATTCTTTTTTGTCCCATCGCGAATGACCCCAAGGATAGCGAGTGGACGGAAGAGGCGGCACTCCTTTTTAGCCCGTCTGCCGCCGCATTTAAATTTCTTCCTATCGAAAAACATGACGACTACATGGGCTACATTTTAGGTCTTTCCCATCTTGCGAACTTGGTCTTTTCTGGGGTCTTAGCTAATAGTGGTGCTCCTTTTTCAGAATTTGCCAATACGGGAAGCACCACTTTCAATGCCCAATGCAAGGTGGCTGAAATGGTCTCAGCGGAAAACCAAGATCTGTATTATGAAATTCAAGTAGCGAATTCAGCCACGGGAAAACTCTTAAAGCAGTTTCAAGAAGTTTTAAACCTCTACTCCGATAAGATCACTCGCCGTGATAAAGAAGGGTTCAAAGCATTAATGGAAAAGGGCAACCGATATTTCAGCGGTGGAGGATGATTGGATCGTAATATTCAACCGGCAAAGACCTTTAAAGGAAGCGTTACCCTTCCCGGCGATAAATCGCTCTCTCACCGAGGCCTCATTTTAGGGGCTCTGGCGGAAGGAAAGACTCACCTCACTGGCCTCTCTCACGGAGAAGATGTCCAATCGACCGCCCGATGTTTCGAAGCGCTTGGCGTTCCTATCGATCGCGATAAAGGTAGTGTCACCGTGAATGGGGTAGGCCTCTTTGGCTTTCAAAAGCCCTCGGGGCCGCTTGATTGCGGCAACTCAGGAAGTACCATGCGAATGCTCATGGGAATATTAGCGGGGCAATCTTTCCGGGCGACTTTAACGGGCGACGCTTCGTTAAGCCGACGCCCCATGGACCGAGTGTCCGACCCCCTTAAGAAAATGGGTGCTGAAATAGCCCTCACCGAGCAGCGCTTTGCTCCCCTAACCATCGAAGGAAAAGCCCTTCGTGGAATCGAATACTCACTTCCGGTCGCTAGTGCTCAAGTCAAAAGTGCGCTACTATTGGCTGGCCTTTTGGCCGAGAGGACTACGACGTTAACTGGCAAGATCCATAGCCGCGATCATACGGAACGGCTGCTCCCCTACTTTGGGGCGGTCCTGACTCGGAGTCCGGAAAAGATCCGCATCTCGGGAAAACAGAAATTGCACGGAGTCTCTTTCGATATCCCCGGAGATCCCTCGTCCGCGGCCTTTTGGTTGGCCGGGGCTTGTATCGTAAAGGGCGGACAGATCGCTATCGATCGTTTGCTTCTCAATCCAACTCGCACTGGCTTCCAAAGAGTCTTGACCCGCATGGGTGCCAAGCTGAGCGAAAAAGTCGTTAGCTTCGAGCCGGAACGCGTCGGCAATGTCGAAATCTCATACTCAGGCCTCAAAGGGGTTACAGTCACCGCCGACGAAGTGGCTTCTCTTATCGACGAGGTACCGATGCTAGCGGTCCTAGCCACCTATGCCGAAGGCGTTACCGAAGTTCGAGGTGCCGAGGAGCTTAGAGTCAAAGAGAGCGATCGCATCGAAGCGGTGGCAACGAATCTGAGACGAATGGGAGCTGAGATAGAAACTTTCCCCGATGGCTTTCGCCTTAGGGGACCGCAAAAACTTAGAGGCTGCCCTATCGATTCTTTTCACGATCACCGTATTGCGATGGCTTTCGCCATAGGAGCTTTGGGAGCTTCGGGCGAGACCCAAATTCTAAATTGCGAGTCGGTTGCTATTTCATACCCCGAGTTTTTCCAAACGCTTCAGAGGTTAACGAGTGGCTAAGCTTGAAACGAAAACCGCATTAGCAGCCCTCATCGGCCATCCCGTGAGCCACTCGCTCTCTCCTTTTTTATTTGCGAGCTTGGCTAAACGACTCAAAAAGCCAGTCGTTTATACCAGGCTGGATGTAACGCCGGCTCAAGTACTCTCTTTTTTTCATGACACCAAAGATCAAAGTATTTTCACGGGATGGAATATCACGATACCGCATAAAGAGACCTTATTTCGTAAGGTCACTAAGATTTCGTCGGAAGCCAAAGCGGTGGGAGCCATTAACGTTATCCATTTCAAGAGGAACCATACCGTTGGCTACAACACCGACGTGATAGGTATCCTGGCCACCTTCCGCGAACAGCATCTTGATTTGAGAACGAAAAGTGTTTTGCTACTGGGAGCGGGAGGTGCTGCAAAAGCCGCGGCTTTTGCGCTAGGAAAGAGTAAAGCCAAAGTCGTATGGATAAACAACCGGACACCAAAACCCGCCAATGCAATTTGTCGTCATTTTTCTAAGCAGTTTCCTAAAACCCTTTTCAAAGTAGCAAAGGACGTTACCAAAATCCCAGATTCCATAGGTTGTGTTATCAACGCCACTCCGCTCGGTCTTAAAGGTTTTCGAGGAACCTTCTTATTTCCCCCGCATTTAACCCCCGACGCTTTGGCTTTTGATATGATTCTATCGCCCGTCCAACACCGTCTTTCTAAAAAAATCGCAAAAGCATGCCCTTAGACGGGTAAATGGACTAGATATGTTCATTTGGCAGGCGATAGCGAGCTGGGAAATATGGTTTGGCCCTGTCCCTAACAAGACGGTAACAAAGCGTCAGCTAAAGAAAGAGCTATTGAAAGTGATTTGAAGGAGGAGTGATGGCGTTGCGATATCTGACAGCAGGTGAATCCCACGGAAAGGGATTAGTGGGAATTATCGAAGGATTTCCTTCGGGTCTGGAAATTTCCAATAGCTATCTCCACGAGCAACTCAAACGCCGCAAAAAGGGTTATGGCCGAGGCAACCGGCAAAATATCGAAGACGACGCGGTGGAATTTATGTCGGGCGTTCGGCACGGATTCACTTTAGGAAGCCCTATTGCCCTTCTTATTTTGAACAAGGACTGGAAAAATTGGGATGATATCATGCAGGCGGAGGCCTTTTCGGGCGAAGTGAAACGAAAAGTTGAGATTCCTCGTCCCGGTCACGCTGATCTGGTGGGAGGCATTAAGTACCGCCACGCTGATATGCGAAATGTGCTCGAGCGGTCGAGCGCTAGAGAAACGACCATGCGGGTCGCCATCGCTTCGATAGCACGCAAATTTCTGCAAGACTGCGGCATACATATCGGGAGCAGAGTCGTTAGAATCGGGCCTATCCTCGACGAGGCCCTGATGAAATACCCGGTGGCCCAATTAAATGAGAAAGCCGATGCCTCTGCCGTTCGGTGTTTGGGAAAAACGGCGGAAGCCCAAATGGTAGCTGAGATCGATAGATGTAAGAAGGCCGGCGATACCTTAGGAGGCGTTTTCGAAGTTTTTGCTTCAGGCGCTCCGATAGGGCTGGGAAGTTATTCCCAGTGGGACAGGCGTCTTGAAGGAGACATCTCAAAACAGTTTATGAGTTTAAATGCGATTAAGGGAGTTGAGATAGGAATGGGTTTTGCTACAGGTGCTACGCCAGGAACCCTGGCCCACGACGAATTTTTACCCGGAAAAAATGCTAAGGAGGTTAGTTATGTGACTAACCGCTCTGGCGGTATCGACGGCGGTATGACGACGGGGCAAACCATCCTAGTACGGGCCGCCATGAAGCCTCTGGCCACCCTCATGCAGCCCCTTAAATCGGTAAAGCTATCCACCAACGAACCGGCTTCGGCCCATGTTGAACGCTCAGACGTCTGTGCCGTCCCTGCCGCCGCCGTCATCGGAGAATCTCTATTGGCGCTTTCGCTAGCCGAAGCAGTGCTTGAGAAGTTCGGAGGCGACTCGATGAGCGAACTCCTCCCCCGGCTGAAGGAATGGAATGGCAACCGCGGAGCCAAATAACATTTTCCTGTGCGGCTTTATGGGCGCCGGAAAATCTACCGTCGGTCCGATCGTCGCCAAACACTTAGCGTGGCCCTTCGTTGACACTGACACTTGGGTCGAAGAAGAGGCAGGGAAAAGTGTCCCTGAAATTTTTAAAGACGAAGGGGAAGATCACTTTCGCCAATGGGAGAGCAAGGCTATTAGCGAGATATGCCACCTATCCCGAGTCGTCGTTGCTCTGGGCGGCGGAGCACTTATGGCAAAGCGAAATCAGCAGAGGGTTTTGAAGAGCGGGCTTCTTATTTATCTATCGGCTTCGGTCGAGACTTTGAGAAGCCGTCTTCAGGTCAACGAACGGCCCTTACTTAAAGGCCTAGAGGGAAAAGACCTAGAAAAGTATATGTCCGATCTCATCCAACTAAGACTACCGCAATATCAATTAGCGCCGCTCGTTATCGCTACCGACGGCAAAACTCCCAAAACCATTGGGTTGGAAATCATTAACGAGGTCTCGAAATGCAAACCGTAGTGGTGACACCCAGTGGAAATCAAGATCGGTCGTATTCGGTAATGGTCGGACCGGGTCTTATCGATAGCTTGCCATGGGCGCCTCTAATAAAAGGAAAGCAAGCGTTTATTATCGCTGACAAGCGACTCGAGAAAATGGGCCGCCGACTTTCGACGTCTCTTGCGAAATCGGGATGGAACGTGGGAAGTGCCACTATTCCCGTAAGCGAAAGTGCGAAAGACTATCGAAAGATCTTTAGCCTTTATACCAAGCTTATCGAAAACAGAATGGATCGCGATTCGGTCGTCTTCGCTTTGGGGGGAGGAGTTATTGGAGATCTCTGTGGATTTATCGCAGGTACCTATCTGCGCGGCATTCGCTGGGTAGGGGTCCCTACCACTTTGTTAGCTCAAGTCGATTCTTCGCTCGGCGGAAAAACGGGGGTCAACCATCCCCTTGGGAAAAACCTTATCGGCCTCTTTCATCAACCTTCCCTCGTGGTTTGCGATACGGGACTTTTACCAAGCTTGTCGGCTCGAGACCGCGTTTCGGGCTATGGCGAGATGATTAAGTGTAGCCTTACCTTCGACAAGACTTTCTATGACTTTCTGGTGCAGCACAAGCAGAGCATCTTGGATCTTGAGTCAAAGTATCTCGACATCGCTATCGTGGAGACCTTACGCCACAAAGCCGAAGTCGTCCGGCAAGACGAATTCGAACGAGCGGGAATGCGTCAGATTCTAAATTTTGGCCACACTTTGGGTCACGCGCTAGAAACCGCAACCGGCTATCGGCGCTTTCGTCATGGCGAGGCGGTATTGTGGGGAATCCAGCTCGAGCTCGAACTTTCCGTGATTCGTGGCCATTTGTCCGCCGAATCCCGTGGACCCATTGCCGAATTCCTTAGCCAACTTCCCCTTCCCGCACTTGCTAAAGAGTTGAAGGTGAGTCAGATCCTTTCCGGGCTCAAGCGGGATAAGAAAGTGAAGGACGGAAAGGTGAACTTCGTTCTTTTGGAATCTATTGGCAAAGCCGTAATCGATAATGCAGTGAGCGATTCCGATATTACTCAGGCCTGGAAAATCGTTTCTAAGAAAGGAAATCGCTAGTGAAATGTCGTCTTCTCGTTATTCACGGTCCCAATCTCAATCTCTTAGGAACGCGAGAGGTGGCTATTTACGGAAAGCTTACCCTCGTAGAGATTAATAAAAACCTAGCAAGATTTGCCAAGGCGAACCACATCCAACTTAAGACGTTCCAATCGAATCATGAAGGAGATATCGTTGATTGTATTCAAAACCATAGGAAATGGGCCCATGGAATCGTCATTAACCCGGCGGCTTACACCCACTATTCGTATGCCATTAGAGATGCGATCGCAGCCGTTGAAATCCCTACTGTAGAAGTTCACCTCTCTGACATCAAGAAACGAGAGCCGTTTCGTCGAAAGTCCGTCATCAAGGCCGTCTGTGTAAAGCAGATTAGTGGTCTAGGATGGAAATCGTATAGGGAAGGCATTCGGTTTTTGGCGAAGCGGTAACTTTGACGACTCTACTTAAGTGATGCCAATTGATCTTCGGAATCTAATTTCGATAAAGAATCAAAACCGCCAATGAGCTTGTCACCAAAGAAAATTTGCGGAACCGTTCGCATTCCTGATCGTTTTTGAAGCGCTTGAAAAGCGTCAGAGTCGGAGGTGGAAATCTTAATCTCTTCGTAAGGGATTGCTCTGTCCTTCAAAAGACTTTTCGCAGCAATACAGTAGGGACAAGCATCTTTGGTATAGATCGTCACTTTCATCTTTCACCTCGCTAATCAGGGAACCCTCATACCATACCTACGGAAAAAATCGTCACCCTAAATGGCTTTCAAAAAAAGCTAATGTTAGTGCCCATGCTTGCTTGGCTGCTACAGGATGGAAGCTCTTTTTCTCATGGCAGAGAAACCCATGGTCAGCCTCCGAAAACTCGACGTCTACAAAGGGTTTCCCGGCATGTCGAAGCGCATCGGCCACAGCCCTTTGCTGGTCGGGGCCAATGTGTTTATCTTTTCCTCCCCATACCATCATGATGGGGCCCGCTTGCTTTTCGGCATAAGGCAAATAGTCCGGAGCAATTCTCCCGCCGTAGTAAGAGACAGCGGCTTTGAGAGGGAAGATTCCATTAGCTAAGAATGAGGCCCGCCCCCCCAGACAAAAGCCTATGATTCCGATACGACCGCTATCGACATCGCTTTGTTCATTAAGCCATTCGAAACAGGCTCCTATGTCTTTTGTTAACGTCTCGGTCGTCACGGCCTGTAAGTGCGGCATGATAGCGGAAAAATCGTCGTAAGGACCTTCATAGCCCACGGGAGCCGTCCGATGAAAAAGTTCTGGGGCGAGGGCGACATAACCCTGAAATGCTAGCTTATCGGCGATATCACGAATATGAGCTCTTACTCCGAAAGCTTCCTGCAAAACGATGACCCCGGGCACCTTACCGTTCGCCTTAGGACCGATGGGCCTTGCGACATAGGCGTTCATGGAAGTCCCGTCGGAGACTTTAATGTCTATTTTTCTGTTTAGTTTATTGTCAATAACGCCACTCATCAGCTACCTCCGGCGGAATATTCCGCTAAGCACATCGCAAGGAGCTAATTTAAGTCAACCACTTACTTCGAATCGCTCTTTCCCTTGACCGTAATAGGTAAAAGCCAGATTGAACTTTTTGGAAGAAGGCGAATTCCCAAGGCGACACAGCGCCTTTTCACCGCTATCTCCTCGAACTGGCTTGTAGTTAACACAGTCCGAGAAGCCGGAAGCATTTGCGATTCCCCCAGGTCGAGTCCATTTAGAGCAGAACCCGCAAATTCATAGTCGATGAGATAAAAGTCGTTAGCTAAGTCACCGTCTGAGTGTTTCAAATAAGAGGTCAACTCTTCTGGGCCAAAGAGATGAAAGAGGTTGTGGAATTCTATTTTTCCAAAGCGCTGAATCCATAGCTGGTGAATGCAAGGATCGTCGTCGACAACGACCACCCGGCTCTCTTTTGAAATTTCCAATCCGCTAAGAAACCACGAGGGAATCGGACCTAGCCGCCCACTCGCTTCAGCGCTAGAGTTAGTTTGGTGAATCCGTTGCAAATGGTTCGCGAGGTCTTTGATCCGAACCACGGCGGCCTTGGTAAGCACTCGGCAATCTTCTGCTACGGCCCCTTCGGTCATCTGGGACAGGTCATTTAACACACTATCGAGGGCCGCCAACGGAGAGCGCAGGTCATGGGCCACTTGGGCCGCGAATCGGGTGACTAGCTCGATTTGCTGAGCAGTCACGTTTTCGCCCTTCAAAAGCTCGTCGAAGGTAGTAGTCGTCGATCCCAGAAAATCCCCCTTTCTCAACCGCCTTTTTCGGCACGGAAACGAACCGGACGGCCGAAAGCTTGGCCATCTGGCGGCTGCCCAGGCTTTCCTTTAGCCTAACGGACCCCCCGAACGGCTGAAGGGACGGCCCGCCTAAAAAAAAATGCAACCCTCGTGCCACGCTCTTAGAAGCCTCCATATCGAAAGACGGGTGCAAAAAGGGACCGCTATTGTGTTAGGTTGGTTCCCTGGGGATACGGAGGATGTGTCACTGAGAGATACTAAGAGACATCACGGTTTGCTAAGCCTTCTGGGCCTGGTTCTCGTATTTTGGTTGGCGTTGCCCGGGGGCCTACACGCCCAACCGCTCCCGGAAATCGCTTCTCGCATGACCCGAGCTATCCATACGGTAAGGCTCTTTGTCGAACAACCCCACAGCTTCGATTTTCGTCAATTGGAACGCTTGCGTCTGGACAAACTCGAAGTGCTT
Source organism: uncultured delta proteobacterium (assembly GCA_963778115.1). GTDB lineage: Bacteria > Bdellovibrionota > FAC87 > UBA2466 > UBA2466 > JBBQIT01. Next base: position 1,276,318 of record CAVZSV010000004.1, read on the forward strand.
TCCAATGAGAAGCTCATGACCGAGTTTGTAAAATATGCTTACGGCCCTGGTTTTCTTCATATCGATGCTTTCCGGACCGATCTCACTTACATCTTCCACAAGCTACAAGAACTCTCCTCTAGCAAAGAGATCGCGAAGCAGAAAGAGCTGGAAGCGCTGAAAGAGCGCCTAAGATCGGTTTCTTTCGACAAGTGGAGCTCGAGTTTTTCCCAAGCGTGTGAACAGATTAGTCCGCCTGAAGCCGCACGGACGGCGCGGATGAATCGGGCTAGCTCCTTTACGTTAAGTTCCCAAGATGCTTTTTTAAAGGCCACCATAAAGCCTGAGTACGCGCTTTGGTTGGCCCACTCGGCGCTGTCCTTGTGGATATCGGTGGGAAGCATCTACCTATTCAAAGATTTGATCGATCTCAATGAACTGTCGGATCGAGAACAGGCTACTTTTGTTATTGGAACCGCCGTGGGTGCCCTAGGTACGTGGGCTCTGTTCATGGATCACTACCGCTGGATCGACCCCTTTCGCAAGCTCGTCGCTAAAAAGCAGTACAAGCGCATCATTAGGGCCTGGGAGAGGCTAGCAAGACTCTATCCCGAAATTGCTTTTCCCACGATGGGAGCTGCCGCAGGATCAAAACTCGTTTCCACTGCTACCTACGCCGATGCCATGTCTGATGCCGCCTTTGAAGCCCTACTCGCTAGCGAAGATGAAGCTTCCCGAGAACAGAAGTTTAGAGTTTTTCGCAAAGAGATCGCCGAAGAGCAATACGTTAGAGCCATGCGAATTACCGATAATTTGAAAAGACTCTATCCGGGATCGCACTACGCCAACTTAGCGGAGGCGATCAATGACGTGTACGTCATCAGAAAAAAACTGGCGCTAGCAAGTTTTCAAAAGCGATGTTTGTGGCTAACGATCCGAGTGGTGGCCATCTATCTGTCGGTTAAGCTCATGAACAAAGCGGTCGATTGGTACGCCCCCGAATACATTAACCGTTGGCCCAAAATACCAGCCGCCTTTTTTGGTGTCTTAGGTGTGAAAAAGCTTCATCCCTTTTTCTTTCGTCCAGAAAAAACCGATAAAGCCGTTGAGATTTCAGACGACGACGAGAGTGCTCTGCAAGCGGCCATTGGCAGGGTCATTGATCTCGACCCTTCTGGGGAGATTGCCGCTTCTTTGGTAGCTCACGCTGGCACAGGAAGGGCCGCTGCGGCTACGCGAGATGCTTTCATTGCTGAAGTTCTCTCGCGTAATCCCACGGGACAATTGACCGCCCGTCTTTTTGAAATTTTGGCCAACGAATTAGCGCAGAGTAGTTACTCAGGAAAACGGGTGAAGCAGTTGTCGGTAGCGGCGTTTGCCCTTCGTAAATCCTGTGCGGATACCCTTTTAGAAACTGCAGTGGGGATTCGCGCTAGTTTCAAAGGGGAAGATCCCACTACTATTTCAGATCCCGAACCCGATGCCGAGCCTCCCCTGCCCGTCGGACCTGAGGAAGCTCTCGCTTATTAGGCCGGAGTTCATTGACATTAAAACTGAACAGCGCTAACGGTTTGCTTCCACTCTACATGGGCACAACTTGGGGATAGTCGTAATCGCAATTGGATTTTGTCCAACGGAGGTTCTCCCATGTCACGCTCAAGAATCCAGTATCTTATTCTCTTGGTCTTCGTGATCAGTGCCCCTTCGTTTGCCGACCTCTTCGAATCGAAAATTCCCGCCTCCGCCAAAAGGCCTTTTTTCGTTCCCGGAACTATCGCTTATAAGACCTTCTCCAACGTCAAGGGTGCGCCTACGCGTCGCGTTCATAACTGTGTCTTGCTCCACGGCCACGGCTTCAGCCAACAGATCTTAGATTTTTTGAAGGAGAACGACGGCCGTAAAATAGCCGAACTTAGTCCTTTACCTGTTGAAGTAAACCCTCAAGCGGCTCAATTGATGCCACCCAAGCTGAAAGAGATTTCAAGTGCGGATGCCACGACACTAGTAGCGTATTTTTATTATGGAAAGGAGTTCATCGATCGGCTGCTGGCGCAGGCTTGTGACAACGTCATCGTCCCGATTCAGGAATCTAATCAGTCAACCCACATGGAACTCGTTCTGCGTACCGAACGTTTTTTAAAACGGGTAGCTTGCACCAGCGCCAACAACAACAAGCAATGGGGATGTGCTGCCGTCGGGCATTCGAAATTAGGCGGGGTGCTTACCAGCATCGTTAGAAGGTGTATGGGGGCGCTAAGTCTAGAAAAGGGGGGATCCGAGTTGGGTCAATTTGGCTGTGCAAATTTAGGAAAAGTCTACAGTGCGGCCGGTGTTAATGAAGGAGTAGGCGCTACCGTGGCATTGTTAGGAGCCAAAACTCTGCGGGAACAGTACAACGAAAAGAAGGACGCTATGGACTCCTTCCTAAAACTCGCCGATACTTTCATGAATGCTTCCGCTCAGGTTGAAGAAGGGATGAAGCACTACCAGCTTCTGCAAAATGTCGAATCGCGCTTCGGACTGGATATCATCGGAGACTATATTAAAGGAGAGACAAACCCTTTGTGGTTAGACTTGAGCCCCATCGCGGCCACCGAAGACGGAGTTCCTCTTTTGGTGAGAAACCGGGATTTTGTACCGCTAAAGCAAGGTTGGTTTCAAGGAAGTTACGCGGCTTCGGCGACCAATTTTGACCTCTCCACCGGAGAAAAACTTTCGTGTGGAACTACAGCAAAACCGCAAAAAATTATTCCTGGCGGAGTTAATCTCCCCCTTCCGCGAGGAGGTTTACTTGCTCCTCCACCACCGCCGCCGCCAGCGGGAGCGCCGGGGGCACCTGCCGCGGGAAAGCGCCCCCTTCTAGATGCCCTGCGCGGAGCGGTCCGTAACGGTGTTCAAAACGGAAAGACACCGATCTTAGACTTCATTCGAGATCCGCTGCTCACTTTGCACGATCAGGTCTGCGACCAATTTAATACCAAGATTGGCGAGCTTCATGAGCCTAAAGTCCAGCCCCTCTTTTTGGCGGGCTTGGGTGCTATGAAAAAAGTGGCAAAGGCCGAACATCTCACCGCTGCCGATGGAACTGTCGATTTCCTCAACGCCGTCACTTGGGAAAAATTTAACCACTCGGATGGTCTAGTAGATTATTCGCTATCCATGGACGTCTGTGAAAGAGGAAAGGCTATTGTCGACAAAACCAAACAGGCAGTCATCTCATGCACCACTTTCAAGGATATCAACCACCTCCAGTACTCCGGCACCGCATTTGAAGTCGCTGACGACATCGTAGCGGTATTGACCCGATAACATTTCGCTAAAGCGAGATTTTATCCCTCTAATTTCGATTCTCGATTTTCTCGTTCGCCTGTGTTAGCTTGTCGAACCTGAAAAAGTGATGAAACGTACAAGCTCAGTTTTGTTGTTGTTATTAGTGGGTTTTTCGGCCCTTCCCCCAAGCGGTTTCCCCTGTTCGCTGGCAGTTGAGTCAGCGGCTCGGTACGCGCGTTGGACCTCCCATTCCTTTTTTCGATTACTACCCGATACCGAAAGATTCTATACGGGCCTTGCTGCCCGAACCGCAAAGGGAATTTACTTTGGTATTGGGGGCTATGTCATGAATCGCCATACTACCATCTTCAAAGAGATTGAAAGACGGCATGGAGAGATCCTCGAGGTAATCTGGGCTGGCGAAGTCCACGCGAAACGAGTGGGGGAAGAGGAGCCTCAGATTCAGCGAGTCAATCCTTGTTCCGGTTTTCGTCCCGGAACCGATTCAAAGTATTTCATCAACCTGTTAAGAGCCTACCGAAATCGAATGGTAGCCTGGGACGCCGTTGGCCTTCCCTATGACGAAAATCGAAAGCATTTTGATGAACGCATGAATTACGGAAACTATGGCCTCCGTCATGAAGCAGGCAATGCGTTTATGGGTATTCAAAATATTGTTATTAAAGCACTGCAACTGCGCTATGAACCAGACGAAGCTATTAAAGAATTCACGGCCCGAAAAAGGGAAAGTTACGGTAAGCATATCATGGCCCTTCGCGACTTTTACACGTTAGGAATCGAAGATGGCATCACCGATCCCGCTTTTGCGCTTCTTCGGTCTAGGTTGCAGAACATTCTTAATGGAAGTGCTTCTATCCTGGACTATGGCGTAATCCGTGAGACACTTAGAAGTACCCTTCCCTATTTCAAGGATGAAAACCAAGAGCAGAAAGATCTGATCCATATCATTCCGATAGAGGCCGACTACCAATATAATTGAGTCTGCTAGGCACTCTTGCGATAGGTTCGAACCAAACGAGGCTTGGGAAATTGAACGACTCCAAACCAACTTAATATCTTACAGACTACATAACCGAAATCGAACTCTCCTGCCCTTACCGAAAATTTAGCTTCGTAAGGGCGATAGTGATGGTTATTTTGATAGCCTTCGCCAAAAACGAGCCACGCCACAACGGAATGGTTGGTGGATCTATCGGAGGTCTTGAAATTTCGGTACCCGTAAGTATGGCCGAAACTATTTACCATCCACCCTTGAAACGGATGGCTAAGCATGCCGACCACATACGCAAGTCCCAGAATCTTATCTCCGGTCAGTAGCACTAGAGCTATTCCTATAAACAGATGAAGCAAATGAGGAAGGAACCAAAGCCCTTCAAGGTTCAACCAGTGAATAGGAAATTTGAGATCCCGAACTACATTCGTATATTTCATCCGCTTGGATTTTAATCCCTGCATCGTATCGCCATAGGACCAAAGCTGGACGAGAAGGAGCCTAAAGAACCCTCCATGCTTCGGACTATGAGGATCGCGCTTGGTGTCGGCATACAGATGATGAAGCCTGTGCATGCAGCTCCAGGTCTTAGGATCGAGACCCGTAACCCAGTTGCCCGTTCTTATGACAAAGCGCCGGGTTCGCGGAGGCAATACAATAGCTCGGTGGGTGAATCCACGATGGTAAAAGATTGAAGTATAGACAAGGTTTAAAGCGTAAGTCGCTGCGAATACCGCAGCACAAAGAATCGCGTAACCCATGACAGACCTCCTTATCTGTATAGGGCGGGATACCTTTCTATTATAACGCATTAGGTCAATAAGCGTAATCGCCCCCAAAAAATGCGCTCTAGAATCCATACTTATGGCCAAATAAGTTTACGTTGTGTATAAAAAGCAATACTTGGGGACTATCCAAGCCGGGGGAATTGGGGGGATATCAATGGCCGCAAAGTCAGTTTCTTGGGTAATCTTTCTGTTCGTGATAAGCGCTTCAGCCGCTTTCGCGCGGGGAAGGTGTGCGATTAGCAATAACTACATCACTATCGATGGAGAGGTAGCCTTCTACTTCTCGGATGAGACCGAACGTTCGAGTCAGTTAGCTCAATTAAAGCAGTCCGGATTTTGCGGAATGAGTAACAGTGCGCGCTGCGGGGCCAACACCAATTTCGTTACGATGGACGGAGAAAATGCTCTGTTCTCATCCGATCCGCGAGAACTTATTCGCATGCTCATTTCCCTAACAGAGTCAGGACTCTGTGTTGCGGACGCTTCGGTTACGGGATGTTCCGCGAACTCTCGGTATGTGACTCTGAAAGGCGAGCAGATCTATTACGCCAAAGATGCTACCAATCTGCTCAAGAAATTAATTGAACTTAAGCAAGCAGGGAAGTGCGAAGAGTAGGGATTGAAGATTAGTTGGTATTTTTCTTATCTTCCTCTAATGCGGTTTTGTACTGACGCGATTCCAGAAGTCGTTTCATATATTTGATAGGCCGCTTCTGGGTCATCGAAATTTTGTAATCGGAAAGAGAGCCGCGCGCTCCGCAGTTATTTCTACAAGTGGGTAGGCCCTTAGGACCGTTTCGATCGGTGATAAAGAGATCTCCGTCTTTTTCTTCCAGCGTTAAAGTACAGCGATCCCCCCCATACGACTCTGGATCCCGATACGTAAATTTACCGGCCTCTTGGTGGGCAATACCTGAAGCCGTACAGCTATGACCATTGTAGAAATCCAAATGGATTCTAAAGTACAGTTTATCTTCTCCCTGAGCGACAATCTCTATCACGTCCTCCGCCTGATAAGGCGTATCCGCTTCCCCCGGAGCCTTTCCCATGGCGATACTCGCCGACTTGAAGCGGTGTTTATAAACGCCTGCTAATTCGGAGGCCTTCGGCGCATCGGCGGAGAGAACGGGCCCCGGAAACCATGACATGACAATGCATAAGAAAAGTAAGCGCATGGATAAAGAGTGAAAGCTCGAGGAAACTTTGGCAAGACTAAACGGCAGTACGCGGACGAAATCCTCTGATCGCGCGAGAACGGGTCTGAAAGGATAATTGGGTCTGCACCATCTTCCCAAAGACTTCGAGAAGATTATCGTGAAGTGGCTTTATCTGAGGTTCCAACCGATCCAATAGGTAATGGATCGCTTCGATGGTGGAATAGCAATAGCTCGCTGGCTGCTTTCGTACCTCAAACCGAGAGGGTGTTGAAGGCGTGAAGCAAATAGTAGGAAGCCCCAAGAGATTCACACTTAACCTTCGCATCCGCTTGGCTTGAGACCAAGTCGCGTCGTAGAGAAAAACGACAAGTCGTTTGCCTTCTGGAAATAGCCGATGAGGCGCTTGTTGGGACGACAAAGTTAGATTGAGAGCATTCGCTCCGGGGTATAGAGCGACACAATGGTGGCTCGGATTTTGGAGAAGGGCGTTTACTCCTTCGTGCTCCGTAAAGTCAGTCCCTTCAAACAATAACGAATTTGCCAAACACAGATGCGCCATTCGACCAGTTGCGATACTACGTTTTGCTTCCGCTTCGTGCATCAAGATGACAAATTGGATTTGAGGGACAAAGCAACGAATATCCCGACAAAAGCAGGTGGTCTTGGGTTTAAGACAAGAGGGACAACAAGAGCGAGGAGTCGGCTGCGAAGCCAGCCATTGCTTTCTTTTTTGAAGATATTGTTCTACGGTCACCCAAATATACTATCACGAACGGACGTTGGAAGCCGCGGAAACAGGCTCTGGAACCTTTGCTTGAACGGTGATAGGGGACGGCTTGATGAACTTGCCACGACAATTATCACACCGCTTACAGGGTTCCCCATCCATCTCACCAAAATACTCTCGGAAAAATTTGGCCCGACATTCCGTCGTTTGACCATATCTCATGATGGATTCGATGCGTTCTTTGTCGGAGGCGTGACGATCGTCATAGTGTTTGAGAAAACTTTCGAATTGATTAGCCGTTTCAAAGGTCTTGACCAACCGAACACCCCTTTTTCGTTTAATAACCCCCTCTTTTTCCAAGTAGGCTAGTAAGACACGTGCTTTATTTTTCGCTAAGCCTGAAGCTTCGATGACCAAGTCCAGTTTCAATTCCGCTTTGTTCTGTGAACTCAGTTTCAATAGGGTCATATACAGATGCGCCGCATCGGCTCGCGTCGGATACTTCCCACCTAAGAAATAAGAATGAATTCTCTTATCTTCGATCCGGTAAAGAAGGGCCGCTATCGCTTTCTTGCCATCACGACCCGCTCTGCCCGCTTCCTGATAGTAACTTTCCACCGAATCCGGGAAAGTATAGTGGATTACGAAACGGACATCGGGCTTATCTATTCCAAGTCCAAACGCTTTGGTCGCCACCATCACTTGATAGCGATTCTCCATGAAATCATGCTGGAACAACTCTCTATCGCTCATCTTCATCTTGCCATGATATTTGCCGGCAACAATTCCGGCTCCCAAGAGTTTGGCGTGAAGATCGTTGGCAAGTTTCACCGTGCTCACGTAAACAATCCCATTTCCCTTGCTATCGTTTACAATTTGAATCAATCTTTTGAATTTCGCCTCTTCGTTCACCGTACGGTAAACATCAAATTCTAAATTCGGCCGGTCGACGCCAGTGATGTAAACGGGAGCGGCCCTAGGAATATTAAGTTGTTCCAAAACATCGGCGATAATTTCTGGAGTCGCAGTGGCTGTTAGAGCCAAGACGGGCGGATTTCCTAACGCTTCTCGAGCTCTTCGAATGGAAAGATAGGCGGGACGAAAATCATGACCCCACTGCGAAACACAATGTGCTTCATCGACGACCAATAGGGACACGCCGCCTCTACGCAAGGCCTCCAAAAAATCAGGATTTTCCAATCTCTCGGGGGTGACGTAAACGAGCTCGGTGTGCCCATTTTTGACATCTTTCACCGCTTGCCGATCTTCGCGTTCCGTAAGAGTAGAATCGATCTTACGAGCATCTACCCCGGCATTTTCCATCTTTTCCGTTTGGTCCTGCATGAGAGAGATAAGCGGTGAAACTACGATAGTAGCTTTAGGCAGAAATAAGGCAGGTAATTGATAACAGAGCGATTTTCCGGCTCCGGTAGCCATCACTCCAAAGGCACTTCCGCCATTCATGACGGTCTCTATCAGTTCTCGCTGTCCGTTACGTAACCGTTTGATTCCAAAATGCTCGCGCGCCGATCGCGCTAGCTTTACCCAATCCACGGCCGATTTTTTCTTCAAAGCCCCCACGGCGGGCAGTAAATGCAACGTATGTGCCGTCCCACAGGAAGGTAGGCCGTACCTTTTTGTAGTGTTGCAGAATTCCCTACAAGAAGGTAGGCCCTACCTTCTTGTGACTTTTCGGCCGCGCTTTCGGGGAGGAAGAAAAAATTGGCCGGGCTTGTTGCGTAAACGAACTCGCATCGCCTTTAAGAGCCGGCGAACTACACCTATGCGAACGTCACGAGCACGAACAGCGACCGCAAAGGCGAGAGAGTAAGATACCGCAAAGTTCAAGGCGCCGATGATAAAGATTCCGATGATGGGCAGTGCCGCCGCACGCCAATGAAAACTCACTGATGTCGCAAGCGTGCATAAAGCAAAGGTCAACTGACACGCCGAAAGAGTCACGTGCCTGACATCCAAAGGCAGCCCCAGAAACTTACCGGCAATGGGGGTAAAGCCTAACAGAAAGCCCAAGCTGATATTGCCCGCAAGCAAAGTAGCGTTATTGAGAAGCCATTTCCCCATCTTCCCGGCCCCCTTTTCGCCAAAGACTTGGATCAGTCTGCGATTGGTGGAAATGCCTTCAGGAATCCGCCGAAAAACGATCCAATTCTCAAACCATCCAGCAGTCAGACTGGAGAGAAAAAGATGAAGCCCGGTCAAAGACGCCGTAAATATAGTAAAGCTCTCGATGGGATTTACCGACTGCAAAACGTGCTGCGCCGTTCCCGTTCCAATAAAATGATGGCCGGAACTAAAATAGATAGCCATATCGAGCATAATCGCCACAGGCACTAACAGAAGGAGGTTTCCGACTAGTGCTGCAAATTGAGAACGTGTCATACGACAGGCTTCATCCACGAACTCTCTTACCTCCCCGTCTTCTTCTAAAGCGCGTAGTTTTCCTCCAAACGCGGATGCCGTCGCGGACGGCTGCTTGGTGGCAAGCGTAAAGCCCAGAAGCTGGAGAATCGAAAAAAAGAACGAATAGTTTAGAGAGAAAAATAGGCCTTCAATAAAGAGTGGCGCGCCCAGAGCCATGATAGAGAATTTAACAAGGGTGGTCCCAATCATCATCACCCCGCCCCCCAGCCCCTTACGAATCATTTGAAAGTATTCGCCTCTGGTAGAAGTAATATAGTGCTCGCCAGTCGCACCCGCTCTTTCAATTATTTTTCTTGAGAGGAGTCGGGTATTGGTGCGAACCAGATCCGTAAAGGTCTTCTGCGAAAGGCGCTCTTCGACCAACTTAGACAAAAACTGCAAAATTAGTATCGGCCGTTCGTCATCGGCCGGCCGGAGCAACTTCACCAGGAAATCGACCCGGTGAGTGGCGTCTATCAGATTCTCCAGAATATAAACCAAAGCTACGTTCACCCCGGACTCCTCTAGCGCCAGATAGATCTCACGTATCTGACGACGGCAGGAGTAGGTTTCTCTCAGGCACTTATCCGCTAATTCCGAAACCTTCCCGCCCGACCGGCTTGTCTCAGCTAATTGTTGAAGAGAGTGATTGAGACGAATAAAGGGCAACTCGTGAACCTCTTCGATCCGAGCGCGACCTCGAACTTCCGGTAACGTTCCTAAGGATCCGATCCGCATTCCCAAGATCAGCAGCGAATCATTGGTATCGCGCTGCCACTGGGCAAAAACCTTTTCCGAAGGAGGCGCTCCAAAATGAACCAGATCGATGATCTGTTTCAAGAGAGCGGACGGGACATGCCTTACCCAGATAGCATCATTTCCGTCTTCGAAAATGCGAACGAAAAGCTCCGATAGCTCGGTATTTTCACTGGGTCTGGGTAAGATTCTGCGAAGAAAAATGTCGGCCGCTTCCGCCATGAACCCATGTTGTTGGCCCAAACCTACTTGCGTGAAAAGATTGAGAGCGGAAGTCTGTTCAATGAGGGATCTCAGGATGCTAGCTGATTGTTTTTTCCATTCGGGGTTACGATCCAACAGGTGAAGAAGAAATTTGAGACGAACGTTATGAAGCTGACCGGTCTCTTTATCAAACTCGTGGGCATGTTGGCTGGCCGTTCGAACCCACAACATTAGTTTTTCAAGCCATTCCACTCTCGCCGATAAGGTCATATCAGCGCTCGCATGTCCCAGAAGATCATAGAGCTGATCCCGCTCATAAGTGGGTCTAACGAGAGTTACGATCTTGTGTGAGATCTTACGAACGGTTCTGAACATCCCTCTAATCTATCAGGCGGACTTAGCCTTCACTACTTCAATATTTCCTGCAGGAGACGTTTAGTCGCATAGAAAGCGCGTGCTGGAAACATCTCGCCGGTAACGGGACAACGGCTGGAGAGTTTTCCCGTTCCCGTAGGCCGGAGCTGTAAATAATCAACCGAAGATCCCAAGTTGGGGAAACTCGCCATCTCCCCATTGCAGACGGTATGTCTTACATCTTCCCAGAACGACTTGAGCGCCATCACAAGTCGCGCTTCCGTGATATCGACACGATTTACGAAGACAGCCCGGCAGTCATCGGACGAAAGGTTCGTATAACCGACCACCACGAGTCGTTCTAATTTGTTCCATAGGGCTGAGTTTTCGAACGTCTCTTCTAGAATATTCTTCGGGTTAAGATTGGTGACCTTGATGGTCTCTTTGGGCACCCAACTTGCGCCGCGACGCAACAATACCGTTGACTTCAGTTCGAAATCGCTCCCGTCACGTCGTTGGGCATTGGACACCGGAAGTTCGGCGACTCGCTCAATAGTCTGCCCGACCCATCCCTTATTTCTTACGCCGCTTTTGTAAACCGTGACTCCGTGGGTCTCAGCCAATTCATAGAGATTTTTTCCCGGCAAAATCGCCCGGAGGCGGTCGACGACGACAACGGCGTTCATAGAGCGACCATAGCCTAAGTTTTCGCCCGCTAAAAGAGACATCGGGCCATCGTTTGTGGAGTAAACAACGGCCCGGTGTCTCTTTAGTCATGGGGAGAGGGACGTCGGCAAACAAACTGCCCCGGCTTAAGACCTTCTTTACTTCAAGTCTTGTACCAGAACCCACTAGCTATACGGAACCGGGAATTCGATCTCAGGTTTGATGATTTCCCATACGACATTGAAGTCGACATCGGGAGGTAGCGAAATGCTTGTGAGATTTCGAGACGGCTTAGAGGGTATCCAATGTAAAAAGCTTGTCAGCGTGGCCAAGCTTTCAGCAGAGCAGTGTGCCTGAGGGACGCTTTTGGTCACTTTATTTCTAAAAGAGACTTGGGGAATACGATATGTCTGTCCTTGCGAGAAGAGATCAGCAAATCGCTAGGCCCAGGCCTACGTCTTACGTTCAGTTTCACGTCGACGTAGACTTGGACATGAGCAACCCTTATTCGTACCTAAGCGCCGTAATCGGATTTAGTCGAGAAGCTTTCACCGCGGGCCATACGCCGAAGACAATTCCGATAAGGGCCGAGAACAATGTCGAAAGGACAATAGAATCCAGCGAAACCGATGTCGCCCAATGAGCAATGGCCGACATCGCAAAGGTGAGCAGGCAACCCAAGACTATTCCAATGAGCCCCCCAGAAAGGCTAATCACCATCGCTTCGATGAGAAACTGAGAAAGAATATCCTTGCGCATGGCCCCCACGGCCTTTCTCAGTCCTATCTCTCTGGTTCGTTCGGTTACCGAAACGAGCATGATGTTCATAATGCCGATTCCGCCGACCAATAGAGAAATGGCTGCGATCGAGGCCAGTAGAAAGGCCATGGTTCGGCTACTTTCGGCGAGTGCATTTTGAACGTCAGCCATATTTCGGATCTGGAAAGGCTCTTGCTGCGACGGAGGGACTCGATGCGTGCGGATCATGAATTCGTTCACATCGGTTTCCATCCGGTCCGCTTGGCTCGCTTCGTTCATCTCCATGTCGATTTCATCCACGTAGATCTTGCCCAAAAGACGCTTCATTCCCGTCATGAGAGGTAACATAATGATGTCGTCAGCATCACGCCACCCGTTATTGCCTTTCTCGGGAAGAATTCCGATCACCTGGAAAGGAACTTTATTAATCTTGATATACTCTCCTATAGGATCCGCATCTCCAAAAAGCTGATTCACTATCGTAAGGCCAATAACCGCAACCCGAACCCGTTTTTTATTTTCCTCGTCATCGAAAAATCGTCCCACCACCGGAACCGTGGCTCGCATGGGCGCATACTCAGGTACCGTGGCAAGAAGTGTCGTGCTCCAATTCTTGTCGAGATAGGTAACTTGCCCCTTCCCGTTCACTTGAGGAGCAATATATTTTATTTCATCCGGAAAGGCCTGGGTTAAGGCGTTGGCGTCATCCACGGTAAGTCGGGTAATCGAGCCCGCATCCATCGCGACTCCGGAAACTCGGAAAGCGCCCGGACGAAGCGTCAGTAAATTGGATCCCAAAGAAGCTAGCTGAACTTCAATGGCTTTTTGAGCGCCACGCCCCAGAGCCAGCATCGCAATGACCGCGGCAACCCCAATAAGAATACCCAACATGGAAAGAGCCGACCGTACTTTATTCGCGGAGAGTGCGGTTAACCCTTCTCCAAAGTGAGTCACCCATTCGGTGAAGATCTCTTTAATACCGGGAGTATTTTCTTCAGGAAAAGCCTCTTCTTTGGCTTTCCTATTTTGCTCTGACTCCAGACGCTCGTCCGAATAGATCAAGCCATCTTTCATACGGATGATACGTTTAGCGTTTCGAGCAACGTCCTCTTCGTGGGTAACCACGATAATCGTAATCCCCTGGGCATTTAGACCTTTTAAAATAGCTAAGATCTCTTCGCCGCTCTTCGAGTCTAAATTTCCCGTCGGTTCGTCCGCTAAGATAATCCGCGGATCATTGATAAGGGATCTCGCTATTGCGACACGTTGCTGCTGCCCTCCCGAAAGTTCGTTGGGCTTGTGCTGAGTCCGTTCTCCTAGGCCCACTTGTCCCAAGAGTTGTCCGGACTTCTCCAGATCCACACGACGCTGGGAATAGAGCTGAGGAAGCCCGACGTTTTCCGCGGCGGAAGTGCGAGCTAAGAGATTAAACTGTTGGAAGACAAATCCTATCGATTTTCGGCGTAAAATAGCCAGTTCGTCGTCAGTCAGCTTAGAGACCTCTCGGTTCATCAGATGGTATGTCCCGTCATCAGGAACATCGAGCAGTCCCAGAATATGCATCAACGTGGATTTCCCCGAACCCGAGGGGCCCATGATAGCAACGAACTCTCCCGGCTCTATCGTGAGAGAAACTCCGGCCAAAGCCCTTACCACCTCTTCGCCCATGGTATAGGTCTTTTTGATGTTTTTAATTTCGATCATGAGAAAATATTAACGTTTTGGGCGATTGGGTATCGATGAGAACGGATTGGTATTCTGATTCTCTCCCTTGCGGGTAATGGAACGAACCCCCGCCCAAAGTACCGTTTCCCCTTCTTGAAGTCCCGAAACTATTTCGACTTTTTTTCCGTCTGAAATCCCAACTTCCACTTCCTTTTGAATGGGCTCGTCTTTCGGATTTGCCGACGGAATAAGTACGAACGATTTTTTCTTTTCACGTTTTAGTGAAGCCGCAGGGACCAACAGCACACCATCATGTTCTTGGACTAAGAACGTAACGTTAGCCGTCATGCCGCTTTTCATAAAATCGGGAGTATCTAGTGCTTTTACGTCGACTTCATAAGTCGTCACGTTATTGACCGTCTTGGCATCAAAACCGATATGGACAACTTCAGACTCTAAAGGCTTATTCGGAAAAGCATCCAAGATCATTCTTGCTTTTTGCCCAACCACCACATCGGCGAGATCGGTTTCATCTACGTTGGCCTTCACGATGAGTCTATCGGACATTGATAAGATCGCATCGGTTTGCGTTACCGTCTGTCCCGCATCGGCACTCTTTAAGATGATAAGTCCACTGCCAGGAGCTAAGATGGGAGTCATCTTATAGGAATCCTCCCAATATTTGACTTCGGCCTTTCCTTTCTGGACCGCGGTATCAATGAGAGCTGCTCTCTCCGTAGAACTCATCCAAGCAAGGACTTGCCCCCGACGGACCTTTTGCCCCTCTTCCACTAAAATTCTTTCAATGCGGCCAGCAACCGGAGCTTTGAGATCTAAGCGATTTTCTGGGGCAACGGTCCCCGTGGATAAAATAGTGGTTTTGATATCACCTTTAATGACTTTCACAGGCTCATATTTAATGACGGCATGTCGAGTATTTTGATACTCGTATCCGCCTGTCAGAGCGGCAATAACCACTATCGGGACTATCCACCAGAGCCACCTTTTCTTGCTGCGTTTCTTTTCATTCATGGAATAGCTCCCGTCCCAAGAGCAAGTTCCCATGCGGCTTCCGCCTGCATGGCGTTGTTCTCACTGGAAAGTAGGGTCTGATCACGATTGATACGATCGGTTTCAATGACGGTCCAGTCTTCAAAGACCATCAACCCTGTATTATATTTTTCGTCGGCAATAATAGATCGCGCATGGGCCGCATCATGAAACTCTTGCGCCACCCGCCACTGTTGAATGGCATCCTTTAAGTTCGCATAGGCCGTTTCAAGACCAGAGATGAGATTATTGTCCATACTGCTAAGCGCATAATCCGCCTTCACTCTAAGGGCTCGAGCGCTCTGCGAGCTAAAAATTTGAGAGGTTCCCGGAAAGAAGGGGAAAGAAAGCGTTAGGCCCACCGACCACCGGTTCGTATCAGGAGGAAAGTTGTCTCCGGTCCTTCCTACAAATCCCGTTAGATTCACATTGGGATACCACCCCTGATCGGCGATTTGAACACCGGCGTCCGCCGCGACCTGACTGTAATAGGTCTGCAGATGATTTGGATTTCCTCGAGCTAAACTTCGAAAGTCTAAATTAACGGGAAGATCTTTGGCGGTAAGATCCCCTTTCACTCGCAGTTCTTCTCCTTCTAAACTTCCTAAACTCACCGCCAGCTGTTTGGCGGCGGCTCTCATCTGTCGAATGGAGTGATCAAGTTGGTATTGGGCTTGAGCCACGGTGGCTGCTTGATACAGCTGGTTTCCTTTATTTTCATTTCCTCCCTCGAACCGCAGCGTGATCAGACGCAAATTATTCTGCTGACGTTTGAGAATGGCCTTATTGAGTTCCACATCCAGCTGTTCGTAAAGTAATTGAGCAAAGTTTGTCTTAAGAGCGGCACTTACGGTCGCTTTGGAAAGTGCCAGGCCCGCACGAGCATATTCGAGATTAGCTTTACCCTGCTTCACCTTTCCGACATCCTGAAATCCGTTAAAAATGTTCTGAGTCACGTTAAGGCCTGCCGCATATTGGCCCTGGGAAGTCGTACCCGAAATGATACCTCCGGTGGCACTCGTATTTACCGTTCCCACGCTGCTGTCGGTATAGCTTGCGGTCGCTGAGGCTTGGGGAAAAAATCCGCTATAAGCACCACTGTAGAGGGCTTGCGCGCTATCCATCGCCGCTTTTGCGGTAATGATATCGGGATTTTTTTCGGCAGTCACTTTGACACACTCGTCCCAGGATAAGGGAGCGGAAGCATTTGCCGCTGTGGGAAAAAAAGGAATGAGGGTGAGCAGCCAACCCCAGGCTGCGACGAGTCGAAACATCGCCCCTATTATAAAACTAGACTGTGCCTAAGCAACAGCTCTCTTAGCAGTCGTATTGACGCTACGCATCATCAGCTTCACCGCTTCTATTCGTTTATAGCCGGAATAGCAGGCTCGGGCACTCCTTCGCTTCCGGTCCTTTCGCTCTGTCCTCCGGCGGCGATTAGATTTGAGCACGCTCGTCCCGTAAGTCTTCCCACTTTTACCAGTTGGCGATAAGCGAAAGAGAAAATCGATTTTGGAATCGTAATCGGAGACCTTTTCAAAGTCTCCCAACGAGCCCGCATCTCGGGTGCTTTGGGATGATTCAATTCCTCGGCGAAGTGGACCACGATCGAATGGGCGATGGGAATCGAACCTATGAGAAGAAGCGTTCCTAAGTCTATCGGTTTACTGATCAAGGGGATCGGAACGTCGTAGCCCCATAAAGTAATCGGACGATTGATAAACGGAAGCGAGATCTGATAGCCCAACCCCACTAAACCAACCAATTTCAAACTATAAGGGATCAAATAATACTTCTGCTGCTCCCAAGACATCGTCTTAATTCCCGTATCATATGTCTTTCCGAACAGGGTAATCGCTTTGGTGCCCGCGAAAGAGGCTTTTCGAAAAGTCTTCATCAACTGAGGAACCCCGTACCAGGCTTTTCGACCTAAATTGTGGAGAAAGGTATTCCAAAAAATATGGGCATGGGTGAGCAGCGCCTTCGGATCGTCAAAATGGATGATCCACGCGACCCCGTCTTTGTAACCGACCACCGAATAGGCGAACGCATAACTGACCGCCCAAAGCTTAGCCATCTGGGAAAGCGAATTCCCTCGATAGATCCAGTTTTGATACATGCTATTCCAAGCCGCAATGCCGTAGCCAAATAGCGCGGAAAACAATATCGGAGCCCCATCAAATCCATCGGCCGGATTAGTCCAGTACTTTCCCAGAGCAAGGCAACTAGCGGCGGCTACTTGCAGGCCTCCGCAATACAAGCCGAACATGCGATCGGGTCCCTCTGCTTTTTTGTAGGTGGCGTGCCAGTAATCGGCAATCCACGCTGGAGATCCGGGAAAGTACCGCGGAAGATACTCAGACCTGGTTACCTTTCCATCTCTAAGCCAAACGATCACTAGATCTCGACCGGGCTTGCCGCCCCATTTCCCCTTGTCACCAGCATCGATATGTTGTCTGGCAATGTACTGGCGTAAATGGGGAGAATCGGGGTCGATACGGTCTTCGTCTAGAAAGGCAATGGAGACTTTGCTTTCTGTGTCTACGATTCTAGGAAAATAGACGCCATCGATAGAGTTGAGTTCGCCCTTGCCGTCGGGAAAGGGGACCACCGTTTCGTTTTCGTCAATACGAGTCTCTAAAGCTTTCCACCCGAAGCCATATTCAAACCGTGCCGCTTTTTCCAACATCACCTTGGCGGAGGTGAGCGCCCGCGGAATGACGTCTCGCAGAACCTCCTGCGAATCGGCAGAGGGCTCGAAAAACTCGTCGGTGATGGTGACAAAACGTTCGTGGACTTCCGTCGGTTCCGGCCCGTCTTCTAAATGGGCGCGTTCGAACTCAAACCCTGGTAAGGAATCCACGGGATCGGCATAGCAATATCCCGCTCCTATGGTGATAAGCCACACTAAGCTCACCAACGATATTGTTATAGATCTCCGTCTCAAATCTAGCTCTACCCCTGAACAAGACTTCATTCGGCTGGCCCCCCAACCACAAAAATTTTAACTGTCGAACCTGGGTACCATTGGCTCTGTTGTTACGCAATGCAAAATCTTTTCAATTTGGAAGATCTGACAGTTGACTTTTTTTTCTTGGCCCGACCCGTTTGACATCACCGGGAATCGACGATAGCGATCGGACTTTCACAACGGCAAAACCGGTGGTGGGTAGTTGCATGCAGTGCTTTAGTAGCTACAAGCGGCCCCTCTTCATTACAGGGTCCTTTTGCGTCTTTTTGGGCGTGATGGTTATCATTGGCTACTTTACAGGCAATCCGGTATTGGTCCGAATCCTCCCCAACTTCTCCTGCCAGCGATTTAATACGGCTTTGGGATTTGTCGCTCTGGGATTGGGGCTTTTTGCACTTGGGACCAAGCAAAAGCCGTGGGTAATTCTTCTTAGTTCGGTCCTTCCGCTCGTCTTGGGTACGGGAATCATTGTCGAGTACCTTTTTGGTGTCCGAGTGATCGACTCCATATTTCTTTTTCACCCTCCTTCGAACTTCGGCTGTGCCCCCGATAGCCTCGCGCCCAATACTGGGGTCTGTTTTCTCATTTGCGGAGTCTCCTTCATCGTAATGATCATTTCACGGACAGGACCGCGGCTAATCACCTGGATTCTGGCGCTCATGGGAGCGACAGTGGTGGGCATCGGACTCGTAGTATCCATTGCTTACTTAGGGAGTCTCGAACCTGGACAGGGCATTCTTAACCTGACCGGAATGGGCCTACAAACGGCAGTGGGATTTATTGCTTTCGGCTCCCTACTTCTTATGCTGGCCTATCGAAGGGAAACCTTGGCCCGAGGAAACCCACCTCCTTGGTTTGCCGTTCCGGCAGGTGTAGCCGTAGCCACGACTCTGGGAATTCTTTGCCAAGCGCTACAACACAATCAGAGCCGTCATATCGAAAGGCTAATCCAGTCGGAACTGGCGGGCGTAAAGAATGAAATTGTAGCTCGCATGGAGGCCAGAACTTTTTCTCTTTTGAGATTGGCCCGAAGCCTTCAATCTCGTCCCAATTTAAGCGATACCGAATTCGAGGCCGAAGCACGACTGCTCATGCAGCACTTTCCCGGCTTTAATTTCATCGAATGGACCGATAAAGACTTCTCACAACAGAGTCGAATTGCGACACCGGCCGCAAACCATCATGACTTTAGCACTCGTATCGATCTGCTTTCCGCGGAAAAAGAGATGGTCAGAGCGGCTATCTCTGAACATCGGGAAGTTCTGGTAACGCCGGTGGGAGGAAAAAGCGACACTTTCCTTGAAGTGGTTTCCTCGCCTGAAAAATCCGCTGGAAAATTCCTTGTCGCCTCCTATCGAAGTGCTACTCTTTTTGCCGACATTCTAAACCACTCGATCTCTCCAGGCTTCGCGATTGAACTAACAGACCATCACAACAATGTCTTCACTCGCGATTTAGTGAGACAGAAGTTTCGCAATGAGTGGATGGAAAGTACGGAGGTTCAATACGACGGAATCAATTGGATGTTATCCATTTGGCCGACGAGCGACACCATGGCAGATCTAAAGTCTCCTATCGTAATGGGTACTTCTATGGCCAGCGTCGCCATGACTCTTTTGGTAATGGCGACAGTTTTCTTCGGGCAAAAATCGTTAGCAAGGGCCCGACAGGCAGAAGCATTTAGCCAACAACTCATGGAACAGATCCGCCAAAGAGAGATCGCCCAAGCAAGCCTGCGCGAAGCCCACGCGGACTTGGAAAACCGCGTAGCAAAAAGGACCATTGATCTTCGCATAGCCAATGACAACTTGAAGAAAGAAATGTCGGAGCGGCTAAAGATCGAGAATGAACTCGCTCTGCGCGCCAAGGAACTAGCGCGCTCGAATTCAGAGCTTGAACAATTCGCCTATGTCGCATCACACGATTTGCAAGAACCGCTTCGCATGATCACCAGTTTCCTCTCCCTGCTTGCTCGTAGGTATATCGGAAAACTGGATCAGTCGGCTGACGAATATATCAATTTTTCGGTAGAAGGGGCGAAGCGAATGAAGCACCTTATCGATGACCTGCTCTCCTATTCACGGGTGAGCGGCGCCCAGAGAAACATGGCGACACTATCTCTTGATTCGGTTGTAAAAGATGTCTTTGCCAACCTTAAGCTCACTATAGAAGAGAGTCAGGCTTCCATTCACTGTGAATCGAATCTACCTCGTGTGCGCGGCGATCGACGTCAGTTGATGCAGCTTTTTCAGAATTTAATCGCAAACGCCATTAAGTTTAGGGGGGAGGATCCCCCCGTCGTTCGGATTTCGGCGTTCGAATTAAATCATGAGTGGCAAATCACCGTTGAAGACAATGGAATCGGTTTTGATATGAGTTACTCCGATCGAATTTTTCTAATTTTCCAACGCCTGCACTCCCAATCGAAATATTCGGGATCTGGAATTGGACTTGCGATCTGTAAGAGGATTGTCGAAATCCACGGCGGACGCATTTGGGCGTCCTCTCAACCAAATCGGGGAAGCTCATTTAGTTTTACGTTGCCCAAAGTGGATGAAGAGCATGGGTATCGGGGACAAGAGAAAGACGAGCGGGTTGTGGGTTTGCCGGCTTAACCCGTAACATGTCTTGAATTTGGCTTTTAGCTTTTAGCATTTGTCTTCTAGCATTCGCCGGGCCTAATCAATTTGGAAAACTTTCTTCTTACTTCACCCAAGAAACTCTAAATGTTAAAACCCACAACTAATGTCTTGAAATTCCCTATCCTTTAACTATCCCAGGAATTACTGGCGTCCCCGCCGGGACTGCCGCAAAACCAGCCGGGCTTCCAAACAACTTCGACACCGTTTGCACTACATTCTCCGGAAAGAAAAAACTTGCCCCCTGCGGTTCCGTAGCGAGCTGGCCGGTAGTGTAATTGAACGGCCAAGCGATGTGGTTGGGCATTCCCGTTCCGGTCTGCTTACGGGTGATAAGTTTACTCGCTCCCACAACTGTTCCCCCGTTAATGCCTCGGCCCGCCAGCAAAAAGGAATTGGTAAAGGGGTTATGATCTTTTCCCTTCGCCACGTTAAGTGCCGGAGTCCGACTAAACTCAGTCATCACCATGAATGTCGTGGCGTCATATAGGCTCCCCTGCGCGTAGGGCAGACTCTTAAAGAGTTGAATTACCGAAGCCACGTAATCCCAAACTTTGGTCTGAACTTTAATATGATTTCCGGGATGATTAATATGAGTATCCAAGGCAAGCGGTCCGCCATCGATGGGGACGTCAATCTGAGCTTGGCAAGCGCCTCCTGAGGCAAATGCCGCGGCCACTACCTGCTCGGCCGAAACCGCCCCTTGCGCCTGAAATGTGTTGAGCATAGAGATGAATTTCGTCGTGGCATCTTTGCCCCGTAACAGATCCGCCTGCGCTTTTTCCCAAGCAGTGCCCGCTTCTTCCAACTGCAACTGCATCCTCTGTTGGATGAAATCGATCAAACTTCCCTCTGCATTCGCCTGCTGGAGATCTTGGGTGGTCGAAAGGCTAACGGCTTTTCCCGCCAAATAGGGCTGTCCGCTAGCGACGACTCCGAAAGGACCCGTTCCCAGAGCGAGGGCTAGTTCAATAGGGACGGTGGCTGACTTTCCATCACCGGCACCGCTGGCGCTATATAAGTTGTCAACGTCATGGCCAGCATCTCGCCGCATCTGAATTCCATTCACGATAAGAACGGAGTCCGCGTGAGCCGCCAAAGAGGATGCCGCGGGTCCTAACTTTAGTCCCTTAACGACTTTGATATCGTCGGGCCGATACTCGATATACATGTCTTGTTCGTCCGCGCCCGAGGGCATCACCCAAGGATCTAGACCCAAAGTACAATCCATACCGCCGAAGGTTCTTAATAAGACGAAGAAATGGTCCCCAGAGCCCACTTCCGCTTTTGCCGTTCTCGGAAAAAGACAAAGTCCCGGAAAGAGCGAGCTCAATCCACCCAGAGCCAATCCTTGGCCGGTGCGCACCAGTAATTGCCGGCGTGTTAATTTCTTCATATGGCTTCCTCTAGTAAGTTAGAAATTCGTCTTGGGTCGTGACCAAAAGCACTAGTTGTTTTAGCGCGTCAAAAGTAGTGAGACTCTTATCTTGGGTGGCCGTAAGCATTTTTTTGCACAACTCATCCTGATTCTGGATAATGTTCCGACCGACATAATACTCAAAGAGGTTGTTTACGATTTGGGTTTGAATGTCAGGACTCAAAGTCATCCACGTCACCGATTTAGGACTGGTAACCACCGCGGCATAGGGCTGGGTAGATAACATCTGTAAGGCCTTTTTCCCAAAGAAAGGCTCCATCCCACTGGCTTTTGCCAAAGACTGATCAAACTGGGAACCAACCGCCAGCATCACACACTTTATGTACCATTTAACGAAAGTAACACTGGGGCCCCGGTACATCGGATCGCCCGTCGCTGGATTCAAGTCCCCGGTGATTCCGCGATTGCTATTACTGAAGGCCATGCAGTCGGCGTTGTTGCCATACTGGGCATCAGGAAACTTTTGATTGAGAACGCGAAAAAAGTCGTGTCCCGAAAGATACCGAAGATACGAGTCTTTAAAGGTGACGTTAGGAGCCCCTAATCCCCATTGGGAAAACATAACCATTAGGACCAATGAGATCTTTGTTTTCACTTCAACCACCCTTGTGTGATTTGGGGATCGATCGTAATTTTCCCGGACTCATCTCTAACCCCGGTAGCAATCCATTCCTTAATGAGTGCGAGCTCAGCGTCGGTGGGCTGCCACGCGGAAGTGGGAGGCGGCATCACGCGATTTTCCCCACTGCCGGCCAGATCCAAGTCTTTAATGATGGCTTTAATCCACTTGGGATGATCGGTGTCACTTCCGATGGGAAGTTGAACGAAACTAGGCATGGGATTCTGGTTTGCCGGAGGAGTCACTCCGGAATGGCAGTTCGTACAGCGCTGAAGGGTGTTTTTGACCTGAGTCAGAGTCACATTCTGCGGACCTTGGTCGGGGTCGCGGTAAAATTCCGGTTGATTCACCAAATAGGCGACATAGTCGTTGGTAAGATGTTTCATGCCGTCAAACTGTTTTACCAGCTCGGTAAAGCGATCCAGCGTTGGCGGATCGTCGCCTTGAATAAACCAGTTCCAAAAGCGCATGACCTGACACTGGGAATACTCGGGTTGTGCTTGGATGGCAGCCGCGACCTCTCCGATTCCATTTCCTGCTACGTTAACCAATTGACCATTGGGTCTTCGGTAAACCAATGCTCCGGGCGAAGTATCATCGGAGAGTACGGAACCGCTTGTGAGAAACGTTCGTCCCAGGGGATCTAATTTGTAATGGCAAGCCATGCAGTTCGGATCCGACCCATGAGGATCGTCATCGGCGACTCCAAGATGGACGTTATCGAGACTCGGCTTGGGAAACGCTTGATTGACGAGATCCTGGTCATCTCCGGCGGAAGAGGCCACTACCGCTTTCATGTCATCGCATAAAAAAGTACGAAAGACGGCGGCTGCCCTACCCCGATTCTTGTTCACGTTGGTGGTGCTATACCGACTAAAAAAGCGTTGTGTCGTGATGGCACCGGCGATTCGCGAATCGGTATCGGCAAATACAGCACGATTGGCGGTGATTTGCCCAATCGTAGTAGGCTGCAAAGGGGCCGTAATATCGGGAAGTACCATTTGGAGAAAACTACGATCGTCACTCGAGGGAAGAACCATTCCTCCCGTAAAGCCCCCCACCACATCAGGAAGTAAATATTGTTTTCTAGTAAGTAAATTATCCCAACTCAAATTTTGACTTAGGATTTCGTAATAGAGCAAGTCCTGACTCGTAGGAGAATTCGGAATGCCTGACGGAGTTGAAAGAAGAAATCCCTCGGGAGGGCTGGGATCGGTCATCATCCGAAACAGAGAGTCCAGACGGTCCATCATCTTCCCGATGTACTCGGGAGTTTTTAGATATTCACCGGTCTTGGTCTGAAAAAAATCAGGGAGATGGCCACTTGCCATCGCAGCCTCTAGGGCATCGTATTCGGCGGAGGTGGGGGTTACTCCCTTTAGATGAAGGCTTAATTTTCTAAGCCGAGCGTAAGGGCTCATTTCCTTTCCACTCTTGGTGAAAGTGGCTGCGCGAACCCCAATCACAGGGAGCGCCAGTTTCATAGAGGGTGCCTTTGCTCCGGTACAACCACCTAAACAGGCCAACAGAAGCAGACCGAAAACAGACCTAATTGAATTGGACATTGGCGTCATTGTAGAAACCCTGGTTTAGAAAAAATGGCTGGGCGACGTCGGAGTACTCATCATCTCCATAGATATAAGCGACAAAGTGCGGAGCTTTTGCCGCCTGATACTGGGCGATGGCGGCACCCAACGGAACGGCATTAGGAGTTACCGTAATGGGGCAATAGTTTCCGCTCGTGTCTTTGGTAATGAGAGACCATAGGGTGGCGGCGGCCGCCACCTGGCTTGAAGCTAGATACTTCTTAACGGTTCCTATCTCGAGTCCTCCCGAAGAGTTCCTATTCATGGTAAAGTCCATTGCCATGCTGATGGTTCTATTCTCCATCAAACCTGTTTCAGGATTGGGAAACATAAGTTCCGCATCCCATCGGGCAAACGAAATGCTGGAAGGGGCCTCGGTATTTCCGGGAGGAAGCCAGCTAAAATCTTTGCAATTAAAAATATCGTTGGGAATGGGAACTGCAAGTTTTGGCGTCCCTCCGCGATCGGAGAACGCAACTAACCCTTGCTGAAAGAGGGGAAATTCCATGGGGGGAGCGCCGTTAGGGGCTTGGTAGCGCATGGTTACGGTCTTACCTATTTTGGAGGCGTCCGGATGAACCACCCAAGCCATGGTGAGATCGTTTAGAATCAATCCCAAGCGATACTCGCAAGAAATATTTGAATTATTTGTGCAAGAGTTGTCGGTTATCTTAATCGGAAGATCCGTTTCAAGAACGTCGCGCCGATTAATCATGAATTCGGCGACCCGTCCGTCCTTGAACCTCAAATCGACGGGTTTTCCCTTCTCCATGACGAACTGGTTTTGAGGAGTATCGGAAAATGCGAAGACGCAAAATAGCGCGGACAGACCTATAGCCCAAGAGGCAAAATGCTTCATGACCCAACCCTGGCTGAAGTGTTTTGGTATTAGATTTCCATATTCAGTTGCCGCGCCGAAACTAACATTCGCGATACGGAGACACAAGCATTGCTATTATTGCTTGGCGTCATTTTTAGGCATTGTCGTCGACAATGGGGACTGAAATTTATATAGGCCATAAGGCTCGGGCGGATTCGGCCCGCGATTGATCTGCGAAGTCGTGACGTAAATAGCATGATCGGGTCCTATAGCGAAGCTATCGGGCCACACAAGTCTGGGATCTTGGATGAGAAGTGACTCTTTTCCCTGGGCGTCGACGCGCTTAATGCCATCTTGCTGTAAAGCCGTCACATAAATCGAAGTTCCGTAGCGGATCAGTCCATCCGCAGGACCCGCATGGGCGAACACTTCAACATGTTTTTCTCGCTCGTCGTCGGAGAGTTTAGGATCGCGCAGAGACTCTCCCTTAATCCGATACATGGTAGCACCGGAAAGTGCTTGGTAATAAAGCGTATCACCCTCTTGATCCAGAGCAATCCCGTCCGCGTGAACTTGTTTGATGCTTCCATCGGGCATCCGCCATTCTTTCCCTTCAATAATAAGCGTCAAATTCTCGGAATGGGTGGACGGACTATTGACCAATGTCCGCCAACTTTTCCCGCTATTCAGATCTACCACTACGATGGCGCCCAGCCCCGAATCGGTGAGGTAAGCAAAGTTTCGAGACGTATCGATACGCACGTCATTGAGATAACTCTTTTCAGGGGCTGTCTCGGAATCGAAACGATACGTTCGCGCGACTTTATTGGTCTTAAGATCGATCTTCACAAGCTTCGCCCCGTGCCTTACGACTCCGGCAAAATTGGGGCTCGCCGGATCGACCACCCAAAGAAAATTATCTCTATCCACCACTACTGACTGAACACATACCCATTCGACTCTAGGATTATCAGCGTGACGCCCCTCACGCCAACGATTCCAGTTTTTATCGGGGTAGGGAGTTACCCCATTCCCCAGTAACTCTCCCACCGAAACAGGAACATCGGGTGACCATCTGGGATAGTTGACGAAGATTCGTCCTTCGTGCGAAACAGCAACTCCCGTCCATTGCTTTTTAGATTGAGCCACTCGAGTGAGCACGGGTTGAACTACGGGTGACTTCACTATGGGAGGGGAGGAGGCGCAGGAGACTAACCCAATAAATGTTACCAAATACCCTAAATTTCGAAGATCTCGGTTCATTCCAGCTTCATACTCCGCCATTCGCCTTCTGCCTACAAAAAGGTACGGCCTACCTTCTTGTAGTTAGGGCATCGGGGACGTTGCAAGCGGGACGTTTTGAGAAAGGCGGTTGCTGGCGATTACGCGAACCATGAAGGAGGAATCCGCGAAGGAATCCACCAAAGAAACATTGTAGAGTTCAACTGCCAGAGCTACCTGCTTTTGGGGAACCTCGTCCTTGGGGATTTGAGCGGTTAAAGCTCCCGGAATTAGGAAACTGAGTTTTGTCTTTACGGGAAAATCACAAACCAAGTGATAGCCTTTATTTCGGTTGGTATCGTATCCGCCAAAAGAGATTAGGGCGCGATCGGAGGAGCCAGGGCTTACGATGCCCAAATGAAAGTCTTCTCCCGGAGTCAATTGAGCATCGGTACGCACTTTGAAATTTGGAACTCCACCTATGCTGGTCTCAAAATTATCTTTTACCTCCGAGACTACCCCTTGGAGTTTTATTTTCTTTCCCGAAGATATCCACTGCGTAAATCTCTTATGATCAAAAGTCTCGTCGGGCGCATCTCGATATTGACTGCGAAGCGGATATTCCAAAGACAACGCTTTGTCGGTGGAAAGCAAAAGGCTCTTTATTCCCATATTAAACCCTTGGGGATCGGGATAAGCAAAATCGACATTGTAATCAAAACGGCTCAGACGACATTGGTCTTGAGTGAAAGTATCCCCTCGCTGAGGGTTGGGGCTGAGAGCGTCGCTCTTTAGAAACTGCGCATCATGAGTGTAGGTCGCCAACTCGCTAATCGTTGGCCCCTTGGGATCGCCTCGTCCTACTCCAAGGCGAATCAACTCTAAATTCACCGCTTGTAGTTTTCCGTTCAAACACCTCTGCATTCCCTGACTTTTCTTACAGTCGGGGGCTGGAGGCTCTTCTGCTGCCAATTTGGTGAGTCCCGTTCTGCCTAATAACGCCACATCGTAGGGCGATTCTGAACTAGGGCCTTTAGCTCCGATGACAGGCATTGGAAATCCGTCTTCCCCTGTTCGGGAAACCAACGTCTCCCAGTGGAGTAACCCTTTTTTGTCCACCACGAGCGATAACACCCAACCGGTTCGAGAAAGTTCGTCCAGCTCAAAGCGATTATCACGCAAGTTGTCGATAAAATCGTCGAACACGAAATTTCCAAGGCTATAAACAATGAGTTTGCCTCGGTACGTCTCGGCACCTTCCGTCACATGCGGATGTCCTCCGATGACGATATCCGCTCCACTATCAATCATTTTGCGAGCGAGTGCCCGCTGTCGGTCATTAGGATGGGTGTAGTACTCCTCTCCCCAATGCATGAAAGTAAGAACGAGATCGACTTTAGGCCGCACTTCTTGAATGTCCGCGATCACGGAAGCGTCGTCGCTCCAAGCGACTCCCGGCGTGTGAGGCCCTGCTTCAAACGACCGAGGGCGAAATTCGTTGTAGCCCAAGATCGCGATCTTGATTCCGTTCTTTTCCACGATCCACGGTGTGTGCGCTTCCTTGAGATCGCGGCCCGCTCCAAAATAATTCAGGTGATTTTTTTTAAGCAGTTCGAGGGTGCTTACCAAAGCTTCATGGCCAAAATCCCCGGTATGGTTATTAGCTAAAGATACCGCATCAAAGTGTTTGGTTAAAACCGACACCGCTTTGGGATCGGCATTAAAGACGAAGTGCTTGTCTACTTGCTTGCCCCCAGGCGCCATCACGCATTCTAGATTTCCGACACGGATATCCGCCGAATCTAAGACCGAAGCAAAAGCCGAAAAGGGGTCTTTCCCAGCAGCAATAAATTTTCCGGGGATTCGATCCAGCATGATATCGCCAACGAATACGATTCGTACCGGTTTCGATTCCACGGCACTTAGCGAAGACGAGAAATGACCGAAAAGAAATAAACCACCGAAGAACGCCCCTTTTAACCGCTCTTTACCCATAAAAAGTAGATAACCCATTCTTTCAGACTAGAACACTTTGTTTTGAAGGCGCAGCGAATTTAGGATGACCGAGACCGAACTTAAGCTCATGGCAAGACTGGCGAGCATGGGGTTAAGAACAATCCCCAGCGAGGGGAATAATATCCCAGCGGCAATGGGAACTCCCAAAACGTTGTAGAGAAAGGCAAAGAATAGATTCTGTCGAATGTTTTGTAGGGTCGCCTCACTTAGACGCCTGGCTCGTAGGATTCCCTCTAGCCCGCCCTCCATCAAAGTCAGACCTGCCGCTTGAATTGCAATATCGGTTCCTTTCCCCATGGCGATTCCGACATCCGCCAGTGCAAGCGCGGGAGCATCGTTAACTCCGTCTCCCACCATAGCGACGATGGCACCTTTGTCGCGGAGTTCACAAACGAGTTGCATTTTTTTCTCGGGACTTACTTCGGCGCGGACCTGGTCTATTCCAACTTCTTTTGCGACAGCCTGGGCCGTGGACTTTCGATCACCCGTCACCATCCAAATACTAAGCCCTTCCGCCTTAAGTTTCTCAACCGCTTCTCGAGCGCTAGCTCGAACGGGATCGCTAACGGTTAAAACGGCAGCCAATTTTCCATCTATCCCCATGAGCAGCGCAGTCTCATCTTTCTCGGACTGAGGAAGCTCTGCATTCATCTCTACGTTTTCTTTCACAAGAAAATTAGGGGTTCCGATAACCATCTTTTTCCCTTCGATCTCTCCAGCAACTCCTGCTCCAACGACCGCTCTAAATTGATTCACTTCGCCCTTTAACGGAATGCCACGACGGTTGGTTTCACCTAAGATGGCTAGAGCTAAGGGATGCTCGCTGTTTCTTTCTAAAAGGGCAGCCCCCTTGAGGACCTCCTCCTCTGAGTGGGAAGACACAAGCGTAATTCCTGTAAGATGGGGCCTGCCCTCAGTAATGGTTCCCGTTTTATCGAGCAATAGCGTATCGGCGCGTGAGAGAACTTCCAAAGCCTGCGCTTTGCGGACCAGCACTCCCATCCTCGCTCCCCGTCCGGTCGCCACCATGATCGAAATGGGAGTGGCTAGCCCCAGAGCACAGGGACACGCAATGATGAGTACCGCCACCGCGTTAGCAATCGCATGCCCTACTCTAGGTTCAGGCCCCCAAACCATCCACACGGCTGCCGTGACGACCGAAATAACTACCACCGAAGGGACAAAGTATTGAGAAACCTTATCGGCTAGTTTCCCAATAGGCGCTTGTGTTCGTTGGGCTTCGGCTACGAGCCTCACCATTTGAGCTAGAACGGTAGCCTCTCCCACTGCGGTTGCCTGAAAAACAAAACTTCCCGACTGGTTGGTAGTGCCGGCATTCACCCTATCGTTTTCTTTCTTTGAAAGGGGAATGGATTCTCCGCTTAGCATCGATTCATCGACAAAGCTTTCTCCCGAGAGAACCACTCCATCGACTGGGATATTTTCCGCGGGCCGCACGCGGATCTTATCTCCCAATCGGAGGCGTTGGCGTTCCACATCCTTTTCACTACCATCGGCTTGAACCAGCCGCGCCGTTTTGGGTGCTAACTTCAAAAGCGAACGGATAGCATCGCCCACGCGAGCCCGTGCTTTAAGTTCAAGCACTTGGCCGACCAAGACCAGAGTAGTGATGACAGCCGCCGCCTCAAAATAGAGCCCCCCGCCTGGAAATGCGTCGGGAAAAATCAGAGCAACAACGCTATAAAGGTAGGCGACCCCCGTCCCCATTCCGATCAGGGTGAACATATTGAGGTTCCACGAACGGATCGAACTCCAAGCGCGTTGAAAAAAGGGAAAGCCTCCCCAAAGAACGACAGGACTGGCTAACGCTAGCGACAGCCAAGGCGTCACCTCGATCTCTCCCATAGCGATTACAAGCAAAACCGAAGCGAGCGGAGCGCACCACCATAACCGCCGCTTCATCTCAATGAGTTCAGGGTCCTCGTAATTTTCCCTAACGGTTTCCGGCTCCAAAGCCATTCCACAAACGGGACAACTTCCTGGCCCCGCGTGGTGGACTTGGGGATGCATGGGACAGGTATAAAAAGCGAAAGCGGAGGAATCGGTGGGCTTCATAGCTTGGAACCTATCACATTAGGCTTCCAATAAAAAAACGGCTGGAGAAACTCCCCAGCCGTTTTCGAATACTTCTAATCGCAATCCGTTAATTTTGCGGAGGCTTAAAGCCGGTATGGCCTTCTTTTTCGATATTAGCGAGATCGGCAAGTGTCGCCTTCAAAGCAGTAAAGTCCCGACTGGCGGCTGGCGTATTATAGAGAGTTTGGAGTTGTGTTTCCGCCGTGGATAGATCTTTCTGGGCCGCTGTCAAATAGCCCGTATATTGTTCGAGCAAAGGCTTTAATTCTGCTGCCGCCAATGTGGAAAAACCACCAGGGGTCATTTCATCCGGGGTAAATGAACCATCCGCGTTGAGCACTCCCACTTTAGTCAGCGCCATCTGAAACAAGTAATTCGCCGTGCGTGTGCGGATAAGCGCGTTCATGACATCGTCATCCTTCACCGGAGCCGCTTCCGTAGTAGGAAGGGTCACCACACCAACATCCTTAGCTATCGCTCTCATCACTCCGCCCAACTTTTCATTTTCAGCAGGCGTAAATGCTTGGGCCACCACACCTATTAACATCACCAATAAACCCAACCGGTAGGTCATGTAATTCTCCTCGTAAAATAAATTTCTGAGAAAGTTCTAGGAAAAGTTCTAGTTATGCCGCGCCGCACCATACGGACAGCCCCCTCCCCTAAAGCACATTAACCAATCTAGAACCAAAGTAACCGCTCTGTCGATCCCTCTCGTAACATTTGTTACCGGAGCAAAGAGCGTGTCTCCACTGGTTTAGCGAAAAGTCAGTTAGACTCTGGTTAAGTTAAGAATGGATCATTGAAAAAAAAAGATGAGACGGTTAGGTTGAATTCGAGGGCTGGGGGAACGTAATGGGAATGTCCAAAAAAGACGCACCGACGTTTTGGGCGAAATATTTTTTTTGCTTCTCTGGTTCATTGATAGTTGCTTGCCTGACTATCGTCCTTTCCAGTTGCAACTACACTCATAGCTTGGTCTCCTCGTCCGTCGAGGACGGCGATTACTACGCCTATATTCGACAAAATATTTTAGACGCCAAGTGCATGACTTGCCACTACGCCGGAGCTAGACAGGTAGACCTTTCCACTTACGCCGCTTTGATGAATCCCAAGGTCATCGTCAATTTCCAGCCCAACCAGAGTCCGCTGTTCAACGATATCTCGTCGGGCGCTATGCCCAAAGGGGGAACCCCTCTCTCGGCTGGCGATATCGCCATCGTTAAACAATGGATTGTAAACGGGTGCCCCAATAGTGTCGTTCCGCCTCCACCGCCCCCGCCTCCCCAACCCACTTGGACCTGGTTAAGTGCGAATGTTTTCGGTCCCAAGTGTGTAGGCTGCCATTCGGGGGCTTCTCCCAAGGGAGATACCGATTTTTCGAGCTACACCAATTTGATCAACTCCCAAGGATCTTTCACAACACCCATCGTCGCCGGGAATGCCGCTCAAAGTGGTGTCTATACGGAACCCAGCGCTCAACCGCAACTGATGCCGCCATTACCGGCGCCTGGACTGAGCACTGGCGAATTGACGGCGATTTTCAACTGGATCCAAGCAGGCGCTTTAAACAATTAGTATCGCGAACGAAACGTCTTTCACAATAGGGGGAAACATATGCAAACCACACTCACTAAGATGACACTTGTCACTGCCATTTTCACCGCCATCGTTTCACCGTTTGGTTTTGGTGCCACGACTACGGCTCCCGACACGAGCAGTGTCATCCATCTCGAAAAGGCGAAATCGGAATTAGAGTTTCTTGCCGTGGGCAATCCCAGTGCCATTAAGATTCGGGGAAAGATCGAAGATTAACCCGACGCTCTGAAGGGAACTTTCACCCTTAACGGAAAGTCCATTACGGGAAATGCGAACATTGCTCTAGAAAAATTTACCACCGGAATCGAGCTGAGAGACAAGCATATGAAGGAGACCTATTTAGAGACTCAGAAATTTCCCCAATCCGAACTCACGCTAACGACACTAACGCTTCCCGATTCGGCGACGGGTGACTCTTTTGAAGCTTCCCAAGTTCCCTTTCAAGCTAACCTGCTCCTTCACGGCGTCACCAAACCCATTAGTGGGACCGTTGATGTAAAGAAAAAGGGGAAAAACGCGGAGCTTGCCTTTGACTTCAAGTTTCCGCTAAACAGTTTCGGTATAGAAACCCCAAGCTTTATGGGAATTAAGGTTACCGACGATGTGCAAGTGACCGTTTCCCTCAATGCGGAATTGGTAGCCAATGAAACAACGCCCAAGCTCTGAGCCTTATTTTAGACGGTTAGGTTCCTTATTCTTTCTTTTGCTTTTTACGATTGCTAGCTCAAGGGCACTCGCATTCCCTGAGATGGTGCGCCACGGCTACGCCAACTGTACGGCTTGCCACGTGAGCCCCAATGGGGGTGGAATCCTTACCCCTTACGGACGCAGTCTTTCCCAAGAGCTCTTAAGTACGTGGGGGGCCAAGAATGAATCCCGATTTTGCTTACGGACTCGTCAAGCCACCCGATTGGCTCAATTTGGGCGGCGATGTCCGTGTCCTGCAGCAATACATAAGAACCAATACCGTTGAGACCGCTAGTTTCATTTTCATGCAGGCAGATGTAGAAGCCGCAGCGACCGTAGGTAAGTTTCAAGCCGATGTGTCTGTGGGTCCCCAACCCTCGACCACGCTCTATCATGCGGGCGGATTCATTTATAGCGATAGGCATTTTATTGCCTATCATCCCACGGATCAAATCACGATTCGTGGCGGAAAATTCATGACCGCTTACGGAATTAATACCGCCGAACACGAACTGCTCATTAAAAAGAATCTGCAGTTTGACGAAGGGATGGAAACTTATAACGTCGAAGCTTCGTACTTAGGTGACAACTTCGACGCCTACGCGACCATTATTCTGGGCAGGCCCGACGCTCCTTATCTAAATTTCGAGAAAGGGTTTGCCCTGCGATCAAGCTATCTGCTCAAACAGACCAATAAGTTGGGAGTTAGCTATTACTATGGATCGGACAACACCGCGAACCGGCATCTATTCGGCCCCTATGCTATCTTGGGACTGACCGCGAAATTTTTCATTTTGGCTGAATTAGACTTTCAATACAATTTACCATTCGGCAGTCCAACCACTTGGGGATTTGCGAATTACTTACGCGCCGATTACGAATTCATCAAAGGAGTCCACGGCTACTTGAGTCAGGAATATAGTAACTTGGACTGGACCCAGCAGCTCAATACCACTCAGACGTATGGTATCGGGGC
This sequence comes from uncultured delta proteobacterium, assembly GCA_963778115.1. Taxonomy (GTDB): domain Bacteria; phylum Bdellovibrionota; class FAC87; order UBA2466; family UBA2466; genus JBBQIT01. Next base: position 1,309,795 of record CAVZSV010000004.1, read on the forward strand.
GCAATGGTTTCCTCGCCCTCACTTTGAATTTCAAGGAGTGGTTCAAAAGACGAAAATGCCGACAGTTTCCACCGATTTTTTTACGGTGGCCTGGCTATTGATGCACTATTATCTTTAGAAGAATGCTCACAGAGGTCCGCGATTGAGAAGTACGATAACGGCCACTTTTTGATCGGAAATTCTCTCGACGTTGAGGACCATCATCCTAGCTTGCTGATAATCTACTCCGTCTCCTTCGACAGCTATCTCCTCACCGAGTGCTAAAGATTTCTTGGGCTCTTGGGATGTCTTCTCTAGTGCCAGGGAGTCTAACCCCAAATCAAAGGGGATACCTTTCTGGCGGTCCATCACCTGTCGAATGGTGGCGAGCTCCTGAGCGGCTGCGACATACCAATGTCGGATATCTCCCAAAGCATGGGAGTCCAAAGGAAAGAGGTAACGAATCCCCACTTGCAGACTCTCACACCCAAAATTAACGATCTCAAACTCATCCCCGTTTCTTAGCTGGGCCATTTCAACGGCACTAACGCTAGAAATGGGATGGAAGATCACGTTCGCGACATCAGGATGTCGTCCGTCAATCCAGCGATCCGGTTTGCCCCGCAAGCAATTGGGTAAACTCTTCGCCCCAAACTTCTTTTGAAAGGCTCTTAATTGGCTTTCGTGATCGCTTGTAGGAGGAATTCCTGAAAAAGGATTCGCCTCGCCACTCATAGGGGTTTTCGCTCTCGTGGCCCAAACCGATAACGCCATCCCAAGGCCAGCTAGGACGAAAAGAGTTTTCATCCCTTTATTCTAACTTAGTAAGCCCCTGGGCGACAATTTTGGCGAACATTTTTCCCGTGGCCGCCATCTGTTCTTTATCAAAACCAAAAACCTCCCCTGCCAGGAAGGCTAAGGAGAAGTTGATCCCTAAGATACAATGGCTAAGCTGGGTTAAATCTAGGTCTTCGTCTATCAGCCCCTGGTTTTGGAAATGGCGTAAATGATCGGCCACAGCGGGAAGATCCTCCTCCACGATCGACTTTCCGACCTGCTTGGCAAGTTCTGGCTCGACGATGGCCCTAGACAAGACGATACGGATGAGTTCCGAATGATTTCGATGATGCCGAAAAAGGAAAGCACATAGCTGCTCGAGGTCAGACGCTAAATCGCCGGCGATCGGGATGGAGGCAACGCGCTCTTTTCCATTTTGAGAGTTCCATCGGCGCATCACTTCGATGAAGAGACCAGACTTTCCTTCGAAATACCTTTGGATTAACGCTTCGGATACTTTGGCGCGTTTTGCAATTTCGCGGGTGGTGGTAGCTTCGTAGCCCAGTTCGGAGAATACAGCGACAGCGGCGTCCAGAAGAGCCTTCTTACTTCCTTCTTTATCTCGCTTTCGGCGCGCGGAATCGCTAACAACAACTTTCGACTCATCCGCAGGCCCGTAGTCGTCTTTTGAGAACATGGAGAGGCTCCCTTCAAAAGTATATTTAGTTATGTATTGTTAACTATCTAACAATACCGCCTCGACCTCGGCATGGTCAACCCTAGTTGATACAGGCCCATGCTTTTTAGCAGGGCACATTTACTTCAGCTCAATGTTGCTAATGAGTCTAAGTTTCTTTGAACTCCATGGGTCTCGTCGATAAAAAGGGAATGACAGATTCCTCGTGGAATAGTTTCCAAGGCGAGTAACAATGCGTTACTCGCTTGCCCTGCCGCGATAGTTTTCCGGGCCCGCTTGCGGGAAAGCGCGACTTTTCTTCACCTCTCTGCTTAACCCGTCGAGTCGAGAAAAATCTCACAGCAGGAGTCCAGAAAAGGCGCTTGGCGGGAGTTTATAGAAAGCGTTTGAATTTCAGTAGGATTGCCATTACGTTTTGCACTGTAAAAAGGAATTTTTTGGTTCTTGGAACGCGGGGTAAAGGCTTTGTTCGAAGGAAAACGGAATCGTCAATCAGGTGCGGCAGGGGTCGAAGCTGGCTTGGCCAACGGTAGACTCCCGGGCCATTTGGGTTTGTGGGCTATTTGGAAACCCAACCACACGCTCACCGAAGTCTATCGAGCCATTGTCACCGCCAAAAGTGCCGGTTCGAACTCCGGGATTCAATTTACCTACACCTTTGCACCCGCTTTCGATGCCCCTTTCTGCCGATCCCTCGAAATGCCTCTGGCGTTTAAAAATTTCCTAGTCGGTACCAATCGCGCTGAGATGGGAACTCTCTCCGTCGAACTCTGGTTGGCCAATGGTGCCACTATCCATTTGTCTTTGCGTACGGATAAAATTTTGCCTCTTTATCGAGGGCGCGGTTTTGGGTCGCGGAATGCTCCCGATGCGGCTCCCCTGGCACCAGGCTACCAAACGGTGGACAGCCCGCAAATCGCTTCGATGCCCAGAGAGAAGCTCAAAGCCTATAGCGACAAGGTCCGACAAGAGCTCGAAGAGAAACGGCTTAAAGACGAGGCCGAACGCAAAGCTCGTGAAGAAGCAGAAGCGCTGGCCAAAGCAGCCGCGGAAAAAGCCGCCGCTGATAAAGCGGCGGCTGCAGCAGCCAAGGCCGCCGCCGCTAAAGCTCCTGGCGGGGCTTTACCCCCCTCCGGCGGTCCTTCACTGGCTCCCGCTAAGGTGGGCATTTTCTTTGGCTCTTCCACCGGAAATACCGAAGATGTCGCGGGTCAGATAAAGTCCGAATTGGGCGATGTCGTTGACTACGTCAAAAACATTACCGAAATCTCTCCCGCCGATCTTACGGTTTGTGAAAACCTCATCTTAGGGGTTCCCACCTGGCACATTGGAGAGATGCAAGATGATTGGGCAGTGATCTTGCCCGAAGTGGCGAAGCTTAATTTCTCGGGGAAAAAGGTCGCGGTCTTTGGCTTGGGAGACGGCAAAGGGTATCCCGAAACCTACGTCGATGCCATGCAGGAGCTGCTCGAAAAATTTGAAAAGACTGGGGCTAAATTGGTCGGTTTGTGGCCGACGGAAGGGTATCTTTTCTCAAAGTCCAAAGCCATCCGAGACGGTAAATTCTTAGGCCTTGTGATTGACGTTGAGAACCAAAACGATATGACTGACAAGCGTGTCAAGACATGGGTCGCCCAGATCCGCAAGGAGTTGGCACTTTAGTGCACAAAGGAGTTTCCTTTGTATCAGGCTCGGGTTCGAAACCAATCTTTCCCTTTTAGATCTCTCAACGAAGTTCTGGGGAAAGCCAACGAGTTCCGATCCGGAGACAAGAGCGTCGGTCTTTGCGCTTCCGATGAAAAAGAGCGGGTCGCTGCTCAATATGTGCTAGCGGACCTTCCCCTCAAAACGTTCTACGAAAATCCCAGCATTCCTTACGATCGCTGCGAGGTCACCCGCGTTATTATCGATGCCATAGACACTTCTATTTACGACAAAGTTAAGGGCTGGACGGTAAGCCAACTTCGGGAATTTCTTCTTTCGGCTTCGTCTCAAGAGGTTGCTGGACTTCGTTGGGCATTAACCGCCGAAATGGTGGCAGGAGCCGTTAAACTTTGTTCGAACATGGATCTGGTCCAGATCTCACAGAAGATCCGTAACCCTAGCCGAGCCAAAACGACGATAGGGCTACCGGGCACGTTAAGCTCTCGTCTTCAGCCCAACCATCCGACCGACAGTATTTCCGGAATCTTGGCCCTTACTTACGAGGGGCTTTCGTACGGATGCGGGGACTGCCTGATTGGGATTAACCCCGCCATAGACAGTGTCGAAAGTGTCTCTAAAATTGGCGCCGCCATTACCGAGGTGATCGAGCGTTTCGAAATTCCGACGGTGGGATGTGTCCTTTCTCACATCACTACCCAAATGGAAGCACTTCGCAAAGGAGCCAAACTCGATATCCTTTTTCAAAGTTTGGCCGGATCGCAAAGTGCGAACAAACATTTTGGAATTTCCGTCTCTACCATTAAAGAGGCCAACGATCTGGCGAAGGATAAACACCCCGATTGGCCCAACCACCTTTATTTCGAAACCGGACAAGGCTCCGAGTTATCCTTAGAAAGCCACGAGGGCGTCGATCAGGTTACGCTAGAGGCACGGACCTACGGCCTCGCTCGAGCCTTCTCTCCTTACATGGTCAATAATGTTTCGGGATTTATCGGACCGGAAATTCTTTTTGACGGAAAGCAGATGATCCGCGCCAATTTGGAGGATCTTTGCATGGCAAAACTCTTGGGACTGCCAATGGGAATGGCGCCTTGCTATACGACCCATGCCGAGATCGACCAGAATGATCATGAAATAGCGACGATGCTTCTCACGCTTGCCGGTAGCCAGTATTTCATGGCGATAGGACAAAATGACGACGTGATGCTCAGTTACCAAGATACCAGTTTTCATGACAACGTGGCTTTGAGGCGCCTCAATCATCTAAGAACCACACCGGAATTTGAAGGTTGGATGGAAAAAATGGGACTCATGAAAGAAAGAGCTCCCACGGAAAGGTTCGGAGACCCTAGTGTCTTTCAGTAAAGATCTTACGGGCAACGCTTTTGTCGAAAAGCTAAGAGCAGCCACCCCCGCGCGTATCGGGATCGGACATGCGGGAGGCCGTTACCCGACAAAGGCCCAACTGAAGTTTAAGGAGGACTTGGCAATATCTCGGGACGCGGTTCGTAGAGACGTTCCCGAAACGCTAATTCATTCGCTTGGCCTTCTAAAGCTTAAGTCTCGCGCCACTCGACGCGAAGACTATCTTATGAATACTTCATTGGGCCGGTTTCTCGACGATTCAAGTGTTCAAATTCTAAAGAAAGAGGCTATCGCTTCGCCTGACGTTCAGATCGTCACTTCGGATGGCCTTTCCAGTGAGGCCTTTGAAAAAAACATCGGGGAGATTCTCCCTCTATTTTCCGAGGCCCTCGCCGCTAAAAACGTCTCTTTGGGGACTCCCCTGTTTGTCCGTTGGGGAAGAGTGGCCGTCATGGATCACATTGGGGATGTGATTCATCCCAAAGCAACCATTCTTTTCATCGGCGAACGACCAGGGCTTGGAATTTCTGACTCCTTGAGTGCCTACTTTGAGTACGAACCTTGTGCTAAACGAGTGGAATCCGATAGGAACGTACTTTCGAATATCCATCGACTGGGAATGCCTCCGACCGAATCCGCCCTCATGCTAGCGGACGCCATCCATCAAGTACTGACTCAAAAGAAAAGTGGAATGAGTGTCCGCTTTGATTTCACGTGATCTCCATCGGTTTTGACATAGGAACCACAACCCTTCGCGCCGTGGCGGTGGAGCTGACACTTGGCCCCTTTCGCCGGAAAAGTGCCACTGCCTTGGGCCGTTCCCTCGTCCAATGGACTCCCTACCAAAACGATCTTTTAGATCAAACACAGATTCTAAGGATGTTGACGGAGTGGGTGGGCCAGGAAAAACTCCCTCCCCCCGAAGTGGGGACGCTGCTATTTACCGGGCAGGCTCAACGCGCGCCTAACGTGAGTCACGTAGCACAAGCCATCACCGAAAGGTGGGAGGGGCTCGTCTCGGCACAACTTGACCCCGAGTTAGAAACCAGGGTCGCCGCTCACGGTGCGGGAGCCGTGGAGCTATCTCGGCAGCGGATCGGTCAGCCGGTATTACATATTGACGTCGGAGGAGGAACTTCAAATCTAGCTTGGATTGAAAACGGAGTGATTGAAGATACCGCCTGCTGGGACCTGGGTGCGAGAAAGTGGCGCCTCACCCCAGAAGGATTTGTCCTGGCTAAGACCAAGCAGGCCGGACAGCTTGAGTCCCTCTTTCCTGATATAGCTCCCCGAAGTGGCGCTTTCTCTCTTGAGTTGGCTAAGAAAGCGGCTCTGCGCTTGGCTTCCCTCATTTTAGATTATCGCTCCGTTCCGTCGCCCTTCCTGGTCGTTCCGTGGAAACACCCAAAAGCCAACGAAGCTCCCCTGCTTTCTCTTTCGGGAGGCATTGTCGAGTGTTTGCGATCGTCTGAGGAAGCGGACTTTCGTTTCGGAGATTTGGGCCCCTTTCTGGGGAAATCGATCGTGGAAGAAGCAAAAGCAAGAGGATGGAAGGTTCATCTTTCTTTGGAACACGGGCGAGCCACAGCTCTTGGAGTAAGTTCGCACAGCTTTCAGGTAAGCGGGGCTTCCATATTCTCCATGGAGACGCAGAAACACCTTCATCTTCCTCTTTTTCAGGAGTCTGAGCCCTGGGCAGCGGCTAAGTTTGCCATTGCGGTATCCCCTGTCGAGATGGAAAGTGCGGCGATAAAAAGCAAGGCTCTTGGGTTAGCCGAACGATTGAAAAGAGAATTCCCTGCTGGAAACACTACGATCGTCTTCGTGCTCGCTTCTAACCTAGGAAAAACGCTTGGCCATTTTCTAAAGGAACAATTGGATTCTCGATTTGAATTGGTGGTAATCGATGAAATAGAAAATTTGATCCCAAAAGAGGCATCGGCACGAACTGTCGATTTGCGTTGGAGTGAGTCGGCCCAGAGATACACGTTGACGGTAAAGGCTTTGCATCTGTTCTAAGTTGCCGTCATTGCGACTATGGGAAAGGGAGTCAAGGGGTAGACGAGTCCCTTGAGGGTTTTCCCCCTTGATTTCCAGGTCTCCGTTGTTTCGAGCACGGTCATTGCCAACAGCTTTGATCTGTGGCGGCCTTTTCTTTATTAGCAGGTTCCTAGATGCGACTATTTGGGCTCTCTAGGGCCTAAGCCCCGGGCCATAATAAATTCGAGGATAAACGAGCGGGGGCTAACCGAGGCAAAAGACTCTCTCGTCGCATCTTGCGATAGCGACGGGGTCATCACAATGATTGAGCTCTCTCCGCTCCCCTCCAAGACCGGTGTCCGTTCTTCCATTTTGTGGCAAGAAGGATCGTGCTTGAAAGTCTGCTAAGATTTAAGTCGTTCTTATCCGCTTCGGATCGGAACTGTGAAAAACAGGCTTCAAAAGTTCCGCCTTTAACAAAGTAACAAGTTTTCTAGCGTCGATTCGATCCGTCTTTGCTCCTTCGCTGAGTAATTTATTGCGGTAAGGATCGCAAACTAGAATCTCGTCCACGCTGCTCTTAAGCTCCGTGAAAAGCCACTGGGAAGTCGTGGTTTCCTCGAACCTGAGGATACTTCGTCCCTTTAGGCGACGCAGATATCCCTTGAGCTCTTTCACACTCGCCGGAACCTCAACGACTGATATCTCACTGGATTGCTTGGTCATCCGCGCTATTGCCATATTGCTTTGCGCCCAATCTAAAGCGATGTAATGGTCATACATGGTGGGTCTCCTTCTATGGATTGACTAATCCATGGCTAGCCAACCCGTACAGGGTTAGAGCTTAAATCGTCCGCTATATGCGCGACGTAGGAGACCTACCTTTCCCATTTACCGAGGACCAGAAGAAGTATGCACGCGAAGCGACTCGACGACCTGTCCGCCGTAGCCTTGGCGAAGGAAGAATTAATCTCCATGCACGGAGGTGCATCGCAATGGCGAACGGTTTACTCGTCATTAGGCGCGCCGGCCATAGAAGACAAATGGTGGGGCTTAATTTTTGAGGGATCAAATTTCTTTAGATTCGCAAGCATCGTATCGATGGTGTCATCAAAATCCGGATCGCCGCCTTTGATCCACCGAAGGGGATTAATTCTTGCGACCACGAACGTCTTTAGAAAAGGGCTGGTTAGCCCCACTTCTTTAAGCGCGGTAACCGCTTTGGTAACTTTTTCGTCTAGTTCAAAAAGTCGTTTCGCATGACGAGTACGCAAAGTGAGAGCGCGAGAAAGACGCTCTTCAAAGAAATGTTCGGTTCGCCGCAAGAATGAAAAGTAAGCTCCTCCCGAAAATTGTAACTTGGCTTCGTAACAAGCCCCCAAAGTGAGATAGGCAGCCTCCTCAAATTGATCGGCATAGGACGCCTCTTCGTCGCCAGGCGAGAGCTGTGCCAAGGCTCTGGCTAAACGGATTACTTCCAAAGACTTCTCCTTTACGTTGGGGGCCTTTTCCGTATTGAGGGCCAGAATATCCCGCGCCAAAGCAACGTCGGGAATGACCAACGCCATAATAGTCTTGGCTCCAAGCTTTTGAAGGGCTGTTGATCGATGCAAACCGTTGGGTGTTTCGTAGATCCCCTCTTCGGAACGAATGGCGATGATAGGATCAAGAAATCGATTTAGCCGCTGAACCTTTTGTGCCAAACGGTTCACGTGAGTCTGAGAAAGATTTCTCTGGTACTCCACGGGCTTTACCTTATTCAAAGGCAGGGCCGCAAAGATCTGCCAATGGCTTCCCAGAGGTTCACGATAAGCCGACAGAACGCTTCCGCCATCGGCCTCTATCTGAGTGGCTAGCTCGCGGATCTGCTCCGGCGGCTCCCCTTTTACCTCTTCGGGAGACAATCCCTTCGAATTCTTAGCGACCCGCTTCCGACGTATTTTCCGCTTCTTGGGCGCTTTCTTTTCGACATTCAGCATGGGCATGGCGAGACTATAGATGGATTACCCATCCTCTCGCAACGAAGGTTTTCTTCTCTTCGCAACTATTACTTAATATCGTCCATCGTAGGAATCGGTTGATTCGGATCGATGTAAATCTCTTGAGTCAGATCAGGACGCTCGTTTTCCCAACCTTTTTTGTGCTCCACCATCGCCGTTAGCCATTGACCCAGGTTCTGATCCCCAGACTGAATTCCGCCAAGAGCCTCCACGGTATGACAATGCATGGACGTATTGGTGTAGAAGACTTTGGCTCTTGGGTTATTCAACCCAAGGTACTTATCCGAGAGATCGATAATGGTGTCTCGAACGGCCGTGAAAGGTGACGCTGACCCCACCGCGAGCGCAAAGAACGTCATCGTTTTATCTTGATAAGACGAGATAAACCCGAAATCGATATCGGGGTATCGCTTACCATTGTCGGCGATAAGCCCCGAAAAATCGGTTACCCCCTCGGGCAAAGTTTTATCCGCTCCCCAGTTAGTCATCACCATCTTGTACTTGTCGGCGTTAATGTAAGGGGGACGAAAGGGAGTTCCCGCGTCACTAATTACCATCTTTTCCGAATCAGGAAAGGCCTTAGCCAAGGTTCCCATATGATAGTAGGCGCCTATCCCACCAGCGCTACATCCTAGTAGCACCACTTTGTCGGGATTAGGAAAAATCGATTTCACTTTATCGAAAGCGAGTTGGACATTTTTGAAGCCTTGATGTCGGATAACGTAAGGTGCTGCGTCCGTGCCGTAGTTAATCGTACGAGCACCCGCGTGCACATCTCCCGTACAGTAGGGCACTGTCACCACACTATAGTCGGCTGCGAATGGATTATTAGAATCGGTCGCATCTCCGATGCCGTCTCCGTTATTCCAATCCGTAGGGGTCTCCGTTCTGGTGAGAGGATTTGCTAGTCCCTTCTTGCAGGTTTGAGCATCCCAACACGCACCGCCCCCGGTGAGATAGACCAATACATGTTTGGCCGTTGGACGACGAGTCAACGTAATGAACGAAGGAGTTCCGTCGGCGCAAGTAGAACCCGGTAACTCAATCAGACATTCCTTATTATCTTGGCAGTTAGTTGAGATTGCGGCCGATGAAACCATTGCCCAACCAAAGGCCCACGCCGATAGCAGAAGCCCCATTTTGCGAATACCCATGTCCCCTCCCCAGTGAAAAACGTCCCAGTGCGCTATTCACCAATGGTTGGGTAGGGCTGACAAGCTGCGGCGAGTCATTTAGCGTTTTTACGCACAGTATCGCCGCCGAAAATTCACATTTTTTATTTACCCGAACATCCCCCGGGCATGGGCATCGATCTGGGTTTAGGTAGATAAGGCGAGCCGGAAGATCCTGCCGAAGAGCCCGAGCTTCCCGTGGAAGTCGAACTTCCGCTCCCGCTGGAACTACTGGTGGTTCCAGATCCGGAAGTACTACTTCCCGATTCCGTCAGAGCGTTTCCAGATATAGATGAAAACTCGGAAGCAGAGTCGCTTCCACATCCAGAACAAAGTAACAATACTCCTAAAAAGCCCACCACGATCCAAAACCAATAACGTCCCATCATTTTATTCTTACCTTTCCTAGTAGACTATGCAGTATGCGGATGTTCACTTCGAAGATGTAGCGGCGAGACTTTGTGGCCAGGCAGATTACTACTTTGCAAAAGACGGTCCCAAGATCTCCCGCAGTAAGAAAGTTCGACGCTTGTCTAAGTTTTTGACGTCTGATCAGATCTAAAACAAGAAAAGCGGGCGAAAGAGACGACGATACTGATACTTAGACGAGCACGTAAAAGAAGTATCTGTTTTTTGGCGAACACACAAAAATCTTCTCCCTCCCGCGCGGGAGAAAGAAGAAACCCCTGGCAATCCCCCTATTCCCCTTGTTACAGTGCGGGCCATGTCCGCACTCTTCATTGGAGCGGTTCTCATCGGGTTTGCTCCTATTTTCGTTAAGCTGGTCGCAACCTCCCCGACGGCAACCGGATTTTATCGCTGTGCTTTTGCGAGTATTTTTCTTGGACTTTTGCTAAGCACTAAAGTCTTGGCTCGAAATAAAGCCTTTACCCCCAGAAAATGGCCGAAGCAGGCCAAGGGGCTCGCGGTCCTTGCGGGGCTTATCTTTGCTGGTGATCTTTTTGTCTGGCATCGTGCCGTCATCTATGCCGGTGCGGGAATGGGTACCATTTTGGGGAACACCCAGGTCTTTTACGTTTCCCTTGTTGGAATTTTTTTCTTTCACGAAAAGTTAACCGCTCGTTTCCTTCTTGCCGTTGGCACGGCCTTAATAGGAGTTTTCCTCCTGGTGAGCTACCGGATGAAGGTCCCTGACGAAAGCCGCTATTGGTGGGGCATCGCTTTCGGACTCTCCACCGGCATTTTTTTTTCTAGTTACCTTTTGACTCTTCGACGCATCGAAAGCTTATCGGTGGGAATACCTACCGAACACCTCATGCTCGTGGTCTCGGCGGTCTCGGCTTTAGGATTGCTTCCGGTTGCTATTTACGAACAGACACTCCGACTTCCCTTGGGTAGGGAATGGGTTTTGTTACCGGCATTGGCGCTGATAGCTCAGATCGGCGGATGGATCCTGATCACTAGGAATCTCCCCAAGGTTCCCGTCTCGCGTGCTGGTCTTGTCCTGCTCATGCAACCTGTAGTCGCAACGGTGGTGGGAAATATTTTTTTCGGCGAACGGATGACTCCGATCCAAGTGATGGGTGCATCCCTAACGTTGTTAGCCATCTATCTGGGAACACTTAAAACGACAAAGGTGGTTGTCCCTGCCCAAGACTAGCACGTAAGGCTCAGAGAATCCCTAGGCTCACCCCAAGATCATCCTTAGAAAAAAGGCCCTCTTCCTTTAGCTTCCACCAACGCGCAAAGCGAACCAGCCCTTCGTCCAAACTAATTTTGGGACTATAATTTAGTTCTTCTTTGGCTCGAGAGATATCCAGAGTCTGGGTCCTAGCCATCAACCCTACTCCATAGCGCGTAAGAGGAGGCTCTTCTTGCGGCCTTTTCCATTCATAGAACTTTTCAGTAACCGCAGCCGTGGCATAAGCGATAGGGAATGGCATCTTGCGAATTTTCGCTTTAATTCCCAGAGCCGAAAAAAGCTTCGTCACCAAAGAGCCTGAAGTGATGGGCTCTCCATTAGTAATATTATAAATATTTCCCAATATCTTTTCTGGGCCGGTAACGCATAACAAAAGAGCATCCACGACATTATCGATATACGTGAGATCCAAAAACGATTTGCCTCCTCCCACCAGAGGAATGATCCCCTTTTCCCCAGCCCGAATGAGCCGGACCAAAACCGCTTGATCCCCTGGTCCAAAGATCGCACGTGGTCGTAACGAGACCGCTTTGAGGCCGGATTTCGCGGCTTCGGCCACTAGTTCGTCAGCCATTTTCTTGGTTGCGGCATAAGCGGTGACGGGTTTCGGTATAGGCTCAGATTCGCGAATCATCGACCGATGGCGGTAATTGAAATAAAGGCTTGGTGTAGAAAGATAAATGAGACGGGAGACTCTATGTTGAACGCAACCTTGAATCACATTTTGCGTTCCCAAAACATTTGCGGAATAAAACTTGTCATAAGCACCCCACGGAGAAGCAAGTCCTCCCGAATGAATGACCATATCCATGTCGGAGCATGCGGAAGCAATCGCTTTACCATTTTCGAGATCAGCCTGAATGAAACGAACCCCGCGGGCCTGAAGGGCTTCACCAATCGCACGGCTTCGCCCCAAAACAACCACTTCGTTGCCCTCTTTTTTAAGACGGAGGGCGGCGTGCCTTCCCAAAAAACCCGTTCCTCCAGTGACTAGTATCCGCATCAGTCTTCTTTATCATGATACTGATTGGTGTTAAGCTCAAAATTCGAACTTTCCAAAACCCGATCTCATACATAAAAGTGAAAATGCCCACGCAAAATGATCCTTTTGAATGGTTGGAGGACGTTAGCGGCGAAAGAGCGCTTAGCTGGGCCCGTAGTCAGAACGAAAAAACCCTCGCTTTTCTCAAACAAAAAGAACGTTTTCCTTTGATCGAATCTGAAATTAGAAAAATCCTGCTAGCCACCGACCGGCTGCCCATCCCTACCCTTCGTGATGGTTGGGCCTATAATTTCTGGCAAGACAAAGATCATGTAAGAGGAATTTGGCGACGTACTCCGGTTGAGGAATATGAAAAGCAAAATCCCCAATGGCAAACGCTGCTAGACATCGATGCCCTGGCCAAGAAAGAAAATGAAAATTGGGTTTGGGCAGGCGCGCATTGCCTGCCTCCCGCTAATGAACGTTGCCTAGTTCATCTTTCTCGCGGCGGAAAAGATGCTTCTGTCATGAGGGAATACGACCTGAAACATCTCTGTTTTGTCGACGAGGGCTTTGCGTTACCAGAGGCGAAATCCAGAACTAGTTGGAAAGACGAAAATACTTTACTGGTGGCGACTGATTTTGGCGAAGGATCTCTTACGACGTCGGGTTACCCTCGAATCGTTAAACTCTGGACTCGCGGAACACCCCTTTCCTCCGCAATGACACTTCTTGAGGGAAATGCCACCGATGTTTCAGTAGGAGCGGCTACCGAGTTTCGATCCGAGCGCTCTTATAGTCTAATTTATCGAAGCCTCTCTTTCTTCGAATCCGAGTTTTGGGTTCTGCAACAGAGCGGCACTCTTCAGAAGCTTCCCTTGCCCATCGATGCCTCATTTCAGGGGTTCTTCCAGGAACAAGTTCTCATTAGCCTTCGTTCCGATTGGAAGATAGTTCACAAAACGTTTCGCGCGGGTTCGCTAGTGTCGATATCTCTAGACGAGATAGCTTTGCCAATGGAGAAACTTACCCCACAAATCGTTTACGCGCCCGATGCCTCCGCGGCACTAAATAACAGCGTTACCACCAAAAGCGCTCTTTACCTCGCCGTTCTCCAAAATGTACAGGGAAAGGTCCTGAAAGTGGTCCGGGACGGAGAGGTTTGGCAAACCTTTCAGGTCAATCTGCCCGAAAATGGCGTTGTCGAACTTATCAGTGCAAATGATTTTGAAGAAGAGCTCATCGTCCAATATGAGAGTTTTTTGGTTCCTCCCACACTCTATTTGATCGAAGATCCGCTCAAACCTCACTTATTGAAAAGTCTCCCCGAACGTTTCGATGCTTCCCAAATGGTCACGGAACAGTTCTTCGCCAACAGTGATGACGGCAGTTCGATTCCTTATTTTCTCATTCACAAAAAACAGATGTCCTCGTACGGTGACAATCCTACTTATTTGGGTGGCTACGGTGGATTTCAAATTTCACAGACTCCCCATTACTTGAACCAAATGGGAAAGGTCTGGCTGGAAAAAGGGGGCGTTGTTGCGATCGCCAATATACGAGGAGGAGGAGAGTTCGGACCGCAGTGGCATCAAGCAGCTTTGACCAAGAATCGTCAAAAGGCTTTTGATGATTTCGCCACGATCGCTAAAGATTTAATTCATCGCAAGATCACTTCCGCCAAACATCTAGGAATTCGCGGCGGCAGTAATGGCGGACTGCTCGTGGGGGTCGCCTTCACGCAACACCCGGAACTTTATAACGCCGTTCTCTGTGAAGTCCCTCTACTCGATATGCTCCGCTACCATAAGCTGCTGGCGGGAGCGAGCTGGATCGCCGAATATGGAGACCCAGAAGATCCCACAATGGCTGCGTTTCTAAAAGCCTATTCGCCTTATCAAAATGTCTTGAGGGAGAATAAATATCCGAAAGTTTTTTTCTACACTTCGACGAAAGACGACAGAGTACATCCGGGTCATGCCAGAAAAATGGCCGCTAAAATGGAATCGCAAGGCCATCCCATTTTCTATTACGAGAATATCGAAGGAGGACACGGAGGAGCCGCGAATCTGGATCAACAAATTCTAAAAAGTACGATGCAATACACTTACCTCTTCGAACAACTATTTCCGAAACACAAACCCTGATCTCTATTTTCAATTTTCAATTTTCGATTTTCTAGATTTCGCGAACGCAAAATATTACGTGGCGCGTTACTCGATTTGTTGGCACAACCATTTTCAACTTCCCAATCTCCTCAGACCATATTAGAGATTGAAGTGTGGGACTCCTCTGGGGTTGGGGACTCCTGTAACTTCTCTCAGTTCGAGAAAATAGTCCGGGAAAATTCATGAAATTCATTAGCCTGTTTTTGACGGGTCTTCTCTTTTCTATGTCCGCTCCGGCACTTCCAAGCCATTTGGATGATATCCGCAAGGTGGGCGTCCTACATGCGGCCACCGAAGGAGCCTTCCCTCCCTTTAACTTCTTTAAGGGCAAGGACCTTGTCGGATTCGAAGTCGATTTGACCAACGAAATAGGCAAACGAATGGGGCTTAAGGTCGACTGGCGGACCTACTCCTTTGACTCACTGCTAATCGGACTTGAAGAGCACCGTTACGACGTGGTTGCCGCTTCGCATGCCATCACTCCAGAAAGAGCGAAAGCGGTGGATTTCGCTAATCCTCACTATTGCACTGGTGGTGTGCTCTTAACCAAGGCCGGCGGCCCGCTAAGCACTCGTGAGCTTGCGAGCAAAGTGGTCGCGGTCGGTGTAGGAACGAGTTACGCCCAATATCTCTCGGCTCAAAAAGGAGTTACGGTCAGAACGTATCCAAAAGATCTGGACGCCATTCAAGCGCTCATTGCTGGAAATGTAGATGCGATGATGACCGATAAGTTTTCTATCTTGGACTTGAAAAAGCAGGGCAAACTTCCAGGTCTTAAATACAGCGGCATTGTGGAATATGAAAAAGTGGCCATCGCGGTTCCCAAGAATGAACCTCAACTTCTTGCGGCTCTCAACGCGGGTTTACAAAAAACTCTTGACGATGGCACTTACGCTAAATTGAGCAACAAATATTTTGGTGAGGACATTCGCTGCAAATAGAGCGAAAGTGTCTGGATGAGGACTTCAAAAACGCCCGGGAAAAAGACTGGTGCGCCTGGTGAACTAGCGCGAGTCCTACTTTTCTTGGTGGCTTGCGCTCTTGGCTTTTGGGTCTTCTTCATCACTCTCACCAAAATTCTCCGTTACATGCCAGAACCTATCGGTTCCCGGGCCGAGCTGTTTTCTTCGGGTGCCCAACAGACTCTTCTCCTTACGTTGGCCGCTGGAATTTTTGGCCTCATCGCGGGAGTTCTGGCAGGTCTAGGCAAACTTAGCAAGCGAGCATGGATACGAACTCCCACCGATTTCTATGTCTGGATAATGCGCGGAACCCCTTTACTGGTGCAGATCCTTTTCGTCTATTATGCGGTCCCCTCCATTCTGCAGGGTCTGGTGACCTCGTTGGGAGCTGTATTTCCCAACTACGTCTCGGTCGAAAGTCTGATGCCGTGGACGAGACTCGGTGAATTTGGAGCCGCCTGCTTAGCGTTGGCTTTGAATGTCGGTGCCTATAACGCTGAAGTCATCCGAGCTGGAGTTCTAGCCGTTCCCAGGGGGCAACGAGAGGCCGCGGAGAGTTTAGGGCTTTCGGGAACTCAAACGATGCGATGGGTGATTCTTCCGCAGGCCATTCGTATCGTAATCCCTCCTTTAGTAAATAATATCGTGGCGCTTTTAAAAGACAGCTCTCTTGCTTCGACTATCGGACTCTTGGAGTTGAGCCTTGCGGGAAATCGAATCTCAAGCGAAACGTTTCTACCGGTTCCCGTCCTTACTACCGTCGCCTGCATTTATCTCGCTCTGACTACCGCTCTTTCGATCATCACTACCTTCCTTGAAAAGCGTCTTGCCGTCGGGAGGCGAAATTAATGGCTCGAAGTACTGCTAAAGATTCCTCGGTCCCCATGGTAGTCGCCAAGGACGTACACAAACACTATGGTGAGTTTCATGCGCTAAAGGGAGTTTCTCTCGAAGTAGCGCGGGGTGAAGTGGTCGTTGTCGTTGGGCCTTCGGGTTCAGGGAAATCTACCTTCATTCGCAGTATCAATCTACTTGAGCCCTACCAATCGGGTGAGATTCTAGTCGAAAACATTAAAGTAGAACCCGGCCCTAACCTGCGGCAAATTCGACAAGAGGTGGGGATGGTTTTTCAGAGCTTTAACCTTTTCCCTCATCTTACGGTTATCGAAAACATCACTCTGGCTCCAAAGAAAGTAGCAAGGGTTCAGGAAGAGGATGCGATACGCCTTGCTCGCGAGTTACTCCAACGCGTCGGACTGTCTGCTCATGCCGATAAATTTCCCGATGAACTCTCCGGCGGCCAACAGCAGCGAGTGGCTATTGCTCGTGCCCTTGCCATGCAACCCAAAGTGATGCTCTTTGACGAGCCCACCAGTGCCCTTGACCCCGAGATGATCGCCGAAGTCTTGGCGGTAATGAAAGAATTGGCCAAATCCGGAATGACCATGCTCGTGGTCACCCATGAGATGGGCTTTGCCCGCGAAGTTGCCGATCGCGTGGTGTTTTTCGACGAAGGTAGGATTGTCGAAGCGACTACTCCGGCAAAGTTCTTTGAAAGTCCCAGCCACGAAAGAAGCAAACTCTTCTTGAGCCAAATTCTCAAAAGGTAGCCGCTACTCTCTGCCTACCGCCTCTGGACGGTCCTCCCGGAAGCCCTATTCCTTGTCTTTACAAGGGACGGCTCTTATGATGAACAGAATAAGGGACATTGGGTTAAGGGGGTTGGGGCATGTCAACGATAGAACTTCGGATTCCTCTCACACCAAGCTTAAAAGAACCGGTGAAGCGCTGGATCGATCGTTTCACCCTCATGGAGCCACACTGGACGGAGTATCCCAGTGTGGAAAAGGATGAATTGCGCATAGGCTGTTTATGCTTTCCTTTCTTTCTAGCCTACGCCGATGAAAGCGAGTCAAACGAGTTCGATCTGCACCGCCTAAAGAAGCTAGGGGAATGGGGAATCAAGCTTCGTCTGAAAGACGAATACTCCTCTTCCCGACGCAACTACTTCGAACAGGCGCTTAACAATCTGAAATATATTCGAGTAGGCGAATTCTTAGTGAGCACCGCTACGGACGAGAGCGTTCGCGAAAATGCTGGGCCGAAAGGCTAAAGCCCTTCATCCGTTGGTATAGACCACGAACGCCGCACTGGTACCCACTTGGTTGCACCCATAGGCAATCCTAGCGTATCCCTGCTCGCCCCATGCCGAGCCCCACATGTTTCGAATGATCCAGTATCCGCCGGCGTCGTCCCAGCCCACGATGCTCACCAGATGGTTTATGCCTTGGCTAGAATCGCATTGATTGAACACACCGCTGGAATAACTCGAAAAGGCTTCACTCGCGTAAATACCCGCCGTGATGGGCCCGTATTGTAAGAGTGCCGTTTTGATGGCTTCCGTATTCGCCATTGCCTCGGAGTTGGCGGGATCGGCGTAACCCCAACTAGTCGCTTTCCGAAAGATGGGAACTGATTTGCAAGTTTCGTCAGTACCCGTGTAAGGATAATCGCTTTCCAAAACCACCCCATTGGAAACGACAAAGGGAGTAGCGTCCCAACCTCCTTCACAGGAACTTCCAGCGGAATCGCAATCTAGAATGAATTGTTCACTCAATGTTACTTGCAGCCCCTCTTGCTTGAAAATGGCATACTCCATCGCGGTGTTAGCGGGAAATGCCCACGTCGAGCCACACTGGCCTTCGTTCTTTACGGGACGTAACGCTCCCGGAGTGTCCCTTAGATCATAGTGCGCAGGAAGCGGCGTTGAAGCCGCGAAAGCAACAGCATGAATGGAAAAATAGGTCGCTAGTAATAGACGAAGCATGGCGAGTCTCCTGGTTGCGGGTTTCTTTTACTTTAGCGCCTATAGAAAACCGTTGAAGTGAAGGCGCATAAAGGTGTTAGCAAAAGTTACCTTGGAGTCTCGAGATAGGGATTACTTTGTCTGTGGTTCAAAAAACAGACGTCTAAATTCGAACGGGAGTTCTTTCGCTTTTCCAGTCATGGTCGAACGCACCATCAGTCTCACATCTCCCGAGGCGTGAACCGTCTCCTCGCCAGGAACATCGGTCTGGCCGCTTAGCGTTTCGAAATGAATGACTAGTTCTCTGCCTCCATTTTCCACTGAGGTAACCCAAGAACGAGTCACGACGTTGCCTAGACCCGTGATAGGCAACAACACCGACATCTTTAAGTTCCCAATCGCAAAACCAGTCTGGAAATTCCGGAAGTAGATTGGATCAGCATCAAATCTAGCGATAGATTGATTCCATCGGTTGGCTACAAAAAGAGAGACATACCCGCCGGGATGCAACTCACCGGCCATGGGTCCCAATTGTTGCCACTGCACTCCCTCGGTATCTTCGTAGACCACGGGCACTCCATATCCGGGAATGGCTACTTTCGGAAGATCCTCCGCGGAATGGTAAAACTGCTGCGAAAAGATCATGAAACGGTTAGAGAAAGTGATGCTACCAAAAGCGTAGCTCCGATTGGTTTGGGCGTCTGAAATCCGAAATCCGATCAGGGCAGTCCTTTCCATATTCGACAATACGGGCTTTTCAATGCTCACCTTGATGTTTCCTAGCTTCGTGATAGGCCACGCAAAAGTGATATCGAAATCGGAAGCCACCAGGCGATTGATCACCGAACAGCTCTTGGACTCTAATCCCTGATCGTGGCAAGATTGGGTAATAGCGGAAGTAACCCAATTTAAATAACGGCTGGAATTCACGTGATCAAAAGGGTCGAAATCGCTCCCTAGAACGGAGAGTTGAACTTCAGAAGCCTTAAGGCCCTTTGCTTTAATCTTGTCAAAACAGAAGGGTTGGCCCGAGGCTAAAGGCATCAGCCCGAGGAGGGAGAAAAAACAGAAACTCCTTAAAAACCAAGCCTGTAGCTGATTTCCGAGGGCTTCTCCTACTATCCCTTTGATCATAAGGTGCCTATACCACGAATAGGCTGGGCTTCATAATTTTTACTCTGCCGCTTTCCCCTGACAGCCCCAACTCGACAGGAAGGACCACCTTAGCTACACTAAGCAGGATGAAATCGCAGAGTAAAACGAAGATGGGGAAGAAAAAAATTTCCGATCGGCTAGCAAGACTCCGAGACCTGAATCGATGGGTTTCTGCCGGAGACACTACCCTCAAAGACTTCGATCTTCTTGGAATACAGACGGTTGAAGAGCTAGCCCATAGCGACGCCAAAGAACTCTTTGATAAATTGTGCCTCTTAAAAGGAGAAAAACTCGATCCTTGCTGTGAAGAGGTTCTTAGAATTGCCGTGGCTGAGGCGAGAGCGCCAAAAGGGGGAGCAAGAGTCCGAGCTTCGTTACGCTCGTTAGGCCCTTTAAGATCGGCCCATGCGCTCGTGTCGTTGCAGAACCAGTCCCAGAAGACCTCCAAGACCCGCCATTAATAACGATCGGAGTAGGTCAGAGAAAGAAGTGCCGATTCCAAAAAGAGTAAGACCTACAATCCTACAGAGAAGCCATCCCAGAAATACGAGGGCAAAACTTTCGGCAGGCCCAACTTTACGATGGTAGCCGTGAATCCAAACCGCGCCGAAAGCCACAGCCAAGGGAAAGCTCCAAATTGAAGTCAGGGCCGCGACGTGCATCAGCGTAAAAAGAATCCCTAATAGCGAGGGAAGAACTACCACCATCTTCGCACTTCCCCGGGCGGAGTAAGGAACGAACCAGGTAAAGAACATGCGGTGAGGAACCCGGTACTTCATCAGAGAACTCATCTTAACTTCAAGGTTTTATTCACATGATTGAGAAAACGAGTGAGTGCTTCCGCTCTCGTGTACAAAGAGGATATCTTAACGAATTCGTTAACAGTGTGCATCCCTCCTCCCACGGGGCCCAATCCATCTATAATGATTAGCCCCTCACGACTCATTCCATTGGAATCCGCAGCTCCGCCGGATCGCTCGCTTTGGAAAGTCTTCCCTTCCAACTCTTTCAAAGTATCAAGATAGGCCTTAAGAAAAGGAACCGCGGAAGGCTGTCGGGTAAATGCCGGACAATCATTATCGATCCGAAATCGAGTCTTAGACGGCCGTTTCCCTTCATACGACTTCACGTTTACTTTCTTTAAAATAGCCACAACCTTCTTATGAAGCGCGTCGGCCGATTTGCGATCGGTAAATCGGGCATCTATTTTGGCGCAAGCGTTTGCGCACACGACATTATACTTATCGCTCCCCCCCGAAAGCGAAGCGATGCTAACGGTAACCTCTTTTTTATAATCGGTGAGACGCTGTAACTTATCGAGCTTTATCGCCAGCTCATGGCCGGCGTTAATCCCTTTATGGTGGGCTCGACCCGCGTGCGCCGCCTTGCCTTCGACCTCGATGTGATACCAGCGATTTCCCCGGCGGCTATGGATGATCGAGCCGTTATCGAGCGCCGGTTCGAACCCAAGCACTATCGCAGAGTCCTTACCGTATTGCGAAAATCCACTCCAATAACCATGAGAACCGGTCTCTTCACTGGGAGCACATACCAACCGAATCGAAAAATTGGGACTTTCTTTGGCTAAGAAATTTTGCACGCCTTTAATAGCGACGATAATCCCCCCCTTATCATCTATGACGCCCGGGCCTACCGCCGTTGCTCCGTCGTGAGAGAGGGTAAAATTCTGGAAAGCAGATTTCGGCTCGAAAACGGTGTCCGCGTGGCAAACGAGGGTTACAAACTTTTGGTATTTTCCGATTATCGTACCGACTAATAGCTCCGCCGAAAGATTGGACCCGTCGGGATTGGGAATAAGGCGTGTCTGAAAGCCCAGTTTTTCTAATTCAGGCCTAATGACCCGTTGGATCTCATTCACCCCTGCTATGTTGGAGGTGCCTGAGTTGATTTCGACCAGTCGTTTAAGCAGCTCGACGCGATCATCAGTGGAATAGACATATTTCGAAGCCATAGCGGCCATTCTACTACAGGGAACCGCAGGGATGTCATCCTCTCAGCGAACTTTTGACACATCGACCAATAGGCCAGTCAAACGGGTTAGTTTTATTACCTCGCCCTAGATCGGTTTCTATGTCTAAAATAGCATCCAATGGCGTGGACCTATTATATTTACAGCTCCCTCACCGTAGAACGAATTCAAGAACTAGAAAGCAAATACTCTGAAGCTTTCTCGAATTTCCTCGAAAAACATCCCGAACTTGCCGATACCGACGAAAGCACCGGAATGGTTTTCGTGGGATCACTAGTCCCGAGTGTGGACGAAGTCGTAGCCGCGAACGCTGAATTTGAGATCTCCATTCACTCTACGATCCTAGACCGGCTTAAGGACTGCCGATCGGTTATCGAAATCGAAAATCCCGTATCGCCCGAATCTAGCCGCCTTCAAGTCACTACACTCCGTTTTCTTCTCGAAAATTCGGATAAAGCCATCATGGACTGGGGAGACTATCAACTACAGTTATCCGAGAAAGCACTTGCTAAGATAAAGGGCCTGGATAGTTTTGGAGAAATGGGAGCTAGCTCCTCTGGTTCGAAAGCTCCAGCTGCTCCGGTGAAAGAGGCCCCGGGAGAATTTCGCGCCAAACATATCGTCCACCTTTTTCACATGGCGGAAGAGAACCACGAGCTAGCCATCGATCTTCAGAAAATGATCACCCGTCAACCGGAGCCGATTCAAAAGTACCTGGCCCATCTCTTCAGCCATGGACCGATGGGAGATGCAGAGGCCGCCAAGGGGCTAGCAATACCGGCAAAGACTCTGACGTCTTTGATGCCAGCATTAGAGAAGGCGCTGGCCGCGATTGTGGATGATGATGAATAAGAGGTGGGTACTTACGCTTCGTCGAGCCGCATCCCTCTGATATTCCTACAGTTTCAGAATTTTCTCCCCTCTCCGCATTGCCTTTTCTCTTCATTCGTGTAAATTGCCGCATCTAGTCAGAGGATCCCATATGCCGATTTCGGAACCCAGAACAGAGACGAACGCCTTGCTGCGAGTTATCCATTTAGACGACGAGCCCTTTGAGCTAGAGCGCTTTGCCAAAGTCTTGGGAAGTCCCGGACTCAATACCGATTTCGTAACCGAATCGATTGATACGCTAGAGAAATACCGTGCGCGTCTTGCGCGCCATCCTCAACCCGACATCGTAATTTTGGATATTCATGTGGGAGGTTCCGCCAAAGGTGGCGTCGATGCCGTTCAACAGACGAGAAGTATTCTTCCCGATGTCGTTATTCTAATGTGCTCCGCGATGGACGATGTCTCCACCATTGCCGAGTGTCTGAACATGGGTGCGGACGATTTTTTGTCGAAGCGCTCCGATCACAGAGAGCTAAGTCTGAGAGTCCAAAATTCTTACAAGCTAGCGAAATTAAAGCGAGGCATCGGAAAATCAAATTTTGAAGCCTCTGAAATAGGCCGTCGATTGCCCAAGTTTGCCGGGGCGACCCTTGAAAGAGTCTCTAGACGTGTTCCTCAAATTATCGGCTCCGCTATCTCGGCCGTCCACGTGCATGGAGAATCAGGAACCGGTAAAGAAATGGTAGCCGATCTATTTTCCCATTTTCTGGGAACCTCCGTCCCCTTCGTCAAAGTAAATTGCGGAGCCATCGCTCCTACCCTGCTCGAGAGCGAACTTTTTGGTCATGTCCGAGGCGCTTTCACGGGAGCTTTAGCCGACAAAAAAGGGCTAATAGAAGCTGCAAACGGAGGTTGGATCTTCTTGGATGAAGTCGCAAGCCTAAGTGGTTCCGCCCAAGTTGCTCTTCTTCGAGTATTGGAAAATCAAGAGTTGCTCAGAGTGGGAGCCACAGCGCCCAAGGCTATTCATGTCCACGTGCTATCGGCGACCAACGAGCCGCTTCCCCAACTAGTGAAGCAAGGGAAATTCCGTAAGGATTTATGGCAACGGCTCTCTGAAGCGGAAATCGAGCTCCCTCCCCTACGAGAGAGGCTCCAAGAGATAGAAGCGATGGTCCGACATTTTTGTTCCCTAATGCCGGGCGGACCCTATGAAATCAGCGAACCTGCCATGGAAGTCCTTTCCAGTCTGCCTTGGAAGTCGGGAAATATTCGAGAACTTCGTAACTGCCTTCGCGCTATGACCGAGCTCCATGTGAATAAGCTTTTAACCCCACTCGCCATCCCAGAGCGAATCTGGAAACAGATGGAAGAGAGTAATGAGGGAGATTCCTTCGAAGGGGAAGAGATCGCTTTGAAAACAGTCGTTCCCAAATCACAAAAGTCCCAGTCCCAGATAACTAGAGCCGAGGATATTGTTATCCCTCTGCCAGATCTAGACATGATCTCTTTCGATATTCTCTCCGATAAGCTGCTCTTGGAACTCACCAGAAAGTTAACGGACCGAAAAGGAAAACTTTCACTCCGTCAGTTGGCGAAGGAGATAGGAATTTCAAGAAGTACCCTTTCGGGACGCCTTAAGGCCTTAGTACATAAGGACTTGATCCCGCTAAACGACCTCGTTAATCTGGTCGGCCTAAGTCAGAAATAAGACTTGCAGCCATTCCGCCTCTTTTTCAAGATTCGCCAGAGCTCGGGACACGGAAGCAAGTTTTGCTTCTCGCATTTCGTCGTCAAACTTATAGCCGTCTTGCAAAGCTTCCAAAGCGAAGCGCAACGACCTCAGAGCTCCAGTGACGTCATGACTTCGTTTGGCCAAAGCGCTCTTTGCTTGTGCATCCTGCTTGATAGTTATTTTCAGCTCCCCAAGGGCAAGCTGTTCCATGCAAATCTGATCGTCTTTCTTACGAACGCTCATGATGTTCTCCCACGACAGGCTCTTCACGGGCCATGTCCGTAATTAACCGGGCTCCTCGTTGAAACGTAATATACGCCCATGCCCATTGGATCATCACCATGATCCGATTTCGAAATCCAATGAGGTAATAAATATGCACGGCAATCCAAGCAAGCCAGGCCGTGTTCCCACTCAGTTTAATCTTCCCCAAGTCGGCAATAGCAAAGCGTCGCCCGACCGTCGCAAGATTTCCTTTATTGCGATACTGAAAAGGATCGAAGGATTTCTCTCCTTCCACTTGGCGAATGATATAATCGGCGACGTAGCGTCCTTGTTGCATGGCAACGGGAGCGACCCCGGGCAGCGGTTTTCCGGTAGGGCCGCTGACACACGCCGCATCCCCGATGACAAAAATCTCAGGGTGGTTGGGAACCGATAAGAACGGAGTTACGATCACTCTTCCCGCGCGATCGGTCTCGGCCCCCAGCCATTTGCCGGCCGGAGACGCTACCACTCCCGCAGCCCACATAATGGTAGGAGAGAAAATCCATTTTCCATTTACTTGAACCCCATCGCGCCTGACCTCTTCCACTCGAGAGCCGGTTCTTACGTCGACACCCAGTCGTTCTAACTCCCGACGAGCTTTGTCAGCTAAATCTGGAGGAAACGTTGCCAAAATATTGCTTCCGGCTTCGAGCAAAATCACTTGGGTCTGACGGGGATCGATATGATGAAAATCCGCGGCCAGAGCCCGGTGCGCTAATTCCGCGATGGCTCCGGCCATCTCCACTCCGGTGGGTCCCCCTCCGACAATCACAAAAGTAAGTAGAACCTCCTGATTCGCCGGATCGCTCTGTCTTTCGGCGGCTTCGAAGGCGAGTAATACTTTCTGACGAATTGCGATGGCATCAGGGATCGTTTTGATGCCTGGAGCATAATTCTCCCAGGCTTCATGCCCGAAGTAGCCGTGCCGAGCCCCAGTAGCTAAAATCAAATAGTCATAAGACAGTCGGCTGTCTACGGCTGCGACTTCACGCCGATCTACGTCAATGCCAGTGACCTCCGCCATTAATACGTCCGTATTTTTCTGATCGCGCAAGACACTGCGAATGGGGGTTGCAATATCGGCCGGCGAAAGGCCCGCAGTGGCCACTTGGTAAAGCAGCGGCTGAAAAAGATGGTGGTTGCTGCGATCGATGACGGTGACTTGGAGAGGAGCTTTGGCAAAAGCTTTGGCGGCTTTTAGCCCACCAAATCCGCCTCCCACGATGATAACTTTAGGTAAAGAACTTCTACTTTCCGGCGTTTCCACACGCCCAAGTATACTCAATCTCACCAAGGTGTACATCTTGGCCTGATTCTGCTATCTCATTCGACATGATTTTTCGAATTTTCGTACCCCCAACGCCTAAGCTTTCATGAACGCCCAAATAGTCCTAGAAAAAATTGGGGTCCGATTCCCCGGCAGAACCCTGTTCGAAGACGTCAATTGGACGCTTTACGAAGGCATGCGAGTAGCGCTAGCCGGCAGAAATGGCTCGGGGAAATCGACCCTGTTGCGGATCCTTTCGGGTCGCGCCGAATCCACGGAAGGGCGATGTAGCATGGTAGGCTCGCGAAAGCCCAAGATAGGCTATTTGGACCAGACCCTTCTCGACTCTGCCGTGGTGGAAACCCTCAACAAGAAAGAAAACAGTCTCTCCCCGGTGGCCTACATTAAGGAGCGATTACATTCTCAAATTGATGAGGATGACACCCATCTTATTGTCTCTGATGAAGAGCAGGAATGGGAGACGCGCAAGATCTTAAGCGGTCTAGGGTTCGACAAAGGGCTGATGGACAACCCGATGAACCGCTTAAGCGGAGGTTGGCTGCTCCGCATGTTCATCGCCACAGCCCTTTTGGAAAAGCCTGAAGTCTTGTTGTTAGACGAACCCACCAACCATTTGGATATCTCTTCCATCCAGTGGCTGGAAGAGTTTTTGACTAATGAGTATCAGGGAAGCTTAGTCCTCATCACCCATGACGTCGCCCTTCAAAAGAGGACGACGGAATCACTCGCCATTCTCCACGGCGGCCGATTCTATTTTCGCACTCACCAGCGCGATTACCTCACCTTTCGAGAATCTCTGGGAGACGATCGCAGGATCCTCGAAAAGACGATCGAAGGGACCGAACGCAAGATTCAAGAGAATCTCGATTTTGCCGCAAAATTTCGGGCCAAAGCCAATACCGCCGCACGCGCACAGAGCAAACTCAAGACCGCGGAAAAATTTCAAGAGGAGCTTGTCGAACTCAAAGACAAACTCGCCCGGATTGAAGGCTTTAACTACAATCTTAATTTTAGATTCCGGCTCAATGAACCCGGCTCTCGGTTTCCCATATCGCTTAAGGACCTAAGCTTTCGCTATGCCGAGAATGCTCCTTGGATCATTAAGAACGTCTCAATGGACGTAAAGCGCGGACAGCGCATCGCCATCATCGGAGACAACGGAGCCGGTAAGACAACCCTTCTGAACCTTATCGGGGAGAGGCTGAAGCCTACCGAAGGACAAGTCTTCAAAGGCAGCGGAGTCCAGGACGGTTATTTTGGACAACATCAGCTGGACGAACTCTCGCTTGACGATACTCTTGTGGATAATTTGGCCTTTCGCGCCAAAGGAGTCAGTCTCGAACAACTTCGCGGCTGGCTAGGTGCCTTCGGCTTTCCCGGAGCCGAAGCCAGTATGAAGAAAGCCAAGGTCTTAAGCGGCGGCGAAAGAGCGCGTTTGGCACTGCTACGAATTTTAGTCACCCCGATCAACGTCTGCTTGCTCGATGAACCTACCAACCATTTGGATGTCGAAACTAAAGAGCTTTTGAAAGATGCCATGCGAGCGTTCGAAGGAACGACTATTTTCGTTTCTCACGATAGAGATTTTGTGGAAGGGGTAGCCGACAGGATTATCTATCTCTCCAGCGATCATCACTTGACCGACCACTTGGGAGACCTCAACAGCTTTTTTGCAAAATATCCGCAATACGTTCGCCACAACGAAGCTAAGCGAAAGCCATCCACTCCCGCTCTCACAGTCGCCCCTCAGCCAAAGAGCGCTTCGAGCCAACTCTCCTACGAAGATCGCAAGAAAACGAAAAATCTAATGCGTTCTCTCGAGCGAAAAGTGGAAGCCGCGGAAAAGGAGATGGAACAACTCGGCCGTGAGAAGGACGCGGTGCATCAAGCTAGTTCTTCAGACTCCTCCAGAAGCTTGCCGGACTCGAGCAGAGCCTGCACAATCGCATGGTCGAATGGGAAAAATGGAGTACGGAGCTCCAGGAGCTACGCACGAAGTACCCAGATGTTAAGTAAAAAAGTGACTTTTTGATCCAGTCTTACCCCCAGCTGAATCTAAAGCCAAAAAGAGCCGATTAGTTTATGAGGTAAGGACCATGAAAGTTTTGCTTATTGGGGGAACCTCTTTTTTTGGAAAAGACATCGCCCGTTTTCTCGACGTGGCAGGCCACCAGGTAACTCTTTTTACCCGTGGAAATGTCAGACCTGAAGATCTGAGCCGGTTCGCCCACATCAAAGGTGACAGAAAAGTAACGGCAGATCTTGAGCGAGCAGCCCGTTCCGATCAATGGGACATCGTCATCGACAATATCGCTTACGACGCCGAGACGGTGACTAACGCTCTTAAGATCTTTCCCAAGATAAAACAGTACATTTTGACCAGTACCATTTCCGTCTATCGTTTTGCCCCCGATCACGCCAGTCAGCCCTTAATGGAAGACTCTGTCGATTTCGACTTTCGCCCTGCGGATGAAAAGGCGGATGACATTCACTGGAAATACGCCCGTGGAAAGATGGAAGCCGAGCGTGCTCTCATCCGCCAGGACAAAGTCGCTTGGTCGATCTTGCGGCCTCCCATCGTCTACGGTCCTCACGATATTACCAACCGTGGCTTTTGGTATCTAAGCCGATTACTCCACGGAGGTCCCATCA
This sequence comes from uncultured delta proteobacterium, assembly GCA_963778115.1. Classification (GTDB taxonomy): domain Bacteria; phylum Bdellovibrionota; class FAC87; order UBA2466; family UBA2466; genus JBBQIT01. The sequence goes on from CAVZSV010000004.1 coordinate 1,337,929, forward strand.
TTCTTCCCGACGGCGGAACTAGTTCCACGCGACTGGCCTACAGCCTTGATGTCGCCCAGGCCTATCTACCTCTCATCGAACGCCCGATCGCTCAGGGAAGAATTTATAACGTCGGCCAGTCAGAAATTATTACCCTGAGAGATTTCATCGACGACAGTGCTCTTATTTTGGGAAGAAGCCCGCAATACGTGACCGTCCCTTTCCATGCCGCTGGCGATTTGGGCGGCCCCTACGCGATGGATAGAAATTGGATTCCCGATATCGAACTTGCCCGCAATGACTCTAGGTTTCATTCCCACAGCTTGGCCAAAGTTCGCCAAGGTAAGCGCTACTTGGTTTAGAGACTGCTGGAAAGGTGACGAGAAAAAGCTTTGCGAAACCCGCGAACAGGAGCTTGCCCTGGCTCGTGAGTGGCTAAGCATTGCAGGTCGAGCGAAAGCCTCAGCTCAGTAATTCCTAGATAAGGCTCCTTCAATAACCCTTTTATTTTCTAAGACTTGCTCTACGCCAATTGTGGAGCCTGACCCGCTGTGCTACAACGGGTTATCGCATGAAATTTCGAACCGGCATTCTTTTGTCTTCGCTTGTAGTTGGGATGCTATCCACGAACGCTCACGCCGAAAATAGAATAAGCCGCCTTATCACGAGCTGCGGAAGAACGATTTGGCAAACTTCGACAAGATGGCTCGGTTCCTGGGGAAAACCCAGTGTTACCCTCAGCGGAGAAGCGGTGGCGTCTTGGCTAAACGAAAATTATAACGGTTTAAGTCCCATGCCCCTCGGTTTGTTAAAATGGAAATCCCCGACAGGAGAGGATTTTAGTATCACCGTTGGAAAAATCGCTTCGTTAAGCGAGGACTTTCAGAAAATTATCAAAATGCTCAAGGAAGATTCTCTGAGCAATCCCGAAATGCCTTTCCGGGAAGTAGCCGCCTTCTACGTTCCTTATAGAAACCTTCCCTACCAAACCATGATCTTCACTTCAGATCGTTTTGATAGAGTCCACCATGAAACCCATAGAGCGGCAGCCGACCAGCTGGGACTACTCGATACCGGAAGCCCACAAACTCAGGGCTTTAAATATGTCGTGCACTTTCATACCCATCCGGGGCCTGAATATCGCAAAGGAACCTCTAAAGAACGAGCCAACATAGCGCTCCTGCCAAACTTGAAGGACATGAAAAATTACAAGAGCTGGTCGGATGTCTTTACTGCTAGTGCCGGCCGCACGGTTCCCGTAACCGGCATCGTATTACCCATGGGAAGAATGTGCGACGACACCTATTTTATGGTCACCGTCTATCCCGATCCTAGTGAAGTAAGAAAAATTAAAGAGAACTTTGAATTACATTCCGCAGAGACTCACTAGGCTTAGTGAGCGGCGGCGGAAATATCGACGGGCGGTGTTTGACGTGGAGGCATCGCTTTGGGTCGTCTGGTTTCCGAAGTTCTTAGCTGTCCGCATGCCGCCGCGATGTCTCTTCCTCGGCTTTGCCGGTAAGTAGCGGTTAGCCCCTTATTGAGAAGAATATTCTGGAACGCAAAAATGCGTTCGTCTTTCGGACGTTTAAAACCCACAAACGGGTTTTCGTTGTAGGCCAGTAAATTTATCTTGCAGGGAAAATCCGACACTAGACTGGCCAAGCGGTGGGCATCCTCATTGGTGTCATTGAAATCGCGAATGAGCAAATATTCGAAAGTGACTCGACGCCGCGACTTAAACTTAAGATTCCGGCAGCAGTCCATGAGCCCTTCGATCGGATACTTTCGATTAACGGGCATTATAGTCGCCCGCTGCTCGTCGGTCGTCCCGTGAAGCGAAATGGCCAAATTTCCCAAATTGGTATCTACAAATTTTTGGATTCTGTTCGTAAGCCCCACCGTGGAAAGCGTAATGTGACGCTTTCCTATCTTTGGCCCCATTGGATCTTGAAAGATGGCCATGGCTTTCATCACTTCATCAAAATTATCGAGGGGCTCTCCCATTCCCATGAGCACAATATTGTTTACGGGGGCCGGCGTCGGAAGACTAATCAACTGATCGACCATCTCCCAACTCTTTAAGTTACGAGTAAATCCCATGTAGGACGTCGCGCAAAAGGTGCAGCCCATTTTGCATCCGACTTGGGTGGAGATACATAGCGTATTGCGATCCTCTTGGGGAATAAAAACCGCCTCCACCTTTTCGTTGTCTTCAAGCGCAACGAGATACTTTATGGTTCCGTCATTGGACTGCTGATGGGTCGCAACGGTTACTTGGGGCAACACATATTTCTGGTCTAATTCAGACCGAAAATCTTTGCTGAGATCGGTCATCTGGGAGAAATCATTGACACGCCGCTGGTAAATCCAGCGAAACAGCTGTCGGCCGCGAAACGGAGAATGGCCCTGCTCTACAATCTTCTGCTCGAGCTCTTGAATGGGATAGCCTTTTAAATTCTCTTTCACCGATGGACTCATACCATAAGAAAAACGTTTCCCCGACCCCTTTTTAAATCCGCGGCCTCAGACGCTCGTCAAAATTTCTGAGAACCGGGTAAGGTCTCGGCCGGGCGATTTCACTCCGCCAAAACCATAACCGGCTCCGAAGAAGCGTACGCGAGCAGCATCGGCGCAAGCCATATCCACGGGATCATCTCCCACAAAACAGGCGTGCTGGGGTTCTATGCCAATCAAACGCAACGTTTCCAAGAGATGTTGGGGGGCGGGCTTTTTCTGACTCACTCGCTCAGGCCCCATGATCGCATCGAACCTAATTTCAGGAAGGTAATACGCTAACGTTTTATCGGCCACCCGTGAGGGCTTATTGGTCACTATGGCGAGCTTGGCCCCTTCGCGGGCTCGCAACTCGGCCAATCCCTCCTTGACGCCAGGGTAGAGGTGCCCCAAGCGGTGGGGGTGCTCAAAATAATAGTCTTGATACGCAATGGTTAGCCTTTCGACCTCGCTCTCGGGCTTTTCCGGGATGCAGTGGCGAATAAGGTGATCGGCCCCTTGCCCGATATAGCGTCGCGTCACCTGCTCGGAGATGGCCGGCAAGCCTTCACTCTCACGCACTACGTTCACCGCCCCCGCAATGTCGGGAAGGCTATAGACCAAAGTACCGTCCAAATCAAATAAGTAACCGAATTCAATAGACATTTACCCTCATCTTTACCCAGATGTTCCACTCCCCCTTAGGACGCAAAGCTTCCCCTTTATACAAAAAGTACTATATTTGTCACAGGTCGAAGTTTGTGCGCGTCTGTCACTATGAGAGTGAATCGGGAGAGAGGGAGATAATAAAAGTTGGATAACTTGTCCAAATGGATACAGCGGCTACGAAAGGGCGATCAGTCCGCCTTTCTCCCGCTTTATGAAAAGACGGCGCCAGGCCTGATGCGTTTTCTGCTTTGGAAGACCAACGGCGATAGGCCCCTCTCCGAGGATATTTTGCAGGAGTCTTACGTAAGATTTTTAGTGAATTTGGACCGAATCGAATCGGACCAAGAGTTGGCGGTGCAAGCGTACCTGCTTCGTATCGTAAAGCATTGTCTAATCGACAAAGCGGCGCGGACTCCCCAAGCCACCCGTCCCCATGTGTCGGTAGATGACATGTTGGAACTTGCCGATCCCGCCCAAACCTCTCGCCAGGAAATAGCGGTTGAGATGCGAGAGTTAGCCATCGCAATGGATTCGTTGAATGAAAAGGACTCTGAAATTATTTGGCTCCGAGATGGTCTCGGCCTTTCTCACCGGGAAGTAGCGACTCAAGTGGGAATTACCGAACAAGCTTCGCGCCAAGCCTATGTACGCGCCAAAAGGACCTTAATGACCGAACTTGCCGATCGATTTTTGCCCAATGTGGAAGACGGAGGAAGCTATGCAGCTCCTGAGTTGTCCTAAGAACGAGGCCTTACTTGAGATGGTCTCCATTCCCAGGGAGCTCTCGGTGGCGCGGCGCCTTCGTAACAAGATCCATCTTTCCACTTGTGGAAAATGTCGCGAACAAACGCAAATTTTGGAACGTAAATGGGAGGCCTTTTTCTCTCCCGAACCCGAAGTGACCTCTTCCTTGCTTCGCGTCTACTCACGACTCCAAAAAGATGAGACTCTTATCTTGAAGGGCTGGAAACTCAATAAGTCCCAACCCCGCCGAAATAATCCGATGGTATGGCTGGCCCAGGGCTGGCTGTTTAGAGGCGGTGTAGTTGCGGCACTTTTGGGTGTGATTACTCTGGTGCTTTGGGGCCGTTACGGAAATCTAGCAAACCTAGATCGCGGGAAAGAATTAAACAATGCCAGTGCGGCTATTCCTTTTGCTCAGATCCGAATGGAAGACAAGAACCGGATTAAAGTGCATTACATCCAGCCCGAACTTCTCCAAAGTATTGAATTCGAAACCACGAACGAAAAATGAAGGCTTTTAAACTACATCCCATTTTTGCCCTAGTCATCGCGGCCCATTCGTTGGCATTAGCCATTGCAATGGCAGAAGGAAATTCGCAGTTCATGTCGGCCATTCAGTTTGCCGTCCAGGAACCGACCCCTGAATTGCTGATGCGTTCTCAAGGGCTGGTTCGTCAGCAATTTACGAAGAGCTTACAGAACTCTCCCGAGCTAGCGGCGGTTCCGTTTGAAATGAGAACTTTCGGCAACGAAGTGGTTTTTTATGTCATGACTCCCGATGATGTCGCGGTCCCCATGCAAGGGGCATTGGCTTCCATGATCCAGTCGCTTAATGGACGGGTGAGAAGCCGAGGACGATCTTCCTTTTATGCCACTCGCCCCAACGAAGCGGTTGGCGGCTATTTAGAAACCGTCGTCAACGATACGCACACCCACGTGATGTCTATCAATGCACAATCGGTTCCGCTCAGAGATCTCTTGAAACAGCTCAAAGGACAGCTTGGGGGATTAAGTTATGTCATCCCCGGTGATTGTGCTGAGAAACGAATCGACTGGAGTTTTGGGAGAGCCTCCGACGGGATGGCCGCGAAACCTAAGACCGTGGAAGCAGTCATGGACGAATTGGCGACAGCACTTAATCTTAAAGTGAAAAAAATAAACGATACGATGATCTTTAGCGGCCCCTGTGAAACGATTCCGGTAAGAAGAATGCCGGCTCCTCCGGCGGAACTTTTAACTACCGACTTTGCTCCTATCGGCCCTCCCACCGCTTATCCCCGCGCTCAACAGATTGTCTTTCCGGTAGTTCCTTTGGGCGAGTAAGAAAAATTATCGTACGTAGGCCATATCGTTATATTGCATGAGGCCGCTACAATACCAAGTCCCGTTGTTTTCGTTTTTTCTCATGTCATAACAAAAAGAGGCGTTTCGTGCCGCCACCCCTTCGAATGGACGATTACCCCCGTCCATATGAAAGCGGTGTCCCGGACTTTGAAACCATCCCGGGTTTACACAATTGCGAGCCGCTTCCATTAGGGAACCGGGGTTGGGCCAAGACTCCGACGCAATTTCACTCACAATCCCGCCGGCTCGGACATATCTGCCGTCGAAACCTTGATGACCTTGAATACCGGTCGACGCCATCAGTTCGGCGTGCTCGGTCACTTCCTTGCAAAGCCTGGGATTCATCGCCGAAAGAGGACTCTTGGCCTGCGGGCTTTCCAGTACCGCCAAGGTCAGCGCCAATTGAGTATCGGTCATGTTGGGATTGGTCCTTTTCCATTCTTGGATCCAATCCAAAAGTTTCTCTCTCGTAAAATCGGGCCCCTGGGCTCTTTGAATCTTTGCGATCTCTTCATCAGAATCAAGAACGTCTTTTAATTCCTGCGCGAGTTCAGCGGGTGTCCTTCCTCCGGAGGAGGGCAGCGCTCGTCCTGCTGAAGAGACGGGTAATACGGGAACCGAAGCACTTCTGGGATTTGGCGCCGCCGAAGCGGGGCCCCCATGAGTTGCGTCATCACCTCCGCCTGAACCTGCTGGCGCCGGCTGCAACCCGCCGGATCCCACTTCCATCGATCCCAAATTTGCGTGGGGAAAACTTCCCGCAAAATTCGACGGAAAGAACGGCTGAAAATTACGAAATTGATTTGGCCAAAATAAGAAGCGCGGTGTGAAGCGGAATGACGGCCGGAAGAAAAAACGAGAAAAGATTCCCCCAAAGGGACGAAATCGGGCTTCGCTGCGAACGGCACCCAATGCCATAAAAGCCACAACAATAATTAAGAGATGGTTCTTGCGACGCATGATCTCTCCAGTGAAATACCCAAACTATTAGATCCGTAAGATCATGCAAAGGGAATACCCGGGGAGCCGCACAGAGAGAACACAGAGGTAATCGATTGAGATCGCAGAGCAAGGGCAAAACAGTCGCTGCATCGTATTCTGTCTGCGTACGCGTCACTATGGCCTACAGGAGAATACGCTGTGTTCACCCGTTACCCTCTTTCTCTTAAAAGTTTGCGATTAAACAATACCGATAGTTTAGGTAACCGACCTTTTGGAGGATCTTAAGCTTGAAGTACTCCATGTCTTTGTAGCCATAGGCCTGCCATTTAAGGCCCTTGATGGCGCGATTAATACCCTCTGAAAGGCCTGTGGTGACAGGGAAGCGGAAGTCGCTTCCCCTCGTAAAGTGGATGGTTAGTTAAGCAACTGACCTTGTTCCGGTCTGTTCTTCCCCCGGCATTGGTCCATCCAAGCTTTCCCAAAAAACTTATCCGCCTCCAGCTGATTATGCGTACTACACAGCCACCTCACATTCCTCGATTCATGTTTACCTCCCACGGCCCACGGAATGATGTGGTCATTTTCCGCAAAGCGTTTTGCCCCACACCGAACCCCTGAGGGCGACACGTAACAGCACCCCTCGTATTTTTCTTTGACCTCGTTTTTGATTGCCTGGGGAAGATGGCGGCTCTGTGGTGAAGAAGAGGTTTGCTTTGTGTGTCTAGCTTTTTTGGGAGCATGTTTTTGAAGAAGCGCATCCAGCGCGTCATTGAAGATGTCTTCTAGTCTGGCCTTGGGGTGCTTGTGAGAGAGGATAGCCTTAGCTTTTTCTACTTTCTCAGCAAAGGCTTTCGACGCACTAAACGTAATGTTCACCTGGTCGATATTGATAGGCGAGATACGGCTATGAACACTGTCTTCTACCGCAGCCTTGGGATAATACTTCACAATGATTTCTTTGATTTTACTGACCGACTTTCCCGAACACTCTTCTAAAAGCCTCTGGTTATTACTTTGATTTAAATGCGGAGCTAGAACGGAGAGTGCGGTTATCGAAGTTTTGTTATTCTCAAGATACCAATAAATCCTAGGGTACTTAATGGCACACCTTGCGACTTGAATGCGCTTCAGAGCGGTCGGCTCTGAATATCCCATCTCCTTCACTAAAAACCAACACAAAGAAGAATACCCTTCTACCGCAAAAATCTTTCGCTGCTCTATCACAGCTAGGTACGCTAATACCTGCGCTTGAATCTTTCTTTCGGCTTTTACTGACCGACGGAATCGACTTACTAACTCACTATCGTTTAAAGAAAGGGCTATAAAATCTTGTCTCCACCTACAAACCTCCGTGTTGTCTGATTTCTAACACGGGTTTTTGGAGTGACTTTTTTTGCGGTATTTACGTCACTGCAACATGATTCGAATCATGTGAGGAGCCCAGGTGATTACCCAAAAAACAATCTCGTAGCGTCGAAGGAAACGAAGAGGAGCGTGGTTTATTTACCAGCGGACAAGTCATGACTCCCATAACCCGATTCTTTGACGAATCGTGTCAATCATAATTTGTCCAACGCATCCTATTTTTTTTCTCTTCCTTCTCGGATTTTTGGGTTTGGGGCTTACGGTCCCTTTGGCGTTGGGGTGCGCAAGAGTTGTTTATTCAAGAACGTCTAACCTGTGCCGTCGCTCCGCTCAGGAAAAGTTTTACCTTCCGACGCTGGTGCTTGGGTGATGACTAGTGCATGGACCTCGTTCTGTAATTTGAGACGGGCCTTCCTAGGAGTCCCTGCTTTCTTTTGTGCGAGGCCGTTATGAAGACGGAGGAGTGAGAAGATTGTTCTGTCGCTGGCGCTTTCGTTTTTTTTCTCTTTATTTTCGGATCTCGGACCGGGATTATTTTTTTGCCGTCGCGCGGCGGATAAATTGGTTTTCTTTTTTTGGGTTTGGGGGTTTACGGCCCTTTGGCGTGGGGATGCGCAAGAGTGGGTTAGCACCGTTCCATGCCGCCGCCGCACCCTACCTCTGGGTTTCCCTCAACGGTGTTCTCGACCGCAAACGTCATTCGGAAAGAACCCACCCGTTATATTAAATTTAAACTTAAATTTAAATTTAAGTTTAGGTAAAGGGGGTGCTATACGGGGTAAAACTACGGTCCTCGAAGGGAGAAGCCATGCGCTTTCTGATTTTATTTCTTGCTCTATTGCTCACTACGACAGCCTTTACCGTACACGGAGCCTCCATCAAATCCGTGGGGTCCGTAGTTGTCCTGGAACAGGCAGGCCGGGAAATGGTGCGATCGCTCGATCTTTGGGAGTGGGAAGTCCGATGGAAGGCCGAAAAATCGAAACTTTCGATTCAACTCAATACGGAACTTTCCGCTGAAGACATAGCCCGACAAAAAGTCCAACTCTTACTGGATACTTCAGTCGATGCCTTCTATGAGTTCCCCCATGCCTTGGAGTATGTGATTGCTGAATTTGAATTACTTGATCCTTCGGCCAAGCTTCACGAGTCCGAACACAAGCATCTCGAATTTTTGCCGAAGGGTCACATTAAACCCGTTTTAAACATCGATTCCAAAAACCGGATCCTCTTGGACGGTCAGTACTGGGAGGCCCTAAAGGACTCTCCTGTAGATCGGGCCGAAATCTATCTCAGATCCGCGATCTCGCTCCTTCCCGCGTTTGAGACCTCGGAGGAATTTGAATCGCCTCTGGTCGGAAAGTTAGCGGCTCATCTCCTGAGCACCCTCTCTCCCGATGATTTTAAGATGTGGTACCGAAAGCACTTCACCCCGTATCAGGCGGTCCCCGGAAAGCAAAAGTATCCCACCTATACCAAACGAGCCCGAACCCTTCGCGATTGGTATCAGGCGAATTTCGTCTACGTTTCCCAAGCGGGAACCATGGCTAAGGCGGAAGCTTTGGCGCTAAAGGACCTGGAATCTAAGTGCACTGACTGGAAGGTGAGACAACTCTCGTCTGATTTAGCAAAGCAAAGTCGGTATTTTTACGCAACTTGCGGCAATCCCGGCGCAGATTTATTGGCCGCAGGTAAGTCGCAAGGTTATCGTGCTTCAGCCAACGGCTATATCTTTCTAGAGCCCCTTAGCAATGCCAATGTGGTTCAAGGAACTATCCGAACTTCTCTTTTACTTTATTCCGATCCGGAACAGTCAGCACAGTTCGTGACGCTGAATAGGCTCCAAACCCGCTGCGATCAGTGGAAAGAAGAATTTAAAGCGAAGTGGGGCGAAAAATTGCTCTTTGTCACGTGCGGAATGCCGATGGTAAAGACCGTAGATATTAACCAGCGCTTTTCGCGCTATCAAAACTATCAGAATCAAGGGGGCGCCCAAGCTTTATCGACGACCCAATTGCTCATAGCAGTGCCCGACGAAACTCCCAGCGAAATCCAGGAAGAACAGACCATCAATAGTTCGATAACCCACTCGGCCTATGCCAGTTTGTCCGAGGATGTCTCTGACGTCGTAAAATTGTTTAACGATTGGAACGACGCTTGCCTCAATTTTCGAGCTCGCCAACAAAGATACTGGGGAGACCGCCTGCTCTACGTCACCTGCGATAAGGGCAATACCCTAGACCTTCAATTCTCAGGGGGAGATGCTTACTCGGGCAAGGCCACCTTGAGTTACTCGACCCAAGGGGGAGTCTACCTATTGCCCGAGCCGGCCAACTAAAGAGAGTGTCGCCTCATACTCCCTAGTTGCCATTAGCCCCAAAAAGTCGTATTTAAAGGCCTTCTTTGTTCGCGGGACTAGCTCAATTGGCTAGAGCGCCACCTTGCCAAGGTGGAGGTTGCGGGTTCGAGACCCGTGTCCCGCTAATAAAAAAGGCGAGTCACCAGACTCGCCTTTTTTATTAGCGGTTTGAGATAAAGCCGGAATGAATTTATTCATTCCGGCAGTCCTTCCACGGGTCGAGAAGGGAAGCCCCGAAACCAACTTCAAATACTCCGAAGCGAACAATCCGGGGATTCCCCGGCTGTCTGCAGCGGTCCCTAGGACCGCGAAAGACAGACCCTATGTCCCCGCTAGCGCGAGTCACCAGACTCGCCTTTTTTATTAGCGGTTTGAGATAAAGCCGGAATGAATTTATTCATTCCGGCAGTCCTTCCACGGGTCGAGAAGGGAAGCCCCGAAACCAACTTCAAATACTCCGAAGCGAACAATCCGGGGATTCCCCGGCTGTCTGCAGCGGTCCCTAGGACCGCGAAAGACAGACCCTATGTCCCCGCTAGCGCGAGTCACCAGACTCGCCTTTTTTATTAGCGGTTTGAGATAAAGCCGGAATGAATTTATTCATTCCGGCAGTCCTTCCACGGGTCGAGAAGGGAAGCCCCGAAACCAACTTCAAATACTCCGAAGCGAACAATCCGGGGATTCCCCGGCTGTCTGCAGCGGTCCCTAGGACCGCGAAAGACAGACCCTATGTCCCCGCTAGCGCGAGTCACCACACTCGCCTTTCTTATTAGCGGTTTGAGATAAAGCCGGAATGAATTTATTCATTCCGGCAGTCCTTCCACGGGTCGAGAAGGAAAGCCCCGAAACCAACTTCAAATACTCCGAAGCGAACAATCCGGGGATTCCCCGGCTGTCTGCAGCGGTCCCTGGGACCGCGAAAGACAGACCCTATGTCCCCGCTAGCGCGAGTCACCACACTCGCCTTTTTTATTAGCCCTCTATTTTCGATTCTCGATTTTCAGTCTCATTGCCCTTACCGCGCGGTACTTATGCATGGGGATTGCTTCCTCCTACGCCAAGGCTACGACGGACAAGTCGCTCCTGCTTTCTTTGTCATTGCGAGCAGGCCGAAGGCCGACGTGGCAACCTGTAAGCGTAGTGGCACGGATGTCATCACCAGCACGGACTACAGATTGCTTCGGCTTCGCCCCAATGACATCTTTGTCGACTACTTTTTCCCCCGCGCCTCTTCCTCAATGTAATCGATATCGATATAGTCCTGATGGTTGTTCGTGACGAGGACCGCCCCTCTGGGCGTGTTGGCCACGGTGGTGCCAAATAATATTTGAAAGGACGGACTTGGCGCCAGTAAAGGCTTTTTCACCTGCTGTTCAAAAGATAGGGTGCTGTCGATCAGGCGAATATCAGAGCCGGCATACATTCCGGGCGAAAGAAATTTGGTATCCGAACCAGGCACGCGCAGGAGATGGACGTTATCAATGATGCCTATCGTCGCTGGTGTCCCATAAGTATCTCCGGAGGTTGGAATGGACTTGAGATGACTGCCCTCTTTAAAAAATAGTAGCTTCCCTAGCCTGTCAAACCCGTAAGTTTCATACCCTTTGACAGCCCGCCAGAGTCGATAATCTTGCCCCGGTTTTTCCAATCCTCTTAGATCGAGCACTTCTCCCGGCCGAGACATAACCAAAGATTGAAGGTTGAGAACAATCACGTGTTTGCTATCGGTGATCGCCACATAGTGCGAAGAATCCACTCGAGAAGAAGACATCGCAAATCCACCGGAGAGGAGTACCTCGGCGGTCCTTCCCTCTTCAAAGAGATCCCATGCCCGAAGTCGCGATTCTTTCTCTTTGGTCTCGTCGATGCGAACCACGTATCGACCATTACCAGTAATTAACGGCTCTCCTCGAACGGAAAACCTCCCCTCTGTTGCCTCTTTGGGGAGTAAAACGGTTCTTTGTTTATCCCCCAAGAAATAAAGAACCCCTTGATCATAGTCGGAGTGCAATCGCCCCTCCACCACAACGGTTTTCCCATCCGGATGTTGCCATGCCCTGTTGGCGTACGTCGTATTAATTCCAACGCTTCGACGCTGATTGGTGCGTTGGTTCCAAAGAACCGCGATACCGCTGGACGACAAAAGCATATTGTCCTGATCTATAAAAAGGACGGTACTCGACCCGTGGTCAAATAAGGAACCCGTTTCCAGATCCAAACTGTAGGTCCGGCCGATCGAATACCCAGTTCCCGTCTTTTCCGAAGAAGTTCCTTCGAAAGTGATCCGCTTGCCGTCACTACTGAGCATTAGATCGTGTACCCGACTCACTTGCGAGGGGATGGGAATTCTAACCCGCGTCTCCGTTGCCTTCTGCTTGCGATAAGCGGCGTATAGAACGGTTGCAATCTGGTCGAAGTAAGGATGATCTTTGGGCGTCACGGTAGGGTAGGCAATATGGCCGGCTTCGTGGATGGCAAGACCGAATGCTTTCTCCGCCGTAAACCCTTCGCCCACGTTGACCGCGGGATAGCTTAGCTCAATGTGCGAAGTTTTCTCGTCGGTTACCACCTTAGCGGCAACCTGTTTATTGTCTTCGAGTAAGATCTCCATGGTCTCTTTGGCGAGATCCGGTTCGCTAATGACTCGCTTTAAGGCATCCAACCAAGCGCTCCGGTGTTTTACATAGAATTGGATAAGATTGGCCTCGGTCGGAGCGGCATCCTGAGTAATATCGGTCGACTCCATTGCTTCCAGTGCTAGCCTCGCGCCATTCTTGAAAGTAAAGACCAGCGTCCCACCGCCACCCATGGTTCCCACCGAACCACCGGAAGCCGATAACTGTGGAGCAGGGGCTAGCGATCTTCCACCGCCGTTTCCGCTTCCCCCTCCGCCGCCCCCCCCACTTGGGGCCGGAGTTCCGCAGGCTGATAACAACAAGACCACTAGTCCTGAAATCACTACTTTCGCTTTCATCGTTTCTCTCCTTCGGTCACTCGAAACAGTTGAACATTGAGGTGGTACACCTCGGTTTTTTTCTTTCCCTTATCGAAAAGATCTACTAACTCCCCCATGAACTTTCGGATTCTCTTTTGTGCATCCGGAATCTGCGCGATATCGATAGCAAAGGTCTCAGACCCTATTACCTTTTCTTTGGGCGTTTGAGTTTCAATAGAAGCCATCGCCTTTTCGAGCATTTGCCGGTGAAACTTTCTCAGCCCTTCGTGAGCCATTTTGGACTCAAAGAGCGAATACTCGTGAATCCGCTGGTAGTGGCCCTTGTCGTCTTTTTTCAAAAGTTCAAGCCTTTCGAGCCGCTCTATAGCAGCGCGCGCTTCGACCGGCGAAATCCCCAGCCGCTCTGAGATCCGTTCTGGAGTAAATTCTTTGGCGCCTAATTCGGTCATGACGAGAATCGGAATGTGATACCAGCTCGAGATTGCGGTAAACACATCGAGACTCAGGTCGACGACTCTTTTTGGTCGTATGGACTGCAACCTTTCAAAATGCTCTTGGCGGGTTCTCGGGGTGGTAGCCGACTGGTACTGAACGAGAAGGCAGAAATAATCCCGCTCGATTCCTTCAAGCTCCAGCTTTTCGGCAATTGAGATCGCTTTTTCGAAAGAGAAATTCTTCTTTCCTTTGCTTACTACTTCGGAAAATAGCGAAGGAGCCATGCCGAGCGACTTCGCCATTGAGCGAAGGCTATACCGAGGGTTCCGGCTGATTCTCTCGGCGAGAACGCTCCTCAAAAAGGCCCTATAGTCTGTAAATTCCAAAATCACGGGCTGGGATATATCGCGGAGTGTCGAGTGAGATCAAGGGGGCAGCGAACAATGTGTTCGCTAGCAGCGAACATAGAATTATAACTAATTAATATTACTTATTAATACATCACTAGAGGGGTAATCTTTCCCCAACCTGCTATAATTTTCCTATCCATGAAAAAAACACCTCCCCCTCGCGAAGTCGACATTCGCCACTTAGTACCGTGCGCCATCGGACTCTTTCTGGTCGTATCCTTCGTCTATGCCCTTACCCTGTTTCCTACGGTACCTCCGGGAGATAGTGGCGAACTTATCGTTCAAAGTTATCTTTTGGGAGTCATTCATCCACCGGGATATCCGCTTTACACGATGCTAGCCAAACTCTTCTCTCTGCTTCCCTGGGGCTCTATCGCTTGGCGAGTTAACTTTCTTTCGGCGGTTTGCAATGCGGGAGCCGCTGTTTTTATTTTCTTATCGCTTACCAAACTCACCCGAACCCTTTGGGCGGGACTCCTCGTGGCTGGCCTTTTCGCGTTTTCTTCCATCGTATGGAGGTATTCCGTAGTCGCCGAAGTGTTCGGACTAAATAATCTGATAGTCGCAAGCTTGGTCTTTCTCTCAGTACTTTATGCCAGAGAAAAAAACCTCCGAGTCGCAAGCATCACGGCTTTCGTGATGGGATTGGGACTATCCAACCATCACACCATCGTGTTTTATGAATTCCCCTTAGGAGTCTGGCTTCTTCTTTACGGCGGGAAACCGCTTCGTCGACGATTTCATGTTTTAGTCCTTTGTGGGCTTTTGGGACTCACTCCCTATGCCTACCTCTGGTTCGCGGGGCTTCGTCACGTTCCAGGCGCGTGGGGTGATACGGCAACGCTGTCTGGGTTTCTTACCCATGTTCTTCGACGAGAATATGGAACTTTTCAATTGGCCGCAGGCTCCGGTCATGCCACCGAACTGATGGACTATCTGGCGGCCTATTTCAAGGCGGCATTCATGGATTCTTTGTGGGTCGGGCCGCTACTCGCTTCGTTTGGGTCGTATTGGTTTTTCCAAAAACAAAAACCGGTCCAATCTCTTGTCGCGACATGGACCATCGCTTTTTTCCTCTACGTATTGGCCTTCCACTCGATGGCAAACATCACTCCCAGTCCCGGAGTTCCTCTGGCTATTTTGAGCCGCTTCTGGCAACAGGCTAATCTGCTTTTGTTTATCGGATTTGGGATGGGACTTTTTGCTCTTCATACCCCACTCAAACAGAAATCGACAATGCTCGGAGCCGGTTTCGTCGCTCTGTTTAGCGTCGCTCTCGTGGTCCAAGTGGCGCTAAACTACGGATCCTCCGATGAACATAAGAACTATACTTTTGCAAAATTGGGCCATGCCCTGTTAACGCCTCTTCCTCAAAGTAGTTTTCTGATTCTCGTGGGTAATGAAATGTTGGGATCCGCTTGGTACCTGCAGAAATGTGAAGAGGTTCGTCCCGACGTTCAAATCGCCGATCTGTTCTTACTGGAAACGGATTGGTTGAAAAAGACAATAGTCGCCAACGAAACATCGGATGTTAGCGTCATCAAATTCCCGGCGGATCATTATCTTCCTGGAGATCCTAATGGTTACAATCTTCGCCAATTATTCGACGCAAATCTAGGACACCATCCGATCTTCATTAGCTATTTCACACCAGACTCTGTTGAAGCATCCGACAATAGCGCCGAACAAGACTTTACGATGTGGCCTTTCGGTCTGGTGAATGAAGTCTTCTCAGCTAAGCAGCCGTTTGATCCCAATACTTACTTAGAAAAATCCGCTCGATTTTATTCTGCCCTTCCTATCGCGGATGTCGCCCCCTTCCAGGATCGGCCCTGGGAGAACCATCTCTTACGCCTTCTTCGTGAGACTCGGTTCCAAAGAAGCTATGCTCTGATTCAACGAGGCAGTGTCGCTTCCCCCATTTCAACTGACCTGCTACGCATCGGAGTGAGCGATCTGGAGAAGCTGATAGCGTCTGATCCGTCACCCGATGCTCATTGGTACGAAACGCTGAAAATAGCGCGCCAAAGGCTTTCGCAAATTCAACCGACTCTTTGAAATAGCCCTCCGCTTGACCTACCCGCCGGATTCTGAGATGGCCAGAGCCATGAAATCTATTATGTTGTGTCTAGTGCTCGGATCCCTTTCCCTTCCCCTATTCGCCTCCCCGGCCCAAGTCGTTCTTATCCGTCACGGCGAGAAACCAGACCAGGGCAACGATCTAAGCGAAGTGGGATACCAGCGGGCTAAGCTACTTCCCAACTTTTTCAATACCAACGCGATAGTCAAAGAGTTCGGACCACCTATTGCGATCTACGCCATGGCCCCTAGCGAGGAGGACGGTTCGCTGCGTCCCATTGAAACGGTCACTCCTCTTGCTGAGAGTCTCGATCCCAAACTCGACATTCAAAAGGAATATAAGAAGAAAGACATCGAACCTCTAGTGAGCGATATCCTGTCCAACAAGAGCTACGAGGGACACATGGTCGTTATTTGTTGGGAGCACCATATGATTCCAAAGATAGTAAAGCAGTTTGGTTGGAAGAACGCCCCTCAGTGGGATGACAATGTCTTCGACAGGGCGTGGGTACTGGGATTTACCGATGACCAGGTAAGCTCATTTCAAAATATTCCGCAAAATTTACTACCGGGAGATAGTCAGTAGGATAGGGCTCCAAAGGATTGGGGTTTAACCCAGTCGCGGTATTCGGTTTCCGCTAGGGGTACCATGGAATATTCTCCCACTCCCGACAGATATTGTTGAGCCTCATCGGCGGTTCCCGACGCTTTAATCTCCCCCGTCTGCGGATCGTAGCTAATGTAACTTCCATCAGCATGGCTCTCCACGATGTACTCCAGCCCTTTTCCAGGTTCGATATAGAGGTACCGGGAAGGTTCGTCATCGGAGACGGCGGTTTCATTCTCATCTAAAGAATCGCTTTCCGAGTGATCGGAATAGGAGTCCGCATTTTCTTCGAACGAGTCCGCAGGCTTTAATGGATCATCGGATTCCAAATTCCCCGATTCTTTCAGCCTATCCTTTCCATAAATCCATGACTCAAAATCCGAGCTGGCCGAGGTGAAATCTTGGTCTTGGTAGCTGCTTGCGGGATCGCTGTCACTGGGAGCGGGATTTTGGGTATTGTCAGGCGATTGGCCCCGACTCTCCATAAACTGATCGAATTGAGATCGGTACTTTTGAGGAACATTGATTTGACCCTGCACGCCCGCGGCTGCCGCTTGGGCTGCTGCCGCGGCATCGCTGGCACTGCTTGCCCCGGAAAAAGCAGGAGTCATCGCTGTGTTGGAAAAGCTAGGGGCTGGGGGAGTCAAAGAAAATTGCGGAGCAAAAGCGTAAGGCAAATTTTCGCCCGAGGCCTGGGGAATGCAGGTTCCCCAAATCGCGACTAGGGATATGACCATCAACACTTTGCTTAAAAGACTACCCACTCCTAAATGATACCACGCGTCATAATGAAAAAAAGGCTACTTCAAGCAGAGTTGCTTCACAATTGCTTCACAATCAATCGTCTTTTTCGACGATTTCGTTTCCGGTGAGCGCAAATAACGTTTCGGAAAGGGTTTTTGTGGCCAGTACCGCGTAGAACAGTCCCCCCGCGGCGATTACAACAAAAACCAATAGAAGCAACTGAAACACCTTATAGGTGTGCCCTTGCAAAGTTTCGGGCCCCACCACGACCATAAGCGCCGTTCCAATCAAAGGAATCAGCCCGGCCAGCAAATGAAGGGGCCGCACTCGACGTCCGACATGAGCCAGTTCTTGCTTGGCTTCTTTACGAATGTCGATGCAGCCCACCCACAATTTCGGATAGAGCGTTCGAAGGCCGAAGTAGTGCGTATTGGTAAAAGAGTACGTGGTAGCAATCAACCAGGAGAGGAAAAAGGAGAGTTGAAAGTGCCAAAAGATAGGGGCGTTCACCGGAGGATGAAATAGACCGATCGATATCGGAAACATTAGCGACGCGAACCCCCAAGCGAGAGAGGTAATCGCAGCCACCCAAAACGGAAACCGAAGAATCAACGCTCGCAACTCACGAAGCCGAAGCGTACCTTCCGCATAGGCGGTTTCGGGGCTGTGCATGAAACGCAAGATTGGACGTTTTATCATCACCAAAACGGCGATACATGCTAGATAAATAAGCGGATTCCAAACTTTGATAAGCTGAATAAAGAAATGTTGCTGCTCTTCATTGAGGTGGCTGACGATTCGAGATTCGTTGTAGAAAATGTTGATGACACTTCCTAGGACCTGCGGAATCAAGACCCCCAAAATATATACGGCGTTGGGATAGCGTTCGGCAAAGGGATCGTAGAAACGGCCGCGAGGAAGCTGATTTAAGATGCCGCGATATTCGGAACACGCAAGCAACCTCTTTTCGAGCTCTTTCGCATTTTGAATCCGAAATTGAGGATCTTCTTTGGTGCATTCGTTCAAAAAAAGCTCGAGCGATTCCACAGCAAGGCGAGGTTCATTTTCAACGGAAGCGACCTTCATCACCTCTCTGAGGACTACCCCCAAAGAATAGATATCCGCGCGGTGATCAAGGGACTGAATGGATTCCGCGGAATTAAGAAAAGCACGCTTATGCTCCGTGGACATATAGTTTAGCGTTCCGCCCAAGACGACAGGGGCGGTCTGAGTATCAATCTGACGATTTACGGAAACGTTAAAATCAGAAAGCAGCGCCCGACCGTAGCCGCTAATAAGAATGTTACTCGGTTTCACATCCAGATGGAGCACCCCACGACTGTGGGCAAAACTGAGTGCCCTAGACAACTGGTTTCCGAGCCACAACACGGTTTCGAAGGAGTTCAGTCCTTGAAGAAGCTCCCGTTCCTTGAGAATGGTTCGATCGAACAAAAGCTGTTTAGACGGCAGTGAAGCCTCTATCATCGCTAAAATTGCGTTTCCCGAGAGCGCCTCTTTTCGCTTTTCCAATTCCTTCAAAATATATTCGAGAGTAAGTCCGGGAATAAACTGCATGCACAAGTAACGGACGTTACGATTTTCATCGATACTTTCTGAAAACACCTGCACGATGTTGGCATGCTCTAGACTCGCCATCGTCCTAGCCTCATGCCCCATGTTACGCGAAACTTTCAACGCAACGTCGCGGCCCAACGAAATCTGGCGCGCGCGGTAGACTGAAGCGAAAGCACCTTCTCCCAAACGCTCGTGGATCTCGAAGTCGTCTATCCGATCTCCTTCCGTTAGACTGGCAACGGTGCCGGCAATTTCGCCTGAGGAGAGAAGAGACATCGCGGGTTTTTCCAGAAAATCGGAGTGCGGAGAGACATGCTTTAGCAGGGACGCGATCTCATTCTTCCATAGGGGATTTTGTAACTCGACTTCGTCCAAGAACTTATGGCGCTCCTCGGGAGCAAGGGCGATGGCCTCTCCCACCAACTCCGAGATCCTTTCCCAATCTTGCGGAGAGATTGTGGTCATGACTTAGGGCTCTTTCGTTTCACTAAGTTCACGGTACAGCCAAGCCTTGGCAATCGTCCAATCGCGTTTAACGGTCGCGGGAGAAGAATCGAGGGCTACGGCGATTTCATCGATATTTAATCCCCCAAAATATCTAAGCTCCACCACTTTAGCCTGGCGGGCATTTAGCTTTTCTAGTTTTTCGAGTGCGGAATCGATGGCCAAGAGATCGGGCTCTTGATTTGAGCTGGAGCCAGCATGAAACTTTTCGTCAAAGCTAACGATGGTGTGATCCCCACCACGTTTCTCGGCATGGCGAGCCCGCGCATGGTCTATCAAGATCCGACGCATTAGTTGGGCGGCAATGCCAAAAAAGTGGGCGCGGTTCTGCCATTGCACCTCTTTTTGATCGATGAGGCGGAAGTAGGCCTCGTGGACGAGTGCGGTGGGCTGCAGGGTGTGGCCCGCACTCTCTTTGCGCATATAGCTTTGGGCAAGGCGACGTAACTCCGAGTAGATGCTAGGCAAAAGCGTTTCCAAAGCGTCCTGCTCGCCCTGACTGTATCGCTTTAATATCTGAGTGATATTACCGTCGTTCATCGCAAAGTTCTTCTAGCTGAAATGGCAACTTGAGTACAGGGCTATCGAAAAGCCTCTAGCTGTGGGTTAGCCCGGTGGATTTCGTAAACTTCTCCAAGGCCTTCGCAGCCTTTAGCCGCACGATTTTCCAAAGGACTTTGGGGAACTTGCTCCCTAAGGGAGTGAACTAGGGCTCCCATAATTCGGGGATCCCTACGACCGGTGGCTGTTCCAAATTCGTCACTCTTGATCTCTTCCTCCAAGGTGCGTTTCAACAGAGCAATCGTATTGGCTCGCTCCTGCCCATGCTGATAGGGCAAGAGCTCTCCATAGACAAAGATCGCTGCGGAACTGAGATTCAGATTCTGGGAACTTATCAACGACTCTAATCTTTCTTGAGCGTGATCTAACCGAACTGAAGGATTTGCGGTGCGCATCCAATGCGCTAAATTTTCGACGGCCGCCATTCTCTCTTGGGAGGATTCCGAGCTCATGGCTTCAAAGTATCCGTCTTCGATCAGGTGTCTCCTTACGCCCTTGGCGATCGTCTCTGTGGTCTGTTTAGCCGGTGGCTTTCCTTGGGACAAAGTCGCAATACTTCCCAGTAGGCAAAGGATCCAAATGATGATGAGTCGCCTGAGCGCCACGAACTTCCCTCCAGGCTTGGCCTAGTACAATAATCCTGCCAAACCCTAAGTATTCTGCCCGACTACTCTATTTTCAGGAGGGTCTTCCCATCGGTGATTACGAAGTGGCCAGCGTGCCATTTTTTGTCCCACACGAAGGTAGGCCGTACCTTTTTGTAGCTACAAAAAGGTACGGCCTACCTTCGTGTAGAGCGCATAGACAAAATAGTTGTTTCTAGCAGCGGTTCATCTTAGATTGAATGCGGTTGGTCATGAAACGGGGTTGGATTTTATTTTCATTCTTTTTTGCCGCTCATCTCGTCGCCAGAGCTGCGTCCGGAGATAGTTGTGGTCTGCTCGTCACCACGTCCTTCGGACTCAGGGGTTCGCTCACTTCGATGCTAGGGCAATCTAGCCCTCTGGTAATCTTCCAAGATGGTTACCACGACGATGACGGAAAACGATTACCTCACTTTACAACGTGGCAACAAGAAGTGCGGCTAGGGACTTTGGGCGAGTTACAACAACTATCCTCGCAAGGAGAGGTGGGTTCAGGGCAGAGTTTTTATGCCGCTCTCGATAGCAAAGAAAACCTAGCGCTCATCACTCCTCAACGGCGTGTCGTTCAAATCCGAATGCCCGCAGACACCGCCGTCACGGCAGCCGTTCTTTATCGAACTCCGCTACGAGTCTTACAAAGAAGATTTCTTCCGTTAACCGAGCTGCAACAACGAGCCAATCAGGAATTATCCCTAGCCGCTTGGGAGCAGACCAAGTACTTGTCTGATTTGGCCCCCTATTATCTTTACGTACTGTCTCAAAATGCTCTGTACCGCATCTTACTAAAGCCTGTCGTCGTAAAACCCTACGAAAAGAATCTTTCGCAAGCCCTCCTCTCTGGCGTCGCGTGTATCCAAGAGGAGGAGTTCACGCTTCCCGGACGCGTTCCCAAACGACTCGTTACCGCTTCACCTTTGCCCTTGCTCGACCTGCAATACCTAGAGCAAACGAGTGCAAGAAAAAGCGTCTTTGTCATTCCCACGGCAAGACCCCATATTGCCCTTGAAGTACACCCCGCCGAGAAAGTAATTGAGCTTGGAACCTCCGAACTTTCCGGGGCCACGGAATTTCTAAAAGTGGTGTCCTCAAGGCGAGTGCTTGTGGGCTCCTCATTGGGCGATCTTTTCGTCATCGATCCGATGGAAAGAAAGATCGTCTATCGCCCTAGTTTCGAATCTCCTGTGTGGCTACGATCGGTGAGCATGCACTCCATCGACAATACCCTGGAGATCTGGGCGGTCGATGCGCGCTCGAGACACCTTTATCGATGGAACAGTGGGGAGAGTCCTAATGGAATGGGTAAGTTTATCGAGTGGCCCGACCAACTCCCCGAGGGAGTTGAGCCTTTGACCCTAACTAGTGTGGGGCAGTTAGTACCAGCGGGCTATTGCATGCCCAAGGAGCAAGGGCAGGAGGGTTTTTTCTCCAACTTCATTCCGTTGAAAGACGAAGTTGCCGTCGAAAGAGTGCTAGCTTTGGGTGCCGACGGCCGAATCTATGCCCACGTCTTTTCCGATGGCCATTGGAAATCACCTCGAAAATGGGTGTCCTATCCTTTAGAAGCCGGAACTCCATGATAGAGAATCTCAGGGTCTAGGTCTTTAAAGGATCCCTTGTCTTCTCGTTTCGGGAGGGTTCGGCCATCTATCTCCAAAATCTCTTTGTTATCCTTTGAAAGGATAAAATGGATAGGGTCCACAATGGCCGCGATAAAAATACTGGTCGGCTTCATCTTAACCTGAATGACCTTCTTGCCGTTCCTCTCGAATTCACTCTCTTTCTCGAGCTTAAAGCCTACGGTCTCCTTGCGATCCAAAACCGCAAAACGAACGGGAACCGCATCTCCCTTTAATATCTCGTCCCAATGGCTTTGAATATAGCCGACAATGAGCGGCCCAATGATGAGATTATCGGGGGCCTTCTCCTCATTCGTGTCGGTGCTTCCTTTGCGAGTATAAGAAAAAAGAAGTTTGCCGTCTTTCACATCGAGTGAGCCCTCTTCACCGGTCTGTTTATGATGAACGAGGTAGCGGGTGAGTTTTCCGTCTGTCACCGTCACCTCTTCGGAGACCAATTCCTTTCCATCTAGTCCCGTAAAGTAGCTGTGGATGGTTCGCAATTTGTCTTTGATCGTATCCTCGCAGCGAAAATGAAATAGCTCTTTCGAGTGGTTAGTTTTGGGTTCGTAGGCGGTCCCTTCCAGGTTTTCCGCTCTTCCCGAGCGGCTCCCCATCGAGCCCCCAATCAAAAGAACGCCAATAAGCAGACGAGAAAGGACGCAAAGTTGGTTTTGTTTCATGGACTTAGTTTACCAGCTAACTCCTCAATATTTCCTCTTTCCTTTTTAACTCAATGCGTTATTCTGCTCCCGTTCGAGGGGAAATAATTGAAATTACGACTTTTCACCGTTTTACTGATGGCGAGCCTTGCCCTTTCAGCCAAGGAAGCTCGTGCGCGCGCCAGCAAATACAACCACGGCTTATTTCAGCATCAGAGCTGCCAGCGTCTGTTGAGGCGTTGGGCGAAACGCTACCGCGATTGGGCTTCCCTTAAGGAAAAGTATGCGGGCCTGGAACGGTTTCAGCTAGCACGATTGGCCGATCGTTATTCGAATCGCCGACTGGCAGATCACCAGGGAGACGAACTTAGAAAAGTAGATACCCTCATCGAGAAACTTCGCAGAGAGTATGGAGCGCGCTACCACGACGGACTGACTTCCCAACCGCTGCTTGACCCAAATACGAGAAGTGAAATCGCAACCGCGACGGCTCAAGATTTTCTCGATGAGCGCCTTGCCTTCGAACGAGGACGGTACTCGCGCGGTAAGAAAAATATTTTAGTCGACTACTTTCCCACAGCCGCTCACGTTACCGAGAGCAACTTAGAAGATCTCTTGGCCATTCTGATGGTCGAGCAATTCCTCTACGAATATATGTACGAGTTTTACCACAGCCTCATTAAGCTGGGCCCTCCCTCGAAGAGAAGCGAGATGCATGCGGTGGAGATCTTACAAGCCCGAATTGCCGAGCGGGAAGCGAAAGAAGAAACCCGATGGCTCTGGGATGAAGGCCAAGAAGGGGTAGGAGGCATTCTGGCGGAAAGTCTTGCTCCCGAAGCGGTAACGGCGATGACTTCAGACGACGCACAAGCGCCAGTTACTTCGCTTAGATTTTTTCTTCCTGCCACTCTAGAGACGACCTCCGTAAAAAGTCGAATTGAAGCCCTTCGCGGAAAGGACTTACCGCCGCCTGTATTTTTCTTCATTGAATCTTTTGGAGGGTTTCTTAGCCGTTACGAGCTGACCAATCTCGTTGCTTTTGACAACTTGCTACATATGGCGGAGAGATGGACTTCGCCGGGAGGACTACCAGAATGAAAACGATCGCAAGTGGGCTTACTTTCCTACTCTTCAGTTTTTCGTTAATCGCGCTCGGTCAGGATATTAAGGTTCAAGTTTCGCCTCCCTCGTTTACCGGTAGCAACGTCCATCGAGACGTTCAAATCGTCTATCACAATCTCCAACTTTCCCCGGGCAGTCGCGTAACTCTGTACTTTGCGTACCGGACGCAATCCCACGGTGCCAGTGCAAATCCGGTATCGGGTTTTCTCCCTCAAGGAGGCGAAAAGGATCAATGGTGCCGCCTGCTCATCGTAAGTGACTGGCAAAGTGAACAGGCCGTATTAATGACTCCTTCGGGACGAGACAGCCACGAGTACTCCGCCTTTCTTCCTCTTGACGGAAGATTCACTTCCGACGAGGAGCTCTCCCAAGTTCAGTTTTTTGTTCGCTTGGATTCCGCGGGTAAAACGGTCGATGATAGGCCCTTTGGCGATCGAGGATATTATTTCGTTGAAATTCCGTCAGTCGCCGCCCGGGTGGATTACATTCCCACAAAGAAAGCAGAAGAGAAAAAAACCAATAGTGGCATTCCGAGCGAAGTTTCCGGCTCTGCACCGAACCCCAAGGCTGAGGAAGTAGAAGCCTCTCAGTGGACGACATTGACCGTGAAAGCGCACAAACAAAGCGGCGGCTAAGAAATATCCGCTAACCAGGAGTCTTCAGTAAGATTGTGAAGCGGGTTACTAAGAGAGCTATCGAATCGCGAAGTTACGGCTAAATTAATTTTCGTTAATTCCATTATCACAGTCGTCCGTGTTCCAACCGAAATCGTCGATAAAATTTCAGTTATTTCCAAACGTTAAAAGAACCTCTCGTAGACTCATAGTGCTCCTTGCCCCGCATAGTGCCGGCGAAGCTACTGGCGTCGGCCCCTCTGTTGCATTTTAGTAAGGCAAAGGGAGTTGGTGTGTATCTAACCGGGGTTACAACTAGGAAGGCCACTTGGCTTCGAATCCTCGTCGTAGCCCTGATGCTAACGGGCACCACCGCCCTAGCGGAATCGCACTCGTCGGGAGATGATTCTGGTCAAGAGTCGTCTAGCCCCAATCCAAATACGCAAGCCACTCTGGCCAATCGCAAAGCCCTGTCGACAAGATTACAATCCTCTAAAGACACCGACTTACAAAATATTGGAGCCGCCCTCAAAGACGGCGATATCGATTCGCTAAATGAAAAACAGTTAGAAAAGCTTCAAGAATATTTGGAATCTGACGAAGGAAAGGCGGAACTTGAGGAACTAGGAAAAGAGAATATCGAAGACTTGGAGCAAAAGGTCATTCAAGCCAAAGCCACCTTCTTTACGACCCCTTCCAGCACGACCTTGGCAAAAGGATCTTCTGGCGGCGCCCCAAACGGATCCCAGGCATCCAATGGATCGGCGGCATCAGGCTTGTCACTCTCTTCGTCTTCGGGGAGTTCATCTAACTCGAACTCAAGCTCAACAGCGCTCTTAGCCAATAATGCACCTTTGGTAAATTCCACGGCGCTAGATTCTCTGATGAATACCATCAAGAGCGGCCCTTCCGCTAACTCGATATCTTTGGGTAGTGTGCTATCAACTAAGCCGAACGGCCCCTCGAGTACTCCAGCTAGTATCTCAACTGCCATTGGGAAATCGAACTCATTCAATATTTCCGGTCAATCAGGTGTCACGGGACCTTCAGGATTTGGAGCCCCTTCGGAAAGTCCAAGCCCCGCTACCGTCGTTCGCTCGAGTGGAGAAGCCAATCCGTCTGTCATAGATAGCGGCTATTTTGCCAGGACTCCGCCCCCCCTTTCGCCTTCCTCTAATTTTGGATCCCTAGCACCGGCTTCTCGAGAAACGCTCCCGGAAGCGTCTGAAGACTCTCAAATCGTAACTCCCGTTACTCTAACGACTCGCGGAATAGGTGATTTAGGGGAGATGAATTTCGCGGAGACTCAAGTGGCCCCAGCGTCAATCTCTAGGCCGACTCCTGAACCCACAGCCCCCAATACAGCCTCTGCTGCCGTACCTTCCGCGATCGGAGCAGTATCGGGCCTCCAAGCTTCCATTTTATCTACCGTCGTGGACTTTGCTCCCTCAGAAATACAACCGCCAGCGGTTAGCTCGACGTCCATCGCTCCTTTGACTCCTTCTTCCATGGCGACACCCGACCCCATCGAAATTGCTACCACCGATCCCAAGTCCAGTGAGTCTTCTTCTCATAAAGGGGATATCGCGCAGATGTTGGACAGCCTTGCAGAGCAACCAAATTAGCTTAAGGACGCGAACTCCGACGGATGGCCTTAACACCCGCCGGAGTTGCAGTTAGATTTTAAGTAGTTCCTTTGAGTGGAGCTATTGGATGGTAATCACGTATACGCTTCCATATCCTTGAATTTGATAAGTCTGAGTCTGCTGCGGTTGAATCACTTGCTTGGGAGTCGCATCCATCAAAGGCTGATTGTCTCCGTATTTGCGGTTATGCTCGGCTACATCGCGATTGTATTGAGAGGAGGCCGCGTTGATTCGTCTGGTATAATCATCCACCCAGTTATTCCATCGATGGACATTGATACTATTTTTGCGAGCCTCCCACCAGGCATTCTCCTGTTCTCGAGCTTTATAATCCCGTTGGTATCCATAAAAGATTCTGTCGAAATCACTGTCTCTCTCACGAGCAAACTGCCGTTGCCGTTCTTTGCGTTCTTCTTCCGCTTTTCGCGCTTCTTCTCTTCGTTGAAGCTCGGCCAACCGAGCTGCCTCCTTCGCAGCAGCTAGTATTTTTCGCTCTTCACGAGCTTTTTTATCAGCGATCTGCTTTGCTGAGGCGGGCAAACCATCCACTCGGAAAGCCGCCCCCAAAGGAGGGGAAGGAACGAGTCGTATTTCGGCGTATCGCGCAAAATTTTCCTGATCTATCGTATAAACGTTGGACTGTCCCGGAGCCAAAGTTCCGTTTCCATTGGGGAGATCGCACTTCACCCAAATTCCGTTAACGTTGCGTGCCCAAAGGGCCGAAAACGTTAGCGGGGTATCTCCAGTATTTCTGACGCTGAATTGAGAGAGAAGCTTCATCGGATTGGGATTGATATAGGGCGCTCCTTCCATATCACTTTGATCAATTCCTCTATCAAACCGAGCCCAGTTACCACCGGGCTCAAAAGGGTCCGCGGGCAACATGACTACAGTCTTGGTATTGGGAATAGATCGCTTAATGCTCGAATTCGCGGTCAGTAAATCACGCGCCTCCCGCCTTTTGCGCTCCGCCTGCATGAAAGCGTAGAGAACTTTATTAAACTCGTGGCTTGTTAGATTTGCGTGGGTGTCTCTTAGCTTTTGAATCTTCTCTGGCAGCACCGTATAGACCCAATTGTCATAAGGGTCCTTATTTCCGTAGAGCACTTTCCTCCAAGCACGGTATTGCTCGGCGACCTGACTTCCCGCTTCCCCTTGTTTATGGGACTCTATCGTCGCCTGTTCCAACCACGCTCGATAGTATCTAAGATCCGCACCCGTGGCATAACGCGAGACCGATTCGCATGTGGCTGCTTTATCACCACCTGGACCTACCTTTCCCAAGAAAATACTTTTCAAAAATAGTTCGGGAGATTTGTCGACGGTGCGGTTAAGAAGGACATAGCCTCCGGCACCGCTGTCTCCCACACAGTTGACCCCAGGTCTTCCGTCTCGAGTGGCGAAGGTCAGCACCTTTTCGTCGATACCTACTCTCAGATTTCCCTCCGAATCACCGACAAGATCTGCGGAAGTAGGTTGAAGCTGGTCGAACTCTTTAATAATAGGAAACCCAAACTCCTCCCCCTTTTTGGAACGGGCGCCATAACCCACAAAGAGAGTAAGATCACCATCGGCGCTCCCAGCTTCAGTGGGAATAACGGGGATCGGTTCATGGGTTTTTGCGAACTCAATCGCCTCAGCGGGCCTTATCGAAAAAACGGCTAAATCATTTTTTGAAGGCCCTTTCAAATAATTTTCATGGATGACCACGCTAGTCGGCTCCACGGTAAAAGCTTTCCCCTCGACAAATACTTTGGACCATCGTCGAGAAGAGTCTACCTTTCCGTCGCTCCCTGCTAAGCAGTGAGCCGCGACCACAAAGAAGGCTGGTTTTCTGAAATACGCTACGGAACAATTTGATTGATTAAAAGAGGTGAACGAAAGCTCAGT
Organism: uncultured delta proteobacterium; assembly: GCA_963778115.1. Lineage (GTDB taxonomy): Bacteria > Bdellovibrionota > FAC87 > UBA2466 > UBA2466 > JBBQIT01. The sequence continues at coordinate 1,365,892 of CAVZSV010000004.1, forward strand.
AGGAGTCTCTACTATCGGCTCATCATCGATACTGGCCAAATTTCCCGTGGTGCTCAAAAGACGCTTGTAAACCCAGTTCATCGGATCCTTGGGTTGCAGTGAGAGCTGCTTTAGATCCTGCCCCCCGTGAATTGCCCAAGCCAAGTGGGAATAGAGAAAAACGGCGGCGGCTACAAACGTTCGTGAGTAAAATGACTTCAGCATATCACTTCTCTAGTTATGGATTAAGATCTCAGAACCCAATGGACCAATGTAATAGACACCGGTGGAGGGGACTCTAAGACTAAAAAGCTTCGCGCTGGGTTCCGCTTTGGCAGTGTCGGTGGTCGCGAATCGGCACGTGCCTTGGTCTTTAACGGGATAGAGTTCCCACCCCAGATCCATGTTCTGGCAGTTCTTCACTCCCCATTCCGCGGCATTAGGCTCGCGACAATAGACGCAGAGATCGGGAAAGAAAAATAACTTTTTAGTCTTTTCGCCAGGTTTTCCTTGGTAGTGCAAGACCGCAAGATCCTTTCCCTCAGGAACCGCCGAAGTCGGGATTTCAGAGACTTCCGCCCAACAGACTTTGTGGTAATTGGGATCTTTAATAAGTTGCGAGGTAGTAGAAAGGACGAAATCCCCTTTGGCCACTCCCGAAATTTTGACGGATTCCGTCTGGATACTTCCCTGATTGACTCGATTGAGATGCACTATCAACGTATCGCCCAAGAAAAACCCTTCAGAAGCGGACGCTGCCTGACTCTCTTTTGCTTTTACCGCTTTTGGCCGGCTCCATTCGGCTGGCTGAGTAGTTTTGGCGATCTCATCGGAAGGGTATCGGTGAGACATCTCTTCAAATCGAGAAAGCGCATCTGGATTTCCGGCCAAAACATGCCGTAGGACCGCAAGATTCTCCTTTTCCTTTCGGTCAATCACTTCGGTGCAATAGGGAAAATCGGTAACGATGGTGTAGGGTTGGCTCGAGAATTTCTTCTGAATCTCGGCGATACCGTTTTCGAGTGGCGGCTCCGCTGCCCAGACCCGGGTCAGCCAGAAAAGAAATAGGAGAGCAATGGCTAAGAGGAAGCAACTATCCAAATTGACTGCAATAAGCCGCAGCGGGAACTTTCGCATTTGAGAGTCTCCTTAGTACCGCAGCTTATTTTTTCTACCGAATTGGCTGACTCATATCAGAATTTTTTAAAGAGAGGTATTTTTTTTGACGCAATACAACATTCCTGCTATCTGACAATCAGAAACGTTAACTTATCGTCCGATGCTGCGGGTGGACGAGCCATTCTCAGGGAGAGTACGATGAGTGTCCGAACGTTCTTATTAGCCCCATTACTTGTTCTCGTTTTAGCTTCAATATCTAGCAATACCTTTGGAATCGATTTCGAAGAAACGGCGAGAGGTTCTCGCGGTTACGTCTATCGACAGCCAGTTTGCACGAGTGCCGAAGCTTGTGCGGCTCCCGTTACTGCGGTGACTCCCGCCGCTTCGTCTTGTCCGGCCTCCTCCTCAGGAGGTCCCTCCGATTGTAATACCTGCCAGGGAGTTCAATCGAGCACCCAGGTAGGTCCGCCGATCACGACTTTGCATCAGCAGACCTTCAAAGTGGATTGCACAAAACTGGAATACGCCGATCAACAATACACGACTTGGGAGCCGCGCGAATATCCCGATAAAGAAACCTATACTTATAAAGTAGCGGTTCCCTATACCCGAAGCGGAGTTCAGAAACTGGTGGGCTATAGGCCCGTCGAAGTTACCACTACAGTAAAACAGGCCGTTTATAACAAATGTGGCTGTTTTGTCGGTTACGAAAATGTTCCCGTTACTAGTATCGTAAACCAGGCCTACACCTACGAACGACCTTACTCTTACACGGAAAACAAAATTGAAGACCGAGTCGCTTCTAGAGAGGTAACCAAAATAAAAATGGTTCCCATTCAAAAAGAGAAGCAGATCCCCGTTATCGTTCCGGACGTAAAGTACGTCGAACAGACGATACTCCAAGCGACGTATACGGTGACCACCACGTATCAAAATGAGGTCCCTAAGGCTCAGGGGGCTGTGAATTTCGCTCGCCAACAAGCAGCAGAGCGGCCCTAGCTCATGATCGAGGGTGGCAAATTTAAACACTGGTTAACTCTTCCTTTGTTGGTGGGATTGCTCGTTTTTGGCTTCTACGTTGCCAAAGCACCTGAGGATCCACGTGATCTAAGGGAAGAGAAACCTGAACATCGGAGTTCCTTGTCTCATCCTCTGGGGCAAGGAACTCCCCCTTTGCTGCCCCAGATTCGCAAAACTCCTAGAGTGGTACTGGCTAAGAACATCTCCAAAGCCTGCGAAGAACTGTGGACCGAGTTATTTCAATTAGATCTCCGTGGGGTGGTTGAGGGAAACTTAGCTTTGGATCATTTGCCTCGCCACTCCGACTGCCATAGCGACAATGCCAAGGACTGGCTGTCGGCTGCTTGGAAGCGTTTTGAGCAGGGCTGCACGGCTAAAGACGCTTCCTCTAGTGAAGCCAAGGCTGAAAATCGACCGGTTTGTCTGTTTAGTTTGGTTGGCCTTCGCGCGGCCGTGACCGATTGGGTAACGAACGATAAAAGCCCAGGTGAACTTAGCGATCCCCGATTGATTCAAGACAAACTTTGGGCAAACCTACAAAGGGCTGATAACCCCATGACGATAGCACTTGCCGAACGGCTACAAACGCTGGAGCCCGACAACGCGCTGACCAACCAAGCTTTGGTCTTGGCGCAGTTTCGAATTGCTGGAGAGAACCGTCTCAACGCCAACGATCCTTTCTGGGAGAAATTTTCTTCTACATTGGCAAGAGAAGAGGAACTTCGGGCGGTCAGTTCCGAAGAACACTCTCGACGGACGATTTATGCGGACTATTTGCGAAATCGAGATCCCAGACGCCTGGAAGAGGCGGCCCTAGACGCCGCCAAACGTTATCCTACTTCTTCTTTTCCTGCCTACTTTTTTGCCATTTCCGCATTTGAATCGGGTGACTCTCCCCGGGCGATACAGGCCTTGGAGCGGCGCTCTGACCCAGAATCTCAGGAAGCACTGAGACTCATCAAAGCAGGCAATCCAAAGCCCTTTCGGGTGCAGCTCTCAGCTTCCCTTGACGCATTGAAATTAGATCAAAGGCCCCAAGCAGAATGAAAGTGGAGGATAAGTGAGAATGACGAGGAAGTGGACAATCCAAAAATCAACGGTAATCGTGGGACTGGGGATGGCGCTATTTTCAGCAAGAGCGGCAAAAGCACTTAATGGGACCGCTTTTGCTTATGCGCCCAAACCAGTTCTCGATGTGGCAGTTGGTGCGGTCGGGGCTTTAATGGTAGAAGATATCGTTCCCGCCTCTCAAAGAGCCGAAGCCGCGGGCGATACCTTTTGGAGAGTCGATGGAAATGCTCTCTATATCGGAGATCATGCGGAAGGTTCGGCACTTCTCGTGCAGGCCAACCGTGTCACAAAGAAAGATGGAACTTTCGATCGCGATAGATTTTTTTCTTACAAAGTGCGCTTTGGTGTGACGGTCAGTAGCAAACAGTTAGATCGCTTGGTTCCCCGAGAAGAAGATCAGTTTATCGAAGGAACTCGAGTGTTAATTCATCCGAAGCACTCTCCCGCGACGGGAGACTACGGCTTGGCGCTTATTCTCTTGCCGTATCCCCTGAGCCGAGACCGAAAACCCCTGGCTTTGGTGGAATCTGAAGAGCCCATCGCATGGAAAAGCAACTACCTCGTATTTGGACACGGAACCGAGGAAGAACAGACCGAACGCCCCACTGTCGAACTTGGTGTCTATGAACAGCACCTGACGTCGGGATACCTGCGATGGACCCCCATGCAACTCATGAGTGGCTATCCTAAGAGTGCCATGTTCGCGCTGGAACCCTTGGCGGAAGATCGATTAAAGCGTCTTTACCAGGAAATTCCCGAAGCCTCGGACGCTTTCGTGAACGGTCCGTGTAAAAACGATTCCGCGGCTCCGGCCCTTATCTGGGGCAACCGAATTTCCAAAGCGTCAGGGCTCGCGGAGCCACGAGTCGCTCTATTGGGAATGATGTCGGGAGAAAATGGGCTTTGTGTACGTCCGCAAAAGAATGGGGCTCCGGTAGCAGCGTTTATTGATCTAAGGGAGGCGAGTATACAGGCGTGGTTGAAAGGCAATGTGGAGAGTTTGAGGTAGGGGCACGAATGCGAAGTCTTAGATCTAGTGCCAGATAATAAAGCCAGTGCTAGAGGCTAAAGCGCTATTAACTCTACCTAGGCCTTTCGAAACCAAGACTAGGTCTACTTTTAATTCGCCGGATTTAAATAGAACGGATACGCCGTGACTTCGGTTACCACAGGGGCTTCCGGTTTGGGGAACTTCCACGTGCGTACTCGCGAGACGATACAACCGTCTAGCCCGGAGTCGCCTATGGTGCTCTCCCTTACCGAGGCCGTGATCACATCTCCTTGAGGAGAGATATTGAACGCCACGGAGACCTTTCCGCGCAGATTGGGATTGCGCTGAAGGGCGGCATCATAACAGGCTCGAATTTCCGAGCGGTGCCGCTGCACTACCGCATTGATCACATCTTTGGGAAGACCAGATAGCACTTGGACGTTTTCGGAAACGATGCTGATCGCCGCTTCCCCTTTGATTCCCAGACGCCCTGGACCAGAGATACCCTCTCCGATTCCGTCTCCGTGATAGCCTCGTCCTAAACCTTTGGTAGAGGGACCGTCGATACCCACGGTGGTTCCACCACCTCCAACGTCCACCCCTTTTAGCCCTTTTCCGCCGGCTCCACCCACCTCTTCGATAGATTTGCCGCGAAGGCCACTAACGGCATGGCCGAAATCATCAAAGCCTCCAGGCCCCTCAGGCCCGGTTCCCTTGTCGATCAAAGCTTGAAGATCTTTTTGGATTCCGCCTGTCGAAAGCGCTTTGAGCAAGCCCACCGATTTGGCTTTGTTTTGATCCACCACTTTGCGTTGGGCTGTCGTGGGTGCCGAAGTGGGTGCTTTGGCTTTCATGGGTGCTGCCACTTGGGGTTTATTTTTGGGCGTCGACTTCGGCAAAATAGCCTGAGGAATCTCTTTTTTGTCAGCCAATTCCGGTTTGCCGAGTTTTCCTTCGGGTCCCATGGGTCTGCCACCTTCACCCATGACCGAGCCGCCCTGCTTATTGTCTTCTCCAGGAGCGACAATGCCGCTCTTAGAAGCAGGCGGAATCTTGGGCCGAGGCTTGATTACAATTTTGGCAAAACGCTCCGGGATCATTTCGATCGTAACCGGCTTTGGCTTAGGAACAAAACTTACGCCGACAAAGAACAACAGCAAAAATAAAAAAGAACCAATGGCTGTGCGAAGCAATAGCGGATCTTTGTCGAAAAACGGGGCCGGAAGAATCCGGGGTGCTGGCTTTACGTACAGAATGAAAAAGCTGACATTGCCGATGTTTAATTTGGCAAAATCATCTTGTTTAAGACCCAGCACGAAATATTCGGAATGACGCTTAATGAACTTTTCGTCTTTGAGCTCACTAATCGTATAGATCTTGTCGCGAGCACGAACCGTACCCGTCATGTCCTTAGTAAAGGCGAGATAGGCGGTTCCGTCTTCTTCGATCGTTACCAAAGGAAACTCGTCGGGGATTCCGACGTTAGGAATGATATATTGATTACGAGGACTCTCTCCGACGCTGAGTACCGTCGGATCTACGTAATTGGAGACATCTAAAATATGATCTCCCCACAAAGCGGTCACTTCGAGTTCCCGCGCATGGTCGGGAGCTGCAAAAGCTTTTTCTAATTCCTCAGGAAGAATATCGTCATCGGACCGACGCACGCGACGCTCCTCAATTCGGCGTTCAAGACTGGTAATATCAAAAACTCTTCGTTCACCGCGGCGCCTTTGGCCCACCCGCTTCTCATCCTCGAGAGGGGTTCGGCGATCGGTTCCTTTGCGTCTCTCTTCTTCCTCGGCGGCGAGCTGTTTTTTCGTTTTCTTCTCAGTTTTCTGATCGGCTTTATGGTCAGCCCTATGTTCCGCTTTCTCGTCGGATTTCTCTGAACTCTTTTCTTCGGTTCTCCGATCGGCAACTCTTTGATCGATCCTCCGGTCGCCATCGCGGCGATCGTCTAGGCGCTTCTCTTCAGGAAAAGCGTCGTTCTTCCTTCGGTCAGGCCCCCTGCGATCGGAAGAATCGCGACTATCCAAAGTGGAACGGTCGATATCGACTTGAGTCTCGCCGCTGTCTACAACACGGCTGGCTAGCGTTTTAGATTGAGCGGTTACAACTCCAGACCCTTTTTCGAGCTTAAGCTCCGCATACCCAATTCGGATCGTGTCGCCAGGCTTTACCCTGGTCTCGACGATTTTCTCGCCATTTACATAAGTTCCGTGAGTACTGGCTAAATCAGTAAGAAGAATACTATCGCCACGAACTTCGATAAGAGCGTGGATTCGAGATACCCTGGGGTCGTCGATTCGTAAGTCCGCCGACAGTATCCTGCCCAGAACTATCTTCTCTTTTACGAATTCGCTTGTGTGCACCACTTCACCCGAAGGACCTAGAACGTCCAGACGGATCGGAGTAGTCGAAGTCGCTTTAGCTTCCATCGCCTTATCCTAAGAAAGATGAAATTTACGCTTTGAAGCCGTATTCCGGGAACTGCCCGGTGGCTATTTGAGCTGACGAGAAGAATCGATCACTTCCGCATCGAAATTTTCTCTGATGCGAATAATGCTCTTTCCCTTCACGTCTTTGATGTTCGAGATGTAAGACCCCGAGGGTTTATTATACAAGCCCTCGATGCTGGCTCCTTCAAAGTCGTAGCTGGTCTTCTTCTTGTATTTGACGGTAGTTCCATCGGACCGCTTTTCGGTAACCATATCGCTATCGTTACCGGAACTCGCCGATGGAGTTTTCACATCTGATGGCGGCACCGACTTGGGCGTATCCGCATGAGCGAAAGCGCCTAGGACGATTCCGGAGGTGAGAACTATTTTGGCTAACCCGTTGAAGTTCATGCTCTCCCTCTTACTCTTACAAAAAAAATCCAGCCATGTGTCTTATCGCCAACTTTGAATAATTTCCTGAGCTTTTGCTGTCTCTTTACCGCCAGATTGTACGTAACGGAGCATCAATTGAGCTGCCTCTTCCTTGCGGTTAAGGCGATTCCCCAACAGCATCGCATCGTTATAGAGAACGGAATGAGAACCGGGATGGCCCGACATAAAGGCACTATAGACTTGGTTCGCCTCGTCAAACTTGCCCTGCCCTTCGAGGGCGACTCCAAGGCCTAAGGACGCATCCTCGAAATCCTCATCGAGTCCTCGTGCTTTGACGAACATGGGTTCCGCGGCCGACCAACTATGACTCTGTAAGTAAAGCGCTCCTAGATTCACGAAAGGGGCTGCGGTCGCGGGCGAAGCCTTGGTGGCCTTTTCGAAATAATCGATCGCTTTCGGCCGATTGTGATCCTGCAGTGCAATCATCCCCAAATCATTGAGTAACAATGAGCGCCACGGAAATTTGTCGTCTTTCTCAAGCTGGGCAAAGAAGTACTGGGCTAGCTCCTTTTTTTGAACTCTCCAATAATGCACCGCCAGCAGAAAAACGGCACGCTTATCGTTAGGGTTAGCGTCTAAAAAAGCGCGGATCTTCTGTAGAGCGTCGGGATATCGTCCGTCCGCGTCAAGAAGGGAGATGTATTCCAGATAGGTATCTTCATCATCTACTTTAGGGGGTGATGCTTCTAGCTGCGCTAACCGAGAATCCGCGACAGCGCGATCGGCTTTGTAGTCTGTCTGATAGTCCCCGTCATACCAAGCGAGATATCTAGCAACTCCCCCGCTCGAGGCATCCTTGTTAGCCACTTGGGAGCTGCTACAACTTGCTAAGAGAAATCCCAGACCGATTAAAAGATATTTCATTTTTTCGCCACTCCCTCACCCGTCCAACGGGTCGTCCAATAAGAAGGTTGCGGATAGATTCCTTTCGGATCAGCAATTACAGCAACTTTCGGAGTCGTCTTCTCTACTGGTTTATCGCCTGGTTTAGTTTGAGACTTGTCCGGAGATACTTCAGGCATGTTGCTAGCCGCTTCCATCTGGGCCAATCTATCACGACATTTCATGGCATATTCATTCGCCACGAAAAACTGTGCCGACTTTGCGGTACACGACTGCAGAAAATCCTTGGCCTTAGCTTCCACGGGTTTCACGAGCTTATCGTCGAGAGCTTTGAGCTGTTTGTCTAAGACTTGGCGATCGGAGTCTTTATACTTAGCGGGAACTTTCACGTTGCGAAACGCCGTTACGAAATTCTCGAAAGCGTCGCTTTTTTCATACAGTGCTGCGACACCCCAATCCGGTACCCCCACTTCGACGACGTCATCGTAGCTCTTGGCCAATTTGGTAAGCAGCTTCTGTTTCCGACTCAAAAGATACATGAGATCTTCGGGCGGGAACCTAAGCGCAATTTTTTCGTACTTTTCTCGTTGCGCTGACAGTGCTCGAAATTTAGCTTCGGCTACGTACTGAATAGCAGGCCCGGTGGCATTCCAGCCCTTTCGACTGTCATAGAAAGCCCGCATCTCTTTGAGCACGTTTTCACGATCAGCAACACGACCACCTTTGTCATACTGACGACTCAGCTCTCCCAAATACTCCATTTTCTCCTCTGGAGTTCTGGCTTCTCTCTGCAATTTACGAAGTACGCTCGCCATCTTCTCCCAGTTACGCTCTTTAGCGTAAATTTTGGCTTCGCTGATTTGAATCGATTTTCTCTCATCCGCCGAAATATCCTTACTCTTTAGGTACTCGTCAAAGAGCGACAGCGCTTGTGAATTGTGCTCGAGAAGTTCCGCAAAAACAGCGGCGTTATATAGGGCTTTGTGAGACTCTTTGTCGTTCGGGAAGCGCGAATGGTAATCGGTATACAATTTTTGAGCCTGCTCAAAGTCATAGCCCTTCTCCGAAGACTGCGCCAAAGCTAACAAGAAACGCTTCGTGTAATCTGATTTCGGAAATTTAGCGATGAAGAGCCTGGAAGTCTCTGCCTTTTTCGCCGAATTGTTTGCTTTCTCGTAACTGATGAAAGCATTGTAAAGAGACTTTTCCGCGAGAGAAGAATTTGGATTTGCCTTGTAAAAATTGTAGTAACTATCGCCAGCCTCCGACCATTTATTCTGTGCTTCCAAGGATTCGATACTCTTGAATCCAATCTCAGCACTGATCTGAGCCATGTCGGCTTTGAAAGCAGCATCCCCGAGCCCGTCCATCCTTGCGAACATCCTCGCGTTCTGATCGAGTGCCACGTAGTTCTTTTGAATGTTGTAAATATCTAGAACAATATTTGCCGCAGTGGTAGCACTTCGGTGACGAGGATACTTGACTACTATCTCGCGGAACAACGCCTGTGACTCGTCAAAATGGTGGTACCGATAATAAATGGAAGCTATTCTAAATTTCACATCCACCACACGACTTCCTTGGGGATATTCCTTAACATAATAATCAGCAACTTCGATAAACCGTTTCTCATCGCTAGGAATGTCTTGCGGCGACGTGTCCACTTTCTTTTGTTCTTCTTTTGAATAACGCTCTAGGTTGTCATGCTTGGCTGTTAGCCGATCCAATGCGAGAAGAGCATCATAAGCCGATTCATCAGCTAGCTTATCTTTCGGTGGCGTTCGGGCCGCTATCATATAAGCATCCGAAGCATCCAGCCATTTCGCTTGAGCGAAGAGAATCTCTCCTCTATAGAATGCCACCTTCTTACGATCGGGGAACTGGGGAAAATACGCCAGTAGGGCTTGGTATATTTCCAAAGCGTACCGGTACGAGTTTTTGTTGGAACTCTTCTGGGCAGAATTATGGAAAAAATATCCTTCTCTAGCCGCTTCCACCGAAAGATCGGTCATTGCGGATTTCGCATCGGCCACTTTCTCTTGCGGCATATTCTTAAACCAATTGGAGTTTGGATTATATTTCGCAAGAGCAGCCACCATGTTAGTGACCGCTTTCTCTCCGACCCCAAGACGCGACAAACATTCATTCAGCCCCAGGGCAAGTCGGGGAGACTCGGGAGACTCAGGGAACTGTTCAATGAGCTTTTCGTAGGCAATGACGGCATCCTGATCTCGGGCTTTCGATCTCAAGATATCGGCGATGAGCTTTAAGTTTTCCATCGCTTTGTCGCGGCCCAATTTATCCGAAAAATAGGCGATGGCTTCGTCGACTTGACCAACCTCGCCGTAAAATATCACCAAGTCCTTAAGCGCCTGCTCCCTTAAATTAAACTTAGAAGCCTCTTTGTTCCCTTCGAGGTTAGCGATAAGGGCTTTCATATCCCGCAAACCGCGAAGTTGCTCTCCCGTATTGAGTTCGCACCAAGCGCTTTTATAGACCGCATAGTCGTACAGCGGAGATTCCTTGCGATTGAGAAGAATGCGATATTTCGCCAGCGCTTCTCGAAATTTCGCCGCATCGAAGAAGTGGTCTCCGAGATAAACAACGGCCTCTTCATATTTTCGGCTTCGTGGAAATTCCCGTACTACCCTTTCCAAATACCGGAGGCCGGTCGTGGTATCTCCGGTTTCCATGTCGACGAAACCAATAAAGAAGATGATTTCGTCTATCCGGGGATGCCTGGGGTACTCCTTTAGAAGTCCTTGAAACACTCCCAAAGCATCTTTGAGATAACGCTGGGAACGTCCTTGATCCAACTGGGGAGGCTTCAAAGCTTTATTAGTTTGGTGCTTTTTTTCGTAGTCAGCCAAATTCGCGGTATAGAGCTCATTTTCCTCGAAACTGAGCTCCATGTATTTTTCAGCGTAGAGCTGTCCCAAGCGCAGCAATAAATTGTCCTTATTTCGTTTGTAACCGCTATCGAGCTCTTGGCGCAGCAACTTGATGGCCTCTTCCCGTTTCTCGGAGACGAAAGCCTCTTTGGCGGAAAGATAGGTCTGGGCGTTTACTCCGGTTGTTTTTAAACGGGTCCCTTTGGGAGTCACAGAATAGCGAGAATTGCTGAACCCCACGGCCGACGAGGGAGCATCCGGTCCGGATTGGGCGGACTTCGGCAGATCGAAGTTCTCGTAATCTTTCGTAGCCGCAAAAGCCCCAGATCCCACGCAGAGGGAGGCAAGGGACAACGCTGCCAGAAGCGAAACGTAGAACCGATTAGTTGATGCAGGCGCTTTCCGTAGTGTAGACGTATGTGCCAAGTTCATCCTCCCAGTATTCTCCGGTAAATGGCCAGAAGCGGTAGCCGGGTGCCACCGAAGTCTCTACGTCAGTTAGACGTTTGGGGGGTAGACCCTTCTGACCTTCGATAAGATCTTTTTCTCCCGTTACAATTTCAACTTTCAAGTAATTGGCCTGCTCACGTTGCTCGATAAGTTCCGCAAGTTTTCTTTTGTGCAGGCGAGTCAATACGGAACCAATGTCGTCCTCCATCGCTTTTTCAGTCTCTTCGTTAATAGCGATGATGCGATGAACCTGATCATTTCGCGAGAACTTGGCTAAATTCCCGCGTTCCTTCCTAAGAAAATCGATCACTTTTAGAGAGTTTGTGATTCCTTCGTCTCTTTTCGCGAAATTGATGAAAGAACGGTTCAGCCCTTTGCCGCTGACGAACGCCCGGTAGTAAGAATCGGGGCTACCCAACTGAGTATTTTCCGTTTCCATCTGACGGGTTACCGGATCGTAAATATTAAAGAACAAGGCCAACGTTTTTCGCATCTCTTCATACTTACAGAGCGAGTACAAAATGGTCGCTCTTAGCACGTAAGCCTCTCCCACCATATCTTCCCGGTAGAAAGGAGATAATATAGTGTGCAAATTGCCCAAAGATACGGTGGTGTCATTGATTCGCATCAGCGGCCAACTGGCCTCTAACAATACCGTTAGCCAATGGGGAGAAGAGCTTAGAAATTGCGAGTAGATTTCGATGGAACGTTCAATGTCGCCGGCCGAGTAATAAGAACGAGCTAAGTTTAGTCGAGCCAATTCGCCTTGAGACATAAGATCTTTTTTGCCGCGTGCTATCTGAACCACCTTTTCAAAATAGAAGATGGCCTCTTTGTAGTCTTTCCGTTTGGTGGCTAAAACTCCGAGTTCGAATTGAGCTTTGCTGAAAAAATTGCTTTCGGGATTTACCGACTTAAGACGGCTATTGGCTTGAGAATCCTGACCGCTTCTCATGTTATAGATTCCAATCGAATAGTTAGCCAACGCATTGACCGAGCTAGGAATATAGTTCGAAGGAAGTTTCTCCAAAATCTTCCCCAGGCGATCTTCCAAATTTAGCCTATCAGCAATAAACACGGCATTTTTAATGGCCTTCTCGTAGACTTCCTTGTTCCTATCGTCGGGGGAGAGCAAGACATTGCGAAAAGAAAGGTAAGCGGCGTAGTAATAGCCAAGCTCAAAAAATACCATTCCTTGATAATAATAGGCTTTGTCGCGACTGGTGGAGTCGGTCGCATTATTAACAGCTTGAGAGAAATAATCGACCGCTCGATTGTAGTTACCGGATTCGTAGGCCTGTCGTCCGAGATCAAAAGCCGATCTCCCTCCCGACCTGGCAGCATAGCCCGTGGCCGAAGTGATCACAAAGAGGAGTCCGACGATGAGTGCTTTAGACTTCATCATAATTTTTCCCGAGTTCTGTCATTGGTGCTATTCAGCGAACGCCCGAAGGGATTTCCCTATCCGGGCATCTTTGGTAGCCAGAAACTTAACGAAACTAATATTGCCCAGTTGTTCCTGAGGCCTGATGTGTTGTTGATCGTGCTACTTACGTTTTGCTCCGTGTATAAGTAGTCACGCAGCTCCAACTTCATCGAAAGCCATTCTTTAAAGTACAGACGGGCGCCAATGGCTGGATAATAAGCAAAATAGGAAGCGTTCTCCGTTTGGGCCAATCCGAAACCCAATCCCAAATATGGCTCTACGTAGGCTATCCAGCGCGAAAAGGTTGATGCTTTGCCGTAAAAAGGAGTGATCTGTATTCCCGTAGTCAAAAAGTACAAAAGCTTCTGATAGTCCGGGCGAATATTGGGCTGACTGGGATTTACTTTGTTCTGATTGATGTCGTCGGTAAAGGAGCTGAAAAAGGTCTTAGTGAAAGAAAAATTAAATAGTTCAAGTCCAAGCCAATCGTTCGCATGCAAAGTATAGCTAGCGCCCCCTACCAAGGTACGCCTGACGGTTCCGAAGGGAATACCCCCGAAAATAATGGGGGTCAGCTCGTGTCTCCACGCTTTTTTCGTGTACTGTCTTTGCACCACGACGACTTCGTCGTTTTGAATGCTACCGATATCTTTCAACTGCTTTTCGATAACATTGTCGGACGCAAGAACGGTCCCCGAAAGGATGCCCCCTATGAAACACAAAGATGCAATGACCTTGCGAAGTGAATTCATGTCAACCTGGTGAAAGAAATTTACGGTGGAATCGCCTACCCCAATGGGATAAAAAATATTGTGATTCTACAAATTTATTATATGGTAACTCAGGTCTAAGCGGTAGCTCGTTTTTCTGAGGTTTCTAGACACCTCTAATGAGAGCACCGCAACAGAAAACTCGACAGAAAAGTTTGAGAAACGTTTAAGGTTGAGAATGCCACACACCAGCAAAGCGGACAGTAAAGTAATTTGGATGGACGGGAAACTGGTTCCCTACGAACAAGCGAACGTCCATATTTTGTCACATAGCCTCCATTATGGAGGAGCGGTCTTCGAGGGTATGCGGGCTTACCAAACGCCTCGCGGCGAGTCCGCGATCTTCCGCGGTCCCGAACATTACCAGCGATTTTTGGACTCGATGCGTTCGTTAAGCTACGCTTCCCGCTTTACCATTTCCGATTTCATGCGGGCCACTAACGAGCTCATCAAAGCTAATGATATTAAGGAATGCTACATCCGCCCCATTGCCTATATAGATGATGGGACACGGGGATTAAAGCTAGCAGCTAACTCGCCCGCCAACATTGCCATTGCGGTATGGAAGTGGGGAAAGTACATGGGCGACGAGGGGCAGCAAAAAGGCTGTAAAGTTAGAGTTTCTTCGTTTCGCCGTCCCGACATTAGTAGTTCCATGACTTGGGCCAAACTCTCTGGAAATTACCTCATCTCGGTATTGGCGCGCCGCGAAGCAACCCAGTGCGAATGCGATGAAGCTATTCTTCTAGATCCTCACGGTTTTGTAGCCGAAGGCTCGGGAGAAAATCTATTCCTGGTTAAGAACGGAATTTTGTTCACCCCGCCCACGGGCTACATTTTGCCGGGCATTACGCGTGACAGCGTAATACTAATGGCCCGCGATATGGGGCTTACCATCCGCGAGGAGAATATTACTCGAAATCAGCTCTATCTGGCCGATGAACTCTTCTTCACGGGTACCGCTGTGGAAGTCACGGGCATCCGAGAGGTCGATGGACATGTCATCGGTTCGGGAAATGTGGGCCCGATTACCAAGAAGTTGAGTGAGCTGTTTTTCAAAGTGGCTCAGGGTGAGATGGCGAAGTATGGGGAGTGGATTTCGGTAGTGAGATAGGCGGTATTTGCTTTTTTGACTTGCGGGTTGCCACGTCGCTTAGCTCCTCGCAATAACCACTTTTATTTGTCATCGCGAGGCGCAACCGAAGCAACCTGTAAGTCACCAGGGCGATAACTCCGGTTTGACTTCCCCCGAATCCCAGCTAACTAAAAGGCATGAATTTCTTTACTGTCGTGTTCCATTTCATTGCTGTGGCTATAGCGGCCTATTCTTTTCCAGTCGACGTCTCTATTCTTGGAATCAGAATAAACCACACCAAGTTGGAGAACGCGGCAAAGCAGTTAGCACCAACCGCAATCGTCGAACATCACGGTGACGCCGCTCTGTCTGAAGGCCGTATCTGTTTTTCGCCGGAGGATACGAAAGATCTTGTGATTCAATTTGCTTCGGACAGTGAGATGTCCCGAGGAGTAGTGTCTTCTTTTCGCTTAGTCAAAACCCAATCGAATCATTCCTACCTCAATTGCAATAGAGTATTTGATTCGAAAGTGAAGCTTTCGCGTTTGAACCTTCCAGGAAAAATCTCATTGGGAATGAGCCAGGCCGAGATCGAAGGCAAATTAGGTAAATTACAAACCGGAAATATCGATGAAAATTTGGCTTTTAGCATTACTAAATGTAGCCCCGTAAAAAAGTGTTCTTATTGCCGAGGATATAATTTCAATTTTGAAAACGACAAGCTTAGCGAACTCTCCTATAGCGGAGCCTTTTCGGATTGTAGTGGATAATCAATTCTGACTCACTCCCACCACCAAATCCCCACTATAAAACTCGACCAACTTTTTCTGCAAAATAAAATCGGTTTGAGATTGGACCCGAACACTTTGAGCTTGAACTAACGTCGTCTGCGCTGTGATAAGATCGAGGAAACTCGATGCTCCCACTTCGTATCGACCCTTTACCGCATCGAAAGCCTCTTGAGCGGACTGCAATCCTTTTTGCGAAGTCTCCAGCTGTTGAACCGAACTTCGATAATCTCCCAGCACCTTGCGAATCTCGCCCTCAATTTGAAGACGGAGATCGGTATAATCTAAATCTGAATTATCATATTTGATTCGAGCAGCCGCTACGTTCTGTACCGTCTGAAACCGATCAAAAAGATTCCAAGTAAGTGTTAAGCCCACCACAAAGTAGGTATTCTGTCCCAATTGGCTCCAAACCCCATTTTCATTAAGAGCGGGAGCTGCAATTCCCTGGACGAAATTTTCCGAGTAAGCGCGTCCGGTTTGAAAGACATTAAATCCCAAATCAAGTCTGGGGAAAAACCCACTTCGGGCCGCCGTAATTCCCCAATCCGCGGAAGCTTTCGTCGCTTGGGAAGCCTTTAGATCCTGCCGCTGATCCAGAGCCTTTTGGATCATTTTTGGTTCGTCTGGACACTCGTCCTTTTTCTCGGGAGGCTCCAGATTTGGTTCGTCAAAGGTGTAGTGCCCATCAACGTCTAGGCGAAGCTTTCGCAAAAGCAATATCTCGTCATCACGTCTTTTATTCTGTGTTGTCAGTAAATAGGTCTGATCAGCGCTGGTCTGGGCTTCCTGACGATAAAGATCGGGCAGAGCTCTCACCCCTAATCTTGTCTGCTCGCGAAGCAGCTTCTGCCGCTCGGTGGAAGCCACCAAGTTCTTCTGAGCGATATCAAGCAAATGAGAATCCAAGACTACTTGGAGAAATGACTGCGTCACATCCACGACGATTTGTTGTTTGGCTCTGGCTAGTGTCATCGTAGAGGCGTCTTTATTATTGAGAGCTGCTTTCAACGAAGCAAAGTCGTTAAGCCCATTAAATAGATTAAGTGTCGTTCCGATTTGGATCGAAGGGCCGTAATTTTTCGTTGTCACATACGTAGGTGCTGACGTCGTCAAAAACTCATTCCCTTGAAGATAGCTATAATTGGCGGTTCCGACCAAATTGGGAAGAAATTGACCGTAATTTTGAAGCAGCTGTTTTCCTGTTAACTCGACTTCATTTTGCGCTTTACGAACGCTTGTGGCATTGGTGAGCGCTATGGAAACGCACTCCTCCATCGACAATTTTCTTGAGGGGGGCTCCCCATTCGCGGAGGGTGTTGGGGTCTCGGCCGAAAACCCTGTCCATGAAAGGCCAACTAAAGAAATGGCTATCAGAAAAACAAATCTCACTCAGCCACCTTCCTTGCCAGCGATATTGCGAATGGCTCGGACATGGGAACTTTCCGATAAGCTATTACCGATATCCAAAGCGACTAACTCCCCTTCTTTCAAGCCACTTAAGATCGAAACGACAGTGCCGTCATTATCGCCGGTAGTTACCTCCCTGTAGTGAATGGTATCGTCGGCATCGACAATGGGAACGTAGGACTTACTAGCGCGAATGACTACCGCTTCCACCGGAACCTGCATGTACACGGGCAATTTCACGTCGAGAGCTACTTGTACCAGACTGCCCGCCACCAAATCATGTTTGGCATTATCTAGTTCAATTTCAACAAGCATCATTCGAGTGCGCGGGTCTAACTCACCGGCAACTCGAGTCACCGTCGCGTCTATTTTCAACTCCGGTCGCTCTGCCGCGGAGATGACGGCGTGAGCCCCCTTCTCCACGAAGTAAGCATATTTCTGGTCGACATAAACATAAACTCGAAGCCTATCGACCTGGGAAACCGTCACGACGGGTTGGGAGCTGGTTTGAGAATTAGCCGCATTTTGAACAAGGGTTCCCGGATCCACGAAACGAGCCGTCACCGTTCCATCAAACGGCGCTCTTAGTAACTCATATCCTTTGTAAACCGCCACCTGTTCTAGCTTAGCTTCCGAGACTCCCGCGTCGGAAATCGCCTGATCGGCCTCTTGGGTGGAGATAAGATTTCGCTCTTTGAGCTCTTTCATCCGGCTAGCGATCCCTCGTTTATTCTGAGCGTCCGCCAGGGCACCACTATATTCTTTTGAAGTCTCAGGAGAGTTGATGATGGCGAGCACTTGATTCGCTTTGACCAAGTCTCCTTTGTCGACTTTCACGTCACTGAGATAGCCGCTTACTTTGGCATAGAGAGTAACCGTTGCATAGGGACGAGTCTCTCCTGAAAGGACTATCGTATGCATCCCGGAAGTGGCTTTAACCGCCACAGTGCGAACCCGAGGGCCCGCCTTTAACTCCTCCGCTCTCAAATGGGCTTCGCGCCACCAGCTGACCTGCCTATAGATGGCGACGATCAAGATAAACGCGGCAAGACAGCCGATGACTTTGCCACCTTTCAGATAAAGTTTTCTTAGCTCGGGATTGGGAACCCGCTCTTCAAACTTCGTCTTCGCTTTGGCCTTCCATGCTTGAAACATAAATCCTTCCCTTATTTCTAATTACGCATGTGACGGGACTTCCGCCTCTTCCTTCTCCAGTTGCGCATCCATCAGATGGGCCGAAGGCATTTTCACTCGCAGATATGAGTAAATGACCGGCACCACCAGTAAAGTCACCACTGTCGCCACCAACAGTCCGCCGATTACTGCTCTTCCAAGCGGCGCATTCTGTTCTCCGCCTTCCCCCAAACCAAGGGCGGTGGGCAACATTCCTAAGATCATGGCAAGCGCTGTCATCAATACTGGGCGCAGGCGAGTTCTCCCCGCTTCCAACGCTGCCGTGATCGGATCCAGGCCTTTTTCCACACGGACTTCATTGGCAAAGCTCACGAGCAAAATAGAATTAGAGGCGGCAATTCCTACCGCCATGATCGACCCCATGAAAGAGACGACGTTAAAAGTAGTTCCGGTCAAAAGTAGCATCCACAAAATTCCCGCCAACGCACCAGGAATAGCGAAGATAACGATGAAGGGATCGATCCATGTCTGAAACAAAATAACCATAAGCAGATAGACTAAGATGATGGCTAGAATCAGTCCCATTCCCAGATTGGTAAAAGCTTCTTGAATGACTTCACTCTGGCCACGAACGGAAATCTTAACTCCCGCCGGCAACTCACCTAACTTACGAATGGCGCCTCTAATTCCGCTCACGACGGAACCGATATCCCTGTCTTCCACGTTGGCGGTCACATCCACGACCCGCTGCACGTTGGTGTGGCTGATTTGATTGAGTCCGGTGCCCGTATGAAGAGTCGCGATATTTCCCAGAGTCTGCGCTTGCGCGCTCGGAACACTTCCCGGCGTCGCACTTCTACCGATGGGAGTTCCCGTTACTGGGGTTAACAACAAATCGTCGACAGACGTCAGCTTCACCAATGGAACTTTCACGGCTACTGAATAGTTGACGCTATTAAGCGGATTTAAGAAAAACGAGGGAGCTACCATAGTGCTAGAAGAGAGGGAGATGAGCATCGTATTGGCGATATCTCGTTGAGTGAGGCCCACCTGCGCGGCTCGCACGCGATCCGCTTCCAACTTAATCTGAGGATAGTCGAAGACCTGTTTAATGTTAACGTCGACGGCTCCTGGAACCATCTTCATGCTGTCCCTCAGCTCTCGGGCATACGCAAAAGTCTTGCTAAGATCACTTCCCTCAATCTGCACATCAATGGGAGCCGAAAGACCGAAACTAAGAACTTGGCTTACGATGTCAGCGGGCTGAAAGAAAACCGATGCACCTGGAAATTCATTCGCCATCTCGCGACGAATCTTTTTCATATAGCTCACGGTGGGACGGTGACCTTCGTTGAGTGCGATTAACATTTCGGCATCCATCGGAGCTACGTTATCGGTGGGCACAAAAGCCAGATTGTAATTTACCGGTACGCCAATCATCGAATTGATAGTCGATAATTCGTCATCCGGTACAATGTCTCGAATCTTTTGTTCGGCACGTGCCACTAACTTTTCGGTCTCTTCAATGCGAGTTCCCACGGGGGCGCGGAAATGAAGTTTCATGATTCCCGTGTCGGTAGTGGGAAAGAAATCGACTCCAATCAAAAAGACCAAGAACAAAGAGAGCGCGCAACTGGTTCCAAACATCCACAGAGTGAAGGATCGGTATTTTAGCGCGACTTCAAGAATCGACGAATAGCGATCCTGCATCTTTTGAAAGAGCCCTTCGCGCCATTCGTTGTACCGGTGAATGCGTTCAGGCGAGAAGGTCTGCTTTCTCCAGTCGTGCAATTTAGCGAACCTACCCGTTGACGGGACAAAATCCTGAGGTACGGGCGGAGGGGCCGCGTGCCCTCCATGATGTTCGTGTCCCAACATCATGCGGGACAATAAAGGAACCAAAGTTCTTGAGAGCAGATACGAAGCAAGCATCGCAAACACCACGGCTTCGGCCATGGGGGTAAATAGGAAACGGGCGGGTCCCGTCAAAAGCACAACCGGAAAGAAGACGATACAAATAGCAAGAGTGGCCATAATCGCCGGCAACGCAATCTGCTGAGCGCCCCTTAAAATGGCCACCGTCAAAGGGAAGCCTAACGCACGATTTCGATGAATGTTTTCCACTTCCACGGTAGCGTCGTCGACAAGCATTCCGATGGCCAAGGAGAGTCCGCCCAAGGTCATGATGTTAATCGAATTGCCCGTGACCATTAGCCCCACGATGGAACATAAGATCGCAAGCGGAATGGAAGTACATACGACAAACACGCTTCGCCAACTGCCCAAGAAAAACAGAATCATGACGGACACCAGAAACGCCGCGATCACTGCTTCTCTGAGTACACTTTCAATAGAGGCCGTGACGAATCCCGATTGATCAAAATCCATCCGGACATTCATCCCCTTGGGGGCAGTCGCTCTAATCAAGGGAAGCAAGGCTTTAACGCCATTCACTACCGTCAGTGTTGAAGCGTTCGCTTTCTTAAGAATATTGAGATAGGTCGCACGATGGCCGTTAACTCGAACAATATTGGTCTGATCCGCGAAACTGTCGTTAACTTTGGCGACGTCGCCCAACATTACGGTAGCCCCACCTACTATTTTGACGGGAATGTCTTCGAACAATTTTACGGTAGACGGGCTGGAATTAAGGGTGACGTTAAACTCTTTTCCTCCGATACGCGCGGTTCCCGCGGGCAAAATTAGATTCGACGCTTGTAAGGCATTGACGACATCTGCGGGAGAAAGCCCTTTGGCCGTTAATTGAGTGGGATTGACGTCAATGTTGATCTGTCTGCTCTTTCCGCCATAGGGTGCCGGCACCGACAACCCCGGAATGGTAAAAAGCCGGATGCGAATAAAGTTCAAACCAAAATCGAAAAGCTTTTCTTCCGGAATCGTCTCACTGGAAAGCGTCATCTGGACGACCGGAACATTGGAAGCATTAAAGCGAACGATAACCGGAGAGGTCATTCCCGGGGGCATGCTACGAAGGGCGGTATCCGATATGGATGAGATTTGGGCGATAGCACCCCCGATATCGGTACCTTGCTCAAAGTAAACTCTGAGCAGGCCGATACCCGGAATTGAGCTAGATTCCACTCGTGAAATCCCGCTAACGGTCGTGGACATGGCTCGTTCGCTCAACAGAACAACGCGACGCTCCATGTCTTCGGCCGATAAGCCAGGATAACTCCAAACCACGCCGACGACCGGAAGGTCGATGACGGGAAAGATATCCACCAACATCGCTTTTAGAGAAAGAATTCCTGCTATCAGAATCGCTAAACAGCCAACCCCAATCGTATAGGGTCGCCTAAGTGCAAGCCGGACTATCCACATCTATTATTACCCTCCCGCCCACGCGTAGCATCCTATTCGAACGAGGATTTTTGTCGACTCGAAAATGTTTGCGTTGAATACAGTGCATCTGCAGTCACAGCAGACAGGAGCATACCGTTTAAGAAAAAATTACGTTAGTGTACCCGCTCATTGGAGGAGGTTTGCCATGAGAGGATTTTCCGTTTGCGCGGTTCTTCTAAATTTTATTGTGGTTGCAGCTTACGGTGGTTCGCTAATTCACCAAAGTGATAAGTCGACCGCCACAGCGACTCCTTTAGGGCAGTCAGTAGAACTGCATACGGTAAATAAATCCTTTCGCTTTGACTTCGGACCGATCTCAGGCGATCCGCTCGTCGACTTTCCTCCGATTACTTCCCAGACGCAAAGGCTGTGGCTTATCGAGACCACGCAAGACGATAAAAGACGGCCTGATCAAGAAAAGGGCCCGTCCTTCTGCGAAATGAAAGCCCTGGACGTTCGCAGCAAGAAGCCTTTATGGACCCTCAAAGATCTAGCCGACCGCTGTCAGATCCATTCGAATTACTTCTTGGTAACTACCGTGGATGAAGGATGCTGTGGATCCGATGACTCCTACCGAGCCTATAGCGAACTAACCGCCGATTACCTTTTCTCGTACAATTTCCGTACTCAAATCGATCTACCGATTGTCCTTCGCCAGGACGCTTTTAATCCCAATGGCTTTCGCTTTTTGGCCTATCAAGATAATTACTGGCCTTCGCGCGACAAACTCACTTTTAGCGATGGGAACCTCCAACTTGCTGGTGTTCTGACGTACGCGAGCCCTCTGAAAGCGATTCAGAAAGTGGCGATACTCTTAGATAGTAAAGCTTGGGGAGATCCGTCCCAAGAGCCTGATGACATCAGGGTAATGTCGAAAAACAAACAATGGGACTTTCAAAGTGGGCAAAGCGGAAAAAAAAACGCAACCTATGAAGTGGAATATTGGAACGATAAAACGCCACCCCGTACTTCAAAGACGGCGTTTTCCGATCTCACGATAACACTCACCTTTGACGAGGATTCGATATCGATTCCGCTAAAAGAAGATAGGTTGGATCTGTCTCAGGCCCAAATTAAAGCCAAGTTCTATAAAAAGGTAGTCGAGCTTCCCCAAGCGCTTTGGAAGCCGAAAGACCTCAAAGTTCACTAATCCTTTCCAGACCAACCCCTATGGGTTAAAAGTAGCTCGTTTTCGAATTCGCATACCAGGGGGAGATTATGTCAAAACGAGCTATGGTAACCGGGGCCAGTGAAGGAATCGGGCACTCTTTCGCCAAACGGCTAGCCAAAGAAGGTTATCAGGTGACCGCTGTCGCCCGAACGGAAGCAAAGTTGAAGCAGCTCTTAAGCGAAATCGGATCCACTCATGCTTATATAGTGGCCGATCTCTCCACCGAGGAAGGGCAAGACAAAGTCGCTATGGCTCTGAAGGAGCAGCACTTCGATCTACTGATCAATAATGCGGGAGTGGGAACCGTGGGGGCTTTCTTTCAAGTGCCTTTGCAAAAGCAGAAGAAAATGCTGCGGCTCAATTGCGAAGCGGTCATGGTCCTCTCACACGCCTATTTGGAAACCGCGAAACCCGGCGATACTCTGGTCAACGTCTCTTCCACCTTAGCTTTCTTGCCCCTTCCTGCGATTGGCCTCTATTCGGCCACCAAGGCCTTTGTCACTTCATTTACAGAATCCCTGTGGTACGAGCAGAAAGAGCGAGGGGTGTACGTCATGGGGCTTTGTCCGGGAGTCACCTCCACGAATTTCCAAGTCAATTCCGGAGGCAAAGCGGAAGATGTCCCTCAAGGACTGGCGCAAACCCCGGATGAGGTGGTGGATACCGCTCTAAAGGCCATCGGCGCTCGAAAACAGCCGACCGTCATTTCAGGCATCAAGAACCGGGTTTTTGCAGGAATAAGCCGGGCCATGAGTCGTCGTTCGACCGTAAACATGATGGGAAAGATGGGAGCCCGCACGATGGCACCCCCTACAAACCATTGAAATGGCCCAAAAAGCCTTGATTTGCCGGGCCGAAAGAGTATGTTTTTACTATTAATGAAGTCCAATTCTACATACGTCCTCTGTCACGGTCCTAGCTCGAGTGCCTGGTGGAACATGTTGTCTATCTGTTCTGGACGGGACGTCCAGTCAGCTTTCCCCTCTCACTTATGTCGTTAGTTCCCTCTCTCCTCGCATGAAGTCGATTAACGTAACGCTGCCTGACGGGTCAAAACGCGCTGTGGACGCCGGAACCACGCCTCAAAAAATTGCCTTGGCGATTGGTAAACGGCTCGAAGAGGCAGCAGTTGCCGCTAAAGTTGATGGCAAAGTCGTCGATCTCAATTTTCCGCTCAATCAAGATTGCGCCATTAGCATTTTAACGCGCGACTCTAAAGAGGGGCTTGAAGTCATTCGCCATTCCACTGCCCATCTTTTAGCGATGGCGGTTAAAGAACTTTTTCCCGAGACCCAAGTGACGATAGGACCGGTCACTGAAGACGGATTCTATTATGACTTCGACAGACCCTCGCAGTTTGTGCCCGAGGATCTTCCCAAGATAGAAGCGAAGATGAACGAGATTGCGGGTCGCAAGCTCGACATCAAGCGGGCGGAATACCAAGAGATCGGAAGTCATCCCGATGTTTCGGGACATGAAAGAAAATTTTAAAGTCGAGATCATTCAAGACCTCCCCGGTGAAGTTTTTAGTACTTATCAGCAGGGAGATTGGGTCGACCTTTGTCGCGGCCCTCACGTTCCGAACACTTCGAAGCTGGGAAAATTTAAACTGCTCTCCATCGCCGGTGCTTATTGGCGCGGCGATGAAAAGAATAAAATGCTCCAGCGTATTTATGGAACCGCTTTCGCCACGCAAAAGGAGCTTGATGAATATTTGCGCCGACATTGAAGAGGCCAAAAAGCGTGATCACCGGAAGCTCGGACCAGAACTAGGCCTGTTCACTTTCTTGCCGGTCGCCCCGGCAATGCCATTTTTTCTGCCCAAAGGGGCGACACTTTTTCAACTCCTTTCCAATTTCATGCGCGAAGAGATGCGCCCTCGAGGTTACCAAGAGGTCATCTGTCCTCAGTTAATGAGTACCGAACTTTGGAAGACAAGTGGACACTTGAACTACTACCGCGAGAATATGTTTATCGTTGAGCAGGAGGGCTCGACCGACATGGTCGTGAAGCCCATGAACTGCCCCGGCCACTGTGCTCTTTACGCTTCCGGCAAATATAGCTACCGGGACCTTCCCCTCCGTTTTTCTGAATTCACCCGACTGCACCGTTTCGAACGGGCCGGTGTCACTCACGGTCTATTGCGTACGCGCGTGTTTAGTCAGGACGATGCTCACATCTTTTGTTCCGAAGATCAGATTCTCTCGGAATCGGTAGCTCTTATCGAACATACCCGCGAAGTTTATCGAAAGTTCGGATTTACCGACCTTGTGGTGATGCTGGCCACTCGTCCCGAAAAGTATGCGGGTACTATCGAAAACTGGGATCGCGCCATCAAATCATTGGAACAAAGTCTAGAACAGACCAAGCAGCCTTTTACTTTTAATCACGGTGAGGGGGCCTTTTACGGTCCCAAAATTGAATTCCACGTCAAAGATAGTATCGGACGATCGTGGCAGTGCGGAACCGTTCAACTTGATTTCTATCTTCCCTCTCAGTTTCGGCTGGATTACATCGATACGGATGGCAAATCCAAACAGCCTGTGATGATCCACCGCGCCATTTTAGGAAGCTTTGAACGCTTCATGGGAATTTTGATAGAGCATCACGCGGGCCACTTACCCCTGTTTGTGAGTCCGCTGCAGGCGGTCATTATTAATGTGACAGACGATCAAGCGGAATATGCCCAAAAAGTGGAAACGGAATTAAAGGGCTGGGGCATGCGTGTGGAACGTGACGGCCGCAATGAAAAGTTGGGCTACCGCATTCGCGAAGCGCAGTTAAAACGGATCCCGCTCATGTTGGTGCTGGGCGCCAAAGAGAAAGATAGCCAGACCCTGTCGGTGAGAAAACACACCGGCGAAACCTTAAACGATATGACCTTGAACGCCTTCAAAACTTTCATTGAAGGAGAACTAAAACCCGGAGGGACTAACCATTAACCCCAAATACCCATCAAGCAGCCAAGACAACATCCGAATTAATTACCGTATCCGAGCTAGAGAGGTCCGCGTCATCGGCGCTGACGGTTCTCAGTTAGGAATTATGGAAACTAAGGCTGCCATACAGCTAGCGGAAAGCCAAGACCTCGACCTGGCGGAAGTGGCTCCCACCTCCAATCCACCTGTCTGCAAGATTTTAGATTTTGGAAAGTTTAAGTACCAGCAGAAGAAGAAACAGAAAGCAGCCAAGAAGAAACAAGTAGTTACGAGTCTTAAAGAGGTCCAATTCCGACCCCAAACGGACACGCACGATATCGACTTCAAGGTGAAGCACATTAGCGTTTTCTGGCGGAAGGAAACAAGGTAAAAGTCTCGGTTCGGTTTCGCGGCAGAGAGGCCAGTCACGCCGATTTAGGGCATGCTTTGATCAAGCAGATTATTGACATGGTTGGGATCTCCGGTATTGTGGAACAGAATCCGAAAATGGAAGGGAAGATCCTTTCTATGATTTTCGGGCCTAATCCTAAGGCCAAGAAGCCAGGGACGGCAAAGCCAACCGCGGATGCAAAGGCCGCCGAGACAGTGCCTGCGACACCGGTACGGTCGGGGGCGGTAGACGCTCCCTCAGAAGGTAACAAAGTCGGACAGTAAGTGGTTCGACCGAAATGCCGGCCAGTAGAGTCGACAAGAGTTGGCAGTTGACGAACGAGTTAGTCGAAGGAAGTGCGATTTATGCCGAAGATGAAAACAATATCCTCCGCGAAAAAGAGATTTCGCGTTACTGGTAGTGGCAAGATTAAGCGGTCCAAAGCGTATCACAATCACTGCTTGGAACATAAATCGTCCGCCCAAGGTCGAACGTCTTCGTCAAACCGCCATCGTTGATGCAAGTAACGAGCGTCAAATTAAACGCATGCTCCTTTTGGCTTAGCCATTAGGCAGGATTTTTTAGTAAAGGTTTGTTGGTATGCCTAGAGTTAAACGTGGTCCCGCGGGACGCAATAAACGCAAAAAGTTATTGGATCGGGCGGAAGGTTTCTATGGTAGCGCCCGTAAAACCGTCAAGGTAGCGCGTGAGTATACTCATCGCGCCGATCGTTATGCCTATCGTGATAGGAAAACGTTGAAGCGTGAAATGCGGTATCTTTGGCAAATCAGAATTAATGCTGCTTGCAGACTTCACAACCTGAGTTACTCAAAGTTTGTTTCTGGCCTAAAGAAAGCAAATATCGAATTGGACCGTAAAATTTTGGCGGATATTGCCGTCAGAAATCCGGACCATTTCACTCGGCTTGTGGAGCTTGCGCAGCCACAGGCTGCATGATCGAAAATATAGAACGCATTCGGGAAGAAGCCCGAAATCAAATCTCGTCGTGCCCGACCCCTCAGGATCTGGACAGGTTACGTGTCCATTATTTGGGGAAGAAAGGGCTCATCACCACTTTATTGCATCAGCTCAAAGATGTGGATCAGGGCAAACGCAAAGAGCTCGGAGCCATTCTCAATCAGGTCAAAACTGACTTTGAAAAAGATATCGACGTCCGGCAATCGGAATTGGAACGTGTGGTGGTCGAACGGGAAGTCGCCAAGACCGAGCCCATCGACGTTACCCTCTCCGGTCAGTACGCCATTGGAGTCGGCTCGCTCCATCCCGTCACGCGAATTACTCAGCAGCTGGTCTCCTGTTTGAGGAGGGTCGGTTACTCCATCGCCACGGGTCCTGAAGTCGAGACGGAATACTATAATTTTGAAGCGCTCAATACTCCTGCGGATCATCCTGCCCGGGATCTCCAAGATACTTTTTACATTGCGCCCTCTATTCTTTTGAGGTCACATACTTCGCCGGTGCAGATTCGCACGATGAAGACGCGCACTCCTCCTTTGGCCGTGATGGCGATCGGAAAGGTTTACCGCGCTGACTACGATGTCACCCACACCCCCATGTTTCATCAGATGGAAGGTCTTATGGTGGGAACCGATATCTCTCTGGCCGATCTGAAGGGAGTTCTCCACTACGTGGTCAAAAACCTTTTTGGCGCGCGCCCTCTTCGATTTCGTCCCAGTTTTTTCCCTTTCACGGAGCCAAGTGCCGAAGTTGATATGCAATGTTTCCAATGTAAGGGAAGCGGGAAGGATTGCCGCCTTTGCAAGAGCACCGGTTGGCTCGAGATTGGCGGATGCGGCATGGTCCATCCGAATGTCTTCAAAGCGGTAGAGTACGAAGCGGATCTTTATACCGGTTTTGCCTTTGGTTTGGGAATTGAACGAATCGCCATGTTGAAATACGGAATGGATGATTTGCGATCCCTTTATGAAAATGACTTAAGAATGTTGGAGCAGTTCTAGATGTTGCTTTCCATAAACTGGCTACGAGACTATCTGCTTAAGTCAGACGTTAAGATCGATTCCAAAATTTTAGCCGACCAGATGACCATGCGCGGGCTCCAAGTGGCCTCCATTAAACGTCCCGCTTTTGGTTTAGAGAATGTCATTGTCGGCCGCATCGAAAAAATTGAAAAACATCCCAACGCCGATAGGCTTCAGATTACCCAAGTTATTTTTAAAGAGGGAGATGCTCCCCATCAGATAGTCTGCGGAGCCAAGAATATTGTCGAAGGCGATATTGTTCCTGTGGCACTTCCCGGCGCTATTCTTCCCGGAGACCTCGAAATCAAGATTTCAACTATTCGAGGAGTGGAATCTAGGGGAATGATCTGCTCCGCAAAGGAACTAGGCATTTCGGAAGAGTCCGAAGGCATTTTGCAGCTTCCTAAGCACGCCGTTTTGGGAGAATCCGTTATCCGGCTTTTGGGCGGACATACTTCCGACGACTCTATCTTAGAGTTTGAACTCACTCCGAATCGGGGCGACTGTTTGAGTGTCATTGGAATGGCGAGAGAAATAGCTCCCCTTTTAAAGACCAAATTAAGAGAGCCTAAGCCTCCCCGATTTCGCATCACTCCTCACCGAACGTCTTCCATCATCAAAGTGGAAGTCGATGATCCCGCGTTATGCCCTAGGTATGTCGCGCGAGTGATCGATAATTTGAAAGTAGTGGAAAGTCCGGATTGGATTAAACAGCGATTGCAGTCTGTCGGGATCCGCCCGATTAACAATATTGTCGATATCACCAACTTCGTAATGATCGAATACGGGCAGCCTCTTCACGCTTTCGATCTAAGAAAGATCGAATCGGGAACGATTCGAGTAGCCGCTTGCAAAGGGGAGCAGGATTTTGTGCTCCTCAACGGGGAAAAGGTAGCCCTTCAACAAGGCGACATCCTGATTCAAGACGGTGAACGGCCTATTGCCCTTGCTGGAATTATGGGAGGAGCCAACTCCCATATCGAAAACGACACGACATCCATTGTTCTGGAGTCGGCCCTCTTTCCTCCGGGACAGATCCGTAAGACCGCAAAACGGCTGGGACTTAGTACCGAAGCTTCCAAACGATTTGAGCGCGGAATCGATATTGTCGCGGTAGCGTTGGCTAGCGATAGAGCCGCGGCTCTGCTTCAAGACAGCGTAAATGCCAATGTTTACCATCCTCCCATCGATACCGGTGAGGAAGGGTATCGGGAGCCCGTACTGGCCGTAGACATGCGAGAGGTGCGAAAGATTACAGGCCTTCGCTTAACTTCCGAAACAGTAGCCGATGCGTTGGAAGAGATCGGAATCACTTCCCACAAGAAGTCGACCAATATTCTTTCTGTCAGACTGCCCAGTTATCGTAACGATCTGGTCGAGAGCATCGACATTGTCGAAGAGGTGGCCCGGCTCATTGGATATGAATCCATTCCGCAAAATTATCCATTAGCGGAATCGGCGTTTGACCGTTTAGACGAAAGTGATTTTGAATTCGAGCATCGAGTTAAGAATCTAATGTCTCAATGGGGGCAGCACGAAACGATTCATTATAGTTTCGTTTCCGAGGAACTGCTCAAACGCTATGGTTCCTTAAAAGAAGATGCGGTGTTCTTGAAAAATCCGCTCAGTGAAGAGATGAAGGTACTTCGGACGAGCCTTCTTCCGTCACTTCTACAGACTTATCTCTATAATAAGAATCGGAAGACGGCGGATCAGCGGCTTTTCGAGCTTTCTCATCTGTTTTTCAAAGACCCCGACGAAAAAGAAACTGGCATTCGTGAAATTCAACATCTAGCTGCTCTTTTTTCCGGAGGAGTTTCTTCACTCCATTGGAAAGGTAAACCTAAGGAAGTTGATTTCTACTTCGCCAAAGGTGTCGTCGAAATGTTGGTTCGCGAATTGACGACAGTGTATCTGGCTTACGAGCCTCTAAAAAACCATCGCCTTTTTCATCCCGCAAGAAGCGCTGTACTTAAGTTGGGGGTTCGTGAGGTTGGCTATTTAGGAGAGGTTCACCCCTATATCCGAAAACAGCTTCTCGACACCCAGGAGCCCGTGGTCCTCTTTGAACTTAATCTAGACGCGCTTCGAAAATATGAACGCAGTGGGATTCGGTATAAATCGCCTTCGAAATTTCCGGCGGTAGAACTAGATCTCGCTTTCACCATGGACTTAAGTATCGCCTCCAATCTTTTTGTGGATTCAATTCGCCATGCGGGAGGGTCGCTACTCTCTGACATTGCCATTTTCGATGTCTATCAGGGCGAGCATATCCCTGCTGGCAAAAAGAGTGTCGCTTTTCGTCTGTCTTTCCAATCTACCGAGCGCACGTTGAATGATGATGAAGTCGTTCAACTAAAAGATAAGATCATTAGCACAGTGAAAGATAAATTCTCCGCCGATTTGCGATCCTAACGCTCCTCCCTAACGACAATGCGTCGCGTTGACTGACGTAGGAACGCGATGTTGTTGTTTCGACTCGATTTTTCTATAATACAGTCTCGAGCAGCCTAACCAAGCATCACGAAAATCCTGGGAGCCAACATGAAGAACGAATCCAACTATGAATTGCCGTCACCTGGGGAAAAATTGTCGTACAAATTTATCATGGATGCGATGAAAGATAGGCTCGCTCGCCGCGCAGAAAATTTGAATTCACCTTGCGAATCTCAAGCGGCTCCCGAGATGCCCATGCAAAGTGAAGAGCCAAATGAGATTTTATCGACGGAACCAGACGCTCAACAGATCCAGGACGAAGTTTGCGGAACTCAAGCCGATCCCATCGTCTCGGCCGGCAGCCAGATCGAGATTCCAGATTTAGGAATAGCTCCTCAAGAATTAGCTGAAGCTAAAGTCGACCAACCCATCACGATGCCGGAACTGAATCTCCCTCAAGACAAAAAGTATTTCCGGATCGGTGAAGTCTCCGAAATTGTCGGAGTAGAACCTTACGTTCTGCGTTACTGGGAGAATGAATTTTCCACTGTCCGTCCGACTAAATCCAAAAGTGGGCAGCGAGTCTACGCTCGCAAGGACGTCGAGAGCCTCTACTACATCCGCCATCTGCTTCACGTCGAAAAGTTCAGCATTAAAGGAGCTAAAAAGAAATTACTTGAAATTCGTCGACAAAATACTCGCGTCCAACATGCCCCATTGACTCAAAAACGAGAGCAGAACTTAAAACAGATGATTCACGAACTCAAAGAACTTATCCACATGGTGCGAACTGACCCTGGCTTGAGCGAAGAATACTAAGAGTCAACGCACTGCTCCTCGACTTTGCGTTTAGCTTCCTTATGGTAGGTGTCATGAGTACGACAACGACACCACAACCTTTGAAGAATATTTCTGACACGGCACGCATGGTGGCCTTGTTACGAGCCATGGAAAGTGAAAGGCCGGACGCCCACTTCCATGATCCTTTGGCGCGTGAATTAGCCGACGATAAGTCGAACGCCTTGCTCAATATGCTACAGACCAGCCGCCGCTTCGACGAGCGGATCATGGCGGTAAGAACCCAAGTGCTAGACGATCTCATTTTAGAAGAAGTCGGAAACGGAGTTGATTGCGTCGTTAATTTAGCTAGTGGCCTCGACACTCGCCCTTTTCGGCTGAATCTTCCGGCAGATCTGCTTTGGGTGGAAGTCGATCTTCCTGACATTCTCACTTACAAAGAAAGTAAGTTAACGAAAGTCTCTCCGAAGTGCCGGTGGGAAGTGGTTAAGTTAGATCTTCGCGAAAGAGACAAACGACGGGCACTTTTCCGAAGAATCAATGAACAGAGCAAACGCGTTTTAGTCCTTTCCGAAGGGATTCTCATGTATCTGCAGGCCGAGGAAGTAGCTCGTCTAGCGCAGGATCTGGCGGAGCAATCCCAATTTTCTCTTTGGTTAGCGGATTTGCTCTCTCCCCGGGAACTCAAAGTTATTCATCGAAAGTGGGGCAAAGAGTTTAAAGCCGCCAATGCGTTCCCCCCTTTCGCCCCGGAAGAGGGAGCTGAGTTTTTCTCTCCTTATGGGTGGAGTTCGGTACAGGAGAAATCTTTTATCGCCGAAGCATATCGCTTGAACCGTGAGAACGGATTTGCTCGAATGGTCCGCTGGTTTTCCCCGATACTACCCGGTTCTATTCGCCGGGAACTCACGCGCCGATATGGTTGCGTCCTGTTGAACCGAGCGAAAAGTTCCCTCTCTTGCTAATCCCTATTTAGAGTCTAGCGCTTTTAGCGCGGCCAGCGCTTCTTCGAATCCCTCCTGGCGTTTTGATCCTCGAATATTCCTTCAGCAGGTCCGTGGACCGGTCCACACACGCGACGTAAACCAGAGTAATCCGGTCTTCTCGCTTTTGGATAAGTGCCAGATGGTAGGTGGAAGAACAATCGAGGCATTGTCAGCCCATTTTAGCACCCTCCTTAAGGACGTCTGGGTGTGACCAATTTGCCCAGGAAGGGCTGATCAAAAGAGTCCCTAATTTACATAACGAAAAGATGGTAATGGAACGCCAAGTCATGATAATAAGCCCCAACTCGGTATCCTAATATGGAGGCGGAAGTAGTGAAACGATTACAAATGGTTATTCTAGTTGGCTTGTTGACGGGAAACGCCCTTTGGGCGGCTGTCATGGAGTTTGAATATAAACAGGCGCCCGTTCGCGATATTTCCGAAGCGGATAGCCGAAAGTATTTGGCGTTTTACCAAATCTATTCCGCATTAAAAGCAAACGGATGCACCCACATCGATATCGAAACCAAGATCGATAAGTATCCTTTCGCGGGAGTGACGAGCAAACATGAAGATCTAGGATGTTCGTTTAAGGTTCGAGCCGAATGTTCTCAGATAAACGACATCACCGTGGAAAATGCCCCACGTAGCGAAAGGTTTCACACGAAGATAATCTTAAGCCTTCCAGGACAGAAGGTGGTCACAATCTGTCCCGAGACTTACCAAAAGGGAAAGTAAATCCCCTTATTGAAACGAAAGCGACGTTATCAATGCGGAATTGGAATCGTCGACGGTATAACAGATAGGCTTCTGGTTTACATAGGAAGCCGTAAGAAGTGTCACCCAAGCATAAGGGGCGGGAGCGACGTAGACGAGACCGCCTGATTTATTTTCAGTCCATGCCGGGTTATAGGTAAAACTGGCTCCTCCCGAAAGCGAGAAAAGAATAGTTCCCGTATCATCGGCATCACTGGATTGATCCACTTCGAGTGTTTTTACATATCCGCCGTCGCATACGGGGGTAGCGTGAGTTGCTTTTCTTAAAGCAGGGTTCGCCGTGCCGGCAAAAACAATCTGGCAATAAAGCAGTCCCACTAGGATTTGGCTGATTAGGAAAAAACTGACTTTCATCGTTACCCCCTTTGCTTGGGGTAAAGCAAAAGCTGTTCCAACTCAACCAGGCCGGAGGGAGAGGTTGGAACGGCGCGCACCAGTAAGACTAGGTAAAAAAGGAGGGGCATTTTGTCCCCAGCCACTCTTTCAGGGAATCAAAGGGTTAATCTGGCTCTCCAGATCTTCTTTTATCGTTGGCGTATACCCATGAAAAATCTTCTGAATGACGCCTTTCGTATCTAACACCATGAAGGTGGGAAAGCTTTGGACTTGATAGGTTTGGTAAACACTCTGAGCACTCATGCTGGTGTAATTGGAGTTAAGGATGGATTCTACCTGCTGCGCCGCTTTGATATCGTTATCGACGTTCATTCCGATAGTCGTGAACGCTTCATGAGCGTATTGATTATTAAGCTCCACCAGACGAGGCATCGCAAGCATGCACCATTCACAGCTCGCAAACCAGAAATCGAGTACTACCACTTGTCCTTGATAGTCAGAGAGCGAATGTTGAACCCCTGAAAAATCCTTTAGCGTCCAAGCGGGTGCCGCTTTTCCCAATAGAGTAGCGTCCGCTTTCAACATCGCAATGATTTGATTCGCAAGATCGTCGTGTCCCTCAATCATGGTATCAATGGGGGTCTTGAATTGCGCATCGGTCAGTTTGCCGCTGGCATCGGTAAGTACCTGCTTCGCTTGAGCCAACACTTGAGCAGCGGTGCTCAGATCGTTCATCGCTACATTTTGCAGATGGCTATATTGATCTATCGCTGAAAAATAGAGGGAGCTATTGGTGGCAAGATCAGAAAGTGTAGTGGCGTCTAGTTTCGAAACTCCCGTGAGACTTCGATTGACCACATATTCAGTTCCATTCCCGCCCGCATTATTTACGCTCGATGGGATAGCACCTTTCGTAAGATCGAGAGTGTACGTCGTTGTCGAAGTATCTCCGGTAACTTTCGAAATAGGGCTCATATCCGACGACTGAATCACCGTCGAAGTCGCATTTGATTGAGCTGCCTGTAATGTGTAGGTAGTCGTCACTTCTAGTCTAGGATCCGAATCCTGCCATTGAGTCTCATCGGCAGCTGGAAGTCTGGGAAATAAAAGTGCTGGGGTGAAAGTAATGTCCGCATTGGGAGATACGGTAAATCTACCATCCGAAAAGACGGTGGCCGACTCGAGACTGGATTGTGTCCCGGCCAACGTCTGAGTTCCATCAGCGTTCACCGTATAGATGGAGTCTTGCTCCGAAACGACGATGTTCCAGCTGTCCGCTGTGGGCGCTTCAATGACCCAAACCTTCCAATTCCCTGTTCCCGTTTGGGATAATTTACCCTGAGTCGTCGTTTTCTCGGTACTAGAAAAGTCTAGCTCCTGCCCTACCTGTAGTTGATATCGGGGCGGCGCAGCGAAAATAGTTGAGCCGAATAAGAAGATGGAGATCGAGAGGCCAAGGAACCGAGAAGAGTTTTTCATGAGCTAATTGTAGCCAAAACAAGCTGTGAGTCTCCAAATTTAAAAGACGCGAAGGGTCACTAGAACAGAAAGGTACGGCCTACCTTCTTGTAGCCCGAACTACGCAAAGATAGGCCGTACCTTTTTTAGCTAATCAGACAATCCTGAACCCGTTGTGGTGATCTTGCGGTCCAGGCGGATGCCGAACATCCATGTGGAAAAACCGTTCGCGGCGGGCATGAAAAGATGACTCGCCGTAAAGCTTGCGCGATATCCAGAGATCATAATGAGACCCAGCGCGACTTGAGGCTGGATCGTCACACTCTGGCCACTCTGGAGGTAACGGCCGACGTTGCCGAAGCCATACCCTAGCAGACAGTTAAAATCATAGGAGATGGTTCTGAAATAGTTTCCATCGAACCCGATGCTCAAGCCAGCGTAGGTAAGGTTGTCCTGACCAATAGTACCCCCGCGATCAGTTCCCGAGTGCGCTTCAAGTCCCAGGTACGCTGGCGAATTTTGAAAATATCCGACATCACGAAAGCCTAAGAGGACTCCGTACTCTCCTGAATTTCCATTTTGAAGGCGATCCGCTGAAATGCCCCATTTGGATCGGTCACCAAAAATATCGTCCGCTTGGCTGGTGCTGCTCACCATCGCGAAGACGCTAATGACTAGGACAAACGCCGTAACTAAGATCGAATTTCGACTGCGGTTCATGATTCCCCCTATCCCCGTAACAGTTTCGTCCTCCTAGAGTTTGCAAAGGGCGTGCTCACCTGTTTTCACGCAGGTTAAGGACTTAGCGGTGTATTCCTTGTGGGGACTGGAAAATCAAAAATTCACTGTCCGTTTATTAGACAGTTCTTTACTCAGCCCATTCAATACTTAGCTCGGTTTTTGACGAAGATTCGCACGATGAATTCTGATTGTTTACATTCGAACCCCC
Organism: uncultured delta proteobacterium; assembly: GCA_963778115.1. Classification (GTDB taxonomy): domain Bacteria; phylum Bdellovibrionota; class FAC87; order UBA2466; family UBA2466; genus JBBQIT01. Next base: position 1,401,336 of record CAVZSV010000004.1, read on the forward strand.
GGTGTGGCAGCCTCGCCCCATGAGAGCTGTCGTTGTGAAAAAGCCGGGTTCCCCAGAGGTCCTAACCCTTACGGAACTCCCTTTGCCCGAACCGCCTCAAGGCTGCGTTCGGATTCGGGTGAAGGGGTTTGGACTCAATCGGGCGGAACTTTTTACTCGCCAAGGCCACTCGCCCGGGGTGGAATTTCCTCGAGTCTTGGGAATCGAATGCGTGGGAGTCATCGATAAAGATCCTTCTCTCACCTATAAGAAGGACCAACAGGTAGCGGCTATCATGGGAGGAATGGGTAGAAAATTTGACGGATCGTACGCCGAATACACCGTCGTTCCAGTCCATTGTGTGATTCCCTTTCAAAGTAAGCTTGCTTGGACTGTACTGGCAGCACTTCCGGAGATGTTTCATACCACCCAAGGCGCCTTGGCCGAGAGTTTGGAACTTAAGAAAGGAGATGTGCTTCTTATCAGAGGGGCAACTTCCTCCATAGGCCTGCTTGCTATCCGACTTGCCAAGAAAATGGGCGCTTACGTGATCTCCACGAGCCGAAATCAGGAACGGTTCGATTTCTTGCGGCGGCAAGGAGCCGATGAAGTGTTATTGGAGAGCGGGAAGATAGCGGTCGATCTAAGAAAAAGATTCTCCAAAGGCGTTAATAAAATCTTAGAATTGATCGGAGCCACTACCCTTTTGGATTCCTTGCAGTGTGCTTCGCCGGGTGGAATCGTTTCCATGGTGGGCATACTCGGAGGTAAGTGGGCATTGGATCATTTCGAACCAATGAAAGATATTCCCCATCTGGTGAAACTAACCATCTATACGACGGATTCCATCACCCCTTCGCCCCAAGCCTTTCAGGAGTTCATTAAACAGATCGAGGAAAAAACGTTGGAAGCAGGTCCTGCACGGGTTTTTCCTTTGGACGAGATCGTAGCAGCCCATCAACTAATGGAAGCTAACGAAGCCAAAGGGAAATTAGTGGTTGCCTTGTGAGGGTGTTTCTATTTCCAGCCATGGGTCTCCGATAACATTCGGACCGTTTCTTCCGGGGTCATCGCAACGACTCCGAAATTGGCTTTGAGTAAGTCCCTGCGTCCGCCTTCAATGAAGCATTCCGCATGGCCTGTCACAAAAAGTTCGTTTCCGCTCAAATGGTGCCTTACTAAGTGGGCTACATCGTTCACTTCGGTCATGTTCAGTCTTTGAACATCTCGTCCCGGAAATAGAATCGCAGCCATTCGACCAAAGACGACTTTCCCAGCAGCGACTTTAGGGCGTGTCTGGTACCATCCTTTGGAACCGGAAGCGGGGCGTCCCGTCTTAGGGGGAACATTCGCCGGAGCCGCGGTAGAAGTTCTTGTCGAAGGCTCCGCTTCAATCAATTCCACTCGGGCTTCGCTCTTCCAACGTTGTAAATTTAAAATTGCAGCGGACATGGGAGTTTGAGTCAGTAGGTCCCTATCGATAGTGAGTTTGTAGTTAGTCATTATTCACTCCTTTAGCCTAATCCTTCAGGACGCTTTCCACGTCCGCCGCGTTAAGATTACTGAATTAAAATTGAAACCATATCAATACCCACGGATTGCCGAGTTACGGCTTCCGTAGGAATTTTCACGGTCAGAAGATCCGCCGAAATTTTGAGATTTCGCCTCACGGGGCTTAGCTTCACTCACAGTGAGTGCGCGGCCATCCATTTGCGTTCCGTTCAATTCGTCGATGGCGCGAGCGCCCTCTTCATCCGAAGACATTTCGACAAAACCAAAACCTTTAGAGCGACCGGTGTCGCGATCGGTAATCAATCGTATCGAGTTCACGGTGCCAAAAGCGGAAAAGGAATTAGACAAAGAATCTTCAGTTACCGAGAACGGAAGATTACCAACATATAGTTTTTTGCTCATAAAGAGACTCCTAAGAAATAACCAGAGAACCGAAAGAGGACAAGGCGGTGAGCACTTGCTCAGAGAAATCCAGGTCGGGCGAGTTACTGAGATGCACCTTAGCATTGGTCCACAAAGAATGCATGACAATTCAGGTCATGTGGTTGGTGGAAAAGGACGAGCCGCTGGAAACCAGAGCAAACTCCCCTCTTTACGGAGAAAAGGAATTCAAATCTTTTTTCAAATAGTGGCTCTTTTCCCAAGGATACGCCAAAGGCTTTCACTTTTCTTAAAGAATACATCGTAGACTGACGGTGCCGACTATCCCCAAATAGCGCCCGCCCCTAAAATAGGTAATATGGATAGCTTTACGTCAAAAAAGCTCGTTCGCAAGAGGACCTCGATGACCTTAATCGTTAGCTTTCTTCTGGCTATCTCAGGAACTCCCCTAGCGCATGCGGATGATACGACCGCGGTTCATGTCGCCGCCCATTTTGGAACCTCTTACGCCATCAATATGATTAGCTATGGATTTGCGGAAAAGGTGCTTGGCGAGGATCAAACCACTTCTTTTATAGTCTCGGCACTTTTTACTCTCGCGGTAGGCCTCTCCTATAAGCTCGTTCAATCCAATTCAGGGAGTGGAACGGAATCCATTCCCAATTCAATGCTCGAAAATTCGCTCGGAGTCGCAGCGGCCGGACTGACGGTGTTTTCTTTTAACTTCTAAAACTTCTTATCTGGGTTATCCGGCTCGGCGTTCGTAGAGCATCCACCCTTTGGGGATGAGTTCCTTATCCACGATATCGAAAATAGTCTCACCTACGACACTAATTCGGTTTCTCTGGCCTGGACTGGTCGAGGAGATATTTTGCCAGTGGGTCGTAAGACTTTTCACGCGGGGGAGCCCCCGACGCTTCAGAAGCGTCACATATTTATCCGGCGTATTAGTAAAGATTCGAAAGACTTTGTAAGACCCAATGAAGACTTCATCGAAGGGTTCATGGCAAGCGAACCCACAGTTAACCATTCCATCGTGTACTATCCATTGCTCGAGCCGATAGATCACTTTCCGATATTCCGAAAATGTCGTTTGGGGAAGATGAAAAACATCGTTGTAGAAAGGATCGGTATCTTTAACTCGTAATTTTTGCTCCTCCTTTTCGTTGGTAGGCATTTCAAGAATCCCGAACCCCGGTGATTTTACCAAATTTCCCAAAGCTAAGAAGGTCTGAAAAATATTCTCAGCTGAAATATTAGCATCAATTCTCACAGGTCCTTTTTCCGGAGTCGTAACCGCGTAAGCTTCAAATATCCCATCTAGCTTCGAAACGATGATGCCCCGAGGGACCTGAAAACGAAGGGTCTTCTGAATCCGTTTCCGCGCTATAAAATAACCAACGGCGCAGGAGATTGCCGTAAAACCGACCGAGACCGCCAAAACAAAGAGCAACAGAGAAGATCCTTGAAGATTCATGGAAAGGAAACCTTGTTTTTGTTGGATTAATTATAACACTTAGCTCCCGAAGTCCGAATTTCATTAGTCACCAATTTAATGCTTGGCCGAGGGACCGCATTCCACTATCTCTAGGAGTAAGGAGTTCCTATGCCCATCGTAAGTATTCAATCGCTACCGCCGTCCGATTCAAGTCTAATTCCAAAGATGCTTTCCGAAATTCAAGACACCGGTGCCGAGGCTCTCCAATGCGCTCGAGAAAATATCTGGGTCACCTTCCAGGAATTGCTTTCAGACTGTTACTTACAAGATAAGACGGCGCAGCGCCCCCAGAAAAACAGCCATCCGCCCATCGTTATCGTGAGAGCACAAGTCGGCCGAACCGCGGCACAAAAAGAGACTTTTGTCAGAGGCATTTCCAAGGCCGTAGCAAGGGGCTTACTCATTGCGGAAGGCAATGTCTGGATACATTACCAAGAGATAAGCCCAAATGACGTGTGGTTTAATGAGCAATGGTCTGGTTAGCAAAGACAAATTTTAATTCTGACCAACGACCAAAGACGTAGTAAAAGAAGAAATCGTGAAACTTAAGTTCTTAGCCTTAAAAGTTGCTTCCTATTTTCTGAGTTGGCTTCCGAACCGAGTTGTCATTCTCTTGGGATGCCTCATAGGAATTATCTGGTATTACCTCATTCCCATCCGTCGTCACACCGTTCTGGAAAATATGACCCTGGCCTTTGGTGACAGTAAGAGCGACGAAGAGATTCAAAAGCTTGCTTCCAAATTTTTCAGGCATATGGGCTGCGTCTTAGTGGAGTCGTTGAGATCTATTGTTTGGACCGCGGAGGATTTTCGAAAAAAGGTTAGTCTCGAAGGGTTCGAACACATCGAACCTTACCTAAAAGAGAATAAGGGGGGATTTCTGGTCTCATTGCATTTGGGATGCTGGGAACTGGCTCCCGGATCCGGCGTCTCGCACGGAGTCCCTGTGGACGTCGTTACCAAGTACGCTCGACACGAAGAGTCCGACCCTTTTCTCCAATGGTTTAGAAATCGATTGGGCGTCAACCTCATTCCTGAAACTCGTTCAACACCTATGATACTGGGGCAGATTGCGAAGGGGCGATGGATTGGATTCATGATGGATCAATTCATGGGCCCCCCTATCGGAATTCCTATCACCTTTTTTGGCAAGTGCGCGGGAACGACAGCTTCGCTAGCGGTACTCACTGAAAAACATGCGATCCCTTCGGTCTTGGCCTACACCTACCGAGATAAGCGGGGGAGAATGCACACCGTAATCGAGCCCATCAAGTTTCCTCCATTCTCCGAAGATCTCACCAAACGCGTATGGGAGAAGACCCAAGCCATTAACGACCTACTAGAGAAAAAGGTTCGTGAGCATCCCGAGCAGTGGATGTGGCTTCACCGCCGCTGGAAACCCTTCCAGGGAACGCCGAAATGGAATCTCGCCGAAGGGCCTCTAATGCACCCCATAACTACTTGAAATAAAAAGATATTATTAGTGAGCCTTTTTCCTCCTTTCTCTCGCTATATAGCAGGGAGGAGATAACAATGAGCCGTTGGTATGTAAAAGCGACAGTCAGAGATTCGGTCTGTAGAATAAGCCAAATCGTAGCGCTGGTCGTACAGCATCCCGACCATGGCACTCAAGTAGTTTCCTTAGAAAAGCTCAAACCCTTAGCAGATCGCGGCCAACTTTGGATCTCAATCGCTTTCGGTGCGTCCTCCCGCAGCGCTCTTGTGGAAATCTACTTCTCCCCTTTGCTGTCTCGATGGGTTGCTTTAACCCAAGCCGATTGCGCACTCAGTGAAAATCTAAAAGCACTTCCTATGACCTTCCGTTCCGCGCATCCCTCGGAAAATCGTTTTCTAGAAATAACAAGGTAACTCTCGTTTCCCCGCTTCGCGTTATCAGACGAATGAGTTTCCGTTTGCCGCGATACCACGACTTAGGTAGCGTCGCAGTCATGGGGTGGGTGAAATGGGGAAATCTAATTTTGTAAGGTCTCATCTTTGTCTGATACTTTTCTTATTCTCGTTTAATAGTTTTGGATTTGAGTGTGGGGTAAAAACAAAGGAAGAAATCCTAGAAGGAATTCCTGCCCTCGAAAACTACGTCACAAAACTGATGACCACGACTTCGGTGGATGGGCTGTCTCTTGCCATCTATCAAAACGGACAGGTTCTTTTTAGTAAAGCCTACGGAGACGGACTCGAAGAGTCCCTTTTTGAAGCCGCTTCTTTGAGCAAAGTCATGTCAGCATTCGCCGCACTCGAACTGGCAGAAAAGGGAATAATTCCTTTAGATGACTCCCTAAGCCATCACGTTAAAAAACCCTATCTCGATCCCTCTCCCTATTCGGACATGGTCACGCTTCGCAGGATACTCGATCACACTTCGGGGATGAGTAATGATGTCTCGGGAAACGATCGCAAACTTTACTTCGAGCCAGGAACCCAATTCTCGTATTCGGGAGCGGGATTCTTATATCTTCAACAAGCTATCGAAGACACAACGTCGATACCTTTCGATGAATTCATGCAGGCCCCCATGCAGCGGCTGGGACTTGATGACAGTAACTATGAACTTCACGACGGGGGAAAGCTAGACGTCGGAGCTCCCTATAGCCTTTTGACGACACCTGCCCAATTAGGACGACTCTTCGATGAGATCGTTTCGCCACGCCCAGAAAATCGCTGGGTCTCTAGCCATATGTCCACTCCCTCTTTCCTTTTCGACACTGCTTCAAGTTGGGGCTTGGGCGTTGCCAGAGAAGAATGCCCCAATGAGTTTGCAGTCACCCATAGCGGCAACAACTTTGATTTTCACCGAAGTAACGCCGTCATGTATGCGGGGAGCCGAACGGGCGCTGTCGTAATGGCTCGCGGGAAGGATTCGTCAGATATCACGCAAATCCTTACGATCATGGCCATCAATAAACCCTCAGAGCTTCGCAGCCCCGGATTGTAAGAGACCTTCCCTTTTTATCTAAAATGATAACCAACCCAGGAAACTAAGATGGGTCTGAGTTATATTAGGCCAATCATGTGGGTAGTAGGTCAAAGAGTCTTTGCACAATTGGAGCCCGAGCTTGGCTTGGGAGCTATCTCGCAGATAGTGGGGCCCCGCTTCATTGAGGTCTCCTTCGCGGCAGTTCAGATCACCCGACGATATTCCAAGCAAGCCGCCCCGTTGCGCCGGCTGGTGCTAGGGCCTGGACAGACGATCCGATCTAAAGGCGGAAAGACCCTCACCATTAAAGAGGCAAAGGAGATCGAAGGCCTCTACCTCTACACTTCCGATCAAAACGATACCGTCTGGGAGTACGAGTTAGATTCAATCGTTGAAGACGATGCCCCTTTGATGCGTTTCCTCGTGGGGCAATGGGCTCATCCCAAAGCTTTCACATTAAGAGAAAAGGCCGGACAGTTGCGCGCTAAATGTCTAGAGCCCGAATTGCGCGGTCTTGTGGGGCCCAGGGTTTCGTTACTGCCGCACCAACTCAATATTGCTTCAGAGATCGCCCGTCGCCCCTTCCCGAGAGTTCTACTATCCGACGAAGTCGGACTGGGAAAGACGATCGAGGCCGGGCTTATTTTCTCCTCATTAAGATCGCTAGGTCGTGCCGACAGGGTACTTATCTTAGTTCCGGAAGCTTTGGAGCGACAGTGGCTAGCCGAAATGTATCGGAGGTTTCATGAGATGTTTACCCTGGTCGATGAAGATCAAAGTCAGCAAGAGCAATTATCTCAAGGCCAGTCCACTTTTCAGATGAACCAAAAAATCATTTGTTCTCTTAGCTTTCTCCAAGAAAATGCCGACCTTCTGGAGAAGGCTACGGAAGTGGAATGGGATCTTATTATCGTAGACGAGGCACACCGATTAGAATGGTCGAAGGAAAACCCCAGCATCGCTTGGGAGATGGTTCGGCTACTTAGTTTGCACACGCGAGGGCTTCTGCTCCTTACCGCGACTCCACAACGGCAAGGAATCGAAACTCAGTTTGGTCTGCTTCATTTAGTCGATCCCGATCGCTTTTCAGACATCTCTCGCTTTACCACGCAAATTAAAAAGATGCGATCCGTGGCCGATCTAGCCGCAAGAATCCAAAATGAGGAGCGGACCGAAGCTCTGACCAAGGATTTGAAAGCTCTCTTTTCAAATGACAAAGAATTGATGGAAGCCGTAGCTTCCTATTACCGGGGAGATTCCAAAGAAGGCCTTCTACATCGTTTAGTGGATCGGCATGGCACGGGAAGAGTCTTAATCCGAAATCGCAGGAGTCGCATTCAAGGGTTTCCCGATCGCAAACTAGTTTTGTTTCCGCTGGAAATGTCGCAGGCCTGGAAAGAATGGCTGGCTAAGATTTCACCTGAGAATCTAAAGGAGTCCCACTTGTTCGCATTAGCGTCAGGGATGGAAGGGATGCCTCCCAAAGCACCCCTTAAAGATTGGTTTCAGGGCAGAGCGCTTTGTCTGAAGAGTCTTTTGGAATCTTTAAAAGGGGAGAAAGTTCTCCTCATTTGCTCGCACGCCGCGCACGTTAGAGCTTTGCAACTTTGGCTGCGATCTGAAACTACCGTCAGAACCGCGATTTTCGATGAGACTTTAGAAACCCTTGAGAGAGACCGGCAAGCGGCGTGGTTTGCGCTACCTCAACCCGACGGAGCACAAGTCCTCTTAAGTAGTGAGATCGGCGGTGAAGGGCGCAACTTCCAATTCTGTCATCATCTGTTCTTGTTTGATCTTCCTTTGCATCCCGACGTGCTCGAACAACGGATCGGGCGATTAGACAGGATAGGTCAGGCGGAAGAAGTTCGAATTTATGTCCCCTTTTTAAAAGATAGCCCTGAAGAAGTTCTTTCGCGCTGGTATGCCGAGGGGCTTAGCGCTTTCGCTCGCCCCTGGAACGGCGCCGATCTTGGTTCGGCCATTCAGAATAAACTCCAAGAGACGATCCGCGATTTTTTGCCCCGATCGTCTCTTTACGCCAAGAGATCCGACAAACTTAGGAGTTTCCTTAAAATGACTGACCAAGAGGTAGAAACACTGCGTGAAGAACAACAAAAGAGTGTAGACCTCTTGATAGACATCAATTCGTTTGATCCCGTTCGCGGTACTGCCCTTGCCAATCGAATCACCGCACAAGACAAAGAGCGAGAGCTCCCCGCATTCTTAGACAGCGCGTTCGATTATTTTGGTGTGGAGTCGGAGGTTTTAGATAATCAGGGAACTCTTAAGATCTCAGTTCATTCCATGACTCTGGTCGAAACCTTTCCTGGTATTAGCCAAGTAGGAGAATTGGTAGCCACTTTCGATCGCAACTTAGCATTAGCTCGAGAAGAGTTAACGTTTTTGAATCTAGAAAGTGCGATAACTCAAGGAGCGCTTAGTCTGATTCTTGAAGGCGGTGTAGGTAAGATCTCAGCTGGAATTTGGGAAAATACCCTTCCGGAAAAAGAGCCCTATCTTTTCGAGCTTCTTTATCAGCTCCAAGCCATAGCGCCTGCTTACCTTGAAGTGGAACGCGATCTTCCCGTAACGCAAATAAAACTATTAATAACGCCTTCGGGAAAGATCCTCACTTCGCAAAGAGAGATCTCGGATATGGAGTTAAAACCGATCTCTAATCAAAGAGCGTTAGCGATTCTAGAAGACATTCGCGATTCTCTGGGGAAAACTTTTGAGACTGCGGCGGAGCACGCTCGAACCAGAGCTTGCACTAAAATAAGCACGGCCACCCGGCACCGCAAGGAGCGTCTCGAACAGGAACGCGCCCGATTAAGACATCTCGCCCAAATCAATCCGCTTATCACCGAAGAGGAGCTTAAAGCGCATGAGGTGCTTCAAAACGAGGGGCTCAAAGCTTTATCCGAATCCGAACCCCGTTTGGATGCCATTCGACTCCTCGTCAGCGAAAGCTAGCTACAGGAAGGTAGGCCATACCTTCCTGTATTTCGAATATTGACGCAAAGAGTCAATTGGGGGTAAGTTCCCCCGCTGCAAACAGAAAACGTTCTTTTTACCCAAAGGTGTTGTCTCATGTGCTATGCGCTGGCTGGGTCCGTGCGTCGAATGGTATTCTCGCTCCTTTTCTTAGCCTTGGGTGTGGCTGGTCCACAGAGTCCGGCCCAGGAGGATCCTGCCGATTTCGTGACCCGGGCCTGTTCGCGTTAAAGCCTTCCTGGATTTAATACTTATCTCTTTGCTGGCGATTCAATGAGAGCAGCCTCTTACCGCGCCATATGTACCAGAAGTTTTAGCCCACTGGACATTCCTCCTCCCCAAAATTCAGAGGGATGGTCCGTCGATGTCTTTGCCACAAACTGGAGGATGAGCGCATCTACTTTTTTTCGGCGCTTAGCTCCCTTTAAAGAACTGGACGCTACTTTGAAAGATCATCTCCTATGACGAACTCCTTTCTCGGACGCCGAAGAAAGGGCAACACTTGTGAAACAGATTAGTGAGTTACTGGGGTATGATTTGATAACGCCAGACCGCGCTAGAGAACTGGCCCAATGGCTAAGACAGCAAGCCGCTGACGAAATAGCCGAATCAAGACGGCAGCGCGAGGCAGCCAAAGCCGCGGCTATTCAAGCAGAGCGAGACCGAATAGAAGCGGAGCGACAGGCGGCAATTACTCGACAGAAAGAGGCTCAAGAGGAGAGAGAAAGACTCGCCCAGGCCGAGATCACGCGACAACGGGAGGCTATAGAGAATCGGAATAGGCTCGCGAGAGAAGCGTGGGAGAAAAAAGAAAGAGAGAGATACGACGAGTTAATCCGAAAAACGGATCTATTAGTGGAAAGATTAAGAGGGGGAAGGTGAATGAGGATTAAGGATTAATCCCTGAAGATTAATCCTTAATCCATAAACCGTAATCCCCTAATCTTTAGACGGAGGCGGCACCACCACGTTCTCCGGAGGAGTTGACGTGGGTGTCAGTACATCCGCGAAATAACAATACACGGGAGAGGAGTAGTCGGAATCATATTCCACTAGCACAAAAGTGGGCATTCCACTGGCGCCTTGGGTTTCAACCATCTGGAAATTGATATTCGAGTCACCTTCCGACATGGTAATCGCCCACCCGGCGGCATTCGCGTTTGCACTTACTGTCGAAGTCATTTTTCCTTCATGGATCGCGTCAAGCGCTCGCTGCTGAACATTTCCATAGGTCAGCTCCGATACCTCTAGCTTGGTAAAAGGAACCATGTAGAAAAGATTTCCCAGGGCCTCATCTCTTTCGCTATGAAAGAAAATTGCACCTGGCCGAAACGTCATCGGGTTACTGGGGTCGACACATTTCCCAGCCACCGCTTCGTCGTTCTTTACATCGGCAACTTTGGGATTTCCTCCCTGCGAATAGAGGTTCTGCATTTTGGTGTAAATGCTGTCCGCCTTTGCGTCCCCACTAGAATAGGCAACGAGAAAGGCTAGGACACTTAGTAAAAAGTGTTTCATAAGAAAATCCTTTCCATTCAATAATTGGGACTCACTGGGGCGGCGGCGGAACGACCGTTCCCCCGGCGTTCAATCCGCTGAATGCACCTTGATAGTAGTAACAATAGCTTACTGTCTCAGCGTTGAGTGCCACTCGTAGAAAAAACGCGGTGGCTCCGGCCTGAGTGGTTCCTTGACGCAGAAAATAGGTAAACCGTTTATCTTGAGATCCGGCTTCCGTTCTCCAGGCATTTTCTAAAGAATCGAGAATAACGACACTATTAATATCATCGTGATTGAGCCGGCGAAGAGCCTGTTCCTGTATTTCCTCATTGGAAGGAGAATCTCCGACATGAAATACAGGAATCATGAAAAACCTAGAACCCAACACGGGATCTTGATCAACGTGAAAAAGAATCGCGGAATCGGAACGTTCGTTAGAGCCCGTCTCCTCTTCTCGTACTCCGACGCATTTGCCTCCCCAAATGGACTCGGCATGGAGTGTCTGTGAGTTCGGCACGGCTGCCGCTTCATAGAGAGACTGAGTTTCTGAAAAGAGTGTGTTCTCCGCGAACACTGACGTTGACGCTAAAAAGAGCGCTGCTAATACCCATTTTGACATTTTCATTCCCCCATTAAAAAACACCCAAGATGTCGCTTTGAACCTTCTCCGCGAACCCTTGTGAGAACAAGGACAGAGCAATTTTGATACCAAAGAGGTCTTGACGGAAACCGTGCGGGAACGAGACGAAAAAAAAAGATTTTGAATTTTTTTCTCTAAAAAAAATTCAGGTTGGGTGCCACAACGGAACCTCGTTGACTCAAAGAGTCACGAAAAATATTTTCCCCCTCCATTATTTCTGAAAGGCTTCTTGGCTCTGGCTGAAAGTCGACTGAGCACCAGTTCCGAACTATAATTTAACCAGTGCCCAAACCGATGCCTTTGCTCCTTCTCCTTCTTAGTTTCGCACAGGTTGCGTTTGGAATTCCCTGTCCTAAAGACCTTGCCTTACGAAACGATGGCCGTTGCCACTACTCTTTGATCTATCTCAACAATCAGCCTCAGACAGGACTTCAAAAGCCCTTTCCTTATTCTGACGAAGGGATAAACCCCGGAGCTATCAACCTGGGAAGACTTCTATTTTTTGATCCCATCCTTTCGCGAGACAAAAATCTTTCTTGCGCGCACTGCCACCAACCTTCCAAAGGATTCAGCGACGGATTGCCGCGAAGTCATGGTCGTAATGGAAACGATCTTTTACGAGGAGCCCCGACCCTTTGGAATGTAGCCTTTTCTCCAGCTCTTTTCTGGGATGGACGCTCCCACACGCTTGAGCAGCAGGCCGAAGGACCTCTCTACTCGCAAGAGGAGATGGGAATGAGTCCCTGGCTCGTGGAACAAAGGCTCAACGAGATTCCCGAATACCGCCGTCTTTTCCAGCAAGTATTCGATCAAACCTCAATCAAGTCTTCGCAAGTCATTAAAGCAATCGCTTCATTCGAACGCACTCTAATTTCATTTAATAGCCGTTACGATCATTATGTGTTCGGAGATTTTCAAGCGCTAAACGGCCGGGAGGTCGAAGGGCTGAATGTATTTCGCTCTTTCGTCACCCGATGCACGGAATGTCATACGCCCCCTCTGTTTACCAACTATCAAGCGGCTATTTTGGGCGTTCCCGATCCCAACCATGATAAAGGCATGGGTAACTTTACAGGAAACACAAAACTCAATGGAGCGTTCCGTGTTCCCACACTTAGGAATATTGCACTGACAGCGCCTTATATGCACGACGGTATCTTTCCTACTTTAGAGAGCGTCATCGACTTTTACGATCAGGGCGGAGGAAGGCACTTAGAAAACCCATCGCCCTACATTCACTGGCACATTCGGGAGATGGGTCTTAGCGACGAAGAGAAGCGAGATCTGAGTCTGTTCCTTCAAACTCTGACAGATGAGAGCGATCTTCCAGAAATTCCGAATGAAGTGCCTTCTGGTCTCAAACCTTTGCAAAAGCCTTCGAATTCCGGCTGAAACAAAACAGGAGCTCCTTTAATGAACATAAAAAGTTCTCTCGCGTTAGTTCTTCTTTTTCCCCTTGCCCCATTAGCCATCGCAAAGACGGTCACCGTAACGGCCGGCAAGTCTATCCAAATGGCAGTTCAGTCGGCCTCTCCGGGCGATACGGTGGAAGTTCAGGCAGGCACCTATTACGAGAGTGTGGTGATTGAAAAACCGGGTATCAGATTGATTGGAAAGCCGGAAAAAGGAAAATGGCCGATTTTAGACGGAGACGGCAAACACAATGACGGCGTCATCGTATCGGGCTCCGGTTTTGAGATGGCCTACTTTCGAGTCCAAAACTATAAGGGCAACGGTGTCATGACCCAAGGGGCGGACGACATAAAGCTCCACCATCTAGTGGTAAACAATACGGGGATTTACGGCATCTATCCCACGCGAGGGACAAAGGTTTTGGTGGAAGATACGGTAACCTGGGGAATCGCCGATGCCGCCATTTACGTCGGTATGTGCCAATACGTCGACGTTCGTCACAACGAGACTTTCAAAAACGTAGCCGGAATCGAAATTGAAAATTCGCACCATGTACTCGTCGAAGACAACAACGTTCACGACAATACGGGTGGTATTCTTGTCTTCACCTTGCCTGGACTCCCCGAAAAGTCCGGCTTTGATACGATCGTTCGCCGAAATATGGTAATAGAAAATAACCTAAAAAACTTTGGCGCCGAAGGCGCTATCGTGAGTCAAGTACCTCGAGGCAGCGGGATGATCGTCCTTGCCGGACACGGAGTGCAGTTTGAAAACAATATCGTTCGAGGAAACGAAACCGGAGGTTTGCTCTTTTCTGATTTGGACTTCGTCGCGGATTCCACCGCTCCCGATCCCGCTATTGATCCTCAGTTCTCTGATAATAAAGTTTTTAATAACCTCTTTTTAGATAATGGCGGCTCTCCCGATGGAAAAGTAAGACTTCTCTTGTTAGTAAATCATTTTGTCATTCACGGTTCGGATGTTCTGTCTTACGGAAAGGGAAGTAAAAACTGTATCGTCCCAGGTCTGGCAGCGACACAATTAGGAATGGAATCTTTTTCCGCGTGCCCTGAAAAAGCAACCACAGCCGCTACGGTAAGCATGCTTGCCCTAGCTCCTCATATTGACACTCATGCCGTAAAAGAGGAAAGCGGCGAACGAATTTTCAATGCGGTTTGTGCCGGCTGCCACGGACAGGGAATTCGCCTAATCGGGCCTCCGCTTGAAGAGATTCAAGCGAAATACCGATCTAACCCCGAGGGCATTGTCGAATTCGCCTACTATCCCACCAAGACGCGCAAAGGATATCCAGCCATGCCTGGGCAAAGCCATATTGGGAAATTAACGCTTCGGAAAGTTGCCGACTATATTCTTACGCTTAAGCCTCACAAAGCTTCAAAATGAAAACGGCACCCCCTAGGCATGCGCCACTTTGTTAGAATAGAAAAATGTCAAAATCGCTTCGAGTTTGGTTTGGTCTTTTAGTTCTGACGCAGCTTTTCATAAACATCAATGCTTCGGCCTTTTTTTGGGGATGGGGCTGGTTCCGACGATACCGAAGCTATGAACCTTTGCAAATGCGATCGGGGAGTTATTTCGGACGACCTCGCCCTTATTATCCGAACCGTTCTATTTTCGATGCTCCCCAGTATCCACAGGACACGCAGAAAGCTAATCCCAGCTCTCACGACGGAACCACTCCGGTACGCAGGCCTATTTCAGACCAAACTAGGACAAACTCGACTCCACCTGCTTTACCTGAAGGGATTACTCTAGACACTCCACTTCAAACGCTCTTGGATCGAAAAGATATTCGCTTTGTTATCACCACGAAGAGAGCGATCCCTCAGCAGTGTGTTTTTGGTTCGGTAGGAACAGAATTTAATTATCAGAACGGAAGGCTCCAAGGAGTTAACGTCAGCGTAGACGGAAATTATCCGCTGGGGACCAGCTGCGAAGTGAAGATGAACGAGCTTTTTAGCGGAACCACGGGTCCGATTCACAAGTTTGGTTGTAATCTTTCTTCCTCGGTTTCCACTGAGTTCGTTCTCGATAGGCTTGGTTTCGCGGGAAAAGGCGGATTTAGCCTTCGCAATAAGAATTATGCGCCAGAAACCCCGGATGGCCGAGACCGGCTGCTCTCGAATGTGTTAGCTAAACGCGAACCAAAAGAGCACATCACTTTTCGGCGCGTGGAATGTCGCGATGGAACGCCCCCTCGCGATAGGAAAATGACTCTGAGAGATTTCATTCAAAACTTAGGGCCACTAATGGATCTCCAAATTACCTCGGGCTAGCGATCTGAAATGAGGTTTCTTCTCACTGCTGTACGCAATAGAGTAGGCCGGCGAGCGTTATCCTCGGTGGTTACCCATGGTTCTAATGATGCATCAATCGTAGCCGTCCTTTATAGAACTATTTTGGCGAGTCCTAGATATCATAAAGAGGCTGTTTTCCCGGAGGTACCGGCACGAATTGCCTTATTTGAGGCACCGGGATTGTTTTTCGTTTTGCGTCTATTGCCCCTGCTGGGCCATTTCCATTTCGTTCATCTTCTAGCTCTTGGGAAAGTGCATTCCTCGCCTTAACTAAATTGATTAGCATCTCTTCTAACGCAGCTGCCGTTTTCCTGACCGCGGGATCGGGATCACTCTTCTTGAGTTTTGCCAATGCCGCTTTGAAAATTACCGAATCTGGATTCACAAGATAGCTAAAGTCCTCATCATCAGGATCTTGATTTAGCCATTGAGACTTTCTAATTTTTTTCGGAAACTCCATCTTTCCAGCAACCAGCGTTTTCAGCGCCAGCAATCCACCGTGAGTATTAAATTGCAGGAGTATTGCCCTTCGCAATTTCGCATCAGGCGAAGTCATTAGGAGATCGATAAGATTTTCCGCAAATTCCGTAGCGTTTGGCGCTCGAATCCCCTTTGTTCCCGACGCCATTACCATACCCGACAGCGCCGCAAGCGCAATGGTTTGGCTCTCGGGGTGGGCGGGGTTCATAAGGATTGAAGTTAGTTTCTTGATGCCGTTTTGATCGCAATCCACAAACATACCCGCACTCATCGCGAGCGCTTCCGATATAGCAGGCTTACTGAGAAGCGTTCCCCCTTCTTCTAAACGAGCGAGTATCGATTCCCACGCCTTAAATTCTTCCGGAGTGCACTCTTTAGCAGTAGCTTCCGCTCTGGCGGGAGTCTCTGCGTTTGCCTCGGTCGTCGACTTGGGCAGTGGAGGAAGACCCACCTTCGCTCGGAGTGCGTTGTGACTGTCGGTTACCGTTGGCTTCATTATGTTATTAGTAGAAACAGCGTCATCAGCTGTGGTGACACCAGGATGGCAGAGAAGTGCAGCCGCAACGAAAACGTAACTTATGTGTTTTTTCACAATTCCCCCGATTTCAGTGGCTTTAGCTGCAAATTGAATTCCACAGCGAAAAGATTGAGAAATTGCTCAGAGTGAGAACAAAGACACGGCATCTAAAGCTATCGACTTTCCACGAATGACCAAGAGTTGATCGCCGTAGACAACTAGAATAGTCTAATGGCAATCAAATGAACTCTGAGAAGCGCTACGCAAAGACTTCTTTCTTTCGCATATATGACAAATTCTCATCGAGAAATGTTTAGCGAATAAGGGGGAACGCATTTAGTCCGAGAAGAAGCCTGGAAATCACTTCGCGATATGATCATACAAAGAGACAACTATACCGGAATCCCGATAAATACTACGCGACTGATTGAAAAAGCTTTTGCTTCGCTTTCCAATCTCGACGAAGAGACTTCGGTTAAGCTGCTCATCTGCCAGGACTTTCTAAAAGATCTTACTTCCCATATACCCTTTCCCAGAGATGTCGTGAGTGTTGACGGATCCAAGTGGCTTAAGCACAGAGGCCCTGACTATTTTTGGCTCGATCCGGATTCCAAAACGCTACCAGGAGTGGCTCGGCGAATTCTGCGAAGCGGGGGAGACGGCAACCTACGTTCTTGCGCCGACAACATTTTATATAATTTTAGTGGCAATGAAAAATTGGAAGGTACCGGCAAAAAATAGAGATCCCCTGTACCTTAGTCTTTGTAGTTCTCAAAGAGAACAGCGTCGAAAGGCTTCCTTTGATTCTTCAAGGTCGGCCTGGAACGAACGCCAATTGAGATTTGCACCGAGCTCGCCGCGAACCTGAAGGGATTGTCCCAGCTCGTGCCAAGCGTTCTGCTTCCGCGCCCACTGAACACTCTCATCGAGGTAGCGTTTCGCTCGGATAGGACTTCCTAAGTGAGCACTCAAGAGTCCACACTCACGTAAGGCATGCGGCAGATTATTCGGATAAAGACGTGCCGTCCGGTAGCATGTTTTTACGACTTGCCGCAATTCATCCATCAAACCTGCCGCCAAAGTGGGCTCCCTGATGATAACGCTCTCCCAATGCTTTCGGATAGCAGTGGCAAGCCAGGGCCAGAGAGAAAAGACAACCTCTTGGCGAAGGTGCTTCTCTTTTATGATCTTAGCTCCCAGCCGCAGGGCCTCAATCGCCTTTCCGTAGTCCTGGTTTGCAATGAGAACCCGTCCCTTCGCTTGGTAAAGCACCATCAGTGTCAGCGGAGAGTCTTGCGTCGCTTTAATCTCATCCTCGATAATGTCGAGGGGGACATGCCCCATACTTGCTTTGGCCCACGCATCCAAACAAAGGCCGATAGTCGGTTGATCGCCCAGGGCATTGGTGGCTTCATAACCGCACTTCGCCATCTCAACGGCAAGTTTCAGCTGTCCCATTCGATATAGACTCTTCGAGGCAAAAAACCGAGCCACATTGACTTGCCACAGATCGCCCGCCTTTTCGAACACCGAAATAGACTCTTGCAAGCGTTCGTTAGCCTGCTGCCAACGAGTGGCACTGTACAACACGATTCCCAAATAATGCATGCTTTGGGCCTGTCCCCACACGTCCCCATGGGCTTTTCGAATTTCCCAAGATTGCTGGGTGTATTTAATCCCTCGATCGAACATAGGAATCATCGTCGTAACTACACCGTGATCGGCATAAAGCTGGGCAAGTGAACTACTGGGCGCATATCTCTCCGCCTCATTGAGCGCTCGAAAATGCACCCAAGCCGTGGGAATGGCGCTTTGAAACCAGTAAACGTTCGCCAACTTCGAGTAAATTTGAAGGGCGAGTGAGACTCGCCCCCCCTCTGGAATAATCCGTTTCCGCAAAAATAGCTTTGGAAACCAGGTGTGAAGCATTTGGGTGAATACCTGAAAGACGCAAGCCAAGAAAAAAGTTATTTTCGCCGTTGGGATTCGTCGTCCTAAATTTCGTAGAGATTCTTCTAGCGCCGATTTCGCGCCCTGAATATCGCCCTCTTTATGAGCAAGTTCTCCTAATTTTCCGAGTATCTTAGACCGGGACTCGACGTCGATCTGGATGGTCATCGCCGCATTAAACTTCTCTCGGGCGGCAAAGTATTTTCCACGGAGCATAAGGACATCGCCCCAACCTTCATAAATTTTCCGTCTCGTGCTATCACTGGCGGCGTGCGATCCCCGATCAGCCATTGCGTAAAAGCCCTCCGCCACATCGAAAGCATATTGATGGCGAGCCTGTTCAGCGGCGAGTAACGCATAGGGAAGCCCCTCGACCCATGCCCCTGCCGCATCATAATGATAGGCCAAATCAAACACGGCTCGGTCATTCATCTCTTTTAAGTAATGAGCGGCATCAAGGTGCAGTTTTTTCTGATCGTCGACAGAGGTCATCTCGAGAAGGGTTTCTCTTAATTTGTCGTGGAAAAATGCGTAGCGAGTATCCGAGATCTTGGTAACTATATGGCGCTTGGCGAGCTCATCGAAAGCATGTCTAAATTGATCCAGGTCGCGGAATACTTCATTGTGAGTGAGGTGTCGCACCGCGGTCAGATCGAACTCTTTCCCGAGTGAAGCCGCGACGGAGAGTATTGCCAAAGTCTTTTCGGGCAGAGATCGCAGCCGGGATCCTAAAAGAGCGGCCGCGCGATCGGAGGCCAGATGACTTTCCATCGCCGACGCATCGATCTCCCAGTTCCCTTTGGAGTGGACCAAGGCGCCCGTTTCGATCATCCCCCATAGAAGGCTGGACGCCATGAGGGGGTTACCATCGGCCAAACGAACGATCGTAAACATGGCTTCATCGGGAACATTTCCCGCCATACTCTCCACCAGCTGACGAACTTGAGGTCCGCGAAATGGCCATAACGTAAGAGAGAGCTGTGACCTCGATCGCCTTAAAAGAAAATCCTCCTTCACATCCTCGGATCGGTAGCACGCGACGATCATCACGTGACATCCCCAACGTTCCCTCTCTCGAGTTTGAGCCGTCTGCCATTCTTGTAGAAGTTTTAGAGTCGATTCATCGACCCAATGACAGTCGTCCAAGAGAATCAAAGCCGGTTCGTGTGAACTGCCCAAAGCACTCAAAAAAGCTGCGAGCGCTTTGACAGTACGATTTTCTCCATAGGTCTCCGGCCCCACAGAGAGAGAAGCCCCGGTATCGAAGAGCCATCCCAACTGAGGCAACGCTTCACACAGCGCGGGAGCGACTTCCTGCAAGCAAACGCGTAGTCGGTTAGACCACTGATAGTCTCCTGTACTCTTAGACAGAACGCTAGCCACGAGACTTTCCAAAAGTTGATAAGGGCGATGATTCTTACGAGCGATCGCATTTCCCTGCAGAACGCGAAAATTCTGTTCGGATGCACGTAAAGAAATCTGTTCGATCAACTTACTTTTTCCAACACCCGACGGCCCTTCAATTAAAACTAGTCCCCCGGCCCCATTCTTGGTACGACCCAGTTCCGCGTCTAGCGCCTGTAACTCCTTCTCCCGGCCCAAAAACTCGGGCGGTTTGATAAGAGATGGCTCTGAAATCCCTTCAATGACGTCGGATTCAAAGATTCTTTTAGCTTGATGAGATGATGGCATAGATCGCCATACTCTTCGGCATTCTCGAAGCTAGAGCAAACAACGCAAAGCGCCATTATGACTCTTCGACTTTGGAGGTGCCCGTCGACTTTTAGGACCTTCTTCACCTCTTAAGGTCCCGAAAGTCGACGGGCACCTTTTTCCCCTAATATCCCCCCTAGACACCTGTTAAACCAAGTTACGTCACTTGTTTAAGGTTTGTCCGCCCTAATTCGATGAGTCTTTAGGGGGAAAGAACATGAAGATTATAGTGATCGCCATTATCGGGTTTATCGGTTTTACGGCGCAGGCCGTACCACTCATTAAAACGTACAAGACCAGGACATATACCATGGCGCGAATGAAGGGATTACGCCGCACTGCGCGGACCAGAGACTTTATGGACCAAGCGCCGAAGACTTCCTTTACGAGCGTAAATACCCTCATCCCTGGAGCCACCGATATCTCCTACCTCGTTAGTCTTCCAGAAAACCAGGGCAGCTGCGGTTCTTGTTGGGATTTCTCTCTTACTAAAGCGCTTCGTTCGGCCTTCATGACTCAGGGGCAAGACCCAGGCGTTCTCGCATTCAATTATCTTTTATACAACTGTGGGAATGGTCCGAGTCAAAACGGTTGCGGAGGAGGCGATTTTGATGCCGCCGGCCAGTTTGAAAATAACCAAGGACCCTGGCTCGAATCACAAGACCCGTATCAATCTAGTCGGAACTGCAAAGACTTACCCGCTGTCGCCACAGCGATTTCATACACGATGCTTGGAAGCACGAATTCTAGTCCCACGTTTAAAGATCTCGCTTATGCGGTAGGCGTGCAATCTCTAATGGTGTCGATCGATACCGCAACGAGCGGCGATTGGTCCGATTACGACTCCGGTATTTATAATGACTGTGAAGGTGGCCCTAACCAAATCGATCACATGATCGATCTCGTCGGATATAACTGCCAAACCTCCGTGGATGCCCAGGGCATGTGCGTCTTCGATGATCAGGGTAAGCCGGTTAATGGAGACGGTTATCTGCTCACCGAAAATAATTGGGGCGAGCACTGGGGGACTAAGGCGGCCAACGGACATGGCGGCTATATGCAGACCCGAATGTATGATTCCAATGGCGACCATTGCAATGCCGTCGCAACCAATGCACTGATCTATACTGTTCCCCCGCACATGTAGTTGAAATTCTGGATATCTAATAGCCTCAAAAGGTGCCCGTCGACTTTTAGGACCCTGCTTCACCTCTTAGGTCCCGAAAGTCGACGGGCACCTTTTTTCTTAGGTCCCGAAAGTCGACGGGCACCTTTTTTGCCTTTTTTGGCACCTTTTTTTTCCCTTTTTCCCTTTTCCGTTAGGGTGCGGGAGGTGGCGGCCCAAACGGAGAGTGACACCTTTTTTCCTTTTTTAATTGAGCCACAATTCAGAAAGGTGATTTACCCATTAGTCCTGTGAAGAAGGTCGTGAGCTCCACATCAGTCTTCTCCACCAGGCGTTGAACGTGGTTCAGAAAGAAATGTCCCTCAGCTTTTGCAATTGGATGGGGAAGTGCACTTCTATGGGCGATCGCGCCCCGCATTTCCATCCAATCGTCTAAGGCATTTGTCGCCTGTTTACATGACATTTTTTTCCAGAACCATTTCGTTTGGATGTCCTTAAGACCGATCAACTCTGAAAAGAGTTCCCCTACGTTTTGTGATTTTGGTGTGTGGAATTTGTCGAGTTTATCCTTCATGAAATGGGAGCCCTGTGCTGCGAGAACCGACTTCCAGCCGTCTCCACCAAGTTTCCAGGCGGTCTCCGGTTTTAAAGCTAAGTCGGAATCACCTTGAACCAGTTTTGCCCAAATGTGGTTTTTCAGCTTTTGCGGGAGATGGTCAGGGGTAGTTGCGTGCTTTGTTAAGAATGAAAAAGCTTCCGTGAGAACATTTTCGACGTATGACTCCCAGCAAGCAGCAACAAAAACGATTACCGCTCGATTCAGAACCTCCAATTCAGACGGCCTTTTCCCTTGCCCTGTTCCACCAATCTTGTTGTGGATCTCCCATAGGACTGTAATGTCTTTTTGCTGATCATCAAAACTGACGCTAGCTTTACTGGGCATTTTCCCTCCAGAAAAGGTGCCACTCTCCTTTGGAACGGGTCATGAACTTAAAGATGACCCGTACCTTTTGGGCCCAAATGGAGAGTGACACCTTTCACTACCGCCTAACACTGCGTCAAATACCTGAGGTCACTTATCCGTTCTACATCAATTTACTTCTTTCGATTCCCTACATAAAATTTATGAATGGATTTGTCCAGTCGTGAGGTCTCATTCTTAACTTTGATATTCCTTGCCTTAATAATTCCGGATTTTACCATCGTGGCAGAGCACGTACGCCAGAATCCTCTGGCCGCAAAAAACAACCCCGTAAGTTCCCAAATGTTTCCCGTAACCTTTATTGAACCGCAAAACTATCGGGGAGATATCTTCGTCGCTCCCACGATCGGGTTTGCCAAGGCGGCTCTTTCCGAATGCGGAATCGTTCCGCAGGAAGTAGTCGTCGAGAGCCTCGAAGACTTGGATGCTAAGCTGCGAAAAGCCAAGATCTCTAAGAATAGTCTTATCGTCATTATCGCTCACGGAGAGCAAGACAACTCCGGAGCTTTTAAAACCTTGCTATTTCGCTCGGCCGTCCCGGGAGAAAAGTTAATTCTGAAAATACGTGAGGCGGTTGAAAACTCGAAGGCAAACATCTGGTATTCCTCCTGCTATTCCGGAGCCTGCAAATTATCGGAATGTGTTGGCGTTTCGTGCGGGGCGAACCAAGTCACCTCCGCAACCGCTGAATCATGGGTATATTTGTCGGAGATGATTTGCGATTCGGTGAACGAGAAATGTACGTTATGGCACAAGTACGACCAGGACGGGAATGGAGTGTTGGAAGGAGCCGAGCTTGAAAACTATCTCCTTCATAATGATTGGCCAAAGTCCTTCTACGCCTTCGAAGGCCCACACACCTCGAAGGAGGAGAATATAGACCAATTAAAGAAGTTTTGTGAAGAAACCGCGAAAGGGAAATTCATTAACACCGGCAAGACTGAACAGTTTTGGAGGCTACAATATGTCGGGGCCACAGGGAGAACAATAACCAGAGATTTGCTCATTCCCGACCGGCACGGAAACTATGTCCCTCACGGCAATAAAGGGGATGTAGAGAAATTCTTGGACTCGATCGATCCCAATTGGAGAAAAGAATGTTCTGGCATCGTAACCAGACTCACCTACGGACTCATTTCTATCCCAGAGAAAAGAAGCCACGACCCGGCGAGCAATTGTAGCCTAGAATCGTGGGATACTTTTCCTGAAGTGACTTGCTTGAACGGAACTGGGCTTGTCGGTCTACCCCAATTCGTTGGTCTTAGCCCTAAATTATCTCTCCCCGAAGTAAGAGGTTTCTCACTTCAGTCGCAAACCTGTAGGAAGAAAAAAGACGGCAATTAAGGCAGGAAAGAGTGCAGAAAAAGGTGTAAAAAAGGTAGCGAGTGCGTGTTTTCGTTGGGTCAGAGACACCTGGCACCTTTTTAGCCCCATGGGATTGCTTCATGTTTTTCTGGAGTTACCCACGCGAATGCATGGGGCACTCCCTTGTGAGGCCATTCGAATAGCCGACCGATACATATTTCCACCACACTGCTGCGCTACCCTTAAGCAGCTATTCAATTGAGTGAGGGACGTAAGTGGTGGAAAATCAACGATACCCAAGGGTTCGCCTTTCTTTTTTTGGAGTTATTCTCGGGGGTACTCTCCTTTCGATTTCAGCCTATGGAAATATCCTGGGAGGAACTCCGGTAACATCCAGTGACGTGAATTCCGAGTGGGTAGGCTTCTTGTCGAATTCTCCGGATGAATATCAATTTTGTTCGGGAACACTCATTAGTCCCTGCGCCGTCCTCACCGCAAGGCACTGCCTCCACGCGAGCGGTAACTTCACTCTTCTGAACACGGCGAGTTATTCGACAGACCCTAGTAATACCCAATTTCCTCCGGACAACGGAGATCTGGCGATTCTGCGGCTCACAAATCCAGTCCCCCTTGTGGATGGCGCGGCACCTTCTTTAGCTAACGAAGTTCCGGAACTCAGTGATAACGTGAATGTCTATGGATGGAGCAGGAACGGGGGCTCCACTAGGCTACTCAGAAGCGGAACGTTACTGTTCAACGGATTGTCGCAGGACGACCATACTCCCGCGGGTTTCACAGGAAACTATTTGTTCTCAGTTCTCTTTTCTTCTACAGGTCAAAATTCCCTCTGTGGCGGAGATAGTGGAGGGCCTACCTTTGATTCGGCGGGGCAGATCGTAGGAGTTCATTCACGAGGCGACATGCCGCTAGTAACCGCAGTATGTTATGCCGACTTCTCATTCTCATCAAAGCCTTCTCCGTCTTCCGTGGCACAACAAGCGCTTCCCCACTGCACGGAAAACTTTGTTCCCTATGCGATTAATACTAGTGACGGGTATACCAGAGACGGCTGTGTTGACACGAGAAGTTTAAATGGGGCGGGGGCTGGCGTTGCACGATGGTATTACTTAACCCCAAGTCCCGCCACCTGCTCGTCACTAACTCCCAAAGCTATTCCTTCCTTGAGATTAAAAGCGATGTCTCAAACTCAATTGGTCAGTTTGGCTCAAGACAACGTGGCTAAGGAAAAACTGTGGTTGCTTCATCAAGTTAAGGGAACGGGGGAACCGCTCACCATTTACGATTTGACCCTCTATGATACTACCAAAACCCTTCTTAACGATTCGCCCGCCGTCTCTTTGAAAGATGGTTCCATCGTGAGTTCTGCGAATGTTTATAATAATACCAAGAACTGTCATCTTTCCGCGGTTTCAGAAGATGTTCCCGTCCCCGAATACCAGTCTTGGATTTCCTCCACGCTCCTATCCCCCAAATTCAATCAATGTAAGAATTTAACGCTAACGTGCAGCGCGACTACTTCGCCAAGTACGATCGCACTCAATGGTGCCAGCACAATTACGGTAACCCCCTCCTCAAATTTTTCTTCGGGGGCGCGTTTCACTCTCGGAACTGGCTCTTCATCCGTTTCGACTTTTGGCAATGGACAAGGTTTGGGCATATTCAATGTGGCGCCAAACGTAACGACCACTTATCCGATAATCGTCGATGATGTCCGGGGAGGATTAGGCTCTGCAAAATGCTCAGTACAAGTTACGGTAACGCAACCCACTCCGAGCCCGACTCCGACTCCAACTCCAGTGACGACTACGCCACCGAGTTGTAGCTTCAGTGTTCCGACGATCGTTCCCGGTGGCCAAACCAGTTTTGCGTGGACGGTGGGAGCGAAGGGGCCTACGGGATTCTATGCCTTGATGAGTGCTGGAAAACTTGTTTCTCAAAATACTAACGCCAACACCACGGTACCCTTCAGCCAGAATTTGTCTCCGGGAAGCTACACTTATTATGGCTATGGAAATCTACTTGCGATTAATGTTCTAACTCTAATGTCAAATCCCAACGCAATACCGCCCCTCTGTACGGTTCAATTTACCGTGCCCGCTGCGACTCCAAGTGCCCTCTTTCAAGTTCATGCGTCGATTGGGGGAATGGGAACGATAGTGAGTACTACGGCTAGTACGGGGGGATACCTCAATTCTAGTGAGCAACGCTACGATCTGTACTCGATTCCTTCGGGCAGTCCATCTATTACCGTCACAGCAACTCCCGCCTCAGGTTGGACGTTTAGTGGGTGGAGTGGTTGCCCGTCGATATCGGCAAACGCGTGCACCATCCCGTTTGTGATCACCGGAGCTCCGAGCCAGTCTTTTGTCATTAGTGTTAATGCAAGCTTTACTCAGCTCGCTACGCCGTCTCCGACGCCCGCACCGACTCCGACACCGACTCCCTCCCCGACATCGGCTCCAATCGTGAATCCGAGCCCGCAGCCCAGTCCGCACTAAGGGATCCAGAGGCGGGCAGCGAAATTTCCAAGTTAGATGGGCGGTCGCTTCGGCAACCCCTGTTCCCTCAGTACTCCTGAAAAAAGGTGTCACTCTCCTTTTGGGCTAGGGATCATACATATCTTTTCTTGCCTTTCTCTGTGAAATTTGATCAATCATTTAGATGAGTAATACTCTTGAACCTAAGTTTTTTTTCGTCCATGTCGAATCAGTTCGCTGGGGTTAATTTTGGCGATCTGCGACTCACCCGGAGGTTAATGGACATGTCTGACGGTATCGCCCAAGATCCTAAAGAGACCTTACTCAAGATTTTAGGAGAAGGAGCTGGATCGGAAGCAATGCCGTTAGCATCCTGTTAGGAAACTAGCGTTAGTGCGCCGTAGGATCTACCACTCTACCCATAAAGACCGTAGTACCCGTTCCCAAATCTCGAATGAGGAACAAGAAGGGGTGATTCGCATTGAAAGGGATAGAGGGGATGAAGGCCGCACCTGAAATACCTAATCCGGTTGCCGCCGCTGCTGTCGTTCCCGTTTCATCGACAGCAATGAAGGTCTTATGCTCGGCTTGCGAAATCGACAAGTCCGTTGCGCCGTCAATTCCTGAAAAATCCGCATTCCCTGAAAAGGCATCCACAACCCCAAGTGCTATCAAGGGGGTAATAAGTGAGAGATCTGTCGCGAATTGGAATTTGGGTAAGCTTAGGGCTATCTGAGTTGCTTGTAATTGAGTGGCCCAACTCGCTGTCGTATCGGCGGTGATGCCACTCTCAACGGTGCTAAGACCATTGACCGCATTTGGTAAAAATACATCCATCGCGTACCCGTTCGACGTATAGGGAATCTCAACGACTTCGTAGCCAGGCATCGATGCGTAGCCAAATTCTGAAGATTGATTCATCATGTTCACTGACGTCGGAGTGACGCCGTTCACATAGAAAGTAGCGGGAGCCGTCGATGAGGCGAGAAAAGGAGAGTCCCAAGACCCTTTAAAATAGAGGGCGTTCACTAAGGCTAGTTTGGTGTTGGGGTCGATAGAATTAAAAATCGTCGGGATGAGTCCGTTCGTCTGGTTGCTAGTCCATTGGTTGATAGTTTGCAAAGCCGCTGCATTCTGCCCCATGAAATCTAACGTCGCAAATTGAGCAGCATAGTCCGAGGTAAGGGTGCCCGTGAAGGAGGGGAGAATGTCGAATCCTTGTTGTGCCCATGCCCCATTAGCCACGTCGATGGCGTAGCCGTCCTTGATGCCCCCGCAAACTACTTGATTCGTTAGGGATGCTTCGGCCGAATCATAATTAGTGATACTTGTCGGAATTTCTAAAGCGGCAGCGATCTGAGCCGCCGTATTATTTTTGGCTCCGACGTGGACCATGGAGAGCGCTTCATCGACGCTATATCCCGAAATAAGTAAATTGCCCGAGCCTTGATCTATTTGAGAGTACAGAGCCAGAGTAAATCCGTTATTGGCCTGGGCAACCGCCGCGGTATCGGGAGATTTGGCCACCCCTTGTTGGTCCGCACAGAATGACTCAAGCTGTGTCAGACGCTGGGCCGGGACTTTACTATCACCACAACCGGCGAGAGTTATCAGAAGCAGGATAACTAGTATTTTCGTGCGAATAATCGTGTCCATTGGCGAAGCCTCCTAACAGGGGAACATTTCTCTATCCATATTATTCTCTAAGACCGCTTCCGAAATGAACTAAGATTTCGTGCCAGATGGACCAGAGGCAAAGCATCGGACGGAAGCTAGCGGAATGTGATACCTCCGCCGCTGTTCAGTGCGAATCGAATACCGGGCCGGTCGTCGACCGCCGTGTTTTCGCGAAATAAAGGGGGAGCAGGGCAAAGGCGAGCACGCCGATGATGACCCAGCAAATTTGATCGAAACTCATAACAAACACTTGTGCCATCACACGGCCGTAGATCGATTTGACGGCCAGGGTGTCGGCGCTGCCAAGGCCAGTCTCCGTGCTCATACGGGAGAGAAGCAAGCCCTTCATCCGGATGTAGTCGCCCCAAGCGGTCATATTGAGTGCGGAGACTTGGGGAAGTAGGTCGGTGTAGTTCTGCGCGCTGAGGCGGGCCAATAGGGTTGTGAGTGAAGCGATCCCGATGCTTTCTCCGATTTGCCGGAAGAAGTTCTGCATCCCGGCGACTTGTCCTAGCTCCTGCCCACGGAACTGACTGAGTACCATCGTGTTGATCGGCACAAAGAGGAAGGCCGCGGCGAGGCCCCGAAAGCTTAGAGGAACGAACATGTTGATCTGACCCGTGGCTGAATTGAAACTCGCCATCATGAACAGTGCTGTGATTCCAAATGAGATTCCGATAAAGACCAACAGCTTCGGGTTGACCCACCGACTGAGCAGGCCGACCGGCATCATTGCAAGGGCCGTGATGATCGAAGGCGGAAGATAAAGTATACCGGTCTGCGTGGCATCGAGATGAACTGCTTCGGAAGCGAAGATCGGAATGATGAAGGTGAGTGAATAAAGCATGATCCCCAGCATCAGCATGAGCGAGGTTCCGGAGCGGACGACGCTTTCTTTGAAAAGCCGCAGGTTCATGAAGCAAAAGGAGCAAAAGGAGCAAAAGGTGCCCGCCGACTTCCGGGACCCTTCTTCACCGCTTAGGTCCCAAAAGTCGACGGGCACCTTTTTTTGCACCTTTTTTTTTAGGCACCTTTTTTCTCTTTTTGCTCGAATGGTGCTCATCCGCGAAAGGCGTCGAAGTTGCCCCTTCGGGGTTGAAGCCGCGACGCTTTTGGATATAGTCTGCTCCGATAGAAAGCGGAGTTTTAGAGTGCCTGTGGTCGTGCGAAATCAGCTCATCCTTCTTCTCTTATTTCTCGACTCCCTTTGTTTCGTGGCGGACTTGGCCCTCCCCAAAGGCTGGGTTATCTGGGTTCTTTACCTTATCCCATGTATTTTAGCGCTCTTTGGTCCAAGCAAACTAACCCCTCTTATTCAGGCTGGCCTTTCCATTTTACTCACTTGGATTGGATATCTGGGTTCGCCGGATTCCGGGCTACCCGAATCCATGGTGGTGGTGAACCGGTTAATAGGAAGTGCTTCCTTTCTTGCGACGGGAATCTTCGGTCGTGTCTTCGTGCAAAAAAAGATCCTGGTGGAACAGCTCGATTGGATTCGTGCGGGCCAAAATGAAATCCATGAGGCCATCCGGGGCGATCTTACTTTGACGGAACTATCCGCGAAGATTCTAAACTTTCTCGTCTTCTATACCAACGCCAAAGCGGGCGTCTTTTTTGCCCGTCGAAGAGACGAAAGCGTAGTCCGGGAGGCTACCTTTGGAGTGACGAAAGATAAACTTGCCGCACCGAAAACTCTGAGTCCGAAAGAGGGCCTGGCGTGGGAAGCTGCGGAAACACGAAAAATCCTCGAAATAACAGATCCCCCTAAGGGTTATTTGCCCTTCGGTTCTGGATTGGGAAAATCCGACGCCACTCACATCATGATTATTCCCTTCTGCGTGGGTGACCAGGTGTGCGGGGTTTGTGAGCTAGGGTTTATTGGCCCACCTAAGGGAATCCAGCACCGTTTTTTTGACGCGATCAAGGAGGCGATTGCGCTGACCCTTCGCTCCGCCAGAGACCGGGAGATCCAGTCCGAGCTTCTTCACGAGACGCAGCAGCAAGCAGAGGAGCTGAAATCGCAGCAGGAAGCGCTCCATGAGACAAACGAGGATCTTCGGCAGAAGAGCGAAGAACTTAAGACTCAGCAGGAGGACCTGAGCCAAAAGAACGAAGAGCTCCAACAGCAACAGGCCACACTCGAAGAGCAGAAGGAGCAGGTGGAGGAGACAAACCGGGCGCTGGAAGAGACGAAAGACATGCTCGAAAAAAGAACGGAAGCGCTCATCTCGGCTAACCGTTATAAGTCCGAGTTCCTGGCCAATATGTCCCATGAGTTACGGACCCCGCTCAATAGCATCCTGATTCTCGCCAAACTCGTCTCAGAAGGAAAAGTGGACTCCTCGGACGAATTGTCCGAGATGGGGGGCACCATTCATGCTTCCGCCGCCGATCTATTAAGCCTGATCAACGATATTCTGGATCTTTCAAAAATCGAAGCCGGCCGCTTGGAAGCCCGGCCACAGGAAGTGATGATTGCCAGAGTGGCTGATTCCCTGGGCAGGCACTTTCGACCGCAAGCCCAACCGAAGGGGATCTCTTTCGAGGTGGTGTTCGAAGAGGAGGCCCCTGAGCGCATCATCACCGACAAGACTCGACTAGAACAGATCCTGCGTAACTTCTTGTCCAATGCTTTCAAGTTCACGGAGGTGGGAGAGGTCGTGTTGCAATTTAGAAAGCCGACGCCGCGAGAAATGAAAGACGATGCACCTTACCTTGCGATCGAGGTAAGTGATACGGGAATAGGGATTTCGGATGACAAACAGGGCCTGATTTTCGAAGCGTTCCAGCAGGGGGATGGATCTGTCAGTCGAAAATTCGGCGGAACAGGGCTGGGGCTCACCATTTCGCGGGAGTTGGCAAACCTCTTGGGTGGAAGAATCGCGGTTCAAAGCGCTGTTGGCAGGGGCAGCTCCTTTACGCTTTTTCTTCCGGAACACATTCCTGTTCGGAAGGATTTCGGAGACGATCAGACCGCAACGAGCTCGGCTTCTATTTTCCCTCCGAAAGAAGAGCGTGATGAAACCCAGCCCCCCGAAGAAAAATCCCAATCCAAGCATCCCTCGCAAACTCTCGCCGATGACCGAGAAAATCTTGGCCTGAACGATAAGCGCGTCCTGATCATTGAGGACGATCCGAGTTTTTCCAAAATCTTGGCGAATCTTTGCCGGAAAAAGGGGTTTAAATGTATTCACGCCTCAACCGGGGAGGCGGGGTTGGAAGATGCGATGAGATTCTTACCGCACGGGATCATCCTGGACATTCGACTTCCGGGTAAGAGCGGCATCACTGTTTTAAACGAGTTAAAGCGCGACCCCAAGACCCGGCATATCCCCGTCGAAGTCCTATCGGTCGAAGACGTGGAATCTCAGGTTCTCAAAATGGGGGCCGTGGGTTTCGTGTCCAAGCCCATGACCAGCGAAGAATTAGATGAGGCTTTGGACGTCATCGAGACACAAATGCATAGAACCGCGTATCACGTTCTCATCGTGGAAGATAATGAAGTCGAGAGCCTGGCCATCCAAAAGCTAATTGGCAATGGAATCGTGAAATCGCAGGCGGTGAGTTCCGCGGAAGAGGCCCTCGGAGCGTTAATGGAACGAAAGTTTGACTGCATTATCCTTGACCTCAAGCTCGCTAACAGCACGGGGTTTGAGCTTCTGGAAACACTCAGCCGGAACTGTTCAGTTCACCTGCCTCCGGTTATCGTCTACACGGGAAAGGATCTTTCGAAAGAAGAGGAGGAGAAGCTCGAGAAATACTCGGAGTGTATTATCATCAAGGGTGCAAAATCCCCGGAGCGGCTTCTGAATGAAGTAACGCTTTTCCTTCACCGTATCGAAGAAGAGTTGCCCAAAGAGCAGCAGGCCATGCTGGAAAGTGTGCGCCACCGGGAAGACATCTTCGACGGAAAGAAAATTCTGGTGGTGGATGATGACATGCGAAGCGTATTTGCCTTGAGAAACGTCCTCAGGAAACGGGGGTTCGAATTAATGACCGCAAAAAATGGCAAGGAAGCGCTCGATATATTGGAACGGCACCCTAACGTGGACCTGGTTCTGATGGATATCATGATGCCAGAGATGGACGGGCTAGAAGCCACCAGAAGAATTCGTGCCCGCCGGGATTTTCAAAGACTTCCGGTAATAGCCCTTACGGCGAAGGCCATGAAAGGAGACAGGGAAAAATGTTTGGAAGCCGGTGCGAACGATTACCTTTCAAAGCCCATAGACACCGATAACCTCATTTCGCTGTTACGAATATGGCTGACCCGGTGAAAAAAGAAGAGAGCTTAAGACCCCGCGATACGGAAGACATAGAGGTATCAACGATCTCGCAAGCCATCTTTGAAAAATATGGGTACGATTTTCGTCGTTACTCCAAAGCTTCGTTGAAACGAAGGCTTATCAATATCGCGGATAAACAGGGTTTTGAAAGTATTTCCGAACTCCAGCACGGAATCTTGAGAGACTCTGCGCTCTTTTCCAGAATCTTGGCCGATCTCACAGTTACGGTCACCGAATTTTTCCGCGATGGCACCCTTTTCCGAGTGATCCGCGAGAAGGTGGCGCCCCACTTGCATACCTATCCTCAAATTAAAGTGTGGCATGCCGGTTGTTCGAGCGGTGAAGAGGTGGATTCGATGGCGATTACGCTGCATGAGGAAGGGCTTTTAAGCCGCTGTCTTATATATGGGACGGATATCAATCTCGCGGCGCTTCGCAGGGCGCGCCGCGGGATCTATCCATTGGAAGCGGTTCGAAAAGCCACTCAGAATTATTTTCTGGGGGGAGGGAAAGAGAGCCCGAGCCGATACTTCACGACGAAACACGGCGCTGCCCTTCTCAATCCCTTTTTGCGAGAGAGGGTTCTTTTTTCGGATCACAATCTTGCGACCGACACATCTTTCGCGGAGGTCCAGCTTCTTGTCTGCAGGAACGTCCTTATCTATTTCGATTCTGAGCTTCAGGAACGGGCACTTGAACTTTTCGCACTCAGCCTCTCGGCCGGAGGTTTCCTGTGTTTGGGGTCCAAAGAAAGCCTTCAAACTTCAAAGGCATCCCGATGGTTTGAAACGGTCGACGCAACAGAGCGCATCTATCGGAAGCGGATTTGTTAGAGGGTACGATGGAGAAAAGACATTTTAGCCTGGTCGTCGTGGGAAGTTCGGCGGGAGGACTCAAAGCCTTACAAAAAGTTCTTTGCGGTTTACCGAGGAATTTCCCACTACCCACCGTCGTCGTACAGCACCTCCTGCCCGCTTCGCGCACGCTTCTTCCCGATTTATTGGCGCGGCATTGCGAACTTAACGTCAAGGAGGCCGAGGACAAAGAAAGTCTAAAGCCAGGAACGATTTATATCGCACCGGCCAGTTACCACCTTTTTGTAGAACGCGGCCTCACGCTCGCCCTTTCCCAGGACGAGAAGGTGAGTTTCGCAAGACCTTCCATCGATGTGCTCTTCGAATCGGCGTCGGAAGCGGTGGGCGCCGGGTTGATTGGTATTGTTCTGACGGGAGCGAACGCCGATGGCGCGCGGGGGGCAAAGAAGGCGAAAGAGCGGGGGGCGGAAATTATTGTTCAGGCTCCTGAAACGGCTGAGGTGCCGGCGATGCCGGAAGCGGTCATTCGCCTGGCCCAACCTCAGCAGGTAGTGCCATTGGATAATATTTCCACCCTGCTATTAAGAATGACGAAAGAGATAGTTCCTGATAGCACTTCGAGTCATCCATGATTCCAAGGCTTGTGCATAGCGGGTACCCGAATCCAGACGGCGCGCGGGTGCTTGCAATCGATGATAAGCGTGAAAACTTGTATGCCTTGGAAAAACTTCTGAAGGATTTAAATATTGAGTTCGTTGCCGCCTATTCACCCAATGAAGGTTTGGCCAAAGCGCTGGAGCAGGAATATGCGTGCATTCTTCTCGACGTCCGAATGCCTGGGATGGATGGGTTCGAAGTGGCGCGCCTTCTTCGTGAAGATGATGAGACAGCCCAGATGCCCATTATTTTTCTCACAGCGAGCCTTCGCGGGAGTGAGGATATCTTTCGCGGGTACGCAGTCGGTGCCATCGATTATCTTGTCAAGCCTTTGGACCCCAGTGTTTTAAAGAGCAAAGTGAGTGCCTTCGCAGCACTCTACCTTCAACGCAGGGAGCTTAAGCGACTCAATGAAGAACTAAAGCGTTCCAACGACGATCTGGAACGCTTTGCCTATTTGGTTTCTCATGACCTAAAACAGCCGCTTAGAACGATCAACACTTATTGCTCGATGGCGGAAAAGGCGTCGAGTTCCGTGCTCAAGTCGCAAGACCTTCAATGGATTTCATCGGCAGCCTCGGCGGCCAGAAGGGCTTCGGAAACCGTTGAAGACATCTTATCTTTTTCAAGATTAGTACGAGATCCCGCCCACATTGAGCAGGTCAATGTGCAGACCATCGTTTCCGAGGTCACAACGGATCTCGAGGTCTCTATTCGAGAGTGCGGCGCGGTCGTAACTACTTCCTCCCTTCCGGAAGTGATGTCTAGTCAGGTTCATCTGCATCGCATTTTTCAGAACCTGATACAAAACGCCCTAACCTACCGAAAAGCGGACGTCTCTCCGGAAATTCACGTCAGCGCGCGAAAAGAAGCTAATAGCTGGTTTTTTTCCGTCAAGGACAATGGGATCGGGATCGCCCGGGAACATTTTGAAAAAATATTTGGCTTCTTCCAAAGGCTTCACGGTCCGGACCAGTATGGCGGAACTGGCTTGGGACTTGCCATTTGCAAGCGTATTTTAGAAATCCACGGGGGCGCCATCTGGTTGGAGTCTGAAGAGGGCGTGGGATCGGTTTTTCACTTCACCATTCCGATATTTCCGGTAGGTACTGCCCCTCACTAATAATCTACCGTTTCGCACAGGTTGACGATTGGAGCAAAAGGTGCCCGTCGACTTCCGGGACCCTTCTTCACCGCTTAGGTCCCAAAAGTCGACGGGCACCTTTTTTGGCACCTTTTTTCCCAAGGCGTTTTCTTCCAGAAGAGATGCGGAGGTATATGAAACCGATCTAAAAAGACAGAAGCATTCCGGAGAGCACGTCACCAATCGAGCCAAGTACATTACGTTCGATGAATACTTCGTTCAGTGGTTTGAAACTCGAAAGAATCAAGCCACGGATGGATGGCGGAGAACGCAATTACATTTCTACCGCGATCATGTTCGTGAGGTCTTAGGCCGATTAACTCTGGCTTCGGTCTCTCCCCAGCATGTCGCTAGGGTTCTCAATCAGATGGCAGAAAAGAAGCGCTCCGAACAGACCCGACTTCATGTTTACTCTTTAATGAGAAAGGCGTTCGGAGATGCGATCGAGATCTTTCACCTGATACACATCAATCCGGTTCACCGGTCTTTTAAACCAAGACTCCCCCAAAAGGAGGCGAGGTTTTTATCCGTGGACGAGGTGAGAAAGTTACTATTGCACGTACAAGGATCCCCTTATGAAATCGCCGTCTGGCTTGGAGCCTATATGGGCCTGAGAGTCGGTGAGATTCAGGCGTTACGATGGGAAGATGTCGATTTAGATCGGCAGGTTCTCCATGTGCGCCAGTCTTACTCAAAAGCAGACAGTGTAATGCGTGAGTACCCAAAGGGACGTCGACAGCATTCTCACCGCATTCCTGGGGAGCTTTTGGCCAAGCTTGGGACTCTGCCGCGATCAGAGAGTACGGACTTGGTCGCAGCTCCGGCTGGTTGGAAGATGCTCGACTACTCGAAATACCGAAGAGTGCTTGAGCAGTTCTGCCGGGAAGCAGGTGTCCGGTCCATTGCGACTCATGGTCTGCGGCATTCGAGTTCGGAAGTCTGGATGGAAGCGGGGGCGAGTCGAGATGATCTTCGGATCCTCTTCGCGCATCAGGACAGTAAGACGACCGACCGTTACATCCACGATCGCGGAGATCGATTGTCTAAAGTGGCCGATGTTCTCCAACTGTTTCCCAGGAAAGCGCAGTGAGAGTTTCCACGGAATTTCCACGGCGATGAAAAATGGGAACAAAAAAAATCGCGGACGATTCATTCGTCAGCGATATCAAAACTTTAGAATATCGGGGCGGCGGGATTTGAACCCACGACCTCTTGCACCCCAAGCAAGCGCGCTAAACCCCTGCGCCACGCCCCGAAAGTAAGAAACAAAGATGTTCCGGATACTTGCATTAGCCTGATTTTATTGTCAATCGCCGATTAAACCAGGGGAAAATTGTCCAATTTTAGGCCGTTGCCGCAGCGTACGATCCTAGGATTCGAACCGATTTGGCGAACTTTTTTAATGCCAAAAGCGCCTCCTCCGAAGATCTTGCGTGAAAACTTCCCTCAAAATCCAAATAAAACCGGTACTCCCACGGAGTTTCCGGAATCGGACGCGACTCCACCTTAAAGAGCTGAAGACCACGCTCCGCAAATGTTCCAAGGGCCGAATGAAGGGCTCCAGGCACACTCTTTAAGACGAAAGCGACAGAAGTCTTACACTTTTTTCCCTTAGGTCTGACCTCATTCTTAGTCAAAACCACAAAACGCGTATGGTTAGTGGGATTATCTTCGATTCCCTCTTTTAACGTGCGAAGGCCATAATAGTGAGCGGCTAGCGGACTTGCGATGGCACCACTAGTCGAATCGCCCGACTCTTGAATATATTTTGCGGCTCCCGCCGTATCAAAATAGGGGACGGGTTTAAGATTTCTATGGGATTTCAAAAAACGCTGGCACTGCCACAGCGCCTGGGGATGAGAATAGACATCCCGCAAATCGGAAAGTTTGCTCCTGGGATGGCACAGAAGCGAGTGGCTGATACGCGAAATGACCTCGCCGCAAATCCAAACCCGGTGCTTTATCATCAGATCGAAATTCTGGTGAATACTTCCCGTAAGCGAATTCTCGATCGGAAGTACCCCATGCTTGGCCTTGCCGATCACCACCGCACGAAACACATCTTCAAATTCAGCGCAAGCCAAGCCCTTGGATCGAGCCCCAAAGAATTTGCGACCCGATAGTTCGCTATACGCTCCAGCAACTCCCTGAAAAGCAAAAGAATAATTCACAAAAGTTTCTATAACACAGGGATAACGGGTCCGGTGAATAGAATCATTCCGTCCTTTTCACTACTTTCACTCTTTGATAACTCTCTTCGATGGCACTCTCTTCCACAGTCTACCGATTCAAGATTCAACTCTCAGACGTTCCTAGGGGAATCTACAAGCCCATTGAGCTTAGAGTCGCCATGCATCCCTCGGAGTCTAGCCCTTACTTACTGACACGAGTCATCGCCTACTGTCTTAATTGCCAGGAAGGTCTTGAATTCAGCCAAGGAATTGCTGCCACCGACGAGCCCGCTCTTTGGGTGAAAGATCTGACCGGACGGCTCACGCTGTGGATTGAAGTAGGAAATCCGACGGCACGACGACTTCATAAGGCTTCGAAAACCGCCCAGAAGGTTCGTATCTATACGTACCGAGATCCCGCTATTCTCCTTAAGGATATGCAAGAAGAGATCTACAAGAAGGACGAGATTGAAATTTTTGCCATTCCGCCTTCCTTCCTAAAAGAGTTGGGAGAGACCCTCGACCGAGATAACGACTGGGAGCTTCTTTATAATGAGGGCGAGCTATCGGTTCAGGTAGGAGAGAAGTCGGCGGTAGGAGAGCTGACACGGCATCAGGCCAGAGATTAATTCATTTTCGCTCAGGATCGGGAGCCCAATCCAGAAGACCTTTAATGGCTTCCATTTCTGCGCTTAATCGCGGAATGTCTTCGGGATCGATTCCCTGGGCAACGTGAATCCGCTCTCTAGCTTCTCTTAGCCACTTACTGTCATCATCCTCAAAAGGCCACCATCCCTTTTTATCCGCCACGGCTCCAAATACCGATGCCGCTAGCGCTGCGGCGGCAGCCGTGAACTTTATGGCATTGGCATTATCATAGCGAGTCTTAAGAGCCGCCAGTTCATCGGGAAAGTCGGTGTGCAGTTGAGGCAATGTTAAACTCGTTTCCCCCCGCCTCAACTGCTCCATGTAGATGTCATAATACCGAACCAAATTCCGGTACCTTTCGGCCAGCATTCCGTTCCTCAAAATAAAGTCGTTGTAGTCATCGCCTTTCCACTGTCCTGAAACGTCGTCCCTCGACTGTGAGCGATACTTATCTAGTTTTGAAAGATTATTTGCCAGCGAGTCGCGCGATGCTTGAAGTTCGGCCAATTTCTGACGTTTCGATGGGTCCGACTTTAACACTTCAACCTGCGATTGAATCGACGTTAAAAGGAGCTCTTCTCCGGTTTGGTATTGTTGATGGAGGGCATGTTCTTTTCTTCTTATAGGCTCCGACTGGCCTAAAATCCGTTGCCGAAGATTTTCAACCTCGTTGCCGTTGGTCAAATTCCCCTGCGGAGGGTGGGTATCGATATTGCCGCTGACTATCTCATCGTAAGTGACATTATGTACCGTGGAACCATTTCTCGTCACGGGATAAGGATGCGCGACCATATGGGATGACGTCGTGGTATTTCCGTTCGCATCGGTACTCGTCGTAGTTTCGGTCGTCCATGTGTACTCGATATCTGTCCATGAATAGCGAAGCGGGATCTTCTCCCCAGTCTCCACCGCCAAAGCCTGAGCCACATCGTTCGCGCGTTCATTTATCTTTCGAGCCGCTTCGTCATGTCGGATCTGACGTCCTTGGGCAGTGTAGCCTGCAATGCCCATTCCGGGCTTTCCTTGACGATCCAAAGCGGCGTTAACCGTCGCCTCCATCCGATCCAAATCGCGTTCGGCGTGTCGTTGGGCCCGTGCCCTCTGCTCCGCTAAATCGATATGTTTAATATTTCTATAGACCGCATAGGGATCCATCTCCGGAGAAGGGACCACATCGGGCGTATGAGAATCTCTCCCTAAAGCTTGATTAATCGCTTGGGTGGTAGAGCGAGACTCATCGATACTTCGTGCGAGTAGCCATCTAAGTTCAGAGACTTCCTGGGGGGTGAGTCCGAGCTCTTTAGCTTTTTTCAGGGCCACTTCAGAGACTTCGGAATCGGCCGCCGTGGTCACATGAAGGTTATTTCGCTGAACGTCCAAGAAATCCCGTATCGCTACGATCCTTGGATAAAGAGGAAAAATAAGTTGCTTCCACCATCCCGATCCCGGATAGCGATTGCCCTCATTATCTCTTTTTTGTGCTGCCGCTTTCACTAAGTTGGCTTCGGTCTCGTCCAACGCCCTTATCGCGTGATCCGGCATTTCACTTCTATTGTTACCGTCCAACTCTCCCAAGCGGTCTTTACTCTGCTGAAGAGTCCGAACGATCCGATCCCTTCGCGTATTTTTCTCCCCTTCTTCTTTCTTTTGCCAAAAAATGCCCTCGGTATCCCCCAAAGCGTCTCTTAAATCCCGCAATAATCGAAGATTCTTCGGGGAGAGCTCTATAATCCCGGCTTCCACAAGCTTTGCTAATTTCTCGACATCTTCCTGGGAGAGTTTTCGAAAAAGCTTGGCTATATCTTTAGGTGCGGCTCCTTCAAAAAGAGCGAGCAGTCTATCGTGATAAAACCAACCCTGTTGGGGGTCGACCCCCTCATAAAGTTTCTTGTAACCCTCGATGAGGGTTGCGACCTGACGCTCCGCCTCTTCGCAGTCCTGGACCGTGCCGGCGTTGGCGAACCAGGAAGGAACAGTACCCATCACAAGCAGAACGATGATAGCTTTGGTGATGATTTTCATTGATTGGAAGAGAATGTGCTTCGGTTTGTTTCATTATGATGAGTTTCAAAACCAGCGTCAATTTTTACGGTGCGCTACCTTGTTGAGTGATTTGACTATGGGTAGAGTTTAAGGAAGTGTGAACCGTTGTGAGAGTGAGGGATGAGCAATGAAGGTTTTAGTTACCGGTGGCACAGGCTTTGTTGGCACTAAACTGATTTCCGCTCTGCTCAAAGAGGGGCAGCATGAAGTCGTCTTATTGTCCCGCAATCCACAAGCAGCAAAGCAAAAGGTTCCGGGCCATCTTCCAATTTTCCGTTGGGATCCGGAAGCGGGCAAACCGCCCCTCGAAGCCTTTCAAGGTGTTCACGGGGTCGTTCATTTAGCGGGCGAAGGAATCGCCGAAAAGCGCTGGACAAAAAAACAGAAAGAAAGAATTTACAGTTCTCGAGTCGCTGGCACTCAAAGACTGGTGCAAGCGATTTCGGAATTACCCGGTGCAAAGCCTCACACTATCATTTCAGCATCAGCTATCGGCTTTTACGGAGATCGAGGAGAAGAAGTTTTAAACGAAGTTTCCCCCGCCGGCTCTGGCTTTTTGGCCGACGTTTGCCGCGATTGGGAAAAGGCGATTTTCAAGCCTCAAACGCCGGAAACTCGAATTGCCGCAGTTCGGATTGGAATCGTACTTGGTCGAGATGGCGGAATGCTAAAAAAAGTAATCCCCCTCTTTAAGACGGGTTTGGCGGGCAAGCTAGGAAATGGAAAACAGTATATGAGTTGGATCCACGTAACTGATCTAGTGGGTCTGTTTCTGCACGTC
The DNA here is from genome assembly GCA_963778115.1 of uncultured delta proteobacterium. Lineage (GTDB taxonomy): Bacteria > Bdellovibrionota > FAC87 > UBA2466 > UBA2466 > JBBQIT01. The sequence continues at coordinate 1,441,299 of CAVZSV010000004.1, forward strand.
CTTAAGACCTCTAAACTCGACGGACCTATCAATGGAACGGCTCCCAACCCTGTCACTAATTCAGTCTTCACTTCGACCTTAGCCAAAGCACTCTCAAGGCCCGCTTTTCTACCGGCCCCGGCTTTTGCTCTGAAATTGGCGCTGGGGGAGCTTTCCGCCCTGCTCTTACAAAGCCAAAGGGTCCTTCCTGACAAAGCATTGGCTCAAGGATTTTCGTTCGGATTTCCCTTCTTAGATGGGGCCTTGGCGGACGTGTGCGCCAAGCGTTAGCCATCTAAGTCCTTCCAATTTTGACGAAGAGCGGGCAGTATCTTGCCCCTGACAGCCGTGCTAATTCGAAGAGGGTCAAGATATGCGTTTTAGTGAAACTTCTAAGGGAGTTAAGTGGCTTTTGGGTTTCCAGATTCTGGTGGCCCTTTACATAGCAACTCGAATCTCTCTCTCCTATAGCAATCACTATCGAATCTTCACCACGGCCGGCTCTTTTTTACTGCATAGGATAAATCCCTACGGCGTCGACTGGGGTTATGGGGGATCCTGGTTTTACAGCCCCGTCTGCGGATGGTTATTCGGACTCTTAAGCCTGCTCCGAGAAGGAGTCGGCTGCTTTATTTTCGTGATGGGAAGCTACTTCGTTTTTCTCTACGGATGTTGGCGCATGGTGCGAAAGCTGCCTTTCCCCTCTTCGAAAAATCAATTCAATCGCTTTCTCATCGTAGCTCTGATTCTATCCATGGGAGAGATGATAGGAGCTTTGCAAAGTACAAAACTTGAAATTGCGATGATAGGCCTACTGCTTATTGCGATAGATCTTATCGACAGTAATCCGATCCTAGCTGGCGTTATCGCGGCACTGATCATTAACTTTAAGTGGTTCCCACTGGCACCGATAGGACTCGTCGGAATCTGTCAACTTCGTAGCAAGAATTACAAGTTCTGCGTGTGGACTGCCCTTTTTTCGGTTTTCTTCTTCGTTCTTCCCGTCGCCGTTTACGGATGGGAATTCAGTCATGAACTGTATGTAAAGCAAAATGCTTCCCTAGGCGGATTCATGGCGGGATCTTTTATGGTTTTTCCCAGCGTCTTTGGATTTCTTAGTAAAGGGCTAGGAATTACCCTATCTCCCACTGTCATTCCTTCGATTCTAGTTTTTCTGGGAGGAGCGTTGGGAATCCTAGTATGGGCTCTTTCCGGAGTCCGAGGAACGAATCGGAGCGATTTTCAAACTCTCTTTCCTCTGGCGCTAGGAGTGCTATACGTCGTCAACTTCAACCCGCTCAGCCAATTCAATGCCTATATGATAGCAACCCCGGCCCTTCTATACGCACTTAACCTCTGGTTTCGTGGAGAGAAAAAGCTCTTTGGAAGCGCCATTGTTCTCTACTGGGTAATCGTCTCCATGTTTTACTCTGATCTCGTTCCACATAGCTTCAGAGATCACTGTAGAGACATCCTGTTAAAACCGGTGGGCAGTGTAGTGCTCCTTTTGGCCTTTGTCGGCTTCGGCATCAGAGCTTTATGCAGTTCAAAATTCAGGGGTAAACTTCTGGTGCCAGATCAGGCGATGACTTTGGCTTAATCGGAGGCCGTTAAGCATGGAATCGAAACTGAGAAAACTCGCTTTTTTTGTTTATGATAATTTTGCCCCTCTCATTATCTTTCTCATCGCCGAACATTTAGTCGACCTAAAAACCGCCATCGCCGCTACCGTGGCCATCTCCCTTCTCGATTTGATTTTCCGCAGTGTAAAAAAGGTCAAAATCACTCGCCTTTATCTCTTCTCGCTAGTCGTCACCGTAGCTTTCGGTGCTATCGATATCTACTCGTCTTCCCCTTTTCTATTTAAATATGAATCATCGATCACCAATATTCTTACGGCTGGCTTTTTTGGAATCACCCTTTGGCGGGGCAAGCCTCTCATTCAAGAGATAGCCGAAGGGACCATGGATCCCGATAAGGCAAAACGCCCGGACGTCCAACAATATCTTAAGATCCTAACCTTTGCCTGGACACTGTACTTCCTCGTTAAGGCATCCGTTTATGGATACGTTAGCAATCGGTATTCCATCGATGAAGCGATTGCATTTCGAGCCACGGTGGGAACCACGAGCCTTCTTGTGATGATCTTTGGTGAACAGCTAATCAGGCGACCGCTTTTTCGGGTTCTCCAACAAGCTGGACTTATTATTTCTGCGCACTAAGAAAAATTCTCGCTTCGAAAAGTTTCCCGATTCCAAGCGGTAAACGGGAAAGCACATGGAAGTAGGATAAAGGCTTTAGATAATGACTTAGCATGGTAACTTTAATGTCGCGAAAGCCTGCCTCGCCGAGAAGCGCTTCGATCTCGCGTCGAGTTCGCACTTTAACGACCATGGAATTTCTCCCAATAAGACCGGTATCCCGCAACCGCTCCAAGAAAAATCCCCCATTGGGTTCGTGATAATAAAGGACACCCCCAGATTTCAATGAGCTAAAGATCCCCTTAAAGATCCTTGAGTATTCCTCTTTAGATAAGAAATTTCCCAAATCAAAAGCAAAAGCCTTATCGAACGCGTCGGGGTTAGCGTTCCCAAAATGGCCCAGATCCGAAAGTTCAAACCGAGCATTCTGGAAACCGGAGACGACCGCTTTTTTGGTGGCCAGTTCAATGAAGTCGGAAGAAAAATCGACCCCTACATAACCCTTCAGGGAGGGGTAGATTAAAGGAAGAAGCTTCGCTGATCCGCATGCGTAATCGACAACAACATCGCTCCGTTTGAGATCAAAGTAAGGAAGCAATCGACTCAATCGATTTAAAGGAGTGTCGTCAAATTGAGTTACGTAGTTCCCGGAGAAAGACTGTTGGAGTGTTTGCATAGCCTTCCATTTTAGCACCACTAACGACTCCCGGCATCGATCGCTAACGCCTCGAGAAGGCCAGAGAAGGCTGGACAAATCGACCAGTCGCGCCATAATCATCTCATATCGTTATATTAGCAGGGGAGGCGGGGGCCTCCGGGGGTAATCGTTCTTGCTTCCATTGACGCAGCGACTTTTTAGAGCCGTTCTGGGACTCTGTCTTACGATGGCTTTGCACGCTACGGCTTTTGTGGAATTGGCAAAGGCACCCGACGGCGTTGGCTGGAAGTATTCCGCCAATGGGCGCATCCTAGCCATCGGAGATCTTCACGGAGACGTCGATTCGTTACTGGCGGTGCTCTCTCATTTGGGATTAATCGACAAAGAAGGAAAATGGTCAGGCGGGGATACACAGATTGTTCTTATGGGCGATCTGATGTCTCGAGGGGCTCATACCAGATTGTTGATGGATTATGTCAGGGATCTTAGCGCTGAAGCGAGCCGTTCGAAAGGCGCGGTGTTTTCGATCTTAGGAAATCATGAATACCGTGCCGCCAAAGGACAAACCGCACCCGGACCCGATGAAGCAAGCTTTTTAAGTTACGGGCCTTCTCATGCCGAGGTCGTTCGCAAAGCGATGGAATGGCAAAATCCAAGGGACCGGCCCGAAGCGCTTAGGCAGGTTCCTCTAGAGAAAGCACTTTACGAATGGTCGGTTCAGTTAGCAGCACAGCGCGCTTATTGCGAACCCCGTTCTCCCTATGCATTACAGATTGCCCAACCCAATAGTCTATTACAGTTGGGGGACATCATTTTCGCACACAGTAACCTACCGCCTGAATTATTCAGTGATGCGAACGCCGCCGGAAAGATCAATGCGCAAATTAGACGCGAGATCCGAGAAAGCCAACAATCCTCCGCCCAAAGAGTGGCGGACGATGTGATCACGGAAGAGCGGGGTGCTGGGATGAGCCTTACCGCTGCGGAAGTCCTTCAGACGTCAAAGCTAGCCTACGAAGATGTTCCGGTGGAGCAAGTGGATGGCATTTTTTTTCGCATGAAACTTAAGTATGGAGTGATAGGCCACGTTAGCACGGATAACCATCGAGTTCAGCGGATCTACCATAGGATTTTTCGCGTGGACACTAATCTTTCGCGCGCCATGAGACAACACGACAACGAGACGCTTTCCGTTTTGGAATTTGTAGACGGTCATCCCGTGGAAAGAAACGACATCGCAAGGCCCAAAAATTTCCATCCCCTTAGGCCGGTTCTCGAAGCGCGCTATGTCCCTAACTGGGGAAAACCTACGATCTCCGCGCCTAGTATCAGGCGCATCGTAGATCTGTTGCACGTTCCCGGCGCCCTGTGTGGCTTGGGGTTAGAGGCCGCAAGCGTTCTGGTCCGGTAAAAGTAAGTAAATTAATTGCCCACAAGTTGTTGTGAGTACGACTTAGGATCTGCGATTTGAGCCGCGGCCGGAGGCGCATTAGAACCCGAAATTGCGACAGAATCCGTTTTCTGCCCAGAAGCATTGGTCGAGTTCGATGGAGGCGCAAACAATTGAGGCATCGAGATGGTAGGAGGATTAAGAGGCATGATATTCGAGTTGCTCGTATATTCCGAAGATTGACCGCCAGAGCCTCCGCCTCCTATTAACGGAAGCAGAGAAGCCACGGAGGAATCCTGCCCGTTGGGAAATGACGGTACCGTGCTCCCGGAGCTACCGGTAACCGTGGACGGGGCATTAACTAAAGACACTTCCGAAGTAACGGTGGTCGTGAGAGCTGTACTGGACACATGAGTCGGCTCAACGACTGGACTTGTGGCAGACAGAGGGACGGACGACGTTCCGGAAGGTGAGACCTCCACAACTTCACCTTCGGTAGAACTGGAGATCACCCGGACCTTGAGGGATAGAAGTCGGCTTGGTAGAAGCTCTTACTTTGGTTCCTGAAATTCGGGCGGCATCCAACGCACACGTCGCTCCCCAGCATTGCAATGTAGCGGCTTCCGCCGGAGCGACTCCTTTCGCGGCCCGCGCATTATTTAGATCCCTAAAACTACTCCACAACTGCGAAAATTGAGATGAGTCTTTTTTGAACGAACCGATTCCTGGCATGTAGGAAGTGCCATCACGCCCGCCGTGAAGATCCAAAGTGACCCGATTGATGTCATCGGGAGTCTCCCGAATTTTTCGAATGACATCATCAAAACTAGTGGCGCGTTCTGTATTGACTCCTCGTGTAGGATAGGTCGCTAAGTCTCTTTGAATGGGATCGAACCGACAACTGTCTCCTAAACAAACCACCACTCGGTCGCCCTTTCCATAATCGGCGTCAAATGGCTTTCGTCCAAGACTACTCGTGGGGTAAGCCGCCGACCGCACTTCTTGTCCAGACTCGGTAGGATCTCTCTTAGCAGCGAGAGCCGCGGCCCCATCCTGATTCCCGGTGTGTTTGTCAGCAACGGCTTGAGCAAAATCCCTCTTTGATCTTTGCAGATCCTCCGTCTCAACACGTTCCTCTTTGACTGCTTTTGACTCGAGGCGATTAGCTTCATCCCTCTTCTTCTCCGTCCGAAGCATCTGAGCTTTAGCCCTTAGATCGGAGGCATTCTTCGCGTGTGTCCGCGCGTCTTGCCCCTCCCTAATCCCTTTGTCTGTGAATGCGTCACTTTGAGAAACGGCCGACGTAGCGGCCACTCCTGCCGAAACTCCTCGATCGTTCTGAGCAAGAATCGATGGATGAAAGGAAAAACAAAGCAAAAGAGCGAGGATGACCCTAGTCGGCCTAAAATATGTCGATGAAGCCTGCATCTGAATTAGCTTCTATAAAGAGCAAGCCCAGTGCCAAAGGCTCTCTGCCTAGCGGAATTGGCAAAGTGATAAGGGATTGAGCGACTGCGGGAGAAAGGAGGTAAATTATGGAATCTCCCTGCTTATAGGGCTGTACACAGGACGGTCAAAAGTGGCTAAAGTCTTTACAAGAACGGCACCCGTCCTAATGCAATGAGACTGCTTGAAGTCTCTCGTTGCAAGCGACAGATTAACTCTTTTTCCCGTTAAGAAATCGTCGAGGAATCTCCCCAAACCAAAACAGAAAGAGTTTCAATTTATGGTGTTTGTAGGTCGCTACTTTTTGAGTGCGGTAGATCCCCTGATGGCCCGAAACATAGTAGCCACAGTAACAAGCTACTACGGCATACGGAGCAATCCGGAATCCGAAAAGCTCTATCGCCATGACGGTACAGGCCAAAGGGGTATTGGCCGCGGCTCCAAAGACGGCGGCAAATCCTAGCGGTGCCAAGAGACTGAAAGAGACTGGGATGAGTTGACCCAAAGCACTCCCCAAAGTACTTCCGATAAAGACCAACGGAATAAATTCTCCCCCTTTAAATCCGGAACCGACGGTAATTGCCGTAAATAAGAATTTAAGAAGGGGCTCATGGAAAGTAGCCGGGTGAACGATCGATTTTTGGATCACTGAAATGCCCAAGCCCGCATATTCGTAAGTGCCCTCCCACCAGTAGAGAACCACAAGCACAAGGCCTGCGATAAAAGGTTTCAGCGGTGGATACTTTACATACTTCGTCTGCAAATGCTCGATGAGGTGAGTAAATTTAGAAAAGAGGCGGGCCACGATGCCAAAGACCACACCTGCCAGGGCTACCCACAAGATCGTACTGACATGAAACTTTTCAATGTAAGGAACGGGATAAACGGAATGAGGTGCTCTAAGAAGGACCGCTGTATAGTAGCCACAAAAAGAGGCCACGATACTTTCAACGACGGCAAACGGACGCAGATGCCCTATCTGGATCACTTCCATCCCAAAAAGAACGCCGGCCCACGGAGCACCGATAGCAGCTCCAAACCCAGCTCCGGCTCCCGTAACTAGTAAAATCTTTCGTTCTTCGGCTGAAATCTTAAAGAACTTATTGATTTGATCGGAGAGAGAAGCACCCATCTGGACAGCCGTTCCCTCTCGTCCGGCCGATCCTCCGAAGAGATGCGTCAGAACGGTTCCTACTAGAATAAAAGGCGCCATGATAATGGGAACGGTCTTTTTCGGATCGTGAATCTCTTCCAAGATAAGATTATTGCCGGCAGCGATATCTTTTCCAAAGCGGTAGTACACCCAGCCAATTAAGAACCCCGCGATGGGTAACGACCAAATGATAGTCAAATGGGCTTCCCGCGTCTTTGTCGCCATATCTAGCAAAATAAGAAAAATAGCTGCGGCGATTCCAGACAACACGCCCGAAAGAGCGCTTAACAGCACCCATTTAACGAAGGGTCGACGAGGTTTCGAATGTGGCATTACGGTCTCCTACCTAGATTATGGTGGTAGGAGTCATCAGCACTGTCTGATTACAGGCGGTTAAAGGCAGACTCCATTGCCTAATGAGCATTTATACCCTGGTTTTGAGCCAGGAAAAAGTTCAATTCAAAGCAAGCCACGCTTCATCTCTTTGTCAGACGATAGCGTGTAGCAGGGCCTGCCCCTATTTTTGTTACGACTTTCCTTTCAAGGGCTTCCTTTACCCACTCAAAAGCCGTTCGTCGGGGCAAATCAAGCCATCGGGAGATTTCGTGGGCGGAGAAAGCTTCGCCCCCGCTTTTCGTTCGAATGAGGTTAATCCCGGCCAGCGAATTTTCCTCCCACCAGCTGGGATTGGGCAAGCGAAGGGAAAGCGACTCCTTGGTAGGCAAAATGTGGTAGTCTCCTTCCTTACCAGAAATCTGAAGGGCAATCCGTTCCTGTTTGAGCCACGCTTTGAGTTCACTCACCCCTTCATGAATACGCGCGGGTGAGGAGTTCACTTGAAAGTACTCGTCAGGATAGACCTCCGCGAACAAATGCGGCAGACGAATAGGACGATAGAGGTCTGAGACAATGGCTTTTAGTAAACGCTGCTTTAGCTGTCCAAATTTTAAGTTAGCGCGATTCTGGAAAAGATCGACGACGGAACGACGGCCCCCCGGAGATCCAAAATCCCAATCATAAGATTCTGGAATCGCAACCGGACGCGGAAAGTCTTTTACGAGACGTTCGCGATACTTTATATGGCGAGTTCCAAAGTAGACTCGCAAGAAAAGCGCTTCGTCCTTAAGTTGAATGGATTGGTACGCATCGCACTCACGAACGGTCTCCCAATGTCCCCTTCCGTAAGCCTCTTTCCGAAGCCGCTTCAACTCGCCAAGACCCGCTTTAGAATCTCGAAAGAGCGTTAAAATTGTTTTCCACTTCTTCACGAAAAAAGCGTCAAGCCCGCCTGCCTGGCCCACGGCACTTTCTGCTTTTTTGAGACATTGCTCGGCAAATCTCCACTGGTGCTGCTGAATGGCGAGCTCTGCCTTTTTCTCCAGGGTATTGCCGTAGAGGACCGAGAATCCAAGACGAAGGGTCGACTCTTCGAGTTCCGAAATAAGACTTGTCGCTTTAGCCCAACGCCGCTCATGCACGTAAGAGGAAGCTAAGTTCACTTGGCCAATGGCGCGCTGATAATCACTTAAGTGAGCTTTCACATAATTTTCCAAATGAGGAATGGCCGCTTCATAGTCCCACTGAATGATTCGCACATACGCCGTGTACAAGTCCGCTTCGGGAAGAGATTTGGGATCAATCCCCTTTAGAAGGGTTAGTGCTTCATGGGCCGCCCCCACTCTCACTAGGGTCGCCGCATATTCCGCCCGTTCTTCGTCGGAAGCTTTTATCGGCTGTTTCGAGGAAGGCCGCACTAAGGGCGATAGCAAGCGAAGGGTTAAGTAAGGCAGCCCGGCTCGCCTAGCTAAGGTAGCTACTCGAAATCGTTCGGACCGTCCTAATCGACGAAATTCGCGGTGTCCCAGCTCCGAACGGGCTTGGGCTATAGCTCCGGTTCTGATTAAGTCTTCGATATGGCTTAGGAAAGCTTCATTGGGCTTCATTGGGCTTCATAAGGGAAAGGTACCATCTGGCAGTTTTCCTTAGTGTAACCGGTTTCTTCAAGCCGGTAAAATGATGGTATGCGTTATGGAATAAGAAAACAGCGGCTAGTGAACACCCTTTTCGGGCTAGCCCTCACTTTGCTTATTTCGGCGTGTTTCGGAAATGGGGAACCCAATGCCGCAAGTACCTTTACTCCCGGTGGATCCAACACCACCAATGGCACCACCTTTTTCGATCTCAATCCGACAGCGGTGTGCACCAATTCCAATGGATTAAGCGTATTCGAGTACGAAATCTCTTTGGACGGGCCGACCTTTACCGCCATCGATACCTGTAGCGGAGACAAGCAAGTGCTCACCGCGAATCAGCTGATTATCTCCCAGTACTACGGAGTATTAGTCTACCAAGGGAGAATTTATCTTTCCTTAAGCACTTATTATGCGGAAGCCTTCTGCCAACCTTCATCTAACACGGTTTCGACAGAGATACTGATCGGAAACAGTACTTCCTTCACCCAACCCGAAGTGTATCAGACGGGATCGTTAAGCGGGCTCCCACCACAATCAACGAACTTCCCCGTTCAAGTTTCGACTCCTAGTGGTCAGCTCGTTTATCAAACCCAGGACTGGGCGCTAACTATAGATCTGAATGCCACGGCTTTAGCCACGAACCAATACCCCGCGCTACTTCAAGTGGGAACGGCCGATCCCGTCGATTTTGCCTGTACCGTCGGCAGCCACTAGCCGCAATAGGCCAATAAACCTATCCTGTACGAATAGCCACCTTTCGGGTAAAAACCGGCCTAATGACTTTAAAAGGAAAACTCTTCTTTCTCATTCTTTTGTTAATCCCCTGCTGGGTCATGGGAATCCGCTATCAGGTCGATTTTCCGACACTTTATCTGGCCGTGGAGCGAGCAGGTCACGGGGCGCCCGAGCAGGTTTATCGCGACAAAACAGGCGATGTGGCCACCTATCCGGGAAAAGAGCCCTTCCACGTGAACGGCCATTACTTTTATCCTCCTTTTTCGCTCTCCTTTTTTCAGCCTCTCACCTGGTTCTCTTATCCAGTCGCTAAGTGGGTTTGGTTAGGAGTGCAAACCCTTTGCTTTTGTCTCTTTTGGAAATTCTTAAGTCTGCTCTATCCGGTACTACTCACCCGCCAAGCGCGTTGGACCTGGATTCTGGCTTGGATTGTAGCCATCAATCCGATTCATAATAATTTTCAAAGTAATAACATTCAGATTCTTCTGGCTGCGATCCTCTTCGGGGCCGAAGTACTGACTTACCGCCAGTCTAAAGCGCTCCAATGCCTGGCTGGAGTCTTAGTCTGCGTCGCGGCTGGACTTAAAGTGTATCCAGCTTTCATGTGCGCTTATTATTTTCTGTTTAAGCCAAACTCGACTCGGATGGGAATTGTTTTAGGAACCCTACTCGTCTTTCTCCTACCTTTTCCTTTTTTCGGTTTCGATACTTCCCGCCTTCTCTATCAAGGATTTTTCGCAAGCCTTCCTGCTTACTCGCAAGACAATAGCCTCACCGCAACCTGTGACATTCTCTCCTACCCCGCGATGGTCACGATTTATCTAGGACGTTTCCTTTCCCCCGAAGCCCTTAAAGCGGTTATCAATTATTCCAGTGTGCTAATTGCAGGAGCACTTTTCTTTAGTATTTGGCGAATGAAACAATTAACCAAATATGAGCCCTTGAATCGATCATGGTCCGTATCCTGTTGGGCACTCGTGCTGGCCATCATGACGTTTCTTACCCCAAGTGCCAGGCCGCACTATCTGATCTTTCTAGTCCCGGCTTTTGTCTCACTCGCCGAACAGGCGCGAGTTGCAGTTCAAGGACGCGCTCTTTTTAAAGCGGCCGTCTCTATCGCCGTGGTGTTCGTAGCGCTGACGGCGGAAGGGGTGATAGGGAAATATTACAATGACATTTTGGAAGAGTGGAAAATCCCGGTGATGGGAATCGCTATTTTGTGCATCGCCCTTTGGATAGCGCTTAAAAAGATATCGACCTCTTTCGAATCTGTCTCTTTGGGGGCCAATTGATCTCTGAATCGACCATTGAAACACCGCTAATAGCCGTTCCTAGAATCTCTTCGCGAATGTGGATGGCGGGTGCGGGACTTCTGTTCTGTCTCGTTACGGCCTGTTTTAACGTGGGCTTTATCGCCACCGATGATTTGTACAATGGGATAAGCATTATGATCCCGGCCCAAAAAATGCGATCATGGCACGATCTAGCCGCTTATACACATAACCCGCCGGGATCGCGAATTCTTCTAGCCGAGCTTGCTCACCTAGGCGCTACTTTAGGCTTAGATCAGCCCGTCAACCAGCTCCGCTTTGCACTGGTACTGCTTTGTCTATTTTCGTTCACTATTAATCTATATTCCGCTTTGGGCCATTTCCGCTGGGAATCGGGGATTGCCAAGGAACATAAGCAAAACGTCGTTGTCTTTTTGATGGGATTTTATTTTGCGCTTCCTCTGTTTTATAGCCGGGCGCTGGTGGAATCGATATCAATGCCCTTTTTGACGGCGAGTGCTTTCCTGGCTTGCGTCTATTTTGCATCGGGAAAAAGAAATAGCTTACTTGGAGCGCTGACTTGGCTCGCTGTCGGCTCTCTTTTTCGCTATCAATTGGGACTTTGTTCGGCAGTCCTATTTATCCTTCCGATAATCAAAAAACGTTACTCGGATCTATTGCCCCTTACCGGTCTTGCCGTTCTCTTGTTTGTCCTTAGCGGATTTTTCGACATGGCTCTTACGGGAGGGTTTCATCACAGCTTACGAAGCTACTTTCTTTATAATCTTTATAGCGCGGGTGCCGACTTCGGGCGCGTTCCCTTTTACACTTTTCTATTACTTTTTCTTGGGTTGAGCCTCCCTCCGGTTCTTTTCAGTGGGTATCGAAATTTGGCGTGGAAAAAAGAATATTACTATTTGCTTCCGACTTTGCTCTATTTCCTCTTTTTTCTGGTGGCCCATTCTCTAGTTCCCCATAAAGAAGAACGTTTCATGATTCCGGCGATTCCGCTGTTTCTCATTTTAGTTACCCCACTTGCGGTCTACTTATGGAAAGTACAAAGATCTCGTTGGCGGGTGTGGTACTTCATGGTCCTTAATACCGTTTTATTGTTCTCCGTCTCCTTTAATATTCCTCAAAACAATATTATAGGGCTGGCCCTTTTTATGGATCGGCATCCTCAATACCGCTCGCTATGGGCGGTGGGAAACACTTTAGTGGTCTTTCCCACAGCTTTCATTCGCAGAGAAGTTCCCTACCAAAGTTTTATTCCCGAGAAAATGGGTGAATATCATCCTACCTGCGAGGAGTTACTCGCCGTGAGGCAGGACTACGAAGCTGCCGTTTCCAATTCACCCGTCCCGTTAAGAAAGATTGCCGAATTTCAACCCGGTTGGCTGGAAGCCCTGATTGTGAGGGCAAACCCCAGCAAAAACTATCGCCGTTCGGCCATAAGCCTTTACACTTCGTGCAACTAAAAGTCTGAGTAAAAGAAAAGCTCACCGTCTGGACTTACCGTTCGCGGAACCTGGCTGGCAATAGCAGTCTGAATTGTCTTATTACATTCCGCACAAATCGAGGCCCAGGTCTTATCGTAGATAAAATACCGAGGCCCCTGCTCTTTGCGAAGATAACGGAGGAGAAGATCGAAATCGGCCGGAACCACCATCTCCGAAGCACTCGGAAGCTTTAAGGGACATCGAGAATTTAGGTCCATATGGAAAATTGCGGCTTTGTGAGAAAGAATAACGACCTGCTTGCCTGCAATCCCTAGCGTTCGCACAAACTCTCGCTGCTTTTCCAACTTACTCATTTCGATAAGCTGTCCTTTAGCTCGAGGTAACGTTGCTACTGCGCGTCCCGCGCTATTCACCGTGGTAATAGTGAGAAGCAGAACGACGGGAAGGGCAACCATCCGCTTCAGGAAAAACTCTGATGGCATCGATAAGATTTGATCGGCCGCTATACTTATCAAAATCACTGACGGCCACGACACCGCCATAAGGGCAAAATAGTGGGCTCTCATGATGTGATAGGCAAAAAGACCGCTTCCCAGGAGAGAGAGGAAAAAGACCATGCGCGGTAAGAGTGCTGATCGCTCTTTCGCTTCACGATATTGCCAGCAGTAAGCAAACCCAGCCACGTAAGAGGTAGCAAAGAGAACCCAAGTTTGAGCCACTCCAATGAATGAGCTCATGAACCCTTGTCCAAAATAGCTATTCTGAAACCGAATCGTTTCAGTAAGACTGGGAAAGACTCCGCCAGCGAACTTCAACCAGCCGAAGAAAGCAAGAAAGACTAGCGCTTCAAGACCCAAAAGTATTATCCCCTGACGTACCAAACAGCGAACGACGGCCCCCACTCGAAAAGTGTCCAGCCAAACGTCTATCGCCAGAGTCGCCCACCAACAGAGCAAAACAGGAACGCCAAAATCCATATTCCAAAGGGGAGCAAATACCGCGAACGCCGTCACTCCCCAATAGATCCTGGAACTCTTTTTAGGAAAGTATGTGGCAATTCCCAAGGTCATCACCGTCGTGGGAAGAAACCGGATAGGAAGAACCGCCCAATAGGGGCGAAAGTGGACAAAATGGACATAATAGAGGCAGCTAATAAAACAGAGAATGCCGAGAGGAACGGAGACTATGACTCTTCTCAAAGCCAACCACAAACAAGCCATTTCTATAACGCAAAAGACAGCCACCAAAACACTTAGGGAAGTCGGAGTGAAAGGAATAAACCAGAGAATTTTTGCCAAGATAAAACCGTAATTTCCGTATTGGCTGAAATAATCGAGTAGAGGAAGCCCTCCTAAATGAGCTTGAACTAACGAGTAGTGAGTCGCGTTGTAATCGACTTGATTGTCGTGAAGACCGAGTGTCCCAGGGTTAACCAGCAAAGCATACGTGTGGTCGTTTAAGACTCCCACGATCACCAAGAGCAGCAATATCAGACTTATCGTTAGAGAAAAGTAGTTTAGTTTAGCTTGCCATTTCTTCTTCAGAGCAAAGCACGGCCCCGCAATACCAAGCGAGATTACTAACCCTAGAGCAAGAAGCGGGATCGATAGCCAAGGCGAACTATAAACAGATTTTTGGTACTTAGGAAAGCATGCAAGAAGCGCGCAAAAGATTCCCCCCATCACCCAGCGCGACTTTTGAATCACCGAACCCAAGCGATAGGCCAATCGGCTACTAATCGCTACGATGGGAAAAATAACGACAAGTGCCAGCAGGTACAGGTTTTTCTGTAAGCGATATGAAAATTCGTGTTGCGAAGCGACCAGGGCGAATACTCTTTGGGATCCAAAGAGAAAAAAACCAAGAAGCAAAATGGCCATCAGCGTCGTGACAGCCAGAAGAACAAATTGCTGATTCGATTTTGAAGAGTGCCGCACCCCTCCCATTAGTAGACGGGAAGCCTGATAATTTCAAACCTCCATTTTAGGACCACAGAAAGGTAGGCCGTACCTTCTTGTACAAGAAGGTACGGCCTACCTTTCTGTGGACGGCCGGCTTTTTTGAGCCGGCCGTCGATGTTTCTTACGGACACGCATCCGAATAGGACGAGGTGGAACCATCGTCACTACTCGCGTAACAATAAACTTCGCCGACATCTCCCGTTTCATAGGAACAATAGACGTAGTCGCCTTGGGCATTACAGCCTATTTGACGGCCGCTCGCGTTGCAGGTCAGCGTACCCGTATCGCAAGATCCGCTGCCTTCCGTTGACCAAGTCCCTTCGTCATGGGCCTTTTTTGCCGGAGTCGCGGAAGGTGTTGCAAGTACCTGTTTCCCCGTCGAAGTTGTCGTCGAAGCTGCGGGCTGTCCGGCATACGCCATAAGACCCGACATTGCCACTGCGGCTAAAACCGCAAATCCATATTTCATAATACGCACAGTATCCCCCTTGTTTTGACTGAATGACTGAGATAACTCCCCGCGAGATTGGGAAGGAGCAAGTAACGTGCCACACGGATTTAGCCTTGGTGAAATTCCGAGCGGGAATTTTTTTTATGGCCCGGTAACTTTCCGCTCCAGGCACTCCCAGTAGGCCTTTCAACATGTCATTTCAATCTTTCTGGAGAAATTTCCGAAAAGTAAGAGAAGCGGTCCAACTCAGATCTCTCAAATTAACTCGATGCATCCAAAACCTAACCCAAAAAAACGCAACGAAGCCATCCCAGCGAAAAGTCGCAAGGCATTAACTCTTGTCCAATCAAGTCCCAATACCAACCCTCGCCGGGTTCAACTTCTTACTCTGTTTTTGGTGCTAAGCGCATTCATGCACTTTGTGTCCCTCTCTTATCCCTCGGGGAATGTATTTGATGAAGTCTATTATGGGAGAGCGATTCGAAGCTTCCACGACAGACAGACCTGCTTCACGGGTCATCCGCCCCATTCTTTGTTGGTGATGACTGCCATCTCGAGTTTGGCCGGCTATCACGGGGGAGGCCATTTTGAAAAGATAGGGCTGACCAACGATCCTAAGATGTATTGGCAAATGCGACTTGGCCCAGCCCTGATCGGGACTCTGTTACCGGTCCTGTTTTTTCTTTTTATCGAAGCTCTCGGTGGCTCGCTAGCAGCGGCAACACTCGGGGCAGCAGCCGTCCTATTCGATAACGCCATCCTCACTCAGACTAGAACCATTGCTCAAGATGGATTTCTTCTCTTTTGGATGTTTAGTGCTCTTCTCGTCACACTGTATGCCGCAAAGACCCGGTCCCTTTCCAAGTATGGCGGTAAATTAGTGTTTGCGGGAGCCCTGGCGGGCATGGCAAGCGGCACGAAATTTACAGGAATCACAGCACCGGTGATGGTGATACTGATTATCGCCATGGGATACGGTTCGGAAGGTGCTTCTAAAAGCCTCTCCACAAAAATGCTGGGTATCGTCTCTTTCCTTTCTGGGTTCGCTCTCGCCTACTTTGCCGGCTTTTGGGTTTATTTTTCCATGCTCTCCGGATCGGCCGATTCGGTTCCTTTCTTCGTTCGGACGGGCCACTTCTTTGCAGATACGATCTCATACCAGCGCGCTGCTTTTGGGGTTCATGAAAACACGACACAAAATCATCCCTATGGAAGTTCGTGGTGGAGCTGGCCTTTGCTTCGACGCCCCATCTATTTGTGGACTAATCTGAAGGCACAACTCTACTTACTGGGAAATCCTGTCTTGTGGTGGGGTTCGTCGGCTCTAGTGGCTCTTATCGCTTCGGTCACCCTCCTCTCCGTCAACGGAACGTCGCGTTTTGCCCTCTCCCGAGAGCGCTGGAGGAAACTTGTAATTCCCGCTATTGGATTTTTCATCGCCTATTTGCCTCACGTCATGATCCGGCGAGTGATGTTTCTCTATCATTACCTCCCTTCGCTAGGGTTCGTAATCGCCTTTTGCTCCTTATGGCTCGATGATTCAGGCTGGATTTCGAAGGGCGACTTGCGAGAGCAGAAAAAGAGTTACTATTTCGTTCTATTTCTCTTCTTCGGGGGTTTTGCCTTATTTTCTCCCATCACTTTGGGTTACGCAGCCCCTCAAAGCTACTATAATTTCGTCTTTAGTATATTTCCACGATAGCCATCACATTGGGTTCACAATCGCTTCATAATTGAGCGCATCCTTTCGCGAAATTCTCCCATAGGCATCAGGCATGATGATATTTATCTGGGGGTTGTATTTCGTGCGTGCTCTTTTTCTTAACGGTCTGGGCATCGGGCTTTTCAGCCTTCTTATGACGGCGCTATCCGCTTGCGCCAATAGCACGTCGACCGCTACTCTCGCCGCCCCCAGTACCGAATCGGTTCAACAAACCAGCTCATTTCCCGCCGTGGTGGAAGTCATCCTGCCCGGAGGCTTTGGACTTTGCACCGGTACTTTTATCTCCCCCAGTACGGTCTTGACCGCTGCTCATTGCTCGCTTTCTTCCGGTACGTATACGGTTAACTCTTCTTTTGGAGTCTTTTACACGTCAACGGTCGTAACCTATGGTCCCGGGACCGTCGGAGATCCCAATGACATCGCTATTCTCCAATTCGACGAAAACGCCGCGGATCCGTCACAGGGGCAAGTGCTTGCTTTAGGAACTATGGCTCCCTCAGTCGGCCAACAGATTCAGGTCGTGGGGTTTGGATGCGACAATCTAGATACCCAGCAAGGGGTGGGAGAAAAAAGAACCGGAACTAATGTCATTATGAGCATCGACAATTTCTTGGAGCTGTTGACCACTCCCACGGCAGCGCTATTACAAAGCCACCTTGCCGCTAAAGATATTTTAGGTCCTGAGAATCAAGCAGGATCGTGCTTTGGGGATTCCGGCGGTCCGATGTTACTGACGCAGGGAAATTCGACGAGAGTAGTAGGAGCCACTCACGCGGGCGGATGGAACAATATGATGATCCAATCTGAGTATATCAATCTGGGTAGAAACGATAACCAAGCCTTCCTTCGCGAAATCGATGGGCGATATGATTTGCATCTCTTTAATGGATGCTGGACCTCCGACGATCCCGAAGCCTGTGGTCCTTCTTCGGCAAGCTTTCACTTGTCGAGCGTCTTGCATCGTCTATGGCTCGGAATCTGCCGCCTTATAACCTATCTATTTTAGAATATAATTAAGGGCTCATCGGAGCAGTGATGCTCAATCCCGTGGTCGGACCAACTAGACTAGAGCCTTGTGCAGAAGTCGTCGTTAGCGCTTGCGCCGCTATTGCGGGAGAAAGCGTCGAAGAACCTGATACGACGGTACCCACGGGATAAGAAGTTCCCGAGTAAGTCGTAGGATAAGAGGTTCCAGAATAGGTTGTGGGATAGGAAGTTCCCGCATAACCTGTGGGGTATCCCGCACTGATCGCCGAACCGCCACTTAAAGAACTCACTCCCGTGCCGCCTACGCCTGGATATCCGTAACCGTAACCCGTAGCAGAACCCGCAATGGCGCCATAGCTACCTGATTGTGCCCAAAGATCGTTAGGCGCTCCCGTGACTCCGGCATAGCCGGGATAAGACGAACCGGTATAGCCGGGATAAGAAGAAGCTCCATAACCAGGATAAGCGGATCCACCGCTAAGTCCCGAAGACGCAAAAGATCCGCTATTAGCCTGAAGCTGTTGTACATAGGGATACATCTGAGCCAACTGCGCTTGAATCGAGCTTGCTTGATTGCTCAATTGTTGGATCGCTTGGAAACCCTCGGGCGACGGATTGGAAGAGTTTTGCATTTCAGCCTCTTGAAGTTGGGGCTGAATTTGGGCCAGCTCTGCCTGTAATTGGTAGTATTGGCCTATTACGCCACCAGCTAAATTTGCGGAGCCGATTTGTGTGCTGCCAGAGATAAGATAGTCACTGTTGTAAGCATTTAACGCTGAAGCGTTGGAGCCATAATTGGTTGGATTGTTCGCGTACCAGCTGTTGCCGTTACTGTTCCAAGTGTTATTCCAACTGCCACCGTTGTTGTTATTCCAATTATTATTATTATTGCTGTTCCAATTGTTGTTCCCGTTATTATTGTTCCAGTTATTGTGATCCGCTTGAGCGGTATTGGTTATCAGGAACAATCCGGCGAAGATGATGGCAATTGTGCGTTTCATTTGTCTCAACCTCATGGCGTAAGTGAATTCGTTCAGTATTCACTGGTGCAAGGTACGTGCCCGCCTCCCTAGGCTGCCCTTTTCACTACTAATCAGGGGAAATTCGCGGCAAAAACTGAGCTAAAGGATAGAAACTTCAATCATTCAAAGTAGAAACCTTTGAAAAGGCGTGTCTAGAAAAGCTATACGTGAAGTATACACATTTACACATATAATTTCAGATAGTTACCTCTATGGGACACGCTCTGAATACACCTTAGTCGAATCAGGAGTGAGTCCGAAGAACCGGATTGTGAACGGGGCGAACTTACTGATTGTGGTTTTTTACGAAACTCCCTATTTTAGGGCGCGGGCCGACGGGGGTATGTGCATGAAGGCTAAGAATTTGTTGTTAGATGTTTCCGCTCGAAAGACGATTACCAGGTTATTGGCACTGCCACTAGGGATCTCGATCTTGTGGCCCCTCACGGCAACGGCTGTCACTCTTTCTCTCTCCGATGCCATATCGCAGGCTCAGGAGAAAAGCCCCGACGTCGGTGCGCTTAGACATCAAGCCGATTCCGCCCGAGCGAAAGCACGGCAGGCACTTTCTCCCACGGAACCCACCTTTCAAATTACCTACAACGATATGGAGCAGCCTACGAGCTTCACCGGACGCGCAAGTAGCGTTTACTCTCTGACTCAACCCATCGCTTTTCCCGGTAAAGCTTGGGTGACTCGTTCGGTGCAATCCAAACAGGCGCAGGCCCTTGAAGCGCAAATGAGGTCCACGGAGCTGCAAGTCTCAGCCAATGTGAAAGCCGCTTACTACCAACTTTCGGCAGCTCGCCAAAATCTGCAGCTCGATCAGCAACAGAAGGTCTATTACGAGCGCATCTTGGCAATCGCAAAAAGGCGTTACGAGTCAGGATCGATCACTCAAGTCGATCTTCTCAATGCACAAGTGTCGATGTTTTCGATCGAGAACGACATGAATGATATTGGCGCCACCGAGAAGTCAGCACTTGCCCAGTTGAATGTTGCTTTGAAAAATCCGACCGATACGGCAATCGAAGTAGAACCGATTAAAGTCGTGAGAAAAACCCGCCCCTCATTGGAAGAGGCGGAAAAGCGGATGCTGGAGAAACGAAATGAGATAAGAGCCGCGCGCTTTCAAGCTGACGCCGCTGATAACTCAAAGACGCTGGCCTGGATGGGACTCTTGCCCGACTTTCAGCTTACCGCGGGAACCACCTATTACAATATTCCCGTAGCCTCACCGCTGAATGGAGGCAGTGGAAACACGCATACGTACTTCGTAGGCGTCCAAATGACGCTACCTATCTGGTTTATCTTTAACGAAAGAGAGAACATCGTCTCAGCGACTCACGATATGGCTGCCGCAGAATCCAGTTTAACGAGCGTTCTTAATCAATCGCGAACTACACTGGTCGCCACACTTCAACAGATCGAATCCACCGAAAAAAAAATCGATAACTATGAAAAGCATCTCATCCCCTTGGCCGAACAATCGCTAAATCTGGCACTGATTAACTACAGCGCCGGAAAGGTTGATTTCCAAGCTCTATCAGAGTCCGCCACAGCGAGGCTCAATACGACGCGAGATTACTTGGCTACCTCAGTGGTTTACCTAACGAGTTATGCTACACTCAGCCAACTCTTGGGAGAGGAACTTTGAAAATGCCTCGGCTTCGATTCCGACTCGTGCCCCCTGCCATTACGCTATCTCTGCTGTGTCTCATGGCCGGAATCTCGTGCCACCGCGCACCGTCCACTATTGAAGAGGCTCCCGTAACTTTAATCGGACCTGGAAAGCTCCGAGTTTCCCCCGAGGCGAGGGCTAATCTGAAGTTCGAAGTCGCGAAAGTGATCGATTTCCCCGATATTCTAAGTTTGATGGGAAAGATTAGCGCTACCGAAGACCGTACTACCGTAGTCCCCGCTCGAGTTAGTGGTCGAATTGAAACCGTGATGATTACCTCGGGAGAAATAGTCAAAACCGGACAACCTCTAGCCACTCTTTTCAGTCCCGATTTTATTTCAGCACGTGAAGAGTATTTGCAGTCCATCAAGCAAGCTGCCACCCCTAACTCCGATCTCGGAAATCTTTCGTCTCTCGCCAAGAAACGTTTAGAAGTGATGGGACTGAGTGCTAAGGATATTGAGGCACTTAATCATGCCGATACTGCATCGGCCGAGACCCTAAATACCACACAAGCCAGTCTAATCGTACGCGCCCCCCGCTCAGGCGCCATCATCTTGAAGAATGCCACCGTGGGCAGCCAAGTAAATGCGGGGGACACCTTGTTCACCATCGCCGATCTCAGCAAAGTTTGGTTCTTGGGAGACCTTTATCCCGAAGATCTCGACAAGGTGAAGCGGGACCAGGAGATCTTTATTGATGCAGTTCCTGGAACCCCGGCCCTTCATGGAAAGGTGTCGTTTATTAGCCCTATGATTGATCCCACGGCACGAACGATTAAAATCCGCGCGTTAATGGAAAATCCGAATATGGGGCTGCGCGCCGATATGTATGTTCAGGGCAAGTTGATCTTGTCGTCCAAGAAAGCGCTTGTCGTGCCCTCCCGAGCCGTTTTACGGGAACGCGATTCCGATTTTGTTTTCGTTCGAGTGGGCAAAACAGCACTTCCGACGGAGCCCTGTGAAATAGCCCGAATGAAGGTAAAAGTGGGCAATGAGGGCGACGGCTACACTTCGATCCTGGAAGGTATTTCTGACGGCGATGAAGTGGTATCGGAGGGGTCCTTACTTCTTAGCGCCGTCTT
Organism: uncultured delta proteobacterium; assembly: GCA_963778115.1. Lineage (GTDB taxonomy): Bacteria > Bdellovibrionota > FAC87 > UBA2466 > UBA2466 > JBBQIT01. The sequence goes on from CAVZSV010000004.1 coordinate 1,462,474, forward strand.
AGCGAACTCGGCTTCATAGGTAATATAGTCAATGATAGGTAAGATTGTCCGTCTCTCTTTAACCAATCGATTGCTCATCCTCTCTTTAGTCTTAGTTTTAGTCATCGTCGGATCTATTTCATTTAAGAATTTGCCTATCGAAGCCTATCCGGACATCGCCGATACGATGGTTCAAATCATTAATCAGTGGCCCGGGCATGCGGCCGAAGAGGTGGAACGGCAAATCACCGTTCCCGTTGAGATCGCGATGAATGGCGTTAGCCATCATACCCACCTACGATCGGTCTCTCTCTTCGGCTTATCGGTGGTCACACTCCTGTTTGACGAAAAGACCCCGCCTTTTACCGCAAGACAGTACGTCGAAGAAAATTTATCTCAAATTGCTCTTCCGCCTGGGGTCCAGGCCTCGCTCGCCCCCATGTCTAGCCCAGTCGGACAAATCTATTGGTATGTTCTAGATTCCAAAACTCGAACTCCGATGGAACTTAAAGAGATAGAGGACTGGGATCTTGAAAAACGTTGGCGCGAAGTTCCCGGTGTCGCCGACGTCTCTAGCTTTGGAGGGGCGGTAAAGCAGTATCAGGCGCTTCTCAGCCCTCTGGCTCTGGCCAATTATGGTCTTTCCACGGCAAATGTCGTTCAAGCGCTGACAAGCAACAATCAAAACTCCGGCGGCGGATTTATCGCACACGGAGACCAGACCTTTAACGTCCGAGGAGTCGGCAAAGCTGATACCACTGAAGACCTTGAAAATGTCATTATTACCCAAAAATCGGGCACCCCCATTCGAGTGAAAAATGTCGGACGCGTAGTGATAGGAGAACAAACCAGACTAGGTCGCATCTCAATGTCAGAGCATCTTGCGGACGGAACGGTTGAAAACCGAGATGACGTCGTAGAGGGAATCGTCTTAGCAAGAACAGGAGAGCCGGACGAGACCGTTCTCGAAGGAATTCATAAGAAGTTTACCGAAATCAATGAAAAATATCTCCCCCGTGATGTGAAAATTAAGCCGTATTTAGATCGATCGGACTTAATCCATCTCACTACCCACACGGTAGAAGAAAATATGGTCATGGGGATGTTTCTGGTCCTGGTAGTACTGCTTTTCTTTTTGGGGAATCTGCGAAGTGCATTGATCGTAGCGATTACCATTCCGTTAGCGCTTTTGTTTGCTTCCATTCTTTTGGATATTCGTAAAATTCCGGCCAATCTCCTGTCTCTGGGTGCCTTAGATTTCGGAATGATTGTGGATGGGGCCGTTGTCATGGTGGAAAATATTTTTCGCCACAAGGAAAAAGAAGAAAAACGCGAAGGCCCCCAAGAAAACATGTTCGAACTTATTATCGCAGCGGCCAAGGAAGTGGAACGACCTATCGTTTACGCCATAGCTATTATCATTTTGGCCTATCTTCCGATCTTCACTCTTCAACGCATCGAAGGGCGCCTCTTTTCTCCGATGGCGTGGACCGTAGCTTTCGCTTTGCTAGGCGCTCTGGTTCTGGTGTTAACCGTAGTTCCTGTCCTTTGCTACTATTTGCTCAGCGGGAAATTAAAGCTGTGGCACAATCCGATCGTCGTATGGCTTGAGACTAACTATCGTAAAGCACTCACCTGGACTTTAGATCGGCGCCCTCTTGTCATTGGTACCGCACTTGGCTGTTTTGCGCTGACCCTTTTTCTAGCCTTCGGAGGGCCTATCGGATCAGAATTTCTTCCTCACCTCGACGAGGGGACGATTTGGCTGCGCGGAACTTTGCCTTCCAGTTCGTCATATGAAATGGCGAACTCTATAGTGAAAAAGGCTCGATCCGTTTTGATGCAATATCCTGAAGTTCCTATCACCGTTTGCCAAGTGGGGCGCCCCGACGACGGAACCGATGCCACCGGCTTTTTTAATACGGAATGTTTTGTGGACCTGAAACCCAGAAGTACTTGGCGAAAACACTTTAAGACTAAAGAGCAGTTGATTGATTCGATGAGCGCGGAACTCTCCAAAGTACCCGGTGTCATTTGGAATTTCTCTCAGCCGATTTCGGACAACGTCGAAGAGATGATGTCTGGAGTGAAAGGGGAGCTCGTGGTTAAAGTGTACGGCGAGGATCTAAAGACGCTAGCGTCTTTGGGCGAACAGATCAAGAACACGATCTCCGGAGTAAGAGGGATTGAGGACCTAGGCGTTTTTGAAGAGTTGGGGCAGCCCAACATGAATATCACTATCAATCGAGATGAGATCTCGCGCTATGGGCTAAACATATCGGATGTTCAGGATGTCATTGAAACTGCCGTCGGAGGAAAAGTCGCTTCTCAAATCGTAAGTGGAGAAAAGCGTTTTGATGTTGTCGTAAGGTATCAACCTCAATACCGCGATACCATCGAACATATCCGGAGAATTCTGGTCCCCACTCCTGACGGCTATCGGGTCCCTCTGGATGAAATCGCCTCGATCAGCGTTGATGACGGAGCCTCCATGATCTATAGAGAAGCCAACTCTCGATTTCTTGCCGTTAAATTTAGCGTTAGAGGTAGGGATCTCGGAGGGACGATTGATGAGGCTCAGAAAAAGGTCAAACGCTCTATTTTACTACCCGCTGGTTATTCTATCGATTGGAGCGGAGAGTTCGAAAGCCAGAGACGTGCCGAGGCGAGGCTTGCGGTTATTGTACCAATGACCGTACTAGCCATCTTTTTCGTTCTTTATTTCGTCTTTCACTCGTTGAAATGGTCTTTAGTAGTAATGGCAGATGTAATGACCGCACGGATGGGCGGGGTACTAGCACTCTTTCTTACCGGAAACAATTTTAGCGTCTCCTCGGGAATCGGCTTTCTAGCGGTGTTTGGCGTTTCGATTCAGACGGGAATGTTATTGGTTTCCTATATCAATCAAATGCGCGCCAAAGGCCACAGCGTGAGGGACGCGGTCATCGAAGGGTCTTGCCTAAGATTGCGCCCCATTATGATGACAGCCCTAGTCGCAACTTTTGGACTATTACCGGCAGCTCTTTCCCACGCCATCGGTTCGGACTCTCAGCGTCCGATGGCGATTGTCATTGTGGGCGGTCTGCTCACTGATCTAGTGATGGCATTTTTTCTGATCCCGACACTTTATACTTGGGTAGCGAAACCTACCGATCATCTTGGTGTGGAGGCCGAGACACAGCACTTGAGTGTGAGCAATCTTGGTGCTTGAGGATGATTCCTATTAAGGCTTCGAAGGCAGCAAACTCACCGCAGCTTCGGACATCGCCGCAATCCCATATCTAATGGTCTCTTCAGCGTCAGGAAAATAATATGCGGAATGCAGAGAAGGAATATTCTTGGCCGACTTCATTTTTTCCAAGCGCTTACTCTTGATCGAACCCAAGTTAAACATAAAGATGGGTACTCCCTCCAGGCCGTAGCGCCCGAAATCCTCGCTTACCATATAGGGCTCGTCCAAAACCACGTTGTCTTCTCCCAGAGTTTTCTTGAGGATGGGAAGCACCCGTTCTACGAGTTTAGGATCATTATAAAGCGGGGGAACGGGATCTTCTTCGATCGTGACCACTGGCGATGGCGCCCCGGCTCCCTGCGCGATGGCATCGGCTTTTCTCTTGATGCCATCCAATAAGTGTTTACGACTCTCGGGAGAAAAACTTCTCACCGTGAACTGCACCCGACAGGATTCCGGAATAATATTGTGTTTGGTGCCGCAGTGAAAGGAGCCCGCGGTAATGACTCCAGGATCGGCGGGATCTTTTTCTCGACTAATTAAATTTTGCACATCCAAAACGAGTTGTGCTCCCATGGTAATGGGATCGATGGCCTTATGAGGCATGGCTCCATGTCCGCCGTGCCCCACCATGACCACGTCAACACTATCAGCGCCCGCAAGCGCATATCCAGGACGGTAGCTAATCTTCCCCGTTTCCAAACCGGCATTCACATGGAGCGCCAAAGCAACGTCTGGCTTGGGAAACTTTTTGAACAGACCGTCCCCTAAAAGCATGAGCGCTCCTTCGCCAATCTCCTCGGCGGGCTGGCCCACCATCATTACGGTTCCCGACCACTCGCTCTTATGTTTCGCCAGATAAGTAGCCACCCCGATCCAAGTAGTCATATGAACATCATGACCACAAGCGTGCATCACTCCGACGTCCGTTCCGTCTTTCTTCTTGGCGGTAACTTTGGAAGCATACTCAAGCCCAGTCGCTTCAATCTCGGGCAGCGCGTCGAGGTCGGTGCGAATCATGACCCTAGGCCCTTTCCCGTTTTTCAAAATGGCAACGATTCCGGTCTTACCAAGCGGCGGAGCCACGTCATATCCTAACTCTGTCAGCACCTTAACTAGCTTCTCTTTTGTCTTTTCTTCGTGGAGCGAGAGCTCGGGGTGAGCATGAAGATCGCGATAGAAGGGAAGTAAGGTTTGAGACTCTCTCTTCGACCACTCCATAATTGATGTAGGTGAAGCCCCGAAAGCCGTTACCGCGAATACGGATACCATAATAGAAACGCTAACCCTGAATTTCATCATTCATGGCTAGCATTTTCCTTCGAATTGTCCAGAATTCTTTACTGTTGGAGCCGAGCCCGCAAGTCCCCAAAGATACGAAGATACTGATCTTGGCGAAACAGGTGTCTCTCAAAACCGACTAACATGAGTGCCTTTTCCGCATGAAAGACAAATTCCTTATCTCCTTTAGTCACTGCACGTGATTCCATGTTCTCTAAGCCCATTCGAATTCGCAAATAAGTACTTTGCAGATCGGATAGTGACCAGGAGTCTTTTAGTAACTGCGTGAAGGCTACGTACATGGCGCCCTCCGCGAGAAAAGGTTTTGAATCGGAAACTCTTTTTGATCGCTCGCTCTGAAAGGAGGCGTCCTGTTCGTTGGAAAGGGGAGAGGCAATTTGATAAAGGCGACCAAAGAATTGCCCTTGAGTGGTAGAACCGGTGGTGGAATGGCCTGGACTGGCGTCCGGCACCCCCGAAAAGTGGTCAAAGCTAGTACAAAAAGCGGAAAGCCCTCCGAAAAGAAGCACAATCCCCACACAGCGTCTGCTAATTCTCACGTCTTACCTTCCCGACATTGAATGATGCTGTTTATGAAGCAAGTCACGAGCCAACAAAGCTCATCTTTGCCCTCCCGAGGAATACTATGTTTGTTCGTGAGTTAAGAGGATTCTCCGAGAGGCCGCATTCTTATCGAATTCGCCGAACCAAAAGACGATCGAAACAGATTAAACAACGCTAGGGCCCTTTCTCTTAAAAGTTGCGATCAAACCATATCGGTAGTTTAGCCATGCCCCATAGCACCCATGACTACCGACACCACGGGTCTGGGAATTTGGGTTCTATTACCGTTCTGAATTACCTGTCGCGCGGTCGCGCGACGGATAGATGGGTCTTTTCTTTTTTTGGGGTTTGGGGGCCTTACGGTCCTTTGACGTGGAATGCGCAAAAGCATTTTTTTCTTTTCTCTCCACGCGCTTAACAGTCGTGAAGCGAAATCCGATACGTTTTAGGGGGAGAAAAAATGGCTCGTAGATGGATATTCTGGATCGCATTGCAGGGCGTCGCAGCGGGAGGGCTCTATTTTTATTTAGTCCCTGTTACTACCGATCTCATAATGGTCAGACCATCATCGTCCAGGCTACCTCCTAACGCTACGAAAGAGCAGATTATGGACGATGTGAGGCGACGAGAAATCGCCGAAAGCAGGCAAGCCATTTTCGAAAAATATAAGATGATAATCAAAGAAAAGATGCAAACCATTATCGCGAGTCTAGTCCCTCGGGATTCGCCACCAGAGCAACCGGCCCCCACCAAAACTCCAGTGGCGCCGATGACCCAAAAACTAAACGATGCGGTGAATACCCTGATGGAAGAAAAAATAAAACCGCCCCCTCAAGAGTGAGGAGGCGGCTTTTGATTCGACAGGGGTTATGGGGTTATCTACTGCAAATATTCAATCTTAAATTCGGCTCTGCAACCATTGCTGACCCAAAGCGTATTCGTTGTAGGATCGACTCCCCACGAAGTTCCTTGGACGCAGGCGCTGTTGCTTTTCTGACAAGCCATGGTTACCGCAACGACAGAGTTAGGAAGAGAACAGGTCTCATTCTGTTTATTGTTACTGTCACATTCGATTTCGGTGGAAACAGGGGTCCCTACCGTAAAATTAACTCCGCAAGTGTTAGTGACTCCGCTGCTACTAATGACCGTCGCCGTCGCGGATCCCGAAGTGGAAGGAGCGATAATCGTATTGGGACCAACCACCGCACCCGGGACTGTGGCACCGTTTACCGTAAGTTGAACCGAAGCGGCCGGTCCGTTAATTACCGCAAGATCTAAAATCATCTGGCTTCCCTGAGCGAAAACGCTGGTTCCACTGCTTAAGGTCAAAGTACAGGTCGGAGCCACTCCACCACTGCCGGCGCCTTCAGTCTGAACCGTTACTACTGCGGCACAGGTCGCTGTCATCGACGGATTGGAAGCAGCAGCTACCGTGAATAAGATGGGATCCGTCCCCACCGCGGGAACCGCTGCTTGAATGGTCTGGGAGACCGCCGCAGGTAAGCTCGTAGGATTGGTGAGAGGAGAAAAATCTCCGTTCAAATTCTGAATACTCACAATCACGATAGGAACTGACGAAACGACCGTGAAAGAATCTGTCGGCGGGTTCGAAAGGGGTTGTCCTGTCGTTGTCACAGGGACACTAAGGGAAGGCATCGCGGCGGTGGCCTGGCAGCTAATTCCGGTTCCCGTTCCACCCACGCTAAAAGGAGTGGAGGAGATGATGTTACTTGCGATGACTTGTCCAAGACTGTTCGTCGAACTGAGAGTCCCTGACTCCTCAACCTGGGTAGCGGCAGTAGTATAGGTTCTCTGATAAGTGGCAACTCCGTTAATCACAGCGACAGGTGACATCCCGGCAGGGGTGAAAGTTAGATTGGTGCAACCACCGGCGTAAAGTTGCCAAGTTACCGTGGCTCCGACGGGAATACTTCCCGAAGTAGCCGCACTGGTTAGAGAGCCTTGAAGAGTGCTAGTTCCACAGGTGCTGACAATTCCGTTATAGGCGCTGTTCGGAACGGTGCTGGCCATTTGCAATCCACCATTAGCACCACCCGCGCAATGGGAAAGTCCCAAAAGAGTGACAGCAATCATTAGGCCCTTAACGAATGAAGTGATTCCATGTTGGATCTTCATATGCGATCTACCTCAGATTAATTTTTAACTTTTGGTCTCGTGGCGTCTAAGAAGTCTAATCTCTGGAGTGTATCTTCGAAGTCGGAAAATCAAAGCGTGTTGTATACCTGAAGGATGCAAAAGCCTTGCCGAGGCTTTTTGTGCTCAAAACCGAAGGCCCATTTCCTGGCATTTTGCATACTATTTGTAGACAGTGGAAGAAACGCTGCAAAAAGTAACTCAGTTTCAATGACTTAAGGTGTCCACTTTGAGTACACAGCTTTTCAAGCTGTCTGTTTACGATTCACCCGGTTTTCGAAACCAAAGGGAGATTATCGGGGAGTCGACAGGTCATCGGTCTGGAGAAAAATGGCTTCGCCCTGCTGCCCCCATGCTGCTGCTTCCAGGGGATAGCGATCCGCGGAATTATCGGCGAGGGCATCGCGTGCGTGAAACATGGCCCCCACCTTATCTCCTTTCCTAAGGAGGAATTCAGCGTAAGACAGTCCATTCGCGGGATAGTGAGGAGCCCCGGCTAACGCCAATAGGTAATGCTCCCTAGCCTTCTTTGAAGATCCGATCGATATGAAGGAAGGCGCGTTATCATAAAGGTAGCCCAGAATGCGATCCGCCGCATATCCCTCGTACTCAGGGGCGATTTTTTTTAGTGAGAGGGCGGCCTTTTCCAGAGGTTTTATATACGTAAGCGCCACCAGTTTATTCTTTAGGGAAGCCAACTCCCCTTTGATCGCTATCCAATCATAGAGGGCGCCCGGATCGATGGGATTCTTGGTCCTAGCTTGCTCCGCCAAAATCAAAGCCCCTTCCAAAATCTTAAGGCGCTCAGACTCCAAAGGCGTGTACTTGGCCTTCCAGTAAAATAACCGCGCGCTACTAGTTGTTATTGGTTTACTTGGAATTTCGCATCCGGAATTCTGATGAACAATAGATCTAAGTTCGCGATCTATAAGTGCCACCGGAGGAGAGATGACAGAAGCGCTTTCCGGTGTCGTTGGAGCCGCCGCGGTAAAAGCAGAGAGTATGCCGGCTAAGACTATCCCCCAGGTTCGGATCATGAGTTTAGTACAATCCCCTCAGTAGACTCTTGGCATCTTTGACTAGTAATTTCATCTGCGCATCGTCGAAAGCGTCGTAATAACCTCGAATGGTATCGTCACTCACTAACGCCAAACGAGAGCTGTGAATGAGAGTGCCATCGACAACTTCGCTGGCGAGCTTAAAACTATCGACTACTACCTTTTCCATCTCCCTGGGATCACCGGTCAGAAACACCCATCGCTCGGGACGAACATGATACTGGCCGACATACTTGGATAAGGCATCCACGGAATCGTGCGTGGGATCGACACTAAAACTGACTAACCGAATACTTTCTTTGGAATAGAGCTGTTTTTGCAACTCTTCCATGCGATGGGTGATTCGGGGACACTGTTCCCCGCAGCGAGTGAAAATAAAGCTGGCGATCCAAACCTTCTTATGGAGATCGTTTAGGGTGAAGTTATCGCCGTTCGAAGCGGTGAGCGAAAACGGCTCGACCTTTCCCAAGGCTTTGAGCTCTCGCACTTCAAATCCATGGGTGAACCCCAAAAGGGCAACAGCCACCACCGGCATCGCAACCAAAGCCAAAATAAAATGCCATGCTTTCACGCCATCACCTCCTTGGCTCGCTGGGAAACGACCACGGTCGCTACCACATAAAATACCACTCCGAAAATGATCGTCAGCCCGAGACTCCACTGCGAAGAGGGTAAACCAGGTAGGACCAGCGTTTGGTTTCCGGACAGAGCTGTTCGAAGTAGCGACACTCCGTAGGTTAGAGGATTAATCACCATCACCGCTCTTAACCAAAAAGGCGCTCCCGCTAAGGGAAACAGAGCCCCTGAGAGTAACCACATCGGAAACAAGACCACATTCATGATGGCGTGAAACCCTTGAACCGAATCCAAGGTCCAAGCAAAGACAAACCCAAGGGCTGTTAAAGATAGCCCCATTAGCGACATGGTAAGAATGGCCAAGCCAATTCCTGCGGGCGTGAGCGAAAACCCGACCAAAGGCGCCAGAGCTAAGAGAAGGATTCCCTGAATGAGTGCCAGAAGGGTTCCTCCAATGACCTTACTCGCCACTATTCCCGCGCGGGAGACGGGGGCCACGAGAACGGATTGCAAAAACCCCTCTTTTCTATCTTCGATGACGGAAATGGTAGAGAAGATCGCCGTAAAAAGAATCATCAGAGCCAAAGTCCCGGGGAAGAAATACTCCAAATAACCTGTATCCACTGGAGAGCCTGTGGCATGAAACGATTTTCCCAACCCAGATCCCAAGAGAAACCAAAAAATGAGCGGGGAGCCTAAAGCTCCAATAACTCGACTTCTTTGGCGAAAAAACCGAACGACTTCGCGACGAATCAAAATCATTAAGGGGAGTAACGTGTAGGTTCGAGAGTTAACCATTTCGCTCAACTCCTTCTGAAATGCGTCGTCCTGTCTTGCGCAGGAAAAGGTCTTCAAGAGTTGGCCTGCCCCACGTGAGAGATTCCACGTCTTCCGGAAACTGCTTTAGTACCTGCGACAAAAATTCGGTACTTGCCCCTTTTTCCACTCGTAACTCGCCGTCAGAGAGTTGTGCTGAAGTCCCTAACGCCGCACTTAATTTTTCTCTTAATTTTTCAGGAAACTTCGATCGAATCACTATCACGTCGCCGCCTAACTCTTTGCGAAGCTCCTCAGGAGCACCCATCGCCACGATGTTGCCCTGATCGATAAGCGCTATCCGATCGCAACGATCGGCCTCCTCCATCAAATGGGTGGTTACCACCACAGTGATCCCTTCCGAAGTCTGCAGCTGCTTAAGATAATCCCATAACTCCCGACGCATGGCCGGATCCAATCCCGTAGTGGGCTCGTCTAAGATCAAAAGGCGTGGGGAATGTAGTAAGGCTTTGGCTATCTCTACCCGTCTTTTGAGACCTCCAGAGAGTTTTTCAGCCATCTCCTGGCGACGATCCCACAAACCCATCCGCTTTAAGCCCAACTCCACTTTTTGACAGAGCGCACTTCCTCTTTGTCCATAGAGGTACCCTTGGGCGATCAGATTTTCCTCTACGGTTAGCTTCTTATCCAAAGCAGGAGATTGAAACACCACTCCTATGAGACCGCGGACTTTCGCCGGCTCTTTGGTGACATCCACGCCAAAAATCTGGACGTTTCCCCCAGAGGGGGCCATCAACGTCGAGAGAATTTTAAATAGCGTACTCTTTCCGCCCCCGTTAGGCCCCAATAGGCCAAACATCTCCTGTTCGCCCACTTGGAGAGTCAGATTATCCAACGCTTTTCGGTCGCCGTAAGAATGCGTTAATCCAGTGATGATAATCGCGGCATTTGCCATGAGCTACACCCGATCCCAAACCATAAGTATTCCCAAAACAGGAAGATAGATGAGAGAAGCAAAAAATAAACGACGCGCCTGGACTTTCGTTCTCTGCACCGCCAGTAAAATGGCTTGAACCAAGAATCCGACTCCTAGAACGAGTGCTCCAAAGAAGTAAACTCGACCCGCCACCCCCCACGCTGTCGGAACCAAAGTTAAGGGTAATAAGACCAAGGTATAAATAATGACCTGTCTGGCCGTAACTGCGCCTTGTTCGTCAAGCACGGTCAGAATAGGGAAATTAGCGCGCGAATAGTCCTCACGATAGATCCAAGCAATGGCCAAGAAGTGCGGAATTTGCCAGAGAAATAAAATTCCAAATAAGACCAACCCCTCAGGCCCTATCTGGCCTCGAGCCGCAGCCCACCCTAGCAGGGGTGGCATCGCTCCGGGAATGGCACCAATTAAAGTCGACATCGAACTTACCCGCTTTGCCGGTGTGTATATGCCTAGATAAAAAAGAAGGGTGAGTGCGCCCAAAACGGCAGTCACAGGATTCACCGCTACCAATAAGATCGCTTCCCCCATCGCCGTAAGAATAACCCCGAACCACAGCGCTTTAGCGGGTTCAATGCGTCCGGCGGGCAGAGGCCGCTCCAACGTTCGCCACATTTTCCCGTCGAGGTCTCGCTCGATGTATTGGTTCAACACTCCCGAAGCGCCTCCCACCAAGGAGATGCCTAACAAGGACCAGAATAGAAGACCTCGATCGATACTTCCTGGAGAAGCGAGGAAGAATCCGAGCGTAGTCATAACCAAGGCTAGTAGGCAAATTCTAGGCTTAGTCATTTCGAAATAATCCCGAACGAGTTCGCGCCGGCTTTGAAAGTCGATACTCATGCGGGCTCCCAGTTCGGTGTCAAAGCGGAAAGAGGGTCTCTCGCAAAAGGCCCTGTCTGAGCACCGGCACGTAACAAGTAACGCAGCCGAAAGGTCTTCACCGTGAGTAGCACCGAGGTTCCAAAGCATAGGGCGCCCACCGCAAGATGAGTCATGGTCACCAAAACGGGGCGCTTGGTCCAGATGATGACCGCTCCCAACATGATCTGAATGGATACCAAACCTATTAAAGCGCCAGCCACCCCCACCAAATCCCAATGCGCGGAGTATCGAGTCAGAATATATCCCGCAATCACTGCCGAGAATAGGGCCAGACTAAAAGCTCCCATGCGATGGATAAAATGGATAAGAATTCCTTTAGACCAGAATGGAGGGACAAATCCTCCAAAAGCCGTTGGAAAATCGGGAATGGCTAATCCCGCTCCCGAGTGGCGCATTATCGCTCCGGCAAGCAGTTGACCAAAGAACAGAAACGAAAGAGCCAGACATACAAACGGAAGAATAAACTTAGGCTGAGATAGCCTAACGGGCGGCTCGAACCACGTCTTTGAAGTGACCTGGGTCAGAGTCACCATAGTGCAGAAATAGATCTGCGCCAAGCACGCATGCCCCACAGAAACTTCCGTAGGGAGTCTGAGTAAAACGGTGATTCCCCCTAATGCTGCCTGACTAAAAACCAGGACAACCGCAAGAAAACTCAAATTTCTTACCCACGATCGCAATTCAAACTGCCAGTAGAACACGGCTTGAAGCACAGTGAGTATCGCAACACTCCCGGCGATCAAACGATGGCCATGCTCAAATAAAATTCCTCCCACCATCGGAGGAAAGAACTGACCATAGGATAGTGGCCAATCGGGGACAGCCAAACCGGAACCGGTGCTTGTAACAAGAGCTCCGGCACAAAGAAGCACGACGGTCCAAACGGCTAAGCCGCAGGAATATCGATGCAACCACCCGGGTGTCATGTCCCCTCTCGAGTCGCTTTTATGGGCTTAGCTTTCGTGGGAGCTTCGACTTGAGGAACCTGCAAAACGCGTTTTACCGGAACTTCGTTTTTGGAGAGTGCTTTTTGCTCTGAAGTCTTCCATTGGACACAGGCTAACAAAATCAGAAAGAAGGCAGGCGCAATCGCCCAGCCGATCGGAGCTTTGGGATCCAACTCTCTAGAGATCTTTCGTGCGGGGCGCGGTGTCGATCGTCTGCGAGAAAGGTACTTGAAAAATTGCTGGGCCTCGGCCGCCAAGAAAACAACGGCCGAGACCAGCAAAAAGAAACTAAAGATAGACCCCTCCGGAAGCGGCCTCGCTACGGCATTCAATAGCTGGCTGAAAAATTCCGAAAATAAATCCATCTTCATTAACCCTTATTCATTACTTTCGACGCCATTAAGCGGCAAAAGTTAATTGAGGGCCGATTAAAAAGTGAAATCCACCTTCTCGGCGGCTCCCTCTTTCACAGTCACCTTGGCCGTCTTGTCGCCAAGTTTGTGATGAGTCGCTTCGATAGTGTATTCGCCCGGGGGCAGATCCTTAATCGTGAACTCACCTTTGGTATCGGTCACCGCGAAGTAGGGATTCTCGACGACATTGCCATAAGCGCTCATCCAGCCGTGAACGTCACATTTAATGTGGAGGTTCTTTTCGGGCTTGGCGAACTTCTTCTCGATGGACTGCCCTTTGGTCGCCATTCCCATATTAAAGCCCGCATTGGCTTTAGGCATGGCATGGACGTTATGAAGCGTTGAATCGCTATTTACAATCTTGAAAGGCTGTCCGGCCCGAATTCCGAACACCAGCGGATGATAGACACAATTTTCTTGGTCGAACTCTACCGGTGTCGTGGGTGCCGGAGGCGGGGTTCCTTTAAAATCCGTGATGTAAACGAAAACCCCGGCTACGGTCTTATTGGGATTGATCTCAACATCCTCGTTGTAAACTTTCTTCCCCTTATTTGCCTTCATGCAATACGGATCGGCATTCATCTTGATCAGTTCCGCTTTGGGAGCTTTACCGGTGAAATTAACTTTACCCGTAACACTTCCCGCGGAAAAACCGGTTACCGCATAAGTCCCTAGGGCAACCACAAATGCAAGTTTGCTGGATATCATACTTTTCATGGCTCTTGTTTCTCCTGGATTCATATCCGCCAATGGGTGATTATTCTGGGGCTCGATATTTTAAAGCTCCGACGTCGACCCCCTCCTACGCTCAGCGTAGCCCTTTTTAAAGGCTACTAGCATAGTTTTTTTTCAAATTTCATGAGGAATATAGGGCCGCTACCGCCCTTCACGCAACAAGTCTTTTCGCCGACAAACGACCCTCATCACTAATTGCCGCTTAGCGTCTAAGATTTTCCAACTAGGGATGAGCCGAGGGGGCAGAGCTTTCTTTCGAGGGTTTTACTTGAAAGGTCTTTTCAAACTCTTCCGGAGAAAGGCCTCCCTCTTCCCAGAGGCTCCCCATCAAAGTGTCACCAGAGTGCAACCAGGTACTTTGCTCTTCCAAAATATCGGCCGCCCCTTGAAGCAAAGGATAGTAACGAACGAACTGAACTTCCGGCGCCCCTCCCAGAAGGGGGCCCCAGGGAAAGAGGCCTGGAAAGCTCAGGGAAAGGGTCAAAATGAGAAGAAGGGGAACCGACGCCAGTAACGCCACTCGCGACATTTGCCGCCGCGAGATCCTACGAACTCCACGGGCCTGGGAAGCCTCTGTCACGCGCAACGCCAACTCATTGGAGAGTTTCTGCGGTGGAAGCTTATGCAAAACAGCGAGAGTGGCTTTAAGTTCCCGGTGGACCTGTTCACAAACACCGCAATCATGAAGATGGTTTTTTAGTTGCTCATGACGTGTGGACGGAAGAATTCCTTCCACATAATCGGAAAGAAGGTTCTGGCAAAAAAAACAGGAACTCGTGTTCACCAGGTGGTCTCCCTAAAAGGAGAGGTCGTCTTGGCTTCCGCGGAAGAAGCACTCCCTCGCAAAGCATCACGAAATTCCAAACGCCCCCGATGTAGACGATGGCGATAAACGCCCCAACGAAGACTTAAGACTCTGACCACCTCTTCGTCTTCGAAGCGCAAAATATCTTTGAGGACCACCGGTGCGCGAAGCTCAATATCGACTCGGCGCAACCGCTCGAGAACCAAAGCATCAAAGGCCGTGGGGTCCAATGTGAGATCCTTCACTAGCAAGTTTTCATCCCAGCGCTTTAAGACTCGAGTATCGCGTCCCAGGTTCCATTGAAAGGTCAACGTCGCGGTTTCGTCTCGAATTTTTTCCCAAGCAAGACGATATAAGCGGATTCGCATTTCAAGCGCTTCCCAACCCGAATCCCTTTTTCCAGAATGCTTGCGATACGTATCCCCGAAGCGGCGGAAGACATCCAAAAGGACATCCTCGACCGTATGCTCTTCCTGCAGAAGGTAATGGCAAAAGGTATGTAAAGGAAGGGCATTCTCCTTCACAAACTCACGCAATTCTGGAAGCTGGCTATCGTGATTTCGAACCGTGGTCGTCATTGGTTGGCTAACCTACCACATTCCAAAACCGAGCGTACGCGTTCGAACGATGGCTTAAGAATAATCCCTTTTTCGCAAACGATAGCGTCAATCAAAGCCGCGGGAGTGACATCAAATGACGGGTTGCGGACGGGGACATCAAAGAGAGGACGGTTTGCCCCCAGGACACCTAGGGTTTCTTCAGCCGCCCGCTCCTCGATGGGAATTTCGGCGCCTGAAGCAAGCGACATATCGAAAGTGCTGGTGGGGGCGATTACCCAAAAAGGGACCTGATGGTGCTTGGCTAAAATCGCAAGGCCATAGGTACCGACCTTATTAGCGGTGTCACCGTTGGAGGCGATTCTATCCGCCCCGACCAAAACTGCCCCAACCTTTCCTTCCCTGAGGACAAGACCCGCCATATTATCGCAAATCGCGGTAAACGGGATCTCGTTGCGGTGCAACTCCCAGACGGTCAAACGAAGCCCTTGCAGGACGGGCCGAGTTTCGCACGTGTAAACGTGTTCGAGGCTTCCCCGACGATAGGCCTCGTGAATGACTCCGAACGCGGTTCCCACTCCTCCGGTCGCCAAGTCACCGGTATTGCAATAGGTCATGGCCTGTGTTCGTCCTTGAAATAGCGAAGCCCCAAAATC
Organism: uncultured delta proteobacterium; assembly: GCA_963778115.1. Classification (GTDB taxonomy): domain Bacteria; phylum Bdellovibrionota; class FAC87; order UBA2466; family UBA2466; genus JBBQIT01. The sequence continues at coordinate 1,478,087 of CAVZSV010000004.1, forward strand.
GGCCATTCTCAGATTCGACTCGATGTCTTCTCTATGGATTTGCGAAGCTAACTCAAACAGCCTTTCGACTACCGCAGGGGTCATCGAATCCGAGCGCAAATCTCCGGCAGCCGTACGCATTTTATCGACGGCCCAACGTAAGTTCACCGCGGTCGGTCGGGCGGCGGCTATCTCACGCAAAGCCTGATTGAAAAAAAGTCCTCTTTGATCGGGCAAAAGGCTAAGAGCTTGGCGACTTGCCAAGACCACCGCGTAAGCACCCGAGACTCCAATAGCCGGAGCGCCTCTCACCGCGAGATCGCGAATGGCGCGCACCACCGCCGCGTATTCGCTTAGCGGAAGATATCTCTCTTCCGAGGGCAAGCGGGTCTGATCCAATAACACACAACGTCCGTCGCGCCACGATCCCTCCCAACGCACCGCGTGGGTTTTCGGTTGAATTCTTGAGAAAATCATGTCGGGGTAAGAATCTCTTAAGTTGCGTTTTTTGACAAGCTACAGAACCACTTCTAAGATCAGCGGTTTGCAAGATTAGGTAAGGTCCTGCTTGTTAATTCACGTACATCTGGTCCTGATTCCCCTCTTACTGGCGCTTTCCGCCATCTTCGCCGCGTCGGAAGCTTCGCTATTCTCTTTGAGTCGATCTCAACTGGAAACGCTCAAAGAGTCTCGTCCGAACCTGTACCACTCCATCCGAAATCTCATCTACCATCCCGATGCGATGCTCTCGACGATTATCATTGGTAACGAGTGCCTCAACATCACCATCGCCACGATTATCACTAGCCTTCTGGAATTTCAGCTTGGCGTGCATGACGATCGGCTTCTCATTCTCTTTTCGGTCTTGCTCTCCTCGGCACTCTTACTCACCTTTTCCGAGATTTTGCCCAAGGTCATCGCTTTTCGAATGCCTATTCTCGTCGCCTCTATCGTGGTTCATCCCATGACGTGGATGCACTGGGTGCTTACTCCTCTGCGCCGCATTTTTCTTTTCATCAGCTCCTCTCTTATTCGCGCCATCGGTTTGCGCGTGGCTCCCCCTTCCGCCATTAATGAACAGGATTTTCTAACCCTGGTAGAGGTGGGTGCGGAAAGTGGAAGTCTAGATCGCGACGAAAAGGAGATGATCTTTAACGTGTTTCATTTCAGCGATCTCACCGTTTCGTCGATTATGACTCCATGGAAAGATGTCTTCTGTCTTCCTGAGAAACTTTCTGTCGGTGAAACACTCGTTAGAATCAAAAAGAAGGCCTATTCTCGCATCCCCATCGTCTCGGAAGACGGCCATCGTGTCATAGGCATTCTCTACACCAAGGCCCTTCTTAGACTCCTATTGTCACCCCATCCCGCTGAAGAGATCGACGCCATCAAACAGGCTCTCTTTCCGCCGTATATCGTTTCCACGCACAAAAAGATCGCCAAGCTTTTTCGAGAGTTTAAACTGAAAAAGGTCCACATGGCCTTAGTCGTGGATGAATTCGGAAAACACTTGGGGGTGGTCACTCTTGAAGACGTCCTGAACGCGTTGTTTCAGACACAGAAGAAACGGGGGGAGACATGATGATCTCTATCGTTATTCTTCTCTCTCTGCTTCCTTTCTTTTTCGCTATGGAAGCTTTTTTCTCGGGTGCGGAAGTCGCATTCCTTTCCACCAATCGCCCCAGACTTTATCGAAAGGCCAAAGAGAAAAATCCAAAAGCGGTGCTCGCCAAGAACTTACTCTCTCAACCTGAATTGCTGTTCTCGACGACCGTCGTGGGTACCACGATTGCGATGAATTGTTCCACCACACTGGCCACCTTGTTCATTATCCGTCGTTTCGGATACAACCACGAATGGTGGAACTTGGTCTTTCTCACTCCTCTGATTTTGGTCTTCGCTGAATTTATCCCAAAAATGGTAGGCCGGGTTCATGCCGACACTCTGGTACTAAGAATGGGCGGGCCCCTTAAAGTAATGAGTTTAGTCCTAAGTCCGCTGACAAAACTGTTTAGTCTCTATGCCCAATTGCTAAAGCACTTATTGGGAGAGAGTCCGGAGAAGGGCTTCTTCTTGTCCCGCGAGGAGATCAAGGCGGCGCTTCCGGCCAGTCGCGGCGGTGATGTCACCCCGGCTGAGAGAATTCTCATTGAACGCATTCTTGAATTCGGAAAAATCACCGCCAAAGAAATGTTGCGCCCCCTTATCGATGTAGTCGCTATCGAACAGGATCAGACGCTCCGCGACGCAGTCCAGCTCTTTACGGAATCCGGCCATTCTAGGATTCCGGTCTATCAAGAGAGGATCGATAGAATTGTCGGAGTTTTACAAGCTTTCCATTGTCTGCAAGCGAGCGACCTTACCGCACCCGTCAGTACTTTGATGCAGCCGGCCTTTTTTATTCCCGAAAGTAAACCGTTGGATGAATTGCTCATGGAACTCAAAACTCGTCCCATGGCGATTCCGGTAAACGAATATGGGGGCGCTGAAGGCATCATCACCATGGAAGACGTGATGGAAGAGATCGTGGGTGAGATCGAAGACGAATACGACGAGCCGCCTAAGATGTACTATCGCATTGGGGAAAACTCTTACATCGTAAATGCTCGAATGGAAGTCGATGCGCTGCGAGAAATGCTCAAGATTCAGATCCCTTACGATGATGATTATCAAACGCTTGCGGGATTCTTGCTAAAACGAATGCAAAAGATCCCAAAGAAATGGGATTCCACTATTATCGATAACGTGGAATACGTCGTGCAGTCGGCAACCGATCGCTCGATTGAAGAGGTGTACGTGATCGTACACGATCCTCAAACGCCGTCGTCGTTTTAGTCAGCGATGATAAGCTTTAGCTAAGGACCAGTTAGGTTCACAATTTAGCCAATAGCCCGCCCTCGGCGAAAGCCGCGGGAAACGATACCGATCAAGTCGACCGCTTGAGCCGTCTACCAATCGAAATTCAGCTCTTCGTCATACTCTTCGAAGCGATCAAGATTGAAACCCTTGTCGTCTCCCCCTGTTTTCAGGCGGATTCCGGTGTCGTACTCGATTCCCTCGTAGTCCGACTCCACGGCATACGTTTCTTCTTCTTGATTTCCGGGTGTGTAATCGGAAGCGGCCGCCTTAGGACGACGACCCCGACGCCCCGCGGGACGGGCACCGAAGGCACTTCCCTTGCCTGCGGCTGCTTGTCCGTTGCGACGACGTTCTATCGTCTCCAGAAGCTTCTGAGACACCTTCTTCTCAGCCCCTTGCGGCGCTACTTCTTTCGCGGCTGCTTTTACGGTCGGCTTTACGGGCGCTGTTGGCTCGGACTCCACCAACTTGATGCCCTTGGCCTCCGTCTTTACAACCTTGACTTTAGTCTTTGATTTCAATGCGTTACTAGATTTGCTCATCTTGGCCATAAGTCCCCCCCAATGACCATCGACAGACATAAGTTAAGCGTTTTTTTGACTATGAATTAAATAAGTAAGACTGCTCTTAAAGGTATATTTTATGGATAAACTCTTTTTGGATCGTTTGCAATATTAAACTAGTCGAATTAAAGGAAATTACTTGGAGTGAGTTCTGTCATGTGTTATTCGGTGCAGAACTATTTTTAGACGATTCGATTGTTTCTCTTTTGTCAGTGCTTTCTTCGTCAGTTGACGAGTGAAAGATAAGGGGAGAGCAAAGAATCTACAAAGGAGGATGCAATGGCTAAGAAGAAAAAGAGCCGCCGTCCAAGTGGAAAAAAATCTCCCAAGAAATCGGCAAAGAAAACCGCTAAACGGAAACCAGCGAAAAAGAAAACCGCTAGCCGTGGAAAAAAGAAAGCGGCGCGTAAACCAGCGAAGAAAAAAGCAGCAAAGCGTTCAGCCCCTAAGAGCGCTCCGAAAAAGGCAGCCCCGTCAAACGCGGGTCGAACTCTCGGAACCGCAGCAGCAGCTGGTCTCGGGGGAGCCGCACTTGGCTCTTTCGTGGCGGGTCGTAGCGGAGCAGGAGAAGAGTAAGTTTTCCTTCCCTGTCCTCGGTCTAGGCTTCTAGACTGCGACGTATTGCATTAAGCAAATAACTCGAAGCACTCCATTGCGCATCCTCACGGGTGCGCACCGGAATTCTCATCTTCTCGGAAATCGAGACAGCTCCCTCTTTCACCGCATGTTCTCCCGGTAAGACATGAATGTAGAGCGTGCCCAAAGGGCTCTCCGGTGTTCCTCCGGTCGGTCCTACAAAGCCTGTGATCGCAGCGGCAATATCGGTATGACTTAGATGCAAAGCGGCACGCGCGAGCGCTTCGGAACAAGTTGCCGAGACCGCTTCGTCGGCGTTTTTTAGATTTACCCCCAACATTTTTCCCTTCGCCTCCACGTCGTAACTCACATAGCCGCCCCAAACATAATCCGAAGCGCCCGCAACTCGAGTGAGTCTTTGAACCCCCAACCCCCCGGTACAAGACTCGACTAGGACGACTTTAAGTTGCCTTCGCCTAAGGCCGTCTCCCACTACTTGCTCGAGATCCTCGTTACCTTCGGTGTAGGTCCAAGGAGAAAGGATTTCACGGATCTTCTTCTGCCACTGGGCAAAGTCGCTTGTGGAATCACTCTCCCCTCGCTTCCAATAGAGAGTCAGATGGTTTTCGGGGGGGCGCGTCCGGTATCCTAACCACGCGTTGTTGGGCAATCCCGCTTCGATAGGATCCATGACTCGTTGTAATTCGGATTCCCAAATACCAAGACACCGCCAGACATGAGACAAGATTTCACGCGAGCCCATCTCGGTGGCTAAGCGATTTTGGATCTTTGGCATCACGTGCTCAGTGAACATCGTTTTCATCTCGTAAGGAACGCCGGGCAGAAAAAATAGACAACAATTGTCTATTTCGCACTGAAAGCCGGGAGCCATTCCCTTTGAGTTGGGAAGAGCAGTCGCTCCTTCCGGAAACAAAACCTGTTTCAACGATTGCGAGGTGACTTCACGGTTCCGCTCTGCGTAGTATTTGAGCATTCTCTCCTTGGAAGGAGCATGCTCTAAGAGTTTTCCACCCAAAAGACGCGAAACACACTCGGCGGTTTTGTCGTCAGAAGTAGGACCCAAGCCGCCGAAACAGACTACCATTCCCGCATGACGCGCTCGCTCGAGCAACGTCTCTCGCATCACTTCAAAATCGTCGGCAATCACCGTCTGCCGATCTAACCGTAATCCCCTTTTGAAAAGTTCATCCGCGACAAAGGCGGAATTGGTGTCTGCGGTCTTTCCGGTAAGAAGTTCATCACCAATCGCAACCGTTTCGATTTGTGTTTTCATGGTAACAATTCGCCACTACATCGGTCGCTTGCCAAAAATAGTCTCCGTAGCCGCTGAGCAATTACTTTTCATTCGCCTTTGGGAAAACCCGGCTCTGACGAACGTTTGCGGACGATGACCTTTTTCTCAAGCCGCTTACGCTCCTCTTCACGGGCTTTAAGTTCTTCTTCGCGACGTTTTTCAGCTTCCACACGGAGCTCACCAATCTTAGTGATCCACCGAGGGAGATCTTCCACTTCGGCCACTCGGAATCTCACCATCTCTTTGAGGCATGGTGTCGCGACTCTTAACTTCTTTCCCGAACGATTCTTGATCACCATGATTTCATCGGCATGGGAAGTAAGACAGAGTTCACAATGGTGCGGTTCGAAGTATACGTGGCCGCTTACACAGCTCACACTCGAGCCCGATTCTAAAAAGATGCCCATGATCTGAGCCATCTTTCTGCGAAGACGATCTTTTTCTAAAGGATCCACGACTCGGGCCTTTCTGTAGCTCGGAACCAAATGACGGTAACGCGACTAATATGATACATATCAAAGTTAATCTAATAAAATCAATACAGGGGCTTTAGTGGCTGCATCGACGTCCTCTTCAAGACTTAGGGTTTATCTAAAGAACGCAACCCTCTTTTTTCTCATTATTGCTATTGCTTACGTACCCCAAATCCTTCCCATTCTTAAACCCCTGCGCGAGTTCTTTATTCGCCGAACGGGCTGGAACTGGAGCTTTCCGATTACCCTTTTCTTCGCCACGCTGGCGGGCAGCTTCCTGATTCAAGTAGATCGAGAAGAGGAAGCCAAGACCAAATTAAGAATCGCGGGGCTTCTTTTCGTCGTGGCCTATTTCATTCTGAGGCTGGGAATTCCCCACGGCAAACTAACCGAAGTTCGTATCATCGGAATCCCCTTCGTTTTTTTCTCGGCTTTTCTAGAGGAGTTTTTGTTTCGACGAGTCGGATTTGAGGCGCTGCGAAAGTTGGAAGAGAAGTTTTACCGAGATCCCAATTTAAGACGGCTGGGCCCCGTCAGTTTGCTTTATACCTGTTTCTTGGCCGGGGTACTCCACGGTGTTGGGCCTATGTTCACAGGCCATGGCTTTGACTGGCTAGCCTATGCCTCCGAATTCGATGCCTCGGTGTTTTATTCCTTCCTTTACGTCCTCTCACGCTCGGTTTGGGTGCCTGGATTCGCCCATTTTTTGACAGGCCTCATCAAAATATTGTGGTAAAAGGTGAGGCGATGAAAATCATTCGCCAGCTAGTCCCTACCGTCGCTTTTTTAGTGCTTATTTTGTGCCCCCTTTCTTACGGGGCCGAGTTTGGTTCCGAGACGCTGGAAAAAACGACATCTATTTCGAATGCCTATGAATCTCGAAGCCTCTTTACCAATCCCGCGGCATTGGGCTATCAAACCGAACTTAATGGAGCTCCCCTTCTTTCGTCTTTCACCTACGGTCTTAATCAAGGCACGGATAACGAATTTTCCACTTCATTAGCCTTGGGATACTTCGGCCTAGGAGCGGAACGCTTGGCCGATCCTAACGGTAACGGAATGTTTACCCGTTACGATTTGGGCGTGGGAATTCCACTGACGACAAAGTGGTACTTTGGAACTCGCTATCGCTTCACCCGCTCCGACGCTTTAGCTCTCGATCACGTCAACTCATGGGATTTTGGTTTTCAATGGCGCCCTTCGGAAAAGATCTCGTTTGGTCTCATGGGTGTCGGGGTAAATACGCCGCAAGTTGCCGGAACCACTGTTCCCGCGCAACTGGTACTGGGAACCACAGTACGGCCTATTCCTAAGATCGAATTAAGCGCCGATGTGGGAACCTACTCCTCTTCCTTTGCCAAAGTGTTCTCTTATCAAGTGACGGCAAGTTATGAAGTGGCATCCGGACTTCAAGTGAGAGCTGCCTATCAAAGAGACGAAAAATTTCTCTTTGGCTTTCAACTCAATTTCGACAGAGCCTCTGTGTATTCGGTAGGGCAACCGGCGGCCAACCAGCAGAGTCTGATGGCGGGAATTCAACTTTCCACTAAACCCTACAAGAGTTTTTTGACCCCCGACTCGGCATTAAAGGTGGAGGTATCCGACAACCTTCATGAGACCTCGTCCCCGGGCGGACTTTTCAGAACCGAACGTCCGTCCCTTTTGGGACTATTACGTAAACTAGAAAGAGCCAGAAGAGATCCCTCAATTAAACTAGTCGCCATTAAAATGCAGCAATTTCCCTTGGGCATGGCCTCGGCTCAAGAGGTTCATCAAGCTATTCTAAGACTCAAAGAGAGTGGAAAACGTGTGGAAGTATTCTTGGGAAATGCCGGCATCAAAGAATACTTAATAGCGTGTGCCGCCACTAAAGTTTTTGTGGAACCTTCTGCCGAATTGCGTTTTCTTGGTCTTCGGTCCGAGCGTTATTACGTTAAAGGCACTCTCGATAAATTGGGAGTCGAAGGTCAATTTTTAGCCAGAGGAAAATATAAATCGGCTCCCGAGATGTTCACCCGCACGGATAGCTCCGCTCCAAGCAAAGAGGAGACGATGGAAGAGCTCGCTCAGGCCGAGACCATCATTTCAGACACCCTTTTCAAAACAAGACATATCTCGCGAACTCAATGGGAGACTTTGCTTAGGACCGCCCTTCTGGATGCCAATCAGGCGAAAACGGCGGGCTTGGTAGACGAGATTAATCACATGGACGTTGCTCTGAAATCGGAGCCTTTGGCTATTCGCGAAACCTTAGAAATGACTTCCGACAAATTGGCACTTCCCCCTCGAATCGCCGTCATTGTAGCTTCAGGAGACATTTTACAGAAAAAGATTTCGGTCCTGTCGCTTGTCGGCGAACCCCAAATTACGCCAGACCGAATGCGACAGCACTTTCGGGAAGCTTTAGCAGACCCTAGAACGGAAGCTATCGTATTTCGCGTCTCCAGCCCCGGAGGAGAGGTCGTCGCCAGCGATGAAATCGCTTCCCTGGTAAGAGCCGCGGATAAGGAAGGAAAGCCTGTCATTGTGACAATGGGAGATGTCGCAGCGAGCGGCGGTTATCTGATTTCCGCTCCCGCGAGACAAATTTTTGCAGACCCCTTAACTATCACTGGCTCCATCGGTGTGTTCTTAGGCAAATTCAACTTAGGGGAATTGTATAAAAAGATCGACCTTCACAAAGAAATACTAACCCAGGCCCCGTTCGCAGGCCTGCTCACCGAAGACCGATCCTGGACGAAAGAGGAGCGTGAGATCTTAGCCAAACGGCTTAACCAATATTATGAAGGCTTTGTGAAATTCGTCGCTCAGGAACGCAAGCTTTCGCTGGACCATGTCGAGGATGTCGCCCAGGGAAGGGTCTGGTTAGGTTCGGAAGCATTCAAACAACATCTTACGGACGCCGAAGGCGGATACTACGAAGCGATTCAATATGCGGCTCGGCAAGTCGGGCGAACTCCCGAAGAGATCGAAACCCATATGATCCAAGATCCTCGTGGGCTTCTTGAATTCTTTAGTCCGGAAGATGTCTTTGGACGGGATCCTCTGACGTCACTAGCGGGAGAAGTCTTTTCGCCCAACCTACTGGACGAAATCCGGTGGATGTCGAGGGTTAGGGAATCGCCTTTTTTATATTTATCGCCAGTAAGAAGTTTGGAGTAGCTTTCGTCCACGTCCCTGGGAATGGCCAACTCCATGTCCACGTCTACATTTGACATGGACTTAAACATGAACCTGAACCGCCCCCCTAGACGTGAACGTCGATCTTTACGATCGCCTCACCGCTTGACACACCGAGCCTAAACATGAAATGAAAGATCCATAGGGGAGACCAGTGTCCTAAACACTGGTCTGGTTATTTGGGGGGGGCATGCAAAGACTTTGGGTTTTATTTCCGCTTCTTGTTCTGTCCACCGCCTGCTCCAAGCCAAAAGTTGATCGTAGCAATAGTCCCCAATTCGTCGATTCCGCTTCCGTTCAATCGATTTTGATCGCTAGCGAAGAGTGGAGTTTTGATGCCTGCAGACAAGAAATTCAATCCAGCGGCGGCAAAGTTCTCTACCAAAATAATCTCGGAGTATTCATGACCGATGCCAAGGCCGCTTCGCTCCACTTAAAGGAGTGCAAGGCTATGGTCACGGATAACACTCTTCTCCCCGCAGCCCCTCCCGCGGCTACCGAAAGCTCTCCTCAAAACGATCTGTCAGCCCTCCTTAGATTGATCCCGGCCGAAGAGATAGGGGCACGCTCATTCGTCCAATCCCATCCCCACTATGACGGACGTGGAGTTATTATCGCCATTTTAGATACCGGAATAGAACTCGATCACCCGGTACTTAACAAGACTCCGGATGGATCTTTTAAGACGCTCGATTTTCAAGACTTCTCGGGCGAAGGGCGAGTGACACTAACTGCTATCGCTAAAGACCAGGACGGCTCGGTGAAAACTCCCAATGGAAATTACCAAGCTAAAACCGTCGAAGGAAGTGACTTTCGTTGGGGAACCTTTAAAGGTTCTTCCCTTAGTTATTCAAGCGGCCTCTCCTCCAATGATACTTTTAGCGATGTTGCGGTTCTCGCTTATAAAAATGCTGCTGGCGACTGGCGCGCCCGCGTCGATACGAATAACGACAGCAATTTTGACGATGAAACCGAATTGTACGATTTCCGCGAATCTCGTCTTTTTACGAAGTTAGGGGCAAAAAAATCTCTCACCGTTTCGGTTACGATTGCCACAAGCGGGAATACCCTTACTCTTAATTTCGATGACGGATCCCACGGCACTCATGTCGCTGGAATTGCGGCGGGATATGACCCTAAAGGGATGCAGGGAGTCGCCCCCGGGGCTCAAATCGTTCTGGGAAAGATTGGCGACAATCGTATCCCGGGCGGACCTACCTCCACCTCGTCGATCATGTTGGCCATCGATTTTGCGGTTCAAAGCAAAGCCCAAATCGTCAATATGAGCTACGGCGCTTCGCCCGGATCAAATCTAGGCACAAGTGCCGTCGACCAATACGTAGATCGAGTCGCTAAAGAAAGAGGTATTCTCTTTAGTATCAGCGGCGGTAATGACGGTCCGGGGTTACTGACCGTGGGAGTCCCCGGTGGGGCGAATCTCGCTATCACCAATGGTGCGTATCTCTCACGAAAAACGGCCGCCGATAATTACGGGTGGATAGGGCTAGAACAAGATGGCATGTGGTTTTTCTCTTCAGTCGGCCCAAGGCTTGACGGAGGATGGAAGCCAACTCTGCTAGCTCCGGGAACAGCACTCTCTAGTGTTCCCAAATGGAGTGGAAATTTCGGGAATTATAGTGGGACTTCCATGGCCTCTCCTGAAACCACCGGTGGACTAGCACTTCTATTGAGTGCGGCACAGCAGCAAAAGCTGCTCACTGATCGCGCCTCGGTAACGCGGGCCGTTTACGATTCGGCCAAACGGCTGGAAGGGATATCTTTAATTGAACAAGGGCACGGGCTATTTAATGTGCCAGCAGCTTTTACTAAATTGTCCCAAATGAAATCGCGCCCCACGGAATTCACTCTCTCGGTTACCAATCCTGTTTCTCCAACGGGAACCGGCGGTGGAATTTTTGTCAGAGGCCGCAGACTTCCTGAAAATAATTTTTCGGTGTCGGTATCTCCTGTCATAGAAGATTCTGCGTCGAAAGCAGATCTCCCTTTGAGGACCTTAAAATTGGTTCCCTCGGCAAACTGGATCCGCCTCCCCGAGGAATTGTGGATCCAATCAACTCCGCGCAGCTTCCAGGTCCGGCTAGATCCCGCTGTTCTTTCGCAACCAGGACTTCACTCTGAAGTCATTACGGCAGTGGACAACCAGAGCGGAGAAGTGGCGTTTGAAGTCCCAGTAACCGTGGTAGCACCTTATACTTTAGACGACGTCAATCAACACACATTCACCGCAAACGATACCGCACACGTAGGAAAAACGCTTCGATACTTTTTGGATATCCCCTCGGGAACCACGTCATTGAGTATAGAACTTAGTTCAGACGGTCCGGCCATTTCGGGACAACTCTTAGACCCGGAAGGAAAAACGGTAACTGCACTCAAAGACTCGACGACTTCCAGCCCTTTACCACCGCTATCTGTGGCAACTAATATTTCCCGGGCGGGGGTTTATGAATTCGACGTAGTGGCTTCGCCAGCGCTTTCTTCCCCAGGGAAAATTCAACTTAAGATTAAAGCCTATAGCCTCTCGATCGCCCTGGGCCCCGAAGAAGAGCCTCAAAAGTTTACGGCATTCGTCCAAAATAATTTCGAGCCGATTAAAGTGGTCCCTTCGATTTCTCTCAACGCCGTAAGATCACAGCGGACGATACTCGTAAAAGGGTCTGGAACCCAGCTTCCGATCTCTCTTTCAGAGGAAGATCGTAAATTATTCAGCGGCGTGACGCTCAAATTTGTTACCGCGAAATCCACTTACGACCTAATGACGGATTTTCCCTACCGGGTTTTGGATAGCCAAGGGGCGGCAGTAACTTCGGGGGGGTTGGATATGAATTCGACGGTAGGTTTTGCAAATTTAGATAAATTGCCCGGAGGAGATCTTTCCTTGGAAGTGTCAGGCTCATTTACTACGGAAGCACCTAACCATTGGTCGTTCACTTTGACGGAAAGCCGTCTATTAATAAACCCAGTGAATATGGGTACCTCTTCGCGTTTCTCATTAGAGACTGGCCAGCAAAAGGGAATCGCTATTGATCTAAATTCAATTCAAAATCCGCTGGCTAAGGGGTTTGATAATTGCGCGACGCTATCGTTAGCCGATCCCAACGGAAAGGTATTACAGACGACCCCTCTTTGTCGGTAAGAACTTTATTCGATACCGCCGATGGAATTAGGAAGCACAGGAGGAGCGACGGCTACTTGGGGCGGAAGAAATAACTTCAGCAAGGCTATCTCTTGAACGCCTGAGTCCGAAGAGAAGAACCGGCTCGAAAACACCAGACTTTGACCGGTTTTCCACACCAGCCTATCGGAGGGGGCCACTTCGGAAACGATGGGAATTTCACGTAGGACCGTTTTTCTAAAATCAGAAATCGCGTGAGAGAGATCAGAATATTGGGTATCCAATCGCTCCAAATCCATGACCACGGCCTCTTTTTCCTCGACCGTCATATCGTGAGCACGTTTGGTTTGGGAAGGAAGGATCTTCCAGGCCACGACGATGGAGCTCATACAAAGCACCAATAAAGCCATAGCCAGCAAGCCACGTCGACTTCCTATTTTTCTAAGGTTCGTAAGATTAACAAACAGCACCGTACACTCCACGTCTTAACGCACCACGGGGGTGGCACTGTGGAGAAGAAAGCAAGGACTGGGCCGGGGAGGTGGTGCGTGGCACAGACTGCCAAAAGGGATGAGGGCGCAATTTCGTCACTGGAATGTATACGAGGCCGACGGGCAGTGGCCTCTTTCTCTTAAAAGTTTGCGATTAAACAATATCGGTAGTTTAGGTAACCGACCTTTTGGAGGATCTTAAGCTTGAAGTACTCCATGTCTTTGTAGCCATAGGCCTGCCATTTAAGCTCCTTGATAGCCCGATTAATGCCCTCCGAAAGGCCTGTGGTGACAGGGAAACGGAAGTAGTTTTTGAGAGTACCCCAGCCCTTTTCGAGATTGCGGTGCCAGTCCATGAGGTGAGCGAAGCCTGCCTGCCAGATCCAGTCACCGATCTGATCCCACACCACTCTAGCCGAGGTTTCGTCCTTTTCCTGAAAGAAGGTGAGCCCCATCTCCTTCACTAAAAACCAACACAAAGAAGAATACCCTTCTACCGCAAAAATCTTTCGCTGCTCTATCACAGCTAGGTACGCTAATACCTGCGCTTGAATCTTTCTTTCGGCTTTTGCTGACCGACGAAATCGACTTACTAACTCACTATCGTTTAAAGAAAGCGCTATAAAATCTTGTCTCCACCTACAAACCTCCGTGTTGTTCTATTTCTACCACGGGTTTTTGGAGTGACTTTTTTTGCGGTATTTACGTCACTGCAACATGATTCGAATCATGTGAGGAGCCCAGGTGATTACCCAAAAAACAATCTCGTAGCGTCGAAGGAAACGAAGAGGAGCGTGGTTTATTTACCAGCGGACAAGTCATGACTCCCATAACCCGATTCTTTGACGAATCGTGTCAATCATAATTTGTCCGACGCATCCTGTTTTTTTTCTCTTTCTTCTCGGATTTTTGGGTTTGGGGCTTACGGTCCCTTTGGCGTTGGGGTGCGCAAGAGTTGTTTATTCAAGAACGTCTAACCTGTGCCGTCGCTCCGCTCAGGAAAAGTTTGTACCTTCCGACGCTGGTGCTTGGGTGATGACTAGTGCATGGACCTCGTTCTGTAATTTGAGACGGGCCTTCCTAGGAGTCCCTGCTTTCTTTTGTGCGAGGCCGTTATGAAGACGGAGGAGTGAGAAGATTGTTCTGTCGCTGGCGCTTTCGTTTTTTTTCTCTTTATTTTCGGATCTCGGACCGGGATTATTTTTTTGCCGCCGCCGCACCCTACCTCTGGGTTTCCCTCAACGGTGTAATCGACCGCAAACGTCATTCGGAAAGAACCCGGGCAGTGGCTTCGTTACTTTTGTCATTGCGAAGCCGAGCCGAAGCAACCTGTAAGTCATTGGGGCGGTGACTCAAAACACTCTAGCCAATTCCGATACGGTTTGCCACGTCGCTTCGCTTCTCGCAATGAGGAAAAAGATTTCACTGTGCGAGGAGCAGGAGCAAAGAACTCGGAACCGCCATCCGGCTAAAGGATTAATCTCTCCGTCGCTTACTATGATAAAATCTCAATAGAGCCACCCCATGCCCACCACCTCCTTCGACCCAACGGTCTTCGTTCTTCAAGAAACAGACGAGATGCGTCATCCTTACGAAGCGGCACTTCGGGTGGTCGGTTCTGAAATCCTTTGGTTTCATTCCGTGGGAGCTTTACTAGATGGGACGGTACGGCCGGAACCCATGGCTCTCATCGTAGATCTTGAGTGTCTTAGACAGCCTGTAGAGCCCGAGATAGAAAATCTAAGAGCTCAATTCCCCAGCACCGAACTCATTGCCCTTTCCGGTACCGACTCTTCTCAACTGGCATTGCAATGCATTCGATCCGGCTTTGGCGACTTTTTGCTTAAGCCCACCAGTCCGGAAGAGTTAGCTTACAGTATCCGCAAAGCTAGGCAGCGACGCGAATCCATACAAAAAATCCAAGACCCCAGGGCGGGTGTTGTTAGAGCTATTACACAGATTAACGGTTGCACCACACCGACTTTGGTTCGGCTTTATACGCTGGAATCGTTGCTCAAAACCACCGATGCCGTCGGAGCAGCTTGGCTTAGTTTGGATAAGAGGGGACCCGAGCTTACTCGAGTGCTCTGCTCGGTTCCTAAACGTACCGCGACATCCAAGATCGTATTTGATCTCCCTTTTGAGAAAATCAATTTTGGATCGCCCCGTCCCATAGCCCTAAGGCGTCGATCGACCGGACTGCGGAAGCTGTTACTTCCCTGCCGTGACTTTCCCACGGGGGCCCTTTTCCTTTGGGGAATCAAGGAAAAAATTACGACGAAAACGCTTTCGGCGGCAAAAGTGCTCACCGATCAGGCGGAGATGAGCCTGTTAAATATTCGAAAGTTTGATGAAGTAAAACAGCAGACGTTTGTCGACGATCTCACGGGGCTTTATAACTCAAGATATCTCAAATATGCCCTTACTAATTCCATCTTAAGATGCAAAGCTCCCAACCAAACGTTTTCCGTTCTTTTCATCGATGTTGACCATTTTAAGAATATTAACGACAAGCATAGCCATCTCGTGGGAAGTGAATTTCTGGTGACGATCGGCAAGACGATCAAAAATGCCGTACGTAGAATTGACCCCGTCTTTCGTTACGGAGGAGATGAGTTTGTAGTCATTCTCAATGGAACCAGCACCGAAGGGGCGAAAGAGATAGCGGAACGAATTCGAAAAAATATAGAACGCAGGCTCTACGTGATCAAAGAACAACGGATTCAAACTACGGTGAGTATCGGTATTGCCACTTACCCCGAGCATGCTTCCGACATGGAAACGCTCCTTCGCCTAGCGGATGAAGCGATGTACAGCGTAAAGCGTGAAGCCAGAAACGCCGTTCATATCGCTCTAGACCCCTCTAAATTACCTCTGGTGGCTCGAAGTTCCCGCTAATAAAACCTTAGCCGCGGAATCGTAACAATGGCTTCCGCGATAATGGAAGGACCCAATTTCGATTCCCCTCGAGTGCGATCCCTAAAGAGAATAGGGATCTCTTTCAGGCGAAGCCCCCCCCGATGAGCCAAATGTTTTAAAAGAATCTGAAAACTATAACCTCTTACCTTAAGATCACACTTGAGAAAGGTTTCAACGGCACTAGCCCTCCAAGCAACATACCCGCCCGTGAGGTCCGAGAAGGGAATGCCCAAAACACAACGAGCATAAAGGTTTCCGCTTCGACTGAGGAATGTTCGGTACCACGGCCACCCTTCGGTTCTGCCGCCCTTCGCATAGCGGGTCCCCATAACCCCATCAAAGGTTTTTAGCGCTTCCAAAAACTCAGGAATTTGGTCGGGGTCATGCGAGAGATCGGCGTCCATTTCCACAAACATTTCAAATTGGCGGTCTAACCCCCATTGAAATCCTTCTCGATACGCCTCCCCAAAACCCTTTTCGCTTTGATTCAAAAGATAAACAGAGCCAGAGTTCCGGCAAGCGAACCCTTCCACGAGGGAAGCGGTCCCATCAGGAGAATGCTCGTCAACCACAAGGACTGCCAAATTGGTAATATGAAGCGCTAAAATTCGATCCAAAAGAATAGCGATATTAGAGGCTTCATTAAGGGTGGGGATGACGACCAACGTTTTTGGATTCATGTCGGAGGAAGAGAGAACGATGGCCTAGAATTCAATTCTTGCGGAGCCAGTGCCCTAAACTAGCCCCAAATTAGTAAGAAGAGCGCCTCCGCCGTCTAAAGGTCGGAGACGCTCTTCATTACCGAATAAGGAAACCTGTTCCGCAGAACTTCTCTAAAGGAAACGTTTAATAAACGCCGTCGCTTACGTTCGCGAGAGTTCGGGTATTATCCATCGTCCAAACGTCAGCAGGGGCAGATGCGTTGTTTGAAACGTAGCCGCCAGACGCCCCTAAGAACGTGGCGCCAGTACTATCTGGTGCCACCGCAATGCACGCTTTCGTGTAGTTCGTACCGCCAATAATCGCATAGGAATTGGCACCGTTGGAAACCGTTGCGGATACCGTGCTATAGGTCGGATAGGCCGTGTAGAGCGCGGTTGCGTTTCCTGAGTTAATCGGCGCAAGGCTTGTGGGCGCTGTAGAACAGTTAACTCCTCCGGGAAAGCCCGTCGAATAGGTTCGGCTTCCCTGAGTTCCATCCACGGTAAATCCAACTGCCGTAATGTTGTTTCCATACACGCCATACTCGGAGAAGAATGCCGTCTCCGTCGTATAAAGGGCACCCAAAGCGACTTTGGCTTCCGATTTTTTCGATTTTTCAATCATCTTTTGAAAAGTAGGAACGCCTATCGTAGCCAAAACTCCGATGATGGCGACGACTACAAGTAATTCAACCAAGGTAAAACCGGCGCGAGAGCGCAGGTAAAATCTTTTCATAGAGAGATCTCCTTATTTGGTCCCGAAAGGTTATTATTCCCAATTACGATTTTTTTGAATGCTAAAGAAGTTCTGCGGATAAATAGATAGTTATTAAATGGTAAACCTATTCGCATTCTTTTTCTATACAAAAATTGTGAAATCGCGCCGCTTCACAGTCGGCGGAAAGTCGGCCCACATAAGTTGCTAAAAGCTCACTAATATTCGTCAAATTTGCTAAACTAGCCACCAAAGGTGATACCCTCTTTTTAGGTTCGACAGAGAGTCGCTAGGCTCGCATTTTCAGCGCAATAATACTGAGCGTTGTCCTACTGCTTGGACCAAATCTAACTGGAGGCGTATCGGATTCCTTTCATGAAACCTTTAGTGCAAACTATCAAGCGAAACGGAAAGAAAAAGACTCAGGGATCCGACGCTTCTGGCACTGTGCTCTCTCAATTCTCGCTATTATTGCCCACCCTTAACGAAAGAGAAAATATTGAGCCTCAGATTAGAGCGATATTACGAGCGCTGCCCTCCATACATCAGATTTTAGTACTGGATGACCGCTCTACCGACGGAACTCCCCAAGCGGTGAAATCAGAATTTCGAAAGGAAATACGATCCAAGAAAATTATCGTTATCGAGCGCAAGAAAAATTTTGGTCTCGCCAAAAGTCTTAAAGAAGGGGTCGATCGGTCGGAGACTAAATTTATAGGCTGGATGGATTGCGATCTCTCCATGCCACCGGGACTCTTCCTTAAGATGCTTCTTCTAGTCGCAAAAGATTATGATGTCTGCATAGGCACCCGATTTGGAGAAGGCGGCAAACAAAAAAAACTTAGCCATAGCCAACGCGATTCGAAAGTAGAGATCCTTCTTTCTAACGTTCTCAATGCGGTACTAAAGCGTTTTTGTCCGTTACCCATTACCGACTTTACCAGCGGATTTTTGGTCGGGCGAAGAGAGGTCTTGAAGAAAGCGCCGTGGAGGGGAACCCACGGAGAGTATTTTATCGAGCTCATGTTTCATCTCGCCGAATCGAAAGCCAAGCTAACGGAGATTCCCTACGAAATAGGAACGAGAGAGTTCGGAGACTCTAAGACCTTCGGAACGTTAACCGCTTCGTTGGTCAATTCTTTTAGATATACCCAGGTAACCCTAAGGTCCATCGGCCGGGCCCTTCTCAAAAGCTCCGCGCGAAGATATAAAGAAGATTAAAATCATTAACGCGAGCCTCGCGGGCTTCGAATGCGGTGAACACGTTACGTAATTCGAACCCCGCTTCTTGAGCCAGCCTAATAAGTTCATGGGGAGTGTCGTATAACAAGTGCTTTTCCTCAAAACGAGCTTCCGTGGACAGATTATCCAAGAACCGATAGCGAACCTCCATCGTCTGACGGAGCCAATCGCAATGAGCGTCGGTTATGCGGGTCCACTCGGCCCCCTCGAATCTTATCTTTTTCTTCTTGGAAGTCTCGCTCAATAAAGGAACCGCGATTCCGTTCCAACATTCGATAAAGAGTAACCCCTTTGGTTTAAGACGTTGATAAAATTTTCGAAAAAGGTCCCGCGTTGATTCTTTTGACTCTAGGTAGTTAACAACTGCGAAAAGCATCATTATCGCGTCCCAGTTACCGTCAGAAGGAAGTTTTGAAACAAGCTTTACAGAAAGTTTTGTTTTGAGCGCTTTCTTTTGGCAGCACTCCAACATTCCCTTGGAACTATCAATCCCGGTCATTTCGTAACCCAATTCAGCAAAACGAAGCAGATGGTTGCCAGTGCCACAGCCAAAATCTAAGAGCCGTCCATGGCTAATTCCGTAATCCGTCAGAAGTTTGGCAAGAAAACTAACCTCCCCGGCATAATCTTTGTCCTTGTACAGAGCGTCATAAAAGGACGAATACCTATCTCCAAAGGAAGTTACTCTCGACTCTGTCATTGTCCCGTCCTCGCCAATAGCAATTCTAAATTTCTTTTCGAAAGGTGCTTACACCGCTCCGGAGATCGCTCAATTTGATCAATTAAGGCTTTTTCAAAAGGCGAGGTCGCGCCGGAAACATCTTCCATCTTTTTAGCTCGCCTCATGAGTAAAAGTGCAGTGTCGCACTCCCCGTGGGCCATTTCGTATTGGGCCATCTGAATTTCGTAAAAGTTCGCATCGCGGCGATCGGTCACCCACTTCATCATCGAAACAAAAGCCCCTTCGGCTTCTTCCACAGTGCCGTATTTTTTTTCGTAGTCCATCTCCCCTTTAGCTAAATCCCAGTCTACCGTGGCGAGCCCACGCCATCTTTCCCCTCGGCTATGCGCTTCATCGAGAGCCCGGCGCGCCTCCTTCTGGATAGCAGGAGTATTGCCTTCCTCGGAAAGAGCGGCCTCATATAAGAGCCAGTTCGCATAGTAGTCCGGAGCCCGTTCAACCTCCGCCCGCGTAAAGCTAATGCGATCCAGACAGTCAAAGAGACGCGTCTCCAGACCGATAACGGAAAAGAACACGAAAACCCCGTAAACTGACCACCACAACGCACGCGGATACCGCGCATACCGATTCAATAGTTTCCATACGGCCAGTGCCAACAGCATCATCAAACCAATGGAAGCAAAATACAGATAATGCTCGGATCCTACATTCGCATTGGGCACTATCAGATAAAGCCAATAGGCACCCGCTACGGCCCCCCAAGTGCGGGGCCAACCTTTCTTGCTTACGAGAAACAGAGACATCATCAGGGTGAGCACGACGATTGCCAGATGTGCAACGAGCGGAAAGGAATAACCAATATCCAGACGATAAACTAGGGGCGTTGCGGTGGGTGACGAAATGGAAAAAAACTTAAGAACCGATTCCAGAATCGCTCTTGAAGCGAGTCGAACTTGAACCACCAACGGAACCGCATTCGCGCCTACTGTATTTCGGTAGGTGTAGTGAATATCGTGCCCATCTCTCACAAGCATTTTGTAAAGAAGACTTGCCCAAATCACTTCAACTGCCAGCAACGGAGCGACGAAGGACCTAACCGTTTTTTTAAGATCGAAACGATTTTCTGGAATACCGTAAAAAAGAATAAGAAGAGGTGGGAGGAGAACCGCGAAGACCTCCTTTGAGTATTGAGAGAGCCCCAAACAAAGAAAAATTGCGCCTAAGTAAGTAAAACGCCGAACGCCTCGAAAAGATCCGGCTGCTAAATACTGTGTCAGTAAAAGGGAAAGGCTCGCAAACAAAGCCGCTAAAATATCCCCCCGAAATTGGCCTATTTCGAGAGCTTCGGATAAAACCGGAAGTGTTAAAAAAGCAAATACGACTGCCAAATAAAAACCTTGAGGAACCTCCGTCTTAGTTCTTCGTCCCCATTGGAGAAGATTGGCATACCAAACGAGCCCCGTTAGCAGATGAAGCAGTAACGAAAGGACATGCTGCCCGTAAACCTGGCCGTGCGCCATCCAGTAACCGAAGGCCAAGAAGAAATTAGTTACCGGCTTACTTGGCTGCAAGACAAAGAAAAAACAATCCACAAACCGCTTCACTTTACCTAAATCAGGATTGGTCAAAATAAAAGTTACGTCATCGAATAGAAAATCATGGCTAGCAAGCAGCGGAAAAAACAAAAGCGCGGCGAGGCCAAAGACTAGAACAAGCGGGATACCACGCTTTATCTGTCGGGACGAAAGGTTCATGGTCGGCCTTTGCGAAGTAACGAAGAACCCCCCCATGGTAGCACAAAAGGGGGATGGCAAGAGCTTTCGCAATCCCGGGAGATAGCGCTTGGCGCCAAAACTTTTAAAAACGCAGGCAGAGATTCGTTCCTTGCCAGTACCGGCGCAGTTTGTTAAATAAATCACTCCATTAGGGGCCGGTAGCTCAGCTGGGAGAGCATCAGGCTGGCAGTCTGAGGGTCGTGGGTTCGATCCCCATCCGGTCCATTACCTTTCACCGAAGGCGAAAGGCTCGTTATTAATCTCAAGATCAAGATTAATCTTTAGCTAACCTAAATCCTCGAAGCGGATTTAAGAAACCGGTATAGCCGGTCTATCGCTCTGATGTACCCGCCACCTTTTCGGCCGAAAAATGATTAAGACCCAAATGCGTATTCTCAATGAGATCGGGAACGTGTATTGCATAACTATGCAAGCATGAAATGGCGAGCCTTACCGATCCTAATAATTTGTCTCTTCTCTTTTCACCTGCGAGCAGATGAAGCATCGAGACCAGCCTCCCATGAAGAGGAGGAATTCTCCAGAGCGTCGGTTCGAACCCATCAATTTGGAAATGAAATGCTTTCCCTGCTCACCCAGTCGGATCGCGCGCAGATTCAGAAAGTGGAAGAAATTCGAAGCGCTGCTTGGAAAAAGGTTCAAAAAAAAATGGAAAGTGAGCCCGTAAAACCACACGATACCGAATATGAAGCTTACCAAAAGACCAAAGTCCAATCGATGAAAGTGATGCAGTCCGTTTATAGGGCGGCTCTGGAACGAGGGGGATACCATATTCGCGCGGAACGCTTACACGAAAGCGATTGTGAATACCATGCTCTTGTCGAACGCAACGGCCACTATTTCTTTCTAGAGGCTGACGCCTCTCTTTCGGCATGGGAGGTAGATCCTTCTGAGACTATTCTCGGCGCCGGATCGCCAAGCAGATTAGGCGCTGACTTCGATACTCACGGCCGGGGGCTTCCCCAACCGGAGCGACAACAGCCTTTAGAGGCAGGGGAAGTGAACTAGAAAATATCTAAACTCCTCGCTTCGAAGCATACCTAAAGAGCACCGACGCCCCGTTTACCGATATCCCGCACGAGAACCAATAACTCCCCCGTTAGTCCTAAACAAAACTGTCTATTAGCTCGTAATCTCCCAGTCTATCGGAGCCTGCCCCATCTTCTCAAGCAACGCATTCGAGCGGCTAAAGGGACGGCTGCCGAAGAAACCATTGTGGGCGGATAGCGGAGACGGATGGGCTGACTCCAAAATCTTGTGACTTTTATTAGTGATCAACTTCTTCTTCGCCCTTGCATAAGCTCCCCAAAGGATAAAAATAACTGGTTCGGATCGCTCATTGAGAAGCGAAATAACTCGGTCGGTAAAACGCTCCCAACCCCGTTCTTTATGGGAATAAGGCTGTCCCATGCGAACCGTCAAAACCGTGTTTAAAAGGAGCACACCTTGAGAAACCCAGTGGCTCAGCTCGGACTGAGTGAAGTCTACTTTCTTGCCAATATCGGTCTCAATCTCCTTAAAGATGTTAATCAAACTTGGGGGCTTTCGTTTAAGCGCGTTGGGTACGGCAAAACACCAGCCGACTGCCTGGCCTTCGCCGTGGTAGGGATCTTGACCTAAGATCACAACTCGAACGTCGTCGTAATCCACGGCTCGTAATGCTCTAAGCACCGCGCCCCGAGAAGGGAAAATTTTGGCTTTGGATTGATACTCCGCTCGAAGAAAACTACTTAGCTTCTTAAAATAATCTTTCGAAGATTCCCCGGCGAGATGGCTCCGCCAACGGGGAGGAAGATTCTGCGGAAACCGGGGTGAAGAGAATTGGGTGTTTTGCATCGCCTTATTTAGCTCGGAAATTTCAGGACTGTCAAAAGGGGGGCGGGAGTGAAGGAGAAGAATTTCACGCGGCTTCTTTTTGTCGATGTCCTACTGAAAACGCTTTCACCGCATCGATGACTCTCTGTTGAAGATCGTCGGTAAGCTCATTAAAAAAGGGAAGCCTTACTAACTGCTTGCTCGCCCTCTCGGCCACAGGACAGTCCCCAGCACGTCCCCCCCATTTTATCCCCATGGGCGAAGCGTTCAGCGCTTGGTAATGAAAAACACAACTTATCCGTTTCGACTTCATATGCTCGATAAAGCGGTCCCTCTCTAACCCACTTGGTAGAACGATGAAAAACATATGATACGAAGGTTCACACTTGGACGGAACGTGCGGTAACTGAACGTGGTTTAACACACTCCACGAGTGAAGCTCTTTGGCATACTTGGTCCAGATATCCATTCTCTTTTTTTGAATCGTTTGATGGCTTTCCAGTTGGGCTAGCAAAAACGCCGCCAGAAAATCAGAGGGCGAGAGGCTTAACCCCACATCGACCCAAGTATAGCTATCCACTTCACCTTTCAGGAATTTCTCGCGATTGGTCCCTTTGTCGCGCAGGATCTCAGCCCCCTGCAACAGGCTTGCGTCATTGAGAATGAGCGCTCCCCCTTCGCCGCAGGAGACGTTCTTGGTCTCATGAAAGCTCAGGGCTGCTAGCCCCCCAAAACTTCCCAACGGCTTCGAATCATAGCTGCCAAAAAGACCGTGGGCGTTATCCTCGACGATGGCAATCTTATGGGCTCTGGCTACCTTTAGGATGCAATCCATCTCGGCACCTATTCCCCCATAGTGAACGGGAACGATAGCCTTAGTTTTCTTTGAGATCTTCTTTTCGAGCTGATGTTCATCAAGGTTGTAAGTATCCGGACGAACATCAACAAAGAGGGGTCTTGCCCCCCGAAGAACGAAGGCATTTGCGGTGGAGACATAAGTGAAAGCAGGAACGATAACTTCGTCTCCGGGTTTGATCCCTAGTAAGAGGGCCGCCGCTTCCAAAGCCTGGGTGCAAGACGTGGCTAGAATCGCTCGCTTGGCTAACATCTGCTTTTCCAAAAAGGCTTCACACCGCTTAGCAAAAGGTCCATTTCCTGCTAACCAGCCGTTTTGGACTGCTTGCTGAAGGTAGTTGAGCTCTTTCCCTGAGAGCCACGGAGAATTGAACGGAATCCAATCCGGTAGCATCAATCCCCCTTTTTTTGGAATGGGTAAGTGGAATGAAAGAAAACAGTTGCTAATATTTTAACATAAACCCAAATGACTAAACGTTCCAAAGGGGCAAATCCAAATTGCGTACAGCTATGGTATCATTAGGGCGATTTCCCTTTTTACAACTAACTCCCAAGACTAAGTCATATAACGCCGAACTTTTCAGGAGAAGTCACGTGCCCTCTGTAGCCCAAAAAGAGGATCCCACTAATGACACTTGTGAACCCATTGAGCGAATCTTTTGCGGAGAGAAACTGGCAGCCGTAATTATTCGATCGTCACTCCCCAGGGAGGGATATAATTTTGTCACCGAAAATGACCACTCCCTTCAAGTGGGAATTAATCATTACGAAAAAGGCTCTGAGATACAGCCCCACTACCATCTTCCGCTTCCCCGAGCACTTACTGACACCCAAGAGTTTCTCCATATTGATTCCGGAAAATGCCTATTGACCCTTTTTGACGATCAGCAACTGGCCTTTTTTGAAACTTTGCTTATGCACGGTGACTCCGTCGTCCTTATTTCGGGCGGCCATGGTCTAAAGCTTCTCGAACCCACTCGAATTATCGAAGTAAAGCAAGGTCCCTATTTAGGTCCCACCAAAGACAAAGCCATCTTTCAGGGTAAACCGAATGCAAACAAAATTACCCGTTAGTCGCCCGTTCTTCGCGGGCAATGAGGAGAGGTATGTTTCCCAGGCCCTCGCTTCCCGATGGATCTCTTCTTCCGGAGAATTTATTGAACGCTTCGAATCAAGCTTCTCAACATTTGTAGAATGCCGGGAAGGGGTCGCTTGCTCCAATGGAACCTGTGCGGTGCATCTCGCGTTAGTATCTGCGGGAATCAAAGCCGGAGATAGAGTAGTGGTTCCTACCTTCACGATGATGGCGTCGATCTTTCCGATTGTCCAGCTAGGAGCCATTCCCGTTTTCGTCGACTGCGATAAAGAGACCTGGACGATGGATGCTTCGAAACTTTCCCTGATCGAAGGACCTGTTCATGCCGTGCTCCCGGTCCATATTTACGGACATCCTTGCGATATGGATCCCATTCTAGAATGGGCCAAAGCTAGAAAAGCCATCGTAATCGAGGACGCCGCCGAAGCTCACGGCGCTACCTATAAAGGAAAGAAAGTCGGATCCCTGGGAGATCTCTCAGCGTTCTCTTTCTACGCAAATAAGATCATCACTTGCGGCGAAGGAGGAATGGTCACCACAAACCGAAAAGATTTAGCGGAACGAGCACGATACTTTAGAAATCTCTGTTTCGATCTGGATCCCAATAAGCGGTTTATCCATCAAGACGTTGGCTACAATTTTAGAATGACCAATGTGCAAGCCGCGATTGGACTCGCCCAAACGGAACACGCCACAGAGTTAGTCAAGCGACGCCAAGAGATGGCTCGCAAATACCAACAGCGGCTATCTATCCTGGAGAATAAGCTACAACTACCCGCTGAAAAGGATTGGGCAACGAATGTTTTCTGGATGTTTGGAGTAGTGCTTCGTCCAGAAACCGGATTGGATGCCGTAACCGTCAGTAGACGACTTAGAGAAGCCGGAGTCGAAACGCGACGTTTTTTCTGTCCGGCACATCTTCAGCCATCCTTGAAATCACTACTAGAGGAAGAGGCTATTTCCGCTCCCGTAAGCGAATCGCTCTGGGAGAGAGGATTTTATCTCCCCTCTTCTAGCGATCTCAGCGACGCTGAGGCTGACCATGTTTTTAATTCTTTGAAAAAAATATTAGAATAAAGGCTCGCAAACCCTAATTCTGCGTGCTCAAGAGTTTTTGGAAATCGGGAAGAACTTTTGAAAACTGATATTCATAATTTAATTCTGTGCGATAAAACTTTAATGCTTCCTTTTTCATCGCCTCGTTGTTAGCACCCTCTTCGATCGCCTTGCCAATGGATTGCACAATGCTCTCTACCGAATATTTATCGATATAATAGCCGACAGGGTAAGTTTCCAAAAAGGCTCTGGCGTCCGCCTGAGGGCCCAAAATGATGGGGACCCCCGAAGCTATAGACTCCATGCACTTATTGGAAGCGGTAGTCGCGAATTTCATTCGAAGTTCTTCGCTCCCATAGACGCAATAACTAATATCGGCGTTTCTTAGCAAGCGCCATTTATCGGAGCGATACCCAATCATTAAAACGCGATCGCTCACCGATAGTGAATTTACTTTGTCTTTTAGCTCCTCGATATAAGAGCCGTCTCCCCAGCCCGCGATTACAAAAAATAGATTTTTTATTTTCGCCGTAGCTTCTATGGCTTCCTCCAGATAATTATGCCTCCCCACCCCTCCCAAATAGAGAAGGACTTTTGCAGATTCGGGCACCCCCCATTCCTTGCGAAGGTTAGGATCAATACCCTGCGGACCCATTAAGCGGGGACAGTTATAAACGACAAATCTCCGTGCCATTGTCGGATATTTTTCGGCGTAATACTCTCCACGTTGCTGCTGGGGGAAAATGACGAAAACCGCCTTGGTAAGAATGGTCCTCTCTGCTTTTAAGAAAAGACGTACGAGAGGGGAGCATTTTGGGGGATCATAAATCTCGTGAGCATGTACGACGTAGGGAGTTCCGTAAATCCTATGGCACCAAAGTGCCATCGTTTGCTCCATAACGTCGTGGGCAATCAAAAATTGAGGGCGACCGTCCCGAATGTAGAACGACATTAAGCGTAAGAAAGATGCCCCAAAGAGCAACGACGAACGAAGGAGCGAAGGAATCCACTTTAGCCAGGGATCCGCGACGGAAATTCTCTCAATCGTCGGATCAACCACCTGCCCGGGATCCAGTCTTATGTTTCCAAATTCATAAACGAGTATGGGAAATCCATGCTCTTTGAGCAGCTGGGTCTCGTATAGCGCCGGAGGAATTCGTTCCAATCGATTGAAACGAAGCACCAATACCCGGCCCCCTATCGAGGATCTTTTTTTTTCTTTCGCCAAACGTTCAATCCTGACTCTCTGCCGAGATGGATCCGGCATTCAGATATTCGCAATCTTTGGGATCCAGTTTGAGGTTATTATAAACGAAAGGTCTATGAAAAATGGAAAAAGAAGCAAGAGCCCCTTAGGGTTCGGCTAGCACGGTACTCTGCCGGGAATACTGACCCTTCTTTAGCAGGCTGCTAACCTGAACAGCGCGTTGAAATTCTCGATAGTCCGAAAATGCGGTTCGAGCATGTCGATCAAAAGCATCAATTCCATCCGGACCAATGCTCTGTAAGGGAACGCCTTCATCCCACAGATAAAGAAGACTCTTGCAGATGGACGGCCACAAACTTTCGTCTCGTTCCTCTATCGCATGTCTAAGCAGGGGCATTCCCTGGATACCTAAATGTCTAAGCGCCAGCACCGCGTGAGTTTTAACCTCCAAGTGGGGACTCTTAAGAGCCTCCTCCAAAAGAGGCAATGCGTCTCGGACAGCAAGCATGCCGGCCGTCCGGGCGGCACCACTGGCCACCATATTATGTTCCGAGGTTACTCCGCGGGCGTCCGCAGCTAATTTCTCTTGAATCAAGTCCTTCAGATCCCATTCGCGCAGACTTCGAAAAAAATCCGCATCTCCGCCTAATCCCACTTTTCGATAAGTCGCAATAATCTGCTGGCGTGCGGCTTCGTTCTGATCATCCAGTAAGTAAGCGCGGCGAATCCTATCAAACGCAGATCCCCTGGCTCCCGCTTTGTGCATTAGCTCCTGGTTTCCCAATTCAAATTCACTCTGAGACTCTTTGGTAAAATCGAAAAGATCCGCTGCGGAAAGTAATGTCTCCCTCTCCTCAGGCCAACCTCGAGTCTTCAAGCGTTTTGCGACCTCGACCAATTTTAAGGCGTTTACGGTTCCATACCCGTTCAGATGGGAATCTTGAAGGGCATTTGCCGTTTTGAGAACCGTTCCCAATAAGAGACGCTTTAATTCTGACGAATTTGCACCGGGTATAATAGAAAGTACATTCGCTAGTGCTCCGGTCAGAAGATTGGCCGCGGCACTAGTCTCCGCGAAGATATCGTAAGCGGCCGCTCCCTTTCTTGTCTTGATCCAAAAGTCGGCGGGAGCCCATAGGAGACTGCCTTCTTGAGAGGTCAGGGTCGCAAATCCCATGGGACCGACGCTCCCCACTCTAAAAACTTTTCCCTCAAGGAATGCGCGATCGGGGTAATCATTTCCCGCCGAGCTCACCACGATGAAATGCTCAGCCAATCTTTTAAGGTAATTGCCCGCCTCCGGAGTCACCGGAGAGAGAGAAACATTGACCAACCAGGGGCGAGCCCTTTCAAAGATATCGCTTACATGTTTAAAATCAGAATCGCGTTGCAAAGTCGCCAAAGCCACGATGCGGGCCCTAACCGCAACGCCCACAGGGTGAGCGCCGTTGATCAAATTTACGGACCCCGTTCCATGCGCCCCTCCCGCACGCTTGCGCCTGGACTCGCTGTCGTCCTTGGCCAAGAACTCACTTACGGCATCTTCAGAGTAGGCTCCGGTAAAATACTCGGGAAAAAATGCCCAATCGGCGACACCGACAGGAACCTCGGTCACATCTTTCCAATCGTTGAGTGCTCCCG
This sequence comes from uncultured delta proteobacterium, assembly GCA_963778115.1. Lineage (GTDB taxonomy): Bacteria > Bdellovibrionota > FAC87 > UBA2466 > UBA2466 > JBBQIT01. Next base: position 1,506,381 of record CAVZSV010000004.1, read on the forward strand.
GAATGAGATCGCTTCCAATAACTCGTTGGGCCCAAAAGGGATGGAGCTTTGCTCCCCCAGAGCCGGCAAGCGAGATCGGCTCTTGACCATAAAAGGGAATTTCACTGGTAGGCTCGATACCCCACGATCTTTTTTCCACGCTCCCAAACCAGAACAAGACAGCAAAAAGCCAAAGCATTGAAAAACAGCCAATGCAGGGTCCGGCCGCCGCGCACTTCGTCTTCATTAGATCCTTCTAACATCTACCGATAGAAAATGCGCGAGACTCCTTTCAAGCGCAAACCGAGATCTAGCGCGGCTTTTGAGGCTTTTGAGGCTGTTGTTGGGTTAGGCAGTGGAAAGCTCCTAGTCCCCAAATTAGTTCCCGGCAGCTAATCGGAATAATCTTCCGCGTTGGAAAGCATTTGGCTACCACCCGAGTTGCTTCCTCATCCGCGGGATCGTCATAGACAGGAACCACAACCGACTCGTTGGTGATGTAAAAGTTCGCATAGCTGGCGGGAAGTCTTAAATCCTCCCGATCGATTCGACGGGGCATCGGCAACTCGACCACGTTCAAGGGAGTGCCGTCTTGAAGTTTCATCGTCTTTAATTTTTCTAGATTCTCTTTCAATGGCACGTAATTCCTATCCGCCTTGTCGTGCTCCACCACGGTGAGCACCGTGGTTCGATTCACGAATCGGCTTAGATCATCGATATGGCCATCGGTATCGTCTCCTTCGATACCATCCCCCAGCCACAAGATCTGAGCGACGCCTAAGTAGTCCCGTAGAAAGTTTTCGATCTCCGCTTTGCTAAACTGGGGATTGCGATTGGGGTTAAGCAAGCACGATTCGGTGGTAAGTAAAGTTCCGTCTCCGTTCCCCTCGATGGAGCCTCCCTCCAGAATAAGTTCGGGCTTCCACAAGGGAAGTTCAAAAGCTTGCGCAATTTTGGTGGGGACCTCGTCGTCATCTTCGTAAGGGGGATATTTTCCGCCCCAGGCGTTGTACCGCCAGTCGATGACAGCCAAATTACTCTTGGGATCAGTGGATGTCTTGGTCAGAAAGATGGGCCCGTGATCACGGCACCAAGGTTCATTAGTGACGACATGGAAAAAGCGGGCTTTATGGGGAAAGTCGTCACCAAAATACGACCTTACTGTCTTTTCCTCGCTACGATCTCTCACATTGATATTAAGCGTCTCCGACGCCGCGATGGCACGAGCCATGGCGACTAAAGTGGGAACCACCCGATCGTAGGAATCAGGAAAACTAATCCCCTCGGGATGGGGCCACGAGATCCAAGTCCCTTCATGGGGTTCCCATTCCGCGGGCCAGCGGTAGCCAAGAGCGGCCGGAGATGTCGAAGGTATTGTCTTTAATCTATCCATCTTTTGGTAAGATCTTGATAGGCATCGATTCTACGATCGCGCAGGAAAGGCCAGTGGGTCCGTTGTTCTTCCAACGTTTTCGTGTCCACGTCGACAAGTAAGACCTCTTCTTTGTCACTAGAGGCCCGGCTCAAAATTTGTCCCGAAGGCGCCACACAGAAACTCTGGCCCCAAAAATCTATTCCCTCTCCACCGGCGGGATCTTCGTGGCCGATGCGGTTGGGAACCGCAACGTAAACTCCATTTGCAATGGCATGAGATCGTTGGATGGTTTCCCAAGCGTCATGTTGAGATTTTCCAAACTTGGCCTTTTCCGAGGGATGCCAGCCTATTGCTGTGGGATAAAAAAGGATCTCGGCCCCCGCGAGAGCGGTAAGTCTGGCGGCCTCCGGGTACCACTGATCCCAGCATATACATACGCCTATCTTTGCGAACTTCGTGGAAAACGTCTGGAAACCCAAATCGCCCGGTGCAAAATAAAATTTCTCGTAATAGAGCGGATCGTCCGGAATATGCATCTTGCGGTACTTGCCTACCAAGCTCCCATCCGCATCCAAAATAACCGCGGTATTGTGAAAGACGCCCGCACTTCTTCTTTCGAAGAGACTTCCAATGACTACCACCTGGTGGCGACGGGCCACTTGCGAGAGCTTTTCTGTCGTCGGCCCCGGGATAGGCTCGGCCAGAGAAAAATACTTGTGGTCTTCGCTCTGGCAAAAATATTGGGAAGTAAACAGTTCGGGCAAACAAATAATATTCGCCCCCTCTTTGGCGGCCCGCTCCACCAAAGCAATTCCCCGCGATACATTATCGGCTGCTTCGGCAGAACAAGACATCTGGACGAGAGCTAAACGAGTTTTTGTAGCTTGCGACATTCGTTACCTTTTAGATCACTTTGCCTGGGGCGGAAAGTGGAAAGAAGACCGCTAAGCCGCCTCTAACACATCTAAGATGCCGTGACACGACGAGACCGTAGCAACCGCCACTCGACGTGCTCCGGAACCCAGGGCCTGATTCATTCGCTCCCATTCCCCATAGATGTTACTCATCGGGATCGTCCCGACTCCGTGACTATGATGGTGGCAGACGAAAATGCCAACATCGTCCACACAATGCTTGTCTCGATCCGACGCTATGAGATTGCTAACGGTGTCTTTCATCTCCCAACCTCGAGTATCTTTGGTCAAAGGACACAACATCGGTTCGATGCAATTTACCGGACAAAGACCTGGCGCGTGGCTAAGAACTAAAGTCCCTTGGCCAATGACCTTGGCATAAGGCAAGGAGGGAATGGGCCCTTGATAAGGAACTTGTCGCCACGTCTTGCCGCTAATAGGCAGCGTCTGTCTCATCAGCCAGTGAAACAGAATGTGAGGACCGATAGGAGTGGGAACCCACATATCATTTCGCCACCTCACGCGATTTGCCCAGGCCTGTACTCCAAAATCCAGCCAATCCGAAACGACCAGGCGCGCCCCCTCAACTTTTCCCAGCTCTTTAGCAACGGCACATGAAGCGTCCTTATCAACCACCACGATCTCGTCGACTTTTAGCTTCTCTTTTTGACGCGCCCGGTCCAACTGCCGGACATAATAGCTTCCATAACAGCCTCCTCCAGCTATAAAATAACGCGACATATCACTCTCCGCTCTTTCCTTTGGCGGCAATTCTAGCCTTTTCCCTTACTAATTCCGATAAGAGATCACGAAAGTCTAAGCAATGTGGCGCTCCGATAAACATAGAAAATGGGTCGTTGAAGGTACCCGCTTCACCCTTACCGTGATAGCTAGCAGCCTTCTTGCGATCTGGCTTCCTCATCAGTGGCGAAATCTCGTTAGAGCCCTCGAGCGTGCGAATCGGTCGGAAGCTTCCTCGTCAGCTCCCGGAGAAAACAACCAGAGTTTGCTTCCCGCCGAAGCTCGCAGACCAGTCCCTGTCGGCAAGATGGAAGACCTCTATCGGAAACATCTCGAAGAGATCTTCCGAACTCTGGAAGCGCGCCAATCGGTAAAAATTATCCGCATGCGCCTGCCGGTCTCCATCCTCAAGTATCAGCAAAACGCCGCGAATCCAAAAAACGAAAAAGGCGTTCTTTTGCAGGGCGTTTCGTTTCAGGTCCCCATCGCCGCAGTGCCTATCTCGGCCAAGAGTTTCTTAGAACAGATGCTGGTTACCTATATTGATCCTCAAAAGCTACCTAGCGAATATATTCCTGAACAGATGCTCCCCTTTAAGGAAGCGCTGATCGGAAACTTTGTCCTCGTTCCGGATTTAACGGGGGACAATGCCGCCTACTTCTCGTTTGATAGCAAAGATGATGAGTAGGCCTTAGGGCCAAACTGCCACCACTTCAACACGCCGATTTGGTTCTAATTACCGAACCCTAACCTTGCTTAGCCTCAAGACCGGCTGGCTCCACATTTGCAATATTCTATACCGGTGGTACAAGGAATTGGGGAGGTTGGGGGAATGATATCATTATTCAACAAAGCTTTTAGTGTCCTACTGGCAATCGTCTTTAGCGTGTCTGTGTCCGCACAGCAGGCGGTTTCGGCGAGCGCTCCGCCGCAGGTCTTAAATTGGGGCAATGGAGCCGAGCCCAAAGATCTCGACCCCCACATCGTCACCGGCGTGCCCGAGTTTGAAATCTTGCAAAACCTTTTTGAAGGCCTCGTGGGTAAAGACCCCAGGACGCTAAAACCCATCCCGGGGGCCGCCGAGAGCTGGAAAATCTCCAAGGACGGCAAGACCTACACCTTTAAGATCCGGAGTAACGCGGTATGGAGTGATGGAACTCCAGTGACCGCTAACGACTTTGTTTACTCTTGGACACGCTTGCTAGAGCCTAAGACCGCCAGCGAATATGCGTATCAAGGCTACTACTTTAAAAATGGAGAAGCTTACAATACGGGCAAACTAAAAGATGCCTCTCAACTAGGCTTCAAAGCCACCGATAAGAGAACCCTGGTCGTCTCTTTAGAACACCCCGTTCCTTTTTTCTTAAGCCTTCTCTATCACCACTCTCTTTATCCGGTCCCCAAACAGGCGATCGAGAAATACGGCGCCCGTTGGACTCGGCCGGAAAATATGGTTAGCAACGGTGCGTTCGTCTTGGCCGATTGGGAGATGAATAAAGTCATCAAGCTTAAAAAGAACCTAAAGTACTGGGACGCAGGTAAAGTCGCTTTGACCGACGTCAACGTCTATCCGACCGAGAACTTGGACACCGAAGAGAAAATGTTCCGCACCAATGAACTGCAGGTAACCAACGAAGTTCCTCTGGAGAAACTGCCGTTTTGGCAAAAGGATAAATCAGGTGTCTTCCAAAGTTATCCCTACTTGGGAACCTACTTCTACCGTCTTAACGTGACCAAGGCACCTTTGAACGACAAACGAGTCCGCAAAGCGCTAAATCTCGCCATCAACCGAGACGAATTGATTAAGTATGTGACGAAGGGAAACCAATTGGCCGCAACCGCATTCACCCCGCCCAATACGGCAGGTTATACGCCCATTCCGCGACTACCTTCCGATCTTAGTCGGTTGGACGAAGCCAAAAAACTGCTGGCCGAAGCGGGCTATCCGGGTGGAAAGGGAATGCCGTCCATCGAAATTCTTTACAATACTCACGAAGGCCACAAAAAGATCGCGGAAGCCGTCCAACAAATGCTTAAGCAAAACCTAGGCATCAATGTCACGCTGCTCAATCAGGAATGGAAAGTCTATCTCGATAGCCAAAGAACCTTGAGCTATCAGATAGCCCGCGCCGGCTGGATTGGTGACTACAACGATCCTAATACGTTCTTGGATATGTTCTTAACGGGCGGCGGAAACAACGAAACCGGCTGGTCCAATAAGACCTACGACACTCTGATTGGACAAGCGGCTCAAGAATTAAATCCCAAGAAACGTCTAGCCATCTTTCAAAAGGCCGAGGACATCCTCTTGGACGAACTTCCTGTGCTACCCATCTACATCTACAAGCGTAACTTCTTGAAGAGCCGGTCGGTAGTGGGGTGGTATCCTAATATTGAAGATATCCACCCGCTTAAGTTCGTTAGCATTGAGAGGCCCTCTGTTGCGGTGAAGTAGACCAAAATGCTCAGTCCCATGTCTACGTTTTAAGTTCAGGTTCAGGTCAATGTTCAAGCCTTGGGTCATGAACGTATGCGTAGACGTGAACGTGAACTCTCACTTGAGCCGTGAGCGTCGGCTTATTTGCGCTAAAGCAACCTTGGCGCACTAGGATGCCCGGAGTCAGGTCTGCTTTTTCTCTCCCCTCCCCGCAAATTGTGCTAATAAGCCGAGTCATGCGAACTTTATTCTTTCTAGCTACTTTTTCTTACTGGGCATTGGCCGCGACCAGCCAAACGTTACGTGTTAGCAATGGTGCCGAGCCCCAGGATCTCGATCCACAGACAGTCACCGGAACTCCTGAATTCAACATCCTCATCAACCTATTCGAAGGGCTGGTCACCAAAGACCCCAAGACTCTTGAAATTCTTCCTGCTGTTGCCGAACGCTGGAAGGTCTCGCCAGACGGTAAGTCCTACACTTTTTATCTGCGCAAGGATGCTCGCTGGAGTGACGGAACCCCTGTCACGGCTTCGGATTTCGTCTACTCTTGGGCAAGGCTGCTCGATCCCAAGACCGCGGCTGAATATGCGCCGTATGGTTACTATATTGTTAACGGAGAAAAATACGCCAAGGGTGAGATCAAAGACATTAACCAACTGGGCGTATCGGCTCTCGGCGATCACACGCTTAAAGTTACTCTAGTAAATCCTACAACCTATTTCTTAAGTCTGTTGACCCAACCCTGTCTGGCACCCGTACCCAAGAAGGCGATCGAAAAATTCGGCAAGAACTGGACTCGCCCAGAAAATATGATCTCTAACGGCCCATTCCAACTGTCCGAATGGAAAATGAATCAGAGTATCCTCGCCAAGAAAAATCCCTTCTACTGGGATCGTAGCCATGTCAAATTAGATAAGATTAATTTTCTGGTCATTGATAACAAAGACACCGAAGAAAAGATGTTTCGCACCAAAGAGATCGATCTGACTCAAGAGGTTCCACTCGAGAAATTAGCGCTTTGGAAGAAAGACAAAACGGGGTCATTACAGAGTTACGATTACCTGGCCATCTATTTCTATCGTCTTAATGTAAGCAAACCTCCTTTGAATAATCCCAAAGTTCGTAAGGCTCTTAATCTTGCCATCAACCGTCAGGACCTGGTGAATTACGTCACTAAAGCAAACCAAACGCCCGCACGCGGGCTAGTTCCTCCGGGGGCTGGCAGGACCTATTCTGGCCCCATGGTCCTCCCCACCGATCTAAGCCGATTAAGCGAAGCCAAGCGGCTGTTGAAAGAAGCAGGGTATCCGGACGGAAAGGGGCTACCGTCTTTGGAGATTCTTTACAATACCCACGAAGCCCACAAAAAGATCGCCGAAGCCCTCCAGCAGATGTGGAAAGTTAATCTCAATCTCAATGTCACCCTCAATAATCAAGAATGGAAAGTTTTCTTGGATACCGTAAACACGGGAGGATACCAAATCGCTCGAGCGGGATGGACCGGCAATTACAACGATCCCAACGCCTTCTTGGAGCTGTTTCAGACCGGCTCGCCTACCAACCGAACGGGCTGGTCGAACCTCGAGTACGATGAACTGCTAAAAAAGGCGGCTAAAGAAAAGAGCGTGAAGGCTAGGTTTACACTTCTAGAGCAGGCGGAAAGTATCCTCTTGGAAGAGCTTCCGGTCATTCCCCTGTATTACTACAAACGCAACTGTCTGAAGTCGGCAAAAGTTAAAGGATGGTATCCGAACCTTGAGGACTACCACCCCCTAAAACTGGTCACGATCGAAGGTTAAAACTTCGTTAGATTACGGGGCTTTACTTTTATAAACGGGTAGGGCCTATCCAGCCCTCAATACTAAAAAAAAGCTTGTGAAATCCGCTATATTTGATTACTTCTGACCTTTCGGGGTAGCTAGGGTGCGGTTAGGTGCCTCTTGGCTAGTCCGCGAGACCCGACCGGGGGCGAGGGTTCATAGGCAAATCGTAGCAGTGGGGAAAAGCTGAAACATACTCTGCAGATGAACGGAAGGAAAAGCCTCATGATTCGAAAGTCCCAATTAATTCTCTCGTTGGTCTTGAGCTTAGTCTTTCTGCCTTGTTGTGTGAAAACCAATGCTCCGAGCGGCAAAAATATTATTCGTATCGGGAACGGCGTCGAACCTAAGGATCTCGATCCTCATAAAGTTACCGGAGTGCCGGAAGACATGCTGCTCCGTCAGCTATTTGAACCTTTAGTGGCGCGCGATGCTAAGGACCTGCATCCAATTCCAGGGGTTGCCGAGAGTTGGACGCTATCCAAGAATGGAAAAGAGTACACGTTTAAACTTAGACCCAACGCAAAGTGGAGCAACGGCGAACCGGTGACCGCTCAAGATTTTGTCGATGGCTGGCGTAGATTGGTCGACCCAAAAACCGCCTCTGAATATGCCTATCAGGGCTACTACATAATTAACGGCAAAGAGATCAACACGGGAAAGATCAAAGACCCTTCGAAACTGGGCGCCCAAGCCGTTGACGCGCAGACGCTCAAAGTTAACCTCGTGCATCCGACACCCTATTTTCTAAGTCTTCTAGATCACTATTCGATGTACCCGATTTACAAGAAGACCATTGATAAGAACGGCAATCGCTGGACTCGTCCTGAAAATTTCGTGGGCAACGGAGCTTACAAGCTTCAGACGTGGGATATCAATAAAGTCATTTCCATGGTGAAGAGTCCGACCTACTGGAATGGTGCTGAAGTGAAAATTGACGAAGCGTATTTTTATCCTATCGACAATCTCGATACCGAAGAAAAAATGTTTCGCACAAAGGAGTTGGACGTCACGAAAGAGATTCCGCCTGAGAAGTTGCCTTTCTGGCAAAAAGATAAATCGGGCGTTTTCGTAAGTGCGGACTATTTGGGAACCTATTATTTTAGGGTCAATGTCACTAAGGGCCCGTTGAAAGATAAGCGCATTCGCAAGGCTCTCAATCTAGGCTTCGACCGATCCCAAATCGTAAAATATGTCTCTCGGGGAAACCAGAATCCCTCATTGGCATTTACGCCTCCCGGTACCGGGGGATACGAGCCTCCTAAAATACTACCTTCGGATTTGAGCCGGCTTGCCGAAGCTAAGAAGCTGCTCGCGGACGCCGGATATCCTGGGGGTAAAGGGATGCCCTCCATCGAAATTCTTTATAATACGCAGGAGATCCACAAGAAGCTCGCGGAAGCCATTCAGGCGATGTGGAAGGAAAATCTTGGGATTAACGTCACTATCGTTAATCAAGAGTGGAAGGTTTACCTCAACAGCATGAAGACGTTAAACTACGACGTCGCGCGCGCGGGATGGATTGGAGACTACAACGATCCCAATACCTTCCTAGAAAATTTCATGACTGATAATGGGAATAATGAGACGGGCTATGCGAACAAAGTATACGATAAGCTAATTATTGAGTCTCAGAATGAAATGGATCAGCAAAAGCGATTCGATACTTTCACGAAAGCAGAGACGATCTTACTCGAGGATCTCCCGATGGTACCGATTTATACTTGGCGTAAGAATTATTTGAAGGCAAAAAAGGTCCAAGGTTGGTATCCCAATATCCAAGACTTGCACTCGCTTAAAGACGTTTGGATTGATGATTCAAAGAGCTAAGGAATCACATAACTAACAACAACGGCAACACTTAGGGTTAATACATAACATGGGACTTCGATACTTATTGGGACGACTAGCGGTAATGATTCCGGTGTTTGTCGTCGTCGTGACCGTTGTCTTTTTCATGATCCGCTTTGCTCCGGGGGGTCCTTTCGACTCGGAAAAGCAAGTTCCTCCAGACATCTTAAAAAATTTGAATGCCAAGTATCATCTCGATGAACCGCTGTGGCAGCAGTACGTTCGCTATTGGGGCGACCTCTCCCGGTTTGATCTGGGCCCTTCTTTCAAATACGCGAACCGTACCGTGAACGAGATTATCGCGGAATCTCTTCCCGTATCGGCCGAGCTGGGCATGATCTCTTTGGTGTGGGCGCTATTGATAGGCATTACGGCCGGGGGGCTTGCGGCCCTTAAGCCCAATTCGCTGTTTGATTACATCCCGATGTCTTTTTCCATACTAGGGATCTGTCTTCCGACCTTTGTGATAGGGCCGCTCTTTGTGTTGGTCTTTGCCGTATGGCTAGGATGGTTGCCGGTAGGGGGCTGGAACACCTGGCAAGATCGTATCTTGCCCTCACTTACTCTTGGATTTGCTTATGCCGCCTATATTTCACGCCTCACTCGAGGGGGTCTTATGGAAATCCGCAGCCAAGATTTTATTCGCACGGCCAGGGCTAAAGGGCTCTCTGAATCGCGTGTCATCATTAAGCATGCGCTTCGAGGTGGGCTTCTTCCCGTCGTCTCTTACTTAGGCCCTGCCATGGCGGGTATCATTTCGGGTGCCCTGGTAACGGAGCAGATTTTTAATATTCCAGGCCTCGGCCGCTTCTTTATTCAAAGTGCCGTCAATCGTGATTACACCGTCGTCATGGGGACGTCGTTGTTGTATTTTTCCCTCATCTTTGTCGCTAACTTCTTGGTGGATATCGTCTACGTATTTTTAGACCCAAGAGTTAGGTATGAGTAGCGGCGTAACCACTATGCAAAATACGATTTTAGCCCAAGCGACTGAAGACGATTCTGTAGGCGTTAGCCTATGGAAAGACGCCTATCATAGACTTCTCAAGAATAAGCTTGCTACCATCGGCGGCATTTTCATTCTGATTGAAGTCGTCGTTTGCCTTGTGACTCCCTGGATTGCTCCTTATGGGTTCGATACTCAAAATTTAGAAATGACGCTAGTTAAGCCCTCGATGGCTCACTGGCTAGGAACCGACAATTTAGGAAGAGACCTTTTTACTCGTTTGCTTTACGGCGGACGTATCTCGATGATGGTGGGTTTCTTGGCTTCCATGGTGAGCGTCATTGTGGGAGTTGTCTACGGTGCTATCTCCGGATTTGTCGGGGGAAAGCTAGATAACTTCATGATGCGAGTGGTAGATGTGCTCTTTGCTCTTCCCTTCGTTTTTCTCGTTATTATTCTGATGGTCTATTTCGGTAGAAACATTCTTTTGCTCTTCGTGGCGTTGGGTTTCACTCAATGGCTAACGATGGCGCGCATTGTCCGAGGCCAGGTTATCTCTCTTAAAGAGAAGGAATTCGTAGAAGCCGCTCGATTCTTTGGGCATCTCCAACTGGGGAATTATCTTCCGCCATCTTATTCCCAATACCTTGGGTCCTGTGATCGTCTATCTAACGCTAACGGTCCCTTCGGTTATTTTGGACGAAGCTTTCTTAAGTTTCTTAGGCTTAGGAGTCCAGGCCCCCATGGCCTCTTGGGGAACGCTTATCTCTAATGGCGTTGAAGTTATGGAGATTGCTCCCTGGGCACTTATCTTTCCGGCACTGACACTCTCGGTTACGCTCTTCTCGTTAAACTTTCTAGGTGACGGCCTTAGGGATGTGTTGGACCCGAAAGGGGCCAAAGATTGAGATGGCGCCGAAAGGGAGCAAAGACTGAGATGGTACCCAAGGGAGCTAAAGACTAATGGAACCGATCCTAGAGCTCAAAAATTTCCAGGCTCACTTTTATACCCGTAGAGGGATCGTGAAAGCCGTAGACGGACTTTCGTTCGAAGTCCATCCCGGAGAGACCCTGGGTATTGTGGGAGAAAGCGGCAGCGGAAAGTCTGTTACCCATTTAAGCTATCTACGTCTCTTGCCTTCCCCTCCACTGAGAATTGTGGGAGGCGAAGTCCTCTTCAAGGGGAAAGATATTCTAAAGATTTCGGATCGAGCGCTTAGAGATCTACGTGGAAAGTCTATCGCCATGATCTTCCAAGAGCCCATGACCTCGCTCAATCCCTATATGAAGATTGGAACGCAGCTCATCGAGCCTCTTCTCATTCATACCGTCACTAGCAAGAAAGACGCCTGGAAGAAATCAATTGCTGCCCTTGAGCGTGTGGGAATTCCAAACGCTGAATCGGCGATGAGTCGTTACCCTCATGAGTTTAGCGGCGGAATGCGCCAGAGAGTCATGATCGCCATGGCGCTTACCACCGATCCGGAAGTACTAATTGCCGACGAACCAACGACAGCTCTGGACGTCACGGTGCAAGCGCAGATATTAGATTTACTGAAAGACATTCAAAAAGACACCGGAATGGCGGTCGTTCTTATCACCCACGATTTAGGTGTGGTCGCGGGCCTTGCCGATCGCGTTGTGGTTATGTACGCAGGGCATGTGTTTGAAGAGGGAACGTCCGACGATATCTTTTACAAATCGGCGCATCCCTATACTCTGGCTCTCTTGAAATCCACTCCGCGTATCGATGTCCCCCAAGGAATGTTACCGGTAATTCCAGGCGTTCCTCCCGATCTTTCACGGCTGGGAGTCGGGTGCCCGTTTTATGAACGGTGTGGATATCACATGGATGTTTGCCTGGAGAAGTTTCCGCAAGCACGTCAATTTAATCCCGGGCATGAATCCTTCTGTTATTTGGAGACATCTCCCCAATGAGTACTTCCAGTCCTATCGAAACCATCGCGCGAATTCGAAATCTAAAAGTCCACTTTCCGGTCCGGGGAGGTTTCTTAAGTTTTGGACACAAGCATTTTCTTAAAGCCGTGGACGGAGTTTCCTTAGACTTAGCCAAAGGCGAAATCCTGGGCCTGGTGGGAGAATCCGGCTGTGGAAAGAGCTCTTTGGGACGTGCTATCATGCGGCTGATTAAGATTACCGACGGGTCTATTGAAATCGCGGGTACGGATTTTTTAAGCCTTGAAGGAAAAGCACTTCGTAAAGCCAGACCCAATATTCAAATGATCTTTCAAGATCCGTACGCTTCGCTCAATCCGCGCATGACGGTGTTTGATATCTTGGCGGAGCCTCTTTACACCCACACGAAACTAAACAGCGAAGAGCAGACAAAGAAAATCAAAGATACTCTCGAATTGGTGGGTTTGCGCTTTAAAGCTTCCAAGAAATACCCTCACGAGTTTTCCGGCGGACAAAGACAGCGTATCGCAATAGCCAGGGCTCTCATCTTAAATCCCAAAGTGATCATTGCCGATGAACCGGTTTCCTCTTTGGATGTCTCCGTACAAGCACAAATCCTTAACTTGCTTAAGGAGATTCAAGGACGCTTGGGCCTTTCGATGGTCTTTATCTCCCACAATCTGGCGGTAGTAAAATACATCTCCGATCGTATCGCCGTTATGTATCTGGGAAAGATTGTTGAAGTAGCCGAACGCGAGGAACTATATCGAAATCCGCTTCATCCTTATACCCGGGCCCTAGTTTCAGCGGTCCCCATTCCCGACCCTAAACTAGAACGCGCTCGAAAACGAATTCCTGTTGGGGGAGAACTCCCTTCTCCTTTGAATCCGCCCAAGGGCTGTGCCTTTCACACCCGCTGTCCCCTAGCTTTCGACCGTTGCCGCGCCGAACAGCCACAACTCAAAGTACAGCCTGCCGGACAACACTACGTCTCTTGCTTCGCCGTCGACGAAGGCAGGACTTCGTAGGACAAAATTTATAAACTGACGCAACACATCAATAATGACCTCGCCCGGCAAGTAGGGGAGAATAAGAGTCACTAACTCGAAGTCACCTGAGGTACCATTTTGCGAGCCATCTCGATTTTGGTCTTATCCTTCCTTTTAGTTTTCACTATTTGCTACGGATTTTACTTCCCCGAACCCTTTTTCCTCTTGGACGATGGACAGCTTATTGACAGCCCTCAATTGAAATCCCCTCTAACACTGGGCTCAATATCCTCCATTTTCACTCCAGGTACCCAGGTCGATTTCTACCCAGTTAGGGATCTGTCACATCTCATCGAGATACACCTCTTGGGAGCAAAACCCACAGGAGAAACTGGGACCTTATTTAGAGCGACCAACTTAATCCTTTTCGCGGGAACTGGATTCTGCCTTTATTTTCTTTTGCTCTCATTGAGCGTACTACCTACTTTCGCCTTGGTGCTCGTGGGCTTCTGGCTCTTTAATCCGGTACATGCAGAGACGATCCTGTGGATTTCTTCTCGGAAGGATCTTCTGAGTTTGTTTTTTGGAGTATCCAGTGTTCTGTTTTTCATAAAACTAATTCTCCGGAACCAACGGAAATTTGCATTGGGAAGCATGATTTGTTTCATACTTAGTATTTTTTCGAAGGCTTCGCTCTGTTTACTGCCTCTTGTGGCAGCATTCCATTTATTTCGCAGAGGCAATCCTAGGGCTAGCCGACTTGCTAAAGTTACCACCATTGGTCTATGTACCATAGGTTTACTGGGAGCCTGCTATCAGAGTAGGTTCTATTCTCACTTTAATGACATGAGATTTTTTTATCCTTTCGACTATAGGCTTTTGGCAGGAACAACTGCTTTAGGAAGAATGGTAGTGGGATGGCTTTACGCTCCGGTGAATGCCATCGACGTCTACAACTGGGGAGACTGGGCGTCATATTATAAGGGATTTGCGCCTTTAGGGATCTTGTTTCTTCTGTCCTTATTGGGATTGCTTTATTTTTCGATAAAAACAAAAAGAGAAGCTCTTATCTTGGGGGTCTTAGGTTTTTTCCTTCTCTATCTGCCAGTTAGTGGAATGGTTTTTCCTCATCGTAACTTTTATTCCGTCCGCTACCTCGAAGCCCCGCTCCTTTTTCTTGGCGTATGCGTTGCGGTGTCCCTTAACGCCGTTCTGAAACCGATTAAGGTCAAAGCGACACTAGTCTGGATCTCAGTGTTCGTATTATGTGCCGGCCTTTCCCTAGAGACGTGCGTGGAAGGACGCCGGTGGGAGAGCGGCCTTTCGGTAATCAATAAGTCGCTGGCCCTTGCCCCGCTGAACCCTGCCATCTCGCTCCTCAAGCTACAGGAAATGTACAACTTAAAGCGATGGGGACGGCTAAATAAGGACGAACTGACCCACCTTACCGCTTTGGAATCGACACTTCGCCGTAACTGTTCCGGATCCCTTGATAAAACTCCTTCTCTAAACGGAGATCTCTGTTCCATGTATTTCTCCCATATCCAACAGTCCTTAAGAGATAAGAAATCTCTAACAAAGGAAGAGGAAATTGAGCTCGAACAAATTGACCAATGGCTTTTGCGACATATTCAAATACTTAATCCCCTTCAAGCACGGGAATATCAGACCTATTTAAATATGGAAAAGTTACTAAATGGGACAGGAGACAAGGAGGAAATGACTCATCTTCAGCAAGCCAAGCTATCTCCCGTAATGAATACCAAAGAAAGCCTACGGCTCAATATCTGGGCAATAAATTGTATCTACGGGAATCGTACGGAAGCGAAGAATTTGTACCTCAGATGGAAGAACCAAGCTTTGGTGTCCCTTCAATCCACAAAATCGCAGATCTCACAACTCATGCACCGAACTTCGCTTGCTTCAGCAGGTAGTATTAGTTGGAAAGAGTGCCTACCTTAGCGCCCTCGTCGAAGGTGATTTTCGAAAATTGAACTTGCCAGTCTATCGTGGAAGTTTTGGGAATTAAGGAAATCACCTGAATCAAAGAATCGGTAAGAAATCGTTTTGGAAGCGGAAACGTTACCACGGATGCCACTTCCTTTGGATCCAAATCCACTTTTTCATTGGAGGTTAATCCGTTAATCCAAACCTCAAACCCGGAAACCCCCTTAACCGAACTGATGTGTAGATGACAACGATGCCCCATATTAGGCGAGAGTACCACTCTAAAGGAAATCTTATTCCCGAAGGCTTCTCCCGTATCAATGAGCATTAAACCATGCATGGAGAATTGGGGGTATTCGAAGTGAGAAGATTGAGCCAGAAACTTCCCGTTTGATTTCTCTCTTGGAAATCGGGAGAACCCACTGATAAGCGAGCGCCGGCATAGGCCATCACAGAACGTAATCTCTTTTACTTCTCCCTTTTTTAGAAGCTGTTGACTGAGCGCTCTTTGAATTGAATCGTAAGTAATCCGGTAAACGTTCATTGTCTTCGTCCGAAGGACAAGTTCCCAGAAAGGAGCAAGTCCCGAAACGAGCCTTTTATTAACCGAATCAATCTGCTCATTCCAAAGCTCTTTGAAAGGACGGGGGTAGTTAGCCTCCTTTAGGCGAAGAGAAATTCCTAGCCCGTGTTGAAGAACCTTATCGTAATAAACCTCACGAAGATTAGTAAACTCAATGAATAGTAATTCGTCTTTCTGCTTTTGAAAGGATAGAAACTCGTGAAACTTCACAAACAGATTAGAGGGATCCTCGGCGAGAACCCCTAGGGGAAGTCGATCGAAATAATAGCGGATGGGAGCATCGACCAAAGAATTGGTAAATACCGCCCGCTGTGAATTATGGCTCGCTATATAATCGGCAACTTTTTGAGTATCCTCTCGATCAAGAAAAGCGGGCTTAAGGGCGACGATTTCTCTTAAAGACCATATGGTAACAAATAGAATGACAAATAGGGCTCCCGCTTTTCCCAAGAGGGATCGGTTCCAGAGATAGGAGAATACAATTCCGCAGCTAACAGAAGAGAAGATCAGAAGTTGAAGAAGAGGATGGTACTGTTCCCAAAAGAGCTGAGGAAAGACCAAAATAAAAGCGCAACCGGATAGAAGCACATAACCAGGATTTAGGGATATTGATGGAGAGCCAAGTTTGGGTCTCAATCGTCGGTAAAGTAGGGGAACTAATAACAGCAGGAAAAACATGGGGCTAAAAGCCCTCAGCACTCTATAGAAGAATATAGTGGGGTACCCATAAAGATCCGCATAGTTCACAATTCCTCGTTCATCGCTCTGAAACGAGAGATCTTGTAGAAAACGAGAGACACTTCCAAAGGACCAGAGAACCAAAGAAAATTTGATCGCTACACCAAGAAAAATTCCACAGCCAAGCGCGAAATAGATTTTCCTGACGTGGTCTTTTCCTAAGAAATCTGAAAAACCTCTTATCGTGAAATGAATCAATAAAGGCAATAGGAACCAAAAATCGTAGGATGACAGGTAACACAATGCGATCGCTATCACTAAAGGAGCCAAACTGCGCTCAGGCTTTTCAAAATATTGCGTTACTAGAAAAAGTGCTCCAAAACCAAAAAAATTGTAAATTGGAACATGGTGGATGGTATCTGAATACTGGATCCAGATGAAATTGGTTAAGTAGACGAGAATTGCAGCGTTTGCGGACAGCAGCCCCCACACTCTTTTAAAATAGAGGTATAGGAAGAGCATCGAGAAATAACTAAAAACGAGAGCCACCCATCGGAATTGAGTAATATCGCGAAACCCCAACATGACTCGTTCCATACCGTTAATCAGATCGGGAAGCGGCGGGTAGTGGGTGTAGTGAAGCGAATAAGCGCTAAGTGGCCCCACATCAAGAACCGGAGTAAGTCGATTTTTTATGAAACCGTCGCGTGCGAAGTAGCGTCCGGAAGTCATAGCATTGGAGTCACTCCAAGGGTCTCCCCAATTCAACCGCAGAGGATCGAAGGAATGAAAGAATAACCAACCAAAGATTATAAAAGACAGGAAGAAAAAAAACGCATTCGACCGAAAGTAGTTAAAGATAGTCGAACTGATGCGACGGGTTTTATGGTGACTCAAATCCAAAGGACCCCCCTATTTCTTGACGGCAAACGATGTTCCCGGTATGCAGCAGATTTCC
Source organism: uncultured delta proteobacterium (assembly GCA_963778115.1). GTDB lineage: Bacteria > Bdellovibrionota > FAC87 > UBA2466 > UBA2466 > JBBQIT01. The sequence goes on from CAVZSV010000004.1 coordinate 1,523,519, forward strand.
GGGACTTCCGTATTCCGAAGTACAGACAAAAGACTGGGAATCCGAGAAAGGGTTTCACACTGACCAATTGCCCCGGAGGCGTTTGCTTTAGAAAAGATTTGAACGAAGTCGAACTTATCAGCATCTCGGTCGGTCAGATAGGCGACATAGACCGGATACTTTTCATTAGCCTTAAAGACCTCATGTACAAGCTCGTCGCCGAGCAAGAAGCGATTCGTCCGGTTGGGATTTATACCACAGGTTCTTGCCGCTTTTAGAATTCGCTCCTTCGATTTCTCAAAATGAAACGGAGAGAACGAATAAATAGTCGAAGGCAGGTAACCTCCGGTAAGCCATTCCTCAATCTGTGGCATCGTGCGACCAGCTAGTCTAGCCTCACTCAAAATTGCGGCAATTAGGATAAGTGCGCTAATTGTCTGTTTCAAATATTCGGGCATTCCTTTCAATTCGGGCTTCTCACATAAAATCAGAGCCAAAATCCAAGTCTGAGCAATCAGCGCTCCTCTATAAAACGGGGGAGCCGGTGCGAAGAAGACAAAGGCTAATCCCGATAGGAGTAGGGCCATCGACAATAGGTTGCGCGTCGAAAAGCGGCGGGAACGGCAATCTCTAGCGAATGCCCTCACCCCAAGTGCGGTAGTTGCCAGCATCAATCCTATGATGAAATAGCGGATCACCACGTTAAAAAGGGTATCGTCCCAGAAAGACACGTTAGGGGTAGCAATCCACGGACGAATATATTTGGGGGAAAATGCACAAGGTCCAAATGGAGTTTCCCCTTCGTGCGAGGCCAAGAACGGTTCAAGCCATTTTGTGGGGTTCGACCGCACCTTAAACTCGACACCGAGAACTTTCTCAAATGTCGAATCATTCGAACAAGAGAGACTTTCGTAAGCGTAATGCATTGTCGAGCATATCATTACGAAACAAAATAGAGCTGTTATCGCTTGGGCCAAACGGGATCGGATACTCTTAAAGATCACAACCAAGAGCAAGGGAGTGAACAGTACAAATTCCGCATGATGCTGAAGTAGAAACATAGCCAGGCCAATAATCAACAACGCCGCTTGCCAGGAGTTTTTGCGCGGATAAATGCCACAAAGGGAAAGAAAAATAACCCCGATAGCTTCGGTCTGATCAGGACGATTCAAGCCTTGAATTAGCGGCAACGTACCCATCGCTAATGGGGCAACGATCGATAAGCTAAATAGCATCCATGAGCGGTCAGGATCTAACCGACGAATTAATATAAGAGCTAGTCCGATCCACAATAGAGCACTTAGTACTCCGAGCCATTTTATTACCCAGGGATGGGAAAATTGGTAGATTGCCGCGTACCACCCTGAAGCGAGGATTGCGGCGGGAGCCGTGAAGAGGTCCGCGTTCCCGAGAAACTCCCTTTCACATTGGGGATACGTAGAGATCTGAATCCCTTTGTCTTGAATCAAACGATCGCGCGTGGCTTTCCAAACAATTTCATCCGTATAGACAGGAGTAAGAAGACCCGTAAGCGTCAGTAGAAACAAACCGAGCGCGGCCGCTATCGCTAAGGAAATTATTATTTTGACCGCTAGTTGTCTCGGCACCAGTTCACATTCTTCTGCTTAATAATAGCCCCACGTCATCCGAACAGAAGATGACCAGGAGCAATGCGTCATTTCTTGAATACCGCTAAGGAGATCCCGTCGCCAATCATAGGATATAATAAGTCCCGTAGCAATTAGCGCTCCTTCACTATAATCCTAGGCCAAAACAATATGAATCTCCGTCAACGGAAGAAAATAGACCTTCTTTTGGGTGGTTCGCTCGTCGCCTTGCTAAAGCCTTTCGTGTTTCTGACAGGATTTCTTTTACGTCGCGATCACGAAAAATCGGTGCGAGGAAGAATTGTTTTTATCAAAATGCTCGGTGGTGGAAGTCTGGTGATTGCTCTCCCGGCCCTATTGGGGATTAGGAAACGATATCCCAATTCGCAAATCTCTTTGATATGCACAGCATCGATAAAACCTTTCGCGGACAGCTTAAAAATATTTGATCACATCCTTGTTATCGATGATAGCACATTAGCTAGATGTTTCTTAACGGGACTTCTCGCGCTTAGGAAGAGTTTCGGAGCAGACACGGTTATTGATCTCGAAGTCTATAGTAGACTAACCACGGTACTCTCGGTCTTAACTTGTGCCCGCAACAGAATTGGATTTTATCTAGAATCCACCTTCTGGAGACGGCAAATCCACACCCATCTATTCTTTTTTAATCGCTTTTCGGGGAGCTATTATTTTTATGAACAGATCGCGGTCCATCTAGGAGCTATGCCTTCTAATTTTTCCGAAATTCGACAATATCTCGTTAAAGAACATGGATTATCACAGAGCAGAACCCCTCGACTCTTTCACGTTCTCACCATAGGTCCGGGATGTTCTGACCTCGCAAAAGAACGAATGCTTAGCATTGATCAATGGGCTGGCATTTTCAAAAGTAGAATCGTAAGTCCTAAGAAAGTGGTAGTCAAAATTCTTGGCAGTACTCAGGAACAGGAGTTCGCCCAATCGCTATCGCGGGTCATTCGTGAGAAATTCGGAGTCCATTGTGAAGATTTAACGGGTAGATTGACTCTCCAGGAATCTATCGAAGTCTTATGGGATAGCGATGAATATTGGGGAATCGATTCCGCTTTAGTGCATTATGCTCGGCTCTTCGGCATAAAGACCAAGAGTTGGTGGGGGCCCACCGATCCCATGACGCTCCTAAAGCAGATAGAAGGTCTCGAAGAAGAGGTTTTTTACCAGAAGATTCCCTGTTCTCCCTGCGTACACAACGCAGAAGAGCCGCCCTGCGCAGGAAATAACCTATGCATAAAAAAGCTACTCTCTGAAGAAGACTCTCAAATGACAGAAAAAGGAGCATACTGGATCGTTAAACAGTAATGGTGCATTACCGTTCCATCGCTTGCAAGGCCTTGGGAATATCGATCGCAAGATAGCGACGCGAAGTGAGAGTCCCCACACTCGCCCCCTTACTAATCAAATGGAAAAAATCGAAATATTCCTGAAAACGGGGATTCCAATTGATTCTATAGTCGGCAACCTTCTTCCAATTAATGTGTTTCCAGAACTTTTGCGAGTAGATACAAGAAGTGGAGACCGATAAAGGGTTCTCCAATAACATCCAATCCATTCCGCTTTCCCTCAGAAGTCGAAGCGTTTCCTTTGCTCGTGAAAATCGAAGCGGCTTAACGGGACTAACGTTCCCAGGAATATCCAGTAGAAAAATAGAATGCTGTGTGAAATCGAGGAACACAGGATCCTCAATAGCAGCGACGACATTACTTCCCCTGGGAATTAAGGCCATTAATAGTTTTAACTCTTCTTCTCCAGAGTTAGAGGGAAAACCATGTAGGAAATCTCTTTCCCTTATTTCTTTAAAGACGGGGAGACCGGCTATTACGAAAAAGGTCATAATGCAAATTGCAGAAATCGGAAGCCATTTTCCATGAAGCCGTCCCGGTCGGGGTGAGTTGATCCTTTGAGTAAAAAAGTCATCCAATATTTTTCCTAGGCCCAACATCAGAGGCGCAAGAATCAGTCCTTCACAATACCGAATAACATCCACAAACAAGATCTGACCGGAGAGAAACGCGAAGGCAATGAAAGTCGCTATCGAAGCGATGAATACCGCTCTAAACCCCAAATCATTCCAAAGCAGGAAAAGAAATAGCACGCCCAATGAAAGAAGGGATTGCACGCCTCCTTCTGACAAGAAAGAAATCGCTCGAGAACCTAGGGAAGATTTCACGCTTTGAAACCAAAACGTTCCAAAAGTCTGGTCGTAATTCCCATGAAAGGGGGGGAATAGGGGGGAGTGCGACGATTCGAAAAGAGCCGCTACCAGCGGAGCTGACAAGACAGCGAGCATCAACATCTGAACGCTAGTAGCTTTCCTGTTCAACTCTTTCCGATGTATCCAATAATAGACACCGAGAAAAAGACCCGACCACATAACAAAATGTGCTCGCAAGCTCGCAAAAGAGACAAGCAATAGGAAAAGTAGAAACATCGCCTTGTTATTATTAGGGCACTCATTTTTTTCTAATTTCAAAAAGAGAAGAATAGACGCGATCATCCAAACACCAGCTGATTGGGGAGCAGTATTTATTCGCGAGTAGTCATACACTGACATCAAAAACGCCAAAGCTGGCCAGATATATTTTGTTTTCTTCCCTTCAACAGGGAAACCCAAAAGAACAAGAAGAAACAGTAATGGGACCAGCCCGTGATCCCAAACACTCAGCTGCTTTGGACTAAAAAATATTAGGCACAGACTGTGAGCAATAGTTTGTCCCCCGTAGGAGGCTAGTCTCCTCAAGCTAAATGGCTCTATCAAAGAGCCCGTCTGCAAAAGTTTTTTGGCATAAGGGAAATAAGCTATTCCGTCATCATTAACATTAAACTCGTGGATTCCTATGGAAGAAAGGCAGAGTAAACCGGCTAGCAGTATAGCGATGACTACCAAAGCCTTAGCAATTCCATTTTCGCACCCGCCATGTACCAACTTAAGCGGTCTGGCACAAAAACTAAGCAACAATCCGGTAATTAGATATACCCAGTAAAAGTAGGTGAGAGGGAATGGAAGAATGGAGGTAAAGACGAAAACCAAAAAGGTCAGAAGGCTAAACCCTAGCGTGATCTGCAGCCCAAAGTAAGAGCGATGCCGCAGTAGTCGTGATTCAAGCAACGCGCCCCATCCATGCATGCCAAAGATCAAGAGAGCAAAAAACACTGCGCTCTCAAAAATGGGCAGATAGAGCTTCATTAGACTAAAAGGGTCAGAGCGTTAGAGAAAGGAACCTAGAATAGCGCCTGAACAGGCATTCTCTTCAAGCTTTGTTTAAGGTATTATATTTCGGATAAGCAAGGAAAGAAAGTGCCTGATTTGAAAGCGAAGATCGAAGGACCTAACGATTTGAGCGACTCCTTAGCTCCCCTTTGTGGTCACGGCTCATCCTCTCTCGTATACCGCCGATCCGTTGCCACCTGCTCCTTATGCGGATCTTTTTGGGACCTGAAAAGTGCAAAGGTTACTCCCAGCTACGATGGCTCCTATCCTGAGAAAAGACGTCACTTCGATAAGGAATTAGGGCGTTGCAAACAGAGATCGCTGGAAGGATTTTTAAGACGGTCAAATAGTTCAATCAAAAATTTGAGGGTTTGTGAAGTCGGCTTTGGAGCGGGACAGACTCTCAAGTTCTTGTCCTCGGCGGGGGCGAAGGAAGTCTTTGGGATCGAAGCGATTCCCGAAAATATCGCTCACGCAAGAAGTTTGGGAATTCCATCGGAGCACCTCTTTCACGTTGATTCTTTGCCTCCTGTAGTTGGAAGGAAGATAGATTTTTGGATCTTCCTGGATAGTTTTGAGCATATACCCGATCCAGCAAAGTTCATTGGATGGTTAAAGAAAAACTCATCGACTCACGCAAAAATTTTGCTGGTCGCCCCTAATGCAGAAAGCCTTAGTTCAAGATGGATGAGTAGCTGGTGGCTACACCGAATTCCCGATCATACTTTTCACTGGTCGTCCCGGGGGATAACCGGATTTCTTTCTCAACATGGTTTTTCTGAGCTTTCCGACTTTTACCCCGCTAAATTCGTAAGTCCTCAAGTGGTATTCTTACACTTCGCTATTTTTTCTAGGCTTGAACTCTTTACAAAATTAGCTAAAGCTCTGCCGAGCTTTCCTCTAAAATTCAATATTGGCGAAATGGGGAAGGTCTTCGAACTAAGGTAAACCTCCGAGCCAAAGACTGTAGTCTTTTCAAAAACTGTCCAAATCCTATTCGTTTCGTACCATCTCACGAGGCGATTCGCCTTGAATTTGGATCGCATTCTAGAGGTATTCAACGACAACAATCGCTTCGCCTGAGTGAAATTAGAAAGTTCTCAGGCTAATCCCATTTCTTCGCCTTCCTCGTGAATGCCTCGCGGAGCGAAAATTGTCACTACACATGTGATAGGTATTATCACGTACACAGCACGTAATCAGTGAAATGGTGTGAAGCCTGGAAGCGAATACACCTTTCGTCGCCAATGGTACGGACTTTGCTCTGATATCCACCTGATCGCTATTGATCCAAGGGTTGGTTTGTTCGGATTGATAGCCTTAAAAGTGGAGATGGAACGTTGCAGGACCTGATTGGAATCGATGCCACTCGCGAAGATTCAAATCCTCAACTAATCCTTCTTTCTTTTAATGAACTATTTTGTGACACGTGTGCTTAGTTCGAGGTGAGTGATGTCGTTGAGCAGAATCTTAGTCGTAGATGATGAAGAAAGCATTCGAGAGTTTTTCGAGATCATGCTGAAGCGGGAAGGCTATGAAGTCATCACCGCTTCGAATGGTCGCGAGGGGCTTGAAAGGCTAAAAAGCCACCAAGTCGATCTCGTCATTAGTGATATCCAAATGCCGGAAGTCTCCGGAATGGAGTTCTTAGCCAAAGTAAAAGAGCTCGATTCGGAAATGGTGATGATCATGATCACCGCATTCGGTTCCACGGAAACCGCCGTCGAAGCCATGAAGCTCGGCGCTTATGATTACGTTCAAAAGCCTTTCAAGATTGAAGAAGTTAAAATAATTATCCGCCAAGCCCTTGAGCGTCGTTCTCTGAAGATGGAAAACGCTCAACTCAAAAAGGAGCTGGGCACCAAATACGCTTTCGACAATATCATTGGTGGCGCTCCTCCCATGTTGCGCATCTATGAAATGGTCAAACGAGTTGCTAATACCAAGAGCTCGGTTTTGATAACCGGAGAGAGCGGAACCGGTAAAGAATTGATCGCCCGCGCGGTCCATTACAATGGCCCTCTGAAGGACAAACCCTTTGTAACGGTAAACTGCGGTGCCATCCCAGAAAATTTGATGGAAAGTGAAATGTTTGGACATAAGAAAGGTTCCTTTACCGGCGCCATCGCCGATAAAAAAGGACTTTTCGAAGTTGCTAACGGGGGAACTATTTTCCTCGATGAATTAGGCGAACTTCCTCTTACCATGCAAGTAAAGCTCCTTCGAGTTATTCAAGAAGGAACTTTTAAGCGCGTCGGCGGAACCGAAGATATTCATGTGGATGTTCGAATCATTTCCGCAACGAATAAGAACCTGGATGCTGAAGTAAAATCAGGCCGGTTCCGAGAAGACCTTTTTTATCGCTTGAATGTCATTCAAGTCCATTGTCCTCCCCTTCGCGAGCGTCGGGAAGATATCCCAATGCTAGCCAATCACTTCTTGGAGAAATTCTCCAAGGCGTTGGGTATCAATGTTAAACGAGTGAGCAACGAAGCGATGGATGTGCTCAAACGTTATCACTATCCTGGTAACGTTCGAGAGCTAGAGAACATCGTGGAACGCACGGTCGCCCTGGAGCCAGGACCGGCTATCCTTCCGGAAAGTTTGCCTCGTCACCTGATGGAAAATAACCAGCAGCCTGTTGGCCAGCTGGATGCCAACAAGATTGAGATCGACGAGCAAACAGGAATCGATCTTGAGAAATTGGTCGCCGATTTCGAACGCACCCTACTTACCAAAGCCCTTCAACAGACGGGTGGAGTTAAGAAGCGCGCCGCAAAGCTTCTCAAAATCAGCTTCCGTAGCATGCGCTACCGCGTTGACAAGTATGCTCTAGGCAATCTGAGTGTTGATGACGACGAAGAAGATTCACTCGAAGAAGCCGGGAACGCGTAACGTAAAAATAATAAGGATCGCCCATGGGGCGTCATCTACCCGAACCACCCTCCCCCTCCCAACCTGGTTGGTAAGGGGGGAAGCATTTTTCGTTCCAACGGTGAAAGAATTTTACTTTTTTATCGTCGATAAAATCGTTTTTAATCAGAGTAATTCCCTTGCCCCATTGCTGTTATGTGATAAAACTTTTTACGGGTTACGCATCGCAACCTGGCTTGTTCGGCGAATTAGAGAGTAATTCTCATGGTGGAGAGTTTAATGTTAGGAAAAGAAAAGTCGCGCGCTCCATTGGAGTTAAGCGTTCTAATCATGTCGTATTAAAGTCCTCGAAAGCCGTCGGAAAGAATTCCTTTCTTCAGAAAGAACATTCTAGATTTATTCGAAGAGCACTCCCTCTGTTGGCCAAGAAGTTTGGTGTGATTGTTTAGGAGTGGGCCAATAGTGGAAAACACATTCACCTCCTAATAAGGCCTCGCTCCAGAGAAGCCTTCAAAGGATTTGTCTCAGCATTATCTGGAAGAGTAGCTCAGCAAGTTACAGGGGCTAGAAAAGGAAGTCCTTCGTCAGAGAAGTTTTTTGATGCTATCCCCTTTAGCCGTATCGTAACTTGGGGAAGAGACTTCAAAAACGTCTGCGATTACATTGTCCAAAACACTCTGGAAGCAGCAGGGTTAATTCAGTTCACGCCTCGGAAAATGAGACCTCCGCCAAAACTGAAGTGAAGCCTAGGCCCGTCCTTCCCCGTCCACGGGGTTCGGGGGCTTACGTTCCTTGGGCTAGGGTGTCGTAAGAGGGCGCTCCTTTTTATTTCGGCTGTCTATATTTCTTAGCGTAGCCCTCTTTGGTCGTCTGTCGCCCCCGACTCACTACTAAGGAGTCGGGAGGAACATCCTCCGTCACCGTAGATCCCGAAGCAACGTAACTTCCTGATCCTATTTTAACGGGTGCTACCGTTTGGGAATCGCTTCCTACAAATACGTTATCTCCGATGATGGTCTTATGTTTCTTTGGCCCACCATCGTAGTTACAAGTGATAAACCCACAACCAAGATTTACGTCAGCCCCTATTTCAGCATCTCCTACGTAACTTAGATGCGAGGCTTTGGAACCTTTACCCATTCGGCTTTTCTTCACCTCAACAAAATTTCCTATTTTGACGCCACTATCTAAAATCGATTCTGGACGAAGGTGGGCATAAGGCCCCACGGAGGATTCCGAACCTATTTCGCTCTTCTCCAGATAAGACCCCTGCTTTACATGAACATTGGCCTCAATTCGGGTGTCGATGATTCGGCAATTGCTCTCAATGCGACTTCCCCTGCCGATAGAAGAATTTAAAATGAAACAACCATTCTCAAGGTACGTATCTTGCTCAAAACTGCTTTGACTGTCGATCCAAGTCGACTGAGGATCGAGAAGAGTCACCCCCTTAAGCATCCACTTGCGATTAATCTTTTCTTTGAAAGACTGTTCCACTTCATGGAGCGCTACCCTATCGTTAATGCCCGTTATTTCGGAAGCGTCCTTCAAAAGGTAAGGCGTTACTCGCTTACCTTCAGTTGTTAGAATTCGTACTACATCGGTTAAATAAAACTCACTTTGGTTATTGTGGCTGTGTACCTTCGCCAAAGCGGGAAACAAAAGTTCTATGGAAAAGCAATAAAGACCACCGTTAATCTCCCCAATGGTCTTTTCCTCAGCGCTGCAATCGACGTCTTCACGGATTTCAGCAATCGTCTCAGAGCCTCCTCTTAAGATGCGTCCATACCCGCTGGGGTCTGTCAGATGAGCGGTGGCCACCGTACAAGCGGAACCCGTTTCGAAATGTCTCTTTAACATTCCTTCTAGGGAACTCTTAGTCAGGCAAATAACATCCCCGCTTAATATCAACAGGGTTCCCTTTTTCCCGCGAAACATCCCTTCGACTGCGTTCACGGCATCAGCGGTTCCGCGCTGCTTTTCTTGCCGAGCAAATTGGATGGCGGAATAGCTTTCGCAAGCTTCACGAACCTTTGATTCCCCGTGGCCCACTACTACGGTAACGCTCTGATTGGGAATACTAAGTGCCAGATCAAGAACGTAATGAATCATGGGCCGAAAGAGAACCGGATGGACCACTTTGGGAAGTTCAGAAACCATTCGTTTGCCCTGACCTGCAGCAAGCACTAGTACGTGCGGTGATTGAGACGCCGTCATCGTTACCCCTTCTTAACAAATGATTGGGATTCGCGAGCGATCGCGGCATCTTTTTTAATTTGAGCCGTTAGTTGCTCCACGGATGAAAATTTCATTTCGTCGCGTATCCGTTCTAAGAATTCCACTTCGATAAACTCGTCATAAATACGAGCTTGAAAATCGAGTAGATGAACCTCAATTTTTATCGGTGGGCGTTCTGAACCCGACCCCGAAAAGGTAGGCCGAATGCCAACGTTAGTAACAGAACGATACCACTGTTCCTGCCAACGCGCTTTAGTAACGTAAACGCCATTCTTGGGAAGAACCTTTTCACTAGCGATTTGTAAATTTGCTGTGGGAAACCCTATCGTCTGCCCTCGCCCATCTCCTCGGGTCACCTGCCCCGAAACGGAATAAGGTCGTCCCAAAAGATCCCGAGCCCTGGCGACGTCACCGTCTAGGATGGCGTTTCGCACCGCCGAACTACTGACACGGGTCCCCTTCCATTCGAAGGGCGGCAAGATTTCCAAGTGTAAACCATCTCGGTCGCACCACTGCTTTAGCAACTCGGTGTCTCCGGCGCGATCTTTGCCAAATCTGAAGTTAAATCCCACGTGGATACTCTTCGCCGCTAGCCCATCGCGTAGATAGTTTGTGTAAAAAGTTTCCGGACTGAGCTCCGCCAGGCGCTTATCGAAAGGAGCGACCAGCACGAATTCGACTCCCAGCGGCTCAAGTTGCGCCAGTTTCTCGGAGGTCGTGGTAAGACGTTCCAGCTTTTTTCCTGGCTTTAAAACTTCTACCGGATGGGGGAAAAAGGTAAGGACCGCGGGAACCAGAGAGGCTTGATTCGCATAAGCCTTCATGCCGCTTAGCAAAGCAACATGGCCTCGGTGGCAGCCATCGAAATTGCCGATGGCGACAGCAGAAGGTGAGATTTTACGCGCTATTTCCTCAAGTCGATGGAAGACTTGCATTCAAACAGCCTATCTAGTTTTTTTAAAAAACTATCTAGTGCGAAATCGGAGCCGTTGAAGTCTGAGACAAAGAACTTCGCTCCGCGGCCTTGCGACCGGCCACGACTTTACTTCGTCCCGTAGTTTTCTTGGACTTAGTACTCGTGCCGGTACCGCTCTTACTTTTTGAACCAGAAGCAGAACGCGACTTGGACGATTTCTTTGAAACGGGCTTAGCGAGTTTTTCGTTCAAGGAGAGGGATTTCAAGTACGTCACCAATTCATTAAATCCCTGATTGATCCGGCCCGCCTCGTAATTAATGAGATGAGTCACTTTCTTTTCTACATCAACACGGGTCTTTTGAAGCTGGTGCGCAAAAGCGTCCAATTGCTTGCGGCTTTTATCCCTGGCATCTCGGCTCTTAAGATCCAAATCCTGGACCACCGATTTCAATCGTTTTTCGTAACCAGTCCACTGTTTGGAAACGCCCTGCAACCAATCGGAGTTTCTGAGCGAAGAACCCAGGAGCTCCTTCACATCTAACAAAGTCTTTCTTGCCGATTTTTCCGCCATGACATTCTCCTTTTCGCTCTTCGCCGAGGCGATTGCGGGTCCAATGTATGGCACCGGCCAAAAATGTCAAGAAAAGTCGGGGATTAACCGGGGAAGTAGCGCCGGACTTAACGGGCCATTAGAAGGTACACTGCTGATCGGGCAGGACAATCCCTTGGAAGGGAACGAATCGATAGGTACAGGGCTGGCCCCCTTGGGAAACACATCCCCCTTGTGCGGTCAGATCGAGTTCGTTGGTTAGGTTGTATTGAAACATTTCCGGGCTGCCCACTTGAGTGGGTGTACTCACTCCATCGCCACCACCGCTATTGTCGGCAGGCTCGCTAAAAGTGAGCGAAAGCTGGTTTGTACTCGGCGACACGTTATAAGTGAAGGTCAACGCGGGGGTATTAAACTCTTCATTATTTTGAACTTTAAAGACAGACCCCGTGTAATTGTTAGAAAACTGAATAATCTCAAAATTGGTGTTGGAGAGGTTTTGTACTGACGGATCTGTGGTGGAGACCAGACGAAACTGTTGGTTCGTGATTGTGGTTAAGGCCTGACCGGGCTGCTGACACAATTGCTGGCAAGCCGGGAAGCAGATAACGCTTAGCAGTGCCAACCAGATGTATAGGCTTCTTATGCTGATGCTATGTGGGTTTCTCTTCATAAGTTGTTAAATCCACGTTGTCTTAAGGCCAATTCGAAACTTCTTGTCTTGGTAATAATGCAAAGAGGCTGCCAGCACGGATCGAAAAATCCCACAAGAAAATCTTTAAATTTCATATGGTTAAACTAAGAGGCAGGTGAAGTAAGTGACGATTGACTATACGACTCTCAGAATACACAAGAAATTTCATACATTCCGGGCGATTAGACCGATCAATTATGAAACACTCTCCACGAAAGCCCGCTAAAGAAACCCTCCCAAGACGCCGTTCTAATCACATGAAGGCTGTAAGGCCCGAGCCGCTCGGTAGTCTCGAGTGGGGTCCACGGAGTTGGACAGAAGAGAGATCCAATTCCGATGGCCGAAAACAAAAAGAAAAACGTCGACCCGCTCTTCCAGCTCTTTGAGCACTACCTGCTCAATAGATCGTACGAAGATTCCGCGGCATTCACCAAAGAGGTCGCCGAAGAATATCTCTCCTATCTAGATTCCACCCCGGCCCATGTTCCCTTTCATGTCCGCACCAATCTTCTAGACGACCTGACCTCGGAAACGCATGAAATGCTGGTAAAGAAGATGTACGGCTGTGTCCGAGTCTCCGACTATGTGGACTACGGAAAGGTAACCAAAGTCACCCGAAACGAACCAGGCTCCTTCGAATTCAATCCTTCGGCAATGGCTGAAGAGATGTCCAAGAAAAGTAAAGAATAAAAAAAACCGAGTCAAAGCCAACGATGATGCTCACGTCTATGTGAGACTGGGACATGAATTTTAGCCTTAGCGTCCCTTAGGCCGGAAGCCCCGTCTGCGTCTGGTAAAGCTTCGAGTAAAGACCGCCGTCATCCAGTAACTTACTGTGCGCTCCGTGCTCTCGAATATTGCCCCCGTCTAGAACATAGATGCGGTGAGCTCGCCGAATGGTCGAAAATCGATGTGCCACTAAGAAGGTGGTTTTTCCTTCCATCAAAACATCCAATGCATTTTGCACTATCTGTTCGGAATGGCTGTCCAGACTTGAAGTGGCCTCATCTAACACTAGGATAGGAGCTCCTTTTAAGATCGCGCGCGCGATAGCCAGTCTCTGACGCTCTCCTCCACTTAGCCGAAGGCCTCTTTCCCCTATACGAGATTGAAAGCCTTGAGGGCACTTTTCGATGAAGTTCATACAGTGGGCCAGTTCAGCAGCCCGCTCGACCTCTTCTCGTCGGGCGGCGGGTCGTCCGATGCGAATGTTCTCGTAGAGAGTGTCATTAAATAGAAAAATGTCCTGAGTCACAAACGAGATCTGCGCTCTCAAATCGTCTAAATGAATGTCGTGGATATTCATTCCGTCGATCCGAACCGCCCCCTCAGTGACGTCGTAAAGGCGAGGTAATAGATTAATGATGCTGGTCTTTCCACTTCCGCTAGGCCCCACCAGAGCGATGCACTCGCCTCTCTTTACTTCAAAGCAAATATGGCTAAGGGCTCTTTTGTCCCCGTAATGCAGTCCCACGTTTTCAAAAGTTATCGAAGAATCAAACTTATTCCATCTCTTGCTTGCTCGGTGTCTCAAATCGGGGATGGGAACATCCAAGATGGCGTACACCCGATCTAAGGCGGCTTCAGCGTTCTTAAGCTTCAAATACGCATTGTTCAGTTGCTTAATGGGCATCTGGATAAGTCCGAGAGCAAAGATGAAAGCAACCAATTGCCCCGCCGTGAGTTCCCCATGAGAGATGCGATATTTTCCGTAGAGGATCACTCCCCCCATCAGAACAGCACCTATAAATTCAACACTCGGAGTGGCTAACTCCTGAACTTTGATCGACTTCCAAATGATCTTAAAGTAGTCGTCCTGAAGCTTTTTAAACTTCTCGAGCAACGGCTCTTCCATCTGAAAAACTTTAACCACACGCGATCCAGATAGCGTCTCTTGGCTTAAGGAGATCAGATCCGAAAAGTGAGCTAGATTCTTGCCTGAGTAGCGCTTTACCGCAGCTCCCGATTTAGAAAAAAGTAAAACGACAAGTGGGGCAGCCACCAGAGTCGCAGCCGTTAACTTCCAATCCCAGTAAAATGCCACCCCAATAAGCCCAAGAAATACAAATGGCTCTTTCAGGACGTCGCAAAGGGTCTCTAACCCGCCGCTAATCTGGACTAAGTCGTTTTGAAGACTAGAGAGCATGTCTCCCGTTCGCCCCTGATCGATGACCCTTTGGGGAAACTCTAAGTACTTGCGAAAGAGACGAAGGCGCATTCCTAAGATGATTTTTTCCGTCACATTCCTGCGCAACGCATTATAGGAGTACTTCGCCAGGCCGCTCGCTAGGAACATCAGAATAAGATAGACCGGCACCATGCGAAAAAAGTGTTCGTTCCCGCCCTTTTGCAACTCGTCGATAATTTGTTGGGAAAGCTTTAACGCAAGGGGTTGAACGGCCGAAATCACCAAACCGAGCAGAAGAATGAACGCGACTACGCCTCTCACCCCTCGGAACTCACCTACGAGGCGATTAAGCGACCGGAACTGCTTTATAGGGACCGCTGCCATGGCAGAGCAGCATAACCGAACTGAGAGATGGGGGCTAGTTTGAGATTTGAGGGCCTTAAGAAAGCCCGAAGGGGCCTTACGAAGCCCGTTTTCGAGAGGGGAGTCTTACCGGCTTGGGTGCCGGAGAGGTGACCTTTACGATCTCACCATGTTCGATGGTCATGGTGGCCTGGACACCTTCCGCCTGAAAGACGCTATCTAACCGTACCGAGATCCCTTTTAGCGGCTCTGCCACGGTTGCCAGCGAAACAAAAAGGCGATTGGGACTTTGAGTAAAGCATACGTCGGAGACTCGAATTTCGGCACTCACCCGGGCTTCCAGTCGGCGTAAAGCCGTAGAGGACAGGGCAGTTCCGTCTGAGTTGATGATTTCGTATTTGAAATAGTAGATGGGATTTCCCCCATCTAGACGCTCGAAGTAAGTTTGGATTCGTTTCTTTGACGCTTTTTCGCCCATCAGGATAAGAAGTCCCGCGATGGTGAGGTAAGAAAGGCAGGTCGCAACGGGAAGCCACGAAAAAGTGGCTCCCGGTGTCTGAAGTGTCAGATAAGAAGTGAGGACACCGGAAAGTTCGATTATTCCAAAGATCAGTAGAATGTACCGTAGGGTGATACTCGTTTGCACCATACGATGGTGAAGATGGCCTTTGTCTGCATGAAACGGGGAACGTCCCGTCAGGACGCGACTGCAAGTCACCATGAAAGAGTCCGCCAGAGGAATCAAAAAGCAAAGGGTAGTTACCGAAAGACGCGGAAAAATGGAGCTTGCGGAAATAGGAATGGAAAGATGCATCACCGCTAGCAAGTAACTGAAGAAGTAACTTCCCACATTTCCTAGGAACCCACGCCGCTTGACCACGTTACAATAGAGAAAAGGGACCATCATGCCCACAATGACCGAGGCACATACGATATAAGGGGCAAAAGGTCCTGAGACGTAGGAGAGTAGAATATAGCCCAACGAGCCCATGAAAATGACGAGTCCCGCAAGACCATCAATTCCATCTATGAAATTGATTGCATTGATAAGCCCGACGATAAAGATAAAAGCGAAAGCGCTTCCGGCAACTCCGTATTTCGCACTCATCGCCGAACGTAACTGGGGATCTAAAAGCACCACCACCGCGGCACAAAGCACCTGAAAAAACATCTTATCTAAAGCGGATAGAGGCTTTTGATCATCGACATGGCCCATGATCGCCATCAATGTTGCCGTGGTCAAAATCCAAGGACTCAAGCCGTACAGATAGGTGACCAATCCCAAAATACCCAAGGTAAAAGCGACGAGACTAGGTCCCACGATGGGGATCTGCTCTTCAGCCAAACCTCGTGCTTTAGGCCAATCGATCATGCCCAAAGCTGGCGCCAGCCTGATGTTTAAAAGAAGAAGGGGGATCGCTAGCCCCGCTCCGAGGGCGATGTAGCCCATAACTTCTAAGATGTTTTCTGTGGCAAAGTGCATGGGTTACTTGAGAGAGTCTTCAGTTTCTAATCGGAGAAAAACGGAGTAGACTTAAGATGTTTTCCCTTCGAACTTCCTTATTAATCCAGTATGCCAAGAAACCTTTCGATCGTCTTAGGAATTAGTCTTGCGCATGGGGACTCTTCCGCCGCGTTAATCATCGATGGATGCCTCGTGGCCGCTGCTGAAGAAGAGCGCTTTACGAGAATAAAGCATTACGCCCTATTTCCCACTAAATCGATTGAGTATTGCCTTCGACACGCCGGCCTAACGCCCCGTGACGTTCAAATCGTAGCTATTGCCAAAAAACCTTGGAATGGCATTACTCGTCGCATCAGAACCATATTTCAGCATCCTCAATTTTTAACGCAGCACAAAAATCCAGACCCCCACTCTCCCCAAGAATCACTGCGATCGGCGCTTAAGCGTGTGGGGCTCGGAAAAGCATCCTTAGCCCGGGTCGAACATCACTATGCCCACATGATGAGTGTGAGTCATATGACCAGTGGAGAAGAGGCGGCATTCCTCTCCTTCGACGGACTTGGGGATTTTGTATCGACCGCAATCGGCCATTCTACGGGTAATGGCCTGGAAATTCTCGATCGGGTGTATTTCCCCCATTCCGTGGGATTCTTTTATACGGCGATGACTCAGTTTCTGGGCTTTCAACATTTTGGCGACGAGTTCAAAGTCATGGGTTTGTCGAGTTACGGGCAGCCTCGGTACTTAACGGCCATGCACGAACTGATTCGCGAGAGTGAAAAGTTTGGATTCCATTTGAACCTTGAAGCTTTTCCGACGGAAAATCATATTTCCAGTTTCCAAGTCGTTAAGGCCCAACCGAAAATTCGTCCTTTCTACAATAATAATTTTCTTACCCAAGTCATCGGAGTAGCTCCGCGCAAACCTTTGGAAGCGCTGACTAGAAGCCATTGGGACTTAGCAAAGTCGGTCCAAGCTAGATTCGAAGAGATTGGTTACCATTTGCTGGGACAGTTACACGATCGCGTGGGGAAAACCACCGTGGCACTTTCGGGCGGCTGCGCTCACAACAGCGTTTGGGTAGGGAAGATTCCGCAAAATACCCCGTACAAAAAAGTGGTAGTGGCTCCCGCTTGTAGTGATGCCGGAATCGCCGTGGGAGCCGCCATTACTGTTTGCGGAGTTCAGGTCAATCCCGAGGGCCGTCACTGGGCGCTGTTAGGTCCTAACGATGAAGATTATACGCTGGATAGCGCTCCCGCTCTTCCCTCTGATATTAACGATCGCACTTTCAACTCGGATGAACAACTTATCCGTTGGATGGTCGAAGAGCTGTGCGAAGAAAAGATTATTGGTTTGTTTCGCGGAAGAATGGAGTTTGGTCCGCGCGCTTTAGGAAGTCGGAGCATCATAGCCGATCCAAGAGTACGCACGATGCGAGATCGTCTTAACGAACGGGTCAAGCATCGTGAATCATTCCGCCCCTTCGCCGCTTCCGTTCTTTGGGAGTATCAAGAAGAGTGGTTCGAGAATTCTTTCTTTTCTCCTTCGATGGAAGCCGTTTTTCCCGTTAAAGAACTCAACCGACCGAAAATCTCAGGCGTCGTCCATGTCGATCATTCTTGCAGAATCCAGTCGGTGGTCCGAGATACGCAGCCTTTCTTTTGGGACCTTATCGAAGCGTTCCGCAAGAAGACCGGTGTGCCCATGCTGATAAATACGTCGTTCAACGACAGTGAGCCTGTGGTTTGTACCCCGCAAGATGCGCTTAACTGTTTCGCCAACTGCGATATGGACCATCTGGTACTCGGTCTGAGAGTTTTTTCACGACTTCGCCAGGCGACTTCCCTATCAGCCTAGCTTCGGCAAAGCTGAAATACTTCCCCCCCCTCCGCCACAATTAGATGATCGACAAGGGTAACGCCGATACAAACTGCCGCCATTTCTAACATCTCCGTAAACTTGCGATCCTCTCTACTGGGATAGGGACTTCCGGAAGGGTGGTTGTGCGCGATGAGAAATTTAGCGCAATTGAACCTTAACGCCTCCCGCAGAATCTCTCTTGGACAGGCAGGAGCGTGAGTTAAGGTTCCCCGAAAGATCTCTTTTACTTTGATCACACGATGGCGACTCGTTAGAAATCCCGCCCAAACGACTTCCTGGAACTCAGATTCCATTTTTCGAAATAGTCGGTGGGAGTCTTCAACGCTGCGAATAATCATTCCAAGAAAGTAGTGCATATGCCATGCCGACATTCTTGCTTTGAAAAAAGAGAGAGAGACCGAGATCAGGTCTTCAGGAGTATTGTTTTGAGAAATCTGGAAACGGCCTCGGAAAAACCAGCCCCGTCGTTCGACGCGACGATGGGGTATTTCGTCTTAAGATCGGTTGCCGCATTGGAAACAAGAAAGGGATGACCGACCCAATCGAGAAGATCCATATCGACGTAGTCGTTTCCGATCCCTAGAATCTGTTCTCTTCTCAAACGAGCCTTTTGGGCAAGCTGTGCAACCGCTTCCGCCTTGCAAACTCCTTTGGCATAGATCTCTATCCAGTAGGACTTGTGATCCAAAGGAGACGTGGTCCGTAGGACTGAGAAATCTGGTTCTAGTGACCGGCGAATTTGTCGCAAGATCGACTCACCTTCGTCTTTCATCGCTACTACCAGAAATTGTGTCGCTTCAACTAGATTGGGGTAGCCAGAAGTGAGCGGAATGGCAAATTCTCCGGCGCGTTTCCAGCGCTCGGTAAAATCTGGATTTATTCTACCTGTACCTAAGTAGAAAAAACGGTGGTTGTCGGGAATGGAATGGTGGATCATGAAATCCAGTCCGTGGCTAACAAAAAGCGAGTGAACCCGTGCGATCTCGGTTGCTTTCATATGCCGAGCCATCAGAATCTCTCCGGTATTCCAATCCAATATTCCAGCTCCGCACGAAAAAATTAGATAATCGATCGGCATGTCGGCGCGCAGAAACTTCACGGCCGAATACAAATTTCTGCCGGTTGCAATGACCCGAATTACTTTCTTCTCTTTTAACTCCTTCAGTGTTTCCAGATCTTTCTGATTCAACGACCCATTGGATCGAGTAAGCGTTCCGTCGAGATCGGTTACCACCATAGCCGCGGCTGAAGAGGTCCTCACGCGCGCTTTCCCTTAGGTGGAGGAGGTAACTTTAAAAATCGCGCTGCTGGTAAAGTAGTTCCTGAAATAGCGAGTTTCGCCAAACACTCCCCCACTGCCGGAGCGAATTTAAATCCATGTCCTGAAAAGCCGGTGGCGAAGCTTACATTCTTGTAGCGAGGATGAAGATCAATAATAAAGCGGGAATTTGGAGCCATCGTATAAAGACATACCGAGGCGCTCTGGGGAATCGGATTGACCTTAATTAGATGAGTGCGAACCACTTCATTAATGGGTTGGTAATCGGAAGGATGTATCTCACGTTCCACTATATAGGGGTCGGTCACGACTTGTCTTTTGGGATGATAGATAGCCATCTTCAAAGGCCTTTTCCCTTTGCGCGGAACTCCATAAAAAAATCCGTCGGGAAGATCTAGCGCATAACAAGGAAACTTTTTCTTTTCATCGAATTCTGCGGGGGCTTTCAACCAAAATTGCGGAACACGGCGAACTTCGAGAGGCTGCAACTTATTACTCTCACCCAGAAGCGAAGCACTCCAAGGTCCTGCCGCAATGATGAGGTGACGCGCTTTATAAGTCGCTCTTGAAGTCCTGACAGTGACCGCTCGCGAGGTAGCCGACCAACCTTCGACGCGTTCCTCTTCGTGGATATCGGCGCCGTGCTTTCTAGCAAGACGAATTAACTCCAACACCGAACGCTCGACTTCCACGTAACCGGCGTCGGGTTCGAGAACGCCGATGTATCCTTCGGGGGCTCTGATTTGAGGGTAATGTCTGCGAAGCTCCTTGGTGCTAAATTTGCGTACTTGCACTTTGTGTTTACGGGCACTGCTAACTACCCCCTTCAGTGCTCCCCGTTTTTCTTGGCCGATAAGAAGAAGTCCTACCCGATGGAGAAGCGGCTTTTCACAGCTCTTTCCGATCTGATCCCAAAGCTGATAGCTATATTTTGCCAAAGGGACGTAATGCTCGTCTTCAAAGTAAGCTTTTCGAATAAGTCGCGTACCGCCGTGGGAACTTCCTAGCGAATGGCCCAAGCCAAACTGCTCAATGCCCGTCACGGCAACTCCGCGCCTGGCGAGGGAATAACACGCAGCACCACCCATCACCCCCATGCCCAAAACGATGACATCGCAATCCATAATGGCAAACTTACGGGGTTATCAGAGAAACGACAAGTTCGACGGGGATTATGAGAACCGAGGAAATCGAATGACGATCCGGGTGCCGTTCGGAAGAGGATCAATAGCGGCTCTGCTGCTGGTTACGAAAATCTCACCGTGATGTAAATTGACAATCTTTTTCATAATCACCGATCCCAATCCTAAAGAGACGTGCGAAAGATCACTTTCATCCACCAAACGACGCCCTCTTGCTTTGCCAAAGCCCTCGATGTCCTCACGGTTCATACCGGCCCCATCATCAAACACCGTCACTATGAGGTGTTCTCCTTTTTCTTCAAGAGTTACCTGAACCGCGGCTTTGGCAAAACGGGATGCGTTTTCAAAGATGTTCTTCACCAACCTACGAATAAGGCGAGAGTCGCCGGAAAGTGAACCAAACGAAGTCCCTTCGCCTAAAAGTCTTAGGCTCCAAGCGATGCGCTCGGAAGAGGCGATCTCTTGCGCCTTTCTAACTTGTATTTCCCCTTCCAAAATGGCCCTCAGATCCACTATTTCAGTTGTCTTTTTGTAGAGGGGTTCGTCCATCTGGGCAATGAACAGGAGATTTTCTAGTAAATCGGTGAAGTAAGATATTTCCGCTTGGCAAACGGAAACGATTTGAATTCTTTCCGCGGCGGGCATCTGTGCCCAATGAGAGGACAGTGTTTCGATGGAAGTTCTAAGGCTCGTTAGCGGAGTGCGAAGATCGTGGCTTAACTCTTGGAAAAAAGTTTTCCTGGCCTGCTCCGCTTCCGCTAACTTTCCCACCAAGCGCTCGATCTCGGACGCCATCCGATTAAAGTCGAGCATAAGACTGCCCATCTGATCAAACTGCTTAATGGAAAATCGTGCTTTCAGATCCCCTCGCTCAAGGCGCAAGAGAACGCCTCTTGCCTCGGAAGATTTTTTTCGCAAATACAGAAAAGTCATCAACATGGAGATTAGGGCACAGAATGCCAAAGCGGAGCCGAATAAGAATAATTGAAAGAGCTCATTATTATCTCCCTGTCTAGGGCGAGGTGCTGTCATCACCAAAAAGGAAGGCTTTACCGTTCCCAGTCTCATCACGACCAAGTAGGGGCTAAGCGCAAGAAAACGGTAGCTACTGCTCACTTCATGAGCATTTTCAGGCTTTGGAAGGGAAATCCAAGGTTCCGGAAGCGGATCGCGAGTATTTCCTCCAGTCACTCTCCCGTCGGCGTCCACGACCCAAACATGTGGCGGTCGGTGGGGATGCGGAGCCCTCGGATCCATTTCGGGAGCAGTTGCATGAAAAGATCCCGGTGGCGCCCCTGGAGGAGGTTCCGGAGGAGGCATTTCAAATACATTCTTATCATCCGGTGACTTTTCATAATTCAAAGCAAAATTCATCAGAAGATGGCGACGCATCTCCATGCCGCTATTTTCGGTAAACGCGCGAAGAGAAAGGACGATCACAACTCCCACGGCCAACGCGCAAAGGATATTGAAGAGAAGAAATCCGAGGAATGTTTTGCTGCTCATTTATTTTCCAATCGGTAACCAACTCCGTAGACGGGGGTGATCTGCACGTCTTTTAGTTCCGCGTCTTTCAATTTCCGTCTCAAATGGCTCAAATGCGAGTCCACCGTTCGGTCATACATTTCAGAATCCGTATCGATAGTACTTATAATCTCTTCTCGAGTAACGACCTCTCCCGACCTCTTGACGAGAAGGGCTAAAATATCGAACTCTCTTTTACCCAACGACACGGTACTTTCTCCCACCCAAGCTTGTCTTTGCTTCATGCTGATACGAAGCGAGTGAAAGGAAATGACATCGTTAGATTTTGTCTTATTGCTTAACAACCGATTCAATCTAGCGGAAAGCTCCTCGAGTCCGAAAGGTTTACGGACATAATCGTCGGCGCCACTCTCGATCCCGCGGACCGCGGAAGCTTCATCCGCTCGCGCGGTCAGCATGACGATCGGAATGGGATTTTGTTTTTCGCGCAATGTTTTGCAAAGTTCATATCCAGTGCCGTCCGGCAAATTCACATCCAGGATCACCAGATCGAACTCATTCTTTTCCAAGGCTTCACGTCCCGCTCTCACCGATTCGCAAATGGTGACGTCAAAGTCTCGATAGTGAAGTGCCGTCTTTAGCGTACGAGAGATCATGCGATCGTCTTCCACTAATAAAAGTTTTTTCATGACATTTCCTCTCTCGTTCGCCTCGAGCGATGCCTCAACTTCTATTTTGCGCTAGTTAAATGGAAAGTTCGACTAGTATTTACGTAATAATATTAAATGGTTATATATTCCACAAAATTCCAAGGTTTCTATCGTAATCTTTAGTCATGGGGGATGCATAATCCCCGAAAGTTTATAAAGTTCGTTTCTCCTCGAACGAAACCAAAAGATAGCGGCCCCGAGATGGTCTCGGGGCCGTTTATTTTTTCACGCATTTTTTCCGAAAGTTTCTACGGTTAGGCTCCGCCATCATCACTCGCCAAGGTCCGTTCGTGAGGCCGCAGCAATCGATATTCGGGGGTTCCAAGAATATCCGCTAAAAGCTTCTCCCAACGATCTCCCGCGCGAAGCCTTTCCATCCAAGGTGCTATCTCAGCATCTGTCGCGTTGGGTTTCTTAAAATGAGTCGA
The DNA here is from genome assembly GCA_963778115.1 of uncultured delta proteobacterium. Taxonomy (GTDB): domain Bacteria; phylum Bdellovibrionota; class FAC87; order UBA2466; family UBA2466; genus JBBQIT01. The sequence goes on from CAVZSV010000004.1 coordinate 1,546,512, forward strand.
CGCCCAGCCCAGAGCCAATTTGGTTAGAAACGCTTCCGAAGATAGGATTTCAGCTACACAGTCCGCGGTGGTCTGTCCGTTTTCCAATTTACCCATGGACTCGGCAATGGCGCTGATAGGCTGGTCCTTTATCAGATCGCGATACAAAGCCATTAGCATCGCGCGGTTGGAACTTCCGTGCTGAACAAAATAGTCTTCCGACGAAGCCACACCGATAATGAGATCCTTCCAGCCCCCCACCCGGGCAACAGGAATCCATTTGTCTATCTCTTCCTGCTTGGGTTCCCTAGAAAACAAAGACCGATAAGTGGTGCGGACCAACGCGAGATCATACTGAGGAGAGTTAAGAAAGCGCCAAGCAATGTCCGCGGCGGAGCTGCCGTCGGCAAAAGTATTTCGAAAAATCTCAATCTCTTCGTCTTTGGGTTCTCGATTTAAAAGTTCTTCATAAAGCCGGTGCACCCAGCGTCGTCCGGTCACTTGAATTCTTACATCGGGAGTTAGATCGCCGAAGCGAGCCACAAATTCTTGTACCATCTGCCATTGAAAGGGCTTGGCACCCAGACTTTGGGGACCGGTGATCGTAAAGTCAAATTCTGCCGTTTCGCCGGGAGCGACTTGCGTTCCCTTGGCGAGCCGAGCGCGATTGACTCCCCACATGTCATTTTCAGGGGGGTTTTGAGACCCGAGCCGGTATCCCTTCTGGTACGCGTCAAACCACGTCGTAGTGCCGGTATTCTGAATGACGATCTTTACCGGAATTCTCTCTCCTATACCAATCGCATAGGGAATATTTTGAGAAATAAAGGCCGCGCCGTTTGTAGCAAATGCACCGTGAGCCATCAAAGAAAGAAAGACAATCGCGCGAATGGAATGAGTATGGGGCATAGATGTCGGTGTACTTATCGGCAGAAGGAATCGGTACCCTAAAGCAGTTTCCTGCGTCAGATGCGATGGTGCGTCAACCTAAGATGACGCTAGAAGTAGCTTCGAATAATCCAAAAGGAAGTAAGCCCTCCGAAGCGGACTCAGGTTCCGACTCGGCCATCCGGCGATCGTCTTTGTGGCGGCATTCTCGCGCGATTTTGGCGCGAAGCACGTCGAGGTTCCATTCGCCAGTGTTGAAAATGATCAGGTCTCCGAGTTTCAAGAATTCGGGAATACCCACTAGGGTTCGCCTAGCGGCATTGATCGCTTCTAACCCCAAAATAGGATTTTTGATCTCTTTTCCCGGACTAACCCATCTTAGACACTCTTTGGGAACCCAATAGGGTTGTATCTTCACCGGAGCATCAGCGGAAGAAGGCAACTTTTCGATGAAAGCCACCATATCCTTACCGTGAGTCGACTTAAGAAAATTTACGACGTGAACCGGAAAGAGTCCGGAACCGAAATCGATTCCGAAGCGTTGTTCTCCATTGGGATCCTGGGAAAATAACGGATGAATTTTTGAAATCGAAAGTAATTTAGGGCGGTGGAAAGAAGCCTCTTCAGCTTTCTTGGCTTGATTGTCAAAATCGGTACAGTGCAGAAGGATATGCACAGTGGACAAATCAGAAATTACTCGATCTTTTTCATTCCGAAATTTGATTCCCGACGGCATGGCAACGCCAAGACCTCCGCTGGATCGTGATACCGATCGAGCGTTGCCATCAAAAAGGGAAAGGATGCGGGTAAATACCTCTTCTGTGACGTCTCGGACGTGACGGATTCCTTGCGCATCATAGTAGACAAATTTCTTACTCGTTGCTGACATAGACCCTCGCGGAACTCCTCGAACTCCACACGATTTATTGAGATGCAACGCAAATACCAAGATCTTAGCCTTACCCAAACACCAAACTGTATCCAACGAGAAGTCACCCCGTAAGGCGTGGCGCAAGTGTCTAAGACTTAGACATACACGATGGGTGTCGCCGTGGAATTCGCTCTACTTCTCGATTTTCCGTTTCAATACCACCACCGTCTCGTACTCGTTTTTTCGAAGCACCAAGGTTTCAAAGGGAAGTTGATAAGCCTGCTTTACATAACTCAGAAACTCTCGAAAAGTCTTTGTGGTCCAAACGTGAAAATGAATACTGATTTGGCCTCGCATTAGCTCTGTTGCTGTCTCAGCTATTTTATCGCCGGTTTTTCGCATTACCCTTTCGGTCCATTCAAGATAATGCTCCTCCCTGGAAATTTGGGGGCCGTCCGCGTGATCAGTGGCAAGGTGTTCATTGGGTGTTAGGCCCCGCTTCCGATCAAAAGTGAATCTCTTATCGGGAACCGAAATAAAGAGAATCCCTTCGGGTCGAACCACGCGAAGGAAATTCTTCAAAGTTCTGATAGGATCTTCACAGTGTTCGAGCATATGGTTGGCGATAATGAAATCTAGCGAAGACTCGGGGATCGTCATTAAACTCTCTCCATCATCAATGATATCGACGGCCACTAGTTTCTGTCCCGCAAGCTCCGGATAATGAATTCTCAGATCGCTTTCTTTTAAGCGATCCACGTAGCGGACTTTCACATGGCTGGGAACCTCAAGGGGTTGATTCAGAGCTCCAATTTCTATCCCCTCTCCGAAAAGAAACCGGTCGGCCAATTCCCGACGCCCTTCTAGAAAGGTCTTGTATCTAAATGGCGTGCGACTCAGTAACAAACGGCTGATAAATCGCGGCGCATGAATCGCTTTGCGCAAGACTGGTGGAAGCTCGTTCACGTCCATGCTGGCCTTATACCTTAGCTAGTCTTTTGAGCGCTACTTGAACTATCATTAAGGGATGCGTTATGTGGTCGCTCTCTTTTTAGCCCTCTTTTTCCATTTCCCTCGCGTCGCCAGCGCAGATGGCCTTGAAAAAAAGTGGTCTCATATCGAATATGGGGGAGCAAACGTAGAGTCGGGAGCGACTCGGGTGGAAGCTGGGGACAAACTAGAGCTGGATCTTCTCAAAAGAACGCTCGTCGAAATGGTTGAAAACTATGGCGATAACGGAACATTTTATGTGAACGATCTGAATCCGGGAATGACCCAACGGGCAGCGAACGCATTAAAGGCATTTGCCCTTTTGAAAGGCTTTAACGGCGTTGCTATTGTGGCTCTGCCGGGAGATTTTACCAATAACCTTTCCATACCCTTCACTAACACCGCGCATCTGAAAAACCCGCCCAGAGAATTCTTTGAGGGGAGAGATTCCGGACATTCAGCCCTTCAACGTCTCGCGAACCGTTCTTTACATGGACTGCAAGTCGTAACCTCGCAGCCTCAGCTAGATCTCTTCGCACAGCACTTTTCCAACATTCACGACATGGGCGAGGGGGAATTCTATGTCGATCCCAAGGGTAAAGTGATTACGCACAAGAAGACCAAGCTTTACCAAGTAGACCCGAACGAGCATTTCACTCAAAACGTCATCGACGCCCTTTGGGTCGACTCCTGCGGGGCTCGTCTCTCGGAATTCGAAAGATTGATGAGTCGATAGCCTTCTAGTGTATTTCCCTTAATCTCCAATGCTGATTAGCCGATAGGCCATTATCATGGTCCTTTTCTCTCGTCACAGAAGCTGGATATTCCTACTGCTAACTATCTCAGCCCCGCTTACGGCAGCTTCCGTTATCAAAGCGAACCGACAGTATATTCTCGTATCAACGGATGCTTCGGGCCGTTGGAAATTAAATGAAAAGGCTTGCGTGGTTCGAAACGGCCATTCAGTAGCTTGCGGAAAAGTATTTAAGATTTCAGACAAAGGAAACGCGATCATAAGAGTGGCGACCCGCACCGATCCCAGCCTCACGATTGTCGCGGGAGATTTGGTTTCTCGTAGCGGAAGAAACCTGGCGAGCGAGGGCCAGATACAATCTTCCGTGGATCGCTTCGATCCTGTCACTTCTAATTTTCAAGTGAGCCTAGAACTCTTGGGAGTAGCAGGACTCTACGATCTATTTGCTTCCTACCGCTTCTCCAAACATTGGGCCGCGAATTTAGGGTTTAGTTATTTTTCCGTTTCGACGACGGCTCTGGCCGGCACGGCAACAGCTTCTATCAGCGTACTTCAGTTTCCCTTCTCGATTTCAGCACTCCTAGGCGATGGGCCCAATAGCTCTTTCGAAATCCTCGGTGGCGGAGACTTGGCATTAGCTTCCGGTACGGCAACTGTCATTTCGTCTTCCGGCCTTTCCGGCAGCACGTCACAAGGCGGCCTATTGCTAGATTTAGGTTTGGGATATCGTTACTGGCCGGCTCAAGGGGGATTTCACTTTAGAGCTACCCTGTACGGTATCTATAGTCTGGCTGCCTCTTCGTTCTTCCCCTACGGTGGTGTCAGTCTCGGATACGCGTTCTAATCAAGATTCCGCTGTCGCCGCCTATTTCGCCCCTTAGTCACAAGGGTTGTTCGCAATGGCGTTGGTAAGATCGGCGCAAGAGACGCCATTTCCTCGAAAGCTACATCCCTGACACGTGATCATTGTGCCCGCACCGTAGAATTTATTCGCCGTCGAATTATAGGGATAGCCCGCGGTATATCCACACGCGATGGTATTGAGACCTGGAGTCGAAGCGTACTGGGAATAGCTTAAGGTCATGGTGATCTCAACATTCACGTTGGATACAATGAAGATAGAGGACCAGCCTCTATCTTCGCCCTAACAGCGCACATCGAAATCTAAAAGCTCACAACTGAATATTTGCCCCGACATACAGCGTGGAAATATTGTACCCGTTGGTGAAGGAAGCTGAAGCACTTGGGACACCCGATTCCGTATACCCTTGATAGGCATAGCGCACGAACAGAGCAGCGCTTTCCCACGGTCGCCAACCCAACTCTACGCCAGGAACGAGTCTGACCGGAGTGCTATAAACGGTCGATTGACTTGGATAAGTCGTGTTAACCGAGTGCGAAGTCGCAAAGGTTGCGAACGCTTGCGCATAATAATCGTGAAAGACATGCACGCGGTAAAGCCCTTCCAACTGCACGGCAAAATAGCCGTCCTGATTGTAATTGTTGGCGGGATTAGCCGCGTTGTAAGTCCGGGAAAAATAGTAAAGAGCAGTCCCGATAAGAGAGAATTCGTGATCTCCCAATACGTAGCGAATATTACTCCCTAGATCGACGATGTTCTGACCAGCGGAAAGTGCGGTATCGCCTAGGTTTGGCGTGAAATCGGCAAAGGCATTAGCGAACAATTTACCTTCGAGGCCTCCCACATAACGGTAATTAAGCGTCAACGTAGGATCGTTCGGGTAAGTGGAACTCTGAGAGGTTGTCGTACTCGCTAAAATATTATTCGTCGTAAGTGTTTCGCTGAAATTAAAGGTGTCCGCTAACGAGATACTAAACTTATCGGTTATCCCGTAACCTAAAGTCGCCCCCATGGAATACGAAGTTCGCTTATAATCTATAGTGTTCTGTCCGCTTTGGACCATTAATTCGTCATAATGAAGGAAGGTATTGAAATTTACATTCAGGTTAAACACCCCTTGGGGGGCACGGTAATGCAAAGTGTCTATCCGATTTCCCTCGTATGCACTCGACTCGTTCGTTTCCGCTCGAAGTCTGACAGCCCAACCCAAGGTGACCAATAGAATCAAAAGACCGATGTTTCTTCTCATTGTTAATCCCCTCCCTTAAATGTTGGTAATCCTATCACGGAACTACTCGTTAGGTAGCTTCTTGGCCATCTCTTTGACGAGTTCTCCCAGATCTTCCCCCGAGGGATTAATTTCAATTCGATTTAAATTATCTTTTTCTATGGTGGCGGCGTCAGATCCCTTATTTGAAGGTTCGCAAGGCGCCCCCATCGTTCGTGCCGGAGCCGTTGGAGGTTTGGGGCTCACGGGTTTCCCGATACTGATACTAGCGGTAGTTTTGTCTTCTTTCTCGGACACCGGAGCCTGACTGTGGTTAACCGTCCAATCCTGTCTTTCATCGACCCACCGGCGGTAACGTTCAAACGTCCACATGCCATCCGCGGCACCCGTCTGAAGCCATGTCGGAATTTTACTAAATTGTCCGCTTCGAATGACCGACTTCACGGAAGTATTGGCGACCAGAATTTCGCACACGGGAACTCTGATCTTAAATTTCGGAAGATAAATGAGCTGCTGACAAATTACCCCCACCAAACAATCTGCGACTTGATTGCAGATTGAGGACTGCAAATCAGAAGGAAAAGACATGCAGAGCCGGATTAACGCTTCCGCACAAGACGAGGAGTGCACGGTGGAAAATACAAGGTGGCCTGTCTCCGCGGCATTCAGAGTCAAGCGCATAACATCCGGCGTGCGCATCTCTCCAATGACCAAGACATCAGGATCTTCGCGCATGGAATCGATAATCGCTTTTTCAAAGCTAGGCGTATGATGGCCCACCTCGCGCTGGCGGATAAACGACTTTCGACTCTTAAAAAAATATTCTATCGGGCTTTCGACCGTAACGATTTGTCGCCGGTGCAGGTGATTAATCTCTTCCACAAATGCCGCTAGGGTTGTCGATTTTCCGCTCCCGGTGGGGCCCGACACTAAGACGAGCCCGGTGTCCTTATTTAGGAATTGAGCGAAGTCAGAATGAACGTTGCAATCTTTAAGGGTATTTCGAAAGGTAGAAAGCAGGCGAACCGCAATGCTGACGCCCTTCATCGTTTGATAAAAATGCAGCCTACACCGAACTCCCGCGATGGTCTGAGAAAGGTCCGAAGATCTCTCAGAGAGAAAGGCCTGCCAGCGTTCCCCACCCAAAATCTCTCTCGCTAGCGAAAGAAGAGTCTCACCGGAAACAGTCGCTTCATTGGCAACCAGCTCGCCCCGAACCCGCATCACTAGCGGCGATCCCGGCTCTAGATGCAAGTCACTAGCCCCGTTGTCCTTGGCAAGCCCGATCCAAGTATCAAGCTGAGTCATAGCCAAAAATTATATCTGATGGGTAGGGCAAGCGTCATTGACGAACGTGCCGACCCCTATTTTTTCTGGTCGAAGAGCGTAACTCCAGCCCATAACCGAATCAGCCCGTCATCTTTAAGGAACGAAACTTCGACAAGGCTGCGCTTGGGATCAAAAGTGACATCTGCCCGATACTGAGATCCCCCTGCTGTAGTAACGCCGGAACGCGATACCATGTCCCCAAGCCCAACGGAAACGTCCTTGCCTATAGGACCTTCCACCGCCACCTTTTTAGAATCGAAAGCAGGCTCGGTACTTCCAGGTAACTGGTCTTTGCTAAAGTTGACCGCAATTTTAAACAGATTATTTCGCCCATTGACGATTTCGATTAAAGTAAGATCGGTCGTCTTAGGTTCCCAGCTATCCAGCAAAGCGCCGATTCTTGCTGGATCCTTTTTGGATTTCTTATCTCCCAACATAAGAAAGGTATTTACCCCTCGAAACGTCGTGATGTTTACGACCGCCACCCCTGAATATTTTCCCTGTTCCTTATTGATGTCGATCTTCACATTTCCACAAGAGGCGTCAGCGCACTGAATTTTCGCACTCTGTTTGGGGACCTCTCTGTTCGTTAGAATTCCCGTCCCATCGGCAGCAATGGTTCCCAGCAATCCTGAAATAAAAGTACTGTACGGAAGGCCTTTATCATCCAGCTTGTCGAAGTCATAGTATCCATAATTTAGAGTAGCGGAACGATCTTTGGGATTAAACTCGAAGGTTAAACTCTGAAGGCTTTGAGAAAAAGTCGTTATCGATTCGAAGTCTTTCTTGGTCGTCAAATCTCCGGCAACTGGCAAGGCGGAGTTAGTCCCGCGGTGAGAAAGGGCCGAAGGCTCTCCGCATCCTCCTACAACGCCCAGAAACAGTATCAAACCTATCGAGCTCGACAACTTATTAGACATCTTTGACATCACTCACCTCCCGCTTTCACGTCTGCAATGGGAATAAATTCGGTTCACTCTGATTTAATGCTGAACCTCTTATACTGGAGAGAAAATACATTCAACTGAGAAATGGGGAAGGATGGCTTGCCGTGCAAAGCCGCTGGCAAAGCATGGTGCTCCGAGAGAGACTCGAACTCTCACAGGTTTCCCTATACGGTCCTGAGCCGTACGCGTCTACCAATTCCGCCATCGGAGCTTTTATCAGGCGTTCCTTTCAAGGATACTGAACCCTGGGATTATGTAGCTGTTTTGTCGTTATTTGTCTATTATGCTTCGCTAAATGGCGAAACGCGGCAAAACAGGCTACTTCCTTTCCTTCGAAGGCGGCGAGGGCTCCGGAAAATCGACCCAGATGCGCAGGCTAGTCTGCTGGCTCGAATCCGAAGGAATGTCGGTCATCGTCAGTAAAGAGCCTGGCGGAACGGAAATCGGGAGAAAGATCCGTGAAATCTTGCTCAATCCCGAAACCAAAGGGCTAACCTCCCGCTCGGAGCTCCTTCTTTACGAAGCCGACCGGGCTCAACATGCCGAAGAGGTTTTGCGCCCCGCTCTTAAGGCCCGCAAAATTATCGTTAGCGACCGATTCGCTGACTCTTCCACGGTGTACCAGGGAATCTGCCGAAACTTAGGTGTCGATTGGGTTGAAAAGCTTAATGACTTTGCCACCGAGGGGATCGAACCGAATCTGGTTCTCCTTCTCGATTTACCGGAAGACATTGGACTGAAGCGGATTCGAACCCGTCTTAAAACCGACGTTTGGCTCGGGGGAGTGCGTCGAAAAGTAAAACTCGATAGGCTCGATGGTGAGAAGCGTTCCTTCCACCGAGCCGTTCGCCGAGGGTTCTTACTACTGGCTAAGAGATACCCCCGGCGCTTTATCGTACTTGACGCGCGCCGTTCGGAAGACGAACTAGCCCAGGAGATTCAATCTCTGGTAAAAGCAAAATTGAAGGGAAAAGGGCTTTGGGGCAGTTAAGCGAAAATAGCCTAGGGATCGAAGGAAATGCAGAAGCTCAGAAGCGGCTGCGCCTTTATTTAGCAGGAGGGCGAATACATCCCGCGGCTATCTTAGTGGGACCCTCTTCCGCCCAGAAACTTCAACTCACCAAGAACATTGCTAAGTTTCTGCTCTGTACGAAAAGAACCCACAAAGGATTTTGCGATCAGTGTTCCACTTGCGACAGAATCCAAAGAGATACTCATCCCGATGTCATCGTCTGGACGGATACTTCAGAAGACGTCATTAAGATCGATACCGTCCGTGACCTTTGTCATCAGATGACTCTCACACCGGTCGAAGGGAATGTTCGTATCTGCATCATCGACGAATGCCATCGGATGAACGCCTCTGCCGCCAACGCATTTTTAAAAACTTTGGAAGAGCCTGGTCCGGGAAGATTCTTCTGGCTTTTGACTTCGCAAATGAGCTCTTTGTTGCCCACATTGCTCTCGCGATGTCTTAAGTTTATTTTAAAACCTGAAGTTACTGATCCCAAAGCGAGCGATTACGATCCGACGGCGGAAAAAAGAATTCTAGAGTTTTTGAAGGACAAGAATGTGTCTGAAACCGTTCTGGCCTTAGATGACAAAGAATCTGCCTTGGCGTTTGTCACTCAGCTCCAAACTTATCTTAGAAACCAGGTCATCTCTTCCAAACACTATTTCAACTATACGGCACTCAACCAGTTTGAAGAGGCCGTGGCTTTGGAGGCCCGTTTGCGTTCAAACGCTAACTACGGTTTAATGTTGGAAAGTTTCTTGATTCAGAACTTCTGATGCCATGCTAAAGTATGAATGACCCTTACTACATCACGACTCCCATTTACTATGTGACCGATGTCCCCCATATCGGCCATCTGTACACGACTTTGGCTGCCGATATCATGGCGCGCTATCAGCGAATGCGCGGTAAAGACGTCTGGTTTTTGACCGGGACTGACGAGCACGGACAGAAGATCCAAAAGAAGGCTAAAGAGCAAAACCTAACGCCTCAACAACTCGCGGACAAAGTCGTTGAGCGATACAAAGAGGCGTGGAAATTTTACGACATCACTTACAACGATTTCATCCGCACGACCGAAGAACGCCATAAGAAGGTGGTAACTGGGTTCATGAAGCAGCTCATGGACAGCGGCGACATTTACTTAAGCGAGTACGAAGGGTGGTACTGCGTTCCCGACGAGAGTTATTGGACGGAAACTCAAGTCGTGGACGGAAAGTGCCCTGATTGCGGCAGACCCGTCGAGAAGCTTAAAGAAGAGAGTTACTTCTTTCGAATGTCAGCCTATTCAGACAAACTTCTCAAACATATCGAAGCTAATCCCAAGTTCATTATGCCTGAGACGCGCAAGAACGAAGTCTTGGGTTTCATCAAGCAGGGATTAAAAGATATCAGTATCAGCCGAACGACCATCCAGTGGGGCATCCCGATGCCCGCCGATCCCAAGGCTAAGAAAGCCCATTGTGTTTATGTATGGTTTGACGCGCTCACCAACTACATTTCGGCTTTGAATCCAGATGCTAAGGATTCTAAATTCGAAAAGTTTTGGCCTCATGCCATTCATCTCGTTGGTAAAGACATTTTGAGATTTCATGCCGTTTACTGGCCCACCTTCTTGATGGCGTTAAAATTACCGTTGCCCCAACACATCATCGCTCACGGCTGGCTCACCGATGCAAACCGTAAGATTAGCAAGTCACTGGGCAACGTCATCGACCCCATCGCTCTTGCAAAAGAGGTAGGGCTTGAGGGGGTCCGCTATTTTCTGTTCCGCGAATTCGTTTTTGGAATGGACGGCGAATACACCAAAGAAGTGGTGTACCAAAGAATCAATTCGGATCTGGCCAATGATTACGGAAATTGTGTGAACCGTTTGGCTACCATGATCGAGAAGTATTTGGGCAGTGATCCCATCGAGGTGAGCAAGCTACTCGGTGGGGATTGCGAGTTAAAAGCCTCGGTCACGGAGAATGCCCCGGCCTTTCATGCGGCCCTTGTGGATTTTAGTTTTAATCGAGCTCTAGAAAGTGCTTGGAAAATTATTTCCGCCGTTAACCGGTACATCGAATCCAACGCTCCTTGGGCACTCGCCAAGTCTGCCGCTCCCGGTGATAAGGAAAAACTGGCCCAGATTCTCATCCACTGTCATGAAAGCCTTCGTGTGGTTTCCGTTCTGGTCCTACCCTTTTTGCCTATTGCGGCTGAAAAGGCTTTGGGTTATCTGGGAGCCAGTGATTGTTTAAAATCTAAAACCCCAATGGAGTTCGCCGAATGGGGTAAAGGGCCTGACAAGGTCTCGCCCCGAAAAGGAGACCCCCTCTTCCCACGATTGGAATGGAAGCCACCGCCTACATAGATACCCACGCTCATTTGTCCATGCTCACCCATGCTCCAATGCCTGAGATTTTGGAACGGGCAAAATTAGCCCATATCGGCAAGATGGTTAACGTCTCCACCGACGAATCCAATTGGAAAGCCTGTCATGAATTGGCGTTGGCAAACGATCATATTTTTTCAGCACTCGGAGTACATCCCCACGAAGCGCACAAGTGGAAGCAATGGAAGCCTTTGTTAGAAAAGTGGTTCTCTAACGACATCCCTCCAAAGAAATGCGTGGGAATTGGAGAGACAGGACTCGATTTTCACTACTCTCTTTCACCCAGGCAAGCGCAAATCGAGTCTTTCGAAGATCAGGTGCGCCTCGCAAAGAGAACTTCGCTTCCTCTAATTATCCATTGTCGTAACGCTTTTCCTGAGCTTTTTGCTTCGCTAAAAGCGGTGGGAATGGGGAAGCGGACCGGAGTTTTGCACTGCTTTACGGGAACGTATGAAGAAGCAAAGAAAGGGTTGGATTTTGGACTAAAGATCTCTTTTTCCGGGATTCTCTCTTTCAAGAATGCTACCGACTTACGCGACACAGCGAGCAAATTACCCGTCTCGGAGCTTCTTGTTGAAACGGACTGCCCCTATCTGGCTCCCATCCCTTTTCGGGGAAAGCCCAACGAGCCTAGCTATCTCCCCGAAACCGCCAAAATACTGGCTGCCCAACTGAAAATTGGATTGCCGGAGCTAGCCGATAAGCTCTGGGCAACGTCGATAGCCTTCTTCGGCCTCAATTAAAAAAAACGGAATGTCCTATGATAGACTGTTCCCATGGAACGCGTCCTTATCCTGGGTGCCTCTAGTTTTGTAGGTGTGAACCTAGCTTTTGCCTTACGCGAAAAGTACCGGGTATTGGGAACGTATTGCAAACACGTGCCCCGTATCGATGGGATTCAAACTTTCCGTTTTGATATTAACCAGACGTCTGAGATCCCGGAATTCATCAAATCCCTAGAGCCTGACGCCGTCGTTTACTGCTCCGCCGTCATCGACGACAGAGAATGCAGCCGCGACGCCGTGCAAGCATTGTTCGTAAATTCGCAAGCCCCCTATATCATCGCGCAAGTGATGCGAAAGCTGGAAAAGAGATTGATCTATCTCTCCACTTCTAAGGTATTTGATGGCACACAGGGAAACTACACGGAAGAGGATGAAGCGCGTCCCCAAAATCTTTACGGCAGCATGAAGTTACACGCCGAAGAACAGCTCTCGCATTTCGAAAACGTCTTTGTCTTGCGGTTGGGAACCATCTTTGGAATGGGAAGTTCCGGTCAGAAATCGGTGATCCTCAATAGACTCTTGTGGGACCTTTGGGACAAAAAACCCATTAAAGTCATTGCCGACGAATTTAGAAGCTTTACTTCAGCACTAGAGGTCGCGCGCGCCATCGAAACTACCTTAGGCGCCCGGGCAGAGAAGGCAGGCCTGTATCACTTGGCTACTCGGGAAAAGCATACCTACTTCTCGTTCGCCAAAGAGATAGCCTCGCTCTTTGGGATCGAGGATGCCAAGGTAAATCCTATTTCGGGAAGTGAATTTTCTGGCGAGATGGCAAAAAGCGGCGGCTCCCGAGGCGCCGATCTCACTTTAAATGGAAGTCTGTTTGAAAAAACTTTCGGAGTCACTTTGCAAGGGCTGACTCCTTCGCTATTAACTATTCGAAATGCGATTCGAACGGGACAGATGTAGCTAAAAGACCTTTCTTAAACCTTCTGTCGCAGTCTTCGAACCCAAAGTAATAATCCGGCGGCAACTCCCCAGCCAGTAGCCGCAAAAGGAATCCAGAGCGAATCAGAACTTGCCGTGGAGGCCCTGGCCACCAGTCTGCCCGGTTGATCTTCAGGAACGTTTTCGATAGGAACCTGTATCCCTTCTTGAGAAGGCAAAACTTCAGAACTCTCCGCCGCGATTAACCGCGTGGGCTGCCTTGATTTTGTTTGCCAGAGATAGCTCCACATTCGTCTGGCAAGGTTTTCCCAAGGGCTTCGATCTCGATTAGGGTCTATCACGATGCGCGCTAAAGTAGCTCCAGTCACTACAGTATTCGGCTTTTTGGTTTCGTTCTCTCTCGAGGAATCCGGCCACAAGAGATTCATCGCGGTAATTTCTTTAGGCCGGTTGTCGTTGGTCACATTCTCAGGTTCAACCTCAACTTTACTGGAACTTCTATCGGCGCCCTGAATCGAATTTTTCTCACCGCCATTCGTAGGAATGCTATTCACTACGGTAACGTTGGGAGCTGAGACGTTGATGACAGGTGCCATCACCCCAGCATTTCCCCTCGCTGGAAGTTGTCCAGCGTTCAACGCATATGCGCCAGAACTGGTCTGAGATCCAGAACCGGTGGCAGTCATCTGAGTGACGACCTGTCGAGTAACAATGACTTGTCTAATATTGGATTCTGTTTTGGTCTTATCCGCGGCAATTCTAGAATTGTCATCAGCTTCCCATTGACGCAGTAGATGATCGTAAATGAGAGCGTCGGTACCCACACTCGGCGAATCCGATTCTCCGGAAGCCGAAGGTTCCGAGGGAACGGCGGGTAAATAGCTATCGGCCCCGTCATCCATGCTGGGCGGAGGGGCTCCGTGTTCGGCGATAGCCGTCGTGGGGAAGGCCATACCGAAAGCGACGACCACGAAAGCGATGACGATTTTATTAAAACACGACGACATTACCAAACCTCTTATAGGAGGGAATTGCATATGAGCGGCCAAGTAAGGTGCGCTAGGCAAGCCAAGTGAAGACCGCCAATTGTGAAGGTGGAATACGAAAGGGAATCTATTTGTTTGAGATGTATTCCTTTTGTGGCTTTTTCACGGAAGCCCTCGGCTTGAATTCTGGGACGCTGTATACAACGGCTATGCACAAACTAGACAGCCGAAGTCGCATTTTATTTATATTGCCTCATAGTTTCAGAAACTTATCCCATCGTATTTCGGCCGTACCCGCCAAGAGTTAGGGGTCAGCCATGCTAAGTCCCCCGAATTCCAAGGATCGCATTGAAAATGAACAAACACTGTCAAAAAAGCTGACGAACCAAAGCGGAAAATGGGGGAAAACGCCCTGGAAATATCCGACTTTTTCGAAGGGGCTACTGGCCCGGTGGTTGCAACGTTTAGGGGTGACGCCTGAAATTGCTTGTATACACCCGACCGGGGAACTAGGCCCGGCTCTAGAAAGATTAATGATAAAGAACTAGAGAGAACTCATGATGACGAAAGTTTTCAAAAATTCGCTCCTTGGAACTATCGCCGCTTTGATGCTCACCTTATCAGGTTCCAGCTTTGCTCAGAAATTTCACTTGTCAGGAATTGAGATGGAAGAGGTGATTCATATCGCCAACGCCATCAACGTCGTTAATCCTCACTTGGATGACGGTAAGTATTTGGAATATGCCGTAGGTATCCATCGCGCTGCGGTAAAGTACGCAATTGAGCCCACTATCTTAATCGCCATCGCCCAACAAGAGACCGGCTTCCGAGAAAATCTTCCGGAAGGAGCCGCAGGCGAGATCGGAATCATTCAAATCCGCAAGATGTGGCTGAAGAACGCGAAATTCCTGAGCGAGTTTCATCGCCAGTCTATTGTAAGATCTTAAGAAACCATCGAAGAGTTTTCTGTTCGCGGCCTGGATCCTAAAAGGACTTCGGACTCAAATTGCCGCCAACGCCACCTTACCTTATTGGTCTTATTACAACTCAGTACGGTTCGAAAACCGATTCAAGTACTTTTTGGCGGTTAATAAGAACATCGCGACCCTTCGTCGGTTTGATAACTCCGATTGGGATTCTCGCATGATTGCCGCAGCCGAAAATCGCGTTCCTGCCGCTTCAAATCAGCCCGTAGCGGTGAAGGTAGCTCAATTATCCCGCTCGGTCCAAGCGGCACCGGCGGCTCAAGTTCAACCCTCTAGAGATAGAGAGGGTGAAATTCCTGCTGGCGACCGATGGATTCCCGATGCCATTCGTAAAATCCAACAGCGCCAAGACAAACGGCAATCCAACCCGTCGTTGTTACGAACGGCAGAAGAATTGGATTTAGCCACTATGTTTAGTCCCGCGCTTCAAGACTAAAAATATTCTCAACTAAAAAACGGATTGGTTCTCTTTTCTATTCCCACGGAAGTGCTCGGCCCATGCCCAGGATGGACAGGCAAATCTTCTTCCAAAACAAAAAGCCTATCGCGTACGGCCTGAAGCAATTGTTCGGTGTTACCGCCCCAAAGATCGGTGCGACCGATGCTTTGCTGAAATAGCGTATCTCCGGAAAAGAGCATCTCCTTACCGGAAAGAATACGAAAACAGATTCCTCCAGGGCTGTGGCCTGGGGTATGAATGACCTGAAGCTTGTGTATCCCAAAGACAATCTCCTCTTCGTCTTCGAGAAAGCGATCGATGGGGGCACCCGCTTCGAGCGGAATTCCGAACATGCGTCCCTGGAGCGGCAGATTTTGGTAAATAATCTCGTCCGCCTTATGGAGGCACAGCGGGACTGAGAATGTCTCTTTCAATAGCTTCGATCCGCCCACATGATCGAAGTGGGCGTGCGTGTGCAGCACATATTTGGGAGTTAGACCGCGAGCCCGAATGGCCGATACAATCCGTGGCCCTTCATCGCCAGGATCGATAATGACGGCTTCCTTGGTCTTTTCACAAGCCAAAATGGCGCAATTGCACTGGAGAGGGCCGACGACAAGTTGTTCGTAGATCATGGAATCCACCTCGGAGAAGTTTTAATCAAAAATAGGGCGGAACGCCATAAAGTTCTCTTTAATTAGACGACATCGTGCCATAAGATCGGCCCCGTGATAGCTAAGAAACTTACCACGACCAAACTAGGGATGCTGGGACTGTGCTTCGTCGTGGCAACCGCGATGGTGAATATTGGCATCATCGGCCTAGACGAATACGCCGAGGTCATCGCGCGAGTCATTCCAGCTGGGGTGCAAACCCCCCAGGATCTTATCAAACATGCTTCTATCCGAAGCCCTATCCCCACATTATGTCTTTCAGTCGTCACTCGACTGGCCAAAGGGATTGGATTTTCAGACCCCGCGAATCAACTGCGATTTCTTCTGGTAACTTTGGGAATTTTTAGTTTCGTCGCAGTCTCGCTTAGCGCGGTAGGGCTTCTTCGCTTTTATTACCCGAAAGAATCTAGAATCGAGAAATTAGCCCTTTTCCTACTTAGCTTCTATTTTTTAAGCCCCCTATTTCTGACACGCCCCATGTTCGAATCGCTTGCCGTCCCCTACCTCACCCTGAGTGTTTACTTCGCTTGCCGTTACTTTAAATATCCTAGCCCAAAATGGTTGATCTCTTCCTTAGGACTTTTGACTTTGGGTTCATTATTCCGATTTCAAGTGGGAGTCTGTATGCTGGCCCTTTTTATACTCCCGCTGCTTCAAAAGCGCCCCAAAGATCTGATAACTCTGACTAGTGCGGGAATCATCTTTTTTGTACTGACCGGACTCTTAGACTATGCGCTGCGGGGCACTTTTCACGGATCGCTCCGAGCCTATTTGGATTTCAATATCCACAATTCCTCTTCTTTTGGAGTCACCCCGTTTTATACGTATGGATTGCTGTGGCTGGCGATGAGTTTTCCGCCCCTATGGTGGGTTAGTTATCGAGGCTTTAACTGGCGAGAAAAATATAGGCCTCTGTTTCCAGTGCTTCTGTATTTTCTGATTTTTGTAGCCATCCACAGTGCCATCCCCCATAAAGAAGAGCGGTTCATGGTACCCGTGCTTCCCTGTTTTCTTCTTCTTATAGTTCCCTTGGCTGACTGGTTGGTAGAAAGACGTCGAGCCATTCCGATTGCGATTTTCCTCGGATTAAATTGGGTCTTGCTTCTGCTGGCCTCATTCAACATCGCACAGTCTAACGTCGTGAGACTGGGACGATATCTTCATTATCATCCTGAGATCACACACGTCTTTGCGGTCGGAAATACTCTGGTGTTGGTTCCCAAGGCCTACGTTGGCCATAAGCTAATCTGGGGGGATGAGGAAAAGATCCCATCTACTTTTGCTTGCAACGAAGCAATCGCCGTTCGCATCGACTACCGCAATGAGGTCGCCCGCTTTTCTCAAGAGATGACCGAACTAGGTGCTTTTCCGCCGGGGGTCTTGGAGGACATTCTCATTCGCCTCAATTTTCCGCAAAATTACCGACGATCGGAGATTAAACTCTTCCGCCCCAAGGGCTGTTCGGCTGTTTCATCCATGCCCCCCCATCAAGAAGGGTTGAGTATCGGCAACCCGATCGCTCATCGATAGTGTGGAGAAGTAATCAAAGCAAAGAGCCTTTAGTTCGCTAAGATCTCGAGTCTGAAAGATTCGGCTTCTAAATTGAGAGGAGCAGCGGTATCCCGCCGCGTACCAGCCCATGAACTTCTTTAACGATAGGTAGGCACGGGCCTCCCCTTTCATCGATTCCGCTAATAAGAAATGGCGTTCGATGAGCCCAAGAAAATTCTTTTCATCGGAAGCAATTCCTAGGATCTCTTGAAAGATCCAAGGATTCTTAAGCGCCCCTCGGCCAATCATCACCGCGTTGGAATAGCCATCTGAGATTTTTTGAATAGCGTCTTCGGCACGAATCAAGTCTCCATTTCCGATGATAGGGATGGGACTTTGACGAGCGACCGATCTTATTAATTCCCAGTCGGCTGTTCCGGAGTAGCCTTGCGCACGTGTTCTTCCGTGAATAGCCACCCAAGCGCATCCGGCATGTGCTGCCACCCTCACGACTTCGTTTACCGTTACCGACTCAGAGTCCCATCCCGTTCTGATCTTTATAGTAAGAGGAATTCGCAAGTTCGACTTCATTAGGGTAAGTAGCTCACCCAACTTTTGAGGTTCTTTGAGCCAGGCAGCACCGGCCCCGTCGCAGACGACTTTCTTGACCGGGCAGCCCAAGTTCAAATCTACAAAATCGGCCCCCTCTGATTCTACAATCCGTGCCGCCTCCACCAATCGGGCAGGCTCGTGTCCAAAAAGCTGAATTCCAACGGGCCGTTCTTCCTCAGAGAACCGCATCAATTCCCGAGTCTTAGCCCCACCACGTACGAGCCCCTCCGCCGAAAGAAGTTCCGACACCACTGCTTGAGCGCCCATCTGACGGATAAGCGTTCGAAAGACCATATCGCTAATGCCTGCCATCGGCGCCATAAAGTATCGGATAGGGCCGAAGCGTTCTTGAAAAATGGTAATCGCGGGAAGCATGGTGAGTAGAGCTATATCATATTTTATAGGAAACGACGGCCGTGCTAGTGACGATCTATAGGGGCCGCTTCACCCTTTCGGGCACTTCGCAATGACAGCTAATCCCTCAATGCCTGCACCTTCTCCCAAACCTCGGGTCTCAAGAGCTCCACTTTAAACCAAGTAAGGTCGTCATTGCTCCTTCGGTTTACTCGTCCCACGCGCAAGAGGGTTGGTAAACTTTCGCCGAAGAAGGTTTCGCGATGGGCGTCACAGCCGCTTGAGACAAGACGGCACAGAGCTTCCACAAAGACTCGGTCGGCCACGTAATCTCCTCTATTCCCCAACCGATGAATCTCACTCTCGAACTGTTTACGATCCAACGAGGCCAATTTCTTTATCCGGGTCGATTCGATAGAGCCATAAGTAGATTTCCATTTCTGAAGAAGGTCTTTATCGATAGCGGATTCGTACAAATAGGTATCGCCAATCTTTACCGAAGAATCGCTGTTCCATTTTGCAGTGCTCAGCATAAACCTCATCACCGCCCGTTTGACGGAGTTAGACGCGATATCATGGGCTTCTAAGAGATAATGTTCGAAAGTTCGATCGAAAACATTTTCTCGTTCCGGCTGGTAACGGCTCCAAAAATCAAGAGTGCTGAGTCTTGCCCCTCCACATTGACTCCGAAAAATCTTGTCCATAAACTGTGTCGAACTTGAGACAGGAAGAAAATAGCAGTAAGCCATCTCATCTTTCCAAGACGACATCAAATACTCTTCCCCCTCTTTGGTAACCGACGAAGGACCTAGGGGATAACAATTTTGAACGACATTTGGCCGAATTTCGTCGGTATATTCAAATAGGCGGTGATGGCTCACCACGAATCTAAGGAACTGAGTTTTCTCCATCGGCGAGAGAAACCTTTCTGCTAATAGGCGATTAGCATATAGAGATGGAAGACTTACGGTTTGTGGATCAACAGGCTTCCAATTTCCTTCATCAGCCAAGAATTGTTTGTATCTCTTCACCGAAGTTTCACTTGGATAATAAAGGATATCGGCAATTGCTGTCCCTAGGTCCTTAGGTGCCCTTAAGGCGGGAAATAGTAATGGCGTCGCAAAGATGAGACTGATCGAAACTAGAAGTGCCGTGGGAAACCTATAGCTTTGACGTTCCAGTGCAAATAGGATGAAAGCCAAAGCAGCCACGTAGTACATTTCGCCGACAAAGCGCCACTGAAAGGAATACCAAAACCAGAGCCATTGGATATGGACGAAAGCAATCATTCCGGCTACCACCACTCCAATTCCCTGACCGACCCAAGGGTTGCGAAAAGCTCGCGCAAACCAAAATACCGTGAACGGCATTAGTAAGCCAAAGAGAGCGAAGGAAGCTCCCATCTGTCTCGCTTGGTGGTACCAGAAATCGAAAGTAACCCCGTAGACCACGATCGAGTAGAGCAGTAGAATGGTCGCAGGAATTGCGAAAAGAAGCGTTTCCGATATGGGAAGACGACGGAGCCATGCTTGCTGCGAATAGGGATGAAATAAGACGTTCAAGTAAGCAATCAGTAACAGTGCACTGAGCGCTGAAAAGCTCATGAGAACGAAAAAAAGCATCATCTCATTTTGGGCACCCGGTAAAACAACACCCCGAATGGCTTCCAAATAGGCATTAAATACCACTCGAAAGGCAATCGCCAGAGCGCACTGAATCACTACAAAAACCACGATCGGAATCTTTTGCGTTTTCCAGAGCACTGCCAAAACATCTTTTATCGACTTAATCATTGTTGCCTCCGCGGATCATTCCGTTTTCAAGCACCAAAATAGAATCAGATAGTTTGTTTGCTTCTTCATTCGAATGGGAAATGTAGAGAATTCCCATGTCTCCTTCGGCAAACAGGTCCAAGATCGTCTGGATAATAGAGCTCTTTGAGGCAGGGGAAAGATTGGCCGTCAGTTCGTCTAGAATTAGAAGCTTTGGATGAAACGCTAAGGCCTTAATCAGTTTTACTTTCGAATGCTCACCCAGCGACAGCGTCGAGAGTTTCTTGGACAAATCGAGTTGAAATGCTCTCTCCAGACGTCCCACGAGATCCCAATCCCAGCTCGAATACAAAGGAGCAAGCGCCTCCAAGAGAGTCTTTATCGAAGTGCCGATGGGATACGACTCTTTAGCGGAAACCACCCACCCCACCTTTTCATTTATCTTTCCCCGAGAGAAAAGAGTTGGCTCTTCTCCCCAGAACAAGATTTTTCCTTCCTGAGGAATTCGTATTCCCATGAGAAGTTCAACCAAAGTGGTCTTGCCGCAACCGTTTTCTCCCATGAGTGTCACAAATTTACCGACAGAAATTTCAAAGGAAACGTCCCCCAGAAGGGGACGCCCGGGGGCAAACTTTACGTGTTCCATTCGAAGAGCCGGTATCATTTAAGGCCTCCTATCACTCACGATTCATGAGTTGAACAATTTCGGCTTTGGAATATCCCAGAGCTTTAGCAAACTGTACGAGCTCATGAATCTTTGCGGTTAACTGCTCTATCCTTTTTTTTCCGAGAGCTTTTACATCTAGTTTAGTGACGCAAAGGCCCTTACCTCTAAGGGCTGCGACCAGCCCCGATCGCTGTAGCTCTTGATAAGCCTT
Organism: uncultured delta proteobacterium; assembly: GCA_963778115.1. Lineage (GTDB taxonomy): Bacteria > Bdellovibrionota > FAC87 > UBA2466 > UBA2466 > JBBQIT01. The sequence continues at coordinate 1,567,617 of CAVZSV010000004.1, forward strand.
GGCAACCGTATTGGGATTCACTTCGTGCGCGATAGCAAACTCACGCACACTGGGAATAAACTCTCCTTCTTTCAACTGTCCCGTGACAATTAGCCGCTCTATCTCGCGACTAATCTGCTCGAAGATGGGAGTATGTGAATCGCCATTAATTTTGAAATTCCACTTCATGTGTATTAGTGTACTAGTTATATAGTACAGAGGCAATAAGCTTATCGGAAGATGTTGAGAAAGCTTTAGAAAATGTCCCAACCGGCTTCGTCTTGCAATGACAGGTATTTTGAAGCCGTTCGCCGAAGTACTCCAAGGTGAGGGCTAAAGACTCTTCCGCTCGTATTGAGAGATGTTGTATTTCCAGACGGGTAAGCCGCAAAACTTGTCCCCTTCGGGACAGTACGGCTTGATTCCGGCGTGTAATCTTACATAGCAGGGAGCTCTTAGATGCTCTCCGATTCTAGGAAAGACTTTGCAAACCTGTTCGATCTCATCGATCGTCGCTCTAAAGATCTCTTCCTGGGCGTTGTAACAGGATCTCAATTTCCATTTGTGTTGCAGCGACTGTAAATCTCCCGTGGAAATCATGCGTATGCTAAAAGAATTGGGTAATAAATAAAAAGCGTTCTCTTCAGAAACCCCGGAATCCAAGAGCTGGTTAATCGCGTTAAAGCTTCTTTCCATGCTGCGGTGATAAATGTCCTGTGCCTCTTGCGACTGAGTGATTCCAAAAGGCGTTATGTAATCAGGACGGCCACTATAATGAAAATACAGTTCCGGGCGGCTGGCCGGTACCGTACGGTGGCGCTGGTCTTGCGAATCGGCCGTATGGCTAATCTTCTTTTGAAAAGTAAATTGGACGTGATGCAAGATTTGGCTAAGTTTATCGAGATTCGCTAAATTAAGCGTATCAGCGATAATCGGATTGTTTTTTGGGCTTAGTAGAAGCGAAAGCGCTTCATTATCGGACATCTCTTTCTGAGTTCGACCCAAACTCACGCGAAGCGAACGCGCGAGTAACTCTTCGGCACCAGGCGAAAAATTAATGAGTTTGGAAACCCGCCCTTCTAGTTCAGCATCAAATTCCGCGGCAAAGGCTCTTCGAGCCTCTCGCTTGATACCCACGGCACTTTGGCGACAGCGGTATTCCAAAGTATTTTCCAGAGGGATGGGATCTTCGATTTCTTTCTCAAATAGGGGATCTATCGCCTTCACGCAGGCGACCATCTTGTTAACGAGGATGCGTTGTTCGTGAGGAGTTTCAAAAAATTCACAAAGCTTAGCGTAACGCAAAAGCGTTAACGCACTTATCGTGTGATAAAGATAGGCCGTTGCTCCGACCCCTAAGGCGTATCGAGCCACTTCGTAGGAACGTTTGTCGATAGCACCTTTCCACTTCTCGGGATCTTTACCTCGTGCTTTAAACCGCTCGTAATAATCTTTCGCCAAAGGGGCTCGCAAAAGTTCAATCAGCTTTTCGTAATCGGACATTTGAGCGTCGACCGTCTCGGCATAGATCTGCGACGAGGATTCTGCCATTTCAGGCATGATGAAAGTACCCCGCTTTACTTTCACATAACGCTGACTCACCTGCTCTGAATTGTAGAAAGGATGGCCGTGGAGAAAACTCCAAAGGCATTGACGAGAGATTCCCGTAATAGCGAAAACAAAATGGGCGTGCTGCCTAGTAGTCAAATGGCCTGCGAGTCGGGTGGACTGCGCAATACGATCCCTTATGCCGATGGCCTTTTCGTCTTTGGATACGTCCTCGGGGTAGATAATCCCCTTTCCGGAGTAGCAAGTCCTCGCCGACGCCACGGCGGTTTCGTAAGGATCGGCGATGGAGCCCACGAGCTGGACCTCCATGTCTTCTATGCGTCGAAAGTTCTCCAAAACGTCCTCACAAATTCATAAAATATATCGGCTCAGATCCTCGTCCTTGGCAAGATCTTGAACTCTAGTCACCACATATTCCGAAGTGACTTCCACCTTTTGACCCGGGAGGTCGGTCGCATTGAAGCTGACTTCGTCCAATACCCGTTCCAAAATCGTGTGCAGACGCCGTGCCCCAATGTTTTCCGTCTTTTCATTGACGGTGGTAGCCAGTTCCGAAATCCGCTGGATGGCATCCTGCCGAAATATCAAATCAACCCCCTCGGTAGCCATTAACGCACTATACTGCTTGAGAAGGCTATTTTTCGGTTCGGTGAGAATACGAACAAAATCCCCGGTTGTCAGCGACTTCAGTTCGACGCGGATCGGAAATCTCCCCTGTAGTTCGGGAAAGAGGTCGGATGGCTTGCTATGGTGGAAAGCGCCGGCCCCAATAAAGAGCATATGGTCTGTTTTTACCACTCCATATTTCGTATTGACCGAGCTTCCCTCCACGATGGGTAACAAGTCCCGCTGAACGCCTTCGCGAGAAACTCCAGCTCCCCCCGAACGAGCCCGCTCGCCGCTTTCCGCGATCTTGTCCATCTCATCTAAGAAAATAATGCCGTGGTGCTGCGCCCGTTCGATCGCAAGCGGAATCACCCGATCCATGTCCACCAGGCGAGAAGCCTCTTCCAGGACGATAATTTCGCGCGCCTCGCGCACTTTCAATTTCCGTCGCCTGCTACGTTTGGGCATCATGTTGCCCATCATCTCGCGAAGATTGGCGTCCATCTCCTCCATGCCGGGAACGGCTAGCACTTCGAATACGGGAACTTGCTTTTCCTTCGATTCGAAAGTCACTTCGCGATCTTCCATTTCGCCCCGCTGAAGCATTCCTCGAAACTTCTCTCGGGTGGAGTTTTCTATCTCCACGGGTACGATTGCTTCTTCGGGCTTGAACTGTTTGGCGTAAGGTAAGAGCAGATCTAAAAGACGCTCCTCCGCAAGCTCCCTGGCTTTGGGAAGGACTTTTTCCTTCTCTTCCTTTTTCACCATGTTAATGGAGAGTTCCACGAGCTCTCGGATCATGGATTCCACGTCTTTTCCTACATACCCCACTTCCGTATATTTCGTCGCTTCCACTTTCAGGAAAGGCGCATTTACTAGCCGTGCTAATCTGCGAGCAATTTCGGTTTTCCCTACTCCGGTGGGACCAATCATCAGAATGTTCTTGGGATGAATTTCGTCTTTTAGATCAGCTGCCACATGTTGCCGACGCCACCGGTTGCGCAATGCTATGGCAACCGCTCGCTTCGCGTCATTTTGTCCCACGATATATTTGTCTAACTCGCTCACTATTCGAGAAGGAGAGAGCTTGGCTTCCCAGTCTTGATTTTTTTCTTCACTCACCGCATACCTCCGCCAGAACGCATTCCCTACGACTTTATAGTTTCTCCAAAGTAATTTCCTGATTGGTATAGATACAAATATCTCCGGCGATTCCCATCGCTTCTTTTACAATGGTAGCCGCGTCTAAATTCGAATGGCGCTTTAGGGCCAGTGCCGCCGATTGCGCATAAGGTCCGCCACTTCCAATGGCACAAACCCCTTCGTCGGGTTCAATGACATCGCCACTACCAGACAAGATGAATGCCTTTTCTTTATTTGCGACGATAAGAAGGGCCTCAAGCCTGCGCAAACCGCGATCCGTGCGCCAGTCTTTGGCGAGCTCGACAGAACTTCTTACCAAGTCGCCCGAATATTTCTGAAGCTTCTGTTCAAACCTTTCAAAGAGGGTAAATGCATCCGCGGTTCCGCCGGCAAAGCCGGCTAAGACCTTCCCGTCGTAAAGGGTGCGGACCTTCCTGGCTTTCGATTTGAGAACGGTTGCCCCGTTAGTGACTTGACCGTCACCGGCCATGACCGTCACCCCTTTGTGGTTGAGGCACAAAATGGTGGTTGAGCGAATACGACGACGTTTCACGTACTACTGTCCTTTCTGCCCCGAGTCCGTTGCTTATCTCGGGGATGAGCTTTCGCATAAGAGATCTTTAACCTCTCGACATCGACTTGTGTGTACTTCTGAGTCGTTACTAAGGAGCGATGGCCCAATAACTCTTGGATTTCGCGTAGACCGGCCCCTCCCGCCAACAGATGAGTGGCACAGGAGTGGCGCAGGGTATGGGGGCTGACTTTTACTCCGTCTCGTCCTAAGGAATTCACCGCAATTTCGCGGAGATTGCGTTGGACGGTTCTTACCGTAACCCGATCTCCATCTTTGTTGAGAAACAGGGGAGTATTCAGTCCGTGTTTTTGGCTCTGAGGCATCGAATCAATATAATCACGAAGCGCTTTCTGACAATGCTGTCCCATAGGGACCACTCGCTCCTTATTTCCTTTGCCAATGACTCGAACGGTCGCCGCCTGGAAATCGACGTGAGAGTGGTTTAGTCCTATCAGTTCTGAAATCCGGATTCCTGTTGAGTATAAGAGCTCTACGACAGCACGAATACGTTTTTCCCGAAGGGTCCCCTGGGGAATACTGTCTATTAAGGTGACGACTTGTTCTGGCTTTAGAATGTCGGGTAGCTTTTCCTCGGGTCTCGGAAGGCTAATGAGTTTAGCGACATTCTTCTGTAAGTAACCCTCTCGGTGGAGAAACTTAAAGAAGCTCTTAATAACCGAAAGCCGACGAGAGACGGTACTTCGCTCATAGGTTTCCATTTCCGAAGCTAGAAATTCCCGAAGGAATTTAAGATTGGTAAGATCCTCTAACCCCCCACGAGCTCCGTGCTTTTCCGAAAAGTAACGTAACCACTGGCGCAGATCGATTTCGTAGTTGATCAAAGTGTGTGGACTGGCATCGCGCTCGGTCCGCAAATACCCTAAAAACTCCTGAGTGAGCGCTGGAAACGAGAGCTGGGGCGCGATATCAGATTTAACCTGATTCTGACCCGAGTCTGAGTTCTTGGGAGGAGTCTTTTCCATAGTTAGGCCGAGTTTGCTTCGAATCGCGGCGAATGGCAATCGAAGGGACATTTGGACTACCCAAGGCTATCACGATGTCAGAATCGTCGGAATCATCGTCGTCTTCGTCCCCCGAGGAAGGGGAATCGTCGGCTCTTAAAGGCGCAAGCCAAGACTTGACCTTGTGATGAGGGTGAAAGAAACCTCCGAGCAGAAGCCCTGTAAGAAGCGCCACGATAATGACGAGCCCTGTTCGCCACGTTCCGGTCATGGATGTTCCCTCCCGAACCTCGAGTCCACGCGGGTTCAGCATACTCCCTCCAATAAAGATCTCATAACGCAGGTAACCATAGGTTGGAGCCGTGGTAAAATGTGTCTCTGATGTCGCTTCGAATTTTCAAAGTCTTGTCGCTTTCCATTTTCCTTTTGCTAAGCGGTGCCCTATCAGCGGCGTCGCTGCCTGCAGCGATGTCGGAAAACGACATCGGCCAGCTCGTTCAAGCGATCACGATCCCGTCGGTAACCAAACTCATGCGCTCCGCCGAGCCCTACAACGATCTCTTTCCGGGATTTAAGATAGGCCTTGAGATTAATGTCTTAGCTCCGCAAAACATGAACCTATTGGGTGATGGAACAGGAGCTATTCCGGGGTTCATTCCCGCACCCAGAATTTATCTGGCTAAGAGCCTCCCCGCTAATTTAGAAATTATCTTTAGCTTTATGCCGTCCAGTCTCTCCAATATTGTCTCGACGACTGGAGGGATTTTAAAATGGTCCTTCTACAATGAAAAAGAGACGTTCATTAGCGGAGCTGCCTACGCAGGCGTTACGGGCGTTTCGGCTTTTAGTGGCCTCTATACCGGAAAGGATCTCGAGGCGGGTCTTTATTTGAGTAAAGATTTCGTCCGCATTCGCCCTTATCTCGGTGCCGGTTTACTCTATGGAGATGGAAATATTCCAGCCGTTCTGGCAAGTACGCCCGTGACTTCGACCTCTCAAATTGCGTTCCACGGTTTTTTTGGAATGGAAATCGAACTTCCCATTGAGCTGGGGTTTCAAGTCGATCTCTTTAACGTGACGTTGCGTGGTTCGATGCTTATTGGCAAGACGTTCTAGCCTCTCCGACGAACCCTTGGTCTACAAGAAGGTACGGCCTACGTTCCTGTTATGATTGTTTTATCTTTTGGATCAAAGCCGTGGTGGAAAACCCTGAAACTAAAGGAATGAGCTCGATTTTTCCCCCTCCTGATTCCACGGTGGCACGCTCAGGAAGTGGCTTTCCCTCGTAATCGGCCCCTTTGACATGGATGTTGGGGCGAATCACTTTAAGGAATTCGATAGGAGTGTCTTCGTCGAAAATAGAGACATAGTCGACTGAGGCAAGTCCTGCCACTTGAAGGGCTCGGATTTTTGCCTCTACTAGCGGCCGGCAAGTTCCCTTTTCCAATTTTTTCACCGAGCGATCGGAATTAATTCCGACAATAAGCACATCGCCTAACTGTTTAGCGTCGTACAAGTACTTGATATGGCCCCAGTGCAAAAGATCAAAGCAACCGTTGCTTGTGACGATCTTTTGCCCCTTGGCAAGCAATTCCATCGCTAGCGCCGCAAGCTTTTCTCGGGGAATGATTTTGTTTTCCGGAGCTACCATCGAAATTACACCGTACGATAGAGTGCCGTGCCGGACAACAGATCTAAGAGATTACGGCCCCGCCTTTGGAATACCAGAAGCAGAAGGGGAAAAACCGGAGCATAAAAAGCAAAACCAAAGAAAACTCTTAGCATCTTTTTAAAGAACCTAGCCTGTTCATTACCATAGGCGATCCGAATTCCCCACACCCACATGCCAAAAGTCATATCCAAAAGCCCTACGCAAAGGGCCAGATAGCTAAGCCAAATCGTCCCAAACTCCAAGATGGCAAATCGAAAGAAGGCTGGAGTTTGAAGGGCCTTCAAATTGGAAAGGGAAAACTCGACTGAGGAAGCAGTGAGTAACTTCATCGTAACGCCGACCGCGATTAAAACGAGAGACAGTACAAAGATCTCATCTAGCATCGCGGAGAACGTCCGTCGAAAGATGGAAGTCCCCGGCATCGGAGGAGGTTGGGGAATAGGCGATTCTATATCGCCCAAAACATTCTTGGCTGCTCTGTCGATGGGACTTAGCTCCGCGCGTTCTTCAGCCAATTCTGCTTCCTTTTCCGCGCGGTCCATAAATGCAGCCAGCGGAGACTGCGACCGACTCACTTCAGATACGGCAAAGGTAGGCTCTAGCCTAGGCTTTAGCGAATCGTTCAAGGAGACTACTGGCTTAGCGTCCGGCAACGGTCGCGTAGGCGGCGGTACTACCACAGGGGCTTCTTTACGTTTCGGACTTTCTAGTCCCAAGCCGTCAGTCAAAGGGCGAAACGATCGTTGCCCGGTCTCAGGTTGCTCGCCTTGATCCAGCTCCGAAGCGATAAGCTCCCTTAACTCCAGCAGTGCGACTAGCCCCGCGGTTTCCAGAACGGTATCCGCATTTCCCCGCGTCGTGTCCTCGACCAAAGTTAGCTCCGAATGAGAAAAATAAGGTTTGAAATTCGATCTAATGAAAACATCATCTGCCACAAAAGTAAAACCCGCGTCGAAGCCAAGCCAGCCAAAGCAGTGACGCGTCGAGTAACCTATCTTAATGAATTCCTTGCCGATTCTTAATAACTAGTTTTACATCCGTAGTTAGGGAAGGGGGATCTCGTCATGGGAATTGCGAGACATTGGGGTGTTGTGTGCGGACTTACGTGCATGGGGCTAAGCGCACTAGCGATCGCTAGTTCTGGAGGCCCGAACTACGCCGGCCGAACGATCGGCCAATTGGGATCCATGCCCACCGCAAGCGATCTGCAAGCATGGATCGATTGGGAAAAGGCCGATTCCATCACCAACCTTTTTGCTAACATTTCACCGCAGGGAGCTGCTAGCGGAGCCGTCGTCGCTTCTCCTTCCACGACCAACCCAAACTATTTCAAACATTGGGTTCGCGATGCATCACTAACGATGAATTTAGTCATCAGCTTTTACGAAAATACTCAGGACGCCACTCAGCGGGCCACCTACTACCAGCGCATGATGGATTTCGCTAGTTTCTCCCGAAAAAACCAACTGACGCCTAACTTAAGCGGCGGATTAGGCGAGCCTCTATTTATGGCAGACGGAAGTGCCTTTAATCAGCCGTGGGGACGGCCGCAAAATGACGGCCCCGCCATTCGGGCGTTCGTACTCACCCGTTGGGCCAATGATCTCATTAATGAAGGACAAGAAGCTTTAGTTCGTAGCCAACTTTACGACGGTGTCCTGCCTACTAATTCAGTTATTAAATCCGATTTGGAGTACGTCGCCCACAATTGGCAGAACAGCTGCTACGATCTTTGGGAAGAGGTTCACGGCTACCACTTCTACACAAGAATGGTTCAGCGCAAAGCCATGTTAGATGGAGCCGCGTTGGCCGATAGACTGGGAGACATGGGAGCAGCGGCCTTTTACCGCCAACAAGCGGGACTGCTCGAAACCCAGATCAATACTCACTGGGATAGCACGAATAATATTATCCAGGCCACTTTGGGGCGCGACGGGGGCATCGACTACAAAAGTAGCGGCTTAGATTCTTCGGTAATCCTAGGCGTGATGCATGCCGACACTCACGACGGATTCTTCCCCGTTTATGACGACAGAGCTGTCGCTACCGCTGTAAAACTAGCCAATACGTTTAAGTCCGAGTTCCCCATCAACCAACAAGGACCGGGGATTGGAATTGGACGTTATCCCGAAGATCAGTACACCGGCTACGGAGTTGCCGCAAACGGCGGAGATCCTTGGGTGCTACTCACCAACGGATTCGCAGAATATTATTATCGAGTTTCGAAAGGGCTAACTTCGACGGGAACTTTGACCTTTAACAACATCAACCAAAGCTTCTACCAAGATCTGGTTCCGGCACAGGCTTCGTCCATTACACCAGGCACGACCATTCACTCAACTGATGCGCTATTTACGGCCATTACCGCTGCCGCTTGGGCTCGCGGAGACGACTACTTAAGTCGCACCCGCTATCACACGGGAGCCGATGGTGTGTTGTACGAACAGATGAACCGCAACAACGGGTTCATGCAAGGCGCTTACAACCTAACTTGGAGCGACGCCAGTTTCCTCGTCGCCGCCTGGGAGCGCAGCGGCTTCTAACCACAAAAAGGTACGGCCTACCTTCCTGTAGTAGACGAAGTGATACAGGAAGGTAGGCCGTACCTTTTTGTTTAGGGGACGAGTTGGTCGGAGAGGCGCTGGACTTCTCGGACTAAGGATTTCCAGTCGGTCTCTTCTGCCAAGAATACGAGCTTTTGATCGGGCGTTACCGAATATCTTTTGGGATCGGATTGAACGAGTTTGACCAGCTTGCCGGCACTCACCGGCGTCGAGGGAGCAAACTGGAGCGAAGTCTTTTTGGGTCCACAGCTCATTCTTAGGACGTGCAGACGTTTCAAATAGAGCTTAAGCCTCATGATACCCAAAAGGTTGTCGACCTCGGTCGGTAAATTTCCAAACCGATCGCGAATCTCCTCTTCTACCTCGGCAATCTTCTCTTCAGACTCAACACTAGAGAGCTTGCGATAAATAGCAATCCTCTCACTGATGTCCGGAAGGTAGTCGGCCGGAAAATATGCCGCTAGCTTCAAAGTGATCTCAGGTTCGATCTCTTGAAGTTTTTCTTGTCCTTGGAGGGAACGTATACTCTCCTCGAGAAGCTCGAAATACATGTCAATTCCGATGGCGGTCAAATGGCCCGACTGATCTTTACCCAAAAGATCTCCCGAGCCCCGAATCTCAAGATCGTGGCTAGCGACACTAAAACCAGCGCCCAAGTCGGTATAACGTTGGATCACCTGAAGCCTTTGTTTAGCGTCTTCCGTCATCTGCGGGGGGACGAGAAGATAGCAATAGGCTCGTCTATCCGATCGACCTACCCTACCCCGCAACTGATACAACTGCGCCAGGCCGAAGTGATCCGCATCATCGATTAGGATGGTATTTGCGAGAGGGATATCCAAACCCGACTCAATAATCGCGGTAGTAAGTAGGACATGAAAATCGTCCTTATAAAAACCTAACATCTTTTTTCTAAGACCTCGGGTTCCATTTGGCCGTGCACCACTTCCACCCTCACTTTGGGAAGTAATATTTTAAGTTCTTGAGCGATCTTAAAGATCGTTTCAATACGATTATGGACAAAAAATACTTGTCCTTCCCGTACCAGTTCGTTGGTGATCGCTTCCATGATAACTTCGTCGGATCTTCGACACACGAAAGTGCGAACGGAAAGCCGGTCAGGAGGAGGAGTCGTAATGATGGAGATATCCTTAATCCCCGTCATCGCCATGTTGAGCGTTCTAGGAATGGGAGTAGCAGTCATTGATAGCACATGAACCGATTCGCACATCTTTTTAAGCCTCTCTTTATGGGCGACTCCAAAGCGGTGTTCCTCGTCGACAATGACCACGGCCAAATCTTTAAAAATAACATCAGCGGACAATAAGCGATGGGTTCCGATGACAATATCGACCTTGCCGTCTTTAAGCTTTGCTAGAGTCTCTTTGATCTCCGCATTGCTCCGAAGGCGACAAACCATTTCGACGGAAGCACCCGTATCCTTCAATCGATTCTTGAAAGTCTCGAAGTGCTGAAAGGCAAGGACCGTCGTGGGCACCAAAACTGCCACCTGTTTTCCGTCGAGGGCAGCCCGATAGGCCGCGCGAAGAGCGACTTCAGTCTTGCCATAACCGACGTCACCGCAAAGCAGCCTATCCATCGGATGCGGTTTGCCTAGATCGTTCATGACGTCTTCGATGGCTTTCATTTGATCGGGAGTTTCCTCAAAAGGGAACTTCATCTCAAATTCACGATAGTCTTGACCGATCGGTTTACAAGCATAGGCAGGAAGAAGACGGCGCTTGGCTTGAATTTTTAAAAGTTCGGCAGCAAGTTCGGCAACGGCGTGTTGTGCTTTTGCTTTCGCCTTGGTCCACCTGTCGCCGCCCAGTTTATCTAAGACCGGCGTTCCCCCTTCAGCCCCCGCATATTTCTGTAAGACATTCAGCCGGTAGACCGGAACGTAAAGCTTATCGCCATCTTTATATTCGAGAAGGACATAGTCGTTGGGGAGTCCCAGGAAGTTCATTGACTTCAAACCGAGGTATCTACCGATTCCATGATCTTTGTGAACGATAAAGTCATCTACCTTAAGATCACGGAAAGAGGACAATAGCCTGGAAGAGTCGGTACTGGTCGACCACGCCCTTGACCTCGCGACACGTTTTTTATGTCCAAAGATTTCGTCTTCGCTCAACACCACCCATTGGAGATCCGGGAAGACAGCGCTCTCGGTAATGGAGCCCTGCGAAAGATTTAAGATGGAAAAGTCTCCCTTTAACCCCAGGGGATAGATGGCCGTTCCCTCAGGAGTCCAGCGCGACTTAAAATCATAAGTTTCAAATAGCATCTGAATGCGATCGGCATGAGTACGAGTCATGCTTACGATCTGGATGCGAAATCCTAGATCCATCCATGTGCGAAATCGCTTGGCTACCGCTTCCAGAACAGCATGGCTTGCTTTTTTTTGTATGCCCGCTTGGCGTTCCGGCTCCAAAGAGAGTTTCTCACAGCGAAAAGGCGCCTGGATTCTTCCACTGGGCCCCGACTCAAAGTCTTCGAAAAAGTAATTCGACTTTCGATCCAAAAAGGATGCCACCAAAATCTCGTCGACAAAAAGTGAGGCTGCGTCGGCCACGGGAAAGGGCTCTTTTTCGAAAAGCTCCAGATGCTTTAGGTAATGGGGGAGCTCGATCTCTTTAATTCTATCTAAAGCCTTCTGTTTTCCATCCCAGATCTGAATCGCATCCGAAGGAAAGTAATCGATGATGGGGGAGGAACCGTTCGACAGTAGTGGAAAGAGGAAAGTAAGGTCGGTAGCCACTGAACCTTCCTGAATTTTTTCTAAAATCTCGTCGCGATCGGCTTTAGGAATTCCAAGGTTGTCTAAACGCTCTTTGACCTTAAGAGCCGAAGCTCCAAAATCCTCTCCGTGGGGGACCAGAGTCTGGCCCACGGGTAACACATAAGCTTGTTCCAACTTATCGAGAGAGCGCTGCGTTTGGGGATCGAAAAACCGGATCTCCTCGATAAGATCCCCAAAGAACTCGAGCCGAATCGGATTGGGATACAAAGGAGAAAAAATATCTACGACTCCGCCCCGAACGGAAAAGATTCCTTCGTCATAAGCAGCTGGCTGACGTTGGTACCCCGACTCGATGAGGCTTGCGATTAAACCATCTCTGTCCCACTCGTCGTTAGGTTTTAGGACCCTGGTGCCTCGCAAGAAATCGGTAGGGGTCACTACTTTTTGAAGGATCGCACCTACCGTCGTAATAAAGACACGTCCTTTGGCATCATTGAGCGCATGAAAAAGCCCGACATTTCTCTCCGCAAAAAGTTCGGGATTGGGCAATAGGCCCCGGTAGTAATCGAAATCGACCGACGGAATATAGTGAATCCTTGAACTGCCCTTCGTCCCCGCAAAGTAGGAGAAGTTATCGATCGCATTTCTTGCTTCCGCCCGAGTGGCAAAAACGACAACAATAGGACGATCGGTCTTTTGAGAAAGGGAAGCAAGCAGCAGACTTTTGCCTAGCTCGGAGATTCCAACGAACTCGGTTCCTTCCGCGGGCACACCTTCGCCCTCAAGCAACCAGTGTTGGAGAGAAAAAGAACCGGAATTCACTGGGGGGAGGCTACCTGAGAAGACCAATGACGTAAATCCCTCTGCCCCCGATTCAGTATCAATTTCAATCTAAAACCCGCGCAGCGGGTTTTGACTCATGTCCCTTCTTCTTTCAAATCCCTCACCATCAAATCCGCCAACGCCTGCTTCGCCGACTTCTTCTCATAAAGCATCAAATAAACCTGCTCGGTAATGGGCATGTCTATCCCATTGCGAAGTGCCAACTCTCTGGCCGATTGGGCGGTATAAACGCCTTCGGCGATTCCGCCCAATTCACGTTGGATGTCAGCCAATGCCTTTCCCTGCCCTAGCTTTACCCCCAATGTTCGGTTTCGACTCAGCGGCCCGGTGCAGGTGAGAATCAGATCTCCCGTTCCGGCGAGTCCTAAGAAGGTAAGGGGATCGGCTCCAAATCTTTTTCCCATGCGCATGATTTCGGCGATTCCCCGATTAATGACCGCCGCCTGCGCGTTGTACCCAAGTCCAAGTCCGGTGACGACACCGGTTGCAATCGCGACGACGTTCTTCAAAGCTCCCGCTAGCTCTACCCCGTTGACGTCGGTAGACGTGTAGACACGAAAGTAGCTATTGGAAAGTTGTCTTTGAATGAGAGCAGAGATCTCTCGGTCGCGGCAAGCAACGGTTACCGCCGTGGGAAGCCGCTGCGCAACTTCAAGAGCGAAGCTGGGACCGGAAAGAATGGCATATTGGGCTTGAGGAACAAACTGTTGATAGATTTCGCTGACTCTAAGATGAGTTCCCAGTTCAATGCCCTTGGAACTATTTAAGATGATGGTAGAGCCAAGTAAATTCGCGACGGGCTTTAGCACGTTTCTGATTTGCTGGGTGGGGATGGAGCCCACCATCAAATCCGCTCCGTCCAACGCGGATTCCAAACTTTCGGTCGCTTTAAGATTCGGGGAAAGGGTGACCCCTTTGAGATATTTCGTGTTCTCATGACGCTCATTTAAAGAGCGCACCGTTTCGGCATCTCGTCCCCAGAGAATGACCTCTTCACATTGGTCGGCGAAGAGGTTTCCTAGCGCGGTTCCCCAGCTGCCGGCTCCCACAACGGCCACTTTCCTAAGATTTCTTTCGTTTTTGTTAATCTCCATCGCCTCTGTTTATCACACCGCGGCACGGATTGGTTCCCACGAGATCACTGAGAAAATTGACAATACGCGTCATAAACCATATACTGAGGCACTCTCGGAGGCGAAGTTATGCGGAAGCTCTTTCTAAATGTTGGATATTTAAGTTTTTTTACATTATTGGCTAGCAGCTTGGTGCTTACCAGTTGCGGCAATCCAGCCGACGGCGATGACTCCCTCCGCTCCGATCAAAGACCCGCTCGAGGAGCCCAGCGTCGACGAAACGCCCGGAACGTAACCGCCAACCCGTGTCCAGCAACCTATTCCGCGGACGATCTGGCAATGGCAAAGCTCACGTTACCGATTGTGGGAGGTTTACCCGAAATGACTAAAGCCACTTTGACCAACGATCAAAAAACTCAGATCGAATCGATGGTCACGGCATGCACTGCCTTCTTCCAAAAATACGATGCCAAAATGGTTTGCCAAGACTCTCTAGGACGTATCCATAGAACAGAAAAGCTAAAGAATAGTTGCGACCGCGCCGCCGCCTTTCTCAAGTAGTGTGACGCTAGTCGCTAGATGAAGTGACAGCGCCGCAAAACCAAGCCAAGAAAAGCCCTTCATTCCTTGACACCCTGTCATGCCCAAGATAATTTTTTGTCCGATTTTGTAATTTCAACTACTTAACTTGTAGTTTTGACTCACGGTTTTTGTTTTTGTTTTTCTGTTTGTAAGGCTACTCATCTGGGGACTCATTTTTGGAGACGGGATTTGTATCTGCATTTTGGTTTATCATCATCTCGGCGCTAGTCGTGCCTCTAATGATGGGTGCCGGAATTATTCTTCGCCCTCGATCTAAATCCAATATTGGTGACAAAGGAATCGCTTACGAATGCGGCGAGCAGCCGGTGGGTAGCGCTTGGGTAAAATTTAATATTCGTTTTTATGTCGTTGCGATCGTCTTTATCGTTTTTGACGTCGAAATGGCGGCTATTTTCCCCCCCGCAACGTTATTCCGGGGTGCCGTCATGGGAACCACCCCTGGATTATCGGCCGGACTAGTTTTCCTTGAGCTCTTCCTGTTCGTGGGACTGTTAGTGGCCGGTCTTATCTACTGCTGGGTCCGAGGGGATTTGGAGTGGGTGAAAGGCGTTACGGGCGCCTCCCCAAAAAAATAACAAGATGAACTCCGCGAATTTCGCACATTCATTGCAGGGTTGGATAGGCCATGGTCCCCTTTGGGTTTGGGCCATCGTATCGGCGGTTCTGGTCCTCTTTCTGGTAGCGCTTCCCTTCGGAGGCTTTGCCACTTATGTCGAACGAAAAATTGCGGCGGATATGCAAGACCGCATCGGTCCCAACCGCGTAGGCCCCTACGGAATACTGCAATTCATTGCCGACGCGGTTAAAATGTTGGGAAAAGAGGATTTCATTCCGATTGGCTGCGACAAATTCCTCTACAACTTAGCTCCGGTGTTAGTGGTCATGGGGGCATGTGCCGCGTTCGCCGCCCTTCCTCTCAGCAAGTATTTCATCGGCGCTGACGTCAATATCGGCATCTTTTTTATTCTTTCGGTCACCACCCTTATCGCTCCCGGAATCCTTTTAGGCTCTTGGTCTTCGGCGAATAAATGGTCGCTTTTGGGAGGACTTCGAGCGGCGGCACAAATAGTGAGTTATGAAATCCCGGTAGCCCTTTCCATTCTACCGGTCATTCTTATCTCAGGAAGTCTGCAAATCGGACGGATGGTGGAATTGCAAGGATGGTCGTGGACATCCGAAGGGATGACGCAACTTCATTTTTGGAACGCTTTCCATAACCCCTTCGCTTTTGTCTCCATGATTTTGTTGTTTATCGGAGGCCTTGCGGAAACTAACCGTATCCCTTTCGATCTTCCTGAAGCCGAATCAGAATTGGTCTCGGGCTTCAATACCGAGTTTTCGGGAATGCGTTTTGGTCTCTATGCCCTTGCCGAATTTGCCGACGTCTTTGTGATGTGTGCGATCGTAACGGCGCTTTACTTGGGGGGATGGCAACTTCCTTTTATAAACCTGGATGAACTTTGGGTGACGCTACCCACGTTTTTGGTAGCCCTCATTCAATTAGGGGTCTTTTCGGTGAAGACCCTATCCTTAGTGTTCGTGGTCATGTGGCTTCGATGGACACTCCCCCGGCTGAGAGTCGATCAATTGATGGGACTTTGCTGGAAAGGACTCGTCCCCCTGGCCCTAATTAATGTGGTCGGAACCGCAGCTTGGATGTGGATCTTTAAAGGACAGTCGATAGCTCAACTTATTTTCAAGGCACTAGCAGGGTAATGTGATGTCAAACGGCTTAAAATTAGTGTTATTCGCGGCCGAAATATTAACGGTGGCTTCAGCACTTATCGTAACCCTCCATCCGAATGTTCTGTACGCTTCGGTGTCCTTACTTTTTGCCTTCTTGGGCGTTGCGGTCATGTTCGTCTATGCGGGAGCCGATTTCATCGCCGGAGCGCAAGTCGTGGTGTACGTGGGTGGGGTCACCATCCTCATTCTGTTTGCGATCATGCTCACGCAATGGCTTTACAAGATGAATCTTAAGGACCTTCCCGGAAAGCT
This sequence comes from uncultured delta proteobacterium, assembly GCA_963778115.1. Taxonomy (GTDB): domain Bacteria; phylum Bdellovibrionota; class FAC87; order UBA2466; family UBA2466; genus JBBQIT01. The sequence goes on from CAVZSV010000004.1 coordinate 1,583,949, forward strand.
ACTTCTGCCGGTGGCAATCGTGGGAATGGGATTGGTCCCCGCTCTTTATAAAGTCATGCACGAGCTGGCTCTTTTCATTGAAAAGACACCGCCCGCCGACATGGAAAAGTTTGCGGATCTGCCGAAAACCGCAGTACTAGGACAGGCTCTGTTGTCGACTTATGTCCTTCCTTTTGAAGCCATCACCATATTACTGCTGGGCGCTCTGGTTGGAGCGGTTTGGCTAGCGAGGCCGAAATGAGTCTACTGAATTGGGCGACAGGACTGCACGGCTATCTCTTTGTGGGAGCCGTCCTCTTTATTTTGGGATTGGTGGGTATCCTCTCTCGAAAGAACGCCATCGGAATTTTGTTAGGGATCGAACTGGTGCTGAACGCAGCGGGAATTAACTTTGTCGCGTTTAGTAAATACCGGACCGGAAGTATCGACGGGCAAGTCGTGGCACTCTTTATTATCTTGATTGCCGCCGCGGAAGCGGCCGTAGCGCTTGCCATCATCCTTAGGCTGTATCGCCTAAGGGAGACCATCGACGCCGGTGAAGCAAACTTGATGAGGAATTAGGCATGGCACACTCCTGCATCTGGATCGTTCTTCTTCCTTTTTGTGCCTTTCTCGTCCAGGTTTTTCTGGGGAAAAGGCTGCCAAGGCAAGGGGACTTCGTTTCTGTCGCTGCTATTTTGGGATCCTTTGCCCTTGCTTGCCCCATTTTCTTTCAGCTACTTCGGACAGGAAATGTTTCCGACGCCCTCCCGCTAACCTGGATCTCTTTGCCACAAGCTTTCTCTGGAAAGCCCTTTGAAATTCTAATTGGCATCGGAGTCAATAATCTCACGGCCATTATGCTGTTCATGGTCACGATGTGTTCGTCGCTCATTCACATCTTCTCGACGGGTTACATGCACGGCGAAGATAGATACCATCTGTTCTTTGCTTACATCTCTCTTTTTTCGGCAGCGATGTTGGGCCTTATCGTTTCGGATAATCTTCTGACGTTTTTTATCTGTTGGGAGCTGATGGGATTGTGTTCGTACCTGCTGATTGGCTTCTATTACAAGAAGCCTTCCGCGATAAACGCGAGCCTAAAAGCTTTCATGACGACCCGAGTAGGCGACGTGGGGCTTTTCCTCGGTATCTGTGCCATCTATTCGATTTTCGGTACAAGCAACTTCGAACAGATCTATCTGCTGGTAAAGCAGCCCTCGTTTGCGGAGGCAACCATCTTGGGCTTGCCTGCTTTCACTTTTATCGGATTTATGATCCTGATGGGGACGGTGGGGAAATCGGCCCAGTTCCCACTGCATGTCTGGTTGCCTGACGCCATGGAGGGTCCCACTCCCGTAAGCGCTCTTATCCATGCAGCGACCATGGTGGCGGCCGGTGTTTTCTTACTGATTCGCATGTTCCCCCTTTTGCACGAGGCCCATCATGTTCTTATTGTCGTAGCCTACGTCGGCGGTATCACGGCATTCTTGGCTGCCCTTTTAGCCATTGTTCAAGTCGACATCAAGAAGGTGCTGGCCTACTCGACGATCAGTCAATTGGGCTACATGGTTTTGGGAGTCGGTGTCGGAGCATTCCCCGCGGCCTTTTTGCACCTATTGACTCATGCTTGCTTTAAGGCCTGCCTGTTTCTTTCTTCGGGAAGTGTTATCCACTCGGTCCACACTCAAGACATGAGGGAGATGGGAGGACTTAGGACAAAAATGCCTCTGACCTTCCTGGCCATGATGATAGCGACGGTCGCCATCAGCGGCTTTCCGTTCTTTTCGGGCTTTGTCAGTAAGGATCGCATCTTGGCGGGAACCTTGGCCCACAGCATGGAGAACGGCCACTGGATATTGCCTATCTTGGGATTCGTGACCGCCGGCATGACTTCTTTTTATATGTTTCGGATGATGTATCTGACCTTTTTCGGCGCCGCACGTGACGAACACAAACACCATCACGCGCACGAACAGTCTTTCGTGATGGTCTTTCCAGTACTCGTCCTGGCCGCTCTGTCTTTCTCTCTTTGGTTCTCTGGCCCTTCGGGCATTGAAAAGTTCGATAGCTTCATGCCGGTGAGCTGGTACGACACGGCTATCGACAATACCCAAAAAGCCATGGGCTTAGTCGCCGAACATTCCGAAGGGGCGTCTCTGCAAATAGAGCATCATGCCCATTCGCTGGCTCTTGTCTTTTCACTCACGCTTGCGACTCTGGGAGTGCTATTAGCCACGCTCATCTATCTGAAGAAAGCGATATCAGCCGATAAACTCAAAACCGTTTTCGGCCCCATCTATACCCTGTTATGGAACCGCTATTACATCGACAACCTCTACGTGAATGTTTTGGTTCAAAAGGTTCTGCTTAGATGGAACCAACTACTAGCGACGTTTGACGATAAGGTGATCGATCGAATTTTTGTCGATGGTTGGGCTGACGTCGTTATGGTGATAAAAAGTGTGGTTGCCAAATTTGATGACCTCATCGTCGACCGAATTTTGGTCGACGGAACCGGACAAATTACGGCTTTGGGTGGTTGGGCGCTTCGAATTGTCCAGACGGGCAAGGTCCAACAGTACTTAATGGCGGCACTGGCAGTTCTTGGATTAGCTATTTGGCTTTTTTGAACGAGGATAGACGATGGAACATATCTTAAGTTGGATGACTTTTATTCCACTGATCGGAATGGTGGTGGTACTCTGCTTACCAGGAAAAGCACACAACCTAATCCGCTGGACCAGCGTGATAGCAACTCTGATACCGCTCATACTGGGTGTCATATTATTCCTCAACTTCGATCGCACTTCGTCGTCGGTTCAATTTGTGGAGCACGCCCCCTGGCTTCCCTTCGATATCCATTATTACTTGGGAGTAGATGGGTTAAGTATCCCGATGGTTTTACTTACGGCGTTGCTCTCTTTTCTGTGCATCTTTGCGTCTTGGGGCATTGAAGATGCCGTTAAGGGCTATTTCTCTATGTTCCTTTTTCTTGAGACGGGCATGATGGGGGTTTTCTGCTCCCTCGACTTCTTTCTCTTCTTCGTCTTCTGGGAAGTCATGCTACTCCCGATGTACTTTCTGATCGGTATCTGGGGAGGCAAAAATAAAGTCTACGCCGCCATTAAGTTTTTTCTCTATACCCTTTTTGGCTCCGTTTTGATGTTGCTGGTGATGGTCGGAATGTACTGGTACTCGGAACCCCACTCCTTTGACCTATTACAATTAGCGTCTGCCCACGCATTTACGGGAAAAACGATTACGCTATTTGGCGCTCAATTCGCTTTGGATAAACTGTTCTGGATAGGCCTATTTATCGGGTTCGCCATCAAGGTTCCCATCTGGCCGTTCCATACTTGGTTACCTTGGGCCCACGTCGAAGCGCCAACTGCCGTCTCCGTCATTCTGGCTGGTGTTCTGCTAAAGATGGGAACTTACGGCATCCTAAGAATGAACTATCCGATCTTACCGGAAGCCACTTATTGGGCCGCCAACGCGCTGGCCATTTTGGGAGTCATCAATATTCTTTACGGGGCTTTCTGCGCGATGGCGCAAAAAGATCTGAAGAAATTAGTGGCCTACTCTTCGGTCTCCCACATGGGATATGTCCTTTTGGGAATGGCAACTCTCACCACAGCCGGTGTGAATGGAGCCGTTCTTCAGATGTTTAACCACGGTACCTCTACCGCCATGTTATTTCTTTTGGTCGGCGTTCTGTACGATCGCGCTCACCACCGCTGGATCGTCAAACCCGACGGTTCCAAAGGTTTTGGCGGGATAGCGACAGTGGTACCGGTGTACACAGCCATTATGGGGCTTGCTGTATTTGCCTCATTAGGTCTGCCGGGACTCAGTGGTTTTATCAGTGAAGCACTTGTCTTTTTGGGAGCTTTCTCCAAAACGCAGTTCCAGACCTACACCGTGGTGGGCTCGCTCGGAATCGTTCTCGGCGCTGCTTATCTATTGTGGATGTTCATGCGGGTATTCTTAGGTCCTTTGAATGAAGAATATAAAGGACTTACCGATATGAACTTGCGCGAAAAGCTGACCCTAATGCCTTTATGCGCTTTGGTCATCGTACTGGGGGTTTATCCCATGCCCGTGCTTAATCTGATGGGCGAGACTGTTTCAAAGCTGGTAAATATTTTCAAAACTTTTGGTTGAGGCATTTTTGTGACACCGGAACTTCTTTCAAGTCTAAAAGTCTTTGCCCCTGAGATAATGATCATTGGCTTTCTGGTTTTGCTTTTCTTGCTCGATGGCTTTTTGCCGAAAATGCGCTCCAGTGAAGCGCCGCTCGTCGTAACCTTCTTGGGCTTTTGCTGCGCTTTGGTCCTCACTTACGTCGTATCCAAACCTGGAAGATTTAACATGGCCTTTTCCGGTTCTCTGGCCAGCGATGCTTTCACGACGTTCTTTCGCTATCTCTTTTTCTTGGCGGGTGCTGCCACCTGCTACTTGGCCTTTGGCTCGGGAGAACTGAAAGCCAAGAGCCGGGTCGAGTTTTCGCTACTTCTTTTGTGCGTCACTTTTGGCCTTAGTTTAATGGCCATGGCCACCAACCTGCTTGTGCTCTATATCGGAATAGAAACGGTCAGTATCATCTCTTTCGTATTGGCCGGCTTTCATCGCGATGACGCCAAGTCGAATGAAGCTTCCTTTAAATACCTCGTTTTCGGAGCGCTCGCTTCGGGGACGATGCTTTATGGCTTCAGCCTCATCTACGGCTATACCGGAAGCCTTTATTACGATGGAATTAACAAATTTCTCATTGCTAATCCGCAAGGAGCACCTTTAACGCTTAATCTGTCGTTAGCTCTGATCTACTTGGGGCTAGCCTATAAGATCTCAGCCTTCCCGATGCATTTTTGGACCCCGGATGTCTACGAAGGATCTCCAACCCCGGTCGCCGCTTTTTTCTCCATCGGACCTAAAGCAGCTGGCTTTGCCGCTGTCGTGAGGATCTTGAAAAGTGCCTTCTCCATCCCCGTAGGAGATGGGACGTTGAAGCCATTGGAAAATATTCCCATCGTCCACGGAATCGCTTTAGCCGCCGCGGCTACCATGGTGGTGGGAAACCTCAGCGCTATCGGACAACGAAGCGTCAAAAGAATGTTGGCCTATTCAAGTATTGCGCATGTCGGTTACATGCTGATGGGGTTAGTCTCCTACAACTTCTTCGGAGTCTCGGCCATCTTGTTTTATCTCGTGGCCTACTACGCCATGAACTTTGGCGCTTTTTGGGTGGTGAGCATCGTCGTGGATATTCGGGGAAATGATGATCTGGATTCGTTTCGAGGCATGGGGTGGTCGATGCCGGTGTTGGGCGTGTGCATGGGCATCTTCCTCTTTTCACTAACCGGTATTCCCCTGTTCGCCGGTTTCATAGGAAAATTTCTTCTTTTTACAACGGTTATTAAGACTCCAGGATTTCTGTGGCTTGCGATTTTGGGAGTACTTAATAGTGTAGTGTCGTTGTACTACTACACGAAGGTTTTAAAGGCCATGTGGCTTGAGCGTCCCGCGACGACCACCCTACCCATGAAACTGTCCTTCTACCACGGGTTCGGTCTGGTCGCTTTGGCGGTTCCAACGATTTTACTAGGAATCTTTTTTACGCCGGTGTGGCGGTTTGCAGAAGCCTCGCTAAGCGTGTTCTTCTAGTTTGGTTTTTGATGAGGATCTAGTGGAAGCTTTCTTACCCATTGCAGTGTTACTTATCTTTGCGCTGATCGTTTGTGCCGCAATCTTTGTGATTACCAATGTATTGGGGCCGAATAATCCCGTTGCGAGTAAATTGTCGGTTTATGAGTGTGGCGTAAAACCTGAAGGCACTGCCCGAGCCCCTTTTAGAAACCAGTTTTATCTCATCGCGGTTTTATTTCTGCTGTTTGATGTGGAAGGAGCCTTTTTTCTCCCTTGGGCTTTAGTCTATCGCGAGTCATTAATAACGGGCGGAACTCTGCTCTTGGCTCTTGTAGTTTACATGGCTCTGATGGTCTTAGGTCTGGTTTATATTTTTAAGAAGGATTGTTTGCGACTCCGCTAGTGGCGGGTAGTCGAAATCAACGGATTGGACAAATGGATTGGCCAAATGGACTGGATTGATATCGTCATCATGGTGCTCAAAGTCCTACTGATCTACGTAGGACTCATTCAAGTCGTGCCTGTCATGATTTGGGTGGAGCGAAAGGGAGCTGCTCTCATTCAGGACAGACCGGGTCCCAACCGGGTGGGCTGGTTCGGTCTTTTGCAGCCGGTAGCCGATGCCGTAAAGTTTCTCTTCAAAGAAGATCCCGTACCTTCCCACGTCAATCGGCTGCTTTATAATCTAGGTCCTTTTCTGACATTATTGCCGGCATCCCTTACTATCGCAGCCCTTCCCATCGCCGACTTCATGGTCTTCTCGGGGAGACGAATCCCTCTGCAGATCACCGAACTGGATGTGGGATTGGTTTACGTTTTGGCCATTAGTTCCCTTGGAATCTACGGCATTCTTTTCGGAGGCTGGGCCTCCAACAATAAGTTCTCGCTCATTGGAGCCATGCGATCGTCGTCACAAATCATTAGTTACGAAATTCCATTGGGTTTGGCGGCAGCAGCGGCAGTTACCGTTTATGGCACTTGGAATTTAAGAGAAATGGTCGTGTTCCAGCAAGGAACAATCGCAGGCTGGATTCCCAATTGGGGAATCTTCTACCAGCCGCTAGGCTTTTTGATTTTCTTTATCTCAGCCTTTGCGGAAACCAACCGCCTTCCCTTCGACCTCCCCGAGACCGAAGCGGAGCTGGTGGCCGGCTACCATACGGAATATGGCAGCATGAAATTCGCTACCTTTTTCATGGCGGAATATATGAATTTGGCTGTCGTCTCGGGCATGATGGCAACCCTGTATTTCGGAGGATGGCACCTTCCCTGGATTTCGGACAACACGTTGCTAACTTGGTTGGGCTCGCGAAATCTAGTGGCCATCATTCAGGTAATCACCTTTACCATCAAAGTTTCTATCTCCATGTGCGTTTTCGTCTGGGTTCGCTGGACGATTCCTCGATTTCGGTTCGATCAGTTGATGAGACTGGCTTGGGAGAATTTAATTCCACTTGCGATGCTAAACATTCTGGGAACCGCGGTCCTGCTCTATTTGAAAGATCGAGTATGAAAGAAGCCGTATTTGTCTTTTTTACCTTAGTAACGATTGGTTTTGCCCTTGGCGTCGTGTTTGCCAAGAACGCGGTTTATAGCGCGTTCAGCTTGGTGCTCTGTTTTTTCAGCCTCTCGGCCATCTACGTCTTGTGGGGCGCTACCTTTATCGCGGTGGTTCAAGTCCTCATCTATACAGGTGCCATCGTAGTGCTTTTCCTCTTTGTCGTGATGCTCCTCGATATGGCAAAGGGGACTATCAATCTATCGGCAGGATGGGTGATGGCGGCCGTCGCAGGAGCGGCATCTTGGATCTTTGCCGTGTTACTTTTGAGAACGCTTAATAAGACCGGAGTTCCCGTTCCGACGGGGACGCTAAACGCCATCGACATTAGAACCATCTCCAAACTTCTTTTTACCGACTATCTGTGGCCGTTTGAGGTGCTGTCCATCTTCATGTTGGCGCTCATCGTAGCCGTTTTTGCTCTGGCGAGACCCGAGCAAGCCGAGAGGGAGAAGCAGAAGTGAATTTTAACCAATCCCCCGAACTATTGCACTGGTCACACTATTTAGCCGTCGCACTCTTCGCTCTAGGACTATTGGGCTTTTTGGTTCGAAAAAACGCTATTGTAGTCTTGATGTGTGTGGAGTTGATGCTGAATTCGGTAAACCTGATCCTGGTTGAAGTTTCGATGCGAACAGGCCGTCCCGAAGGCATCATCATGGTGGTTTTTGTTATTACGGTCGCCGCCGCGGAAGCGGCAGTGGGGCTGGGCATCATTCTCAACTTATATCGACTAAAAGATACCGTGGAGATGGACGCTTTTAAGACTTTGCAGGGATAAAGCAATGGGCATTCTAATATTACTCATGATCGGCATCCCCCTTATCGGGAGCATTGTGAACGGACTCATCGTTCGTTCCACCGATGCAAAAAAGGCGGGACTCGTCGCCACCTTGGCCGCTGGTTCGAGCTTCGTTCTGGCCGCCGTACTTTGGCTTAGCTACCTCAGCTCAGGCAATCCCATCGCCATCTCTTTCTCTTGGTTTTCGGCCGGCGATATTACGGTCAACTGGGGATTTCGCTATGACGCTTTGACCGCGATGATGACTCTCATGGTGACCGGCATCGGCACCGTGATCCATCTTTACTCTATCGGCTACATGTCCCACGAGCCAACGCCTTACCGTTATTTCGCATATCTCAACCTGTTCCTCTTTAGCATGCTCACTTTAGTGACTGGCGACAATCTTCCCGTCATGTTTGTAGGTTGGGAAGGGGTGGGATTGTGTTCCTATCTGTTGATAGGTTATTGGTATCAGGACATTGATAAAGCAAACGCCGGGATTAAGGCTTTCGTAGTCAATCGCATCGGAGACGCAGGTTTCTTGCTCGGTATTTTTCTCTGTTTCCAACTCTTTCATTCGGCAACTTTTACCACCATTGCGGACTTCTTAAAGCAGCCCGCGGCTTCGTCACTCAATTTAACGCTTCTCAACTGCACGGCACTTTGTCTGTTTATCGGAGCCATGGGTAAGTCGGCCCAGATACCGTTATACGTCTGGCTTCCCGATGCGATGGCGGGCCCCACTCCGGTCAGTGCTCTCATCCACGCCGCCACCATGGTGACGGCCGGTGTCTATCTTATCGCGCGAATGAATTTCCTTTTCATGATCACTTCCGATACGAGTGCTTTCGTAGCGCTTATTGGAGGAATCACAGCCCTTTTCGCGGCAACCATAGCCGTGGCACAAATGGATATTAAGAAAGTTCTCGCTTACTCCACGGTAAGCCAATTGGGACTAATGTTTTTGGCGTTGGGAACTAGAAACTACTTTGCCGCTATCTTTCACGTACTGACCCATGCTTTTTTCAAAGCCTTACTTTTCCTCGGGGCAGGTAGCGTCATCCATGCGGTCGGCGGTGAACAAGACATTCGAAAAATGGGAGGGCTCCGCAAGAAGCTCCCCATGACTCATCTCACTTTCTTAATAGGAACGATCGCCATAGCAGGAGTTCCTCCGCTGGCTGGATTCTTCAGTAAGGATCTTATTCTCTTCGGGTCCCTCATGGCCGAGAGAAATGCGCGAACCCTGTGGCTTCTAGGGTCACTCGCTTCGGTGCTAACCGCCTTTTACATGGGCCGGCTCTACTTCTCCGTGTTTTCCGGGGAATATCGCGGTTCCGCTCACCCGCACGAAAGTCCCCCCGTAATGACCATTCCTCTGGCCATCTTAGCCGTGGGAAGTGTCTTAGCCGGATTTCTGGGAGTGCCTGAGTCCTGGCATTTGATGCCCAATATTTTAGGCCACTTTCTTTCACCGGTGCTTCACGAGCTGCCGGAATCTCCCACCTTTATCTCGGAGTCGCTCGCCATGGGGATCGCCACCTCTCTGGCCGTCCTAGCCATTGTGGTGGCTTGGGCAATTTACGGCGGAGAGCGCGCGGGCAAAGCCCTCGAGCACAAGAAGCTGCGCCCTATCACGACCATCTTGGCCAACAAATATTGGATCGACGAGCTTTACGAAATTCTCTTTATTAATCCCTTTCGTTACCTTTCGTCTTTCCTCGCCAAATTCGTCGACATTCGCATCATAGATGGGGCGGTCCTGGTACCTGCGCGACTGGCTCGAACGGGAGCTACCATTCTTAGCCTCGTCCAAGCCGGAGCCACTCAGTTCTACCTTCTCGTCATGCTCATCGGAGCCGTGTTGGTCCTGTGGTTTGCATTGAAGGGAGCGGTCCTCTAATGATGTCTTATCTTCTTGTAGCACTCGTTGTTCTGCCGTTATTAGGAGCCGCAGTTCTCGTACCACTGGCGGAACGGACGGCAAAACCGATCGCTCTGGTGACGACGCTCATTGGGTTTGTGCTATCGATTATTCTCTATTTTAAGTTCGATGCCGATCATGCAAGCCAACTTCAGTTTGGATTCGCTTATAGCTGGATCAAATCGCTCAATATTCAATTCGGGCTTGGGGTCGACGGAATCAGCTTCCCGCTCGTGTTGCTCACAAAATTCATGATGCCCATTGCGGTTTTGGCCAGTTGGGGCGAAAAACGACGTGAGCGCGCTTTCATGACGGCCTTTCTGGTCTTAGACGCCGCCATGACGGGAACTTTCCTAGCTACCGATATTTTTCTCTTTTATGTCTTTTGGGAACTCATGCTCATCCCGATGATCCTCATCATCGGAATCTGGGGGAGTCAGGACCGGATCTACGCGTCTATCAAATTTTTTCTTTTTACGTTCGCCGGAAGTGTCTTGATGTTAGTCGGCATTTTCTGGATCTTTGCAGCGCACCAGACTCAGTTTGGTTTTCCCACGGGTGAGATTCACTCCTTCTATCGACTAACTTTTAGCAACGATCCGGTTTGGTTGGGCCTTGCGATCAAGGATTGGATCTTTTTGGCTTTCACACTCGCCTTTGCGATTAAGATTCCTCTATTCCCGCTTCACACTTGGCTGCCCGACGCCCACGTTCAGGCTCCTACCGGCGGTAGTATCCTCTTGGCCGCAGTGTTACTTAAGATGGGAACTTACGGCATTTTGCGGTTCTCCATTCCCATCTGTCCTAGCTCTTTTACCCTTTTTGCTCCAAGCCTTGCCGTCCTGTCATTAGTGGGAATCGTCTATGGAGCTTGGGTCGCCTTTCAGCAGACTGATTTTAAGAAGTTGGTCGCTTATTCCTCGGTGAGCCATTTGGGTTTTGTGATGTTGGGACTTTGTGCCACCAACGGAGAAGGGCTGACAGGTGCCGTGTTGCAGATGGTAAACCACGGATTAAGCACGGGCGCTTTATTCCTATTGGTTGGGGCGCTTTACGAGCGCCGCCACAGCCGCAATTTTGCTGACTTTGGCGGACTTGCCGAGTGCTTACCTTGGTTCGCCGTCTTCCTAGTATTTGTCTCTTGTTCCAGCATGGCGGTTCCCGGCCTTAACGGCTTTGTCGGTGAATTCCTCATCCTCTTTGGAACTTTCAAATTTAACCATGTCTGGGGATCAGTGGCGGTCACGGGCGTCATCTTTGGAGCGGTGTACATGCTACTTATGTTGAGGAAAGTTCTCTTCGGCGGGAACGTTTCCCAAGAGAATCGCTCTCTGTCCGATTTAGTAGCTCGTGATTGGGCAGCCCTGGTCCCGCTAACCGTCTGTATCGTTGTATTGGGGGTATACCCGAATTTCCTCTTGGGTAAAGTACACAAGTCCCTTGAAGACTATTGGCCAGGGATAACCGCATCGCAGACACTAGCCCCCGCGGTGAAGACGACAAACGCATCGGGCACCTCGCCAAACGCTGCCCTCAATGTCCAGACGGTGGTCGCTTCGGAGACTAAGCCATGAATACGGTCGTAACCTACTTCCTCTATCCCATTTCACCGCTGTTATCTCTTACTCTCACTGCATGCCTTCTCATCGGTTTAGAATGTATTCCCAGCCTTCCCCTGCCGAAACTGAAGTTTGGTGTTGCCATAGCTGGTGCAGCGACGGCTTTGGTATTTACTATACTTCTTTCGGAACTACCGCCGAACGCGTATGCCACTCTTGGCTATTACGGAAATGCGGGATGGTTGGCTGAGTTTTGGCAGAGCTATCGCCTTGATTCCATCACACTCTCTTTTTACGGCGGTATTCTCGTTTTTACGGCGATTTCTCTCATCACAATGGCATCGCGCTTCCATGACAGTGAAATCCGATCCGAACTTCTCATCCTGACTCTTTTCATCGCCACCGGCATGATGCTTTTGGTGTCAGCCGACAATCTGCTCATGGTGTTTCTGGCTCTTGAATTGATGTCATTACCCACTTACGTGTTGGTAGGGATTCAGCGCCAAGATAAAGCGAGTTGCGAAGCGGCACTGAAATATTTTCTTTTTGGATCTTTCGCCAGTGTTCTGCTCATATTTGGGATAGCGCTCCTTTATGCACAGTTCGGAACGCTGAGATTGCCTCAGATTGCGCAGCTGCTCACCGCGTATGGTCCGGCCCTTCCCGTTCCCAAAGGACTAATTTTTGGCGGCCTTTCTCTGATTAGTATCGCAGCGGCCTTTAAGGTCGGAGTCGTGCCTTTTCACATGTGGGTTCCTGATGCTTACGAAGGGGCTTCAACTCCCATCACTGGCTTCATGGGAAGTGCGGTAAAGCTTGCGGGGTTTGGACTTGCGATTCGACTCTTGTGGGGGATGTTTCTTCCTCTGGCTGACCATTGGATTCCGATTATGGAAGTTCTGGCCGTGGCCAGCATGTTCGTGGGAAATGTAGCGGCGTTAGCTCAGGACAATCTAAAGCGCATGTTCGCCTATTCCAGCATTGCCCATGCGGGCTATCTTCTTTTGGGAGTCGCTTCTGTCGTTAAAGCAGGCCCGAACATTGGCCCTCTTTATTATTACTTGATGGTCTACGGCATTATGTTCGTTGGACTCTTTGCCATTCTTGCCATTATCGAGCGCACTCACGGAAGTACCAATATCCACGAGATTACGGGACTAGGATTTACCCATCCGCTTTTAGCCCTGTGTCTAGCGATCTTCGCGGTCTCGGCAGCCGGCATTCCCCCTACGGCGGGATTTTTTGCCAAATACTTTGTGTTTCTTGAAGCGGTACGGGCGGGAAAAACCGTTGCCGTTATCTTAGCCGTCATTAGCAGTGTGATTGGAGCGTATTATTACTTACGAGTCGTGGTCTTTTTGTACATGAAAGAGGCCCGAGAAAAGCTTCCGCTGCCCTCGGTCCCAAGATTCGTCTATATCTGCATTGTCGTATGCGCAGGGTCGCTCTTGGTACTAGCGGTGTCGCCTTCCCTTCTCAGTTCGCCGCTAGTGAACTAGTCATCACCGCCTCCTAGAAATATTACGAACCCTGAAGGAAGCTAATTTTGTCCGCACTGGAAAGCCGATAAAACCAGCGCAGTAATCTCAAGGCTTTTTCGTAGGTATGAGATGAAGCTAAGTTTCGTTCGATCTTTCTGACAAACTTCTTGGCAAAATCACTGGCTTCTCGATAACGAGAGGCCTCTTCTTCGGAAAGATCGTCTCGCCAACGAAAGCTAACAAACAAGCGTTCGAAGAGATCTTCAAACCAGACTTTTAAATCGTCCGGCGAATAAGAACCCGCAAAAAATGCCAAAATAAATTTGTCGATCTCACCATGGAGTTCTAACTCCAGTTGCCTAACCGAACGCCCCTGAGAAGCGTGATAGAGCAGATAGTGAAAGTGGCTTATCTCTTCGGTGGCAATCGTGAACGCCCCCATTTCACTGGCGCTCCAGAGCCTAGGATCAGGGCGGAGTTTCGATAATTGCGAACGCACGGTTTCACTGAGATAAATGCCAAGACTTAGCTCACGAGAAGACTCCTCGGAAGTGCCTGAATGCAAGTAGAGCGCACCACGCAAGGCTTCGTTCTCCGTTTTCCCCGCTCTGAGTTGAACCTGCTTTTTCACTTCTTGTGAGACGAGAAAGTCTTCTGCGTGATAGGGCAGGTCAATGTTATAGAGTTTCTTAATGGCGCGATCTATTTTCTTAATCGCAGATTTCACTCTAGTGCCTAACTTTCGGATCAAATTTGACCGGAGTTTGAATTCCGTGCTCTGATAGGAGCCCTTTTAAGCGATCATTTCCCGTAATTAACCATTTTTCATAAAGGCGTAAGAGGTCAGAGTTACTTTGAAGGCCAGTTCTTTCACTCAGTTCAGAAAGCACATCGGCAAAGAGTTTAAATTTCACCGATAGCTCTTTAAAAAGCGTACGAGTAAGTTTGGTCAGTTGTAGATTTGAAAGTTGCCAATAAGCAGTACCGCCCATCCCGAAATAGTAATCGATGTCGATTAACTTTCGGTTCAAGCTGTCTGGAAAAAATCCTGTCACCATCAGACACACATCACCCAGCCGTCGAAGCGCCACTCTCTTTTGCTCGGCATCGCCCTGCAGGTAATCGGCGTAGATCTCGGCCAGTATATTGTTCTTTAATTTTCCCTCGTCGTCGGTTTTAAAAAATTGGCTCGATTCCGTATGTCGAACCATAAGGTCAACGAGGTAATGAAAGGAGTCTTGCGCTGTCGAGAGCTGATGTTTTTCCATCAGTTTACGAAGCTCATCCGAAAAAAATTCTCTTACATCAGACACCGGCGCCGGAGCCGCCTGGGATTTTCGATTCATTTCGGTCCTCCTTAAAAGAAAGACGACGGAACGAAGGCTTTGTTATGCGATACACAAGAAGTGGGATCGAGTCGAAAAAACCTAAGAATTCAACGTGAAGCACTGAGCGCGGATGGGAACCGTTTTGTGTTCGATTACGGTTCATGCTGTGTCTTATATTTTAGCATTTTCTGCCTGTGCTCCACAGTCCGTTATCGGCGCTTTTGACCAACTGTGGTAGTAAAGGAAATGAGGTACCGCTAAGTATTCAAAATAGCTTGAGTTTAGCGCCGCAACATTTTGATTCGTCGAGTCACGGGGAATGACAAAATTTAAGTCACCGATTTTATACGCTTTTACCGTGAGCCTCTGGCTCGCCGTGCCGGCGTTCGGTTTACGAGTCATTACCCTGAGCCCGCAGTCTACCGAGCTGTTTTGGCAGCTCGGAAAGGCATCTGACCTCATCGCCGGATCGAGTGCCCTGCGCACCGACGGACCGCGACTGCAATCGGTGGGACCACTTTTCATGCCGAGTATCGAGAAGCTAGCGCGTTTCGCCCCTGACTGGGTGGTGTCAGATAGTTTCTTCACAAGTCCAACTTTTCTTGAAGGCGTCTCGACTTTGGCCATCTCAAAATTGTCTTTGCAAATCTCAGACCTGCCTTCTCTTCTGTCTGAAAGTCGAAGGGCGCTTCGTCTGATATATCATGACGAGAAAAATGCCGAGCTCGATAAGGTTGCGCTCTGTATAAGACAGCTTCCTTCTCCCCAGAGCACCTTTCGCTATCTCGCCTTCACGTGGTTTGATCCCCCCATCCTCTTTGGAGATACGGCCTTTCTTAGCGATCTGATTCGTCGCGCCGGAGGAAAAGCCCCTGAACTTCCAGGCATCACTAGCCAATATCCCCAAGTCTCGCAAGAGTGGGTCATTAGCCAACACGTAGATGTCATCTTCTACCTGCAAGAAGGCAACCAGCCTGAAGTTCACCAGGTCGAAGCGATTGCCAAGCGTTGGTGGAAGACGAAGCCTCCAGTGGTCGTTGCACTGCCCTCGGAGAAATTTGCCATTACTACTTTTACCCCTCTTAAGTATTGGTCGACCCTGCGGCCCACCCACGAGCTGAAGACCCCGGAGGCTTGTGAAAACCTCTAATCCGCGCTTGGTATTTCTAGGACTATTGCTCTGTGTATTGCTCGTCGCGATAATTCCTTTTTTTGGAGCGGAATCCCTCTCCTGGAAAGAGCTATTGGATCCCAATTCCGTGGGCCATCGGATCTTTTTTGAACTAAGAGTGCCGAGACTTTGCCTGACGCTTTTGGTGGGAGCGGTCCTTGCTATTTTGGGAGGAACTTATCAAATCCTCTTTCACAACCCTTTGGCCGAGCCCTATGTCCTTGGCATTTCGTCAGCCGTTACTTTGGGAATCGGAGTCGCTGAGTGCTTTTTCAAAGTTCAAAGTTATTCGCCGCAAGCTTTGATAGGCGGCTTTGTTGGAGGCGCCATTGCCACTTTGCTGATCGTCTCTCTAGCTCTTTCGCGAATGGGAGATTCCGCGGACCACCTAGTACTTTTTGGAATGGCGTTAAACTTCGTTCTTTCGTCAGCCCTCTTTCTCCTACTGTCCTATTCCTATCAACACATGGGAGGCGGAAGCCTCCGCTGGCTCTTCGGACAAATCCCGTGGGCCAGCCGCCGAGAGGTGGGATTGCTGGCACTTGCTGCCATTCCTTTATCCAGTCTCATTATTATTTTTTCTCGTCGTCTAGATGCCCTTGCTTTCGGAGATACCGTCGCAAGAACGCTAGGATTTCATCCTGCCAGAGCTCGGGCACTTTTCCTTGCTGTGAGTTCACTGCTGCTCACAGTGACCGTATTTTTTACGGGCTCCATCGGCTTTGTAGGGCTTGTGGTTCCCCATGCGGTTCGCTTGGTATTTCGCCCGTCTAGTGCCCGACAACTTCTTCTATTCTCAATGGTAGTGGGTGCAACTTTCTTGGCTTTCTCAGATCTATTCTCAAGAATGCTTTTGCCTCCTTTTGAATTTCCGATTGGAATTATCACTACCCTTTGCGGAGGACCGCTGTTTCTCTATCTTTTATGGAGACGGTGAAAGCAATGAACGAGCAAAGTTTTTGTCGAGGAGAAAACATCGTACTGACCCATGGGTCTCGTGTCGTTACTCCACAACCTTTAAACTTTACCTTCCCATCGGGAAAAGCGACGGCACTCATTGGCCCCAACGGATCGGGAAAGACGACGTTACTCCGTGCTATTACGGGTGAAACAACCCTTTCTTCGGGAACTATCTTTCTAGGCAAAGAGAACCGATCGGTTCGAGAAATAGATTTCCCGGAGCTTTCTCGTCTGGTTGCCGTCGTTCCGCAAGAGCACCACTACCCTTCGCATCTGCTTTTAACAGAGACCCTTTGCATGGCCTTTTTGCCTAAGGCAGGACTATGGGGAAGACTCCCTAATCCCAATGACCCTAGAATCATTGAAGCGCTTGACCACTTCGCCCTTCAATCGCTAGCCAATCGCCCGTTAGGTCAACTGAGCACTGGAGAACGACAAAGAGCATTTCTGGCGCGCGCCTTCTTGCAGCAACCTCGGATGCTTTTATTAGATGAGCCGACTAACCATTTGGATCCGGGGGGAAGAGAGACCTTTTGGAGGGTTCTTACCGAAAAACGCAAGAAAACGGCGATAGATGTCGTAATCAGCACGCATGACCTAGCATTTGTGAAAACCCATTGTGAGTGGGTGTGTGGGTTGTCTCGAGGAGAGATGGTGTATTTGGGTCCGACGAAAGAGTTTTTTGAGGGGGAGAAGCTTCAGACACTGTTTGGCGGGAGAATTACGGTGGGGGGTTGACGCCTGTTAAGAATAAGTGCCACGACCTCATGGAGGACATTTTTACTTCTTATGAGCACACTCCTCGCGTCCCCCAACGCCAAAGCACCTGTAGGCCATATCGTGACTCTTGAAACAGGTTCTGCAGCGATAGGCGGCCGTGGCCGGATTGAGAAGAATCGGCGAGCAGGCAAGTGTCAGTAGCCGACTACTTCGCGCCCCTAACAAAAAGTTGCGTTGGTACCGTCTCTAACTTATCCCCCGGAGTATTATTAGGCGCCTGCGCCAATGCGAGTCCGGTGTCCTTGAGGTCGGTTCGCATGGCGGGAGTCACGTCGTTTAGTTTTACTAAATTAATACTTCCCACGGCGATCTTATGGCCCAGAACTTTGCCGCTTTTGTCTTGAATGAAATCTGGAGCGCGGGCGGAAACTTCTTTAAAACCGACAGCGGCACTAGCCAGTGATCGGTTATATAGTTTGAGTTGATCAGCATTAAACATCGATACTACCGACATATTTCTTCCACCGGTGGCGTACTGGGCAATTCTTTGTTTGACGTCGTTATCGGAAATCTTAACTCTGGCATCGATAGGAATCATGGATCTAGGATCCACACCGGCGCGATCGATGGCGGCGAGATTTGCTCGATAAAGGGCTGAGTCGATCCATTCCTCTTTGGGATCTCCCGCTTTGATATCGTGGCCATATACTCTGGGATTCACGGCATAGGCATTCATCGCCAACATCTGTTGGCAAAGTTTGAACCGGTCTTGAAGCTTAGGAACCATAGCTCGCGTATATTGCAGACTAAGTTTATTTTGCGGGTTTATCCTATCTTCGATATTAGGCTGAGCGGGATTTCGTTTTAGTTCGTCCAAATAATCTTTGCAGTCGGGATTATCTTCACTTAAGGCAAATTCGATTCCAGGCTGATTAGCGCGAATCTCTCCTAAGTTTGCAATGATGCGATTTCGAAACATTTTCGTCCATCGAGCTGCCATCACTCGCAACGCTTCGATGTTAGGCATAACGTCAGGATTTTTAGCTTCATTTTTGTTGTACGTTTTATAAATCTGTCGATCAGCCGTGTCGTATCCGACCTTTTCCATTTTCTTGACGACTTCGGGCTTTAATTTCCAAACACTCATTCGCTTGCGATCCAAAGTGCCGTCACTGGTGAAGACTGAGCCTCCGTCAGAAGTGGCCATATCCCAAATTCCGTATTTGGCCCCCTGCCATACTTGATAGGCCGCGGCCTCTAAAGGTGACTTATCGCTACCCGCGCCGTGGATGGAAACATAAGGCGCAAGCCATTGCTGACAGGTTTGCCCACCGACCCATTTCATACAGTAGTCCCAGACATAGCTGTGGTAAGTCGTGGTTGATAGAAAAGAGTTTCCGTCCTGAGAGTTGACTGGCTTTCCGCCGCCTCCACCGCCCAGAGAGTCTTTGAAGGAGACTTCCTTCATATCTAAATCTTGGGAAAGGGAATTGAGTTTAGTGGCGAGTTCCTGTTTAGGCTTCATCTCATCGGCAACATATAATTGCGCCGTGGCCGTAGTCGAAACCGCTGTTGCCACGGTGGCAGCAATCAACGCGACTACACGGACCGTGCCTAAAATTTCCCCCCGGAAATTCATAACTCCCCCTGGTAGGATCTAGAGCAACTTCAATACCAGTTTGAAACCACTCTAATTCCTACGGTTTTTGTATACGGTTTTGACGCCTCATCTCTCATGCCCCCTACTTAATTGAAAAAGCCAAGGGTTATTAACGCTCTAGAGTGCCTAATTCCTGGACAAGCCCCCGTTCTGTCTTAAGCCCCTCACGATAGCCTTGGCGATCGTATGCAGCATGAGCAAGTAAGCCCCTAGTAAGGCATGTATTCTACGCGGTGCACAATGAATACGAATACCAGTCCATTCTCCAGAATACACCTATGGGCGATGTCGCTTGTCTAGCCGGATGCCGTTTGGTAGCAAAGACTTTCAACATGGAAGAAAAAGATCTCCCAGAAATAGGTTCACAGCCCTGTGACGGACTACCGACCGAAGCAAAGCCATCGGTTCCGCTTACTCCCATGCTCGTGCAATACATGGAGCTAAAGCGCAACTATCCGGACTCGATCCTGTTTTATCGAATGGGAGACTTTTATGAGATGTTTTTTGACGACGCCCTTACCGCCAGTCCCATTCTCGAAGTTCAATTAACCTCACGAGACAAAAATGCGATCAATCCGATTCCGATGTGTGGGGTTCCCTATCATGCGCTCAGCCAATATCTTCAAAAGTTAGTGGCCAAAGGATTTAAGGTCGCCATTTGTGAACAGATGGAGGATCCCTCAGCCACAAAAGGGATCGTTCGCAGAGATGTCGTCAGAGTGGTAACGCCAGCGCTCATTGGAGACCCTGAGCTGGTCCCCGAAGAAACCAAAAATTGGCTCGCCTGTCTCTGCCCCGGAAGTGGAAAGAATCCTGCATTCGCGGAACTCTCCTTGCTCGATCTTTTGGGCGGAGTGGTGAAGTCGGGAAATGTAGAGTCCATCCGCGAGCTGGCCGATCTCTTGTCGCAGTCTCAGCCCAAAGAGCTCTTAATAGCGGACGGGGATGCCGCTTGGATCGAGGAAATTGCCCGAGATCTTCCCCAGATGATCATCACCAAGCGCTCTCACTATTTTGAAAAGACCGACCCTAGGTTGCCGCGATCTTTGGGAGCTTTGAAGCAATATCTCAACGAAACACAAAAGCGCGCCGACTTGCCTCACTGGCGCAATCCCCTTCCTCTAAGTGAAGCGCTTTCGATGCAAATGGATCCGACCACCACTGCCAGCCTTGAGTTACTCAAGTCTAATTCCTCCACAGATAAGATAGACGGCCCGTGCCTTTTTCGAGTGTTGGACTACACAAAAACTCCCATGGGGCGCAGGACTTTAAAGGAATGGCTCATCAATCCCTTGGGAACCCTGGCTCCCGTAGAAGCGCGGCACCAAGCCGTGGAGGAGTTCCTGACCAAAACCGCTCTTGCGGAAAAGGTCCAGATGCTATTAGCGCCCATTCGAGACTTGGAGCGCTTAACAACGAAGACGGCTCTGGGGCTCGCCATGCCGCGAGATCTCGTCGCCATCCGAGAAATATTAAGAGTCTTGCCGAGTATCAAAGAGACGGCTCAGAAGGCAAAGGCCAAACGCCTTAAGAAAATAGGCGACGAACTCGACTTACTTGCCGAACTTACCCAGACTCTGGAGAAGGCCCTCGAGGAGATAGCTCCCGCCACTTTACGGGACGGTGGGATTTTTCGAAGCGAATACCATAAAGAGATCGCCGAATATCGAAGCCTTTCAAGAGACGCCAAATCGACCATCGCGAGTATAGAAGCACGAGAGAAGGCAAGAACAGGAATTCCGTCGCTAAAATTAAAATATAGTCGTGTTTTTGGTTACACCATCGAAATTACTAAAGCGTATCTCAATAAAGTTCCCTCCGAATACATCCGCAAACAAACCATAGCCAATGGCGAACGTTTCATTACCGAGGAGATAAAGACCTTTGAAGAGAAGGTCGTTTCAGCGGAGTACCGGCTAAAGACGCTGGAAGAGTCTTTATTCTTGGAGTTGCGGGAAACGGTGGGTAAGAAGGCCCCCGTACTTTTGCAGGACGCTCGCCTTTTGGGTGAGCTAGATGTCTTAGTAGGCTTTTCTGAAGCGGCCAAGAAGCGGGGCTATTGTAAGCCGCTGATGGCGGAGACAGGAACTTTGAACTTACAGGAGGGGAGGCATCCGGTTGTAGAGACTTTGCTCGCTCCTGGCCAGTTTGTTCCCAATTCCATGGTGTTGGGAGAAGACTCACGCACTCTCCTCATTACAGGCCCCAACATGGGAGGCAAGTCGACTATCATGCGGCAAGCCGCTCTTATCGCCATTATGGCTCAAGCAGGCTCATTCGTTCCGGCCACGTCCGCCCGCATTCCCTTGGTCGATGCGATCTACACCCGCATCGGTAGCTCGGACGATCTCAGCTCGCGGGCGATCCACCTTTATGGTGGAGATGACTGAAGTTGCCCGGATCTTGGATAGGGCTACTGCGAAGAGTTTGATCCTCATTGACGAGATCGGTCGAGGAACGAGTACCTATGACGGACTCTCCCTCGCGTGGTCGCTTCTGGAATTCATCCACAACGACATTCAAGCCAAGACTCTGTTCGCAACGCACTTCCACGAATTAACGCTACTCGAAAAATCTTTGCCAGGATTACGCAACGTGAACGTCTTAGTGGAAAAGTGGCGCGATGAGATCGTTTTTCTCTATCGCTTGGCGTCGGGAGTCTGCAACCAGAGCTATGGAATTGAAGTGGCAAAGCTAGCAGGGCTCCCCCAGAAAGTCTTGCTGCGGGCTCGAGATCTCTTGTCAGTGTTGGAAACTCAATCCCAACGCGGCACACGCGCGAGAAACCGCGCGTTGGAAATTCACGACAACCAAATGGTCTTTTTCGATGAGTCGAAAACCTCCGAAAGCCGCACTGAGCTTGAAACTTAAACAAAATCAAAAAAGACGGTTGACAAGTTTGTAAGCGAAAATAATTATCTTCAAATTGCTGGGTTTTCCCAGCATTTACAGCGTTTTGCAGAGGCTGCCTCACACGTGACATAGAGGGTGAGATGACCAGTAAGTTCCGCAGCATGTTAAACGAGGTAGCTCGGTTGGGGTTTTTGACAAAATTTTAAGAATACCGCCGATACAATTTGTCCCTAGCAGGTTCTTCAGATTCTGTAGTGTCCCGAAGAAATGGACTCCAGGTGTCTGTCGATTTTCGACTATATTGCCCGTCGTGGCTCTAGTTTGGAACCTTGCCTGAGGAAGTCCCGCTGGACCTAAAAAGTTATCCACAGCATGTGGATAACTTACTGGTCGAGCTCCCTTCTCCGAGGAAAGTGTCTTAACTTTTCTTGGTTTCGTCCCCTAAATAAGGTATCAACATCCTTACCTAAAAGACCCTATTAGGAAAGGATCGCTCGCTGAAAAAGCAACCAAATAACCCTTACAAGGTTTTCCACAGTACCTCGGAGAAGTTGCGTTCCCAGATCCATATTGTGCTCGTTCGCCCCGAATTGGGGGCTAACGTGGGCTCCGCCATGCGGGCCATCGCCAACATGGGAATTCTGACCCCGCTTCGCATCGTCGGAACCCCTGATATTTTGGATGAAAAGTCCAGGGCTTTGGCCAAACATGCCTCCGACCGCCTTGGCCAGACCCAGTTTTACGCAGATCTCTCAAAAGCCCTCTATATAGATGAGGGGGACAGTCTGTCATTGGCGGCTACAGCACGGATTGGCTCCGCCAAACGTCCCCATCCGTTATGGGTCAGGCCAGCCATTGAAAAGGCACTTTCAAAATTGTCCTTGGAGGAGAAAAAAAATATTTTCCTGGTCTTCGGTCCTGAGGGGGACGGATTAACCAATGAAGAAGTAGACTTATGCGACTGGGTCGTTACTATCCCCTCTCGTCCCGAGTATCGTTCCTTGAATTTGGCCCAAGCCGTACTCATATTCTGCTATGAAGTGAACTTTGTACTAACCGAACAGTGGCAACGCTTGGAAAGCCCCAAGGCCTCCCAGAAACAGAGGCTTATCCAACATATGTTGCAGCTAGCCAAAGAAAGCGGTTTTATCCTGCCCGGAGATCCTCACAAAATGTTACCCAGACTGGAGGAGATCTTTGGACAACTGCCCTCTCATATTAAAGAAGCCCGAACGCTTCACGGGCTCATCGACCAAGTGATGCGTCAAGTCGTTCGCTCGGTACAGAGCGGTGAGGTTGCGTATAAGGGACGGTTCAAGAACATTGCGAGTATGGCAACGACCAGCGGCAAAATCCGTAACCCCGATCCCAAATCTGAAATGCTAACTGACGTACAAGAACAGGTGTAGAAACGATGGAACCAAAAGAAAAAAAGCCGACTAAAGCTGATAACGAACCCAGGAAAGGCGCCGAACAGGCCTCTTTAGAGCAAGACGAGGCATTGGCGGAAACGCTAGACAATAGCGACGCGGATCCCCAAGAAGGATTAACCCGTGAATTTGAAGTCATCCAGAAGGAGCTTCTCTACTTACGTGCTGAGTTTGATAATTATAAAAAGCGCATCTTACGTGAGCAGGAGCAGGCGATCCGCTTCGCCAATGAGAAGATCATTCGCGAGTTCTTAGTCGTCGTCGACCATCTAGAACGCGGCGTGCTACACGGGAAAGAGCTCTCCGACAAAGGACAAACCACTCCAAAAGACTTCACCAATTTCGTGAACGGCATGGAGATGACGCAAAGGGAACTCACTCAACTTCTCAATCGCTTCGGTGTAGAATTAATCGGCTCTCCGGGAGAACCTTTTGATCCGGCCAAGCACGAAGCGATCTCTGAACAGGAGGCTGCTCCAGAAAAACGCGGGTCGGTTTTACAGGTTTTGCAGAAGGGTTGCCTTCTCAACGGTCGCTTGTTGGCGCCCGCCCGGGTGGTAGTGGCGAAATGAATGTTGATAAAAGCATGTAGCCAGCCATAAGATGACAGACAAGCAAGCCTGAGAGCCCGAAGTGACCAGATCGCAATGCCAGATCGCAATGAATGAAACGACATGACCACTAGAGAAGACTATTACATTCTCCTTGGCGTCACTCGCACCGCTACGGATGACGAACTGAAGAAGGCTTATCGAAAACTCGCCATCCAACACCATCCCGATCGCAATCCTGGCGATAAAGTTTCAGAGGAAAAATTTAAGCAGCTTAACGAGGCCTATCAAATTCTAAGCGATCCCCAAAAACGCGCGGCTTACGACCAATTCGGACATGCCGGGGTGAATCAAGGTTTCGGAGGTTTCGAACAAGGGTTTGGCGCGGGATCTTTTTCGGACATCTTCGATAATATTTTCGGCGACATTTTTGGAGGCGGAGGAGGCTCAAGTGGCGTCGACCTTCGTTACAACCTAGAAATAAGCTTCGAAGAGGCCGCCTTTGGCGTCGAGAAAGAGATCAATTTCGAAAAAGAATCGTCTTGCAAGAGTTGCGACGGAAACGGAGCAAAAGCAGGCACAAAACCTAAGACATGTCGTAATTGTCGAGGCACGGGACAGGTTAGATTTAACCAAGGTTTTTTCACCTTAAGTAGGCCCTGTGCGGGCTGTAGCGGGCGCGGAGTTATCATCGAAGAAAAATGCCCCGACTGTCGCGGCCGAGGACGAGTCCGTAAGCCACACACCGTGACGGTTAAAGTGCCGGCCGGCATCGACTCCGAACAGCGCTTAAGGCTTCGCAACGAAGGAGAAAGTTCGGAGTTGGGCGGCCAGTCGGGAGACCTGTATGTCCATATTCGAGTGAAAGAACATGCGCTTTTTCGTCGAGAAGCAGAACACGTCATTCTAGAACTTCCCATCACTTTTACTCAAGCCGCCATAGGAGCGGAAATCGACGTCCCGACATTACTGGGAGCTACCCCGCTTAAAGTCCCGTCGGGAACTCAATCAGGAACCATCCTTCGGCTTAAAGGAAAAGGGATCAAACGGTTGAATGGTTCGGGTTTTGGAGATCAGCTGGTACGTCTGAACATCGAAACGCCGGCAAAACTGTCAACGCGGCAAAAAGAGCTTTTGCGAGAATTCGAGTCGGAATCGGCGAAAGACTCCCATCCGGGAGTCACTTCGTTTCTGAACAAATTTAAAGAGATTTTCAGAACATGAAAAAAAACTTCTTTCTCTTCTTAATACTATTCGTGACAGGATTGGCTGGAGTAACGGGTTGCGCCCCGAAACCAGTTAGCCAAGAAGGGGGGCTAACTCAAGAAGGCTCTAAATCCCACGCTATCGAGCCGGAAGCTAGGCCGCTATACTTCCAAGCGGAGCGCGCCTTTACCGCAAAAAATTTCGACCTCGCCCAAAAATATTATACTCAGGTCAGACAAAAGTTCCCTCGTACCCGAGCGGCGGCCTACTCGGCTTATCGCTCCGGTATCATTCATTACTACAAGGAAAACTATCCGGCCGCTTCGCACGATTTCGAAAGCCATTTAACGCAAATGCCAGACTCTGAATTTGCTTTCGATACGACGTATAATTGGGCGGCGGCTGAATTCCAGCAAAATCATTTCGACAAAGCCTACCAGGTACTCGCTCGGCTTAAATATTCCGATGTCCAAGCTCAAGGGCCTCGAAGGGCTGAAATTGTTTATGCGCTTACCGCAAGAATTGCGACGGCGCTTAACAATCACCCGGGAGCAATCGCTGCCACGGCCCTCCAACTCTTGCTGCCTCAGGAAGAGAGCACTCGAAGTGCTCTGTATCAGCGCGTGGACGAACATTTAAAGTTAATCAACGACAAGGCTCGTTTGGAACAGCTGCAGAACGAAGTGACCGAGCCTTTGGTGAAAACCAAAATCGCAGCTCGGATAGCGCAATTGTCCCCTACGCTAGAAGCGACGCCGATCATTACCCCTCCCCTTCCAGGAGGTTCTATCGACGCCGGGCAACGCCCCTTGAATCCTGGATCTACCGGTCAAAAGCTCAACGTGGGAGTACTGCTTCCTTTGACAGGCCGTTTTGCTCCTTATGGAAAGCGTGCTCTCGACGGAATTTTGCTAGCTTCCAAAGTTTTCGCCCCGAACGAAACCTCGGGATTTCATCTCTTCATTAAGGATACTGCATCAAACCCTCTGGTCGCTCAAAATGCGGTGGACGAACTGGTGCAAAACAACGACGTCATGGCCATCGTGGGGCCGCTTAGTTGGAAAGAGTCGCTCTCCGCGGCCGACAGGGCCCAACAATTGGGTGTGCTCAACCTCTCTCTCACAACCAAGGAAGGGATCTCTCAACGAGGCCCCTATCTTTTTCAGAATGCGCTAACCCCCCGAGTGCAGCTCGATAGCCTGGTGCGCTTTTGTATTGGCGAAAAACAATTCAAACGCTTCGCCATACTGGCGCCCAACAATGCTTTTGGCCATGATCTGACCAAGCAATTCTGGGACCTGGTGGAAAAATACGGCGGTAAGATAGTCGATTATCAAACATACGCTCCTGAAGATAAGGACTTCCAAAACGAAATTCGAGAAATGACGGGCCTTTCCGATCCAAGATTTCGGCGATTGGAACAGGCGAAACTGGGAGAGTATTTAAAAGATCAAAAAACAAAGACCGGTAAAGATCTGAAAGTTCAACTGCCTTCGATTGTGGATTTCGACGCTATCTTCATTCCTGATAGCCCCAAGACGGTATCACAAATTGCACCCAGTCTGGCCTACTTTGACGTCTCTGGTGTTCCGCTTTTAGGGACCACCGAGTGGAATAGCCCCCAACTTTACAGTCGCGGAGGAAGGTACGTCGAAGGAGCCATCTTTCCGGCGGGTCTTATTTTAAATAGCAAGAACCCTACGACTCAGGCCTTTATCAAAGCCTATGAGAGTTCTTACGGAACCTCTCCCGATCAGTTGGCGGCACAAGCATACGAAGCGATGCAATTGGTGGCTGCAAGCCTGGGAACGGTAGCGAGTGGCGATAGAAACCAGGTTGTGAATCAATTGGCGTCGTTGAAAGACTTTGAGACCCCACTGGGAAAAGTAACTTTCGATACGGATCGGATTGCGATTAGACGCTTGCCTATTATGACTTTGGAGAGCGGTGGAACTTTGTCGGAGCATTGAACTCTAGCTCCCCTGGTCAAATGTCGCGAGTCATTTTATCGTCGATACCTAACCCAACCCTATGTTGCAGCTCAAAATTAGTAATGTTAGAATAGGATACTGGTTGTTATCTCGTATTTAAAAATTCCTGAACAATAAGCTCTAAGACACAACGTTGCGTCTTAATCGCCCCTTTATCAATTCGGTGATGTTCGATTCATCTCCGACGAGAGGAGCCCAATCCATGAAGAAGAAAGATCTTACGCGTTTCGCAGAGCGTTTACGCGAGGAAAAGGCCCGGCTTCTCAATCACAGCGAGCGAAAGACCGAAGAGATGACGCTAAGCACCGACGATTTGGCTGACGAGGTGGATTTGGCCTCGTCAGAATTGAATCAAAGTGTTGCTCTGCGTCTAAGAGACCGAGAGCGTCTGCTGCTTCAGAAGATCGAAGTTGCCCTAGCCAAGATCGACAGCGGCACGTTTGGAATTTGCGATCTTTGTGAAGAGCCCATCGAAATTAAAAGGCTTGAAGCGAGACCTGTCGCCGATCTTTGCATCCGTTGCAAAGAGACCCAGGAACTCGAAGAAAAGATCTACGCTTAATCGGTTATCCCCCTCCCCTCCTTTTAGTAAGCACGGCACTACTAATAGATGCGCCTTTTTTGCCCGGGAAACCTCTGTAATCACTTATAAAAAACTTTGTTAATTAAATGCAGTTCGTCCTCAAGAAATCCTAATAAACCTCCGAACAATTAATTGTCTCTAGCTTTAAATCTTCAACCATACCCAAGGACTTATCATGCCGAACGAGTTCTCTGAGAACGAAGAACTTGTAATCCCAGATGAGATTCCGCTCTTACCTATACGGGACGTGGTGGTTTATCCGTATATGATTCTACCCTTGTTTGTAGGTAGAGAGCCCTCCATTAAAGCCGTCAATGAAGCCCTCGCGCGCGATAGGCTCATCTTTTTGGCGGCCCAAAAAGAGATTACTGACGAGAATCCAAACCCCGATACCATCTACTCCATCGGAACCGTTGCAATGATCATGCGCATGCGGAAGCTACCGGATGGACGGATAAAGATCCTCGTCCAAGGTTTGATGAAAGGAACGGTCCTCAGCTACAGTCAGGAAAAGCCGTTTTTCATCGCTAAGATAAAGCAAATCAAAGAAAAGCCAGCGACTCGCGAGAATGTTGAAGTCGAAGCGATGATGCGCACGGTGAAAGAGCAACTTGAGAAGGTCATCTCCTTAGGGAGAATGCTCAGCCCCGATATCCTGATGGTCGTCGACGACATCAATGATGCCGGCCGCTTAGCCGATCTTGTGGCTTCGAATTTGGGACTCAAAGTTACCGAGGCCCAAGATATCCTGGAGCTATTTGATCCGGTAGATCGTCTCAAACGAGTGAACGAAATCCTCGTCAAGGAGCTCGAAATTTTGGCCATGCAAGCTCGCATCCGCTCTCAAGCGCGGGACGAGATGACCAAGAGCCAAAGAGAATATTTTTTACGGGAACAGATCCGTGCCATCAAGACGGAACTGGGCGATACGGAATCGAAAACGGAAGAAATCTCCGAACTTCGTAACAAGATCGAGCAGGCCAAAATGCCCGCCGAGATTCACGAAGAGGCTATCAAACAGATCGGCCGCTTGGAGCGCATGCACCAAGATGCCAGTGAAGCCACGATCGTTAGGACCTATCTCGATTGGTTGATCGATATCCCATGGAGCAAGAGCACTGAGGACAACCTCAATCTCGAGGAAGCCCAAAAAGTTCTTGATACCGATCACTTTGATTTGAAAAAGGTCAAAGAGCGTATCTTGGAATTTCTAGCCGTCCGAAAGCTTAAAGCTAAGATGAAGGGTCCCATCCTGTGCTTCGTAGGACCTCCGGGAGTGGGTAAAACCAGTCTTGGAAAGTCGATTGCTCGGGCCATGGGGCGAAAATTCATTCGCATTTCCCTCGGTGGTATTCGTGACGAAGCCGATATCCGTGGACACCGTCGTACTTATGTCGGTGCGATGCCAGGAAGAATCGTTCAAGGGCTCAAACAAGCAGGATCCTCAAATCCCATCTTTATGCTCGATGAAATCGACAAATTGGGATCGGACTTCCGAGGAGATCCCGCTGCTGCCCTACTTGAAGTTCTGGACCCTGAACAAAACTTCAGCTTCCGCGACCATTACTTGAACCTCCCGTTCGATCTTTCCAACGTAATGTTCGTCGCTACGGCGAATCTGATGGATACCGTTCCTTCAGCGCTAAAAGATCGTATGGAAGTCATTCAATTGGCCGGCTATAGCCAAGAAGAGAAACTTAAGATCACAACCCAATTCCTTATCCCTAAACAGGTTGAGGAAAACGGATTAACGACAGATGACATCGAAATCTCCGAAACCGCAGTCAATCGCATCGTGAGTCAATACACTCAAGAAGCGGGACTTCGAAACCTCGAGAGAAATATCGCAGCTATCTGCCGTAAGGTCGCCCGAAAGATTGCCAGTAGTGAATCACGCCCTGAAAAAACAACCGTTACTGGCAACGCTATTCCGAAATACTTGGGACCGCCTCGCCATATCCCGGAAGAGGAAAGAGAACACGACGAAATCGGAGTGGTCACTGGCCTCGCATGGACTCAATTCGGTGGAGAAATTCTCAACATCGAAGTGACCATGATGCGGAAAATGGGTGGGGGATTAATTCTTACGGGATCCCTTGGCGATGTCATGAAAGAATCGGCTCATGCAGCTTTGAGTTTCGCGCGAAGCAAGGCGGCTCAATTCGGCATCGACGAGAAGATATTCAGCCGATACGAAATTCATGTTCACGTACCTCAAGGAGCAACTCCCAAAGACGGACCGTCCGCGGGAATTACCCTAGCCACCGCGATAATCAGCCTTCTCACGGGCAATCCCGTGCGCAGAGATGTCGCGATGACCGGAGAAGTAACGCTTCGAGGAAAAATCCTTCCGATAGGAGGATTAAAAGAGAAGACCTTGGCCGCTTTGCGCCACGGTATCAAAACTCTGATAGTCCCGGCACGTAATCAAAAAGATCTCGACGAAATACCCAAGGAGCTACGGAAGAAGTTGAAGTTCTACTTCGCCAAGGATGTCTCTGATGTGCTCAAACACGCACTAGTGAATGACCCTGGTGAGTGGGCCAAGCAGATCAAAGGACGTGGATCGAATGATCCCATCTTGGGTGAAAGTTCGCCGACGATCTCTAGAAGTGCCAAGTCGGTGGAACGCGCCGCGTAGTTTCCGACGGCTCGTCCCGATTCTAAAGAACACCGCGTTATCGACGATAAATTGACGCAGGTGTCCCATTGATTTGTTAACAGATGTTTACCTTTTCGTGAACTCTGCCCAAAGACCTATTGAAACGATTCCGAAATCTGGGAATGGTGAAGCAACGGGTTAAGCTGTTTTGGGGGTAAACAATGGGATTTCGTTGTCTTCGCTTCTGGGGAGCGTTCGCTCTCCTAATCGTTTCGTCATTAGCACTTTCCATGGAAGTCGATCCCGAAGTAATTCGAGCACTTCGAGCCAACTCAAATGACAAAATTATTTCGGTCGTCGTGAATCTTGAAGATCAATTTGATCTTAGTCTGCTAAAAAACTTCCAAGGAACGGAGTCCGAAAAGGCTCTGTTAGTTGCCAAAAGGCTTGAGTCTTTTAATCAATCCAGTAGCGCTCCCATCGTTCGCTTCTTCAAGACAGCCCATCTTGCTGGGTTGAAAGAAATTACCCCAATTTGGATTACCAATTCTCTTCGGATCAAAGGAAGTTCAGACGTTATCCAAAAGCTAATGGCCATGAACGGAGTAGAGAGTATCGTCATGGACGCCGCAAAACCTGTCGGTGAATTTGACGATCGTCCCACAACCGATAACGGCAAGCAAACTAAGGGCCCCACAATTTCGTGGGGAGTTACCCAAGTAAGAGCCCCTGAGCTTTGGAAGCAGGGAGTGAATGGAAAGGGTATCGTCGTCGCTATGATCGATAGCGGAGCCAATCTTACACACCCTGATCTCATGCCTAATCTTTGGAAAAATCCTGGTGAAACAGGACTGGATACCAAAGGACAAGATCGCGCGACGAACGGCATTGATGACGATAATAATGGTTACATTGATGACGTCGTCGGATGGAACTTCGAAGACAAAAATAACGATCCGACCGATAAAGAGGGCCATGGTTCGCAAACGGCGGGAATTGTGGGAGGTATGGGAGCCGGAGGAACACAAACCGGAGTCGCTCCGGGTGCAACCCTCATGATCATTCGTTCATGCTGCGATGCCGGAACTCAAATCTTTGAATCCAACACCTGGGAAGCCATGCAGTATGCGATCAAGAACGGGGCGCGTGTCATCAGCATGTCCCTAAGTGTAAAGCACCCTTCAAATCCCAGTTACGCCAAATGGCGGCGCGCGAGTGAAGTGATGCTCGCCGCTGGAGTGGTTCACGTCAACTCCGCGGGCAATCGAGGATCGGACTATACTCCGCACAATGTGGGAGCTCCTGCTTCCAATCCCCCAGCGTGGGCGCACCCCAAACAAGTTAATTTAACCGGCCTAACTTCGATGATCACCATTGGGGCGACCGATGAGAAGGACAAACTTCGCTATTATTCGAGTACCGGTCCGGTTACTTGGGAAGACATCGCTGAGTACAAAGACTTCCCTTACACCGATGGGAAACCGGGACTCATCCGCCCGGATGTATGTGGGCCCAGTGAAGTGCCCAGCCTTTCCATGGACGGACCCACCTATACTTCTAGTTTTGGAGGAACTTCCTCAGCGACTCCGAACGTCGCTGGTGTCGTAACGCTCCTTCTTTCGGCAAGACCAGATTTAACCGTCGCTCAAGTCACCGAGGCTCTCCAAATGAGTGCCGTTCCTGTGGATACCGATTTCAACAATAAGTGTGGTGCTGGTCGCGTGGACGCAGTCGCAGCTGTGGAATACGCGAAGGCAAAGTTCTAAATACCTATTTCGGACTTCGAATGAAAGTTCGGGGTCCGAAATAGCGTCACTTTCCACACTTGATTCTTGTCCGCAAATCTAAATCCCACTCCGATACTCCTCCGGCGTCCGAAACAAAGTCCATGCCCCCACCTCTTTAACCCCTGCCCTCACCAAACTCCTAGCACATTGATTCAACGTACTTCCCGTCGTCATCACATCATCAACGAGAATTACTTTCTCGGGAATCCTCACCTTCTCATTCCACTGAAAGCTCCCCTTTAAATTTCTCAATCGTTCGCTCCGCGAAAGCCCCGTCTGAGCAGAAGTCTCTTTCGTTTTGATAAGTCCTGAAGCACACAGTGGTCTTGCCCAGACTTTCGAAAGCCACCGCGCTATCTCTTCCGCTTGGTTAAAGTTGCGGTCCCAGTACTTTCGAAAATAGAGAGGGACCGGAACGAGAGTAAAGCCCTCCAGTGCCCAATGTGGTATCTCCGTAATCGCTCGCGATCGAAACGCACTCAACAGGTCTCTGCGGTGCCCGTATTTGATGCGAAACCAAAGTTTTCTATTGAGCTCGGTGAGCCACCATAGAGATCTCACGAATTTTAACTCGGGAATAAAGCGAGTTCGGCATTTTCCGCACTTTCCCATCACATGAGAAGTGGGCTCCCCGCACCGTAAGCACCAGGGCTCCTGAAGTTGGTGCGCGTCGAGGCAAAAGGCGCACGCATTACCCCCGAGAAGCAAGCAGCCGCACCCAGCACACTCAGGAGAAAAGACGGCCACTAAGAGTCCGTCCAAAGTCGCGCATACGAGGCTTGCTACATGGCGAGCGTATGAAGAGTCGGGCATCGCAAGCTCCATGCCTCTTGTAAGTGAGAAACCTTAACTTCTGGATCGGTCGCCAGATCCGCGATAGTACGCCCCACTTTGAGCAGTTTTTGGAGCGCCCGAAAACTCAATCGATTCTGTCGTCGAATATCGACGAACCAATCTTTGGCTTGAATATTTAGCCTCTCGCATTCCCGCTCAAAATCCAAGACCACGTCTCCATTGAGGATGGTGTCTCCGTACCTTTGCACCTGAATACGGTGGGCTTCGCGAATGGCGATCGTAAATCCTTGGTGCCGAGGAGTGTTTTTCACATCCGCCGGCTGAGAGGTCATCACGGCTCCCAAATCGAAACGATCTAAGATCGCCCCGGAAATTCTCTTTCGATAGGCGGCTACCTTTTCCCAAGCGCAACCACACCGTTCCTGGTTGCTTAAGGCAAATCCACAGGGACAAGGGTTCATCGCGGCTATTAACAAGAACCGCGCCGGGAGCGAGAGCGAATGGCCGACGCGATTAAGATGAATGATCCCCGACTGCATCGGTTCGCGCAAACCTTCGATAGCATCACGACGAAATTCGGGAAATTCGTCGAGAAAGAGAACTCCCCGATGAGCAAGAGTTACCTCTCCCGGCACGACAATACCGGAGCCCCCTCCTAACAGACCTCCTGCAGAAATCGAGTGGTGCGGTGCTCGAAACGGTCTCTGTAGGAGGCTTTTTCGTTGCGTTCCTAGCGAACTGTGGTTTTTGGCGACTTCAACGACTTCCCGGTTCCCTAGCGGTGGTAGTAAAGAGGGGGCACATTGGGCCAGCATGCTTTTTCCTACTCCGGGTGGTCCTATCATCAAAAAATGGTGTCTTCCTGCTAGCGAGATTTCGAGAGCTCTTTTCGCAATGGGATGGCCAACGACCTGGTCGATGGCAGTTTCCAGCACAGTTTCCTGACCTCCCAGATGATCAAGTCGAGTGGGAAGGTCACTTTCCAACGATTCTAAAGCCGCTGCTGACTCTAGAAACTCAATGACAGCGGTCAGATGTTCCACTTTACGAAGCTTTGGGCTCTCTAAAAGTGCCACTTCAGAAGCGTTCTCTTTGGGGACGAGTACAGTCTCAATGTGAGACGCGTCGACTAAAGCTTGCGCAAGTGCCAAGGCACCCTGCACTCCTCGCACCTTGCCATCGAGTCCCAATTCGCCCAAAAAAGCGGTCCTCTCCAAAACAGCGGTTCTCAACCGACGCTCTGCACATAGAATCCCCATGGCAATTCCCAAATCGAAATGGCTTCCCTGCTTTCTGGAATCGGCGGGAGATAAATGCACCAAAATTCGAGAACGCGGAACATCGAAACCTAAATTGGATAAACAGACTCTGACTCGATCCCGACTTTCGCGAATGACATCGCCGGCAAGGCCCGTCATCAGAATCTTAGGAACGGCTCGTTCGGTAGCAACTTCGATGTGAACCACCACTCCATCGACACCACTTAAAGTAGCACTGAAAGTTCTAGCGACCATATGGAGTTAAGATGCAAACCACAGACCCAGTCGCTAGCCTTAAGAAACGTACGGCGGACCGGTTTTCGATCCCTGCAGAGCGTAAGATCGGTCTGCCGAAAGTTAAATACTGAGGATGAAAGCTTTTATAGGGATATCTTTACGAAAAGCTCTGATTTTCGCATAATGGGCGCCTCAAAAGCGATGAGGAGCCCTGTGATGAAGTCATTGGTGTTAAGAGTAGTTCTGATGGTGGTTGCCGCAGGCTGTTCCACCACTCCCCAAATTTGCGAACCCCGAGGAGCTAGAGAGGCTGGCATCTCTCAAGCAATGAGGGGCGAAGACTACAACGCTTCCGCGGGGGGCGTTTGCACCCAGGAACACCATTCGGTGTTTCAAACCAATTTCCAAGCGGGCTATCAAGAAGGAAAGGGGCGCTACTGCGATCCCTCTTCCTTAGAACGCACGGGCCTGGCTCACGGCCAGCAAGGACATACGAACGAGTTTACTTCGTTCTCCTACCGTATCTGCGAAAACGGAGCCGATCTGAAGGTCGCTTACCAAAAAGGGTATCAGGCCGGTTTAAGAAGCTATTGTTCCGACGATCAAGCGACCTCCGCCGGACACTCTTATGGAGAAAAAGGATTAGCTCCCCAGTTTAATCCCGACACCTATTCGGTATGCGGTTCCAGTCGCATCGGAAAATTAAAGACCGCTTATGCTAAAGGACACCGCACGGGATTAGGGGAATTTTGCCAAGGAGTTGGGGTCGACACTCAGGCTTTTCAAGAAGGTTCCCAAGGCGTGGAACGAACTGATACCGACACTAAGTTCAAACTCTGTAGCAGCGCCAAGCGCAAAGAGTTCGCACGTCTTTCCAAATTCAATTATCAAAAGGGGCTCGGAGAGTTTTGCAGTCCAACGCAGATAGAGACCACCGCACGCAACCAGGCCCATTCGGTAGCCACACCCACTCTTCCGGCACCCTATGAACGCTGCGTTACTCTTTTTCCCAACACCAACACCCTTTACGCAACTTCGTTTAACGACGAGCGAAAGAAATTTATCGAAGCCTCGTGCACTTTTCAAAAAGGATCGGCACAAGGTCAAGCGGATGCTCAAACCACTAACAACAAGAACACTGCGATGCCGGTTTTCTGCGATTCGACACTTTTCTCGGTCTATCTCAATGGATATCTTGATGGATGGAAGCAAGCAAAAGACCAAATTTGCCATACGGCCGACGCCTATAATCTGGGAGTTCAACAAGGAACGGCAGCCGCTCCCCAAGCGTATTCGCCTCCGCCCAACTGTCCATCGGATTACCAAGCCAACCTTCAGCAAAAATTTATCGAGGGATACCATTATGGAATGTTGCAGCGACAGAGCACAGCCTCCTTTCAATATGGGCAACAAGGCTGTCGATGGAACACTGATTGTTCGCCCAATCAGCTCTGCCGCGATCGCGGAGACGGAGCCCTGTTTTGTATGGGAAGCGGCGGAGCGGGGCAGTACTGCCAATCCTCGTTGGACTGTGGCCCGGGATTGTTTTGTAGAAATCAAGGGGGAACTAACCTGCGTATGTGTTATTAGCGCATAGAAGGAGAAACTTATGGACGGAAAAAAACAACTTCGAATCGCCGCATTATCGCTACTACTGCTCACTTGCGCACGAACTCGCGCCGACGGATTAAAAATTGCTGCTGTCGGAACTCTCAACTTTTCAAGCCCGCGTATTAATGCAGGCTCGGGCTCTCTCTCGACATCGTCCTCGTTGGGACTGGGATTTGGAGGCCTTGCGGATTTCCCCTTAGTTCCTTCCTGGAGACTGGAGAGCGGAATCCTCTACATCACGGATGCTTTTTCACAATCCACCACTTCCTACAACATGAACCACTTTCAAATTCCGGTGGTGGTTCGCTATACGCTCTTTCCTTTTCTTTCCGTGGGAGCCGGAGGATATTACTCGTTTGCGGTAAACGGAATCGCCGTGGGCAACGCAAGCACTACCAATAACGTAAGTTACGATTCTCTGAATTTAAGCAGCTCCGATTATGGTGCCGTCTTCAGCGCGGCCTTAGATCTCACCGTCGGACCCTCTACGACTTTGTTAGTGGACATGCGGTACGTGTGGGGATTTAAGAACCTAAGTAACGTCAACGGACAGACGTTCCGTCTCGGAGGCTTCTTGTTTCTGGCGGGTCTAAAGTTTGGGCTGCTGTAGAATCGGTGTCGTTGCGAAAAGCCCGAAAGCTGACGCGGCACTCAGTCGATCATCAAATAAAAACCGTCCGCCGCTTTTTCAACCGAGCATGAAGCTGTCGTTGTAAATCCAATCTAATCTCCTTGCTGAGCTTTGTGACATATTCCATGTCGTTGGCCTTCTCAGGATCTTTTTTCAGACGAATTGGCTTCAAAAAACAGATCCTCCATTTGGCGGGCAGCGGAATTACGTTGAGGGGAACCGGAATGATGATGCCTATGATCTGCTTGGCCCATCGGATTTGCGATAACGTAATGTGGGTCTCTTCGGCTCCGATAACGAAAGAAGGAATAATGGGGGCTCCTGTGGCTAGAGCAAGCCTTACAAACCCGCGGCGAAAACGCCGGAGTCTGTAACGGTGCGAGCTTGGTTTGAAGTTTCCTTCCTCGCCTTCTGGAAAAAGCAGAAGCGGCTCTCCTTTTTCTAATACCTCCAAGCCGTTCTGATAAGTGGCGGGAACTAGCCCCAACTTTTCCACCCGGACCGAAATCTCAGGCCTCAAAAACCAAAGTTTATGAGCAATAATGTGGGGGATACGCTTGGTGGCCCCATAGACCTGATGACCCAGCATAAGGGCATCAAAACCCATGTAACCACTATGATTTGAAATGATGATGCAAGGACCCCTCTTTGGAATATTGGAGATTCCCACCGATCGCACCCGAAGATACTTGGTGATGATATCCAGAAAAAACGCGGGCAACACGTGATAGGCCAACTCTTCCCTCGACTGTTTCGTCGCTTTTAAAGCTCGGTTTACCGCCCTACCAAATAGTGTCCTTGCCATGCCGTCTTACCAAACGGGAATATCCCGCTCCTCCATCCTCTACCTAATACCGTCCAACGGGTTAGCATAGTTTTCACAGGCGGAAAAGGGGTTCTAAAAATGCTCCTTTGAGGGTACGCTGGACGACAAGGAGTCAAACCACGCATGAAACGCATCTTCAATTTTAACGCAGGCCCTGCCACTTTACCCCAAACCGTTCTCGAAGAAGCTAGCCGAGGAGTCTTGGAAATAGGAAACTCGGGAATGTCGATTCTAGAGGTTAGCCACCGCGCTCAGCCCTACGAATCCATTCACGCGGAAACCAAAGCGCGGCTCTTGCGCATCTTGGGATTAGATGCTCAAAAATTTACTCCGCTTTTTTTGGGAAGCGGAGCGAGCCTTCAGTTCTTGATGCTGCCTATGAATTACCTCTCCAAAGGCGAGACCGCCGACTACATTCACACCGGAGAATGGAGTGCCAAAGCCATTAAAGAAGCTAAGCCTCTGGGAACCGTGAATGTGGCGGCCAGTTCCGAAAGTGAAAAATTTAGCTCCATTCCAAAGGAATTTAAGTTTTCCCCGAATGCTCGATACTTGCACCTCACGACCAATAACACTATTGAGGGAACTCAGTTTGGAAAGATTCCAGAAAACGGAACCGTTCCCTTAGTCGGCGATTTTTCATCAGAATTTTTGTCACGCTCACTCGATTACTCCAAATTCTCACTCATGTACGCCGGGGCCCAAAAGAACTTAGGCCCATCGGGAGTCACTGTCGTTATCGTTCGAAACGATTTTCTGGCCAGCGCCAAAGAAGAAGTTCCCGTCATGCTCTCCTACAAGCAGCAGGCCAAAGCCGACTCGCTTTACAATACTCCTCCGGTATTTCCCATCTACGTTGTGGGGCTAGTGCTCAAATGGATCGAAAGCGAAGGGGGAATAACCAAAATTGAAGCCCGTAATCGGCGAAAGGCCGACATGATCTATGGAGCCCTGGAGGAATTCCCCGATACCTATGATATCGTAGTGAAGAAGAAAGAAGATCGTTCAGCAATGAACATCACTTTTAGAATAAAACCAGAAACGCGGGACAAAGAATTTTTGAGCGGTGCGGCACAAAAAGGCATGGATGGACTAAAGGGACATCGTGCAGTCGGAGGGCTAAGAGCCAGCGTATATAACGCCTTTCCGGAAGAAGGAGCTGCAGCCCTAGCTCAATACCTGCGAGACTTCGCGAGGAAATGACTCTATGGCCGCACGCTTCATCTACGAGACGCAGTGCCTTAAGATCCGGATCAAAGCAGGTTCCACCCAAAAGGTTGTCGAATGGTTCAAGACGGTAAACGAACGTTTAGATGAGGCTTACGAAGCAATTCGAAAAGAAGGGATTGTGATCCAATCGATCTTTTTGGATCAAACCAAAGAGGGCGACTACCTTATCTTCTACATGAAGGCCGAAAACCTCCTTCGCGCCAACGCCATCATTCGAAACTCAGCCCGCGCCATTGATAAAGAAGCCCTAACCATGATGGACGGCTACTCCGAGGAAGAAAAAAGTTTGGAAAACCTTTTGGATCTGGATCGGATTGAAGAGGTTTAGGGGTTGGGCCCGGAGAGGCTCCTTCTTACGACTCCCTAGCCCTAGGGACCATAAGCCCCCAAACCCGGGAATGGTTTTCCCTTTCTGGCTCCTGTTATTTCCTCTAGCATGCTCCTCTTGAAGGAAAGAATCTTTTCCAACTACAGGCAAGGGAATTACGTCGATAAAAAGCCATTTTATCGAGGACAAAAAGTCAGCGATTTCGCGTTTCTGGAACGAGAAGTGCTTCCCCTCTTACCCACCTGGTTGGAAGGGGGGTGGGTGGACAGATGACGCCCCGAAGGGGCCCACCTTTTTTGGCGTTACGCGTTCGCTGCCACTGACACTCGAATGATGTTTTGTCGCCGTAACTTAATAAGAGATTCGTAAAGGGAAACATCAGGAAGATTATTAAAATCTAAAACGTCGGCCACCCTGTGAAACTCGACGATGCTGGCTAGAGTCGAGAACTCCACGAAGTCTAGCATCGTGCCCGTATGAAGCGCGCTGGGCTGAAGTTCCAAGCGCAAATCCGGAGGAGGAAGCTCCCGTCGAACCGCTTCGTAACGTTTCTTAAGCGCCTCTCCTTCGCTGCAGACATGCGAAAGACTGACGTTGAGCTGGTCCTCGGTAGTGGACTCGGAGGTCTCTCTTCGAGTAAATAAAAATCTAGGGTCATCCCACAAGAACATTCGATACAACGCTTTTAGCGCATGAACGTCGCCGGTCTTGGCAGCCATGGCTTTACCCTGCAAGAATTCTACTTTCCCCTCTTCCCCCCGAATACTGCCTTTAATCCATAAGACACCAGTTCTTTCGAGAGATTCAATGGTCAAAAGCGCATCGGCCAGCGATTGAGTCTTGTGAAAAGGTAATTTACCATCGGAAGTTACGATCGTTTCGATGGTGGCTCCGCTAAACTCGTTGATGAGTCCCAGCCGCTCCATCTTGGCGATTCCCGTCTTAATCTCGCTCAATACGGCTTTGGGAATTTCCGTCTCGGCTTGAATCAATACTCCTTTGATACCTCGCGCGGTCCGCTCAAACTCGGTATCTGTTTCCATATTCGCTGCGAGTCTTCCGAAAAATTCGGAGATCCGTTTGTCATCCGGGCGAAGATTTTCAAATATGTGGTAAGCGCGATTTTCCAACGCGAAAGTGGCGTCGTCTTTAGTGAAATTTCTTCCAAACCAGAACCAATAGATCCGTCTGGATAAGGTGCGAAGTTTGGCCACGTACTGGCGACTTTCCGGAAGGTTTTCTAGAAAAATGATTTGGGGTTGAGGAGAAGGCTGCGATTCTATAAATTTCTGTAAATTGGGTTCATGAGAAATTTCCATTCCGGTGGCTTTAAGGCCCGCCAGGAATTGTCTCCCCCAAAGTGTTAGATCTCCCAAAACAATAATACGAGTAACAGCTTTCATAACATCCTCTTGGGATTTAAGTCGGTGGTTTCGTTTCCGGAGCAGTTGAGATTTGGTGCGTAAGAGAAAGCGCGGAGCTATAGGATACCCTTTTATTGTAACACTTTCTCGTCGTCATAGCGAGATAGGGGCTAAGACGAGTAGCGTCGCTCAAACAGCTCTCGAAGAGGAGAAGATTGACGCACTAGCTCAATCGAAAATTTGGCGTGATTGGGCGCGTATCCATTTCCGAATAAGAGGCTCGCCTGGGATGCCAGCCCTTCCGCTCCAAGCGTTACTTTAGAAAATGAAGTTGCCATGCTAAAAAATAGAATTTTACCGCGCTTAGTCGAAGATACCAGAGCACTGTTTTCGGTATTGGGCACCGAAGCGACATTGATAACCAGGTCCGCCATCTTCCCCTTGGTAGCTTTGCGAACCCCTTCGCGAACGGCGATAGGATCTGTCGCATCCACTTCGAGCACATCGTCGCAGACTTTAAGCGCTCTTAGCTCGGCGGCAGCTCTGGCAAAGGGTTCGATTCCGATAATTTTGCCACTTCGACCCATTTTCTTTCGGGCCGCGACACAAGAAAGGATACCGGCCTTTCCGCCCGCCCCTATGATAAGAACCCGACTTTTGGGTCTCGCCAGATCAAAAGCCGTTTTAGGAGCTCCCGCGACATCAAAGACGGCCATGGCAACTCGCTCGTCAATATCTGTGGGAATTCTAGCTGCAATCGAACTCTCAAACAAAATGGCATGGCCAGTGACATCGATCTGATGATTTTTTAGATGAACCTCTCGGATGGAGTCCAAATGAAGCGGCGTTAACGTCAAAGAAACGAGCGAAGCCACGAGATCACCCACCCGACACTTTAGCGGGCCCTCATAATCGCTCCCCATCTGGGCCACTCTCCCCACCAACATGCCTCCGGAGCCAGTCACTCTATTTTGCTGCTTTCCTCGCGCGCGTGTATTTTCAAGAACGAGGTTTCCGATGGCTTGGGCATTTTTCCCTGTCTCCTGTTCCATTTGCACGAAACTAGCGGCATCGATGTTTAGCCGCTCGACACTCACTAGGATCTCGTTTGAAAAGATAGGTAGGCGATTGTCTAACTTATCGGCGGCTTGCGGCAGGCAAACTTTGGCGTCAAGTACCCGATGCAGACCGAAAGCATCTGCAGTTTCCTTACGCTCCTTTTCGGCCATACAGACGTTCCTCCGCGAGCTTATCGGTGACTAGGAAGGGCGCTTTTCCTGCACTCTTTGCTCGGGAATAGATCTCTTTCATGGTCAGATAGATTCCATCCGCTTTGGCCAGAGCCTTTTTCTGATCGTATCCTTCATACTCGACAAAAATGTTGATGATGCCGCCTGAGTTGACCGCATAGTCAGGGGCGTAAAGAATACCGCGCTCGTGAAGGCGCAATCCGTCCTGGGGGGTTGCCAACTGATTATTCGCGCAACCCACGACGGCCTTTGCCTTTAGTCTGAGGATAGTCTTTTCGTTAAGAGTCGCTCCTCTGGCGCAAGGAGAAAAGACGTCGCAATTCACGTCATAGATGACGTCATTAGCAACTACGTGAGCGCCTAATTCTTTGGCTGCTCTACTTTCCGTCTTGGGATCGATATCGGTCACCCATATCTCCCCACCCTGCTCGACTACCATTTTTGCCAGTGCGAAACCTACGTGACCTATTCCTTGAATAGCGACTTTCAAACCGCGCAGTGACTTTTGACCAAAAACCTCTTCGACCGTCGCTTCTAGTCCACGCAAAATTCCACGCGCTGTGACAGGCGACGGATCCCCACTAGAGCCCGCCTCTCCGTCAATACCAAGCACATGAGGTGAGCGCTTTTTTACTAACAGAAGATCTTCACTGGTAATGTTCATGTCTTTGGCGGCAATATAACGGCCGTTGAAAATCTCTAAAAATTCACCGAAAGCCGCAAAGAGCTCAGGAGACTTTTTCGCCGGATCTCCGATAATAACGCTCTTGCCGCCGCCGAAACCAATTCCTGCCAACGCCGATTTATAGGACATGCCTCGGGAAAGGGCCAACACGTCCTGCAACGCTTCTTCTTTGGAAGCATACGGCAACATGCGAATGCCTCCGCAGGAAGGGCCTAAATTCGTGTTA
The DNA here is from genome assembly GCA_963778115.1 of uncultured delta proteobacterium. Taxonomy (GTDB): domain Bacteria; phylum Bdellovibrionota; class FAC87; order UBA2466; family UBA2466; genus JBBQIT01. The sequence goes on from CAVZSV010000004.1 coordinate 1,626,167, forward strand.
TGGATACTGACGATGGCTTTAAGCCCCGCGCTTAGATCCTCCACGAACGCCACACGCTCATAGCCCGGTACATCGAGCTCGACATGTGATTTGGAAGATTTTGGAGATGCTGAAAAGCCAGGAAATTTGTTGGTCATAAGCATAATCCCTATTCCTCACTTACCGGACACCCGAGTGTCCTGACGGCGAAGTACCCCTTAATAGACGGGGCATATACTACCCAAAGACTTTTGGTTCCACCAGCCCTTAGCACGCTTGCCAAAATTAAAAAATTCCGATGCTGACCGGATGCCGACTAGATGCTGAGATCATGCATTAACTCAAGCGAAACCGGTACTTTGAAGCAGTGCGATGGGGAATTAATTCTTTGACGGTTGTATCAGCCGGAAGTAATACTTTTTTTTGGCACTGGGAACAATGGGTCGGGGATACATCGAATGGCGGCGAAACGCTTCATCGTTATCGCAGGGAACATCGGTTCCGGAAAAACGACACTGACACAACTACTCGCAGAACACTTCTCGTGGCAACCTCATTTCGAGGTGGTTCAGGAGAATCCCTATCTTGCCGATTTCTACACTGACATGCGGCGGTGGTCACTCCAGCTTCAGGTCTTTTTTCTTTCCAAGCGGTTCCAAGCACACCAAGAGATCATAAAATCGCGAAGCTCGGCGATCCAAGACCGTTCGATCTATGAAGACGCCCATATTTTTGCACGCGCATTGCATGAGTCAGGCAAAATGGAAGATAGAGACTATCAAAACTATCTCGAGCTTTACCAAACCATGATGTCCTTTCTGCAACCTCCCGACCTCGTGGTCTACGTCCGTCGATCCGTAGATTGTCTGAAGAGTCGCATTGCGGAACGCGGTAGAGAATATGAAAAGGACATTCCCGACGAATATCTGCATCAGTTAAATCGCTGTTATGACGACTGGATCGAAGGTTATCGTCTTGGCAAGGTGCTGACCGTACAAGCTGACTCCCTAGATCTGAAATGGGTGCGATCGGATTTCGATTACGTCTGCCGAAGTATAGAAAACTCTCTCGAACAGCCTGAACTGTTTTTTACCTGTTAAAAAGGGCTGTCATTGGGAGGTGAAGCCGAAGCAACCGGTAAGAGTAAATGGTACTTTTTCTAATTATCTAAAATCCGGATCTTCAAGCGAAGGTCTGTCGCTCGGAATCTCTTTGCGAGTGATGATATCGGCGAGTTGAAAATGTTCGGGCAGGCCTATGAAATTTCCGACTTCGGTGACATCCACTGGCTTTTTGGTGTCGCAATACATCTTTTTGACTCCAAGAATTCTTCCCACTGCCTGCTCTAAAGTGGACATCGAGATTTTGTTCGATTCAACGGCTTTGACGACGGCTTCAAAAGCCACCATGGGTAGACCGGCATCGGCTTTATAGATAAGCATATCGCAACCGGCGTTCACCGCTAAAACGGCCGCATCTTCCACGGAGTAGTGATCCGCAATGGCTTTCATCTCCATGTCGTCACTGATGATGATTTTAGAAAACCTAAGATCGTTGCGTAGGATGTCGATCGTTTTTTTGGAAAGTGTCGAAGGCAATTCGGGATCCACGGCCGGGTTCATGATGTGCGCTGTCATGATGGCTTCCACACGACTTCGGATGACCCTTCGAAACGGAATAAGCTCCAGCTCTTCTAACTGGGCAACGGTTTTATTTACCTTTGGCAGTGCGAAGTGGGAATCCTCTTTGGTGTCTCCATGGCCAGGAAAGTGTTTTGCCACGGCGACGACACCCATCTTTTGGATTCCCCTGCAAACAGCCGACCCTAGCTTGCCGCAAATTTCGGGATCGGAAGAGAAAGCACGCCCCTTGATGATGGGGCTATCTCGATTGGAATTGACGTCGACTACGGGAGCGTAATTGACGTTGATGCCGACCGCTTTCAATTCTTTCGCCAGGACCATTCCAAATTCAAAGCCGATCTTGGGTGAATTCAGATCACCTAAATAATCATTTCCTGGAAACTTCGTAAAAGGCTTCACCAAACGGTTTATTTTGCCGCCTTCGTGATCGATCGAAATGAATAAGCCGGGGGCGTCTTTACCTCGGCAGCTAAACTGAAGCTCGTTACTTAACTCGGCGAGCTGTGCCGGCGACTGCACGTTTCTTTTGAAGTAGATCACCCCACCCAAATGGCAGTCTTGGATGAACTTCTTCAGATCGGCGGGCACGGAATAACCGTTGAACCCGACGATAAAGAGCTGGCCTACCAGCGATTGAATATTTTTCTTGGAAGCCATTATAGAGGTACCTGATTAGTGTCCTGAGTCGTATATTTCTCTATAGTTGTATGAGGGGATTCGCCTGGGATGAAACACTCAGAAAACTATATAGAAATATGCGACTCAGGACACTACCCCAAGTATATGAGTTAGTTCCAGGGCTGGCAAGCCGCGCCATTTATAACGCTTACTCGTCCTCTTCTTTGACCGTTCGAATAATGGACCGCTTATTTTGATCCAAAACGCGTTTTCTCAGGCGCAGGAAGTTAGGGGTCACTTCGACCACTTCGTCGTCGGCAATCCAGGCGATGCAATATTCGAGCGTAAGCGGAGTGACGGGAGTCAGAATGACGTTTTCGTCACTACCAGCAGCCCGAATATTGGTCAGCTTCTTTTCGCGAGTCGCATTGACGTTAATATCGTTAATCTTATTATGGACGCCGACAATCATTCCCTCGTAGACATCAACGCCTTCTTTCACACACAGCCGGCCTCGAGGCTCGAGGTTAAACAGGGCATAAGGAGTCGTCTTTCCGGTACGATCGGCCACCATGGCACCATTCACGCGATCGATGATGTGACCTTGCCAGGGGATAAATCCTGCGAAATAGGAGCTTAGTAATCCCAAGCCGCGAGTATCATTCAAAAACTCAGAGCGGTATCCGATGAGTCCGCGCGAAGGGATATCAAATTCGAGTCGCACGCGATCGGTTCCCTTTTTCACGAGATTCGTCATGATGCCTTTTCGAGTCCCCAATCTTTCCGTGATCGAACCGACGCAGGTTTCGGGCACGTCGAGGACGACATGTTCTTGGGGCTCTTCCATCTGACCATTCACTTCACGTGTAATGACCTTCGGGCGACCCAACATGAACTCATAACCTTCGCGGCGCATCTGTTCGGCAAGAATCGCAAATTGCAATTCGCCTCGCCCCTTAATCATCACCGTATCGGCGGATTCGGTCTTGGTCGCTTGAAGAGAAACGTTGGTGCGAAGTTCACGCTCAATACGTTCCCACAAAACACGGGAAGTAAGGCGGTTTCCGTCACGACCCGCGAAGGGACCCGTATTTACGATGAGCTGGATGGAAATCGTGGGTGCTTCCACCGTAATACGAGGTAAGGGCCTTGGTTCAAACGGATCGCAGATCGAGTCTCCGATCTTTAATTCTTCAATGCCCGCGACAATGGCGATATCTCCGGCTTCCGCCTCTTCTATGCGCTTGGGCTCCATGCCATCATAGGAAAACAGGGCCGTGATGGTCGTCTGAGGAGTCAAACCCGCTTCTTGAGACAAGATGACTTTGTCGCCTACTCTAATCTTTCCCGAATTGATCTTACCGACGGCCAAACGTCCCAAATAGTCGCTGTAATTGGTATTGGAGATAAGCATCTGCAGTCCGCCGGTTTCAACGTGCGGACCGGGAATGTGTTGAATAATCTGGTCAAAAAGAAGGGTAAGATCTTTGCCGTCCTGAGACTCCTCGGGATTGGAAACCGCGACGCGTTTTCTGGCATTGGTATAGACAATGGGAAAATCGATCTGATGGTCTTTGGCATCCAGATCGATAAAGAGCTCATAAATCTCTTCTAAAACTTCGGCACAGCGGGCATCCGATCGGTCGATCTTGTTAATGACAACAATGATCTTCTTATCCATCTCCATGGCATGCCGGAGCACGAAACGGGTCTGAGGGAGCGGCCCTTCGGCGGCGTCCACCAAGAGTAAGCAGCCGTCGACCATCTGAAGGCCTCGTTCGACTTCTCCTCCAAAATCGGCATGGCCTGGGGTATCCACGATATTAATCCGGGTTCCCTTGTAGTGAATGGCGGCATTCTTAGCGGTCAGAGTGATACCTCGCTCTCGCTCGAGATCTAGGCTGTCCATCGCTCGTTCCGCGATATGTTGATTTTGTCTGAAAAGGCCGCTTTGCCAAAGCAGACCGTCCACCAGGGTGGTCTTCCCATGATCGACATGGGCGATAATTGCGATATTACGAATCTTAGAGTTAACAGCCATTTAAAATTACACCTTTGAGCTGACCTTTAAGGAACTCCCAAAAAGGGACCGTTATAACACAGGGAATCCCGCTTTTACGAGATTCTTCGGCGAACCCGGCAAGATATGATATACCCCCTTGCCTGAAGCTAGCTTATGAAACAAGAAAAGAAACGAGATAGCCCCCGGCATCTTCCCGAAAGCGCCTGTTCCGAGTGTTGGAAACCGCAAGAGCTCTGCATTTGCGAGACCATCAGGGCATGCGCGACTCGCCATCGGGTGCTGCTACTCCAACATCCGCGTGAGACCCGTAGCCCTTTAGGCACGGCCTCTCTTGCTTCGCTTTACCTTAATAACTCGGTCCATCGGATTGGCCTCAGCTGGCGCTCACTCAGTAGTGCCCTCGGAGAACAGACTCACCCCCAACATTGGGCGGTATTGTACTTGGGAACGAAAAAAAAATCTCAAAACAAAGGTTCCCAACCGATAAATAACAATGCCGAGCCGGCTCCGGTGTTTCAGGTCGTTTCCGCCAAAGGAAAGCCGGTCGATCCTAGAGAGGTTCGGGGCGTGATTATTTTAGATGGCAACTGGGAACAGTCCAAGACACTGTGGTGGAGAAACCCTTGGCTGCTCAGGCTAAATCGGATTCAGCTTCGACCGGAACAACTCTCTCTCTATGGGAAGTTGAGGCGCCAGCCTCGGAAAAATTGTTTATCTTCATTGGAAGCCGTGGCGACCACCTTGGAAAACTTAGGTGAAGATAAGAACGTGACGAGCGGTCTAAGGGATCTAATGTCTCAATTGCTATCCCGAGCCGACGCGCTCTCTTCGGCTAACCGGCATCCAGCACCTGCATCGTAAGAGCGATCACCTGTTCCACCGCCGCTTCCATCTTTCCCGTTATTTTGGCGCCAGCGGCATAGAGATGGCCTCCGCCCCCTAACTTCTTGGCGATGTCGATGACCTTCACTCCGCGGTTCCCTCGAAAACTAAGCTTTATCTCCCCACTGTCTTCCTCGCGGAGCAAAATGCCCACTTCTACCTTTTCCATCAGGGTCAGCTGATTCACGAACGATTCCGTGTCTTCTACGGTGGCTCCATAACGCCCGCGAAGCACTTTAGGAATCACAAGCCAAGCAATTCGCCCGTCCTCTGTGGTCTTGATCGCTTCTAAAATATTTCCCAGCAACCGCATCTTTGCGACGGAATCGCACGCATAAACCGATTCATAAACCTCGTCGGGCCTCACCCCTTTTTCTAGAAGTTCGGCCGCCATTCGATGAGACTCCGCATTAGTACGGCGGTAGCGAAAGCTTCCCGTATCGGTCATCAGGGCAACATACAGTGGAACGGCCATGGAAAGGTCTAACGTGGCGTTGAAAGTCTTAAGCAATCGGTACACCAGCTCCCCTGTCGAGCCACAGGTTTGATCAATAAAAAAGTGAGCCCCTTCAGTGTCGCTAGGAATGTGGTGGTCGAAGAAAACCACTTTGGCTTTGGAGGAACGAATGGGCTTTTCCAACGGCCCCAGCATTTTCCATTCGCTCGTATCCAAGACAAAGATAACGTCAACGTTCCCCAATCCCTTTTTCGGGTCGAAGACCTCGATCTGGTATTGGGGATCACAGCATTGAAACTTGGGGGCGGTCGCATGGGTATTGAGCACACGGCAGGATTTCCCGAACTGATTCAAAAAGTGGTAAAGGCCCATTTCGGCGCCCAGGCCGTCCCCATCAGGGAACACGTGAGTGGTGAGAATGAACCGAGAGTTTTTTTTGATAAGTTCGACGACTTCGTTCAATGGGAAACCTTTCCTAGATCAATGACGGTTTCATTATATCAAAGGCGGCCGCTCTGGACAGTTCGCCCGAAGTGGATCTACAGTGGGCAGACATGGATAAACTTATCATTACAGTCGCCGTGACTGGCGCCGAACTAGACAAGAAGAAAGTCCCCTTTCTCCCCACCACTCCTGAGGAGCAGGCTCAAGCGGCCAAAGAGTGTGTGGATGCGGGAGCTTCGGTGATTCACCTGCACGTTCGTGACGACGCCGGACAACCCAGCCAGGAATTAGCGCATTTTAAGAGGGCCACCGAAAAGATCCGCTCGGTTTGCCAGACTAAGCCTCTTATTCAATTTTCCACTGGGGGGGCCGTTGGCGAAAAGATCGAGCGCAGAATTGCCCCCTTAACGCTACGCCCCGAGATGGCGTCCTTTAACTTGGGGACGATCAACTTCGGGGAAGATATTTTTGTAAACACCTTTGCCGAAATGCGAAGCCTAGCGACCGCGTTGCGCGCCGAAAAGGTGGTTCCCGAATACGAGATTTATGATGCGGGGCACATCGATAACCTTAAGAAATTGGCTCGCGAGGGAGTTATCGCCCCGCCTTACCATTGCCAGTTTGTCCTAGGAGTTCCTGGGGCGCTTTCCGGAGAGCTTCCTGGCCTTCTCTACCTGGTGGAACACTTACCAAAAGAGTCCTCTTGGGCTGTCGCGGGTATTGGAAAATACGAACTTCCCTTGGCGGTGCACTCCATTCTACTCGGAGGACATGTGCGGGTCGGATTGGAAGACAACATCTATTACGCGAAGGGTCAACTCGCCAAGAGTAACGCCCAACTCGTCGAGCGAATCGTTCGCCTGGCCAAAGAGTTGGGGCGCGAAATCGCTTCGCCTAGCGAAGCGCGTCAGATGTTGGGGATACTGAATTAGATTCTGCATATTCCAAATCCAGATTGCCGCATCGCTCCACTCCTCCCAACGACCGCAGGAGCGCAACGACGAAGCCATTGGATTCGGACTAGCATTTTCTTCACTTTTTCTCCTTTTTTACCGATAGCGGGATTATGAGATCTCTGCCAAGACTGGGAACCGCTATTTTAAGCCTCTGCTTGATAGCCACCTCCGCCCATGCCGCTCGCCTATTGGGCAACGGTCCTCAAAGTGACGAGGTAATTGTTTCGCAATCACCGCAGCACCCGTTCATTCGTTACGACAGAATCTGTTTTTACCGAGGAGAAAACGAAGTCGCCTGCGGCAACGTGGTGTCAGCCTCCCGTAGACAGGCTGTGGTTCAAGTCGATAGCCGCAAAGACATTGTCCGCGAAAAAAAACGTGATGCGGGTCAAGAGAGTTTCGTGGAATTAAATTTTGAAAAGGCCCGACTTCGAATGTCGGACCGCGTGGCTTTGGTCTCTCACGAAGATCCTCCCCCCGATGAGAGCGTATCTGAAGAGGTTATCTCCGGGTTAGAAAAACTAGAAGCGGATGATAAGAGCAAAGAGCCCCGCAGTATTTCGGGGAAAGAAGATCTTTTGACAGAAATGGATCCGTCGATTCAGGAAACCCAAAACGGTAGTGACCGTCATGCCAATATTACCGGTGGGCTTATGAATCTTTTCCCGGAGGTTCAATACCAAACCGCGATCAACAATCACTTCGCTCCCGGATTCATAGCAATGTATATGAATTCATCCATGGGCAACGGAATGGTCAAGGGATTTGGAATGTATGGAACGGCTACTTACTACGACAAAGAGCCTTTTCAGGGGTGGTGGGCCCAAGCGGGATTAGGAATTCTTTCGCTGAAAGGAAATGCCGATGCCACCCCGGTCAGTTTTTCTTCACTCGCCGTCCTTACCAATGCCGGTTGGCGTTGGAAGTGGAGTTCGGGATGGAACGTGGGCGTGGGAGCGGGATTTCAATTTTTGACGAACTCCCATCCTGCGAACAGTTCACTTTCGTTCTCTTCGGTACTTCCCACCCTCAACGTCGATGTCGGGTTCAATTTCTAGCTTATTTCTTAGAAGCATCAACAAATCTAAGTCGAATCTCCGTCAGCAAACTCTCCATTAACTGAGTTTCGTCGGGGGTGAGATTTCCTTTGGTCTTTTGCTGAAGTACCGCTAAGAGTTCGATGTTCTGTCGGGCCAATTCCAAGTTCTTTGACTTCTTATTGGTCGCCGGATCAGGGGCGAGCCCCATATTAATAAGAGCACCCGTCGCTAGGGAGAAAACAAAAGTGGAAAAATCGATCTGGTGGGGCTCTGAGGGAGCTTCTCCCTCTTTCATCGTAAACCCTTCCCCTTCCGTAGGAGATGTCTTAGCAGGAGCTTCTTTTGTTTTCTCTGCGTTGGCTTTTTCTGCGTTTGCGTTTTCTTTAGGGGCCCCTTCCGCCGAGTGGCGCTTGTCTACGATTTTGAAGTCTTCTTCAGGCACCATAACTTCCTCCACTAAATTAAACTACGCTTTCTCTGTTGCCGGTTTGTCTTGTGCAGGCGCTACAATCGCTGGAGCGGGTGCGGCAGCCGGTTTTGGAGCCGCTTTCGCCGCCTTGGCCTTAGCCTCGGCTTCTAACGTCTTAAGCTTCTTACGACGCTCCACGAGTTCACCATAATCTAAGGTGCTCACCGAAGGAACATCCGCCGGAACGGCGGGAAGTCGGTTTACCGAAGGGCCAGCGTCTTTGCGCCTCAGATAGACCTCTTTTACCTTGGCTAGATAGAAATTCTTAGCGACCACGAAGTTATCGATGGTTTTGAATTCAACGGTAACCACAGATTTTCTTCCCACCTGACCTTCGGTCAGCAGGTCCTTAAACTCCTGGGGGAGATCGACAAATTGGAGACAGGACTCTTTCTGGGGAGGTTCCCAACTGACTGAGAAGGCCCCCTCTTTGACAGCGCTCTCGGGGCTGTAGTGGCTAACTTTGATCCGATAAAAGGCCAAAGCAAATGCCTTGGAGTCCCATTGGACCCAAAATCCCAAGGTGCCGTCCTTGTCGCCCGAAGCAATCCCCACACGGGGCTTTGCTTTGTTCGTCCGAACGCCCAAAAGCGCTAGGATAACCGCATAGAGGCCCGCGAAGAGCCCCAGAGTCATGAAAACCGCTACGAATAAGCTGAGCCAAACTGACATGGTTGTTCCGCTCCCTCACAATGTCGAGTCAGAATCTCACGTTTTTATCATTAGAATTCAAAGTTTGTCGAGGACTGTGCGGAGGGAGCCATTTGTCCTAGCCAAGGGATATGGTGGAGATTTGGTTGTAGAGGGGGCACAAAAACCGATATATTACGTCTCTTATTGGAGATACCCTATTGGCAGTACTATTTCTTAATCCCCGCGAGGACGAACCGTGAAAAACCGAAAGACCGCACGTTTGACCAGGATTTTATTATGTGGGCCTTTACTGGTTCTTATTTCTTTACACGGAGCGCTTTTAAACGCCGCAACCGATGACAGGCAGGCCGCGTCCAACTCCTCGAAGAATTTGAGAGTGGCCTCTGCTCAGCCAGAGGGTCAGTCCAAGGCGCAAGCCGAAGGCCCTCAGGAAAGCCCCCTTAATTTCGGACTGGATATCGAGTTCAGCCCCACTTCCTATCCGAATTATTTATACACGCCCTCTTTTTCGACGCGAGGGAATGGTTATGAAATCCACGTGGGGTTTGAATGGTTCCTATTTAAGACGACCGGAAAACTAGGCCTAGGCCTTGCTAGTGGCTTTTTCACCTATCCCAACGTGGGAGTCACAACCGATCAAAATGGAACGACCCAAGTAGCCACTCTTTACACCATTCCGATTTCGGCTTACCTGAGCTACCGCTTTGACTACCAAAAGAAGGGAAAACAGATTGTGGTTCCCTTCGTGAAGTTTGGCCCCAATTACTCTTTGATCATCCAGCATTCCAATTTCAATAGCTATGTTCAATTGGCAAAAAGCGGAGTCGGAAGCTACGTGGGACTGGAATACGGCGGCGGACTCGAATTGTGTTTGAACTTTATCGAGCCCGCGACCGCGGCGGACTTGGATAGATCGACCGGTATCAATGCCACCTACCTCATCGTTGAATATATGCGATCGAGCGCTATCTCCGGCGCCTCCTCGGGAAACGATCTTTCAGGCTATCAGATTCGAATGGGACTCAGATTTGAGATTTAAGGAGTGGGTGTCGCTAACACTCTCAAGCGGATTGCCGCGAAGATTGTTCACCACGAAAAGAACACCTGCCGCCGCAAAAACAATTCCGATTACGAAGTTTAACGCATTGCTACCCAGATAGAGCTGGCCGCCCGGCTCCACCATCCGCGCTTTAATCATTCCGTTGGCCGTACGATAAACGATAACCACCCCGGAGATCACAAGGGTCGCGCCGAGGAGCATCATGACAATATTTCCTAATTGAATGGGATGCACCAAACACTTGTACCCGAACTTCACCGGAAGCGACAATACTTTTTGAAGGGCGCCACCCGCCCCATGGTAAAATGGCCTATGCCATTTGCTCGCTTGAAACCTTCGGCTAGCTCTTCCAAGAAGTTTTTTGTCTTTGATACGCACCCTATCCAATACCGCTCTCCCGTCTTTCGCGCGCTAGCGGCGCGGATGCCCGGAATGAAAGTTTTTTACTTTTCCGATAAGTTCGATGGACGCAAATGGTGGTTCCACGAAGTCGGTAAAATTCCCGAACAGAATTGGAATTTAGATCTCACGACGGGGTTTCCGTCGGAGTCGTTAGGAGAACTTTCTACTGGAGCTTGGAAAAACTACCGGACGCTCTCAGCTTTACTAAAGAGAGAGAAGCCCGACGCCGTGCTGATTTACGGGTATTACCTTCCCCAGCACTGGATGCTGTGGTGGCTTTGTAAAAATTTAGACATTCCGCTTCTTTTTATTGGAGAGACGTTTTCGCGAGAAGGCGCAGGAGTCAGAAAATGGTTGAAAGGTGTCCTTCAGCCTCTTTTTTTTCGTGGAATCAAACACTTTGTTAGTATTGGTAGCCGAACGCAATCCTTCTACCTCTCTTTTGGTACCCCCCAATCAAAAATTACCTCAGCACACTATTGCGTAGACACTAAGTTTTTCGAGATGGATTCGGTCCAATCGCAAAGAGTTAGAACACAGGTTCGGGAGCGGTTAGGGATTGCAAAAGATGCTTTTGTCCTTCTTTTCGTAGGTAGACTTTTTGAGCGGAAACGTCCATGGGATATGGCGAAGATCCATAAAGGGCTCATCGAAAAACAAAATATCACCACCGTAATAGTCGGAAACGGCCCGTTAGAGCATGAAATGAAAAAATTGGCGATGGAGACTACACAACTGCTCTGCGTAGGATTCAAGAATCAGGCGGAAACGCGAGACTTATACCATGCGGCGGATCTATTGCTCGTTCCTAGCGAATACGAAACGTGGGGGCTAGTCATCAACGAAGCTTTCGCAGCGGGACTCCCCGCTTTGGTAACTCCACAGTGCGGGGCCGCGGGAGATTTGGTGGTTGAAGGCGAGACAGGGTTTGTCTTTCCTATTGGGGATACCGCCGCAGCCGTTGAAAAGGTGCGGTGGTGTAAGGAGCATCCCGAAGAATATGCGGCGATGAGAGTTAAGGCAAAACAGATGGTGATTTCCGAGTTTGGAATTGAGCAGTTCGCTGAAGCGGTGGTTACTGCGGTAGAGATCGCAACTCAAGATTAGCGTAAAGAATCACCAACCGGCTAGGCCAGATAAATTTGAATTTAAGTTTAAGTCTAAGTAATAGGCAAGGTGACCCGAATCGTCGTTCCTTCGGATTCGGTGGAGTTCAAAGACAACGCTCCCCCATGCCCCTCAATGATTAACCTGCACATCGCAAGGCCAAGCCCCAAGTTGCGATGGTGGTTAAGTTCGGCACCTGAAGTCACCAAAGGATTAAACGCCTCCATCGAAAGTACGGGCCCTTTTCGCCAGATACAGACCGAACCCGATTTGTCGCCAGACTCGACCCAGACTTGAATCTCTCCTTTGTCTGGGGCATTGCGGATCGCATCATCCGCCAATCGATTGAGTGCCAACTTCATCCGTTGCGGATCACAGTGAACGGTAACGTTTTCAACGGACTTCAGTTTCACTTGAATATGCTTCTTGGAAGCTCCTTTCCGCCATTCCGCGACGAGTGCTTTCACTTCAGTCGCCAAGTCAAAAGGTTGTAAGTGAAAATTCGGTTGCGACTCCAATTTCGTATAGGTGAGCACTTCAGCGACTATCTCTTTAAACCTGTCCGCTGCCGTCGTAATTCCTGATACCGCTTTTTGAACGTCTTCGCTTAACGTCTCCTTGGCGTCGTTGAGAAACCCAGCGAAAGATCCTAGTACCGTCAATGGCGTATTGAGTTCGTGAGAAATGAGAGAGAGAAAGCTCGCTTTTGCTTGATCTAGCAGTTTCAATTCCTGCAATGCCTTATTGAGTTCCTGATTACTCTCAGACAAGGCTTTATTCTTCGTTTCTAGTTCTTTCCGCAGTAAGTAAGCTTCGTCCGCTTGCCGCAAAGTAAGTCTTAAATCTTCAGGGTCCCAGGGCTTGGCGATGTATCGATAGATATTTCCCCGATTGATGGCGCCTATAATCGAATCCACGTCCGTATAACCCGTTAACAAAATCCGAATAGATGCCGGGGAAACGCTTTTTGCTTTCTCCAGCAATTCGACTCCCGACATTTCGGGCATTCGCTGGTCCGATATGATGACATGATACGTATTCTTTTGAATGAGTTTGACAGCATCAAAAGGGGAAGTCGTCGTTGTGACTTCGTACTGGTTGCGAACCAGCCGTTGTAACGCCTCTAAGTTGTCTCTTTCATCGTCGACGATGAGAATGGGGTGCATTAGGGATCCTCATGGAACTTTTGTGGGAATTCAATTAATGATATGCCGGTACTACTTGAGTTTCAAGGAACGCCGGCAAATGAGGGCCAAAGAGGATCAAAATGACAAAGTCCACCAATATTGAAACGATTCTTAAGGAAAACAGGCACTTCGATCCCCCGGCCGAATTTGCCAAGAATGCGGTATGGGGGGATATCCCCGCCTTTGAAAGACTCAGAGCTCAGTCGCTAGTGACGCCAGAAAACTTTTGGGAAGGGGCTGCCGAAGATCTCCACTGGTTTCGTCGCTGGGATAAAGTGTTGGACTGGCAACCTCCCTACGCCAAATGGTTTGTAGGGGCCGAAACGAACGCTTCGTTTAACTGTCTCGATCGCCACCTTAAGGCTGGTAGAGCCGGAAAGACAGCGCTGATTTGGGAAGGCGAAGACGGAACGGTCGAACGCTGGACCTACCAGCAACTTCACGATGATGTCTGCCAACTTGCTCACGTGCTTGAAAAAAATCTGAATTTGAAAAAGGGCGATACCGCCGCAATCTATCTTCCCTTAAATCCCCAAGCCATTATCGCAATGCTCGCTTGCGCCAGAATCGGGGTCACCCACAGCGTAATCTTTGCCGGCTTTGCAAGCCATGCGATCCGCGATCGGGTAAACGACGCTAAGTGCAAAGTTATTCTTACGACTGATATCGGTTACCGTCGTGGCCAGCATCTAGATCTTAAGACCATCGTTGAAACCGCTGTGGCGGAAACTCCTTCTATAACGGCCGTTGTCGTCTACCGCAGAAAGCCAGAGACAACACTCTGTGGACTTCAGCTTGACTGGCGTAAACTTTGCGAAGGTCAGCCCAAGACTCACACAGCCGCAGCCCTCGATGCCGAGCATCCCCTTTTTTTGCTGTACACCAGTGGAACGACCGGAAAACCCAAGGGAATCATCCACACTACCGGAGGATACTTGGTTCACGTCGCTCGCACCACCAAGTGGATCTTTGATCTTAAGGATAACGACATTTATTGGTGTACCGCGGACATTGGTTGGGTAACGGGTCACAGCTATATCGTCTACGGACCTCTGTCTCAAGGAGCCACCTGTGTCATCTACGAAGGGGCTCTTAATTACCCTGATGCCGGCAGAATTTGGGATGTTATCGACCGGCACAAAGTAACGATTCTCTATACCGCTCCTACCGCCATCCGCGCTTTTATGAGGGCGGGCGATGATATCCCCCGCAAATATTGCTTGGCGTCGCTTCGCTTATTGGGATCCGTGGGAGAGCCCATTAATCCCGAAGCCTGGATGTGGTACCACCGCGAGATAGGCCACTCTGGCTGCCCCATCGTCGATACCTGGTGGCAAACCGAAACCGGAGGAATTCTCATAGCTCCGATTCCCGGAGTGACTCCACTTAAGCCGGGCTCAGCGACTCGTCCGTTTCCCGGGATTCAAGCCGATATCGTAAATGAAGAAGGAAAGAGTTGCGCGGCTGGGGAGGGGGGCTATCTCGTCATTAAGCACCCGTGGCCGGGAATGCTTAGAGGAATCCACGGAAATCCCGAACGCTACGAACAGAGTTACTGGTCAAAATATCCCGGAATCTATTTTACGGGGGACGGAGCCCATAAAGATGAAGACGGATTTTTCTGGATTAAAGGACGCGTCGATGACGTGTTGAACGTTTCAGGACATCGATTGGGCACCATGGAAATAGAAAGTGCCTTAGTGAGCCATCCCGCAGTGGCCGAGGCCGCTGCTGTCGGTCGCCCCGACGATCTGAAAGGACAAGCGGTGGTAGTGTTCGTGATTCCAAAAGATGGCACGGACCTCACTGAGACCGAAAAGCTAAGAGAAGTCTTAAAAAAGCATGTGGTGAGTGAAATCGGCGCTATTGCAAGACCGGACGAAGTCTTTTTAACGAAGTCCCTTCCTAAGACGAGAAGTGGGAAGATTATGAGGCGAATTTTGAAGGACTTGGCGGAGGGGAAAAAGATTTCGGGAGATACGACAACACTGGAAAATCCGGGGTTGGTGGAAATTATTAAGTAGTTTTTGTCGGGCTTCCAGCCCGACAAAAACTATCCTGAGCGAAGCGAAGGATCTCGTCCATGCAAGTCCGCTTACACCGTCTTCAGATACCGCTCAAATTTCCCCATCGCCTCTTCAATCTGCTTCGGCGGTAAAGTGAGTGCCAGACGGAAGAACCCTTCGCCTTCCCTTCCAAAACCGGATCCCGGAGTGACGACAAGCCCTTCCTTAGCGATGAGTTCTTTGGTGAGATCCATCGACTTCATGCCCTTGGGCACCTTTGCCCAAACGAAAAAGGTTGCTTTGGGAGCCAAGTACTCAATTTTCAGATTATCCAAAATTTTGAGCATCACATCGCGCCTGTCGGCGTAGACCTTTCGCACTTCCGGAATTAACGATTCCGCATTATCAAGCGCAAATGCTCCCGCCTCTTGAACGCTAAGCAAAGGACCAGAGTCCACATTGGTTTTGATCTTGAGCAGTCCCGACACCAGCTCGGGGTTTCCGACGGCAAAACCGATACGCCAGCCGGTCATATTGAACGTCTTTGACAGTGAGTGAAATTCGATCGCGGTATCTTTGGCGCCGCCGCACTCCAAAATGCTAGCGGGCTTGTCTTCTTCTTTGTAATAGATTTCGCTATAAGCGTTGTCGTAGGCCAAAATAACTTTGTGCTTTTTAGCCAAATAAACTATCTCGGCCAAAACATCTCGCGGACAGGTCGCCGAGGTCGGGTTGGCCGGAAAATTTAGCAACATATACCGAGGCTGGTGCACGACTAGCAACTCTTCCAGTCGATTGAGATCGGGAACGAAATTTTTCTCAGCACTTAGCGGAATCGCTACTGCAGTGGCCCCCGCGAGCAAAATAGAGGTCTGAAAAACCGGATATCCCGGGGACGGATAGAGGGCTTTATCTCCGGGGTTACAGAACGCCAGAGGGAAATGGCCGATGCCTTCTTTCGAACCAATGAGCGCCACCACTTCTTTATCGGGATCCACCGTCACGCCAAAACGACGTTGCATGTAGTTTGCAGCGGCCACACGAAATAACGAAGAGCCTTCATAGGGAGAATACAGATGGTTCTCACCGCGAGAGATGGCCTCTTTCATCTTTTCCACGATGGGCTTAGGAGTCGGTTGATCGGGATCTCCAATCGCAAGACTCATTAAACTCATTCCTCGCTTCTGCGCTTGCGCTTTAAGTATATTGATCTCTGCGAACACGTAGGTGGGCAAATTCTTCACCCGGTTCGACAGTTGAATGAAATTAGAATTCATGGTCGATAGACCTCCTCCATGGAGTACATGCGAGCACTCGTTTGCTTAACCAAAAAGGCAGCGGCAAGGATAGCCCCTCGAGCAAAAGCCGCGCGATCAAAGACTTTGTGCTTAATCTCTATTTCCTCTTCATCCGATATCCAGCGGATCGAGTGTAACCCGATATTAGATCCGGCCCGTACCGCATTGACGTGGACCTGAGTAAAATGCTTTTCCGCCAGAAGCTTGAGCAGCGTCTTGGCCGTACCGCTTGGAGAATCTTTCTTATGCCGGTGGTGTTCGTCAAACAATTCCACGCTATTCACCCAAGACATCTTTTCGGCGACCGGTAACGATCGCAACATAGAAAAAACCACGTTCATTCCGGGACCCGTATTTGCCGATAACAGTACCGGATGCCGTGCCGAATATTCTTCAATCCGCTTAAGGTGAGCGTCCGTAAAACCCGTCGTACCTATTACCACCGGAGTGTCGATGGTCTCCAAAAGTGCCATCGTTCCCTCGGGGCGACTAAAATCTATCCAGGCGTGCACAGGCTCGCGCTTTGGCTCGGTCACTTTCCTTACTTGCACTCCTTCAACACTGCGGATTTGACAGGACTGGCTGACGGCGTCGGAGAGTTCAAACAGATCTCCTTTATACGAAAACTCTTTCGACAAAAGGGTTGCTATCTCTAGGCCTGTCTTCCCCGTAGCTCCCATCAATCCGATTTTGTAGATCACGATTTCACTAGCTCCAGCTGTTTTAAGACCTCCGCTACCCGCTTCTGAGTCGGTTCGGTCGCATTAAGAAGGGGTAATCGAACATTTCGCTCCATCAGCCCCATCAGCTCTAAAGCATATTTTGCGGGTGAGGGATTGGTCTCCATGAACATGGCGTCGATAAGCGGTAACAACCGCTTCTGTCCGTCAAACGCCTTCTTCCAGTCTCCTTTTGAGGCTGCCGCAAAGATCTCAACGAATCGGCCAGGCGCCACATTCGCCGTAGCAGATATCGTCCCAGAGCCTCCCATGGCGAGTGTTGTCGCAAAAGCATCATCGTCACCCGCCATAAGTGCCGTGCGATCCAGATTTAAGCGCGACGCCAAAGTTAACCACTGGTGATGGACGCCACTAGCCTCTTTTATTCCAATGATACGTTCGTGTTGGCAAAGTGTCTCCACCGTCGTGGTGTTTAAATTAACCGCCGTACGTCCCGGAACATTGTAAAGAAAGATAGGGATTTCCGAAGCCTCTGCAATCGCTTCATAGTGAGCGATAAGGCCCGCTTGAGTCGGTTTATTATAATAAGGAGTCGCCACTAAGACGGCATCGCATCCCAAAGTGGCCGCTTCCGATACCAATTGAATGACCGCCGGAGTCGAGTTTCCACTACACCCCCCTATTACTTTTAACTTGTGGCGATCGGCTACTTGCCTAGCGAGCATTAGAAGACGCTTTCGCTCATCGGCGAGTACGGTGGGAGACTCCCCTGTCGTCGCAACGGGAACAAACCCGTGAACTCCTTCGCTGGCCAGAAATTCCAAATGTTTTTCAAAGGCTGAAAAGCAGACCGCCCCTTTGCTATCGAAAGGAGTCACTGTGGCCGGGTAAATACCTTTCCAAGTGGTATTCATAGGGCAGCTCCTTCAAAGGGTTTTCGAGATACAAAATCGTCGGGAATGTCTTCGAGTCGCACGTGAAAGGCGTAATCGGTAGGTCCTTTCAAGAGTAGCTTTTTGACCGTCGGGCTGAGATCAACATGAAGATCTCCTCCAGGGACTGAGACCAAGATAGGTAGCGGTTGCATGTAGAGTTGTGAATACACCAAAGCTGCCGCAGCCGCCCCTGTTCCACAGGCCAGGGTCTCTTTTTCTACTCCACGTTCAAAAGTCGTCGCCAAAATTTGCTGGCCCATATTGCCTTGAAAGAAAGTAACGTTGGTTCCTTCGGGCGCGAAAGCGGCATGACCCACCAAGAATTTTCCGACTTTGGTAATGGGGTACTTTCGGATATCGGTGACTTCCAAAACGGCATGAGGGACGCCCGTATCGATACAGTACAATCGAAGGGCTGTGTCGTCCATTTTGATAATCTTTTCCCAGAAGTCTATCCGTTTGAGTCCCTCTTCAATGAGAGTGATCTCTACCTGTCCGTCATCCCCCATCGGGCGTCCCTTGATGACCCCTACTTTCGTTTCAATGGTGATCACATCTTCCAAAGGAAAGTACTTATCGGCCAAAAATCTAACCACGCATCGAGCGGCGTTCCCACACATCCCCGCTTCCGACCCGTCACAATTAAAGAATCTCCACTCGCAATGCTTCCCGCGCCCTTTGGCCAAGACCACTAGGCCATCGGCCCCAAGACCAAAATTTCTATCGCACAAGTAGACGATCTCTTCTTTCTTGAGCGGGATAAAGCCATCTTCTTTCATGCAATCCAGCAGCAGAAAGTCATTGCCGGCGCCATTCATTTTGAAGAAAGAGAGCGACATTATTTTCCCCCATTAGCGTCCAGTGCATCCTCTTTCGACGGGGATGACGGATTGTGAGTAGATGAAGATTCGATTACGGGGGGAGACGTTTCCGTTTGCGGCGCACGTTGAGAAACGGGTCTTGTAGGATAAGCATCGACGTAGGGCACCGGATCCCCCTTAACCCCGCACCCTACCATTCCTAAGAGCGAAGTCATTGCGCCGATAATCATATAGTTGAAGTAGTTCCGCAGTCTATGTAGGCAGCCCGTCATCTATGCCCTCAAGTATCATCTAGGCAAAAACGGCGCAAGATGCTCAAAATATTGGGCCGAATCTCTAACGTGCCAAGCGGGTAATAACTTCGACTACTTGGTTGATTCCGTGACGCAAAAGCTCCTCCTCGATAACCAACGGAGGGGCGATTCTAATGACGTGATCGTGGGTCTCTTTACAAAGCACCCCAACTCTAGCTAAAGCCTCACAAAAGCGCCTAGCCCCTCCTAGAGACGGGTCTAATTCAATTCCAATGAGGAAACCACTACCCCGAACCTCCCGAACTTTCGGAAGTTTCTCACGCTTTAGCGCTTCTAAAGCGAGGTCCCCTAGCACTTGGGCCCTATCCGAGAATTTGCCCTCCCGCAAAAGGTGAAGCACGGACCTTCCCACGGCAGCGGCAAGAGGATTACCCCCGAAAGTAGAGCCGTGCTGTCCCGGACGAATAACGTCCATCACTTGATGGGTCGAAACCATCGCCGAAACGGGGAGCAACCCTCCTCCTAACGATTTACCTAGGATAAGCACATCGGGAGTGATGCCTTCGTGCTGGAAACAGAAGTCCTTTCCGGTTCTCCCCATTCCCGTTTGAATTTCGTCGAGAATGAGCAAAATACCGCGTTGCGTACACAGTTCACGGAGCTTCTTGAGATAGCCCGCAGGGGGGATAAGAATTCCGGCCTCGGCCTGAACGGGTTCGACCAACACGCCGACAGTGTCCTCGTCAATGGCTTCCTCTACGGCGTCAATATCCCCAAAACGGACGACTTCGAATCCGGAGACAAAAGGACCAAACCCATTCTTGTAGGTCGGCTCGGTCGAAAAGGACACGATGGCGATCGATCTCCCGTGAAACGAGTTTTCCATTACGATTATCTTGGCTCGATTTTCAGGAATTCGTTTTTTTTCGTAGCCCCATTTTCTAGTGATCTTAAGCGCCGTTTCCACGGCTTCCGTTCCGCTATTCATCGCGAGCACCGTTTCTAAACCACAGAATTCAGCTAACTCCTTGGAGAAAAACGCCAGCTCCTCACTATAAAATGCTCTCGAACACACCGCGAGCCGCTTCAATTGCGATTCCATCGCTCTGACGATAGCCGGATGTTGGTGCCCGAAATTTAATGCCGAGTAACAAGAGAGAAAATCCAGATACTCTTTGCCGTCCAGATCCCAAACCTTGGCCCCTTCGCCCCTGGTCAAAACCACGTCGAGAGGATGGTAGTTATGGGCGCCATACCGTTCCATCATCTGAATTAATTCTTTTGAGTTCATGGGAGGTTATTATCGCAAAACGGGGGTGTTGGCGAGGGCTTCACTCTAACCCCCGTCCAAAGGACGCTCTTGTTAGGGACTAATCTTAAGATTTATCCCTAATCCTCATTGATTTTCTTTTAAACCAATGTGATGACTCCGCCATGGGTTTTTACCTAGAATTACGCAAAGCAGTTGTCGATGGCTCTATCGAATTTCGGGAGCAGGTCCCGCCCCCGGTTTTTTGGTTACTTTATTTCGTCGCAGGATTTGCATTAGTTTGCATGGGAGCGGCCGCCTATGCCCTCTTGGGGGACCTCGTCCGATCGGGGTCCTTTTGGGATGTCTTGATCGTGGCCGTCATTCTATCGGCGGTTCCTCTTTATCTATTGCTGGGATTGAAACTAATGAGTCTTCGCAAAAAGGTCTTGTTCACTGACGATAAGATCACTTGTGGATTCCAATGGCGAAAGCGGCTTTTTTTTCGAGTCGAAGTGCCTCATTCAGATGCCCGTGAAGTGGTAATACTTAATCAACGTCCCGCTCCCAACGTGGCCCCTAGCCATCACGATGACAGGCAATATTACATCAGAGGACACTGGCGAGTCGGCATTCAATTAAAGAATGGCAAGACCGTTATTCTGGACAGACATACGGAGAAAGAGGCTTTGGAACCTCTGCGGCTTCAATTGGAAAATTGGATTACCGGTGCTTATCGTCGGGATTAAGGCTTAGCGTTTCTCGAGTAACCGCGCCTTCGGTAACTTTATATTCGCGAGTAACATCGATACCTAAAACTTCGTTTTTCAAGTGTACTTTGTGACGAACATTGGCCCTAAGAGGAATACTGACGATTTCTCCCCCACGCGCATATTCGGAGAAATTAGCATCAGGGACTTCGATGTTTACTCCAGGATTAACGGTCAACTCAAGATTTCCCATCGGAATCTTTTTCAGCGTTTCATAAAGTTTTTTATTCTGAGCGTTCATCACTACATTTTCGGAAGCGGACTCAAACCCCTCGTGAATCATGGTGACATTAAAATCTCTACCGCAAGGAAGTCCTAAGGTCGTAGGAGTGCTGCCTTTAGTCTGATTGTTAATAGTAACGGTGGCTCCTCGCGGATCGCTATCGATATTGATCGTACATTCATTCGCCACATGACGAACGGGATCGGGAGTCTTCTGAGAATCGTCGGCGATGGGTTGCTTTTTGTCGCCCTTCGTAGAGGAATATTTCGAAATCATTCCATCCATGAAGCTGGGCAGCCCTCCCGCAAGATAAACGCGCCACACTTTAAACGTTCCTATTAAGATAGCGACAAGGACAAGTGCCGTAAGCAATCCTCTAAGAACGGTTACCACCGACGAAGTGGAATCGTCCCGTTCGGGAGGAAATGCCGTAGAAGTATCAAACTCGGGTTCGTTCCGTCTGGAAACCACAGGCGTCGATTCACTTAGAGTTAAATGGCCATCAGAATTATCGGTAAAGCTACTCGGCAATTCCGAATCTTTCGAGCTGACTTCGCTCAACCGACTAATAGAACGCTCCCGTCGGCCTGGAGCGACGTTAGTCCCGCTGTTTTCCAAACTAACCCCGGACGCTGGAAGAGAGGTCTTGGGAAAGCGGGCTTGACCTCTCAGCTCTTCCTTGCGTGACTCTGTGGCTCCCTCGGTGGGAGTTCCCACACTTGGTTCGCCGGCATCGGTAAACATCGAGATAGAATTTTCAACTACGGTCTTTTCATTCTGTTCAAGGGGCTCGGTAGCCGTAGCTGGCTGATTTTGGGCTACCTTACCCTGAGCTCGAGTAGCGGGCATGGTCTCGTCAGAAAATTCAGGAATGACGTATTCGTTTTTCGTTTCGCCCTGAATCCCGCCTATGCTTTTTTCCTCGCTTAAGGGATCGTTATTTAGACTCACTTTGCTCCGTGAGGGATCCGCGGCTGAAAGTCCTTCGCTGCCCACATCAAAGGGAATCTCAGAAGGCATGACGTCTGAGTTCTCTTCGAAATTGGTCTCTCCGGTTTTCTCCACAGCTTCCGAGCGAGTGATGTCTTCCTCGTCTCGAGAGCGACTCGATTGGTTACTTGCTTCTGAACGCTCGTCACTTGAATCCGAATCGTCCTCACCATGGTTGTCGTCTAATTTAGCTCCTTGAGAGAAGGGAATCGATTGGCGATAGATCTGCTCAAACCTCTTTTTCTCAGACGTTATTTCCTCTTTAAAAACTCTGAGCATCGCATCGGCCAGATCTTTTTGAGTAAAAGATCCGTAATGCTTATTGAGAAACTCCTGAAGGTGACGGTGCATATCACCGGCACTCTGGTAACGAAGGCCGAGATCTTTGGTAAGGCCTTTCATCACTATCTTTTCTAATTCCGGAGGGACTTTCGGATTAATTCTAGAAGGTGGTGAAATAAGGCACTCTTGAATCAACTTCAGAGTAGCCATGTCATTCTCAGCGGCGAAGAGCCGCTTCGACGTCAAAAGCTCATAAAGAATGATGGTTGTCGAAAAAATATCCGTCCGATGATCGACCGACTCTCCGTTTGCTTGTTCCGGAGACATATATCCAAATTTCCCTTTGATAACACCGGAGCGCGTTTCATCCACACGGTCCTTTGCCTTCGCGATTCCAAAATCGACGATTTTGACACTTCCCTCGTAGGAGAGCATCACGTTCTGCGGAGACATATCGCGATGGATAATATTCAGTGGCCGATTAGTGAGATCGTCTCTCTTCTTGTGCGCATATTCGAGTCCCTTACAAACTTCGGCGACGATGTAGACTCCAAACTCGATCGGCAATGCAAAGCCGATCTTTTTCATTTTATTGATAAATTGTCTTAGATTCTTGCCATCGACATACTCCATCGCCAGCAGGTAGGTATCGCTCGACTTAACGAAATCATAAATTTGCACGATATTGGAATGCGTGAGCATGCTGCTCAAACGCGCTTCGTATTCGAACATTCGCCGGAACTCTTCATTTTGGCTGTAATTGGGAAGAATTCTTTTGATCGCTAATTGTTTTTCAAAACCTCCAGCACCACTTGCCTTCGCGCGATACACTTCCGCCATCCCGCCCATCGCAAGACGTTCCAACAGAAGGTATTTTCCAATTTTGAATGGCTTGAAATCCAAGCGATTCCCTTCCCATTAACCAACCGGCCGATCGCAAAGTCCCATTAACGTTTTCGGCTTAAAATCAAAGAAAATTGACCCCTTCCGCGTCCTAAATAGGCGGTGACTCTTAAAAAAAGTCGCTGTATAGTTTCATGAATTAGACTTTGCGTGTTATCCCGCAGAACTGATAGCAGCAGCTGAAATAGAGATATACGCCGCGGCAACGAAACACAGAATTTACGGCACCTTGCCCGGCACAATGCCCGACTAATTTCGGCACAATAGTCAGCTATCCTGATGGGAACCGTAGAGAATTTCATGAAATTTGCCTTATTTGGGTACGCTTTGTGTCTTACTTCAGTAAGGCGGTTAGGTTAGGTTAACTTATGCCACCAGCAGTCAATCCCGTTCGCCGCGCTCTAAATCGAATGATGAGCATGTTTTCGAGTGATCTCGCCATCGATCTTGGAACCGCAAATACTTTAGTTTATGCGAAAAATCGAGGACTTATCATCGACGAACCTTCGGTCGTAGCGGTTCACAAGAACCCGCGAGGAGGCCCTAGTCGAGTGCTCGCCGTGGGAAGAGAAGCCAAAGAGATGCTGGGCCGAACCCCAGGAAGCATCGCGGCAATCCGACCCATGAAAGACGGCGTTATCGCGGATTTTGAAGTGACACAGAGCATGCTGAAATACTTCATCGCAAAGTCCCATGAGAAGATTGCCCTAGTAAGACCTCGCATCATCATTTGTGTCCCTTTCGGCATCACTCAAGTGGAGCGGCGCGCAGTACGTGAATCCGCACAATCGGCCGGTGCCCGAGAGGTCTATTTGATCGAAGAGCCCATGGCAGCAGCCATCGGTGCTGGCCTTCCCATTACCGAGCCTTCGGGCAACATGATCGTCGACATCGGCGGCGGAACTACGGAAGTGGCGGTCATCTCCCTGGGTGGAATCGTCTATAGCCAGTCAGTTCGAGTAGCCGGCGATAAGTTCGACGAAGCGATCGTGAACTACATTAAGCGGCAGTACAATCTTCTCATCGGAGAACGAACAGCCGAGTCGATTAAGATCGAAATCGGAAACGCCTTCCCGTTCGATGAAGTGAAATACTGCGAAGTCAAAGGGCGTGACCTGGTCGTCGGTAGCCCCAAAACGGTTACCGTCAGCAGTGACGAAATCCGAGAAGCTTTAGTCGATCAAGTTAACATCGTGGTCGATGCGGTAAAGCAAGCTTTGGAGCGGACTCCGCCTGAATTAGCCGCGGATATCGTCGACAAAGGTATTGTCCTTGCCGGTGGTGGCTCTCTGCTCGCTAATTTCGATATTCTAATCCGAGAGCGCACTGGCCTTCCGGTCATGTACGCGGAAGACCCACTTAAATGTGTCGTGATCGGATCAGGAAAGGTCTTGGATCAGCTAGATCTTCTGAAATCGCTAACCATTGACTAATTCCAATGAAACTTTTCGCTTTCGCAGGGTCGCTTCGAAAAGATTCTTTAAATTTTAAGCTGACATCGCTTGCGGCTTCTGTTGCCAGTCGATCAGGCCAGACCGTGGATCTGGTGCCCTTCAAAGAGTTTGAAATGCCTTGCTACGACGGAGATATCGAAGCTTCGACGGGCATTCCCGAAGGTGCCAACCGGTTGAAAGATAAAATCATCGGTAACCACGCTCTCATCATTGCTACCCCGACGTATAACTACTCAGTTCCAGGTACGCTCAAGAACGCGGTAGATTGGGTTTCCCGCCACCGTCCCATGCCTTTTTCCGGAAAGCCCGTCCTGCTATTAGGGGCCTCTCCTTCACCACTGGGAAGCCTCCTAGGTATTTTTGCCCTGCGCAGTTCCCTTGAGGGACTGGGCTGTCTGGTCTTTCCGACGGTATTTTCTTTGGTATCCGCCGAGAAGGCCTTCGATGCCTCGGGATCGCTCGTCGAAAAAGGGAATGCGGAGAGGCTCGAGAAGCTAGTGAAGGACTTTTTGGTGTTCGCGGGCAAGTTTAGTTAACAAACCACCGTCCGAAGCTTATCCCTCGTAGTTGCTCCAGCTAGGCTCCGTACAATCCCTACCCTCGGGAGAAATCTTTCTTTTTACCGTTCCGTCCATCGTCATCACGTATACTGAATTCGATCCGCCTTCATTGTTGAAAAACGTAAGATGCCTTCCCGTCGGGGCCCATGACGGATTCTCCGTTGAAACACTCCTGCCGCTGGACCGCTCTCCGGCCGTCAGTCGAGTCAAGTTGTTCCCGTCCGGATCGATAAGGTAAAGATCAAAATTACCTTCCGCAAGTCGTTGGGCCGCAAAGACGATCTTGTCCCCTTTGGGAGACCAAGCTGGAGTCGCGTTATATTTGCCTGCGAAAGTCAGTTGATTTCCGATTTTGGACCCCACATCCACGGTAAAGATCATGGGGTTTCCAGTGCGCGCACTGGAAAACACAATCTTACTAGCGTCGGGCGACCATGAAGGTTCTACGTCAAAAAGAGTTGCCGCAAACACCGTCTGAAATCCGTCTCCACCAACTCGACGAATATTCAGGTTTCTTGAAAAAGGAACAGGATCGCCAATACCGTTGGGGTTAATGAAATAGATTTCAGGCCGTCCATTAAAGCTAAGAGTAATAGCGATGCGATCTCCTTTGGGTGACCACGCGGCTCCGCTATTCATTCCCTCGCGCGAGGAGAGGGCTTTTCTTTCACCCGTCGCCAAACTATGACGTTTTAGAACCGTGCCTCTCTTTCCATTTCGCGCTGTGGTGTACTGTGTGTACAAAAGATACTTCGAATCGGGTGACCATGACGGACTTAGGGTTAACGTATTATCGGAAGTAAGTTGGGTAAGATTTCTTCCATCGGGATCCACAACATACACCTCTTTGGAGTTCTTTCGTGAACCTGTCCCCCGACACACCATTGCTATACGACTGAAGAAAAGGCCCTTTTCTCCGCTAAGTTGTTTAAGCACATCTTCAGCCATGGCGTGTACGACGCGGTAGTACTGAGTCAGCGGATAGGAATACCTGGTTCCAAAGATCTTTTTCTGTCCCGGAATATCAAATAGTAAAGCTTCCAGGACAAGCTTCGAGCCCTCGATCTTAGCACCTAGTTTTATGACAAACGCGACGCCTTTTGCCGTCCACTCGTCATATTTTGGAGAATAAAGATCTTTGGCTTGATCCAGATCGGCGAAAGAGTCTTGAGGAACAAATTCGAAGAGATTGGCTAATTCTAAATCCGAATGAACTTGGGTATCGATATTATCCAAAATATCCTGGCCTACCGTCGCTCCTGAAAGTGGATGCACATGAGTGAGGGCTAATTTGGCTTTCTTGAAATTGGAAGCCGTCACACTGATGTAGATGCCTGCCTGGCTACTAGCGGCATAAAGGAATAAAAACACAATCAAGGATGTCCGTTTCATGGTTTCTCCGGTCTGAATTCGATGGTAATCCCGTCGTCTATGATGGAACTGTCTGCTGGCGTCGGCAAGGGTTGAGCATCGTCAATCGCTTCCAATACCGCTGAGTCGTAGGAAGCATCGCCCGACGATTTGACGATTTTCTTACTCCTCACCCTGCCTGTCGTGGGGAAAAGTTCAATATGAACGACGCTCACCAACTTTTTCTTCTGCAACCATGAATAGGGATTGAAGTGTTCATGGATAGCCTGCGAAACCAATGCTCCATATTGATCTTTGGAGGTTCCAATCATACCCACGGTCGAAGCCCCTTTGGATATGATATTGCCGGAGATCTGCTGCCTTCCTCTCTGCATCCCTTTATTTATCGCAATGGAGTTAAGTGCTGCTTCTCGGTCGGCTTCCTCTTTAAGATGTTTGAGAATCTTATCCTCTTCCGCTTTGCGCACCTTGTCTTTCTTGAGCGCCGCTTCGGCATCCATCTGCTTGCGTTTGGCTTCGATAGCAGCGGTATTTTCTTTGGGCATCGTCATCGTATCGCTGGGAGAAGGTGCTACCGGAGTTGGGGCAACGGCTCCTCCAGGCTTTGGCATCACGGGCAAACTCATATCCAACGACTGTTTTTCGTTGGGCAGAGCGTCTGGCAACGCAACTACGTCGACCTGAATAAAGCTTTGATAAACCTGCTTGGTGGGCTCCGATTTATGAAAGAAGGGAAATAGCCCCCAATTATCAAGAACGTGAAAGCTGATAAGCAGGGCAGGAACACCAATGTGAAGGGCAACAGAAAGCAGTAGCGCGGAGCTGGGGACGTTAAAAAACTCCTGCTCCATCACATCGGAAGCCATCGTCTATTTTCCTTGTTCTTCGGGAGGAAGCGTCACCAGCCCGATCTTATTTACTCCGGCACTCTTTACGGTTGCCATGGTT
The DNA here is from genome assembly GCA_963778115.1 of uncultured delta proteobacterium. GTDB lineage: Bacteria > Bdellovibrionota > FAC87 > UBA2466 > UBA2466 > JBBQIT01. The sequence continues at coordinate 1,653,832 of CAVZSV010000004.1, forward strand.
TGCGCCACAAAGGCGTAGGGGAGCGCTCCATCGGCACGAATAAAAATTTCGCGTTCGGCCCGAGTTCTAAAAAAGGCAATGAGTCGGCCCTTTAATTCGGAAACCGGTACCTCTTCTTTGTTCAAAAAGACCTTAGACTCTTTGGTAATATTCAAGGTCACCGGCTGCTGATCCGTCTTGGGAAGAGCCTTAGCCGAGGCTTTAGGCAATTGAATGGGGATTCCACTTTCCAACAGTGGTGCAGTCACCATGAAGATTACCAGGAGCACCAACATCACATCCACTAATGGCGTGATATTGATGTCTGCTACAGGACCTGAATCGTCGCTATTTCGGAACGCTCCCATGTCTAGGCCGTCAAGAAGTTACGTTTGATGATATTAAGAAAGTCTCCAGAAAAATTTTCCATCTGAGTTCGCAGGCCTCGAATTTTTCCGTTGTAATAGTTGTAACCCATTACAGCGGGAATCGCACACGCGAGACCTACTGCAGTTGCGATGAGCGCTTCAGCGATGCCAGGAGCAACGGTGGCAAGACTAGCTCCTCCCTGTGCTCCGATATTTTGAAAAGCGGTCATGATACCCCAAACGGTTCCAAATAGACCTATGAATGGCGCTGTGCTTCCCGCGGTGGCTAAGAAAGTCATAGAGCGCTCGAGTCTTAGATTCTCGCTTCTGCTGGCACGACTAAGAGCTCGTTCCAAGTTTTGAATAGAAGACTCGCTGGGAATTCGCGCTGGTTCGGAAGCCCCTTTTGCTTTCTCCTTTTCCATCAAACGCTGAAGTTCGACATATCCTGACTGAAAAATTTTAGCGATCGAGCTACTCGCGTATTTCTTGGATTCTGAATAGATGTGGTCCATGCTCTTTCCGCTCCAGAAAATATCCAGAAAGTGCTCCGTGCTGCTGTAGCAACGACGAACCACACCCCATTTGGAAATAATGACCGCCCAGGAGATGACGGAAAAGAGGGCCAGCAGCAGCAGGACTAACTGAACCACAAGACTGGCATTCGCGATAACGTCGAATGCCCCAAGCGAAACCACAGCTTCTTTACTGGGTCCCGAAGCAGCGAAAACAGAGTTCATGACCAATATCCTTAGCTCGCCTTACGTTTGGCTTGTTGTGTTTTCCGGACCGTTCAGATTCCGAAAAAGACGATATTTAGCTTTTATTGCTTTTTTTCCCTTGGGGTTGCGGATCAGTCTTTACGTAGTGTATGAGAACCACCTACTAGCGTCAAGGAGTCTCGATGCGTCATTCTCAAAGAGTCGTGGTTATCGGCGCGGGCTTGGCCGGCTCGGAAGCGGCATGGCAAATTGCAAGTCAAGGGATCGAAGTCGATCTCTATGAAATGCGCCCGACACGACACACAGAGGCACACACTACCAGCGGCTTTGCTGAACTGGTATGCAGCAACAGCTTAGGATCGAACTCTCCAAACTCCGCATCACGCATTTTGAAAGAAGAGCTAACTCAGTTGGGAGCATTCGTTCTAGCAAAGGCTTTTGAAAATAGTGTCCCCGCCGGAGCTTCTCTGGCCGTCGATCGGCAGAAATTTTCAGATAAAATCACGCAGACTTTAGAATCCCATCCCAAAATCACAGTCCGACGCGAAGAACTTGCCGAAATCCCTCGTTCGTCATGCGTGGTCATTGCCTCGGGTCCCCTCACTTCTCCCGCTCTGGCTAAAGATCTGACTTCGTTGGCTGGAACCGACTCGCTCTATTTTTACGACGCCATTTCACCGATTGTTTCCACTGAGAGTCTCGATCAAAATGAGATGTTTACTGCAAGCCGTTATGGAAAAGGGGAGCCCGATTTTTTAAATATCCCGTTAACCCAAGCGCAGTATGAAAACTTTGTCGAAAAGCTGATTCAAGCTGAAGTCGTCCTGGCTCATGATTTTGAAGAAGAAAAGTATTTCGAGTCTTGCCTGCCTATTGAGACTTTGGCATCTCGAGGAAAGTTAACGCTGGCTTTTGGCCCCATGAAGCCAGTGGGACTAACGGATCCTAAAACCGGAAAACGCGCTTTCGCGGTGATTCAATTGCGGGCCGAAAACCGTTTCTTGACCGCATACAACCTCGTGGGTTTTCAAACAAAGATGAAATACAAAGAGCAGGAACGGATCTTCCGAGAGTTACCAGGACTTCGCAATGCCGAATTTCTTAGACTGGGGAGCATGCACCGAAACACTTACTTGGATTCGCCTAGAGTACTCACCGGCTCTCTCCAGCTGAGAAATGAGCCAGGTCTTTTCATCGCAGGCCAGATTACGGGCACCGAGGGGTATCTCGAATCTTCAGCTACCGGCCTTCTAGCGGGTCTGAACGCCGCCCGACACTTGCAAGGAAAAGAACCGCTGGTACTGCCCAATAAGACGATTCTGGGTGCTTTGGTGGAAGCCATCACCGATCCCAAGCGCTCCCCTTTTCAGCCCATGAATGTGAACATGGGACTGTTTCCCCCTTTGGGAGAGACTCAAAAATTTAAGGATAAGCAAAAAAGAAACGCGGCTTATGCCGGACGCTCGAAACAGGAACTAAGTCTTTGGCTATCTCAAATGGGATTGGTTACTGACCACCCAGAGCTCCCGCATTGTACGCCGCCGAACCCATTCCCTGAGAAGCCATCCCTCGCGCAGCATGGTTCTTCGGTCCTCCATACCCACTAAGAGAATTTCCTCCTCCAGTCCCAGCCAAGGAATTGCCTGAAGCGCTGTTACCGGGGAGGCCATCAAGGCCTGAAATATTGCCTAATCCTGTTCCATTGCGCAGGGCCGGAAGATTGCTACCAGGGCGATTATCCGCGTGCTGATCTTGCACCATCGAAAACGCTCCTCCCTGTCTTGAGGGACCTTGTTGTTGTTGTTGCTGCATCTGTTGCTGCGCTTGTCTATCGGCCAGCATCTGCTGGAACGATTGGGTCATATCACCTAGAGATTTCGTGAGGGCCAAAGTTTTGTCTTGTTGCGCTTTCACCACATCATCCACCAGACCGTTTGAAATCGAAGAATCTCCCGAAATGGTCTTAGTAACGGCCCTAATCTGATCAAAACCGGCTTTGATACTGTCTTCGTCAGTGGCTTTATTGATATTAGCCACCTGCGAAGAAAAATTATCCGTCATCTTACTAAGATTCTCGCCAAACTTCTCGCCGGCCTTTTCGATCTTTTCTTGAAACTTAGGACCTTCTTTAGTTTCAGCGTCCGCGGCTTCTCTGAGCTTGCTCATGTCGGGCATCCCGCCTCCCATGCCGCCTCCCATGCCACCGCCCATGCCTCCCCCCATCATACCGCCGCCCATCATTCCCATTCCGCCCATGCCACCCATGCCCATTCCACCAAACTGATTGCCATAAGGGTTTCCAAAGCCGCTACCAAAGCCGGCACCACTTCCGAAGCCTTCGGCGTGCACGACTAAACTCATGGAAAAAATAGGAATGAGAAGGATTAACTTAAGTTGAGAAATCATAATGCCCCCATAGCATAAGAATGCATAAGCTCTGCCAACCAACGGTCTTCGCTGACTCGCGCAAAAGTGCCTGCTTTCAAGGAGTCAGAGAGAGGAGGCAGGGGGAAAGATTGTGAAAAACGGCTAACTTTCAGGCGAAATCTGAAAAACAAAAACGGGTGATAGAGTAAACTCTACCACCCGCCTTCGTGTGCCTTCCGTCCCGCGCATCAAGACTTAAAATCCTTAAGGACCAACCTGAATGGGCTGCGTATCCACATTTCCCGTTGGACTTCGCACCACTTGAGAATCTTCAAAATCGTTATGAGGTAACCAAGACCCAAAACTGGCCATCGCTAGCGCTCCCACGACGATAAATAACCACATTACATCGGACCACAGTTTCCGCATCCACATGCTTCACCTCTTCTACTCTCGAGTATCGTCGCCGTCAGGAAGCTTTCCGACGCAACTTCTCAAATCACTTTTTCCAATCGCCACGCTCTAGTTAGAGTTTGCAAATGAGGGGCCACGCCGCGTCAGAACGGGCGAGTAGCGTCAAGACTCGAATATCGGAAAGCTTTCGATCTTCACGACGTTTGCCAAGAAGCAAAACAGTTGGCGAACTTATAGATAGTGAAACGCGGCTCACCAATAAAATATTAATATTTTCATATATTTAGATATGACTGACAAACGGTCGGACAGCCCTGTTGACGCCTAAGCCACCCCTCACGAAATCTCGCCGCGAGCCGATAAGTAAAGAGCAACACTTATGAATAATGCAGTCTACAAGACGGCTTTTTGGTTAGGTTGTGCATTCGGTCTGGGATTTATCCTGGTGGGGCCCACTTTTCCGATTCACGCCGAAACCCCGAATGCAGCACCAGCCCTTCCGATAGGAACACGCAAACTGCCGGCCAGTATTGGTCTAGGAGCGTCCGCAGCCAGAGCGAGCGCATCTGCTTTTCCCACCCTGGGAGGAAGTTCTACGCCTTCGGCCGGTTCGTTTTCACTGGGGGCCATGAAACCCGGCCCCCAAAGTAAGGCTGCCTCAAAACCAATGTTGGTGGCGCAAAATCAAATTCCGGGACAGCCCTTGGCGGCAATGAGCTCAGACCCGCTAAGCAATGATCTGGCGAAGGTACCGGCGGCTGTTGTCACCGCTCCGACTGCACGGCAACCTCTCGACAAAAAACAGATTCGAAAATTACTAACGTCGGAGCCCGACCCTTCGCTCGTATTGGAGCCGGTGGCCGATCCTCCGCCGCCGCCCAAACCTATCGTACCCAAAGCTCCACCCCGAAGACCCGCCTCTGCCCTTCCGGCGAACGGCATTAAATTAGGAATTCCCGGGGAAGCCCCAGCGGCCGCCGAAGTATCCGTCATCTTGATGGACAAACAGTTTTTCCCTTCAAAGATTAAATTAAAAGAGGGGGTTCAATCGCGCCTCTACTTTACGACTACTAATGATAAAGCGGCAGCTCTGGTGATCGAAGAGCTTCAAATTCAGCGCTGGGTAGCCAAAGAGGGGGAAAAAACAGCCCCTTTGAGCGAACTTGAGCGTGCAAAAATGGAAGCCACCAAAGAAGTGAGCAAAGATAAGATCACGGAAATTCCGCTCGAACCTCGCCGCGGAACCTTTATCTTCCATGACCTAATTTCCGGAGCTAAAGGACAAATCGTCGTCGAATAGTTGGGAGACATCTTTCATGTCCGTTTTCGAAACCTCAGTCCAGGTATTTCTGAAGCCCGTGATCGAATACCTTAAAGACGAGGCCATCACCGAAATTCTCATTAACGGCCCGAATAATATTTTCATCGAGCGACGCGGTATTCTCGAAAAAACGAACGTTAAGTTTGATGACGAGAATTCACTTATGGCCGCGGTCCGAAATATCTCGCAATTCGTGGGTCGTCCCATTGATGACGAGCATCCTTTTCTAGATGCGAGACTACCCGACGGTTCGCGTATCCATGCGGTAGTGGCGCCCATCGCGAAAAACGGGACTACTGTCGCGATTCGTAAATTTTCCAAAGACAAACTACAACTCAAAGATCTCATCGCCAAGGGGGCGCTCAATCCAGACGCCGCAAGATTCCTGGATGTCTGCCTGTATTTGAAGAAAAATATCATGGTCTCCGGCGGTACGGGTTCCGGAAAAACCACCATCTTAGGAATTCTGGCCGGTCGCTGCCTTCCCTCACAGCGAATCGTCGTTTTGGAAGACTCTTCAGAATTAAAAATAAATAACGAGCACGTCGTGTATTTCGAAGCCCGCCCCGCTGACGAGTACGGCAAAGGGCTAGTGACTTTACGCGATCTCGTAAAATCATCTTTGCGGCTCCGTCCCGACCGCGTCATCGTCGGTGAGGTCCGAGGTGCTGAAGCTTTGGACCTGATCAGCAGCATGAACACCGGCCACTCCGGATCGATGGGAACCGTTCACTCTAACAATCCCAGAGAATGTTTGACCCGTTTGGAGACGCTAGCGCTTATGAGCGAAGCCGAAGTTCCGGTGACGGCCATTCGCGCTCAAGTAGCAGCCGCTATCAACATCGTGATTCAGCTCTCTCGAATGCAAGATGGGTCTCGCAAAGTCACCCACATTTCTGAAGGGCTAGGAATGGACCTTCAGGGAAATTACAAGACAAACGACATCTATCTCTTTGAGCAGACAGGTCGAGACAAAGACGGTAAAGTTTTAGGAGAGATAAAGCCTACGGGAAATCTCCCCACTTTCATGCGCGAAATCGAAGTTAATCACTTGCCCTTCACTCGGGAAATGCTCACTAAGAAGAGTGGGTCAGGTCAGGGCTCTTCATCAGCCCCAGCCGGGTCGAAGTCGGAAAACGCTGCATAAGAAAATCGCTCGGGTTGACATCCATCACGGTCAAATAGCTTTCCCACTGACTGGCTAAAGCCTCAAGTTCAGGACTCCATTTGGGGGGCTTTACCATCTTCTTCCCGTTCTCATCTTCGATAGTCAAAAGCTTTAGATTCTCAAGAAGCATCAAAAGATTGGAATAGTTTTGTACGGAAAGGGATTCCGGGAAGGCTATCTGTCCACGAGGAAGGGAAGCCTCACTGAACTTTATTATTTTCTGAACTAGAGCCTTTTTCTCAATAGTCGTCGGCGCCGCTTCCTTAAAATAGAGTAAGCCAGTGCGGTAGCTCTCAAAGAGATCTCCCAAGAGTCTCAGATATACGGTGAGGTCATCCCAGTGTTTTAGCTTTCTTCGTAAACCTGTTAACAATTTGTCTACCGGGATAGTATCCCAAGGAGCTTCTCCGAAAAGATATCGGAAAGTCGCTTCCATTTCGCCCTGAAAAACAGGTCTAGGATTAAAGAAAAACTCAAATTTTAAAGAATTACGAATATCGAGCGCTGTTACGATGCAGTCTTTATAGAGAGTGCGTGAGCTCAATTCGCCCCCCCCTTTTTCAGCAGAACCGACTTTAGAGAGATTCTGAAAAAAGGCCAGCAGCGCTATCGAAGGATTCACAAAGAAGTGGATCGCGTTATTTTTGTAAAAATTAAGCAGGGGCCGTTTACGCCACTCGCAACTATACACGCGGGGAATCGCTGCTTCAGAGATCGTAAGCAAGCCACTCTTGTGCAAACGCCTTACCGTCTGCTCGACCGATCGCTTAAACGCTTCATCAGAAACACTATTGGGGAAGTGATTGGCGTTAGCATAATCACGCAAAAGGGTTGAGACATGAAGGATATCCTCAAGAGAGAGTGCCGCCATCCTGTGTCCCAGTAACACGCTGCTAACAACGGCTTTAGTCGTGATAGGGCTTACATCATTGATATTCTTACAGAGCTGGAACGCCATTTTCTGCAACATGAGAGTGTCATCAATTTTCTGCTCTTCCGAGGTCTTAAAAGTATCTTTCAAGGAGATCGCAGATCCCAGTCTCACGTAGACTTTGCCGAAGTTTTTACTAATAACATTGGTAGACCCCAATAGCTCTTTGGCGCTTTCCCGTGTCTTTTGCCCTCCTCCTAACTCTTTGCTGTAGGAGGTTTGTTCGGGAACTTCATCGTAGCAAATGGAGACCGGAATCAAGACAACGTCGTCGACTACCTTATTTTTTTCCGCTTGGGTGACCATCTTTAACATTCCGTAAGCGGGCGCCAACATCTTACCCGAACGACTTCGAGTCCCTTCGATGAAAAACTTTATGTTGTACTTATTCCTAAGGAGCAACTCGACATATTTTCTTAAACACGTTCCATAAAGAGCATCTCCGCGGAAAGAGCGCCGAATAAAAAATGCTCCCCCCGATCTAAGAATTCCCCCCATCGGCCAAAACGCTAAATTAATACCAGCCGCAATGTGGGGCGTAACCATATCGTGCAAGAACAGGACATAGGGAATCACCAAATAATCGAAATGGCTTCGGTGGCATGACACAAACACCACAGGTTTGTTCTTCATGACTTCGCGAAGGTGGGTGAGTTCCGACTCTTCTACGTTCACTCCATCAAAGACGCGCGTAAACAACCACGTCAAAAGCACGTACATAATCTCAATCGTACGGTATCGGTAATTGGAGACTATTTCGGTTAGGTTCCCGTAGGCCCGAGACATTATCTTTTTCTTGTCCACCCCCTCGTTCTTGGCCACCTCCTCAATCACAGCCTGGATTTCAGGATCTTTGAGAAGGGTCTCTTTTACTGAATACGGCGAAGAATAGCGGGGACCTAGGACCACTCGCATCTCTTGATGGGTTAATATCAAAACCTTGCGGCGGGTGGCTTTGGCGAGCCGCATCGCCTCGCTATCTTCACTGTCCGACGACTCTCCCACGGTGAGTGCAGTAAAATCCCCCAAGGCTCTTACTACCGAATCCCTGCGAGCGCGGGCCAAATACCAGACTTTCCCTATGAGATTAGGATTGGATCCCAAACCAAACAGATATTCCGATAGCTTTCGGGATGCCCCTCGGACGTGCTTTCGCCATAGGATGAATACCGGGATGAAATGCATCGTGCGAAGTTCAGGGCGATGGACGAGGGAGGTATTAACCTCTCCTAATAGCTTTTCCACGGGAACTGGTTCAAATAGTCTTTTACGCTCACTAGAGGGACAAAAGAGCAGTCTAGGACCAGGATCCTCTGAAACGAAGAGATCCGCATAACTGCGGCGTCTAAAGACGATCTGAAAAAAATACTTCGGATTAGAGAGAAATAAAATGCGCTTTCGATTGGCAATGGGAATCGCGCCCAGCCCCTGACTTCGACACCAACTGGAAAGAATCAAAAATTCGATGATCCCAGCGTGAGTCATGGCAAATACCACCCGCCCCTGCGCTGACAACGTCTTTAGATGTTCGACAGGCAGATCAAAATCGAAACGGACAAAGACCCGCTCAGCAATCCATTGCCAAATTCCATCAATCCATTCGTATATTTTTCTCAAGGTTGGGTAGATTTTTCACTAAGTGAAAAATCTCCTCTAGCTACGATTTTCGAATTTCGACTCAACAAACCAATCACCAATGAAACGCAACTTTCCGTAACCGTGGGAATACCTCTCCCAATTTTAAACAAATAAATCGTTGGGAATTTACGTTGCACAGTTAGGCTTGGCAAATGGAAAGCCCCGACCAGGGGGCCGGGGCTTTCTCAAAGTGGAAGAAGGGACCCTTTAAATAGTGGTGGTGCTTAACGGCAAGAGGTCCCTTCTATTTCACTCAACATACGGTCCGCTCAGCTAATAAAAGAAAATCAAAAAAAATCGAGTAAAAAACTCTAATGTTGCAACGTATAATATTAACCAAGACAGCGAAGTAAAGAGCAAAGTTAGGGCCAATTTGGAAGTTTTCTACAGAGGGTACTAAACCCTGAATAATACGTGCTTTAGAGGGAATCTCCGAAGGACCTCTAGAAAGTGAATTCTGCGAGGATTTTCGACACGACAGAAAACGAATACGGGGAAAGGCAGGCCCTATTCCCCAAAGATTCACCCCTGATCAGACACGATCAGAAATGGCGAGAAAGAAGTGGCGAACTTTTACTCGGGTGCCTTTGTCTTCATTTCGCTGACGCGTTCATGAAGGCCATTTTGAGGAAACTGAGTTCGAAACGTCTGTTCGAGAGCTCTGAGCATCTCCTCGGGAGTTGCGGCTTCATTCTTCAAACGCTCTTTTTCCAATGCTGCGGCCTTATTTCTCTCCGGAGTAAGGTTGGTCTCTACCAGTATCCATCGCTCCCGATCCAACCAAAACTGGAAATTGATATCGGAAAGATGATCGTGATTGAGCATCACATCACCCGCGTAAACGCCAACGATACGGTACCGGTTGTCATGACCGCGCCGTAATTCCACCAAAGGATGTTTACTCAAATTGATCTGAGGCATTTCCGACTCGAAAACGCCTAGTAGACTCTTTACGAAGTAAAAGGAGATCCGGTTAAAGATATCTCTCAACTTCTCATCCGTTGTCTTTAAGTAATACGAATAGGGATTGGCCTGTCCCGGATAGTCCTTTTCCAAAAGACGTATCTTTTCGACCGCCTTCGCCCTCTGGTTTAAAGGCCCAAGCAAGAGGTCAATATCCTGAATGATAATCTTTCTGCGTTTCACCGGATCTTTTACGGTATCGGTCGCTGCAGCAAGGGCACTTTCCGCCTGGTCGTAAACGGGTGGATCCATCATAAAGTACTGAACGGCGTCCTCCGGAAAGCCGGCCGAGAGTAGTAACTTCCCGGCGTCCTGAGGAGAATGAATCTTGTAATAATCGATCGAAGCAGCCATGGCCTGCTTTGAAATTTCATCCTTGGGGTTTTCTAGAATAATTTTCTTAAGTGCGTCTAGGGAAGTGGTTGGGTTAAGAAGAAGTTCACTCTGTGCCTTAGAGAGTTCCTCTTGGCGAGAGGGGGGGACCACAACCCTGGGTCGAGGCTTAATGACTATCTCGTGGGCCGAATTCGCCGAAAGAAAATAATAGCCCCCTCCACAAAGAGCTAACACACCCACTACAACCATTGCGATGACAGGTTTCGAAGCACGCAGAAAACCTGCTATATCCTTCTCTACTTTAAAAACCGGCTCGGCGGCTCCTTGTGAAAAAGTAGAGAGTTCGGAGTTCGCTCCCGAAGATGAGGAAGAGGGACGGTAATTGATGGGAGAGGGGGTGACCGCCGGAGCCACGACGGAAGCGGCATTAAGCGGTTTGAATCCTCCCGAGGCAGAAGGGGGCGGAGCGCTTCCCGCTTTAGCAGCGAAAGCTTCACTAAATGCGGGAATGGTTTGTACCGATTGCCACTCTTGCAATCCCTCAAACCAGATCAGAGCGTCCGCCGGTACCGAACCGCTCCTAATTTTTTCCACCATTTCGACTTCGGTAAGCGGACCCGACTGTTCTCCATTGACGCCTAGAAAGAATTTTTGATTTTGGATAACCGGATTCGACATGGCGACATTATATCACTGGAATGGCTTTCTCCAATGTCTACACGGTTTTGGATTCGCGGGAGATGCCCCGCCCAAAGACTCGATTTCGCGCCGCTTCCAACTGTTTGCGCCTATACTCTTCGTGATTACTCTTTCCGAAAATACTATCCGCGTAGGCTTTAACGTCCATGATTTGAATCTCATACGGAAAGAAAACGTACTCGTAGGGTTGAGGAGGTTTTGAAAAAGCTTCGTAAACGGCGTGCATCCCGCCATGTATATTTTCCAAATTGGATTTTAGCGTCGTATAGACCTGATGCATCGGGTTACGAATTCTAACCAATTCACGGCAAGTAAACTGGATGGCCCGATAGTATTCGCTGCTATGGGGATTAATTAAATTTCCGCCGATTCTGCGAAACCCAATACGTCTTTCCAAGCGACGCAACATTTTTTCAAACTCGACGGGTAGGGGATTTGGCGTTTTTTGAAGTTGGGTCAAGATACGATCGATTTCAAACTGTAGCCGGTGAACATCGAAGAGTCTGTTTCGCGATCGGCCAGGTCTTACGTTGGGCAGACTGATAATGTTACGGCTGAGCATGAGCCTAACCGCTCGAACGGCGTCAAATTTGGTTTCCGTCACTAGACGAAAACCGATACGATCATAAATCTCTTCTACCAGGCTATCTGCTTTGTGAAGCAGTTTAATGATCTCGCGTTCACGGTCCTTGCGATCCTTTTTCTTGAAGAACAGAAGCTTGATTCCGCCCCCCTCTTCTTTCGGACCCAGATAAGTAGCGCCGTCTGAATTATCGACGTAAAGATAGTCATCCAACCGATTGAGGACTTGGTTCTGCACCTGCTCGAAGTACTTAAGCCTGGGATCGTGCTTCAAATGGATGAGAACATGCATCATGCGCAAAATTCCGCAGGCCCAGACCTGATCAGGGCTATTGCCTTCGTCCGAGGCAATCAGCAAGAGTCGTCTGACATCGCCTACGATTTTTCGGGTTCTCAGGTGTTCAGGCACTTTGGGATATTGGGGATCGTTGAGTGACTTTTCTATAAAAACGATAGCGTCTTCAAAGCAGCCCCATATTAACTCCATGTCATCAGCGTCGTTTGCGTTGAAACCGTAGGCGTTGATGAAATCGGTCGCCTCCTCCATGGTCTTGAGCTGGAGGCGTGGAACATCTAATATGGACATCCCCTCTAGGACCACTTTAAGAATGGCCCAAGGAAATTGAAAATTCTCGCTAGAGGGATTCACTCAGACAAGATAACATACAGGACCTCGCAATCCAACGCGTCATGCGGAGCGACTTGAGTGGGGTTTTTCAGTAGGGAGAGGTGGCAGAGCGGTTGAACGCGGCGGTCTTGAAAACCGTTATACCCGCAAGGGTATCGGGGGTTCGAATCCCCCCCTCTCCGTAGCTTTCACCGAAAGCTACCCCTAAGGATTAATCTTAAGATTAATCTTACCCTAATCCGAAGCACCGAAACCGAAGCCGAAGCCGGAAAAGGTTAAGGTTAAGGTTAATCCTTAAGCGTGTAATTGACCCCCCGCCACCAAATCTGATAACTACGTCACGGTAGTGTTCCTAAGTACGTCCTATTAAGATACGACTCACACCAGAGGATAGCCTTAAAGGGAGAGAAACCGTCATGCACAAAGTAACCCCGCTTTCTTGGATACTGCTAAGCGTTCTTATTTCGCTTATTTCGGCTTGTAACCAATTGGAACGTCAGCCTGCCAACAACCCAGTCATTACCGGGACTCGAGTAGTTCCCGCTCCGGTCGTTGGACTTGGAGCCAACGTTCTTAAGATTAGTGCTGGGGATTACTTTACCTGTGCCCTCGTCGCCGCAAGTGCTTCCAACAACCAGGTCTATTGTTGGGGGGCCAATGATAGTGGGCAGTTGGGAAACGGATCTAACACTCCTTCGCCTTCCCCGGTTCAAGTGCAGGGCTTGGTAAACGTCGTCGATGTCTCCGCGGGAAATGGTTTTGCCTGTGCCATCGACAACGTATCGACGGATACTCCCAACCAGGTAAAGTGCTGGGGCAATAATAACGGCTCGCAATTAGGTCGATCGGACGGAAGTACCAACAACTCAAATTTTCCAGTTCCTGTGGCGGCAACCGTTATTCCCACGACGCCAACGACACCGGTAACCCCACAGCAACCTCCCGCGACCCCAGCGACTCCCAAGCCGCCGCCAACGGCGTCGGCAGCGGACACGACTGCCACTTTCACGGGAGCCAAAGCGATTTTCGCGTCCAATTACAGTCGGGTTTGTGCTGTCGGCCCCGACAATAAGGCCTACTGTTGGGGGCTCATCATCCAACAGACTGCACAATCCACTGGCGGAACCAATCCCACTATCAACTACGTCGCCTCCGTCGTAACTGCAGCAGTACCCACGGCGATCGTACCCGTGGATCCCTCGGCAAGGCCATGGACTGGGGTCACTTCGATGGCTCTCGTTCAAGCGGACTCCTGCGCGGTAGTCGGTGGAGTAGCAGTTTGTTTAGGCCAGTCGATTGCCAATCCCACCGCGGCAACGATCGTGGGCGGCGATACTTATACATGTCAGATCAATAGCGCCGATCAAACGCAGTCCCTTTGCTGGCCGGTCACCCCCACCACTAGCGCCACCAAACCGACGACGTTTCTAATCACCTATGACTATCCCATTACCCAGGCCTCCGCTTTCTCTGGACACACCTGTGCCGTCGCTAGTTCACAGGGAGAGATCTGGTGCTTCGGATTGAATAACCGGGGACAGCTGGGTTTCGGATATACTTCATCGGTCCCGACGATTCCCCAAAATCGCTCGCAAGTTTCCGGGATGGTAAATCCCTTTTCGGTTTCAACGGGCTTTCTGCATACCTGCGCCATAAGCCTCGCGGGAACGACAAACGGTGTTCCCGTGGGAGCCGCCTGGTGCTGGGGGGCTAACGATAACGGCCAGCTAGGGCTGGGAGTAATCGATCATTTCGCTAAGCCCTCCGAGCGGCCTAACCGAAAACGTTAGTTTGAAGACTAACGCTTTAAATGGTACAAGTTTGCGGTCGGATTAGCCTTTGAACTCCAAAGGATTTTTTGTGGAGAGGTGGCCGAGTGGCTGAAGGCGGCGGTTTGCTAAACCGTTATACGGGTAACACTGTATCGGAGGTTCAAATCCTCTCCTCTCCGTTTCACTATTAATAATCAATCCTTAAGGCTTAATCATTAATCCTCGATTTTTTGGCCCCGCCAAAAAATTTATTATTGAGGATTCATCCTTGATGATTAATGACTGATAGAAGGAAGAAGACACTTTAGAGATTTTTTCTATTCTTCTCTAGCCACCCAATCAATCCCGAAATCATGCGGCCTATCGTTTCGAGCAATTTGAAATGTTCCGTCAAATTGTGTTCAATCAATTTCAGTTCCTCGATTAAATCCAAGATCGCAACGCACTCATAGACCGACCCTCTAGCCACTCTCAGAAAATTCGTCTTGTCCTTTGTGCTATAACGTGAGCTGCCTTCAGCAATGTTCAACGGAATGGATTGGGACGCTCTTCGCAGTTGATCTCGAATTGACGCTGAAGAATCTTTTGGCAGGTCGCCACATAATTTATGAGCCAATCTCGCAAATCGCACTGAGTTTCGGTACACAGTCCATTTCTGAAACTCAAACCGACCAAATTCCGGACTCTGGTCCGCAATTTCATGCATAGAACCTCCCTTTCGAAGGTTACAATGCATAAGCCATGCTCAAGGAGTAGAGCATGTCCCGTTCCATTTTGGCCCCAAAGGAGAGTGATACCTTCTTGGCCGTGAGCAAAGGCTAAGGCTTTGGCTCGAAAACAATCGATATTTCATCGCCTAGATCTTGGTCGAGGGAGCCAATCAATTGCTCCACCGCAGGAATCAGGGACATCTGGCGGAACTGGGGAAGATTCCGACGATGATCGGCAATCACATCATCGCGTCTTTTTTGTATTTGTTGTCCCAGACTTTCAATCTTTGCCCGCTCGCCCTTGAGCTTCACGCGGGTTAGGCCGAGGGAATGGACAATCACAAATTCTGTATCAATAGGCCCCTTCGAGCTCTTAGTCATTTCCAGCATCAGTTGGATGTCCGCCCTACTCGGCGTGACAACGATAAACTTGTTTAGTTTATCCGCTATTTCGGGATGTGGCAGTTGACTGCGATCTAACTCGACGAACCCTTCCAAATCCTTCGGATGAATATGAACGTACACGGCTCCGGGGCCAAACTCAGAAAGATCCTGTGGAGCGAATTCGTGCCGCACCCGGTTTCGTCCAAATGTTGTTTTGCCCCCCAAGGAAAATCACGACTTGAATTTGGGAGAATAGACAAACGCCCCCTCAGTCTCCATGCCCCGCTGTCCTGCCAATCTAAGAAGGTCTCCCATGCCGGCGTCATAGGAACGCTCTAATCGGTAAGGAAGGAAGGAGTGCCGAATCTTTCCTTGAACCACTGGAAAGCCTGCCACAGAGGTGAGATTCTCGGACGCGGGTGACGCCAGCGCTTTCTGGTTTGCTTCGTTGGTAATCCTGACGGCGAGTTGATCGAAATGGTCTAGAAACTCAGTGCTATTCCCCTTGAAGGAGGCCAACTCGTTGAGCAAAGCGTTCGAATCATGGCCGCTTTTTAATACATCCATTTCGATGAGACCAGGAATCTCGTGAAAAAGCCCGCTCATGTGGGGAGACTGTAACGAAGCCATCAGAGCCCGGTACACAGTTTCTGGCTTCACCTGCCAGGATTCGCATGCTTTCAATGTTTCCTGTAGCGTTTGGAAGACATAACCACCCATGCCGGCTTCATTTTCCGAAATCTTCCGAAACACCTCTCCCGCCTGATTGATTGTGAGTCCTGCGCGAAGTGCGAAAGAAAGATTGTAAAGAGCAGGACCTTGAAGACCGTTCGGGGCCATATCTGCAATGAGTTTTCTGAGCCTGGGGACCTCCGCTTGGAGATTGAGGTTTTCTTCCGCGGCTGTCTTGAACAGGTTTTCCAGAAGCGGAAGATCGTGTCCTCCTACATCGTGCCCGTGCAACATCGGATCCGTCTGCGTTCGGAGCAATGTGCTTAGGATATCCGAAACGCTTTCATGACTGAGGCCAGCTTTAGCACCGGCGTCATAAACAGCCGGCAGCGACTCCTTTATCCGTTGTCCTTGCACACCCAAGACAAGCTGGGGCCGGCCCTGGCTATCGATGACATTGGGGGATTCCTCCAGGTAAGGGTGAAGTGCCTTCAGCAGCTTCTGTTCAGAGGGACCCAACGCTGACAACCAAAAAAGACAGTTGTCAGGGTCCTCTTTGTGCGAACTGTCCCCCGTAGAAGCAAGTGCGCTCGCCAACACTGCCAGTAAGAGAAGGGAGAAACGACATGCCATTTGGCCATTATACTTCAGTGAGAGCCCAAGGGTTCAGATGAACCCGTCTCGAACCTTTTTTTGGGGCCCCTTTTTTACGGCTTTTCCGATCGGGCCCGCCGCGGGACAGCTGGGTGGTATTCGGTTCATATTCCTGCTATTCACTTCAGTGAGAGCCGTCAAGTAAGCTCCTGTTATTTTTAGTTTTGATTTTAATATCTAGCGGTTGCGAGAAGTGGGGTTAGAACCCTCTCCTCTCCGCCAGATTTTTTTATCTGATTGAAGTCACTCATTTAGCAAAATCAAAAATGAACCGTCGGGACGTTTCGGGACGGCGCAACTTTTTGCACCCTATTTCTTTTGAACCATTCTCTTGAACCCTTGTTCTCCTATGACTAACGAGACTCGGTAACGAAATTTTCAATTGCACCTACAATCTGCAAGTGATCCTTGGGCAGCAAGAACGGGAAATGTCCGGCACCAGTGATCTCTAGATTACGAAGGTGCGGGTTCAGTTCGGGGAGGTTGCGCAGAACAGGCGCAGGTATTCTCATATCCCTTTCACCAAATATGTTCAGGATCGGAAAAGAAAGCGACTTGATGACAGGTCGCAGGTCAAAGCCATCGAGGTATTTTGCAAAGCGTTGAAAGAAAGTCTGATCAAACGAATCTTGCAAACCCTTGAGGAAAGGTCGCCCAATTGAAAGTTCATCTGGCGACAAGAAAATCTGTTCCCAGGTCGGATTCTCTATTTTCAGCTCCACCAACGCTTTTTTAAACTCATCATTGAAGTGATTTGAACAGATGCATGGGTCGATCAAAACGATTCCCCGAATCCTTCGATCGGATGTGGACTTTAAGTATTCTAGACACAGTGTTGCTCCCCAGGAATGCCCGACCAGGAATATGTCAGGCCCAAGTCTTTGTAAGAGGCTCGCGAGCTGACTCACGAGCCCTTGGGGCTGGTCTTCTTCACCCGAAGATTGGGTATAAAAGATAGGACTAAGACTTCGCGGGAACCGCCCCGAGAAAAACTGGCTGAGATAATCTGGAAAGCCTGGTCCACCATGCACGAAAACGATTTGTTTCATCTTTCAGTTCTATGCTGCCTTTACGTCTACTTTTAGCTTCAGTCCGGCGTTATCAATCTGAGCTTGAAGCGATAAAGCTACAAAACGCTCCTCTGAGTAGCCCAAAACCTTAGCGAACCTCGCCGCTCGTTCGGGGCTAACCGCCTTTCGTCCTTTCTCAATGTCATTAAGATGGGACTTAGAAAGACGAAGCAGTTTAGCGAACTCAGGCTGGGTCATCTCTTCCCCCAAGCGAATGGCCTCTAAAAGTTTGCCGAAGGTTACGGGGCCGCCTGTTATGCTCTCCAAAAATCGAATGGCGTCACTCTTTTTGTTCTTAGTACTCATGCTTGTCTACCCTTTCAATTCGTACAAATTCAATTTTTGATCTCTGGATCGTGTAATACGCTCGGTACCCTCGACTCAAACGGATCGAGCGGAATCCCCTCATCTCTCCCTTACATGGTTCATCGTGATATCCAGGGATCTTTCTCACCTCTTCAAGACCCCGCTCTTCGACATCGTCGATCCAGTCTTGCAGTTTCACCGCGATGAACGAAGGAACCCTTCGTAGCTCCTTTTTGGCTCTATCTGAGAGTTCAACGCTGAATATCACAAAATACATAGTACACCAATTTGGTGTACTATCGCAAGAGACAAATTTAGGCATTGGGACAACTATCGGGATCGATTTAGGAGTCAAATCCCGAAACTTTCGGGACGATTTCGGGACGGCAGAGGGGCAATAGGTTCATATCCATTCATATTCATTCAGTGAGAGCCATCGAGTAAGCTCTTGAGATTTTTAGTTTTCGTTGGATTTTTGAGGACTTGAGAGAAGCGCGGTTAAAAACCTCTCCTCTCCGCCAGTTTTTTTTCTTCCTGAAATCATAGAGTCAGAAAAATTCGAAACAGCTTTGCGGGACACTGCGGGACAGGTCGACTGATCCCCCTTTGGTTTGCACGTAGAGTGCACTTGTTGCACTCTCTCGTATGGGGAGCTGCGGGACAAGTTGCGGGACGGCGCTCATTGTCGTGGCATTCGGCCGGGTTTCATTTCTTAGATTGCTTCTTTGCCATGTATTTTTGAACAACCGACTCCAACTTTGAGACTTCATCATCTGTTAGCATTGAAAATACGTTCTTCCGTTTGCCGCTACTTAGATATCCAGCGTTTTGGATGCACAGTTTGATAAAAAGATCTATTTTTCGATCTGGCATATCCACAATCTTCTGCATTGCTTTCTTTGCATAATCGTAATTGACGAGAAAGTTTAGTTCGTCCGGAAGTTCAGAATCGATCGTTTCTTCTAGAAAGTCGAAGAGTGACTCACATATCGATGTCATATCTATGAAGCGGTAATAAATCACCGTTTCGTTCATGACGTTCATTGAGCCATCACTATCCATTTCGTAATTCATTAGGGGCATTAGAGGAACTGAATAGCTTTCTAATGTTGTGTCGTAATCCCGAATCCTCCGGAGAATTGTAGCTGAGATTGGGAAGACGACTTCCTTGGGAGTGTAGCCACGACTAGCAAGGATATGGTGAATTAAGAATCTGTGTATGCGGCCATTGCCGTCCTCAAACGGATGAATAAATACAAAACCAAATGAAATCGCGGCAGCGTGAACGACCGGTGAGGTTTGAGACCGGCGCAATTGCTCGTTGCATTGAATGAGACCATCCATTAATGAGGGAAGGTCGTCTGGCTTCGGTGAAACATAGTGAATTATTTCGCGATGTAAATCGATGCTTTCGCCAACATAGTTTTGCGATTTTCTGTAATCTGACTCTGCAAATCTTTCGTCCACGATCTGATTTTGCAGCTTGATGAGATTCTCTTTGGTTACAAAATTTCCCTTATCAGCGCTACGGAGGGAAGTTACAAATCGCGAAATTCGAGTTTCGTCGGGTTCTTCTCGTTCTATTTGAAATGATGATTTCGTTTCCTTGGTATAGAGATAGTGGATCGCTCTAGCGATTACATCCCGCGGATATTTTTTTACAATCTCGACGCTCCTCGCATCTAAGTGTTTTTCTTCAAATTCACGCAGCCGATCAGTTTTACGAACTTGAGGACTGAAATTTTTAGTACCCAACAGATTGTTATTTATTCGCTGTCTGCGGCAGGGGATTCCTTCGCTGGTGTAATATTCATCCTTTTCTAAGAGGTCGATGTAGTTTCCAACCTGAACATCGTCAAGTTGAGCTAGCGTTTTTTCAGTCAAGAACTCGTAGAGAAACCAGATTCTTCTAGAATATTTCCCAGTCGGTCGTGCTTGGATGTGTTTGAGCAGATCTGCTTCATCTATCTTCTGAAATAGCTGACTTAGGATTTCAAGATTTGTCCCCTCATATTTCAGGGCAAACTCAAGCAGATCTCCTAACTCCGAACCTGGCTCATATTGCGTGGGATATATTTCTTCACGGCTAAGATCTGCCTGATTGTTGGTCCGCCGAGCTCCCTGAGTACTTATGTAGCTGACGCAATAGTTTGGGAGCGCGCGCAACTTGTACCTGTCTATTAAAGCTAGATATCCTGTTTGTTTCTGAGTCATGCTCCTAAAATCCTTATTCGGCGAATAAATTGATTATAATTAGTAAAATCCTAATAAAATGATTATCTGACATAGGGTTATTATTATAACAGCTACATATTTTATTGAAGCACCTAAAATCCTTATCGTGTATCTAAAATATATAGAAACTGCCATTAATTCAATAAAACAACTAAATCTGATGAATACTCAAGGATAACGACAGGTTGTACCAGTAGCATAAAGTCAAATAAGTTCAATAACTTAGCTAGAACTTGGGCAAAGATTTTCTTAATGCTACAGACGAGGTGCGTTAGCATTTCTGCATGGACTGCAGTTGTTGTATGCCCCCCCTGCCGATTTTTTTGCGTAAGCGCCACGCAGGAGTTCAGCTGATGTGGAAAAAGCTCAGAAAATCACATGCTGCATTTCTTACCTTAAGTTGCCTCTATAGCAGCTTTTCGCACGCTCTCATCATTTTGAATGCAAACGATGTTGAGCGAAATGGAAACGCAGTAAAGTCCTCCTACGGACGTCTTTTCCACTATGTTCCCCGCGAGATGGGAATGGGCTTCGTTGCCGATTTGTATCAAATCGAGCGTGGCCATTCGCTCTCAATACTATCGACAAAATCTCAATACGAAGGCCTCAACAATGTAGGTGGTAGAGGAGAGTTCATTCTCGAAGGCGAATTAAATGCACGCCACTTCGCAGACAGATCCTTTCTCGCATTGGGAGTTCACAACGGCTATCGGATTACCGCTAACAACAAAGGCCTCAGCTTTCTAAGTGTAAAGCGAACAATCGCGACCAGTGAGACGCCAATTTGAGTTTAATTTGTAGCGGTTGCGAGATGAGGGGTTAAAACCCTCTCCTCGGGATTTCTCTCGATTTCCCATTCACATCTCCCGCACTAATCCCCCTCCTCCCTTTCCTCTAACGAAACCTCTTCAACCTCCCCAGATTCGAGTTGTTTCTTAAGTTTTTGGCAGAGTGGGCAGTCGTCAAAGAGATCTTCCTTCTCAGAGTCAAAAGGAACTACAGTTTCATAAATGGATTTCTGATCTAGTCTTTGGAACATTTTCTCCATGGCTTCTCCTTCGCAACATCACTATGCGAAAAGAATGCCATCGGCACGCGCATGATAAGCGGTGAAGGAGAACCGATTTCCGGACTGAAGGGACCTATTTCCGTTCCCAGCCTTGGATCTCCCTCCCAATGGGCCAACGGGTCATCTTGAAATTACCGATGACCCGTTCCGAAAGGGCCCGCTAGGAGAGTGTCACTTTACGCATTAATGCCTCTACAGACCGAGGATACAAGAATACCAACCGGTGAGCGTCGCTTAGTGAAATATATAGGAGAAGCCTCGAAAACTCCGGACCAAATTCTTGAAGAAAAGGAGACGACGAATCAACTCACGTCCGCTATAAAGCAATTCTCTGATGAAGACCAAGAAATATTAGAGACGATCTTCGATGAGATACTTCGCATCCACCATTATCGGGATCAACAACAACTAATTAAATTCATTGAACGAAAGTTCAGTGGAAGTATATCCCGCGAAACGATATTGCGATTATTCGGACAAATATCCGAAAACCTCCGAGCCTCAGCGTGAACATTTGTAATGAATACTTTCGTGTCGGAACGCGGTAAAACGTACCGGTGAATAGGATAAATCAGCACCATGTATGGAGTAGCTACCTTGAAGCCTGGACAAATAAAAACAGCTTCGCTTGCCTGAGAAACGGTAAGGGATTTATCTGCCAGCCAAGTAATGTGGCGGCGCAAAGATACTTCTATAAGGCCGAGGAATTAAGCATTACTGATATCGACTTCATTGAGAAGGTACTATTGGCCCCGATGCCAGCTTTTGTTCGAGCCATTAACCGCGACTGGTTGCGAACTTTCAACATTCCGTTTCAGCTTCTCTCTAGTCTCCGATCGACTGGAATAAGTGAGCAGATCTTGGAAGAGAAGCGCAAGTGGTTAGAAAACAATATTATCGAAGATCTCCACGCGAGTATAGAGGCAGACGGGTTACCATATCTCGACTCTTTGCGAAGGGGGGACAGCGAATTTTTTGCAAATGAAGATGAAAGAGAAAGCTTTCTTATATTCTTATGCGCTCAATATTTTAGGACCAGCAAGATAAAAGCCAATATCCAAAATAGCGTAGCAAAAGCGTCTAAACTTCGCTTGGGATTCGACTTTGAAAGGATATGGAACCCGACGAGTCACATTCTAGCTACCAGTACCGCCTATTCATTATCGAGGGATCGGCTTCACCTTATTCTTCTAGAGAACACATCATCGGTACCATTTATTACTGGAGATCAACCTGTTGTAAATACTTATGCAATGTCAGTTCCCTCAGGTGATCAGGTTTCTAATTTGGAGTTCTACTATCCTGTATCGTCAGAAATTGCCATCCTCATTACGCAAAATGCGAGCCGATTGCCCGGAGGGACTTCCATCGTAGACGAAACTTCGGCGAACGAATTTAATAGCCACATCATTGGTAACTCGTTCCGTGAAATTTATGCAAACTCCCTGGAACAGTTGGATGCTATTAATATACCGGGATAGGAAAACTACGGTAGGGCCGTTCAATTAAGGGTTCAAATCTATTTTTCTCGAACCCCTTTTGTTGCAATTTCATCCTTGTGTCTTTTGGGGTCGGGCCCGCCGCGGGACAGGTGGGTGGTATTTGGTTCATATTCCTGCTATTCACTTCAGTGAGAGCCACCAAGTAAGCTCTCGTGATTATTTGTTTGTGATTGAATTTCATGGCGTTGAGGAATGAGGGGTTAAAATCCTCTCCTCTCAGCCAGATTTTTCCATGTATTTGAAATCATAGATATCCAAAAATTATTGCACCCCCTTGCGGGACACAGCATTGCGGCTGTTTTCGGAATAAACCCCTCTCTGATTTTATTTCCGAAGGGCTACGAAAGAGCGGATGAAAAAGAGATCAGAAAGATAAGAAAGGATGCCGCAGCTCTTATCGAAAAGAAAAGAACCTCGGGATGAAAAATTGTATGCGACTTGAGCAGAAATAAAGGTGCGTGACTCAGTTATGCATAGACTTCGTTTCCTGAGAGGAATGAGAAAGAAGGGGTTCAAAGGTATCCTGGGGCCACTTACTAGACGAGCGCCTGATTTCCCGGATTGTGATAGGATCCCCAGCTATGGAACCAAAATACACAAACGGAGCCCTCGCGTGGCTAAACTTTAGCTTGAGAGTCCAAGAAGAGATCGCCAAGGCCGAGGCGGGCTTCATCTACAAAAGGGCAAAAAAGCGCACCGAAGTTACGATTCTTGAGGCGATCGTCGATAACCAAAAATTTACGGTCCACTATATCGTCAGTATGGATCTCAGTCCCACCTACAAAATAGCTAATATTCCCGAGGCTGATCTCTCTCCCCGATGAGCGAGTCCCCAATTAAAGACGTTTCTTACACTGCTTTCATGGTAGCTGCTTGCCGTGCGAAAGAAACCGATCGCGCTGACGCTTTGTTTCGAGACCCTCTGGCAGCGAAGCTCGCTGGCGACAAAGGGAAAAAGATCATTGAAAACCTACCCAAGACGGCGCGCCTTGGAGGATGGACGGTGGTTATCCGTACCTGCATCATTGACGATTTTATTCAACGGGCTCTGGCAGAAGGAGTCGATACGATTTTGAACCTGGGCGCCGGGCTGGATACGCGACCTTATCGCATGGAATTTCCGCCATCGCTCCGCTGGGTTGAGATCGATTATCCTGAAGTCATCAACTTTAAGGAGCAGCAACTTTCCGACGAAAAGCCGCGGTGCTGTATTGAGCGAGTCAAACTCGATCTCGCCGATCTCTCGGAACGTAGGAGAGTTCTTGATGAAGTCACTTCTCAATCGAAAAAGACCCTCGTTCTGACAGAGGGTGTGATTCTCTATCTTACTGAGGATGCCGTAGCCTCGTTAGGCACTGATCTGAAAAACAAAAACTCCGTTCAGTATTGGATCGCAGAATACGTTTCGCCTTCGTTTGCCAAGTCTATGCGACAAAGTGGCGGTCGCACTATGGCAAAATCGCCATTCTTGTTTGATCCCAAGGACTACTTCGCTCTGTTTGCCGGAGCAGGCTGGAAGGCAAAAGAGATTGTCTATCTCACCGACGAGGCAAAGCGACGGAAACGTCCCGCCCCATTACCTTTTATAAAACGAGTTAAAAACTTTTTAAGATCGCCGAAACGCCGCCGCGAATTGACGGAGCAATCCGGTTTTGTCCTCTTTGAGAAGGGGTGAGCGGGACTTATTGGTGACATTTTTGGGCACCTTCTGCCCAGCATCGGTCTGTGCTATAAGCTGCGGACCATGAACAATCCCCGTGCCGCCATGCTCTTTCTTCTCTGTGCGATCGCAGGGCCGCAGTTTTCTTGGGGAAAGATACAAAAGATTTCGGAACTTAACGGAATTTCGACCTATAAGCTCGATCAACCTCTCGATCATTCAAACCCCAAAGCTGGAGTCTTCGATCAACGAATCTTCGTAGTTCACAATCCGAACGCGAAAAAAGACGCACCGATCTTTATAGAGTCAACCGGAGTATTTACTACAGACGCGCCGTCTCTGGCCCAAAGAGAGTACGAAACGTTTGCCCGACCGCTGGGAGCGCACCTGGTGCTCGTGGAGCACCGTTTAACAGGCAAGAGCCTACCCGAGCAGCTCCGCCCGGTATCAAAGCGACTTGCTTTCTTCAATCTTTTTCAGGTAGTCGAGGACTTGGCGACAGCTCAAAGAGCGACCAGTGATTTACTACCCGGAAAAGGAAAATGGTTTGCCATCGGAGGCTCCTACACGGCATCTATCGCTCTATTGCTGGCTGAGACCTATCCAGCCACCATCGATGGGGTTTACGCCTCTTCACCTAGTCATCCGGGTTTGGGCGCATTCACTGCTCGGCCCATCGAACGCATCGAAGAAATTTTGGGCAAGCCATGTTCAACGAAAATCGAAAAGTTAATTGCATGGACAGAGCAAGCTCTGGAAGGAGCTTCGAGAGAAAGGATAAGTGAATTCGGCCGCGATGTCTTTGGAACCTCTCTCTCCATAGAGCAGCCCGAAGATGTTTTTTTTGTCATCATGAACATTACCGCCATGTCGGCAGAGAATTCGGAAATGCTCTGTCGATTCCTCGATCGTAGCTTTGCGGACCCGAAAATAGATCCCTTAATTGTCTTGGCAAAACTCGCCCGTCCTTACCGAGAAAATTATGGCGATGCTTTCTTAGAAACGAACGCTGGCATCACGGCGGGGCTAGAGGAAAAAGCTACGGAAATTTTTCAGATGAGCGCACTTTGGCGGTATCTTGCTTGTAGTGAGCTGGGTTCGATGTGGATAGCTTCCCCGAAGACCAGGCTCCTATCGGCTAAGGTTAGCGAGAGTTATTACACTGAAAGCTGTCGGCGACTCTTTGGGATCGATCCCAGTAAGACTAAGGAAGACGCTTGGATTGGCAACAAGATTGCCGCAAGTATGACTGCTCTGGGGAAGGTGCTCATTACCGATGGCTGGAAGGACCCCTGGAGTATCGACGGACTGATTCCGCAAGAGCATGTACGCGTGGGTAAGAATGGCGTTTACTATAGACGCAAGGACGGCACCCATTGTAGCGACCGAGTTCCCCCGGACGAGGGAGGTCTCAAATTGCAAAAGTCCGCTCTCAATTTGCTGAATTCCTGGTAACCCACTGTAGATCTTGTCATAAACTTTAGGCCACACCCCTCGTCGGCACTTCAAGCCAGTAGCTAAACAGTGCCCGTCGTAATTTGGGCTCGAAGGGCTCGGTCTTATGACCACGCCCCCCTGTGCGTACGACGGGCACCTTGGGATTTACTGCGCAAACTGCATTCCCAATTTCAGCGCGTCCGCCTTGGCAATAGGCAAACTCGTATCATCGTTAAAGAGCGCGCGCGATAGTTGCGTTCCGGAGGTTCCCACTTGGGTTAAATTTGCCTCCCTAAAGTCGCTGCCAGAGAAGTCGGAACCCGTTAGCTCAGAGTCGGTCAGATCGGCACTATTAAAATCAGTCCGATCAAATTCTGAATTGATGATTTTGGCACCTATCACCCGTGAAGCATAAAACCGAGATCCGCCAAATTCACCATTGGATATGTTTACGGCAGTCAGATCAATCTCTCGCATGTCCGTCCCGGCGATGGTCGCAGAAGTCATATTCGCTCTGGTGGCATCAGCGCCAATGAGAAGGCAGCTATCCAGACTAACCGAGGTAAGGTTGGCATCGACCAATTTAGCTCGATTAAAAGACGACTGGCTCCCTGACATCTGCGTTAGATTAGCTCCAATTAGATCAGAGTCATCGAAATCAGCGCGATCAACCTGAGCTTTGGACAAACTTGCTCCCGTCAAATCGGCATTGCGAAATATCGCACTCTTAGCACTAACACCTTCTAATATCGTCTGTTTTAGTGAAGCACGAAAAAACGAAACTTCGTCGAGATTAGCCGAAGTCAGATCGGCTCCATCTACAATGGCACTTCTAAGATCGGCGCCGGTCAGTTTTGCGCTTTTGAGACTCGCATGGCTTAAATTTGCTCCACGTAGATCTATCGAAGTCAGATCCGCATTATCAAGGTTAGTGCCCTGGAGATTGCCACACTCGCCAAGAAAGCCCACATTTAGCCCCGCCACTCCAGCTCCATCTTGGCAGACGCTCCCCTTCAGTCGAAATCCTTGATCATGCGCGTAGAGCGGGTTCGCGGTAAAAATCGTTAGCCCCAATATCAAAAGCCGTTTATGAATGGTCATACTAATCTCCTCTAGAGTTGTGCCCTGACTCTAAAATGGCAGAAAAGAACGTTGAGGTGCACTTATCTTGCCTTAAAGTCCATGATGGGATTTGACATGATAGGGCGGCGTCAAGCCAAAGAGACAACGACCCAATGTGTCGCTTGACCTCGCGACACTCCGGGCTGTATTTCTTGCAGCCTTAGGGAGGTCAAAGATGAAATTACTACAATCCGCCCTTCTGGTGTCTCTATTTTCGGTTCAAGCTTTGGGAGCCTCATGGACCTGTGTGGCTTATTGTCGGGGAGAGGATGATCGTAACGTTAAGTTCGACCAGCGATTTTCCTCTGAAGGAGAAAGTCTGAGCGACGCTTGGACAAAATGGGATGATCAGTGCGTTGCTTGGGCAAAAAATTCCAAAGTAACTCAGCGAGATTTACCCGCGGTTCCGACACTCGTCTGCGCTAAGAACTAAGGTATCCTGGCCGTAAATTCCTAATGCGGCCGCCAGGTTCTGCGAATCTGATTTGCAATCGTCGCGACCTCGTCTAAAGGGGTTTCGTTCGCTCGGATGGTAATACTGGGCGCTATCGAAAAATTCTCCCTAAGGATCGCAGCGAGTTGAGTTACGTGAGCGCCTCCAATGATGAACACGTAGGGCTTCTGCTTACCCGTATTCTTAACGATGTTAGGATCGAAGCTACTAACGTATGCTAAGTTGTGGCTTTAATGGAATTTATCGATAGAACATGAGGACGTCCGTATAGAAAAACGAAGCTCCCCTATTCCACATCAACTATTGTTCGTTAATGCGCTTTTCTAGCCCTTGAAGGACTTCTCTTTGGAAATCTTCCATGCGCTTTTTCATTCCCTGGGAGCGGAACGAGTCGTAAACCATTTCGGCTAGGACTAATCGAGCACGGTCCATCGCTTTTTCGATAACAATTTTGACTTTGGGATCGACTCCCGACGTCGGGTATTGGGATTTTTTGATTAGTTCGGCAGTGGCTTCGTCGTCTCCCTTAAGCCAGTGCTGAATGGCGGTGACCACTTGAGCGGAGGCGGGGGCATACAAGGATGCCCAGCTTTTTGAGTCATACCGTCTTGCTGCATCCAAAATCGTCTTTTCTGAATTGGTACGAGAAGCCCCAAAACTTTTTGCTAGCGCAGATCCTAACGGACTCTCGGAAATACCACTCAAAACTTTGATCAACAGTAATTTTGCCGTTCTACCATTGGATTCGTGTTGATTTTTCTTCAGATACTGCAAAATGGGACGTACGGCAAAGGCAGATCGGTGAATTCCCGGTAGAAACTCGGACAATTTATCTAGATATTTTAAATCGTCCGTTCCGTCCACGAAATGGCTCGAACAAATATCACAAGCGAGTTTCGTGTTGCTCGCTTGCATCTTCTTGTCGTTGTCATTTTTTGCCTCGCCGGGGAAACAACACGACGAACACGCATAGGCATAATCAACGTGCACACCGTGAGCAAGTCCCCAGGCGGGATGAAAGAGTTCGTGAAGAAGCGTCTGCTTGAAGCTTTGCTCTGTCGCTGATTGCAGAAACTTGGGATTTAGCACAATAAAGGCGTCATTCGACGAAAGCGATGATACAGCGTTTCGGGTTCCCCAGGGCTCGTTAAACATGCACATGAGTCTAGGGTGGGGATCTTTAAGTAGCAGCGCTCCGATAGCGGCGACGTGAACTTTGCCCTCCCCGCCGTGATCCCAGAGACATTGCGTCCCTTCTATCAAAGACCGACGAAACATCTCGTCTATCTTGGGTTGAGAATCGAAACAGGCTTTTTCGATCTGAAAGCCAAAATCGGTAGGCTGATAATTGGCGTCGGCTTCCGCGAGCTTGTCGAAAGGATTGGCAATATCACTAAGTCCCTGCACCCCCTCCATTGCCTTCGAATACTCGGACTTTACGTCTTCTGAATCTGCTGGGTCATCCTCTTGAATGGCAGGATAGCGGCCTATCGAAACCACTTTCCAATCTGGCTTCTTCGTTCCGAAGTTTCTTTCGCTAGTGCGAACGATGTATTTGCCCTCTCTGATGATGGTCACTCTGAGATTTGCTTTGCCTTTAAAGTGGGAATCAAACCGACGCACGATCGATCCATCGGGCTTAAACGTCGTGTATTCGTCGGTCTTGCCGTCTCCATCCCAATCTCGCGCATGACTGATGAAGCGTTTAGCGGCAAAACAATCGGTCACGTGCGGCTTTCCATCACCCAGCGTGTCGCTGCTCCGACACCATTGGCCGTCTTTTTTCTGGGTATTCCAGAAAACAGTTTTACCTTGATAAGCGACTTGGGCCGGTGTTTTGCTCAAAAGAGCGCCTAGAAGATTAGACTCTGACCTGGGCGCACGAGAGGCCCCGGCGGATAGACCTAAGGTAACTAAGAAAACCCATCCCCATTTGCCCATATCTGATTAAGCCATTCGTTTGCGAAAGAGCCGTAGATTCTAGTAAATCGTTTGACCCCTCGTCTAAGTAGAGTAAGCGTTAGTTTACTCACGTTCGGCCACAAATTCAAAGAGTCGCGGTTTTCTTCTTAGAGGGGTCGGGACCTGCGTTTCGCTTGATCTAGCCAGGCATCTAAAAGAGGCTGGTCACTGGGAAATAATTCCCGGGAGTCGAAAGGTCCATTTTCGAACTCTCTTTCATCTTCATACCAGGGTTGAGACTGATGCGCCCTCAAAGCGGATTCGCTCGCGGTATCGACCCCTAGCTGTACCAATACCCGATCCCGATCCTCTACGCTAAGTGACGTGAACTCATGTCCCTTCAGACCCGCGGATAGGATGGCATGACCGTAGATAGTCTTACTTGCTATCTCGTTCAACTGGGTTATAGACCTTCGACCTTGAGTTTTCTGAAGCAACTGAAGGTAATCAAAGTAAAGGGTGTACAGCCGGTTTCCGAACACATCTCGGAGCAGCCCCTTGTTCATTCGAAGAAGTAAGTTCCGTTTTTCACTCGAAACCGACAGCTCTCCCCTGATAGAAACAGGCAGCGCGCAATTCTGTCTTGTCCCCGCTTGATCTGCCAGGGCTTGGCGAGGCTCAGACGCATTAAACAAGCATATGAGTGCCAGTACCCCCAGTAATAGTCTAATTCTCCAAACCCGCATTCCCGTCCCTCTAAAGTAACTTTAATCACAAAAAAAAAAACACGTCGAGTGTGGCATTTCTGAAAATCGCACAGCGGAGACACTACAAATGATTTGACACGCCATTTCGATGCAACGTCCTTTGATGCCCTACGCTATCCGCCTTACTCTAGGTAATCGGAAAGGCTATAGCGTTCATGACTAAACTGATTCGGAAAAATATTTTAGTCGGTGCGAGCCTCGTCGGGGTTATTGGCGGGCTGATAGCGCTGGCTTACCATTTTATTCTGCAGAACTTACTGAAGTTGGTTTGGGGTGGAATCTATGGGACCTCTTTCCGAGAGGTGTTCTCGGAGACTGGACACCACTGGACGATCATCGCTATTACAATGGCCGGAGGGTGTCTTGTCGGTTGTTGTATTAAGTTTCTGGGAAAACCAGGGGAGATCGAGGCCGTCGTTGATAACATCCATCTTACTCGCGGTCGCCTTGACGTTCGCCAATCCCCGTCGATGATCGTCAATTCGCTGATCTCGATAACAACAGGCGGAAGTGCCGGTCCCGAAGCTCCCCTTGTGCAGATCATCGGCTCTTTCGCTTCGTGGTTGGGTGAGCGATTGAAACTAAGTGATGACGACGTGAGAACCTATACCTTTTGTGGAATGGCGACGGCCCTGGGAGCATTTTTCGGAGCGCCTATTGGGGGAGCCCTCTTTGCTTTGGAAATTCCTCACCGAAAGGGACTAGAGTACTACGAGGCACTCCTGCCCTCATGTGTAGCTGCTGTGATTGGCTTTTTGGTATTCAGAGGAGCTCTTGGCTGGGAAAGACCGATCTATTCTTTACCTTTAATCGAAGTATTTTCGTTTGGTCTGCTTTTGATGGCTTTGGTCTTAGGAATAGCCGGAGCCTTAGCGGGCGGGATTCTCGCGTTTCTTTTTCAGCGGCTAGAGCTCTTGTCCCATCCCTTCGCTAAATACCCCATTCTTCTTTCTTGCATCGGAGGTGCCTTGATTGGACTGGTGGCGGTCTACTTTCCGGAGACGCTCTTTTGGGGTGAGTTCCAGATTCATGACTTGATGATCTTAAACGTAAGCGCATCTCACTTTTTCTTGATCGCCTTGATGAAAGCGCTAGCTATCGGACTAACGCTTCACTTTAACTTTCGGGGTGGCTTTATCTTTCCGTTATTCTTTATCGGAGCGGCTTTAGGAATGGGTTTGTCGGTTCTGTTTCCGATGCTTCCCCCGGCGGTTATCGTGCTTTCGCTCATGGCGGCGGTTAACGTAGCGGTGACAAAAACTCCAATTTCGACCACGATCATTTTGACGACGCTTTCGGGAACGAATTTGCTCCCGGTCGTAGCCATCGCATCCTTTACTAGTTTTCTCGTCGCATCCAAAGTAGTGGTTATTAAGAGCCAGCGTTCTCGCGTTCCCCATCCCATGACGGTGGAAGCATACTCCTAGTACACAGACCGAAGAGCCAACTTTGTCACCGCTGTCTACTTGCTAAATAAAATTTCTACTTTTTCAGGCTTACAAAAGTGGCAACAATATTGCTTAGAGTTACTGATAGCCCTGGGTACGTGACAGTGCCTGTGAACACGAGTTAGCTACAGGAGTTCGTCGATATGAAGACTTTAGCAGTGTTAATGCTTAGTGTGATTCTCCTCTCGACTGCCCCCGTTATGGCTTGTGGCCCTCATGGAGGTTGTGGAATCGGATCGCGTCCTCTTCTTGTCGGAGGAGGGTCCGTAGCCTTTCGTCGCTCAGCTCGTTTAGGTTTCCGAGCAAATCGTGCCGCTTCTTTTGGTTTATTCGGTCGTGCCAATAGATTGGCCGCCCGCTCCAATGCGGCTTTCGGCCGAGGCCTCTTTCGCAACGCTCGCTTCAACGGCTTTTAATCTACTAAATTTTCGGTTTCCACCACCGTCGCAAATTCCCCATGGAGGCTCGCTAGATTAATGGCGTGTACCAACTCGCCCGGATAGACGGTCCCTTTGGAGTCCTTACGATCGAAAGACGTCGTCGCATCGGAGACTAGGGTACAACGAAATCCCAAATTAGCAGCCATTCGGATGGAGGTTGAAACGCAATGATCGGAAGCTATTCCTACAAAGACCAGATCATTAATCTCTTTTTCTTTTAACCGCGATTCCAAATTGGTTCCGATAAAACAGCTATTTACGTTTTTAGAAATAACAGGCTCCTCACCAATAGGTTTGGCGCACTCCATAAAGGCAACGCCGGGACGGTTCGAATTTAGAGGAGAGTTGGGTTTACGACTAAGGTGCTGGACGTGGTAAATAGGTCTACCTCTCTCTCGCCAATGAGTTAAGAGTCGATTCACATTTGCCTCCAAAAGCGAATTGCTTCTTTTTCCCCAGATGGGGTCGTTGAACCCCTCCTGAATGTCTATAAGGATAAGGGCTTTTTTTGTGTCGTTGATCATGTTTTTTCCTCCTGGGAATCGAAAGTAGCGCGAGGTGGCTAATCGGTATAATTCATTATATTGATCTATCGATGACTAGAAACTATCCCTCTTTACCTCGGACTAAGCGGGACAGATTGACGCACGCGATGACAGGTCTCCTCAAGTCTGCTAGATACCTTTCCTATGGATCCCTTAACGACATTTGGGCTCTTCGCCGTTACTTCAATGCTGGTTTGTTATGGACTCGAGTCCAGAAGCCATTGGTTCATTTTGGGATTCGCAGGAGCGTGTCTATTAGGCTCTGCTTACGGCTTTCTGCAAGGGGCCTGGCCGTTCGGTGGAGTAGAAGCGATTTGGTCGGTGGTAGCTCTTCGAAGATGGCTTAAAAGCAGGAAAGCAGCCCCTGCTACCTCAGGTATCCCCCATTATTGAGATCAATGACCGAGCCTGTCGTATGTCGGCTTTCCTCGCTCATTAAAAACCAGATTGCAGCAGCCACGGCTTGCGGGGATATTCGACCCTTCAGCCTCTCACTTTTTTCAAACTCGTCCAGCCGCCATTTGGGAATTTTCTGAATCATCGTCGTGTCGACGAGTCCCGGTGCCACAGCATTAACTCTCACGTACGGAGCGAAAGTTAACGCACACGATTTGGTAAGTCCGATAAGACCCGCTTTAGTGACTCCATACAGAGCGTCCGAGCTGCCTTCAAAGGCAGAGACCGAAGAGACATTGACTATGGTCCCTTTCCGCTGCGCTTTCACTAGAATCTTTCCCACGGTTTGAGAGAGCTGAATAGCGGCAAAAAGATTAACGGCGATCACACTTTGCATTTCTGCTACCGAGTAATCGAAAAGATCGCGACCCAGATAGATGCCGGCGTTGTTAATAAGTCCAGCTAGTCCGGACACTCGCTGGGCCAGGATCTCGCCAAAACTTTGCACACGCGCACAGTCGCTAATATCAAAAACTTCAGATTCGACCTTGATATTGGAAAACTTGCTTCGAACTTCTGCAACCAGCTGCTTAAGCCCCTCCGCATCCTTATCGCAAGCAAAGATAGAGAGCCCTTCGCTTGCCAAACGATCCACTATCGCTCTTCCAATACCGCCCGCCGCCCCCGTCACTAGAATGGTACCCATATTATCCTCTCAGAAGTCTCTCAGTTCGTAGAAATCGATTTGTAGATTCATCACTGTCACTTCCCATGGTAACAGAATTGTCGAGAGCGATTCAAACCTACGTGAATCGTGGTGTCATGACTCGAAAAAATTTAAGAGCTTTTTCATAAACTCCCGGGGCTGCTTTTCAAGGGTATCTTTTTGCCGTTTCAAAATCCCTATCGTCCTTAGCAACTTCGGCGTCTTAAGCGGTTTCACTAGGATGTCGGTCGTCTTGGGCACGGAATAACGCGGAATAATGACAAGCCCGATCCCTTCCCTCACCATATCGATTAACCATTCCTCTCGATTACTTCGATAAGCGGCATAGAGCTCAATCCCTCCGGATTTGAGCTTTTCATTAAGGGCTTCGCGCATCTCACAATTTAGGCGATCCAAATAAGGCTCGTTCTGAAGATCGGTTAGAGCTATATCCGATTTAGCGCTTAGCGGATGGTTCTTGTTCAGGGCAATGACATAGTCCTCTTCATATAGCTCTTGGAAACTAACCCCCTTATCGAGCTGTTTAGGGGCCGGACAAATAATGCATTCGAGCTCTCGATTCCGCCATTTCTCAACTAATACCTTCTCGGGATCAACAATGAGCTCAAGCTCTACGCGAGGATGCTCCTTTTGGTATTTAGCCAAAAACGGATTCAATTTCTGGGTACCTATCGAATGCATTACCCCAATGCGGAGCGGACTTTTCTTTAGTCTCTGAAAGCGAACAGCCTTCTCTTTTATATGAAGACTCGTTTCGTACATATTTCGAAAGTTCGCCTCTATCAGACGCCCCAAGGAGGTGAGCTCAGCCCCCTGTCTTCCACGAGAAAAAAGGGCTCCTCCAAACTCGTCCTCCAACCTGTGAATGGCTTGAGTCAGGGAAGGTTGAGAAACAAAACTTAGCTGGGCCGCTTTCGTGAAGTTCTTACTTTCACAGACGGCCAAAAAGTAGCGAATCTGGTGCATCTCCATGGAGGCGGGATACCATAGGTAATAACTATGGATCAATGGGAATAAAGTATTAGAGGCTTTGTAACATTTTAGCTAAGTTGAGCCCATGTCGAACACATACATAGGAGTTACTTATGAAAAAGGCAAAATTAATGGTCATTTACCCCACCCCGAAAAACGTCGAGCTCTTCGAGATCCGCTATGCCGCCGAGCACGTTCCCATGGCGGTGGAAAAATTAAAGGGAAAAACGAGCTTTGAGGCCACAATAGTTAAAGCGGCCGCCGGAGGACAAACTCCGCCTTACCACAGAATAGCTGAAGTCTATTTCCCTTCATTAGAAGCGTTGAATG
Organism: uncultured delta proteobacterium; assembly: GCA_963778115.1. GTDB lineage: Bacteria > Bdellovibrionota > FAC87 > UBA2466 > UBA2466 > JBBQIT01. The sequence goes on from CAVZSV010000004.1 coordinate 1,688,522, forward strand.
CTTGCCTCAATTCCGAAGGGGGAAAACAGACCGCGGCCCATGCGGTTGAAATCTCCACCGGTGGTACTCCTCTGTTCCTAATCTCGGAATCGGAAGAGACTACGTTCTAGATATGGGCATGGGTTGGGGGCTGGTGGGGGTTAATCCGCAAAGCGGATTTCCTCTCTTAAGGTATAATTAAAATAGTCACGTCGATAAGGGCTCCCCATTCCATGAAGCGAATACTCTATGGCATTCTAATAGCATTTTGCGTCTCTAGCTCTGGCCGAGCAGATGAACTGATGGTGGAACCGGGTCCTAACGACAGTTGGGTGGTAACCTCTCGGGGGGATTCGTACACCATTAAGCACGAAGTGGTTCCCGGCCAGCGGTACGAAGTCTTGCGCCTAAAGGGTAGCAAAGGGCCTTCGGAGGGGGTTCTTCAGTTCGATCGAACGAGCACGGGTATTGTCTTAGATAGCGTTCGCGGCGCGCGACATAAGCCAGGAACGGGCCACGCCTTACAGGGGGTTCTGTTGGCGACATTTTCCGATTCGGGCCCTATTCGGGGGAACTCGCTGAAAATAACTTAGCACGTTTTGTGGCCCTCACATGGAAGGACCGATCCCCCAGCATTCAAACGCTATCCGAAAATATTCCGTTCTTTGCATTCGAAGGATACGACTACCGCGTCAGCATCGAAGGGGATGAAGTTTTTGTAGAGATGAAAAAAAACCCTCTGGGAATTTCTAGCCTTGCCGGGCCGATTCGTATCTCAGACGAGACGCATGCTTTATTACGTCGACGAATCCAGCAGACGCCCCTAGAGCACTGGGGCTCGGTAGCTCCCCGTAATCTTCCCCCTACTACTGTCGTCATCGCGCCTCATTGTCCGCTTGAGGAATTGGCCGACGCTAAGTAAGGCAGATAGCTCCCGCAGTGAAATTCACTCGTTGGGGATCTACGAGGTAAACCTACTCCGCGGCAATCGCCGCTAGGCTCCCTCTCCGCTAGAATCACAATTAGGGACACTCAAAATACAAGAAGGTAGGCCGTACCTTTATGTAAGGCTAGAATTACGGGTAGGAGTTGGCCTGCCCGTTGAAGGGGTAAAGTTTACCTTTCCCTCAGTGATGAAAGAGGGCTGAGACCAAAGATTTGCGATGGGCCAAGAATGTTCTTGCGGAAATTAGACTAGGTTGCATGATTCCGGGCCCGTGAAGTTTGCCCAAAGCGCAATGACCCATTTCGTGAAATACCAAAGCTTCTTTTGAAGCCTCCGATAATTTACTCCATTGCTTTTCATCGACGACCACTCTGGCTGGCGTGAGCGATGTCCCCGTGATGCATTCAGCGAGATTATGACTACTAAGGGCGGTATTCCCTGGTTTTCCCCATTCAAAGCGCGGGGTACGATAGGTAACGCCCGCTCTTTCACTCTCCTTTTCGAAGGAGTTCAAATATTTGCTGAATGCCGGATTACTAGCACAACTTACCAAGAAAGCGACCACGGAGATTAGCTTCAGGTAACCCCAAAATAATTGGACTATCTCATCGCGAAAATGATGGAGCGAATTATCTAAAGCATCGAGATAGGTTTCGCCTCGATCGCGACGGGGATTAAATTGCCGAATCCGCTTCGACTGTTGAGTCGGGATACGGGCATATTCCGAGCGTTGGTAGGGAGGATCCGCGTTCTTAAACGGTGCCGATTTTTTTAAGTCATAGCCAAAGTCCACTTCCGAAGAAATAGCTACGCTAGATCCGCTAGGGTTCTGAAATAACGAGGGCTCTTTGGCTATACTGGTTTGACAGTAAAGGACTCCTATAAACAGAATTATCGGAAAAGACCATCCACGGAAAGCCATACGGCCTCCTAAAGAAAGACCGAGACGGAATCATGTGTAGAGAAAATAGACAGGATGGTTTAACTACCGACGTTCCACTTGGTCTATCTAATTTAAGGGTAGCCCCCAATCTTGCTCCAAAAATGCCGCAGCTAACCTATTAGAGTCTCGGAGTTTTGTCCGTTCTTCGTTAAATATGGCGTGTAAAGTTCGGCACTTCTTTACTATAATTTTTATTCCGCTTACTGTTTCACGAAGGGGGAAAAATGCATTCGACTCGCCAGATTCCGTTTTTCAACTATCCGTCCCAATTTCTTTCCCAAGAAAAAGAGATTATGGAAGTCTTCCGCGAGGTGATGTCTCGCGGCGCGTTTATTTTGCAAAAGGACCTGGAGGAATTCGAGCGTTCTTTAGCCTCCTTCGTCGGAGCTAAGTACGCTTTCGGAGTCGCCGACGGCTCCAACGCCCTCATCTTGGCTCTTCTCGCCGCCGGCATTAAACCGGGCGATGAAATTATTGTTCCCTCGCATACCTTTATAGCTTCCCCTTCGGCTATTCACTGGGTGGGTGCCACCCCCATTTTGGCGGACTGCGGCGCTGACCATATGATATGTGCCGAAAGCGTTGCTTCCTTAGTAACGCCCAAGACAAAAGCGATCATGCCGGTCCAACTTAACGGGCGCACCGCAAATATGGACGCACTCACCGCCGTCGCAAAGCAGCATAATCTAGCCATCGTTGAGGACGCGGCACAAGCTCTGGGCTCCAAGTTTAACGGAAAGGCCGCAGGTACCTTTGGCGCTGCCGGAACCATCAGCTTTTATCCGGCCAAACTATTAGGATGTTACGGAGACGGAGGTGCAGTCATTACTAATGATGACAAAGTGGCCGCCAACATCTTTATGTTGCGAGATCATGGAAGAGACCCCGAGGGAGTAGTACGGTGTTGGGGATTTAATTCTCGTCTGGATAACCTTCAAGCGGCCGTCCTGAGCTTTAAATTAAAATCATTTCCGGCGGAGATTCAGCGTCGCCGTGAGATAGCTAAACTCTACCAAGAAGGACTCTCAGGCCTTTCCGAGCTACTGCTACCGCCCGCTCCCGGAGCAGACCCGCGGCATTTCGACGTCTATCAAAACTACGAAGTAGAAGCCAACGACAGGGATCGGCTGCGAAGCTTTCTCCAAGAGCGAGGGGTCAAGACTATCATTCAATGGGGTGGTAAGGCGGTTCACCAGTTTGAGACTTTGGGGTTGAAGCCAACACCGGTTCCCTACACCGAACAGATGTTTAAGAAGTGTTTCTTACTTCCGATGAACACCACACTTTCCAATGAAGACGTGCAATACATCTGTGAAAATATTCGAACCTTTTACGGCCGGAGCAGTTAATTCATGATCGACGTGCCTAATTTCCTGGGTGACCTTGCCAATCCAAGCTGTTTTCGCAAACCTATCGGGATAGAAAGCGAAGATCTACTCCGTCTCATCGACCAGCTTAAGTTGATGGTGACGATTCGCAAGGCGGAGGAAAAAATTGCCGATGCAGTCACGGCAGGAATCGTCCACTGCCCTTGCCATCTTGCTATCGGGCAAGAGGCTATTGCAGTCGGGGTTTCCGAGAACCTAACGACAACCGATCGTGTTTTCGGCGGCCACCGATCTCACGCTCATTACTTAGCCCAAGGTGGCAACCTATACGGGCTATTCGCCGAAGTTTTGGGACGGGTTACTGGGTGTTCCAAGGGCATGGGCGGATCGATGCATCTCTATGGCGCCGATCACGGATTTGTGGGTTCGGTTCCCATAGTCGCCGGAACCATCCCTTTAGCGGTGGGGGCGGGGCTTGCCTGTCAAAAGCGCGGCAAAAAAGAAGTTGCGGTTTCTTATTTTGGCGACGGATCTGCCGAAGAAGGTGTCGTTCACGAATCGCTTAATTTTGCCGCTAATTTTTCACTCCCGGTGCTGTTTGTTTGTGAAAATAATCTTTTCTCGTCTCATCTTCATATTGAGCTCCGTCAACCCGCAACCAGCGTCGCCCGATATGCCGTAAGCCATCTTATTCCTTATGAGGTCGTAGATGGAAATGACGTGGTAGCCGTACGCCAAGCGGCGGCGAGACTCATCAAACGATCGCGCGCGGGCGAGGGGCCGGGCTTTCTTGAAGCCGTCACTTACCGCTGGCGCGGCCATGTCGGCCCCAGTGAAGACTTAGATGTGGGAATCAAACGCCGAGAAGACGTCGCTCAATGGAAGCTTAGAGATCCTATCGATCGACTCAAACTGGCATTAATCGCAAGTCACGCGTTATCGGAAGAACAGTGGGACTGTCTGACCTCGGAAAGCGCTCTACTGGTGGATGAAGCGTGGACGAAAGCTTTAATAGCTCCGCTGCCTTCGAAAGAGGCCACATTGGCGTACGTATACAAAACAGGAATGGATTCATGAATCAGGGCAAGCAACAGCTCACCTACTGCCAAGGTATTTTAGAAGGCTTCACTTATCTTTTGGAAAGACATCCTGAGGTTTTCGTCATCGGACAAGGGCTTTGGAGTCCTTGGTACGTCGGGAACACCATGAGGGATCTCGATAAGCGCTTCGGAAAGAGCCGCATTATGGATACTCCGGTATCCGAGGACGCTACCACTGGCATCGCGGGAGGAGCTTCGTTGTGTGGATATCGCCCGATCGTGGTTCATCCGCGGATAGATTTCATGGTGCTGGCAAGCAATTCCATTGTGAACCAAATTGCCAAATGGTCTCACATGCTAGGGGGACAGGCCCATCCGGCGGTCACCATCAGAGCTATAGTAAATCGTGGGGGCGAGCAAGGGGCCCAACACTCCCAAGCGCTTCATTCGTGGTTCGCGCACATTCCCGGCTTGAGAGTCGTTATGCCTGCCACCGCCAATGATGCTCGCGACCTGCTAATCTCCAGCGTTTTGTGTGATGACCCGGTTCTCTATATCGATGATAGATGGTGCTATGACTTCGCCGAAGACGAACGGCCCATTAATACCAACGCCCTTGAGACCCAAGGTCCCCGCATTATTCGGGAAGGATCCGACATCACCCTAGTAGGATCTAGTTTTTCGACGATACTCTGCTTACAAGCGGCGGAGGAATTGGAGAAGCATGGCATCTCCGCTGAAGTTGTGGATTTAAGAATTATCAATCCTCTTAAGATTGAAGTGATTCTCCAATCCGTCTCCAAGACCCGAAGGCTCTGTGTGGTTGACGGAAGTTGGGCTAATTGTGGATTAGGCGGTGAAGTCATCGCTTCCGTAATGGAAAAAACGGTTCCCTCTCTATTATTGGCTTCGCCTTCAAGAATTACCCTTCCCGCGGCGCCCGCTCCGACGAGTAAAGTGTTGGAGGACGATTATTATCCCACTATCAGTAATATCGTCGAACGAACCCTTCACCTGTTTCCAGACCCGCGAACTCCCCATAATAGGGGCATCAACCAGGGGAGAAACCATGAAGCGACTCTTTGATTGTATCGTTTCCCTATCGATCTTAGTTGTCACGGCTCCCTTACTCCTTCCGGTAATGGTTTTGATTTACCTGCAGGACAGGCATTCTCCTTTCTACGTAGCGCCCCGAATGGGAAAGGGTGAGAAACTTTTCAAAATGATGAAACTCCGATCGATGATCATTAATGCCGACCGATCCGGTGTTGATTCCACTTCGGCTAGCGATCCCCGAATCACGAAACTGGGAGCCTTCATTAGAAGATATAAGTTGGACGAACTCCCCCAACTTATCAACGTACTGCGGGGTGACATGAGCTTGGTAGGGCCACGTCCTAATGTAAAACGGGAAACCGACCTCTACACCGCGGAAGAAAAGAAGTTACTCACTGTACGGCCGGGAATTACGGATCTGGCGTCCATCGTTTTCTCCGACGAAAATGAAATTCTTAAGGACAGCCTTGATCCCGACATCGATTACAATCAGCGCATCCGTCCTTGGAAGAACCGCTTGGCGTTGCTCTATATCAAGAATTCCGGTTTCGCGTTAGATCTCAAAATAGTCTATTTGACGGCAGTCGCCCTCATTTCGCGACAGCAAGCGTTACAAGGGGTTGAACAAATTCTCTTTCGATTCGGCGCGGAAGAAAATGTGAAGACGGCCGCTCGGCGACTATCACCTTTAATCGCCTTTCCTCCTCCTGGCGCGTTGGAGATCGTTACATCGCGGGGCGTTTAAAACGAAAATGACTTCGTGCACCGTCGGTAAATTGATAAGAACTCTAGACTCTTGAGTTTATAAATATTATCATTTCCCATAATTGTTTTTGATTCGTAATCGTCGCTTAGTTGCGGGGCAAGCCGCTCAACGGAGTGAACTTTTTTAATCTTCTTGAACCAATTAATTAGCAAACCACAGAGAGTGAGGAGACTCATGAGTAATCAACGAAGTTATAGACAAACCTTTTTTGGGATTGGCGGGGTGGCGCTCATCGCAGCGGCTTTTATCAGTTCTGTCGGAATGGCGGCCTTATCCGGTGGCCAGACGGAATCCAGTCAGCTACCCAATTACATCAATTGGACCATGCCCGGTCTAACCATCAACTCACCCAGCGGCTTCGGCGCCGATTGGGGACAGCTCTTCGTAGGAGGTGGATTCCAGAACCGAGCGCGCTTTACTACCACGGCTGATGGGGCGATTGGAGCGGGTTTCGGTATCGGAGATTCCAATAAATATGTCGGCGTAGAAACTTCGGTCAGCGTTTACGATGTAAGCCAATTCTCTAATGGTGGAATCAATGTTAAAGTCCATCGCAATTTGCCGGAATTCTTTTCGGTAGCGGTGGGACGAGAAGGCTTGGTTACCTGGGGAAATGGCTCTAGCGATGTTCAAAGTTGGTACGGCACTGTCTCTAAGATATTTTTCCTAAAACGTGACCCCCAAGCATGGTTTAGTGCGCTTACTTTGACGGCCGGGCTGGGTAACGGACGCTTCCTGTCCCAATCTAATATCGCGACTAATCAAGCTCTTACCGGCAACCCCAACGCTTCAGGAACGGGTGTCAATCCCTTCGGAAGCGCTTCGGTCCGAATTCAAGAGCCTGTGTCGTTCATCGCGGATTGGACGGGACAAGATCTTAACTTGGGACTTTCCATCACACCGATCAGAACACTTGGTCTATTCATCAATCCTACACTGGCTGATCTGACTCATAGTGCTGGAGATGGCGTTAGATTCGTACTTGGTGGTGGTTTGGCGTACTCGTTCCTCTAAACTCAAAATGAAGGAGTCATCCATGAAACAGAATAAACTAAGAAGTCTGGTAGTGGTCGTAGGAGCGTTCGGATTTTCGTTCATTCCTTCGGCTTTTTCCGCTGATGTAAATCTTTCTAATATCACCAACCCTGGTGGTGGAAACGTCGGTAACATCATTAACATGAATCAGATTACTCCACCGGCCCCAACCACAATAGCAGCTGCCCCTACGGGTAGCGGCGCGGTTGAAGGCGCTGGTGCCAGTGGAAACGGCGAATCGGGATCAGGAGCCACAGGTGGCGATACCGGTGGTCGCGGGACTTCGAGTAGCCCCTCCGGAACTAAGGGAAACGGTGCTAGCAAGAGCAAGAGCAGCCACCACAACGACGATAACCAGTAAGAGTTATTTTTCTTAGAAAGGCAGGGACGCCAAAAGCGTCCCTGCCTTTTTTATTTTCCTCTCTGGTCCAGAGATCCTACAAAGCTTCGGGCTAGGTAAGACGATCCGAAAAGGGAGAGATGGCTCCCATCACCTCGATATAACGGATTCTCCTTCATTCCAAAAACACCTGGCCTCATCACAAAAGAGATCAGACGGATCAAAGATTTCAACGTCGGGATATTTCAAAGCTACTCTGCGCAGCTGTGCTCTGGAGCTACTTTGCCGTTTTTGAACCCAATCTCTATCCGATGCGCAGGTTCTGTCTTCGGAAAAGGGGCGGAAGCAACGGTTGATGTCGATATTAAGCGTTGGCGTATCAAAAAAGAGAACTACTTTCTTTCCCGAACGGGATAAAAGGTCCAACGTTCGGGAGAGGTGTTCATCTAAAGTCATTTTCCCGGGGGTATTACCATCCGAAAAAATTAAATCCCACCTTTCGTCGTGATCGCCTAAATATATTTCCCATCTTCCAGCCAAGTACACGGTATTAACGCTTTTAGTCGATAATGCGAAATTTAAAGCTTGAACGATTGCGGAACAATGGCGAACTATCGTTTTCTTTTTTACCGCCTCGATACCAATTAGGGGAGGACAGCTAGCGGCTCCGAAATTCGCTAGATTCTCCCCACGCACTTCAAGCATCGTATTGAGTCCATAATAGAGCTGATTGGCATGACTATCACCGATGAGAACCGTTGTGGGTGGTTTTCTAATATCGTTCACATTGCAAAATTCTTGATCGGATCCGTATTCCTTTCGACACTGCCCAGATGCGATCAGATTCCCCGTCCAATCTTCGGTCTGTCGACTATATTCACGAGTTTTCGGACCAAACCGCCAGGCAAATCCGTTGAAAGAATAGGTCAAAACCCCTAAGAAAAAAACGGCCAGAGTTAATCCCGAGCAAAATTTCCACTGATTTCCGGTAGCAGAGAGTCTTCGTACTCTTGTTTCCAAAAGCAAATAGGTTAGCGTTGCCAGCAGAAAGGCCAAAGTTATAATTTTAATTCGAAGCCCAGGGCTCGTACTCCCCCCAATGACCCGAGCAAAAGCCAGTAACGGCCAATGCCAAAGGTAGAGGGGATAACTAATTAAACCAATACCGATGAGAACCCGATTAGAAAGCAAAAAGTGATTCACCCAATCATCTTCTTGCGAAAGGAGAATGATAGCCGTTCCCAGAGTCGGAAGAAGAGCCCATACCCCGGGGTAGGTAAAATCCCCGTCAAGACAAGTCACGGCTAGGACGATGAGTAGAACTCCCAGCCAAGCCCTCTGTTTGAGAAAGTTGTGTCGTAAGAAATGTGGGTGATAAAGTTCAAGACTTGCCATCACACTGCCGAGAGAAAGTTCCCAAAACCGTGTTATTGGCGAATAAAAAGCAATGATAGGATTCTTAAAGACAAAAAACAGGTTTATCGCAAAGGAGATTCCAACCGTCGCCAATAACATTTCAAAAGTTCGCTGCCGTAGCCTTGTTAGTAGGACGAGAAAGATTGGCCAAACGATATAGAACTGCTCTTCAATCCCCAAAGACCATAGGTGGAGAAGAGGATTGTGCTCCGAGGAAATATTAAAATAGCCGGTTTCCTGTGAAAGAATCAGATTAGAGATAAACGCTGCCCCGCCTGCGATGTGTTTTCCGAGGGCTCGGAATTCGTGAGGGAGGAGTGTTATCCAGCCGAAAAGAAAACAACTGAACAAGACCAGAATTAGAGAGGGCAGAATTCTTCTTGCTCTTCTTGCGTAGAAACTAAGATAACTAAAGCGATCTCGATCCAATGCATCAAAGATTTGATACGAAATAAGAAAACCCGAAATGACGAAAAAGACGTCGACACCGACAAAGCCTCCTCGTACGGTCAGGGGAAAAGTGTGAAAGGTAATCACCGATAGAACGGCGATTCCTCTTAATCCGTCGATATTCGGCCGATACCTAAATTCTGACGTGCGTTTCACTGGAGGGACCGATTTTGAAGATAACAACACTAGTATCGTCATCAGCCCCTTTGAGTTTGGCTAACTTTACCATTTCGCGGGCAACCGCTTCCCATTCGTCTTGTCGGCTAGCCTTTTGAACGGAACGAAGGATATCTTGCTCTGGGACGAAGTCACTCACTCCGTCCGTGCAAAGTAAAAAGACATCTCCTTGAACATACGGAAGCTCTAAAATCTCAACGTCAATAGACTCCTGAAAACCGATACATTGACTCAATCTTCTAGAGGGACGATCTCGCGAACCTTTCCCTTGTCCCTCGGGAGACAAAACGTGATCCCGAGTCAGTAGCCTTACTTCAGCTCCTCGCAACAGATAACATCGGCTGTCACCGACGTGTCCAATAATTACCCGGTTATCGACCACCCAGGCTCCCGTTAGCGTGGTTCCCATTCCGATATATTCCGGTCGTCTTATTGACGTCTGAAAAATGGTGAAATTAGCCGCAAGAAAGGCCTCTTTGAAGAGTGATGCTTTTTCTTCCACTTGATTGATGTCGCGATTTTGATCTCCATCCATGGTGAAGTACTCTTCAAGGACCCGAATCGCTAATTCACTCGCCACCCCTCCTCCGATGTCTCCACTCATTCCGTCAGCTACCGCAAATAGACCCAGTGAAGGTACGCAAAGACACTGGTCCTCATTTTTCTTGTGTTTTGAGCCGACGATGGAGAGATGAGCGTGCGTTAGATTCATCAAAAGGTAAAATCCGTAAATAGAGCGATGTGGCTTATATGACCGGGAAAGCTCTGGTAGCTCTCAAAAAGGCCCGTCGTATCATCAGCCATAGTGGATAGCAGCGCATAAGAAACGCCAAACAGCATTTGCGGATGAAGTTCAACCGCAATGGACTCTTCCGTCCCATAATCATTTTTCCAGCCGTTCGCTTTCTCTTGTTGCACCAACAAAGAAGCCTGCAGACGGACTTTTTGCCGTTGGTAAGTCAGATTCAAAAATTCACTTAGGCCGAACTGCGGTAAAGGGGTGCCGTCCGATAGTACCGAATACTTTGAAAACTGAACGAACGGACCAGCCCGCAAAGAGGCCGTAAGGCTAGGAGTCAGCGCCCGAGCAAGCTCGAGACTCGCCGCCGATCGCATCTGATAACCATCCGGTTGCCATTGATCGACATCCAAAGCCGAGAGCGAAAGGCGTGCGGTTGCGGTATAACCTTCAAATCCATCCACACGATGCTTCAAAGTAACCATATTCTTGGGGGAATGAAGCGTCAGACTTGGCTGAGTCGGTCGGTCCAACGCGGAATATAGCTCCACCCCATAGCCTGGCAGGAAATTCCAGTTCAGATACGGTTCAAAGAGAAAAGAACCTTGCGGGTAGTCCTTACTAAGATTCGTTCCGTAATTAACATTCAATTTTACTTGGAGGGGGGATTGGAGTTCGAGAAGAAGCGAATCCTCCAAAGTGGAATTATAACTTGCGTAGGCATGGCCGGCCCATTGAAACCCAATAAGTAAGGTCCATAAAGCAAGTGACAAGGCGCAACCGAACGAGCGTAGCTCTAGCCGGAATAGTTTCATGCACTCCCCCCAAGAAATCCTTTCTCAATTTTTAACAGAGTAGGGATCGAGTGTCGCTCTAAAACTCTCGACCAGCCGCAGAAAATGAGAGCTAATACCCTAACAACAGTATTAAAAAAATCAGTCCGTTGAGAGAGCAAATTAAGATTGCAAAGAGCAACCTTCCAATGGCACGATTAACCGATATTTTTTGTAATCGCGTCATTATTTGTCGATTTATCCATTAGGGAACATTAACTAAAAGATATTCTAGGAACTGGGGGCTGACGTTCTGATGGAACCGCAATTGCCATCGATGCAAGTTAACGACAGGCTGCGCATTTCTCAAACCGAGACGCCTCTTACCACTCGAATTCTTGGCTCGCTCATCGCACATCGTAATGCAGTGATTGCCACGGTAGCCATCACCATCGCGCTTGCCGTGTTAAACCACATCTTTTTGCCACGCTATTCCGCCAAGTCGGTGCTTCTGGTGCAAAGGGCAGAGAACAGTCCCATTCAAGCCATGATGGGAAAGATGATTGGAAATCCGTCCTATGGAGGGAAACAAAACGAGTATCTTGAAAAATACATCCAGTACCTTAACTCTCACGAATTCTTTCTTACTGCGGCGCGTAGTCTTGCTAAACAGTCGTCTTACCATGTAAACTCGGCTCCTCCCTCAAAGTTAAGAGCCGTTTTTTCACATGTTCGAGGAGTTCTGGAGAGTCTACTCTTTGTAAAAATTACGGACCCCTCTCAAGTCGCCAACGAGACCGAAGCGCTGGCCCATACACTTAGTTCAAATGTTCTATTCTCCAAAACTAGTCAGGACAACATTGTGGTCCAGGTCCGAGCGGCAGATTACCGAGAAGCCGTTGACCGAGCTAACTTTTTAGCGGCTACTGCGGTTAAGGCGATCACGGAAAGCGAACTTAAAGAATTGAACGACGCGAAAGAGTACATAGAATCACAGCAAGCTTCCACGGAGAACCGACTTACGGAATTAGACTCTGCCATCGTGGAATACCGCCGCACGAATAAACTCGTCAAAGCCGACGCCGCGGGCAAGGATGTTCTCGAACGCGTAGGAGATCTCAGGAAGAATCTGGAAGCCAATCAGCTCAAATTCAACCAGAATCAGCGGCTCATCGCTCTTCTTTCTCGGGAACTCTCGAGCGATGAATCACAGATTCTAGCCGGAGGATCACGAAGCCTTCAGAGTTCAGAAGTGCTTAACCAATTTCGAGAACAGATCCAGACTCTCCGCTATCAAAAGATGCTACTTCAGGCTCAGGGATTAAAGGACGACTCCAATCAAATTAAGGGACTCGATTCTCAAATCGACCAAGTGGCCGCTCGGATTAAAGAACGTATTTTTCATCAGGGAGGAGGAGAGAAGGAAATCGCCTCCGTTATGGCGGGTGATAAAGAAGGAGTAAATCGGAAAATCGCTCTTCTCAATCGAGAGAACGAATACCTTAGTAGCAGTATCGACACGCTGGGCAAAGCACTTAACGACGCCCTCATCTCTCTTGAAGCTCTCCCCGAAGCCCAACAAAAAATGCTGGGTTTTCAGCGGGGAACCCAACTTGAATTCGCCCTGCTCCAAGAGATGAAGAAAAAGACTCTGGAGATCGATTTGGAAAGAGTGGCGCTAGATAGCAAAATCCGAATCTTGGAAAGAGCGACTATAGCCGGAATACCGGCACGTCTAAATTTAATACCGACCGCCTTCTTGGCAGCCCTTCTGGGTTTCGCTCTAGCTACCGGAGGTGCCTACCTGAAGGAGGAGCTCAATGACTCCGTTAAGAATAGGCACGAAATCAGCGAATTGGGAATGATTCCTGTCGGTAGTGTGCCGAAAATCGCCGCTTCCCCTCTTAAGAAATTTATGCACAAGGGCCGACAGACTGTTGATGTATCAGCATCCTGGGCAGACGGAGACGAAAATCCGGAGGTCATGGCGTTCAAGCACGTAAGGGCGACCGTGCTAAAAATGAGAAGTTCCAGCGGAAAACCCGCTCAAACTATTTGCGTCTTAGGAGCGACTCCCGGAGATGGAAAATCATTTATCTCGGCAAATATTGCTTTTGCGCTGGCTCAAATGGGGAAGAAGACGCTTCTCTTGGATGGGGACTTGCGAAGACCTAGCATCGGATCCTGGTTAGGCATCTCTTCCAAAGTCGGCTTGACCTCAATTCTGACCAATAAGAAAAAGTTATCGGAGTGTCTTACTCAGTCTGTGCAATTGAATCTAGATGTTCTCCCATCGGGCCCGGCCTCCAAGCGAGCCACTGAAATATTTAGCGAGGCCCCCTTCGCGGAGCTGCTGGACTCCCTCAAGACGCAATATGATTATATTGTCATTGATACTCCTCCCGTCCTTTCCGTCGTAGACGGACTCGTACTTTCCGCGGCGTCGGACGCCATGATCTTCGCCGTAAGTCATCGCAAAACAAAGATCCCCGATATTGAACAGGCGATGGAAAAGATTCGATATTTCGATGACCGGCCCGTTTTTGCCATTTACAACCGCGCGGAAGGGCCCGGGCAATACAACTATTACAACTACATGGGTGTAAGCTCCGCTAAGAAGGGGCCTACGCTTCCCTTGGGACCGGATTTGAACTTGAAGGAAGAGTTAGGAAATTTTAAGAAGTGGTGGTCTCGCAAGCAGGCTGTCACAAGGGATGGGTATGCTTAAGAGAATTATCGTTAGTTATCTTTGTTGGTATTTTGCGATGGGAGTGATACCCGCATCCGCCGTTGGAACACCAGGCCCCTTTACCTATGACGCTCCCAACGATGCGGCCGAACTATCTCCTAATGACACTACTTCCACGACCCCTCATACGGGACCTGCCTATCTGGACAATGCTCACGAATTTGCGCAAGATCTAAACGGTGACAACGCGTTGTCTCAGGAAAGAACTTCCGCTCACCTTTCCACCAAAGGAGATGCAACACCTCCCATGCGCGGCAGTGAATACATTTCGGGATATTATAAAGGGGCAGTTCTGATGCCCGTAAATATTTGGGGAGCGGTTCAAAAGCCGGGATTGCATCAGGTTCCTACCGGCACCGATCTTATGCAACTTATCACTCTAGCTGGCGGACCTAATGCGGATGCCGAACTCGATCATTTAATTATAAAACGCACCACTAAAGACGGCGAAAAGGTTATCAAGCTAGCGTTAAACGATTTTATTGATTCTACGCATGAAACTCCGCTGGAGCTTGAGCCTAACGACACGGTAATTCTACCGGCCACAAAGCCAATGATTAGCACGAATACGTTAACGCTAATTACCGTCATTGCCACGGTGGTTGGGATTGTTGCCTCAAGCGTGATTATCGCCGGCCAACTAAGAAAGTAAGGAACCCTTTTGAAGATGCCGAGGTAAGTATGCACTGGGCTTTAAAAGCAGCTACTCAAAAAACTCTCTCCCATGTCCCTGGCGGCGGCGCACTCTACACTTCGTTACAACGAGCGATGGGCTCGCTGCCCCCTTCAGACGAGTCTTTTCTTGGGTCCGTACGGATGGCGGAAAAACACGCGGCCACTATTGAGGAGTTCGGACCGAAAGCGCTCGAAGAGTGTAGAACGTACGAATTCGGTGCCGGAGCTACGCTTGTTACCGCAATGACTCTTTATGCAATGGGATTAGATAATCAGGTGCTGACGGACGTCTTTCCGCTTGCACGCCCGTGGTTACTTAAACATACCGTGGATCAGTTTGAACGACTCCTCCCTTCTCAGTTTCGTCGTCTGCCCCGACTACCCTTATCTGACATGGGGATAAATTATATAGCACCTCACGCGCCAATCTATGGCCACGCTAGACAATTTGACGTCGTCACGACCAAGAGCGTTTTAGAACACCTTCCCGCTAATGAGATTCTTCCACTTTTAGATCAATTGCGTAGGCGTCTATCTCCAGGCGGAATTATGGTCCACCATATTGACTATAGCGATCACTTCGGCCTGAGCTATCCCCGAATCTCTATCTACAATTTTTTGAGATATTCAGAACAACAATGGTCTTGGTTCAATTCAGATTTTCACTACCAGAATCGGATGCGCCACCCTGACTACGTAATACTATTTGAAAAAGCCAGGCTCGAAATTATTCGAGTCGACATTGACTACGGCACCCCGGAGGATCTCGCTTATTTGGATTCGATGCCCGTTGATTCGAGATTTAGCAAGTACTCGAAAGAGGAGCTCTCGATCGCCCACGGCTATTTTGTGGTTCGCTCCAAAGACAACTGAAACTACGAACGCGCGGTGGCTGGCTGAATGAAATACCCATCCGCACTAAATAAAGATCGACTGGCCAAGATAAGCGTAATAACTCCAGGTGAAGATAAAGCTATCAAATAAGCTGCGTGGTCTCCCTTGATACCAAAATGAATTGCCCCTGCTAGCACGATAACCGAGAAAAAAGTAATTACTAGCGACTCAAGGCGATATTTTTCGAGCATAAATTGGGAGAGAATCCCTTGCGGAATACTTCCTAAATTAGTAAATGCAAGAGCCGCGTAAAACAGAGCGAGATGAGAGTCCTTTTTCCACAGCACAACCGAAAATGCCCCAAAACTAAATAGAAACGTCCACAGAAGGAAACCCACCAAGAAATGAAAGATTCTGCCCCCCTTTACCATTCGCCCCTCGGCCAATAGATAGAGTCTGGTCACCAGTAGACTTTGGACACCACACAGTATCTGAACGTCAGCATAGGCTACCCCAATGCGCAAATCGGCTCGGGAAAGGAACACAACGTATTGGCCAAAAAGAAAATTAAGGAAGTAAATGGAAAAGGCATTCAAATGCATACCCAGGCAACTGTGCATCACTTTCTTAAGTGCCGTGACCGCCATCTTCCCCGGCCTTTTACCTTTTCCCAACAGGAAGAGTCCAACGATAGAAAATGCCTCTATTGGAAGACGCAGTTTCAGAAGGTCTGCGGAACCAAATAGGATCAATAGGCAGGGTGCCACGATGGCTATAAAGGTGAGTACTGACCAGATTGCCGCCGAATAAAGTTTGCTCTGAGCAATACGTAGGGTCATCAACAGAGTGAGCATGGCGTAAAGGGCAGAAAAAGCGGGAAAGAATTCCAATCGGGTAAAGGAAAGGGCAAGCGAGATGCCTAGAGCCACCCAAGGGAGATGCCATAAAAGTGTTTTTTCTACTTCCTCCACTAAACGATGTCTTCCCAGGTAATGCTGGTTACGAAGTCCGGCACGCAATCCCGATTGAACAAAAAAAGCTAAGAAAATGCAGGTGGTCTGAAACTGAATAAGATTGGGAATGCTTTTGGGAATAAATAACCTTCCCAAAAGAGAACTAAACGAAAACGATACTGCGCTTAAAAAGGTGAGCCCAACTAGAAAAAGATTGAGCACGTTCTTCTTGGAGACGGGCCAAAAAGCCCTAAAGGAGCGAACCTTTTCCGTTGTCATAATCCGCTTAACTCTTCTAATTGAGCAATCAAGAATCAATGATATCTGGTGGCAAGGAGATGAACAGCCTAGAAGTTAGGCCTTCTCATAGCGCGTTGCATCAGAGTTACTTACTCACTTAGATCAGAAAGGTACAAAGCTTCACCTGCGGATTTTTTCACTGCCAACTTCTTACCAACTACAGCAGAGAGTTGATAAGGTCGTGCGGAACCTTTGGGCGCTGGTCTAAGCGCTTCTAAATCCTTTTGAGAAAGAACCGTTCCTGCCGCCAGCTCTTTCGATAACCGAAGGCACCGCTGTTGCACGACCACGGTAGTCGTCTCATTGGACTCGACTCGCTTGACGCCATCGCCCAAGGCAAATTCAAGCTCCCTCGTGCGATCGACCATCTCGCGCCAGGTTTTTGGATTGAGGGCAAAGGGATGGTCGGGACCCTCTCTAAAGTTATCATCGGTAAAATGCTTCTCAATGACTCGAGCCCCAAGAGTCACAGCACCCAATACGGCCGCATGAAACGGGGTGTGATCTGAAAGTCCCAAAATCATATTGGGATACTTAACCGCAAAGCTCTTTAACACGTTCAAATTAACGCACTTAAAATTCTCAGTACTTCCCGAATAGTTGGTATTGCACTGCAACAACATCACCTGCGGATTGTGCCGGAGAGCAGCTTCGACAGCTCGTTCCGCGTCTTCCATGTTCGCGGCACCCGTAGCCAATATCACCGGCTTATTTTTCTTAGCGACGAATTCGATAAAATCGGTCCAAGTCACGTCACCGGAGCCTATCTTATAAGCGGGTAAATATTGATCGAGCAACTCGACCGCCTCAAAATCGTAGGGGGTCGTCATGAAATCAATTCTCGCCTCTTTCGCTGTTTTGGAAAGCTCTTCGGTCCATCGCATATCGCATTCGCACTGGCGAAAGACCTCAAAGACTGACTTCTCCCATTTCGAAGTATGACTCACCTTGCCAAGATTTTTAAATCCGACGTCACTTACGATCTTTTCAGCGCGGAAGTGCTGGAATTTTGCGGAATCGGCTCCCGCCTCTTTTGCAAGCCAGATGAGGTCTTTGGCGCGCTGCATACTTCCGTCGTGATTGGCGCCGATGTCAGCGATAAAATAGGTCGGAGAATCGATAGAAATCTCTCTCCCACCGATCGAGATACTGGCTTGATACTTCATCTGGTTTTTCCCCATGTAAGAAAGGAGTTTTGATTCGAAGAAACATAACGATTCTCGATGCAGCAAGAGAAGATGGTCAAGGAATTTCTGCCTCCATCTACTGCGCATATCGCTAAGATTGAGGCATTGCCTCAAAGAATTTCCTTCTATATCATTTTTGCTTACGATTACGTTCGGGGGTGACTTTTGAGTCTGGTTGACTATGCAAAATTCAAATCGATTCATTCTTCTCTTTTGAAGTCATTCGAGAAACAAGAGAAAAACGAGTACTACCGCTATTCGACTCTTTGGTCGGGAATATTCTCGCACCGACGCCCGACAAGAGAGCTTTCCGATCTTTTAGTAGCTCTGAATGAAGCTTCAACAGCCACCGAAGGCGTCGCCGGAAAAGTTCCGGATAACAAAAAGAATCTTTTCGTCGATTATCATAAAACCTTCATGGACAGTAGCTGGTTAGAGGAATACCCGATGTCGTGGTTGGGGGCTCCGTCGGTCCTGGACTTCGACGATCACCCAGCCGCGGTTCAGTACCTAAATAACTTGAAACTTTTCATCGATTTTAAATCTTCTTTGGAAGCAGCAAAGGCAGTAAAGGGTAAACCTCTTCACGTGGTCGAAATCGGAGCCGGCTATGGAGGACTTGCCTACTTCATGCTCAAGTCCGGTCTGGTCGCGAGCTATACGATCATCGACTTACCCGAAAACCTGAAAATTAGCGCTTTCTATCTGAGCCAGAATTTTTCGGATCGGTCCTATAACGCTTCGTTAATTCCGGACGCTATTGCTGGCAGCGAAAGAAAGGATCTTAACTTTGTTGCCGCGGGAAATATTGGTGCGCTTTCAAAATGGAAATTCGATCTGGCAATTAATTCCGATAGTCTAGGAGAAATGCCGGCCAACACGGCTAGCGCGTATGTGAAATGGATACACGAGCACTTAAATACCGAAGGCTATTTTTTCACAAAGAATGGACACAATAGAGGGATAGACTCCGTTCAATTTCCGCACGAGTATGGCTACAGTGCTTATAAGTTGGTAAGCCTAAAGCCCCCAGGTCATATCTCGTATCTCTTTGATGATTTCTCTCATTATGCCCTCCTTCAAAAGACGGAAACCGTCTCCAAACCCGTCTATCCCGAATATTATTTTGATGTCATCGGATCGCTCTATGCCACGGGACTACAGGATGAACTCACTGCTATTTCCGACTCCTTTGTAAACAATCAGCTCACCTCCGAGGAGGAGCGCTTTTTGAAGACTTGTGACCGGTTCTTCACCGCAAAAGCTCCCAAAGAGAAATCACGCATTCTCGAAGACCAACCTTTCACCGGAGATTATGAGGCCTGTGTTTGGTATCTCAATGGGCTCTCGAAATTTCTGGCGGGTGATTTGAAAGGCTCGATCGAGCTTTTGTCAAAGTACTTACCGATTGCCCTCTCCTATGTCGGTGAAGCTTACGCTATAATGATCATGGCGCAAAGAGATGCATCGGTCTTAAATCAAGAGTTTCGTTTTGGAGCAAAAACTCGCTTTGCTATTGATGAGATCGTTGATTATCACCAAATGAAGCCTCCGTTTAAGAAATTGGCGCTCTTACTCCGTACCGAGCCACTGCGAAAGAAAATCAATTATCCGTCAAACTATCGACCTTCTACGCTTCTAAAAGCGAAGAACGTTATTTTTAACCTTCGAGAAGGGCGTGGTCTAACCACCATCAGATAGAGTTAACGCGCAGAAAGGCTTTTTTCATGAGAGTGTGGATTGTCACTGTAGGAGAGCCGATACCAGAGGTTGAAACAAAGGACCGTTTGCACCGATCGGGAATCCTGGCGAATTATCTTCTGGAGCAAGGCCACGAGGTTGACTGGTGGGGCTCCACGTTCGATCACTTCAAAAAGACTCACGCTTATTCCCAGGATACTCTCCTACATCCTCGAGAGAACTTCCGCATTAAGCTATTCCACGGCCGAGGATATAAGCGCAACGTATCTATTAGCAGAATGGTCGATCACTGGCAGCTCGGAAAGAAATTTACCGCTGCTATAGAACTTGAATCTAATAAACCGGATATTATCTTAAGTTCATTTCCTACCGTAGAACTTTGCGCCGCGGCGGTTCGATATGGGAAAAAATATTCCATTCCCGTTGTTCTCGATATTCGCGACCTGTGGCCCGACATTTTTGTAGACGCTGTCCCCCGAATTGCTCGCCCTTTCGCAAGGCTCTTACTCTTGCCTTTGTTTAAGCAAACTAAGCGTGCTTTCGAAAAGGCGGATGGCCTAGTGGGAATATCACCCGGATATCTCAAATGGGCACTGGGTTATGCAAAGCACGGGGAAAGAAGATCGGATACCGTTCTTCCCCTGGGCTACAGGTCTACTTCTCCTATCGAAGTAGACGATACTTCAAAAGAGAGCCTTAGAAAGCTAGGCGTCCAATTTGAGAGCAAAATTTGTTGGTTCATCGGAACCTTCGGACGGACGTACGATTTAGTTCCCGTCATCGAAGCAGCTCGTCGTCTGCAACAGGAAGGACGAACCGGAGTTCAGTTTGTTCTAAGCGGAAGTGGTGAGAACCATAAAAGCTACGAAGAGCTGGCCAAAGGACTTGATAATCTTGTCTTTACAGGTTGGATTAACTCCGCCCAGATACAGTCGATGATGAAAGTGACCAAGATTGGATTCGCGGCTTACCGTGCTGGAGCTCCTCAGGGATTACCTAACAAGTTTTTCGAATATTTGTCTGCGGGCATCCCGATCTTGTCATCGCTTCAAGGTGAGGCCAGTCAATTGCTTAGCGAACATCGATGTGGAGTCACTTACGATGCCTCAAATGCCAATGATTTTGTAGAGAAGCTTTCAACGTTAATAGATGATCCGATTACCCTGAATGAAATGGGTAGTCGAGGAAAGACACTTTTTGATCAAACCTTTTCGGCAGATATTATATATCCGGAGTTGGTCCGCTACTTACAACGGAACTCCAAGAGAACTTCTGAGACGATATTTCCCCCGGGAGTTTTGACTCCCGAGCCGGCTCTTTAATTCGCATTCTCCACGGATGCGTTTTCCACCGATTGAAAATCTCCGTGTTTATCGATAAGGAACTGATGATACTGGTCCATATCCTTGACGTTTAGTGTCATGTTATCGTCATGCCTACGATAGCGATAAAGAGGAAGTTCCAACCGATGAATCTTATATTTCTTTAAGAAGCGAATCCGCAAATCTTTATCCTCATGAAGCAGAAATTGGGAGTCATAGAGACCTATCGCCAGAAGGTGTTCGATTCGGAACATAATGCCGCATCCGATAGGGGACTCCAGGCAGTTTCTTCTTCCCACGACATTCTCTTTTTCATCGACAAGGAGATAGTCACAAGCCACCGCATCCATATAGGGGTTGTGCCTTAAGAACAGTTCCAAAATGTTTAAATATTCCGTATTAACGTAATCATCCGCGTCAAGACGAATAATAAACTTGCCGCGCGCCGCGTGAATTGCCTTATTAAGAGAGGCGGGCAGCCCTTCCCGAATTTCACTATTAATGACTCGAACGGCATCTCCAAACACTTCCAATGCATACCGAGTTCGATCAGTACTGCCATCATTGACGACGATAATTTCGTACTTATTCCAACTCATCGTCTGATTCAACAATGACCTGATGCAGCGACCTATGTATTTCTCTTCGTTGTGAGCGGCCACAAGTATGCTAACGATAGGAACATGCGGCATCAGAAATCCCCCCGAATTCATGACCCAATTTAAAAATTTTGAGGGTCGGTATGGTCGGTGTCAACTTGTTCTAATTCGTTGCCAGACAATTTACTGTTACGATAAAGTGGCAAAGGATTCATCTTGCGCTTCCATACGCCGTAGGACTACCTATCAGAACTACCAGGAGGAAAAGTCATTCTGGATAAGAATATTAAACCATTGACGGGGTTCCCCTTTTTCTTTGAGCTCGTTCGCCAAACCGTACAACTCGATATTGCAGACGTTAACTATCTCTGGGGAACCGACCCGAAGCGTTGGGAAAAATTTTTCTCTCCTACTTTGTCGAAAAAAGGGATTTTTTGGAATCTGACCATTCACATGGCCAAGATTCTTCGATCGATTAAGAACCGTCTCTTGATCCGACGCGCGAAAAAGGTTCATTACGACGTATTGTTCTTCGCCAATTCCATCAACCAGTGGCGAGCGATGAGTCCGGTAAAGGACAAGATGGAGAATGGGGTATTTTGGATCGACGGCCCCTTTGAGGGTGAGCTTTGTTTCCCCGCGGTACTTGCCCGTTTGATTGGATTGCTTTTTTTGCCGTTAGTTTTTCGCGAAGCATATAAGCGTGAACCCTCTATCCAAAAACGGTCTGTGGCTATCTCGTTAAGTCACTATCTCGACGCCTACGGATATTTTTTTGTCGGAGCATTATGGTTAAAATGGCTCTCGCCAAAGGCCTTAGTTCTATCGAACGATGATAGTTCCCAAGAGCGAGCGCTAGCTAGATCTGCCGTTTTCGCTGCGGTGCCCTCGGTTTTTATTCCCCACTCTTTGATTACTCCCGGAGCCCCTCCTCCGTTGGATTTCGATTATGCCCTTCTTGATGGTGTTGAGACCAAGCAGAAACTAACCGTGCGCAATCCCTCCTGCGAAGTTCATCTTATTGGTATCCCCCGTCGAGTAACCAACTCCGCCTCAGTTCAAATGAAATTTTCTTCGTCAAAGAATGCAGACCTAGGAATTGCTACGAATGGGATCGAAGAACTCGACGTAATCGAAGCCATTATCGCCGAAGCTCGCACAAAGGTTCCTCAAGTAACGATTACCCTGCGCCCTCATCCCGCGGATTGGAAGCGAAGACCAGCATTTCGAGCCTTAGCATCCCGATGGAAACTTCAATACTCCGATCCCGAAAAGCAGACGCCTTGGGATTTTCTCTCACCTTTGGATGTACTCCTGGGTGGAAACTCCTCGATTCTCTTGGAAGGGGCCTTTTTGGGAGTAGTCCCCGTTCAACACGAATTCTTAGCAAAGGGATTAGATCACTACGGATTAGTAAAAATGGGCCTCGTAAAACAAATTAAGTCTATCGATGAGCTTTCGCTAATTCGAGAAAATATCTTTGAAATAAGGAAAGCACAGTTAAAGCAAATGCAATTGTTCGATATAACTTTTGGAACTCTCCAAGATGGACAATCGGGAGAACTAGCGGCGACTATCATAAATAAAAGGATTGTCGAACCCCAGTTGGTTTGTTAATCGAACCGAACTTACAAGGGAAATATGATCGCGATTATCCCTGCCCGGGCAGGATCTAAAGGCCTTCCCGGCAAGAACGTACGGCCTCTCCACGGCAAGCCGCTAATCGCCTATACTATCGAGGCAGCGAAAGGCGCTCAATCGATAGATCGCGTTATATTATCCACAGAATCCAGAGAAATCGCT
This sequence comes from uncultured delta proteobacterium, assembly GCA_963778115.1. GTDB lineage: Bacteria > Bdellovibrionota > FAC87 > UBA2466 > UBA2466 > JBBQIT01. The sequence goes on from CAVZSV010000004.1 coordinate 1,711,633, forward strand.
GACATCGGTGTTCAATACGGAGCTGAAGTGCCTTTTCTGAGACCGATCGAACTCGCTCAGGATCACTCCGCCGCGATCGATACCTATATCCATGTGATAGACCGTCTTAATGATGGGCAGCCCCACGATCGAAAAATCGATGAATTGACCGTGCTTCAACCGACCAGCCCTTTGAGGACATCGCAAGACATAGACGAAGCCGTGAAGATATTTCAGCAGAAGCAAGCTGATTCCATCCTCGCCTGCGCTCCGGCCCCCCATCCCATTCAGTGGTTCAAGTACATTGATGAGAAGGGAGTACTCAGAGGATTTTTTCCTGAGTCCCTTAAAAATAGACAAGACCATCAAGTCTGTTATCTCCCTAACGGAGCCATATATGTCTTTAAGTATTTCTTACTCAAAGAGCTACGAAATTACTCTACCGACAAGACGTTTCCGTACGTTATGCCGGCCCGCCGCTCAATAGATATCGATACCTTGGAAGATTTCGAACTTGCTGAGTTCTTCCTTAGCAAGAACGTGCAAGGCGCCAGTTAGCCTGTTTCAAGGATTTCCCTCGTTTACCCAACGATCGAAGCCTAAGGTATAACCAAAGGAATAATCCAAATTCCACCGCTCCATCGTCCACCACTAAAAGAAAATCAATCGGGGACGCAAACAAAGTCAGACAAAACCACATGATAAGACAAAGGCCAAAAATATTCGGAACTCTTACCATGTTGCGGACTAAAAGATTAATAACCTTCATCAACCCAACGCTATAGAACATCAAGACAATAAGGTTCAAGGGGAATGGAAAACAAAGGAGAAAACTCGTTATTAGTCCAGGAGAGGTCCCTTCGCGTGCTCGCGGGAGCAGAGAGATTAACTCATAATTCAACCGGCAAAGATTGGAGAGCTCTGGTCGTAAAACACTGAACGGTTGCCCTGCTAAGACATCCAAACGATATACAAACGCCCTAAAGGGCAACACCAAATTTTCAAAGGGCTGCAAATCGAATTGCAGCAAGTGATTATTCAAGCCCATCAGAAGAGAATAGTAGGAAGAACTGAAACGCTCCATCCACGACAAAACGGCGACCTGAGTGTAATTCGGATCCGTTATCTGGGAAATTACCGCTTCAAAGGAGACATGACGTTTCACCGTCTCACCATAAATCCATGCTACTCCGACCAAGGAGACCAACCCCAGAGGAATTAAAATTAAGCGCACTTTCTTTCGATAACTGAGATCCGATTTCGTAAAAAACTGTTTAAAGGTGCGTGGCGACACCGCGAAGAAACAATAGACGAGCGCAAACGCCGATCCCCATGTCCCATTAATAGTCAGCACAAAAGTCCCAGCTATTAGTAATCGAATCGCCAGAGGGTCCCATTCCTCTTGATGAGTCCCCCTGCGACGCAGAAATAACTGATAGAAAAAATCAAACCTGAGCAATGTGGGTAGTGTGGCGTAAGGAAAGATTAGCCAGCCTGCACCTGCAAAACCGGAATCTTCGGCATAGCGAAAACCATTCATTCCCAAGAAGTAACCGGCCATAGCGATGGAAAAACAGAGCATCGCAACGGGAAGTCGCCATTTTCGACGCTTGGAAAGAAATAACTCTGAATTTTCCATGGTCCTCTGAGGAGCGGACTTGGTCTTATCAAATAAGAGAAGGGAGAGGGCAAAAACTAGAACAAAGACAATCGCCCATCCGTGAAGAGGGTAGATCCTATAGCCTGAAAAATCTTGGAGATTAAAAAGGGTGTTATAAATCCACGGTAATCCGTAGGTAAACCCTAAATAGATCCAGATAACGGCAAGCCCAGGTGAAACCATCGCTTCGAATTTTATTGGAATGGTTCTGCGTTTGCTAGGGAAATAGCAAATGTTGGGCACCTAAAACGCACCGAGCTGTCGCATGGTGTTAAGTCTTACTTTCCATGAGAGTCGTCGAATGTAGATTTGAAAAAGAATAGAAAAACCATTAACGTTTCACTCAAGGGAAAAGCAGCATTATGATCTATCGAGCGGCGGTAATCGGTTGTGGGAAAATCGGAACAACCAACTCCCTCGATCCTCTGATCAAAGGCGTGTGCTCTCATGCTGGTGCCTATATGGCCTGTCCGCAGACAGAGCTCGTCGCGGTTTGCGATGTGGATCGGTCTAGAGCGGAAGCTTGCGGGAAACAATGGGGAATCAAATCGGTCTATTCGGACCCAGGGCAACTCATCCAAGAAATACAGCCCGAAATCATCAGTATCTGTTCCCCGAACGAAACTCATGGAGAGATGTTATCGCGAGCCTTAGCGTCTAACTCGACTCGCGGAGTAATAACCGAAAAACCTCTGACTCTCCATGTCCCTGAAGCGGCGCGCCTGGTGCGACTTGCCGAAGATCGCAATATCCACTTGGCTGTAAATTACAGCCGCCGTTATTCCAAGGGTCACGCGGAAATGAGGGCGTTTATTCATTCCGATGCTTTAGGCAAGGTTCAGACGGTGACCGGTTACTATACCAAGGGAATTTTTCATAACGGAACCCATTGGCTCGACCTGGCGCATTGGATGTTTGGCGACGTCAAGCAGGTTACCGCTTTTAATCTTCGAAATAGGCAGGAACTAGACTGTCAATTAGACGCCTCCATGGTTTTTGAAAGTGGGGCAACCGCATTTCTGCAAGGGCTAGATCCTTCAGCTTATGCTCTTTTTGAAATGGATGTCTTAGGGACCAAAGGCCGGGTCCGAGTGACACAGGAAGGCCATCAGATAGAATATTTTGCTGTCGTGGACAGTCCCCATTACAGCGGATTTAGTACAGTCCGAAGTATCGGGCAAAAGAACGGCGAAATGGAAAATAATCTCCTCAATGCCGTTGAAGATTTGGTGAATAGTATTACTGAAAAACGAAATCCCAGTTGTACTGGGACCGACGGACTTAAAGCTCTCGTCGTTGCATCGTCTTTAATGAAGTCAGGTATGGAAAACCGGAGTATTATCATTTCCGAATAAAATCCCGTTTTCGATAGGCTTTACTTGGAAGGAATATCTTATGAAAGAAACATTTAGCGATTTCAAGAATAGTAGCCGATCCAGCGAAAAGTTAGCCCTAAACGGGGGGCCTAAGACTATCGAAAAATCTTTCACATACTATAACTCCATCGGCGCCGAAGAGGTGGAGGCCGCAAAGAAAGTTGTCGAGTCCGGAGTCCTCTCCCAATTCTTGGGAGCCTGGCACGAGGATTTCTACGGAGGGCCTAAAGTCAGAGAATTCGAACAGGCATCCAAAAAATTTTTCGGAGTAAGGCACGCCGTTACCGTTAATTCATGGACCTCGGGCTTAGTAGCCGCGGTGGGGGCAATAGGGGTTGAACCAGGCGACGAAATTATCGTAAGTCCATGGACCATGTGCGCCACGGCAACGGCGATCCTTCATTGGAACGCGATACCAGTTTTTGCCGACATTGACCCAGGGACTTTTTGTCTCGATCCGGCTTCGGTGGAAAAGAATATTACGCCGCGAACTCGCGCGATTCTGGCGACGGACATCTTCGGCCATTCCGCTGACATGGATGCGCTGAATAAGATCGCTAAAAAGCATAATCTTAGAACGATTTCCGATACCGCCCAGGCTCCCTGTGCCCTATACAAAGGAAAATTGGCGGGAACTTTGGCCGATGTTGGCGGCTATAGTCTGAACTACCATAAACACATCCACACCGGTGAAGGTGGAATCTTAGTTACTAACGATGATGAAATCGCTGAACGTTTGAGACTTATTCGTAATCACGCTGAAGCGGTAGTAGGTCCCAAAGGAGTCCAAAATCTAAATAATATGTTGGGCCACAATTTTCGTCTCGGGGAAATTGAATGTGCCATCGGAATTGAGCAACTAAAGAAATTAGAGAGTTTTGTTTCTAAGAAACAGCGGGTGGCCCGACGACTCACCGATGGATTACAGCAATTAGCTGGATTAAGTACCCCGTTGGTTCAGCCCGATTGCTCGCACGTTTATTATATATACCCGATGGTTCTGGATATTAAACGTCTCGGTGTTCCTCGGGAGAAAATAATTGCAGCATTATCGGCGGAAGGAATCGAAGGGGTGACAGCCGGCTATGAACTCCTCCATCTGTTGCCGATGTATCAGAAAAAGATGGCCTACGGTTCTAAGGGGTTTCCGTGGAATTCCGAATTCGCAAGGAAGGATATCTCCTACGAGCGAGGTATCTGTCCAGTTGCCGAGGAACTCCAATTTTCTACTCTTATGAAATTTTACACCTGTAAGTTTGATATCTCTGATGAGGAGACAGATTTAATCATCGAAGCATTTAGAAAAGTATGGGCTAATTTGTTCTAGCGAGCACTTTTCTGAACGATTTGGGAGTTGATACCAGCTAACTCAGGTCGGCGCTGAAATAATTCCGCCACATCCCCAATAGTAAACTCCGGATTTTTCGGATAAAGCTCCGCATAAACGAGTTCCACCAGCCTAAAGTCTTCTGGGGTATCTACCGTAAGCCTAAGAGAAGCCGCTTCCTTGGGAAGAGGAATCGTAACATTGCGTAGACGGTATTTCTCAGGATGCTCCCAGTAGTGAAGGGAAACATGTTCGTGATCGGCGGGATCCTTTGAAATTCGGTTAATTTCGTCTAGCGAATCCTTGGTGAAAACTCGGACATCGGTGCCGCGGGGAGAGCTGTAAGGGAAAATATTCGACACGAAATCCGCTCCTCCGAGGAGAAAATCGGAAACAGCGATATCGATTATGGCGGGGTCCTGAAGGGGGGAATCGCCCGTTGTCTCGACAATCAGATCGGCGTCATAGGCATGGGCGGCGCCTAACACTCGTCCCAAAACATCGTCTTCACTTCCCCTAAAAACACCGATGCTTAGCTTTTCTGAAAGTTCTACAATGGGATCATCCGCGGACTGATCGGTTGTCGCGATGACTACACCTTCGATGGTCTTGGCCCGCCGCACCCTTTCCACCATGAGCTCTAGCATCGGCTTGCCTTGAATTGTCCTTAAGACTTTTCCGGGTAGCCGTGTCGACCGCATCCTAGCCTCAATGAAACAAATTGCTTTCATGTCCCACTCCTAAAGTAATAACCTTTCGCGTCGCAAAAAACATACTCCCTGCCAAATCTTGAATTTCTATTTCTCTAGCAGGAACATAGAATACAGGTGAAACGAAATAGTATTAAGAAGTTTGTTCAACTCTTAACGCGGGCTCCCCATCAATGATTCTTGAATTAGGTAAGACCTTAGCGGCAGAATTTGCAGAAACCGCGCGAGTGGTAAATGCTAAACTTCCCCCCCTAACGGAGACGGAACTACAGATTCATCAAACTCTCGCAAGAACTGGAATCGCAATTATTCCCCGATTTTTCGACCAAACAAAAGTTTGGGAATTGAGGCAAGAGGTGGATCGGCTTATAGCATCGTCAAAAAAGTTGTGGGTGGATAAGTGTGGTTCCGACAAACGTTACTTTGGAGCGGACAATGCCAGTATCGCCATCCGTGAGTATCTTGAGCATCCCTTCATCCAAAAAATGGGAAAAAGGTATGCTCGTAGTGAACTCAAAGGGCATCTAAGCTTAGCGGCCAAGATGACCTATCGAGAAGGTAATTTAGGATCCGGAGGGGGGTGGCACCGAGACTCTCCCATTAGTCGCCAGTTCAAAAGTCTGCTCTACCTCAGCGATGTAGACGAAAAAAATGGCCCCTTCGAATATTTGGTGGGAACCCATCAGAAGAAATCGGTATTGAACTTAGTCTCAAAGAGGCTGCAGCGATACCGACAGTATCGGTTCACTGACGAAGAGGTGGCTGCGATTCTCAAACAGACTAAAATCCAGAAGCAGCAAATCGTTGGGCGAGGGGGAGACTTAGTATTGGTCGATACCAAGGGAATTCACCGGGGAGCCCCCATGACGGGAGGTGAGCGTTACGCTATCACCAACTACTTCTGGCGCGATCGGATCCCAGAACACATCACCAGTCAGATGAACCTACAGTAGTCGGTAGTTAAATCACCGACTGAGACTGACTAGCTTCTTGCCAAGCTGGCTCGAACATTCGGGCCGGGGATTTTGAATCCCGAGTATCCGCGTCCAATTCGGCTGAAGTGACTTCGCGGACGTCTCCTCTAATTAGAGCGTAAAGTCGTTCGACCGCACGAGGAAGACCGTAATACGCATCCGAAATAATTTGATCCACTTGCCGCGCCAGTACGCGCTCAACCCTGGCTTCCAGAGCCCTATCTCCGGCAGCAAGGATTAGAATATCCGGGTCTTCGGTCTTAATTTCGCTTCCCGTCAGATACAGCTCTTCCGAAAGTTTCTCTCCGGGACGTATGCCCGTGTAAACGATCGGAACGTCCTGTTTTCTCTTACCCATAAGGCCAATTAAACTCGTCGCTAAATCAACGATTCGGATAGGCTCCCCCATGCGGAGGACCATAATGTCTCCGGAATTCGCGAGCGTTCCCGCTCTCAGAACCAAAGACACAGCCTCCGGAATTAGCATGAAAAACCGTTTCATCTCTTTATGCGTAATCGTGATCCCTCGGCCGGCTAAAATCTGTTCCTTCAAAAGTGGGATTAAACTACCGCTACTTCCCAAGACATTTCCGAATCGCACGGATGAAAAACGTCTACCAGTCTTTTGCGCAACGTCCGTTACCAATAATTCACAAACTCGTTTGCTAGCACCCATTACGCCCGCGGGATTGACGGCCTTGTCCGTGGAAATCATGACAAAGGATTCGACGTCATGCTCTTCAGAAAGTTCAAGAAGATTACGGGTGCCAAGAATATTATTTAGAATCGCGGGGAATGGATTACTCTCGACAAGATGCACGTGTTTATAAGCTGCTGCGTGAAAGACTAAACTTGGCGAATATTGAGTGAATATTCTCTCGAGCATCTTTTTATTTTTGATATCCACCAGAAGCGGAACCACGTTCTTTTGAGGGTTCGAGCTGTCGGATAAAGCACGATCGATCTCATAGAGATTAAACTCAGAGTGGTCGAGAAGAAGTAATTTCTGGGGACCCAATTCAAAGAGCTGCTTGGCAAGCTCCGAACCAATCGAGCCACCGGCCCCCGTGACCAGAATGGTATTCCCGGGAACCACACGTTTTAGATTCGAAAGATCGATATCTCGGCGTTTTCGACTCAATAGATCGTTGAGGTTAATCTCGCGAAGCGGCTTGTTATCCTGTCGGTCCATGGAAGCCACAGGCAACTTTCCGATCAAAGGCCGAATTCCGTGATGGCCCGCCACCTCGATAATACGAAGGAGCAAATCCGCCTCGGGACGGTTAATGGCGATAATTAATTCCTTTGCACCCGTGGTGTGGAATAAAGCGTCCAACTCTGGACCGGCTCCCAGAACACGAATTCCTCGAATAACGCGTCCCAGTTTGGCCCTGTCATCATCGATAAAACCAACGGGTTGATAGCCCATTTCTTCGTTGGTCATAAGGCGGTATGCGAGTGCACTCCCATTGTTCCCGGCACCATAAATCAAAGTCGGAATTCCGTCGCGTTTCACTCGGCTATGGGAAGGATATTCGTGCAAATATCGACGGAAAAGTCGAATCCCCACCATTCCCATTAGCATCACTAGCGTCTGAATTACTACTGCGGCTCTGGGAGTGGAAGTGCTATAAACCAGCCCTCTAAAGGCTATGTTTATCAACGCCGAGATCAAAATGGCCTTCGAGACCAAAGCACCATCCTTCAATGAGGTATAGCGCCACATGATGTCGTAGACTCCCATCAAGACGAAGGTCCCGATGGGGATGGCGATCAGAAAGGAGAGAAATAGCGCTGTATAGAGAAACGAGTGCCTAGGTTCGAAAAAACCTCCCGTAAGATAGAAGGAAAGTCCTCGCGACAGTACGATGATGAAAATATCGGGAATAACGTATTGGATTCGCAAGCGGCCTAAGCGGCCAACTGCCGTTTTGAACAAAGACCGCCCCATTTGGCGAAACGTGGTGGGCAAGTTCGGAAAAATGTCCAACCTCAATGATTTAAAGGATACGGTAGAGTTAGGTCAGGAACGAATGTAACTATCAATCACATTCTGGTCAAAGCTGACCGCGTCAAAAGCCACGCCCAGAGCGGAATTCGTAGACCTTGACCCAATAAGATTAGGGCTTAGCCGCGTCGAAGTCCGTCTGAAAGTCAGAATTGGCAAATAGCTTTTCGGCGACCTGTTCGGCCAATGCTTTGCCCGCTGCGATATCAGTCGGGTAGTGAACTCCCCCCATTACCCTATCGAGTGCAATCTGATCCGCGCGATCCATGAAGGCTTGCGCGCGCGACGGATCTAATTTCGCGAGCACCCGTGCCCAGACTCCAGAGATCGTCGCATGTCCACTGGGGTACGAGTACCCAGAAGGCTTTGGAATACAGGGTTGCACTTGGCTATTTTCCGAAAAGGGGCGTGGCCGTTGCCAGTAGTCTTTGGTTGCTTCGGCAAAATAGTCGGCATCCACTAACACTTTATTGAAGAAAGTTTTCCATTGAGTGACTTCCGCTTTCGTCAAAGGGCCGTAAGCCGGACCGAAAAAGGAATTCAGTGAGATGGAAGCTTCAGTATTAGCTCGTTTGCAGTCATCGGAAGTTCTAGAAGACTGATAAGCCAAGACTTGACTCATATCCGTTTGCTGCTCGGCAGAATTGGGGTCCGGAAAAGCCGAAACCACCGTATCGATGGGGAGAGCATCCGCGGATAGGTAATCTAACCGGGGAGTTGCTGCGCGCCCCGGCAAACTTAATAGGGACAGCAATACTAGCCACGTAAAAGCAAAACGAAGATGATTCATTTTCCCCCCCACTCGCTTATAAGAGATGGCGACGAGAAAGACACTGCCACATGCGTCTAATGCTTTTAGCAGGTCGGCGAGTCGATGCAGCTTCCTTCATAATTGGGATCGCTATTATTACAGGCCTATGCCACGGGACAATCGTCACAGGTCTGACAACTAGAATGCGGAACTTGAAATGATTTCGGCGTGGTCGCAGGAAGATTTGCTGTTGGCGATTGGTAAGAAGCACCCACCACAAGCAAAGATATTCCTAAAACAGCGGCGGTGTTTTGTCCGCAGTTGCAGATAAGGAGTTGCAAAGACGAGTGTCGTGAGAGCCCTCTTTTGCCAAAATGCCCACGAATTAGACAGCCGAAAGAGGGCCGTCCCAGCCCATTGCCCACTCATCCTGCTGGCATAGATAATGTACAAGCTTTCCCCCGGCGACTGACGCGCCGGAGGTTGATGATGTCTTGTAAGAACTTGTTACTGGTTACGATGGCGATTCTAGGCTGTTTCGTGGGAGGAAACTCTCAAGCGGAATGGGATAATAGCAGCCTCGGCAAGATCGTCTCTGATGCTCGAGGAAAAGGGATGACTGCGTACGAAGAGGCTTTAAACTCGCGTGCGGCAGTTCCGGGAAATGAGCATGACCAAGCCCCCGCGGTTAAGAGTGTGGAGACTTGGGTAAAAGGACTCTATGGACTTTACGAATCTTCGTTAGGCGAGTGGGACTCTCTCCCCAAGAATGCAACCGAAGCGGAACGTGAGAAGGTGGCCGATAGAGTGGTAAAGGTGAGCGATGCCTTGGCGACGGCATCCACCATTAAGGTATTCTTTGAAGCCAGTATTCAAGACTGCGAAAATGCGGGTTCGTCCGTCTCTCCCCGGCAAATTTTAGAAGGCAAGAAAGAGCTCCTAACCCTGGTAAGAAAAACCTTGCTAAGAAGAGGGGAAGTCTCTGGTCTATTAGATTCCCTTATCGCTGACGTGGAAAAGCGAGAGGAAGCAAGAAAAGGACTCAACGAAGCTAAGACCTATCAAGACAAAATCATGCTCTCGGTAAATATCGTGGATGATTTTCTAGATAGAAATACTCAAATCGTAGACAATCATGCCCTCCATAGATGGGGTGTGGCCTCAACCCGTTCGCTAGTCTCAAATCGAAGAATCGGGCCCTGGGGCAAACCCAGCTCTCATTCTCAGGAAGTATCGGACGACGTTCAGCTAGCTACCGGTGCCGTTCGCAACGACAACGCTGAGAAAAAATAACATCCTCCGGTATGATTTCGGGCCACCTTCTGGTGCCAATACGCCCCACTTGGGGATCTCGTAGGCACGCAACTCTGGAAGTTTAGCTGGCATCTGCTTTGCTCTGTCTCCCTGTGGGGGGAGTTAGATGAGAGTCCTATCTCTTTTATCCATTAGCATCGTTTTGACCTTGGTGGGTTGTGGCGCCGACGGAAACCATACTTCGACAGGAGTCCGTGTGGGGGCCCAATTTTATCCCATCACCTGTGGTGCCCAAAATGACGGCCATTACACTTACACTCCCGACTGCCTGCGACAGGCGTATCAGATAACGCCGGAGCTAGGCGATGGCACGGGTCAAACGGTCGCCATCATCGATGATTTCGGCAATCCTAATTTAGAATCGGATCTCTCAAGCTTTTCACAAAAATTTAATCTGCCTCCGGCCAACCTCAAAATCGCCTATCCCAATGGAGAGCCCGTCTGGAGCGATCCCCTTTGCCATTACAATTCACCTCAAAACGGCAATCAGCCGAACGTCTGCGCTGGCTGGGCGGGAGAGGTCTCTTTAGATGTTCAGATGGTCCATGTCATCGCTCCTGGCGCCAATATTCTTGTAGTGATCGCTGGGCCCGGAACGGACGCTACTCGAAATGATTTACAAAATGATCTATCCGCCATCGACTATGCCGTTGCACAGGGGGCGAGTGTCGTCTCGATGAGTTGGGAATTTAGAAACAGCCAAACTATTTTTACCAATGACAGCCACTTCCAAAAGACAGGTGTTACTTTCATCGCTTCAGCGGGGGATAGCCCAGGTGATGTTGCCTGGCCTTCCATGTCTCCCTACGTGCTGTCGGTGGGAGGAACCTCCCTTCAGTTCGATCCCACTTCCGAAGACAGAAGCGAATCGGCATGGGCGAGTACCGGAGGAGGCATCGATAGTTTTGTTTCTCTCCCTGATTTTCAAAATGGATTGGGCGGAACTGCTAGCACAAGCTACCGTTCAGGGCCGGATGTTTCCATGGTCGCGGATGCCGCTACCGGAGTTTTCGTTTACGACAGCATGACAGGCCCCTTCTATAATGGAGATACCGACCCGTGGGTGAACGGACTGCCTCCCGCAGTTCCTGACGCGTATAATTGGGAAGTTGCCGGAGGAACCAGTGTCGGCGCTCCTGTTTGGGCCGGCCTTATTGCCCTGGCCAACGCCAAACGACCGTCTGGCTCGCCGTTGGGAGATATTCACCAAGCGCTCTATCAACAAAACGCGGGCGCTTTCCTTGACATCACTTCGGGATGCCTAACTAACTCGCAATCGAGTACGGGCTGCGCTAGCGAAGGCTTTGATCTTCTGACGGGCCTGGGTTCCCCTATCGCAAGTAAGCTCGTCCCGTACCTAGTGAGTTTAAAATAAAGCCCCTTGTTGTTCACAAAAGTTATTAAGTTTTTGGTTTTCCTTTCAGAAGTCTACCTCTTACCTGATATCGATTAGAAAAAGGGGGAAGTTCCATGAAAGTCGGTATTAGCCTATTCAGCTCTGTCATCGCATTGTCCTTTTCCGTACTGGCTCAGGCGGATTTTCAGCCGTTCGACAAAGCAGTTACCTGCAAATCGGCCAACGACGGATCGACTCTGAAAGTCTCCTATGACAAGACGACCAATTTAGATTTGGGATGGGCGGGAACCATTACGGTGGAAATTGGAACCGCTTCCAATACAGCGCTTGCAGCTTTAGTCCAAAACGCGGAACTTGCTACCGACGGCTCGAACCAAACGATTCGGCGGCAAGAGATAGCGGGACAAGTAGGTAACTGGATCCAACAAGACACTCTAAATCCAGTGATCTCGCAAACCACATTAAATTTTGGAACGTGGGATCTTTTGGACGCCAAAGGAAACGTCACAAAACAAGCTAACGGCTTTATTTCCGCTCTAACACTTTCGAAAATCTCGGAATCCGGATTCTTGGAAGGGCAATCGAAAATAAGTTCCAAAGACTCCTATCTGGTCCGATTAGTCGACGATTTCGGAGATATCCAAATTCCGTTCGAACTATCCGAATGCAGCACAAATTGATCCGTCATTTTTTCATCTACTGCCATTACACAGCGGTAAGCATTCAAAAATAAAACCCTGATTTGTTTATTAAACAAATTTTGGGGGTTGACGCGGTAGTTCGATACGCGTTACCGGTGTGCCCATCATTCGATCAAAGCCAATTGACACAGCTGAGTTTTCTTACCGAAACCTCTGACTCTGCTTGAGATCGAAAATGAAAAACCCAAACTAAGGAGTCACTCATGTTGACCAAATCGTTCCTAGCCCTCGTCCTGGCCCTGGGGATCACGTTCACCTCGATGGAGGCCAACGCTGGCTGGAGACACCGCTGTGGCGGCTGTGGGACACCCTCACAACCTGCGTGCCCCGCGGAATGCACAGTAACTCCGGCGCCGGAGCCCTGTCCTGCCCCGGCCCCTGCAACCTGCAGCAGCTATGGATGTGGTAAAACTCACCACTTCCTTGAGCGCCTCAGAAGTCGCCGCTGTTGTAGATAACAAATAAACTTCGGGGCATTCGGTATAGACCGAATGCCCCTTTTTTTCGGATTGGTTATGGTCAAAAAATTTTTGCTATTCGGTACCTCTCTTATTATTGCACTTTTTGTCTTTCGTTGGGCAAATGACAAAAATCCCAGTGAAGATTCCACTCCCGCCGGCAAAGGCTCGTTTGAGAACGCCATACCAGCTTCTAGTGACATCGCTTACCTCCCCAAGGTCCCTGTTCCCACGGGCCGACTGAAAGGGAAAGCTGAGGCAACCGAAACCACAAAAACCGCGACGGTAAATGAAATCGAAATAGCTAGGACCAAGGTCAGAGAACTCAAACAAGCTTTGGCTCGTGAACCCGAAAATGCAAAAGTGATGGCCGACCTAGGCGCCACCCTAGCGCAACAACTTCATTCTCCCGATGAGGGGATTCCCCATCTAGAAAAGTCCATTCTACTCAGCTCTGACGACGGAAAGGCTTTTTATGATTCTAGTGGGAGCCTACATCGAAGCAGGGCGCATCGAGCGAGGGGAATCATTTTTGAATAAGCTTCAGCAAACACAGCCCCAGAACATGGCTATGATCGAGTCGGCCCGGGCGGATTTACTCGCCACTTCCGGAAGAGCGGCTGAAGCGATCAAGCATTCCCAGAACGCTCTGAACCAGGATCCCACATCGCCCGAGGGTGCCGCCCTTCATGGAGCGCTACTTTATCACAACGGAGATTCTCAAAAAGCCGAACCCCATCTCAAACAAGCCGATCAGGGCTTTCAAGAGATGATCCGAACCGACAAGGCGAATGGAAAGTCCACCGAAAGCGCAGAAAAAAAACGAGCAGACAATTTAGTCCTTCTGGCGGAAACCATGGTTCGAAATGGAAATCCTGAAGTGGAGAACGTCATCGGTCAGATTCCCGACCTTAAAGATAAGCAATACATTCGCAATCTGCAGTCGCGAATGAACGAAAGGGCTGAATAGGTGTAGCCCTTTCGATGGGAAACTACCGCGCGGATAACGGAATCCAACCGCCTCCGCAAGACAGATCGAACGCGTGAATTTTTGCGTGAATTAGAATTTCCGGGGAGCGCTATTTAATTTTTCACGGGAAAGAATAAGGCCATGAGAGATGTCATAGGGAGAGACTCCAAGAGTGACTCGATCTCCCACAAGCACGCGGATATGAAAGCGACGAAGCCTTCCTGATAGTTTGGCTTTTACCGTGCGACCGTCATTGAGTTTCACCGAGAATTGGCTCGCGGAGAGCGACTCAGACACCACACCGTCAACTTTGATAAGATCTTCTCGACTCAATTTTTTATCTCCTGGGATCGAAATTCACGGACCCCGGAAGCACCAGGGCCCATGTCATCTAAAAACTTTAGTACGAACTTCGTCGGGAGCCGCTTCCAGAGAAGCGATCGCCGCCGCCGCCGAAACTGCTACGGGAGAATCGGTTCTCTCCGCCTTCAGAGCGAGAGGCACGCGGTCGGGCTTCGTTCACTGTGAGAGCGCGACCTTCCATTTGATAGCCGTTAAGACTAGAGATAGCTTTTTCAGCCTCTTCATCAGAACCCATTTCGACGAAACCAAAACCTTTGGACCGTCCGGTCTCTCTATCAGTGATGATTTGACAAGAATCGACCGAACCGTACTGATTAAACAGTTCGTTGATTGAGCTTTCCGTTGCCGAAAAAGCGAGATTACCTACGTATAATTTTTTACCCACGGTAGACCTCCTTAAAGGTTAGTGGTGCCAAGAGAGAAAAACGGTGAGCACCCTGCCCAAAGGTCTTCTGATTCGACTGGCGCATCATAGCCCGTTTGAGAGGGAATAGCTCTCAAATTTATCCAGAGGGGAATGGCTAGCAATCCAGCGCATCATTTGATTTTTGGTGGGATCGCAAGAGGGCGCAAATCAATGGTAAACAAGGAGATTGTGTGCGATCATAGTAAGAGTCCTGCTTTTTTTCATGCTTGAGGCAGTCAGCATGATCAGGATTTATGAGACTCAGGACGTTTCCGATCACCCCATGACACCCATGAATTATAAACTCACAATCGACGTTAACTTGATGGACGAAGGGTCAAAAATTCCAGCAATGGATACCCTCAAGCGCTGGAAGCGAGAAGGCAAGATTGAACTTATAGAAGCCGCCCCTTCACAAAACGCCAGCTATGGCTGGCCGGGCTCCACCATCAGAACGAGCCCATCCAGAGATCCAAGGGGACGGACTCGAATGAAGAAGGATCCGCCCGGAAGCCCTAACTTCAAAACTGTCGCGGGAGTTTTATTTCCCAGCAAAGATTTCTTAAAACTGAACATGGGCGAGATTAATGACGTCGCTCACCTCGTCAAACATTGCGTAAATAAGAATGAGTTTTTCATCACCGTGAACATGAAAGACTTCATCGAAAGCGGAAGGCGCGAGACTCTCAAGCAGAGTTTGGGAATTATCGCCATGACCCCAGATGAAGTGGTCGAAGCGCTAGCAAAAATCGAAGGCTGGAAATAGCGTTTCCGCTCTGCTTAAATTCCAACCCTATTCCCATCCCTATTAATGAGGCGTCACCGCACTCAAATGAAAACCGGCTGAGGGAGTCGTCGTGCCAGACGCCGTTAGAGGAGTCTCCACCGGAATATTGAGACCTGCGCCAGCCGACGATGGCTGCCCTTCTACGGGAACCGAACCTCGCGCTTGTAAAGACTGAGCTTGAATGGCCTGAAATTGTTGTAGGGCCGCTCCCTGTTGCTGTTGCATCTCGGCGGCTTGAGCTTGTTGGGCGGCTGCATATTGGGCTTGTTGAGCTACGACGGCCTGGGCCTGTTTGGCTACGGCAGCGTTGGCGCTTTCTGCCATGTTCTCAAGCATCCCTCCTAATTGCGCTTCTGCCTGCGATTTGGCCATGAGTTCGGCAGCTTCTTTTTTGGGATCATTTCCTCCTTTATGATGGTGCCCTTCTTTTTCACCACCCTTGCCCCCTTGATGCTCCTGACCGCCGTTCAAAAGCTCTTGGGCTCGCTGATAATCTCTTTGGGCTTGTTGAAGCGCTAAAGTCCCGGCATCGCCTTCAAGTTGAGCCGCGATTCCGGTACCAGCACCTGCCATGGCGAAATTTCCCATTTCGGCCACTGCCTCGGTGAAGTTCGCAAAAGAGAGAATGCTATTTCCAATGAAAATAAAAAATGCGGACCGAAACCAAGGGGAGATACGTAAAATTATGTTTCTCATGTTGCCCCCGAACTAAAATTGCTAACCCCTGTTTACTAATGGGTGCAAAGCAGATGCCTAACCGCCAGCCTCGAAACAGCCGTCAAAATATCGATACCTATGAGAAGTTTCTTTCCACCACAATCAGAGGGCTTTGCTACTGGTGGAAACTTTTGAAGTTTAAGGTGGCTAGTTCTTGGACGGGGGATGCAATAGCTATTTCGGACTTTTTCGTTGCAGTGCTTTCAATAACTTTAGCTGGGCGCGATTTTGAATTTGCCTTACTCTTTCATCAGTTATGTTAAGGATCGCGGCAATCTCTTTTCGTGTTTTGGTAACTCCATCTATTCCGTAGGCCCACTGAAGGATCACTCTCTCCCTATCGTCCAGGGTATCTAAGACGACAATGAGACGCTCTATCGCTTCCCGCCTATCCATCTCCATGTCGACCGGTGTCTCTTCGACGCCATCGTCGTAAATCTCTACATCTTCAACCCCCTCTTCGTGCTCCTTTTGCTTGTAGTAACGACGCCGTTTGCGCTGCATCTCCTGGGTGAAGATCCGGCCATAAAAGCTACTAAAGCGAAAACCTCGTTGGTATTCGAATTTTTCGATGGCCCTAAACAGCTCTTCCAAGCCTTCACTGAGCGCTTCCGGTAAGTCCGAGGCATATCGATTGACGAGACTTTTAACTAAAAGCGTATTAGCGACTATGGCATGGTTTCGAATGTTTTCTGCTTCAGCAAGTTCGTTTTCAATGACGGCAGCCCCCCTCGCCGTTCGAAGCTTCACGTCAACACGAGCTGCCTCAATTCGAGTGACGGCCCAAAATTTCAAGTAATTCATCCGGGCAAAAAGCGCTTGTTCCTCTCCCGCGGTGAGAAGTTCAGTATCATAAAGTCCACTCACTTCCGCTTGTCGGCCCGTGGTCTCCCTGGGCAATTTCCCGAACGCACTTAGGATTAATTCGTCTCTACAGATTCTAAAGCGGTTATCCGCATCTTCAGCGGTAAATTCCTCGCCGGGTCGAAACGAGATCGATAGATCTAATAGCACTTTCCAACGAGCATTAAGGACACTTTGAGCTATAGCTTGCTGACTTAAGATACGTCGAACCTCGCCAGGGGTTGGCTCTGAAAAGGCGTGCGACGATAGAGCTATCGCGGCGAAATAGGCTAAGAGCCCCAAACGCATTCCCAACGCTTCCTCCTTAGGGGAAAAGTCATCTCTTTTTCAAAGGGTCTCGTCAAGAGAGTGACGAGTGCGGTTTTAGATGAGCAGAATCCGGTCCCTCGTCGTCATACCTAGGTAGCGAGTCCGAGGTCTCAAACCAGGACACCCGACTTTGGCACCATATATGGTAGTCGGGACTAATCGAGTGCGGCTCTTGGATCGTCGACAGGGTTACATCAATGGTATCCGGTTCGTCAGCCACTCGCAGAGTAAGCGGAGTTCCACACGCCGGACAAAATTGCCTAACTCCGCGATCTGACGTCGAGAAAGTAGAGGGGTTTCCTGAGAGGAACCGAAAATCTTTTCTCCAAAACGTCGACCATACGACGACGGGCGCCCCGCAAGTTCGCTGGCATACCTTACAATGGCAGTATCCGGTATCGATAGGATCCCCTTCGATAAAGTACCGGCAATCTCCACACCAACAGGAACCTTCATAGCTTTTCATGTCTTCCAAGGCCTCCTCCTCGGCTATTTGCGGGGCTTGCTAGTTAGAAAAGAAAGTAAGATGCGCGCCAGGCAGGAGTCGAACCTGCGACCCTCAGATTCGTAGTCTGATACTCTATCCAACTGAGCTACTGGCGCATTGAAGGCTTTTCAGCGGTTTCAGACAATACACGATAGTCAGCCTATTCACAAAGTCTAATGAATCGCCTGTATTAATGCCTTAAAGTAAGGGGCCATTTGGGGTCTGGGATACCACGCCAACGCACAATCGGATTTGAGGCCCCCCGAAGGATGAAGGGGGATAAGCTCTCCCGTCTGAAAATAGGAGCTGGCAATTTCTTCTAATAGGGTTCCATATCCTAACCCTTCTTTGAGAAGCCTCACCAGTGCTGAATTGTTATTAACGAAATGCCTTTCCTTTTGAACTTGGTCTAGCCATCCATACTTCTCTAAATACTCATGGGTCGTCCGATCGGTAGGATCGAAATCGATAATCCGTTCGCTCTTAATGACCTCTTTGATGTGTCGCCCCTTCCACCGCTTGGTCCCGGCCAATACATAGCGTTCCGGACGTAGTAGCTTACTGTCCATCTCTTTAGCGACCAGCTTTCTTGGGACTATCGCAAATTCAGCCCTACCCGCTCTTAAATCATCGATGCGACTCTCCAAATCATTGGCGTTCAACGTCATCACAAGTTGGGGGTAGGTTTTTAGCAAGGGGGCCAATTGCGAAACGACCCGTGATTCCAAAAGGCTCGTGGACCCGGTCAATCGGCAGCGTGCCTCCGTCAATTTTCCTGGACTTTGAATCCTAGCTAAGACCTCCCCCTCTAAGTCTTTGGTGGACTGGCAGTAACGTAAGAGTGATTCTCCTTCCGCGGTGAGTTTCATCCCTCGCCGTGAGCGGGTGAAAAGCGTAGTGGAGAGACTAGACTCTAGAGCCCTGAGCCTTTGCGTCACTCCGGTTTGGGTAAGGCCTAATTCTCTAGCGGCCCCATGCACCGTCCCGTTCTTCGCAACCGCCGAAAACGCTTCTAATGTTGGACTTAGTAAACTCATTAATTTTCATTAATAAATCAATTTAATGAATTATCAACTTTAATTAACTCTGAGCATATTCAAATCAACCGGCGATAGCCGTGGTTTGGGGGGATAATGAGATTTTTTATTCTTTTTAATCTTACATTAATTTTTTGCCTTAATAGCCAGGCAAGCCCCTATCTTTTCGAACCGCTTCCCCCGCTACCTCCTATTCCAACCGATAATCCTCAGACTCCCAGCAAAATCCATTTAGGAGCTCAACTCTTTTATGACGCTAGAATCTCCAAGAACGGGCAAGTGGCCTGCACCACTTGCCACTACGTCGCAGGTTCCGGAGAAAACAACCTCTCCTTCTCGGTAAAACCCAATGGCAAGCATAGCCTGCACACCGTTCCTACGGTCTGGAACGCAGCTTATCTGAATCGCTTTTTCTGGTACGGTTCGGCGAAAAGTCTAGAGGAGCAGGTCTTGGGTCCTCTTGAAGAGATGGGAGGGGGAGACTTAGATGAAATCACAAAACGGGTCTCCGCCATTGCGGGCTACCTCCGCGAGTTCAAGGAGGTATTTCCCGGTGAACGTGTCAATATGACCAATATCGCTCGTTCCATTGCCTCTTATGAAAGAACCCTCGTTACTTCCGATAGCCCGTACGATCACTTCCTTAAAGGAGACGAGGGCGCCATCAGTCCTGCTGCCGTTCAAGGACTTGCGATCTTTGAGAGCATCGGCTGTGTCTCCTGCCATTCCGGCCCGATGTTAGATGGAGCCAACCGATTTGAAAAATTTCCTCGTTTTCAAGGCAACACTTTTGAAGCCCAGTACCATCTCACTGACGATCCGGGCCGATGGAATGAGACTAACCAAGAAGCGGATCGCTCGATGTGGCGAGTACCGTCGCTTAGAAACATAGCCCTTACGGCTCCTTACTTTCACAACGGTTCCGTTGCTACTTTAGAGCAAGCCATTCGCGTAATGGCCAAGACTCAACTCAATCAGGATCTCTGCGACGAGGAGGTGAGCAAAATCACGGCCTTTCTCAATTCGCTCACGGGAAAATTTCCCGAACTGTGGCTTCCCCGCCTTCCCCGTTAGCGGATTTTGGCTTCCCCTCAAGTACTTGAAATAAGGTGAGTAAATATGCGTCTCTTGACACGCTGTGTTATTTATTTTACAAACGATTCGCAATCGGATCTCATGGGGTGCGGGATTAGTGAAATCTTTCGCTAATTTCAAAAATGGGTTGAGCACAAGGGGTCTTCCATTGGGAGGTTTCCGATTGATTTAGTCTGAATGGTGATTATGTATTGTGTTAAACGAGAGGCCCATGGAGGGAAATACTATGTGGTCAAATAAGCTGATGTTCAGTGTCGCTTCCGTGAGCTTGGTGCTCTCGGCAGCATTATTTAATTCAACCAGTTTCGCCGGCGAAGCCGACGAACGTGTGGCGGCCAGTCAATCTCTTCCTGCGAAACCAGGGGAAGCAATTGGCGTGATCATGGATATCGATACCGACGGTTCGCCGATCATGAAGCCCTATATGTTGGAAACGGTCCCCGAGGAAAATAAGTCCGCGAAGGTGTATCAAGAGATGGTGCTACAACTTCAGAAGTCGATTGAGACTCTAACGGGAAAAGAAAAAGAAGCTGCGCAAGCCAAACTCGCCGAGCTTAATCCTAGGAAGGACAAGGCGGTAGCGGCACTTCGTGACGCCATTGAAAAAACTGGCGATAAGATGGGTGAATTTACCCGTCCGGCCGTTGGATCGCAGGAAGCCGACGAACGAGGCTCTAAAGAACAATGGCATGGTGGCTGGTACGGTGGTTACGGCCGCGGATTCGGATTCGCGTACGGATACGGCCGATTGGGCTATGGTTACGGATTCGGCATCGGTTACCGCGGCTACGGCTATGGTGGTTACGGCTACGGTGGCTACGGCTATCCCTGCTACTACCCATACTACGGCTATGCTAGCTACTATCCGTACGCTTATGGTTATGGCTACGGCGGATACGGCGGCTATGGCTACGGCGGATACGGCGGCTATGGCATGTACGGCGTCGGAATGTACGGCGGATACATCTAAGAAGCAACTCGCCTGAGTAAGAGAAGTTTTAAGAGGGCTTCTCCCGATGGGGGAAGCCCTCCTATTTAGTCAAAAGGTTTTGTAATAAGTTTTGCGCGCCCACCGATAGAAGACAAATTCGTTTTGAAGAAAAAAAGTAGTTGTTGGAGGAAGTCCGTCATGTGGAAGTGGATGAAAGTGTCTGTGGCGCTATTGGCGATGTTTAATAACGTACTGCTTGCGGTTGATCCCGATCTCATCACGATTAACTATCAAGATGATACGAAAAAGCAGTTGGGAATCGACAAATATCCTTTTTCACCAGCCTTAGTGACACTCTCCGTGGCCGTCCTAGATAACGGCTTTGGCCCCAAAGATGATTTAAAGCGTTTCTTACCTGAAGCGGAACTTATCGATCTCTCTCTTAAAGATGGAGAGGGAAACAAATGGCCGAAAGAGCAGAGAGGAAATTCTCTTAGCACTGCCACTCACGGCCGCATCATGGCTCAGACCTTCTCCACCTACTCCGGCATTACCAACGTGAAGCTAGTGAATGCGAATGGTTCCACGAATCTGGCTCATGCGCTTGATTGGTGTATTGCGCACGGGGTGAAGATAATTCTCTACGCCCAGAGCTGGGAGTTCGGCACGAATCGCGATGGAACCGGTTTCATCGATCGGCTTTTCCAGAAAGCACTCGACGCAGGCATCATCGTAATCGCTGCCGCGGGTAATTACGAAGGCAAGACTTATAACGGCAAGGTCATTACTCGAGATGACGGCTGGTTGCAATTAAAAGACGAAAAAAACATGTGCTTGAAAGTGAAAAGCAACGTCGATGACAATAAAGTAAAGATAGAGCTCACTTGGAATGACTTCAAGTCCACTGAAACGGGAGGAACGAACAAAGACTTAGATCTGTATCTCTTCGACGAAGATATGAAGCATGTCATTGCTGCAAGCAAGAAGAAGCAGATTCCTGGCAATATTCCTCGCGAAAAAGGAAGCAACCAAACTTACTTCGCCGACGAAGCTATCGAATTCGATTATCAGAGAACTTCACAAGGGCCCGATGACTCGGTCAGAACCTCAACCCCTTCGACGGAATCGGAAACGGCTCTTTCATCGCCCGCTGAAGAAGTACCGGCCAATAAAGCGGACGTAGCGGAATCGACGCCACCTGCACCGACGACGACTGAAGCACTACCGGCGCAGAAACCGGAGGTCGCTAAAACGACTCCTCCGCCTCCCGGACCTGGAACGGAAACGGCAAAGAACGCAACTGAGGCGCCTGCAATCGTGGCTCCGTCCGGAGTCGCTCCTGCGCCTGATGCTCCGCCCGCTACTCTGATCGACGATACCAAAGTGTCAGTGAAGACGGTCGACGAAGCAAATGCGGGCACAAAGACCTCTACTACCGATGAAAAACCGTTCCGGCTTCGCAAGAACACAGACAAAGGTTTTTACTACGTCTGCGCCTATAACAACTCGAAAAATTTTAAATCCAACGATCGCATCACGATTACGGTTATTGAAACAAAGGAGCCCGTGCAAAGACATCGCCGGTCTCCCAAAGTTCCTGCCGTTCAGTTCATTGATGCTACGAAGGGCAAATCTATCTTTGCCCCGGCGGATGACCCACGGGTGATCGCTATCGGCAACACCAAGGACTATTCGAGTGTGGGCCCCACGTTTGCCAATTTGACAAAGCCGGACGGTATTTTGGATATCGCCGAGACCATGACTTCGGACGGTTACGTCACTGAAGGATCGTCAAACTCTTCAGCCTATTTTGCGGCACAAGTCGCTCGTATGATGTCTCAACGGCCTGATCTAACGGCCATTATGCTCCTCGATAAATTGAAGAAGCTACGAGAAGAGCCGCAAAATGCGGATGGAATCAAGTCGATTTCGCTCGCTGATTTCTCCAATGCTAGCATCGACAACCGCGCTGCCCTCGATATCGTCACGCGCAATAACGGAAACCAAAAGCCGTTATTGGCTGGGCGTTATCCAGACGGACGCTATGTGCTAGCCACTAGTGTAGCGCCGCTCGATTTGGGAATCGGCACGGACACCTTATTTCCCCAGCCGAAGGAATCGGAGTCGGGAATGAATCTGAGGTACTTCTTGAAGGAGTCTCAAAAAGACATTGCATTTGATGCCGCCGCAGGCAAGTTCCACGGTGAAATCTTCTTTACCGGCTACACCAGGAAAAAGGTCGAGGACGGCGATGACGTCGATACCGTGCCTATTAACGATATCGAAGTCAGACAAGCACGCTATGGAAGCGTCTTTGTCGCTCCGACCCCCGACGAATTGGCGAAATGGTAGCGTGAGCAGTAAAAACCCGGTAATAAAAGCTCATGCTTTTATCTCCCGAACAGATAGCGACGTTCATGGAGCGGGCACTTCACTTGGCAGGCCTTGCGGCTGAAAAAGATGAAGTTCCCGTAGGTGCTCTGCTGGTGCGCGACCACCAAGTTATTGGCGAAGGGTTCAACCTGAGAGAATCCTCTCAGCGAACCCTAAGCCATGCGGAGCTAATGGCTCTAGAGTCTTACAATCGGAAACATTCCCAATGGCGAGTGCCCCCAGAAACTAGCCTTTTCGTCACGGCCGAACCTTGTCTGATGTGTACGGGCGCCCTGTTATGGGCCCGGGTAGATCGAATCTATTACGGCTGCCGAGACACCAAAAACGCAGGTATCAGCCGCATTTGGGACCTTATTCAAACAGGCGTCTACGATCACCGCTTTGCCGAGGTGCGGGGCGGAATACTGGCCGATCGTTGCGCTTCGCTGCTTAGTGGGTATTTTCGCGGCAAACGATCCCACCCCTCGCCTATCGCTGAGCCACGAAGTCCCGTGGCATAACCGTTGCATTTTAAATCTCTATTCACTGGTCCGAGGAGGTTCGCGTGCCCACCCAAAGACAGCTTTCTCTTTTTTCTCTTTTTCGATTCAAAGTAGCGCTCGATATTACATGGTTTCTCATCGCGTGGCTCGTAACCTGGTCCTTAGCTAAAGGACTTTTTCCTTATAGCCATCCGGGCTATCCCAACGGGACTTATTGGCTGATGGGGTTAGTCTCGGCGATGGGGCTTTTTGCTTCGATCTTATTCCACGAGGTCTGTCATGCGCTGGTAGCAAGGCAAAACGGCCTCCAAGTCAATCGAATCACTCTTTTTTTGTTTGGCGGAGTGTCCGAACTTCATGAAGAGCCCCTGAGCCCGAAATCGGAATGGCGAATGGCCTCGGTGGGGCCTTTGTTTAGTTTCGTCTTGGGAGCCGTCTTGGGAGGAATTTACCTGCTGGCGCATAAATGGAATTGGTCTATCCCTGTTCAAGTCGTCATCATGTATTTGGCCGGAATGAACGTTCTGCTCGCCCTATTTAATCTCATCCCGGCCTTTCCGCTGGATGGCGGGAGAATTTTACGTGCCCTCCTGTGGCAGTGGAAAAAAGACCTTACTTGGGCGACCCGTGTTGCTTCGCGAGCGGGAATTGTTTTTGGTCTGCTCTTTGCCGTTTTGGGGGTCGTCGCTTTTTTTAGCGGGAATTTCGTGGGAGGGCTTTGGTGGTTTTTTATTGGACTCTTGCTACAAGGGGCGGCCAATCGAAGTTATGAACAAGTCCTGGCTCGCGTTACCCTAGCAAAACGTACGGTCCGCGATCTGGCAAACCTACGACCGCCCACAGTACCCCCTTGGGTAACTTTAAATACCTTGGTTTACGATTACTTTATTCGACTTCGTGTTCGAGAGTTGCCCGTCCAAGAAAATGAACGCCTCTTAGGACTGGTGACTCTTAGGAGCGTAAAAGCGATCTCCCAGAGAAATTGGAATGCCGTCACCGTTCGAGATGTTTTGACTCCTGTCAGCGAGGAAAATTCCGTCGCCTCGACTGCCAGCCTTGCCGACGCTTTAAACCTTTTCAGGGGGAGCGGAAATGAGAACTTAATCGTTCTCGGGGATAACCAGAGATTAGTGGGTATGATCGCTTTACGCGATTTGATGGATTATCTTGTAGTCACTACCGAAACCGGATGTGAAGAGGTTTGCCCCGCCCCGGGAAAAACGGGAAGCGAAATCACAAGTCGTCAGTCGGCGTGAACTAGTCAGCGATGGCGTGAGAGTAGGTGGAATCAATGGAGCGGAATCTGGATTCCATCTCATTATGAATTCTTTGCCATTGATCGGCGCTGCTCGTCTTGGAGAGTTTTTTCACCCCTTTCTTAAGAAAACGTATGTCTTTCTGCATTAGAGTGACGCTTTCGAGAAGGGCTTCATAAGGTAACGTCTTTTTAGATTTTGCGACTATGACCCGCTGCAATCTTGTGGTTCGTTTTTCCCAGGTCTTTATTCGGGATCTTGCATATCTCAAATAGGATTCCCTATTCTGCCTTTCGCTAAGATTAGCAGAGTTCGTTGACTGATTTGCGATTTTGATAATCGCGCTCTCACTGGGAGTGGCACTTACGCAAAGCCCCAACATCGCTACCAGGACCACAGGGAAAGAAAGTAAAGCAAGCCTTTTCACGCAAGATCAATTCTACTCCACTATCGGATTTAACGACATCCTGCCCAGACGCGCAGTTTCACTAACGGAGGAATATGACAGCGGGGAAAGGTGACAGGTTGTACGGCGAGTTGCTCTGTGTCTTGTTGGTCACTACATCGTCCTGTTCCTTTGGCGTCGTTACAGACATAGAAGGACACGGAACCTTCGCGGGAGGAAGAAGTCGGCTCCAAAGTGATGGGTTTGGAAGGAGATTGAAAAAGGTTTTCCGAAAGTAAATCGACCGATTTTAAAAAAAACTCAGTCCTCTCTCGATTCGCATTCGGAAGTGAAGGGCCGAAGGAGGCCATCAATTCAACCTCATTGGAATCCTCGGATTTAGCATTCCCCGATTCAATGGAGAGACGAGGAAGCTTAGCCTCTTCAAAGAAAAGCGTTCCTTCAGCATTCTTTGGACAAGCAGGAATAAGCGAAACTTGAAAAGAGCCCCCTTCACAGGAAGAGGGCAAAGAAGAAGTATTACTCCTCGCTCCGGCGGTAAGACCTCTAGCTAATCCCAAAAAAAATACGGCCAAAAAAAGGACGTATAACCGAGGGGTTCGTTTCGCAAATCGAAAGGGCATACTTACGATCGTAACCCTTTCGCCGCACCGCTTTCAATTACCAGGGGCTGGACAGCGAAGATGCGACTGGCTAACTCGCCGTTCCGAATGGTATAAAGAAGATTGTCTTGTTTTCTTCACATGGATTTCACAAAGCAAGATCCTAAATGACTCTTTGATCAAAGAATGAAGAAACCAAATTTAAGCATTCCAAGACGAGAAAGCCTATTTGTAGGGATTGTACTTTTTCTGACCCTAGGGATTGGGGTTTCGGCCCAAGCTAGCTTTGGCGGACCCAATCCGATTTCCCTGCTCTTATTGGGAACTATTATCTTTGCCGTCTGCAGTGTCGTATTGGGGACGGCTAAGAATCTTTATCTATCAGATTTGGCATTCTCAAAGCGGAACCCGCGCTAAAAAATTCTACTTGGCTTCATCGGCGGTAGAGATAAGCGGCTGTTTTCTCTTTTGGATTTTTATTTCACTTTGATACCGCAGTAATGCTTATCCTGCTCACCAGCTATTTCTGTCTGGAGTCTTTCGTCAACCCACTGGTAATGCGTTGGTTTAGTCCTTCGCTCCATTCGCAGTATTTAAGAAACTTACCGCTCTCCTTGGTTCAGGCATTCCTGCTGCCTTCGTTGGGCCTCATTGTTTACGTGCTTGCTGGATTCACTCAGTAACTCGCTTCTGGTCACTTCTCCAATGACACCTCCACCAACTAAATCTTTAGTTGCTATCAACTAAAGATTTAGTTACTATTAGCCGTATAGGGAGAAGAGTTCAGTGAAAAAATCAAAAGACAAAACCACTACCAAGCTAACTGAGGTGGAACTGGAGCTAATGGGCTACCTTTGGAAGTTGAATGAGGCGACCGTAAACGATGTCGTATCCGCACTGCCTGAGGCTCGCAAGCTAGCCTATACCTCGGTTTCTACCATGCTTCGGATCTTAGAACAAAAAGGGGTGGTGGATTCCCGCAAAGAGGGGAGAGGCCACGTCTATTTTCCCAAACTTAAGAAAGAAGCTTACGAAGCAGCGTCCTTAAAGCATCTAGTTTCCCGAGTCTTTGATGGTGCCCCTTTGTCTTTAGTTCGTCGATTAATCGAAGAAGTGGATATGAGCGATGAGGAGTTTAAGGAGCTTCGGGCGCTTCTCAACGAAAGGCTACGATAATGTCTCCGACCTTTGTGCTGGTACTTAGAACTTACTTACAGATCATCATCGCTTTGATTGCGAGCTTTGTTGCTTTTCGGGTTGGTTTCACGCTTTCGGCAAACGGTAAGGGAAGCCAAAAAAGACTATGGCTTCGTTGGGCTGAGATAACTTTGTTCCTCTCCATTTTCTTGCCCGTTGTAATAGCTGGAATTCCCAAGAAGCACCTTTGGCACCCGATGGTCCAGGTGTTTTCGGGAGTGACAAAGAATAGTCACCAAAAATATTCGTTACTCAGTCCTACACTAGGAAATTCTAAAGGGGAGAGCGAACTTTCAGGATTCGTCTTTCAAGATCGGCTGGTGCTGTGGATAGGGGCCATAGGGTTTGCCGCCATTTTTCTCCTCTTGTTGAAATCCGTCTGGCAGTTTCACTCTCTCTATAAGGAGATAACGAGCTTGCCTTTGATTAGAAAGATTGGTCGGCTTCGGATTGTTTGCACCGAAAATCATCCTATCCCCTATTCGGCATGGATTCCGGGAGTGGGAGCTTTCGTGGTGGTTCCGTTTAGCTATCTGCCAGAATGGACGAATCTGAAAATTGCCGTCCGACATGAGCTGCAACATCACCGTCAGGGAGATACTCGTTTAGCTTATTTCCTAGAATTACTGTCTGCACTTTTTCCGATGAATCTTGCCATGAATGCATGGATTCGATTCATCACAGAGCTTCAAGAGATGTCCTGCGACGAAACTCTAGTTCTTGCAAAGAGGGTTTCGCCGCAGGCCTACGGACGCTGTCTGGTTCAGGCAGCGCAACACGCCGTGAGCACTCGAGGCCGGCTGGCCGGTACCACCAGCCTGGCCGCGAGAGCGAATGGCAACTTACTCAAAAGGAGAGTCGTCATGATCCTCAATCCAAAACTCATGCCTTCCCGTCGGTGGTTATCCACCGTCGTGGGCACTGGTACCCTGGTACTTCTTGCTACCGCCGCGATGGCGTCACGAAGTGCTATCCAAGATAGGAGTTTCACTTTGGCGGAAGCTAGTCACTTGAGTCACGACGGAGCGGGATTTCCGCTCGATATTAACGAAAAGGTCGTGGAACAATTAAACGACTTCGTGGGAACTCCGGAAGGTCGCCGTTTCATGAAGAGCTCATTAAGACGGCTGGAAATCTATCGCCCGATGGTAGAAGCCGCTTTGAAAACTCATGAAGTTCCCGAAGAGGTGATCGTCGTGCCGCTAATCGAAAGTGGATATAAAGACTCTAGACCTGTTTACCAACCGGGCGCCGGGCTTTGGGGTTTTATTGCTCAAACCGCGCGTCGGTATCATCTGATGGTAAACGGGAAGAGAGACGACAGGCTCGACGAGGAAAAGGAGACGGAGGCGGGAATGGAATATCTTTCCGATCTCTACAATTACTTCCACGATTGGCGTCTGGCTCTAAAGGCCTACAACGAAGGCGAAGCGCATGTAAAAACGTTGATTAAAGAATACGGTAGTAATGACCCTTGGTATCTCGAAACCATGGCCGAGAGTAAGGAGCATTACCTCGCAAAAGTGACGGCGGCCGCTTTGATTCTGAGAAACCCATCCGTCATGCAGTAAAAAAATAGGGCCTTCAAAAAGCTCCATCGGTACCCAGAGGTACCGATGGGGCTTTTTTATTTTCTAGCCAATCTCATCTCCGTGCTTCACATAGTGGCCGTCGGCTGGTTTAGGATGCTCCTGCTTAGGATGCGCCAACACTTCAGGTGCGGTGGGATCTAGGGGGGAAGAACTTTCCCAATTCCCCAGCCTTTTTTTCATGAGCTGCTTAAGTCTGCTTCGCGTAATGGCCTCCAAAGAGGGTAAGGGTAGACTCTGGTATTTGGTACTGTCCTCTTCTGGTGTTTCTTTAGCGGAATTTGCTACAACGGGTTTGGGTGTCACTTTGCCGTATTCCGGCCACGCTTGCCCCGCGACGAGCGATTGAGAAAGCGCCTTCTCAAACCCTTTTCGATATTCGTTAATTTTGTCTGCAGAGACGGCTTGAATCACTTCTTCGGCGAGCGACACACCGGTAGCCGTAATCAGCAGAAAGAAAATCAGCGGGATTTGGTGCTTAGAGGACATCGTTATCCTTGCTTATTGCCTTAATAGCCCACAATCAGCAGTCGCTTTCGACTCGTTGCGGAATCCTCACCCCCATTATAGGCGGTGAAATTCTCTTAGGCTATCCTTGTGATGCCGTCTGTACTGTCAGTAATAGGTTCACGTTGAGATGCTTTGATCCCACCAGTCGATTGGCATCATCATAAAAGTCCACCACGATAGTTTTTAGTCCTTTTACCGTCGAATTCACGACGAAAGGAACGAATTGATTTTGATCGCGATTGCTCCATGCAAGAGTCAAACTCTTTTGGGACTTCAATTCGGGATATTGTTCGGTATCAAAATAAACCCCGTCGGGAAGGTGAATCGCGGCGCGGGTAATTGCCGATTTTCTTAAATCCGCAATCTCGAATTTCACCACAAAGGGTTTGCCGACATAGGCATCGTATTGTGGAGCATGCCATACCAGGAATAGGACTAGCATCATGACTATGCTTAAGATTGCTGTGGCGACTCCCAGCCATTTCCAAAGTCGGGGGGCGGTCTTATGGCTTTCCCCCGCCACGCCGCTTAAAACTGTCTTCTCATCTCGAATGTCTTTTTCGTCACTCATCCGTTCCTCGTCTGGCGAGTCAATCGATTGGCTTGATGAGGCCGCGTTGCGATAACAAAGTTACGTAAAGCGCTAAGTTACTAATGGTTACTAAGAATCGACTCAGAGCGAAATTCCCGGTCCCATTATACAAAAGAAGAAAGAAAAGGCATACCCGAGTTTAAATAAAATAATTTGAGGTTATCGACGGATAAGAATAGAAAAAGGGGACAACAAAGTTGTCCCCTTAACGTGAATCGCAAAAACGACTAATCCTGATGCGGATGGTGCGGATGACACGCTTCCATCGCCGCTCCATAGGCGGGATCAGAAGACGCTATTGCCGACATGCACGCTTTCATTTGAGCACGTACATCACCACCGGCTTGCTTCGCCGTCTTGTGACAGTTATCCATCTCCGTTTGAAGCTTGGCCGCATCATCAGCGGACAACTTTCCCTTGGTGGGATCAGTGAGACAGGCTGCCATCTCTTTTTTCATCTCTTCGTGATGAGCTTTCCAGTTACCGTCTGCGAGGGAAAATGAAGTCAAACCGCAAACGGACACCAAAGTGGCTACTGCCATTAATGAATGCAATCGCATGGGACCTCCTGAGTTGTCAGGCATTATCCCATGAATAAAAAGCATGGCCTATTATTTTTAAGAAGGAGAGCAAAACCCGAGACGCACGAGTCTCCCTCTTTCGGAGCCCCCGACACGCGGGGGCGAAGTTAGTGCGGTCAAGTACTACAATTGGCGCTGTTATAAACGTTCCCACCCCCGCCATAATAGATGGCCCCTTGATTGGAATACCAATTGGGATCGGTATAGCTATAAGCCCTGCTGGGCGGAGGAGGGGGAGGCGGGGGCGGAACATATTGGACGTTAAGCCCACCGCTCGTGGTCCCGCCGCTCCGAGTGGCCACGGCTGGCGCTCCAGAAATTTTCCACTGGTTATTCTTCGGATCGGTAAAGGAGGCGGAATCACTCTGGGAACCGGTCGCACTGGATTTGGGATTCCATTTCCAAAACGAAGAGTTGCTATTAATGATCGCCAAAGGATCCGTAAAGTAGGCGCCCCCATTATCGACTGGCTCCGTCGGAGTAAAACTATAAGCCCCCGTGCGAGTATCGTAAGTCATAAGAGCGGTATCGATCGGAGATCCGTCTTTGGATTGGCGTTTCTCGTCGGAAACTTTCTTCCCGTCTTTATCTAGCAAATTAAAATCGCTGGTATTGGTAAAGTAAACCGTCTGTTCTTTGTTGGCTTTGGGATCGGAAGTATTCGAACTCCAGTTGTAATAATTATAAGAATGCGTAAAGGCCGCTATCTTTCCGTCCTTTTGCATCTTTCCCAACTCGGCGGGACCGTACAATTTCTTATTGTCGGGGGTGCCGCTATCGATAGGAGTCTTTCCATCTTCCTCCGTCTGCACGAAAAGAATTTGACCTTTTGCCTTATCTTGACCGGCGAAAGAATAGGTTTTCCCATCCTTGGTCACAAAGGAAAGCTGGGCGTCTTTAGCCGCTTTGAAGAAATCCTCAGAGGCTTTCGCCGGATCTTTCTTGGCGGCACTTTCGTAAGATGAAAACATATCGGAGTAACAGTTGGCGCCTACACACTTCGCCAGGAACTGCTTTTTGGTGTACTTGTCTTGGAAGGCTTGAAACTTAGTTCCCTCATGATCAAACAGATTCTTGAATTTAGTGGCCGATTGCGTTTCTGATTTGAAAGACGATTTCAAAGCTTCATCCGCCATTTTGGATGTGGGACCATCTACGCCCTTACCGTGGAAAGCCTCTCTAAAGGCGGCGTTGGTTTGTTGATCGGTCGCGGCAGTCTTAGAGAGATCTTCAATCGCCTTTTTCTTGTCGGCTTCACTGAGTCCATCCAAGGAATGGCGCATTTCGAACGCCTTTTTTTGCGTCGGATCTTCTCTTGGGAATTCATTTTTCGCGCGCTTACGAATCTCTTTTTCTATCGCAACACTCTTTTCCTTGGGGTCGGTATCCTTAAGGGCTTTCTTCGCAGCCAAAAGATCCTTGTCGGACATTCCTTTTGCATCCAGAACAGCCTTCAAAACGTCAAAAGATTTGTTATCGTCGCCTAGTTTATCCAGACTCTTTCGTAGATCGCCTTCCTGTTCATCAGAGAGTTTATCTAATTCTTTGTTGATCTTATCTATCGAATCCGAGTCCGCTGTTTCGGTGCGGGCCACATCAGAATCAAGCTTTCCTATAAGGTCTTTGAGCTTAGGGTCTTTTTCGAAAGCAGCCTCTTCGCGCGCTTTCTTGGCTTTCTTATCCGTATCCGAATCTCCGCCAGCGTGCTTTCCTTGAGAAGTCGTAGCAGGACTGGTGCTGGAATCCCCACTGGAACCTGACGTGTCATCTGCCGCAAAAGTAGGGGCCATCGCGACGAGCCCCCCCAGCAAGAGAAGGACATTTCGAGCCAGATTTAGGTTCATACTTAAGATCTTACTCAATTACACGGTGGGTTGTCGAGCCACCAGAAGGCCATTTGGGGAATTTAGCTATGTGGCTGAATAGATAAAGTTAAAGTTGGATTTTATGGCCGTTGAATTGCAGTGGACTAAAGCTAAATCCGCGACTGTTTAAAGGGTGTACACTTTGGGAATACCACAAGCTAACTTCTCATTCTAAAATACTTCCAATACTTAGTAGGTCTGTGATTTCATTTCCTGGAGCTGGCGTTACGAAGCCATCCGAATGGGAACTAAAGAGGACAAAATGAAAACCAACAACAATGAAGTTTACATCTTGGGCAGTAGCCGGATTCCGTTCGCCAAGAGTCAGACTAGCTATAGCGACGTCACTCGAAAAGATCTCATGGTAGCCGCTCTGAACGGACTCATTGCTTCAGCGAAATTAGAAGGAAAGTTAATCGGAGATACCGCTTTCGGCGCTGTTATGAATAGCTCGCACGATTTTAATTTGGCCAGAGAGGTCGTCTTGGAGACTAGCCTTCATCCCGATTCGCCGGCCTATAATGTCCAGCGTGCATGCGGAACGGGACTTGAAACCGTTTGGGAAATCGCACTTAAAGCGCATACCGGATCCATCGATCTAGGGATCGCCGGAGGAGTCGATACCAATAGTGATATTCCCATCGAAGTTTCCCGTGAACTTCAGCAGTGGTTACTAGAATTAAATAAAGCAAAGACCGTTCCGGACAAGCTAAAGGCATTGATCCATCTCTCTGTGAAAAGTTTGAAGCCACTCATTCCCAATGTGAACGAACCTA
Organism: uncultured delta proteobacterium; assembly: GCA_963778115.1. Lineage (GTDB taxonomy): Bacteria > Bdellovibrionota > FAC87 > UBA2466 > UBA2466 > JBBQIT01. The sequence continues at coordinate 1,744,464 of CAVZSV010000004.1, forward strand.
GAACGCTACTATCGATGGGAGAGCATTGTGAATTAATGGTAAAAGAGTGGAAAATCTCTCGCGAGGAGCAAGACAAGCTCGCTCTGGCAAGCCATCAGAACGGATTCAAAGCTTATGAAGCGGGCTTTTACGACGGTTTAGTGCATCCCTTTCACGGATTAAAGCGAGACGGAACGTTACGAGGAGATACTTCGCTGGAAAAGCTCGCGAAGTTAAAACCCGCTTTTGATCCCGCACACGGAACGCTAACCGCGGGGAATAGTTCTCCGCTGACCGATGGGGCCGCCTGTGTTTTGATAGCCAACGAAGCGGGCGCTAATGAACTGGGACTAAAACCCTTGGCTAAACTTATTGACGTTCAAGTGGCAGCGGTGGATTTCGTCCATGGAGCGGGTCTTCTGATGGCTCCCACCAAAGCCGTGGCTCAACTTTTCACGAAAAATCGCCTCGGCGTTAAGGATTTCGATCATTTCGAAATTCACGAGGCGTTTGCGGGGCAAGTCCTGTGCAATCTGAAAGCTTGGGAGTCCGAAAAGTATTGTAAAGAGGTTTTGGGGCTCTCGTCTTCCATTGGGCCTATTCCAAGAGGGAAACTTAACGTCGTAGGAAGTAGTGTCGCTTTAGGTCATCCCTTCGCGGCCACGGGAGCTAGGATCGTAGGAACCCTAGCGAAACTTCTTTCCACTGGAGGAAAAAAGAGAGGGCTTATTTCCATCTGCACGGCGGGGGGAATGGGGATCGCCGGAATCATGGAAAGTGTGTGAGTAAGAGGCTACTTAAGAGGAACTTTCAATAAAACTCGCGCTTCGTCCCAAACCAGATTAGGCCCTTCATCGGTGCCTACGGGAAAATCGTGGAGCAATTGCAAAAGCTTCTCAAGATCTTCTTTTCGCGCGTCCCCTTGGGGCTCTACTTCACACTCCCCATAACTAGTGAGACGTACTTGAAAAGAAACCTCAAGAGGCTTTCTGAACTGGTCCAAGCGAGCCGCTTTCGTCGTCCGTTCTCCGTCGGGAAGGTAGATCCAGCCGTAAAGGTTTTCCCCCTCTTGCAGTAGATCTTTGGGTTCAATGGAGATCGTTTTGTCTGGTTGCCACAAAACAAGTTCACCTTGATCCAACGCAAGATTCCAAATTTCGCCGTCTTCGGTTTTGAGGGTAACGACCTTTCTAATCCCGTAGGTATAAAATAGATTTATTCGATTCCAGTCTTTGGCCTCTTCGAAATCCTTTTTAGTTAGCGTCCGTTCCGATGGGTGATCCTCGATTTTCCAACCTGCTTTTTCGAAAGCTTTTTCATAGAGCACGGCTCGCGCTTCGGCCTTTTCTACGACGTCATTATAGAGAGGCGCTATGGTTTCCCAAGAGGAGCCGCGCCTTCGCGAGTTTAGTAACTCTTCGATGATCTCATCTGAGGCGCTTTCTAGATTTTGAATTTCAAGAAATAATTCCATGGAGACGCTGGAACGTAACTCTCGAAGAAGTTCATAACTGCCCTTCACTTCGGGATGGGAAATAAGGTTAAGAACCAAAGACCTCTGGATGGATCGTGGAGTCACTTCAAGGAATGGTTGTGTGTCGAGATAGCGCGATAGACTTTCGCGAACTTCCGCATTGGGGGGATCGCCTTCGTCGTTCATGGCTTTTTTCACATCGCCAAGGGCGGAAATGCCTAAAGCGTCCAGTTCTCGATAGGCACGCCGACGGTTTATAAATTCGTCCGCATCGAGCCCTTTTAGGATTTTCTGAAAGCGGCTCTCTTTCTGACTTGCAACGATCTCTTGTGAGCAAGCCAAATTACAAAAGACAATGGAAAGAAAAACAGAACAGCCCCATAAAGATCCCCACAATGGCCCCCACAACGGTCCCACCCATTTCATTTTTCTTCCCCCCAACTCCTAATACGGTAATTGGTAAAGTAGAGCGGTGCGTTAGGCAAGTCTTTCTAATTAGGATTTCCGGTAGGCACATCCTCGTGCGAGGAGGTACGATCAATCTAAAATTTCAAGACCAGGCCTGGGTTTTTCTCGCAGGGCCTGCAATCGGGATCGCAAGTCACCCGCGTGAATTTCTAGCTTATGTCCGTCAGGATCTAGAAAATACAGTGACGGCCCCTCACTTACGTTTTCTTTCCATAGAGGTACGGAAGCTTTTCGCAGTGACTTCGAAACGCTCTCGAAAGCGCCGGGAGAAACCGTAAAGGCAACATGCGTGTACTCAGGAAGTGCTTCCGATCGAGTTTTCTCATCTTCAATGAGACAGAACCAAAACTCTCCCACTTCAAAATAGGCACCCTTCTCCCAACGAGCGACGGGCCGAAATTTTAGAACCTCTCGATAAAAGTAAAAAGAACGAGATAGATCGCGGACGGCAAAGGTCACATGATTAATTCCGGTAATCATTTCGTCTCTCCTTTGACGGCCGTGATCAATCTGCGCCGGTGAGTCAGCGAGATTCCCTGAACTGTCCTATATTTTTGCTCTACCCGATCCAAAATGCCTGCATCGCGGACCGGATCAAAGCGCTGAATGAATTGCGTGATTTCGATGAGTAAGCACAAGCCCTCGCGCGAAAGATAAGCTTTCCACTCCCCTCTAACCATACTCACCGTGGGAAAGGTGGTTTCAAACAGATGGGTAAGCTGCTCTGAAGATCGCCCGCCATAGAAATTAACCCATCCCCGCTCCCCCTGTTTGTCGGAGCCGAATAAGGACTTAAGCTCCCACTTGTCCTCATTGTCGATTAGTTCTGCGATGACTACTCCCCCCGGTTTCAACACCCGGAAGGCTTCGGCGGGCTCAATCGGGGCTAACAAACATAAGACTAGGTCGAAACTCGAGTCGGCAAAAGCAATCGCTTCTGCCCCTGCGTTGAGGAGATCAAAATTGGAAACGCCAGAGGCTCTCACATTTTTTCTCGCTTTTTCCAACATCTCGGCGGACGGGTCGATTCCAATCATCCGCTCGACCTCCCTCGCCAGAGGCAGAGTCTTATAGGCCGTTCCACAGCCTATATCGAGAACACGGGAGGTTCGTTTTAAGTGCTTGCGGGCAAGGGAAATGGCATCCCAAGGTCTGGGATCTTCAATCCCCCTTATGAGGTCCGTTTCGTAACGCTCGTCGTAAGACATGGCCTTCCCTACCATAGGGGAGATGCCGCCTATTGCAATAAGTAACCTACGATCTTATATAAACAGTTCGATTTAACTCCTGGGGAGACCTCGCATGATCGAAGATTTTCGTTATTATTGGTCGGGACTAAAGGCGAATTTGAGGCCCCGTTTCACGACACCTTCCGCTAAGAACACGACCTGCACAATTCAGATCGATTCGCCCGCCCACGAAAAACTCTCGGGATTGGTTAATGTAAGAGGTTGGGCTTTTTCAGGGCTGAGCCATTTCCCAGAAGGAAAACTTGTCGTTTCCCTGGACGAAGGGAATTCGCTTGAAGTCGTAAACCGCTTTCCTTTTGCGATTCCCACCTTAGAGGCGACACAAACCCTTAAGAGCGGATATAAGTTTGTTTTAAATACTCATCTTCTTTCCAACGGAACCCATACCCTCAAACTGAATTTGCTCTCGAGAGAGGGAAAGCAAGTCGTAGCGATCGAACACGAACTTCTCATAGAAAACGCGGGGGATTTGGCCAATCAGGTGGCAAATGAACTTAAGCTCCACGGATCGCCAGTACTATTTTTGGAAACGGTGGACTCTTCTCATTTTCCGGTGGAAAGCGGAGGAAAACTCCGCCCCTGGTTTGACCGACCCGATGCTTTGGAACGAATCCCTTCGATCTTAACCAAACACGGGTTATCTACCGACTATCAGCAACGTCTAAAGCAGTTTGTCGATGAGGGCTATCTCGTCATTGATAATTTCGTCCCGAAAAATCTCGTCGACACCATCAATCGGGACGTAGAAAAAGCGATCACCTCGGGCGAAGTCGCCTATCGACCGGGTTCCGGGGAACGGATCGAGCTCATGTTTCGAAGAAGTGTTGAGGTTCGCCAATTGTGGAAACATCCCCAGGTCATGAAGCTTTTGAATGCTATTTTCGATGATGTGGCTTTGCCCTGTCAGACGCTTAACTATCTGCACGGCAGTACCCAAGATGCCCATCAGGATACGATCCATCTGACACCCTTTCCGGAAGGCTATATGTGCGGGGTGTGGGTAGCTTTGGAAGATATCCACCCCGACGCGGGTCCCTTGTTTGTTTACCCAAAAAGCCACCGTATCCCGACGCTTTATTCTAAAACGGTCGGAATGAAAAAAATCACGACCGACTGGAGTGAGTACGCGGAAAAGTATCTTCCTCAGCTGAAGCAAAGGCTTGAAGAACGAGGACTTACTCCCTTTTATTACACCCCTAAAGCAGGAAGCCTTCTGGTATGGCACTCCAACCTGGCGCATGGCGGATCCGAGCGTAAGAATCCAGCGCTGTCTCGCAAGTCCATCGTCAGCCACTATTTTGCCCGAGGGGGAATTGCCTACTACGACACCACAGGCAACTCGGCACACCTCGACTACAACGCTAGGCTTCCCCTGCACTCCCGAATAGGCTTAGGGAGGCGAATTTCCCTGCATTAATCTCTTCTTGATCGTTTTCTGTTTCCATGCGACTTAACCCCTTGTCGACTGTAAGACCGGCCAAGACCCAAAATGGTTAGCGCCCAAAAATGGAAAGAGAGAAGTCCCATGCTGAGACCCGTGCTGAACCCGCTGCTGAGAATGTCGCCGAAAAGAGCTGTATTGTTGGCCCTTTGCGTGGCCTTTGTGATGGTTTCCGGTTGTGCTAATCAAATTAACTCCCTGGGCGGCACAGTGCAGGGGTTATCGGGAACTCTCGTTTTGCAGAATAATGGCGGGGATACCATTACCATTACCTCAAATGGGAGCTTTACCTTTCCTACGAAGTTAGATGAAGGGGACGGTTTTACCGTAACCGTATTGCAACAGCCCGTCGGACAGTATTGCGCCGTCGACGGTGGTACCGGACTGTCCTATTACCCAATCAATTCTATTGTGGTGACCTGCACCAACGGTTACACGGTGGGGGGTACCGTAACCGGTCTTACGGGGACGGTGTACTTGAATGACAGTGCAACCATTCCCGTAGATGGGCTTAGTGTCACTGCGACTGGATCTCCTGTCTCCTTTGTCTTCAGGACTCAAGTACTCCAAGGAAGCAACTATTCCGTGACGGTAACTACTCAACCGACAGGACAAAACTGTTCGGTCGCCACCACCGGCATTGGCACCATGGGATCGGTAAGCGTGACGAATGTTGCCGTCACCTGTAGCAGCACCACGATAAAACAGCTCTTCGTCCTTCCCACGGGAGTCGCGGGAAATTTAGGTGGAATCACAGGGGCCGATGCTCTTTGTCAGGCCAATATCCCTAGTGCATCGACACCCCAAATCACTACTGCCAAAGCGCTCATCGTCGATGGAACGAGTCGAATCGCCTGCGTGACTGGCAATGGAGCTGCCATCGGAGCTTCTACTCCACCTTCTTGCACCAGTGGATCGGCCGGCCAGGTGGGATGGGTTCTTGCTCCCTCGACCACATACATCCAATACAATGGCAGTATCGTTAGCACTACCGACACCAATGGATTTTTCTCCTTTCCGCTCGCTAATCTCGTAGTGCCAACGGCGACTACACCCACGATTTGGACGGGAATGAATGCCGATTGGAGTACTGATACGGGCAATACCTGTAGCTCTTGGAGTGACTCCACTTCGGCAAGCAATGGCGCGTTTGGATACATCACCGGTGCTCTGGGGCTGAATCAAGGATTGCTTAATTCGGGGCCGACCCCCTGCACTTCGTTGGAACCTCTCGTGTGCGTGCAACAATAGAAAAGATCAAAACCAGGGAAATAGATCGAACGTAAGCTGGTAGGTACTTTCCTTCTGGCTAGTCACCGCAATCTTTTCTACCTGTTTAATAAAAGTCTCAAATGCCAGTCGAACCTGCTCCAGCGCCTTGCTATCAGCGGAAAAGGTAGCCATAAAGCTCACCTTTTGCGTCTCCTCTAGTTCAATCAGCCGACTACTACTCATGGTTTTAAGCATCATTTGATGGCTTCGCATTAGGGGGTGATCTTTGGAATAGTGAATGTGCCCCTGATTTACTTTCTGAACCTCTCCTGTCTCGGAGAGTTCGATGAGATTGAGTTGGTTTAACTTGTGTAAGACGGCTTGCAGCCTTTTCGGCGTGATTCTCAAGGGCCCACAGAGTCTTCTCGGATTTTTTGCTATTTCCGGAATATCGAGCGAGACATGAACGACAACCGAAGTGGCGTCCAAAAGGTAGTCGATCTCGTCCGAGAGTTGCGCTCGGTCAAAATCTTGAATCGAAGCGTTTAGCGTACGGACTCTTGAAATTCGTGAAATCTTACCTTCTAAGAAATTTTTTCTCGTGGGGCTACTCGAAGTAGCTAACTGGCGAAGCAGGCTTAGGTATTCCGTTTCGTCCGGCATGAACTCCAGCAACCGGCAGATCGCAAAGAGGTGATCTTCGTTGAGATGAGTTTTGTCGTCGTTCAATGCCCGCGAAAGGTAGGTGTACTGAAGCGGAATACGTCTTGCGATGGTTTTTAAATTAAGCTGTCGGTCGGAGTGGCGAAATTCTTTCAGCCTCGCGCGCAGGATACGTTTGTAGTCTGTCTCCGCAAACAACTCCATATCGCCCCCAGTCAGAATATTATCCTGTTTGAGCAACTTTTTTTCAACAATTACGGATCGAGTTTATGGAAGAAAAACAACTTTCGCTCGAAGATTAAGACAGTGGTGAAAAACAAACTCTCAATCTACGGAGAAATTCAAAATGAAAAAGCTAAACATTCTAATGGCAATCGCTTGTCTATATCCGGTGTCCGGGTTCTGCTTTCCGGTCATTCAAAACGTTCTCAAGCAGATGAAGTTGACGCCTCACGTTAGCAAAGATGCCACCTGCACTAACTTCACGGGAACGTGGAAAGGCTCCTGCTCGGGCGGTGACGGATCGCATCAGGATGCTACGACCACGATCACCCAGCAAGGTTGTGCTTTCCTCGTTGCGGATGATCAGTTGATCCCGCTCGGCGGTTTTATGGCGTCTAGCGGCGTGTCTCCCGTCGATGATACCCATGCTTTAGCGGGAAATCTTTCGACGACAGCCGGATGGAACGCCAATAAAAGTGCGGTTCAAATGAACTACTCAGGTTCGGCTCAATTTGTCGGGCAAGAGGAGCTCGTTCAGATCACGGGAAATACGTTGCTTCACATCGAAGGGTCTCAACTGCTACTCGATGGATCGGTCGCTGGGATTCAAATCAGCTGCGCCTATGACAAACAATAAAACCGTGACGATCTCGGACCCTAACTCTATAATTTCCCCTGAGACGGCTTCCTTGCGGAAGCCGTCTCTTTCATTAATTGCTCAAACATAAATAGATTCAAATTCAACGCGGAGCCAACATCCATGCCGTCATCCTGCCGTTGCAGAACCGGTTTTCTACTCTTCCTCGTAGTAGTGCTCTTGAGCAATATTTCCTGCCAAGAGACCTCGAGTAGCAAAGACCCGATTAGCCAGATTCCTCAAGGATGGGTCTCCTCGGGAGGAGAGATCTTCGCCGATCGCACCAATCCTTGGTTTCTGCAAAATGTACCCAACGTCAATTATTGCGTGGTTGTAGATCAGCAGACCGTTTCGTTACCGGCGGCTCGCGTACATGAATTGATTCATCTCTCCTTCGCCTTTTGGAAAAAAGAATTTAAAAGTTTCTTGGTCAACTCGGGAAAAAGAGTGATCAATCCGCCAGAAGTTGCGATTCAGAACTTTGAAGAAGTTCCTTGCACGGGCACTGAAGATCTTAAGTTTCAGTTCGGTTATGGCACTTTGTCCTCCGATCAAGCATCGTATTTAGAGCACCAAGACGAGTATGTGGGGATTGCGGTTCGCACCTCTTACGACAGAGTAAATCTACGAGGAAAAGGATTTGTCTATATCGCTTCCGATAAAGGTCCCCACCGCACGCCGCAAGGGCCGGCTTATATTGAAGCTCCCTGGGCCTATGATGGCTTACTTTTTCGCGTGCTCACTCACGAACTCGGCCACGTCTTTGGCCTTCCTCATATCGGTCAAGGGCTGATGTCGGCGACTTTCCCCAACTACATCTTAAAGACAGGCGTCTATATGAACTACACGAGTGTAGATTCGATGGGCCCTTTCTTTCTTCCTCAGGACACCTACTCAAACTGCACACTTTCTAAAGACGCCGCCCCTGATGCCGTCACTTGGTTCGGTTTAGCCGATACCGATAAGTGCATTCATATTGAAAAAATTAAAGGGAAAGATGACGGAGACATCGAGGGGTACACTTTTAGTTCAAGTGCTGCCTACGACGGAACTCGAACCTTAAAGGGGACCGCCATTTGGGATAATAAAACCAACCCCGACATTGAAATCACCCTGGCCGGGCAACTCTACTTGGGGCCTGAACAAAGAGTTTTTACGGATCCAGACTCCCCTGGATCTACCGGCATTCAGTACATTCCGACGTCCGTTTTTCTAAGCACTACGTGGCCCCTCAAATACGTCGACACCAGCAATGTGGCGCGAGCGATGCGGCTCCGGCTGGAGCCCAACGCGTACCAAATCCTTGTGATTAATAATGAAATGATCACAAGCCTTCTCAGTTACAGTCTTAATTGCGCGAACCTTAGTTTACTCAGTGTTTGCATGGACCAGTGAGTCGTTAGAAAAAATGCAGTCAGGTTCGACCTGGAGTATAGTCCTGCGGGATGTTTAAGAGCCTTCAGTTTTTTGCAGGTCGCAAAGCTCAAGAGATCCTCTCGCGCGATGGGCTTAAACAAGAACAGATTGAAATTATTGCTGGCGCCGCCGGTGGTCCTAAATGGCTCGTCTTAAGCCAAATCGATAGGGCACTGTTCGGCTCTTGGCTAACTCCAAGAAAGAGGCCGCTTTATCTTTTGGGATCTTCCATCGGATCGTGGCGATTTGCGGCGGCGGTACAACCCGATCCCATTAAAGCCATCGAACAATTCGAGAGGTCCTATTCTTCTCAACGTTATGCTAATAAGCCTTCGCCGGAGCAGGTTACCCAAGAGAGCATGCGCGTTCTGGATGGTTTTATTAGCGACGAGGCCACTCAAAAAATCCTAACCCATCCGTACTTCCGTCTTAATATCATTGCCGTAAAGTGTAAGAATTTTCTTCGTAGCGAGCGGTTGCCGCTGCTCTGGACTGGCCTATTTTCAGCCGTAGCTGCTAATACGATTCACCGTAATCTCTTAAATGGATTTATGGAACGAACGGTATTTACCGATTCCAGAGACCTTCCGCCTTTTCTCCAGAGTGATCGTTACAATGCCACGGCCGTCGGTCTCAAAGCCAATTGGCTAAAACGGGCGCTGATGGCGTCGGGTTCTATTCCGATGGTGATGGCAGGGGTTTACGATTTGCCTGGCTTTCAGGGCTCCTGTTTTCGAGATGGGGGCCTTCTCGACTACCACATGGATATCCCCTATTGCGTTGCTGACAACAGATTGGTTCTTTTTCCTCATTTCAGTTCCCGTATTATTCCGGGCTGGCTGGATAAGTACCTTTCTTGGAGACGCCCCAATCAGGAGAATCTGGATAACGTCTTAATGGTTTGCCCGTCACCTGAGTTTATCGCCACACTCCCCGGAAAAAAGATTCCCGATCGAAATGACTTTTATGAGTTTATGAATCGCGACGATGCTCGAGAAGTCCAGTGGCGAAAGATAATCTGCGAATGCCGCCGCTTGCACGACGAACTTCTGGATGTTCTGACGAAGGACAGGATCAACGAAGTCGTTCAAGCGATCCCCATCTAACCCGTCTTTTTCCTAATTTGACATCCGCCCGACACGGGCGCTATGCGTCACTGCAGAGTGAAAACTGACTAATACCAAGAGGAGACTGTACTTATGCGAAGTTTATTCACGTTCACCGCTCTGGCTATGGCGTTAGCGGCCTATGGAGCCAGCGCCGCTTCCCCCAAAAACGGCGAGTCCTATTCTCTCGAATGCCGACACGAAGCCACCAAACGCCATCCGTTTTTGTTTCGTCTGGCTGCTACTTATGCAGTGGCCAAAGACGGCACTGCCCAATTGTCTGATGTGCGGGGAGTATTACTCGACGATTCCGATCTCAGCTTTATCGTTACTTATGATACCGGCCCAAAAGCGAAGTGGGATAACGACGTTACCTACAAGGCCAAGAAAAAAAAATGGGCCGACCATCTCCGCTTTTTCTTAAAGCCCGTAGAGGACAAGTACAGTGGCAATGATGCCGAACTTATCATCGATGCAGAGCCTAGCGATATTGAAGAAGAGAAATGGGACAACCACGTCAATACCGGAACAAACTTCCATTCGACCTTTCACGCGGGTCTCGAATACCACTTTAGCGATCAAGATGGAAATCGCGACGAGATCACTTGTGCCGGACTGCAAGTCGAAGTGGATAGAAAATAGTCCCTCCTTAGAGCGCCTATTTACTTTCAGAAAGTAGATAGGCGCTTTTTATTTGTCTTTGCCCGAGATAGTCTCTAGCCAATGCTAACCAAAGAGCTAACGGCTAGAGTAAACTCCTTTCTCCTGGGTAACGAACTTGCCTCGGATCGTTATTTCTTTGTTAGGCTTTGGCTTATTCGGACTTTGGGTTTTATTTACGTCGTCGCTTTTTCGATCCTCTTTTTCCAAGGAGTCGCCCTATGGGGAAAGAACGGGTTACTCCCTATCACATCCTATATTTCCTCGGTCGTGAGATATTTCGACGGAGTTAGTAGCGGCTTTTGGAACTTACCCAGCCTCTTCTATTTTGTTTCTTCAGACGGAATCATTCGCGGGATGGGGCTACTTGGAATGATCCTGGGACTCGTCCTCATGGCGGGTTATGCGAACTTCGTCATGCTCTTTACTCTTTGGACGATGCAACTCTCATTCGTGAATTCGGGCCAACTCTTCTATGGTTATGGATGGGAGACGCAGCTGTTGGAACTTACCTTTCTTTGTTTCTTTCTCGTCCCTCTTTTCGATCCGAGACTTAAGAAAACCCATGTGGTGCCCCCTCGGATTGTGATCTGGTCACTCCGATGGATGCTCTTTCGCCTGATGCTCGGGGCGGGACTCATTAAGATCCGAGGCGACCAGTGCTGGAGGGATCTTACGTGTCTCATGTACCACTACGAGACACAGCCCATTCCAAGTCCTCTAAGCTTTTTCTATCACCACATGCCGCCCTGGTTTCATTATGGCGGGGCTCTGTTTAACCACTTCGTGGAGCTGATCGTTCCCTTTGGTTACTTTGGCCCTAAAACAGTTCGCCGCTGTGCCGGCCTCATTACGATGTTTTTCCAGATGATTCTCATCTCTAGCGGAAATCTTTCCTGGCTAAACTGGGTCACCCTTGTGATGTGCATTGCCTGTTTCGATGACGAGTTTTTCAGCCGTTTGGGAAAGCATTTTGTTTTCTCTGACTCCTGCTCTTAGAAGCTCGAATTCGCAAACGGCACTGCTCTCCTTATTCTCGCTTGCCGTGATCGGATTAAGCATCGCGCCCGCCTTGAATCTTCTAAGTTCGGAGCAGGCCATGAACACCTCCTATCAACCTTGGCATTTGATTAATAGCTATGGGGCTTTCGGATCCGTCGGTAAGGAACGTTATGATGTGATTATTGAAGCTACTGACGAGCCAGTGCTCACCGCTCACACCCAATGGCGTCCTTACGAATTTAAATGCGCTCCCGGGGATATTTCGCGCCGACCCTGTCTTATCACCCCTTATCATTACCATTTGGATTGGCAAATTTGGTTTTCTGGCATGCGTCCTGAGTTGGAAGAGCAATGGCTTTTGCGTTTAGCAGTCAGGCTGTTAGAGAATGATTCTAAGATAGTGGGACTTTTTGACTCGGCTCCCTTTGGATCGAAAGCCCCGACCTTTATTAAGATGGATTTATATCAGTACCAATTCGCGACATGGAAAGAATGGCCGCATCAATGGTGGACTCGTACTTTCATCCGAGAATATATGCCGGCTATTTCGCTTGACCTTCCCGCGGTACAAAAATTTAGAAAGGATAGCGATTAAATGGAGGGGGAGATCTAATGCCCCATCGCCACGGCCCCTTTGACCTTGTTGAGGAAGGGGGCCAGTAGCATAGAGCCGATCATTATCACCATTAAGATAAAGAAGCAGTCGCTAAAGGAGCCCGGTCGGTGACCGAACTCGTTGACGCCCAAAATGTGGCGTTCGCGGCAGGGATCGCTTCCCCGGCCGCGGACTATACTTTTCTCCAAGCCTACTTTGACGCCCAAAGAGCGGTGGGTACTTTTGACATCGTTCAGAGCAATTCTGAACGGCAGGATACCCTTAAACAAATGCTTGGCGGAATAAACACCGTCCAAACCAACTAAATCAGTATCTAAGCTGCATCTCCTCGAACAAGAAGGCTAGGACGTCAGCTTGCTGATCGATTTGTGCCTTTAGCGGCATTCCAGATCCATGCCCGGCCGCAAAATCTACTCGCAAAAGAACAGGTTTTTTGCCGCCCAAAGCCTGAAGCCGGGCCGCCATCTTTTTTGACTGGTAGGGGTTAACTCGTCCGTCATTGGCGCCGGTCAATAAAAGAATACTAGGATAATCGCCCTTCTTTACAACGTGGTGGTACGGCGAATAAGCGTAAAGCGCCTTGAACTGCTCGGGATCTTTAACCGTTCCAAATTCGGTTACGTTAAAACTTCCGTTCGGATCCAGCTCTACTCGAAGCATATCGTAAATTCCCACGTGAGCCACGACGGTTTGAAAAAGCTCTGGACGCTGAGTCAGAGCAGCTCCCATCAAAAGACCTCCGGCGCTTCCGCCTTCTATGGCCAGTTTATCGCGACGGGTATATTTTGCGTGAATCAGATATTCCGCAACCGCAATAAAATCATCAAAAACGTTTTGCTTCTTTGTGAGCTTGCCCTGCTCGTGCCACTCTTCCCCAAACTCACCGCCACCTCTTAAGTTGGCGATGGCAATGACTCCTCCTTTTTTCAACCAGAGATGAACTTCGGGAGAGAAATAGGGCGATAAGCTGACTCCATAAGTTCCATAGCCTCTAAGAATCGTAGGCCGCGCTCCATCCTGTTTACTCTTCTTGCTCATTAAAATGTTTACGGGAACTTTCGTTCCATCCTTTGACGTCGCAAATTCTCGTTTCACTACAATGTCGGAAAAATCCACGGGAGATTGCGAAGACAGGCCGATTTTCTCAAGGGAAAATCCTTTGGAGGCTTGAACTTGATACCAGGTCGCCGGCATGACATAGGATTCGTTTTCCAAAAGAAAATCGTCCCCCGTCGTCGTGGTGAAGCCGTGGATAACCGACACCGGTGGAAGAGGAATTATTTTGCTCTTTCCGGTAGCTAATTCAAATTGGCGTAATTGGTGCGGGCCGCCCACGAGATCGATAGAATAAAGATAATGGTCAGTCGCTACCAGTTGCTGAATGACGACGTCCGAAGCAGGCACCACCTCTTTCGCCTTAGCAAGTTCTGGTTTTTCTAAATCGAGCACCAGAATCTTCTTATGGGGGGCGCCATCTCGCGAAAGAAGATAGAGATCGTTATGCCGGCCGAAGACGGCGTCCACGACGTTATCGGTAAATTTTGCGACCTGGGTCCAGTCCCCCTTTTTATTTCTAAGGTAGTAAGCAAACTCTCCTCCGTCGCCGTTCTTAACTTCGGCGACAACGTAATCGCCTTGTCGAGGCGTAAAGAGAGCGGTTTCGGAAATCCTGGGAAAGTCTTTTCCTAGCTCATAAGTGTCTTGAGTGACGGGAGTACCAAACTTATGAAAATAGACCTGCTGGTAAAAACGCAAATCGGCATCGGCGCGTTCTCCGGGTGCCGGATATCTCGTGTAGTAAACGCCAGTGCCCTCTGGATTCCAGGCCACACTTCCTCCCGCCGTAGGAAATTTCACGCGTGGTAGGGGTTCGGCGACCTCTTTACCGGTCGCGGTCTCATAAAAATGGACGGTTCCAGCCTCCGTTCCGGCTTGAGAGAGCGAAATGGCAACATGGCTCCCGTCGCGCGAAGGGGAATAGAAATCGATAGTGGTAAGCCCTGAAGAATCCATCAGACTGGGATCCAAGATGACGTGCTCTTGCTTGGGATTTCCGTCGGGAGGCAGACGGACCAATAGATTTTGCGACTCGGGAGGCTGGTGCTTCATCGCAAAGACAATTCCGTTTCTAAATCCCAAGGAGAAGTAAACCGGTGACTTAAACAGCGCCCATTCCTCCAGTTGTTTTCGAATCTTGGGACGGGAGGGCAATCTATTCAGCCAACTGCGCGAGTATTGGGCCTCATCTTCGGTCCATTTCTTAACCTTGGCGTCGGAAGCGTCTTCCAGCCAGCGGTAGTCATCGACGACCTTGACGCCGTGATACTCATCGGTAACAGGATGTTTCTCAGTAGTGGGCGGCCTCAACATGGTGAGTGACGAACTCGATCTGGAAACAAATAGACTCAGCGCAAAAAGGAGGAAAGAGATTTTTGATTTCATAGAGAAAGCTTGGATAGGGGAGTGGCTAACGTCAAGGCCAACATCCAAGAAAGGCGTTACTCATTTGATGACCGTGCCAGTTGTGGATTTCAGGTTGCCACGTTGCCCTGCGGGCTGCTCGCAATGACAGACAATGCTCAACTTCGAGTTTGACCGGTACCGTCCAAAAGCCACCGAACGCTTGTTAATTCCTTAAGGCCAACGGGGCCTCTGACATGAAGCTTTTGAGTACTTATCCCTAGCTCGCCCCCCAAGCCAAGTTCAAATCCATCGGTAAAACGCGTGGAAGCATTCCAATAGACGGCGGCAGCATCGATAGCTTGCTGAAACTGCCGAGCCGAAACCTCCGATCGCGTTACAATGGCTTCACTGTGGCGAGAGCCGTGTGTTTCGATATGATCAATGGCTTGCTCCAAAGAGGAGACGACCTTACTATTCATTTTAAGATCGAGATATTCGGTATCCCAATGGACAGCTTGTGCTGCAAGAACTCTAGGCTTGCCTTGCAACGTTTGTAAGGTGCGGCTGCAGCCAAACCATTCCACCCCTTTTATGGAAAGCGCTTCATAGAGAAGAGGTAGAAACTTTTCCTGAACGGCGGAATGGACCAAAAGCGTCTCCATCGCGTTACAAACTCCGGGTCGTTGCGTTTTCGCATTTACCACAAGGTTCTGCGCCATAGTGAGATCGGCATCCTCATGGACATAGATGTGGCAAAGCCCCCGATCATTTTTAATAATGGGAATGTGAGAATTCTTGACTACAAAATCGATAAGCCCCTCACCGCCTCTGGGAACCACCACGTCGATCCATTGACGCGCTTTTAGTAATTCCTCGAGTAGAGATCGATCCGAGTCAGTAATTCCCCAGAACGTCGACGAAGCAAGACCGGAATCCTTCAAGGCTTGTTCGAGTAAAAGGTAAATGGCTTGTGTCGTGCGCATGGACTCTTTTCCACCGCGAAGTAAAATGACATTGCCCGACTTTAGCGCAAGACCAAAAGCTTCCAAAGCCACGTTCGGACGAGATTCAAAGATCATTAGAATCACACCAAGAGGGGATCGCACGCGACGCACTCGAATCCCGTTCGCAAGGATCCGCTGTTCCACCTCTTCATTGATGGGATCGGCAAGAGAGGCGACTTGGCGTAAACCCGTAGCCGCTAATGCCAATCGTTCTTCGTTCAGTAAAAGCCTGTCGCGAAAAGCCGCTGTCGCCGTGGCCGCCAAAGCCTTTTGGTCAGCGCAATTGGCGGCAATAATCTCCGCTTTCCTATCGGAAAGAAGTTTCGCGACCGATAAAAGCACCTGATTTCTCGTCAATAAATCGGTTTGGCGTAACTCTCGAGCAGCTTTTCGACAAGCCTCAAGTCGTTTTTGAAATTGCGGAGCGGATTCGCCCATTAGGACTTACCCCCGAGGCGGCTTCCCATACGTTCGCCGCTTGCAATCCGAAGAAGGGCGTTGGGGGCGTCCCCTTTGAGAAGCCAGGTTTCAATTCCCTGTTGGTTCGCTTCGCGCGCCGCAAGCAGCTTAGAGTACATGCCGCCGGTGCCTCTGGAAGATCCGGCCTGCTTTCCGATCTTCTTTAACCAACTCTCGTCGATAAACGGAAGGTGAGCCACAAGCTTAGCGCGCGGATTCTTTGAAGGGTTCGTATCATATAGCCCCTCTACGTCGGTTAAAATAACTAAGCGATCGGCTTTCATCATGCAGGCCACTTTGGCAGAAAGCGAATCGTTATCACCGAACTTAATCTCTTCAGTCGCCACCGCATCGTTCTCGTTAAGGATAGGTACTACTTTCCACTCTAAAAGTTTATTAAGTGTGATTTCTAGATTTCCTCGCCGGGTTGCATCCCCCATATCCTCGTAGGTCAGTAAGATCTGAGCCCCGATCAACCCCACCGCCTGTAGCGAGAGATTGTATAGATCCATCAGTAGCGGCTGACCGATAGCGCTTAGCGCCTGCTTTTCCACGAGCGAACGTTCACTCGCTCCTCGCTGCGTTCTCTCCACTGCGGAAGCAATCGCCCCCGAGGTCACCCATATGATTTCAAAACCTTCTAAGGAAAGCTTCGCCACCTGTTGCATCCACGCTCTTAGAAGGAGGGGGCCCCCGGAACAGATTAGATTACTCCCTACCTTTACCACCCAACGGCTGCGGGAAGGGCGCGAACCAAAACGCGTTTTTTTCATTTTAGTCACTGGGCAATCATAGTACTCACGTGACTCAACGGCAAATCTGCCTGAAGCTGGAAATCTGTGCTAAAAACTACCTATGTCGAAGAAAACCTCAAAAACATTGCACGTAAAGCCCACTCAGTTCGCGATAGGGATGCTCGAAGTGATTCGAAAAAAGAAAGATATCCTGTCTTTAAAGAAGAGGGAACTCAAGAAATACATTAACGACCATCCTATTGTGATCGTGGTGGCCCCCAATCGCGAGAAGTACATTATCGACGGACATCATCATGTAGCGGCCTTTTGGATGGCGGGAGTTAAGCAGATTCGAATCCATATTGAACAGGATTTCTCCCGGACGAAAATGTCTTACGAACGATTTTGGACCGTTATGAAAAAGAATAAATGGTGTCATCTGTACGACCGCTTCGGAGACGGTCCCAGAGATCCCATGTACCTTCCGTGGGACATTCGAGGGCTATCCGACGACCCCTATCGAAGTCTCGCCTGGTTAGTGACCCTAGAAGGCTACTCTCCCGGAGAGGCCACTTTTGCCCAATTTCGATGGGCCAACCACTTTAGGAGAAAAAAAATATTTTCCCCTGAGTTTGATCTCGATTATGAGAAGGCGGTGAAAAAGGCGATTCGGCTGGTGAAAAAATAGACAGCGAAAGACGCCCGTTCCTTCCATTTATTTGGACGAAAGCTTATGCCAAGATCTCTTCGATTTATTGGCGAGTGTAAATCCTAACAACCGACCAAGTCCCGTCCGAACCCCGTTTGCGTTACCCAAAATTACATCCCCTATGATTCCTGCGGTTATTGGTGCTGCTAAGCTCCATTTTGTAACCACACGTCTGTAAAAACTTTACGTAACTCGTCGCGCCATTTTGAAAAACGAGCCTGCTGTTTTGGTCATGTAATTGCACAAGCCTTCCCCGATCCGAGGGGATCAATCAATCAATTTAAGAGGAGAGGATTTAGATGAAACAGCTGTTTTTTGTGCCGTTGGCACTTCTAGCCGCGCTGGGAATTTCAAGCCCCGGTTTTACGGCAGAGAGTGCTGATAGCATTTCCAAGAGTGACCTCACGACAAGTACGGTTCCGATAGATCAAATTCGGCTAGTCGACGAAAGTGTCGTGGTAACCCCAAATGAAGCAGCCCAGCCCGCTGAAGCTCCCCGTGGTGGCGGTGGTGGTCATGGCGGCGGCGGCGGTGGTGGTCATGGCGGCGGCGGTGGTGGTGGTCATGGCGGCGGCGGCGGTGGTGGTGGTCATGGCGGCGGCGGTGGTGGTGGTCATGGCGGCGGCGGCGGTGGTGGTCATGGCGGCGGCGGTGGTGGTGGTCATGGCGGCGGCGGCGGACATCATGGTGGTGGCGGAGCCGGTGGCGGCGGACATCACGGTGGTGGGGGAGCCGGTGGCGGCGGACATCATGGCGGTGGGGGAGCCGGTGGCGGCGGACATCACGGTGGTGGGGGAGCCGGTGGCGGCGGACATCACGGTGGTGGGGGAGCCGGTGGCGGCGGACATCACGGCGGTGGGGGACATCATGGCGGTGGCGGAATCGGAACTATCTATCCTCCTCCAACGTGCGTTCTCACGGCCAGTACGACAAATATCGAAATCGGACAACCTGTAGTTATCAATCTTCAGGCTAGCGGATATGTATCGTCAGCCTCTATTGATAATCAGGAAGTTTCCGTACCAACGGGATCGGTTACTTACACTCCGGCCACGGCGGGAACCTTCACCAGTCAAGGGACTGTGAGCGGACCCGGCGGATACGGAACTTGTACGGTCACCTATACGGTAAGTGCCTTCCAAGTGGGCGAAACCGTAATGACGATCGCAGCGGCCAGTCTCTACACGGGAACCACGATCGTGGGTTCCGTGCAAGCGGGCGCGACCTATCAAATCGCGGCGATCCAAGGAGCCTGGGTATCGTTGAAACAGGCGGACGGAACCGTTCTTCCCGGTTGGATCCAAGCATCTGACCTTGAGGTTGCGCCTCTTGCGGTTGGCGATACTGTCACCACGATCGCACCGGCGAGTCTGTACACGGGAACTCAAGTGATGGGTTCCGTGCAAGCGGGCGCGACATACCAGATCGCTAGTATCCAAGGAGAATGGGCATCGCTGAAACAAGCCGATGGAACCGTTCTTCCTGGGTGGATTCAGGTATCCGACCTGCAGAGAGTAAATCAATAAGTCTTATCAGGGCCGAGACGCAATTGAACTTGGCCTTTGAGTGGACTAGCTTCTCAGCGTCAGCTACACCTACCCGGAGGGGGCAACCTCTCCGGGTAGATTTTTATTGGTATGAGAATGCGGAGTAAGCAAAAAATATGGCTCTCCCTGGCTGTAGTCCAATTGGGGTTAGCCGTGTGCGGAGCCGCCCATTTTCCTTGGTGGAAGCTGGGTGGCGTCGGAAGATGGATTCAACAGTACGGCGTATTTACGGGATCCAGTAGCGTCTTTAATTTTTTTGCCCCTTCTGTCGGACAATCCACTCGGGCGGAGTTCGATCTTTACGACAAAAACGATAGATTCTTAGCCACCGATCACCTTCCCGTCGGCCCCTCCCACGAGGCCAACCTGAGGGCAGTCAATATCGTGGAATTTATTACGAACGATTTAGAGGACAACAATAGCCGACATCTGCTTTCGGCATCTTGGGTAGCTAAAATGTTTGCTCGCCATCCGGAAGCTTCCTTCATTGTTCTTAGAGTAGAAACGTTCGATGTTCCGTACATGGAAGATTATCGACGAGGAGAACGATCCACATGGCAAACCGTCTACCGAGCGAAGTTCGCACGAGAAAAGGCGCCCAGTCGTGGCTAAGGTACCGAAGCAGATCCAAGATTTCTTTTTCTTGCCGGCTTCGCCCTTTCCGCTCGCTGTAATCCGAATTGGGCTTGCGGTCTTATTACTCGTTCAAGCAATTTTATGCTCCAGCCTTTTTTTTGAATGGTACAGCACTCAAGGAATCCTCCAAAGCCACATTGGAGAACAGTTCGGAGCGTGGGGGGTTCCCCAGACGACTCAAATCGTTCAGCTCACTTCACATTGGGGATTTTCAGAGCGAACGACACTTTTCGCTTTAGCAGCCGTGTACTTGATAAGTCTTCTCAGCTTTCTCGTAGGATTCATGACACGCATATCGGCGGCTATTTTGTGGATGATGCATCTGATTTTCGCACGCGGACACTTCACCAGTTACGGCGTTGATCTATTTGCCCACATCACTCTTTTTTATTCCATCTTCATGCCCTTCGGCGATACGCTCTCGTTTGATTCTCTTTTAAAGAAAACAAAGGCGAAGAGCTGGGAGGCGCGCCTGTCTCTTCGCGTACTCCAACTTCACCTCTGCATCGCTTATATGGCGACGGGAATCGAAAAAGTTCTGGGCGAACAGTGGAGGAATGGAGATGCGATTTGGCGCTCTTTAATGCTTCCCACCTACCAGCAGTTCGACTGCAGCTTGCTAGCGTTCTTTCCCCATGTGGCGTGGTTGCTGGGGTGGGGTACGCTACTGATTGAGATTGGGTACCCGTTCTTTATTTTTCCGAAACGAACACGGCTGCTATGGGTATTCGCCGTGGTCGTTCTTCATACCGGGATAGGAGTTTTTCTGGGGCTCCAACTTTTTGGCGTCCTAATGGCCTTACTTACCTTCTGTTGTTTTGGTCTATCAGCGGAAAAAGTGGTTTCCTCCTCCGATAACAGAGCCAGAAACTTGCGAAATTAAGATCTCCTTGTAGCAACTTCCGGCCCCTCCACTTTTTTTATTAGGCACGTTAGAGGAATTAAATTTTCCCACTCAGCCCCAAAACTGAAACGCAAGGATGCTCATCCGCCTATAGTTCAATTCGACGTTACCGGTTTTTCACAGAACTGACGTTTCGTTACGGAATTTCCCTGAATAATCAGAGGGGTTTATATTTTTGGGCACTATTACCTTGATCCTAATTTGAGATCTGCCCTAAGATGCGCGTCCGAATGAAATCCGTATTTACGAATAGAAAAAAGCGGATCGCGACCGCGTTGCTCTGCCTTTTGTTGGGAACCTCGTCGGCTTATGGCTGGGACATTAAAGATCTCATTGAGTCGCTTAAGGCCCGATGCATGAAAAGGATCATTCGAATTGCCCTAGCGTTACATCCTGAAGAGCTGGTTCCCAAGTCGATGCCTCAAAAGGACGAAGGGCTATTCTCGCTGCTACTAGAAAACAATAAAGATGTCTCGCTTCAAGCCGAGCCGATGAACTTCAAAGACGGGACCACGGGAAAATTCTTGTTACTTGCCAATCACCTTGTCACCCAACTGCCGAAGGGTTCTGTGCTCTGGGACTTAGAAGGCCGGCCCCACCTCACCGGCTCTGAGGAACTTAATCTTCAAGGCCCCACGGATTTTATTTACGGCATTAGAAGTTATGACGAAGGACAAGGATGGTATGCGAAATTTAAGGGCCGCTCCGGCGCTACCGTTCAAAGTGAACCTATTCTCTTCGAAGACGGAACCGAAGGTAAGTTTATGCTGCTTTCACCGCGACTCTTGAACGAATTACCGGAAGGGGCCGTGGTATGGGATGCGGGAGGATCCGCGCATCTGATCGGTTCGATGCCGCTGCCCTCCCATCTTTTCGGTCTTCGACCCGAAGGCAGAATCTAAAACGGTTCATTTTTCGACTTGAGGAGAGCAGCCGTTACTCCGACTGCCCTCCCTCAATGTAGAACGGAAACTACTTCTTGGACATATTGCTACTGCCATAGACTACGTACGAGGCGTCGGTCGCGATAGCATCGCAACCGAAGGGAATTTCGATATAGCCCCCATATTGAGATCCGGGAATCTTCTCTCCCCAGCTCTCACCCCAGGAATTTTTTACATACCAAGTCCCATTGGTGTTGTTCCATCCTACAATCGTAACGAGATGATCGATTTCGGTGTCACTACAGTCTTGGTAAATACCACCCGAGTAGGAATCCCAACCACTGGCGGCGACGTCCACCGCAACCGCACCATATTGGAGGATAGCGGCTTGGATATCTTGCGTCGTGGGTGAGCCTCCGTCGGTTCCAATGTTCGACCACGAGATAGGCTTAGCCGCAAACGTGGACGGTTGGCCATCGGGGCATCCGGAACCCACACCCGTGTACGGGCAAGCCGAGTCCAGGACGAGACCATTTTGGACCATGAAGTCTCCCGCGAAGTTACCGCCGTTGCATCCATCGCTTTCAGGATCGTAGGCAGTGACCTCTTCTTCCGAGAGGACGACATTTGATTTTCCAAACATCAACGCGGAATAATCTAAAGTCATCGTGCTGGCGAATGCCCAGCAAGATCCGCATTGTCCTTGATCTCTTGTCGGAGGCTCAAAGCCATTGGCCGGCAACGAATAGGTCGTGGGAATAGTACCGTGGAAGTGTGGTTTCACGAAGGGAGCTTTGGCTAGACCAAAGGCCTGAGTTTTTTTGAAGCCTCGACCATGCTTAATGAGCGTGAAATTTTCCCCATAAGCATGTACCGACAATACCGACAGCAGGGACAGTAAAACAATCATGTTTTTCATATTTCCCTCACTTTAGGTTAACGTTAGCTTTGATTGTATCTAGCGCAGGGAACTTATCGTGATGGCGAACCAGAACGTAATAACAAGTGATACGACCTCAGTTTAAAGATAAGAATATCCGCTCGTAACAGATGATAAGGGATTCGGCTGATCCCCGAGCGAAGAATTCGGTCCATTGTTATCCTAAAGTTTCTAGACGAAAATGAGCTTTGAAAACGTTCGCTTTCTTCTACTGCTCGCAAACGGGTGCCGCCGACGAACAGATAGAGGGAACCGAGAAAGATGTTGGATCGGGAACCCCGGTCTTATAGTTCGAAAAATTCTGTTGCACCCACCCTGAAATGACCGGAAACCAGAAAGCCGCCGGAAGATTTCCTTCTTTATAAAAGCCGTAGCCAAAAGGTCCTGGAAGAGGAATATCCAAGAGAAACCAATTGGTTGGTTTCTCTGCTAACGGCATCTCCTTTTCAAATCCCATGTTAGCGATAACGTCCGGTCGTGGAGCCCAAAATCCCTCTTTACTCCACAGGCAGCAAGAGGTCGGCTGATTGAGATCTTGATTGGCAAAGCGAACCAGAAAAGTCTGATCTTTATTGCTGATAAATTGGCAGGCAAAATCTCTTCCCGACGAGAAAATATCGATGCACTTGTCGCGGTAAATCTCTGTCATACTCTGTCGTTTCCAGTCGTAATAGGTCACTCCTCGTAAAACGTCATTCGGTTGAGGGGGTACCGAAAACGGAGGGTTCTGCTGCGAAACGAATTCCACCATCGACCATTCCATGGAAAACTGCTCCTGCAGAAGAGGAGCTGCTGCCTCTGATTTGGGGGAAACGGCTGGTGTATTGCCATGGCACTGTAAACACCGATCTTCATCATGTGAAGAAGCGGTGACGGGCCAGGCGATAAGAGGCGAAGTCACTGTGAGACAAAAAAGGAAAACGAGTTTTAAAATTCCCCACCACATTTCTTACGTTTAACAGAATGCCCTTGGACCGGGCAAGGAGGTTTCGATTTCTACCCGCGTTTCACGCGATTGATAATCTGGTCCAATCGACTTAAGAACTCCGATCGATATTTCGGCTTCATCGGTTTCGGACCGAGGTTCATCTCCCCCATTTGTCTTAGCTGCGTCATTAACTCTCTTGTAGCTAAGAGCTCGCCGATGGTATCGGGAGTAATCTCTCGCCCTCGTGTATCGAGAACGTTGGCTTGCTTTTCTAAAGCCTTTGCCGAAAAAAGAAGATCGTTAGTGATGACAATATCATTAGGTACGACATGCTCGTAGATCCAGTTGTCCACAGAATCAAAATCTTTTCCTACCACAATGGGCTTAATCCAGCTGGCTTTGGGAATTCGAAGCTCGCTATTGCAGACCATAAAGACGTTGAGATCGTACCTCTTAGCTACTCGGTAGATCTCCTCTTTAAAGGGACAGCCGTCGCCATCGACGTAGATATCGGGATTCCGTGCGGTCATTGCCCTACTAATAGAGCATTTAGGGGATGAAATCCATGGGATCTTACCGACTAAAGAACTACGCGGACTTTGTGAGTCTTTCCGTCGTCAACCAGGGTAATTTCCGAAGACGGCAAGAGGGTTCCGTCTACTTCGACCGTTCCGCTATTAGCTGGGATGTCTTGGCGGTCTTGACGATTAGTCACCACAATTAAGTACTGTGAGGATTTATACTTATAGTTAATTTCAAATCCCTGCCACAATTTAGGGATACAAGGGGTAATGCGCAGACGATCGGCGCGCAAGGTAAAGCCCAGAATCGATTCCAACGCGGCTCGATACATCCAACTTGCGGAACCCGTGTACCACGTCCAGCCACCTCGACCGACGTGAGGAAACATTCCGTAAATATCGGCCGCTGCGACGTAAGGTTCCACTTTGTACTTATGTAATCCGGCCCGTGTTGCGGAATGGTTAATCGGATTGAGTAGAGCATAGAGTTCTCCCGCCCTATCGCCGTCGCCCAAAGCGGCAAAGGCCATTAACGTCCAAATGGCGGCATGAGTATATTGCCCGCCATTTTCACGAACTCCCGGAACGTATCCTTTGATGTAACCAGGATCGACCGAACCTGAATCGAAGGGCGGAGTAAAAAGTTTTACCAATCCATCTCCTCGATTGATCAGGTACTCATCAACCGCATCCATGGCCTGGACAGCCCTCTGCGGATTCGCAGCCCCCGATAGGACAGCCCACGATTGCGCTATGGAGTCGATTCGACATTCGCTATTGGAAGAAGAGCCTAAAGGGGTCCCGTCATCAAAGTAAGCACGGCGATACCAGTCCCCATCCCACGCATTCTCTTCAATGGCCTTTTTGAGCGTCGTCATATGATCGCGATAAGTTTCGATACGATTCGAATCGGTTTTGTCGGATAACAGAGGTATAAACTCTTTCATGGTCGCATAGAGAAACCAGCCTACCCAAACGCTTTCGCCTTTGCCTCCGGCGCCGACTCGATTCATTCCGTCATTCCAGTCGCCAGTTCCCATCAAGGGCAATCCGTGAGTTCCGGTCTTAAGGCTTCTGTCCAACGTTCTGGCGCAATGATCTATTAGAGTGGCGGTTTGTTTAGAGAGTGTGGGTTCACGATAATCGCTGTCTTGTGAAGGATCGACCGGCGGTGCTTCGATAAATGGAATTATCTCTGACAGAATGGAACGATCTCCGGTAACGTTCACGTAGAAGCTCGTTACAAAGGGAAGCCAGATGAGATCGTCAGAAAAATGGGTTCTGACTCCCCTACCCGTCGGAGGATGCCACCAATGCTGCACATCGCCTTCGACAAACTGGCGGCCCGCCGATCGTAAGATCTGTGCTCGCGCGATCTCAGGCCTGGTGTAGACCATCGCCATCACGTCCTGAAGCTGATCTCGAAATCCGTAAGCACCGCCCGACTGATAGAATGCGGAACGGGCCCAAATTCGACAAGAGAGCGTTTGATAGAGCAACCAACGATTCACGAGCAAATTCATCGCTGCATCTGGAGTTTTAATTTCAATCGTTCCCAAGATCTTTTCCCAGCTAGCCAATACCTGTTTAAAGGAGGTGAGGACATTTTCTATTCGGCCGAATCGACGAGTCAGTGCTCTGGCCTCTTCCACTTCCACGGTCTGTCCCAGCAGGAGGATGACTTCACGTTCCTCACCGGGGGCGAGTTCCAGCTTGCTCTGCAAAACTGCGCAGGGGTCAAGGCCGGCGCCGGCGAGTCCGGAAAGCTTTTCCCTTCCTAAGCCAGCGGGTTTTGCGGCCGATCCGTTGCGTCCCAAAAAGGCTTTGCGATCGCAAGTGAAACTATCGATCTCAGTGCTCAAATAGGTAAAAGCCACGCGCTGTTTGAACTCATTATTATAGGGATTACGTGCATAGAGCATCCCGGTATCCGGGTCTTGAGTGGTAATCACATGGGGAGCTGAGATGGGTCGATGAACCCCCAGCACCCATTCCACGTAATAAGTGACCGACACTTTGCGAGTGACGTCGCTGGTGTTCTTGATCCGAAGGTAGCTAACTTTCACGGGGGCATCAGTTGGAACGAACATCTGCAATTCTGTCGATATTCCGTGGCTCGCGTGCTCAAATTGGGTGTATCCCTGTCCGTGGGTGATGACGTAAGCCTCCTTTTCCCGAATGGGGAGGGGGGTTGGGCTCCACACCTCTGCGGTCTCTTCGTCGCGCAGATAGAGGGCCTCACCGACAGGATCGCTAACTCCATCGTTCGACCATGGAGTAAGGCGATTTTCTCGACTATTTACTGACCATACGTAACCCGAGCCCGACTCCGAAATGATAAAGCCAAAATCGCGTTCGTTCGCAATGACATTTATCCAAGGGGCAGGTGTCCATTGCCCGTCTTTTAAGACAGTCACATAGTGTCGGCCCCCTTTGGTAAATCCCCCCAGGCCGTTGAAAAACTCTAAAGGAGGGATACGAGTTGTCTGTTCCGCCGTCCTTCGCTTCGTCTTAGAGGGAACTAACAACTCCGGGAGTTCGTCTTCGGCCGGCCGACGTTTGAGCTGTTCTTCAAGCGTCCCTTTTTCAGAATCAAGATCGACGCGGGCGACTGTCCTTAGCAAAGTGATATCTTCTTTGGGCATGAGATCCGATCGGCGGACAAAAACCCCTCCGGGCTTGTCTAGAAGTAGATAAGATCCACTCATGCGAATCTGCTTTTGTAATTCGTCTTGCAATTGCTGCAAATAGCTCGAAGAATGTTCGTTGAGCAGCACCAGATCGATCGCAAGTCCTTTCAGACGCAAATATTCATGCGCATGAAGAAGCTCGCGAACCATCTTCATGTCCTTTTCCTCACTAATCCGAACGACGATAATGGGAAGATCTCCGCTAATACCGTAAGCCCATAGCCCCGATTGAGTTTTGGTATTGGCGGAGAGAACATGAGATCGCGGACGCAATGAAGAATCGCAGTAAATAACTCGACCCGCCAACCGCTGAAAGGTGTGGGCCTCTTTGCTTCCTATATTGAGATGCCGGAGTTGAACACGAGACTTAGTCCATGCCAATTCCGCTTCCCGAGTGAAAATGTGAATGTCGTGATACTTTTCGGCAAGCTTTAGCGCATCATCGCGCGTTCGAGCAACACCTGTGGCATATACCAAACGCACAGTCTCTTTAGGAGGGATGCGCACCGTAAGCCTTAGCGAAAAAATTGGATCCAAGACCGGTCCTACCGTGTCGGACAACGGTCGTCCTTCGGTTATTGCAAAAGCATCAGCAGGAGTTCTTCCTCTGCCCAAAAATCGGGATCGGTCGGTTTCGTATTGAACTGAACCGATGGCCTCACCTTCGGTGACCAAACCATGAAAACCCCAAATGGGCTGTTCTGTTTCGGAGCGTCGGCGCCGGGTCGCGAGTAATGCGCATTCTGCGGGTGAATATTCCGTCTGGACGAAGAGGTTGCTGAATGCGGGATGGGCGACGTCGTCCTCGGGCTTAGCCAAAACGACTTCCATAAAACTGGTAATTTCAAAATCCCTGGTTTCCGTAAAATTATTGGTGAGTGAGATACGCCGGAGTTCGACGTCGTCTTCTTGAGAAACGATAATCTCCGTGTGCGTCGACGTCATCCCATCCCGACGCCAGAACTCGACTTTGTCTTCCGCAAAAGTGGCTTCATATTTCTTGGGCAAGAACCCCGTCGGCTGATAGCCAGTTGACCAGATGCGGCCCGTGGCACGATTTCGAATGTAGAAAAATTGCCCCCAATGATCCCGAGTCACATCTTCTCGCCAGCGATTTACCGCAAAAGGACCGGAACGGGAATAGCCGGACCCGGCAGTGGTAACCATTACGGAGTAATTTCCATTCGAAAGCAATTCCGTTCGCGGAGTGGGAAGATCCACATGAAAGAAAGTTCTAGGTTTCCAATCGGAAGATAAACGGTTTCCGTGAAAATGAACCTCTTCGGCCCTGGGTCTAGAGAGATAAACGGTGAGCGGAGTGCGCTCTTGTAACAATAGCTGAGTGGCCTGCACAAGCGGGTCATTATGGAAACGCCTTTGCATAATGTGACCGTTCAACAAATTATTAAGAGATACGAGACTCATCCCCTGATGATGAGACATGAAGGACCGTAAGATGAAACTTTTCTGGTTCTTTTGCAATCTCTCGGGTGTGTAATCGATAGACTCAAAAAAGCCGTACCGAGAGAGAGCCCCTTTTTCTTCAAGACTTCGTAAATTAGAAAGAGCTGCCAGAGGGTCGATAACGGAGGCCAGCATGGTCGAATAGGGAGAGACGACGAGGTCATCACTCAGGCCTCGCTTTAGTCCCAGACCGGGAACTCCGAAAGGGCCGTATTGATAGATCAGATGAAGGTCTCGCGCGTTGTAACCCGCTTCCGAGATTCCCCAAGGAACTCCTCGATCGGCGCCATACTCGATCTGCCTTGCCACGACCGATAGGTAGGTCTGATCCAAAAGAGTCTCTGAGTACCTCCGCATCACGAGCAGCGGCATCAAGTATTCGAACATAGTAGCGGTCCAGGAGATAAGGGCTCGGCTGCCTTTAACGGCCGTCATTTGCCGACCCAGACGGAACCAGTGTTCTTGGGGAACGTCCCCTTTTGCGATGGCCACGAAACTGGCCAAACGCGATTCCGACGCCAGTAGATCATAGTAGGAGTTATCTTTTCTTCCGTCCGCGACGTTATAACCGATGACAAATATTTTTCGCTGTTCGTCGAATAGGAATTTAAAATCCATCCCCATGGCAATTTCGTCACACTTTTCGACGAGAGCAAGCTGCCGCTGCCGGAAATCCGTTGCATTCTTTTCGGCATCGGGGGCCCAAGGGGCCAAGACCGAAAGATCACGCTGAAATTGTTCGCTCTGGTGAAGTGCTGCCGTTAGCCATACCCTTGTGTCACGAAAGACATCCGCCGAAGTCTCGGTGACTAGCGCACTTAGGATGTCCTCGGCTTCCGCAAGCATTCCTTTTAAAGAAGACAAAAAACCGTCAAAGCCGCCCAACGAATCCCATTGGTAGACTTCGACAAATTCCAGGATCGATCGGGTGGCATCCTGGAATTGTTTTACGGTAACGACGCCAAGGTTTAGACCCAGCGTCGGAGAAACGCGCGCGACCCGGTCTGCCTCGAGTTTAAGTAAGGACAGCGTATCAATGAGCCCCTGCTTTGCTCTTGAATTGGTCGGTAACGAATTACCCAGATCGAGAAGGCAATGCTTCATAGCGAGTAAATGGCCGGCCAAATTTCCACTATCGACAGTAGAAATGTATTGGGGACGCAACGGTTCTAGCGTCTGCGTGTCGTACCAATTGAAAAAATGGCCGTGCATCCGCTCTAGCTTTTCCAGAGTCTTAAACGTTCGCTCCGAGCGCTCAAGCAATTCCAATAAGCCTATATAACCCAGATCATAAGCCGAGCCCATGGAGAGCAGTTGCAGACCGATATTGGTGGGCGAAGTGCGGTGAGCCACCACCGGGCGCGGCTCTTCTTGAAAGTTATCCGGGGCGAGATAGTTTTCCTCTTTCGTCACGAAGGTCTCGAAGAAAAGCCACGTTCGCCGAGCGTAAAGCCGGTAGGTGGCCACTTCCGAAGCGACCAAGGGTCGTTCACGCTTTCTGGCCTTTTGTTTGATCCAGCTCTTGAGAAAAGGATTAGCGATCCATGCGATGAGAAAAGGAGATGCCACAAGAAACGCTTCGGGGCGGCGTAAGGCGATGAGAATAGCAAAAGTAATTCCGATAACGGGACCCGGCCCTATCGTATAGCGCAGTGACACATTAGTATTCTTTGGCTGAACCCGATTTCCCTGTGCTTCGGCAAAACTCACCCACTCCAGCATCTTCTTTCGAGAAATAAACATCCGGTACAGAGCTCGGCCGATCGCATCACTCTGGTTCCATGCCTGCTCCGCAAGAAAGGCCAGCATGAGGAAAACCTGCTGGGTCTGTGTGGTCGTCTGCTCCCAGCTTCGGCTGACGTGCCCTCTCCAAGTCACGCCTTGTCGATGATGGAAAAGATTGTTCGTGACCGTGGCGTAAATAGGGAAAACAAAGAGAATCACAATCATCAATGTCCAGATGAGAGAAGAGCCCGGCAGAAAAGTCCATGCTAGAAAAAGCCAGAGGATGACGGTGGTGGGCACCATGCTTCGGCGCAAGTTGTCCCAAATTTTCCATCGGGAGATAATTGAAAAGGGATTGGGAACCCAATCTCCTTTCGCGTTGGGAACTCGGGGTAAGAGCCACGGCGAGATCTGCCAGTCGCCACGAATCCAGCGGTGCTGCCGCTTGGAGTAAGTCTCGTAATCGAGCGGGTAGTCATCAAAGAGCTCTACGTCGGACACGAGGGCCGAGCGAGCAAAGCAGCCCTCAAAAAGATCATGGCTCAGAAGAGTATTTTGGGGAACTCTTCCTTCGAGCGACTCTTCGAAAGCATCCACGACATAAAGCCCTTTTCCGGTGTAGCTTCCCTCGCCAAAAAGGTCCTGGTACACATCGGAACAGGCGGTAGTATAGGGGTCTAGCCCCGTACTTCCCGAGAACAGACGCGCAAAGCGGCTGCGATTGGCGCTCACCAAAGCGACGCTGATACGAGGCTGCAATATCCCGTAACCCGAAGTGACCCTGCCTTTTTTACTATCGAACGAGGGGCGGTTTAGCGGGTGTAAAATAGTTCCGATTAACTTGTGTGCCGATCCTCTGGGCAGCTGCGTGTCGGAATCCAAAGTAATGACATAACGAATCTTGGATAAGAAGTGGGGATCGGCCGTAGGCTCGAGATAAGTCGTATCGGTAGCTCCCCTAATGAGGCGGTTAAATTCTTGAAGCTTTCCCCGCTTCCTCTCGACGCCCATCCATTTGCCTTCGGAGGGATTAAATTCCCGGCGCCGATGAAAAAGATAGAATCTTGGATGAGCCTCGTCCCCATACTCTTCGTTTAATTCGTCGATGCCTTTGCGCGCGATTTGCAATAGGGCCACATCTCCCGGCATCTCCTCTTGATCGCTATCGGAGAAGTCCCCTAGAAGCGCGAAATAGATATTGGGATCCTGGTTTGCCAGAAAATGGACTTGGATTTTTTCAATTAGATCGCGAACGACACTCTCCTTTGTCAGTAGTGTGGGAATCACCACCATGGTCGTAGCGTCTTGAGGAATCCCCTTTTCCGTATCCAATTTGGGCAACGGCTTGGGCTTTATTAATATGTCGATATTATGATTGAGGATGCTTAAAGCAAATTCGCTGGCGGGTACCAGTGCGAGCAGGCAGAAAAACAGTCCGGCATAGACATGCCCCTCGGCAATAGTGAAGTATTCAAACGTGGGGACCAAAAAGCAAAGAGTAAGAGTTACCAGGGACCCTAAATAAATAGAGGTCGGGTGTTGCAATAGCCAGCGGTGAAGACGATCTCTAAGCCTGGGACGATAAGAGATGCTCTTAGCGAATTCAAATCGTCCCTCGCCGATCAAGTAATAACCCACGTGAGATCGCCTCAGGTTACCGGGCTCCCGACTTAGAGCCGCTTGGGCCGTCTCCACCACTTTCTCTACGACTTCAACCTCACTGAGTTTGGACCGTTTCGCTAACCGCTCCACGACATGCCGGTAACGATCTCGCGTACCGAAATCCATTTTGGAATAAGCTCCCGCAGGATCCTTATTCAAAACAGGGTCGACCAAGCTGACACTCTCTACAAACTCTCGCCAGTCGAGAGCCGATAGAAGCCGCATGCTCGAAATAATGTTCCCCACCGTCACTTGAGTGGTGGCCTGTCGGTGATGCTCCAGCTGAGTCACTTGTTGAGTTGTGGTCTTATGATGGATCTCTAGTTGCTGCTCCAGCCAGTCAAAGGCCGGCATCACGTCAGGGTCCTGATCGCGTAGTCTTTGGGTGAGTTGAACGACAAACGCCCTATCGAATTCTGTCGCGTCCCCCACCTTAGACCGCAGCAGTTTTAGCAGGCTATCGGGCTTCACATCCGAACGCACTGCCAGTTTCAACAGAGTATCTGCTAAAGCGTCGGCCTCGGCCCGCTTCTCTCGGGCACTAACGATACTTAAAGCGAGCGGCTTTAAATGCTCCACCAGGGCTATGCGAAGGGTGATGGCGATAGCCCAAAGTTCTCCGATGGAAAGCGGCGCATTGACCTGAAAGGAACGAACGAATCGCTTTAGCGTTTCCGCGTCCAAACGGCTGTCGGTATGGGCGATAATCGCAAGAGCGATAGCATAAACGCGAGGGTAACCCGCAAGTTCACCGGAAGCCAATTTAGGGAGCTCGTCGTAGTAATCCCTCGGCAAATCCTGCTTAATCTCACGCAGTTGATCTTCAACGATGTGAAAATTATCAACAAACCACTCGGCTGCCGGAGAAACCATCTGCTTTCCACGGATGGCCTCGGTTAAACGTTGATAGGCCGAAACGAGTTGCCGCCCATTTTCCTTTAATTCCGGCAGAATAAAGCGCCCTCGTTTGGGAGTACGGGTGACACTGAGCTCTCGAGCCAAATACGACGCATATTGCTCCAGACGCTCGACACTGAAAAACTCTTCTCGGACCGAGTCTTCCCTGAGTAAGTCCGTGGAACGCCTTAATATTTGTAAGAAATCGGCGTAATTGGGGTAGTGCTCTGCGATGGCCATTCAGGGCGTAATCTAAAGCCCAACCTCATTAGATACTAGGTAAAAATTTCTCATCCGCCGTTTCCTCGTCTCTTTCACTTGGCTAACTCGACTGAAACGTCGTAGTACCAGCTGGGTTTGAGCGAAAAATAGGAGGCTGCTCATGTTCGAACTAACCTCGGAACCGGTCATTATAAGTTGTGCAATAACGGGAAATAAGACGACTAGGGCCATGAATCCTAACTTACCGCTGACCCCGCTCGAACAGGGAATCGCCGCCGCTGAGTCGGGCGAGGTCGGTTCCGCGAAGCGGTCTATGAAATTTAAAAACGAGCCCCTCAGGCAATCATAGAAGTCTCTACCCGAGGAGCTATCGAGGAAAATCGTGATATCGAACGAAGAGGCAATTGCCTCGAGCTTCGGACCGAGAGGTGCTCGCTCAATATCGGCTCGCTCAATATCGGCGATGAAGTCTTTGTAAACGAACCTCAGGATGTCATCCCGCTCACCAAGAAAATCTACGAATATGGGGCAGAGCCCGAAGTCGACGTATTCGATGTCGGAATGCGGGAGAGTGCGCTTTATTTCAAGCAGAAGGGATTCATTCAAGGACCACTTAGAGTCCTGTTGGTCTTGGGACTATCGGGCGGAGCCACTGCCCCGGGTACTTGAATCTGATTCACATGGTCACCTTAATCCCTCCGGGGACTCACTGGACGGCGTTAGGAATCGGCCGCTTTCAACTTTCCATCGCCACCTATGCCATCTTGATGGGTGGACATGCGCAAGGGGGACTAGAAGATACGGCCTACTACCGCAAAGCAGAGATCGCAAAATCGAACGCTCAGCTGGTGGAAAGAGTTGCTCGACTCTCCCGAGAATTAGGCAGAGGGCTCGCCACTCCCGATCAAGCTAGAAAGATGCTGGGATTAAATGCCAAGAAAACCGGATGGCTGTGAAATCTAAGGGCATCCTCGTTCGACGGAATCGCTTCGTCGAGTCGCTTCTGCTGCTCGCAATGACCAAAAAGTCTACCCCTCTATATTTAGCTCTTTCATCCTGCGAATATTGTAATAGATGGGATTAGTAAGAGCGTCTGAGATAAGACCGTCCTTCCAAGCACTAGCGATCGACTCGATCGCGTCTTGGATGGTGTACTCCGGTGTGAAAGCGACTTCGCGAGCCACTTTGTCGGAGTTCACTCGATAGGAGCGGTGATCATTCGTTGGCTCGACGACTATTTGGACGGCGGGATCGTTCACGACCGTCTTTGCCATTTGAGCGATATCCGCGACGGAGCGGTTTTCAAAACCAACATTAAAGATCTTTTGGTGGATTTGCTCTTTGGGAACTTCGAGGAACGTCGCGTACGCGCGTATCATGTCTTTGATGTTGAGATTCGGACGTAGTTGATCTCCTCCGTGCACGGTTATTTTCTTTTTCGCCAAAGCGCTTATGGTAAGAATGTTTACAGTGAGATCCAACCGTAAACGTGGAGCGTATCCGCAAACGGTCGCAGGGCGAATAATCGACCATTCCGTCGCCCCCATATTGGCTTTCTTGAGATCTTCTTCGCACATTAACTTAAATTTCGAGTAATCCGTTAGCGGTTCGCAAGAGGCGGCTTCCGTCACTTGAGGAATATCTTTGACTCCATAAACACTCGAGCTAGAGGCATAGATAAAACGCTTTACGCCGCAATCTCTCACTGTGGTTATCAAATCAGCAAAGCAGTCGTAATTGATCGACTTTCCTAAATGCGGCAATAGATCGAAACTAGGATCGTTGGAGACGCAGGCCAAGTGAATGACCGCATCCTGTCCCGCAAAAGCTTTTTTGAGATCGGCGGGATTTCGAATATCACCCTTCACCTTGTGAAGCTGGGATCGATCCTTCAACTGCGGATAGACGTCATCACCGTACCAGAAGGTATCTAGTACCGTGACTTCGTAACCGCGTCCGATCAAAAAAGGAACGAGCATACTGCCGACATAACCACCGCCACCGGTAATAGCCACTTTCGGAAATTTGATATTAGCCAAGGCTCGCTCCATTCAAGAGTAAGGGTTGAGGGGTTGAGGAATTGCGTGTCTAAATTCCTGTTTTCCTTAGTGTAACTGGAAACTTCTCAGCTTGACAATCCCCATACGCCGCTATTTTCTGGGTCGGCATGCAAGACGATCCCAGATTCCATAACCAGCTTCCCGGTCCCTACTCCGGTGAAAGCCCAAATCGCTATTTCTCCGATTACTGCGACACGTTACAGGCATCACTGAAGGCAGTTTCGGCCGAAAGCATTGATGCGGCGGCCCAAGCGATGCGTGAGGTACGAAACCGAAAGGGCAGGATTTTTGCCGGAGGCAACGGCGGGTCTGCTGCCATTTCGGAGCATTTAAGCTGTGATTGGCAAAAAGGGGTTCACCTGCGAGGTCTTCCTTGTTTGAAAGTCCATTGTCTGACCTCCAATACCGCGCTTTTTACGGCTATCGCCAATGACTTTGGCTATGCACAAACTTTCGCCTACCAGCTTGAGCTCGCGGAACTTAATGCCGACGATTTAATCATCTTAATTTCCTCTTCGGGAAATAGTGAAAATGTCGTTCAAGCGGCCCAGTATGCTCGGGGTAAGCAATGCAAAGTGATAGCTCTTACTGGTTTTTCAGGGGGGAAATTAAAAGAAGCGGCTGATATTTCCCTTCATGTTCCCTTTTCCAATTATGGAGTAGTGGAAGACTGCCATCAAACGCTCATGCACTGTCTCGCTCAATATCACGATCTAAAAACTCGTGAAGGGCTCTAAGCAATGAACCTGACCTTTAGTCCGCAAAGTCAGAAATCCCTTTATCAAAGCATGTTGCGTATCCGCCGAACGGAGGAGGAGATCGCCAGACGTTATAGCGAACAGCAAATGCGATGTCCTGTTCATTTGAGCATCGGCCAAGAGGCTGCAGCCGTCGGAGTCGCTTCGTGTTTGAGGCCAACGGATCTCATGGTGAGTACTCACCGCGCCCACGCGCACTATCTGGCCAAGGGCGGCAGACTCACCGGGCTTATTTCGGAACTTTACGGAAAGGCCGATGGCTGTGCGCGGGGCCAAGGAGGATCCATGCATCTGGTGGACTGGTCCGCCGGATTTGCCGCTTCCACGTCTATCGTCGGCGGAACTATTCCTATCGGCGTAGGTCTTGCTTTTGCGAGTCGGTTGCGAGGAGAAGATCAAGTCACCGCGATCTGCATCGGCGATGCCGCCCTCGAAGAGGGAGTCTTTCACGAAGCTGCCAATTTTGCGTCATTGCAAAAGCTGTCCGTTATTTTTGTCGTAGAGAACAACCTTTACTCTTGCTACACGTCTCTAAAAGAACGGCAGCCCCTGCGACCTCTAACCGATATCGCGCAAGGACACGGGCTTAGTCATGTCAGTAGGGACGGCAATGATTGCCAAGCCATCATGACTACTCTTTCTCCCCTGGTGGAAAAGGTCCGCAAGGGCCAAGGACCCCTCTTTCTGGAGCTAAAAACATACCGCCGTCTCGAACATTGCGGACCCAATAATGACGATCATTTAGGGTACCGCGACGTCAAAGAGACCGAACAATGGCGGGAGAAAGACCCGCTGGCGGTAGCTCGAACGCAATTAGAGGCTCAGGGTCTGTGGTCATCCCAATTCGAACATCAGGTGGAAGAGCACGTTCGTCTTGAAGTGTTCGCTGCCTTCGACCATGCAATTAATAGCCCTTTCCCGGACCGAAAAGAGTTGGGAGCTTATCTTTATGAGAGTCATTAGTTTCGTAGAAGCGTTGCGCGAAGCGACCGATCAACTTCTCTCTTCGGACCGATCCATCTACGTCATCGGAGAAGGAGTTCCGGACCCTAAAGCGATCTTCGGAAGTACTTCGCGATTGAAACAGGATCACCCTGATAGGGTTTTTGACATGCCGATTTCGGAAAATGGGCTTACCGGAGTCGTGATTGGCTCTAGCCTAAACGGCATGAAGCCCATCCTAGTCCATCAAAGAATGGATTTTACCCTCTATGCTTTGGATCAAATTATAAATAATGCGGCTAAGTGGTACAGCATGTTCGGTGGCCAAAAGTCGGTACCAATAGTGGTGCGCATGATTATCGGACGCGGGTGGGGACAGGGAAACCAACATTCCCAAAATCTAGAAGCGCTCTATGCCCACATCCCGGGACTTAAAGTAGTCGTTCCTTCCAGCGCTTATGCCGCCAAAGGACTTTTAATATCAGCGGTAGAAGATACCAATCCCGTCATCTTCATCGAACACCGTTGGCTGCACAACACCACTTCGGATGTTCCCCAAGAAATATACCGAGTCCCCATCGGAATGGCTCGCGTGGTCCAACCGGGAACAGATCTCACGATCGTCAGCTGGTCTTACATGACTCTCGAAGTGATGAAAGCCCGGGAATTTTTAGAGGCTCAAGGAATTTCCGTCGAGGTTTTAGATATGCAATCTCTAAGGCCCATGGACTGGCCCGCCATTTTAGAGTCGGTCCGAAAAACAGGACGCCTCTTAGTCGCCAACGATGCGTGGAAATCGGGTAGCTTGGCAGGTGAAGTGATAGCCCGAGTCTGTGAAGACGAGTCGGTAACGCTAAAGACTAGGCCTCACCGCATCACCTATCCCGACTTTCCCTCGCCTTCCACCCCCGGACTCGCCAAATTCTACTACAACGGTCCGCTCGAAATTGTCCGAGCCGTAGGCCAATTGATGGGTAGATCCCTCGATCTGAGCTCGGTCATCGAATACCAATCTCGCCGAGTTCATGACGTTCCGGATCAGAACTTTAAGGGCCCGTTTTGAACATTGCCTCATCAAAGAAAAAAACTCAGTGGATTGTAGCTGTCGTTCTCGTTTTTACCCAGGTACTAACCTGCTCTTTCATTCATAGCGAGGATTTCTGGCGGCTGCACTTTTTCGAAACGGGGGTGACAGCCTTCTTTTACCAGGTTTCGCGCTTAATTCTATTTACGTTGCTCCTATTATGGCCAGTCACTCTGGGACGAATCCTAGCGCGGCGTTTCTTTTCGTTTTCACGCCATAAGACGGCGGATCTGGAGTTAGTGTTACACAGTTTTTTCTTAGGATCGGCAGCCCTTAACCTCTTGGGCGCCGTAATGGCGATCCTGGGACTTCTCTCTTGGCCACTGCTTCTTTTCCTAAGTATCGTCCTGTCCGCTTTGATACCGTTCATTCTTATCGACGACTTTTTTAGCTTAAAGAAAGAATGGCGGACCCTGCGAAAGTCTAAAGCGCAGGTAGCAGCGTACTGCCTTGTCTTTATTGAAGTGGGGTACTTGCTCCTCGCTAAAGGATTCCCCCCTGATCGCGACGCCGGCGACACCTTGGGCCACTATCTACCGTTCTTGCAGTCGGTGGTCGATCAAGGAAAGCTGTCTTGGCCTACCCCGTTTTACATCGATCTCTTTTTCCTCAAAGGGATGGGATTCACGCTATCGGCGGCCTCTCTCACTGATATCAATGTGACTCAACTCATCTCTTACGCGTTTTATTTAATGGCGGGCGGCGTCCTCCTTTTCTGGTTGAGAAGGGCTTTCCAGAAAACAAACCCGTTATTCGTCCCCTTTGTCATGTTCTGTTACTTTTCAAGTAGCCTAATCCGGGGAATGGAATTTCAAAAAATGCATGTCATGAGCGGAGCCTTTTTACTCTACTTAATGTTGGCTATCGGGCGTTGGTCCCACTTTGTAAAAGAGAAGCGTTACTTGCCCATGGTCCTTTTCATCACAAGCGCTTTCGCACTCATGAATCCCCCGTACATGATCTTCGTGGGAATATTGCTTTTTGTGGAAGGGTTGCTTTGCCTTAAACCTTTCGATCGCCCCCGCCTTACCCAGCTTTCTGTTATAGCGGCGACCGTTTTGCTTTCAGTAGCCTTTCTATTGAGCGCCAATTATCTCTTTACCGGAATCGCCGAGATAACTCCTTTCTCCTCCGTTTTAAAATTATCTAGTTCCGCCAGGCGACCGGCGGGAATTTTGCTGTGGTATGTCCGCTATGTTTCTTTAGAAGGAGGAACCCGTGCGGGATCGCTACTTTCAGCCGGAGGAGGAGATCATTTTAAGTCGCTCTGGGGAATCTTAAGTGAGGGGCTATTGGGAGAAGCCCACTCGGCAATTACTGCTATTTTTGCGCTTTTGGGGCTTGTAGTTGCCACAATTTTTACGGTACGAAGACTTTCCTCTCGAAAGGAACTACTGCGACAATTTTGGATGACCGTGGCATTTCTTCTGGTTCTCTTCATCACCAAAGGAATAGTCACGCAGACCTCTTTTGTTCGTGGACTCACTTTCCTTTCGGCACTTCAATGCTTCTTCTGGGCCACAATAGCGATAACTCTTAAACAAGCTTTGCCGCGTTCAGCACCGGGAAAATTCGGTGGTTATTTATGGATGCTTCTCCTTTTGCCTTTACTTTGGATGGGCACGGTTCGGCTTTGGGATCTTGGCCAGTATTCCTTGGATTTGGCGACTGGCAGACTGAGCTTTGGAGAGTACTATGGCTTCTCGCTGTCGGATCCGTGTATTGAAGCGCGATCCAAAATCCAGCCGACAGAAAGATTAACTCTCCTTCACGTGATTGCGACGTGTGTCGGAAATCCCGTGGCAAGAGTAGATTATCCCGATCCCCAAAACTTCATGGATGGAGCTGAACCTATCTTTACCGAGGAACCCCATTTGGCCCGCAAGGCCTTCGAAAAACTAGGAGTAAACCATTTCCTTCTTATCCCCGGCGAGAGCATGTATTTCTTTGCGGCGATGCCGGTCTTTCAACCCGACTTTGTTAGAGAGAATCTAAAGTTTGAGACCAAACTTCGAAACGGCTATTTGCTGACGTGGCGCAAGGAGGGAGAGGCCCCTTTAAGCGAAGGACTTCTTGAGATTTATCGAAAGGCCGTTGCCAACCCGCAAAATGCGACGGCTAAAGCCTTCTTCCAAGAGTGGGTGAGGCGCAGAAACGAGGGCGAGAGGTAAAACTACTGCAAAGCGGCTTTGATAAATTTGAAATACGGCGGCTTCATAATGGGAGTCCGATTGCATACTATCTCCACCGCCATCGCACCGGCGGCATTCCCGGCAAATCCCAAAATATCTAAATCTGTATTTCTAGCGGCCAGCATCGAGGTGACCGCATAATAGGCGTCTCCTGCCCCCACCCTATCTACTATTTTTGTTGAGAAACACGGAGTCTCGACCAATTTTTCACCGCCGCCCGTACAAGTAATCGAACCATTGTGACCTCGCGTAATCGTGATCGTGGTGTCCGCAGGATGAAGTGAGGCAAACCGTCTCACCAATTGGTGAATATCTCCGTATTTGTCTTCGAGTGCCAAACGAAGTTCAGGCTCGTCGATGGAAATGTAATGAGCCTTTTTGTATTTGGTGACCAAGTTATAGCCTTGATTGGCGCTATTGGTCTGAACATTGATGCTTAGAAATCGAGAAGATTCCATCAGAAGATCGCGAATCTTAGGCGTCATCATACCGTGGCCGTAGTCCGCGACAAAAACCAAATCATAATCGCCCACGACTTTCGCTAAATGTGAGCAGATCTCTTTTTCGACGTCTACTGGCAGGGGTTCGTCATTCAAAAAAGAGAGTTGAAACATTTTGGTGAGAAAAGCAGGCTCAACATAACGAGTCTTGGTGGTTGTAGGAGCATCCAACCGGTAGAAAAATTTGGCTTTCACCGTTTCGGTTAACTGCTGTTCGATTAAATCTTGTTTGGGATCTTTACTTCCCAGACAAGTAACCAAATCCACATTCTTGGAAAAAGAAGCGATATGGTTGGCGCAAGCGATGATTCCACCCGGGAACGTTTCCGAATTCAAAAATCTAGTCGAGACTATCGTCTCTTTAGGAGACTTTCCCAACGGCTGACAATAGACATATTCATCGACGATCGTGTCTCCAACGAGAAGGACTTTGAGATCCCTAAGCCCTTCCAGTTTTTCCACGAGTGAATCGACGTTGTGATTACTCTTGAAACCGGCCAAGAAAGTTCGTGCCTTTTCCGGATAGACCCCGAAATAACTATTAATGAGTTGAGTCGAACTAAAAGTGACGTCGTTGGTAAAGTAGATCCTACCGCCATTTTTCTCAACAGCGGCTTCTTCCGCTCTAATGCCTTGAGTAATGTCTTTTTCGGGATCGGCATAGTCCGGCCCTTTGACATAAATATTGGGCTTGATGGCTTGGATGACTTCGACAGCCGTGGGCGTTTCGCTAATCACCACGTAATCCACCACAGCCAGGGCCGCCAAAGACTCGGCCCTTAACATTTCCGAAAAGGCCGGTCGTCCGGGCCCCTTATTGACGAATTTGTCTTTCGTGAGCGAGACCACCAAAACATCACCAAAAGTCTTCGCTTCGCTCAGATGACGGATGTGTCCCGGATGAATGAGATCAAAGACCCCATGGCATTGGATGATCTTTTTTCCCGCCTCTCGAAAGGGGGATAGAACGGCTTGGATTTGGGAGAAAGGGATGACTTTTGACCTGGTGTCTTCAGAGCTCATATTTCACGTCATTCCCCTGCTAGTCGGATAAAGCGTTCAGCCACGAATGGCAAGGAAAAACACCAGAGCTCTGTCTATCAAATGAGCTATGGTAACCCCAAGCGCGCTGCCCCCTTGCGTATTCCAGGGGTCTATTCACAAAGCGTTCTCTTTACCGCATCAATCTAGCCTCTCAAGGCTTGCCTCATAGGTATGTGAATTGCACCCTATTTGCCCCGGGGAAGGAGGGGTATGTCTAGAATAGGAAGTAGCGATCGACTTGAAAAAGTTTATTCTCATAGCGCTACTCTCTTATCCTTTTAGCCCTGCTCTCGCGGAGCCTCCTCCTGCGATCGCCG
The DNA here is from genome assembly GCA_963778115.1 of uncultured delta proteobacterium. Classification (GTDB taxonomy): domain Bacteria; phylum Bdellovibrionota; class FAC87; order UBA2466; family UBA2466; genus JBBQIT01. The sequence goes on from CAVZSV010000004.1 coordinate 1,785,836, forward strand.
AGGCGCCCATTCGCCGATCCAGGATCGTTTATGTCGAGCGCGCTAACCCTTGCGATCCCGCTCTAAAACAACTCTTCGCGGAACTTATGGTCCACGCAAATGAGGACACCACTCGCGCTCCCGGCAACGGAGACTATCTCAATTTCTTGGTGTCTGTGGTTCCCGACGAACACGGCGGTTATCAAGCAGTCCTTCTCAAATCCGCTCAGCCTAGCCTAAACGCCCACGTGGACCTAATGCAGGTGGCCCACCTACTCTCCAGAGATACTGGAGGAGACGCTCGCGTGGTTCATGTCGGTGGCGGAGAGACGGTGGGAAACTATTCTGTTTTCATCGATACTGCGGGTACGTTTGCCGCAAGAAGCCTACCCAACAACTTAGATGAGGCGGTTAATTTAATCGAAGAGAGTTGGGTAGGACAGCAACTACTGGCCGGGCGAACTCCAAAAAGGGTTCACTACCAGGACAGGGAGGGAAACGGCCATTTAAATCCCAGAATCCTTTCAAAGGGGGAACCTGGAGATGTCTATTCCGTTTTCCACGATGCTCGTAGTGGAATTGTCGCGATCTTGGGACCGTTTGAAGTGAGAAGGGCGTACTTGGCTACTGGCTCCACGGAAGCCACGGTGGACGATGAAATTCCACAGGATCTCTGGACTCCTATCGGTAGGGCTGAGAACGTAAATCCGATCTTGGCCCTCATCGATCTTCTCAAAGTCCCCGTACGAAATCCGTTAGCCCACGGCTCGCAACCGACCGGCCAAAACGCGATCACCGACGGAAAGGTCTTTATTCCTAGTTACGTTCTTCCCGAAGGTTTTGGTCCCATCGAGGAAGTCTTACCGCCCAAGTTGCAAAAACTTCGCGATCTCTTAGTCAAAGCTAGAGATGGAAAGATCGATCCGCCTAACAAGACAGCACTTACTCCCTCTGAATTGACCATTTTGGACCAATATACTCGAGCCCTCCTGGCGGGTTTGAGCGATCCTCCGATAGAGGTGCACCATCTAGGAAGAGTGGAAAAAGGGACCGATGGATTGTGGCATATTGTTGGACCTTAGCCCTTGGTATTCGACTATGACTTCTTTTTTTCTAATTCAAAGTGCTTGCAGGCCGTCGTGATGCCAAAGAAGGTCACCGAGACATCTTTCACGTAGCGAAAACCTAACTTCTCGAGCAGCTTTACCGCGGCAAGGTTTTCCTCATTAGTACCAGCGGTAATTCGACGAATGCCATGGTTGCGAAAGACGTCTTCGATTAGGGCTTTGGAAATTTCAAATCCCAATCCCTTGCCGTGAAACTCCTCATAAAAGACCCAGCCTAAATTTGCTTCGTTCTCGAAATATTTGATACCGGCAAATCCAATAATCTTTTTCGTCGCTTTGTCTCGAATAAAGCCGGTCCCGAACCCATGAAATTTCCACTGTTCCACCGTGGCAGCGAGGATCGCTCGAGTGACTTCCGCGGTCCTTGCTCCCCCCATGTGTTTCATCGCTACGGGATCGGAATAGAGCGAAAATAAAAGAGAAAAATCTTGCGGCGTGGGCCTCAAGAACTCTAGCCGCTGAGTATGGAGATAGACGGACATTTTTAAATGATACCCACTTTTCTTAAGGTCTCATTCTTTATAGTTGACTCATGGCAACGCGTTCCTTAACGATGCCCACCACGAGGGCAAAATTAGAGGTATTTCTTATGAGAACCCTTTCCGCCTTTTTCTTCGCTGTTTCGATTTACTTAAACCCCGTTGTATTAGCCGACATCGTAAGCCAAACCAGTGACGACGCTCGAATTCTCCAAGCATGGAGAGGAACTGACCCGTTCACCCTTAACCTAGCTCATTGTACGGGCAAAGATCCCGCCATAGGGAAATCAGGAACTAAAGACTGTTCAGAAGCGGCTCAGAAGTTGGCTCGACTTCCCGGAGCGGATCGCGATAGCCCCGCTCTTAACAGCTGGAATCTTCCGGTCGACAATAACGGAGGAAACGTCTCTTCCCGATTTTATGTGGGAAGCCTTGTGGAAATACGGGTGGTCGTAAAAAGTGCCGTCTTAAGTTCTAAGACCTTCTCGGGAATCGGATTCTATTATGAGAATATGTTAGCCGATCAAACCACCTTCGTTCCCAAAGATAAATTACACATCGTCAGTACGAACGATGTCACCCTGGCCTCCACGGGAGAAATGGCCAAAGTGCTTCGCTTCACCCTCTACATGCCGGGCGAACAAGGAAACTCAGCCACAGGTTGGTCGATGGACAGCGTCGAGTTTAAGCCTTTTGCGCAATTCGATGCGGACGGAAAGACCTATCAAAATTGGGATCCTTCCGCAAAAAACTACCGCATTTATCGAGAGAATAGCGGAGCTGGCGTCCCGCAAGTGACGACTCTGAATTTTGAATCTTCGCTTCTTAAGAAGTGAACCGTCTTTTCTCTAATGACAGGCCGGTCCGGCACACCCTGAAGTGAGCCAGGTTTTCGCTTGAGTCACAAACTCGTTTCGTGCCGCCACCACAGCCGCGCTGTCAGAAGGATCGGGAGCGTTGAGATCAAAGTGATGTCCCGCTCCATCGATCATCAGAATTGAGATGGTGGTGTTCGAGTTGGTTTGTGTCGAAAGTCCCAGCGTCGTCCAGATGTCATCCGATCCGTAAGTGAATAAGATGTTCGAGGGTGCCCCGCTAGTGTTCGAGATAAAGGGCAGATCGTAGTCTTGATTGTAAGTCGTACTATTAAAGTAGGGAACATCGCCAAAGACTTGGCTACACAAAGACTGCCCAGGCAGATAGATGACAGAACCCGGAGTGGCTCCTTCCGCTTCCCAGAAACCAAGGAACGTGCAAGCTTGGTATGCCCACTGTCTCTCTCCCGTATCGCTGGAAGGATCGGTGGACTCAAGACTTGCTATATCCGGATCCGTGTTAAGGGGCGTTCCTATTCCCGAAATCATGGGAGCCGAAGAGGCCAAGGCACCCGCGACCAATTCCGGATGCTTCTGACGATAAAGGGCTGAAAGTGTCCCGGAGTAAGAACCTCCCACCGAAACCCATTGTCCAGTCCAGCCCTGGTTTTGAGTCATCCATCTTTGGAAGGTGGCCAAATCTTCCATCACATTATCGACAGTCAAATACTGCAAATGATCGGTGGAAAGATCCGAGAAAGGAAGACTTTGCCCGTAGTAACGGTGTTCGAGATAGACCAGATTGGCGCCCAACGTCTTTGCCCATGGGATCGCATTGTCATTGAGAAAGTAACCTTGCTCGGCGTCGCCTTCTCCACAGATATGATAGATCACCGGGGCGTTGGTCGCGCTGGAAGCATACTCAGTATCCACCCAGTACCTTTGCGCAAAGGTCTGATCGCCAGCTTTGCCGAAATGATCGATATTTTGCTGAAATGTCCCCTCGACGAGGGCCGCAGGTTTTACAATGTTGACCGGTTTCTTGGGAGCGAAACGGATATGGTTATCGTCCCAAGCGAACGAAAAAGAAGGCAATAAAAGTAGCATAGCGATGATGGTTGCGATTTTCATGGAGTCCCCCGTTAAAAAACGTCCCCATCGTACCAAACTGCCGGAATTAAGTATTTGCGCCATGACCCAAGATCTTCATGGCCCCATGACAATATGAGTCAATGGGCCGTACCTTTTTGTAGGGAAAAATTCTCAAACGTTGCCGAAATTGCCTTTTGGGCAAGTTACAATCTTTTGTGCCATAATCATTACGCTGTGTCAGATTTACGCTTAATCCTAGGCCTACTTCCGATTTTGACGGCAACAATTGCCTCGGCAAAGGGTACGGCAACTGCCTTACACGCTCCGCCTAAGCCGATTTCTGAAGACGTTCCCTTAAATTCTGAACAGGTTACCCTCACCGGAATAGTAGCGGAACTTTCCCCTACCGAAGTTCTATTCAGAACCGCAGATCAAGATATAAAAATAAGCCTCAAAGAGCTTCCTGAGCCGTTTCAGAAAGCTCTTCATGGTAGTCCTAAAGAGATTCAACCTTGGAGATTTCCCGAGAAAGCCATTATTTCACGGACCGACGTTGCTTTCGGGATCCGCCCTGATTGCACCGAACTTCCTTTAAGTGTCGGTAAGTTAGATTCCATTGCCAATTCAAGTAGCGATCAGATCGATTTCTTAAGGAATATTCCGGGAGGAACGCTATCGACGTTTACCTTCGTCACCCATAGTCTTAGCTCTCAGCGCGGCGTTGATGCCGACGGAAAGCCGAAAGGCGACGTCCGTCCCCTGTGGCCTCGAGTGGTCAGAACCTCAATCGACGGAAAGCTTACTCTGACGTACGTATGTGATCCCGAAAATCCCAGTTACGGAAAGGTCGAAGCCATTTACTACGATGACGCTACCGACAGCCTTCAATCCAAGGAATATAGTTTCCACAACGAACCAGGGGTAGGCGAAGGGAAAAGGGTCCTTACGAATTCAAGTTCCTGTATCCAATGCCACGGCACCACCAGCGTGAAAGGCGTCGCAAGCTTTAAACACGTTTGGAACGAATATTCTGACTGGGGAGATTGCGTGCGCACCCGAGGAATTGCGCTCTACGGATCTAACGATGACAATATGGGCTCGGGGTATAGAAAAAGATACCATCTTTCAAAATCAAAATACCCTGACGGCTGCACGGAAGAAGAAGATATCGCCGCCATAGAGCAAGAAAAAACAGACTACCAAAATTTCAAACGGCTGCAGAAGGATAACCCCTGCTACCAGCTTTTGCCGTGGCCTAAGATCCCCCCAGGAAAGGAGCAAAGCCGACTCGCTCTTTACTATCCCTACGCCGACGATGCGCTGGGCCAGGTCTCTGAGACCGGCGGCGACTATAACTTCTCGCGCCGGGCGAATCTGAGAATTACCAAAGCCTTCAGCCATCTCCAAGCCAAGCGAATTACCAAACTGATGAAAGATGATCCTAGCTACAACGCAGCCAAATATTTTCTCGCGATGGAAGGAGCCCATTGCCGAGAGAAGGGAGAGACAGATCAATTAGTGGCATGTCTTGGAATGAAATTGGATCGAACGCCCACGGATTCCGATCCCAATGCATCGGATATAGAAATACATAATGACCCCAAAAGCTCTCTTCCGATTCTTTTCAACTATGGAAAGTTTATCGGAATGGACGATTCTGAGTGGAATTTGGAGTTTAAATTACCAGGAGTTCCCAGTTACCGGATGGGGACGGCCGAGGTAGGAATCGCAGATTTAGTAGCTGGAGAAATTTTGCGCGATATAGGAAAAAAGGATCCCTCGATAGCGACTCAATTCCCTCAGCTAACCGACTCTCCCGAAACGAGTCAGGGAGGAAAATCCTACCGTTGTTTGGACGATGTAAGCGCCCCTATCGCTTATGCGGTAAGCGGAATATCAACGGATGAATCTCTCTGTACGATTCTAAGAACCGACGCCATGGCCCACCTAGACACTCTAAAAAAGGAAGGCAAATGCAATGCTCACTCCGCTTCGCTACCTTCCTCTGTTAGCTCCGTTACGCACGACCCCCTCGATCCCGCTTCGGTAGAACGCGGAAGAAAATTGGCGATGAACGGCCATAAAGGCAATTGCACTTCTTGCCATAGCCCCACCACCGAAAATAGCCACGCTTATCCTAAGGAAATTCTCTTCTTACCGAGTGGGAGTCTTCCCGCCTCTCAAAATAGCCGAGCCCTCGCCCTTCTCAAAGGACGAGGAGCTGGAAATTTCTTCGATTCGCTAAAAACTCGCTTAGTCACGCTTTCCGACATGCCGCCGAAGGGTTTTGGGCAACTCCTCACCCCCCAAGACAAAACCGATCTTCAAAGTTACTTTCGAAGTCTCATCGATACACAAAGGTAGGCCGTACCTTTCTGTGGTTCTCAAAATCCGAAAGAAAACGTAAAACGAAACTAACACCATTCCTAGTAAAAGAACGCTATTCACCATACAGATGACGACACTCAAACGAACTGGCGAAACTCCCGAAGGCGCTATCAGAGGTAACAAAAAAGAGACCGTGCGCAATAGCAGACAGGCGACGACAAATAGATCCGTTCGAAATTTCGAAAATAGTTCGAATCGCCGTTCTTTAAGCAATGAAGAGAGGTTGATCATAACCTCGTCTTGAAATTAACAATACCGCAAAAACGACAACTTACTGACGTCAGGCGTTTCGCCGTTGCCCCTCTTACCATCCTTGCGCCGCTCGAGCCGCGGCCAAGTCCATCACAAACGCTTCGCCTCGCGGAGTGCCTAACCCCGTTGCGAGATCGTACCCTTCGGTTACGGAATAGCCGGTCACCGCCGAAGGCGGCATGTGAGTGGGGCCGACCGCGTTAAGGACATCGACATCGAAGAATAGAGCGTTACTATCCAGGACCACTTGGTTTTGCGTACCGATGGTTTGCGGAACTACGTCGTTAAAGTCTTGCGAAGAAAGCGCATAGATGAGCTTATTTAAGTTCCCAATCCCGACCGTTTTTCCTAACCGGTTGCTAGCTTCTTGACCCGCTAGCGCCACCAAACCTGCAATCTCAGGAGTTGCCGCACTGGTTCCGCCAACCGCTTGCCACGTGGGCGGAGCGCCAGTCGTCCCGTAACTTTCATATACCGCTACTCCACCATTGATGGAGGCGTTGAAGGAAAGATCAGGTACCGCACGAAAGCCTTTTACTAAATTTTGGACATCGGAATTAAGCACTGACTGAAAGTCGGGGCTTTTAAAAACAGTACTGATGCCGCCTCCGCCACCCGCCAAGGCCCAGTCTTCTTTCCATACCATTTCGACGGTTCCCCCCGTGTTCTCGGAAGCGTTCAGAAAGTTATTCGGGCAAACCGAGAGACCAGCCAACTGGCACTTCCAATAATCCTCGGCCGTTCCTTGGGGATTCCACTTCCAGTTAGCTTGCACGGAAGTTCCTCCCACCGAAGTCACCAAAGGATCGCTCGAGGGATAACTCACCGTGGGAAAGGCGTACATCGCCGTCTGATCGGTGTTGATCGAAGCCGTTCCCCAATCTCCCGCACCTGCCACCAAGGTAATTCCCGCATCCGTCGCGTCTTGAAGGATCTTATGAAGCGAACCCTGAACATAGGTAGAGATCTCGGTGCTAGAAAAGGTAGCTTCTCCCGTGGCAAAGCTCATGGAGATGATGGCATTGGGATACTGTGTCGTCGCTATCTTAAAGCCATCAAACAAATCTTGTAATCCGTTCATCGCGGTCGTTTCTGAACTTGAAGTCACGATGTTCACCAACGTAGCGTCCGGAGCGATGACGTGGGCCCACTCAGCATCTAGAGTCGTTTCCTCGGCCCAACCCTTCTCGTCGTCGTTAGCAAGAGTATTAGTGTAGGGACCGTTGGGATAAATAAATTGAATCGTGGTTTTAGGAAGATTATAGGTATCACTGAAATGGTCTAAATCACTCTGTAGTGTCGGGCTGCCGAAAGAATCGGCGAAGATAATGGTCTGCCCTTTGCCAGTAATCCCATTGGCGTGCAGTTTATCAATACCGTAAGCTTTCAAAAATTCATCAGGGCTATAGCAATGCTGGTTGGGACTTTGCACCGGACTTGATCCATCGGGAAAGACGCAAACGGATTTTCCGTGGAAGTGAGCGGAAGGACCGCTAATGTGAAGTGGTTTGGCTAAAAGGTTTCCCGCTACCGTCATGACGGCCAAAGCGGAAACCAAGAATTTTGAATTTAAAGATAGAGTCTTAATGTTATCCCCCCAACTAATGCCCTATTCCTAGAACTCGACTAATGGGGTCATTAAGTCAAACGCGGCGGGTTAAGAACAGTACTTTCAATGATCGAGTTGAATTCGAGGCATCACAAAATTTTTGGAGTCTTTGGCGTACGACTCTAACATCTGACGAATGGCAGTCATTTCCGTATCGTCGGAAGGAGCTACCGATGCGTATCTTCTAAAAGCATTCACCGCTTTGGGAGTGAAAGCGGTGTCCTGATGGGCGAGCCCCCCGTAAGCAATGGCGAGCCATTTGTAGTTCGAAGGAGCTGCCTCAGATCTTTCGTCCAAAGATTCCATGGGCGACAGCACAGAGACCGCTTCCGATAGCAGTTTAAAATCCTGGGTGGGCGTTGATAACGAAAACTGGATCAACTGTGATGCCACGAGTGCCCGATCATACCAAACCCTGTCAAAAACAAAGGCTTCCCAACCACCATGCCGGTAACGAAACCACTCGGCGGGCCGAAACCAGCGCTCCGTCTCGATGAGATCCTTTTTTCGCTGTTCCAACGATTCTCTGCTAGTGAGGACGGTTCCTTTTCTCACCCACCTTTCGCTAAATCCAAAGGGAATGGTTTCATAAGAGTCAGTCCAGCTCTTCATATCCTCTTCGTCGGGTATCATAGGGTCGGAATAGATCGGAAAATGATCGATATTGGAATCGATAAAAGCTTTCAGATCGTAACCGACATTGAGAGCCGAACCAGGAACGACCACGGTGGGAAAATTCTTTTCTATATTATTTTTCATCCAGGAATGCGTCAGCATAGAGCGATCCAGTAACACCACATCAGGTCGGTTTCCCTCACAATACTGGAGGTATTTGAGCACGTAACTATCGGCATCCCCTTTGGTGAGATAGAGCGCATTTTTTGGCAATGGTTCCAAGATGGCTAGTCCATACTTCTCAAGCATCCGGTTGTCGTGTTGGTCTTGAGTCCTAAAATTAATTCCACACTGAAGACTGACGATCAAGATCGCGACTATCGGACCATATTTTTTAAAACTCTCCCGTCTCGCTACCCAAGCGATGCCGAGTCCAATCCAAGCAAAGACTAATATATTAGGCTGCTGCCAAAATCGGCTGAAGACGACTCTATTAACAGGAACATTTAATCGGAGATTTCCAAGCCACTCAAAAACTAGAAGATAAAAAAGTAGCCCCCACACTGTGGCTAACCACAGGCCGCGCTCTTGAACGGCGGAAACCAGGGCAAAGACGACAAAAGGGACTCCTAGGTAAAGGGTCTCCTTGGGAAGACTTCCTAAGTATCCGAGTGTCGCTTCGCCAAAAACTTTTGCCGTCCCCATTGTGGAAACCAATTTCAATGTCCCATATTCGGATCGGGTGATGTGATTGAAAAATCCGGTCCACGTAGCCACGTCTCCCCAGGAGACTGGGGAAAGTCGCCCTGCCGCCCAAGGAAGATAAGCATAGGGAAGCAGCCCTAGCATAAAAAGGGCGCCTAGGGTGAAAAGGGCTTTGCCCCGCAAGAGCGAACGACGACCTCGCCACAACACCCATACTGCCGCCGGAAACACATAGAGGATAAATGCTTGGTGATTCGCTAATCCGAGTCCCGAGAGAAGAGCACCCCCCATTGCCACTCGAACGGATCTCTCCCTCTCAAAGCGGACGAGGAGAAAAAGAAGGGCCGAGACAAAAAGATTGTTGAGGGCAAAGACTTCGGCAACGGTAGCGTAAGTCCACACCAAAGGAGAAAAAGCGAATAATCCTCCCGCCACCATTCCAGCCCAGCGATTGTTGGTCGCTTCGCCAACCGATCGCGATAGGAAGAAAGCCGCCACACTATCGCAAACGGCGGAAAAAAGGGCCACTCGCCAGGCGATGGTGCCGTAAGGAATAAAGGTGAATAGCTTAGCTAGCAATAGATAGAGTGGATAACCGGGGGGATGTGCGACTGCTCCAAGATAACTCGCGGTGACAAGCTCGCCGCTATCGCCTCCTCCCACTCCGGGGAGCATGGTAAAGACATAAACGACGAGAACCGTAACTCCAACGGCCGCACTTAGGGTAAAGACCTCTCTGTCAAAATCGTGAGTAAGTTGACGGAACTGATTGGCGCTCTTTGGTTTCATAGCGAATGGTTAGTTCTAGCATCATACTCTAGCCGTGCTACTTTCGCATTCACCATGCTAGTATCCTAGACGATGAAGGGAGAGTGTATTCATGACACTGAATAAACGGAAGCTCGGCAAACAAGGTCTAGAAGTATCGGCGATTGGATTGGGGTGCATGGGGATGAGCCAATCCTATGGACCCGCGAACGAAGAAGAGTCTATGGCCACGATTCATCGTGCTATCGATCTCGGTTGCACTTTCCTAGACACCGCCGAAGTTTACGGGCCGCTAAAGAATGAAGAGCTACTCGGTAAAGCACTCAAAGGACTACGAGATAAAGTCATTCTCGCCACTAAATTCGGATTTCGAATTGAAAATGGGAAACAGATGGGGACCGATAGGGATAGCCGACCGGAAAATATTCGCCGGGCCGTTGAAGGCTCGTTGAGCCGGCTGGGTACCGAGCATATCGATTTACTCTACCAACACCGCATCGATCCTGCCGTTCCCATCGAAGACGTAGCCGGTACCGTAGGAGACTTAGTGAAACAGGGGAAAGTCCGCTTCTTCGGCCTCTCGGAAGCGGGAGTGACTAATATCCGAAAAGCCCACGCTACTTTTCCGGTTTCGGCACTTCAAAGCGAGTATTCCCTCTGGGAGCGAAATTTAGAAAAAGAGATTATTCCAGTGCTACGGGAATTAGGCATAGGTCTGGTTCCTTTTAGCCCTTTGGGCCGAGGCTTTCTTACCGGCGAAGTTAAGCGCGCCGAAGAGTATCCCGAAACCGATTTCCGACGCAATGACCCTCGCTATCAGGGAGAAAACTACGACGCCAACGTGAAAGCCGCGCAAACCGTTCGCGACATCGCAAAAACAAAAGCCGTAAAGCCCGGCCAGATAGCGCTCGCCTGGGTATTACACAAAGGCAATGACGTAGTACCCATTCCGGGCACCAAGCGCCGTAGTTATCTCGAAGAAAATATTGCTTCTCATAAGATCGTGCTGGACCAGAAAGACATGAAGCTTCTGGATGAAGCTTTAGCCCCTGAGAAGATTTCAGGGCCACGCTACAACGCTACGATCATGAAGACGATTGACCGCTAATAGACAATGACCTGACATTCTTTTCATTATCCTGCGCGAAGCAATTTACATTCTGTTCACACTCCGAAGGATCGGTACCCGCGTTCTCTTCACACCCTTCGATGACTCGCGTCCGGGCTGTCTCTTCCACCGGGTCGGTGGCTTTAAAGAGAATGCCTCCGCTATTGGTGAAGCAGTCGTAATCAGCTCTGGCGATAGCGGAGAAAAGCAATAGCCCTAAAACGAAAGCCCCATGGATAGCGCGACCTGTCATTACTCCCCCCTGAATCACACGATTGCGGGGTTATGATACCAAAAAAGCAAAGCCGTAGCTTTGAATGTCGTTTTGACAACGAAAAGTACATTGCCAATGATTTGCGTTTCCGGCGACTTTCATTAGAATACTTTCTTCATGGCATTGGTAAGGGGGTATCTTATTTTCTTCAGACTTTTTCTTCTTCTCGGTTTGCTCGGACCTATTTTCTTAAGCGCACAAACAGTTCCTCCTTTAGAGGACGATGCCCCTAAAGAGTGTTCCAACTTAGAAAAGCTTGATCTCACGAAGCTGACGTCAGCCGATCAAGCGAAGACTACATTGGTGGGCACTTGGATCCTGTGCGTGATAAAGCAAAAGGGCGTTTTTGGAGAAAACCATTACGGAATTCAATTCACCTCGGATGAACAATGGTCACTCTTATTTCAAGACGCTTCAGGAAAGATTGAAGAGCACCCCACGGAACCGGATAGTTACGGACTTTTCTCAATTATTGCCGATAATGGCATTTTCGAATTAAATTTTCGGGTTCCTTCGGGTTGGTTACAAGGCCAAATGGCAGTCTCCACCAGTGGAAATACGCTCTATGTGGGAGCCTTCAATCAGTATCAGCTCTATTATCGATTGAAGTAGAAGAGCGCATTCACGCACTGGCGCTCCGACTGCGAGTCGGAAACCAAATCGCTATCGCTCCACAGCAGGCGAACGAACAGACGGCCCCCGCGAAAAACACCGCTGGGTATTTAAAGTAGGTCGCAATAAGTCCGAACGCTAGATTGCTGATAAAGAGGGAGAGATCCCAGAACACGCTATACCACCCCAGTACCGTCCCATGTCGATGCAGATCGACACCCGATATCACTTGCAACGCCATCGCGGGATAGATCAAAGCCGTTCCCAATCCCGCCGCGAAGGCACCCAAGACTGCGGTAATGGGTCCGGGGGCAAAAGCTATCCCCAATAATCCAGCCGCTTCTAGGAGGGAGGATATTCCCGCCACTTTGCCGACGGAAAGTTTATCGAGAGAACCGCCTCCCAACACTCGCATGATCACAAACCCCATCGCAAATAAAGAGACCGGCCAAGCGGCTCCTATCCAACCGCGAGAAGTAAAAAGAAGACTCGCAAACGTCGCCGTCGCCACAAACCCCGCGGAGGCAAGTCCCAATACCGTCCCCGGTCTAAACGTCTCTTTGGGAATCCATTCCAATTTAACTTTTCCAGAAGACGTCCCTTCCTCCTTGGGTAGCAAATGAACCAAGAAGTGGCCGACAAAAGGAATTAGGGCCACCAAAATGGCCACACCACGAAAGCCGAATTGATTAAAAGCAAAAGATCCCATGGGCGGTCCTATCATGGATCCCAACCAGAGAGTAACGCTGTAAAGACTAACTAATTTCCCTCGACGATTACTCGGCGCTTTAGCAATGACCCAAGCAACGCCCCCCGTGAAGCCCAGCCCTTCTCCAATTCCTTGGAGCGCCCGCCCGATTCCAAGAGAGACCAAAGTAGGTGGTAACAAGAAGATTAAGCCACCTATAAAACACATCCCGGTCGCGAGTCTCAGGGCCGCCCGTGATCCGCGACTAGTAATATAGCCGCCGACCCAAATTCTCGATCCGATGGCCCCGACCGCCTGCATGGCCATTTCAAATCCCACCATAAAATCGCTGGCCATTAGCTCGCCCCGCACGTAGCCGGGCAACACGGGGATCATGACTCCTATCGCAAGAAAAACGGAGAAAGTAGCGGAAAAAACCTTCCAGAAATCGGCTCTCTTCATAAGAAACGACTTAACTTCAGGGTGGCGGGTTAGGTCAAGGTTATGAGATAACTTCCCTTTTGCTTGTCATGAGATTTGATTTCATAAAGACGAAACGTTTGATTATCCGCCGTCTCATGCCCCATGATGCGGAGTCTGTCTCTCATTATCGAACCCTTCCTGAAGTTGCTAAGTTTCAATCGGCCTATTCCCGATCTCGCGTGGAGAGTTTGATTCAAGAGATGTCTGTGTCCGACCCTTCAGTAAAAGGAAAATGGTTTCAATTTGGAATAACTCTAGATCTCGAAGGTGTTTTGATTGGCGATATCGGCTTTCTTCACAATAATCAGAATCAAAAGAGCTGGCTTGGCTTTACTTTGAACCCGCTTTATTGGCGTCAAGGGTATGCGACCGAAGCAGTACAAGCGGTTATTACGTATTATTGCGGACTCGGCCTTTCTTCGGTCTGGGCCGCAGCAGCCTTTGAGAATCTAAACTCCATCAAGTTGCTAAAGGCAGTGGGGTTCCATCTGGTGGAGGCAACACCCGAAGAACTCATTTTTCAAAAACAACTGCCGAGTAGGGCTCAGCCTCAGACTGTTTCAAAGGTGTAAGAGTTCCTTTCAGGCCCAACTCGTCGTCTCTGTCTCATATTTGATCCAGTGGACTAATTACCCGCCGTTTCTCTCTCGAAAATGGCCGTGGGTCTTAGCCATTCTCTACGAAGCGCGATGGCACGATCGTTGCTCTTATGCCTTTGCGAAACCTAAACCGAGGAGAGACTTATGAGTAAGCAAGTAAAAGAAAGTTGGAAGTTGGCCGCGGTTACGACCGTAGTGATGCTTTTGACGTTGGTTCATGTCGCCAAAGCAGAGGATTTTGATCCTGCTTCGGAGTCTTATGATCCGAGTCGGACGACGACGGGAGCACCGCAGGATCCTTACCAGGTTTCTAACCAGGCGCCCGAAGCGGTTGCCGGTGTGGAGCAAACTAGCGACACTGAGACCGTGGAAACCCAAGTGACAAACATTAACGGACGAAACGAAGTTTCTGCGATGTATTTTACTCAAGTGGGATCCCCAACTCTGGGAACTCACCCCTGGTACGATACTCACGGAAATACCGTCGGCGTTAGTTTTTCACAGAATGGAAACTATATTTTCACGTTCGATAAAGTGAAAATGGATTTCCGTTGTAGCTTCACCGCCGCGCAGGTTAAAGACTGGAAGGATCGGGCCTACCAAGCCTATCTTCAAAACACGAACTCAAGTTGGGCCTTGGCAAACTACACTCAGGCCGATTCCATCCTGCAGGCGATGCAACAGGTAGCTTACGCTAAAGATCAACACGAACCTACGCAACGATACTAACCTTTCTTCATCGAATCTTTACTTCACACAGGCCGCGAGTAAAAACTCGCGGCCGTTTTTTTCTTTCACTTGGTCGCTAAAGGTGCGTACACATCGGAGGTGAGTCTTCCGTAGAAGGAGACAAATCTTTTGCCACACGCCCCGGCCCCCATTCGGTTGTAGTGGCCGTCGTATTTTATTCCATTAACTCGATAATAACCGGCCATCTGATCCGCATGAGTCCAGTCACTCTTTTCGGGTTTTCCCCATCCTCGGACCGCATCTTCTGGGGTTTCATAAGGACCGGGGGCGGTATTGTCCCATGCTTGGCCCTTAAAGCCAGCCTCTTTTGCCCGTTGATTTCCCCACTTGCCATTAAACTGGTGGTCAGCCGAGCAAGCGGCCTCTCGCGATGCTTTCATCAGGGCCGGATCGACTTTCATCGGCGGAAGATGCTTCTTGTCTCTTCTCCATAGGTTGGTCGTGAGTACCATACTAAGCTCCGCTGCGCTCAAAGGAGGGATCATGGAGTCGGACTCGTCAAAAACTCCGGCAGCTCTTTGCCAGGCTTCCATCTCTTGTAATTTTTCTTTGGACCAGACCAAAGTATACGTCTGCGGCCCGTCATAACTGTCCGTGGTCACCAAACCCGATGATAAAGTCGACCCGCTTGCGGTAGCCCGGCTCGGAGTGCTCACCAGATGAAAACCCACAGCGTATAAACTTACGGCGGCGTTAAACATGACAACCAGAAGTAGGAATTTATTCATGAGATCTCCCTATCAGGACCCTTTTTCACCTGTTTCAAGATAATCAGATCGTGTAAAACTCTAAATGCCTTAGTCTCGATAAAACCTCAGTCGGAGTTTCCTTCCAGCGGCGGCGAGAATCGGTATAGTAAGCCGCTTCCGGTGATAACGTCTCTAAACCCGATGAAGCCAATAGATCTTTTCGGACAAAAAAGGCATTTACCCCTCTCGAGTCGGATGCCACCAAGCCGTAACCCTTGCGTTCACCCAGCTTGTTCATCGCCGTGAGTGAAGCGCCTGAGTAATATCCGGAAAAATGCTTCTTAAAACGATCGAAATTTTCCTCGTAGGGGACGGTCAGAGAGAGAACGGGCCCAAAATCGCCATTGTATTCGATTACCACCAATCGGGGGCGGATACAATTGATGGCCTCCCATAGCCAATAGTCATAACTGTCTATATCGATAGATAAGAGATCGATTTCACCTGCGAAGGAATGATTCGTTAGAAGTTCGTTGATATTTCTCGGACTCGCGAACGCTTGAATCACTTTCACTCTGCCCGGAGCCTCTTTTGCATAGCGCTTCTTTGCCGAACGCGCCAAACTATCACTTCCCTCGATCACAAGCCCGGTCCATCCCTTTGCGCAGGAGAGAAGCCGAGTGTTACATTCGGTACCGTCTTCGATGCCTATTTCGACGAACCGTTTGGACGGGGCTTCAATTCGTGAGAAAAGAAAATCGATGAGTCCGTCTTCGCCATTTTGTGAATAGGTTCGGCTCTCCTTAGAACGGATGAGATCTCTCTGTGGCAAGTCTTCTATCTGAGTATCGGATAACGAGACAAAGCTATTCTCAAATTGGGGAGGCGACACTCTTGCGATTATCTTCACCAGAAAGATAACCACCGACGATGGAAGAATTTTTCGGAGAAGGCATTTGAACCACTGAAGGGCAATGAACCCCTTTTTCATCATTTTAGTTTCCATTCTTTATCCTATTTTCCGGGCTTTGGATCATGCACTGTCTCGCATTTTAGAAAGCTCCGGATGAAGGTTTTGGGGCAGGTGGGAAACGCCTTTAGCTCGAACGCCCAAACGCCCAAGACCCATCTGAACAAATAGAGGGACTAAAAAGATTAGCTCACTGGCCACCGAGCCTAGTCGGAGCACCAACACGATCCAGATCGCCTGAGTCGAAGCGAAGTGTGCTCTTAGCAAGGAGAGAAATATTCCCTCCCGAATACCGATGCCGGCGGGAACGATAAGACTCGCCGCCCCCCCCAAAGTCGCTATGAAATGACAGGAGAGCACGAAGAACAGCTCTTTCCACGGAACCGCGACCCCCAACATTCCTAAGGACGCCAAACAGCAGGCACACTCAATCACCCAACCGAAAACAATTTGGGTGATTAACGCAATGAGAAGTAAGGGAAAGGATATCGAGTCGTTTTGAGACGGCCCTTTATAGAGGCCCACCCATTTCGCCATCTGCAATAGCCATCCGCGCCGAAAACAGTACAAGCCCAGTATGACGAACAGCGCTCCCACACAGAAAGGGATGAAAGATGTCGTAAGCATCGTGATGCCAGGGAGTGCGGCCAAAAACCCACCCATGTAGTTAATCACGATCAAAACGAACAGACTGTAAGCAGAGTTGATACGCTGATCGTCTCGTTCGGTTGCTTGGTGCATATTCACAAACTGGAGTGCCTTACCCGCGGGAACGTAGTGACAGGCGGCAGCCGCTCCGTAGGCGAAATAGCCCCGACTCAGACTCACCTCACCGCTTTTGCGGTTGGTGATAAACCACCAACAGAAGAACTGAACGAGAGAGGCCATGACAAAGAGACAGAGGATTACACCGGCCAAGGAGGGATAGCGAACGAGAAGGCGCCAGTCGACACTGTGTCCTAGTTGACGAAGCAAAAACCCTAAATAGACGAGACCGGCTCCAAAGAGCAAGCGGCTGATAGACTGGGATTTGCGGCTGGACCATCTCATGCAGCGGCCGCTAATGATAGGAGGTGGCTGTCGCAATGAGTTTCAATTTCCTGCAGATATCTATCCACAATAACCTCCCATCGATAGTGGGAAATCACGTGGGCCCTCGCTTGATTTTTAAATTCCACCAATTGACTCCCTTGGAAAGATAGGACTCTACAAAGCTTAGCGGCTAAGTCCTTCGCATCTGCGACCCGAAAGTAGTACGCGCCCATGCCATCAACGATCGCCCCTACGTTACCGCCAACGTAACTAAGCACGGCGGGAGTTCCACAAGCCATGGCTTCGAACGCAGCTGTCGCCGAGCCCTCGGTATCCCCCTTTTCATCGATGCAGGAGGGGAGAACGAAAACACAGCAAGATCGCAGAAGTATTACCAACTCAGATTCAGGAACGAACCCAGGGAGAGAAACCCGATCTTCGAGATGCCACTCTGAGCGCTTCCGGGCTATCTCGTCGTACAGCGGGCCTCGTCCTCCTAAGAGGAGAACCACATCTTGGTCACTTTCGGACAGCCATCTCATGGCTTCCATAACAAAACGATGGCCTTTGCGAGCGACCATCCGACCGCTGAAGAAGATAAAACGTTTTCCGTAGACTCCATATTTTCGTAAGACCTCTGGATCAGCGGATCCTGGACTGTAATACGCGATGTCGATACCATCGGGAATCAAAGCGACGTCGGTGCGGCCCGTGAGAGATCGAACTGCGTCTACCGTAGCTTGACTTATTCCCGCCACCACGTCAGCTCTTGTCGCCGCAAAGGTTAGAAACCGACGGGTCCACCCGAGACGTCCCTGTTGTACGGGAAAAAGTTCCGCTCCGTAAGCAGTAATAACGACCGGCCGCCCCGTAAAAAATTTGAGAAGCACTCCGAGAAAACCGTTGGGAAACAGCCAATGCGCGTTGATCAAATCGATCTTGAATCGGCGAATAAGTCGAAATGCGGTAAGAAGCATCGACGTAAAATAGAAAGGCACTTGAATCTGGTTCCTCAATTTTCGAATATTCTCTGGGATCCCGGCACCTGCCGTTAGTGTTTCCAGTCCGGGAAAGAAGTAGTGAAAGCGATGAACCTCAATTCCTTCGATCTGAGATGCGGCCCGCTCTCCTGGCTCGTGGTTGGTAACCACAAAAACCCGAAAACCTCGTCGAAGAAGGCCCTTCGCCATGTCATGTACAAATTTGCCTCGGACCACCTGGGCGCCGTTGAGATTGCTAAAATCGGATTCCCTCGGATAGGAGGTGGTCAGAATACAGACGGAAGGCTTTGTTTGCGACATGCCTACTCCATACAGTGAAATCGTAAACGCTCGCAGATGTATTCAAGATCGGAGGAATCTAGACCTGCGTGCGTGGGGAGGCTAATTCCCCTCAATCCCACCGAGGTCGAGACTGGAAAATCGCCCGAGGGTGATTCATAAGGAGGCATCATGAAGATCGGATAGAATATGGGGCGGGTCTCAATACCATCCGTGTCCATTCGTTTCATCACTTCATCACGACTCAACTTGCATTTCGAATTTATCAGAACCGTGAACATCCAGTAGCAGTGCTTCGATTCCACCCTCTCTACCGGCAAGGTCAACACCGACTCTGTTCCCTTGAGAAATTCCCGATAGCTCTTTGCAATCTCTTGGCGTTTATTGAGGTGCCAATCGATCGATTCCAATTGGCCTAAGCCGATCGCCGCTTGAATATTGGTCATTCGGTAGTTGTACCCTACCACGTCATGCCAATAACGACGCTGCGGGGACATCCCCTGATTGCGAAATAGCTTCATCCTTTGGGAAAGCCACGGATCGTTGGTAGCAACCGCCCCCCCTTCCCCGGTAGTGATGATCTTATTTCCGAAAAAGCTAAAGGTACCCGCATCGCCGATGCTACCGGCGGGTTTTCCCTTGTAAACGGATCCGTGTGCTTGAGCAGCATCTTCGATCACAAAAAGTCCCCGCATTTTAGCCAGCTCCATCACCGGATCCATGTCGACGGGCATTCCAAAGAGATGAACGACGATAATGCCTTTTGTCCGTTTGGTAATTTTTTCTTCGATTTTTTTGGGGTCGATATTCCAAGTGTCGGGCTCACAATCCACAAACACCGGTGTCGCTCCACAATAACGAACCGCATTGGCCGTAGCAATGTAGGTCAGAGCGGGGATAATCACTTCATCACCGGGTTTTAAACCCTTTGCCATCAAGGGAAGATGGAGTGCTGCGGTCCCGTTGAAACAGCAGACCACCTCTCGAGTGTGAAGATACTTTGCAAACGAGGTTTCAAATTTCTCGATATATTGTCCAGAGGATGAGACCCATCCCGTATCGAGACAATCAAGGACATACTCTTTCTCTCGGCCATTGAATACGGGTTGCGCCACTGAAATCTTTTTGGACAAAAGCCTATCCGTGGCAACACGAGCTAAACGTTTCATGGAATTAACTCTCTAAAATAAATTTTGTTTGAGAAGATGTCTGGCAGGAAAAACCGACTACCATAACATTATAGCCGAAGGCGCAATCGCTTTCATAGCCCGCTGAATCAAACCTCACCCCATAATTGATAAGAACGATATCCAAGCACTTCGGGCAGGCTATGTTTATAATTCTGGCTTTCCATACCTAACGCGCCGCGAGATAACCTTGAGTCTAAATAACGGCATCGGAGTCGCACGTTGCGAATTGAATCCTGGCCCTATAAAATTTCAGAAACGAAATTCAGGAGCATTCATGAGTGAGTTTAACTGCGGTTTTGAGACGATAGGAAACGCCACCATCCTCTGCCATGATGCCGGCCAGTCGATACTTGCCACCGATCCGTGGATTCCTTTGGAATTGAATGGCGGGACATCAGCTTATTTCGGCAGCTGGACACTCTCTCACGAGATTCCCGAGCCGCAGTACCAATCTATCCGTGACGCAAAGTATGTTTGGTTTTCCCACGGCCATCCCGATCATCTCAATCCCGAATCACTTTCCTTATTTCGAGAAGCGAAGATTCTCTTACCCGACCATTTCGGCAAACGAATTTATGATGATCTAAAGCGGGATGGCTTTGATGTCACAGTTCTTCCCGATTTCAAATGGACTGCGCTCTCTAATCGAATCCGGGTACTCAATATTTCGAACCATAATCAGGACGCTATCCTGCTTATCGATATTAACGGCAGATTGGTACTCAATTTGAATGACGCCTTCGATACAGGGTGGGGCCGCTTAGTACGAAAAGAAATAAAGAAATATCCTATCTCCTTCTTGGCGAGCATCAGCGGTTATGGCGATGCGGACATGTTCAATTTTTTCGACGAGCAAGGAAACTCCAACTTGCCCGAATATATCCTCAAGAAGCCCCCTATTGGTAAGGTGATGGCTCGCCGAACCGATAGCTTCGGAGCGAAATACTTTATCCCTTTTAGTTCACTGCACCGTTTTCAACGCACTGACAGTGCTTGGGCGAACGCCCATACGCCACGACTGGAAGACTATGCCAAAGGATATGATTCGAAGTCGTCTGAAATTCTTCCGGCCTTTATCCGTTATAACTGCGAAACCGACGATCTAGAACTTATCCAGCCTAAAGCGACTAAGCCCATTCTCTATACGCCCGAAACTTTTGGCGATAACTGGAGCGATACCTTGGAAGCTAATGATTGTGACAAGCTATCGAAATATTTTTCACAGATTGAGAAATTAGGGCACGTTGTGGACTACATCCGTCTACGAGTTGGCGGGAAGGAGCACACTATAACGTTAGGCAAGGGAAACAACCGTCGAGGAATCACTCTCGAGGTACCTCGCAGCTCACTCATGAAAGCGGTCGAATATGAGATCTTCGATGATTTGCTTATCGGCAATTTTATGAAGACCTATCTCCATGGCGAATGGAAAGCGTCCCGACTCAATCCTGACTTTTCGCCCTTTATCGCCAAATATAGTGATAACGGTCGCGCCAAAAGCAAAGAGGAGGTCCGCGCCTATTTTGCCCATTACCGCAAGCGCATGCCGCTTGATTATCTAAGAGCGCAATTTCACAACCACGCCATACGCGTCATTACGGATCGCATCCCGACGAATTCACCGGTGCTCCCTCTGCTCAAGAAGACTTACTATTTCCTAGGAAGATCCTCGCGGAAGGGAAAGGCGGATCGAAATAGGTCAGGAATTACGAATCCGCTTTAATGGCGGAGAAATCGAGGGATAAACGAAGTTTCTCGTCTAAAAGCTGAAAGAAATACGACTCACCGACTCCGTCACGTTTGGAAAGGTATTGGGCAATAATAAAACCGATGAGGGTTTTTTGAATGAAAGAAGCTAAATCTCGGATGTCTCCTCGAACGGTAAACTGTCTTTCAGCAACTCCCACCGTGAGATAAGCATAGATTCTGTCCTCTCCAACGGCAAAAAGACGCTTTAGCAGATCTTGCATAAATTTGCTGTGCGCGGTCTTGGCAATACTAAGCATCAAAACCGCCACTTGATCGGGATGGCGCTTAGCCCATAGGAAGTTTCCTTCGATATGCGTCGATAGCCCTTCATAGGCAGTCTTCGGTTTTCGCTTTTCTAAGAGTTTTGTCACTACCAGATGATTCACTTCCGCGATGTATCCGGTGAGCGAATCAAATAGGGTCTCCTGCTTAGGAAAATAGTAAAAAATTCCTGACTGGGCGACGCCCAGTTCGTCGGCAATGGCTTGAGCGTTGGTTCGCTCGATGCCAAGCTTACCGATGCATCGAATCGCCGCATCGAAGATTTCAGTTTTTTTATTTTTTTTTGGCACGTTCTATATCCGATTGAATTACCTTTACGATTTCTAGCTGGTCCGGTGTCAGATGGGAAGGATGCTCTAGCTGTCGCCGAACCATATTACCGACAAATTCAT
The DNA here is from genome assembly GCA_963778115.1 of uncultured delta proteobacterium. Lineage (GTDB taxonomy): Bacteria > Bdellovibrionota > FAC87 > UBA2466 > UBA2466 > JBBQIT01. Next base: position 1,807,763 of record CAVZSV010000004.1, read on the forward strand.
CTCTAGAAGCTCTCATGATGTAGGCGCCATTGGGCAAACCAAAAACGTGAGGAAGCATTTCTAACACTTTAAATCCAAGCTCTTCGTATCCGACCCTAAGAAGGTCTCGTCCGACGTTGGGTGTGTAGGGAATCGTAGGATTCCTTTCTTCACTGGTTTGCTTAGCGGCCTGGGTTAACCATTCCATGCCAGGCGCCGCGAATACCACTTCCCATGCCGGACTGGCCTCCGGCGGCCTATTGGGATCCGGGGGCAACGGAGAAAGCAGATAGACTGAGCGAATCGGACGAAGCGAAAGAAGTAAAGAAGTCCCGTAATAGAGCTGAGTCCGAGCGGTTGGTGCACTTCCCGCAGGGTTATTAAACCTTCCCAGCTCCGCCACCTCCAGGGCTTCTGAGGGAAGATTGCGTCTGCGAAAATCGAGAAGCATCTTAAGGAGGCTTGCGACATCCCTTTTTCCATAACCTTCGATCACTGTCGCCATATAGATCTTGTGCTTAAAGAAAAATCCGTCGGAGAAAAGTCCCGGATACTGGGCAGAGTATTTTTTGGAATCGTGCTCGGGAATAGCTCTTTCCGTATGTGCTTCAAGCGGCAAGACCCCCCAATGATCCATAGAGCTTTTAAGATAGAAAGGGGCCGCCAATACTTCATCCCCGTCAAAGCCAAACCGAGCGTCTAATTGTCTATAGAGAAGAAGGCTAGAAGAACTAAGAGGGCTTTCTAACGAATATCGAGGCCAGGGACCGTCGGGAGTCATGTACGGATCGTAATAGGTGATTTTTGCGGACGCGCGAATGATCTTTGCACCGAGCCTTGTCTCTGCCAGAACCCAACCCGAGTCGGGAACGCTAATATGATCCCCACGAAAGAGCTGATCACTCAGTACCGGGCTCAAACTCAACTTACTTCCCATTCGGTCGATTAACGGAGCCAAGTTATCGTGCATCGCCTCCCAAAGAGGAAAGACCGGAGAGAACATAAAGTCCTGTCCCCAACCGCCTGAGAGGGTAACAGACGATTCCGATTGTCCTGAGGGAACCGATATCCCTTTCATCAAAGCGATTAGCTCGGGATGCTCGTTAATAAATTCATAACGCGATTGGATTAAGTTCGGATCCAAGCCTTGAAGACGGGTTAGGTTGGATACCCAACCGGAAAATTGGCGACGGGAGGAAAAAAAATTGTCCTGACCTAGACGATAGAGGTCATTCACAACGCGAGCGGAACAACCCGATCGCTTCCAAAGAAAACCAGCATCCGCCGCTGGGGTTATCGCCAACAGAGTCGTTAGGATTATGAGTACTACCGCGTTTCGCACAAGGAGCGGTTTTATACCACATCTGGCATTCCGGAGCCGATGATCATTTTACTTCAAAATAACTCTTTAAAACTTTCCCTTATATTTTATGTAGTTATGTCGTAAATGCTGATTAATTACTCAAAATTTAGGTAGTATTTAAACAAATAAATTGACAGTCTACAAAGCAAAAATTAAGCCGGGGAGCAGGAGGAGATTTCGATGCGACTAGTTAACATTAGCTCACGCTCTTTGTGGTTATGGCTGATGGTGTTTTGTTTTTCTCTAAACCCTCCCGCGGCGACCGCCGGTTGTGCCCAATGGATCTGCTGGCTCTTTCAGACAAGACCCCAGGGGAGAAGCCAGCAAAGCCTAGATCTTGAAACCATTCGGGTGAATCGGAAACTCGCCATTGAAGAGCGCCAAGCCGCCATCCACCAGTACTCGGCTCCGCAACGAAAAACATGGAAACAAAAGTCCTTTGTCCTAGCGGATTGGGCACTCGCAACTCTACTCGGCACAAGAGTGCTAATGGGACTCCCTTCCGACTCCGAGACGATTCTAACGACACTGGCATTAGTTCCGCCCACTCTATTTGCCGCCGATTTCGCCTCTCAACTTTTCCACAAATGGCTCGATAGCTATGCCAGTGAACAAAACTGCATTTGGGGTGCGGGAGCCAGAGAGTTTCGTAAGCACCACGAATTTCCTGATAACTTGAATCATGTCGACCCGCTCAGTCACATCACCGCGTTCGGCCCGGTAATGATGCCTTTTTTCATCGGAGCGAATTTCGTCGATTGGAGTCCCGAGTGGGGCGCTTCGGTATGGCTTTTTCTCATGGCAGGTTTACACGCTACCGAATTTCATCGGCAAGCTCATCTCAAGGAGCCCAATGTTCTCTTTAGGTGGCTGCAGACGGCTAGAGTTGCGATCTCGCACGAAGCACATATGAAACATCACGGACGCCCCTTCGACGGTGAATTTGCGATCTTAAACGGCTGGTCGAACGCATTCGCACGTCGCCTCGACCTATGGAGACGCCTTGATCTCTTATTTTGGAAAGTTACCAGAACGATGCCGCACAATTGGGTTCAGGATCCCAGTTCCATTCCGCCCGAGGTATTGACCGACTTACAAGAGGCGCTCGATGAAATTCCAGCCGAAATCGAAGATGTCGCTGAAACTTACCCTTCTCGAGTACCTGCAGAAGTCAGAGAACTTCTCCTAAAAGCCCACGCCGAATGAGTACCGACCGAAATCTCTTAGAGGGTGATGGGACAAGCGACGCTGCTTCCGTCCCAGTGGCATAATTTCGAACCTACGGAAAACCAAACATAGCTATTTGCCGTGAATCTAAGATTAAGAACAGGATTCCCATCCGTCGTCGAATAGATGGTCGTTGTGGACGATCCATCCCACGAATAGAGATTGCTGCCGGCCGTAAACCAAACATAACTATCCTGGGTAAATAAGATCGCCGAAATAGCAAGCGCGTCCGTGGTTGTGGCTACTCGAGTGACGGATGTACCATCATAACGATATAAATTTGCCCCTCCACTGAACCAGACGTTGCTATTAGCGGTGAATTTTATATTTTGAACGGGCGATCCGTCTGCAGTGGTATAAACCAAAGCGGTGTTAGTGCCATCCCACGAATAGAGTTTGGAGCCTGCCGCAAACCAAACGTAGCTCGATTCCGTGAATTCAATGCTGCTTATTGATGTGGGATCGCTAATATTGTGAACGGTTAAGTCCGCGCCAAAAACCGATGAACAAAGCCCTAAAAGAACAAACCCATAAAGTAATTTCATAATACCCCCACTCACGGAGATATATTCAATGGGTTCGGGTGTCAATTTAGGAAGCCTTCTTAATGAAAAGAGGTAACCCGCACGCCGTGCTGATACCCCCAAAGATAGTTGGAAAACTCGCGGCTATTCGAACCGGTAATGACATTCATCCCCGAAACTTCATAGCTAGACCCGTATGGCCGTTGGACTTTTCCTTCCACGAAGAGCCCCTCTCCGTTTTCTAACACCGAATTGAGCACCGTCCAAAAACGGGAGGTTTGATCCCACATTTCTCTCACCATTCCCGACTTGAGAATAATCGCTTGCGGTTGGACTCTTAACAATTCACGAGGAAGCCAACTGTCTTCCGTGGAATTTTCTGCAGTAATCTCTAGATTAAGCTGGATCAAACGACGAAGGGGGGTTCCGTTGCCCGTATCAAAATCACAAATTCCGTGAGTTCGATAAACCCCTTTTTCTTCTCGCTCGATAAGCTGAACTCGTCGAAGACGTACCTGTGGAATCGAGACGGAAAGCATTCCCAAAGTCCTTGAACCAACCTCTGTAAGTTCATCGAGCTTGTGAACAGGAACAAAGCCAGCTGCTGGTGGACCGTAATTCGGTATCACTCTAAAAGTATTTCCGACGCGAGAGACACTTTCCACGAAGGGATGGTTATCAATGGCGATGACTTGTCTGGCGTTCGGAAAGAGAAGGAATGCCAGAGCTGCGTCGGTGCCTGAAAAAGGATAGAGCACGGTCTCGACCTCTTTCGCCTGAGGGAAGGCGTTTTCGATGTCGCCTCCTAGAGTACTTAAATGGGAGAGATAACCTGGTAACCGGTACCGGGGGCTTCCCCAACCAGGAAACCGCCTCGGCTCGGACTTGGCTACGACTCTGGTCTGTGGAATATGAAAACGATTCCGGCGCGACATTTCTGCGACCGATACCGCGCATCCTAAGGAATAATTGAAAGACCCCAGAGCAAGAAAAAGACCGATGTAAGACGCTGTCGGCATATAAAGGGACCTCTTCTATCGGTTTATTTGAAATAATTCAATGAGGGGCGCAAAAACCGGCGTATTTACATTAAGTTAATCGGAATAGATCTAAGTATTCTTTTGACTCGGAGCCGATACCGTCGGAGAATTTTAAAGCAAATCGAAAGTCCAATCGCTAAAACGTGTCCTTCCCAGACTAAAGACTCTTAACCCCAAAAGGAGAGTTCAAATGAATATTCTATTGTGGATTTTTCAAGGCTTGCTGGCTTTCTGGAATATAACGGGCGGCATTTATACGGCTATGAATTATGAACAACTCAAAAGTGCTTGGGCAAGCGGTTTACCCAAGCCTGCTTGGATAGCCGTCGGCGGACTCCAAGCTCTATTTGCACTAGGTTTAATCTTGCCGGGTTTAACCGGTACTTTACCCAAACTGACTCCTATATCGGCAGGGTATCTATCCGTTAACTCGCTCGTGGGATGTCTGTTATTCGCCAAGTACGCAGGGTTCCCAGGCATGCTCTGGGGTATTGTGCCCGCAATGGTAGCTGCATTTGTGGCTTATGGGAGAATGTCCTAGGTCGTTCTGAAAGAGCGGAGCACCGACCCGAAGTTTATTGTTTGCAGACAAGAAATCGTCCGATGGAATCGTTTCCAACAGCCCGGCCTGAATAGCTTGCGGAATGGTCAAAGCTTGCATCCGACGAAACAAGTCTGCACGAATGTCCTTTACCCCCACAGAGGTATTTCTTATTTCTCCGAACTCAAGCTTTCTCTGTTTTTCACAATAGGAGGGTCCCTTTAGACTAGACCCTTCGCTCTTCTTTAATTTCAGATCCACGACTGTGGTGCGGATCTCGTCTTGGATAAACTGAGCACCACAAATGATAGAGACTCCCTTCTTGGTGGGGAACCACTGAGAAATCATACAAACCATTTGCTATCTCTATGAACGAATACTTATTAATATTTTGCGTCTCCCACGCCGAGGCAATATTAGCCAGCTCCGTTATTTGCTGGGTAACTAAATCGATAAGGTAAACCCCTTCCGCAGGCTCTGTTCCGTCCTTTAAATGAATCTTGCCCAGAGCGACCGAAGACAAAGAAAAGTCAAAAGAAGTGCAATTGAGGATTTCACATAAATGAGGATATTTTCGCGGGCATGGAAAGGCAAACTTCCTACTCAGAGGAGATCTTTTTCTTTCGATATGGTATATGCCCCGACCATGAAATCGCTGATTTTAATAGCGTGGCTTGGAGTCTCGACTCTGGTGACCAGCGTGGCCGTCGCTCGCTGCGATCTAGAACTCCTTGCTAGGTATGCCTACCGAACTCCAGGCGGTCGGACTTCCGAGGATAAGGCCTACTGGTTCCACTACAAAAATACGCCCGCTCCTCGACCTACCCTATGGGATCTCTCCGATCCCGATCCCTATGCCACAGCGCCTGAGATCGCGAATTGGCCTAGGATCATCGGCGTGAATCAACACCAACCTTTCATCCCCACCGCCCACGAAAGAGACCTCCTTCTTATGAGAAAGGGCGATATTGTAATTTTCGACGGATGTGAATACCGGATCGACGAATTTTTTGGCGCTGGAAACTCCACGCATGTCTATTCGGTAGTGCAGCCATCGGAACTAGTACTCGGAGTTCCCTTCCTGTCCGGATTTTGGGGACAAATACTCAGAACGGGCACACGCCCCACCCATCTGCACGATATGCGTTATTCGATGGAAATCAGTACGGTATCATTGCAAGGAAAACGCCATGCAGTCAGAGTCTACTCCGATCCTTCCGGTAGGTACCGTTACCGATTCACCACGAAAGTCAGAGGACGCCGAGAGTCGGGATGGGAACTAATCCAAAGACTCTTTCCTGATGTCACCATCGGCCAGAACGTCTATTCACTGAAAATGGAGGCTGTGGAGAATCTGCAGGACCGAGTTCGTCTCGAGCGACTCATTAGTTACTTGATGCAAGAGAGAGATTTTTCTGCCGAAAGGGCGAGCGACTTTCTTTGGGATGAGGATCGGACAGATTGGCTTCGGATCGATGGCGATGACAGTCGATGGTATTAGGCAAATCTAGTCAAGCCATGACGGGCAGGTACTCAATCATAGCCAGATAGGATTTTAAAGACAAAAACCGGTGTCCGTTTTCCGACAATCGTGAGTCAGGGTGTTCAAACCGGGGGCAGGTCCGCTTATGGTCTTCTTGTCTTTGAGCACGTAGGTGGTCTCAAAGGCGCCGTAGATCATATTCACTTTTGGTAGAATCTGGGTTTGGTAGAAATTTTGAAACTCAAGGGGATAAGGCGGGTTCCCGAATTCCGCTAGTAAAAACGCAAGAATTTGTTTGGGATCCGTGGACGAAAAGGCCGGCTCGGCGAGAGTATCTTGAAAAGAATTTAGATCGATTAGGGACGGAAAAAATGTGGACTGGGCACGTTGGTCCTTGATTTGAAAAGTAGCATTGGAACCGGCCCCCGACACGACTCCCGACTGAATTGAAAACCTGGCAAACACGCCAAAGGCTCTCTCGAAGGGAACCACGTTATTTCCATAGATGGGTTTTCCTTCCAGACTAGCGATTTGTTCTCGAAGAACGGAAAGGTCGCTACTACTTACCGCTTGAATGGCTAGATTTATTTCAAACTGGGCAAGCTCTCCCACTTTATTGCGATAGCATGCCAGCGTTAAATCAGTCCAAATGCGATCCTCGTCCATAAGATCACTAAATGGCTTTGCAAGCGCTGAAAGTAGTTTTCCCGTACACAAGACGGGAATATTAGTTTGATACCAACCATCGGTGACCCAAGTCGCTGTCTTGCGTTCTCTATGGCCAGGGACCTTATGGTTAAACGAAGAGACCATCAAAGAGGAATTGCTAGCGATCGCACTTAAGGAAAACAGACAAATCCCGGTAAGCAAACATTTAATCATGTGTGTGGATATCCTTGTGTGTCTTGAACTAAAATTTCAGTCGATAAAATTTTGTCTATAGTAATGCAGAAAATTCACCACAGCATGACTCTGCGCGGTCTTAGTGCGGAGACGTTTTGTCCCTACCCCATGTGAATTTTACAATCGACAGTCCTTAGCGAATTCCTCTTGCGCCCTACTCATCCTTAACTTTAATTTGATGGGGGGAGGGGAACAGATGATCACACGCCGTCACGGGATATGGGCTTACTTCATTCTATTTTCGATGACATTCGCGATTGGGAATTCAACGCAAGCGGACGTCTCGGCACTGACTCCGGAGCTTGCGGAACTTTTGTCTCATAACGTCAATCGTTCGGTGATCGTTCTTCTTAAAAATCGCGTCACCGATGATGAAGCAACGAGTGATCAAGAACCTCTAATAGACGAACTGCGGCAAGTCGGAGGGATCCGAGTAAAACGCTTTCGCATGATTAATGCCATCGCCGCCACCGTATCCGAAGGAGAGTTGGCGCGCCTTAAAGCGCACCCAATGGTGGCGCAAGTCATTCCAGATCGAGTCATTCGTCGTGCCCCGTCTCAGTCCGTCGGGGCCATACCAAGCAGGGCGAGTGGAGCGGGCGTCAGTGCGCTGATTCCCAATGTGATCCCCGGCGCCTGCGGTGATAATGGCAAAGTTCAACTGGAACCGGAAGCTTTAGAAACCACCCACACAAATTCCGATACTTCTTCTACCCCCACGGCTCGCTCTCTCGGTTTGACCGGTGCCGGTGTGAAGGTCGCCTATATGGCGGAGGGAATTGATACCCAAAATGTAAACTTTCTCAGAGCGGATGGAACTTCCGCTTTTGCGGACTACCAAGATTTTAGTGGTGACGGCCCCGGGGGCGTTACCGACGGAGACGAAGCTTTCCTCGATGCGAATGCCATCGCGGGCCAAGGACTTCATGTTTACGATGTCAGTAACTTCAGTGCGCAGTCAGCACCTGCCGCATGCAATGTTCGGATCGAAGGGGTGGCTCCCGGGGTCGATTTAGTAGGCCTCAAGGTATTTAGTCAAACCAACGATTCGACGCAATCTGGGTTTCTTCAAGCGATCGAATATGCGGTCTCCATTGCCCACGTCAATGTTCTAAACGAATCCTTCGGTTCAAACCTTTTCCCTGATGTCACTTCGGCTGACATTTTAAAACAGTTTAACGATGCCGCCGTTCAGGCCGGAGTCACGGTCACCGTTTCCAGCGGAGACGCCGGATCCACCAATACGATAGGGACACCCGCCACGGATCCTCTGGTGATCTCAGTGGGCGCTTCGACGACCTACCGCTTTTATGCGCAGACCAATTACGCGGCCGCTCGTTATTTTGCGACGACCGGCTGGCTGAATGACAACATCAGCCCGCTTAGCTCGGGGGGGTTTACTCAAACGGGAGCTACTTTAGATCTCGTGGCTCCCGGAGATCTTGCCTTTGCCTCTTGCGATGCTAGCTCCAACTATCAAGGCTGCCTCGATCTCGATAATCGGCCTTCCAATGTGGAAAAGAGCGGAGGAACCAGCATGGCCGGTCCCCTCACCGCGGGAGCTGCCGCCCTTGTCATCCAGGCCTATCGACAAAGCCATGCCAACGTCTCGCCCACCCCGGCAATGGTAAAGCAAATTCTGCTAAGTGCGGCGACCGATCTTGGACTTCCTTCCATTGAACAGGGCGCGGGCATTTTGAATAGCTACAAAGCAGTAGTCCTCGCCGAAATGGTGGATAACGGGACGGTACCCGCCTCTCAACCCGCAACGTCCGCAAACGAACAGCCGTTACTCTTTTCGGTGAATCAGTTGAATGGAGTGGGAGTGGCAGCATCTAAACAAAGATGGCCAGTCACCGTCACCAACACCACGCAAGTAGGGCAACAAGTAACCGTAACGGGTCGCACCTTTGGACCTATCGCAAACGTGCAGACCGGAGTAGCTACCTTAATGGACTCGTCGAGTCCGCAATTCGTCGATTTCGCGGGTGTCCAGAGCAATTATCAAACGTTTACTTTCACCGTGCCCGCTAGCGGCGCTGATAAATTGAACGCATCGCTTGCCTATCCCGGAAATGCGGCGAATGGAGATAATGCTCGAATCCGACTCATTCTCATCGATCCTAAAGGAAGGTTCGCGGCCCACTCAGTCCCACAAGGTGTCGGTAACTTTGGGAGCGTTGATGTCAGAACTCCCCTCCCCGGAACGTGGACGGGAGTTATCTTCGGAGAGGTCGCCTCCGCTAAAGGAACCAACGGAAAGATTCCGTGGCAGATCTCAACTCAGTCCTTCGTTCCCTTCGGGCGTGTGTCGCGTCCCAGCTTTTTCCTTGCTCCCGGCGAGAGCCAAACTTTTCGAGTGGCGGCAACCGTTCCGACGACACCTGGAGATTCCTCGGGTGCCATCGTTATCACTTCTTCGGTTGGCGGAACCGATACCTATGTCGGAACGGAAAGCGGAACGATCCCAGTAACTCTGCGGAGTCTAGTAAACCTCGCCTCCGGCGGAGGCTTTGGCGGAATCGTGACTGGTGGCAATGGGCGCCCGGATGGCGGCGGTCAGACTCAGTACTACGAATTTGACGTTGACGCTGGCCACTCAAGCCTTGTCGCTAACCTTTCCCTTACTAATGACGGCAGCGATACGGTAGGTTTGTACTTAGTCAATCCGGACGGAGTCGCCGTGGGCTTTGGTCAAAATAGTATCGGGGGAAGCAATAGCCTCTCTGTGACTGCTTCAACGCTAAATCCCCCGGCTGGGCGCTGGACACTCATTGCAAGTTTCTCCAATGTCGTGGGAAATGAAATCGCCCAGGCCTACACGGGTTCTCTTCAACTGGATCCCGTAGTCGCTACCGCAAGCGAATTGCCAAATAGCATGTTTACTCAACTACCGGCTGGAGTTCCCGTAACCATTCCGGTCACGGTTACCAACTCCGGGGCAGGTCCCGTATCCCTTTTTATCGACGCACGACTGGATAGTGTGGTCAATATTCCTTTAGCAGCCATGGGACTACCGACTGGATTTAAAGGTTTCCAGGTTCCGCTACCTCTGACAGCCCAGCCTCCGCAGTGGCTGGTCCCGACACAGACATTGGGACTCTTGGCGGTAGCAACGGCAAATGTTCCCATCGAGTTCGACTATAGTCCCAGTAGCGATCCGGATCTGTATGGAACACCGACGGATAACGGCGCTGGCCCCACGTACACGGCGCAAAGCTCCTATACTCCAACAGGTGGAGTCGTCTCCCCAGGAATCTGGACAGCCACTCCAAGTGAGATAGGACCCTATCCGGCAAGTGGGGCACCGGAAGGCTTGGTGAATTTCCAGTTCACGGCGACCACAAAGGCTTTCGACATGACGATCACCGCTCCGACTGGCGATCTGTGGCTTTCGTCGACAAACGCTTCCTACTCGGGTCTGACTCCCGTTATCGTGAATCCTGGCGAATCCACGGTGATCAATGTCACGCTGACACCTTCCGGGGCTTCGGGAGCCCAAATGAGTGGAACGCTTTATGTCGATGCGTCGGTTCCTTCAGTTCCGCCGTTTGGGCAGACAACGGGAAGCGAGTATGCTGCGATCCCTTACGTCTATACGGTTAAATAATCTAGTTAGCCCGGCCCGAAAATGGGATCGCCGGAATCATCCTCTCATCGTATAATTAAATTTTGGGGGGACTTTAATGCTTTGGAGTATTTTCTTCTTCCTTGCGGTCATGGCGAAAGCTGACGACGCCAAAGCGCCCCCGCCTCCTTCTCTTCCACCGCCGCAGATGCCAGCACCTCATTCGAGAAATACAGAGCGGTACTCGGCGGAGCCCAGAGACGCTGGCACCCTGGCTAATGACTCCGATGAAGCTCTTCCCCGAGTTGCGCACCAAATGTTCATCGAAGACGATCGCCGGATCAAATGGTTTTCCTTTCAAGCAGATGCAGATATCGATCAGGCGAAAAAGGTCGCGACACTCGCCACGACGGATCTTAAGACTTTGGAAGGAGAGCTTTCTAAACGACTCCATACCAGGCTAGTATCTGCTGTGGCGAACTCTGGAATGTCCGAAGCGGATGTGGAGATTTTGATCAGTGATCAAACGACAAAGTTACGTGAAGCAAAGAGAAAAGAAGACCTGGCCAGACTTCGGTTAAATGAAGTTCAGAATAATATTCGCTACAACCAACAGGGGAAACAAAGAGCGCTGAAAGGCGTTAGCCAATTCCAAACTCAAGCGCAAAAGAACGATTACCTCAAACAAGTCGACCTTGAAATTAACGATAGGGTCAAAGAAGAGGCCAAGCTTCAAGAAAAGATACACACCGCCCATGCAGACAACCGGGCGGCTTGGGATGCCCTCGATAAGTTAAAACTCTCATATGATGAGATCTCTGGATTAGTCGTCTTAATCGACGACAAGGGCGAAGCCTCCGCCCGTCTCAACGGGGGAAAACTCCGCGGAAATTCGCCCACGTTTGTCGGATGGAGCGGGCTAATTAATCACATCTCCCCTTAAATCGGGAATTTGCAAACGCACCGCCGAAGGTGTCTTCTATCACTCCTTGCGGCCCAAACTTTTCCGCCGGCATCGGTTAGAGAAACCTCAGTTACCCAGCCCTTTTCCTTCATCCCCCCACAATACGTAGGAACGTTTCACGAGTAACTCCAGTGCCCAGACTCTCGTTTCGTACCGCGCGACCCGAAATTTTCATAAACGTTACAAGGCCCAGAACCAAAAATAGAGGTTTCATGAGCGTCTTAGATAACGAGGTCGACTTTTTCTATGCTTTACAGCGAAGCTTGATTGACACAGTGAGTTAAAAACTGCTAACCACTGAGCCATTGGTAGCGAGGTGCTCATGAGTAACGATTGTTTTTATTGTTCTTTTCTTATCGTCTCAAGTGAGAAGCTATGAAGACTACTAAGCAGCCTTATTCAGTTGGGCCTTTACTCCTCGGAATGGGGCTAGTCATGAATCTCCTTTGCCCCCTTACGGCATCAGCTTATCTGGTATTTGAATTCCCCTCGGGAAAGATCGCGGTCCTGTCGTCAGAAGGCGGCACGGTCAAACATCAAAATTGCGGACACACGGAACTAACCCTATCCCAACTCGAAGATCTCGCGCTCAAGCCACAGGGGTTAACAAACTTTTGCCATAAAGCTTCACAGCAACCCGACTATTCCACTTTCGAAACGGACTACGTTATTTCGGTACAGAGTCTCTTTGGAGTTCCCCTTCGTTACGCGGGAATCGATGCCGTCTCTCGACTTAGCCGACGAAGAATTGAAGGAGAAAGGACGAGTGCAAACGGAACGCCGCCTGAAAAGATTGCGGAAAAAATTTATGCCGCAAACAGCGAGATCTTGGCCCATCTGGGAAGCGAGTCGCACCGTATTCTTTCTAAAGTAAACGACGGCCCACTGGTTCAATTGGCTTACGATGCCCTATTGCCAAACTACTACGGAAGCGACCGCTTTTGGACGCTCTCGAATGCTACGACAGCGAGCAATCTAGACGAAGCATGTCCCGCGGGCTCGGTAATAGTATCGATCGATCGCATTTTAAACTCGCCGTCTTTTCTTGAGATCGTCGACTGGCTATCCCGCCAGAAAAAAACGACGGATATCCGAATATTGACCTGGTATCGATGGAATGAGGCGGTGAAGTACGACGAAGAGGCGATTGGATATGTCGCTAAAGAGCAAGCCTTTGTGCTGACACCGAACCAAGCGGCGGTGGAGTGGAAAAAAAGGGCGAAGGGAGTCGTACCCGCCACTAGCAGTAGGGACGTTACCTTGGCTTCGCTACCCGGGATGACGGAACGAGAACGATTCCTCTATCCCGTTGCCACGTCCGATAAGGGGAACTACCGCCCTCTGTGCACGCGAATTTTTTCTCCTCTTGAGGATGAGGAGAAAGAAGGTTACGTCGAACAGGCCCAGCAATCGCTATTGCCTATCGCTCGATCTTTTCAGTGGACAGTACCCGCTCTGTTTCGAAAGGCCAGTGCTAACGAAACCTTCGAAAGACTCTTCTCCAAAGGGCTCTCTAATGAAGAAAAAAGGGACTGGCGATTCGATTTGAGCGAGGCTTTGGGTTTCAACCTAAAAAGTGTCGGCCAAGCGAGCGAAGAGAGCATAAACCATAGGGCTATAGCCCAAGCGAGACAGGAGCTCCAGTCTATCAGACAAACGAGAAACGCGGCCAATCAGCGTCTCGCGGAAGCATTCGAAAATTTCACAGCGACTGCCCATCGAGTTGATACACGCATCGATCCGTTAAACCCCGAATATCATGCAGCTAGAGATCATATTCACCAAGTCCAGCGCGAGATCGGCAGATCAAGTTATGATTGGAGTGTGGCCGAAGGAAAGGCGCAATCTAAGGTTGCCCAGCTTGAAGAGGAGCAGAAGTCCATTAGGGCTAAATGGGAGCAACGCACCTACACTAGAAACTTAGGTGTGCTTTCCCATTTGAACCCCTAAAAAAGAGCCTTTGAAGATAGCCCTGTTGTCGAATGGACATTTGCGTCATTCGACTTTCCTTATTTTCAGTTGATCCCCTGAAAAATTCCAGTCATCATATTAATGCCATTCCTTTAACCCATGGACCCCTCAAAAATGATGAATACCCGAAAAATTTATGCCTGCATTGGTTTACTGTTTGTACTGCTGATGGCCTCAGCTTCCAATTGCAAAAAGAGTTCTCCTACAACCACTACCACCACCACAACGCCGACCACGGCTCCTGGCAGTTTTAGTATCACTTCTACAACTGCAACCATCGGCCAAGTCGCCGTCAGTTGGGGCGATTCGAGTGGGGCTACGAGTTACACCCTCAAATATGGAACTACAAGTGGGACCTACTCGACGACGTTTAGTACAAGCGCAAGAAGCCCGGCGACCGTTACCGGACTAACCTTCGGGACAACCTATTATTTTATGGTGACGGCGGTCAATTCTGTGGGAACGACCAATGCTTCGTCAGAAGCGTCCTCTACACCGCTGGGAGGAATGAACTGTTATGATGGTTTCATTTCTGAAGATTCCACAGGTTACTACCTTTATCACGCGAGTTCCGCTAACCCGATCTCTTATCTAACGAATCTTATGGGTAACCAGATTACCAGAATTTCTTTCCCTCTCTCCTTGCAGGATCCCAGCGGAGTGAACACGGAAGGGACAGCTTATAGCGGATCGATTACTCTTAACGTTTATTCTTGTGTCGCTCCCGGCGCCGCTCCTTCAACGGGAACGCTCGTGGGAAGCGCCGTGGCAACTTACGACGATGAAACCGGAGGTGTTTTCGCCCTTAGTACCACGGGGGCCGGCACCCAAGGTGACATGACCAATTTCTCATTCTCCTCTTCCCCCATCGCTATTCCAACCAGTTGCTCGGGTGGAAAATACCAATTAGCGCTCGAATTTACGGGCTTCTCAGGGTTTGCCAGTGAATATGTGCTAGCCCCCATTGAGTCCGCGAGTTCTACTTGCTTCCTGAACGTTTCCGGTAGTTCAACGACGGCAAGTTCCGGAACTACCAATGCCTATCAAGCCATCATCACGGTGGAATAAATATTCCTCGTACCGGGTGGTGTATCTTCTTATTTTCGTCTAGAAAGAGATCCTATGTTGCGGATCCTTCTTCGGCGACTCACCCCTTTACCCTTCCCGGATTTACCCTCCAGTTTACTCAAGGCCGGACGCCCGTTGTCGGGACTTCTACCGTCGAAGGTTTACCTAAACAAGATCATCAATGGATATAAAAAGCTTCCCTCTCTACCCCCGAGTCTTCTCGAGTCTCTAGAGAGGCACCCCAGCATTCCCACCATGGTTCCAAAAAGCACGTCGAGCAATGGATCCAAAGGCGGATGCCGTGGTTGTCTCCAATCATGGAGGTCGCCAAATTAAAGGCGAAATGGGTTTACTAGATGCTCTTCCAGCAGTCGTTGCCGCAGTAGAAAAGGATTTTCCTGTTCTTTTTGACAGTGGAATTCGAAGAGGCCAGAACGTGTTTAAAGCAATCGCTCTGGGAGCAAGGGCGGTCTTAGTCGGGCGACCTTGGGTCTACGGACTGGGACTTGCGGGTTTGGAAAACTTAATTGCGGATCTATATTTCACTTTAACATTGAGCGGGCATAACGAGCCTTCCACCGTTAAGCCTGATTGTCTCCAGCGGGTGATTCCTTAGTCGTGCTGTGCGCTGCGAGTTGTGAACTTGAGATTTACGGAAAATCGGGGACAATGAGGCTATGGCAAAGAAAAATTCCGCTGTCGATGCGTACGTGATCAAAGCCCGTCCCTTTGCAAAACCCATCTTAAAGCGACTGCGGACGATCATTCACAAAGGATGTCCCAAAGTTACCGAAGATATCAAATGGGGCTCTCCTTTCTATCTTTATCAAAATCGAGTCCTGTGCGCGACGATGGCTTTCAAGGAACACTGCGCTCTTGTTTTTTGGAAGTCTGCTTTGATCCGAAGGAAACTCGGCAAGAAGGCCAAAGATGACCTGAAACTTTTTCGTCGAATTTCTCTCTTAGAGGAGCTTCCTTCGGAGCGGGACTTACTCGCTTATATTAAACTCGCTATGCATTTCAACGAACCCACCACTAAACTCCCCCCGCGCGAAAAACGTTCAACACCTGTGAAAGTTCCAAAGGAGCTGACGTACGCTTTGCAAGCTAACCCGAAAGCGCTAGCGACTTTCGAATCCTTTCCTCCGTCTAAAAGGAAAGACTACATCTTTTGGATCCTTGACGCCAAAACAGAACAGACCCGCGAACGCAGACTCGAAACCGCCATCGATTGGATGTCTCAGGGCAAATCACGCAATTGGAAATACGAGGCTCTCAAAAAGAAGAAACGTTGAGACGTATTTTGTGAACTAGGTAGTTTCACAGGTTTATCCGAATCATCGCCCCTTCCTAACTCACCGCGAAATTCTTAATTTGACTTTTCTGACAAAATATACAACTATATAGTTGTGTATAACTTGAGCACGACTTTAATGGCTTTATCAGACCCAACCCGTCGAGCAATTCTCGATCGACTTGCGAGAGGACCTGCGACGGTCAACGAAATTGCCGAACCTTTTCGGCTAACCCAGCAAGCGATCTCCAAACATCTGGCTTACTTGGAGCGGGCGCGGCTGATCGAAAAACGTCGTGAAGGACGTCAGCACTTTTGCACTCTCAACCCCGATTCTTTTCAGAACGTGATTGAATGGGCGGAGAACTGCCGAAAGGTATGGGAGTTGCGCTTCGATCGTCTAGAACAAGTTTTGCAATCCATGAAAGAGGAGAAACGCCATGGCAAAAAATGAATTTACCATCACCCGCATATTCAACGCTCCTCGTGAAATGGTCTTTCAAGCATGGAGCGATCCCAAGTATGTCATGCAGTGGTGGGGACCCGCTCAATTCACCTCCCCTCACTGCACTATAGATTTTCGTGTGGGTGGCAAATTCCATTTCTGTATGCGTGCCCCCGACGGCCGTGAATATTGGAACGTGGGAACTTACAAAGAGATCGTGATTCCAGAAAGGATTGTCTCCGTCATGTATTTTTCTGACAAAGACGCCAATATCCTTCCCGCATCCACTTATTTTGCGAACACCGACTTTCCCAATGAAATGGTCGACGTCGTTACCTTTGAAGTGGTCGCCGCCGGAAAAACAAAACTGACGTTGTGTCGCAATCATTCCGAAGAGCTTGCTAACAAATTTGGTGAAATTCAGGGTTGGAATCAATCTCTGGATCGCTTCGCGAAAGTCGTCTGCTAAAGGTATCGGTTACTTCTAGTCCGATACCCTTAGCCCATACGCCCTATTGCTGACTGAGAGAATCGGCTTGAGGCCTTTCCTGAGGAAGGCTGTCAATAAAGCCTGCGTCCTGAAATTGCTGGGTCCAATAAGGCCAGCCGGTACTGTCCGTATAAAGACCTACGCCAATATAATCGTACTTCGGACTTAAAATCGCACTTCGATGGCCTGGCGAATTCATCCACTGTGCCAATGCGCCCTCAGGGGTCGGTGACATCTGTGCGATATTTTCGGCCACCACGGGCTTGCCCGGTGGGTGGTACATCGACATGGGATGTTCCTTCATTTTCACGCTATCCATCCACTTTGAAGTACGGTTGCTCCCATCTATTAAATATTTCGCCGGCATATAGGGTTTGAGTTGATACTTCGCCCGCTCAAGATTGGTTAACCGAATGAGCCGGTATTGAATCTTGTCCATGACCACTCCCCGCGGATTGGGAACCATAGGGTCGGGCTCTCCATTGGCTTTCGCAACATAAGTTCCTGAGGGTTTCACTGTGAAGATGAGATCTCCTTTTTTATAGGAGGTCTGCTCGCCACTTTCTTTGACGGCAACCCCTTCCCGAGGAGCTGGGTAGGCATCGGCTGCCTGATACCATTTTCCGTCAACCTCATACTCAAGTCCCTGTCTGGTCCACCTGACAGGGCTAGTGCTCATGGTGGGAGTCGGATCTGCCTCTACGGCTGCCACCTGTCGCGTAGCGGAAGGGGTCGCGATCGTATACCCGTGGTTAACAGTACCGTTATTCCCCCGCCCGCGAAAAAGGCCCGCGTGTGATTCCCGTTGGGTAATTACCAGACTCAACACGATCAAGACGAATAAAGTTCTAATCTGTTTCTTTCTCATGCTCTTCCCCCCGGAGTGCACGGTAAGAGAGCAACGAAGGTGCCAAGATCTCAGGCGCGAACACCCTCGCCCACTGACAGAGAGCTAGCCCCCCACTGTCAGTATGCCTTTGCAGACTAAAGGAGGGGTCTTGATATCACGTGGATTTTCTTAAATTCACTACAAGCAAGACAGCGGACTGCCGATGCGACATTCTTTCCCTCATAGTCCCGGTGTAAGCCTTCCCACAGCGTTGCACTAAAAAGCAATATTTTCGCCCTCCGATTTTCCCTACATTCGCTTCCGAAATGACGCTTTCGGAGGTGAGTCATGATGAAAAAAAAGATGGTAGTTCATGCTTTGTTATTGGTTTGTCTATGGATGTTACCCGGCTACCTTGAAGCCCCAAGGCATACGTTGAGTCCCGTTGAGAAGGCAGAGGATATCGCTTGGCTTTTGGATAGAGTCAAAGAGAGCTATGCGCCTCTAAAATCGTTTTCTGCTCCTACGAGTGCTGACGCATGAAATGGGACATGTCTTCGGACTTCCGCATTCGTTAATGTCGGACCTCTACGCGGAAGCACTCCTCAAACAGTTCGAACCCGAACAGGAGCAGTTCGCATTTGCCGGGATGATAGGCGGCTTGTTCGTTTTTCCTACCTCCGTCTGCACGGCGTCCGTCGATATGACGAATGCGAATCTCTTTTTTAAAGTCCCTAAGGAAAAGGAGCGCAATGACTCCATTTGCTTTTCGTTCGATGTCAAAACGAAACGAATCGAGGTTAGTACCGTGAAAGTTTTTGATCAAATTACGCCACAGACAGTGCCTCTTGGTTTTATAGATCGACTCAAGTTGACCTACTATCAGCAGCCGGCCGTTGTCTTGAAAGTCAGCGCTAAGCAGAAAGTATTTCTCGAGGCGGAATTTTCACTGCTTCCGATAAGTCGGAAATGCCCATTGTAATGAACCTCAACGGACCCGGTGAATGGAACTGGGATATGAGTTTTAGCGGGCTCATAAACGGCCAAATGGAGTTTCTTGTTGGCGGCAATCGCTTCGCTTTTTAATCCTCTCCACGCCTTCCAAACCAAGAAGCTTTTCTGATATCCTTTCATGGGTTAATTTGATCTTTTTATATACTTCAGGGGAGAAAGCATGAGCAAAGCTATAGATAACTTGATAGAGGCCCAGAAATTCGCAATGAGCATTCGTCCCAAGATTGGGGGCTTTCCGTATCTTGCAGAAGCTCTCAGACTAGCGGGCGTTACCCAGAATCTATGGCATCTGCCTTCCTGCCAAAGCCTCTATCTTACCAAACATGGAGCGGTCATTAATCAAGGGACCCCTCTGGTTACCGGTATGTACGAAGTTCCCCAATTTGACCGCGAAGCCTTAATTCGAGCATTACGAACCGACCAAGAAGGAAAAAGTACTTTTCCTGAATTTCTGCAGTCCACTTGGAAGGCGGGTGTTGTGAAATACGACGTCGACCTAAAAAAGCGCACTTGTACCTACTTTGGCGCTGACGGCGAATCCTACGTCGAAGAATATCCCGCGGTTGAACTAAAAAAATAAGGGCACAAGATCGGACGAAGTTTAGGAAAAAAAGTGTTTGGCGTCGGGACTGGTGTAAAAGCGATAGAGAAGCCATTGGAAAAAAATGCATAAGGCTATTACAGAGAAGATAATGCCAAAGCTGGTGGGAGAGGAGAACGTGTCATTATGGCCTTCCCTGGCGCGTTCGAAACCGATCAAAAAGGAGAGGATGGCAGACAAACATGCTATCGGAAAGAGCACTAGGATACTCTTTCGGGCTCGCTCATCGCGTCTCGCGAGCAAGATCGCCTCGAGCAGCAGGATCAAGCTTACGCACACGGAGCCCCAAAAATCTGCCACGACCGCCCAACCAGGTACCACGCCAACCGGCTTGTTTAGTTCGGCCATCAAAGCACGAAACTCTTCTGACGGACCGTTAAATAATTCGATAGTTAATCCGTAAAACTGATGTGCGGGAGCGACGTTCATCAAGAACAAAAAGACCACGAATAAAGAATTGAT
Organism: uncultured delta proteobacterium; assembly: GCA_963778115.1. Lineage (GTDB taxonomy): Bacteria > Bdellovibrionota > FAC87 > UBA2466 > UBA2466 > JBBQIT01. The sequence continues at coordinate 1,827,529 of CAVZSV010000004.1, forward strand.
GATCTCCGTTTTACGCCCGCCTATCCCCTTACGCCTGCCCGCCATGAAGCCGTAAATGAGCTGTATCGTCATAAACAGGTAAAAGATCGTTTCTGCCATAGTGGTTGGATTATAACCATAGAGTGACGCGCGAACGAAACCATTTTCTGTTCCGTCCGAGCCAGCGGAGGTGTGGAGGTGTCACTCTCCTTGCGGGCCCTTTTGGAACGGGTCACGTTTGAAGTTTCGATATGACCCGTACCTATCGGGCCCGATAGGAGAGTGACACCTATTTCCCTGTCGTACTTTTTTCTATAAGCCATTGGATAGCTTGGTTAACGTTTCGCTGGCCTGGTTCCCATCCATTGGTCCCAAGGATCACCCGGAATTCGGGATGGTCTTTTAGAAACTGCGGTCCTAAGACAGATAATAAGGAATTCAATTTCGTATCGGCGCTGCTCCAAACGTACGATTTGGCTAAGGGGCTAATTCCCACGGCCCATTCCTCCAGAGGAACCGTTGAAGAGGGGATGAGCAGAAACCTTAATCTGGCGACAATCGCCTCTTCATTACGTCGGTGCGAGAACCGTCCTTGCTGATATTCAAAAAGCCGCGAGGGCGGTTGATCCTTCAACGCAAACTCGATGGGATCTGTCCTCATGCCCTTGGCATAGATGTAACTAAAATAATCTCGGTTCGACATTGCGGTATTTTCAACCAGAAGATCCTGAATCGGATCGCCAATGGTTGGTCCCAGAAGGGAAATGGCCCCCGTGTGTCGTTTTTCAGAGAAGATCGTTACCCATCGCTGTTTGTGCTCTTGAAAAGTCGTAGGATCGAAAAAGACCGAAAGATCTTTATCATAGCCTAACAAAACGGCGATGATGGCATATTGCAGCCTCGAGTAGTCGGGGCTCTTTCGCATTAGGAATCCGATACGGATTAGATTTTGAGCGGCAAGATGATCGCCATACTGCTCGTTTCTAAGATCGGTCACAAAGAGTCGACCGTTCGCCTTTCGATACCACTGGGGCGAGACAAGTTCTCTAAATAACGGATCCGTGGATGTTGCCTGCGTGTCCAACCATTTTGAGAGACGCGCAAATTCAAGAGGGCTCAATTCCCCGTCTATTCTCCCAAACGCATTTCGATAGAAGGGACCTAAGTCGAAGAGCGCTTTACCGGCCAGAGGGTCTTTACTAGTTTCTCCTCCATGACAGATATGACAACTCTCAAGACCTTCGTGGGTTATCTCGTTTGAGGTAAAGAAATTAAAATGTAGCAGATCATATTGAACAAACAACGAGTGTCTAGGATGTCCGGAATCCGCAAATCGAAAATCGATTAAGTGGAACTGATTTATTCCAGTATTGGGATCGAACACCCTTACTTCCAACTGCGGCTGGAGCTTTGGATCGGTGTGAGCGAAAAACGTGATGTTATTCAACGGTACAATAAATCGAGGTGTTTCAGGGGTGACGTGACTTCGATGCGTTCCATTGGAAGACGGCATCATGGGAAAAGCCGTGAGAGCCGCACGATACTTCGGAGTTTGTTTGAGAAATCTAATCAGTTGAAGCGTAGAGGTGATATGGGCCTGTCGAATCTCTGCGATCAATAGATCGAAGTCGAAAGCAGAATATGCCTCCGCGATTCGCGAAGGTAGGGCCGCAGAGGGAATCCGGGAGGCGCATTGCGAAGCGCTTTCATCCCGGCCTTGTGAGGCTATCAGGCTCACCGAGAACCATAGAAGTCCGAGCAGAAAATGCCATTGGGAAGTACGAAACATTTCGGCCTATCTAGCGTATATGGCGAAATTTCGCAATTCTCTTGATCCTCACCCTATGTGAGGCCTTACGCTGGTGGTAGAGGAGGAGATATGAAAATTGGAGAGCTATCAAAGTACGAGTATCCGTTACATCGAGTCCAATCAGAGTATACCCTGCGTCAATTGCTCTTTTAAACACCGACTGGCACAATACAGAGGAATCGTCTCTCACTTAACTCTCATGACCATTCGAACTTCCTTACTGATCCTCGTTTTAATTCTGGGGTGCCTCTCCGTCGTGGCAGAACCACCTCCCAACCCTCATGAAAAACCGGGGATCAAAGGCGACGGGAACTCTCCGCTTGCGCCCCCAGAAGAGCTGTCTTCTCCAGAGCCGATCGTCGAGACAAGCGGGCTCTGTAATGATTTGGCCAGGTTCACCTGTGCGCCCGGCGAGTACGACGACGGTACCGGCAGCGTTCTGGGGCTGGACCATGTGGTGAAACGATTCAAAGCGTTTAGCGACAAGCAGAAAGATGCTTTAAAAGCTCAATTCGCAACCGAACTAAAGAAGAAATCCTATTTTCGAAAGAATGCCCTTTCCGCTACTGGCCTCTTTCATTCACCAGATTGTCGTAAGGCCGATGATCCCAAAAGGCGAGAGGCCTGCGACGCCGTGCTGTCAGAAGCCCTCGCCACACTTGCCATGGAGCGTGTGCTCTCTCGCAGCAACCCCGCTCCCAATGAGATCTACCATGAGGGAAAAATTGAGGACCTCGATTTTCTTTTGAATAGTCGGGAATACCAAGGAATCGAATCCGCGCTCATTAAGAAGGCAAAGGTGGAACTATCGGACAAAGAGGCCGAAGCCAAACTTAAAGACGATATCTTCCCCAAAGTGGTTACCCTCATCACCAATCTCATCAAAAGAGTCGTTAAAGATCCTGCCCTGCAAGCCCATCTTCTGGAGAAGGTGGAAGCCATCGCCTATCTCGGAAATGACTGTGCATCGCTTCTCAAAGGAGATCAGAATCGCAGAATCGATGGAATGCTGATCGATAACGCAGCCTACGATCCTATGTCGAACACCTTTAAATACTGCAACGGGAGCTTCCTTAAGATTACGAGTCTCTTTACGATCGTGGGGACGATCGCCCATGAGTTGAGCCACGCCTTCGATCCCTGTGAAATCGCAGTCGGTCCGTCCGATGTGGCGCTAAAGTATTCTAATGTGAAAGACCTGGAGAAGTCCCAGTCGGAATTTCCTTTTGAACGCCTGATCGCTTGTCTTAGATCTGAAGAATCGGTCGGAGCCAAACGCAGGCCACCCACGCTGGCCACCCAAGGGTACGGTACCATGCCCAATATGGACGACCCTTCTTCTGATAACGCTAGACCAGTCAATGGAGCCGTGAATCCAGCCCCGCCCCCTGGCCCTAACGCACCTCCCCAGCCGGGACCCATTCCTCCGACGGGAGGAGGCTATCCCGGATACCCAGGGGGTTATGGGGGATTCGGAGGGTACGGTGGCTACCCCGTTGGAGTTTCCATCCCTATCGAAGTTCCCGATCCTAGAGCCGGTCGCTCGATATTTTGTGGGGACGATCAGATTGGGGAATCTTTCGCCGACTGGGTGTCGGCAGAAATCTTGCCCGAGTACATGAGCCAGTACCATCCAGAACTTACCGCCGAAAAAAATGAGTTGGGCTATGCCAATGTCTTTCGAGGCCATTGTGACAATCTGACGCCTTCTGTCGATCTCTCGTTAGTGAAATTCGATGTTCACCCGCCATTAAAGGCCCGAGTGAATAAGATCTTACTCGCCAACCCGAAGGTCAGGAAACAGATGGGGTGTCCCGTCGAAATGGCGGGAGCGACCTACTGCTCCGTTCCTGGGGGGCACTCGTGATGTCGAAATGGGTAGTCGCATTGGGGATTTTTTTTGCTTCCGCGGCACAGTCAGCGCCCAAGCCTCAAACCGCCGAATCCTTTGCCATCCAAGTCACCCATGCGGATGCGGTCTCTCATTTTGAGATTGCCGGAGAGGGCGACAAGAGATCCCTTCAATTTACAGACAAATCGGGGAAACCGTTTGTCAAACCGATAACGCAAGCGGATGTCAGCTACCTCATGGGCAAACTCACGAAGGTAAAGTCCACTCCAAACAACTATTTGCAATGTCCCCGCAGCCGCGTGGACGTCGCTTACCACTCTTCGAAGGCCAATAAGGGATTTTCCGTCTGCCTCTTTGGCAAAGATCCCGCCTCGATACAAATCGTTAGCTTGGTAAATCTGCTAGTCACCTTTGCGAGGTTTTAGATCCCGTTGTACCGCAAAGGTCTCCTTGTTTCGTCAAGAACAGAAGAACATTTAATGCTACTTCTACATTAAGGTAGATCTTCCTTTCGGATTTACATTAGGATGTGGCGCCCATGAGATTTCGGATGAAAATTTGTCTGGCGCTCGCCTTTCTTTACCACTACAGCGTAGCGCAAATCGTGACCGCCAATCGGGTGTATCACCACCAATCGGGCAAAAAATTTCAAGTGATCTATGGGTCTCGCCTGAGAGAACCAGAGGCAAGAACATCTTTATATCAGATAAATAAGCCAGATCCCGATTTGACGGGAATCTTAAGAAAGACCGGCGAAGCGCTAGATCTTTGGCTTGCGATGTATGAAGAAAACGAATTTTTAGTGCCGGGTCAGGATGACCGTTTAATTCGAGAATATCGTAATAATCGCAGTCTCGATAAACACGACGATTTCATCCTCGTGTACGAGCTTTTCGATCTGATTGACGGGGTAACGAATCATGCTCGGTTGATTGGCTTCTGGGGGGTAAGCGATGGCGCGGGAATGGAAAAGCTCTTGGGCATTCAACTGCATCGACGGGAGCTTAATCGCATAAGGATGAATCCACTTCTTGTGGCACTTCACTGGAGAACCAATCCGGATCGATTCTTTGGTCCGAACTATCTTACCATCTGGAGCGGAGAAAATGTGATTGAAAATGGTCCTGTCTGGGCGGACCCAAGTTATCCTTGGGTATTTAGCTTTATGTGGCATAGCGCCCACTGGGACGCTGGAATTACGACAACATCGCAGGCAATTTCCGAAGAGGCTAAGGCCCAAACCTCACTACCCGGCTGGGAGCCTGCCCTCATTATGCCCGCCGATTTTGTCAATTGGTCGGCACCCCGAACCGGAAAGTATTCCAGGGCCCGACTGTTTCGCGAACGCCTTCATCATGATCCTTTACTTATCGACGGAAGTTCTTCGATAGATTGGGAGGGGAAAAAGCTAGAATTATCCACCATTCACATCACTAAATACCTTCACGATTTAGCAACTGAAATGCGTAACCCGGCCTTTGCCGATTTTACTATGAATTCTATTATGGGCCCTTTGCATCTGGGACAAAAGCCTTGGCTAAATCCTCCCTCTCCTGAGGATTTCAAAAGACCAGAGGTTATCGTAACCGGGATGGATGATCTTAGCTTCATAACCACTTCCCATCGCCGCTGTGGCCGGCTAATCGAATTGCTGTCCATGTATCCGATCATTTATGCCTTTCACGGAGGTTCCGGGGCCCCGCAATATCGGCTAAGAGAGACCACGATTCTGCGGGATGGTAGGCAAGAGTTTCTCCCTCTTTACGGGAGAAAAATTCCTAACCGCCAGGCCCCATAGGATAGCCGTTACTTATTTGGACTTAGCCGCTTGTTCGATTACTTTTGCCACTTCCTCTGGGTGGGAAATAAAGACCGCATGACTAGCATCAAATTCAAATTGTTGAACCGCTTTTGCTGTTGTAGCCATCTTCCGTTCGTCAGAGGGGGGGATCATATGATCTTGGCTTGAGACGATGTAGTAGCTAGGTTTATTTTTCCAAGCGGCCTTAGTAATTTTTGCCGAGACAGCCAGCAGCCCAAGGGGAGCTTGCGAAGCCGCCATGAATTCAGCTTTTTTTGGGTCAATATCCGCGGCAAATGCCTCTGGAAATTTAGCTCGATCGATAAGCGCAATTCCTTTTTTTCCATCAATAAGAATTGGCGGAGCCGGAACACTCTGATCGGCTTTTTTGAGTAAGTCCTCAACAGACTCCCCTACGTCGGGTACATAGGCCGCGACATATACGAGTGATTTAACTTTCTGATCGTCTCCGGCTTGAGTAATCACAGCACCACCGTAAGAGTGACCCACCAATACTACTGGCCCACTTTCATTAGCTAAAACGTTCTGCGTTGCAGTCACATCCGCCTCCAAAGAGACAAGTGGGTTTTGAACGATAGTGACCTTGTACCCATCATCCGTGAGAATGCGGTAGACACCCTCCCACCCTGAGCCATCGGCGAAAGCTCCGTGGACGATAACGATGTTTTTCGCTTCCGGGTTCTCATCAGCCAAAGCCTGGAATCCAAACAAGGATGCATACACTCCCAACAGTCCGATAATTGGAGTTTTCATAATAATCTTTTTCCCTTCTAGATTATTTTTTAAAATTTTTAAAATACTGCCTACTCCGATATAGCTCACTACGCCAAAAGTCAACATCCCACGACATCAGGCATACTTTCGCAACACCTTACTGCCGAAGGGACGGCGAGACGCTATCGAACCAGCGATTATAGAAAGCAATGTACACGGACAGTTGCCTGGGATAGCTTTCGTTCAAAATTTGTAAGGAGTTTAGAATGAAAGGTATTTGGCTCGCTCTAGCACTGTTACTTACGGTCAACGCCACTGCGGACGAGGGGACGGTCTGTGGTGAAAAATTTCTTACGACTCCAGCTTCGGCCAGCTATCAAGGAGTCCGTCAGGCGGTTGTTCATTATCTCGAAGTAAAAGCAGGGGTGGCCGACAAAGATCTCCTCGCCAAAATTGGGAAAAATTTAATAAATGGGACCCACTTTGATGCCTATGAAGGGGGAGTCATTCTTAATCTAGAAACTTCTGCGACTCCGATCTTTCCCGAACTTAAGGGGGCATCGGCCTAGTTTGTTGCTCAGTGCGATACCAAGAGCGGCGAATTTGTAGTTCTCAATATCAACTTCAATTATTACCCGGATCCTCAAAAGGGTCCCACGAAAGCTATCTTCGCACCTAGAATGTCCGTTAGTGAGCTGCTTGACCTTAAGGGGGAGTAGGCAGGTATCGAAAACCGTATTTAAAAAGAAAACGGAAAGGGTTTCGGGAGCGCGTGTTATTCCGACGAGAGGTCCCGGAAGTTGACGAGCATCTTTTCTCCTAAGTTGTTCTCCGAAAAAAGGTATCCGTGACTTTCAGTCCCCTTTGAAAATCAGTGAGGCCGGCCGCCCATGCGGCCGGAGAACCTTTATTTCTAAGGTAGACCAATCATCCCCCCTGTGCTAAACCCTTAAAATTCAACCGATTCCCCTTCTATGGAGAGATGTCCGAGCGGTTGAAGGAGCACGCCTGGAAAGCGTGTATACCCGAAAGGGTATCGAGGGTTCGAATCCCTCTCTCTCCGATTGACCAATTTTGATTCCCTCGGACATTGGGAATCCCTTAACGATTAATCTCAAGATTAAACTTAACCTTCAGCGGCGTAGCCGCTCTGATAGAAGTATTCATCGCGATGACCCGTACCTTTTGGGCCCAATCGGAGAGTGACACCTTTTCAACACCTTTTCACCTTTTCACTGAAGGAGAGTGACACCTTTTCACTCGGTCATTTTGAGAACTGCCTCTGGCAACCGAGCACCTTCAATGGTGATTTTGGATGCGACACTTTCGATCTCGCGAAGATCGCTAACCGTAAGTTCAACTTCAGCCGCACCAAGGTTTTCTTCTAGGCGGTGAAGTTTGGTTGTACCGGGAATCGGGACGATCCAGGGCTTCTGCGCCATTAGCCATGCGAGCGATATTTGCGCAGGAGTTGCTTTTTTTTGATCGGAGATTCGTTTAATTAGGTCGACCAGAGTAATGTTTGCGGTGCGTGCGTTTTGCGTAAAGCGAGGAGAAATATTGCGAAAATCGTTCTTCTCGAACTCAGTGCTTGAGTCAATCTTTCCGGTTAGAAAGCCCGCGCCCAACGGACTAAATGGAACGAAACCAATTCCCAGTTCCTCGCAAGTGGCAAGTACGCCGTTCTTTTCAACATCCCTAGTCCAAAGCGAATACTCGCTCTGAACTGCGGCAACTGGCTGTACCGCGTATGCGCGGCGGATAGTTTTTGCACTGGCCTCCGAAAGACCGAAGTGTTTCACCTTACCCTGACGAATCAAGTCCTTCACGGCCCCTGCAACGTCCTCGATAGCTACTTTCGGGTCCACACGATGTTGGTATAAGAGGTCAATTGTCTCAGTCTTCAACCGCTTCAGCATGGCATCAACGACAGTGCGGATATGTTCAGGACGACTATCGACCCCATAGCGAGTTCCATCCGGATTGATTCCGAAGCCAAACTTCGTCGCAATAGTAACCTGCCCTCGAAAAGGCGCCACGGCCTCGCCTACGAGTTGCTCATTCGAGAATGGCCCGTAGGCCTCGGCGGTATCGAAAAAGGTCTCGCCTCTTTCAAAAGCCGCACGGATCAATGCGATACCCTCAGGGCGCGGCATAGGCTTTCCGTAAGTTCCTTCCAAGCCCATACAACCGTAGCCGAGAGCTGAAACCTTCAGTCCACTTTTTCCCAATAAGCGTGTCTTCATGATGTTGCACCTCAAATGAATCTATCTGCGACCAAGGAAAGTTATCATCTGAGTTCGATACCGTCACTCTGTCCCTCAAGGTTCTAGGCACGCTACGCAGCAAATCTGAAGCATTCAGTTAGAAAGTTCGCTAACTGTCTCCGCCATTTTTGCCACAGGCAAAAATGGCCCTCTAATTTCAAAGCTCTAAAATCTCGAGCCAATCTCTGGTTTTTGTTTCTTCTACGTCTGCGATTTAAGACTCAGAAATTAGCTCGAGCTCGAGATATTAGATATTAGTTAAGGAAGTCTTTTCAGATTGCCCTTAGAAGTACGCTCCGCTTTTGCCTTTCTTCACGCTCCCTAGTTTTTTTGACTACCCTTCCGAGCCGGATGAGAAAAACATATGGCGTTCTCATTCGAAAATCTTACGGCCTATAAAAGAGCCGTCCGAATAGCGGAATTGTCCGAGGAAATACGCAACGCCAGTCGTTCTAAGATAAGTAGAAATCTTTTAGATCAATTCTCTCGCGTGGCACTCTCCGTATCTCTCAATATCGCAGAAGGTAACGGGCGTTGGCATGCGGCAGATAAACGTCAGTTCTTTTGGATTGCCAGGGGTTCTGCATTTGAATGCGTTCCCCTCATAGAAATTCTTCGTAAAACTGGAGTCATCAGCGAAGCTAAGTACCAAGAGTGCTATTCTTGCCTAGAAGAGATCTCCAAGACCGTCAGTGGGATGATTAAAGCTGTCGAACGGAAGGCGTAAGCGACGTGTACCGACAATCCGGAAGAAATGCGCGAAGGCGAACTCCAAAGTAAGTTCCCTCGCCAACGTCCGTAAAACCGACCTTTCTTAGGACTCTTGCGGAGGCAATGTTTTCGGCATGGGCCACGTCTAGGATCCGATTGGTGAGATCATTCTCTTTAGCCCAGTTTAAGAGCGCCCGTGCCACCTCCGTCGCGTAACCCTGACCCCAAAATCGTTTAGGGAAAGCATAGCCTAAATCGACCTCATCGGTTTCGGGAATAACGCTGGGGCCGGCCCGACCCATTATTTCTTTCGTTTCTCGATGTAAGACCATCCATTTGCTGAAACCGTATCGTTGTTGCTTATCGAGGTAGCGGTCCAAATCGTTTCGTACCGCCGCTTCGTCCTTGCGAACTCCTCCGACAAGGTAGCGCATGAAGTCCTCATTGAAGTGCATTTCGCACAGGGCAGCCAGATCCGAGGACTCGAGTTTTCGAAGGAGGAGACGTTCGGTAGTGAGAATGATTTCCACGGACATACTCTAAGGGAATCTCTTCGTCCCGCAAAGGTACAGCGCTTCGCGCAAGTTCGATAGTGTCTCTCTGTCCGTTACGGACTTAGGCACGTCACGCCGCAAATCGCAGGCATTCAGTTAGAAAGTTATCTAACTGTGCCCGATTGACCAACTCCGATTCCCTCGCACGTTGGAAATCTCTTAGCGATTAATCTCAAAATTAAACTTACCCTTCAGCGACCTAGTCGCTCTAGTAGACGCCCATTCACCCCATGACCCGTTCCTTTTGGGCCCTAAAGGCTAATCATTGATCACATCTTTCTTTAGCGAGCCACCCTTTTTCTAGAGTCAATAGTTCTGTGAGGCCCTTTCCTAGTATTTTCCAACCTGGCGGGCCATTCTGCTTAAGGTGGCCGCCGAGCCTCGCAACGGCTGAAATTGCTTCTGCGACCGTAGGATTTTCTGGGATGGGAGTTTTTGAGACCGCTCGGAGAACCGATATTTGAGTCGGGGTTAACACTACTGTCGCCGGGGTGAGTGGCCGTTGCCTGGCTTCCGCTCGCAAGAGCAGCATTCGCCAGGCGATTGGGATAAAGATCGCCAAGGCATTGAAAATGGTATCTTTCGATTCGAGTTGCCGTTCTTCAAAGGCACATCCAGTTTTGATCGCCTTAAAATATTCTTCGATAAGCCATCTGGCTCGATAGATATCGATCACCTTTTCGATATCCGCGGGCGTATTGGTAGACTCGGTAGTGAGTAATTTCCAATCAATCGGCTCTGTTCCCTCCGGCGGATTGGACTCAAAGACGTGGACAACGTTGAGTGTCACAGTCTTATTTAATCTTGCTCCATGATGGTGACCTCGTATTAGCTCCACCCTTGCCGCTGTCGCCGATAACATGGCGGTTCGTTGCTGACGAGCGGGGTAGTCTTTTCTGTTTTGAGGTAAGGGACTTTGTGCTCTTGTTCCAACTCGGACTTCTCGTTGAAGCTTTACCGGAGCGCTCTCGAGTGAGCTGTAAAGGCTCACTCCTTCTTCTAGGTTTTCGTCTGTAACCAAACGATCTCGGCAGACTCGAATCACGCAGCGACCAGATGAATCTTTTAGTTCAGAAAGTAACTCGAAGAAATCTGCCTCACGGTCCATCACGTGAATAGGTTTCGCTGCGAAGCCCAATCTCGATTCGCTGGCCACAATTCCTCGCATCCAACGCAGAGACTTTCTCGTCGGATCTTGTCGCGCTTTGGACGGGCTTTGGACGGGCTTTGATAGCCTTTCTTCTTCAGCTTAATCATTGGCTCAACCGCCACAACCCCAAGAGGTCGATGCAAACAAGATCCCACAACTAAGGAAAAATGCCCGTAGAAACCGTCTCCCGCGGAGCGACTACCACTGAGCAAACCTAGCCCCTTACGTTTGGAAGGAAATTTGAACTCAGTCGTATCGTGGAGAACCAGAACTTCCTTTTCCAGTTTCGCTCGCAAAACCGTCTGCTCAAAATGGGATGCTAAAATCGACTCCAAATTCACACGGGGATTACGCAGAAAACGGTAACCTCCCTCAATTCCAGCTCCTTCTCCTAAAAGCTTGGGTAAGGTCTCTTTAGGATCTTGGGCGATACCGTCAGACATGTCCATTAACCTCCGGGTGAGTCGCAGATCGCCAAAATTAGCCCCAGCGAACTCATTCGACATGGACGAAAAAAACTTAGGTTCAAGAGTATTACTCATCTAAATGATTGATCAAATTTCACAGAGAAAGGCAAGAAAAGATATGTATGATCCTTAGCCCTAAAGGAGAGTGACACTTTAGCTTAGGATTAACACTTAAGATTAAACTTAACCTTCGGCGGCGTAGCCACTTTGGTTTGGTGACCATTCCGCACGCAACTTCAAATTCAAGCAGTCATTGGAGTTGCGGGTTACCCCGGAGATCTGCAGCGGCTACCTTCTTGGACGATAGTTTAACCTGGTTTCGATTTCCCTTAGCCCAGAGCTAGAGATGTGCGACAGGTCAGTTTTCCTATGGAATACCGGCCGCGTTCCAAATGGGCCCTAAAGGAGAGTGGCACCTGTTCCTTAAGAGCAATTAGACTAAGGGCTCTTTTTTTTCCACGGGGAGACTCCGGGATCAAAACTGCCGTCGGATTTGCACGGGCCGAAGCGATCGGTCTCTCCGCAGCCGATTCCGGTGGTCAACTCGCATTCTAAGGGGAGGGCCCATCCGTTGACGCTAAAGTCTTCTGTGCGCTCGTAGCGATGAAGGGTGAGGGTCACCTCTTTTGTTCCACTGTCTTGGAGGCGTTTGGCCCAGTCATTACAGTAAGCAGTGAAAGAATGGTAGGGGAATTCGGGAAACCGGAATTCGATCTCCTTCTGCGATTTTCCTTTTAGTGGGCCAGTTTCGTAGGTTCTAGCCCCTCCTAAGTACCAGGTTGCTCGTCTTACGATGGTTTCGTCGTCAAATTTCTTCGCTCCCCGCGCGATACTTAAAAGGGAAAGCAAAAAGAGTGCGACAGACAAAAGGCAGACCGCTTTTTTCATTTGAATTTCCGTCCCAATTTTAGTGATCCGTCTAGACGATGCCAAGATGACTTTAAGTGAATTGGTGGAGTCAAGATAGATCGATTTGCCGGTCCGATAAGCCCCATGAAGTTGGGTTTCCCCGTATCTTCGCCGAAGATACCGCGGGCTTTTGCGATGGGAACCTGAAAGATGGTAATGACTGGACCGTTATCGACTTGAGCGTACATTTCGAACGCAGGGATCTCATCTACTTTTCCCACAAATTGTATCGTTAGGTCATTGAAATCCACAAATATTGTTCCGTGGTAATCCACCTTGGCGATGATGTCCGCCTCTGGGGTACAAGGATCTCCAGCCTCTGCTGCGACTTCGATTTGAAGCACGGCCCCGTCCCAACTTACGATCTGCATCCAGGGAACCGTTAATCCAAGCACATCTTTACCCCTCGTCCACTCTGTCGCGGTCTTGGTGCAGGTGAGCGCTCCTGTTTTGGGTTTTAGTTCTACCGTCATATCACTCTTATGAGTCTGTTCAAGCTTAGGAAAGATACCATTAAGTAATACGGTCCCTCGTGAGTGAAGTCGGGAACGGGCAGTTATCTCTTCAGAAAAATCTCGCTGATCAGTCAGATAGCCGAATCTATCTCCCAGCACCGGGTGAAAGATCATCGTCTTCCCCGCGTGAGGCCCCTCCTTTAATTGATGGGTCGCACCAGGCATTTCACCAGGAATGAAAGCATTAATCCAAAAAACCAATTTATTGATCGGAAGTTGTTGGACACATCGGATAGTGGTCATACGTTTCTGAAAAGCAGAAAACATGCCAGTTTCCCTAGGCCCTCTCACTGACCGAATTCGAGGATATGTCACAGATCTGAGACGGATGGTGTCTCAAATGTGGTTTAACTCTACCAAATGTCACGACTTGTTTCCGTATAGAGAGCTCGGGCACCCGAGGTTAAAAATCGAATGATTTATAGGAACTACCGCTCTTGCTCGTAACCGGAACTCCGAGATAAGTGTGACAGCTTTCAGCGCCTAAGACGATTACCGCGCAATGGGGCTACCGCGAGATCAGTACCCTTGTTCGAGAACGCCGAGAAACAATGAGCTGTCCGATGACCGGATAGCGAGAAACAGCGAGAACATCACGAGCCTAATTATAAAACGATTGAGATTCTAGAGAGATGTCCTAAGCCGCCCAATGGATACACTCGGTTCGAAAGTCCAATACTTCTCTCCGATTGACCAATTTTGATTCCCTCGGACATTGGGAATCCCTTAACGATTAATCTCAAGATTAAACTTAACCTTCAGCGTCGTAGCCACTCAGGTGGAAGTTCACTTCACTTCGGCAAAGTGTCACTCTCCAATCGGACCCGAAGTAGGGGTCATATCGAAACTCCCCATATGACCCGTTCCAAAAGGGCCCGCAAGGAGAGTGACACCTTTTAATTGATTCCTTTATTTGATTTCGCTATATAGCGAGGCTCAAACGCTAAGGAGAGTCTATGTGGAGCCGATTTGTTGTCGTTGTACTGGGTCTGTTTGCACTTTGTGCCTGTTCGTCGGTAAAATCCGACGGTCCCGTCCCCCTCTTTCTTACCGTTGGGGAAGGTCCGGCGAAGTCGGCACCCCTCCTTGAAAAAGCGACGTTGGAAAACTACTTGAAGCGTGGAAACTCCTTAGAGGGTGCCAGAGTGACTGTGATTCCGATGACCTCGCCATTTCGTGTTTACGAAGCAAGGGCTCATGCCTTCAAGGTCGGAATGAACGAAGAAGAGTTTAGCGATCTAATGAAAGATCTTGAGAAGGAGCGACAAAGCGATGCATCCTGCTTTCGTTTCTCAGTTGGCTCCGATTCCTATGACGGCGCGAAACTGCAATTTTGGCAGTTTCATGTCACTGATTCAAACGGGACGGAGCCGATCTCGTTTGCCGAATTTTCCAGTCCCGAATCATTTACTTCTACTGGGGTCTACAGTACCGGTGGCTATGGAAAAATACCGGTCTCTGTCTCTTCATACACTACTACCAGGTATTACAACTACGGAGAGGGTTGTACCAAGCGTAGAATCGATTTTTCAAAACCGGTTTCCATGCAATTAGAAGCCCGCTTCAACATGGATAAGAAAACAAAGACGATCTCTTGGAAACCAGTAGCGAACTGTTTACTAAAGGCGCCGTTCCAGGATTCGGAACCTATTACCCGGACGATCGATAGCGATTATTGCTGCAATACCAACAAAAGTTGTCTTGCCGGCTGCAGAACCTGTGCCACACAAGCTGAATAACTCAAAAAGCGAAAAAGTGCCCGAAAAAGTGCCCGTCGAAAAAGTGCCCGTCGACTTCTGGGACCTCTCGTCCAACTGATACACGGTCCCGAAAGTCGACGGGCACCTTTTCAGGCAAACCACTATAAAAATCATCTATGATGAGTCGCTCATTTACCTATTATATTTAATGATGAAAAGGAGCTTATATGAAATAGGGGGGTAGGGAATGACGCTTTTGGGAACATCACTAGAGTATTTGGAAGCATCCCCTATTTGCGAGCCCGCATATACCTCGCCGGTCTTTGATGACACGACGATCGCTAAAAGCATTCTAACGAATATCTTGCAATTTCGCCGTACTGCCAGCCCGCAATCAGAATGTGCCTCACATTCATGCCCCAAGTGCTTTCTACCGCATTTTCCGAAAATCATTTCTGCGGTTTCTCAAAGACAGCCAGTCACCTTTGTTTTACCGGCTTTCCCCGGCAAGTCTCCCAATCCAGCGAAAGTTCTTGGCACATTGCCGGATATGGCAGAGAGATGTGCCCTTGAGTTTCTTCAACACCTTTGCGACAGGGTTAGGAAATATTACGAACCTGGTGCTCGAATCATTCTGTGTTCTGACGGCAGGGTCTTTAGCGACGTAGTAGGCATGCCTGATGAAGCCGTGACCGGCTATCGGGAAGAGATTTCCAAAATGATAGTGGGTTTAGGTCTCAACTCGCTTTCCACTTTCAATCTGGAGGAATGTTACGAGAACTTGAGTTTCGATGAGATGCGAGTTCACTTGATGGAGAGTTATGGAGAGCCTCTGGAAACTCTTAAAGCCTCAGTCAGCAGGGGAAAAGCCCAGGACAGTGCCATCGATGACAAACAAGCCCATCGTCTTTACTGCGGTATCACGCGCTTTCTGTTGGAAGACGCCATGTTCCCCGGTCAAAAACAAAGCCGCTCCGCCCTTCAAAAAGCGTGTCGAATCCGAGCATATACCGTCATTCAAAGAAGCCAGTCGTGGGGCAACCTAGTTGAAGAAACATTTCCCGACGCGGTCAGGCTCTCGATTCATCCTCAAAGTTGCGGCTCCAAGAAATTAGGCATTCGTCTTATTGAACCCGATAATTGGCAGACCCCATGGCATGGAGTGGCGGTCCAGGTGGACGGACGTTATATACTTCTTAAACGATCTCAGGCAGAAGCGCTTGGGGCGCACCTCGTAACCCGATTTGGTCGTCCGAGTCATTATGAACTCACCGATAAAGACGGACTCCAAAGGCTGTTGGGAGAGAGACATGACGTCTAAGATAACGCGAATTTCGCCTTTCGGTCTGTGTCTCGAACCTCAACATCCCGACGACCCAATAGATAGTCTACCTATAACCGTGCTACGCGAGCTTGTTTGGCGGGAACGTCTAGTCATCTTACGGGGATTTCGCACCTTTAGCGGAGCGGACGATTTTGCAAAATACTGCGAACGTTGGGGCGAAATCAGCCTTTGGCCCTTCGGAAAGGTGCTTGAGCTCGTAGAGCAAAATAACCCAGAAGATCACATTTTCGATAACAACTACGTTCCCCTGCATTGGGACGGAATGTATCGACCGCAAGTTCCAGAGTTTCAACTTTTCCACTGTGTGCGGGCGCCCGAATTCGGTCAGGGAGGGCGAACCACCTTTTCAAACACGGTACAGGCGCTAGAACGTGCGCCTTCTCAACTAAAGGATCTCTGGAAAAAAATTACGGGCATTTATCAGCGAAAGATGGAGTTTTATGACAGTAAAACCGTCTCCCCCATTATTGATTCACATCCGCGCCGCAGTCTCTCTGTCATTCGATATAACGAACCTCCCCTTGAGGGGTGTGGCCGTTTTGTGAACCCCCCCCTTCTCGAATTCACTGGCGTTAGCAACGAAGAGATTGCTGAATGTCACCGCACTCTCCGAGAGACCTTATATGCGCCAGAGAATTTCTATGCCCACGAATGGCGCGAGGGAGATCTTGTGGTGGCAGACAATTTCTCACTTTTACACGGGCGCGAAGCTTTTGAAACGAAAGCTCCGAGACACCTTCGCCGAGTACATGTGTTAAGCCAACCTCCTTTGGATAATCAACACTTGGTGTCTTACCAATGAGCTCGCAAGCCGACATTGTGGTCGTGGGGGCTGGTCCCGTAGGTCTCATGTGTGCCTATCTGGGACAGCTCTGTGGTTTGCGCACGGTGGTCGTTGATAAGTCTGACAAACCTTTGGAGGTCGGAAGAGCGGATGCTCTTAATGCACGTACCTTGCAACTTCTTGAGTCGGTCGATCTCTTTGACGAGCTCTATCCGCTAGGAAAGACCTGCAATACAAGTTCGGTATGGGCAGAGGGGAAATTTATTTCCCGTCAATCTTCCTGGTGGGATGATCTTGAGGGCTGTTTTCATAAGCATTTTCTGATGCTGGGTCAATCTTACGTAGAGAAGCTTTTAGATGAAAAGCTAAAGCAACTCGGATCCGGCGTGAAACGTTCCACTGCCAGTCGAGAACATTGAAGTGATTGGAAATCAGTGTGTCACCACACTCTGCACCGGAGAGAAAGTACAATCGAGTTATATTATCGGAGCGGACGGTTCCCGTTCGTTCGTCCGCGACCATTTTAAAATACCTTTCGAAATCGTACGACCTCAGATCTCATGGGCCGTCATTGATGGCGTCATCGAAACCGATTTTCAAAAAGTTCCTGAAATCATCGTTTTCCAGGCGGAAACCTCCGACGTGGCATGGATTCCCAGGGAGGGGGAGATCGATCGGTTTTACGTTAGGATGGACGCCGAAAATTTTACTTTCGAGGATGTGGCCCAGAAAATCAAACGCGCCATACGGCCTCACTCAATAAACTTTAAGCATATTGAATGGTATTCGCACTTTTCGGTCAAGGAATCGGTGGCTGACAAATTCGCCGTTCATGATCGCGTTTTTCTTGCGGGAGATGCCTGTCATATCCATTCGGTTAATGGCGGACAGGGTCTCAATACCGGACTTGCCGATGCTTTCAATCTTATGTGGAAGTTGAATATGGTTTTGCAGTTCGGTGCCCCCACGAAACTTCTGCAAAGTTATGAAAGCGAGCGCAAACCGGTTGCCCAAAGCGTGATTGCGGCTTCAGGAGAGCTTGTTCGCTCGACAAAGTTCTCCCAGAGTGGAACCCATGCCCAGGACTACGTAAAAATCGTCCAAAAACGTGCCGGAAATATCACTGGAATGGGAATTCGTTACGGCGAACAAGGCCTCCCCGGTTCGAGGTTGTTTGACCTGGAAGTTTATCAGGACACCGTCAAAACTAGGCTTTACTCCC
Organism: uncultured delta proteobacterium; assembly: GCA_963778115.1. Taxonomy (GTDB): domain Bacteria; phylum Bdellovibrionota; class FAC87; order UBA2466; family UBA2466; genus JBBQIT01. Next base: position 1,845,330 of record CAVZSV010000004.1, read on the forward strand.
TTTTGGACTATTCTCAATTCACTCTTCTCATTTTTGGTGACCGCCTTGCCTCGTTCGACTTACCGGAATTTGTAAGGGTCATTCAAATTCATCACACAAAGTGCGAGGAGGGTTGTTTTGCGGAAAGCTCTCCCTATGAAAATCAGGCGATTTTAGTCCGACCTGATTCCTATATCGAATCGTCAACACTGCTAGATAACCTTGAATCCTCCTTTGCTTGGCCAGAGTTTTATAACAAGAGCCGGGAGCTTCGCGCGTGAATAGACCCGTCGTTATCGTCGACCCGTTGTCATCAGGAATAGAGCTGGCGCCGGCCTTTAAGGCACGGGGAATCCCTGCGATAGCCCTCACTCTGGAAAATCAGGAATGGCCCGAATTCGGATCTAGAATCCAGGCTTCTGACTTTGTTGAAATCATTCCCAACCAGCCTGACATTGCTAAGCTCATTAAGAGGTATGATCCCATTGGGGTGATTCCAGGGACCGAGGAAGGTATCCCTCTAGCAGAGAGTCTAACGGCACTTTTGACGCCCCAGTTTGCCAATGATCCCACAAAAGCGCTTCATCGATCGCACAAGGCTCTTATGCAAAAGGCTTTGGAAGAATCCGGAGTTCCCGCACTGAAGACGATCCATACTGCTTCTGAACGCCTTGCTGAAACCTGGATCAAAGATAACGACATGCAAGATTGCCCGCTCATCATTAAACCTCCCACTTCTTCGGGAAGCGAAAGGGTGTTTCACATTTCCGTAGGAGGAGATTGGAAACGAGCGTTCAATGAAATTTTGACAGAGCCCTCAATCATTTCCGGCCTGAGAAGCGAAACGGTAGTCATTCAGGAACAAGCGATCGGGACTGAGTTTGCGATCGGCACCGTCAGTGCCCATGGAAAACACTTTCTGGCCCATCTCATCAAATACAATAAAACCTCTTCGGGAAACCGTAAGACTGTTTTCGACCACGTTGAGTTCGTTCCGTATGGCAAAGAAACTGTGGCCGACTTATTCGAATACACGCAAAAAACGTTGGATGCTCTGGGTGTGCGTTGGGGAGCCGCGCATAACGAAATCATGCTCACCAAAGGTGGTCCACGTCTGATCGAAACTAGTACCAGGATGATCGGAGGACCCGTGGTTGGATTTGCCCGCGCTGCCACCGGTAGCAGCCAGGCGGATAAGTTAGTGGAAGTCTATGCGGATGGCGATGTCCTAACCAGGGAATATGTTCTTAAAAAAACGGTGGTGCCTGTTTTTTTGAAAGCAAGGATTCAAGGAACCATTTCGAATGTCGAAGTCCTGGATGGTATTTCACAGTTAGGGACTCTTCTTAGTAAACATATCTGGATAAAAAATGGGGACCGCGTTCCTCAGACGATAGATTACCTGACCAGCATAGGTATCATCGGACTAGCCGGGGACCGCGAGGCCATTTTCTTAGACTACAAAAAACTTCGAACAATGGAGTCAAGATTGGAGTTTCATTGAAAAGCCCTGTCTTCCTGATGGCGGGAACTCTGACGAACGTTCGGGGCTAATTATAAATATGATTAGAAGCCATAATCACTATCATAGACAAATTTTATCATCCTATGCTACTCCTGGCCCTATGCTGGCGTCGGCAACCGAGATCGAATATTTTATCGAAGTCTATCACACGCGCCACATCTCCAAGGCTGCCATGAGACTTGGGGTCACCCAACCCACTCTTACGTTAAGCCTACAACGTTTAGAGGATAAGCTCGGAGTGAAGCTGTTTCACCGGACGAAGCAGGGAGTAGTTCCGACAGAACAAGGGGCATTATTCTACAAGAAGGCTCACAGCTTCGTAGATTCGTGGAATGAGCTGCATCATGACCTCGGGGAATCGATAGATGCCCTTCAAGGTCGATTCAAGGTGGGATGTCACCAGAGTGTGGGCGCCTACACGCTACCTCGATTTCTCGATAGCCTTCAGAAACACGCGCCCAGAATTGAAATCGAACTGATCCATGATTTTTCAAGAAGGATCACGGAAAAGGTTGTCTCCTTCGAGATCGATCTCGGATTTGTGGTAAATCCAGTGAGACATCCCGATCTGGTCTTAAGAAAAATGGGAGATGACCGAGTCTTGTTTTGGCGGGCCAGAGGTTCTGGATCGCTTCCGAAAAGAATTTTTGCCGATACCAATCTCGCACAAGTCCAAGACATTCTGGGAAAGACTCATGCAAAGGAATTCAAAGACTGGAAGCTAATCAACAGCAATAGTCTTGAGCTTATTCGAACGCTAACCTTAGCTCGTCAGGGTATTGGAATTCTCCCTGAAAGAGTGGCTAAGGCAGATGGCGCGGATCTAATCCCTTACGACTCGAAACTGCCCATCTACGAAGACAAGATTTTCTTACTTTATCGGAACGACGTTCTTTCTAACAGAGCCGGTCGGGAACTAGTGAGACTCGCCACTTTCCCTTTATAGTCGTAGGTGTCACTCTCCTATCGGGCCCGATAGGTACGGGTCATATCAAAACTCCAATGTGACCCGTTCCAAAAAGGCCCGAGAAAAATAGTTCAAAGCTAGCGTTTCAAAATTATTTGCCATCGCCCCCAATTTCGAATAACGCTCAAAGACATTGGGTGAGTTTCTTACTCGGTGGGGGGTTCGATGGTGCGTTTATCACTTTTTATTTTTTTGGCTTTCCTATCCGTGAACTCGGCAGCCTTGGCCGACGATGGGATTGAAAATTGTAATTACAATGAAATGACCGGAACAGTGGTGGGGAGATTCTCCGCGCACGAACCTAAGGCCTCGCGTGGATGGGTTCCTTTAGACTTAGTTCTTTGCAAGAACGAACAACGGGTTTTTGCCATCATCAGCTCTCAAGCGGTTGCCCTTGGAGTTCTGTGGAATCTGCCTTTAAAGACTCCTGAATACAAAGGTGTTAAAGCGGAAGAGGACAAAGTTATTCTGCAATGGAGCAATCACGAAGACGATAGAGAAGCGCTTAAGGCTCTAGAAGACAAGAAAGTTCAAGCCGTTATTCTAGGTGGAACTTCGGCGACCCAGCTCACCGTGTTTCGCAAAGAACTCGAAAATGTCTACAGCAACACGCTGTTTGGGAGTTTTGTCGAAGACAAAACGCAAAAGTAGCTATTTATTAAATTTGTCCGTCGTAAAATCGAAAACTAATACGCCATTTCCTACAACCCCCTCTAACGTCACCGGCTTGGGTGGAGTATAAAGAAACTGGGCCACATCGAGTTTGAATTGTTCGTGCGCCGGTTCATAGAGGTCACTTCCATCGGCATTCTTTAAGATGGCGGTCCCCGCTTGTCCCGCGGTGAGTCTGCCCACGTAATAGTCGCGATCGTTTTCGCTTTTGAAAGTGACTAAAAAGCCGTGGGTGAGTCCGAGATCCGCACCCTCGGGACTATTAGCAAGGCCTGCATCTAAAGAGATGATGTAAGGTTTTCCGCTGCGTTTACATTCTTGTTTTAAGGCCAGAAAACGCCTTGTAATCATTTTTACATCAGCGGCCGTCGTGTCGGGCTTGTACCGAAATAATACGAGGTGCTTTACTACGCCGATTTGCGAACTTAATTCGCGGGGTTCTTCCTTGGGGGCTGGCATGTCCGCGAAAATAGGAAGGCACAACAACGATAGCATCAGCATGAGAGAGAGTTTCATAATAGCTCCTGGTTTGAACAAACGCCCGGAGACTCACACTCCTCATTTTAACTGTCAAGCTGGCTAGTTTTTGAGAAACCTAACGTCCCATTCTTCTAGAATCTCATCGCCCATAAAAGTCTGAAGGCCTTCATCGCGATCGGTCGGATTAAATTCCCTCACGGGAAATCGAGGTTTGAGATCCTTCATTTCCTGGGCGAAGCCTTTGGGGAAAAAGGCAAAGCCGTTGAAACAATAGGAGCCAAGTATCTGCCTTAATGTCTTGTTCGGCGAGATGCGGGGAGCGATATCTCGAACCAGTTCCTTTACCGAGCAGGTCCCCACATCACCAAAGATAACCTTGGAGGATTCCGGCGATGAAGCAAGTCTGTTTTTCTTCCAACGTTCCAGAGTCTCCTTACCTTTATGGTCGAAGCAGCCCGCTTCGAAGACTTCCATCAAATCTTTGTCCTTGCTTCTTGCGACAGCATCCAAAAAGCTCACTACGTTCTCGCAGTATTCGTTTCGACGAAGAAGGTAGATACCTTCGATATAGTTAAATGCAGCAAATTGCTCGGGTTGCCCATTGGCCTCTCTTATGACCTCGGCATACTCCGCAAGGGCTGGAATCGCTGAAAAAAGAAACAACGCCAGCAACAATAACGATCGCTTCATTAAAGATTCTCCGTAGGACCGGCGTTTATAACAGATTCGCAAAAGCCGAACAATCCCCTGACTCAGCCCAACGAGAAAACCCTCTTATTAAAGCTTCTTAGGAAGGGTCGAATTTATACAAAGGCGCTAAAGCCCGTGATCGCGCGCCCGACAATTAGACTATTTACTTGCGCGGTTCCTTCGTAAGAGTAAATGGCCTCGGCGTCCGCCACAAAACGAGCGACATCAAACGAAAGCAAAATGCCATTTCCGCCGTGAAGTTCTCGGGCGCGACTAACTACTTCGCGGCAACCACTCGTGCAAAAAACTTTGGCGGCTGATGCGTGTTCGTCACGCAAAATTCCATCGTCCTGCATTCTGCTAAGCCTATCGCACATGGTCTGCATGGCAGTGAGTTGGCCTAGCATATTGGCCAGCATGTTTTGAACAAGTTGAAAACTTCCGATGGGGCGTCCGAACTGCATGCGCTCTTGGCAGTATTTTACCGTGTGCTCATAGGCTCCTCTAGCACATCCCACCGCTTGCCAAGCGACTCCGGCACGAGTCATGCGCAATACGTTGGCGACGTCTTTAAAGGATTTTGCGTTTTGAAGGCGCTTGTCTTCAGTCACTTCACAGTCTTTGAGAGTAATAAGTGCGTTTTGCACCGTCCGAAGCGCCATCTTGTCTTCTAATTTTTCGGGATGAAATCCCGGGGTATTTTTGTCGACTATAAATCCTTTCACTTCGTGATCGTCCTCGTCCTTCGCCCAAATAATCGTTATGTCCGAGAAAGTCGCATTTCCGATCCACTTCTTTTGTCCGTTAATTACCCAGCGATCGCCCTTTCGACGACAAGTGGTTGTGAGCCCCCCGGCAACTGCTGATCCCACATCGGGTTCGGTGAGTCCGAAAGCGCCTATCAATTCAAATCTCTGCATTTTGGGAAGGTAAAACGATTTCTGCTCTTCAGAGCCACACAGATAGATGGAGCCCATGGAAAGGCCGCTTTGCACGCCGAAGAAGGTGCAAAGCGAGACATCTACCCTGGCCATCTCTTGAGCCAAAAAACCTTCCAGGGTGAAAGTCTTTCCCGGGCAGCCGTATCCTTTATAGGGCAAGCCGCAAACGTTAAGGGCGGCAAGTCTTGGTATGACGTGCATCGGAAATTGCCCCTTGAGCCAATACTCGTTGGCGATGGGTTTAATTTCCGTATTCATAAAATCGCGGACTTTTAGCTGAATGGCCCTATCCTCTTCACTTAAAGTCTGGCTCAGTTCGTAAAAGTCCCCGTGAGGTTCTGGCAGATCCCGCTTTTTACGATTCGTATTTTTTGCCAACATCACGGTTAGCTTTTCTAGATCTTCAGGCTTCATGGCCATCACCCCTTCCAGAAGGGCGTTGAGATCGACCTTCTTCGCAAGAGCTGCCATCTTTTTTAAGTCTAGTTTATGAAAGAGATTTGCCGCTTCGGTTAACGCTTCAAGAGGATTCATACCCCTAACGGTAACATCGATTTTTGGGAAAAGGTACCCGCCGAGAGTCGTACGGAAGGTCTACCATTTGGGTGCTAATTAAAGCCCTCTAATATTTGAACGAGAGTCGCTAGACTATCTGGCGGTAGATTGTAGTCCCTTAAAAATCTAAGATGCACTCGAAGCAGCCTCTTGAACCCCAACGGCACCCCTTTATCATCGATAAGTGCTTGAGTTCGGCTGAGAAGGCTATCGGTGGGTATGCCCGGATCATTCTGCCAAAAGGCGACAGGCTCTTGGAAAGCAGCATACAAGCCCGATTGATTGGCCAACTCGCGCTCTTCGGGAGTGGCCTCACTAAGTTTTCGCTCATAGGAAACCTTAGCCGCCAGCGTCTTTGAAAAGGCCTCGCGATAATCCACGAGCATTAAGGCATGGGGTACGGTGCTTCGAATGATGAAAAGTCGTCGGTAGTCGCCGATAATACTTCCTTCTAAAGTAATGTATTGCACTAAACTTTCCATGAGTTGGTCGTTCTGATTGCCCAAACGGTAAAACAGCGTAGGAGAAAGAAGAATAGAGATATCATCACGAGCCGTTTCCAACTCCTGCCGTCCGCTAAGACCGTTATTATCAATCGCTGCTGAAACTAATTGGCTGAGTGACACTTCATACTGATCGGAGAGTATCTGAATCGCCCCGAAATCAAATCGGAAACGTTTTTCTATTCTTTCAAGGTAGAAGAGACGAGCATTGCGTCGGGCGAGTTCGTCCTTATCGTCTTCATCATAGTAGTCGTACTGGGGATCTTGGTCGATCTTTGCCCGGATATGGACCGCAGCACGATGGAGTTCTTGCGCGCACATGCCAAAGTCATAACCGGTGGCTACTGCGCGGTCATTAGACCCGATTACCAAGAGCACCAAGAAAGCGAATCGCATGGGTAGACGGTATGCCACAGCCTACTTTTAGACGCCAGCTTTTAGTCTTGGTGCTTAGGAAACTCCGAGTGGGAATCGACGTAATATTCGAGACTTATGGCAATACTTTTCCTAAGTGGCTGGCTCACAAAGAAAAGTACCATCGCAAAGACAGCCACTAGCACTCGCGCGAGCGGAACATTGCGTGGAGTAATGAAAAGCATCCCCAGAATAAATACTCCCGTAAGGGCTGCTGTGGTCATGTACATGAAAAACCAAGTGTCATCCTCTCGATCGCTTATGGAGGTCCCGCAGGAAGGACACTTGGAAACGAGAACCATCCAGCCCTCATAGATAGAGGCCTTCCCACACCGGGGGCAACGCAGTGTGAAAGCTCGCTTGAAAGCTTCCATTCGTCCTCTATCGGTTCGCATTGTCGACTTCATCCTTGCCATGATACGACATTTGACGATGTCCGCAACGAAACTCCCTTTCGAACTTCAGGCGACCTCCCCCGGCACAAGAGCCAGAGCATGCCGTTTTGAGACGTTACACGGCGAAGTGCTAACCCCTCATTTCATGCCTGTGGGAACGCAGGGCACCGTTCGTAGCCAAACCGCCGATAGTCTGGTGCAAAGTGGAAGTCGCATCTTGCTCGCTAATACCTACCATCTTTGGATTCGTCCGGGACTTGATGTCTTTCGCCGTTTCGGAGGGTTGCATTCGTTAATGACATGGGAAGCGCCCATCTTGACCGATTCTGGAGGGTTTCAAACTTTTTCTTTGGGAAATGCCCGAGAGATGAACGAAGAAGGGGTATCTTTCACGAGTCATATCGACGGTGTCAAGCGGCTGCTCACTCCCGAAATTAGTATCGAAGCACAAAGGACCATCGGAAGTGACATCATGATGGTGCTCGATCATTGTGTCGCTTCGACCTGCTCTTTCGAAGTCGCTAAAGAGGCGATGGATTTGACCCATCGCTGGGCCAAACGTTGTTTGAAAGCCGCTGAGGGAACTCCTCAAGCGCTATTCGGCATTATTCAAGGAGCGGCTTTTGAGCCTCTGCGACGAGAGAGTGTGGAATTTCTCTCTTCCCTCCCCTTTGACGGTTTTGCGATCGGCGGGCTTGCCGTCGGTGAGACCCGAGATCTCAGGGAACAAATTACCGAAGCGACAACGGCATTAATGCCCGCCAATCGTCCCAGGTATTTGATGGGCGTCGGAACGCCACTAGATTTACTGCAAGCCGTTCATCGTGGTGTCGATATGTTCGATTGCATTCTGCCAATCGCACTCGCCCAAAATGGAATAGGCTTTACAACAGAAGGGAAAATAGATTTGCGCCGCGCCCGTTATGAAATGGATGAGGGCCCTATTGATGCTATGTGTTCCTGTTCGACCTGTCGGCGATACTCTCGGGCTTATTTAAGACACCTCTCCCGTTGTAAAGAATTTCTGGGGTGGCAACTTATCGGCTACCACAACTTATGTTTTTTCCATGATCTGATGGCCAAAATGCGGGCCGCTATCATCGAAAAGCACTTTCTTGAGTTTTATATGAGTAGCAAAGAGAGGCTAGGTCTGGTCGATAATGAAAACCCGAGTCCTCCACCCGCCAAAGTAAATCGCCGAAAAAGGACAGAGCGCGGGAACTACTCCTTGGTAGTGCATCCTTCGGGAACTGCCATTCGCCACTTTTCCGGCGAAACCATCCATTCGGTATCGGGAGGGGAAATCGAAGCCCGGAGGCTTTACGCCGAGCCTTCCCGATTTCCCGCACTCGCCAAGAAAGGGGCTAAAGAGATCGTTTTGTGGGATGTGGGACTAGGAGCCGCTTTTAATGCCATGGCTGCCATTCGAGCTTACGAAGCGATCGAGGGAGAGCGGCGCCCCTTGGTTATTCTTAGCTTTGAGAATGATCTGGATTGCCTAAGACTCGCGATGGAAAACATCGGCCAATTTCCTCATCTTCACCATGAAGCGCCCGCTAGCTTGTTAAAAGATCAGGTGTGGAATGGGAACCAGATCCGGTGGCATCTCATCGAAGGCAATTTTTTCACCACAATGTTAGAAGCTCCCGCACCGGAACTTATTTACTTTGATCCTTTTTCCTATAAAACCGATTCCCTTCTGTGGACCTACCGCTGCTTTAAGCAGATTTACGCGTGTTGTCGTCGACAGGAATCCCAACTCTTTACCTATAGCGCTTCCACGGCCGTGCGCGCGGGCCTACTCGCTGCAGGTTTCTTTGTTGGCAAAGGTGTCGCAAGTGGTCCTAAAGAAGATACCACTTGGGCGGCAACTCGTTTGGAGCTCTTTACTGATCGAAGTCTGTTACTCGATGAAACTTGGCTCGCCCGATGGGAACGAAGTGGCGCTAAATATCCGGCTGACATTGATCCGGCGCAGCAGGAAAGGCATGCGAGGCTCATTCTCAGCCATCCGCAGTTTCGAAGGGCTAAGTTAGATTCTCGAAATATGAAAAAATTAACTTCCAATCAACCGGTTAATTTTTCTGAAGCAGATTATCCACAGGGTTAATCACAAGGCAAAAAAAATGCCCCGAGTGCGGCAAACTCGCCGACCCAGGGCATCCCTAAAAGATCCGAACTTTAAAGAGTGGCTTGACCAGGTTCCCAATTACACGGAGTCAATTCACCCGTTTGCAACGCTTTTAAGGTTCTTAAGACCTCTTTAACGTTACGTCCCACGGACAGATCGTTGACTGACACCCACCGTACGACGCCTTCAGGATCGACGATAAAAGTGGCGCGAAGCGGTACTTGATCGATGGGATGCAGTATCCCTAGTGCATTGCTCAGCTCTTTCTTGTAATCCGATAACATAGGGAAGGTAAGTTTTTTGAGGCCCGCGTGATGGGTTCTCCAGGCTAAGTGGACAAACTTACTGTCTGCACTTCCCCCTATTAGTTGAGCGCCCAGCTCCTGAAAGCTCTTATGCTCTTTATTGAACTCTTCGATCTCAGTGGGACAAACGAAAGTGAAATCGAGTGGCCAGAAGAAAAAGACCGACCATTTTCCCCGAATGGATTTTGAGTCAAGTTGTGCGAACTCTTTGCCGGGATCCAGCGACACGACAGCATCCGCGGAAAATTCAGGGAACTTCTCTCCGATACCAAGTAGACGATTCATCGTTATCTCCTTTTATTATTATTCTATTTTTAGACATATTCTAAATTCGATCCAAAAAAATTAGACCTTTCGGCCCGTTAAGATGACCTCGACTCCTCGAATCTGAAACTGCTTTCCTAGTTGGGGAATAATTTTTAGCTGTTCGGGTTCGAGATCAAAAATTTCACCTGAAGACTCGTCCACGAAGTGATAATGCTCGTCTACCTTACAGTCGTAGATGACCTTATCGGAGTGAGGAAACCTAAATTCACGAATGAAGCCTCCCTCCACCAAAACTTTGAGCGTGTTGTAAACGGTAGCTAGACTGAGTTTTGGAAAATTCTTATCAGCCCAGTCTTTAATCTCTTCCGCCGTCGGATGATCGGCTTCACATAACAGATAGCGACAAAGCGCTATCCGCTGAGCAGTCGGCTGGATATTTTTTGAAACCAATTTCTGTTCGATCTCAGCCGCTGAAAGTTTGGGGCGAGCCGTATGTGTCCGAGAACGTTTCATCTAGCTTTAGAGTAATTCTAAGCTTAGAAGGAATCAATAGTGAGATTGTGAAATTTACTAAATATATGATTTTATATATTATTTTTGAAGCGGGCCCCTTCCCGAGCCCACAGGCTTCAGGCCAGCTCCCTTACAAAAGCCCATTTTTCCTCCCCGTTTCCGCTATTCCGAAGTAAACTCTGGTCGTCATGTTTCGTTACGCAATCATACTCACTCTTCTTATTTCAGGATTCGCAAAAGCTTCGTCGCAAACGACGACTTTGCAGTCTCCTTCTGCGCTTTACCGTGATTTGACTCCGACGGAAGCGCCGATTTTAGAGGAGCAGCCACCAAAGGTTGAAGCAGAAACGCCGAAACCGAAATCGGAAAACGCGAAGAGTTCGGCCTCAGCCCTTCCCCCGCTGCCCGCGAACGAACCTCTATCCGACTGGGCTAAAGACGCGCTTCTCGAATTGCCTCAGAACGATTCCGAACGAGAACCTGCAAGTGCTTCCAAGAAAAATACACCGAAAAGGAACAAACCCGCTTCCAGCGAAAAGGAACCTAACTAAAATGGCAGATTTTCATGAATCTTATGCGTCGGGAAAACCTCCGTGGGATATTGACGGGCCACAACCCGCGTTCGTTGAATTGCAGAAGAGAGGAGCTATCCAAGGCTCCGTTCTCGATGTGGGATGCGGAACGGGAGAGAACGCTCTTTTCTTAGCCTCTCAAGGGCTTTCTGTTACCGGCATCGATATGGTTCCGCTAGCTATCGACCAAGCCAAACAAAAATCGCTGACCCGAGGGGTCTGTTGCGAATTCGCGGTGGGCGATGCACTCGCGTTGAAAAAATTAGGAAAGCGATTTGATTCCGTCATCGATTCCGGTGTCTTTCACGTTTTTTCCGACGACGATCGAAGAAAATATGTCGAAAGTTTGGCTTCCGTTATTAAACCAAACGGAAAATATTTCATGCTGGTGTTTAGCGACAGTGAGATGCGCGAAGGAGGACCCCGCCGCATTTCTCGAAGAGAAGTGGGGCAGGCCTTTTCGCTCGGCTGGCAGGTGGAGTCGCTGAGCCCTACGCTATTTAGTAATACCCTTCATGAAGGGGGCAGCCGCGCCTGGATAGCCGTTATTCAGCGAAATGCTTAGTCCTTGCCCTCTCATTTGACAGATGCCGTCAAAAAGGTTCCTGTAAAAAACAAGGGGAAGGGGACATGATTTTACTGGTTCCAAAATCTTCACGCTCAGATATCCACAACCAAGAAAAGGGATCCCGGAGCGAAATGGTGGCCATCGTCGGTATCATTCTAACGACGGCCCTGGCTCTGGGAATTTTGGTCGGTCGTCTTATGGGAACGCTAGGATAGATTAGCTTACCGCTCCATCACCGCGACGGTTCCCATACCTCCACCGGTACAGATGGAAATCAATCCTTTGCCGCTTCCTTTTTCGTTAAGAAGTGCGGCCAAGGTAGCGATGATCCTCGCGCCCGTGGCTCCAAACGGATGGCCTAACGCCACACTTCCGCCCGCAACGTTTAGTTTCGCGCGATCGATACTGCCCAGGGGATCTTTCTTGCCCAGACGATCTTTGCAGAATTCTGAGGACTCCCACGCTTTTAAAGTACAAAGCACTTGAGCCGCAAAGGCTTCATGAATCTCATAAAAATTAAAGCTCTGAAGCGGCATCCCCAATTTGTCCAGAAGGCGAGACGCCGCATACGCCGGAGCCATAAGAAGCCCTTCTGTTTTTAGATCGATCGCAGCCGTTTCGGCCGCCCTCAAGTACGCAAGTGGAGTGACTCCTCGAGACTTAGCCCAACTTTCACTGGCTAATAGCACCGTCGCCGCTCCATCCGTTAGTGGTGAACTATTTCCCGCAGTTAAAGTTCCCGCACCCGTTCTGTCGAAGGCAGGCTTTAGTTTCGCCATCTTTTCCATGGAAGTATCAGCTCGCAGATTGTTGTCGCGATCGATCCCGCGAAAGGATTGAATGAGATCTTTATAAAAACCCCGTTCGTAAGCCTTAACACCGTTTTGATGGCTGACTAGCGCTAATTGATCTTGTTCTTCTCGAGCAATCTTCCACGTCTTTGCCATTAATTCGCAGTGCTCTCCCATACTGAGATGAGTCGTAGGCTCCACAGCCGCAGGCGCCTGTGGTTTCATCTCTCCTAAAGAGACTCCCTTCCATGTCGAGAGTTTGTCTTTCCAGGTCTTTGCGCGAGACATGCCCACAAAACGGCGAGAGAAATCTTGGCTCAGAAAAAGATTCACGTTACTCATGGATTCGGATCCACCCGCAATTCCCACTTCGATCTGGCCAGAGGCTATCTTATGAGCGACGTCGATTCCCGCATCGAGACTGGTGGCACAAGCTCGTTGCACGAAAACACCAGGCGTTTCAGGGGCCAGCGCAGTGTTTAGAACAACGTCCCGCGCAAAATTCCAAGTGGAGGGCGGATAGAAGACCGTTCCTAGGGCCACTTCACCTAATCTCTCGCCCGCCAAGCCATATTTGGAAACCAACTCTTTAAGGTTTTCCGTCACCAGTTCTTGAGCACCCAGGTCAGAATACTGAGTTCCCACCCGGCAAAAAGGGAGGCGTATACCGCCAATAACACACACAGGTCGTTGAAAGAATGAAGTATTCATGGCTTTTCTTTTAAATCTTTTTTCTTCCGAATGTAACCGAAAAGGGTAGCAATTGGGCGTCGCCCCATGTTACCTTCAGAGGTGAGCGTACCCATCCGGTGGGGAGAGGATCACCTAAAATGCCCTCCCGCGTGCAACGGACGTAAGCAAAAATAACTTACGAGGTCGCTTCCGATCAAAGAACCCGGCCTGTTTGATTCCCGCACGCAAATCCCACAGTCCACAATGATTGCCTAAAAAAAGAACTTGTACGTTCTCAGGCTACAGAGGTATTTCGCGCATGAACGCGCCACAAACTAACACAGATCCTATGGAACCTATATCCGACGAATCCTTCGAAACGTTCGAAACATTCCGAGAACTGAAATTACCGGAGTCACTGGCGAAGGCCCTTGATGCCATGGAATTTCTAGAACCAACGCCCATTCAGGCAAGAACCATTCCCGCGGCTTTAAAACACCGCGACGTTTTGGGAATTGCACAAACGGGAACCGGTAAAACCGGAGCGTTTGGAATTCCCGTGATGAATGAACTTTATTTCAATGAAAAGGTCATCGCTCTTGTCCTAGCACCCACTCGGGAGCTAGCGGCGCAGATACACAAAGTCTTTAGAGATATGACCAAAGGGGTCGAATTCTACGGAACCCTGCTTGTAGGGGGCGAATCTTTTCGCCGCCAAAAAGACGAGCTTCACCAAGGCGTCGATTACATAATCGCGACTCCCGGACGACTGATCGATCATTTGCAACAGCGAACCGTTAAATTGGATCGCGTCGGCATCTTAGTGCTAGATGAAGTCGATCGCATGTTGGACATGGGCTTTTTACCGCAGCTCCGACAGATCATGAAACATGTCCCTGAAAAGCGCCAAACACTTATCTTCTCGGCAACCCTGCCGGATGAGATCAAGAAATTAGCCAATAGCTATTTGAAAGATCCCATTCGGGTAACGATTGCTTCGTCGAATCAAGGCACAGGCCACGTGACTCAGCAAACCGTCGAGACAATTCAGGGCAAGAAGCCTGAACTTTTGCTGCAACATCTTAAAGATCACGATGGAAAGATTTTGGTTTTCACCAGAACTAAAGATCGATCCGAAAGATTGGCAAAGATCTGGATCGCAACGGAACTCAAGCCGGCCTGCTACATGGTGGCAGAGCTCAGGCCCAACGAAAGAAAGCTCTCGAGGCTTTCCGACGAGGAAATCCCCGAGTCCTGAGTCGCGACCGATCTCGCTGGAAGAGGTATCGACATCGACGATATTGCTCTGGTAATTAATTATGACCTTCCCTCAACGCGTGAAGACTACATTCACCGTATCGGAAGAACGGCCAGAAACGGGAAAGAAGGACTGGCTATCAGTTTTGTTACCCCTGAAGATGTCGATGCTAAACAGATCATCACGGGGGTGAAACCAACACCGCGTGTGGTCTTTCGGAGCAGTCGACGACGACGCTAGCACGCGAAACAACTCAGAGGGGGTACGGAGTGGATCGCGAATCCAACATTGCGCGATTAAAAGCGGAGTCTTTTGACCTCTTAGTCATAGGCGGCGGCGCCACTGGCACTGGCGTTGCCCTAGACGCCGCTACAAGAGGACTTAAGGTTGCCCTTGTTGAACGGGATGATTTTTCCGCGGGAACTTCTAGTAGAAGTACTAAATTGATTCATGGCGGAGTTCGCTACCTCGAACAAGCCGTTTTAAAATTCGACCGATCGCAATTTAAGCTGGTGAGAGACGCTCTTCACGAAAGAGCCACACTTCTTAAAATAGCTCCGCACCTTTCAAGACCCCTTGCCATTCTAACCCCTCTTTATAATCGCATCGAAGTTCCCTACTACCGAACGGGCCTTCGTTTGTACGATAGACTCGCAGGAAAGGCCGCGATCCGTAAAAGCTATTTCGTGGGGGCTAAAGAGGCTCTACAGAAATTTCCCATGCTAAAGAAAGAGCGGCTTAGAGGTGGCGTAGTTTATTATGACGGCCAATTCGACGACGCTCGAATGAATGTCTCAATCGCCGTGACCGCCCATGAAGAGGGTGCCGCTATCTCCAACCATGTCGAAGTGACTTCACTGTTAAAACAGAATGGAAAACTTTGCGGTGCCACCGTGCGAGATAAATTGAACGGAGAAGAATGGGAAATTAAAGCCAAAGTGGTCGTAAACGCTTGTGGTCCTTTCGGAGATGCCGTTCGTAAGTTCGATGATCCCAAAGCGCTGCCCTTACTCACGGCGAGTTCCGGTTCTCACATCATTTTGGATAAACACTTCTCTCCGCCGTCTACGGGACTTCTCATTCCAAAAACCGATGACGGGCGGGTTTTATTTTTGCTTCCTTGGTTGGGCCATACTTTGGTAGGAACGACCGACCATCCGGCTCCAATCGAGCCGAACCCTCACCCGACTACGCAAGACATCGAGTATATGCTTCGGCAACTCAAACGCTACTTTGCTCTTAAAGTAGAAGACACTCACATTTTGTCCTCGTGGACGGGGCTTCGGCCGCTAGTGTCTAATCCAAAAGCCGCGGACACCGCTCGCCTTTCGCGAGATCACGTCATTCACGAAAGCGATTCGGGACTCGTGACTATTGCAGGTGGCAAATGGACCACCTACCGAAAGATGGCGCTAGATACGGTAAACCACGCGGTAAAAGTAGGAAAATTAAATCCCCCGAAAGCCTCCCAGACCGAGACTTGTTTTATCGCGGGGGGAGCAGGATTTGACGTAAAGAATTATTCGAAGCTTGCCACTCAGGGAAAACTCGAATCCGATATTGCCAGGCACCTAAACCACGCTTACGGAGATAGAGCCTCCGATGTGGTCACCATCGCTTGTCGCGGACTGGGAGCGAGGCTTGCGCCTGGCCATCCCTTTATCGAAGCGGAAATTGTTTTCGGGGCGAAAAAAGAATCAGCTCGTACCGTGGTTGACCTCTTAAGCCGACGTACCCGCCTTTCTTTCTTGGATAGGAAAGCGACTTTGGGTGCGATTCCTCGAGTGGCTCAGTTATTGGGCGAGACACTAGGATGGACGGCGGCGCAACTAGCTGCGGAAGTGGCGGAGGCGAATAAGATTTTGGGGTAGCGTTGGTCGAGCGTCGTTCGCCCTGCCTGCTCCTCGAATGACAGGCTCAAGGACGGACGTTTCCGGGCGTCCTTTTCTGTTTTTTCGTACTGGCCGATTGTCGATTGGCCCTGGCTCTCATCCGATTGTTTCGAAGTCTATTGACCATTGACCATGGTGTCCTGGCCTGTCGGTTAAAGGCTGGAAACCCCGCCATGGGAAATTGAGACATGGGAATATCGCCCACGGGATTGAGATCGCCGTATGGAGTCGGCTCGTATTTCATGGGAGTCTCTTGCCCTGGTGTGGGAGCAAAGAAATTTCCGAACGGTGAAGGCTGAGCCATGTTTGGCATCTTCGCACCTTTATTCTGCGGTGATGCCGGAGGACTACTTGGGATTCCGGGCATTCCCTGTCCACCGTTCCCATCGCCTGGACCTCCTCCGCCCTGAGGCCCTCCGCGCGGACCCCCGTCCCCCTGAGCAAGATTGGGATTGGTACGACTAGGAACCTGAGAGGGTTGTTGTCCGAATCCTTCACAACGACCCAACGTCAATCCGTCCTCTGCTAAAGGATTAGTGACCGGACTGGTCCCATTAGGAGTAGGAGTGATGACAGGTGAAGTTCTCGAACTGTTTTCTCCGAATAAACTAAAGGCTGTCACTGGCGAAGTATCATTATCCTGGCCTTCTTTTTTCGCGGAATCAAAATCCCCTGCGGGCGGCGCCAAAGCGGGAGCCGGAATAGTAGGGTCGGATTTACCGGGTGTAGATGCCACGGAAGCGGCTAAAGCGGAATCTTTCGCGGCATTCGTAGTAGGAGCATCTTTCGGTAACTCAGAAGCGCGCGCCAAGCCGGTGCGGCCACCGGAAGCGGCTATCGCCTGCGTTAAGATCCTCGCTAGATCCGGGTGAAGTGGCTTCCCAGGAACAGTCAAACAAACGGCAAAGGCTAAATGCTCCGCAGGCGACCATCCCGTCTGTCCCTGTCCCGAGTGGAGCGCGTCCTCTAGAACTCCACCCTTCTTTAATTTTCGAACAAGCTCATTGGCGATCGTTTGCGCTTCTTCCAATGATTTGGCGTTTCGGATCGCCAATGCTAAGTCGCTCATCGTCTGGGCCTCAAAAGGTTCTAAGTCATGATTTCGAACGGCACGCCCCTTAGAAGCTGAGGACAAAACTTGAAAAGTGGGAGCCGGCATTCGTCCCGGCCCATCGGCAAGTTCTCGCTGAGAACGCGGACCGGGCCGAACGGTGTCATCATGAGGAATGGTGTTAACAGAGCCCGCGATTGTACGATCAAATTCTGCTTTTTGTGCCGCGGATTCCTGACCGCCCGTAGCTTGCGGGCCGGCTTCGTCGTCCCCAAACGTCACGCCCGAAAGCACAAGGGCACACAACATTAGATATAGAAATCGGCGAAACATGGACCTGGAACCCCCCAACCCTTAGGAATGCACGCCGTTTGCCAATTCCCGTAGCGTGAAAACTGTCAAAAAAATGCTCAACTCAAAGAGAGTTCCTTCTGTTTTTCTTTAACGTATTGAGTTCAAGCCGCTTTCTACGGCTACCCTGTAGACAGTCGAGTTCCATCGTGGAATACGGTTTGGGCTCTCGTGATTTCAACAGGTTAGCCCTTGTACCCAGGCCGTTGGATTGACACCCCTTTACGCTTAGTGTACTTGCAACACTAACATGAATTGGATTTCCACTTACGGGGGATCCCTTTCACTGCTCACTGACCTCTACGAACTCACCATGGCGTACGGATATTGGAAGTCGGGAATGCAAGATTGGGAATCCGTTTTCCATCTGACTTTTCGCCGCCAACCGTTTGGAGGAGGTTTTTCCGTCGCGTGCGGGCTTCAATTTGCGATCGATTGGATCCAAAGCTTTCACTTTCGCGAAGAAGATATCAATTACCTTTCTACGCTAAAGTCTTATGAAGGATCTCCTCTGTTCGAGGCCGATTTCCTAAAATACTTACAGAATCTGAAATTATCGGTGGATGTCGATGCCGTCCCCGAAGGGACTGCCGTCTTTCCTCATGAGCCTTTAATCCGCATTCGCGGGCCACTATTACAGTGTCAACTTTTGGAAACGATTCTTTTAAACTTTCTTGGGTTTCAAACGCTCATCGCCACAAAGGCCGCTCGGATTAAACTCGCTGCTCTGGGGGATCCGGTATTGGAATTTGGAGCTCGCAGGGCCCAAGGGGTGGACGGAGCCGTCAGTGCCAGTCGTGCGGCTTACGTCGGTGGCTGCGATGCAACGTCTAATGTTTTAGCTGGAAAACTTTTCGGTATTCCCGTTCAAGGGACGCATGCCCACAGTTGGGTAATGGCTTTCGATAGTGAATGGGAATCGTTCGAAGCGTACGCCAAGACGATGCCCAATAACGTAATTTTTCTGGTCGACACTTACAATACCGCTAAGGGGATCGATCATGCGATTCAGATTGGCCTTAGACTGAAAGCTCAGGGCCATGAGCTCTGGGGAATTCGTCTGGATTCTGGAGATCTCGACGCCTTAAGCCGCGAAGCACGAACTCGGTTAGATGACGAGGGACTTCAGCAAACCAAAATATTAGGAACCAACGATTTAGATGAAACTCTCATCACAAGTCTCAAACAACAGGGCTCCAAGATTTCAGTGTGGGGAGTGGGAACCCAATTGGTAACTGCCGGAGCGGATTCTTCTTTGGGCGTAGTCTACAAACTCTCCGCGATCCGAAAGCCTGGCGAAAAGAACTGGTTGCCCCGATTAAAACTTTCCGAGCAGCCGGCCAAGATTTCCCTTCCAGGGACTCAACAAATCAGGCGTTTCAAAGACGGCCCCCGTTTTATCGCCGATACCATTTACGACGAAACGATAGGGTTCGGAGAGGAACACGGAACGCCCGTCCTGCCCACAGTGGCAACGCAGTACCCTAAAATCGGACCCAAGCAAGAGCACACGGATTTGCTCACCCCGATCTTTCGCAGCGGGAGACTAGTTTACCAAGCCCCTTCACTAGAACAAATACGACTCCATCAAAAGCAACAGATGGAAGGGTTATCGCGCACCGTTAAGCGTTTTATTAATCCGCAAGTCTATCCCGTGGGGCTTGATATCGCGCTATCTCAGCTCCGTGCTAGCTCAATCGAACGGGCCAGAGGAAACTCCTTATGAAACTCATCAAGATTGGAAGTGCAGCCCTCAATCAGACCCCTCTCGACTGGGAGAACAATCTCAAAAATATTCGAGAGGCGATCCATTCCGCAAAAGCACAAGGCGTTAGCGTTCTTTGTCTTCCGGAGCTTTGTATCAGCGGATATGGATGCGAAGACGCTTTCCACTCCCCGTCAGTGCAAACGACGGCTCAAGAGTGCTTATCCGAACTTCTCCCTGATACTAAAGGGATCATCGTGGCCCTTGGACTTCCTCTGCTTTATCATAATGGTCTTTTCAACACCGTTTGCCTCGTAGCCGACGGAACAATCCGTGGGTTCGTCGCCAAAAAATTTCTAGCCGGAGACGGAATCCACTATGAACCCCGCTGGTTCAAACCGTGGCAGAGAGGGAAACGCGGCGTGGTTGAGGTATTGGGGAAAGAATATCCGATCGGAGATTATTATTTTAATTGCGGAGGAATTAAGCTCGGTTTTGAAATCTGCGAGGAGGCTTGGGTAGCCGAGCGTCCCGGAGGAGATTTGGCCCTTTGCGGAGTTGATTTCATCTTAAATCCAAGTGCAAGCCATTTTGCTTTCGGCAAAGATGACGTAAGGCTTCGCTTTGTGCTGGAAGGTTCTCGCGCTTTCGGAGTCAGTTATCTATATTGCGACCTTCTTGGAAATGAAAGTGGGCGCGCGATTTACGACGGCGCGAATATTATAGCTTCGGCGGGTAAATTATTAGCCGTGGGACCGCGTTTGACCTTCTCTCCGTGGACGGTAACAGCGGCGGTAGTCGATGTGGAAGCGACCCGAATGAGTCAATCCAGAACGGGAAGCTTTGAACCAAGCTTTGACAGTGTCGTGGAAGGCAGTGTCGCCTTTCCTTTTACCTTCCCCTCGTTGCACCCGATCGTGAACGCTGCTTCGACTCCGACTTGGGAAAAATCTCCCCACCACAAAGAAGAGGAATTTACTCGCGCCGTAGCGCTAGGATTATTCGATTACTTACGAAAGAGTCGATCCAAAGGGTTCGTCGTCTCACTCAGCGGCGGAGCCGATTCGTGCTCGATCGCTTGCCTAATCTATTTCATGGTCAAATTGGGAGTTTCCGAGCTGGGAAAATCGGCTTTCCTGGAACGGTTGGGACTAAGTGATTTGGAATCGAAATGCCGCGCGGATGCGGACATCGTGAAGAATCTTTTGACGTGTATTTACCAATCAACGGAGAACAGCGGACCTATTACCCAAAATGCCGCTCGAGAAGTGGCACTTGCCGTAGGGGCTGATTTTCTCGAGCTCGATGTTAACGATCTGTTTAAAGGCTACGTAAGCCGGGTCTCCCAAGCTTTACACCGAGAGATCCGGTGGGACGCCGATGACATTGCCTTACAGAATATCCAAGCGCGAGTGCGTTCTCCCGGGGCTTGGCTTATTGCCAACCTAAAACACTTTCTTTTGGTATCGACGAGCAATCGCTCCGAAGTTGCCGTAGGCTACGCCACTATGGATGGAGACACCTCAGGAGGATTGAGTCCTTTAGGTGGTATCGACAAAGCTTTCCTGCGAGAATGGCTCCGGTGGGTGGAAAAGACCGGTCCTCGTGGATTGGGTCCCCTCCCTCAGGTGAATGCGGTGAATGTTCAAGCCCCTACCGCTGAACTTCGCCCCGTAGGATTCAAGCAGACTGACGAAGCCGATCTCATGCCCTATGACCTTCTGGATGCGATCGAGCGCTCTGCCATTAGAGATAAGCGTTCTCCCCTTGAAGTATTTCAATGCCTCCAACCTCAGTTTTCTGAAATTTCGCCGAACCAATTAGCTTTATGGGTAGATCGCTTTTTCCGGCTGTGGTGCCAAAATCAGTGGAAACGGGAGCGCTACGCGCCTTCGTTCCATGTAGATGATGAAAATTTAGATCCCCGAACGTGGTGCCGGTTTCCCATCCTCTCGGGTGGTTACGAACGTGAATTGAAAGAGTTGAAGAAGTATGTCGAGTCGCTCTAACATTTTTCGCCAGCCGCCTAAAACGCGTGGGTCCCAGAGCCCCCAGGCAATGAAATTGCGCGTAGTCTCAGTGGTATTGGGGTGGGAGGCTTCGGGACTAAAGTGCCTTCTCATGGAGGGAGAGAGATCGTCGGGTTACCCTTATCAATTGCCTGGCGCCTTCGTTAAACCTGAAAATGATTTGGATAGTACTGCCCGCGATGTCTTGGAAAGCCGGACCGGTCTAAAGGGAATCTTTCTGGAACAGCTTTATACATTTGGCCCCTTAGGCGCATCGGCTTGCGATCTTTCAGTGGCCTATTATGCTTTGGTAAGCCTTTCGCAACGAACGTTTCCGCCAAAAGGCAGCGGAGCTTGGACGTGGATGCCAGTATCGGCGGTCTCTCGGCTGAGCGATGGGGAACGTCCCGTCCTGCTAAAAGCGCTTGAGCGCCTCAAAGGGAAGGTCCGCTACCAACCTATAGGGTTTGAACTGCTTCCGCCTAAATTTACCCTCTCGCAATTGCAAAATCTTTATGAGACCGTACTCGAACGATCGCTGGATAAAAGAAATTTCAGGAAAAAAATCCTCTCGATGGATTTGATTCAACCTTTAGGCGAGTTTCAGCGCGAAGTGGCCCACAGAGCCGCCCGACTCTATCGTTTTGATGAGAAGCGGTACCGCAGTTTGAAGAATCAAGGATTGAATTTTGAGATCTAACTATCTTAAAAAGGAGAAGCCATGCGAACGTTACTATTAGTAGACCTACAGAACGACTTCCTACCCGGAGGAGCGTTACCCGTACAAGGGGGTGAGGCCGTCATTGCGGTAGCCAATAAACTTCAACCCTTTTTCGATCTGGTGCTCGCAGCACAAGATTGGCATCCGTCCAACCACACCTGTTTTGCCGCAAATCAGCCGGGAAAATCTCCCGGCGACGTGGTTGAAATGCATGGCTTACCCCAGACGCTCTGGCCGATACATTGTGTCGAATCGACAAAAGGGGCTCAGTTTTCCCCGTTTCTCAATCGCGATAAGATAGCCAAGGTGTTTCATAAAGGGACTGATGCTGGTGTAGATAGCTATAGTGCTTTCTTTGATAACGCCCATTTGAGAGACACTGGGCTTGGCAAATATTTCAAACGTAATCAGATCTCTGAAATCTATCTCATGGGATTAGCCACGGAGTACTGTATTCAATGGAGCGCACTGGATGCTATCTCGTTAGGACTTAGCTGCTGCGTTATTACTGACGGTTGTCGTCCTATTAACGTAAATCCCGAGGACGAAGCCAAGGCCTATCAGAAGATGACCGATGCGGGAGTCCATTTAGCTAAGAGCGAACAGGTCATCCGAGCCATTAAGCGAAGTGGTATTCGTCGTGCTGCCACTTCTGCGGTAGGATAGTCCTCATTATGACGAAGCATATCCTGGGCGAAGGTAAGTATCTGCGCCTAATCAAAAACGACCGATGGGAATTCGTCGAACGAACCAATTGTTCGGGAGTCGTCCTGATCGTGGCCGTGTTCGAGGGAAAGCTTGTCCTTACCGAACAACGACGCGCTTCGCTTTCCGCTAACGTGATCGAACTCCCGGCGGGGCTGGTCGGGGACACCCAAGGAGCTGAAAAGGAATCTCTCCTTGAGGCCGCCCGGCGTGAACTTATCGAGGAGACTGGCTTGGAGGCCGGCGAAATGGTAGCTCTCACCGAAGGGCCTCCTTCGGCGGGACAATCCTCGGAAGTGGTAACCCTTTTTCTGGCAAAACATCTTAAGCGGGTGGGAAAGGGGGGGGGTGATGAAAATGAAAATATTGTCGTTCACGAAATCCCCTTCTCCAGGCTAGATGGTTTCTTAGAAGAGAAGAAAAAAAAGGGCTCTCTTATTGATCCCAAAGTTTTTGCGGGAGTCTATTTCGCCATCAAATATGGTCTGATAGGTCCCGATATCGGCTAGGAATCGAAGGCGTTGAAACCATCACCAAAAAAAATTGCGGTTTTCGGCGGCAGTTTCAACCCCCCGGGGAATCACCATCGGGTAATCGCAGAGAATCTAGCCCGACGATTCGATGAAGTGATTGTCGTTCCGTGTGGTCCCCGCCCCGACAAACCTTCCACCAACGAAGTCGATCCCATTTACCGATCGGCTATGGTGGACATGACCTTTCGCGGACTTGAAAAGGTAAGAGTGGAGCTTTTCGATCTCGAACAAGAGGTCTTTTCACGAACTTATCAATTGATACAGAAATTCGAACCTTTGGGAGAGGTTTGGAATGTGATCGGAAGCGATCTTATTCATGGGGGAAAGGACGGCAATTCCCCGATTCAGAAGGAGTGGATCTTAGGAAACGAACTTTGGAAGAACGCCCATTTTGTCGTAGTCCCCCGACCTGGCATCTCCTGTGACAAGAAAGATCTCCCTCCTCACCATCTGTTACTTGATATCTCGGAAAAAGGATCTAGTTCCGATATTCGGGAAGCGATCTTCCACGGAAAGTCTCTCGATAACAAACTACCTCTAGAAGTTAACCGTTACATTGATCGCCACGGCCTTTACCGAGGAATGCAACCGAATAAGACCACGCGCTTTCGTCCCGATGAATTAAAACCTTGGCTTATTATCGATGAGACCAATCAGGCTGCCACCAAAATCGCAAAGAAGCTCGGAATGAATTCCAGCACCGAACCGAATGTTATTTACGTGATTGGCGGAGATGGTGCCATGCTGCGCGCCATTCGAAAACACTGGAGACTAAGACTTCCTTTTTATGGAATCAACGCGGGACACTTAGGATTTCTTCTTAATGAAGCCCCTCCTTCCGTTCTTCCCGGACACGATCTTACTATCCATCAACTTCCGCTGTTGTGGGTTGAGATGGAGACCACTCGCGGAGAACGACACGCCGATGTGGCGTTCAACGACGCTTGGGTGGAAAGAGCGAGCGGGCAGACCGCATGGATCCAAGTTTCGGTGAACGGAAAAGAGAGACTTTCGAAATTACTGGCAGATGCAGCGCTCGTATCAACGGCGGCCGGCTCCGCCTCGTATGCGCGAGCGATGGGGGCGCAACCGTTGCCGGTAAATACTCCGGCCCTTCTCTTAGTGGGATCTAATGTCCTTCTCCCCATCGGTTGGAAATCGGCGGTCTTACCACTCGAAAGTGAGATCACTTTTTCGGGCTTAGATCCCATCAAACGTCCCTTGAACGGATACATCGACGGCGTTTTTCAAGGCAATATCCAACAGATGCGCGCCCGACTCAGTCATACCGCATCGGTGGAGTTGGTCTTCGACCCCGCCCACGATCCGGCGGAAAAACTAGCGAGGATTCAGTTCCCCACCGGCTAGAAATCTCCACAGAAGAGCTTTTAGAGATTGACACATCATGTAATTTCATTATTCGGCATCATTTTAAGGACTTATCTTTAATTTTTGACCCTTCACGCTAATAGAATCCTAATAATTTTCCCATCGACTTTCCAGCCTATGCGAGGCTAAAACCCCCGCATGATTCGGGAATGCAAAGCGTTAGGGAGGTGTCGGGGGAAGGCTTTGCCCTTTGCGTTTCTCCTTTTATTCACCTTATGCAGACCCGCGGTATCGATCGCGGCCATTGCCGGCGATGACGAACGGGAAGAGGCTGCCATTACGGCCGATGTGGATCTGGCATCCAGGGATGTCGAGGGCTTGGAATCACCCGCGGATCTATTTGGAATGGAGCTTGTGGACGCCGAAACGGCGCTAGAACAACCCTCCTATTCCGCCCCCACGTTTGAAGAAAACGGACAACGCATCAGTTATGCATTGCCAGAAAGCTCGGCAGAAATCCGCGCACTGAGCGCGCAGTACTTCAAACATATTCAAGAGTCGGGCCGGGAAAAAGGAATCGAATTAAATCAGGCCGTCATTACCGTGGTTCAACATAGCCGGTACTGGGACAGGCGGACGAAGGCATTGGTCGAAAGTTTGGTTCGCAACTATAAGCTAACGGTGGTGGTCATCCGCCCGGGAGAGAAAGAAGGAACCACCAAAGCTCTCTGGCTTCAACAGGCAGCAAGACCTGAGAACTTCGTTCTCGAGTTAGCTCGAACGGCCATCGAGACTCCCGAGCTCAGTGATCTCGTTGCTGAAGGAAAAATCAACGAAGCCGCGGTTTATAATTTCTCTGAACAAGCCCATTCGACATTTTCGAAGCTTTTTGGACGAGGATCCACGGCTTTGGCCTATGTCGTTATGGCTTCGAAGACCTTCTCTCGAACTCTTGGAAAATATCTTCATCACTTTGTCGATGATAAGACTGGAATTAGGCGGCCTAGACTTGGTTATGACAAAAATGGCCACTCTCGACTCGCCTTAGAGGGGGCTGAGATCGCTCTCGCCATTTATGGCGCGGTTCTTCTCTACAATGTTTCGTACACCTCCTTCACCAACCGCGGAGCACCAAATCCACACGCAGGCGCTTTGGTGGCGGGATTTTTTCAGGCCTTTTGGACCTATTTCAAGCGCGCTGCCGGCGAAGCCAATTCCGCAAAGATGGTCTTTAACGAACTTACGAAACGTTGGGAAGCCGATCCCATGGCTTTTACCTTTTCTATTTTCTCTAGCAGCTTGGTGGGACTCTTTGCGGCTACCATTGCGGCACATGATGGCCATTTAGCCTTAGTGAGTGCCCTCGTTCTAGCCTGGGGAGCGTTCGGCGGAACCTTCAATAAGTACTTGCCCGAAATGTTTCTCGTGAAACATCAAAGCAAGAATAACGGAGCTCATGCTACGGACAGTAGAGAGCACCCCGCGTTTTATACCGTCTTCCTAAACCAAGCGACCGGAGTTCCCCTTAAGGTGATCCAGACGATCGCTCTGTTCGGAACGAGTATTGAAACTAGTATTGTCTACTGGGGAATGGTTACCCTAAGCCTGGGGTATTTCATTAGACAGCAACTTCTTTGGGAGCGGCCGGGCACCACCCAAAGAACTTTGACGGAAAAATTCAAACGCCGCATGCGAAAATTTTGGAATCAAGCCATGGTGAGGTTTGGATATAAATCCTCAGAGCTTTGTGGTCTGTCGATCTACATGCAGGAAGACCCTGCCCCAGAGCTGCTTGAAAATTATAGAAGCAGCACTAACGGCGCGAAAGCGGCTGCCAAGAACGCGTATCTCCAAGCGGTCCCCGCAGTCACTGTCCACTAAAGCGAGCGCCTAAGCTAACGATATCGAAACTGGAAATCGACGGTGCTTGACGGAGCAAGCCCCTTTTCGGTAGTGGTACGAGGTTCAATTTTACTGTTGGGGTTAAAGTTCGAGGGATCCCAATCGGGTTCCTCAAGAAGGAGTTACACCGATGAAGTGGTTTCGAATTAGTCTGCTAAGTCTTGTAATGTTTGCTCCCTTTTGGCAACAGCCCAGCTTCGCCGCAAAAGAAAGTGTTTTTATCTACGCCAGTGTCGACGAGGAGGTGGCCCAACAATTGGTTGCTGCGTTCGAAGCCGAGACGGGTATCAAAGTCAATTTTGTTCGCCTTTCGACGGGAGAAGCCGTCGCTAGACTCGAAGCCGAAAAGGCAAACCCGCAAGTTTCCCTTTGGCTTGGTGGAGTAGGCTTAGGGCATGCGGAAATTAAAGAAAAGGGACTTAGTATTCCTTACCAGTCCGCTGACACGGCTTCACTTAATCCTAAATTCAAAGACCCTGAGGGTTATTGGAACGGCATTTACTTGGGCGTGCTATCTTTCGTTACCAACAAGGAGTTGCTAAAAAAGAAAAATCTACAACCTCCCCAAGTTTGGAATGATCTCTTAGATCCGAAATGGAAAGGTAACATTCAAATTCCCAATCCAGGAACTTCGGGAACTTCATATAGTCTTATGATCATGCTCATCGCCAAGAGTAACGAAGACAAAGCCTTCGAATACATGAAGGCCCTAAACTCCAATGTCTCCCAATATACGCGATCGGGTTCTGCGCCCGCCAAAAACGTGGCCCTCGGAGAGACGATCATTGGGATCGGATACGCCCAGGACATTTTAAAACTTATCCACGGATCGAAATCCGCACTTGAACTAGTCTACCCCAAAGACGGAACCGGTTATGAAATTGCAGCCATGTCGTTAATTAAAGGGGGAAAGCAAACGGAAACGGCGAAGAAGCTGATGGAATGGTGTTACTCGAAAAAAGCGGCGCAGATCTTGGCAGATAATTACATCATTCCGTTAAAGACAAAAGGCGTGAAGCTCAAAGAGGTCGCTATCTATCCTAAGAGCCTTAAGCTTATCGATGCCCCGATGGAATGGGCCGGAAAAAATAAGCAACGGCTCATCGAGAGATGGAACGATCAGATTAACCACTAGGTGCAAGAAGGGTTTCACAAGCACCATTCCTTAAGTAGAATGGTCTGATGAAGACTCCTTTAGTAGCCCTGGGGCTAGTTGTCATACTCATTATCGGTCTTGTTTGGGTTAAACCTTGGCGCCATAGCGAGTCTTTAACCCCGGAGGTGGCTACTGCACCGGCACAAAACACCGCGGCCCTTCCGGCAGCGCGCGCTAAAAAGAAGCTTTTTTTTGAGTCCCCCCGAGAGCCCATTGCCACTGACAAGATAGCTCCCTCGATTTCCCCCCGCTGTAGAGAGCTGTGGACCGACATCCGCAAACTCAATCTCGGAGACAGCAGTATTTTTCAGGAGGATCGCTATCAGGTGCCCGATGCCTCTCAGTGTCAGGGATTAGCAGAACCCTTTGCCTCGCTACAAAAATCATTTGCGGAGAAGTGTCAGCCCCCAAAGAAGGTAACTGACGAAAAGGAAAAGGCCTTAAATGCTTCTAACTGCCAACTAGCGGCCTTTTATTATCGCGCACAGATAACCGAGTACTTAACCCGCGACGAGGATCTTAGCGACATTAGCGATATGAAAGTATTGACCGACAAACTTTTCGCCAAGTTTATGAATGATCCCAAGACGGCCGCAGACGTGGCTAGTCGAATGCTAGAGATCGATCCTACCTATTATCCCGCCGCTCAAACGCTTCTTTTCTCTCACATGATTGCGGCCTCCGACAGCGCTCGAGGAAACATGAATGATCCCGTATGGCAAACGGTTAGGGCGGATTTAGACCGAGCTAAACAGATGAACCCCAACGATCCTCAAAGCGCCGAGCTCGATCTATTTTTGCTCGCTTCCCAAAGCGATGACCCAGCGAAAGTGCGCGAACGCGCACAAGCCTATGCCGATGCCAATCCTAATTCTCCCTTGGGACTGTATTATCTAGCATGGGCCGCCTACCGAAGTGGAAATCCGGATTTGGGTTGGCAGTATCTGCAAAGCGATCTCAATAAATTTCCGGGAGAACCTCGAATTACAGCAACAATGCAAGGGGTGAAGCAGAACCCGACTTTTTACCAATCGCCCGACCGATCGCATTCGCCGTTCCGAGGAAGTTTTTCGACGAACGTAAACCCAAGTGGAAGTACTTACTAGACTAAGCGAAGTCCCGCTACGGTCCACTCTCAACCAAAAAAAAGGTTCTGCCGCAATTCTCAGATTACGGCAGAACCTTATTCTTGAACTTAATGATTGAGGACTAGAAGCCGGGCTGCATTCCCATACCTACGCCGCCCATGCCGCCCATTCCACCGGGTCCACCCATGCCGCCCATGCCACCCATTCCACCAGGTCCACCCATGCCGCCCATGCCAGGACCGCCACCACCATAAGGAACTCCAATCGGTCCGCCACCAATCCCAGGTCCACCAATTCCAGGACCACCAATTCCAGGTCCACCAATTCCAGGACCACCAATTCCAGGTCCGCCGAATCCAGGCCCACCACATCCAGGACCAAATCCAGGTCCACACCCGCCCCATCCGCAGCCGGGATATCCCCAGATCGGAGGAGTCGCAACGCCACTAACTCGGGTCGTTCCGTAACCGTACGCCCCAAAAGGACCGAACCCTCTCGTGTTCGCCGAAACTCTGTCTTGAACGCCAAAGGGCGTTTGGACAAAAGACTCACTGACGGTAGTAGTTTGTCCTATGGGTGGCGGAGGGATTATCGGTCCGGCCCAAACCGGGGGCGGACAAAATCCAGGTCCACATCCAGGCCCACCAAAGCCGGGACCGTATTCCGCTTTCGCGGAGCTAGCAAAAAAACCAGCAAAAATGACCATAGCAATGGCCCAAAACGTAGCTTTACCCATGTATCCTCCAGTTAGGTCTTGTGCGTGCAAAGAGTTAAACGAGAACAGCCTTATAACCTGATTAACTCATTGCGTCAACGGAAGAATTGCGAAGAATCTTGTAAGAGCTTGAAATTACATAATTAATATTGCGAAAATAAAAAAGAGGGGCCAGCGGCCCCTCTCTCCATTCAGAACAAATTCGTCTCTATTAGTAACGATCGCGGCCACCGCCGCGTCCGCCGCTGCCGTAACCACCACGGCCACCACCGCCGCCGCCGCCTCCATAACCACCGCGTCCGCCACCGCCCCCGCCCCCTCGCTCTTCGCGGGGACGCGCTTCGTTTACCGTGAGGGCTCGGCCCTCTAAATCTTGGCCGTTAAATTTCGAGATGGCATCCGCAGCCTCCTCATCCGATCCCATTTCCACAAACCCAAAACCTTTGGAACGACCGGTATCGCGATCCATGATGATGTTCGCTGATTCCACCGTTCCTGCCTGTGAAAACAATTGGCTTAGTGATTCATCCGTTGCTGAGTAGGGCAAATTCCCTACATAGATTTTCTTACCCACTGTTAATTCCTCCGAAGGTAGCCACTGACGAGAAAACACACCTGGCAACCTTGCGCAGAGGTCCTCGATCCTTAACTTGGCGGTGCCAGTTTAACAAAGGCCAGGCTTAAGAGTAAATCGAAACGTTGACGCACCTTTTCGCCGAATTTACGTCGATTTTCGACATCTAAAACCTTGTGAATTTTTGTCATTGCGATTGAGCAAGTCGTGAAGCAATCTCGTAGTCCAAGGAGACGAATATGCATAATAGGAATCTGCCGGGGAACAAAAATCGCAATCTTGCGATCCTAACCACTCTTATCTTGATGACTTCACACTCGCTCTTTGCGGCAAAGATTTTTGTGTATTGCTCCGAAGGAAGCCCCAGCACCTTTAATCCCGCTGCAGCAACCGATTCCTCTTCCCTGAACGCTGACAATGCGATCTTTAATCGCTTAGTCACTTTTAAACGCGGAACCACAACCATCATTCCGGCGCTCGCGGAATCCTGGCAGGTTTCTAAAGATGGAAAGACTTACACTTTTAAACTCCGCAAAGGGGTTAAGTTCCAAACAACGGCACACTTTACCCCCAGTCGAAATTTCACGGCGGATGACGTTGTCTTTTCGATCGACCGACAGCGATTAAAAGAACACCCCTACCATAATGTGGGAGGAGCGGCTTACGAATCCTTCGATTCCATGGGACTGGGAACACTTATCAAAGACGTCGCCAAAATAGATGACTACACGGTCCGCTTCACTTTAAACAAACCTAGCAGTCCCTTCTTGGCCGATCTCACCATGGAATTTGCTTCGATCCTCTCGGCGGAATATGCGGCCGAGCTGACCAAAAAAGGAACCCCCGACAAAATTGATATCGAGCCCGTTGGAACAGGGGCTTTCATCTTCCTTCGCTATGATAAAGATCAGATGATTCGTTACAAAGCGAACCCCGATTACTGGGATGGGAAGCCAAAGATCGATCAACTTATCTTTTCCATCACGACCGATGCCAACGTTCGCCACCAGAAATTAAAGGCCGGTGAATGCCATCTGTTGGCCGAACCCTCGCCTAGCGATATCGAGATGATGAAGAAAGAGGCTGGTATCAAAGTGATGGAACTCGCCGGATTGAATGTCGCCTATTTAGCATTCAATACTCAAAAAAAGCCCTTTGATAATGTCCTCGTCCGACAAGCCGTCAGTCAGGCGCTTAACCGAAAATCCTATATTGAGGCCATTTACTTAGGCCACGCGAAGATTGCTAAAAACGCACTCCCCTCCGGGATCTGGGGCTACAACAACAAAGTCGTCGATTACGGTTACTCGCCGGAAAAGGCCAAAGCGCTCTTAGCCAAAGCCGGCTATCCCAGTGGCTTTTCCATGGAGCTTTGGACGCTGCCCGTGTCTCGCGCTTACAATCCCGATGGAAAAAAGATGGGTGAGATGATGCAAGCAGATCTCGCCAAAGTCGGAATCAAAGCGAAACTAGTAACGTACGACTGGCCCACTTACATTCAGAAAACCCGAGATGGCGAACACCAAGCCATGATGATGGGTTGGCAAAGCGACAACGGTGATCCGGATAACTTTTTGGAAGATCTGCTTAGTTGTGACGCCGTCACGGCCGGAGCCAACAGAGCGCGCTGGTGCTTCAAACCCTACGACCAACTCGTAGAGAAGGCGGCCGAAGTTTCTGACAAGAAAAAGCGAACCCAGCTTTACGAACAGGCCCAAGTCATTTTCAAAGAGCAAGCGCCCTGGGTAACGATCGCGACGGCTGTCTTTTATCGAGCCCTGTCGAATAAGGTGACTGGTTACATCATGGATCCTTTCAACCGCGACTTCTTCGATAAAGTGGATCTTCAGTAAAGCACTTGGGGGGGAGGGGATGAAATGCTTACCTATTTGATTCGCCGCTTTTCCGTGCTCATTCCTACTTTGATCGGAGTTACGATAGTCGCTTTTGGCCTTATTCGCCTGGTTCCCGGCGATCCGGTTCTGCTTCTTCTAGGCGAACGGGGCGCCTCCCCCGAAGTCTATCGATCGGTGAGACAGTCCTTAGGTTTAGACAAACCTCTTCTGATGCAATATGGGATTTTCTTACGCCAAGCCTTGAAAGGAGATCTGGGCGAATCGATCGTGTCCCACCGTCCTGTCTGGCAGGAGTTTAAAGATAGATTTCCCGCTACCGTCGAATTGGGAATGGGAGCGATGTTTCTTGCGATCGTGCTTGGCATCCCTCTCGGTATCATCGCCGCCGTAAAACGTAATTCTATATTCGACTATTCGTTTATAACCGCTTCTCTTATCGGCTATTCGATGCCGATCTTTTGGTGGGGACTTATCTTAATTCTTTTCTTTTCGGTATTGCTCGGTTGGACGCCGGTGTCGGGCAGAATCGCTATCGAATACGATATCGTTCCGCGGACCGGATTTCTGCTCATAGACTCTTTGCTCTCTGACGGCGGATGGCCAGCTTTTAGAAGTGCGCTGTCTCACTTGATACTTCCTTCGATAGCGCTGGGAACGATACCCTTGGCTGTCGTTTCACGAATGACCCGGTCAAGTTTGCTAGAAGTATTAGGCGAAGATTACGTTCGAACAGCTCGTGCCAAAGGGCTCTCGGAAATGCGTGTTATCGGCATTCATGCGCTTCGCAATGCCATCGTTCCGATTCTTACCGTGATTGGGCTCATGTTCGGAACGATTGTGACGGGAGCCATCCTAACGGAAACCATCTTTTCTTGGCCCGGCATCGGAAAATGGATCGTTCTTAGTGTCACTGCCCGCGACTATCCGGTGATCCAAGGTGGCATTTTGCTCATTGCCCTGGCAGTGGTTACGATCAACCTCTTGGTAGATCTCTCTTACGCCGTCGTTAATCCTAGAATTCGAGATCTATTGTGACAAAACTAGCAACCGCTCCTCCAGACATTCTTTCCGAGCCGCATCCCGCTCGAGAGTTTTGGTATTTTTTCGCGAAAAACCGCGGAGCCGTCGTGGGCTTAGGGGTTATTTCAACTTTTCTTTTCGTTGCTACTTTCGCCCCATGGCTTGCGCCTAAAGATCCTTCTGCCCTTTTTGAAGGATACCTTCGTATACCCCCTTTCTGGACAAGCGGAGGATCCTTCCAATTTCCGTTGGGGACCGACGGGATTGGAAGAGATGTCCTTAGTCGACTCCTCTACGGCGCCCGCATCTCGATGGGAATCGGTTTCCTGGTGGTCTTTCTTTCCGCCGGAGTGGGTACCCTGTTAGGGCTGGTAGCCGGTTACATGGGTGGTCTGTTAGATCGGATCGTAATGCGATCGATGGATGTGCTGATGGCGCTTCCTAGCATTTTATTGGCTATCGTTGTGGTTTCTATTTTGGGCCCTTCCCTACTAAATGCGATCTTGGCGACTAGTATCGTTGCGGTTCCTAGTTTTGTACGTCTCGTCCGCGCATCGGTTCTCGAACAGAAAGGTAAACCGTATGTCATCGCTTCCAAGACTTTTGGGGCTGGTCCGTTGCGCCAGATGTTCGTCAATATCCTTCCCAACTGTATGGCTCCGCTTATCGTTCAAGCTACTTTAGGTTTTAGCGACGGTATTCTTAATGCCGCGGCTTTAGGTTTCTTAGGACTGGGGGCTCAGCCCCCCACCGCGGAATGGGGAACGATGCTTTCCGACGCGCGATCCTTCATCGAAAGTGCACCCTGGTTAGTTACCCTTCCCGGCCTTTGTATTTTGCTAGTGGTGCTTGGATTTAATCTTTTGGGTGATGGTCTTAGAGATGCTTTAGATCCGAGGCTTCGGAAATGAAAAAGCCATTGCTTGAAGTTTCAGATCTTAGAGTCACTTTCGATACGCTAAGGGGAAAGCTTACCGCCGTCGACGGAATAAGCTTTTCTCTTCAACCCGGGGAGACGCTTGGGATTGTCGGTGAATCAGGATGCGGAAAGAGTCTGACTAGTCTTGCCTTGATGCATCTACTTCCTCCCAACGCTACCATGACAACCTCCGTATTTCGCTTCGAGGACACTGACCTCCAAAAAATCAGCCCCAAGCGTTACCAGGATCTCCGAGGAGGATCGATCTCGATGATATTTCAAGATCCGATGACCAGCCTTAACCCCTGCTTCACGGTGGGCTACCAATTAAAGGAAGTCTTAAGAGTGCACGGCAAGGCCAGCCGAACTCAAAGTCAGCAGCTAGCTTTGGATTTACTGAATCGCGTTGGAATTCCCGATGGGTACAGTCGAATGGAGTCTTACCCTCACCAACTTTCCGGTGGAATGTGCCAGCGTGTGATGATCGCAATGGCGATAGCTCTTCGGCCACAATTACTGATCGCCGATGAACCTACCACAGCGCTTGATGTCACGATCCAGGCTCAAATTTTAGATCTGCTGCGTGAGCTTCAAGACAGTTACGGTATGGCCATGATTCTCATCAGCCATAACTTAGGAGTTGTCGCGCAAATGGCTTCGCGCATCGCCGTGATGTATGCGGGACAAATTGTCGAAATGGGTGATACCCGCGACGTCATTCAAAATCCTCGCCATCCCTATACCGCGGCACTTCTAGAATGTACGCCCGATGTCGATGACAAGATGGCAAAGACTGTGCTCCCCAGTATTAAGGGAATGGTCCCGGATTTGCTACGACGCCCGACGGGCTGTCAGTTTCATCCTCGATGCCGAAACGCTGAGGACAAATGCAGTGCCAGCGATGCCACGATTACGACATCGGAGAACCACAGCGTGAAATGTTTTTTCCCGTTGGGAGCCCGTCATGAATGAGGCCCCGATGTTGCAGGTTGAAAAGATCAGTAAGCATTACCCCGTCCGCCGTTGGTTTAAAGAGGTGGGGACTGTTAAAGCGGTGGAAGGAATAAGTTTTCAGCTGGAAAGTAAAAAAACACTCGCTATCGTTGGAGAATCCGGTTGCGGCAAGACCACATTGGCAAAATGTCTCATGCGTATTGAGACTCCGACCCAGGGCAGGATCCTGTGGCAAGGTAAGCCCATGAATAATCTCATCGCGACCGATTTTCGCCGTCATATTCAAATGATCTTCCAGGATCCGTATGGTTCGCTAAACCCCCGCAAGAAAGTGTGGAACATCATCTGCGAACCCCTTCGCATCAATACGAAACTGACCAAAGCCGAACTGAAGCAAAGCGCCATCGAGCTAATGGGCAAAGTAGGGTTACGTCCCGAACACGCCGGCCGCTACCCTCACATGTTTAGCGGAGGTCAACGACAACGAATAGGCATTGCTCGGGCTTTGGCGCTTCGCCCCGAAGTACTCATTTGCGATGAACCAGTTTCGGCCTTGGACATTTCTATCCAAGCCCAAATTTTGAATTTACTTGTGGAGCTGCAAAAGGAACTGGCCCTTAGTTACCTTTTCATTTCTCACGATCTGGCGGTAGTCCGCCACATCGCGGATGAAGTCATGGTGATCTACTTGGGCAAAGTGGTGGAGCACGGCTCGGCCCAAGACCTGTTTCACAATCCCAAGCACCCCTACACCAAATCATTAATGGAGAGCACTCCGCACCTTAGATCTTTCGGACGCCCGAAACCGGCGGTTCGGGGAGAATTACCTTCGCCGATGAACCCGCCATCGGGGTGTGCTTTTCATAAGCGTTGCCCGATTGCTATCGATCGCTGTGGAATAGAAGAACCTCAGTTAGTGAACAAGGGGAAAGTTTGGGTAGCCTGTCATTTAGTGGAGTGAGTAGTCAGGGTTTTTTGGAAAAATAGAGTGAGTATTCATGGATACTCGCAACATATAAGTGTTTGAAATTGCATACTATTACTTGATTACCTCCCATAAGAAGCTAGAGCTAGTGCTACTGCTAGGGATCGAGGTGTGCGCTTCGCGCACGACGTTTTATTATGATGCGCGCGAAGCGCACGTCGATCACTAGCACTAGCACTAGCTCGAGCCATTTCCCAATCCCACCTACTAACTCCATTTTCTTCTCATTTTATTTTCATGTTCCACCGATACCTTTGTGGGAAGTGCCCAGTGGGCCAATTGCTTTACTCTTACGAAGGAAGCCACATGAAACGCTTCGATAACTTAAAAACGTGGATGGTACCAACGCTTCTGTTCTCGATGATGACCTTCATCTCTTGCGGTCATCATCAGAGCCGCAATAGTGATGACCTTTTCTCGGGCGCAGATCAAGCGCAAGAGAGTAATGTCGCAGATGCTGGGAAATCCGATGACGACAGCAACAAAGTCGCCGAAGTCGAAGCCAAGAGCCCTGAGTTGACTCAGGCCGTTTCAAGCAATGACGCTTCCAAAGATAATAAAGACTCTGCCTCTCTTTCGGACACGGCTAAGAGCGACACCGCGAAAACAGAGGCAAAGGCCGATGCCTCCAGCTTAGCGAACGATCCAGCAGATGCCGCGCTTGAGATTCCCAAAGATGGGGAAGCTTCCAGCAAAATCGATTTGATTCCCTCCGCGGAAAACACGGTTAGTGGTGATTCGAAAACAAACGCCACTCCGACCGACGCGATTCCTACTTTAGATGGCAAAATGGATGCGCCGGTGGCGGCCAGTTCTGACAAAGCTTCTATTGATGCTAAGTCGGAATTGACGCCCCAGGCCTCCACGGCTCCGGCCGCTCAATTAGCGGATGCTCCTACTACGACTGGCGTTCCTTCAGCGAGTGAACTCGCTCAAGACGCTAAATCAGTAGCTGCTGAGAGCAAGACGGAAGTCGCCCCGGCTCCTGAAGCACAAAGTAGCGAACAAACCTCTTCGGCAGCTCCTGTAAAGACGGAAAAGACGGCAAGCGCTGTTCAAGCTTCCCCCAAAGCGACCGTGGCTCCCCAGATTCCCAAAGAGGTAGTTTGGCAAGGTAACCAAACGATGAACCGTTACTATTTTCTCCGTAAGGGCGATACGAACGTTTCCGTCTCGCAACTCATTTACGGAAATGACGGGCGTGCTCAAGACTTAAAGAAATGGAATTCCGGCAAATGGTCGACCGGTCGCATGATTCTGTTCATCTCTAGCAGCCGACCTGAAGATGCCGAAATGAAATCCTTCTACGAAGAGAAAGGTATTGCCGCCGATTCTTATGTCGTGCAGTCGGGTGATTGGTTATCCAAAATTTCGATGAATACCTATGGCGATGCCAGCAGCTGGAAAGAGATCGCGGCAACCAATCAGCTCGCGTCTCCCGATACCATTACCACCGGCCAATCTTTGAAACTCTATCCGGCAAACCTCACCCCTTCCGACAAAGTTGCGATGGTGGAAGGTTCGCCTTCAGACGCTTTAGCGTCTCCTTCTAAGAGTGAGACCGTCGCGGCCAATACCGTAACTGACTTAGCCGATAGAAAGACGCTTTCCACAGATACGATCGGCACGAACGGTGATGAGGGGGTTATCGCTCCTCCGCCGACCCCAGTAGAAAAAGCCCCCGCTCAAGCAAAGGTAAAAGCCAAACCAAGCAGCAAACTTGCCAGTCCTGAAATTGGCAACTTCGTCGCCCAAAACATCACTTGGTTAATTGGCGGCGCCATTGCAGTCATGCTGTTTTTCTTGTTCAGCCGACGCTTCCGTAAATCCAGCGATTTGGAAGAATAGATAAGCTGCGAACTAGACTGGAAAGATCGAGGCTTAGGTCGGATTAGACAATAACGCTCGCTACTGCTACGGGTAGACGATGAGCAAAGCGTTTACTCGAGAAGATGACAATCAAGACGACGAGCCCGATGTCGAGCCGGTGGCCCCGGCAACGCCTGGAGGCAAGAATTACATCACTCCAGCCGGGGCGGAAAAGCTTCGGACCGAGCTTCACAAGCTCGTAACGGAGACCCGCCCGCATATCACTGAGGTTGTCGCCTGGGCGGCCTCTTTAGGCGACCGATCCGAAAACGCTGATTACATCTACAATAAGAGAAAACTGCGTGAAATCGATCGGCGAATTCGCTTCCTTACCAAGCGATTGGAAATTGCCGAAGTCGTTGACCCTACGGCAAACCCCTCAAATACCGCGCACTTCGGCGCCACGGTTACCCTTCGGGAAGAGAACGGGACGGAAAAGACCTTCTCGATCGTGGGAGTAGATGAAATCGACGTCAAAAAAGGGCGCATTAGCTGGGTATCCCCCTTGGGCAAAGCACTTCTTAAGGCCAAAGCCGGCGATACCATTACCTTCCGCTCCCCCAAAGGGGAAGAAGACCTAGAGATAATATCCGTCGTCTATCTACCACTGCCCTAATTTCCGAGTCCCTTATCGCGAGGCATTAACCCCTTCAGGAGCGGCTATGCGCGATTTCGGGGGTAAGAATCGAAAAATTCGAAAAAAAGCTGTTCTTATACGTGCAAAACTAGGGCAATCTGCTAAATTAATTGGCCAATGCTGGGGGTCGCAGTTATGCTGGGGACCATTTTTTAGAGGACGTATCGTATGAACAAATACAAGGTTGCAGAGACCATCGTGAATAAGATCATCGTCGATCTGAAGACCAGAATCGAATCCGGCGTTAAGTGGGACGTAGCCGACGATGAGACGAATCAAGAGATCGCGGATAAGTGGGAAGATATAGTCATTTCTGAGCTCGAAAAAGAGATCCACTAAGACCCGGCACTTACCTTAATGAAAACTCCGGGCCACTCAACGAGTGACCCCGAGTTGACTCATAAGTAGACTTGATAAGTAGACTTAATAATTAATTCTCTTCTACACTTCGCCGATTACTTCGTGGGCGGAGCTTCACCTT
This sequence comes from uncultured delta proteobacterium, assembly GCA_963778115.1. Lineage (GTDB taxonomy): Bacteria > Bdellovibrionota > FAC87 > UBA2466 > UBA2466 > JBBQIT01. Next base: position 1,883,980 of record CAVZSV010000004.1, read on the forward strand.
GTGGAGCTGCGGGGGCAGGTGCTGGCGCACCAGGAGCAGGTTGACCAGGAGCCGGCGCTACCGCGGGGTTAGCCCCGGGAGCTGCATTTTCTTGAGCTGTAGGCGCCGGAGGCGTTGGTGCTACCGCAGGCGCTTCTTCTTTTTTGGTACAGGCCACGTAAGCTAAGCCAAAGAGTGCAATGATTAGTAGTTTCTTTAGGTCCATGAGTTGTATCTCCATGCTTGATTAAAATTACCCCCACCTTTTTCGTTGGACACATCCGTTCTGGGGCGATGACAAACGAATTGCGCCAGTATTGAACATTAATAGTGCTTCCATTCGTAGCGAGTTGCAACAAAAGCTCGCGGAAATACCGCTAGCATCCTTCAATAAGCCTGCCGCGATTTGGCATCGTGATTGCATTTTTTTGGAGAACCAAAGGCCAACAACGACAGAGGAGTATTCATGCAGGACTGGAAGAAAAGCCCCCTTTCCGATAACGACCGCAAAAGCCGAGTCCGCAGGACTCTTCGGCTAATTAAAGGGGGAAAAGACCTCTCCCTACCCCAGGTCGACAAAAGTGCATTAGACGAGGATCCCTTTTTGCGCGAGCATTTCCTGGGACGCCGCAAAGCGCAATCTCAGGTTTCACGAAACCCCTTGGAAAACGGACTACGTTATTTTCTGTTTGGTAGTCTGACGGAGACCCCGCCGGAAGCAGGCTAACCTTCGAAGGCGGGAATTCCAGTAATCTGATTTCCCAAAACCAAGAGATGGATATCGTTCGTTCCCTCGTAGGTATAGACCGTCTCCAAATTCGCGAGGTGGCGCATGACTCGATACTCATCCATAATGCCGTTAGCGCCCAAAATATCCCGCGCGGTTCTGGCCGTCTGTAATGCCATTTCGACATTCGCCTGTTTTCCCAAACTGACGTGGGTGTGATGCAGCTGCCCCTGCGCTTTCAGCTGTCCGATTCTAAGAGCGAGTAACTGACCTTTCGTAATCTCACTCGCCATGATGGCAAGTTTTCGCTGAACGAGTTGAAACCCGGCTAGTGGTTTGCCAAAGACGATGCGTTCTTTGGCAAAAGCCAAGGCTTCATCGAAGCAGCTTTCGGCAGCCCCCAACGCTCCCCACAAAATGCTGTAGCGGGCTTGATTCAGACACTGCAACGCCGACTTTAAGCCTTCGGATCCGGGTAGCACCGCCTCTTTGGGAAGTTTAACGTGGTCAAAATACAGCTCCGAGGTTGCCGAAGCCCTGAGCGAAAGTTTCCCTTTCATTCGAGTCGCACGAAATCCCGGCGTCTTTGTAGGAACTAAGAACCCTCGAATCCCATTGGCCGTCTTAGCCCAAACCACAGCGACATCCGCAATGTCCCCATTAGTGATCCACATCTTAGATCCCTGTAGCACCCAATGATCGCCTTTATCTTCAGCTTTTGTCTTCATCGCCCCCGGATCGGATCCTCCCTCCGACTCCGTAAGGCCGAAACATCCTATGGCGGTACCGGCTCCCAGTTTACTAAGCCATTCCCTTTTCTGTTCTACCGAACCAAAAGAGGAGATGGGATACATCACCAGCCCCCCTTGAACGGACGAGAAACTTCGCAATCCCGAATCACATCGTTCCAGCTCGCGCATCATTAACCCATAGCAAATGGGATCCACAGGCGGATTGGCCATCCCCTCGATGGTAGATCCCAATAGTCCCATTGCTCCCATCTTCGGAATGGCCTCAACTGGAAACTCTTCATTGCGATAAGCGAGCCGAATTTTCGGTTCCATCTCTCGTTGGATGAACTCGCGGACCGTTCTCATGACGAGTCGCTGTTCGTCAGTCAGGGTTGAATTTAAAAGTAACAGGTCAGGATAGGAAGTGATATGGGGAGCTGACACGACAATCTCCTAGATAGGGTCCCGTTGACGGGAATGGCAGAAATGTAATGGGGAGACCACCCGAACGGAAGCCTTTTCTCGAGCTATTGCCACTCCCTATACACGATGGCATTATCGGCCGGTGAACTTTGAGTCTTGGTTTCAATCATCCCATCCCGGCATTCCCCTGCAAGGAGTCATTGCCGTCTTAAAACTTGCCGCGGAAGAAGCGACCGTTCCTTTCATTGCCCGTTATCGAAAAGAGCAGACCGGTAATCTAGATGAAGTCGCTATCCAAGAAATTTTGGACGCCAAGGGTCAATGGGAAGAGATTATCAAACGACAGGCCTTTATCCTGAGTGAGATAGAAGCGCAGCAGAAGCTAACCCCGGAACTGAAGGAAAAGATTTCTACTTCCTTCCAGATGGATGTTTTGGAGGATCTCTATCTGCCGTACAAACGAAAGCGAAAGAGCAAAGCTTCTCTCGCTAAAGAAGCGGGACTCCAGGGACTTGCCGACTGGATCTGGAACTGTGGCCATGGCACGGAAGTCCCTCAGCCAGGGCAGACACTGGAACTCTGGGCCTTCACTTTTCGGAACGAAGAGAAGGGATTCAAAGACGCGGAAACTGCCATCTCGGGTGCTCAAGACATTCTGATCGAGCGGTTATCCGAAAATTTGCAATTGCGACAATTAGTCCGCGATAAAGTTTTTAAGACGGGGTGCCTCGTCAGCCAAAAAGGCGAAGCCGCCAAACCCAATAGTAAGTACGAAAAGTATTTCGACTATCGGGAACCCATCGAATCGTTAGCCCAGCCCCAAGCTTCTCACCGTTATCTGGCCATTCGTCGGGGGTGGGCGGAAAAAGAGCTTCTCATGACCGTCGGAGGAAAGGCTCCCAAAGACACACCCGAAGGAGAAACCTTCGAGGCGGATATGGTTTCGGCGTTCGAAAAAGAGGCGTGCACGACCCCTGATTCTCCAGGGAGCGCAGTTCTTCAGAAAGCGGCTCGAATAGCACTCAAAGCCCATGTCCTTCCCAGCATCGAAAACGAAGCCCACAAAGCCATGAAAGAGGTTGCCGAGAGGGTAGCCGTTCAGGTCTTTGCTGAAAATTTGCGCACCCTTTTGCTTTCTCCCCCCTTCGGCCCTAAAGCGGTGCTCGGGGTTGACCCTGGAATTCGTACAGGGTGCAAACTAGCTGTGGTGGATGATTCGGGAAAATACATCGGAAGCACCGTTATCAAGTTGCAGACTGACGAGGAAAAGACCGCGGCCAAAGCTGGCCTAGCCGAATTACTAAAGACGACTCCGCTTCGCGCCGTCGCGGTCGGCAACGGAACCGCAGGCCGCGAAACGGAGACCTTCTTTCGGGCGGCCGTCAAAGAGAGCGGCCTTTCGCTTCCCGTCGTCATGGTAAGTGAAGCCGGAGCGAGTGTTTACAGTGCCAGCGAAGCGGCCCGAGACGAATTTCCGGAATTGGATCTTACTATTCGAGGAGCCATCTCAATCGCTCGCAGACTTCAAGATCCTTTGGCCGAACTTGTGAAAGTGGATCCCAAAAGCATTGGCGTGGGTCAATACCAGCACGACGTAAATCCCAATTTATTAAAGAAGAGTCTCGAATCCGTTGTCGATTCTTGCGTCAATTCCGTGGGAGTCAATCTCAATACTGCCTCTTACCACTTACTTGCTCACGTGTCGGGAATAGGACCTGGCCTCGCAAAGACCCTCACCGAGCACCGAAATGAAAAGGGACTCTTTAAATCACGAGCCGACTTGCTTGCCGTCTCCCGCTTCTCCGGAAAGAGTTTCGAACAGGCGGCAGGATTTTTGCGGATTCCGGATTCCGAAAACCCTTTGGACAACACCGGAGTTCATCCGGAGAGATATCCATTACTCGAAGGCCTTGCTCAACGCCTCAATAAAAATGTGCGCGATTTGATGGGTTCCGGTGTGGAGGTGATCAAGGGCGATGCTAGCTTTAAAGAATTGGTCGGACAATTTACTTTCGAAGACATCGTAAAAGAGCTCGAGAAGCCCGGACGCGATCCTAGAGAAGAGTTTGTCCCCTTTCAGTTTCGTGATGATATTCACGAGATGAAAGACCTCCAATCCGGAATGGTCTGTCCTGGTATTGTCACGAACGTAACTAATTTCGGTGCTTTCGTGGATATCGGTGTGCACCAAGACGGTCTAGTCCACGTCTCTCAGCTCAGTGAGAAATTTATCCGAGACCCGCGCGAAGCGGTAAAGCCAGGAGATCGCGTTAAGGTTCGTGTCCTGGAAGTTAATTTGGAGAAAAGCCAAATCTCTTTGTCGATAAGAGCCATTAAAGAAAGAGCGGCGCCGGCACCTCGGCCTCAGGAACCAGCTCGCGCTCCCAGGCAAAACGCTCCTCGGGGAGGCGGTCGTCCTGAGCAGCGCCCACCACAACGTCCTCAGCCCAGAAGACCGCCTAAATCAACGTTTAGGAATGATGCTTTTGCAGCACTGGCAGTGTTGAAGTCGGGGAATAAAAACAAATAAGAAAGGACCATAGAGCTAGTAGTCGATCTCTAGCTCTAGCTCCAGCCCTGGCCTTTTTTTTTCTACTGGTTTTCCGACGTAAACGTACACCCGTCCGAAAGACACCCATCGCCGCTTCCGTCGTGGGCGTCGGAGCACATTTCGATGGCACGGTAGGAGGCCTCTTCGCGAGAAGACATGGGCTCGCTGGCATAGCTGGGAGCAGAGTCTGATTTCGCGTCGTATCGACTGAAGCAGGTCCACAGAATAGAAGATTCCCCGGCTTGATCATCTAAAAAAGACAACTCGCTAAACGGTTCGGCAACCATGCCGTTGCCGACTTCCGTTCCGTTGGTGGCTTTGGCTACGGAACTCTGGGCCATCAGAAAAAGAAAAACTCCCAAGATTGCGACGAAAACGAATGAAGAATAAGACGCACGAACGTAACCCATGGCAAATACCCCCCAATCGCAAGAATTCCCTTAAATGACTCGGATTAGCAATGAAAAACTTTCACGGTTGTTAGCCGCGATGCATCATTTCTGAGGGGCTTTTGGGGCGCCGAACGGCCGTTGTACGCTTGGGCCGGTAGCCGGTATTGGGAGTTCGGCTGGGATTTCGAATAGTATGGACATGGTTGCCCCGAACCTCTCGATTGGCGCTGGTTCGTCGGGCTATTAAAGCTTCGCGCGGAGGATGGGCCGCAATCAGAGCGTCGCACCCATTACCGATAAGATCGGTGCGTCCTGCTTGCTCCAGGGCTTTTCGAACTTCAAAATAGTTTTCGGGTTTGAAAAACTGAAGAAGGGCTCGCTGGAGTTTTCTCTCGCCCAAGTGTTTCGCGATGTAGATCTCTTTTTTCGAAAAAGGATCGATCCCTGTGTAGTACATGCAAGTCGCGATGTCGAAAGGGGCCGGAATAAAATCTTGAACCTGATCGGGCCGGTAGCCATTTCTCTTCAGAAACAGAGCCAATTCGATCATCGAATTCAGATCCGATCCCGGATGTGACGAAATAAAATACGGAACTAGATATTGTTTCGGCTTTCCGCCCTTTTTCGAAGCTTTCTTGAAATCCTCGGCGAAGGATTCAAAATTTTCGATGGAAGGTTTTTTCATCTGCTTGAGAACGGCGGGATCGCTATGCTCCGGCGCTACTTTGAGATGCCCTCCAATGTGGTGCTCTGCCATCTCATCCATGTACTCTGGCGACAATTGGGCCAAATCCATTCGGATGCCACTTGCCACCAAAACTTTGCGGATACCCGGTTGCGTACGCGCCTCTTTGAGTAAAGAGACCAACGGGCCGTGATCAGTGCCCAACAGTTTGCACATCGTCGGATGAACGCACGACAGTCTCGTGCACTTAGCCTCGACATCAGGGCGAGTACAGCGCATTTGGTACATGTTGGCGGTAGGGCCACCGACGTCACTGACGATCCCTTTGAACTGGGGATCTTTCGCCATCACGTTTAGCTCTTTGAGAATGGATTCTTGCGATCGAGATTGGATGATCCTTCCCTGATGAGCGGTTATCGAACAGAAAGTACACCCGCCGAAACAGCCGCGCATTATAGTGACCGAGTCTTTAATCATTTCGAACGCTGGAATTTTTTCCGAGTAAGAAGGATGAGGTTTTCGCGAATAGGGCAAATCATAAATGTAATCCATCTCGCCTTCTGAAATGGGAAGATCGGGAGGGTTTGCGACCACAGGACGGTCGGCGTGGTACTGAACTAAAGTTTTCGCGTTAAAGGGATTCGTATTGATATGGATGACTCGAGTCGCCTCCACGAAAGCCATTTTATCGCTACTTACCGCTTCAAAACTGGGAAGGACCGCAACTCCGGTTCCAAACCGATCTTGAGTGGATTGAGAAACTTCACTGGCTCCCAAGGCAAAAGCCACTCCGCGAAGGCTACGCAACTCTTTCACGGTCTGGCCGCTTGCAAGTCGCCTTGCGATTTCAAGAATGAGCTTTTCTCCCATCCCATGAACTAAGAGATCCGCTTTCGCATCGAGGAGAATCGACTTTCGGACGGTATCGCTCCAATAATCGTAATGGGCCAGTCGCCGTAGTGAAGCTTCCACACCACCGGCGATCACAGGGACCGCGGGATAAGCTTCTCGCGCGCGCTGGCAATAAGGGAGCGTTGCCCTGTCGGGGCGTAGCCCGATACGACCGCCGGGAGAATAAGCGTCGTCATTTCTCACCTTTTTGTTGGCGGTATAGTGATTGATGAGCGAATCCATGTTTCCAGCACTGATGGCAAAAAAGAGGCGCGGCTTTCCAAACCTCTTCCAGTCAGTACAGCTCCGCCAGTCCGGTTGGCTTAGCATCGCTACTTTAAAGCCATTCGCTTCAAGAACACGACCTAAGATCGCCATGGCAAAGCTAGGGTGGTCGACGTAGGCATCGCCGGTCACAAATACCACGTCGACTTCGCTCCAACCTCGGCCGGCCATCTCTTCCACGGTCATCGGTAGCGGAAGCTGGCTGGTAAGCTGTTTGGCCTGATTTTGGGGATCCAAAAACATAGGTAGGTCGTTAACATTTTTAAAGAATGAAAGATAGGGGGATGGACAAAACAGGCCTGTTCTCCCTTTGAGGCCACGCTTCTAAGATCTCACTTTCTTTGATACATTAGGCTCGAAATTTTAAAAGGAAGGTAACGATGAAATTGATTCAAAAAAGCACTCTCTTGGTATTGATGGCGGTGGCCTCGGTCTCTTACGGCGAAGGTCAGAAATGCAGTTTTCAACTCAATAAGGACTCCGGCAAGGTCGGATGGACGGCTTTCAAAACCTCTGAAAAGGTGGGGGTGAAAGGAACTTTCAAAAAAGTGACTCTCGAAGCAAAGCCAGAAGCGGATAGCCTTTCTAAGGCTTTAGACGGAACAGAAGTTAGCGTCGATAAACTTTCGGTGGATACCACCAATCCTGCGCGCGACACTACCTTGACCGATTTCTTTTTCAAAAAGCTTCATAAATCGATCTCCGCCAAAGTAAAAAGTGTCTCGGAGAAGGATTCGACCCTTGTGGTTTCGCTTGATCTCAATGGCCACAAAAAAGACGTCACCTTGCACTACGATCTCAAAGACGACGGAACATTCTCAGCGGCCGGCAACATCGATATTTTGGGTTTCGGCGCCAAAGCCGCGCTGGCGTCACTGCACCAACAGTGTTCGGCTCTGCATACGGGCAAAGACGGCGTTTCCAAAACGTGGCCCGACGTCGACGTTAATTTCAACGCAACGGTTACTAAAACTTGTAAGTAAACCTAAAAGGTGCCCGTCGACTTTCGGGACCATCAGCTGCGGACTTAGGCTAAAGCTGTCACGTCCTGGCGGCACGATTTATCCTACGGCCATAGGTCCGTAAGATCTCCTAGGGTCCTGAAAGTCGACGGGCACCTTTTGAAGCGTCGGTATAGGCCTTTCGGATTTTCGATTGGCCGTAGCGCTCTTCCAATTGCTTAATGCCGAAATGAAACTTCGCCGCTTGATTAAAGTGGTGGGTAAAAGCGGCATTGATCAGGGCACCGCCCGCGGCACCGATGATGGGAATGCTTTCTGAAATCACTTTTTCGGAAACCGTAATTTCAAATTGCGCGGCAATCCGAGACATTAGCCGAATGAGAACCGGCACGCTGCCCTTTTCGATCATTTCAAACGCTTCGCGTGCCGAATGTTTGGCGATGAAAGCCGCCGCTTCCGATACTAACTTTCCTAGCCCCAACCGAGACGCGTAGTAGGAAGTTTCCGCAGCGTCATGAGGAGCGTTAGCGCTTAACGTAAAAACGTACAAGCACTCCAGCTGGGTCTTCGGAGAACTTAGGTCAGCGCCAAATGATTGAGCAGTACTCGCAATCGATCGCAACATAAGGGCCGTGCTAATCGGGAGTTCAATCGCTAAAGAAGGAAGGCCAAAAAGACCTCCGAAAGTACCGGTCACCATCGCTCCCAACTCATGCCAGCGACTATTCATCGCTACTTTGTGTTCGGCACTCGCAAAAATAGCTTTTCCCTGCCCCGCCTCCTGCGGGATGGTGAAGAGAGCCACTTTAAGCGCTTTTTTGAGCGCTTCATGAGTAGCGGTTTGGATGGCGCGTCGCGCTTTATCGGGCAATCTATCTTGAAGTAACTCAATAGGATGGCCCAGCATATTGGCCGCTCGGATGAAAGCCCCCGGGGTTTCTAGAAAATGGGCCCCTTCCCTGAGGAATTGACGCTCAAAAGCGGTTATTTCTGTCGGCGCGTTGGGATCGTGGCTCATGGCATGCTCCCTCTTCTTGATACGACAATCAAATAGGCAACTGGCCCGCCCCTCATTATAATGGGGAAACGAGAAGGGAAGACGAAAACCTTATGCCTTCAGCAAAATCAGATAACGTATTCTTGTATGACCTAACCAATATCCGCAAAGACTACTCCGTGGGACAAGTCGTCGTCACGGCACTTACCGACGTGCACTTAAGGCTGAACCATGGCGAGTTTGTAGCTCTGCAAGGGCCTTCGGGAAGCGGGAAATCAACTTTACTTAACGTGCTGGGACTTTTGGAAGTCCCTTCCGACGGTACTCTGGACTTTTTAGGAACCCGACTTACTGGCTATTCGGATTTTGCTCTAACCGGAATTCGGCGGCACTCCATCGGTTTTATTTTTCAGAATTTCAATCTGGTCTCTACCCTAACGTCGCTCGAAAATGTGGAATACCCGCTTTATCTCGAGGGGGGGGCTAACCGTAAGACGATTCGCGATAGAGCGCGAGAGGCAATGAAATCGGTAGGGCTCGAAAAATTTGGAGAACACAAGCCTAGGCAATTAAGCGGCGGCCAAAGACAACGAGTGGCTATCGCCAGAGCTCTGGTTAAACAACCCAAAGTTATTCTAGCCGACGAGCCTACCGCCAATCTGGACTCCAAGAACGCTTCTCAAATTGTCGATCTGATGCACGAGCTAAAACAGAAATTTCAAACGTCGGTAATCATTGCCACTCACGACGCTAAGATTGCTAACGGGGCGGATAAGAGAATTCAGTTAATCGATGGTAAGATCGAAAGCGTTTCGGATTCCCGCCCAACGGAAATTACACGTTCCGCCCCAATGCCTCGACGATATTAAGGCGCGCTATTTTAAGAGCCGGAAAGATTCCGGAGCCCCCCGCCACCGCAATGCAAAGAGCTAGTGTCGTCGCGATGCCGTGCCAAGGAACCGTGAACATCACGTGAAATTGCGCCGTCATGCTGGGAGGGGGAGGCATCGTAACACCGTTTTTGAGCGGAACATAGATAGCGAACACGCTAAAGACAATCCCTAAAAGACCTCCTAAGATCGACTGCAGCATTGACTCAATGAAAATCAGAGCTGCCACCTCATTTCGGTAAGTTCCAATCGCTCTTAAGGTCCCAAACTCTCCTGTGCGCTCCAGCAAACTAATCATAAAAACAGTAAGAATGCTTAAGGTAGCAACGGTAACGATGATGATTCGAAAGATCATAAATACCCCTTCGAGCCAGCCCATGGAATTGTCGAACATGTCGCCCGCAAGTTCGTACCAGTGAACTCCTTCGAGGTCCGGGAAATCTTTTTTGAGGAGATCTTTAAAAGCAGCCTTGTACTTCAATTCGTCTTCACCTGCAAAGCCCAGAAGAATTTGGGAGGGTCCCGTGGTACGCAGCAACTTCTGTGCAAGCTCTTGGTGCACGTAAAACATGGAGCCGTCTAATTCTCGAATTCCCGTTTGGAAAACGCCCACGACTTCTAGATCGGCAGCATTTAGTGATCCGCCGGCGGTACTCGTAACGACCGAAACCATATCACCTGGTTTGACTTTAAGCTGCTCGGCCAATCCCGTGGATAGAAAGATACTTTCGAGCTTACTTCCGGCCAGATGCTTGCCTTGGACCACCTGGGTCAGGGTCATAAAGCTTTTTTCCTGCTCGGCATCGATGCCGACACCCATACCACTTAGAGATCTATCGTTGTAGTTGACGAGGCCAAAGAATTTCTGACGGCGAGAGAAGAAAATAACAGGACCCACTTTCTCTTCCAGCGCCTTTTTGATTTTGTCGGTGTCGGTGATCTGGTAGCCGAAAGGATCGTCCCCTTGATTGGTCCGGTAGCCTTTTTTGTAAATCTGGTATTGGGCATAGACCGCTGAAATGAGATTTTGGCGAAACGTCCGTTTTACGCCGTCGATGTAAGACTGAGACAGCATCAGTGACGTCGCTGCGGCGGCAATAGCTAGCAAACTAAAAATGGTACGGCGCGGAGCCCTCCATAGGTTCCTAAACGCGTTCATGATAAGAAATCTAGCCCAAATTAGCTTTGCGACCATGGAAGCCCCGTCGAATTAGTTTTCAAACTCAGCCGGTCTTAATAAGATTGTCTAAGTAAGATTATAGACTAATCCCCCTGGAGTACAGTTTCTAAGAACAGCCATGCATTTATCTCGACTTACCGCGAAACTTTTTCTTTTCGGAACAGCGGCTCTTGCCGCGGTGCTACTGGGCATTTTACTGGCCGGGGCTTTACTCCCGCGCAACCACAGGGCATCCCAAACGGGCCACTTTCAGGCGAGTCCCGAACGCATTTGGGCGGCCCTTATGGATATTGAAAATTATCCAGGATGGAGACCTGACGTCTCCTCCATTCAAATGCGCCCTCCCGTGGACGGCAGACTCTCTTGGAAAGAGTTTGGTTGGTACGGCTCCGTGACCCTTCGAGTGGACGAGGCTTCGCCAACACGGCATCTAGTCACTCGAGTGGTGGCTTCTCAAGTTCCGTTTACTTCGGTTTGGATCTTCACCCTGACACCCGAAGGAGACAGCGGAACGAAACTTCAATTGGACGAGTCTAGAGAGATTCCAAACCCTCTTTACCGATTGCCGGTCAGAATCTTTCACGGGGGCCGAGCCTCGGTGGGAAGTTACTTAAATGCGCTGGGAAAGAAGTTGGGAGAGACCCCAGTAGTTGAATAGTGGCAAAATGGCCCCGCGATTGCGCAAAAACGTAATGCGTTAGTAGTCAGTGAGCGTGGATTTCCTTGGTATGAAACTTGCGATAGCCAGGGACAGGCTGATTCATTTCACTATCCTTTAAATTCCTGGGGGCTTTCATGAGTACTCGATGGGTTACGATGCTTAGTCTAATGTTGGCATTAAGTACTAACGTAAGTTTTGCGAGCGGTTTCTTGTGCATTGCCCAGTGCAGCCAAGTAAATCCCGCAAACGAAACGGTTACCGTGCAAGTGGTAATCAATAATCAAGTGATGGCCACGGGTGCCGATGCAGCAACCGCTTTCGCTAATCTAACCGCAAAATGCACCCAGACTCTCAATGTGGGATCGCAGACGGATGTCGCCTATACGTACAATGACGACACCACTTCGGATCTGGATGGGTATCTGGAAAATGCTTGGCTCGAAGCCAAATTTGTGCCGGCAACCGCCGACAACGCGTGCCTTTCGTTGGAGTGAGCGGGGTTACTCGATAACTTTTAGGTTTCAGGCTCGGTGTGGATTTCGTCGCTAAGCTCATTGATATCATCAGCAGATCGGGGGAAAGCGGTTGCTAATTCTTGACCGATTTTTTCGATGACCTCGGCAAGAACTTCCGCGGGGCGGCCCGAATGAATCCCTTTTACGATCGTATCGACGTGGGATTGCCAATAACCTTTAGGCGTTTTGGAGTCGATCCCTTTATCGGCTAAGATCTCTATCCGGCGCTCAAGAACCGAAAGGTAGATGAGGATTCCGGTCCGGTGTGCGGTTTCTGTCAGACCCGCCGACACAAAGCTCGCCATTACCTCTCGATGTACACTGTGATGGAGGACGGATTTTGGAATACTGGATCGTTTGATTATTGGAACCAGAGGGAACATCGCTCCCATAACGACTCCGCTCCACTGGATCAAAAGAATCTGCCCAAGTTCCAGCGCCCATTGTGAGTGGGACCTCAAAAACAAAAGAATAAAACAGCTTCCGATCCAGCCTGCTATGCCCCAGACCAAATGGACCCAAGCGTAATCGTCACTCGAAGCTACGATAAAGGGGACGATCTCACCGCTTGTTTGGCTCTCTGCCTTTCGAACGGCAGCTTTAATGCGATCTTGCTCAGCCACAGTTAGTCGAATTCGTTTTCGTTTCATCGCATCACCATGACGACGATCCTCCGCCGCCTCCAAAACCACCGCCTCCGCCGCTAAATCCGCCACCCCCAAAACCACCGCCTCCGCCAAATCCGCCGCCTCCGCCCCAATACCCTCCGCCTCCATAGTAGCCGCGTCCCCATAGACGGGAGAGGGGAAGCATCAGAAAGAAAAATCCAAAGAGGAAAAGTAGCATCAGGGGAAAGGAAACCTTTTCGTCGTCGGTCGAAAGCCTTCCTTTGACGGGTGCTTTCAAATCGACATTTAACTTCTGGGCTATCTGCTCGACGGCAACCATAATGCCGTCGCCAAAACGACGCTCTCGAAAATAAGGGGCTAGCGTATTATCGAGAATCCTTCTGGTGTAAGCATCGGTGATATCTCCCTCTAAGCCGTAGCCGACTTCAAGACGCATTTTGCGTTCGTTAGGAGCAATCACCAGGATCAAACCTTGATCCTGACCCTTTTTCCCCAACTTCCACTTTTCCGCGGCAGCCAGCGAAAAACTCTCGATGTCATATCCTTGCAGAGATTGCGGGAGATAGACCACAAGCTGCACCTTTCCGCTTTGGTCAAGGCGCATCAGCATGTCGGTTAGACTTTGAGCATCAGACGCGGAAAGTAAGGAAACCTCGTCGATAACAGGGCCGCTTAAGTCTGGAATTTTAGGGCCTTGAGCCCATCCCGCGACAGTCCATAACAACAAAAAGAGGATCGTGTGAAAGGGCAGTTTCACCTAGAACTCGACCTTAGGAGCCGCTTCCGATCCCGCTGTAGCTTTGAACGTTTCTCGGGGGTCAAGATGTAAGAGATACTTAGCCGTGAGATTCGTAGGAAAACTGCGAACCGCGGTATTGAAGAGAACCACGGTATCGATGTAGCGTTTTCTTGCGACGGTAATTCGGTTCTCCGTCCCCTCCAGCTGGGACTGCAGATCTTTGAAATTATCGTTGGCTTTCAGATCGGGATATTTTTCTACCACGACCATTAAGCGAGAGAGAGCCGAGGTTAGTCCATCTTCGGCTTGCTGAGACTGGCTAAAGGCCTGCGCATTAGAAAGGTCTTTAACATTAATATTCGTTTGAGTGGCTTTCGCCCGGGCTTCGACGACCTTGGTTAGCGTTTCTTCTTCATGCTTGGCATAGCCCTTCACAGTGGCCACCAAATTGGGAATCAGATCGTGCCGGCGTTGGTACTGATTTTCGACCTCTGACCAAGCCCCTTTAACTTCTTCGTCTTGACGCTGCAGAGAGTTATATCCGCACCCGGAAAGGCCCACGAGCATTAGGCCAAGGAGGAGCACTGCCAAAGATCGTCCAAAACGAAACTGTCCAGACCGGGAGACCGGTATTTTGTCTATTTTCATGGTGTGATTACTTTAGTGATCCCTATAGTCCCCGTCAAACCGATGAGGGTTTTACAGATTCGGGTTGCTCCCCCGACAAATCTACAATAAAGGTAAGGTATGTATGGCTCGGCCCTGCGCGACGCATGTTCGCGAATCCCGTCAGGTCCGGAAGGAAGCAGCGGTAGCTTACCTCTGTGGGCGACGCAGGTAACCCGAGCCTCTTTTTTTCATCCGCATTCGGAAACCGTGGTACCCGTAAGTATGGCGTACTTAGCAATCGCCCGTCAGTGGCGGCCCACTCAGTTTGATGATCTCGTTGGCCAATCCCACGTCGTCCAAACGCTAAAAAACGCGATTCGTCTCAATCGGGTCTCTCACAGCTACCTCTTTAGTGGAGCTCGTGGCATCGGAAAAACTACGGTAGCTCGAATTTTCGCCAAAGCGTTGCGATGTCCGAACGTCAAAGAAGCGACCCCCTGCAATCAATGCCCCGAATGTATCGCTATCACCGAGGGGCGATCGGTGGATGTCGTCGAAATCGATGGGGCGTCTAACAATGGCGTCGAAGCAGTTCGGGGAATCCGTGAGAACGTCGCTTACGGTGCTTCGAGTGGAAAATATAAGATCTATATTATCGATGAAGTTCATATGTTGAGCTTGAGCGCTTTCAATGCGCTGTTGAAAACGCTCGAAGAGCCGCCCGATCACGTCGTCTTTATTTTTGCCACTACGGAAGTCCAAAAGATTCCGCTAACTATCGTCTCCCGCTGCCAACGTTTTGAATTTCGCAGGCTCACCAATCAACAGATCGTAGGACGCCTTCAACAGATATTAGCGGCAGAAAAGATCCAGATTTCCGATGAAGGCTTAAGCACTTTGGCTAGCCATAGCGATGGAAGCTTGCGCGATGCTCTCTCGCTACTCGATCAGGTGCTCTCCTACTATGGCCAAAATGGAAGTTCCGATTCTTTACTGAACGAAAAGCAGGTTGTTGAAGCCCTGGGAGTTAATGACTCAAGCAGCGTACGGACTCTTTTATCGGCGGTGCTTCGGGCCGATATTCCCGCCATCATCACCCTTATCGGTGAAACCCATCTCTCAGGGGTTGATCTCAAACACTTTTCCGAACGCATCCTCGAAGAGCTGCGATTGCTCTATCTTTTGGCTTTAGGGAAAGAGAGTAAGCAAACTCTCACCGCCGAAACGCTGGACATTTCGGCGGGACAGTTCCAACAACTGGCGGAATTAGCCAAAACCACCTCACTCGTTCAGATCGAACGCATGTCACAAATCTTGGCCAAAGCAATTTCGCAGATAGGATGGAGTTCACTTCCCCGCTATGTTTTAGAAATGGCGACAGTCAGGATGGCCAAGCTTAGCGATCTCGACAAAGTAGAAAGCGCTCTCGTTCAAGGAGTCGAGATAAAAGTTGCAGAGAAAAAGGAAATACCCCCGCCCGTAACCGCGACACCTTCACGTAAAGAATCGCCGCGGCCGGAGCCTCCGCCCCCCGACGCCGAGGAAGAAGCGATGATGGCCTCTCCCCCTCCTCCCGAACTGGAACCTTCTGGCCCCACCCGATCGGCTCCCTCTTGGAAGGGTTTTGTCGAAATGGTGCTTAAACGCAGGCCTTTATTGGGTGCTCTTTTGTCTCACGCCAATTTCAAGCTCGATCTCGCAGAGGGAGGAGCTCAGTGGAATATTCGGCTAGCATTTCCTCCAGGAAGTTTTTACGAACGCCAAGGGGCCGATACCAAGAACCGTTCTGAGATTGAAGAGTTTATCCGCACTTACTTCGGAACTGCCGCTAAGCTCGTGCTTTCCCAGGACCTCTCGGAAGGATCGCTCAGCCTTGCCGAAACCCGTCGGGTAGAGGAAGAGGACGCCAAACAGAAAGCAGTTTCCCATCCTACGGTCCTGCACATGAAGCAAGCCTTAGATGCAGATATCGTAGATGTGAACGTCGAATCCTAACCCCCTGCCTTTCCGTACGGCCCCCGGCGTACCGAAAGGAAGTGGGTATCTTTTGAGTGGTCGCCTCGCCTTAAGAAGGAAATTGAGTTAGATTGGCCGCATGAATCCCTTTAAAGGTGGCGGCCTTGCGGACATGCTGAGTCAAGCTTCTAAGATGCGCGAGGAGTTGCAACGTCTTCAAGAAGAGGCGGGTAAGAAAACGGTAGAAGCCACTGCCGGCGGAGGCATGGTAAAAGTGGTCGCGAATGGTAAGCAACAGATCGTCTCTTTAGTCATTGAGCCTGAGGTATTCCAAATGAATGACCCTCAGTTGTTGCAAGACCTGGTCAAATCAGGGGTCAACGAAGCCATCAAAGCCTCTCAAGAGATGGTTTCCGAAGAGATGAGCAAACTAGCGGGTGGCTTGGGGGCTCTCACTTCTTTATTTAAAGGAAATTAAGGGATGACACAAAATTCTCAAAATCCTAAAGAGCTTCGCCCCGAAACGGCTCTGGACAGGCTGATTTTTGATTTGAAGCAGTTGCCCGGCATCGGAGAAAAAACGGCAACTCGGTTGGCGCATTTCATTTTGAGACAGCCCGATTTTTTCGCTCAAAATCTAGCCGAAAGCTTACTTGCCGCACGGCAAAAACTTCATACCTGCTCTCAATGCTGTACCTTTAGCGAACAGCCGACGTGTCAGATTTGCGCTAACCCTGAGCGTTCCAGCGATGTCATTTGTGTCGTGGAAGAGCCTTCCGATATGGCAGCTTTCGAGAAAGCGCGATCCTTTGGAGGCAAGTACCATGTGCTCCATGGCGCACTGTCCCCTTTAGATGGTATCGACGAGCGGCGGCTCAAAATAAGAGAGCTGCAAGAGCGGATTCAACGCGGTGGGATTCAAGAGGTTATCTTGGCAACCAACCCCACGGTCGAAGGTGACACAACGGCGTTGTATATTGCCCGCCTCATCAAATACAATGGGCTCAAGGTCAGCCGCATTGCTCACGGAATTCCTGTTGGTTCAGAGATCGAATATCTGGACGGCGCCACCTTGGGTAAAGCGTTGCAAAACCGAGTGACTTTATAGCCCAACATTGCAGGTAACAAGACCCGATGTCCTTCATCAATTACGCCGCGAAAGAGATCAACTGCAAGATCGTTTACTATGGCCCGGGACTCGGCGGGAAAACGACCAATCTGCAATATATTTACGGTCAGATCAATCCTCAGGATCGCGGAAAAATGGTGTCTCTCACCGGCGAAACGGAACGAACCCTGTTCTTTGATTTTTTACCACTCAATATCGGAGAGATCCGAGGCTTTAATACTCGCTTCCATCTCTATACCGTTCCTGGTCAGCACTTCTACGATGCCAGCCGGCGGTTGGTTCTCAAAGGAGTCGATGGCGTTGTTTTTGTAGCGGACTCTCAAGTGGAACGGATGGAAGACAATCTAGATAGCCTAAAGAGTTTAGATCTCAATCTGCGCGATCAAGGCTATGACATGCGTACGATGCCGGTGGTTTTTCAATACAACAAGCGCGATGTCGCAAACCCCATTCCCCTTAAAGTTTTGCACGACCAACTCAACACGTTTAACGCAGAAGAGTTTGAAGCGGTGGCCGTCAAAGGAGTCGGAGTTTTTGATACTTTGAAGGCCATCTCCAAAGGCATTTTGCGCGCGCTACGATCGTAAGGAGTTCCAAGTTCAATGAAAAACAGAAATACTTTTGGTTATCTATTTGCCGTTGGGACTTTTTTAACTCTTTTTGCTACTCAGGCTCGAGCCGATCATATGCAAGCTGATGTAAAGCTCGCCATCAAGCGGATCGAAAAACGAGATCCCACGATCAAGAAATTTTTCGAAAGCTCTCTAGCTTACGTCGTTTTGCCTAATGTGGGGAAAGGGGGATTTATCGTCGGGGGAGCCCACGGCGACGGATTGGTTTACGAACACGGCAAGATTGTTGGAGACGCTTCGATGACCCAAGCAACGATAGGCTTACAGGCCGGCGGTGAAGAGTTTTCCGAATTTCTTTTTTTCGAAGACGCCAACGCGCTAAGCGACTTTAAATCGAGCAAATTCAATATGGCCGCTAACGTGAGTGCTGTAATCGCCAAAGATGGAGCCGCCGGGGAAGCAAAGTACTCCGAAGGAGTGGCTGTGTTCTTACTACCCAAAGGGGGCCTTATGTTAGAAGCTTCCGTGGGCGGACAAAAATTTAGCTATACGCCCGCAGGAAAAAAATAACGATGGCTCCACGCGTACCCTTTCTGCCTGTTGTGATTGTCCTGTTTTGGAGCAATTTAGTTCTTGCCGATACTCCATCCGTCGGATTTTTAGCTTTCGGTGATTTCGGTACGGGAGACAAAGCGCAATTCCAAGTAGCTAGGACTATGAAAACCTATTGCGCCCATGCGCTGTGCCAGTTTGTTTTGGGTTTAGGCGACAACTTTTATCCCAGCGGAGTGACAAGCACTACCGATCCCAAATGGGAGACTCACTTTCAAAAGCCTTACGGGCCTTTAGGTTTGAATTTCTATCCTGTCCTCGGAAATCACGATTACCAGGGCAACTCTTCGGCTGAAATTGAATACGCGAAAGTGGGAAAACACTGGCAAATGCCTGCCAATTATTTCGATTTTACCAAAGGAAAAATTCAGTTCTTTGCGATCGATACCAACCACCTCGACGATCACCAGTTACTATGGCTAAGCCACGAGCTAAAAGGTTCCCAAGCGAAATGGAAAATTGTGTATGGCCATCATCCCATCCACTCCTACGGATACCACGGAAACACTCCAGAACTTGTGGAAAAACTCTTACCGATCCTAACCCAAGGGAACGTGGATTTTTATCTCTCGGGTCATGACCACGACATGCAGGTGCTAAAAGGCCCGAGCGATCTAGTGATGGTGGTAAGCGGGGCCGCGGCCCAGTCTCGCCCTTCTCACAAAGGACCAGAAACTCTTTTCAATACAGGCGGGTTAGGCTTCGCCCACTTTGTGATCGAAGACAAACAGGTATCGTTGCGTTTTATCGATAAAGCGGGGCACGAACTCTTTCATCGATTGTTTTCGAAAGCATCGTAACGCTAATTCGTGGTTACCGTTAATGTCTGTCCCGAGGAGGCTTGCGACTTATCGCTGTTTTCCGCGCAGAGGCGGAAGGAATACTGGGTCCCTGTCGAAAGTCCCGTTGCAGTAAAGGTTGCCGGATTAATTCCCAAAGTCGCCGCCGAAAACACGGTTCCCGAATTACAATCGGCAGGTGCTGTGGCCCCTATCTGATAAGAGAGTTGGAAACCTGCCGTGGTTCCGCCGCCGGAGACCCAGGTAAATACAATCGAAGTCGTCGTGACAGTACCCTTGGCAAAGCTAGTCGGGTTTGGAGGTGTGGCCGCCGGTGTTTGCTGGTTGATGCAATACAAGGCGTACGAATTGTTACAAGCCGCAGCCCCGCCGTTTTCGAAAGTATTGGTCGCTAAAGAGTTATCGGTAGCGTACTCGCCGTTCACCGCTGCGGAATTTGAAGTCCAACTGGTACAGTTATTGGCGCTTAGAATTCCGCCGTTACCCATTCCGGCCCAGGCCCTGGTATTGCCCGGAGTACCGCCGCTCGCCGTGTAGTTCACTCCATATAAGAGCGGACCGGTCCAGAAAGTGGAGCTATTGGAAACCTGCTGACTTCCGCCAGATGCGGGTAGCCGCATATTATAGATGTTGTTCGAAAGTGAAATTCGAGACGTCGCCGCTGTGACGTTATCTCCGATTATTGCTTTCCAAGTGCCAGTAAGCCCCGCATTCTTGGCTTCGTTCTGACAGATATAATCTCCCCAATAAGTCGTACCGAAATTGGCGGCGTAATTTGCCGCCGTGGTGAAGATAAATTGGTCGGTTCCTGGCGCAAAGGTAACGCCACTACTTGTCGTAGTGACAATAAGACTCTGCCCCGGTGACATTCCGCTTTGATCGCTGTTAAGAGCGCATAGCAGGAAAGCATACGTAGTGCCCGCCGTTAAGCCACTAACCGTATAGGACGTCGCGTTCACTTGCATCGAAGAAGGTCCAATGATGGTTCCTGTGTTGCAGCTCGCCGGTGGTGTTGTACCTGGTAGATAGGCTAATTGGTAAGCTGCTGTTGTGCCCCCGCCAGTTATCCAGCTAAATCCTAAATAAGTAGTGCCCTGTATATAGTTAGTGAAACTAGAAACGTCAGGCGGTGTCGCCGCGGAGACTTGTTGATTGATACAGTAAAGACTGCGGGTAGAGTTACACGACGTCGTGGTATTTGCCACATAGTTTGCATTTGTTGTAGACAGACCTACTGCACCAATCGGTGTTGTCGCCGCCGTCGTCCAGTTGCTACAGGTATTCGCGGTTGTAGCTCCGGTCTGTGCGGCACCCGCCCAGGTATACGTATTGCCCGGAGATCCCCCGCTACTGGAGTAGTTTAGCGTGGCGCTTAGCGTATCACCCGTAAAGAAGCTGGAAGAGTTTGAGACAAATTGACTGCCACCCGAGGTAGCGGGTCTTAGATTATAAATATTTCCAGGTATCGACACATGCGAGGAAGCGGCCGTCGAACTATCTCCGATGATAGCTCTCCACGTTCCGGGAAGTCCCGCGGTATTTGCTTCGGTCTGACATAAGTAGTCGCCGAAATAAATTCCTCCAAAATTGGGATAGTATGCGGTAGCCGAGGTAAAGATAATCTGATTGGAGCCAAAGCCGTAATTGGTTCCCGCCGCTGTCGTCGTTGCCGTTACTGATATTCCCGCAGACGACGCCGTAAGGTCACTATTGAACGCGCAGAGCAGGAAGGAATATTGTGTGCTCGCGGAGAGTCCGGAGACCGTAAAAGCAGTCGGATTATATCCTAAAGTAGAAGGTGAAATGACAGTGCCGCCAGAACAGCTAGAAGGCGGTGTGGCTCCCGTTTGATAAGCTATCTGATAAGCCGCGGTAGTTCCTCCGCCCGGCGTCCAAATGAGGCCCACGGAAGAGGAAGTCACATCCGCCGCCGTAAGATTCGTGGCATCGGGAGGTGTTGCCGAAGAGGTCTGCTGATTGATGCAATAGAGCGAATAGAAGTTACTACAAGCAGCGTTGGTCCATGCCGTCCCACTGTTAGGAGTCGTGGTTGCGCCAATCTGTCCGTTCGTTAGGTTGCTTGCCGTTGTCCAACTGGAGCATGTCTTACCGACGTTACTCAATCCGGTTCCCAGAGCCCCCGTCCATGTACGAACGTTTCCGGGAGGTCCACCTGACGCGGAATAGTTGGCCTGATAAATCCACGGACCGGACCAGAATCCGGTACCATTAGAAATCTGTTGAATCCCCCCCGCACTTGCGCCGCGAGTGTTGAAGATCGTATTTCCGGTCAAAGAAACATGGGAAGAGGGATTGATGCTGTCATCTCCTAACACCGCAAACCAGGTTCCCGAGAGACCCGCGTTATTGGCCTCTTGCTGACAAATGTAATCTCCGTAATAGATACTTCCAAAGTAGCCTTCCCACGTGGTCGCCGTGGCGAAGACCAATTGCAATCCGCCCAGAGTTTCCGTAACCGAACTACCGGAAGATTCCGTCGTAATTCCAGTCAAAGCAACACCAGTCGATGTCGCCGTCTGGTCACTATTGACCGCGCAAAGCAGGAATGAATATTGCGTGCTGGAAGCAAGTCCTGTCACCGTATAGGAGCTGGGATTAATTCCGATAGTAAGTGCCGGAATGACGGTCCCCGAATTACAAGTGGCGGGTGCCGTCGCTCCCGTTACATAGGCAATTTGGTAGCCCGCCGTGGTTCCGCCGCCCGAGGAGAACGAGAAGCCGACGCTTGTAGGCCCTAACAGATATTGGCTAAATGTTGCCGGATCGGGCGGTGCTGCCGCTGAAATCTGTTGGTTCGTGCAATAAAGAGTGTAGCTGTTACTGCAAGCCGAACCGCCGTTGTTTAGCGTTGCTCCGGTATTATTACTTCTTCCATACTCTCCTTGGACGGAAGCGGAAACGGTGGTCCAACCGTTGCATGTATTAGCCGAAGCGGTCCCCGTGGAATTCGATCCGGTCCATACGACACTCGTCGAGGGAGTCAAACCCAGAGCGGTATAACCGACCTGGTTATACATCGTATTGTTGTAAAAATTATTGTAATCGGAAACTTTCTGCGGTCCGCCCGCATTCATCGGACGGAAGTTATATAAATTTCCTGTCAAAGAGATATGGGTCGATGTCGGCGTAGAACCATCGGAGCCGACCATGAACCAGGTACCGGAGAGTCCTGCATTGGCAGCTTCCGTTTGACAGACGAAATCGCCGAAATACAAGCTTCCTAAATCGCCGTTGTAGAGTCCCGATGTCGCAAAAATAAATTGGTCCGTTCCAAACGGATAAGCATTGCCGCTCGAAGTAGTAGCCCCACTGACTGCGACTCCCGGGGAGAAAGAGGTGGTATCGCTATTGGCGGCACAGACCAAGAAATAATAGGTCGTTCCGGAGAGTAGTCCCGTCAGCGTATAAGAACCGGCGTTGTTCACCATGGAAGTGGGAGGAACTACCGTCCCCGAAGTACAAGATGCGGGTGTGCCCGTGCTAGAGTAAGCGATTTGATATCCTGCCGTAGATCCTCCACCCGAACTCCAAGCAAGAGAGATCGAAGTGGTTCCGGTCTCTACAATCGTCGCTCCGACTACATCTGGAGGAGCTGCTGAAGACAATTGTTGGTTAATACAAGCTAACGTGTATGAGTTATTACAATTGGAGTTTCCGTTATCCACTCGAGCGGTTGTATTATTAGAGCGGCCGAACTCTCCAGCGCCGCCGACTCCGCCCGCGGCGTCGCTAGTCCAGTTAGTGCAGGTATTCGCAGAAGACGCCCCCGCAAAGTTCGAACCACCCCATACCACGTTTGTGGTGGGAGTCAGACCTGCCGCTGTGTAATACTCCGTATTGTAATCGTTACCCGCCCAGAAATTAACGTTGTCAGTGATCTTAAGCGCCCCTCCCGCGGAGAGAGGTCTTAAGTTATAGACGGGGCCCGTTAGAATAATTCGAAGGTTGGCGGCATTCGAGCTGTCAGAAAGGACGGCTTTCCAGGTTCCCGAAAGTCCAGCCGTAACCGCTTCTCTTTGACAAATTCCATCACCCCAATAATTACTGCCGAACGCTCCGGTGTAAAGGCCCGACGTCACGAACATAAATTGATTTTGCGAACCGCCCAAAGGATTATTCTGGCCACTAGCCGTCGTAGACGCCATGAGAGTAAGTCCTGTCGATAGTGAGGAAACATCACTATTGGCAGCGCACAATCTGAAATAGTAAGTCGTGTTCGAGGCCAGACCCGTAACCACATAAGTCGTCGGGAATTGCCCCAGTGTTGAAGGAGACACGATGGTTCCCGTATTGCAATTAGCAGGATAGCTACCCGTTTGATAGGCCAACTGATACGTGGCGGTAGTGCCCCCGCCCGAAGTCCAGAGTAGTCCGATATTGGAAGTATCGGTCGCATAGGTATAGAAAGCACCTGGATCAGGAGGGGCTGCCGAAGCCGTCTGCTGATTGATACAGTAAAGCGTGTAGTTGCTGTTACAGGTATTATTTCCGTTATCGATGATAGTGCCGTTTGATCTTCCCGATTCTCCCGCCGGCGTCCCTGTATTAGAAACGCTGGTCCAAGAACTGCAAGTATTTGCCGCAATTCCTCCCGTGCTGGTCGATCCCGTCCACACTCCGGTGGTCGTCGGAGTCAACCCAAGGCTCGTATAGTAAGGATTATTAAAGAAGATGTTGCTCCAGAAGTTGGTGCTGTCTGAGACTTTTTGTGCTCCGCCTGACAAAAGGGGCCTAAAATTATAAATATTGCCGCTTAACGTCACGTGGGACGTAGCCGCCGTCGAGGCGTCGGACAAGATGGCCTTCCATACCCCACTCAGACCAGCCGTCGCGGCTTCCGACTGGCAAATTCTATCTCCGAAATAGATGCCTCCGAACTGACCGGTCGCAAGGGTGGAGCTAGCGAACATGAACTGGCTAGTTCCCAGACTTGAAGTACTGCCGCTCGAAGTCGTGGTAACGGTGACCGTTAACCCCGTGGACGATTTTGAAAGATCGCTGCTCATCGCACACAGTCGGAACGAATAGGTGGTGCCCGAAGTCAGCCCTGTTACCGTATAAGACGTAGGATTGATTCCTAGGGTAGCGGCCGGAATGATAGTACCCGCCGAACAAGAGCCCGGCGCGGTTGACCCGGTTTGGTACGCCATCTGATAAGCCGCGGTAGAACCGCCTCCTGAAGCCCACACAAATCCAATGGCTGTCGTATTGGTATCGTAAGCGGAGAAGGAGGCGACTTCCGAGGGCGTTGCCGAAGCGGTCTGTTGGTTGATGCAATACAGGCCTCGAGCCGTATTACAAGTGGTCACGCCTGTCGCAAGTGCTGCAGTACTGGTACTCGTTCCATATTCGCCTGACGTTGCCGCTAATTGAGTCGTCCAATTGGAGCAGTTGCTAGCTGTCACGGCTCCAGCCGCGGTCGATCCTGTCCATTCGATAGTGTTCGTAGCCGCGAGTCCTGTCGCCGTGTATGTCACTGGGGAATAGTACAGTCCATTCCAGAAATTAACGCCGTCAGTGACTTTCTGGGTTCCTCCTGAACTTAAGGCTCTCAAGTTGTAAATCGTACTACTGAGTGACACGCGAGAGGATGCGGCGGTCGATGCGTCCGACAAGACTGCTTTCCAAATTCCCGAAAGTCCCGCCGAAGTCGCTTCTGTCTGGCAAATATAGTCTCCGAAGTAGATTCCTCCAAAGTTTCCCGTGTAGCTATTAGTCGTAGCAAAGATAAATTGTGTCGAGCCAAAATTATTCGACACCGGATTTCCCGACGCTTGTGTGGTGACTAATAAAGTTCGACCAGTGGATAAGTTCGTCACGTCGCTATTGCTGGCACACAACCGGAAAGCATATTGCGTTCCCGCAGCCAATCCTGAAACTGTGTAGGAATTAGGGTTACTGGTTCCAATGGTGGCGGCGGGTACAATCGTATACGTAGCAGAAGTGCAATTTGAGGGAGCCGTTGAGCCCGCCTGATACGCCAGTTGATAGGCAGCCGTGGTTCCTCCGCCCGTTGACCAGAGAAAGCCTACCGAAGTCGTTCCCACCTGATAGGCGGTGAAGCCTTGCACATCGGGAGGAGCCGCAGATGAAGTTTGTGAGCCCAAACAATAAAGTGAGTACGAATTGGTACAAGCCGGAGTCGCCGATACCATCATTCCGTTACCGGTATTGGAAGCGTCATTGCCATCTTGTCCGGTTCCGGCGTCGCTCGTCCAGTTCGTACAGGTCTGACCGGAGTTCAGTGCGCCAGTTCCCAGAGACCCTGTCCACGTATTGCCGCTTCCAGGTGCCGTGCCGGCAGCGTTGTAGTTAAACAAGAAGCTGTGTGCGGTGGCGCCCCAGAAATTGGCTGCGGATGTGGCGTTCTGTGCACCTCCCGCTTTGTTGTTGTAAATATTCGTCGCCGTTAAACTAATTCGTGACGAAGCATTCGTACTTTGATCGGACAAGATAGCTTTCCACGTGCCGGCTAACCCTCCGTTGATGGCTTCGTTCTGACAAATAAAATCTGCAAAATAAACACTACCAAAGGTCGCGTGGTAGATGCCTAAAGTCGAAAACAGAGTTTGGTTCGCCGGTGTCGTAAGACTCGTGGTAGTTGCCGTAACCGGTGAAGCCACTGGAGTCATGCTAGAGAGATCGCTATTCACGGAACAGAGTAAGAAAGTATACTGCGTTCCCGAAGTAAGTCCGGTAACCGTATAAGAGGTCGGATTGACTCCCAAGGTGGTGGCAGCCACTACCGTTCCCGTGGAACAGTTTGAGGGAGCGGAAGCTCCCGCCTTGTAAGAAAGCTGGTACCCTGCCGTAGTTCCTCCGCCACTCACCCAAGTCAAAGGAACCGTCGAAGTCGTGACAGTACCGGCCGCAAAACTAGTGGGGGCGGGGGGTGCGGCAGAAGCCGTCTGCTGATTGATGCAATACAGATCTAGGGTGTTATTGCCGCAATTCGTACTGGCGTTATCGAAAACTGTCGTGGAATTCGTATTGCTGCTCACTCCATACTCACCGTTAACTGCCGCGGAATTTGTCGTCCAGCTATTACAGGTAAATCCGGTCTTAATGCCTCCGGCTCCGGTCGAACCGGTCCAAGGTACATTGGAAGAAGAGACATTCCCGGCTGAGTTGTATCGTAAGGGATAGGTGAAGAGTGCCGACCAAAAGCCAGCGGAACCGCTCAAGAATTGAATCCCCCCGGAATTTATCGAGCGGTTATTGTAGATACCAGAGGAGAGTGCAATGCGAGAGCTCGCCGCATTCGAATCGTCAGACAGAATCGCTTTCCAAACTCCGGGCAAGCCCGTGTTGTTAGCTTCCTGTTGGCAGAGGAAGTCTCCGTAATAAAGGCCTCCAAAGTTCGCCAGCGTGATATTCGTCGTCGAAAAGATTACTTGAGTAGAACCGTAACTTACGACAGGGGCTGAACTGCTCGACTGCGTGGTCACTGACGTTATCGTCCTACCCGTCGATACACTGGTGACGTCACTATTCACCGCGCACAGCCGGAAAGAATAGGTCGTGGACGCACTTAGGCCCGACACCACGTAGGTCGTGGGACTGACCCCAATGGTCGTCGCCGGGATCAGGGTGCCGGAAGAGCAGTTCGCCGAAGGAGCCGTCGTTCCCGTGGTGTAAGCTAGTTCGTACCCTGCCGTCGATCCGCCCCCGGAAGAAAAAGAAAATCCGATGGAAGTAGAGCCGATGCTGTAGGTAGCAAAGGTGGCCGCATCGGGGGGGGTGGCTGCAGACGCTTGTTGGTTGATGCAATAGAACGAATAGCGGTTGTTACACGTTTGAGCTCCATTCGCGATAACGTTGTTACTCGTATTATTTCCGTATTCAGCGCTGACGGTTGCGGTATTCGAGGTCCAGTTGGAGCAATTCAAATTGGTATCGATAGCACCCGTAGCAAGGGATCCCGTCCAAGCGACCGCGCTTCCCGGTGAAGTTCCTGAAGCGTTGTACTGGAGCGAATAAGCCATCTGGCTGTTCCAGAATTGGCTCGCATTCACCGCAACTTGTTGGATTCCGCCTGAACTAGTCGGTCGATTATTGTACACAATGCCGGGAATGGAAATTCTAGAAGAGGCGGCAGTAGTGGCGTCGGAAGCGACAAACTTCCAGGTTCCGGTTAAACCTGCGTTCGTCGCTTCGTTTTGACAAATGAAATCTCCAAAATATAAGCCGCCGAAATTACCTTGATAGGTTCCTGATGTTTCAAAAACCACTTCGTCGGTTGCTAAATTCACTAACGGACTAGAGCTACTCGATACCGTCGCTTGCGTAATTGAGGTGCCCGTCGAAAGCTGAGACTGATCGCTATTAACCGCGCAAAGAGTAAAACCGTACGTCGTCGAAGAGGCGAGACCCGTGACCGTATAGCTAACGGGATTCACCCCCAAGGTAGTGGGCGTCACGACAGAACCGGTCGTACAATTCGCGGGAGCGCTTCCTGCCTGGTAAGCCAATTGGTAACCGGCAGTCGTGCCTCCGCCCGAAGCGAAAGTGAGAATAATGGAATTCGAAGTCGCTTCAAACCAAGTAAATGAAGTGGGAGTTGGAGGAGTTGCCGAAGAAGTCTGCTGATTCGTGCAATAAAGCGAGTAATAGTTGGAACAGTTATTGGCGGCGGAGGTAGCAATTCCATTTCCGGCATTCCCATCCGAGCCGGTCTCCGCAAGTGAGGTATTGAGATTGGTCGTCCAATTGGTGCAACTTAGGCCCGCATTAATGAGTCCGGCAGCCGTGGATCCGGTCCACGTATTGCCTGACCCGGGAGAGGTCCCGGCGGCATTATAGTTGTTGGCATATCCAAAAGAGCTTCCCCAAAACGCAGCCGCATTGGCGGAAACCAATTGCGATCCGCCGGCGGAGACTGGTCGGTTGTTATAAACGGAGCCAGGAATCAAAATGTGAGAAGTAGCCGCGGTGGTTCCGTCGGCCATCACTGCTTTCCAAATGCCTCCCAACGATTGGGAATTGGCTTCGTTTTGGCAAATGAAATCGCCGAAATAGAGGCCTCCGAAATTTCCTTGATAAGTCCCTGAGGTCGAAAATAGAACTTGCTTCGTCCCCAAGTTACTGACGGGGCCGGAACTCGAATCCTGCGTCGCTTCGGTGAAGGTGACGCTAGCAGATTTTTGACTCTGATCGCTATTAACGGCGCATAATGCAAACCCATATGTCGTCGACGAACTGAGTCCAGTCACCGAATAGGATGTAGGATTTACCCCTAGCGTCGATGGAGTTAGTACCGTTCCCGAAGTACAATTCGCGGGAGCGCTGCCCGTCTGATAGGAGAGCTGATAAGCTGCGGTCGTCCCCCCCCCCGGATGCCCAAGTGACCGTGATGTAATTATTCGCCGAAATGGTCCACGTAAATCCACTGGGCGCCGGCGGTGCCGCGGCCGCGCTCTGTTGGTTGGTACAATAGACCGTATAGTAATTGTTACAGGTGGTGTTTGCGGTAGCTATCTCATTTCCACCGCCGTTATTGTTGGCATACTCACCCGTACTTCCCGAAGCGTTCGTCGACCAACTGCTACAGGTCTGTCCCGTATTCGGGGCGCCCGCTGCCGTCGATCCGGTCCAAACCACAGCCGATCCTGGCGAAGTTCCCGAAGCGTTATATTGCATCGAATAGGCGATGGAACTTCCCCAGAAAGTGGCAGCATTGGAAGCGAGTAATTGATAACCTCCTGATGACGTCGGTCGATTATTGTAAATCGATCCTGTCATTGAAATGCGTGAGGATGCTGCCGTGGAGTCATCCGAAATGATCGATGCCCAAGTTCCGTTGAGCCCGGCATTCGCGGCTTCTCCCTCGCAAATGAAATCGGCGAAATAGACACCACCAAAACTTCCTTGATATGTCCCTGAAGTCTGGAACACGACTTGGCGGCTACCTAAATTGGTAATGGTACCCGTACCCAAGGGTTCTGTTGATTGAGTGAACGAAGCGACAGCAGAAGAGAGAGACAGATCGCTATTGTAAGCGCAGATCGTAAATCCATAAGTCGTATTTGCCGTAAGACCCGTTACTGAATAGGAGGTCGGATTGATCCCCAAAGTCGACGGAGTAATGACGGTTCCGCTCGAACAAGTACTTGGCGCCGTTCCGGATTGATAGGCTAACTGATAAGCTGCGGTCGTTCCCCCGCCGGAAGCCCACGTTAAACCGATAGAAGTTGGAGATGCGGTAGCCCACGTGAACCCACTGGGGGTAGGTGGCGCCGCCGACGCCGTTTGCTGATTGGTACAGTAAACAGGACTATAGTTGTTACAGCCACGATTTCCATTCGCTAAATCGGCATTGGTCGTGTTGGAGTTTCCGTACTCACCCGTTGTGCCGGAACCCGACGTGGACCAACTCGTACAGGTCTGGCCTACATTGATGGCACCGGCCGCGGTGGTTCCCGTCCAAACGATGTTAGAACCTGGATTAGTTCCCCCGCCATTGTAGTAGAGAACTTGCGAGATGGTCCCGCTAAACAGAGAAGCGGCGTTAGCCGCTATCTGCTGCAAACCACCCGAACTATAAGGTCGGTTATTGTAAACCACTGCAGGGACCAAGACCCGAGAGGTTGCGGCTGTCGAATCGTCGGACAATAGCGCTTTCCAAATTCCACCTAGATTGTTGGAGTTGGCCTCCTTCTGGCAGATATAATCCGCGAAATAGAGACCTCCGAAATTACCTTGATAGGTGGTGGCACTCGCAAAAATTACTTGGGTATTACTCAAGTTTTGTAGGGGTGCCGAACTAGAGCCCTGTGTGGCTTCAACCACTGTCGCCCCGGATGATGCCAAAGTGGAATCACTATTAAGGGCACAGATCCGAAATCCATAGGTTGTCGACGAACTCAGCCCGGTTACCACGTACGTCGTCGGATTCACACCCAAAGTCGAAGCCGAAATGAGAGTTCCCGAGGTACAAGAGCTGGGTGCGGAGCCGGTTTGGTAGGCGATTTCATAAGCCGCAGTGCTTCCTCCGCCTGAGGCCCATGATAGCCCGATGGAAGTCGCCGAAGAGACATACCAAGTGAATCCCGTCGGATTGGGAGGTGCTGCCGAGGAGACTTGTTGGTTCGTGCAATAAAGCGAATACAAATTGTTACAGGTATTGTTATTAGTCGCGATATCGTTGGGAGTCGTATTACTCTGTCCGTACTCACCACTTACCGTATTTTGGGCTGTCGTCCAGCTGCTGCAATTTAACACCCCGTTTACCGCTCCTGCCGCCGTGGATCCCGTCCAGGAAACGTTTGAGCCAGGATTCGAACCGGAGGCGTTATAATAGAGCTGGTTAGCGAATGAACTTCCCCAAAACGACGCTTGGTTGGGGGCAACTTGCTGAATTCCACCCGAACTCACCGGACGGAAGTTATAAACAATGCCTGGAATGGCGATGCGAGAACTTGCCGCCGTCGAGGCATCCGAAAGAATGGCTTTCCAGGTACCGGCCACATTGGCGGCGGTTGCCTCTTTTTGACAGATATAGTCACCGAAATAGACTCCACCAAAGGAACCTTGATAGGTTCCTTGGGTGGCAAAGACCACTTGTGACGAACCCAAACTCGTGACCGTTCCGCTCGAAGTTGTCGTCACCGTCAGCGAAGTTCCTGAAGATGCCGCGGTGAGATCGCTATTTTCCGCACACAATAAGAATGTGTACTGCGTGCTGGCACTTAGTCCTGTGACCGTATACGAAACCGGGTTGTACCCCAAAGTCGTGGCAGAGATTACGGTTCCCGAATTGCAATTAGCGGGTGGCGTAGCTCCCGTCTGATAGGACATTTGATAGGCAGCGGTAGTTCCTCCCCCTGAGGCCCACGTGAAGTTAACCGACGTCGACCCTGTCTGGTAGACCGCAAACGAAGTCGGATTGGGCGGCGTCGCCGCTGAACTCTGTAAATTAATACAGTAAATGGAATAGGTGTTATTGCAATTTTGTGCACTGTTTTGAAAGACGTTAGTATTTACCGTCGCATCTTGACCGATTTCTCCCTGAACCGCGTTGGAGGAGGTGGACCAACTCGTACAATTTTTTCCCGTATCTATAAGTCCCGTGGAAAGAGCGCCCGACCAGGCATTCGCACTCCCGGGGCTTCCTCCGCTGGCGTTATAGCTAACGGCGTTGGTGAAATTAGTGGATCCCGAGGACCAAAACTTGGATTGGATAGCAACGGGAAGCTGCCCTCCCGAACCCAGAGGACGTAGATTATAGACGTCCTGGGAGAGGGAAATATGGCTAGTCGCGGCCACCGAGTTGTCCGCCAACACCGCACGCCACGTTCCCGTTAAACTGGCATTACTCGCTTCTTTCTCGCATACAAAATCCGCGAAATAAAGCCCCCCGAAGTTTCCATTGTAAGTTCCTACCGTCGCAAAAATACTGTGGGGGGTGTTAGTGGATTGAGTCGTGGTGGCACCGGTTGAAAATTGCCCTGCACTCGCATTTTCCGAACAGACGATGAACGAATATTGAGTTGCGGGTTGAAGACCTGTCACGCTGTAGCTCGTAGCAAGCCCAATGGTGCCTGCTCCTATCACGGTACCAGAACTACAGTTCGCCGGAGCTGTCGCTCCTGTCTGATAAGCCACTTGGAAAGCGCTTGTGGATCCGCCCCCCGAAGTCCACGATAAATTTATTTGAGTATAGCCTGATGGCGTTGCCGTAAATCCGCTGGGATTTGGAGACGCAACGTAGACGTTGGCACTCACATTTCCGCTAACGCCGTTAAAAGCGGCTGTTATCGTATAAGCTCCCGCCGACGAAAGAGTGGCCAGCCCCGAGCTATTGATACTTGCGACGCCGGTGGCGTTCGAGCTCCAGGTGACGATGCTAGTTATGTCTTGAGTAGAACCGTCAGCATAGTGCGCTGTCGCCGTATATTGCTGTGTCCCGCCCTGAGGAAGATAAGTGGTATTGGGAGTGACGACAATCGAAGTCAGACCGCCAGCTCCGACTACCGAAGACGTCGCGTTTGCCGTCGTTACCTGATTATTGTACGCCGCACGAAACACCTCTTGGGTAGTTCCGTCGCCGGTAGGGTTATAAGTCAGAGTCACCGTGCAAGACGCAAATCCCTTAAGTGTCGATCCGCAAGTGCCACCCGTCCCCATCCACGCCCCACTGTCCGACCAGGGAGAGGTGAGTTTCAGAGAATTGTTGCTGGGGTCACCGAGAGTACTGATGTAATCTCCCGTTAAATTTTGGATAGTAGCCGTGATCGTAGTGGAACCGGGAGGACTCGACACCGACGCTGGCGTTGAAGGAACCGATACGGAAAGATAAGCCTGGTTCGAACGGGTAGCAATTAAGCTTCCGCCGGCATTGTTGTAGCCCGGACTTTGAAAAGCACAGCTTATTACGTCTTGAGTGGAAGTACTGCCAATTTGGCAAACGACGTTTCCCGTACCAGAAACGCCGACGAGTGAAATCGTTCCCTTGCAAAATCCGTTGTAGGGCGAGTTTAGCGTCGTACAGGTGATGGTTCCATAATTAGTAAAATTGGTCGGGTCGGAAAAATTATTGATCGTATTTAAAGTGAAAGTAGTCCCCGCGGTATTAGGCACTACGTACAGATTGGCCTGCGTTTGACTGGAAACACTGGTAAATTCCGTAAAGAGTCCCGACAAAACCTGATTCCCCAAGTTAGACATGTATCCTGAAGTTAAGGTGGTTTGCGGCACTAAGGTAGCGACGACCGGATTTCCATTTCCTCCCACGTAAATGCCGAGCGAGCTCCCGAATAGAAATTGTCCATACAAGTCCAAAGGCGGATAAGAAGCGTTTTCTGTTTTTACTAGCGCGTTATGACAAGCCCCCCACAGGGTATTATCAAATCCGTAGGAAGTACTGTAAGTATTAGGACCCACGAGATCGAAACTATTGGATGAACTAAAAGCGTTACTCGCGGCACCGGAGGTATAGGTTACCGTCCCTCCTACGAGTGTCGTCGTTTTCGTAGTGTCCATCGGCTCGCGCGAAGTGTCTGGACTGCGAAAACGAGTTACTAAGTAGGTATACGTTCCACTGGAGGGGCACGTCGTATTAGAATTGACCGCCGAGAAGTAATTGGGAGTTAGAAAACTTTGAATTACCTGAAGGGTGTCGTACTGAAGTCCATATCTGGTTCCGCTCACACCTGAAAAACGACCCGTGCCTCCGCTCAATTGGTACTCGAAAACACCGGCATACGGATTGACTAAAGTAGCACTCGTGACACTCCCTGCAGGTCCCGAAACCGTTGCCGCCGAAAAAGATCCGCTGGTTCCGGGAGTCAAAGCCGGAGACGTAACGGAAAGAACGGTTTGAACCTCGGCGAAAGCGGAAGTCGCAAAAAATAGGCACACCACGAGTGACGTGGTTAAGTGACCTATTCCTAGGTTTTTAAGACGCGCTTCGGCTCTTGCAGCCAAGCGCATCCTCAAAGTTGTCATGAGCGTCTCGTTAAATGCACTAACTCGAGTTGTTGCCTTACGAGAAAACAGATATCCGTAGTCTTCTTATCGGAAGGGAGCGTAAGTATATTAGGGATATTAATGAACCTTAATGCCGAAGCTGCTAATTCGACGGACCGTAATAGGTGGTGTACTTCAGAGGCGGCGGGGGAGGATATACCACTCCGGGAATTCCCGAGACCTGAAATCCTGAATCTGTCTTAATAACTGGACGCTCATCGCCATCAGAAAGAGCTACGTTAGAAGGACCGGTTACCGGCGGAAGTGCTGATGCTGCAGGAGCGCGCTGGCCCTTACTGCACGTAGTCAAAAAAAGGACCGCGAGTAAGAGTGAAAGGATTGAAAGGATCTTTCGTGAAGTTGAGATAAAAAGTCGCATCCTTGCCTCCGGCAGGTCGCTTCACTTATCGGCTAAGATGGCCCGGAGTTAAAACGGAATATTGCGAAGCTATTGACCCGCATGGTTATGGCAGTGCGTCTTCTTGCCGCGATCGGCAAGAAATCACCGTTGTTCACGTTGCTTCAAGAGCATGAATTGTTAAACACTCGTAACGGAAAATGTTAAAATAGATGTTGTTTACGATTTCAGAACCTTATTTCACGCGTTGTTGAACTCCTGCCCCAAGTTCACCGAATAGCGCTTTTTTTTTCGTACCCTAGTTATCGAAAATGCCAGACTCTCTGCCTACAGGTTTTCGTTCTCGCCAAAGACAAATCCAATTTTACGTTTTCAATTTTCTTTTCGCGACTTTCATCTTCGCCATTGATTCCTATGCTGTCATAGACATCAACTTCGGTATCCCGTACATCGCATGGGTCGTCCTAACCTTCTACGGGGACGTTCCCGATTTTACTTTTATTGTAGCGGCCATCAGCACTCTGCTCATCTTTCTGGGGGCGGCCTTTTCTCCCTTAGGGCATCTGCCGTTAAATATTATCGTAATCAACCGGGCGCTAACGATTTTTGCTGTTTGGGTCTCAGCCTTTTTCGTCAGACGGGCCAAGAGGGCCGAGATCACGGTACAAAATGAGTTGTGGATCCACGCGGGACGATCGGGGCTATTCGAGCATATGCGTCATACAGGACCTCTAAAGACCGTTCTCCCGGAGGTATTAGAATTCATCGTCAAATATACAGGGGCTCAAGTGGGCGCTCTGTATCTCATAAAAGACAATCTTTACTCCCCTCTTTGCTTTTCTGGTTATTCCCCTTCCGATTCACAGAATCTTCCTAGGGAACTGGGGTCTAGCCTCATTGGCGAAGTCATCAAGAAAAAGGGGGCCGTACACCTGACCGATATTCCTAAAGATTACCTGTCTATCGGAACGGGCTTAGGCAGGGCGGCTCCCCGAGAATTGATTCTTTTTCCGATGGCCACCCAGGAAAGAGTCGCAGCCGTGATTGAGCTTGGAACCTTTGCATCGGTCGTTCCGTTGACCGGCCAATTCATGGAAAGGATTTCCGATGCGGTGGCGAGTCGGATCGAAGTTCTCGAAGGGCATGAGCGGATCACGCAGTTGTTCGAACAATCAGAACAACAAAATATCTCGCTAAAGCGACAGCAAGAAGATCTGGAACGGGCCAATGAAAATTTGAAAAATCAATCTCAGGAGCTCGAGGCGCAACAAGAAGTACTCGAGCAAGTCAATCAACAACTCCACGAAGAGCAGATGGCCCAACTCGATCATCAACGACGATTAGAAAAAATAAATGAGGAGCTGCACCGATCGCAAATCGAAAACGAAGAAAAAGCTCATGCCCTTTGGTTGGCGAGCAAATATAAATCCGAATTCCTCGCAAACATGTCGCACGAGCTTAGAACTCCGTTAAACAGCATTCTCATCCTGGCGAAGCTCTTGGATGACGGGCTCGCAACCTCCAGCAATTTGGAACACCGCGAATACGCAGCCACCATTCAGTCCTCGGGAACTGAACTTTTGCACTTAATCAATGAAATCCTCGATCTTTCAAAAGTGGAGGCCGGCAGGATCGAACTTGAAATCGGAGTTGTCTCTCTTAGCGCATTAGCAGAAAAACTGGAACGGCAGTTCTCCGCAAATGCAAAAGCCAAGCATCTAAACCTGGTCATCTCCTGGGACGACGAATCACCACGAGCCCTCACAACAGACGGCCACCGTTTGGAGCAGATCCTTAGAAACTTCCTTGCGAATTCAATAAAGTTTACTCCGCCGAACGGCGAAGTCATGCTTCACTTCGGACCCGCGGATGAATCTCGGGCTAAAAATTTTGCCGTATCGATCCAAGTCTCAGATACCGGGATTGGTATCCCCAAGGATAAATTAAGCGTTATCTTCGAACCCTTTCGCCAAGTCGACACCGGAACGAGCCGAAAGTACGGAGGGTCGGGTCTTGGTCTAGCGATCGCCAAAGAGCTAGCAAATCTTCTAGGTGCGAAGATAGAAGTCGAGAGTGTTGAGAACAAAGGAAGTACTTTCACCATCCATCTTCCCGATTTGGTCGAACAACTCTCTCATCAACCCGCTGGCACTACACCGCATCCGCTAGAGAAACCGTCACCGGGCGAGATTCGACGAATCATCGACGATCGTAAGCTGCTCACGCCTAACGATCGCACGGTACTTCTGATCAACAATGATCCCACACTAGCTTCTCTGATCTCCAACTTCTGCCATGTCCGAGGTTTAAAATGCATTTGCGCCGAAAAGGGAGAACTCGGATTAGAAGATGCGGAACGTTATCAACCAATGGCCATTTTGTTAGATCTTAACCTCCCCAGCATCAACGGAATTACTGTCCTAGAGCGCCTCAAGCAATCTTCGAAGACCCGACACATTCCCGTTCACGTTTTTTCGGCGGAAGACCAGCGGATAAGGGTACTTCAAATGGGGGCCGTGGGCTTCCTTCAAAAGCCCATTACTAAAGAGGGATTAGAAAACGCTATTGAAAAGATTGAGGATCAGCTTTCTAGACGATCCAAGACAGTCCTCGTCGTGGATGATAATGACCTGGAACGAGAGAATGTTCGACGCTTGCTCGGAAATGGAGAACTAAAGGTAGTTGACGCAAGTTCAATCTCTCAGGCTTTAGACAAAATAAAGAATAATTCCTTCGATTGTATCATTCTAAATCTTCGTATCGGTGAGGGAACCGGTCTTGAACTTATTCGAAAACTAGAGCACGGAAAGAAACTACTCCCTCCCATTATCGTTCACACGGATCGGGATCTATCCTCTTCGGAAAATGAAATCTTCCAGAGAGTGGGACGTTCTTTGGTAGTTAAACAGGCGAAGTCTCCTGAACATCTTCTGGACGAGGTGGTTTTATTCCTGCATCGAGTAGAATCCAATCTCCCCGACGACAAACGAGAAATGCTAGAGCGAGTGCGCTACCATGAAGAGGCTTTTGAAGGAAAAAAACTTCTCATCGTGGACGATGACATGCGAAACGTATTCGCCCTCAGAAAGGTCCTTAACCGAAAAGGATTGGACGTTGTTGTCGGGAAAAATGGGGTCGAGGGAATGAAACAACTTAAAGCGCACCCGGAGATATGCGCGGTACTTACGGATATTATGATGCCCGAAATGGACGGCCTCGAATTAATTCGAAGAATTCGGCGAGACGATAAGCTGACACTACTTCCCATTATTGCCATCACGGCAAAGGCAATGAAAGGAGATAAAGAGACGGCAATCGAGGCTGGTGCAAATGATTATCTTCCCAAACCAATAGACGTGGAAAAACTAATCGCCTTACTGCGCGTATGGCTAAGCTGATGAAACCCTCTGCCCTCGCTCCAGAAGATCTATCCCTCTTACTTGAACGAATCCACGAATGCTACGGCTATGACTTTCGCGAATATTCCGCGTCAACCATCAGCAAGAGGACCTCAGATTATATTAGCCGTCATGAGTTGATTAGCATTCATAACTTAGTTAGCCGTATCGAAGAAAGCGAACAAGCCTTTTCCGATTACCTAAACTACGTGCTTATCGGCCTGACCCATTTTTTTCGTTCTCCTCCCGTCTTCCATGCGCTTCAAAAGAACGTCTTTCCCTATCTTCGATCGCAGCCGGAGATCCGCATATGGCACGCCGGTTGCTCGACGGGGGAAGAGGTTTACTCTATGGCGATCCTTCTTAAAGAGGCCGATCTGTACAACCGCTCTTTTCTTTACGCCACCGATATCAATTCGTCCGCACTAGAAAAAGCACGAAGTGGGATTGTGAGTTTGATCTCGCTGAAACAGGCAACTCCAAATTATTTTGCCTCAGGGGGTAAGGGTAATTTGATCGATCACTTTCACATTCGATACGGTCAGGCCATCATCGATAACTCACTCCGGAAGAATATTCTTTTCGGCGATCATAATTTGGCCATGGACGGATCTTTCGGAGAGATGCACCTGGTAGTCTGCCGCAACGTGCTTTATTATTTTATGCTCCCCTTAAGAAACCGAGCGCTAAGCCTTCTCCACGAGAGCCTGGCGATGAATGGTTTTTTATGCCTAGGGCTTCGAGAAAACATCTATCAATCTGAACACTTAAATAGACTACAGCGGATTGGGAGCGTTCCCTTCTTATTCCGTAAAGTCCCCGCTTTATTGCGCCACGCATCAAAATAAGTTACCTTTCCCCCAACATCTTCACCCATTGGGGGAGTCCTATGAAAGCGTCGCTAAAGCAGGTCAATGTCTTAGTGGTCGATGACAAACCTGAGAGTTTGTTTGCGATCGAAAGCGCGTTGCGGGAACCGGGACTTAGCATCGTTAAAGCGAACTCAGGAAACGATGCCCTGGGCAAATTACTTGAAGACGATTTCTCCTGCGTTCTTTTGGATGTAGAGATGCCTGAGATGGATGGATTTGAAGTGGCCAGGCTCATTCGCGAAGATGCCAATACCAGACACATTCCCATTATGTTCATTACCGCTCATGCCGCCGAAGGGGATCGTTTCCACGGATATCAAGCCGGTGCAGTAGATTATCTTTTTAAGCCACTCGATCCCAACGTATTACGTAGCAAAGTACGAGTGTTCGCCGAACTATATCGCCGGTCCGAAATAATTGCAGACCAAAGTCATCGACTGAATGCCTCGCTGGAAGAACAGCGCCGAATTACGCAGGTTCTAGAGCGAAAGACAGAGGAGCTTGCCCACAGCAACGCGGAATTGGAGCAATTTGCGTCAATAGCTTCGCACGATTTAAAGGAACCCCTAAGAGTAGTCCGAAGCTACTTGGGGTTGCTGCAAAGGACCGCAAAATTAGATGACAGAGAAACGGATTTTCTAAACTCCGCTAAGGACGCCACGGGCCGCATGCAAGAACTCGTCGACGATCTTCTCCGTTACGCCAGGCTAGGAGAACAAGTAAAGTCTGCCGAGGCCATCGATTGTAGCCGAGTATTCGACACGGTCGTGAAAGACTTAGGAAAGATTATTGAAGAGACTAATGGCCGCATCACTCGAGACGAACTTCCTATGCTTAATGCGGACGATACCCATCTACGCCAGATAATACAAAACCTTATCACCAATGCCCTAAAATTTCGCTGTGACCGCCTTCCCGAAGTCCACGTGAGCGCCGAAGATCGGGGAAATCAATGGCTCTTTTCGGTTCGCGATAACGGAATCGGGATCGCTCCTGAATATAAGGAGCGAATCTTTCTGATGTTTCAACGCCTTCACGGTAAGGATAAATATTCCGGAAACGGGATAGGCCTAGCCGTCTGCAAGAAACTAATCAGCCGATACGGGGGAAATATTTGGGTGGAATCCGAGATAGGCGTTGGATCGACCTTTTTCTTCACGTTTCCTAAGGTCCCGATCGCCGAGCTTAAAACCGCCCAAATGGCTCCTTAAGGGATAGGTGAAAGCGACTTTTGACGCGCAATTCCCTAAGCAGGGGTAGTTGCGTACTGATCTTTCCCTAAATAAGCTATCCTAAGATTTCGAATTGCGAATAGAATCTTTAGGAACGCCATGCTTCGCGGAAACCATACCATCAACTACTATTCCAAAGGCAACGCCATCGTCTGGATGACGATGGCCTTGCAAGCCGGTTTGATAAATAGTGGAGGCATGATGGCGTGTCACCGTTTCGTTTCGCACGTGACCGGCTTCGCTACTGCGTTTGGAATGGAGTGGGACCGTACCTCTTTCCCACAGGCGGTCGGAATATTAGCCGTACCTGTTTTTTTTCTATTGGGAAGCATGCTCAGTGGGTTTCTAGTGGATCTCAGGCTCAAGCTACGTAAGAAACCTCGCTACTTTATTCCGTTCGGAATTAATTTTGTGCTGATCTTAATGGTCTATTTAGGAGGCTCTTGGGGTTACTTTGGCAAATTCGGAGAGCCCAATCATTGGCAGCTGTATTTCCTATTAAGCTCTCTGTGTTTAGTCTGCGGAATTCAAAACGGCGCTGTCACTTCGGTCTCGCGCTCGGTAATTCGAACGACCCATCTGACCGGCATCACCACCGATTTAGGTGTGGGAATCGTACGGTTTTGGAACCGCAATAAAGTTCCCGAATACCCCACGAATGAGGGCAAAGCGAACCTGATGCGAGCAGGAATTATTACTTTCTTCATCGCAGGATCGGTAGGGGGAGCCTATCTCTATTCGTCACTTCGCTTCGAGGGTTTCCTGGCCCCCACGCTTACCGCTGGAGCGCTATTAGGGGGAATGATCTATTTTCAATTAACACCGGCGGAAAGCCATCGCACTGGTGAAGCAAGCCGCTCATAAATATGGCACGCTACCCACACACACTTGCGTACCTCAACGCCAAAGGACCGTAACGTCCCCAAAGCCAAAAGAAGAAAAGACAAAAGCTATCCGCCGCGCGACGGATAAACCGGGGGCTGAGATCGTCGCGACGGCACAATCTTTTCGCTAAATTATGCCTCAATGGCGTAGGACACCCCGACGAAAAAGTCGCTCACGTTTCGCGAAACGAAGGGTAGGTTAACCTCCCTCAATCAGGCCGCTACATCTTTCGGACGACAGAAATTTAAGAGGTTCGTCCAAACGGCGTGCCCAATCCAGACTGGAATGATCGGCGTATGGAAAAGTCCTATAGTGAATCCAGTTCAAAGAAACTCCCCTTGTCTGAAGCGCGCGGTAAAAGCGCTTTGCAGACCCTTCGTAACCCGAATCCTGCCCCTGATCTCCGTGATCAAAATAAAGGCGAAAAGGTAACTTAGGGTTTGCGTCGTTCTCGATAAGCTTAAGCAGCGCGCTGTTCTGATTAAAGACGGGTAACGATAATCCTCCGGCGGCAGAGAAGACCTCCGGATAGCGCCACATCAGATCGACCGCTATGGATGCACCCAACGACATTCCCAGGGTCGAGGTGTGCCTGCGATCGGCCAGAGTTCTAAAGTGCTGATCGATATAGGTTTTCACCGTATCGATCACAAATCTCGCATACGTTTTACCCTGGACTTCGTAATCGTATTCATCGTCACGAGAAAGAGTATTGCCAATGCCGACTAAGATCGTAGGCTCCATCTCTCCCGATTTCACGAGTCGATCGGAAGCCTCATCGATTCCAAGTCCGTACCCTGGTGCAGCGTGATCGGTCCCGAAAAAATACTGCCCGTCGTGAAGATACATGACCGGAAAACGCCGTGTCGGATCGGTCTCGTAATTAGGCGGCGTGTAAATGAGCAGCCGCCGGTGATTATGAAGCTCTGGTGAGTAAAAGTTTTCAACCGTTTTCACACCCGCTTTTGATAAACGTGGACCAAGGTCTTTCCAGTGGGGAATACTTCTCACCACGGTCGTCGTCTCTTCGACTAGATCCGCGCGTGAATTATTCATCCCGTTTCCCCAAGAGTCGGCCGCTTCATTTAAGTAACTCCCCCGGGTCACCTTAAAAAGGAGACTCTGCGTGTGGGACGGGACGGTCACGTCCAACTGATAAATCAGAGGCGCTAGAGGATACATCTGCTTTCCGTTGGGAGCCCACCCACCAAGTTCCGGCAGATTTCCCGCGATAAAGATTTGACTCTCGGCTGGAGTGGCTTGGGGAACCTTCACGATAAAATGGATGCACTTCGTTTGATCAGCTTTCAACGTAGGAAGAAGCGACATCGTTAAAATCGCCAGAAGAACTTTGCCTAGACTATATTTCATTTCCTTCCTGACTTACCTCAATTGACATCGTATGTCATTACCATGGCCCCGTTGCTGCATCGCGGCATATAAATTCTTACGCTTAGCGCCAAAATAACAGTGGACAACTGACTACTGAACAGAGAAAAAAAAATCGGTTGGGGGGGAAGTATTTTTTTTCTGATACTACCTCCGTAAATCTTGTTCAAAAATTTTTCCGCGGTTCTGGGACAGTCGCATGACAAAGTACGTCTTCAGCCTAGTCCTCTGGATAGGCTTTGCCTTTTGCTTTTCAACTTCTCTTGCAGCCGTTGATCTCGAGGAACTCGAGAATATCGTCGCGCAAGCGTCAACTCCGCAGGAGTTTTTGGAGAACCCCGACTTAAGGCTTCAATACCGTGAAGCGATAAAACGTTTCATGGGCTACGACGAAAGATTCAACGAGGGATACGACCTCATTCTCAACGGTTTTCAAGACATAGCAAACCTCTATCCCGAATTTGCGAAACGATCTTGGGAGACCAACCCCCATTGGAAAGATGAAGGATTCGAGTTTTCCGCAACTTCAGTGGGCAGCGGTCTGCAACTAAAGCCCGCAAGTATACCGCCGCTGCTTTCACAGATGGAGAGTGAATTGGCAGCACTCTGCGAGAATCTTCGAGCCGAAGGAATGGAAGCAATCCAAAGTGAACTTGACTCCTTGAACGATTTCTACCTGACCCGGGTACCTCTTAAGTCGGTGGAAGAGGTCGCCTTACTCTCTGATCTTCAAAAGAGCCAATACCGAAATTCGGTCGTTCGAAAGACGGGAGATCTTCTGAAATCTCCCGAGTTCGCCTCGCGAATAAAAGAACTTTCGGCCCGGGTCACATTAGCCCTTCTTCATCTTCCCCAAGTCGAAGGAACGTTGCGCAG
Source organism: uncultured delta proteobacterium (assembly GCA_963778115.1). Classification (GTDB taxonomy): domain Bacteria; phylum Bdellovibrionota; class FAC87; order UBA2466; family UBA2466; genus JBBQIT01. The sequence goes on from CAVZSV010000004.1 coordinate 1,926,392, forward strand.
TCCCATCGTCAGTGTCTTGGTGGCTCAGATTAGAGACCTCCTCACTCCGGGGAGAATGGGAAATGCTATCCGTAATGAACTCGGGCTTAGAGCCCCGGATCAACTTCTCAACATGCTCAAGATAAGATTGACGGTTACGAATCAGTTTCTCGGTGAGTTCGAAGCGGGAATGAAAAGCCGTGAGAAGTTTCGCGACATACGAAATTCCCGTTTGGGTCCGAATGCCATAAAAGAGCTTCACGAAATTCTGCAACAAGATACCGCAGCCGACGAGAGCACGGTGGTTGCCAGAATGTCCGAAGAAGCACAGCGCGAGTACGAGACGTGGGAGAAGGAGCAGAGCATTGTTCGTAGTCGTTTATTAGAAACTTTTCACAAGTTCTCGGACGGCTCTCGATTCTTCACATACCCCATTCAAGAAGACGGATCGCGCAAGACAATTCGTCTTGGAGCGTCGGGTAGCGGTGGAGTGAGGCTTCTAAAAAATCCCCGACCCTTTCATGCATTTTTCAGCAGCCTCAAAAAAGGCGAATGCGCTTGGACTCAGCCTCGCCGCTGGACGATTTCAGGATTTGCCGGAAATGTGACGTACTTCACGCAGGGAATTGATGGAGAGGGAGCGGAAGGTACGATTAAGATTCTTCAGACAAGTTCAGCAGAAGGAGTATTCCATTCGGTTATCGAAAGCAGTAGTGAAGCGGTGAGCGGCAAGATCCTCATTCTTGACTCGGAAAATCGTTCATTCGAAATCCCGATCTTGTGGGAAGTTGCAAAAACCCTTTCCCTAGACTTCCCGGGGCTCTCGGCATCAAATGGGTGGAATATCGAAGAGCATACCCGTTCCAAAACCAGAGCGCTCTATGAGACTCCGGCCTATATTTACGGCAAGAAGATACCCCTGGCACATCGGCTGGTCCTTACCGACCCCGATGCAAAAATAATGTCTGAATATTACCAAAACGACGGACATTACGCCGGCCCCTACTTGCTCTTCGACGGCAGTTTTGATGGAGATACTCTGACCGTTCTGGACTTTGATGCAAGAAAGCCTCTCACCGAGATAAGATCGGAAATACTCTTCAATCGCTTGAGCAACTTACACTACGATCCTGAAGAAGGGCGGGAAAAGGCGGTGCACTATGGCTATGACCCCAAAGAGATAGAAGACGTCATCCATATTTTCCCGGGCCAAGATGAAGCGACACGTACCGTGCTAGCCGATCTCATGAACGGCTCCCCGGCTACCGACCAGGCCACGGCGGCACTGACTTACTATCGGGTTGCCCTGGAAACCTTTCCTCAAGATCCCAACCTTCTCCAAACTCGCCTTCTCGAGGGGATCGAAAACAACGCGATCATCAAAGCAAACCGAGATCACTCCTCCTATCACGCAGCTCTTCAGGCTCTTGATGCGGCTCTCCGCGCTAATGCGGCTGAAGTTTCAAAATATGAAATTCCTCACTGGCAGGAGCTAATCGCGTCCAGAATGCAACCTGTTCCTCTGCTTCAATATGACGGGGTGGATTGTGCGCAAGAAGTGAGCGAGGCTCTAAGGCCTCAATAAGCAGTACCCTAGGAGCACCACGCATTACTCCGTGGCTTGCATTTTGAAATAGTCCCATGCCACCTCTAGAAATTTCCGATAAACGGGACTCATTCGTTCAATTCTCTTTCTTTGGCTACAATTTTCTGTTCACGTAACTCCAGCTCTTTGCGTTTGTCCGCAATTTTTTGCTCAAATTGCTCCAAGTGAACGGGCCCAAAATCATAGTACTGGCCGCGCGGAGAGTTTTTTATCTCCTGAATTTGATTCCGGAGGCGCGTTGCCGTTTGTTGCATACTAGTGACACCGCTTTTTTCGACCTCAAGAAGCTCGCGATCATATTTCAATTGTGTCCGCATCTCTGCTTTCGCCCTTTCCGCCGCAACCTTTTTTTCCGCCGCCGCGACCGAAAGGAGATCCTTTCCTGAACGCCGTTCTAAGATTTCGGTTATCTTTTTTTCTTGTGACAGAGTAAGGGGCTCGCCCCAGAAAAAAGAGGCATAGACATCGGTATCTAAGTTCGCCGTAGAGGCAAGGCGTCGATAGAGCCCCGCGGTGGAGAATCCCCACCGTCGCGAATATAGCTCCAGAGATACCGCCCTTGAATCCAGCTCCTCTGTGGGGGCTTCAAAATCCGTGGGATTAAATTTTCTGACGCAAACGATAGCCGTGGTACCGGTGAGCCAGGAGTGAAAATCGTAGGGCACAGGATCGGAGAGGCTAAGGGTAACGGTACGCTCTTTACTCGTATAGGCGGTCAAATTTCCAACAGGGGTTTCTTGGAAGTAGTGTTGCCACGCCATTACTTGAAATCGAGATTGAACCCGCTTTTTCACCCAATCCAAAAGACTATTACGATCCGCAGATTCAAGGACCACTTGCGCGGAAGGGACCGACCAGCTAAACGGGCACGCCCTATCTAAGTCATAGTCGTCGGCCTCAGCAAGGGGTTGCCAAAAAAAGCTCCCATCGAAAAACGTGGGAATCATGGCATCCATCGCAAGCGTATAGAGCGCCCGTTCGTGATCGAACGTTAGAAGGCGATGAGATTGGGGACCTAAGAAATCCGTGAAGTCAGAAGCGATCTGCAGCAAGCGCTGAAAGAGCCTCTCCTCTCTCGCCGTATTTGCCTCATTCGCTCTCTCCGCTCGAATACGACGGATGGATGTTTGGGACATAGCGCCGATCCCTATGGTATCTTGGGGGACGCGGTATAGGGTCTGCAGCGACTCGATATAGTCGCTTTCCTTAACCGGTTTCACTGCTATTGTGCCCGTTTTGCCTCCACAAAGAGCAAGCAAGCTTTCCGCCGATAGGTCGTCAAGATCGTGACTGAAAGACTTCCGAGCTCCGCAGGATCTCAGGTAGACGATCCCTCTATGGGAAAAAAGGAGATTGGATTCGTGTCTATCCGACTCCAGGAGGATGAATCCAGAAGCTTCAAAAGCTGAGAAGAAAATAAAAACTAAAACCGGTAACGTCCGCATAATTCGTTTATTCACACGGCAAAAAGGGTGTCAACTTTCCTTTGTGGGTTGGACGTTTTCGACCCGGGCACTTTGGGAACCCAGGGCCTGCTCGTTAATCAGAAACGATAGCTATAGGTGACGCTAAGAGAGCCATAAACCTCCAGAATGCTTTCTCCCTGAAACTCCGGGCTCTTTGAAACCTGCTGCCATACCAACCGAACCTTTCCTAAACGAACCACAAGGCCCAGATTATATTCCAGACTATACGGATATTTATTAATGCTTGGACTCGATACAAAGGTATTTCCATCCAAAAAAATATTTCGCAAGATCCCTCTAGCTTCGCCCGCGGCAAAAGCATACATCTCGAAAAAGCGGTGCCTTCGCGATTGCGATTCCCCTCTTGCCACGATGTAGGGATCAAGGCCTATGGGTGATAGATTACTGGGACCAAAATCATCCGTCATATGATAGCCAAAACGAATCGTGCTTCCGACTCCTGCATAAATGAAAACGTTTCCAAGAGCAGCTCCCACGTACGGGATGACATCACAGAGATGGGTTCCATCCGAAAGCGGTAATGCCCAGACAGTTCGTTTGAGTTGATAGGCAACAGACAGTGTGGGCTCCGTGCGAAGTTGATTTGCCCACCCTTGGGGCTCCGGAGCTCCAATGACACTGTGAACTAATTTTTGTGCTTGCTCAGCGAGGGACGGAGGTCCGATAACTCCGACGTCTAATTCCCAGCTGTGTAGCCAATCGTTGTTTTGAACATAGAACATGAGTCCCGCGTAAAGATAACCCGCGTACGGTCGATCGAGCGGATTGGGGTTCGGGTTTGAAAGATCGTGGGGCGTGTACATCTGCTGTCCCAAGGCCATGCCAATATTGAATTTAGAATTCGTACCCTCGAGTCCCCGTCGCAATCCCGGGATAAACGACGCAATCCAATTACCCCACCCAGGAAGGCGCTCATCCGCGAACAGATAAGAAAAGCGAATTCCGCTGGTGTAATTGCGATCGGTCGCTTTAAGTAAGCTCAGTGCTCGCGTGTCGTTTTCTATGTAGAGATTAATATCGTAGTTGTTTTCTTCGGACTGGGCGACAGGCTCAGCGGCGGAGGCCAAAGCAATAGAGAAGAGCCACAAAGATAGTAGAGATAAATAAGGGAGAACCAATTTCACTTACAGCCACTCCTCGCCCCCCTTTTCACTGTGGTGAATGGATACCATATTGCCCCTGTAGAAAGGTACTTACTTCCTTATTTAGAAAGACACCTCCGCTGCTTTAGCCCTGAGGCGCTTTCGCGGTCAGATCGAGAACCAACTTATGAAAAAACTCCAAGCCTGGCCGAATACTCGCTACCGGAATGCGCTCGTCAATGCCGTGGGCCCTGCGAGAATCAAATTCGGTCTGAGCAATGGGGTGGATGCCATAACATGAACGTTTGTCAGTTCTCAAATAGCGAGAATCCGTGGCACCTCTGGCTAAAAATGGAATAACGGGAACTCCAGGCATCGTCTCTTTGACGGCTCTTTTTAGAGAATCAACGAAATCCGATTTCAAAGTGGACATCCCTCCCTGGGAGAATTCTCCCACCGGGACTATCTCAATTTGTTCATCTCCAATGGCTTTACGGAGGTTTTTTATCACCTCCGCTAAAGACTCATCGGGCAAGATACGGCAATTGATATTGGCTTCAACCGCCGCCGGGAGTGCATTGACCCGGTTTCCCCCCGCTATCGTTGTAGCAACACACGTCGTTCTTAGGGTTGCCGCCAACGCTGGATTTTTATCGATTTCACGAAGGGCGGATTTCGGAAGAGCTCCTTGCGCCATCGCTATCTTTTTCATCGCTGCTTGAAGGGCCAAAGGTTCGAAGTCGGCTCTCTCGCGAAAAAACTCCCGCGATACCGGAAGGAGTCGGGCCGGCCACTGATATTGTCCTAGTTTCGTCAGGGCGCGAGCCATGCGATAGATGGCATTGTCAGGAAGGGGAACGGAAGCGTGACCTGAAGTTCCTTTGGCTCTGAGTTCGAAATCTTGATAAGTCTTTTCGGCAACCTGCAGACCAATGTACTTCACCGCAGTTCCCTTATCGTTTAGCACCAATCCCCCTCCTTCATTGAGCACGATTTCGGCGTCCACGGACGCAGGATTGGTCTTGAGCAGATAGCGGATGCCAGCCCCACCCGACTCCTCATCACCCGTTAGCGCCAAAATGACATCACGGCGCAAGGGAACTCCTTCGCGCTTGAGAAGCAGAAAAATTTCAAGATTGGCAGCAGCCATTCCCAAATCGTCTCCGGCCCCTCTGCCGTACAGGTAGCCCTCTCTCTCTATCAGCACATGCGGATCCGTAGACCACTTCTGATTTTGGGTACCTACGACATCGATGTGGGCTAGCAGAAGAACAGGTCTCTGCTCCCCTGTCCCCTTAAGTCTTGCGACGATATTTTGCCTACCTGGGGCGAACTCGGAAATTTCATAGGCAATATTTTCGGCCTTTAATCGCTCGGCCACCAGACGAACTATCCTGGCCTCATTTCCAGGAGGGCTTTCGGTGTCTGCGGCCACCATCGTCTTTAACGTTTCACGATAATCCTTCGCTAGGGAATCAAAATCCACCGCAGCGGGGAGCGGTAATGGAAACAGACTTCCGATTAGAAATAGTAAAAGTAAATGCCTCATAAATACCCCTTCCCTGGATGAAATGCTTAACTAGAAACATTGTCAAAGGGACATATGTCTCTATTAGAAAGGATAGCGCGCTCTGAGGGCCTGGCATCCTGCGATCCATCGCAAAGGGGTGCTGCCATCCTCTAAAGCGATTTGGATTTCATGACTCATTTCATTTCCTTCGACATCGCCTTTGGAAGATAGATATTCAGCCGCACTTTTAAACGCGAGTGGAAACGCACTAAAAAGATACCGCCCATATAGAAAGCTCTGGGTTGGCCGGGGAGACGATAGGTTCTCCAGCAAAGGACAAAGTTTGAGCGCCGCTCTCAACGTATCTTCCGACTGGGCATCTTTCATAGAGCGCGCGGCAAACCAAAAGAGTCCCTTCTGCACGATAGGAGTGGGAGCTCCACTTAAGAGACCCGGGTTACTAATCATGATCGAAAACCCTCTGGCATAAGCATACCCTACTAATTGCTTCGCATTGTGCACGGAATCTAAGTCAAATAATTTCAGTCGCCGCTCTATCAGGGGAACGGCGCGCGCCACACTCCAAGGATATTCGCCCGTGACAGGAAAGCGAACCCCCTCCTTGGTCGGAATTCCATAAAAGAGATCCAGATCATTTCCCGCGATAAAAATGGCTTTAGGATCAGCGGAAAGAGCGAGTCCGTCACGATAGAGATCGCAGGTCGAATCGCTTGACGCATCGGCAGTGTCGTAGCTTAAAAAGGCGAGACAGATCGACGCAATCACCAAGGCTCCTCGTAATATGGGAGCAATTTTAGTGCCGGCCAAATTTAAGAGCCACTCGCAGCCAAATCCAAACAGAATGGCAAGAGCTGAAACAAACGGGACGTGATACCTTTCCAGATAAGCCTCGGCAACAAATCCAGAGGGGCCTAATTCCGCAGTTCTAAGAAAGATAAGATTGAGAATCGCTACTGCCGCGAAGCCCATCGCAAGTCCCCACCGGTTCTTTTGAATGAGCCTAATCCAACCCAACAAGGGAAGGATCCCCACTACTTTAAACGTCGCCCAATAACGATGGATGAAAACCGTGAGCGCGCTTAAGTTCACCCCTTCGGTACTTGAAGTCTTTGGCTGGAGCAAATGAAAGTCTCGTCGTAAAACCAGATTAACAAGATCGGAAATCGTTTGAATCTTTCCCCAATCGGGCCATGCGTTGGGAGTGGTAAGTAAAAATAAGCTAAAATACAGACTTACTGCCACACCGACGACACTGAAAAGGGCAACGCCTGTTCTGCCCATCCGTCCTTTAGGATCGCGCAGGAGAAGAAAAAATGAGCTCACAAAGAAAGGGGCCATTAGCACGCTGACCGGATGCTGGGCAAAGGCAAGACCCGTCACCACTCCCCACGCGACGCCGTCCGCTTTGGTGAGTCGGGGTTTGCGACTAAAGCATAAAAACTGCCAGACGAATAAAAGAAAGAACAGTGTGGTGAGTCCATATTTTTCCGGCTGCACGAACAGATACCAACTGGTCGGAAAAAAGCAAAAGGTCGCCATCGCAAACACACTAGCCGCCCACGGCAAGCCTTCGGAGAGTAGAATCGCTAGCAGAACATTGGCCGCCACGATACTGCTCAACGACGACAACAGAGCTAGTCGAACCGCGTGGGGACCCCATGGAAGTAAAATAAAAATACGATCCAGCCAAGCCTGCAACGGATAGCCTGGAGGATGCAAAATGCCTCCCGAAAGCGAGGCCATGATCATCTCAGCCCCATCCGGGTTCTGAGGAGCGCGCGCCAGCATCGGCAGTTGAATCGATAGCAAAAGCAGTGAAGTCACACCATGAAGCAAGGCTCGTTTTCGGGAAGAGAGAACGGGGGGAGGCATTGTCATTAGAATACCGGACTCAAGTCCAATGGGCGGATTTAAATTAAGGTTAATCTTAAGATTAATCCTTAAGGTTCCTATTCGCTCTTAGCGAAAACGAACTCCCGGGGAGGGATTCGAACCCCCGACAGGGTGGTTAACAGCCACCTGCTCTACCGACTGAGCTACCCGGGAATAAGGGGGGATTTTGGCAAAGTCTGAGACACTTGTAAAATTGAAATTGGGGAAGAGACGATTAAAGCTAATCTTTTCCGTATTCCCCCTTCACTTTCGCGATTCGAACGCGATAAGTCGAATACCAACACGTCTTCCCCCTTTTTTGGGCGATTTTGTGTCGAAAGTGGCTTTTCCAAACGGCTATCGACTCGCGAGAGGTCCAGTAGGAGACGGTGATGCCAGCCCCTTTTGCCCCCCGCACGCTGTCGATTCCCAAAAAGCCCTCCTGTTGGGATGCTAGTGCTTCCATCTCGCAGGCCATGCTTTCGTATTGCTCGTCTTGGGGATCGGCCTCTTTTAGCGTCGAGGTGAAGATAACCGCATAATAGCAACGTTTCATGGCTCTAAAACAGGGGGCGAAGCGACCAGCTTCTCCAATTCGTCGATAAGCCGCTTCTCAACGTGAATCCCCATGACACCATTGATCTGGTGGGTGCCTGAGGGACAGGTGATGTTCACTTCATTAAGATGATCCCCGATAAAATCCAACCCTAATAAGTAGAGCCCTTTGGGAGCTAGCTCCTTAGCTACCGCAAGGGATGCCTCCACTTGGCGTGGCGTAGGCTCAAAATGATGAGCAGAGGCACCCGCGTGGGTATTAGCAATGCGACTTCCGGGTTTAGGCTTTCTCAAGTAATGACCAATGATTTTCTGATTCATGACCAAGATACGAAGATCCCCGATGGTTTCGATCTCCTTCAAGAAGGGCTGTATGACCGCATGAGGTTTCCATTTTTCCCAGAAACGCTCGATATCTACTTCGGGGCTTGTCGGCGAGAAAAAGGTGATTCCCACTCCGCCAAACCAGTGAACGGGTTTAGCTACCGTCTCTCCAGGAGCCGTGCGGATGGCTTTCACAAAATCTTGGTATGAAGTGAGATAGCAAGTGGGAGTTGCATACTGGGGAAATCGCATCGGCAGTAAGTGCTCGGAATACTCTCTCGTATACGCCGGATTATTGATCTGAACGATAGAAGACGGCGCGTGAGTAAATTGATTCGCGTGGCCCAAATAAGTTTCGTCTACGGGAGGATCTTTTCTTTGTAAGATGGCCGCATAGCGATTCACCGGCTCTTCCCTCACCGGCCCCAAAGTGAAAGGAAGCTTTTGATCGATAGATACTTTTTGGATCTTCCTTACCGAGAGGTGAGCCAAATAGTCTGGAGGAGACCTTCGAAAGTCCATCTTCCTTAGCTCGCAGAAATCAACCTCGTGCCCGCGAGACAAAAGTTCGTACGCTAACAAGGCTCCGGTGTCATCATTGGGAACTAGAATTTCATTCGGCTCTCCGGCCAGCAAACACCGGAATGGTTTCGAGTGTGACTTCGTATTCATGGAGTTAACCGTTTTCCTCGGGCTTCCTTGGCCTCATTGGGCTTTCTCACGGTCCTTCTAGGGCGATTTTAATGGAACATTATAACGCTTTGCGTTATATTAGCCTTACGTTTATGAACCGTAAACCTTCGAATTCCTCCCAGATAGACCAAACTCGAGACCTTTTGTCGACTGGGGAAAGAACGCTATTTGCGGCACCCGAAGGGGCCAAAATGCTTCAAAATTCTGGGTTCAAGACCTCTTTTTTCACGTTGGCTCAAAATTTTGAGCCCCAACGAGACCGCTTTTGCTGCGGTATTGCAACGGCGGTTATCGTACTCAATTCTCTGGCCGGCCGGAACGAATATTCTCAAACCAAAATTTTAGATAAGGTCTCATTAGGAATCAAACCTTTAGAGGCCGTGTTACATAAGGACGGTGGACTGACCCTGTCTGAGCTTTCCCAGCTACTCAGATCCGTGGGAGCTATCGCCAAGACTATCGTTTGCGAACGGCATGAGGAAAATGCGCTAACCACTTTCAAGAGTGATCTCATGCGCTGCCTCTCCACCGCCAATCAGTTTGTAGTGGCAAACTTTGATTCGGCTCTATTGGTGGGATCGGGAAGCGGGCACTTTTCTCCTCTGGGAGCTTTCGATCAATCGACTCAATCGGTACTTGTCATGGATACGGGAAGACACCGCACTCCGTGGTATTGGGTGTCGATCGAAAAGCTTTATCGCGCCATGAACACGACAGATGGTGAAAGTTGGCGAGGATATCTCATCGTTCAGTCCGAAACACCTGAAGCTATCGCAAAGAACCGGATTTAGCGAAGCGTCGGATAGCCGCCGGCGGGAGCGTTCCACGTATTGGTGAAATCCCAACTCGTAAACGTTGCCGCCGTTTGCATGGCTGCGGTAGCTTCACCGGTTCCGCCGGAGCTAGTAGCCCGGCTCGAAGTGGTGGTATCCCAGTAGGAACTTGTGATAGCTCCTCCGCTATTTAGACCGATAAGGCCACCCAAATTAGTTCCCGTTCCGTTAGTCGCTCCTGAGGCGAAACAATCTTGAACCGGACCTGTCGAATACCCGATGAGCCCGCCTACTTCGTCAGCTCCTTGAACCGATCCGGTGGCGTACGAGTTTTCAATCGTTCCTCCGATATTAGTTCCGACAAGTCCGCCAGCGCCAAAATTTCCGCTGTTATTGGCACCCGAAGTAGTTGCTACTACCGTTCCTGTCGCAAAGGAGGTTTGAATGGTTCCTTCGTTATGTCCGACTAATCCACCGATATCTTCTAGGCCAGTCAGATTTACCGCAGCTTTGGAATGCGAAATCATTCCTAAATTGATGCTGACCAGTCCACCAACGAACCAGTAGATGTCATTATCCGAATCCAAAGTGGCTGAAGCCATCCCGTTAATAGAACCTTGAGCGCTACAGTTTGAAACCGTGCCGCCGGATAGATTAGTCCCCACCAAAGGAGCGGGTCGTGCGGCACCGAGCGGAGTCATGTTCACATTGATTAGATTCACGTTTGAGATCGTTCCTGCGTTTGTCACAAAAAGCGGGCCTGAGTTAACCCAATTGGAGATCTTGTGACCATTGCCGTTAAAAGTGCCGGTCATTGTAATCATGGGAGAGAAACTTAATCCCGACAAATCTAAATCTGCCGTCATGACCACATTTTGCGACCAATAAAGCGGATTGGCGGAATAAGCGTAGAAATGGCAAAACTGACTTATCTGATAAGGACTGCCAGAGGTTCCGTTTCCGCCAGCAAACGCGGGATTGGACGAGGGGCAAAGAGAGGCTGCCTGAACTGCTGTGACATCCGGGCTAGAGTTAAAACTCGAAGGAGAGTTCGAATTGGTCGATCCGCAACAGGTAATGAAAAAGATCATCCCGAGCGGGAGAAGGCGATTTAATGTTTTTTGTAACTTCATACGTTCTCCATCTCTCTAGTTCGAATTCGTCTGTTCTGAATAGTTCACCGAAATAACGGCTCCGTTCGCGGGAACGGAGCTCCCATTAAAGATGACCGAATTGGTCGTAGAGTCATACGTCCATCCGTTATCTTGAGAATAAGGAATCAGAACCGAATTCACATAGACCTGAATTCCTTCGCCGTTGGATTGCTGAGAGAGAGGAAAAGTGGTTCCTCTATCCGCCAAGGTCTGCGCGATGTTGTTCATGCTGGTTCCAATATCGGAAAGACAGATACTTCCGCTCTTGCTAAAGCCGCCCATTTTTTGCGCAATCTCTTGGTAGCGAGTGCCGACACGCTCCACGACACAGTCGCTATTAGCCATACCCACCACCGGGAAAACCGTAACGTCGGTATTTTGCGGTTTTTTGTAATTTTCGAAAAAGCTTAGAAAGTATCCGGTGTCATAGAGAATAGCGTCGGGGTTATTTTCGGGCTGAATTCCCGAACAGGAGGTAATTCCGCTCGACATTTGTTTACAAGACCAGTCATCATCATCTGACATTAGAATGACAACCAGGGGAACTCCGTTCCTGATGAATGTACTTCCGGAGTTATTAATCGCGGCATAGGCACTAATAAGCCCCTGTTCCCAGAAACTGGTGTTGGTATCCGTAATGGTATTTACAATCGCGGCAAAATCCGCTGAAGGGCTGGCGGAAGTGCTTTTCACCACGTTCAGTCCGCCAGTCGCCGTGATTAGCGCACCAGCTGTCGTGAACCAGTCGACGTTGGTCACCGCCATTTGGTAATCGACCGCTTTGCGACTATTAAGTACCGTCAAAAAGCTTTGGATATTATCGGCAACATATTGCCGCTTGGGATCCATACTGGGAGAGTTGTCCAGTACCCAGAGAAAATCGTAGGAATCTACGTTATACAGTTGAACAAAGGTGTCGCTTGCCTGGGTATTAGCGTAGAAACTCTGTTTGTCAGCGCATCTTGCTAAAACCAACACCGCAGCGATTGCGATCGCTGCAATTCCGAAAGTTCTTTTTATTTCGACCCTCATACGTCCTACCTCTGGAGTTAGAGTCATTGCCCGATTCAATTATATCGACGCATTGAGTCGTATAGTTTGTAGACAAAATTAGGGGGGTGCTTTGCCGAGTCATGTCACTGTTACGAATAGGATTCTTCGCAATGTCATTTTATTCTCAACATGAAGCGCATATTTGTTTCCGCGAATTCATTGAGAAAAATTCCTTTCGCTTTGGAAGGAGCGGTCCGTCGACTAAAATGAAGCCATAAGGGAGGAATCATGAAGCAAACCACTTTTTTGCTGTTAGCCATACTCTTTCTCATCTCAAGCCATGCTCACGCTGATATTCATTGCGTCGCTAAAGTAGCTTTGAACAATTCTTACGATGTGGTGCTGACCAATAGCACTTCACCAGCGACGCTTACCGTAAAGACCGCGGACGGTTTTCAATACTCGGGAGCGGCCACTTTTGCCATTCGCCCGGACACCGGCATGAACGAGTACTATCTGCCCATCACTTGGGATCAATCTATTTTGGTTCAGATTCAAAATGGAGATACGAGCGAACTGGCGCTGTGTCTGTCGCAGTCGGAGTGTTATTTGTGTAAGGCGGTACAATAGCCTCCCACGCAGGCTCAAGATCCTAGTCTTGAACATGAATCTGAACGCAATACCTAGACCTGGGCGTGAGCCTGATCGTTTTCGTTACCTTACCCAAGGGACGGCTGGCGCAAGCCTCTCTGAAATGTTATTTCCTTCACAAGAAGTAATGACCCGAGAGGAATCTTCGCCGTGTCCCCTGCTAAATTAGTCTACTCTTCCGATCCTAAACTAAACGAGAAATGTCCGCGTTGTGGAGAGGTTAAATCTGAATGTACCTGTCCCAAGGAGCCCACACTCAAAAAATCCAATTTTGTAGCCCTTCTAAGCATCGAAAAGACCGGGAGGTCGGGCAAGACGGTCACTATCATTGATGGCCTGCCCAAAATTAATATCTTTCTTAAAGATCTCACCAAGGAGCTCAAGAATCGCTGTGGATCTGGAGGAACTTTCCATCTTGATGGCAAAGAAGGAAAGATCGAGATCCAGGGTGATAAACGTGAACTCATTCGCTCTGTGCTCAACCAAAAAGGTTATAAGGTCAAAGGCTAGCCTTAGTGGCCAAGCCCACCGATACTGACGGAATAGTCACGGCCACCTTCACCAGAAAAATCGGGCACCAGAACATACCGCTGCAGATCTTTTTCCGAGAAGGGAAGGTCATTTTTGCCGAGCAGCCCTTCCGGAAGGGACGATGGATCGACATAGTCAATTCGCATCTGATCTAAAAATCTCTGGCTGTTTCGAGACACCACCAAGAACGGCAGAAAAGAGACTCTCGCTTGCAAAAGCATATTATCTCCGTGAGCGCTCGTCGCTAGCCCCCGTCGATAGCTTAAAATCGAATTCGGAAGACGCAATCTAACCATCTGAATCTTAGGTTCCGCACGTAACGTCCGAAAGATCTCAGCTTGATAGCGTTTGTAAAACTCGGCGGGGCTTTGAATTTGAGCTTCGATACTCTGTGCACTCTTATCGCGAGTGACTCCGCTTCCTAGGACTAGTCCCGCCAAAAACACGACCATGGCCGCAAAGACAAGAGCGGCTTCCGCGAAAAAGGGAATGGTGGGTTTTTGCGAAGGTCGGGAGAAGGGACTATTTCTGTGACTCTGATGACTTTGATGACTTTGATGACTTTGATGACTTTGATGACTTTGATACCACATCGAACACCTCCAAGCTCCTCCCTTCGTTCGTCTATTAAAATAAAAGCAAGTCCCAGACCAAGTTCGGGGCCTAAAGACTATTCGGGGAATAGATGATCTTTAGCGCAAAAGGATTTTTTTCAGATCGACGACTTTAGGAATGCACTGAAGCTTGTTCGAGTTTTCGATGATGTCGAATCAACACTCAATCCGCCCTATTTCGTCACTTTAGAGGTGATGTTATTGCAAGGCTTGGTATAACTATATGCCCACCAAACCAATAGTAGCTGCACCGGCAATCGTAACCACAACGCCCATTGGGGAGTCGGCCCCTCTCCAAAGGGAAGATGGTGGATGGCCATGTTTACGTTAGCCGGAAAAACGGCGACGTATAGGGCGACGAGTCCCCAAGCGGCTATTTTCTGCAGACGCGGGATTAACAACCCCACTCCTGCTAGCGCTTCGAAAAAGCCACTCACGTAAACCAAAGCTAAAGGCCAAGGAAGATAGCTAGGGACGATGCGCACAAAGGGTATGGGATCGATAAAGTGCTTTACACCGACGAAGATCATGAAGCCAGCCAGAACGAACTTAAGTATTTGTTTCATTGGAATAACATTGTCCCTAATTAGCATAGGGGTTGCAACGCTCAAACCGAATGAAATGATAGTTTTTTAGTCGTATTCCCAAAGTGCTTATGTGCCTATTTAGCTTTGGCTCCGTGGCACTTTGCTTGCACCTATTTCGCTCACTTTACTTTGAATTAGGGGGTTAGGTGAAATACGCGCATATCATTTTAGTCTCTGTCTTTGCTCTGTCTTGCTTTAAGTTGCTGGCTGCGGATCCGACTAACTTAGACCTCTCCCATTCGGGGCTACTTGGAAATAAGGATGGGATGAACTGTAAAAATGGCGTCTGCACACTTGCTCCCGGAGCTTTACTGCCACGGTCAGCCGGACACCCCACCATTACGATCAAAAATCCTCTCCCGGCAGAAGTAAAACCAGAGACGAAGGAAGGAGTATTCGAATTCGACGATGAGGTGAGCATCAATCGCCAAATGAGTCGCTCGCCGAAGGAAAAGCTAATCTTAAGAGAGGTCGGCTTCGTGGGCTGTCCTGCTTGCGGCCAATTCAAAAAACACGTTGAAGCCATCGCCAAGAATTACAATGCGTATTTTGGTAGCATTATTCAGATGACTCCAAGTTCAACGGTGGGATTAGGCGTTGCCATGGATGTTAATGCCGCTACTCACCCCAACGTCACTCAGCTTCCTAACCCGACCTATCCCGCTTTTCAGATTCTAAAATGGGATGATCAAAAACAGGATTGGGTGGTCATCAAGAGCTTTCAGGGCTATTCGCCGCCAATTTTTGCCAGTACGGTCACAAAGGATCTCTTACCGGCAAATTCCGTTACGAATCTAGCGACGGGCACCGCACCCGACGTGAGACAGGCGCAGTCACGTTAGAGGACGAAGCCCACTCCGGCCTGGGGTAAGAAAACGAAGGAGGAATCTAAAATTCCTAATTTTGGTTCGATCATCACAGAAAGTGTTGGACTAAGTAAGATCTCAAGCCCTGGTCTAGCTAGAGCTTCGAAATTAATAGCGGTGTTCGAATAGCTGGAGCTTGCTCCTGATAACGATACGCTTAGATTTCCCATGGTGAGACTTGCTCCCACGGCAACTCCAAAGAACGGGCGAAACGCCGACTCGGGAATTACCCATTTATAGAGAGCCGTAAGCATGAGCGGTAATGAACTTACCGATACCGAAGCCGATACTGAGCCAGATGCCGATTCGCTCCAGCGGTAAAAGCCGGATTCAGCCCCCAGATAAAAGTGGCTTCCCAGATGGAACACTAGATCTATCCCGCCCCCGAATCCAACAGTCCCTTCCAGCAAAGCGAGGGAAGGGAGAAGGGAGAGCTGTTTATCAGGTAGCTCGCTGACATCCGGGCTCTGCGGTGCCGGAGATTCCACCGTTTCGGCAAAGCTCAAAGAGCTGAGAAGTAAAATGGGGGCAACAATTCCACAGACAATGCGCGAAAGCTTCATTATAGGCTCCAGCCGGTAGCATACCCTATCCCGCGGCAGCTACGACATCGCGACAGGGAATCTGTAAGAAGATAGGAGTCATCTCCTTCATCCGCTCCAAGACGTTATTTAGTCCCGCGCGCAGGGTAATAAACGCTTGAGTGAAGGTGCGATCCTTTTCACTGATGGCTATCGGAAATCGAAAGTGCTCGACCCATTGAGGCAACGGAGTCTGACTCTTACGCATCTTCACCAAGAGTGCTTCATGATGGGCCCGGAAAGTCGTTCGCAGAAGGCCAAACGGAATTCGATAGACTCTGAGATCTCTTTCTCGCCGCTCCAAAGTGCTTCGAGGCGTTACAAAGGCGAAACGGGAGGGGCTTGCCTTTTCATCGGGAGCTTCCTGAAATCCTAGTACCAGCATAGCGATGGGATCTTCGCCTTCCGCTTGAACATAATAGGTGTGGTCTTGAGGCTTTTGCGGAATGGAAATAAAAGCCTTGGGACTCGGAAAGACCCTCTCCTCGACCTGTGCCAAGGGAACGGAAAAGGAGCTTTGGGGCATTACCAGGCCATCGCTTCTCGAATCGTAAACGACCCGAGTGAGCTTGGTGTTCAGATAGTAGCGGGCTGCACCCTCTGTGGTAACATCCACCATAAAAGATTCATAGATGGCCGGTGCCCACATCGAGCTATCGGTCTCTACGGCCAGAGGGGTTCCGGCCCCTTTAGGAACTCGCTTGAACAGCGCTCTTAATTGCTCCGTAGGAATGGGCGGTAGCGACAACGGAGATTTCCAACCGTGAAGCAGAGGCTCATAGCGTGCGGGATTGCCGCGATCGGTTTCGTGGCCCTCAAATCGAAAAAAAAGTCTTCCGTCCGAACGGCTAGTCTGAATCTCCTCAAACGGCTCTTCGGGTCGGTTCTTGGGATCTTCTAGAATCTGGGCAAAGCGTCTTTCAATGTGAACTGGGATTTCCATGGGAACCCCGTTCGCGTCGACGGTGATGCCGGTGTCCTCATCTTCGCCGTTATCAGCACCCGCAATTCCCTCCACAGAGAAAGAGATTCCCATGAAAAATGCGGTCACTAAAATTGCCAGAAAAGAGGGCGTTGCGCCCTTGAAATGCTTCATCCCCAAATTCCCCCCATGTATTTTGATACAAACGTATGATGGGGATGTGCGTCAATATAAATTACTGGGTCAATAGGGATGCTAACGGAACGGGTCCCTCTGATATTCAACACCTTCGGGCACTTTTTCTTCCAGTTCAATCAAAGGCCAATTGTGGACGCATTAGGTCCCCAAAGCGCCCAAAATTGTCGCTTCGCCCACTCTATTTCCACCGCTTCCAGCCTGAATACAGTGGCTTTGCGATTGCACAACCACCCTATCGAGAAGCCCCGTTTGCGGGGGACGTAGGGGGAGGAGATTCGAATGCAAAGGTTATCGTTCTGGGTGTGGCTTTCTTTGTTTTTGGTGACGGCTTGCGGACAGTTCGAAGCGAAACCCGGAGTAAGAAACAACCAATCTGGCGGAGTCTCTAGTTCCGTTCTTCTGGGAAGCTGGACATCTAATTGTTATCCGACGAATGCCAATGTGCCCAACGGCCCTGAGCAGGCTTCGCAATATACTTTCAATAGCAACTCCACGCTCGAGATTCAGACGCTAAGCTGCAACTCGAATGCTCCAACAGCGATGATCATCAACACGGCGACTTTGGGTTTTTACATCGATGGAGCCGCCCCTTCGAATGTTCCTAACGGAAATCGCATTCATTATTGGAATCCGGCCACCA
Organism: uncultured delta proteobacterium; assembly: GCA_963778115.1. GTDB lineage: Bacteria > Bdellovibrionota > FAC87 > UBA2466 > UBA2466 > JBBQIT01. Next base: position 1,944,031 of record CAVZSV010000004.1, read on the forward strand.
GCACTACGACCTATGATGTCTTTAGTGTCCAGGGCGGCACACTTCTCTTTACGGCGGCACCGACCACTTCTCCAGTGGCCGTTCCCGTGCTTTCCAACGCGGTGGCCTACACTCGAACCACTCAAGGCATCGTGCAAACTACCACTGGGCACTAAGTCTGCCTGTGGATAATCAATAAGTTGATTCCTCAAAATCAAAACGCGTTAAGTGCTAATCGCGGTAGTAATGGCAAGTATATCCGCCCGGATTTTTAATGAGGTATTTCTGGTGATACTCTTCTGCACGATAGAAGGGGCCAGCCGGAACGACTTCAGTCACCACTTTGCCCTTCCATTTACCTGAAGCTTGAACTTTGGCGATGACCTTTTCGGCAACGGCCTTTTGCTCGTCAGAGTGGAAGAAGATAACCGATCGGTACTGAGATCCGACGTCATTACCCTGTCGATTCACCGTCGTGGGATCGTGCATGCGAAAAAAATGATCTAAAATACCTTCATAGCTCACTTTAGCAGGGTCAAATTCGATCTGAACACTCTCGGCGTGTCCCGTGGATCCTCGTTTCACCACTTCGTAAGTGGCATTGGGGACATCGCCCCCGGTATACCCAACGGTAGTCTCAATGACGCCTGGGATCTTTCGGATCAAATCCTCCATCCCCCAGAAACAACCCCCAGCCATAGTCGCTATTTCAGTCCGATTCATAGCGTTTCCATACACCCAGAGAAGGAAAAAGGGTAGAGGAGTGGGATTTGGGGATTTCGGATCGTTCACGTTCACGCTAACGTCTACGTCTACGCATACGTAAAGGACCAGTAGGATGTGTGACGCTTCGAGCCGTCCTCAGTCACACAAAATACCTCGACCGGCCCACAACGCGGTACAATATCCCCAGGCTTTACTAACATCGGAGAACAAACATGGTTAACAAGAAATGTTGGATATCCTGCGCCATTTCCACCGTCGTAACGTTTCTCGTCCTTTGGGGTCTCGAATTTGTCGTTCATGAACTCATTCTGAAAAGTAGCTACATGAACTTTGCAGCTCTCTACCGACCGGCCGCAGATATGTGCCACTATCTGCCTTACATGCTTGTTTCCTTTTTCCTGGTGGCGGCATCGATCGTATGGATTTACGACCAAGGTAAGAAACAGGATAAGCCTTTCTTGATTCAAGGAGTGCGCTTTGGATTGGCTCTGGCTTTCCTTACCGCAGTCCCCTCGGCCCTGCTCTATTACTCTTTACAGCCAATAAGTTGTTCTTTAGCGATGAAACAGATCCTTTTGGGAATTCCTGAAATGGTGATCTTGGGTATCGTCGTAGCCAAACTAAGAGAAAAAGCTCCCGCGAAATGATTGCCATAGGGGGGCCGTCATGCGAGGTATCTATACTTGAATGATGCCCCCCAGACTTAAAGAACTTTCGACGGCCTTTACGGCAGTAAGCACTGGCCTTCTTTCAGGAGCAATGTTTGCCTCCGGCCAGGGGCTGTTATCCCTTTGGAACGGACTCTCTCCGACCGCTTTGGCTGCTTTTACCAACGAGCACTATGGAGCCTTTTCGACGATTCTGGTATCTCTGTTGGAAGTTTCCTTTCTCTCCGGGCTAGCAATGTTGCTGCTCCATCTCTCGCCCACTGAAAAGAAAAGACCGTGGACTTTGATCGCTGGAATTTGTCTATTTGCCGCGGTTATCACCTATTTCTTGGGTACGATTCCCGTTCAAGAGGTCCTCACCCGAGGCTTGCTTTCGCCCGAAGCCGAACTTCAAGTTACCGGCCGTTGGGCGGTCTCCCATTGGATTCAGTTCGTCCTGGAATTTATGGCTTTTCTGGCAAGTCTGAAAGCATTGGCCACACACCGGTAGTAAGAGAATTAGCTCTGAAAATTAAGCGAGACAATCTCCGGCTTTCGCTCACGCCCCAACTTTTGGGCAATTCCTTCGACCACCCTTTTTCCCGAATTGAAACTCGCGATAATAGATCCTTTCCCCTGGGGAACGCATAATTCTCCGGCGACATACAAATTGACAATATTGCTCTCTAGCATAGGAGAAAGTATGGGATTTCCTTTCTCATCGAGGTTAAGTCCAGCGCTAGCCAAGAAACCTGCGGGAGAGCTTCCTCCGATACCGAAAACAACGTTATCGAATACCTTACTTGGGCCCTCCTTAAAAATGACGTGAGGTTTGCCGTTTTCGTCCCGAATTCCCGTTAGGTTAGAATTGCGTAAAACCGCAATCAACCCTTCCTTTTCATCCTTCTCCAAAATCTCTAGGTTCATGGGATTAAGACGACTAAAAGTGTCCTTACGGTAGGAAACGGTAACCTTCCCTCGATTGGCCAGACTCAACGCAAACTCGATGGCGGAGTTTCCCCCTCCTACCACTAGGATCTCTTTTCCCGTAGCATCCAAGTTTCTGATATCGAACTGAACATGTTTTCGAGCGTTTGAAGGAATTTCATTAAAGAAGTCCGGGCGATTGGGTTTTCCCATTCTTCCGACGCAAATCACTACGAATTTAGACTTAAATAATGCCCCTTCCGAAGTAGAAACAAAAAAATAGCCGCCTTCATGCTTAATAGAATCGACGTTCACGTTGTAGGTAACCTGAAAGCCGTATCGCTCTAGAATTTCGTCGATGATCGCTAAAAAATTCGGTTTGGTAGTGTCCCGAAAGCACAGTACGCCAGCGCAAACGGCCTCTTGCCCCCTATAGGCGGCGTCAACCCGCTTATCATCGGGATAGTATTGTAAAACGGTTTGGTTGTGAGAGGGCCCCTTTTCAATGACTCGGACTGACGGCAAATCGTGGTACACGCATTCGGCGGCTACACTTAAGCCCGCGGGACCAGCGCCGATGACCAGGATCTCTTGCTCTTGAATGTTCATGGGCCATGCAAACCAGATTGGCTACCAAAGCGCAAGCTCAAGTCCTTGAGCGAAAGACGTATCCCGATAGTCTTAGGTCGAAGACCCAAAGAACACGGGAGTAAGAAACTCCCCTTTACTTTAAAATACCGGAATTCAAAACCAAACCTCACTCTTTCTTCTAAGAACTTCCGTGTGTACGGCTTTTACGATTGGCTGACAAAAATGCGCACTCTACGAGGCTCTCACCCCTGAATCGTGCGGGAAAAGGGTGATTTTGAATTGGTACAGCCTGTGCTTTTTTTTTCGTAGGTACACTTCCAGCGCTACGTGCGTGGAAGATGAAGAAGTGGAGATGAGCTTAGGGCGAACGCCCTAGCAAATGTGGAGCGGAAAAAGATGAGTAAGTTCAGCGCATATCTTGCGGTGGTTTTTCTGAGCTGTTCAGTAACCTTGGTTTCGGCTCGAGCCGAAAGCGTTGCCAATGTAAATAGTGGCACGGCGCAAACGTCTTTAAACAGCCATGGAGGAAATTCCTTTTCCTCTACGACGGGGTCTTCAAGGTATTTAGCTCCTTCGACCTCGGCTACGGTCACTACCAATACGGCGACCAGTAACACGGCTTCAACCGCAACGGTTACCGACAAAGATTGGGGATTTGGACTTGGATGGGGTGCCGGCTACGGAGCTTACGGCGGATACTATGGGGGATACAGCCCCTACGGCGGTTACGGTTATGGATCGCTCTATTCGCCTTACAATTATTCTTATCCCTCCTACGGATATGGTTACGGATATCCTTCGTACGGATACGGATATGGTTCTAGTTATGGATACGGCTATCCCAACTACGGATATGGAATGGGTATTGGCTACGGGTATCCCTCGTACGGATATGGTTACGGATCAAGCTATGGATACGGCTACCCCTCCTATGGATACGGAATGGGCTACGGCTATCCTTCTTACGGATACGGGTACGGATCAAGTTACGGTTACGGATATCCTTCGTACGGATACGGATATGGATATGGAATGGGTATCGGCTACGGGTATCCCTCGTACGGATATGGCTACGGATCAAGCTATGGATACGGCTACCCCTCCTATGGATACGGAATGGGCTACGGCTATCCTTCTTACGGATACGGGTACGGATCAAGTTACGGATACGGTTACCCGTACTACGGTTCCTCTTATCCTGCTTACGGATATAGCTATCCAGCAGGCGGATCGCTTTACTCTCCGTACAACTACACTTCGGGTTTCCCCTACCAATACGGAATGGGTTTCCCTCACTAGGGTTGTTGTAACCGTTTAAGAACGGTGGAGACAGATACCGAATATAAAATGGGGTCGGCGGTTTTTCCGTCGGCCCCTTTTATTATGACGGTCTTTCCGTCGGGAGAATACTGAGCTTCTGTTAATTCGGCATTCGGGTCCATTAGCTGACAATAGTTGCCGTCTTCTTCTAGCTGCAGAAAACAGGCCCTCTTCTTAGAGATCGTAATCCCCGTTTTTCCATCAGGAGAGACTTGAAAATCCAAAATTTTTTCCGTTCCGACCGGAATTTCCTTCACGCGAGTTTTTCCATCGAGAGAATGGATCTCAAGAAATCCGTGAGGGCTCACAATTCCAAAGCGGGGGTTTTTACCAGGTATCGGACGTACTTTCGCTATCGCGGTTTCCACAGGGCCTACCACTTGGACAGACTGCACAAAACGCGGAGCCCCCTCTTGTTCATGCCATACATCGACGCCAATATAACCTTTGCCGGAACTTGCGACCCCTCCGTTTATTGAGATCCAACCATTTGAGCTGTCGAAAAAACCAGCCCCAATTTTAATCCGCCGCGAAGAGGGTTCATCGCGAAAAGCGAGCCCCCATTGAATGACAACTTCTCCATGAGCCAACGTGACGATCTTCGATTGCCCATTGAGGGAACTTAACCCCACGGAATTCCCCTGTGGCAAAATCGTTGGAAAGACAGGACCCCATAGTTGAGAAGGGCCACTTAATTGATATAACCTTAGGGGCTCCTCGGGCCTGTCCGACGGAATTCGAAAAACTTCGATTCCGCCATTGTTCACCGCCTCTACAAGGTACCCTTTCTCTGAGTACGAAAGACTATGGATCCCCGATTGAGAGAAAGCGGATCTAAAATCGATCCCGGCTGAACCGTCCTGAGAATTCCAAAATCGCAGAATTCCATCAGCGTCTCCTCCAATGATCCATTCGGGCGATGCCACCACCGAAGTGAAGCGGAAACGTTTCGATTGAATAGGCAATAGAGGATTTTTTTCTAGGGTGGCAGACTTACGAGAAACAATCCTCGAAACTCCGTCATTTTCGTAAGCCACATAGATGAAACGAGAGTCGGGGGAGAAAGCGATCGCGCCTCCGCTATCGGTGACGATGTATTGGGTTCCTGGAACGGGATATTCCCGAGAAGCGAACTTACTTCCTTTGGGAAGTTTCCAGCGGTGGAAAAGTCCTTGCGAGTGATCTTCTTCAATCACTATCGGCGCACAACCTCCGAAACTAGAATTCGGCTGCGCCGAAGTCCTGGTACAAGCTATAAGAATTATAAAAAAAAGGGCAGCCCGTAGGCGCCACCTTCCGTAGCCCATCCGAATCAAGAACATTCCTTTCGTGGAGGCAATGGCGTACCACATTTGCTTGATTGGGATCAAGCCTAAGCTTCCGACGAGAAAGACCTATAGATATCGTCGAGTTGAGAGGGAGAACTTGGCGGGGCCCGGCCTTACCTCCGGGCCCTGCCTTAGGAGAGAAGGCTATCTCATCCTTACTTCAAAACGAACTACGGACAAAAAAAGAAGCCTCGTGACCTGCATGGGTAGGGTCAAGCGACCTCTTTTTCTTTAACTGCTATGAGGGAAAATTTAAAAAACGGAGAAACTAATCTCTTTATTTAGAGTTTTAGAAAACGTGAACTCATTTGTCACGACCCAGCGACTCCAAAAATGCCTGTAATTGCTCTTAATTGCGATGACAAACTCGATTCTCAAAAAAACGGATCGCTTTGTCGCGGCCGCGTAAGACAATAGCCGCGATGCTATAATAGATCTCTATGACCTCGAAGCCCCAAGCACTAAAAAAGCTGTCTTCCCAGGACCATTACGGCACAGTGTTTCAGGAAAAGGAGGGGGCAGACCCCGTCGAACTGGGGCGCCTGCACTTTCAAAATGCCATCGAGATCCTGGAGTATCGGCTTGAGAAAAATCGTGACTTACGGCGTCTACCATTGACGCCAGCCATGTCGGAAAAACTTCGTCACGAGTGCATGGAGTTTCTCAAGAAAGAAGCCGCGGGCACTTTTGAAAACGACAATTTAAAACATGTGGGACGACTCATCTCTCACATGAAGCGTTATTCCGCCGATCTTAAGAACGCACTTGGGATCGAAGCGGAAGATGCCATTTTACTAGCCGCTCTGCATGACCTTGGAAAGGCCCAGTCAGCACCGGCGATCGAGGAGTTTTTGACCACGATTTACGGCGATTTTATTAACTTAAGAGTGCTCCCCCATGAACTGTATTCGATGTATTGGATTCAGCAGATCTCGCGAAAGGCCGGAATTCCCGAGAACATCGCGCATACGTTAATGGACCAGATCGCTAATCATAACTTTGGCCCCAATCTGAGTGATCCCAGTAACAAACATTTTTTGCAGTCAGCGCCTGGAGCACCGCACTGGTGGGTGGAACACTGGAAAGCGTGGGCCGCCAAAGCCAATGCTGCTGGAATGAGCGTTAACCCGATCTACGGATCCCCGAGTCTCCGTTAGCTCTAACGCTAGTCTTTTTCGATCGTGTGGATGGAGGACATCCCCATTCTTGGGAAAAGTTTCTCAATCAGGACGTCCTCTCCGGGCAGATGCAATTTACGCCGCAAAATATCATAAGCATTTTGGAAGATTCTCAGCAAACCTCCAGGGAACAGGTCGACGCGGTGGCTAAACAACTGCATTCCCATTTCACGAAAAACATCTCTCTAAAGGATTTCAGTCCTTATACGGACGCTGTCGAAATGCTCGATAGGAGCAAATTGACCGTGGATATCTTGAAGGAATCTAATCGACCTGAAATACGCGCAAAAAAAAATGTAACGGCCCCGAATGCCATCCTTTACAAAGACAAGACGGACACTTGGATTCGAATCGATGGCGCGCCAGGAACCGCGGCAAAGTACCGTTGGGATAGCAATCGCTGGCGGTTACTCACCCGTTCCGATCGGCCGGTTGCAATATTCTTGGAAGCGGTCTATTTGGATTGGAAATAAAGAGCTACTCTTCGTTAGTAATCGAAAGAGCTTTCAATTTAATTTTCTTAACCACTAATTCGAGTTTTCCGGTCTGCCTGGTAACGACGCGATCATCAGTACCTTCGGCTTCGAAAGTGGCCATTACATCAACGAAGGTTCTATTGGAGAGTGAAAACGTGCGAACGAACCAAAATTGAGTCTTGCGAACTGCCCCTTGCTTACTGGCTAGGCGGGTTTGGATCGAATCCCACACTTCCCATTTAACGACCTCTATGCCCTTTCTATACTGGTCCGCGTTTGCGGGATCGAGTCGGATCAACACGGTTAGAACTTGCTCACCAAAATCACGTAATCCCAACTCTGGAGGCTCACTTACATTCGGTTCTTTGGCTAAGACGGTGTCGATACCGCTTAGAACCGCGCCCGCACAAAGCCCCGCGGTAGTTGCTAAGAAATGCCGCCGACTTTCCTCGGCCAATCCAGAAGAACTGAGAACAGCTAAGAGTCCAAGAACCGTGAGGATAACGGGTAAGCGGGGAGAGGGCTTCATGGGGCGAAACCCTAACGTCCAATTTCAAAAAGGACAACCAAAATCGAAACGCTAAAGTTTTTCGTCCAGAACGTTGCGCACAGCCATCCAGCTGCGGGGATCGATGAGATAACTAAAATGCGTGAAAGGGCTCATGTCGACTTGCTCAGTCCCCTCCACCCGAGCCGCTTCGGGGGGAATCACTAGCAAATCGTTTTTGCTCCAAAAGGTGATCCCACGCACGCCTTTCGGCCAACGAGAGGCTCGTATCTTTTGAATCGTTTCACTCTCGGGTTGAAGCGATCTTCCCAATTCCGTATCGATGTAACGAGCTTGAAAAGTCCCGTGGTGAGGAGTGCCCATGGTGATTAGGGTCGCAATACTCTCTTCCAAATGGTGATCGACGATGGCCAAGCGGGAGATGATGCCGCCCAAGCTGTATCCCAGAATGTCTACTTTCGGCGCACGGTTTACTTTAGCGACTCGTTGAATGAAACGGGCGAGCGTTCGGCTCATCTCGTCCACCGATCGTTTGTCCGACAGACCTATGCGATAGACTCTTTTTCTTCCAAAAAGTCTAAGAAAGTATTCTAGGGGCAGCAGATCACCGCGGCTGCCGCCTAAACCGTGCACCAAGATCAAAGGAGGATAGCCGTCGTCTTTGCCTTCCTTTACAGACATTTTCTTGGGAGAAAAAAACGAATAGGTGAGCAACGGGAGGTGTAGCAGGTGACGGTAGACGTCCTCGTGGAGGATTGACGAAAAACTCGATATGTTGGCGCGAAGCCCAGATCCCATCGCCGTCTCCTTACCTCTATAGTGAAGCACACTTCCCAGAGGGTGTATGCAAAGTCCTCTGCCCGATTCCTAAGTCGCCTAAAATGCTCAAATAACTATTTGAAATTATAATGGATTTATAATCTTTATCACAAAGCGTCTAAAACTGCCGAAAAGTTAGACGGTGGTGTCTATGGAAGTCTACCGACTCTCTTGGGTTTTATGGTTTCTCGTTTTTTCTCTAGTTCCTCTTATGCCCAGGACCTCTTTCGCGCAAAGCTGGTGGGAAAAGAATCGAGATTTGGGATCGGTAAATGCCGACAGCGATTCGGACACGACTTTGGCACCTAGCCAAACTCCGGCTGCCGATTCCGCTCCCGCCCCGGGTGAAAATCTCTCCAAACCCATGGCCACGCCTCAAAAAGAGCAACTACCCGATGTGGAGGCCTCCCCGCCCCCCGCCCCAGCTCCCATGAAGCGAAAGAAACGTAGACAACGTGCGGTTACTAGTAGCGATACCTCTGAAACCAGTGTTTCCGCAAAAGCGAACAAAGAAGATTTGGATAATATTTTTCGTCTGAGTTTTTTAGGAGGATTCAGCCCCTCGAGTTCAGCGCCTTCCAGCGGAGGAACCGGATCGATCTCCACCAGTCTGGCGAGCTTGGGTCTTAACGCCGATCTCCAACTTCACTATTTTGGATTTGAAGGGGATGGGTTCTACGGTTTTGGTACCGGAACGGATACTTCGGGATCGACGTCGACTGCATTCGGGGTCACCTCTTTGGGCGGCTACCTTGCGGCAAAAGGGCAACTGCCGTTTTATACGGGGTCGGTTCGGTGGGTCCCTAAATTAGGAATTGGATTTTCCGCCTACTCAGAGAGTTTTGCCGTAGTAGGAAGTTCAAGTGCTGCGGCACAAAAAAACTCGCTCTCGGGAGCGTACGGAGAGGTCGGCTTTGAAGTCTATCTCCTTAGCTGGTTAATTCTAACGGCTGACTATTCTCATTCTCTAGCCGCTTCTGGAACGATGTCAGGGGTAATTTTAGGAGGCACAACCGTTTCAGCGCCAATGCAATCGCCCGACTTTTCGCGTATCCGAGCAGGAGGAATCGTTCGATTGAGCGACCACTTCAATCTTGGAGTTCAGTTCGTGGATAGAATTTTCAACTGGGGAAGCTCCGGCGTTGCGGAATCGGAATCCCAATCGGTAATCCTAGGAACCATCGGGCTAGAATGGTAACCCGCTCACCTACTTAATCGTCACCGGAACCGAGACAGGAACGGTCATCGGGAAGAAACAGGTCTTTTCGTTGCAGGCCTGATACCGGAGCGTACCTTCGAGAGTCACTTTTCCTGGCTTCGTGCCCGCCGCTACTTTAAGTGGGATTTTAATCTCAAACTTGCCTTCGTAGGTCGGAATTTCCGATCCCAGTCCAGGCACTAGATGCTTCTTGCCTTCGGGATAGATGGGACTTTTAGCCTCCACTCCTTCTTTACCGGTAAGAGTAAGGGTAGTCGGAATCAGATTGGGAGCTCCGGCGGGATTGGTTTGGACATGAAATCCTTTGTCTACTTCCGCCGTGATTACGGCATCGGCCCCAGCGGCAGCACTAAGCTTTACCGGGGATACCTTTTTTAACGTCAAATATTTTGCGGCAGGCAGCGCGGCTATGGCCAAAGAGGTTATCGTCGCCATTGTCATCGCCATGAAGAGTAGAAATTTCATAGTGTCCCTTTTGAACGCTTTATTTGGAAGCCGCTTTTACCATCGGTTCCAGCTCTCCCCGCTGAAACAGCTCGCGAACGATATCACAGCCACCGACAAATTTTCCGCCGATAAAGATCTGCGGAATGGTCGGCCATTTGGTAAATTGCTTCACGCCTTCGCGAATCTCGGGATCAGAAAGAACATCGCGAGTTTCGTATTTGGCTCCTAAGTGGTTAAAGATGTCCATCACCGCTTTAGAAAAACCACATTGAGGAAACTGAGGGTTTCCTTTCACATAAAGCAAGATAGGGTTCTTGGCGACGTCTTCAGCAATTCGTTTTTGAATATCATCCATAGTTAGTCTCCCGTAGTCTGCGACTCATTAAGTTCCCTTGGCTTCCAAGGGGGTTAGCGTTTTTAAAGCCAGGGCGTGAATCTCTTTACCCACTTTATCGCCCAACAGTGAATAGATCATACGGTGACGATCCACAAGCCCCTTACCCTCAAACTCGGGGGTTACAATGAAGAGCTCAAAATGGTCGCCTCCCCCAGTAAGATCGCGCACTTCCACTCGAGCACCTGGAAAAGCGCCCGACACCATATTTTGAATCATGTCCTTCGTCTGCATCAGCTCCTACTCATACCCTAACCCAACCTACCATTGCAACGTGACCGTGGTAATATCCCCCGCCATGAATATAGCTTCTTTACTGCCCTGCGCTACCGAAATGGTCTTTGCCTTGGGGTTGGGAGATGAACTTGTGGGGGTCTCCCACGAATGTGATTTTCCCGCCCTCGTGAAGCAATTGCCCGTCCTTACCAAAGCCAATGTCGACTATACCCGCCGCGGACGACTCATCGATGCTGACGTGCGCACCCGACTCCGTCAGGGGCTTAGTATGTACGAGCTCGACATTGAAACGTTACGATCCCTCTCGCCTGACGTGATCCTGACCCAAGATCAATGCGAAGTGTGCGCGGTTTCACTCAGTGAAGTCGAAGAGACGATGTGCAGAATTATCGAGAAGAAAATTAAGGTTATCTCTTTGTCTCCTCACCGCCTTGAAGAGATTTTTGGAGATATCCTGCGCCTGGGCGGAATGTTGGGAGCTCCTTCCCCAGCCGCAACTTTACTGGGATCCTTGCGCGCTAGACTTTCCGCCCTCTCCGATTTTCAAGTGCAACCAGTCCCTCGAGTCCTGTGCATGGAGTGGTTCGAACCTCCCATGATAGGAGGGGGCTGGATTCCCGAATTAGTTCGTCTGGCCGGAGGAGAGCCCCTTATCGTTACCGAGCCTATCCGTTTTCGCGAAACCGGTTGGGAAGAGGTCCTCGCTTCCGACCCCGACATCTTCTGCCTTTTTCCCTGCGGATATCCCGTCGCAAAAACCCTCCGGGAGATTTCAACTTCAAGAGAGACTCTATTTTTAAAAAAATTGCGCGCGGTACAAAACGGGAATGCTTATATCCTGGATGGAAACGCCTATTTCAATCGCCCCGGCCCTCGCATCGTTGATAGCGCTGAAATTCTCTTGGGCGTCCTTCAACCCAGTGCCCGTCACTTCCGCGCCCACTACGCATCGGCCATCGCTAAGATTTGCCTTTAGCGCTTGAGTATGTGTTATTGGGGCGATGAAAATGACAACACTCGAGCCAAAATTGAGTGGGAACGCTACTCCCGAAGGGACAGCGCGCTATGCGGCACGTTTTGTAGCTACTGGAATTCCCGAGACCGCTTTCCGACTCTTAGGCACTACAGGACTTACGACCTCTCTGTTAGGATTTGGCAGCTATCGAATCGATGAAGAGACTCCCGCCCATGCTGCGGCTCTTTCTAAAGCGCTCCGCGAGGGATGCAATCTCATTGATACCTCCACCAATTATTCCGATGGAAGTAGTGAGACCTGCATTGGAATTACTCTCCAGTCGTTAATCGCACTGAAGAAGATCGCGCGAGACGAAGTCATCCTAGTCTCAAAAGTCGGTTACGTTCAGGGCTCCAATCTAGAGATCGCGGAAAAAAGAGAAGCCGAGGGCGTCGCCTTTCCTGAGATGGTCAAATACATGGACGGCTGTTGGCACTGCATCCATCCCGATTTCATCTCAGAACAGTTAGAGCTAAGTCTTCAAAGACTGCAGTCGGAACGGCTTGACGTCTATCTTCTACACAATCCGGAATATTTTCTTTCCGACGCCAATCAAAGGGGAGACGGTGACGTCGCCTCTAGAAGAAAAGCATTCTATGAACGGATCGAAAAAGCCTTCATCCGCCTCGAAGAAGAGGTCAAAAAAGGAAGGATCTCCTACTACGGAGTTTCTTCTAATACCGTTGTGGCCCCCGCAGACGATCCCGAAGCCACTTCACTAAGTGAAATGTTGGGCTGTGCCAAACGCGCGGCTCAAAATCTCGGTCTTAAGGAGTCTCATTTTCAAGTCATTCAACTCCCCGCCAATCTCTTGGAAAGTGGGGCCGTGCTAGAAAAAAATACCGGCACCAAGAATAATTCCACGGTTCTTGCTACCGCCCAGGCCAATAAATTGGGAGTTTTGATCAACCGCCCGCTAAACGCCATCATCGAAGGGCAGCTGTTTAGAATGGCCAACTTTTCCGTCGATTCCGCGCACCCTTCGAGCCGCTCGCTATTACCCGAAGTGAAGGTTCTGGAAGATGAGTTCGTAACCAACATCGCGCCCCAGATCAATACTGGTCCTGGAGTTTCTTCTTCGGAGTTCTTTCAGTGGGCCGACGAATTATCAAAGTCCGATATTAATCTCTCTTTGGAGCAGTGGCAGTCAATTCAATCACGCGCCATCATTCCTCGCGTAAATTACCTAGTGGGCCAGCTCAATGATTTCATGGTCGGAGATTTGGGGCAGGTCTGGGAAGGCTGGCGTGACAGATATCTGCCGGAGCTAAAGAAACTTCTTTCAGCGGTGGAAAATGAGTGTGCGGCCCGAAGCGAAGAGCTGAGTCAGAGATTTAGCCATCGGATTAATAAACTTCTGCCAGAGGCATGGAGAAGCCTAACGCTCTCCCAAAAAAGCATCGGAATTCTTGCCCACACGAAAGGAGTTACTTCCGTATTAAACGGAATGCGCACTCCAGACTATGTGAATGATTCCCTTGCGGTTCTACGCCAACCGCCTTTTCAGGTAGACGAAAAAATCTACGGAAGTTTGACGGAACCGAAGTCGAGTAATGCGTGAGGTTTACGGCTGTGCCAATTACGGACAGAAAAGGGGTTCGTGCAAGGACGAAAAAAGTGCCACTGCGACGAACGAAGCGACGCGCCAACCCGTAAGTCGAAACAGGACCCTTATTTCGAATATCTCTTCAAATCAGACTTCACCATCATCTCGATCATCTCAGGAAAGCTCACTTCACGCTTCCAGCCCAATTCTCTAATGGCTCGCTCGGGGTTCCCAAGCAAATGATCGACTTCGGCAGGTCTTAAGAAAGCAGGATCGGTAACCACATATTCCTCAAAGTTGAGTCCGACGCATTCAAAGGCAATCTTCGCGAACTCCCGCACGGAATGGGTCTCGGCCGTGGCCACTACATAATCGGTGGGTTCCGATCTTTGAAGCATGAGCCACATCGCCCTAACATAGTCCCCCGCATATCCCCAATCACGAGTGGCTTGCAGATTCCCCAAAGCAAGCTTCGTAGCCAGCCCCAACTTGATGCGCGCGACTCCATCGGTAATCTTTCGCGTGACGAATTCCAATCCACGCCGGGGAGACTCGTGGTTGAACAAAATCCCCGAGACCGCAAACATCCCGTAGGACTCACGATAGTTTACCGTAATGTGGTGACCGTAGACTTTGGCCACTCCATAGGGACTTCTTGGGTGAAAAGGCGTCTTTTCCGTCTGCGGAACTTCAAGGACCTTTCCGAACATTTCAGAGCTAGAGGCCTGATACATTTTTGCTTTAGGAACGGTGGCTCTCATCGCTTCCAAAAGTCGCGTCACTCCGGTCGCCGTAAATTCCGCCGTCAAGACGGGCTGAGCCCACGAGGTGGGTACGAAACTTTGGGCGCCTAAATTGTACACTTCGTCGGGTTTGGAATGGGCTAGGGCCTGGTGCAATGAAACTTGGTCCAACAGATCGGCTTGAAGCAATTCGATCTGATCTCGGATATGGGCTATTCGTTCGTAATTCTCGCTAGAAGATCTCCGGACAAGACCAAATACCTTATATTTCTTGGTGAGCAGAAATTCGGCGAGATATGACCCGTCCTGGCCCGTAATCCCGGTTATCAGTGCTTTCATGGTTTCTTTCCAACTCGGGTGGCTAACTCTCTAGTGCCTTCTTCACGAGTTCATTCAGAACGGCCGGATTGCCCTGCCCCTTGGTTTCCTTCATCGCCTGGCCCACGAAATAACCCAGAAGCTTCACTTTCCCCGCCTTATATTCGGCGACCTGGCCGGGGTTCGCTTCAATGATCTTGCTAATGATCGCTTCGAGCTGACTCGTGTCGCTAATCTGGACCAGTCCCTTTTCCTTAATAATAACGGCAGCGGCCTTTCCTGTCGCAAACATTTCTTCAAAGACCGTCTTAGCTATTTTCCCGCTGATCTCTGACGCATCGATCTTGCAGATTAATTCACCGAGGCTCGCTGCTTTGACTGGTGATTTTTCGATCTCAAGACCTGCGGCATTGAGGCGTCCCAGAAGTTCATTCATCACCCAATTGGCGGCCCCCTTGGGATTTTTAGTAAGAAGTGCCACCTCTTCGTAGTAACTGGCTAACTCCTTGGCGGCCGTAAGTACCGAAGCATCATAGTCGGACAGTTGGTAAGCCGTCACAAATCTTTGGCGTAACGCATCCGGAAGCTCGGGCATGTTTTTTTCTATCTCTTCTCTCCAGCTCTTAGAGATCACAAGGGCAGGGAGATCAGGCTCAGGAAAATAACGATAATCGTGAGCTTCTTCTTTGTCTCGCATGGGCTCGGTCATGTTCTTAGCCGAATTCCAAAGTCGAGTCTGCTGAGTAATTTTTTCTCCGGTCTCAATCGCATTGATTTGACGTTCGATTTCAAAATCGATGGCCTTTTCCACATAACGGAAGGAGTTGATATTCTTTAGCTCGACCTTAGTTCCGAACTTTTCCTGCCCTCGAGGCCGCACTGAAATATTGGCGTCACAGCGAAAGTTTCCTTCTTCCATGTTGCCGTCGCAAACTTGGGCAAAACGCAAAATGCTTCTTAGCGTGCGAAGGTACTGGCCTGCCTCATGAGAAGATCGCATATCGGCTTCGCTTACGATCTCACAAAGAGGAACGCCGGCACGGTTTAGATTCACTAATGTCCCGTGCCCCTCATGAACGGATTTTCCCGCATCTTCTTCAAAATGGATCCGGTGCAAGCGAAAGATCTTCTCCTCGCCACTCTTTAAACGAACCGGCAGCTTTCCGTTCTTACAGAAGGGGCGCTCATATTGGCTGATCTGATAGCCCTTCGGCAGATCGGGATAGAAATAGTTCTTTCGGGCAAAGATGCTCTCTTCAAAAATCTCACAGTGAAGTGCCAAAGCCGCTCGAACTCCCAACTCTATCGCAAACTGATTCACCACCGGAAGTGAGCCGGGCTGTCCGGTACAGACGGGACAAATATTCGTATTTGCCTCCGACCCGAAATGGTTCGGGCACGAACAGAACATTTTACTCTTGGTTAAGAGTTGCGCATGGACCTCAAGGCCGATGACCGGTTCGTACTTCGTCAGCCATTTTTCAAGATTACTCATGTTTCCCTCCAACACCAGGGGGAAGAGGCAGTTTTCCTCGCACCTTTTCGTAATGGTGCGCTAACTGCAACAGAGTGATCTCGTCAAAGGGGCGTCCGATTAGCTGTAGTCCGATGGGCAATTTTTTGGAGTCTATTCCACACGGCACCGAAAGGCCTGGCAGCCCCGCCAAATTAACCGGTAACGTGAAAATATCGGAAAGGTACATTGTCAAGGGATCCGAAGTTTTCTCACCGAGTTTAAATGCCGTCGTAGGAGAGGTGGGCGCCAAAACGGCCTGACACTTGCCAAAAGCCTCTTCGAAATCTTTTTGAATTAAGCGTCTCACCTGATTGGCTTTGAGATAATAGGCGTCATAGTAACCGCTGCTCAGAGCATACGTTCCAAGCATGATACGAAGCTTTACTTCTCGGCCAAAACCTTCACCGCGACTTTTCGAATAAACGCTGGCTCCATCGGTTACCGAGCCCGTCCGGTGGCCGTAATGAACGCCATCAAACCGAGCCAAATTGCTGCTCGCTTCGGAAGGGGCTATCAAATAATACGTCGACAAAGAATACCTCGTATGGGGAAGCGTGATGTCCACGCATTTCACCCCTTCGGCGGTAAGCTGCTTTATGGCCTCTTCAAAAGATGCTTTTACTTCCGCATCTACGCCTTCCAGCCATTCTCGGGGAACACCCACCGTTAAACTTTTTAGCGAAACCGCCTCAAGGCTCTCGGTATATTTGGGCACCACTCCGCGCGAACTCGTGGCGTCCCGTCTATCGTAGCCTGACATCGTCTCCAGTAATCTCGCCGTATCCCAGACGGTATGCGCGAAGGGGCCCACTTGATCTAAAGAGCTCGCATAAGCCACGATCCCATAACGGCTTACCCTTCCATAAGAGGGTTTCATCCCGACGACACCACAAAGCGATGCCGGCTGGCGAATCGATCCGCCCGTATCGGTACCCAACGATCCCAGACAGAGCCTTCCAGAGACTGCGGCCGCCGAACCTCCGCTGGAGCCCCCGGGAACGCGCTCCGTATCCCAAGGATTTCGCACCACTCCAAAAGCACTATTCTCATTAGACGAGCCCATCGCAAATTCGTCGCAATTGGTCTTTCCAATAACGATAGCACCCGCCGCTTCGAGCCTTTCTACACTGGTGGCCGTATAGGGCGAGACATAATTACCCAAGATCTTAGAGCCGGCAGTAGCCTTCCATCCTTTGACCAGAAAATTGTCTTTAATCGCGACCGGAATGCCGTACAGAGGAAGTTTCGGCATCTCGCCACTGCGCCCATCCAATTCAAGAGCCTTCTTTTGAGTCTCCGCCATGCGGACCTCCAGAAAGGCACCCAACTGAGGATTTCTCGTCTCGATGGCCTTCAGATAACCGGCGACAACTTCGGAGGGTTTAAACTCCTTGCGCCGGTAACCCTCTAAAGCTTCCTGGATATCTAAACGTTCGAATTGCATCTAACTTCTCTCAACTACAGGGGGAAGCAAAAAATGGTCGGATTCGGTTTCGGGCGCATTCCGCATCAATGCCGGGGTATCTCCAAAAGGTATCGGCATATCCTCACGAAAAGAGACAGCGTCTTTAGGCACATGCCTTACGAAAGCATCCGCCGGGGTCTTTAGTTGATTGAGTTCAGCGATATAACCAAGGACGCGGCCAATCTGTTCCTGATAGAGACCTACTTCATCTTCCGACAGTTCTAGACGAGCGAGGCTGGCAATCTTAAGCACCTCTTCTCGGGACAGTTTAGCGCCTGACATAGCCCAGCAACATACCCCCTCGTCGCTAGCCACGCAACTATCGGGTTTACCATGGCGTCAGATGCTAAAACGACTTCGCAAACTCCAGTAGTACTTTCAACGTCAGCGAAATCCCCTTATACCTAGGGGTCAGATTGAGTCTTCTATAAATGTTCTTTAAGATCCGATCCCCCTCTTCTCCGACCGCTCGGACCTCTTCAGGCCGCGGATGCGACTTACCCCGGGCCTCCGACAAAAGGACGGTGAATTTGTTCATTTCGGCCCGCTCCGAATCCAGCATCACGTGAGTTTCCACGGTCTCTGATAAAATGCTCAATAGTTCCAGAGCCAACTTCCCCGTAATTGAAGATCGCAAACTCGCCAGGGTTAGAATATTAAACTGCCTTCCGTAAAAATCCGCCATGTACTGGTACCTGGGGTTGATACTCGCTTTGAAAAACGGAGAGCTAATCTGAAGAACCAGCTGTTTTAGGGCGAGCAATACAAAAGCCCTGCCGTAAGTGGCATCGGTGTCGTCCGGATTTAGTGTGCCCAAAAGAGCAGCGGTCTTTTCCATAATAAGAGCTTTCTCTTTGTAGGCAAAAAAGCTCATTCGACTGAACTCTTGTTCCAAACGAGCGATCCCAAAGTTGGTGAGATTCACTGGGATCTTCACGTTAAAACGGCCGTAACAACTAAGCCCTCGATCGGTCACCAAACAGGTCTCTCGATCACTCGCAAATTCCTCCTTATTGGAAACGACCTCGATCGCAAAATTAAGTGAGTTCTTAAGGATGTTTTCCATCCAGGGATCTATCATTCCCCAACACTGAAAAGGCCCCGTCTGCACCGAGCACGTTCGGTAGCTGGAGGCGTCGAGAGAAACTACGTCGCTCAATTGGCGAAAGCTCCCTTTGATCTCATTTCCGAAATCTAAACCCCAACATTGTCCGAGTTTCCCCACTTGCTGGCAGGCGTGTGCGAGGCCTACCGTGACAGACACCGGATCGGATCTGTTTTCCCTTTGCATTCTGGGAGTCGAACGAATCGCGGCATCGATTTCTGCGATCTTGCCTTTGGCGGGTGGGAGCAGCAGTTGGTCGAATTTATCTTTTTCGTTCACCCCTCCGAAACACAGGGTAACCAGTTCAGGGGTGACTCCGCAGGCATAATAGGTGCCGACTCCAAGTGCGATGAACCGTTCGTTCTTGAGTTTCTTGGATTCCTCAAAGATTCGACTCCACCTCACTTGCCCCGGTCCGCCCTCGCAGACTAAATGCTTATTCGCGTTTTCTGGATCGTAAGCACAAATATCGGAACTGCCCGCAGCTAGAAGCTGGACGTGCGAGAGATCTTTGAACTTATCGGCAATCTGGGCTGCTAGGATTTCGGACTGCTCGTCTCCCGCTTTGCCCCAACACTTCACCCGATTGAAACCGTCTCGCATCGCATCGATTACGCAAGTATAGTCTTTAAAACGCGCTCCCAGGTGAGAGCCCGTTACTATGGCGATGGGATTTTCTAATTTCATCTCGGGAGGAATGGGAAGGGGCTCACCGTTCGCATTCCAGCAAGCGGCTTCTTTAGTTTTAATCGCCCCTACCGCTTTCACCGCACTTTCAGCGTCGGTCTCTAGCTTTGTGACCGGCTCGATGAGTGCGCAGACGTGGTCCGTCGCCACGGCGACTTCAGCGCTAGCGAATCCCTGACAAGGGAGTAACACTAGTAGCAGTAAGACCCCTCTCCTTACATTGACCATAACTTCCTCACTTACCCTTCTACCTTTTGTTTCAAAATCTCTTCCGCTTGCACCAATAGAGAGATGAGCTGACTTGCTTCGTGCGCGTTCTCTTTTAGTAAGGCTTTCCATGTCGAACCTATATCCTCTACCGAAGGACGGAGTCGCTTAGTATCGGTAACCGTTACCAGCTCCCAATCCGTGACGAGAAGCTCTCCGATAAGCGAAATCTCTTCCAATAGCGCATTGGCCTCAGGCGATTGTGTTTTGGGAATAAGTTCTCTACTGGTTGCCGTTAAATTCTTCCCGATTTTTTCTAAATCGTCTTTTGCGGTACTTTCGATCTTCTGGCCGAACTTCTCGGTGGGAAGTCCGGTTACCGTTAACTCTTTGAGTTGAAGTAGCGAGAAAAAATTCCCCAAGGATGCAAAGGGGACCGCTACAAATCGATTTCTCTCTTTCGTGACAAATCGCTTTAGCACGCCTTTGGACTCTAAAGGCGAGGTCATCAGTTTCATACTCCTGAGCAATCCCGTACGTTCGGAGTAGGGCCAATGAGTGACTCGAGTTGCCTCTCTCTCGTCGTGCTCCACTAAAATGTGAATGGCCGGCCCCTCTTTAGGCGCGCCTCCGACACCCTCGCCTCCAACCCCCTCGCCTCCGTTACCTTTTGGTCCTCCGGGATCGTTTGTCTCGATGGAGGTGTCCTGTTTTTTAGGGGCTTTGGGAAGCGCCACCGGAGTAAAAGCAAGTCCAGAAGAGAATACGATGTCTTTGTGAAACCATTGCAAATCCGGATCCCTCACAAAGCCAGGAACATATTTTTCGGGTGAGCTGAAATAGGTCAAAAGCCAATTTCGAATGCTTGACGCCGGAACTATGAGAAGATGATTGATGTTATGGTTCGGCGTGGTTTCGGTTCTCTCTTTCGGTACAGGCTCCCCGCCCTCCACCGGCTCTAGGTATTGGTGGGAAAGCATTCCCACTAGACCCTTTGCTTGGCCTTTGTTCGTTTTGCGGTAAACGGGGCCTCCGCTCATTCCGTATTCCCCGTTGGACCCAAGAACTTCAATCATGTAGGGAATATTAGCTATGAGTCTCCAAAATGCTTTTGGTAGATATACCGTCCCATTCGGATCGGCGCGTATTTCCGAAGCCCTTCTTGGCGAGCCCGCGATAACCAACCCTTCGTTAGCTCTTAGTTCATCCAAATCGAAAAGTTCATCAAAAGACCCGACGTCGTATTTCAACTTATCCACGACCAGTTCCAACAGCGCTACTCCGAAGGCCCAATCTACGGCAACTAGTTTGGCTCCTACAATCCCCTGGCTCATGTTCTCGACGGTATGACAAAATCGTCCGTTCGCATGAAAGATTCCATGCTCTGAGGTCAGCGCGTAAATCTTTCCCCCTTTCCGAAATAGCGTTCCCGACTCCGCGAATTTCAGATTCATGTTTTCGCACATTCCCGATCGCACTTTCACCCACGCATCGGCAGAGGGGTATTCCCTATCGACATCGGCCGAACCTCGACCGCACAAAACGATTAGGCTACCTACCAGTACAGCATTGAGGTATTTCATGATTTCTCCTTCAAGAGATAACGGCTGCTACGAGCTTTCCCCTCGCGAATTATTTTCCCCTCTTCCAACCAATTCTTTAAAATTCTATTTACGCTACTGCGAGGACGCCCCAGCCATGCTTCGACTTGCGATCGTGTGACTCCCTCGGTCCACGGAAGCTGGGACCACGCACTTTCCAGCCGCTTACTTTCACTAAGGCGGGGCGACACCGATGCCGATTGCGCCTCGACAGGATCTTTAAACAAACGGGCCATCAGATTCTCTAAATCTTGATCGAGACCGGATAAAGGCATCGCTTTCTTGAATCGAATGCCGCCCCAATCTCCTTCCGCGAATACATGCCCACTTTTTAAACCAAACCTTAATTGATCTCCGACCAGGCCTTTCATTCGCGATAAGAGATTTTGAATTTTCGGGCCGTGAATAAGCGCGTCGTAATCCGGGATTTGAAAGCAGACCCGCGAAAACCGATCGCAAGGCACTCTGGGATTGAGACGAAGTAAATGAAAAGCCGCCGCCATTGAGAGAGAAATAGTCGGCTCTCCTCCATGCATGGGTCTTATTTCACCGGAGCCGAGATTAACGGAAATCCTACCCGCCTGGCTTCTGCGGAAAGAGTCGAACAATACTTCTGCCAGATCCGATAGGTGTTTGGGTAACACCTTCGACTTTCCCATCGCATATTCCACCATCTCTTTGAACTCCAACTCTTTGGAGTTCCATAACGGGTTGTTTTGTAAAGACATGAAATACTCCGCCGCCAAAGCTTCTTTGCCATCACGGATCGCAATCAGGTAATGAATGACGAGACTTTCAAGTTTTAGGACCGGATAGTGCGCCCTGGAACTGGGTTTCAACTTTCCGAGGAGCCTATTCGCCGGAACTTCGCTGGAAGGATCGAAAAAGGAAAGCCACAAAAGTCCATTCGCAAACAGTTCGTGATCCTCCACGGTCAAGCGGTGAATGAATTGCTGCGGGATGAATTCTCGAAGAAGCAAAAGTATCTTCTCTCCGGCACCACTCTCGGGGGTCTTAAGCCAACGCCACACCCACAAATAAAATCGCTCCACGAACTCCGAGGGCTTTGTAAGTTTCTTTTCATCGGGATGGATCATTCCCTGCAATGTCCGTTGCCGATAGGCCTTGTGGTGCTGATAAGACGGCCCCATCGCAAAGCGAGATAATTCCTTTTCGGTGAGATCGCGGTGAAAAGCGTGGTAGGGGAGCTGAGATACCCACAAGGAAAAGTAGTATCCCTGGTCCACAGGCCCAGCCGCTCTTTTTCGCTCCGTTTCAAATAGTTCACGGAATTCTCCGTCGCGAAAAAGCTCCCTTAATTTCAATGCGGCGAGCTGCGATTCGGAACGGGTTACCACGGAAGGTTCCTGTGTTCTCTTTAGATCGGACTGAACTTCTTCTATCGCATCCGAATACGGGAGCCCTAAGTTCTCAAGAGTGAACAATAGATTTACGTCAGCAATCAGCTTTTGAGTGGGGCTGGTGACTCGATCCCGGGCTCTTAGATACTCCTCGAAAGCTAGCGTAAAATCGCCGGAGGTATAACAAGCCATGCCCCTGGCGTAGAAAGTCCAAAAGTTCAAGTTCCGCTTAGTACTTTTCGCCGCGGTCTCAATCCACTCCAAGAGTTGCTTTGCATAACCGTCATCGCCAATGCAGCGAGAGAGTTCGGCACTGAGACTTAGCACCTCGCACTCCAGCTCCCCTCCCTGAAGCAATATATTAACGACTTGGTTCTCCGTGAGATGGCCTGTGGGAATTGCTAACTCTAATTTGATTTGAGTCAATAAGGCGGCCGCATCGTCAAACCGCAGATCGATCTTGGCATACCAAGCAGCGTAGAGCCTTGCTCTGGCATCCGTAGCACTTCGTGTTTTGTTTTCCGAATCGCGCATTATATTTCTTACTCTTCTTTGACCTGCTCACGTCGTTTCTCATCGAGCAGACGTGCGAGTCTAACGGCGTCGATGTAAATATCGTGGGCAGCTTCAATATCAATCACCAGATCTTTAATCTCTTTGTTGGTATTGTTCTTGGCGCTAAAGGCATTCAATGCGGGATAGAGATCCATCAGCTCTAGGGAAATAGGCAATACGATGTGAAAGACTTCGGCGTCATCGGTAGGAGCCAAAGGGCGAAAAGCTTCTACTTTTTCGTGGACGTCAATGAGACGCCTTGTGAACTCTTGGGCTTCTTTGCCAGGAACATCCTTCATAATCTCGATGAGCGAACTTAATCTTGCTTCAATGATGGTAAAGGCATTTTTCGTAGTCTGTGGCTTGGAGTAGTCGAAGTTGTACATTCGGCCCAGCTCTCTACCAATGGCAAATAACGTTTTGAACGCCGCCTCGGAAGCTTTGGGTGCTAAGGACGTCACCGTGTTTTCCGACCATTCGTACATCCGAAGTGAGGACTCCAAAATCTTAAGGGGCCGACTGATAGATTCCGCCTTTTGGAAAGCTTCTAAAACGTCCTCGGCGGATTTTCTCAGGAAAGCGACACGAGAGTATTCCGAAACTTCGATGAATTGCTGGTGGATATCGATAATTTCGATCTGATTCTTGAGAAGTTTGGCAGCCCTGACGAATAGCTCGTTCAGATTCATGGCTACCGGTTCGTCAGCTCTAGAGAAACTTGCCCCTAGAATCAGCCCTATCATGAGCGCCCAAAGCGTGGGTTTGCGGAACGTGACTCGCTGGATTCGTATCGCCGGCATTGGTTCTCCCTCGTTCTTCGTTCCTTCTAAATAATGCGCCGCATAAAGACAAGACGTTTCTTCTAAATCATTTCGTATCTTCTAACTTCTAGAAGATCAGACCACCGTCCGGAATAAGAAGATAAGAAGCAGCCCGAGACTCTAGAGATTCAGGTTATCCTTACGATTAACCTTAACCTTAGTGGCCTCGGGCTGCGGCTGTGGTCTGGAGTGCAGACGAAACTACGTTCCTTGCTTCAAAGGAGGTAACACCTCCCCCTCCTCCGTAGGTGCTGGCAACATAAACCCGGCACGCTTGCGAGGAGCCGGAGGAATAGCATTGCCGACCGGTTGAAAGTCTTCCGGACGGAAATAGAACTTCGCTTTATCGTCGATAAGCTTTCCGATGGTCCGATAGGCGAAAGGCCACGCTTTCTTGTCGGGTGTATTGGTGAACGGTTTCAAGAAGGGCTCCGACCTTACCATTTGAATGCGAAGTCTTCGAAGCGCTTCTAGCGTTGGGAATGAACCGCCCTCAACGACAGTGCCCACTTTGACGTCTTCGATAAGTTCACTGAGCGGATTAGCAAAGTCAGCGTAGGAAGCATCCCCGCGAGCAAAGCTGGCACCCATCCGATCGAGAAGGCGATCCAGACATTCCACAAGGTAGTACCATCTACCCTCGTCGTCGGGCATATGCCGCAGAATTTCCAGAGCCAGATCCTTTCGGAAATCAAACGTAGATTCCCCGATCGGATTCTGTTCGTAGCTGGGACGGAAATCGATTCTGCCATCGTCCCAAGGAAGCGGCCGGAAAGCATAGTCTACAGCGTGCGGTCCAAGATCTACTTGAACGACCTGGACGTGCAGGTGGCTTCCACAATGGTGGGAGACCACGATCTTGCGAACCTCTCCTTCGTCGAATTTAAGGTAATACCATTGGGGCCATTCCGGAACGGCCTGAATTTCAAATCGCTTCGCACCGTTCTCGCGGTTGACGGCCGAGATCTCAATATCTCCAAGTGCACACCCTTGAGTGTTGGCATTGAAGAATAATTTACTAAGAGCTCTTGGTCCGTATGGAATATGTAATTCCTTTCTCTCATCGCGACGCAGATCAAAGGTACTTCCGGGAAGCGTTACCCGCTCAAACCCATACGGCATCTCTTTTCTCATCGCTTCAAAAACCCAAGGGTTGGCCTGGGCGGAAGTGATAACTCCCGCGAAAAACAATAGGGCCGTAGCCGCAAAGCGACGGGCCCAAGAATGGCTATTCGACTTCATCGATCCTCTCCTGGTTAGACAAACAGACGCGAACAACTGCCGCGATGGGTCACGATTACGAATTCGAATCGACTAACTCAAACAGTAAAAAAAATTATTGAGACGATGAGTGGGAAGAAAATAACAGCCCCTATCGGAGGGGAGGAGACTAGGGAGCTAGGGAAATCGTATCGAGGGATAGCTAATCGACTCATTTCTTCCCAAATAAAATGTTTACAGGCTCACAAACTCGATTGACTCGAAGCGTCACTTCCGTTACGGTCCCGTTCATACGTGTTGGGTTTTCCGCGGAGGGTTCGTGAGCGTGAAGGTGTTTTTTTCTTCTTGGCGGCTGCAAGGGTGGTGGCTGACGCTTTTTCTCTTCGGCGCCTCTTCTGCCCATGCCTACTTACAAATTCAACTCTACCCCAAATGGGCGGTTCTCCTAGAAAAGGAATCGAAAGTCTACTTTCAAGAATGCGGGCTTCTTCCTCACTGCGAATTCCCGTTGGACGCCATGGCTCCCCAGGAACTTCTGCAGTTTTGTGCGAATCTTTCTCAGAGGCAGCCTCCCGTTATCGTCTGGGGAGTGGGTTACCGAAATTGGGTAGCGGCTCATTATGGAGTCGCAAAACCTGGGGCCATTCTATGAATAAGAGAATGATCTCCTTCGGAATTTTGTTCGGCTTTCTTTTCTTTGGAATCTCCGCTCACGCTTACTTGCAAGTCGCTCGAAAAACCGGTTGGGCTTTTCTGATCGAAAGAGAAGGCGTCGTCTACTTCCAGGAATGCGGGCCTCAGGAAATTCCGGAAACAAATTTTGCCGAACTTACCCCCGATGAACTTCTTCAGAAATGCCAAAGCGTTTCGAAAGCCAATCCGTACCAAGTTTCGTCCGTCGACTATAGAAGCTGGACCAGTGCTCACTACGGTGTTGCAACGATCTTACCAGAGTCTGGAGAAAATTCGTCGGCGTTGCCCTCCTTACTCCGACGAGATGTCGTCGGTCGAAGAAGTCAGAAGCCAGAAGACGAAGCTTCTCAAAAGCAGTTTGATATTCGCCTGGAACTGGAGAACCTTATTTTTAATTATTTGGGGAAAGAGGATTCCCGAACCCTTAAAGCTACGGATCCGGTAAGTTCTACTCTCTTGTACTCGGTAGTTTCGGGCCTTGTGCCCACCTTCTCTAATGGCGCAATCTCTTTCCAATTGGGCAAGCCTTCTGCTAACGGATGGGACGGATGCGAACCCTATTGGCCCGCTGGTAAATTACCCACGCTCTCGAAAGTATTTGACGCCCCTGAAATTCGCGCTCGCTTCGAAGCATGGTTACCCAAAGCCTTCGGGGCCCTCCACCTTAAACCAATTCCTTCGACGTTAGTGAGTTGGAACCATTGGATCGAAGGCAAACAGGCCTCCAATGGAAAGCAAGGATGGATAGGACACACTTCTGTCTTTAGGATCACCATAAATCGAAATGGTTTCCTCTCCCAGCAGACTAAAGATCCGCAGTCGCTTTATCCTCTGTGTATGCGCCGTCGCCATTCGTTAGATGCTAGTAGTTTCCCCCATGGGCCCGTCACTCTTAGAGCAATCGCAGAGCGCTATCACGGCTTCTCCGAAGCGGTGCTCTATCGTTTTGCCATGTCGGATGATTTCCTGGGCGACATGCTAGTTCCTCTCATCAACCCCGGAACTGGGGTGAGCGAAGATGCCTATAAGGTGATCCAAGAAAAGCTAGATACCGTCACTTGGTGGGCGTATCCGCGATTCGAAGACGTGGAAGCTCAAGCCCAAAAGGAGGCGCAACAAAGAGCGGCGGAAGCGGAGATTCGGCGCCAGAGGGAAATCGCGGATAACGACGCCAGCCTTAGAACTTACATGGCCAACGAGCGCCCAGGGATGGGGTATCCCGACGGAGTGCTTGCAATGGGAACTCGAGCGGATGAAAGCCTCTATCTAGAGGTCCCCCGTGGGTATTCGTTGGTAAAAAAACGTACTCAGAATCGGGTCCATCTCTATATGGACACTTCGCGATTCAGTCCGAGAGTAGTGCAAGAGTACATCGACTTTCTCAATAGACAGGGGCCGTTTTGAGGAAAGGGTTATGAATTTAAGAACTGTGACACTTTGGATTCTCTCTAGTCTAATCCTCTACGCAGCCCCCGCTACCGCTTATATTCTCGTCGAAAGAAATCCCGGCTGGGCGGTTCTACTTCAAAAAGAGAAGAAGGTCTATTTTGAAGAGTGCGGAAGTACGGAGCTCACGGAGAAGGAGCTTAACGATCTGAATCCCGATCGGCTGTTAACCAAGTGTAAAGCCCTCTCCCATTCCGAACCCTACGCGATTTCGATGAACGACTATAGATCTTGGGTGGGAGCTCATTATGGGATCCAAAATCCTGAGTCCGCTAATGACGCTTCTCTTTCGATTCCATCCCGAACCATTCAACAGATCCTGGAACGTCGAGACAAAGGCGGGGACCCCTCTTCTAATGGAGACTTAGAGAATCGCTATGTCTTGGAGAACCTTCTTTTTACCTACTTGGACCAGGACGAATCGCTCACTTTGTCAGCGAACAACCCCGCGGATCGAACTCTTCGTTTTATATCCGTGTCGGGCTTAACCCCGTCCTTTTCTAACGGCCAAGCCATTGTGAAACTGAGTAACGCTAACGGATACGAAGGATGTCCCGGAAATTTTGTCCTCGCTCCCACCGTGACCCTTAACTCTCTCTTCGGAGATACGATTATCCGAACTTCCTTCTACTCCTGGCTAAAAATCGCAAGCCGACAACTGGGGCTTGCGGAATCTCCAGGGTCCTTGCTAACTTGGGCGACCTGGCTCGAGGCACGTATGTATAAGCGGGATAATTTTTCGGGAGGGGAAAATCCCTGGAAAACTCACGAAGACCTATTTGAATATAACGTTGCCACGGAGCAGATTACTTCTCGTGCGGGAAACGGACCTGTCCCCGCCTTATGCATGCAAAGTGTTCAGCCTTTGGTGTCTTTCTCCGAAGGACCTATTCATTTTGAGACCATCGCCAAAGATTACCAAATCTCCGAGGCGATGCTTTATCGAAAGTTGACGGCAATTCCCCGCTTAGCAAAGGCGCTTGGCCCGCTGTCGCTTTCAGGTGGTGGAATAACAGAAAAGAGCTACGCTGAATTACGGCCCCTCCTGGATTCCCTCCTGGGTAAGACTTGGCCTCGTTATGAAATGATTTATGGCAACCAAGAGGACTTTTCGAGTCGCGAAATTCATCATTCTAGCTATTATACTAATAAGAACGGCGACCCTTCTCATCGAGAAGTCTTGGTTTGCAACTCAACCCCTCAAATATTAATCAAAACTGCCATTCAGTTCAATTGGGGAAGCCCCGACAGGTTGCCCGCCAGAATTTGGGTGCGGCTTGCCAACCACTGCATTCTAATCTCGGGTGAAGTATCTGATGTAGTTTATGCCTATGCTTATGCAACATTCTTTTGGGAATGGGGGGGCAATATCTCTTTTCCGATCGATCAAAATGAGGCGGAAGAGGTGACAAATATTAGACACCACAGCTTGAGCGACACCACCTTAACCTCAGCTAATTTCACCAAGTTTGCTTTTCCCGTAGTTCAACGGTCAAAATTGCTAATAGACTTCTCCGAGAGGAGAACAGGAACTCATCCATGAAATCTCCCCTACACCGTTACGGATTGCTTTTTATTTTCCTAACGCTTACATCGCAAGGCTTCGCCTATGTGCAAATCGAGCGAAGTCCGGGGTGGGCGGTTATCGTCGAAATAGAGGACAAAATCTATTTTCAAGAATGCGGGCCATCCCAACTCAAAGAGAGTATCCTGGAGCTGGATCCGGACTCTCTCATGCGGCATTGCCGTGCCCTCTCCGCCATCTCTCCTTACCGAGTCTCGTTAGCGGACTATAAAGACTGGACCAGCGCTTTTTATGGAGTGGCGACGCGCCCCCGAAACAGCGATAACTCGTCCCGAGTGAGCGAGCTAGCCAAGCAGCGAATCAGTGAGATTCGAACTCAAAAGGAGAGTGATGCTTTCGCCCGAGATTTTGAAATATTGTTAGAATTAGAGAATGGGGTCTTTCGCTATTTAGGAAGTGCGGAATCGCTCACCCTGCGCAAACAGAGCGCTAATGGCGGTTTGCTCTTTGCGCTCGTGTCGGGATTTGAGCCGACGTATTCGAACGGAAAAGTCGTTTTAAAGATCCTTCCACCGGAAAAAAAGTCAGACGCCTGTCCTGCCCACTGGGCTCCGGCCTCCTTTTCGGTAGTGTCGAATATTTTTTACGATTCTACTGAACGAAGTTATTTCGAGGAATGGAGAACGAGATCGTACTCTGCGCCAAAATTATTCGGACCATCCGAATCGTGGATAGCCTGGAGACCCGTTCTTGAAAAAAAATACACTTCGGATGGCAAATTAGGCTGGATCTTTCACGAGTCACTCGTTGCTTTCAACCTAAGTCGTAACTCCATCTCCTATCGGGAGGCCAAGAATTCCTATGGTGGGTATGGCTTGTGTGTCCGTGGCCGTCTTCCTTGGGAACGTAGCTCCTATCCGAAAGGTCCTCTCTCTCTTAAGGAGGTAGCCGATCACTATGGAATCTCGGAAGCCGAATTTTTCCGTTGGGCGATGGCGGATGATTCCCTTGGCGAATTAGTCACAATTCTAACGACGCCCTATACCGGAATTACCGAGGAGGCTTATCAGCAAATAAAACAAAAGTTGGATGGATTGATGGGCACGGGGCTACCTAACTACTACGCGCTTCAGGCCATCGCTAATCGTAATCCCTTGCATGCTGACTATGACAAACAGGTTGCTTTCTACCAGGGTTATATGGGTCCCTCCGCGAAACGAAGGCTCACTCTCTGTAACGATTCTCCCTATACGAAAATTAATCTCGCCATTGCCCTCTATTGGGCCAGTCCTCTCGGATGGACGACGCATTTTTGGTTCGAGATAAAGAAAAATGAGTGTATCCCTCTATTTCTTCGCAACGCCGATGACTTTTTTTATCTTTTTGCTTTTAGCACCGAAGGAAAGCAGGTGGTGAAACGCTGGGAGGGAGGGACCCCGCTCGGGGTTAAGTTTGGAACTATCGCGATCCAAAAAAATTACCCCAATATAGGAGCCCAATATGACATATGGGACGGGGCTGGTGCCGTTGCGATGGCAAGTGAACGAAAGCCAGAAGTCCCTCGTTTCGAGGATCTCATCGAACAAGCCAATACCGAGTCGATCGCTTCAGTAAACTTTTCAAGGCAGCAATGTCCCCAAGGACGAGGTGAATGTCGAATGAGCTTAACATCCAGAGGATTTGAATATGGTTATCGTTATCCACAAAGGAAATAGTCCCCATAGGGGGGATAGCTGGCACATAGGAGCATTGGCACTGCTATTTCTTGCAACCTATTCATCACTCAGTCATGCCTACTTGCAGATAGAACGAAATAACGGTTGGGCGGTTCTCGTGGAAAATGAGGGCAAAGTCTATTTTCAGGAATGCGGAAGTTCGCAACTTGATACGGCCTCCTTTGATCTTACCCCTGATGCCCTTTTGTTACGGTGCAAGAATTTATCTCACCTTTCTCCTTATGAGGTTAGCCTCGCTAACTATCGCAATTGGACGAGCGCGCACTTTGGCGTCGCGACTCGTTCGATGGAAATTGAGCAAAAGACATCTCGAGTTAACTTGATGGCAAGACAAGGGGTCATCGACAAACGAGCCCAGCGAGAAGCATACGATAGCGCGGCCGCTGACTTAGAGATACTTCTCGAATTTGAAGAGCTTATCTTTAGATATTTGGGAAGCTCAGAATCCTCCACTTTGCGGAATTCGGATTCCACTTTCGGTTTGCTGCAAGCCGTTGTCTTAGGATTTACTCCCACGTACTCCAATGGTGATATCGTTTTCCAAGTAAGGCCGCCTTCCCGCTCCGAAAACGGGGACTGTCCGGCCTATTGGGCCCCGGCGTCTTTTGAAACAACCTCTAGCCCCTTTCAAAATCGCTTGGAACGTCCCTTTTTCCTCGAGTGGTTAAGGCAAGCCTCCCCCTACTTAGGCCTTCAACATATCCCCCGTACGTGGGTAGCATGGAAAGCCTGGGTCGAAAGGAAGCGGACGTCCGATGGCAAGGAGGGATCGATACCTCACCAGCAGATGGTTATTCTCGACGTAAGTTCTGAACCCATCTCATCCAAAGAAACTAAAGATCCCTCGGGGCTTTATGGATTTTGTATAAGAGGTCGTCTTCCCTGGCATAATAGCGCTTACCCCAAAGGCCCTTTATCCCTTAACGCGGTAGCCGAACGCTACGGAATGTCGGCAACTCAAGTTTTTCGATGGGCGATGGCCGATGACGCTCTACGGCCGCTCATCACTCTGCTAATCGCTCCCAAAACCGGGATCACTGAAGAGACCTACTCTTTCGTGAGAACAAGATTTAATAAATTGATGGGACGAGATCTTCCCAACTATTTTGCACTCGCCACCCGAAATCCTGACGATGAAGAGAAGGATAAGGAGGCCATCTTTTTTCATAGTTCACTGGGAACTTACTCCAAGCGGGGTCTCACTCTTTGCAACCATTCTTCTTACCCAAACGTTTTCGTTGCTCTTGCTCTCGATTGGACGGGATGGCCGGAATTTGGAAGAACAACCCACTTTTGGTTTGCGATTAAGCAAAATAAATGCATCCCCCTTTATCTTGCTGGTTTTGCCCCATCCTTCTATCTCTATGCCTATAGCCCATCAGAAAATTATGGAATTAATAAGCAGTGGAGCGGAAACGTGCCTTTAGTCGTGAGATTTGGCAGCGAAGCCGTCCCTAAGAAATTTCACTCCGCTGCCAGTGGTCCTCCGCCCTTTACGATATGGGAGAATGCCGGAGCGGTAACTTTTGCCGATCAACGAAGATCGGAGGCTTGGTTTTTTGAGGATTTAATCGAACAAAATAATACCTCCTCGCTCGTCTCGGTCAATTTTGCGAAGAGAGAGTGTCCGGTAGACAAACCGCAATGCGAATTTAAATTCACCGATCGAGGGATTGAAGATGGCCCACTTAGGAAGTAATAAGATATTTTTCCTATTTTTATTTGGCTTATTGGCCTACTCCCCACCTGTGCAAGGTTACCTTCAAGTGGCTCGTAATCCAGGTTGGGCCGTCATCGTGGAAAAAGACAATAGCGTCTTCTTCCAAGAATGCGGATCGGAACCTCTGGATGAGGATAAGCTAGATTCGTTGAACCCGGAGCAGCTTTTAGAGAAATGCGCGTCACTCACTTCGACTGCCCCCCCCATACCAAGTCTCGAGTGATGACTATAGAAACTGGACCAGTGCTCACTTTGGAGTCATTAACCAAAAAAGAGACCCTTCCACACAGGATTTGGCTTTAAGAGCCATTCTCGATCGCAGAAAGGGCGCCCCACCCGAAGGTTCCGTTGAAAAGACACTCGGCTCTCAAATGGAAATGGAAGATTTGCTTTTCCGATATTTGGGACGGAGCGAATCACGCACACTGTATTCAGCGACTTCTCGGGAACTTATCGACATCGCCGTTTCTGGGCTCGTCCCGACCTTTTCCGATGGAGCAATTGTCGCAAAAGTAGGAATGCCTACCGCCGACGGACTGGAGGGGTGTGGAACGGGATGGACGCTTGCTTCCCGATTGCGCGTGGCAAAGTTTTTCGAAAGCAAGGCAACGCGCGTCCCTTTTATCGAATGGATTCGAGATGCTTGCTCCCGGCTGGGACGTGACAAAACCAATGATACTTGGGTGACCTGGAGTCCTTGGGGAAAGCGAAATAGATGGAATAGGAAAACAGGTAAAACAGCGATGGAGCAAGAGAGAATCGCTCTTTGGCTTTCGCGTGGAGCCCGATCGAAAATCCTATACTACCCGCTACCTTGAAAAGCCAACGGGATTATTGCCATTATGCGTTCGCAATGGACAGCCTTTGGACTCCCCTTTTCAATCTCAAACCCCTGATCAAGTGAAGCAGACCGCTGACGCTTACGGTATTTTAGAATCGAAACTCTATCGTTGGATCATGGCCGAAGAGGTCCTGTCGGGTCTTTTCGCATCGCCTGGAAAATTTCGACAAGAAAATAGTAAACCTCTATTAGACGCTCTTGTGGAGGAGACGCTAGCCATCGAACAATTGCTGGAAGGGGAGCCGTACTTTGGCCAGAACTCCCGAAATCGAAAGGATCAAAGACGAATTTTGGTGTGCAACCACACGGACGATTGGATCACGGCCGGTATGGCGCTTCACTGGACTGGTTCAAGCCAGATGCCCACCCTGACTTGGTTTCGGATTTATACCGACACTTGCGAACGCTTTTTTGTAGCGGGGTTAGCGGTGTCTTCCTATCACGTCTACGCCTCCACATTCCTAAAGCCGCTGTTGAGACAGGCCCCGCAAAAAGAATGGACGGGAACGGTTCCCTTCCCCAAAACGCGTCCTACCATTGACGATCATTTCATGCCCCCGCGGGATAACCCGGAAAAGTTACCTCGCAGTGCCCCTTCCGAGTGGACGCTTCGCCATTTTGATACGGTCAATTTCTCTGAATTCGCTTTTCCCGAAACGGAAACTGAGTCACGTGTCGATGTTAACCAAGACGGAATCCGCAAGTATGTTCCGCCACCAGAGGAGGAATGACCGGATTACCACCAATCGCAAAGCTGCGATTCGATTAAAGGCCCCGAAGACTTGCCGTTAGCACCGCGAACCATGGCGAGCTCTTTCTTACCCGGGCGATTTTCAGAAGTCCAAAAGCTAAATCTCTTTAACCCCCAACGCAAAGACAAATCGGAAAGCCATTCGCAAACGCTCTTTTCCTCACCTGCATACCAAAGACATTCTACACGCCCCTCCGAATAGTCTGGAGCGGCCGCCACATAGAACGGCTCTTCGTTTTTAAAACCTTGCCAATAAAGTTGCGTGGGAAGGGTAATGCCTCGCATCCGCGAGATGGCCCGATATCTTTCGATTCGCCAGTCCAAAAATTCGATATCGGGGAAGACCACAAGAGATCGAAAATCTGGTGATTGCTGTAAGCGCTGTTGCCTGATTTCCCTAAGGTGATGGATTAACTTCTGTTGGGTGATAGCAACCGCCATCGTGTCTTTAATGGGAACTGCCTCCCTTTCGACTTCAGTCGAAGGAAATAGACTAAAGCCCAAGCGCTCGTAAAAGGGAGCCCCCACCTCGGAATAGAGCACGGTCGGAAACGAACCATGCTGATTCAAAAATGCGTTGAGCAAAGCATAACAGTAGCCACGCTTTCGTTGATCGGGAGGTGTCACGACGGACGCTATCAAATGGCCTACCTGTTCTTCTAATTTGTCTCCAGCCTTTACTAAAAAGGGGACAGTCAACACATCCATCGCACTAAGCGGTAAGCCCTCTTCCCCACGCCAAACATAGGTCGCGATTTTAGTCTGACCGAAAGAATGGTCGTAAAGACATTGCTCCCGATAATTAAAATCTTTTGCGGTGAGAGAACCTCGCCACACCTCCGCGCGAAAGGGGCTTAGAAAATGGCGATCCTCTTCATGTCCTAAATCACAGCGCATATCAGTATTTCAGTTGAGTGAACTTCATCGAGATCTTTTTTACCCCTCGCCCCGGAAACTCCACCATGAGCTTATCTCCTCCGAGCAATTCTCTCACAACCCCTTCTCCAAAAGTAGGATGGACAACACGACTGCCCCGATGCAATTCGACATCCGAATAACTTTCATCGCTTGGCCCAGAGCTTCCCCATTCATCGATATCACCGGCGGGAAGTTGGCTGAACTCTTCGTACGCGTCGTTCTCTTCTTTCGGCCGCGGAGGTAATCCTGGCCGTTCAAGATAGTGACGCCGGCGAGAAAAGTAGTCTGCCTTCTTAAGATCTCGATAGCTTTCAGGGATCTCTTCGATAAAACGGCTTATCACCCTGAAATGGGCATTCCCAAAGACGGTGCGATTTTTAGCATAGAAGAGTCGAAGCCGCTTGCGGGCGCGGGTCATCGCGACATAGAAAAGTCGGCGTTCCTCTTCGATGGAAGCTTCATCAGCGGGCTCCCATCCTCTAATGCTGGGAAAGAGCTCTTCTTCCAAACCTACAATCATCACTACGTCGAACTCTAACCCCTTAGCCATGTGAATGGTCATCATCTTAAGAGCGGGAGCTTCGGGATCAAATTTGTCGGTACCGGAGACGAGCGCTATCTCTTCCAAGAAACCGGCCAGAGTGATCGGTTTTTCGGGATGATCGGCCCCCGAACGCAGTTCATATTCGATGATACTTTGACGAAGCTCCGCCAAGTTTTCAAGACGGCTCTGCGCTTCTACGCTTTGTTCATCAGAAAGACTCTTGCGATAGTTGCTCTCTTCCAAAACGTAATTGAGCAAATCGGAAGGTAGCATGGAGTCTTTGCACTCATTAAACCGCTGAATCATCTCAAAAAACTGTTTGAAGTTTTTCTTGGCTCTTCCCAAATCGACAAGCTCGGTTCCGTCTCTGCCGAATATTGATTCCAAGAGCTGCATGTGGCTTAAGCGCATCTCCGAGGCCTGTTTGGAGAAGCGTTCGAGGGATACCGCCCCAATTCCACGGGCCGGGACATTGATGATCCTGCGAAAGCTGACGTCGTCCTGCGGATTGGAGAGAAGCTTCAAGTAAGCCAAAGCATCTTTGACTTCCAACCTGTCATAAAACTTAAGGCCACCATACACCTGGTAGTTAAGCCCTTTGGATCTGAGCATGTCTTCGATCAATCGAGACTGAGCATTCGTCCGATAGAAAACAGCGACTTGATTGAGAGGAAACTCCTCAATGGCCTCTTGGATCTGAGCTACGAGCTTAAAAGCTTCGTCGTGTTCGTCGTAAGCTTCGACCACTTCGATCTTTTCGCCGCTGTCATTTTGCGTCCACAGCGTTTTGTCTCGTCGCTCGGTATTGTAGGAGATGACCGCACTTGCCGCTTCGATAATATTTTTTGTCGACCGATAATTTTCTTCGAGTTTGAAAATCTTAGCGTTAGGAAAGTCTTTTTCGAAGTTAAGAATATTGGTGATGTCGGCCCCGCGCCAACGGTAGATAGACTGATCTTCATCTCCTACCGCGCAAATATTGCCATGCGCGCTCGCCAAGAGCTTCATCAAAAGATACTGGGCGCGGTTAGTGTCCTGATATTCGTCTATTAAAAGATACCGAAACCGCTGCTGGTAATTCGCCAGAATTCGAGGATGTTTCTGAAAAAGCCGTACGGTCATTAAGATGAGATCGGCAAAGTCTAAAGCCGAGCACATTTTGAGCGCTTCGCCATAGCGAATAAAGATTCGCACGAAAGCATCTTCCAAAGGGCCGCCATAGCTAGACTTATAGGTCTGGTGATCTTCGCCTTCGTTCTTAATCTTATTGATCCGCCCCTGAATCGCTTTGGGGGAGATGACGTTGTCACTCACATTGAGCTCTTTCATGCACGCTTTGATAAGCGAGAGCTGATCGGAATCGTCATAGATCGTAAACTGATTGTTGTAACCCAGGTGATGGATATCGGACCTAAGAATACGAACACAGGCCGAATGGAAGGTCGCTATCCACATCTCTTGGCTAGCGAATTTTAGCTCCGGGATCCTATCTAATATCTGATGCACTCGATGGCGCATCTCTCCAGCGGCTTTATTGGTGAAAGTAACGGCAAAGATCTCTCCCGGATCCGCACGGCGCTGAAAGATAAGGTGAGCAATGCGGTGAGTAAGCACCCGGGTCTTTCCGCTTCCCGCACCCGCCAAAATAAGGATAGGCCCGTCTCCGCTAATAACCGCTTCACTTTGCGGGATATTTAGGCCTTTCAAATAGTCCAAAAAAGAGCTCTCCGTTGGGGAAGAAGGTATCTCAAGGAAGGATTTGAGTCACGTACGGGTTATTTGCGGATCTCGCACTAGCTCTTCCCCCAAATAAAAAAGAGGGAGCCCTTTCAGGCCCCCTCTCCTTGTCCCCAACCCTAAATAGGGACAGAGACTACTTGTTCTTCAAATAGCGTGAGCAGACGAGATCTTTAACTTCGCGATCGCCGTCCTTCACCAGGATCAATTGACCATCGGCTGTTTCGCCGTCGGCAAGGACTTCTAGGCCTTCCTTGAAACTGATTTGCAAGATGACCTGATCGGCATCCACTTTGCGGCTGCCTTCGGCGGTGTATCGCACGGTGTTTAATCGGTTGGTCTTGCTGATATCAGCTCCTTTTCGAACCAAGAGCGTTCCTTCGTCATTGCTGACTACCAAAGCAGCCGGGGTGCGAGTGCCTTGAGTAGGATCCACATTGTTGAAGAGTTTTACGTTATAGCCGTCGTTAGACTCACATTTGAATCCGCTTGCGAATACGGACGTGCAAAGAACGAGGGCCGACACAGCGAACACACTGACGATGTTCTTTTTCATGATACTACTCCTAGAAACAAACTAGGCCCCTAGGCTCCGGACGGAGTTCGGATGGCCTTAGCGGATGGAAAATTCGACGCCCCAAGCGTCGGTAAACGTCCAACCGAAACAATAAAGTTTAGGGTTTCTGGAGCCGAAAAATTCGAGAGGTCGTTTCCCCAACCCAAATTGAGGGCGACTTGCGGTAAGAAGTGCTCCATGGCTTTCGCCATTCTCTTAGGAGTGAGGGAGTTTTATTTCCCTTGAGATGGTAGATAGAAAATTTGAATCTTACCGTCAAGGAATTTTTTTAGAGGCGCGAGAGTGGTAGCTAAAAAAGCATAGGTACCACACCGATAGATCTCCTTCTCTTCCTGATCTACTATAGCCGAATGCGTTTTCTACTCAGTCTCATCATCACTTTTACTTTCGCTCTACCGTGTTTTGCGCGTCACCACACAAGTAGACATCCCGCGTCAACTCCCGCTTCAAGCTCCGCACTCCGAAAAATTTTGGAGATTGAAGACCACCGAATTGCCAAGGACCGCTTTCTCGCAAGTTCCGTCATGAGCCCTTCCACCGGAGTTGCTCACGCCGCTATCCTAGCTCTCGGGCGTATCGGAGACACCGGTGCTTTCGATGAAATGGCTACGGTTATGAATCGAGGAAACTCCGATCTTAAAGCCATTACGTCTTTTTCCTTGGGACTTATCGGAGGAGATTTCCCTCTCAAGCTTCTGGTTCAGGAAGCAGCTCTCAACAAAAGTCCTGACGTACTCGCTCCGGTTTTGGTAGGAATCGGGCGCGCGGGCACGGAGAGAAGCCAGCAGCTACTCGCGAATTATATCAGCCCGGGCAATCATCCCAGAGTGATCGAATCGGCTTGTTTCGGACTTGGACTTTTGTGGTCGGGCAAGTCAGAAACGTGGGCGGTTCCTGATGGCGTTCTGGTGCGTTTAGCTGAAATCGCTAAAGGAGACACGCTCCCAGCACTCTCCGCAGCGTTTGCCCTTTCTCGTTATAAAGCGGATCCCAAAAACTTTCCGGTCAAAGAGATCATTTCCGCTGCCCTCCAATCTCAATTGGTCTATGGCAAAGCGTTTCTGATCAAATCCCTCGCAAAGACTAAAAACAGCTCTGTTAGCGACGCGCTCATTCAACTCGCCGCCGGAAATAGTTACCCCCCTTTGCAAATCGAAGCCTCCAAAGCCCTCGCCGCCCAAGACATTACCACTCCGGGACTCAATGCACTTAAGGGGTTACTGGATTCGCCGGATTCGGGTGTCGTAGTGACCGCCCTGGAGACGCTAGCGAGTTATGGACAAGCGGCCATTGCCACCGCGGACGCGGTAGAAACCCTTTTTCAAACCACAGGCTCGGTCTGGGTGAGAGGTTCGGCCCTTGAAACACTGGCGCGACTAACCCCTTCAACGACTAGACCCAGAATTTTAGAGATCCTAAAAATAAAATCCTCTCCCATTCGATCTTCGGCGGCTCACGCCATTGCGGGAATTAATTCGCCCGATGACGGGGATCTAATCGCCTCGTTACTCAAATCTGATGAGATCAAAGTAGTAGAAGACACGTTGGAAGGGCTGATGCTGTGGGGAGGACCTGGAATCTCCTCGACGATAAAAGCAGCCATGAGAAATGCCCTGGAAAAGGCCGACGTCGGAATTACGTCCATGGTAGCGGAACTCGCCGAAAAGATGCGCTGGAAAGATTTCGCGACTTCCCTTGCGACTACCTATCCGCTCCTCACTCGTCCCGATCAGCTCGAGGCCAAAGAATCCATTCTCTCTGCCCTTGGTACCGTCGGTGACAACTCCCACTTGCCCCTACTGCAATCGGCCCTGAACGATCCCGAAAAAGGGGTAGTAAGTGCCGCGGGGGATGCCATCAAAGCCATTTCGGGAAAAGATGAAAGCGCAAGAATTCCGCTAAACAGCCAAGTCAAAGACAGTACGCCCTCAAGTGCAACAATCGCCAATGCCATCGGACGTAAAGCCATCATCGTCACTTCTCGCGGAGACATTACCCTCAAGTTTCTTAATGTAGCTCCCGTGACGGTGGCCCGTTTTGTCGAACTGGCGAAAAAGGGTTTCTACCGAAATACTATTTTCCACCGCGTGGTTCCCAACTTCGTTATCCAAGGGGGAGATCCCAGAGGAGATGGTTATGGGGGGCCCGGATTTTTAATTC
Source organism: uncultured delta proteobacterium (assembly GCA_963778115.1). Lineage (GTDB taxonomy): Bacteria > Bdellovibrionota > FAC87 > UBA2466 > UBA2466 > JBBQIT01. Next base: position 1,983,636 of record CAVZSV010000004.1, read on the forward strand.
GCGATGAGGTCTCCCCAACACGCCACTCTCGCGGCACTGTCGGCCTCGCCACGGCCGGCAAAGATACCGGTGGAAGCCAATTCTTTATCAATCTCTCTCCCAATCCCCATCTCGATGGTCGGTACACGGTATTTGCGGAGGTAACCAAAGGGATGGAGGTCGCGGATAAGATTGAGGTTGGGGATAAGATTGTGGCGATTAAGATTCAGTAGTGACAGAAAAAAGGGACATTGCGAGCAGGCCAAAGGACGATGCGGCAACCTGTAGGTCCTAGAGGCTCCTACGCCACCGGCTTTTTTCTAGCGACGACTTGTGGTTTTGCCTGCCCTGAGAGCAAATACTCGTACATTTCAAATACCTGATTCGCGATATGATCCGGATCGAGTTCCGATCGGACCCACTTCTGAGCCGCTTTCAAAGCATCCGAGTGACGCGAGCGGGTCACCGCTTCCAAAGCAGCACTTAACGAATCCACACTTTCCGCATGGTAAATACACTGAGGCAGCAAGGGTTTGAGATACTCAGCACTCCCGCTGGCATCGGGAATTAAAGGAAGGGTGCCGGCCATGATGGCTTCAAAAGGGACTCGCCCGAAAGGTTCTTCAAAAGAGGGGTAGATAACCGCCCTCGATTTGCGAATAAGGGCGTCCTTCTCGCTTGCGAAAACAGGGGGCTTGACGAGAACTCTCTCTGAAATGCCTAACATTTCGGCATGTGCGCGCAAATCCTTATCGTAGCGACGCTCCACCGGCCCCACACAAACTAAAATTCCGTCGCCCCCCCATTTGAGGTACCGGTAAAAACCGTCTACTAAGAAAACGAGATTTTTTCGCTTTTCGATGCGACCGATATAGAGGAAATAGGGTTCCTTTTTCTTGGACCCGGTCTCCGATTCCGCGGGATATCGCTCTTCCACGATCGGATTGGCGATGACCTCGATGGCTCCCGCGGCAAGACGATAGGGGCGGAAGTGTCTTTTTTCAAAATGGCTAAGGGCAATCACCCGTCGGGCACCCCGCACAATGGTATTCCCCAGCAAGAAATTAAACAGTCTCTTTTTGACGAGGCTCCTGTGCCCTACCAAAAGCATTCCACGGGGATGAAGGACATAGGGAACGTGAAAACGACGGCAAAGGCGCGTTAGAAAGTAATTTTCTAATTTCCAATGGCCGTTAAGGTGAAAGACGTCGGCTTCAGAACACAACTTATTTAGCGAATGAAAGGGGAAGAGCCATGCCAAGAAAGGGTCAAGACGCCGATACGTCACCATTTTTGAGATTCCGTAACGACGAGCGAAAGTGTCGTCGAGCCGATGTTCCGCGCAAAGGACAGTCAGGTCGGCCAATCTCTGCAAATGGGAAGATAAAAGGGCCTCCGAGAATGCGGAACCGCCGTAAGTTCCTTTTAGCCCTGAACTGCTAAAGAGGACCTTGATTTTCATAAAATTTTAGACGTAATCGCCCTTTTTAATCTTCTCGACGATGATCTTTTCGGGCATCGTGGGGTCTCTGGGATCGACGGTGAAAAAGGCCTGTTGCTCGCAACGTCGCTTGTTATCCAACAACCACTGCAAGATCTTCGAGAGCCCTTTATTCTTACGATCTCTAAAAAACGGATCGTTCTTGAGCGCATCTGAGGCCTTTTTTAAAGCTCGTGCCTCCTGGATATCACTCTCTTTTACCGGGTAGTCGTTAAGATCGTATTTCTTAATATCGGTAGGCAGCACCCCCAAAAACCTTACATCGGGAGCAGAAAAGTCCGAGTTCCGAATCAGACTCGCGGCGGAACCCGCTTTTAAAGTACGAAAAATATTTTGCATCGTATAGGCGTCCAGATCTCCGAAGAAGTAGATCGGAACCTTAAGTTGATCTTGAATGAGTTTACACCAGCCCCGCACGGCATTGCTGGGAACTCCTTGCGCACCCATCAAAATCGCATTGTTTCGCTTACAAAAACCGTTCGCCACAAAAGTATTTGCTGTACCTTCCGACTCGACGACTAAGCAAAAATCGATCTTCTTCTTGGCTTTAAGCTGCAAGCTCTGAGGTCGATTCTTGGGCTGGAAAGGGGAAGTTCCTAAGGAACTCAGATCGACCACTGCTTTTTCCCCATCGGGCATCGTTTCGGTGACTACAAGCTGATTAGAATAGGTCTGACCGCCTCGATCGTTGGCGAAACAGTTTAGCTCCTCGCGATAACATTCGAGCATTTCGCAAATAAAATCGATGATCGAGTCACTTTCGTCCTGATCGGCAAAATCAAGCGGCTTTAACTCGGGATTGTGCTTTGTTTCGCCTTTCGAAATGTAATAAAGTTCGCGCTTCGTATTGACAGCACCCGTCTCCAAATTTCTAAGTAAGATCTCTAGGAGAAAAATCGCGCGCGACATTTTCTGGACCGACGAAACGTTGAGTTCCGTTCGCACCTTTTTCGATCCGGGAGTTAGGTATCCTACACTCGGAGTGTACTTGGCGTTATCCAGGGAGCATTTGATGGCCTCCAATACAGGACGTCTCGCGTTTTCGAGATCCGTCAGAAGCATGTTGCAAAGCTTTTTGGATAACTGCGGGACTGTTTCTTCTTTCATGCCGTCACCCTTTTCTCTTTAGCCGGCGCTCGCTTTTCAGCCTTTTTCTTGGCAGGCTTTGCGGCCTTTTTAGATTTTCCTTCCGACTTGGCTGAGACCTCATCACCCTCTGCTTCGGTATCGGCTTCCGCTTGCTCGGCGCCCTCCTCCTCCTCTTTTACGAGCTCGTCAGTCTTCACGACGTGAACTTTACCCTTACTGACCGCTTCCTTGACCGCGCTATCGGCCTCTTTAAGATCCTTCTTGGCCGCATTCACATCACGTCCCAGAAGTTTGATAATACCATCGGTAGCCTTTTTCTTGCGGCTGTCCGGAGCTTTGGTAATGCGGCATAAACAGTCGACGAGAATGGGACAAAATTGTTCAATATGGCGAAGTTTCTCTTCGAGATCGGCCTCTTTGTTTTCTTTTCGGATATGACGAGAGAGCCTTTGCCCCGCTTGAATAAGCGTCCTGCGCAACTCTTCGACCAATTCATCACTTGCGTCGACGGTTTCTTTCGAAGCATTTTTAAACTTAATGAAAGGAGAGACCAAGCTCACCGCAATGACATACGGGCCTTGCGGAAGGCTGTCTTTAGGCTGCGCTAGTCCATAAGTACGCCAGTTGACCGTCTCGATCGCTTTCACCATGGCGCAGGCGGCCTTATCAAATTGAAGCGGAACTCGATTGGCGAAACGTAAAATGGTGGCCGGAGATTCGTCGGTCTCCCCTTCCACTTTGGCGCCTCCACTCTTAAGTCGTGCGATGGCGACCTCAACCGCTACCGGTTTGTAATCGCAAATGGTGGGTTTTCGAGTCACCACCGAAAAAAAGTCGACCTCGCCCAGACGTCGCACACTCTTGGAAAAAGCCTCTTCTCCGATAGTCATGACGGAGCGGGTACTGGGAGCCATCAACTCCGTTTTATGGATAGCGCTAAAGAGATCTTTAAAATCGCTGTCACTCGTCTTGTCGACCGACTGGTCCAGAACTTTCTTGTTCACGCCGTTCTTGATAATGGCGTCGATGACATTGTCGGTAATTCGAGAAAAACCTTTCTTTAGCCATGCCTTAATCGTGATCCGACCAAAAAGATGAGAGTGGGCGATAAATTCGCCGAGTTTCATCGTATGAGGATGGGGAGTCGTGGCTTCGGGAATACCTGGACAGGTTTCACTAACTCTGGCCACCTTCTGCCACTCTTGATCGGGAACTTTATATTTTAACGTCAGGTGCGGATTCACCAAGGTGGTACCCAGAAGATAGGTCATCAACCCGCCTTCGCCATTGAGCTGAATGCGGCCATCGATAAAAAACTCGACGCTAACACCATGAGGTTTAGTCTGTGCGACCGTCTTCTTGTCTTTAAGAACACCTTTGTTGTGCTTGATGTCGACTTCGACCATGGAGGAGACGGCTTGCCGCATCTTTGCGGTCTTAGTCACCACCCTGACCCCTTTGGCACTCGTCAGCTGGGCCCAAGTCGTAGCCGCCGAAATTCCGATTCCCTGCTGCCCGCGAGAACACCGGCCGCGGCCGAACTTGGACGACGCTAAGTACTCCCCAAACACGGCTGAAATCTCGTCGACTTCAAGTCCCGGACCATTGTCTTCAACATAGATGCGGACGAGGTCGGTATTTTTTAAGGTCCCCGCTCCCACTTTCTCTATCTCGACCACTAGGTCGGGAAGGATTCCAGCCTCTTCACACGCATCAAGCGAATTGTCGACCGCCTCTTTTAGCGTCGTCAAAACAGCTTTGGTGGGGGATGAGAATCCAACCTGTTGGAGGTTCTTGGAAAAATATTCCGCCGTGCTGCTGGATGTTATTTTCTGCCGTGCCAAGGTTTCCTATTCTTCTGTGTCAGGGTGTCTAAAAGTGTACTGATATCTTACTACGATAATGGCTCCTAGAGAGAAAGGCAAAAGAAAGCGACGTGTCATGGTCGTGGTTAAGAAAGCGCCCTCCGATTTCGACATCTAAGTTATACTTTTCGCGTAACAGGCTTTCATCGGCTGGGATGGGGAGTGGCAATGAAATCACTATCGAGACTTTCACTGGTAATACTTGTGATCGGGACTTTTTTTAACAGCCGCTCGGCACTAGCCGAAAATACCGACCCCGTTCTGGAGTCGTTGCGAGCCCGTCTTTTGGAACAGCAAATAGAGACCGACTACAAGAATCCTAAAGAGCCGGTCATTGAAAAAGATCGCGCCATACTAGGGAAACGAAACGCGCCGATCCTGATTGTCGCTTACTCGGATTTTCAATGTCCCTACTGCAAACGCGGGGCTGAAACTCTAGAAACGGTATTGCAGAAATACGGGAAAAAAGTGGTCTACGTCTTTAAGAACTTTCCTCTGTCTTTCCATCCTTTCGCCATGGCGGCGGCACAGCGTTTTCAAGCCATTGCTTACCAGAGTGCTAAGAAAGCTTACGAGTACCACGACCTGGTTTTCAAAAATCAGGACCAGCTGGATGCAAGAGGGGAAGTCTTCCTTGATGAGATCGCAAAGCGTGTCGGCGCCAATATGACCAAGATGAAAAAGGAGATGGGAAGCGAGAGGCTTAAGACTCAAATAGATGCTGACATGGCGGAAGCCCAGAAATTTGAGATCACAGGAACTCCAGGCTTTGTCGTTGCCGGTGTCCTGTTGAAGGGGGCTTATCCTGCCGAAATGTTCCAAACTATTATCGATCGAAGATTAGCCGATGCTGCGGCTCGCACGATTAGTTCGAAATAATCCGAAGATGCTTTATTTAGCCCCGTTCGTGTAAAGGAACGTAGCGAGATTCCTTCGGTCCCGTGTAGATCTGCCTAGGCCGTCCGATTTTAGAGTTCGGGGCCTCCAGCATCTCTTTCCATTGTGCGATCCAACCAGGAATTCGGCCGATGGCAAACAGCACCGTAAACATGTTGGTAGGAATTCCTATCGCCCGATAGATAATGCCGCTATAAAAATCGACATTTGGATAGAGCTTTCGGCTGACAAAATATTCGTCTTGAAGGGCCGCTTCTTCTAACTGTTTGGCGACTTCAAGCAGAGGATCTTTGATCCCCAGTTTGGTTAAAATGGTATCGCAAGCGCGCTTGATGATCTTGGCCCTGGGATCGAAATTCTTGTAAACGCGGTGGCCAAAACCCATCAACCGAACGCCCGCCTCTTTGTTTTTTACGCGCTCGATATATCGTTTTACGTTGCCGCCACCGTTCTCAATAATAAACTCGAGCATCTCGACGACTTCTTGGTTGGCACCACCATGCAACGGTCCCCAGAGGGCTGAGATTCCAGCCGAACAAGAGGCGTAAAGATTAGCACGGCTGCTTCCGACCAGTCGTACGGTCGAGGTGCTGCAGTTTTGCTCGTGATCCGCGTGCAAGATTAAAAGTAGATCTAGCGCCCGAGCCACTTCTGGGTCGAGAAGATAGTCTTCGGCCGGGACAGCAAACATCATTTTCAAAAAGTTGGAGCAATAGTCGAGACTATTGGTCGGATAGATGAAAGGCTGCCCTATCGATTTTTTATAGGAGAATGCGGCAATCGTCGGCAACTTCGCCAGTAACCGATAGATAGACAGCTCGATATCCGCCGGATCGTTCATGTCCGAAGTATCTTGGTAAAAAGTGGAGAGGGAACTTACCGCCGACGACAAAATGGCCATTGGGTGGGCATTACGTGGAAAGCCGTCGTAAAACCGTTTCATGTCTTCGTGAAGCATCGTATGGCGGGTCAAGTTCGTCGTGAACCGCTCAAGCTCGGCTTTATTGGGTAACTTTCCGTAAATAAGAAGGTAGCTCGTTTCGACGAAACTAGAATTTTCCGCCAGCTGTTCGATAGGAATCCCTCGGTAACGAAGAATTCCTTTCTCTCCGTCGAGAAAGGTGATGCCACTTTGGCAGGCACCTGTATTCATGTAACCGTTGTCCAGAGTGATGACACCGGTCTGAGCGCGAAGATTGGTAATATCTATCGCCCTCTCTCCTTCCGAGCCTTCGACCATGGGCAATTCATACTCTTTGCCATCTATCTTTAGAATCGCTGTCGATTTACTCTGGTTCGTCATAACTGCTCCTTTAACTTCTCCTTCGAACACACCCTAACAGGCACCTTAAATTTTTGCGAGCTTAGCCAATTTTATCGCTCTTTTGGTCGCTTGGACTACTGCCTTGATCAGCGTTACCCTAAGTTTTCCTTCTTCAAGCTCCATCAACCCGTCGATAGTGCAACCCGCGGGCGTGGTCACCTCATCTTTAAGATAGGCAGGATGCTTACCCGTTTCCAATAACATTTTAGCAGCTCCGAGGACGGTTTGAGCCGCCAATTGTGTCGCCAAATCCCTGGGCAATCCGACTTTAATACCGCCGTCAGTCAAAGATTCCAAGACGACATAAATGTAAGCAGGGCCGCAGCCACTAAGGCCCGTCACGGCATCCATATGCCGCTCGTCGACACGAATCAATCGACCTACGGGATTAAATAAAAGAGCTGCCCGTTCCCAGTCCTTTTCGGTAGCGGCCGATCCCAGACAGACCGCTGTGATCCCCGCGCGTACAAAGGCCGGCGTGTTAGGCATAGCGCGTAAGACTCTAGCCCCTTTTCCTAAATGCTTCTCCAATTGGGCCGTGCTGATACTTGCCACAATGGAAACCAACGTGCGATTGGACTCCGATTTAAAGCAACCTGAAATTTCGGAAGTTACTTCACCCACGTTTTGGGGTTTTACCGCTAGTACAATGACATCGCACTTTTCCACTAATTGCTTATTAGACCCACAAGGTTCGATCCCCAGCTCTTCTTTAGTGCGTGCTGCTGACTCTTCATGTTTGGTGGTGAAAAAGATTTCCGACTTCTTCACAGTGGACGATTCTAGGAGCCCTTGAACCAGGCAGCGCCCCATTCGGCCCAGACCTATGATTCCGATTTTCATTCGGCTTTCCTCATCTCAGTTACGGCTTCGATCTACTTGAAAATGCCTTGGTACCACTTGTCACTCTTAGCGTTGGGATTGGCTCTAATTCCCGTCTTCTTTGCTATTTCCTCTATCGGCCAACCGGTAAGGGAAGCTAAGGTCTCAACCTCTTTTTCTTCGCGTTCTTTTAGCTGCTTCTTATAGGTATCCGCCGCCGAACAGGTGGAGTTCCCGGTAAACGGATGTCTCAACACATATCGTCCCTGAAAGTTCTCGGAGTTCGCAGTGACCTGAAACATTAGGTCCTCCGGGAAATGCTCTGCGTCATACCTTACGTGGAGTCGGGTGACAAAGGCTTCTATAGGTTCCCCTCCTTTGGGAAGGGCGATTCTCGGTTTATACCGTCCCGGAGGATTGGGATTGAAAGAAGAAGGCCAAAAGACGCCTAGTTTTCGAAGTTCAGTGGGAGTCAAAGGCTCGGCCGCACAAGGATCGCACCACATCATGTTCCAGGCATATTCCAAAAACACGACCTTTTTGTCCTCTCGCTCGTGCGATTTTTGAAACATCGCGCGGTAAAAGTTAGCAAAATCGTCTTTTACATAAAGAGGAATATCCATGCCCGTCGGCAACTTCACCGTACGGTAGTTGGTGGTCTCTACCCTCCCGCTCTTAGTGATGGCGTAAACCAGCATGTCCTGTGGTCCTTTGGCGTTCACCATCCCCAAACGAATGGGCAGCATGAACTTTTCCGAACTAAACGCGAATTGCAACGGCCTTAAATAGCTAAACCCGCTCTTTGCATGCTCCTTGAGGTTAATCTTAGCGACAAAAAACTTCATATTCTGCTTGATATAGGGCTCCAGCGCTTTGGAGGCGCCGGGGGGAATCTGATAGCCGTTTTGTTTCAGCCAACTTTCAAGACCACTCGATTCTTTAGCACTCAAGATGAGAATGTCATATTCGCCAACGGTATACTTCGCTTCGATCTTTACTCCGAGCCCGGTCTCTTTCTTGGCCGATCCCACCGCAGCTGTGGGAGCTTTCATTCGCATCTCATACATGCGAATGGGAGGAGCACAGGGATCGGGATCATAATATTCGACGAGTCGGGGTGCCGAAAAAGCATCCAAGTGTTCGAGAACGGCGCGATCCCCGACATTAATCTGCTCTCGGGTTAGCACTTCGGGAACGGGGACCACGACCGCAAAGTCCTTTGGATTTCCCTGGTAGTCGCTGAACATCGTAATCGCCGTATGGTTTTCATCCCGCACGATGACGACTTGTGAAGCTTCATTAAATAGCGACGCATCTGCTTTAGCTACGTAAAGTCCGCAAAAACCGTACGCTGAACGGGTGAGAGACGTAACGAGAATAAGAATAAGACTAAGATTGAGCCACAAGACGCGTTTCATTGAGCCTCCGAATAGGGGGAGAAGACCATTCAAACCTTGCGCGTTTCCAAACGATATCAAGAACCATCGTGAACGGCGATAAGACAAACAGCGCCTCCAAGGGTGCCGTGGGGCGAAACCAATGAAATCTTAACCAAAAGGCCATAACCCCAACTAAGGCTCCAAAAACTAGGCGAGCCATGGGGTGGTCGGGAGTGGATCTTGGATCAGAAACCATAAAGAAAGTAAAAATGATGAGACTCCCATCTGCTAATTGGTGAGGAAGCACCAGAGCATTTTGCCCGAGATAAGTGACGCGAGCGAAAAGCAAAAGGGCAAAAACGCCAAGAAAAGCCAAACTCACATCAAAGCGCTGGGCCCGAAAGACAACGACCGCCCCCATGAGAACGATCCAAAAGGCCAGCGACATATCGTCACCCCATTGTCCTGGTGAGATCCAAACCCGACCGGTCGTCCAAAGAAGAACGACAATTCCAAAATTAGTGGGATTGAAAAAATGTTTCTTTCGAAAGCGGAAGATGAATTTGCTCGCGATAGCGAAAACCGCAGCCACTCCCAGGACCCAAACGGAATCGGCTCGGCAAAGAAGTAAAACGCTTAGGGCCGAAATCATGGCACTAAGAAGATTTTTCCAAGCAAGCTCAAACCAATAGATCGCAGCCATTTGCGTCAGCAGCGCTCCGCCAATTACGATCAAGGCAGCACCCGGAGAAATGGGGAAATCTCTCCAGAGGGTGCCCACAAAGAGCATCGCGCAAAGGGCCAGAATTTGAAAATACCTAGGGTCCCTTTTCATGGCTGGCTGATTATCCCCCGGCCGGGGCCATTTATCGAGAAGCACAGTGACGCAATCCCACGATTGCGAGAAACCATAGTGGATGTTAATGATCCTAAATCTACATCCGGGCGGATAGCTCAGTTGGTTAGAGCGTCGCCTTTACACGGCGAAGGTCACAGGTTCGACCCCTGTTCCGCCTAGTTCTTTTCGCCCCGCGAGAGGAACGCTTAAGGACTAATCTCAAGATTAAGCTTAACCTAATCCGCGTAGCGGATTTAAGATCCCTCCTCCCCTTTATCCAATCCCCAAAAAAACCGAATATACTGGAACGCGACGTCTGGCTTTTGCGTCGCAGACCGACTAAGGTCGGGATAAGTGATTGTCGAGAAAGGGCTTTTCATGAAACGCGTATTGGTGACGGGCGGGGCTGGGTTTATCGGATCCAATCTAGCGCTTCACCTGGAAACCCTCGGTATCGAAGTCGTCGTGGCCGACTACCAGCTCTCGACCGCCGAGACCTCTTTAAAGGGGTTTCGGGGACAGAAGATAGCGTTGGACGTCGCGACCGGTGTGGATATTTCAGGCCCTTTTGATGTCGTCTTTCACCAAGCTGCCATTACCGATCCCAGACATTCTAACGATGCTGAGACTTACGACAAAAATACGGTAGGGTTTCGTCACATCACCCGCTTCTGCCAACAGAAAAAGGCTCGTCTGGTCTACGCTTCCACCGCGGGACTCTATGGCAACGGCCCCATTCCCATGCACGAAGACCAGCCCAAGGAGTGCATCACCGTCTATGGCCGATCGAAACTCGCGATGGATGAACAGGCTCAGAAACTTTTCTCGGAAATGCCCATTGTAGGACTGCGCTATTTTAATGTCTTTGGCCCCCGCGAATCCCACAAAGGCAGACCCGCTTCGATGATCTATCACCTGTCGCGGCAGATCAAAAAAGGAGGGCCAGCCCGACTTTTTTCTTACGGCGAACAGGTAAGAGATTTTATCTATGTGAGAGATGTCGTCGAAGCTAATCTGCGTGCGATCGCTGCTCCCAGTGGGGTTTACAATGTGGGAACCGGAGTGGGAACGACCTTTAATGAGTTGGTCATGGTATTGAACCGTGTGTTAGGTACGAACGCCGGGATCGAATATTTCCCGATGCCCTACGATCCTAAGACTTACCAAAGTAATACTGTCGCCGATACCGAGCGAGCGAAGCAGAAGCTGGGGTTCACCGCCACGTGGGAACTAGAGCCGTCGGTCGCTGAGTATATGAAGTGGCTTGATGAGAATGAGGGCGGGTAGCAAGCTTATCCGAGTGGTACTTATTTGAGTGGGATTGCGGAGCCTGTTGCGAGGCGAAGCCGCGGCAATCTCTGCTCAATGACGGGTCTGTTCAAGTCCGTCGCAAAAAACTGTCACTTCTTCACCAGCTTTAGCGCTTTTGTCGGCTGACAAGGATCGAAATCCTTAGCTAACCTCAGATCCGTCTTGCCCTGGAAGTTCTTATTAAATGATTTAAAAATATTGGGATCAAACTTCCCAGGTTGCATCGCAAACATGGTATTTAGCGCTTCTACCGGCGGAATCGCCTTGTGATAGGAACGATCCGTCGTGAGCGCGTCAAAAACGTCGGCTATCGATACGATCCGCGACAGCTTTGAAATCTCTTCTTCCTTGAGCCCTCTGGGATAGCCAGTTCCGTCAAAATTCTCGTGATGTTCAAAAACGACGAGCCGACAAGCATCAGGAATACTTGGAATCTCTTCCAAACAATCTTTCCCATAACCGGGATGTTTTTTGATCTCTTCCCACTCACCCGGAGTAAGCGGAGAGTTTTTATTGATGATCGTATTGTCGATCCGACGCTTTCCAATGTCGTGGAGAAGCCCGCCAAGACCGGCGATTATTAGCATCTCTTTGCTGTCACCAAAAAAATGTTTCGCGAGTACGATCGAATAGACCGCGACATCCACGCAATGGTTATACGTATAATAATCGTGAACCGAAAGCCGCATCAAAGTCGTAACGGCCGCAACGTCCGTAGAAACGAAAGTGACCATCTCTTCGACGAGCGAATTGGCTTCACTGATCGCCGGAGCTACATTCTCTTTGGTGAAAAGGTCCTGAACATGAAGGAAAGCGGATTCCTTAATGAACTTCGCTTTCACTTCTGTGGTGGAACTGGGATCCCGGATGATGTTTTTTAGCGATTGTAAGTACGGCGCTCTTTGCTCTTCGGGTACTAAAAATTGATCTCCTCCATGGTGATAAAGAAGCTTCATCCGATCGGGAGTGATGACGTCTCCGCGTTTTCTAAACAGTACCGGTCGTTCCGCCACAAAGAGGTAGATATCAAAAGGAAGGGGAATTCCCGTCGCCACCGAATTAATTCGAATTTGAAAGAAAGGAAGCTGTTTTCGAGAGTCTATTTTTTCCGCGAGCATACGATTAAAACTCCAAGTGGAAGCCAAATAGAAGATCACATCTCTATCGGCGTTCAAGGGTGCGGGGTTTATACGTCTAGGACAAAGGCAATGATAAGGGGCTTATGGCTGACGCGCTTTTTGAAATAGCGCCTAAGTTCGAGACGCAGGTGGTCGATAAGCTCAGGGCTCTTTCGATGTTCTTCATAGATGTCTTCTAGCCTATCGACAGCTCCCAGACGAACGTTCTGCGGATCTTGACCCTTGCGAAATAACAGACCGTAATAAGAAAGCTCAGGATGGGCGATGAGCCTAAGCGACTTTTCGTCGCGAAGCAGCGTACAAAAGACGACCCCGGTCTTGGCCAATCCGGCTCGTTGCGAGAAGGTCTCGGAATCGCTCTGCAAAAGGTCACCTTCAATGATGGCGGTCTTCCTGAGATCGCGCTTTTCTCCCAAGACGATCTGCTTTTTGTCTGCAACTAGCGACTGGCCGTCCTCGATCACTAAGATGTTCTCGGCGGGAATGCCCACCTGTTTGGCCAGCATGGCGTGCTTTTTTAAATGCCGGTACTCCCCGTGGATGGGAACAAAGAATTGAGGCTTAACCGCCTTAAGCATGAGCACCAGTTCATCTTGAAACCCATGCCCCGATACGTGAATTTGATGCACGGCTTCATACATCACTTCGGCTCCCGCTCGGTAAAGCTGGTCTATCATCGCGGTGATATTACGCTCGTTTCCGGGAATAAACCGGCTGGACAAAATGACAAGATCTCCCTGGCGAATCTCAAACTCTTTATGATTGCCGTGCGCAATCCTTACCAAAGCCGAGCCCGGTTCTGCCTGACTGCCCGTGGCGAGGATGACGACGTCTTTGTCGGGGTATCTTTCCAAGTTATCCAGAAGAACCAAGGTGTCTTCTGGAATCTCCAAAGAACCTTGATCGTGCGCTAGCCTGGTATAGGAGTGCATGCTTCTTCCGGCGAAGGCGACCTTCTTGCCTAGTGAGTGCGCCACCCTTAGGAAATTCTCGATACGACGAATGTTGGAAGCAAAAAGTGCAATAAGGATTCGGCCTGTCTGTTTGCGGAAAATATTTTCAAAGGAGCTAGTGATATCAATTTCAGAGATCGTATGGCCCACCCGCTCAGCGTTGGTGCTATCGGACATGAGTAGCAGCACCCCTTTTTCCGCCCACTCTTCAAAGGCTCCCAAACCTATAGTCACTCCGGCGATCTCATTGGGATCATGCTTGAAATCTCCGGTGTGGACGATATTTCCTACGGGAGTTTCGATACCAAATGCCAAACTCTCGATGATGGAATGTTGAACCGGGATGGGATCGAAATGAAACGCCCCGACCTTAAACCTCTTTCTTGGCTCTACTTTGTGGAAAGTCACTTTTTGCAGATCTCGGTACTCGGTAAGCTTAGCCTCGATGAGGCCCCGAGGAAACGCAGTGCAGTAAACGTCGAGCTTGGTCTCTTTCAATAGAAACGGAATGGCCCCGATATGGTCGTCATGGCCGTGGGTAATTACCACGCCGCGTAACTTATCCAAGCGTTCGCGGACATAGTCGAGATCCGGCACCAGAAGGTCGACACCAGTGTAGCTGGCGTCGGGAAATTGTATTCCGCAATCTATCAGGACCATGTCTTTGTCGGTCTCCAAGACCAGACAATTCATTCCAATCTCCCCTAAACCGCCCAAGGGGAGGATCTTCAATTTTGCTGAGGACATCTCCCTATTTAACCGGTTGCTGGCCTCAATTCAAAGGTTCATTAGGGGGTCGGGCCGCTTTTAGGAAATGACTCGCTAATCCTTTTTTGGCGATGTGCCGATATTAGCACTGGAGAAGGGAACTAGAGTGTTAACACGATATAGAAACTGGATATTACCGTCTTTATGTTTGGTAGTCGCCGTCAGCTTGATCGTAATCAACTCTTGCGCTCACTCAAAAGGTGCTGACGACGTTGATGAAGCGGAGGCCACCGCGGATCAGGGGGCTAACGCTTCCGCATCTCAGGATGCGGATACTAAGGACGGTACTGCCGCTGCAGACGACAACGCTACGGCGGACACCGCAGGTGCGGCAAAAGACGCGCCTAAAGACGACGCGTTAGCCGAATTAGAGTCCACCGTAGGCGATCAGACCAAAAACCAGAGCGCCGGTAATAGCGGAGTGGAAACCGACTCTAGTATGGATCATTCGGCGCCCTCGGATTCGCCATCTGCCGGTCCCGACACTGCCGCCGCCACAAGTCCTGAAACGGCCCCAGCCGGAACCGACACAGCCAATAACGAGGTTAAGCCCGATGCCGACATCACGGCAGAGGCAAAGCCCGATGCTTCCGCTAGTACCCCTCCCGAAACGACCACTGCCGCGACTGTCTCTAAACTAAACGACGACAAGACCACGGCGGACACGTCGAGTTCGGGTGCAGAAATTTCTGAAGGAACACCGGTAATCGCCGAGCCAGAAAAGCCAACGGCTCCCGAAGCTCCCGTAGCCGAAAAACCGTCCAAAGTCGTCGTCGTGCACGAGACTCATGCCCCGCACATTCCCGGACGCGCGCTTTCTCGAAACGGAGTTCGCCTCAATCGATTTTACTTTGTACGTAAAGGGGATACGACGAAATCCGTATCCTCGCTACTTTACGGAACGCCCAGCCGGGCCGCCGAGTTATCGAAATGGAATGCCGGCAAATGGGCTCCTGGAAAATTGGTCTATTACCAATCTCCAAGCGATCCCAAGGATCGTAAGATGCGTTCCTTCTATCAAGAACGCTCGGTACCAGTTGAAGAATATACCACCAAAGCCAGCGACACCCTGTTTTCCATCGCAAAGAAAAAACTAGGGTCGCGAAGCAGCTGGAAAGAGATCGCGGTGGTTAACGGTTTGGATCTTCCGGAAAGTCTAGAAAAAGGACAAAAGTTAGCCCTGTATCCTTCCAATTTACGTCAGTACTCAAATCCGGGTAGCGGCGGCAATGAAAACACCACTGAACCACCTGCTCAGTCGCAACCTTTAGCTAAGCAGCCCGTAACGCCACCCCCCCAACAGATTCAGCAAACGAATGAACAGCCCGCACCACCTCCCGAAGTGGCTCCTCCGGTGGAGACCAAACCCGTGAAGAACCCTGGCGGGTTTGATATCGCCAAGATGGTCGAACAAAACCTGTTTGCTTTTGGAATTGGTGGAATGGTCTTCATCTGTTTGGTGCTCCTGATGGTGCTGAACCGAAAATCGAAGTCCAGTAATCGGGAAGAATTTGCCGACGACGGCTTCTCCTCTTCGCCCAAAGCCCGCAGAAAATAAGGCGTTATTTCTCTAATGCCCTGAGTCCTGCTCCTTGTGGGCGGCCTCGTCCGACTCCTCGTCCCTGTTTGACATTTCAATTTCCTTTGAGCATCGTGTAGAGTTTGTTACTAGACGATTAACTAAAGGAATAGGACGACGCCTATGTTTCTGAAAAATTGCCTCTTCACCTCCGAATCGGTCACCGAAGGTCATCCCGACAAAGTAGCGGATCAAATTTCCGATGCGGTATTAGATGCGGTTCTAGCGCAAGACCCCAGAGGTCGGGTCGCTTGCGAGACTCTGGTAACCACGGGTTTGGCAGTCATTAGCGGTGAAATCACGACGACCGCGGTTATCGATGCCACCGATATCGCCCGCAACACCATTAAACGAATTGGGTATGCCGGCGATGAGATGGGCTTCGATTATAAGACTTGTGCGGTGGTCACGGCGATTGGACGGCAGTCCCCGGATATCTCATTAGGTGTGACCGAAGGCCAAGGGCTCTTTAAGGAACAAGGAGCCGGCGATCAAGGCGCCATGTTCGGGTTTGCCTGCAACGAGACTCCGGAATACATGCCGGCGTCTTTGGCGTTTTCTCATCGGCTGACGCGGCGTTTGGCCGAATGCCGCAAAGAAGGAATTTTGGGATTTCTAAGACCTGATGGTAAAGCGCAAGTCACTGTTCAATATGAGAACGGCGAATTGAAACGCGTGGAAGCGGTGGTAGTTTCTACCCAACATAGTCCTGAGGTATCTTACGAGGAGTTAAAGACGGCGGTCATGGAAGAGGTCGTTCAAAAAGCGGTACCCGCAAAATTATTAGACGCTAAAACCAAGTATTACATCAACCCCACCGGCCGATTTGTGGTTGGAGGCCCCATGGGTGATTGCGGTCTTACCGGCAGAAAGATCATTGTAGACACTTACGGCGGTCACGGCGCTCACGGCGGCGGAGCCTTTTCGGGAAAAGATCCCTCTAAAGTTGACCGATCGGCCTCGTACATGGCTCGTTACATCGCTAAGAATATCGTGGCGGCAGGCCTCGCCAAACGTTGTCTCGTACAGCTTGCCTACGCCATCGGAGTTGCCGAACCTGTTTCCGTTATGATCGACGACTACCAAACAGGCTCAGTGCCCGAGCAGAAGTTGGTCGCGGCGGTTCGGGAGATATTCGGCCTCAAACCCGCTGATATCACCAAGTCACTCGATCTCATGCGCCCGATCTACGAAGAGACAGCCGCTTATGGCCACTTCGGTAGAACTTCGGCAAAGGGTTTTACTTGGGAAAAGCTAGATCGCGTTGAAGATCTCAAAGCTCTAATAAAATAAAAGTCGAGGACCTCTTTGACCGGCTGAATAGAAACGGCGGACAGTTACCCAACGCCTCCCAACGTTGAATCACCATCCGCCGTATCTTTTTCGGGACAGAGAGTCGTTTAGTTTTGATTCTTGAGAGCCTCGTCTGCATCTTTGAACTTGATGCGACGAGTGGTGTCCGGTTGCCCGCTCACCTCTTCGTCACATTCGATTTCCACGTCAAAGAGCAGTTCGTCACAGTGTAAGCAGACCAGCTTGTTGTTCATGACGAACGATGATTTTTGTTTGGCGCAAACGCCACACTTAATCATTGTGATACCTCCCCACCAAGTTAGATCTTTCTAGACCATTTAAGGCCAGACCATTTAAGGAATGATGAAGCGTCATCCAGGAGCTCAACTAATCCCAGTTTACTGGATAATGACACGACGAATCAATAGAAAAGTGACAGGATTACAAGTATTTGACGCATTCTCGTAGAATACACCAAAGCCGCTAGCCTTAGTGGGTAACCGTCGCCTCGTCCGATTTTGCTACCTCGGGAGGAACTTCAACCGCCGGCTTGGGTGATTCGGGCGGCGGCTGCACGAAGACTTCGTCCGTAAGAAGCGCGTGGCGCAGGACCTGATCCACGTGAGTGACTTCGACGATCTGAATCCCCTTTAGGATGTTTTTGGGGACATCTTTGAGATCTTTTACGTTCTCTTTGGGGATAATGATTTTCTTAATACCACCCCGATGGGCTGCAAAGATTTTCTCTTTGAGTCCCCCGATGGGAAGGACATTGCCTCGAAGAGTAATTTCACCCGTCATGGCGACATCTTTACTCACCGGTTTTAGGGTAAGTGCACTTACCAAAGCCGTCGCCATGGTAATTCCGGCCGAAGGTCCATCTTTGGGTATGGCCCCTTCGGGTACATGAATGTGAAGATCAATTTTCTGATAGAAGTCCGGAGCAAGTCCCAAGAGCTTTGCGCGAGATCGCACATAGCTCATGGCTGCTTGAGCAGACTCCTGCATCACATCTCCCAATTTACCAGTTACCATGAGCTTTCCAGCACCCGGCATCTGAGCGACTTCGATAGTAAGCATGTCGCCACCGGTTTCCGTAAAAGCTAGACCGTTACAGAGCCCGATTTCGGAATTCTCTTCGGATTTTTGGAAGCGATATTTATGCGGTCCCAAGATCTCAATCAGCTTCTTGGAATTGACCACCACCTTTTCCTTCTTGGAGGCCTTTTTCACCATCTGGCGCGTCGTTTTTCGACAAACGCTAGCTATCTCTCGCTCCAAGTTTCGGACTCCAGCTTCTTTAGTATAGTGCCGGATAAGATCTTCTACTGAAGGCGCGGGAATAGCGATCTTCTCGTCATCTAGGCCATGCCGTAAGATCTGTTTGGGAATAAGATGCCGGTTGGCGATCTGTACCTTTTCTTCTTCCGTGTAGCCCGACAGATTAATGACTTCCAGACGATCTAGTAGCGGCCATGGTATCGAGTGCTGCGAGTTGGCCGTGGTAATAAACATGACATTGGAGAGGTCATACTCGACTTCCAAGTAATGATCGGAAAAATACTTATTCTGTTCCGGATCGAGCACTTCAAGCAGCGCACTACTGGGGTCGCCCCTAAAGTCAGTGCTCATCTTGTCGATCTCGTCCAACAAAACCACCGGATTGATGGTCTCGGCCTTTTTCATGGCCTGGATAAGCTTTCCGGGCAAGGCACCAATATACGTACGTCGGTGGCCACGTATTTCAGCTTCATCTCTGACTCCGCCCAAAGAGATCTTCACGAACTGACGTCCAATGGATCGAGCGATGGATCGGGCAAGTGAGGTCTTACCGACACCGGGAGGTCCGACCAAACACAGGATCGGTCCCTGCATCTTTTCCACCAAACTTTGAACCGCAAGATGCTCTAAGATGCGCTCTTTTACCGTCTTTAAGCCGTAATGGTCCTGATCGAGAACCTTCTCGGCCTGATCCACGTCGATCTTATCCTCGGTCTTTTCACTCCAGGGAATACTGATCATCCAGTCCAAGTAATTGCGAACCACAGTGGCTTCGGCAGACATCGGAGACATCATCTTCAGCTTTTTCAACTCGGCGCGCGCCTTTTTCCCAGCCTCTTCCGGCATGTTTTTGCGCTTAATCGCCTTTTCTAATTCAAAAATCTCGTTCTTAAACTCATCCCGCTCGCCCAGCTCCTTCTGGATGGCCTGCATTTGCTCATTAAGGTAGTACTCCTTCTGTGAGCGCTCCATTTGCTTTTTAACTCGGCTTCGAATCTTCTTCTCGACTTGAAGAATCTCAATCTCTCCTTCAATCAAGCCGAATAGACGCTCCAACCGCTTGCACGAGTCGACGATTTCAAGCAGCTTCTGCTTCTCCTCTACCTTGATATTGAGGTGAGGAATGATGGAATCCGCTAACTTTCCGGGCTCTTCGATCGAAAGTACCGACATCAGAAGTTCCGGTGGAATCCGTTTGTTCAGTTTTACGTAGGATTCGAAGGTGGCTTTAATACTCCTTAAGAAAGCCTCGGCCTCGACAGTGGAGCTGACGTATTCTTCCAAGATTTCAGCTTCGACCCGGAAGATATTGTCCTTTTCTAAATATTTGTGAATTTTGACGCGCTCGATTCCTTCCACGAGTACTTTAAGCGTCCCATCGGGAAGTCGAAGTAGGCGTCCGATCTTGGCCAACGTACCGATAGTAAAGATGTCCTTATCATCGGGATTGTTGTTCTGCGCCTTCTTTTGCGCTGCCAAAACGATCTGCTCGCTCGTCGCCATCGCTTCTTCAAGAGCGCGGATCGATTTTTCTCGCCCTACAAATAAGGGGACTACCATATATGGGAATACAATGATGTCCCGTAACGGTAAAAGAGAGTAGACCTGAGCCGGTTCCGATTTTCTATTCATAGAATCGCGACCACCTTGTTGTAGGGTTGCACCGGACTGCTGGAACGGGTCGATCCCGGGGAGGGAACTTCCCAAGAAATTAGAGAATCTTTACGACTCTCCTAAATATTATATAACCATTTGTCGCACGGGCCACTACGGAAAACGGGATTGCGTTCACATTCGATAATGCTCCGAGCCTTGGCAACCGACGAGACAGTTGGTCCATTTCGAAAAAATTCGCAAAAAAAAAGCCCTGGAGTTTCCTCCAGGGCCCCTTCTTAAGCTTTTTTAAGCGGATTCTACCTTCTTACCGAAATTACTTCCGGCTGCCGCTTGCTCTTCCGCCGTCGCGTATACCAACTCAGGCTTAGCGTTTTTCAAGATGACTTCGTCGTTCACATTGCACTCTTTGAGGTTTGGAATCGACGGTAACTCATACATGATGTCGAGCATGGAATGCTCGAGGATGGCTCTTAAGCCGCGAGCTCCGGTTTTGGTCTTAAGCGCTTCGCGGGCGATAGTCTTTAAAGCGCTCTCTTTGAAATTGAGCTTCACGTTTTCATATTCGAAGAGCTTTTGGTATTGCTTAATGATGGCGTTTTTCGGTTCGGTGAGAATCCGGACAAGCGCGTTTTCATCAAGTTCATCCAAAGTCGCCGTTACCGGCAATCGACCTACAAATTCGGGAATCATTCCAAATCGCAGTAAGTCTTCCGGACGGATGGAGTGCAGCGGATTTTCTTTCGAACGCTCTTGATCCGACCGTACTTCCGCTCCAATTCCCATGCTCCGCTTGTGGCTTCGGGCTTCGATAATCTTATCAAGGCCTACGAAAGCTCCACCGCAGATAAAAAGAATATTGGTGGTATCGATCTGTAGAAACTCCTGCTGCGGATGTTTTCTTCCTCCTTTGGGAGGAACATTCGCCCGAGTCCCTTCGAATATCTTTAAAAGTGCCTGCTGAACTCCTTCACCCGAAACGTCCCGAGTAATGGAAGGGTTCTCGCCTTTACGGGCAATCTTGTCGATCTCGTCGATGTAGACAATGCCCTTTTGGGTCTTTTCGATGTCGTAATCCGCGTTTTGTAACAGATAAAGGATGATATTTTCGACGTCTTCCCCCACATAACCGGCTTCGGTTAACGTCGTCGCGTCTACGATGGTAAAGGGTACTTTTAACAATCGCGCTAAGGTCTGAGCGAGAAGCGTCTTACCACTTCCGGTCGGACCGATGAGCATAATGTTGCTCTTTTGCAGCTCGACTTCACTAGAAACGTGGCCGGCCATCTTGCTATAAATTCGCTTATAGTGGTTATGCACCGCAACAGACAGCGTCTTTTTCGCGTGATCCTGGCCAATGACGTAATCATCCAATACCGTTTTGATCTCTGACGGCTTTGGAATCTTCGTCACTCCAGTGCGAAGATCCTCCTTTTCCGCCTCCTCCGCGATGATGTCGTTGCAAAGTTCGATACACTCATCACAAATGTGTACGGTAGGACCGGCGATGAGCTTTTTCACTTCTCGCTGGCTCTTTCCGCAGAAGCTACAAACTAAATTTCCAAAACTATCGCTGTCTCTTCGACTCATAATTGCCCCCGAGAAAGATCGCTATAAAAAAATTTCCCTCTTTTGCCGCGTACTACCATCATTTGGACTCTCCTTTCTCATTCTTTGAGAGCTTGCCCCGTTGAGCGATTACGGTATCGACGATACAGTAACTCTTGGCCTCTTCGGCGGAAAGATAACGGTCTCGATCAGTATCTTTTTCGACCTTCTCGTAGGGCTGGGACGTATGCTTAACCAAGATGTGATTCAGCTTCTCTTTCAAGAGCAGAATCTGCTTTGCCTGAATGGCGATATCGGTCGCTTGTCCTTGGGCTCCTCCCAAGGGTTGGTGAATCATAATCTGTGAGTGCGGAAGCGCAAACCGTTTTCCTTTAGTACCCGCGGCTAGCAGTACCGCCCCCATACTTGCCGCCAGGCCCGTGCAGTAAGTGCAGATATCCGGCTTTATGTATTGCATCATATCGTAGATACCCAGGCCGGCCGAAACGCTGCCGCCCGGTGAATTAATGTAAATATGAATGTCAGAGGCCGGATCTTCGGACTCCAAAAACAAAAGCTGAGCAAGAACCAGGTTGGCGACTGCGTCGTCGATTGCCGAACCTATGAAAATGATTCGTTCTTTTAAAAGACGAGAGTAAATATCGAAACTTCTCTCGCCACGGGGTGTTTGTTCAATAACGATAGGAACTAAGTAGCTCACGGGATCCATCACTTTCTTGGTGCTGTCAGGAAGACCATATCCGGATGCGATTGAGAGAAGGCCAGACATTGGGCGCACCTCCTAATGGGTTTTAACTCAAGGCAGAAGCGAATGACAAGACCCGTCGTGACTTGTCTTGTCATAAAACTTACGAAAACGCACGAGCTTGAAGCTCCCGACGGTTACGATTTTGCGGTTTCGGGTTCCGCACTCCTGATTAAGAAATCGTACACCTGGTCGGTCAAGACTTCATCCTGTAAACGATCCAACATGCCTTTGCCCGAGAGCCACTTGCGCGTTTCACTTAAATCGCGGTTCATCTGTTTGGCCATTTCCTCGATCCGGCTCTCTAGCAGCTTCTCATCGAGGGTTATTTTTTCTTTTACTGCTATCTCTTTCAATAAGAGAGAGCCTCGGACCATATTTTCGGATCGTTTTCGGACCTGCTCTAAGTCATTCTGATTCAACTGCATGGGGGGACCGCCGCGTCGTTTGGTGTCTTCCTGCATCCACTGCACCAGACGATACATTTGCGCTTCCACCAAAGTATTCGCCAATTCAAACGGGTTTTGATTGATGAGATAATCTAGAATTTCCGTCCGTTTGGTCTTTTCCGCCTCTTCTTTTTTCGAGCTCTCGAGATTTTCTCGGATGTCTTTCTTGAGAGTCTCAAGCGTAAATCCGTCTCTCAATTGCGAAGCAAAGGCATCATTTAGCTCAGGGAGTGTCTTTTTCTTCAGCTCCAGAAGTTTGCACTGATACGTCGCTGATTTCCCGGCCAGCTCTTTGTCCTGATGATCGGCCGGAAAGCTAGCGGTTACCGCTTTCTCTTCTCCGACGTTAATTTCAAGCAAAGCGGTCTCTAGCTCGGGAAGCACTTGGCCTCCGCCCAGTTCGATAGTGTAGTTCTTGGCGGGCTCTTTTTTCGGAGGATTTCCTTCAATCTCAAACGCCACTTCAACCACGGCAAAGTTCCCTTTTTCCGGCTTGGTTGCTTCAAGCGGCTCTAACGTCGCCATGCGCTCTCTAAGATTATCGAGAGTCTTGGTGATCTCTTCGTCGGTCACTTTAAGGTCAGCGGCTTTTAAAGGAACGTTCTTATACTTACGAATCTCTATTTCAGGTTGGACCTCGAACTCCATCTCGAACTCAAGCGGCTTACCATCTCCGAAAGATGCGTCCTTAAGCTTGATATTGGGCTGATTGATGGGGGTGAGTTTTGCTTCGACCAACGCTTCATGCACCCCCGATTGGACTAAGTGGCTTAGAACATCTTTGCGAATATCCGCGCCATATTTTTCCTGAACCATCTTTAGAGGAGCTTTTCCGGGACGAAAGCCAGGAATCTTGGCAACGGCCACATACCGCTTGGTTGTCTGCTTCTCGTGCTCTTTCACCGCGTCAGCCGCCAACTCAACCGTCATCTTGATCTTGGTGGGCGTTAGCTTGTCTATCTTTTTGACCCGGGTTCCATGAACATGATCGTGTTCAGGGTCATGGCCTTCATGTTCGTGGTCGTTTTCGTGCGAATCCAATGTTTTCTCTCCCGACAGTTCCACTCCATACACCTTTCGAATTAGGGGATTACTACCATGCTCCCCTGGCTGTCTCAACTCCCGCGACGCCGCCCTACCGATTTGGATTTGCTTTTTTTGCTCCGGCGCACCCCAAGGGAGGAGGCCGTCGCCGGTTTATCCTTGCGTTCCGCGACTTCGGCCAAGCAGGTAGTGACAAAAAGCAACGAAGCGCCCACCACAATGCTTGAATCCGCCAAATTAAAGGACGGCCAATGGTTCTGGCCCCAGTAGAAGTCTAAAAAGTCGATAACATATCCAAGCCTTAACCTATCAATAAGGTTACCCAAAGCCCCCGCAAAGATGAGGCTCAAAGCAAAAGCGACCCCCATCTGCTTTTTGGGTAAATAAAGAATGAGACCGACGATGACGGCCATCACGACGACCGGCACCAGAATAAAAAAAGGGTCTCGAAACCAGACGGGAGCGGTATTGAGCACGCCGAAGGCGGCCCCCAGGTTTCGGACATAGGTAAGCGAAAAAAACTTCTCAAAGATAGGCCGACTCTCTCCCCATTGAAAACGATGGTGAACGAGTAGTTTTGTCCACTGATCGAGACCGACAACCGCAAGTGTGGTCAGCGCCAGAATGACATGTTTACGACCCCAGGGAGACTTCACGCGGCAACGCTCGATTTCTCCTGGCCCAACTGGCTCAGGAACATCAATAGGACTCCCGCGACAATTGAAGCGTCCGCGAGGTTAAAGGGAGGCAGGCGAAACGATCCGAAGTGAATGGATATGAAATCGACCACAAAGCCGTAATGAAGCCTATCTAGCAGATTACCCACCGCTCCCCCCAGGATGGTAGTGAGCGCTATGGAAGTAAGCATCTGGTTATCTTGTAGCTTTATGAAAATAAGAATGATCAGAATCATCGCAAACGCGGGAACTCCAACGAAGAAGACCTCCTGGAGAGGCGAGGGAGCCCGTTGCAAAAGGCCAAAAGCAAACCCATTATTTCGGGTGTAGAGCAGGTCAAGAAAGGGGGGAAGCAGAGTCCACTTTTCACCGACGAAAAATAAAGTTCGCACCAGATGTTTTGATAATTGATCGCAGCAAAGCACTAATCCGCTTAGCGAAAACAAGATCAGATAACGACGCTTCATCGACTGAAGCCTCTTTCGTGAGGGTATCGTTAGGGACGGCTTTTACGAACTCATCGAGTTCAAGAAATCTTTATTCGTCTTCGTCGACATGATCTTATCGAGCAAGAATTCCATACTATCGACGACGTTCATGGGCTGTAATACTTTGCGCAAGATCCAAACCCGATTGAGAATATCTCGGTCGATGAGCAATTCTTCTTTTCGCGTACCCGACTTATTAATGTCGATACACGGAAAGATGCGCTTCTCCATCAGCTTACGATCTAGCGTAATTTCTAGATTACCCGTGCCTTTGAACTCTTCAAAGATCACTTCATCCATTCTACTGCCAGTATCGATAAGGGCGGTGGCTAAAATCGTTAGACTGCCCCCATTTTCGATATTTCGGGCTGCTCCGAAGAATCGTTTTGGCTTGTGCAACGCATTAGAGTCGACACCGCCTGAGAGAATCTTGCCGCTGGGCGGAACAACGGTGTTATACGCACGCGCCAAACGCGTGATGCTATCTAATAAAATGACGACGTCTTTCTTGTGTTCGACTAGACGTTTCGCCTTTTCAATGACCATTTCCGCCACTTGAACGTGACGTGTGGCCGGCTCGTCGAAAGTCGAACTTACGACCTCTCCGTCCACATTACGCTCCATATCGGTCACCTCTTCAGGCCGTTCGTCGATAAGAAGTACGATTAAAACCACATCGGGATGGTTATGCGTAATGGCATTGGCAATCTCTTGCATCAACATCGTCTTGCCCGCTCGAGGAGGAGCGACGATAAGACCGCGCTGCCCCATTCCGATAGGCGTCATTAGGTCGATGATCCGAGTCGAATATTTCTTGGGATCATGTTCCAGTTCAAAACGCTTGTGCGGATAGACCGGAGTTAAGTTGTCGAAAAGGATCTTTTCTCGCGCGACCTCAGGGTCTTCAAAATTTACTTTTTCTACTTTGAGAAGTGCAAAATAACGCTCGGAATCTTTGGGCGGACGAATCTGTCCTTCCACGGTATCGCCGGTACGCAGCATAAAACGGCGGATCTGAGAAGGCGAAACGTAGATATCATCTGGACCTGGAAGGTAGTTGTAATCAGGGGCTCGCAGGAAGCCAAAACCATCGGGAAGCGTTTCCAATACGCCCTCTCCATAGATTTGACCGTTCTGCTCGGTTTGAGCCTGCAAGATTGCGAAAATCAGCTCCTGCCGTCTTAAACCGCCAGGGGATTCGACCCCGAGTGAACGAGCCAACTCGGTCAGTTCGGAGATCGGTTTCTCTTTAAGCTCCTTTAAATGCATGTCAACTACCTCAACTGGTCTGAATAGATTGTGGGGATATTCATTTCTTTATTCTTGATCGCGTTTTTCAATTGTATTTTTCTGCGTATTTTTCTGGACCTTGTTTTTTGGAAGCACTTCCCAATTTTTCGTTAGGTTGTCAATCGGCGTGGGGGGCGGGAATGTCGTTATTTCCTCGTGGTTTTGCAGGCTGTGTCTTGTCAAAACCCCCTACGGGTTTGCCTTGATGACCAAACGAAAAGGTGTTCAAGAGTAAAAAACGTCCTCACAGTAAAATCAATGCGTGTGGCGTGTCAAGACCGAAATGGATTACACCGGTGGTGAACTTAGGCTTGAGCGTCTAGGTCTTTTGAAGAGGATTCTTCTAGAAGGGAACTCCCCGATATAGGGAGTGCAAATCTACTACTATCCCCGCAAGGTAAGCGGGTCCCCAGAAATCGAGGATGCCCTAGCTTACCAACAAAACCCGGCGAAACTGCGATAGTCGATTCTTAAGCGTTGGCCTTAAGTTTGCGAACTCGCGTAGCCTGCGGCCCTTTAGGACCTTGAGTCATGTCGAATTCGACTTCTTGACCTTCCGTCAGCGATTTGAAACCTTCGCCTTCGATCGCCGAAAAGTGAACGAACACGTCGGCGCCGCCTTCTTGCTCGATAAATCCATAACCCTTGTTGTCGTTAAACCACTTCACAAAGCCGGTTGGCATAACATCCCCTCCCAATTCAAGGCCTGAAAAAGACTCGTTGCCCACGATTCCTACGCAAATAAAACCGGCGGAGGTTTGTTCTTTTTTTAAGAGTTTGGACTTAGAGCCTTCGTAAAACCCGTTAACCCACCATATCGATGATAACCCCGGTCAGAATCGTGTCAAGTAAGTTGATTGACAAGCAATGTCACTAAGTTATACTGAAATTAGTCAGCTCTTTTACTTTTCCGTTACATTCATTGTTTTCGAGTCCATTACGGTCCAATCTTTAAGTGATTAATGACTTGATTGGCCGGTGATTTTACGTTTTTTTGATTCGTTTCGTTATTGATTTCAGTGCCGAGCTAACGTTTCCAAAAAAATTTCGGTAAAAATTTTTCGAAGTATCGTCGATAAAATCCTTTCTCCTAAAACAACATCCACGAGAAGTCTCATTAAGGACGATTCCTTATGATATTGAATCACTCCGAGACCGGCGGCTATTCCGAGCTCTCTTCAAATAAGAATTCGGACACAGGCTTCGTCGCTTTCGAATTAAAAAGGTTGCTGTGCTTGGCGTGCACCGTGGCACTGCTCATGGCCTTACTGTCCTACTCTCCCACCGATCCTTCGTGGAGTACGTGGAGTACCGACGGAAGACTCCATAACTGGATGGGAAGATTTGGAAGTATCTTGGCCGATACTCTCTACCAACTCTTCGGACTTACCGCTCTTGCGCTCGCCGCATTACCCACCGTCATTGCGACAAAGATGCCCTTTCGCGACAACGGCAATTGGGGAACTCGAAGTATCGGCCCTTTCCTGATGGTGTCTTCGTTAGGCATTCTCTTTCAAACCTCGTTCCCTCACCATTGGATGCCATGGCAGTTATCGCACCCGGGTGGACTTTTGGGAGAACTTTTAGCCCAAGTTTTAGGATTTGCCGTAGGGTCAATGGGAGTTCGGTTAGTCGCGGTGGTGGCGTTCTTGTGCTCGCTGATTTTGGTATTTCGTTGGCAGCTTATTACCCGAACCGAAAACTGGTTTAGAAAGAGTGCTCCCCGTTCCATCCCGGTGATATTGCCCATTCTCAAGCAACAGATTAATCACACCAAGAAACTTCCCTCAGTTTGGTCGGCATTGAGAGCCAAGTTCACAAAAGTAAAACAGCAACCGGTCGAACCAGGTTCACCAGTCCCCAGTGAATTGCCCTCCTTAGATGCGGGCGCCAACGACGAACAGACGACGGAAGAGATGACGGATGAAGACGCAAACGACGGTGAGAGTGAAGAGAATTCCGAAGAAGGTGAAGACGTTCAAGTTCCCGAGGCGCTTATCGGTGCCACCATCGCCGAACCGGTAAAACGAGCGCCTCAACAAAAAATTCCAAAAAATCGCGTCCACAAGGGACGGCGCCAAACGTTTCAGCTACCACACCTGCAGTTACTCTCCGGAAAGGCCGAATCCAAAAATAAACCCGTGGAAAAGAGCTGGTATCTCGAGAAGGGAAATATCTTAGTCCAAAAGCTAAAAGACTTTGGAGTGGATGGCGAAGTGGTTCATATTTCCCCGGGACCTGTCATCACCGTTTACGAATTTAAACCGGCCAGCGGAGTAAAGATCAAAGAGATTTCAAACCTTTCGGACGATTTAACCCTGGCGCTTAGTGTCCTAAGCGTTCGCATCGTGGCTCCTATTCCGGGGAAACCTGTGGTCGGTATTGAAATTCCTAGCCCTCACCGCGAAATGGTTTTTTTCAAAGACTTGATTCAAGAAACCCCCTTTTTCAAAAGTGAAATTAAAATTCCCATCGTCTTGGGGCGTTTGGCTTCGGGAGAGCCCGTAGCCGCGGATCTCGCGTCAATGCCGCACTTACTTATCGCCGGATCTACGGGTACGGGAAAATCGGTTTTCATGAACACGCTGATCTCAAGCCTTCTTTATCGGTTCAGTCCCGAACAACTAAAATTGATTCTCGTCGATCCTAAGATGGTGGAGCTCAGTCAGTATGAAGGAATTCCTCATCTGCTGTTGCCTGTTGTCGTGGATTCGAAAAAGGCAGTCATGGCATTACGCTGGACGGTTGATGAGATGGAACGACGGTACACGGCGATGCACCAATTCGGAGTGCGTCACATTGATGCTTTTAATGAAAAGCTCTGCGAATACCACAAAGAAGGAAAGGAGCTCGATTACGCTCCTTTGCCCTACATCGTCGTCGTAATCGACGAGTATGCGGACTTGATGGCGGTTGTCCCCAAAGAGGTGGAACTTTCCATTGCGCGGCTTGCACAAAAAGCTCGCGCTAGCGGGATCCATCTCGTTCTGGCAACCCAGCGCCCCTCAACCGATGTCGTAACGGGTACGATTAAAGCCAACTTCCCGACCCGCCTGTCGTTTCGCGTGGCCTCCTCGATCGACTCGAAAACGATCTTGGATCGCACCGGAGCCGAAAGGCTCCTGGGTCACGGAGATATGCTCTTTCATTCGGCGGGCTTTACCACTCTAAAACGCATGCAGGGCCCCTTTCTCTCAGATGCCGACACCAACCGAGTCGTCGAGTACTTAAAGGCCCAGGGCGAACCCGAATACGATGAAAAAATTCTAGCCCAAGCGGAAGAGATAGATCTCGATGGATCCCCATCTGCCGACTCCGATGACGAAGAAGGAAGGCTTTACGATCAAGCGGTACGCATCGTCACGGAAAAAGGCGAAGCCAGTATCTCCCTCATCCAAAGACACTTACGCATCGGTTACAACAGAGCCGCGACGTTGATGGAACAGATGGAAAAAGAGGGGGTCGTAGGGGCTTCGACCGGCCCCGCCAAAAGACGCTCGGTGCTCGTCAATTCCTAGTTGGGATTCCTATATTCCCCCGGTGTGAAATTTGCTAAAACGAAAAGGTGAAATCTCTCCTCTTTAGCATTTGCGTGCTATTTGCATTTTCTTCTCTGGCCGCCTCCCCGGCCAAGCAGTCACCGGCTGACATCCAACTGGCCAAACTTCAAGCCTCCTGGGACAAGATCAAATCGTTCAAGGCCGACTTTGTCCAATTGGTCTCTTCGAAAGCCATGCAGGGGTTGCCCCCCGATGAGACAAAAGGGGTCATCTATGTGGAACGGCCTTCCAAACTGCGCTGGGAGTCCCAGACCGACGGAAGCCTACAAATTCTCTCGGATGACGAGCTTAAGGTTATCCATAAGAATGAGCGGGGAACCACCTTAGTCGATATCTATGGCCGGATTAGCAACTCGGTCGGAGCTAAATCCCTGAATTTCCTTACCGGAAAGGCGAAATTCGCCGTCCTGTACGATGTCGTCCTCGTGGGCCAGTCTCCCAAGAAGGTAACGCTCAAGTTGACCCCCCGCGATACCAGCCGGGAAACTTATATTGCGGAAATAAACAAAGCCGGATATTTTCTCGAGACTTTGACGACCGATACGGAGGACACTTCGGTAGTGATGAAGTTCTCGAATGTACGGCGCAATCTCACCTTGGATAAGACACTTTTTGAGTACCGCGCCCAGCCCACCGATATCGTTCACCGGCAATGATCTAGGTAACTTTTTTAAGAGGAGCGCATGCCTTCATTTGATATCACGGTAAAGATGGATTTGGCCGAGGTCGATAACGCGATCAACCAAGCGCAAAAAGAGTTGGCTCAGCGCTATGACTTTAAAGGCAGTAAAAGCGAAATCAAGTGGGACAAGAAAAACGAAATCATCCTGGTTTCGGACGATGAGTATAAGCTAAAGGCGCTCACGGAAATTTTGCAGGGAAAAATGATCAAGCGTGGATTAAGCCTCAAGAATGTAACGTTTGGAAAGGTCGAACCCGCCTTCGAGGGAACCGTTCGCCAAAAGCTAACGCTACAGCAAGGGATACCGGGAGATAAGGCAAAAGAGCTTATCAAGATGATCAAAGCGACTTCGCTTAAAGTGCAATCCCAACATCAAGACGAACAGGTTCGTGTTACCGGAAAAAAACGCGACGACTTGCAGGAAGCGATCGCTTTTGTCAGAAAAGCGGATTTAGGTTTGGATTTCCAATTTGAAAACTTTAGAGATTAGGCGGATAGTTTGATTGAATTAAAGACACCTGAGCCCTCCCCGAATAAGACGATATTTTTTCAAAGTCTCGGGTGCCCCAAAAACCTCGTCGATGCCGAGGTAATGCTTGGAATCACTTCGAAGGATAGTTATCAAATAGTTCCGTCCCCAGAGAATGCGTCGGTCATCGTTCTAAACACCTGCAGTTTCATCGAAGCCTCTAAACGAGAGTCTATTGATGCTATCTTGGCGTTAGCGGAATATAAGGACAAGGGAAGTTGCGAGCGTCTCATCGTCACAGGCTGTTTGCCCCAACGATATAAAGCGGACTTGAAAGTTTCTTTCCCTGAGGTGGACGCGTTCGTCGGAACGGGCCAATACGGGCAAATTCTAGAATTTATCTCGGGCAAACGTGAAGAAGATTTTGGGTTTAAACATCCTAAGTACATCCACTCCGAACATACCCCGCGAATCAATTCTCAACCTTCGCATCGCGCTTATCTTAAGTTGTCCGAAGGGTGCATCAAAAATTGCGCTTTCTGTATTATCCCTAAAATCCGAGGAACTTTAAGAAGTCGTACTATCGAGTCTCTGGTAACAGAGGCCACCCATCTAGTCTCCACGGGTGTCGTAGAGCTTAATTTGATCGCCCAAGACTTAACCGATTATGGAAGGGACCTCAGAGACAGCTCCAATTTGGTGGCTCTTTTGAAGTCTCTCGCCAAGATCGACGGTTTACAGTGGATTCGCCTCTTGTATGTCTATCCCGACGAAATGTCAGACGAACTCTTGGATCTGATCGCTAGCGAGCCAAAAATTTGTAAGTACATCGATATGCCGGTGCAACACATTAACGACCGAATGCTTGGTATCATGAATCGAAAAGTGACCGGAGCCCAAATTCGAGAGCGCATCGAAACGCTGCGAACTCGAATTCCTGGAGCTTCGATCCGAAGTACGGTTATCGTTGGCTATCCCAGCGAAACGGAAGAAGAGTTTGCCCAGCTCTGTGACTTTGTGGAGCACGTAGGCTTCGATCACCTGGGTGTCTTTGCCTATTCTCATGAAGAGGGAACCGCCTCATACGCTTTACCCGGACAGCTGGAAGATTCCGTGAAAGAAAATAGGCGCCATCGTCTGATGCGAATCCAACAGAAGATCTCCGAAAAGAAATTGAAAAATCGAGTGGGAGAAACCATTCCCGTTCTTATCGAAGATATTTCCGATGAGTCCGAGTTCCTCTGGAAAGGTCGCCATCAGGGACAGGCTCCCGATATCGACGGAGTGGTGCTTTTGCGCGGTGGTGATTTAAAGCGGGGAAAGATCCAGAGGGTAAAGCTGGAACGCGCGATGGAATACGACTACATCGGGCGCGTGGTTTAAGAGTCTCGCCATCATATAGACGCTCTGGTAGCATCGTGATCGTCATCATGAAATATCTTCTCGTATTTTTCTTACTCCTTACCTCAAGCAGTAGGCTAATGGCCGATTATGGCTGGATGCCCAAAGATCAGGGTTTGTTCTTAAGCGTCGGTGGGGATTATTTCCAATCGGGAGACAATTTCCAAACTAACGGCACCCATTCTCCTATCCTCTACGACGGAGCCAGTTCGCGCTACACGGCATATCATTTTTGGGCGGAACCCGAATACACGTTTACCTCCAACTGGTCGGGACGTCTTCGTTTGGGATTTATTTCCAATTCAGTTAGTTCGAATAGCGGAATCAATTTTCTTTCGGGCAGTGGCATCTCGGAAATTTTGCTGGGAGTAAAATATCGCGTAACTACTTCGCAGCCTTCCTTGGTGATTGAAACGACGGTGAAATTCCCCACAACTTCAAATTATGTCACTGCTGCGACGGCCGATACTGCCCTGCTTCCCGCCGACGGCAGTGTGGATGTCGGACTTACGTTTCACGGCGGCTATCATCATAAAGCTCTCTTACTGGCGGTCTCGCCAGAGTTCTTGGTCCGAAGCTCAGGTTTCGCTCCCGCCGTTTTCATTAGAGGGGGAGCCGGGGTTAGTTTTCCTGAAGGATATTTCTTGGCGACTAGCGATCTTTACGCGTCCTTGGGGACCAATCTGCTGTTTGATAGCTCTCTCAATATTCATGATGCGGCCGGCACCGGCGGGTCTTATGCCCTTCTTTCCGGGAGCCCGTCGGTTTTCACCGTCGGATTCAAGGGCGGAGTTCGCGTCGTGGGAAATGGTTTTTTCGAAGCCTTTTTCCGTCAGGCGGTATGGGGAGTCCGGGCGCCCTACTTTTATCAAATCGGAATCAACGCTTTAATTACTTTTGATTTTCATGTCGCCGATACCCGAGTGAAAGCCCACGAAATTCCCTTCGATTCGGAACCCGAAACCAATCCCGACGGAATGTAACTAAAAGGTGCCCGTCGACTTTCGGGACCTTTTTCTTTATCGAATGCTAGGGAGGTCCCGAAAGTCGACGGGCACCTTTTAGTCTTTTAGTTTTTAGTCACCTTCTAGCCAGCTGTAGGTTTGTTGGACGGAGAATACGGGGCATCCTATTGATTTCACATAATAAATATGGGCATTAGGCTTGCAGCGTTAAGGCTGGGGGAGTATGGGAATACGGCCTTACATAGCAAGCTTTGCCATCGTCTTTCTTATCATTAGTACGGGCGTGCGTGCGGAAAGTCCGTCAACTCCTCAAAATACCGATCCTGCTCCACAAACCTGGCGGCAACGACTGATGCGCTGGATCCAACCCCAATGGGTTGATCTTTCCACACGAGCTTTTGATGGATCTAAAAAACCCGGCGACGGAAATGCAAACGGCGATGACGGATCAAACGACTCGTCGGCGAACAACTCAAAAAATGGAAACAGAAATAATTCGGCCCTGGGATCAGGCGCTACTTTGGGATCACTTTCGGGAGCTCAAGGCGGTAACGACGGCTCCAACAAAAGCGGAAACGGTGATGGAAACGCAGATGACAGTGATCGCGGAGGCCAACCTCCTGCCATGGGAGGCGGCGGAGGGGGAGGAAGTATCGCTTTTCCCAAATGGTGGCCAGCGTGCGTTTTTATCGATCCCAAATACGGCAATGGAAACGACATCATCAAAGGGGCAGTCGAAATTGCCGCTAAATGCCAGGTAAATTTGGTAGTGATTCCAATCACGGTCTTGCCAGGTTCATACGGTCCCAGCGAGAAAGATATCAATGCCAAACAGAAGGCCTCTTGCAATATCGGTTCAACTTTCGGAGTTCCCAATTGGTCGACTTCAACGATCAATCAGTTCCCCGATCCTCCCGCTGAAATGTGCGACGTTCCCTTAGATAAATCGAAAGGCGGACCTCCCTGGGATACCGGCGTCGCCGGTTGCGCGCAATTGGCCTCTGGTTCTAAGGCGGCTGGCGACGGGCAATCAGGTGGTGTGGGAACGGGGGGAGCAACCCCCTCAATCGAAAATGCAGGAGGAGCCAATTCCGGAGTTCTCATGCATGAAATGATTGGCCACAGCGAAATGGGAATGCCAAATTATGAAGAAGGTAAGAAGCCTCCGATGACGGATCTGGGACTAGGGATTGGGAAAGAAAATGGGAGTGCAAAACTAGATCTGGATAAGATCATCAATAGCCTCTATGCCGCCGCTGGGATTAGTCGTATTCCTCAGACGGAAATTCCCGAAGTGGGCGCCGTAGAAGGGCAAGATCTCAAGGGTGAAGGCTTTAACGGAATTGGATGCGGAATTTTCTTTGCCAACGCTTACAAAAACGACGGCCGGTGGCGGTATGATCCCAAACAAACGACCTATTATGTAAAAGAAGAAAATCCGGAGCGACAATGGCCACTAGGAAAACCACTCTTTGGACCTCCCGGGCCTGCCCCTCAAACAGGATCGCCTCAGGTAGTGGGTGATCCTAGAGGAAGCGAGGAGCTCACCGTCGATGACTCCACTCCAAAAGGAGCCTCATCGACCGATCAGGGACTATCAGCAGTCGCCCCTCCGGGAGACACGGCCGATCCCAGACACAAGATGCGCCCCGGAGATACCAATTCCACCGACTCTTTGGTCGCGAACTTGAAAAAGGCCATCGCTTCGCCCGACGATCCCAGTCAGGTTCCTAATTATCCTCCCGACAAACCCGGTGTTGAGAAATCAGCGCGACTCGTTTTCGATGACACAGTGAAAAAAGGGGCCGTCAATTTAGGGGATAACGGAGGCAACGATACTCAAACCTCTCAGAATTATAGTCCCGGCTCCATGGGCTCTCAAGGAAACGACCAACCCGATACCTCGGGTGCAAGCGGTGGATCCCCCTCCGGAAATGGCGGCGGAGACAGACTGGTATTTGATGATAACGCAAAAAAAGGGGATGGAACTGATGGCAGCGACGGGGCAAGCCGAGATCCCTCTTCGATCTTAGATGGCGGGGCGGGTTTCGGAACATCAGCCGGAAGTGCTGGTTTTGGAGGAGGGTCGGGTGGTATGGCGGGAGGAATGGATGGAGGAGGATTCTCTTCTGGAGTCGGTGCACCTTCCAAAGCCAATTTAAGCAACAGCATGGATTCCGATTTTTTTGACGGTCGCCCCAGACCAAAACCGGAAAGTCGAAAACGAGTGAAAGGTTCTACGCTAAGAAAGAACGAAAGTGCTGAAGTGGTGGATGACTCGAGAGAGATTTCTGCCGGTCACTAAACTTAAGTTCCCTTGTACCGACGATAACAAAACCAAGCAACAATCGAAAATAAGAAGTTGGGCAACCAAACTCCCAACCAAGGCGATACCCAACCCGATATCGCTAGCGCATTCGCCGCTATGTAGGAGAGCCAATACACTAAAGCGACCGCCATGCATAAAACCACGGCGGTGCTTCTTATTCCCCGATGGCTTAATGTCGCTATCGCAAAACCAAGCGCTGAGAAGACAACGCAAGAAAAGGAGAGCGAAAATCGTCGATGAAATTCGATAAGAAGTTTACGATGTGTGGGAATGTCGTGAACGGTCTCCTCTAGCCGTTTTGTAAGTTGAGGATAAGTTAAGGACGGAGGGCTGTAATCGAGACCACCCTCCCCGGCTTCGCCCCCTACATCAAGATTGATGTCATAAACTTTAAAATCGATAAGTTGCTGAACTCCATCCCGCTGCTTTCGCTCCATATGAATCGTGCCGTTCGTAAGGCGTAGCGTGAGCACTCCTTTTTCAGACGGGTTTCGCAAAATTCCCGATTGCGCGGTGATAAAAAGAGGATGTTTCTCTTCCCGCTCGTCGTAAAGAAAGACCCGTTTCATTTCATTTTTTACGGGAACGATATGTTCCGCAAAGAGAACCAGCCCGTAAAAACCTTCCATGAAAACACCCGGCTTGAGTGCTGACATCACTCTCTCGTTGCGAAGTTTTGAGATCATCACTTCGAAAGAGCGATTGCCTTGGGGCACGGTCCAAAGGGCGGTGTATAAACAGATTCCTGTGACAATGAGCGAAAAAAAAGCGAGCGGCGAATAGATCTGCCCGAGACTGATTCCGTTAACTTGAAGGGCTAGTATCTCACCTTCGGAATTGGCTCTTGAAATTCCCATAAGGATGGCAAACAAAAACGCGATAGGAATCGCGATAGGCAGAAAGGAAAGCATCAAGTAGATCGAAATCCTGGCGACATCGATAAGGGCTACTTGATGCAAGACAATAAACTCACTAAGGCGTATCGCCTGAAACATGAGCATGATCAAAAGGAAGATGGTCGTCCCCACGACGAAACTAAAAAGAACCTCGTTGGCCACGTATTTGGTGAGCCTCCAGGTGAAAGGGCGGGAACGTGTGGGAATCAAACTTCCTCCATAAAAAAAGGCATCAAAAAGGGCTAAAGCCACTTCTCATTGGACCCAAGGGAGTATACCCGTAGCAAAAAGCTCTGTACACCTGCCCCCGCAATGATACAACCCGAGCGAGGAATAAAATGGACGAGCAGGATACTTTATTCTCGGCTTCGGCGGCGAGCCAGGCCCCTCTGGCCCAGCAGATGAGGCCCCGACAGATCGACGATATTATTGGTCAAGGCCACTTTCTGAACGAGAGTTTTCGACGCATCTTGGCTTCCGATCGGTGGACCGGTTTTATCTTTTGGGGCCCCCCCGGAACCGGAAAGACCACTCTGGCTTCGGTCATCGCAGGTATTACCAAGCGAACTTACCACACCCTTTCCGCGGTCACTTCCGGCGTCAAAGACATTAGAGAGGTCTTGGATTTGTCTCGAAGCGATGTGAGATCCGGAAAATTAGCCCACATCCTTTTTATCGATGAAGTGCATCGACTGAATAAGTCCCAGCAGGACGTGCTGCTCCCCTATTTGGAAGAAGGGGCGATTCGTTTTATCGGTGCCACTACGGAAAATCCATCGTTTGAAATCAATAATGCTATCGCTTCTCGTTGCGTGATTTTTCACTTCAACCCGTTAGATGAAGAGGCGTTGCGAAAGATCTTAACAAGGGCGGCTACCCGTTTTCCTAATATCGATGCGGCAGTTTTGGATCGCATCGTTCAAGTCTCCGTGGGAGACGCTCGTCGTGCTTTGACCCTTCTCGATCATCTCACGTTGACCGCACCTGCGAACCAAAAACTAACCCTCGAAGATTTTGAAAAGCTGACTCATTCTCAATCCCTGTACTACGACAAGAAATCGGAAATGCATTACGATACCATCTCCGCCTTCATCAAAAGTGTGCGAGGAAGTGATCCGGATGCCGCGGTCTATTATTTGGCGCGCATGCTTGAGGGAGGAGAGGACCCTCTTTTTGTGGCGAGAAGGCTGATTATCCTAGCATCGGAAGATATTGGAAACGCTTCCCCCATGGGATTGGTATTAGCCTCGAATGCTTTCCAAGCGGTACATGCGATCGGAATGCCTGAAGCCCGCATTATTTTGTCGCAGGTCACCACTTACTTAGCGTCGTGCGAAAAGAGTAACCGAAGCTACATGGCCATTGAAGAGGCTATCGCTACCGTGAAGACTACCGGCTCGCTTGATATTCCTTACGCCATCCGAAATGCTCCCACCAAACAGATGAAGGAATGGGGCTACGGTAAGGAGTACAAATACGCCCACAACTATGAGTCAGGTTGGGTATCGATGCAGTTTCTGCCCGATAAGATAAAAGATCGCAGGTTTTATCAACCCAGTAATCACGGAGTGGAGAAGAATTTGGGTGAATATCTTAAGAAACGTGGAAAAGATTCCGGCTTAAATGAAAACCCGTAAACCCGCACTTCCGAAATAATTGATGAGCGGGCCGGGCTGATCCACATTAAGGCCGTAAGCAAACACTTCAAATTCCAGCGCTAGACTCTTGGCTAAACGAATACGAAAGCCCGCACCGGCATTCGCTGAAATTCCAGCCTGATTGGGTTCCGAAAAGTAAGTCGATGTCGTAGCGCCCGCGGCCGTGTAGTAGTAACTTCGGGTCGTTTCCATGTAACCCGCTCCCACATAGACGTAGGGTTGAAACGCGCTCTTATCTCCCAGAAAATCGATATCCAAACCCAAAGAGTAAATTACCGTTTGGGTGTTAATGTTGGAAAGCGTTCCCACTAAAGTACTGGAAACTACATCTAATTTGTTCTGAACGGCGCTAATGTTCGAATATCGTGCCTCAAGTCGAATGCCTGTAAAAAGCGTAAAAGCAATTCCGCCTGCCACATCCACTTCCAGAGTGGAGTTATCAACATCGATGTAATTCTTGGAGACCGATCCTTTTCCGAAAAGTTCGATTCCAGCCTGAGCATGTGCGCACAAGACTAGACACAGAACGAAAGCGAGGTGAAGTTTTTTGGGCATGGTTTTATTGTACGCCCAACCCGGACTTGCGACCTCACGCAGCGCACAAATTGGTATTAGGTAAAACCGGTTTTGAGTAAGGTAGAATGTAAATTCGGAGGATCCCTTTGGCGACGCCAGCTACCCCTACACCACCCCCAAGTACGCCCTCTTTTGGCCCGGCCTTTGGCATTGAAGCGTTAAATCTATACGACACGATCAACATTAAAGGAATTCGAGCTCTTCTTTCGGGCCGGGTCATCGATAGCAGTCCTAACGAACTTCAGCTCCAGTACGGGGACAACAGTTACCTATTCGTTTACCGGTTCGGCTGTATCGTTTTTTTCAATGTAAGCCATGAGGTTAAGGAAAGAGAGATAGGAAAGCTTAAAGCGGCTTTGGGAAATGGGCTTACCAGTCCCACCACGGAGAGCTTCCAGGCAATTCAGGGGGAGTCAGCACTCAAAGTCGAATTCGAATATGTAGAGATGAAAAAATTCAGCTTAGATAGTGTCCGCTTAATATGCGTAAGCGTCGGTCAGTCTGCCGCACTGGAATACTTCGAAATTGAGACCGAGCGAATGCTAAGCGATACTTTTAACTTAATGAACCAACTCTCCAAAGGAGGGGTAGTCCCTTTGCTTCGGTCAGGAAAGTTACTTAGACTCATTGGCTCCACCGCAGCGACCCGGCAACACATCATCAGCAACGTTTCGGTTTTGGATCCGCCTGAAGCGACATGGAAAAGCAAAGAGCTCGGAAAACTTCATTCCGAAGTTCAGGAAAATTTTGATATTGGCATGCGATTTCGAGTTTTGGATCGAAAGTTGAGCCTTATCCAAGACAACATAGAAATTTTGGCGGATTTGACCTCGACTCGCCGGAACATGATGCTCGAAATGCTAATTGCGGCCCTAATTGTTATCGAACTCGTATTCGTGGTTATTCGACACTAACAGACTAATAACGTCCGCGACCTCCGTCTCGGCCACCTCCAAAACTTCTTCCTCCTCCTGCTCCTCCCGATTTTTCCCGGGCTTCGTCCACCATGATGGGCCTGCCCCTAAGGTCGTGCCCTTTCATTCGGTTGATAGCTATCGTCGCTTCATCGTCGTTGGGCATCTCCACGAAACCAAACCCTTTCGATCTCCCGGTGTCTTTGTCCTTCACGATTCTCGCACCCGTGACTTGACCACACTGGGCAAAGAGTTGTGATAATTCGTCCTCGGTGACTTCATAACTTAAATTTCCTACATAGAGTTTCTTGGCCATGGCTATCCTCCAATAAATTTCGCGCCCGCGAAATTTAGAAATTCGAGAGTCGAAAATTGAAATTAAGGTTTTGTGGTTGTAAATGGTTCTTAGCTTGGCTGGGTGAATCTGCGGAGCCGTCGTTACCATTCTTTAACTAAGTATTCCACGGGTCATTAGGGCGATCAAGGCAACCCCCGCCATCCGAGGAGGAGTTAAGCACAGTGCTACGTGTTATAGCTGCCTCTTCTTACTCTTTCTTTGTCAATTTAATGGCCTAAAGGTATAAGAATCGCGTTAACTTAAGGAGCATTCACTATGTCGATGCGATATTTAATTCGTCGGCCCGATCCCACTGACCTTTCTGAGATCAAGAAACGGGTGTCCACTTTGGATTCCGAACTGGGCGCCCCGGCTGAAAACTATCGACGGACAGTATCGGTCGAATTTTCTCCCCTTCGTTCCGCCCACTACCATTTGACCACCCGTAAGGTGGGAGAAAGCTGGGTTTGGGTATGCCCGGGAATTGAACTCGATGCCGAAAACGAAGAAGGCCTTTTTGAACTAACCGACCAGTTTGGAGTTCCAAGACCCAGCCATCTGGTGGGTAGAGATCAACCTCGGATCAGTTAGCATAGGTACAGGTTGCTTCCGGCTTCGCGCAAGGCTACGGCGGACAAGTCGGCTCGCCACAATGACGAAATTTCGAAGCTGTCTTGACGTCACTTAACCGTAACTTTCAGCATCTTATCGCCGACCTGAATCTTCTTCACAAATTCCATCCCTTTGGTGACCTGGCCGAAAACGGTGTAGTTGCCGTCCAAGTGAGGAAGCGTCGCTAAGCAAATATAGAACTGGCTATCGGCAGAGTTAGGATCTGCCGCTCGAGCCATGGCTACCGTTCCTTCAACATGTTTATGGGAATTAAACTCGGCGGGAATATTCTTGCCGGAGCCGCCCGTTCCGTTGCCATTGGGATCGCCGCCCTGAACGACAAAATCCGGGACCACTCGATGAAACGTTAGATTGTTATAGAAACCCTTATTGGCGAGTTCCGTAATCTGCGCGACAGTTTTGGGGGCATCTTTCGGGAAAAGTTCAATTTCAATATTTCCGTATTGAGTTTCGATTACCATAGTCTGGCCCTCCGCCTTTCCTTGTCCGGGCCCGCTCTCTTTGCCGCCCTGACGGATAATGATTGCAATTAATACAACGCCAACGAGCAAGACTAAGACGGCCGCAAGAATGCCTTTTTTTACTTTAGGTTCCATAAACTACCCAGCGTAGGGGCAGAGTCGACACTTGGCAAGTGCCCTCATAGAAAACGCCTTGTACTAAAGGGCGAAAGCTTTTCATAACTTCCCTTTCCTGCCAGGCCCGCCGTCAACAAGCTTGCCACTTCAAAGATGAAATTCTGTCGACGGCCAGCAAAGCCAGAAACAATGTAGACCCCGGGGTTTTCGGGCAGCGATCCCACCAGAGGAAGCCCGTCACAAGTAATGGCCTCCACCGCTAGAGCTGTTCGTGGATTTTCGCCTGGCTCAATCCAGCCCAGAGACCCAAAGAATTTGCGAACCCCATCGCCGGTCTTTGGATCCGCTACTGAGAGGATGCCGACCGCTTTGTCTTCAAAAAGGTTTCGATAACTTCCGAGCCATACCAGCTTTTCACCTTTCATCGCAAAATCGACGCCCGAATTAAATAGCGCATAATTAAAGGGGGGAAGTGTGGCCTTTGAGGTATATCCAAACGCAGAAAGGGTGACAGGAATTATTTTATCTCTCAGGGACGCAAACAGCTGGGGAGGCAAACTCTCCGATACGACGATGATAGTCGAAGCTCGCCATTGACGCTTTGCCGTCCCCAAAGTCAGAGTCACCAGCGATTCCATCGACCTCCCTCGTTCGATCGCTACCGTTTTACTTTGCGTCGGGGAGGTGCCGGATGAGGAAACCAAAGCCGCATTGAGTGCTGCGTTTCCGATGACAAGAACCGGCTCTTCTAAAATGACTTTTTGCCCGTTAAACCAGTCCAAAGACTGTGGGTCTGAAGAACAAGACAGCGATCTCAAAAGATTCCGCGAACATTCGAAGTTGGCTTCGGAGAAGGGCCAAATCTGACGGTAAAGTGACTCTCCAAAAATTAGCCTGGCGTTTTTACTCATTTCGCCGTTGCCGACATGAATAGCGGAGAGAGGAATCTGTCGGCGAGGTTCTACCTCTACTAGTACGGGACTGAGTCCATTTCTGCGGGCAAAATAGGAAAAAAGCGCCCCCGACCAGTCGTCGCCGCCATCGGCAATAATGACAAGATCGGTAACCGCTTCTGGGTTTGATTCATTCTCTTTTGATGGGTTTTGCGAACTCGGCCGGGATGGTGACGATGACATGGGATTCCCCTTCTACATCCGCCACGGGCAGGCCCACGAGTTTACTTCCCAGACAGGGCCCTGCGATACAGACACCCGTATCGGCCTCATACATGGCTCCGTGCATATGGCACTGCAAGTACTTTTTGTCATGGGTGAAAAAGTTACCGTCTCGAAGATCGAGAGTAATAGGAAGATGTTGGCAAAGATTATGGTAGGCAAAAAATTTCCCGTTTTTTTTCACAAGAATTCCATGAAAAAGATGCCCTCGCACCTTGGCCTGAAAAGGCTTAGCGCCGGGATCGGGAAAATTCTTTTTGGAAATAGAGATTGAATGGCCGAGTACCGGCCTTGAGCTGGACGCCGAACTCATCGTCAAAGTTCCTATTCTACATTCTATATTCGGACTATTGAATTCTGACTCTTCCGCGAAAGCCTTCGAAGTATCCATGGAAGTGCTGGATACTGGGTTCAGGATAATGCCAGCAGTAGTAACCTTCTCCGCTATCGAAATCGACCAACCACATTCCTTTGGCTTCACATCCCAAGCGGCCCAGCTTTTGGTTCCAGCGCTGAAAAACCTCTTGTACCCTTTTCTCAAGCACACTGCGCTTCGATTTATCCTTCGTATATGAGATCTGAGTGCTAAGTTGTTTAACCTCTTGATAAGAGACCTGGGTAATGCGACGAACCACGGGTAACAAGACTCGGGCGTCGTCTAAGGTGAAAAACCGCTTCTGATTGATTTCTATTACCTGACCCATAAAATTTCGCTCCGCGAAATTTCCTCTATCCGCTTTCCCATTTTCACTCGTCTCACTCACTTTTCCTGCTTTCCACCGATACCCACTTTTACGACTATACTCCCGCGAGCCGGGGGGCTCAAGCCGAGGCCTTACCATCTAACTCAGCTAATCCAGAAGCACCAACACAATTGTTACATTGTCCGAATGTTCCTTTGTCGAGGCCTCTTGAGCGAGTTGGTCAACCAGAGCCTGAGCGTCATTTCCCTTTTCCCGAATAAGAGCTGCAATTCTCGCCTCGCTCAATTGACGATAGAGTCCGTCTGAACAGATTAGCAACCGGTTTCCGGGAACCAAGTCTACCTGTTCTTCGAAAATTTTAAGGGGATGGACGTCCTGAGGGATTCCCAAGTAGGACGCCAAAATAGTTCCTTGAAGGTTCTCATCATAAAATTCGTGGTCTTCCGTCAATAGACGCAAAACTCCGCCCGAGAAAAGATAACAATGAGAATCTCCCACGTGGGCAATATGGGCTTTTTGATCTTTCACCATTACCGAGGTGAGTGTCGTGCCCATGATCGCTTCGCCGTAGTTATCCATCGCGTATTTGTAGACCTGAGCCTGCAAGTCTAGAATGACGGCCCTTAGTTCATGGAAGCTATTAGCTTGCTTCGATAACCCTTCTATCGCCATGCGCGAAGCAATTTCGCCACCCATTCCGCCGCCCACACCATCGGCGACTGCATAAAGACCCTTTTCGTCGTTCACGAGGAACGAGTCCTGATTCATTTCCCGTCCGCCGATAACACTGCATGAATAACCTTTGACGTTCATGATCCGCCTTTTTTTGGTTCGATGCCTAAGTCGTCTCTATTGTAGTTCAATTTGTAGGTCCTGAAAGCAGTGAATTTGACAGGACCGCCTCATCCAAAGCTCTTTTCCTTCTCTCACCCTCACTTGGCAGCTTCCGCAGATTCCCATGCCGCGGCAGTTCATCTTTCGAAAGGAGCCCCGATAAGGCGACGCCTGGTTTCTTAGCAGAACTTG
This sequence comes from uncultured delta proteobacterium, assembly GCA_963778115.1. Lineage (GTDB taxonomy): Bacteria > Bdellovibrionota > FAC87 > UBA2466 > UBA2466 > JBBQIT01. Next base: position 2,027,433 of record CAVZSV010000004.1, read on the forward strand.
ACGCAGGTTCTCTCCCAAGCGTACGGCAAATTCATGAGTCTCACCTCCCTGACGTTTGATAAAGACTCGGACTGTAGGTTCGTCTGCTCTCATGGCTCTTAGAAGACAAGGGGTACAAAGGTGACCCCGCACAGCCGGACTCCCGCATCCCAACCTCGCGAGTTTCGATGAAACTTCCACAGATGCTGCTTTCCCTCCGCCTCGACCATCGGCGCGACCAAAGTTCCTCCAACAACCGTCTGCTCTTTCCATTTTGGAAAGAGTTGAGGAGTCGCACAGGAGACGATCACCGCATCGTAGGGAGCGCCCGCCTCATAACCCTCTTTTCCGTTCCCAATGACGACTTTCACGTTGGAGACGTGCGCTCGAGCGAGATTTTCACGCGCCCGTTCCGCCAATTCGGGATCAACCTCGACGGAAACGACCTCTCGGCAAAGATAACCCAACACCGCCGCTTGATAGCCACACCCCCCGCCAATCTCCAATATCCTATTATCCTCTTTAATATCAATACTTTGACTCATATAAGCTACGATATAAGGCTGGGAAATTGTCTGCCCCTCGCCCAGTTTAAGAGGAGTGTCTTCATAGGCATAGCGCAGGTCCTGATCTCTCACAAACAGGTGTCGCGGGACCGACTCCATCGCGGCAAGCACATGCGAATCTGCTATATCGCGGTTAGACAGTTGGTATTCAACCATGTGTTTTCGCATGAAAAAAAAATCCATCGTACTGTCCACAGGTTGCGTATTGTAGGTCATAGCACGTCGCGTTATAATTTAGTTATTGGATCAGTCACCTTTTGACGCCACTTAACATAGAGCCTTTAAAAATTTGAAGTCAATCTCGGTTCCGACGGTTGCAACGAGAAATCGAAGCCGTGGGATTGGCGAAGTCTTCAACGCGGGGGCGGCAGGTCTCTCTATATAGGACAAACCCCCGAAACCGGAATCCATAGGTCGAGCTTACCCCTCGCTTGGCCTTGTCTTTTTGAGAATCTGCCGCCCTCTTTTCTAAAACCCGCTTTCCGCGGGTTTTTTCTTTTCTGGTATCCCCCTTGCCCCCCTCCGGCCGAAAGAGTAAATGGTTGAGCCTATGCGTGGCTCTGTCGAACATTGGATCTCCCTTGATCTCTCTTCTCCTCGGGGAACTATCGCTTTGGCCGATGTGGAAAACGATCGAGTCAGCGCGGTGAGCGAACATGAGGTTGGCGCACAATTCGATCATTGTGAGAAGCTTATTGATTCCTTGGATACTCTCCTACTCGAACGGAGCCTCTCTCTCAAACACATCGATCGCTGGATTACCCCGTCGGGACCCGGCTCATTTACGGGTTTGCGAATCGCCTATGCCACCTTGAAAGCTTTCGCGATGACGAGTCATAAGCCAGTGGATACCGTCTCAAGCCATGAAGCTAGATTTCTTTCCTGGAAAGACAAAAATAGAGACGCTTCTGGCCCCGTGCAGGTCATTACGACGGTGAGCGGAATCAAAGCGGTGAAGACTTCGTTTGACGGTAAAACGGGCGATTCGTTGGAGGAGTTATTGGTCGAAACAGCCGAACTCGAAAAAAATCTGTCAGGGATAGTCCTTCTAGATCGGGAGTCTCGACAGATAACTAGCTATCCCGTCCAGAGGTTACCGCTTTCGGCGGGAATGCTGCCGGCAATCCTACTTCGGGCCCGCACTCGCGAAACCCACACCGATTTGGCCCAGTGGATCTCACTTTCACCCCGTTATTTCGGGACGAGCAAGTTCGGGGCCGCCTCGTAAGACTACGCTACTTTCTACGTCGAGATAACCACACCGCAAGGCCCGAGAAAATCATAATCAACGGAAGAAAAAATACCGAGGCTAGGAAGACGATCTTCACATTCATCTCGGTCAGGTCGAACTGACGCATATCGGAAGGACGAGGACGGATCGAAATTAGATCTTCGTCGTTGGACAGCCAGTTCACCATGTTCTGAAAAAGATCGCTATTGATACCGTAGGTGGATACTCCGTTCATGATGAAGCGAGAGTCGCCTACCGCAACCATGCGCAGTTCAGCCGATTTGGAGGCCTCTTTATCGGCATTTGGCTTTTTGGCGGCATCAGCAGCAGGGGATGGGGCTTTTTTCCCGGGCCCTGTGATGGCAAGAGCCAAACTGAGGGGCCCTCTTCGATCAGATTTCTCATTTACTTTCACTTGATCGCCTACCATGTCCACTTCAAGGCTTCTCGCACTCGTCGAGAATAGAGAGGTGGCACTGTACCCTTCCGGCATTTTTGCCATTTTTTCGATGGGGGTAGGAATAGGAAATACTGAAATGTCTTTAATCCCATTTCCGATGTTACGAATGTCTCGAGTGATTTCATGAGAAAAATCGTAAGAAGTGATCACCGGAACAAGAGGGCTTTGCCCGGGCGCGAGCTTTTGCAAGGGATTTAGTTCGTATACGGTTTTCTTCGGATTCCAGTCCGCACCATATTTCGCCAAAAATGGCTTCAAGGATGCTGGAGATTGAGGATCCACCATCATCAGAAGCTTTCCTCCCGACTGTTGATATTCGTCCAACAGTTTAAGTTCGCGTTCCATAATCTCCGATTTTGGGCCTGCGTCCACTATCACGTCCGCATCGGTAGGAATTTTATCGGCGGAGATAAGGAGAAGCTCGCTAACCGAATATCGCCCAGCTTCGAGAGCGTCTTTAATCGACGATAATCCTTCGTTGCTACTATCCGCAGGAGAATGCTCCCCATGGCCAGTAACGAAGTAGATTTTCTTCTTCCCACCCTTAGTGGCCTGGATGATGGCATTGGTAATTTTCTCTTCAAATTTCGGGTCTTCTACTCCTGACAGATTATCCACGCGCGCTTCGCGGGAATCGCTTTCAATCACAATCGTAGCAGCAGCCCCCGCTTTGATCTTATATTTTTTCATTAACGTGGGATCTCGATCGTAATCTACAAAATCGACGTGAAACTTCTTGGAGTAGTAGGTATAGCGACCAAAGTTTTCCTCTAGATCCCCTTTGTATCTCGGATCGGTGAAGACTTTTGCGGTCACATCTGTCTTAAGATTGGTAAGAATCTTTATCGATTGATCGGACAGACTATGAATTTGGTTCTTGGTAACGTCCTTCTTAAGATCGTGTTCGGCCCCAATCATGTTGGCAAAAACAGCGATCGCAATTGCCACAATGCTGACCAGCCCGGCATTCATGCCGTACTTGGTCCCCCTTCTCGAGACGACCGCGAAGATGCTTTTCCAATCGAGGGCTATATAGGCCACCAAGGCACCCACGCCGATGCCTAGGCTGATTTCCCAGACCAAAGGCAAATCTGCCAGAAGATAAGCCGAAACCGCGCTTACCAAAATTCCCACGATGGACAGAGTCAATGCTACTAAGGGCAATGTGTTCTTGTTACGCATAACCTATCTCCAGCGATTGCTCTCAACGACCTTGTAGGTCAGAAAGAGCATTACAGTGATAAAACTGATGTTATAGACGACGTCTTTTAAATGGATGACGCCTTCGGCAAAGGCATTGTAGTGGCTGAGAGGAGCAAGATACCCCACCACGGTCCCCCACTCTATGGGGCCCGTGCGCAACGTGATGGCTTGAGCAATACTGGGTAGGATCCATAGAACAAATACGACAACGATATCAATAATGAAAGCCACCGCCTGGGAAGTACACATCGCGGAGATGAGCATTCCTATCGACAGATAGCAACCCATCGAGAGGATGAGGCCCAAATAGGTACAGGCGACTACTTTCAAGTCTGGATTACCCCACATCACGAGGAATCCAATATAAAGCAGGGAAGCGGCTATCATCACCAGCACGACACTCATCGACGAAAGAAACTTGCCGATCACCAATTCAAATCCCCGAAGAGGGGCAGTAAATAGAAGTTCCAACGTATTTTGACGTCGCTCTTCGGCGAAAGTCTTCATGGCAAACGCTGGGGTCATAAACGCCAAAATGACTCCCATGTTCTGAAACAGCGCCGACACAAGCCTTTCCAGGGAAATCCCCTGCTCGCCGCCGAATCGGGATCTAAGCGCATACTGCTGGTAGCGAACTACGAAGTAGTAAAAGGTTATTCCCATGAAAAAAACGAAGACCCCAATAAAAATGTAGGCGACCGGTGAGTAGAAATAAGACCGCGCCTCTTTCTTCATAATTGCGGTTACGCCGTTCATACCGTTGTCCTCCTGCCGCCAATAAGATCAAGATAGTAATCTTCGAGACTAAGCTTCACGGGCGTCATTTTTAGTAACCCCGCGTTTTCGTTAACGACGGTCTTTGAGATTTCCGCCATCAACTCGTCACCCGCCTCTGCTTCCACAATGAGGCGAGAGGTTCCGTTGGTGACAGAGTTAACACTGCGAACGCCTCGGACTTGTTTAAGCCGGCTAATCACGTTTTCGCTAGCGGTGCGGACCGTAATTTCCACTTTGGTAAGGCCCGACGCCTGAAGCTCACCGATAGATTCTTGGGCGACGAGTTTTCCTCGATCGATGACAATAATGCGATCGCAGGTTGCTGCTACTTCAGAAAGAATATGCGTGCTGTAAATCAGAGTGCGTTCCGATTTCATCGAAGTGATGAGTGATCGCGCATCCGAAACCTGTTTAGGATCGAGACCAATGGTCGGTTCGTCCAATATCACCACTTCGGGATCGTGGATAATAGCCTGTGCTATTCCTAAACGCTGACGATATCCTTTAGAAAGATGCGCGATAAGACGCCCCCGAACATCACCAAGCTGGCATCTTTCCACGACCCGTTCAATCTTGGTCTTCTTTTCGCTCTTCGGAATCCTTCTCAAATCCGCGATAAAAGAGAGGTACTCGGAAACCAATAGTTCATTATAAAGCGGGGGTGTCTCAGGCAAATAGCCGATCCGCTTTTTGACCTCCATGGGATGCTCGAAAACGTCGAATCCGGCGACGGTCACGGTTCCCGATGTTGCGGCCATAAAACCAGTCAGCATCTTCATGGTAGTAGACTTCCCAGCGCCATTCTGTCCCAGAAAGCCTAAGATCTCTCCCCTTTTGACACTAAACGAAATGTTGTCGACCGCTGCGCGATCTCCATATCGTTTGGTCAATTCTCGAACTTCAATCATGTGGACTCCTCAAGATATTTAGGAAGGATTTTCGAAACCATTTAGCTCCGACAACACCATCGTCCATAAGCCATCGCTCTCTTCGTCATCCCCAGCGCGGGGGTGCTCATTTACTTTCGTGTAAACTCCGCTCCCGTGCTCGTGAATTCCTCGACCCCTTCCACAATCTTTTGGGCTTCTGAACGATGCTCATAATTTCGATTCCTGCGCCAACTAAGTGGTTAAGGATTTTCTAATAACTCTAATCTTGCTTCGTTGTCCTTTTGGCGTTCTTCCGTTCTCATCTCGCTCGTGGGGAGCCCGCTGCCGGGTCCAATTCCCACTTGATGAAAACCGAGGGTATTTTAGAAACCGTGGCAATGTATTGTCAAGGTTGGTACGGAGGGAGCGGGAGGGGCTTTGACGGAAAATTAGAATCGGACGCGGGAGAAAAAAGTGACGGGATTTACAGGAATTCCATTTTTTCGGATTTCATAATGGAGATGAGGGCCCGTGGATTGCCCGGTCGAGCCCACTTCAGAAATCACTTCGCCGCGCTTCACTTGAAGACCCGAGGTGGCGAATAACTTGGAATTGTGGGCAAAAAGAGTACTGATTCCATAACCATGGTTGATCACGACCACTTTGCCGTACCCCTCGCGGTAGCCGGAAAAAATAACGGTCCCTGGAGCGGGAGCCCGAACCGGAGTTCCGGGCTCAGCCGCAATATCCACTCCGGTATGAAGTCTAAAAATTCCATCATAAGGGTGTCGTCGATATCCGAAAGGGGAAGAGATCCAGCCCGCAATAGGCAGTAGCGAAGGGGTCGCCGCCAAAATGGCACTTCTGGCCAGTAGATAAACTTGAAGTTTAGAAAGATTGGTTTCGGTGAGATTACTCACCGTTTGGAGCTGTTCCACTCGATGTTCTAGCTGGGTTTCTCCATCGGGATTTGCTGGAAGCAGTAACTCCGAACGCTTCTTGGAAGGAGGAAGGGCTGCGGGCTGTCTCCCCTTGTTTGTTCGAGATTCGGGAAGCGGCATCGCCTCTTCGTCCGTTCCCCGGCCCACATCTTCGAGGGGCCCTTGAGGAAGCTCCATGTCCGATCGTTCCGCCTGTCCCGCCGATTGCCCGGTAAGGATCTGTAGCTTCTTGGCGTAATTGCGAACCCTCTCGATGGTAGTTTCCATCGAATCGACTTTATTGCGGATCAGCTGCATCTCTTGCCGCAATCTAAAATTCTCGCCTTTTAGCTGCTTATTTTCAGCGATCCTACCCAAGACATGGACGTAATCGATTCCCATGATGATAAGAAAAACCGCTCCCAAAGAGCAAAGGACGACGACGAACTTCAACATGAAAAAGGGAAGCACGACTTTGTGAACTCGCCGCGTTCGTTCCGGGATCACCATTAAAGTGACGAAACGATCTCTCCACCAAACTTTTGTACCGTTAAACAATAGCCAATCCTTCTTTTTCTGATGCTCTTTTCGGCATCGCCAAAATCGACTTCTTAATTGCGCGGTAAAGCCCCGATTAGTTAACCCCTCGTCGGTGGGTGAGTCAATCAGCAGTAATCTGGCAGACCAGGGCAGTAATATTGTCATCGCCACCGCGGGAGTTGGCCAGCGCTACTAGGCTCGATAGCCCAGTTTCAGGCCCCTGTTTTTTGATCTCCTCCGCAATTTCGGTTATTTCGATCAGGCCGGAAAGGCCATCCGTGCAGATGACGTAGATATCGTTCGCTTGAACTCGGCGTCGATAGATATCGACCGCAACATGGTTTTCGTAACCGACGGAACGAGTGATGACGTTTTTAAATTGGTAGGTGGAAACTTGTCCAGCGGCCAACCGGCCGGCTCGAATCTCCTCGTTCAAAAGAGAGTGGTCTTCGGTGACTTGCCAAATCGCCGGCCCGTTCATGAGATACGCGCGGCTGTCTCCCACTTGCCCGATGTAAAGTACGTCGTCTTGAAACAGAAGAGCCAGCACGGTAGTGCCCATCCCCGATAGCTCTTCGTGGGTCAAAGACTGTTCGTAAATATCGGAGCACGCGCGATTGATCCCTTTGTCTAAAATTTCTCGCCCGACCAAGTGCTGGTTTTCCCGACAAAACTTTTGGATCCCCTCGACGGCTAAACGGCTCGCGACTTCGCCTCCCCGGTGGCCTCCCATGCCATCAGCCACGACATATAGCCCAAGGGCGTCGTCTTTGAGAAAGGCATCTTGGTTATTTTTTCGCTTAAGGCCGATATCCGTCAGGGCGAAGCTGTTTCGCTTCATAGGCTAGTCCTTTGCTTTAAAAACGTAAGACCTCGCTATATACCTAACGGAAATTTTTCGAATAAAATCGAGGGGGATCCGAATCCCCCAAAGAAATTTAGGTCGTTTCCGACGCTTATCACCTGACGCAACAGGTCAACAAGATCTACTTCCGCATAGAGATGTCCTAAAGGGCCATCTAGCTTACCTTGTGACACGGTCCATCCGCTGCCCTGCATCATTATTCTCGTCTCAGTTCCGGGGGTTGGTTCGACAGTCTCTACCGAGCTCCACAACACGCCTTCATCGACCATGGCGACAAGATCCCTCGCCGTAACATCGCCAGGCGCGAAAAACAGATTGGTGGGCTGGATAGACGGGCTGGGTCGCTGGGGAAAGCGCATTAGGTTACCCGTGCTGAGCCTATTCTCACGAGTTGCGGTATAGGCGTCATACAAGAAGCCGACTAAGGTTCCTTTGTCGACGAGTGTCGTGCGCTGCGTAGGAGATCCCTCCAAGTCGAAGGGAGCTGACTGCACTCCCTTAAGATAAGTGCCATCATCTAATAGAGTGAGCGACTCGGAAAAGATGGCCTTCTCACGCAGAGCCGCGAGCGGGCTTCTTCCGTGCTGAACGGCGTCTGCCGAAAACCAGCCTGCCATCCGTTTCAGCACCTGGCTGACGACTGAAGGCGACCAAATGACGGGAACGTTCTGCCGACCTTTTAAAATAGCGGGTTTCGTCTTTCGAAATCGAGCACTCTCATTCAACAGCTGGATCATCCAGTCTTCACGATCATCGAGGCTCCCCAATCCCGCACGATCCTCTTCACGGCGCCAGGGAACTCCGGTTTGTGAACCGAACAGAGAAAAATGAAGCGCTTGCACATCTTTGTGATGCGAGAGCTGAAAACGTTCGCTCTTGCGCGCGAGAACCGTTCGTATCGCCCACTGTTCATAAACCTCTTCCACCACTTCGGGAACTTCCGCGAGGCAGGGATAGAGGCTTTCAGAATCCCAACGTGAGGGTGCCTTGCGGTTGGGTCCAGTTGCCGACTCTTTGGGTTTTTTCCATAGAGGAAACCGAAACCAAGGATCGGGACTGGCATGCTTTGCGGACTCAAAGGCGTCGTCGACCAATTGGGATAGTGCTTCCGGCTCGTGTAAGAAAGTGGAGCTACGTCCCGGCCGTTTTCGATGTACGAGACGAAGTCCAATCCAGAACTGATCTTCAAAAGCGCGACCTGTTTCATCACCATTACGATATTTGACGCTTTGAGACCGGCAATGTTGAACGGAAAATTCGAAATCGTCGGCTATAATCAACTTCGGATTATGGCGAATCTGATCGATGATCTCTTCTGGTGAGGGTGGCACCGAGTAAGTTTACAGCAAGCGAGGATACAATGCGAGGCTCAGCGAAAGGGGAAAATGAACCCTTTAGCCGTGCAGATGCAATTTTGATCGCAGCGTGTCGGACCAGCTAGTCGAAAAGGGTTTTAGCAAACGCAAATTCTGCGACGAGCGGAAAATTTTAATGAGGTCACGCGCTTTGACTTCTGCGGTCACTTGACCATCTAGCGTCAAATACGCAGCCCCCACGAACTCTTTAGGGCGGATCTCCATTTTGGTTTCCGAGGGAACCACGGCCGGACGCACCGAAAGGGAATGGGGAGCTAGAGGGGCAAGTACAAGAGCTTCGACCCCGGGGTGGAGTAAAGGGCCTCCCACCGAAAGAGAATAGGCCGTTGAACCCGTCGGGGTGGCGATGACACACCCATCCGCTTTGAGGGCGTAAAGCGTTTCGGATCCGATCATCACATCGAACTTAAGCATGGAGGTCCGAGCATCTTTGTTGAGGACGGCATCGTTAAAGACCACCCCTGAAAAGATACACTTTCCGCCTCTCCACAGTTCGACTTCAAAGAGGGGTCGCGTCTCCTCTCTGATTTTCTTCTTTAAGACCTCTTCCATCACGGCAATCATCTGATCGCGACGAATTTCGGTAATAAAGCCTAGCGTTCCCAAATTGACCCCAAGAAGGGGAAAGCGGTCCTTGGCTTCCAGTCGTCGAACGAGCGTCAAAAAAGTTCCGTCTCCACCAATTACCACTCCTACGGAAACCTCTTTCACCATTGAGACCGGGATGCGCTCTTCAGTGTCGGTTAAATCTAAAGCCCTGGAACCGTGCTTCTTTAGCCAAGCGGAGAGCTCGGAAGCGGCGATTTTAGCAGCAGAATTTTTTCGTTTCGCAAAAATCAGCACGGCAGGTTTCATAAGAAGAAATTATCTCATAGTTTATGGTAGATTAAGAGCCTCGGTTCCGAATGAAAATTTCTGGGGTTCTATTTCTGGGGTTCTAAATGAATCGTTTTCGCAATGTGTCCTTAACATTACTCCTGGTCTTGGCGATATCCTTACCTTCACAGCAAGCGGAGGCTAGAAAGCGTAAGAGAAAATATAGCGGCCCACCGCCCACTCATCCCGTTCTTTTATGGGCGCGGACACTTTCCGAAAGCACCGATCGGGAACAGCGAAAGATTGCGGCCTTCAAATTAAGCCAATATTCGCAGCCTATTTTTCAAGACGAAGTGGTACGAACCCTTTCCAAGTGCGTTAAGGATTCTGACGTAGAGATCAAAGTACTTTGCACCAAAGCGATGGGTCATGCGGGAAGGGCCACGAACAGCGAAGCGATCCGCGATCAGCTTCTTGAGGTTTATAAGTCGGATCCTTCGTTGCGTAACACCGTCGTTCGAGTCATGGTGGTTCGCGAAGACAATACGCCCCCGGTTCAAAATACTTTCCTAGACTCCTTAAAGAAAACGAAAGATCCCGAGGAGGCCATCGCATTACTCAAGTATTTTGAAACCTTTGGCGATGGCTCTTCTAAATTCGTCGATGCGGTCGTCGCGACCTATAACAATTTCGATAATCTCAAAGTGCAAACGGCCGCGATCTCGGCTCTTACCGCGAAGGCCGCCGGCCAAGACGCCGTAATTGCTCTTTTTGCGCAGTGTACGGAGAGCCACAATACGCCCTTGGTTCTTAATTGTCTGGCGGGTCTGCAACAGCAGGCGAAAAAGGATGCGCGCGCATGGACCGCGGTGGAAAAAACGATCCAAAGCGATGATCCCGATGTCTTAGTCGCCACTTTAGACGTCGTCAACGCACTTCCCGAAACTCAGAACACCAAAGTCTCCGAAAGACTCTTGCAGCTTATCGAAAATGTAGACGACGAGGATGTGCTCGAAAAATCGGTGCTCGCCCTTGGCGTCTGTGGTGACCACAGTCAATCTATCGTAGATAGGCTTCAAGCACTTCTGGAAGAAAAATCCGGCGATGAAGGTTCCCGAGTAGCAGCGGCGTTAGTGTTAGGAAAGCAGGCCGATAAATTTCCCGATAAACCAAAAGAGTCCTTAGGCAAATGTGCGAAGGAAGAAAAGGCACAGTCTCTGCGTACGGCCTGTCAGCTTGGTCTTAAGGAAATTGAAACCCGAAGATCCATGAATGCCAAAGCGGATGCAGCCGCTCAGGCGGCGGCGAACCGGATGCCCACAGATGCAGTGAATATGGATGTAAAGGGTGCAAAAGCAGATGAGAGAAAGAGTGGAGATGACGACGAGTCGAAGGAGTAGCCGTTGTTGCATTCCTAGGACTTTGCTAAATCCATTCAGACCCCAATCTTGGTGGTCTCAGATCTTAAAGGTACTTCCCCAGGACCTCCGGAATATCAAACGTGCCATCGGGCTTCTGGTAGTTTTCCATAATGGCAAGTAACGTTCGTCCGACCGCCAAAGAAGATCCGTTCAAGGTATGGACGAATTGGACCTTTCCGGCCGCGGTCTCGCGATATTTGATATTCGCACGCCTGGCTTGAAAATCACCGAAATTGCTACAGCTTGAAATTTCCATATAGCCCTTAATAGCCGGGGACCAGACTTCAATGTCATAAGTCTTTTGAGAACTAAAAGAGGTATCCCCAGCGCACAGTAGCATCACACGATAAGGCAACTTCAATAACTGCAAAATCCTTTCCGCATTCTGCAGCAAAGCCTCGTGCTCGGCGGCAGATTGTCCGGGTGTTGTAAATTTCACGAGTTCGACTTTGTTAAATTGATGCTGCCGCTTCATCCCCTTCGTATCTTTGCCATAGCTTCCCGCCTCGGATCGAAAGCAGGGAGTATAGGCCGTATACTTCCGGGGGAGGCTTTTCTCATCGAGAATTTCGTGCCGATGGTAGTTCGTAACCGGAACTTCGGCGGTGGGGATAAGAAAGAAATCAAACTTTTCGATCCGAAACACGTCCTCTTCGAACTTAGGGAGCTGTCCGGTACCAATCAAAGCATCTCGATTTACTAAGAAAGGCGGCTGGATCTCCTCATAACCGGCTTCAAGGTTAGTATTGAGCATGAACTGAATCAGAGCGCGTTCAAGACGAGCCGCTAGTCCCTTTAAAAAAACGAATCGAGCACCGGTGACCTCCCCCGCTTTCTTAAAATCCAGAATTCCCAGCTTTTCACCTATCTCATCGTGAGTTTTCGCGGGAAAATCAAGTTGACGGGGGCTTCCCCATGTTCGTACCACCACATTATTCTCGGAGTTAGCCCCTTCGGGAACCGCGGGATCTAACAGGTTCGGAAATTCGAACATGAGTTGGTTCAATTGGGCCTCGACGGCAGTCACTTTCTCATCGAGCCCTTTGACTTCAGTAGCTACTTTTTTCATCTCTTCAAGAAGGACAGTACTGTCTTGCTTGGCTTTCTTGAGTTTAGCGATCTCCTCGGAGGCCTGGTTTCTTTTGTGTTTTAGGGATTCCACGGCCTGCAAAATCGTTCGCCGCTCTTTATCCAATTCAACGACCTTAGATAATAAGGGTAACAATTTATCTGCATTTCGTCTTTTGAGGGAAGCTTCAACGAGAGGCAGGTTAGATACTAGAAAACGCAGATCAAGCATTGCAATCCTTTTCCGTCGCTATTAGTCGTCACCACACGACTCCCTGGTCAGTCGTCACCACACGACTCCCTGGTCAGTCGTCACCACACGACTCCTGTTCAGTCGTCGCCACACGACTCCTAGTCGTCGATTACCGAATTCTTTATCAGCGAACGAATGAGATTGCCGTCGGTGGCTGCGGGATTTCGATTCAGATAAAACTCAAATGCTTTTACCGCCTCATTGGGACGCTGTTCCCCATAGTACACATAACCCAGCTCGCGATGCAACTCAGGGTCATTAGCGTCAATATCAAGAGCCAGTTGAATAGTGCCTTCCGCACTTTCAAACTGGTTTAGTGCGCGATAGGCCCGCGATAATAATAGGTAAGCCCGTACTTTTTCATAGGCAGCTTCAGGTTTGGCGAGAGTAGGAAGATTGGCCACTTCGGTCAACTCCGCAATCGACTCCTCAAATTTTCCAAAGGCCATTAAAAGCTCGGCGTACTCCAAACGAAAAGCAACATTAAGGGGGTTATTGGCGACCTCCTTTTTCATCTCGTCAACCGCGGGTTCGGGCATATTCCTGGCTTGGTAAACTTGAGAAAGCGCTCTATGCGCTCCAGGATAATTGGGAGTCACTGAGACCAGATCTTTCAGTCCCCTTTCAGCATCCTTATAATTTCTTTGCTGAATGAGAAGATCACAAGCACGAAAGAAACCTTCGCTATTTCTTCGATCGAAAAGAAAGGAAGCTTGATACTCGTCGATGGCAGTCGCGAAGTCGCCCACGGCCTCAAGACTTTTTGCGAGTGCCATGCGCACTTTACTCAATCGATTATCGATGTCCAAGGCTTGATGATAAAAGCCGATGGCTCTGCGAAACTCTTTATTCGCGGCATAAATCTCGCCCAGTACCCAATACCAATTAGGATTTTTTGGATCCTGTTCGATGAGGTTGCGGATAAATTTAATCGCGAAATTCTTTTCATAGCGGACCACCTTGAGTTTGGACCACTCGACCAAAGCATCGTAATTGAGTGGATTAAGCAGGTAGGCGCGATAGAAGAAATTAAGAGCGTCTCTTTGCCCTTCTTTCCGACCCAAAAGCGCCAAGAGGCCCGCGTAATACAATATTTCGCTGTCATAGGGGTTCATCTTAAACGCTTTACTAAACTGATCGATCGCAGCCGTATAATCTTTCACGCGATAAAAATGTTTCCCCAGAGCCACGTAGGGTTCCGCTTCATCAGGAGCCAAAGCCTCTGCCTGCTTAAGCAATTGATAGGCTCTGTCTAGATTGTATTGTTCCGATTCCAGAAGACCGAGCTTGATATAAGCGGGCGCCGCGGTGGGATCTTTTTCAATGGCCCTTTGGTAATAACTCACAACGGTTTGGAAATCTTCGTACGAAGAAACCAATTTTTCCGTCACTTCGCCCAGTCGAACCAAAGGCATCGCATCGTTAGGTCGCAACAGAACTTCTGCCCTTAAAAAGACTAAAGCTTCTCCATATTTTTTTTCCGTCACCAGACTCTCGGCCTGCTCGCTAAAATAAGACCAGCCATATTCATGGGTTTCGGCCAGCTCTTTTAGGTGTTTCTCCGAAAGGTCGAGTCCTTTAAGCTTTTCTTCATACACCCCCTTGTTTTCAGGGGCGAAGTAGTAAGCAAGCGCAAAACTTTTTTGTGATTCCTCTTTTTCGTTTGAGACCTCTTGCAATAACCCTAGCCGATAATAAGCACTCGCCATTACATTTTTCGATCCGAATTGAGCGAGTGCCACACAGGTCTTGTAAAGTTGTTTAGCTTCCTTGAGTCGGTTTTGCTCAGAAGCAATTTGCGCTAAGTCGTAGTAGGAGTCGGCATGAAGCGGGTTTAAGCGAAGCGTTTCCAACGCTTCGCGGGTGGTGCGCTTTTCGTCCTTTTCTTCTTTCTGATTTGCGGAGAGCCTTTCCAAAAACCAATGCGCTCGAATGCTACGAGAATTGCTCTTAATCACATCGTTAAAAGATGCCCGAGCCGTCTCTGGATCCCCCATTTCGAACGCGATTTCGCCTTTTACCAGTGAATTTTCCGTATTCGAGGGATCCGCGTCACCCGCTAGGCCTATGCTTTTTCTGGCACCGTCGAAATCTTTGTGAAACAGTGCAATGAGCGCTTCGGCTCGATAAAACTGACTCGCCTGGGGGTCGCTACTTCTTCCACGAGTGATTGCATCTCGGGCCTGTTCTTCCATCATTTTAGGATCTGAGGTGAACCATAAACATCTTGCCGAAGACTCCGCCACCCGACTCAATACGGGAGCACTTGTCGGATTTAACAAGGAAGCTTCCACGAACAGGCTTCTAGCCCCTTCATAAAAGAGAGGGACATCAGCTTCATAGAGCCTGTCGCCTTCGTCTACCAAACGATAGATTTTTTGTTCCTTCGTGCTGGAAGCATCAATCAGTTCATGGATGGATGCCGGCACTGCGGCAGTTTGGTTTTTCGCATCCTGGGGGGGAGATTTAGACGGAGTGCCTGTTAAGAAGAGTAGGATCAGAACAATGGCTCCTCCCCCATAGATTAGAATTCGGTTTCGTTTTTCCCTTCTCTTCTTTTCGGTGATTTCAGGAGGCTCTTCGGAAGAAGGAATCTTGATCTCTAAAGGATTAGAGGGAGGTTCCGCTTCCGAGTCCATCTCCACTTTTATGGGGACCAATTTCGTTCCTGGCCGTTCTTTTCCAGTAAGATCCGCATCGGATTTAGGGATATTCGACTGAGAAAAGAGTTCATCGATGGCCGATTGGTGGATAGTGGCTCCTGCCTTCTCTTCCCCAAACTGCTTGGTCTTTATATTACGTTTGGAATCCTCGTTCTCTTCGGCATTACCCTCAGGACTTACCTCTCCTGCTTTAACAGGCTCTCCCACTCGCCGGGTCGCTTTCTCCTTGTGGGTGTCCTCGTCGCTAAAATCGGAGTGCTCGTTTTCAGTTTCAGCTTTCTCCGAAGCGGCGGGAGAGTATTCGCCTTTGTACAACTTCTTTAACAGTGCGTCATAAAAGATGGGTTCGGTAGAGATCTTAGTCCATTTCTCATAGGGAGGGAGAGAGAACTCGTCTTCACCCGATAGCTTACCTTTACTGATGCGACGTAAGATCTCCTTCTCGGATAGATCCGTCTCCTGTTCATGGAGACGGTTTCGTACCCGATAGGGTTTTGCCTCAGAAGATCTCTTTTTCACCACCTTACCATTTTATCCGAGAAACCGTTTGCTCTCTCACAAAAAGGAATTTAACAGTTCGCTTGGCAAGCGACGTTCAGAAGCGGCCTATAGCAAGGAATCGGCGAGCACGGGAGCGGAGTTTACACGGTAGTAAATGAGCCCCCGCGCTCAGACAATGACGCCGCTAGAGGCAGCTTATGGACGTCGCCGCGTTAATAGCGAATAATTACAAAGGAATTTGGATGTTTCTGTCCGTCGCCCGAGGGATAATCTCAATAGATGCAAATGCAATTTAGCAATGCCACAGCAGGCTGGATGTGGGGATCGGTCACCTTCCTGGGGAGTTTAATAACGCATATTGTTGTTTGGCGCTGGCTTCATCCAAGACGCGATGTGCTATGGCTAGCAGGAATTTTTCTTGTCTTGCCGCTGGCGGCGACCGCGTTTTGGTTTCCCTGGTTGAATGCTTCGGCCTCGTTTCCTCTATGTGCCGCGGTGACTCATTTCATCCTTGCGGCCAATTACATCGCTTTTTATCCAGCTGTCCAAGCCTCCTCCCCCAGCTTGCGAATTTTAGTGCTTCTAAGACAGAGTCCTACACCCCTAGGGTCGGTGGAGATCACAAAAGCATTCTCTACTGAGAACCTTTTCTCCGACAGGATCGCTGACCTTCAGACGGCAGGACTGATTAAGAAGGGAACGAGCGGATCTCAGGACGAACTTTCTTGGACAGGGAAAGCACTCGCTGCCACGTTTGTGGCCTATCGAAACTTCATCGGATTATCGCGAGGAAAGGGCTAATGACGTTAGCAGCTTGGATAGTACTGGTATCAGCACCATTAGCGATGCTTATCATTCACGCGATGCTAAATCGAATAGCGTTCAAAAAGTTATCCACACAAAAGATCGCCATATTTAGTAGCCTCGCCGGCGCGGTTATTGCTTCGTGCGCAAGCCATCTCTTGGCTCCCCATGCTTCACTTATTTTTCTATTCACGATCAGCGTTGGAGTTGCGCATGTCTATTTTCACTTTTTTAACATGAGCGAAACGGCGAGACGAATTCGTATTTTAGTTGATCTCTACGGTGAGAAGTCACAGCAAGCGGAGGAAAAATATTCGACTGAAGCCATGATATCGGTTCGAATCGATCGCCTTGAGAAATGGGGTGCTCTCGGTAGAGAGGCCGTAGGCTACCGCGCGCTTCCTACCCTTATTCTAGCAATCTCGATAGCTCTGAATTATTATGAGAAGTTATTGTTTCCAAAACGAAGAGAGGGTTCTACTACGGCTGTTCCGGTTCGGGTTTCGCGCCAGAAACTTTCGTGAAATTTACGGAAACGTCGGCGATTCGCTTTAAGTATCCCAACAGATCAAGATGCACCGAAGTGGTATCCAACGTCTCTTTGACACCTTTATGTAGACGCTGCACGTGCTGCTCGCTGAGGTCCAACATCATGTCCTCGATCTGCTGGTGCTGAATAATTATCTTGGCGTAAAGAGTTCTTCCGCCAGAGGTAAAATACGCCGTGGACAAGCGTAAACACTCAACCACTTTGGCATGAAACGAAGTGATCTCTCGCCAGCCCTCACGAGAGAACGAATACCCCTTCTTCTTGCTCTTTCTGACCAGTTCGAGAATATTTTTATCGACGATATCCCCTATATTTTCTAAATCATTAGTTCGTAGCAATAACTCAAACTCTTTCTGAACCTGTTCAGGCGTCATTTCATTCTGTGAAAGCTTGGTAAGATAGAGCTTAATTCCACGGTTCAAGTAATCGACGACTTGATCCATGGCTTTCAACGACTCGATTTCTTTCTGTTCGCCGGATCCAAAAAGATGAATGCACCGCTCGAGCATTTGTTCCACGGTGTCAGCAAGGCGTAACGTTTCTCTCTGCGCCTGAGCCAGAGCCAGTTCTGGCGTATCCAAGGAACGGGGATCCAAATAATGAAAATTAAACGGACCGTCGCCAGTCTTATCAGGGACCAACTTCCTAACTATCCTCACCCCCAATGGGATGAACGGAAAGAAGATGACAGCGACAAAAATGTTAAACAAGGTATGAGTGTGGGCGATTTGTCGGGAGATGTCAGGACCGGCAAAGTGTACCGCCACGATGGCCAGATACTTGGCAAAGGGATAACAGATCGCGACTCCGACCGCTTTACTCAGGAGATTGGCTAAAGCTGCTTGTTTGCCTTGAACCCCTCCTTTCAAACTCGCAAAATAGGCGGTAGTCGTCGTGCCGAGATTGGCGCCCAATACCCATGGAATCGCCTCCATAATAGTGCCGTTGCGGGCAATCATCAGCGACATGACAAAGGCGATGGTCGCCGAACTACTTTTAATCAGTGACGTTAGGGCAGCACTGATAAAGAGCGATACGATAGGCCGGTCCTTAAAATAGTTAATAACGAATTGGAAAAGTTCGTTGGTCTCAAGTGCTTGCCCCGCTGAAACTAGTATCCCCATGGAAAAGAAGAGAAGACCGAGAAACAAAAAGATCCGTGAAATATGGTAGGACCGATCGGTATCGGAAAACGATCCCAAAAACACTCCGGCGGCCACGATGAGCAAACCATATTCCAGAACGTGGAAGGCGAATAATTGAACGATAAAGGTGGTGCCGACCGCGGCCCCCAACATCACGGAAAAGACTTGATCTCAGGGTCAAGAGCTGGGCACTGGTTAGGCCCACAAGCATAACCGTGACGGCACTACTGCTACTTAGGAGGAGGGAAAGAAAAATCCCAAGAAGAATTCCCGTGAACCGATTATCGGCGAATGCATTGATCCAGACCCTTAGTCTCGAGCCTGCCAGGTATTGGACATGGTGAGACAGCTCGTCTATCGAATAGACGAGGATCGCCGATCCTCCCAATAGGTTCATTAATTCTGGACTCACCTAAACTCCCTGTAAAAGGAACGTCGCTATTACCCTAAGATAGCGCTAACAAATTGATCGGGCTCAAAAGGAATGAGATCCTCCATCGACTCGCCTACCCCGATATAGCGGACCGGCAATTCCAACTCCGAGCTGACTGCCAACATCGCGCCCCCCTTTGCAGTGCCATCCAGTTTGGTAACTATGACACCCGTCAAATCGAGAGCTTTTTTAAACTCTTTAGCCTGTTGGATCGAATTTTGCCCCAATGTCCCGTCGAGAATAAGCCAAACTTCGTGAGGAGCCTCGGGAATCACTTTTTTCAAAACCCTATCCACTTTCTTAAGCTCGTCCATCAGGCTCGATTTGGTATGTAAGCGACCCGCGGTGTCGAGCAGAACGACATCAACCTCGCGAGCCTTTGCCGCGGTCGCGGCATCGAAAGCGACAGCACCCGGATCGGCGCCTTCACGACCTGTCACAAATTGAGTTCCCACCCGGTCTGACCAGATTTTCAACTGGGAAATGGCGGCCGCCCTGAATGTATCGCCAGCTCCTAGGAGGACAGACTTTCCTTGAGACTTAAAATGGTGTGCCAGCTTTCCTATCGTGGTCGTCTTTCCAACGCCATTGACGCCCACAATCTCGATGACATAGGGTTTCGGCTTTCCGGTGAGGTCAAAGGGATTGCTTTCGCTCTTTGCCAGTAAACGCCGGCTCTCTTCGAGCACCAAAGTCCGGATCGACTCGCCTTTCTGACTTTCTTTCATTCTTTCGCGAACCCGATTCAATAGCGCGGTCGTCGTGGTAATCCCCACGTCGGCCCCTAAGAACGCCTCTTCCACCGACTCCCATTCCTGGGCCTGAAGCTCTCTCTCCCCAGGCCCTTTCAGGTTAAAAAGCCCTTCGATCTTGCCTAGGAATGAGTTGCGCGTCTTCGATAACTTTTGAGCTAACCTGCGAGTACTTTGTTCTTCTTTACTCAGAGCGGTGGGAACAGGTGCCGGCTCAACCTTTGACTCTACTTTTGACTCTAGAGGCGGAACGACCGCCTTCGGTTTCAGTATGGCTTGGGTTTCAGAGGGTCTCTCAGCGCCCGGTAACGAACGACGTCGTTTTCTTACCACTACCAGCAACAAAACGATGACCACTACCGCTGCTACCACAATCGCTATAAGAGTCCCTGTTTCCATCAAATCTGTTTACCTTAGCGGACTAGGAATGAGAACTCCCTTCATGATGCTAATGGTATTTCTGGTTCTTGACTGCTCTCAGGCGCAATCGCTTCCGCGATGGGGACAGGGGGCGGACTGGAGACCTCTAGACTCTCCAAATAGCGGTAGATAGTCCTAGGATGAACGCCCAAAAGACGTGCTGCCAGCTTTTTGTCTCCTTTGGTCGTTCGCAAGGTTTCTTCCATTAACATTCTTTCCACCTGTTTGAGTGGAATCCCAACGGGGACCACTACCGATTTCTCCCGAGGCCTCCCGCCAATTTCCGGAGGCAAATCGTCGATGCCGATAACACCGGTGCGGTTGAGGACCACAAAGCGTTCGATCAAATTCTGAAGTTCTCTTATATTTCCTGGCCAAGCATACGCGGTTAAACACTCCAGTGCATCTGAGTGTAATAGCGGGGTAGGCCTTCCATTCTTCTTGGCAGAATCTTCAATAAATCTTTGCGCCAAGATAGGAATATCTTCCGACCTGTCCCTTAAGGGAGGGACCAAAATATGGACTACATTGAGACGGTAATAGAGATCCTCTCTCATCCGCCCCTCTTGAATGGCACGCTTTAAGTCCGTATTCGTCGCACTGATTACTCTGGTGCTCACTTTCAAAGTTTCGTTGCTACCCAGTCGTTCAAATTCGCCTTCTTGTAAAAATCGTAATAGTTTGGTTTGAAAAGTAAGCGGAGCAATTCCTACCTCATCGAGGAAAAGAGTCCCTTCTTGCGCCAGTTCTATCCTTCCCTTTTTTCGTTTGGTGGCGCCCGTAAAAGCACCCGGCTCATAACCAAATAACTCGGCTTCTAGAAGATTATCGGGAATCGCAGTGCAATTGATCTTTACGAAGATTCCACTCTGCCTGTCACTGTTTCGATGCAGATACTCGGCAAGTACTCCCTTACCAGTGCCGCTTTCGCCTTCGATAAGAACATTAGCTCTGCTTCGGGCCGCTTGTTTGGCAATGTCCATCATCTTGCGGACCGCCTCCGACTTACCGATGACGTTAGTGGACTCTGGCGTAATATTAGCTTTAAGCTCTTCCTTCAGACTTAAATTCTCGTGAACTAAGCTGCGTCTCTCCAAGGCACGGTGGACCGATTTTAGTACCTGCAAACGTTGCAGAGGCTTAGTGATAAAATCGTAGGCCCCCTTTTTCATCGCGTCTACGGCCAACTCCACGGTCCCGTAAGCGGTAATGAGAATCACCTCCACGGAGGGATTTACGATCTTTGAAGCTTCTAAGAGCTCAAGGCCGTTGAGCGAATTCATTCTTAAATCGGTCATCAGAATATCCGTTGAGCCTTGTCGCAGATTCAACAAAGCGTCGTGCGGATTTTGAAATGTCTGAACTTGGGCTCCATCACTGCGCAGAATTCTTTCGAGCGATTCTAAGTTCGCCGGTTCATCGTCGACGATTACAATTCGATAATTCCCCATATGGCTCTCCTAAGGCTAAACCGGAAATTGGAAAGTAAAAGTAGTACCTTCACCTATCTGACTCTCACATTGAACACTCCCTTGGGCTTCCTCTACGATCGACTTGGTTAGTGCGAGTCCAAGGCCTGTACCGTTGGGTTTTGTGGTGTAAAAGGCGTGAAAGGTTTGGCTTCGAATGGCGTCATTCATGCCGTACCCGGAATCGCTGAATTGAATCCGGTAGACATTCTCTTTGACTTCCGTTCGCACAAGCAATTTTCCTCCGCGTGGCATTGCTTCTCTTGCATTCTTAATCACATTGAGAAAAGCTTGTTTCAGGCGGGATCTATCACTTTTGACAAAAATTTCGTGCTGGGTGAGAAGTGCTTCGACATGAATATTTCGAGCACGATCTTCCTCTTTCGAAAAATCAAGAATCTCCCGCAATAAATCATTCACCGCGGTTTTTTGACCATCCTGAGGAGGGACTCTGGCTCTTACCAAATAACTCTCGGTAATCTGATTTAGCCGTTCTATTTCTCGGGAAATGCTCCGTAACGTTTTAGAAATCTCAGGATGCACATGGTTGAGTTCGTTTTCTAGCCAGTCTATGTTGAGACAAATGGAATTCAGTGGATTTCGAATTTCATGCACGACTTCGGCGGAGAGCTGCCCCACGGCCGCAAGTCGTTCCGCTTTTAGCAACTCCGTCTGCTGCGCATGAATCTTACGATCCCTTTCCTGAAGACCCGCCAGCATTCGATTATATTCGCGAGCCAATAAGGATACTTCGTCTTGGTCCGAAACATTTACTTTTAAGCTCTGGTTGAAATCTCCATCGGCGATTTTTTTTATACTGCTGATTAATAGCGGCAAAGGCTCTAACACCCTGTGAGAAAAGAAAAAGGTAAACGACCCGAGAAGAATCGTGAGCACGCACAAAAAGAGGCTCGACATCAGGCTCTGGCGCCCCTCATTTTGCGCCGATAAAGTTATCCTCTGACATTCATCGTCGACGCGCTTGGAGATAGCAGCCAATTGAAGTTTCAGCAAAGCCGAGGTGGATTCAAATTGCGCTTTGTCCGTTATGCCAGTGAGCTTAGCGAAAGTGATTCTCACTTGCCCAACCATGCCGTTGAGATCGTTGAAAGTTTGTTGAAAGTCGTGATTTTCTTCTTTGGACAATATCCGTTCGAGGGAGGCGAAACGCTTGTAAACCAGATAGGGATAGATATCTCGCACCATGCGCGAGAAATTTCCCCCGTCCGAGGTTGGCTCGTTCTGAAAATAGACCCGACGCATGTCCTCGGCGACCGAAAAGATATTCCCTTGAAGCTGAACCACCATCCGAGAGAAGGGCAGAAAGAACTCATTTACCAACTGAAGACGAGCGTTGGCCTGACGAAATCGAGCGTAGTTATAAGCAGAGACGCCGATAAACAGCGAAAGAATAGCAAGAAAGCAGGCCACTACCTTGGTTCGGATGCTCATAGTGATTGGGGATTCGGTAAAGAAGCGTAAAAACGCGAGAAGGAAAGACTACCTCTATTTTACACCGTCTCAATAATTGCATCTATAAGTATCAAGAAGTGATCCCTTGGTGTTCAAAAAAAAGAAAGCCGTTCCTTTGGGAACGGCTCTCTATTCGGGTAAAGTTGGGACCTGTAAAGCTTAGAACGCGAGACGGACCGCACCGCCAAACTCGACTCCGTCTCCGGAATTCAACGTATCACTGACATAACCACTAATATCGAATCTGCCGAACGTTAATCCGAGACGACCTTGGAGTTGGCTTTCTGCGGCTAACATGAGGTAATTATAACCCGCGGCGGCATAAAGCATATTTCCTTGCATCGTTATGAAAGCGCCGAGATCGTAATCACTGAAGTTGTTAAGATTATTGAACGTGGCATCGACCTCAACACGGGTCATTTGATTGAAACCCCAACCCACTGCGGCAGTTCCCGTCTGAGTATTTCCACCCGCTTGATTGATCGTCGTATTGACGGCGACACCGGTAGTGAATCCCATTCGCTTGTCACCGTTCCAGGTCAGTGTTCCGCCAACGATTCCGTCGTTGGTCTGATTCACGTCAATCGAACGACTAGCCGCAACTCCGACGGTAATGTGCTCATGATCGAGTGCCACACCCATACCGGCCCCGACAGAATCCGATTTTTCAGCGGTATTTGTTAAACTGGTTCCCGTTCGGGTCACGTCGACTCCAAATCCGAAATTTCCGCCTCCGTAAACGACGGAAGGCGTCAAGCTTTGATCCGTAGTTCCACTATTGGTTTGAGTGGTATAGCTCATATCGACAGCAGTTCCCTTATCCAAGGCAAACTGGCCGGGGTTTACGAAACTGTTATGATCGGGAAAAAGAAATCCCAGACCACCGCGAGAGATAGTAGGTCCTCCGTACGCCTGTCCGACGGATGAAATTAATAAAGCGGCAAACGAAACCACAGATAATAGCTTTTTCATGAAAAGGCCCCCTGTACCCGAATGTGTTTGCAAAAAATAAAGGTCAGATAATTTCTAGAATGCTTATTAATTTTATTATTGTTTTGCAAAAATGTCGATACGTTGAAAATTGAGACCTTTATACACCGTTCCAAAAACTCACCCCGAAACAGCGGACGATTTTTCTCGTTTAACGGTGGATGAGGAGCTCTCTTTTGGCTGAATGGCTTCTTGGAGAAATTTTTCCAAGATGGTCTCTCTTCGGAAATTCTTAGCTGCATAGTCAGAATTTTTACGGGCAAACTCCCCAAGAACACCATTGCCTAACCGTTTAGCCTCACGGATAGCTTCCGCCAACTTCTCGGGTTGTCCATGTTCCACCTGAAATCCGTTCGGACACTCTTGCAATAGATCAGAAAGATGACTTTGCCGTGCACAGATCGCGACGAAAGGCCTTCCGCTGGCCAAAACCCCGTAGACTTTGGAAGTATGGACCAAACCGTTTACCTCGTTTCCCAAAACTACAACGTGAAGATTGGCCATCGACAACGAGGATCTTAATTTTTCGATCGGTTGAAACGGAAGTTGGGAAATATTGTCCAAGCCGTTATCAAGAACAAAGTTAGTCACCTCCTGCCTTCGCAATCCCCCACCGGCAAAGACGAAATGAATATCCTTGTCTCGACGTAATAGCTTTGCGGCTTCGAGTAGTGTGCGAAGGGGATGAACCACGCTGTGATTTCCTGAGTAAAGAACTATAAATTTATCTTCCCAACCTCTTTCCCTTCGAAATTCATTGTCGGGAGAGCCTAACGGCTCAGGATTAGGCCCGGGATTTTTTACCACCGGCCAGGGAGGGATCACTAAAATTCTCTTCGGATCTATCCCGTGAGCCATAATGGTCTGCTTCATCCAACGATCTAGAACGATGATTCGGTCACTCGCTTTTAAGGTCGTCCGAAAGAGGCCCAGAAGAAATCTTGATACTAGCGAACCACGCTTAAGATAGCCCACGGCAATGGCGGCCTCTGGATTTATATCCATCAGCCACTGGACAAACTCTCCCCCCCGAAAAACATGATAGATCAGCCCAAAGATCCCCACTAACGGCGGAGAGGTTAAGCAGACAACGACATCATGCTTCGGAACGGTGAATATCTTTATTAAAAGCATGAAGTCGAACGAAAGGGCATCGATCAACCGCCGCAAGAAACTCGTTTTCCCAAATCCCGTGGAACTAATACGATAAATCTCGATCCCTTGATAGGTTTCGCGTTTTGAAAAAAGGCGATTGCGATCTTCGTAAGCTCTACGATCGGAGATAACAGAAACTTCGTGGCCGTTCTGGATAAAATAGTTCGCCGCATCTATCAAATGCTGTGCGGTCGCCACGCCGTCGGGATAGAAGGCTTGATTGATAAAAAGTATTTTCATGTTGAGCCATTGGGGCAGGAAGTTACCATTATTTCACCGGATGATCCTTTTGGGAAGCTGGGGTTGTGTCCCAGATCACTTTTGGGAGCAGGAGCTTCGCCGTAACGCACCGAGAGAGCCTCGCCAATAAATCTAAAGTCCTATTTTGCCTCTTGGAGGAAAGGCCCGGATTACGCTATCTTCTGGAAACATGAAAACTCTTTGGATTGTTACGATTTTGTTCCTAAGCCTTTCCCGTTTAGCTTCGGCTGACCCACAACCACTTCCTGAGTTTCAGTTAGTGGATCAGGACGGGAAGGAATTTAAGCTGCACTCGCTCAAAGGCAATTATGTTTTGATGTCATTCATTTACACTAGATGTCCGATGCCCGACATGTGTCCGCTCACCATCAAATTGAGCCGAGACCTTCTTCAGCAATGGAAGGCGCAATCTTCCCTAGTGAAAAAAGGATTTCCCCTCAAATTGCTTGGGGTGACGCTGGAGCCTACTTTCGACACACCGGCAATTCTAAAGAAGTACATGAAAGATCAAGACCTAGATCCCCAATATTTCACTTTTGTCACCGGAGATCCCCAAGCTTTATCCGACCTGGCCTCGGAGTTTAACGTTATCGGAGTGCCTAGCGGGGGAACGATAGCACACAACGTTAAAACAGAGCTTCTTAGTCCCCTTATGGTTCCTTTAGAAGAGTACAAGGATAATCAGTGGACCCCCGATCAGGTCCTTAGTCGAATGAGAAAATCGGTGGCGTGGTGGAAATGGTTTTTCATCGCGAGCGCATTTCTGGCGATACCCGGCATTTTGCTTTTAATAAGGCTACGCCGGTATCAACTCGATGCTCCGCTGCCGGAATAGATCCTAGAACGCCATGTGGCTCAGATGATTCGCTAAGTAACCGGCAAATACTCCCCCTCCTATCGGAGTAAGCGCCATCACGCTGGATAAAAGGGCGTATTGAGTTGCTGAAAAATGTTTATCGGTGAGGCTAATTAAATAGGCGGTGAAAGCCGCCGTTCCCATCCCTCCGCAGATATTTTCTATTCCTACTGAAGTCACCATCATTCCATAATTTTTCCCGAGAAAGGAAAGAGGGACAAAAGCAAGATTGGAGACCGCTTGGAGAAACGCGAATGTCCATAAGGAACGCTGAAGACCCCATTTCGCGGTAAGCCCTCCTCCCAGCATCGCTCCTACAATCGTCATGGCCATTCCCATCGTCTTGTTGACGGCTCCGACATCTAATTTGGAAAATCCCAACTGGAAAAGAAAAGGGGAACTCATTTCGCCCGCGACCGCGTCCCCCAATTTATAGAGTAAGACAAGAAAGAGCATCTCGACAGCCCCCGGCCGTTTGAAAAAACTAAGAAAAGGTTCCACCACGGCATCCCTAATCGACTTGGGAGGTTTCACTTGCACAGCCGGCAGAGGTGCAAAAAAGGAAGTTACCAGACCTATCCCCATCAGGGCCGCCATAATGAGGTACACGGAACTCCAAGAAATTTTCTCAGCAAGTCCCAGTGCCCCTCCTCCGGCAACAATAAGAGCGAAGCGCGCTCCCATCACCGTAACTCCCGCACCCGGCCCGCGCTCTTCCGGAGTCAAGAGATCAGCTCGGTAGGCATCGATAACGATGTCTTGGCTCGCGCTAAAAAAGGCGACGATGAGAGCAAGAAAGGCGCATTCCCAAGGCAGCGAAAGCGGTTTGGAGAATCCTAGACAGGCAATCGAGATGATAAGAGCCACTTGAAAAACCGCCATCCACGCAGAACGGCGATGGAGAAAAGGAAGAGAATACCGGTCGATAAAGGGGGACCACAGAAATTTAAAAGTGTAGGGAAGACCAATGAGAGAAAACAGGCCTATGGTCTTTAAGTTCGCCCCCTCGCTCGCCATCCACGCTTTGAGAGTCCCTTTTACCAAAGGAAGAGGTAGCCCCGAAGAGAAAGCAAGAAGTAGAGTTACCGCTATTCGGCGATTGGTGAAAACTTCTTTTAGAGTGATGCGTCGTTTGTGTTCTGCCATAAAAAGATTATGGCAGAGATAAATCAAATTGCCTCAACAAGATTCAACTGCGGCTCAGCATAATAGTTGCCCTTTACCGATTCATTAGAGGGCACGCTACTTTCGCCATCATGGAGGGCTGAAAGTTCGGAGCATTAGGAGCGGTATGACAGGTTCGGCAAGTAGACTCTTGAACCTTCTTGTTGCCGATCGTTTCATTTCCTGGATGCCCGACTCTCTCCCCGTGGCAATTTTCGCATTGGACGTCCAAGAACCATTTCAATATCTTTTTTTCACTTTCCAGCCGTTGAATCGTCCTTACATAGCTACGATGTAATTTGGCGTACCTTGCCGGTTGCAACCTAGAATCTAATGATTTCACGGGCCCTTTGCCAAAAACGTCTTTCATTATTTTTTCGACGAAAGAGGTTCCCTTCTTGTCTGGAATCTGTGGTGACAAGACATAAGGACGGGCGATCTTTTCAAAGCCACCAGGTTGCTCGAACCCCAACGAATGACATGCAATACACTCCGGATCAAAGTGTTGATTCTTGGCGTAAAGAACAATCGCTGCTGCGGCATGATTCGTTTTGGCCCAGAATTCGTACTGCTCCTTGTGGCAGGTCCTACAAGTCATAACGTTCGCCCGGAAGCGCTCGTCGGTGACAGGCCTAGACGCCGAGAGGGGTAAAGGCGCCTGCACCACATCAATAGGTTCTAGTCCCCGACTGCGAATGGTCTCCCGGTAGGCCGCGACGACAGCCGTTACCGCACTCGGTTTGTCGAAAGTATCCTCCATATCAACCAAGAGCGGGTTAGTGACGTTGGGTTGAGACGAGCTAAGTTCGATCCGTCCCATCTGTTGCCCCTGATACAACGTTTGAACCACCGCGGTCGTTCCGTACACCTCTGGCTTTTGAAGCGAGTCCAGCGAATGGGAGCCAACGATAAGATCGACGCCTCCCCGCTTTGCAAATTCCCGATCTCTTTCCAAGCCCAGATGTGAAAGTAGGATGACGATTTCAGCGCCTCCCTTTTTCAACTCCTGCAAAGTTCGGCTAAAGGCCTGCACGGGATCTTCCACCACTACCGACGAGACTCGGCTCATCACATCGGGACTCGTCAAACTCATCACTCCCACCTTTTGGCCTTGGAGATCAAAAATATGGAAGTTCTCAAAGAGAGTATTCCCCTGCTGGTCTTTAAGGTTAGACGAGATAAATACAGCGCCACTTCGTTTTTGAAGATCTCTCAAAAAACCTAACCCCGCCGCAAAATCTCTCTCTCCAGGAGTGAACGCGTCCCAATGCAGTTGGCGGTAACTATCAGCTATCGTAGCGGCTCGAATCTTTTCTTGTTCGATCCGCCGAGTATTGAGCGGATTGCTTGAGAAAAAGGTGTCTCCGGCATCCACCAAGAGTTGAGTCCGCTTGCCCAATCCCTTGCGGCTCTCTTCTAAAAAGACAGCCATGCGATTGAGCCCCCCGAGTTGGTGAACTTGGCAACCACAAGGCTCTACCTCCCCTTGCCGGTTCGCGCTATAAAAGACAGTGAGACGGGGGAAATTCGTTTTTTCAGGAGTAACCGCGCAACCTATTAATATTATAATAGAAAATAGAAAGCTCAGGGGCCGGGTTCTTGGACGCTTGCCTCGGTCTGTCGTGATGGGATCTAACATGAAGAAACCTCGTCTCCTTAAAATTAGAAGTGGGTATCACCAGGGCTTCATAAGATTGCCATTATCCTGCTTCTTCCATTAGCATGGCTGGCATGTCTTATCATACCCAAGCCTTCTCGAATCGAGGATAGCAATGAGAGTAAATGCGACATCAAATGGGAAATTAAATGGCTTCTGGCGAGTCTCCACCGCCCTACTAGCCCTTTGTCTCATCGGATGCGTTAAACCTTCCTCCGAAAGTAAGGAGCAGATCATTGCCAAAGTAAACGGAGAGCCCATCTCGCTCAAGGAGTTCCAGGTGAACTACCTACAACTCAAAGGAGAACAGGACGAGATCTCTCAAAAGAATCCGAAGTTAATGGATCAGCTCAAGACGAGAGCCCTGAACGAAGTCATTATCATCAATCTCCTGCGTCAGGAGGCCGACAAACGAAAACTGCGAATTGCCAAAGAAGAAGTGGAAGGACGACTGGCCAATTGGAAAGAGGGCTATCCTCCCGGCGGCTTCGAAGAGATGCTTCGCAAACAAAATACGACGGAAGACTTTCTAAAGAAGCGGATCGAAGACCAGCTTCTCATTGAAAAGGTAACGGCGGAGACCTTCGTTGCGGAGACACGGGTTTCCGATGACGAGATGAAAGCCTATTACAAAGACCATGAAAATGAGTTCGCCCGCCCCGAAAGGCTCCACGTCTTTCAGATCTTGGTTCCCACCAAAGAGGAGGCCGAGAAGATTCGACAAGAGATTGTTTCTGGAAAACTCACCTTTGAGTCGGCAGCTCGGCAATACTCGACCAGCCCCGATGCTTCCAAAGGGGGTGATCTTGGCTTCTTCTCTAAGAACGAGAAAATTCCGGCATTTAACGAGTCATTCAACTTGGCCGTAGGAGCTATTTCCAAGCCTGTTACTAGTCCCTACGGGACCCATTTACTTAAGACCGTCGAAAAACAGCCGGCCAAAAAACTTAACTACAATGAAGCCAAAGATGATATCGTGAGAGCCCTTAAACGGCAGAAAGAGGTCCGAGTATATAAGGAATGGGTGACTAAACTGCTGAAGGATGGAGAGATTTACCGCAATGAGGCTTTGTTTACTAATATTTCTTAGCGTCGTCGCACTTTCGTTTGCACTAGTCCCTGCCCCACTTGTCCACGCGGCTCGAAAAGTACTCGATAAGAGTGTCGTGACGGTAAATGACGAGGTCATCTTACAATCTGACGTAGACGCGTTTCAGAAGAAAATTCGATCGAAAAGTTTTCAAGAGCTCTTTGGGGGTGTGGACGAAAAGACCGCCAACGATCCGAATAAGATCTTACAACTTTTAATTGAAGAGAAGATCATCAATCAGCAAGTCAAAAAACTTGAACTCTCTGCATCCGATCAGGAGATCGATGGCCAAATCCGCGCTATCGCCAAGCGAAACGGAATCACCGAAGCTCAGCTCACTGACCGACTGAAGCAATTGGGCACCACGATGACTGAGTACCGTGACGGCATCAAACGGCAAATAGAACGGAAAAACCTGGTTGATCGAGAGATCCGTCCCAATATGGAAATTTCGGAGGAAGATCTCCGCCACTATTACCAAAGAAATGCAAAACCGGAAGACTCGGAGACGCAATTTAAAGTTGCCCAAATCCTAATCGACTCCGCTCCTAAGGGCGGGGTGCTCGCGGCGGATCGCGCCAAGACGGTTTGGAAAGAGGTCTCCGCTAAGCCTAGCGAGTTTGAAGCGGCGGCGAAGCAATATTCCGACGACAGTTCCAATGCGTCGACCGGCGGAGTCTTGGGCTACTTTTCCATTTCTCAGTTAGCCAAGGAATTCAGAGATGCCGTCAAGAAGACTCCCGTGGGGCAAGTCACCGAGCCCATTAAGACAGCGGCGGGTTTCCATATCCTTAAAGTTCTTGAGACACGTGCCGGAGATTTTGCGAGTCTTCCGAAGGATCGCAGAGATGCCCTCCAGAGCCAAATGCAGGCGGAAGAGCTCGAAAAGAGAATGGGAATGTGGCTAGAGCGAAAAAAGCACGAAGCTTTCATCCGGCGTGCGGACGACAAGGAATATCGCAATGCTAGTAAGTGAAAAGATATTTCGTGAGTATGACATCAGAGGCGTTGCCGACAATGACCTAACGGATCCCGTGATCGAGGCCATTGCCCGGGGAATTTCGACGTTACTTAAAAGGTCCAATAACGCGAAAAAGATCACCTTAGGTCGGGACTGCCGAAGTAGCTCTCCACGAATAGCCAAAGCGCTCGCAAAGGGTTTTCAGAAAAGTGGCATTGATGTCATAGAAGTAGGACTCGTGCCGACCCCTCTTCTTTATTTCTCGATTGCTCATTTGAAAGCCGATGGTGGTGTAATGATCACCGGAAGCCACAATCCCTCGGAATATAACGGCCTAAAGGTATGCGTTGGCCCCGCTACCATTCATGGGGAAGAGATCCAAGAGATCCGTAAGATCATCGAGAAAGAAGATTTCCCGTCGGGAAATGGAAAGAGCGAACAACAAGAGATCATCCCGACTTATATCGATTATGTTTGTAAGAACATCCGCCACCCTATTCCGCTAAAAATTGTTATCGATAGCGGCAACGGGATGGCGGGAATTGTTGCCCCAGAGCTTTATCGTCGATTGGGCTGCGAAGTCACCGATCTTTACTCGGAATTAGACGGCACGTTTCCTAACCATCATCCTGATCCAACCGTAATGGAGAACTTAGCTGACCTGAAAAGCAAAGTGGGAAGTCTTGGAGCTGTCGTAGGAATTGGATTTGACGGCGATGCCGATCGTATCGGCGTGGTAGATCAGTCGGGAAGGATTCTCTTTGGAGATGAGCTCTTGGTATTGTATGCGCGCGAGCTATTGAAGACGAAACCCGGCGCCAGAGTAATCTCAGAGGTCAAAGCTTCTCACAGGTTATTCCAAGATGTCGAGTCTCATGGGGGGCAGCCAATCCTCTGGAAAACGGGCCATAGTCTTATCAAAGCGAAAATGAAAGAGACCGGAGCATTGCTGGCCGGTGAAATGAGCGGCCATATGTTTTTTGCCGATCGTTACTTTGGCTTTGACGACGCTATTTACGCCGGAGCGAGATTACTCGAGTTACTTCACGAAAACAAAAGTACTCCTGTTAAATTACTTTCTGATCTTCCTAAATCTTTTTCCACTCCCGAAATTCGGGTCGAGTGCCCGGATGACAAGAAGTTCGACGTCGTAGCCAAAGCTCGCGATGCCCTCCAAGCCAAGGGGTTCCAGGTCAATGGAATCGACGGCGCTCGAGTCGAATTCGGTGATGGATGGGGACTGGTGCGTGCTTCAAACACTCAGCCCGTTCTTGTTTATCGTTTCGAAGCCTCCTCCGAGAAGCGTCTTAACGAGATTCGCGGCATCGTTGAAGGAACGGTTTCGCAATTTCTTTCCCGGTGAGCCGTGGAGAGAGCAATCATCATAAAAGGTGCCCGCGAGCACAACCTGAAAAATATCTCTCTTACCATTCCGCGCGATAAATTAGTGGTGGTAACCGGGCTTAGCGGATCGGGAAAATCCTCCCTGGCCTTCGATACCGTTTACGCAGAAGGCCAGCGCCGCTATTTGGAGTCGCTGTCCGCTTACGCTCGTCAATTTCTCGAGCAGATGAAAAAGCCCGAAGTAGACTCGATAGATGGGCTCTCCCCTTCCATCTCCATCGAGCAGAAAAATATCTCTCGTAACCCGCGCTCTACGGTAGGAACGGTCACGGAGATCTACGACTACCTTCGCCTTCTCTATGCCCGAGTGGGAACTCCTCACTGTTTTTCTTGTGGTAAACCCATTCAAAGCCAAACCATTCAGCAGATCGTAGACCAGATCATGACGTTCGCCGAAGGGGCGAAGTTTTCTGTAATGGCTCCGATAGTGAGAGGCAAAAAAGGGGAGTACCAAAAGGAGCTCACCGAGCTACGGAGCCAAGGGTTTGTGCGTGCCCGTATCGATAATAATGAGGTTAACCTCTCTTCTCCCCTTAAGCTTCAAAAGAGCTTGAAGCACGACATATCCATTTATGTGGATAGACTTGTCTTGAAAGCGGGAATTGAGAGTCGGTTGGCCGAGGCTTTGGAAATCGCCACTCGAATTGCCGGAGGGCTGGCTGAAATTGCATTTTCAGATGAGCTTAAACCCCGTTTTTATTCGACGAAATTTGCCTGCGCCGATTGCGGGACTTCTTTCCCTGAGGTCGAGCCGAGAAGTTTCTCTTTTAACAGTCCCCATGGAGCGTGCCCGGCTTGTAATGGGATTGGAACCGAAGATCGTATTGACGCCAGCAGAGTCGTTGCGAACCCCGATCTCTCTATTAAAGACGGCGCGATAGAACCTTTGGCTCAAGAGATCCTCCCGTGGAAGGACGCTGTCTTTAAGCAGTTAGCCTCAGCTTTTAAGTTCGATCTAGAAAAGCCTTTTAAGAGCTTTCCCGCAAAAGTTCAAAACCTAATCCTTTATGGATCTAAAGAAGAGATAGAATTCAGCGCTCAGACTAAATCGAAAACTCATACCTTCAAGCAAGCCTTTGAAGGAGTAATCCCTGCCCTTCAACAGATGTGGAAAGAGGCGGAGTCCTATTCTCAAATCTCGGAACTAGAACCCTATATTGCCTATCAGCCGTGCAGCACGTGCAAAGGAACTCGTCTTCAGAAGGAGATCCTTTTTGTCACGATAGAGGGGAAAAATATTTCCGAATTTTGTGAGATGAATGTCGATACCTGTGCTGCGTTCGTGAAGACCATAAAACTTCCAAAACATAAACAACTTATCTCCGTACCCATTCTAAAAGAGATCGAATCTAGACTTTCTTTTTTGAGTAACGTGGGATTGTCCTATCTCACTCTCTCTCGATCGGCCGCAACACTTTCCGGTGGCGAAGCTCAGCGCATCCGACTGGCCACTCAAATTGGAAGCAATCTTGTGGGCGTGCTCTATATTTTAGACGAGCCCAGTATTGGCCTTCATCAGCGAGATAACGAGAAGTTGATCAAAACGCTGGAACGACTTAGAGATCAGGGCAATTCCGTCATTGTTGTGGAACATGACGAGGAGACCATTGAACGAGCGGACCTTGTCATCGATATCGGACCCGGGGCGGGAGAGCACGGAGGAAATGTTGTCTTTATCGGAACGCCCGAGGCGCTCAAGAAAGACCCCGGCAGTCTCACCGGCCAGTACCTTTCTCAAAGAAGTGTCATTCCGATCCCGGCGGAACGCAGAAAGGGAGATCCAGAAAAGACTCTTACGATTAAGGGTGCGCGTGAGCACAATCTGAAAAACGTAAATCTCACGATCCCTTTGGGTACGTTTATGGTCATTACCGGGGTCTCAGGCTCAGGGAAGAGTAGCCTTATCATCGATACTTTGATGCCTGCTCTGGAAAACCGTCTTCGCGGAAATAAGAATCAGATCGCCAAATGTGATTCGATCGAGGGTTTGGACCACTTGGACAAGGTAGTCCATGTCGATCAAAGTCCTATTGGACGCACTCCTCGTTCCAATCCAGCAACCTATACGGGCCTTTTTGGGGATATTCGAGGCCTCTTTGCGGAACTTCCGGAGTCTAAGGTACGCGGGTATTCCGCTTCTCGTTTCTCGTTCAACGTTCAGGGCGGCCGCTGTGAAGCCTGTTCGGGCGACGGAACCATTAAGATAAGCATGCATTTTTTGCCAGATGTCTTTGTCGAGTGCGAAGTTTGCCATGGCAAACGATATAATCGAGAGACTTTAGAGGTTCTCTACCGAGGAAAGAATATCGCCGATGTACTCGCCATGACTTGTGAACATGCGCTCGGTTTTTTTGAACGAGTCCCCTCAATACGTTCCAAGCTTCAAGTGCTCAACGAAGTGGGATTAGGATACATCCAGGTGGGACAAAGTGCGGTGACTCTCTCGGGCGGCGAAGCCCAACGAATCAAGCTCGCCAAGGAGCTTAATCGCAGAGCCACAGGCAAAACGATCTACATTCTGGATGAACCCACCACCGGACTTCACTTTGACGATGTAAAGAAGCTCCTTCAGATCTTGGCCGCCCTGGTTAACCAGGGAAACACGGTCATCGTCATCGAACACAATTTGGACGTAATTAAACAGGCCGATCAAATTATAGATCTCGGTCCTGAAGGTGGTGATGCCGGCGGAAAGATTATCTTTCAGGGAACTCCAGAAGATATTTGCCGGCGAGAAGATTCTCACACCGGCAAATATCTAGCTAAAGTATTTAAAAGGTATGAAGAGATGAATAAACGTTTGAAGATCAGATCTTCAAAACGAGCATCACCACAATACCAAGCGTGAAGATGACTAGTGTTTCTACGAACACTAAGCTCAGAATAAGCTGGGTCTTCATCACTTTCTCAGCACCTGGATTTCGAGAAGCACCTTCCATGTAGGAAGCTGCAATCCGGCCCTGGGCCGTCGCCGCGGCGATCACCGCAAGCGCGATTCCCATGGCGGCCGCAGGAGCTCCCCACGGTCCCGCAGGTCCGGCTGCTGCCACCGCTTCTGCGGCAAAAGACGTCACTGGTATAAGAGACGGAAATAGCGCGCCGGCTATCCACAGCCACGAATATTTAGACAAGGTTTTCATCTGTTCCTCCTGCGTCC
Organism: uncultured delta proteobacterium; assembly: GCA_963778115.1. GTDB lineage: Bacteria > Bdellovibrionota > FAC87 > UBA2466 > UBA2466 > JBBQIT01. The sequence goes on from CAVZSV010000004.1 coordinate 2,062,682, forward strand.
TACCGACAAAGATAGACCCGCCATCTTAGCTGCCTTAAAGCCGCTAGTGTGATTCATGCTCGGTTGCCAACTGAATATAGACAGCAGTCAACGTAGCAAAAACAAAGGCCTGTATCGTACAAACAACAACTCCAAAAAGCAATAGAGGAACCGGCACGATCCAAGCGATTAAGTCTGAAAAGGTGTGCACGATAGTGTGGTCCATTTTCAGGTTAAGCGAAAGCCGATATCCCAGGGTAATGGGGCGTAAGAGATGGGAGATAATCTCAAAAAAGGCGACGACACCACCTACGAGAAGCCCCAAACCCATCAGGTAATGTTCCAAGTAACCTTTAAAGCCATGTGATTTGATGCCCATGGCGTTGAAATAGACGAAAGTGCAAAGACCCAGCGCCAGACTCATATTCACATCCGAGGTCGGAGCACTGGACATCGGGAGTAATCCCATTAGGTTGCCAAAAAGAATAAAAATAAATAGCGATGCGATGAAAGGAAAATATTTCCCGGTGTCTTTCCCCAGGGTTCCCGCAATCAAGTTGTAAGTCGCTTCAATAAGAAGATCCGCAAAACCGACGATGCTGAATTTCGCTTCAGGAATAAGATGGTGTTCCTGCCGGCCTTTAATGAGGATATTGGCCAAAATGGAGAACACACTAATGAAAAGAAACAGCAACACCGCCGCATTCACATTCAAGAACTCAGGTTCGTGAGGTAAAAGCGGAAGATGAAGAAGCCAACTTGTGGGGCCGTGGTGTTCCAATATCGTCCTCTAAATCTTTTGTACTTACCCGGATCAAAGCGGGATTTCAACCTCGATGTTTCCAGAGAAAAAAGGGGGAGCCCCTTGCGGAATGGCCCTTCCAAGGTAAGAATCAGCCCATGAATTTTCAAAATGAGTCGATTAACGAATATTGCGTTCAACACAGTGCGGTGCCCTCGGACGTCTGCGCCGAAATCGCCGACTACACCAGGGCGAATGTTCCCATGGCGGTCATGCTGACCGGCCCCCAAGAGGCTAGCTTCCTGGGATTTCTTATCCGCTCGATCGCGGCAAAACGCGTCCTCGAGGTAGGCTCCTTTACGGGCTATTCGGCATTGGCCATGGCGGAGAACCTTCCGCCAGACGGAGAGGTTATTACGCTGGATATCAATCCAGAGACCAACGCTATCGCAAAAAGGTTTTGGGCAAAGAGTCCCCACGGTACCAAGATTAAGTCCTTTCTAGGCCCCGCCTCCGATACCTTCAAGGCTTTGAAAGGGCAGTTCGATTTCGTCTTTATCGACGCAGATAAGGTCGGCTATTCCCAGTACTTCAACCTGGCTCTTCCCCTACTCTCCCCGCATGGGATTATCGCTTGCGACAATTGCCTGTACGGCGGCGACGTTCTGCAGAGTAACCCCACGAATGAAGGGGCCATCGCCATCAAGAAGTTCAATGAGGAGATCAAAAGTAGAAAAGATCTCTATGCGACTTTGACCCCAATTCGAGATGGGGTCTTGCTGATTACGAAGCGTTATTAAACTGGCGATAGGGTTTGTCGAAGTCTGTCATTGAGGAGCAGGAGCGAAGCGATCGGGCGAAGCAATCTCCCCGAATAAGTACCCCCCAAGGTAAAGTCTCCTACGGCTTCGCCTTATTCGCCACAAAAAGCACCCACCCCAAACCGAGTACGATCCCCACTAACAGCCCCCCAATGGCAAACAGCGGTGAAGTGCTCGTCATAACGTCAAGCCGGTGCCCTAACCAGTAGCTCCCAAACACCACACATCCCATGACCATGACAGCACTCGACATAGCCGCCGAAAAACGCATGAGTTTCAGATCAAGCTTCATTTGGGAACCGCCGGTGCCGCTTTGAGCCGCTTCCTTACATCGTCGATGCGCATATTTAAGATCTCCGGTGACGAGTACCTTCCCTGAATGTTTTCGTAAGTCTGAAGTGCAGCTTGTAATTTATCCTGTCTATCGAGGCATTCGGCCATCAAGAACTGGGCTTCCGTCGCCCACTCACTTTGTGGATTGTGTCTGAGCACCTGCTTTAACGCTTCGATTGCGATGTCATATTTTCCATCCATATAATAACTATTCCCAATCTCGTAGCGAGCACGAGCGGTCAATTGGCTCTTGGGATACTTGTCTAGAATGACCTGATATTCCTGTCTGGCCTGCTCGAAATTGTTTTGCTGAAAATAGGATTGGGCTATGCGAAATTGAAAGACATCAGCTTCCAAACTATCAGGACTAAAAACGAGTAATTTCTTGTACGCGGCAATCGTCTTATCCGCATCGTGAAGTTGTTCGAAATAGAGGCTGGCAATTCGCTTTTGCACCTCGTAAACGCTTACTTTGTCCTGACTCAGACGAATGAATTCCTGATAATTGAAAAGTGCCCCTTCGTAGTCTTTTAGGTAGGACTCCAAAGTAAAAGCCAATTTGTAAATCGCTCGAACCGCGGTCTTACTTTCGGGATTAAGGGAAATCGCTTTTTTGAGCAGTTCCGAAGCTTCAGCAGCATGGCCCTGCGATAAGTTATCTTCAGCTTGCTCCATCAAGCGCATCTGCCGGCGTTCGGTACACCCTACGAGAAGAAAGAGAAAAATGAGAAGGGAAAATAAAGAGAGACGATTACGCATTTCCAGAAGGCGTACCAGGGGGAGGTGCCGGATCCTCGTCTCGTTCTTCCGAATCGTCCTCTTTTTCGACGATCTTGGCTACAGCACCTACTGCTTCGCCCTCTTCGAGATGGATGAGGCGCACCCCTTGTGCCACTCGACCCACTTCAGAAATTTCGGAGACTCGGGTTCGGATGACCTTTCCTTGATTGGAAGCAACGATGATCTCATCGGCATCGACCACTTGACGAACGGCAACGACAGGTCCGTTCTTGTCCGTTATCTTCATCGTCATGATGCCTGAACCACCACGACCCTGAACGCGATACTCTTCGATGGGAGTTCGCTTACCGTAACCTTTTTCGGTGACGGTGAGAATCTGAGCGACTTTGGAACTGGGATCGATGATCTCCATTCCAACAACACTATCGCCGTCGTCTAAACGCATCCCTTGAACGCCGCGCGCCGCACGTCCCATCGCCCGAATATCAGCTTCTTCGAAACGGATGCTCTGACCCTGCTTACTCACCAACACCACGTTTTGATTTGCGGTGGTCACTTTGGCATCCACTAGCGTGTCGCCCTCGTCGATAGTAACTGCAATAATTCCTTTTTTCATGGGCCGTGAGAACGCCGTAAGATCCGTCTTCTTCACGATTCCTTTGGCGGTTACCATGACCACAAAATCGGTTTCGCGGAATTCACGAACGGGGAGTACTGCTTGTACGCGTTCGTTGGTACTTAGATTTAAAAGATTGATGATGGGCTTTCCTTTAGCGGCCCTGCCCGCCTCCGGAATCTTATGCACTTTCAACCAGTACATTCTTCCTTGATCCGTAAAGCAGAGAATGTAGTCGTGAGTACTTGCCACAAAAATCGACCATACGAAATCTTCAGCCTTCGTCCCTGCGCCGATAACGCCTTTACCGCCCCGTTTTTGAGCTCGGTAGGTATCAACGGGAAGCCTTTTAATGTAACCCGAATAAGTAACGGTAACCGCCGTCTGTTCTTCGGTGATCAGATCTTCTACGGTAATATCTTCTTGCTGTTCGATGAATTGAGTTCGTCGTTCATCACCGTGATCTTTGCGAACCTCTTCGAGCTCCCGTGCAATAATTTCAAGGATCTTCTTTTCATCCGACAAGATGCCCTTCAATTCAGCGATGAGAGCTATCGTATCTTTGTACTCTTGAATGATCTTGTCGCGTTCGAGCCCGGTCAAACGCTGTAAGCGCATTTCAAGAATGGCTTTTGCCTGAACCACAGTGAAAGCGAATTTTCCGATCAGAGCTTCTTGAGCTTCATTGGGACTTGCCGATTTTCGAATGAGCTGAACGACTTCGTCCAGATTCTCGACAGCTTTCTTTAGCGCTTCCAAAATGTGGGCTTTTTCTTCGGCCTTCTTTAATTCATAGACGGTTCGTCGAGTGATAACCACTTTACGATGGTTTAAGAAAGCGACAAGGAGCTCTTTCAAATTCATCAGCTTGGGCTGCTGGTGATCCAAAGCCAGCATGCTGATTCCAAAAGAAATATGCATCTGGGTATTCTTGAAAAGCTGATTGAGAATGACTCTACTATCCTCGCCCTTCTTCAATTCAAAAACGATCCGCATTCCCTTGCGATCGGATTCATCTCGAATATCAGAAATGCCTTCGATTCGCTTTTCCCGAACCAGCTCCGCAACATTTTCAATGAGCTTTGCCTTATTTACCTGGTAGGGAATTTCGGTGACGATAATCCTATCTTTATCGTTTTTCCCTTCTTCGATTTCGGTTTTGGCCCGTAGATGGATGATCCCTTTACCGGTAGTGTAAGCCTCTTTCAGACCGTTTCGGCCGTAGATGTACCCTGCCGTCGGAAAGTCGGGACCGGGAATAATTTTCATCAATTCAAGCGGAGTAATATCGGGTTTAGCGATGACCGCTTTTACCCCTTCAATAATTTCGCTCAAGTTATGGGGAGGAATATTCGTCGCCATTCCCACTGCAATTCCCGAGGAGCCATTTACCAATAGCGTTGGTACTCGGGTGGGAAGAACCACCGGTTCCTTTAATGAGTTGTCGTAATTCGGCGTGAAATCGACCGTCTCTTTTTCTAAATCTGCGAGGACGTAGTTCGTTATCTTAGCGAGCCGAACTTCGGTGTACCTCATAGCAGCCGCGGAATCACCGTCGACTGATCCAAAGTTTCCTTGGCCGTCGACGAGCGTGTAGCGCATGCTAAATTCCTGCGCCATGCGTACCATTGTTTCGTAAACCGCCATATCCCCGTGGGGATGATATTTTCCGATCACATCTCCGACGATACGTGCCGATTTTTTGTACGCTTTGTCGGAAGTGTTTCCCAAGTCGTGCATCGCAAAGAGGATGCGACGATGTACGGGCTTCATCCCGTCTCTGGCATCGGGCAGCGCGCGTCCCACGATAACGGACATCGCATACTCGAGATACGAATCGCGCATCTGGGTTTCAATGCTGACTGAAGTGAGATGAGATTCAATATCCATGCGTTAAATATCCAAACTACGAACTTTCAAGGCATTCGCCTCAATGAAGTCTCGACGAGGTTTTACTTGATCTCCCATCAGAATGGAAAAAATGTTATCGGCGCCGACCGCATCTTCGACCTGTACCTGAAGCAGTGATCGGACTTTAGGATCCATGGTGGTCTCCCAAAGTTGCTCAGGGTTCATCTCTCCAAGACCTTTGTACCGTTGGATGTGTAGACCAGTTTCGCCGATTCTGACAACAGCCTTCTTGAGAGAATCCAGCGAAGTGAATTTTTCCATCGGAGCATCTTTACGCTTAATCTCGAAAGGCGGTTTGCCGAGTTTTTCTAACGAGAACGCAATTTTTCGCATCTCTTGAAGTTGAGGAGAGCTCAGGAAGTCGTAAGTAATGCGCGTATTCGTTTTTAGATTGTTCTTTACGGTGACACATTCGCCGAGAAAACAATTATGCTCTTCGTCTTCGATGACCTTAAAACTAATGGCAAACTGCGATTTTTGATCCTTGAGCGTTTTTTGATATTGAGCCAAAAGCTCTTCTACTTTTTTCTGGTCTTTGAGGGTCTCTGTGTTCCATTCTTCGGTGGCGGCTACCCACTTAATAAGATCGGGATCCGCCCGTCGCGCGAATGTGTTCAAAAGGCTTTCGAACTGGGTCATCTTGCGGAAAATATTTTTTGCAATCCCCACATCGACCTTTTGTCCTGAAGCCGTTAGCTCCACCTCTTCCAAAGCTTGAGTGAGAATGAATTCTTCGAACATCACGTCGTTTCGAAGGTACTTTTCCACTTTCCCTTTTTTCACTTTATAAAGCGGAGGTTGGGCGATGTAGAGGTAACCCTTTTCGATCACTTCTGGCATCTGGCGATAAAAGAAAGTGAGTAGCAGTGTTCGGATATGGGCCCCGTCCACATCGGCATCAGTCATGATGATGACTTTGTGGTAACGGATTTTTGAAATATTGTAGTCTTCCTGACCAATTCCGGTTCCCAAAGCAGTAATTAGAGTTCGAATTTCAGCAAACTCCAGCATCTTGTCGAAACGGGCCTTTTCGACATTTAAGATCTTACCTTTGAGCGGCAAAATCGCTTGGTTCTTACGATCGCGCGCTTGCTTGGCGGATCCGCCTGCGGAATCTCCCTCTACGAGATAGATCTCACAAAGAGCCGGATCTTTTTCCTGGCAATCCGCCATCTTTCCGGGTAGTCCGCCCAGATCCAATGCCGATTTTCTGCGGGTGAGATCTCGGGCCTTACGAGCGGCGATTCGTGCCCTTCCGCCTTCGATGGCTTTCATGGCGATTCGTTTGGCTTCGCCAGGATTTTCTTCGAGAAAGACGGAGAACCTTTCGTTCAAAAGGTTTTCGACAAGCCCTTTAACCTCGGAGTTTCCGAGTTTTGTCTTGGTCTGCCCTTCAAATTGGGGATTGGGAATCTTGACACTGATCACACAGGTCAAGCCTTCACGCACGTCTTCACCCGTGAGATTTTCTCCGAGATCTTTGTTGAGGTTATTAGCCTCGATGTACTTATTAACACATTTGGTGAGTGCTGCTTTTAGACCTGCTAAGTGGGTCCCGCCTTCGATCGTGTTGATGTTGTTGGCGAAGGTGAAAACATTTTCCTTATAGCCGTCATTCCACTGCATCGACAGCTCGAGGTAAATGCCTGTCGCCTCAGCGTAAAAATAGATCACTTCATTGTGAAGTTTGGTCTTGGCGCGATTTAGAAATTCTACGAACGATTTAAGTCCTCCCTCGGAAAAGAACTCTTCTTCTTTCTCAGTCCGCTCGTCGTAGAGGTTTATCTTGATGCCGCGATTTAAAAAGGAAAGTTCTCTCAAACGATTTGCGATCGTTTCGTAGCTGAACTCTTTAACTTCAAAAAGTTCGGTATCGGGTTTGAATACGATCTTGGTTCCCGTCTTTGGAGATTTTCCGATTTCAGTGACTTTCGAAACGGGCTTTCCCTTTTCGTATTTCTGTTCGTAGACTTTCCCGTCCCGTTTCACTTCGGCCAATAGCGATTCCGACATCGCATTGACTACGGAAATTCCGACTCCGTGCAAGCCACCAGAGACTTTGTAGCTATTGTTGTCGAATTTGCCGCCCGCATGCAATTTCGTCATGACCACTTCAAGGGCGGAAATTTTTTCTACAGGATGGATGTCGACAGGAATGCCTCGGCCGTCGTCTTCTACCGTAACCGAATTGTCGACATGGATCGTAAGGGAGATGGTTTTACAAAAGCCCGCCATCGCTTCGTCGATTGAGTTGTCGACGACTTCCCAAATAAGATGGTGCAGACCGCGAACTCCGGTATCACCAATGTACATGCCCGGGCGCTTACGCACCGCATCCAAACCTTCCAAGACTTGGATGGAATCCGCGCCATAGCCGGTAACCGCTGTGGCTGCTTCGTTTTCTGCTGACATTCCGGGGACTCCTAAATTCTCAAAAATTAGACATCATTTCATTGCGACTATCTGCGTTCAGATTCGCGTCATATTCTCATGGGCATGACCACGTTCGTGTGGTTGGGACCTTCGGAGGATCGGATGACACCCGGATTCTGTTTTCCCCTGATCTCAAGCAGAACCTTTTCGCCTTCGAGCGTCGAAAGTGCGTCGATGAGATACTTCGAGTTAAAGCCGATCTTGAGTTCCTCGCCCTGGTACTCGATGTTGATGTCTTCCCTAGCATCCCCCAGCTCCGGGCTTTGACTTGAGAGCTGTAGCATACCAGGAGTTAAGTTGAAGGTAACACTACGAGATTTATCCGAAGACATCAAAGAAATTCTCTTTAAAGAGGCCAGAAAGGCTTCTCGGTCGAGGGAAATACTGTCTTGGGAACTTTCCGGAATGATCCGGCGGTAATCCGCATACTTTCCCTCAATTAGGCGCATAGAAAGGAAAATATGGTCTCTTTTTACGAACAAAAGTCGCCCTTTTATGGTCACAAAGAAGTCTTCTTTGCCCTCGGCCAAAAGTCTGCGAAGTTCGGTCAAACCTTTACGTGGAACGATGACCCCCTCTTTAAAAAGGCGCCATGCGTTTTCATCGAAAAGGGCATCCGGATTGTCGACCAAAGAGAGCCTATGGGCATCGGTCGCCACCATACGGAAAACTCGCTTGTTTTCGTCCTCTAAAGTCTCAAAAAAGACGCCGTTAAGATGGTATCTCGCCTCATCCGTGGAAGCCGCATACAAAGTTTTGTCCAACATGGCCATAACAGCGGTTCCGTTCATCCGGACAAACTGCTTGTGATCTTCGCTGGAAAAGCCAGGAACTTCCGGAAAGTCTTCGGAAGGAAGCCCTAGGATGTTGAAAACGGACTTGTTGGCCGTAATTTCTAGCCGGCTATTTTCCTTGGTATGAAACTGGATGCTGGTATCCGGCAATTCTCGAACAATATCCAAAAGACTGCGAGCTTTGACGGTTATTGACCCTGGATCGGTCACTTCGGCGGGCAAAATGCTCTGAATTCCAACTTCTAAGTCCGTGGCGGACAAAGAAAGCCCATTCGGCTCGGTCTTTAAAAGGGCGTTAGAAAGAATGGGCATAGTCGTTCTACGTTCTACGACATTCTGCACACGCTGTAGTCCTAACAACATTTGCGATTTAGAAATCGTAAGCTTCATAACTCCCCCGGACTGACACGAAGTCTTATAGTCTTTCTTCTTTTTATTAGTAACATATAGATCTTATAGTAGTAGTCATTTGCATTGTTGAAATGTTAACAACTCATTTAACCTATTAATTTCTTTAACGATGATCCTGTGGATATCCCTGTGGATAACGTTGTGGATAAAAAATCAAAACTGTGGATAACGAGTTATCAACAAGTTATCAACAATGAATTAACAAACAATTAACAACGTTATTAACAAAGTTTTCAACAACACGGAGCATCACACCCTTTTGGTTCCTCGTCGATAAAGGGGCTTTCAGCGTCTCCCAAGCCTCATGCGCCTTTTGACCTATGGTAGTGTCACCTATGGTGCTCCGTATGTAAACCTTTTCCCGGACAAAAAGTCGTAACGCAGTATGGTTAACGCGATGAGCTGGCACATCGATCTCAAGATCGGAGCGTCAAGAGGATCAAGGATCTAACGTATGGCGTCTATTTTTAATGCGATGTTCTAAGAAATAAAATAATAGGCCAATGAAGCGAGTGCTAGTGGCTAAAGCGAAAGCTAGATCTACTCGCACGTTTGGTACCAGCGCTAGCCACTCGCTTTAGCCTTATTGTGTCGCACGAGAGCTAGATCTTCTTTTACCGGATCAGCCCTTCAATACTCGTTATCGAGGTAAGGACTTCGGCGTCATGGCGCTGGAGTTCGGCGATTTTAGTGACGGCATGCAAAACCGTGGTGTGGTCTTTGCCTCCCATAAACCGTCCGATCTCCGGAAAGGACATCAACAGATGCTTGCGAAGGAGGTACATGCAGATTTGGCGCGGGAAAGAGAGCTTTCGGATTCTCTTGTCGGACTTAATATCAGTCGTTCTCACGTTGAAGTGCAAAGCGACCAGTTTCAAAATTCCTTCCGGAGTAAGCTCGTGCTTTATCTTCGGAGCGATGTCTTTCAAGATGGTTTGCGCTAGCTGGAGCGAAATGGGAACGCCAGTTAACGTAGCGTAAGCCTGTAAGCGATGCAGTGACCCCTCGAGCTCGCGAATGTTGGTCGTGATGTTGCTTGCGATAAACTGCGCGACTTCATCCGGGAGTTCGATCTCTTCCACATCCGCTTTATTCTTTAAAATCGCTATACGCGTCTCCACTTCGGGGGGTTGAACGTCTGCTACCAATCCCCACTCGAAACGCGTTTGTAGCCGATTCTCGAGCCCCTCAATGTCCTTTGGGTAGCGATCCGAGGTGATAACAATCTGTTTTCTCAGTTCGTGCAGATAATTAAACGTGTAAAAGAACTCTTCTTGGGTTCTTTCCTTGCCCGCCAAGAACTGAATGTCATCCAGCAAGAGAAGATCGCAGCCGGTGCGGTATTTTTCCCTAAATTCGCGCATCCGATCCAATCGAATGGCCTGAATCAGCTCGTTCGTGAAACTTTCTGTAGTGAGGTAGATAATCTTGGAGTCCGGAGTTTCGGTCATGATGCAGTAACCGATGGCTTTGAGCAGGTGGGTCTTTCCTAACCCCGCTCCTCCGAAAATAAACAGAGGGTTGTAACACTGGCCCGGCTGTTTCGCGACGGCGAGGCAAGCGGCGTGGGCAAACTGGTTCGAACTTCCCACGACGAAAGTCTCGAAAGTGTATTTGGCGTCCAATAATTTTTGATGGGGAACTCGGGTGTACGCGTAAGTGGGTTCGTTGGATGGTGGTTTGACGTCCGGAACCGCTAAAATAACGTTCACGCGATTAAGACTAAAATCCTTAAGAACCTTTTGCAGTACGGGCAGACACTTGCTTTCAAAACTTTCCTTGCTGAAGGAGTCGTTGAAGTCCAGCTTCATCCGCTCGTTGTCCAGCGAGGTGCAGTTGGCGGGCTCCACGAGCGAGCTGTATAAGTGGGGGGCGAGCCGTTTTTTTAGTTCACCGCGAATTTGTGCCCAGAGGCTGAATTCCATTGCTGCGCTACCAACCCGAAAGAGTAAGAACGATCCGTACCATGACTAAGCCTTCCCTAACTACTTTGCTGCGTAAAGCCGCTACTAAAACAGAGGTTATGGTATGGCGGAAGTGAAGAGAGGTAACAAAAGGACCGCGGTTTGGCAACCGGAGACGCAGCACAGGTAAGTATTTGACACACAAAGGTGAAAACATTAGGATGCGGGACTTTAGCGGAGCGAAGTTTAGCGGATTTTATGATCACTTCGCGGCCTCTTTTTAGTGCGTGGCTCTAAATGGAACTGAAATTTCCGTGAAAGCCTGATAAAAGAGCCGACAAAAAGAACGGCAAAGATAAAAGAAGGAAGTTGCCATGGCAAAGGCGAAACGAACATATCAGCCCAGCAAAATTAAACGTAAACGGTGTCACGGTTTTTTGAAAAGAATGAGCAGAAAAGATGGACGCCTTTTACTCTCTCGTCGCCGAAGAAAAGGGCGTAAGCGTTTAGTCGTAGGGATCGGGAAAAAATGACCCGAAGTAATTAAAAATGTCGGCTTGTGCCACGTTTCCTAAATCGGCGCGTCTGCTCAAACGGAGCGACTTTAAGTTTACCGACTATCGTCGTACCCAAACGGATTGTTTTGGCTTTGTCTATCAGCCCAACGGCCGTGGTCGTCTTGGAATTTCCATATCCAAAAAAGTCCTTCGCAATGCCGCGGCTCGGACTCGAATACGTCGACTCTTGAGAGAAGTTTTTCGTCTTCGCTATCACGATTTTTCCGGACTCGACGTCCACGTGATCGGTCTGAATCGTCTTCACATGTTGTGGCGGGAAATGAAAAGGGCGGATGTCGAGAATCGTTTCGATCAGTTTCTGATCGCTGCGGGTGCAGAGCGAATAAAAAAATGAAAACACTCCTTTTGTTCTTCAGAAATTTATTGCATGTTTTTTTCGGCGTGGGCAGCTGCTGCCGTTTTCAACCGTGCTGCTCAAATTACGCAAGTCAGGCGATAGCAGTTCACGGGCTTGTCCGAGGTGGCTGGTATTCATTTTGCCGCATCTGTCGCTGTCATCGCTTTGGAGGGATGGGATTTGATCCCATTCCAGCAAGAAGGAGCCAATAGTGGGCGCAGCAAGAACTTGGTTAGCGGTAATACTCGCCTGTGTGGTGTGGTTTGTTTACACCAAGTGGTTCGCACCCCCGATGGTTCCGCCGCCTCCCGCTCAGGAATCGGCGCAATCCGCAAGGGGTGGGAAAACGCCTTTATCGTCGCCGCCCGCCTCGACCGTTCCAAGCACTGGAATCTTTGGCCAACCCATCGCGGAAGAGACATCGGCCAATCTGAGTACGGGAAAATGGCACGTCGAGTTGTCGGATAATGGGGGAAAGATAAGCGAACTGCGTTTGCTCGATTTTCACGAGACTTACAAGAAGGATTCGCCGAACATCGCGCAGATTGCACCACAGCTAACCCCCTTTACTTTAGGAACCATTTTCAGTGATTCGGGTTTAGCGCCTTTGGCCCACGAAAAATACAAGCGTCAGGACAAAGATCGCGCCGTTATCTTTAACGCGGAGTCAGGTGGAGTCCAGTTTCAGAAACAGCTTACCTTTTCCGAAAATAGCTACTTTATCGATTCGACTTACCAGCTCCACTTTCCCAAAGGGGCCAAAAGAGACTGGGGCTATTTACTGATTCCCGTCGGGGGCCACGACGTTCAGTTCGACGCTCATAATCCATTGCAAACTTGGGAGGTCGTTTTCTATCAAAATGACTCGGTCACCCGAAAGATCACTACCAAGCTCGAAAACGGAGAGCAGGTACATCAAGGAAATACCGGTTGGCTGGCCTACGGAAATCGATACTTCACGACGGCTCTCATCAACAACTCCTCTATTAATCCTGACGCGGTGCTTTATCACGGGTCCGAATTTACGGGAGGTTATTTACGCTATCCCCTGCTCTTAAAAGAGGGGCAGCAAGAATTGGCGCTCTCCGTCAGAATTTATTCGGGTCCCAAAGATCCGGGGCTTCTCTCTCAGGTGCCAGGACTTAGACAGCTCATCGAATATGGAATGTTCTCGTTCTTCGCTTACCCAATGCTAGAGATTCTACGATTTTTCTATCGCCTCATTCATAACTATGGAATTGCGATCATTCTTCTGACGCTAGTCGTCAGATTGGCCTTTTATCCGCTTTCGATGAAGAGTTACCGTTCGATGAAGTCGATGCAGAAGTTACAACCCCAACTCACTGCTCTTAAAGAAAAGTATAGCGATGATAAAGAGCGATTCAGTCGGGAGCAGTTGGCCCTATTTAAGGCGCATAAAGTCAATCCCGCGGGCGGTTGCCTTCCCATGTTTGTTCAGTTGCCTGTCTTTTTGGCTCTCTATGCCGTCTTGGGAAATTCGATCGAATTATTTCATTCGCCCTTTTTTGGTTGGATCCATGATCTGACCGCCAAGGACCCTTTTTATATTTTTCCAGCTCTGATGGGGCTTTCGATGTTCGTGCAACAGAAAATGACGCCATCCGTCGGGATGGATCCCATGCAGCAGAAGATGATGCTGTTCATGCCTATCATGTTCACCTTTTTTATGATCAACTTGCCTTCGGGGCTGACAGTGTACATGTTCGTCAGCACTCTCGTCGGAATTGCGCAGCAGTATCTCTTGTCTAGGGACAAGCAGATGAGTAGCACTCCTCACCTCGTTCCGGCACCTTCGGGCCCCTCGGGTGCACCAGAAAAAACGTAGTCCTTTAGACGTAGCGTTAGCTCTCAGAGTGTTTCTATGGAGAAGAAAAACCTAGATACGAGCCAGACGATTTTTGCTTTGGTGACGGGTCAATTACCGTCGGCGGTAGCGATCGTTCGCCTTTCGGGAGAGCAGGCATTTCCCATAACTAAGACGTTGTTCTTAAGTCAGGGAGAAATTTTCGAGCGTCGAAGGGGGTTATGGAAGGGGCAGCTCAAGGACGCTCAGGGAAAGATCCTTGATGACATTTTGGCATTGGGTTTCGTAGGTCCTTCGTCATTCACCGGCGAGGATGTCATTGAATTGCAGTGTCACGGATCACCTGGAGTCATTCGGCAGCTCGAGCAGTCGTTGGTCGAATTAGGCGCTCGTCCCGCCGAACGGGGAGAATTTTCTTACCGTGCTCTTCTCAATGGAAAGTTGTCGCCAAGTGAAATCGAGAATCTAGGTGATGTTTTTCAAACGCGCGATCCTCAAGAGCTCGATCGTATTTATCAGCGAAAAGACTCTGCTCTGGCGGAACAGATCTCCGACTTGAAAAATCGCCTTATCCACCTCCAAGCGATTTTCGATACTGCCGTCGATTTTTCCGAAGAGTATTCGTCGGTAATCAGAGCTGCGATCCCGGCTTGTGATTTGGTTATTCAAAGATCCAAAGAGATTACTCATAGGTATTCAAGCTTCCTTATGGGCTCTCGAAGTCCTAGATTGGTTCTTGCCGGACGGCCGAACGCGGGCAAGAGTTCGCTCTTTAATGCTCTTCTCTGTCGGTATCGAGCGATTGTTCATGAAAACCCCGGAACCACCCGGGATGTGATCGAAGAGGATGTTTGGATCGGACGTCGGGTTTGGAAATTGGTAGATACGGCGGGATTTCGAAAGGCAGACGGCGCGGCGGAGTTAGAGGGTATCTCGCTGGGAGAAGACTTTTTGGCGGCGAGTTCGTTATGGCTTCTGGTCGTGGATGGTGCCGAAGGGATGTCGGGTGAAGAGTGGAGGCTGTGGGATCGATTCCATAACATTCCTCATCTCGTGATATGGAACAAGTCGGATCTAGCCGAGTGGAAGCCCTATTCTGATAGCCGCCAACGATCGGAGTTTGGTCTGGCTAGAGATCTGATTCGGGTGTCGGCGAGAACGGGAGAGGGTTTGGGCGAACTGTGGAACAGAATCCGCGATCTGTCGGAAAAGGTTCCCCAAGGGGAAGGGCCGCTTCCGACGGCCACTCAAAGTGCGCGGCTTTCTGAGGTGGTCTATGATTTGGAAGCGTTGAGGGGTGAGATTGGCGATGGGGTTCCCCCTGAGTTTCTTTCGGAGCGGAATCGACGGATTATTGACCGAATGTCAGCGGTGATGGGGGAAGTTTCCGTGGATGAGGTCATGGGACGGATTTTCACCGAATTTTGCATTGGAAAGTGATGAAATGTTCCACGTGAAACAATTCGATGTCGTGGTGGTGGGAAGTGGACATGCCGGCTGCGAGGCTGCTTTAGCATCGGCTCGAATGGGGCTTTCGACCGCCATGGTGACCTTGGACCCGTCAAAAACCGGAGAGATGTCCTGTAACCCCTCTATCGGGGGCGTAGGTAAGGGACAACTAGCCAAAGAGATAGACGCATTGGGCGGCGAGATGGGTAAGAACGCCGACTTTACCGGGATCCAATTCAAACGGCTCAATACCCGTAAAGGGAGCGCGGTCCAATCCTCGCGCTGCCAATCTGACAAACGCCAATATGCCTTGCGAATGCAACGAGTAGTGGGCGAACAGGCGGGCCTGTCGTGCGTTCAGGGAGAAGTAAAACAACTTCTCGTCGAAGGAACAGTCATACGCGGGGTTGCCCTAAGGACACCGTCGGGTGAGTCAGTGGAGTTAGCATCGAAAACCGTGATCATCACCTCCGGAACCTTTATGAGGGGGCTCATGCATTGTGGATCGGACACCTCTCGCGGGGGGAGGCATGGAGAGGCCCCCTCTGAAGGCCTCTCCGACCAACTGAGAGAATTGAAGCTTCCCCTTCTCCGCCTGAAAACCGGGACCCCGCCCAGGCTACTGCGTGGAAGTATCGATTTCAGCCAAATGCAGGAACAAGGGGGTGACAATCCACCCCGACGATTTAGCTTTTCGGATACTCGCATTGAGCTCCCCCAAGTCTCCTGCTTCCTAACCTATACCAATCCCGAGACCCACAACGCGATTCGGGGAAGTCTAGATAGAAGTCCCCTTTACAGTGGTAAGATACTTGGGGTCGGCCCCCGTTATTGCCCCTCTATCGAGGACAAAGTCGTAAAATTTCCAGACAAGGGGAGGCACCAGCTCTTTTTCGAGCCGGAAGCACTTGATTCCGATTGGATTTATCCCAACGGCATCTCTACCAGTCTTCCGTCGGACGTTCAGGAGGTCTTCGTAAAGACCCTTCCGGGGTGCGAAAACGTAAAATTTGCTCGTTACGGCTACGCTGTGGAATACGATTGCTGTGATCCTATTCAGCTCAAACACTCTCTCGAGTCTAAGATTATAGAGGGGCTATTCTTGGCAGGCCAGGTGAACGGGACCTCCGGCTATGAGGAGGCCGGTGCCCAGGGCCTGATGGCTGGTATCAATGCTGGGTTGAAAGTTCAAGGTAGAAAACCACTCATACTTTCTCGATCTGAAGCCTATATCGGTGTGATGATCGATGATTTGGTCACGCAAGGAGTCTCTGAACCCTACCGGATGTTCACCTCCCGTGCGGAGTTTCGCCTTTCTTTGCGCGAGGATAATGCGGATTTGAGGCTTCGGCCGCACGGACGAGAAGTCGGCCTCGTGACGGATGCGGACTATGAACGATTTCTAGAGAGAAAAGGGCGCTTGGACAGGGCCAAGAACTACCTGGCAAAGACCTGGCTCAAACCGGGGGCTGAAGTTCAGCAAAAGCTGGCAGAATGGAGCAGTCCTCCCCTTGCCTCCGCTCAAACACTCGCCCAATTACTTCGTCGACCGGAACTGGACGTAAACCATATCTTTCAATTGAGCGCCCACGACTCCCTAGCCTCGCTCGATGAAGAAGCCAAAGAGACTCTCGAAGTGGAACTTAAGTACGAAGGCTATATCAATCTTCAGAGAGAGGAGATCGAACGACTTAATCGAATGGGCGACGTCAGTTTTCCTGAAGAATTTAATTTTGGCACGGTGAGGGGGCTTTCTTTTGAGATACGCGAAAAGTTAATGCGCTTCAAACCTCGGACCCTAGCCGATGCCTCCCGAATGTCGGGAATGACCCCGGCTGCCATTAGTACCCTGCTCTTTCATCTGCGGCAGAAAGGAAAATCGTCTGCTAACCTTACGCCCGCAATTTGAAGAGTTTCATGCGGGACTTCCACCCGTGCAAGAACGTGAGTTGTCCCTCTATGAACGCCACTTCACCTTGCTCCAGCAATGGAACCAGCACATTGGCCTTGTCTCTCGCAAAAGCATTGATAGAGCGTTCGCGATTCACTATGCGGACAGCCTTTTCATCTCCGATTTGGCGTCGCCCTATGCATCGGGGCTGGTCCACGACTTGGGCACGGGGGCCGGCTTTCCCGGCATTGTGTTTTCTATCCGTTATCCAGACCGAGAGGTTAGGCTATACGAAAAACTTCTAAAGAAGCAGACGTTCCTCACGGCGGTGTTGGCAGACTTAAGACTTTCGAAAACGACTTTGAATGGAGCCTTTCCGGACGCGCCACAGTCTGGATTGTTTCTAGCTCGTGCCGTCTTTCCGCGAGCTGAACTTTTTAAGTTCCTTTCCGCTCGAATGAAGAACGATTCTATCCTAATCACAAATCTCGGTGGCAGCCCAGCCGATTTAGAGATCCCAAACGGGTTTTTCAAGTTGGACGAGAAGAGTTATAAGCTTCCTCTGGATCAAGGAAGTAGAAGAATTGAAGTGATCAAGAAGGTTCCACGTGGAACATAATGACGCCGATATTGTTCCACGTGGAACGTAAAACAAAACACGATTTAGTAGTTCTCACTTCTTAAAGTCGGAAAAGAATCGACGACAAAAAGACCCGATAAAGCTTTCTTAAAAGGCTTTGAGTGTTGAAAAAAAGTATGATAAAAATTGGCAACAGCATTCTAAACTCCCTCTACTCGCTATGACAAACATCATCGCTATTGCGAACCAAAAAGGTGGCGTGGGCAAGACAACGACAGCCGTAAATTTGGCTGCCTGCCTTGCGGCCGCGGAACGTAGGGTTTTGTTGGTAGATCTCGATCCTCAGGGAAACGCGTCGAGCGGCCTTGGTGTCGATCGAGGGTTGTTCACAGATAAGAACATCTACCACGTTCTTATCGACGATTTACCGATGCGTGAAGCGCTCTACCCCACGGATCTCGAATTTCTCAAGGTTTGTCCTTCTGATAATAATTTGAGCGGCGCTGAGGTAGAGTTGGTTCAGGCGATAGCACGCGAGCTTCGCATGAAAAATGCTTTCGAGGATCTCAATAAGCTGGGCATCGGAAGTTTTGATTACGTCATCATCGATTGTCCACCCTCTTTGGGGTTGCTCACTCTCAATGCTCTAACGGCCTCCACCCATTACTTGATTCCTTTACAGTGCGAATATTATGCGATGGAAGGGCTGGGCCAATTCCTCCACACCGTGGAACTCATTAAAAAAGGGCTTAACAAGAATTTGACTCAGCTCGGCATCGTTCTCACGATGTTTGACTCCAGGAACAATTTGTCCCGGCAAGTGAGCGTTGAAGTCAGAAAGCATTTTCAAAAGCAAGTCTTTGAATCAGTCATTCCGCGCAATGTGAAACTTAGCGAGAGTCCGAGCCACGGAAAGCCGGTCATTCTTTACGATATCAGTTCGACAGGTTCCCAGAGCTACCTGGCTTTGGCGCAAGAGGTTATCGCACGCTTAGAAGGCGGCAAACTCGAGACGGCCGAATCCGATCAATCGGAGCAACAGGCCCCTGTCGAAAATATCATTTCCGAATCTTTGAATGAGTCTGAGCATGACACACAAGGGGGCCTAGACCATGGCAGTCATTGACGATAAGAAAAAAGCACTCGGCCGAGGGCTAGCGTCTTTAATTCCAGATGCCAAGGTTGCCGAAGGTTCGACCACCATCAATCTCAATAAGAAAGAGTTCTTTCTTTGCGATATCGAAAAGATTGTGGCGAACACCTACCAACCCAGGAAGATCTTCCAAAAGGAAGCTCTCGACGAATTAACGGAATCGGTAAAGGTCCACGGGATCATCCAACCGCTAGTGGTGCGCCAGAGAGACGGACACTTTGAATTAATCGCCGGTGAGCGTCGATGGCGCGCCGCGCAAAAGGCGGGACTCAAACAGGTCCCGGTGGTCGTTAAAGACGTTACAGGTGACGCGCCCTCGCTTGAGATGGCCATTATCGAAAACGTCCAGCGGGAGAATCTAAACTGCATCGAAGAGGCGATTGCCTACCAGCAATTGGTGGACGAGTTTCAACTGTCGCAGGAAGAGATCGCCGCCCGAGTCGGTAAGAACCGGGTAACGATTGCTAATACACTGCGTCTTTTGAAACTACCGGCGGTCATTCGAGAAGACATCACTTCGGGCAAAATGTCCATGGGGCATGCCAGGGCGTTATTGGCTTTGGAGTCCGCGGAAGACCAACTCATGGTCCGGGAGCAGATCATAAAGAAGAAGCTCTCCGTTCGTGACACTGAGCGTAAGGTGAATGAGGTATTGCGCGCCAAGAACGCCACTCCCTCCGAAAAGCAAAGCGACGCCAATATGAAGGCTTTCGAAGACGATCTGCGCCGCCATTATGGGACGCCGGTCCGAATCGTTGGCAATGATGAGCACGGCTTTATTCAGTTTACTTACGGTTCTCACGCCGATTTAATGCGCCTCGGTGATCTGCTGAAGGCGCAGCCAAAAGAATTTGCGGTCTCAACTTCACCAGAACCGATCTATTCGGCAGAAGGCATAACGGACGGCTTAGGTAGCCCTATCGAGCCGGTTAATCCGATCGAGACGGACAAAAAGTCCGAATATGCGGGACCTCTTCCGCCGCCATTGCCCCCTGCGTCGGTAGATAACGCGGCCCCTATAGAAGGATAGTATGTTTTTGCGAAAAACCGACCCTTTCGATCTCCCCTCTGTTAGCCACGAAATCACCGTGGTTCTACAGAAAGGTTGTAGTCTGGAAGGAAGATTGCAATTCGAAGGAACCGCTAGAATCGACGGTCAATTCAAAGGAGAGATTTTTACTCCGGACATCCTAGTCATTGGCGATGAAGCACAGGTTTCGGGCCAAATTGAAGCGGATATTGTAGTCATTTCCGGTCAATTTACTGGCGACATTTTCGCCACCCAACGGGTCGAAATTCAAGCTCCTGCCGTAGTGCGGGGCACTATCCAAGCCGCCATTCTCCAGGTGGAAGAAGGGGCTGTCTTCGATGGCAAAACAAAAATGCTGGGACCACTACCTACCACCCGGCTACCGCGCGAAAACGCCTAATTTCACCCGCCCTTACGCATGGACCACGCATGCGTTGCCTTGACACGCTTTCTCCACGCATGTTAACCCTGCGTAATTATATTTTGTCCCCTCAATAGAGCCAATGTAATGTCGAAACTCTAACGGCTCGCAAGGGTGTCACGGAAAGGTTAAGAGGAAATGGAAGTAAAAGAACTGCTTCCCAACATGACGTTCTTTATAATGTTGGGTCTCTTCTTTGCCTCTTATGTGATGTTAAAGACCTTTGTCTTTACACCCTATCTCGGTTTGCTCGAGGCACGCCGAGCAAAGACAAGCGGCCTCAAAGAGAGGGCTTTCGAGGAGCAGGAACGCGCCCAAAAGCTCAAAGAGGATTACGAGACTTTCATGAAAGCCGAGCGACGAAAAGTGGCGACTTGGATGGAAGAAGAGAGAAAACGTGTCGCGGAGGAAGAGCGGCAAGTGATTCAACAAGCGCGTGATAAGTCGAATGCGGAATTGGGAAAGATTCGAGATTCGATTCACGCCGAAACGGAAAGAGCGCGCGAGGAACTTTTACCCTTAGTGAATGAATATTCGAGTCACCTAGCGAGCAAGGTACTGGGCCACAAAGTAAAAGTTTCGGCTGCGGGAGCGGTTTCAAAGAACCGCAGTTCCGCCGAACCTTTGGTATCCGGGTGAGAACGCCATGTCGACAATAATACCCATCATTTTTAATTTCTTGGCAGTTCTGGCTATTTTGTATTTCTCGACTCGCAAAGCCTTCACGCAGTTTCTTATTAATCGTAGTAAAGAGATCGCAAATGCTATCACCGAAGCAGAAAAGCTTTATGCCGAGGCCAGCAGCCAACTAGCTCAGTGCGAAGCAGATACCAAGAATTCGCAAGATCATGCCAAAACGCTTTTCGACGATGCCAAAGTAACGCTCGAACGAATACGTAAGACGGCGCTTGAAAAAGCAAGAGCCGAAGCGGAACGAGTGAGCAAAGAAGCCGCCCTTACCAGCAAGACCGAATTTGCCCGGGCGAAATTGGCCCTTCAACGCGAGCTTGCGGAAAAAAGTTTGAAGGAAGCGGAGGCCTACCTAAAAGGCCATTTGAATGACGAAGATCGGCATGGACTGGTGAGTAACTACGTAGAGACAGTGGGGAACGGTCATGCAGGCTAACTCCAAGATCGCCCTGCGCTACGCCCGCGCTATTGTGGATTCCTTAAAAGACGCCAAGATCACTCAAGCCGTCGTGGACGAACTTAGAGCCCTTGCCCAAACGATGGCGTCCTCTAAAGAGCTTGAACTTGTACTGACCTCGGCCATCTTTTCCGAACAGGCTCGCCAAGAGGTGATCTCCGATTTGGTGGCAAAGCTAAAGCTCTCCCCGCAAACCCACCGGATTTTGAAGGTCATCACCGAAGCTAAACGGATGAAGTTTATCGCGGTGATTGCGGAAAGTGTTCATTATCTTCAACTAGAGTCTACCGGAATCGTCCCCTTGAAGGTTCAAGCAGCGGGCGATCTTAACGGCGACGAGAAGAAAAAGATCGAAACAAAATTTTCCAAACTTTTAGGCAAAGACGTTGAGGCTAGCTACGAAGTAGATCCAACGCTCATCGGAGGAGTCAAAGTGACGGCCGCAGGCCGCACTTACGATGGTTCCGTGGCGGGATGGCTCAATACCTTTGAAGAACGGCTAGTCGGAGGGAGTATCTAATGCAAATACGTGCTGACGAGATTAGTCAGATTATTCGAAAACGAATCGATGAATTTGACCGAGAGGTCCAGATCGCTGAGACCGGAACGGTATTGAGCGTCGGAGACGGAGTTTCTAAGATCTACGGGCTTCAGAATGCGATGGCCGGAGAGATGGTGGAATTCCCCGGTAATATCTTCGGCGTGGTGCTCAATCTCGAAGAGGAGAGTGTCGGTGTCGCCATTTTCGGACAGGTCACCGCGATTAAGGAAGGCGACACCGTAAAGCGGACGGGCCGCATTCTTCAAGTTCCTGTCGGTATGGCGATGGTGGGACGAGTGGTAAACGCCCTTGGGCAACCCATCGACGGTTTGGGAGCCATCGAATCCAAAGATTTTCGTAACGTGGAGATCAAAGCTCCCGGTATCGTGAAACGCGCCTCGGTGAATCAGCCTCTGCAGACCGGAATCAAAGCGATCGATGCCATGGTGCCGATCGGACGTGGACAGAGAGAGCTTATCATCGGTGATCGTCAAACCGGCAAGACCGCTATTGCGGTGGACACGATTATCAACCAAAAGGGACAAAACGTATTTTGTATTTACGTTGCTATCGGACAGAAGAATTCAACCGTTGCGCAGGTAGTGGAACGATTACGATCTTCGGGAGCAATGGAATATACGACCGTTGTTTCGGCTACCGCTAGCGAACAGGCTCCTTTGCAGTACATTGCGGCTTATGCCGGAGTCACCATGGGAGAATATTTTAGGGACACCGGAAAACACGCTTTGATCATTTATGATGATTTAACCAAACAGGCTCAGGCGTATCGTCAGCTATCCCTGCTACTTCGACGGCCGCCAGGTCGCGAGGCCTATCCCGGAGACGTTTTCTATCTCCATAGCCGTCTTTTGGAGCGAGCCGCGAAGTTGAGTGAAAAAGAAGGGGGCGGAAGTTTGACCGCACTTCCTATTATTGAAACTCAGGCCGGTGACGTTTCGGCGTATATTCCCACGAACGTGATTTCGATCACCGATGGTCAGATCTTTTTAGATACCGACCTTTTCTATTCTGGTATTCGTCCGGCGATTAACGTTGGTCTTTCGGTCTCTCGTGTGGGAGGAAGTGCACAGATCAAGGCGATGAAGCAGGTAGCTGGTAACCTTCGATTGAGTTTAACTCAGTATCGGGAGCTTGCGGCTTTTGCACAGTTCGGTTCGGATCTCGACAAAGCTACTCAAGACATGTTGTCTCGCGGAGAGCGAATGGTATCGGTACTAAAACAAGGGCAATACCAGCCGTTGGCCGTCGAAAAGCAGATTGTGATTATTTATGCCGGAACGAACGGCCGGTTGGATAAGCTTCCGGTCTCTCGGGTTTCGGATTACGAGCGTGGCCTTTACGATTTCCTCGAAACGAAATATCCCAATGTGCTCGAATCGGTTCGCCAGAAGAAACAGATCGACGACGAGGTCAAAGGCTCTCTTAACAAGGCCTTAGACGAGTACGGAGCATCCTTTACCTGAAAGGGCAGATAGCTACGACTAAATTATGGCAAGTCTTAAAGACATTCGAAAGCGCATCTCAAGCGTAAAGAGTACTCGGCAGATCACTCGTGCCATGAAGATGGTGGCGGCGGCGAAGTTGCGTAGATCTCAGGAAGCCATCTTACAAGCACGTCCCTACGCCTATCGGGTTTATTCGATTCTTTTGTCTCTAGCGCAGAAAGAAGGAATCAAACATCCCCTACTGGAACAACGATCTGAGAAAAATATTCTAGTCGTAATTTTGGCAGGGGATCGAGGGCTTTGTGGTGCCTTTAATGCAAACGTATTTAAGGAAAGCCAAAAATTCTTAAAAGCCAAAGCAGCCGAAGGGGTTACCGTCTCGGTCCAATGTATTGGGAAAAAAGCCTACGACTTCTTCAAGAAAAAGGTCAACGTGGTGGCCTACCATGAGGGAATTCTCTCTAACGCTAGTTACGCAAGAGCGTCGGCGATTGCCGATAAGATTATCGCTTCCTATAGCGGAGGTGAGTTCGATGCCATCTACCTTATTTACAACGAATTCAAATCAGCGATTCAACAGAAGGTCGCGGTGGAACGCTTGATACCGGTATCCGTTCAGGTACCTGAAGGTGTTGTGGGAATCCTGCGAGCGAACGAAGAAGATCGCTTTAAGAATTATATTTTTGAGCCTTCAAAAGATGAGATTTTGAACGAGGTTGTCCCACGGCATTTTCGCATGCAGTTCTTTCGCGCCGTTCTTGAGTCGGTGGCCAGTGAGCACGGAGCTAGAATGTCGTCGATGGAGAACGCGACAAAGAATGCATCTGACATGATTGACGGCCTCACGTTGCAATACAACAAAGCTCGCCAAGCGAGCATTACTCGAGAGTTAATGGAAATCGTCGGTGGCGTTGAGGCCATGAGATAAGGAAATAAGGAGAAGTTATGGATACGTCCGGAAATATTTCACAGGTGATCGGACCCGCGGTGGACGTTGCGTTCCCC
Organism: uncultured delta proteobacterium; assembly: GCA_963778115.1. Classification (GTDB taxonomy): domain Bacteria; phylum Bdellovibrionota; class FAC87; order UBA2466; family UBA2466; genus JBBQIT01. Next base: position 2,086,790 of record CAVZSV010000004.1, read on the forward strand.
TCTGGAAAATTACCCCCCATTTACAACGCTTTATTAGTTACGAATCCTAGTCTCGGAGACGAAAAGGATAATTTAACATTAGAAGTAGCCCAGCACTTGGGCGACGGTGTCGTTCGGTGCATCGCGATGGATTCTACGGATGGATTGACCCGGGGCATGAAGGTAAAAGATTCGGGTGCCCCTATCATGATGCCGGTGGGTCGAGAGACTTTAGGGAGAATTATTAACGTCATCGGCGAGCCGATTGATGAGTCGGGCCCAGTGAACGCCAAAAAGCACTATCCGATTCACCGGGACCCGCCTTCGTTCGAAGATCAAGCGACCTCCGGACAGATGCTTGTCACCGGAATCAAAGTCGTCGACCTTCTCGCCCCGTATGCCAAAGGCGGAAAAGTCGGACTATTCGGCGGTGCCGGCGTTGGAAAGACCGTTATCATTCTTGAGCTTATTAATAATATCGCAAAACATCACGGCGGTATTTCGGTGTTCGGTGGTGTCGGGGAGCGGACTCGCGAAGGAAACGATCTCTGGCACGAAATGAAGGACTCAGGCGTTATCGACAAGACCTGCTTGGTATTCGGTCAAATGAATGAGCCCCCGGGAGCACGTCTTCGAGTGGCCCTATCCGCCCTCACCGCGGCCGAATATTTCCGGGACGAAGAAGGGCAAGACACGCTTCTTTTCATTGATAACATTTTTCGTTTCACTCAAGCCGGCTCGGAAGTATCGGCCCTGTTAGGCCGTATCCCGTCAGCGGTGGGTTACCAGCCGACGTTGGCTACCGAGATGGGACAGTTACAGGAACGAATTACGACGACAAAAAAAGGTTCTATTACGTCGGTTCAGGCGATTTACGTGCCTGCGGATGACTATACCGATCCCGCTCCAGCAACCGCATTCGCTCACTTGGACGCCACTACTAACTTGTCGCGTCCCATCGCTGAAAAAGGAATTTATCCTGCGGTAGATCCCTTGGCATCGACCTCTCGTCTTTTAACTCCCGAAACGCTGGGCGAAGAACATTACAACGTCGCTCGAGAGGTTCAGCGTATCTTGCAGCGTTATAAAGATTTGCAGGACATTATCGCCATTCTTGGTATGGACGAACTTTCGGAAGAGGATAAGTTAACCGTATCTCGCGCCCGTCGTATCGAGCGTTTCCTCTCCCAGCCCTTCTCTGTCGCGGAACAGTTCACGGGAAATCCCGGAAAATATGTTGAGGTGAAGGACACTGTGAAAGGCTTTAAAGAACTTATCGAAGGTAAACACGACGATGTTCCCGAACAGGCCTTCTATATGGTGGGAACGATCGAAGAGGCTCTGCAAAAGGCAGAAAAGTTAAAAGGTAACGCATGATCGAAGTCGATATCGTCACCCCAACCCGTAAGCTTGTCGAAGGCGCTCGCACAACAGCCCTTCGGATGCCCGGCGCCAAGGGAGAGCTCTTGGTTCTGCCCGGCCATACCGACATGCTTACGATGCTAGGAACGGGAGTGCTTTCGTTGGTTCTGGATGGAACCGAGCGTAAGTTTGCCGTTAGCTACGGATTTGCCGAGATCCGTAAGGATAAGGTGCTGGTACTTGCGGAAACTTGTGAAGAAGGTAAAGATATCGACGTAGCACGAGCCAAGAAGGCTCAGAAAGCGGCCCAAGACGTATTAAGTGGCGCGTTGGACATACGACAGGGAGCGGGGCCAGGACAGGCGGATAACGTCCTAACCCGTGAACATTTCAGAAAATACGAGCTTAAAGTACAACGTTCTATCGTTCGACAACAGGCCGGTGAGTGAACGATGTGGAAGAAGCTTCCTTAAAGATAAACGAAATTTTCTTTAGCATTCAGGGCGAGAGTCTCCTTGCGGGAAAACCCACGGTTTTCGTAAGAACGGCGACGTGTAATCTTCGGTGCACCTATTGCGACACTCGTTACGCCTTTTGGGAAGGCAAAGTAATGAGCATTGATGCCATTTTAGAAGAAGTTCGAAAGTTTGGCGGAGAGTATGTTTGCCTTACTGGTGGCGAACCGCTGGGCCAAAAAGGTTCGATTGTTCTGATGGAAAAATTGCTCGCCGAAAAATATACGGTTTCGCTAGAGACCAACGGAAGTTTTTCTATCAAAGACGTTCCCCTAGCCGTTATTAAAGTCATCGACATTAAGTGTCCCGATAGTGGAGAAGCCGAAACGATAGCTTGGGAAAACCTAAGCCTTGCGCGCAAAGAGGATCAGTTTAAGTTTGTCGTCGCCTCTCGTGCCGATTTCGACTGGTCCCAAAAGGTTTGCCAAGATCATAAACTTCACGAAAGGTGTTCGGTCCTCTTCTCTCCTGCTTACGGCAAAGTCAGCCCTTCGGATTTAGCTAAATGGATCTTGGACGCTCACGCCAAAGTAACGATGCAGCTTCAGATGCATAAAGAGATCTGGGGACCAAACGAACGGGGAGTCTGATTCTCTAATTTGAGCTACTAATATCGTCGATTAGAGTTTACCCATTCCTGAGTACGAGCTCGGTTGAACTCCGTAGTTTCTTGAATGCGTCGTTGTTCGCCGGCCCACCAGTTTTGGTAGTTCACCTGTCCTCGGTAATTGGCGTCCGTTTGGTAAAGATAGTCCTGGGGAGATTGCTGGTTGTTCCGACGGAAAAAAGCCTCCACCTCTCGCTCCGACTTTAGCTGCTTGGCAGCTTCTTCCTCTTTCCACTTATCCTGGAGAGCAAAGCTTTTCGCTTCGGCAACGGACATAAGATCCTGTCCGAGAGCTCTTCCAATCAAGGAAGAATATTTTTGGATCTCTTCTTTGGATAAGGGGGTGCCGTTTTGAATATGGTTTTCGAGCGAATACTCAAAGGGAAAAGCGCGATTTTCGATGAGCCGTCGGAGCAGGCCCTGGGGGGTGTAATTCCATCTCTTCGCGAACGTTTCCACTGCTTCGCCACTCCCGCTCGGCGTGGCATTGAGTGTAGGCGTATTTCTGTCCTCGGGTTTCACCGCAAGTCGAGTACACAGGGCTCGCAAGGGAGTGACACTGTTACGGGTATTCAAAAACTTCCCATATCCTGGCAAGGATTCCAAATCTGAGTGCCAGTCCGCGGGAACGGGAAAGACAGAGGACGAGGCTTTCCAGGTGAAAAGATCGTGGTTCAACACCAGACTCACGGAGCGCGCGGCAGGAGTGTAACCAGTCCTAGAGCCTGCTCTTTGGGCCAGACTCCAGCGATACCATGTATAGATACTCTCGCCCGCCATGGCCTCATGTTGAAACCATGCGGAGAGTTCTCCCAGATGTGAGTAGTTGACTAGGGCATGCAGTGGAGCCATTGCCCAACCCGAGTTGCATAAGGAATCTAGATTCGTATTGGATGAAATGGGGTCGGAAATTTGCCAAAGTCGCTCTCCCTCAAAGAAGGTGGGCCTGAGACTTAGGAGCACTCTCCTATAGAGCTTTGGATTTTCTTCGAACCGTAGGACGCCGGACCCGTCGTTTAATGGCTCCAAGACCTCCGATTCCGCTTGATAAAGTCGGGAAAGAGGAAATTTTTCGGTGAGCTTTTCGCCAGCCCGTTGGGAGGCAATATGATTTTTCAAATCGCGACCTAGGGCATCTGGACTGGACTCTTTCTTAGGGACTCCATAAAGCGCATGGAGGGAAGTGACAAAGACCGACTCTTTAATGGAATAGGGACCTTCCCCGCTTACGTGCTGACACCGCTCGAACAGAGTCGGCGACTCTGTCTGTTGAAGCTGCTCTAGCGTAAGAGGCTCGTTTCCACAGGCTTGGTAATGGAGGATCCGCGCTCCCTCTGGGCCTTGTACCGCCATAAGTGCCGTGCTTTGCGCCGTCTTCAAAAGCAACGCGGCTTCGCCCCCTGGGGAAAGGGTGAGAAAAATATAAAATACTGCAATTCCAAATAGGTAAGTCGTCTTCATCCGTTTCATCTAGAGCCCATAACGTGATGTGTCAATGGCACGGAGGGCAAAAGCGGCGGGATTGGGGGGGAGGTCTTTACTATCCGTTCCCACTATCTCAATCCAACCCCTTGCCGATACTGAGGAATCCGATTTGCCTCGGTCGTTCTTTTCTACTAAAAGGAGGCTACGATGCCTTCTTCCCCACAAAATCCGCGTCCGGCTCCTAAACCAGACTGGCTTAAAGTCAAAGCCCCCGGAGGAGAAAAATACGCCCAAATTAAGCAGCTCTTAAGAGGGCTCAATCTTCATACCGTTTGCGAAGAGGCCAGTTGTCCCAACGTCGCTGAATGTTGGGGAGGGGGAACGGCGACCGTCATGTTGATGGGGGATGTCTGTACCCGGGGTTGTCGATTTTGCCATGTGAAGAGCGGAAACCCCAAAGGCATTTTGGATCTCGACGAGCCCGTCAAGGTGGCTTCGGCCGTCGCGGAACTAGGTCTTACTTATCTGGTGCTAACGTCGGTCGATAGGGATGACTTACCGGATGGGGGTGCGGATCACTTTGCGCGAACCGTCGAAGCAATTAAATTGAGGGCTCCGTCGACTTTGGTTGAAGTATTAGTTCCGGATTTTCAAGGAGATGACGCGGCTTTAGCGAGAATCGCAAGCTCCGGCGCCGATGTGATTGCTCACAACGTCGAGACGGTGGAGCGGTTGCAGCAGAAAGTTCGCGACGGACGGGCGGGATATCGGCAATCGCTTGAAGTGTTGCGAAGGGTCAAGGCCCTTGGGGTTAGGTACACCAAATCGTCGATCATGCTGGGTCTGGGGGAGACGCAAGCAGAAATTTCGACTACTATGGACGACCTGAGAAAGGTAGGGGTCGACATTCTCACCATCGGACAGTACCTGAGACCTTCGTCATGGCACCTTCCGGTGGAAGAATACGTTCACCCTTCTCTGTTTCAGAAATATGAAGCGATGGGACTCGAAAAAGGATTTCTCTTCGTTCCTTCGGGCCCTCTGGTTCGCAGTTCCTATAAAGCGGGAGAAAAATTTCTTGAAGCCCGCTTAAGACAAGATCGCAATAACGAAACGCTCCGGTAAGCGGAGGAAATCTAATTATGGTAATGGCGGAGACTGTGAAGGCAAAAAGAAAAATATCTTCTGGGGGAGTTACAAGAACGACAACGGTTCGCGAAAGCAAGACGACCAAGGCACCCAAACCGAAAGTGGGTGTTCTACGCTCCGACTGTTTTCGTGTGCTCAACGACGACAACGAAGCCGATCCGAAGTTAGAGCCCAGGTTAAGTAAGGAACAGCTCTTAAGAATGTACCGCAACATGGCTTTGACTCGCGCTTACGATGAACGGGGAATGATGCTACAGCGCCAAGGGCGAATCGGATTTACGGTTCCCTCCTTCGGACAAGAGGCGATCCAAACCGGAACGGTAGCCGCGATTGAGGACGAGGATTTTATCTTTCCCAGTTACCGGGAACCCGGTGTTTTCATCTATCGAGGGGCCAGTCTCTATCAGATGGTCAGTAACCTGTACGGAAACTCAGGCGATGTTTGCAAAGGCAGACAGATGCCGGTTCACTACAGTTTTGCCGATCTGAAACTCTTTAGCGTTTCGAGCCCCATTGCGACTCAAGTCATTCAAGCCGTGGGGGCCGCGATGGCCTATAAGATCCGCAAGGAGAAAAATCTCACCATCACCTACTTTGGAGATGGGGGAACTTCAGAAAACGATTTTCACACCGGAATGACCTTTGCCGGAGCTTTTAAGGCTCCGACCATTTTTATCTGTACGAACAATCAGTACGCCATCTCGGTACCCGTATTTAAACAGATGGGAAATCCTAAGATCGTCGATAAAGCGGCGGGCTATGGAATGCCGGGAATTGCCGTCGATGGCAATGATGTTCTCGCCGTTTATGCGGCGACCAAAGCGGCCGCCGATCGGGCAAGACGGGGTGAAGGCCCTTCGTTTCTTGAATGCCTGACATTGCGAATGGGGCCTCACTCTTCTTCCGATGACCCGACACGGTATCGCGATGAGAAATTATTTGAGGCATGGCAAAAACGGGATCCCATTAAACGATTTTGCGAATATCTGACGCGAAAAAAGTTATGGAACGCGGATTTGGAAAAGAAGCTGCAAGAAGAGATCAAAAGTGAACTCGCCACAGCGGTTGAAAAGGCGGAGGGCGATCCGCAGCCGTCGTTGGAAGAATTTTTCGACGACGTATACGCGAAGCTGACGCCACAGTTGGAACGTCAGAAAAGAGAGCTTCTGCACGAGCGGGAGCTACGGGGCAAATTCGAAAACACCAGTGAAGCGTTTCCGCTCTAAGGATTTAAACCATGGCTAATTTGACCTTATTACAAGCGGTCCGGGATGCTCTGTTAAGCGAAATGGCGATTGATCCTAGAATTGTACTCATGGGAGAAGACGTCGGCCTTAACGGAGGGGTCTTTCGGGCCACCGAAGGACTGCAGAAGGAATTTGGGGAAGAGCGGGTGATGGACACCCCTTTGAATGAGAGCGGCATCATAGGGATGGCGGTTGGAATGGCTTTGAATGGCTTGCGGCCGGTTCCCGAAATACAATTCATGGATTTTATCTATCCCGCCTTCGATCAGATCGTGAGCGAAGTGGCAAAGATTCGCTATCGCACGGGAGGAACTTTCACCTGTCCGATGGTAATTCGTACTCCCTATGGCGGAGGGATCAAAGGGGGCCATTACCACTCGCAAAGTTCGGAGGCCTATTTCATCCATACGCCTGGACTCAAGGTTGTCGTGCCCTCTAACCCCTATGATACGAAGGGGCTGTTGATAAGCGCCATGCGCGACGAAGACCCTGTCATGTTTCTCGAGCCCAAGCGGCTATATCGATCCTTGAAAGGTGAAGTTCCAGAGGATAGTTATACCGTCGATATCGGAAAGGCCCAGGTCGTAAAGCCCGGTAAGGATGTCACGGTCCTAGCCTGGGGGGCGATGGTTCCTATCTGTATGAAGGCCGCGGAGCTGTGTCTGCCCCGAGGTGCCGACTGCGAAGTGATCGACGTCCGTAGCCTAGTGCCGCTTGATGAGGAGACTATCCTGGAATCGGTAAAAAAGACGGGACGGGTAGTGATAGTGCATGAAGCCCCCAAGACGTGCGGTTTTGGGGCCGAGCTTTCAGCCCTCATCGCGGAAGAGGCTATCCTTTATTTGGAAGCCCCGATTCTTCGGGTGGCAGGATTTGATACCCCGTTTCCCTATACCTTGGAGCACATCTACATGCCGGACGCGGAACGGGTTGCTCTTGCCGTAGGCAAGGTGAAAAATTTCTGATGGTGATACTATGCCGAGCGAAAAGTTCGAGGCCGAGGACGCACAAAGCAGGAACCGGAGGCGACCGTTTAAGGTCGTTGATTTTCCCACATTCGCTTGCGAATGTGGGTACCCGGTTAATATTTTTAGGGGCCCCCCATTGGCATAGCCAATTGGGGCTAGGCTGCGGAGGATGCGGGCATCGGGCTTTGCAGCCGGCAGGGAGGTAGGTAGTTATGGAGTTCAAGTTACCTGACATAGGCGAAGGAGTTCATGAAGGCGAAATTACCAAGTGGTTGGTAAATGCCGGAGATCCGATTAAGGCCGATCAGCCCATGGTCGAAGTGATGACTGACAAGGCCACGGTAGAGATTCCCTCTCCCGTAACCGGTGTAGTTTCGGAGTTACTCGCCAAAGAGGGCGAGACTATCGAAGTCGGTAAGGTAATACTTAAGATTAATGAGAACGGAAAAGGCGGCGCGAAAGCGGAAACGGCTGCGGCATCGGCACCAGCTCCTGGCCCCGTCTCGGCTAAGCCAGAATCGACACCCGTGCCCGCACCTAGTCCCAAAAAAGCGGAACCTATTGGCGCAACCAAGGCTCCTGCTTCCCCCGAATGGGAATCCGAGGCACTTCCTTTTGACATTTTAGCGACTCCAGCAACCCGAAAGCTCGCGCGGGATCTCAACGTAGATCTCAGAGGGGTTAGGGGAACAGGAACCGTCGGGCGGATCACGAAGATGGATGTTCAGATGGCTTATGAGGGGCACCAAGCGGCTGAACCTCGAACGTCCCATCCGGCTCCGTCGACCGCACTCTCTACACCGTCACCGGCTTCCAAAACTCCAGTCGTGCAACGAGGGGCCCTGCAGCGCATTCCTTTAAGAGGCATTCGCAAGAAAATTTCCGAAGCCATGGCCCACTCTAAGCACACGGCGGCTCACTTCACTTATGTCGAAGAGGCCGATCTAACGGAAGTGGTAAAGATGCGGCTCGAGGCTAAGGAGGAAGCGGCGAAACGAAACATTAAGCTCACCTTCCTTCCCTTTATTATCAAAGCCCTCATTCCGGCGCTTAAGGAATTTCCGTATCTAAATTCTTCGTTAGACGATGAAACTCAAGAGATCATCGTCAAAGGAGATTACAACATAGGGATAGCGACCGATACGCCTAATGGACTTATGGTTCCCGTCATTAAAAATGCGGATTCCAAGAGTATTTGGGAACTTGCCTCTGAGATTCACGAGCTTTCCGAGAGGACCAAGAACGGAAAGGCCACTATCGACGAGCTGCGCGGAGGCACCTTTACCGTTACTAACGCGGGCTCCATTGGGGGAGTTTTTACGACTCCGGTCATTAATCACCCCGAAGTGGCTATTTTGGGAGTCAATGCCATTCGTAAACGACCCGTCGTCAAAAACGACGAGATTGTGATTGCCGATGTAATGTTCCTTTCCATGTCCGTTGACCATCGAGTGGTCGACGGAGCGGATGCCGCTCGCTTCATGAATCGGTTGGTCTATTTTCTTTCGGAACCGACACGGTTAGTGTTCGCGTAATAGATAGGTAGGAATTAGCATGAGTACAAAAAATTTCGATGCGGTGGTGATAGGCGCTGGACCTGGAGGTTACGTCTGTGCCATTCGATTGGCTCAACTAGGGAAGAAGACCGCGGTCATTGAAAAAGAAAATGTCGGAGGAGTTTGCCTGAATGTCGGCTGCATCCCGTCCAAAGCCCTGATCCACGCCTCAAAGACATTTTTTAATATCGAGCACGAGGCTCCCGAAATGGGGATTTCGGCGGGTACTCCTAAATGCGATGTCAGTAAGTTGCAGGCTTGGAAAAATGGAGTCGTTAAGCAATTGACCGGCGGAGTGGCTACCGTCTTGAAAGCGAATGGAGTCGAGACGATCAAGGGTACTGCGGTTTTCAAAGATGCTAAGACGATCGAAGTAACGACCGCTACCGGAAAAGATACGGTTACCGCATCCTCCTTTGTCATTGCGACCGGCTCACGAGTGGTACAGATTCCTATCCTACCGTTTAATGGAAAAAACATTCTCGACTCGACACAAGCGCTAGATTTGTCTGCGGTTCCCAAAAAGATGATTGTCGTGGGCGGAGGATTCATTGGGCTCGAGATTGGAACGGCCTACGCGAAATTCGGAAGTGCGGTGACTGTGGTAGAAGCGCTGGATCAAATGCTTCCGACGGTCGAAAAGGAATTGGTAAACGTCGTTGAGAAGCGGCTTAAGACTTTGGGAGTTACGGTCTTGGTAAACACTAAGGCTTTAGGTCTTAAAGAAAAAGATCCCGCTAAAGCGAGTCTTTTGCACCTCGATGTCGATACCCAAGGGAAAACACAAACCCTCGAAGCGGATTGTATTTTGGTCTCCGTCGGACGACGACCCAACTCGGATAATCTCGGGTTGGAAAAAGCAGGCGTTAAGATAGACGCTAAAGGGAATATCCCTACTGATCAGCAGGGGCTTACGAATATCAAAGGCATTTATGCTATTGGGGATGTCACGGGCCCACCACAGCTTGCGCACCGAGCGATGATGGATGGTACGTTGGTTGCAGCGTCGATTGCGGGAGAGAAGTCGTTCAAAGACTACAAAACGGTTCCCTGGGCGGTATTTTGTGATCCGGAGATTGGAACCGCGGGCCTTACTGAGAAAGAGGCGCAGGATCGGGGAATCAAATACCAGGTCGGTAAATTTCCCTTTGCCGCCAACGGACGGGCGATTAGCACCAATGATACGGCGGGCTTTGTGAAAGTATTAATCGCGGAAAAAGACGAAACGGTAATCGGAGTTCACATCGTGGGCCCCGAAGCCTCGAATTTGATCGCGGAAGCGGCGTTAGCGATAGAGATGGGAGCATGTGCGGAGGATATTGTGCGCACGATTCATACCCATCCCACACTGACGGAAACGTTCCCGGAAGCAATTGAGCAGGCGTTTTCGAAGGCGATTCATATCTATAAACCGGTACGAAAGAGTTAACCATGCGTGCTCTGGACGACTTTCCTTCCTCTAAATTTGAAACGGTGACCGCCGGATTCGAATTAGTCGACGCGGGAGTGACTGACTACGTTCCGATGTACGAGACGCAAAAGGATCTTGTCGACAGACGTCGCTCGGGTCGAGCGAATTTCGATCATCTTATCTTTGTCGAGCACCCTGAGGTCTATACTTACGGGAGAAAAAGTCAGGCTCCTTTCGCGGAGTTAGCCCCTCACCTTCCCCAATATGCGGTGGAGCGCGGGGGTGAAGTTACCTATCATAATGTCGGCCAATTGGTGTGTTATCCTATACTTCTACTCCAAGAGAAGGAGCGCGATCTTCACCTGCACTTGAGGCGGCTAGAATCCACTTTAATCGACGTTTTGAAGGATTTTGGTCTTGAGGGGGAGAGGCGCTCCGGAGCTACTGGGGTATGGATCTCCGGGAAGCAAAAGAAAATAGCTTCCATCGGGGTCGCTGTTTCCGGATGGGTGACCTACCATGGGTCGGCTCTCAATGTGGCCAATGATCTTAAAGGGTTTAGTCGGATCAATCCTTGTGGGTTTTCCAGTGAAGTGATGACTTCGATGGAAGTCGAAATGGGGGGGGGAGCCTCCGATGATGGTTGAAGTAAAAGAGTCGTTTCTCAGACATTTTTCTCGCCATTTTGGTAGGTATTTAGTGGTCTAATGATAAGCGGGAGGTTTAAAGGTCCATGGAAAAAAAGCCAGAAAATCCAGCCGTAGGGAAAGCCGTCCGAAAGACCAAATCCCCTACGGTACTTGCCGTCATCGATCAAAAGGGCTGCACCGGTTGCCATGCCTGCATTCCTTTCTGTCCCGTCGACTGTATTGAAACGGTTCCCGGTCCCGAACATCCCGATTTTATGCGCGTAGTGGAAGTGGATCTCGAGCGCTGCATCGGATGCAAGCTGTGCGCTAAGTATTGTCCCTGGGAAACGATCTTCATGGTCCCCAATGTCGAAGGGGAAGAAAAAGCCAAAGAGTGGACTGTCCGGTCCGTGCTCTACGAAGGTCTTGGAGAGACTGATTTAAAGAAGACCGGAAGCGAAGATAAATAACCGCTGTCATTGCGAGCAGCGCAGCAGCCTATAGATCGTAATAATCACACCCGCCTTTAAGAGGCTAAATCCTCGTCAAAAACGCAGGATCCGAAAAAAGTGTCTCTGTCGTTTTTCTAAGCGCCTCATAGGCCGAGGGTTCTCTGCCGCATGCATAGCAACCCAGAAACTTCCCATTCCCTAGAGATTCGGCCCCCTCTCCAAGACTTCCCGAAATGACGACCGCACTTTTCTTTAATTTCGAGGCTCTAGAGAGGCATTCTTTGGGAGCTTTGCCGCCGAGAGTTTGTTTGTCCGTCCTCCCCTCCCCCGTGATCAAAAGGTCTGAGGACTTGAGGTATTTATCGAAGTCCACTTCGTCTAGCAGAAAACCCGCGCCATGAAAAAGTTCAGCGGAAAGAAAACCGCGGAAAGCAGCTCCCAATCCACCCGCCGAACCGGTCATGGGCTCCTGGGCGATAGAACGTTTCGACGTTCGGTAGACGATTTCAGCGAACTTATCCATTCCCGCGGCGAGGGATTTCACTTCATCCGGGGTAGCCCCTTTCTGAGGCGCAAATACGACAGCACTTCCTTCAGAACCACATAAGGGGTTTTTCACGTCGCAAAGGATCACCAAGCGAACTCCGGGTAGCGGAAAATTCTGGGGCGGCTGAATATTCTCTAGTCGGCTAAGGCCCTCTCCGTCTGCGGATACCGGTTTGTTATTGCGATCGGTCGGGGTAAATCCAAGCGAGCAAAGCATTCCCAGACCCGCATCTGAAATCGCGGAGTCTCCCAGACCCACGTAAATTTCCTTAAGCCCCTTTTGATGCCAGCGTTTGTGGCAGGCCAAGAGAAGTTGTCCTAGCCCGCGGCTAGTTGCTTTCATCACATTACGTTCCGCTGCGGTAACTAGTGAATGGCCGCAGACATCAGGCGAATCGATAAAAACTTTCTCAGGATTTAGATTGTCGGGATAACCCAGAACCGACGCTATCGCAGGCGCCCCTAACGGACCCGTGGCGGTAAACGACTCCATCTGCCCTTTCCACTTCGATTGCATCGTATCGCGGCTACCGCGACCGCCGTCGCCGACAGGAATTTGATGGTAGGGGATACCTAGACTAGCGAGAGCTTCCGCTACCGCGGCACAGGCTTCGCGGTTGGAGAGACTGCCCTTGAAGGCATTCATCGCGATAAGAGTGCGGGGGCGTTTCATAAATCGCCCAATCCTAGTTAGTTTCTGTCGCGAAACAACCAATAGCGACAGAATTCAAATAACGTGATCATTTCCGATCGCTTCTACCGGGCAAGCAGACATGGCTTCTTCACACTGCTGCTCCTCGGTGGCATTTTCAGGTTGTTTGTAAACGATGTCATGATCGCCAGAGGAAGCCTCTTTGAAGTTATTGGGCGCCGCTTCCGAGCATACGCTACAAAGGATACATTTCTTGTCGACGTACCATTTGCCGGTGACGTTATCTTCGTAAATTTGCTGTTTGTCGCCCATCGTCTTGAGTCTGGTTGATTCTGGCTAGTTCTGGCCAAATTTGTTCGATCCTTGAACCGATCACAGTGATTATCACACCTTTTTCGCTAGGGCTATTCTTTGATACCTAGCGGATTACCAGCAGTTAGGCACTGGCGCGAGGCGAAGGTGCGGATTTTGCCAATGATTTCGAGGGCTCTTTTGCCGAAACCTTCTTTCTAGCTGGTTTCGCTTTTTTGGCCTCCACGAAAGAAAATTGGCTCAGCAGGCCCGCTTTTTGGAGCCTACCCTTTTGACCTTCGATGTAGCGGGACTGATTTTCGATAAGAAGGGAATACCGGTCATTCTTCTGTGCGACAACTCCGGTCGTTCCTACGCCCGCGAAAGGATCTAAGATCCAATCTCCGCGTTTGCTAAAAAGCAGAATAAGACGCTCAATGAGAGCTTCGGGTTTCTGACTGGGGTGGCCTGCTACTCTTTCCGATCGGGGAGTGACCGGGAAGTGCCAATTGTTTCTTAATTGCTTTCCTTCATTTAAGGTCTTGGCCTGGGCATAGTTAAAAGTCCACTGGGTGGCTTTGTCTCGCGTCCCATTACACGCCCAGATAATTTGTTCGGTGCTTTCGGTCAAAGTTCGACAAGTGATGTTGGGTTGTGCGTTCGGCTTCATCCAGATGATGCTATTGAGTACTCTGCGATCGAGCTGTTGCAACAGCACACCCAGCGTATAAATGTTATGGTACGACCCAAATACCAATAGATTTCCATTTGGTTTAAGGATTCGGCACATTTCCGACATCCATGCGCGTGAGAACTGGACATAATCCTCTTCGGAGAAGCGGTCCCAGTTTTCTTGCATGGTGACATGTCGCGAGAACGCCCAGGAGAGCCCCCGCTTCTTACTCATATTGTACGGCGGATCGGCGATACAAAGGTCGAAGCTCTTATCTGGTATTTGGGAAAGCACTTCGAACGCATCTCCCAATACACTGGTAGATTTCTTAAGGCGTAGCATTTTTGGCACAGTCGAAATCCTATCGTAAAAGGGTTTTGCTTTACAGCGAAAGATTTACGCTAAGCTGCGGCGCAAACACAAGACTCACTCCCAAGATACCAAACTTGGGTTCGAATCCGAAGGCGAGTTCACTGGTCGCTTGATACAGAATCCCAGGTCTTAACAACGCTTCGAGATATAGCGTGCTGGGATTGCCCGCCGGAGTCTTAGCGACATAGACGTAAGGACCTGCCGAGAGTCCGATGAAAGGTTGGATCTCTTTGATAATAACGCTAGGGAACTGGTAGACAACGGAAGCAAGCATCTGTAACCCGACGGCGGAAAGGTTTGCTCCGGGAATGCTATCGAAGGTCCAGGAATTGATCCCGAAATCGATGCCAACCCATATGGAGTCATAATTAGCAAGTCGGGTCATTGCGGTCATATTCATGGCGTAACCGACCGAGCCGCTATTGGTGGTACTTGCTAAATCTCCTCCATAGACCACCATTCCAGGGCCAGCTGAAAATCTCCAGTCTTTTATCTCACCAGATCGGTGAAGTGTTAGGGTCTCGGAATTACTTTCGGAAGAGGTCATTCCAACAGCCGGTCGGGCCAGGGGCGGCTCAGAGAGGGGTCTTACAATTAAAGCTGGAGGAGTGTCGGTTGTCGTTGTGTTGGAATTCGAAGTTCCCGCGGCCAATGCCGTGAGCGAACTCAGAGCTAGAATTAAATTGACCCATAAAAGACGTCTCATGATGATTTCCCCTTCTCAATGCGGTCTTCTAATTAAAAACTAATGTACGCGAATGGGTTGACCGGTAGCGGTAGTGATCTTCGGAAAATACAAGTAGTCGCGAGTAACCCCAAAGCCTTCGTAGGCCCGCTCAATATTTTCAAAAACCTCTTCCAGAAGTGCTCTGCGGTCTAAACCCACGATCTGAGCATCTTGTTCTAACGTCATCGCCCACTGAGTCGTCAATTTCATGATGAAGAACTGGGAGGCTTTCACATACGTACGGCCCAACATCGACAAACGGTCCAACATGTCGGGTAAAACGATATGAAGGAAATGCAGATGGCGGCTCTCATCGATAAGCAGGTTCTTGCACATCTCTGCTCCCATCGGGTCAAGATTGGCGCGCTGAGCTCGACGCAAAAACACGGAAGCGAAATTTTCCGAGAAGAGAGTGGAAAAGAGCCAATTCTCAACTCGATAAAATCCCATGGAAGCTATCTGACCCAGCACATGGTATTTCCAGTCGTACTTGGGCGGCCCGCCTAGTTTTCTAAGATAGTTCTCTACTGAAAAGACGTGACGAGCTTCATCAAAGCATTGGGCTGAAAGATAGTACGTGGTCTCTTCACTTTTTAATTTACTCGCTGCTTTGGGCATCATGTTGGCGATTACATTCAGCCCCATCTTTTCCAAAGTATAAAAGATGGTCATGAGCTTTATCCAAACCCGACGACTCTCCTCATCCATCTCTATTTCGGGCGCAAAGTTGATGCGCTTGGGAGCAAACCATTGTTGCATGGAGGCTTGAAGATACAAGCGCCGGATCTTTTGATCGTTTACCAAGGCTCGGTGGCTGGTAATGGGCTGTAAAAGCTCTTGAATGGCGGGAACGTCGGAAAGAGAGAAGCTAGTGGTTTCCTTCTGGATTTTCCCTGCCTGAATTTCTTGATCCATCTGCAGTAGCTAAACATAACAGGCAGGAAAATCAAGTTCTACGTGGGGTTAGACGCGGGCAAAATGGCCTGCAAAAGGCCTCAAAATCAGGGGGGCTGGCATTCTGGGAGAGCGCGGTCAGTTGATTAAAGAACCTCTTTGGAGTCCAACCAGACAGTGACCGGCCCATCATTGACCAGTTCGACTGCCAGATCGCTACCAAAGACTCCGTTTTTTACGAGTTCGGGACCGCACATGCGGCTAAACGTGTTCACGAAGTGCTCGTAATACTCTTTTGCTCGAGTTTTGGGGGCGGCACCGTCGAAAGAGGGGCGGTTGCCGTATTTGCACTCGGCGTAGAGGGTAAACTGGGATACCAGCAGGTACTGGGCATTCACTTCAGGCCCCCCCAGGTTCATCTTGCCTTGAACATCGGAAAAGATTCTTAGGTTTCGGATCTTCTGCGCCATTTGATCGATGGAAACAGGGCTATCACCCTCTTCAAATCCGACGAGTACCACTACGCCTTTTCCGATCGAAGCGATGACACGGTTTGGCATTTGGGTATCGGATATCTGTGCACGGGTGACGCGTTGAATGAGAGCTCTCATGGCGTTTTCCTTGGGTTTTGTGCCGTATACCAAACACGGCAAAAGACTGTAAAAGAAGCTTACAACTCCTATTTTAGGCCTGCGCAAGACAAATTCCCTAGTGGTTTCTTTGTTCTAAGAAACAGTGCGCCAAACATTGCCTACTTTTCAGACAATTTTTATACGCTAGCCACTTTTAGTCTACGACCCCACTAACAGTGATCCCTGCCCAGACGCATTTTGGAATAGCGCTTGCACAGTGAGAAGACCTAAGGGTCCCGTCTATTTTGCGGGATGAAGTTCGCTAGTAAGTGAGCTTCTAAAAAAAGGAGGCTTGTAGCCATCGAAGGGCCATATCGGTCCTGAAGAAGCCACAAGTTGTTGTGTTCTAGTTGCTGTTGGCTCGAGGGAGCTATTGCAGTTGAAAGCGGGGTTGTCGATGAATCGCAGGTTGAACGTGAGTTTAAAAATAATTGCTCTAATACTAACCTTATGCGTATCCGGCGTTTACGCCACATCCGACCATGACAAGGATGGGAAGACTCTTGAAGAGTGGCAGAAGCACGCTATCGACGCCAAACACTCTTCTTATCAAGAGTTAGAAGCTTCGATTGATACGGTACTAAAGACCGACGACGCGGATGCCAAGAAAAAGCATGAAGCGATCAAAACCCTGGTCCATCTTGCTGGTGTTCTACGGTCCGAACAGACCGCTAAGTGCGATGCCGATCCCTCAGCAGATAAATTAGGAGATCTCATCGACTCTTGCATCGCGGTCGGCGGAGTTAAAAAACTTTTCGAGGAAGACCATAACGCGGATGCGGAAGTGCTGCAGGTTTGCGGCGAGGAGATTCTAGCGGTGCTAGAGCATCGGACAAGCTCCTTGGAAAAACATTTCGCCGAGGCCGTGAAAAAGGGTTTCGCCGCGGCTTTAGGACAAGACGATTTTAAAACCGTTGGAGCCGATCGCAAGAAATTGGGGGATGTCTCGAAATACATCTCCACCATCGGTGCTCGTGCTAAGGAATTAGCAGTCGATGCCAAACAGAAAAAGAAGCTTTGTGATTTAGATGGCTCTGGTTCTAGCTCTGACAGTGCTCAAACCGAACGCCGCGGTAGAAGAGATAGAGACGATGCCGAAGAGGAAGATTCAAGTTCCGGCAAAAAAGACAAAGGTGCCAAGAGCGACGACAAAGCGGCAAGCGATGATGATTTGGCCAAAAAGCCCGCTACCCAGACGAAACCGGTTCCTAGAACGGGTCCGACGGATGCTGGCGCAACGGATAAAGCCGCGGGAGCTGCCGGAGCGCAAGCTCAAGGTGCCGCAGCGGGACAGCCGGTTCCTCAACCTGTCTTTGGTGGTCAGGGAAGTTTCGATCCTTCAGCTCTGGGAGCACAGAACAATGGTGCTGATTTAGCGTCATTGCTACCCTTGCTGAATGCGCAAAACGATCGACCCCAGGTAATTAATCCTCAGCCGAACGTCTCGAAAGGGGGAGATACTCCAGCGACACCCCCTTCGATTCCTCCGATGATTCCTCCGACGCCGCAAAATCAAGGCGGCCCGCAGGGAGGACCGGATCCCAGTCAAATGGGCGGTGGCCCTCAACAGCAGCCGGGAATAAATCCTGCGATGCTAGGAATGGGACAACAACAACCCCAGCAGCAGAATAATGCGGCTGCGGATTGGCAGAAGCAGTACCAACAGGATCAGAAGTTTGCGGATTTACAAAATCAGATAAAAGACGCCAAGGGTGCCTCGACCGACGTCGATACCGCGGCTAAAAACGCAGCGAAAGATGCGGTTAGCTCTCTGATGGGATCTATGCCGATGATGGGTGGCATGGGTGGTGGTCAAGGTAATCCGAATATGCAGATGGCGCAGGCCAACAACCAAAGTGCCAGCACCGTCGGTAGCATGTTAGGTGGTGCCGCAGGACGCATGATGGGAGCTGCGAGTAACGCCTTTGCTCGAGGGGCTAATGCCGTGACCCGAATGGTAAGACGCTCCTTCCGAGGAACCGGAATCTCCAACACGGGAATTCGCGGCGCTCCTGAAGGTAATGTTCGCCAGTAACCTTACTTAGTAAGTTTAAAGCCTTTGGGCCTTAGCGGAGACTCTTCGCTAAGGCCTTTTTTTTTCGTCGAAGAGGATTTGATCGTCGAATATAAGCAGCCCTGAGTAGCGTTGATTTTCTTGCATTACCGATCGATTCCACAGAACCGTTCTGGAGACAGCGGCCCCCGCCTTTAGATGGCTGCCACTGGCTAAGACCACACAGGGGCCAATGGCGACTCCCTCCTCCAGCTGGCAATGGGCTCCCAGGATGACAGGGCCTTGAAAGTTAACTCCGGTGGGAAGCTGCGTCCCTTCTGGCGCCCAGACGCCTGGTTTTAGCTCTTGGTAACCTCCCATTTCGCTAAGGCAAGCTCTTAACGAGTCGTCTTTTTCTAATCCCGAGAGCAGATCCATCGAAGCTCCGAAGATGGTGTTGAACTCTCCGGTATCTCGCCAATATTGATTTTCTATGAAATACCCCAGGGCGCGTTGGGGCTTTTCCCGCATCAGTCGGGGATAGAGAAGTTCATTGATTCCCGAAGGCTCCCTTTTCAAGTACTGCAAAGTTTCATTTTCTAATATATGAACGCCCGTAAAAATTCCGACTCGCGTTGGCTCCTTTAGAGAGAGTTTCGGAAACAGAACAATCTCGGAGTTTTCATTTACCCCTACCTTCGAGTAATGGTGCTGTCTTAGCGGATTTTCGACGAGCATCATCGTGGCCAGCGCCTTTCGCTCTTCATGAAAGCGAATTGCGGGAAGAAGCCTCAGGTTGGTGACGAAATCGCAGTTCGCAAGTACGAAGCGTTCTTTTCGAAAAAAGGACTCCGCTTGCTTCACTCCTCCCCCAGTACCTTGAAGAATGCTCTCTTTGGAATACTGAAGCTTCATGCCCCACCGGCTTCCGTCACCCAAAAAGCGTTCAATCGCGTCGCTTAAATGGTGTAAATTAAGAATCACTTCGGAAATCCCGGCCGCTTTAAAAAGATAGAGGGTATGTAACACGTTGGGCAGATTAACGACCGGCACTAGCGGCTTAGGCAATTTATCCGTGACCGGTAACAACCGGGTTCCCAGACCCGCGCAGAGAATCATCCCCCGTGAAATGTTCTTGGTTGGAACTCCCACTAAGATTTCCTTGGCTCGAGTTTTTGAGATGCCCTCGTCCGCCATTCCATGAGGGGAAAGGCAGATTCCGTCCCTGAACGAGTGGCAATCACAAGTTCGGGACAATCCGGCAATAAGCGCTGGGCGTACTGCAGGGCCGGAATGAGATACGGCAAATGGGTGTCCTTCTGGTAACGGGTGAAGAAAGAAGCAAACGACCCCGCCGCCTTGACGACCCTCTGAAAAGCGACGCGCTTTAAATCCCTATCGAAGGATTTCCAATCGATGTCGCGAGAAAGCGGGTACTTGCGGACTTCGTCTTGATAACTACTTACTAAGGTCTGTCGCTCGCCATCGCTCACAGGGACGTAAGCGTCGTACACCAGGCTTGCGAGATCATAGTGAGGAGATCCCAACCGTGCGTCTTGGAAATCGATCAAATAAAGGTCGCCCTCTTTCACTAGGATATTGCGGCAGTGGTAATCGCGGTGCGCAAAGACCAAAGGTGTTATTTGGCTGATGGCCGCACAAAATTTTTGAACGGCCTCCAACTGATTATGGGAAGCCTTTGGCATCCCCAAGAATTGGTGTTGGAGATGCTCAAAGGTGAATTTCAGTTCATCTGCATATTTTTGGGTATCGAAGCTGCGGCTCGCAACCGGAAGCGTGGCGGGAACGGGATAGGTTTTGCCGTGCAACGTGGCAAGTAAACGGACCGCCCTCTCCAGCCAAGCCATTTTTTGATCCGGATGCTCTAAAATTTCAAATTGTAAAAGTCTGTCCCCCAGATCCTCCATGACCAGAAATCCCCCCTGGGAGTCAACTTCAAAAAAAACGGGGACCGGCAATTGATGCGATGCCAAATACTCTTGATGTGGTGCATAGTCTTTGCTTAGATCCCAGCTCAAATCGGAAAGTAGAACTCGACTCATCTTTCCCCAGGTGAGTCTATAAAACGATCGTTGCGACCCATCTCCTGCTAACGGCTCAAATTTGAGGGGCGTGGATATTCTTTGGCTGGCTATCCACCGTTCAATCCAGGCATGGATTCGAGGATTTTGTGAGTAACCGGGCATATTCAATAAAGAGTAACCAGAATATTCAGTATTTTCAATGATTTATTTCTATTTTAGTCTTGATGATTTTTATCCGAAACATATACTAGAGACAGATCGATCTTCTCTTCCGTCTCTCCTAATTGAGATCTCAACTTCTCGAAAACTAGCGGAAACACGACGTTGAACCGTTTGAAAAGCACATTGAAGCGCTTAACGCCTGGATGGCCAGCCTCTATTACAGCGGCTGTTTTCCTTTGTGCTTTTCTAATGGTCCGTTTCCGCTCGGAGCCTCCCAAAGTAGAAAACTCCGCCGCTTCAAAAACCCGCACCGTTCAACCAGCTTTCGGGCTGACTCGCGCGCCGGTACCGTCCCATGCCACACCACTCGCGGTGGAAATCGCTCCTTCGCAGTCTCGTACTTTTTCCGCTCCCCCTTCCAAAGCCGCAAAAGTAGAGCCGGTGAAAGCAGAAAAAAGAGAATCGGCAAGCTCGACTCCAAAGCCTCTTTTTGTTCGACACATTAAGAAAGCTCGTACGGGGAGTGTAAAACCTGTCTCCTCACAAATCGGCGTGATTACCCATAAACGAAAGCCGCTCGTTAGAGTCCTGCAATGGACTGCGCAAACGATCGTCTCCCAGTCGTCGCGACAAAAATTGGTTCGCATCGTCTCTATAAAGAGTTTACCGGCCTCTAGAAAGAATATTCAAAAATTTGAATCTCCCATGAGTGCCCTTGAAGCATTAGCCGCCGTAGCCCAGACTGGGAGGAATGACTTCGCCTCTTTGCCCAGAGCACGTCCGACTAGGATCCCCGAGCCGTTAAATCAATGGGTCGATGAGTCCTTTGACGAGCCCTCTTTTACGGACGATTTAGGGTCCCGCTGGTCGATTTCTGCAGCTCAAGAAGAGATCGATCCCGTCACTGCCGCGGAGCTACCCGTGGAACCTAGGTATGGGTTGACGTTGGGAGAGTATGAACGTGACCCACAATCCGACTTCCATAAGAGTCTTTCCGCTTTTAGGGCTTTGCAGCTTCCTCAATTGAAAAAGGCCCCGTCGGTGGATGAAAAGGAATGGCTCGCGAAATCTGAGCCTTCTCAACCTGCCGTGGCAGAGTCGGAAGGAAGCGAGAAGGTTCCCGCAGTCGTTCAGACTCCTTCATCGTCCTCGACGCCAAGGACGCCCACGGCAGTAGTTGCCAGTGTTCCGCAAGCGAGCTCGGAAGTTGCGGATGCTGAAGTCTATGTCCCTGATACCGTCGCCATCGAAATCGCAGATACCGGTAAAGATGACGATCAACAAGCGAAACCAGAACCCACTTTAGTCCGTCCCGACAAACCTAGGGTGCCGTGGACCAAGCCAATCGACGATTCTTCAAGCAGCTCCGTAACCGAAATGAAACCGAATGACATGGTAACATCGGTCCCTCAAAATTCGTTGGTGGCGATAGCGGCGCCGAACGTGACTAACCAATTGGTGAAGCCAAACCCCGTGGCTAGTCAAACGACTCAGCGGAGCCAGAATACTCAGACGAATAGCCGTTCTAGTTTAGAGTCGCCGACGAATGTTCTGGTCAGACCTTCTACAGCTGCTCAAAGCCAACCCGACTTTTCGGTCGACAATAATTCCCATCCGAAAATGGCAGCGGTTCAGAAGGCCTCTCCCAAGGTAAACGCGATGGAAGTATCGAAGCCAGCGAAAGTGGCAAGTACTCCGGCTGCGGAAGACGACCAAACTAATGTGATTGCGGAAAATGTGAGCCCTAAGGCAGCGATGGCGATTCCGAAAGCTCGCTTGAGTGCCGTCCCCTCTCAGAGTGCGTCCGCAAATCCTATGAAAATCATTTGGAATAGACCGGGTCGTGAGGCTGCGGAAGCCGCTTCCTATTTGCCCCAGCCCAATGATCCCGACGTCGGGCAATTGACAGGAACGTTCAGCACAGACGAGAGAGCCGACGATTGGCTAGAGGACAACAAGGGGCACGTGGAGCTGTTTTTGGAACCGGTCGATCGAACCGACAAGAAACCTCTGGACATGCAGGATGTGGGCTATCGCTATCGATCTCAAGAGGACGATCCCAATTTTTCGATCTTGTCGAAGCGGTTGCGTTCCGGTCTTTACAAGCTGCATGCACTTATTTTTGCCGGAGATACCCCGAAACTTGAAGCCGATATCGCCTATCACGACATGATCTGGTGGGGATACAAAGCGAATATCGAATTTCATATTACCCGCGACGATATCGATCATTACCGCACGTATATTCAAAACGTCCCTTCCCGCTCCTTGGTCTTAAATGTCACGTTGTTTGAAGGAGGCAGTGGAGATCCCGAACATCCCTACAAAATTCCAAACGGGACCGTCCGAGTGGCGGGGTTCCCGGAGCTCGGTGTCTTTTACTCAGATGGCGACGGCAATATCCGAATTCCCCACGTGCCTTCCCGTTCGGAACTCTTGCTAGAAGTCTCGGCGTCCGGGTACTTCGACACAGAAAAGGTAGTCCCCATCTTTACCAGTGACGTATACGAAGTCGTCCATTTGGTCTCACGGGACAAAATCGGCTCACTGCCTGAGTTCTTCACTAAGCGAGCTCAGGATTCTAACAATGGGATTATAGTGGGCAGAACCTTAGATGATGTTTCGCATACGCCTAAAGAGGGGGAGAGCGTTTCGCTCTCTTTCCGCAAGAGTCCTCCCCTTTATATTGATGCTCTTCCAGACCTCAAGCTTTCGGCGACAAGTTCGACCGGCCTCTTTGCGTTTTTTAATATCGCGCCCTCTTTCCGTTTAATCAGCCGTTCCGAAGAAGTGATTCCGCTTCTAATGAACGTAAAACCGAATCATGCGCAATATATTGAATTTGGCCGTGGCGAAGAGCGTAGTGTGCATGGACAAATCTTTGATGGCCTTAACGGTGTTCATCCCGAGGCAAAAGTTCGCTTAGTGGGGCAAGAGAAAAGCGAAGTTTATACCGATGCCCAAGGCGAATTCACGATAAGTCATATCGATCTTCCCGAAGGAACCATCACCCTTGAGATCTCCGCGGAGGGGTATCCGACGACGTGGCATACCTTGGCCTGGGACCCCGCGGAAAGAGAAACCAAACATCATATGTTCATGTTGGATTCAGACCTTCTCAAAGACAGCGCTCTTGATGTAGCTCGAATCCGTTCCATGGATAGGAGTACGGGTGCCATTATCGGCGGTGCCGAACCTTCTCTTTTTGCCCATCATCCGGGTTGTTTCAGTGTGGAATTAGAAGATGCTAAAGAACGTAAGGTGATTTCCGAGAAAGGCCCGTTTCCGTGGGGAAAACCCAGTGAAGGCAACGAGCTTTGTCTGACCCAGGAAAATCCCAGATTTGCCTACTACAATCTGGCACCCGGAGAATATATTTTGAAGTGGTTTGATGCCGTTCACCAAGTCCCACGAACTCATACCTTCTATGTCGGCATGGATCGCGTGTCGATGGTAATTAATTAGTTTTTGTCTGGTAAAACCCATTCTGTAACTGACCAAAGGGGGGCAAATGCCCCCCTTTGCTTTAAGCGAGACTGTCGCTACGGCATTTAGTAATGCGGCACTACGATCGTAACCTGAACCTGTGCAGAAATGTAGTTTTTGGGATTTACACTCTGAAGCTGATAAATGAGTACGGCTTCTCCAGTAAACCCCGGTGCCGCGGTTAAGGTAACCGTGCCATCGGTTCCTATACTACTCGTCGTGACATACGAGGGAGGAGGGGCCTGCACAAGGACGAACTGGAACGCCGAACCATCTGTGGTGCTGCCAGCCAATTTAACGGTGGCTGACTGATTTTCCTGGAGGATGAATTGAGAGGAGCTAGGAACCTGGAATTGGGTTCCTGGGACTAGCACCATGAAGGAAACGGTAGCGACTCGAGAGGTGTCTGTTTGAGAAGGGTCTACCGAATCCGGAGCGGTCAGTTGATAGGTGAAAGAGTCGTTAAGGGTTCCAGAGTTAGGGATGTAGTTTAGCAACAGGGGTGCATTGCCTGGAAATGAGAGGGGCAATTGATTGGAAAGCGGTGTTTGATTTTGTTGCCCTGCCGAATACTGGATTTGAGTCAACGTACCCGATTTAGGAAGGGATAGAATAACAATTTTTCCGCTCGGCAGTGGCGGTAGGGTCACCAAGATATTGGACTTGCCTTGAAAGTGGAAATCGCTGGCAAGCGCGGCCAGCATCACAGGCGTGGGATCGGTAGCTGGCGGTTGCCCTTGGTACATCATCTGCACAGCACCGGAATCTGAAAAAGACTGACCTGGGATGGCGACGGTAAATAAGAAAATGTCCTGCGACGAAGTCACGTTGCTATTAGGAGTAAAGGTGAAGGTGCCGGTCGCTGCATCGTTAAGGACTACCGTACCCGTAGTCGGTTGCTGGGTAATCGCAAACACATAACCCGAGGAATCGGTGGGCTGAGGTTGCATTTGGATCTGCCCTACGTAGGGCGTAGTGTACGAAACGCTAATGTCCTGAGGCGCAAGAGCAGGTGAAGTCTGAGATACGCTAAACGCCATTCCAAACCCAGTCTGTAGGGTAGTGCCTCCTCCGCTAAAGGTCACACTGATCGACGCGCTTCCGGTGTTCCCGTTATCCGTCACTATCATTTGCAGGGTGAAACTTAACTGCTGTCCTGGCTGAATAATGGTTCCTATGGCAAGTTGTTGTTCCAGCTGGTCGGCGTTAGTTGCCTGAACGGAAATTTGACTAATCGTCACGGGGAAAGTCGAATTATTCTGCCAGACGATGTTTAATTGAGTGTCATTACCGGTAACTTGGCTGCTGAGATCTACGGATGAGTCCGCTGTCATTGTCTGCAGGCTTTGTCCGCTTAGACCTACGGCCATTTGAATCATTCCTGTCACACCACGGCCGTCTCCCTGCGGTCCCAAAGGTAAGCAGCCAGATAGAAGGATTATGGCAAGAACTATAGCAGAGAGCTTTTTCAAGGGTTTTACCAAGGCATGGGACGTGTTCCAGAACCGTAGTCCTAGAATGACGATCAAATGTGAAAAGATTGTGATGGGACGAAAGTTTTTCTTCATTGATTTCTCTCCTATACCTACATGCTATCGAAGGCCGACTCTCCAAAGGTGTGACAAAAGTGCGCAGAATAATTTCTGGAATTCACTCTAAAGAAATAGAGAAGGCGTCCCGAAGAGTCCTCGGCAGGTTTTTCGGATACGACAAACGTGCTGAGAAATGAAAGAACCGATAGAAAAAATCAATACTTTCATCGTCGCTGGAAAGCTGTCCGAAGCGCGGAAGCTTTTGGTACGCTCTGGCAAAGCGGGGCTTTATTCCAATGACCGTCTGGGTTTTGCTAAGTTGGCCCGAAGGCTTGATCTGCCCATGTTGGCTTTGCGGATCCTTCACCCTATCGTCTCTTTAGCTTCACAAAGAAAGAACTGTCCGCCAGCCACCCTGGTCGAATATGGAGCCTCTCTTTCTTTGGTAGGAGCGTACCGAGAGGCCGAGCGATTTTTCGACGCGGTCGAGATAGAGGATGTGAAAGAGGTACTTCTGCTGCGCGGCTTTAATTACTTTGCCCAATGGTCATACGCGGAGGCGATTCCGATCTTAGAAAAGTATGCCGCGTTACCCATACTAACCCCTTATGAAAAGATAATTGCTGATACCAATCTGGCCATTGCTTGGGTTTACGAAAAACGTGCCGAGGCAGGGGATTTTGTCGACTCTTTGATTGAACGGGCGCGTAGCGGAAACTATCTTCGGATCTGGGGAAACCTCCTTCTCCAAAAAGCCCAATGGGAAATTAGAAATCAAAATTGGTCTAAGGCCTTTCAAACGCTAGCAGTGGCCAATCGCCAAACCAAAGATATCCATTCTATCGATTATTTGCTCATTCAAAAATGGATCGTCTTTGCCACTCTGTCGGCATATCCAGAGCGTGCAGACGTGACGCTTCAAGAAATGGAAAAAATCCGCGATCTAGCAGTTCGAGCAGAAGATTGGGAGACGTTGCGAAGCTGTGATTACCAGGAGGCGGTTGTCAGAAGAAATATGGTACTCGCGGAACGCTTCTATTTTGGGACACCCCACAGGACACTTAGGGAGAGATTTCTTAAGGATCTAGGACTGCCTCTTCTTATAAAGAAAGAAACTCTATTTCATCCCCCCACACTATATTCTGAAAACAACATCGTTTGCTCGGTTCTCGTGGACGGAATAGAAAACTCAGCACTAGCCTTTGGTCATCTATCCCACCGCGCTCTATTAGCCCTTTCCTCTGATTTTTATCGTCCTAGAAAAATCGCTGAGTTACACAGCGAACTTTTTCCTGACGCAGTTTTTAATCCTCTCTCTTCCCCTCAACGGATCCGAAAAATCTTAGAGCGCATGCGACGTGAGCTTAAAGAAAAAGGCGTTCCTCTACAGATTCGATCTCGTCATACCATGCTCTCTCTCGGTGTCCCTAACAATATGGCGTTGCGAGTTCCCTTAAATAGAAGTATCCACTCTCCGCTCGATAGAATGTCAGAGGGTAGCTCAGAGTTTACGATCAGAGAAGCGGTTCAGATTCTTAAGCTGCCCTACCACCATGTGGCAAGGTTGGTTCATAAAGCTTCCCAGGAGAAACAGATCGAAAAATTAGGGTTCTCAAAAAGTACCCACTATCGGTTTCTAGCAAAAAATTGATGACCGTCTATTCCTATTTACAAATCGCATAGATCTTTTGGGAAAGGCACTTGGCCTTTGAAGATCATCGTCAAATCGATATTGCCTAGAGTGCGGTTAAAGATCTTCTCTTTATAGGCCTCCACTAAATTCGCCGCCAGAAATTCTGAGTAGAAATTTTGACCTGCAAAACCCAACCCCTCTGGTCCCGGGATTAAAAGCAATCCTTCCACACCGTGTAGGTGGTACTTCTCCACGATATGGCGTACATGACCCACTCCCGAATTATACGACGTTACGGTCGTTCCCCAATCGGGTAGCACACTGCGATACATTTGAAAGAGTCGAGCCGCACTAGAAGTCTGTCTCAACGGATCAACCCAGCGACTATTCTCATCAGAATGAGACATCTGCTTTGCCGTTTCTGGCATAAACTGCCAAATGCCCACCGCTCCTACACTGGAAAGGGCTTTTTCATTAAAAGAGGATTCCACAAAGGGGATCCGAGCTAGGGCTACGGGCAGATTACTTCTTCTAAAGACGCTTTCAATATGAGGTAAGAGATTTCCCGAACGGTAGAGAGCCTGCAAGAACATATCTCTTTGCCCCGTCTGGCTACGAATGGAATCTATAAGTTTCGCCGTTTCCGGAACGCTTAATGCTCCTGCTGAAGAAAGAAAGGTTCGAATCTCCTCTTTCTCCTTTGAGGAGACCTTGCCCGTATGGGTAATTCCGATAGCCTCGGCTAGCCGACTTTTGACTTCTTTTTCTACTTTTCGCTCGATCTCAGCGGCTTTGGCCTCCGCGGTAGGCCCATTTCCCAGAACTCGGTACATGGGTCTTAGATCGATAATTCCATAGCGAATGGAAGGGTCATTGCGATCATGCACGATCTTAAAGCGAGAACTATATTTTGCATAAATATCCATCCAGAAAAGGACTCGTCTCTTCAGACCAGGAGGAACTTCAAAGTCGGGCTCTATTTTGTTCTGGGGATCGGTCACAAAATCAGAAACGTCGCCCGTGGGGGTAGGAAGAGAGAAGTCGTTGTTGCTAGCGGTCGAAAACAGGCTCCAGCGATCTTCTACTTTCCAAGCGGGATGAAAGTAATCCCAAGGTGCTTTCTTAAAGACGGCCAGAGCCGCGGAGGGCATATCAGCCGAAGTATTCAAAGTAGTGGTCATCGATTCGCTTTCGCGATTTGCCGCGAGATCTAAGGCCGCAATAGTGACTACCGAAAAAATAACGAAGAGAAAGAGATGGGAACGGGAAAGCTTTTTCTGCAGCGTCTTTTGAAGGCTTGAACGTTTTTTCGAGAGCAATTTCTTCTCCAACCCGCTTGCGGTACTGCCAAAAAGCGGCACCATCGTTGACTAGCTAGACACTGTCGCGGCCCCTCTGGGCGGCCGAGCATTGTCAGGGTTATGGGAAGAGCAATGGTTGTGCCAGAGTGTATGCGGGGAGTATGGGGGTAATTAGCGCAATAGCAACCTAGAAACAAAGCAGCGCCCCTCTGGGCTCAATCACGCTTGCGTCACCGGCTCCAAGTCATACTTTCTTAATTCCGCCATTGCGCGCTTATAGCCAATAGTAACCACGTTTTGAAGTGTCCTTGCATTGAGCGTGAAGTGATCGCCAAAGAACATCTCGCGATCTTTCGATTCGGGGTGGATATAGATGTAGTTTAGACTTTCTTTAAAATCCAATCGTTCTTGAAGACGATGGCAAAGCTCTTGGACATCCTCTTCGGGATATTTCTTTTCGGCAAAGAATTCTCTTACGGTCGTGAGTGCCGCAATCTTATTCTCATGCGCCTTTTTCGTCCCATAAATTTTCTGTTCGATTGCCTGGTAAACGGCTTGAACCACAATGGCTGGCATCCCGTATAAATAAAGAGAACCGATATCATCTTTAAAATGATAAGGCTGATGGGTATAGGAGCAGATAATCAGATCACAGCCATTTTCTTTAGCTACGTGAGTGGATAACGTTTCTCGAATCTCTCCATCAATGTAATACCGTCCCTTCCCGCCTTCGTGAGTTACCAGATAAGGAGCAAAAACCGGCGGTAACGACATCGAAGCTCCCACCGCGTCTGAAATAAGCGCATTGGAAGCGTACTGGGAGTACTGGTCGAAAGTCTTTTCCGTTCCGAACCTGCCGAAGATAATTTTGCGGGAATGATCGAGCTGGGTTCCCACAATAAAAAGATCGGGCTGAAGTTCGTGAAAACGATTTGTGGGGAGAATATATTTCTCTACATACTCGGCAAGCCCTCGAGTCGAAAAAATTCCGGGGAGCCTCAAATTTCGTAGCACCATCGACTCCATGGTGCGGCTAAATACGGAACTTTTTTGAAAACTCTTGAGAATAGAAGTCGGCTTGGGCCAACTAATGGTCAGAATATCCCGATAATGAATCCGCGGAATCTCCCGATGATTGCCGGGAATCTTGAAGTTCGTATCTTTTGAAAAGGAGTTAATGAGACTTTCAATACCGACTCCCGCGGCCAGCATGGTGGCAATGAGAGCTCCCGCACTCGATCCTACATAAGTGGCAATTTGATGGGGATGATATCGAGTGGGAGGATAAGGAAGCGCATTAATATCCACCGGGGTCTCGGTTCTTCCCCCCACAAAAGAGAAGCCCTTGTCGCGAAGAGCGAGGCAAACGCCGATGTGAAAGGCGGCTGCTTTGGTCGCTCCGCCGCTGCATACTAAGCCCGCTTTGGAGAACTGGAGCTTCGTCCGAAACTTATTTTTCATCATGGTTGCCCCCAATTATTTTGAAGACCCAAGGATGATGACTTCGCACTCCAATGTTACAGCAAACTGCTCGTAAACTTTCTTTTTCACCATGTCGATTAGCGTCAATATGTCACTTGCCTTCGCGTTGTTCTCATTGAGAATAAAATTGGCATGTTTTTCCGAGATGACCGCGCCTCCGACTCGCAGCCCTTTTAGTCCCGCTCTTTCGATTAGTCTACCCGCCGAATAGCCCTCTGGGTTCTTAAAGGTAGACCCGCAGCTAGGAAGATCCAACGGCTGTTTGGAGCTCCTTTCGGCGATGATGCGATCGACTTCATTCCGAAGCGCTGCTTTGTCGCCATTCTTTAACTCAAAGAGCGTCCACAATACGAGGGAACCATTTACCAGCCGCTGCTCTCGATACCCAAATTGACTGGGTTCTGTTTTCAGCTGCCTGGCTCCCGTGGCGAAATCGTAAAGCCTGACCTCTCTTAGTATATCTCCGTAACAGCCATATTTGGTACCGGCATTCATAAAGATTCCGCCGCCCACCGTTCCGGGAACTCCCGCGCTAAACTCGAGGCCTTGGTATCCTCGAGCGATAGCCCATTCCAGGAGTTCGGGCTTTCCCACTCCCCCGCCGGTCCTAACCAGATGAGTCGCTACATCGGTGGTAGAAATATATTCGATGTTTTTAAAAGCATTGAGTAAGGAGACGGTGATCCCTCGAATTCCCTCGTCGCGAACGAGCAAGTTTGTCCCGTTCCCAATAATTGTAATGGGAAGGGCTTCCTCTTTGGAGAGTGTTGAGATCTGAACGAGATCCTTTTCGTCCTGGGGAAAGACTAAAATGTCGGCGGGTCCGCCTACCCGGTAAGCGACATAAGGGGCTAGCGGTTCATTAAAGCGAACTTTCTCCCCAAAGCGCTCGGCAATTCGATCTCTCAAGCGGGGATGATTAAAAGAGCTGTTTGTAGACATTCGGCAAGTCTCCCGCCCCCAAGGTCAGGATGATATCCCCTTCTTTGCTTTCCGCTAGCCAAGTCTCTACTCCGACTAGGGCGGAGCTTACATGGCGAGTTTCTCCGTTTCCCGTGGCAGCGATAAGATCGTGAAGCGTCCGTCCATCGATACCGGGA
The DNA here is from genome assembly GCA_963778115.1 of uncultured delta proteobacterium. Classification (GTDB taxonomy): domain Bacteria; phylum Bdellovibrionota; class FAC87; order UBA2466; family UBA2466; genus JBBQIT01. Next base: position 2,117,611 of record CAVZSV010000004.1, read on the forward strand.
ATGGGATTTTCACCGGCCGCGTAAACGTCGGTGACGGCGACGGCATTGGAATCCTTAAAGCAGGTGGCAAAACGATCAAAAAGATCTTCGACTCGGGAGTATCTATGCGGTTGAAAGACGACCCTTATTTTCGAATTAGGAAATTGCTCTCTCGCCGCCCTGATGGTCGCGCGAATTTCGGTCGGATGATGGGCATAATCATCGATAAAAAGAACACCGTTAATCGAACCACGCTTCTGAAAGCGCCGTTGAACCCCTTGAAAGGCTTGAAGGGTATCGACAGCAACCTGTCGTGAAATGGACAACTCGTCGGCCACGGCAATTGCCGCGACTGCGTTTAAGGCATTGTGTTTACCTGGTACCTGAAGCGTTACTCGCTGTTTTTCGCCGTTACTTTCAAGAACAAAGTGGCTACCCAATCCGTTCACTGCATACTCGGAAAGCCGGTAATCGTTCTCAGGCAAAAATCCGTAACTCTTTTTTCTACGTTCCAATCGAGGCGCGAGCACCCTAAGGTAAGGATCATCGCCGCACAGAACAGTAATCCCATAAAATGGCACTTTATTCATGAAGGAGAGGAAAGCGGATTTCAATTTGGCCATGGTCTTGTAGTGGTCCATGTGCTCACGATCCATGTTGGTGACCACCGCTATTGAGGGTGACAGACGATTAAAGCTTCCATCGCTTTCATCTGCCTCCACTACCATGAAATCGCCGCTTCCCAACCGCGCGTTGGCTCCGCCGAAATGATCTACTCTGCCGCCCACTACGATGGTGGGATCCAATCCGCCTTCGGTAAGCAACATTGAAATCATGGAAGTGGTGGTGGTCTTGCCATGGGCGCCCGCAACGGCAATGCCGTATTTAAGCCGCATTAATTCAGCCAGCATCTCGGCCCGCGTAATGACCGGAATCTTTCGTTCAACGGCAGCGACCATTTCCGGATTGTCACGTCGAACGGCGGACGAATAGACAACGAGTTCAGCCCCCTTAAGATTTTCGGCGGCATGACCCACATGGACTTCTACGCCTAAGCGCTCCAATCGTCGGGCCGTCTCCCCCTTTTGCAGGTCGGAGCCGGAGACCACATAGTGATGCCGGTGCAAGAGCTCGGCGATTCCACTCATTCCGATCCCGCCGATTCCGATGAAGTGGATCTTATTGAACTTATTATACATTTAGGTACTTTTGCTAACTCGTTTTGGTCATCGCCTGGCCTCCCTCTATTGGGAGAGCTCTTTCTCGATGTGGAGGCCGATGCTAGCAAGCGCATTACCACCGCGCAATGTAGAAAAGTGTGAGGCCATTTCCGAAAGGGTCGTTGGCGTAAAGACTTCAAGGAAAGTCTCTCGGAAGCGTTGTTCAAAATCCCTGCCTTGTTCCACCACTCTGCCCACCCCATGCTTTTGAAGGAGATAAGCGTTCGCTGTCTGATCGTTTTGCCCTTTGCGCGGAAACGGAACCAGAAGTGCCGGGCGACCGACCTGAATGAGTTCGGAAACGGTCAACGCCCCTGAACGAGAAACAACAAGCGACGCCGAAGCATAAGCCGAAGCCATATCGGTGATGAAGGGGAGCACTTCATAGCGGCCAGAGAAAAATTTCGCGTAGCTTTCTTTCACCCGAGCCAAATCTTTTTCTCCGGTCTGATGAAGAATAGAGAGCGCCGGATATTTCACGGAAAGCTCGGGCAATAGCTGAATAAAAGCGTCATTGATCGCTTTGGCTCCCTGACTTCCACCAAATACCAGAATTCCGGTACATGCAGCCGGAACTGTTTCGAATTTAGGGTCAAAGAAGTCTTTTCGAATGGGATTGCCAGTTACTAAAGTACGCCCTCGGGGAAAGAATTGCTCCCCCTCCTCAAATCCCAGAAACACTTTGCGTGCCAACCTTCCTAGCACGCGATTGGCGATTCCCACGGAAACATTCTGTTCTTGTAAGTAAAGAGGAGTCCGTGTCAAAAATGCGGCAAATCCCACCGGTACGGAAACGTAGCCACCTACACCGATCACGGCCGCCGCTTTTTCTTGATGAATGATTCGAATTGCTTTGAAAACTCCGAAGAACAGCTTCCAAATCGTTTTCAGAATGGTAAGGGGAGATTGGTTCTTAACGGCGCCGGAATCGATCGTCAAAAAACGGATGCCGAGCGGGGGAACAATCTTATTCTCAAAGCCCCGAGGACTTCCCACATAGACTATGGAAAATCCTCTTTGCTCTAACTCCCGCGCGATGGCTATCGCCGGGAAAACATGGCCGCCAGTTCCACCGCCGGTGATTAGTATGTTTTTGCGCGTGGAAACTCTGCCTCCCGACTCTCTTTTTTCTTCTGAATTATTCCGGATTGGCGGACGATGTTCAATAGTATTCCCATCATCAGCAGATTTACAAAGAGGGCGGATCTGCCCCATGAGATGAAAGGAAGTGGAAGGCCTTTCACGGGAAGAATCCCAGTCACTCCTCCTAAGTTGACGGAAACTTGGAGAAGAAGCGACAGGGAAAGCCCAAATCCCAGATACTTTCCAAAATTGTCAGGAGCATGAAAAGACGCTTTGAAAAGTAAGTATCCAAAGTACGCGAACATCACAAGGAGTGTGATAGCTCCTACAAAACCCAACTCTTCTCCGATGAGCGCAAAAATGAAATCGGTATGCACTTCAGGCAGAAAGAAAAGTTTGGAGTTACCGTTTCCAATTCCCACCCCAAATATCTTTCCTGAGTGGAATGACAGGAAGGATTGAATGGTTTGAAATCCACTTCCTTGAGGATCGGCCCAGGGATTGAGAAACGCCATTACCCTACGCCTGCGGTATTCGGAGTGGAGCATGGCAAAAAGGGCCGCTCCGATTCCCGCTCCCAAGACACCCAGAAGGTACGTCGTTCTGGCCCCTCCGATGAAAAAAAGCCCCAGGATGATGCAAGATAAGAGTACCGTCGAGCCCAAGTCGGACTGCCTAAAGACTGAAAAAAGAACCAAGAGAATGAGCCCGCCGTGAACGATCCAAAACTTTCGAGAAGCTTTCAGTTCTTGCAGTGTCGAAAGCATGTAGGCGACGTATAGAGTGACGGAAATCTTGGCGAGTTCGCTGGGCTGAAACTGCACGGGGCCGAGCTTTAGCCAACGAGTAGCCCCTCCCGCGTTATGGCCGAGATGGGTAAAGATAGTGACAAAATTTAGCGTCAGCTGGATGAGTAGCAGCGGAATTGCTAACTTTCCCCACCATTGGTATTTGGTACGAGACAAGAGAAACATGAAAAAGAGGCCGAGAATTCCGCAAAGGGCTTGCCGGTTAACATAGTAAAACTCGGAGCCATGCTGCTGTACGCCCATGATGCCAGTGGCACTAAAGAGCATGACCAGACCGATTAGCAGAAAGAGAATGACCAGAGAGACTATTTTACGCTCTGGCGAAAGCAACTTTGTCGTCATGCCGTAATTTTAGCATGACGACGAGACTACACGCTGCGTTACTCGCGATAGTCTTCAGCGCGGATGTTGTACTTTTGAAGCTTGCGGAGCAGCGTTTTCTTCGGAATCTTGGCGTGCATCGCCGTTTGGTTGATGCGGCCCTTAAAGGTCTTTAACGCTCTTACAATAAACTCCTTTTCGAACTGTTCTTTGTGACTTCGGTAGTCAAGAAGCTGCGATTCTTCTTCGTCAAAGGGAAGTTCGATGCGCTCTTTGGAAGCTTCGACTGCACCTGCCGCCGCCCATCTGGGTTCGCTTGCTATCCCCGAAGAGAGATACTGAGGAAGCGATTGGGGGAGAATACGCTCGGTATTTTCAATAACAAAAGCGTGTTCGATGACGTTCTCAAGCTCACGAATGTTCCCCGGCCAATTGTGCCGAAGCAGGATTTGTAACGATGTGGGAGTAACACCGGTGACGCGCTTCTTGTGGAGGACATTAAACTTAGCAATGAAATGGTTCACTAGCTTTTCGATATCATCTTTACGTTCCCGCAGAGGGGGAAGGTAGATGGGAATCACATTTAATCGGTAGAAAAGATCTTCCCTAAAGGTTCCCTTTTGAATCATCTCTTCCAAGTTTCGATTGGTAGCCGCAATGACTCTGACGTCCATCTCAATTTCCCGGTTGGAGCCCACGGGAATAAATTTGCGTTCTTGCAAGACTCGCAAGAGTTTAACTTGCATTGCCGGACTTAGATCTCCTATCTCGTCGAGGAACATCGTTCCTCCTTCGGCATACTGAAATTTTCCGATCTGCCGTTGATCGGCTCCGGTGAAGGCCCCTTTTTCATGGCCAAAGAGTTCGCTTTCGAACAGAGTCTCAGCGATGGAACTACAGTTGATGGCGACTAGCTTCTGGTCCTTACGTGCCGAGTTGTAGTGAATGGCGCGAGCCACAAGCTCCTTGCCCGTTCCGCTCTCGCCGCGAATGAGAACGGAAGTATCCACTTTGGCCAGCTTGTAGATGACGCCAAAAATTTTCTGCATCTCGCTCGAGTTTCCAACGAAGCTTCCCGTATCGAGTTTGACCACCGGGGCAGAAAACGCCATGTGATGGATCATCTGCTGCGCTTCTAGTGCGCGCTGAACCATCTCGACGATAGCCTGGTGCTTGATCGGCTTAGCGAGGTAGTTATAAGCGCCCTCTTTAATCGCTTTTACGGCATTTTCAATGGTGCTGTAGGCGGTCATCACGACAACGATGATCGAAGGGTCCAGCTCTTTAATTTTCGAAAGGCATTCCATGCCTCCCAGCCGCGGCATGTTCACATCGAGCATGACTAAATCGGGCCTTACTTTCTGGATGGATTCTAATGCCGCAATCCCGTCCTCGGCCTGTTCGACGACGAATCCCGTTCGAGTGAGCGCTTCGGCGATGGTCTGTCGAAGTTCCAGATCATCTTCGACTACGAGAACTCGTTTCCCTTGAACTTCTGAATTTCCTGCACTCATGGTTTCCTCCCTTTTATACCGGTAAAGAAATAGTAAAAATGCTTCCCTGTCCTATTTCGCTTTTTAGATCTACGGCACCGCGATGGAGCTCCACAAAATACTTTACCAAGTAAAGTCCGAGTCCCGTTCCTTTAATCTCTTTGGTAGCCGGATTTTCACAGCGATAAAACTTTTCGAAGACTTTCCCCTGCTCTAAAGGATCGATACCCATGCCGCGATCGGCTACCGATACCCTTATCCACCCATTCTCTTCTTTCGAGCTTAGCGTGATCTCGCTAGTAGAGGGAGAATACTTTATCGCATTTTCCACGAGATTCGAAAGAACTCTACGTATGAGGGTGACATCGAATTTAAACGAGAAAAGCGGCTCTAGTTGCGTATTGAGGGTGATATGCTTTTCGGCTGCCAGAAACTTCTTGCTTTCGATCACTTCGGTGATGGTCGCGTTGATATCTTTTGAGGCTTTCTGCAAGGGAATATCAGCACTTTCAATTCGTGTAAGGTCCAGCACGGTCTGAACGTACTCACTCAGATCCTCAGTGGTATGGATGATTGCGGAGAGCGATTTTTTTTGGCGTTCATTTAGCGTTGAAGCCTCGTTAAGCACTAATTCGGCATTACCTTGAATGCGCGCTATGGGAGTTTTTAGGTCATGAGAGATAAGTGAAAGGAAATTACTTTTTAGCTGCTCTAATTGACCCATCCATTCCGTCTTTTGTTGGTAATACCATCGGACTCGATACTCACTCAGTAGACGATAGGGAATGACGACGTAATAGCTCACACAGGCAGCAATGAGCGGATGAGCGAGATCGATCCATGTATCAAAAAAGAACAGAGCCGCCCAGGCCGAGCTGATAGTGGCCAGAATGACGACCAAGACGGCGACAATGCCTCGTCCCGGAGAAAGCAGAAGGGCCGAATTAACGATGATGGCGCCTATGAGAAGCGAGAGTAAGACTACGGTAAAATGGCTCGATCTTTTAATGCCGTTGTTATTGAGAAGCGTGCCCAGACTCTGGGCCGCTCCTTCCAGAAATAGAGTTTCGCGCGGCTCCCTAGAATAAGGGGTGAGTACGAAATCAGCGTCTTTACGAGAAAGGGCTGTGCCGATGAGGACTATTTTATTACGAAAAGTTCCTCTCGGCGTTCTTCCTTCGGCCACTTCAGCGGTGGAGTGAACGGGATAAGTTCCTGGAGGCCCTTGCCAGTGAATATAGGTCTGCAACGTGTTGGAAGCGGGGGAAGGTCTCGAAGTCGATTGGAAGAATTGGCGCTTTGTCATTCCGCGAACCGTGCGTGCGAGTTCGGCGTAAAGGCTAGGAAACCCTTCAACGGCTATCATCACTCGTCGGGTCACCGAGTCGGCTCCGTAGTTAAAGGTATCTCGAGAAATAAAACCCGGCCGATATCTGACGACGTTTAGGAAAGCGGAAGGAGGAGGATTGCCGAGGCTATCGTCATCAAGAAAACCGACGTAGTCGGATTCAGTTTTAGCGAAGCACTTGGCCAAGGCGGCTATCTCCTGCTCTGAATAGTCACGTTCATTGATGGACCCAATGAGAGCAATGGCCCGTGGCGAATCGGCCTTAATGTGCTCTATTGTTGCGGTAATTTCATCCACCGGAAACTTTAAAGAGCCTCCGTAACGACGGCTGGCGACGTCGTCGTAGGCAATGAGTGCGATGTCAGGGACGGGATTTTTCTTCCAGCGCGTACGAAACAAACCATCTACCAAAATCCCGTTTAGGCCGTCCAACGCGAACTGTCCCATCGCGAGCACAAAGATCGAAACTAGCAGAGTGGCTGAGAGGTGAGTCGTGGTTTTTGACTGTCTAGTAATCGCACCCCTCCGCGCAGCAAAATGGTTTCCCATCTCTTTCGGCTTTGGTGGTGAGTGCGGTCGGTTCCAGAATCTCATGGAGAAGGCCACCCCCTTGCGACCTACTCCGCCTATATACCGCCCCTAACACACCTTCCACAAGCCTACTGCAAGCCGCGGGCCCACCTAGGGTCAGATTGCCATATAATTTTAAATAGTAATGTTAAGTATTTAAGCTGGTTCAGAGGGAAAATAAAGATGGTGTCAAATTACCACCAGTTGCGCCTCGGTGCCGGTATGACCCCAGCCATCCTCATCGTCATTTGATTTGGTTAGGGGCGGTCAAGAGCCTCGTTGGCCATCGCGTCAGCTAGAGAATTTTCCTCTCTTCTGACATGTAAGATCTGAGCCTTCTCGAAATTTTCCAAAAGGGCCTTCGCTTGCTGAAAAAGAGGGATGATGTTGGGCGCTTTCACCTTATAGATTCCGTTAAGCTGCCTCACCATAAATTCTGAATCTGCTTTGACCACGATCTGTTTTGCTCCTAGCTCCACCAGACGCTTAAGTCCATGGATAAGGCCTTGGTATTCCGCGACATTGTTAGTGGTATTTCCGAGACGCCCCCCTTTTTGTTCCAGGACATCTTGGTTTTGAAAGATCACAAAGCCATAAGCCGCAGGCCCCGGATTTCCCCGAGACGCCCCGTCGCAAAATAGAAGGAATGGGGAGGAGTCCGCGTTATTTAGCGGAGGCTTCGGCATCGGCTACATCAGCTTCTTTGGAAGGAATAATAAGAATACGGCCGCAACTAGGACAACGGTGAACTGCTTTGAATCCTAGAATCTCGTTGTAGAGTTGCGGGCGCACCTTCATGTGGCAACCCAAACACATTCCATTTTCCGCGTAGACAATGCCTACGCCTTTAGTGCGGGTGGCGACTCTTAAGTAGATGGCGTTGATATCGTGGGTAAGCTGAGACGCTGCAGAATGCCGCTGTCCCAACTGCTCTTCCAAGACCTTTACGATGCTGGATCGATCGGCTTCGATCTTAGCGAGGTCTTTTTTGATGCTCTCTTCATAAGATTTAAAATTCTTTTCGACCTCTTTAAGAATTTGGCGCTGGGCTTCCACTTCATTCATCAGTTGGAGAGCTTGCTCTTCGAAGCCTGATTTTTCCTGCTTTTGAGCGTTATTTTCCTTAACGGCCGCCTGATATTCTTCGTTAGTCTTGACCTCCATCATTTTGCCTTCGGCTTTATGGAGCTTATCTTCACGCTCTTTGAGGTCTTGCTCACTCTTACGAAGCTTCTTCTCACAAGTATCAAACAGAAGTTTGGCTTTGTCGTATTCGTCGCGCTTAGTTTGCAGGGATTGAGTTAACTTATCGGTCTCGTTAGGAAGGCTTTCGATTTGGTCTTGCAACCGGGAGATCTTCTCATCTATCCGCCGAAGATCCGCCAAAATTTGATACTGAGCTTTCATGGACTCGCTCAACGCTTATCCTCCCTGCTACTATCTTAATTCCTGCTGCTACCAGGCCCTTTTCCAAGGTCGGTGTCTCATGTGGGCCGATATCTAATGGGCCCACCAGGACTTGAACCTGGGACCTACCGGTTATGAGCCGGCTGCTCTAACCGACTGAGCTATGGGCCCCGAGACCGTGGTCCTCTTGCGCTAGATCAACAGCACCGACACTCTACCGCTTAATCCCCGGAAGTCCAGAGGGATTATGATAAATTCCGGCACTTTCCGTCGGTAAATGAGTTCAATTTTCTATAAACGCCTTCAACCGCTTGCTTCGGCTGGGGTGGCGAAGTTTGCGCAGCGCTTTTGCCTCAATCTGACGAATACGCTCTCGAGTTACGTTAAAGTCTTGTCCTACCTCTTCCAAAGTATGGTCAGAGCTTTCCCCGATGCCAAAGCGCATGCGAAGCACTTTCTCCTCTCGGGGGGTTAAGGTGGAAAGAACCCGTCTTGTCTGTTCGGACAGATTCACGTTCGTTACCGCATCGGCGGGCGAAATCATCGCTTTGTCCTCAATAAAGTCACCCAAATGCGAATCTTCGTCCTCGCCAATAGGCGTCTCTAAAGAGATCGGTTCCTTAGCGATCTTGAGAACTTTACGAACCTTATCAACCGGCATTTCCATCTTTTCGGCAATCTCTTCCGGCGTCGGCTCCCGTCCCAGCTCCTGCACCAAATAACGTGAAGTTCGGATGAGCTTGTTGATCGTCTCGATCATGTGGACCGGAATACGAATCGTTCTGGCCTGATCGGCGATGGCTCGAGTAATCGCCTGACGAATCCACCACGTGGCATAAGTCGAAAACTTATAACCGCGTCGGTATTCAAACTTATCGACGGCTTTCATCAAGCCGATGTTGCCTTCTTGAATGAGATCTAAGAACTGAAGACCCCGGTTGGTGTACTTTTTGGCGATCGATACCACCAAGCGAAGATTCGCCTCGACTAACTCGGCTTTGGCGATTTCGGATTTTCGCTCTCCGGCTAAGATCGCCTCATACATGTCTTTCAATTCACGGGCTCGGAGATTGGTCTCCTTTTCTACGACGCCGACCTTCTTCGCGGCATTTCGCATGACAAGGTCAAGTTCAAGAATTCCAGCGTAATCATAGCCGTACTTATTCTTAAGCTGCTCTTCGTACTTCTTGTTGCGCTTGCTTTCAGTCAGAGCTTTGCGGAACTTTCCGATGGTATCTACGTTGATCCGGCGAAGACTTCGGTAAATTTCGGTCTCCGCTTCTTCAATGCGCTGAACCTGCTGCTTAAATTTCGCTACGATCTTATTGATCGTCTTACGGTTGAAATTGATCTCTTGGAAAACCTTTACGATGCTGCGCCGGTTACTGGCGAGACGTTCACGCAACTTCTTTCGTTCCAGGGCGGCCTGGCCCCCCTTGAGAAGTTTTTGCTCAACGCCGTTGAGAATACGTTCAAAGTTTTTAACGAGCTTCATTCCTTCTAGAATGCGCTCGCGGCATTCGGCCTCGTTAAGGCCTTCCATTTGATGCTGTTCTTCTTCGGTAGGCTCTGGCTCAGGTTCCGCATTAGGATCGGGAACTACCGCTTCCGCTCCATTGCCCCCTTCGGCATTTTCCTGGTTCTCGCTCTCGCCTTCACCGCCTCGAACGACATCGCGCGCCCGGAGTTTGCCCTTTTCGATCTTGTCGCCGATGGCCAAAAACTCCTTGATGCCCATCGAGGAGTTTAAGATGACGTCCAAGACTTCGGCTTCGCCCTCTTCAATACGTTTTGCAATTTCAATTTCGCCTTCGCGAGTGAGGAGCGCCACCGAACCCATCTTCTTTAGATAGAGGCGGACCGGATCGAGTCCACGGGTAAGGGCTTCTTCGTCTTCGCTGGCGCCCGCACCGGCTCCCGCTTCGGCAGCAGGGGCGGCAGAGGTCGCTGTATTGGCGGCTTTCTTTAAAGCCTTTAACTGCTTTTCGTTTTCCACGATTTCGATGTCATTCTCTTCGAGAAGAGTCATGACCTCGTCGATCTCTTCAGATTCGATGAGTTCTTCGGGAAGGGCTTCATTGATCTCCTCATACGTGAGGAACCCCTTCTCTTTTCCGGTGGAAATGAGTTTTAGTAATTCTTTTTTCTTTTCAAGCTTGGGCATCGGTCTATAGCTCCGTAAAGTTAGGGCACGTCGCTTTGATACGGCAAGGAGACAAACACCGATTCATAACACGCCACACAGCGTGATGCAACGGTCAAAGCCCCCGTAAAGGGGTATAAGTGCCACGTTCTTAAAGTTTCAATGACTTCTAAGCTCCTTTAGTTTCTCAAGTAGTCGAATTCCTTCGCGATCGTCCCCTAGTTTGTCGCTCAATTTAACCTGAGCGGAAAGGGCGCGTATTTCCAATTCTCTTTTTCTTTTCAATAGCCTATCGGCCAAGACCCTTAAAGTTCGGCCGTCCAAACTAGCGTCTTTGGCCTGCCTCTCTTCGGAGCTAGACGAAGCAATCAGCCACTTTGCCGCCAAGGCCTGAAGCTTCATGAGCGCTTCAGTCTGGACAAGCTGTTCCAAAACAGGGGGCCAACGATCCGGTGCAGGAGCTCCGGCTTCGGAAAGTGCCGTTAACCAGTAGCGCACCCGCTCTTCTTTGATGCCTGCCATCCAATCGGTGGTTGGAATGGCAAAGAAGGCCTGTGGCCATTGCAAGGCCGAGTCAAAAAAATCAAGATCTAAAGGATCGATAGCGGCCTCCTTGGTGGGAGGTAATTTTTTACCAGGGGCTGGCGCGTTCTTTGCGTCTGGCGCCTTTTCGATCTTGGGGGCAAGCCTTGCCTGTCCGGATTCGCTGATCTCTTTAAGAGCTTCTACCGAGGTTTTCAAAACGAGTGAGATATTGTCCCAAAGGATGGCGCGATCGGATAGCCGCCGGCTCGCTACTAAGATCGGAGTCAGTTCGGAAAGCCACTTAGCGCTCTCCTCTTCGCTGAGGTGCCCTTCCGTTGCGATCTCTTTCAAAAGCTTAGTGATCTGTCGCGGAGCTTTTTCACAAGATTGATAAAATTTTTCAGCTCCCTCCTTTTGGAGGTATTCGTCTGGATCTTGTCCGTCAGGGAGTGAGAGGTCTTTGGCAAAGATGCCCGATTCCAAAAAGAGATGGACCGATCTTCTCCATGCGTCTTGTCCGCCGGCATCGGGATCAAACACTGTGACGACTCGATTGCATAGTTTCTTGAGTTGCGCGCAATGGTCTTCGGTCAGTGCGGTTCCCATCGTCGCTAGAGCGTTGTTAACGCCGCACTCCGCGAGTCCAACGACATCCATGTAGCCTTCCACGATGACCGCTTCGCCTCTTACTCGAATCCCTCGCATGCTTTCATGAATTCCGTAAAAGCAGCGACGCTTGGAAAAAAGCGGTGACTCTGGCGAATTGAGATACTTGGGTTGGTTGGGCTCGTCGTTAAGAAGTCGGGCGCCGAAGCCGATGACCGATCCCTCGGCATCGCGGATGGGAAACATCAATCGTTCCCGAAATCTATCGTAACCTTTGCGGGGTGAACCCTCTTTGGCGATGACAAGCCCGGCTTCGGTCAGTTCCGAAAAGGTGAATTTCCTTTTCTCCATCAGATCCATTAACGTATTCCAGCCTCGAGGCGAGACTCCAATGCGAAAGCGATCGATGGTCTTTCGAGAAATTCCTCGCGACATGAGATAGTCCAAAGCCAATCGATATTCGGGAACTTCAGTCAGAAGGTAGTTAAAATATTTGGTCGCCCATTCCAAGGCTTCGGTAAGCCGGGCCAAGCCCGGAATCGGTTGAGGGGCTGGAGCTCGTCGAGAGTTTGCCTCCTCCTTGAGTTCGATCCCAGCGCGTTTGGCTAATTTCTTTACCGCTTCCGGAAACGAGAGCCCCTCGATGGCGCAGACAAAAGTAAAAATATTGCCGCCTTTTTGGCAGCCGAAGCAGTGAAAGCATTGCTTGAGGGGATGTACATGAAAGGAGGGGGTCTTCTCATTATGAAAAGGACACAACCCCACATAGCCAAGACCTGATTTTTTTAAAGGAAGGTACTCGCCGATTAACTCAACGATGCTTATCGCATTTCTTAATGTAGTAAGCGTTGCATCCGAGTACATTACGTTTTCTTTTCCCTAAACTTCACTGACGATGCAGATACCGAACTCGATCTCGAAACCCAGGGGGAGTCCTTCAAGAAGAACCGCCACGGTTTTTCCGCTGCTTTGCTGATGCCGATACGAGGAGACTCACTGATGAGCTTTGCCGGAACCCGGGTTCCCAAGTCCACGATTTTGAAATCAGGACGGTCAAAAGTAAATCCGTTGTACGTCAAATCGATACCCAGCCCTTTGGTCAGCTTTCCCGGCCCATTCAAAAGGCCGAAGTCGGTCTTTATCAGAGCCCGACGCTTTCGGATACTATCGATTCCAAAAATCGGGCGCGCCGCCCGAAATAAAACAGCTTCGCCGATACCGGGCCCCCGAGTAGACACATTCATACAGTAGTTAAGTCCATACGAAAGGTAGACGTAGCAGCTTCCGCCCCCCTCAAACATGACTGCATTTCTCTTAGTGACGCCCCGATAGGCATGGCTTGCGGGATCGGCTCCTCCCAAATAGGCCTCAACTTCGACGATCTCCACCGCAATAGTGTCTTTGATACTGCGCGTTGCGGAAGCCGCATGCACTACTAGAACCTTCCCGAGTAAGCGTCGCGCTACTACTAAAGTCTCATCCTCGTAGAAAGACCGGGGCAACGGAGGCTGATTTTCCAATATTAAGGAATTAGGGCTTGGGGGAGAGTTTGGCGCGCGCGATCTCATTGACTAGTTTCCCGTCGGCACGCCCTCCGGTCTTTACGAGAGCGGCTTTCATGACTTTACCGATATCGCTGGGGCCGGTGGCACCGCTCTCTTGAATGGCTTCGGCGACGGCTTTTTCCACTTCAGCTCGATCCAACTGCTCAGGCAAATAAGCGGTCAGAAGGGCGACTTCCGCTTTCTCCTTATCTACCAGGTCGGGACGATTTCCTTTGGTGAAGGCATCAATAGAGTCGTGACGTTGCTTGATCATCGTGCCTAGGAGCCTAATGACCTCCGCCTCTTCCAAAGGCTTGCGGCTATCAATTTCGCGCTTTTTAATCTCGGAAACCACCATCCGAAGGGTCGAAACCCTAGCGGCGTCATGCGCTTTCATGGCGGTCTTTACATCGTTATTGATCGTGTCTTTCAAGCTCATGAAAAGCTAGTTCCGTGGAGGAAGTGCTCGTTTAATCAGCCGCTTACGGGCCGCAATCGACTTCTTCTTTCGGCGGACAGAAGGCTTCTCATAGTACTCCCGCCGGCGGACTTCAGAAAGAACCCCCGCCTTTTCACACTGCTTTTTGAAACGCCGCAAAGCGCCTTCACTGTGTTCCGTATCTCTAACTTTTAAACCGGGCAAACGAAAGCCTCCTGAAAGGGCGTAACATAAAGGCATGTAGCTGCATCCGTCAACTACAAGCGCTCCCAGAGCGCTTAGATTCCGATTCATATTAATGTGAAGACTGAATCTAAAGACCCGCGTGAGCGGGTCTTAATGGCACCGTGGTCTACGCCGATCCCGCGGTGACGGCGGGAATGGTATCTCTGTTAAGTTCAGCCTACTTGAACCACGCGAAAGTTTGTTATGACCTTCAGACTTTGATGCTCAGCCTTCAATAAAAAACTCTCTCGAAGAAACGCCGCGAGAAATGCTAACGTTTTTCTGACCCCTTTTTTTTTAGAATCTTTTCTAAAAGCGGGTTAGAATAAACCTTCATTTAATTTTTCACCCAAAATCTATCGGAGACTTCGAAATGAAGACCTGGAGCGCCCAGACCTCTCGCATTTGCCGTAACTACGTTTTCACCGGATCTCTTTCCTTGGCTTTTCTAATAGGAATCGTCGGTTGCGGTAGTAGTACGACCGCACCAACCGGAACTAATACGGGTTCCACGGCCAGCGCTTCAGGGCTAGTCCAAAGCTACGTCAGCTTTAGTCACTCGAAGAAAAACGCCAGAAAGAATCGCCAAGCACATACCTCAAACGATTGTGCGAGTGCAGCTTGCACCACCTTAGTGGTGGGCAGCGGTGGCGGGGGAACTGCCGGCCCCTCTTGTACGGTAGACGGCAGCGGAAATTTTACGGTTAGCTCGGTCCCCGTCGGAGAACAGCTAGAAGCCAACTTTGCTTGCACCGGCGGAACGCAAAGTTGCATCGTAATGTCGGGCGATAGTGGCGTTACCTGTGATCCGGTTGCTGCTGCGGTTATCCAAGCGTTTCTGAACGTGATGGGCATCAGTAGCTTAGCAGACGCCTCTTTAGCTCACGCTAACATCGCGCAAATCGCTCATTCTATTGACCAAGCGGCGCAAACCGGAACCACTGCCGCAGAAACCTTTTTGAACGCCATCTCCGCTTGCTCCTCGACCGCTTGTGATTTGGCGGCAATCAAAGCTTCACCTTTTTATGGACCGTTTCGCTTGATGAAAACGCAGGTGACCGGTTGGGATGTCGAATCGATCTACACTCTATTAACTGACGTGATGGGCTACCAAGTTCAGATCGATTCGTTAACCTATACCCCCTTCGGTACGGCGATGGATACCTGGTTAAGCACGAACTTCATTGGCCAGACGAAAACGTTTGTGAATGCCATGCTTCGAGATCAGGCGAGTAACGGTAATACCTACGTCACTGAGATCGTCTGTCAAATGCAATACAACAAATATATGGGTGGCGGCACGATAACCTACTATCCGACGTTCAGCACGATTGACCCCACGGTTCCCCCGACGTGCGCTTCGGTCGATACCGCGACACCTACACCGGATACCTCTACGGCTTTGGCCAGCAACGGATTTAGTCCTTCCCAGGTTACGGCAATCAATAACGCCTATAACAGCGGAAGTGGCGGAGGCAATCAAATCGACGTCAGCGTGGGGAGCGTGGGATGTAGCGCCTACCAGAATCCGGCGTTCTTCTGTGTCAATACTCCTCAACTAGTTATTCTGACCAAAGCTAGCGAGCCGAATCGAAATGATCCTTTAGGAACAAATGATAATAACTTCATTCAATCGACCCAAGTTTCGATGATTGATGTATTCCCCGCCGTACAAACGGCGTTGATGAATTTGGTGAGTTCCCCTTCCAACGTGGATACGACCGGTGCCAGCACTCTTTCCGGTCACGCCTGTTTGGAAATTTCGGGAGGCGGTAGCCCCACCGTTTACAACGACACTTATTGCATGAACTGGTTTGGAACTCAGATTGCTCCCTACAAGAACGATTTTGCGGGAGCGATGGGCCTATACATGGCGCTGAAAAATAATAGCCTTGGCGCCAATAGCCTGATGTCGCTCAACGATCTCTATACGATTTTCCATAGCGCTAACTTTCTAGGAATGAAACTTACCGACCAGAGCAATTACTCATGGGGTGTCAATTTCACTCCCGCCAGCGGATCTGGAAACTATGGAATGAATTCGCTCTTAAACGATCCGAGCCCCACAAGTAGCTACACGGGTGCATTTACTCTGGATCCGTTGTTCTTTAATTCCAACAACGCTACCCCGCTAACGAATGCGCAGGCGGTCACTCTTTATACCAGTGCCGACTATGGTTATAACGACAGCTTCCAATTATTTGAGACCATTCCTACGGCGAGCACGGTTCATGACTACGTCTTTAAGTCGGCCTACCACGTCGATTACAATCCGACCGGAGGTTCCACGTACTACGCCTCCGGAGGAACGGCGGCAGCCACGGGAACTTTGGCCTCCGATCCCATTTTTTGCCAAATGACGTTGGCTGGGGCTTTGGTTGAAGTCGATATGGCGCAAAATCCCGGTGTCACGGTTAAGTGTCGGGATGCCGCCACTCTAGGGGTCCAAGTGAGTACTACTGGAGTGATTACTCCTCCCGCGGACTTTCAGTATCCCTATGTACTTTCTCAATGGGGTTATCAGGGAGATTCGGCGGGTGCGCTCTTCATGCTAGTCGATTGGCAGACCGGTTTTCAGATTCAGCCTAACGGCCACCAGCAGTTTGTCTATCAAAAGAGTGCAGGCAATCCCAACAGTGTCTGCGTGGGTGGGTCGGATACCAACTCGGTGGTGTCCACCAATATCTCCATGGGTAACGGTAGCTCAAGTTCGTCCCAGTTAATTACGGCTTACTGCATGGATATGTCGACCTCTCCCACTAACTTCGCTTCGTCTAGCTATTTGGGATTCTATTTCGCGGGGAACATGCAACTCCCTTCCAGCGATCCTAACTGTCCTGGTTGCAGCATGGGGGTGGGGGTAGTGGGCGGATTGAACACCACCGTTTCGGGAAATTATTCGACTCCTCCCGTCTGCGTATTCGCGCCGAGCACGGCTCTTACTGTCACGAGTAACGTCGCGGTCGCGGGTTCGGGAGGTGTCGTTATCAATGGCAGTGGGCAAATCACCTCCATCGGTAACTTGCTAGTGGATTATTGCTCCGCAACCCACGACGGGGATACTTCTTATCAGTTAATTACCATCCCTGGACCAGCAGCGACGGCGGATACCGATCTTTATGCCGAGCTTCTTCCCTCAGGCGGGACACCGCTACTTTGGGAAGCCATTCCAACGACAGGTTCGCCCACGGTTAGCGACTATTATTTAACGGTTAATGCGAGCGTTCTCAGTGCGGAGTTTGCCAGTACCAATAGTTCGACCACCACTGTCTATCGGGTAGCTCCGCTTACCCCCCCAACCCAGGTGCAGGGAATCACTTTGGCGAATCCCTCTTGGGAACCCAAATTTGATCCCTTCTGCGATAGTCGCGAAGGGGACGGACTCTGTCATTGTTTAGATGGAACCACGAGTGCCGCAAAGTCTGGCAGCGCTTGTACCTTGGAAGATACTCCAACGGATTCCACCATGAGCAATCCTCCCTATAACGTCTTTCCGGGGATGGCCGCTCCTCCAGCGCCGGCGTTCTTTGCTGACTACCAAGGAAAAGCGGGATCTCAGCTCGTCGATCTGGGTGGCACGGGGCTTAACTATACGTCCACTAACTGGACAGGGTCCGGTGGGGCCAGCGTTCAGAGCTTGAACATGAACTTTCAACAGGTTTTCGTATGCCAATATTTAGCCACTTCGGAAACCACTTACCGGTCTCCGCAGATGCTTTCCAACAATTGGAGCCATACGCAGCCCGGCTGTCCTGACTCCACCGGAACGATAGCCGCCTGGGTAGGTAATAGTGACCAGCCCGGTGCTCCCCCCGGAAGTACTCCTTCTACCGGTGGCGGTCCGATTCGACTCGTCTATCCCGTACCCATGAACAACGCGTACGCGGTGCTAACGCCGAACGCTGCGGTGAAGGTCATTAACTATGCTACGAAAGATACCGGCCAAGGAGTTACGATTGATCCCACGAAGAAGATCTTCACCTTCGACACGGGGCTGGCACTCATGGCATTTAGAAACCAATTCCCGCTCACCAACATTACGGTGACGCTTGCCGGAGGAAATACTCCGGTTCCCGGTCCGCTGGGAGCTTTCCAGCAGGTCCAAAATCCGGCGACCAGTGGGGATAACAACAACGACAATCTGGGTCCCGTGGGTTCGGTGCTGTGCTACTTGGGTAATAACGGAAATGCGTGCACAAGCCATCATGGACAACGCCTCTTGGCGTCGTTCAACAAGGGCTTGAGCCACATGACCCATCAGCTTTCGAAAAAGAAGCATAAGTAGGGAACCAAAGAGTCGGAATTAGAGAATCGCCATTGCGTCACCATAACTAAAGAAGCGGTATTTGGCTTCGATAGCGGTTTGGTAACAGCGCTGGGCGTTCTCTAGCCCCATCAGGGCGCAGACCAGAATATAGAGGGAAGACTGCGGAAGGTGAAAGTTCGTCACCAGGCCGTCGATCTCGCTAAATTCATAACCAGGCTTAATAAAGAGCTGGGTCTCGCCTTTCAGTCCGACCTTCTTCACCGATTCCAGCGCGCGAAGTGATGTCGTTCCCACGGCGATGGTCCGCCCTCCCTGCTTGCGTCGAGTTTGAATTCGCCCGAAAACCTCCTCGGAAATTTCAAAAAATTCGGAATGCATCTTATGCTCATCGAGATTACTCACTCGGATTGGCGAGAACGTTCCATACCCCACGTGCAAAGTGAGAGGAGCAATTTCGACCCCTTTGGCTGCTATCTCCTCCAGCAGTGTCCGGGTGAAATGTAATCCCGCCGTGGGCGCTGCTACCGAACCCAGCGGGTCGGCATAGACGGTCTGGTAGGTCTCTTTATCCCCTTTGGATGCTTCCCGCTTTAGATAGGGGGGAAGCGGAGGCAAACCTGCCCTTTCTACCCACTCTTCGAAAGTCTGTTTTATCGGTGATGTGGGTAACTTCAAGGCTAGGCGAAAAACTCCCTGTTCTTCGGAATCTCGACTCAATTCCCCCGATGCGCCCTCCAGAAAAGCGACTTTCAGTGTGGCTTTTTTCGAATCTACGGGAAGTCGCTTCCCGGGCTTAACTAAACACTGCCAGTTTAGAAAATCCTCACTAAGGCGTTTTAAAAGAAAGACCTCTAACTTTCGATGGCGATCGTCGACGGCAAAAAGCCGCGCCGGAATCACTTTTGTATTGTTAATGACTAAAGTGTCCCCTTTCTTGAGTAGTCCTTTCAGGTCAGAGAATTTTCGGTGCTCTAGCTTTCTCGATGACCTGTCGTAATGGAGCAGTCGGGAAGCGTCGCGCCGAAGTTCGGGAACCTGGGCGATGAGCTCTGGGGGAAGCTGATAATCGAAGTCTTTTACTTTCACGCGGTCCTTTCTACGACGATCGGCCGAAAAATGCCATGCCTGGTACAATAGAAAGATGAAGCCAAAATTGAAGCTTATGACGGGGCTAGTCTTTGCTAGTGCCTTCTCCTTCTTTGTCGCCGAATCGATCGTTCGGGCGGGAATTGCCTTACGGGTTTCTACTTTTCGAAATCCCGACCTGTACGCCGATTGGTCCACCGACGATGACTATTGGAAGTTAAGGCACCTCTGGGGAAAAAATGTCATGGTGCACGGTGAGCTCTACGATCCCCTATTGGGCTGGGGAATTCCGGTCACGGACAAAAATCCGTTGGGGGCTGTGACGGACCGTCCTTACGAAGTGGACGCCTATAAGCCCGCGGTACTTTTCGTGGGCGATGCTTTTGTGGAAGGGGTTACGCGAATGGACAAGAGGCTTCCCCAATTGGTGGGAAATCAGCTGTCGACACCCGTCTACAACTTGGGAATGTCGGGATATGGCCTGGACCAAATTTTTCTGAAACTTCAGCAGGCCCGCCATAGCGTAAAAAAGCCGACGGCTGTGGTGGGAGTCGTCTCCATCGATCTCGACAGAACGCTGCAATCGTTTCGCACGGGCCCCAAGCCCTATTTCACTTTGCTAAACGATCACTTGATGCTTAAAGGCGTTCCTGTCCCCAGAGATCCACAAACGTGGTTGGAGAAGCATCCGGTAAAGATAGAAAGTTATCTGGGATCTTTGGTAATGCGGAAATTGCGTCGCTTTCAGACCTCTAATAGTCTCGAAGAGACTTATGGGAAAGAGGAGAAGAAGGCGCTGAACGCCGCCATTTTAAAGGAACTCATCTGTGAATGTCATGATGACGCAACTCCCCTGCTCTTTGTCTTGTTCACCACCAAAGAGGAATTAAATTATGAAGGGTGGAGGGAAAAATTTCTAAAAACCGAATTGAGACGGTCGCAAATCGATTTTGTAGACGCAAAATACGAGCTCATACATGAAGCGAGAAAAGCTCACAGGAATGTTTATGATTATTTTCTCTCGGAGGGGCATTTAACCGCTGAAGCGAATTCCCTCATTGCTAATGCCGTCGCTAAACGTTTGAAGGAGATGTCGAACTCAGCCCTCAACTAATTTGGATCCCATTATTTTTGCATACGGATAGTAGTAATGAAGAATCTCTAGGTAGCTCTTGCCCTGCTGAGCCATGTAGCGAGCCCCCCATTGGCACATTCCCACTCCATGTCCCGAACCCACTCCGCTAAATTCGATCCCTTCCGAGTTAACTTTCCAATTTAGATAGCCACTCTTGATTCGCGTAAAGCCCAAGGCACTTCGAATCTCGTTAGTAGTCATCTCTTTGGATTTTCCGTCTGTTCTAATCACCAAAGACTCAAGACGTCCGCTCGCGGCTTTAGCGCCAGCGAAAATTTCAAAACTTCGAAGAGGATGCAAGTCCAGAGCCGAGAAAAAATCGGTTAGCTTCACCCAGGCGTGCCACACATATGGATGGAGCGAACAAAAAGGGCAGATGACACTATTTAATCGCGTTTCATGTTTGGAGTGGTTGCCGTTGCCCCAAACCGAAGAGGGAATCTCGGTCCTGCCTCCACAGCGGGAGTGAAAGTAGGCTTTCATGGGGGCGTTGCCGTCACTCGCTCCATTACTCAAATAGAGCCCGCGCGTTGCTTCCACCGCTTTTCGAACCGTTTCGGGGACCTCTTTACCGCCCCCGAACACCTGATCTTCGACACCGCGATCCATATCGTAAAGAGCATTCTTGGCGTGAGTCATCATGAAAAGAGTGTAACTGCGTGAAGCGACCGCCTGGGCTTTGAGCGCTTCGGCGTTCCAACCTGGCAGCATCTCGGAGGCGACCGTACTTGCTAGATACTTTTCCAGGGGAAGTTCGTTGGTGACGACGAGTCCTTGATTTTGCAGACTAATTCGAACTACCCCTTCGAATAACTCCGCTTCGAACCCCAAACGGCCCGAATCTCGCGAGGGGCGGATCGTAACCCAAACGCTGCTCTGGCGAAAACCGTTTACGAACAAATGGTTTTCTCGCCGCTCGATAAGAAGTGAGCGGGTTGCCATCCAATTCGGGGTCTTACTAAGACGATAGAAAATTTCGGGTGAGGTCGAATAGACTTTAGCCACGGAGAGCCCCTTGGCTAGGAGGACTCGGACGGGTGTGCTAAAATTTAATAGATGACGGTTCTCCTGAGGGGCTTCGGTCAAAGGGCTAGGGGCACCCCTGGTGTCAGGGCTTATTCCCTCAATACTCATAAATAGACAGATCGCCGCAGCTAAAATCCCTGTTTTTTTCAAAGGTTCCGTTTTGGTTATCATCTTTATCCGAAAGCTCGTGGAGAAAGCAGGTAACGTCCGAGCGAACGTCAACCATCGCTTCGTTTCCTATTAAATGAAGGGGAATTGTTTTCGAGTGATTCGGGTCTAACTGGCTGCGGGTCGTATTTCTATTCTATCATGGAAAATCTCATTCATACTTTCGTCGTTAAGCGCCATCATCTTTCCCGTTTGCTTTGTGCGACTACTTTGCTGTTTTGCTGGACCTCTTTACTAAGCGCAAGCTCCCCCGAAGGACCCACGGGAAATGAAGCAGCTAGCGGTCCGGTTAAAGTATTTATCGACATGGGCCATGGCGGCAAAGATCACGGAGCCCAAGGAATGTTGGGTCTTCAAGAGAGTGACCTCGCTCTGCGTGTAGGAAAGCTAGTGCGATCAGAACTACAGGCCACCGCCAAATGGCGTCACATTCCGCTCGACGTCAAAGTGAGTCGCGAGTCGGATGTCTTTTTAGCTCTTAAAGAACGTGCTGAAATGGCAAATCATTGGGGAGCGGACGTCTTTGTCAGTGTCCACGCTAACTCCGCCGAGCGGCCATTGGCCCATGGATTTGAAGTCTACTTCCTAAGTCCCGAAGCCACCGACGATGAAGCCAGCACTCTAGCAACCCTCGAGAATGCCAAAGAAGAGCCGCTGACTTCAGGAGTCCTGTCGATTCTTTCCGACGTGCAGACAACGTACCGCATCGAGGAGAGTGATAAGTTTGCTCAAAAGGTTTTTACAAGCATGGCTAAAGGATTAAAGCCCAACGTCCGTGGGGTTCGCCAAGCCCCCTTTACCGTCCTCTCCGGAACCGTGATGCCGGCCCTATTAGTGGAGATAGGTTATCTCAATCACCCCGAGGACGCGCGTCATCTGGTGCGTATCAGCTACTTAAAGAAGTTGGCTAATGCGGTTAGCTCTGGAATTATCGACTTCATTTTGGAAAGTAGGAAAATTATTTGAGCTCGAGATTTGACGGCCGTAAACCCGACGAACTTCGCCCCATCAAGATAACCCCCCACTATCTTTCCCATCCTGCGGGTTCTTGCCTTATCGAAATGGGAAACACCCGAGTGATATGCTCAGCGATGTTAGAAGAGACCGTTCCTCCTTTTATGAAAGGTAGCGGCAAAGGGTGGCTTACTGCGGAGTATTCGATGTTACCCGCGTCTTCTTCCCAACGCGTGGGTCGGGAGAGAACCAAAGTCGGCGGTAGGACGCACGAAATTCAAAGGCTTATCGGTCGTAGTCTTAGAACCTGCGTGGATTCTTTCTCTCTTCGGTGAGCGTTCGGTTCTTATCGACTGCGATGTGATAGACGCGGACGGCGGTACTCGAACGGCAGCCATCACAGGAAGTTTCGTGGCCGTCTCGTTAGCCCTCAAGAAGTTAGCCGGCAGAGTCCCTGGCCTTGCGGACGCCGTTCGCTGTGGAGTAGCCGCGGTTTCCGTGGGCATGGTAAACGGAACTCCCTGTTTGGATTTAAACTATGAAGAAGACAAATCGGCCGAAGTGGATATGAATGTAGTTAAGACTTCCCAAGATCAATTCGTCGAGGTTCAAGGAACGGCCGAGGGTAAACCCTTCGATCAGCAATCGCTGGATTCGCTTCTGCTATTGGCTCACAAGGGAATCAAAGAGCTTCTAACGGCCCAAGAAAGAGTGCTCAAGTGAAGCTTTTAATCGCTTCGGGAAACGCTGGAAAAGTAGTCGAGTTTAGAGCGCTTCTTGCTAAGGATGTTGCTAGGGACTTAGAGTTAGTCGGAATTGGCGATCCGTCACTAAACAAAATAAAGCCCCCTGATGTCCCCGAAAACGGGGATACCTATTTCGAAAACGCTCTTATCAAAGCGGTTAAATACCACGCTCTCTACCGGCTTCCGGTGCTTGCGGACGATAGTGGACTTGAGGTCGATGCTTTGGGGGGCCGGCCTGGCGTCCATTCAGCAATCTACGGAGGCTCTGGTCTCGATTTTCCCCAAAGATGCCAAAAAATCTTGGAGGAATTAAAGCCCCATTCCCCGCTTCGTTGGACCGCGAGGTTTCGGTGTGTGCTCTGTTATTGGGAAGGCCATAACGGGGTTCCTCTCTTCTTTCAGGGAACCACCGAGGGAAAAATCGCTCCGGCGCCTGCCGGGAAAAACGGATTCGGGTACGACCCCATCTTTTATTCGACCGAGTTGGGGTTAACTTTTGGCGAAGCCGACACCGCGACCAAGGACCGGATTAGCCACCGGGCGGAGGCGGTTAGGTCATTTCTGAAGTGGTGGGAGCTTGACCGCACCTAACTCGTTGGGTACCTTCAGTTGCTATTTATTGCCGAAGCCCAGGTAGCTCAGTCGGTAGAGCAGAGGATTGAAAATCCTCGTGTGGGGGGTTCGATTCCCTCCCTGGGCATTTCAATTCGCCTTCGGCGAATTGAACCTTAAGTATTAATCTTAAGGTTAATACTTAACCTAACCACCCGTCTAAAACTCTCCCTCCCTGTTCGAATTCCAGTAGTCTCCTTAGGCACGACCCTCGACGTATTCCCGACGATAACACCTTCAAATTTAGGTATTCGCTTTGCACCACTATCCCTAGGGATGTCGAGAAAGAGAGAGGAGAGGTCATGCGCGTTTCGCGCCGCGGCCCGGTCTTTGTCTGGATCGTCCTTTCCTTGTGTATTTCGGTTTCGGCCGCTGAGAGCAAATCCATCCAAGAAACTGAAGTCACAACTAAGGGAGGAAATTCCTATACCCTGAAAAGTCCCTACGCCTACGAAGATCCTCTGACCCCCTACGGATCTTTGTCGGCTGAAGATCAAAGGCGCTTTCAAGAAAATCGAGAAAAACTCCTAGCTCTCGTCGCAAATAGCTTAGAAAAAGTCATCCCTCCCGAAAAAACCGAAAAGTCCCTTAAGACCTTTGACGGGATCCTGTGGAATCAGGCGGGACTCATCGCTAAAGCAAATGAGATTGGTGTTAGTGGCGAGGTCGGCGGAGATATAGGTGCCAAGGTCGGAAAATATGGATTCCATGGTGTCACAGGGATTGGACTCATCGTTGCTTACGACAGGGATAGGCGGGCTCTAGTCATCGAGCTTTATCAAGATCTCGATCGAACGAAAGTAGCGATCCCCTTTTATGCTGGTGGGGGCGGTTTCGGGAGTGTTCTGCTCAGTGTGAGCCATTCGAATCCGAACGAGCCTTTGCGAGTAGAAAAAGGAAGTGGGTTTTCCGCTTACGGTGAAATAGGCCCTTTTAGTTGTGGCGTTGCTGGTTGTGTTACTGATCGCAATTTACGAGTAGGTTTTAGTACGGGCGTTGGAGCAGGATGGCCTCCAGCCGCTTTACTTACTAACGAAGTCCAGCGTGTCCCCTATGCACGTGTGGCATTTAGCCCAAGCTTTCCCTACGTCCATCCCAAAGTGCTAGGAGCAGAGCAGGCCAAGCGAGCGGCGACAACCGTGGTGACAAAACCCCTCGAGTTGCTATCGAGTGTTATCCAAAGCTGCAGCGATGCCCTGGGTTCCTTAAGGAAGCGAGGGGACCTATGACGGCAAGTCGCGCCTCAGTCCTTCTGCTGCTGGAGAGTCTTAGCATGATAGCGTTGGGTGCAGATTTCGAAGATCTCCCCACCCTTTCGATGCTTAGCACTTCATGTGAAACCGCCTTTGAGGATCTGTCGTTTCAAGGCCGACCTATTACGAATCAGCAGATCGCTCATACGTTGGGACTGGCGAGACTGAATCGAGAGGAACGCAATCGCTACCTTTCGCCTTTGACGCCGGAAGAGATTTTTGCGGAGTTGCAGCAAGCCTTGGCGATCCGCTGGCAATTGGTGGGCGCTGATCTCCATGAACTTCCCCAAAGTGTGATGCCAGATCGAAAGACTTTGGAACTTGCGTTTCCGCATTTAAAGACAAATCCCGATAGAGAGCTAAGCCCCGCCGTGGAGCAAGGATTTCAAAGAGACGTTCTGGAACAAGGTGTCTCTCGTCTCGCGAAACAATTGGCGGGCGACCTAAACGCTAAAGCTTCCGTGTTTGAGAAGCGTGAGCTTTTTAAAAGGATAGTAAACGACCTGGATAGCCATCCCCTCTCCTGGTACCACCAAACCCGAGTCGATCAGATTATTGATCAACTGATTGGATTTCAAAACGAGAGAGTGACCCGAGAATTGCGCTCCCGCCGACCGGACGAAAAATCTCAAGGCGAAAAAAATGCGGAGACCTATGATGAAGCTGCGCCTTCGTTACTGTTAACGCCCTATCACGAATTGAGAACGATCTTTAATCTCCCTTCTTTGGGTATTAGGCCCGGATCGAAAGTGGTGGATTTGGGAGCGGGAACGGGACGTCTTGGCGTTTTTCTCGGCCTAATGAAGCCGGATATCGATTTTATCGGATACGAAATTGTTCCCGGGCGAGTAGCGGAAGGTCAAAGGACCATCAAAGATCTGGGACTCGAAAAACACGTTTCGCTGCTATCTCAGGACCTGAGCGACAAAAACTTTAAGCCCGCCGCGGCCGATATCTACTATGCCTTTAATCCCGTAAGCGGAGAAACCTTCGATAAGCTTCTAGAAGACTTGCGGCAGGTAGGACTCAAAAGCGGAAAGCGCTTCAAGTTGGTTCTCTTCGGTCCCTCTCCCTTTCCCAAAGCAGACGCTCAACCTTGGTTGCAGCGATTGACTTCGGCGGATATTCCCCAAGATCCTGAACTCGCGGTTTACGAATTTGTTCCAGAAAAGGCCCAGGGAAAGACTCTGGCGGTAGAAGGCTGGCAGAACATTCAGGGCAAGAAACGCTCTGAGGAGCGCCCTGTCCCTCACTATCCCGCCACCCGGGAAGTCCATGATGATGATTATGGAGTCTTGCACGGAGCCTATGGCTCTCCTCATAATGAACCCACGTCCGTGCTTTCAAGCACTTTACCCAGCTTTCTTTCGGGCTGGGGACCGGCTACCGGACTCTCCATATCTGAAAAAGAAGGGGCTCTTCTAGTGACCTCCGAACCTAGTTTAGATCATTGGACCGAGCCCATGGGAGTCAGCACGGAGAAGACAGCCGACATTGTGGGAAAGATGCTGTTGGAAGGTCGGGCGCCCAACGGTAGGCCAATTAAATTTTCTTCCCTCTCTCCTGAAGTAGCTGACAGGCTGCGCGCCAATCCTAATCTGGCGGGCAAAGTGATCGTGGAGGAGGATCCCGATGCACACGATTACATCTACCCACTCTCTCAATTAGTGGATCTCAATGCCACGAAAAAGCTTAGGGATCGCAGCAGCCAATTGCGAAGATTTGATACGGAACATCCAGGTATTAGCGCTCTTGAAATTGGAAATGCGTCTCCCGAAGAAGCTGAAGCAGATAGGTTCCTCTCTGATTGGATAAATCAGCGCGCCCAGGCACTTTCCGATACTTCGTTATCCGAGAGCTCTCGAGAAAGCCTTGCTAAAGCAGTCAACGAGGGTAAGGCCGCAAAACACCTTTTCGAAGCTTTGCCGGGGGCTTTGAGGTTTGGATTAAAGGAAAATGGGAAACTCATTGGAGTTGCTGTGGGGGAAATGGCAGCGATGAAGGTGGGCAACCAGATGAAAAACGTTTTTGTCATCTATGTTCAAAAGACTAACGGTGCCGTAAAAAATGCGATCGTTAAGCTAAATCACAGCTTGGTGTCTTTCATTCAACAGTCTCCAGACAGATTTGGAGATGTCGTTTACGTCAATATGATGGACGACGCCGGAGAGTCGTCTCTAAGACGAATGAAGAAAGATTACAGTCCCTCCGAAGACTTGGGAAGATCCTTTCGCGCCTATCCCGCTACCGCTGGGGTTCCCCCGTAACTTGCAATGAAACTTTTGCTAAATGCCTTCCAAAGGCTTTCATAATGAAAAGGTGCGCTTTGGCTTGCGTGAGCGTGTAGAGGAGCCATGGCAATCTGGGTCGAAAATCGAGTACCGCCGAAAGCACAAAACGTCTGCCGGCCAATTCGCGAAACTCCATTCGTCCCCTGCCTTCTCCTCGTGTCAGCACTCCGCCCCTGATATAAAAAAGCGACCGGTCAGCGGTACTTCTTTCAACGGAATATTCTAAGACCAACCAAGCGACAGGCAGCGGCCAAAAGCGAAACGTGCAAACGTTTTCGATTACCGTTACTCGCAAAGGAAGGACAAGTCTGGCTAACCACCGCAAATACTCTTCACCCACCCATTTGGCATTTTTCTCGGCAGGAAGGGGAAGTCTCTGGACAGAACGCACGAATCGCGGTGTTTTTCTGAGTTGCCTGGCTCCTACGAAAGCTAAAGGGCGTGACTTACTTTTTGAATTGCACTGCTCGACCGCAACTCGCAAAGCGTTCTCAAGGGGAACGGGAGTAACTCCTGCCATCTCATTCAGTCTTAAATCGCGAGCCACCATGGGGTGCTTAAGACTTTGGATGAGCGGATACACCAAAGACGAAGGAGCTTGAGTAATGAGTCGTACCCATAACTTTGAAAGGCCGGGAGTGAAAAAAGGGAATCGAAAGGTTCGGCAACGGGTTCCCAAAATATGCGACAGTTGCACAATCATCTTACGATAACTCGTGATTTCATTCCCTCCGATGTCGAACGTTTGGCCGAAAGCCTCTGGTTCGTTAATTACATACCGCAAGAGCTTAATGGCGTCAGTGAGAGCGATGGGTTGGGTAGGTGTGTCAGTCCATTTGGGACAGATCATGACGGGCAGTCTTTTCACCAAGCGATAGAGCATTTGGAATGAGGAGCCCTCTGTGCCCACAATGATTCCGGCCCGCAGAACGGTTACTGGAACTTGATGAGATCGCAGAGCCTCTTCCACTTCAAGGCGACTTTGCAAATGGCGCGACAAGGGGCGAGTCGAGGGAATGAGTCCCCCTAAATAGACAATCTGTTTAACCCCGTTTTTAAGGCAGGCTCTGGCAAAGTTGTCCGCCGCAATGATATCGAAATCCTCGAAGCTTCCTTGGGTCAATCGAGCGGAGGGCATCATGGAATGGACAAAATAAAAAGCGACCTCTGCCCCCTTTAAGCCACGTTCCGCTTCGATGAGGGAAAATAGATCGCAAGTGCGCCATTCCTGAACGACATCCTCTTGAGGTATCGTGGCGCGCTTAGCAAATCGAGAAAGACCAATGAGAGAAAAATCGGGTTTGATCGCTTTAGCGAGGCCGGCGCCGACAAACCCAGAGGCTCCAGCGATAGCGATCGTTCTAATTGAGGAGGTTGTCATAGTCGCAAGCCAACCTAGTCCTTTCTTCCTCAGATGGGAAATCGGAATTAGGCTGGGTCCGACGAAGACGAATAGTTAGGGTGGTTATCCGACTAGTGATCCGCCCATCTGAGTTCCGCCCAATAGATGGAGATGGACGTGATACATCGTCTGGCAGGCGTGGTCCCCGCTGTTGAAGACAGTTCTAAAACCGGGGCCAGCAATGCCTAACTGGGGCGCTATCTGCTGAACCGCCAAGAATAGGTCCTCAAAGATCGAAGCGTCTTCTGGTTTTACGTCGAGCACATCAATAATGTGCTTCTTAGGTACGATAAGGACATGAACCGGAGCTTGCGGGCTAATGTCCCGGAACGCAAAGACACGTTCATTTTCAAAAACCTTCTCGCTAGGCAGGGTTCCTTGAACAATTTTACAAAAAATACATTCTTTCGACTTCATTCTTTCATTCGCCATTCGGACAACCTCCAGAGATTTGTAGTTTTACCCCGTTTTCTCGACACTTGCCAAATCCGAAGTGGCAGGGCATTTGATAGAACATGAGGGTCAACGAACTAAAGGCGGTTCTGACCCCGCCACTTCCAGAACATATTCCCAAGGGTGATCACAGCGTTTCCTCGGTGCTGATTCCTATTGGATGGAATTCCCAGACCGATCGCGAAGAGATCCTTTTAACCAAGCGGACCGACTGGGTGGAGACGCATAAGGGTCAGATAAGCTTTCCTGGCGGTTTCTGGGAATCGAGCGATCGCCATTTACTCGACACGGCGCTCCGTGAAACAGAAGAGGAAATTGGAACCAAGCCTTCCGATGTTGAGATCTTGGGAGCCTTAGAGCCGGTCCTGACCCGCGGAAATATCTTGATCCATCCCTGGGTCGCCAAAATAGTTCTCCCCTATCCCTTTGTGGTGAACAGTGCCGAAGTCGCACAGCTTCTGTATCTCCCCATGGAGACGCTGGTCACTGAGGGGTTAAAACCGGTGGACGTAAACGTCGGGGAGTATACCGTCGCCAGTATCGGCATTCATGTCGAAGGGGAGCTGGTATGGGGAGCCACCGCGCGTCTGTTAGAGCAGGTTATTCGTCTTCTTAAGAGTCTTTAAGCCCTTTTCCGACGAAGAAGATTTCCCGACTATGCTTTCTGGTACTTTCCGGACGTACTATCCGGACTTGAGTGAAAGACCCGCGCATCTGTTTTTGAAAGTCTTCAAACGAATCCCCCATGAAAAGTTTCACGACAAAATTCCCGCCAGTCTTTAGGAATTTTTGCGCCGTCGTCAGGGCAAGGCTACATAGTTCGAAAGAGAGCGCGACATCGCGATCGTGGATACCGCTGGTCTTGGGCGCCATATCACTTAGCACGAGGTCTACCTTTTCTCCTCCCAAATGAACGGAAAAATCGATCTCTTCGATCGACTTTTGAAGAAATATCACTCGAGGGTCGACCACATTGAGGGGAGAAAGATCTACGGCGAGGATGGTGGCATGGGGAGCTTTTTCCAGGCAATATTGAGTCCAGGAGCCCGGTGCCGCGCCTAAATCCAAAATGCGCTTTACGCCTTTAAAGAGCCGTTCTTTGCGATCAATCTCACTGAGTTTATAGACAGATCTAGCTTCGTAGTCTTCTCGGCGAGCTTTCTTAGTAAAAGGATCATCATTCCATTTTCGCATAAGCCCGAATACTCTTACCCGCCATTGAAAGGTGACACAATGCAAAATCATAACGAATGGGATCACTGGGAAAATAGAGCCTTAGTTTTTCGGTAGCGGCTTCAACTACTTTCCAAGTCGCCTGCTGCGACTTTGTCCATCCCAAACCGTGCAACGTTTTTAGCACATGGGTATCTACCGGCAGCATCAATTGGTGGGAACCAAGCCCCTTCCATAAACCGAGATCGATGCCGTCGGGGGGCCGGACCATCCACCGTAGATACATATTGAGCCTTTTACAGGCACTCCCCCTTTTGGGATCTGAAATGAGATATTTGAGATTGCGAATCCGGCGTTTCAACTTTAGCCCGAGATGAGGGGGAGTGGGCTGAGAAGTGAATCGTTCGACAAAGCTAGACAACAACTCTTTCATAGGCAGATTTTTCTTCTGCTCTCCCAAAAAAAAGTTCTCTAAGTTTCCATGACTTCGTAACGCGGACTGGGTCCAGTAGGAAAGGATCTCAATATCATCGCCAGTGGTAAATCGATGGCGAAAACCAGAAAAAGAAAAGTCCTTACCGTTTAAAAGCGATTGATAAGGTGACTCTTCAAAAACTTTCAAAACTTTCCCTACGCTTGAAAGAATGGTGGCGACATTCCCATAAGATAAAAGTGCCGCAAAAAAAGCAGCACATTCCTGATCCCTAATATC
This sequence comes from uncultured delta proteobacterium, assembly GCA_963778115.1. GTDB lineage: Bacteria > Bdellovibrionota > FAC87 > UBA2466 > UBA2466 > JBBQIT01. The sequence goes on from CAVZSV010000004.1 coordinate 2,148,601, forward strand.
GGGGTACCGATGCACTAACGAAACGGGATCTTTCTCACGATGAAAATGGCAATGGTAGTCGCGATAGGCCAATTCTAAAACTCGCTTGATTTCCGGTTTTGCCGCCATGGCGAGAACAAACTACCACAAAGACAACCAAAAAAGATCTAGACCTAGGTAATCAAGCTAAAGCCGGTGGCTAGAGCGAGAGCTAGTCGATATTACTATAGCTAGCTTTAGCCACTCGCTTTAGCTCTATGATCTAGTTCTAATTCTAGTGCTATTCCTACTTTTTCCCAAAAACGGGGCGGGCCATCTCCACCGTGGCATTAGGAGGATTATCGAAAGTTCTTTTCTTTTTCAGCTTAAACCGCGGACAGGTGGTCAACTCAAACGTAAATTTCATCTGGGCTTCAAGCTGCCTTGCGGTCTTTAGGATCTGCTTTTGTGCCCCCAAAGCTAGCGAGGAAGGGGGATGGTCGCCCATCTTCTCCTCTTCTTCCTTAAGCAGTTTTCTCTCTCGGTGGCCCATTTGTTTCATGACGGCATTCCTAAGCTCCTCGGGTGCCCCGATAAGAGCGTAGGCCAGTACCTTTGAAGTGGTCTTGGCGAAAATTTCGGCCTGAATGGCTTCATCAAGATAGATTAACTCTTCGAAGAAGACTACTTTGCGCATGACTTTGAAAACGAATTCAGAATCCTGTTGCTCCGCCTGTTCGATAATTTTTGCACGGTTGGCGGGATCGGCCTGCTCGATTAGCATGGCGAAATCGATGAGTCCTTGCATACTGCGTTTGAATCGATTTAGATCAAGCTTTTTGATGAATTCCATTTTCTTATTGTATGCCTATCGACGACAAAAGTTAACTTGTTAAGGCATTAGCTGACCGTTGCCACGGAGAACCACCAATGTCTCATTACATACTTGCCATCGATCAAGGAACTACCGGAAGTACGGCTCTGCTCATCGACGAAACGTTGTCAGTGAAAGCGTCAGCGACGGTTGACTTCCCTCAGCATTTTCCTAGGCCATCTTGGGTGGAGCACGACCTTACCGAGATTTGGGCCTCGGTCGTTAAAGCGGTGGGAATGGTGATGCAGAGAATTCCTGGGGCTTCGCGCCAGATCGAAGCGATAGGAATTACTAACCAGCGTGAGACGACCTGTCTGTGGCACCGGGAAGTGGAAGCAACCCCCGTTTGCCGTGCCATTGTTTGGCAAGACCGGCGGACCGCCGACGAGTGTGCGAAGCTCGTTAAACAAGGCGTCGAAAAGACAGTGCACCGCCGCACTGGGCTACGCTTAGATCCTTATTTCAGCGGCACGAAGCTCGCGTGGATGCTAAAAAACGTTCCCGAAGCCGCGAGCCTAGCGAAAAAGGGTACTATCGCTTTTGGAACGATCGAAAGCTATTTGTTGTATCGAATGACGGGCAGCCATCTCACCGAACCCAGTAATGCGTGTCGAACTCTGCTCATGGATCTCAAGACCTGCGAATGGGATGAGGAGATGTTAAAGCTCTTTGGCATTCCTAGATCACTACTCCCGCAGATCATGCCGTCTAGTGTGACCTACGGAAAGACGAAAGACTTTCCCGGGGTCCCCGATGGAGTTCCCGTGACGGGTCTGGCAGGAGATCAACAGTCGGCACTCTTTGGACAGGCTTGCTTCTCCAAAGGTTCGGCCAAATGCACTTATGGGACTGGCGCGTTTATTTTGGCGAACACCGGAACGACTCCGGTGTTTTCTAAACACCGTCTGCTGACTTCGGTAGCCTGGAAGTTAGGCAACGACATCACCTATTGTATTGAAGGCAGTGCATTCATCGCGGGAGCGGCGGTTCAGTGGGCGAGGGACGGTCTAAAAATGATTTCCAAATCTTCTGAGATAGAAGCTCTTGCCGCGACCGAATTGGATTCCGACGGCGTGGTGTTTGTCCCCGCCCTTTCCGGAATGGGAGCCCCCCATTGGTTGCCTACGGCCACTGGACTATTTACGGGAATCACTCGTCGGACCACTCAAGGCCATATGGCGCGAGCGATTCTCGAAGGGATCGCTTTCCAGGTTCGAGAGCTTTTGGACGCCATGACTCAAGACTTGGGGAAAAAACTCTCTCCCATCCGGGTCGACGGAGGGGCATCTGCCGATGATCTTTTGATGCAACTCCAAGCCGATCTGCTGGGGGTAGACGTTGTACGATCTCAGGTGATGGAGACCACGGCGTTAGGGGCCGCTTTACAAGCGGGAATGGCGGTGGGGATGTGGAGTGGAATCGAAGAGATTAGAAAAGAATGGAAAGCAGGAAAGACTTTTTATCCTCAGATGACATCCGCTAAGCGACGAGAGGAGATTGGCCGCTGGGATCTTGCGATGAGTGCCGTAAGACTTCTGGCGGGAGGCAATAAGTCCACTACTAAGAAGAAGCATTAAAGTTTATCTTCTAAATCCTGAATGTGTTCGACCGAAATAAGATCGATCCCCTTAACCTCACCTATTTCATCCTTCGCTCGTTTAGGAATAAAGGCTCGCTTTAATCCTATTCTCTCGGCCTCCTTCAAACGAAGGGCCGCTTGGGGAACACTTCGGACTTCTCCCCCTAATCCCACTTCGCCAAAAAATAGGCTATCCTTCGACACCGGTTTGTTGGAATAACTTGAGATGAGTGCCGCTATCACCGCGAGATCGGCGGCGGGTTCATTGATTCGAAGTCCGCCCGCCACGTTTACGTAAACATCCTGATCGTATAACTGAAAGCCACCGCGCTTTTCTAAAATCGCTACGAGTAACGAGACCCGATTGGGATCGAGCCCTATCGCCGTTCTCCGGGGCATCGCGAGTGAAGTGGGTGAAGCTAGTGCTTGGACTTCGATCAAAAGCGGCCGTGTCCCTTCTATGCTGGCTACGATGACCGATCCTGGAATCATCATGGGCCGCTCGGACAGAAAAAGCTCGGAGGGATTGGCGACGGCTCTTAGCCCCTTGCCCACCATCTCAAAAACCCCTATTTCATTGGTGGATCCGAATCGATTCTTGATAGAGCGAAGGAGTCTAAAATTTTGGGAGGCACTTCCTTCAAAATACAACACGACATCGACCATATGTTCCAAGACTTTAGGTCCGGCGATAGCTCCTTCTTTGGTGACATGGCCCACCAAGAAAGTGGCGATGTTCTTGGATTTGGCTAATGAAATAATTTGAAGAGCACATTCCCTCAACTGTCCCACACTCCCAGGCTGGGAATCCAATTTGCTGCTATAGATAGTTTGTACAGAATCGAGAATAAGGATCTTTGGCTTCGTTTTTTCGATATAGTTTTGGATCTGTTCGAGTGAGGTCTCCGAAACCACGAGAAGCTGTTTGCAATCGACCCCTAGGCGAGTTGATCGAAGGGCTATCTGACCTGTCGATTCTTCGCCGCTTACATAGAGTACCTTGGGATGGGCCTTGGCGTATTCGTCGGCGGCTTGAAGTAGCAGAGTCGACTTACCGATTCCAGGCTCTCCACCCAGCAAGACCACACTGCCTGGGACGAGCCCACCCCCTAAGACGTTGTCTAATTCGTCGATATGGGAATGCAATCTTGGGATATTGAGCGCTACTATCTCAGAAATGGGTTGTGGGCTCTCCCCGGTTGCCAGTGACGGCTTCGTCCTGTTCGCAGGGGCCACCTCTCGTTCTTCGACGACACTGTTCCAGGCGCTGCACTCCTGGCACTTACCCATCCACTTGGAGTACTGTTGGCCGCATTGCTGACAGACGTAGATGAATTTTTCTTTCATTATAGGCTGAATCTCAGAAGGGCTGGTCGACCGTCAAGCACGGCATGGAAGCATGGCTAAAGTAATCTTGGCGTCCCGTGTCGAGGTAACTCGAATTCTACCCGAGAAGCGAAAAAGATTCCGCTCATGTTTTTTTGCCCGAATACACGACCCTCATTGAAAAAAAATGACCGACTGGTACACTTGAAGTATGGGGAGTTCAGGTTTCCCGTCTCTGCGTTTCTGCCGTCTCTAAGATGAGACGAAAAACTTAAATCTCGAATCCTCCCCTTCAGCCAACAACTCAAAGAACAAGAAAAAGCCTTTCACTTCGTCACGTTGCCTTGGGCGTGTAGCAAGGAATCCAGTCGATAGGATTCCCTGAGCCTTTACCGCGCCCCAATTCGACGCTGTGCAAATCGGCCGATTCCACTCCAAAAAAATATGCAAACCACTAAAACGGATCTACTGGACCTTTTGCATCGTAACGACCTGCTGAGTGCCGCCCTAATGGTCGGCAAAGTACAAAATCCGGACTTCGATCCGCAACCCTATATAGATCGCATTCTAGAGGTTGCGGCCCGTGCGTGGCAGCGGACCAATCGCTTTGGCGCCGACAATATTTTAAAAGCCGAGGCCATTAACTACACGCTGTTTAAGGACTTTGCCCTCCAAGGCAAGACCGACAAGTACAAACAGGTGATCGACGATCCCAACTGTTATTACCTGCACATGGTGGTGGACAAAAAGAAGGGTTGCCCCCTTTCGATGTGCGTTCTGTATATGATTATGGCTCGGCAGCTAGGGCTTGAATGTGAATGTCTTGCTCTTCCTTCCTATTATCTGATCAAGGTTTCAGATGTCGCGACCGATTTTTACGTCGACCCTTTCGACCATGGCCGTTTCCTTAAACCCGAAGAGTTCCATCGAAAATTTCGAGTGAGCCTTGAAAAAAATCGGATGATGAGTACCAACCTGTATGAAAAAATAACTCCTTTCCAAGCGGTCGCTCGTTTGGTGCAGCAACTTAAGCACGTCTACATTTTAAAGGGAGATGCCCTGATAGCACTTAGGGCGGTAGAGTTACTTTCAGCACTTTTTCCGCAGTCCCCTGAAATTACTCGGGACCGAGGGATTCTCTACTGCGAAATGGAATATTTCTCCAAAGCCATCCAAGATCTAAAATATTACCTCGCTCAAAGACCTAATGCGGAGGATTTTCGGGAGATTAAGAAGCTGACTTCGATGCTTAAAGGGTATCGGGAGATTATGAATTAGGCCTAACTGATAAAAAAGTCTCGCATTGCGAGGCGCAGCCGAAGCAACCTCTCAGTCATAACGGCGATGACTGAAAATATTTCGGCCAATATCTTTACCGGGTGCCACGTCGCTTCGCTCCTCGCCATGACGAACGAAGTTGATTATCTAGCTCACCGTCTCTAAAACCCTCGCTGCAACCTTTCCCGCCGAAATTCCATACTTCTCATACAGCTCTTGCGCGGTTCCCGACTCACCATAGGTGTCCTGAACGCCTAGCCTTAATAATGGAGTAGAACAACCTGCGTCCGCTAATACCTCGGCAACCGAAGTTCCAAGACCTCCGATGATATTGTGATCCTCCACCGTCACTAAATGCTTACAGTGTTTGGCAAGCTTCATCACGAGTGCGGTATCGATTGGCTTGATGGTGTGGATATCGACCACCCACGGATTTAAGCCCGACAATTTTTCAGAAGCCTTCAAACACTCGGCAACCGTTGCGCCGCTAGCCAAGAAAGCAACTTGATTGCCTCCCTCTTTAAGCACAATTCCTTTCCACGGCTGAAACTCCGCTTCCGATTTATAGAGAGCAGGAAGTTTTTGACGAGTCAGTCTAAGGTAGACTGGGCCTACGTGCTTGGCGGCAAAGCGAACCGCCGCGCGAGTGGTAACGTCATCACTGGGCTGGATAATCGTCATACCGGGGAGTGCGCGAAGAACGTTAATATCTTCCAACGCCATTTGAGTATAACCGTCTTCCCCGGTTCCTAAACCGGAGTGAGTTCCCACAATCTTTACGTTTGCTTTAGAGTAACCCACCGACACGCGGATGGTTTCGTACCGGCCCGCGACAAAACATCCGAAACTGCAGGCAAAAGGAATAAAACCGGTGAATGCCAAACCAGCGGCCGTCCCGACCATATTCTGTTCGGCGATTCCCATTTGGAAAAAGCGCTCAGGATAGGCTTTTCCAAAATGGGCACTCTTGGTGCTGACACTTAAGTCCGCATCTAACACCACCAGGTTAGGAATTTCAGCTCCCAAATCCTTTAGGACCTCACCGAATGAGTCTCGTGTTGCTTTTTCACTCATACGGCTTTTCCTTTCTCAAGTTCCGCGATCGCCTTTTCCGCTTCCGCTTTACTGGGTGCTGTCCCATGCCAGCCAATATTATTTTCCATGAAAGAGACCCCTTTTCCTTTCACGGTACGCGCAATAATAAGGCTCGGCTTCGAAGTCTCTTGTTTCGCCTTCGCGATGGAGTCAAGAATTTGCCCGAAATCATGCCCGTTGATATCTTGTACCGCCCAATTGAACGATCGCCATTTATCGGCAAGGGGTTCCAAATTCATCACATCGGCGACACGTCCGTCGATCTGCCCATTATTGTTATCCAAGAATACGATGAGATTATTCAGCTTATATTTGGGTGCCGACATCGCCGTTTCCCAGATCTGGCCTTCCTGGGTCTCTCCGTCTCCCATGAGACAAAAGACGCGAGCCGATCTTTTCTGAAGTTTAAGACCAAGAGCTATTCCCTGGGCGATGGAAAGCCCCTGCCCTAAGGAACCCGTGGAAGCTTCCACTACCGGCATGATCACTCGATCGGGATGCCCCTGGAGTTTTGAGTTTATGTGGCGAAGTGTCCACAAATCATCCCGAGATATCACCCCTTTTCGGGCAAGTACCGAATAAAGGGCCGGAACTCCATGGCCTTTGGATAGGATGAACCGATCCCTGTCCTCCCAAAAAGGATTCTTGGGATCCATCTTTATTTCATGGAAAAAGAGGCTCACGATGATGTCGATGGCCGAAAGGGAACCGCCTGGATGGCCGCTGCCCGCCAGTTGAATCATACGAATGATGTCAACCCGGCACTCGGTCGCAAGCGCCGATAGCTCTTGAATTGAAGGATTTTCTGGCATGGGTTCTTATAACCCGCGTTCCCGGCCCGAGGCAACCCCTGACGCTTGCGGTTTTTGAGCATTTTGGTTAGGTTGCAACCCGCGATGACACGTTTTTTTAATGGTTTTGCGGGACTTTGTGCGGTGCTCCTTGTTGGGGTTATCCTAACCGGCTATTTCAGGCAGGCTCTGGGCATTTCGATTGCTCAACACATGCTGTTCGGATTGCTGACCGCCATCCTCTGTGTGTCTCTTCACTGTCTTATTTTCGCTATTTTTACGGGCTCTGGAAAAGATACCAGGCTCTTGTCTGAAGATCTGCACCTTGATCCCTCCTTCTTAAAACGCGCCAAAGCCTTCAAACGCGATATTTTCCCCCCGGCTCTTTACGCGATTTTCTTTTTGATCGTCACCACCTCTTTCGGAGGGCTGGCCGCTGCACGGGGGACCCAAGGTTGGCTTATCGCGCATATCGCGGCGGTCTGGATAACGGCGGTTTATAATTGGCGGGTTCTTTTTAAGGAAGCCATCGGCGTTAGGGCCAATTCACTTCTCATTGAAGAGGTGAATCGGGCTGCCCTGCTGGTGAAGCCGTTAGCTCATTCCGAAGACACTTCGAACGAAGTCCTTCCGGGAGCCATCGAAAATCTCTCTTGGGGTGTGCACGTCTACGCTTTAGGAAAGTTCCTTGTCTTTCTTGGCTACAATACGTGGCTTCCCTATCTGTACTTTCGATATATCATGGGTTTACTTACGACACCTTTTTTGCCGTTTTTCGCGGTGAGTGCGATCTTTTTTGCTGGGGGCTATTATCTTCGTTTTCGCTATCGTCGTTTTCGTCCTGGAGGGGGACCATTGACGGCATAGAGTTGGAGGCGGCCGGCTCAGACGTGGCGGAAGATGTCATCGAGACCGACGAATTTGATCTGCTGGGTGGTGTGCCACGCTTCGACGTTGCATCCCGGAGAGTCCCGGAGTTCGTCACAGACGCCGCTTCCTTAGGCATCAAATCTTTCAATTTCACCATTAGCAGCTCGAGTTTCCTTTGAACCCCCGCGGCTCCGGGTTGGGCCTTGCGGTACTCCACTACTAACTTGATAAGTAAGTATTGTTCTTCCACCGGCACGGTCATGACCTTCGCTAATCGGATAATGGAATCATACGGAGTGGCTCCCAACCAATCGGCGGAGAGGGATCGATCGCGCGATAAAACCTCTTTGACAAACAGAGCACACTCTTCGGTGTGAAGCCGAATGAACGTGGGGCTCATGAATTTGAAAGCGAGCGCTATCTGAGCATCGCTTAATAGGTTCACCCGATTAAAGAGTAATTTGTAGAGTTTCAGCTTCAACCTATCATTATACGGATTAATTTCGAGAAGCTCCGTCCACTGTTGAAAAGGGGAAAGAACGGGATGGATCTGCCCCGGAGTCGTAAAACGGCTCCAGTAAAGAAATTCACTTCGTGTGTGGAGATGGCCGGGCCAGCGTTGAGCGGTGCGAAGAACTATCGCCAAAAACATTCCTGAGGCAAATCCAAATACGTGAGCCAAATGGTCTACGTTATCCATCCGGTGAGGTAAGAACTGTGCCGCAGAAAGCACTAGCTCCAAGAGAATAGCGTCCAAAAAGAAGAAAGAGGAAGTTCTGAGCGAGACCATTCGTTGCCGGCTAGGAAACCAAAAAAAGTATCGGGTCCGGAATCGGAAATTATAAATATAATAAGTACCCATCAGAGCGAAGATTCCACCGCTAGCTCCCACGTGCGGAACGTAGGCGGCTCCTTTAGAGGACAGTAAAAGGCTCATAAAGATTCCAAAGCTGCCACCCAAAACGAAAATAGAAAGAGAGCAGAGAAAAGGGATGAAGGTCGCGCAAATTCTTGCCCCGGCGAAAGCGCCAATTAGATTTAGCAGTAAATGGATCGGGCTTCCGTGGATAAAGTTAGCAAATAGAATTCGTTTGAGGTCCCAGTCAGCGGGTGAAGGGGAGATCTTAAGCAAAGGGCGTTGTTGAAGATACGCCTCCGCCCCGGGTTTCAGCCCATTATTTCCGTCGGAGGCCACCGCATAAAGATTATCTACGAAAGCCGTATCGGCATCTAAGACACCCGATGTCTCCAAATAACAAAGACTCAAAATAATAACGAGCACAAGTCCCTGCCAGATTTGGCGGGAGTGAATTTTAGGAACTTCAGGCGATGTGGGTACCAATAAAATCATGATTTATTGACGCACCTTTTTTACAGTACTTCCGCTAATGAGATCTTGAACTGCTAAGCGATCGGCTCGAAAGGCGGCCAAGGCCCATCCGATCCCGGCGCTGGCGCCTCCAAGAACGATTTTTCCTATAACCTCTCGAAATAAGGTCCGCGGAAGCGACAAATTACTACCGGTCTTTCCGTCCACTATGCGTAAACCTAGAAGAATCTTTCCAAAGCTGCCCCCGAAACGAAACGTTGCCCATACGTCGATGATATAAAAAGACATTGCTTTGACGACAAAACTGAACATTAGAAGACCTGTTTCGACTTGGGCGGCGGGATAATGCGACGTTAAGATTCCTCCTGAGGCTCTTGCGATGCGTTCCATTGCCGTTATCACCAAGAAGATTAAAATGGCGTCGAGAAGAACCGCCGCACTTCGAGTAACAAGATCGGCATCCGGACAATCTAAATAATGCTCATCTTCCGCTTCCGCTAGGGTTTCCGAGACCGAACGTCTGCGGGTCTGTTTTTTTTGGACGTAATGTCCCATAACGGTTCCCAGTAAAAATATTATGCGACTTGTTCCACTTCGCCCGTCTTGGATTCATCCGTCTTTATTGCTTGGATCAAGACAAATAATCTTTCGACGTCAGATTCCACGACACTTAGATGCGCGGCCGAGAATTCCGACCCGACTCCCATAGCTTTTGAGGAAAGTGCTTGCAGTCGAAAAAGACGAAATGAGGTCTCATACCACTGCTCGCGGGTTAACCCCATTACCCGCAAATATTTGATTAAGGAAAAGTCGCCGATAGACTCTTCTTGCGCGAAGAAAAGTAAACATACTCCTAAGTCCATCAATGTTGGCTTAAGTTTCGAAAATTCGCGCGTGGCAAAGAGGTATCGCAAGGAATTGATCACAGAGGATTCTGGAAAGCGTTTTTCCCAAAGCCATTCGGAATGGTTTAGGACCACTTCCGTTAAGCCCGACTTAAGGGCCGGGTGCAGCGAGAAGCTGGAAGCTTTATCGTCAAGAAGGCTCCTGATGGCGACATCTCGAAAGTTCCAAAATTGTTTTAAGATGTCTTTAAACTGTTCACCGAGTTCCGCCTCAAGTGCTGAACAATAACTCTGTGCGATCAATTTATCTAAATGGACTTGGGGAAGGGGAAACTTTTGATCTAGACTCAAGAATCGGAAAAAGTGGGCTAGTTTCCAATATTGCTTTCCTAAATCCGTCGTAGCGGGACCCGCGGGTATATCCGTGGGGAAACTCTTCGTTTCAAAAGCCTCTTGCCGAAGGGTCAGCTCTTGCACGTCGCCGTCGCTTAGCCTCTGTTCATGAACAGAACTCTCTACCTCAGGGAGGCTGTTATCTACTAACGCCTTGTCTTCAAGGGCCACCGGATGGATACCGCTTACCGTTTGTTCGCAGACAAGGGGAGATATCATGGTTTGCGAAATTTCGTCTGCGGTCTGAGGGAGCGGCAACAGTTCTTGCTTTGGAGGGGCAACTTCAGCCTGAGCGGTGTCGGATGACTCGACGTTTTTGGGCGTTTCCCACTGCCCCACAGGTTTTTCTTTTGTCTCAAACCAACCGGGAGTTTGAATCGAAGCGGTGTTACTCGTTTGCTGGTCGTTAGTGTGTTCGGAAGCAAAACTATCAAGAGCGGCATTGAGTTCCGCTAAATCGTGGTCTTCACTCTCCACTAAATTTGCTGGCGCTGGGGAAGGCGTCTTCTCCGAAAAAAGCTCGTCTTTAAGTCCATGGGATTCGACAGGCTCCGGGATGGGTGTGAACCCATGTAATGGCGTAATGTCATCTTCATCTTCAATTTCGGCTTCCGGATTTTCTTCTCCGAGAAAGAAGTCGGAGACTGAGTTTTGAGGCAATTCATCTTCTTCATATTCTTTTGGCTCATATTCCTTTGACTCATTCGCCTGATGCTCCTCACCTAAGCGTGGCCAATCCTCTTGCGCTTGTGGGGCAGAAAAGGGTTCACTTGCAGGCGAAGAGTTAAACTCCGTGGGGTTGGCAAAGCCGTCGCTCGTGGATGCGGCCCGCGTTGCTTCGGCAGAGACTCGGGAAATCAATTCCGTTTTCTGCTCCCTTTGGCGCAGATCCATTAGCGTCCGATTCGTAAAGTCTTCTAAATTTTCGATTTCGAGCTGTTGTAATAGAAGACAGAAAAGTTCATTACACTTTTGAATACTCTCTGCGTGCGAAGCGGCCGTTCCTTCGTCGTTCTCGTCCTTTTCCATGAAAAGGAGGTCTCCTATCTCACCGATAGTAAGAGCTTCAAAATTATGGTCATGCGCGAACGATTCTTGAAGCAGGCTATCTATCATTGGATTTAGCGTGTTCGGTGAGTGGCTCATATTACTGCCTCACTTTACAGTTAACGCGGAGTTGATTGAGTACATCCCGCTTAATGCTGGTCATCCATTGGACCAGCTGTTTCTCTTCCAGATTCTTATTTCGACTGATCTCGGCGACGCTCATTCCCGCCAAGAACAGTTGAAAAATCTCCCGGCTTTGCTGATCGAGGCCTTCAATCGCATTGTCGAACCGAGAAAATACTTCTGCGGTCGCTTCCTCAAGGGTTGCGGTCTCGAGCAACTTTTCCACGTCTTTAGTAAGAGATGAGTCCCGTTTCTTCATAAACTCCCGCTTCTTTGTCAAAGCTTTGCTAGGTTCCGTAAGCTATCTTCGATAGCTGACTACTCTGGCTATGACACCTATCGTCATGTTTGACGCGGGGCTTAACCAAAAAATTGGTTTTTGTGCCCAGATGTGCTAAAGTAGCGAACTCTTTAAGGAAAGATATGTACTTCCAATGGCTTAAGAGACATAAGAATTCACCTCGAATAACCCTCTCCTGGGCTTTGCTCCTGGTCGTACTTTCTACGCTGATCCTAAGATGTTCCGGCAAAGAGGCCTCCTCCGATGATCCTGACGCTCTTTTCCGTGAAGCTGAAGACGCTCTCAAAGACGAGCACTACGTCGCTGCTTTAGAAAAGTTCCGCGATATCAAGAACCGCTTTCCTTACAGTTCGCGGGCCACCGATGCGGAGTTGAGAATTGCCGATACTTATTTTGAGCAAGAGAGCTATCTAGAGGCCGAGAGCGCTTACGAAATATTTCGCGAACTTCATCCCACCAACCCCAAGATCGATTACGTGCAGTACCGGATTGGCCTTTCGTACTATAAGCAAATTCCGGATAACAGCTCTCGAGATCTTACAGCGGCGTATCATGCTATCGAAGCTTTTGAGACCTTAGGAGAAAAGTATCCTTCCTCAGAATATAACGCGAAGGGAAAAGAGTTTGTTATTGAAGCGCGCAAAAGATTAGCCGAGCACGAGGAGTATGTGGCTGACTTTTATTTCCGACGAAAGCATTACCTCTCAGCTTCGTATCGTTACAGCGCGTTGCTCAAGGATTTCGCTCAACTAGGTTATGACGAAGAGGCGCTTTACCGGTTGGGACAGTCCTACTTAAATATTCGTATGTACCCCAATGCCAAAGACGCGTTTCAAAGGCTTCTCAGCGAATACCCCAACTCGAATCTAAAATCGGATGCCGAGGGGGCTCTCCAGGAAATGGCGAAAGCCTCTCCATAAGTCGGTAATAACACCCTTGGTTTCCGCGCTACCGTTCCCGAGCGCTTTCAGACTATAATGGGGACGATGGATGTCAGAGCTACTACCGTTGAAGACTTGCTCCGGCTTGCCCGAGAGGACCTGGCGAGGAACAGCCTTTCGTCGGCCGAAAAAAGTCTCGAGCAGGCGATTCTCCTGAATAATCAGGTCCCCGATGCTTTTCACCTTTTGGGTTATGTTTACTCTAAACGAGGAAAATTTAAAAAAGCCATTATGGCTTTTGAAAGAGCCCTAGCGCTGGATCCTTTTCATACCGAAGCCGCCATTGCCTTAAGTAGTCTCTATAATGACGTGGGAAAGTATAAGGAAGGGGCCCAGGTTTTTTACAAAACCAAGAAGCGACTCGATCGGACCTTGCCCGGCTACGATCCGCGCATCAATACGAGTTTGGCGAAGCGGCATTATGAGATGGGCCTTTTCTATATGCGGTTCGAACGTTTCCAAGAGGCCTATCATGAATTTTCTAAAGCGCTAAATCTTGAGCCCGATAATATTGTTAATGCCGTTCAAATGGCCAAGTGCCTCTCTAAGACCGGCGACAAGGAAGCCGCGATTAACCTCCTTCGCAAAAGCTTAAATTCAAATCCCAAGTGTGTGGAAGCCAAGGTACAACTCGGCGTTCTGTATCATGCTCAGCAAAAATTGCGGGAAGCGCATCGAGAATGGCAAGAAGCGATGTCGTTGGATCCAGAGAATAAATCAGCTCAGATGTACCTGTCTATGTTGGAGACGGAGTCCAATCCCCGAGAGCATTCCCAATAGCTTGTCGAAAAGATCCGATTATGGTTGGGTGGTTTCTGAGAGGTCATGTGACAAGAGGTTTTTCAACCCGGCTATTTTGGATCGTCCTAATGGTGATCGCTTCCACGGTCCATTCGGAACCGTTTGATGGCCCCATGGCGTGGCCAAACGACGCCATCAAGATCTCCTCTAGCAAGAAGCTAAGGGATCCAGGCTCTCAAACGGTAGTAAAAGGTGCCGTGGTGGATGCGACCTCCGATCCCATGGCCAATCTGATTCACTTTCGAATGGAGTCGGTTGTCTATACTGGATATAGCAATGTGGCCACCGCCGGATCGGCCTATTCGTTGGGCACTAAGTTCGGCTTTGCCCCAAAGTACGGCATTCCTTTTTATGTCGGCCCTGAGTTATCTTTTTCGCTGTTCTCCCCCGGTTCGATGATGAGAGCGGGGGGAGCGGCATGGTTCGAGATTCACCGGTTTCCGGCCTCTGCCTATCAGACCCTTTTTGGATTGGGAGCGGGAGGAGCATTCCCAACGGCAATGCCTGCTTTTACGACTACGACATGGACAGTTTATGCGGATCTAAGTGTTGCCAGGCCTCTGGATGATCTAGCCGCTTTAGCACTAACGCTGCGTCCCGCACTTACGGGCGGATTTTTTAGTTTTAACGCACTCTTTAATATAATCTTTCGATTCCTCTAGCATTCATCACCCCTTCTTGACGCCAAAACGCGCATCTGTCAGCGTGAACTTTCTTTCGGAGGGAAACCAGTGTTGAGCAATTTTCGGGGACTAACGTTCGACGATGTTCTTTTAGTACCAGGCTACAACGGAATCAAATCACGTCAAAACGTGACGACCAATGTAACGATGGGAAAATTCAGTTTTGGAATTCCTCTTATTAGTTCCAACATGGATACTATTACGGGTACTGCAATGGCGAATGCCATGGCTGCTGCTGGGGGAATGGCTATTCTTCATCGTTTCTGTTCAATTGAAGAGAATGTGGCCATGTACAAAGGTTGCCTTCAGCCGGACAAAGTCGCCATTTCGATCGGAATTGGAAAAGAAGGAATGGATCGCGCGCACTCGCTAATTTCTGCGGGAGCTCAAATGATCTGCGTGGATGTGGCGCACGGCCATTCGAAAGAGGTAAACCGTACCGTTAGAGCGCTTCGCGAGTTGTACAAAGAAAACATTTTGGTCATTGCTGGAAATGTCGCCACTTATGCGGGCGCGGACTATTTGGCGGCTGCTGGGGCCGATGTGATTAAAGTAGGGATCGGTTCTGGTTCCGTTTGCACCACTCGAATCAAGACGGGTTTCGGCGTTCCTCAGCTTTCGGCTATCCAGGATTGTAGAAAAGTAGACCGTATTCTCATCTCAGACGGGGGAGTCCGTTATCCTGCGGACGCTGTGAAAGCGTTGGCGGCGGGGGCTGATTTCGTGATGCTGGGTGGATTACTCGCGGGGACGGATGAAACTCCTGGCGATACGATTGAAGTTAAGGCAGCCGGCAATGATAAAAAAACGGCCAGTGGGAAAACTAAATTTAAGCGTTTTCGAGGAATGGCCTCTAAAGAGGCCCAAGATGATTTCATGGGTGGCATGTCTGAGTGGAAAACCGCGGAAGGCATTGCTATTGAGGTTCCAGCACGGGGTCCCGTTCGTGACGTTATTCAGGACTTAATGGGAGGAATTCGTTCTGGCATGACTTACTGCGGGGCAGCTACCATTAAAGATCTTCAGCGCAAAGCTCAGTTCTTGGAAATAACTCCGGCGGTCCGAATCGAAGGCACTCCGCATGGATTGGGGCGTCTTACCGAATAGGTTCTTTATTCTGCCGCCTCTTCTTCTTCTTTTTGCGCGGTAGCTTCCGCATATTGGATAAGCATTCGAAGAAGAGCCCGCGTCTCTTCGGAGGGGCTCAAAAACTCAACTCCAAATCCCGTCGTCGAAGAGCCTCGAGCCCAACGTACCACGGAGGCTTCGGTGACTGAAAACTGTCCCAATTTTCCGATTAGTTTCGAATAATCGGTAATCTTCACCTCTCCAGTTTTTTGGCCCTGAGTGTTTTGATGGATAAAACGAATTTCGATGAGTAACCGTTCCCCCAAAGCCAAAGGAACGCTGCCGTGCACGAAAGCCCCACCTTCTGAGAGATCACGAATCTCAACGTCCATCGGTTGGTCTGGGGCCTTCTTTAATCTGACTACGGCAGGGAATCGTACAGGAATGCGTTTATAAGCTCGTCGATCGTCCATCCTGGTATGATATCAAAAACCCAAGGTTTTGTCGTCGCCCGGGGGAAATCTAGAAGGTTCTAAATCCAAAAGCTGCCAGGGGGAACAAATCGGCTAACCCTCCTGACGTCGAACCGCCTCCTCTCATTGAGGAGGTAAACGACTGGTAAAACGATTCAAGTTCGCCCTGTGAGTAACTAGTGTAAGCGGAAGCCGTGGGATACATCACCGCGTTGGGATCCGCTACATGCACTAGTCCCGCGCAATGGCCGAACTCATGGATAAAGACAGATTCTAAATATTGGGAGTCTTGGCTATCATCGAAAAGAAAATTGGAGAGCTGGATCGTACAAGTCGAAGACTGACGAGTGGTATAGCCGGCACGTAGAGGGTTATCGGTCGGAGGCGGCACTAAGCTAATGCTGACCGGATATCCATTCGTATTCCCAGTTTGTTGAATCAGAGATTGGCTGCTCATTTGATTCATATCGGAAGTGAAACCTAAAAGCTGAGCTTGTTGGTCGCTGGTAAAATTTTGAAACGATACGATTTTGGCAGGCCAATTCTGAGAGGGACTTTTTACGGCACATCCAATGACCAAGAAACTTACGAGTCCGAGCAACGTATTCCGAACTAACACAACGCCTCCAGCTACAGCTTCCGCTACTGCCACTAAGTGACGACTTAGAGGCCAGCCGATGTCAGGGTTGGTTAGTGCAATCAAAAGGCCACTGAGGTGAATTTCAAAATTAACGCGAAGACCGCATGAACACAGACTGCCTAGAGCGTTCGATCACTGCCACCGTCGACGGGAATCTGAGCTCCCGTTGTCTTGCGAAATGCCCCGCTCACAAGGGCTATCACTCCTACAGCTACATCCTGAGTCGAGAGTTCGGTCTTAAGTAGATTATTTCTTCGGTATTCTTGCGGCGTCATTCGATAGGCGGCCGCTCTTTTGGCGATGACGTCATCGGTCCAAATTCCAGTATCGAAGACTAGATGAGGATTGAGAACATTGACCCTGATTCCGTGCTTTCCTCCTTCGAGGGCACACACTCGAGCCAACTGCACCTGCCCTGCCTTTGCGACACTGTAAGCTCCGGCTTCGGGTCCGGGAGCCTGCGCATTTTTGGAAGCGATAAAGATGATGTCGCCGCCTGATTCTTGCGGCTTAAGCCATCTCAACATTCCGGAAACGGAGTTAAAGCTGCCCGTGAGGTTAACATCCACACTTTTGTCCCAACTCTCCTGCGAAATATTTTCCAGGAGTGCTGAAGGAGGAAATATTCCCGCATTGATGACTCCGATGTCGAGACCACCGCAAGTCAGAACGGTTTGCAGTACCGCCTTTTCGATCTGGCTTTTTTCCGTAATATCCGCTTTTAGAAAGTAAACGCGATTTCCTGATTTACAAAGGGATTGAAGTTCCGAAGTTAGCTTCGCAAAAGCCGAGTCATCGAAATCGACCGCAAAAACCACAGCTCCGTTTTCAGCAAGTTGTTTGGTAATTCCAAGGCCGATCCCACTTGCCGCTCCCGTTACCAAGGCAACTTTCCCGGATAGCGGTTTTCTCTTTGGCCCTAAAGCGAGCTTAGCTTGTTCGAGCACCCAGTATTCAATATCGAAAAGATGCGACTCTTCAAGTGCTTCAAAACGTCCTATCGCTTCGGCATCCAAAATAACTTTAGCGGTATGACGGTAAATATCCAGCGCGATGGAAGCGTCCTTCAGAGTCGCTCCGACGGTAACAATCCCGATTCCAGGAAGTAGCCAAACGCGGGGAAGCGGATCTAATTTGCGAAAAGTCTCTTTTCTATTTTTCGACTGTCGCTCGAAATACTTTTCATAATTAACGCAGTAAGCTTCGGCGATCTCCTCGATTGAGGGCAGTTTGTCCGTTTTGATAGAGTCTCGGGGGACAAACGCTGGAAATTGCTTAGTGCGAATGACGTGATCCGGGGTGAGAGGACCTCTTTGGCAAAGCCCGCTAAGATCAGGATGGTTCACATAATCGAGCGATTCTTTCGAATCGTCGAGTTGGAGCACGCAGGGAAAATCTCTTTTGAGATAAGCCTTCCGGATCTCGAGCATCCACCGAGCTTTCCTTTCGGCCGTTAACGAAACGAGTTCTTTGTCAGCGACTGAAGAAGAGGGTTTGCCGATTTGCGAAGTGATATGGGTCTCGGCCATCGCTACTAACCGAATCATTCTTTGGTAAGATTCTTTGGCGCTGGCGCCAAAGGATAGAACTCCGTGTTTCATTAGAATCAGCCCCTCCACGGAAGGGTCGTTCTCATAAATTTCGGCAACTGCCTTAGAAAGCGCAAATCCCGGCATGATATAAGGAACGATCCCTACTGAATTTCCGTAGATCTTTTTTATGAGCTCTTCGCCATTGGGCTGGTTGGTGAGGGTTAATACGGCGTCAGCATGGGTGTGATCTACGAAAGGATGGGGAAGATAGGCGTGCAGCAATGTTTCTACCGATGGATCTGGACTACTACTATCCATCAAGTGCGTGCGGAATTCGTTTACCATCGCTCTGTCTTCTAACTCGGAGAGTTCTCTCAACTTTAAAAGGTGAGGTAAGCGTACCGCCGGAAAACCGGCGGCTTGAATGGTAGCCAAATCCCATCCGGACCCTTTGATGTAAATGACCTTCTCTTCTTCGCCAAAGATGTTCTTAAAAGTACCTTTGACGGAAGTATTTCCTCCGCCGTGCATGACTAGACTCGCATCGGCGCCCAACAGGCGTGAGCTGTAAACCCTCTGCTCCAGTAACTGAGAAGAGGAAGGTGCTAAAGAATCATTCCAGCGATCGATGACCATAAGAGGTCCCCCTTTTGTGGGTAAGTTACTGGGGGACCCCGTGAATCTCAAGATTTGCGTTACATATCATCGTAACCACCACCACCGGGCGGCATGGCGGGTGCTTTTGCCTTCTTGGGCTTTTCGATAATGAGGGTTTCAGTGGTAAGAAGCATCGAAGCAACACTCGCCGCATTTTGTAAAGCGCAGCGGACCACTTTGGTGGGATCGATGACTCCCGCGTCCATCAGGTTTTCGTATTTCTCAGTTAGCGCGTTGTAGCCAAAGTTCTTGTCTTGGCTAGATTGAACTCGGCTTAATACCACAGCGCTATCCAGTCCGGCGTTGAAAGCGATTTGACGAAGAGGTTCATCCAAAGCCCGACGGATGATATTCGCTCCGGCCTGCTGCTCCGGACTGAGTTTCAGCTTTTCGAGTGCGGGAATAGCGCGAAGGAAAGCGGTTCCTCCTCCAGGAACTATTCCCTCTTCCACCGCTGCTCGAGTGGCATGAAGGGCATCTTCCACACGTGCCTTCTTTTCCTTCATTTCGATTTCCGTAGCCGCACCAACGTGGATGACCGCCACTCCGCCTATCAATTTGGCCAGGCGTTCTTGAAGTTTCTCCCGATCGTAATCGGAAGTCGTGTTTTCTAACTGAGTGCGAATCTGTTTCACTCGGGCTTCGATGTCCTTTTTCTTCCCTAGACCATCGACCACTGTGGTGTTGTCCTTATCAATAGTGACGCGTTTAGCGCGGCCCAAATCTTCCAACTTAGCGCTTTCTAGTTTGCCGCCCAAGTCTTCTGAAATGACGCGACCTCCGGTAAGAACCGCCAAGTCTTCGAGCATCTCTTTTCTTCGATCTCCGAAGCCGGGCGCCTTTACGGAAGCAACTTTAAGCGTTCCTCGCAATTTATTGACGACCAAAGTAGCAAGGGCCTCTCCTTCAACGTCTTCGGCGAGAATTAGTAACGGCTTTCCGGTCTGTACCGTCTTTTCCAACAGGGGCAGGAGATCTTTCATGGCAGTTAGCTTCTTGTCGTAGAGAAGGATGAAAGGGTCCTCTAGCTCAGCGATCATCTTTTCGGCGTTGGTCACGAAATACGGAGAGAGGTAGCCGCGGTCGAACTCCATCCCTTCGACCACTTCGAGGTTAGTATCGGCGGTTTTGGATTCTTCCACCGTGATTACCCCTTCCTTTCCCACCTTTTCCATCGCCTCGGCGATAAGCTTTCCCACCATGGCGTCGTTGTTAGCGGAGATGGTGCCGACTTGCTCAATGTCCTTTTTCCCTTGGGTGGGCCGGCTCAAACTCTTAAGTGCTTCCGTCACGGCCTCGACGGCTTGGTCAATACCGCGCTTAATTTCGATGGGGTTATGGCCTGCAGTGACTACTTTAACCCCTTCTCGATACACCGCTTGGGCGAGAACGGTCGCGGTGGTGGTTCCATCGCCCGCGTCGTCGCTAGTCTTGCTGGCGACCTCTTTCACCATCTGAGCTCCAAGATTCTCAAACTTTCCTTCCAGTTCGATCTCTTTAGCAACGGTGACTCCATCTTTGGTGATCAAAGGCGCCCCAAAGGATTTTTCGATCACGACGTTCCTGCCACGAGGTCCTAGGGTCACCTTAACGGCGTCCGCAAGGACATTAACTCCTTTAAGGATGGCACTTCTGGCTTGTTCGCTAAAAAGCATATCTTTTGCTGGCATATTTCTTCTCCTAAATGAGCTTTCTTACTTTTCTTTCTTTTCGATGATTCCCAGGATGTCTTCTTCTTTCATCATTAGAAGTTCCTCGCCATCCACCTTAACTTCGGTTCCGGAATATTTTCCGAACAGGATGCGATCCCCTTTTTTGATTTCCAATGGAGAGACTTTACCGTCATCCAAGACTTTGCCCGATCCTACTGCGACCACTTCACCTTCTTGAGGTTTCTCTTTAGCGCTATCGGGGATAATGATTCCCCCTTTGGTCTTTAGCTCTTCCTCCAAGCGGCGGACAATCACTCGATCACGTAGTGGTTTTATCTTCATAGAGATTCCCTCCTTTTAAATACGAATCGCAATATAATCGTAGTCCGAAACCAGTCAAGGACGACCCCGTCCGAGACCGCGTTTTATATTTATATTCAGACGCTTGTCCCTCCCAGGGGAGGTTCCTGCCCTGCATCAGTGCTTTGAAAATGTAGCGAAAACGGCTAGGCTCGCCCCATGTCGGATTCTGGTCTTCTTAAAGTGCGCTGTCCCGTTTGCAGGAATTTCAGCCGCTGGAAAGATAATCCCTACCGTCCTTTTTGCGGAGAGAGTTGTAAGAACAGAGATCTCGGTAATTGGGCAACCGAGGCTTACCGTATTCCGGGGGCCCCGCAGGAATCGGACAGCGAAAAAACCACCCCTGAGTCACCCAAATCGGACCCCGAAACCGAGCCAGAATCTGAACCGGAATCTGAGAATGACTAGGGCGAAACGGTCATTTACTTAGCCTGACCCTAAGTATAGGTTCAACCCGACATGGATCTCGAATTTCCCACGACTGCAGCGGCTTTGGGGCAATGGTTCGGCGCGTCAATTATCGGGGATCCGTCCGCCTCCGTGCGGGAACTAAGTCCCCTGGAAAACGCCAAAGAGGGATCCCTCAGCTTTTGCGCTAATAGAAAATTCAGCGACGTCTTAGCCAAGCTAAAAGGGGCGGTCCTTTTTGCATCGCAGGATGTGGTTCAGCCTGAATTGCCCGTGACTTACCTTATCGTGGGTAACCCTAGGGCCGCGTTCGCCGAAGTTGCGCGAAAATGTTCGGATCCAACGCTATCGCTAAGTGGAATCTCGGAACGTGCGGTCATCGACCCAACTGCCAAATTAGGCTCTGGAGTTGCGGTGGGTCCGTTTGCCGTTATTGAAGCAGGAGCGGAAGTGGGCGAAGGCTCGATCGTGGGGGCCTTTTCCTATATCGGACATCAGGTAAAGATAGGTCGTTCCTGTTCGATCTACTCTCGAGTTACCCTTTTGGATCGGATTTTTCTCGGAGATTACGTAAAGATTTTTCCTGGTTCTGTCATCGGAGGCGACGGTTTTGGAATGGTTCAGCAGGAGGGTTCCTATGCCGAAATCCCACAACTGGGAACCGTAAGAATTGAATCCCATGTTCGTATCGGAGCCAATTGCACAATCGATCGTGCGACTTTCGGGGAGACCCTGATCGGCGAAGGCTCAAAGCTGGACGATCAGGTTCATGTTGGGCACAACTGCAGTGTCGGAAAAAATTGTGTTCTCTGTGCTCAGGTTGGATTGGCCGGATCTGTCGTATTGGAGGACAATGTGGTTTTGGGGGGGCAGGTAGGGATTGGAGATCATTTGCGCGTAGGAAAGGGAGCTCGGATGGGCGGTCAAAGCGGCGCGATACGTGATGTGGAAGGTGGCAAGGATTATTTCTTAACTCCTTGCTTTCCTATGGCGCACAGCATGCGGATTATTTCCTCCTTAGAAGACCTACCCTCTCTCGCCAAGCGGTTAAAACGTCTCGAATCGCGACTGGAGACCAGTCTTAAGAATGAAAAATAACGAGGAAACCACCGTGCCCATTCACCCTACCGCAGTCATTCACCCTAAAGCAGTCATCGGCGAGGGGACTTCGATAGGGGCTTTCTCTTTTGTAGGTGAGAGCGTCGTTATTGGAAAAAACTGCGACATCCAAGAACACGTCATCCTTAAAGGAAACACGACACTCGGTGATGAAAGCCGCGTCTTTCCTCATGCCGTAGTAGGCGGCGAGCCCCAGCATCTAGGCTATAAGAACGAGCCGACCCAACTCGTGATAGGAAATAGAGTGACGCTGCGAGAATGCGTCACGGTCCACAGGGGAACCGGAGAAGCCGCGGGAGGGCACGGAATAACCCGCATTGGTGATGATAGTTTTATCATGGCCTATTCTCATGTTGCTCATGACTGTGTAGTGGGAAACAACGTTATTCTCGCCAACTGCGTTCAAATGGCGGGACACTCCGAAGTTCAAGATTATGCCGTGGTCGGGGGCAACACGGGCATTGTTCAATTCTGCCGAGTCGGACGCTACGCTTATATCGGTGGTGGCTCCATGATTCGAAAGGATCTGCTCCCCTTCATGGCGGGAAAGGGAAACGTTTTTGAAGTGCAAGGTATCAACGTCGTGGGGCTTACTCGCCGGGGTTTTAATGCCGCGACTTTGGGAAGACTAAAGCAGCTTTACAAAATAATTTTTCATCAACACCTCACCTTTGATCGCGCTGTTCAAAAAATGAGTCAGGAATTTCCCGATTGCGATGAGACAAAAGTATTCTGTGATTTTATTCAAACCTCAAAAGCAGGTCTCATTCGCTGATGCAAGCCGCTGAAAAAATTCGAGTCGGGGTTATCGGCGCCGGAAAGATGGGGGAACTTCACGTGCGAAAGTACTTGGAGTTGGCCAATGTCGACTTCGTGGGGCTCTACGATCCGGACGGTTTACGCGCTAAAGGGCTTACCGAAAAATACGGCGTGCAGTCGCATTCTTCCTTAGCGGAGCTTCTATTTGAAATAGATGCCGTAAGTGTGGCGTCTCCCACCGAAACACACTTTGCCGTAGCTAAGCAATGTTTTGAGTCTGGAGTGCACGTTCTGCTGGAAAAACCTATCTCTCGAACCGCCGAAGAGGGGGAGACTCTAGTTGCCCTGTCGCGATCCCAGGATTTAATCTTTCAAGTGGGTTTTCTCGAGCGCTTCCGATACCAAACGCTAACGAGAAACCTTCCCTATTCGCCGATTCGCTTTATCGAGAGCGATCGCCTATCTCTAAGTGTAGGTCGCGAGGTTAATATCGATGTGGTTTCGGATCTCATGATACACGATTTGGATCTGGCACTTTCTTTGGTGGCAGAAGATCCGATTTCCATTTCGGCACTGGGAGTTCCCGTAGTGACTCCTCTCATTGATCTGGCCAATGCTAGGCTTGAGTTTGGAAGTGGCGCGGTCGTGAATTTAAACGCCAGCCGAGTTTCGGAGAAACCAACCCGAAAATTTAGAGTGTTCACCCAAGATTACTATGTGTCCGTGGATCTGATCCAAAACCGGGCCGAACTCTTTCGTAGGGGCTCAAACTCTTTGATCCATCGCGCGGCATTCGAAGAGGGCGATTTGGACGCTTTACGGTTACAATGCGAAGATTTCGTATGTTGTGTGCGGCAAAAAAAAAGCCCTCTGGTGAGTGGAAGTGATGGCGTCAGAGCGCTAAGGATCGCCAAGCGCATTCGCGAAGCGATAGATGAGCGCAATATTTTACATTCTTCTGCCCCTAGGAAGAAAGTATCGGGGCAGTCGGTGGGACAAGAAAAACTGATAGGACATTAGATTTAAGAACTCAGTGTGATGTGAGTTGCGATGACGAATAGTAGCGGAATGAAGATTAAGGTGATGATGGTTGCTGGCGAGGCTTCGGCCGATATCCATGCGGCTGCCCTGATGAGAGAGCTCAAATCTATCTATGGTAATCTCTTCGTATTCGGAGCCGGTGGCAAAGGCCTTCGCGAGCAAGGCGCTAGGATTGACGTAACGGCGGAAAGTCTTAGTATCGTCGGAATTACAGGATGGTGGGACAAGTTGGGAGGCGCGCTTAGGTCTTTTCGTCTGTTGGTTAACTTAGCCAAGAAAGAGAAACCAGATGCTGCCATTCTTCTTGATCTCCCCGATTTTAATTTAATGCTAGCCCGACGTTTGAAACGTTTAGGTGTTCCGGTCATTTACTATATTTCTCCGCAAGTGTGGGCGTGGCGTCGATATCGCATCCGCAAGATAAAAAAAAACGTAGATAAAATGCTGGTCCTTTTCCCCTTCGAAAAGGAATTTTACGATCGCTACGGTGTCTCAAGTGAGTTTGTGGGACACCCACTTGTGGAACAAATTAAGCCCCGAGATTTCCCACGATGCTCCTCAGAAGTGCGCCAAGCACCGCGAATTGCGTTGCTTCCCGGCAGCAGGACCAATGAAATAGAGCACCACGGCGCTATTCTCAAAGAGGTGGTGAAGTTAATGCGTAAAGAATTTCCCTTGGCTGAATTCCGGGTTCCCGTTGCCCCCACATTGGAAAAGGCGTTTGTGGAGTCGTATCTTTCTGAAGAGGCGACCTCTTTCTGCGAAGCTAGCGCACAAGAGACGTTGAGGTGGGCAGATATCGCAGTCGTGGCTTCAGGAACGGCGACCCTTGAGACAGCTCTTGTGGGAACTCCTTTTTGCCTTTTCTATCGAGTGAATGCGATCAATGCCTGGATTTGGCGTGCGTTGGCAAAGTACAAAGGGTTTATTGGGATGCCCAATCTACTGTTGGGTCGACAAGTAGTGAAAGAATTCTTTCAGGAATTAGCCCAGCCTTCCTTGATAGCCACGGAGTGTATCCGACTCCTTAACGATTCCGATTATCGGGCGAGTGTCATTTTGAGTCTGAAAGAGTGCCGAATGGGGTTGGGATCGGAAGGGGCAAGTAGGCACGCGGCAGAGAGTGTGAAGAAGTTTCTAGAGACGAGCCAAAGATCGCGGGGGATACAGGGAGGACTAGTTGAACGCACGCTCCAACCCGCGTGATTGGTTTTGGATATTATTACTGCCCTTAAGTTGGCTTTGGGCGATGATTACCTCATTCAGACGCTCTTACTTTTTTGGTCGGCCCAAATATCGCGCTAAGGTGAAAATTCTTTCTATCGGAAATCTCCATAGTGGGGGGACCGGCAAGACCCCCCTGGTGTTGGAGTGTGCGGACCACCTGCGTCGCCTTAATCCA
Organism: uncultured delta proteobacterium; assembly: GCA_963778115.1. Classification (GTDB taxonomy): domain Bacteria; phylum Bdellovibrionota; class FAC87; order UBA2466; family UBA2466; genus JBBQIT01. The sequence continues at coordinate 2,173,947 of CAVZSV010000004.1, forward strand.
GTCATCCTTTCTCGAGGGTACCGGGGTTTACTCTCATCTTGCGGTGGCAGAGTTTCTCTGTCCTCAGAAAACGGAGCAGACCATTTTGGCGATGAACCCTGGATGATGGCGAATCGAGGGCAGAGTCCGGTCTATGTGGGTGCCGATCGCGTGCGTCTGGTGAAGTGGATAGAGCAAGACCTCCCAACGTCCAGACTCGTCATTTTAGATGACGGGTTTCAACATCTAAGAATCGCTAGGGACGTCGACATCATTGTCCTTCGGGCGGAAGAGAAAATTGAAAATTCTTTCTGCCTTCCGTTGGGGGATCTGCGAGAGCCGCTTTCCGCAATCCAATTTGCCCACGCCGTTGTCATCGTCCATGGAGAGGCGGACCGCGAAGGGGATAGTTGGGTGCAATGGTTAAAGCGCTTGTATCCGAGCGTTCCCTATTTTTTTGCTCGAAGGAAGGGGGTTAAACTCCATGGAACCAAAGGCATCCCGCCCGAGGGAGAACGGCTTCTCGGATTTTGCGGGATTGCTGGTCCTCATCGTTTTGAAGATCAGCTTAAATCCATTCCGGGGGCGGCCTTTCTTCGCGGTTTTCCCGATCACCATTCCTATAGTACCCAAGACATCGATGCCCTTTGCCAGGCTGCGGCGTCTGCGGGGGCCCATTTAGTAACAACGGAAAAAGATTATTTTAAACTGGAAAAGGTCTTCTTATCGAGGAACCAGAGCCTATTTGCATTGCGGATTGGATATGAAATATCCGAAGAGTTCTGGTACCTTCTGAAAGAACTTTTGGAGTGAACTTGCTACGGCTGGGACTCACAATCCTCTCTCTTCTTTTGAACCTTCTGCCGCGGAACGTGGTCGGAGGCCTTGGTGAGTTTCTCGGGCTTTTTTGGTTCTATATCGTTCCTTTCCGACGCTCGGTAGTTATTCAAAACCTAGAGCTGGCTTACGGCGATAGCTTATCTAAAAAAAAGATACGCGACCTTGCTCGCAAGAATTTCCGCCACTATGGCCGATGCATTGTCGAGGTCATTACTTCCATCTCTTGGAAACGCGAAGACTTTCGCGAAAAGGTTGTCTCCCACGGGATGGAAAATATCCGGGCGTATTATGAAAAGGGAATCGGCGGATTCATCCTGACCTGCCATTTGGGAAATTGGGAACTTCTTACTGGTTCTGGTGCCGCTAAAGGTATTCCGGCCGACGTTGTCGTAAAAAGAGTGCAAAACCCTCATTTTGAAGGGTTACTACAATGGTACCGGCGCCGCTTGGGGGTACGACTTCTTATCGAAACGGGAACCGCAAAAGATATCTTAAAGGCTATTTCGAAGGGCCGCTTTGTCGGCTTTGTTCTGGACCAGTTTATGGGCCCTCCGATAGGCCTCCCGGTAAATTTCATGGGTCGATTGGCCGGAACTACAGTTAGTCTCGCTTTATTAACGGAAAAGCGAGATATTCCGATAGTCCCTGTTTATTCCTTTCGCGACTCAGATGGAAATCTTCATATGGTAGTGGAACCCGCTTTGAAATGGCCCCGCTTATCCGAAGACAAAGAGCAGCGCCTATTTGAAAAGACGCAATTCTTAAACGATGTCATCGAAAAAATGGTGCGCCGCCATCCCGAACAATGGCTATGGCTCCATCGACGCTGGAAAGACTATAAGGGCGAACCGCGTTGGAAACCAAAACAGGTGCTAAGCTATGCGGCTCTTCTGCTGATGCTAGCCGGATTCACCGGGGGATGTACCTCTTCTCCCACGACCAGTACGGGAGCTTCTCCCACGACAGGGATAGCGATACCGGCCGATCCTAAAGTGAACGTTCCCAAATTTAGTGGTGACACAGAAGAAAATCTGGATGAGGAAGCGATCCCCAAGCCATCTGAAGTAGCGAAACCGATTAACAAGGATGAGAGGGACGTTTCTAAATCGAAAAAGCGACAGGGAACCAAAAAGAAAAGAGGCCATGTGGATCCGATCGTCGAGACTGCTCCTCCCTCCAAATCCCCCGAGACCGCTTTCGATGTGGTCCCTGCTTCCCGCGTCCCGTTTTCGGTCGGTGAACATCAAGAGATCGAACTTTCTTGGGTGGGGCTACCTGCAGGTACCGCGACGATGGAAGTTCGTCGGGGCGAAGATTTTAACGGGCGCCCGACTCTGGTGTTTTGGGCGAATGTTTTGTCATCGCGGCTTGTCGATGCCATTTATCATGTGGACAACACCGCAGAGACCACCGTGGATCGCGCGGCACTTATCCCGTATCGTTTCCTGCTACATATGTCTGAGTCGGCACAAAAAAAAGAGACGAAAGTCACTTTCGATCACACTTTGGGGAAGGCCTATTACTGGTCTCAACGAGTCTCCACAAAATGGGGTAACGATACTCAAAATCGAGTAGATGATTTGGTTCCTAAAGCGCATGACATGTTTAGCGGCATCTATTACGCGCGAACATTAAACTACCAACTCAACCAAAAGCAGTCCTTTCCTGTCTATGAAAATGGAAAAAACTGGGAAGTGGAACTCGTTCCGGTCGCTTATGAAGTGGTTACCACGAAAGTGGGAGCGTTTCCCTGTTGGAAAATTCAGGTGAACGTAAAACTAAACAACGTTTTAAAACCTACCGGGAATGTTTTCATGTGGCTTAGCGATGATTCCAAAAGGTATCTCGTAAAATTTGACGCCAAGATAAAAATAGGATCCCTCTACGGGAACCTGACAAGCCTTCGAGATAAACCATGAAGGTAGCAGCGGTTGTGATTACTCACAACGAAGAGGAGAACATAGCCCGATGTCTCTCCTCGCTTCAGTTCTGCGATGAGATCGTGGTGGTCGATGCGGAAAGCTCGGATCGCACTAGTGAAATCGCCAAGAAGTTTACTCCGAACGTTCAAATCCGTCCTTGGAAGGGTTACTCTGAACAGAAGAATTTCGCGGTGACACTTACTTCTTGTGATTGGATCTTATCGGTGGATGCTGACGAGGAGGTATCTAGCGAACTGCAAGAGGAAGTTAAAGCGACACTTAACTCACCCCAATTTTGCGCCTACTCGGTCCCGCGAAAGACCATCCACTTCGGTCGATGGATTCGACATGGCGGATGGTACCCCAATAGACTGGTTCGTCTATTTAACAAGAAACAGGGGCGTTGGGAGGGCGACCAGGTCCACGAACTTTGGAAGCCTGCGGGTGAAGTGGGGGCTTTAAAGAGCGATCTCATTCACTATTCCTTCAAAAGTCTTTCTGATCAAGTCATTCGAAATGACAAGTATTCTACTCTGGGAGCGCTTGCGCTGTCGCGGGAAGGAAGACGCTTTTCCTTCTTTAAGCTTTCCGGTAAAACCATGATGAAATTTTTCGAGACTTATTTCTTGAAGCGCGGTTTTTTAGATGGTTATCCGGGGCTTATTATCTCGGTCTCGGCAGCTTATTCGGTATTTTTGAAGTGGGCGAAGTTATGGGAAAGGGAACTTAGTGGCTCTAAAGAAAAAATCTCACGCTCCTAAGCATTTGGGATTTGTCGTCGCCATTGACGGACCTTCGGGAGCGGGCAAATCGACCGTGAGCCGACAGCTCGCTGAGGCGCTGGGCGGTAAGCTCCTGGACACGGGTGCTATGTACCGAGCCGTCGCTTATTTCTCGATCAAAGAGAAACAAAATGACCCGGAAGCTTTTGCGGCGATCTCTCGAAGGTTGCATTTCGATATGGATCCGCATACGGGCTCCATTCTCGTGAACGGCGTCGATTTAGGCGCCAAACTTCGTACCGAAAAGGTTAGTTTAATGGCTTCTCACGTGAGCCAATTTCCTGAAGTCAGGCGGTTGCTCACGATGAGGCAGCGGGGACTTGCACGCAAGTGGAGTCGCAAGATCCCAGTCGTCGTTGAAGGGCGAGACATTGGAACCGTCGTCTTTCCGAAAGTCAGGTTTAAATTTTTCGTCACCGCCGACGCCGAAGTTCGCGCCAAGCGTCGGTTTCACCAGCTTCAACGCCAAGGCACCAAAGGCGTTCGATTAAAAACCATTTTGAAAAAAAGCCAAGAAAGAGATCGGCAAGACTCGACGAGAAAAGTGGCGCCCCTTAAGTGTCCCAAAGACGCCGTCGTGGTGGACACCTCGGACATGGCTATCTCTCAGGTGGTGCACTTCATGGCAAACCACATCAAGGCACGAAATTTTCCAGAAGGATAGTTAGCCCTATCACGATCCCATGAAGCGATTGTCTTTCCTGCTAATGGCAATTAATGCCGACTCTGACGATCTCGCGGATAGTAGGTACGTGATGGGTCGAATAGTAAACCATCTAGCCAATTCTCCCGCCATCGATCAGGCCATAGCGATATATACCTTAGCCCGTCTGGGGGACTCGGCAGCTACTGCGGACGATCTAGTTAAATACAATTGCGCGTTTTAGCTTCCGATCTTGAATCGCCTGAACGTCGGGATTTTTATCTCAGACTCAACGGCACTTCGGCTGAAATGATTTTTTATCACCATCAGCCTTACGAAATAGCCAGTGTTTCCCTTAAGCTTTCAGAGCTGCTGAAACGCTCGTGCGTCTATGCAATAGTGAAGGCAAAGATTGCCCATGGTGGCTTATAGAAAGTGAAGTAGGGGAATGGGGGAACTAGCGAGGGTCATCATCATCGTAGCCGCGCTTTTGGCCTTCTAAGGCTTCCATACTTTTTGTCGCGGCGGCGACGTTTTTCTTAAGCTCGCCTTCGTACTGTGCCAACACTCGTTTTTCTAGTTCCGAGCGCATTTCGCTGTTGAGGGGATGGGCGATATCGCGGAAAGTGCCGTCTTTGCGCTTTTTGCTAGGCATCGCGACGAAAAGTCCCGTGTTGCCGTTGATGATTTTGAGGTCGCGGACCACAAAGCAGTTGTCGAAGATGATAGTGACGTAGGCCTTTAACTTATCCTCGTTTACCGGGAAGACTTTGACTTCTGTGATTTCCATGTTGTGCTCCTTAACGTCGTCAGCCTTACTCAAGTCCCTGTAGAGGTTTTGGTTCAATCGCCTAAATAAGTTCCTGTCTGCAGGAACCTACAATGGTATTTTCGGCACCAATGCCGCACAGCTTTAGCACTTTTTTCCTGTTGATTAACTGAAGCATACAACGCGAAGCAGCTAGATCCGCTGCCCGACATTCCGGCCATTAAGCAGTCAGTATCTTTCAATAATTGAATTGCCCGGGCTATCAGCGGGTGGCGGGAGACGGCGAAAGGCTCTAGGTCGTTGTGGGTCGCCTCACACCACGTTTTCAACCCGAGTAATTCTACAGGTTCCTTGGGAAAGGGAGTTACTTTTGAAAAAGGGGCGTTGGCTAATCGATACCCCTCAAAAATTTCAACCGTAGGCACCGCGATCGGAGAAAGAATCAGCGTAAAGCGAATATGGTTTCTTATCTCGTCAGAGATCTCTATTTCTCGGATCTGCTCCCCTATTCCGGTAACCAAAGCAGGCTTCGGATTCAAAAAGAATGGGACGTCGGCCCCCAACTGAGGGGCTATCCGCTGCGCGGCTTCGCAAGAGAGCAGCGAATTTCCGACGAGATAACGCAGAACGGTGCCTGCGTTGGAAGAGCCTCCTCCTAACCCGGCTCCCATGGGGATCCGCTTTTGAATCGAAATCCGCTTTGAAGTGGAAGGATTTGCCCTTTGCCACGCCTCCATTGCCAAATTGTCTTTGCTCTCTGGCAAAGAGGGAGTGGGAGTATGGTCGCAAGAAACGTCTTGCGTCCACTTCATGTCTACGGCGGGCGCCGCACTTTCAGAAAATAAAATTTCATCCGCGAAATCCAAGGGCCAAAAAAGACTCTCGATAAGATGGTAACCGTCCGCGCGTCGCCCCACGATTTTAAGTCCCACGTTAATTTTGGCGGGAGAGCGCAATCGGGACTTTCCTTTACAGTCGAACAACATCTGGTCACGCCGGCTAATTGAGGAAATAGGGCTAAACTCCTAAGGCTTTAACTGAGTTGCAGCTTCGCATCCCCCCTCCGTTTGTCCACAAGTTTCACAAAACCCCCGATTGGAACCCAAATAATACATGTAATTTCAATTAGTTAATTCCATCAAGTCGGGCACGTTAATTGTAATCAAGTACGAAGGGTCCGTAAAAACTCCAAATCGGGGCGGTTGGCTATTGGTTCGGTTGACGTAGCCGGGAAGTCGTTAAGAGGGATATGAGGAACAAGCTTCAGTACGCATACAGCATTTTCGTGTTCGCGGGAGTGCTGGTAACCGCCTACATGATGATGAATCGTGAGGGCAGCATTCGTACGCCTTTTGCTTCCATGCAGCCCACCTCGACGCTTCGCTCCGAAGCCACCCTAGTCGATCCTGCGGTAACCTCACTCTTTGAAATGGAAGATGCGCTTTCTCGACTAAAAAAGGACAAGAAAGACGACACCAAACGAGTTCCCACGACTCAAGGAAAGCCCATCTTTGAAATTCCTCGTTAATGCGAGCTGTTAATTCCGCTTTGAACATCTCAACCGTTCTTTACGTTTTTGCTTACTCAAGATAGACCTTCTTTGATGACCGCTATATTCGTTTCCGACGTGCATCTCAGGGACGGGACGAGTGTTAAAACAACTTTGTTTGTCCGCTTTCTCCAAGAAGTCGCCTCTCAATTCAAGAAGATCTATCTTCTAGGGGACGTTTTTGACGTTTGGCCCGGAACCACGCCTTTTCTCGTCAGGCAATATCGCCCGGTCCTTCAAGTTCTCAAGCACCTAGTGGAAGACGGCCATGAGGTTCATTTCCTCGAAGGAAACCACGATTTCCGTTTGGGAGACTACTTTTCCGATTATTTGGGCATTAAAGTCCACTCGAAAGTGATTACCGAAAATTGGAGCGGAAAGAAAATCTTCATGGCTCATGGCGATTTAGGAAATCCCAGAGATATTAGTTACCGATGTCTGCGTTATGTTCTGCGCCATAATCTGACTCAGTCGGTAATGCGGGCACTTCCGCAAGACTATGTTTATCGGATGGGAGAAAAGAGCTCCAAACTAAGTCGCAAATATCAAAAACACTCGGAAAAAGTGGAATCACAGATTCGCCAGATTTACCGGCGTACCGCCGAGGGAATTTTCCGGGACGGATACGACGTCGTCATTATGGGGCACACGCACTTACCTGACGATGTAACCGCTGAAATCGGCAACCGCACCTGCCGTTATATCAATACCGGTGATTGGGTATCCCATTTTACTTACCTTGAGTTTGACGGTTCTCAATTTTATACTAAGACCCATCCGGTAAAGAATCTTTAGCATCTCCTTCTGAGGTCTCAACTAAGATGAATGAAGCTATGACGGGTACTTCGGTCGCTGATTTTAACTTCAGCGACGAGCTGCCCAATCGATGGCCTCTATTGCTCGACGGCATCAAACGAGAAGGGGTGACACAGCTCACCACTAGACTCCGTTGGGGAGCACATGAATCCCTGAAGAATGTGAGAGACTTTTCTACGGCATCCCGGCTTAGGCTGGAGCGTTTTCTTAAGCTCGCCCATGAAAGACAGTTGAGCGTCGAACTCCACATCGGCTTTCCCTCCACTCCGGACGCTTTTCCGGCTTGGACTAAAGGCACTACCAGCTCGAACCTAGTTTTCAGCTCGGCGCTGGATCCCGCGCTGGAGAGTTTGGAACTCGTTCAGATTCCGGCACTCGAAGAAGACGATTTTCGTCTTGGTTTCGTCGATTTTGTTCGCGACGTGCTTAACATCGTATCACTCTATTGCTCCGCCGAAGGGCCTGTGAGCAAAGTCGTCGTCGACCTCGAATTGTATTGGGGCAGTCTCAATGCCATGCAAAGCAAATCTTATGCGCCCTCTTTGGAGCGTAGGTACGGTTCCATAGACAACTTTAATACCATTTTTGGAACCAGCTTTCGTAGCTTCGAAGCTGCCTCTTCCGCCCAATCGGCCAGATTGCTCGCGGATAGGCGCCCCTGGCTTGTCGCTTTTGATTATAAGAGCTTTCAGCGCGACTATTTCATTGAACTGGAAAAGGCGATTCGTGTACTTGAATCAGGAAAAGAGATGAGTGGTTTTCTTCGATTTACTCGTCACAGCACAGTAGTACCTAAAGAAACTCCCTGGCTTGTCGCTTTTGATTCTACGTTGCTTTCCGAAACCAATAGCCGGGTTTTCCCCTTTTTCCCGGGCGGGTTTGTCAATCGGTCCGCCATCACGACGTATCGGTTTCATTCCTATTTAGAGACGGAAGCCCGCAAATCGAAAATTCCTTTTTGCCGGTTCGGCGGATTTGATCACTTTCCCCAAGACGTTAACCGACCGATAGTCGTCGTTTGCGGGAAATATCTTCAGCGCAAAGATTACGATCGGATGGAAGCTTTATTAAAGAGCGGAGGAAGACTAGTTTTCCCCTCAGGTTTCCCGCAATACGATGAAAAAATGAATTGTTACCAGTGGCCTGTGACTTCGGCGGGAAAATTTTCGGCCCCTTTTATTAGTCTCAAACATTGTGAAGGCAGCATCGTGGTTCCGGCAAAGTCTTTGACTTACGGCGACACTTTTTGGTCTGAACTGCAGACCCTCATGCGAACCGTATTGGAGAACCGCCCTGAGGTAACCGTATGACCCCAATGAATATAGGTTCGCTTTACTTTACTCCGTCCTTTTCTTCTTCGGATCGGCAGTCTTTTTTTTGCGCCTTAGGCTTAGACCAACTTCCCTTTCTCTATATTGAATCCGTTGATTCTGGAGCCATTCTTTCAGCCATGGAAGTGAGCAACGGAACCGGCAGCCCGCTTCTCGAGCCGACTGAATTAAATGAACTTGGAGATCTTACCTGCGAAAGTGGCGCTACGGTTCTTTTGGAACATACCGAAGGACATCTTGCTTGTGTTGCCGCGCCTTCAATTCCCTCGCTATGGCGAGATCTATTTCCTTTCCCTTTTAATGCCATCTCCTATCGATTCAATCCCGTTGCCGGCATCAGGCTTTCTCTGAGACCGGCAAGCTTCTCTGAAAAAATAGCTGCCCTTAACGAAGCCTTGGTTGATTTGGAGCAGCACATGATGCGATTCGAAGTCAGTATCCTGACAATTAAGCGGGAGACCCGTAGTTTCCCTACCCTGTTTCACTACGTGCGTTCCAAGCGAATTCGAGTAGGGACCTCGGAGGTGCTAAAGGATTTGGCGGCCCGGGTTGACCGCAACGAGATCGGAGCCTCTGACGTACGCCAGTTCTTCGGCACCCGAGTCGGTTGGTTTGAGCTAGATCTACAGGCTAACGAGGCCACCGATCCTGTCCAAAGGGTACTTTCGGCGATTGAACGGATGGTGCTCCCTGGGCCGCCGGAGACGGGATTTTCCCCTGGCATTGCCGCACCTCATCCCGAAATTAGTTTGTAAACCCCCTCCATTCCTGATACTTGGATGTTTTCAATCCTTGCTCTACCCAAGAGGTAGGGCCGGACTTGAGCCTAGCTTTTTAGCACTTTTTAAGTGGTGACCGGTTGTCACCTGGGAACAAGGCCAGACCGAAAGGAGCCATATGTCTACTGCAAGTACTCACTGCTACGAAACCGTCTATCTTCTTAAGCCAGGAATATCAGAGACTGATGCGTCGACGATCCACTCTAAGGTCGACAATGTTATTTCGAAATTTCAAGGCAACCTCAACGTTCGTGACGATTGGGGTGTTTCTGAGTTGGCCTACGAGATCAAAAACGAGCGCAATGGTCGCTTCGTGGTCATTCATTATAGCGGCGCCAAAGGCATCGTTGAGGAGATCGAACGGCATTTTAAGATTTTAGATGACGTCATTCGCTATATGACCGTGCAGGTCCCGAGTGATTACGACTATCAAAAGATCAAAAAGCAGATCCAGACTTCCGAAGAAGAGTTCAAAAAGAACCGCGAACTGAGGAAGAAGGGACAGATGTGAGTTTGCCCGAAGAAGGTGGCGAAAACCGCGTTTACCTGACAGGTAAAGTGAGCCGAAAAGGCTCATTAAAATATACCCCGTCCGGGGTAGCGGTTTGCGATTTCACCTTCGCTGTTCGGCAAAATCACTTCGATAAGGCCTCAACAGGGTATTTTGAAGTTCAAGTTTTGGGAAAGTCGGCGGAAGACAGAGCCGCCGACCTAAAAATTGGAAAAAAACTTCGGCTAAGCGGCAGTCTCTGGGCCCGATCCTTTAAGGATCGCCAAGGACGCCTGGTAAATGAAACCAAGGTGCTGGCCGAAAATATTCAGGAAGCTATTTAGGAGGGATCATGAAACGATTCGAAGATAAGGAAAGAGGCGGTGACCGTGGAGGCGACCGAGGCGGAGATCGCGGTGGTGATAGAGGCGATCGTGGGGGCGGAGGAGGAGAAAAGCGCTCTTTCCAGAAACGACGAGGATGTCGCTTTTGCGCGGAACCGGGCTTGGTCATCGACTACAAAGACAAATACATCTATTCGTCAGCGGTGACGGAGCGTTTTAAAATCGTTCCCCGGCGAATTTCGGGCAACTGCGCCGGACACCAACGGGATCTCACTATTGCCATTAAGCGGGCGCGCCATATTGGAATTATTCCATACACGACGGCGCAGTTCTAGAGCGGGAACTAATGAGAGTTATTAATGACAGAAACGAAAAGAGAGAATCGAGCGAGCAGCTCGATTTTCTTTCCGTTTTTGTGCACGGGATAATCGTGATGTTCGGGTTCCTAGTGGCCCCCTTATGTCCTTTTTCGATGATAGGAAGCCATGCTCGCACCGTGGAACCCTGGCCCAAGGTGATAGCTTTGTCTGGTGCTTTGGCTGCAGCATTTATCTTTGAGATACCCGCTCTTAGGATCGTCGCCCTGTTTATCTTTAGTCTATTCGTCGCGGATGCCGTTTGGCGAGGAACGAAGCTTCCTCAGTTGCTGCTTTCTGCTTCCGCGGTGGCTCTGGGGATCTTGGCCTTTGCCTTTGTATACAAAGCACAACTGAACGGTCAGGGAATCGTGGAGTGTGCAAAAATAGAAATCCAACGGTTAAGTGAATTAACCAGTGACTACCGAAAGTCGCTTCAGATGAGCCCTACTGCCGCCACAGACATCGTCAGGGATCAGATTATGTCATGGGGATTCTGGAAATATCTCTATGTTGCTGTCCTCTCGTCGATAGTGTCCGATAATAGCCAGTTGATTCGTAGAGAACTTATCGTGGACGGTTCGTCTCTCTACCTAGCATTCATGCTCTTTTCGTTGCTCGTATCTATCGGTCTAGCGTCTTATCTAAAATGGTTTCCGGAAAAACATACCTATTCTGCCCCTGAATTGCGGCGGTTTCGCTTTCCGATGGCACTCAGCATCTGCTTTGTAGCAATCGTGGTCGGGAGTGAATTTGTCGCGGCCAAGAATCAATATTTGTTCGACGCGGTGAAGTTGTTTGTGGGAGTTCTTATGTTTTTCCAGGGCATGTGTCTTCTCTCTACACTTTTGTCAAAGGGGTTGGTTCAACCGTGGATTAGAGCCGTGCTCTATGCCATTGGTTCGTTACCCCCCGGAATTGGCGTCATGGTCTTGGTTGGGGTGGTAACTCCCTGGCTGTCCCGACGAGTGAATCGATTGGAGGAAATCAAATGAAAGTGATCCTACGTGAAGATCTAAGTAATCTTGGAACTGCGGGCACTATCGTCAATGTGGCGAATGGATATGCGCGCAACTACCTTATTCCTCGCCAGTACGCCATCCCGGCGACTTCGAATAACCTAAAGACATTCGAACACGAGCGGCGGGTGCTTGAGGCCAAGCGAAATAAGCGCAAAAAAGAGGCGGAAGGCCTTAAAGCGAAACTGGAGCGCGTGTCTTGCTCCATATCCAAGAAGGTTGGCGAACAAGACAAATTATTCGGCTCCGTCACTACTCAGGATATTGAAAAGGCATTTCAGGCGGAAGGCTTCCAGATAGATAAGAAAGACATCTTGCTAAGCGAGCCTATCAAGGCACTTGGCGTCTATACCGTGCCGATTCGGATCTTTGAAGAGATTGTGGCGAGTACCAAGGTTTGGGTAGTTCGCGAATAGAGTTTAAAAGGAGGTCGGGAGTTAAGCGCTTCCGATCTCTAATCCGTCTCTTTTCATAGGCTATCGCCCTTCTGTGTCACGGGGAACAAGTAAAGTCCGACGAAATAAACCTCGTCGGCGTCGCGATCCACTCCATATTTCCGATTGAGTTTGCGACGGAACTCCTTGATCTCTTCCTTCACCTCTTTAAGACGAGTGTTCGGAATCGAGACTACCAATCCCGATAGTTCTCTTTTTTCCATCGAAACGGAAAAGATCGAAGTGATAGCCTTACGCAAATAGTTCCGATGCAAACTTCTAATTACGTGAGAAGGAACTTCATCGGAGGTAGTGAGCAAAGGTTCCGTCTGCTCAAACTTCCCTTCGAGATTGCGATGAATTACCTGCAGGCGGATAAGCAGCTCCAGGCTTTCTTTGGCCTGAGCTTCAGAGATCTTGCCTCCAAGTCGCTTGGCGATCCATGCCGGATCCTCTTTAAAATCCTTGCAGGCGACCAATTCACGAATTACCGAATGGTGCCAATCCAAAAGCAGTTTAATGCGGTCCGCACGAAGTGGGGTGGGAGTCCGTTGTTTCTCCTGGTATTTCAATAAAGAGCGTAGATGGAGCTCTTTGCTATCGGGGTCAGAGACCTCCTGATACATCACCAGCTCTCGGAAATACTTCTCTTCATCACGGCTAAGCCCAAGGCCTCTCGCGAATTGGAACAGGGTCCGATCCGTGATTCTTCGTTTTCCGTCCACCACCAGCTTTAGGTAGTTCGGCGATCCCAACTTGGCCTTTCGAGCAAATAGGCGATAGCTATAGGCAGAGTTCCGCTTCTTATGAAACTGGTAATAGTCGTGCAGATACTCTCGGTAATCGAAGTAATCGAATAGATTTGGCGCGGTATCTTTAATGAAATCCCCCATAAGTCACTTGGTCCGAACAGGGTCTCAGGCGGGAGATAGACTAGATACGGGAACGTTAGAAGGAACAACCCATCATCACTATACGGTTTACGGCGCCCCCACCCTACCGTCTTAACTTTGTACCACGGGATATCTGACGATATCAAATAATTTGGCAGAGGTAAGAATAGCCTTCAAAAAGGAAGAAAAGCCCGCTCAAGCGGGAAGGCCCTGTTCCCAATGCCGGAAGTTTGTGACGGCTAGGTCCAGGTTTCTTAGCTCTTCGTCGGCTTCAGAGACAGAAAGTTGAGAGCCCACGTAGTAAACGTCCGGCAGAATTTCGAGCGACTCCCCTAAAACTGGCGATTCACCCGAAATTTGGCTCAAATAAACGATCCGTTCCTGCTTAATGGCCGCCTTTAGACCGGTAAACTCCTTTTCAATCTCTCGACGCATCGTACGAAGACATTTAGCGACCTCTTCTCGATCCTCGGCGATCTCTTCATCCAAAAAGAGCAACCACTCGATGGTGAATGGATTCGTAGCCCCCACAGCGTTTTGGCGCTCCACTCCAATGGCGCGAAGCTTTTTGTCTTTAAAGCGAAACGGAAAGACGATGGAGTTCTCACTGGGAAAAATCTTGCGGTCCGTCTCCAGAGTCAAATTGATTCCTCCGGGAAGCATTTGCGTCTTTTTCAACAATCGAAGTAGACTTAATTTGTCGCCCATCCAAATGTTGCGCAATTGAGGAAGTGAATTACACCAAATTACTTTGTCGTATTCGATCGTGCTTCCATCTTGGCAGACGACGATCTTTTTCTCGGGATTAATTTCTGTGACCTCTTTACGCAATTGGATCTGCTCGGAAAGGTTTTTCCGCAAATGGGTAGTTATCGACGAGAAATTATCTTTAGGCGAAAAGAACGGGTACTTTAAATAAAATTTCTCTTCGTCACTTGCCTCTTCGTCGAGATCGTTCCATTCGCCTTTTCGTCTTAATTTCGGTGCGTCCGTCACTTCTCTCCATTCGATTCCTTGAACCATTCCTGAAAGAAATTCACGTGTCGACGGAGCGTACAATCGATGGTGCCCCACCTCGACTCGACCTCCCACGGAGTCTGATTTCTCTAAAAGAACAAACGGAATGCCACGTCTCTTCAGAGATTGAGCGGTTAAAAGACCACAAAGACCACCACCGATAATCACATATGGGTTCATCACCTTCAGTTTACACGCGCGTCAGTGTTTTTCAAACCGACCCCCGAGATGAAAAAAATCTTAAAAATCGGATCATTGCCCTTGCCTTTTCAAAAACGGAAGCTAGATTACATCACTCGGCAATGCATTCCCTTACGGGAAATGAGTTGCCCGCTCTCTGTTAATCGAAAATTTCTAGCTCTGCTCACCGAGCCCAACTTCTTTAAAAGAGTGAAAAAAATCACTCAAAAGAAGTTGACAGTTTTGATGACGCAGGACTAATAATCAAGGTTTCCAGAAAATTTCTGGTCTTTGAAAACTAAATAGCAAAGACGCCAATTTACGGGCCATATCAATTCAGGCCGAGGCTTTTTCAGCTCGGCCGACATAGTATAAGGAAGTAGAAACTTGTTTCTACTTTCAATATTTAACTGAAGAGTTTGATCCTGGCTCAGAACGAACGCTGGCGGCGTGCCTAATACATGCAAGTCGAACGAGAAAGTGGCTTCGGCCATGAGTAAAGTGGCGGACGGGTGAGTAATACATAGGTAATCTACCTCTAAGATGGGGATAACCTTCCGAAAGGAGGGCTAATACCGAATGAGACCACAGTGAATACGGTAAAGGGGTTAAAGGATGGCCTCTACTTGTAAGCTATCGCTTAGAGATGGGCCTATGCACCATTAGCCTGTTGGTGGGGTAACGGCCTACCAAAGCTATGATGGTTAGCTGATCTGAGAGGTTGATCAGCCACACTGGAACTGAGACACGGTCCAGACTCCTACGGGAGGCAGCAGTAGGGAATATTGCGCAATGGAGGAAACTCTGACGCAGCGACGCCGCGTGGGTGATGAAGGCCTTCGGGTCGTAAAGCTCTGTCGGAAGGGAAGAAAAACGATTTGGCTAACATCCATAGTCGCTTGACGGTACCTTTAAAGGAAGCACCGGCTAACTACGTGCCAGCAGCCGCGGTAATACGTAGGGTGCAAGCGTTGTTCGGAATCATTGGGCGTAAAGCGCGTGTAGGTGGTTAGTTAAGTCGGGTGTGAAAGCCCTGGGCTCAACCGAGGAAGTGCATCCGAAACTAATTAGCTAGAGGACGGTAGAGGAAGGTGGAATTCCCGGTGTAGAGGTGAAATTCGTAGAGATTGGGAGGAATACCAGAGGCGAAGGCGGCCATCTGGGCCAGTTACTGACACTGAGACGCGAAAGCGTGGGTAGCAAACAGGATTAGATACCCTGGTAGTCCACGCTGTAAACGATGGGTACTAGGTGTTGCAGGAATTGACCCCTGCAGTGCCGACGCTAACGCATTAAGTACCCCGCCTGGGAAGTACGGTCGCAAGATTAAAACTCAAAGGAATTGACGGGGGCCCGCACAAGCGGTGGAGCATGTGGTTTAATTCGAAGCAACGCGAAGAACCTTACCTGGATTTGACATCCTCGGACAGCCCTAGAGATAGGGCTTCCTCTTCGGAGGCCGGGAGACAGGTGCTGCATGGCTGTCGTCAGCTCGTGTGGTGAGATGTCGGGTTAAGTCCCGCAACGAGCGCAACCCTTGTCTCTTAGTTGCCAGCATTCAGTTGGGCACTCTAGGGAGACTGCCGGTGTTAAACCGGAGGAAGGTGGGGATGACGTCAAGTCCTCATGGCCTTTATATCCAGGGCGACACACGTGATACAATGGCCGGTACAGAGGGACGCTAACCCGCGAGGGGGAGCTAATCTCAAAAAGTCGTGTCTCAGTTCGGATTGAAGTCTGCAACTCGACTCCATGAAGCTGGAATCGCTAGTAATCGCGGATCAGCACGCCGCGGTGAATACGTTCCCGGGCCTTGTACACACCGCCCGTCACACCATGAGAGTTGACTGCACCAGAAGTCACTGTCCTAACCGTAAGGAGGGAGGCGCCCAAGGTGGGGTTGATGATTGGGGTGAAGTCGTAACAAGGTAGCCGTAGGGGAACCTGCGGCTGGATCACCTCCTTTCTAAGGAGTAATTTTTTGGAAACCTAGTTTCTTTAAAAATGAAACTAATGGTCAATCCCGTAATGAAAGCTCTTTGCTATTTAGTTTTGAGGGGCCAGGACTCTCGAAATGAGAGAATTTGGTTTGGTCTTTTGAAAGTTTTTTAAGGTGGCCCAAAGAAGTTGGTGGATTCGACTTCTGGGCGAAGAGTTTAGAGGGCCTATAGCTCAGTTGGTTAGAGCACCGCTCTGATAAGCGGAGGTCGGAAGTTCAACTCTTCCTGGGCCCACCAGTATGAGATTAGGTATTAATTTTAAGATTAATACTTAACCTAAAAAAGTTTGTTGGATCTGAGGGAAAGACGATCTTGCTGAGGTCGTTCTATCGACGAGCCAACCGGTCTTTGACAATTGCATAGGGTAATGTATGTCCAGTTCTAAAACTGATGAGATTTCTCTGGACGAGCAAATGTAAGTGTTAAGCTACTAAGAGCATACAGTGGATGCCTTGGTGTTGAGAGACGACGAAGGACGTGGATAGCTGCGATAAGCTTCGGGGAGCCGCTAAACAGGCCTTAATCCGAAGATTTCCGAATGGGAAAACCCGCTAGAGTAACCCTCTAGTGTCATGCACTGAATACATAGGTGCATGTCGTGAACGAAGGGAACTGAAACATCTAAGTACCTTCAGGAACAGAAATCAAATAAGATTCTCCCAGTAGTGGCGAGCGAACGGGGAATAGCCTAAACCGTACTTACTTATAGCCGGTAGGCGTTGTATGTACGGGGTAGCGGTGCCTTTCCGATACTCCTACCGAAGTATCAAAGAGTTACAAAAGAAAGCGTGAGCAGAACAGTCTGGAACGACTGACCATAGATGGTGATAGTCCAGTAAGCGAAGCGCATTTCTCTCTTGAGAGGCCACCAAGTACCACGGGACACGTGAAATCCTGTGGGAATCCGGGAGGACCATCTTCCAAGGCTAAATACTACTCAACAACCGATAGCGTACTAGTACCGCGAGGGAAAGGTGAAAAGAACCCCGATAAGGGGAGCAAAAAGAACCTGAAACCGTATGCTTACAAGCAGTCAGAGGGCTATGTTCTTCGGAACATGCCTGACGGCGTACCTTTTGTATAATGAGCCAGCGACTTACTCTTTGTAGCGAGGTTAAGCCGAAAGAGGCGTAGCCGTAGCGAAAGCGAGTCTTAAATGGGCGATTAGTTGCAAGGAGTAGACCCGAAACAGCGTGAGCTAGATATGGCCAGGATGAAGCAGAGGTAATACTCTGTGGAGGTCCGAACCGACCTTGTTGAAAAAAAGGCGGATGAGTTGTGTCTAGGGGTGAAAGGCTAATCAAACCTGCAGATAGCTGGTTCTCCCCGAAATCTATTTAGGTAGAGTCTCGAGGCATGAATAACGGAGGTAGAGCACTGAATGGGCTAGGGGCCTTACAAGATTACCAACCCCAATCAAACTCCGAATTCCGTATAATTGGACCTCGGGAAGCAGAAGATGTGGGATAAACTTCATATTCGAGAGGGAAACAGCCCAGATCGCCAGCTAAGGTCCCAAAATTTACACTGAGTGGGAAAGGTTGTGTGAGCGCATAGACAGCCAGGAGGTTGGCTTAGAAGCAGCCATCCTTTAAAGAAAGCGTAATAGCTCACTGGTCAAGCGAGCATGCGCCGAAAATTTAACGGGGCTAAAGTGTAGAACCGAAGCTGCGGGTCGACATACTTTGTATGTGGCGGTAGGGGAGCGTTCTATTGTAGGCCGAAGCCAGAGCGAGAGCACTGGTGGACGAAATAGAAGTGAAGATGCTGGCATGAGTAGCGATAAAACGGGTGAAAAACCCGTTCGCCGTAAGCCCAAGGGTTCCTGGGCAAGGGTAATCCTCCCAGGGTTAGCCGGGACCTAAGCCGAGGCAGAAATGCGTAGGCGATGGCAAGCAGGTCAATATTCCTGCGCGACGAGAATAGCGTTATCAGCGAAGAGGGGACGGAGAAGGGTATACCAGAGTCCATGTGGATCGGACTTGATTGGTCGTAGAGCGCTCTATTGGCAAATCCGTAGAGCATATGCCTGAGAGCCAGAACGAGAAGACTCCTTCGGGTTTCTTCAAGTGGTAAATCCCCGGCTTCCAAGAAAAGCCTCGTAGTGAGTGATTTATAGTGCCCGTACTGTAAACCGACTCAGGTGGGCGAGGAGAGAATCCTAAGGCGCTCGAGAGAACTCTGGTTAAGGAACTCAGCAAATTGACACCGTAACTTCGGAAGAAGGTGTGCCCTCTAGTATGTAACCGTGAACAATGGAAGCAGAACAGGGTCGCAGAGAGCAGGGGGTAGCGACTGTTTACTAAAAACACAGGGCTCTGCAAAGTCGTAAGACGACGTATAGGGTCTGACGCCTGCCCGGTGCTGGAAGGTTAAGGGGAGAGGTCAACCGTTAGGTGAAGCCTTGATCCGAAGCCCCAGTAAACGGCGGCCGTAACTATAACGGTCCTAAGGTAGCGAAATTCCTTGTCGGGTAAGTTCCGACCTGCACGAATGGCGTAACGAATTCCCCACTGTCTCAACCAGAGACTCGGCGAAATTGGACAGGCTGTGATGATACAGTCTTCCCGCGGAAAGACGGAAAGACCCCATGAACCTTTACTGTAACTTGGCATTGAATCTCGGGCTAGCATGTGTAGGATAGGTGGGAAACTTTGAAGCAGGAGCGCTAGCTCTTGTGGAGTTGTCCTTGAAATACCACCCTTACTAGCTTGGGCTTCTAACCTAGCGCCGTAATCCGGCGCAGGGACAGTGTCTGGTGGGCAGTTTCACTGGGGCGGTGGCCTCCCAAATAGTAACGGAGGCGTACAAAGGTTCCCTCAGGCTGATTGGAAACCAGCCGTAGAGTGCAAAGGCATAAGGGAGCTTAACTGCGAGACAGACATGTCGAGCAGGTGCGAAAGCAGGTCTTAGTGATCCGGTGGCTCCAAATGGACGGACCATCGCTCAACGGATAAAAGGTACTCTGGGGATAACAGGCTGATCTCCCCCAAGAGTTCACATCGACGGGGAGGTTTGGCACCTCGATGTCGGCTCATCACATCCTGGGGCTGTAGTAGGTCCCAAGGGTTCGGCTGTTCGCCGATTAAAGTGGTACGCGAGCTGGGTTTAGAACGTCGTGAGACAGTTCGGTCCCTATCTTCCGTGGGCGTAGGAAATTTGAGAGGAGCTGTCCTTAGTACGAGAGGACCGGGATGGACAGACCGCTGGTGTTCCAGTTGTCCCGCCAGGGGCATTGCTGGGTAGCTAAGTCTGGAACGGATAACCGCTGAAAGAATCTAAGTGGGAAGCCGACCTCAAGAATAGATTTCCCTGGGACTTCGGTCCCCTAAAGGCCGCTCGAAGACGACGAGATTGATAGGCCGGGTGTGTAAGTGCAGTAATGCATTCAGCTAACCGGTACTAATTGGCCGTGAGGCTTAACTTATTATTTACCTGTCTGGATGAGACTTAGAAGTCTGGATTTTACTTACCCTATGCATTGTCAAAGAATTGCATGACTCGCCCGAGCTTAGGCGGAGGCAAGCAGCGTAAGTTCAATCCTTGCTTTGGATGCGTTACACAGCTTGGGGTGTTTATAGAGAGCGGGAAACACCTGTTCCCATTCCGAACACAGAAGTTAAGCCGCTCATCGGCAATGATACTGCGAGGGTCACTTCGTGGGAAAGTAGCACGATGCCCCATTTAATTGGCCCAGGTGGTTCGACTAGTTCGAACTGCCTGGGCTATTTTTTGCCAATCGGTTTACATGACCAAATCTTCCACCGCGCCGGGCGACTCGGCGAAAAAGTTGGACGAACAGCTGGAAGGCAGGAGAGATCTTGTCTGGGCGCTGGTTTTTTGTCTTATTGCCGTGGTGGTGGTTCGCTCGTTTCTTTTCGAGCCCTTCAAAATTCCCTCAAGTAGTATGGTTCCGACCCTTCGAATCGGCGATTATATTTTTGTGTCGAAGTTTAGTTATTCCTTGGTACTTCCCATGACTAAATTGGAAATAGTTCGAACAGGAACTCCGAAACGGGGAGATGTGATCGTATTTCTATTTCCTAGAGATGAATCGCTTCACTACATCAAGCGTGTGGTTGGTGTACCGGGAGATCTCGTTGAATTTAAGGGAAAGGATCTGATCATCAATGGAAAAACGGTTCCTAAGAAGAGAGTGACCGACCCGGGAGAGATTCAACGAATTACGGGTTCTCGTGAGATGACAGGAGAACTGTACGAAGAGATTCTGGGCGACGTTCATTATGTGAAATATAGCAAGGCAACGACCGATTTTCCGAGGAGAACAGCGCCCGAAGTCGTGCCCGAAAATCAGTTTTTCGTGGCTGGAGATAATCGCGATGATTCTTACGACAGCCGTTCGTGGGGATACGTTCCTCGAGAGAATTTAAAAGGAAAAGCTCAGATTATCTGGCTTTCTATCGACGACGAAGCCAAATGGGGACTGGATAAGTTTCGTTGGAATCGCTCGGGCACGGCTATTCGGTAAGTAGTTCCTGCGCTAGTAACGCCGCCCCAATTGCCCCACTCTGATTGAGAAATTTGGTAGGCATTATCTTTACGTGGCGCGCGACCGACGGAAAGGCGTGTTTTCCGATCCAGGCCTGAATGTCTTCGAGGCGGGCAAGGATTCCCTTGGAAAGCCCCCCCCCAAGCAAAATGCAGTCGGGATCGAAAATATTGGCGAGGCTCGTTACCCCAATAAAAAGATCGTCAAAAAATCGTTGCAGAATGGATCGGTAAGGTTCTTCGTTAGAACGAGCGAAGACATCTTTGGCGCTCAACCCTTTGCAGGCCAGTTCGATCGCCGAGGCGGAGCAATATCTTTCAAAGCAGCCCCTATTCCCGCAAGGACACCAAACACCGTCCGCATGAATGGAAAAGTGGCCTAATTCTCCCGCAGTTCCCGTGGAGCCCGCATACAATTTTCCATTCAAAATGAGACCACCGCCGACCCCAGTTCCAAAGGTAAGGAGAATGGCGTTGTTGGAGTTCATCGCATTGCCTATTTTCCACTCGGTAAACATTGCGCAATTGGCATCATTGGCAACGACGACAGGAAGGCCAAAATCCTGGCGGGCCCACTGCGCTAGGGGGACATCTTTAAAATCGGCGAAATTGGGTGAATTAAGCACCATTCCAGACTTAGGATCGACGGCTCCGGCACATCCGATTCCCAACCCATTAAAGGCAATGCCTCGGTCCTTGTAATATTGGATAGCACGTCCCACGGCTTCGCGAACGGCATGAGGACCGTGCTTAGCGTCAGAGTCGATCCGATGTTCCTCGAGGATGACGTCGGGATTTTGGAGGGCAACGGTTTTAATGCGAGTACCGCCGATATCTATACCAAGAGTTATCCGCTTGCTAATGTTAAGCATCTGATGGATATACTCTTAAAACCTCAAAGAATAAAGCCGTGGAGAGCACCAATACGATTTTTCAGTTATCCGGGGTAGGGATCGCCTACTCCTCACGATTCGCCGTCGAAGACCTTAATTTAGAGCTAAAAAAGGGAGAAAGTCTGGCGCTTTTGGGGCTAAATGGAGCCGGAAAGACATCTACGATCCGATCCCTTTTAGGAATGCTTCGACCCAGACGGGGAGAGATTACCGTTTTGGGGGATAGACCAGGACGAGTTAGCAATTACTTTCGTATAGGTTTTGCTCCCGAGGACGGCCTTCCTCCCGATTATCTCAGTGGAGAGGAATATCTCAATTTTGTAGGCGCGCTAAAGATTCGATCCAAAACAGAGAGAAAAGCTCAGATTAAAGCACTCTTGGAATGGTTCGAACTTTCGCCCAAAAAGAGAATCGGTGAATATTCCAAAGGGATGCAGAGAAAATTAATCTTGGCGCAGAGTTTTTTGGGAACTCCGGAACTTTTGATTTTGGACGAGCCTTTGAACGGTTTGGATCCGATTTTCATTCTAAGACTTCGTCAAAAATTAGAAGACTATTTGAAGGCTGGGGGAAGTTACTTGCTTAGTTCCCATATTCTAGCCGAAGTGGAAAAGACCTGTCATGACGTAGCCATCTTGCATGAGGGGCATCTGGTCAGTCGAGATTCCGTCGAAAACTTGGCGAAGGAGTTTGGTTCGGTGGAAAACGCATTCACAAAAAAGATTGGAAAGAGTTAGCCAATGTTTACGTTACTCCTTCAAACTTTTCGGCACATCTTTCGTACTCGACTCGTGTTCTTGCTGGTCGGACTCTCCTTTCTCGTACATTGGTTTGGTCTGCATATTCTGACCAATCTCAAAGTTCAACTGCCCGGACAGATGAGTCTGGGTCCTTTGCTTAAAGAACCCGATTATCTTTTTATGTCTTTGTTTCTGCAGCTTTTTACGGGGACTTTTCTGGCGGCTGTCTTTGGAATTTGGACAGTGCCCTACCTCCATCAGGGGCAGCGAGCTCAGTTAACTTTTACGCTTCCTATTGCCAAGTGGAAGTTCCCCCTAGGTTACGCCCTAACGATGCTAGCTTTACTCTTCATCTTACATGCGGTCATGCTGGGGACCTTTGCGTGGACCTTTGGAATGAAAGGGCTGACCGAGAGTAGAGTACCTTGGTCCTCCGTGGGATTATGCCTTTTAGTTCAAACCATAGCCTTTGAAGTGATTATGTTCGCGTTTGCGTTGGGATCTCTGATTTTCGGTCAAGTGACCACGTTCTTTATCGGCGTCGCGTCGATCCTTTGGCTTCAGATTAGCGGAATCATTTTTCGGGTAAGCTTTCTTCCCTGGCAACACATTGCGAATCCCGATGCTCCGCAGTCCCCTTCTCTTTACTATCTAATTTATTCGAGACTTCCCCCCGTGGGCGAGCTAGCGTTTGACCTGTGGAAGCAGTTTAAGAAGCCCTCTTGGGAGGAGCCCCATTTGGGCCTTTGGATCGCCTGGCTGGTTATTTTGGGAGGTTTGTTCTATTTTCGCATGACGCGCCCTCCGCGAAGCCGGGTTGCTGAGGGTTAGTGCTCTGTTCGGCGGCTTCAATCTGAATTATACTTAAACTAATCGTCCACTATCTTCATTTGAGGAGCCTTCAATGCGAGTTCCCTTCTCTTTTTTGACAGAACAGTTTGCTGACTCGGAACCCATTTTTAAAAGGATGCGTGAATTTCTTAAGCGCTGTGATTTTACTCTCGGTGAAGATCTGGCGGAGTTTGAAAGTCGGTATGCGAAGTACACCGGTGCCAAACACGCGATAGGCGTAGGAAGCGGCACCGACGCCTTAGCGCTATCCCTTCGAGTCGCGGGAGTTAAGCCGGGGGACGAAGTGATTTCCGCTCCCAATAGCTTTGTGGCTACAACGGGGGCCATTGTTCAAGCGGGAGCAAAACCGGTCTATGTTGATGTGACGGAAAACCAAACGATCGACTGTTGTCGAATTGAAGCCGCTATTACGGGGAAGACCAAAGCGATTCTGCCCGTACATTGGGCCGGTTGTCCCGCCGACATGGAAGAGATCTGTCGCATCGCCGATAGACATCATCTAACGGTCGTAGAGGATGCTTGTCAGGCGTTGGGCGCTCGAATTCGGGGAAGACATGTAGGCACTTTTGGTATCGCCGGTGGTTTTAGTACCCATCCGATAAAGCCGCTCCATGTCTGGGGAGACGGGGGGGTTATCATCACTAATTCGGATAAGCTTGCGACCGAGTTGCGGTTAGTAAGAAACCATGGACTTGAAGGTCGCGATGTGGTCACCCTCTGGGGGGTCAATAGCCGGTTCGATAATCTTCACGCCATTGTGGGCAATGTCGTGTTTCAATCTCTCGATGCCACCATTGAAAAGCGAATCGCCTTAGCGAGCCAGTACGATAAAGCTTTTCGACAGGCCAAATTTTCCAGGTTCGTTCAGCCGCCTCCTCGACGATCAGAGCTCAAACATGTCTTTCACCTTTACCTCATGAAGGCCGAAAGACGGGATGAATGCTTGGAGTTCCTAAAAGGACAAGGTATCGAGGCAAAAATTCATTATCCTATTCCGCTTCATTTACAGCCAGCGGCTGCTCCGTGGAAGCTCAAAAAAGGAATGTTTCCCGTCACCGAAGCTCAAAGCACGGATACCCTGACACTTCCGTGCCATCAGTATTTGGAAAATGAGCACATCGACTATGTCGTGGCAAAGGTGGCCCAGTTTTACGGGGTCTGAGGTGACTGTGAATAAAATCCCATTCGTTGATCTGTTCACGGAAAAGCAATCGGAAGTCTTAGATTCGATTCTCTCCGACATCAAAGCGGTGGTTTCGAAATCGGAATTTATACTTGGAAATGCGGTTGGAGAGTTCGAAAAATCCTTCGCCCGGGTTGCTGGCTGTGAGAACGGGGTGGGAGTTAATTCCGGCCTGGATGCGCTCATCTTAAGTCTTAGGGCTTTGAAAATCGGAGAGGGCGACGAAGTGATTACCGCACCCAACTCCTTCGTAGCGAGCGCGGCTGCGATTGCGCTGGTGGGCGCAAAACCGGTATTTGTCGATGTGGCTTTTGATTACAATCTAGACCCTGATTTGATCGAAACTGCCATCACTTCGAAGACAAAAGCCATCATGCCGGTTCATTTGACTGGAAATCCCTGTCAGATGGATAGGATCGAATCGATAGCCAAGAAACACCAGCTTAAGATCGTAGAAGACGCGGCTCAAGCCATTGGAGCGACATTTAAGGGTAAGGCCATCGGCTCTTGGAGCGATCTAGGAGCTTTTAGTCTTCATCCCCTCAAAAATTTGCATGTCTGGGGTGACGGGGGAATGATCACTTGCCAGTCCGGGGAGCTTGAAGCGAGACTTCGTCTTGAACGCAATCATGGTTTGAAGAATCGCGATGAAGTGGAGTTTTTTTCTTACAACAGCAGATTAGATACTATTCAGGCGGTGGTGGGACTTCAGATGTTGCGACTCTTGCCGGAGACGACGGAATCCAGAATCAAAAACGCCATGAGGTATCGTGAAGTCCTGGGAGAATTAGAAGAGTTTATTACCCTGCCTCCCGTCGATGCCAAAGCAAAACACGTTTACCATGTTTTCCAGGTGAGGGCGAAAAGGCGGGATGAATTAAAGACGTACCTTGCCGAGCAAGGAATCGACACCAAAGTTCACTACCCTATTCCCATCCACCACCAAAAGGCGGCCTCCTATCTCAACTACCGTAAAGGGATGTTTCCCGTGACCGAGCAGTTAGCGACCGAGATACTTTCGGTGCCGGTGAGAGAAAACCTGACTCAGTCCGAGCAGGACAGGATTTGTGAGGCGATTAAGAAGTTTTATCGGTAGTGCTGCCCCAATGGCCTATGGGTTGCTTCGTCCTTTCACTTCTAGCAATGACCTAAAAGACGTCGGAACCTTGCAATCCAATTTAATCTAACTTTTCGGGGAGTGAATAAAGGAAGTTTTCGGCGATTTTGTCGATTCCCTGCGTCCACTTGAGAGCGTAAGTGCCAGGAGTTCGGTTATCAACGGAGTTAAGTGTCGAGACGATGGTTGCCGAGTTTGGATCATCGCGAAACTGATCGGTCATTTTGAGTCTGAGCGCGGTTAGGTTTAGATAGGATTGAAAAAGGCCCTTTCCCAGTCGGAGATCCCCCGTCAAAGAGCCATCCATGTCGCTCTCCTTCCCTCCCCACTGAAGCCCTCCGATATCCACGTTTCCATTCTTTGCGAAAAGTTTCGCCTGAAGATTTCCAAATCTGATAGGGGGTATCACAATTCCCTGTAGATTAGCTCCGGGGGATCTTAATTTGTCGATGGTTAGTCTGACGGTACCGTTGGTTTTCGAAAGATCAGTGAGATCCAAGGATACATAGCCGTCTCCCGTCACGACTCCTGACAAGAGATCAGAGGGACTTGACCCCAATCCAAGTTGATCGAGATGAACGCCGTCCGCTTCAAAGGACACGGAACAGCTGGATAGCTGTTGACCGCGGCTTTGGAGTTGACTCAACTTTAGATACAAGTCGCCTCCCTTTTTCATGCCCTTTACGGAAACGGAGTACGAAAGACTTGGAGGAATAAGCCCTCCAATGCCGACCCGCAACGTAATCTTCTGAGCCGAGATATCGAGCTCTTCCCCTAAGATTTGAGGAGGGAGCGTTGCAGTGACGTTGCGCAAGCCAATGCCAGGCCATCCCAGAAGGGTTAGATACATGTCTTCTGAGACGATAAGAACTCCGGTCTGCTTATAAATTTTATTGAAGATAAATCCGCGAAGATTCTGAAAAGGAAATCCAATCAGAACAAAAAAGAAGAAAAGTCCGAGACAGATAAATATCGTCGTAGAGCGTTTCATGTTCCTTCATCCTCGGCTTGGAATAGATAGGCTACGACTCCCATTTCGACGTTCATATAGCCTCTTAGCTGGTCGTCATTGGAGATCTTAAGAGAGGAGATACTGAGGTTATAGGGACCGAATTCGATATTTTGCAAAAACGAATGTAGCTGCGTCAGATTTACGCGCTCCAGCTTAACGGTCGCTTGCTTTAACTTAACCTCTTGGCCCCCTTTTGACTCTTCTTCCGAAGCCTCCGACTTCTCTTCGGCCTTTACCATTCGGGGAGAGATATTGGCCCCTTTGGCCTCTTCCACGATAAGATTTTTAAGGGCGTCGGGAGCGGCAAGCTGATTGTTTCGTTCTAGATTTTGGATTTGCGCCTCTTGGCCTCGACGAGTGGTCTGGTATTGCAGGAGCATGTTTACCATCGCACCCGCTTTTTCGGCTTTAGCGGCACTTGTCCAGTAGGAGAGATAGGTAGTGAGTACGAGAAGCCCTACAAAAGCCATCAACCCTATTCCGCTTCCAATGATGACCTGACGCTGCTGTTTGGGGGGAAGACTTCCGAATCGATCGTAGAGCATCCCGATGTACTTATTTTCGTACAGGACCGCTAGCATCGGAGCGTTTTGCTTGATCCAATCCTTAAGCTGATTCCATTTATTCATAGCTATCTCCCCACCACTTCGCCCTTAAAGGTGAAGCGCTGGCCGTCTCTCTCAAGTGTCACATGGTTAAAGGAAGCGACTTTCTTAAGAGCTTCCGTCACGCGATCAAGATTTCCGTCGTATAAAACGCCTTCTACCTTTAGGGTGCGGTCATCAAGGGCCAGAGTATTTACGTCGACTTTAACTTCCGGTGGGAATGACTCGCTGACTGCCCGAACCAGGCCCAACATGGGAGTTCGGTTCTTGGAAACCATTTTTAACCGTTGAGTTAACTCGTTGTTCTTTTGGTCGATGAATTTCTTGAGAGATTTGGGGTCGCTCAAAAGAGAGTTGCGAGTCTTTTGATTAACACTGTGAAAGGTATCGCTAAAGACTTTCCTTAACTCCTCATTGGATCGGTGGGCCTCTTCGTCAGCCAAGTAGCCCAAAATGAAAATCCCAAGAAAAAGAACACCGGCAAGAAGTCCGGCGTAGCCCGCGAGTTTGATGACATCGGGATCCTTTAGGAGTGTTGTGACTCCTTTAAGCTCAGTACCTTTCGCGAGATCACCCGTTCGGAAATTGAAAAGGAGCCCCGATTTGCGCCCGAACACGAGAGCGCGGCCTAGAGGCTCTCCGAACTGCATTTCGTGAGAGACGTCCACTTCCCGACCGAAGGCCACGGTATTAAAGGGTCGAAAAAAACTTACGGGAATTCCAATGCCCTTGGCGAGGAATTCGTCGATGCCTCGCAATTTTGCCGTTCCTCCTGTGAGAAGGATCTTTGAAGTTTCCAGTTTGTATTGGCTTCGAAAGCCTCCCAAATTGTGATTGAGCTCGGTGAAAAAAGAGGAAAAAGCGCGCCCTGTAGCGCTTATCATGTCCTCCATCTCTTGGGTTTCCACGGAAAAGTCTTCATCCAAACGCAGTTCTTTAATTTTCTTAGCTTCGGCTTCCTCGATAGAGATTCCAAGGGCACTTGCTATCGCTTGAGTAATGGCCGATCCGCCCCAATTGAGACTTCGAAAGAGTTCCAGTCGATTCTGATCCAATACCGCAATATTGGTTTTGACGTGGCCGACATCCATGAGAAGAACCGGCCCTGGCGGGATCTCAGCGCCTTTTTGGGCGATGGACGCGAGGTATAAGTTAACCAGGCCCATTCCTTCAAAGGTGAGCCAATCAGGATCAACGCCTACGTTTTTGAGCCATTCCAAGTAGGTTTGGATATGGCGGCGAGGAGCTATTGCCGCAAATACAATATGTCCTTCTTTGGTCGGGTAAAGGTGATGTTCCACTACCGAGTCGTCGAGTTTGAAAGGGACATTATCTTCGAGATCGAACTTGAAACTTTGTTCCACTTTCTTGGCTTGCTTCAAAGGAACTTGCAAAAATCGAAGTGCTGTTTGGGCCGCCGGAAGGCTCGTAACGACTTTTTCGGGATGGCTGGGAAGCCGTGCCATCAGTTCGGCGACTGCTTTTTGGTAGGCGGCTGTCGGGTCAAGATTTTGAAGGGGAAGGCGAACCTCGTGGAGATCTAAGACCTCGATTCGACGAAATCGAGATTCCATCTCTACCGCCTTTAGACTCCAACCGCCAAATTCGATTCCAAGAATTCTCATTTACGTCTCCGACCAAAAAAGAATTTTAACTGCATTCGGGTCCGGCGTCACGGGGGCAGTCCCTGTGCCGGTGCCCGTTCCGGTTCCCGGTGTTGTGGTACTGGTTCCCGTTCCCCCTGGAGGGGCGGCGCCGGCACCAATCTGGCCGGGACAAACGGGGGCAATTCCGTTGAATTGGCAGCATAAAGTCGTTGGGTTCCAGGCTCCCGCCATCCGTTCGCAATCCGACTGACCCGTGGGAGGAGTCTTACATTGGCCCGGCGGCACCCGCGTGTCCCAAAATCCTGACTGAGTCGTACAATCGTTGGGATTGGTGGCCGGCAAAACCTGCCCTCCGCTTCCTCGTGACAAAGCAACTCCCACACGGATCACTTTTTGGATTTGGCTTTTGCTTCGAGTGATAATTCCCATGGATTCAATCATGAAGCTTTGGCTGGTCACCGTGAAGGGATATTGCTGCGCGTTCGGATAGAGCGTTTGAAAGCCGGTTCTGCCCAAATTACTGGTAACGAATTGGACAAATTGAGCTTCGGTCGCCCAAGCCCCCCCGATGCGGGTCTTTTCATCCGATATTTTTTTGAGATCGTCGTCCGTGAAGTCTCGATAAAGTGCTCTAATCATTTCTGTCGTGGCACTGTTTAGATTGATCTTTCCGTCGTAAGAATAGACGGTGACGTAGGGCTTAAGTTTGCTAAAGAGATGATCATCAATGCCCTTCACCATTCGAAGCTCGTCAACACTGTAAAATCGATTTCGTTTGGCTAGGTACGGAGGATTTTGCTGCTGATACCATCCGTCTTTATTGCCTCCTGCAAAACTTTGCTGACCGGGAGTGACCCAGTCCATAATGTTATCCACTACCTCTTCGGGGTTGAGACCGGGGTACTCGTTGTAGGGATCATCCGACTGACTTAAGAAATTTTGCATTAGGTTAATGAGTGTAACGCCCACACTTTGAAAAAGAGTCGTTGCGGGATTGGGAAAAACGGGAAAAGTGATTCTCTGATCTCTTTGATCGGGGGGAACAACGAGATAGTTCAAGTTTATCTTGGATGATTCACTGGTGATGACCTCTGTAAATTTCCCATCCGTGATACTGGTCTCTTTTAGCTCTTTTTGGGCAATATCTTTATCTTCCTTAAGCAATTTATCTAGGGATGAAGCATCCGGTGGAAAAGCGGGCAAAGGAAGGTTCCATATCATGTCGAGCAATTGAGAGGAGTTTCCCACGGCACTTTTAATATTGGGATCTTTTCTGGCTCTCGCGTATAAAGCGATACGAAGGAGTCCTACATGAACGCCCGACTTGGCTAAGTAATAAGCTTGCAATTGGTTCAGATCATTATAGGCGAGTTTTCTCTCCACGAACGACTGGTACTGAAATTCGAGCAAGACGATACTAATAATCATCAGGGCCACTAAGACGGTAATAAGTGCAGCACCCCGCTTGTGCTGTAATTTTCTGCAAAGATGTGCTCTTAAGTTACGCATTAAAACTGCACCAAAAAGGGATCGTTGTTGGGGAAGGCGACTTTAAACTCCTCGGCCAGGGTTATCTGATCGGAAGGCAATTTCCCTTGCACCGTGAGCTTCATTTTCATCGCAAGGGGAAACCTATCGCGGTACTCGCCATTGTCTGAGTTCCAATCTTCCACCCATTTGCCCGCTTTATCGTCCCAGAAAGAGTAGTCGAGGGAGACGATATTATCCAAGACGGTGTAGACTTTTCCACCCTGATACAGATCGGCATCGATAAATTCGCTTTCGCGTTTCATGAGCGACGGGTACTTGTTTCCTTGTCGGGGTTGCAAGAAATAAGAAATCTCGGTCTGTTCGCACTCACGAAGTCCCGCGTAGTACACACGGTGACTCGCTGAAGTAAAAATAAGATCCTTTTTTCGCCCATCAAATAAGGTATGGGCTACGGGCGAATTTTGGAGAACGGCCGCTTTGGCTTCGTCTCCCAAGTCATCGTAGGGGACGTGAAAGGCCTGACTGAGATCAAAGCGCATCATGGATATGGCGGCACGGACTCCATCGTATAGGTCGATCTGTTGAAAGGCCTCTTTTTTGGTATTTTGCAGCTGCTGAATGTGGCGCACGGTGGCCAAAGCGATAAAGACGAAAATCGCAAGCGCTAACAATGTTTCGATGAGAGTAAACCCGCTGCGGTTCATGTTCCACCTGCAGTTCCCGGCTGGGGAGTGGGAGTGGTGGGTGTGGGAGCGGCACCATTGGGTGGAGTGACGGGAAGATCGTAGCGCGCGATGTGAGTGGTGACGTCGATCTTACGGATTTGTTTTCCCTGCTTCCAATAGACCTCGGCATGCAACTCGCGGAGTGCTTTGCCCATGTAATCGCTGGCAGTCTGCAGAATCATCTTTTCGATCATGTTCTCTTGATTGGGATCGGAATTATCGTCTTTACTTTGCTCTTGCTGAGCGACTTGAGCAGCCGTTTGCGACAAGTTGTAGTCAATTTCTAAACAAGTAGTTCTCCATGAAAAGTCGCTGTAAGGAGCGTCAAAGCGAGCCTCTTTTTTCTTTTCACACCCTTTATCAAAGCCTTCTGTCTCAAGCTTAGTCTCTAGTTCGACCATGATATTTTGGAGGAGCCAAGTGGCCGTACTTATCTCTTTCGCTTCGCGAGTGGCCCTAACGGAACCATCTGTAACGCTGAGGGAAGCCACCACCGCCATGACGAAAATGAGCATCGCGACGAGGACTTCTATGAAAGTAAAACCCGATTGGTTTTTTAGAATTTTATTCACGGGGTTCCTCCAAAGGAGTTAACTACCCCCGGAAAGACTTCGACCCGCCCGCCATTGGGATAGATAATGATCGAATATCCTGATGCCGTGGACCCATCTCGTTTTAAATACAAAATAGCTTGTTCGCTAAATCCGTTAGGAAAGAAATGAACGTAGACCACGCCGTCCTTCCGCAAGCCCTCTCTCTCCTTGAGAACTCCGTCAAAGATGACGCCATTAGGTAGTTTTTGAGGCTTTTTGAAGAATTTAGACGAAAGGCTGAAATTGGAAGCGGGTTCTTCTTTAAGCGTCTTACCCTTCTTAGGGGCGGGGTTGTCTTGAGCAGTCAAGAGCTTAAACTCTTTTTGCTCCTCAACCCAATAGGTATTTTTGTCGAGATCCACACTCAGTCGATAGATATTGTTCAGAAGAATACTGTTATCTCGGATAGTCCTCGCCAATCCCACGAAAGTTCTCGTGGTTGAATTCAAACGCTGGTACGTCACTCGGTCGAGCGCAGGAATAGCCATCGCCATTACCATAGTGATGATCGCAAGCACGATCATGATCTCGATAAGGGTGAAGCCACCTCGAAGCGAGCGGCGAGTTCCGGGAGAGGATCTTAGGCGGCCGCGAGACAAATCTTCACGGCCCACCAGGTTGCTATTCGTTCTTGATGTCGTCGTCGGTCCCAGGTTCTCCGTCCGGCCCGTCTGAAGAGATGGTGTAGTTTTGGTAGTCTTCGCACTCATAGCGATACGGGTGTCCCCATGGATCGTTTTCTAACTTCTTCTTAGACAGGTAGCCATTATCCGGATAGTTCTCGGGAACTTTTCCCACCGATGGTTTATGGATCAGTGCATCCAACCCCTGAGACGTATGTGGATAAGACCCAGATGTCAGGTAATACGCTTGGAGGGCTTGTTCATAGGATTTGATCTGAAGCTTGGCGGTATCGATTTTGGCCTTCTTAAACTGATCGATGACCTTAACGCCGACCAAACTGAACAAAAGACCCACGATCGCGAGCACGATCATGATTTCGATAAGGGTGAACCCTTTTTGGTCCTTACGGATTTCGTAATTCCGCATTTTTCTCATTTGCATACTCATCATAAATTCCAATTCCTTCCTAAAACGATCCTTTAACCTCACTGTCCAGCGAGGTTATTGAGTTGTAGCATGGGCAAAAAGATCGATATAGCGACTAAAGCTATCATGCCTCCCATGAGCACAATCATAAGAGGCTCGAGCAGCCTTGTCATCGAATTGATGGCTACTTCAACCTGACCATCATACGCATCCGAAACCACATTGAGCATCTCTTCTAGCTCTCCTGTTTTCTCACCCACCGCTATCATGTGGGTCAAAATAGGGGGAAATTCACCGCTAGCTTTTAGGGGGCCCGCGATGGTTTTTCCTTCGCTAATGCTTTCTCTTGATTGGATAAGAGCTTTTCTGATCACCGCGTTATCAACCACATCTTTAACAATGTCGATGGCGTCCAGAAGCTGGACTCCGCTTCCGATCATGGTGCTTAACGTTCGCGCGAAACGCGACACCGCAATCATTCTAAGAAGTTTTCCCATGATTGGGATTTTAAGAGAAACGGTATCCCACCATTCCCTTCCTTTAGCGGTGCTCGTGTACCATTTAAACAGAAAAACGATCGAACAAAGAGCGATAATGATGGTAAGCCACTGGTTTGACATGAATTCGCTGATAGCGATCATGACGACCGTAATCGTAGGTAGTGGCATTTTGGAGCCTTCGAAAACTTCAGTGATCTTGGGAATAGCGAAAGCGAACAAAAAGATCGTAATACCGATTCCCGCAACAGAGATAACCGCGGGATAGGTCATGGCACCCAGCACCTTATTTCTTAGGGCCTGCTGAGATTCTGTATAATCAGCAAGACGCTTAAGCACTAAGTCCAGGTTACCCGAGACTTCACCGACTCGAATCATGGATACAAAGATGGGAGAAAAGACTCGCGGGAAGTTCTTCATGCTGTCGGCTAGCGACTTTCCTTCGTTAACACTATCTCTAACTTGGGACATGACCGATTTTAATTTGGCGTCGTCGGACTGTTCAACGAGTGCCGCTAAAGCGTCATCAAGAGGGATACGGGCGCGAACCAGAGTCGCCATCTGCCTTGTCATCAGGGCCACACTTCGCGATTTGACTCCGCTTCCGGAAAAGGTGGATCGCTTCTCGCGCTCCTTACCTCGGGCCTTTTCCTTAATTTCAGTGGTATAGATCCCCTTCGATTTTAGTCGGGTCCTCGCCGTCTTCGAATTTTCGGCTTCGATAGTGCCCTTGGCGGGCTTTCCTTCGGCACCGATTCCTTTGTATTCGAATAATGGCATAGCTTACCGTTCTACTCCTGCGTTACCGCGACCAATTCTATAGCAGTTGTGGTTCCATCGAGAACTTTTTGAATGCCGCACTGCCGCAAGCTCACCATTCCTCGTTCGGTGGCTACTTTCTTAATCTGAGTGGCATCGCATTTTTCCATGATCTTGGCTCGGACCTCGTCGTCGATAATCATAAGCTCGTTCACGACCATTCGGCCCTTATATCCGGTGCCTCCGCACTCCCCACAGCCTTTGGTTCGGGTAATCTTGCTTCCTCCGAAGACGTTGGGATCCAGGCCCAAGTTTTCAAGCTCGATGGGCTGAGGGACATACGCCTCTTTGCAATTCTTGCAAGACTTACGAATAAGTCGCTGAGCCAAAACCGCCAGTAACGAAGAAGAGACTAAAAAAGGCTCTACTCCCATATCGACAAGTCGAGTGACGGCGCCAGGGGCATCATTAGTATGAATCGTAGCAAAAACTAAGTGACCTGTTAAAGAGGCTTGAATTGCGATTTCAGCGGTTTCTTTATCTCGAATTTCTCCGACCATGATCACATCGGGATCTTGACGAAGAATAGCTCTAAGACCCGAAGCAAAAGTAAGTCCAATCTTGGGATTGACCTGAATTTGTCCGACGCCTTTAAGATCATATTCAATCGGATCTTCAACCGTAATGATATTTCGTTCGATGGAATTGATTCGAGTTAAGGCCGCATAGAGGGTCGTCGTTTTGCCGCTACCGGTGGGGCCGGTAACGAGAATGATGCCGTGCTTTTTGTGAATCAACTGATTGACGGTCTGAATCGTATGTTCTTCGAAACCTAAATCCACGAGGTCTAATCGGACGCTACTTTTGTCCAAGATACGAAGGACTAATCGCTCTCCGTGCGCCGTTGGGATGACCGAAAGACGAAGATCGATATCTTTACCGGCGATCTTAATCTTGATGCGACCGTCCTGCGGAAGTCGTTTTTCGGCAATGTCCAGTTCGCCCATCAACTTAATACGCGAAGACATGCCGGCATGGAGCCCTTTCGGCGGACGTGCGACATCATAAAGTACTCCGTCGATACGCAGACGGACCGCCATGTCTTTTTCATAAGGCTCAATATGAATGTCGGAAGCTTTGTCTTTGACCGCTCGGAAAAGCAAGTTATTGACGAAACGGATGACCGGAGCATCATCTTCCGAAGACTCCAAGAGGTCGACGGTCTCTTCGAGATTGTATTCAAAATCTTCATTTTCGGATTCATTTCCGATCTCCGACATGATGTTTTGACGAACTCGCTCATAGACTCGGTTAATGGAATCCAACACGAATTTGCTTTCGCAAAGGACTGGTTTTACCTCTTTTTGAAAGATAACTCGGAGATCGTCCAAACATTGCAGGTTAAAGGGATCGGAAATAACTACCGTCACGGCATAGTCGTCCATCGCTATCGGCAAGACTTCAAACTGCCGGGCATAGGTAATGGGAATTTCTTTAACCCAATCAGGATTAATATGATTGACATCGATCTCTTTGAGATAAGGAATTCCTAACTGGAGTCCCAATGCGATTAAGATCTCATTGGGCTGGAGAAACTTCTTTTGAATGAGAATCTCTCCAAGACGTCCCCCTTTTTCCTTTTGAAGCAACAGGGCCTCTTTGAGTTGAGGTTCTGTTAAAGAGGTATGGGCAAGCAAGATCTCACCGATCTTGGTCTCCTGTTTCAGTGCCCTATTAATGACATCTCTCGCGCTATTCTTCATGATGTTTTCTGACCTCTTGGGCGACTATCATTGGCCACCTTGATTTTGTTCTGGCGGCGTTTGGAGTAAGGGCGCATCAGGCCCCAGTCCAGGGGCTGGTCCAGGAGCCCCTTGTGGAGGGGGCACCGGGATATTTTGCTGGGTTTGGCCGCCCGGGATAGCCGGAGCATTTCGCTCAATCATACTGCGAGGTGCGTCTTTGTTCTCGGATTCTTTCACTGGAGGTTCCTCGATGTTCGAGCTTTCGTCGGATTTTAGTTTTTTGATGTCCACATCATCATCGTCATCATTATTGTTGCGGTAATTAAACAGCGGTTCGGTTTTTGCGCGCTCTTTTTGTTCTTCAAGTTTTTTCTTGTAAGCGGCGATTTCCTCTTTCTCTGGATCGTCCCCATTTAATTCTTCGTTCACATACTCTTTGCGTTTGCCAAGCTTATCATCGATAAGAGTAGCCCCCTCTAGGCTGGTTCCTATGATGCGAGGATGAAGTAGGATGACTAAATTCGTTTTGATCGTTTCGTATTGGTTACTCTTAAAGAGCCAGCCTAAAATCGGAATGTCGCCCAGAAGAGGAACCTTGCTATCGCTTTCGGTGACGGTGTCGGAGATGAGCCCCCCTAGCATGATGTAGTCCTGATCTCTCACACTCACCGACGTGTTGGTGACCCGAGTCGTTTTTGCCTTTTGGATATTTTGCAATGCTTGCGGCACTGCATTGTTCGCTTTTAGGGTATCCACGGTCTGTTCGATCTGGAGTCGAATGGTGCGGCTTGCGGCATTAATCTGCGGAGTCAGCGCAATATCGATACCGCTCTTTAAAATAGTGATGTTTCCCGTTCCCACCGTCGTTGTGGTGGCTCCCGGATTTAACGTGAAACTCGATTGCACGGGGATTTCATCTTGTACTTTGAATTGGGCCTTCTCGTTATCGAGTGCAATGATCTGCGGTGTCGAGAGCACCGATGTTTTGGTGTTCGTCGTAAGGAAGTTTAATAAACCCATGAAGGCATTGACGTTCACCTGTTGTCCCGCGACGGTACTGTTCCATCCTGGCCCTGCGAAGACAGGTAGAGTGGCACCCGGAAGCGGAGTTCCGGTAATGAAATTGGTGATACTGTTTTGATCTCCGATGAAGCCTCCCGCGAAACCTCGAGTTCCCGGAGCTCCGAGTGCGGTATTCACGTTAAGCTGGGTCTGTTTATCCAGAGAGATTTCCAGAATGGCCGATTCGATGAAGACCTGAAGCCTTGGAATATCCAATTTCTTTAAGACTCGTTTTAGAGTCTTGTAATCGCTTGCGTTCGCCGTAACCACCAATGAATTGGTTGCAGTGTCGGAAGTGACGCGAACTCCGCCGTCTAGCTCAGCGGAGACGGGTCCCGTGGAATTAGTGCCGAATACCTGAGGAGTTTGCCCCTGACCTCCGGCTCCTGGTGTGGACGCTTGGGGGGAGGAGACGCTTGTCTTTCGGCTGGATCCCTTGCCACCGGGTCCTCCCGAAGACAGAGAGCTTAGGGTTGCCGCGAGGTCTTCCGCTTTTGCGTATTCGCAATAATAAACATGAATTTTTCCCGTGTCGGTCACTCTGATATCGAGCTTGTCCACCAACTTTACAAGAGTGATGAAACCAGCTTGATTGGCCAGCACGACTAAGCTGTTAGTGGCTTCATCAGGAATAATTTTGGTGATGATACCGCCCCCACGGGTCCTCTCGAGTGAACTTCGGCTAAAGGTACGGGCAGCTCCAGCTCCTCCGGTTGATCCCCCTTTTTTATCACCGTAAATTTCTCCCAGCATATCGGAAATGGTCTTTGCTGAAGTATTTTTGATTCTAAGTACGTGAAGCGTGGTTTCGAAGCTTTTCACATCCAGAGTTTCTAAGATCTCTTTAATGCGCTGAATGTTGGAACCCGTATCCGTAATAATAATCGAGTTGGTGGGCTCGTAAGCGAAGAGTTTTCCCTGTCTCGTAGTAAGATCGCGAAACTCGCGAGAGACTTCGTCAGAATTAATGTATTTAAGCTGGAAGATACGGGTGATGAACTGGTCGTCTTTAGGAGCGTAATCACCCGAATAAGTCTTTACCGGAGATCTTCTTGCTTCAGCCGATTCGATAATCCGAATGAATTTTCCACTCTGGACCGTCGTGAGTCCATTGGCATCTAAGGCCGACAGGAAGGCATTGTAGGCTTCCTGCAAAGTCACCTGACTCGGTCCGATGATGGTTATCTTCCCTCGGACTTTATTATCTAAAATAAAGTTCTTCCCGGTCCATTTACTGATTAGCGTAACAACATCGCGAATGTCTTTGTCGGGGAGGTCGAAGTTTTTTACTTCAAGTCCCTTCACCGAGGAATCGAGTTCGAGATAATCGGCTAGTTTTTGCGGGGGCTTTGAAGCCACCGTTTCTCCCAAACCGCCTCCGAAACCACCGTTTTGGGTAGGAAGTCCCGCTTGGTTGTTTTGGGGAAGATTTCCCCGATTGGGGGCTGCTGGATAAGAAGGACGCGCGAGGGGCGGGGGGGTAGCTCGACTCGGTGCCGGCGAAAGGGTTCCGGGTTTCGAATTTGAAGGTGCGGTAGGATAGGACGGAGCGCCCCGCATCTGAGGGGGATTTGGATTCGGATTGGTTGGCGGAGCATTGTTGGGGTTATTGGGGGCCGGAAATCCAAAGTTTCCATCAGGCGAAAAATCATCATCTTCAGGTAATCCACTGGGCCCATTTCCGTTGGCGGGAGGCGGAGGCGCTGGGTTAACATTGCCAAAGGGATTTGGGTTTTCGGCGAAGCTCGTTGGCAATGCCCCCATCAGACACAGTAAAACCAAAAGACTACCGAAGCTCTTGATACCATTCTTCACGGCTAGAGCCCTCTCTGTATTAGGTATGTGCGATTTTTGGTTCATCATCATTTCACGTTAAAGGTCAAAGTCGTTTTCTCGCCACCTCGAATGATTCCTAAAATGACGTCTGGCGAGTTTCTTAGGCGTTGAAATGCTTCTAGTCCCTTTCCAGCATTATCTAAAACGATGTCGTTCACGTTCGTTAGAATATCTCCCTGGTGAATCCCTAACTGAGCAAAGGGAGAACCCGGATCAACCGATTGCACTAAGAATCCCATAAACTTTCCGGTTCCCGGCTCTAAGTAGGGGACCGCACGGGCCGTTTGCAAAACATCAGGAAGATTGTGAAGTTTGTCTTCTAAAAAGGATTTCTTTACCGCGTAGGTCTTTTCGTTGATGGGGGTGATACCATCCGTTCCCGATAGGCTGGCGTTGCCAATGGCCCCCCCTTCTTCGGGAATTTCTGCATATTCGAACTCGCCGGTGGAGCGGATCTGGAAGCAAAACTTTTTCCGCTCTACCTTTTTGGCGACGAACTTTCCATCAAAAAAACTTTCGTCCTTCTTTACGGCGATTTTAGTGGCATTTCCCTCTTCTTGCAAAAGCGCCACGGATAAATTTTCGTCGTTCATCACGATAGTTCCCAAGAGCTGAATTCTTTGGGTTGTTAATTTAGCCAGGCTCATACATTCCAACTGTCCTTGGCCGATAATCGGAGGGATAACTCCCTCCACGTTAAACATATTTCGCTTCTCGATAGCACCGTACTCGCTCGATGCGGTCGGAGTCATCCGTTGGATGGGAGGGGCGACTCTCCGAGGGGGGGCCATATAATTCGGACGTACCATTAATCCCAGCATCCGATCCGTGATTTCGGCGGCCAGAAAAAGGGCCAGAACGATGATTCCCCAGCGAATCCAGTTGGAATGCTCCGAAATTTTCTTGAGTTCGACCTTTTTGAGATCAAACTCAAACCGCGTGGGGGTCTTTCCCGAGAATTTATTCTTAAATGACGCGGTTAGTCGTTGCCAGGCGCGACCATTCATTAGTCGGCTGCCTTTGGACTTTGCCCCATCGAGCCAAGCCTTCAGGCGGTCAGGAATTCCTTTGGAAGAGTCGTCTGGGTTGTCGTTCACACATCACCTGGCACACATCGCCTTGCACAGATCTTCTGGCACACGTTATATAGTTGATCAGCTTCCTACACTGCAATGTGCGGGCCACGTCGATTGCACCCTTTTTTCACCCCACACTCACCCTGAAAGGCGTTCCAAAGTTGAACTTAACGCACCTTAGCATAGACCTATTGTCAAAGGGGAGACTGTTTTGGCAGGGTTTCTGTGACAATTTGGCAATGACGTTGCCCTACTTGAGAAGGTAAAAAAGGCGGGTGACCATAGAATCCCACTCGACTTCCGATAGCCAACTTTTCGAAGAGGGCTGCCGCTATTTTAATGAGGGCAATTATTTTGAAGCGCATGAATCTTGGGAAGAGCTTTGGACTCAGGCGCAGGGGCAAAGGCATGCCTATTTGCAGTGCCTCATTCAGGTATCGGTAGCCTTACACCATGCAAGCCGAGAAAACTGGGCGGGAGCAAGAAAGCTATTGGCATCCTCGTTAGATTACCTGGAAAAGGGGCGCTTAGGCGGAGACGAAGTTGACCTGGAACGATTGAAAGATCACATCTTGGACTTTGAGTTGGCCATTCAAAAAAGGTTGAATGACGCATCGAGCGATGAACTTCCCTTTTTTGAGATGCCTCGTGTGGAGGAAAGTTCATGAGCCATTCCCATCACGAGCATCACCACGGTCACGGCCATTCTCATACTCACGGCCATCCGACCCGCCAATTATGGTGGCTATCGTTACTCACTGTGAGCTATCTGATTGCTGAGATAGTGGGCGGCTTGACGAGCGGATCGCTAGCACTTTTAGCGGATGCCGGTCACATGGCCATCGATGTAGCTTCCATCGCGCTTAGCATCTTTGCCGTCTGGGTAGCTAAAAGGCCCGCAACTTCGGCCAAAACTTTCGGATACTACCGTGCTGAAATCTTAGCAGCTCTTGTGAACGGCGCTTTGTTGTTCGGTGTGGCACTTGGAATTTTTTATGAGGCGCTGGAACGCTTTTCCCATCCTGAGCCTATTCGTGTCGGGATTATGGCGGCCGTCTCGGCGGGCGGAGTCGCGGTGAATTTGATCGGATTGGTTCTGGTTCGACGTAACTGCAAAGACAATCTTAATCTGCGAGGGGTGTGGCTGCACGTGGCGACCGATGCGTTAGGATCGGCCGCTTCTCTTTTGGCTTCGGGACTTATCTTTGCGTTCGGTTGGACGATAGCGGATCCTTTGCTTTCCATCTTGCTTGCGGGATTTATCTTATTTGGGGCTTATCATCTTCTTTACGATTGCGTGAATGTCCTTCTCGAAGGAGTGCCTAAGGGAATGGATGTTGCGGCTATCCGAAAGCGAATCGAGGCATACCCTTCTGTCCAGCGAGTTCACGACCTCCATGTATGGGCTGTCACTAGTGGCGTTCATTCGCTGAGTGCTCACGTTCTCATTTCCGACGGGGTAGACTATTGCGAGATTTTGGCGGGAATCATTCAGCTTCTGGAAAAAGAATTTTCGATCGAGCATGTGACTTTACAACTCGAGCCTCCAGGCTTTGTTCATGCCAAAGATCTTCATCTACACGCCTAACATCTTGATCACGACCCGTTTCTTTCGCTGTCCATCGAACTCAGCGTAAAAAACCTGCTCCCAAGGACCTAAATCTAATTTTCCGTCGGTAATGGGTAAGAGGGTCTGGTGGTGCAGTAACGTCCGCTTCAAATGAGCGTCGGCATTGTCTTCCCCAGTTTGGTGGTGCAAATAATCCGGTTTTGCGGGGGCAAGAAGCTCTAGCCATGTTTGGAGATCTTTTTTCAAGCCTTGTTCTTCGTCGTTTACCCAGATGGCTGAAGTAATGTGCATGGCGGAGACCAAACACATTCCATCGGTGATTTCGGATCTCTCCACCAGTTCAGAAATGCGATCGGTAATGTTGATCAGCTCTTTACGTTGTCGTGTCTCAAACCAGAGGTAGTCCGTAAATGTTTTCATGAGGGTCATATGACTCCATTTATGCTTCATGTCAAAGGCCGGACGGCATAACGCGAACCGTCGATAGAATCCATTGATTTGGCGACGTCCCTCTATCATCATCGAAATCGGCTGGGGGGCTAAGGAATGAAAACGGGCAAGAGAATGTTTTTTGTCGCCGTAGGGGTTGTTGGGATAATGGGGACGTCATTCGGACAGGCTTTTGGAGAGACGGCCACTCCGAGCTATATCCAGTTAGAGGGCAGACTCGATTTTAGCCCAGGACAATCGGGGCAGGCAGAGTGCAAACTCGATCAGGCGTTGGGTTGCAATCTCACCTTTATCGGATTGGAATTTAGCGGCACTGCCATCACGAGAGCCTTCTTAAGTGAAGACCCCAGTAGCGAGGGAGTTCCCCCCGCCACCATCGATTTTGACCCAGATGAATTGGGTAAGCTTCAGCTGGTTCAGGACCCTCAGGGGCGTTACTGGGTACAACAATTTTATCTCAAGCAAAGAGAGATCGAATGGCTTCTCAGCCATACCTGTGAATTGCCGGCGTTGGGTTTTGGAGTGAACACCGTGGGAGGGGGTAAGATGGTCTTTACTTTTGATACCCAGGGTTTGGGACAGTACTACTCGCAATCGGCCCCCGTCTGCGAAAACTTTTTGGGCACCTACAATTCGGGTCAGCCCTATACAGCTTCCTT
The DNA here is from genome assembly GCA_963778115.1 of uncultured delta proteobacterium. Taxonomy (GTDB): domain Bacteria; phylum Bdellovibrionota; class FAC87; order UBA2466; family UBA2466; genus JBBQIT01. The sequence continues at coordinate 2,216,121 of CAVZSV010000004.1, forward strand.
GAGTTTCGTTCAGGAGAATTACATTCCCGAAGGGGGCCACAAATGAAATTAGAAAAGGTGAGATTTAAAAGAGTCTTGATTCTGACAAGCCTCCTGCTATCGGCTATTTCAAGAACGGGCACTGCCGACAATTTACCCCCTTATCTTAGTGCTATGACCGGCACTATTTTTACTTCGTTACTGGATAGCGCAACCTTTAGTTTCCAACCCGGGCAGCTGGTCCAATGTACGAAATCACCTAATCAAACGGTGGCCACTTGGAATTGTACTCTAAGCAACGCGTCTGCGACGGTAACCGATGCTACGAGGGGAACCCGCCAATATTTGCTGACCTCAGTGGTTCTGCTCATTACCATGCCCTCGAACGGTCCCTGTTACGATTTCCGTTTTACGGGTACCTATGCCGACAAAACGACGTCTCTTCAATCGGGCTTAACCTTGGGACTCTATTATTACTCGAATGCTCCTTCCGCGGTGCGGGGAACCCTCGCCTTGACCGACTTTGGGGTCGGCGGAAACATCATGATCAATAATTAGCACCCGAGTACTTGCTCCATCGAGGCCTTAGTGGACAAAGACGGGTTACTACGTTAAAAGTTGCAAGTTGCGAATATGGGCCGCTAGCTCAGTTGGTAGAGCAGCTGACTCTTAATCAGCGGGTCGTAAGTTCAAGTCTTACGCGGCCCACATAAAAAAGCCGACCATTCAGGTCGGCTTTTTTCATTTTCCGCTAATTTTAGATCAATCTCCTTCATCTAAGTAAAGGGCCTTGAAGGAGCCGGCGTTGTCGAGCACGTAGCAGTTATTGCTATACATCGAAGGGGGCTGATTGGTGGCCGTAAATTGACAAAGTTCCTGTAGGCTAGCGTTTCCGGTTGTACTATCCACTGAAATTTGTCCCACCACGATGGGACTTCCCCCTCCGTCATTTTGAATCAATTGGTAGCCATTAGCGGTAGCTCCCCCGCTTACGTTAGGTTGCAATGTGGTTGAGAATGCCAAGGAGCTGTTGCTCAAGGCCGAACCATCAGTGGGGCATGAAGTCGTAAAGAATCCGACGGTGTCTACTGCCTGCCCCTGCTGCCCATTAGCACTTTGATGATTCCATTGAATGCAGTTATTTTGGGGCACGATGGAAGATTGCGAGGTGATGTTTTGTACCATCTGAGAGGGATAGCTGACGAGGGAGATGGTCGATGGCGTCGTCGAGGCTGAGGTGGATGATCCCCCCGCGGAATTCTTAGAACAACCGCTGCAAAAGAAAGCGGCCGCCAATATAAAGATGGCGTAGTGAGAGAATGCTTTTTTCATTTTTTTTTCCTCCGCTGCTCGGGCGGCCTCTCTCTCGATGCCCGAAGACAGAGCAAATTCTTTGCCAAAGTTTCTGTGCCTATCGGTAGGCGTTCGGAAGAGTAGTTTAGCGTCTTGAAGCGGCGCTAGATGTCACTTACGGTGGCAAAAAGGCGCTCTAGACGGGAGTAACGGCTTGTGGGAGGCTAGGCGAAAGTCTGGTATGGAAAACGTCGAATTCATCAAAGAAAAAGTCAGGGCCTATTCGTCGACCCTAAAAACGACAGTGAGTCGTTCGACTATCCATTGGCTGGACTCTCTGACGGGCGGGGCTTTTTCAGCAAGCCGCTTTCGCCAAAAGTACTTCGCTGAAATTCCCGTGGACTTAGCTAGAATCCCTAGTTTTCGGCGGGAGTTTTTTCCTGACTCCGGGCCATCCCCCTGGATAGATCGTAAGGACGCTCTTCAGCAGATCGCCGCTCGGCTTAAGAGTAACGAGATTTCAGAGCAGGAAGCGCAATACCTTACGGACATTTATCATCGAGGCTACTTTGTCGCGCGAGGGCTTTTCTCCTCGGACTTAATGGATTGCATGTGGGCCGTTTATGAGAACGCGGTAAAGTCGGGTAAGATCGTGGTTGCCGACGAAAAGATTTCAGAAAATGATTTTCTTCCGGGACGATTTTTGAACCCTCACCGTTATCTCCCCGAACTTCGTAAACTTCATGCCCATCCTAAATTGATGCGGCTTGCTTCTTTAGTCATGGGAAAGCCAGCGATTGCGTATCAGACGATTAACTCTTTTAAGGGAAGCCAACAGAAATCCCATTCGGACACGATTCACATGACCACTTACCCTTTGGGTTATCTGACGGCGGCCTGGATCGCTTTCGAAGATATTCACGAGGATTCGGGTCCCCTATTTTACTATCCTGGCAGCCATCGATTGCCTTACTTACTGAGTCGGGAGGCCGGAATTCCTTTGGGGAGCTTTGAGTCACGGGGATATGAGCCTTACGGCGCCAAATACGAACCCGCCATTCAAGCGGCCGTCGACAAGGCCGGCTTTACACGGGAGCATTTTATAGCGAAAAAAGGAGATGTCCTTTTCTGGCACGCCAATCTAGTTCACGGCGGTTCTCTACGCAAAAATCCCAAGCTCTCTCGCAAAGCCATGGTCTGCCATTATTTCGCGAAAGGCGCTGTCTGCTACCACGATCTTTCCGAAGGACTGGCCAGCATGAAAATCGCGAGCCGGACCTACGCCCATTGAGTAGGCTTGGACTTCCCAGTTTGTAGTTTATTTTTGTGGCGCAGATACACCAATTCAAAACTATTTCAAAAGGCCTCTGGGATTAATTTCCATTACCCTGTCACTTTATAAATGCTCTGGATATTATAAAGACTAGTATTTCAAGTAGTTAATAATCTTTTGGTTTTGTAAATGACTCAACAAGTCAAAGTTCTTGATTCGCCCCTCGAAATCAGTGTATTTACCCGCACACAGAAGGAGTTATTTATGCGTGGATATCGCTGGTTTGTCGTGTTCGCTTTCGTCTTAACCTGTGCCGCCCAAGCGGCGGATACTATCACTTTCGGAGTAGGAACTTACACGTCGGACCCTCTTACCGAGCGACAACTTTATGAAGCCAGTCCCATGGCAAGAGGGGCTGCAGTGCTTCAGCAAAATAATTTCTTCGGGAAAATTTCCGTTCAACTCAATGCTGACGGAACGGAGACGCTCTGGGCTATCGGTTTTAAGGGCGCGGGTTGTAAAGAGGGCACCGAGCTCTTCGGATTTCGTCAGGAGTTCACTATCGCCATGGATCCGCTCGCCAATGGTGACGACGAAACGACGCGAAAGATTAAGGTTACTACTACCGGCCTCTTTACCGCTGTGTATGAAAAGAACATTCTAGCTCAAATGAATTTTGATAATTACATGGGCCATCAATGGGAACGCGGTACTTATTATGATATCTCCGATGTCGTAAAACCCAACGACATTCCCGCGGTTTATGACCTCATGCAGGTAAAGGACAAGGTTCTCTATTTTGGAGAAAACACACTTTTCTTAGACGGAACGACTCCGGGTACCCGTCCCACTACCTTGCACCGTGGTCTTGCCTTAAAGCTCGTGGAACCCGCGGTCGAAGCGAATACCGCGTCTACTACCACAAAAACCACAAAAGCGGCTGAAGAACTCCCGGCACCGGCGAAACAAGAGCTTCCCAAGCCCCGCTTTTAGTTCGAAGTAAGTCTGGAAATTATCGGTTTGGAATTTTGGGGGTGGTCTGGTCGATTATACCCAACACGGTCGCGGTATTGATTTTAATCACAGTAGGTTTCGGAAACTCTACCTGGGAGGGGAACAATTCGATGCCCGATAGAGAAACTTTTCGTCCTGCCTTTAGGGCGGTTTGAATCGCCCCCACGGTTCCCGCGTTGTCTAAAGTCATCTCCCACTTGTCAGCCAGGATCATGCTCGTATTGAGCCGCGGGACCACTTCCTTTGAATTTTCCGTGGAGGGCTCCCCATCCGAGACTACCCACCCCTCCGAGGTTTTCCACTTTCCTTCTCGGATGACAGGATTCTCCAAGATACTTGGCCAGCGGACCTCCACCGCGACAAGATTGCATCTTACTTGGTTAATTCGCGATGTGACCGGTTTTCCATCGATAAGAACCCCGCTACTCGCGGACAAAGGTTTTTGAAAGATAGTCCAACCGGACTTTCCCCGAAGTGCTGGCTGTAATCCGTCGTATGAGGGGTTGTGCGATCTTAGGAGGCTAGTGCGAACCATCTCTGGATCAGTGAGATCCTTCTGCAGATCCATTCTTTGCACGACGTCTTCACTGAGCTCAATTTTTGCAAATTCGGGTCTTAAGTCTGAATAGCTATCATCGAGATCTTGGAGAGCCAATTGAAGAAGTTGAAGCTGTCTGGTGTCTTCACATTTTCGAATCTCCTGAACCAGCTGGAGACGCTTTCTCTTGTATTCGAGATAGGCTTTGTACTTATTTGTGGGAACTCGATGGCCTGTCTTTTCGTAAAGGAGGGCTATCGCCTTTTCATATTGTTTCAGAAGGTGATCGGAGAGGGGTGCACCGATTCAATCTTTTCGGCTAAAAAGTGAAGACGTTTTTCAACGCTATTTTCCAAGGGGATAAAGAGCGCGCTGTCGGGTTTTGAAATATGCGAAAGCTGCTCCAGTTCAGGCGGATAGTTAGCATCGGTTTTCAAATTCTCTACGGCGATGGGAACGGGAAATAATCTCAGATGTCGGTCTTTGGGTCGCTGTAGATACTCTTCGATGAGGGGTTGAAGTGTTAGAAGAAGGCCGGCATCCACCTTTCCAGCGAGCGGGTTATTTCTGACTTTAGCTAGCACTTTAAGCGGCGCCTTTGGGATGTGAACCTTAGGCTCCTTTTCCTCCATCAAATCCCTAATAGGAGAGAGAAGTTCCCGTATTTGACTCTGGACGAGCGCCAAAGGACCGGGAAGTCCTGCTTGTTGCCCACAAAGATTGAGAAGATTTTGAATAGGAGAAACGTTCGAATCCAACTCCGCTTCATCCGGGCTGTACTGCGTCGTCACATTTCCCACCCAGCAAGTACAGATGGGATTAATTTTTGAACTATCTACCGAAGTCGTTTGAAGGTCGCTAATGCATTGGGATTGCAAGCCGCTTATTTGACTCTGCGACCAGAGAGATTGTTTTCCTCCGGAAGCGGCGGAATTACCGGATTGCGAACATGCGGCGACGAGTAGAACAAAGGAGCTGAAAATTATGATTTTGCCAAAAAGCCCCACAGGCCCTCCACGGAAGCCAGCAACAGGAGGCATCCGAGGTGACGGGAAGGAGCAATCTCCATGCCAGATTGGCTTGGTTTTCTAGCTCAGATCATGCGTTTTTGGTACACCAGAAAGTGGGCGAAAAGCCCAGAATTGGCGTTGGTGTCTACCGCTTAATCTTGGGGAGTCACCTTACAGCTCGTAGGATCTAACTTGAGTTCTTCGACGATGGCCGGTTCCTTTGGCTGAGGAAAGATGACGCGGAAGTTCGGCTCCAGGATCTGCCCTCGGGGATTTTTTGAAATATCAGAGGCAAAAGCCTCGGCCCTTCTTTGAAAGAGAATTTTCACCAAATCCTTTACTTTCGACGGATCGGCATAGACTCGCGCGCAAGCTTCCATTAGGGACTTTGCCGGAGAAGTTAAAACGGCTGCTGATTGCGTAAGTGCCCTGAGCAGCGCTTTGGCTTGAGGCAGATCGCTATTAGCAAGACCTGCCCGGAACCAAGTTTGCCAATCGGTGGAATTGGATCGGGGGATGAATCTAACAAGAGCACAACGCGAATGAGAGAAAACGGGATTCGTGAAATCTATCGACAACACTGCGGCTACGAAGTCGGAGGTTATTTCCCCTTGCGCTACCAATTCGGCGATTGCCTCTTGATCGTACCTCGACTTTACCGGAGTAAGCCAGGGATGGTCAGAATCAATTCGTGGGGGATCCGACATCGGAAATTGACTGCCCAATAGCGTTAGCGAATCCAAATATGCCTTACGTGAAATCGTTACCGGCAGTGAAGCTAGTCTGGGATCGACAAAAAATCCGGAAGGGATTTCGATGTTAGCCGTTTCATCGTCGATAGGAGTAGCTGAGGATTCCAAGTTAAGTTCCATGGGACAGAAAAGAGGTCTTAAGCGTTCGGCGGGAGAAAGGTTTGCCTTTCGTCTGGAGTTGACCAGAGGAGAGTGCACGAGAGCTTTGGCGGATGTCGTGATGAGATCGGCCAAGCCTTGGGCATCGGACAGCGCCGTGGGAAGACTCTTAGCGGCGTCTTGCGCGGTTAGACTTAACAGCGCTCCCAAATCTGGAGCAAATGCCCAGCGACTAAGATCAACGGGACGTGAGGAGGTCCACCAATCGTTGTGAGGAGCGGTAAGTTCTTTCATAATAGGTCCGCCGGACAGATGGCAGCCCGAGCAGCGGAGGCGATCTCCAAAAATCGGTTCTCCTTCTGCGTTAAGATGAAGCCCTTTGAGATCGGCATAGATGTCGTCGGAATCGCCTCTATAAAACCATTGCGACTGGTTGTTTCCGATTCCCCTTAGCTCGTAAAAGTTAAAGGCATCTTTAGAGGAATCCTTGAGTTCGAGCTCGATCATAAGGCTTCCCGCGTCGTTTGACTGATCGGCAATAAGAGTTCCGCCGTCGGAAGCGGTGAAATGGCCCAAGAAGAAATCCCCCGGCTTTACCTCTCCTAGACTTCCCTTCCCCGTCACCCATTCAAAGAGGCTAAAGCTGTCCGACTTGCTATGGAAACCTTGGTTAGAAACCAATGACTTGCGAATGGAATAGCCTTTCTCTTGGAGTAGCGTATGGAGCTCGATCACGTTCTTAGGGCAGGTAGATTCACGGGTCAGTAATCGAAACAGAAGGTCTTGGTTATTAGCCGCCGGAGTTCCATCGTTTTTAAAGACGGTGCAGTTGGCAAAAAGGTTTGAATTAGCCAGAAGAAAAACCAAAACAAGAAAAGGTATAGAAAGACTTCGCGACATAGTGCTCTTATTCTGCCCTCAAAGGAGGAGATAAGAGGTATCTATCGATAAGTAAAGGAAGTGGTTATTGATTCTTAAGTTGTTGTAGTAACTGCGCTCCTTCGAGCTGTTCCGAAGCGGTGGCAGGTCGTCCTAAATATTTTTCATAGCCTCGATCGATTAAGGCGTTCTCCGTCGTCCCCGTGCCCCCGTGACTGTTCAAATAGATTCCAGCTTGATCGATGATTTGAGGGTTGGAATCCAACACTCCTTGGTATTGGCTCAAGCTGGCAGGGAGTCTTATTCTCGAACCCCCGGAGCCAAGGGGTGTCTGAGTCACATCCGACGGCGATTCTTGAGGATCTGACGGGGGCTCGGAAACTTCAAAGCCAGAGGACTCTTTGGAGATAGCACTCGCATTGGAATTTGAAGTAGGCCCCGAGCTGTCGTCCAGAGGCAAATAAGCCTCTACGTCTTTCGGCAATCGTGATTGAGGTTGGCGAGAAGGCAAGGGTCGGACCGGAGTCGCGGGTCTGGTGTCCATGTTTTTAGGATCGGGAAAGGTAAGGTCTTCCGTTTCAAGGAGCTGATAGATAGGAAGGATAAGCACGACTAACACCCCAGAGAAAACGAGAAAGTATTTGGCTTTGCTCTTCATAGAGACACTTCTCTTATCGGAGAATATCCTGCTCAAATTCAGTTTGGGTGCTAATCGGAACGCGTCGCGGCAGGGGCGAGATAAGTTCTCACAAGCTATGGAGGATTTAGCTCTCGGTACGAGGATTGCTTTTTGCCCGGAACCAATGGTTAGATTGCAGGCAATATGTGGAAAAAGAAGTTCACTCTCGAGCAAATCAACGAACGTTCCAAGAATACTCTCATGGAGACTCTGGAGATAAAGTTCACCGAAGTTGGCGATGACTTCATTAAAGCGACGATGCCGGTGAACTCAAAGACGCATCAACCTTATGGGCTTCTCCATGGAGGAGCCTCAGTGGTTTTGGCGGAATCCTTAGGTAGTTTTGCTTCGGTCCTTTCGCTTGCACCAGACGACGACAGGTGGGCGGTGGGGATTGAGATCAACGCTAATCATTTGAGATCGGTCACCGAAGGGCTGGTCACGGGAACCGTTCGTTCGATTCATTTAGGACGCTCCCTCCATGTCTGGGATATTCGTATCACCGATCCCCAGGGTAAACCAGTCTGTGTCAGTAGACTTACCGTTTCCATCGTTCCCAAGCGAAACTAGGAAGGGCTCTTCGGCTAGAGTTTTTGAAGTTCGAGTTCTAACTGTCGCAACTGGTTTTGCAGATTAATTTTGGTTTGAGTTGCCGCCAAATATTGCATTTGAAATTCGCCGTTGCGTTCTCGCCAGCGGCTATTGGCTTGCTCAAAACCCGGAATTTGACTTGAACTCTTAGTCCTATTTGAGGCGATGAGGTTAATAACGTCGTTAACGGCCTGTGTCTTTCGATTCTTGGCTTGCCTTACGGAGGACTCACAGGGGACTAACAATAGTATGAAAAATAGGGATAGCAAACGACCAAAGACACTCATATCGCCTCCTTAAAAAATAAGACAGCAGAGGCAAAAGCAAGAAGGGTGCCAGAGTGGGAGTGCGAGCCTGGGACAGTTTTGGTTACCTAAGTCTCAATTTCGGAATATTTTTTCTCAATACTGAGAGTGAGAAGATAGCGTAATTGATCTTATATCCCATTTCCGCTACAGCTAATCGAAATCAATGGGCCGAGTGGGAGACAGTGAGGGAGTTAGATGAGTCGTGCGCGAAGAAGTGTTCGAACACCGATTAAGCCGTTTTACTTTTTTATCTTGGTTGCGTCGAGCGTGCTTTCTTTGCCGACCTTGGCATATGTCCAAATAGAAGTCTCCGCGAATCACTGGGCGCGTATTATCGACGACGGGAAGCGAGTCCACTACTGGGACTGTGGATCTAAAGAACTTACGTTAGCCCAGATGGAAGCCCTTTCTCCCGTCGAGATCGTTTCCGGTTGTAATGCGAAAAGCCATTATGCGGTCGATCGTAATCCCTATCGGTTCTGGACAGCGGCTCTTTACGGCGTTCCGACTCGTTCTTCGAAGCAAATTTCACCTCTCCCCAACGAGTTAGGACGCAGGATCGAAGAAAACCGATCCCAACGAACCAGCCCACCCCAAATAAGTACCCAGGAGTTGAACCGATGGCTGCACTTAGAAGAAACTCTATTTCGCTACTTAGGAGAGATTGAATCCGTCACGTTGAGACAGAGAGAATTTCCATCGCAGGTCTATGCCGCTATTTCCGGGTTTGTTCCCACCTTTTCCAACGGTGAGATGGCGTTGAAGCTGTTTCCTCTGAAATTGACTCAAGATCTTGAAGGGTGTCCCCAGGACTGGGCTCCCGCGTCTGTCACCTCATTGGCGGAGGGACTGCGGCAGCCGCAAGATCAGGAAAGTTTTCTGGGCTGGTTGAAATCCGCGGCAAACCAACAGGGCTTAAAGCAACCACCCGTCTCCTTACTTACCTGGCACAAATGGGTGGAGTTGAAAAATACGACGGACGGCTTGCCGGCGTGCCTTCGTAAAGACTTCATCGTCGAACTTAATCCTGATGGCGCTTTATTATCCCACTGGCACCACTACCCGGCATCTAAAGTAACGCTTAACATCCAGCCCGAAGCGATTCCGGGTTTTGGTACTCTTTTTAAAACAATTTCTACTGACAAAGATAAGGTTGCCTATGGATTGTGCGTTCGCCGGGAACTTCCCCAGTCTCCTCTGCTTTCTTATCAGATTTCAAGACTGCGGGAGCTGGGTGCACCACTCAATATGTCAAACGCAGAGCTCTATCGTTTGCTAATGACGGACACCAGGATGGAACACCTGGTAGCTCGCTTGCTGAGAAACGCAGAGGTCGTGGCAGAGACGGGCAAACCCACTCCGATCGAGGAAGTTCAGGGATGGATCAAGAACACTCTTTTTACGAACTATTCGGATTACTTTGAACTCGAAAGCGGGAGCCGGGATCGACTCGATATTAGCGCTAAGGCTATTGTAGAATCCGTATCCCAATTGGACAATTGGGTAAAGGTCTGCAACTACACTTCCAAACCTCTCGATGTTGCAATCGCTGTGTACTTGGATGAGCCCCGCGGGTGGACTTCCGTTGCTTGGGCGGTGACCCCTTCTCAGTATTGCACTCGTGTGAATGTAGGGACGAGAGACACCTCCTATATTTTTTGGAAGAGCGAGAATAATCTGAGCATTAAATCGTCGCTTGGACTGAAGGCAGATGCGGAGTTTCTTGTGGGGGAAGGAAAGCAAGTGACTCTGACACACGCCAGTGACCGTGCCGCGGATAAATCCAAAGGAACTTATCGTCTGGCTTTTACTCGCTTGGATTGGAAAGGGCAGTCTAGCTCCCGAGAATCCCCTCGCACTTTCGATGTCTACGAAAATCCTGTGGTGGTAGCGCAAAAATCCGAGCCGAGCTGGTCGCAGTCTCCCTACCAAACTAACGGGGGCTCACCCTCTTACTCTCCTGGGAGTGGCGGGAGTAACTGGTATGGGCAATCCCCTTCCGCGCGGTACACCGGAAGCGAGACTAATTCCTACTATCCTCTGCGTACCGGAAACTGGTACACGGGCGCTAATTTTGGAAGATAGGTAGCTCCTGGGGGAGGGTGTAAGTCATTATAATCAAATTGTTAAATAGGAAGCTCGTCACTTCATTCCCCCCTATTACGGTATCCCAAGAAATGGGGTCGTAAGAATTACCCTTTTGGTTGATCTCGCATGATGCGACGTGTTAACTCCTAGATATCGAGTCACTCAAATGAGAGCGATTTGTGGGCGACCCACCGTCTGCAACTCTAGGAGTCCGGGCTATGGGGCTTTGGAAAATATTTGATCAAATCCCTCGCAAGATTGTCCGGACTGGGACGCGATTTGGTTCGACGGCCCTCACCGGACTTTGGATGGGACTTGTCGTCTTTCAATTGCTCGTCCCGCCCGGAATCAGCTTCGCTGCCGATCCCACGCCTGTGGGTGTTGCAACGGAAGAATCTCAATCAGCCGAACAAGCGCTCGATCAGAGTCGGCCAGTGCAGCTCGTCGGAAACGCCATTGAAGTCATCCGCAACGAAGGTCCGGATGGCGCTCTCGAACTCTCTGTTGAAGAACGAAATCCTTTTTATACCCTCGATCAGCGTCTGGTGGAGTTACGGCCAGGGCGGTTTGGATCTCGAGGGGGACCTTGGGATCTCAGTGCCGAAAATTACGAGATACCTAAAATAGGAGTCGCACCCGGCGTGTTAGAGCGATCCTTGACGATAGAGCCTCTTGCCAATGGAATGCGTCTCTCCTTTAAAGGGGCTCGTTGGGCGCACGACATTCACTTTTTGGATGGAAAGACGTTACGAAGCTGGACCTGCGACAATGAGCATCTGACCTTGTTCTTTGACGACCTCTCCGTCGGTTTCGTAGATATCGCAACCGTTCGCCAACTTATGTTTAAGCGACCGATCGCGATCCGTATGCTCGGCAGAATTAGAGTGAAGCCGGGCGTGCCGGTACCTACCCAAGTCAGGCTTATTCGCCGACGGTACGAATCCTTCGATAACTCGGCGGCTGGCAGAGCCGCCAGACTCGATCGAAATCCGGAAACCCGCCAGAGGATTATTTCCACTGCCGATGGAGATCTTATCCGACGTCTCGAACACTCCGTCGCACAGACTACCTATATCCCTCTACACCCCTCCGTAGAGGGAGAGGTGAACGACTATTGGAGCGGTGATGTCGCGTTCGTGTCCGGCGAAACTTCTGAGGATCAGACTATTACCGGAGTGATTCCGCGATCGATGATAGGTGAGTGCATTGCCGAGGGAGCCACTCAGCTCATGGCTGCTCGAAAAATGATCGACCCGAACAAACTCGTCTCTCTAAGAGAATATGAGCTCTCGATGGAGGATGAGGCCAATCGGATCAACAGTTTGGCCAACAACCCGCGCTTAGCGGCCAGGATCTATCAAAGCGGCTTTGCGTCGGCTTTGATGAGAATTCCCGTCGATAATCTCGCCGCCTCGCGAAAGCATGGCAATGCGATGGTGAGGGCGGCCGATCAAAGAGATCATTTCACGCCGCAAGAATGGCAGGACGACGGCGCTTACTTCCGCGAAGTCGTTGAAGCCGCGAAAGCGAGCCATGAGCAAGCCCAGGGGATGTCTCGCTTTAGGCGAGAGTTTCTCTATTCGATGCGCAACAATTGGAACGCCATGAAATATGGCGATGCCGTGGCCATGGTGACCCGAGTGCTCAAGGCGCGTGCGACAAAATATACCGTGGCAGGCGGGGCCGTGCTCTTTGGTGCCGACCAATATCTGACGGGAGGAGCGCTCTTTAATACGGGAGGGGGAATCGCCCTTGATGTCATGTCGAGTGCAATTCACTGGGCAAGCGGTGTCTCGGAAGTCTTTAGCGATCTTCAGTACACAAAGCTTCTCTTCATGTACTCATTTACGGCTCAGATGGCTCTGCCCTTTTTGGTTTATGGTGTCGGAGCACTGGCCGCTCCCTTTAGCCAGGCAAAAGCGGCAGCACTGGTGGCCACAACCACGATCCGAAGTTACGCCAAAGTTTTTCAGACCTCTCCTCTAAAGTGGCTTTCGGCTTTGTCAGGACAGATGGCTTCCTTTCGGGCCGCTCAAGATGGCTATCTGATCATCCCTTCGTTTCCTCCGCTTCCTCTGACAAAGCCCGAACAGTTACCAGCGCCCGCGGAGTCCGATCCTCCGCAGTCTCGAACGCGTCGCTGGTGGCGCAATACCAGAAATAACGTCGCGGCCACGATCGCATCAGGCCATGAGAAAAAGGCAAGAGAGGCCCTGGAGGCCAGTGAGGCCATCCAAAAACAAAAACTGATGGAGTCTCTCGCTAATTTTGCGGCGGTGGCAGCGGTGGCCCAAGAGGTAGAGATGGATCCCGGAGAACTCTATCTACTCGATATCGGTGGAGATCCGACGACTAGTGTCGGAGTAGCGAGGGCTCTTGAAATCAGGGAGCTGATGCTTCAGGAACTCCAAGATCTGTCCGAGCAGGAGTGGCGGGAGATCATAGAAAGTAACCGCGACGTGTTCGTTCAGCGAGTGCTTCAGCTAAGAAAGACCGCCGGTGAAGCCGCGGCACAACACGTAAAACAGAGTTGGTGGCAACGTTCGAAAAATTACGTCACTCAAGTGGCAAGACTCAAAGTCTTAAAAGGCCTAGCCGGCTACAACGAAAAGGTAGACGAAGATCTCGCGGCTTTGGTTCCTGATGAATTTACCTCCGATCTGATCCGGCGGGACTATTTTATCGGATACATTATTAGCTTGCTTGCGGCAGGTCTTTGGGGAGACTGGGCACATCTCGACGATCCTACGCATCTGCATGCCCAAGCGGATCGATTCACTTGGACAAACCCTGCCGCCCGCGCGGAAAATTTGAACCAAACGGGAATTGCACTAGGTCGGGGAGCCGCGGCGATGTCGCTGCAATATAGTAAGGAAGCGACGGGCCTTAACGTCGCTCATGTTCCAGCTGAATTCAGGGATTTCCTGGGACGCGAAGTATTCGCCAGGCGTCCGTTCTTCAGCGAGGCTTTGGATGCGACCCTCACCCTATTTAATATTCGCAAATTGCAGCCGGGGTATGCTATCCGCACCGCCATTAAGAAGAGCCGAATAACACTTTTTCAGTCGACGCTAGCCATGGCGATGGCGAGCCGTATTCTCACCGGCGGTCAGGATGTTCGGCAGGCGCTTATCGGCGCTGGCATGTTTATGGCTTGCGCCATGTGGGCATTCGGCTGGCCTAACTATTTTGTGTACGGGGAACAGGAAATGCGTCAAGAGGAGATTAAAGGGCATCACGCTACCTTTCGGCAGATCCTTGTTGCTCTTAATCGAGCCTGTCGCTTTCGTCAGAACGAGCTCATTGAAGGGCTGCTCGCTCAGGCCGGGCAATATTCCAGCAAATACGGAAATGTAAAAACTCCGGCTCTGCCGGCGCGTACTGCCGAGGACACCTCAAGTTCTTACGGCACTCGCGTCCTCGACTTCTATTTAGAGCATCCTCCCTTTGCGAGTGCACCCAATCCCTGGATAAATCGTTTTGAGATGGTGACGGTCTCCATCATCACCACCATCATGGGAACTTATCTTTTTCAAAACACCATGGACATGGTGAGAGAGGGAAGGGTCACGGTCACGGGAATGAATTGGACCGATTGGGACATCGTTACTCACGTTCCCGAGGACGACGGACTATTAACGCTTGGAATTAAGGGTGCCGCCTATACTTCTGCTGCGGAGGGAGCCCAAAGCGCTTTTAATCTCATTTGGGACAAAAGTGCCCTTACTTTATATGAGAGAAAACTCAGAAGTGTATTGGCGCTTCCGCCAACCGGGGACGCCGCGGAGTTGGCCCACCGGCAGGCCAAGATCGTTCAGTACACCAATAATATTGAGCTGTACCGAAATCGACTAGCCGGAATTGATGGAGAGGCCGGCTCGATTAGAACGATGCTCGACTATGCGCCCATTAGGCTTGCGGAGAGTACCTTACACCAGGTGGCGGGAGCGACTCGGTACACGATCGATCAGGCAAGGCTATTCTATTTGCAGCAAGAGGCAAAAAGTCTGGCAACGCAGTTGAGAATATTACCCGCTTATCATAGCCGCCGTCCGCTCTTAGAGCGCAAGCTTGCCATGAACCAATCGGAAGCGCTGCAGATCAAATCGAAATTCGCTTCCGATCGTCGACATCATGCGGAAATGGAAGGGCCTTGGAAGGCAGCTGCCTCTGCCTCTGTTCGAGCTACCAACGCAGCGGCGAGCTGCTCTACCTATGTTCTGCAGAACTTTCTTAGTCGCGACTGAGCCATACAAAGGTCTTTCTTTTTTAGAACTGCGAACGTAAATAAAGTGGCGTGAAGGGAATTTTGTTGTGCTGGCGGAAGTTCGGAAGTTACTCGTTAACGTCTTCATTACCTGGTCGATTGCCTCGTCGATTCTTTGGAGTTCCCAGGGCTGCGGCGCAATCGGAGAGTCGAGTTCTATCCAACCGGCAGCTCGACGGGAAACCGACGTGGTGGCTCTTTTGCCGGACAACGAAGGTAGGTTTTTTGTGGTAATGCGGGGATTCCCCCCTGACATGTCGGAAGCTCGCGAAGAAACGATCTCCGTAGCCCTACACAACAAGAACGGTCTGATTTCCCGAAGCTTCAATAGCGGGCGCCCCTTTCGCATTCTCCCCAGACGTCTTAGGTCCTCCGAAGTGGTAACCGATGTAGCGGCGGCGTATCACAAGAATCGGGGGTTGATTGTGGCGATGGCCACTCAGGATGGGGCTCTAGAGCAGCGCCGGCAAGGAGCTGTGAGTGCTGTGATCCTGACCGCCATCGATGAAAACGGCGAAGCCAATCCGGTTTTTCGGGACGAGTCCGGAGAGGTAACCTCGGTTTTGAGAATTTCCATTCCGACCGCTGAGCAGGCTCTTATGCCCAACTTTTCTCTCCAGTCGCTTCTCGCCGATGACTGGGGAAGGATTACGGTGGGGGGAATTGCCTCCGCCCATACTCAAGACGGAGGCAAACAAAAACAACTTTGCCTCTTTCGCACGTGGGGAGGAATCTTAGATACCGATTATGGTCGCAATGGATTCGTCCAAGTTCCTGTGGGCGGTGATGTCGCTTCACTTCGTCTCGACTCTCTGACTCCGCGGCGGGATCAATCGTTACTTGCCGCGGGAGAATATCGTAGCTTAATCGACGGAAGAACCCATCTTTTTAGCGTGAAACTTGATAACAGCGGGTTTCGGGATTTGTGGTACTACAGTCGCGGTTTCGCCGAGCTTCCCATCGATTTTCCTCCTCATCGTTTCCGATTCGATGTAACGGCTCTGCCTCAGGGAAACCGACTTGTTTATTTGGGCGGCCATGGAAGCGGCGATCGCCAGTCTAGCGATTACGGCATGTTCGATAGTTCCCTCGACACCGGCAAGATTCATAAAGTAAGGTCTCTCCCTTCTCATTCAACAAACTCAACTGACTTCTCCCAAGACCGAGTCCATTTAACCCGAGTGATAGCTGATAACAGTCTGCTCGTCTGGTGGGAGGGGGGAGACGGGTGGATTCGACATGAACGTTACGATGGTGCGGATTGGAGTATGAAAGAGAACGGAACGTTCTATGCCGATCATGGAATATTCTTCAACAATAGTAAATCCACGAACTTGATGACTTCCCTTTTCCAGTGCGGTTGGGAAATTTTAAGCCGTGCCCTATTTTCCAGGCGGTACGGGATCCGCACCCACTAAAACGAGTTCGAATAGATTGAGGGGTTATCTCCAGGGGACAGTAAGTAACGAATCGGCAGCTTATTTGCTCGGGAAGCCACCAAGATAGAGACCCAGCTAAAGGGGTCTGGATCGGAATACATCTGGAGGTTTTGGTAGGAATTGAAGGTTGCAGTGATAAACGCGGGATAAGATTTTCCCGACGACAGTGTGACGGCAAGACCTCCCATTCCCGGGTTACTGGTCGCAGCGGCGACTTGCAGCTTGGTGACGTAGGAGTCACATACCGGAGCCGGAGCGTTGTCTGCGAGGGCGCCCCCCAGAGAAAAAAAATTATTAGACTAAGTGCGACGAAAATATGAGGTGTCATGAAACCCTCCCCCTACGAGGTTCTTCTAATAGGTGGGGTGAACTGTCACTCTGATTGATATCAACTAGCTAGTCTTGGTCGATTGCTTTGAAGCGGATTGAAAGGATTTGATCCACGAGAGGTAAAGCTTATTTTCGCAGGGATGATCTCACCGGCAGGGGGATATCCTGTTTACGATCGTCTAGGCCCATGGATCGCGCCATCTCCGCCATGAGTCGCTTCGTATGAGGCAGATATCTTTGTATGGCTTTATCTTCGTCGGCTTCCACTTCGGGGGGAATATAGAGATCTTCTTTGCTTGGCGGACCAAGGTAATTTAAGTCCACTCTCCCCCGCATTCGCTTTTTGACGTGTTCTTCCTTTGATTTGATCCAATAGTGATTTAATTGTGCGGTCTCAAACGTGGCGCGGCCGTCTTTCTTTTCGAGCCGCTCCGTGATTTCAAGGTGGGCGGGCGGAACGGGCTGGCCATTGGGATAAAGTGTGACTCCCCTGGTGTGCAGGACGTGACTGTTATCTGCACATGCGCGGCTGAGTGAGGGACGGATGGCCGACTTCACGTGATAATTCCAGGTCGCTTCTTCGGGCATGCATCTGACAAACCTCTCAATGACAGGCCGAGAATCGGCGACGGTTAATCCCGAAGTACCGAAAACTTTCCAATGGAATACTACCGCCCCGGCTCTTG
Organism: uncultured delta proteobacterium; assembly: GCA_963778115.1. Lineage (GTDB taxonomy): Bacteria > Bdellovibrionota > FAC87 > UBA2466 > UBA2466 > JBBQIT01. The sequence continues at coordinate 2,233,346 of CAVZSV010000004.1, forward strand.
CCAAACCTGAAAACAGATCTTGAACTGTCTTATGGTCATGGAGAAGTAAGAACTCGTCAGGATCGGTGTATAGCACCCAGTCAAAATTCAGCATTTTCCAAAGGGAGTGCTTCATAAAACTATATTGTGGGGCAACTCCCTTCACGCGAGGCCAAGAAATGGCGCGCGCGAACCCCAATTGCTCAAATCCCTTCAGAAGCTTTGCGGTGTCGTCGGAGGAATCATTTTCGTAAAAGAGAAAGAAATCGAATCCAAGTAATCGATGGTAAGCCACCCATTCCAGAAGATAGTCTTGTTCATTCTTGACGATAGTTGCGATTGCAATCTTGAGACGGCGCCCCAGAATTTTTGTAGCGATTTTTCGTTTAACGCCGAACGCAAAAGAGATAACGCGGTACGCCAAGTACTCACTGCGACTCATGGCGAAAACGCCTTTTCGAGGTGAAAATAGATAACTTCGAACGCGAGAGACCATTTTTGCCAGGAATTTGATTGGGGCAAGCTCCATCTATAATCTCTTCGGACAAGGGCGAGAAATACTCAACGCTCGTTCCCAAGAGCAGATCCCCACTTAAGTATCCATAATCTAATGACGAAAGGAGAAGTAGCATGTAACTGGCGCTGATTAGAATGCCAAAAATTTATCAAATTTACTATAGAGCGGAGCAGAGAAGATTTCTCGATCCTAACTGCGTTCCCTACTTCAACGAAGACGATCCCAATGCTGAATTAGCTGAGTTCTCGGTTTTTCATCGAGAGTATTTAGCAAAGACGCTCTTTAGTGAAGAATATATCGGCTTTATTTCGTGGCGATTCACAGAGAAAACGAAAATTGCGATTCCTACATTCACTGAGTTTATCGAATCAAACCCTGGATACGATGTCTATTTCGTCAACCCGTACCTCTGCGAATCGTTGCTTTTTAGGAATGTGTGGACTCACGGGGAAAAGCGGCATCCGGGGCTATTGAATCTGTCACAAGAAATTTTTGAGCGCGCTGGTTACCGTATCAATCTTAGAAAAATGATCTTAGATCCTGATGCAGTAGGTTACTGCAATTATTGGGTAGGGAACAGTCGGTTTTGGGATCTCTACATGAATTTCTGTGAACCGATTTTGGAAGTGATCAATAACAAGCTGAGTCCATCGGAGAAACGCCTCATCGAAATTGCTAATTATTTTCGACCGTCTTCTTTTCATCCTTTTATTATGGAGAGACTATTTTCAACGGTGTTGAAGACAAAAAAAGGAATTCGATTTCTTCGTTACTGTCCAGAAGGCTATCCAGATTTAGTTTACGGCGATTTGGTTCCACATTTCCATTCCGCAGAACGAGTTTCCAAATATTTCCGAAAATCTCCCTCGGCGCAGAGGGAATCTGTTTTAAACGACTTTGCGAGTCTATACCTTGAAATGATCGATGCACGACGTCCTCCGATGGGCGATCGTCACTTTAGAGATTCTTTGGTGGGTCAAAGAGTAAGGGGAGTTCTAAGAAGGATGGCCGGAAAATGAACGGGTCTTCACGGAAAATTTATAGGGGCGTTCTAAAATGACGCCTCATACTCCCAAAGTTAGCATTATTATTCCTACGTACAATCCCAAACGTCTGGCGATCTCTTTAGCCTCTGTGTTTTCTCAAACAATGAAAGATTGGGAATTGATTTTAGTGGATGACGCTTCCACCGATAGGACCTGGGAATCGCTTCCTTTGCTTAGGGATCCGCGAGTACGTATCATTCGAAACGATCAAAACCGCGGCGGAGGTTTTTCACGGAACAGAGGCATCGATGAGGCTAAGGGCGAATATCTCGCATTTATGGATCATGATGATGAGTGGTTTCCGAAGAAATTAGAACGGCAATTACAGGCAATTGAACAGAGCAGTTTCCGAGATCATATCGTCTGTTACACGCAGTTTGCCGAGCTTGGAGAAGGTTGCAGTCAGTTTCTTCCTATGAGGGGGAAATATCCCGAAGAACCGGTCAGTGAGTACTGCCTTCGTGGAGAAGGTTATCTTTTGACCAGTACATTGATGATTTCACGAGATCTTTGTCTTAAAATTCGTTTCCCCAATCGTAACCCTCTTGACGATATCTCTTTCTCCATGGCAGCCGAAGCAGAAGGAGCTCAATTTCTTTTCGTGGCTGAAGTCATGGCGAAGTGGTTTCGAAGGGGCGCTAATAATAATTTCAGTAAGTTGGCAGATAGAGATTTGCTCTATCAGTGGCTTAGGGATAACGACAAAAAACTGTCTCGAGAAGCCAAGGTAAACGTTATCGTAAAATGGATTTGGCCTTCACTCATTGAGCAGAAAGGTTATCCTTTGGCTCTTTTGAGGATGGCGTCGGATTTCGTTCGGCTGGGATCGCAGATGAAGAAAATAGTGGGACCGAAATATTTTCTAAGACTCATAGTACCCAAGGATCTATTATTGCGTAGAGCGTACCGATCTTATAGAAATGAGCGACTCATGGGTAAGGGTAGGAAATAATTTCAGACCCGAGATTTCATGTTCCGTAGAGTAGGATTTCGGAAACCTGACCTTGAGTTGGTCTGGTTTCGATATATTTTGCGGGAACCCCACCCCAAATTTCAAATGAAGGTACCGACTTGGTGACGACACTCCCGGCTGCAATGATCGCTCCCTTGCCGATGGTAACGCCAGGAAGAATGGTCACGTGAGGGCCGATCCAGACGCCGTCCTCGATCGTCACGGCAGACCCAGTATGTCCCTGGCGTACGAAGGGAAAATCCGGGCTACGAAAATTATGATTTCCGGAGCTAATGTGGGTATACGCTCCGACCAAGACATCTTCTCCAATGGTGATCGGCTGAAAAGCGTTTAAAAAACAATTTCGACCTAGATAGCATTCGCTTCCGATTTTGACGCTTGGGTTACCTCCTTCGGCTGGTGAAATCCGAATGGACAGATCCCTTTCTATCTCGACACGTTCTCCCAGGTCTATACAGCCCCAGGGCTTTGATCTGCCGTAGCTTTCTAACGATGAAGGTAAGCGGCACCCTCTCGCCTGCATTTTGCTAAACCATATTTTTCGAGCTCGTCTCGCAACCCAAGCGTTGGCAAATCTTCGCATGGGGCGATAAACTTTTCTGACAGGTGTTAATAGAAAACGGAAAATCGTTTGCCAGGGCCCGGGCGCACCCTCGCGATATTGTTTCACTCCATATTTCTTACCCACGCGCCATACCAGAAATCGATGACGGTCATACTGATGAAGTACGGCGGGGACTAACCCCGCGCGGTTTGTCATTCGCCCGCGAAAATTCCGTTCCATGTTCCCAGTTCGATAGCCCAAAGTTAACACTGGACTGTTTTCGTTTTCGAAGAAATGAATCCGAGGCAAAAGCCTATGATGGAGAATGTAGTTATGAACCGCTTGATCTGCGCCCGGAGCGCTTACTTTGTAACGGTACATCAGTTCTAGCATCTTATCCAAATAATCCCGGATGCCTTTTGCCGTTCCGTAGGTGGTTCCCGAGCAAGAGATACTTTTATCTTTTAGTATTTTTAGCGCGTCGTCTCCGAACGAGGTCTTCATCCACGAGGAGTTACTCGGGCATTTTCCGATAGTCCATTTCGAGTCCTCGATGGTGAACCAAAGGTCTGCCTCAGGGAAGTCGGTAGCGAAAGGATTGGCTTGAAAAACGACGTCGCGAACATCAGTGAGTAAGATCTTATGGAAAGCGGGCTCGAAGGAGTTCAAATACATTCTTATAACCGCGTATCGCGAAGAGTTCACCGAAACGGATTCTAAAAAGGGAGGGTCATCAAGCGCATTGGGTGTCAATAAAGGAGAAAAGGGATATTTCAGAGTGATAGGAATTAGCTCGATGTTGAGTCTTCTAAGCCAATCTCCGCTCTTATATGTGTCGGGATCGCAAAATATAATCGTCCGACCCTCGAATTTTGTTGCCGCTAAGGAAAGCGCAAAAGGACGCAAGAGGGCGGGAGCGTATCCATGGGCAAAACCGATGATGAGATTCATTGATACGCTTATCGGAGTTAATTCGAGATGTAATAAGTGAAGAGACTACTGCGAAGTCACTGGCTTAGGTGCCAGGTGGCGAATTTCCCGGTCGTGCTTACATTGTGCTGCAATGCCATACCGTACCCACGTAGAAGCATTCCCTGCTCCTCGATTCAACGTCTGTTAACACGGGTTCATTTTACCCTTCGACGTGTCGATAATAATGAAGGGAACCTTGTATTTGATGTTTGATAGGCTCATCGCGTTAAAACTTAGGCTACGTCTGTGCCTCGCCCCTTCCGCGAAAAAGAACAAAGGGAGCGAACGGCCCCCCATGAACGGTGGGAATAAGGACGCAGAGTTCTACGAGTAACGAGGAACCACAGTGAAATTGTTGTCTAGAATACGAGGGGAAAAAAGAATTAGAACGCCAACCGATGATTGGAGTTGCTCTTCGTTTTCCAGGCGAGAGTACGTGCTATATGCAATCGTGTCTTCGATATATGCCTTCAAGAATTGGTTGTCCCGATTATTCTTGCGCAGACCGCTAAGAATTTGTATCGCAGCTATCGTTAAGAACGAAGAGCATGATCTACTAGAATGGGTAGCCTACCACCGAGTGATTGGAGTGGACTCATTTCTCATTTATGACAATGACTCAAATGACGGAACCATCGATCTGCTAAAAAATTTCGAAAAGTTAGGGTTCGTCAGGGTCATCCGGTGGCCTCGCAAAGAAGGGATCACCCCGCAAATAACTTTTATGAAGGATTCATTCTGGCGGATCCTTAACTTTGACTGGGTACTTTATCTCGATGCGGACGAGTTTCTGGTGCTCCATAAACATGAAACCGTCCAAGAATTCTTTGCAGCCGTTAGAAACTCCTCAGCCGTGATCTTTAACTGGCGACTCTTCGGTTCTTCGGGCCACATTAAGCAAGATTCCCGACCTCTCATAGAAAAGTTCACCCTTTGCTCTCCCAGAGATTATTATGCGCAATTTCATTTTAAGACAGCGATTCGTCCCTGGAAGAGTCGATGTCGAGCGAGAGATCCCCATACCATCTTTACTCGGGGAAGAACGGTTTATCCAGACGGTACGCAGGCAACGGAGGCCGATTTGAATATTGGTGAACGACTAGAGAAGCGCCAAGGCCACATTTCATTCAGTACCGCCCAACTTAATCATTACCATGTAAAGTCCAAAGAGGAATTTGTAAGGAAGGTGTTGCGTGGTCGTGCAGATCAGTCAAATCGAAGAGTGTTCGATGATGCCGGAATTGAGGCGCTCTTCGCGAAACGCGATCTAAATACGGAGCGAGATACCTCGATCCAAAGACATTTAGTGGCAACAAAAACGATGATGGCAGAAGTCCTTAGCGCGCTCTCAAGGCCTGTTGAGAATTCGGCCAAGAAGGCGGAGAGAAAAATCGCATAGTTCGAGTCTGGATCCACACTCGCGCCCTTGGGGCGCAGGAACTAAAGAGATATTAGAAACTTCAACGGCGAATGTCTTTGGTGCATGAATGCCAAAACCTCCCCATTGAAATGATAAAGAGCAAGTTAGGTTAGCAAATCGTTCATGGCAACCAAGGCCTACTGATACGAGTGGCGTCGATAAGAGAACTGAATTCGCTGGGGGTGCCTGGCCGCAGGTACTGGGAGAAGGCACCACCCGGATTCGAACCGGGGAGTAAGCAACCTAAAGATGACCAGTCGATTAGCGTCGGGCTAACGCACCAGCTTCGGTTCCACGACATCCAGAACATCACCAATATCGCTCCCCTCCCCGAAATTGACATCGAATGTTAGTTTCTTGGTGCCAGTGATAGGTAACGAGAGCATCTTGGCAGCCTCCTTACCGGAAATGGGTTCGTCAAAGATCGTTTTCCCATCGGCTTGGATGGTGAGTCTGACGTGACCGATCGGTCTTGAATTATCATTGATTCCTACTTTGGCCTTAAAGAGACGAAAGTCTTCTTTTAATCGAAACGTCGAACGGGTGTGGCTTCGAAACGACACTCCGTTGCGGTACGTTTTTCCATCCAATTTAAGAGGACCATAGAACGAGCGTTCCCATCGAGGGAGCGCATCGGATTCGACAGTGGTGTCGGGCTTTGCGCCCACATCGAAATAGGGTTTCACCTCCGTCTCCGGACGTTCTAAGTCGGTCAGTCTCACATTAGTGGCTACCGAATAGTCGAGGGTACACACATCGGAAGAGTCTAGGGAGAGCGTTTCTCCCGACGGCGTCGTGATTCTAACTTTGTCTTCCGTCATGCTCAGAGCAATGGCGGGAATTCTACTCCCCTCGGCGTCTACCACAATCAAAGCGGGTTTGGGGAACGGCTTTTCTAGTTTTCTTCGAAAAAATTGGATGGCGGTCACTTTCTCCCGTTTCGCCGGAAAGACTTCACCGTCAACTTCAAAACCAATACTGTTGTCCGAGACGTCGAGTACAATGCCGTCGAGGTAGTCGAGGGCGGTCTTTTTCTTGAGGATCAGGCGATCCGACGGTGACTGGCTCTTCAAGATTTTCTCTTCTTCCACTTGCTCCGCCGGCTCGAGGGGTTTCAATCTGGCGAAAACGAGACGCCGCTTGTCGACCTCAATTGGCGTGGAGGGCTTTCGGGGGGTGTTCTCAGGCTCCTCGGTCCGCGAACGTCGCGCCAATTCCAGAATCGCTTTGGGACCGGAAATAGTGAAAGAGGTAACTTTTAGCTTAGTGCCGTCATCCCATTCGACGTCAATGATCTTCGCCCCCGCCTCTTGAGATTTGTCGCAAGAACGGTGATGAAGAGTAATACGCGAGACTTCTGGAGAGGAGAGTCGCCTGTCACCCGTCGGGGTATTTATCACAACACCCTTCTCATCGTACGCGATGGACGGACTTTCCAGAACTTCGCCGCCTTCCGTTTCGATCTCAAATTTACTCCCATCGACCTCCCGCAATGAAACCCCCGAATCGGATGCGCCAGACAAATCGGATGGTTCATGGTTGACGGCCGTGGGAAGTTCTCCGCGGGCCGGCGCTATCATAAAGGTCAGGATAAAGAAAATGAGTCGGCAGTGTCTCACGGGCTCAACTCCTTGCTTGCTTCCACTGCCCCGTGCTCGTCCGTCTTTTGGTCCATCTTTAACGCTCTATCGGGATCTTCCAGACCATAAAACCAGACGCACATTGACGCCCTATCGGAGCCCGCCATGAGGCCGCCATTGGGGCTCAAGTAATGGCTGGTCGGGGAAAAACCCCCAGATAGCGAAAGCGCTCCCAATGGGCTGCGATCGCTCGTTCGAGAAACGTGGATACTTCGAATTCCGTTTTTTGGCGTGTCGGCATAAAAAAGGGACCGGTCTTCGTTGGCGATAAAACCTAACTTTCCGACCGATCCGAGTTCGCCGGTGGGCCATTTCAGACTTACCGATGCTCGCCCCGCAGTGATGAGGATCTCCTTCCCTTCATTAAATTGAACGCCAGTAATGGGCCCATCTAGTTCAGCCTTCTTTGCCGCCTCAGCATCGATAATCGGCATTTGAGCCAACTCGTGCTTCTCGCCCGTAAGCATATTCCACACGATGACTTTTTCGGGCTCATTATAGGCCTTACTCACAACGACGAGTTGGTCGGGATCGGGAGTAAAGGCGGCAAAGGAGACTCGTTCACGCCCACTAGGTTCATAGCGTGAGATCGCTTCGGACGAGAGATTTCTTACTATTAGGCTGTTTCCGTCGAGATAGAGAGCCTTTTTTTCATCGGACGATATACGGACGGAACTTACCGTCGTGATTCCCGGCGAGAAGCGGGTGGAGAGCGTTACCCTTGGTTTATTTCGATCGGCTAAATCGGCAATTACCAACTTGTTGGCGACTCGAGCCGCCACTAGACCCGTAGGATTTAAGAGTTGCGGAGTTTTTAGCTCCTTGCTGTCAAATACCTTTGTGAGTTTATCGTGAAAGAGATCCCAATCAACCACGTCGCCGCTGGCCATCATATTTCGGATGATCCACGGTCCCCGAAAGAAGGAAAAGCTGGGATGTTCAACGAAATCATTTCGGCAAAGAAGAGGAAGAGAAAGTGGTTTTGAAGGGTCTTCTATTTTTTGATTTGATCTTTCGATGAGACGTCGAATCAATGCCAAGTTATCTCGATAGGTGAGAGCAGTGTCACTCGCCTTTGATAGCCACGCATCGAGATCTCTCTTTTGCATCTCGCGACCGCCAATCCGAAAGGAAGCCGGAGCTTTCTTCTTGGCAGCCTCAAGCCATGCTCTTGCTTGGATATCTATCTTTAGACGCCCGAAGAGCTCCGCCCCCGAAAGCAACGTAGGAAAAGAGACATTGTCAGGAAAGGTCTTTTCCAACTCCAATGGCATTAATTCCAAGGCGGCATCGACGACATCTCCTCGCTCTCGTTTAATGCGAATGGACGTCTCAGTCGCTTCAAGCGCTATTTTCGAGATCGGATACTGGCTGGCCACTTCGTGGATCTTCTCGGAATCGCCCTCCACTTTGGCCTTCAAAAACTGGTTTTTAGCTTTGATACCGTATATAAGCTCGTATTGATCTCGCGCGGATTGGGGAACGGCTTCAAGTAGCTCTTTGCCAATCAGCCGGGTCGACTTCATGAAGCGATCGCGTTCTGCTTTTGTTATCTCCCCTCGATCGTCCTCGGAAATAGCTGGAATTTGGTCCGGCACGTCGAGAAGGCGCCTTTGCACCAAATCAACGAAATCGCTCCATCGCCCTTCCGCTTGTAGTCCTTCTAAAGTCCTAAAAAGCGGCCTGAGACTGTAATAGGTCACCACTTTCTCCACTTCGGGTGGTTTAGCCGGCAAAGCTAGGCCCCAAACAAGGACGAAAAGAAGAACGTGACGCTTCATTCTTGTGCCCGGCTGTCGTCAGTGTGGGTGGCCGAAGAGGCTTTTTCTGTGTGCTCCTGGCTTCTCTCTCGATCTTCCCGCCAAAGCGTCTGACAGATCTGAGGTAGCGAAGCCCCTGTTTCCAGAGCCTTGATTTGCCCCACGTATGGATTTGCTCCAGGGATTGCCGTATTGGGCATGGAGGGATAGGACTCACTGTGTTCTTGTCGCTGATAGCGATTTTGATCTTCTAAGTTTTCAAGTCCGAACATATCGCCGGTGTTAAGATCGAGCGAGAAACCGAGGTCGCACTTGGCGTCGGGATTCTCTGGATTTACGAGTTGATTACATTTGAAACAGACGAGAACTTTCCCGTCTCTGGTCTTACAGGAAGAATCGCCATAAGAAAAAGTAGCGGGTTCGTAGGAATGTTTAACTTGGTAACCAAAAGGGTGATTTGAACCCGAGGTATTAAAATACCTTCCCACTTCATTACTGATCTCGCCAAGTTTGGATTGGATGAGAAAGTTGATGAATTCTTTGCGATCCGACTCGCTAAGTTCGGGGCTCTCGGCTAACTGTTGATAGCTCTGACTAAATTCGGCCACCAGTTCTTTCAGACGATCCGGCCCTAATTTGCCGCTGTAGTTAGCGACAATCTTTTCGGCGTGCTCCCGAGCCTTGGGAAGGGCTGCGTTAATATTTTTATCCACCTGCTCTGCCTTCTTCTTAAGGCTAGCAATTTGCTGTTCGTGGATGTCTATCATTTCCCGGCAGGCCTGTATGATTTGAGGATTTTTAGGCGTCGCTTGTTCGGTGGGCGTTACCGACTTCACTGGCGCCTCTTTTTTCCACATCGTTTGGCATGCCTCGGGAAGCATCGCCCCCGATTCTAACGATTCAATCGCCTGTGTCGCGAGTAGGTAGTAGTTGGAGTAACCATAAGAGGGAGTCATTCCGTACGGCGATGTTTGATAGTAGGGACTTCCCCCCCCGCTGTAAATAAATTGAGCTGCTTCAAGTTGCTCCTTATCACTACCGAGCCCGTCGATCTTTCCGCTGAGAAGATCTAAGGTGAATAAGACGTTGGTCCCACTTTCAAGGTCGAGAGAGGCGTCATAGCAATAAAGCGCCTTCCCCTCGCGTATCTTGCAGTATCCCGACCTTCCTCCGTCTTGGCTACTGAGAGCTAGGACGGGGTGATCTTTGAACTTAAGAAATAGCGCGCCGTCGTTCTTCTCCAAATCGCGGACCATTCGGCCAATGCGCAACGAGTAAAGTGCATCAAGCGCGTTCTGAAATTCTTTTTTTGCACTGTCGTTGGTAATCGTCTTACTGATGTGGTTAGACTCGTCCAAATAGGCTTTTATTTCCGCCTTCAGCTCAGGAGATGCTTCTTGGCGATAGCGCTGTGAAGTGGCTTCTAGCGACTTGGCGAGCTCCGGAATCTTTTGGGAACGCTTTTTAACCTCGGCTTTTTGCAATTCGATTTCTACTTTGAGGGCTTGAACCAGCTTTCGGCAGTCTTCTTCCGTTACGCCCCCAGCCGCTGGAGCCACCGGTTCGTCGGCCCATGCGAGGCAGACACATAATACCGAGAATACGATTAAAACTTTGCGCAGCATTTCTTATCCCCCCTTAAGCCAGCCCGAATCTTGGTAGGAGGATGCAAGTCGTGTTCCCTAACGCCGTCCCTAGTACTTAACCCGTAGTCTTGTTGAGGACTGACAGAATCGTCTGAGAATACGCTGTCTAGATCAAAGACACTCGTCAGATGAGAGGGCACCCGGATTCGACCCCCGCGTCGCTTCGCTATGCGGGGTTTATTGCTTTTCGGTGTAATTCGCTTGTCATGCGTAGCCGTAGGCGAAGCGTGAAGGCGGCACCCGGATTCGAACCGGGGAATAAAGGTTTTGCAGACCTCTGCCTTACCACTTGGCTATGCCGCCATAAGAAATGACAAGACGCAGTTTTATAGCCTTTTTAGCGGGGAGTGGCAATTGGTAAGGCCGAGGTGGTTTAGGGTACCGAGCCCACGGACTGAGGGTCTGCGGTGCGTCGCAAATAGCAGTACCGAGTGACTACTCCTATGCTAAAATAATTAAGAGATTGGTAATCTACCAATCCCCTGAGCGACTATTATCCAAACACCTTTGCCGATCGCCGGGGCCAATCTGACTCCCAAACCTGGAATCACATTCATGTCGTCGAAAATGGTCCGCCTTCAAAAGGTGATGAAACTATATGGTCCCGAGCGCTTTGCCTTGCGTAATGTGAGCTTTGATCTCGATAGGGGCGAGTTCGCTTATGTGACCGGAGTAAACGGAGCGGGAAAGACCACTCTTCTTAAACTACTTTTCGCCATGGAGAAGGCCACCGAAGGCCAGATCTTGGTAAATAACAGAGATCTTACGGCTCTAGCCCGCTCCAAGGTTTTCCAATATCGAAGAGAAGTGGGCTTTGTCTTTCAGGATTTCAAACTACTGCCGGACCTTAACGTCTACGATAACGTAAGTTTGCCGCTGGAGATCCGTAGCATGACACCCAGTGAAGTCGACTACCGAGTGCGAGGAGTGTTGTCGCTGGTGGGACTCTCCGATCGCGCGAAGGATTTCCCTCTTACCCTTTCGGGAGGAGAGCAGCAAAGGGTAGCGATCGCACGATCGATTATCGGTAAGCCATCTCTGCTCTTAGCCGACGAGCCCACTGGTAATTTGGATACTCAGACCGCCCGAGACATCATGCAGCTCTTTATGGAAATTCACGACATGGGTACTACGGTTCTTATCGCCACCCATGATGACATGCTTATGAAAGAGGTCCCGGCCCGCGTGATCGAGCTCGAACGCGGACAGATGATTTCCGATCGAGGGGGGGCAGCGTAATGGCCTATCGAGGAATCAAACGTAGCTTTATCGATTTTCAAAGGCATCCCTGGCTGCATATCATCAGTGTTGCTACTATCGCGATGGCCCTTCTAATTTTGGGTGTGTTCTTTCTTGGATACCGAAATATGGAAAGTATCGCCGATAAAGCGAAATCCCAAATTACGGCCACTGTCTATTTAAAGGACGGACTTACCGAAGCCCAAGTGACGGAATTGAAAGAACGGATCTTGTCTCTAGGGATGGTAAAAAATGCGGTTTTCAAAAGTCGGCATTCCGTGATGGAAGAGTTGTCCAGCTTCTTGGGCAGCGGAGTGGGTGACTCTTTGACCGGAAACGAGATTTTCCCCGATATTTTGGAAGTAGAGGTTCGCAGGGAGGCCTCGATGTCGGACGCTGGAGACGTAAAGACCATGGTTTCCAAAATGCCGGAAGTGGCCGATGTCGATTTTTCCGAGGACTGGCTAGCTCAATTCAAACACATTCGCCAAATGTTTCAGGTCTTTGGATTTTGCTTAACATCGGCAATCCTTATCGGCTGTGGCTTTATCATCGCCAACTTCATGGGAATGCGTCATCAAGCCAGAAAGAATGAAATTGAAATCGTTAGACTTCATGGGGCAAGCCAACAGTTCGTCATGGCGCCATTTCTATGGGAAGGATTTTTTGAAGGAATCATTGGGGCCTTTATCGCACTGATTTTGCTCTACGTTGCTAAGATATTTTTAGGTGCGATGGTCTCTTCCCAGTGGGCCTCGCTCCTGGGGGTTCATCAACTCCTCTATCTCTCTATTGGCCAACTCTTTGCCGTCATCGCTTTGGGAATTGCCATGGCGTTTTTCGGAAGTTTCACCGTCTTTATTCGGTTCCAAGAGAACGGCTATCGATGATTCGAATTCTTTTCCTTTCGCTCGTCATCTCAACTATTGCTGGCGCCTCCACGCGCGTCAATGAAGAGCCAGGATCTGAACGCGCTTCTCAGCTCAAAGCCTACATTCAAAAAGAACAGCCGGCATTTAAACAGCGGGAAACTCAAAAACACGACCTTCTAGATTCTTTAGATAGCCTTAATGCGGACCAAAACGAGATCCGCAATCGAATTAGCTCCATCCAAGCCAATCAGCAGGAGCTCACGATGGCGTCCGAGAATCTAACGCTGGAGTTTCAGAAGCAAAAAAAGATGGAGGCCTTTGAACGCGAAAGGCTCTTATTGCTTCTTAAAGTCGTCTACAAACTCAAACGAGACGGTCTTTTACGATTTCTGGTTTATGACGAGGGGCTCGGGAAAATGGCGGGCCGGGTCCGTATCCTCTACCGCGCGTTACGATCTCACACTCAATTGGCCCATGCCCTTCAAGAGCGTGATGAGCGCCTAGCCGAGAGCGAAAAGAAGCTGACGATTGCCAAAGAGCAATTGGCCGAAGTCTTAAGTGAGTTGGGGGAGCAGCAGACGCTACTCCAAGACTTGCTCACGAAGAAAAAAGAGATTCTGCGGGTATTGAATCGAAAGCAGAATTCTTACCAGACGGCGCTTAAAGAATATAAACAGATCTCTAGTCAGCTCACCGCACTCTTTGACAATTTTGAGTCTGAGCGAGATTCGCCAAGCTCCAATCTTCCGCCCCGGGGATCGCTTCCTCTGCCCATCGTTTTGGGGCACATTGTAAAAAGTTTTGGAAAATCGGTAAATCCCCAGTTCGGAACGGTTACCTACCAAAAAGGGCTTGAGATCGAAGCCGAACAAAATACTCCGGTAACGGCAGTCCTTCCCGGTGTTGTCGAGTTTGACGGCTGGGTGAAAGGTCTTGGAAATGTCGTCATCCTTCATCACGGCGGTGGATTTTATTCTTTGAGTGCCCATCTTTTCAAATCGCTAAAACCCCGCGGGAGTCACGTGGAACAAGGGGAAGCCATCGGCATGGTGGGCGATACCGGAAACAGCGAAAAACCCAGTCTCTATTTCGAGCTTAGAAACAATAGCAAGGCGATTGACCCGCTTTTGTATTTCTCTCAAAAGGCGATGGAGCACCTAGGATAGAGAATCGATCAGCTGTTTACTAATTTGGAATTTCTCAAGGGTCGCTTCCGCCAAAGCCTCTTCACAAGCCGACGCAATTCCTTCCGCATCCAGCCCATGATAATGAAACACTTCCTGAGTCGTTCCCGATTTTGAAGTCTTTCGGACCGCCAAAGTCTTGTGGAGCACTCCTACGATAGAGCCTATATTATCTAAGAGACCCGGCTCTCCGTCGTGAACGGAAACCACGGGTACTCTCGAACCTTGAACGAAGTACCAGTCTCCTTCGGAGCTAAGCGTTCGCCCTTTATCCGGACGCACATACAGCTCACCGCTAATGCCTAACCCCTCTTTCAGGTGTTGGTAGTTGTCGTGATAAGCGAAGTTTCCTAAAAGTAAATCCGAACTCGTGACGACATAGACATTGGCGTAGATTCCTTTTTGTCGAAGGGAATCGGAAGCCTTGATCGCTTCAGTGACTAAAGCCCCCATCGCGAAAAGCTCAATCACGTTATCACCAGGCGAGTAGTCTTCAAAGCCACGATAATCGATGAGCACGTATCCGCCCTTTAGCGTTTCTTGTCGGATGACTTCTAAAATCTCTTTCTCTTCTTTCCCTTGGAAGCGCAGTTGCGTTTTGGTCCGGTCCGTAAGTTCTTTCTGGACTAGGCCTTTGGTGACGCAGCGAATGAGGCTAGCTTCTCGGTCGGAATCGTCTTTGACGAAATGGCGTTTTAGCATATCCGCAAAGATCCATTCCAATTCCCTGGAAAATGCCGGCTCCCATGTCACGCAGTTAGGAATTTGAAAATCTGACTTCCAGGAATGCTGAGCCCCTTCGGGAGCTAGCGTAATCCCGGAGGGCGTTCCTAAAGTCGCAAAACTCGAATGCCAGTAAAGATTGTAATAGAATTGGTCGTGAGCTCGTTTAATGAAAAAATCGTAAATCGTCATCGAGGGGAAGAGAGGAATTCCCACGAAATGAAAAAACTTTCCGAAAGAGCCCGCGGCCGACATACAGTTGCCTTCGGCAATCTCAAATCGGATATGACCCGAACGATCCGAAAGCTGTGGAATAACATCGGGCGCCTTTTCATCTTTAGTCCCGAAAGTCTTTTCGAAATCCTCTTGGCCGACATCTCCAAAGAGTTTGCCGTTCATGTTGGGGCTGGTATTGGTGGAACTTCCCACATCAGGAGCCATCGTTAGAAAAAAGCGAGCTACTTTGCCCCACTCCAGATCGTTGGCGGTCTTTTTAGCAGCATCCTTTTCGCCCCCATGGGCCAACCTATCAAGCTTTGCCGCGATCTGTCCCCACATCCACTGAGTATGGGCTACGGGATTAAATTTAAGCGCATGAATATCAAGATCAGTAGGCCAAGTTACTTCAGAGCGCGCGAAGTCTAACCACTTCTTCTTTCGTTCGTCGACCTCTGCTAAGATCTTATCAATACCGGTCAAAAGCCATTCTCGCCTTTGCGACAGGTAGGCCTCTTCCTCGGAAGAGGGTTCGAACCCTTCAAAAGGATGGGTCACATCGGCACCAATACGATCCGCCATCGCTTTTAGTTCGTCGGCTTCAGGAAGCGACGAGTGGTTTCCCGACATGGCCTGGCAAGCCAAGCGGTATCCTTTGATGGTGTAGGGGACGATAAGACTGGGCCGTTTGGTTTCTGCTTTGGCCGCTTGGAAAGCTTCGACGAGACTCTCCAAATCATGTCCGGCCAGATTTAAAAAGACTCTTTGTAATTCGTCGTCGTCTAGCTCTCCTATCAAACCTTTTAGTTTCGAGGATTTTTCCAAAAGAACTTTACGGGTCAGCGTGGCGTTATTGGCTTCAAGGACCGCTTGAAATTCGAAGTCGGTGAAAGATTCATCTAATACCCGTCGCAGCTCCTCTCCGCCAGGTTGGGCGAAGATGCGCTCTCTTAACTTTCCGTGTTTAAGCTTTATCGCATGCCAGCCATTCGCTTCGGCTACACGAACGATTCGATCTGCATCGGAGCCTGCGAAAGCCTCTTCATTAAGCACACGCGTTCCATCCAAATTTTGGCGGTTGTAATCTACGATCCAGATCAGATTTCCGAGTTGGCGCTCCCCAGCATCGGGCATTGCTTCCATCAAAGAGCCTTCCCGAAACTCGGAGTCGCCCATCAAACACCAAAAAGTGGGGCTCTCATTTATCTCAAACCCATGATAGCTAGCGAACTCATAGGCTAGCGACGTATAAAGAGCATTCACGGGCGGAATGCCTACTGAGCCTGAAGGAAAATAGCGGAACGAATCCGGATCGGCTTCAGCGTGGTAGGACTGGAAGACCGGCTCTTCCTTCGTGTAGTGGCGAAGGTTTTTCATGGCGGTCTTGCGCTCGTCTTCAGTAAGTTTGCGGTGATCGCTATCTCGAAAGTTGTGTAGCAAGAAATTTAACGCGTGGTCCATCGGCGAGACGTGAGGCTTACACGCAAAGTAATCTTCTGGGTTACGCATGACCAAATGGATAGCGGCTAAAATGTGCTGGGAAGAGGCGCAAGCACTAGGATGGCCCCCTACTTTGGGCTCGCCGCGATCGGGGGTCGGACGTTGGTGGTTGGCAATATCGATCATCTCTAGAGCCAGGAAAAAAGCACGATCGGTAATCCGGTTCAAGACTTCGTAATCAACGGCTTTTTTCGCCGAGGAGCGCTTGGTACTGGGGGAGCTAGTGGCGGGAGGCAACGGGGATGTTTTCTTGAGCGGTTCCACGGTTTTCATAGGTTTGGTAGTGTAGCTGCTTCGGAATTTTCCGCAAGGGTAGTTTTCGTCGATTTCTCCTGGAAAAATAGGGGGTAATGAGCCCCTTATCCCTCGGATGGGGCGTCGGAATCAGGGGAATCCGGTTTGGCCCAGTAACGCTCGTATTCGCGGTTAAAGCAAAGTTCGCTAAGCCCCTGCATCCGGTCGATGTAGAGCTTGCCCATGAGGTGGTCACATTCGTGCTGGACCACGGTCGCCGCAAAGCCTTCGGCAACGAGGCTAATCTTTTCTTTTCGCTGGTTTAGAGCCTCTACGGAAATTTTGTTGGGACGAGCCACTTTGCCCCTAAGTCCCGGGAGACTTAAGCACCCCTCCCAAAAAGAAGAGGTCTCTTGCGTTAAGGGTTTGATGACGGGATTTATCAATACCTGAACGTGGGGCTCTTCTTTGGGATTGAAGTCCCATAGCATGACGACGACCTGGATACTTTCATGAATTTGCGGAGCGGCTAGCCCCCTGCCGTCATATTCAAACATGGTCTCTAACATGTCCTTTAGAAACTCCTGAAACTCCGGGGTTCCAATCTTTTCTTCGGGCACGGGTTTGGCCATCTGCCTTAAAACGGGGTGACCCATGACTGCGATTTTTCTAACGGCCATCGCTAACGGTTCTCATAATTGGGGGGTAGTGACAAGAGGGGGGTTAATTCTCTACTTCGAAGCGGTGCAGCTCTTCGGCGACTTTTCTGCGATTATAAAGCGCCACTTTCGGTCCTTCCAGGGGCTGATGAACGTCTTTGGTGAAATAGCCATTGGTAAAGAAAAACCCTTTAGTGCTTCCGACACTCTTCACGAAATCTTTGAATTCAAGAAGATCAGTAAGCTTCACGTAACGGTTCTTTTCATCGGTGAGAAAAAGACAAAGCACATAGTTTCCGAAAAAGAACTCATTCTTACTCTCAGCGATCCAATAGATTTCGCTGGGGGTATTTTTCATCCGGTCCTTAATAGTAAGCCCGTTTTTTTCACAGAGTTTTTCGGCCAGCTGTTCCAGTTCGCCAAGCCCTACGGACTGAGTAAGATCAGCGTCTTTCTCGGAATCCTCCTCGGGCGGCGCCATGGCTCCCCCGTCGGGAACGTGTTGTCGGGTGATAGCAACGGCAAGAAAGATAGCAAAAGCGATAGCCGCAAAACAAAGAAAGAAAATATTAAACATATGAATTATTGATGACCTCTCCTAGGCCACCTGCTCCTGGAACAATGTATTGTTTGGAATTTAACCCCTTCTCTTGATTGGAATGCGTCCCGGGGACGGTATTAAATACGCTAGGCGTGCTTAGCCCTCGATCAAGGCGAATGGCGTAGACCTTAAGATCGGGGTAGTCCTTAGTGACTTTGGCGATGTACTCGGGAGTCACAATGAGATGCATCGCGATGTACTTTTTTGCTTTACCCAAAGGTTGATAGATCTCCATGGCGGCTTCGATGGTGGAACCTGTGGCTCCCATGGGATCAGGAATGACAACGATTCTATCCTGAACGTCGCCGCCAATTTTGACGCCCCCTAAGTTGGTTCCCACCACCCGCTCTTGGGCATCTACCTTGCGATTGATGCTGATGTGATCCTGGCGAACCCCGCTCGGATTAAGAATGTAATTAAAAGCGTCAAAGCAGATTTGAGACGGGATGGTTCCAGCCCTTGCCAGATTCACGCAAGCGACTTTGGTTTCAGGATCAATAGTGCGTGCTTTGAAGGTTCCTTCGGGGTGTTGGCCTGCCATACGGGTTACGATAGTGGCTTCACACGTCGGAAATTCGCAATTCACAACGGTCTTAACGAGCTCTCGATAAAGAATGTAGAGAAGCTGGTTGACCGTGGGTTGCTTACAATCAGGATGTCCCAACCGCGTGAGGGTCGTAAATAGATAGGGATCCGCCAGTAAGTGGATATGGGAACCGTACCGGTGCTCCGCTTCCGAAAGATGATACTTTGCTTGGAGATACTGTGAATCTTGCAACATGACGTGCCGCCAAGAGTTCTCCGGGAAGGCAGCAAAGTCAAGCCGGTGGCTCGTGACAGGTAGCATGGAACGCCGCCCTATTTTGCGTTTCCGGCATCGCTTGACCAGGGACCAAACTTTATCTACTAATCGAAGATACCCCCCACTCTGAAGATGACTCGGGCCGGCTCTTTTGCTCTTTTTCTCTTGTAGACCCGACGGATTTTGTCTTCTTTTAGAAGGGGGGCGAAGATGATGGTTTGGGGTCGCAACAAATTACGAAGACACTACTATGATGCAGCTTAGTTTAGGACTCGACGAGTACGTAGTTTTTGACTTGGAAACCACAGGCCTTTCTCCCTGGGGCGGCGACGAGATCATTGAAATCGGCGCTATGAAGGTCTTTGGGAACGATATTGACGAAGAGAACTGTTTCCATTCTCTGGTCAATCCCAAGCGGCTAATCCCCACAGAAGCCAGTCGAGTCAACGGCATCACTAACGAGATGGTAGCCGGAGCCCCCCATTTAGAAGACGTGCTGCCTAAATTTTTGGACTACATCGGGGGCGCTTGGTTAGTCGCGCAGAATGCGAAATTTGATATGGCGTTTGTGATGAAGTCTTTGGTGCAGCAGAAGGTTCAGCGAAATCTCGAAGTTTATGACACCATGATCTTTTCGCGTAGGGCATTTCCCACGGAATCCTCCCACAATCTAGACATGATCGCGAAACGATTAGGGCTTCAAATTATCGAAGCCGAACGCCATCGCTCCCTGGGTGACGTAAAGCTTACCGCCAAAGCTTTCGTAAAGCTCAAAGAGATCTTGGGCGACAAATGTCCTCCCCGCGAGAAGTGGTCGGTATAGCCTTCTCGATAGTGCGCTGCTATCCTAAGCTTTCTTCATGAAGGCAAAACCCAATACCTCTTTCACCTGGCCTCTAGCTATCTTGGCGGGCTTTTTCATGGTCTGCTTATGGGGTCTCGTTGATGTTTACGGCCCTTGGCGTGGCGATCTTAAACATTTCGACCCGGAAGTTTCAGCCAAACTAGAAACCAACTCATGGCGTGCCTATTACGAAAAAAGATACTGGGCATTGTTCTTGAGCACGTTTCAAATGTTTAGGGACCAACAGGGAATGCCTCCCGTGCGTTCTTTAATGAGTGCTTATGAAAGTGCGGAGGCAGCATTTCTTTTCAAACAAGGGCGTCGTCGCTCGGATTACGCGAAGGCGTTGCCTTATCTAAAGAGTTATTTCGCAAATATCTGCCGAACGGGCGGCTATGAGAGAAACATTCAGAGTCTAGCGAACCGTGAATTAGACTGGTGGATTATCCATCGGGAACGCGGCCGTCATGGAGAGACCGCACTCGTTCGAGCCATCGCGGATGTGTCAGCCGAACTCTATTCCCAACCTTGGGAAACCATGGTTCCTTACGCCAGGCTCAAAGCCCAGGCCATGCTAGAGCGCACGGAAAGAGATCAAGCGCGAGGCATGTCCGATGCTGACTGGGAAGAGATAGAAGGCCTTCTGAAATCTTCCTACCAAGCGCTTTTTCAATCGCTAAACAAAAACGGAAATTAGAGCACTATTTCTTTTCGAACCTATTTCGGATGGTAGCGTCATCTGCCTCAGCGGAAATGGCGGTCCAAAACCGACAATCCCCACTAACCCGATCTGACTGGGTGGCGCTGCCCTTACCCCACGCATCGGTCATGGCGATGGTACGGCTCCCCTTAGTGAGCTTTAGCCCTTGATCAGCGAGTTCCGATATTTTGCCAAGAAGTTTTTTGGATTGCTCGGTCGCCCCATATTCATCCACGATAACCACATCAGGACCTAATTTAGCGGCAACCTTTTTCATCTCGGTTTGGAAAGCGTCTATCTCCGGCTGGCGTTTTTTTCGATCTTCCTCGTCTTTTATTTGATTGGCTAAATAAGTCTTATTGCTTTGTCGGCGAGTATCGGGACTGGAGTCTTGCTGCGCTTTGATAGCTTTATCGAGCGCATCTCTGGCAACATTTGTCTTGGTCAGTTCCCGGAGGGCTATCATCTCTTCGATCGCCTCTTTGCCTTCATGGACGGGAATTTTAGTTAAAGCGTCGGCGATTTGTGCTTCGGTGGCGTTCGAAGGAATCATAAGATTTCCATTCGAAAAGGTTATCTCTTTGGTGAAAGAGGCTTCGGGATCGACCACCATCGCTTGAGTTAACATGCTTTTTTCCACGTCGAAGGTGGAAAGAGCAGCCCGAAGCTTTTTTAATATTTCGGTCTCGGTGCGCAACGGAGCCATCGCGCCAGCCATTTGAGAATTAAATCCAAGTCCGTACTTAGAGGTGATGTCACTTTTGACATCGAAATTCTCAGCGCGCTGTTTTTGAAACTCTTCAAAAGGCGGAATAGTTTCCAAATGCGCTTTGACATCGCTCCAAAGCATATCGGTTCCGATATTGAGCGTTCCCAGGGAGTCGGGTCCTGTTAATCCCTGCGGTCCCATAGCATTCAGATGAGAAATCGATTTAGCGGCATCGGGAGTCTTCTCTAAAAAGGCATTCACATTTTTTAGAATTTTTTCTCTTTTTTCCCATGTGGCGAGCGGCTCGTAACTGGGATTGTAAGACGAATAGGAGACGACTCCTTTAAGGCGAAGTTTTCTTTCTTCCTCGCAGACTCTTTTTTGGACATCTTCTAAAGCGGCTGCTTCCGATCGTGGTGGTTTCTCGGAGGGAGCGCTTTGTACGTTACTCGTACTGGCCGAAGGACTTTGGCTCGGCACTCCGTGGTTTGCGGGAGCTGGCGTGGTCGCCTTGGCGGTTGTCGCGGTTTGGCTCTGTTGACTACACGAGTAGCCCGAGCAGCTCTGTCTTCTCGATCTAATCCATCGCACTACCGGCCCATTAAACAGCTCCGCCTGGGCGTTAACGCCAAGCGCACAAAGGACTCCTAACGAAATCAAAACTCCAAAAGATAGCTTCACTTTTTCCCCCAATCCCCTTTTCGCGATACGCTGGGTTTAGTTGCAAGGCGATGCCACTGTATTCTCGGCGCTGGATTCAGCGGGCAAGTGGAGACGTTTTCTTGGAGAATACAAAAGGAAGGGCCGATAAGAGTCTATTAAGGATGAAGATTCAATTATTCGAATAGCTCGAGAGCAGATGATTCCGGTTTAGACGAAAGCTTAGGCAGCCTTTAACTTTTCCATGGTGGGCTCCCAAACGATGGAGCAATCGCGTCCCACGTGCTTAGCTTCGTAAAGAGCGATGTCGGCGCGGTGAATTTGGGTGGCCAGGTCGTACTCTCCGGGGCAATTTCCGCTAGTCTTTCCCTCGGAAGCAAAGCAGATAAGAAGTGCGGCATTTACCCTCCACCCGGAAATCCGATTTGATGGCCCACCCGCCAGTCTTCCGCCCCTCCAAGAAGTCACCGTAAAATCAAACTTACCTCTCGAAGTACACTCGCAGACGCCCCAAGCCTATAAGTTTTGAACCTAATCAAAAGGCATCCGATACATTCTAAAAATTCGCCTTGCGACCTTCCGGGCAGACTTGCTCCCAGATCGGCATTTTGGTTTTCCAACCGTCGGCTTCGTTGGGATAGTAGCGAGGAATGATCTCACGCATCGGTTCGCCATCTAAATCACGGCTTATTTGGTAGACGGGATTGAATACGGTGCCCCCTCCAGCCCACGTAAAGCCCATTGGCAAAAAGGGTTCCAGCCCCAGTCGCGCGTCGATAGCACGAAGAAGAGCGATACTATCCAGGCTGCCGTAACTAATGCCTCCGAAGAGACTAAGGCCGCCAAGAGCAGTATTCAGCGTGTTTGGTATTCCACTTCGTTGACTCATTACCAGAACCAAGCCTCCGTTGGGGATGATGGGAAGTGATAGATTAAGATCGCTTCCTTCGGCGGTTCCAATGCTCTGGCTTAGTCGATCTTGATCCACCATGATCCCAGCTGCCTTTGAGGTTTCGACTAGAAATTTAGCGATGGCCTGCACTTTGGCATAGTAAATTTTTAGTTTTGGAATATCGATCGCAGTGGGTAACTGCGCGGGTAATTTTACAGTCTCTTCAATGTTAATGGGATTTGCCACGATCGAGTGAGAACTCCGGTTGGGATAAACACTCGCAAGAATAATGTGTCGAAAATTCGTCGGAAGTTCTCCTTTGGGGCTGACATAACCCAACTCAATAAAATCCGTCAGATCGTCTTGTAAATGGGTCTTCGGATCCCGGGCTAATTGATAGAGTTTGCTAAGTCGCCCTGGCTGGGAGGCATTCATATTCTTCAACACCGAAAAGAGCCTTCGAACCTGTATTTTTGGAGCCAGAAATCCGTTGGTCAGAATGACATAAGGGGTTTGTGGGTTTGTCTCAAGGCCGATGTCGACCTCACAGCCGTCGGTTGCCGACCATCCGGTTGAAGAGAAAGCGGATATCAGAAGGCCCAAGAACCATACGTAGGACGACGTCATTTTAACCATGCGGAGCATATAGTTCGCCTTTAAACGGAAAGGAAGTCTAAACTGGCAAGGAACCGAATTTATGCGTAAAGTTGCCACGGCAACTTGTTTAAAGCACTTAAATCCATTAGACATAACACACAAAGGGCGGTTAGCTTAGTTACGTACAGTTTCTTGATCACAATCCCCCGCACATTCACGCGGTCTATAGCGGAAACAAAGCTTCGTATAGAATCGACACTGCGGAAATTTTGGCTGGGAAAATGACGCCACGAGCACATAAACTCATTCAGGAATGGATCGGTTTGCACAGAGACGAATTGATGAAAGTGTGGGTTCTGGCGAGCAAGGGGGAACAGGTATTTCCGATTCCGCCTTTGGAATAGGAGGAGAATTTATGATTACAGCCGCAAAATATCTCGAGATTACTAATGTAAAATGGGTTGGCAAATTTCGTCTTTCACTCGACTTCAACGATGGAGCGTCAAAGGAAGTGGATCTCTCCAAACTTCTTGCGTTTCCCCCCCCGTTTTTCGACCTCTTATTGATGAAAGGGCATTCGCAAGAGTGTCTGTTAACCCCGTCGGCGGAATTTGTTGGGAGTGTGGCGCCGATCTGTCAGCAGAATACCTCTACTCTCTATAAACTTTTCTATCATCGAGTCGGAATATTATGTTTCCCCAATGGGCCTATCGCGGGCCTGCTATGGGTACTCCCCTGGTATCTACTCAATGTTTTCTTCGGAATGAAGTGACTCTTTGTTAATGAGATAGATCGATCCGTTCTCGGTTCTGGCGAGAATAGCCGTACCGTTTTTTATTAACTCCTTTACGTTCCGGAGCCCTGGGATCATGGTTGGCGTTCCGTCAGAATCCGCTATCGAAAACACTAAACCATCATGAAGAAAATACACTTCGTGACCTATTTTCACGCTTGAAAGAAGAGAAACTGCCGGCCCAACGGCATCCATCTGAACGTTATTTGACTCGCTCAACCCTCCGACGGCCCTATGATTCGGGGAATGCGAGCAGGACATCCCAAGCCTGAACTCTTCTATAAGTATATAAGGGATTCCAATCCAAACGTACGCGCATCAGCCCTTTACGCAATTCTCACGTATGTAACTTTAACAAATTAGAATAATGCATTTGCTTGTTCCCAAATCGCTCAACAACGAAGGGGTGGACCAAGCAACGGAGTCATGCTAACTATCCAACGTTATTCGCCTTTCGAATAAAAGGGCGGTTAGCTCAGTTGGCCCCAGGGAGCGACAGCGACCGGAGATGATGGCCGCAATTGCGCATCTGGCGAGCGGCAGCAACGATATCGAAGGCGAAGTATTTTAAAAGGGCGGTTAGCTCAGTTGGATAGAGCGCAAGCCTCCGAAGCAGTTCTAGAAAAAACTCAAAGACCCTAAACTAGGCACAAACTAATAACAAATCACCAACTTGTGATGACCCGCGTCTTCTGGTTCTTACCAGTTAAAACTGGATGATTTGAGTCGATATGTTCCCAATGTGTTCCCACTTCCCGGGACCTATTTCGGGATATACGCAGCATTACCTCTGGGCCACCTCACTCCATTTATGACGGTTCAGGAATAAAGGGAACTCTTAGTTCACACTAGTAGCGAAACCACAGGATGTGCTAGGTTCTCCCGCGTTATTGATAGAGAGGTGCTTCGTGAAGAGGTTCCACGTTGTGGTATGGTTTTCGTTTCTGGCGGCCGGATGTTCCCAAGATGCTCGTTTATCCGATGGTCAAATCCCGACACCAAACGAGAGTAAAGAGCACCATCTTCCCGACGTCGTTCGCCCTGTTCCCGAAGTCCTACAAACGGAGTCCACTGAGACTGGGCTATCGGCGGCAGGCCAAGCTGAGTATGAAACACGTGAAAATCAGTTGGCTGAACCATCCGCGGAGGGTTGGAAAGAGAGCATTCAACGTTATCTGGTAGATCGAACTGATGTTGCCGCTCGTACTGCGCGAGTAGGAGTAATTATACTGGGGAGTTCTGAATCAATTCCGCCTGAAACTTTGGTTCAGATTATTCAAGCAAAGTTCACGCCGTTTGGAAATGGGCCCCAAAGACCGTTCCAGAATCTAAGAAGAGCAGCGATCCGTGCTTTGGCGCACATTGATAGAAATCATCCCGTCCTGACGGAAACAGCTTCTAACCCGATAGAGAACTTTCGTGTTCGGGGGGCGTCACTCGCAGAACTGGCTGCAGATCCAACCCTTAAACACAATGATCTCATTTCACATATCTTACGGGACCCAAATGAGCACTTCGTTATGCGCATGCGTGCCGCGTTCCTCCTGATAAATCAAAAGAAAACACCTTCTCTCGATCTAGTATTGAATTATATACAAGCGGAAAGTGTGGATGAAGTTGGAAGATCTGTCGCCGCTTTTGCCTTGGGGTTCTGCGGTGACTCCCGGTGCGATAGGTCCCTTCTTCGGACAGTCGCGGACCGATCGGTCCCCACGGTCGTGCGATGTTTTGCTGCCTATTCCTATCATCGCCGCCCGATGAACGAGACCACATTTGAGCTTCTAAGCAAAATATTGGTCGACGAATCGGAATCAATAGACTTGAGAGAACAGATCGCTCTAAGCTTTCTGCACTCGCGGACTCCTTTGGCACTGCCAATCTTAAATTTAATGAAGGGACGTAACGATCGTGTTGGAGCTGCTGCAAGGGGAGAGGTCTTTTCTGAATGGAGATCGAAAAATTCAGAGGGATCGAACGATGGCGTTGCCAGCTTATCTGAAACAGAAAGGGCGCAGCTAAGGAATGAAATGTTGCTCACACTAAACAACTCCAATAACAATTCGGACGCAACGACTGCCGTCTCGGTCTTAGTCAAAGCAGGTCTCATCAGGCCTGCCGATGGGCCCTTACTGTTAGATTCTAAATACGCCGGCTGGATGGCGTCGGTAACCGACGACGGTCTTAATTCAACGGTGGAAAATCCGATGATTGATGCCTTGGTTGTTGCGGAACAATCTGCAAAGCCCAAACTTATAGAGCTGCTTGCTTCTTTGCGCGGTCCACGCCTATCATTGGCCGTTGATACGCTCTTGAAGATGGGTTCGTTACCGACAATCGCAGAAACGAAACTTCGAGCACTAATTATCGAGCCTCAACTTCCGTGGTACCAACGACGAGCGGTCATCCAATTAGTGGAAAAGTTAGAAGGTTTTCCAAGCCAAGATACCCTGAGGCTTCTAAGAGATCGTTTGGATGACGAGGATCCCGGAGTGGCGATACTCGCGTTACGGGCTTTAGTCGACTTTAAGCAGCTAACAGTAGAAGAGGGTGCTAATCAGGGATTTCGAATCGCTAAAGCCGCGCTCGCTCGCGACCCGAAGGAGTTGGATTATTCCGATGAGGTCTTACAGGCAACGCAGTTCACCACACATGACCAATCGGTTGAATTGCTAAATAGCCTCGCCAAAACGGGAAGTCTTAGAGGGAGGGTGAAGGCAGTTCGACAGCTGAATTCTCTAGGGGGCTTGAGAGAGGAGTTATTTCACCAAGTACGAACTGCCTTCGATGAATACGTGCGCGATTCGAAGGGGCCCACTGCCGGTCTGACCGACGCCATTGATGTCCTTAAAACTGATATTTTCCCCTTGAGTAGATTAGGAGCTGCTCAGATTGTTCGAAGGCTACGCGATAAATCATGGGAGGAGACTGAATCGGCTCTTACTGGGATTACGGTGTCGTCCGATAACGCCTCGATTCTTTCGGACCTTATTCTGCGTCACCCATCCGAGGCTTTACCTTATCTTAAGCGGCTCCTTGCGTACGACGAACACGAGTTTCATCAAGCTCCCAAGGTTCTACTGGCGATTTGTGCTCTGAGTAAAATGGAGAACCCTCCCCGGATAGTTTCAGTACCACGACTGGAGGGCCTTCTCGAACGAGGGTACGAATCGAACGGGATTTATACGGAGGCTTTGGGGCCTGTTTACGCTTTACTGAAGAAGTATGGTCTCGATCCCTTGGCATCGTTAGTCCGTGCATTTAGAGATCCGATGAACCTCTACGAACGTACAGAGGCGATGTCCTTTCTGGGAACTCTCGGTAGAGAGGCTTCCTCAATTGCGGTTGATATTCGGGCGCTACTTGAGAAGTACCAACCTAACGTTGATCGCAACCAGCTCGAGATAGAATGGCTACTAGCGGCCTCTAGCGCAAAGACTCTATCAAAAGTTGATCCGAAAATGTTTGCGGAAGAGTTTCCTGCGCTAGAACGCAAGCTGTTGGAAGATGATCACGTAGATAATTTCTTAAGCTACTTCGACGAAAAGATTCCGTACTTGCCATTAGCGATGATCTATTGGGATATCGAGGATGAAAAAGCCCACCCGCAAAGCCTGAGTTCCTACGGAATTCTGAATCTTCATTTACGAGAATATCTCAAATCTAGAAATTACGAAAATCAGGACCGGCTAAACCAATCTCTTCGTGATTGCTACCTATTAGGCTATCGTGTGCCTATGGATTTAGCCGCAGATTATGAAGATTACGCCAAGTGGATTCATTCGAACGACTTTTTTGAGATACGAGCCTATACCTATTTTCTAGCCGAACGAGGTCTTACGAATGCGTTATACGCCTGGTTCTTAAAACATCCGACTGAAGAGGTGGCCCTATTGCTTTTTCAAAGCGGGGATGCAGGTAGATTCTTATGCCTTAGGGCACTCCAAAGCGGTAACAAAGATCTAATGCTCCCTATGATTCGGGGAATGCGAGCAGGACATCCCAAGCCTGAACTCTTCTATAAGTATATAAGGGATTCCAATCCAAACGTTCGCGCATCAGCCCTTTACGCAATTCTTAGGTATGTAACTTTAAAAAATTAGAATAATGCATTTGCTTGTTCCCAATCGCTCAATAACGAGGGGGTGGACCAAGCGACGGAGCTATGCTAACTAACCTGAGTCATTCGTCTTTCTTCAAAAAGGGCGGTTAGCTCAGTTGGATAGAGCGCAAGCCTCCGAAGCAATTCCTAGAAAAACTCAGAGATCCTAATTTACGCTCAAACACTTAACGAATCACCGACTTGTGATGACCCGCGTCTTCTGGTTTCTCCCAATTGAAACCGACTGCTTTGAGTTGGTATGTTCCCAAAGTGTTCCCATCCTTAGGAAGTGAGACGTTTGTATGTTTCATCGTAGGTATCGCCCCACGGAAGTAATGGGGTATCTAGTATGGCCCCATGTTTAGTATCCGCATCCCTAAAAAGTTGAGTCCGTTCTCCGGAACTATCGGCCACAGTTTTGCCGCCGGTTAGACCGATTTTTGCTCCCTTTCTAACGAGCGGGGTAAGAGTCTCTCCGATAATGAGTGCAATTCCTTCCGTATCCCAAAACTCGAAAACAGAAAGATCTAAAATAACTACTTTACCATTCGTACACCGCGCACGAATCTCGCTCTGAAAGGTTTCTAATTTTGTTTTTTGAGGACCGACCGTGCTCCGATCTATGATGCCTTTGAATAAAGCGGAATCAACCGTCGGTGACTTATTTCCCCATTCATAATCAAAATCCAATTTCAAATTACTCATGGCAACACCTCACTATTTTCGAACTCGATTTCAAATTTAATTCCATCCTGCTGCCCAGTACCAAAAAACGTCGCTGCTGTGGCCTTTAAGACACCTAAACCGTCCTTAATGGTCGCAACATTAGCGGCTTGATCGTAGGGAACTCCGTCGTGACACATGACGAACTCCAAAATGGTGCCCGATTTCCAGTTAAGTTCAAACCACACGCGCTGAGCTTTCGTTTTCTTGTCCTTGTCGTATAGATTTCCCAAGTATTCGGAGGCGACTTTTCTCACTTGGCGCCATTTTTCTTTGGCTCGCGGCTTAGACATATCTACGCGTAAGAACTCGCTGTTAACCTGACCGAGAACATTCGCAAAAAGAGGTGCCTTTTCAACGAGCTCCTCAAAAGGCGAATCCTTACGAATCTCATATTCCATTGCTATCTCCCCATTCCATCTTGGCTACGTGAAATTACAAACAGAGTGGCATCGTCGAGAGCGCTTCGCTCCAGATTAGGCTTTCTTGCTTGCGGAGACGAAGCCGAAAGGACTGCTCGAATCATAACTGTTGCTTTCCCCGCATGAAAATCTGCCGCTTCTGTAAATAAACGTGCGGCTCCGGAAGAGTCCAATCCTTTTTTTTCTTTGAGCCACCCTAAGAAACCGTCTGTAAAGAGAAACACTGAATCGCCAGGGCCCAAATCTAAACGAGACACGAACTTAGAAGAAATCTCGGATTGTAAGAACCGATCGGCGGAATTAATTTCCAGAGGCTCCAGCCGCTTGGTACGTTTGCGAAATACAAGAGGATTTGGGAGACCAAACGCGGCTATTTCGAAAGAAGCCGTTCTTGAAGACAGGCAAGCGACTGCCAGGCTAGGAGGAGCAAGCCTGCGAATTCGAACCGCATTGAGTGCGGTGGCTAGGGGCCCAAGGAATCTAAGAGGTGTGTTTGAATATCGTGTGAGACCGCTTGCAATAGCGTGAAAACCAAATCTTATTTGTGCCGACTGCCAACTGGCCCGAACTCCTGCCCCAACTACGTCAGTCAACAAGAAGGCATAGGTTGTGCTGTCAATTTTAGAAAAATCGAATACGTCCCCACTTTCTCTTTCGCTTGATAGTCCCGTCCATGCCCACGCAATCGCGCCCGCGTGGCTTGAACTGATTCGTGGTTCGTTCTGCTCATTTCGTTTCGACCTTAATGCGACCGATTCCGATATTCTTACGGGACTAAATTTTTCACGTAAGTATCTCTCTGCGCGTTCGATGAATTCCGGGCCTTTTTTTTCGCCGGACTCGATTACCGAGACGTATGCTTGTGAAACATCAAGGGCAATTGCAAGCGCACGCTGGGTCACGCCAACGGCTTCTCGCAGTTCCTTTAATTTTTCTGGGCTTAGGGCCACTTTGTTTACCTCCGACGCTAGTGATAATAACCACTAATTTCTAAAAATCAAGCCGGTTGATTACAGGGCTGAGTAACAAATTCTTTTAATATCATATAGTTAATATTTAGTTATCATTTTACGCTAAAAATACCCTTAATAACCAAAACTATTTATCGGAATTATTACCAATAAGCGTGATAAAATTCGCATCCATTCGGAAAGCTGTACCTATATTACGGTATTACCCAGACGGATTGCCCAGAAGCTCTTGACGGCCATTCGGGAGCTGGCAGTCACAGGGCTCCGCTGTGTGTAATCAAAGTCTTTACTCATTGGCGTATTTCATTGCATTTATCGACTAAAGCTCCGACGGTCAGAGCCCATTCCGACACATATCTATGAGTTTGGCCCCAGTCTCCTAATTTTAGCTGTTCGACTATTTCAGAAAATTTAACTCTGCCGTCCGTTAGCTTCGCTTCTGAAAAACCAATTGCACAAAGAGACTCGATATTTCTCTCGGCGTCTTTTCTTAATTTTCCGGCCGCATGTGCATCGGCCCATTCGGAAGAGTGCCGAACATAGTTTCCGCCTGCGATGATAGCTTTCGCCCAAGTGGTTTTCCGAAATGTCGGCTTACAACTCCAAATTACTTCCTGACTCAGGTCAGAAATAGCCATAGCGGCGTTAGCTACAATACGGAGAATATTGGATGCGCCTATGAGTACTGCCGTAGCAAGCCCATCGACAGCGGCTTGATGGGCAACAGATTGATACATCAGATCCATAGCCTTTGACGTACCGCACGGATACTCAAAACGCTTTAGTCCAGGGAATGCATCGTCACTAACCCATCTGCCACGAGACTTCATCACTGTTTCCTTCCTATTTGCGAGATTAAGGAGTCTCATTTCTTTTGAAAGCAATTGATAGATCGGTGCGATCGCAGAGAGAAGTGGATTATCTGGGGTTTGATCATCAAGCATGTGACATAAATATTGGAAGGATTCCTGCTCGGTCATAGAATTCCATGGCTATAGCGTGAGTTCGATGTACCAGAGGAGAAACTATTTCTAAAGTAGATTAAGATATGTCTTATGGGTCGACCTACAGGGATCGCAAAAACCGGGGGCAGAAAAAAAGGGACACCCAATCGCGCATCAGTAGCCCTCAGTGAAACGATTTCGGACTGTTTGGGAAAAACTATTCCCGAGGCCATCCTGGAAAGGTTAAATCGAATAACACCAAGCGAGCAGGTTCGAACTCTCATGGGGTTAATGGAATACGTATACCCAAAACGGCGTGCAACTGACCATCAAGAGCTACCTCGCCAAGAGGAAAAGGCGAATATCCATTTAGTTCCCGACAGAGACCTAATTGAGCGCTTCCAGCAGCTCACCGATAAGATGGAGGGCCGTCAATAGCCCCAAATAGGGCGGCACCTTTTTGAGATTATTTCCAACCCGCTGGACACTTCTCAGGTTCAAATTTGTGCTTCGTCACCCTCCGGATGGAGGAAAAAAGGCTCTCAAAACAGACTCAGAGGCACGCTTACAATCTCCTGCGAAAAATGTTCCGTGACGCGGCAGAAGATCATCTCCTCTTGAACTACTCACCTGTGTTGCGCAAAGCGCGTCCCAAGGTACCCATCAAAGAAAGCCGCTACCTTTCGATCTCTCAGGCAAGAGAACTACTTCAAGACGTGACCGGGATGTACGGCATTGCAATCTGGCTTCAATTTTTCCTAGGTCTTCGAGCTGGGGAAGTTCAAGCACTCCGATGGGAGGATGTGGATCTGACAACGGGTGTTCTGCATGTACGTCGAACCTACGCCCGACTGGAGAAGGTCTTCCGCGATCATCCCAAGGGCAGAAAACAGTTCGCGCATAAGATTCCTTTGGAACTCCTAGTTCGATTGAAAGATCTCCGAGAAAGTTCGCAGGGAGAGCTAGTAGTAGTTCCCGAAGGATATCAAATGCTCGAATACTCGAAGTACAGGAAAGTCCTAGTCCACCATTGCAAGGCTCTGGGAATCCCGGCCATTGCAACCCACGGTCTCCGACATTCGACCTCTGAGCTGTACATGCAGCACGGAGCTACTAGTGAGGACGTAATGGCACTCCTGGGACAGAAGGAGGTAAAAACGACTCAGAGATACATTCATAATCGCGGTTCTCGGCTAGAGGGCTTGGCAGAGATCGTTCGGCTTTTCCCCGAAGGTTCCCAAAATGTTCCCAAATCCCTTTCTAATGAAGGGGTAGACCCAAGGCAGGAGTCATGCTAACTATCCAACGTTATTCGCCTTTCGAATAAAAGGGCGGTTAGCTCAGTTGGCCCCAGGGAGCGACAGCGACCGGAGATGATGGCCGCAATTGCGCATCTGGCGAGCGGCAGCAACGATATCGAAGGCGAAGTATTTTAAACGGGCGGTTAGCTCAGTTGGATAGAGCGCAAGCCTCCGAAGCTTGAGGTCGCAGGTTCGATCCCTGCACCGCCCAAGATTTCGCCTGCCGGCAAAATCTAGAAAATCGAGATGAGTAAATCGAAAATCGGGGAAAAATTTGGGACGGATTAACAGGGGCGAAATCTTGCCTCTATTTTCCATTTTCGATTCTCGATCTACGCCCCGATCTCATACTCGACCGGTATTCCCAGGCTTTCCCAGTAGGCCTCTCTCGAGCGAAGGATATTAAGGCTTTCGTTCGTTTGTTCGAGCTGAATGGCTTTTGCGGGGACTCGGACGCCGAGCTTTCTAAGTCGGATAATCGCTTGCTTGAATAGGGCAGGAGGTATTTTGTAATGGCCGCTCTTATTGTTGATAAGAATGAGTTTCCCGTTTCGAACCTCTATCTCGCCGGCAAATGCAATGGGAGCTCCCATCGAGAGGCTTGAGTGTCTGAGATCTTCATCGTCCCCATCCAGAGGAAGGGCGTAGAAATTGCCGTTGGCATCCATGATAATGTTCGCACGGTGGTTCTTCTTAATTAACCTAACCACCTGATGGATAAGTCCCCAACGATAGCGCGTGTCGGAATTCGAAGTATCAAACAGGGTTTCTTCATCGGCCAGGTAAAGCAGACCGTTTTTTATCATTAGACGAAATCTTTCCACGGAATGGATTCCCAGATATTCGATAGGGGAGCTTCTGCGCCTTCTATCATCTTCCGCGACCCGCTCTAGCTCCATGGGAAGTAAGTAATTACCGTTAAGGAGCAAGGCAATGCGGTTCCATTTGCGGACATAATTCTCTTGGGCACGATGGAATTGGCGAATCTCGTCCCGGAAATCGTGGTTTCCCGCAATCGCCTGGCGCATGATCTCTTCGGCTATCTTGATTGATTGCAATTCCTCCTGAAGCTCGCTGGAGAAAGCCTCCGGGCTTGCGGCAAGATCCCGAATGACTACCGAGCATACGCTGTAGGAGCTTACCCTTTCGAGGGTTGATACTCGCTCATAGGCCGAAGAAGCCTGTGAGAGAAATAAAGCCATCACCAAAAACAGAGCGATCCTCTGTCTAAGGTATTGTTTGGACTCAAATTTAAAGCGCGAAAGGTCCATAGTCTGTTTAGTCATTTCCGAATTCGTCGGTATCGGAATTTAAAGAAAGTCGGCCCCAACCTCTGTTAATCTTCCCGGGGCAGCTTTACTCTTAGTGATGAGGATCAATATGACGCAATTAGTCGAAGGTGGCCAACACTTTTTTGTATGGTTTCTAGTTTCACACCTAACTTTTGCGGCTTACGCAGACGTTATTTCTGGCCCTGATTATGGGCGGGTGGTGGATAACGGCCCTCAAATCGTGAGTGCGGGACTTATTTCCAAGGATGGTTATAGCAAGTTGTGTGGGCCGGTCTCCTTCGAGAATGTACTTATCAAGTTCCGAAAAGAATTGGGAATTTCGCCCTCTGACCCGCTAACCGACATCCAGAATCTTATCTCCCTCTATCCCGCCGTCGTTGAACATGGGATTTTACGAAGTGATTTTAAAGCGCTCATCGAAAAGTACTCGTACTTAGCTTTGTCCCGCGCTGTCGGAGTAGAAATTCACGTGATTGGAGCCGTTAATTTCGATTTGGAGCAACTAAAAAACATGGTCGATGGCCATCAAGCCGTCATTTTGCAAATCTGGTGGTGGCGGGACGAGGCCTTCGTGTCTACCAATCCCTGGAGTGTGTCTCCGGAAAACGGACACTGGGTGACGGTGATCGGGTACGATTCGAAAGCGTCTGGAAGATTTCTCATCCAAGATCCGATGCATGCGACGCCACTTTTTATCAATCTAAGTGCCGGTTATCCCGCCCAGACAAATGATGGGAAGAGAATCTATTCGAATGAGATCGTTCGTTACGAGAGTTTTCCACCCTACTTGAATCCAAAAGGGCATACAGCACTCGTGGGAGATTATCTGTCTCTTCAACTTGAATAATTGGCACCTAGCGGCAGCGGATATCTTCTTCGAAATATTTCTGGCTAAGGCGAGCGAAACTTCCGTTGGTCATTAATTGAGTCAGAGAAGCGTTGAGAGCCGTCTGGAGAGGCTCGTTTCCTTTAGAAACCACCATTGCATTTCTCTGGGGAAATAAGATTTCGCCTAATTGAGCGTCTTTATGGCCTCTACTCTTGACCGCCTGGAGCGCCACAAACCTTTCGGTGACCCAAGCGTCCGCTTTATGATTGAGAAGATTTTGAAAACCGGCATTCTCATTGGGCAGCGTGCGCAGCTCTTTGATGCTCTTATCTTTCTTAAGGTAGTCAAAGTAGACGGTGCCCACGGGAACCACGACAATTTTTCCCGCTAAATCCTTTTGCGTGCGAGGGCCGCCTTTGAGAGAGACGATGACGGCCCCGGTACAATAGTGGGGGGCTAGAAAGCTCACCACTTTTTCCCGCTCGGGCGTTATGGCGTGTGAAGTTGCAATCAGATCAAACCGATCGCCCTTGAGTCCTACCAGTAGCGAATTAAAGGGTTGTACTACCCATTCTACTTTCAAACCCAATGCCATCGCCATTTCAGTCGCAAGGTCGACTTCGAATCCGGTTAGTTTCTTACCCACAAAATAATTAAAGCCGGGAGTTTCGCCGTCGACAGCGATCTTAAGCACGCCCGATTTTTTTATGTCATCCAGAGAACGACCGAATCCGAGGAAACAGAGAGCAAAAGAGACCACAAAAAGAAATAACTTCATGGACGGGAATTACTCCCAATCCGTCAAAAAGGAAAGGGCGCCTTTCGGCGCCCTCAATAGAACCATTCTTGTCTCTACGTTCCGCTTCTCGATTAGTAGTTATGGACGAATGGATTGGTTTGAACAGAAACCACGGGTTCGGGATTGCCAAAGAGGGTTCGGGTCCCGTCTTGGCCGGCGCTATTGATTAGCGTCGCTTCCCAACCGAATTTTTGATAGTCCTCGCAAAGTCGTGTGCTGTGATCGACTACTTGAAGCGTTCGAGGATTGCGAGTCACATTCCCTTGAAGATCCGCGGGAACGAATTCTTGCGCAATGTAAAACGTACTTCCACAAGCGCCCGTCCTTATCGTCTTAACAATAAAAAGTGCGGTCTCGGGGATGGGACTGCAAGTTCCCGGCAAGCAATGCATGCGGTGCTCTTCGAAAAAGGTAAACGAGGTAGGACGCGCCGAACCGTCTTCCCGATTCATCGTTAAAGTCTTGTCGAGTCCGATGGTAACTTCGTGTCCCGTAGCGTCTTGTTCCTCAAGACTTGCCTGGAACACAGGGCGCTGCCAACCCGGAGCGATAATTCCGTACGCATGATAGGCGCTAATCATAAAAATAATGCCGAGACATTTACTCCATGTGTTATTCATTTCAAAATCCTCCAAAAAAGTTTTGGCCCCAAATTGTGAGACAACGCGGGGAGGTCTAAGCAATCATCATGCCAGAAGGCGGATAGAGAAATTCCTCAGTAAGTTTCACGGGGCGTCGTGACTGCGCGCCGGATTAATTCACCCAAGTGGTGCCATTAAGCCTCGCGTTATCGACGAAAAACTACGAGGTAATTCCAAAATGGGTACGCTATAATAGGAATGAACCTCTAGTCTCCTTTAGATCGAATTCTTTCCAACCACCGTCTTAACTTAAAGGGAATTCTCATATGTTGCCATCGACTGAAGTCGACTCATCTTCTTCGTTTGCACGATCGGAAAGCCGCGCGACTCAAGCGGCACCAAACAAATCCATGCTATGGGAAAAAGTTCCCTGCAATCTCTGCGGTTCTTGGGAAGTGGAAACCAAGTACGAAGGCACGACCGATCAGGACATGGAGAAGATGCTCAAGTCCTATAGTGCTTCGGGAAATTTCATCTCCCAAGAAACTTTAGTGAAGTGCAAGAAATGCGAACTAGTCTTTACGTCGCCCCGTCTTCGTCGCGATCTCATTTTAAAGAGTTACACCGAAGCCGAAGACCCGACCTACGTTTCCCAAGCTGAAGGGCGAATTAAGAGTTTCGAGCGGTGTTTCAAAGCCGTCACCAAATACCAAGCCACGGGAAAAATTTTAGACGTAGGAGCTGCCGCTGGGTTTTTCTTAAAGGTTGCTAAAGAGGCGGGTTGGAAGACTTATGGTATCGAACCTTCCCTTTATCTGTCGGCCTACGGAAACCGTAACTACGACGTCAACATTCAATGCGGAACGATTGAAACCGTTCCTCCGTTATCGGAAAAGATGGATGTAGTGACCCTATGGGATGTTCTCGAGCATACTTTCGAGCCGAAAGATGTCCTAAAGCGTTGCAACGGGTATTTGCGTCAGGGCGGAATCGTAGTCATTAACTATCCCAATATCGGAAACTGGATGGCCAAGATGGCCGGACGAAAATATTGGTTCATTCTTTCCGTTCATCTTTACTACTTTGTTCCCAAGACCATCGCTGAAATGTTGCGGCAGACCGGATTTGAAGTGCTTGAAGATGCTCCTCACTACCAGTGGTTGCAACTAGGCTATCTGTTGTATCGGTTGGAAGCCTATGTCCCCTCCGTGGCCAAGTTCTTTGGAAAGGTAGCGAAGTTTTTGCACTGTGACCAATTACTCATTCCTTACTACGCCGCGCAAACGCGTGTCATCGCCAGAAAGGTAAGTCCTGTATGAGCGGTATTGAAAGACGCAAAAAAGTAGTGGTGTTAGGAGCGGGAGTCACGGGCCTTAGTGCGGCTTACCGATTGAGCCGTAGTGGGGATGTCCAAGTCGATGTCGTCGAGAAGGAAGCACTTCCCGGAGGAGTTTGCCGGAGCTTTACTGAGGGGGACTTCATTTTGGATCACGGCCCTCATAAATTTTATACGCTTATCGATGGCATTTTAGACGAACTGTGTGCCTTGATGGGCGATGACCTGCTGGAAAGGGACAAAACCCAGAGCCTCTATTTCGCCGGCAAGTATTTTAGTTTTCCTCTGAAGATGAGCGAAATGGTACTTAAGTTTCCGCCCACGACTAGTGCTCAAGTTCTTTTAAGCTACGCCGCTCAAATATTAAAAAATCAGTTCGCCCCAAAACAGGCGATTACGTATGAAGATTTTATCGTGGAGCGTTTCGGACGCGGCCTCTATCAGCAGATCTTTGAACCGATGGCACGAAAGGTATTTGGAGCCCCCGAAGGTCTCGATAGAAAATTAGCCGAAGTTCGGGTTTCGACACCCGGACTCATGGCCGTCATTAAACAGGTACTCTTTAAATCAAAAGTGGACAGGACCGTTTCAGCCCCCATGTTTCATTATCCCAAGTACGGTTACGGAATGATTCCTCAAAGGCTTCAGGAGAAATCTGAAGCCAATGGAGCCAAATACCATTTAGGAGCTAAGGTTCTTAAGATCGAAACCAAAGACGGAAAAGCTTCAGCCGTTGTTATCGAAAACAAGAACGGTGAAACGGTCAGATTAGAATGCGATTACATCGTCTATACGATTCCGCTCTCCGCTTTGGAAAAGTTGCTAATGAGCGAAGTCTCTCCCGAGATTCGAGAGGCAACACGATTTGTCTCTTACCGGCATTCCATTATCTATTACTATTTGTTGAAATCGGAACCGGTATTACCGGCTATTTGGGTATTTTGCCCTGAATCGAAATTCAGATTTGGGCGGCTGAGCGAGATGGTGAAATTCTCACCTCATACGGCTCCTCCCGGTCATACCTCTCTCATGGTGGATTTTACCTGCGAAGGAAATGACCCGGTATGGTCGATGGACGACAAAGCTCTAGGTGAAATGCTGTATCAGCAGCTAGAGCCAATGAAGTTGTTCGGCCGTCCCCAAATATTAAAGAGCTTCTCGAAGCGGTTTCCCAATCTTTATCCCACCTACTCGGTGGGTTACCAAAAGCACATTGCGGCAATCCGTTCCTTGGAAAAACAGCTAAATAACCTGTTCTTTATTGGTAGGCTCGGAGACTTCAATTACAACAACGCCGATCAATGCCTAGATATGGGGTTCCGTGCCGCCGATCACATCATTGAAAAGGGTGGCGTTGACTTGGGCTGGCAACAGCTACGCAGTCAACAGTTTGAACAATATAAGATCGTAGACTGAAACTAATTTGATCCAAGAAAACCTATGAGGCGTATTCATGCGAATCGAACCAGTCGCATCTATTTCACGTGTACCTTTGCGCTCTGGGTTTTAGTAAATGTCATTTACGTGGCTTGGGAAGCGAAGCCGCCGTTTTTAGATGTCTTTCTCTTTAAAGAGGCGGGTGTTAATTTAGCCACCGAAGGCAGGTTTGTTGCCGCTAACCTCCCTCACATGCCTCCCGAAACCTCTCTCGCCTATGCGTATTACGCCCCTCTCTATCCTTTCACTTACGGTCTTTGGACCTCCGTCTTAGGCGTCGGACTGAAACAATCCATTCTTTTCGATCATCTGATCAAAGGAGCGCGAAGTTTAATTATTTTTCTTTTTCTGGCTCCTTGGCTGATTCCTCGTCTGAATTACCATTCCTCCAAAGCGATTGCCGTTCTACTGTCACTATTAACCCTGTCTTTCTTGCCCTATTACAACGATAGGCCAGACGAATTGGCGCTGGTCTTTGGCCTAATGAGTTGGCTTTTTATTTCAGGTCCCGAGCCTTTCGGGAAACACTTTACCTGGTCTGGCGTCTTTTTAGGCCTCTGTGCCGCCACTTCGCCCGTGGCGGCGATGTTATTTGGCATGGGCTCAATCTGCTATTTTTTAAGCAACCACTCCCCGTGGCGCACCATCGTTCCTAAGGCGATAGCGGTGGTTGCTGTATTTTCGCTTTGCATGCTTCCTCTGGTTCTTCTGGACGGTACGGCTTGGTCGCGATTTTTCGCGGATTTACCCCTCTCCTTTTTTCCCACGAACACCTGTGCGCTTGGGAAATCTTGGATTCAGCGTGCCGGCTTCGCTTTTCTGCCGCTGACCATGTTCCTGGCGATGACGTTATTGTTTCTTAGAAGAGTTCGTGGAGTATCAGGTCGAATATGGCAACCCTATCTTGTCGCTTCCGCTCTGTACGCCGTTATTTCCACTTTCGTGTGGTCGGCCCAACCCCGTTATTTATGGTTTCCCTGTATCACTTCCTTTTTGGTGATGGCAGCTCTGTGGCTGGATGATTCGAGCGACGTCTCTTGGCTTAGTCGCAGAAATTCTCTCGTTTTCGCGGGATTAGCGATAGCTTTAATTCCAGGAATCTGTTTCGAAGCGAGATTTCTTGCCGAAGCCATGGAAAGGCCGGACGGAGAATCCGGCCGGGCGATTAGAGAAAAGGTCCTCTCTTATCTCGAACCTTCGGCTCGGCTTGCCGTACCCCCGGATCAATTTTTTACCTTTCGATCTGCTAAAGAGATCTCCATGACCTCTTATGTCTGCCCGTGGCTCGATCAATACGACTATGTCTATATGACTCCGCACGACGATTCCAAAGAGGCCTCTTTACCGGTCATCTCACATTGCGAAGAACAAAAGCACTGCTTCACCGCTTTTAAAGACTTTAGAGATCCCAGGACGCTGACCGTTTTGGGCTATGAAACTTCGCATATGGTTTACGGCAATGGCGGTATTCTCTTTAAGAACACGAATTGCAGGGGAAGTTGGCATGCCCAAAACCCATAAAATTTTTTGGAGCATGCTCGTCATCGTCTGGCTCGGGTTGCAAGCCTTCACGGTAATGTCTGAGGCGAAGCTTCCCTCTACCGACGTCTTCTTGTTCAAAGAAGCCGGAATCAATTTTGCCTTGCATGGCAAGCTCGCCGCAAAGAACTTGCCCAATATGCCAGCCGATCAGGAACTGGTATTTTCCTACTACCCACCTGCATATCCTTTTTGTTTTGGCGTATGGACTAAGTTTGTCGGTATTGGTCTCAAACAGTCGCTGGCCTTTGATACTTTACTTCGAATTTTGCGGACCCTGCTAATGGGACTTTTCTTTTTGCCTTGGTTCCGCGGGACTCCAAAGAGCCGTTGGCTTTTAGTAGGATCTTTATTTTTAGTGAGTTTCCTATCCAGCGACGGAGATCGCCCCGACGAACTGGCGATGGTCTGGGGATGGGCGGCTTGGCTGTCCATTCGAGAGGCCAGGCGGTGGATCGCTTTTGGTTTGGGGGGAATCCTCCTTGGCCTTTGTGCCGCGACCTCTCCTGCCGCGGGAGTGTTTTTCGTCATGGGCGCTTTGGCAGTAGGTTTCTACAGCGGGGTATGGGAACTTTTTGAAGCTTTTTTATCGGCGGTTGTCGCTGGTTTCACCTTTATCTTGTGTAATCTGCCAATCTATCTGAGCGATAGATTGGCGTACTCGAGATTTTCAAAACAGGTTCCGCTCTCTACCTTTCCGTATCTAGTCGCCTGGAAAGAGCACCGAGGATTTGCCGGAGTGGCGCAAAGTTTTTTCACCGAGATGAAGCATCCCTTCATCGTGGCGGGCCCCCTTCTATTCTTCGTGGGATTTCTTACGATTACGATGGCAGTAGTATTAGTTCGTTTAGGTAAGCGAATGGCCCCGCCGCTAAGAGCCCTGCTCGTCAGCTCCTTTCTCTATGTTGTTCTTTGCGTCCTTGTCTGGACGTTGCAACCGAACTATTTGTGGTTTTGCGGTCTTTGTTTCCT
This sequence comes from uncultured delta proteobacterium, assembly GCA_963778115.1. GTDB lineage: Bacteria > Bdellovibrionota > FAC87 > UBA2466 > UBA2466 > JBBQIT01. The sequence goes on from CAVZSV010000004.1 coordinate 2,274,313, forward strand.
TGGCCTTTTTCTTTCGGCGATGGGAAGTCACGAAAGATTCGGACAGGCTATCTCGGCCCTTGTCGTGATGATTGCGTTGGGCCCGTTACTTCTACGAGAGGTTAAGAGCTATTCGGGAGCTTTAGAGAGACAGAACGGCGACCTGTCAGAGACGATTCGATCAGAAGTTATGCCGATTGTCGGAATGGATTCGAAATTTGCGGTCACTCACGATCAGTATTTTACTTTTCGTGGTGATCGCGAAGTGGAAAATATCCAGTACGTTTGCAGGCGATTAAACGAATACGATTTTGTGTATGTCACGCGCTACAACTCCGCTAGCCTTTCCGATCCCAAGCCCTATCACATTCCTTGCGACGGAAATACCGGTTGCTTCACGGTGAAGTTGGATCTTAGCCAAGCGCATCGCTATCATTTGCTGGGATACGCAGCGCCCTATGTAGTCAAAGGAAGCTCCGGCATCCTTTATGAAAATACTGCCTGCCCTCATCCCACTCGTGCCCTTTCCATGAATCCTTAGGCAAAGTGCCAGCAATCCATTTGGCCGTCTCCCAAACTTCGTGGTAGATCCCCATCATGAGCCACGTAATTTTGCATCAGTTTCCTCATAGCCATTTTTGTATCCGTATTCGCTGGGCGCTAGCGATGAAGGGGATCCCCTTTGAGACGCGTAACTACATGCCCTCCTCCATCGATGAGGTGGAGAAATTGTCGGGAGGATGGAGAATGGTTCCGGTTCTCCAATGGGAGAACGAGTTTATTACCGATTCTCCTCGCATCGCGCGTTTCATTGAGTCTAAGAAGGACAGCCCCCCTCTTTATCCGGGCGACGCCACGGCTGCGCTGTGCGACATGATAAATGGCTGGGTAGATACCAAAGTCATGACGAGTGCCGCGCGTTTTTTGGTGGGGGATCTATTGCGTTTTATGCCTAAAGATGAAGATCGCAAACGCTACCGTGCGCGGTTTGAAACAGCACACGGAATGGCCCCGGAAGCGGCGGTGGCAAAGCGTGCGGAGTATGCGAAGGAATTAGAAAGTCATTGGAGCCTGATAGAAGCTCAATTGCAAAACCAAAGTTACTTGTTAGGAGAAAAGCTTTCTTACGCCGATTTAGGAGTCGCTTCACGGCTGAGATTGATGGAGATGGTTGGCGGTTACGCAGTGCCGGGGCAGTTTCATCGAATGAGAGAGTGGTATCGCGGCATTCGCTCGATTGCGGATTAGCTTAGCTGTCGCTTGGCATATTGCGAGGCCGTAAGGTTGAAATGTTTTGAGTCGTCGTCTCCTTGACTTACCCCTTGACTCCCTTTCCCGTTTACCGAGGGATCCGAAAGGGCGACGCGGCAATCTGTAGAAAGTGGCCTACTTGCCAACCTCATTTGCCTAAGGCATCCTTTCCCATCATTTTCTAATCGTGATTCGGAGGATTTTTCCATGAAGTATGATTCATTCATTCGCATCGTTGTCGCAAGTACCTTTGGGGCTTTAGCTTGCCTCAGCGCGTTGGCCACGGGTGCTGAATGGCAAATTGATCCGGCGCATTCGAACGTCGGATTTAAAGTTCGCCATATGATGATTTCCAATGTGGAAGGCACGTTCAGCGATATCTCTGGAACCTTCGATATTCCCGAAAAGGACGTCACTAAACTCAAAGCCGAAGCGACCATCGGAGTAAATTCCATTTCAACGAATCAGGAAAAACGAGATGCCCATTTAAAGAGCCCTGATTTTTTTGATGTCACAAAGTTTCCCACTATTACGTTTAAATCTACGAAGGTCGCCAAGAAGGCGAAAGGAAAACTCGAGATCGACGGCAAGCTCACGATGCACGGAGTGACGAAAGACGTAAAACTCGACGTAGATGAACTGACTCCTCCTATTAAAGATATGTCGGGAGGTCTCAAACGTGGCATGGAGGCCAGTACTAAAATTAGTCGGAAGGATTTTGGGCTGACCTGGAACAAGGCACTTGAAACTGGTGGCGTCGCCGTCGGCGATGAAGTGAAGGTGACGTTGAACTTGGAATTGGGCGAAGTAAAAGCGAAGACCACCGGGGATGACAAAAAGGCAGAAGAGGCCAAGCCAAAAAGTTAGAGGTCTTGTTGTCTCGAGGCCCGCAGAGGAAAGATAAGGGGACTTAACGCGCTCTTTATCTCAACTCCCCGGGCCTCGCGATAACGAAACGACTTTCTCTTAATGAACCCACACCCTCTCGCCTTCCACTTCGCGGATGGCCGCCTGAAATAGTTGCTTCGGCGAGACATTGTTAATCCGAGTATAGGTAGGCAAATAGTTTTCCGTATGGCCCAGCCACACGCCTTCCCTCTTTTCCGAGGGGCGTTCGAGGACTACCTCTTTGGCTTTGCCCATTTGCGAGTTTAAAAACTGTTGGTATCGATGGTGGCTGAGATCTCTCAAGCGAGCTGAGCGTTCGGTGATGACTAATGGTTTCAAATGCCCGTCTAACTTTTCGGCTTGAGTCCCCGCACGCAACGAGAACGAAAAGACATGTAGTTTGGTCCACTGAGACGTTTCCAAAATTCGAACCGTCTCTTCAAAGGCCTCTTCCGTTTCGCCAGGGAAGCCCACAATAACGTCAACGCCGATAAAAGTATCGGGATTACACTCATGAATTTTCCGGGTGGCCTCAACAAACTCTTGGGACTTATAAATGCGGCGCATGCGCTTTAGGACTTCGTCGGATCCACTTTGAAGAGCAATGTGAAAATGCGGGCAGAGCCTTTTTTCCGTAGATAACATATGGAGCAAGTCGTCGGGAATTTCAAAGGGATCTAAAGTGCTAATCCTAATCCGAGGCCCTTCGGATTCAGCAAAGATCTGCCGCAGTAACTCCCACAAGCTCGTATTGAGATCCCACCCGTAATGGGCCAAATGAATGCCGGTGAGTATAACTTCGTTAAAGCCTTGGGCATACGCTTCACGAATTTGTCTTAGAATCAATTCGGGTTTGAGACTTCGACTTCGGCCGCGGGCTTGAGGAATGATACAAAAGCTGCAACTGAAATTGCAGCCGTCTTGAATCTTAATGGATGCGCGCGCGTAACGAGATCCGCGAAAAGTCTCTGGCAAAAATCCGGTGGTAGGTCGCACCTGATCGCGTTCGAGCGTTTTTCCCTTTTGGACTTCCGAGAGCGTCTCCAAAATGGAGAGCTTGTTGGCTGTTCCTAAAACAAAATCAACGTCAGAAATAGCCAAGAGTTCTTCTTTAGCGACCTGAGCATAGCAGCCGATGACTCCGACCAGAGCTTTAGGGTTCAATCTCTTGTACCTTGAGACTTGGAAACGGGCGTCCCGATCCGCGTGGCTCGTGACGGTGCAACTATTGATGACGTAAGCATCGGCCCACTGATCTTCATCTACAATTTCGTGCCCTCGTCGGCGCGCTTCCAAGTAAAGAGCATCGGTATCCACACTATTGGCTTTGCAGCCGAAAGTTTTAAAGGCGATCTTCATGCTCAAGCTACCGTTTCAATCCAGCCGCCGCCTATCAAACTATCTTCTCGGTAAAGCACGAGCGCTTGGCCGGGAGTGATAGCACGCTGAGGTTCGGTGAAGTGAATTTCCACTCGCCTGTCGATCATGGGGTACACGACGACCGGGCTCTCTTTAGCGCGATAACGAATCTTGGCGTTAAACCCCTGAGGTTTATCCAGCTCCGGAGTGCCCACCCAGTTCATTTGGGCGACGGTACAACTTTTCTTGTAAAGCAAGACTTCAGGTCCTACGACGACTTCGCTGCGTTCTTGGCTCATGCCCACGACATAGAGGGGCTCTTTCCCCTGGACGCCCACCCCTTTACGCTGACCTAAAGTGAAGTGGTGAATGCCGGGATGTTCGCCCACCGCATTTCCCAAAGGATCCACAATGAGTCCGGGCTTTAGCATAGAGGGAGGCACTCGCTCCTCAATAAATTGCCTATAGCTTTTATCTTGAACGAAACAGATCTCTTGGCTGTCGGGTTTGTCGGCGACGGCAAGACCCAACTCACGGGCCAGTTCCCTCACCTCTTTTTTCTCAAAGCCACCTACGGGAAATAGCGTTCTTCCTAAATCCTTTTGCCGCATCGTGAACAGAAAATAGGACTGATCTTTAGCCGGATCTTTTCCTTTGCAGAGTTCGTATTCGTTGAGATCGGCATTGAAGCGAATATTGGCGTAATGGCCCGTCGCCAAATAGTCAGCCCCTAGATCCATCGCCCACTCCATCAAACGACTAAACTTCACTTTTTCATTGCAGCGTACGCAGGGGTTGGGAGTTCTTCCGTTAAGATATTCGTGGACGAAATCGTCGATGACCGATTCATTGAACTCTGTTTCCATGTTTTTCACATAGAACGGGATCTCTAACTTCTCCGCTACTCGGCGTGCGTCGGAAATATCGCTCAAAGAACAGCACGTACCAAACTTGTTTTCGAACTTAGCCGCGTAATCATGGAGTTGAAGGGAGATTCCTATGACTTGATACCCCATGCGTTTTAGCCAACCTGCGGCCGCGGAGCTATCTACACCCCCACTCATGGCGACAACGACTTTGGCCCCTTTCTTGGGCATCAGCGGATTGTGAGAGAGAACAGGCACGATAGATCCTTAATTCCTTACTGTCCGGCGCGGTTCCTACGGTCTTAGTATCTCAGTACAAGCTTAGATGGCCTGGCGTCTAGCGCGGATACGTTTTACGTGGCTTATCACAAGGCTGGCAACGGTGTCGATCTCAGCTTCCGTGGAAGGGCGACCCCAGCTAATGCGCACACACTCGCGGGCTTCGGCCGTGGATAATCCCATCTCGGTAAGTACATGGCTGGGAGTCAGGGAGCCCGAAGCGCAGGCGGATCCCGCCGATACGGCAACCCCATCAAGATCGAGGGCGGTCAAAAGAGCATCGGCCGCGACAGCACAAAATCTAACGCTCGAGGTGTTGGGAAGACGCGGAGCGTTTTCCCCTTGGATCCAGACCTCTCCCAGCTCGTTTTTGAGTCGAGCTTCGAACTGGTCTCTTAAAATTTTGATTCGATTCCACTCAGTTACGTCGGGTAATTCATTGCAAGCTCCTGCAAATCCTGCAATGCCTAGGGCATTTTCGGTTCCCCCCCGCCGCTTTGTTTCCTGGCTTCCCCCGTAGTGGAGAGAGACCAAGGGCCATTTTATTGAAGCCAAAAGTGCACCACACCCCTTAGGGCCATGAATTTTGTGAGCACTTATCGAAACCATATCGGCCCCATTCCAGAAAGAAGGGGTTATCTTGCCGAAGGCCTGAACGCTATCGGTATGAAAGGGGATGCCGGCTTGGCTACAAATCTTAGCCAACTCGGGGATGGGAAACAGAACCCCCGTCTCGTTGTTGGCGGTCATAAAGGTAACCAAGTGGGGATGGAAAGATTTGAGCTTCGCTTCGAAATCTTCCTTATCCAGTTCGCCGGTCTTAAGAACCCGGACCTTTTCGACTTTGGCCCCCTGCGTTTCCAAGAAGCAAAACGTTCCTTTGACCGAGGAGTGCTCCACACCGGACGTAAGAATCCTAAAAGGCCGCTCTTTATTTGCCCAAAAGCTCCCTATCAAAGCCATCGTATTAGACTCGGCCCCGCCAGAAGTGAAGACAATGTCTTCGGCCGCTCTTCCGGTCTTGGAAGCCACCGCGTTTCGGAAACTGGCCAATAATTCTGAGGCCTTGCGCCCGAGCGCGTGGGTCGAAGAGGGGTTGCCCCAATGGGTTAATATCTTTTCCATCTCGTTTTGCGCGCCACGTCCGAGCGGAGTGGTAGCGTTGTAGTCAGCACAGATCATAAGCACCTAATTTACCCCAATAAATGACGACAAGGAAAGCTCTGGTTCAAGTTAACCCTTTGTGAAAGAATGCGGCCGTTTTGATGGAAAGCACGCAAGAAACCAGGGAGAGCCGAAGAAGGAAACGGGAGAAAGTCCTTATCTTTGTCCTATTCTGCGTCCTTGCGATCTTTACCGCGGTCGAAGTTCATCTACTGCGTTTAAGCAGCAAACTGCCCTTCGTAAACAGCATCTTTTTCTTTGGGCTCATGAATCTCAACATTGTTTTGATCATGCTGCTTTTGTTTCTGGTGTTTCGAAATGCGGTAAAACTTATTTTGGACGAACGACGCGGTCAATTGGGGTCTCGTCTTAAGACGAGGCTCGTTTTCTGTTTCATGCTCTTTGCGATCATTCCGACCGTTTTCCTTTTCACTATTTCGGCGTTCTATATCAAAGCCAGTTTCGATAAGTGGTCGAACATCAAAGTAGGAGGAACCCTACAACGAAGCATCGAGGTGGTAAGAAACTATTACGATAACACCGAAAGGAATGCCAGCCACTTTGCGCGCAAGATAGCTCTCTCTTTAGAAGGAGTCGAACGGAATAACGACGTACTTCAAAAGAAACTTCAAGAAGCGCGAATGGAATACGGTCTGGATGCCGTGGAGTACTACGCCGATCCTTTTACCCCCAGAATCCTCTCCGTCCATCCGGATCGGAGTGACAATATTCCCTCGGCGTCTTTAGAAACGCTGCGCAGACTCTTTTCAGGGACCAACGAATGTAAGGTACAGAACGTGGGGGCGGGTGAGTTAATTCGCTGCGGCTCTTACTTGGGTGCCGGCAAAGGCGGAATTTTTGCTGACTACTTTATTCCTTTGGGTCTTGCTTCTCAGCTGTCGGAGATCTCTTTGACCTATGAGGACTATCGAACCGACAACCCTCTCAATTATCCGATTAAATCGACGTATTTTGCTATTCTCTCCATGGTTACGTTGCTCATTCTTTTTTCGGCGAGTTGGACGGGTTTTTATGTGGCCCGTCGATTAACAGTCCCGCTCGAAGAGCTGGCTAAGGGGACCGAGCAGATCGCTCACGGCAATTTGGATTATCAAATACCGCGATCGGGTAGCGATGAATTGGCCAAACTTATCGAATCTTTCAATAAGATGACCAAAGATCTAAAGAGCAATAAGCAGCATATTGAAGCCAATCACGCGCACTTAAGAAAAATGAACGACGAATTAGATCACCGCCGTCGTTATATAGAAGTGCTTTTGGAAAGTGTCCAGTCCGGTGTCATCTCGTTGGATGAACGCGGCCATATCTGGGTTGTGAATCCAGCGGCGAGTAGGCTGCTTCGTTTGGCGCCCACCGATCTTTTGGGAAAGCCCTATTGGGCTATCATTCCTGAAGAGAATCGCGCCGAGTTTAGGGAAATGTTAATGACGGTTTATGGAACGGCAAAGCCAATTCGTCGGGAGCTTAGGATTCGAACGGAAAATAATGAGTGGGTAACTTTATTGGTTACTCTGAGTGCTCTTAGAGACGAGCAGAAAAAACAGTTGGGAGTCGTAGGAGTTCTCGACGACGTTACCGAAATTCAAAAGATGCAGAGAATGAGTGCGTGGCGTGAGGTGGCCAAAAGAATCGCCCATGAGATCAAAAACCCTCTGACGCCCATTCAGCTTTCCGTTCAAAGGCTCAGGCGTCGTTATCTCGATAAGATCGCCGACGATGGCACGTTCGATGAAGCCACTCACATCATTTTAAAAGAGGTGGAGTCGCTTCGATTACTGGTGAGCGAATTCTCTTCCTTTGCAAGGCTTCCTGAGATTCGCCAGGTTCCCGATGATCTCAATGAAGTCTGTTTGGAAGCCTTGAATCTTTTTCGCGCGGCTCATGAAAGAATCATGTTTGATATCGATTTGGAGTCGAGCCTTCCGCGTATGGAGTTGGATAGAGGACAGCTTAAGAGAGTTCTCATTAACCTTTTCGACAATGCGGTAACGGCGATGCGCGGTGAAGGAACGATTCAAGTCATTACGAAATACGATCGGACTCGGGGGCTTATCCTCTTAAGTGTTACCGACGGAGGAAGCGGTATCGAGAGCGGGGCGTACGAACAGCTTTTCGAACCCTATTTTTCGACAAAACAAGGCGGTACGGGGCTGGGACTAGCCATCGTCCAGAGAATCGTGACCGATCATGGGGCCTTCGTGAGAGTAGTCGCTAACGAGCCGAAAGGGGTACGATTTGTGATAGAGTTTCCCGATAGTCTGGTGGTCGGCGGAAAATCGCGCGGGACCATAGCAGTTGCCGTCGGGGAGCCGGATCCGCCAGCGGCTGCTGTTCACGGTGGAAACGAAAACGATCCGAAAGAGCACAGGGAGATTTAGACGATTATGGTGTTGAAGCGGGTCTTATTAATTGATGACGAAGAGAACATTCTCGCCTCTCTCAAAGGGGTGTTGGAGGATGAGGGCTTTGTCGTGGAGACCGCAAAAAGTGGGGCTTTGGGGCTTCAAATATTGAAGCGTTTTCGCGCGGACGTCATTTTCTTGGATATCTGGATGCCCGAAGAAGATGGCATCTCGGTACTTCAAAAAATCCGCAGGAACGACAGCCAAGTCAATGTAGTGATGATGTCGGGACATGGCACTGTCGAAACCGCCGTGAAGACGATAAAGCTTGGAGCTTTCGATTTTCTCGAAAAACCGCTTCACTTTGATAAGGTCTTGCTGCTTCTTAAACACGTCTTTGATCTAAGAGAGTTAGAGAACGAAAATCGCTATCTTCGTGAGGAACTCCACGAAGAGGAAAAGCTTATCGGTGAAAGTCCGGTCATGGTGAGACTCAAACATCTGATATCGGTTGCGGCACCTTCAAATGGCTGGGTCTTGCTGACGGGCGAAAACGGAACGGGAAAAGAATTAGTAGCGCGGGCTTTGCACCACGGGAGTCCGAGATCCCGCGAGCGCTTTGTTGCCGTCAATTGTGCCGCGATTCCTGATGAGTTGATCGAAAGCGAACTTTTCGGACATGAAAAGGGCTCTTTTACCGGGGCGCATGACCGTAAGATCGGGAAATTTGAACAAGCTCACGGAGGAACCCTCTTTCTGGATGAAGTGGGGGACATGGGGCTTAAGATGCAGGCTAAGATTCTTAGAGCTCTTCAAGAAAGCAGTGTCCAGCGTGTAGGCGGGGACGAACCCATTGAACTCGATCTGAGGGTAATCGCCGCGACCAACAAAGATCTCAGAAAGAGTATTAAGAACGGCGAATTTCGGGAAGATCTGTACTTTCGTCTCAACGTAATTCCCATTGTGGTCCCGCCCTTACGTAGCCGGAAAGAAGATGTCGCGGGCCTTGTGGATCATTTCATGCGGCGTTACTCAGCCGGTAAGACCAGACGTGTCACTGAACCGACCCTTCGCCTTTTGCAAAGTTATCCTTGGCCGGGTAATGTTCGAGAGTTGAAGAACTGGGTGGAGAGAGCGTGTTTACTTTCTAACTCGGACGTCATCGAGCCTTTAGGATTAGATCCTCTGGACACCCTTGAGGGTGATATGGGCCATGCAGAAGCCGGCCAAGGTGAGATGTCGGGTGTCGGCGCCTCCGGAGACGTTTTTGGATTTGCAGAGAAAAGTTTGCGGAGCGCGCGGGCCGTTTTCGAAAAGCAATTCATTATGAGAATGCTGGCCGAAAACGGAGGCAACATCTCAAGGACGGCACAGACCATCGGAGTCGAACGGAGCCATCTTCACAAGAAGATGAAACTTTACGGCATCGAGATATCGGGAAACTAAAATGTTAGCTTTTAACGGAAATAAAGTACGTCGTCGAAAAACGCGCGAGATTACGGTGGGGCCCGTAAAACTGGGTGGGAATAATCCCATTCGAGTGCAGTCCATGACGACACCCAAGACCGTCGACGTTGATGAGGTCGTAAAACAGACCTTGGCTTTGGAAGCCGCCGGATGCGAGATTATCAGAATTACCGTTAACGAGACAGAGGCGGCCGAAGCGCTTCCTCGTATCTTGGAGAGGATCCACATTCCGGTCGTCGCGGATGTCCACTTTGATTACAAAATGGCGATGGAATCGCTGGACCACGGCATTGGCTGTGTCAGAATCAATCCGGGAAATATCGGAGCGGAGTGGAAGACTCTTGAAGTCATCAAGAAGGCCAAGGACCGCGGAGTTAGCATCCGTATTGGGGTGAATGCCGGCTCACTCGAGAAGGCGCTTCTCAAGAAATATGGGCATCCGACTCCAGAGGCTTTGGTGGAGAGTGCGCTTTCTCATATTGCCCTTTTGGAGAAAAACGATTTCTATAATTTCAAAGTGTCCATCAAGTCGTCTGATGTGATTTCTAACTACCAGGCCTACGCTTTACTTTCCGAACACACGGAAGCGCCGCTTCATGTAGGGGTCACCGAAGCGGGTACGAAGAATTACGGGACGGTGAAATCAGCCGTAGGTATTGGCAGTCTATTGCTTGCCGGAATCGGCGACACCATTCGAGTTTCGCTAAGTACCGACCCCGTCGAAGAGGCTAAAGCCGGGGTGTTTATTCTTAAATCGCTGGGTCTCAAAGACGACGCCCCGGAGATTATTGCATGTCCCAGCTGCGGACGCGCCGATATCGATGTCTATAAGCTGGCCGAAGAGGTCGAGCGTCGGGCGTTGGGATTGAAGAAAAATATTAAGATCGCCGTCATGGGATGTGTGGTCAACGGGCCCGGAGAATCCATGGAAGCCGACATTGGAATTGCCGGCGGCAAAGGTGAAGGGCTCGTCTACAAGAAAGGTAAAGCGATCAAGAAAGTACCCGAAAGCGAAATGCTTGCCTACCTAATGAGCGAAATCGAAAGAATGTAACTTCGTTCTAGCAGCCCGTACTGACGCCACAGATATCGATGCCGTAATCGCGAATGACCTGGTTGAACAGATCCTGACTCTCGTCAGAGTCCGTACGTATGAAGTGGTTGGTTCCCGTCACAGGTTGTGTTCCTACTCCGAGTACCGTTATGGTGCGGTCCGAGGAATTAAACGCGGGACTTCCCGAATCTCCTTGGGCGAGCGAAGGTCCGCTCGGAGAAGAGATAAGTTCCATCGCCGTCACTTGCGTCACCGTGGACTGTCCTTCGGAAAGGATTACTTTGCTGTCGTGGGTGAAATCGTTCTGCCCATAACCCAGAAAGGTGATGGAGTCTCCCACTTGAGCGCTTCCTCCGACGTTAACGCCTCTGATAGGAACTACGTCATCGAAAATGACAGCCACCGCGAGATCGTGTCCAAGAGTATTGACGTAAGGGCTGATTACCCCCAATGCGCTATAGGTTCTTCCCTCCATTTGGAAAGTGACCAGAGGATCTTTTGCGTTAACACAGTGTGCAGTCATCAGTACCGCGCGCGGACCGATGATGGTCCCGGTACAACTGGATGTTCCGCTAGTGAGTTGAATAACTTCGGGATATAGAGCTGCGTTGACAGGTTCTCCCCCTAGTACGTGAGTGGAAATGGGGGTGGCTGAAAGGGAACTGACCCACAAAAACAGAAAAACAGGGCACAGCTTTCCAAATCGTTTGATTGGCATGGAAGGCCTCCGCTGGGAAGTTGGGATTAGTAAGGCATGAATCTAAAGACTGTATTTAGTCTAGCACCGAGAGCCGCGCCCAACAAGCGGGTTGCGCCAAAAAGGGCTCGGGAGCCTTGAACCAACTCGTTTTTGCAAATCCGCTTTTTTGGCAGCTTCTTTTAAGATAGGCTGCCCTTCATGACTAGCCGTATTACAGCGCGCTCCAAAGATTTCAATGAGTGGTATACCGACGTTATCAACCACGCGAAGTTAGCTGATTACAGTCCGGTAAGAGGTTGTTTGGTCCTTAGACCGAACGGATATGCGCTCTGGGAAATTGTCCAAAACGATCTCAATCGAAGATTTAAAGCTACGGGCCATCGGAACGCTTACTTTCCCATGTTCATTCCGGAAAGTTTTCTGAAAAAAGAAAAAGATCATGTGGAGGGTTTTGCTCCTCAGTGTGCTGTCGTTACCCATGGGGGAGGAAAAAAGTTAGAAGAGCCCTTAATCGTGCGCCCTACTTCGGAGACGATCATAAATGCGATGTATTCGAAGTGGGTCCAAAGCTATCGAGATCTTCCTATCTTGATTAACCAATGGGCGAATGTCGTTCGCTGGGAAATGCGAACTCGCCCCTTCTTGCGAACGATGGAATTTTTGTGGCAGGAAGGGCACACCTGCCATGAGACCGAAGAGGAAGCGAAACGAGAGACTTTGAAGATGCTCGACATTTACCAAACTTTCTTGCGAGAGATCTTTGCCATTCCTGTGGTGCCGGGGCAAAAGAGTGAATCCGAAAAATTCGCCGGGGCCCTGCAAACCTATTGTGTAGAAGCGATGATGCAGGACAAAAAAGCGCTTCAAGCAGCGACGTCACACTATTTTGGAACACGATTCGCGGAAGTATTTGATATCAAGTTTCAGGATAGAAACGGCCAAAACCAATTTGTACACCAAACCAGTTGGGGTATTTCAACCAGGATTATCGGCGCTCTCATTATGACACATAGTGACGATCAAGGGCTGGTGCTCCCCCCGAAAGCCGCCCCCATCCCGGTAGTGATTGTTCCCATTATCAGTAAGGGGAAAGACAACGCCCCCGTTCTTGAAGTGGCTCGAAAGTTTGCCAAGGAGATTGGAAAGGTTGTCCCTGTTCATCTCGACGATCGAGAAGAACATAGTGCGGGTTATAAGTTTAATGAATGGGAGGTACAGGGAATTCCGGTACGATTGGAAATCGGCCCCCGAGATCTGGCCGATAACGCCTGCGTCATCGCCCGTAGAGACGGAATAAAGACCAAGGTAAAGCTGGATGAAGCGGTAGCTTCGGTTCATCGTACGCTAGAAGAATTCCAAATAGCCCTTTACGAAAAGGCCCGCAAATTTCTGGAAAGTAACACTTTCCTAGAAAATGACTGGGATAAGTTTAAGGAGCGGGTCGAAGCCGAAGGTGGTTTTTACCAAATGCATTGGTGCGGGGGGGCCGATTGCGAAAATAAGGTAAAAGAGCAGACCAAAGCGACCATTCGTTGCCTTCCCTTTCAGCAGATAAGAGAAAATTCGACCTGTATTTACTGTAAGGCTCCTTCTACGGGGCGCGTTATTTTCGCCCGAAGTTACTAGTGCAAACCTCAAAAATGAAATTGCTGCTCTAGTTCTTTGTCCGCTCGTCAGGTACACTTAGGGTGTGTCCCCCCTAAACTTAACTTCACGTCAATTGCAGGCGCCCCTCTTTGTCCGAGGGAAGATCTATCTGTTGATTACCGTTTTAATGACGGTTGGGATTTCTAGCGTTCACGCGGAACTCACAGCGACGGACCCGAATGCGGTCCCGGCGATTCCTCAGGCAGCAACGGATCCGGCAGCAGCCACCGCTCCAGCGGCTACTGCAGCCCCTGCGGCAGCTGCTCAACCGGCGGCCGCCGCTCCGGTTGCCGCTGCAGCAACCGCTTCACCAGCACCGGCGTCGACTCCTGCGCCAGCGGCCACCGCGAGTGACAATAAGTCCAGTGACGAAAAGGCCAAGACCGAAGGGACCAACGAAGACACTCCCGAATTTGATTTCGAAAATGAAAAAGCATTTATGGACGTTCCGGATGCTCTACGAAGCAGACAATTCGTTCATCGTGCGATTCTTTCCACGATCATTCGAGACACCTCCAAAGTCGCTTTAGGAAATTACTATTTTAGCCCGATGCTTGGGTTCGATGCGATCTACCAGCCGGCAAATCGCGGTGGGGACTCGTTCGCAAAATATGTAACCGGAATTTTCGGACTAGGATTTGGATATGCGGGAAAGACGGGGAATACCTATGAATTGGATTGGGACATTTCGGGGGTGAGTAACCTCTCGCTCTCTTACCGAAAGCTTTTCCGATCGGATACGGTTACGTTCTGGCCATTTTTGGGTGGCGGTGTGGGAACCCAATTTTCAGTCATTAATCTATCGGGAGTTCCCGTTGAAGCTCGCGTATACGAGGGGAGCACCAAAATGGTTTTCGCTCTTCTGGGCGCTGTGATTCCCTTGGTCGACGTTGCCATTAAAGTGGAAACAAGATTTTGCTTTTATGGATTGGATCGCTTGATGCTAACTACGGGCATCGGAGCGGTGTTTTTCTTGTAGTTAAGACCTAAACCTCGCAAAAACCAGACCTAGCACTAGCGTTATTATCTAGATCTGCCTTTAGAACAGGATAAACAATCCCGGCATGACACTGAAGATAAGTCCCGGTCCGACAAAGACTCGGCTTTCGAGTTTGAAGTGGACTTCGACGATAGGGAATGAAAACGATCCGCTCAGCGCCACGTAACTACCCCCTTTACCCTGACTATAGGTCTCGTCCCAATTTAGCGTGTGAACGTTACTGAGACTGGCGAGTCCTATGCCGGCAGCGATGTGATAGGGGCTGTCTCTATCGTCGACGAGATACTTCAGCGACAGCAATTTTGCGTCATAAGCGAAGAAATCAAGAGCCCCCTCCACATAGATCTGACCCGCAATCCGCCTCCCCAATTCCACTTCCATAATATTGGATTCCCAGCTCTTCCCCCCGCCAGACATAAGGGCCGCACCCACCGAAACCGAGGTGTACCAATTAGAAAGTAACTCACGATTGATAACGTGCAGGTTCTGATCGCTTGCGATCCATCGAGGAACTTCAGTGCTTAGTAACGAATGGACCTCTTCCCGAGGCAGCTCGTAATATTGGTCTTGCATGTAAGCGTAAAGAGTTCGGCGGACGATCGCTTTGGTAAACTCTTCTACCACAGGCTTTGTTAACTGATATTGGACCCCTTCAGGTAAGACTTCCGAATGGGCGTAAATATTGTAGGGTGTTCGTTTATCGAAGAGAAACATGTCGAAATTTGTTGGCTTTAGTACGCAAACTATGACCACACTGACCTTAAATTTGATGATGATCCTTCTAAACTCCTCTAAGGTAAGGCTCCCGGGAGCGTACTTGATGGTTCTTAAATCAAATTTTCCATAGCGATTGATCGTCGAGACAATATTTTCAACTGCTAAGTCCGCATAGTTCAAAGTGGTGTAGTCGAGAGGGGTCAGAATGGCGATAGGTATCGGATTTCCGTCCTTGTCCGAGAGCTTCTTAATGAGGCGAGCGATTCCGGTCTTGCGTTGGTTTCGTTCTGCCGTCGTAATTCCGTTTCCCTCCGCGGGCTCGCGATCATCAGATTCGGCGTCGGGGTTTGCAGAATCGCCGGAATTTGCCGCGGCACCTTCGGTAGCCGCGGTTGCGGGAGCTGCAGCGTCTGCGGGGGGAGTTGCGGGTGTTTCTGAGGTTGCGGGGGCGGCGCCACCGGCTGTGGGAGTCGCAGCTGCTGCTGCGTCCGCAGGAGCGGCAACTGCTGCAGCAGGAGGAGAGCCGGGCTGCGCTTGAGCTGGATCCGTAGGCGCGCCTGTCGGAGCCACTGCTGGAGCTGCGGTGGGCTGAGTCGCAGGAGTGGCTGGATCCGTTGCGGGCGCTTCCGCATAAACCGGTATCCCGATGCTTAGTGCTAGGATGAAAATGTAAGGAACTAGCTTCAAGTTTGTTCCGTCAAACCCAGACAGGTTAGGCCAAAAATGTTCTGGTCTTCTCCGTAATACTCTTCGGCATTGTTTCGAAATCTCCTAAATTCAAAACGTGCCGGACTGGCTTGATTTTCCTTAGTTGTGATACGGTAGGCTTATGCAGGGCGGTAAAAAGCCATTTTTTATCCAATTCGCGACTCTCGAGTTTGAGAGTCTTTCCGATGAAGCATTGAAAACTCGCGCCCAGAAGATAGTTCCCGCAGGCAAATTGGATCGTCCTGGCCATAGTGTAGAAAGGCGGAGGTCCTACTGGGCAGGACGCGCCGCGGCGGGCTATCTTTTGGAATCGGTCTTGGTTTCCGCTTCTGGTAATGCGACCATCTTGCCTAACGCCGAATGGGGCTATCTTCGGGTGTGGCAAAATGGCAGAGAAGCACCTTGTCACGTTAATATCTCACATACGAAACGGATCGCTGCGGCCGTGGTGGGGCCGACACCGATTGGCATAGATATCGAAGCTATCGATCGTGACGCTTCGAGAGTTCTTGCGCGCGCGGCTAGCGAAGAGGAACGAAAAAAACTGCCTCCTCAAATCGTGGTCGGAAAAAGAGCGATTGCTGCCCCGGTAGCGTTATGGAGCGCCAAAGAGGCCGTCTCCAAGGCCTTGGGTTTGGGGATAAAATTTGGGCTGCAACATCTAGTGGTGGATTTCTCAGTGGGGCCCCCGTATCCCGTGGAACCCCAGATTAGCGGCCCTTTGAAGGTTTCCTCTCCGGCGGTCCTCTTTTTTCTGCGCGGAAATATCCTTATTTCCCTTTGCTCCGATCGAAAAACCTTATCGAACGGAGTTCACGATGCGGGCTCGTCGTGATTTAATCAACGAATGCCCAATCTTCAATCACTGACGTTAGTGCCTCCCTTTAAACTCTTCTTGCCCTTAGGCATAGCTTTGGGGGTTGCCCTGGGGTTACTTGTCATTCGCAAGATTCTCCTGGGCAGTTTGAAGCGGTGGACACGCAGCCCATACGCTAATTTCGACGATCTCTTTATTGCCGTATTAAGGGGCCCCTCGTTCTATTGGTGTTTTGCCATCGGCATCTATGTGGGCATTGAGCTATCAGAACTCTCTCCAAAATATGCTCACCCCCTGCACCAGGCAATTTCCGCCATTGTCATTTTATCGATGGCTGTTGCGATCTCCAACCTCGCGGTTTTGGTTTTTCAAAGAATGGTAGCGGCTTCGACCGATCAACCGCAGTCCAGCGGTCTAATGGTAGGGCTATTAAAAGGCTCTATTATCACGATTGGAATTTTGGTCATCTTGTCGGTGCTAGGAATCTCAATAGCCCCTCTGCTTACCGCTTTGGGCGTTGGTGGTTTGGCGGTTGCGTTGGCCCTTAAAGATACTCTAGAGAATCTCTTTGCGGGAATTTATCTCATCACAGATCGAACGATCAGAGTGGGCGATTACATCAAATTAGAGACGGGACAGGAAGGAAGGGTCGAGGATATTGGATGGAGGACGACAAGAATTCGATTAAGCGAATTGAGTACGGTCATCACTCCGAATAGCAAGCTTTCCCAGAGTTTAGTGACCAATTTCTGCCTGCCCGACAAAAGGGTGGTGGCCAATCTCGTTTTTAGCTTAGAAAACTCCACAGATCCTCAGAAAGTAGAGGAGATCTTATTGAGTACAGTCCACAAGAGCACTGAGGACGTGATTGGAGTGCTTCCCGTTCCCGAACCCACCGTTCGATTGGGGCAAAGTTCACAACCCGGCCTCATGGATTTTACTCTGAGTTTTCACGTTAGGGATTTTAACGACGTTGGCTTTGCCAAGCATGAATTGAGGAAGCGGGTTTACGCAGAGTTTAGACGGAGCCAAATTTCGCTTCCGCCCTTACTGGGAAGGCTGGTTTAAAAGTTTGCGCCGCAGTGGCCATCCAACCTGGGCTGAAAGGCGCTCTTCTATTTTTAATTTACCCCGTTTTAATGCGCGCAAATTTGCGTTTGCCGCTTTGAATAACGAAAGTCTCTTTGTTACTCGGGCGATAAAATTCCGTATCGATGACTTCGCTTTCGATCTTAATGGCCCGCTGTTTTATTAGCCGTTTGCCTTCGCTGGTACTCGCCACAAATCTGATCTCGTGAAGAAGGCTGGGGAGCCAGATGTCTTTGCCACCGACGGAGTAGCGAAATTCCGGCATTTCGTCGGGAATTTCTTTTCGGGAGAAAACTTTCTCAAAGTGCTCTTTGGCAGCTAACGCCATCTCATTAGAGTGGTATCTTTCGACGACTTCACAAGCAAACTGCGATTTGGCCTCTTTGGGATGGACCTTACCGGAAGTGATGTCCGCAACAAGGCTGTCTATTTGAGAAAGTGTTTTCGAGCTGAGGAGTTCGTAGTAACGCCGGAGCATGCTGTCGGGAAGACTCATCAACTTGCCGTACATCTGTTCTGGAGACTCATCGACACCAACGTAGTTACCCAGCGATTTACTCATTTTTTGGACTCCGTCCAAGCCCTCAAGCAAAGGGACAGTCAAACAGACTTGGGATTCCAAACCATAATTACGCATCATTTCTCGCCCAAGCAGAAGATTGAACTTTTGGTCTCTTCCTCCCAACTCGACATCTGCTTTCAAAGCCACAGAGTCGTAGGCCTGAAGCAGTGGGTAGAGAAATTCATGCATGCTAATCGTCTGATTTTCCTTGTAGCGCTTATTGAAATCTTCACGTTCTAGCATTCTGGCTACATTGGCATGGGCCGCGAGCTTTACGAAATCATAAGCGCTAAATTTGTCGAGCCACTCGCTGTTGAACCTTACTTGCGTCTTCAAAGGGTCCAAAATCTTAAAAACCTGCTTCTTATAGGTCTCGGTATTGGCGTTGACCTCTTCTCGGGTTAGCTGGGGACGAGTCTTGGACTTTCCAGAGGGGTCTCCCACGAGACCTGTGAAATCACCGATCAGAAAGATCACCTGGTGCCCAAAGTTTTGAAACTGTGCCATCTTTTGTAGCACTACCGTATGTCCCAGGTGCAGATCGGGAGCTGTGGGATCGAACCCCGCTTTGACGATCAAAGGTTTTCCGGAAGCGACTGATTTTTCGAGTTTGTTCTTAAGATCGACTTCCGAAAGGATCTCGTCGCTGCCGCGCTTTAATTCTTTTAATTGGAGTTCGGCGTTTTTCATTCTGGCTCCCTCCCCTCACCTGCTGCAGCCGGAACACTAAACCGCAGACGTTCAATGCCTTGGGCCTTGCGATCGATACCGAGTCGAATCACAACGCAAGATACTCCAGGGTTATCCTCCGCATTTTGAAAGTGCAAAGGTCGTTTTGTCATAAACTTTTTGACGATCTCTTCTTTGGCCAGTCCAATGACGGAATCAAAACTTCCACTCATGCCGATATCGGTGATGTAAGCGGTTCCTCCCGGCAGGACTCTTTCATCCGCCGTCTGAACGTGGCTATGCGTCCCTGTGACTGCCGCCACTCGGCCGGCCAGATGCCAGGCCATCGCATATTTTTCGCTGGTGGCGTCCGCATGCATATCTACAAAGACGGGAAGATCGGTCGGATTTTCGCGCAAAATCTTATCCACCGCCGCGAAAGGACAATCGACCTGATCCATGAAAACTCGGCCTAATAAATTGATGACGAAAATGGCCTTATCCCCGTTTCGGATAATGCTAAAGCCGCGACCCGGGCATGGTGCCCCGTGCGGACTGGGGTAGTTGGCGGGACGAATAAGACGGGGTTCCTGGTCGATAAACTGGTAGATCTCTTTATTGTCCCAAGTATGGTTTCCGCCCGTCAGGCCGTGAATTCCCATCTCCATCATTTCGATAAAGGATTTCCGGTTCACCCCTCTTCCGCCGGAGAGGTTTTCTCCGTTGGCTAGGATAATGTCCGGACAATACCGAGACTTAAGGTCGGGTAAACTCGCTGCTACCGCTTTTCGGCCCACTTTGCCGAACACATCACCAAATATCAGAATGACCATAGGGGAGTGAAATTAACCTAATTCACGGATGAAAGCGAGTCTCACAACACGGGTAGACCGCTAGGCAGAAATCTCTAGTAATTTGGTAGGAGTCACAATAGCAGATAACGTTAGATCAGTGGGGTCCTGAGGAAGTAGGTTGGTAGATACCTGTTCGTCAAAACACACCCCCCAGAGACCGGGTTTTCTTGATTTTTTGGATAACTTACCGGTTAGACTCCCAATGAACCGATCATAAAAGCCTTTTCCTGATCCCAGTCGATGTCCCGCGAGGTCAAAACAAATACCCGGGACTAAAAGAAGTATCCGAGACGCCGAGAAATTTGCCTTTTTGAGCGGTAGCGCCGGGGGCTCTAAGATCCTTGAGTACCCCGGCTGCAATTCACTTAAATCGGATATCCCATAAAACTCAAGGCCCTCTTGAGTCACTTTGGGAAAGAAACAGCGATCAGGGGCTAACTCCCAAAGACCGGTGATATCGGGTTCTGATCCCAGAGGGGAAAATAGGGTCACTATTTCGGCGTTTAGAAACTCGCTTTCCCGGGCAATTCTCGTCCGTAGCCGTTTGGAAAGCTCGCTCCGCACGGCAAGATCTTTGGGATATTGATTTTTCCAGTGAGCTCGAAGTTCCGCTTTTTGTGCCGCAATCTGAGACAAAGGGTTCTCAATTCAGATCGGCTTGCATTTTTTCAAGTAGCCGATGGGCTTTGGTTAAAAGCGATGATCGGTAATCGATAGCCTTTTTCCGCCCTTTGATAGACTGACTCGCGAGATCAAAAGCCGCTAGCATGGTGGCTTTTTGAAGGGAAAGTGTGGGACTCTTTTTGCGGATCACTTCGACCTTTCGACGGACCAGTTCCGCAACTTCTCGCAGGTGTTCTTTGGTCTCTTCACCTTTAAGAACGTACTTCTGGCCTCCAATGACAATTTCAATGTTGTTGAATTCAGAGAGTGGCATTGCATTTCCTTTGGTCCCTTGGCGTTTCTTTTGTGGATTAAGAAGTGACTATAATAGTGTAGAAACGGGGAGACACCATTGTCAAATCAGAACCGCCTCTTCGTCGATGGCGCCGAATACGGAGTTGCCTTGGAGCACGACATCCAGCACCACCCGATCGCCGGGTTTGAGCCAGGGCGTTGACGCCTTTCCCGTATCCAAAATTTCTTGAAAACGCTTTTCGGTGAGACACGCAAATCCCACTTCCTTGTTCTCGTTGGAAACCGTTCCACTGCCCACGATACTGCCCGCCGAAAGGGGGCGAGTCCTAGCGGCGTGAGCCACAAGTTGTTCGAAGGAAAATTGCATCTCTTTGCCATTCGGGTGTCCAAAGGGGCTTCCATTAAATTCAACCTCCAGGTCAAGGTGGACGCGTCCTTGGCTCCAATGGGATCCCAGTTCGTCGGGTGTCACGACAAAAGGAGCGAAGGAGGAGTTCGGTTTCGATTGGAGGAATCCAAACTTGAATTCAATCTCCTTTTTGAGAACTTCTCGGTAAGTGATGTCGTTAAATAACGTGATCAGAGCAATGTATTTGCCGGCGTTAGTGGAATCGATCCCTTTTGGGGTGTCGGTCGTCATTACGGCAAACTCGCCCTCGAAGTCCGCGCCAAAACTGGCATCCATTAAATCGATGGGAGCTTTCGACGACAACAGACAATCGCTCACTCCTTGGTACATCAGCGGGATCACTTTCGCTGAAGGAGGCATGTCATCTCCTCGCGACTTTCGGGCTCTATAGACGTGGGACAAAAAAGCACTACCATCGTAAAAGCCGGGCGCATTTGGTAGCGGGGCCAAACAATCGGCGGGATCTAGAGGGAAGGTTCCGCTAAGTTTTCCGGCGTCGACGCTCTCATAGAGCTCGCGAAGCTTGGGCTCGACTTCAGTCCACATTTGCAATGCTTCGATAAGCGTAGAGGGTAAGCCTGAAGGCATTTTGGCGGCCCTTAAGTTGTCGCGCGTAACCAGAATGAGTTCGCCGTTTCTTTTCTTGGGATCAGAACTTTTTAAGGTGGCTAATTTCATAGGGCTCCCTATTCTAAAATTCTTTGGCTAAAAATTCGCTTGTTAAAAATTCGTCGGGCTCTTTCAGACTGCAACTTCCGAAACAGGCACCGTGCTTGCGTCGGGCCGCTTCCAAAGCCTCGATCTCAAGTTCATATTCTTTCCATTTAAGGGTTGCTTCCCCGAATGAAAAATCGGACGGTTTGGAAGAGTCTAAACAACTCTCGACCTGCCTTTTGCCAAATTTTTCTTCTCCAAGCGCCTGAGCAAAGGCCAGAGAGACGAAGAGATTTACAAAGCCGAAACCGGATTTTCCCGAAATGGCGTGGTGAAGCCCCTGCGTTGCTTTGAATCTCAAGCCGCGCGAAGTGCAGGCGAGAACCGCCGCGGCAAGGGAGGGAGTGCTAGGAGTCTGCTTTCCTCCCGTACGGAATTTGAGTCCAGGAACTGGGCTTTCTTCGTGAGATGTCGACCAATCCAAAAGAGCATCGGCTATATGATGAAGAGACTTCTCGCCGTTCTGGTTTTCAAGAGGGACTTCAAAAAATGGCGTTATGGCATGAGGTGTCATGGAGAATCGGGCGAGTGCAGCGTCCATAAAATGAAGGATCTCTTCTTTAGAGGAGGCCACGCGGCCTTTTTCCGGAAGCTTTGTTTCGTAAGCGATCGTCCAATGGCGGAAGGCACTTTCAAATCCGCGCCGGTTAAATCTCCCTATTTCTTTGAGGTCCCAAGCCAGAATTCGAGCAAATTCCGACCGGTCGGTGTCGTCGGGGACTGGGGTTCCTAGGGCGGTGAATAGCCAAGGCGTGCCATCCGATCCGTGATCCGATAAGGTTTTCGCGGAGATGCCGCGGAGCAGCTCCATCGGTAATGCCATCTTGGAATAGAGCCAAGGATGACGCAGCTCGCTTCTAAAGGTGGCCGCTTCATTAAGAGCGTCGTCGAAAGATAAGGCCGCTGGCGGAAAAGTGCCCGCGTAATCGATGCAGTTTCCCAGAAGCGCCTGTTTCGTGCCGTAGAGCCTCATGATTCTGGGACGTTATAGCAGGCCATGACTGAACTCAAGCCCTGCCCGAATTGTGTCGATAGAAACATAGTCAACGGTGAGCGGGTTTATTAGGCCCATGATTAAAACTTCTTGGCAAAACCGCCCGACACACATCAAAAATTGAGCCGCGTTATCTTAGAGGAGAAGTAACAATGAGGACTCCCTTCAGTCGCATTGACCCTCATGAGTACGAACGAGAAGTAGAAAACCAAAGAGCCGTACTGATGGAAAAGTACGAGCGTTGTAACTTCTGCAATTCGAAGATCATCTTTACTCATGATCTGAATGTAAATTACTTGCAGGTCATTGAGACGGGAAGATGTCCCGGCTGCGGGGTCAGTTTGACGCCGAAAAAGTATACGCTGCAATAGCAATTCGCCACTCATCCTTCTGCAATGGGATTGTTTCGTCGATTCGCTTCCCGCTATGCCTACGGCTACGGGGGACAAGTCGCTCCTGCTCTTCGCAATGACAGGCTGATAATGAATTTTATTTGGGTTAGCTACCGAACACTGATCTAACTTCTAAAATCCCCAGCACCAAAAACATCAGCTGTACGGTTACCAGGACAGGCCGTGCCGAAATCAGAGCGATTCCCTCTAGGGCTTCACCTGCGATAAGCACACGAGAAGCGATAGATCCGTAGGGTGAAAATGATAAGGTGATCAAAAAGAGGTACAGCGGTATCGCTCGATGAAGGATTACCGAATTGCTAGCTGCCGCCGTAATCGCTCCTCCGATAAACAAGATTGCGGTAATCGTTTGTCCCGCAAAAGAGTCCGATAAGGTCCAACCCAATTTTTGTCCGTGGCTGACACTCGCCGTCAGATTTAACATCGCCGAACCTGAAATGATTTGATCCAAATGCGCATACATCTGGCGGCTGATCACAAAGCCCACTACGGAAGGGATCAGAACAAAGGCAGCTTTCTTAACGACCTGTTGCCATTGAAAATGGCGCTGGAAGTACCAAAACATGAAAAGTAGAAGTGGTATCAATCCGACGCCTATAGGATCCACCCCGGCTAATAGTCCCACCGCAATCCCTACGAAGTACCATTTATCATCGAGGGCCGCGCGAATAGCCAAAGTAACCAAGTAACACGTTAGCGATAGGGTCGAGCCCAGACTCATTTCGTAGCTAGTCGGCCACAATACGACCAAGATAGGGGTGATGGTCGCCACATCGGCCGTAATCATTCGGTTAAGCAGCTCATTGAGCTCTCGCAAGAAGAGCAAAAAGAAAAGATTGGAAAATAGAATTAGACAAATCACCGGCGACATTCCGGTCGCATGGCTTAGCAAGTGGCCCAGCCAGAGAAAAGGGTTGTGGGTCGCCGAAAAGATACCGCCGTAAGATACTGAGGATAAACGCGCTAAAGCTTCTATCTCAGGCCCTTCGGAAACACGTTTCAAAAAATCCTCTCGAAGGGTTGAGAAAGAAGCGAAGTTAGGCAAGATCCCCGACGACTTACTGCTGGGTAGAGCGCTGTTAATGGTAAGAAGTGCGACGATAAAGAGTAATAGGCGATGGAAGCCGAACGCGAGGAAAACTCTCCACATACCGGAGAATCATATCATAGTTCGGCGAGATGAGCTTTTACCAGGGTGAGAGATACCAGCGTTGCTGTCTCTGCTCGCAGCCGGTTTGCCCCAAGACCCAAGGGTATTCCGCCGGAAGCGGAAAGGTTTTCGATTTCCTCGCGTCTCCAACCACCTTCGGCTCCGACGACAACCTCGCAAGGAGATCCGGGGGGAAGCGAAGAGAGCACGGAAGCAACCTGAGACCGGCGGTGGTTCTCGTCGCAAAAAATAAGGCGAGATGAATTATCACGTTGCGCCAACCAATCAGAAAGATCCCGGGCAGGAGCGATTTCGGGAAACCAGCTCGCTTGGCATTGTTTAGCGACTTCAGCGACGACACGTGCCCATCGAGCTTCGTTCCAGGAGCTTTTTGCCGACGAGTGGGCTGTGATTAATGGCTGCAAGCGTGCCACCCCCAGTTCGGTGCACCGTCGAATAATGAAATCCAGCGCTGGCCCCTTGGGAAGAGCAAAAACCAGGCTCACCGAAGTGGTTTTCGGTTCCTGCCTCAGCGCGGTTACTTGGAGTCCAGACCCCTTGGCACTTAGTCTAACGACCACTGCGGTCGCGATATTTCCCGCTCCGTCGGTCAGCTCGACGGTGTCATCGGCCTTAAGTCGTAGAACGTGAACCATATGGTGAGACTCTTCGGGCGAAAGCGTTACGGCTGCCGGGGGAGTTTCAAACTGAGGATGGTAAAACCGATGCATGGTTTATGGAGCCCCTTCGACGCGGTTTCGGCCGTAATCCTTGGCGAGATAAAGCGCTTGATCGGCGGCATGTACCAAAGCTTCCGCGGTCATTCCATTTTGCGGATAGCCTGCGACTCCAATGCTTACGGTGAGGTAGGCGTTCTCCGTCTGCCCTTGAAAGGCAGCAGCTTCGATAGAAGCGCGGAGCCTGCGACAGATCTCCATCCCGACGTCGATCGGCGTTTCCGGCATCATGAGCACGAACTCTTCACCGCCGTAACGGCAAAGCATGTCCGTCTTTCTCAAATTGGCGATGAAGGTCTGCGCAATCTTTCTTAAAGCTTCATCTCCGCAGATGTGCCCTTCCATGTCGTTGAACGATTTGAAATGGTCGACGTCTATCATGGCGACACTAATTGCATGTTTATAGCGTTTGGATCTTTCAAGCTCTTCCGTAAATCTAGCGAAAAAAGCACGTCGATTATGAATTTTGGTTAGCGGATCGGTCATCGCCAATTCGTTGAGCCGTTCATTGGCCGCGCGAAGTTCAGCGGTACGACTTTCCACCAGCTTCTCGAGTCGCTGGTTGAGTGCCAAGAGTTCCTGCTCCTTCTGGGTCAGATGTTGGGTTTTGACCCCAAGATCGAGCAGTAACTTTTCATTATGAGCACGCAGCGCGTGATACTCAGTAGCCTGCCGCACGGTAAGTAGGAGCTCCGTGTTGTCCCACGGTTTAGTGACGTAACGATAAATTTCCGCTCGATTAATAGCATCCAAAAGGTCTTTGGATTCGGTAAATGCGGTCAAAATAATCCGTGTCGTCAACGGGTGGTGAATGGCCATCTGAGCCAAGAGTTCAGTACCCGCCATTCCCGGCATCCGCTGATCGGAAATAATCACTGAAAATATCGACTGCTTAGCTTGTTCAAGGGCTTGCGCCGGGGTTTCGCAGGACGTCACTTCATAATAGCCACGAAGCGTGCGTTCCAAAGCACGCAAATTATCCGCTTCGTCATCAACGATCAAAATTCTGTGGCGTGAACTAGTTTCCATTGATTAGATTAAATAGATTGGGTGTGTCATATCCAATGATTCCGATCATGCAATCTAATTCCCTATCCGTAAAGCACTCCCTCACCCGGTTAAGGATATGTCTATTACCCCAAAAGTAGATAGGCACCTATAAGGGAATTGGAATAGAATAGACGAGTCCCGTAGCCTAGCCTTCGCCCACGTATTATAGGGAGTCAAATGATCCGGTTTTTCATGGTTCTTGTATTAGTAATGGGTTTTCTGCCGGTGGTGTGGGCAGCAGACTCGGCAGACCCGGCGCTCAGTAAGCTCAAGAGAACGATAGACGGGGTCATCTCCCCTTCCAAATTGAAATATCTCGAAGCGGGAGTTTACGCTTACTCTCTCGACAAGAATCAGCCTCTCTACGAGTACAATGCGGATCAAAAGTTAATTCCGGCGTCCGTGAATAAGGTATTCACCGCCTATACCGCACTAAAAAAACTAAAACCCAATGCCACTTTTAAGACCTATCTCTATCGGACGGGAAGTATCAAAGAAGGCCGACTTCAAGGAGACCTCTATCTAAAAGGCGGGGGCGATCCCAGCTTTGTTTCGGAACGACTGTGGATGTTCGTGAATGAAATGATGAGGTCGGGAATTCGAACGGTGGGCGGCGATGTCTACGTGGACTCCTCTTTCTTTGATTCGGAAAACACCCCTCAGTCTCGTCCCAAGTATCTCAAAGACCAGGCTTATAACGCGCCGATAGGGGCTCTGTCGTTCAATTTTAATACCACGACCATCTACGTTCGCCCCGGCGAATCCCCCGGAGACCAACCCATCGTTTATACCGATCCACAAAACTCCTATATCGATGTTGTGAATCAGGCCAAAACAGGAAAAGCCGGCTCTTCGAACTCTATTACGGTAAGTCGAACCAGTTTTGTAAAGGGAGACATCGGAGACACCATTCTCTTACGGGGAAGCATTCCCTCGGATCAGAAGGAGCTTCGGTTTTATCGAAATATCGTCAACCCGGGACTTTATGCAGGGGCTATGTTCAAGACGTTTTGCGAGGACAGGGGAATAAAGATCGAAGGCAGTATCAAAGAAGCTTTAGTTCCTTCCAACGCCA
This sequence comes from uncultured delta proteobacterium, assembly GCA_963778115.1. Lineage (GTDB taxonomy): Bacteria > Bdellovibrionota > FAC87 > UBA2466 > UBA2466 > JBBQIT01. Next base: position 2,301,206 of record CAVZSV010000004.1, read on the forward strand.
AACAAATTTTGGAATTTGAATCGCTTCCTCTTTGGCAAGTGGTGTGGGGAATGAATAAGTTTAGCAACAATTTCACAGCGGACATGATTATGAAAAAAGTCGGCGCCGATCTTTGGGGGCCGCCTGGAACTTTAGCCAAAGGGCTTTCGGCCATGGAAGATGCCCTGGAGGATATCGGTATTCCCCGTAAGTCTTACAATATTGTGGATGGCAGCGGACTAACTCGCAACACACGAGTCACGGCACGACAAATTGTGACGGTCCTTAAGGCGGCCCAAAAAGATTTTTCTACTTCTCCCGAATTTGTGGCTTCGCTCGGAATTGGCGGTGAGGACGGAACGTTACGCAATCGCTTTCCCAGTATGGCGGGCCACCCTATGGTTCGCGCGAAAACGGGAACTTTAGACGGAGTGACAGCGCTTGCCGGTTTCGTCCAAAACGAAGATGGGGAGAGAATCGTTTTTGCCGTGTTGCTCAATGATCCCAAAGAAAAATACGGAAGAATGGCCGGCTGGGCAGATCAGATTGCAACCGCGCTTTCTCGTTTTTCGCGAACCAAAACGACAGACTGACGAGGACAAATGAAAACGGGTTGGGGATTTTGGTTAGGGTGTCTTATTGTATTTTGCACGCCCTCTTATGGGATTCTTCCTCTCCCTTATTCTCTCGACACCGTGGACGAGACGCCGCCTAGTTGGGCTGAAGGCTTTAGTCCAAGAGGGGTTCAAGCCTACAACGACCTTTATACCGCAAGTCAGCTTCGGGAAATGGAGCTTCCGAACTTCAATAACGGAACTTCCGTTTTGGGTTACACTTCCGACACTTTTGCGGTTCCTCCCGAACTTAGAGAGAGGGTCGAATTTTGGAAAAAAATATACACTCAATACACGAGTACTCAGGCGCTGTTACACGACGCTGAATATCCCAACGTGATCTATGAGGTCGTGGATATTTCGGATTTAGTGGGAGATGAATCCATTCCGTACCGCAAGCGGGTCCGATCCTTAGCTCGTTTTTTAAAAGCGAAAAAAGAAGTGATTCAAGCCCAGCTCAGGCAATTGCAAACGCTTTCGGCCAACCCAGTCGAAATTCCTGTCGATCTTTTTCCTCTCTTTAAGCAGTTTGAGTTCATTAAGGATCCGGACAAGTTTAAAGCGGCGGCGGGCAGAGTAAGAGCGCAGGTCGGCCAACGCGATCGTATCGTACAGGGGTTTCTCTATGGCGGACGCTATTACACAAGAATGATGGATATCTTCGCTCACGAAAACCTCCCGAAAGAGTTAACCAGGCTGACGCTTGTCGAATCGGCATTTAACTTGGCGGCGCGATCTAAAGTGGGAGCTTCAGGAGTATGGCAATTCATGCGCTCCACGGGGAAACTTTACTTAACGATTAATCGTTCCATCGATGAGAGAAATGATCCTTTGGCGGCAACGTGGGCCGCGGCCCAACTACTCAAAGGCAATTACCAGGCTTTGGGCTCCTGGCCCTTGGCGATTACCGCCTATAACCACGGCCGCGAAGGGATGGCGCGAGCGGTAAGAATATTAGCCACCAATGATCTTTCCGAGATTATCCACAATTACAAGGCGAGAACCTTCGGTTTTGCCTCCTCGAATTTCTTTAGCGAGTTTTTAGCGGTATTGGAAGTAGAGCGAGAGTATCGAAAATATTTCGGGAAGCTTTTAGTTGACCCACCCATTCAGTTCGAAGAGTACACGGTTGGCGACAACGTCAAGATTGATACCGTAGCGGAAGCCTGCAAAGTAAAACGAGAGACGATTGTGGCATTGAATCCCGCTTTTACCGATTGGGTCGTTTCCGGAAGAGGGCCTATTCCCAAAGGGTACTCGGTTAAAGTTCCGCCAGAAAGTTTAGGACAGTGTAAATCCAATCTTGTGGGGAAGGACATTTCTTCGGCCTCCGCAACCAGGAGCTAACGCGTGGAATTTGGTCTTGAAGTTTTTCTAAAGAACTCCCGTAAATATAAGGGAATGAGACTGGGGGTGGTATGTAACCAAGCCTCGGTGAATCGCGAACTGAAGCACGTCTCTGAGCTGGTGCTCGCCGCCAAGGGGCTGGAGGTCACCTGCTTTTTTGGACCCCAGCACGGGATCAGGGGCGAAAAACAGGACAATATGGTGGAATCGGATGATTTCATCGATCCTGTCTCCGGTCTTCCTGTTTATAGCCTGTATGGAACTTCGCGTGAGCCATCCGATACGTCGTTGTTAGCCTTGGACGGATTTCTGATCGACATGCAAGATGTCGGAACTCGCATCTACACTTTCATGTATACGATGGCCAACTGCATGAAAGCGGCCAAGCGGCACGGCAAAAAAGTCATCGTCTTGGATAGGCCCAACCCGATCAATGGGATCCACACAGAGGGGAATGTTTTGGATCCTAATTTTGCCTCATTCGTGGGGCAGTATCCTATTTCTACTCGTCATGGAATGACGATGGGGGAGTTGGCGCTGCTATTTAATGATGCCTTCGCAATTGGCTGCGACCTTACCGTAGTTTCGATGAAAGGCTACTCGCGAAAACAATATTGGGAAGACCTTAAGCGAGAATGGGTGGTCCCCTCTCCTAATATTCCGACACCACTTTCAGCTTTAGTCTTTCCCGCGACGGTCGCCATTGAGGGAACGTTACTTTCCGAAGGCCGAGGGACAACGCATCCTTTCGAATGGGTCGGAGCTCCTTACATCAATCCAGACGCATTAGGAGCCGAGATGGCTCGGATGAAACTGCCCGGGGTATATTTTAGGCCTATTTTTTTCCAGCCGACTTATCAGAAGGGTAAGGATCAGGTGTGTGGAGGGGTTCAGATCCATGTGACGGATCGGAAAAAATTCAAGCCCTTTGTCGCAGGGGTTAGGCTCATCGCCAAGATCGCTGAACTCTATCCCAAAGACTTTGCGTGGAAAAAGCCGCCCTACGAATACGAATACGAGAAAATGCCGATAGATCTCATTGCAGGGACATCGGCGTTCCGCGAAGCGGTTGATGCTCGAAAAGGAACTCGAGCTTTTGAAGAGATGGCCGAGGAGCAACTCGAAACGTTTCGTAAGCTACGTAAAAAGTATCTTTTATATAAGGTCTAATGTTAATTTTCCTCCATGGCTGAAGGAAAAACACGCAGAAAAGCCCCCGAGTTTTCGCTCCCCGATGATAAAGGGAAAATCCGAACCCTTGGGGAATTCACTGAAAAGGGGCCATGTTTAGTTGTGTTTTATCCTGGCGATTTCACTCCCGTCTGCACTAAGCAATTGTGTAATTACCGCGATGCGCTTCCGAACTTTTCTGAGTATGGTGTTCAGGTAGTAGGCATTAGCAAAAACGATTCTGAATCCCATGCCAGATTCAAGCAGCAGTATGGATTTACCTTTCCCCTGCTCACCGACAAAGCAAACCAAGTCGCCCGCGACTTTGGCTGTGTCTCTAAACTACTTCTGGGGTTAGTGAGTCGGGGAATATTCTTAGTCGATACCAAAGGTTTTATCGTCTACGAACATGTCGAGATGACCCCCATTACTCGTAGGAAATCCGATGAATTGTTGGATGTGATTAAAGAGTTCAAGGCGAGTCAGGCTCTATAGCGAAGCCTTCATTGGGAGGACTACCCAACCAAATACATTTTCGCCTCTCCAATAACCCGATACCCCACTTCCTGGTAGATGCGGTTAGACGTTGGATTGCCTTCATCGGTGTAAAGCACACAAAACCGTTTTCCAAAATTCAAAGCATGTTGGCTTACCCAAGCGACTAGGTTGCCAGCGTATCCGTGTCGCCGATGCTCGTGGGGCGTATAGACCATCGAAACACGTACCCCATTTGCCGTGGGACCAGAGAGGCAAGCGCATGAGACAGGCTCTCCGCTTTTTTCCCAAAGAAAGAGATCCTCGGCTTCTATCACACGAGGGACGGCTTCGCGGAAACGTTCGTTGGCCGTGGGATCTTCGGAAACCGCTTCTTTGGCGAAAGAAGCCATCCATTTTTCGACAAGGGGAGCGTGCTCCATTTTTGCCAATATCGCTTTGCCTTCGGTTGGCGCGGGCGGATTTACTTTTCTAAGTTCATAGATCTTCTGGTGCATGATGAGCCGAGGAACGGTTCCGGATTTTTTTTTCCATTCGTTTACAAAGGGTTCAACGGTCGCAGAAGGGCCTACGATGCGGGAGAGGACGATGCCTCTTTCGTAAAGCGCTTGGGCGAGTTGGGTAATCTGTCCCTCGGTCGCCGAAGTCAGGAGCAATCCATGAGCGGAATTTTTTATCGCTGCCGCGACCGTTCGGTTATCCGATTGAATGCGGATAAAGAGCGGAGCCGTGCGTTCTAAACGTCTTCCTGAGGCGATGGCGGAGCAGATTCCCCAGATGATGCTGTTTAGCGCTTCGTTCTTTGAAAACAGGGGCTCGCAGTGATTGAGAAAGCGGGCAGCGTTTTTTTCGAAGAGGATTTTCATGGGGGAGTTGAACGCTCTAGGTTAGGATTAATCTTGAGATTAATACTTAAGCATCTATTTCGCCGAAGGCGAAATAAATGGACCGGATGGGGATCGAACCCACGACCCCGGCATTGCGAACGCCGTGCTCTCCCAACTGAGCTACCGGCCCGTTGAGCGATGAAGGTACCATCCCCCTTTAGTTTGAGCAACCCTACATTGGCCTACATTTGGTCCCGCCTTTTAATGGACTAAAGGAGCATTGCTCGGCAAATCCGTTGGAAATGCGTCAAAAACGTCAGTATAGTCGCCCCTTGGGAGGTGGCATGGAAGAGATCGCAGAAATCTTTAGGCGCCCGACACGCGTTCGTCGAAATCGTAGTATTGGAATTGAACTTGAGCGTATCGGAATGTGGCCAAATGGTGATGCCCTTCATTACCACGAGTATGCGACTAAAGAAGGGGTTCGACACGGCGCCGAGCAGCTTCTATTGGATCTTCACGAGACGACCGGGTGGCCCGTTGTCCTAAGCGCTCTAAAACGTCCCATTGGTATCGCTTCTTCCGAAGGGAAGGTTTCATTGGAGCCAGGGAGCCAGTTGGAACTCTCCACGGAGCCTTTACCTCACATCGATGCTCTGGTGGAGAGTTCATGCTTTTACGAACGTCAGGTTAATAAGATCACAGGCCCCTGGGGGCTAAAGTGGATAGGGCTCGGCCTGAATCCCACTAACAGAGTTGATGAGATCGATGTGATTCCGGCTCCTCGCTACCATTACATGACCGATTATTTAGGGAAACGCGGACGCTTGGCTACGCGGATGATGCGACTGACTTCCTCAGTTCAAATAAACCTAGACTACCAGTCCGAAGAAGAGGGCATGGAGATGCTGCGAGCGGGCTTACTCTTAGCCCCATTGTCGTATGCCCTATTTGGCAATTCACCGTTCTCGGAGGGAAAGCGTTCCGAATTTCTCTCAGCACGAGGAGAGATTTGGCAGCAAACCGATCCCGACCGAACGGGGTTGTTATCCGCCGTTTTCGAGGACTCCTTTAATTTTGATAGCTATGCGAAGCTGGTTTGGGAGTGCCCCTTAATGTTCGCTCAAGATGAGCAAGGGGAATATGTTCCTGCTAATGGGCTCTCCCTCGCCGATATTTCAAAGGGAAAACTTCCCGGAGCGATCGTCGACGGCAATAATCGCATGAACGCAATCCGAGAGATCTTCACGGAAGCCAGACTGAAACCTGGTTACGTGGAAATTCGCTCTGTAGACGGGCAACGCCCCGATATGAGATTTGCTTCGACGGCATTCTGGGTCGGGGTCCTCTATTCGGCGCCGGCTCGACAGTGGGTGCTCGAGAACATAGGAAAGATTCCTTCCGAAAATCGAGATCGTTGGATGGATGAAGCCATACGACACGGGTTGGAAGCCAAAGTTTCGGGAATCGATACGGCCGGGATCGCTCAGACGGTTTTCTCCTTGGCCAGAGAAGGGCTGATTGAACGCGCTTTCGGAGAAGCTCAATATCTTAAGCCGCTAGAAGCGATGATAAAGGCAAGAACGAACCCGGCTCAGGTGGTGCTCAAGAAATTCGAGACACAATGGCAAGGCAATTGGTCGAAGTTAGTAGAATATTGTAGTGTGTGCACCGAGGAAACGAGGTGAACTATGATTGAGCTGTATCACGCGGAAGATTGCCCTTATTGCGTTCGGGTGCGGAAATTTTTCGAAGATTCCGCAGTCTCCTACGTCTCTAAGCCGGTCCCGCTACGCAAAAACTCTCCTATTAAAGAGGAGCTTCTTTCCCTAGGCGGAAAGATTCAGGTCCCCTTTCTGGTCGACCCCGCCAAAGGGGTGAAGATGTATGAGAGCATGGACATTATTGAATACGTGAAGAAAAATTATTTAAGCGCGAACGTCTAGGCAAACGCCACAGGTACTGTCTTTCGTAGACGTGAACGATTCCCGGTTTTTTTATTCGGATCGTTCACGCTTACGCAAAAAAACCTACTCCGCGAGCGCTCCACCCTCATCCCTAGGATCCGAAACGGCCTCCAATTTATCATTGGCATCCCGCCCCACAGCGGTAATTCCGGAATAATTATTCTCGCTTTTGATCTTATATCCCATCGCCGCCAGCTTATTCTTGGTGTCGTCGGAAAAACCTTCGATGACCAATTCTTCGGGGATCCACTGATGGTGAAACCGGGGAGCGAATACCGCTTTCTTCACACTCTTTAGTACATAGAGGTCATTAATAATGACCTCAATAACGCTCGAAATGATTCTCGAACCCCCATTTCCCGCTACCGCCAAGACAGGCAGACCGCTCGCCTTGGAAAGCACTATCGTCGGCATCATGCTGGAGAGAGGGCGTTTTCCCACTTCAATCAAATTACCGCCGCCGGTAACGACACCCCACATGTTTCGCTCTCCCGCTTTAAGGGTAAAATCGTCCATGGTGTTGTTTAGCGTAATGCCGTAGCCAGGAACGCCGACACTAGCGCCAAAGGGGCCATTGGTACTGATGGTGAGGCTTACGGCATTTCCTTGCGCATCCATGACTTCGGCATCGGAGGTGCCTTTAACTCGAGGTCTGACATATTCGCCAGGCCTTATCTTCGCACTTGGAGTCGCCTTATCGGCATCCATATGGGCTCGGATCTGCTCGATATACTGAGGCGTCAGCAAAAGCTTATAATCCTTCTTGAAAAAATCCGGATCTCCTATGTACTCGGATCGATCCGCGTATCCGCGCTTAAGTGCCTCGGTCACTAAGTGAATGAGGTGGGGAATGTCTTGCGATTCTTTCGCCAGATCGTACGTGGATAGGACGGAAAGGACTTGAGCCGCGACAACTCCCCCGGAACTAGGCGGGGCAGTACTTACCAGTTCATATTGTCCGAAATCTATTTTCACGGGTGGGGGAAACTTTGTTTTGTATCGTCTTAAGTCACTGACACTTAGGACACCCCCGCGATCGTCGACAGCCTTGGCAATGGCCGCCGCCATGGGGCCATAGTAGAAGGCCTTTTTCCCGTGGTCGGCGATTTTAGTAAGTGTCTCGGCTAGATCTTTTTGAACGAGAGATTCCCCTTCCGCGAGAGGTTTTCCGTCCTTAAAAAAGATTTTCGACAAGTATGGATCGGTCGCTAAATGTGCTTTTTCCGAAGCAAGCCTATCGGCTAGTGAGGGATAGATCGGAAAGCCCTCATTGGCTAAACGAATCGCCGGTTGCAGTAACTTCTTCCAAGGAAGTTTCCCCCAGCGGGCATGTAGATCGAACAGACCAGCGACGATTCCTGGAGTGGCCACCGCGAGTCCACCCGTTTGGCTTAGATTAAAATCAGGTTCGCCATTCTTGCCCATAAAGAGCGATGCTTTAGCTTTTTTGGGAGCGGTCTCTCTAAAATCGACGAAATAATCTCCCTTAAACTTGGGGTCCACCAAATGCAGCGTCATGAAGCCGCCGCCGCCGATGCTGACCGAGTATGCTCTTTCCACACACAGGGTAAACGCGGTGGCCACCGCGATATCGACCGCATTTCCCCCTTCCTTATGAATCTCCATCCCAGCGTCCGTCGAGTTATGCCCTTCGGAGCTGATTGCGATCTGCGAACCGCTGGCACTACAGCAATCGGGAGTCCGCTTCCAGCGCTGCAAATCCAGATGGCTGGTGGAAGTCAATTCGTCGATGGACGATGCGGTAGCTGATGTAGAGGCCCTCTGGGGAGTGCTCTGGCAGCCAAAGAGCAAGAGTGCTGCCGAAGCGACGATGGTTCTGCCAAAAAGCCCTAAACGAAGCGAGCGCAATTGAATATTCATGGGCTGGGTATACACCAGACGCTATCGTTTGCAAGAAGACGGCGGTAAAATGGCGATCATGAAAATTGCGTTAGTCCAAATGCGTTCGAGTTCCGATCTTGAGACTAACCTCGCTGTTATGCGTCGGCAGGTCGAGAAGGCCAAGCAGTTAGGCGCCGATTTAGTGGTGTTTCCCGAGGTCGCCTACTTCACGGGAAGGCCGGAACTTTCTACCCAAATAGGCCCTGAGTTTCCTCGATTAAAAAGGGTTTTCAGTGGATGGGCCAAGGAGATAGGGATCCATTTGATTCCGGGCACGGTTCGGGAACCTCTTGCCTTGCAAACTTCCACCAAAGCTTCGCACGCCAATCTGATGATGGCTTTTGGCCCTGACGGGTCTGTTAATTGCGAATATAGGAAGATTTTTTTGTTCAAAGCCAAGCTTCCCGATCGAGCCTATGACGAGACCGACTTTTTTCTTCCTGGCTCTAACGTTATTACCGCCGAAATAGCCGGAGTTCGGGTAGGCTTTACCATCTGCTTCGATTTGCGTTTCCCCGAACTCTTCCGGGCTTTAAAGAAACGGGGGGCTCAGGTTATCTTAGTCCCCGCGGCCTTTACGGCGGAAACCGGAAGGGTCCATTGGGAGGTTTTGCTTAGGGCTAGGGCCATTGAAAACCAGTGCTATATCGTCGCCCCGGGCCTCGTGGGGACTGCCGGGGATGGATCGGCAAAGCATGGCCATTCCCTAGTAGTGGACCCCTGGGGTAACGTTATCCTCGATATGGGGCAGAGCGAGGATACTCAAGTCGTTGAGATTGCGATCCAAGAGATAAGTAACGCCGGAAAGAAAATAGACGTATGGGGCTCTCGTCGGGAGGACCTTTTTCCCATTGGCTAAAGTGGCCCAAACCCCTTAATGATATCTTTTAGCATTTAGAAAATGACACGAAGTCAGGAGACAACATGATGACGCTCATCCTCTGGAGTATCGCATTTATAGCGGGAGTCGGCTTTTTCACTTGGCAAATTCGAGGGAGACTAAAAATTCTGCTGGCGGCTCGCCGAGATGACGGCCGTGACTATTCCATGGCTACCTGGCCCACTCGTATTAAGAACACGCTCATCTATGGCTTCGGCCAGGGAAAGTTTTTCCGAGACGAGCAGCCCGCCGGCATTTTACATATCGCCGTATTTTGGGGATTTTGCGTCCTTTCCCTGCAAGTCATCACCATGTTCACGCGGGGATGGTTTCCCTCCTTTGTGGTTCCAGGACTGGGGGCAGATCTTTTCGGAAAACCTTACGGACTACTCAAAGACATTTTCCAAGCCGTAGTGATGGTAGGGGTGATGGTGCTGCTCACGCGCTGGTGGGTGACCAAACCCAAAAGACTCTTTGGATTTCTCCCTGCTGAAGCCAGGCTGAATCAACATTCGCACACTGAGGCCTACCTCATCCTTCTTTTTATTTTCGGTATCATGCTAAGCGGCTTTGTTTACGACGGTTCCCGAATGGTGCTATTTGCGACCGATCCCGAAGTCGTTGGCGTAGCCTCTTGGGAGCCAATCAGTTCGGCGGTTGCGCGTCTGTTTGAAGGGAACTCCGATGCCGCCCTTATAGCGTCGACGATCGCATGGTGGATGCATAATCTTATTATCTTGGCCTTTTTGAACTTGCTCCCCCGTTCGAAACATTTTCACATCATTACGGCCATTCCGAATGTCTTTTTCGGTAAAATAGGGCCGAGGGGTCGCCTTCCGAAGCGAGATTTTACCGTCGAGAATCCGCTCTTCGGTCGTTCTACGGTAAATCAGTTCACTTGGAAACAGATGATGGACATGTACAGCTGTACCGAATGCGGTCGCTGTGCCGCCGTCTGTCCCGCAACGGCCACCAAGAAACCCTTAGCCCCGCGTCAATTTCTCTTGGATATTCGTGACTCGCTCTATTCCTCGCAAACGACGTGGCTTCAAAAGATAGCGGTCAATGCGACGCCGGAATTTGAAGCCGTGGTCGGGGAAGGACGGCCGGTAAGTGACGAAACCGTCTGGTCTTGTGTGCAGTGCCGTGCCTGCGAGGAGGCCTGCCCCGTTAATATCGAATACGTCGATAAGATGGTGGACATGCGCCAACATCTCGTTCAAGAAGCTTCACGATTTCCCGCCGAACTAAATCGGACCTTCAAAGGTTTGGAGACGCAATCTAACCCTTGGGGAATTAGTCGCGAAGAGCGAGACGCTTGGGCGGAGGGGATGGAGATTCCTCGCATTCAGGACAATCCCAATGCCGAGTATCTCTATTATGTCGGGTGTGGGGGATCTTTTGATTCCAATAACCGGCGATCGACGCAAAGTTTCGCCAAAATCTTGAAGAAGGCAGGCGTCTCCTTTGCGATCTTAGGTAAAGAGGAACTGTGTAACGGAGAGACCGCACGCCGCCTTGGGAACGAGTATCTGTTCCAAACGTTGGCGGAGAGTCTTGTGGCGCTGTTAAACCAATACCAAATTAAGAAGATTCTGGTGAACTGCCCCCACTGCTTCAATACGCTGGCTAAGGAATATCCCGACTTCGGAGGGAAGTGGGAAGTCACTCGCGCTGGAGACCTAGTCAATCAGTTAGCGGCGGCTGGAAAAATTCCTCTTCAGGGCAGCTTTGATAAGAAGGTGGTCTACCACGACTCCTGCAACTACGGACGCTTTAACGGCGTCTACGATGAACCCCGCGAAATTCTCCAAAGGGTTCCGGGAGCCCGATTCGAAGAGATCACCCCTTCCCGAGAAAAAGGGACCTGTTGTGGGGCCGGAGGCGGGAGGATGTGGTTGGAAGAGGCTAAAGATCAACGGGTTAATATGCTTCGCGCCGATCAGGCTTTGGAGAAAAAGCCTGACGTGATTGCGACCTCATGCCCCTACTGCAAGATCATGCTGGGAAGTGCGATCAACGAAAAAGGGGAGAACGAAAAGGTCCAAGTGATGGATGTCATGGAGATTGTGGCTTCCCAACTTTCGTAAACAAATCTGAAACGTTTAGATCGATACTTCTTTGAGTTTCGCTCGGAAGATGGCTAAAATGTCGCCTTCGAAGGCCGGAAAAGTGAAATGTATATAATGGAGGTTTTATTATGAACGTGGTTAAGCGGATTCTCACTGCGGTCAGTATATTAGGTTTGGCTGGCATTCTTTTGGTAGGGTGCTCGGCGAGCCAACCTAAGCAGAAATCTAACCTTACCTTTGGGTCCGTAAAAAAGAACATTGTTAAGGGAAAGACTAATCAATCCGATGTCGTTCAGCTGCTTGGCTCTCCCAATATCGTGACCAAGAACTCCAAAGGGAACGAAGTGTGGACATACACCCGGCAATCTTATGATTCCGAGACTGGGGGTTTTGGAGGTGGTGTTATTCTTTTTGGCGGGAATAAGGCTTTCTCGTCTTCGTCTACTTCTAGTTTTGATCTTATTCTCACCTTTGATAAGAACGATGTTGTAGATGATTACAGCGTAGTGTCGTCTCAGTTCTAGTAGTAAGGAGAGCTTTATGAAGAAGGGTTTGCGTTTATTTTCCTACCTGCTGATTTTGGCCATGGGCGCTTGTGCGACCGTCCCCGAGCTTTCGCCCGCTCAACGGCGGGCACTTCAGATGCGAACGTTCGAGCACACGTCGTATGAAAACGTCTTTCGAGCGTTTAAGACAGTCCTTCAAGATTCGGGCTACGTAATTAAAAATCAGGACATGAATGGCGGACTCATCGTAGCGCAAATTCAGAAGACCGATAGTTCGGGAGCCTTTTTCGCTGCTTTTGGAGGAAACCAGAATTACCGGACAGGTCAGGCCTTTGAAGTCTCCGTCAACTTGGAAAAAGTAAACGCTACGACTATTGAGACTCGCGTCATTATTCAGACGGTAGAGAGCTACAGCATGGGTGGCCAGCAGGGACATGAAATTCTAGACGATAAGATGTATAAAAGTATTTACGATTCAGTTCGCACCGAAGTCGAGCGCCGGAAAGCTCAAGGCAAGAGTGAATAGCTAGAGCTTTACTGTCCGGGATCGGAGGGAACACTGTTTGGGGGAGTCGCATGCGCTTGGCCTCGGCCTTTCGATTTTTGGTGATTCCTTTTATTTTACTGATCCCTTTATTAGTGACGCCTTCGTCTATCTCCTATGCCTCATCGGCTCCCTCGGGCGCAAAGCAACCCAACAAAGACCTCCTCTCGTTGCTGTTAAGCAATGACGCCAAAGTTTATTATAATGGCCACCTCTTTCGATGGAACACCGAAAGAGAAGGCGGAATCTGGTGCCGATCGACCGATACCAAGGGCGACAAAAATCCTCATATCGAAGACTATTTTGACGCTAAGAGATTGGTCAAACGGATCTTGGATCGCAATGGGGATAACCGTCAGGACGAAATTTTCGATTACAGCATTCCGGGTAAGATAACCCGGAGGTTCGATAATGATTATGACGGGACGTTTAAGACCGAACAAACTAGCTTTATAGAAGGCAAGTACGTGGTGCGTATCACTAAAGCTATCAAAGGGAAAAAACATCCCAAGTGGCATGTAGTTGCTTTCGAGCGGTTTTCGGTACTGCAAGCCGATGAAGACGAAGCTCCAGATCAAAGCCTTCACAACGCACTTAAAGAGGTTAACGGACTTAGAGGAGTGGTAAGTCCGTTTGAAAAGCTGTCCGAATTGGACGACAAGTTCGTATCTACTAGTTATGGTTTTAAGATCGAAAAGACCTGTTTGGATGCGTATCCCAAACTTGGGGAAGTGTTTCACAAAACTCTTTCGCAAGGGGTGGCGTGCTTATGGAAGTTGGGAGAGAGCGATAAAGACGCTACTGAGGCGAAAATTCACGTCGCTAAGATCGGAACTTTACTCGATAATGACCCTCGTCCTCGTTTAGTTTGCTCGTTGCCGGACAACGAAGTGTGGGGGAAACGGGATGGGGTTTCCGCTACTAGCCCCGCTGACCCGTGGGTAGGTCTTAACCCAGAATTTCTTCAGTCGTCGTCAGTACGCAAAGTACAACAGAACTTGTTTCACGAAATCTTTCATCCCTTGGGATTTGAGCATGAGAATTCCGTCGATTACCCTTATGCTTGTTCTTACTGCTGTTTTCCCGACGAAACCAAAGATGCCGCTGACGTTGCCAAGAGAGAAAAGATAGTGAAGCTTGCGTGTGATATTTGCAAGACGAGTTACACCGGGGTTTCCGATTATCATTATCTAGATAAGATGGCCGAGTTTCTTCCGTTGATTCGAAAATCTCATCATGGCTTGAAGCCACTCTTAAGATTCATCAAAGAGTATAAGGGACAGGAAGCCGTCCTCCCCGAAATCAGAAGGATTCAGTTAGCTTTAGTGAAGGCTTTTGGTGCCACTTTCGAAATACCCGTGGGGATTGAGCTTGCGAACCGATTCAAGCCGCAAAACGATAAAGAAAAAGCCGTACTCAGAGAGATCTATAAATATTCGAGTCGATCCTGGCCCAAGGAATATGCATCCCAGGCAAAAGCGTTTGCCGACGGAATGGGCCAATGGGTGGACGGGGATCTTGATGCCGCTGCTCAAACGATTGCTGGGATCAAGTATCCTGACGCCAAAGTGTTAGAGCCAAAGTTTCAAGCCTTTGCTCCTCATATTGAGATGTCGTTTGATCGGTCACGATTGAGGTTGGCCGAATTGATCTATGATGCTTACCGTACTGACGGCGCAGACGAAAAGGCTAAGCAGTTCGATGAAAAGGTGATACAGCCACTATCCGCTCAAATAGGAGCCTGGTGAGATATTGAGTCGAGACTTGCCATCATCTGCGCGTCTTCAGACCACGCCACATTTTCGGCCGTAAGTAGCTTCTCACCGACAAAGATCGAATTGGCCCCTACGGCAAAACAGCGTTTCTGTTCTTCCACACTTAAGGTATTTCTCCCAGCACTTAGGCGTACGCGCGATTTAGGCATTAAGATTCGGGCAATAGCCACCATTCGCAAAAAGTCTTCGAAAGGAACCGATTCCGAAATTTGCAGAGGGGTTCCCTCGATAGGAACCAAAAGATTTACGGGGACACTTTCTGGGTGAGGATTGAGCGACGCCAATTCGACAAGCATCGCCGCGCGATCTTTAATGGACTCTCCCATCCCTAAAATTCCCCCACAACACAACTGAACTCCCGCACGCCTCGCATTGCGAAGGGTGTTAAGTCTATCGTCGTAGGTTCGGGTAGTAATAATTTTCGGATAAAACTCTCGGCTCGTATCCAGGTTATGGTTGTAGGCAGTAAGGCCAGCGGTTTTAAGTTGCGTGAGCTGCTCTTCACTCGCCATTCCAAGCGTGCAACACACTTCCATCCCAAGATGGGAGACTCCTTCGACCATGGACAGAATTTTCTGGAATCGACCGTCCGAAGGAATGTCTCGCCACGCAGCTCCCATACAAAACCGAGTGGCCCCGTTCTCTTTGGCCTGCCTTGCCGTGTCGAGAACCCGATCTACAGATAACAAAGGCTCAGTACTTAGGTTGGTTTTGAAATGAGCACTTTGGGAACAGTAACCGCAGTCTTCCGGACAAGCTCCCGTTTTAACGCTGAGAAGCATGCATTGCTGGACGTCTTGGGCGGCGTACTTCTGATGAAGCTGGGTTGCCCTGTGGCACACCTGTTCCAAGGGTAAGGCAAAAATTCCCAGAACCTCGTCAAGGTTCCAGTTGTAACGGATATCGGAGGAGCTCGGGTCTAAAATCGCCATAGGGGATGATTTATCGCCTGAAGGGGGGATCGTAAAGGCGAAAAGGGCTTAAAAGGCCAGAGCTAGCGCTAGGGTGAGTTGTCAAAAGGCCTTGATCCCCCCTAAGTTAGCCTCTAAAGTGTTAATGCGGCGGTTCAAATGAAATCAGTAGAAATTAGAGAGACATTCCTTAAATTTTTCGAAAACTACCACCACCAGCGGGTCAAGAGTTCGAGCCTTATTCCGGCGGCCGATCCCACGCTACTCTTTACCAATGCCGGGATGGTACAGTTCAAAGACAACTTTCTGGGGCTAACCGATTCGGGGTACTGACGAGCGACCACCTGCCAGAAGTGCGTCCGTGCCGGTGGCAAACATAACGATCTGGAAAATGTGGGCTTCACCGCACGCCACCATACCTTCTTTGAGATGCTGGGCAACTTCTCCTTCGGAGACTACTTCAAAAAGGATGCGATCAGTTTCGCGTGGGAATTGATTACCAAGTACTACCATATTCCCACCGATCGTCTTCGTGTCACCGTTTTCGAGAAAGACGATGAAGCTTTTGAGCTTTGGAAAGCCCAAGGCATTAGACCCGACTGGATCGGTCGACTAGGAGAGAAAGACAATTTTTGGGCAATGGGAGACACTGGACCTTGTGGTCCGTGTTCTGAGATTTATTACGATTTTGGAGAGAAGCACGGTTGCCAAAAACCCGAGTGCGCTCCCGGCTGCGATTGCACGCGATTTCTAGAAATTTGGAATTTGGTTTTCATGCAGTTCAATCGGGACATCAGTGGAAAGATGACCCCACTTCCTAAGCCTAGCGTCGATACTGGTGCTGGACTGGAACGTATTTCAGCCGTGCTCCAAGGAGTTTTTAGCAATTACGATACCGATCTCTTTGAGCCGCTCTTTGCGGCGATCACTCGAGTGACGGGCCATAAATATCACGCGAAGGAAGACGCTGATGTTTCGATGCGTGTTATTGCGGATCACATCCGCTCCGGTACTTTCTTGCTTTCGGATGGAGTAACTCCCAGCAACGAAGGAAGAGGATACGTCTTGAGACGCATCTTGCGTCGGGCGATTCGTCACGGGAAAAAATTAGGTCAGGATAAACCGTTCCTTCATCTATTGGTGGGAGATGTTTGCGAACTCTTTGCGGGTGTTTACCCGGAACTCTTGAAGCATCGCAAAGCAATCGAAGTGATGCTGAAGGAGGAGGAAGAACGTTTTCACGAAACCCTTCATCGCGGGATGGGAATTCTCGAAGAGGCGATGGAGAAGGTTAAGGCCAAAAAAGGAAACGTCCTTCCCGGGGAAGTTACTTTCAAGCTGTACGACTCATTCGGATTTCCGTTCGATTTGGTCCAGGTCATTGCCAAAGAGAATGGCCTTGATGTCGACGAAAAAGAGTTTGAACTCCTCATGGACAAGCAGCGCAGTCAGAGTGCTTGGAATCGGGGGGACGACGCGGTTTTGATGGAGAACCTCGGCAAGGCCATCGACTCGAAAAAATGGGAGACCCCTTTTCTTGGTTATGACAAACGTATGCACGCCAAAGCCGAATGTCTCATGGCGTTGACGGCGGAGGGCTATACCGTTACGGGGTTAGAGACCGGAACCACAGGATTTCTTATTTTCAAAGAGACTCCCTTTTATGCGGAGAGCGGCGGACAAGTCGGCGACAAAGGAGAAGTGAAATCGCCTTCGGGAACGGCCCAAGTGACCTCTACTTTCAAAATGGGCAAAGTCATTCTCCACCGGGTTCAAGTCACCCAAGGAAAGGTGGAAAGTGGCAAGCAGTGTGATTCTTTTGGTGGATCCCAAACAGCGCCATTATACGGCGATCAACCACACCGGAACGCATATGCTTCACGCAGCCCTTAGAACGGTGCTGGGAGAGCGCGTGAAACAGGCGGGCTCACTCGTGGAACCCGATAGGCTCCGATTCGATTTTACCTATCCTAGAGGAATGACCGCCGAAGAGGTGGCTAAAGTGGAAGAGATTATCAACACTGAAGTGGCGGCGGACGAAGCAGTGACGACGAAAGAGATGGCTTTCGACGATGCCATTAAAAGTGGAGCTTTGGCTTTTTTTGACGAAAAGTACGGAGATAGAGTTCGAGTCGTTCGGGTGGGAGGCGACTCCAAAGCTTTTAGTGTCGAATTGTGCGGGGGAACGCATCTGAGTCGGACCTCTGAGGTCGGCATGTTTAAGATTCTTGCCGAGTCGTCGGTGGCCAGCGGAGTCAGGCGTATCGAGGCCATCACCTCAGTGACCGCTATCACTTACTTGAGGAAGCGCCATGAAGTCTTGTCTCTCATTGAAGAGAAGTTAAATTCTCGGGGAGAGGCTGCTTCGAGCAAAGTCGATCAGATGATGACACAGCTAAAAACGCTTCAGCGCGAAAATGAATCGCTTAAGATCAAAGTGGCACAGGCCGGCAGCCGCGGGGATGGTGGCGGCGGAGCACTATTCGACAAAGCGTTTGAGGTTCCCAACAAAGGCATCAAAGCTGTCGTTGAAGTGGTGGAAGCTGACAATCCCAAAGTGTTGCGAGCTTTGGTTGATCAAGTTCGCGATAAGCTAAAAGAGAAAGTGATTGTGGTCCTCGCGGCCAAGGTCGATGGAAGAGTTTCTCTGTGTGTCGGAATCTCAAAAGATCTTGTCGGAAAATTCGATGCCTCCAAGCTAATCCAGCCTCTGGCGACGGGCTTAGGAGGAACGGGCGGAGGAAAAGCGGATTTTGCACAGGCGGGAGGCTCTCGTCCCGAAGTGCTAAACGAGGTTTTGAATCAATTCCGCCGGGAGCTGGGAAAATAAAAAAAAATAGAAAATCAACCATCTCATGGACACTCTAGATCGCTTTCTTGTTAAGGAGTTTTTCGCCTATTTCGGCCTGGTCCTATTGGGCCTTGCGGCTGTCTTTCTTGGGATCGATTTTCTTACCAAGTTTTGGGAAATCAACATGCCGGTGGCGAGTATCTTCGCGCTTTATGGCTATAAATTGCCGGCGGCGATCCAGAAATTTGTACCGGTTGCGTGTTTAATGGCGACTCTGCTGGTCCTCTCAGGGATGTCCCGCCAAAATGAGATCTTGGCCTTGTACTCTAGCGGGATTGGAACTCTACGACTGATTTCCACCTTTATTGCGATAGCAGCCACGATTAGCACCGTGTCCTTCTTAGTTTTCGATTCTTTGGTCCCCGCATTCGCCAAAAGAGAGATCATGTTGAACCGCGGGCTCGATCCGTCCCAGGACTTTCTTTTGAATCAGAACTCTTCCGGATTTTGGTACCGCAGTGGCAAGATTATCTATAACGTGGGCCGCTTTATCCCCGAAACTAACACTCTGGAAGATGTGAAGGTCTACCTGCTTAATCCGTCATTCGAGCTAGTGGAGACTATGCATGCCAAGCGGGCCGTCTATGTAGGCAATGACTGGGAATTGCACGACGGCTACTCAGTAGTCTATCCGGTCCGTACTCGCTTTCCGACGGAGACGGCCTTTAAGATCAAACGTGGCCTTATTCCCGAGAAGCCCGGAGATTTTAAAACCCTCAAGATCGAAGATGAGACGATGCGGTTAAAAGATCTACGGCTTAATATCGCCCGAAACCATTCTTACGGACTCGATACCACTTCCCAGCAGGTAAGCTATCATCAGCGGTTGGCTCTGGTCTTTACCCCTCTTATTTTTGTGCTTCTGGGGATCCCTTTTGCCATTCGCCCTCTTAAGACGCATTCGTTTGCGCGAAGCATCGGCTTTTGCTTCCTTGTGGTATTCGCCTATCTCCTCATGTTCCAGATGTCGCTATCCGTAGGAAAAGGGGGGCATATCCCACCGGTAATCGCCGGTTGGGCGCCCAATGTGATCTTTCTCGCCCTGTCAGGCGTCTTTATTGTAAGAAAAATGTAGTTCTGCCTATAATAGTCCGCTAGAGACGGTATAGAGAAGGCTATGGCGATTTTAGAGATTCTTAAATATCCCGACCCCCGGCTACAGGAGATTTCCGAATCGGTGGAAGAGTTCGATGCACGGCTCCATGAGCTATTGGATTCCATGGCGGAGACGATGTATTCAGCCGATGGAATAGGACTGGCAGCGCCTCAAGTGGACCGTTTGGCTCGTATCTTTATCATTGATATCGGTTCTCAGGACGAAAACCACCAGCGTATCTACGAATTTATCAATCCCGTTCTTTCCAACGGCGAGGGCAAGATCATTTTTGAGGAAGGCTGTTTAAGTGTTCCCGGCATTGCCGAAGAGGTGCAGCGTAAACAGAGTATTACGGTGAACTTCCAAGATCGTACGGGAAAGCCGCAAACGATGGAAGCCCAGGGCTTGCTTGCGGTAGCCATCCAGCATGAAAACGATCACTTAGATGGGACCCTCTTCGTGGATAGGCTTTCGCCGCTCAAGCGCAGATTTGTGAAGCGAAAGCTCTCTAAAGTGGTTACGTTGTAGGTATGTCACTTCGCTACGTATTTATGGGAAGTCCGGGATTAGCCGCCACTATCCTAGAGACCCTTTGTACCGAGCTATATCCTCCGGTGGCGGTGGTAACCCAAACCGCTAAAGCTCAGGGGCGCGGCCATAAGGTAATCCCTACCGAAGTGGAACGCTTTGCTCGAACGCAAGACCTAAACCTTTTTAGTACCGACGATATCAACGCACCGGCGACGGTGGGAGCCCTGAAGCCCTTCGATCCCGACCTCATTCTTGTGGCCGCTTTCGGGCAGATTTTTCGTGCTGAGGTTTTAGCCCTTCCCAAAAAATACTGCCTAAATGTTCATGCCTCCCTCCTGCCCTCTTATAGAGGCGCAGCCCCAGTTCAGCGGGCCATTTGGAACGGTGAAAGGCAGACGGGGGTAACGATTCAAAAGATGGCAAAGAAACTCGATGCGGGCGACATCTTGATCCAGAAAACGATTCCTATTCTTCCTGAGGATACCTCTCATGATCTGCTCATAAAATTGGCCCGCCTGGGAGCGGAAGCTTTGTGCGAATCCGTAAGATTAATCGAATCGGGCAAGGAAACTTTTACGGCGCAAGAGGAGGCCTTGGCGAGCTTTGCCCCTAAGATCGAAAAATCCGATAGCCCTTTAGATTGGTCAAAAAGTGCCGAGTCGCTTGGCAATCAGATACGGGCTTTGCAGCCCTGGCCGGTGGCGGAAACTCAATTGGGAAAGGACAGGCTGCGGGTGTTTAAGGCCAAAGTGGAGCAACGATCTCCACTTCCCAATGCGGCACCCGGCTCGGTATTTACCGACGCAAAGACTTATCTATCGGTCCAGTGCGGTGACGGAAAGGTCCTCTCCTTGACAGAGATCCAGCTCGAGAATAGAAAAAGACTCGAAATTAATCAGTTTCTGATGGCCTACAGAGGGTCTTTTCCCTACTCCAGCATGGGTTTCGTGAAATGAGTCTCCCCAAAATAGAAATTGCGCCTTCCCTTTTGGCTTGCGATCTTTCGAAGCTGGGAGAGGAAATTCGTGCGGTGGAAAAAGCGGGAGTTGACGTGCTTCACTTCGACGTCATGGACGGCCACTTCGTTCCGAATATTACTTTTGGATTTCCCGTGATTCAAAGTGTTCGAAAAATCACGAAGTTACCCTTTGATGCTCATCTGATGATTGAGGATGCGGATAGGTATTTGGAAGAGTTTCAAAAGGCGGGATGTAATTGGTTGTCGGTTCATGTGGAGGCGTGTCCCCACATCCAACGCACATTGACTCGCATTCGCGAACTAGGGATGAAAGCCGGTGTGGCCCTCAACCCCGGCACTTCGATAGCGACCCTGGACTCGGTTTTGGATTTTTCAGACTATATTCTTGTGATGAGCGTCAATCCCGGCTTCGGCGGCCAGAAGTTTATTTCGACCTCATTCGAAAAAGTGCGTGAAGTGAAGGTTCGGATTGGAAAGCGTCCCGTTCGTATCCAGATCGATGGAGGGATTAAAGACTTAAACATCGCAGAGGCCGCCGCTAGTGGTGCTGAAATCATGGTCGTAGGGACAGGCCTTTTTGGAGCGTCGGACTATACCTCCCAGGTGAAGCTGTTAAGAGAAAAAGCGGGAGCTAAGGCGTGATCTCTCTCGACGGCAATTCGCTTACCTTAGAGACGTTCCACGAAATTACCCATAAGGGCGAAAAAGTTTCTTTCGATGAGAAATCGCGCGCGCGCGTTGTCAAATCGCGGCTGGTTGTTGAAAAAGCGATTCAAAAAGGCGATCGCATCTACAGCATCAATACCGGTTTTGGAATTTTGAGCAAGGTCAGTATTTCCGACAAAGACCTCAACGAACTTCAAGACAATATCGTGCGCAGTCACTGTGCTTGCGTCGGCGATCCCCATCCCGAAAACGAAGCACGGGGGATTGTACTTCTGCGCGCCAATGTCTTGGCCAAGGGATATTCGGGGGTAAGGCCAGAAGTGGTCGATCTATTGGTGGAGATGCTTAATCGAGGCGTGACTCCTGTCATTCCCATGAAAGGCTCGGTCGGAGCCAGCGGTGATTTAGCTCCCTTGGCCCATTTAGCGGTGGTGCTCATCGGAGAGGGAGAGGCTTTTTTTCAGGGCAATCGGATGACGGGCGGACAAGCGCTCGAGAAAGCGGGGCTAAAGCCTCTGCGTTTAGCGCCCAAAGAGGGGCTTTCTCTGATTAATGGCACTCAACAAATGACATCCCAGGGATCGACGACACTTCTGCGTTCGGAAGCTTTGGTGGAATTGGCCGATCTCATCTCAACAGCAACACTTGAGGGAATTTTAGGAAGCCATCGCGCTTATAGTGATTGGGTTCAAAAGACTCGTCCTTTCCCTGGACAAATGGCTACGGCCAGACGTCTTAGAAGTTATATGGAAGACAGCGAGATCTATCAAAGTCACCTGACGTGTGACCGAGTTCAAGATCCATACTCGCTTCGTTGCGTTCCCCAAGTTCATGGCTCCGTCCGCGATTTACTTTTTCACGTGCGCAACGTGCTTTCCATCGAAATGAATTCCGCCACCGACAATCCCCTGGTTAACGGGGAAACGGGCGAAATTATCTCTGGAGGAAATTTTCACGGTCAGCCTATCGCTTTTGCTTTGGATATTTTGGGGATGGCGGTTGCTGAATTGGCGAGCATATCGGAGCGGCGTATCGTTAAACTTTTGAATCCTGTCTTTAGCGAGCTTCCCACTTTTCTCATCCGCAATGAAGGATTGAACTCTGGTTTTATGATCCCTCAGTACACGGCGGCGTCGCTGGTCGCGGAAAACCGTATCCTCTGTCATCCGGGCTCCACCGATTCGATTTCGACCAACAACGACAAAGAAGACCACGTGAGTATGGGTCCCAACTGTGCTCGCAAAGCAAAAATGATTTTAGAAAACACCGAATATGTGTTGGCCATTGAGGCGTTAGCAGCCTGTCAGGCGCTGGAATTTCGAAAACCACTAAAACCTGGAAAAGGCCCATCCTATTTGTATCGTGCGATTCGCGAAAAGGTCCCCGCTCTGGAAAAAGATAGAGTATTGACTCCCGATATCGAAGCGGTCGCTCTGATGATTCGTTCGGGCTCTTTGTACGAAGGGCTTCTCCAGGAAGGGCTCATCTAATTTATGGATCATTCAAATCTTATCGTTTACGAAAATATCACTCAGTGCTTGACCCTGAAAGGGGTCGCCGACAAAAAGGGGCGTCATACCAAAGAAGAGGATCTCGGCGTTATCAATAATGCGGCTGCTGTCGTCGATGGTGCTAATGACAAATTTGTTTGGATAGGCCCATCTCATGAACTTCCTGCTTTGTATAACGATGTCGTAAATCGATACTCCAGCGAAGGAGAAATTTGGCTGCCCGAGTTGGTGGAATGCCATACGCATTTGATCTACGGGGGCACTCGCTATGGTGACTATGCGGATCGGTGCCGGGGGCGCACGTACCAAGATATTGCGGCCGCTGGTGGTGGGATTCTATCGACGATTCAACATACTCGGAGCGCCGAGCTGTCTAACCTGAAAGAAGCCGCATTGGCTGAGCTGGAGCGTTTTCAGAAATATGGCGTAGGCGTCGTTGAGATAAAATCCGGATACGGCTTAACTTTAGAGAGTGAACTTAAGATTCTCGAATGCATTCAGCAACTCAGAGAAGACACTTCGGTTCGGCTGGTCTCTACTTTTATGCCGGCCCATGCCATCCCTCCCGAATTCAAAGGGCGGGGCGATGCTTATGTGGATGAGATCGTG
The DNA here is from genome assembly GCA_963778115.1 of uncultured delta proteobacterium. GTDB lineage: Bacteria > Bdellovibrionota > FAC87 > UBA2466 > UBA2466 > JBBQIT01. The sequence continues at coordinate 2,324,438 of CAVZSV010000004.1, forward strand.
AGTGAGTGGATCCCTGAAGTAGCGGCAAATAAGGCAGCGGAGTTTTTCGACGTTTTCGTAGAAGACGGTTTTTTCTCGGTAGATCAGGCTAGAAAACTCTGTACCGCCGCCAAAGAGGCGGGTTTAAAGCTGAAATTACATTGCGATCAGTTTAAGGATATCGGAGGCGTTTCGCTTTCCCTGGAACTCGGGGCAACGAGTATCGATCATCTGGATAATAGTTCGGACGAGAGTGTCGAATTGGTGGCTAAATCGGACACGGTCGCCGTTCTTCTTCCAGGGGCTTCTCTATTTACGGGAACCCCCTACGCTCCCGCCAGAAAATTGATCGACGCGGGAGCTAGGGTAGCGCTGTCCACCGACTTTAATCCAGGGACAAGCCCCACGCGAAATCTACCGCTCATGACGACAATAGCTTGCAGCCAAATGAAGATGACGGTCGCCGAGGCCATTGCGGGAATCACTTACAACGCCGCTGCGGCGTTGGATCTTCAAGACACTTACGGTTCTTTGCAAGTCGGCAGACCTTTTAGAGTTTGCCAGTTGAAAGCAGAGTCGTATGAGATTTTGCCTTATTCTTTTGGGGAGCTGGAGTAGATCAGAAAAATGTCATTGAGGAGCCCGAAGGGCGACGCGGCAACCTGTAGATCGTAATTAGCGCGGACTTTGGCGGCCATCAAAAAAACTGTCATTAAGGCGGCTACGCCGCTTATCCTTAATTTTAATCTTGAGATGAATCCTTAAGTGAGTAAGTGAGGTTACCAAACGTAATTCGCCTTTAGAAAAAAGATGTGATTCTGGTACCCCTGCCCCAGCCCTATTCCCTCATAAGAATACGTCCCACTCAGATCCCAGTGCTCATTCAAGCTGGCCCCCACCCACAATCCTAGCGGCACGGTGAACCGTGCATCCCCCACAGGACGCCTTGAATTTTCGAAGAGCTCGACGATAGCTCCCGGCGGAAGAAAAAAAGTTTGTGAGAGCGACAATGAGAAAAGAGGACGAAGCGCCAAATGGGGATGCACTTGCCATAACGGGCCTAAAGTAACAGCGGACGCCCAGAGGGCTCCTCCCCCTTGAAATGGAAAGATGGGATTTAAAACGATGTCGGCGTCCAGCGACAGATTGTGAAAGAAGTACTGGCGGCGAAACACGGAAAACGACGGGCGAAATTTAAGCCCGCTTTGAGACTGGTAACTGTAACCGGCGAAGAAGGAAAGGCCTACCTCTTGCTCCTCGTTTCGAAGCACCTGGTATCGAATGCCTGCCGACACTGGAAACACAACCAAGGTCAAGTCACTGTCTAATGGCAAGTCGTAAGCAGGGATGGGAATTCCGAAAGTAAATCCGCTTCCCGTGGGGTTAATTCCAATTTGTTGGAGGGCCCACGCTTCTGCGGCATGCATTCCCTTGGGAAGCGTATAAGGGCGGTCGATAAAGCTTCTGGAGTAAGGCCTGACCGGCTCTTCGCTTTTAGCAATCGAAGGAATTAAAAAAAAGGCTGAAAGCAATAAGGCAAGTAGGTAGAGCCGCATCATATTTCTAATTCTTCGCGCTGATAACAACCCAGAGACTTAGTGTTCTTCTTACACGCATCTAAAATAAGAAGAGCCACTAAAGAGGCGTGACGAAGGCCGATCAAAGCATCACTAAGAGCTGCCTTACGGTAGAAGACGTCGATACCGCGGTCAAGCTCGGTTAAAATTCCCTCGGCTCGTTTCAAGCGGGCGTCGGTTTTGATAAGCCCCACATAATTCCACATCGTGTGTTTGAGGGTTAGCCAGTCCTGGCTCAGAAACGACGGATGACCACGTGCTGTTTCCGATTTCCAACTTTCTATTTCGGGGGCGCACGAACTTGGACTGTTCGATTATCATCTCCGCAATCGAAATTCCGCTACGGCTTCCCCAAACCAACCCTTCCAAGAGCGAGGTGCTAGCTAACCGGTTAGCACCATGAAGGCCGGTGCAAGCAGTCTCCCCCGCGGCCCATAGTCGGGGAATGGAGGTTTTCCTTCTAGATCCGTCCAGACTCCGCCGCAGGCATAGTGGGCGCCCGGCACGACTGGGATAGGAGACTTGGTGATGTCGACCCCATATCTGGGACAACTTTGGTGAACAAAAGGAAACCTCTCCGCAATCCATTGGGGGTCTCTGTGGCTAATATCCAAATAGACGCAAGAGGCTCCGGTGGAGAGCATCTCTTGGTGAATGCCTTTGGCAACTCTGTCGCGGGGAGCTAGCTCCGGATTGGCAAATTCGGGAAGATACTTTGAAAGAAATCGTTCCCCTGATTGGTTGATTAGGATGGCCCCTTCTCCGCGCAGGGCCTCTGAAACCAAGAAGCGTCGACTCGCCGGATGGAAAAAAGTGGTGGGATGAAACTGAATGTACTCTAGATTTTCCAGCCGGCATCCAGCTCTATGGGCAAGAGCGATACCGTCGCCGCGAGAGAATTTACTGTTGGTGTTATGCAAGTAGAGCTGACCAATCCCCCCTGTGGCTAACATCGTATGGGAAGCATAAACGGGATAGACCTCTTTGGTGCTTTGATCGAAAACAAACGCACCAAAACACCGGGCCTTTTCGTGAAGGCGCGATTTATCTTTCGGATGGTAGGACGTCATCAGGAGGTTTACCGCGGTGGTTCGCGGAACCAACTGTATTTTGGGGTGCGCCTTACAGGCTTCGAGTAGCCCTATCTCAATCGCTTTTCCCGATTGATCCCCCCAATGCAGAATGCGGGAATTGGTATGGCCGCCTTCTCGAGTGAGGTGGAGTTTTTCTCCATCGCGGTCAAACGAGACGCGCGCTTTTTGAATTAAAATTTGATCCACCAGTTGCGGTCCCAACTCCACCAGTTGACGAACCGCCGGAAGGTAATTGATTTCGCACCCGGCGTGCAGAATATCGTCTACAAGAAGCGGCTTGTCGGCTTCCGGCTCCTCCGATTGGTAAATAACTCCTCCTTGAGCCCAGTGGGTATTGCTTTCTCCAAGTTCCGGCGCGCAGGAGATGACGGTGACCTCAACTCCGTTTTCGGCGGCAGCCAGTGCCGCTGAAAGGCCGGCGATTCCGCTTCCTATGACTAAGGCATCGGTTTCGATAAGGTGGCTCATTTTTTCTTAAGTTCAGTGTCGAGCGTTAGATCGAGTGAAGTCACTGTGTGGGTAAGCCGTCCGACGCTGATATAGTCAACCCCTAAAGCCGCAAGTTCCTTCACTTGTTCTAAGCGGACTCCGCCCGAAACTTCGACTCGACATCTACGATCGATCAGGTGAAGCGCTTTTTTCATCGCTTCGACAGGCAAGTTATCCAGCATGATGACGTCGGGCAGATCAGGCGAAGTCAGTACCTGCTCTAATTGCTCCAGACTCTGGACCTCAATCTCAATGCCATGTAGCGGGGACCGTTGTTTGGCGGCTTGGGCCAAGATCTCAATTTCGCTCGAGAACGCCAAGTGGTTGTCCTTGATTAAGATTCCATCGCTCAAATTTCGGCGGTGCACCGTTCCTCCTCCGGCACGAACGGCTTGGAGTTGGATCTCTCTTAAACCAGGAAGTGTCTTTCGGGTGGCCAGGATTTTCGTCTTGTGGGAACCAACTTCGTCTACGAACTGTCGTGTCACAGAAGCAATTCCACACGTGTGCCCTAAGAAGTTAAGCAGCGTGCGTTCCAAAGAGAGCGTGAGTTTAGCGTCGGCGAAGAAAGTGAGGAGCGGCTCATTCGGAGAGAGGGCATCTCCATCTCTCTTAAGTATATGAAATTCAATAATATTGTTAAATATCTGCTGAAAGGCCCCTATAATAGCTTCTCCCGAAAACACCCCGGGTTCACGGGTTTTTACCCAGGATTGCGCCGGAAGTGCGGCGTCCGGCAGTAATCGGCTCGTCACATCATCAGTGAGTTTGTCGACGCTGAGTTCCGTCTTAATGAGTCGAATCGTAGAGAAAGAAACGTTCATCCGGACTGGTTATCATAAACCCTCCAGACAAACAAAGGGGCTGGTCAAATGGGGGTTTTAGAATCCTCGCCCTATCCAGCTTTGCAGCCGTTTACTTTCAAATAGGGACCATTCCAAAACCGCAGCAGTGGCGGTGACTGCTAAGCCTCCTAAGATGTCGACAAAGTAGTGCTGTTTGGTAGTCATCGTGGAGATCGCAATGGCCAGAGTCCAGAGCCAGAAAGTGATATTAATTCTGCGTCCCAAACGCCGGGACGCCCAAGCAAAGACCCCCGCCTGCGCCACGTGCATACTGGGGAAACAGTTGGTCGGCATATCCGCCGTGGCTATCAAATGGAGCAAGGCCTGAATAAAAAATGGCTGCCCGGTAGGGTATTCGGGACGAGGGTAGATGGTCGGGGCGAAAAAGAAAAAAATTCCGCAAATCACCAGGGCCATAAATGCCATTCGGGTCAATGCATTGAAGTCTTCCAGATTCTTGGTGAGTACGATACCCGTAATCGCTAGGGCATAGTCCGACAGATAGATAATAAAAGTCCATGGAAGGAAGGGAACCAACTCATCTATCCCAAGCAAGGGTAAACGCACGGGCGGGAAGAACGGCCTAAAGTTGGGTAATAGGTAGAAAAAGGCATAGACCACCGCGAAAAGGCTTAAGAGACGGAGCTTGTGTTTCCACCCACAAGTTGAAGACATCCGCCCATCTCATCAAACGGGGCTGCTATCGTCAAAGTCATTGTATGGCATGATCGATTTGGGCAACGATTTGAGGGTCCAACCAGTTTCGGGGCCCTTCGTATGCTTTAAGGAGCTCGCCACCGGGGCCAATGAGGACTGATACCGGAATGGCGTTGACGTCGTAGGGACGCATGGTTTCTTCGGTGGGTTCTACAAAAACGTGGCTGGGTAAGGTTCCACTGGCGAGCAGAGGGCCTATCTGGCTCGCTTTCTCTTCCACGTTGATCAAGACCATCATGAAATTGCGGCCGGCGAACTTGGCTTCCAGCTGCTTAAGTCCTCCCATCTCCTCCATGCAGGGGCCGCACCAACTAGCCCAAAAATTTACCAGAAGCGTCTTTCCCCGGAAATCAGACAGTTTTGCTGTCTTTCCCGCGGGGTCTTTGAAGACGATATCGGGCGCAATCTTGCCGCCGCCTTTGGACTTTGGGTTCCATACTCTGACAAAAAGTACGGGCGAGACAAGCAAGAGGCCTAATAGGACCCAGATGGTCCAGCGTGGGATTCCAGCGGGTGCCTGGGGTGGTGGTGCGGTGTTCTCATTTGCCATTGTCAGCCTCTCCGGTCTAGATTGGTCCCATTATAACGGAAACGTCAGAAATTGAGAGAGTGAAGAGTTATCCTGATGAACGAAATGACCAAAAAAGCGCTTTATGGCCCGGTGAAGGTCGGCGGAGACATTCTCTCGTTCTGCACCAAATGCAAGATGGAATTAGCCCATGTTGTGGTTTCCATGATCGATGGACGAGCCGCGAAAGTAATCTGCAAGACATGTAAGTCTCAGCATAACCACCGTAAAGGAGGGAGTGCCGAGCCCCGAGCGACTTCATCCCGACAGGGATCGGCAAAGACGCCACGAGTTCCCGTTTCCGTCATGCGGGTCGCTGAGTTGTGGCAAAAGAAAGTAAACGAAAGCAAAGCTTCGGTTCCGAAACCGTATCAAACGTCGTCAGTTTACATAGCGGGGGATGCTATCGAGCATCCCAAGTTCGGTCTTGGCATTGTCGAAGAGGTTAAGACCAACGGAAAAATGGTCGTGATCTTCCGTGATGCTGAGCGCGTTCTTGTACACGCGATGGGAGCTTCCAGTGGCGCCGCCTCCGCCTCCTGAGCAGGCTGCTCAGTTTCGGCTTTCCTCCGGTGAAGAGAGTTCCCTCTTAAAGTTGGCCCGACAAACTTTAAAAGTCTGCGCGACCAGCGAGAGTTGCGACCCTGTCTTGGAGAGTTTTAAAAAGAGTCCTCAATCCTTGGAACCGCAGCTTCTAGAAAATTTGGCCTGTTTTGTGACACTAACTCAAAAAAATGGTCGCCTCCGAGGTTGCGTCGGTTGTCTCGAGGGGTACCAATCCCTGTACAAGAACGTATTTCAGTTTACGCAGAAAGCGGCACTTGAGGATCCTAGATTCGATGCGGTTACGCCTAACGAAGTGCCGAAACTAGTGATCAGTATTTCAGTGCTAGGCCCGATGCAGCCTTTACCAGATATCAACCTACTAGAGTTGGGAAAACAGGGGCTCTATGTCCACCACCAGAAAAACCACGGGGTGCTACTCGCTAAAGTGGCTACCGAGTGGGGCTGGGATCAAAAAGAGTATGCGATGCGGACATGCGAAAAGGCGGGACTAGCACCTGAGCGATGGAAGCAATATGAGTTTTTCTATTTTGATGAAGTTAGTTTCTCAGAGCGAGGAGAAGAAAAGTGAAAAGTAAGATTACCGTAATCGCGACGATTCAAGCCAAACCCGGAAAAGAAGAGGCCTTTCGGGAAGCTATCTTGAAAGTAATGCGTCTCACCCATGAAGAGTCAGGTTGTCTACATTACAGTGTTCATCAAGGATCTGATAGGTCCAACGAGTTTGTGACGATCGAACGCTGGGCACACCACTCCGATTTAGATCTCCACATGCAGACGCCGCATTTGATGGAACTTCTTAAACGAGTTCCTGAGCTCGTTCAGGGTGCGCCTAAGATTGAGATCTTCCATCAGATTGGAGACGACTCAAGTCCTAAGACGATGCTGGAGAGAGAGTAAAAGCCTTATCCAAGCATAAGGATGCCGGCGAGGAAGGTAACGAAGTTACTTCGACAACGCCGTAATTCTCTTTGGTCCCTGGTACTCCACGACTCCGTTGTCTAGTTGATCCAGCTTTTCGCTGTAGATCAGACGGTAACTATTTCGAAGCCCTCCCGGAACGGAAAAGGCGGTGAGCATTCCATCCAGAAAAGGCATCATCTGAATAACCCGGGCTGCCCCTTCATAACGGAGTGCACCAGCGCCAAGAGAAGTGCCATTCGGACTAAAGCGCACTTGGTAAATATCGGAGGAACTATCGGCATGACCAAAGGCTGTCAGAACTCCGTCATTTTGCACGGCCATTTCGATTACCGGAGAAGTTCCGTCGTAACGAATGTCCCCACTCTGAAGGGCGCGAACATTGGTGCTGAAATGGACTTGGAATCGAGGTGGGGTTCCCGGAACATTTGAAAACGCGGTGAGTACCCCTGCTCGATAAGCGATCATCGAGGAAATGGGTTGAGGACCTTTGTGCAACGGCGGACTGAAGTGGGATCCGTCTGTGCTAAACGCGGTACAATAGGTAAATCCGTCACAATAGCAATTACGAAGAGCGGCATAGACTCCGTTGTTGAAGCGAGTGAGGGACACAATGGACGAACAGCCATAATATGCTTCGGGGGCTTTCTCGGGATCTTCGGCGTCTTTAGTGAATTTTATCCTTTGAACCGATGTGATGGCACTCCCTTCGGAAAGAGCGGTGCTCACACCTCCGTTAAAGCGAAGCATCGCGGGTGTGGTTTTATTCCCGGCCGAAATCACTTTGCCGGCACCCAGATTCTTTCCGGTGGAATTATATTGGATTTCATAGGGAGACTCTTGCCCGCTGTTAGCAAAGGCTATCCAAATTGCCTCTTCCTTCTTCGTGGCTCTCTTAGGACTTGGCGCCTGGGGAGGGAGCGTTTTAACCGGCGGAGTCGTCCCCGGAGTAGAACTGGGTATGGATAGAAGACCCATTGTCGGCGTTGACCCTCCACAATGAGTTAAAAGCACGATTAAACATAGGCCACTCACGGCGGACGGGACTCTTCGGAACATAAAACCTCCATCGGGGTGAATTCCCCCCTGATTTTTACGAATACGATTCAACCCTTGCCCCGAGATAGAGCAACATGCGTACCAACATTCAACCACGGGGCTGGAGGCTAAATTCCGAAGCAGAAAGCTCGAGTTGTCTCAAAGGTGGAACAGAAGCGGTAGAATATGATTCAGAGGTGAATCGAAAAGTATCGTTAAGCCTATCGCCTTATAGTTCGCCCAAATAGGCTTTTCTCACGGAGTCGTTCTTCAACAAAGACGCCGACAGATCGGTGTAGACGATATTTCCCACTTCTAAAACGTAACCTCGATGAGAAACCTTGAGGGCTGCTTGAGCGTTCTGTTCGACAAGAAGGACGGTCGTCCCGAACGAATTGATCCGTTGAATGGTTTCAAAAATAGATTTTGTAATTTGCGGAGCGAGTCCCAAAGAAGGCTCATCTAGGATCATTAGCTTAGGCCGTGAAAGAAGCGCACGGCTAATCGCCAGCATTTGTTGTTCGCCGCCCGAAAGGGTTCCTGCTATCTGTTTTTGCCGCTCTTCCAAACGGGGGAACAGATCGTAAACCTCTTTGAGGTCATTTTTTTGAAGCTTTCGAATGAAAGCTCCCATCAACAGATTTTCGTAGACCGTAAGGTTAGCGAAGATTCCTCTTCGTTCGGGGACATGCGAGATTCCAAGCCTAACTATCTGATGGGGCTTGACCTTAAGAATACTTTTGCCTTCAAATTCAATTTGACCTGCCGTAGGGCGAATGAGTCCCGAGATCGTTCGCAGGATAGTAGTTTTGCCGGCGCCATTGGCGCCGATGAGGGTAACGATCTCTCCTGCTTGTACTTCCAAGGAGAGATCGTGGATCACTTCGATGAGGCCGTAAGCCACATGAAGATGATTGATTCTTAAGATCATGCAACCCCCAAATAGGCCTCAATGACCTTGGGATTGGTTTGAATCTCTTTAGGCGTTCCTCGAGCAATAATTTCACCATGGTCGAGAACAACGATGCGTTCGCAAATTCCCATTACTAGCTTCATGTCGTGCTCAATTAACAAGATCGTCGTCTCGAAACGTCTTCTTATCTCGGCGACCGTTTTCATCAGTTCGACCTTTTCCTGAGAGTTCAGTCCTGCTGCCGGTTCGTCGAGTAGAAGTACTTGGGGATGGGTGGCCAGGGCGCGCGCGATCTCCATCCGTCGCTGATCTCCGTAAGAAAGACTACTGGCCCTTTCGTCTTCGCGTCCACTCAATCCCATCAAGGAGAGCAGAGTGGAGGCCTCTTCGCGCATCTGTTTTTCCATGGCGTAGAACTTTCGGTTTCTCAAGAGTACATCCAAGTACCCGTAGGGATGACGCATATGGTACGAAATGAGAACGTTTTGCATGACCGTAAGATCCGCGAACAGACGAATGTTTTGGAAAGTTCTAGCGATGCCTCGCTTTGCAATCTTGTACGGAGGGAAATGATTTAAGGTCGCTTCCCCGAGGCGGATGCTACCCGTATCGGGGGAATAAACGCCGGTGATCAAATTAAAGAGGGTAGTCTTGCCTGCCCCATTGGGGCCGATGAGCCCCACCAGCTCCTTGGGATTGAGATCCAAATTAAAATCGGTAACCGCCTTTAGTCCTCCAAAGGATATTCCAAGCCCTTTAATGGTAAGCTTCTCTGCTTGGTTGGTTTGCGGTGTTTTCTTGTTCTTCACGTCCCTAGTCCTTATTACCGCTTAAGCGGGTTCGCTAACGGCCTTAGTACCCGTCGAACCCGTTGGAGTTCCCTTCTTCTTCTTTGGAAAGAACTGCCAAATCTCATTGAATCCCAATAAACCGTTAGGCCGCACGAGCATTACTATGATGAGAACGAGCGGAAAGATGACCAAACGGTACTGATCGAAACTGCGTAAGAGCTCGGGCAGCACGCATACGATAATCGCACCTATGATGGAACCCGATAGACTCCCCATGCCGCCTATGACGACCATAATGACGACTTCGACCGAGCGGGTGAAGTTAAAAGTATTGGGGTCGATGAACCCTTGATAGTGAGCGAAGAGGGCTCCGGCCAATCCGGCGAAAAATGAGCTGATAACGAAAGCCACGATCTTGTAACGAGCGACATTGATTCCCATCGACTCGGCGGCAATCTCGTTCTCTCGAACCGAGATAATGGCTCGGCCAAAGCTTGATCTCACCAAACGAAGAAGGGCTATGAAGGTCAAAGAGGCGCTCAAATAGACCCAGAAAAAGTTAGAGACCCGAGGTATGGCGGGTAGCCCTCGCGCGCCTCCCACTTCAGGAATATTAAGGAAGGTGATACGGATAATCTCACCGAACCCCAGAGTGACAATCGCCAAATAGTCTCCCCGTAATCTTAAGGAAGGAAGACCTACCAAATACCCTGCTGCTGCGGCGGCTCCGCCTCCCGCAAAAATAGCAATCGCTAGTCCGATCGGAGTATGGAAAAAAGGAATATCCAGGACGGTGGTGAGAACGGCACTTGTGTAGGCTCCCACTCCCATAAAGCCAGCGTGTCCTAAAGAGAACTGGCCAGCACATCCGTTTACCAGGTTTAGACTCATGGCCAAAATAATTCCGATTCCGCAGTTAATGATGACGCGCAGGACGTAGGGATTTAGGTTGTCTTCAAGAATAAGATTAACGCCGTAAAAGAAAGCGATCAAAACGATGAGTCCGCTCAACTGCTTTAGCGCGTTCATACTTTCTCCCGACGCTGAACGCCGAACAGGCCAGCAGGGCGGAATAGAAGGATGAAAATTAGAATTCCAAAAGCAATGGCGTCACGAAAAGAGGCAAATCCGTAGTAGACGACAAAACTTTCGGCGAGCCCCAAGACAATGCCACCAATGGCAGCGCCCATAATATTCCCGATGCCTCCAAACACCGCGGCGACGAATGCTTTAATACCGATGATGACTCCCATCATGGGCTCGATCTTGGGATAGGAAAGTCCATAGAGAATGGCAGCACAGCCTGCTAAGGAGGAGCCAATCACAAACGTGAAGGCGATAATTTTATCGGTGGGAATTCCCATGAGATTTGCCACTTCGATGTCAAAGCTCACCGCACGCATCGCGATGCCAAGTTTCGTATGCTTAATGATCCACTGCAAGGTCACCATGAGTACAATGGAGACGACCACCACGAGCACTTGAATATTATTTAGAGAAATTCCGCTATTTTCGCTAAGAAGGGATCGGGTGGGGATTAGAGCGGGAAATACTCTGGGGTCTGCTCCAAAAATAACTTGGCAAAGATTTTCCAAGAAAAGAGAAACTCCGATTGCCGTAATCAGGACATTTAATCGGGGGGCTCTGCGAAGCGGACGATAAGCAATTCGTTCGACCGTAAGCCCTACCGCCGTGCAAAAGAGCATCGACCCGACGACAACAATCAAAGTCAGTAGCAACGAAGACTGCACGCCGGAAAACCAAGCGGCGATATAAACACCGGCGAAAGCTCCCAGCATGAAGATGTCGCTATGGGCGAAATTGATAAACTGCAGGACTCCATAGACCATGGTGTAGCCCAATGCGACCAAAGCGTACACGCTCCCCTGAGCTAGGCCGTTAATAATGTTTTGAATAAAACTCTGCAACTTAAGGATTGACCGTGGTTACGTATTCGAATTTATTGTCGCCCGCCACTTTGAGTACAACTGCCGGCTTTACCGCGTTTCGTTCCGCGTTCAACGAGATGACTCCGGTAACGCCTTGGAAATTTTGAGTAGTCGCAATAGCATCCCGAATGGATTTGGGAGTTAGGTCCACAGCTCGTTGGACGGCGTCTACCGCCACTCCGCCCGCATCGTAGCCCATGGCTGCCAGCGCGTTGGGCGTCTCGCCGTTGTAGCGTGCCTTAAAATTCTTAACGAAGTTTTGTACCAAAGGATTTTGTGCATCGGGGGAATAGTGCGTGCTGAAATAACTTCCGACGATAGCGGCTTTACCAATCTGGGTGAGCTTCTCGCTATCCCAGCCGTCGCCGCCCAAAAGAGGAACCGACAATCCTAACTCTTTGGCTTGTAAGGCAATCAAGCCCACTTCAGTGTAATATCCGGGGACAAAAATAAGTTGGGGCTTCTTGGTCTTCATGGCGGTAAGTTGCGATTTAAAATCGACATCCCCCGAAGCATAGGAGGTGTCGATGACAACTTCTCCGCCGAGCCGTTTGAATTCCTCCACGAAGAAGTTAGCCAGTCCCACACTGTAATCGCTTCGAGTATCTCGAAAAATAGCCGCTTTGGTTAGCTTCAGGTTATTGACGGCGAACTTGGCCATCACCGCCCCTTGGAAGGGATCGATGAAGCAGACGCGGAAAATATAGTCGCCGATCTGAGTCACTTTCGGATTGGTGCTCGAGGGGCTTATCATGGGGACTTTGTATTGTTGAGCGATGGGGGCGGCCGCGATGGATCGGGAGCTAGCCACTTCGCCGATAATCACGGAAGCGTTAAATTGGGTAATGAGTTTAGTGACCACCGTTACGGCTTCGTCCGATTTCCCCTGATCGTCTTCGGAGATGATCTTGATCTGTTTTCCCTTAACGCCACCGGCCTTATTAATTTGATCGACGTACATCGCGAGTCCGTTGTGGGTTGCCGTACCGAAGGTGCTTTCGGATCCGGTCATCGACCCAAATTCGCCAAAGAGGATAGTGTTGGAGTTTGCCGTAGAATCGCCACCCTTTTTAGTGCACGCGGTGGACCAGACGGCGAGGAACAACAGACCAATGCCGATCGAAGCTCTGACTAAGGATTTATTTGCCGGTATTTTCACAAATTTCATTAAACGTACCCCCTACCCCGCGGACAGCTCCATTGAGCTCTAACCTTTGTAAGTAGTCATTCAGACGGAGCTTTGTCAATTTGTTGTATTGACACCAATATTTCTAAAGTCCTAAGTTACCGGGCATGGATACGGAAAATTCATTGCCCTCTTTTGAGACGTCATTAAAGGAACTCGAAAAGATAGTCGCTGAGCTGGAGAAGGGAGAGCTTCCCTTAGAGAGCCAGTTGAAATCGTTCGAGAAAGGGGTCGGATTGTCTCGCGAATGCATGAAACGATTGGAAGAGATCGAAAGGCGTGTGGAGCTATTAATGCAATCCTCAGATGGCAAAATGGCCACGACCCCTTTCGAAGCCCCTCTGTCTTGATTTGCTTTGGCTTGAGACCCTTGGGTTGAGTTGCGCGGCCCAGCTGACCCGCTTTCCGTCTTTTTCGTCTTACCTTTACAACATTTGACACGCTCCAACTCGTCCACATATGGTGGGGAGGTTTTCTTTTTGTTTCAGCGGCTTAATATCAGCGACGTGGCGATCAGGGCCGGCGGAAACCTCCTGGAGATAGTGGTGAACTTCGAAGAGTATAGTGAAAAACGGCTGATCCAAATTAATGAATATATTCAAGCAAGCTTAAATCAATACGCGAAGACCGTTTCTCAACGATTTTTGCCCTTGCTCGAAGCCATGCAGTATAGCCTCGAAGGTGGTGGAAAAAGACTTCGCCCGCTGCTGGTATTGGCTAGTAGCGAATGTGTGGGGATTAAGCCCGAACATGTGTTGCCCGCTGCTTGTGCCTTGGAATACATCCATACCTATTCGCTGATTCACGACGATCTTCCCGCTCTCGATGATGACGACATGCGACGGGGAAAACCCTCCAGTCACAAGAAGTTTGGGGAAGCGGTCGCCATCCTAGCGGGCGATTCCCTGCTTACCGAGGCCTTTGGCCAGATGCTCTCTTTGACAGAGTCGAACCGCTTCTCTCCGGCTCACGTTCTGCGCGCTATCGACCTTTTGGTTCATTGTGCCGGTATGCGGGGAATGGTGGGGGGGCAGCTCCTCGATGTCACCACGAACGACCATAACTATTCGCTTCCGGAGGTTGAATTCATTCATATCCACAAGACCGGGGCTTTGATTCTTGCCTCAGTTTTGGTTCCCAGCAGGCTCATTCAAATAGACGAAGACAAGGTGCAGCGTCTGCGCCGGTATGGCGAAGCCCTAGGTTTGGCCTTTCAGATTTCAGATGATCTGCTCGACTCGGAAGCCATGATTCGGTATTCTCGGGGGCCTAGGAAGAAGCCGAAGCCCAGTTATACGCAGTTGATGAGTCCCGCGGAAATGAAGGACAAGATGAATGGGCTTATCGATAAAGCGATCCATTCGGTTGGCGGCGAGGGGGAAAAAGCGGCGCCCTTAATTACAATCGCTGAATTTATTCGCACCAGAAGACACTGACGAAAAGAAACGAATTCGTGAAACTGCTAGATAGCATTGATTCGCCCAAGGACCTTCGTTGTTTGGGGAACGAGTCTCTCGATCAAGTGGTCGCGGAATTGCGAGATCAGATTCTTACCGTGGTTTCGGAAAAAGGCGGCCACTTCGCTTCGAATTTGGGCAGCGTGGAGTTGACCGTTGCCCTTCATTACGTATTCGATACCCCCAACGATAAGATAGTCTGGGATGTGGGACACCAAGCCTACGGGCACAAAATACTTACCGGTCGTCGCGATAGCTTTCCCACCATACGCCAGTATCAAGGGCTCAGTGGGTTTACCAGCAGGGCTGAAAGCGAATATGATCACTTCGGAGCAGGTCACGCTAGTACTTCAATTTCAGCCGCGATGGGAATTGCCGAAGGCATGAGGCACGGGGGAAGTCCGCACCATGCGATCGCGGTCATTGGGGATGGTTCGCTTACCGGCGGGTTAGTCTACGAAGCGATGAACAATGCAGGGCACATTCCTGTAAAAAATCTCGTCGTAGTCCTAAATGACAATGACATGTCAATAGATCCCAACGTCGGCGCCCTTTCAAAATTTATCAGCGAAGCGGTCACCCATCCTCGCTACAACCATTTCCGAAAAGAGCTGCGAACGTTGCTTGATACGCTAAGCGATCGAGGTGTTCCCGTTAAGGCGTTGGCGTCCAAGCTTCGTAAGAGTGTGAAGAACTTTTTGACCCCTGGTATTTTGTTCGAATGCTTTGGCTTTCGGTATGTCGGCCCCGTAAACGGTCACGATGTGCACGCGCTGGCCGATGCGTTCCGATTCATCAAGAACGAAGGGCCAGAAAGCGGCCCTTACTTAGTTCACGCGATAACCACTAAGGGTAAAGGCTATAAGCTCGCCGAAGAAAACGCGGTGAAGTATCACGGAGTGACGTCCTTTAAGATCAAAGATGGAATCCAGCCATCGGGACCGAAGAAAGCCGCTTATCAAGATATCTTTGCCGACACTCTTATCCGCTTAGCGAAGGAGGATCCCAGGATTATCGCCATCACGGCGGCGATGCCTAGCGGAACCGGCGTGAACAAATTCCAAAAGGAGTTTCCCTCTCGTTGCTACGACGTAGGGATCGCTGAGGCCCATGCGGTACTCTTTGCGGCGGGTCTTGCTACCGAAGGTTTCCGTCCCGTGGCCGCCATCTATTCCACGTTTTTACAACGGGCATACGATCAATTGATTCATGACGTGGGATTACAGAGTTTGCCGGTTGTTTTTGCGATGGACCGTGCGGGTCTTGTGGGCGCTGACGGAGCCACTCACCAAGGGGCCTTCGATTTAAGCTATTTGCGCTGTATTCCCAATTTTGTCGTGATGGCGCCCAAAGATGAAAATGAGATGCAGCACATGATGAAGACCGCTGTCTCTTATGACAAAGGGCCTATTGCCATTCGTTATCCTCGCGGAGAGGTAGTGGGTGTGGCGATGGATAACGAATTAAAAGTCCTGCCCATCGGGAGTGGAGAGTTACTGAGCGCCGATGCCGAACGGCTCGATGTGCTTTTTATTGGCGTGGGTTACGCGTTGCAATCGGTAACGGAAGCACAAAAGAAGGTCAGGGCAGAGGGTTTTGCCACGGGAGTTATTAACGCACGCTTCATCAAGCCGCTCGATGAATCGCTTTTGGTAAATTGGATTGAGCAAAGTCAATTAGTCGTCACCGTGGAGGAGAACTCGGCTATCGGCGGATTCGGCGCTTCGGTGTTGGAGCTCATGGCCGAACGTGGACTTCGCAAAGACACCCTAGTGATCGGCATGCCCGATCAGTTCGTGGACCACGCCTCACAACAGACACAACGCGAACTGACCCTCTTAGACGGCGATGGGATCGCCAAGAAAGTATTTGAAAGAATCGGCCGCATTGCAAAATCGGCCCCGAAAACTCGCTCGACTAGCGAAATAGAATCTTCGCTTTCCTTGAATCACTAATTCGAAAAAGGAACTTTTTCATCCTTTTTCTCGTCAGGGCGCCGACGTAAACCCGATCAGTTGCTGGAGCTGCCACACGCTATGCACGTACGTTACGAATAAGGCAAAAATAGGACCGCGAATCCGCCTCATGAAAGCGATAAAATCAAGGTTGTCACTAATGCCTCGATGGAAAAGAAGGGGAAGTTTGGGCTCCGTTCTTAGATGCTCGGCTCGCTCTTTCCAGTATTTGAAGAGGGCTCGGTCCTCAGGTTCCATGTCGTAAAGACCAAAGAAATGGTTCATCTGCCATTCGAGATCGGGAGCCAACTGCGATTTGATTTTAGAAACCGTCTTTTTCATGGCCCGCTTGGCTTGTGAAGGTTCAGTCTGAATCCAGGGGCGGCCGAGGCCCACTTCACGACCGAGTTGTCGTAGAAAATGGTATCGCATAAGAGAGAGCAAGAACTGTGAGCCAAGCACCTTTTTCAACAGAGCCCGAGCGTCAGGGGATCCCAACTTGGGAGCCATAGCCTCCAGACCTAATTTCCTTAACGTCTCTATGGAAGGCTCTGACCGCGAGAAGATGATGTTGGCCTCATATTCTCTTTCCCGCATTTTTTCGGTATAGCGAATGGCTTGCTCTCGCGCTATGAACTCTTCTCTTTTCTCCAAGCTAAGTTCTCTGAAGTTACGGCTTCTGGAGAGAGAGTCCAAGAGGGTCTGACGAATATTCTCCATCTCGCCTACGAGAGCATCGCAGCCGTAGATAAGGGTCCGTGTCTCAGCCGCTTGTGATACCCACGTCAGAAGAGAAAGGAGCAATCCAATTATAAATAAATGTCTATCGAGCATAAAAACCGTCTTTGGTCTCCTGCTCCCCACCCCGCTTACAGACTAATAATAAGGAACAATCATGGTCTTCGGCTCTTCGAAGTAATCCACGTTGCAGCCAATAATGACGTGACCATATACCTCATTCCCCTCGTATTGTCCCTTGGAAACGAAGATGGGCGCGACTGACAGAATTCGGCTAGTTCCGGCCAAATTCGGAGCGCGAAAGATGTCTACCCCTTTGTTCATAAAGGAAGTCTTGAGTAGCCGGTCAAAGTAGTCCTTTAAAACCCCCTTCTCATAAGCTGCTACATTGATGGGGTGAGTTCCATTTTCGGCATCCGTTTTCATCGGAGTTACCCATGTGCCCGTCTTTTTGTCGATGCCGATCACTTTCCAGTAATGGGGATGGGTGATGAAGTTATTATTGGAGTCGACGATATAGATGTAGTTTCCCTTGTCGTAAGCGTCCAAGAGATTGCGCTTGGGGTCATAGGGAAATGCCGGGCTAGTCAAATGATCTTGAAGATGTCGGTAGTCGATCGTGAGCAGATAGATACTTTTCTTACCCCGATAAGCGACGCTCAACCCGGCCCTGGTGAAGTCCTCCGCGGATCCTTCTGGAGTGTAGTAACGAAGGACCGACCCATAATAAATTTGCCCTTCGGGTAACGCCATCGCCTTTTCGATGAGTTGGCGGTCACAAAGATCCCCCAATCGACAGTCGCTAAGGGGCTTGTGTTCGGTAGATACCTTGCCCTCGTAAAGCTGGATAAGCTGGGTTCCTTTGTCATCGAGGTAAGTGATAGCGTTGTAAAAAGGCAGAGGGGACTGAATTACGTTGTCATCTTGGTCGTACTTGGTGAAGTCGCCCATTTGAGCCAAATAAAATTCCCGCAGATGCTCTGGAGTGGGGGAGATAATATCCAAGACCTGGACGTCTCGCCCCGCCTTTTCCAAGAGGTCGCCAAAGCCCGTCGATACGACCATGGCGTCAAAAGCCATGACGCTATTTTGTCGCTGAACGAACTGACTGCGGACCCGTCTAAAATCGGTGCGGTCCTGGTACCATTTAAAAAAGATAAAAAGAAACAAAACTAAAGGAACGGCTGCGGTCAGTAAGATGATAAGCCAAGGATTTAACGACGGCTTTTCATATCTGGCGGTGATGTTCGTCTCCATCCAAGGCAACATACCATAAACCGTTCCCAGATGGATTGGTCCCACTAGCTGTGGTAGGTTTCCCGTGCCGAATGGACACCAAAAGAGTCAAAAAAAAAGAACAAAAACGATTAGATGTCTTGCTCGTGGAGCGCGGACTATCCCCCTCCCGGGAGCGGGCCCAAGGAAGTATTTTGGCCGGCGAGGTTTGGAGTGGGGAGAGACGCCTGGAAAAGGTGGGTGAAAAACACCCTCAAGACATTATCTTGGAGATTCGCTCTCGGATCCCCGCTTACTCCAGTCGAGGCGGCCTTAAGTTGGCTCATGCCTTAGATCTGTTCTCTCTCTGCGTGGAAGGCAAAGTCTGTATCGACATTGGGGCTTCTACCGGAGGGTTTACGGACTGCTTGCTCAGCCGAGGGGCGATGAAAGTATTTGCGATCGACGTTGGCTACGGACAGCTCGATCAAAAGTTAAGAAACGACCCGCGCGTGGTAAACGTCGAAAAGACAAACGCTCGCTATCTGACGCCGGAGGGGTTGATCTCAGTCTCTCAAGCGCCCGCTTCGCAAGTATCCGCCATCAGCTTCGCGGTGGTCGATGTGTCCTTTATCTCTTTACGCACGGTCTTGCCTCCTTTGGGCGACGCCTTCCGCCAAGTCCGTGACTGGGTGTTGCTCTTTAAACCCCAATTTGAAGTGGGTCCTCAAAACTTAAGAAAGGGAGGCATAGTAAAAAGCGATGACATCGCGCGCGAAGCTTTGGAGTCACTCCAAAGCGAATTGGCGTCTCTGGGCTGGCTTTTGCGACATGGGCCGGAAAGTTCTCCCCTGGCGGGTAAGAAAAGTGGTAATTTGGAATACCTGATTCATTATGAACTTTTACCGCATCCATAAGAAGCAAAAGAGTCTAAAGTCCCTATTACTCGTCCTCACCCTGGCCCTGCTCACAAGCTGCGCCAGTAAGAAACTTGAGCCCCCTCCCCAAAACCCGTACCTGCCGCCGAGTCAAACTCCGGCGACCATGAAAAATACCTATCCACCGATGGATCCCACTCAAAGTTTGCCAAATTCAGAAATGGTGCCGGGTGGCTCCACTATTACTATGCCGCCACCCGACGTTCATCCTGGATCTCCGCGCATTGCGCTGGTGGTAGGAGGAGCTGGAGTCGCCAGTTACGCTACGGTCGGGTTGCTCAAGCGTTTCCATGAGGAGGGAATTCGGCTCGATATGATCGTTGCGACCGGTTGGCCGGCGCTATTTTCCGTAGGGTTTGGGTTCTTGCGAAGCGTGCACGATCTCGAATGGTTTGCGATGAGGCTTCAATCCAAAGACTTCGAGAGTTTGGCAAGGCTTCTGCCCGGTAGTGATCCGGGACTGTACGATAAGATTTCGCCGCTGATTTTAGATACCTTTCGCCACCGTGATTTGAGCGAGACCCATCTTCCTGTCTACTTGATGACGGGGAACACGGACTTGGGAGAGGTGGGGGCGTTTGATAGAGGAGATTGGAAGGTTCCCCTTCTAGAAACGATGTCCATTCCTGGCATCTATCGGCCGTTTCGGGATGACGATCAGGATGCCTATCGGCGTGTGGAAGCCATGGGGGTTGACGAAGCGGTTCGCAGGCATGCTGACGTAATAATAGGGGTGGGGATGTACACCGACTACGTGGATTCGGTTATCTTTTCCGGTGCAAAAGAAGGGGCGGATGCGGGAAGAATCTACGGCAGAACGGTTCAGAGTAACGTGAACGAACAGCTTCGAAATGCTACTTTTACCTCCAGAATTGCCCTTGGTCGCTCTCCCACCGATTTCGGTTATAAGAGACAAGCATTAGTCGCGGGGTATCGGGAGGGGACTCGGCTGGCGAGAGAGATCCGCAAACTTCTGCACCGCTAAAGTCTAGGTCTAGAGCTAGCTTTAGCCTCTAGCAGTAGCGCTATGATCTCGCACTAGATCTATTTGATCCTTCCGGGTATGGTGCGCCCATGCGAGGGAAGCACCTCATTTTCGTCTCTTTCCTCGTCGTAATTTCGGCCTGTACCAAGCCTATTCCCATCCCAGAACTACCCCAGGGTCCGAATCCGGCGGGGGCAATTATTCTTTCCGATACGCTGTCGGCGGCTGACATTCGTACGCTCTTTGCCGTGCTCAACCAAAAGGGCGCACTTAATTTCTTAGCTCCCCTCTTCAATGGGGCCTCAGACGCCGAGCTTAGCTGGCTTGCGCAGTGGCTCGAGAAATATCTATACCGTCCGAGCGGCTCTGATAGTGATTTGGCGAAGTTTTTGCTACAGGCGACCGCGTCACAGAGATTTTCCAAGCTTCTTTCGCTAATTCAATGGTGGAAAACCCAGCCCGAATTTAATACGGAACGCGAGGGACTTTTTGCTTTCTTAAATCATCCCGAAGCTCCCCTTCTTATCGAGCACGACATCGAATTATTGGATCCCGATTGGATCGGGATCGTTCGAGAATTAAGAAAAAGTTCGGATGCCAGATTCACCCCTTTGGCCGCTACGGCCCTTTCTTCTCAGCTGGCAAAACCGCCTCAAGACGTCACCGGAAAAGAGATCGTTGGTGACCTTGTTTCGGTCCTAGGTACGCCGGAAACACAAAAGTCGATGTCTGATCTTATCTGCGTCATGGATAGCCATTACGCGGGAAATAGTTTTTTGCGTGGTATTAGTTTGATGTCGGATAAATACCAGTCACTGGCTCCGCAGGGGTTTCAATTAGCAATTCGTCAAATGTTACTTACCCAGCTCAAGGCGGGAGAGTCCGCTCCCGGAATCCGCAATCAGCTCGATCTCTCCCTCTTCTTTGCCGCAAGCGCCAACCAAAGTACGCAAGGGCTCTTCACGGCCCTACAGACTCAACTCAGGGAGCGGAAAAATTTAACACCGGCCGTCGTCCAGCAATTACAACCGTTCGTCGCAAATGCGATTTCAGGTCTGATGAGAGAAAAATTGATCGAAGCCTTTTCCACTGCACCTCAAGATTTTTGGAAGACCGTGTCGTCGGCGGGTCCGAGTGACTCCTTTAAGCAGATATATAGCGAGGTCTTGGCGGTACTGACTTCGTTTGTGGCTTTGAAAAGCGATACGGTAGAAAATTTTTCCAATAACTTCCCCATCTATCTGAACGCCATCGCCATTACGAAATGGATTGAAGCTCAGGTCTCTACCGATGCGACCGCTTTCACTTCCGGCTGGAATCGCGCGATTAAACCAGTGGGGCTTACCGTCCCATTCGCCGAGAAAAGCGAACAAGGGGTTCTCACCTTTCCACAAGAGACTTTAATGAAGGGTTTAGGATTAGATAACTTCGCGAAAGCATTCGCCGATAAGGTTTCGAAAAGCACTCAAGCCCCAGAAAATATTAACGTCACGTTTGCTTTGTCGGAAGACTCCGTACCCCTGCGCCAGTCGCTAAAGGAGGCGGTTCAGCAGTCGCTTACGGCGCGGCCTTTAGGGGATCCCACACCCGTGGTCGAATCGGCATTCTATTTCCTAACCCACCCTTCGCCGGGAAATCCCATTTCGCTAGAAAATTTCGAGTCGGACAATCTGATGGATTCTTTTAACCGCTGGGTTGGGTTTCTTCCTCTAGCTCAATTGAGACAGGTGAAGCGTCTAGTTTTTGACGATCTCGGTCTCGCAGGGCTTGGTCCCGAGGATCGAAAAGGGATTCTTGGCTGGTTACCGGGGGACAGTGACATAGATCAACGCCGACGAGTGATGGTTAATAATCTATTGATCTCAGCGAAAGCTTTGGTGGCCTTGGATCAACCGGTCGCTACCGGAGTCCCCTCGGTATTGGAAGTTTACCAAGCGGTGGCAAACTATGCCGGCTCCGATGTGACATGGCTTTCGCAGGTGCTTTCGGTAATCTCCAAGACAGCACTGGTTCGGGAAGCCCCTTCTCCCATCGATGGGAAATTGGCGCCCCGATTTCCCGGCGTTTATAAAGGGATTCAAAGTCCGGTCATAGCGCGCTGGATGGATCGTTTCTCGCTCGTGCGCTCCGAAGATCGCCCCCTCATATTTCGACCCTTCGCGCGTGCCTTTGACACGCTCAAAGGACAAACCAAATCGGGGGTTACCATTCACAGTGATGTCTTCTTAGATATTGCCGCTTCCCAAAGACAGGGGATGGAAGCTTGGGCTGATCGCATTTTACAAGCTTGGTTCAAAGAGCCGAGCCCGACCGATACTGAGTGGGATGTCCAGTGGATTCCCTACTCGGCTCTGTACGCGATGGTGGAAAACCACGACCACCAGAAAATCTTAACTTTCTTCAAAGGGCATCTTTCCCGCAAACAGGCGACTGACCTAATCAGCCAGCTTAGACAGATGTCTTCGAACGGTGAACTTTCCCGAATTTTTGATTTGATGAAGTTGATGCAAGACGACCAGAATCGAATGAAGGCCCTAGGAGCGGCTCTGGGAGAGTGGCAGAAAAGCGGCGAATTGCGGGCATTTTTGGACGCCATCCTTCTCACTTTGAGCAACGATTAGTCTACCCGAACTTCCTTGAATTTATGGCCTTTCGGTTTTATCTTTGCGGCGGTCGATTTGCTCTCGTTTGGGGATTGTTTGGTTTTTCTTGGGAGGAATTTCGTGGCGTTAAGGCTCATTTTAGGTCTCTCATTATTGACATTACTAGGGCTTGTGACCGGTCGTGCCTATTCGCTTCCTATGGCAGGAACTCAGTTTCCCGAGCGTGGTGAAGTTCTTAAGTCATTTGAAACGAAATACAAGAAACCTATCGACGCCTTTTTTTCCGCGCGCGATAACAATGCCTCCTTGTCGGCCTGTCGTGCTTCGCTTGCGGCGGCGATGAATGCTTATTCAGCGGCCGAGCTGGAAAGGGACGCCGATGAGATGGCTCGCATCATGGGCGGAGACGGGGCAAGTTCGGAAACACCTTTGATGGATTTGATGCAGCAATGCGGTCCTTGTGTGGCAAGCGTCGATAATGTTTCGGGGGCCGTGTATGCTTCCGACGGTTGGTGTCGTTTGGATAGCGCCACTGCCGATGTGATGAAAGCGACCGTAGATAAAGCAAAAGACTTTCTTATTAATTTGAAAAATTACCCCTCGGAAAACGGCGGCTTCAATTACGTTCTTAACTTCGATGGAGTAACGGCCGATGGAAAGGCCATGGACAATGCCGTGGTACTGCCGGCACCCGAAGTGACGACTGCCTGGGTTGCCGTGCGTTCGCTTTTCCAAAGCGCCTTCGGTTACTTCGGGGACTGCATGTTTAAGGATTCTCCCGATTCCGATCCGGTGAGAAGCTTTATGCTGACTTTTGCCCGCTCGACCAACACCAAACTAACCGCACCCAAATCGATTATCGATCCGGAAACTCAAAAGCGGGTAAACGTTTTCGCCGTGGGTGATGTTCGAGGGCTATGGTTAATCGATTCGGAAAGAAACGTGCACTATTTTACCAAGGCCGATTTCGGAAAACTCGGAGCGATAGCAGGCGGGCTTTTCGACCTAAAAGATTACGCTAGGCGCGTTCTCATGGATACGATGTTCCATCTTTATCGACTGATTACGCCTCGCCCTGTCGCTCAGGAGGCCAAGTGATCGCTCGGTACAGCCGACCGAAGATGGCCCAAATTTGGTCCGAAGAAGCACAATTTCGAACGTGGTTGGATATTGAAGTCCTAGCGTGTGAGGGATGGGCAAAGCTCGGCAAGATTCCCGAAGCCGACATGAAGACGATTCGGGCCAAAGCTAACTTCGATTTAGCCAAAGTTCTTGAGATTGAAAAAGAGACGAAGCACGACTTGGCGGCTTTCGTGTCCAACGTTCAAAGCCATGTGGGAGAGGCTGGCCGTTTCATTCACTTGGGGCTAACCAGTAGTGACATTGTAGACACTGCCCTCTCTTATCGCCTTAAGCGTTCCGGAGAATTAATTCTAGAAACGCTCAAGCCCTGCTTGGACGTCACTCGAGAACGGGCTTTGAAGGAGAAGGACATTCCCATGATTGGCCGCACTCACGGCATTCATGCAGAGCCCACCACCATGGGAACGAAATGGCTTCTGTGGCATGACCTGCTAAAAAGATGTTCCGAGCGTCTACACGTGGCTATTCGTGAAATCTCGGTGGGAAAATTATCGGGGGCTGTCGGAAACTACGCGCATATTCCTCCTGAAGTCGAAGCCTTTGTCTGCGAAAAGTTGGGACTAAAACCAGACTCGCTATCGACCCAAGTCATCGCTCGCGATAGGCACGCGGCTTACTTTTCAGCGCTGGGGATCTTAGGTAGCGCGGTGGAGACGATAGCGGTCGAACTTAGACACCTTCAACGAACTGAAGTCGGTGAAGTGCGCGAAGGTTTTACTAAAGGGCAAAAGGGATCTTCAGCCATGCCGCATAAGCGCAATCCTATTAGCGCCGAAAACCTTACCGGGCTTGCCCGTCTGCTGCGATCGATGGTGATCCCAGCGATGGAAAATTGTGCTTTATGGCACGAGCGCGACATCAGCCACTCTTCGGTCGAGCGGGTGATCGCTCCGGATGGGAATATTTTGGCAGACTACATGCTGGCTCGTTTGCATGGTCTGTTGGAGAAACTAGAGATCTTCCCTGAGCGAATGAAGCGTAATTTGGATCAACTCCACGGAGTTGTCTTCTCCCAGCGAGTGCTATTGCAGCTGATTGACGCCGGGATGAGTCGAGATGAAGCCTACGAAATTGTTCAGAAAAATGCCCTTGCCGCTATGGACAGGTCCGAACCCCTATTGAAGCTCCTTAAGGCAGACCCGAAAGTAGCAAAAGTGCTTCCCCAAAATGCTTTGGATATGTTATTTGAACCGCGTCACTATTTTAAGCATCTCGACTACTTATATAAGAAAGTACTGGGCTGAACCGGGTTGAGCTGAGCCGACGTAGCGAAGTCGAATTCGATATTTTCCGGCGCGTTTTTATTAGGCACTCTTATTCCTTGAGGCGGAAATGACTCAGGTAAAAAAGTTGTCCCAAATCCGAGAAGGCAAAGCGAAGATTCTGTTCGCGACCGACCAGCCTAGCGACCTTATCATCCAATATTTCAAAGACGACGCGACTGCTTTTAATGCCTTGAAAAAGGGTCAGATCAAAGACAAAGGCATTTTGAACAACACCGTGTCGGGTTGGGTATTTCGTTACTTGGAAAAAAAGGGAATTCCCACCCATTTCGTGGACCAGCTTTCTGATCGCGAAATGTTGGTGCGTAAAGTAGAAATCATTCCGGTTGAAATAGTCGTGCGAAATCGGGCCGCCGGAAGTATCTGCAAACGATTGGGAGTCGAAAAAGGAATGACTTTTTCTTCTCCTCTACTCGAATACTTTTATAAGTCGGACGCTCTGGGGGATCCCTTGATCGGCGAGACCCATATCGCTCTTTTTAAGTGGGCGACACCTGAGGAGCTTTCCGAAATTGGTAAATTTGCTTTTCAAGTAAATTCCATCCTTCAGGGGGTATTCAACGAAATTGGTTTAGAGCTCATAGATTTTAAGCTTGAGTTTGGCCGTTTGGCTGATGGCAAGGTGGTTTTGGCCGATGAGTTTACTCCGGACGGATGTCGACTTTGGGATCGCAAAACGGGTGAGCCGATGGACAAAGACAGATTCCGTCAGGATCTAGGCGGGGTCGAAGAGGCTTATAAAGAGGTTTTTGAAAGACTTCAGAAATTTTTCCAAGGAAAATTGTGACCCAAAAAGGTGTGAGAGGCATACTGTGAAAGCACGAGTATTTGTTTTCTATAAGGACTCGGTATTTGATCCCCAAGGGAACACTTTGGCCGATTCCCTTCGGCGAGTCGGATTTGCCAAGGTTAAAGCAGTCCGCGTCGGCAAAGTGATCGACATGGAGATGGAATCCGCCAATCGAGACGAAGCTAAACGCGATCTGCAGAAAATGTGCGAACAGCTCTTGGCTAATCCCGTAATTGAATCCTTTAAGTACGAAGTGCTTGAGGGATAGCGATGAAAGCAGCCGTCATCACATTTCCTGGATCCAATTGCGATGATGATCTCGTTCACGCTCTGACGACTTCGGGTGAATTCTCGGTGACCCGATTGTGGCACAAGGACGAAACGGATCTCTCCTCTTTTGATCTTATCGGCCTTCCCGGCGGCTTTTCCTACGGGGATTATCTACGGTGTGGCGCCATCGCGGCACTTTCTCCCATCATGCAAAAAGTTAAAGAATTTGCCCATTCCGGTGGCTATGTCATCGGCCTTTGCAACGGCTTTCAGATGTTGTGTGAGCTGGGCCTGCTTCCTGGAGCTTTGGCTCGCAACGAAAGCCTGCTTTTTGTTTGCAAGGATACTCCCATGAAAGTCCTGGCGACAACAACCCCTTGGACTAACGAA
The DNA here is from genome assembly GCA_963778115.1 of uncultured delta proteobacterium. Classification (GTDB taxonomy): domain Bacteria; phylum Bdellovibrionota; class FAC87; order UBA2466; family UBA2466; genus JBBQIT01. The sequence continues at coordinate 2,350,836 of CAVZSV010000004.1, forward strand.
TATAAAGAGACGGAAACCATAACGCTTCCCATCGCTCATGGAGACGGAAGGTATGTAATCTCCGAAGACGAATACCAAGCGATGTTAACTCGCGGTCAGATTGTCTTGCAGTATACCGAAGTCGACGGAAAACCTAGCCCCAATGGCAGCGTTCATGCGATTGCTGGAGTTTGCAATTTGGAGAAAAACGTCTTTGGCATGATGCCGCATCCGGAGCGGGCTACCGACTTAAGGTCAAAGGACGGAATGAAGATTTGGAAGTCGATAGCAAAAGCCATTAAAGAGAAGACCGCATGAAGCCCATTCCCGATACGGAAATAGCAACTTTAGAAATGGCAAAGTCGATAGGTCTGACCACCGAAGAGTTCAACCATGTCTGTCGGAAATTAGAGCGTAAACCTAACTTTGCGGAACTCGGAATTTTCTCGGCTATGTTTTCCGAACATTGTAGTTACAAGTCCTCTAGAAAATATTTTAAGCGCTTTCCCACGACGGGAAATCGAGTGCTTCAGGGGCCGGGCGAAAATGCCGGTGTCTTGAGCATAGGTGAAGGTTGGGCCGTGGCCTTTAAGATGGAAAGCCATAACCATCCTTCCTTCATTGAACCCTACCAAGGGGCGGCAACCGGGGTCGGCGGAATTTTGCGAGATATCTTCACCATGGGGGCAAGGCCAATCGCTTCGATGAATGCCCTCTCCTTCGGCTCTTTTGACGTCGAGAAGGGGAGATATCTGGTTCGTGGTGTCGTAAAGGGAATCGGGCATTACGGCAATTGCGTTGGGGTTCCTACCGTTTCGGGTCAGACTTTTTTTCATCCCTGCTATAACCAAAATCCCTTGGTGAATGCTTTCACGCTAGGACTCTTGCGAGAAGACAAAGATCTTCCGCGGGGCGGCCTCGGGAATTGGAAACATTGTAGTCTATGTCGGCTCCAAGACAGGCAGAGACGGGGTTCACGGGGCCACGATGGCTTCGCGCGAGTTCTCAACGGATAAAGAGTTAGAGCGTCCGACTGTTCAAGTGGGCGATCCCTTCACCGAAAAACTTCTTCTGGAAGCGACGTTGGAAGCGATGGAGTCGGGACTTATCGTCGGCATTCAAGACATGGGTGCCGCTGGACTGACTTCTTCTAGCTTCGAGATGGCTTATCGAGCAAAGAATGGGCTTGAGATCGAACTGGACAAAGTTCCGGTTCGCGAAACTGCCATGACCGCTTACGAATTGTTGCTTTCGGAATCTCAAGAGAGAATGCTCTTGGTCACGGAACCCCGTCATTGGGATGCCCTAAAAAAGGTCTTTGAGAAGTGGGATCTGCATGCCGAGATTATCGGTAAGGTCGTGGAAGGCAGCAAAGTTAAGATGTGGTTTCACGGCGAGCAAGTGGTCGATGTACCGGTTGATCTGGTCACCGACCCTCCCATGGCCGACAGAGCGAAAGCGGCTCCTTCCGATCTCAAGCAACGCTGGTTTATCGATCGCAATCGGATGATTGTTGCGCCCCTCGACAAGAAATTTCAGGCCGTATTTGAAGACATGGCCTTTGCCGATGCGACTCCTTTAGTACAGCAGTACGATTCGATGGTGGGAAACCGCACGATGGGCGGAACTTTCGACGATGGTGCCGTGATTCGAGTTCGAGATTGCGACTCTAAAGCTATCAAGTTAGTGCTCAGTAGCGATTGCAATCCGCGTGTTTGCTGGCTCTCGCCCCGAGAAGGGGGAAGGCGGGCAGTCGCCGAAGCGGCTATCAACGTAGCTGTCAGAGGTGCTGAGCCCATCGGCATTACTGATTGTCTCAATTACGGAAGCCCGGAAAATCCTGAAGTCATGTGGCAATTTGAAGAGTCCATCGAGGGGATTTCGGAAGCTTGTGAAGCTCTAAAGACGCCCGTGGTTTCGGGAAATGTGAGTTTCTATAATGAAACGGATAACCGGCCCATCTACCCCACTCCCATGATCGGCATGGTTGGGATTATGGAAGGAGAAGAGCGACTCATTCAATCATCGTTCTTCAATACTAGTTTGGAGCTGGGTCTTATCGGCATCCTAGAAGGGGGTCTGGGAGGGTCGGTGCTTGCGCATCATTGGTTTAAGCGCGACTGTGGCAAGCCCGACGACACTGATATGAGTGCTATCGAGAGAACGATCCGCTTTTGTCAGAGGCTAAGAAAGAAAAGATTTCCCGTGGCCCTTCATGACATCTCCGACGGAGGACTTGTTACCGCCGCTTTAGAGATGGTTTTTCGGGCAAAGTTTAAACAGACCGGTGTTGAGCTTGCGGTTCCGCTCAATACGGATGTGGATCTTTTTCTCTTCGGAGAGACGATTCCGCGTATATTGGTCGCGTACGAGGCGGTGGAGCGGACTGAAATCGAAACTCTGGCAAACGGAGCTGGAGTCCCCTTTCATGTCATCGGCAATTCCACTGACCGCTCGCGTTTGACGATCTCACAAGGTGGGGCGAAGATTCTGGACCTAGACTCACAGCAGTTGAAGAACCAATGGAAGCAGAAGTGGGCTCCTCTTTTTTGAGGGGCAAAACCGATCTTAGAAAGGAAACTTAATTCGTGTGTGCCATATTCGGCATCGTAAATCATGAAGAGGCGGCGAATTTGGCCTACTTGGGGCTTCATGCGCTTCAGCATCGAGGCCAAGAGGGGGCCGGAATTGTTACACACGATGGAAAGATTCCTTATATTCACCGAAAGATGGGCTTAGTGGGTGAAGTCTTCGGCAACGGATCGTTAGCCGCCCTTCAGGGACGAACTGCCATTGGGCATACGCGTTACTCGACCACGGGCGGAAATACGGCGGCTAATCTGCAACCTTTGCTTACCCGAAGTTCGTTAGGTTGGGTGTCGATAGCCCACAACGGAAATTTGGTGAATGCTGCTGAAGTGACCCAAGCGTTGGAACGAGAAGGTTCCATCTTTCAATCGACCAACGATACCGAAGTGATTACCCACCTCATTGCTCGCTCGAAAGCTAAAGACCTTCCCACAGCACTGGTGACCGCCTTGAAGCAGGTGCAAGGTGCCTACTCGCTTCTAGTCATGAACGAAGAGATGCTAATTGCCGTAAGAGATCCTTTCGGATTTAGGCCGTTGGTATTAGGGGATTTTCGAGGAAGTCCGGTCCTAGCCAGTGAAACGTGTGCTTTTGATTTGATAGGGGCCTCTTACGTTAGAGAGATCGAGCCTGGTGAGATGGTAGTCTTTTCGGCGGATAGCTCTTTTGAACCCATATCTAGTTTTCCCTTCGGAAAAACCGATGCTCGCCGGTGTGTTTTCGAATACATCTACTTTGCCCGTCCCGATAGTCTTCTGTACGGCAAGAATGTTCATGAGATGAGAAAGCAGCTGGGGCGGCAGCTAGCCAAAGAGTGCCCAGCGATTGGTGCCGACTTAGTGATTCCCATTCCAGATTCCGGAGTTCCGGCGGCTATCGGCTTTGCCGAGCAGGCGGGCATTCCCTTTGATATGGCTATTATCCGAAGCCATTACATTGGACGCACGTTCATCGAGCCGAAACAGTCCATTCGTGATTTCGGAGTTAAGTTAAAGCTCAACCCTGTCAGCGAATGCGTTAACGGCAAGAGTGTGGTCATTGTCGACGATAGCTTGGTTCGAGGAACGACGTCGAAGAAGTTAATCCGCCACTTACGAGAAGCGGGGGCCCGGGAAGTTCATATGCGCATCTCAGCTCCTCCGACGACTAATTCCTGTTTTTACGGAATTGATACTCCGACACGTAAGGAATTGGTGGCGTCGTCTCAGGATGTGGAATCGATCCGCCAATTCATCGGGGCCGATTCGTTGGGCTACATTAGCTTGGAAGGCCTGATGGAGTGCTCCAAACAGCCGACGGGTGGCTACTGCCATGCTTGTTTCTCCGGAAAATATCCGACCCCAATTGATGCCTCGCAGATGATTTAGTTTTTTAAACGTCAGTGCCCGTAATACTTACCGGTTGCTTCGTCGCATAAGGGGCTCTTCATACTTCACTCCACAAACTTATGCTTCCTAAGCAAACCCTTCACCCTCTGTGGTGGCAACTGATACGCGATATTCCCGTCTCTCCCCTCGACAGTCTTTGCGGCCAACAAAGAATTTAAAGCCGCTTCTTCCGTCGCTTCCACCACGGCTTCAAAGAGATTATTCATCGAGGAGTTCGAAAGAAGGGTCGGGGCATCAAATATTTTTTGCTTATCCGCCTCCTTAAACAGTGTTGCCGTCGAAAAAGCGATAGCAACCTCTCCGCTGCCATTGTATCCGACGGTTCCTAGCCTTCCGATTCCAATAAAGGTCCTAAGTGCCAGGCGCGATAACTGTCGGGAATCGAGTGGGGCATCGGTCGCTACAATGATGACAGCGGATCCTGCTCCTTTGACTTGTCGCTGGTGTTCGACCGGTAAGAGGTCGGGAATCTCTTTTGCGATTTTAATTCCGTTGATGCGAAAAACGTTACGGGTATCGGTTCCTATGTTCATGTTAATGAGGACCCCCAACGTAAATTTCTTCTCTTTCCCATCGAGAGTAATGGGGACTATCCGCGATGCGCTTCCTATGCCCGATTTAAAATCGAAAGAGATCATTCCAGTTCCCGCTCCCACTGATCCTTCTTCGAAAGACTCGGAAGCTCTTTCAATGGCTTGGCGGACGTGTTCCGGCTTTACATGTTGGCCGTTGATATCGTTAAGCGAACTATCGTCACACTCCAAAACTACCGGCATCCAGGCATCTACCGACGGGTGTTTCTGAAGATTCCATTTGAGAAGCCCGCTCTGAACGGCCGCTACACTTAAGGTGTTGGTAAGCGCTATCGGACTTTCCAAGAGTCCAGATTCATCCAGCCACAATTTTCCAAGAGCCTCTCCGTTGCCATTAAGAACCGCGGAGCCTGCCATAACCTTCTTTGTCCAAGGATCGGTACTTCCGGGAAGGACCACCGTCACTCCCGTGCGCACAGGACCCCTACCGATCGAAAGCTTCCCGGCGCCTGAGTTTAGCGTTACCTGTCCGACCAAAACTCCTTTAACGTCGGTAATAAGATTCAGTCTTCCGGAGTCGTAGTCGCCGAACTTTAGGCCCAAGGAGGGAGCCTGAAATCCTGCCAAGGTTTGGCCGCAAACGAGATACACAAGAAGCACTAACGATTTGTTCATCGGGATGAATTACGCTAATCCGCCATCCCGAGCAATTGCTTTCTACCGCGCGGAAGCGATGCGCCATTTTGGTAATCTCCGGTGAAATTTTACCCGTAATGTGCCTGCCTCTTGGGGGCATTTCGACACCGCTTGGCATCACTTCCTCTGCTTTTTGGGTACACTTTGGCCACGGCGGGCTCAGCGGCGGGGGAATTTAGGCTCAAATACGGGAATAACCTACACCGGCACGAGAGATGCAACCATCCAGTGTCCAGGCATGGGTGCTAACGCGGTTAGGGTTCGGGGGAACTATGAAATGGCCGGAACTTAGTCAGGTTTTTGCCTCAGTGGAAATTCCCGTGGGTTTGGTCCCTTCACAGCTTACGCGTGAAGAGGTTCCCCAGATCATTGAATCCTTATCACGCTGGTTTCCTGATATCTCGGTAAGCAGTGAGTCTTACCACCTCGATCCAGATTTTTATTTCGACAAGACGCTACTCGCCGCAAGCCATGAGTCTGAGAGCACTAATGTTTACCCTCTCGTTTTAAAGCATTTGGGCAAACCCGTTTTCTTTGTGACGTTACAACGCGAATTGAATGCCCGTACGCTAACGGGAAGATTGCTTGCCATTGATCCCAATTATCGGGGCCAAGGGCTAGCGAATTTGGGCCCTAGAATTTTGGAGACTATGGGAAAGTCGATGGGGGTCGCACTGCTCTATTACTACGCCAGTGTGACGACCATCCATCAACAAATGGCGGCGGAACGAGCAGGTTTTAAGTTGATTGGTTTAATGCCGGCTTCCGATAGGCATCTCATGGCGCCAGGAAGGGTGTGCCGCATTTTTGAGGCGATCTACGCCAAAGTACTCGTTAGTGAAGATGAAGTTTTTGTCCCGCCGTCGGAAGCGCTGACCCCCCAGACTCAGGCGCTATGGAACTTTCTATTTCACGGTGAATAACGATTCAAAAATAGATCGCGAAACCGTTTAGCCAATAAGACACGCGATCCCTTGACGGTAGTGGACGGAAAAATACGCTTCAAATTCATGAGTACTTTGCCGTTCAACGTCGGGTAGATCTCTTCTTTGCCTCTTTCCAGCCCCTTCAAGATCTCACGCACCGTCTGTTCCGGGGTGGAGAGTAGAAAAGAGAGCCATTCAGGAAAACCTAACTGTTTTCCCTTGGCGATCATTTGTGTCTCCACAAATCCCGGCGAAACCATAACTAAGCAAACGCTAGAATCTTTAAGATTAAGCTCTTCACGCAATGCTCGAGTGAAACCCACGACAGCGTGTTTACTGGCCGAATAGGAAGTTAGAAAGGGGGCAGCGATGTGACCGGCAACGGAGGCCATGTTGATGATGGTTCCACTTCCCTGTTTCTCCATGGCTTCCAAGGCGATTCGGGTTCCCAGCGCCACTCCATCGAGATTTACGGAAATGACCCTGCGAAAAGTGGCGTGCGGAGTTCCCAAAAAATCTCCCATTCCCGCCACCCCAGCGTTATTGAACCAAAAGTCGATCTTTCCCTGGCGGCTTAGGATAATGTCTTTGGTTTTTTCCATGTCGGAATCCGAAGTGACATCGGCTAGGCAGGAAAAAAAATCTTTAGAGACTTTCGACGATTCCGTGGCAAGGCGATTTAAATTCAATTCATCGGTATCGATGCCGTAGACGATGGCCCCTTTCGCCAAGAGTTGCCCCACAAGTTCGCGTCCGATTCCGTTGGCGGCACCCGTAATAGCGCAAACTTTGGTACTAAACATCAGACTTTTCTTTCATCTCTTCCAACCAGTGAGCCTTTTTCTTGTCGACCACTAGAATCTCCTCGAATTTCGCTCCAAAAGTGGAAGTTCCTATATGGGGCTCTATCGCCCACAGACCGCTTAAATCTCCTTCATGATTGGCATTGAGCAGCTGGCCAAACAAACCTCGAGAGAGAAACTCCCAATAGGACTGCCAACCGAAATTAAGCAATCGGAAACTCGGACCATGGAGCACGTTATGGTGGATCCGGTGACCCAGCACGGAAAAAGGATATTTTTGATGGATATTATCGTAGCCCGACTTCTTAATGGTATCGTCGATATCGCTCCAGATTTGCGATCCGGTGGTGGAGGAGCTAAATAGTTTCGGAATTTCGTTTCTAAGTTTGTCCAAAAACGTCATGGCCTTATCTAGTTCCGGATTAGGGCCGAGGGACGAGGTATAGCCGATGTCGCAGATATAGCCGTCCAAAATGGGTGCCACATCCAAAATGAAAACCTCACCGGGAAGCAAAAGCCGTTTGGAAGGACTATACTGGGAATAGGTACGAATTTTATCGAATCGAGTTCTTTCGCCGTACCAGGCGAAAGGGTAGTGAAAGAAATCTTTCACTCCGCAGTCTCTCAAGTAAGTCGTCACCAGATCCGCAGCTTGTTTCTCCGTCCACCCTTCTCTCATCAGAGAAGTTACCTCTCTCACAGCGGCGAAGGCTAATCGTTGGCTCTTCAGATATCCGGCCAGCGTTTTGGCATCGGCAGAAGGGACAGCAGGCGGAGAGAAACGTCTAAGGACAGGAAGGGAAGAGACCCGGGAGAGGTGATTAGGCGCGCTTTTCATGGGAGTACTCCTCTGCCGGGAGAAAACCGTCAAGGATGCCATTGACTTCGTCAGGCATCTCTCGGAATACCCAATGATTGCCATCCAAGATTCGTAAAGTCACGGAACTTGCATAGGGTTCCAATTCATCTAGCGTGGGAGGAGTTAAGAAAGCATCTCTACAACCCCACAGGACCAAAACGGGAACTCGAACCTTTTCAGGCGCGCGCCGAAGTAATTTGGGAAGCTCTCGGGTGAACGCGCGGTATTGGTTGACGACCCGCGCTATTCCTCTTCCGGCGTGGACCGCTTTAGGACGAAGTTCGTTGGGTAGCTCGCCACGACCGTACGCAAAGTGGAGAAAGGTGCGGGGCAACGTTCGTACGATCGCTTCGGGAAGCCAAGGGAGCTGCATGAGATAGATGTAAAACGACTTGAGTTGCTGTCTCATATTGGCAAATCTTCCAAACATCTGAGCAACGGAGAGGCCGTTGATAATAACCATCCCTGATAGGCGATTTCCCAGTAAAGGGGCTAAATTCCAAGCAAGGGCTGCCCCCAAATCGTGACCGACACAGTAGATGGGCTTTTTTTGTGTCGGGTCCAACTCTCGCAAGAGCGCTAAGCAATCTAAGGATAGGGAGTCCAACGAATAGCGATTCAACGAAGCGGCCCCTTCGTAGGGATAAAGACCGCGAGTATAGGGGCGAATCACGCGAAAACGGTTTTCAAAATGTTCACTTTGGAAATTCCAGACTTGAGGCCCGTCAGGAAACCCATGCAATAAAAGTAAGATGGGGGCGTCTTCGGGTCCGCTTTCAAGCCACGCGGTTTTTAGCCCACGGAAATTGCGGGTGAGATGACTATCCGATTCGTTGGCCGATTCCTTGGCCGATTCTTTAGCCATTTATTTTTTTCAGGATCCTTTCTTCGGTTTCCAGCGGCACCAAAGGAGCAGTGTGAGGCTCTGGGAAGGGAAAGTTCAATGCGCGGTGCTTTAAAGCCATCTTTGAAGTCAGGCTATGATTCTTAGTATTGAGAACGAGACTGACGTAAGGGGCGCTTACAAATAGCCGCTTCGTCAATTCCACCATGGGGATTTGCCGCATCAAGGGAAGACAGCTTGCGATCATTTCAAAGAAGGGATGCCGACTCCTAAGCTGCTCCGCTTCAAATATTTTATGGAGCTCGTTTAGAATCCAGCCTGTGGAAAAGAGTTGGCCGAAAAGAAGATCGGTCTTTCGGTGCAAAAGCCGTTTTAGCGTAAACGATCGACGCTCCAGAAGTTCGAGCATCAAAAAAGCATAGTTATGGTGACGTTGCTCTTCCTCCATATGCTTTTTGTGGACTTCATAGTAGAGCGGATCGATCGATTCCTTTACCCGGTGAATATCGCGAAATAGTTCTAATGAAACCTCCTCTACGGCAGCCACCACCCACCAGAAGGCATGGCCTCCCGACTTGGCGTTGGCGATGACCGCTTTCAAGAAGAGCGAACCGAAAGCTTTGGGAAGCAGACGATCCAAGAGTTCAGGATCGATCCCCTCGGTGGCGCAAAAGATCTCGTTAAACCGGGCAAAAGCTAAAGCGTGCTTATTCTCCTCTATAAAAAAGAGTTCTCCCAATTCCCATATCTCGGGGCCGACGGAAAACTCCCGAAGCGGCTTTGCCCATGCTACAGCCCTTAGTTTATTGATAACGCTTTCCATCTCCGAGATGGTGGAATTGATGATGAGGCCAGAGAGTTGGGAAAGGGCCAGTCGTTGTTGGGGACTTGCTCCCGGGAAGGCGATATTTTCCGAATCCAAAGGGAGAAAGGGACGAGAAGTATCGATTCCAAGCGACCATTTCACGCCTTTTTCTAAGTCCCACGCGTATTTTCGCTGCCTCTGCGCTTGCGCGCTGAGTGATTGGTAGTCGAAGAGATGACTGGCGCCGTTCAAGGAGTTACCTCGTTGTGTGTCGCGGCTACTAAATTTCGGTATATTTCAATTTTTTCACATTGGTAGGATTTACGCAATTATGCTTTGGACGCGACGCGAAACAGCTAGGGCTCGTGCTACTGATCAAGGTATCCCCTTAAGGGATGGTTACTCTATGGCGTGCGCGAAGCGCACACCTTGATCACTAGCCCCAGCAATTTTTGTTTTTTCCTAGAACAGAACTTCGCCACCGCGTCCCTGTTGAATCAACGGAACATAAGTTTCGAGTTCTTGTCGAATTTTCGGATCGGTTAGATCGATAGTCATCTTCCTCTCGGCCGACAGATAAGATGCCATCACAAGACGGGTGATCTCTAAACCATAGGAAAAGTTGAGGAGTCCGTCCTTCCCACGCAGGAAATTTTCGGCGGCGTCCCGGTTCTCATCAACATAGCCGTAAAGATCGGCTTCGTTGGTTTGCACGGAGAGAAGCCCGCGGCTTGCGGTCGCTTTTTCTAAAGCCGTCTCCTGATCGGCAATGGCTTGAGCCGCCTGATCTCCGATAAAAATATTGAGTGGCGAGATCAAAGTGTTAATTTCAAACGCGTAGCCGGGTCCCATTCCGTCCATAAAAAGACGCAGCCCTTGTTTTTCAAACATCCACGAGTCGGTAAATTGGGCTTTCACCTTTTGGTTGGTTTCGGGATTCTTATAGGTAATCATGCCCGTCGCAAAATCTTCGGCGGGCGTTTTCGAATAGTCGACCCCACGCTCTTTTAAAAGTTTTTCGCGCCATTTGGGCTGTCCCCATTTCAAGAGTGCGACCTCGCAGCTGACACTTTGAGGTTCCAGAAACGTTAGTTTCTTTCCTCTAGGGGTCAAAGCGTACCAGCCGACGGCGATACTATGGCATCCCATATCGCTAAGTACTCCGCCGCCTTGCTGCGTGGGATCCCAAAACCAGGATCTATGGGGTCCTGCATGCTCTTCCGCCGAGCGGGTCAGCATCAAAGGGCCCATTACCTTTTGGACGGGGTCCAACTGTGCCATCTGCGTTTGGATGGCTTTCATGTGAATCTGGTTTTCGAAATACGCGGTGTTAAGTTGCGCTTGCTCGGCGAGTTCGACCAGACGCTTTGCCTCTTTTACATTTCGTCCGAGGGGTTTATCGCAAATGACGCCGCGAACTTTGGCTCCGGCGCGCTTGGCAGTTACGATCTCTTCCATGAAAGCGATACGCGTGTCATTGGGAGTATAGATAGCGATAGCGTCGACATTTTTCGCCATCTCGGAAACGCTTCGGTAGAGGGTGGCCGGACCTAACTCTCTCTCTTTGCCCCAGCCTGAGAGCGCTTCGCCTCCGGATCGGGCGAAGATTCCAGTGAGCTCCATGTTTCGAGATTGCTCCATTGCTTTGGCTTGAAATTGAGCGATGAAGCCGGCACCGATAAATCCAACCTTTAACTTTTCCATCTGCATCTCCTTTAAGATTTCACGATGACCACTTGTAGTATCGAGTCAGACAGGTTTGGGAGAGGCTCTTATTCCAAGAGCTGATTTTCTCTCCGGAAGTTGGACGGCGGCATAACCACCCTGGGCGCGGAAGTACAAGAATAGAATTCCAAAGATGACGGTAAGAATCGCAGGGAGTACAGCAACCCATTGATAGGTCATCATCGCGGAATAGTGCTTGGCCTTTTCTACCTCGCTCAAGACGGAAGGATTAGTAATAGTCGCGATTTTCTTTTCGTCCAAGCCACCATGGCTAATTACCAACGGACGGACTTCAGGGGCGATAAGTTGAACGGCGTAGTGATCTTGAACCGTTCCCATCGCGGTCACCATCAATTTTCCGGCGGAGAACATTCCGGCACCGCCTAAGATCGCAAGCAGAAGGGCTCCGCCTTTGGGAAATCGTTCGGACACCACACCTAGCATCGTCGGCCAGAAGAAGGTCTTTCCGAAACCGAAAATGGTGGCCGCGGCAAATACCATGGCGGCCGATGCAGAGTTGCTTAACCAAAACAGTCCGATGGCCGAAAGAAGACTCGCCATCGTTAGCATTCCCAATGGGCTAATGGCTTTGATGATAGCTCCGGCAAAAAATTGTCGCAGGATGAACATGATTCCCGCCGTATAGACGAGTAAGAGAACTCCCTGGATCCCGACCAGATTCTGAACGAGATTTCCTACCCATTGGTCAGGGCCGAGTTCGGTGGCAGCCGTCATCATCATGAGAACCACGAAAAGAACAAATAGCGGTCGGAAGGCTTCTCGAAACATATCTCCATAAGAGACACCGCGAGCGACACGCTCGGTCTGCGGAAATTTTTCACTCGATATCAAATAACCGTAGATGAGGGTCGGAATTAAGATGAGTCCTACTTTTATCTTCCAGCCCAGACTCAAAGCAGCACTACCGGCTCCCACCACATCGAGCCCCATTCCTTTAGTAATGGCATATCCCGACAGGCCTCCGATGATGAGTCCCCCCGGCCACCAGGCATGGAGCATATTAAGATGTTTGGTCTTACTCTCGGGATAAAGGGTCGCTACTAACGGGTTTGCTACCGCTTCGACGAGTCCGTTGGCCAGACCGATGATCAAAGTCGCGTAATAAAGAGAGGTGAAACTGGTAGCGAGGATAGTAAGCGCGATACCAGTGACATGACCTAGAAACGCCAAGCTAAGCAGACGCTTCATACCCAAGGTATCGACTAGAAAGCCGCCCAGGACGATAGTGATGGCAAACCCCCAGACTCCGGGCCCCATGAGGCTACCCATCTGGGTATCGGTGAATCCAAAGTCACCTTTGAGTTGGGGCACGATGTCCGTTCGGATAGAAAAGGCCATTGATGTGGCAACTAAGGCGAAACAACTCGCGATAAAGAGCTTTCTTTGACTCATTCGGCACCTCTTTTATGAGACGACGTTAATGGCAGTTGTAGCGCAACGTGTCAAGAGGGCGTTTAGAAGCGGTCAGCGTTTGGTGAGGGCCTTAGATCATCGCTAAGTATTTGAAATTCTAGTGCTTACCGAATACTTCGAACTGCTCAACATGGAAGCTAGGATCGGATTTGATAATGATGGTTTTGGCGAAGCGATCTTCCAATTTATGGACGTGTTTGCGTTCGTCTTCCATCATCTTGAAGGTCACATCGGGGTTAGCGAATACCACTATATTCTTGGTATTTCCCAGAGCCTCTTTTTCGATTTCACGGAAAATCTCAAAGCAAATCGTGCGGCGGCTCTTGTGGTATCCCCGCCCTTCACAGTTCACACAAGTTTCGGTTAAGTAGCGAACCAGATCTTCGTGGGTGCGCTTGCGGGTCATTTCTACAAGACCCAGGTCAGAAATCTTTAGAATATTGGTTCGCGCGCGATCTTCACCAAGAGATTCTTGAAGGGCCTGATAGACCTTTTCGCGGTTCTCCCCACTCTCCATATCGATGAGATCGATGATGATGATACCGCCCACGTTTCGGATACGTAGTTGGTAAGCGACCTCTTTAACCGCTTCGAGGTTAGTCTTTAAGATAGTCTCTTCCAGTGATTTGGAACCTACATAACGGCCGGTGTTTACGTCGATAGCGGTGAGGGCCTCCGATTGATCGATAAGAAGATAGCCACCCGATTTAAGCCAAACCTTTTTCCCCAAAGCGCGAGAGATTTCGGCTTCGATGCCGTAATGCTCAAAGAGCTGAGAAGGTCCTTTGAAAAGTTTCACGCGTCCTTTGAGCCGCGGCATGAACTGTCCGATGAATCGTAAAACGTGTTCGTATTCGTCCGGATCGTCGATAACAAAGGAATCGACTTCATCCGTGAAAAAATCTCGAACCGCTCGCATGGCAAGCGATAAGTCTTCGTGAATTAAGGCAGGGGCCTTTTTACGGGCCGCATCGCGTTTTATCCGCGTCCAGAGTTTCACAAGATAGTCAGTGTCGGCTTTAAGGTCTCGGAAACTCTTCCCTTCGGCGACCGTTCGGATAATGAACCCGACGCCCTTGGGACGGATGCGCTTCAAAAAGAGGTCTCTAAGACGACGACGCTCTCGTTCGTGCTCAATACGACGAGAAATTCCGACGTGTTTTACGGTCGGCATCAAAACTAAATTTCTTCCGGGTAAGCTGATGTGGGTAGTGAGACGCGCTCCTTTGGTTCCGATGGGAGCCTTGGCTACCTGAACGAGAATCTCTTGCCCTTCTTTTAGAAGGTCTTGAATGTTGGCACGCTCTCGATTGCGCCGATTTGAGAAACGGCGTTTGCCTTGAGGGCGTCGTTGCGGTCGCCTGTCGTTGCGTCCCTGGCCGCGGCCTCCTGCTCCCCCCCGTCCCTCGTCTTCGCCCCCTTCACGATACCGATCTTGAGGCGCATCAGGGTCACGATGTCCATCTCCCTCGTCGGAGGCTTCTTCCTCGTCATCATTTTCTTCTTCGACTTCGACGTCGCTTCCGAACGGATCATCGGTGATATCATCGACGTAAAGAAAAGCGGTGCGTTCCAGGCCTAGTTCTAGGAAAGCGGCTTGCATACCAGGGAGAACACGTTTTACGACACCTTTATAAACATTCCCGACGACATTACGGTCTTCTTCCCGTTCGATGTGCAGTTGTCGGATCTCGCCATTCTCTAAGGTGGCCACACGGGTTTCGTAGTGGCTGGCATTAACCAAAATCTGTTTGCTCATCGTAATTCGTGTCCCAAAAAGTAGTGAGCCGCGATGGATTTGAACCATCGACCCTCTCCTTAAAAGGGAGATGCTCTACCAACTGAGCTAGCGGCCCGTCACCACAGCGGAATCCCGATAGACAGACCAGCAATACCGGCCAGCGTATCGGGAAGACGATTATTATCCTCAGTAGCCGCACAATGGCAAGTAATCTCAATGTGCTAGAATAGAAGGGTGGCACGAAATTACACTTCCCGGCTGCCAGTTCCACGACTTATCTCGGTAATGGGACTGATAGCCCTTTGGTTCGGGTCGTCATCTTGCTGGTTCCAAAGCGCCAAAACACCCGACCTGCAGATCAATTTGTACTCCGGTGTCGTGGGAATTGCCCGGCTGGGCGACCCCGAAAGCGAAAATTCCCCCTCCGAATGGAAGTGCGAAAGGGAGGAGATCGCCCCCGATTCCGACCTGGGAGGCTTAAATTTTACTTCGACGTGTCACTATCGGGAGCTGGGCATTCAGACCTATTTTCGGTTCGGAAGGCTGTCTCTGATGGAGATTCAAGAGCCTTTTCACGGGATAATCCGGGGCATGGATTTCGATCTTTTCTCCCTCGGTAATGTAGGTGGGGGAACCTGGCACGACGCTCTGGTAAGAAAGTTCGGCGCTCCAGTCGCGGAAGCAAGCGGGGGCAGACTCTCCTCGGAGGCCCTTTTCTATGACTGGGGGGATATTGCCTACAATGGGGCGGGCATCAATCAGCTCTCCCTGTATCACGAACCCAAAGTACGCACTTATCGAAACCAGAACTTTGGACGAGTGCTGGATTTAGGTTTTCACTAGGGCTAGATCTTGCGGGGTCTGGCTATCGACATCGAAGCGAATAAGATAGTTGCGAGTGACAGAACGAGTACCGTTAGGACGTACAGGAAGGCTCTCCAGGAGTGAAAGCAAGAAAAAGGGGATCTGGCGTTCCAAAGAACGGCCATCGAAAGCAGTGCTATCCAAAGTCCCCAAGCGATATCCATCCAGCGCACGAGTTCACTTCTCCACAATCCCAAAAGCGATAGAGAGAGGGGAATCGCAAAAAGTCCGACACACCGCACCCAAGTGTCGGCGGCCCATCCCCGTTCCGCGACGGAAATAAACGGAAGATACATAGTAGGCGCCAGACTTAGCCCAACACCCGCCACGACGATACCGAGAAGACTCAAGAAAAGTCTCATTCCTCTCATGGTAACATGACTTCACCTCGCATTAACATCTGTCGCCAATAAATGGAGGTGGCCCCTATACGTCCGGACCGGCTTGGTAGACTAGTTAGAGTGGGAAGATGAATAAGGGGGAACCATGAAACGGATTGGCTTACTACTTTTGGGTGTCGCGGCATCCGCATTTGCAGCGCCCGACTATACGCTCCTTCAAAATTTTATAGGTGCGAAAGCCCTTCTCAAATGGGATGGAGCCTATAAAGAAGGCGTGGTGACGGTAGTGGCATCCGATTCTGGGGTCGGGTTTTCGACGGCCCCTTTGGACCTGGGTTCAAACCCGGTGCCAGCCTATTCGGAGATAACGAACTCCTCCATTACCACGTTATCGGCTTCGGGAACTACGGTAACGCAGACGGCACAAATTGGCGTCGATGCGATCACGATTACGTATGTAATGAATGACGGCTACTACACCATCGAGGTTCAAGACTGTACTTCCGCGACTTGTAAACAGACTGAAGTGATTGCGACGACGGGCAAAGCTCCAGGTGACGTGGTGACTCCGACACCTTTCTTGCAATCGCTCGCCGGCAGCTATGTCATGGACCTCGTCGCTGGAGCTCCGCCAGAAACAAGTGATGCCAAAGGCGAAGTGGATACGACCAATACGCCTACTGAGGCCTCCTTATATTTCCCGTATTGCACTCCTAGCGGTTGTGATTTGGGTTATATAGGCCTTCAGTATACTTCGACCCAGATCTTTCACGAAAATCTAGGCACCGGGCATGACATGTACACTATCTTCAAGTACTCCTCGACCAATCAGCTTTTGTATTACAATTGGGAAGTGAATAACGGAAGTATCACTTTTCGAAATCCCCAATACTCGCTTAGTGGAAAGACGGTTTGTTTAGAACACGTCATGCACAAAGGTTCTTAAGCGTACATCTTATTGCTGAATTCTGAGATAGGCGCGCCCTTGACTCGGACGCTAATGCACTCGGTTTCGAGTGTTGGAGTCAAAACACCATCTTTACCGATGACGACATTTTGATTTTGCTTTCCTGAAAACCGTCGTAATGCCACTACCGAGCCTTCGGTTAGCGGCGAATTCCATTTCACGTGTTTGCCGGTCTTATCGAAAATGGCTAGGTACCACTGTTTTTTTTCACGGTGCATGTAGATGTACTGGGCCCCCGCGTTCCTAACTCCGGTTCTTTCCGTGTTGTCTTCCACCGCAAAAGCCTGTTCATCTATCAACTGACGCTGAATCCGGCGCATTAGCGCGCCCCTTTGCCTCTCTCGTTTTCGATCGTAAACAAATTTGGCGGCGAGTGCTACGAGAAGTATTCCTGAAATGATGAATAGGATTTGGATTAACCGGGCGAAAGAGCGGTTCTGTTTTCGAAGGTCTGAAATTTGATTTCCCATCGTTTTGATATGATCGAACACCAAGCTAGAGGACATGGCCTGCCCCTTATTCCCAGTAACGGCCATCTCTTTGGTTGTGGGATAAAGCAATTCGCGCCCGAACTTGCTGGAAAGCAAGTGGTTGTCTGTTTGTCTTAGCGAAGAGGGATCGGTCAATTGCGCCAGAAGATCGGAGAGTTTTGGTTTGGGTTTTTGTGTTGCTTCGGTATTCCCTTTCTGGGTTTGGTCTGTGGAGTCGGAATTTAGCTCAGGTAATTTAGCGGTCACAGGGGTTCGCGGGATGAATTGGCCAGTGGGAGCTTCCGCAAACTGCGCGGGGTCGACATGGGCTAGCTGACTCGCTGAAGAATTTAGGATTCTGCCACTCGCTACGGTTTGAGAGGGGGCACCGCTGGCATTGGATGCGGATTCTAAACTTGACTTGATGGCATCGGGAACCCGACGACTTGCGACGGGAGTGGAATCTTCCATAAGAGTGGAACGATCCGCGAAACCAGGGGCGGGTTGCGTCGGTAAGGTGACGTCTTGACTCTCCGTTTTCGCGTTACCATCCAAAGGAGTATGCGGAGTGAGTGCCCGTTTGGTGGCTTCGGCTAATTGGTTTTGAACTTGGGCGTAATCGCTGACATCATAATTTCCGCTTCTTGCCGCTTGGTCGATCGCATTTTGAATTCTGCCTAATTCGTCGACCCTCTGTTGGGCGGCATTAATGGCGTCCACGTTAGCGTGGTTATCGAACATTTTTTGCATCGCCTGCCCAGCCAATTCGATAGCGAGAAAAGCAGCTATTCCGGAGGCGCTACCTCCGCCAGAGGAAGCTTGAGCGGAACTTCCACCGTCGGTAGCGGCGACAGCTTGAGTCTGGCTACTGTCCGCGGCTGAGGCCGGGGAACTGGTATCTTGTGTCGTCGCGGACGAAACCGCTGATTCCGAAGAATCGACGATCCCTTCAGCGTAGGCCACATCGGTAAACGAGAGAAAAAGGGTGGTTGAAACGACAAATCCAAGAAAGCTGGCAAGTAAAGCACGCGTCATGGGCACTAGCAGTATGCACTTCCTTTGCCAGTAGAGCGCTCAAAAATAGGCTATAAATTTTATATAGTTATGATGGCACCTCCCCTACGGCGTGTATTCTTTTTGTATAGGGTTTGGGCGGGTGTGAAGGGGACATGCAGCGATGAGGCCCCACCTTGGCCCCTTGCTATAAGGTTCTTAAACTTCTCAAAATTTTAAGGTCTTTCCTATGTAACTCGTCATCCTCGCCCGGGTACGTTTCAATGCACATCGGGACTTTTTTGAATCGGGGATCGTTGACCAAAGGTCTAAAACTGTCTTTGCCCAAAAAGCCTTTCCCAATATTCTCGTGGCGATCGACATGGCAGTTGAACTCTTTAAGAGAGTCGTTCAAATGGAAAGCGGCCATGCGTTTGAGCGATAGCAGGGAGTCAAATTTTCCCATCGTGCTTTCGTAGCCTTCTTGGGTACGCAAATCGTATCCGGCGGCAAAAGCATGCTGAGTATCGAAACAAAAGAAAATCCGATCGGGGGCGCCCGTTCCTTCGACAATATCACGCAGCTGTTCGAATTCGTGGCCGATGCAGCCCCCTTGACCGGCCGTATTTTCTAAAATGATTTTTGATTTAAATCCCGAACATGCTCTCAATACCTCTTTGAGCGAAAGACTTGTCGCTTTGACTCCGGCTTCTACGCCCGCCCCTAAGTGACTTCCCGGGTGCGTGACCAGCCCTTCGATACCTAAGGATTCACACCTCTCCATCGTCTCCACAAAATAGGCGACCGATCTCTTTCGAACCTGGGGATTTGTCGTCGAAAGGTTCAGAAGATAGGAATTGTGCGCGATAACACTCTTAACGTATTTTGCCTTTGAAAACGCCTCGCGAAAGCGGACACGCTCTTGTTCTTCGAGCGGGGGAATTTTCCAAGTGCGGCCTGATTGCACAAAAATCTGAATGGCTTCGCACTTCATTTTCTCTCCGCGATCCACGGAGAGAGAGATTCCTCCTGCAATAGACATGTGAGCGCCTAGAAGTGCCATGGGGTTACCAACGGTGATACGCCGGATGGCCGGGCTTCACGGCGACAAAAGTTCCTCGGCAAGTCGCAGTCACTTTGCCGCGATAGCTGAGAGTTCCTTCGATGGTGGCGCGATCGGCTTTAGATTCGGTGACCCGTGCCGAGAGATGCAAGGTCTCGTCAGTAGGGGTCGGCGCTAGAAGCTTTATGGAGTATTCGGCCGTCACCGTGCAGGGAGGGTGATCGGCTTTTGCCGTTTGCATCAGATGCCACGCACTTGTCCAATTGCAGTGGCAATCGAGGAGACTGCCGATAATTCCACCATTTAAGATCCCGGGAAAAGCTTCGTGATGGGGTTCAGGCTTCCAGTCGGCAACCACTTCGCCGTCTTTAGCAAAACTGCGGACGTGCAAACCTTTAGGGTTCGAAGGGCCACAGCCAAAACAGGTGCTGTGAGCTGCATAAGTTTCTTGAAGACACAAAGCCTGCGACATAAGCGGCTCCCAAGTTATGTCACTAGTGGGAGACAGGCAACGACTTAACCTTAACCCCTGCAATAGCGAGTTGTTGGTGGGGATGGCCGATGAGGCGGGTAACCGGCGAATCCACAGCGTGAAGCAAGCGTAAGGGAAGGACGAGTCCCAAGGCAACTTTTGAATTCTCTTGATGGAAAATTCGGGTCGCGTTGTACACCGTTTGACTGATGAGTCCGCTGAGGTATTCCTGCTCCAAAATCTGAAGGCCGGCTTGTTGGAAACTAAGCGCCAGCGCTTCGGGAGTAAATCCGCGCTGCTCTTCTTTCGGCTTTTCTCTATGGTGATCTCGGTATTCGGCCGTCAATAGCAAGCGCCCTTCGGGTTTTAAAAGATCGGTAAGTCGACTGATCCACTGTGAGTTGGCCTCCAAATAGGAGGTGGCATGCAAGCAGAGGATGGTATCAAAGCGCTCAAATCCCTTTTTTTTGGATAACTCTAGCAATGTTGCGGCGTCGGAGCGAAAAAACTGAGCGCCTCGGATGCGTTGGGAACGGGCGGAGGATTCGGCATTTCGGATATTTGCCGCATCGGGATCAATTCCAAAAACTTCGTTGCCCAGGGCTGCCGCAAAAAGAGAAAAGCCTCCCGTTCCGCAATTGACGTCGAGGGTACGCAGCGGACCCGGACGTAAATGTTTCCGGAGCCAACGCCACTCGTCGTAAAGCAGCGGGTCAGACTGTAGGCTAGTCTCTTTCCATCCCAAAAACTTAGTTAGGGTTGGGTGCATAATTTGTGTCGAAAACAAAAGAATATCACAGAGTATAGAAGGTGTCGAAACTGCCTCTTTTCAAATAAACCCGGCTATGCAAGTGTAGCTTTCTTCTTGCGGGCGGTTAGCTCAGCTGGATAGAGCACATGGCTTCGAACCATGGGGTCAGGGGTTCGAATCCCTTACCGCCCAATTCCTTTCGCCGAAGGCGAAAGGAATGCTTAATGATTAATCTCAAGATTAATCTCAACCTAAATCCAAAGTGAATTTGATTCATCCCTCTTCCCCCACCATCAAAGGAAACAGCACCTTTGTGGCGTTCGACGGGGTTATTAACATCATCTTCTTTCTCGTCCCTTCGAAGCATAGAGGTTCAGTCGATAGAGACTGACCCACAACGGGCGTGCCTACGTCGGCTCCCCCTTCTAGGGCGGGTCTTGCGAATTCGCTGAGGGTGGAAATATATCTCAGGCTCCGCTCCTGGAGAGCTTCAAAAAAATCTCTTTCCCCCTGCTTCGTAAATTGAAGTGTTACCGCTTCGCCGTTTACAAAATCTTCCCACGTCCCTACACGGAATTGCGCGTCGATCTCTTTAGTAATTGAGACCATTCTCGCGTTTTCCGAGATATCGTCTGTCACAAACTCCCAATGAAGTCTCACGGAAACACTGGGGCCATCATGCCAAAAAACATAATCCTCGCGCCCCGGCGCGTTCTTTGCCCGGAATGGGCTCTTGGTTGAGGAGTTGGGCTCCTTGTTGCAAGATGGTCTCGGTTTCCGTTCTGCCATGCCCGTTGAGCGCAAGCTCCATTAGGTTCAAGGCGGGTTGTCTTACGGCTACCGCAAAAGATCGCTGTCCTAGCTGTGAAGAGACCGACATGGCGATCGCATCAGAGGAGAGCGTTTGTAGATATAGAGGATCGCCCGCCTCTCTTAGCTTTTGCACACAAACGCCATAAGAAACTTGGAACACAAGTCCCGGCACCGCCTGTGCGGAGGAAACGGCGAGTCCTAAGATAAGACAGAAATAAAGGCTAACGGCTAAATTTTTCAAGGGCGCCAAGCTAACATTTTTTGAGATTTAGCTCAATGCAACATTTGCCCAGCCGCTAGTTACTTTTTGACTCCGCTCTTGCTCGCTTTGATACAATCGGTATGTAGAAAATTCCGAGCCGATCCGCTTCATTGGCCTTAAATCGATGGCATCACAATTGCTCTTCTGCAGGGTAACGACAGGAGACGTTCAATGAAAAACCTACTGCTATTGGTTCCCTCTTTCATGGTAATCGCGGCCCTTTGGCTGGTGCCAAAACCTCAGGCGACTTATTCCATTGATAGCTTGAGTCTAACGAGCGAGGACAAAGCATTCACTAAACCTCTCTATGCCGAGGGATCTTTTATAGGACAAGATGGAAATGCCTACTACAGTCTAGGGGAGAATAACTATCAGAGCTCAGATGGCGATGTGTATTATGGGTACGGGCAAAATACGTATGTCGGATCGGACGGGGACACCACCTACAACGGGCTTGGGGGCGTCGGAGGTGTCGGGGGACAGAGTGGACATAATTTTCCTCTCTCGTCCCTTCAGCGCGCTTTCAAGGGGAGTGAGCGCTTTCCGCAACCCCGGCTAGCCCTGGCGTTGCGCTAATGAATCTCCGTTTCCGTGTTTGGATGGCACTTGGTCTAATTCATCTCCTTCTTTCCGCTGTAGGCTCCTTTTGGGGCGAGCATTTTTCGATTCCGCTAAGTATTTACGGTTACTATACCGGTAGCGTCAGCAAACTCTCGTTCTTCGCGCCAGGAGTCGGCAGCCAACTTCGCGTTCGCTATCACGGAATAGACCCTAATGGCGTTGTTTCCGAGGGAAACCTTATTACGGGACGCGGAGAAACGGATCTTCGTATCGAAAAGATTATCGCAATGTTCTGGCGCAATAACCCTGCCGATGAATTACGCCGTTCTCTAGCCGCGTCGTGGGCCGGGAAAATCTTGGCAAAAAACCCGAAACTTCTCGCTGTGAGTATCTCTATAGACAGTTTCGATCTTCCTTCGATGTCACGATTTCGCAGTGGCCAAGAGGCTAAATGGATTCCTTATTATTTTGCCACTTTTAGGAAGCCGGAGGAGTCTGAATGAATGGCGCATTACCCGGGGCGGTAGCGTCTCCACTTCGCAACCGATTCGCTCATGGGATCAATCGGGTGGAGTCTTTTTTTTCCGATCCTGCTTCAGCGCTCCCTCTAGCCGTTCTTCGAATTTTGGCGAGTTTAGTTCTTATTATCCAGGCTCTTTTATTGAGTCCCGACCTCTTCGAACTCTATGGAAACCAAGGTTTGCTACAGGGACCTTTAAATAATTATCTCATTCCGGTCCTATCCCCCTGTGTTTTGTGGTTTCAGACGCTGCTAGCTCCCGCCGGGATTTCCCCAAACCAGACGGTGGCGGCTCTTTTCGTTTTTTACGTGGGGGCTTTGGGAACTCTGCTCATCGGATATCGCACAAGACTATCGGCGATCTTGGTTTGGTTTTTTCATTTTACCCTTATTTACAGTACAGGAAGTCTTTCTGCCTATGGGGTTGATAGCTTCGCGCATATCTTTCTTTTTTATTTCATGTTCATGCCGGTGGGAGAGTCTCTATCCTTTGATGTTTTAAAGAAGGCCTCTTTGACGCGGTCTTCGTATCATCGGTTGGCACTTCGTCTTCTTCAATTCCATCTTTGCCTTGCTTATTTTGTGGCTGGAGCGGCAAAAGCATTAGGGCCGCAATGGAGGGACGGGGAGGCGATCTGGCGCGCCATGATGATGCCCGATTTTGCTCATGCGAACCTAAGCTGGCTAGCCGGGTTCCCTTGGCTAGCAAAAATGATCGCGTGGGGAACCGTCTTTTTCGAAACGACCTACCCGGTATTCGTTTGGCCCCGCAAAACTAGGGCGATTTGGATTACCGTCATAATTATGATGCATCTCGGTATTAGCGTCGTGATGGGCCTTAAGACTTTCGGGGCGCTTATGATTTGCCTGAATCTGGCACTTTTCGCTATTCCCGCGGAATAAAGCCAATGCCGTGACAAACAAGAAGGCGAAGCGCTGGCCAAGGGGCTTTTTTCTCGTTATAAGAACCTCAAATGCCTTCGGTACTTCTCTATGTCGTTGTTCCGATCGCGGGATACCTGATCGGTAGCTTCCCGACCGGAGTTGTCTTAACTCGAAGAAAATATGGAATCGATGTCCGCGAAATGGGAAGTGGCAATATAGGTGCCACGAATGTTACCCGAGTATTCGGGTGGTACGCGGGAGTTTGGGTATTGGTGGTCGACTTTCTTAAGGGGTACGTTCCGGTCTGGGCGGTACACAAGTATTATGCGGGAAGCTATTGGCTCTGCTTTCTCGCAGCGATGTCATTAGTCTTGGGACACTGTTTTAGCCTGTTTCTCAAATTTCGTGGGGGAAAAGGGGTCGCCACGAGTTTGGGAGTTATCGTGGTGCTATTGCCCTGGGCGGCGGCAGTGGGGACAGCAGTCTACGCCGTGGTATTAGCGATTAGTCGAATTAGCGCTTTAGGATCTCTGGCGGGAATTACGGCGACTTGGATCTATCTTCTGATAGACGAGCCTCCCCGCCCCATTTCATTATTAATCATCGGCATCAGTGCAGTAGTAATCTTCCGCCATCGTTCTAACATTGAAAGACTGTGGCATGATATGAAAGAGCGGAAGAAGAAATCGAAGCGGCCATCAACCTCAGCGTCCAAACCGTAAAGGAAACCTCGATGAAAACCAAATACGGATTGATTTTTCTATTAACGTTGCTAAGTCCTCTTGCCGTTAATGCCTCTAGCTCTCTTTTTAGTACCGACGCCAAAGCGGTCTTTAGCCATGCTCAGAAAACCCATCTCCCCGTTCTAATCGATTTCTTTGGAATATGGTGCCCGCCCTGTAACCAGATGGACGAAACCGTTTTCGATACTCCTGCTTTTGTTCAGAAGGCCGTGAAATTTGAGCTTCTTAAAGTGGATGTCGATCAGCAGAGTTCGTGGGCCTTAAAGGACAAATACAAAATAGGCGGATATCCCACCCTATTATTTACGGACTACAAAGGAGACGAAATCTATCGCGTCGTGGGTGCAAGGTCGCCTCAAGAATTTTTCCGTGTCATGGATATGGTCTTAAGTGCTAAAGCCAAGAACTATCGAGAGGCCTGCAAATCTAAAAATACCGATGATCTGTGGCGTTGCGCGATGGCTTGTAGCGAGCGCAAAGACGATAAGTGTGCGCAACAGGCTTATCAAAAACTCGAGAAAAAGCTAGAGAAGGGAAGTGCCCGTTACGAATTGGCCAGGACCTATTTTGTCGAGAATGCGGAGAACAAAGATCTCAAGCGCGATGGTTACGAGCGTTTAATGACGGAATTTCCCGATTCCCCGTTAGCACTGATTTGGGGCACTGAATATCTTTCCACGTTTACGGAAGGCCAACCTACGAAAGAGAAAAAGATGCTGCTGGAAAAGGTAGTGGGCTTTTCTCCCGGGATGATGAAGGATGCGCGGCGAGAAGAGGTAGGGATGGCGGAGACCGACGTACTTGAGCTAAGGGCCGAGATTTTGGGAAGGATCGGAAAATTTGACGAATCGAAAGTAGTTTGGAAAGAGGCGGCTGACCGACTAGCGACTCTAACCTCTCAACTCCCGGCGGGAGTGTCGCCTCGCGGCTTTGCGATGGAGCGGGTGGAGTGCCTGGAGTCAGCCGGAGACGTTAATGCGGCGCTTAAGTTAGCCAACGAATTTCGGTCGCAATACCCCAAAGAGTTTACCTTCCACTTCTTGGCGGCCAGGGTTCTTCAGGACGCCAAACGTTTTCCCGATGCACTTCCGGTTGCGCAGCAGGCCTTTGATAACTCTTATGGTGATAATCGAATTCGCGCCGCTACCATGCTACTTGAGCTCTATGCCACGGTGCCCAATAAAGAAGCGGGGCGTAAAATTTACGAAGAGGTCATTAAAGATAAACGGCCCGCCACTTCGCTCGATGTACGCACCAACCGCTACTTCAAGAAGCTAGACTCCGCCTGGAAGAAACTAAACTCGTAATCATTCGGCACCAAGCCGGCGACGTCCATAGACCCCCTCTAGCGGCGTCATCGCCTGCTAAACTCCTAAGGGCGTCACAATTGCTTAACTTTTGCGCGTAATAAGCCGATTACGGTTGGGGATCTCCCCATGGCAAGTACGAGCATGAATAAAGATAAGCAAAATATCTTCTGGGTAACGCGACGCCCCGCCCGATTTGAAGCCCAGCGCTTCGAACGGCTATGCCACTTGCTGGCCCAGCTTGGCTATCTCGTTTCCTGGATCGAAATCCCCTCATCGCTGCCCGCAGCTGAAGTGAATGACTGGCTTCCCCTAAAACTCGAATCTCCCTGCTGCGCGATCTTTTTTTGCGACAAAGAAATTGAATGGGCGAAGCCTTTGGTCAGTTTGGTCCGAACCAAAGTAGCGGTGACTAACCGATCGGCGGCCCTTTTTTGGGTTTATGAAGACGTCGATCACAAGCTTCTTGAGCGGATGCCCGGCGTTGGGTTCAATGATTTTTTTCAGGAGTCCATTCGAGCGCATGAATTAGCGCTTCGCCTAAAACTTCGCGCTCATGAAGCGGAAGAGCGGCGTAAACAGGATGAAGTGATCAAAGAGCAGATGAACCGAATCGCTAAGAACGAAACGGTGGTCAAACAGCGCGAAGAATTTTTGGGAGTCTGTGCCCACGATTTGCGATCCCCATTGGGGCTAATCCAATCGAGCGCTTCGATGATCTTGAATGCCCATAGTGGGAAACATACGCTCACCGTAAACCAACTTGAATTACTGAGCCGAATCAAGCGACAAGCTTCGCAAGGAATAAAGCTAGTTAACGACTTACTTGACGTAATGAGTTTTGAGCAGGGGTTTCAACCTAAATACCAACTGATTTCCCTCGATGGATTTTTAAAAGATTTTCATAAAGACTACTCCCAGCAAGCAATAGAAAAAAAGATTACCTTTGAATATGAGAATGCGGTTCCTGATTGGAGAGTGATGGCCGATTCGGATCGAATCCGTCAAATTCTGCAAAATCTCTTTGCTAACGCCATTAAGTTTACGGAAAGCAAGAAGCACATCTACCTTAGAGTGACCCCTTTTATAGGGCGGAGAAAGTCCGATCCTCCCCATCCTATGGTCATTATTTCCCTTAGAGACGAAGGAAAAGGGATTCCTCCTCGAGAAATGCAGAGATTGTTTGATCGTTTTTCTCAAATCAAAGATCACTCCACTCCCGAGGGCCGAGGCTTGGGACTCACTGTAGCAAAACAAATTTCTCAGCTTCACGATGGCAATGTGTGGGTGGAGAGCGAAGAGGGAAAGGGATCTACTTTTCATCTGCTTTTACCGCACGTCATCAGCCGCCATGGTAAGAACACCGAAGAAAGGGCGGCTAGAACGAAGCCTTTAATTATCGTCGCCGAACCTTCCGAAGAAAGGCGCGAACTTTTCTTTCAAGGCATGGAGGCATGGGGATCTCAGGTGGTTTTTGCCAGAGACGGAGTGGAGGCGGTGGCTTTAACTTTCCACCACCTCCCCGATGCGGTGATACTCACTCCTGACATCACCCGCTTTCAGGTGGATGATGTGCTTGAGGTCTTAAAAGGGAATAAGCTTACCCAAACGATTCCTGTCTTTTTAGCGGCTTCAGAGAATGAGGACATCAAAGAGAGATTTGATAACCATCTCTTCGATAGAATCTTGAAATTGCCACTCACCCAAAGCGATTTCGAAACAACTCTCAAGTCGATCGGAAAAAATATCGCCCCTATATCTTCAAGAAAAGCGGCTTAGCCGACTAAAATAGATCAAAAATCTACTGTCGACATCCCGTGGGATAGCAACGGAACGAATGTGCTTGGCACAGCGACATTGCGGCAGCTTCCGTTTCCGACTTATCGGTACCGGTCGCGGAATAATATTTTCCAGTAACGCTTCTGGCGCTGCATGTCCAGGTTCCGGTTTCCTTGATTTGGAAAGAGGCTCTTGGTTCGCTGGCGACGGAAGCGGTGACTGCAAAACCTAAGCATAAGGATAACGCAAGAAACGACAACGTTTTCATGGGAGGCTCCTCGAATAGGGTTTATTGGTTATTATGGTACAACAAACACAAACGGCGTAAAGACGGGGTGAGCTACTCTTCGGCCAGAACTTTAGCTAGACGCGACTAGTTCACAGGTTGAATAGCAAGATTTACATTTGAAAAGCCGGACTCTTGGCAGGTTGCAACAATTCGTCGCACGGCTCCGAAAGGGATTTTCTTATCACCGACTAAATTAATATTGCCCCCTTTTATTGGGAGTGACTTTAGCCAACTTCTTAGAACTTCGATGGAAAAAGGGCCCTTGGAAATCTCTTTAATGGAAATCAGAGGTTTGTTCTCCGCATATAGCGTGTCCTGGGTGACCTCTAAAGTCGTTGCTTTAGTCGGCGCTTCAGAGAACTTTCCCTGCGGCAGTGCCACGACGTGTGACATTTGTAGCCACTGCGTTACGGAAGTAGCGCTAGTTAGAAGATAAATAACCAAAATGGCAAACATGTCGACCATCGAGGTCAGCGATAAGGAGATCATACGAATCCGGCGCTCTTTGTGCTTTAGACGATCTTTGCGCTGTCGATTGTAATCGCTAATTTTTAGGCGAGCTTTTCGTAACGGCATATTGCCTCAATTAGTCTTCAGAGCGACTGACCCGAGTCCCCCTGCTTTCACGGTGTCGATCGTTTCAATGACTGCTCCGTAGTCGACATTCTCTTCGCCGGAAATGGCCGCTTCTGTGACGTCTTTCGAAACATTTGCTGAGATCATCGTGTTTAGCAGCGTCTCTTTGTCGTAATGGGACTCTTTGAGGGGGATGCTTTTGGGAAGAGTTACGTTGGGGGGCCAGGTCAATTCGTAGCCTTGAGCGGTTACGCGAACTTCAAGTCGTTTGCTTTCGGCGGTCGATGCGATTGGTGCCAGCTTTGACGCTCCTTCCAGTGTCGTCGGGATCACAGATATTTGGGTCCAAACCGCTGTGACGAGCAAGAAAAGAACTAAAGCGCTCAATAGGTCGATAAAAGGAACAAGATTGAGTTCGACGTTATTCGTCTTTCCGCGACCACTCTCATTACCAACGCTAGCCATGACTAGGCTGCCTTTCCCGCAACTCCAAAGCGCTCGCGATTGGCCAAGACGAAGTTGAAGGTACGAATGCTAATCTCATTAATATCATCGATAAGTGATTGTGCGCGGCTTTGGAGAATTGAATAAAGTAAAACCGCCGGAACTGCCACGATAAGTCCAAAGGCCGTGCAGTTCATGGCTTCAGAGATTCCCTTGGTCAGGGTAGCGGCCTTGGTCGCAGGATCGCTACTGGCAATTCCGGCGAAACTTTGAATGAGACCAGTAATCGTTCCTAAAAGGCCCATCAAAGTTGCTACGTTTCCTATGACGGCTAGATATCCAATCCTTTTTTCGATCTTGGGAACTTCTATCATGGCCCCTTCATCGAGAGCCGCTTGAATTTCGGCATCGGTCCCGTGATTTACTAGTCTTAGCAAACAGCTCTTAATCACATTCGACATGGGAGCTTGATTTTGATCGCAGACCAAA
The DNA here is from genome assembly GCA_963778115.1 of uncultured delta proteobacterium. Lineage (GTDB taxonomy): Bacteria > Bdellovibrionota > FAC87 > UBA2466 > UBA2466 > JBBQIT01. Next base: position 2,379,747 of record CAVZSV010000004.1, read on the forward strand.
AGCATTCCGTTGAAATCACCTTTGAGCAGATAGGTGGTTAGACTCTTGAAAAAGTGTTCTTTATTCAGATTAACCCGAAAAAAGAGGGTAAAAAATCTCTCCAAAGTAATGGCCACCATGGTGAGTCCCAGTAAGAGAATGGGATACATCATCAGACCGCCTTCTTGAAAGGAACGATAAATGAACAAGACTCACCTCCGTGAAATCGGTACAGGGAAAAGAAGATTAGGAAAAACTAAGACAGAAAGTTGCTAAATGGGCGATGGCTTTGTCGATAAATCTCTGATTCGTGACAAAAACTATTTTATCAGGAACTACACTCCGGAGCTACTACTGGCTATTACCGGTAGATTCAAAAGAAAAGGGATACTCCACACTGACGCGTCCTGCTTGGGGCTTTGGGAAGCTCCAACTTTTGATCTCGGCTAAGACGCAGTGGTTCACAGTCTCGTTCTTTAAACTGTCCTCCGTGATGCGGGCGGAAACGACCTGCCCCCATTTTCCAATCATAAATGCCACCGTGATTTTTCCTGCTAGTCCGGGAGAGGAATTGAGCTGGCGTTCGTAGCATAGCCGAACCCGTTCCTGTCGACGTTTCACCACCGAGTCGATGACATTGCGATCTAACCCCGCTCCATCGCTTCCATTCCCGCCTCTCGCCAAACCGGTGGAGGAAGCTAATTGGGAATCTCCGCCGATAGCTATTTTGCCGGTTCCCTCAAAACTACCCTGCCCTTGGCCAGAGGTCTGTCCAATTCCTTCTGCTCTACTGTCTGCTCCACGGCGCAAACTATCGCTCGAAAAACCCGTAGATCCCGAAGCGCTCGGTACTGCCGCAAGAGCGTCATCACTGTTTGCCCTTCGGCTCCCCGGGGCAGTTGCTTGCAAAGAAGATAAGCCAGAGACCAGGCTTCCTAAGTTCGTATCTCTTAGCTGCGCCGCGGTGTCTAAAGCCTTCGGCGGTGCCGGAGGTGCTTTAAATCTCTGGACAGGGGCCGCTTTCTTTTTGGGGGCCGCGTTTGCGGGAGTCACAATTTTTTTTGGCGCTGCTACCGGTGCTGGGACGGGCGGTGGTTTGACGACGGCGGGAGCGGGTGGTCTGGGGGCTTCATAAGGCAAAATCTTAACGATGCGATCGGCGGGGGGCGCAATCTGAGACGCCGGGGGCAATTTGTCATGAACAAAAACCATGAGTAAAGCGAGAAGACAAATACTTCCCAAGAGCAAAGCTCCGCTGGGGGTTTCAATGGGTTTCGACCGTGCGATCGGATGGCGGTAGTGAACCCAGTCGACATAAAAGCTAAGAAATCCGAAAGAGACGTCAATTTCGTCTTCTTGCGTAAATGGGTAGCGCTGTAGTGCAGCCGTCGAGTTCTCTGAGAGATTTCTCAGTGAGGTGATCTGCTTCCCCCTGCGAATGTGTCCAGCGATGGAAGGGGTAAAAGTGAGCTCCGCGGTTCCATCCTTTTTAAAGCGGATCATCTCCCATTGTTCCGAGGGAAAAGTTTGGTCGAGATCGGCGATAAAGGAATTTTGGGATCTCTTTCCGACCGTAATCGTGTCTTTCGGAGAGAAAATGGACGTATCGTATAAGATATCGCCCCAATACATCCGAACTCTCAGTCCCGTTTCGGGGATAGATCGTTGCTTAAAATTGTCCAGCGCTTTTGATGATCTGATCATTGAAGTCTTCCGGAATTTCTACAATCTGTTCGTTCTGCAGGTTATCTCTTTGATACGTATAGTTTAGCTCGGGCTTCATAAGGTGTCCTCTGAGCTTCAAGCTAGAAAATTTGTAATTTTGGGCTCCGTTCGCCGAGTTAGGATCCGGGCTCGTTTTATCGGAGCTCTTGGGATACTTGGTATTCACGTTGGGTTTATCCGCGGAGCAAGTCACGGACACCGAAACCAACACCATCAGAATAGACAGTAAGTAGCGCTTCATGACTTGGTCCACTCTTTCACCATCGTTTTTAGTTGTAAGTTGCTATCAAAGACTCCCGCTTCAAGAGCTTGGGTGAGCGCTTTCATGGCCGGAGTGAAGCGTCCTCCTTTTAACTGGTAGACGCCAAGATTTGCCCAAGCGTAACTTGCTCCGACCTGGGCAGCGTGTTCAAACACGGAAGCCAGGTTTCTTCCTTCCGGCGTGCCCTCTTGTAGTACCGCCGACATGTTAAGCAGTCTTCCCGAATTGGGAAACCGGTTTAGAGCGTCCATCACGGTCAAGCGGCAAAGGCCGTACTGCTTCTGCTCGCATCGGGTGCGCGCCAGTGAGTACCATGAAGCTTCGTCTCCGGGGGTCGATCCCGTGAGATTACTCTTAATGAGGGCAGCTTCTGTTTCGACTACGGGTGCGGATTCGGCCCAAGGATAGTGTCCACGAAGCACTTCCAGAAAAGCCCTCGCTTTCTGAGCTAGAATCGGGTCCCATTCCCACCCCCAGGTCTGATTGACACGACGAAAATTGGGGCCGTCATGTTCCGCCTCCATGCTCTTTCTGATGCATTCTTCGCCGAGCGACTTTGCCTTGGCGGCAACCGGAGTTGCTATCTTTCGAATTTCCTTTCGCACGGAATCGGATGCGGTGAATGCAAGTTCATCTAACGATTTGGCATAAGCGTCGTAAAGGAAAGGGACAGCACAGAAAGCTTCAAAGGCCGTATCTTCGCTTACTTTAGGATCGCTTGATGCCCCGAACAATTCTTTAGAGAGGGCCTCCAGCTTTCTACCACCGGAAGCAATCCTCTCAGGCAGTGAGCCGCTAGAAGGCAAAGGCGATTTTTGGTACGCCGCTTGCTCTTGAAAAACTCTCTCCCATTGGGGAGGCACCGAGGCAACACCGCGTCCCTCTCTAAAGTGAAGGCGAGAAAGGCCTCGTTTGGCTTCGACAACACCTCCGGGAGTTGCTCTCGCTGCATTTTGTAAATAGTCATGAAAATAAAGTTCAGCGTCGGACCACTTCCCTCCCGCTTCCGAGATGAGTGCGGTGTTTAGGCGCGCTTGCTCAAAAGCCTCCGGAGAGGATTGTCGGTCCGACCGCAACATTTCTAGGAGCAAGGGATAAGCGGAGACGTAGTCGCCAGCTTCTTGGAGGATTGCGGCTCTCGACCCAGCGATTTGGCTTAGTCCCTCGTAAGAGGGAAAGAGTTGCTCTAAACGATTGGCTACTTGTAGTGCATCCCACCGGTGATTGACCTTCTGGTATCTCAGAAAAGCATTGTAATAGCTCTTTGCCCAAATCGACTGCATATCGGGCTCTTTGGTCACGTCTAAGTAGAGGCCTGCAGCGGTGACATCGTCTTTCGTATTCTCCGCCCATAAAAAGAGAGATTCGCGGCGGATCGTTTTTAGATCATCGGCATAAGCTTGCATTCCCGGCATCCGACGTGCGGACATCTCTTTTGCCCATTGGTAAGTCGATTCCCAATCCTTTTTCTTGTAGTAGGCGACGCGGAGATTTTGGAAGGCCTTTTTTGCATAACTGTCGTTAGGATTATAGTCGAAGACGAACTGACTTTCGGTGACTCCCTTAGCGTCTTGATTGTATTTAAAGTAAATGGCTGATCCCAGGTAAGTGATTGGGCGGATGTATTTAGAGTTGGGATAGGACCCTTTGTAAATAGCGATGTCTTGCAGGATCTCGGCGGCTGGAGCCGATAAAGTGTTAGTCGTGACTTTTTCCCTGTCATCTATTTTTTCGAGAGCCTGAATGAGATTACGGAGCGATTCTTCGCGCACGGAGGCCTCTAATACGGCATTAAACCGATTCCAGTGATTTCGAAATGCCGTAACCGCACCCTCGTAGTCGTGGGTCTTCAGTAACAACGAAGCGTGGTGGTACAACGGCCCTTCGGATCCGGGCCACGCGGAGAAGGTGGAAAGATATAGTTCGTCTATCTCACCTAGAAACGCTAAGTCTGCCGCTTCCTTTGAATTTTGAAATTCGGCGTGAGCCGTGGTTACAACCTCCCTCAATACCTTTTCTGTTTTACCTGGAGGTTTTTCTTCAGTAGTGGCTTCTGACAGCTGCGGACGATAATTATCCACAAGCTGTCTCATCGAAAGCATGACATTAGGCCACTCGCGCAATTTATAGTAACCGGTCACAATAGCGGTGGCATAACTAAGATTGTCGGAATTATTGGGATCCGAAGTGATTAAATACCGATAAAGTTCAGCCGACTTGTCATATTGACCCGAATTATCTAACTGCTTTGCCAGATCGATAATCCAGGGTGCGGTCTCACCTTTCATGAACTTTTGAAAATACTCAGGCGCTTTGTGAGAATCCCCTACTTCCGCATAGATTGAGATCAGATCACGTTTAGCCTCTCGCTGCAAAGCCGATAACGCTTCCGACTTTTCCCATTGGTCAGACCAAGCTACGGCCTGCTCGAGAGATTGCAGAGCTTTGGGGAAGTCATTTCGTTCATAAGCACACCACCCCAGCTTATAGAGTGTGTAGCCTATAAGATTGGAGTCACTAAAACTAAGGATTTTCTTATAGTACCCTTCGGCAATGGCAGTATTACCCTTATCAAAAGCGTCGTCGGCCAAAATGCGATACGCATCTGCGGTTCTTGAATGGGTAGGGTAGGCCTTCACAAAATTTTGCAGGTCTTGGATGCCAAGATTTTCCTGACCGAGTTTCATCTCCGCAAACCCGGCAAGGAAAAGAGCTCCCGCATAATTCTTAAATCTAGGAGCATTCTGTACGATGTCTTGGGCGATGCGAAGTGCCCGGCGCTGGTAGCCTGAAGCTTTTTCATTGTCGGGAGCGGATCCGTTTTTTGCGGCGAGCGTGCTTTCCGCTCCGCTAAGTTCCCAGAGAAGCTCTGCTTGGCGGAATTCTAAAGTGAGATGTCGCGTTTTTGTCTTGGCAATAGCTTCATCGACTTCACTAACCGAATCTTGCAAGAGTTCCGCTAGTTCGGTGTCCAGTTTGAGTTTCGTTTTATCGCTTAAAGAACCGCTCTGTCTGGAAATGTTTCTTAATTGTTCTCGATCGGTCAGATAGGTTTCCGCTTTAATGAGTTTTGCTTGGACATACAGTTGCTCTAGCTTTAGCTGCAACTCGTTGACCTTTGCTTCCGTGGTTTGGGCGAGCTTTGCTTTAGCTGTTTGAAGTAGGGGTTCTAAATTTTCCGCGAGGAAACTAAAGACGGGGTAGGGTCGATGATCCGAAGTTTGTAATCTCTCAATCTCTTTCTGTAAGGACTCGATATAACGATTTAACGAAGCAATTTTGAAATCCGTCGTGAGAGTCCCTTGGATGAAGTCGGGAAACACAGAGCTATCTTGTGAAGTGGAGAACTTTTCTACTGAGGTCTTAGCCTTTTCGTATTGAGAAATAAAGCGATCGATCTCTCTTCGAGAATCTTCCGTTTTTCCTAAGTCAGCCAGGATAAGTGCTCGAATCGATCGTGCTTGAATTGCCTCAATGGAGTGATCGGAGTCGATTAACGGTGAGGTCAGCTGAAGGGCCTCTGGGAACCGTTTGAGCTGCACTATCGTCCATATTTTTTCAACACTGGAACGGGAGAAATTGGGGGAGTTCGCCGGAATCGAGTTATAAAAGGAGAGGGCTTTATCGTATTGATGGGTGGCGTAGGCTACTCTTGCTAAACCCAATTGGGCGAGTTCACGAAGAGTTTGCGCCTGCTGAGCCACGTTAGCCGTGGCAAGCTGGGCGGCTTTGGCTCCCCAATCACTCTTCGCTAGGGGGTTAGTGACAGGAGGCGTCGTTAGAATTTTACTAAACTCGCTGTTGGCTTCGTCGTACTTTTTAGCGGCTACCGCAGTTGAGCCTAGTAAATAATGGGTCGCATTTTCCGCCCGGAGTTGATCCATCTTATCCGGAAGATTAGTCAATGGCACCCACCCTCGGAAGATAGCGCTAAGTTCGGCCAGACGATCGTTACCTTGCGGAACATTGGCCCACTGTTCCCTGGGGATTCGCTTTAAGAAAAACAGAGCGGAATGGGGAAGATCTAATTGGAAGAGCGCTCTTGCTCCTTCCCACTTCGCGGTGTTCTGTCTAATGTCGTGGATAAGAATCTCATGGGCGGTTTCAGCCGCCTGTTCCCACTGATTCTTAGAACTGGCACTTTCGAGATCTTGAACCGTGGGAGTCGCGTAAGCAGAGAGGGCCGCTAATAGCGGCAGGGTCAGCAGTAGCTTCATGATTTAAGCTCTTAGTAATGTTTTGAAAAACTTAGGATTTAGAAATCTTTGATTCGACGTAACTCTTAAGAACGCGCCGGTGTACTGGGTTTACGCGAGTAAATTCTATGGCGACTGCGTTTTCCCCGTCTCTGATCTGTTCACGAACTAAAAGTCCGGTCATATCCAAAGACTTTCCTAAGGCTTTTGCGTGCAGCGTGAAACGCACTTCGGTCCCGATGATAGGAATATCATCGGGAAGATTTATAAATATTCCTGATTCACTTAAATTTAGAATTTCGTGACGCGATCCGTCTTCCAAAGTGATTATGCCGTCTAGGGTAACCCGTTGCATCCGCGGGATCTCAACCCTGTGCGATCTCGAAGGCACCGGCGTGTGGGAGGCGTTCTTGCTGTTTTTGACAACATGCATGGGGACCACGTTCGCCCGGGCCGGAATCGTTTCCGTTCGTGCGCCAGCGGTGATCTTGGCGCTAGGCGTCATCTGAGCAGCAGCTGCTGCGGTTCGGGGAATCTCTCCTGAGGGGCTACTAGGCACTAAGTGATTAAAAGCGGATAGTTCACCCAACCTTACCCAATTCGCCATTCCTTCCGTCCAACCGAAATCAGAGAACTGCAGACGGCGTTTTTCCAAAAGCGCATAGACGACAGATTCCGTGAGCGGACCGATAGTATCGCCATCTACATGGAGGAACCAACTTTTGGGGAGCATTCTTAATTCTATCATAAACTATCAGAGCTCAAATCAAGGCGATCATGTACGTCGGTAAATCCTTGATGTTCCAGAAAAATAATAATGAAAATTCTGTTGTGAGGGCGGTGCGTCGTATTTCAGTGAAAGCAATCTGGAAATAGGAGTCTGTGATCTTAATGAGTGTCGCGAGACGGCAATCTCAGTTAGGACCCCTTCCGATCCCACGAGATTGCCGTCGCCAACTTTATTGCGACTACATTTCGTTCTTGAAGAAGTAATTGATTTCGCGTGCGGCGGAAGTGGGACTGTCCGAGCCGTGAACGCTGTTAGCTTCGAGACTTTCTCCGTAAAGTTTACGAATGGTCTGAGGAGCCGCTTTGGCCGGATCGGTGGCTCCCATTAGTTTTCGCCACTTGGCCACGGCATCAGGTGATTCCAAGACAAAGACGAGAACTGGCCCCGTCGTCATAAAACTCACCAGACTGCCGAAAAAAGGGCGATCTTTGTGTTCGGCATAGAACCCTTCCGCTTCTGCCTTGCTCAGTGTTTTCATCTTGGCGGCGACAATTTTAAAACCATCGTCTTCCACCAGAGTAAAAATTTTTCCGATGAGATTCTTTTTAACCGCATTTGGTTTAATTATTCCAAACGTTCTTTCCATGAGATGTGGTCTCCTATTTTCTTAAAAGTTTTGCCATCGTTTCACCGATGGTGGCTGGAGTCTTGGCAACGGCAACTCCCGCTGATTCCAGTGCTTTGATCTTGTCCGAGGCTTTGCCGCTTCCCCCGCTAATGATAGCTCCCGCATGCCCCATCCTTTTTCCGGGAGGAGCTGTCTGGCCACCGATAAATCCCACCACCGGTTTCTTGACTCGAGCTTTTATGTACTCGGCAGCTATCTCTTCCGCGGAGCCACCGATCTCGCCAATCATGACGATAGCCTCCGTTTCGGGATCCGCATTAAATCTTTCTATTACATCAAGAAACGACAAGCCGTTGATGGGATCGCCTCCAATGCCCACACAAGTGGACTGTCCGATTCCCAATTGGGTGAGTTGGTGTACCGCTTCGTAGGTCAAAGTTCCGCTACGGGATACGAGCCCAACCTTCCCCGCTTTATGGATATAGCCAGGCATAATGCCTATCTTGCATTGATCGGGAGTAATGATTCCGGGGCAGTTCGGTCCAATGAGAAGGCTTCGCTTTTGTTTTAAATAGTTTTTTACCATCACCATGTCGAGAATCGGAATTCCTTCGGTGATGCAAATGATAAGCTCTACACCGCTGTCTGCCGCCTCAATGATAGCGTCGGCAGCAAACGGGGCCGGAACGTAAATCATAGTCGCATTGGCATGGGTCGCTTCGACCGCTTCGGCGACGGAATTATAGACGGGAATCCCTTCTACCGATTCACCACCTTTGCCGGGAGTCACTCCTCCTACGACTTTGGTACCATAGTCTTTGCAGGTTTTAGCGTGGTAAGCACCTGCTTGACCGGTGATTCCTTGCACGATGAGTTTTGTGGAAGCGTTGACTAAAATACTCATCGCGAACCTCCCGCGGCGGTTACCACTTTTTGGGCCGCATCTTTCATCCCTTCAGCGGGAATAATTTTTAGTTGGGACTCAGAAAGAATCTTTTTTCCTTGAGCCACATTAGTTCCTTCGAGCCGAACCACGAGGGGGACGATTAATTGAAGCTCGCGGGCCGCCGAAATAATCCCTGCGGCGATTACATCGCATTTCATAATACCGCCAAAGATATTGACTAAAATTGCCTTAACCTTCTTGTCTTGGAGAATAATCTTAAAGGCTTCGCGAACTTTATCTTCGGTGGCGCCTCCTCCGACATCTAGGAAGTTAGCGGGACTACCGCCTTCATATTTGATGATATCCATCGTGGCCATGGCGAGTCCGGCGCCATTGACCATGCAGCCGATGTTTCCGTCCAAACTGATGTAGCTCAATTCGAACTTCTTTGCCTGGGTCTCATTAGGGTCTTCTTCGTTGGGATCGCTTAGTTCAAGAAAAGCCGAATGTCTAAAGAGAGCGTTATCGTCGAAAGTTATTTTAGCGTCGAGGGCAACAAGCCCTCCTTGTCCTGTCAAAACGAGTGGGTTGATCTCAGCGAGCGAACCATCACATTCGTTGAAAAAACGAACTAGCTTTTTAAGCAGATCCGGAAATTGTTTTGCCGCTGCTCCCTTAAAACCAAGTCGGGAGGCGAGACGTCGAGTTTGATAATCACGCAGTCCCACCGTGGGATCGATCCACTCTTTAAAAATCTTTTCAGGAGTGCTGTGGGCGACCTCTTCGATATCCATTCCGCCGGCGGGACTCGCGATGATGGCTAGTTTTTGCGCGTCCCTGTCGAGGGTTACGGCCAAGTAGTATTCGGCGGCGATGTTGGCTCCTTCTTCAATGAGAAGGCGCTTGACCACTTTTCCTTCGGGGCCGGTCTGTGGGGTGATGAGGGTCATTCCCAAGATAGCCTGAGAGAAGGCGCGCACCTCTTCCAAGGTCTTTGCGACTTTAACGCCGCCGCCTTTTCCTCGGCCTCCAGCGTGAATTTGCGCTTTTACCACCCAAGGGCCGTTTTTGGATACCGACGGGGCAGCTTGAACCGCCTCTTCCACCGTAAAAACCGCTTTACCCTGCGGAACGGGGATTTGGTATTTTCGGAAGAGCTCTTTCGCTTGATATTCGTGAATTTTCATTTGGGTTACGCGCGACCTTCCACCACGTCGACCAAGCCCTTAACGGCGTCGGCTGACTTTTTGAGTTGTTGTTTCTCCGTTTCATTCAAATCAAGTTCGATGACCTGCTCAACCCCGTTAGTTCCTAGCTTGGCCAGCACTCCAACAAACAGATTTGAAAATCCGTATTCGCCCTCGAGCGATACCGCGCACGGCAATACTCGTTTCTTATCTTTCACGATACTTTCGACCATTTGAACCACCGAGGACGAAGGAGCGTAGAAAGCCGATCCCGTCTTCAAGAGATTAACAATTTCGGCACCCCCATTTCGGGTGCGCTCCACGATCTCATTGATCTTGCTTTCCGATAGAAATTTATTCAACGGAACTCCCGATATGGAGCAATACCGCACCATGGGCACCATGGTGTCACCATGACCACCATAGACGAATCCATGCACATCTTCGACACTCACCCCCGCCGCTTCCGACACGAACGTGCGGAATCGGGCAGAGTCTAGAACGCCAGCCATTCCGATAACGCGATTGCGGGGAAACCCGCTGGCCTTCTTGGCAACATACGCCATGGCATCTAGAGGATTGGAGACGACGATTAGGATCGATTTCGGTGAATACTTAGCGACCTTCTCTGTCACTTCACCCACGATCTTAGCATTGGTCTTGAGCAAGTCGTCACGACTCATTCCCGGCTTTCTCGGAATTCCCGCCGTGATGACCACCACGTCGGAATTCTCGGTGGCCGCATAGTCGTTGGTTCCGGTTATCCGAAGATCAAAGCCTTCCACGGGGCTCGCTTCCAACAAATCTAGAGCTTTACCTTGGGGAACACCGTCGACAACGTCGACTAAAACAATGTCACCCAATTCTTTACTTGCTATCCAGTGGGCCGCCGTAGCTCCCACGTTTCCCGCACCGACTACTGTAATTTTGGCTCGTTTCATGATTAGTTCCTTAGAGGTTTTCGATGATTCGGCTACCGAATTCAGAGCAGCGAATCTCTTTTGCGCCTTCCATTTGTCTTGCGAAATCGTAAGTGACCGTCTTTTGATCGATAGTCTTTTGAATGGCCGCGATGATCAGGTCCGCGGGCTCTTGCCACTGCATGTGCTCAAACATCATGACTCCGCTCAAGATAACCGATCCAGGATTGATCTTATCCAGACCTGCGTACTTAGGAGCGGTACCGTGAGTGGCTTCAAAGACCGCCGCACGATCGCCGACGTTGGCTCCCGGGCCAATTCCTAAACCACCCACTTGAGCGGTAAGGGCATCGCTCAAATAGTCACCATTCAAGTTCGGCGTGGCAAGAACTGAATACTCGTCGGGTCTTAAGAGCGCTTGTTGAAACATGCTGTCGGCAATGCGGTCTTTTATGACCACTTTGCCGGCGGGTGGTTTGCCTCCGTGTTTTTCAAAAACTTCATCTTCCGTTATCGTTTGTCCGGAGAACTCCTCTTTAGCGAGCTGATAACCCCATTCTCTAAAGGCTCCTTCGGTGAACTTCATGATATTGCCCTTATGAACCAGCGTTACCGAGGGCAGTTGATGTCGGATGGCATGTTGAATGGCCATCCGGACCACTCTTTTGGTGCCGAAAGCGCTCATGGGTTTTACTCCGATACCCGACCCTTCGCGAACTTTGCAGCCCATTTGGGTGTTAAGGAAGTCGATGACCTTCTTCGCGTCATCCGAGCCCGCTTTCCACTCGATTCCCGAATAGACATCTTCCGTATTTTCTCTAAAGACGATCATATTCACCTTGTCCGGTCGTTTCATGGGGCTCGGAACCCCCTTGAAGTAGCGCACCGGCCGGATGCAGGAATGAAGGTCTAGTAGACGTCTTAACGCGACGTTTAACGATCGCAGTCCACCTCCAACCGGAGTGCTTAAGGGGCCTTTGATGGCAATGCTGTGACTCTTGATCACGTCTAAGGTTTCTTGCGGCAACCAATCCCCCTTAATGCGATTGGCTTTTTCCCCCGCCAGAACCTCTTTCCATTCGATCGCCCGTTTGCCGCTATAGGCCTTCTTCACCGCGGCATCAAACACGCGAACCGCCGCGGCCCAAATGTCGGGACCGGTTCCATCTCCTTCAATAAAAGGAATAATGGGGTTATTGGGAACTTGGATTTGGTTAGAAGCGGAATAGGTGATCTTTTCAGGCGATGGCATAGGGGCTGACTCCTCATCTGGTCGTGGTCTTAAATCCTTTAAAAAACGCCGCTAAAGCTTAGTTAACGAGGTTGAAGCTTGTCAACGAATGGCCCTCGATTTAACTTATTGTCTGATTTACCATGGACAAACTTCCCTCTTCGAATGCCCCTGCTTTGCTGACACGTCATTGCGATGACTGTTCGGGCCTTTCTCGGCTGTCGGCCAAAGAAGCGGGTATTTTAATGACTCAACTGAAGGGGTGGAGTTTAGGTGAGGCGACTCTTGAGAAGGAGTTTGTCTTTTCCAATTTTGTTAAGGCACTGGATTGGGTAAATCGGGTGGGTAAGTTGGCCGAGTCCGAAGGACATCATCCTGATATCCTTTTGCATGACTACAAGAAGGTTAGGATCTCATTGTGGACCCATACGATCTGTGGACTTACCGAAAACGACTTTATTTTGGCGGCAAAAATCGATGAAATCTAAAATATCTTATAAACTCGTCTTCCTTTTCCTAGGCCTAGCAGCCCAGGCGTTCGGCACCTATCTGCCCGACGAAAAAAACAATATTGATATCTACCGAAAATCCAGCGGTGCGGTGGTCAATATCACGGCGACTACTTTGCAGCGGGATTTCTTTTTTGAAGTCGTTCCCCAAAAGGGGTTGGGCTCTGGGGCTATCATTAGATCCGAGGGCTATATTCTGACGAACAATCATGTCATTGGTGATGCGGTCGATGTGGAGGTCACCCTGAATGACAAAAGCCAGTTTCCGGCGAAAGTCATAGGGCGCGACGCTGATTCTGATCTCGCCGTCATTAAGATTGACCCTAAAGGAAGAAAACTTTCGACATTGGATTTTGGAAACTGGGAATCGTTAGCGGTCGGGCAAAAAGTACTGGCTATCGGAAATCCTTTCGGTCTCGGAGGATCCTTGAGTGTTGGAGTGGTGAGCTCCTTGGGAAGAGATATTCGCGCGACATCACAAAGTCCTATCATTAAAGACGTTATCCAGACCGATGCTGCTATCAATCCAGGAAATTCCGGAGGACCACTTTTGGATAGCTCGGGAAAACTCATCGGAATCAATGCGCAGATCTATACCCAAAGTGGCGGGAACGAAGGCATTGGATTTGCGATTTCGATTAAGACTTTGAAAAAAGTCGTTCCGGAACTTATTCAGTTTGGCCAAGTCCTAAGACCATGGCTCGGACTGGAAGGAGTAGGACTTCCTCGCGTACTTCTGGCGAACCAAGGAATTCCGGCCCCTCATGGCGTCATGCTCGTCGGGGTTTACGAGGATAGTCCAGCATCACGCGCAGGTCTTAAGGCTGCGACCAAAGAATTAGTTTACGGGTTTCGGTCCATCCCCTACGGCGGCGATGTGATCTATAAAATAGATAGCACTCCCATCATGGATTACCGCGATATTTTGGATTATCTCTCGGAAAAGAAAAACGGCGAGTCGATCGTCGTCCACTTCTATCGGGGAAAGGTGGCAAAGACTGTGACGGTTAAACTTACTTTGCCGCCTAATAGTGAAGCGAAGAGTTTGTAGGCAGATGCTAAATGACAAACGCTAAAAACTAAAAGCCCCAACTTAGGACTGACGTAAAAAGTCTGTCATTGGATGTGCCGATGATACCCCGACGCCCCGAGGGGGCGATCCTTATTTATTTTGTCAGGTGTCAGGCGAATCGCTAGATTTGACGAACTGCGAAGCAGCAGCAGAGATAGCTACCGACGAGCCTTTACCTTTTTTTTCGTCGGGAAAGCGATTACTTCACTCCGCAAGGGGTCGACGTCGGCGCTCGAGTCTTCGGTAAGACCTCCCAGCTCCTGCTTAAGACTTTTCTTAAATATACCCAGCGATTGCGGTTTGAGGGTAGCAATGGTGCTTATTGATTTGGCAAAGGAAGGAGATTTCTTTCCGACCCAGAAAAGAGAAACTTCCGGATGGCTTTTGCGGAAATGATTCATCCACTTTTCTAGGGGTTTTCCGTTTCCCATGTCGTCGAAAATCACGATCGCGCGGGCTGGAAAAAGATCGTTATTGGCAGCACTAACGATCCAATCAAAGGGTTGTTCGGCGATAAGAGCCTGCCATCCCGGAAGCTCCTCCACGGTTTGGCGAGTAAGTTGGCGATTGACGGTATTTTGAGAAAGCACCAGCACGACATTATTAGTGGGGGTTGCCTTTCGAGTTTGAGCGCTGCCGACAGAGAGCCAATTCTCGCTTTCTGGAAAATAGGCTTCGGCGTAGGTCACTCCAATTCGGCCGGTCTCACATTCGATATAGACATGACGGACGACACTTCGGCCCACATCTTGCGCAATGACTTCAATTCGTTTCTCTTTCGCCCAGTTCCCAACTTCATCAAGAAGGGAGGAATTTAGAGAACTCATTCCAAATAGTTTTAGGCGCAAGTGTTCCGCCCGAGCTCCTCCCGTTGTTCCCATTTTTGAATGAAGTGCTGCCAACCATTCGATCAATTCTTTAGGGTGCGACTGTTGCGAGAAGAAAACCGCACCACAACTCTTCGAAGAGGGAGAAGTGATCACCACCAGCAATTCGCGATTGAGAGTTGCCGTAATTTTTGCGGGCGCCTTAAAAACGTAGACTCCATCCTTAGTTAAAGGAATTGCATGAAGTTTCATGAGTGTTTCCATCGTAGATTTTGGGTGAAGGTGCGTAAAAAGGGGGCGAAAAATAACTTTAAATCTGAGTAGATTTTATCATTTAAGGGAGAGAATGTCGCGTCATTTGCGGATTTCTTTGATTGCGTATGTCGTCGTGAATGCCAGGATTTGGTCCCGGCAAACATGAAGCAATTCCTTTAGCCTGCGAATTTCATCGTCTTTTTGGGCGAGACGACTCTGGATTTCCGGAGATTCTGTGGCTGCTTTCGGGGCCTCTTCAAGTCCCGGAAGCACATTATGGGCCGCGTGATAGCTTGCTGCGTTGGCGTTGGAGCGGTGTAACTCCTCTACCTCCACCAGCACCTGTTCGAGTTGCATTCTCATACTTTCGCACTTTTCGATGGCAAGGTTTTTGGAATGCTCGGTCGACTCGATTGTCTTAAGCGCCAGTTCATGTTTTTGTGCCGCAAGTCGAACTTCGTCTTTAAGTTCATCTATTCTTGTGACGGCTCGGCTGTACATCTCGCGGGTATTGGCGTTTTCTTCCTCTAGACGTTTTATCTGGAGTGATAACGTCTCTTCGGAACTTGTAGGTGGTAGAGGCGTTTTCTCTTCAAAGCACTCACCTATCATCTCTATTTTAGGTTCGTCGTTATGGGGCTCACCAAAAAGCGGATCACCAATAGTCTCAGGCTGTTTTATTTTAGTCTTCTGAACCGTTTCCGTATCGGAACTACGCAAGAGTTTCAGAATATAAAAAATAAGTACGCCCGAGATGGCAAAAAACAATGATACGACAATGATCACTGGTGCACTCGATGATGTGAAGACCGGACCTTTTAATCCGGCTCCTAGTTTTGCCAGGTTCCCTCTCATCATCGTTCCTTCATAAGAAGTAGGGGACGTCCGAGGTTGTCCCCACTTCGAATTAATTAGGAGTTTAACGACTACTGGCGAAGCAATTGCAGCGCAATTGCTGGCGTCTGGTTCGCTTGTGCTAACACAGCAACACCCGACTGCCGAATGATAGTTTCTCGCGCGAGATTGGTACTCTCTTGCGCGATATCCGTGTCGCGGATACGCGATTTTGCCGCACTCAGGTTTTCAGCGAAGATCGAGGCAGTGGACATCGTCGTTTGAAGACGGCTCTGCATCGAACCAACCTTTGCGCGGACTTCATTTACTTTTTGCATTCCGGCGTCAAGTCGCTCTAGGGACTCTTGGGCACCCTCTTTAGAGGAAATATCAATGCCGTCGATGCCTAAAGAACCAGCGGTAAGATTGGCTTGTCCCGGGTCAAACGAGATGCGATCCACATCGGGATTGTTGTCAGTCCCGACTTGGAATTCTAGGACGGGAGCCGACCCGTTAAGAAGAGTTTTTCCGGCGTACTTAGTGGTTTGCGAAATGCGTTCGACTTCGCTCTTGAGCTCTTGCACTTCATTGTTGATGAGTGAACGCTCTTTGTCACCGACAGTGTCGGATGACGATTGCATCGCAAGTTCGCGAATGCGCATCAACGAATTATTAATTTCGTTGGTGCCGCCTTCGAAAACCTGAATGAGCGACGCTCCGTCTTGCGCATTGCGAACAGCCTGACCAAGACTGCGGACAGTCGAGTTCAGAGTATCCGATATGGCCAAACCGGCCGCATCATCAGATGCCTTGTTAATTCGGCTGCCCGAAGACAGCTTCTCCATGGTCGACTCTAAACGATTACCAGTGGACTCCAAAGTCCGCTGGGCGTTTAGCGCCGCCTCATTGGTCATGATACGTAACGACATACTACCTCCTAATTAATCCGGTACACCTCCTTCTTGGTGATCCGCGGACAAAATATCCGCGGTTACTTCTTGTACTGCCGAAATGATTTACTAACAGTTTGAACGAACTCCTTGCGAAACTTTTTTACTACTTTGTCCCTTACCCTCGAAGCAACTGCAACGCAACGGCGGGTTCCTGGTTGGCTTGCGCTAACACAGTGACTCCGGAATTACGGATGATTGTTTCTCGAGCAAGATTTGTGCTTTCCATCGCGATGTCAGTATCGCGAATACGGGAATTAGCAGCTGACAAATTCTCTTGGAAAATTGAATCCGTCGCATAAGTCGTTTCTAATCGACTTTGAATCGAACCGACCTTCGAACGAACCTCGTTGACTCTATACATGGCCTGGTCGAGGACTTCCAATGATTCCTGCGCGCCAATCTTGCCGCTGATATCGAGTCCATCGATACCCAAAGCACCGGCCGTCAGGTCTGCATTTCCTGGGTCAAACATGATGCGGTCGACCTCAGGGTTATTTTCCGTACCGACTTGGATTTCGATAGGGGCGGCAGAACCGTTCAGCAACGTCTTTCCCGCATATCTCGTTGTTTGCGAGATACGTTGAACTTCAGCCTTGAGCTCTTGGACTTCGTTGTTGATTAGAGCACGCTCTCGGTCGCCGACGGTGTCGGAAGAGGCTTGCATGGCAAGTTCCCGAATACGAACCAACGAATTATTAATTTCGTTAGTGCCGCCTTCGAAGACTTGGAATAGAGAAGAGCCGTCTTGGGAGTTACGCATTGCCTGGCCAAGACTGCGAACGGTGGCTCGAAGTGTATCAGAAATCGCTAACCCCGCGGCATCGTCTGATGCTTTGTTGATACGCGATCCCGATGATAACTTCTCAAAGGTAGATTGTAACCGATTCTGGGTCATTTCTAGATTGCGTTGGGCATTCAACGCACCTTCATTAGTCATGATTCTGAGAGCCATCTCAAAATCCTCCTATAGTGTTTGGCACCTCCTTCCGTGTGAGCTGTTCTTCGTTCATCGAAGAACAGTTGCAATCCCTGCAAATGGATAGAGTTTGTACTACGCCTTACTTCTACTGCCGAGTCCTACATCAGCTATGAACATCACTCCTGCCAAGTTATCCATCGTCGGAGAGAGGGATCTGTTTAACAAAAAAAAACAATGCGTAGCGCTATAATTTTTGATGCATTCCAGCATTTTGAAAGATGGACTTTCGAAAATGCCAGCATTTATAGTTACTTTCGACCAACGGCAAGAGGTCTGGGGAGCTCCAATTGACTCGATGTGTTGTTGATGATTTTTTTTCGGATTCTTTGCACGTACTTTCTGTTTTCGGAAACTTCAGAATGCACGATGTAATCGGAGTCTCCCCATCTTCCATTTTTTCCAATCAATTTCGTCGGTAAAAAGCGTTTTTTTGCGTCGTGTCGTGGGCCAAAAATTTGCCTCATGTCACAGGATGACAGTACGCCGTGCTAGGGGTGGGAAAAATTAGCCCAAAATACCGACCCTGGCTTTTGTCCGATTTTCCCGCTAGGTTTAGAACAATGCGCCACGGCAAGCTCACCACAACTAAGTTAGCTAAGTTCGTTCCCCGGATTCTAGTGACCGGCGGACCCACCAGGGCTTATCTCGACCCCGTAAGGTTTCTATCCAACGTTTCGACCGGTGCTTTGGCTTACGAGGTGTGTTGCCAGATAAGAAGACGGGGGAACCCCTTAGTCGCGGTCATTGGCCCGAGCGGCCTTCCTTTTGAGAAGCTGCGGTTAAATGAGCTTTCTCGCGTGGAAACCAACGACGAGATGCGGCGGGAAATATTGAGATTGTGCCGAAGTTTTAAACCGACGGCCGCGGTCTTTTCGGCGGCGGTCTTGGATTTTGCTCCTGAACTTCTTGTGTCGAGCAAAGTGACCTCTTCCACGCCTTGGAATATTCGATTGGTACCTACTCCGAAAATTGTCGATGAAATTGGCGTGAAGTTTCCCTGGATCAGACGGATTGCGTTTAAGTTAGAGTCCGAACGTTTAGGGAAAAAAGCTCGGAGTGATTTTGGATTTCATTACTTGAAATCGAAAGGGTTGCACGGGCTGTGCTTAAATTTTCTCGCGGACGTAAACGACAAATCCCATAGAGCCTATCTTTTCGATGAAAACGGATTTATCACGGAAGTTCATACCAAGAGAGAAATCGCTTCTTGGATAGCCAAGAAAATTAATGTTCGACCGTAATCTCGTTTTGACGAGCCGACTCGTATTGAGCGAGTTTGTTGTAAAGGGTCTTTACCGTAATGCCCATGGCAGTAGCGGCTTTCGTCTTGTTCCCGGTAAAGTGTTCCAACACCTTTAAAATGTGCCGTTTCTCCACTTGATCCAGTAGAAAACTTCCAGAGCCGTCGAAATAATCGTTTTCTGTCCCGGGATTTTTAATATTAAACGGGATATCCGATTCGGTAATGATGTCACTTTCCACGAGGATTTTAAAACGCTCAACGGTATTTTGTAACTCTCGGACATTTCCCGGCCACGGATAGCGTTTGAGGATCTCCATGGCGCGTGGAGTGATGGACTGTACGGAACTATGGCCAAGATTATCGTCTTTTAAGAAATTCTCAATAAGCAGGGGGATATCTTCGGGCCGTTTCCGAAGTGGGGTGATCCGGAGTGTTACCGTATTGATACGATAAAAGAGATCTTCCCGGAACTTTCCATTCTTAACTTGGCTCTCTAAATCCTTGTTGGTGGCGGAGATGATACGGACATCGACGTGAATAGGCGCTTTTCCGCCAACGCGATAGATCTCTCCTTCTTGCAAGAAACGAAGTAGTTTCGCCTGCGCTTCCATTCCCATTTCGCCGATTTCGTCGAGAAATAGCGTTCCGCCATGGGCGACTTCGACCAGCCCCTTTTTCTGAAAGAGAGCACCGGTGAAAGCCCCTTTTTCGTGCCCGAAGAGTTCGCTAAGTAGTAGGGTTTCTTGGATAGCGCCACAATTAAGAGAGACGATTGGCCTAGAGGTTCGCGGAGAACGCTCATGAATTCGTTTTGCAATCAGCTCTTTGCCGGTGCCGCTTTCGCCCTGGATTAAAACGGCGACGTCGGCTGGCGCTATCTTGTCCGACATCTGTAATAAATTCAGAGTCGGCGTGTGTGTCGTCAAAAAGGCAGGACCGCCCAAGCGTGTGGCTTTAGCCATATGCCCCCCAATATACCCATGTAAATCATGCACTTGCCGCAACCGGAGCTAAACCAGGAGTCATCTCAAGTTCCATTCGAACTCCATTTGACTAGACTTGTTTAACGCCAGTCCCCATGCGACTAGCCTTAAAAAACTTACAATTTGTTAAGCATTGTAGCAACTAAAAATTACATAGCACTCGGAAGTAACTTCTTAGGTGTCGGAGGAAGTCGAGGAGGGTTCGTGTGCGGGTACGATCGGTGACTTGGGTCGCAGTACTCAGACAATTGCTCATTCGCTGAAGGGAAAGGAGTGGTTTAAATTTCATGAATCGGGTAATGCTTCGATAATTATCGTCGTCTCCCAACTCCAGTCGGTCGGCGATCTGTCTTCGCGCTTGCAAGACATCAGCGGGTAAAACAAAACCATTTTTCCCTAAGGGAAAAGCGTTCATGTGACGGTGGCAAATTTCAATGCCGCGAGGAACTTTTAGCGCTTCCGCCAAAGCATAAGGAAAGCTGATCGTTCCCAAAAAAAGACGAGCGCCCGAAATCAGAGAGGCTAATCTAAAGTGATCCGAGGTTTCGATGAATTCGCTTTGAGCGATCGCACTTTGTTCCCATTCCGCTCTATGGCCTACAAACACTACTCTGGGTAGTCCCGTTAGTAGATGCTTCCAATAACTTTCAGGATAACTTCTCCAGTTATGAGTCAGCGAAATCACGACAGAGTTTTTGGTCTCTAGCGCGGGAGGAACCTGCATCCACGGATCATGCAGATCGGGCGAAATTCCCAGAGTCGCACCGAATAGTTCTCCTAAATGAGCGGGCGGATCGTCGACGGGAAAGCGACAGAATTTAGGGCTGACATCATATATTTTCTTTCCGGCTCGGTGTCTTGCGACTCGACGGAAGCAATCTAAATTGTAGTCAATTCCGGCAATCCCGTGGCCTAGATCTTCTAAAGGCACTTTGCACTGGGTGATGCTGACCTCTTCGAGATATTCCTGTGCGAGTAATAAAGGAAGTATCTGCTTTGCGGCAGCAAGAGAAAAATGGCGGAGGGGTTCATCCGAAGGCAAATAAACATTCAACACGAGATGAGTGATGCCCATCTCCCGACAAGTGGGAAGCGCATAGACGATATCTCCCAGTTTTCCGCTGTGAATGGCCACTTTTCCGACGGGGCTTATACGAGGGAGAGGGCTCGCCTTTTTTTCGTGATATAGCAATTCGATAGGAATACTTCGCCAAGGCGTTTTCTCGACGGGTCTACCGACCCGGGGAGCCTCGCCTTTTCTTACCCTTGGCTCGGTCCTCGGCAGTTCTATGGGTAGCGACTCTTCTATCATTGGTTAGCCGAAACTTTGATAGGATCGATGTTTAACAATTGAACCCATTGCCTACGTATCTCCTCTTTCCAAAAGAGGCATTCGTTGACGAAGTTCTTGTTCTTTAGCGCGGATTCAATATTTTCCCGGATATTGCAGGTTTCGGTCAAGGAGATAAAGGGAGTGGGAGCGGCTTTCGCTTCTCCAAGAGAATCCACCACGAGCACTGCAGGCTTCAAAAGAGAGTTGGCGAGTATAGCGAATCCCGGACTTGAAGTGACGACGACATCGGAGTTTTCCATCAGTTCCAAGTAGTCGGAGGCTTCATAAGAATATTTAATTTGCTCAGGAAAGAGAGCTGAAAAGCGCATGAAATCGTCCATGGTTGGCGCGATGACATCTACGGTGGCATCCTGGGAAAGCCGTGTGACACTCTGACATAGTTTTCTGAGGGTAGTCTCGTTAAGTCTAGCTCCAGGTCTTTGGCTGTGTTGTAAGATGGCCGCAATTTTTAAATTCCCTGACTGAAGTTGAGGGCGCGCCAGCCCTCCATGTTTCGAAGCAAAGAGGGTCGGACAAGGCAGGAGCTGGGCGTTTAGATCATACCGCTGCAACCATTGGAGAGTTGCCCTGTCTTTCGCTGTAATGACATTATGGGGTCGACTGAAACAAACAAGTTCTGCGGGAGAAAAGTGCACGGGTTGTTCCGGCATTTCCATTCCCAATGCCAATAGAGGAACTTCACTCTTAGTGAGACAGCCAAAAAGCAGTTCCATTTCGCGGCCGTGCCATTGGGAGGTCCCCGCCAAGACTACCGCCGAGAACGGCAACAAGGTTTCATGCCTGAAGGAGTTGGACTCGAGTTTGGTACGGTGTGTTTTTTGTCCGTCGGTGCGAAGCAGATCTGGATTCTTATCGTAAAGAGCCCAGTTTAGCTTCTTGGGAGTCAGCCCCTCCATCAGGTTTCTGATCCCTAAAAAGATCCATTCGTGCTCGGGAGTATATTGGCGTGAAGAGGCAACTAGTACGTTCATAGTAGTGAGTAAGGGTGTTCTAGAGTCTTATCGGTAATTGTGGAGCGTGGGTTTAGCAATTGTGGGGGAACGGGCATAATTTTCTCTACGCAAAGCATCAATAAAACTGCCAGTGCGATTGGTGAAGCGAAGTGGCGAACGTAACTCGTAAAGGGCGTACGAGTGAAGTCAGCAACCATTTGTCTTACAGGTTGCTTGGGCGTTGCTTCGCAATGACCGCTATGTGCTCGTGATAAAATAATGATCAACACTCACCGGAGCCAATGTCGTCATGGCGCATAACGTCGAAAACCCACTCATCCCCTCCTTTGCATCATCGCTATCCGAATCCATCTCAAAAGAGAAAACGAGAAGTTGGGTTGGGATTGCGGTCTTTGTAAGTGCCGTCATCGGCTCAATCTCAGTCTACCTTTGGCGGTGTCGATTCGGCGCGGATCTTACCGACGAAGCTTTCTATATCATTCCCGCTTGGAAAAATTTCTTGATGGGGGACAGGCCTTTTGCCAACGAATACCTAAACGGGATGAGACAGTTCGATATTCTAAATTTTCTTCTTATTCGTCCCTGGTTGCCCTATTCGATTCTAGCGATTCGGCGGGCGGCGGTATTGGTCTATGCCCTTTTGCTTCTTTTTTATACCCAGCTGTTTTTCAAGAAGAAGATGGGACTAACGGCGTCGCTTGCTTTCGTGCTTTGTCTGACCTTCGATTACTTTCTCATGCCCACCTGGTCCTACAACTGGTGGGTAAGGGACATGGTGCTTTTGCACCATTCGTTATTGTTTCTGGCCAAAGAGCAGCCTGTGTACCGCAAGAAACTGCTTTTTGGAGCAGGATTTGCCCTCGGCGTGGCGGTAGTCGCTTACAACTCCCTACTACCTACCATCTTAATGGCAGGACTCATTTTGGGGTTTGGGGCCAGCTTTTTTGATCGGAGGCAGCCGAACGCTCGTCCCAAGAGAAACCGAAACTTACTGGCCCTGCCCTATATTTTGGGAGCCGTCACCATCTGTTTTCCCGATGCCCTTTATCTTTTGACGTCCTACCACCCCTGGCTTGCATCAGTAAGGGCGATGGTCACGATGAGCGATTATGCGGGAGGAGGAGTTCCCCATAAGATCCTAGAGCTTTCTTCTTTTCTATTTAGAAGGTGGGAGCTCTGGGCACTGCTTGTTACGCTCGTCGTATTTGATTCCGACGCTGCTTGGACTACTCCGCTAAGAGATTTAGAGTACTGGCCTGAAAAATGGGAGAAAGTAAGGAAGTGGATCTTTGCCCCACTGCTAATTTTAATTTTGAGCCGGTTTTATTATTTTAAGGATCCAGCACAAGTCCTGGGCGACTATGTCGCTCTTGGAGCATGCGGAGCTATCGTGTTGGCTTTCTTCGCATGGGTCCATAACGACATTTACCTGCTCTTGAGTGTTTCCGTATCCCTGATGGTGGCAGCGAGTATGGCTATCTCTTCCGCTAATAGCTACTTAGCTTTCTTTTGGGTGATGCCCAGTCTTATTATTCCTTTTCTGGCGTGTGAGACCGACGATGTGACGGCAAGGCTTCGTCCTTTTCACTGGCAACGGGTGACCAGCGAAGGGTTGGGGCACACACTCTTACTTCTTTTTGTTGGTTACGTCAGTTTGGGAACTTTTTGGTATCAACGAAACCATACCTATTACGATGTCCCCCCGGGAAACTGTACGGAGCGACTCTCGATGGCCCCTCTGGAAGGGGTTCAAACCTCTCCTCGCCGAGCCTTTTTGATCCAAAAGATAGCCGAGCTCGTCGAACTCAAACCCTTCGTTCTCACTTTCTCCGAAATTTCAGGTCCCCTTCTTTTTTCTAAAGCGAGGCCTTCGATGGATACGGGACTCGTGGAACGAGTCGCTACGGACGAGACCAACCGGCGATCTCTGTTAAAGATGTGGCAAGAGAACCGGCTACCTTCAATCATTATCAAAGCCAAAATCCGCCCCTGGTACTGGGGAATTCAACATCCGCTGGCACACATTCCGATGGAATATAAGCCCACGGATCTCATGGTCCGTTTCACCAATTGTGTTCGCGATGAGACCTTAGCCAGCTTCGAGGAGTTCGATGCCTATTCCGTTAAAGCGGATATGGTAGGGCAATGTGTGGACGAACTGACTGGGGGAAGCTCCGCAAGCCAAAGCTAAGGGGTGCTGCTATCGAAAGAAGAACGGCCTAGCCTTTTTTTCAGGGGCGGGAGCTGCGTGATCGGGCTCAACAGGCGGTAATGGGATCATTCCATTGGGATCGATTCCACACAGTTTTCCCGTGCGAATAAAATTGTCTCTCATCCTGTCCTTAACGAATTCGGCGTCCTCCATCATTTGGCAGTGAAACTGATCCGCTTGGATCGAGGTCTTAGGTTCCTGGCCTATGGGAAGTCCTCCTTCATATGGAGGACACAAGAACGCACCACAAGAATCTTTATACAACTTAGCGGCCTTCTTGTCGGAAAGGTAGGCGGCCGAAAGAGAAGCACACAGATTGAATAGGGGAACTACCCGTTCGCCAAAAATCGATCGTCTCGCATCCGGATCTTTTTGGTCCTCGGCTCGCTTAAAGACACTTTCGAAATTTCGCCGCTTAAAACCCGCGGTTATTCCTTTGGGACCAGAGAAATTTTCTTCATCTTGTGTTTTCATCTCTTCTTTGATTCGTCGAAGCATCGAACTAGTCAGGCGTTTGGCTACATTCCGCAGTATCGCCTGACTCCCGTTATTGGCGGCATCTTCGGCAGCTTTCTGTGAACTCTTCCAGTCTTCTCGACGTCCGTAAGCGGCAAATTCCGGGTCAATGGCGTTTTCAAGGAGGGTGCTCTTTAAATCTAAATTCGTAATGGCCATTCGTAGCCGCTCTTCGGTGTCTTTTTTCTTCTCCGCCGGAGCTTGGGCCCATTCCCTTGCAGCTTTCAAAAAGGTCTTAAGCTCTGTCGCTCTAAGGGACGACATGCGACTATCTTGTTCACTGAGAATGATGGGGGGAGTTTCAAAAGAATTAGAAATCGTTTTAAGAATTTCCTCTAAAAATTCTTCCTGTTTCAGGCCCAATGGATCTGGAACCTTTGCGCCCAATAAAGAATAGATGTCGTTGAGTGAAGTGTTGCCCTTTTCTCCCGCTTTCACCAAGGCGAGATCTTCTAGCAGCCGCTTGAACTTAGCACTTTCAAAGAAAGCCGAGACGGGAAGTTTCACGGTGGGTTCCGGAGTTGTTTTGTGCTTCCACAGACCGCATGCCATGGCACCGTAGTAAGAGTCGTAAAGAAGACAGGCTTGAGAGGCAAAAGTAATCAAACCGGAAACTGCTTTTCCGTTCTCTGCGGCCTCCGAAGTTCCATTAGCGATAGCAGCGATCCGGGTCACCATATCTCCGAATCCGCCGACACCCAATTCAGCTGCCCGAACTGCCGGAGTCTGGGCCGTTCCTGAATGAAGAATTTCGATAGTGGCTCCTGCCAAATTACTCGCGAGGGCTCCTTTGCAGTCGCTATTGATCTTCAATTTCGAAAGATAATCGAGAAGTGGATCGATACCGCCCACTACCTGTTCGGCGGTGGCTGGAGTGGCTGGTTTTTCTTGTTGCTTTCTAAGTCCCTGGAGAGCGTTGTCCAAGTAGTTAGTGTCTTTGAGTTCATCTTTGCAGCGTTTGCTAATTTCGTCCAAAGCCGCCGCGATTTTGTTCATCGCATCTTTTAGAGGACTATTAGAATCGAAGGGTTTGAGGAAAGGACATTTTTCATTTTTCGTTTCGGTTCCTTTCAGATCCACAGCGATCGCGTTGCCCGAAAGAAAAGCG
This sequence comes from uncultured delta proteobacterium, assembly GCA_963778115.1. Taxonomy (GTDB): domain Bacteria; phylum Bdellovibrionota; class FAC87; order UBA2466; family UBA2466; genus JBBQIT01. The sequence goes on from CAVZSV010000004.1 coordinate 2,405,289, forward strand.
AAAAGCAGAATGTAAGCGGAGTTTCTCACGTGTTTGGCTAAGCGGAAGCTTCCCGGCGTCGAGTTTTTGGGAGCTTATATGCTCCCCCGACTGTAGTTTCCACACCCGATGAAGTCAGTGACTGAGTTGCTGCTTCCAAGACGCGAACGACGTCCAGACCATTCTCGCCATCTGAAATAGGTTCCCGGTTCTCGGCGATACAGTTGATAAAATGGCGGCACTCGTTCTTAAGAGGCTCACCTAGAGTGATTTTGGGAATTACCAGATCTCCTTCCTGGATGACCGCTTTAAAAGCTTGGATAGTATCGGTGATAGTCGATTGGGAACTCGATCTGGTAACCGTTTTGTCATAGATATGAATAGGACCCACCGGATCCATATCATCAAAGACGACCATGCGTTTGGTCCCTACCACCACGATTTGGCGTTCCTTGCGGGGATCGAGCCAGCTAACGTGCAGACTAGCCATGACATTATTGGGGTATTTAAAAGAAGCAAATACCACGTCGTGCACGGGCGGATTGATATGTTGAATGCCTGTCGCATTCGCGGTCAAAGGGGAGCTACCCAGCCAGTAGTTGAAAATAGCGATATCGTGGGGAGCTAAATCCCAGAGTGCATTTACGTCTTTGCGAATGGGGCCTAGATTGACCCGCTTCCCATAGATATAAATGATGTCACCTAGTTCATTTCGGGCGATGCGATCTTTCACGTACTGTACTGCCGGATTATACAAGAAGACGTGACCAACCATGAGTTTTAACGATTTTTCCCTCGCCATGTCTATCAAAACGCGACACTCTTTCGCCGTTGTGGCCATGGGCTTTTCGATAAAGAGGTGTTTGCCGGACTGAAGACAGAGGCGCGCGATTTCAAAATGAGTCTCTGTTGGAGTACAAATGGCGACCGCATCTACTTCGGGATGGGTAATCACGTCTTTTATTTGGCTTGTGGTTTGTAAACCACGGAAGCGTGAAGCGATAGCGAGTGCTCGCGCCTTATCCAGGTCGCAAATCATTTTTAGTTCTACCCGAGGGTCGTCGTAGAAATTGCGGACCAGGTTGGGACCCCAGTGGCCCGTACCGATGACAGCAAGCCTCACTTTAACGTCGGACATAAGATCCTCCAGCTAGTTTCTAAGTCCTAGCCTAAGCAGTAGTAACGGTCGTAAAATGCTCCACCATCCCGTGATCGGCTTCATTTTCGTGTAGCCTAGGTTTTTTGGGGGGTAGATTTTAGTTACGGGAACTTCCTGACAGCGAAATCCCAAAGTGATCGCTTTGTAGTAAAGATAGGGTTCAAGCTCATATTGATCGAGCCACGCTTGATTCAACTTGATGCGATCATCACTAAGTAATTCGCAACGAAATGCGCGAAACCCGTTGGTCGATTCGGTTACTTTCCTTCCGGTGAAAAGCGAAAACAGCAAAGGATGTAAGCGTGTTGCCCACTTTCGGTAGTGAGGCATGTCGCCACCGTAACCACCAGTGGGCAAAAACCTAGAGCCTTGGACGAAATCGGCCTTCCGGTCCGCGATGGGATCTAACAATCGGGTAATTTCTTTCGGCTCGTCTTTGTTATTCCCCGCGATGACGACTACAACATCATATTTGCGTTTAGCGTATTCGAAGCCGGTCCTTAGTGCGGCTCCCACACCGCATACGTTGCTCAAAGAGAGTACTGTGGCACCTTCGCTCTTTGCGGCTTCGGCGGAACTATCGGAAGATCCGTCGTCCACGACAAGAATCTCGTCCGCTAGCCCCACTTCACGAGTCCGCTTTACCACTTGAACAATCTTCTGCTCTTCATTGTAGCAAGGAGCGATGACGCAAAATGTGAGTCCGCGATACATAGTTAGGGTGTTACCTCAGTAACCGAAGGTACCTTTTCGATGGATTTCTGAGTAGATCCAGAATCAAGCAGCGGAGTTATGGGATAAATCAGAGCGCGATCGGTTTTGGGTTCAAGTCCTAAACGAACTATTAGCCAAGGGCGAAGCATGGACCACCACGAGATAATGGGAGTTATCTTCGAATAATTCTTTCCTGACGCGGGATACACCATGCTAATGGGAACTTCGAGATAGCGTGATTTCCCCAGGAGTACCTTAGCGAGGACATAGTATTCAAATTCATAACGATAGAGCCAGGGATGATCCCAATCGGGTGCGTCGTTTTCAAGGACGGAAAGTTTGTAAGCGCGGTACCCACAAGTGGCATCGGTCACTCGTTTTCCCGTCAGAAAGCGAGGGATTTGATTAAAGATAAAAGGAATTCCAAATTTTCGAAATTTCGGTGCATTCACAAATCTGCCACCGGGAAGAAAACGACTCCCCCAAACGTAGTCTGCTTGATTAGCTCGAATGGGGTCTAATAGCCGATACATTTCGGCGGGTAACATCTTCCCATTTCCGGCCATGTGAATGACGACATCAAATCCGTGTTTCAGAGCGTATCTGGTCCCCTGGATGAGAGCGTGTCCTATTCCGATTCGACCGTGATTACGAATGTAATTGAAACCCGATCTTCGAATCATTCCGAAAGAGCCATCGTTACTGCCGTCATCAATGAAGAGCACTTCGTCACAAGCAAGATGATTGCGACAACGCTCAAAGAGCAGAGCCAATTCGGAAGCTTGATTGAAGACGGGAACAATACACAGTGATCGCATAGATTGCCTCAAGTCGTAGTGGGACTTGATTACTCATCGGCAAATTGTGAAGGAAATATGAGGAAAACGACTTAGTTTGGTAGACGGCTCAGTATCGTGAGGCCAGAGGAATTAAATGCGATGCGTCTTTTAGCTCGACCGATTCGACAATGGCTCGTCTCGTTCCGTCTTTACCTGGAGGAAAATCGATATCGACCGTATTCGACTCGGTGCATTTTAATTCGCTAATGGGAATGGACAAAGTAACGCGGTGGGCGAAAAGATTTTTTCCGGGAAAGGTATGCGCCGCTCCTTCACCGGTAGGCTGTCCGTTTAGTTTGATATCGGGCATTTCAAAGTTTGCTTCAGGAGGAAATTCCATGGTCACTTGTAAAGAATGGCTCTTTAGACCAGCCTTTTGGCAGGTCTTTCGCCCATCGATGGAAAGGCCATACCAATGGGTCGCGAGATAGGGAAGACCGTCGTGTCGATTTGCCCAAGCCGGTTGCCACCAAGCGGCCGCTCCCGCAGAGGGGGAGGGTTTTGGCTCGAGCTTTAGAAAGGATAGGGAAACGCAGCTTTTAGTGAGTTCGAGAGGAGGAGCCCCAAGACCGAATTGAGGATATTTTCGGCAATCTCGAAGCGCTTTCGAAAAGGTCCACTCTCGCTCGCCTTCCCAAACAGGCTCGTCCTCGTTCCATTCCGTAGAGCTTCCGATGGCAAGGATTGGGGAATATCCCAACTCTTGTAATCGCTCGATCCCTTTCGAAGCTTCATAAGAGAAAGGATGATTAATAAAGGTCACTGGAATATCGAAGCCGTTGCTAAGCGGCATCAAAAAGCTCTCTTCAAGCCAACTTGGGGAAACGGCGACTATCACGGGCTTCTTTCCGGGAAGAGTTTCATGATCCACGATCTGGCGAAGTTTAGCGTAAGTGGAAAAGGCCGTTTGGCAGATGTCGGAATGGTTGATGGCAAATAAGATCCCGCCATTCCATAGCGCAGTGAAGGCGACCAAGGGGACTATCCATGTTTGCTTTTTTGTTTTAACGAGGGAAAAGAGAAAGACAACGAACCCTATGATCGACAAAGGGATGAGTTCGATCAAAAGGTACCGTTGAAAATTGACTTGAAGATTGAGCGGTAGAAATCGAAACACGCAATAGAAGAAAAGGCAGAAAGGCAAAAAGGTCTGCAAGAAAAGAAATGCGGGTTTGCGCGTTATGATGAGAAACCTAAACCAGAAATAAAGGCCAAAACCGACCAATGCTGGCCCTCCGTAAAAAAGAAGGGAGTCCAAGTTGAAAAGAACAAAGGGGTATCCGCCAATATTAACGGTAAGCTTGGTTACCAGACGTACATAACGGATGACGACTCCTAGAGTGAAGATAGAAAAAAAGCACTTCCACAAGAGCGCCCAATTTCGGCGAGCAAAGGCAGTCTGGAGGAGGTCGACCACTTTACGGCGAAGTAAAAAAAGAACGGTGATTGCACTTAGCGCTCCGAACATCCACCAAAGCGGATTTAAGAGATGGCTCGCCAGGGGAAAGGGCAGAAACTTAACTATCGACCTAGAATAAAAACGCAAAATATCTTCCGTATAGGTGGGAGAGAAATGTAGCATCAGTCCGGTGAAGCAAAGGGTTGAGGCGAGCCCCCCAAACCACGTCCAACGGTTAAGCGTTTTAGAGGTCGTCTGCTTTTCCAACCAAGCACAGGTTAGAAAAAAGAAAGGTAAATACAATAATCCACTGACTCGGGTTCCGATTCCCGCCGCGATGCCGGCCAGTAAAAGAAAGCGTCCCAGTATGGGAGCCGCGCTCAGTTCGAAGAGAGAAAAAAGAATTGCTGCAAAGAAAACGGCTGCCAGAGGTTCCGACAGGGGCTCACGATAAAGGGGGGCTACCAATGGACAGAGTACCAGCATCCATGCCGCTAAAGAGGTGATAAGATTTGCTTCGCCTATCAAAAGCTCGCATAACGCCATTAAGCAAAGGGCTAAAGCGATGAAATGGAACCATTGGATTCGTAGAGCGTTGCGTTCTCCAAAGAGTTCGATGCCTACGGCAAGAAATAAGGGTGCTCCGTAAAACCCATGAAAACTTGAGAGCCCTTTTTCCAAATTAAATGGAATGACTCCATAATTTCTTGTGAGTTGCCACTCTTCAGCAGAACGATCGGCGTTTAGCAGAGGTTTAAGCGCCTCATCCCCTTCCCCGTATGCTTTTTCGATGAGAGGATCGGAATGAAAGAGGCTTCCGGTTCTAGCCAAATGAAGGGACGAATTCAGATACGCCGAGGGGTCGTGAGTTGCGTAGAGGTAGTAGATGCCGTGCCACTGAAGGGCGATGCCCGTCAAGATTGCTAGCAGAAGACTCATGGCTGGGGCAAAGGCCAAGTCTAACTGCACCTTTAAGCCCTTTTTCCTTCGACATGCTAACAGACCGAGTGCGGTGGCTACCCCCATCGTTAGAGTATGGTGAGCGAGCGACCAGCTATTGAAACATAGGGGCGGAACTCCACAGAGGAAAACAAGGGCATAGCCTAAGAGAGAGAGACGAGCAAGTTCGGGAATATTAATTCGAAAGTGAGTGTGAGACGTAAGAAGGACTCTTAAGGTAAGAGTTCCTATTATCAAGATGACGATAAAAAGGAGTGCCATAGTCTAACTCTCTATCAACCCTTAAAATATTCATTTGCTTGGACAGGGAGATCGGTGCAGAGGGCTTCAAACTTAACGCTCTTCAAAGTCGCCCAAAATGTTTTTTCTTCCCTGCCATGAAGTTCTGGCGAAACAATCGCCAATTTTTTGATTTGAGTTATATTAAGTCTGGAGATCTCCTCTTTGGGACAATCTCTTTCAAAAGCGTCCACCCAAATCCAGTCACAAATATCGAGCGCGCTTGGGTTTTTCTCGTATTCGCTGTAGCGACTAGAGAGATTCACTTTGGAGAAGCTACGAGAAAATTGTACTAACTGAGGAACGCTCATATCGAAAAAGACATGGCGGAACTTAGCCAGCGAATCTCGAAACGCCAGTAACAAAGGAACCAAACCATCCTCTTTAATATTGAGAAACGAAAGGGCGTCTGGATAGCGGGCGGCCAAACTTAGAAATTCCTCAAAGCGCGGGGGGCGTTTGGGATCCACGATCGGGTCATGACTTAAGTAAAGTTTTCCTTCCTGTGATCGAATGTCCGTTTCGATTCCATACCCATGCCGAAAAGCATCCTCAATGGCGGGGAGACTGTTCGGAGGACTAACGGATTCCGTCGGGTGCTTCCATAATCCCCGATGCGCAATGATATCCATAACCAGTCGCTTTCTCTTTATTGAAGGCTACTTTCGAGAGAGTAAAGGAGCCTCTACACTGTCTTGACGAAACCCAGCCCGAAGCAAACTGGCTAGGTGCGAAGGCCACGCTTCGGCGGACACGTAATACATGGCTCCAAAATGATTTCCAAAAATGACAACGATGGGTCTATAACCGGCACAGAGAAGTTTCTGAGGTCCACCAAAAAATCTTTCGTTCATACTGGCATAAGTCAGTCGAAGTCGTTTGATATCAGCCACTATCTCGGGTCCGGTAGTTTCTTCGGAAAGATCGGTACTAAGAAAATCGCCGGGATATAAGATTTGAGGCATTACCTTCAATACCAACTCCGGGTAATGGCGTCGGAAGAGGCTTGCGGAATTGATCGGGTGGGCAGCAATGGCTGGATTGGTAACACCCAGAAGATCGAGTGCTTCGCGGTTGGCGAAGTACATTACGGTTGCCACTTCAGAGGACGCAATAACATCGGTCGGACGCGTGGTATTTCCCAGATGACGTCCCACCATTGAGAGCTGTTGAATCCTAAAGTTTCCTCGTCCTGGCCACCAAGACCTCAGGTTTTCGGCTAAAAAAGGATATCCTGACGATAGGAATAAATACGGGACGAGTAATAACAGAATCCCTCCGTAGAGGATTCGACGTTTTTCGTGAGAAATGGCGTTAGAGACCAGAAATACCATACAGATCGCCGCGAAAGTCGAAAGAAGAGTATAGGGCAGCAAGTATCGTCCCCAGGCCGGGGGAAACCAATCTCCTCCCGAAAGATAGTAAGGCAGGATGAAAACGCCTAAACCAGCACAAATGGTAAGAAGGGTTTGAATCTGTCTGGTTATATGCTGGGGCCGGGATAAAAAGAGACACCACAAAACGGTAATCGTAGCGAGTGCTCCATAACCGCTAAAAAGATCTTTGGCCAAATTCGCGGTTCCTAGCTTGAGAAAGACAGGATTTCCAAACGCCGATTTGTAGATGACTGGAGTTGGAATTGCCGACCCAAATGTTCGAATGCGATAGCAACTCAATAAGATTATCGGAATAACGATTAATAAAGCGGTACCTATCGATTGTCTGATCTTTTGTGCCCAAGTTCCTTGGTGTTGATAGACATAAAAGAGAAAGAGAATTGCAGTTGCGAGGGCTCCCTCTAGTCGAATCAGTGGAATGACAGAGAGCAAGAATAATCCCCAGAAAGTTCGGTAAGGTTGAAAAAAGAGAAACGCTATCGACCAAAGGATGGCCGCGGAAAAGATAGGAGAGGAGAAGCCAATACTCGCGTTGAACATAAGGGTGGGACTGGCACACAAGATAAAAAATCCCAAAGTGCGTTGGGTAGCCGTAAGACCTAGAACTGAGGAGATTCTCCATAAAGCGAGCAGGCACAGCAACGCGCCTAAGAAACCTTGTAAAAAGGCCATCTCGGGTAGGGGAAGCCCCAATCTAGCCAGACATCCGATGGTGAAATAGGGTAAGAAATCGACGATTCCTTCGATGGGGGTGTTCTGGTTAAACGAGAAAAGTCCGCTTTGGGCAAAGTGTAGTGAATGCCTTAGATTGATAAAAAGTTCATCTACGGGCTCATTCAATAGCAATACCATGAGGCTAAAGCCGGCAACCGCGAAACAACGACTCAGCAGCCCCCAACAATCTTTTCGTGATCGAAATTGGATATAAAGAAAACTAACCGCCGCCGCGAAGCTAAGAAGGGCAGCTATCTTTTCATAGCGGACCAGCCAATCCATTCGATAGATCCCGCCGAAGAGCGTATCGTAAAGGCCCGAGATCTTTTCACTCGTCCGAAATACCAAAATGGAATTCTCGAGCGGGCTCATAGGTAAAAGTTCCTATCGCTTTTCGATGACAATGGTCATTTCAGTGCCCAGAGTTTGTATGGGGCCTGCTAATTTGTCGATCCACTGGAGAAGCGGAAGAGTGAACGAAGGCAGAAACGTTCGATAGGAAAGACCTCCGCTCGCATAGTACATCAAAACCGTATGGTATTGCGTTGAAATGATCTGCAACTCGGGAAAGCGACTCTCGAATGTCTTGCGATCTCTTTCAAAGATAATCCAAGGGAGCGCGTTATTCGCTTTTGATAGTCGACCGTCCACGACATTGTGCCATTCCTTGGCATTTCCGTCGTAAAATTCATAGGGATGGAAGTTTTGAATCATAAAGCGCTGCAGAGGAGATCCAGACGGTTCGGTGATGACCAGACGTCCTCCTGGAGCCAGAGTTCGCTTAGCCTCGGAGAGAAATTTTTCTGGGTAATCGAAATGGTGTAGGGCGTTAAGCACGAATAGAGCGCGCAAACTGCGATCCCCATAGGGAAGTTTGGTGGCATCGACGACTTGGTTGATATTGGAATGAGCCACTACATCCGTCTTGATGACATCGGGGATATAAAATTCAAGATGACTTGCTCCACACCCTATCTCGACCATCGGCAGCCGGAGATGTTCAGTAGCCTTCACCGAGGGGAGAAACTGCGAGTACCATTTTTGGTAGACGGCGCGCAAAAAGGGCTTAGAAAGGATGATCTCTCGATGTACCGATATCGTTTTCGGCGAATCGATATCAATGCCCTTAGTGAGCGGATGTGACCAGTATTTTCTTAGAAGCGACATGTTCACTAGAACCTATGGAAGGAGTCAGTTTCGCTGAGAATAGCGAGGTTAGCTCCGAATATTGAGTCTGGTTGAAAATAGAAAATGGCAATTCGATGCCACGATTCTTTAGAACGCTTCTTCGTTCTCGAAAGGGCTCATCCTCACTGCACTGAATCGCGGTATGTCTTTTAAGCGCACGAGAAAAATAGGGTTTCAGCGGAGCCAACCAAAAGGGCATCTCCATAACGACCTCGTCGAGCATGAGGGTTGGGTAATTCGATTCGCTGGTACGGAAGAGAAGAGAGTTTAACGCGCTCGTAATCCCCAGTAAGGGAATGTATTCAATTTGATGAATTTGATAGGTATCCACGATTTTTCGAAAACCGAAAGTTTCGAAACTAAGAAAGTAGAAGCGCCGCTTGGTTCGATAAACCATAACATCATACTCGTGGTCCGATTTTTTTGAGGAACCTACGAAAAGGAGCTTAAAGGCCTTGTTGGTATTGGCATGTAAGAAAGCAACGTGCTCCAAATCTTTCGCGTTTTCCCAAACAAAGTCGATCGCATGGCGGCTAAAATTTTTCACTTCCGTTTGGAGTAAGGTCTTTTTCATATGTGAGTTTCGTAAACAACGAGTTCATTTCCTTCAATGGAACCCGTAAATTCGGATAGCTGCCGGTAGCGCTCATGACAGCTTCTAAGCGGTCTTTCTTTGAACTCCAGTCCGTGCCAAGGACAAAACGCCGTGTCATTTTTCTTGTTCCACCGAAGCTGAGCGCCCATATGCGGGCAAAGTGAAGATATAATTCGAATTCCTGTGGGGGTGGGCACTACCATGACTTCCAGTTTCTCCGCGAGCCACACATGCATAGGGTCCTTCCCAAGCGGTTGCTCGAGTTTGACACGATACTTCACCTTTTTTTGAGTAGGTTCGGACACAGAAAGCTCCTGGGATCAGCTTCTGGGAGAGTGAGAAATACGGGCTAAGTCCTAAGTATAACATGTCCTATTTCTGAAACTCTCTCTAAACTCTTCCAGCCTAATCTCCGATATAATTAGGACAGAACCCTTTTTGAACTATTCAGTTTAGTACTTCACTTAACAAAAAATCGAAAGAAGACGGGCGAATCATGAAGATCGTCATTCTCGGTGGCGGACCAAGCGGTCTCGGCGTGGCATGGGGATTGGTGGAACGAGGCCATAAGGACATCGTTATCGTAGAGAGGAACTCTCAGCTTGGTGGTCTATCGGGTAGCTTTACCGTAGGGCATAGTACTTTGGACTTTGGACCCCATCGTTTTTCTCCTGAATATCCAGAGCTAGTGGAAAAGGTTAGAACCATTCTTGGAAAAGAGCTTCTCGAAGTTCCCAACGAACATGCCGTAGTTTTCAACAACCACGTCTACCGTTATCCTCCGGTTATTAGCGATTTTTTTAATGTTCCGACCGCATGGATTACCTTTCGCGTCATCCTGAGCTTTGTATGGGAGCGAGTTAAATTTTATGCGAAACGTTGGATGGGCCAGAAAGCGTCGCCCGCCACTTTCGAAAGCATTATTGTGTCGCGCTTCGGAAGAGAGCTTTACGAGAAAGTAGTCAAACCGATTTCATTCAAAGTGTGGGGAGATCCAAAGTCTCTCGATCCGGAGTTCGCTAACTTAAGATTTTCGGTTCCAACCATAGTTCAATGGGGAAAGAAGCTGGTTGGCCATCAAGATACGTTCAATGACAAAGTCTTTTACTATCCTCGGAAAGGGTTTCAGCAGCTTTGGGACGTTTTGGGAGATCATTTACGAAGGCAAGGGGTGAAAATTCTCCTAAGCTCTCAGGCGACGGAAGTGGAAATTCAAAATGGGAGAGCCGTTTCGGTGAAGATTCAAAGTGAAGGAGAGTCTCACCACTTTGCTACCGATTGGGTGGTCAGCACTATTCCCACTCAACATTTCGTGAAAGTCATGCGACCGAACCCCCTTCGAGAGTCTAATATTTCGATGCAGAAGTTCGCCAACCGCGGAATGCTACTAGTTTATTTCTTAGTTAAAAAATCACAGAGCCTGCCAGCCCGCGTGGTAGTGGCGCCAGAATCCAAATATCTATTTAATCGACTAAGTGAACAAAACCAGTTTAGTCGAGACACGGTTCCGGCCGGAAAGTCGGCGGTTTTAGCGGATGTATTAGCTGATGTAGGTTCCGAGACCTGGAATATGAGCGACTCTTATTTAATTGAGAAAATAACTCAGGAAATCGAATCTTGCGGTTTCTTCGCAGAGCATGAAATCGAAGAGGCTAAAGTCTTCCGAGTCCCTATTGCTTATCCCTTACCCACGACCGAACGAGAACTAGAGCAGAAGAAATTCAACGATGCCGTCCTCAATATCGAGAACGTGATTTGTACCGGGAGGTTTGCCTCTTCCGATTATAACAACTCCCACACGGCACTCAATAAAGGCATTCTTGCCGCCGCGATGATGACTGAACTCAAAGCGACAGGGGAATGGTATCACGTCGCTGACAGCCTACGAAAGACGGCGATTCGGGACTAGGAAAACATAAGCACGTTCTTGCGCACCCCGGCGCCAAAGGATCGTAAGCTCCCCCCATCCCCGAGACAAGCAGCACGGTTTCCTACGCGGGTTTGTCCCGGAATAAGATTTCTAATGTTAGCTACTCATGAAGCAGGCGACGGCCCGTACATTGGGTCATCAGTTTGAGTCGTTTGAGAAAGCGAACGAAAAAATACCCCAAGAGTTCTAGCTCCGCCCGAAACCATCTTCTTTCGTAGAGAAAGAAAGATTTCCATTTCACCCCTTTTAATTCACTGAGCCTTACCGAGACATCTTGATTGGAAGCCGCCCATTGGATGAGGAACTGGTGCTTTTCGGAATTTCCTTCGGCGTTAGCCTTCTCAAGAAGCGTTCGATACTGATGAGAGAAAGTGGGGTCCTTCCAGGAAGAGGCTTGTCCGTCGTGAGTCCGGATAGCAGCCAAAGGGGCTTGGATATGGATGACCGAGAAGCGTTTTACTAGCCAGGTCATGAGCTCAATATCAGGATCCCAGAGAAATCTAGGATCAAACGGAGGTCGATTTTCCAAACAGGATTTGTGAATGGCTACGACACTGGTCGGAATCATTCTCTGATAGCGAAAGACATAATCGATGGCGCGTTGACCCGCCGACATAAATGCAAACGGCACATTTTGGGGAGTGATCTGGTCGGTCCAGATGCCTTCGGGGGTGGTGTCGTTAAAATAATGGCACTCGGCATAGGCTACCTTCGCTTGGAACGTCTGACATTTCATTGCCACGATTTCGACATATCGGGGATGGAGGAGGTTATCCGAGTGCAAGAGGAGCTGGTAATCTCCCGTGGCTCTTTTCATGCCACGATTCCATCCTTTAGGGATATTTAGGTCTTCTTCGTTTCGAAAAAGTTTGAATCGGCTGTCATGTCCAAACTCCTTGATAAGAATATCAGGTGTGCCATCACGGGAAGTATTGTCATCCACGATGACTTCGATTTCGCGATAGGTTTGCGAAAGTGCCGAACGTACGGTTTCGATAACATGCACTTTGCTGTTAAAGGTAGGTATGACGATCGAAAAACGGGGTTGCATCGTCAAATTTTAACACGGTTAAGCTTAGACCGCGTATTTCTTGCTTCTGGAGCCGGGAGCGGCTAGTCGACTTTGCACGGCAAGCGTTGAAAGAAAGCGCGCCACCTTAATTACGTTATCGATCTTAAGTGCCTTTGACTTGCCATGGGGCCGGTATGTGATTTTGGTGCCGACCTCTTTAAAGCTATGTCCCTGCTTCAGTAACTTCACAAGCGCTTCAGCCTGATAACCAAAGCTATCAGTTTCGATGGCAACTTTCTTAATCAGTTTGGTTTTGTGAAGCACGGCACCATTATAATAACGCAGACGACAGCCGGAAATGAAGTTAACCAGGGTGACGAATGCGGAAGACAAAAAACGTCTTCCCAAGGGACGAACTTCAGCATTACTCGTGTAGGGAATAATAATGTCGGCATCACCCGCGATGGCAAAAATACTTTCCATGACATCGATGCCACATTCATTATCGCCAGGAATCATAATCACAAATTGCTTGGTTGCCTTTTCCACACCCTCTTTGTAGCAAGCCCCTAAATTCCGGGGTGTCGGATGGTGGGTGACACGGATTTGCGGGTTAGCTTTAGCAAGGCTGTCCCCAATAAGACCGGTTCTGTCGCTACTACCATCATCAAAAAGCAAAAGCTCCCAATCTTCGAAATGCTTAGCGACTACGAGAAGCACATTCTTTACGGTCGCTTCTAGATTCTTCTCTTCGTTAAGAGCTGGAATGATGACGGAAATGGAACCTTTGGCCATAGGAAACCTCGTAACCCACGATAACAGTGGGCGTCTCAATTATCAAATAATGGAAAACGGTACCTTTCCAGGAGCTGGATCCGGGATAGGCCAGGTCCTCGTCTCATTTCCGCCTGGATTGTGCCTCGCAAATGGGTCAGGATTTAGCTTAAGGCTCAGCAAAGCGTTAACATTTGTTTTTGAAGCTATCTAATCTGTACTTTCGAATAGTTGTCTTTAGATTCGATGACCATTTGGGTCGATCCGCCAAAGCCTGCTTGGCTCTTCGAGTGTAAATCGTTCCTTATTCAATACCGGTGTGGTACTTTTTAGATTATCTTCTTTTCTGTCTTCTCTAGATGGACTCAAAAATTTTACAAAATTTGGAAGTGGCAAAGGCACACTTCTATTCTCTTAGGTTAGTTGAAGCCTACAACATCCTGCGTCGCTACTACGATCGGTTGCCTTTTCAGGCAGATCCAGAGCACGGCGAATATATTGGCATGTTCGTTCGTATACTCGTTGAACTGGGTAAAGAATCCGAACTGCAATTTTATTTGGGTGCTTTGAGTAAGCTTCGGTTTAAGACAAAGGATCCTGCCACTACGTTTCAATTGGGAACGATATATTTCTTTCTGAAAGAGCCTCGTTATGAGGAAGGCAAAAAATTATTCGAAGAGCTTCTAAGGGATCCCGCCGCGCGAGACTATCACGCCAAAACAAAGATGTGGTTAGCGCACTATTACCACGTGGTTCGTCATGATTTGGGTGCTACGCGACAATTAATCTTTTCCATCAAAGAATGCTCGGCCACTGACAAAGTATTCGTGGATATTTGGAAAGGCGTCATTCTTCTCGATGAAAAGGACTTCATCAATGCGGAGCGTCAGTTTATCAACGTGATTGAAACGGTAACGCTAGAGCAAAATTGGTACGCCGTCTTTTCAGCCAAGGTAAATCTGGCGCTGACTTACGTTGACCAGGGAATGCCGGAAAGAGCCACCCTATTGATTTCGGAAGTTCGAACTCTATTCGCGGAGAAGAACTGCAAATCAGTGGCGCGTTTTATCGAAGGGTTGGAGAAACAAATTGCCGAAGGTTCTAAGCCGGGGCCCATGACGCTGCGCTGCCTGGACGGTGAGAAGACGCTCTCCTATGAAAAAAAGAGTTTGGCTTTGAACACTAAGGTTCCCTCCGATAAACTGCTCTTGGCACTCGCGAAGAAGGGGTACCTGGACAAAGCCTTCATCGTAAAAACACTTTACGCCCGCCCCTACGATGCGAAGCGAGATGACAAGCTTATTTATTACCATATTCATACCGTGAGAAAGAGACTGGGCGAGATGGGCGTCCCGTCGGAAGCTATCCTGTCGGAAGATGGCGGATACCGCTTAGTGTCGGAAGTAGAAACCTTCGAGGAGGAACTGTGATGGCACGCGCGCTTGGGTTGGTTTTGGCGATATTCGCCCTGCTCTGCCAAACTGGAGAAGCCTCTCGGTCGCACTGCGGAGGAATTGGCCCGACCCCTTTAACGGATATCTCGAGCACACTAAAGTACCACGTGCAAACCCTGGATGCCGTTGCCGGTGTAAAAGAATTTTTATATCAGGAGACCAGCAATTCCGTCATTTACCGAAATACTAATGACGAGATACGCGGACTCGCCTTTAGCCAATCCACGGGCGATTATGCGAGCACCACCCTGCTATCGACTTCGGTCTATCCCCTTTCCCGTGTGGTGGATCCTACCGAGACCTTCGTTCTCACCGATGGGTATGGTTGGATGCTCAACGAAAAGGACCAGACCTGGGCCGAGTTCAGTACCCTTACGAACTTACAGGAACTTTATTGGAGCGGGGACACCATCTATTCCTTGGCGACCAACCTACAAACCAATGGGAATACCGAATATGATTTCTATTCGTATGAAGTGGGGGGGGATTACCAGAGAAAGCTTTGCAGCGTAACTTCGACCGCATCGGCTCCGTATACTTTGGCAGAAGGACATGAGTATCCCTACGTCTTCTTCTATCGAGATCAGATTATTTCTGGTTCGGATAGGGAAGCCCTGGTGTACGCTTACGATCTTTCCTCGTGCACGATGGGCTCGCCCACCCAATATTCCAATATTAAAGGACCCGTTAAGAGCGTTTACCGATTTGATTCGATAGATTCCACGGCCGTGGTTTTTGACAGCCCCACCGAAAATTTATTATGGGACGGTGCTGGGGGCTGCCAATTCTACGAGATCGACAATGAATCGCCTATCGTGCCCAATTTCAATCAGCCCGTGGTCGCTACCTTTACCGCAGGCCAGGGAGTCACCGTGTACTTCTTAACGACACAGAACAAAGCGACTTTCTTAAAGGGACTTCCCGTTAATGAGCTAAATCAAGGCGACTTATGGCTAACCGATTCGGGTAGAAAACTCTTCCTGGCGCCCCTCTTTAATGGCGAGCGGTATCACTGGTTATTGAATTTAAATTTGGCGGCTAATCAGAACAACGATGGGCTGACAGGACTAAAGCCTACACGCTAAGAGAAGCTTCGTACTTCTTCGCCCGTGACCGCCATTTGAGGAATAATCCGCCGAAACCGGCGAGCACCATTCCCACCACGGCTAGCAGAAATAGAATAGCGGTATTAGCACTTTGAACCAGTGGGGATTTAGGATTTCCAAAGCAAACCGCACACGCTAAGGCGCCCGTCGGATGGCTAAAGAAAAGGCAAGCCAAGGCAAAGCCGTAAGCGATGTTCTTCATCTTCCTAAGCACCCAACCTAAGTAGAGCGAGAGTCCGAAGGTCCAAATCAGGGCGAGATAGCCCATGATCATGGTGCTATGGCTCCCCACTTCCTGCCCCTCGTTGAAGCACCACACGGCAAACCAAGTGCCTAAAGCGAGACAGACAATAATGAAGAACAGATGAAACGATTTCAGAGACATAAATATTCTCCAGTACTAGTGGTCGACTATTCCTTCTCCGGAGCCGCGATCGGAGCCGTTGAGGCCGGTGCCGGACTCCACATGGGACCAATGACCGCATCTTCTTGAACGGTTATCACAGGGATCAATAAAACAAGAAAGAAAAAGAAGACGGTCAATCCCAACACCCAGTAGATAATTTTTTTCTCTCCGATGAGATGCATGAAATAGCCGCCCACCAAAGAGCCCTTAGTCAGTGCTATGACGAGACACACAATAATCGCGTAATGGATGGGCAAGTGGTAGTAACCAACCCCTACCGTAATTGCCGTCAGGGCTAGCAGAGCCCCAAAGACGCCCCAATAAATTCCAATATGCTTTTTTACCTCTTCGGCCGAAGAACTCATGGATGCTCTCCTATCGTCTAAAGTACAAACTTCCGTTCAAGTCCCAGCCATTACAGCAAATAGATGGTCGGGAACAAGAAGATCCACACCAAGTCTACAAAATGCCAGTATAACCCAGCACACTCGATTCTGCCGGTGAACTGTTCGGGATTGGTTTTCCACATCTTACTACCCGGAAACATCAGATAGGCATTTACCACGATGCCACCAATGATATGCAGCGCGTGCAAGCCAGTCAGTGTGAAATAGACGGCAAAAAAGTTACTCGTCCAAGGGAAATGGTTGTGGTGGAACTTATCGCTGTACTCGATACTCTTTATCGCCAGGAATATAAACGAGCATAGTAGCGTTAGCCCCATATACATCCGGAACTTCCCAAACTGGTTAAGTTTCAAGGAGACCCAGGCCATGACGATCGTAACACTGGAAAAGATGAGGATCACGGTGTTCGCGGCCGCCCACGCTACGTGGAGTTCCTGATATCCGTGGGGCCAGCTTTCCGAACCGACGCGTAACATGATGTACGCCGAAAACAGAGCGCCGAACAACATGACTTCGGAGGCCAAAAACAACCAGGTTCCGAATTTCCCATTGGTGATTCCCGTCACCGGATGCGGCTTATAGATATAAGGGATCAATTCATCCATGACTTTTAAGCCTCCTAAATGTTTTGCGGGATGAACTCATGCTCGTCCCCCGCATAATCGTACGGTCCTCGGTGTGCTTCGACTGGATGCGTGAAATTTCCATGGGGAGGAGGAGTGGGGGTTGCCCATTCCAACGTTGTCGATTCCCAAGGATTATCGTTAGCGACTTTGCCGTGCTTGCGACTGAGGAAAAGATTTAAAATAAAGGGAATCTGGAAGCACGCCAGCGACCACGCCGAGACCGACATTACCACGTTCAGTGGGAAAACCGCCTTAGCATGAGCGTATAAACTCATGTCGTAGAGACGTCGAGAGACACCCGCCATTCCGACAAAGAACATCGGAAAGAAGATCCCGTTCATGCATACGAACGATCCCCAAAAATGAACCTTACCCCAGAATTCCGACATTTTTCTGCCGGTTAGTTTCGGATACCAATGGTAAATCCCGGCGAACATCGCGAATATCGTTCCGGGTGCTACCACGTAATGGAAATGTCCGATGACATAATAGGTGTCATGCAGATAGATGTCTGACGCCGTCAAACCTAGAGGGAGACCTGTCAAACCACCAATCGCAAACATCGGCAAGAAGGCCGTCGCGAACAGCATGGGCACGTTGAACCGAATGGACGCTCCCCATAGCGTCAGTAAGAACGTGGTGACGATAATGACCGAAGGAATGGAGATGATCATCGTGGTTGCCTGGAAGAAGGAGCTCAAGGTGGTTCCCATTCCCGTCATGAACATGTGATGCGCCCAAACTACAAACGACATGAATCCCAAAAAGATTAGGGAATAGACCAAGGTATTGTAGCCGTAGAGGGGCTTTCGCGTGTTGGTCGTGATCACTTCAGCGATAATACCGACTGCCGGCAAGATCAGCACGTAGACTTCAGGATGGGCCAAGAACCAGAACAGATGCTGCCAAAGCAGAGGGTTTCCCCCGCCAGCGACATGAGATTGCTCACCGCTGATGACGAGGCCACTCGGCAGGAAAAAGCTCGTGCCCGCTAAACGATCCATCAATTGCAGAACACCCGCCGCTTCCAGAGGAGGGAAAGCTAACAATAGCAGAAACGAAGTGACCAGCTGCGCCCAAGTAAAGATGGGCATCCGAAAGAAGGACATCCCTTTCACCCGTAGTTGAACGCAGGTCACGATGAAATTCACGGAACCTAGCAACGACGAAGTGATGAGAAATACCATTCCCAAGAGCCACGTCGTTTGGCCTGTCGGAGCAATGTCAGACAGCGGAGGATAAGAGGTCCACCCCGATTGGGCGGCACCACCCGGCATGAAAAAGCTGGAGAGCATGACGATTCCGCCCGTGAGAAACACCCAATAGCTCAACATATTGAGTTTGGGAAACGCCATATCCCCCGCTCCGATCTGAAGCGGAAGTAGGTAATTACCAAAAGCTCCGACGGCCAGAGGCACGATACCCAAGAACACCATGATGGTGCCGTGCATCGCGCCTAACTGGTTGTAGAATTCGGGGGCCATCGGGCCACCCGCGAAGGCATTAGTATGATCTCCAAGCCATCCTCCGATGAACGGAAGCGCTTGGCCCGGAAACGCCAACTGCCATCGCATCAGCATGACCAGACAGAATCCGAAAAAAAGAAAGAGCAAGGAAGTAAATCCATACTGAATTCCGATCCATTTGTGATCGGTCGAAAAAACATATTTCCGAAGAAAACTCAGCTCATGGTGAGCGTGGTCGGAATGGTGGTGAGTATCGTGCGAACTCATTTCGAACTCCCTTCATTAGCCTTGTCAGCATTGCCATCAGTGGGCGGTGTTTCACTATCCGCGTTATCGGCCGCCAGTTGCTTCTCTTGGTCCGCCATCCAGGCGGCATATTGTTCTGGGGTATCAATCGATAACATTCCACGCATCCGGTAATGGCCCAGACCGCAAAGCTGCGCGCAGGCAATTTCGAAATCGGGGCCGGTCTTCGCGGCTTCAAACCAAATGGGGATCGTCATTCCAGGAATAACGTCCTGTTTCACGCGCAAGACGGGCAGGGAAAAGGAATGGATAACATCTTTGGACGATAGATACACAATCACCGGCTTTCCCGTCGGAACGTGCAAGTCATTAATGGTGGTGATGTCGTCTTTGCCATCCGGATCGTCCCTGTCGAGCCCTAACGGATTTGAGCTGCTGACTAGCTCGGGTCGGACGCGACCAAACTTTCCGTCTTGGCCGGGGTAGTGAATGTTCCAAGAGAACTGTTCGGCGACTATTCGGATAAGGACCGCGTCTTTCTCAGCCGGGAAATCTTTTTTCACCCGATACCAAATGGGTGAGGAGAGAAATACAAGTAGGATCACTTCAATGATAGCGACCCCTATCTCAATCCAGGTGGGTAAGCGAAAATGTTTGTGGACGGCGAACGCCTTGTGGCCGGGACGGGCGCGGAATCGGATGAGAACATAGACGAGGTAGATACCCCATCCGACAAATAGGATCGCCATGAAGACGTGAATCAGATTGATAAGTTGGTCGATGCCGGCGTTATTTGCGGATGCATTTACCGGCAGCCACCATCCGTAGGGCTTTTGCTCCATTGCTTACATTCCCCCGAAGTTGAGGTGTGTTGAGATGTGGCGCGAGTGGTCAAAGAAGCTGGCAGCAGATACCGCAGCGGCAACGAGCACAACATGACGACAAGACAGCAGCCAAAAAGCTTGTGCAAAAACTCACGCAGAATCTCAACGAGTTCGGTTTCCCAAGCGTTGTTCGAACTGACGAATATAACTGGTCTATTTGACTGTCAATCGGTATCTGGCGCGGCTCTAACGAAAAACCAATAATCGTCTCTGAGATTTAGTTGAATAATGCAGTGTATTAAGAGGGGGAAACTCGGAATCGTTCACGTGTACGAAGAAAGGCGTGACACCTAACAGCGTGCTCGGATGTCCCCGTGCGGATAAACATAAGCGTAGACGTAGACTTAGACGTGAGCGTGAACGTGAACGGATCCGACGCCGAACGACCAATAGTTCCAAATCGTCGCTGTTCCGTCTCACCTCTCCTGCCGCTCCCCCCCTCTTAGGATCTAGATGACAACCAGTCGCCTAGCGATCAAAATCTCTTTGGGTCGAAGTCGACGGGAAGGGGAAAACGGTTTTGACGCATGTCCGTGCTTAAGTATCAAGCTGGGTTTGGAAACCACTTCTCCACGGAAGCCTTACCAGGAGCGCTTCCCGAGGGGCAGAACAGTCCGCAAAAGGTTGCCTTCGGACTTTACGCTGAACAGTTGAGTGGCTCGGCTTTCACCTCTCCGCGTTCTCAAAACCTAAGATCTTGGCTCTATCGAATAAAGCCCTCTGTCGTTCAGGGAAGTTTTCATCCTTTGGAACCAGCGGTTCCCTTGCTTCGGAGTCGGCCGTTTCATGTACCGATGGGTCCGGATGCTTTGCGGTGGGACGCGTTTGCGATTCCTTCGGCCCCTGTCGATTTTGTCGAGGGGCTCAGAACGATAGCGGGCAACGGGGACTCAAGCTCCTACCGCGGATCCGCCATCCACCTCTATGCGGCCAACCGATCGATGGCGGCAGCGAATCGCTTCTTCTATAACGCCGACGGTGAACTGCTATTGGTTCCAGAGCAAGGAGCCATTTCGCTTCGAACAGAGATGGGAGAACTGCAAGTCGCTCCCGGGGAGATCGTGGTGGTTCCGCGAGGAATCAAATTTCAGGTCAACCCCAAAGACAAGACTTGCCGAGGATATGCTTGTGAGAATTACGGCCCGCCATTTCGCCTACCCGATCTAGGTCTAATCGGATCCAATGGTTTGGCCAATCCTAGGGATTTTTGCTACCCCACGGCTTGTTACGAAGAGAAAAACGGGAAGTATCAGTTGGTGGCTAAATTTCAGGGGGCGCTTTTCGTCGCGGAGCTGGATCATTCTCCTTTAGATGTCGTGGCATGGCACGGAAACTACGCGCCCTATAAGTACGATCTCGATAAATTTCAGGTCATGGGCTCCATTAGTATCGACCATCCGGATCCTTCGATTTTTACCGTCCTGACGTCACCTTCCGAGATCCCTGGAACGGCGAATGTCGATTTTGTGATCTTTTCGCCCAGGTGGCTGGTAATGCAGCACACTTTTAGACCTCCCTACTTTCATCGTAATGGGATGAGTGAGTACATGGGGTTAATTCGGGGACAGTATGATGCTAGGCAACGCGGTTTTACTCCCGGAGGAGGGAGCTTGCACAATTGCATGACGCCGCACGGACCCGACGCCGACAATTATGAAAAAGCGGTGGCCTCGGATCTCAAACCACAATTTCTCGAACATACTTTGGCTTTTATGTTTGAAAGTTCCCTTCCTTATCAAGTGACGGCCTTCGCCAGGGAAGCCAAGGAGCTGCAAAAAGATTATCTGTCTTGTTGGTCTGGCTTAAAGAGCCATTTCCGTCCCGCCACAGGGGAGAGCGGGTCGGGTAGGGAGGACAAATGAAATCAAAAATTAACAAGAATATTTCCGAAGAGACTAAGGAACGCGTCGCCAAGGGCGAGGTTTCGCAATCTAAAGTGGATGCCTATTACCGACTGCTAGGACGAATTGAGAAAGAGATCATGCCCCACCCGGTGATCACCAAGAACGAATTCACGGCATGGTTTCAGCACGGTCGGTTTGATCGCGAGGATCTTCGCCACTTTTTGGTTCAGTTTTCCGTCTTTTCTAATTGGTTTATTGAAGCGCAGCTTCGAAAAACTCTGAACGCGCCGACTTTGGAAGCGATGCGAGCTTCCAAAGAAATTTTACTCAATGAACTGGGCGTCGCCTTCCGTCCCAAGTCCGCCACGAATAACGGAATTAGCGATGACGCCAATCCCGATATCGTCATTAATACCGAAGGAAGCATAGAAGGTGGCTCCTTCCGTTTCCAAGCGGCCCATTTCGAATGGCTACTGCGAATGACTTCCCACGTCGGTTTACAATTTGGAGATATCGGCAAACGCCGCCATGGAACGAAAAACACTCTTTTCTTCTGCGACGAACTGGCTCGGATTTATGGTTCTGACGATGGAGATGTCGCTCTGGGAGCCAGCTTTTCCGTTGAGAACTGGGCAGCGGCGGGTTTTTGGAAAGAGTTGATCTCGGGCTTAGAAGTCTTCAAAAAGCGCGAGTGTCCTGGCCTTCCGCTCGCCTTCTTTCTCTGGCACGATCGAGTCGAAGATCAACACGCCGCTCATACGTGGGACGAACTTGAGGAAGAATATTTTTCCGCCGATATCAACGAAGACAAGTTCATTTCCGCGGGCAAAGAGATGTTAGACGGGGTAAATGCCTTTTGGGTCGGGCTTAACGAAGACCGTTTACGCCGAGAAAAGTCTCGTAAGATCGCCTAACCGCAGTTTGTTCAAAGGCCCTCTAGGGGAGTTCAGAGGGGGCAGCTCGTCTCAAAATTGAGACGCTCTTCTCATCTGTGAACGTCTTTCCCCCCTATCTTCTCGATTCTCTGTGCGAATCTCTGGTACACCGCTTGCACTCTCTCCCAAGGGAGGAGTTCTTCTCGATGAAGTTTCATGAAGCCGCTAAGTCCGTCTATTCACGGGCCTTGGTCACGGACAACAAAGATCCCGATAAATTGGGTCGGGTCAAGGTCGTCTACCCCCACTTTTCGGGGGATGCCGCACAACTTCCTTCGGAATGGGCAAGGGTCTGTCAGCCCTATGCCTCAAAGGGAAATGGCAGTTGGTTCCTGCCTGACGTGGGCGATGAAGTTCTGGTCCTGTTTCAGGGTGAGAATTTGGAACATCCCATCGTGATGGGAACTTTCTATAGCTCCAAAAACCAACCTCCGACCTCAGGTCGTCCCGGAGATCTGAACGACGACGGAAAAAATAGCATTAAATTTTTTCGCTCTCGCGCGGGAAACCTCTTGGTCTTCGATGACACATCGGGGAAAGAGGGGATAACCGTAAAAGATTCTCAAGGCGCTGAACTTAGGTTGGAAAAGGGGAAGATAGCCTTAGGCAATAAATCGGGTGAGCTTTTCGATCTACTCGAACAGCTTTTGGATTGTTTAAATCAGAACGCCCCTCAATTTGTTTCGACAGCCGTGGGTCCGGGATCGCTAAATCCGGCGGTCCAGCAAAAAATAAACGATACCAAAGAAAAATTAAGCCAGATGAAAGGCAAGTTAGACTGATGCCGCTCGAGCCACTGGACAATTGGAATCAGACGCTAAAGCAGATCGAAGCGACAGATCAGGCCGACTGGGGAGGCAAAATAGCGCAGTGGCTATTCGAACGAAGTACGGGGAAGTTGCAACTGATGCCGGTGGTGGGTCCGGTGAGTTTTACTTTCCAAAAAGCAATTTTCGAAGCGCGTCTTCGAGAACTTCGTCCTGCCCAGAAAGCGATGGAGGCCGCTATTAAATGGAGTGATGCCTGGGAAGCGGCCATTAACGCTTCTACCATGGTGGTCGCACCGGGGGCATTTCTGGGAGCTCCCACGCCGGCGACGATGTGGTCCGTTGCCACGGCGGTTATTGATGCCGGTTCCGTCCAAGCCGGGAAAAAGCTTCTCGTTCAAAAATTATCTCAGGCCAAATTAGTAAATAAAACCGAAGAGAATCAGTTCGCGGAAGCCTTTCGAATGGCCTTTCTTGCCGTAACCGCCACGGTCACCGGCGTTTCCATGACCTTTCCACCCCTTCCGCTCGTTGGCCCTTTTCTTCCTGCGGCCTAAGATTTATTGCAACCGTTAGCCACTAAAGTACCAAAAAGATAAGGCAGCATAAAACTTTGGAGACGAATGGACTGGAATGCGATTGTGGAACAGCTCACATTATTGGAGCGAGCTCGGAGACTAATTTTCTGGAGAGGATTAAGTCCGTGAAATAAAGGGCGAGTGTGCCGATCACTGCGGGGCTCGAAAAAAAATGGCTGTCATTGTGATGATCAGAAGCGAAGCGACTCGGCGAAGCATTCTCGTAGCAAGAGTACCCCGTCTTTAGGCTATAATATGTCATGGGATCCAAGCTTACTAAGGCCTCTCTCGTTTTGGTGTTCCTTACGATCCTGCTGCCCACCTCGTCTCCCGCCTTCTTTTTCCGGAGACGAATACCCGCTTGGTACTGGTTCCCGTATTATCGTTCCTCGACATCCAGACACCAGTCCAGCACGTTTCGGCCGTCCTTCGGCCGTTCTCGCCAGTTTCCCTTGGGAAGTATTTGGGGGCCGGTTCCCTCGACGACGGCGCAACCTTCTCTTTTCAATTCCCAACCCGACCACGCGGGGTCACGGCAAGACGCCAGTGTGGGAAGACCGGTGGATCTTTCCGCTAGGCCTGCCACAGGAATTTCCCCCGGGGCGCGTTCTAAGCCGAGTTTCTATCATAATCTCAACTTTCCTTCCCCCAATGGCTTTTTCTACGCGCACTTGGGAACCTGTGCGGGGCCCCAAGTCACCACACTTCAGCCTCAAAAGCCTGACGAAATTGAGCCCGGTACCATTCACATTCGGGTTAAGCGATCTGCCGACATGCAGGCCTTTATTCGAGGCGCTTTTCGCCTGGGAGCTAAATCGGTAGAATTTAATACCGTGAGTCCCTGCCAACGAGAGTTCGCCGGAAACCCGGGCCTTGCCGATATCGAAATTGAAACGATCGTGACCGTTGCGCCCGGAGATGAGATCCGGTTCGCGGGCCAATGTGGAATCCAGCTCAGGGCCTTTCCGTCAGACGCGGACGTCCCCACCTGTTATTTGGTAAGCCCCAGCATGAATACCGATATGCGCCGGGCCTGGTCAGAACACCCGGACACCTACCGAAAAGTTCCTTAGCTCTTGCAGCTCGTTAAGGACTGAGTAAAGCAATCGTTACTCGACATCGTGGTACTTTGAGAGCAATAGGCCGCCGTCTGAGTGACGCACGAGGAATATCCCGTGAGCGCCCCTTTGCACGCTGAACTGGCGTAGGTGAAGCAGGCATTTGAGGAATTGGTGGTGCCGGTATTGCAGTAGCTCGCAATATCCTTAATGCAGTTGGGATCGGTGGGAACCACCCCCGACGTCGTACAACTATAAACGGTGCCGTCGATATTTACTGAGACCTGTTGTGGTGTCTCGGCCATTGCAGAAAACGTGGTTAATAGACTCAATCCCAAGACGAATAGACTGATTTTCATCATTGATTCCCCCCACCTCCTTTTTTTCATTTTTGGCGGGGACGTCAATAAAATCGTTTGACGTGGTGCGACTAAGATAAAGCCAGAGAAGACTCGCTTTTTTTCTGAAACGTTCAAATACCTAAGATCAGGTGCTTAGTGGTGACCATAGTGAAGTTCTTGTATTCGTTAAGCAGTGGAGTCAAAATCTCTATGACGCCAATTCGTACAATCGAAAACCCAAACCAAGAGAGACTTCATTGAAACGGCCACAATCCTCTTTCGTTATGACGGAGAGCGACAGATTTTTTTCTCTCCTCCCGGTGGTTTCAGTCGTTTTTCTGGTCTTTTTTGAGGTCCCGTTGGCCTTCAACGTGCGATCGATTCTAGACGACACCTGCTATTTGGGCTGGCTCCATCGCTTTCTTCTGATGCCGGAAAACGCTTGTCCTCATCCCTACCACCTTCCCGGCATTGCGGTGCTTTGGATACCGGCCGGAATAGCGGGAAGGCTAAGTGCATTGTTAACAAAAACCGATTCGTTCCATTTCATTTCGATGTTCATCGGACTCACGTCCTTTGCTTGTTGGGCCGGCTCCTTATTTTTGGTGGAAAAGATCGGACTAAATCTCGTCTCCGATAAAGAGCAACGCCTTAGCCCTTTTCTCGTCGTCATGTTTCTGCTTTCGGTCCCGGTCCTTCACTACGCGACAGCCCGAAGTACCATGGCTCATGCCGGCGAAATCCTTCTCGCTCTAGCTACCGTCTACTTCGCTTCCGAAGACAAATTTACTCTTAGTCTGGTGTCAGCCCTTTGGTTGTGCGCGACACGAGTCAACGATGCGCCTATATTGCTTGTGGTATTGGGCCGATTCTTGGACAGGCATCCGGTTCGGCTTCGCGAAATGACGCCCCCTCAGAAACGCTGGATAGCCGGGGCCTTAGTCGTTTGTGGGTTGGCGGCCATCCCCGTCATAGACTTAGCCTTCATCCACCAATACGGGGGACCGACAGCGATGCCCCTTTTGGGAATATTGAAATCGGTATCGTGGTTTGAAATGAAGCGAGTGCTTTGGGGAGATTATTGGGGCCTCTTTTTTACCGGCCCCTTTTGGCTTCTCTGTCTGGGCGCCGGAGTGGTCCTTCTAAAGCGTCTTTCCTGGATGGCGCGAGCTTCTTTGGTATGGATGGTCTTACTCCTGCTGGTAGCGGTCGGATGGGAAGGGATGGGAAATTCGTTTGGCTATCGTTACTTGATAGGAACTTACGCTGGTTGTCTTGTGATTTGGTTAGAGCTTCTTCCCATCTTGGGTGCCAAAGCTCGGGCACTATTCAAATCTGCACTGGTGCTCGAAGCGCTCTGGTTAACTCATCTGACCTGGGTTTACGATCACTTCTCTAATTACTGGGAGATAGCGACTCATTGGAAAGGCATGCATTCCGTTAAAGACCTGATCTATCCCGTGACTCGATTCGGCCTGTCACCACTAGGAATTTTAGCGAAGTCTCTTTTATATCCCGCTTCGCGAACCGAAAAGTTTACCGGCCCTTTCGAATCTCACTTGGGAAGGACGGCTCTTTGGGTTAATGCAATTTTGGTAATAGGAATGTTGGGAGTCGCGGTTTACTCGATTCAGCGGCTAAGAGGCTTCAACAAGGCTGTCGGTGCGAGGAACAGGAGCGAAGCGACTCGACGAAGCAATCTCCATGCAGAAGGATGAGTGTCATTCATTCCTCCTTCCCACTCTCTCCAAACTGCTCCCTCACATTCTCCGCCACCGTCTTCGAAAACCCCGCTTTCACCAGTTCCTCGTAGGACGCAGCACGTATCGCCTCCAAGCTTCCAAACGCCATGAGCAACTTCTTACGTGTCGCTTCACCAACGCCGTTAATCTCAACCAACGCCGACTCTTGAAGCGTTCCCTTGTCCCTTCGATTGCGGTGGCTCTTAATGGCAAAGCGATGCGATTCATCACGCACCTGTTGCAAAAGCCTAAGTGCGGGATGCCCCTCTTTAAGGATGATGGGATTTTTACGGAAAGGGACAAAGATCCGCTCTTCCGATTTCTCCACGGCTTTCCTGGTGAATCCACTTTCGGTACGTGATTTGGCAAGCGAGCAAAGCGGTATCTCTACTTTCAATTCCTCAAGAGCTCGCATCGCCGATTGCAGCTGACCTTTTCCTCCGTCAATGAGCAGCAGATCCGGCGGCGGGGGGTCTGGTTTACTGAAACGTCGAGTGACCGTCTCATAGATCATCGCAAAATCATCTTGTCCCTCAACGGTTTTGGGATAGTAAAGGCGGTAGCGCGCTTTCAGTGGTTTTTCGTCGGCAAAGTGGACCAGCGAAACTGCCGGACGAGTGCCCTGGAGATTGGAGACGTCAATTCCTTCAATGCTGTGGGGAACATCTTTGAGATCCAAAATTTTCTGCAATTGAACCGAAGCCGACTCCCCCGTTTTTAAATTAGATTCTTGAAAGAGCAGTTTCGCGTTCTGCTGCGCCATCCCTAGTAAGCGCATTCCTTTTTCGTTTCGTCTCACTCGGATACGTACGGGTTTTTTCGCTCGGTCGACCAAGAATTTCTCCAGAGTGGCTCGATCGGGAAAATCTTCACTTATCCAAATTTCGTCGGGGATGAGCGATACGGTATAGAACTGCTCAAGAAACGTCCGTGTAGCGTCTTCGATACTGCCGAGGGCAAGGCTCATTCTTTGGGATCGTCTGCCGGTAAGAAATCCCGAACGAATAAACAGAACCACCCATTGAACGTCTCCATCCTGCTCATGACGGCCCACGACATCGATATCGAAAAGGGCATCCGAGAGTACGGCGTCCTGCTTTTCGGTAATCTTTTCGACGGCAGAGATCTTATCTCTTAAGGTCCGGGCCCTTTCATACTCCATAAGGTCCGAAGCTTTCTTCATGTCTTGTTTCAGCGTACGCAGAAGAAGCTGCTTTTTCCCCCGTAAAAAAAGCGACGCATCCCGAATCTGTTTCGAGTAATCACTTTGCGAGACCAGATCCACGCAAGGAGCGGTACAGGTCCCAATCTCATAATTCAGACAAGGACGGGTACGGTTCTTAAATTTCTGATCGGAACAGTCACGAATTTGAAACGTCTTGAGTAAAAAACGGCCAATCTCGTTTACGCCAGCGCTAAACGGGCCAAAATATTTTAGCTTCGGCGAGGGGATAACCTTACGAGTGATGCGAAATTGAGGGAAAGGATGGGTAAAGTCGAGTACGACATAGGGATAATTCTTGTCGTCCTTAAGACGGACGTTGTAGCGCGGACGGTGCTTCTTAATGAGGTTGCACTCTAGTAGGAGTGCTTCAAGCTCCGTGTTGGTCACGGTGAACTCGATATCGGCTATCTTTCCGACTAAAAGGCGGGTTCTTCCTGGAAGCGAATCGATCTTTTGAAAGTAAGACTTCACCCGGTTGCGCAGGTGTTTGGCCTTTCCGACATACAAAATGCGACCGTAGGCGTCCTTCATTAGATAGACGCCGGGATCCTTCGGAAATTCCTTCGCGCGGACTAACAGCTGTGTCTGTAAAGGGGACGAGGGGGCCATAGTGACAAAAACCTCTGTTGAGACAATTATCTTAGAGCGATGGCAACTAAACGCCTCTTTTTCGGAATTCGCCCTGACCCTGGGATATTACGGGAACTTGAGGCTCGCCAACAAGTGTTCCGCGAAAATGAGGTCATGAAAGCACTTGGCGAGGACTGCCGGTGGGTTCGCGCTCAAGATTTCCACATTACCCTTCACTTTCTTGGTTTGATTGAAACTCGCCAAGAGTTAGAGATCCGAGAGGTTATCCGGCGTACTCGTTGGGGGGGAGCATGTGTCCAAAGGCTTGATCACGTAGCGGCGTTTCCTCAGAAAAGCCGGGCGACGGTGGCTGGGATCGGTGGGCTGAACGGTCCTTTGGAAGAGTTACATATGAAAATGAAGCCGCTTCTAATGAATGCCGGCGTCATTTTAGAGAAAAGACGCTTCTATCCTCATGTCACGCTGGTCCGATTTCGATCGGCTCTCGACTGGGATGGACGGCTCCCTGTGATTCCCCCTATAGATGTTAACGTTAAGACAGTGATTCTATTTCAAAGCCTGGCCGGTAAGGGGAAAGGTAGCACGGGCTCGCGTTATGAAATTCTTGAGGAATTTCCCCTTGCTCCAGCTTAGGTGCCATGTTAACCATGCGAGCTAGTGTTTTAGTGATTACACACGCCCCTTTGAATTCTCTGGTCTCTCACTGAATTCAGCCTAGCTGAAAATCAGATAAGGGCCCTAGGGGCGGCGGCGGATAAACCGGAGGAACTATGCCTGACATTTCCATGAAAAATATGCTTGAGGCCGGTGTGCATTTTGGCCACCAGACTCACCGTTGGAATCCCAAGATGAAGCCTTTCATCTTCGCGCCTCGCAACGGAATCTACATTATCGATCTTGAAAAGACCGTGCGTCATTCGAAGGATGCCTGCAATTTCGTCCGCAACATTGTGGCCGAAGGAGGCAAAGTTCTTTTCGTGGCCACCAAGAAGCAAGCGACCGTCGTGACCCGCGAAGCGGCACAGCGGTCCAATATGCCTAACGTCACTGAGCGATGGCTCGGAGGCACATTAACGAATTTTTCTACCATTCGTCGTGGAGTGGAGCGGCTCGAGGAGCTAGAGCGGTGGAAAGAAGATGGCACCTACGACGCGCTTCCCAAAAAAGAGACTGTCATGTTGGAGCGTAAGAGAAAGAAGTTGGACGCCAGTCTTGGCGGTATCCGACATCTGAAGGGATTACCGGCGGCGATGTTTGTCATTGATCCTGAGACCGAAAGGATCGCGGTCCGAGAGGCCAATCGTCTTGGAGTTCCCGTTGTGGCGTTGGTGGACACCAACTGCAATCCAGACCCCATCGATTACGTCATTCCGGGTAACGATGATGCGCTCAAATCGGTAACGCTCTTTGTGAACTTGATAGCCGACGCTTGTATCGAAGGCGCCCAAGTTTATGAGCAACGCATGCGCGGGGGAGCGTCCGCAGGACAAGCTGCCTCAAGCGGTGAAGCGGGTCAGCCCACAGAAGGGGCTCCGCAACCGGCTGTGGCCGCAGGTCCCGTGGTGGAGCGAGTGGTTCGCAAGAAACTAAAGATTCCGACCGAAATCGATTATCGCGAACCGGCTGATGGTGAAGAAGAACAGCCCGCGGTGGAAGGTGCCGGAGTTGAGCCCGAAGGAACCCCCGAAGGCGAGACCCCCTAATTCCAAAACTTTTGATTTTGAAGGAGAAGTCTCTGTGAGTGTGAGTACCGGTGGCGGAGCCAATCAAGTAAAAGAGTTAAGAGAGAGAACCGGGGCGGGATTCCTGGAGTGCAAGAAAGCGCTTGAGGAGACCAAGAACGATCTCGAAAAGGCGATTAATTATCTTCGTGAGAAGGGCCTAGCCGCCGCCCACAAAAAGCAGGGTCGTGTTGCCAAAGATGGCCGTGTTCACGCTTACATTCACGGCAACGGCAAAGTTGGCGTTCTCGTCGAAGTAAACTGCGAAACCGATTTCGTGGCAAAGACGGACGAGTTTCAATCTTTTGTTAATAATGTCGCCCTCCACATCGCGGCCGCGAATCCGCGATATCTCGTCAAAGACCAGGTTCCCGCTGAAGATGTCGATAAAGAGAAAGCCATTTTCCGCGTTCAGGCGGAGGAGTCGGGCAAAAAGGGACCTGTTATTGAAAAGATCGTGGAAGGTAAGATTGGTAAGTTCTACGAAGAGGTTTGTCTGCTCCATCAGAAATACGTCAAGGAGCCGGAAAAATCTATCGAGGACCTAGTGAAAGAGACCATTGCCAAGCTGGGAGAGAACATTGCGATTCGCCGCTTTGTGCGATTTCAGCTAGGTGAAGGCGTGAAGACCCTAACGGAAGAAGGGGCTTAAAGCCCAGGGAAACACGCTTCAAGGACCATGAAGGTGACTGCACCAATTGCTCGATATAAACGCGTCCTTCTTAAACTAAGCGGTGAAGCTTTGGCCGGGGAAAAATCCTCTGGCATCGACACCGAGATCATCAAACGCATTGCCGGTGAAATCAAAGTAGTTCACGAGTTAGGCGTTGAGATTGCCATAGTCCTCGGTGGTGGCAATATTTTTCGTGGCATAGCTGGGACGGCCCAAGGCATGGAAAGAGCCTCCAGCGATTACATGGGAATGCTCGCCACGGTGATCAATAGTCTCGCCCTCCAAGACTGTCTGGAAAAAGTGGATGTCTTCACGCGGGTGATGTCGGCCATCGAGATGCATCAATTGTGCGAGGCGTATATTCGTCGTCGCGCAATGAGGCATCTTGAGAAAAAAAGAGTCGTCATATTTGCAGCAGGGACGGGCAATCCCTATTTCACGACGGACACGGCGGCAAGTCTCAGAGCGATGGAAGTAGGTTCCGAAATCATTCTGAAAGCGACTCGTGTCGACGGAGTTTATAGTGCGGATCCTCTTATCGATCGCAATGCGACGATGTTCAAAAGTTTGACTTACCTTGACGTTTTGCAAAAGAATTTGAAGGTGATGGATTCTACGGCAATTTCACTTTGCATGGATCACAATCTTCCTATACTGGTTTTCAATTTAAACACGCCTGGAAATTTCAAACGCGTGATTTTAGGAGAACCGTTGGGCACGATCGTAAGGAGGGAAGGGTGAGCGATCTGAATCAGACCAAGAAGCATATGGAGAAAGCTTTAGAGCATTTGAAGGTTGAATTTTCTCGTTTACGAGTTGGCCGTGCCACGACTTCGATGGTCGAGGGTGTCAAAGTCGAAGTGTACGGAAGTGCCATGACACTAAAAGAGGTGGCGGCTTTAGCGATTCCTGATGCGCGATCCATTACGATTACGCCGTGGGACCGTAGTGTCATCGCTGATATCGAAAAAGGAATCCTTGCTGCAAACCTCGGACTCACTCCGATTAACGACGGAAAGTTAATTCGAATCAATCTGCCTCCTTTGACCGAGGATCGTCGTAAAGACTTCGTCAAACAGATAAAGAAATTCGGCGAAGATGCCAAAGTAACGGTTCGCAACGTTCGCCGAGATGCCATGGACGGCTTTAAGGAGTTAAAAGACAAGTCTGAAGATGAAGTCCGCAGACTCCAAGACGAAATTCAGAAATCTACGGATCATTTCATCGAAGAGGTAGATCGCCTTGTGGAGGCGAAATCTAAAGAAGTGATGACCTTGTAGATCGGAATGAGTGCTTCTGACACAAAGAACACCCCTGGATCCCCGATCACCGGATACCCACAACATGTCGCCATCATTATGGACGGGAATGGTCGTTGGGCGAAAAACCGTAAACTAGGCCGTTCATGGGGCCATCGTGCCGGGGCCAAAAGAGCCGATGAGATCGTCAACCGTGCCTGTAAACTTGGTATCCGCTATCTCACTCTCTACGCCTTTTCGACGGAAAATTGGAACCGGCCTTCGTTTGAAGTGAATACGTTGATGCGGCTGTTAGTGAGTCACTTAAGAACGATGGATAAGAAGTTATTGCGTAACCGCGTTAGGCTAGTGACTCAGGGACAAACCGATAGGTTACCTAAATTCGTGCAAACGGAACTAAAGCGAGTGATCAAACTTACCCAATTTCCTGATCCCGCACTCACGCTTAACCTTGCTCTTTCTTACGGAGGAAGACAGGAAATCATTGATTCCGCCAAAGCGATAGCCAGAAAGGTCGCTTCGGGAGAGATGTCGGCAAATGCGATTGAGCAGATAGACGAGTCGGTCTTTAAGGCGCATCTGTACCGGCCCGAGTTCCCCGATCCCGATGTTCTTATTCGAACCGGAGGCGAACTGAGGGTAAGCAATTTCCTTCTGTGGGAGATCGCTTACACGGAAATTATTGTGGTGCAGAATTTGTGGCCCGATTTTACGGGAGATGTTTTTGAAGCCTCCTTGGCTCAGTTCGCCGGAAGAGAGCGTCGTTTTGGAAAAACTTCCGAGCAGATTGAACAAGAAAGTGGAAATCGCGTTCTTACTCCAAATGAGAAGATGTCGTCGACTTCATACGGGGTGAGGTCAAAAAATATATGAAGCAGAGGATTGTTTTTGGACTTGCCGCGGCCGCTCTGCTTATCGCCTTGGTCTTCAAGGGCAACCTGTTTCTCATCACGCTTGTCGTGGTGGGATTTGCGGTACTTGCTTACCTGGAATTTGATCGCCTGTTTTTTTCAAACGTTTCGCGGCTCCGCCACCTTAGAATGTCATGTCTGATTGCGTTCGCGATTCTTGCCATGATTCAAAATCAGATAGCCGGATGGATTTCGCTTTGGCTGTCTTTTATCTTTCTCTGCTCCTGGAGGGTCATCCTTTCGAATCGTTCGGGTGATTTCGTTCGGGAGACGAGAGAATTGGCGCTTGAGTTTTTGGGATTGGTTTACGTATTAGCGCTTTTTGGATTTTTTGTGCCTATCTGGAACCTCGAGTTGGGTCGTTACTATCTCATGCTGCTTTTTATTTTGGTGTTTCTTGGAGACACAGGGGCCTATTTTATCGGAATTCGCTTGGGACGCCATCGGCTCGCCACGAAGTTAAGCCCCAAGAAATCGCTCGAAGGAGCCGTAGCCGCCGTGTTTTTTTCGACACTAGGGGGAGTCCTTTATGCCTGGTATTTCATCCCAAGCCTCTCCGAACATCGGTTTGTCTTTAAACTAATGCTCTTCGCTCCCCTAGTCAGTGTGCTCGCCCAGCTGGGAGATCTGTTTGAGTCGCTTTTCAAAAGAAGTGTGGCTCAAAAAGACTCGGGCAATTTCCTTCCTGGTCATGGAGGGCTTTTGGATCGGATTGACGGTCTAGCTCTGGTGGCCCCCGTCTATTATTTCTTTTTACTTTTTGTGGTGCAAAGATCATGAGTGACCGCCCGACCGAAAAAAGTATCCCTAGAAGAGGCATTAGTGTTTTGGGGAGTACGGGCTCCATTGGAACTCAGTGCCTGCAGATCATCGAATCGAATCCGGAAAAATTTGTCGTTGCTTCGCTAGCGGCGGGGCGCAACATTGACCGGCTTCGGGGACAAATCCGCCAGTTCTGGCCCAGCGTGGTTGCCGTCGAGAGTAGTACGGACGCCGCAGCCTTAAGAGCGGAGTTCCCTGAAGTAGAGATCGGACACGGAATTGAGGGGATACGCCGCTGCATTTCTGCCGAAGGTGCCGATATCGTTGTGATGGGGATTGTGGGCTTTGCCGCGCTTGAACCTACATTGGATGCGATTGCTAAAGACAAGACCGTCGCTTTAGCGAATAAGGAATCGCTCGTGGTGGCAGGTTCGTTACTCAAAGAGCTAGTTGCAAAGACTGGCAGCAAGATCATTCCCGTCGATAGCGAACACAACGCGCTTTACCAGCTTTTGGAGGGAAGAGAGCGATCTCAAGTGAAGAGCGTTGTTTTGACGGCTAGCGGGGGCCCTTTGCTTAAGCTTCCGGATCTGCCGCTCGAGGAAGTCACTCCGGCCATCGCCATTCGCCATCCCAATTGGAATATGGGGCCCAAGATTTCGGTCGACTCCGCCACTTTGATGAACAAAGGGTTAGAGCTTATCGAAGCCCATTTTCTCTTTGAGGTGGCTCCTCGGGAAATTGAAGTGTGGATACATCCGCAGAGCATTGTTCATGGAGCCATTTGGCTTAGGGACAATACCTG
Source organism: uncultured delta proteobacterium (assembly GCA_963778115.1). GTDB lineage: Bacteria > Bdellovibrionota > FAC87 > UBA2466 > UBA2466 > JBBQIT01. The sequence continues at coordinate 2,440,035 of CAVZSV010000004.1, forward strand.
TCTGGCGCAGCTCAGCAAACCTGACATGCGCTCTGCCATCGGCTATGCAATGTCACCGGAAGCTCGATTGGACAATGTGATTCCTAAGTTGTCGCTTAAAGAGATGGCCCGGTTAGAGTTCCTTGAGCCTGACGAAAGACGTTTTCCTGCACTGCGGCTCGCCCGAGAGGCATTGCTTGCTGGCGCTAGCTCCCTGATCGCGCTTAACGCGGCAAATGAGGTGGCGGTCACCGCCTTTTTAGAGGGAAAGCTGCTTTTCCCAGGAATCGCTTCCAGTATTGAGGAAACCCTTCAAAAACACCCCCAAGCGAGCATTAGAACGATAGGGGATGTCTTTGAAGAAGACCGCAAGGCTAGGGAAGAAGCAGGAAAGGTCGTCCGTCGGATGGGGATATGACACTCTCGCAGCAGAGGGCTCTGCTAGGTTTGCTGAGATCCTTCGGCCTAAGGGCCTCAGGATCTAACTAATTTATGATTTTCGGACACTTCTCTTTCATATAAGCTAGGTTCTTATCCCGAAACGAGGTTTCGCGGTAACCGTTAAGGAAATGGTCCCTAAGGTAATAGGCTTTAGGATCTCGGCCCGTATCGGGCAGCTCTGGAGGCAGCGTGTTTACTTCTGCGGTGTTCACATCGGTAGTTGGCGTTGTCGTGCTTCTGGGAGGACTCATCTTCTTCCACGAGTTCGGCCACTACATTATCGCCAAACTTTTCGGCGTCCGGGTCGAAGTGTTTTCGCTAGGATTTGGAAAGAAGATCTTTCGTCGCCAGATCGGCGAGACAGAATATTGCATCTCGCTTTTTCCGTTGGGTGGGTACGTAAAGCTCATGGGTGATGATCCCTACAAGAGCGTTCCCGCGGCGGAAGCCCATCGTGCTTTTTCTACTCAAAAGCTCTACAAGAGATTTGCGATCGTGTCCGCCGGGCCGCTTTTTAATCTTCTTCTGGCCTTCGTGCTTTTCATGGTGGTTTTCTGGTTTGGTCAGCCAATGTCGGGGACCCGTGTGGGAAGTGTCATTGTCGATAGTCCAGCTTGGGACGCGGGGATTCGCCCCAAAGATCGCATTGCGGAAGTCAGCGGGCAAAAGCTTCAGACCTGGAGCGAATTAGAGGATACGCTAAAAAATCGCTTAGGTGAAAAAGTAGAGCTAGTCATTGAGCGAGGAAATACCGAGCTGCGCATTCCCTATGTGGTCGGCAAAGTCCGAACCAAGAACGCTTATGGGGAGGATGAAGAGGTCGGAGGAATTAAAGGAGTGATGTCGACGCCTTTGGATCCCGTCATCGGCATCTCCAATCCCGATTCGATCGCTTACAAAGCAGGCCTTCGTTCTGGAAATCTCATTACTAAGATCGGTTCTCGCGACATCGTCGTGTACGAAGATATTAATGAAGCTCTTTCCGCTTTCTGGAAGAACGATTCGCCCCTGACGATTTCAGTTAAGCAGGGGGAAGAGGGAAATGGTCCGGAGAAATCCTTTAGTGTCGTATTACCGGCGCTGCCTGCGGCGGATAAGATAAACGCTTTGGGATTGGCAGGGGTCTTAGGGATCTATCCCTCAGAGCTATTTGTGAAAAAAGTATCCCCGGATAGCCCAGCGGAAAAAGGGGGACTTTTGGCGGGAGATCGTATGGTCTCCGTTGCCGGCCTGCCCATCTATAATTTCGAATCGATTGTGGATTCCGTCCAAAGTGAGGGCGCCAAAGGAGAAACCATTCCTTTTATCGTTGAGCGTGCGGGAAAGCTGGTGACTTTGAGTCTTAAGCCAATCCAGACGACTCAAGAAGATCCGCTCACTCGTCAACCGGTTACCAAATTTATGGTGGGGTTTGCTCCCGCGACCGTTCTTCACGAACCGGAATATGTGAGTGTGATTTATCACAATCCGATACAACTCATTTCTCACTCGGCCTCGGAAACGTTTCTTTTGGCCGAACGGATGTTAATCAGCATCGCAAAGCTTGTGACGAGAAAGATCTCGGTCAAGAATCTGGGAGGACCCGTGCTGATAGCTACGGTCGCCGGTAGAAGTCTTGACGCGGGCATCATTCCTTTTCTTCAGATGATGGCGCTAATCAGCATCAACCTGTTTCTATTGAATCTGTTTCCGATCCCCATCTTGGACGGAGGCCATTTGCTGTTTTTTATTATTGAAGGAATTAAAGGTAGGCCCGTATCGATCCGCACAATGGAGATCGCCAATCAAATCGGAATGGTTTTCATTTTGATGTTGGTTGGGCTGACTCTCTTTAACGACATATCCAGGATTATCGTACATTGAAAAAAACATTCGTCCTAGACACTAGTGTCATTCTCTATGATCCGCAGTGTATCTTTCGATTCGATGACAACGTGGTGGTCGTTCCCATTACGGTCCTCGAAGAGATGGATCGCTTCAAAAAAGATCTCACGGAAATCGGCCGAAATGCCCGGCAATTTTCGCGCTATTTAGATCAGTTTAGAAAGAGAGGCTCCCTCACTCACGGAGTTGAGTTACCCAAGAAGGGAACTCTTATCGTCGACCTCTTCCGGGACTCGGAGAATTATCTCCCGCACCATATGTCCCATGAAAAGAATGACCACAGAATTTTAGCGGTCGCTCTTAAGATTCGACACGACAGGCCCAACATCCCTGTGATTTTCGTCACGAAGGACGTAAATTTACGCGTTAAGGCCGATGCTCTCGGCATTAACTCGGTGGATTTCGAACCCAGTCGTGTAACGATCGAGGAGCTTTATAGCGGCCTCTTTCAATTCGATGTTCCGGGCGATGTCGTGGAAAATTTCAATCAGTTGAAGCGCTTTCCCATGAAAGAAAAGGGGCTTCATCCCAATGCTTTCGTGGTCCTCCGCGATCAGCATAAAGCCGACCACACGGCGTTGGGTCGTTATTCGGCGGCTACCGAGGAGATCATCCCGCTTAAGGTCCCCAACGACGGTGTGTGGGGAATTAAGCCGCGGAACGCCGAGCAGGCCTTTGTCCTTGATGCGCTTCTCGATGATAACGTTAGTCTGGTGAGCCTAGTCGGAAAAGCTGGAACGGGGAAAACGTTATTGGCGTTAGCTTGCGGACTGCAGAAAACGATCGACGAAGGAAAGTACCAGAAGTTACTCGTCTCTCGCCCTATCTTTCCGCTTGGCAAGGACATCGGTTATTTACCGGGTGAGATAGAAGAGAAATTGAACCCGTGGATGCAGCCCATCTTCGATAACGTCGATTACATTGTGTCTTTCTCTCAAGGAGAAAAACCTCAGAAGCGTCCGGCGCGCCGGGCTTGGCAGGAGCTTATCAATCAGGGAATGCTCCACATAGAACCGCTGACGTATATCCGCGGTCGAAGTTTGGCGTATCAGTATTTGATTGTGGACGAAGCGCAGAACTTAACCCCTCACGAAATTAAGACGATCATCACTCGAGCAGGCGAAGGAACGAAAGTCGTCTTAACGGGTGATTGTTATCAGATCGATAATCCTTATATCGACTCTTCCAATAATGGGCTCACCTATGTGGTAGAGAGATTTAAAAACGAGTCTATCTCGGCTCACGTCACTTTGACTAAAGGCGAACGATCGCAGCTGGCAGAGCTTGCGACGAATCTGCTTTAATCTAGACGGTAAGTAATCTCGGCGCATAGGTACCCTGTGGTTGGCGCAGGGATAATCATCCCAGGTTTGAGCATTTAGCTTTTAGTGTTTAGTTTTTGTCATTTAGCATCCTCCCTTCCTTGACATATATATATGGTCATGTATCGTATTCGTAGACGTTGGATCAGGTAAAAATGGGAGACCCCTTCATGGAACGAAAAAAAGTTTCCACGACCGTCTACATCACGTATGACCAGAACGCGCTTCTTAAGGCGTTGAATCAAAAAACCAAGGTGCCGATCGCGGAGTACATTCGCGAAGGGATCGATTTAGTGTTGGAACGTCATCGCAATCTTCTTCCCGGTCAGATGCTTCTGATCCAGGAAGATCCGAAGCGCGGCGAAAGACGAATCCCAACGGATCACTAGGGTTCTGGCTGTTCTATTGCCGGTTCCTCTAAGAGAGAAGTAGAAGTCTTGACTCCTCCCGAACGAATCCGAAATTTTAGTATTATTGCCCATATCGACCACGGTAAGTCGACACTTGCCGATCGCATTCTGCAAATTACGGGTGCTTTAGCCGATCGCGAAATGAAAGAGCAGTTCTTAGATCAGCTCGACATCGAGAGAGAACGTGGAATCACGATTAAAGCACAGACCGTCCGTTTGAATTATGTAAACGAGAGCGGCGAAGCCATGATCTTTAATCTTATCGATACGCCAGGGCATGTGGATTTTGTGTACGAAGTTTCCCGGTCGTTCGCCGCCTGCGAAGGGGCTATTCTTGTCGTGGATGCAAGTCAGGGCGTGGAAGCCCAAACCCTCGCTAACGTTTACCTCGCTATCGACAACAATCTCGAAATTTTACCTGTGTTAAACAAAATCGATCTGCCCGGTGCGGACATTGAACGCACCAAGCAGGAAATTGAAGATTTGATCGGAATATCGACGGAAAATGCAGTTTGTATCAGTGCAAAAGACGGAAAAAATGTCGATCAGGTTCTTGGCGTCTGTCGCCAAATATTTTCATCCCCCTAAAGGAGACGCAGAAGCTCCTCTCCAAGGGCTGATATTTGATGCCTGGTTTGATGAGTATCAAGGTGTCGTCATTCTCATACGAGTGATGAATGGGCGCATCAAAGCGGGTGAGTATATCCGCATGTTGCACAATAAGACCGAACACGAAGTTTTGAAGCTAGGTGTCTTTACTCCGCATGCTAAAGCCGTAAAGGAATTGAGCGTTGGGGAAGTGGGATTTGTTATCGCCGGTATTAAGGATATTCGTGACGTAAAAATTGGCGATACCATTACGCTTAAGTCAGCACCCGCGGAAAAACCTCTGACTGGGTTCAAAGAAGTTAAGCCGATGGTCTTTAGTGGAATCTATCCGACCGAGAGTTCGGAGTTTCCCGAGCTTAAGATGGCGATGGAAAAGCTTAGCCTTAATGATAGTGCTTTTACTTTCGAAACGGAAAACTCGGATGCCCTTGGTTTTGGATTTCGGTGTGGATTTCTGGGCCTCTTGCACATGGAGATTGTGCAGGAAAGGTTAGAGCGTGAGTTTAATATCGCTCTCGTAACGACGGCCCCTACGGTACTTTATAAAGTCACTACGACCAAAGACGAAATTCTCATGGTCTATAATCCCTCGGATCTACCGGAGATCCAGCATATCAAGATCATCGAAGAGCCCATCGTTCATGTCACGATCCACACTCCAGAGGAGTTTCTGGGAAATCTCATCAAACTTTGTGAGGAGCGACGGGGAACCCAGACGAAATTTCAGTACCATTCTCCGAAGCGAGTTTTGCTTGAGTACGATATCCCTTTTAACGAAGTGGTCTTATCCTTCTATGACCGGTTGAAAAGTGTCAGTAAGGGGTACGCCAGCATGGATTATGAGCTGGTGCGGTTTGAGGAAAGCGATCTTGTTAAACTTGATTTACTTATTAACGGAGATCCCGTCGATGCGCTAAGTTGGATCGTTCATAAGGAAAAGGCCTACCATCGCGGCCGCGAGCTAGTGGTCAAGATGAGGGAACTTATCGAACGGCAAATGTTTGAAGTTATTATTCAAGCGGCTATTGGGAGCAAGATCATTGCTCGAGAGCGCATAGCTCCTATGAGAAAAAATGTTACCGCCAAATGCTATGGGGGTGACATCAGCCGGAAACGGAAACTATTAGAACGGCAAAAAGAAGGTAAGAAACGGATGAAACAGGTGGGCCGAGTGGAAATTCCTCAAGAGGCATTTCTGGCCGCCTTGTCTTTGGATTAACGGTGTTCCTTCAAAAATACAGATCACTTGCCTCGGTTTTCGCACTGGCCACTTGTGCCGCATTATTTGTCCGCCTTTGCGTTATCGAAGATTTTCGCATTTCTTCGGACTCGATGACTCCGGCACTCTTAGTCGGTGATCTCGTCTTTGTGTTTAAGTCCGAATACAATTTTAGAATTCCCTTTACGAGTGTTCAATTAGTCCAGTTTTCCCTTCCCAAACCGTCGGATGTTGTTGCCTTTACTCTTCCGGATAAGGGGTTTCAGACCTTTGTGAAGCGAGTGGTCGCTGTCGAAGGCGACAAAATAGAAATAAAAAACGGAATTCTGATCGTCAACGACGAGGCCGCTACCTACCAGCCTCAGCACGAGCCAAGTGGCATCGACCAAGACCCTTCACTGGTTTGGGAAAAATTGGGGACCGCTCCTCCTCGACTTATCCACTGGAAAAGCGACGCAATGAAAGACTACGGGCCGGTGGATGTCCCTGACGGGCAGTTTTTCGCCATGGGGGACAATCGAGCTGACAGCATCGATAGCCGAGTTTGGGGGCCGGTTCCGGACTCTTGCCTCAAAGGCAAGGTGGAGTTAGTTTGGCTTTCGGTGAACTCCGAAGGAGGAGTTCGTAAAGATAGAATGGGTATCCGTATCAAGTAGACTAAAGTCCAGAGACGAAAGATGTCTGATGAAGATGTTAGAAATTATCTAGCGAGAAAAAAGCCTGCGTCGACTCCAGCGGTCGCGCGTCCGCGCATGGCCGTGAAAAGGCGGCCTCCAAAAGCCGAGGCTCCCGATACGTTTAAGGATTTTTCGGCAAGCCATCTCTTGTGTCCCCGATGCAAGCAAGCGATGCCGGTCCGTAGTCGACTCCTACTCTATCTTCCTGACGGCGATCTGTACGACTATTCCTGTACGGCTTGTGGAACTTCTTGTGGAACGAGAAAAGCCGAACGCTAGCGGCACTAACCTTTCTAATCTTCCTGAGCCCCGTCCCGCACGTGGACTAGTTTTCCCGTCTGATCGATGGTCCATACGTCAATGCCGGTGTTGGGGAAGCTAGTCCCCACCGCCATGACTTTGAAGGCCTTTTTCTGAACGGAGCAATCAGAACAGTATTTCTCCGCCATCTTGTCGAAGTCTATTTCTTGAACCTTGCAAAGAGCGTCGTATTTCCAAACCTTTTCGGGTTTAGATTCTTTCAAGAAATTTAACAGACGATCGGTGTCCTTAATGTCGGGCTTCGTATCAACTCCTGGGCTGGACGGCGCGACAAAACCGACTTTGTATTTGGACTCCTTTCCCGCGGGAAACGAATACCCCAAAGCGGAAAGATCGCTAGTATAGAATCCATGCTTTGCATGAAATTTCATCTCATCGGTCCTTAGACCCATCAAATTTATCTTAGCTTCATTTTGAGCGGCTCGAGTCATGTTCCTGCGGGCTAGCGTTAAGGGATCATCGTAACCCAACGCGATTTGGCTTAGAAAATGAAGAACAGAGGTGATTAGAAACAGCAGACTCCAGTGACGAGTTCGCATAAGATGTCCTCCTTTATTCTGCGGCGGTAAAGATAATATCCCAAGAGGTTGTATCAGCTCCGTCCTTAAGCTCGATGCCCATGGTAAGTAGCCTTTGGCGGATGGCATCGGAGGTGGCGAAGTCTTTTTTCTTTCGCGCTTCGATGCGATCGTTAATGAGTTTTTGTATGTCCTTTTCGTCTAAATTTCTCTCTTTGAGAGCCAAAGTCTTTAAGACTCCCAGATAGGCTTGGCTATCTTGTTGAAAGAGATTCACGACCCCTCCAAAGAGCGAGAGTTCCTTGAGGAAGGCTTCGATGGTGGTTTTGGATTCCAAGGAGATCTGAAAACCTTTACGATCCACCATGGCATTGAGCGATCGGACCAGTTCGAATAGCTGGCCCATGCTCCGTGCGGTATTGAAATCATCATCCATCGCTTCTCGCCATTTCGAGGCAAATTCAGTTACCGCTTTAGCAGCTTTGTTATCCTCAGTTGCAGGTTTGGCATTCGGATTCACCGGTTTTTCACTGAGCTGGTGGCACTTATTTATCGTGGAGTAAATGCGGTGTAGGGCCGCTTGGCTCTCTCGAAGATGTTGTGAAGAAAAGTCGATGAGGGAGCGATAGTGCCCCGATAGCAACATAAACTTTAGAATCTCAGCCGAATATCTTTCTATAAATTCTCGAGTCAGAAGAATATTGCCCAAAGACTTGGACATCTTTTCCGAACCCATATTGAGCATGTTGTTATGCATCCAATATCTAGCAAGCGGCTTTTCAGTTACCGCTTCGGATTGGGCGATCTCATTTTCGTGGTGAGGATGAATGAGGTCCATCCCTCCCCCATGAATATCGAAGGTCTCACCCAAATATTCCATCGACATTACCGAGCACTCGATATGCCATCCCGGACGTCCCAACCCCCAAGGACTTTCCCAGGCGGGTTCACTAGCCTCTTTGCGAGGTTTCCAAAGCGAAAAATCGAGAGGATCGCGTTTCTTCTCTCCCACTTCGACTCGGGCTCCTGCCAGCATGTCGTCAGGATTTTTTCCGGAGAGCTTCCCATAAGGAGTAAATTTTCTAACGGCAAAGAAAACCTCCCCATCGATGACATAGGCAGCTCCCTTCTCTATTAGCCGCTCAATGAGGGAAATAATTCCGGGTAAATGCTCCGTGACCCGGGGCATTCGAGTGGGATGTTTGACGCCGAGCAGAGCCATATCCTTTTCGTATTCTGCGATGTATTTTTCAGTGATGGACTTAGAGTCGGTCTTCTCTTCTTTGGCGCGTTGAATAATCTTATCGTCGATGTCGGTGTAGTTCATGACATACACGACCGAAAAGCCTGAGAATTCCAAGTAGCGTCGTACTACATCAAAAAAAACCAAAGGACGCGCGTTTCCGATGTGAATGAAGTTGTAGACCGTAGGTCCGCACACATACATGTGCACTTGGTTCGGTGACAGAGGAACCAAGAGCTCTTTCTTGCCGGACAGGGTGTTGGTGAGCTGAATCGCCATCGCTATTATTTTTTTTCTTCTAGCAGTACAATCGCCTGGGCGGCAATTGCCTTTCGACTGCCAATAGCTCCTAAGCCTTCCATGGTTTTAGCCTTAACACTAACGGAAGTGATTTCAATTCCCAAAATTCGGGCCACACTTTCTCGGATCTCCGTCCAGTGCTCTGCCAACTTGGGCTCTTCTAGAAAAATGATGGAATCACATTGAGCCACTCGCCAGCCCATCGCGTGAATTCGGTGTAAGACCTCTTTTAAGAATTCGGAGCTGGGACGATTCTGATTCTCTGGCTTACTATCGGGAAACCACTGGCCGAGATCGCCAAGGGCCATCGCCCCTAAGCAAGCATCGGTAAGGGAGTGCAGCAAGACATCTCCGTCCGAATGCGCTTCGACTGTGAAGTAGCACGAGATAGGAACTCCTCCGAGCGGAAACTCCGATCGGCGGATGGACGGAATTAAGCGGTGAATGTCGTATCCGATTCCGGTTCGCATGTCGTTTCGCTCCTTTCTAATATGTTTTGTAAGACAGAGATCTCGTGATCGTAAGTCAGTTTGATGTTTCGAACATCGCCTTCAAAAACCCCTACGGGAATTCCATAGTATTCGCACAACGAAGCGTCATCCGTAAAGCTAACACCGTCTTCGCTCTTGGCTCTTTCCATTAAAGAACGAATCATTCCGTATTCAAAAATCTGTGGAGTCTGGACCCTTTGAACCAAATTGCGATCCACCGTCTCCGTCACCTGATGGTTCTCCACCCGCTTAAGCGTATCCACGACAGGGACTACGGGAACCCAAGCACCGAAAGATCTATCGTGAAGTGCGGTTCGAATCCTTTCCAAAAAAACTTGGGAAAGGTAGGGCCGACACGCGTCATGAATCGCCACTCGAGTGGGCAAAGGCGTCATTCGCTCAACGGCTTCAAGAGCCAATCGCGAAGAGTCCTGCCGCTGACTTCCTCCTGCGATGAGAACCGCGTCCAATTCAGGGAAAAAAGACTCTAGCTGCTCTTTGGCAAGGCCCAGGTAGCTTTCCGGAACCACCACGATGAACTGGCGAAAACAATCTAGTCGATGCAGCGATCGGAGCGCGTGAATAAAAACAGGAGAATTTCCCAGCCTTTGAAATTGCTTGGGAACGAATGAGACAGAATCCGAGCCTTCGGAAAAGCGCTTTCCGATACCACCCCCGACTAAGATGGCATCCATGACTTTCATAAACTTGTGGTCACCCTCAAGTTCCGAAAATCGCTTCGAGCTCTTTTTCTACTTCGGCCTCTTGTATATTTTGAGCGAGAGAGAGCTCCTTTACCAATAGAGTTTTTGCTTGATCAAGCAATTTGCGTTCTCCAAAAGAGAGGTCTTTATCGTGCTTAAGTAAGAAAAGGGCTCGTAAGGACTTCCGCTATTTCCTGCACCTGTCCGGTATGGATCTTCTCCATATACTCTCGGTAGCGCCGGTTCCAAGTTTGGTGATCGATAGCCGAGGGCTCCTTCTTTCGAAGGATCTTGTATACCTCTTCGACTTCCTTGGCTTTTATGATAGGACGCAGGCGTTGGCCTGAGTTTTCAATAGGAACAAAAACTTTCTTAGGGGCACCGTTATCGTGGATCTCTAGGATATAAAAACTTTGTTTTTTCCCTGGACTAAACTCACGTTCCTCGATACCTCTAACAACTCCAACTCCATGGGAGAGGTGGACCGCGTTATCACCCACTTTGAATTGATACATTTGCGTTAGCGACCTCTTTAGCGTTTTGGAGGCTTGCTTATATCACAAGTTACCATGTATTGCATTAGTTTAAGTGTTTGCCCCTCTAGGCTGTCGTCGAATTATTCCCAAAATCACAAAGGAATTCAGGGGATTGTCGGCGAGACTTTTTCTTTGGAATTCGCTAGCTGAGGTATTGAATGAATCCACATCCCCCTACACTTGTTTTAGCCTCACAATCTCCCCGGCGAAGGCAGCTTTTAGAGACGTTAGATTTGAAATTTCGAGTGGAAATTCCGGATGTCGAAGAGGCATCGGCGGAAGAAAATAATGTCGAACAGGTCACTCAAGAAAATGCTTATCTGAAAGCTTCTAGCTGTTTATCCCGGCTCGGCGACGCTAACGAAGTAGCCTTGGGAGCAGACACTCTCGTCGTATTAGAGGGGGTGGTTTTGGGAAAACCCAAAGACCGACCCGAAGTGCTTCAGATGATGGAAAGGTTGTCCGGCCGAACGCATCGAGTGGTAACTGGAATTTGCCTAGTGTCCCCCCGCATGGGAACTCGTAGGGCTCTGGACACTAGTTATGTCACGTTTCGAAAAATCACCGAGGCGCAGAGACAAGACTATGCGAACCTTTTAGAACCTTATGACAAAGCGGGATCATATGCCGTTCAGGGGTTGGGCGCACTTTTCATTGAAAAGATTCAGGGCTCCTATACCAATGTGATGGGTTTACCCATCGAACTTTTGATGAAGGAGATGGCACTGCTCCTCCGTATTTCCGTGTTCGATCTCTTTACGAAAGTAAAAAACTAATGCCGGGCATTTCTGAGAGGTACTTTCAACTTCAAGAAGAGTTGAAGCGACTAGCCCCGGATCGCTCCATCAGCGTAGTTGGAGTGGTCAAGCACCAGTCGATCGAAACGATGAAAGAGGCGATTGCAGCAGGGATCAAGGTACTAGCTCATAACTATGCGCAAGAGGGCAGCGAATCGATGAAAGAGATTCCGCGGGGAACGGTGCAATGGCATTTCATTGGGCACATTCAGAGCCGTAAAGTGAAGGAGTTGCCCCATTATGATTGTGTGCAAAGTATCGATCGGCTGGAAGTGGCCCAGCTCCTCTCCGATCGGATCGGGCGGGAGGCGAAAGAGGACAGACGAATGCGCATCCTAATCGAAGTCAACGTAGGCGGGGAAATTCAAAAATCGGGAATATCCCCCAACGAGATACCCGAATTTGTAAAGGCCGTTGGGGAGATGCCGAACTTGAAGCTCGAAGGCTTTATGGCGATGGCTCCGATGCTTCAACCTGTCGAAGCACGGCGCCCTTTCTTTAAGCGGATGAAGCAACTTTTCGATAGCTTTTCAGCACAGGGACTTACCACCCTATCGATGGGTACCAGTGAAGATTACGCGATAGCCGTGCAAGAAGGGGCTACCATGATCCGCTTAGGCACCTCACTCATTGGAGCCAGACCGGCAAAGCAAGCCTGACTTGCCTCTACCAGGAATGACGAGGTGCTCATTTCAACCGCGGGTTGTTGTGCTAGTATCTCCCTCGAAGGAAAACTCCATGTCACTAAAATCACTCGAACTTATCTCTGAAAAAATTACCCCCGTTGAGATTAAAAACAAGGAATTCAAGCGAACCGTTTGGGGCTATGCGCCACAAGAGGTTGTGGATTTTTTAGATGCCACCGCGAAGGTGTGGGAGAAAGTGCAAAAGCACGAGAAAGAATTGTCGGACGAGATCCGAAGGCTCTCCACCGAGTTAGAGAATTGGAAACGTCGCGAGACTGAGATTGACGAGCTTCGGGAACGAGCTCGAGAAGATGCCACCGGCATCCGTAATCAGGCGACCCAAGAAGCGGAAGCTTTCTTCGCCGAGGTGAAAAGCAAAGCGGAAGAGGTTAGGGGGAAGACCGAGGAATGGTTGACCTCGGTAATCTCTGAAGTCGAAGAGACGGAAAAGAAGCGGAACGCTATTTTTTCGGCCATTCGAGCCAATCTAGATCAACATTATGATCTCTTAGAGCAGGCTGAAGCGGAGATACGGCAAGTTCCCATAGCCAAAGGCGAAGCGGGCGAGTCTCGCCTTCTCACGTAATCAAACCCTATTCGATGGTTTTTAAGCTTTCGTTGCTGACCCAACCAGCGATGGGGGCATCTATGTTCTTTTCCGTGTCCCCCTCTTTTAAGACGTTCACGATGGTTCCTGCGGGAAAGTCAGCAAGGATGTCTTCTTTCTTTCTTTCCTGAGTCCGAAACACAGAGACGGTTTCGCCGGGGCCGGTCAATACAGCGAAGTGGCAATAATACCGGTGATTGAAATAGGCAACTCCTACAAGAATCATAAGCCCCCCGGAAGTAACTAGAAGCGTCCGTTGTATGGCTATCCACCTACTTGCAGGGGTTGGATTGATCCAAACGATAAACAGTGTGGCGCACAAACTCCAAAAGGCGAGTGCGCATAAGAGTAATCTCAGGCTTGCGTTCACGAGTAGCGAAAAGCGAAAGAACCAATCATCGGCAACGTTTTCTTTCACTCCTATTTTCTTCTGCAGGTCGGACAAAGAGATGATGTCGTGCCAGATCCGGTTGGGGGAGAGTCGAAGGGTTGCACTTTTAAGGATGTAATAAATGGCGGGGCCGGGTGCTTTGAGCTCGAGCTCGGTCAGTCCCAGATTGTAATTGGCTTGCGCGGATTGTTCTCCAGAAGCGGCCGCCATTTCCGTCCATTCGGAAAAGGTCTTTTTCGCTCCCTCGAAATCTCCGCGAGTATAGGATTGGACACCGTCGTGCCATAGCTTCGCCATTACTTCGGGGGCGGGTAAAGAACCCGCTCCCGTTGCCAGGCCGCTCAAGCTAGAGCAGACGAATAAAAAAGTCAGACGGATTCGAAGGGTCCTCATCTGAATGACGACTTTCTCTAATGACGATTTAACAATAAGTGCAATTTAGTAACGGACTTCGTATCTGTCCTCTAACACTCGTACCAAGGTGCGAAGTTCGTTCAGCCTCTCTTCGAGTTCCCCATTTCTTTGCTCTAAGAGACGAATACGCTCGTCCTTTTCGCGAAGGGTGTGCTCGAAGGCTTGACTTACCATCCGTACGGCTTTTTCGACAAGAGGGATGGCCAATCGATCGCTTTCGGCATCTTCTTTCACAGAGACACCAGTTGGGATGCTGGGCTCTTTACGAAGTTGTTGATTGCTTTCGATAGGTCGCCGCTCCGGAACCTTATTCAGCGGCGTATGAAGCATTGAGTCGCTATCACTAGAATCCCCTGCTTCGTCTTGAAACAGGATTAGATAACGACCCTTCTCCAAACGATACTGAATCGTGTTGCTCTTTATTTTACGGCGGATGGTGCTTAGGCTGACCCCACTTTTTACCGCATACTCAGTCAGTGGAAGCCATAGTCCGTTACTCTCATTGCACGTTTCGGTAACGTGCTGTGACATGAGAGCCTCCCCGACGGGTGAGGTCGGTTCGTTAAGGGTTATACTTTTAATTATAACCTCACTAGAGAACTATCTCCAAGCCGAGCTTTTTTGATACAATAATAAAAAGCCTTCCTCTCCTCCCATGAAAAGAATCCGACCTATCATAAAGTATTTTAGTCTGACGGCTGTCATTTTGCTTATGGGGCAAGTCCCCATTGGCCGCAATACCGTGGGAAGTTGTTTTCTCGCCGGGGTGAAAGCAGGGTGTACTGCGGGAGTAGACGCCGTGAAAGCAAGCCACTGGTACGCGTCTATTAGTGATCTTCCCGTCCTCTCTTCGTGGCTAAAGGGCCCCACTCCGCCGGACGGAGAGAGAGAAAGACCGCGTTCTTCGAGACCCCGTCACACAAGTAACGAAATGCAAGAGGACGGCGAAAAAATTACATCAGCCGATCGAGATTCTTTAATCCGTTTATTGGAATAGCGGGAGCTACTATGGCACAGGTTCAGTTTATCGAACGTCGGAAGGAAAACCGTCTCCCTTTTAACGATAAGATTATATTCACTGACGGTCATAAAACCGCCACCGCTTATGCGGTCAATATTAGCCGAGGTGGAGTCTTTGTTATGTCCTTGGAGCCTTTCCCCATCGACACTCAAATTTTTATAGCCTTTTGCTTGCCCAGCCATCCCACTAGCTTTTGCGTGAAGGGCAAGGTGGCCCATATCGTTTTCGATAGGCAGCGTTGTGAAGTAGAAAACGGAATGGGTCTGCAGTTTCTAGAGCTAGACGAGTCACAGAAGTCGATTATGAATTTGCACATTCTAAATCAGCAGTCGGCTTATTTAGAATTGAAAAAACTGCTTACTTCCGCGAGACCCCCGGCAACGGAGATCGCTCGCTGCTTAAAGAAGCTTCCAACATTATCTCCCTCGTCCGACCTGTTAAGCCTAAGATACCGAGTAAATCGCATCTGTACGATCTTTGAGCCGCCGGCCGTGGAGACCCAAGAGGGGGCGGGAGCAATGAAGTCGGCTTAATTCTTTCAAATCCAAACAAAAAAAACTGCCTACTTTCAGTACAGCTGCCAAATTGTGAAAGCAATTTTCGTCATGCCGTAACCCTCTGTTTTGTTGGTACTTCTTCACTACACGTTTTGTGCACTGGAAGTGGTCGTCGAAGTGACGACTACTTTGACGATGTCCGCCCCTTTTCCGACCACACTTGGAACACATAACATTCCCAACGAGTTCAAGGACAACCCGGCCTTTGGCTTCCTCTTTGCAATTCTTATCAACGTAGTTTTAACCGTGGGATTTCTCTGGGCAGTACATGGGGAGAAGTGTGATTGTTATGATGAAGAAATGGTGGATATTGGCGGTGGTTCTCACTCTCGCCTTGTCACTGACAAGTTGCTCGGGGGGATCCGATACAAGCCTTCAAGGCAGTGCACAGACGTGCACCGGAAATCAGGGAACTTTTGATCTAGTACTCAATTCCGCAGGCAACGGTACCTATAATTTGGAATTAGATCCTGAAGAAGTGACTCAAGAAGGAATTATTACCGAAATCGCGTTGGTCGATTCTTCGGGCGACTACAAAGTCGTGGACCAAGAAGAGTCTTTATTTAGCGGTCGGCCGGTCAATATTAGCAACATCGCAGCTTCCGATTTGCAAAATTTCTCATACTTGGTAATCGCGAATTACAATCCTCAGGTAAAGTTTCTGCAAATGACCAATCCTGAGTTCTGTACCCTCCCGTTTGGGGGAAATGCTTCTTCTAACGGAGACTAAACTAATCTGATTTTTTTTCGAGCACCTGAAGGGAAAGCTCGCGCAATTGTGCCGTGTCCACGGTGGACGGAGCCTCGCTCATGAGGTCCGTCGCTTTCTGCGTCTTGGGAAAGGCAATCACGTCCCGGATCGCGGTGGTCCCTGCAAGCAGCATGGCAATTCGGTCCACTCCTAAAGCGATCCCGCCGTGCGGCGGTGTCCCGTACTGAAGTGCATTAATAAAGAAGCCGAAACGTAACTTTGCGTCTGCTTCAGAAATTCCCAACACCTCAAACATTCGCGACTGGACTTTAGGATCATAAATGCGAAGGCTGCCCCCTCCGATTTCAAAGCCGTTCAACACCAGATCATAGGCTCTGGCTCGGACGCTCTCTAATTCCTTCTGTGAGTTATTCTGCATGAACGTGGGAAGGTCCTCGGGATTGGGACCGGTGAAGGGATGATGAGCGGCATAGAAGCGCTTATCGGTCTCGTTAAAATCAAGGAGCGGAAAGTCGGTTATCCACAAAAATTCGTATTTGGAGGCATCGGTGTACTTAAAACGAGACCCGTATTCGTCTCGAAGTGCCGAAAGGGCGTTGTTTACGATTTTGGGTGAACCACAGACCATCAAAAGCATCGCCGACTTCTTAAAGGGAAGGAGAGCTTCAATTTCCGTTTTTAGTGCATCGTTAAAAAATTTCGCCTGCGGGGATTGCCAATCTCCAGGCCCTTTAATTCTTACCCAGGTAATTCCTTTGGCCCCATAGGGAGTCACTTTTTTGAGAAGACCATCTAATTCACTTCTAGGAAGGGGTTCCTTCTCTTCGAAACAGAGCCCTTTTAGGATATCTCCCTTTTCCATTGCCGTCCGATAGACTTGAAATTCACTCTTAGCTCCTTGAGCGCTTAAATTCACCAGCGTCAGCGAATTGCGAGTATCCGGTTTATCCGAGCCGTACTTATCCATGGCATCGGCATAGGTGATGCGCTTGAAAGGCGTTGTCACCTCTTTGCCTAAAACGTCCTTAAAGACTTTCTTCATCAGCTGTTCGTGGAGATCTTGAATGTCTTTTTCATCGACGAACGACATCTCTACGTCTATTTGAGTGAACTCCGGCTGTCTGTCGGCTCTTAAGTCTTCATCTCGAAAGCAGCGAGCGATCTGGACGTACTTATCGACACCTCCAATCATGCACAGTTGCTTTAACGTCTGCGGAGATTGAGGAAGCGCATAGAACTGCCCTGGATGAACACGACTCGGGACTAAATAATCACGAGCCCCTTCGGGCGTGCTCTTGTATAAAATGGGAGTCTCGATATCCCAAAAACCATGCGAGTAATAAAATTCGCGGGCCGATTTTAGAAATTCGTGGCGCAATCTCAGATTCTTTTGGAGTCCCGGCCTTCGCAGCTCAAGATACCGGTGAGTCAGGCGAAGCGATTCGTCTACCTCTCCTGCGGTGGGGGAATCTTCGTGAAGCATATAGGGCAAAGGCTGCGAAGCGTTTAAAATCTCAAGTACCTGGGCATAGATTTCGATTTCACCCGTGGGGAGGTTCTTGTTTTCCATTCCCTGCGGCCTAGGTCTAACATTTCCCTTAACCGCTATGACGAACTCTTGACGTAGGACAGAAGCCCCATCAAGCCCTTTGATCTGAGGATCGAAAACCACCTGGGTAATTCCGTCGCGATCTCTTAAATCGATAAAGACAACACCACCATGATCTCTCCAGCGATCGACCCATCCGCACAGGACAACCTCTTTGCCTTCGTCCTTCTTGGTAAGCGATCCACAGTAATCGGTTCTCTTCAGCATGAAATTCAAACCCTCCTTCTCAGTTCCGACTCCAGTTGTTTGAGGTCGATCGTTTCTTGCAAGCCCTCTTTCATGTTCTTCAAAGGAGCTTTTCCATCTTTAAGTTCCGTCTCTCCCACAATAAGCGTGTATTTCGCTCCCGATCGGTCAGCTTGCTTTAGTAAATTCTTTAGCCCTTTGGGCTCATAAAACATTTCGACGGAGACGCCTTCACTTTTGAGCTTCATGCTTAGCGGATAGAGCGAATCAAACGCAAGCTCTCCCAGTGCCGCAAAGAAAAACAGAGGTTGCCGGGACTCGTCCTTGAGCGCCTGCTTTTGCTCCAGCACCAACATCAGTCGTTCCATCCCTAAACCAAAACCCACGGCGGGAAATGCCGCTTCGCCAAAGCGGGTGGACAATCCGTCATAGCGGCCCCCTCCGACAAGAGCGCTCTGAGCGCCTAAAAGGTTTGAGGTGAATTCAAAAGCGGTCCGACAGTAGTAGTCGAGCCCTCGCACGATGCTGGGATCGTCCTCGAAGGGAATTCCTAAACTGGTAAGCCGCTTCTTGAGGGCCAGATGGTGAGTCTGGCAAGGTTCGCAAAGGGAGTCGGTAATCTTGGGAGCGTTTTTCACAATCACTTGGCAGCTGTCTCTTTTGCAATCCAACACTCTAAGCGGAGATCTCTCATACCGCTTCTGGCACAATTCACAGAGCGAACTCAAATGGGGTTGCAAGTAAGCCTTCAGTTTCTCTTTATAGAGGGGACGGCAAACTTCATCCCCGACACTATTAATCCTGACCTCGTATTCGGTAACTCCAAAACTTCCGTAGATCTTATGAAGAAGCGCTATGATCTCAGCATCCGCTTCAGCAGTCGGGTCGTTGATGATCTCAGCTCCAAATTGATGGAACTGTCTTAATCTTCCCTTTTGCGGACGTTCGTGACGGAACATGGACATGTAATAAAAAAAACGTTGTGGCTTTCCGGTTCGATGCAATTGATGTTCGATAACGGCTCGAAGAAAAGCCGCCGTCCCCTCGGGGCGCATGACTAACTTGTCATTGTCCTCTTTGCCGTCTTTGCTCTGGATCAGATACATCTGCTTTTCCACAATATCGGTTTCATCGCCTACGGTGTGGGTAAACACTTCGAGGTTTTCCAATACAGGGGTACGAATTTCCGAATAGCCGAAATCCGAAAAGATTTTCTTCAGGCGCTCCTCGACGACGGTCCATCTCGCCATCTCAGTGCCAAATATGTCGTGCATCCCGCGCACTGCTTTGGGTTCCACAGAGACCTCCGAAACCACTCAACGTAGCGCAATTCCCCGCGGTTGGCGAGAAGCTGCCATAGAAAGGGAGAAAGATTCTTCAAAGAAATCTGCTAACTATTACCAAAAACGTTAGGGATTGACTTAAATTTATACCCGGGTTAAAAAATCGCACTTTGGGCCTTCTTTAGGTGGTAAGGCCGAA
Source organism: uncultured delta proteobacterium (assembly GCA_963778115.1). Taxonomy (GTDB): domain Bacteria; phylum Bdellovibrionota; class FAC87; order UBA2466; family UBA2466; genus JBBQIT01. The sequence goes on from CAVZSV010000004.1 coordinate 2,459,151, forward strand.
TCGTTTTGCAAGGAGTCAAATCTAATGAATCGTTCCCGAAATCAGTGGATTACGCTGTCAGCCGTTCTTTTCATCGCTTTATTAGCCCGTATGAGCTTGGCCGATACGCTCACTTCTACCCACAAAGGAAAAGGCAAGCGCTCGCTCTCTTCGTCTTCGACAGAGTCGGTGAGTTACCCCAGCAAGAATAGCTTTCCGGTCGACCTTTCGGTCGGGCCCGACATGTTGGTTATCCCGGGCGGTGCTGGATTCGGATTTACGATTCATGCCGTGACTCCGGTCATCCATAACGTTCCTCTCTATGTAGGTCTCGAAACGGGAATGGATTTCAACGCAGGAAATACCTTTAGCGCCATGGGTGCCGGTGCTGCCGTGGATCAAGCGGCTGCCGCAGGTCTTGGTTCTATTGGCGATAGTGCGACGGTAATGCACCTACTCGCCACGGGCGTTTACCGGTTCGATATCGTCGGTGCCAGAAAGATTCATCCTTTCGTGGGTGTCTCGATGGGGCCGGCACTTTGCTTCTGGAAGGGGCCTGCCATCGTCGGTGGTCCCGCGACCGTTCAGTTCGAAGCGTTGCTTCGAACGGGTGTTAGTTTCGATCTGACTTCGCGACTCGCCTTAAACGTCGAACCGAAAATCGGAGTTTTCGGCGGCGATTTTATGTTTAAGCCGGTCGTGGCAGCCGCATTTTCGCTGTAAGCGAAAACCGTCACTCCATAAAAGTTTGAGGCACTTCGGTAAGTTAGCTTGATTTACCGGGGTGCCTTTTTTTGTCACATACTTATTTGATATCAGCTACTTGACGCATTGAGTTATTGCTGTTATATTCCTCCCACTTCAATAGCGCGTCTTTAAATTTAAAACTGAATAAGTCCGTCAGCCAAGAAACTCGTCTGCTGAGCATTCATCTCGAAATCGCGAGTGTGGGGTGCACTCGTGCGTTACTTTAATGGGGGTTTAATTACATGGGTAATCAGTTCGTGCGCAAACTACTGGTCACCGTTATTTTGATCGCGGGGGTCCTTTCAGGGGCGGCCGCCCGAGCGAACAATGTACCGGTTGTAAGTGAATATGGCTTGCCTCTCGTTCCGCAGTTTCAACTTCCTAACGGGCAACCGGCAACGAAAGACCTTCTCGATTCGATATCCGAAATCAGTACGCTATTAAATAACGAAGTTCATCGAATGAGAATCATCGGCATTCCGCCGGAAGTTCTAAGCCAGGTTCCCAGCGTCACCGCGATGTGGGGGCTACAAGCTCAGACCTATCAATTACAAGATTCCACCGAAGGATGGACGAACGATCTCCAATCCACCGCGGATAGATTGCAGCGGCTGGGGCTTCTCATTACCCAGAATGGCCAGGTCGATCCGAAATTCTATGGGGCCTATCGGGCTTTCGCCATCGCACTTACTAATGCGGTATTTCAGATCAGTTCCTTACAATCCAGCATCTACAAAAACTATCTGAACCAAAATGTGCCTATGCCGCACGACGCTCGAAATCTCACTTGGCAGATTCATGTGATCGTGGCGGTTCGATTGAACCGGCTCGAGACGCTGAAATGGAATATCATCGATGCGGACAAACGCCTGTTGTTTGATCCGCCTGCCGTTCGGCACTATCAAATTGTGGCCAATAACGTCTACCCACTTCCTCAAATTTCGCAGGGAACTCCTTACTGCTTAGCCACCTACTTGGCCAATGCAGGGGTGGTCCGTCAGGTTTATAGTGAGTACGGTCCTGGCGGGGGACAACAAGCGCAGACGCAGCCGACGTATGGTCCGGGCTATGGTCAGGGGGGAGCGACAACGCTTCCGGCCGACAATAATTATCAGATGCAGGCGTATCCTTTTATCCCGAATCAGAACAACGGGAACTGGCAGCCATATCTGCAAAACGGACACCGCCCTCAAGATTACACCGTTCCGGCGGGATATCCCAATACGCCTCCGGCTGCGATGGCAAATTCGCCCACAACTCAAAGTGTGAACATCACCATCGCGGGTTCGGGGATTGCAGGCAACGGTAACGGGGGTGGCGGTCCAGCGACTTATCCGCAACAACAGCCGCAGCTTCAACCGGCTCAACAGCCGACACAACAGCAGCAGGCGCCGCAGCAAAGCCAGCAGCCGCAGGCCCAGCAGTCCGCGGATCCGGCGGTGAATAGCGGGGCCGTGGCTAGTGAGCCAGCACCGTTAGGCAAGCCGCAGTCGTATAAGTTCTAGTTCGCTTAGTCTTCACAGTGGTCGCGCACGAAGTACGGCCTTCCTTTCGGGAAACCCAAAGGGAGGCCGTATTTTTTTGTCCTAGGCCTTAATCCCACTTCCCCTATTTAAAAATTCTTGTCAGGTTTTTGTACTGGTGTTTAAATTACGTTCTTTTGAAACTGGAGAACGAATGAAATTCACCCGACTGGTTACCTTGGCCCTTTGTTTAACCCTTTGCCTACCCGGCTTCGCTGAAAAGAAAAAGAAGAAGGAAGTGGTTGAGGAAGGCCCCTCGCCTTCATCCAAAGTTCTCTACATGAACGAAGGCTATAAGCATGAAATTATGCTTAACGGGTCGACTCAGTCGTTCCCCATCTCCCCTGGAGTGAGCGGCGGGAATTTGGCTTTTGGAAGTGGGACCACCTATCTCAATTTCTCCGGCGGGTATAACTATGACGTTATCCCGATCTTGCAGCTCGGAATTTTTCCGTCCATTTCCTATGTTTCCGGCGGGGGCCTGTCTGCGACAATGTTTAGTTTGATTGCCGGTCCCACGATAAACCTAAGTCTGGATGGCGATATTCAAAACGCCTTTTTCATCTCGGGGGCGGCCGGGCTTACCGTCCTTGCTTCGACCGCGGAATTTACTTTCCGGTTCGATTTAGGTAAGCGCTTCAGACTCTTCGACCACTTTTCTTACGAGCCCAGTTTCGGAGTGTTAAAAGTCTCTGGATACAGCGCCCTGTTCGTCTTTAACTTGTTGGGAGCATCGGTCCATTTCTAAAAATTACGATCTGTCACTGCGTATATGGACCCCTCTCGTAGGCAAGAGTTTTGTTGATAGGTTGAAAGACGACTGCATGCGTATATTCGGTACGACCGGTAGACCGGCTACCATGATGGTTTCTGCGAACCCGACTGAACTAAGCGAGGCGAAGGACCTAAAAGTCCGCGCAATGACACAGGTCTCAAGTCGGGGAGTCGGCTATTGCCCATCAACTAACAGATTGCCTTCGGGACTGGAGTCCTCCTTTTCTATGCCGCTTGGTGTGTTTGGGCGTGTTTGGCCATAATCGCCCACACCATGCGAGCATTCTTGTTCGCCACTGCGACGCAAGCTTTATTAAATCCTTTTTCCTTAAACTTTTTCGAAGCCCACTGGTGTATTGGGTCGTTGTGTTTATCGGCGCCCCTAACGACACTTCGACCGCCGTGAATAAGCAGTTGGCGTACCACACAAGATCGTAACGCTATTGCAGTAATTATGCCGACACCGGATACCTTCATTAGGCTCTGCAGATCTCGTCGGCTTTAGCGAATTGGGTTAATTCCTGGTCAACAGACTTTATATCCTCGTCGACATCCTTCAATCGTCGTAAACAACGCTCGAGATATCTATTGAGTTTTGGAACCTTCGGCGGGGATTCTAAACTCAAGAAGGCTCGAACCTCGGAAATAACCTTCAATGCTCCCTGAGAGAAGCAAAGTCCGTATTCAAAAGCCATCCCTCTCATTGCATTGATTATCTCTGTCCGGCAAGCAACTAGACTTTCTCGTTCTCGCAAAGAAAGTTGCAGATTCTGATGGTCAATACTCTTTAGCGCGACTTTAGGTAGCTTCGGCCGTCTTGCGGCCTCGCAGATTGCCCAGCTATCGTTAGCATCGTTCTTGTCACCTCTTCGGTACGGTTTTACGTACTGAGGCGCAATCATCATTACTTCAATTCCCGCTTCCTGAAATTGCCGGCCCCAATAATGCGCTCCTCCACAGGCCTCGAAGGCTACTTTCTTGGGCCTGGTCTGCAAAACCAGCTCCAGCAGCTTTCTCCGTGAGACCTTCCGATCCACGAGACAACGGCCTGACTCATCCTCACCGCGCACCCAAAAAATGTTCTTTGCCAAATCGATACCCATTAAGCTAACACCCTTCATTGGATCCCCTTTCTTTCATTTGTTTGCAAACTACAAACTGACTCTTTGCGAGCCGTTTGGAAAGGGAGGGGTCCATACCATTGAGGAGAACGAGTCATTGTCAATCTCCTCGCAGTGGCGGAAGTACCGGGTTCTTTCTAAATGACGTTTGCGGTCGAGAACACCGTTGAGGGAAACCCAGAGGTAGGGTGCGGCGGCGGCATGGAACGGTGCTAACCCACTCTTGCGCATCCCCACGCCAAAGGGCCGTAAACCCCCAAACCCAAAAAAAGAAAACCAATTTATCTGCCGCGCGACGGCAAAAAAATAATCCCGGTCCGAGATCCGAAAATAAAGAGAAAAAAAACGAAAGCGCCAGCGACAGAACAATCTTCTCACTCCTCCGTCTTCATAACGGCCTCGCACAAAAGAAAGCAGGGACTCCTAGGAAGGCCCGTCTCAAATTACAGAACGAGGTCCATGCACTAGTCATCACCCAAGCACCAGCGTCGGAAGGTAAAACTTTTCCTGAGCGGAGCGACGGCACAGGTTAGACGTTCTTGAATAAACAACTCTTGCGCACCCCAACGCCAAAGGGACCGTAAGCCCCCCCCAAACCCAAAAATCCGAGAAGAAAGAGAAAAAAAATAGGATGCGTCGGACAAATTATGATTGACACGATTCGTCAAAGAATCGGGTTATGGGAGTCATGACTTGTCCGCTGGTAAATAAACCACGCTCCTCTTCGTTTCCTTCGACGCTACGAGATTGTTTTTTGGGTAATCACCTGGGCTCCTCACATGATTCGAATCATGTTGCAGTGACGTAAATACCGCAAAAAAAGTCACTCCAAAAACCCGTGGTAGAAATAGAACAACACGGAGGTTTGTAGGTGGAGACAAGATTTTATAGCGCTTTCTTTAAACGATAGTGAGTTAGTAAGTCGATTTCGTCGGTCAGCAAAAGCCGAAAGAAAGATTCAAGCGCAGGTATTAGCGTACCTAGCTGTGATAGAGCAGCGAAAGATTTTTGCGGTAGAAGGGTATTCTTCTTTGTGTTGGTTTTTAGTGAAGGAGATGGGGCTCACCTTCTTTCAGGAAAAGGACGAAACCTCGGCTAGAGTGGTGTGGGATCAGATCGGTGACTGGATCTGGCAGGCAGGCTTCGCTCACCTCATGGACTGGCACCGCAATCTCGAAAAGGGCTGGGGTACTCTCAAAAACTACTTCCGTTTCCCTGTCACCACAGGCCTTTCGGAGGGCATTAATCGGGCTATCAAGGAGCTTAAATGGCAGGCCTATGGCTACAAAGACATGGAGTACTTCAAGCTTAAGATCCTCCAAAAGGTCGGTTACCTAAACTACCGATATTGTTTGATCGCAAACTTTTAAGAGAAAGAGGCGAAGTACCGCCTAGCACCGCTGTATTCTGACTAAACTTTTGACAGTGCGGCTAACTCTTTTAACGGCCGTAAGAAAATCCAAATCCGACAATTACGCCTGTATTCTGTGCACAAGTCCCATACGTAGGCTCTCCTTTTCCCTCTAAATTTTAAGCCTGACCATTTTGCGAAATAGGGCACCGCCATTGCAATTCTCTGGGTTAGCACCTTGAGACGTGAGGATTGGGAGGCGCCATGTTTAAACGACTCTTTCAACTTGGTTTTGTAGCAGCCCTAGTATCGGGCATCGTGATTTTCTTTATGTCCGAGAGTCCACTGGATACTTCGCAAACCGACGCTCAGGATTCAAGACCTAAAATGGGAGCTGTCGGCGCCGCTATCCAAATTCCGGCACATCGAATCTCCTCCAACAACGATTTCGCTGCGGTTCAAAACCAGATCCCCTCAGTGCAATCACCGCTAGCCACAGCCGATATTTATCTTAGAGCCCATTTGTCCGAATGGCATGTGCTGGACTACCACGAGCTTCGCCCCGAACCTACGGTAACTGCTTTGGGAACGACCGTAAAATACCAGGTTTTTCAAGACGGAATTCCCGTTGTGGATATGTCCATCGTGGTTCATGTTTTGGCCAACGGAAACGTAACGGCGGAATCTTCTTATCAACCGATTCCCAGAGTCGATCCTTCTGCTACGGGAATGGAGTTCGAAGACATCATCAGGAATTTTTCGGATCAGTTCAGTGAAAACTCAGACGCCGATGCGCAATCCAATCGAGTGATCGCGCTTGACCACTCGCTCGGCAGACCCATCGGTCAGCTAGCTTATCAAGCTTTTCTGCTAGATCGAGATAGTGGAAATCCCGTGGAAGTCGTCTTTCGGGCGACTGACGGACAGATACTTCGCAAAACTCCTGGCCATTTTGCGGCGGCTCAGTAACTTCGTCTCGCTGTTTCTTCGAAAAAGCTGGGGATAATAAAGATCGTCCCTTCGGGACGTCCTCTGTGCACCCTCCCAGCCAATAGAACAAGCGAAGCGATCGCCGAAGGCGCTGCTACTTTAACGCCAAAGCATTCGTCGGAATATCTTTGGGCTCCGAGTTCTTACTCGTGAAGACCCGAACTTGAATTCCTTCTTTGTCTAGTTGATCGGCCGGGGTGTTTTGATTCTGTTGCCAGGTTAGGTCGGTGTGGCAGGTATAGGCACGATTAAACTGAGAGAGTTGAACGACATCGAATTGGCAGGGGAGCATTTCGCTTCCTTTTCTCTCCATCTGAACGGTGAACTTAAATCCATCGGCTTGAATATAGGCCCACGGAACTTCGTAGGTGCGGTTAATCTCTTGTGCTTGTCCGTTGCCGATAGGCCACCACTGTCCGCCTTCGGGGAGTAAAATCTTATTTCCATTGGGGAAGATGACTGAAATTCTGACGTTAGAGATAGGCCGACTGGTTTCGCCGTTATTGTCCATCGTATAGCGCTGAATCGTAACAAAGGTGCGATAAGGATCTACTTTAGCCGGCGTAGCATTGATCCCATTATTATTAGTCGCGGTCGTTACCGGATTACTTACGGGAGCGGCCATGGGTGCCGAGGCCTGAGGTGCCGGAACTGCAGGATTTGATTTAGCAAGGGGTTGAACCGTCGCTTTTGCTTTAGGAGTGGGAACTAACGTCGATGACTTAGTGGTGATTTCCGGAGTGGGACCCGCTGACTCGTTAGGGGCCAAAACCTGGGTAGTTCCGGGGGCATGATTTCCCGCCGGTAAACCATTCTCTGAATAAGCGCCGGGAATATAAACTACCAATCCTAAAATCACCGCTACCAGTATCTTACGAATCATCGAACTTCCTCCTCCAGAACAAACTTTTGGGTAACCATTTTTTGTCGGGAGGCAAAGCCAAGAAGGCTTGATACTCGCGACGCAAAAACTCCACTGGAAACTTAAGCAATTCACGTTCCAAAGATTGCAGCTTTGGAGACCGTCAAACGACTCACCAGCAGTGACAAGTTTTGTTTCTCGAAGTGACCAAATGGGGCGGAAATCAAACGAAGTCGTTCCTTTTTTGGGCGCATTTAGCTAAGAAATCGACGCCCGGTTTCTGGCACGTTACTTGTATTTATAGCCCTTGGGTTGAGGAGGAGCGCGCATGAATACAAGCAGTGAAGCGAAAGTATACGGAACGAAGCGGATGAGAAATATTTATCGAGAACTGATGGAATCGAAAACTTTAGATGCTCCGATTTGGAAATTGGCAAAGGCTTATAGTTGGACGATTGCCGTCATCATCGGGTTAGCAATGCTCGCCACTTCGAGCAGTGGTCCCGCTTCATTGTGGGCGCATCTATTTGCGCTAAGAGGAAAGCCTACGAGTTCAAATATCTTTAACCGAAGCATCGCTTCAATGGCGTTTCCCCAGGTTTCAACCGAAAGTGACACCGATGATATCATCTCTAATTACACTACCTACTTAAGATTCGTTCTAGAAGTTGGTAGTCAAACCGATTCGCGAACGGCCCAGCGTCTGGCACAGACTTTCGAAAAGCTTCGTGGTCACTATCCACAAGGTGCCGCTCTCTTTCTTAAGGGGCTGCGCTTTGAAATGATACAGAAAGAGGAGTTCATGGGAGCAAGTCCCGCGGCACTCTCAAGCAGCTCCCCTGAAATGCGTCGTTGGGTAGGCAAGTTCATGAAGGATTGGTTGCGAGAGTGTGACGAACAGCTTTTCCGCTCGGTTGCTTTGGCGCGCAGTTCAAGAAACAGCGACTAATTTTGAAATAGCCTCCAAAATAGATTAGCTTCTTGTCACTCGTGCGAGTGGCCTTAATACATAACGCTAAATTCCCGGTCGCGGGATATGGGGGGACGGAACGCGTCGTATGGTGGCTGGCTAAAGGGCTAAATGCTTTAGGTCATCAAGTGATACTCGTCTGTGAACCCGGAAGCAGCTGCCCGTTTGCTCAAATAAAGACGATTGATTTTTCTCTGCCGGTCGAAGGGCAATTGCCTCGAGCGGATCTCTACCACTATTTTAATACGCCCCCTTGTGAACCTAAGTCGCCGTATGTAGTGACGATTGGGGGGAATGGTCGTTTTGGAGAGACTTATCTGCCCAATACGGCTTTTGTCAGTCATAACCAGGCCGCCCGTCATGGGGCTCAGTGTTATGTGCACAACGGCCTCGATCCCGACGAGTATGAGTTTGAAAGCACCAAATCGTCCTTTTTTCTGTTTTTGGCCAAGGCTTCTTGGAAGGTGAAAAACGTGCAGGGGGCGATCCAATTGACCCGAGCGCATGGGGGAGAGCTTAAAATTATTGGTGGCTCGCGCCCCTGGCTTCCCCACTGGCGAGGGGTGTATTGGGAGGGTGTTTTGGCGGGGCCGCGGAAAGCCAAGATCGTCGCCCACGCGCGGGCACTGCTTAATCCGATTCAATGGAACGAACCTTTTGGATTGGCGGTAATCGAAGCCATGGTCAGTGGAACTCCCGTTATCGCTTCGCGTCGAGGGTCGATGGCTGAGATCGTAAATTCCGACACGGGTCGCCTGTGTGAGAGTAAAGATGAATTTCTTGCGGCGATGGGAGAGATAACTACGCTTTCCCCTGATCGCTGCCGAGACAGGGTGCTCAGTCTATTTCACTTTAAGAAGATGGCGGAATCTTACACGGGCTTGTACGAGAAGGTCCTAAGCGGCAAACGTTTGAACGAAGGCGATCTTTGCGCCACCGAGCCGCCCGAAAAGCTTATTCCACTTACCGGTTTTTGAAAAAACGGGTGGGCTACTCTAAGAGGGATTCGGGATCGGTGAGGTCCCCCAATTTTGACCACTGAAATTCTTTGGCTTCTTCATTGAAAATTTGGCATTCGTGCACTGGGGCGGCGAAAAGATGGACGCTCACTGCCGGTTTAGAAAAGGGGTTGGAGATCTCATGAATTCCGATGTCATCATCGATATAAGAGGTCTCTCCGGCGGTTCGTGTCTCTATGGGGCCGCAGGGAATCAGATCGTTTGATTTCGGTTTGATGGGTTTAAAGCCTTGAACGGCGAGTTTTCCCGAAATGACCGTCATCCAGCAACGTTGTCCCGCGTGGTCGTGGATGGGAGTCTTTTGTTTGGGTAACCATGTCAGTACCAGAAGCTCGTAAGCGGAGTTCCCCGATACCAAATTGCGTCCGTAGGTCTCTTCTCGAAAGAATATGAACGGGGCGAACTCATCTTGATGAATATGATGATCTCTAAGAAAATTACCGATCAAGTCACCTTTAAAGTCAGCCGCTTTTCTTTGATCGAGAAAGCGAAGGAAATCTTTCAGCGTGGTGCTTTTCATGTTGGATGCAGGTTGCCCTCGTCCCTGTAAGAATCAGCTAAGATTTGGGGAGCGCTTGACGCCAATTGTCGATTTTCAAATCTTGAAAGGACAAGACAATCTTTGTTTTTCCCCCGTTTCCCAACACTAGCACAATCCCGACCGATTTGCCCATAGTCTCAATTGTCCCGATTTAAGGCGATGACGGCAGGCGGCGGTTGAGGTAACAACGGCTTGCGAATACAGGATTTGCCGCTTAGAATCTGGCCTTTTGGCCAGTTTGAGGCGGAAAAGGAGAAGTCATGACGGTCAGTACTCCCAAAGGCTATACGAAGGAACTCTTGGTCCTTCCCTTCGATCACCGGAACTCTTTCCAAGAAAAGATGTTCGGTATCAAAGGGACGCCTACCCCGGAGCAGACCCGGCTCATCGCCTCCTATAAGATGATGATTTACGAAGGGTTTGAAAAGGCCGTTCAGTCAGGCCTTCCCAAAGAAGACATGGGAATTCTGACAGACGAGCAATTTGGCGCCGAAGTCTTGGAGCGTGCCCGTAAGAACGGCTTCACCACAAGCCTTTGTGTGGAAAAGAGCGGGCAGGACGAATTTGATTTTGAATACGGCAAGGACTACGGGGCCCATATCGATAAGTTTAAGCCGACCCTCGTAAAAGTCCTGGTCCGGTACAACACGGAAAGTGATAAAGCGGCCAATAGCCGTCAGGCTGCCCGTCTGGCGGATCTGGGAAATTTTCTCGAGCGCGGTGGTTACAAATACATGTTCGAGCTCTTAGTTCCGGCGACACCAGCGCAACTCGAACGGTGTCAGGGAAATAAGGCGACGTTTGATGTGGAGATGCGTCCTCAGCTAATGATAGGGGCCATTCAAGAATTGCAGAATGCGGGTGTCGAACCTGATGTTTGGAAGCTCGAGGGGCTCGATCGCCGCGAGGACTGTGTACGGGTTTGCGATGCCGCTCGAGCTGGAGGACGAGATAAAGTGGGGGTCATCGTGTTGGGTCGCGGCGAAAATGAGCAGAAAGTGAAGGAATGGCTTCGGGTCGGAGCGAATGTCCGAGGAGTCATTGGATTTGCGGTGGGCAGGACCGTTTTTTGGGAGCCTCTTAAAGGCTTCATGGACAAGAAACTGACTCGTGAGCAAGCGATCGACCAAATGGCGACCACCTACGGTGGATTCTGCCGCCTATGGCTTTCGGCGCGCGCCAATTAAATTCATGCGCGCTTCACGCGAATGAATCTCGTGTTAACACCGACACGGGCTGACTTTAATCCAATTTCGCTTGATGTGCGTGGTCTTCTAAGCCCAAACTTTTCAGGAACGCCTTATGATTGGGCTGTCGTCCCAAAAAGGCGGTAATCAAAACGTAGGGATCTTTGGTTCCTCCGGGCTCAAGAATGTTGTGCAGGTAATCCGCGCCCGTCTTGGGATTGAGAAGTCCTTCTTTCTCAAAACGAGTGAACATATCTTGCGCATAAACTTTCGACCATAGATACCCGTAGTAACCCGCATCGTATCCGCCCATCAAATGTCCGAAACCGGCTTGAGGAATAGTTCCGGATTGTATGGGAATCAGCATCGTCTTTTCGATGGTATCGGCATAGATCTCGGTGGACTTCCCCTGGATGTGAGACGCGGTATGGTACTTCATGTCGATGAGTGCGAAGGCCGCTTGGCGAAGCCAAAAAATTCCCGAATTAACATTCTTCGCGTCGATCATGTGTCTAACGAGCTTCGCCGGAAGATGTTTCGAAGTGTCTTTGTAGTAACCCGACATTTTGGAGAGGGTTTCGTTTTCCCATACCCAGTTCTCTAACATTTGCGAAGGGGCTTCCACAAAATCGGTCTTTACACTGGTGCCCGAGAGGCTTGCATAGCGCGCGGTAGTCAGGGTTTGGTGCATGATGTGGCCGAACTCGTGGAAGATCGTTTCGACCTCTTCGTGCTCCAGAAGCGACGGGGCATCTTTAGAAGGTTTTGAAAAATTTCCCACGATGGCTGACACCGGAGCGCGGTACACGCCATTGTCTTTGGCATAAGCTTTATAAATATCGAAAGCGGCGAAGTGATTGTACTTTCCCTCTCGTGGAAAGAGATCCATATAAAAATAGGCTATCGTCTTTCCGTCTCGTTCGATCCGAAAGGTCTTAACACTGGGCTCCCATACGGTGGAATCCGCAACTTCTACAAACTTAACTCCGAAAAGCGTCTGATAAATGTCGAACATTCCCTTTAGAACGACCTCGATCGGGAAGTACTCTTTAATCTGTTGATTATCGATATGGAATTTTTGTTTCTTCCACTGATTTTCATAATAACGCCAATCCCAAGTATTCATTTTGGGGTGAGCTTCCGAAGGATGTTCTTTTTGTTTTAGCGAAATCAATGTTTGCAGATCCTGTCGCCCTTTAATCTTTAATTTTTCGACAAGGGGGTCGAGAAAAGCCATTACCTTTTCGGGAGTCTTAGCCATCTGCCGGTCGAGGACATAGTGGGCATGATTTCTGAAACCCAATAGATGGGCCGCTTCGTCCCTAAGCTGAATAGCCTCTTCCAAGTCCTTAACGTTCTCAGGACCGCCTAAATTGTCATAGAGAGTAGAAACTCGCTTTCGAAGTGCTTCGCTCTTGGCATTTTCTAGCACCGGGAATACGGAAGCTTTATCCATCCCAATCTTGTATTGGCCATCGGCCGTCTTAGGGAGGCCTTGGATAAATTCCGCCGAAAGTCCGTCTAGTTCGGAAGCCTTTGCCAGTACGAAACCGCTGGTCATTTGCTTAATTCTCTTTTGGTAACTCTCTTCCTTCGAGATGATCTCTTGGCGTTTCTTGACCAGAAGGGCTCGATGGTCAGGGCTGAGTTCCAACCCGTTTCGCTTAAATGCCTCTAGGGTCTCCTCGACCAAACGGTTACTTTGATAGTCCAAGGTTTCATTTTTTGCGGAGCCGGCTTTTACCACCCGATAGAGATCCTCTCTGGCAAAGATGCTCACCATAAGCTGCCCAATTTTTTCGCTACAGGCGGAACTGGCATCTCGCACCTTCTCGTCGGTTCCCACATCCTTCAAAAAAACGAGCGGACTGACATTGTTAGAAAATTCGCTAGTGGCAGCTTCGAGTTCTCCGAAAGAGTTCTTAAAATTCGCTTTGTCGGGAGACAACTTGCCGAGTTTATCGAGACGAGCAAGGAGCTGTTTCTGTTCAGCATCGCAAAGGCTTTGGACCTCTTGGGCGGTATAGTTCCATCTCGTAGGCAAAGAGGCATCGACACTTGCGGTAGTACGCGTTCCTGACACGTTGGCCTCCTTAGTGCTTTTCGCACTTACGCAGCTAATAAGCGGCAATCCCATCAAAGCGATCAATGAAAGGGTTCTAAAAGATCGTAGACCTACCCGTAGCCCAAACCCAAATCGAAACATTTCTCCTCCCCGACCGAGTGAGGTTCTCAGGGGGAACGTGGGGTGTCAAGGAAGGCTAGTGCTGGTGCTCTAGCTGGTGATCAAGGTGTGCGCTTCGCGCACGCGATCTCATTTCGCCCTCTTTTCGATGTGGAAGTCATCCCCGAAGGGGTTGCCCTGATCGCTAGCCCTAGCTCCTTAGCGCTTCTTGCTCAATGCAGACTCTCCAAATACCTCTCCGCATCAATCGCTGATTGGCATCCGGAAGCAGCCGCGGTGATGGCTTGGCGGTAGATGGTGTCCTGAACGTCGCCACACGCGAACACTCCGGGGACCTCGGTGGCGGTAGTCGGGCGTTTAGGCAAAACGATGTAACCCTTTTCGTCTAGCGGCAACTGTCCCTTGAGAAAGGTGGTGTTGGGTTCATGTCCGATGGCGACAAAAAAACCTTCGCATTCCACCACACGGTCTTTACCCGTCTTGACGTCTTTAACTTTAACTCCGGTGACTCCATCGGCCCCAAGGACTTCCAAAATATCGGTGTTCCAGATGAACTTGATCTTAGGATTATTGAGTGCCCGCTCCTGCATGATCTTGGAGGCTCGAAGGGTATCTCGGCGGTGAATGATGGTAACCTCGGAGGCAAATTTGGTCAGAAAGTTAGCCTCTTCCATCGCGGAATCACCCCCTCCAACCACGACTAGCCGAGCGCCTTTGAAGAAGGCACCATCACACGTTGCGCAACTGGATACTCCTTTTCCAAGGAGCCGCGCTTCAGATTCGAGTCCCAGCCACTTAGTGGCAGCGCCGGTGGAAACGATGACCGACTCTGCTTCCACTACCTCATTTTCGATCATCACTTTTAAGGTTTTGGGTTTGAAATCCACCGCTGTGGCATTCTTTTGAATGAATCGAGTGCCGAAGCGTTCTGCTTGTTGTCTAAAATTGGACATTAGTTCAGGCCCCATGATCCCCTTAGGGAAACCAGGGAAGTTCTCCACATCGCTTGTTAACATCAACAGTCCCCCCGACTGATACCCTTCGATCATTAGCGGAGAAAGGTTGGCGCGCGAGGCATAGATGGCGGCGGTATAGCCGGCCGGCCCAGAACCAATAATGACAAGATTTTCGACAGCCATGATTACATTTTCCCTTCAATGCGAAGTTAGTGCCCTATGCTAAAGCCTCTAAAGCGTTCAAGGCAAGTCAGTCGAGCAACTATTCAACGTTCCTTCATAGATATCACGCAGGCTTTGTTCGATGGGACGGAAAGTAAGAGGGGCGAGGGAATTTTCCAGTTTTTTGAATGAAACCCTGAGACCGGTAAAGGGATTAGGGGCGCTACTCTCCTCGACTACTATTTTGGGACTCTTTTGGGCAATTTTTAAAAGCAATTGAAGCACCTGCGAGATTTGCAACTGATGAGGAGAGCAGATATTAAAGATGGTGAAGTTCTCCGTGTTTAAATCTAAAACCCTGGCGAAAATGTTCACTGCGTCACGGACATCCAGGAAGGATCGTACGGCTTGTAGGGGCCCCACAGTGAGAACGCTAGCGCCTTTTGCAGGAAGGCGGGAAATCTTTCGGGAGAGATCCGAAACCGCGAAGCCTTCCCCCTGTCCAGGACCGATGCAACTGTAAAGACGGGCAACGACCACTTTGCGCTGTTGTTTTGGGTTCTGGGTTGCCCAGTGGCGGAAAGATTCTTCCGCAAGGTACTTAGTGAAACCATACGATCCAACGGGTTGTGCTGGAGAAGTCTCAGTCACCTCCGCCTCCTGATTTCCGTAAACATGCACTGAGCTCGAAAAGAAGATCGAGACAGGGTGAGCTATCGCATCGACTGCTTTTTGCAAATATTGAGTAGTCAAAAAATTCTTCTCAAAAAACTCAGGCAGTTTCGTCGAAGCGGTCACCTTGGAATTGCCGGCGAAATGGTAGATTCGGTCCGGAGAAAAATCTCGTACGGTCTTATTTAGTTTTTCCGAATCGGTGAGATCGCAATCGATATATTCGACCGTCTTCGAGGTGCTCAATGATTTGGCGGCGCCCGAGCTTCGATCGATTCCCAAAATACGAACGCCGGGCAGCTTTTCGATTAAAACGGGGATGAGATGTCGACCGATAAACCCCCTTGCACCTGTAATTAGAATTTTCACTATGTGATTTATAGCCTAAACAAATGTAGCGTGCCAAGAAACCTTCTCCAAAAGGAGGTTTCCCTGACGAGCGGCTCATTTGGCCCTCAAATAAGCCCTATGGTATGTTGCAAAAAAGGCATTGCTTATGAAAGTTCTTATTACAGGTGCAAGGGGAATGTTGGGTTCCGATCTGACTGAGGTTTTCACTAAAGCCTTGGGTGGGGACAGCGTTTTACCCAAAGGATCGTTGGATCTAGATATCACTGACGCCCAGCAAGTGATTAGCGTCTTGAACGAATTCAAGCCTGACGTGGTAATAAACTCTGCTGCTTATACCAACGTGGACAAGGCGGAATCCGAAAAGCAGAAAGCAACGGCCGTAAACGCAACGGGCCCCGGTCTTATGGCAGCAGAATGTGGAAAGCGGCAGATCCGTCTGGTTCATTTCAGTACGGATCAGGTTTTTGATGGATCCGGGTCTGTCCCTCGGAAAGAGACTGATACTCCCCGTCCCTTAAATCATTATGCACTCTCTAAATGGGAGGGGGAAAAACTAGTGCTCTCCCATCCAGGCCATTTGGTTTTGCGGGTTCAATGGTTATATGGAAAGAAAAAGGATCGCTTTTCCCAGTTAAGATCCAAAGAGGTGTTTACCCCTTTCCTGGATCAATATGGGGCGCCTGCGTGGACGCTTCCCCTTTCGTCGGTCGTTCTTAAGTTGGCTCGGGAAAAGACCACCGGTCTTTATCATTATTCTTATGATGATTATGCTTCGTGGTTTGAGGTCTACCAGTTTGTCTGCCAGCAATGGAACTTGCCTACTAAGCTTATAGGCAAACGAACCGCTGAAGTGGCTTTGCCGGCCATCAGGCCGCTATTTTCAGTGCTGGATAATCGTAAATTGCTCAGCGCATTAAAAATACCCCGGATGGGAAGCTGGCGTGAACCCCTAAGCGAGTTCCTTCGTCTGCCTCATTCCTAGATCGAATGATACAATTAGCGTAATGAAGACAGAGCATATCGAATGCGATGTTGTGGTCGTGGGAGCAGGGGTGATAGGCCTAGCCATTGCCGATAAGTTGACCCCCGTTCATACGGTGGTAGTGGTGGAAGCCCATAACAAGTTTGGCCAGGAGACTTCTTCACGAAACAGTGAAGTGATCCACTCGGGAATCTATTATCCGATTGGCTCCAAGAAAACGGAAATGTGTATTCGCGGAAGAGAGTTGCTTTATCATTTCTGCAAACACTATTCTGTGCCCTTTAAAAAGACGGGAAAATTTGTTGTTGCTGCGGATAGGTACGAAGTGGACTATCTCGATGAACTCTGCGAACGCTGTAAGAGACTTTCTGTTCCACATGAACGTTGGACAAAAGAGCGATTGGCCGAGGTAGAACCGCTCATTCAAGTAAGCGAAGCGGTCTATCTTCCTGAGACTGGGATTATTGACTCTCATTCGTACATGGCGGCCCTTGAGCGGTTTGTTTTGGATGCTGAAGGCATCATTGCTTATCGCCATTCCGTAAAAAAGATCTACCGAGACGGAACGACTTGGGTGGTCCTGACTGAAACTCCCGAGGGGCGTGTAGAGATTCGATGCCAGAAAGTGGTAAATGCGGCAGGGCTTGCTGCTGCCGAACTTACCAATCAAACTTTTAACACGAATCGTTACCAGCACAAATTTTGCCGCGGAAGGTATTTCAGCTTGCCGGGTAAGTATCAAAATCGGTTCAGCCACCTCATTTACCCCGTTCCTCCTCAAGACGGGCTTGGCATACATGTCACGATCGATCTCGATGGATTTGCTCGATTGGGACCCGACGTCGACTGGTGCTCCGCTCAGCAATACCAAGAGCTTGAGAGCGTTTATGACTGTGACTGGAACGAGCTAAGGCCGGTCTTTGCAAAAGCGGTCAATCGTTATTGCATGTATATCGAACCGGGTGAGTTGGCTCCGGGCCTCATTGGGGTACGGCCGAAGCTCTATGTAAATCAAAAGCCGCAGCCGGATTTTCTCATTGAGAATTTGGAAGGTTTTATCCATTGTTTGGGAATTGAGTCTCCGGGATTGACCGCGTCTCAAGCCATAGCGGAAGCAGTTGCCAAATTGACGGCCTAAGAAAAGGAACTACAGATGAAGAAAGTAATTGTGACTGGGGGAGCCGGATTTATCGGAAGCCATTTGGTGGACGAATGCTTAAAGAGCGGTTTCGAAGTGACGGTGATCGATGATCTTTCGGTGGGTAGGCTTTCCAATTTAAAACACCAAGAAGGAAATTCTAAATTTCACTTTATTCAAGCCGACGTCGCCGATCACGAAAAAATTCTGCCGCATTTTAAGGGCATCGATTGGGTATTTCACTTAGCGGCCAGAGCCGATATCGTTCCCTCGATCCAAATGCCCATGATTTATCATCGTTCGAATGTCGACGGAACTATCTCGGTTTTAGAAGCCGCGCGATCCAATAATATCAAAAGATTTGTTTATGCCGCCTCTTCCTCTTGTTATGGAATTCCTAGGACCTACCCGACTCCAGAATCGGAAAAGATTGCCCCCGAGTACCCGTATGCGCTCACCAAGTTCGTGGGAGAGTGCTACGTGATGCACTGGGAACATGTTTACCACATGCCGTCGCTGTCACTTCGGTTCTTTAATGTGTTTGGTCCTCGAGCGAGAACTTCGGGCACCTATGGGGCCGTCTTTGGTGTCTTTCTAGCGCAAAAAATTCATGGAAAACCACTGACGGTGGTCGGTGACGGAGAACAGACGCGCGACTTTACTTTTGTTACCGATATTGTCTCGGCATTGATGGCGGCGGCGCGCTCGGAACTTTCGGGCGAGATCTTGAATGTGGGAAGCGGAGGATCTTATAGCATCAATTCTCTCGTGAAGATCTTAGGTGGCGAAGTCACCCACATTCCTAAACGCCCTGGAGAGCCAGACTGTACTTTCGCCGATATCACCAAGATTAGAAAACATCTCCACTGGGAACCACGTGTTAAATTTGAAGATGGGGTTCGCCAGATGCTAAAGTCCATCGATCTTTGGAAAGACGCTCCCGTCTGGAGTCCCGACGGAATCGCGGAAGCGACCAAAGATTGGTTTAAGTACTTGTCGAAAGAGTAGCTTCAGTTCGCCGTTTTCTAGGCGCCAAATTTCTGCTGGGCCCGCTTACGCATCTCTTCCGGGCTTACGTCCTCAACATGGGTCGCGATCGTCCATTGATACCCGTACGGATCTTCAAGCGTTCCCGTGCGATCTCCGTAAAACTGATTTTCAATGGGACGTTTTACTGACATGCCTGCTTTAACCGCCCTGTCGGACCACTGATCTACACTCTCAACATAAAGCAAAAGGTGCACGGGCGACCCGCCGAGAGTCTTAGGACTCTGGGCACCCATTTCAGGATGTTCATCGGCTAACATGATCCTGGAGTCGCCGATCTGCAGTTCCGCGTGCGCGATTAGGCCCTTGCCAGGCACTTCCATGCGAAGCCTCTCCGAAGCTCCCAGCGCTTTCTTATAAAACTCAATTGCCTCTTTGGCCCCTTTTACAATGAGGTAAGGCGTGAGGGTGCTAAAACCTTCTGGAATCGGATTAACGTTGCTCATGTGTGCCTCCGGTTAGGCCATTGAGGCTAAGGCACTAACCACTCATTGTCGAACGCAATCGCGAAAAGGGGTTGTGGCGCATTGCGTAGTTTTCTCTTGAGCTTCACTCCCCTACCTTGTACGAAATAGGAGTTCATTAAAAAGAGGCCCCGCGTGCGATACGACAAGAGCCACAATATGGGCTCAAGACACGAATTCAAAAAAGGTTATCTATTTATAATTGCTATATATTTATTTGCCCCTAGCCCGTTACTCGGGGGCCCCTGGGAAGATAGATTTGTTACCTTACGTCGTACGCTGACTCAAAAGTGTGCGTTGCTCGTAGATCGAGTCCGAAATGTGACCGGATGCCCCCGGGGCCGTCGTTACGAGGACATCGATTTTCCAAGAGAGGGATTACATTCTCACTATCAAGAGAGGGCTAGCCTCTACCTTAAAGCCCAGGCTCAACTCGCCAACGAGATATTTCAAAAGGTCCGTGGCAACGAGTTCTTTCATCCGTTACTTTTCTTCGCGGCCAATCGATTGAAGGAGGTCGCGACCGTGGTCGGCCACGCTCAAATAGCCCCCGATCGCCATTTCGCGGAACGAAGAGTTTTTGAAATGGAGAGCCGGATAAATCCCTTACCCGAGGCAATGGGTCTTGTGGAACTTACTAGCGCCGATCGTAAATATCTGCCCCCGCGATTTCGGAAGGAGTTTGAGCATTTTGTAAAGAGGACGGGCCAGGCCCCGAATTTTTTTGCGGAGGATTGGCTAAGGATTCTCGACGGCCGCAGATATGTTTATTATTTGGATACGAATAACAGACGGATCTTAGCGTCGGTACTCTACCATGCAGACTCCGACCCATGGAAAGACGCGCTCTTCGTCTTGCACGCTTCTCCGGAAATCATTGTGGACCTGCTCCAAGATGTTGAAGCACGGTTAAAGAAGTCCATGGGGACAGGGTTAAAAAACCAACGGCACCGCGAGAATTTCTTTTCGGCTTATTTCGGAGCACTCATCGCAATGC
Organism: uncultured delta proteobacterium; assembly: GCA_963778115.1. Lineage (GTDB taxonomy): Bacteria > Bdellovibrionota > FAC87 > UBA2466 > UBA2466 > JBBQIT01. Next base: position 2,479,169 of record CAVZSV010000004.1, read on the forward strand.
CTTTTGGAGAGGGAAATTACGAAATTTTGACTCCTCTTTTCGCGGGCCTCTTTATGGCGCTTAGCGATCAGAAACTACCGCTAGTATTCTCGAGGGAAGGTCTTGAAAGATTGGTGATCCGTGGACAGAGCCGATTTGTAGATGCGATGGAACAGGCCTACCAAAATTCTTTTCCCAATACGCGAAGGCTTACTTTCTCAGAGATTGAGGCGACTGCACCTTAGCGGGGAAATGGCTTTCTTGGGGAATTTGAGAGCTGACGCGATACATTCTTCCGATCAGCCAATCGGTAAAACGGGGAAACCAATAATTTAGATGGTGAGCGACCGAAGCTTTCATTCCGAGGACCACTCGGCTACGGCGCTTTTCAATTGCCCGATAAAGCGATTGGGCAACTTGCGAGGGATCTTTTCCGTAAAAAGGTGGAAACGCTAAGGGGCTATTTCCGCGATGAACGGTAGCTTCGTGAAAGCCGCTCTTCACAGGCCCCGGAGAGAAGTGCATGACGCAAATCCCTTCATGCGCTACTTCCACTCGCAAGCTATCGGTGAACGAAAGCAATGAGGCTTTGGCGGAACAGTAAGGAGACACGAAGGGCAAAGCACGCCTTGCCACCCCCGATCCGACATTGACGATAATTCCACGACGACTCCTCAGAGACGGAAGGGCTTGCCTTACCAAAGAGACCGCCGACAGAAAATTAACTTTCCAACAATCTTCGAAATCTTTTGCAGGGATCTCCTCGACGCGACCGCTCACCGCATAGCCCGCGCAATTAACGAGAACATCGATGGGCTTGTTGTCCGGAAATTGAGACTCGCAACGACGGAAGAGAGTAGCGACATCACTATCCTTCGAAAGGTCGGCAACCACAAATCGCATGCGGCTTTTAGCCAAAGCGGAGGCCTGACTGATAATTTCGGCGAGGTATGGCTGACGGCGCCCCACCAGAATCACTTCATGCCCTTTCTCCGCCATTGCTAAAGCAAGCGCCTTACCTAAACCCGAAGATGCTCCAGTAATTAGGGCGCGATGGAAGTACATTAGGGCTCCAGTTGAAACCGCGGGTCGCGGTCGAGTTCTTGCGTCAAGAAGGAGAGCAAGGCTCGATTTTCATCCAAAATTTTTTTCAGCGTCTCGTCGTTATAAACGTCGAGATCTTCGACTGACATGAGGTGCGCTTCAAGGACTTCAAAACGCATGGTCTCGGCCAAATTGGTAAATCTCGCCGCAAAAGCCTCTAAAATTTCGGTCCATTCGGACGGCGCTTTCATTTGGAACTGGGGAAGCGTTACGGAGGTTCCTTTGCGTTTGGTTTCACAGATATAGAGAAGAGCCAGAAGCTGGCGAGAGTTAAGTGACTGGGCCAGGAAATTATCTTCAGACATAGGAGTAATTAACTTACCTTTCCGCTCGAAAGAAGCTGGATGGTCTTTTCCATACTATTTTCCGACAAAGTCTTCTTGCAGGGGCGGCAGAAATTATTGGTATCGAGTCGTTCTCCGCAAAAGCAGAGCATTCCTACGGGACGGGCAGGGCTTCCCACGACTAGCGTATGAGGAGCAACATCTTTAGTAACGACAGCTCCCGCTCCCACCATAGCAAACTCTCCGATCGTGACGCCGCAAACGATAGTGCAATTGGCCCCCAGGGTACAACCACGTTTAAGGACTGTGGGCAAGAAATGGGTGCCTCCGCGTTTTAGGAATGCGCGTGGTTTGAGATCGTTGGTGAAGACGGCATAGGGGCCTACAAAAACTCCGTCCTCTAATGTGACACAATCCCATACGGCGACACCATTTTTTATGGTGCAGTTGTTCCCGATAACCACTTTGTTTTCGATAAACGCGTGCGCGCAGATATTACAGTTCTTTCCAATCCTGGCCCCTTTGAGGACTTGGCTAAACCCCCAAATGCGCGTGCCTTCGCCGATTTCTTTGGAATCGCAGAGAGCATTTTGGTGCACGAAGAATTTTTCGTTCATACGATCACACAAAATAGGATTTAACGGTTTCGGCTACGAACTGAATCTCTTCGGCGGTCAGTGTCGGGCACATCGGCAGTGATAATCCGTTAGCCGCAAAATCCTCGGCCACCGGGAATGACTGCTTGGCGAACGCCGCTTGGCTAAAAGCGGGGAGTTGGTGGATGGCTTTTGGGTAATGAATACCCGTCTCTACCCCGCGATCTTTGAGAAACTTTTGTAAATCGGCCCGGTCTTTTACTCTGACAACGTAAAGATGGTAAACGTGTTTTGCGCCATTCGCTTCGACGGGGAGTTTGATTCCCGAGATAGAGCCAAGAATTTCGCGATAGCTCTTGGCGACATTGCGACGAGCCGTCGTCCATTGGTCGATATATTTTAGTTTAATGTTGAGAACCGCGGCTTGAAGATTGTCCAAACGAGAATTGTACCCCACGTAATCGTGGACATATTTTTGAAGGCCGCCTTGGTTTCCAAAAGCTCGGCACAGACTCACTAACTCAGTGTGCCGACTAAGAACGGCTCCCGCGTCGCCAAAAGCTCCCAGATTTTTTCCAGGAAAGAAACTATAAGTGGCGATGTCTCCCCAATGGCCGACCGGTTTTTCCTTCCACGTCGCACCATGGGCTTGGGCAGCATCTTCCAAAACTTTGCATCCATACTTATCTGCTAATGTTCGTATTTCATCCATCGGGGCCATCTGTCCGTAAAGATGGACCGGGGCAATTAGCTTGGTCTTGGGAGTTATCGCCTTTTCCAATGCCTTAAGATCGATAAGCCCGGTGTCCGGCGCTACGTCCACCAGCTTCACTTTGACTCCGGCTTGTGTGAGACCCGCCGCTGTAGCGATGTAGGTCATGGCGGGCACGACCGCTTCGGTCCAGTCAGGAAGCTTTAAAGCGCGAGCCGCTAGGGTAATGGCGTCGGTCCCATTGGCGGCCCCGGATACAAAATTGCCCGGTCCTATCCAATCCGCGAAGCTCTTTTCGAAAGTGGATACCTCTTCCCCGCCGATAAAAGCCGCATTCTCCATGACACGGGTCATCGAGGAGAGGAACTCTTCGCGATGATCGGCAAACAATTTCTTGAGATTCAAAAAAGGGATGGTCTTACTCATAGTCTTAGATCCTTTGAGGTTTTTCGATAGTCGTTGCGGGAAAACACGCAATCATTAGCCTAACTAAATATACCTTCAGAGTACCATTAAAGGGTGTCAGTTTCATCAGATGTAAAGTTGATTTTGTAGCCAAACTTACCTAGTCTGTAAGCCGCATGACACAGTCTTCTCATTCAGAACAATCTGCCGCGTTAAAAGCCCGGTTAGAGAGCGGGGGAAAGCAAAATCCGTTTTGGATCTTGGGCCCTTGTGTAATTGAAAATCGAGAGGTCCTAGCCACGGTCGCGACTCGGGTGAAGGCCATTTCAGAGCTGCTTCGAATACCAGTCGTTTTCAAAGCCTCTTTTGATAAGGCCAATCGGACCTCGCCTTCGAGTTTCCGAGGGCACGGGCTGCAGGAAGGGCTGAAGTTGTTGCAATGGGTGAAGACCGAGTTCGAACTTCCCATATTGACCGATATTCATGAAAGCGTTCAGGCGGCGACTGTCGCCGAAGTGGCTGATATCTTACAAATCCCAGCTTTCCTCTGTCGTCAGACGGATCTCTTGCAAGCCGCGGCACAGACCGGGAGATTGGTGAATGTAAAAAAGGGGCAGTTTGTAGCTCCTTCCAATGTGAGCCAAATCCTAGCGAAACTTCAGAAATTTGGGACCCAGGGTTACTGGATCACGGAACGAGGAGTTACTTTCGGGTACCAGCGGCTTGTCGTCGATTTTGCCGCTTTTCCTGAAATGCAGTCGGCGGGAGCTCCCCTTATTCTTGATATCACCCATTCCGTCCAACTCCCTGGAGCCGAGAGTGGGGGAGTCACCGGCGGTATTCGCGATGCAATTCCTTACTTAGCGCGCGCGGGAGCTGCCGTGGGAGTTTCGGGTTTCTTTGCCGAAACCCATCCCCGCCCTGAAGTAGCCCTTTCGGACGCCGCGAACGCTTGGCCTTTGTCTCAATTGGAAGCCCTTATGGCGTCCACGAAAAGGATCGCTGAGGTCTCTCAGTCATGAATTCCGATCTGTTGCTCATTGGTCGTCGGGCCATTGAAAAAGAGGGACAGGCTCTTTCCGCTTTAGCGCCTACTTTGGGAGACAGTTTTGTCAAAGCGTGCGAACTCATCTTCGCCTGCAAAGGAACCGTCCTAATGACGGGTATGGGAAAATCCGGTTTGGTAGCGCGCAAATGGGCTTCTACTTTTTCCAGTACGGGGACTAAGGCCTATTTTATCAATCCCGCGGAGGCCCCTCACGGAGACTTGGGAATTTTGCATGGGGACGATCTCGTGGTGGCGCTGAGCTACAGCGGAGAGACGGAAGAGCTAGGTTATGTATTACGGCACGCCAAGGAGTTGGGAATTCCAACCATAGGAGTTACCGGAAGCCCTGAGAGTTCTTTAGCTCGACAGACCTCTTTACTTCTATCGGTGCAAGTTTCCGAAGAGGCCTGCCCCTTGGGACTTGCCCCTACGACTTCGACGACCCTCATGATGGCGTTAGGAGATGCCCTTGCGGTGACCCTCATTCAGATGCGGGGGTTTACGGAAAACGACTTTGCGAGACTTCATCCTGGCGGATCGCTCGGAAGAAAACTTTGGTTGCGGGTGGATTCTTTGATGCATGCAGGAACTGCGATTCCCAAAGTGGATCCTCAAGGTTCTTTTGCCCAAGTGTTAATGGAGATGACCCAGAAACGTTTGGGGCTGACAGTAGTGATGGAGGGCGAAGAGATTAGGGGAATTATCACTGACGGAGATTTGCGTCGCTATTTTCAACGCAAAGGGGGTAACACCCAAAGCGTTGCCGGTGATCTGATGACAACCCATCCTAAAACGATTTCGGTGAAAGCACTCGCGGTAGAGGCGCGTGAGGTAATGGAAAATAATAAGATTCACCAGCTTTTGGTGGTGGATTCGCAGGGCAAACTGGTCGGAGTCATTCATCTTCAAGATCTCTTACGCGCGAAAGTCTTATGAATTCTCGCTCTGCCATCTTTCTGGATCGCGATGGCACTATTATCGAAGATCAGCATTATCCCAAGGATCCTAGCCGCGTTATTTTCTGCCCGAATGCTTCGCAGGGATTGCGGCTTATGTTGGACAAAGGGTATCTGCTTTTTGTCGTGAGCAACCAATCGGGAGTGGGGCGGGGGCTAATCCGCGATGACGAATTCCGAGCCGTTCACCACCGCTGCGCCGAAATTTTGAAAAATGCGCACATAGAGATTGCCGAATTTATCTATTGTCTGCACCGGCCCGAAGATGATTGCCAGTGCCGGAAGCCAAAAATCGGTCAGATCCCAAAAACCTTCAAAGGCCAAGCTCTCGATTGGAAGACGAGCTTTACCATAGGAGATCGGTTGAGCGATTTGGAATTGGCCGATGCGCTGGGGGCGACGGGGTTTTTAGTCCTTACGGGGAAGGGACAAGAGACGTTGAAATCTCTGGGTAGAGCCGGGTCTTCCGCTTTGGGGGATACTCCTCGCTACGGCAGCTGCGAAGACCTTTTGGACTTTGCCGAGCAAATCCCTTTGGTGGGTTGAATTTGGCTTCGAAATAAAATTAATAATTTCAACGGGTAAGATGGTTTATTTTGTCCGTCGTTTGGGCTGACTCCCCTATTGCATAAATCGCCATTTCATCTATTCTGTTTGGCCAGTGATCGCTCAAATCCATAGAACCACGACAGAATTAGTGCAGTATCGAGAAGTTCTGGCGAACATCTTGTCTCAGCACTTAAAGGTGAAATACAAGCGTACTTCGCTCGGCTATATCTGGTCGTTGCTAAATCCGGTGCTCCAGCTTGCTGTTTTGACCGCGGTCTTTTCTCATGTGGTCCGGTTGGATATGAAGGATTATACCCTTTATCTTTTTTCAGGGCTTCTGGCGTGGACTTTTTTTTCCAACACCGTAAGCACCGCCTCGGTCTCGCTACTTGAGAACGAAAATTTTATCAAGAAGGTTTACCTGCCCAAACTTATCTTTCCCTTGAGCCGTATGCTTTTGTGCGGAATCGATTATCTTTTTTCACTCGTTGCCCTTAGTGTTATCGCTGTGGTCCTAGGATTTAAGTTCCATGCTCCGATTTTGTTGCTTCCGTTAGTGATGCTAAACTTTGCCATTTTTGCTTTGGGCTGCGCTTTGATCGTGTCGGTGGCGACGGTTTTTTTCAGAGATATTCAATATCTTTTGGGAGTGTTTCTGAATTTGCTCTATTTTGTAACTCCCATTATATATCCGCTTTCGGCACTTCCTGAAAATTATCGCAAGTGGATGAATCTGAATCCGATGACGGTCCAACTCAATCTTTTCCATCAAGTACTCTACTACGGTCAGGTCCCCACTCTTGGCGAGTGGTTGCCGGCTATAGCACTTACTGTCGTGGTATTTTTGGGCGGGTTATCCGTTCTTTTTGCCCTTGAGGACGAAGTCGTCTTTCGGATGTGACATGAATAGCTGCAGAGAAAGTTTCATCTCTCTTGAACAAGTTTCGGTGCGTTTCCGCAACTATTACGGATCTAGCTCCGGTCTGAAAGAAGCGGTTTTGCGAAAGATCCGGCCGCCGCAATGGACTAAGAAATTGGGTGCGGATCGAAAAGAGTTTTGGGGGCTTAGAGGCATCGATCTGCAGTTACGGGAAGGTGATCGGCTCGGCATTATCGGACGCAATGGGGCAGGTAAGAGCACATTGCTAAAAGTGATCAGCCGTATCTACCGTCCTACGGAGGGTAAAGTAGGAGTGAAAGGCAGAATTGCCCCTCTAATCGAAATTGGAGCGGGATTTAATCCTGAGTTGTCAGGCCGTGAAAACGCCTTCCTCAACGGCTCCATTTTGGGAATTCCCAAGAAAACGATCAAAGAGCGGATGGATTCTATAGTGCAGTTTTCTGAACTTGAAGAGTTCATCGACATGCCGATTAAGTACTATTCTACCGGAATGAATCTCAAGTTGGCCTTTACGCTAGCGACCGAGATTCCTCCGGATATTCTTATTTTGGACGAACTCTATGCGGGAGGAGATGCCGCTTTTATCGGGAAGGCCAATGTCCGCCTACAAAATTTTGTGTCGAGCTCCAAAATTCTCATCCTTGTGGCGCACAACTTAGAGTACATCCAACAATTTTGTAATCGGGTGGTCGTGTTGGATCACGGTAAGATCGTTGCAGATGGAGATCCCGCGCGAATGATCCAAAAGTATTTGGATTATTGCGGGGGCAATGCTGAGGCCTTTGGTAATTAGATGATAAACTTTTCGTTCGAACAGTTACGTTCTTTTCCTTGGGCGACTTTGGGTAGACCCGAAGCCCCTGCCGAATTTCTTACCAAGTGTCGTGAGCAACGTAGTAGAGCCGCGTTTCTCAAAGGACAGCCGCTCTTATCGATTATTGTCCCTTTGTCGAGCTCCTCGGCGCTAGAAAGTTTTTCTCTCACGCTGGAAAGTTTAAGACAGCAAACCTATCCGAACTGGGAGGCCATTTTTGTAGCGCCTTGCGAAGGGGAATCGAAATCTTTGGAGCTTATTGTCAAATCCCGCTCGGAACCTCGTTTTCGCTGGGTAGTGGGAAGCGGCTCCGATAGCGCTACTTTAAAGAATGAAGGGCTGACTCATAGTTCGGGAACATGGTGGGGGATAGTGGATCCGGGCGATGTACTAAGTCCCGCAGCTCTTTACCAGATGGTTCTCGATATGGGCTCATTTCCTGACGTGGATCTTTTCTATTCCAATGAAGCGATCCTTTCTGAGGATTTTCGCCGGATAGAGAGCTTCTTAGGAAAGCCCGATTACAGTTGGTTTACCGAAGTTCATCTGAACTACATCGGAAGATTTTGGCTTTTAAAGAAGGGGAGTGCTTGGAAGAGCCTAAAATTCCAGTCTGCTCTGCAAAGCGCTCACGAACATGACTATCTGCTTCAGTTGACCGAACGAGGAGTTAAGTTTCAGTCCATCCCCTTCTATCTCTATTATCGACAGGAGCCCGAGCCGCCGATCGTTGATGATACTAAAGCGGCAGTCGAGCAGCACTTGGCGCGAAAGAATTTTAAGGCCAAAGTGCGAGTCCAAGAGGAAAATATAAAGATTGCTCCTATGGCGCTTGATGCTTCTGACATCTTAGTCTCCGCGGTCATCTGTTTTCGAGATAAGGCTCCCTGGACCGTAAATGCTCTAATTACTCTCGTAAAGCAGGCCGGGGATATTCCCTTAGAAATCTTTTTGGTCAATAACCAATCGAAACCTGAGCAGAGAGCTCTCGTCGAAAAGGCCAGCAAAGACTGTAAGAGACCTACCTACCTCGTCGATTATGATGAGCCGTTTAATTTCGCTCGCATGCACAACCAGGTATTTCGCGAATGCGCCCACGGCCGCTACTTTTTGTTTCTTAATAATGATGTCGAACTTCAAGGGAAGAATAGTCTTGAGGAGATGGTAGCGTGGGCGCAATTCCCTTGGGTGGGAACGGTGGGGATGGTTTTACGATATCCCGACGGAGGTCTTCAGCACTCGTCACTTCGTGCGACGTATGGAGGTGAATCGCGCATGGCTCGAGTCGGGAACTGCCAGCAAGCAGATCGTTATTTGAGCCAGAATAGGGAAGTCTTCGGCAGCACGTTCGCGGCTTGTATGGTGAAACGAGAGACGTTCGAAGCCATCGGCGGACTGCTCGAGGCCGAGTGTGCGAACGGGTTTGGTGACGTCATATTTAGTTTCGAATGCCTTCGACGTCAGTTGCACAATATCGTATTGGGGCACATTACCGGTGTGCACCGGGAGAGCGCTTCACGCGGATTGGACTACGAATATTGGGAAGAGTTTGCTGTCGAGCGGCGCTATCCCGACTTGCTGCAGAAAATGGTTCGTAGCGATCTGGGCGAAAATAGAGTTCCCGGCGGAGATTTCCCCCTGGGAAGCCTTGCTCGTCAAGCGATGAGCCATCAAGTAGCAAGAAAGTTCCCTTGGATATTACCGATGAAACCACCTCTCAAGAAGGCTCTTAGATGGTTCTCTAGGACGTAAGAGGAGATCGCAATCGCGATGTGCTTTGACGAAACGGGTGTCCAAGCGGTTTAATTAGAATATGAGCGACTACAAAAATCGTCTAGTTAGCAATTTGCAGAGATCGATCTCGGCCAAAGAAAAATTCCTTTCTGATGGTACGCAGATGGAGAATTTCGAAAAAGCGGTCTCCCTTATCGTAAATGCTTACCGCAACGGAGGACGGCTCTACATTGCGGGAAATGGAGGGTCCGCCGCGGACGCTCAACATCTAGCCGCGGAGTTCGTCGCAAAACTTGCACGGCCTCGGGCACCACTCGCCGCTGAAGCACTCACCACAGATACGTCGGCGCTAACTGCGATCGGTAACGACTTTGGTTATGAAGAGCTTTTTGCCCGCCAAATCGCAGGCAAATGCCGAAAAGCAGATGTTTTCCTGGGAATCACCACCTCAGGGAAATCTCCGAACATTTTACGTGCGTTTGAAACCTGCCGCGAGCTCGGTATCCCCTCAGTTTTATTGGGCGGTTGGACCGGTGGCCCCGCAAGAGCTCTTGCCGATATCTCTATTCTCGCTCCGGGGGAAGACACGAGTGGGGTTCAAGAGGTTCACATGGTGATTTACCATTCTTTGTGTGGCTGTGTGGAAGCGGAATTGTTTCCCGTCTAATTCCTTCGATTGATATCAAAAGTTTTCAGTACTCCCGGCCCGACACACGCCAAGTCATTGGCGTAAGCGGGCGAATCACAAAAAATGGGTCTTGCTCCGATACAGGCTAGCGAATTGGAATAAGCGGGGGAGTCGCAATAAAGAGGGCGGGAGCCGAGACAAGCGTTGGTGTCGGAGTAATCTGGAGAATCGCAATAGACGGGGAAGGAAGAAGAGTGAGCTTGATGGGACTTAGCAAGTTTAAGTCCACAACGGGTGAGGAGTCCGGAAACCAGGAAAAGGTAAAAGAAGATGCGTTTCACGCCCATTTCTTTAGCAGGTTGCAAATTGCGTTTCAATGGGAGCGGGAATAGCAGAGGAATAACGATGTGATAAAGGTACCTGCTTTAAGCGCCGGCTAAGGCCGCGAACTCCGCTGTGTAACTTAAAATAATCTCCGCATTCTCGATATCATGTAAAGCCAATCCACATGCAGGGGTGTAGATCGATTCGGTAAGGAGCTTTGAAAGTTTCTTTCCGGTAAATCCGTTCTCAGTAAGATCAACGAGCAATTGTTCGAACGCGGCTTGGGGCTCGAAGGAAGAAAGCTCCGCTCCCCCTTTAGCGGTAGGAATGACTCCCAAAGAAAGTCTACCGCCGTCCTTCAAAAATTGTTCCAGAGGGGCTGGTGTTTTCAATAAAGGGCGAAGTGAAAGTTGATTGTCGATTGAAAGGACGTCTAGATTCAAAGAGAGCACGGCATTCCAATCCGTGTTACTGCAGCAGTGGATTCCCACAAGGGCATCCTCTCTTCTCAGGGTCTGAATAAAAAGTTTCAATTCCTGAAGTCCCAGGACATGGCGTGGCTCTGACTTGGAGAAACAATAAAAGCCGGGTTCATCCAGATAAAAGAGCGCGGTTACCCCCTGAGCATGAAGCTTTCTGACCATCGCCACCGATCTGGCAAGCACCAGTCGAAAGATCTGCATTCCAACTTCGGGAATGCGATCCGCCGGAGTTCCGTCCTTGATGCGCAATGCCCATTGGGCGGTCATAGGGCCTGTGATTTGAATCTTGGCAAGTTTCAGTTTTCTTTCGCCTAGCTCCCACAAAAAGGGACGCCACACGCTGTAAGATTCTGCGGTAGGTTCAAAACTTTCAAAGGGTTTAAAGTCATGTCCCGAATGCGAGAAAGCAGCATCCAGCTTTTCCCCCAATTCTTGTGAGTCCATTCTCCAACGATCGATATCAAGTACAGCGTCGCCTTTATCGCTTGAAATAAGGCCAGGCAATCCTTCAAGCGCTTGTGTAATCATGTACTCTCTCGGATTCTTGCGTGGGATCTGAGGGAGAAAGGGAAGTTTCATGCTGAACGAATAGGCCAGTGCCGCATCTAGGTTGTGATGGGGAAGACTTCCGATTCCCGTAAACAACGGTGCTTCAGGAGCTAATTTCCACAAGGCTTCTTTCATCGAGGGGGTTCTCCTGATTCTCCGGTCTGTCCCACCGAAAAGTAAACGGCCTTAGGGTGATGGAAAACCAACGCCGAAACACTCGCTTCGGGCTCCATCATATCTCCTTCAGTGAGTTTTACGCCTATATCTAAAGGTCGAAGGATTTGGAATAGCTTCTGTTGGTCTGCCAGATTGGGACAAGCGGGATATCCAAAAGAATACCTTTTTCCGTGGTACTTGGCTTGGAACCGTTCAAGCATCGTCATCTCTGGTTGATCAGGGAAGCCCCAGATACGCCGGATTTGAGAGTGTAGAAATTCAGCGTAGCCTTCAGCTGACTCTAGAGCCAGGGCTTGGATGACGTGCGATTTTAAATATTCACCACGGTTCTTGAAATCCTCGGAAACGGCGCGGATGCCTTTGCCGACACTTACCAGAAAAAAGGCAACGTTATCGTTTTTCGCGAGGTCGAAATCGACGTAATCAGCGAGACAAAGCCTGTGGTCTTTCGCTTGACGGGGAAATTCAAAAGTAACCAGGGGCGACTCACCTGATTTCGGATTCCCTTCATACAAATGGATCTTATTGACCTCGGATCGGGCCCGGAAAAACTGCCATACCGCCGACGGCTTCATGTAATGCGTGTTTCGATAAGTCTCTTTAAGTTCTTCCACTGCTTCCCAGATAGCATAGGCCTTGGGCTCCGTATCGCGAACCTTGGAAAGAGCGCTTCGATCGTTGGCCGCTTGAGTGAGCAGACGAACAATATGTCCCTGAATCCCCAGGTGTCTTCCGTACAACATCATGGGGTTGATGAAGGGCCAGATCTGCTCGATCTTGGGCGATTCTAGCCAGATATGTCTGTCGTAATCTTGCGGCTTCGGGATATTTTCCACACGAGGAACATGGGGCGAACGCACATCGGGGGCTTCCGATCGAATCGGCTGCACAGCAGCAGGGGCCACTTCCAATTTCGCTCGCTTGTCAGCCAGCTGCTTCTTGAGAGCTTCGAACTGATCCGGATCAACGATACTCTTGGCCAGATCGAGACCCGCCATGGCATCTTGTGCGTAGGCTACCGTTCCGGTGTTATAGACTCGGGCGATTTGGCGATCGACGAAATTTGAGGAAAGGGCGGCTCCTCCGACGAGGATCGGAGTCGTGATTCCTGCTTTGGCAAAATCGTCTGCAGTGGCCACCATCTGTTGAGCGCTTTTCACTAAAAGCCCCGACAGTCCTACGATGTTGGGTTTATGTTCGGCGATAGCCCGAATTAGCTCTTCCGGGGGAACTTTGATCCCTAAGTTGACGACATGGAAACCGTTGTTCGACAAAATTATCTCAACTAAATTTTTCCCGATGTCATGGACGTCGCCCTTTACTGTGGCGAGTAATACTTTGCCGCGGATGCTGCTCTCGTTTTTCTCCATGAACGGCTCTAGGTGAGCGACGGCTGATTTCATAGCCTCCGCCGATTGCAAAACCTCCGCCACAATGAGCTTATTTAAATTAAAGAGACGACCTACCTCGTCCATCCCTTTCATAAGGGGGCCGTTGATGATCTCAAGAGGACGGCGGGTTTTTAGCGCTTCTGCTAAATCTTCCACCAATCCATCTTTGGATCCTTCGATAATGTAACTAGCTAGTCTTTCGTCAAGAGGGATAGAGGCTTTGTCTTTTTTTATTTGCAGCTTGCGGTGTCTAAAATGAGCGGCGAAGTTGGCCACGGCGTTTGGATTTCGGTTAAATAGCAAATCATCGGCGATAGTCTTCTCTTCTTCCGGAATGCTGGCATAGCGCTCTAGCTTTTCCGAATTCACGATGGCGAGATCGAGACCGGCCTGTACACAGTGGTAAAGAAAAACGGAGTTAAGAACCTCTCGTCCGGCCCCAGGTAATCCGAAGCTAACGTTAGAGATTCCAAGAATCGTTTTGGTGAGGGGAAACTTTGCTTTAATGAGCCGAATTCCTTCGATCGTTTCGACTGCTGAGCCCACGTATTGGACATCTCCGGTACCACAAGGAAACACCAAAGGATCCCAATAAATATCGGTAGGAGAAATTCCGTACTTGCTGGTCAAAAGGTCGTACGACCTTTCGGCTATGGCAAGCTTTCTTCCTCGGGTAACACCCATTCCTTGGGCGGGATCTTCATCGATCGTCCCCACCACAAGAGCCGCTCCAAATTTCTTGGCGAGCGGAACTACTTTTTCAAAACGCTCTTCTCCATCTTCCAGGTTGATGGAATTGATAATGGATTTTCCCTGGCAGTAGGTGAGAGCCATTTCGATAACTCGATCATCGGTCGAGTCGATCATCAGAGGAGCCTTGGTCTTTTTGATGACCATATCGAGAAACCGGCGCATGTCTTCAAACTCATCCCGATCGGGATTGGCTAAACAGATATCTATAATGTGCGCCCCATTTTTCACCTGCCCTCGGGCGACTTCGGCGGCGTCATCAAACTTTTCTTCACAAATGAGAGTCTTAAATTTCTTGCTTCCGATAACGTTCGAACGCTCCCCTACGATTACGGGTCGCATTTCGTCGGTGATCTCCAAGTACTCGATTCCGGATAGAGAGGATCGGAGGACGGGAATTGCCACTCTTGGTTTCTTACCCTTTGCGAGATCGGAATAGGCCTCGGTGTGAGCGCAAACGGTTCCGCAGCAGCCGCCAATAAGATTGATCCATCCATGGTCGATAAATCGAGAAAGAACAGCCGACACCATTTCGGGGGTCTCTAAGTAACACCCGTTCTCATCCGGTAAGCCGGCATTAGGAACACATGAAACTCGAAAAGGCGAAATGGCGGCAAGCGTACGGATATGGTCCGTCATGAATTCAGGACCGGTGGCGCAATTAAGTCCCAAGTAAAGAAGATCAAAGTGGGCGAGGGAGGCAACTAAGGCTTCCACCGTCTGTCCGGCTAGCATCGTTCCCATGGGTTCTATCGTTCCTGAAACCGCGACCGGAATTTTCTCTTTCCTCTCCTCGAAGAGTCTTTGGATGCCGAACATTCCTGCTTTTACATTTCGGGTGTCTTGGCAAGTTTCCAGCAATAAATAGTCAGCTCCGCCATCGAATAGCCCTCTGGCTATTTCGTAAAAGGTGTCGATGAGCTTTTCGAAAGTGATTCCCCCCGTCACGGAGATGGCTTTCGTGGTAGGTCCTATGGATCCTGCGACGAAACGAGGCTTGTCAGCAGTGGAGTAACCCTCCGCCACTTCTCTAGCGATCCGACAGGCAGCCACATTGATTTCATATGCTTTGGATGCCAATTGGTACTCGTCTAAGACGATGGGCATTCCTCCAAAAGTATTGGTTTCGATAATGTCGCAGCCGGCTTTCAGGTGAGATTCATGAATCGAACGAAGGATATCGGGTCGAGTCAGATTTAGGTTCTCATTACAGCCTTCGTACTGCGCTCCTCCAAAGTCGCTGGCCGTTAGATTCTTATCCTGAATGGCGGTTCCCATGGCGCCGTCGAGCACCAAGATTCTGCTTGCAAGAGCTTCGGTCAAAGTCTTCGTGCGTTTGAGGCGGTCGGTGCTGGAAAAAAATGGCTTATTTTTGGATTCACTGTCCATGAGAACTTTTTATTCCACGGTTACGCTTTTGGCGAGGTTTCTCGGCTTGTCGACGTCAGTCCCCCGGAAAGAGGCGATATAATAAGCCAACAGCTGCATAGGGATACTAAGCAGAACGGGATTTAAAGCCCATGTGGCCGAAGGAATCGAGACGAACTCCGAGGAATAGTCCTTAAGCTTGGTGTCTTTCTCTGAGCCTACCGAAATGATCCTTCCTCCTCGTGCTTTCACCTCTTGAAGGTTACTTATCTGTTTTTCATAGAGCGTTTGGTGCTGAGCGGAATCACTGGCCAATTCGCTTTCTGAATTAGAGTTGGGATCCGAAGCCACCATCCCCATGTTGTGATAGGGGGTGTCGAGCGTCGCTAGAGAGATAATGACAGTCTTTCGGTCTATAAGGGCAATAGGTCCGTGCTTCAATTCTCCGGCGGGATAACCTTCGGCCAAAATGTAACTAATCTCCTTTAGCTTCAAAGCTCCTTCTAAGGCGATCGGGTAGTTGATCCCTCGAGCCATGTAAAAGAAGAAAACATCGGGATGATGCTCCAGCGCTATCGCTTCAATGGCTTTTTCGGTCTCTAGAGTTCTATCCACCAAGAGCGGCAGCCTTCGTAAGTCATCCGCCAATTCGCGGGCTTGGGCTTCGTTGAGGTGTCCGTTAACGAATCCTAACTGTACGGAAAGCATATAAAGCACAGTGAGTTGAGTGGTAAACGCTTTGGTCGATGCCACTCCGATCTCAGGACCGGCGTCCGTATAAAGCACGACATCGGATTCTCGGGCCAACGTACTTTCACGGACGTTACAAATAGAGAGGGTACGAATTCCTTTTCGCTTGGCTTCACGAAGGGCCGCAAGGGTATCGGCGGTCTCTCCCGATTGAGAGATCGTGACCACTAATGTCCCTTTATCCATGATGGGATCTCGATAACGAAATTCGGAAGCAAAATCGACATCGACGGCGATTCCGGAGAAGCGCTCTAAGTAGTATTTCCCGACGAGACCCGCGTGTCGGGCAGTGCCACAAGCGACAATCACGATTCTGTTGACCTGACGAAGTTCATCAGGAGAAAGGGTCATTTCGGCCAGAGCGATAACACTGTGACAGGGATCGACATTTCCCTCAATCGTGTTCGCGATTGCCTGAGACTGCTCATGAATCTCTTTGAGCATGTAATGGCGGTAACCAAGCTTGTCCATCTGGTCGGGAGTCCAATCGATAGTCTTAATTTCGGGAACGACTCTTTCCCCTTTTATCGTTCGTATCTCGACGTGATTTTGGTAGCAGAGCGCAAACTGCTGATCGTTCAAATAAATGATCTTATTGGTGCGATTAAGAATAGCTTGAACATCCGAGGCGAGATACGAAGCATCGTCTCCCAACCCAACCAAGAGAGGGGCTCCATTTCGGATACCGGCCATTACCCCTGGCTCTTTGTCGTTCATGACGACAAAGGCGTAAGAGCCTCTTAGTCGAGGAAGAATATTGTAAATGGCCTTTTCCAAACTTCTTCCGGCTTGGACCTCTAGGTCAAAAAGATGGGCAACGATTTCCGAATCGGTTTCGCTTTTTATTTCACGCCCCATTACCTCTAAGGCCTCTTTGTGGTCCGCATAATTTTCGATAATTCCGTTATGGACTAAAGTAATCGAACCGACTCGGTGGGGATGCGCGTTGATCTCGGTGGGGGCTCCATGCGTTGCCCATCGAGTGTGACCGATTCCCATGGTCCCCATAAAGCGGTGCCCCTCGAGCTTTTTTTCCAAATTGAAGATTCTCCCCTCAGCTCGGAAAAGATCCACCTGACCCTGTTCCATGACCGCGATTCCCGCTGAATCGTAGCCCCGATATTCAAGGCGCTTCAAGCCATCAAGCAAAACATTTTTTGGGTTTTCAGTGCCGATATATCCGATAATTCCGCACACGTAGGGCCTCCTAAGAGAGTTTTCTTCCCGTTATCATACTTAGAAACCGGTCATTGAAACGACGCCTATTCTCAGGGAGCTCCAAGAATAGACCGAATTGCCGCAACCACTTCCCATTGTATTTCCGCAGTGATGTTAGGCCACATCGGAAGCGAAAGCACTTCGTTAGCGGCACTCTCAGTCACCGGAAGGGACGGGAAATTCATTTGTTCGTAAACTTTCAGTCGATGAACCGGAATTGGATAATAGACCATCGAATCGATCTGACTTTCGGCCAGTCGTCGGTGCAATTCATCCCGCCGTCCGTCCGTTACTCGGACAGTAAATTGGTGATACACATGCCCCTTTTCAGTCGCCTGGGGCGGCGTAACGACTCCTACGATCCCGGAAAGCATTTCACGGTAACGATTGGCGGCCAAACGCCTCAAACGGTTGTTTTCATCCACATGAGGGAGCTTAATTCTAAGGATGGCTGCTTGCAGTTCATCTAGCCGGGAAGCGTAGCCCAAAGCTTCGTGATGGTAGCGTTGCTTTGAGCCATGAACGCGAAGTAGGCGCACCTTTTCAGCTACGGCGTCATCATCGGTGACAAACAGTCCGCCGTCTCCGTATGCCCCTAAGTTTTTTGTCGGGAAGAAGGAAAAAGTTCCTCCCTTGCCTAAAGCACCCAACTTCTTGTTTTGGTATTCGCCACCAAAGCCCTGTGCCACGTCTTCCAGAATCAAAAGCCCGTGCTTTTTGGCGAGTTCGAGTAAGGGCTGCATCTCAGCGGCAAGTCCGAACAGGTGCACCGGCAGGATCACTTTGGTGTTTGCGGTAATCTTGCGTTCCACCGAAGCCGCGTCAATATTGAATGTCGTCGGATGAATATCGGCGAAGACCGGGGTCGCACCGATTAAGCTAATGGCTTCGGCCGTGGCAAAAAAAGTAAAAGCAGTGGTGATCACTTCGTCACCCGGCCCCACCCCCAAAGCTCTCAGCCCCATAATCAAAGCGTCCGTTCCGGAGGCCACTCCGATGGCATGCTTGGTTCCCAAATACTGGGCCGCCTCTTTTTCGAGGGCGGTTACATTCTCGCCAAGGATAAATCGGCCCGAAAGAAGCACCTTTTGGATAGCTTCGTTGAGCTCGTTCCAGTGGGCTTTAATTTCGGTAGAGAGATCTAAAATCGGTATCTTCATCGGATTCTTAGTCTACTCGCAATTCCCAGTCGGCGTCCACGACTGGCATAGCGGCTCAGCAAAAACCGAGAAATAGTCGAATCTGCAACTGAAATTGGGCCTAGGGGTGGGGGGTGAAACTGCCATTTGACCCCGGTGGCTAAAAGGTCTAAAAATGATGGTTTCGGAGACAAAGACTTGAACAAGTCGCCTATTCGCTTGAAGGTTGCCATTTTAGGCAGCGGGAATATTGGAACTGATCTTCTGATTAAAGTGACGCGCTCCCCTTACTTGGAGTGCACCGCCTTTGTAGGAAGAAACGAGTCCTCTCTGGGGCTCGCTCGTGCGAAGTCGATGGGAGTATCGCTTTCGACCAAAGGCATAGAATGGCTGGAAGCCAACCCCGACCAATTCGACATTGTCTGTGACGCAACGTGCGCGGACGGCCATCACCTCCACGAGACCGTTTTGCGACGAGTTGGAAAAATTACCGTTGACCTAACTCCCGCTCAGGTCGGCCAGATGGTCGTTCCGGCCATCAATATCGATGAATGCCTCAAGCACTCCAATGTAAATTTAGTAACGTGCGGCGGCCAAGCGGCTATCCCCTTGGCATGTGCGATTTCAAGAGCGGTCGAAGCCGACCGAGTGGAGTATGTCGAAGCGGCTACCAGCATAAACTCGAAAAGTGCGGGTCCCGCGACACGAACTAATTTAGAAGAGGATTTGCAGACGACAGAAAAGGGCCTGGTGGAACTTGCGGGCGTCCTTAGAGCGAAGGCTTCTTTGGAATTGAGCTCGCTGGCCTCTTGCGTCAACATGCAGACGACAGTCACTGCCAAGTTTAATTCCCAAGCGAATTTACCCGATCTGCAACGTTTGAAGCTGGCCGTCGGCGAAATGGTCGAAAAGGTAAAAACTTACGTTCCTGGCTATGAGCTGATCGAAGCGCCAAGCTTCGTAGACGGTCTATTGGTCGTTCGAGTCTGTGTGCGAGGAAGGGGCGATTATCTTCCGACTTACGCGGGTAATCTCGACATCATTAATTGTGCGGCCGTTGCCGTTCTAGAAAGACATGCCTTGGAATTGGCGCAGTCACCGGCGGGCTACCGAGTTTGGGCTGCGGGCCTAGGCCGCAAGCGCGAATTCGGCTACGAACGAAGCGTAAATTAGCGTCCGCTTCTTTTCTCCCTTATAATTAGACAATGCGATCACAACTAATCGTCTGTGTGGTGTCCGCGCTTTTACTGGCAGGTTCGCTGTTTGCCGAGGACCCGCCAACTACCATGGGCAATGTTCGTAAGATTCCCAAAGCCCCGTTGTCTTCTCCCATGGTCGACATGACCTGGGACCAGCTCAACGCTGCCTATACCGAGGTCGAGTTTTCGGATATCGACTGTAACAATTTGAAGAAGGTCGTGAATCAGGGAGTCGTCGACCATCTGCACAAGTTAGAGACTGCGGCGGCCGATGCCGCTAACGGCGATAAGGGGCCCAAGAAAGATCTTAGTGGCTTATCAACATACGGTTTTTAAGATGTTGAATGCGCAGATGATGAAAATGCTGGCGGTCCCGGAACTAAAGCAAACTTTGCTCGATCTAACGGCCACTACGTTAGATCAGGCTAAGCGCGCGATTGCGAATTCAACGGCGGATGTCTTTACCCTCAAGAAATTTCGCGATCGCTTCGCTACCCTTAGCAATCAGGGAGAAGACAAAGGGCTCTTTCATAGATATCGCGAAGCGTTATTGCTCGTGAATCAGGTGCAAAATCCGGCTCCGCCGGGGACTCCGGGTGTGGTCGCCCCCAATCACGGCACAGCGCCAACTCCGACACCACACTAAAAGAGTGCGATTGGAACCTAGGCGTTGTCGCGGTATCATAGTGTTGTAGCCTTTCGATTCACTTCTGGTTTCGTCACACCATCATTCAGATAAGCCATTCTTTTCTAGGAGCAGCCATGATCCGGGCAGGTATCATCGGGGTTGGATATTGGGGACCAAATCTTCTTCGCAATCTTGTGGAGAATCTCGAAGTCCAAGTGAAATGGGTCTGTGACAAAAATCCCAGGGCGCTGGCGAAAATGACGCGTCGCTATCCCGGCGTTCAGGGGACCGAAGATGCCGGCGAGATCATTAAAGACAACGCGGTGGATCTGGTCGTCATCGCTACTCCCGTACAGAGCCATGCGAGGCTCGCGATAAGTAGCCTTACGGCTGGTAAGCATGTTCTGGTGACCAAACCAATGGCGCTCTCGGTGGTTGAGTGCCAAGAGATGATTGACTGCGCGCAAAGATGCGGTCGGATATTGATGGTCGATCACACTTTCGTTTACCACCCGGCAGTTCGTCACATGGCCGAGATGATCGGCCGTAAAGAGATGGGGGAACTCTTGTATTTTCAATCCACCCGCATGAATTTGGGCCTCTACCAACCGGACGTTAGCGTCATCTATGATCTGATGTCCCACGATCTGTCGATTTTAAACGAGCTGGTCAAAGAAGACCCCGTGGAGATTAGTGTGTCATCGAAGCACGCGGCACGCCTTCCGCAGCCCGATATTGCGTATCTCCAATTGAATTACCATTCCGATTTCATTGCTTCCGTTCAAGCCAGTTGGCTATCGCCCTCAAAGATTCGCCAGACGCTACTCACCGGGTCCAAGCGAATGGTCATTTATGACGACAACGACGTGTTACAAAAGGTGAAAGTGTTCGACAAAGGGGTCGACACGGTTAACTTCACGGACAAAGAGGCAGGTTACACTCAGTTCATTCAATACCGTCAGGGCGACGTCTATTCCCCCGCCCTTCCTACCACGGAAGCACTTAAGCTTGAGATCGATCACCTGGTCGAGTGCATTCAACATCAAAAGACACCGCGGACTAACGGCCATGAGGGGCTCCGCGTCGTGAGGCTTCTGGAATATGCGGATCAGCTTGCGCGCGCGAACCAGTGTTGGATTGCGCTTCCTACGACCTCCCGTACCAGTCTTAAAGCCGCCTGACGTCACCCTTCTTGTTGGAGTACTTAGCTTTTAGCATTTGTCTTTTAGTTTTTTGCATCCGACCTACGCTGTTACTAGCAGTAAGTGAATCTGCGGAAGCTAAATGACAAATGCTAAATCTAACCAGCAAAAGACCTCGATTTTGTTCCCTTCCGGCATCTTTGCGCGGCCTTAATCCATACCCCCAGAAAAACTAGGCACACGTACCGATTTCGGCTAAAGTGCCCCGTAAAAGGAGCGAGGCGCATGGCTGGATCGCAATTAAAGGTAAAAATTTACTCGGATGGGGCTGACCTTTCTTCAATGCTGGAAGGGGCGAAAAACCCTATCATCAAGGGGTTGACCACGAACCCTTCGCTAATGAAAAAATCGGGAGTATCCGATTATCGAGGTTTTGCGAAAGAGGTCCTCTCCAAGATTACCGATAAGCCCATCTCCTTTGAGGTCTTTGCGGACGATATCGCCGAAATGCGGCGCCAAGCCCATGAGATCGCCAAGTGGGCAAGTAACGTCTACGTAAAGATTCCCATCACCAATAGCGAAGGGCAGACGACCCTTCCTCTGATCGAAGAGCTTTCGCACCAAAATATTAAGTTGAATGTGACGGCCCTTCTCACCCTAGAACAGGTCTGGGGAACGTGTTTGGCGGTGAAAGGCGGAGCGCCTTCCATCGTTAGTGTGTTTGCGGGGCGAATCGCTGATACGGGGCGCGATCCCATTCCTTACATGGCGGCTTCTCTGGAGATGTGTAAAACGGCGGGCAAGGATGTCGAGCTCTTGTGGGCAAGCACGCGAGAGGTCATTAACATTGTTCAAGCGGATCAAGTGGGCTGTCATATCATTACGGTGCCAGCCGATATCATCAAAAAGTATCATTCCATGGTCGGAACTCCCCTGAACCAAGTGAGTTTGGATACCGTGCGGACGTTTAAGAAAGATTCTGATTCGGCCGGGTATAAGCTTTAAGGAATTGCTCATGTCGTTCTCGCAGGAATACCTTCAAGAGAGTACAGCACTCATCAAGTCTCTGGACGTCGCATCGATAGAAGCCTTGGCCACGGGACTAGCGGAAGTGCGAAATGCTGGCGGAAGACTTTTTATTTTGGGGGTTGGCGGCTCGGCAGGACATGCGAGCCACGCCGTAAACGATTTTAGAAAGATCTGCCAGTTTGAAGCTTATGCTCCTACTGATAACGTTTCAGAACTTACCGCTCGCATCAATGACGACGGCTGGGAAACTAGTTTTTCGGAGTGGTTGAAGGGGTGTCGCATCCAATCTAAAGACGCGGTATTGGTTTTTTCCGTGGGCGGCGGCAATCGCGAAAAGAATGTCTCGATGAATCTCGTCCGGGCATTGGATGAAGCCCGCGGGGTGGACGCCAAAGTATTCGGCATTGTCGGACGCGATGGCGGTTATACGAAACAGGTGGCCTGCGCTTGTGTGGTCATCCCCACCATCAATCCCGATAGAGTAACTCCTCATACTGAAGGGTTCTGTGCGGTGGTCTGGCATCTTTTGGTAAGTCACCCTCTACTAAAAGCTCGTCCCACAAAATGGTAAACGACTAGTCGCGATCGCTCATGCGGTAACAATCGTAGACGATTTGGACGGCTCGTAACGCGTCGCGAGGTTTTCCCATATCGGTCAGGTTGCCTTCGATCTCTTTCTCAAAGGCCTCTATCTCATGTTTCCAAGAAAAGTCCTCTTCGCTAAATTCGAAGCGTTCTAGATCGGGGGGACCGGATACCGGCTGCTTTTTGTAAAGAAAAAGAGTTTCCTTACCATAGCTTCCGCCGAGTCCCGTGATTTGTAGTTTTCCTTGTGTTCCAAAGATCTCAAAGTCGAAAGTATTTTTCCATTCGGTACAGCTGGCGTGCAACCATGCCGATAACTCGCTCGTGGGTGATTTCAAGAACAGAAAACCGTTGTCCTCCACAGGCATGTCCCAATAAAAAGTGGCCGCACTTCCGAAGCCAAGAGTAAATTCTCCTCCCAGCCAGCGGCAGAGATCGATCAGATGGACTCCTTGATCGAGCAATTCTCCTCCGCCACCGAGTTTAGGATCGGCTCGCCATTCTTTATCGTATCCCTTTCTTCCGCCGTGGCCGTAGCGCGCGCGAAAATACATGAGTTCCCCTATGGACCCTTCGCCTAATAATGCTTTCGCTTTTTGAAGCCCGGGGTGAAAACGATGATTAAACCCAATGCGGCAAATCTTTTGAGCGTGATTAGCGATCTCTACCAAAGCCTCCAGCTCAGAGGGATTACGCCCCGCCGGTTTTTCCACCAAAACATGCTTTCCGTCTTTCAAGGCTTGGACAGCAAGGAGAGAGGCGACGTCATTGGTCGTGGCGATGACGATGGCGTCGACCTGAGGAGATTGCAACAGCGCTTCTAGGGAAGCGGCGACTTCGCAAGAGAACTCCCCTGCTAACTTTGTTGCGCGAAGGGGGTCGATATCAAAGACGCAAACTAGCGGTTGTGACAGCTGTCTTAGGGCCTGGGCCCTTTTAAATCCTATCAATCCGCAGCCGATGATTGCGTACCTCATGGTCAAATTACTATCACAATTCGGGACTTTAGCACGCCCCATTCCTAACCCTTTCACCGGCCATATAAATGGTAAGCCGGCCCTTTCGAAAGCTATGGTATGAACCCTTTATGGGCGTAAAGTCGACATGGATTCGAGTTCAACAGACCGTTAAGAATTCAGGGTGGTTAGCCCTCTTTGACCGCGTGAAGGCGCGGCTTTTGAGGCAGCCGGATCCCATCAGAGACGACTATCCTCGCTGGATAAAAAAGTACTCGGAACTTAGTGCCTCAGAGCGGGTGGCGATGCGGGAGCAGATTGGAAGTTTTCGTTTTCAGCCCCGGATCTCGATATTAATGCCAGTGTTTAATACCGACGAGCGGTGGCTGCGATCCGCCATCCAATCGGTGAAGATGCAGATCTATCCGTATTGGGAGCTCTGTATCGCCGATGATTGTTCTAGCGAACCTCAAGTGCGAAAAGTATTAGAAGAGTTTTCCGAAAGCGATCCTCGGATCAAAGTGTCTTACCGACAATCAAATGGGCATATCTCCGCGGCTTCCAATTCGGCGCTTCGATTGGCGAGCGGAGAGTTTACGGCATTGCTCGATCATGATGACGAACTTTCTCAGGACGCGCTATTTTGGATCGTTAACGAAATAAATTTACATCCCGATGTGGATCTCATTTACACGGATGAAGACAAGATAGATCTGTTGGGCCGAAGACACCATCCCCATTTTAAACCCGACTGGGATCCGATTCTATTTTGTTCGCTAAATTTAGTCACCCACCTTGCTTGCTACCGCACCCAAGTGATTAGAAACGTAAATGGGTTTCGGGTGGGTTTTGAAGGAAGTCAGGATTATGATCTGGCTCTTCGAATTAGCGAGGTCACTCCGCCACAGAGAATCCGACATATTCCTCGAATCCTTTATCATTGGCGAGAGGTTCCGGGTTCGACGGCACTCTTGCCCAGCGAAAAAGACTACGCGACCACAGCGGCGGCCGCAGCCATTTCCGAACACCTCCAGCGGCGCAACCTCGAGGCAAGTGTTTTGCCCGCGGGTCATGGAGGCTACCATCGCGTTAGTTTCCCCATCTCCGATAGAGTCCCGATCGTTTCGATTATTCTTTGCGTGCCTGAAGTGACCGAATCGGTGCGACAGCAGGTAGAGCGAATCCGGGTTCTTACCGACTATACCACTACAGAATGGATTGTTGTGAGTTCGAAGCCGAGTGGGCAGCTTTCGGATCGGTTTGCAATTCTTCTTTTCCGAGGGCCCTTCGAAGAGCTGGCGATGCGAAATTTCGCCGCCAGAAATTCGAGAGGCGAGATTTTAGTATTCCTCTCCCCTTCCGTAACGCCCGTGAACGGAGAGTGGTTGAAGGAGCTGGTCTCTTTTGCGGCACGCCCGGATGCGGGAAGTGTGGGGGCCCGCTTGTTGGCGTCAGAAGGAAGGATCTACCAAGCTGGATTGACGCTTGGGATAGACGGCATTGCCGGTTGTACGGACCGCTTGATGCCGAAGGAACAGGTGAGTTACCTTTCTAAGGTACATCTCATTCACGGGACCTCTGTGGTTTCGGGCGAGTGCCTTGCCATCCGAAAGAAGGTGTTTGAGGAGATTAACGGATTTGATGAAACGTTGAGCGATACCATTTGTGGAGATGTCGATCTCTGCCTAAGCGTTAGGACTCGAGGGTATTCTAATTTATATACTCCGTACGCCGAATTGATCCAAAATCAGATTCAAAATCCAGTAGCGTTACCGGCAAATCTAGAGCGGCTAAAGATGAAATGGGGAGAAACCATTCATTCCGATCCTTTCTATAATCCCAACCTGTCTCTAAGTTCGAAAGAACCCGGTTTGGCATTTCCTCCTCGAATTGATTCCACTTTTGATTCACGGCAACAAAATGACATCTTTCCCGGGAAAGTCTTTTCGGGAATTCGCATGCCATTACAGCAAAGTTGATCTAAACTTTTCTCTACCTTGATAGCAAAAAATCTCGAAAAATTAGCGGCCAAAATCAACCCCAACTGCAGTGAGACCGTCATTTGGATGTTGTGTCACTATCCAGAGCATCCAGAGACGGATGAGCGGGCGAAGACAGCGGCAAGTATTCACAAGCGTCTTAAGTTGCCGATATGGCTTTTTGGAAGCTCCTCGGCCAGGTATCCCGAATCTGTTGAATCCTTAACGCGCAAGAAATTGGTGAAGTTAGGCGTTCCCGCGAGTGAAATCTTCTGTTCCTCTTCGCTGGGAAGTGCGGTTTCCATGGATACTGTGCAAGAGATGTTTAATGTCGTTCGGACCGCCCACGCCAAAGGGATCAAAAGAATCATCTGCATTTCCAATCCCCTTCAATTGCTACAAGTGCACGGCCTGCTTAGAAGAGAATCGATCGAAATTATCTATTTCCCTTCTTCATTGAAGGACTGGCGCTGGTGGTATGTCAGTACTCGATTGGCTCTTATTCCAGTGGCGTTTTTGGGAATGGGAAAAGAGTTCCCGCCCCTAAAATTGGTCCGCTACGCGCGAGCCAAGTGGAGCTACTGGCCGCTGTAAAATTTGGAAAAAAGAAAAAAACGAAAGCGCTACGAAGCTATAGTCCGAAAAAAATGTCCATCCTATTTTCGTAACGTACGCGGACAAAAGGCAGCAAGGGCCGATAGGAAAGGTTTTGGAAAAGTATTCGGAACCTACGCACGAGGGGAAGATCCAGCGCCACGGAGCTCCCTTTACTAAGGATGCAGCAGCGATTCCGCCCGTAGTCTTCTTAAACGATTGGATTCGTCGTAATTGGCTAGAAGTTCGATCACTCCGGACTCTAGATCCTGTAGGGACTGTTCGCGCTGTTTGTCACGCTCCAGTTTGGCCGATGCCTCTTTTACGATCGATAGGATTGCTCTTAACGTTTCCAGTTTCTCTGGAGTTAGATTTTCTGACGGGACGACAAAGATTTCGTTAAGTTTCCTTAGGGCAGCTTTTCTCACGGTGAATGTGTTTGCTCCTAGATCATTCACATTGGAGGCAAGTTTTTTTATGGCTTCATCGGGGATTTTGATGTCTGCATGCGCGGTAGAGTTTTTTAGCTTACTCCGCAGGTCGATCAGATGAGAGTCCTGTTTCAGTCGAAGGTAGGCGCGTCTAGCCGAGGGGAGGTCAAGACTTCCCAGCTGTTCCCATAAATTACTGGGATTACCGACTTGGGATTCGTAAAAGGGGCGAGTGGCGTCCCAGATCGCAGATTTATTCGGGTATTCCACAAAAAGACTTCCATCCAAACATACCCGCACATCTTTTATTCCGCCTTCGCCCTGGGGTATCGGCCTTTGGTAGCGGGCTCCTGTGAGCGTTTCGACATAGTTGATGTGGGCGCGATCGAGCGATAGGAAAAATAGAAAGTCGCTATTGGATGATGTCCCCAATAAGTACCCTAGCTCGTCAAAAGGAAGTCTCCATAACTCTTTGGGAACATCCTCCAGGGACCTAGCCACGATGTCATCAGACTCCTTCTTTTTTTCGGAGGTAAAAAGCACTTTTCCATCACGAGAAACTTCGGGGCGAAATTCAACACTGTCAAAGTTGTTCTGATCCCAAAGAATGTTTTTTGTCTTTAGATCTTGTACAAAGCGTGAAGAATCCGGCCTTTTCGCTAAAATAAAACGCTTCTGTCGGACCCAATTGATCTCTTTAATCTCATTGCCTGGAATTTCCAATTCTTCTAGGGTCTGACCATCGAGAAGAAAACATTTGGTTCCGTCGCATACCTGCACGAAGTTACCCTCATCAATAAAGTCGGCCGACCCTTTGCCTGCATGCAGTAACTTGTTTCTTAAATCGAGAACCTCAAATCTGGCGTTTGAATCTTCTACCGAGTTCTTTATCTTCTTGTCGCCTCTGGGGCTGTAGTAAAGGTGGGTTCCTTTTTGAGTGGCTTCGCCGTCTACGGTCTCGAAGAGACCAGAACTCGGATAATACTTCACGAGGCGATTTTCTGATATGTGGCCGACTTCGAACACCTCTATATGGTGTTGGTAGATTTCGTCTTTGGAAACACAAAACGTATCCGCTGCTGAAAGATTAAAAGGGAGTTCGATGAATTCGGGGGCATCTGGGGAACTTGGGTTCGGGGGGGCTTCATTGTGGCTACTTCCTGCAAAGCTTAAGCCAGAGAAAAGAAGTAGGAACCACATCATCCCTCTCATCCCTATTAGAACGGTCCCTGAAAAGCAACCAATCTAGGAGTATTCTCCACGGCCTCTCCTCGAGAGCCGGTAACCAACTTGCGGGCCGCTTCGACGACATCACTAACTTTGGGATAGTAGACCTCTTCTAGGGCAGGGCTACAAGGAGTGGGTGCATCGGGGAGGGCGATTCGAATAGGGGCTTGCAATAAAGATCCAAAAGCCTGCTCGGTGACTGAAGCTGAGATCTCCGCGGAAACGCCGAAAGCCTTGATGGCGGTGTCCATGATGATAAGCCGGCCTGTTTTTTTCACCGAGTTTACAATCGTAGCCATATCCAACGGTCTTACCGATCTTAAATCGATGACCTCCATCTCAATACCTTCTTTGTGCAGAATTTCTCGGGCGGCAAGAGCGTCGTGGACTTGCAATGACAAAGCAACACAAGTGACGTCTTTGCCGGGCACCAAAACATTGGCGCGATCCAAAGGCGTTTCATATTTTCCTTCGGCAACGTCACCGGTTTTGTCATAGAGCCAACGGTGTTCGATACAGATGACCGGATTAGGATCTCGAATGGCGGCATAGAGCATCCCTTTGGCATCGGAAGGGGTCGCCGGCAAAATTACTTTTAATCCCGGAATGTGGGCAAAGAGCGCGTGCAGACTTTGAGAGTGTTGGGCCGCTTGTCCCCAGCCTCTTCCGACAATACAGCGAATGACTATGGGAACCGGCATTGTGGCCCCGAACATGTAGCTCCACTTGGCGGCATGGTTTACGATCTGGTCCATCGCGAGTAACAGAAATTCATTGCGCATGTGAATCATGACGCAGGGATGTCCTTCGATAGCGGCTCCGATCCCCACACCGGTCATCGCATTCTCAGAAAGGGGAGTATCCATCACTCTAGACGCGCCGAATTTTCGAAAAGCAGTAAGCGTACTTCCAAAAACCCCTTTGGGATCGTCTATTCCCTCACCCATAAGAAATACTTTGGGGTTTTCTTCCATCGCTAGAAGGGTCGCTTCACCTAGGGCTTCGCTATATTTTATGTTACGCATAAATGTCCGTGAAAATTTCGTTGGCGTTGGGAAACTTGCTCTCTCTGGCGAAAGCAAAAGCATCGGCTATTTCGTTGCTAATTTGCTTTTCAATATCATCTCGTTCGCGAGGAGTAAGAAGTCCCTGAGCCAACAGTTTCTGTTCGGTTTTTTGAATGGGGCAATTTTTCATCCAGGAATCCACCTCTTGCTGGGTGCGGTATCCCACTTCGATATCCATGTTAGGGCCAACATGATCGCGCCAGCGATACGTCTGGAACTCCAAAACCGTGGGTCCATTTCCGGAGCGAGCACGTGCAATCGCTTCTGAAGCTACTCGATAAACGGCCTCCACATCGTTGCCATCGACACGTGCTGAAGCAATGCCAAAGGAGTCGCCTCGCTTGTAAATATCAGGAGTCGCTTGCCGGGAATTTTGATGGGAGTAAGTTGCATAAAGATTATTTTCGACGGCAAAAATCACGGGAAGCTTCTTAAGAGCCGCGATGTTCATGCTTTCGTAAAAAATACCCTCTTCACTCCCTCCGTCCCCGAAAAAAGCGACAGATACCAAAGGCTTTTTGTCCATTGAGAATGCCAGAGCACTTCCGACGGCCAGAGGGATCGTTCCCCCGACTAAAGCGGAGGAGCCCATCATTCCCTGACTATGATCCACCAGATGCATGGAGCCGCCTTTGCCGCGGCAGCAGCCCGTTACCTTCCCAAAGAGTTCTGCAATCATTTTGGGAAGGCTTCCGTTCTTGGCTAAATAGTGGGCATGACAGCGATGGGTGCTATAGATGCGATCTTCAATAGAGAGCTGCTGGCAGATTCCTACCGGAACCGCTTCTTGTCCTATGGAGAGATGGACAGGACATTTCATCTCTTTGCTGGGATAAGCATCCGCCACGGCCTCTTCAATTCGCCGTATCCGCAGCATGCCGGTATAAAGTCGCTTTAGGGTGTCGCTTTTAAGATTTGCCATGTGTTTTGCTTTTTGTGTTGTCGGGAAAGGACGACTTCATCGATTACCGAATGGAGTAGCCATAGATGCCCGACCTCCACGATTCCGTAGGAGTCAGATTTAATGTAAAAATTGAGATCGCCGAGTCTTGAGAGGGGATTACCAGGTTGAAAGCCCGAGAAGCCAATGACGGTGCATCCTCTTTTCCTGGCGGCTTCGACCCCTTTGGTAATGTTGGGCGATTTTCCTGAGCTGCTGATAGCGATTAGAAGATCTCCGCGATCGGCGAATTGGCTAATGGGTTGGGCAAAGAGTTCCTCGTAACCAAAATCGTTGCCGACACACGTGAGTAAAGAAGCGTCATTGAAAGCGGTTGCCCTGACACCTCCGTTTTTCCAAAGGTCCACGGCTTGATGGCTGGCAATGGCGGCACTCCCCCCGTTTCCGATGATCATCACTTTATGATTATTGTCATCGGTATTGAGAACCAACTCCACGGCTTTAGCCAGACCATCAGTGAGGGTCAAAGTCTCCTTTTCTCGAGTCGTCACTTCACAGCGAGACACGACACCGGGAAGATCTTTTAAGGTACGAAAGTCGAAATTTTCTCCCATGGGGATCTCCTTAGGCTAGAAGTGCCTTGATGTACTTAAAGAGTGGTACTGCTTGCATGCTGGTTCGGTTACAGACGACTTCTACCGCCATCGCTCCCGCCGCATTACCTACAAAGCCAATCAATTCTGATTTGGATTTACGTGCGGCCAGCATCGAGGACACCGCGAGATAGGCGTCCCCGGCACCAACGCGATCTACGATCTTATTGGACACAGAAGGGGCTTCGAAGCACTCGAAGCGTTGCTTGCCATCTCTTTGAGCGGAAGGCCGTAAGGTAATAGATCCGTTGTGTCCGCGAGTAATCGTGATAGTCGCTCCGGGATACCTATCGGAAAATTCCGAGATCAAGTCGTGAATCGGAGTATATTTCTGTTGCATCGCAAGTCTTAGCTCAGGTTCATCGATGCAAATGTAGCTCGCTTTGGGATATTTGGTCACCGTGTTGTAGCCGAGATTAGCGGAATTGGTCTGGACATTGAGGGCTAAAAATTTAGACTTTTCGCAGATAACGTCCCTAATCTCTTTCGTTAGAAAACCATGGCCGTAATCGGCGACGACAACGAGATCATAAGTGGGAAGGGTCTCTCTGAGGTGCCGGACGATGTCGTTGCTAAGTGATTGCGGGAGATCCGTATCGGTTAAGAAACTGATTTGGAACATTTTGGTCAAGAAAGCTGGTTCGACATAACGGCGCTTCACGACCGTGCACGCGTCTTCACGATAGAAAAACTTGGCCTTCACTTTGGTATTGAGCTGAGATTCGATGAGCTCTTGTTTCGAATCTTTCGAACCCAAACAAGTAAGCAAGTCGACATGGTCCGAAAAAGCGGCGATGTGATTTGCACAAGCAAGAATTCCGCCGGGAAAGGCCTCTTCACTAAGATACCTGGTGGAGACGATGGTCTCTTTGGGTGATTTCCCCAGAGGTTGACAGTAATGATACTCGTCCACGATGGTGTCGCCGATTAAAAGAACCTTTAAGTCGCTTAGGTTCTTTAATTGCTCGATAATATCTTCGCCAGAGACTTTCTGACGAAAATTGGCCAGAAATTGCCGCGCCCTCTCCGGGTAAACTCCGAAGTGGCTATTTAAAATGTTGGTCGAGCTGAAAGTGATATCGTGGGTGAAATGTATTTTCCCGCCTACTTCGTGTACCGCATTTTCTTCGGCAATGATTCCTTGAGTGATATCACCGGAGCGGTTTTCGTAGTCAGCTCCCTTTACGTAAACATCTGGGCGAATGGAGCGAATGGCTTCCACTGCAGTGGGCGTTTCGTTGATGGCGACGTAATCGACGTCGGCGAGGGCCGCGATGGATTCTGCTCTTAATTGATCGGTAAAAGCAGGGCGTCCAGGCCCTTTGTTTACGTACTGATCTTTAGTGACCGTGACGACCAGAATATCTCCTTGGTGCCGTGCTTCCGAAAAATGTCGGATGTGGCCTGGATGGAGTAGGTCGAAAACGCCGTGGCACAAAACGATTCTTTTCCCTTTGGCTTTTTCGGCTTGGATGGTCTTCGCTAGCTCACTGAGGTGAAGTGTCTTTTTTGCTTTCATGAAAGGCTTCCTTTGGGAGTCGGTGGAATATACGAAAAGTGAGTTCTCACTCACCTTATCGACACAATTCCTTCACAAATAGAGAAATTCTTTTATCGAAAAAGCAGTTCGAGACACGCCGCGCAAGCGTCAGGTCGGTGTTTATCTAGTATTATCCGCGGTGGAGAGGATGGCATGCAACTCAGAAACGCTGTGAATTCTAAAATTTGCCGATAGATTCCGGTTATAAGGCCTATCCCAGAGAATAGATTGACATCCCGCCCGCCGCGCCGCTTCCACATCGCGTTCGGTATCACCAAGATGAAAACTTCGGCGAAGATCTAAGTTTAAGTCGGAAGCAGCTTTTAAGAACATTCCAGGGTTGGGTTTTTTCATGGGATCGCTGTCTAAGGAAGCCCAGGAAACGTAGGCGGCATCGAGGTTAAATTCCTGCTGATACTGTTCGTTGAGTTCCAAAACGAAACTCTTTTCGGTGATGCCCCGTTCTACATCGGGCTGATTGGTAACCATAACTAGGGCGAACCCTAGCGACTTGATGGAGCTGAGATCTCGTATCGCGTCATAGCGCCTCACTTCTTTAGCGTGACGCGGGGCGCATAGCTCGCCGTGGGGTCCCCAGGGGACCAGTTCGTGAAAGATTCCATCTCGGTCAACAAAGAGAGCTTTCTGTTTGTGATTTAATTCATCCATCATTTCTAATGCTGGAGTTTCTTTTGGAGCACGGCGTCGACTCGGCGAAGCGTCCACCATTCGGCAGGAGAGGCTTTCGGATCGTACTCGCGATAGTTGTCATAGATGGAGCTAATGAGTTTGCCGTTTAGCGCGGCGGGTTTTTCTTCAAACAACCAAGCCGCTAGTTCGGCCGCTCGGTGAGGATCCTCTCCGCCTTCTTCCCATCTGCGCTTGGCCTGCTCATATTCCTGCCCCACTCGATCCGCTCCCATTTTTACGACGGCTTCGGTCATTGAGGTTCTAAGTCCACCGGGTGAGATAGCATAAAAGCGAAGCTCTGGATATTCTTGGGCCAAAGTTTCGGTGAGGCGCACTAAGGCGGCTTTCGATGTCGCATAGGAGGAAAAGCGGGGGCGGGGGAGAGTTGCGCCTCCTCCGGATAGGTTGATGATAACGCCTCCCTCTTTATTTTTAAGAAACAGCGGAATGACCTGCTGAATGGCAAATACCGGTCCCATGAAGTTCGTCTTTATCGTCTGAGAAAAATTTTCATAATCCACTTGGTGTAGCAGGCCCGCCTCTCCTTGAACGGCAGCGTTGTTAATGAGACAGTCGATGTTTCCGTAGGTTTGAAGGGCTTTTGAGATCCATCTTGAGATATCGGCTTCGATAGAGATATCTCCCGTTACCAATTGAACTTCGGGAAAGCGCTTTTGGAGGGATGAGATCGCCTCTGCACGTCTGACTAGCACCGAAAGCCGATGCTTCGCTTGGGAAAAGCGTTCTATTAAAGACTCAGCAAGTCCCCGATACCCCGTGATCAATGTGACGGGAGGATTGCTTACTTTTTTCAGGGGTTCGTTCGGGTTGGTTTTCATGGCGACCTCGGCTATCCGACAGATTAACTAGGACACGGCTGCCTTCCATATCGAATCGATATCGCAACTCTCTTAGTCCTTCAGCAAGCATGGTGCGTCTCAACTGCTGATGGCGATTGCTCGTATAAAGTACGAAAAAGCCACCGCCCCCGGCGCCTGTGATCTTACCGCCAAGCGCACCGTTATTCTTTGCGATTTCATACAAGCGATGGATGCGACTATCGGCTACTTTGGTGGAGAGTTTTTTCTTGGCTTCCCAATGCTCGTCCATCAACAACCCAAACTGATCGATATTGCCCGCTTCCAATGCTTCAATAATTTCGTATCCGATATCTTTGATTAAATGAAGGCTATCGGTTACGGAGACTTCAGATTTGCGAACGGCACTATCTTGATCGCGCAAGATAGAGTCCGCATCGCGAGTCATTCCGGTATAGAAGATAAGAGTGTTTCGATTCAGTTCGTCTATGGTAGTGAAATCCATCTTAGCCTGTCGGACGCGGACCTTGCCGTCCGTTTCGATTTCAAGAATCGGCAGGCCGCCGTAGGCCGCTAGATATTGATCTTGTTTTCCCACGGCCTTTTTCAAGACATTCATTTCTAAATGGCAGGCGGTTTCGGCGATTTCAGCAACGGGCCTGGGCTCACGCTTTAATACGTAAAGCGCGTTGAGTAGCCCCACCATGTAACAGCTCGAAGAGCCAAGTCCGGTTCCCGCCGGAATATCCGCCATGGAGATGATTTCGATGGCGTTAGTGATATTCAGCCGGTCGAGCGCCGCTTTGGCCAATTCGTGCTGTAATTCGCTCACCGACTGGACCGTTTCCGATTTCGAGTATTTTACTCGAACGAGGTCATCCACAATGGGACGGTTCACGGAAATGTACATGTACTTATCAATGGCGGCGGCGAAGATAAGTCCCCCATAACGGGAGTAATAAGAGGGGAGATCGGTGCCTCCTCCTCCTAAAGTGAATCGAAATGGGGTTCGCGTGATAATCATGACGAAGGGGGAAATATAGCTATTCCCCGGGGTGTCGTCAAAAGACTGTTTTGTCGGCGTAAACTATCGAATTATAAAAGCTATCTGCTGCTCTTTTATCTTCACACGGAATAGAAGCCTCTTTCCACGCAAGCCTTTTTGGATTACCCATAGAGCGAAGTATGAATCTGAGCATCATTATTCCCGCCTACAACGAGGCCAAAAAGATAGCGAACGATGTGAATGCTATCGCCAGCTACTTAGCCCTTCAACCCTTTGACTCCGAAGTGCTCTTCGTTGACGACGGAAGTCGTGATGAAACGATAGCCCGAATCGAAAAGGCGATCGAGAAAATTTCAGCCCCTCGCGTTACGTTTCGAGTTCTCTCCTACGGCGCAAATCGAGGAAAGGGTTACGCCGTACGCTATGGAATGCTTCGGGCTGAAGGAAAGTATGTTGGTTTCGTCGATGCCGGCCTGTGTGTTCCTTTCTCTTACGTCTCCTCGGCCCTAAAGAAACTCGAAGAAGGTTTTGATTTTGCCATCGCTTCCAGGCGAGTGGAGGGAACGCGAATTGAGCAGCCCCAGCCTCTCTATCGCAGAACGGGTTCGAAAGTATTTTTGCATTTGATGCGGGCGGTGATGGGTATAAAAGTTTCTGATACGCAATGCGGATTTAAATTTTACACTCATGAAGCTGCCCAAGAAATATTTTCTCGCGTGAAAACAGACGGCTTCATGTTTGACGTGGAAGCTCTTATGGTAGCGGGTCAATTAGGATTGCGAGGAACAGAGTTTGGTGTCCAGTGGTCAAATGATACCGACACCAGGTACCATCCCGTGAAGGGAACAATTCGGAACATGAAAGAGATTCTTCAAATTCGAGTTCGGACCTTATTGGCCAAAGGAGCTTAGAGAAAGCATGACGCCAGAACGGATCATCGTAACGGGAGCCGCGGGTTTTATTGGGAGTAATCTTACTAAGAGACTACTTGCCGAAGGGTATCAGGTTATTGCCATTGATGACTTGTCGGCTGGAACTTTGGAAAATATTCCTGTCGGCGCTGATTTTCGGAAGATAGATATTCGAAGTTCCGATTTTGAGAGGCACCTTGAAGGGGGGCACACGATCTTTCATATGGCGGCAAAAAACTGCCTTGCGGATTGCGCGGCTAATCCGACACTCACTGCTGATATCAATGTGGTGGGAACGGCGAACGTATTGCGAGCAGCCGTAAATCAAAGGGTAAAACATCTGATCTACTCCGACACCTCGGCGGAGTATGAGGGAGTTACCGACTTTCCTTCCAAGGTAGACAAGGTGCACCCCCTTTCAATTTATGCCTGTAGCAAACGCGGCGCCGCGCTGATGTGCGAAGCGTTTTCCCATCTTCACGGATTGCAAGTGAGTACGGTACGCTACTTCAATGTCTACGGGCCCGCACAAGACTGGCGCCGAGTGATTCCACCGGTCATGAGTGCTTTTACGATTAAGCTTTTTTCCAAAGAGGCTCCTTTCATATACGGAACGGGAGAGAAGCGAAGAGATTTTATTCACGTCGACGATGTTAATGAGTTTCATCTCAAATTGGTCCGCGAAAAAGCGATTCGCGGAGGAACCTATAATCTGGGTTCGGGAAAAGACTATTCGATTTTACAAATTTTTGATCTCATCGAGAGCGGAATTAAAAGCGGAATCAAACCCATCTTCAAGCCGGAGTTACCCGCGGAAGCAGAGCGTACTCTCGCCGATATTTCCGAGACCGTGAAAACGGGATGGACTCCGAAAATTGAGATCGGTGAGGGGGTACGGAGTTTTATAGAATATACAAGGAAACGGCTCGAAGAGAAAAAGGTGCCCGTCGACTTTCAGGACCTTTTTGAAAAAGGGAAAAAGCAATAGGTCCCGAAAGTCGACGGGCACCCTTTCCGCACCCTTTCCTCCGACTAACTTATTTTCAAATTAGCTAACTTCCTCATCATTTTCAGCTCCTTACCTACTGAATTCCACAAGTGTCACTTCCCTCTACAGCATTCAGCTAGGTATCGTCGTTATTTCAATGAGTTGAATAATAGCGCGATGGGGCTGAAAAAAACAGTAACGACTGTCCAAGAGCTATCCACTTGATGTCCACAAAAGCAATTTGGCTTTGTCTTCACCTTACTTTGGAGACTTAGCCTCTGCGTTTTTACGAACCCGAATCTGGTTCGCTGATTGCAATCACTAATCAATAGGAAAAACAAATTCTACTTGTTTGCGCGTTGCCCAAAGTGTGTTCGCAACCGCATGGAGCAGCTATGAAGAAGCAAATTTTAGTTGGTTTGACGAGTATTCTGCTGACGGTATTTACCGCCTGTGGAGGAAATTCCGATCAACCTCCACCTCCAGTAGCTTTAAATGGCGGACCGCAAAATCCCGCTGATATTCAGGCCCAACAAGCTTTGCAAAATTGGATTCAACAAGCCGTTCAGATCTGTAGCCAAGCGGCTTGTCAGTTCGCGCAGCAAAATCTTCCGAATCTTATTCCCGGTTATGGTGGCGGGATGGCGGGTCCCGGTGGTCCTGGAATGCCAGGTGCCGAGCCCCCTCAAGCGATGGGTGCGATGCCGGTAGGATTTTCTCCTGGTGGTCCCGGAGGATTTCAACCACCCCCTGGAATCAATACGGCTCCTACCCCTTCGCAAGGAGCCTGTCAGAACGCGGTTCACCAAGTGACGGCGAATCTTTCCACGATGGGTAACGGTACCTATCAACAGCGTCCTGACGTGCAGGCGTATATTCAACAAGCTTTTTTCCAACCCATCGGAACTCAGGTCGCTCAGTGCGTTCCTCCGATGTTTAGTAACCCGCAATTCATGCAAGGATTAATGCAGTTGGGAAGTGCGTTTTCTAGCACCATCGGATTAGGTGCTGGAGTTCCACCCGGTGCTTTATCGCAAATTCAAAATGGGTTTCAAACCCAAATGGGATCGCTAGCGGGTGGTTTTCCTCACTAAGCGTTTCACTTCCACTTAATATTGCAACCGACGCTAGGCTTTTGCTCTGAGTTGGGGAGCTTCCCCGCCAAGATAGCTTCAACCGCCAACGTAAGATCCTTTCCCGTGACTGCGATTCCGTTACCCGGCCGGCTATCATCCATCTGTCCTCGATAGACCAACTTTTGATTGCTATCAAAGAGAAAAAAGTCCGGCGTACAGGCCGCTTGGTATTTTTTCGCGACCTCCTGCGTCTCGTCATAGAGATAGGGAAACGAATAGTGGTATTTTTCTTTTTCTATTTTCATCTTTTGAGGACTGTCTTCGGGATGGCTGTCAGCGTCATTGGAGTTGATGGCGATGACCGCTAGCTTTTTCTTGTCGTATTGCGCCGTTATTTTAGCAAGCTCTTCCCGGATGTGCTTCACGTACGGGCAGTGATTACAAATAAACATGACAAGATAGCCCTGACTTCCTTCGAAATCGGAGAGGCTAACTCTGCGCCCCTCTGTGTCAGGAAGTGCGAAGTCGGGAGCTATGGTGCCGAGTGGCAACATTGTCGATGGAGTTAGCGCCATGGATAAATCCTTTCGCGTTTGCGACCAAAGTCTTCTGTGTTAAAGTTTTCCAATCTTAATTTCCTAAATCGTCGCTAGTCACATGAAAAAATTTATTTATCTCCTCGCGGTGGTAATGCTATCGGGCTGCAACGTTTTCGAGCCCTTCGATACCAAGTCGACGACTAACGATCTGATGGAATTAGCGACTCAGTGTCTCGACAATGGCGATTTTGGCTGTGCCATCAACTACTACAATCAACTTCCCGCAGGGCTGCAAAGAGACCAGAATCTTTGTGTCGTCTATCTGGCAAAAGCAGGAATGACGATCGATACCCTAATCAATATCATCAACGCGGGTTCCAATTCCAATTCTCAGATGGTGTTAGGTCAGGTGGCTCAAGCGATGATGCCGTGGAGTTCAACTCAATCAAGTGATATCCAAAGTGCTGTCACGAGTTGCAATAACTTTTCGACAGATACCTCAGCCGACACCACTGCTGCACTCTTAGTGGCGATTTCCTATTTCACCGATTGTGCGGTAAGGATCGCGCGGACCGATCAATTTGTGGGAGGAACCCCCACGGCCGATGGGGGTAATGCTTCCAATAATGACGATCACGATACCGTCTGCATGACTCCGGGACTACAAGCAGGCAAGGTCACGGCGGAGGGGGTGGGTTATGACGGTCTGAGTCCGCTTCAAACCGGAATGTGCCAGACCGATGTGGTCCAGTGTCAGAGCGATATTCAAAATGTTCTCACTAACAGCGATTTAAAGAACGCCTTAAACAACAATGGCCTTAGTTACATTGTAACCGCTTTCGAAAATGTACCCCCCTCGGTCCAAAATACGGGCATTGCACTCGATACCGCCAGATACGGAATTTCACAAACGGTGCCGGCTAACTAATGAAAAAACTCCTCATTTTTGTTGCCATCTTTTGTAGCACCGCACTTGCCATTGACGAGTTCTATTCGACGATGAGAAGCGTTCGGGCGATGGGCATGGGCGGCGCCTTTTACGGCCTTTCCGATGACGAAAGTGCTCTGTTTTATAATCCCGCGGGCTTGGCCAATTATCGAGGTGAGCCTAAGATGATGTTAAGTTTCGGGGCTGATCTCTCAAGTTCGGCGATCTCCAATGCCAGCACCCTCTGGAATATCGTAAAGGGAAATATCAACGAAACCCAGGTTCTCGATTCGCTGGGGACGCTCCCTGGAGATCCCGTCTATGTCGAAGCCAGAGCCATGCCGTTTTTCTACCTGTCCAAGGATTTTGCCGTAGGCTTTGTCCTTGCCGATCCCAAAGCCGAGTTGACATTGCTCGGAGCTCAATTGGATAGCAGCGTCGATCTCACCTTATTATCGGATTCAGGGATATTCGTAGGGTACGCAAAATCCTTCATGGACGACGCCCTTAAAGTAGGAATTACTGGCAAAGGCATTTTGCGTATTGGGGGGACCAAACAATATTCTATTTTAGAATTGGCTCAGCAGAGTACCTTTTCGTTTAATCCTGAAAACATGGGTGGTGCTGGATTTGGAATCGACTTTGATGTGGGAGCAATTTATGACGTTCCCAACCTTCCTTTTGGCCTCTTAAATCAGGTTTCGCTTACTTTTAATAATGTGATGGCGAGTACTCTGAGTATGTTCACCTTATCTGGGTACTTACCGCCTCCGGGCCTAGAAAGAACGGTGTCCCTTGGTTTCCATTCGGTATTTGCGGGTGTGGGAATTATCGATAACTTCCATGTGCTGTTAGATTTCTCTCAGTTTGCTATCGGGGGACTTGAAGATCCCAATTTGGGAGCACGCTATGGCAGCTTCTTTAAGCACGTCGATTTGGGACTTGAAGTCCCTATCCGACAATTTTTCGTGTTGAGAACCGGATTATACCAAGGAGCTCCTACGTTTGGATTTGGATTTAGGACTCCCTATTTCGACGCCGATTTCGCTACCTATTCCGAACAGGATTTTTTGGGCTTGGATCGACTCACCAGCCAGCGTTATGCGCTTCAAATATCGTTCGGACTTGGGGCAGCACCCCCGCCTCCTGTCTCCGCGAGACATGCCTCGCCGTCAGGCTCAGGAACGGGAACTACTCAAAAAACGCCTTCACCAAAGGGCGTGGATCAGGCTCCTGCACCTCTAATGAACGACATCGAAATTCGCTTGGAGCAGCCGGAAATCAAAGAGGGGCCGGCTCCGGTGCAACATTTGGATCCTGCCCCCCCACCACCACCGTTTTCTTCCCCCCGTCCGGGGGGGCCTCCTCCGCAGGCCTCGGGAAAGCAAACTCCCAAGTTGACGACGCCACCCCCACCGGACAATGATCGTTTCGAAGTGGATAAGCTTTTGAAAGAAGAACCATAGTGATTGTTTGAGCAAGCAAGTGAGGCAACCTTGAGACGCATCTTTTCTAGTATCGTAGTTCTGTCTTACTTTTTTATCCCGGCACTCCATGCCGCCGATTACGAGAAGGTAAAAGAGAACACATTATTCAACGGCGAAAAACTTTCCGAATATAAGCTTCCTAACGGCCTTCGGGTCTTATTGTTACCCAGGCATCAGGCGAAAGTCCTCACTTTCCAAATCTGGTTCAATGTCGGCTCGCTCGATGAGAAGCTCGATCCCAAATTGAAAAAGACGGGCCTGGCTCATCTTTTTGAGCACATGATGTTTCGGGGAACGGAAAAGGTTCCGGATGGAAAGTTTGATGATTTGACCTCTCGGATGGGGGCCGCGGGGCAAAACGCCTCTACGTATTTCTATAGGACTAATTTTTTCGAAAGTATTCCTTCAAGGCAGCTGGAGAAGCTCGTCGTGTTGGAGTCCGATCGGATGCAGAATTTAAAATTGGATCATGAGGGGTTCGAAAAGGAAAAAGGAGCGGTCGTAGGTGAACTCAGACGCCATTTGGATACGCCAGCAGGGATTGCAAACGATGCGCTCGTCGCCGAGGTCTATGAGGTCTCCCCTTTCCGATACAACATTCTTGGGACGGAAGAAGAGATTAAAGGTTTCAGTCTCGAAGAGGCACAGTACTTCTACAAGACCTTCTATGCACCCAATAACGCGACGATAGTGGTGGTAGGAGATACGACAGAGCCCGAGCTGATGAATCTAGTGGTTAAGTATTACGGTCCGATGAAATCACAAAAAATTCCGAAGGAAACGGTTCCCGTCGAGCCTCCTCAGAAGAAAGAACGCATTAAAGAGGTCCTGCACCCTCAAGCCACTTCAGAGATGTTGCTCATGGCGTATCGTAGTGCGCCTGTGGAGTCGCAGGACATGATTCCCCTCTCGTTACTCTCGGCTCATCTGACTTCTGGAATGGAAAGCCGACTTAGAAAGATCTTGATCGACAAAGGAATAGCAGTCGGAGCCGCCGCTTTTACCATGAATCAGCCCGATCTCTTCGAATTCTACGTCCAGTTAGCGGAAAAGCATAAAGCCGAAGAAGCGATTAAAGTGATCGATGCGGAAATCGCTTCTCTACAAAGAAAACCCATTGGGCATGATGCTTTTACGCGCGCTTTAAACCAAGAGTTGCTTGGTCTTTATTCCTCCATGGGAAACAATTCAGAAATGGCCGGTTGGCTCGGCGACTATTTGACGGTCGGCAATGACTACATGCGAGGATTTGAAATTATCGAGGGATATAAGAAGCTCACCCCTGCCGATCTCACAAAAGTTTCAAAAAAATACTTGGTAAAGCACAACCGATCCATTGTGATCGTGCGGCCCCAAAAGAATGCTAAATGACGAAGGGCAAATCATCATGAAAAAAATACTCATCTCGGTTATTGGATGTCTTATGCTCTCAGTGGCATTGCCCCTCTATGGAGCCATGGAGCCCAAGTTCCTGGTGGAAGAGGATCCGACACTTTTGACG
This sequence comes from uncultured delta proteobacterium, assembly GCA_963778115.1. Lineage (GTDB taxonomy): Bacteria > Bdellovibrionota > FAC87 > UBA2466 > UBA2466 > JBBQIT01. Next base: position 2,520,902 of record CAVZSV010000004.1, read on the forward strand.
ACAGTTGTGAATGTTGTCGTTCAAACCGGTGCTGCCGATGACGGCCCTACCAAGAGCGGCCTCACTAATATTCTAGCCGAGCTCATGTTGCGCGGGACGAAGAAGAAAGACCGCACCCATTTTCAAAGTGAAGTGGAGCGGTTGGGGGCTTCGCTTGATGTCAATGTGTCGCAAGATCTCATTATTTTCCAAGGCAACGTCATTCAAGAGAATACTCAAAAGTTCTTAAAACTTCTCGAAGATGCACTCTTACACCCAGCCTTTTCTGAAAAGGAGTTTAAAGCCCTAAAAACTGAGGTTCTCGCCGAAATTTCAAATAAGAAAAATCAGAACGGCCGTTTGGCGGGCCTTGCCATTCGCAGGACGATGTTTGCCAATACCGTCTTGGAACATCAAGTGGATGGCGGAACCTCGACGATTCCGGGTATCACTCTGGATGATATTCAGAAGGCTTATAATGACAGGTTTCATCAGGGCAATATCTTTTTTGCCATCTCCTCTCCAGTGAAGCCGGACGAAGTGAAAGGAACTTTGGCCTCGGTGTGGCGGCAGTTTCCGGATGGTCTTAAAGTGTCACGTCGTTCGATTCCTCCACAAGCTCCCACGAAACCGCTACTAATCGTCGTCGAGAAACGGAATACTTCGACGGGCTCCATTTTTCAGGCGCAGCCTGGAATTACCGCTCAAGACCCCGACCGCTATGCCCTAATGATGGGGAATGAGGCCTTTGGAGGAAATATCCAGATCTGTCGGCTTTTTAAAGTGATTCGCGAGGAGGCGGGTTGGACTTATGCTATTTCGTCGACTTACGGGGCGACAGGGGGACTGACTTCACAGCAAGGGCTTTTTGCGATCGTTTACACGCCGTCAATGGAGTTTACCGCTAAAGCCCTTCTAAAAACGTTGGATATGTGGAGAAACTATTATGAGTCGGGATTAAAAAAGGACGAGTTATTGGCTTCGTCCGAAAGTCTCATCAACTCCTATCCCTTCCAATTTGATACGGCGGGAGAACGTTTAGGTCAGAAAATCCACAGCTACCTGTATAACGTGCCTATCTTGACGCCCGAGGAGTATGAGAAAAAACTGAACTCCATCTCTAATAAAGATCTCTTAAAGGCCATTAAGGCCCGCCAAATGGAAAACGGCTGGACGATCGCTATTGTTGCCGATCCCAAACAGGTACAAAAACTCCTGGATGCCGAGCAAAAGAATATTCCTGAGGCGGATAGGCTTAAGATCGCCAAGGTGATTACGCCGGAAGAAGTGATTCAGTAGAGAACTATTGCGGGTATTTTCCGTCTCGCGATGACAAAAAGACTGTCATTGCGGCCTCGCAGATTGCCCAGGTATCGTTAGCATCGTTCTTGTCACCTCTTCGGTACGGTTTTACGTACTGAGGCGCAATCATCATTACTTCAATTCCCGCTTCCTGAAATTGCCGGCCCCAATAATGCGCTCCTCCACAGGCCTCGAAGGCTACTTTCTTGGGCCTGGTCTGCAAAACCAGCTCCAGCAGCTTTCTCCGTGAGACCTTCCGATCCACAAGACAACGGCCTGACTCATCCTCACCGCGCACCCAAAAAATGTTCTTTGCCAAATCGATACCCATTAAGCTAACACCCTTCATTGGATCCCCTTTCTTTCATTTGTTTGCAAACTACAAACTGACTCTTTGCGAGCCGTTTGGAAAGGGAGGGGTCCATACCATTGAGGATCAAAGCCACGCGGCAATCTGTAGTTCGGTATGGCGAGGACCTGGACCTAAAATACCTGCAGAAGCTCTTCTCGAAGTGCCGGCGTAAAGGACAGAAAACTACTGCTCTCAATCGTTCGCTTTCCTTCGAAATCGCAATAGTCTCCGCCCGCCTCTTGGATCAAGCAGGCTAAAGGGGCGATATCCCAAATATTGACGACAGGATCTATCATAGCGTCTACCGAGCCTCTCATAAGTAAAGAGTGGCCAAAACAGTCGGTGTATCCTCGACAAAGCTCGGTCTTCTCAATGAGAGATCGAAGCGCGTCACGTTGGCCAGCCGCCTCAAAACACGAGACGTCACCTACGGAAACTACTGCTTTATCCAAAGTCTTGATGGTCGAGACGTGAATCGGAGCTCCATTGCAGAAAGCACCCAGTCCTTTGGCCGCGAGATAGGATTCTTGAAGGGCTGGAAGAATCATAATCCCCACTACGGGTTCCCTATTTTTTAATAGCGCTAGTAGAGTGCCAAAGAGGGGAATGCCTCGCACGAAGCTAAGGGTTCCGTCGATAGGATCCACCGTCCATAAATATTCTGATTCTTTGGAATCGTGACCAAACTCTTCGCCCAAAATTCCGTGCTCGGGAAAAGCTTGGCTCAATTCGTTACGAATCATCTCTTCTGTCTTTTTGTCCGCGATGGTGACCGGAGTTCGGTTTTCTTTGAGTTCAATCAGTAACGCCTGACGAAAATAAGATAAGGCTATCTTAGAGGCCCTAGTGGCAATGTCATAGGCTTGATCCAAGATTTCCGAGTATTCCGACATGCACGTATTTTAGTCGGACGACTAGCGGAATTCAATGCTCCGATTGGTTATCTCCCTCCGGGAACGCAGGGAGGTGTACTGACTTGAAATAGGACTGATCGTAAGCCCGATGGTAGGCCGTCCAACGCGACCCGCTATTATCGTTTTCAATGAGCTGTTGTACGCTATTTAATTTCGAATCCATATCGTCGATGTGGTGTATGAGAAGGGCCTCCAAAGTGGCTGGTTTCTTGGGGGAGCCATAGTCCAATCTTCCGTGATGGCTTAAGATGAGGTGTTTAAGCTGCCATTCCAGATCACGTGGAAAATCGGGTATCTTTTGAATCTCTCTGTCCACCAGAGTGACCCCGATAGTAATATGTCCCACCAATTTTCCTTCGTCGGTGTAGCCGATGCTAGTGCCGTAGGAAAGTTCATAAATTTTTCCGAAGTCGTGGAAAGCGGCACCAAAAATGAGCAGATTCTTGTCGAGCGCAGGGTACCAGGGGGAAATGGCATTTACTATCCGTATCAATTGTACTGAGTGGCTTAGGAGTCCACCGATAAAAGCGTGATGAATGGTCTTGGCGGCCGGGCAAACTTTGTAACGGCGAGCGATTTCGGGATTCTTAAGCAATTGCAATCCCAGATCTCTTACCCAAACATTGTCCAGACGTTCGAAATAACCCAGAAGCTCGTCATATAAGCTCTCCAGATCAAGTTCAGTCTTAGGAAGATAGTCCGCTAGTTGGATTTCGCTAAGAGGAACGGGGGCCAGGTGCTGGATCACAAGCTGCATGCGGTTTTGAAAACTAGAGGCCTTACCATTCACCGCAATGACGTCCCCCTCTTGAAAAAGGGCAGACGTCTCTTCTGCCCCTTCCCACATTCTAGTGTCCATTTCGCCGGTGCAATCGGAGAGCATCATCGAGAGAAAAGGTTTACCGTTGCGCGACCGTCCGAGATCTTTGCTTTTCACTAAGAACGTCGATCGGACGACATCTTGGGGCTTCAGATCTCTGATAAACACTTGTTTTTGATGTACGTTTTCCGTGCTTACCGAGTTAAAGTGGGTTTGGCCCGACGAATCGGGCGCTAAAGGACTTGGGGTAAAGAGGCTTTTTTCCATAGAGCCCTCGAATAGCCGTTTCACGGAGCAGTGTCAAAGACGTGATAGCTCGCCCAAATTCGCCAGGATCCAGTTGAATGCAAAGGGAAACCGCTATAAAGATAGGCCAGACTTTTATCGCGGGAGAGATTGATGAAAAAGACACGAGTGGGAATTAATGGATTTGGTCGCATCGGCCGAGTTACGACGCGTCTGCTCTGGGAACGGCCTGAATTTGAATTGGTTGCGATTAACGATCTTACCCCTATCGACCAAAACGTCTTATTGTTGAAGTACGACTCGGTTCACGGGCCATGGAAGCATTCGGTGGAAGCGGGGAAAGAATCGATGAAGATGGACTCCCGCGAAGTCAAAGTTTTCAGCCGGCGAGATCCGGTCGAGATTCCGTGGAGAGATTTGGGAGTCGACATCGTTATCGAAAGTACCGGCATTTTTACGTCCTACGAGGGCGCTTCGAAGCATCTTACGGCTGGTGCAAAGAAGGTTATTGTTTCCGCTCCCGCCAAGGATGAAAAGATTCGAACCTTTGTGATGGGAATCAATCAAGACCAATACGATCCGGCTAAAGACAACATAGTTTCCAACGCCTCTTGTACGACCAATTGTCTCGCTCCTGTCGTGAAAGTGCTTAATGACAAATTTAAGGTACTCCGCGGTCTCATGACTACGATCCACTCGTATACCAACGATCAACGAGTTTTGGATATCGGTCATCAAGACCCCAGGCGAGCACGAGCTGCGGCACTCAACATGATTCCCACTTCCACCGGTGCCGCCAAAGCGGTAACTCTGGTAATTCCCGAACTCAAAGGGAAGCTAACGGGAACCTCGGTTCGTGTTCCGACTCCCAATGTCTCATTAGTCGATTTTGTCGCGGATTTGGGCCGATCAACCACTGTTGAAGAGGTGAATAAAGCCTTTGTTCAAGCCTCTCTTGAAGGCCCCCTGAAAGGAATTCTGTCGGCGGAAACAGAGCCATTAGTTTCCTCGGATTTTAACGGTTCTTCTTTTTCCTCTCAGGTGGATTTGCTGTCTACCATCATAACGGACGGCAGCATGGTTAAAGTGCTTAGCTGGTATGACAATGAAACCGGTTTTTCGACGAGAATGTTAGATCTAGCCGCTTTGATGGCGAAATCGCTCTAATGAAAACCTACAGAACGATAAAGGATTTCGATCTCAAAGGGCGTAGGGTTTTTGTGCGCGTCGACTTTAACGTTCCTCTTAAACAGGGATCGGACGGAAATTACCATGTGGTTGACGCCGCCCGCATCGAAGGCGCTCTTCCGACCATCCGTTATATTATGGAGCAGGGGGGGAAATGCATTCTAGCCTCTCATCTGGGGCGTCCCGACGGAAAGCCATCGAAGAAGTATAGCTTGGAACCGGTGGCCCTAAAGTTAAGCGAACTTTTACAGAAAGATGTCGTGCTAACGGAGGACTGCTGCGGCGATGGGCCTCGAGGGCTTTCCGTTCAGATGCGTCCCCAAGACGTGATGCTTTTGGAAAACCTGCGCTTCAATCCAGGTGAAGAAGAGAATTCGACAGAGTTTGCCAACCGACTTCTTGAACTGTGTGACGTCTATATCTCGGATGCCTTTGGGACGCTCCATCGCGCCCATGCCTCTACCTCGGCGCTACCGAAGCTTGTAAACGACCGGGGGATCGGATTTCTGGTCGAAAAAGAGCTGCATTATTTGGAACCTCTCAGAGATAACCCGGCGCGTCCGTTTGTTTTGGTAACCGGAGGCTCCAAGGTTTCAGACAAGATAGGAATTCTGGAGCATTTTATCGATAAGGTCGACACCGTCCTCATTGGAGGGGCGATGGCCTACGCCTTCTTGAAGGCTCAGGGCAAAAATGTCGGTAAGAGTTTGTGTGAGGAGAGTCAGGTCAAAGTGGCGGCCAAGCTTCTTAAGATGGTGGAACCTCGAAAAGTGAAAATTTTTCTCCCTGTGGATCACCTCGTGGCCCGAAGCCTTGCGGATACCTCATCGGCTAAAGTGACTTCCGGTGCCGATATCCCCGATGACATGATGGGAGTCGATTTGGGCCCCCGTACTCTTTTGGCTTACGGCTCACAGCTAACGAATGCTGAGACCATATTCTGGAACGGCCCCATGGGGGTCTTTGAAACTCCAGCCTTTGCGAACGGAACTTTTGAAATGGCGCGGATGATTGCCCAGTCCAAAGCTAAGAAATTGGTCGGGGGGGGCGATTCGGCGGCAGCAATTGCCGAGGCCGGATGCGAAAACCAGTTCGATTTCATTAGTACCGGGGGTGGGGCGACTTTAGAATATCTAGAAGGTAAAGAACTTCCAGGTCTTAAGGCGCTTGAAGTTTCAGCCAGGTCCAGCTAAATCTGTCTCCAGGAGCCCAGTAGTGAACGAACGAATTCCCATTTTTGCCGCCAATTGGAAGATGAATAAGTTCATCGCGGAAGTGCCGGAGTACATTACGAGGCTAAAGGCTTTGCTGGCGGAGGTTCCTTTAAAGGCGGGTAAGGACTACGAAGTGGTCTTAGGAGCTTCGGCAACGCACCTTTTCAAGATGACTCCTTTGATGCAGGGGACGGGATTTGAGCTGGCCGCCCAGAATTGCGGAATTGCCAAGTTCGGCGCGTATACGGGAGAGGCTTCGCCGGCAGTGCTAAAAGAGCTGGAATGTGACTGGGTCATTATCGGCCATTCCGAGCGCAGGCATATCTTTAAGGAAGAGGATGGCTTGATCCTGTCTCGAATTAGGGCGGGACTGGAAGAAGGGCTAAATGTCCTGTTTTGCGTGGGAGAGATTTTACAGGACCGCAAAGCGGGCAAGACGTTCAAGACCATCGAAACCCAACTCTCTATTTTGAAGCAGTCGCTACCTCCCGATTATTTACGCCGCATGGCAATCGCCTATGAGCCCGTATGGGCAATTGGAACGGGAGAGAACGCGACCCCACAGCAGGCGCAAGAGGTTCATGCTTTTATTCGGGGATGGGTATCGGAAAAATGCTCTAGCGAGGAAGCTTCTAAACTTCGCGTGCTCTACGGCGGAAGTGTGAAGCCTGAAAATTCGTCCCAAATCATGTCCCAAAAGGATGTGGACGGTCTTTTAGTGGGTGGCGCAAGTTTAGATCCCGCCGTTTTCGCGGGTGTGATTAAGAATGGGCTTAAAGCCCGATTGTAGGAGACTTCGTGGCAATTATTATAGCAGTACACGTTTTTATCTGCGTGTTTTTGGTCATCGTTATTTTACTTCAACCGGGTAAAGGCGATGCCGGAATTGGATTTGGAAGCTCTTCAAGCCAGAGCATTTTTGGTAGCAAAGGGGCGGGTAACTTTCTCACGAAGACCACTTCGGTTTGCGCTATCCTGTTTTTGCTCACAAGTTTTATTATTACTCGCAGACAAGTTCGCACTCGCGAAGGTATCGATGTGACCGCGCAGCCAGAATTGCCTTCGGCCGCTCCAGCGACGCCGGTTCCCAGTGCGAGTCCAAGTCCGAGTCCAAGCCCGAAGGCGGGAGCGCCAGCCAAGCCGGCAACTCCGAGTCAGGCAGCTCCTTCAGGAGGAACGGCACCGGCTAAGAAATAGAAGTTTTTTGCGCGCGGGTGGTGGAATTGGTAGACACGCATGTTTGAGGTGCATGTGCCGAAAGGTGTGAGGGTTCAAGTCCCTCCCCGCGCAATTCCTTCCGCCGAAGGCGAAAGGAATGCTTAATAATTAATCTTAACCTAAATCCCCAAACTGAATCAGAATCCAACCCTAGAAATATATCCGGGCTAAATCCTCCGATCTAATAAGCGCTTCCTATTGATTATATTGAGTTATTACCCACTAGCTTGTGCTGATTGCCCCCGCTGTGGCATAACCTCTCCTCTAAATGTTAAGGCAGGCAAAGCGGATGTGGGATTCTTTTCAAAGGCGGACGCTACTAATAGCGCTGATGAGCCTTTCTGTGGTGGCTTCTGGCAAACCCACCCTCACTCTGATTAAGGAATCCACCGCGAATTACGCGTCCATTAATAGTTATTCGATTTTCCCCTATGGGACACAGACCTATTCTCATAATAGAGACACCAGCGGTTGCAAGAATTTGATTCTTATCCATTCCGCACTCGATCATAAGGCCATCAATCAGTTCGAAATCCCGCGGGGCCTTTCGGTTAACCCTCAAAGCCTTGTCGCTCATCTTGATGGGGATCCTTTCTTACTGCTATGGAACGTGAGTGAGCATACTCCGCTCTACGGCCTCTTCCCCATGACCGATACGTCCGCGCGCGAAATCGGTCCTAAGGGTTATGAGCGCCGGGGATTTGGAAAAGCGTTCCTTTGGGGGAATATTCCGTACGTTTTGTTCTTAGGGAGATCCGCCGGAGGTGATGTCTCCTTCTATCGAATGAATCTAAGCGATTTTCATGAAGACGAGTTTAAGGTTGTAGGAAGTGCCGAGTCCGACCATTTCGATCTGGTCGAACACGACGGACACCTTTATGGTCTTGTGACCGGGGGAAATGCCACAACCGTATTTGATGTTTTCCGTGACCGACCGCTGGTTCCCGATAGGAGAATTAGTTTTGACACCGTTCATCCTCAAGGACTTTCAGGGGGAAAACTATTCACCCTTAAGGAAAACGCCACGATCCCCTGTTTCGACAAGAAAACTTGGTGGGACACTCGTACCCTATCCGTTAATTTCATGGAACCGTTTCACGAGGGCAGGGCCGACGTGGGAGAAGGAATGCTTCTTCCTTACCCATTTGGGGATGACCGCCTGGCCAGGCATCCTGGCGCCCCTGTTAATTTCCCACGGATTTTGAATCTAGATGCCTCGTTCTTTGTGGAAGCGGGAGAACTGTACGGGGTTTTTCCCATTGCTTGGACCGAGACCAGCAACCGGGATTTATTACGCCACTACATCTACAATCGAGAAAAGGCGTCTTTGGTCGAGGTCACTCTCCCTACAATGAAAGACGGAAGAAGCGGTCTGGAGTCTTCGAATTCAGGAATCCAAGTCTTTAAGGGCCCGGACGATCTTCACTATGGTATCTTGGTCAGCAAAGAGGGAATCGCCTATCTCATTAGAATGGCTACGGGCCAGATAGTGTCCCAGTTGACTCTCCCTACGGTTCCTGCCGACGGTCGTTTCGAGGCCGATAGCCCGCATCTTTTTACTCGAGAGGTCGATTCGGTGGTGGAATACTATTTCACGGGAAATATTTCCAATTACAGACAGAACCGCACGTACACCGTTCGGATTGAATTCTAATCGCTTAGGATTGTTTCTTGATATGCAGGTTGCCAGAGCCTGTCTTCATTAGAATCGTAAACTGGGCATCCGGACTTTCCCCCGCTTCATTGATCAGATCGCCACTTCCCGCCCTAAATGAGGTCTTAATCTTCGTGTCTTTGGGAAGTGTGATTTCGGCACCTCCGCTTCCTGAGCGGATATCTAATTCACCTTTCAGCGGCACGGAAGCAAAAGCGATTTTTATGGATCCACTGCCCACTTGGAGAACTCCTCCGGACTTTAATCCCGTTAAGAAGATATCCCCGCTTCCCGTCTTTCCGTCTAATTTTGTAATTTCAGACTTGGCATGCACAGAGCCACTCCCCACGGAAAAGTCTAGACTCCCTTGGGTCCCTTCGATCTTAATCGCACCACTTGCTGACTTCAGATCAAGAGATATCGCTTTGGGCACTGATATCTGGAAATTGACTTCGCACTCTTCGGCAAACATTCCGGACTGCTTCACCTCAACGAAAAGTTTCTTTCCTTGCGTCTCGACAGTCATCTTACACTGATCACCGAATTTCACTTTCTGGGCGGTCACGCTCGTTTCGAGAGCATTACTTCCCTTGACGTCGACACTTCCGCTGCCGTTACGGACCTCCAGAGCGGAGATTGCGGAGGCTTGGAAATCCCAAGTCTCAGCCGCAGCAGATAGGCATAAGCCTGAGAAAATAAGGCCGGTTAACAAGATAAGAAGGGCTTTCACAAATACCTCCAAAAACGATGCGCCAGTTTTACTAGAATTGCCGGGAGCGAGCAACTTAGGAGCTCAGCTTGACTTGGTGAGCCCAAAAAGGTTTACAGGAGGTCCCATAGGAGGATCGATGGCGCGAGTAAGTGGTCGTTTTAGGGTGTTCGTTTTAGGGCCGGTGTTCAGTCTCTTTCTTATTCACCTTTCAGCCCATTCGGCTCTGGCGTCACTCTTCAAACCGGGGCTCACCCAGATTCAATCGCTTAATTTCGATTTTGACGACAATGTTTTTATAACTCCCACGGAAATCATGCTGCAAGATTTAGAGAAGAATAAAGAAGTCGGCATTTCCACGAGAAGCTGGGCCCTGATGAAACTGCAATACCCGGGGCAAGGTTTTAAGCTTAATCCCGACGGCCTCCGCTATTTCGGAGATACCAGCGAGTTCGGGGCTGAGCTTTTTCCCACGACGATCCGAAAGGCGTTGAAAACAGCAAACTGGAAGGGTCCGGTCTGGGACGATTTTGTACAGGCGGTGCAAAATAAAAATTCTCGGCATTACGTCTCTATCATCACGGCTCGCCTTCATTCCCGCCACTCCATTTATAGAGGACTCGAAGTCCTTGCCGACGCGAGAGACGAAAAAGGCGAAAGGATTCTAACGGCACTTCCGGAGGAAGACCGAATCTACCCGGTGGGATGGCCCGATCTGGAAAAAGAGTTCATTGATCCAGAGCATCCCGATGACATGGCCATTCGCAAAGCGAAAGTCATGATAAGCCTGCTTAACGAAGTGAACGCAGTTGATGTTCCAAAGGATGCGACACCTATCGTCGATCGAGACGGCGGTAAGCAGAAGGCACGGCTTCATACCTGGATATTTTCGGACGATGACTATAACAACATCTGGGTGGCCTACGAAAAACTGGCTCCTTTGGTGAAGAATTGGCCTAGAGTAAAAATTGTTTTATTTTTTACAGGCACCAACAATCCGGTCCGCAAGCCCCACTCCTTTGTCATTAAATCGGATGGAACGGCCAGACCTACCACGGAAGAAGAACGTTAATTCGGAGGATGGGGTAGGGTTGTCATTCCAGACAAACCGAGCCATTGTCGGATTCGATGCAATGGGAAAGCCTTACCGAATGTTTGCTATGCCACAGTGCAAAGATCGCCACACTGTGTGAGCAGAACCATTTTTCCCAATGTTTGGATTGCGGTCTGGTTTTTGATAACCCGCGCCCGTCCTGGAATTCAATTCTGGAATTCTATTCCAAGGAAGAACAGTATGACGATTGGTTGAAAGAGGAGAGGGCGCGTGACGATCTGTGGCGTCGTCGCCTAAAGCTGATTCTTAGGCTTCAAAGTGGAGGACGACTCTTAGACGTCGGAGCCGGCATTGGCCAGTTTCTTCATGTTGCTAAGAGCCACTTCGAAGTCGAGGGGTCAGAAATTTCGCCGACTGCGATTGCCATCGCCAAGGATAAGTATGGCCTTAGTCTTCGTTCAGGAACGGTGGAGAGTTTGCGTTGGGAAAAGCCTTTCGACGTATTGACCCTCTTTCACGTTTTAGAACATGTTCCCGACCCTTCGCAAACGCTCAAGATATGTCATTCCTTATTGTCTTTTCAGGGGCTACTAGTTATCGCAGTCCCCAATGACGTCGAAGCGATTTTGACTCGCAGAAATAGAATCATGAAGCAATGGAAAAGGCCGAAGTATCAGATTCTGGGGAATCTTGGATTGCCGGCACTTACCCTTAGCGGATCAGAAATTCATCTGTCCCATTTTACTTCGAGTGTTCTGGCAACGGCTCTACGATCGCAGGGATTCGAAATCGTCGAAAATGGGCTCGATCCCTCCTTCGCCGCGACCGGCTGTCGAAAATTTAGGCGCCTCCGGCGTTACCACACTTATCGTGCCATCCAAGCGGTGTCAGGTCTAAATCTCTACGACACAATTTGGATAGCCGCGCGTAAGCGTCAGTAGCTTTCATGATTGTGCCGGTTCGTACATAGGCCCCACGGCTCTTGCTCATTATTTAACCGATAACCTGAATTCAGACACACAGGAGGTGGAACGTGAGTAAGCAAGGTACGTTTCTGGCTGTGTTTTGCTTCCTAATGAGCTCTTCCGCTTATGCCGGGAATGCGATCGACATAGGCGATCTTCAAGCGTCTTACGCGCAAGCGTCGGCGACATTAACCGGGTTTCAAGACATCCAAATCATATCGGCACCGACGGAGATCACGGCTACGGATGCTAGCGGCAATAAGATATGCTCCTGCAGTACTACCGCTTCGGGTGTCGCTTCCGTCAGCTGCCAACAGAAGACGGTAACGTACTACACTGCCATATTGCGCTTTGAGAATATCGTCGCCGATTTTCCTTACCTGGTTAAAGATGGGCTGTCCTATCTTCAAGAAGGAGACACGGGCTTTTCGTCTATTCCAGGAACTAGGGTCTACCTCACCCTTCCCTTGGGAAACGTCGATCCAAATGGGTTAGGGGTCACCACCGCACTACTTGATGGCAGTTTTACTGACGTGAATAAAAAAATAGCCCAAACGTTTTTAAATGGGTCCGTCGGCTCTTTGTTGCAGATCTGTCAGGCCCGAATGGACATTCGCGTCTCCGATACGGATGGGAGCACTCATGTCACCGTCGTTTCTGGAACGTTGGAATCCTCCGCTTGCACGGGTTTCGTCCACTAACGTTTTTGCTAAACGACGCGCCGCCCTTGGATAAGTTGGATGCAAACGACGACAATCGCCACGACTAAAAGGATGTGGATGTATCCGCCCAAAGTATAGGAACTCACCACCCCTAATAGCCAAAGGACAAGCAATACGAAAAATAAGGTCCAAAGCATTGCATTCTCCTTCGAATTTTACTTTTTAGCAGGAGGGGTGTTTAGGACTTTATCGACGCCTTTTTTTACCGCGTCCTTAACGTCGCCGTAGGCCCGTTCCACTTTCGCCTTAATCTGTTCGCCGACCCCTTCGGATTCCGTCCGGGTATTTCCCGTGAGATGGCCGACTTCTTCTTTGATTTTACCCTTGGTCTCGTGGAGGGTACTCTTTGCGTGTTGATTATTCATGACAAGCTCCTAGTAATTCGTCTTACCGACGATATTTATCCGACTGATAAGCTTTTACTGTGCAAGGAGCCGGCCAATCATGTGGAGCATGCTATGCAGACACCCGCCGAGAAACTTGTGGTATCTAGAAGCTGAACTGTAACAATGATGCAAATTGTAGCGCTATATTTGAGTAGAAATCTCCGAAAAGCGGGAAATGGGTACGTAGGGGTGCGGCATACTGCTTGCAGACTCAGCGGTGATGGAAAAGCGAATGATTTTCAGGGCTCCTCGCGGGGCGAGGGTGCTCGTTGCCGGGATAATGGTGTGGTCCGTCTTATTAACTCCGAATGCACTAGCCAGTGATCCCACGGTGACTGCCCTCAATTCAAGCACTGTCAGTGAGAACGCTGACACTTCCCACACTAAGAATGGCATCTCCGTGGCCCCCGTAGTTGGATATGATCCTACTTTTAGTTTTGTCTATGGGGCCGCCTTTTTTTACAGGGCAGATAGATTTGCTTTCGGAACCGATTTCAATCTTAACTTCAAAAATGTCTACCAATTCCATGTACATGTCGATCATAGGTTTGCCGATGACTGGGAATATCAGATCCATTCGACGAGTAATAAGGGCTTTGATCCTTATTATGGTGAAGGTGGAGAAACTCTGGTTTCGGACTTTACTCATATTTGGGGACTAAAATCGAGTACTCGAGCAAAAATCATCTACCATACGAGTAAAATATTTTCCGTGGGTGCCTATGGCGATGTACGTCTCATGGATGAAGGGCCGAGTCCGACCGGGGCATTTACCAGATTTTTTCCGGATGAAACGACCCTGGGTATCGGCCTCTGTGCAGAGATCGATACTAGGGACAATATTCAAGACACCAGAAATGGGTTTCGGTTTACGTTAGATGCTACTTATTTGCCTCACCAATTTAGCACTCTGTCCGCCTTGGAGGACGTGGGGCAGGTCGAAGGAAGTTTCGTCGTCTACAAACAGATTTTGGACGAAGTGATTCCCGATACCATTGCGGCTTTTCAAGTGATGGGGGGAATGTCGTTAGGGAATCCCTCGTATATGTATCGGTATACTTTAGGAGGGGCGGATCAACTAAAGGGGTATTTAGACAATCGCTTCCGAGGGAAAAAGTATTACCTTCAGCAAACGGAATTACGTTTCCCTATTTGGAAGCTCTTCAGTGGAGCTGCTACCTTAGGTTTCGGAGATATTACGGACACCTCTTTCACGAATCCAAAATTGTCCTACGGAATCGGACTACGAATTGGTCTTCCCCCTGATTGGGTCAGTAAAGTCAGAATTGATGTCGCTTGGGGTCGAGACCAGTATGGTTTCTTTGTAAACTTCGGCCAAACTTTCTAAGAAAAGCGAACCGGCGCCTAATTTGTCATTTCGTTAACGACGTTGGAACTCGAGACGTTCCAAACTTCGGGCGGAAGGCGTTTTTCCACCGATTTAAGGGCCGCAAGACAAATAGTCAGAGGTGCCGACTTTTCGATCGCAGCCCCTGATTCCAGGAATTGTCCCGCTTGGAGAAAACAAAGAAACTCTCCAGGGCTTTTCCAACGATCTCTAGGACCGATAATACCAAACCACATCCCGTTCTCGATTGGGATAAGCGTGACCCCCACTTTGTCGACGATTTCCCAAGCTGCAGCAATGTCGGCGCAATAATTTCGCAGCGGCCGAATTTGACCCTGTCGAGTTTTCTCCTTCATGGTCCCTTTCTTTTGCCGAATCACCTGATGGCCGAGAACATATTGCGAGACCAGAGCATTCAATTCCATTCCGACGGTCATTTGATACCTCTTCCGTGCTGTAAGTTTTTGGTAACGCGATTCGTCTGAACATAAACATACAGCGGAAAAATTTGCAAAACTTTGAATTCCACTTTGACAGTTTTTCCGGCGAGGAGTAACGGAGTAGAATTGCGACGATAGATCGATAGGAGGCGGTATGGGATCAACCGTTACGACTAAAAGAACCTCAGCCGGTGCGCCCGCTAATGGCGGCGATAAGTCGTCCCTCTCACTCCCTCCGGTATCGAGACATTCGAAAAGCCCGACAACGCAGACGATCTCAAGAAAAAATCGGATGGATCAGGAACTGGCGTCTCATGCGGCTGCCGTTGCCGCTGCTAGTCGAAGTGTCGCGCCTTTTGGTACGGCAGTGCCTCCGTTACTTGCGAACCCGCCTCTAGAAGTCAGATCAGAAAAAGTTCAGCTACGGGATCTCTTACAAACGGTAAAGTCGGTCCGTCGCGGAGATTTTTCGGTTCGCTGTCCTATCGGTGTCGAAGGAATTATCAGTGAAATCAGTGAAGTGATGAATGACATCATCGAGCTCAACGAGAACATGGCGAGCGAGTTTGTCCGGGTAAGTAAGATCGTCGGACAAGAAGGAAAGATGACCGAGCGGGCGTCCATGGGTTCGGTAAAAGGAGCTTGGGCGACCAGTGTCGATTCGGTGAATTCCCTGATCGGCGACCTCGTACAACCCACTAACGAAGTGGCGCGCGTGATCACTTCCGTAGCGAAAGGCGACCTTTCCCAGAAGATGTCGCTCGAAATCGATGGCCGGCCGGTAAAAGGAGAGTTTTTCCGAATTGGAACTACCGTGAACGCCATGGTGGATCAGCTTAACTCCTTCGCTTCGGAAGTGACTCGTGTGGCGAAAGAGGTAGGTACTGAAGGAAAGCTGGGAGGCCAAGCGGATGTAAAAGGGGTCTCTGGAACGTGGAAAGATTTGACCGATAACGTGAACCACTTAGCCGGTAACCTTACCGCCCAGGTGCGTAACATCGCGAAGGTGACGACGGCGGTCGCGAAGGGCGATTTGTCCCAGAAGATTACGGTGGATGCCAAAGGAGAGGTCTATGAGTTGAAAAATACGATCAACGTCATGGTGGACCAGCTTTCCTCATTCGCTGCGGAGGTGACTCGTGTCGCGAAAGAGGTAGGAACGGAAGGCCGCTTGGGAGGCCAAGCACACGTAAAAGGCGTTTCTGGAACGTGGAAAGATCTCACTGATAATGTAAACGGTCTAGCAAATAACCTCACCGATCAGGTGCGAAACATCGCCAAGGTGACTACAGCCGTTGCGAACGGCGATTTGTCTCAAAAGATCACTGTCGATGCTCGTGGTGAAATCCTCGAACTAAAAAATACGATTAACGTCATGGTGGATCAGCTGCGTTCGTTTGCCGCGGAAGTGACTCGTGTGGCGAAAGAGGTGGGTACCGAAGGAAAGTTGGGTGGCCAGGCGGATGTCAAAGGCGTGTCTGGCACTTGGAAAGATCTCACCGATAACGTGAATGGCTTGGCCAACAATCTAACCGCCCAAGTTCGAAACATCGCTAAAGTGACTACGGCCGTAGCGAATGGAGACCTGTCTCAGAAAATTACGGTCGATGCCCGGGGCGAGATTCTGGAACTGAAAGACACCATCAATACGATGGTCGACACTTTACGATCGTTCGCCGCTGAAGTGACTCGTGTGGCGAAAGAGGTGGGTACCGAGGGAAAACTAGGCGGCCAGGCCGATGTGAAAGGTGTTTCTGGAACATGGAAAGACCTCACCGACAATGTGAATGCGATGGCCGCGAATCTAACGGTCCAGTTGCGCGACGTATCCAAAGTGGCGACTGCCATTGCAAACGGCGACCTCTCTCAGAAAATCACGGTCGAAGTGAAAGGCGAAATCCTTCAGATTAAAGACGTGATTAATAAAATGGTGGACCAGCTTTCGACGTTCGCCGCCGAAGTCACTCGTGTCGCTAAAGAGGTAGGCACAGAAGGCCGTTTAGGGGGCCAGGCGGATGTAAAAGGAGTTTCGGGCACGTGGAAAGATCTTACCGATAACGTGAACCAGCTAGCGGGAAATCTCACCTCTCAAGTGCGTAACATCGCGAAAGTGACGACGGCGGTTGCGAAAGGCGATTTGTCTCAGAAGATCACGGTCGATGCGCGGGGCGAAATCTTCGAGTTGAAAAATACGATCAACGTCATGGTGGATCAGCTGAACTCGTTTGCCGCGGAAGTGACACGAGTTGCGAAAGAGGTAGGTACCGAAGGAAAACTGGGCGGTCAGGCGGATGTAAAAGGAGTTTCGGGCACGTGGAAAGATCTTACCGATAACGTGAACCAGCTAGCGGGAAATCTCACCTCTCAAGTGCGTAACATCGCGAAAGTGACGACGGCGGTTGCGAAAGGCGATTTGTCTCAGAAGATCACAGTCGATGCGCGGGGCGAAATCTTCGAGTTAAAAAATACGATCAACGTCATGGTGGATCAGCTGAACTCGTTTGCCGCGGAAGTGACACGAGTTGCGAAAGAGGTAGGTACCGAAGGAAAACTGGGCGGCCAGGCGGACGTAAAGGGAGTTTCGGGCACGTGGAAAGATCTTACCGATAACGTGAACCAGCTAGCGGGAAATCTCACCTCTCAAGTGCGTAACATCGCGAAAGTGACGACGGCGGTTGCGAAAGGCGATTTGTCTCAGAAGATCACGGTCGATGCGCGAGGTGAAATCTTAGAGTTAAAAGACACCATCAACACCATGGTCGATACGTTACGGTCCTTCGCCGCAGAAGTGACACGAGTTGCGAAAGAGGTAGGTACCGAAGGAAAACTGGGCGGCCAGGCGGACGTAAAGGGAGTTTCGGGCACGTGGAAAGATCTCACCGATAACGTGAACGCGATGGCGAGCAATCTTACGGTGCAGCTCAGAGACGTATCCAAGGTAGCCACTGCCATCGCCAACGGTGATTTGGGACAGAAGATTACGGTGGATGTGAAAGGAGAAATTCTCCAGATTAAGGATGTCATCAACAAGATGGTCGACCAGCTGAACTCCTTCGCTTCTGAGGTAACACGAGTCGCGAAAGAGGTGGGTACTGAAGGGAAACTGGGTGGTCAGGCGGAGGTGAAGGGGGTTTCGGGAACCTGGAAGGACCTTACCGACAACGTCAACTTCATGGCCAGTAATCTAACCACTCAGGTCCGAGGAATTATTAAGGTCGTAACGGCGGTTGCTAACGGCGACTTAAATCAAAAGTTTGTCCTAGAAGCGAAAGGAGAGGTGGCTGCTCTCGCCGACACTATTAACAGCATGATCGATACGCTGCGCACTTTTGCGGACCAGGTGACTACGGTAGCTCGTGAAGTAGGAAGTGAAGGTAAACTGGGCGCTCAAGCGCGCGTACCCGGTGTTGCCGGTACTTGGAAAGACCTGACGGATAACGTGAATTTCATGGCCGCTAATCTGACGACACAGGTTCGCGGTATCGTAAAAGTCGTAACTGCGGTTGCCAATGGTGACCTGAATCAGAAATTTGTCTTGGAAGCCAAAGGGGAAGTCGCGGCACTTGCCGACACTATCAACAGCATGACGGATACGCTGCGCATCTTCGCGGACCAGGTAACTACGGTAGCTCGTGAAGTAGGAATTGAAGGAAAACTTGGAGGCCAGGCGAAAGTGCCCGGAGCCGCGGGGACGTGGAAAGATTTGACCGATAACGTGAACCAACTTGCGGGAAACTTAACTTCTCAGGTTCGCGCCATTGCTGAAGTCTCAACCGCCGTCACTAAAGGAGACCTGACGCGATCTATTACCGTGGAAGCGCAAGGAGAAGTTGCCGCTCTTAAAGATAATATCAACCAGATGATCGGGAATCTTAAGGACACAACTCAGAAAAATACCGAGCAAGACTGGTTAAAGACCAACTTGGCCAAGTTTACTGAAATGATGCAGGGGCAAAGAAGCATTTCAGCCGCCGCCCAACTTATTATGTCGGAGTTGACTCCTCTGGTAGGCGCTCAGCATGGGACCTTCTTTATGGTGGAAGGGCCTGATAAAGCGCTTGGTCTTATAGCAAGCTATGCTTTTTCTATGCGCAAGAGTGTCGCCAATAAATATCAATTGAAAGAGGGGTTGGTGGGGCAGTGTGCTTTTGAAAAGAAAAAGATCCTACTGACGAGTGCGCCCCACGACTACATCTATATCGCTTCTAGTTTGGGCGAATCAAAACCCTTTAACATTGTTGTTCTGCCTATCCTGTTTGAGGGCGAATTAAAGGCGGTAATTGAGCTGGCCTCCCTGCACGCGTTTTCCGACAACTATCTTAATTTCCTCGACCAGTTAATGGATAGTTTAGGTGTAATCTTAAACATGATCGCTTCCAGCATGCGCACTGAGGAACTGTTGCAGGAGTTAAAGAAATCAAATGCGGAATTGGAAGCCCAAGCCAAAGAGCTGGAAGAAAAAGCTAAACTTCTCGAAGTGAAAAACCAAGAGGTGGAACTTGCCTCTCTCTCTCTGGAAGAGAAAGCGGAGCAGCTATCACTAATATCCAAGTACAAGTCTGAGTTTCTGGCCAATATGTCACACGAGTTAAGGACTCCTCTGAACAGCTTGCTCATCCTCTCCAAGATGCTATCTGAGAATAAGGAGCAGAATTTAACCGCGGATCAAGTCAAGTATGCTGCTACTGTCTATTCCGCGGGATGTGACTTGCTGGCTTTGATCAATGAGATCCTAGACCTCTCCAAAGTGGAAGCCGGCAAGATGCCCATTGATCCTAAAGACATCAGACTTAGCGAGGTTCAAGAATATCTCGAACAGACCTTCCGCCCGGTAGCGGAGCATAAGTCTTTAGAATTTAGCATCGAAACGGAAGGCGATGTTCCCAAGCGGATGTTTACAGATTCAAACCGCTTACACCAAATTCTAAAAAACCTGCTCTCCAATGCCTTTAAGTTTACGGAGACCGGAAGTGTTCGTCTCAAGGTGCGGGTGGCTCCCGCCGAACGTATGTTCTCGATGGAGACTTTAAACCAGGCTCCGGCTATAAGCTTCTCTGTCCATGATACCGGAATAGGAATACCGGCGGATAAACAAAAGTTGATCTTTGAAGCTTTCCAACAGGCGGACGGGACAACGAATCGCAAATACGGCGGTACGGGTCTTGGATTAACGATCAGCCGAGAGATCGCTAGGCTACTTGGAGGAATCATTGAAGTGGAAAGCACTCCCGGCCAGGGGAGTGTATTCACTCTGTACCTGCCGCAGAACTATATCGGTGCCGATAGCGTCGGTCAGCGAGAGGCTATTTCAGAGCCCCCGACCAATTTACCTCCCCTTCCTCCGGACGCCGACTTCTCTGGGAAGCGGATTCTCATCGTTGATGACGATATGAGAAATATCTTTGCCATCACAAGTGTCCTTGAAGCTAGGGGCATGGAGGTCATGAAAGCGGAAAATGGTAGAGTGGCCCTGCAATTGCTAGAACAGGATTCCAACATTGATCTTGTCTTGATGGACACTATGATGCCCGAGATGGACGGAATACAGGCTACCCAGCTCATTCGAAATATGCCAACCTTCTCTAAATTACCCATTATCTCTTTAACGGCGAAAGCAATGAAAGGAGATAGAGAGAAATGTCTCCAAGCAGGCTCATCCGATTACATCACCAAACCGGTCGATGCGGAAAGCCTCCTGTCTCTCATTAATATTTGGTTAAACAAAGAGTAGATTGGGGCATCCATGGACGAAGAATGTATTGAGAACAAAATCAATATTTTGTTAGTGGACGATCGTCCGGATGGTCTCGTGGCTTTAGAAGCGGTACTTAAATCACCGAGATATAAAACTTTCTTGGCGAGTTCGGGGATGGAAGCACTAGGAATTGTCTTCGATCACGATTTTGCGGCTATCGTCATGGACGTTCAGATGCCGGGGATGGACGGCTTTGAAACTGGGCAGATTATTCGTCAAAGAGAACGCTCTAGAAAAACCCCCATTCTATTTGTGACTGCTATCAATAAAACTCCTCATCATATAAGTCGGGGTTATGAATTGGGAGGCGTGGATTACATCTTTAAGCCATTTGATCCTTCCATCCTTCAGGCAAAGGTTTCTGTCTTTGCCGATTTGTATGAGACGCATCGCGAGCTGTTACAGAAAAGCGAAAAACTTAAGAAGTCAGAGGAACGCAATCGTCTGCTTTTGGATACGGCAAACGATATCATTGCGACTTGTGATCTAAACGGTAGCATAACCTCGCTCAGTCCGGCTTTTGAAGTGATTCTAGGGAAGAAGCGAGACGACTGGATGGAAAAATCTATTTCACTCCTGGTTCATCCGCAAGATGTGTCTTCGGTGGAGAAGATTTTCGAAAGTTCTCGTAAGCATTCCGAAGCCTATTTAGGCGAGGCTCGCTTCAAGACGAACTTCGGTGATGATGTTGTCTTGGAATATTCCGTAAAGCCTTTGGTGGAATGTGGGGCTGTTACTGGGACTCTGACCGTCGCGCGCGATATTTCCGAGCGGGTTCGAGCGGAAAAGGAGAGAAGACAGAGATACGAATTAGAGAGAGTTAATAAAGAGCTAGAGCAGTTTGCCTATATTTGTTCTCATGATCTACAAGAGCCACTACGGACGATGGGCACTTGTACTCAGCTTCTCGAACGAAGAATGAAGGACCGGTTGGGAAGCCAAGAGACCGAATTATTGACCTACATTACTGACGGCGCAAAACGAATGTCGCGACTGGTGGGCGATATTTTGGATTTTTCGAGGTTCGGTTCCAATGTCGTGCTTGAGCCCGTCGCGACCGATGCCGCCTACTTGGAAGCGGTAGATATTTTGAACGCGCGACTGGTGGAAAGTAAGACCACGCTAGAGGTTTCAGATCTTCCTAAGGTGAGTGGAGTTTACTCCGAACTGGTCAGGCTCTTTCAAAACTTGATTGCCAATGCCATTAAGTTCAAATCCGCACTTCCTCTTAAGATCAGTATTTCCGCAACGATCCAAGAGGGAGAATGGGTCTTTGCTGTAAAGGACAACGGCATAGGATTCAAGATGGAGTATGCGCAACAGATCTTTCAAATCTTCAAGCGGCTTCATACTGGCGAGAAATATGCGGGGACGGGTATGGGTCTTGCTATCTGTAAGAAAATCGTCGAACGGCATGGGGGACGTATTTGGGCCGAGTCTTCTCCCTCTCAAGGGGCTACCTTTTTCTTCACCATTCCTGTAGCGGAACGTAAGACTTCCACCGCTAACCGGGGATTTTCGGAAGCGGTTGGGATTGCTACGGGCAGTTAACCGATGCTGGAGTCGTGGACTGGAGTGCTTGGGTCGCGGTCGTGTTAATCGTTTGAAAACCTAGGATGCTTGAATCGGTGGCATCTATTTGCCAGACTTCAATAAAACGGGGCTGATAAGATAGGGCGATGGTCTCGGCATTTTGTAAAGTGCTACTAGCAGGACACGGGGAAAAGCCGTTCTCTCTACAGTTGTTTGACGTATCGTCTGCGGCCGAAGAAGCAAATTGAATACCTATCTGTGGCGCATAGTCCGCGATGAGCGTGAAGATATAGCTTGAGGTCCCGGGAGTCGCCGTTAGTGCCTGACAGGCGGTGGGGGAGTTTCCATGCAAGAAATTAATTTGGGCGAAGAACCTTTTCCCAAAAGTTTCTGAGGAGTAGGCGTAACTTAAGATGTCTTGGGCAAGCTGGGTTGAAGTTCCGTCGAGTGTCGCGTCCGTGACTTGAATGGGGAGTTTAATGGCTTGATTGGGAAAGGCCGTCGCTGTGGTAGTCAAGATGTCTTCTCCGATTTGCAGCATGAGAGCATGGGTATATCCGATGGACTGCCAGGCGGTGTCGTTGCTGTAAGACACATTATTGCAGGTTCCGCTAGAGTGAGGAACATTCCAATCATCGGTTTCAAAATTAGCAAAGGATCCCACCACCGCGATCACAGCGGGGTTATTAGCGAAGTGGGCTCCGGCGGCTTCAATCATTTTCTTTTTTTGCGCGTGGTAGAACGGATCAAAAAAGGCGGGAGCGTTGACAGCGGCGCAAGTAGTTCCGCTTGTGTAGTAGGAGTTAAAATTCTGACTGGCGCCGTTGACCACATACGTGGGAGCCGTGAGAGGAGAAGCGGTAATTTTTAGAGCCACTTTTAGGCCTTGGGCGCTAAGGGAAGCGATCTCAGTATCCATTTGATTTCCAGTGGTGTCCCATAGGTAACTGGGATGGTTGGCGTCAGTGCTCAGGTCGACCTGATTCCAGTTCCAATTTAAGAACATTCCTACGACCCCAGCAGACTGAGAAAGAGAGGAAGCCGCAAAGGAGGTTCCTGGTCCAAGTCCATAGACTCCAGCGGGATAGGCAAAAACTCCGCTCGCCTCATTCGTCGGTGAAGAAGTTTTCGAACAGGAGATCGCTAAAACACAAGCAAACCAAATAAGGAGATTATGAAAGGGGGGATTGCGAAATCGCATTAGGCTATAAGAACGAGCAAGTACCGTACCAGACGAGAAGACTAGCCCCTAGCCTGGGCCTACTGCGCTGCTGTGGTGCCTGTGGACATACCAGAAACAGGATGTAGCAAAGCCTGGAGAAGGTGAGGAAAATAGAGGTGTTTAACTCTAAGACAACTTTGGATAGGACTCGTACAACATTATGAAAAAAAAGCCGCTTCCTTTACGGAAGCGGCCTGCTTTCTTGTGAAGATACGCTATTCCATATCCTCGTCGTCCAGCATCGAGACCTCTTCATGTTGAGGTCCTGCGTCGGATCCTTCTTCCATTCCCATGCGATGATCCGACCCGTGGCCGAATTGAGGCGGTCGATGGCCATGCCAGTGGTGGCATTTTTCCGCTTCTTGACGTTGTTCGGCGGTTAGCACCTTGAAAGCCATTTCCGCTTTAAACGCCTCTTTCGAAGCGATTAACTTGGAAAGGTTATTTGCGACTTCTTTTGCCGCAGATTTGGCAGCACTGTAGTCGCCGCTAGGATCGGTTAACAATTTCTTGAAGGCCAGACGAGAGTGTTTGAGTTGGGCTTCTAAATCGATCTTCGATTCTTCAAATTTGAATCTCTCCGCTCTCATTTTGGTTTTCTGCTCGTCGGTTAAATTAAGCTTACACCAAGCTCCATGGAGGTGTTCGCCCCCGGCGCGTCCAGCATCCAATTTTCCCGCAAGCTCCACGTCATCCGCGAAGCAATGAGCGCTGGCGAATGCCACCGCGAATAGTACGAGTAATGTCTTCTTCATAATTGAACTCCTTCCGTCATAATTGACGTCACAAGAACAAGATTACCGAAGGACTATAGAAAAGTTGTGGAGCCCGGAAGTACGTTAGGTATCAATACTTTATGTCTTTCTCTTTTAGACACCCCTAAACTTGAAGAACCGGCTTGTTGCGGGTAAGAATGGCTTCACATTTATCTGTCAGAAGGAGCCTTGGATGTCTTTGATTACTCGGACCACATTAACCCATTCGTTTCTGGCGCTATGCGTGATTGCTGTCTTTTCCGGGAAAAGCTTTGCCAAGGACGCTCCTCTGCACTGGTACAGCATCGGAACAGATTTCGTGAAGAATAATTGGTACACCGGTAGTTCAACTCTAGATGACAAGCAGATGTTTAAAGCTCTTCAAAGTAGCACTGCCATTCGGTTAGATAATTTGAGAGGAAAGAAAAACGACAAATCTCCGTGGGAGAAATCGTCTAATGATTTGCGCCAAGGCGTTATGTTGCTAAGTACCAAACACATTGTGGCAATTTCAGTGTTAACCGGAGATCCTCTCATTGTGGCGCCAGCCACTGTGGCTAGCGAAGGATCCGAACCCAAGAACAACGAAAATCCTTTTGAGCCCCCAGCGGAAGAACCGATTAAAGCCAATAAATAGTTTTTCTTAAAGCCAACTTTAGTAGAAAGGGGCGTAGCCCCAGTACTCCACATTTTGCCAGTAGTGGTAATAGTAGTAGGGATACCAGCGATAGTAAGCGGCCATCCCTTCGTAAGGATCTTGTCCGGTAGGTCGCATGGGAGGAGCGAAAACCTTTTTCTCCAAAAGCAGCTTCTTAAGGGTTTCTTCCTCGTCTTGAGCTCTTTTAATGTAATCCTTCTCCTCATCGCTCATCACATGGGTGAGCTGCTCTAACATGGCTTCGCTGCCGGAGTTCAGTAAGGGATTATTATGAATCTCACTAGCTCCAATTTGGTAGAGGCTATCCGCAAAAACAAATTCGAGGGAAAGGTTACCCTCCATCAATAGCTTTCCTACGGATCCTAGCTTCGGCAGATTAATTAACTTTAAGCGCCGGGTTCTGAAAGCGAGCACGTTGTTCACGGATCCTAATTCGCCCAGCTCGACTAGCTGAAGATTGCCGCCACTCACGTAAAGCGAGGAGACTTTTTCTAACACGGGTAGTCCAACAGCTTGTAAATCGTGGGACTCGATATTGATAATTTTGGCCCTTTTAAGTTTGGGAAGTGTTATCTGAACCACCCCATCGACAAAAATTCCCAGATTTCCCGTTATCTCGCAGACATTTTGAAAATTGTCCACGTCCTGCTGGGTGGAAAGGCGAACACTGTCGTCGAGAGTAGCGCAATCCTCCCCCCACCCGGTGATCCCGATTATGGCGATGGCAAATAGCGATATCGATTTTAGAAAAGTGGCTCTAAACATGATTCCCCCAGACCCAAGTGAATGATCTCACTTCAACCAAGAGAGACTAATCCTGGCAAGAGATATTATGGTCGCAGAAGCTTATGGCCAGCGGGCTTTGTCGAAGCATAGATAAGATGGGTGACGATAGGGGGCTTATCTCCGATATGGAACGCATCCACACTGGCCAAGAGATCGCGATCGCTTCGAGTAATTCTTGCATGTTGTCTTAGGTGTTCTCCCCAAGATTCAACGGCAAAGATTTCGATGTATCGACCCGCCACCTCTACGTCGTGATAAAGCTCCCAGCGAATCGCTCCGTCACGCCGACGGATTTGATGCGCTAGTTGGGCGGCTCTCTTAAACTCCTCTACTTTGGAAGGGTCTATCAAGTACTCGATCTCGACTAGTACCGGCCCCTCATCGGGGTGCATTTTCCAGTTAGCCATAGATTCAGGCCATTGAGCGCTTGGGGTGAGATCAAAGGAGTGTACTTTGGCCAAAGGCCAGCGAAAGACAGCGGCGATGCTAAGAAACAGCCCGACACCGGCAGCCGCCAAAGCGGTGCTGTGAGAAGTGTGGGTCGCTACGACTCCCCACGTGGTACTTCCAATAGCAAGGCCGCCTTGAGTGGTCAGGGCATAAAGCGCGAGGGCTCGGGCTTGAACCCAAACGGGAGCTACCGATTGGGTAGCGACGTTAATTCCCACGATGGCGACCAACCAAGAGCATCCGGCGAGCACCATCATGAAGCAAAGAAACAGAAGATTATGGACGAAGGCCAGGGCAAAGGTGGCAGCACCAAAGACGATGCTAGCGTAAATAAGCCTGCGATCTAATGAGAACCGGTTGGTGAGTCGGGGTAGCATCATCGCCCCGAAAAGAGATCCAGCACCCAAACACCCGAGCAGTAATCCGTATCCCTCCGATCCCATGTCGAGGTCCTCTTTTACCACGATAGGAAGTAGCGCCCAGATAGCGCTGGAAAAAAGGGTGAAGCCCACGGCGCGCACCAAAATGGCCTGTAAAACTGGGGCATGACTCACATAACGAAGCCCGGCTCTCACGGCTCCAATCAGACGCTCAGCGGGCAAGGCACTTTCGCTAGGCTGTCGCTTCCAGCGGTAGATAACGATGATGACACCCAGAAAGGATAAGGCATTTAGAAAAAAGTTAGCAGCCGTCCCCATGGCGGCGACTGCCAAGCCTCCCAAAGAAGGTCCGATCACACGCGCGATGTTATAACCGACACCGTTTAAAGCCACGGCTTCGCTTAATTGCTCTCGACTGGCGATCTCGGGAACCGCCGCTTGCCAGACTGGAGCGTTCATGGCGTTTCCAATGCCCAAAAAGAAAGTAAGACCGAGTAAAAGAAACGGTGTCGTCATGCCATAGAGGGTGAGAACGCCCAAGAGCAGGGCCGCCACTAGCATCCACACCTGGGCGATGATAAGCATCCGGCGCCTATCGACGATATCCGCCAAAGCTCCCGCCGGCATGGCGAAGAGAAAGACCGGTAAACTGGTAGCGACTTGCATTAGGGCGATGAGCAGGGGAGAGGTGGTCAGATTGGTCATTAGCCAGACCCCTCCGACGTTTTGCATCCAAGTGCCTATATTAGAAACGACAGAGGCCAGCCAAAGCGACCGGAACAAGGGCTGCAGTAACGGCCCCCATGCCGATTTCACTTTGGTATTTGTTCCGTGCGCCAAAAAACCTCCTTTCTTTTATATATCGGAGAGCTTGGACGCGGTACATACGAGATTGGGGGGGAGTAAGAGGGCACTTTGCGAAACAAATTTTCCTGTTGGGCAAGAGCCAGGGCGATGGTATCTTTCCTGCCGGCTTTGTTATGAATAAGGGCGCCTAGCTCAGTTGGCCGGAGGTAGGCGAAGCCTAGCGACAAGTGAGAGGTGTGAAGCGCCATGTCTCACGGTAGGAAGCGTTTTCGAGGTTATGGATTTTTTAATAAGGGCGCCTAGCTCAGTTGGCCGGAGGTAGGCGAAGCCTAGCGACAAGTGAGAGGTGTGAAGCGCCATGTCTCACGGTAGGAAGCGTTTTCGAGGTTATGGATTTTTTAATAAGGGCGCCTAGCTCAGTTGGTTAGAGCGCTGCCTTCACACGGCAGAGGTCACAGGTTCGAGCCCTGTGGCGCCTACCATAGTTCTATTAAGATTACTCTCAACCCTAACCTTAACCTAAGTCGACAAGCAGTCATGTCCTACAAAAAGGTAGGCCGTACCTTCCTGTAGTCACGGATCGGCTTTATTGAGAAGAGCGACGATTTCCAGGCAACTCAGATTTGGATTTTCCTCGATGGCCCTTGCGATGCGCGGGCAATCTCTTACGATAAGACGGTCGATCGAGACTGACATTCTTAAGAAGGTCGCAAGATAATTTCGGGAGGTCGGCGTTACTAGTTCCATCGGGATGGGTGCTCCCTCCAGAAAAAGATTTCCTTCCAGCAAAGCCAAACCCATCTGAGCTCCATTGACGGCGCTGTCTGAATGGGAAGCGACTCCAATCTGAATGCCGTTTTCCTGTAAGATTTCAACCACGGGGTGAAGGCAAGTAAAGCAGGCACCTCCTCGGCGAGCCAAAATACTTTGTTCGATTCCCGAGCGAACTCGCTCAGGCAGTTTCAGTTTGAAAATTACGCCCTGAGCGGAAAAGTGGATCAGGCGTTCTCGGTAATCGAGAATCGAAATTTCTCCTGCCTTAACTTCGTCTTTATCAGGCGGCATGACTCCCGGCTCTAGCCGGGTTCTTCCAGCGACCATCCAAAAGTGATACTGGGGGGCTCCCTTTTTCGCTTCGCCAGGGCTGGTATTGCCCACGTAGATGGCTTCGGGATCGTAAAAGCTATATCTCTCGGGGGTAATACTAAACTCATGTTCCGCGTTCGGATCGTAGGGGGCGTCTTTAATAGTCGCGGGAATTTCGTAAAAGTTCTGAGAGTAAGGGACTATCGAAACAGCACCTTCCTCCCAATTTTGCTTAAGTTTACGGAGTTTTAGCAATCGACGGGCCTGCTCGGATCCTGAAGGAGCTGAATAGGCTAGAGATAAGGCGTAGCTAGAAGCCAATATCACGGCTAGCAAGTTTATCCTGAAACGGGCCATCAAAAGTTCATAGCACAAAAATGATAAAATACGGGGATGAAGCTACAAGAAGGTAGGCCGTACCTTCATGTTATTGTGGGGGGCATTATTTACTTGCTTACCCGAACCGCATTGCCGTGCGAGCCGGCACCACCGGCAGCAGTATTGCTTCCCTGAACTATTCCCACGATTTCGTTTCTGATTTGACGAAGATTCCAGATAGCGGCAACATCGTCCTTGGAAGACTCAATAATCGTCGATATCTCTGTTTGATAACCCTCTTGAGCATCGGGGTGTAAGAGCTTTCCGTCCCCTTCATTTACTTCGTGCGAAGCGAGACTTTTCTCTTTTTTTAGCATTGTTTTAAGTGTCTCGGCCATTTTGGGATTATGCAGGAAAAGCAGTTGGTAGTGTTTCAAAATATTATGAAGTCTTTTGGCATCTTGATCTGCGGCTCTATGCAGCTGTTCATCTCCCTCCTCCATCGCCTCTTTTCGATGAAGCGATAGACGAAGTGCAGGAGCTTCCCCGATGCGGCTCGCTAAGTTATCCAGTTGGAGGGTACTAGTCTGGAGCTCACCGTAAGCCGCTATGAATTCCTGCCAAATCCCTTCTCTCTGTGGTTCGGTAAGCTCGCCGGAGAATTCAGTCAAATATTTGGGAAGGTCGCTCGCTTTCTTAGGAGCTTTAACTTGGTTGGTGGTAGGCCTTTCCGCACGGGCGATGCCCGAGCCTAAGAAAATCAATACGCCCGCCATTACCATCGCCAAATTAAAATGAA
This sequence comes from uncultured delta proteobacterium, assembly GCA_963778115.1. GTDB lineage: Bacteria > Bdellovibrionota > FAC87 > UBA2466 > UBA2466 > JBBQIT01. The sequence goes on from CAVZSV010000004.1 coordinate 2,549,962, forward strand.
ATCGCATAACACTCCTTCAACACACGTTTCCGCCCTGATATCTGAGCAAGAATTGTACCGGTGGATTCAAAGGGGAGCCGGTGTACCCGCTTCATCACAAAGTAGACACTAAGACCGGTTTACGGCGTAGACCAGCGGTTTACAGCTGAATGAGGTTCGCCATTCGCCGTTTGCAATGCGATAATAGTTTGGTGCGGCAAATTCTCTCTTACCTAAGAATTTCGATTTTAGTTTCGTTGGCGTGCGGTATTTTCTTTTCCGAAATTCAGGCGGGGGCAGTGGAACCGTTGCCTCCGGCGAAGAGTCCCAGCAATAAATGCTTGGAGGAGCTAAAATCAGCGGCAACTGTCCACGGACGGGTGCCGGAAGGATTTGAGGTTCTTGTTTTTACGGAACGCACGCTAATCGGAAGATGGAAGAATCAGCCTCCTCGCTACATGCCAAGTACTGAGCTTCCCGATAATCCTTGGGGATATACCATTCTTTCGAAAGTCGATTACAGTCGTTTGGGAATTATTAGCATCAGACAGAAAGGGGAACGCGGAGAGATTCCACTGACCTTCGCGAGTGATGCTCAAGGCAAAGGGATCGGAACGGAAGTAAAATATGCGATCCTTTGTTATGCTTTCGACGATCTAAAGGTAAACGACGTCAAAGCTTTCATAGCGGAAACCAATTCGGCTTCGCGCGCACTCCATATCAAATTAGGATTTAAGCAGCAGGCGCACTCTCCGACGTGGATTCTTACTCGAGAAGATTTTGAAAAGATACGCGAAGACTTCCGTCGGCAAGAGGCTGAGGGGGAAAGCCCTTTCTTGCCGAGGTCGACTTCGCGTCCTTAAATGGGAATCTCCACGTTTACTTCTTCGTGGGCGGTAGTGCCGCACCCACTAACCACAGGTCGTAAATGCTTACCGTTCCTGAGGCCGTAGTTACCGTCGAGTTTTGTCGGCTCGAGTTACCGTAAGAGTCCAACATAATGTTGTTGGAGGTGTAATGAAGATCGATCCGCTTAATTCCTTTTTGGGCCAGAGTATACAGTTCACCGGGTTCGGAGATTCCGTTTTCATTTTTGTCGGACCATAGTTTCAGTTGATAGAAAATGGAGTCATTTTCGTCGATAAAGCCGTCTCCATTTTCGTCGAACTTCTTTAGAGCCTCGAACCCGTTACTGGCCGTCTTGCCATCTGGTCCTACCGTATTGTTTCCGAAGAGTTGGTTAATGTCTTTGATGTTTCCATCATTGAACTTGTCGTAGGCCAGAAACAGAACGGAGTTGGGATTACTGGGCCAAGAGTATTGGTACTTGGTGCCAGTTCCCATCATGTCAAAGAAGGCTCCCAAATTAGGCGCGCTCAACTGAGGGTTCCCACCAGAGAAGTCCACCACCAAGGGGCTATCTGCTCCGGGATAGACTTGGCAATCCGCACTTCCTAAGTTGCCGTTTCCGTCGGTAATATTGTAGGTCACTCCTTGGTAGGTGACCTGATCGGGATAAGCAGCGTGGCTGTAGCAGCCGTCAGAATCCGTAGATCCCCAGTTTTCAAAGAAAGCAGTGGGTTGACCGTTAGGTTGAGGAGAATACCCTCCCGAACCATCGGAATAGCCGACCGCCGGAATATATACTTTTAGGTTATCCAAATTTCCCGGGCCACAACCATAATGCCGGTTGGTGAAGGGGAAGATATCGCAAGTCTGTTTTAAGATCGTAACTTGAGTGCTGCAGGTGACCGTAACGGAACCTGAGATGACCGTTCCCGTATAGGTAACGACACCTACCGCATGGGGTGTTACGGAAAAGGGTGACGATGATGCCGTCCAATCCTGAGAGTTCAAGGATGCCGTATCAAACGGGCCCGTGACACTCATCGATAAGTTGATAGGATTTCCCACCACTACTTTCGAAGGGGTAGCGGTCACTTGGCATGTCGGGGCCGGAACAACGGTAACCGATGCTGGCTGACAGGCGATGGTCGTCGTGCCGTTGGTGATCGAAGCCGTGTAGGTGGTCGTAGCCGAAGGGGTCACACTGACTGGTTGCGAAGTCGTAGTCCAAGTTCCACCATTCAAAATTCCCGCCGTATAGGGTCCAAGGATATTCAAAGAGAGAAGGACCGCGTTTCCTTGAACGACCTGAGTCGGAAGGGCGACGACGTTACAGGTTGGTGGTGCTACTCCCGAAATAGGGGTAGTGCAATCGGTTCCCGTACAGCCGGTGGTGGTTCCCACGGTACCTATGCCGGTACCGCTAGTGACAGTTCCAATGGTTCCCAGTGAAGAGGTTGCGGTACCTGTGGGCAGCGTCTCCGCGGAGGTAGTAGGGACCACTGTCCTCGTGCAAGCGACGGCCATTTGCAGAAATGCCACTGAGAAGATAGCTCTAAGAAGGATCGATGTTACTTTCTTCATGTTTTTCCACCCACCAATAATTTGCGTCTATGAGGAAAATCTAGATGAAGATCAGAGATGTGAAATCGAGATGTAGTTAAACCAAGTTTGTATACGTAGAGAATGCAAACGAAGTACCAACCGGATTAGACGCTGATTCGGTTGGAGTTTAGCCTAGCCTGTGTACTAAAGGTGTACACCTCGTGCCTGGGATAGAACGAAAGACCCCGAAAAAGCCTGTGTGACCAGTCGCTTTTCACATACTGTCAAAAAACTGATCAGCCGTTAGAAGACGAGTCGGGCATTCTTTTAGGAATCTGTTGAGAGGAAGTCCATTACGCCTTGGCTATGCGGGACAGCTCGCTCCTGTTTTTAGAGGCACTCCAGCGCTTCCTTAATCGTTTGGGTCTTTAGCTTGGCTAGAGATACGGAAGGTGTCGTGCTCGCATACTCTACGAGATTTCCGGTGATCAGATACTGAATCCGCTTAGCCACGATTCGGTAGTCTACCGATCTCTTTTCACTGACAAGAGGTTTTACAATGGCTCCGATTCGTTGGGCGCCCAATTCTCTAATTTCGGTATGCAGTTTTCGATAGGTGGGATCATAACTGGCATAGTAGTACATCAGTAGGATCAGGTTTAAATGCTTGGGAAATTTTTCGGCCCATTCGAAAGTAGCTTCGATGAAAGCAACGAGCCTTTCTTTATCCGTTGTTGCAGCGGAAACATGTTCCACGGTTATCGATTGAACGGTAGCGACACAGAACTTAATCGCATCACGAACAATGTCTCGCCTGTCCTTGTAATAGTAGGCAACATGGGCACGTAGCATACCGGTTTGTTTTCCAATGGCTTCAAATGAGGTCGCTTCCACCCCCAAAGTCGATAAACAAGTAATAGCGCTCTCGATAATGCGAGCACGGCGGATGTCCCCTTTTCTAGGGCGAAAATTGAAGAACTGCGCGTAGAGAGGATGGGGGAGTTCATTGACTTCGGTATTACGTGATGCCATGCGTCATCTTTTACTCGAACGCTAAAAAAAAACAAGCGGAAAGCAGGGTTTTTTTTACCTGGGTAATCAGTGATTTATACGCGCGTTATACATTGACAACCCTGGGGGAGGTGATGATGAGCTTGGGAGATGGAGATTCGTGAAGTCATAAATCCTGCCGAAAGGGAAGGCGCCTTTGAAGTCCTCCGCGAACTTCGGGACAATTTGTCGCGCGACTCCTTTCAAACTATCTACGAAGCGGCCCGATCGGCGGATGGTTATACTTTGGTTGGGGCTTTTGCCGAAACCCGCATTATCGGCGTGATGGGCTACCGGGTGCTGTGGGACTTTGTCCATGGGAAACATCTATATATTGACGATCTTGTAGTTACTAAAACGCTTCGTTCGGGTGGGCTGGGAGCTCGGCTTCTACTATTCGCTGAGGAGGTAGCCAAGAAAGAGGGTTGCCAGGGACTTAGGCTTTGTACGGGGATAGAAAATGAGGGGGGAAAACGCTTTTACGAGCGAAACGACTGGAAAATAAGATCGGTTGCTTTTAAAAAGTCCCTCTCGTCGTGACTTGTATTTATACCAATCCCGGATAGATATAAGGCGGTTTGAAGACGAATTGAGGAAACTTTGCAGTTTGATCTTAATTACATAGAGCGGCTTGAAAGACTACCCGAGCCGGAAACGCTGGATCGGATACGCGCTTTACGCCGAACGTGGGGAAAAGAGATATGTCTTTTGGCCCATCTTTACCAAAGAAAGATGATTTTAGACCTCGCCGATTACGTAGGCGATTCTTACGGCCTCTCCCAGTCAGCCGCTAAATCCCAAGGGGGGCGCTACATCGTCTTTTGCGGAGTGAGATTTATGGCGGAGAGCGCTGCGATCTTGGCCCGCCCCGAGCAAAAGGTAATCCACCCCGATCCTGAAGCGGGATGTCCCATGGCGGACATGGCCTCTTTGCCCGAAGTGAACCGGGCTTGGAACGCTTTGCAAAACGATCAGAAGTTAATTCCTATTACTTACATGAACAGTACTGCGGAGATAAAGGCCTTCTGCGGAAGTCGAGAAGGGATCATTTGCACGTCGAGTAATGCCACTAGGACTTTTGAATGGGCCTTTGCTCGTGGCAAGCGGGTATTTTTTCTCCCCGACGAACACTTGGGACGCAATACGGCCTTAAAGTATGGCGTCTGTGCCGATCAAATTGCAGTATGGGATCCTGAGAAGGCAGACGGGGGGAGTCCCGGATCTTATAGCCAAGCTAAAGTAATTTTATGGCGAGGATATTGCCCCGTTCATCTGAAATTCACCGTAAGAGATGTCGAGCATGTCAGGCGCTTTTATCCCAAAGCGAAAGTGGTCGTTCACCCCGAATGCCCGTCAGACGTCGTGTCTCAAGCTGATGCCGTGGGAAGTACCGAGTACATTCGACAGTACGTCGCTGCGACCAATCCCGGAGACCATATCGTTATAGGGACGGAAATTAATCTGGTGAACCATCTCGCCTCCCAATACCCGGATCGCAAGATCGATAAACTTCACCGTTCCCTTTGTTTGACGATGTACCAGATTACCTTGGGAAGATTGCTGTATTCTCTGGAGAATCTCGAAGAGTTTGAGACAGTGTCGGTTTCCCATGAGACTTCACATTTTGCGAAAGTGGCTCTCGATCGAATGCTTTCTTTAGCGCCGTTGCCAAATATTCATAAAATGCATTGAGTTGGCCCAGAGGGATCTCGCTTTCGAGCTTGTGTCTATCGTTTGTGCATCAATTACTATCCGCTTTCCAAGGGTTAAGCATTCTGCCCCTTTCGTCGTCTTTTTCTTGTGCAAATGTTAGTCCGCTAACGTGTGGGAAAACGCTTTAGTAATTTGGCAAAGCTTATGCATTTTAAATCAGCAGGGGTTAGTAGGCTTGCAACGAGATAAAGGGGGGTTCATGAAAGGTTCCATTCCATTCCGCATTCCCATTGAATCATTTATTGTCTTAGGTGAAGAAGACTACGGAAGTCGCTATCGTCTTGTCTATTTCGATCCGAAAGGACGACGACAAGAGGCTTTCGTTAAGAAATCCATCTTCGAAACCGCTTTAGGAAAACTCGACGGTTCTATCAAATCCATCGCGCGTAGTAGCGGCGGAATTGTTCCGGCTCAGCCCTACCAAATGGTGCTCTACCATTGTATGTCCGACAGTGTCGGCACGGGTCCTGAGCTTCGGATTAAAGTGAGGTTCAAAGACTTTCTTCGCAACGAAGGCGAAAAGACCACGTCGGGCGGCATCGTCACCGTTACCAAGAACGTACTTCCCGAAGAGGTCTTGGATCCGGTGAAATATGACATCAAAAACAATCAGAAATTTTTGATCGATTTTGGACAAGGAGCCATTCCGATCACCGTGTTTAGTTTCCTCTCTGAACCTGGCGGGGATAGCGTCGCCCTCTTTGTCGAATCGGATGCCGTCGAGCGATCCATTCGCGAACGACAGGGCAGTCGGGTTCTGACTCACCGTTATCGCGTTCCCCGAGATGTCATTCGAGTGGTTCGCGATACCCATAGCGGAGAGTTTGAAGCGGCTAAGGCCAATTACGAAAGAATTAAGAAACTTCGACAGACGGTGGTTCCAACCGCGTTGCAAACGGGACCCACGGTCGATATTCCCACCGGCTTTTCTTTTCAAGCCGTGGGCGAGTTTCTAAGGCGCTCCATGCATCGTTGGAATCGCGAAGATGACGATCAGCATACGGCCGCGGGAAGTGAACTCCGCGACGACGGCTGCGTCACTTCTGACTTCTTAATGTATATGGAGCCAGCGTAAGTAGGATTCTAGTTCTTCCTAAGGACAATGCGGGCAAAAGGGCGGGGTGATGTTTTTCATCCCGCCCTTTTTGTCGTTTTTAGTGTACTAGTCTTTGGCGGGCAGAACAGGGGAATGACGCCCTACCATAGTGATGTGAGGACGCCGCATCCTTTCTTGCCGTCAGGGACAATGAATTCAAAAAACTAGCGAAGTTGACGCCACTCGTCTTTAACGGTACCCGTACGGAAGCCTTTGGGAGGGCCCCTTTAAGGGAATGAGCCTGAGGAAGTATTAGTAGTTAATTAGACAGAGGTTCGCAAATGCCGGGAGTTGTGATTAACGGGGTCGCCAAGAGTTTCGGGACAACGGCGGTTCTCCACCGCGTGGATCTTTCCATCGCTCCCGGCGAATTCATGGTTTTAGTCGGCCCTTCAGGTTGCGGAAAAAGTACTCTCTTGCGATTGGTAGCCGGCCTTGAAGAGGTCACCAACGGAACGATCGAGATCGCGGGCAAAGTCGTCAACAAGACTAGCCCCAAAGAACGCGGCGTTGCGATGGTATTTCAGAACTATGCACTCTACCCGCACATGACCGTGTTCGATAATATGGCGTTCGCTTTGAAGTTAGCCCACCTTCCTGTTGCCGAAATTGAAAAACGGGTGAACGCCGCAGCGGAAACTCTGGGTTTGATAGAGCATCTTACCAAGAAACCGGGACAACTCTCGGGTGGTCAAAAACAGCGAGTGGCGATGGGGCGTGCCATGGTTCGTGAGCCAGCCGTCTTTCTTTTTGATGAACCATTGTCGAATCTAGACGCTCAACTCCGGGTAAAAATGCGCGCTGAGATCTCAATGCTTCACCGGCGTTACCAAACGACAGCCATTTACGTGACGCACGACCAGGTGGAAGCCATGACGCTAGCGGATCGAATCGCGGTCATGCACAAAGGAAAACTTGAGCAGGTCGGAAAGCCCTTAGAAGTTTACAACAATCCCAAAACGAAATTTGTGGCTTCTTTTATCGGAACACCTTCTATGAATTTTGTCCCGGTTTCGCAAGTTCCCTCTCTAAGGACTCCCGCGAAAGCCTTTCATGTTGGATTTCGTCCGGAAAATACGCGGTTGGGGGAATTGCCCGGCCATTTTGGGATGGGGCAGGGGAAGGTGACGCTCGTCGAACCCTTGGGTAGTGTCACTCACGTCCACGTTCAACTGGGGAAGCAATCCGTCATTTCGGAGATTAAGGACGGGACTATTCCGCCTTTCGATCAGCAGCTTTCCATCTCGGTAGATGAAAGGGCTATCTTTTTCTTTGACGAGCAGGGCGTGCGGCTGTGAGGGCACGACCGATGCTTGCTTGGCTGCTGCTTTTTCCCACCCTCTTGGGGTTGGGAGTATTTGTCATCTATCCTGCAATCAATTCGGTCTACTTGAGTCTTTACGAAGTGGAACCATTCTCGGGAAAGACGGCCTTCGTGGGGCTAGAGAACTACCGCGACCTTTTCGCATCGGCCAGTTATTGGAATACGATCCGAATTACGCTATGGTTTACGCTTCTCACCGTCCTCCCCTCGATCCTATTGAGTCTCGTGGCCGCTCTGGCTCTGGATTCTAATCCGTACTGTCGCGGACTACTACGAACCATCTTCTTGCTCCCCGTGGCCATCTCTTCCGCCATGGCAGCGATGCTTTGGATCTTTATCTACAATCCCACGGCCGGTTACCTTAATTATATCGTTGATAGTTTAGGAGGGACGGGCCCCAATTGGTTAGGAGATCCCAGGTGGGCGCTATTGGGAGTGGCGATTGCCACCGTATGGAAAGAGATTGGCTTTAACGTCATCTTTTTTCTCGCTGGACTAAGCTCCGTTCCCCTGGAGCTCAGAGAGGCAGCGATGATGGATGGCGCGAACCGTTTTCAAAGGTTTCGTCATGTAGTCTTGCCGGTGCTCTCCCCCACTCTTTTCTTCGTAACGATCGTGTCGGTCATTAACTCCTTACAGAGTTTCGGTCAGATCCATATTTTAACCGGTGGGGGACCTGCAGGCGAAACGACTACCTTAGTCTACAAACTCTATCGAGACGGCTTTGAGTACTTTAGAACGGGATACGCTTCCGCCCAAGCCGTGGGACTTTTCGTACTTATTTTAGTGGCAACCGGCATTCAATTTCGCCTGGCGGGACGAAAGGTGCACTATGGATGATCGAAGTTGGCGAAAAACGGTAAGGCGTTGAGAATAATGGACCACTCGACTGAAATTAAGCGGACTCGATGGCTTGCCACGGGCGTGCTATTTCTACCGGCCCTCATCCAGTTCTTCCCCTTATTCTACTTACTTTGTATCTCCTTCAAAGTCGGCGGAGAGGTGATCCAATATCCACCCACGTTGCTGCCCCGTACGTTAAATCCTGTCAATTATCAAACGGCTTGGAATTCGGCTCCGCTGTGGCGATTTTTGGTAAATTCGGTGGTGGTAGCCAGTCTGATTACGCTGTTGCAAGTATTTACTTCCATCTTGGCGGCATACGCTTTGGCTCGGTTGGATTTTAGAGGTAAGAAATTCATGTTCGTTTTAATTGTTGCTACCATGATGGTTCCTGGTGAAGTTACCATTATCCCCAACTATTTCACTTTAGCGCGTTTGGATTGGATCAATACCTTTTACGCTCTGATTGTTCCCTTTTCTGCTTCGGGATTTGGAATTTTTTTGCTGTACCAATTTTTCCGCACTCTTCCTAAAGAGTTGGAAGAGGCCGCTCTGATGGACGGGGCATCTCGCGTCAGATTTCTTTTTCAGTTTGTAGTCCCCCTTTCGAAACCAGCGATTACCGCTTTCGCTATTTATGCTTTTGTCGGAGCCTGGAATCAGTATTTGTGGCCGCTTATCGTGACCCAATCGACGGATATGCAAACTGCTCAGATCGGAATTGGCATGTTTCGCTCGCAGAATGAATCAAGCAGTTGGGGTGTCATTATGGCAGCGACAGCGATTTTAGTGGCGCCGACTATTATTTTGTTTATCGCCACTCAGAAGCAGTTCGTTCGAGGTATCACCATGAGTGGATTAAAGGGGTAGCTCTTTTGCGATTCTTATTTCTTATTGTATTGCTAGTTTTGGGGACACCGATCTCAGCTCAGCCACTTCGCTTGGAATTTTGGCATTCCATGACTAGCGACAAAGGGGCATTGACCCTTGCTCTCGTAAAGGAATTCAATGAACTCACGAGCCACAAAGGAAAGATCGAAGTCATACCTCAATTCGTGGGGACTTACGAAGAGGGCCTTAACAAGTTACGTACCGCATTATTAGCGAAACGTGGGCCTCACATCGCTCAGATTACCGATATAGGAACTCAAGTCATGATCGACTCGGGCCGGATTCGGCCTCTTGACGATTTTAGCAAGCAGGATCCTCAATTTCCCTTTGCACAACTTCTTTCTCCGATTCGAAGATATTACGAAGTTCAGGGGCGGCTTTACTCTCTTCCTTTTGCGACTTCGACTCCAGTAGTCTATTACAACGAAGATTTGTTTCACAAAGCAGGGATCACCCGCGCTCCGGAAACGTTTGCCGAGTTAGAAGCAATCTCTCGTAAATTGACCAACCCAGCACAGCGAACGAGTGGCATCACCTGGCCTCTCCACAGTTGGTTCTTTGAACAATTTCTGGCGCGTCAGGGTAAGGACCTCGTCAACCAGGGAAATGGGCGTGAAGGGCGCGCGACCGAAGTAAATTTCACGGTTCCTGAAGCCCTAGACTTTGTAAATTTGTGGGCTTCGATGGCCAAAGAGGGGACCTTTGCCAATGTGGGGAGAGGTTGGGATCCCGCCGAGCAGAACTTCTTGGCGGGCCGATCCGCGATGCTTATCACCTCTTCCAGTGACGTCTTTGATATTTCAAGTAAAGCGCCATTCCGGGTGGCGACTGCTGCCATTCCCACGCGCGATCCCAAAGTCAAAGGGGGAGTGGTTATTGGAGGCAATTCTTTGTGGATCTTGCGAACCAAACCGGAAGAGGAGCAGAGGGCCTCTTACGAGTTTTTAAAATTCATGGCATCAAAAGAGGTTCAAAAAAGATGGCATACGGGAACGGGCTATCTTCCGATTCGCAAAGATGTCATTGCCGAGTTGGATAGCGAGGGCTTTTACCGTAAATTTCCTGCGGCACGTACGGCCATTACCGAATTGGAACAGTCTGCTGAAATGGACGCGACTTCGGGAGCTCTTATTGGTAATTTTGCCGAAGTAAGAGAGTCCGTGGAATCGGCTATTGAAAAGGTTTTGGCTGGAATGTTGGATGCCAAGACCGCCCTTTCTCAAGCTAAGGATGAAACGGACCGGGCTCTGCTGCGTTATAACCGGGGAGTTGCAGGGCGTTAGGATGAGTGATGCCAAAACTTTTAAAAAAAACTCATAAGATCTCTATCCATGGTCATCGCGGATCGCGAGGCACCCATCCGGAAAATACGATCCCAGCTTTCGAAGCGGCCGTCCAAGCGGGTTGCGACTATTTTGAACTGGACGTACATCTCACCAAAGACAATGTGGTGGTGGTTTTCCATGACTTTGAGTTAAGCCGCTTGTGCGCGGATGCTCAGGGAAAGAGATTTGCTGGCCCTGTTCCCATTCGACAGCTTACGATGGCGGAGATTTCGACCTACCACTGCGGGAATTTCTCGCAGCCCAATTTTCCCAAGCAGAAGTTAATTCCCGGAACGAAGATTCCCACGCTAGAAGATGTTTTGGAATGGGTTACGAAAACGTCGGCTACGATAGGCATCAATATCGAAATCAAACTCTCCAAAGAAGATCCTCTGGCTCCGAACGCCGAAGATTTTGCCAAAAGAGTCTTAACTCTAATCGAACGTTTTAACGTCCTTCCCAGAACGTTAGTGCAATCGTTCGATTTTCGTCCGTTGGAGTGTTTAAAGCGTCTGCGTCCCGATCTCTTTCTTTCTTACCTTTTTGAACGGGAACTCGATTTTGCGGATATTGCCTCCGATAGGGGGGCCGGGGTAGCGGCTCCCTTCTTTGGCTTGATTACGCCAGAGGCAGTTCGTTTTTGTCACTCTCGGGGAATTCAAGTACTTCCTTGGACCGTAAACGAGAAAGCTGATTGGAAAAGCATGATAGCCATGGGAGTGGACGGGATTATCACGGATTACCCACGAGACCTTATCGCAAGCGGTCTAGTTACGAAAGAGAATCACAATGACTGATAGCAGATCTGAAAGAGGAAAAGCTGGGGGGAGTATCAGCTGGGATGAATATTTTATGCTGCAGGCGATGCTGGCCAGCTACAAAAGCAAAGATCCCAACACGAAAGTCGGCTGCGTTTTTGTCGACAAGAATAATCACCAAATTACAATGGGCTACAACGGGAATGTCGCCGGCATTGACGAGTCCCAGGTGCCGTGGGGGAATGACAGGTCTGCCCCACTCGAAAAACAAAAGTATGGATATGTGATCCATAGTGAAGCCAATGCCATTACTCACCGCAACGCGAGCCTCGAAGGGGCGAGGGGTTACGTTACGCTATTTCCGTGCAATGAATGCGCAAAACTGATTGCGAGCCAGAGGGTTTCTGAGGTCATCTACCTTTCGGATAAATACGCCGATTCTCCTGAAGTGAAAATCGCTAAACATATATTCGATCTTTCGGGAGTGAAGTATCGGAAACTTCCGCTTTCGCAAGATCTGATTCACGGTCTCCAAGACTATCTTCTCTCGCTCTTAAGAACCTGTAGCCAATCAATTTGAACGCTGGACTCCCCCCGCCTGAATTTTTTTAAATTTTGTTACTTGGTTCTTGCTAAGCGCTTCTCGGTGAGTATTCTCTAGCCTATTAAGAATTTTGTATTGAACGTCTTTTACGGAATTCTGTAGTGCGGCAAAGTCTTACGGGCCGACGAGGCTCCTTTAGAGTGCTAGCACGCGGGACATGAAGTTCAGCTAGACACGCATCTTGAAATAGCAGCACCGGCCGATTCAAAATAAATCTTCATGAAAGAGTGGCCTCGCCTTACCGCGGGGCCACTCTTTTACTGTTTCCCGTTTAATGATAATAGACATGGTTTGGTTTGCGATCGCACGTTAAATAGCGGAGTAATGGAGTGCGTTGGGGATTTGTCATTTCTGGCCTGCTGGTTCTCGTCATCGAGGCGTTCTTCGACAACGTCCGAGGCCCTTTAATTCCCGTCTTTACCCAGACCCTCAACATCGACTACTCGAAAGCTAGCCTTTTTGTAGTGTGGGGATGCTTCCTAGCGGTCTTTTTTACGCTTTTGCTTCTTCCTTTGATGGCGAAATACCCACTGCGCAAGATTTCTCTATCTCTTTGCGCTCTTTCCGCAATCGCCGTGGGTTTTAGTTTCTTGGTGAGAGGATTTCTTACCCTCAACTTTTTTGCGGTAATCGTCGGTGCTGTCGTAGCACTAATGGGAGTGCTGTGTAATATCCTGGTCGTTGAAGGTACCGATCTGCACCACCGCTCTCGTGCCATGTGTATGCTCCATATGATGTATGGATTTGGTTCGCTCGTGGCACCTTTGGTAGTCCGCTTCTTCCTCGAAAGAGGAATAAACTGGCCGTGGGTTTTTGTGGCGATTCTTCCCGTCATTATTTTAACTTCCATCCTCCTTAGAGTTTCTTTGCCGGCTCAAGAAAAAGATCGCGTGCAAGTTTCGCTTTCCGCCCATCTGACTGCCCTGCAATGGATGATAGTCGTTACCTTTTCGATCTATGTCTCGGGAGAGGTGATGACCTCGATGTGGATGGTGACTTATCTCGTAGAGAGCCAAAGTCTCAGTGTGGCTCAGGCGGCCCCGTACCTCAGTGGCTTTTTTCTGGTAATGGCGCTCAGTCGTGGTCTTTGTTTCTTGTCGTTGCGTCCCTCATTAGAGGGAATCGTTTTGGGCTTAAGTTTAGTGTTGGCGCTCTTCTTTTTCATACTGGGACGATCGGGGCATCTATGGGCGTTTCCTTTAGTAGGTCTGTTAGGTCCTTACTTTCCCCTGTATCTTTCTCGCATTAGTCGTAGTTTTCCGGAAGAGGCGCATCGACTTACGGTTTGGATTCTAAGTGCGATGCAATTGGCGCTGGGTCTGTTTCACCTCTTTGTGGGAAAACTCACCGACAAACTGGGAGTTCACGTTGCTTATTGGTTACCTCCCGTTCTGTTCGTAGCAGCCCTCGGTCTGTTGTTACTATTCTTCAGGGCGGAGCGTCGACGAGTAGTGATGAGCTAGATTTAGCGATCTTGAAATTTTTCTTCTCTGAAAGTGTGGTTGTGGGTTGCCAATGGAGGGTTCGCGGGGCACTCTCTATTAGGGGATACATTTTACAATCTGAAACTACACAAAGGCACCTTCTGAAGAAACGACTTCAGTTCGAAAATATTTTTTGGCTTTCGTTTATTCACCTAGGGGCGCTGATCGCGATTCCGTTTTTCTCTTGGTCTGCATTAGGCGTTTGTCTTCTACTGCTATTCACCATCTCGCCTATCGGGATTAACATGACGTACCACCGGCTCTTGACCCATCGGGGTTTTGTGGTGCCACAGTGGTTTGAGTATGTCCTAGCAACGATTGCCGCTACTTCGGGACAAGGGCCTATGCTTCTTTGGGTGGCGGAACATCGTTTACACCATCGTTATTCGGATGGACCTTTGGATCCCCATAGTCCCGCGAACGGAGGATTTTTTCATGCCCATATAGGCCATCTCTTTTATCACAAAGAATTTGAAGATGAGCCTGAGGTGTGGATGAAGTACGTCCCTGATCTGGCATCTCACCGCTACTACCTATTTTTGAGCAAGTACGCGGGACTCTTTGTCGCGGCCCCTGCCATTCCTCTCTACCTCTGCGGGGGAATTTCGTTTGTATTGTGGGGAATTTTTGTTCGCATTGTTTTGATGTGGCATGTGACCTGGTCGGTGAATTCGGTCTGTCATATGTTTGGTTACCGGACTTTCGATACCAAAGATACCTCGCGGAATAATTGGGTCGTGGGGTGGTTTGGCGCAGGGGAAGGGTGGCACAATAACCACCATTCAGCCCCTCAATGCGCTTCTCATGGTCGCACGCGCTGGGAATTTGATCTTACCTATTTGATTATTCGGGCTTTGAAAGCGTTAGGACTCGCGTCCGATGTGAAAGCTCCTGAAAAGCCGTCGCTAATCGATCTGAGTCTCAAACCTATTCTTCCTGTGACCTGAAATTAATTGTTGGAGGAGAGCTGGTTATTCATTTGGATCGTAAAGGGGGCTTGTCTTACATTTCCCCGTTGAACCTCGGTCAGAGTCTGCAGGCGGGCTTGGTATTCCCAGGCGTTCTTGGTCTTAGCGAGAGACTGCTTAAGTAACCCTTCACATTCTGGTCCATTGCCCATTCGGCATTGCGCGTAGGCCTGAAAGTACGGGACAGCGGGGCTATTGGGATAGGCACGGCCCGTCTGCTCCACTTGATCGGCGATGTCTTGCCAGCTCTGTTTTGCTTTTACGCTTTCCAGAACCGCAAAGCCTAATCTCAAATCGGTAAGCTGAGGATCTTCCTGACGGTCCGAGTGGCTGACTTCGTCGGCGTGTGCGAGAGAGGCTTGCACCTTTTCCTGTTCTTCCGGAGTCATCGCACCGTGTTTGGGATCGGTAAGATGAAGAAATTGGGAAATGACTTGAGCCTTTGCCGCGGAATAAGAGTTAGGATCGGCTGCGGCTAATTTTTCTGCCACCGCTTGAGTGCGAGGGCTTCCCGCGTCGTATTCGAATCCGGCTTTGAGCTGCTCCGCTAAGACTTTGGGATCGGTCGCGGTAATTGCTGCTAGGGCAACCGTTAAACGAGATTCCCGTTTCTGCTCGATTACTGTGGGGATCGAAGTCTTTTTATTCGAGGATTTAGCAACCGGGATTCCGGTGGTAGGAGTCTCCACTTTTTCCCATTCGGTAGGAACTAATTCTGCTTCGAGACGGGCCCTGCGAGAATAGGTGTGCCAAAACGTTCCACCTACTATCGCAAGGCCCAACACGAAAAATGTAATTCGGATTTTCATTAGGGCATGTTTACCTGGCCGGCAAAGTTACCATTGCCGGGGCCCTGTGTTCCAAAATTGGGAACGCTGTAATAAGGGTTGTTGATGAAATAGGGATGGCCAGAGGAGGTTTGCATGTACGCACCCTGACCGTTATTCATCATTCCATTACCATTCATTGGTCCGTTCATACCGTTTCCGTTCATAGGGCCATTCATTCCTGCGCCCATTTGACCTTGTCCGTAGGGCATTCCATTCGGCACGCCATTGTAACCGTTGTTGATCATGACTTGAGGATAATGGCCACCCATTCCGCCGCCGTATGCTCCACCGGGTCCGCCCATTCCGCCGCCGTATGGTCCACCCATGCCGCCGCCGTACTGTCCAGGGCCGTATTGTCCGCCACCATATTGTCCATTACCGCCTGCAACTACGGCACCGCCAGCAACCATGCCAGCGCCGCCGCCACCATATTGTCCATTACCCCCTGCAACTACAGCACCGCCAGCAACCATGCCAGCGCCGTATTGTCCGGCACCATATTGTCCCCCGCCGTATTGTCCGCCGGGTCCGCCCATACCGCCGCCGTATTGACCTCCGCCGTATTGTCCGCCGGGTCCGCCCATACCGCCGCCGTATTGTCCGCCGCCGTATCCACCCATACCGCCGCCGTATTGTCCGCCGCCGTATCCACCCATACCGCCGCCGTACTGGCCACCACCGCCATTACCGTACGGCATTTGGCTTGGATCGCACGCCATGGAAAGCGGAACAAAAAATGTCACCAGAGCTAAAAGAAGATACTTACCCATTGAAATCCCTTTCCCATATTTCTAATGCCCGGTCGTGAAGGACTCCTCCACTGACCTTAATCTTTTTGTGAGGTTCGTCTTTGTAGCAGGAATGAAAATCTCGTCAATACCCCTTGTGGATAATGGAGCGCTTCCGACAAGTTAGAAAAAAAATAGTTGGGTGACAATTTTTGTCACGGAAAAAAGGTACTTAGACGACGATGCGCAATGGTGAGTCATATATCCTGATGGCTCGAAAGCTACTATTAGTAACGTGTCTGTTTTTCTATGTCGTAACATTTGTGATGCTTCGCCTCGGATTTGCTCCTTTAGAAACGAAATTATTCCGATTACGCCGAAGAATGCGAATACCATCATCATCCGCTTCATAAGCACCTCGAATTAAGCCTAACAGACGCAAGTCTTGTTTCACTTTGGAGAGACCTTTTCGGATGCTCGGACGTCGTTTTTCTGTTTAATTACTGGTCGTATTCCTCCATGCGACGGGAATTGCACAGCGCTTTCCACAAAATCAAGTTCGCCCATATTGGATAAGCATTCTCGGCGAGTTAAACACCCCTGTTTGGATTCTTGGAGAGCTCAGTGCTTCGTGATTTGGTATTTGGTTTGCAGAATAAACAGAGTATGAAACTCAGTTGGGTCGCCGCAAACTTCCTAAACGTGAGTGTTGCTCTTGCAACGAGCCATCAGGCGATTGTTCGAGAACAACCTCGAGAAGACCTCTATCTGACGACTTCTCCGGTTAGTTTAGAGGAGACGGATGGGGACGATGACGGTTCAGGAAAGGGAGGGCAGAAGCGAAGCGGCTTAACCTCCCTCTTACCCAGGGGCGACGACGACAAAAGGGAAATCACTTATGTGGTTTATAGCAAAGCAAACAAGCCACCTGCTGAAATCGTAACAGAGACTTTGAAAGAGCAGGGCAACTCGATGATTTTCTCAGTAAGTCCCATGACCGAGGAGAATTTCAAAAAGGTGATACAGCATTCTCGACAGACCATTTTGGATAAGATGATGAGATATCCCGAAAAAATCTCTGTTGTGATCGTCTCTCCCGAGGAGAGTGCGGAAGAGACCCTTCGATCCGATGAATCCCCTTGGCCATTCACTTCCCTTAAGGATCGTGAGAACGAGATGCTAGCGACCTTTCGCTACCGTATTCCCAGGCCGGAATGGAGTTTCTTAGTGGACCTTTCTTCTAGCTCGAGATGCAAGCTACCGGTCCGGGAAAACGGCGGGATCTCCGAGGCACTTCTGAGCTGGAGCCGCTTTGACCTGCGAAGTGCCACCGCATCGCTTCGAGATTGGAAATTGCCTCCTCCTCCCGAGAGGGATCTCTCGGAGTTTAGACAGCCAACCTCGGTTTATCGCTGTACTACACTGCCAGTTCCCCCCCTTACCCCTTTCGGACCTCTCTCCCCTTCATTGGGGGGCGCTTCGTTCTAGCCTTTATTGACTCGGTCGGTCGGGTGACAATTTCCCCACAATTGCAGCACAGTTTTCGCAAGAAGCTTTGCTACGCTCCTGGTGGGGGGATCTGTAAAAAAATGGGCAAAGTAACCGCCAGGAAAGTCTCTCGTCTCGCTTTGCTTAAGGTATCTCACCAAATCCGAAAACTACTTTGTTGTCCCCTCGATAAATCCACGCTGGAAGGTTGGGAGGGAAATGAACTAGGCTGCAAGCGTGGACATCGCTATCCCATCGTGCAGGGAGTTCCTGTCTTTACGGTCGAAGGGGGCAAGAAGGGCTTCTGGGGAATGGAGTGGGATAAGAGTTTACGTTCCGATGGAGTCGATCCCTTCGTCGCTCAAGTCATTGGGGCTACCGGTGGTTTTCTCTATAAGCCATTGATTGGAAGCCTCCCGCGCTATCCTATCCCCGAATTTCGGTTTCAATCGCAGGCAAAAGAGCTGCTACTTGATATCGGTTGCAACTGGGGCCGATGGACCATGGCCGCCACGAAAGCTGGCTTCACTGCCATTGGCGTTGATCCTCATCTAGATGCCATTTTAGCTGCCTACCGAGTAGCGGAGCAGCTGGGCATTCGCGCAGACTTTGTCGTCGCTGATGCCAGGTATCTTCCGTTTAAGAAGCAGACGCTGGATCGCGTCTTTTCCTACAGTGTTCTTCAACATTTTGCGAAAGACGATTCTAGAACTTACCCTTGTCGAAATCCAGCGCTGTCTTAAAAGTGGCGGAAGATCTGATATTCAAATGGCAAACGGGATTGGATTACGATCCTTTTATCACCAAGTAAGACGCGGCCTCAGGCCCGCCAAAGATTTTGAAGTTCGTTACTGGACTCCGGGAGAGTTAAAGCACTTGTTCACAACTCTCATCGGAGAAACTCACTTATCTGTCGATGGCTTCTTCTCGGTAAATCTTCAAGCGACCGATCTTGACTTGATGCCCTTTAAGGTTAAGGGCGCTGTCATGGTTTCCCGTTGGTTGAGCCGGTTATCCAGAGCCTTCCCATGGCTGGTGAACGTGGCAGACAGTGTGTACGTTAGCTCAAGAAAATTATAAACGATTCACCACAAGTCCCGTCTATGGCCTTCCTTCAATAGGAACTGGGCCTCTGCCTTTGCTCCTGAAGGAGAGAGATGGCAACAATCATCAAGATACTTTTCCTGTCTGCCGATTTCGTCAAAATGTTTGAGAATATCGAAAAAATATACCCCCTTATTAGCTTCGGCGAATTTACGGAGTACTTCGTTAAATCGACGAATGAGAAATAGATGCCTTGCATAAAAGACGGAGCCTTCTATTTCCTCTTCGCGAAAAGTAGGATTAATGGGCAATAGGATTAGAGGGATCTTTCCCTTGAGATTTTTTTTAAAAAACTCATTAAGTACAGCGGTGTTCTCGGAGTCGAAATATTGAAGCGCATCTTGATCATCCAGTTTAAGTGCGGTCATAGGATGCCTAGCGGAAAGAGTATAAAAAGTATCGAGGAGAGTTGATCCTATCGCAGAGTACTTTGCCCAAGGACGGATACGCGAATACCATTTTATGGCAAAGCGAAAATTACTCTGGTTGGTCCAATTGTAGTGCCGATTCCAACTCCTTCCAAATTCGTCGAATTGATCCACGGGGTCATAAACTTGGATGATAACGACGGATATGGGGAATTTGTTTGCTACTTCTATTTCGTATCGGCGAACGGCCTGAAAAAGAGAATATGACGGAATTGCCGCATTAATGACTCCAGGAGCATTCGGCCCTTTCTCTTTTCTCAGGGAGTCGAAAAAAAAGGAGGGCACATTATTCTCGCCTGGCATCCCCCAACCAAAAGGGACGGAATCTCCCAGAAAAACTATATTGCCCTTATCTTTGAAATAGAGATTCGTTCCCGAACGAAAACCATTCTTATCTGTTTGAATGGACCACCGTTGGTTTCGATACCTATAGTCAATTTCTGGCTTCTTGAAGCTTTCCGGGATTATGGAATCAAATTCATTCTTGTAATTAGCTCTATTGGTAACGATCCTGTCATCGTTTACTGTTCTGCAGAAATCTCGAACCTGAAAGTTGAGAACCCTTCCGCCGACTTGCCAAGAAAATTGACCTTCAAATAGCTTGTAGAATCCTTGGCCGACGACTTCGACAAAGAACAACGAAAAAACAAAAATCAGGCCTCCATAGATAACCCCAGGCGCTCTCGATTCAGCCAAAATTTTCTATAAAAATCTAAGTGCTCGGGACCAGAATCGGACATTTTCAATTCAGTTCGATTCAGCCAAAATTTTCTATAAAAATCTAAGTGCTCGGGACCAGAATCGGACATTTTCAATTCAGTTCGATTCAGCCAAATTTTCTATAAAAATCTAAGTGCTCGCGGCCAGAATCGAACTGGCATGGCCTTACGACCGAGGGATTTTAAGTCCCTTGCGTCTACCAATTCCGCCACGCGAGCTTAGAGACGATTATCTGCCTACATCGGGACTTAAGTAGCCAGAATCGTGCTAACAAGCCGCCTAAGATACACCGGCCTCAGGCCCGGGAAAACCAATTTCTGGCGCCTCTCCACTAACGGGTTACTGCGGGCCGGCTTGCTGTAAAGTTGTTTAAATTTAATATCTTAAAAGTTAAAGCCCATCCAAAAGCAGTTTAGTTTATTGCGTTGCGTTATAGATTCAGGACACCGAACTCTTTCGATTCACGCTAAGAGAGACACCCGCAATCACGATTAGTCCGCCTGCAATTTGAAGAAGCACTACACGCTCGCTCAGTACGAGCATGGAAAATACGACTCCAAACACCGGTACCAGATTCAACAGGCTAACGGCCGAACCGGAATCCAACCGACGAAGCCCGTAGGTATAGAGCAAGAGTGCCACCACGGAACAGAAAATTCCTAGATAGAGAATGCTCAATTCAGCTGAAAGTGTCACTTGGGACCATTGCCAGTGACTCGACTCAAGCAAAGTAAAAGGATACAGGGTGACAGTCCCCACCAAAGTCTGGATGAAGTTGGTGGTCATTAATGGATATTTGGCTACCACCGTACGGGTAACAAAGTTATAAAACGCCCAGCTGATCCCCGTAAGCAAAAATAGGATATCTCCAATAAACCGGCGATAGCCGAAAACCTCCATGTCGGCTCCCACGATGAGGCAGACTCCAACGATAGCTAAGAGCGCTCCCGATAATCGGAGCCAAGAAAGTCGCAAACGAAAGATTACGGCCTCTAGAAGCATCGTGATGACTGGAAAAGAGGCCACCAGAAGCGCTCCATCGGCGGCGGAAGCGAGATTGAGCCCCATGTTTTCTAGGGTGAAGTAAATACTAATGCCCAGTAGGCCCCCAGCCGCCAAACGCCAAAGATCTTTCACAGGAGGGAGGACAAACTCTTTCCTCAGTAAAACGATTAGACCCAGAAGCAACGTTGCCAATGTCAGACGAATGGCTCCTAAGGTAATCGGGGGAAAAGAACCCAGCGCGATTTTAGTCGCCACGAACGAGGTGCTCCAAAAGAGTGCGGCTCCTAATATTGCGAAGAGGGCTTGAGCCCAACTGGGATGCTTCATCTTAGGGGAAGGCATACCATAGCAGCGCTTTAGTTTTCGCCACAAATCGCTGATGTAACGCGTGGTATCATCTTACGGGTAAGCTCGTGAAAAGAGTTCTTGGTATAATGCCTGTGGAGGAAAACGATGGCTCATCGACTTCTGTGTTTCATCTGCTTGGTTTTGTCAGCCTCTTTATTCGCGGGCCCTTTAGGTTCACACCAGAACCGGGAGGACGTAGACGAAAACGGAGTTTTCACACGATGTGCCATCGATGTGGGATCGGGAACGACAAGAATCAAAGTTGCCAAAGTAAACGCAGCGGAAGAAAAAGTGGTTGAAATTCTATTTCAAGACGAAAGAAAAGTTCCGTATCAGGCAAGCATTAACAGCCAGGGGCTACTTCCCAGTGACATTCTTAAGAAAGGCGCTATTGCCATTCACTTGCTTCTGGAAAGAGCGCAGGAAAAGGTCACCGGACCTAGAGAACTTGCTTCTTCCGCTGCTTTGAAGTGTAGAGCCATTGCGGGAGCTCCTTTCGAAGATATTCAAAATGCCCGTCAGGCCATCAATTATCTTTCAGAACACTCTGGAGTTCAGATTACGGTCATTAGCCAAGAAGAGCAGGCAAAGATGGGACTCTTAGCAGCCTTGGCAGTGGCACCAGCACGATTTCAAAAACCAATCTCTCCCTTGGACATGGCCGTGTGGGATATTGGGGGGGCGACTATGGATCTACCCTTCTGCGACCCGGAGTTCCTACGGGGAGCAACGACCGTTTTATTATTCATACGAGTCATCTAGGCTCTGAGCTTTTAAAACAATATATTATTGAACACATTCAAAAGAAGCCAGCGGGGACTAAGAGCCCCAATCCCATTACACAATCGGATTTAACGTCTGCCATGCAATACATTCGATCTCAGGTTGCCGAAATTACTCCCGACATTCGTTCCCGATTACAAGCTCCGGGAGTTCAGGTTTTGGGAATTGGTCCGGTTCACAGTAAAAGTTTGTTAGGTCAGACCAATACCTTCGAAGCAACGCCTCTAACGCAAGAACGGTTGCGCGCGACACTTCAAGAACGTATTGGGTGGACAGATCAAAAAATTGGCGGAGCCTATGCGGATACCCAGATATCAAATCTGATTCTGGTCCTTGGTTTCATGGAACAACTGCACATTCCTGAAGTCACCACCTTGAGTATAGATCTCAACGATGGACTTTTAGTTAGTCCTCGTTTTTGGGCTAAAGGATAATCGTCCCTCTGGTTGACTATTGTTTCCCAGCCCGCTATCGCCATTACGAGGGCGGAAGGTCGGCACATGCGTCTCCAATGGGTTACTATAAGTATCGTAACGGCCCTTGCATTTAGGGGAGGTGCCATACCACCCGCCTTCTCGGAAACGTTCGAAAGTTGTAAATCTCTTCCCCACGAAACACCGGCTGCCGCCCAAGAAAGACTCACCACTCAAATATTAGTCGACGTTCTTAAGTACGCTCGCGAACACGCCCATCCCGTTACCGGCTTCGTGCTCGATACGGTGAATAATTACGATTCAACCCCTCACGAACCCCATTTAAGAGCCAGCATTTCATCGACAGGATTTATGATGGCGCTGGTCTCCAATCTCTATTTGAAGGGAATAGTCGTCGATAAGCAGGAAGCGATTGCCTATTGCAGGCGACCCATCAAAGCGATCCTCGATAGAGAGGCTCAAGACGCCATTCAAGCGAAGAAGCGACGACAAACGGGAAGCTCCGATCCTCAGACCGACATCAGTTACCGGGGATGGTGGTCCCATTTTATAGAGTGGTCGACCGGCACTCGTTGGGAAAATAGTGAGTACGCACTGACCGACAGCACTTGGATGTTAGCCGGAATGTTAGTCTGTGCCGCTACTTTTCCCGATACGGATCTGCCGCAACTCGTAAATTCCGTCTATTCCCAAGTCAATTACAATGACATGAGAACCGACGGCGGTACTAAACCTAGTAAACTAACGCTCTCTTTGGCGTACACTCCTGAGCCCTCTGTCATTCCCCAAGGGAAGACCGCAGACGACTACGGTTACTCTCCCTTTCAGTGGGAAATTTATCAACATAGCTGGCTCGTCTATCTACTGGGAATCGGAAGCCCGAATTTGGATTATCGTTTACCAAAAGAATCCTGGTCGGCATGGAAACGGACAGGAGCGGTTATGACCGTGTCTGATTCCAGGTTGGAAGGGAAATTTCTCTATGGTGCGCAACGAGCACTTTTCAGCCATTTTTTTCCAGCGGTGTTCATGCCCCCACAAGAGATCAAAGAGGCTTGTCACATCGATTACTTTGAAAACTCTAGATTGGCGACGCGATTCAATCGAGCCAGCGCCCTTAGTGACACGACTTCCGAAACTTTCCGACACGGGTTCTGGGGATTGGACGCTGGCCCCAATCCTAATAGCAAAGTTCTCTCTTTGGTCGCTCCCGGAACCCTGAACGTAGGTTCGCTTCAAAGTGAAATTTACGGTGTGAATACTCCGTACAAACGAAACGGGAATGCTTGTTTAGCATGTGCGGTTGCGGCAGCGATGTTTGAGCCAGAGCTGGTTTTGCGCTCGCTTCAACAATGGTGCGATGACCCGATTTACGGGAGTAAGATTTGGGGAAAGTACGGGCCTGCTAATGGTATCGATCTGGACTACGGATGGATTTCCCCTCACGCGCTATCAGGAATTGTTGGCCCTATGGCCTTGTCCGTCGCGAATTTAGATTCCCAGACATCCATCTGGAAACAGTTCGCCTCGAACGCTTCGGTGAAGTTCGCGTTAGCGCAATTAGCAAGTGCCCCTCTTCCGACGGCTGTGGCGGGACAAGATCGCTGTCACCTGTCGGAGAAATAAGGGGCCCCTCATGCTGTCATTGCAGGCACCCCAAGGCCGGCGTGGCAACCGTAAATCAATGGGCTGAACGATCCTTTTTCGGTTGGCCCATTGAAACCGGCTGAACCGGTTCGGCGCCGCTCAGGGCAACGTTGCCTTCGAAACTATCTAAATCGAGGTGATACTTTCCGTTGGCTCTAAGGAAAATTTCTCTGGATTGAGTGACTTCATTTCCCTGGCCGTCTTTATATTCAATGCGAAAAGTACAGGGATATTGCTTTCCCGCCTTCATTGGCTTTGTCACAAACTTGCGGACTTCGCCCTTAGTACTGACCAATTTGTCGTTCACGTAAATGCGAGCTTCGTTGGGGACGTCGAATCTGAATGGCTCCGGGACCATCCTCAGGAGACTTTGCCGGTGTGGGTATCGGCGGGGTCGGAGTTGAAGGAACTGGCTTTGGAGCGGAAGGGGCTTGGGCGACTTGATAACTAAAATCGCGCGCCGAAATCATTACCTCCTCACCCGTCCAGATACTTACCGTTTTGGTTCCGGTAGCAATCGCGTTGTCCTTGGTGGGGTACTTAAGCACGAAAGACATGTCGTATTCCCCGTACGGAAGGGGAGCTGTCACAAATTTCCTATACTTCGGAGCGGGCCCTTTGATCGAAACATCTTTTCCCACAGCGATTAGCGTAGCGCCCGTGGGAACATCGCTGAGATAGATGGTTAAGCGGGCCTTGGGAGGCGGGGCGTTCGTTCCGCTACAGCTATCATCGGTGGTAAAGAAAGTACCCGATCCGCAGTCAGACGACGAGACCATCGTGCGCGTGTTTCCTGAGGAACCGCAAGAATCAGAAGCATCACTCCAGCCGCTAGGCCCGGGGGCGTTCCGGGCAGGACCAAAAAAACGGCCTCCAAAAAATCCGCCGCCTCCACCACCGCCTCCTCCGCACTCGGCAAGGGCAGTGCCGGAAAAAACGGCAAAGGAACCAAGGACGAACACCGACTTCATTAGATGACTTTTGGGGCTAGCCACGGAAGGCCTCCTTAGGCATTAGGGTCTTTTCTGACGATTCTTTCGATTAGTCCCTACCTAAGATTCCAGTCAACCATTCAAGGTTGAGGAAAGGCCCGAAATTCACAGAAGATAATGAAAATCAAAAAAGCTTCTCTCCTCAATGAATGATTTCAAGGGCTTGTCTCTCTATTGTCATTTTAGGATTCACAGCAGTGAATAAAAGTCCCCGTTTTTGATTGATTATAGTCCCCGTTTTTTGGTAACAAGGCGCCTACGCAAAAGATCAAAGTTGGTATTTCGCTATGGTGGCACCTGCGGAAATTCTAAGTTGTTCCGATACCAAAGATGCTCTAAGGACGATGCTGCGTCGGCTGAAGCTATCGGGAAAACGTGGCCTTAAAGATCTAGCTGAAATGGCGGGACTCAGATCTCCGGCTTCGATGAGCATGATTTTGAGAGGGCAGCGCCGCCTGTCGATCGAATCCGCGGGACGTCTTGCGCAATCGCTTCATCTAGATCGAAGAACTTCTCGTTACCTCACTTTACTGACCAAGAAAGATCTCCTCGAACGTCCCAATGAAAAGCTCGAAGTAGAAGAGCAGCTTCTTTACCTAAGAAGTCGTAGTGAATCGCATGCGCTGGAACTGAGCCAGTATCGTTTTCTTTCGATATGGTATTACCCGGCGATCTACGCGATGGCGGCTACTGGCCGGTTAGCGTGTGACGCGCAGAAAATTAGCCAAAAACTAGGTAGGGGAGTCACTCCGGCGAACGTGAAGTCGGGAATTGGCGATCTTATTAATCTGGGGCTTCTGAAGCTCGAGGGAAATACGCTGATTCAAACTCACGGGGCTATCAAAACGAGTGATAGGAACCGAAGTCTAGCGGTACGACGCTACCATCAAGAGATGATTAGGCTTGCTTCGGAATCGGTAGCGCTTCCCTCTGAAAAAAGAGAGTTAAGTGGGCTTACCGTCCTCGTTCCTTCTGAAAAATTGGCTCATATTAAGAAACGAATTTGCGAGTTTCGCGACGAACTGAACGAGCTTTTAACAGGCGCTACCGAGGGCGAAGTCCACCAGATTAATATCCAACTCTTTCCTCTGACCGAAGATAGGGAGAATAACCAATGAAAAACATATTATTCGGCCTCTTTTTGTCTCTTCTTATCTTTGCGACAGCAGCATGTTCTAATCACGGTGCGGTGAACAGTTCGGGGGGAGGCGTCAGTGTCGGCAATGGCGCTAAGCCAAGTGGGGAATATAGCTATACGACCTACTATTCACCGAAATACGAATTCGGGTTCAAATATGCTTCTATCCTATCCGTGACCCGAGTCTCTGAAGAGAAGGTCCGGATCGATAATCGAAATTTCGTTGATAAGGGCACTCCAGTTTCCGAACTAGAGATCGATATCGTCGATTTGACCAAGCCAAAAAAACATATCAAGAATCTAAAAGAGCTTTTGATTTATGCACAGGAAACTCACCGGTCGGAGGGGTTGGAATTTGCCCCTGTCGAAAGCCCGGTTCCGGGGGCGGAGGGTGTCGTTGCCAGTAGGTATGGAGCTAATCTCTCTCCGGGCATTCACCAGATTTATTACTTTTTGACTACGAATCATACTTTAGTTCGACTGAACCTCGAAGCTCCTAGCTCTAGCCCTGGGTGGGAAGAGGTGGTGAAAGTAGTAAAAAGTTTTACTTACGATGGGACGCCTCCCACAGTGACCCATTTGAAGATCGGAAGTCGACTGCACCTTCCAGGGGGAAGCATCACTCTTGAGATTAGGGCGAAAGATGACTTCTCTGGACTCGTTGGCGGTAAAGTCAAAGGGCTGTGGTTTGGTAAGTTTAAGAATTCTACTGGTATGATCTCCGCGGAGATTCCAATCACGAAAAAGAATTATAGCGTGAAAAAGGGTCTCCTTACTGTCGACTTCCCTATTCCTGAATGGGTTTGTCAGGGGTTTTATTTTTTGGGAAATTTTACGGTAGAAGACGCCGCTGGAAACGGAGATGTTCTTAGTCCTACTTTTCCCGGCGATAACGTTAGCAAATGGGATATCTTAAATCGAGTGCCATACTACACTTTGCCCAAGGCCTATCACTCTGACGAGACCTATCGACTCTGGGCTCCCACGGTGAGTGTCATAAACTGGGGTGAGGAAGATAGGTTTCCTCCGGTGGTAAGCCAACTGAAACCGGAGAACGATCACATTACGGTTCCTACCAATGGCGACGACGGAACTCTCACCGTTATTCTTGAAGCCAAGGACGATGTTTCTGGGGTTATTGGCGGAGAAGTTACGATCACGATGCATCCGTTAGAGGAAAAATATAAAGATTTCTATATTCCGATGACTAAGGTTGTGCGAAAGAGCGATCAGACTGGAAAGGACACTTATAAAGTCTCTTTCAGGTTCTCCCCAAATGTTCCCGCGGGACGATATACGACTGAGATGATAACCGTTATCGATCGTGCTTCGTACTTTCCCGATTTAATGCAAAAGGTACTTTACATCTTATTGTTCGAAAAGAACCCGGAACTGAACGGTAAGTTCCGGTTTGAAGTAGATATCGATAATGCCAATCCGGTCGACGTTTCTCCTCCTGAGATAAAGAACATTTGGTTTACCGATGAAAAGGTTTCGGTGGGGAGTATGACCACGCTGAATGTCCGGTTTAACGATCTTAGTGGGCTAGAACAGGGCCATCTTTCGGCAACCTTTTACCCCCGTGAACAGGAAAAAGACTATGCTGGAAGAATTGCGGTTGATCTCGATCTGGCGGCTCACCATCTGGTGGAAGATGATTTGCTTCGAGTTCCTCTCACGATTCCCCCCTTCCTTAAAAAGGGAAATTACGTTCTTGAACACTTCGAACTTACCGATAGAACGCACAATGGTATTTCTCTCCACGGTAGAGGCGAAGATAAGAAGGTCCTTCTGGAGCGACTCGCCACGTGGAAAGCAAAAGATGGGTATCAGACTTACCAAAATTCGATTGCTCCATTGGAAATAGAAGTAGTTCCCTAGCTTGATTTCACAGGTGTGAAATCAGGGGCAATTTTCTGGACCACATTCAAGCCCCGATTGGTAAACACTCCCTAGCTCAAAGAACTATGGAGGTGAATATGAGAGCGAATTTTTGGAGCGGAAGTTGTGTTGTAGGAGCCATGTTAGTTTGTCTCGCAGCCGGATGCGGCAGGGGCAGTAACGACATCGATAAAGCAAAGCTTGTGGGAACTTGGGAGCGTACTAGCCTTAGCGGCGAGTACGAGGGCAAACAGGTTCCGGTTCGAGACAGCGACTACGGTCCTATTGTTTTTCGGATTACCGATTCCACCATCAAACGCGTCAAGTTCGAAGGGGTTTCGCTCGATGGCATCTGCTTTACGGAACAGGCCTATACGCTACAGGGGAATGAAATCCACGCTCAACAGACGCAATCGAGTGATCAAGTATGCCAGGAATTTACTTTCGTGGTCTCAGACCTTTCGGATACGACGGCGACCATTCGAGCTCCTCAAGGCGGAGGAAATCTAGTGATGGGGTTTAGTAAAATTGATGAATCTCGAATTCGGGCTTTAGGCAAAAAGTGGAAAGCTAGATCGATAAAATAGGGGCTTTGCAGCTGTCAGCGGAAATGTTCTTTGCTGTTGTTTCGCTTAGAAACTATTCATCCTGTTGACTCGAGTAGCACAATTACCCTGCCAGTACTGAGTTCGGGCGCGATTTTCAGCGATAAACGTAGCGATGCTTCCGGTTGCGGGAATAGGCGGTAGATTGGCTTGAGTGCCTCGAAAGATTTGGTTGAGCACCGTTACACTGTTGTACCCTCTACCGTCGGGTATGAGTTGATAGACACCTAAAAGCTTAAGATTTTCTATGTTGTGAAGGATGGTAGCGAGTTCTTTGGCGGAAACTTTAATATCGATGGAAAAGGTCGGCATTACTTCACTTTCGATTCCGGCCTCCGCCCACTTCTCGTCGTCGAGAAACAATCCGCGAACCGCGTTAAACCTTCCCGCGGAATTTTTCCTCGCTAGGAAGTCCAGAGTGTCGCTTAGTGATATCTCAGGACGATGCATGGGTTGCCACCCCAAGATGGTAGACCCCTTCCACGAATCAGAGGGAATTTCGATGGCAAGATGGCCGGTGAGTTCTAACATCTTTAGCGATTCATCGTGATCGTGCCATTGCTGTTCATACTCATCGCGATCTTGGGGGCTTAAATCAAAAAATTTAGAGCGAAAAAGAACTCTAACAGGGGCTGTCACGCAAATATTTGTCGCAAAAATGCAGAGAACAGCGACAAATAGGATAGCGGTTTTTCGTGACATCGCGGGAAGATATTTCATAGTCTTCATTTTGAAACAAGCAAAATTTCTCCGATCAGGGGTACATTGAAATCAGCCCCTCCTTACGGTAAGAGTGGCTTGATGAATGGGGCACAGGCACATCTTCTTTTGAACCATCTCCCAGTGATTATCCCTTTGGTTTCGGCTGGGATTATGGGGGTTGGTTTGGTCCTTAAATCGGCGACCCTTCAGAAAGTTGCTTTAAGTGTGTGGATAGCCGCTTCCTTAAGTGCCGTTCCCGCGTATCTCACAGGCGAGCCTGCGGAAAGTGTCGTTAAGAATTATCCCGTCGCTGACCGAAAGTTGATCCACCAACACGAAAGTGCGGCTAAAAAGGCTTTGATAGCGATAGAAGTTGCGGGAGTTGCAGCCATTGGGATTCTTTATTGGCTTTGCCGATCGCGAAAAGTTCCCCCTGTCGCCTGGGGATTACTGTGTTTTCTGTGTCTTGTGTCGCTTGGCCTTATGATGCAAGCGGCTCACCGAGGCGGGCTTATCTCGCATGAAGAGATCCGCTCTCACGAATTTGGGGTTCCTGGGTCCTAGGGAATCTTTTTTTTTCTTCTCAATCGATAATTAAAATTTAATTTTTTGCTGGTCAGCTCCGTGTAACTAACCTCGAGATTAACGTAGTGGTATCAATTTAGGTTTCCTTACTCTGAAAAAAATTCCACTGGTATCCCAATGTCCCCTGACCTTAGCCTCAACTCCCTTGGCATAGATCGTGAAATGTAACTAACTGGGGACCGCTCTCCGCCTAGAAATTTTATTGTAAGATGGGAACTCCAATCGCACCATGAGTCAGTACCATCTCGGTTTTACCATTGCTCTCGAATGGGTCGGGGGCGCAAAAGTCCATAAGGAGGACCTCATGAATCTCAAACTAAGTCTGTCGAGCCTGGCCATTGCCGGTTTGCTCGCCGGGGGAATACAAATCGCAAATGCAAGCACCAACTCGGTGCCTATGCAAGATCTCAAGCTCGTTTCCGAGCAAACCACTCCGACCACGTCGACCGAATTTTTCGGTCATCACGGCCACCACGGTCATCATGGCCACCACGGTCATCATGGACATCATGGTTTCACCGCGGATGCCAATGGTAGTGTTCCTGCCACGACGGTAGCCTTCGGTCACCACGGGCATCATGGCCACCACGGTCATCATGGACACCACGGTCATCATGGACACCACGGTCATCATGGACACCACGGCCACCACGGTCATCATGGTTTCACCGCCAGTGACGCGAATGGTCAAATTCCATCTCCTACGGTGGCTTTGAACTAGTTGAAAAGTTATCCTCCCTGGCCTTAATACATTAGTATGGGGCCGGGGGGACGACATTCGGTAAGCAACGTGCGGTTGGGACATCTGAAATTTATTCTGCTTCTTATTTCCGCTTCGTTTGTGGTGGGGCACCTCATTGCCAGCCAAGTAAGTCGAAGCAGTCTCTCTTTGCCTCAGAAACTGGACACTTCCGCCAATCGTTGCCCTTTGAAGACTCCGCAGGATTGGCAAAATTTTTTGGAGTCAGCGTCAGATTCGCCCAAATGGGTAGCAACCTGCGAAGATAGCACTTGCGATGCCTCTTTTTATCAACATGTAAAAGAGGATGTTCAGTCTATCTTTGAGAAGTGCGCCTCCTTTATCAGCTCACACCCTGAGATCGCCCGCTGTACTCTCAATCTGAAAAAGTTTACGCCGGCCTGGATGCGGCAACATGACTCTTATAGTTATGGTTTCACCATCGACAACGCTCTTTATCTCAAAGACCAAGACAATCCCCGTCGTCCGTCGGGGATGATGATCGTTCCGGATGCCATCGTAAAAGCGCTTCCTGATCGGAATAAAGTCGAAGAGGTGGCGCGACAAAATGGATGGCAATATCTCACTCATGATTCCGCTCTGAGCGGATCTAGGACTTTCGTTCTCATCAGAGATCCCAAAGGACGATTCGATACGTGGATGCTTCTTAATCTCCAAGGAAGTGATGCGACTTTGACCGACAGCCAGCCTCTATCCGTTCTGGCAGTTCAGAAAGCAGATGTGAACGGTAAGCCACTGGAGAAAGTTCAGTTACATTTTAGAGATTACACGCTAAAAAAATCGGATGAGGGGTATCGACTGGCCCTCTATACGGACAACAATGGAAAGTGTTACGGCTGTCATCCCAATGGAGTTCGCCAACTGATAGCACGTCGAACCCCCATTCTCTATAGTAAGCCGTCCCGAGGGGAAGAGGGCTTTAACGAATCGGGAGAGATTCCCGCGAATAGTGATTTTGCCTATAGGCGACTGATGGAATTTAACCGTCGGTTGCGATCCTACGGAAGCCCGGATTGGGAAGGTAAAATAGTTCCGGCCGATCATGGGCCAGCGCTGGGCGAAGCTCAAGGCTGCACGGAATGCCACAATGGAAGGATTCGCGCGAGCCTTAACCTTTCCACTAGCCATGTTCAGCTCGAACAAAAGGTGCTTAAAGAACTGACGATGCCCACTGACAATCAGTGGCCTCGTCTGCTAGAGAAGAGTCAGATGCGATCGGCAGAGATGACACCCGAAGATAGAGCGGCACTGGAACGGGCGTATGGCGATCATCGTGAGATACTTCAAGACTTTGAAGCCTCCCGCTTTCCTACTTTGAAAGCTTGGATGCTCGAATCTCCCTGTAAGTGATTTCTTTACTGTGAGGAGTATGTGAAAGAGTCACCTTGGACACCCAAAAAAAAATGCTTTTGGTTAGGGCTAGTCTCGCTTCATCTCGTGCTTGTGGTGCTCGGCGCTTACGATTTTGAGTGGGCCGATTACGGCCACGCAGGAAAATGGGTGGACTATTACACGGTCCTCTCCGGCGCTAACTCCGGTTACGGGTTTTTCGCGCCGGGGATTGGTTCGCAATTGCGCGCCCTTTTCGATATCGAAGAAAAATCGGGGCGCAAACATACCTTGGAACTTACTTCCACCAAGAGTCACGAAGCGGAGATTCGAGTCGGTGACATCATCGAACAATTTTTAACCGAGGATGGCGAGAAGCCCGATCGAGATTTGCAAAGATCCATGGCGGCCTCGCTAGCGGGAACCATGTTTGCCCGTACTCCAGGAGCAAAGTCGGTAACCATTCGTTTAGAAGAATTCACTCCGGTTTCCCGCAACGACTACCTGAAAGGGGTTCGCCCGGAATGGATTCCCACCTATTCGGCGAAGTTCGAACGGAAAACGTATGACTGAATTTAAGACTTGGCCGAAAAGGGTGCAAAAGAGCGTCAAAGTCTGTTTGGACCGGTTCTTTTTCAGCCCGACCACCGCCGAACCCTTGGCGGCCCTGCGAATGGGTCTCTCTGCGGTTCTTTTAGTCCAAGCTTTTCTACTAAGACACTCGCTACCAGAATTTTTCGCTTCGGACGGCCTTGTACAAGGGGCTCTTGCTCGCTATCTGAGCGTTCCCTATAGTCCTCGAATTGACTGGATAGTAACGTTACTTTCTCCGTTACGAGTTCCCGAGATGCCGATCGTCTATTTTGTCGGAATCGCTTACGTTGCGTCTTTAGTGGCATTGCTCTTGGGCTACCACACAAGATTTGCTGCGGTGGCGAGTTGGCTAATCCATTGGGTACTGATGAATACCGCTTATTCGACGTCTTACGGAGCCGACTCTTATGCGCATGTTTTTCTTTTTTATTTAATGTGGGTCCCCTGTGGTTGGGCATGGTCGATGGATGTTTGGCAAGAAAGAATTCATCCTCTCCCTTCAACGGGGGCTCGTTTGGGCCTTCGCGTTTTGCAGGTTCATTTGTGTGTTACTTATCTCATTAGCGCCATCGATAAAGCGCAGGGACCGCAATGGTGGAATGGTGAGCTTTTGTGGAGAGCAGTGAATCTTCCGGTCTATTACCAATATAACATGACTTGGTTGGCGAACTGGCCTGTGACGTCAAAAGTCTTGGGCTGGATGACTCTGGTTCTAGAAGGAGGCTATTTCATTTTCATCTGGCCGAAAAAGACGCGTCCGCTCTGGATAGCGGGCATCGTCGGACTTCATTTAGGGATCGTAATTTTTCTGGGACTTGGAATCTTTGGATTCTTAATGAGTGTGCTAACGGTTGCGGTGTTTGCGGTCAGTCCCCGCAAGGTTGACTTACCGGTTGCCGCGTTGCTTCGCTTCTCGCAATGACCCTTTCTTGCCGTAAAAAAGGATGCCTTCCCCATCTCAGTCAAGGCGTTCGCAGGACCCTTCGACTACTTCGCTACGAGTTTAAAATCCAAAGAATGCACCGGGCCTCCGTCAAGAAAACGCACGCACTGTATCACGGAAAGTCAGACCTTCGTCTTAATCTCGGTTGCGGCTCTCATCCGAAAGCCGGCTGGGTCAATATCGATCTTTCTCAGCAAGCCGATCTCAATCTTGATCTACGCGAATCCCTGCCTTTCGAAGACGGGTCGACTAGCTTTATTTATAGTGAGCATTTTTTTGAGCATTTAGAATACCCTCGTCAGACCACCTTTTTTCTAAAGGAATGCTTTCGAGTCTTAGCCCCTAATGGTCGGCTAAGCCTCGGAGTTCCGGATTCAGAATGGCCCATCAAAGCCTACTCGGAGGATTCCAAAGGCTATTTCGAATTGGCTCGGACGATATTTCATCCAAAATGGTGCAATACCAGAATGCACCATCTTAATTTTCATTTTCGACAGGGCAATGAACATAAGTACGCCTACGATGAAGAGACGCTTATTCTGATACTTCGAAAGCAGGGCTTTCAGTCGGTTTCTCGACGAGAGTTTCTTTCAGAACTTGATTCCAGTTCCCGATCGGTGGGGACGTTATATGTGGAAGCGAAGAGACCTTGCTAGAGCAAAATGCCATGGAGAAGACAGGCTAATACTCGAAGGAACCCAGTGACTTACGGGCTTTCTCTTGAACCTTACGCACCCACCATATATAGTCCTGCCGCTTTATAACCTCAGGGAGTTACTGGGAAATTGCAGGAAAATACCATCATGGAAACCTTCGCCGAACTCAATCTTAGCCCGCCGCTTGCCCAAGCTATTCTAGAGATGGGTTTTGTCACTCCAACACCCATACAGGCCCAAACGGTTCCTCTGTTACTAGAAGCTCCGACGGATTTTCTGGGAATGGCGGCCACCGGAACGGGAAAGACCGTAGCCTTTGGAATTCCGCTACTAGAGAGAATGTTGGACAAGACGCGGGAGATTCAAGCCGTCGTCCTGTGTCCGACGCGAGAGCTTGCGGTTCAAGTCGCGGCCGAACTGACTCTTTTAGGAAAATATAAAAAAATTGAGGCCAAAGCCATCTACGGCGGGGCGAGCTTTACTGAACAGAGAGTTAGTTTTACGCGCGGGGTGGGTATTATCGTCGCCACTCCGGGTAGGTTGGTCGATCACTTAAGCCAAGGGACCGTCTCCTTGGATAAAGTTAAGACTATCGTTCTCGATGAAGCGGATGAGATGATTTCGATGGGGTTTCAAGAAGAGTTGGAATTTGTTCTTAAACATATTCCCTCTCAGACCAGAAACACTTGGCTCTTTGCGGCTACGATGAACAGTCAATTACGACGAGTCGCGGATCAGTATCTGAAGAATCCGAAGACCGCTCAAGTAAATCGAAAAGAGATGCTCCCAGGCACCGTGAGGCAGGTCTATTACACGGTGAGAGAAAAAAACAAACCCAAGGGACTCTGTAAGCTAATCGACATGTGTGATGATTTTTACGGCATGATCTTTTGCCAGACCAAAGCGTTAGTCGTCGATCTAACCCAATACCTAAACGCAAGAGGGTATCGGGTAGATTGTCTTCATGGAGACAAGACGCAGTTTGAGAGGACCCGCACTTTTGATCTTTTTCGCAAGAAGCAAATCAATATCCTGGTCTGCTCCGACGTTGCCGCTCGGGGCTTAGATGTTAAAGAGCTGACCCACGTGATTAATTACTCGCTTCCTCTGGACGCCGAAGCTTACATCCATCGTATTGGACGAACCGGTCGTAGTGGAAAGTCGGGACTTGCTCTGAGTCTTGTGGCTCCCTCCCAGATGAATCAGCTAGAGAGGATTGAGCGGGTCGTGAAGAGCAAGATGGAACTGGATACTTTTCCATCGAAGAAATTGGTCAGTACCAAGAAGATGGAAAGATTACTTCCTAAATTTGCCGAGGCCCTAGGACATGAAAAGGCACGCGAAGTCTTAGATGAAAAATGGAACACGACTCTTGAAGCGATGAGCAAAACCGATATCGCCGCCCGCTTTCTGGCACTCCAATTTCCAGATCTATTCGATGATAGCGAGAAAGCGGAGGAGATAGGGCTTGGGGAGGGGAGGGAGCGTCCTCAGCGCGAGCGTTTCGTGAAGCCTGAATATCGGGATTCCTATGGTGAAGGCCATGATGGCGACGAGCGACCTCGCCGTTCCCCAAGAAGAAATTTTGGTTCGTTCGCAAATGGCGCTCAAAGAGGCGAATCGAGGTTCGGTCGACGAAGCGGACCGCCCGAAAGGCGCTTTGAGGGTGGGCCCAAAGGGCCTCCAGGACCACGCGGTCCCCGAAAACCTTTCGGCAAACCGGGTAAATTTTCAAAAGGGCCGCCCAAACATCGAGATCAAAATCGATATTAATAAGGAGAGGGAACTTGAGTCGTATCTTTAGTGCAGGCGCTTTTCTGATTGTTGTGGGTTTGGCCATTGGCTGCTCCAAGAGGGATTCTTCGTTGCAGATGGCCAGAGAGGAGATCTCCTCCCGATCTCCGGAAACGTGCGAACAGTTCATTGCTCGACTCCCTTCAAATTATACTTATAACTATGTCCATTCGGTCGAAGAGCCGGGGAATTTTGCAAGTCCTACCGTCAAAGTGTTCTTCTATTACCCCAAAGATCTGAAGGAAAATGTAACGCTATTTCTTAATGGAGGGCCTGGGGAGACTAGCCATGGCGGATTCCAAAATTTGGATCGAGCCCTGGTCCGATACGGCATTTCCGACAAAGTGAGCTTTGTTTTTATGGATCAAAGAGGGAATGGATGTTCCTCGGGCTATCCCGAAGAGGCTACGGATGAAAAGATTTCTAAGCGCGCACGATGGTACGGATCGAGAGGAATTGTTTACGACGCCGAGCTTATTCGGCAGCAGTTCTTCGGAAATCGTAAATGGAACATTTTTGGCCAAAGCTTTGGCGCTTTCGTAGCCCACAGGTATTTGGTCAATTATTTGGGTTCTTTGGATCGCACTTTGGCTTACGCTAACGCCGTTACGGATGACCCTAAAGATCGGATGTATAACCGCGTGAAGTCCCAATTTCAGGTGTGGGATAGATACTTCGCTGCTTACCCTGAGGATAAAATCCGGGTTCGCGCATTGTTGGAGGGATTACCAAAAGAGCGGTGTCAAAAGCTTCCCAGCGGCAAGCAATTCTGTGGCACGGATCAGATTTCGGATCTAGTTGATTATGAATTGGGTTTTACTCATGAATGGTCTTACCTTCACGATACTCTTAAGACTCTAGTTCCCCAGCAGATCGATGCGACTGCGTTAACGAACTACGTCATTCGTCAGGATTATCCGAGCCCCACTAATGCTCGGCGAGTGAGCCTTAAGACGATCAATTATTATGATAGGAACGTTTTGCCGCTGGATTATCCGCTTTGCCAAGAGATCTCAAAGAGGTTGAAGAAGGAAATTCCTTCTGTAGATTTTAGCAGTTATCTCACCGAGTGTTCACCAGCGATGCAGTTTCAAGACATAGATCATAAATTCGCGCAGATACAAATTGATTTAAATCATCAACAAGACAAGCTAACCCTAAAAGATGTAGGGTCCGCTTTGAACCTAAGCCCTCACGGAAGGGTGTTTCTGTACTCTGGCGATCTCGATCCTTGGATTCCTCCGGTCCTATTTACCGAGGAAGTCGCGGAATTAGGCGGCCAGATTTTCTATCGCCCCTTAATAGGTGTCGGCCATGAAGGGTACTATACGGAACGGATCGTCTTCGAAGATTTAGTGAATTAGGAAAATCTGCTATCGCAAATTTTGTTTCTGGACGGCCATTCGGTTAAACTAATCCTTACCTAATCAAAGTTAAGGAGAACCCATGGCATCTGCATATGAACTCACCGCTACGCGTCCTAGCGACGAATGGATAACTAAGGCTAAGAAAATTGCAGCAGAAGTGGCAAGTCCTCATGCGGAAGCTGTCGACCGAAATGGGACCTTTCCTAAAGAGACCATCTCCGCCATGGCGGAAAGCGGCTTTTTTGGACTCAACCTACCTAAGGCGATCGGTGGTGGGGGGGCCTTACCCCGAACCTTCGCCGCGGTGACGGAGGAGTTGGCTACGGTTTGTGCCTCTAGCGCTATGGTTTACGTGATGCACACTGCGGCGTCCCAGGCCATCGCAGCATCGAGCACGTTTACCGCTAAAGAGGAGACTTTAAAGTCCATCGCTCAGGGGAAACATCTTTCAACCCTGGCGTTTTCGGAAACAGGGTCAAGATCTCAATTTTGGCTTCCGATCTCTCAGTTAACCAAGTCTGGTAACGATTTTTCAGTCTCCGCAAAAAAATCTTGGGTTACTTCCGCTAACCATGCCGATTCGTACATTGCAGCAGCCAAAGCTACTAGTTCGCAATCCTCGCTTGAGAGTACTTTGTATTTTGTGAAAAAAGGAAGTTCCGGCGTCCATGTTG
The DNA here is from genome assembly GCA_963778115.1 of uncultured delta proteobacterium. Taxonomy (GTDB): domain Bacteria; phylum Bdellovibrionota; class FAC87; order UBA2466; family UBA2466; genus JBBQIT01. The sequence goes on from CAVZSV010000004.1 coordinate 2,587,923, forward strand.
AGGGCACCTTCAATGGTCTTGGGCTTCGGGGAAATGAATCAGCACCCGTCACCTTCAAAGAGGTCGCAATTTCCAAAGGAAATCTTATTTGCCCCGAGGGAAAGGGGCTAGAGGGAATGCTCCAAGTGGTCTTGCCGTGGTTTGCTATCGGTTCGGCTGCGATGGCGCATGGGATTTGCCGGGCCGCGATCTCGGCTACCAGCCAACATCTTTCTGGAACTGGATTTGATGGTGGCTCAAAACTTAGAGACCTCTCCAATCTTAGAGTCCGCTTGGCGCAAATGAATATGCGCACCGAAAGAAGCAGGGCTCTTCTGGGATGGACCCTCTCGGAGATGGAGGCGCCTAACGAGATGACTCCGCTTTATGTTCTGCAATCGCGACTGAGCGCCCTTGAGACCGTTGTGGAGGTGACCGATTTGGCGATGAAGACTTGTGGAGGGGCGGCTTTCTCAAAGCATTTAGGCATTGAAAGACTCTTTCGTGATGCGCGGGCGGGCTGGGTAATGGCGCCTACCGTGGATCATTTGGAAGACTTCGTCGGAAAAGCGCTTACGGGCCTTCCTCTTTTTTAGTGAGATAAAATGGCAAATTCTAAAATCATTCTGGGTGCCGTGGCCTATCTTCCGAAAGTCGTAACGATTTGGGAAGGGATGCGGGATTTTTTTGCTTCCCATAACGTTCCTTTCGATTTTGTGCTGTTCTCCAATTACGAAGAGCAAGTCGATTTCCTACTCGAAGGCAAGATCGACATTGCATGGAATGCACCGCTTGCCCATGTTCGCGTGAGACATCGAACGAATATGACTTCCCTCTCCTTGGGGATGAGAGATACCGATCGAGATTTCCACAGCCGTTTGATCGTGAGGCACGACTCGGGAATCAAATCCATCCAAGATCTTAAGAATAAACGAATCGGGGTGGGAAGTAAGGATTCGACTCAGGCTAGAATTCTGCCCCTCTACTTTCTCGAGGAAGCGGGGCTGGATCTTTCAGCGGTTAGCCTACAAACCTTTGATTCCGATCTAGGAAAGCATGGGGACACCGGCAAGAGTGAGCTTGAGGTGTTGCAAGCGCTACAAACGGGGAAAGTCGATGCCGGAGTCCTGGGAGATTGGGTATGGATGGCTGAACTTGCGGCTGGGCACATAAGGACCGAGGTGTTAGATTCTCTTTGGACGACACCCGCCTACGATCACTGTATGTTTGACGCGCTAACAAGCATAGATACCAAGAAGGCAAAGCAGTTTACCGACGCTCTTTTTTCCATGAAGTGGGAAAATGCCCAGCACCGTAAGTTACTGGAGTTGGAAGGGCTGAAAGAGTGGCAGGGTCCCAGAGAGCAAGGCTACGAGACACTTTGGAAAGCGGTCGAGCGACTCGGTATCTCTCTATGAGCGTCTCGGTGTTTGCTATAGACGGAGGAGATCTTAAAGTAGGGAACGGCTTACTTGCTATTCTTCGGCCCGCCCTGATAATTTCCGAAAATGGAGCTATCGTTCACCTAATTTCTTCGCAGCGGTCCAATCGGGAAGACTTGGCCCGATGGTGCTCGAATCGAAAAACACGAATACCTTGGATTTAAAGCCATCACGTCGGAAAAGGATAACCATGAAATTCGACGAGGCCGCTTCCCGTTATTAAAGGAGGCGATGATCCCAGAGACAGGCTCGGCCCCTTCCGATTCAGGACTTGCTCCTTTGGGAAGCCTTTACGAAGTGGGTTCTCAAGATAACCACTTCCCTTACCGAACTCGTTCTGAGTCGGCGTTCGGTGAAGTTTCGAGTCTCTACGCCCAAGCCGTTAATGCACAGTGGAGTGCCGAAAGAGACATTCCGTGGAGTAGTGCTAAACCCATAAGCCCGCGTCTGGATTGGGCCGTTACTCAAGTGATGACCTTCTTGAGTGAAAATGAACTTTCCGCTCTTTACTTGCCTTCTCGATTTGTTTCTCAAATCCATCCGTTCTTTGTGGAAAGTTCACAGTTCTTGGCTACCCAAATTATCGACGAATCTCGACATATCGAAGTGTTCTTGAGAAGAGCCCGACTCTCGGGAAAATACCGGGGGGTAAGTTCTGTCGTGACCGCGCAGTCACTGTTGTCACTATTGGCGGCGCGTGATTTCTTGGAGAGTTCGTTCCTGCTATCGGTCCTGGGAGAGGGAACGTTCGTCGATCTTCTCACTTATCTCGAGAAAAACGCCCCCGACGAAGTCACCCGAACCATCGTGACGCTAGCGAGAAATGATGAAGCCAGACACGTTCATTTCGGCATGTCCCATGTTCGAGAGGCTATTTTGCGGGACTCCTCGGTGGTGAGGCGACTTCGGGAAGCTGTCGAGCGCAGAAATCACTCTTTGAGTAGCCTTACCGGTGCGCCCGATTTGCTACAGGATAGTCTTGTGGTTCTTGGGGCTGGATCCGATCTTGTCGCTGACATTCCCAAAGGGTATCGAAAGTACCAAGAGCTTCTTGAAACCATGGAATTAAATCGAGTCCGAAGGCTTCAAAGTGCCGGCTTCTCGGAAACTGAAGCCAAAGAGATCTCAAAACTTCATACCCCCAATTTTATGTAGCGAATTAGGCGGCAAAACTTTGGGTATTATACATTTCGTAAAAGTAACCCCTAAGTCTTAGAAGTTCTTCTATCGTTCCACTCTCCACTACACGGCCCTTCTCAAGAACGATAATCTTGTCTGCCTTCATAATGGTGGAGAGCCTATGGGCCACCAAGATTACAGTCTGTCGTTCAGAGAGTTTTTCAATGGCATGACTAATAGCCTGTTCGGTCTTTACGTCCAAGCTACTAGTAGCTTCATCTAACAATACGATTGGGGCTTTTCTAATGAAAGCTCGAGCTAGCGAGAGACGCTGCTTTTCTCCTCCGGATAATTGAACTCCACGATCCCCTATCTGGGTATCCAACCCGTGGGGAAGCTGCCTAACCATTTGGTCTAGAACTACGCTCTCCAGAATGGCCATCGTCTCCTTATCTGAGAGCGATACCGAGTGGCCGTAGTTTAAATTAAATCGGATAGTGTTGTTGAAAAGCAAATTATCCTGACTAACGGTTGCGATAAGCGATCGGATCGATTTTAGGGAAAAGTCTCTTATGTCTCTTCCATCGATGAAAATCGTTCCCGCGGGAACATTGTAGAGACGCTGAATGAGTTGGATAATAGTAGATTTTCCCGCGCCGGAATGGCCTACCAGTGCGGTCATCTTTCCCTTTTCAAAGATCAACGAAACATTTTTAAGGGTTTCGTTTCGCCCTTGAAACGAAAAATTCAAATTCCGGAATTCAATATTCTTATCAAAGGAAGTAAGTTCTTTCGGCCCGTCGGAAATGATTCCCTTGTCTGAGAGATCCATAATTTCTTCGATGGCTTCCAAATTTCCGGAGACGTTCGAAAAAACGGCGAAACCTCCGCCGACTTGATTTAACGATTGGACTGCTCGACGCAGGACGTAGAGGAATAGTAGGTACTGCGTTCCTTTCGGCGTGTGGAAGTGGACCGCTAGCAGATTTGCACAACTCAATAGCGCAATGATGAGAGAGACTCCAGCTACTTCTTGGACGACAGGGAGGACGGCTCCTTTTTTGGCGGCAATAAACTGGTATTCAAACATCTCCTGGAAATGACCGGTCATATTACTTACCTCTTCGTGTTCCCGGTTATTGGCTTTGACCAAGGGAAGGCAGCTCAGCGTATCGGTAACTAGAACATTGGCTTGTTGCGCCTTTCGATTTGCTCGGCCGCTTATCGATTGAATCCTAACGCGAATCTTTTCCGTAAGGAGCGATATCCAAGGTAGCAAGAACACTACTAAGAGCGATAGGGGAACGGAGATCTTGAGCATGACGAGAGCATAAGCGACGGCATAGACAGCGCTGTTCGCGATAGTAACAACTTGAGGGAGGAAGTAAGACAAGTTTTGAGTTTGGCCGCTAATGACTTCAACCACCCAAGCGGGAGAGGTTTTATCGAAATAGGCTTTACCGAAACGAATCGCGTTGCCAACCAAGGCCGTTTTTAGGGACACCCCTGCTTGTAAAGTCTTCTTATTGATATTTACCGTCGTATAGAAATCGATGACCTTCTTTGCGAGAAAAAGAGATAGATAGGTGAGGATAAGGACCATGAAAAGTTTGGTGGGTGAGGCCGAGAGTGCATTGGGAATCGGAATGACAATGTTTTCTCTTATCTTGAGCTCGTGCGGATTCCAATTGGACTGCACGATACTCTCTGAAATGGGAATGAGTAGCCCGACTGTCGCGATTTCAAGGGCTGCGGAGAAAAACGATCCTATGATCGAGTAGGAAAATTCAATGAGGGGTATTCCGGCTTTTTTGAGCAATTGAAAACAGCGACGAGCGACAAAAAGGCTCTGCAGCCAATTTCTAATCTTTCCGCGAGTCAGCCATTTCTTTACTAGGGTGCGCATGGTCAAAGGAGTTATCGACATGTTGCGTCAATAACTTTAGCGTTAACGACGACGATAGATAAGATGGGATTTCAATGGCTTACGATACCAAGGGTTCGGGCCAAAGGAAATCTTTGGCCCGAACCCTTGGTATCGAACTAAGGCTCACCAGTAGCCGCGCTGACAGGTTCCGTTCACGCAGGTGGCAAAGCCCCCGGGGCCCGCGATAGCAGTTCCACAGACACCGTTGACCGGCGAGCAGCCGTGGATTCCCACACCGACACCTTCGCCTGGAATGTAGACGACGCCACCGTAGAATTGATTGCCGTTGGTCGGGTTATAGAAGTAACCGCCGAGTGCTCCATCGCCGTATGTGTCGAAAATAGAACCACCTCCAATTTCGAGGGGCTGCCCCTGCGAATTGTAGTAAGTGTTTCCCGAGCGGGTCCAAGTGTACGGGCCCTGGGTTCCGCTGCTCTCATACATTGCATTCTCGCTGTAAGTCGCAGAGGTCCCAAGTGTGATTTGATTTACATTGGGATAGGCGTACGCGACTACCACTCCGAGATCCGCCGTTTGGGCTGGAGCCTGCGTTCGGTTGCTCGCTGTTGATTGCTCCAGTTGCTGATTCAATACGGTGCTTGCCACCTGCATTTGCGACGTAGGGGAGGCGAACGCCGTGGAGTTAGCTGAAGGGGTGTTAGAGGTAGCGCCGTAGGGCCTTGCGCAGCCGACCATCGCGATGGCAAATAGAACACCCAGGCCATTACGAATTGTTTTAATAAGTAGGTTCTGCATTAGTCTCTCCTTTTGTTTTATTTCTTCGAATAAGGTTCTACAAATGCAAGCGGTGATCCAGAGGATGGGAAAGCTGAGAGTTGCTAATTTTTTTTAAAAACCACAGACGATCGGGTCACCTCATCGTTCAACAGGAAGCGATGACAGGATTTCCTTGGGGGCATTACGAGCATGGTTCAATGGTTTGGTTAGTACGTGCGTGGAGAGTTACGAACGAGGAGAATTGATATTCGGTAAGTCCTCCTAATACGAAAGGAAAAAGACCTCCTCAAAGGGGATCGAGTGCTGAAAATACCATCAAGAATGTAACGTCCTTGGACTCCTGTTTAGGTATTTCGCTTTTACGTCTGAATATACAGCGACCTTGTTTCGCCCAAGTCGACTTCAATTATGGAGAAACTTTCATTTTTCTACTTTTATCTGGTAACGAGCCGACATGAGCCATACTAGCTCTCTATCAGGAACCGCCCCGCAACAGTTTTTTGAGAATTTGGACGATAACGCATCGAAGTATCGTAAACGGGAGCGTGTCGTGCTTAGGGTCAAAGTCCAATGGAGTCGAAAGCAGATTGAAGCGGAAAAGCTAGCGATTCGCTCCGAACTTGACCTCATATTGAAAGAACGTGGTCATAAGCGTCGTCTGCAGCACATATTGTCTAAAATCCGCGAGACGAAGGAGGGAGAAACCTCCCTCGATCAGCTGCGATGCTTTATTTATGTTATCTCAGCACTCATTCATCAAGATCGTTTTGGAGGCGTTCCTCTTAGACAAGCACAAAAAATAGTAACTCTGGCTTATGCTCTTTTGCACATTCAAGGGATAGAACCCATAAGCTCCCAACTCGCTTTTCTTTACGGAGAGGTCCATTTAGCTCTGAGCCAAGTATACCGGCGTGAAGGTTTCCATTGGATGGCGGCATGGGAACAGCAATTATCTAAATATCTATCTGGGAAATCTTCCGAAGCTCATGAAGGTTTTCAAAACTTGGCGAGTGGAATCCGTCTATTACGCTTGGGACACGGAGGTTTTGCCGCAAAGATCTATGAGTCTGCTGAGAAAGAGCTGACCGAACATGCCAAAGTCCGCTGCCAAATCGATCGCATTCGTCTCTTACGTTTCGGAGGAGATCTCAAAGGGGCGATCGAATTAATAGCGGAGTGCCAGGAACTTCCTTTCTTGCGTGCGGAAGAAAAGATGGAGTTAGCCTGGGAAAGAAAATGCTCGGAAGCTTCCTCCGATGGAAATGTAGATGCTTTGGTGCTTAGCGTTAGAAGAAGTGGAAAGCACCACGACTATTCTTACCTCATCGAAGCTTTCCTCTGGTCTCGATCGGTAACTTCCAAGAAGTGGGTGGAAAGATTTTCTACCATGAGAAGTCTCTGTCATGATCCGAAACTTAGGGCTCCGACGCAGTCTCTTTTCTATAAAAGCGCTTTGGCGATCCAACGCTGTTACGATTACGAGATTCCTTTTTTGATTCGGTTACGACACTTGGGAAAAATGCTCGCAAGAATTCAGAAATTGGTAACCGTAGATCAAGAGCTTCTCGTTTGGGCCGCGACGGCGCGTTGGCTAGTGAGAAGCCGATCCTTTTCCCTAGCCTGCCTCGCTATTAGCGAATATCAGTCTTTAAGTCTGCGCCTGAGTTCTGGAACCAACGACGATGCACTGGGAGTGATGGCCGATCTACTAGCCAGCGAATGGTTTACCAAGAATCAGTCCGTGTTTACCAAACGCGCTCTATCACCGATGGCCCGTCCTTGGCGGCGAACGGGATAGTAGATCCGAACTGAGTACGCGAAAAAACGGATTCCTTTAGACGCTTTACCTGATATCGGCCTGACAAAATTGAAAAAATCGGTGTCGAAGTCTTAGACACCTGACGAATGTGTCGCCATTACCGGCAATTAGCTTCGTTAGTCGCTCCGCGGGCCATTTAGCCGGACAAAAAAAACAATTGAGTAACAAAATCGCAAATCTGTTTTTCTGAAAATTCAGGGGCTTGGATTATCTCGTGAATAAGGCAGCTTGGCACGAACCATGCGAATAAGGAAGTCCATTGGTTGAGGAGATCTATGAAATTGTTTCGTGTGCTCAGTCTTTTAGTTCTAGCGTTTGGCCTTTCCGGTTGTCTTTCGGAAGGAAGTTCGGACAGTAGTGCCCTTCCGTCGGATCTAGTCCCCGCTGATTCTAGGCCAAGTACGAGCTCTGAAGGATTGCCAGGCTATATGGCGACACCCAATGCCATAGTGCTAAATGTCGATCCCACTTCGGGAGATGTGGATATTCAAGCTCCGCCAAATACTTTCCAAGCCTTCAACGGCGATAACAGTGCTTTAGTGGTTTCGATTTTTCACGCGCAAGAGACTGACGTAGGGGAGCTGTACGCAGCTCCGAAGGAGAATGATACTTTACCAGCTCAGTATGACGGCTCGGATTATCCTTCGTCCGATGGGAGTTTCAAGACGAGTATTTCGATGCCCGTTCCCAAAGCTATCGTGATCGCTTTAGGACAAAAGCCCAATAGCGACGACGTGACTATTATCGATCGTGACGATACGACCCATCCGATGTTTGCCATCTATATCCCGGTCCCCTCAATCACGGGAACCACTTACGTTCCGCTTTCCACAGTTTTAGCGGACTTCATGACGTGGTGGAAAAATCACGTTCCAGGAGCAACTTTTTAAAAAGTTTCGAATTAGAATCGACAGAGCTGCTGGACAATGACGTTTACGAAATTTGCTTGGATACACTGGTAAAATTGATTCACGTTCGCAAGCGGCTGACTGAAACAATAAAAGTTAAAACCGACGCCAAAAGGAGTTACGTAGCCGTTGCCGTGGGCTACCGTTCCTTGATAAGGCGTGACGAAAGCGATCTGCTCATTATTAAAAGAGACATTGTGATTTTGTCCTCCATTTGGACTTTTCCACTCCAATACCTCACCCCCGTATCCGAACCAGTCATTATAGTAAGCGAGTAATCCCGTCGAAGGACTCACCACCGCTTCTTGAGCGGGAATCAAAGGACGAGGAAGTCTAGGATCGTAAGCGTTCCATCGTAACAGTCCGCAGTCGTTAAGACCGTCGGCGACCGCTTGAGCGGCGTCGCGTGCTATCTGAGGAACCGATGAAGGAAATGCAATCGCAGGTGAGTCTTGCAAGGTGATTAATAGAGAAATACCAACTAAAAAAATCCGTTTCATCGCCTCTCCGTCCATCTAAGTGAAGTGCCAGTACGCAGAGGTGCCGTCAAACTATGAAATTAACGCGTCGCTAAAGGTTTAGGGGGCTGAAAATGTGTCCGGGGTTTTCCACAAGGAAGTGGAAAACCCCGGACGACGCCTTGGTTTTTGAGGTGGATCGTTGAGACGGAAATCGTGAAGTCCCGGGCACCACCTTGCGGGGACAATTCTTATTTAGAAAATCTTTGTTGTCGTTCTCTCTGCCGTACTTAAGTTGTTGTCCTAAAAGTTTGTTGCTCTAAGTTGTAGTTACCGTCATTGCTCGTGAACTAAAACTAGTGCAAGCGGAGGGCCATGGGTTTTCGAAGCTAGACACAAACGGGGGGCTTATACTTTAGGAATACAAAATCATCAGTTTCGATCCAGTTACGAATGCCGAAATCAAAATAAATAAATTATAATAATTAGTTACACCACTGACTAGGTGCTGAAAATCTTTTCACCTGGTGTATACCCGCAAGACACACTCATCATCTCTTCCGACGTAGAGTTAGACGTAGGCGTGAACGAACCCCGAGCCCTTTTAAGCCCCCAAAAGCCCTTTTTCGTCGCCTTTGGCGAGATCTCAGACACCGTTAGGCACAGGTGACCTTGGCCCAATACGTGCTGTTACTCCCCTTGAGAGTTATGGGGCTAACGCCCAGGGGGAAAACGAATGTCTGTCATTAAATCTGTCTCGAAATTATTTGCCGCTCTCGTCGTCATGGCGACAGTGGCGGCTTGCGGTAACAGCACTCCGACCAATGGGCAAACGACAAACGGGCAATACCAAAACGGTCAATACTCGCAAACGGGAACGAACCCACAAAATTATCCTCAAGGGATCTCGCCGGGCTACCAACCGGGTATGGGTGGCGGCCAGTTTGGTGGGCAGGGCGGTCAATTCGGTGGCCAGTTCGGCGGTGGTCAATATGGCGGACAACAGGGTGGCGGCTATTATTATAACGGCGAATAATCTGGCATTTCGAATTTAGTATAAGCCTGCGAAATGCGGACTTGGGGGAAACGGCTTGCCGCTTCCCCCTTTTTTTTGTGCTCACCACACTTCTTGTAAAGACGCTGCTATCTTGGGTAGTATCGGGCCATGAAGCCTGTAACGTCCGACGTCCATTTTCCGACGCTAGAAAAACAGATCTTAGCATTTTGGCGAAGCCACGACATTGTGGCCAAAGGGCTTAAAGCCAACGAGGGTAAAGAGGCCTTTGTCTTTTACGATGGCCCCCCCTTCGCCACGGGCCTGCCTCACTATGGGCATATCTTGGCGGGGACACTCAAGGATATCGTTCCCCGTTACTGGGTGATGAAGGGTAAATATGTCCAACGTCGCTGGGGCTGGGATTGTCACGGCCTCCCCGTTGAATTTGAGATGGAAAAGGAGCTTTCCCTCTCCGGTCTTCATGAAGTTGAACAGTATGGCATCGCCAAATTTAACGAGGCTTGCCGAGCCATCGTTCAGCGCTACACCAAAGAATGGGAAGATATCATTGATCGTACCGGCCGTTGGGTGGATTTCAAAAACCATTACCGCACGATGGATACCCCCTTCATGGAGAGCGTCTGGTGGGTGGTAAAGCAAATTTGGGACAAAGATCTTATCTTCGAAGGGTATCGCGTCATGCCCTACTCTTGGCGAATCTCCACCCCATTATCCAATATGGAAGCGAGTCTAAACTATAAAGAAGTTCAGGATCCGGCACTCACGGTACGTTTCAAACAGTCAGATAAAGATCGCTACTTTTTGGCCTGGACGACAACGCCTTGGACCCTTCCCTCCAATATGGCGTTATCGGTGAATCCGAAACTCGATTACGTTGAAATAGAGGAGGTGACGTCTAAGACCCATTATGTAGTTGCGGCCGCGCGACTGGTTGCTTATTACAAAACGCCGCAAGAATACCGTGTGGTTTCGGAATTTACGGGGAAGAGTTTAGAGGGATTGACCTACGAACCTCTTTTTCCTTATTTCGCCGAGAAGAAAACCGAAGGGGCCTTTCGCGTTGTTGGAGGTGATCACGTCTTGGCTACCGATGGAACGGGCATCGTCCATACGGCGCCTGCCTTTGGCGAAGACGATTTTGCGGTCTGCCAGAAATATAAGATTCCTCTTGTAGCGCCCGTCGACGAAGAAGGAAAATTCACCAAAGAAGTTCCGGAATACGCCGGTCAAAACGTTAAAGAGGCCGATAAAGCCATCATTAAAGACCTAAAGGCCAAGGGATCTATTGTTCGTCACGATACCCTGGTTCATAACTACCCGTTTTGCTGGCGAAGCGACACGCCTCTCATCTACAAGGCCATCTCAACGTGGTTTGTTCGCCTCGATCCGATACGCGATAAGATCATCGAGAACAATAAGAAGACTCATTGGGTTCCCGAACATTTGCGGGATGGGCGATTTGGGAATTGGCTTGAAAATTCTAGGGACTGGAACATAAGCAGAAACCGATTTTGGGGCACACCTATCCCTATTTGGCGCTGTACGCCCGAATGTGGCGAGAAAATATGCCTAGGTTCCATCGCCGAACTTGAAAAACTGGGAGGAAAGAAGCTCACCGATATTCACAAGCATTTTGTCGACGATATCGAAATCCCCTGTCCCAAGTGTAAGGCTAAGATGCGTCGGATTCCCGAAGTGTTGGACTGTTGGTTTGAGAGCGGCTCCATGCCCTATGGACAAGCGCACTATCCGTTTGAGAACAAGGAAGCTTTTGAAAAAACCTTTCCGGCAGACTTTATTGCCGAGGGAATCGATCAGACGCGCGGCTGGTTTTATACCCTGTCTGTGCTTTCCTCTGCTCTGTTCGGCAAAGAACCTTTTAAGAACGTCATGGTGAATGGGCTCGTGCTTGCCGAAGACGGAAAGAAGATGAGTAAGCGCCTTAAGAATTACCCTGATCCCATGTATGTCATGGATACTTACGGGGCAGATGCCATGCGCGCCTATCTCATGAGCTCTCCGGCTTCTCACGCTGAAGATCTGAGGTTTTCCGAAAATGGGGTGAAAGAAATGGTACGCTCGGTTCTTTTGCCTTTTTGGAATGCGTACAGCTTTTTGGTTACTTACGCCCGTGCGGATGGATGGGAGCCCGACCATTTTGATGAATCCCGGATGCAGGCCTTGGGAAACGAATTAGATCGCTGGATCGTTTCGCACTTTCAAAGCTTGGTTCGTAAAGTCGATGAAAAGATGGCGGTGTATCACCTTTATGAGGTGGTTCCTGAAGTGATCTCGTTTATCGACGAGCTTACTAACTGGTATATCCGTCTTAACCGTCGTCGTTTTTGGAGTGACGAAAAATCCGAGGACAAGCTTCAGGCCTATTCCACACTCTACTACGTGCTGCGCGAATTCAGTAAAGTTTTGGCTCCCATCTTACCTTTCATCACAGAAGAGATTTTTCAAAATCTCTCCATCGGGAAGGAAAAGGGACAGAGCGTTCATTTAAGTCAATTTCCGATAACGCATGTGAAATGGATCGATACCGATCTGGAAGAAGACTTAAGGCTGGTCCAAAATGTGGTTTCAATGGGACGAAACTTACGAAATACCCATAAGCTGAAGACAAGACAGCCGCTGCGTGAGTTTAAGGTTATTACTCGAGATTCGAAAGATAAAAGACCGGTCGAGAAGTTTAAGCCTCTGATCGCGCAAGAACTCAATGTAAAGATCGTAAGTTTTGAAAGTGACGAGGCGAAATGGGTCACGATGAGTGCTAAGCCCAATGCGAAAGTGCTGGGCCCTCGTTTGGGTACCAAGATGAAGGCCATCTCCCAAAAAATCAGAGAGCTTTCGGCCTCTCAAGTCGCGGAGTTAGAGACAAAAGGGTCTTTGATCGTAGAGGGCGAAACCATTGGCCGTGACGATATCGTAGTGGAACGCCAAGCTCGGGAAGATGGAATCATTCAGAATTTAGGCCCTATTACGGTTTGGCTAGATGCGAAGTTGGATGACACGCTCATCGCCGAAGGAAGAGCGCGAGAGTTTGTAAATCGCGTGCAGAAACTGCGCAAGGATCTCAATTTCGAGGTCACGGATCGAATTAAAGTGGAATACGAGTGTTCCGTCGAACTCTCTTCCGCCATCGAAAAGCACCGGGACTACATTACTAGCGAGACGTTAGCGCAACATCTAATGATCGCTCCGAAACGCACTCAGTGGGTGGTGGAGGAAGCGATTGACGATCTTCAACTTAAACTATCGGTGGAAAAGATTATTGAATGAGGGCTCGGATCTTTTTGTCTGTTATTGCGTTATCCAAACGGCACTTATACAGGGAGATTGCTTCTTCGAGTCGTTCCAGTGGCAAAAGGAAAAAGCCTTACAGCCGAAACCATGACGAAACTTGAATTCTATTATTCTGCGCTTGGACTCCATCCGCGTAAGTAGTTTGACTGATGGAGTACTCAATACCAGCTCGGATTTGCTTTGTGAAATCGTGATAAATATTGGCAAAGAGGATTTCTGATCGCGTGTAGATAACATTCTTGCCGATATTCGAGTTAACAAGTTCTGCGGCGTTGCTTGAATTTAATCGGCCGTATCCGACGTTAACGTACGTGCTCCATTGGCTGGGAAGATGGTATTGCAAGACTAAGTTGAAGGTTTGCAAATTAACGAGCTGAAAGCTCCCATTGGCGTTGATACCGGCGAGCCCTGGATCGAGGTTAATCGACGTATTAGCGACAGAAGTTTGGTTGGCCGCGAAAGCTCCCAAATTACCGCTCCAACTCGTGAATGCATCTCCGTATCCCGATCCTGCGGTGAGTTCTCCCGACAGCAATAGCGCGTGGCCGTGCTCCGCTTCGGAAGCCGCAATAATCGGAACCATGGTATCCAACGCTGCTGCATATCCTAAATACCGAGTGGTTCCTCCCAGCCCGTTGCCGTTAGGCGTTTGAAAATTTCTAAGAGTACCGGACAGCGCCACACTCATGGGTTGAAGGGTGACTTCTCCTGACGAGCTATTAAGGTAAGGGGCTTTTCTCGACGTAATCGAATATTTGGCTCCGGTATCTAAATTAGGCAATTGTGAGTCTTTCTGAGTCGGCCGAGATAAGGAGGCGCCGACCACAAGGTCCCCAAATTTCTTGAGTGCCGTAATCTGAGGGGTTCTTTGATACACGACACCCGTCACAGGTGCGACGGAGACCGTCGGGGGAAGGTAATACGTTTGCCATCCAAAAAGCGTCCAAGTCTGCCCTGCGATAATCTGCCAGTCGTCGTTATCCGCCATCAGATAAGCGTGTCGCATTCGTAAGGTAGGAGAGGTGTAGGTTGCCCCTTCGCTTCCACTATTAGTGAGGCCGAGAAGATCAAATTCCAAATAGCCTTTGGACTTCCAATCACTCACGGTTGGCGCCATTGCGGCGAAAGAGATACGGGAGTTTCGTGGCGAAAATTGGGTTTGGCCGTTAGTTCCATTTAAGGTTCCAGGGCGAGCAATGGGGGCACTTCCTAAAGTCTCCACCAAGCCACGTGTGCTATCGACGATGGTATCGAGTTCGGCGAATCCGCCTAAGAGTACCTTCCAATCGTTCTGATCTAACAAAGTAACAGCCGCATGAGCGGAGGTATTTAAGAAGGTTCCCACAAGGAACCACCAGGCAAAGGAACGAAAAACGGAATGCTTCATTAGCCAACACCTCAAGATTTAATCTGGCCGATACTCCGTTTTGATGACGAGTCCGTCAAGGTAGGGCGATAGTTAAATCTGAATTCTGACTAAATCCTAATGAGAGTCGGATCGACGTGACGCAGCACGGCAACCCCAGAACGAATAGTCGTTAACGAATCTGCCATTTAACAACGTCCGCCTTTACCAAGATTGGATTCTGGCGGAAAATAAGAGTTCACCTATTTCCTAATATTCCTCTCAAATTTCGGCCTGGCGGAGGTTCCCTCGTGTTGGTCAACCCTAGATATCTTCGCGTTTTAGCGCTCTTTTTTTTGGTATCTCTGTTGGTTGCGGACTGCAGTAGCAGCTCGTCGTCTTCGAGTACGCCGGGTGGAGGAGGGCCCACCTATACCTGCAATACGATTACCGGAACCGCTTGGGTGCCCTCGGTGCCCGGGACGGGAAATGCGAATCACACTCCCAGCAACATCACAGTCGCCACTACCACCATGACCGCCAGTGCGCCTATTATTGGGTTGGCCCAAGCGGCACCCGCTGGGGTGGAAACATCCTTTGCCATACCGATGTCTACCGGTCTTGGACCCTATGGCTCTCTAATGTTAACCGCCCAAGTTTCAGGCTTTCCTGGCGGGCTTCAAGGTGGTGCTTTCCCCCTTCTGGTCTCGCTAAACGATGGAACGAACGAATATATCAATTTAGCTCGAACCGGAGCATCGGGAGATTGTTGGAATGCCGGATACTATACTTGTAGTGACGCTGGATGTATCCCTAGCACGGGATGTGTCATTAATTCCCCGAGCGCTTATGTAGATAGAACTCACTGGGAGCAACATCAACTTACGAATGCTACTGCGACCAATACCCCTAGTACCAATCTCTTTCCCACCTGTAATTGGACGAACGGAGCGGGAACCGTAATAAATCCGACGTGCGCCTTTAATACGACCTTCTTCCCTTCGGCCACAACCCAGCTTCGATCGGGAGTGAGTTATACGGCGAAATATGTCTTAGTCAGTGATTCCTACTCGTCTGTTCCGGCGGGCTATTCCGCCACGATTACCGTGAACATTACGAAAAAAACTACCGTCACCAGCAGTCAGGGAGGCGCCTTCGATTTGAATATCATTTTGGTGGGCGATCAAACGGTCAGTGACTCTCGAACCGCAAAGGGATCTCAGAATTTAAATTCCCTCGTTAATGATGTTGCTACGATTTACGGAGCGACGTCACCGGGGCCAAATCTTAAAATTGGTAATATCAATGCCATCGAGTGGTCCTGTAATCAAGGGGGAGAGCCCTACGCTACGGTTGATATTAGCCAGTTAGGGGCCATGTTCGGCAGCTCCTCAACACTGGTCCCCGTGGGCGAACAAGGAAAGTCACTGAACGTTTTTTTAGTCAGTGGAATTACGGATAATTCCGGGGGAACGGCGGGGTTTACCATCTTAGGATATGACGGGGCCATCGGAGGCCCCTTGTTAGCGGGTACGGCGGTGAGTGGGGTTACGGCCTCCACATTCGACAGTCTGGCCACCTATAATCCCAATTGTCCGGCGGGATCGGCCCCGTGTCCCACTGTCGACGAGGAGAGCGCATTTCGTGAATTTAGCACTGTCATTGCTCACGAATTAGGGCACTATTTTAGTTTGAACCATCCGTCGGAGTATCCCGGAACTCAGCACGACATCATTCCCGATACGAACACTTGCACGGCGACTCAGGATATCGGGGGAACTCTTCAACTTACTATTCAAGCTTGCCAAACCGATACGACCGACGATCAAGACCCGACTAGTGTCAGCTGCCATTCCCAATGTCCTGTTTATAACGCCAATAACGGAACCTTTTGTCCGACGGTGCAAGCCTGTCAGTTTAATGATGTGATGTGGTGGACCGTGAAAAATTACTACGATGGAGGCGGGAGCGACGGAAATATGTTTAGTCCCGATTCTAGCATCCTCATGAATTACAACCCCGTCGTTCAATAAGGAAGGTCTTTTCGATGACAAAAACGAGAATGGTCACCGTTGTCGTCCTCTCTCTTTATGCGGTATTGGGTTTTGCGGGTAGTACTACGGCTCCCCCCGTTTCGGATGAAGTAAAGACTGCGATTTATGCCGAAGGCAAACCCGTCGATGCGAGCTGGCTAAAGAGCCGGAGTACTAACGCTGATAGTTTAATAGCCCTCTATCAAAACGAATCTCATATTCGACACCGCTTGCGACTGATCCAGACTTTGGGTAATTTCTCAGACATTCGTACGGTGAATTTTTTGAAGGAACGGATTTCGCCTACCGAAAATAAGATCGTCCGCATGAATGCTATTCGAGCCTTAGCAAATTCTCTCAATGTCCAAAGTGTTCCTGTCTTACAAACACTACTTGGTGACACGAATCCACACATTCGGGTGCAGACTGCCGAAACGCTGCTAGATCTCAATACCCCTGAAGCAAACGCATCCGTGCAGAATTTTCTATCCTCTGAGAAGGTGGACTGGGTGAGCGCCAAAGTAAGAAAACACTTGGCTGACAAGCAGCCTCTACCGCCTGGCATCGTTCATATCATACGTTAGAAAGAGAAAAAGTCCGCCTCCCGGGCCGAGAGGCGGACTGTTGTTAGGGTTTTAGGGTAGACACGTAAGAGTAACCTGTCTAATTAGGCACCCGTCGAAGACGACGTAGTACCTGCGGACGGAAAGAGCGTATTTAAGAAGTTCTGCACGACAGGCAGAATTCCCATGATGACGTTAATGATCGCCGCGGAGGCGGGATCTAACGTTTCGATCACGGGTGCAATCGCGTCAAAGACCGAAATCAACTCATCCACGATTCCCACCAAGCCACTGCCTGTGCTGGCGCCAGCAAGGATGCTAGAGACGCCACTGAGTTCTTTCGCGGTTCCCCCACCTGCGGCAAGTTGGAGAATGCCTCTTAAGACCTCTTGATGCGCGGGACTGGTCAATATAGCGGCCTGAGATGCCGAGACGCCACTGGTGTTGGCCAAGTTATTGAGAACCGTCGTTAGGTTATTCAAGTTAACGGTCTTTGCGGCATTCATCGCAGTCGGATTTTGCGCAGTAAGAGCGTTAAGAAGGTTGGTTAGAGCGGAAAGGCTCAATCCACCGCTTGAACCGCAACCGGTTACCAGCGAAATGACAAGCATAGGGACAACGAACATTTTGGTTATGAATTTCATTCTTCGGCTCCTCGTAAACAGGAATTTGGTTAATAGCAATTTAGGAACAACCATCTGAACGGGGAAGCAACGTGCCGAAAACAACGTCTGGTAGGTTCCATTCTGGAGTGCAGTCGTGTTGGGGAAATGAAGAAAATATATAAATTTACATAGGGTTTGAAACGATAGCTAAATTGTCGAATTTTAGAACACCTAGACAGTGTTCTCCAGCCTAGTCCATTCGGATCCTTCTGGCACATGCGATGCAAAGTAGTTAGCAAAATGGCATTCCATGGAGGTCCCAATGCAGAATAAAGACACAAATAAGAGCGAGCACAAAGGCCACGATCCGCTATTACTAGTATGGGGTATCGCCTACTTCTACTTTGCAGTGCGAAAGCTTTTCGCCCTTCGAACGTCCCTACAAAATAAAGAGCACTGGGACAACGAATTTACCGGTAGTTTTCCACGCGGGAGCGGAGCGTTGAGCGCGGTTACGGGAGGCTCTCCTGAAGATATCAATGAGATGCCTGCAACAGAGAATCCTAATGAGGAAGGTCCCGTGTACGACGGCTCCGATCTGTAATTCTCTATTTATATGGCACAGTAACTGCACTCGTTTTTTTCAACTGTTTCAAACGTTCACTTATAGAGGAGATACTTTTATGAAGTCGTTACTAATCGGGTTCTCTGTTGCAATGGGAATCATCTTTTTGCCACTGTTCGCTGCGAGTTGTTCTAGTCAGCGGTATGTAAGCGATGTTGCGGCTCATCCGTCTCCTTCGGACAATCCCTCGGAAAGAATTGCGGCTTTAGATCGTAAAATTGAAGAGGCACGGCAAGCCAAAGTGGATGTCCTGGCCCCCACTTGGTTTTCAAGTGCTGAAGATTCCCTCAAGAAAGCCAAGCAGCTTCGAGACAAAGGAGGCGACTTCACAGAACTCTTTACCAGTCTTGCGCAAGGGGAGGCTCAACTTGAACGAGCTAATACCTTCGCCCAGAGTTCCACGAAATTGCTTCCGGATGTGCTAGAGGCCCGCAGTCAGGCGATGGCTGCCAAGGAGCAGGCGGTTCAGGCGGGTGCTACGAATTTAGAAGATATCCGAAGCGATTGGAATCATGCGAACAAGGAATTTTTAACCCTCACCGAAGCGGTTGAAGACAATGACATGGTAGTCATCAGTAACGATAAACAAAACGTCATCAACGATTTCCGAAAAGTGGTGGTGCGCTCGGTTAAAAAAGAGAAGTTGGGAACCGCAAAAAGGATCCTCGAACAAGCTGAAAAGGAAGGGGCATCAAGCTACGCGCCTAAGTCTCTCGGCTTTGCGAAGGAATATATAAGTGCAGCCGAGAAATACATTAGTAACAACCCCTTCGAGGAAAAGAATATCGACAAAATGAGTGACGAAGCGGTGTTCTACGCGCGAAGGGCGTTACAAGTTGCCGAGCAAAGCAAGGATTTCGCCAACAAGAAACCAGAAGACTCGGTACTTTGGTTCGAAGAGAATCTGACTGCGCTAGGCAATGATATGGGCGCTCCGGATGAACGAGATCAGAGCTTGGATCGGCAGCTTGCTGACCTTAAAGATCTCGGGAGTAAGTTAAAGAGCGGAGATTCACAAGCGCAGCAACTCAAACAAGAGAATGCTAGCCTTAGCAGCCAGGAGATGAAGAATCGCAAGTTCTCCGCTGTGTCTAAAATGTTTAAGACCAAAGAAGCGGAGGTTCTTCGCCAGGGAGACAAACTGGTCATCCGTTTGAAGGGCTTAAAGTATCCCGTTGGCCAAGCTCGCCTGGGTTCGGATAATTTCCCGGTGCTTGCCAAAGTAAAGTCGGTGCTTGCTGATTTCCCTAATGCCAATATCACGATCGAGGGAAATACCGATTCTACGGGAGATGCTAGCGTTAACGAAAAGCTCTCTAAGGAACGTGCCGAAGCGGTTAAAAACTATCTAGTTTCCAATGGCATTTCCGAAGACGCCCTAACGGTGGTGGGCGAAGGGTTCAATAAACCTATCGCTTCGAATAAAACGAAAGCCGGACGAGCGGCCAACCGTCGTATTGATGTCATTATTGAAACCAAGACTCTGGCCGAATAAGAAAAAGGCGGGGAGCGTAGTGGCCGCTACGCTCCCCGCCTTTTTTTCTTTTTAAAGTCTCCCTAATACCCACACTCCGACAGCAACCAAAGCACAAATTCCAACTGCCATTCGGTGCGTCGTAAACCAAAGCTGATAGCTCTTAGCGGTAGCGCGCAGATCGAATCTGCCGTGAGCACTCCAATTTCCGGGAACGGGTTCCCATAAATTGTCAGGTCGATTCGGAAGCGCAAGGGTTAACGTCTGTTGGTTATTAAATCCTACTTTTGCTAGATACTTGTCGCCGATTCCAGGAAAAAACTTATTAAGTTCCATTACCGCTAGCGTTGAGCCGCCCACATAAAGCTCTCTGCGATAATGGTGGGCCAGCCAATAGATCCCCTCTGCGATCACTTCAGGCTGATAGATAGGAGGGACGGGCTGAGGACGGTAGGGTAATTTGCATCTAACCCAGTCAAACTGAGGGGTATTTACGGCGGGTAATTGGATCATGCTGATCTTCACCCGGCTTTTGTCGTGCATCAACTCCGTCCTGACAGAATCGGTAAATCCTTCGATTGCGTGTTTGGCGCCGCAGTAAGCCGATTGCAGAGGAATGGAGCGACGTGCGAGAGCTGAACCAACTTGAACGACCGTTCCTCGATTCCTTAGCCGCATGCGCTTGAGTGCACACATGGTTCCAAATACAGTCCCTAGATACGTGACCTGTGTTACTCTTTCAAATTCTTCTGGCAGCATACGCTGGAATTGAGCGAAGACGGAAACCATCGCATTATTGATCCAGATATCGATAGGCCCCAACGTGTTCTCCACCATTTCGGTAGCGCGTTCCACTTCAGAAAAGTTTGCCACGTCCGTTGGGATCGCTATAGCGCGTCCCCCTAACTCCTCTACCTCTCTTTTGGTAGTTTCCAAACGATCGGGGTCACGTGCTAGCAAAGCAATACTCGCTCCACGCCTCGCAAAGGCCCGGGTGGTTGCTTTTCCTACTCCAGCGGTGGCTCCGGTAATGACAACGACTTCGGGCGTATTGCGAGACGAACTCATGGGACAACTCTCCTATGAAGAGGGATAGCCGACTTACTCAGCCAAAACATTAATCTGCTTCTCAGCATCGGTTATCTTGTCCGTGATCTTATCCCTCAGTTTGTTGCGCTTTTCGACGGATGAGGCAGTTCGCAAATCCCTAAGGTGTTCCCGAGCCTTATCCGTATCTTTGGAGGCATCGTGAACGGCCTTTTTGAGCTTTTGGAATCTGTCGTTGTCCGTCGTCAAAGTATCCATTTGTGCCCTAAGATCGATGAGTTTCTTCTCGATCGCCGTTATTCTTCCCTCAGAAAGGGAGACGTAATTGTTAACTTCGTCCTGAGTCGCTACCGCGTCAGGCGGATCCGTGGGGTAGGCGATTGCAAAAGCACCCGCAGGGAGGAAAGTTAAAGTAATGATGAGCATTAACGTTCTTTTCGTCTTTGGTGTGATCATAGGCATTCCTTTCGTTTAACCAAGTTATGTCGTCTAAGTAAGCAAGGGAGGTGCCAAAGCGGTAGAGGTGGACTGTTAATTGCAAAGCCCAAAGAGCATGAACTCATTAACCCTTGGCTCATTCGACGGAAAACGCGCTTCCCTGGTCACTTTCATCGCGCTACTGCTCATCTTTGGAGGTCTCAACTTACGGCTGGCGCTTCCTTATCTTTTGACACTTTTTATGGGAGCCATCTTAGCTAGCTTATTCCGGAATCGTTATTCCTGGCTGGTGGGTCGAAAGTTTCCCCCTTGGCTTGCGGCCCTGACTCTTATTTTAATTCTCATCATTGGGGTGCTGGGGCCTTTGGTTTTGTTTGGCATTCTCGCTGTCAGCCAAGGCGTCGAATTCGGTAAAGAACTTAGCAGCCAAAACGATATCTCTTTGGGAAGCCTCAACGAAATGTTGGTGAGTTTTCGCCCCTTGCGGCAACTGTTTGGAGATCCGGCTAGCGTACAACAAAAAATATCTTCTCTTCTGCAAGAATCCGGAAAAAAGATTGCCACCGGGGTTTTGGCTATAGCCGCCAACGTTCCTGGAATCGCGCTTCAAATCATTTTGGTCCTGGTAACTTGCTATTTCTTTTTGGTGGACGGCGAGAAATTCATGAACTGGTGGCGAGATAAAATTCCTTTGGAGGCAAATGTAAGGGCTCAACTCCTAGAAGCGTTTAGGGATGCCTCGTTTTCAACGATCTGGTCGGCGATGTCGGGGGCTTTGGTGCAAGCGGGTTTGTTGGTCATTGGGTTTCTCGTAACGGGAGTTCCCGCTGTGTTTGTTGCTGGTGGCGTAGCTTTCGTACTAGCGTGGTTGCCGATAGTGGGAAGCATTCCCGTGTGGTTGGCCGGAGTAGGTTATCTTATTGTGCAAAAACATTACGGTTACCTCGCGATTCTTCTGGCGATCGGCGTGATAGCGGGAATTGCGGATAACGTCGTTCGGCCGTGGGTGTTAAAGGGCCGAAGTGACATGAATTCTCTAGTGGGTTTAATCGCTATCTTCGGAGGGATCGAACTCTTTGGAATCTTCGGCGTCTTTTACGGGCCTATTCTGGTAGCGACGGCTTCGGCTCTACTTGAAGTATGGCCCAGTGTAGCGCGTCGCTTTGGAATTGAGAACCCCGAACCTCTAGAAGTCTCTTAGTGAGGGCGCATAGCCGGCATGGGATTTGCTTTCTTTTAGCGCTAAACGGCTTGGCATCAAGGAGAGGTTTATGACGGGCGCAGATGTTCTAGTGGAATCCTTACTACGATGGGGAGTAGATACTATCTTCGGATTGCCCGGAGACGGGATTAACGGAATCATGGAGTCGCTTAGGACCCACAGAGAAAAGATTAGATTCATCCAAGTTCGTCATGAAGAGTCCGCCGCTTTTATGGCGTGTGCGTACGCCAAATACACCAACAAGTTGGGAGTGTGTCTAGCCACTTCTGGCCCTGGAGGGATCCATCTTTTGAACGGGCTCTATGATGCCAAAATGGACGGGCAGCCGGTACTTGCGATCACCGGACTTCAATTTCATGATCTCATCAACACAATGACCCAGCAGGATGTGGAGTTGGACAAACTGTTTCAAGATGTGGCGGCCTATGACGTTCGCATCATGGGACCCAATCACGTGGAAAACGCGGTGGAGATGGCATGCCGGACTTCGCTTAGTTACAAGAAGGTGTCCCATATCTGCTTTCCTGTCGATATGCAGTCCATGAAAGTGGAAAAAAAAGCAGCTTCCCCACGAAATGTCGCTCACCACAATTCTTACGCATATGCGGCGAGCGCCCGTTTGCCTGACGACAAGTTGTTGGCCCAAGCCGCGGAAATTCTAAACGAAGGAAAGAAGGTCGCTATCTTGGTGGGAAGAGGCGCTTTACATGCGACTTGCGAACTTCTTATCGTAGCCGAAAAATTAGGGGCCCCTATCATTAAGGCTTTACTCGGAAAAGGGGCAGTCCCGGATGACAGTCCCTATACGACCGGAGGCATAGGTCTATTGGGAACACGGCCTTCGCAGGAGGCTCTGGAAGAATGCGACACTCTGCTCATGGTGGGAACCTCCTTTCCTTATATAGAGTTTTATCCGAAACCAGGACAAGCGCGCGCTGTTCAGATTGAGATGGATCCGGTTCGCATCGGTCTTCGTTATCCCATCGAAGTCGGGCTAGTCGGGGACTCTAAACAAACGCTTGCTGCTTTGAGTTCCTTGCTAACTCCAAAGAGCGACATTTCGTTCGTCCAAAAATCTTATGAGGGGATGAAACAGTGGTGGGGGCTCATGGAAAAACAAGGGACCGCCCCAGCGATTCCCATGAAGCCGCAAGTGGTCGCTTGGGAATTGGGAAAGCGCTTAAACGATGATGCCATCGTCTCTTCGGATTCGGGAACCATCACCACTTGGTGGGCTCGACATATTCGGGCGAGACGGGGACAGTTGTATTCTTGCTCTGGAAATTTGGCGTCGATGGCCTGTGGATTACCCTATGCCATCGCGGCCCAACTCGCTTTTCCCGAACGGCAATCGGTGGCAGTGGTCGGTGACGGAGGACTCACGATGCTAATGGGCGATTTTGTAACGGCCGTAAAATATAAACTTCCCGTAAAGATTTTAGTTCTTAAGAATAACACCTTGGGACAGATCATGTGGGAGCAGATGGTATTTTTGGGAAACCCGGAATACGGGTGCGAACTGAGTCCCATCGATTTTGCCACGTTTGCTCGCGCGTGCGGTGGCGATGGTTTTACTATCGAAGATCCCAAACAGTGTGGGGCTATCCTAGATGCCGCTTTGGCCTCCGATCGCCCCACCATCATTGAAGCGGTGGTCGATCCGTTTGAGGCGCCCATGCCGGCCAAGATTGAGCTAAAACAAGCGGCTCATTTCGCCGAATCCCTGGCCAAAGGAACTCCCTATGGCGGGAAGATTGCCCTAACGGTAATGTCGGACAAAGTCCGTGAGATGACATAGGAGCGGACAACGTGCTCGCAAAAGAAATAAATTCCAAGAGCGGAATCGGTGATTACGGATTCATCGGAGACTGCCAATCGGCGGCCTTAGTCTCTCGAAAGGGATCTATCGATTGGCTTTGCCTCCCCCGTTTCGATTCTCCGGCATGCTTTGCAGCCTTACTGGGAACCCAAGAGAACGGAAGATGGGCCATTGTACCCAAAGAGGAAAACGGATTAGTCACGCAGAGTCGCTCTTATCTTAAGGACACCTTGGTTTTACAGACCGATTATCGTTTTGCTAGTGGCTCGGCTCATGTGATCGATAGTATGCCCGAGCGCGCTAACTTTCCTGAGGTAGTTAGGGTGGTGCAAGGCGTGAATGGGAGTTCTGCCTTCCACATGGAGTTTGCCATTCGCTTCGAGTACGGCTCGGTGCTTCCGTGGACCAAACGGGTATCCGAAAGAGCCATCATGCTAGGAGCCGGCCCATGTAGAGTATTACTCAGAAGTACCGTCCCTCTCAAGTGCGACGACGACCAGGTAAGTTGTGATATTGCGGTAAGAGAAGGTGAGGTGGTCACTTTTGTAATGACCTGGCTTTCCCAGAGCGATTCCTCTTTTCAGGAAATAGATCCCATGGCGGCCATAGAACGGACCGTTTCGGTCTGGCAGCAATGGGCGGGTAAATCATCCTATCAAGGACCTCACGCTGAAACCGTTCGAAGATCTCTAATTACCCTTAAGGGACTTATCTATGCTCCGAGCGGTGGTATGGTCGCGGCTCCCACTACCTCACTTCCGGAGAACATCGGCGGTTCACGAAACTGGGATTATCGCTACTGCTGGCTCCGAGATACGACCGTGGTCCTTCATGCTTTACTGGGGGCAGGCTATCACGTTGAAGCGGGCGCTTGGCAAGAGTGGCTTCAACAAGTCGTAGCGGGCCATCCTTCTCAGGTTCAGATCCTTTACGGCATTGGAGGGGAACGAACAATATCGGAGAGGGAATTGAGTTTTCTAAAAGGATATCGGGATAGCAAACCGGTGCGAGTGGGAAACGCGGCTCACGGACAAAGACAACTGGATGTCTTTGGGGAGCTTATGGACGTATTTTACGATGCCAGAGTTCATGGCCTAAAGACCGAACCTTCGCTCTGGACTTTACAGAAAGAGCTTCTCGATTTTCTAAAGGGAATTTGGAAAGAACCCGATGCGGGGATCTGGGAAGTTCGAGGGCCCATGCGACATTTCACTCATTCCAAAGCAATGGCGTGGTTGGCTTTCTCCAGAGGCGTTGAGACCGCCAAACGATTTGGGCTTGAGGGACCGGCTAAGGAGTGGGAAGCGGAAGCGAAAAAAATCCATAGCGCTATTTGCGACAGGGCCTTTAATCATCGGCTCAACTCCTTTACCCAGTCTTTTGATTCGAAAGACCTTGATGCGAGCCTATTACTTCTGCCGGTTATTGGTTTCTTACCGGCGGAGGACCCTCGAATTCGAGGAACTATCAAAGCCATCGAAGCGCAATTGGCTGACGGCGCTTTTGTAAAACGGTATGACACGAAGACTAAAGTGGATGGGATTAAAGATCCGCGTGAAGCTGCTTTCTTGCCCGCTTGCTTTTGGCTGGTAGACGCTCTGGCTATGCTGGGAGAACGAGAAAAGGCGGAGAGTCATTTCGAGGCGTTAATCAATGTCCGAAACGATTTGGGATTGCTCTCCGAGGAATATAACGTCGAAACGAACTCGTTATGCGGCAACTTTCCGCAGGCGTTCTCTCACGTCGCTCTAGTGAACAGCGCTTTCAAACTATACGGATCCGGCGAAAAAACAGGACTCAATTGTTTTCCTCCGCTGAGAGCTGGATCAACGTTTCGCAGACAGTCGGCCTAGGATGGCTGAGGGTTCTTATCTGGTGACGGATCTTTTCGATAATCGTGGACTTATGGTGTTCGGCAAAAAAAGGTTCGAGCAAAATACAAAGAGTGCCTGCGCATAGCATGGTCGGTATCGGAGCGGTTTCACCAAAGAGTTGCAGAAGTCGCAGAACTTGAAAGACAAAACCACCCCAGATGGCGACGACGGCTGTGAATTTATGCCCAGTCGATGAAGACGTGTGGGAATTTCCCTGCCGAGCCTCCTTCTCCTTTCGAAGTGCCAGAGACGACTGCCATCGATCGACAGCCAAGTTGCAATATGCGGTGAGGGCGGCGTTGAGAGTCCCTGTGGTGAGGGCAGCGGATAGCACATCTTGGGTTCCTACAATCGCCCATAACAATACCGCGTTGACCAACCAATTAAGGACGAATGCCGAGCCCAAAAAGAATATCTCGTCGTGCGTTTTGGCCATGGCATCACCGTCACTTCCGTTAATCCAGTAGACCCTGTGCTGCATTCGCATTGAGGAAAACTCCCTTGTTGCCATCACCGAACCGTAGGTCCATCCCATATTAAATATTTGTGCGATCCACCAATTGGTCTCGCGCGGGGAAATACCCTTCCACCAAAGTGCCATGCTAAGGCTTAGAACGGAACCTGCCATGGCGAAGCTTGCCGCTTTGTGAAAATCGATGTCCCCTACAAATCTTCGATGCCAATGGCCTTGTTGATCTTGGATTATCCAATGCTCGAGAAAGGTCGTCTCGCGCATCGACTTATAGAAGTGGCTAATCCCTTGGTGGAGTCTTTTTGCAATATTAATGGGATTTAGCGCCCCGCCAAGTCGGCGAAGGACGGAACACTCCTCGGAAACCGCTCTAGGATCGCAATGATCTGCAAATTTAAGGAGAATTTGTTGGGTTTGTGCTTCGGTGGGTAATTGACTTGTCGTTTGATCGACAAGTTGTTCTAATTCTGCTTCCGTTACAATCGTAACGTCTAACTCGATATCCGCCTGTTCCAGAAGTTTCAAAAGGAGTTCGTGGTTTTCGGTAAGCTCTCCTCTGATATGAATCAATTTAGCTCTGATTGGTTTGCGGCCCGTCTTTCGTCTTAACTCGGTCGCTTGCTCGATTAAAGACTGTGCTGCCGCTTGTGCCTGACTCTTGGTGCGAAGATCGTAAATGATGGGGCCAGATTCGTCGGTAGCAGGGAGTTTTTCCGTCAGAGCAAAACAGGTAGTACGCCAAGGGAATAGCGCTTGCCACGCAAAGACGCACACCAAAAGCGCTGTAAATCTTCTCATGCGGATAAAAATTGCCATAGCAGTAGGTATAGAGGTTGCAACGGCTGTGCCACGGAAATGGACCTACTCTTGCATTTTCGTGCGCGAGGGAGAGGAAACCGGTAAATAGCTGAGGAGATTTGCAATGCCCAAAACGGAACATGAGTCGAAAGGTAACAAGTCGCGGCAGCATACCAAACTTGTAAAAACCAATATCCCCGCGCGGCTCGATAGGCTTGCGTGGTCCCGGTTTCATTGGATCGTCATTATTAGCTTAGGCATCACTTGGATTTTAGACGGATTAGAAGTGACCTTGATGGGTGCTATTAGCGGCGTGCTTGAAGATCCTAAGTCTCTTCATCTATCGAGCCAAGACATCGGAATGATCGGATCTTCTTACGTTGCGGGCGCTGTCCTAGGCTCTTTGGTGTTTGGCTACTTGACCGACAGGCTGGGAAGGAAACTTCTTTTTTTTGTAACGCTCGCCGTTTATTTGGCCGGTGTTATCTTGACGGCGTTTTCATGGGATGTTTGGAGTTTTGTGGCCTTCCGCTTTCTCACCGGCGCTGGCATTGGAGGAGAATATGCGGCAGTTAATTCCGCGGTCGATGAACTGATTCCGGGTCGTATTCGAGGCAGAACAGATCTTATCGTAAATGGAACGTATTGGCTGGGTGCAGCCCTGGGTTCGGCCTCCACCCTGTTTCTACTCAATCCCGCTTTTTTCCGGGTCAACTTGGGGTGGAGACTGGGATTTGGTGTTGGAGGAATATTAGGCCTTTCTATCTTATTTCTCCGCAAATTTTTACCCGAGAGTCCTCGCTGGCTAGTGATCCACGGGAAGGAAAAAGAGGCGGAATCCATCGTTAGTGAAATTGAGTGCGAAGTGGAGCACCAAACCGGGAAGAAAAGTCACAAGCGGCTAAAATCTATATCGATCCACCCCCAATCGTCGTTTGGACTTCTTGCCATTATTCGGGCGATGTTCACTCAGTATCGCAAACAGTCTGTGTTGGGCCTTTCGTTAATGGTGGCGCAGGCCTTCTTATATAATGCGGTTTTATTTACTTATGTTCTTGTCCTAAGAAAATTTTATGATGTCCCGGTCAAGGATTCGGGCTTATATCTACTGCCCTTTGCTCTGGGAAATTTTCTGGGCCCTCTCATTCTAGGCCATTTCTTTGATGTTATCGGAAGAAAACCCATGATCGTAGGAACGTATGGCGTCTCAGCGATTCTTCTGGTGGCTACCGGTTGGCTTTTCGTTCACGGATCGTTATCAGCCGCCGGACAAACAGCCCTTTGGACTATCATTTTCTTCTTTGCTTCTGCCGCTGCCAGTTCCGCTTATTTAACAGTGAGCGAAATTTTCCCACTCGAAATTCGAGCGCTAGCCATCGCTATCTTTTATTCCTTAGGAACTGGAATCGGCGGGATTGTTGCCCCCTGGCTGTTTGGCACTTTGATAGGAACGGGGTCTCGAGAAAATATCTTTGGGGGCTATGGCATTGCTGCTTTCTTAATGTTGGTAGCGGCCTTAACCGAATTTTTTCTGGGAATTCGGGCGGAAAGAAAATCTTTAGAGTCCATCGCTAAGCCGCTATCGGCTGAATAGAGGAGATTGCGGTTTTGTATTTCGGGTTTTTCTACCTGAAGTGGGTTTTTCAAGGATTAGACTTGCTATTTCTCCTACCGGTAAGCCGTCTACCTCGCTCCAACGACCTTGGTAAACCAATTTCTGCGGATAATTTCGCTTTAAATATTTTCCAGAGTGAACCTTAAATCCGATGGTCATGGCATGATGACCCAAAACAATAGGATCAAGAAGATGGAAAAAAGGAGTGTAGTGCTCCAGATAACCTTCCGGGACAAAATGCTTAATGTCCCCGGCGAGAACGTTAGGAATCCAGCCGGGAAACGGGTAAAGATCGTACTGAGCCAAGAAATTGATCTGCTTTCTCTGCATGTAGATATCGTCCCAACCGGGGAAAAGATGGCAAAATGGGCTTGTGCCTGTGATGTAGAAGCGTCCCCCCGGGGGCAAGAGGTCATACGCCCATTGCAATACTCGGAGCTGCTCTTCACCGGAAAGGTACATGAACATCGCGAAGGCGGCGATATCGGTGATTTCGTAACCTAAGTAAAGTTGGTGAAGACGTGACTCTAGTGAAGGATTTTCTTCGAAGTTAAGGGGGAATTCGGCGGTTAGGGTCTCGTATTGGGAAGGGTGAATTTTCACACTGTCTAACTCATCTTCAGCGATGAGTCGGTGATTTTCCTCCATGTCGAAATAGATGACGTGTCCGCCCCCCGTTAAGATTTTTTTTTCCATGTCGCCATAGGCTCCGCCGATGTGAATGACGGCTCGTTGTTTCGGGTTCTGTGGATTGGGGTTCAGATTGCGCTGAGTTCTGTTGATGGCCCGGCGGATAAAGCCTAATTGAGTTTCGTTAAAGCGGGTATCGGCGTAGCCCCTGCGATTTAGCGTAGGCCTGCGCAAATCCTGGTCTAGACCAGGAAAAAGAGCCATATGGCCCGCTAAAAGGGTCGAAATGATTATCTTTGCACACATGAGGAATGCCGCCCAACATATACGAACTGAAATTCAAAACAAGGGGTTCAATTCCCAAAAAGATTAGGATATAAGCCTGCCAACAGCTATTTTGTCGTCGAGAAAGGCGGACTTCGTGGTTGAGACGGTATTTTACTACTTCGCCCTGGTTGCTGTGATAATCATCACTTACGTCTTGGCTCGTCGCCCTCTCAACCGGCGGCTTCGCGAAATCAATCACAAGTATTTGAATACAGTGGAGAATGCCGCCGAGGGCATCGTTCAAACCACACGGGAAGGTAAATTTTTGGCGGCAAATACGGCCTTTGCACAGATGCTGGACTACGAATCCGGCGCTGAACTCATGGAGAGGGTGGACGATATCAACCACCAGATTTACGTGAACCCCGAGGTTCGACAGCGGTTTCTGTCAGATTTAGACAAAGATGGCCGGGCTCGTTGTGAGTATGAGGCCTTTCGGAAAGACGGATCCACTACGTGGTTGTTTGCTAGTTCGCGGGTAGTCGAGAGCCGGGAAGGGGAGTTCCTGTATTACGAGAGTATCGTCGAGGATGTCTCCGAACGAAGAGCGAGGGAAGCTGAGTTAAAGGAAATCGCGAGTTCTCTTTCTCGTTCCAATATGGAACTCCAGCGCTTCGCCCATACCGTGGCACACGATCTCATGGAACCGATTCGAACAGTTAATACCTATGTCGAAATGCTTGCTCGAACCTACCGCGACAAAATAGGCCCCGACGCTGAAACTCATATCGGTTTTATTACTTCAAGCATGAAGAGGTTAAAAAATTTCATTGATGATATCTTGGCATTCTCCCGTGTCGATTGGCAGTCGAACGAGTCAGAACACGTAGACATGAATCAGGTGACCCGAGAGGTTCTTGAAAATTTAGGCGCTGTCATTAAAGAATCGAAAGCGGAAATTCACGTTAGTAAACTACCCGTGGTTTGCGGAGAGCGGGTGAAATACCAGCGGTTGTTTCAGAATCTCATGAGCAACGCCATCAAGTTCCGCGGTGACAACCCTCCAAAGATTTCTATTACGTCCACCAAGAACGGCAGGCGTTGGCTATTCACCCTTCAGGATAATGGCATTGGCTTCGACAACCGTCATGCGGAGCGGATTTTTGAATTCTTTTCGCGACTCAACGATCAATCGAAATATCCTGGATCGGGAATGGGGCTAGCCGTGTGTAAGAGGATAGTGGAACTTGAAGGAGGCAGAATTTGGGCAGAGTCATCCCCCGGGAAGGGAACTAAATTCATGTTCACGCTCCCCGAGGCGACCGATCCGTGTTTGCAACCTGCGACACCCTCTAGTTTGGCTTCTGTTTCCGCCTCGTAACAAAAGGGCTATTCCCGTCAAAATCTAGGCTGCTTTGCTTTTATATTTTCTCGGGTTTTCGTCGAACTCAGCCTTACATTTGGGAGAGCAAAACGCGATCTGCGTTCCGTTGTAGTCGCTGGTCCATTCGCCATCTTTCTTGACCGGCATTCCGCAGACAGGATCTTTTTGTTGTTTGCTACCTTCGTTCATAGAGAGACCTCCAGTTGATCTAGGAACTTTGCAAGCGAAGTGCCATCGCGTTCCAAAGATGAGTCAACTGGCATTCCAATTGCAGAAAGTAACTCATCGAATCGCGACATCTAATGAGTCGTCGTTTTTCGCAACTTTAGAAAGGAAGGCCCATGGCTGATTTCGAAGATTATATTACGGAAGTTAAGGAAAATGCCCGTCGGCGAATCACGGAAGGGGCAGTGACTGATGCATATAAAGGCGATCGACAGAAGGTCATCCAGCTATTGAATGATGCATTAGCCAGCGAACTAGTATGCGTTTTGCGATACCGGCAACATTATTATATGGCTTCCGGAATCGCCGCTGATTCGGTGCGCAAAGAGTTTTTGGAGCACGCTGAAGAGGAACAGACGCATGTGAACTGGCTCACCGAACGCATTACCCAGCTAAACGGGGTTCCCAATTATAATCCTAAGGGGCTTGCCGATCGATCCGTCACTCAATACAAGACCTGCGAGACCACTTTGGAAATGATAGAGGAGAATCTCGTCGCGGAACGCATCGTGATTCAGCTCTATTCAGAATTTATCCGCTATGTGGGCAATGATGACCCTACTACCCGACGGGTCTTTGAGAAGATTCTAGCCGATGAAGAGGAGCACGCGGAAGATCTTGCTACTTTGCTAGGAAACATGGGAGCAGCGATCCCAAAAGAGACGGCGGCTTAAAATAAAAATGGGGGACTCGAGCGGCGTCTCAATTGAAAGATCCGTTCGAGCCCCCCATCGGTTGTTCCAGGACTCGATTAGCTTTGTCCGAGATCGTCATCGAGGGATTCGTCGTCCTCAAGCGATTTGGTTACGCCGAAGCGGCTAGTGGTTTGTTCTTCTTCTTCCTCCTCCTCGTCTTTGCTCTTGTCTAGACTTTGACGATTTTCGGTTTCTCCTACCTTCTTCAAGTGGTCTTTTTTTATTTTGTTATCAAACTGTCCCTTGTCATCGTAACCGCCTTTTTTGGCTCCTTGCTGTCCCATGACACACTCCTTAGTTTTTTATAATTACTTAGCGCATGAGATGCTATTCATCTCTTTCGGACGGGCTCCTAGTTTCCGTTCTGCTTTCGGCGCCTCGTCCGTTTCGTCCTACGTGTCCTTTCATGCTGCTTTGTTTTTCGTTCCTGGAACTTACTTTTTTCTTTGATCCACTACGTGGATTTCTGCGTGCCATTTTAGTCTCCTTGTTTGAGTGACATGGGAGCGAATTGCAATCGCAGTGCCAGTCGTTTCCCCCCGCGTTCTGATTGGATACTGCGAACCAATAGGGGCCATTTAGGCTCATATCTTACGCAATGAGGGTTTTTATCGCGCAGGAAAGAGGTTTTAACGACGAGGTTCCTGACCAACTAACGGAACGCGTTAGCCAGCGACTTGCTGCAACAAGCAGCTGTCGTGAGCATTTCGCCTCAGAATTGCCGTCGACGTTTGTTAACGGGAGTCGCAAAGCTGCGCCCAGCTCGATTGCCGGGTGGATGAGTTTACGATACTTTAAACGCGTCTAGATCTTAATCTAAATAATTGGGAGACAATATGAAACTGCTTTCGGTCGTAGCGATCGCCTGCGCGTTGGGTATTTCGTTGTCTAGTAAAGCGGTATCCATTCAAGTCGTGCTCCGTCTTCAAGAGCGCGTCTCGATGGATACTTTGGCCAAAAACGTAATGGATCCGACTTCTCCTCGGTATCGGCAGTTTTACACCCCGGAAGAGATTAGAGACATTGCGGGTCCCACCGATTCCGACTATGCCATGTTACTCACCAATCTGAAGAAAGAGGGAGTGACCATTGTTGATGAATCGGCCACCCATCTCTTCGTTACGGTGAAAGCGGAGCAATCGGTCCTGGAACACCTGTTTCACGTTACCGTGAAACCTATGAACCACTCGACACTGCACTCCTATACGGGAACGGTAAGAATTCCCCGTACGTTAAGTCCAGTCGTGTCAGTGACTGGTTTGGATAACCGGAGACATTCGTTTCCCAAGCATATCGTGGCCGGCAAAGCTCACGATCTTGGCGGAAGCGGAGTGTCACTGCAGACGATTCGCACCGTCTACGGATTTGATCCTTTATATACGGCGGGATTGACCGGCAAAAATCAGGACCTCGCTATCGCCACCTATGACGATTTCGATGCCACGATTGTTGCCAGTTACTACCAACAGCAAGGGCTGAACCCGGCACCCACGGTAGACAAAATTCCAGTAAACGGGACTCCTCAAACGAACGACAATTCCGCGATGGAGACCTGTGTCGACGCCGAGTTCTCGGGCGCATTAGCTCCCGGTGCTCGTATTCATGTGTACAGCTCGGCCACTAACGACGATGCGGGTGAGCTAGCGTTATTCACCAAGATCCTCGACGACAACGTATCCAAGGTAGCCAATTATAGTTGGGGCGGTTGTGAGAAAGACCTCACTTCCCAGCACCAATCGGATATGGCTCCTGTATTCGCACGAGCCGTCGCTCAGGGCGTCAATATCATGATCGCTTCCGGTGATTCGGGTTCCGCATGTGCCGAAGCCGATGCCAGCGGAAACGTGACCGGTTATGTCGATCCGATGGCAGATTGGCCAGCGGCGAATCCCAATGTGGTCGCGGTCGGAGGAGTCACGTTAGATACCTCCTCGACGAGCTCTCTTAGCGAAACCGCATGGAGTGGCAATGGCGCTGCCGGCGGCAGTGGCGGCGGCATCAGCACGATTTGGGATTTACCCTCGTGGCAATCTCAGTTGGGCGGCGTTTATGTGAAGCGCTCCTATCCGGATGTCGCTTTCAATGCTAACCCTTCATCGGGACAATCCGCTCTCGTTAACGAGTTCGGAATTCCGCTTCCTATGGTCATTGGGGGAACCAGTATTGCGGCTCCGCAATGGTCAGGATTCATGTTGTTAGTCGGCGAAGCACGGGCGAAAGCCAATCTTCAGCCGCTGGGATTTCTGAATCCGATTATCTACGCCATGTCGACGACGGATCGCGCGGCTGCGTTTGACGATGTGACGCAAGGAAATAACGGCAAGTACAACGCCGGTCCTGGTTGGGACGCCGTGACGGGTTGGGGCGGTATGCATGCGTCGGCTCTTGAAGCGTATTTGACGACTCACTAAGTGTTAACGGTGACCGCCGCCGTATCGGGCGGTCTCCAGGGTTTAACAATGGGGCAATCGACGAAGTCTGTCGGTTGCCCCGTTTTTTTGATTTTAGGGGCGAAGGTGGTAATCAGATCCCATGCCCGATTATCGGTTTAAAGTAGACTTCGCTCTCAACGTCAGAAAATCAGAATGTACCGAAATCCGATAACCGCCCGAGGGATTGGTAAAATTTCTCAGAACATAAGACTCAAGCAAACGAGGTGAATGAAGTTCCTTGGACTGTTTGTTTATCATGAATTCCGAGATGGCGAGAATGGGTTCGATTTCTTGGGAGGCGGCACATCATTTCTGAGTCACCTTCCATGAAAAAAAACACCGATATTACGTATTTGAATTGAATAATTCTACAATTCAGGTTCATAAACGGGCATGTACTCAGTCAGACAAAAACGGGAAGTATTCCATTTTCTCTTTCTGGAGAAACTGCTTAAGGTCTCGGATCCTAAACTCTATATTCTAAAGGGCGGAGTGAATCTCCGCTTCTTCTTTCATAGCCCGAGGTACTCCGAAGACATGGGTATAGCTGTTGTTGGAGGTGCGGTCCAAACCTAAAAAAAGAACGGCTATAAAATATTAGAAGATGCCTCTTTTCAGAGAGGATTGCGGGCATTCGAAATTGAGCGCCTCATCCTAAACGATCCGGCCAAAGCCAAACAAACCGAAACCGTTCAGCGTTTTCGAGTTCGCTTGATAACATCCGCGGGAGAAGAACTTCCCACCAAAGTAGAGTTCTCGAGGCGTGGTAAGGGCGCTTTCGCCTATTCGGTCGATCGGGCGGATCCTGAGATTGCGCGCAGCTACCAAAGATTGGCTTTCCGTTGCCCACATTACACTGGGGAATCGGCCGTGCTCCAGAAAGTGATTGCACTCGCGGACCGAGATTTAACTCAAGCCCGGGATCTGCCAACCCAGGCCCATTTCCAAGTTAGCATCAGCAAATTCCACGGCGTGAGTTCTAATCATCGCTCGGCCCAACGGGGTGTTATCGGGATTAAGGTTGGCTTCGGCATAAATAAGAAGATCATTAGCCGTGGGGAATAACGCTCCACGCCCCTGAGTCGCTTCAGAGAACTCCCACGGCACTAGCTTCTCTCCGTCTCCGCCATAACCAATTACCAGTCGATTCATCTGCTCGTCATTGGGAAGGATAACGGTGTCCTTCATTCCCAGAGGTTCCGTAATACGGGTCCGAATAAGGTCCGCAAACGTCATTCCCCCAGCCCGGGATAGCGCCGTCCCCAAAAGGCTAAAACCCAAGTTAGAATAACCGTAATTTCCGCGTCCCGGTTGGCCCGGAAAATGGTCCACCGTAAAAGGTTGGATGAGCCGCTCACGATTCAACCAATAGTAAGGATTAAAATCGAAATAAGGATGGCCGGTATATCCGGGAGGCATTCGAGGTAGCCCCGAAGTATGGGTGGCAAGCTCGCGTAGGGTCACACCGGAAATTTTAGTTTGCCGCGTCTCGGGAATCAGGCGATCCGAAGAGATTGCTTCATCCTTTTCCACCTGACTTATCGCGTCGAAGAGAGTACTGTAGCCGTCCAAGCTAGGGAGTAAAGGCTTCTCAACCTCATCTGATTATCATCCTCGATCAGAAGCCCGTCCTTTCCTTGAATGCGGACGGTAAAGTGTCATGGATTCAGAGAAAATTTCAGGTCGAGTTGAGGATTCACGAAAGAAGGACCAGAATTCGCGGGAGGGCCTGCCTCCGGTGAATGACTTTCCCATCGTCGGGATCGGAGCTTCCGCCGGAGGTCTCGAAACCTTCACAAAGCTGCTTACTTTTTTGCCCACCGATAGTGGCATGGCGTTCATCCTGATTCAACACCTCGACCCAACCCACCCCAGTTTACTCGCCGAGATTATGTCTCGCGCGACAAGAATGCCCGTCGTCGAAGTCGAGGAGCTGGTTAAAGTCCTTCCCAACCGGATTTATGTGATGCCCTCAAACCGGGACATGATTATTTTGGATGGGATCCTGCGCACTCAGGTTCGAAAGAGCACGTATGGAATGCCAAACACCATCGATTCTTTTTTCGAATCTCTCGCCGCAGATGCGAAGAATCGGGCCATTGGAATCATCTTATCAGGGACGGGTTCCGACGGTGCCCATGGAATGACTCAGATTAAGGCGGAGGGAGGGATTACGATCGCGCAAGAGGTAAGCACGGCCAAGTTTGGGGAAATGCCAAAAAATGCGATTGCCACTGAATGCGTCGATTTCGTTCTCTCTATCGAGGAAATTGCAAAAGAGTTACTTCGCATCGCTCAGCATCCGTATCTTTGTGACAGCACATCGCTCGTAGAGAATCCCGAAGTCCCCGAGAAAATTGGTGATGCGACGGTGGTTGCGGATATATTGAAAATTGTGCGAAAAGGAACCGGGGTTGATTTTAGCGCCTACAAGCGTAACACCATTATGCGCAGAATCTCCCGACGGATGGTTCTGTGTAGAAAAGAGAGCCTCCTGGAATATGCGAATTTGTTAACCGGCGATACTTCGGAGGTTCATGCGCTGTATCGAGATCTCCTTATCGGGGTCACAAGCTTCTTCAGAGATCCAGAAACATTCGAAGTGTTGAAAAACCAAATTTTCCCTGAAATCGTCAAGAACCGTGACATCGACAATACGATAAGAATTTGGGTGGCGGGTTGCGCAACAGGAGAAGAGGTCTACTCGATCTCCATGTGCTTAATCGACTTCCTTGAGGAGTCAAAGGCCAGATTTCCCGTTCAAATCTTTGGCACCGATGTGAGCGACCTATCGATCGACAAAGCTCGCGCTGGCCTTTTTCGCGAGAGCTCCGTTGCCACGGTTCCCCCGGACTATTTGAAACGCTTTTTTACCAGGGCCGATAACGGTTTTCAGATTAACAAGAACATTCGGGACGTATGTGTTTTTGCGCGGCAGAATGTAGTTACCGATCCTCCTTTTTCGGCGCTTGATTTAGTTAGTTGTAGAAATGTACTCATCTATCTTGAACCGGTGCTTCAAAAAAGAGTCATTTCTCTATTTCACTATGCCCTTAAGTCTACTGGTTTTCTTATGCTAGGAAACGCCGAGAGCGCGGGAGCGCATCCGGAATTGTTTTCGGAACACGGCAAATATCAGAAAGTTTATCTTAAGAAGGCCGGAATAGAGCCTTCCCACTTTGATTTTGCACGTAGATATGTAGGACGAGACGCTGTCACGGGGAAGACTACTTTTGCCATCGAGGCGCAAACCGTTGTCGATAGTCAGAGTGAATTGGATAGAGAGACCGAGAAAGTTCTGGCGAGCCGAGCTCCGGTGGGGGCGACCATTAACGAACATTTAGAGATTATTCAAATGCGCGGCCAGACCGGTCTTTTTCTGGAAGCTCCTACAGGTCCACTAACCAACGACATTCTGAAAATGGCGAGACCTGGTTTGCGAGGAGATCTCGCAAAGGCGATTCACCGGGCACAGCGCGACAATGTCCGGGTCGAAAAAAATAATTTAAGGATTAAACATAACAAAGGTTTTATAGGGGCGTCCCTCGAGGTAATTCCCTTTCAGAGTGCGGTTTCCAAAAGTCGGCTTTTCGCGATTGTCTTTTCGGAATCTCCATCTTCCGAAAAGCCACTTCAACAGGGGGTGCAGCCAGAGGATGTAAGAACCGCTCTTTTGGAAAAGGAACTCGCCGACACCCAAGAGTATTTGCAGTCGCTAGTCGAAAAGGAACGCCTGGCTTCCCACGATTTACGGGCTGTTAATGAGGAGATTCTTTCCAGTAACGAGGAAATGCAAAGCTCTAATGAGGAACTTGAAACAGCAAAAGAGGAATTGCAGTCTTCAAACGAGGAACTTGCCACGGTTAACGATGAACTTAATCACCGCAATCGCTCTTTAAGCGAACTAAATAGCGATCTGAATAATCTCCTTAGTACGGTCCATGTGCCGGTGATTATGCTTAGCCGGGACTTAATCATTAGAAGGTTTAGTGCTTTGGCCGAAACGCTCATTAGTCTGACGCCTAGCGATGTCGGGCGAAATATTAAAGACTTTAAGACAAAACTTAATATCCCTGATCTTGTCGAGATCGTGACCGACGTTATTGATAACGTATCGGAGTATGCCCAGGAGATACAAGATGAGCAGGGGAGATGGTTTTCTCTGAGAATCCGTCCCTATCAGACCCTCGATAAAAAAATAGATGGGGCAATTGTAGCTCTGATTGATATTGGGACACTTAAAAGTATCCGTGATTATGCCGAAGGCATTGTCCGCACCATGCGTGAGTCATTGATCGTGTTGGACTCCGACTTGCGGGTAAAGACAGCGAACCCGTCTTTTTATCGAACGTTTTCTGCCGTGCCAGAGCTTATTGAAAAGAAGTTAATCTACGAGATAGGTGACGGCGAATGGAATAGTAAGGAGCTTCGGACCTTGCTCGAGGAAATCCTCCCCAAGAATTCTCACTTTCATGATTTTCAGATGCCTTATCACTCCATGAAGAAGGGGCATCGCACTTTACTCCTTAACGCGAGCCGGCTTCGAGACGGGAGCAAGGACGGAGATCTTATTCTTCTGGCCATAGAAGATATTACGGAGCGTAGTGAAGCGCTCGCTACACTTACGGAGACGGCCGAGGCCTTGGGCAGGGCGAACCTAGAGTTGGAACAGTTTGCTGCGATTGCTTCCCATGACCTCCAAGAACCCTTGCGTATGGTGTCTACATTCATGCAACTTTTGTCGAAGAAATACATCGGTAAATTAGATGCGGATGCCGACGAGTACATCAAAGTAGCCGTTGGAGGAGCAACGAGGATGCAGCTCCTGGTACAAGACCTTTTGCACTTTTCTCAGTGCGGGAGAGGGGAATTAAAGCACGAATTGACGGATACCTCCAAAGTACTCGTAGAGACAATCGCCGGTTTAGGAAGCTTAATAGAGGAGACGCGTACCAAGATATCTCATGATCAATTGCCGACGGTGCCAGTCGACGGTATTTTACTTGGGCAAGTTTTTCAAAATTTGATTACTAACGCTATCAAGTTTCGTGACGGAAGAGATCCCGAAATTCATATTTCAAGCAAAACGAAGGGCCCCAATTGCGAATTTTCTGTGACGGACAACGGGATTGGGATTGAAAAACAATTTATCGACAGGATCTTTCTCATCTTCCAGCGCCTTCATACCAAAGAGAAATATGCCGGAACGGGGGTGGGGCTCGCCATGTGCAAGAAGATTATTGAACGTTATGGCGGTCGAATATGGGTAGAGTCTGAACGGGGCCAGGGGTCGACTTTTTTCTTTACGCTGCCTTCGGTGTACCACGGCGAAGGCCGTATTGGGACGCTTCCCGTTCCTTCCTAAAAGAGACGAAGAAGACCCACAATAGATGATGACATTTCGCGTTATTAACGTAGGTTGAATTGTCCGCCGCTCAACCACTGCCTGCCCAACAAAATTGCAACCGGCGTCCGAGAGGCATCGTCATGAGCGAAAGAAAACTAAATATACTTCTGGTCGAAGACAATTTCGGCGACGAACTATTGATCAAGGAAGCCCTTAAGAGCAGCAACTGCGGAAGCCATTTGAGCGTGGTCCGCGATGGAATTTGCGCCCTTTCTTACCTGCGAAGAGAAGGGGGCCATTCACACTCGTCCCGGCCCGATATCATATTTCTCGATGTCAACATCCCGAAAAAATCTGGGATAGAGGTTCTTGCCGAGATTAAATCGGATCAAAGTTTAAACTCGATCCGTGTTTTGATGCTGACTACATCGGATTCATATCGGGATAAGGCCCGATGTCTCGATTTGAAGGCCGATGCCTATATTCGTAAACCAGTCGATTTAGAAGATTTTTTGAAGGTAATCAAAACGACGGAAAACCACTACATAAACAAACTAATCGAGCCCGACGTTGAGGGTTCCGATGGAGCTGATTTCAATTTAGAATCCACCCCTTCCACATCCAAGCGTGAAGCTTCCTAGATAACCGGGCTTCGAAGGTGGTTTAGAAATAGACCTCGCTGAACTTTCGAAGTTTATGCTGCCAGTTGCCTAATGATGCCCCAGTCACGTTTTACGTTCCAAGCAGTCGAAAAAGAACCAAAACACTTTCGAGCCAGCTCTGACGGAGTGAGCATAGGCTCCCGATCCAGCATTGCCCACATATCGGCGCGGT
This sequence comes from uncultured delta proteobacterium, assembly GCA_963778115.1. Taxonomy (GTDB): domain Bacteria; phylum Bdellovibrionota; class FAC87; order UBA2466; family UBA2466; genus JBBQIT01. The sequence goes on from CAVZSV010000004.1 coordinate 2,628,384, forward strand.
AGCTGGGGCCGATAATAAGACGTTGCCGATACCCCGAATGGAATTTGGCAACGGTAACACTATCCGCTATATCGCTTGGTCTGTGTCGGAGTAGCTTAGCGGGCACAACGAAGTGAGATTTCGCGAAGCGAGGATCTTCTCCATCCCGCTTAAGCCAAAACTTCATTTGATCCTCGTCCCCTATTGGTAGGGGCACTCCCCGATAGATACGAGAGAGTTTTCTCATGCGCGGATCATTCCTCTGCCATTTCGCCATGGCGCTCCAGAAGGCTTTGAGTCTCTTGTCCGGAAGCTCCTTTAGGATGGTATATAAACGATCCACATTTACCTGCTTGAAATGGATCGACATCCAATCGACAAGTAGGGAAAGAGTTCGATAATCTCCCGCCAGACCTTCGATCGAACCCGCGACCAAGGTATGTTCGATGTTGGGTTCTTCTTTCGCTCTATCTTCCGCAAACAGAAAACCGATAGAAACAAGATCTAACGTAAGGGCCTTACCTGATGGGAATGACGATGGCAGAATGTCACGCTTAAATCCCATACCCGAGCTTTCTCCCTAACTTTGCGAATTCACTTTCTACATGCTTCGGCCAATCAACGTTTGTCACGAGTTTCTCTTGAAATGATTCCAAGAAGAGCCAGGGCTGTGGCGCCGATGACCACGCCTCGAAAGGAAAGCCCTTTCTCGGCTAAGAACCGGTCAAATTCCTTGAGTGTAGCCTCCGGTTTCACAGTATTATTATATAAGATACCAAATAAAAGGCAAGGACATAGCCTGGATCAGGACATAACTTACTAGTTTTAAATGGGTTTTTGTTACTCAAAAAAAATGGGCCATTCCCATGGCCCCCTTTCGCTCTTCAAAACCGAAATGTGGGTTTCACATCCCGATTTGTATTTTGTTTGAAGCTACTCCCTTCCCCCGAGGAAAACATGCTTTCGTATGAGCATTACGTTAGAACCCTGCCGAGATATTTCCCGTTTCCGCCAAGACCGAATGATATAAGATGAGTCATGCGTTCCGAGCCTGAAACCAAGTGAGCTGGCATCAGGAGACTCCAACCAAATAGCTGGATCTAAAGCGCTTCAAAAAGCAATAGGACTAGCTATCCGAATCATCCTCGTCTTCCTCATCCTGTTCATCGGCACCGGAGGCCGAACGAGCTTGTTCAAGAACGGTTTTGGCAAGTTCGGGGAGGCGTAAGATTCCATAGAGAGGATAATTGCACACTCTCCCGTCGTGTTTGAAGTTTCGCGCACTGGCTCTGGAAAGAACTGGAGGTGAAAACTTTCCATCATAGAATTTCAAACTGGGTTTGTGGCGCTGTTTACCTGCTTTTACTTCGAGGGGGTATATCATCCCATCGTGGCAGAGGACGAAATCAACTTCGGCTACGTTCGGCCGGGCCCAATAGAAAAGGTCTCTTTCGCCTTCGGAATAGAGCTGCTGCGCGACGTAATTCTCAGTGAACGCCCCATTAAACTGGGCGAACAGGGTGTTCTTTTGAACAATGGTCTTCATCGAAAGCCTGAGCTTTGCTCCCAGTAGCCCTACGTCGAGAAGATAGAGCTTGAACTTGTCTTCCTCTCGGTAAGCACTCAATGGCAGTTGGGCTGTTGAAATGCAATTGGAGACCAGGACCAGACCAGCATCTTTAAGCCACTGAATTGCCAGCTCGTAGTCCTTGGCGCGGGCTCCGCGCGCGATGTCAGCGTACTTAAATTTCTTATTCTCGCGCGCAAGCTGAGTCGAGATTGATTCCCAGACATGGGTAATTCGGATCGTTTCAGTCTTCGTGGTGTATTTCGAGAAATCTAGAAGGTACGACTCCAGGATATTATTTTGGTGTTCACGGACCATACTCAGATCTTGAGTCTCTCGATACCGAAGGATCGGCTCGGGCATCCCTCCTATGAACATATAGAGCTTCAGTTGGTGTAGGAGTTCCTCATGAAAGGCCTCTTCAATCGGCTCAAAGTCGCTCTTGTCTCTAAGGTATTTGCAGAGGGCCGTTTTTCCGAACGCCTCCAGATATTCGAAGAAATTAAATGGATAGAGATTTAGAAAAGTAACCTTTCCCACTGGAAACGGGGCCCCGTGCCCCACCTTCACTCCCAACAGAGAGCCCGCCGCCGCCACGTGGTACTGAGGGGAATGCTCATAGAAATACTTTAGACTACTCAGAGCTTTGGGAGCTGCTTGGATCTCGTCAAAAAAAATCAGCGTTTCGCCTGGAATGATTTTCTTTTCCCTATAGATGGACAGTTTCTCCAGAATTTTTGGAGTTTCGATATTTTGACTGAAAAACTCGCTTAGCGCCGGTGTTTCTTCAAAGTTGAAGTACGCCAAGTCTTTGTACTGAGCTTTTCCAAACTCTTTGAGCAAATAGGTTTTTCCGACCTGTCGCGCGCCCTTCACGATAAGCGGCTTTCTGTCCTTAGCGGATTTCCATTTAAGAAGCCGATGGTAGATATCTCTTTTCATCGCTGAGATTTTTCCTAATGGGCGTTATAATGAGTTTGCTGGAGTTGAATCGAAGGCCCCCATTGCCCTCTTTTAGCACTTCAAAGGTTTTATTCTACAATAAGTGTCGTTCTGTAAACCGCTTATCCCACCAAAAGTGTGAAGTTGCCTATTTCTTATCGCCTAAAAAGTGTGGTTTTTGTAGTAAATTATCCCATAAAAAGTGTAGTTGTTCAGTTAAGGCTAGTAATCTCAATAGCTTGCGATATCGCTAACTATTGAATTGGCTGAGCTTGGGTAGGCGTCTCAAGCCGGGAGCATTCAGTTCAGTCCCCCCTTTACTACTCGGAACTTAAGAAACAGTGCACGCGGTCTTATGCAGATTACCAACGATACCAGAAAGATCTTAGGCGACGAAAAGGGTGAGTTGAAAGATCATTTCCTCACGCTTACGAAAGAGGAACTCAATGACCCCCGCGTCAATATTTGTGCCGGCGTCCGTTGGCTCTTCCATAAAAGAGAGCTACTTTCGATCAAACTAGGACGACAAGCCACTTGGCTAGAGGCTATCAGTTCCTACAAGGGAACTGATAAGGTATCGAGCAAAAGAGCAGTCAGTCTTATGAAGAAATTTAATGAAAAATATGAGGCCCTTAAAAAATGCAAAAAAGAGTGAGCCTGCTACTCGTTTCATTTTTAATTTCTTTGACTCCGAGATTTCTTCCCGCGGCTCAAACCAAGGAAGAAGTTTTATGCTCTAAAGGAATCGAGACGAAAGATGAAAAAAAGCATGGCGACTACCTTATTCGAATTTCTTACGCGAACAATCGCATGTGCCAGCGCCTTGAAATACTTAGACTTAGCCGAAGGGTATTCCATGAAGAAGATATAGGTAATCATTACGATTGGGGAGATGATGAAGAGGGCAACAATGCATTGGGAAGTCTCATCGGCAATGGCACCCAACTCGTGGTTAGAAGATGGACCGGCGGTGCGCATTGCTGTACCGCGCTTCTTATTTTTGATTTAGGCAAACGCCTCAGGAAGATCGCCGAGATCGATGGGGGCAACTATGCCCCTGAAATCATCCGTCTGCCCGGGAGCCCATTGCCTGTCATCCGAGTAGCCGATGACTTTCTAGCTTACCGATTTTCAAGTTTCGGTTTATCCGCAACTGCCGAAGTTTTTCTAAAGTATGCTAACGGTCGGTATTCGGTAGCGCCGGAATTCATGAGGAAACCGGCGCCCTCCAAGAGGAAAATTAACTCAATAATCGGTTCATGGAGAAGACTTTTACTTGAAAAGAAAACTGCCGACTGGCCACCACCAAATCTAGTTCAATCGTTTACTAATCTGGTTTATTCAGGAAACAAAGAGACTGCGGTTGTTCTATTAAAACGCGCATGGCCTACAAATCTTCCTGGAGAAAAGGAGTTTGTTCAATCCTGCGAGGAAGCATTGGCTGATTCTAAGTATTATTCAGAATTTGAGGGAAAGCTCTCCCGATAAATTAACGGAGAGCACGTCGAAATCCCGAGTGCACCAGTGCACCGAGGATCGAATGCTTATCAAGGAGAGCACCAGACTAAGAATCTGGTGCTCTCCGAATTTCATTTGAATCTTAATCCTCCAATCTCAATTACTTACCTGTCTTTCCAGCTAGCCTTTTGACATGTGGTGGAAGATTTTTGGAAGATAATTCCAGACTATCGCGCGATAGACACAAGGAAATTAGCGTGCTAAGTAATTAACTTCTCAGTCCTTTCTCCTAAGGGCCCATAGCTCAATCGGATAGAGCACCAGATTTCTAATCTGGGGGTTGTTGGTTCAATCCCAACTGGGCCCAGACTGAATTCAATTCTCAACGATTACGTTATCGACCGTATCGGTATAGCCCGACGAGTTGGTCCCCGAAACCAACGTCGCCGAACTACTACAGGAGAGCGTTCCGGAAGAAGAAGTGGAAGACGGGTTACTGCAGGCCTGCAAAGTGGATATGAGAACGAGACTAATAATAATCCCCAGAAAAGAACTAATTTTTTCTTTGTTAGGCATAAATGCTCCGCATCAACCAAACGCTCCTCAGTTCCACTGAGTGTTTCTTTTGCAATGGCGGGCCAACATAGACTAGGCACGGAAGATTGAACTACTTTTACACGCTACATTTAGAAGGAACTTTTCCTCCAAATCGAACAATGAGTTGGTGATGTCTAAAGTTTCGATACCGAGGCGCAGGCGTCCTTTGAGATTGCACTGACCCGCCGTTATTATTCTTCGAAGTCGTAAACGTAACAAAATATAGTGCCAAAACTCTGAACAGATCCTCCTTTCGGCAGAAAATTTAGGTGCTGCGAATGGAAGCAGACTACAAATAATTCTTATCGATATCTTATGGCCGGGTGACGTTCGCTTGGTAAATGAATGATCAACACTTGTGGGAAAGGCTTTTTATCGTCGATATTTGTTATTTCGTAATCTGACTCCTCGACAGAATGCCCGAAACATTTAGATACTTTTAGATACAACTCGTTACAACTTATTCCGGGCTTCGTTCGTGTGCCTTCGATACAATCGACGCAATGAAAAAAGTGAGCAAGTCTTGGCCCAGGCTTTCTCTCGCTAGAAATGGCCAAGCGATCATCGAGTACATCTTGATGGTTGTCATGCTCGCGGTAACGATGGCCGTCGTTATCCGAAATACAAGTCAGATTATCTATTGCTATTGGACCGGGTTGGTTCGACAGGTGGCAAGAGGTTGTGCCGATTGCACGACCCAAGCGGGACCGGGCGCCGAAATGTGCGGAGGGTTGACGGGTCCGTCAACGACGACTGGAAGGTATTCACCGCCGGTGTCTTCCCCTCCAACAAACCCGACTTCCAGTTCCGAGCCACCTCCTCCCCCGCCTCCACCTACTGGCGGACGTCCGCCGCGCCCTCCACGAGGAAGACCTCCCTGGCCTCCGCCGTGGCCCCCTCCGCCCGGAGCGCCTCCGTGGCCTCCTCCAGACGGTTTACCACCGGGGCCACCCCCAGATGGCTTTCCAGGTCCGCCTCCGGATGGACTTCCGCCGGGTCCGCCTTCAAGTGGTAATAGCGGATCGAACTGAGTGCTTTTTTAAGTGTTCAGGATTTCTAGACTCCCAGAATCGGGACTGAGGTTTGCGCAGACGACTATGCCGCTTTCTTTTGATCTTCTCGAACACCTATGAATAGGTAACCGCTACCGCGAATCGTTCTAAAAAATTTGGGGTTTTTTGGATCCTCTTTCAATTTCTGACGTAGTCGGCTTAGTAATACATCGACGGACCGATTAAAACTTTCCCATTCGATGCCCCGTAGATTATCAAGTATTTCATCACGACTCATAACTCGGCCCGCGTTGCGCACCAGTAACTCCAAAATAGAAAACTCTGTTGTGGTTAAATTAACCTCTTGGTTTTCCAAAAATACGGTCCTTTGATTGAAATTTAGCTCCAACCCATTATATCTAACCACCGATCCCAATCTTGGATCCGATAGCTTCGATCGGCGTAGGACAGATTCGATTCGCGCCACAAGTTCCGCGGGGTCGACCGGCTTTAGCACGTAATCGTCCGCACCTAATTTGAGACCGACAATACGATCGGTGATCTCCGACCGAGCAGTCAGCATAATGATAGGAACGGAACTAGTTTGACGAATTTCTCGGCAGAGATCAAACCCGCTGCGCGTGGGTAACATGATGTCGAGAATAATGAGCGCTGGCGACGTCTGTTGGATTAACTTTAAACCCTTCTCTGGGGTCGAGGCGGACATAAGCTCCATGCCACACTGCATTAAATATTTATGGAGAAGCTCACACAGTTTCACGTCATCATCGATAATTACAATGGAAGTAGCCATATGCTTCATACGTATCGGCGCAATCCATTTACCTCTTGATGCGCCCTTCCATCGATGGGTTTATCGTTTCAGAAGGTATTTTCCGACAGCCGGGTTCTCCTTTTTCCAGATAACGTTATCTATGAAAAAGTGGTGGATGTTCAAAAAGATGGCTGCAAATGCGGCGAAGAGCAGAGGGGGGAATTGATACTGCCCAGACTCAAAGGGGAACGTCCGATCCAAAAAGTTCGGGACTATATTAAATGTTACAGCCCCCAAGATCCCCGCTAGCAGCAAGTATCCCCAAAACCTCGTCAACATTCCCGCGCGATATTGGACAGGGCTTTTGTCCTGCAACTGGTCTCGGACTTTATTTCTTCGAAATGCGGTACCAAACCAGAGGTATTGCAGAGAATGAAAAAATGGAATCGCGAACATGAATAGGGGGTGATAGAAAACAGGTAAGTACCACACCATCATTGATGCTACTGCTAGAATAGCTGTCGCGGAAGGGGTTACTCCAGTTCTCACATACTTCGTTAAGAGTAATCCAAAGAACACGATCGCTAACAAGAAAAATACTGCCTGGGCGCTAGTCATCGCCCAATAAGGAAAGTTCAGAGCCGAATAGAAAAATCCGTTGAAATTTTGCATCTGAGAGTTGGTATTCGTTCCCACCCAGCCAATCGCACCCAAAGTAAGCAGACTTATCCGCAGGATAAGTTTTTCGAGCTGTGAAAAATAGGCTCCATTGCGCGCGGAGCTAAGAATAAAAATTCCATAGGCCTGCTTTGCGTAGTGCCAGCCCACCAGGACATACATGGCATATATAAAAAACGGAACTGACTCTTTTCGCGCTAGTGCAACGTAAGTCATGCCGCCCAAGATGACGACTGGAACGACAATTCCAGCCCAAATATATCGTTTCTCGCGAAAGAACTCTTTTCGACAGTCCCAATACAAGAACTGATACGAAAGAAGAAAGTGTGGAAAGTTGCATACGAAACTTAGGACGAAGAAAATCCAAGAGGCTTGAGAGAGAATGGGAGTGGGAAAAGTTTGACCGTTCGGATAAACGCCCACATAGGTAAACGGCATAAGACTACGATCACAAAACAACATGCACAGCACGAAAAATACCAAAGAGCCGCCTCCGGACATAAAGAGGTCTAGAGGTCGAGACAAAAAATATGGCGAAATGGTTGGGTGTCCCGTTTGTAAGGATACTTTTGCTGGCTCCTTAACTACCAAATCAGCGGGTTCATGAGACAAACTGACCTTCTCAGCAACAGTGGATTTAATAATCACAAAGCCTCCATCATTTATTCATACCTAAGAGCGGAAATCGGACTTAGAGCAGATGCTTTTTTTGCGGGCCAGAGACCAAAAATAATTCCAATGCCAGCGGAAAATAATAGAGACAGGAAAATACTTGCCATCGAAACGGGAGCGGCCCAACCGGCTATCTTTGTGAGTACAAAAGCAATCGATAGTCCAAGAGCAACTCCTATGACCCCGCCGAGTGCGCTAACTATCATGGCTTCGACTAAGAACTGGAGCAGAATATCGGAAGGTTTGGCGCCAACGGCCTTGCGAAGGCCAATTTCCCTTGTTCTTTCGGTAACGGAAACAAGCATGATATTCATGATCCCAATTCCGCCAACAAGTAACGAGATCGCCGCGATACACGCGAGAAGTCCCGATAACACGCGGCTAGTACTCGAAAAGGCTTGTTGAATCTCTGCCATGTTACGGACATCAAAACTATCTACTTGGCTGGGCGGTAGTCGGTGCCTGCGGACGATGAGGTCATGAGTCTGTGTCTCAACTTGGTCCATTTTCGTCTGGTCACTGACTTCAATATCGATCTGATCGACAAAATCCTTTCCTAGAAGCCGATGCATCGCCGTGTTTAAAGGGATGACTATAACGTCATCCTCATCTCGAAAACCTTGTGCGCCTTTTTTCTTGAGTACCCCAATGATTTGGAAGCTTACTTTGTTAAGCTTTACATACTCTCCAATGGGGTTTGCGCCTCCAAAAAGTTCTCGGACTGTCGTGGTGCCAAGTAGCGCCACTCGCGCCCGTTCGAGGTTTTCGTCATTGCTGAAATACCGCCCAACCTGAGCGGGTGCATTATGTAACGAAGCGTACTCAGGCAGGGTACCGGTCACGGATGTATTCCAATTCTTGTTCCCGAATACTGCCTGGACCCTTCCCGATACCGACGGAGAGGTGTGTTTAACGAAAGGGACTGAGTCTCCGATATCTCTTGCGTCTTCCATGGTGAAGCGGGTCACTGTTCCCGCTTCGAGAGCCACTCCCATGGAGCGCATAGAGCCGGGCATCAAAACGAGCAAATTGGACCCAAGCGAAGAGAGGCTTTTTTCTATCGAATCCTTCGCGCCCTGTCCGATAGCTAGCATCGCAATGACCGCCGCAACACCGATTAAGATTCCGAGCATCGACAGACCTGAGCGAACTTTGTTGGAGGCGAGGGCTTTATACGCCTGTTTGCAATGCGCATATGCGCTTTGAATAAAACGCTGAACCTTCGATTTGGCAGCTTCCTCTGGAAGCGACTTTATTCGAGAGTTGGAGGAGGGGCATGGACTGGTCCGAATATCCGAGGAGATTACTCCATCTCTCATTCGAATTACCCGCTTTGCCTCCTGGGCAATTTTCTCTTCGTGCGTTACGACAATTACCGTGATTCCTTGTTCATTGAGTTTATGCAGAATGGCGAGAATTTCCTCTTCACTCGTCGAATCCAAATTCCCCGTGGGTTCATCCGCCAGCAGAATGCTCGGTTCATTTACTAGCGCGCGCGCAATTGCCACCCGTTGTTGTTGTCCTCCTGAGAGTTCGTTGGGATGATGTGCTAGTCGACCTTCGAGCCCGACTTCTTTTAAAAGAACGGCGGGAGATCGTCTCTCAGGTCCAGTCTGATAAAGGATAGGAAGTCCCACATTCTCAAGCGCGCTGGTCCTGGGAAGCAAGTTGAACTGCTGAAAGATAAAACCAATCGTTCTACTTCTAAGTTCCGAAAGCTCGTTCTCCTTCAAATGAGAGGTCTCATTCCCCTCTAACGAATAGGAACCTGACTCTACTGGATCTAAAAGTCCAAGGACATGAAGTAGCGTGGATTTACCTGAGCCGGAAGGCCCCATAATCGCTACAAAGTCGCCTCTCTGGATGGAAAGGCAAACCCGGTCGAGTGCCGTAACCACCACCTCGCCCATTTGATATTTTTTGGATATCGAATTGAGCTGAATAATTGTATCGGTTTGTGGAGCGACCGATCTCTCCACTGATCCAATAGGTAGGCTATTTTCCGTTCGTGTGTCTTTTTTCAATCTATCTGGGGCCATTAGTTTTTTCCTTTCCCCGGCCAGGAGGGGTAGGCATGAACGGATTTACTGATGCAATATCCTCAGCTGGTTCCGACCAAACGGGGAGAAGCACCATTTCGCCTTCGTTAAGGCCACTTACGATTTCAGTCCGCTTGCCGTCTGTAAGTCCTATTTCGACTTCTTTTGAAGTGGTTGATCCTTGCGGCCCCGGTTGCCCGTTTGGCTCTACTTCGAGAACAAAGGTATTGTCATGTTCCTGATGAATCGCTTCAGAAGGAAGTAGGAGTGCTTTTTCTTTTTTTTGAGCAAGAATGGATACGTTGGCAGTCATGCCGCTTTTCATAAAATCGGGAACTTCATCGGGGACTATATCCACCTGATAGGTGGTAACGTTATTCACCGTCTTAGCGTCATAGGCTATTCGAGCCACTTTCGCTGGAATTACGGTCTTGGAGTAGGCGTCCAGGGTGATACGGCAGGCTTGCCCTAAACTTACATGTGAAATATCCGTCTCGTCGATCGTAGCCTGAATGATGAGTCTATCTGAAACGACAAACACGACATCGGTACTCGCAACGGTTTGGCCAGGCTTTACGTTACTGAGAATGAGCATTCCATCAAGTGGAGAGATAACGGGTGTTGCGCGATAGAGTTCCTTCCACTTTCTGACTTCGCCTCGCCCCTTGGCCCTGGCGGCGTCTAAGAGTGAAACTCTTTCCGAGGAACTCATCCACGCGATGATTTGGTCGCGTTTTACCGGAGAGCCTTCGTTGATCAGTATTTCCTCGACTCTTCCGGAAGTCGGAGGTTTTATTTCTAACCGATTTTGGGACTGCACGGTGCCAGTCGATTGGATTCGTAACTCTAGATCACCTCTTTCGACACGGACGATCGACCCAGAAAGTCCCTTTGGTCGCGAGTGTACGTGAAGAGAAATCCCTATGATTACGATCACCGCAATCCCGAAAACGAAAAAGATATGACGCCTGTGTAGTTTCATGGTGCAATCCCCAGCCCTCTGTTCTGGTCCCAGCTCGCTTCGCTACTTGCGGCCTGAAGCTCGTCGGACAGAAGTATCTGTTGTTGACTAATTAAATCGGATTCAATGATGTCCCAATCCTCAAATGATTGAAGCCCATTTGCATATTTACTTCTTGCGATCTGCGAGCGAATTTTCGCTGCGTCCATTGTCTCCTGTTGTGCTTCCTTTTGTTCAATAGCAAAAACGTAGTCTGCGTATGCTTGTTTAAGATTCACAAGCGTCTGCCGGTCGGTCGAACTACGTACGGCTTCCGTGCGGTCGCGATCGCTGACTGAGGTCGCAACACTGTAGACGGTGCTAAATCCAGAAAATATGGGGATCGATAGCGTGACTCCCGCTGACCATTGGCTCGAGTTTAAAGGAAGTGAAGTTCCTGTCAGCGAGTACGAGCCGTTCAAAGCGAGCGTGGGATAGTATCCGCCTCGGGCTTTGGTAATTGCAGCGTCAGACGCTTTAACGTCGGCATCTGCTCCAAGGTGGGCTGGAGTCGCAAGTACCAATTGTTCAAAATTCGGGGTGTCTTTCGGATCAAGTGAAGGCTTCACTTGAACGTCCAACTTTCCTTGAACCTCAAGTGGCTCTGCACCAGAGCGACCCAATAGGCGCGCCAGGTTCTCGGAAGCAACCCTTACGTTCCGGGTTGCCCTACGTTCGTCAACTTGCGCCGAATGATAGGCTGCTAAACTTTTTAAGTAGTTTCCTTTATTTTCTGTTCCCCCTTCAAAGCGAAGTTGGACTAGTTCCTGATTTTCCTTTCGACGTTTAACGATATCCTTCTCAAGTTCGAGGAGTTCCTGATCATAGATCAGAGTCTCAAAGGCAACTCGCAGATCGTGTCGAACCTGGGCCGAAGTCGAACCTTTGCTTTGTTTGCTCGAGTCTAGGTTGTACTTATTCTGCTCGCGTGCGGCCGAATCCTGAAAGCCGTTAAAGATATTTTGGCTGACAGTGAGACTCGTTGAGTAGAGATCGGTTCCGTTCGAAGACGGCATGCCTGATGCCCCACCTGGACCAGAGGAGTTAATTGATCCAGATGAGGCTCCCGGGATAGAAACTATACTGGCATTCGTACGGGTATAACCAGCACTAGCGCCTACTTGGGGAAGAAATCCACTGAGGCTTCCGCTTAACGACGCTTGCGCCTTTGAGACGGAAGCCTGTGCCGATCGTAGATCGGTATTATTTAAGTAAGCCTCATGTAAGCATTGGTCCCAAGTTAAGGAATCGCCGAAAGAGACCAAAGAGTAGACCTCGCAGATCAGCGCAATGAGCAAACATATGCTTTTCCGAGATGGAAGAACGCGATAGCGAAGTAAACGGCTGTTGATCATGCTCTCTCATTTTAGATTCTAAAAGTGTGGAGAGCTTCTCCGTTTGGTAAATCTTTGTATCGTTCTTGTAACTGAGAAAGGCCATCAATTTCATTAATTTCAAGTTGCATACTTGTTGTGCAAAAGGAGCTACGGCGAACACTTCTAGTGGGTTACGAAGCTACTCTGTCCCGAAACACACTTTGCGGCCGAATTTTGAATCTCACCCTCGGAACTCCTTAAAGAAATGGATAAATAGAAGGTCTTTTTTCATGAACACGAGCATCCCTGTCTAATAGTTGCACGCGAAGAAAACGTCTTTTCTCTCGATTTTCGTGATCGAGTTCATCCCTCCGCCTTAAAACCTCCGACTTGTATCAAGGTATGTCAGTTGCAGCACTTAGCAGCCGAACCATGTTCCACTGAGATCGTAGTTTGAGGTTTGTTTGAGGATAAATTCGATCATTGTTCTTCTAGCGTTAGTTTGTATTTCCGCTATGCCAAAGGCGCGTGGCGAGACGTTGAGTGCCCCTCTACCAACGAAAACGGCTAACAAAAACTCAAGACGAAAAACTGTATATTCCCGCCAACGAAAAGTGAAAGAGGCTCCGTTTCTCCAGGTGAAATATCGATCACTTAGAGGTTTAGACGAGTCGAACTCAAATTCGCCCAACGACATCTTCCACATCGATCCTAATTATGCAGGCTCGGGTGCGGTTCGAGGAGGGACAACTGGATTTGTAGGTCCAGGGGGAGTGTGGGCGCCTCCCCCCCCATTACGAGGCCGATCCCTTCGTCCTTCAGATCAGGTGGGACTGACAATCAGCGTTGGACAAAACGTCTCTTTTGCAAATACGAGCTCCTTCGGACCTGGTCAGGGATACGCGATGCCGTACTCAAACTCGTTCTCTCATGCCCCAGGTGGAATGATGAGTGGCCCCCCGGGGGGTGGCCTGATGGGCGGAGGAATGTCAGGCGGCGGTGGAATGATGGGTGGAGGTGGAATGATGGGTGGAGGTGGAATGATGGGTGGAGGTGGAATGATGGGTGGAGGTGGAATGATGGGTGGAGGTGGAATGATGGGTGGAGGTGGAATGATGGGCAGCGGGGGAATGATGGATAGCGGAATGATGGGCGGGGGAATGATGCCAGTTTCTAGTGATAGCCCTAACTCAAGTTCGGATGGAAGTTCTACAACCAATTCAGACGGAGCCACTCAGTCCGATCCAATGGGAACCGGATTTCAGTCGGGAACGATGGGTGGCAGCGGAATGATGGGTGGCAGCGGAATGATGGGTGGCAGCGGAATGATGGGTGGCGGTGGAATGATGGGCGGCGGCGGAATGATGGGTGGCGGTGGAATGATGGGTGGCGGTGGAATGATGGGTGGCGGTGGAATGATGGGTGGCGGTGGAATGATGGGTGGCGGTGGAATGATGGGTGGCGGTGGAATGATGGGTGGCGGTGGAATGATGGGTGGCGGTGGAATGATGGGTGGCGGTGGAATGATGGGTGGCGGTGGAATGATGGGTGGCGGTGGAATGATGGGTGGCGGTGGAATGATGGGTGGCGGTGGAATGATGGGTGGCGGTGGAATGATGGGCGGCGGCGGAATGATGGGTAGCGGGACAGCGACGAACCTTGCGGCCCGGTTTGGCTATTCGCCAACGAATGACTTCGGACTTTCTCTGGGAATCGGTACCTCTATTTCAGAGCCTTCCCCTCTGGCTAATTCAAGCTCCAACTCGCTCGGCGCCGCAGGATCAAATTCGGTGAGTAACACTCTTAATTTGTCAGCGATGATGAACTATCTACCCAGTAGGGATATTTCACTTTCGTTAATGCTAATGAGTATGATCCCGTCAAGCAGCACGACTCAGTCCCTACCATCAGCCGGAACTCCGGGCTACAACGCTCCGACCGGTTCAGGTCCAATGACTTTGCTAGTTCCGAGCGCAAACTTTCGAGTAACGGACGATCTCACTCTCGGAGTGAGCTTGACTCAGATTTTCAACTATAACGGTATCGATTCGAATTTCGGTGTTAACGGGCCTCAAACCCCGGGTTACAGTAATGCCGGTCTAGGAAACAATTACGTCCAGGACACGACCGTACTAACGTCACGGGCCAGCTATTCACTCTCTCCCTATACGAGATTACTTTTAAGCATTCCGGTTGGATTTGAAAACGGTCTCCTAGATCCTTCGGCTGGAATAATTTCCAACGTTCCGATTTACCAGGACCGAGGGGCATTTTTCTCGCTCATGTTAGGCCTCCAGGCTACAGCACCGTTATCGCAAATGAGCCAGCAACAATCCAAAATCAGCACCGTAACGGCCTCAATCGGTCCTAGTTATCGATATAAAGCCGTCTCCTTCACGTACAACTCTCAGGTCGCTTATAGTTTTTACGCGAATCCTTACGGGACCACGAATGGAATGGGCTCCTTGGCGAATAGCTATGCGTCGGGATCTAGTACTAGTATCGGAACCGGAACGAGTGCGCCACAGCAACTTCAAACGCTTAATTCGTTGAGCCTAGGGATAAAGATCGCCAAGGAGTGGCGGACCTTCTCTTCAGCAAGTGTTAATTTTACCTCAGATACAAGCCATGACATTAGTTGGGGAACTAGAGCGACACCGCTGGGTATAAGTTACTCGCCCAGCCCGCTTTCTATTTCAGCTGGATTTTCTCTAACTTCTAATCCGTTCAATGACCAAGTCGTCTCTTTTCCAAATCAGGCCATGATTTTCGGTTCAATGAGTTACACCTTTGGAAGTCCACGGGCGGGTATGGGAGGAATGATGCCTCCAGCTCCTCGTTCCGATAGTAATCCGCCGAGGGTTCCGGCGAGTTCGTCGAGGAGCGACGATGAATAGACCTTCTTTACTATTAATTGATGATGATACCAAGCTACTGACTCTGTTATCTCGGTATCTCACGCGTTATGGATACGATGTAATGGATACTAACAGTCCAAATTCAGGGCTTGCAATCTTTCATCGGAACAAATTCGACCTAATCATACTTGATAAGATGATGCCCGAAATTAACGGAATCGAACTGTGCAAGAAAATACGAGCGCAAAGTGACGTCCCCGTGATCATTCTTTCAGCAGACGAAACTATTCAGGCACAAGATGAGGCCAGATCGGCGGGGGCCACCCTCTTTGTTTCCAAACCATTTCCTCCAGCGCTCTTGATCGCTAACCTAAGTATCCTCCTGAGGGAACATAATTTGGAAGAACACCTTCAGGGGATGAAAAACTTATCCAAGTGATTCGACGGGTTAGTACTGCCATTTCCCGTTACACACCGTTACCTAAAATTACTTCACTGAAACCATACGAACCTCGAAATAGTTTATTCTACTCATAGGGGTAGGAAAGAGTGTGAGATTTTGAGCATTCAGGAAAAGACAATCCTAATCATCGACGACGATGCAAAACTCATTGACCTTTTAGGTCGCTACTTGCGCCAGCAAGGATGGAATGTGCTTTCCGCAACTAGTGCCAACGCCGGTCTATTATTATTTAAGAGTGCGAATCCATCACCGTCGCTCGTTATTCTGGATGTCATGATGCCTGAATTCAGCGGAGTTGAAGTGCTTCGTCAAATAAGAGGCGACAGCGAAACGCCCGTCATACTCCTTACAGCCCGTGAAGGGATTCAGGATCGGATTCAGGGCCTCAAAGGGGGAGCCGATGACTATGTGGCCAAACCGGTTGATCCAGGTGAACTGAGCGCCCGCATCGAGTCGATTCTTAGAAGATCCCAAAGAGTTCGGTACCAAACGACAAAGACTGAAATCTACTACTTTAAAAATCTCGAAATTAACGCATCTACTCGCTCAGCGATTTTGAACGGAGAGGAACTTTCTCTCACAACAACCGAATTCAAAACTCTTCTGCTCTTCGCAACTAACCATGGTAAAATTTTAACGCGAGATGCAATTATGGATAGCCTTCGTGGGGAAAGTTGGAATGCCTACCAACGTTCTATCGATATATTAATGAGCCGTTTGCGTCAAAAGCTTGGGGATAACGCTAAGAATCCCAAATATCTTAAGACAGTATGGGGTGAAGGGTATGTCTTCGTTGCGGAGAAGCTCCATGAAAAGCCCTAGTACGTTTTTCAGGGACATCAAAAGTTCAATATTCGTAAGGCTGTTTTGCATTGTGCTTTTAACCGGCGTCGGTATCAATCTGCTCGTCTTTGTTGCCGTACCGGTATTATTTATGCCACACATGCCGCAAAGCATGGAAAACCTCATGCACCGCGCTTTCCAATCAACCGCTGACGATATTGCGAAGGATTCAAGTTTTAGAAAAGCCAGTGAACTCGCAGCCGAGCTGGGACAGGGAATTCGCATCGAGGGAGACGGATGGCAATGGACCTCGGACAACTCTCTTCCTTCAATCGACGAATTTGCGAAGCACATGCCCTCCACGAAAAGAAATTTTTTGAGCCCGCCACAGCTCCCGCCTTTTGTACACGTCTATAAGGTAAAGTTCGATCGGGGGCCCGCTAGAATTGCATTTTTTGGGATCCATGGGCCAGATTTTATTGTGAACCTTGGGGCGCTGGTGGCACTCCTTACTCTGCTCACCATGGTAATTCTGTCGAGTTATATTTTGATACGAAGAATGTTGCGCCCATTAAAGATCCTGACCGAAGGTGTCGAGATAATTTCATCTGGAAATTTCGACCATCAAGTTAACTATGGTAGCAAAGATGAATTTGGGCGCCTCGTTATTGCGTTCAATCAAATGACTTTGAAAATAAAAGGGATGATAGAGGGCAAAAAGCGGCTTCTTTTAGACGTAAGTCACGAACTGAGAACTCCGCTTTCACGGGCTAGAGTAGCTCTTGAATTTATTCCAGACCCGAATACTCGCAAAGAGGTGTTGGAAGAAGTAGAAGAAATGTCCCGGCTTGTTCATGGCATTTTGGAAGGGGCTCAGGCTGACAAAGATTTGAATAGCCTAAAGTTGGAGTCTGTCCTCTTAAGCGACATTATTTTAAGTACCACCGACAAGTACCGTCACGCTGCAAACCCCATTTCTTTTAAATCGCTAGCATTAGACTACAGGGTATTTGCCGAGCCTGATCAGGTTCGAATAGTACTTCGAAACCTAATTGAAAATGCCATTAAATATTCTGCTCCGCAGGCAGAAATTGAAATCGAATGCTTTCACGAAAAGGATCAAGTCATGGTTCGAGTCTCGGATCACGGACCCGGCATCCCTTCTGATGAATTAGAGAGGATTTTCGAACCGTTCTACCGAGTCGATAAGTCGAGGACCCGAGAGACCGGCGGATTTGGGCTCGGTCTTAGTCTCTGCAAGAAAATCATAGAAGCGCACGGAGGCCGAATGTGGGCGCAATCCGAGGAAGGCCACGGCTCTAAGTTTTATTTTAGTCTCAAGGCAAGTTCCTCCAAAAACGTTACCGCCGCTTAGGCTCCCTGCTCCGGTTCCCCTCTTCCACCCATTAAGATAACGGCAGTTAGAACTCCAACTCAATTGTGCTATTTAGGCACCCCGCGCTTCGTAACTTCTCGTGTTCGCTTATGATTTACATTCCGTTACAAATCGAAACTGCGCCGAAAGGATCTTTTTAAACCCGGTTGTTAGACTGACCATAGAGAAACAAAAAAACGGGAGAGACACATGAAAATCCAGCAACTATTAGCCGTTATTTCCATCGTATTTATTTCCGCAACAGCATTAGCGGAAACACAACAGCCTACAGAACAGCAGCAACAGAGTTTCGCAGCATGTATGGCCCAACATGGACAGCGTGTGCCCCAACCACCCACTGGCGGGATGACTCCGCCTCAGCCTCCCCAAGCATTTTTGGACTGCATGACCCAGCAAGGGCAAACATTGCCTCAACCACCTCAAGGGGATCCTCAGGACGGTCAGCCGCCTCAGTTGACTTCTGCTCAACAGGCCGCACTCGCCCAATGTAAGCAATATCTCCCGCAAGGCGGTCCGCAGGGAGGCCCTCAAGGTAATAGTTCCCAGGCCAAGGCGTTTGATATCTGCCGCCAACAGTCTTTAAGCGGACAATAATTCGTAATTTCCCAACAACCCACTGCCTTCGATTATTTGAGCGGTCGAGTATTTGAAGGCAGTGGGATAGTCCCCTCAAACTAGCTAGCGCTCTCGGTTCTTTCGAGAGCATTTTTTGTCAGCGAATGTGTACATTACGAGACTATTCGGTACAACTTTTGAAATTGTACCGTGAAAACCGATCTCCTATTGTTACACTTTTCTTTCTGTGATCGGCACGGACGTTGCTTAAGTTCCCTCCCAGGAGGGAATTATGAAAACTCTTCATATCCTGTTTTTGGTTATAGTTGGACTCTTACTACTGGGCTGCGGCTCCGGACAAAATTCGGTCGCAACCACCTCGGCCTACCCTGGCTACAACACGACTTCCGGTTATGGTTACGGATATCCCAGCAGCGGTAACGGGAGTTATGGAAGCTACGGCTATGGTTACCCGTCCGGATATTACTACGGCTATCCGAGTGGATACTATTACGGCTATTCCACCGGGCACTAGCGACGTGAAAAGGTAAACGGTCCTTACGCTTAGATTCCGGGAACCAGCAAACGCATACGGAATTAAAGGTGAGTTCACCGAGCACTAAGCAGGACGCGTAGAAATTTTGTCAACTTTTTGTCAAGCACCGGCTGAAAACAACGGTCAAAATCCAGTAAGAACCAGACTCGCTCGCCTTACCTAAGTTATTGTTTTATTTTGTCCATCCTTGTAATTTCGAGCACATGTCTCAAAACGCTGATCAGTGCTGCATCGTATTTCTAATCTGGGGGTTGTTGGTTCAATCCCAACTGGGCCCAAATAAATTCCAACAGTTACCCCCTTCAAGAAACGAAAGATCATACACAAAACACGAATCTGGAACATTTCGTGGAACATCCGTTTCGAAAACTCGAAAAATTATTGAATGGTTTTCTCGTCGATAAGTGAGATCGAGCACCAGATTATAAGTCTGGGGGTCGTTAGAATCCGTTTCCAAAAGAAATTAGGGAATTACACAAACACCCGAACTATCGAGAGTGGAACATTCTTGCGGCTCCATGGTGCGCCATCAAGAGTCTTGCAGAACAGGTGTGATTTGATCGACTAATTCCGTTTTCTCTGCCTTCTTTACGAAGCCTGCCTTGAGATATGTCGATAACGCGTTTGGGTGATCTAAGTCGCAGCTATGAAGCCAAAGACGACTTGGAGCTAATTGGTCCCAAGCATAGTTAATAGTCCAATCTAGAAATCCTCTGCCAAGACCCCGCCCACAATATTCTGGAATCAGCCCGAAGGACAAAATCTCAACCTCATTATTTTTGTCCGAACGGACAAACTCGACATACCCTGCCGGATCCCCTGCGTAGTAGAGAACAAATATTTCGGTGCCAGGCTTTTGTATAAGCTGCAGAAGCTGTTCATCGGACATGAGCTTCCGCGCCGTCCACGTCCACACGCCTCCCACCTGATCATACAGGAAACGGTAAAAGTCCACGCGAGGACGTTCAACCTTCAGAATTAAAGCCTCCTTTGGCAGGGAAATTGACTTAACTCCGGCCGGGCGTTCCGTCATTTCAAGGTAACTTACCTGTGTGGGAATTTTCCCAATTGACTCGAATCGCAAGAATTTAGCTCTATTTTGCATCAATCTACTCTAGCAACGACGCGAACCGGTGCGGCTTCAACACGCAACTTTGCAGGAAGGGCGATCACTTCAAAACGATCGCATCCCACGAGTTTTTCCAAATTCTCCAAATTTTCTATAATGAGAACTCCTTGCGCCAACAAGATTCTATGGATGGGATAGGGAGCCTGATCCGGACTCGGGGTATCAAGTCCAACGGCAGCTACTCTCTTCGAGGTCAGGTCTTTTGCGAGCCCCTCGCTCACCCAAGGAAATGTCGTGAAATAGTCCTCGTGTCGAAACTTCGAACCGTGTCCCGTCAAAATTAGAACGATGTCCCCTTCTTGCACTTTTTTCTGGTCGAGAATACTTCGATCCACTTCTCCTTTAGCCCCTCTCGCATCCAGCAAAACTCCCCTACCGATAAACTTCTCTACTGGGACCTGCGAAATAAAAATTCCATTCTTAACCATATGAAGAGGAGCATCCATGTGCGTACCAACGTGCATTCCCGTCGAAATCTTATAATCAACGTAACCGTTCGATTCAAAAGAAGCGATTTTCTCGAATACAGGAGATGGGTCTCCGGGATACACCGGCATCTGCTCACTAAACTCTCGAGTCAGGTCTATTAGCTGCATTTCTAATCCTCTTGTTCATTGCGCCTCGGTCTAGGCCGCTTTCGAAACCCCAATTTGCGTCCGGAATCCAAGTGAGCCCAGTAGGATTCGAGCTTATATCATAAAAACCGCATTGGGTTCAGTTACAGGGAGACGGGCATTTTTATTCAATGAATCCAAGGTCTTTAGGCGCTTATCCTCCGTTGATTAAAAACGTTATTTATGTTATATTTGTTATGTAGGTTATATTGGCATTTGCCGATAGGCTTATAGGAGTCGAAATGGATGTTGTCATTACAGCCTGGGCTTTGAATTCCTATTTGGTGCTCAAGCACCAAAATGCATTCACAGATCAGGAGTACAAGAATGTCATCCGCCCGGACGTGCTTCTTTTGAAGAACTACCAGAATGAAGCCAAATTTAAGAATTCCAAGTTTTGGTCCCAGGCCACGGATCGTTCAGGAAATAGAATTCCGGATGGTTTCAAGATGAAGTGGCACAATCTCGGAAACGGAAAAGTGCAGCTTAGATTGCCTGTAGGCCTGTTTTCAGAGGCATTGCTTTGCGAAGCCTACATTAAGGGAAACGCCAAACTTGAGCAAAGAAAGATTGCACGTTTTAAGACTCACTTAGAGCTGATCCGACGCGGGCAATACACTGAATGTGGGAGACTATCATGAAAGCATCGAAACTAGCTGCGGATCGCCGAGTTGAAATCATCGAAATTGGCCATTCGATGAATCAAAGTGGACTTTCCAAAAGCTTCATCGCTTCTGCCGTCGAAACGGCTTTCGAATTTGAAGGGGTGTACGATCTACTCAAAATGTGGTCTGAGGAAAAGGACCAAAAAGAGAAAGACGAGATAGTCGCCGATATTCAAGACTTGGTAGATGATTGTGCGCAGAAAGACAAGATCGAAGGAACGTATGTTCGCTTCGATGATCTGGATGCTATCGCAAAGAACATTCGTGGCTTTAAAGACAATTTGCGCCTTTTGGTAGATAAGCAGGGCGGGATTGGCCACCTTTCTCAAATTACCGGAATTCCCCAACCCTCATTGTCACGTTTTTTTGGCGAAACGTCGATGCCGAGGAGAACCACGCTCCTAAAGATCGCAAAGGCTCTGAATTTAAGCCAAGTGCAAATTGCCACCGAGTGGGCCCGCTGATCTGCACTTGAGGCCTTCTCTCCTGGACGAGATCATGCAGCAGATTTTCGTGGAACATTTCATGGAACATCTTATCCAATAATAACTACAAACGATCATGAATTTCCAAAAGGGAAACTGTGCCGAAAATTGTTATGTTTCAGTGGTTTGTGCGGCAAATCAGTGCCTTAGAAGATCGGGCTGAATGAGATTTCTAATCTGGGGGTTGTTGGTTCAATCCCAACTGGGCCCAGACTACGCTCCTCAAACACCTCCGGTGTTTTCGGAGGCTACGTCTTGGCAAGCCAGACTTCTACGACGAAGGCTAAGCGTAGTCTGTCCCGCCGGAGTCTCGAGGAAAATCTCTTAACCCGTAAGTAGCAACATCGTCGAAAATTTCTAAACTTGTAGAATGCGTGCGAAGGAGAACAACGCGGAACAGCTTCCAACTGGTACCCCTGTTGCATTTCCTTCTTGCATGTACGTCTACATCCTTCAAAGTATCCGAAATCCAGACCGCTTTTACGTCGGCCAGGCCGAAAATTCTACTCAACGCCTCAACGAACACAACGCTGGTCAAGTGCGTTACACCAGTGCTCTCCGTCCCTGGAAACATTCGCTCGTGATCTGGTTTCCTAGCAAGGATAAGGCGCTACGCTTCGAGCGCTATCTCAAGACTGGCTCGGGCCGAGAATTCTCGCGGCGGCATTTCTAACCAAAGTTGACCCGTACTTATTGGGCCCAGAAGGCTAATCATTGATCACATCTTTCTTTAGCGAGCCACCCTTTTTCTAGAGTCAATAGTTCTGTGAGGCCCTTTCCTAGTATTTTCCAACCTGGCGGGCCATTCTGCTTAAGGTGGCCGCCGAGCCTCGCAACGGCTGAAATTGCTTCTGCGACCGTAGGATTTTCTGGGATGGGAGTTTTTGAGACCGCTCGGAGAACCGATATTTGAGTCGGGGTTAACACTACTGTCGCCGGGGTGAGTGGCCGTTGCCTGGCTTCCGCTCGCAAGAGCAGCATTCGCCAGGCGATTGGGATAAAGATTGCCAAGGCATTGAAAATGGTATCTTTCGATTCGAGTTGCCGTTCTTCAAAGGCACATCCAGTTTTGATCGCCTTAAAATATTCTTCGATAAGCCATCTGGCTCGATAGATATCGATCACCTTTTCGATATCCGCGGGCGTATTGGTAGACTCGGTAGTGAGTAATTTCCAATCAATCGGCTCTGTTCCCTCCGGCGGATTGGACTCAAAGACGTGGACAACGTTGAGTGTCACAGTCTTATTTAATCTTGCTCCATGATGGTGACCTCGTATTAGCTCCACCCTTGCCGCTGTCGCCGATAACATGGCGGTTCGTTGCTGACGAGCGGGGTAGTCTTTTCTGTTTTGAGGTAAGGGACTTTGTGCTCTTGTTCCAACTCGGACTTCTCGTTGAAGCTTTACCGGAGCGCTCTCGAGTGAGCTGTAAAGGCTCACTCCTTCTTCTAGGTTTTCGTCTGTAACCAAACGATCTCGGCAGACTCGAATCACGCAGCGACCAGATGAATCTTTTAGTTCAGAAAGTAACTCGAAGAAATCTGCCTCACGGTCCATCACGTGAATAGGTTTCGCTGCGAAGCCCAATCTCGATTCGCTGGCCACAATTCCTCGCATCCAACGCAGAGACTTTCTCGTCGGATCTTGTCGCGTTTTGGACGGGCTTTGATAGCCTTTCTTCTTCAGCTTAATCATTGGCTCAACCGCCACAACCCCAAGAGGTCGATGCAAACAAGATCCCACAACTAAGGAAAAATGCCCGTAGAAACCGTCTCCCGCGGAGCGACTACCACTGAGCAAACCTAGCCCCTTACGTTTGGAAGGAAATTTGAACTCAGTCGTATCGTGGAGAACCAGAACTTCCTTTTCCAGTTTCGCTCGCAAAACCGTCTGCTCAAAATGGGATGCTAAAATCGACTCCAAATTCACACGGGGATTACGCAGAAAACGGTAACCTCCCTCAATTCCAGCTCCTTCTCCTAAAAGCTTGGGTAAGGTCTCTTTAGGATCTTGGGCGATACCGTCAGACATGTCCATTAACCTCCGGGTGAGTCGCAGATCGCCAAAATTAGCCCCAGCGAACTCATTCGACATGGACGAAAAAAACTTAGGTTCAAGAGTATTACTCATCTAAATGATTGATCAAATTTCACAGAGAAAGGCAAGAAAAGATATGTATGATCCTTAGCCCAGAAGGAGAGTGACACCTCTTCTATCAAAGACCTAAAGCCATTGGCGGATAGCCATAAACTCTGGCTTGAAATCGGTATTGGCTCGGCATGCCGAACGGTACGAGTAGAGATCTACTACTCGGAGAAGCTTAGGCGATGGGTGGCTCGCACAGAGGCTGATTCAGCTCTTTGCGATAACCTCAAGGCCTTGCCTATTTATCGACCATTGGTGCGCAACGCTAGCGAAACTACCTACGAGGTGTGCGCAGTAAGATAAACAAAAGCCGGGGGCGGATTCGTTGGATCCGTTCCCGGTGTATGTTGCGATGAATCGATCAGTTTGAGGCTACCGAATTGAGCAAATAATTGCCGTGATCCAACCGCTAAGATAAATTTCGGGGATGCTCACGGAAACAGGAATCATTTTGGGGTTAGCTCTAGGAACCTACACTGGTGAAGGTGTTTGGCATGACAGCGCATCGATTAGCCATAAGTACGCTATCGAGATGCGGATTGAAAAGCTACCAACCGGAAACTTTCGCCAATGGTTCAAACATACTTTTTTTGAAGAAGGCAATCAGGTCATTGAACAAACCGTTGATTTTCTCTTTCGGGAAAATGGTATTTTTGACTTGGCCCTCGTGGGCACCCCGATTAAGGGGCGCGGGTATTGTTCTAAGTCAGCCTGCCATTACTCAATTCCTGTTCCAAATAATCTGGTCGAAGTAACACAGTTTTTTGCTCCCGATGGTTCCATACGAGGGATTGGGTCGGCCGAGAAGAATGCGCAAGGAAACTATATTTGGTGGGAGGAGCAGCTTTCACGAAATTGAAGCCACAGCTATGACTGGAGAACTGGATTCCATTGTATTCGATCTCGACGGAACTCTCTGGGATACCTGCGCCACATGTGCGGTAGCATGGAACCGCGTTAAAAAGCGTAACAACATCCCTTTTCGAGACGTTTCTGCGGAGGATGTTCGAAGCGTAACAGGTTTGGCCCATGAGAAGTGTATTAGGCAGGTCTTTCAAGGACTTTCAGAACGAGAACTGAAAGTCCTCATCGAGGAAACCCAGACTGAGGATAATATCGCGGTTGCAGAGCTGGGAGGAAACCTATATCCGGGAGTTTCGGAGGGACTACTTAGTCTGAGTGAAGCGCTCCCCATCTTCATAGTGAGCAATTGTCAATCCGGTTACATTGAACAGTTTTTGGAGATGCATCGCTTTACTAAATATTTTCGGGATTTCGAATGTTGGGGAAACACGGGGCACTCAAAATCGGAAAACCTTAAAAACCTTATCAAGCGCAATCAATTAAAGTCTCCGGTTTTCGTCGGCGATACTAAGGGGGACGAAAAGGCAGCTATCGATAATGGAATTCCATTCTGGCACGTCACCTACGGCTTCGGGGATTGTGATAGCTTTGCAGCTCAATTCCGTGAATTTCCTGATTTGGTTCAACATACCATTACGAGTGTTAAGTTCAGAATGGAAGAAATACTCGCGACCGATTCTCTTCGACTGAACGAAATAGGGAAATTTCGGCTTGAGGTTTGGAGAGAAGAAACAGAGGTAAATGAATCGTTGTTTCCAGACGGGATTTGGATTGAGCCTTTGGACTACGAGGCAAGACACTGGATTGTCAGGGATGCGGAAGGAATAGTCGCTTCCGCCAGACTTACGATACATCCCACGTTGGCGGAAAATCCCGACGGGTATCTCCTTATCCGAGCCAGTATGTCTGCCCCCATTCCAGCGGCCCATCTATGCAAGCTTGTTGTTCACAAACGAGCTAGGGGCAACGGGGTCGGAGACCAATTGAATAAGGTTCGTATAGATGCTGCAAAAAAGATGGGTGCGAAGAGCATCATCGTAACAGCATCGGAGGGAAATAGTCGCCTGTTACACCGTGTGGGATTTACAGATACGGGAATTAGAGAAACCTTCCCAAATCGACCTGGCTTCGAATTCAAAGCCATGCGATTAGATTTTTGAAGGCTTCATGAAGATAGAAAACGTGGCAATATGGATCCTTTTCCTTGCAGAGAAAAAATTCGATGAGATTATGGGCGAATGAATCCTAAAGAGCTGTCCTTTCGGCCTCTTCAAGAGTCAGACTTCACTCTTCTCCAACGGTGGCTTGTGAGCCCTCACGTTCGAAAGTGGTGGCATGAACCGCTCGAACTTGAAGGCGTCATTGCTAAGTATGGACCAAGAGTCAATGGCTCCGAACCGACACATGTTTATATAATTGAAAATGTGAAACGTCCCATTGGCTGGATTCAATGGTATCGCTGGAGTGATTACCCCGATCATTCGCGACAGATAGGGGCATCCAGCGACTCGGCTGGGATTGATCTAGCTATTGGAGAAGAAAGTGCGCTTGGGTTCGGGCTCGGAGCAACAGTCATTCAGCAATTCATACTGCGTTTCATCTTCGTTGACCCGAGTATTGTTGCTGTCATAACTGATCCTCAGGAAGAAAATGTTCGGTCCAGACGCGCCTTCGAAAAAGCTGGGTTTCGACCAATGCAAACCGTGGTATTGAGGGACGAAACCTTTAAGCGAACAATCATTCGGCTTGATCGGAATTAGCTTTCTAAAATTTTGAGGCATGTCGTAAGAGAATTTCCGAAACTTGAATGGCTAAGCGCGGGTCTTGCTGATCCTCTAAAGACCAGCAAGCGCTTAGACAGCCATGAACAAATCCAAACGCCAACAGCCGACTGACATCAACTTTCATTTTTGTAGCCAGTGCCTTGGCAACATTTAACACCCGATACTCATCGGTGATAAGTTGGGGTAAATGGGGGTTAAAAAATGTGTTAGCGGCATCGTACGTTCGCTCACCGTAGATGCCTTTTGGATTTATCGCCAGCCAACCTCTCGCTTTGCTAAATAGAACATTCTGATGATGCATGTCACCATGGAGAATAACTTTCTCCCTTTCATCCGATAAAAGCCGCTTCGCCACTTCGACTGCTCTTCCAAACAGATTGGTCGCCTTAGGAGCTGCTTTTTCCGACTCCATCTTGAACAGCGATGAAAATCGATCTCGCAGAGAGAGAAACTCGTCTGACTTTGTCGTCTGAGCCTCATGAAGTGCATTTAGGGTGTCAGCTATAATGGAAGTTGCCTCGACTTCTTTACCCTCTTTTACCATTCCCGTAAGGTCTGGGCCCTCGGCAAATTCCAGGAGGTGGGCATGTTCATCTGCGTTCAGCAGGCGAATGGCACCACGCCCCGAGTAAGCCCTCAATGCCGCGGCACCGGATTTTTCATCTGCCTGTCCTAGTGGAGTAAAGACTTTTAGGATGGCTTTGCCTTCTTCGATGGAGACTTCAAAAACATTAGCTACGGGACTTCTTGAGATCTCTCTTGGACGGGAGAGATTCCAGCTTCTGCAGTAGCTATCTACGACGGGTGATTGTTTCACGAACGTGAATCCTCATTTTCGACGGCTTTTTTTTGCGTGCTATCGTCTTTCATACCTCGGCCCGCGAATAGAATATCGTATTGCAGAAACTGGTAAGCTGGGACAGAGAGGAGATCCATACAATTTCTTTCGTGCCTTTAGCCTCACGGATTACTCGAACTATTTTTGGGCGCGTCATTGTGGGGAAACGCCAAATAATTTGTGCGAGCCTGGGTAGTACGCTGAACTCTGGACATCCAAGCGGGACTTCACGTCTTTGTATGAAAAGATATCGCAAGGATCTTTGAAGTGCCCGGTAGAAGCAATACGGCCTTGGAAAATCTAGGAATACAATCGTATCAGCACTTTCGAGTACGCGCGTCGACACACCATCAATAATCCACCGGTCCCTCGAGAGGATGGGCATGAGCAACCTCTCCACCTCTTCCTTGGGAGTGGACACCCAACCAGACTGCCGCACAAATTGATCCAAATGAAATAGCGGAAGGCCCGACCTCGCCGCAAGCTTCCGGGCGAGTGTGGTTTTTCCTGAACCTGCGTTTCCCGTGACAATGATCCTTTTCATTTAAGTACAACTTTTCTTGGGAGAGGTGTTGGCCAGCCCAATGGCACCGAGTTCCCCCTCTCGAAATCCGTTACTTCTCAATACTTCGACGATGAAAGCTGTCTTGCCCTCAATGTAATCATCTATCGAGTTGGGAAATTTCGCTGCTAGCGCTTTCTTGAGTTCCGAATACCCGTTTCGGAGGGTAGTATCCTTTCGCAGTGAATCACGCAGAGCCAGGTGATTCCTCAAAGAAACACAGTCCATCAGACAAACGTATAGGTTATGGGAGACGTCACTTGGAGGGTTAGTAAAGGCTTCTCTTCCTTCAATACCGAGATTACCCCTGTGTATGTATCCTATTTCTCGAAGATTACCAACTGCACGAGTTACATCGTTGGGGGACGCAACCACAATGTCTATATCGATTACTGGCTTCGCCGCCAACCCAGGTACGGAAGTACTTCCGACATGCTCTATGCTAATTGCAAATTCAGCGACGTGAGGCCAAATGATGTCACTCAATCTTTTGAAAAACAGCGGCCAGGATAGATCGTATTCAGTTACCAGAACAGGCGTGGTCACGAGTGGAGGCTCTGTGGAAAAATTGGTTTCAGAAAGTTGCGTTCGTAGCTGGAAAAACACTTTGTTTCGTTGAACCTTTCAGTAGTCGTCTTGCAACGGTCGTCTTTGGAAACCCCTTCTCGATAAGAATCATAAGTTTCCAGGTCGGGAAAACTAAATAAAGCATAGGCAACATTGTCAGGGCCGTTCTTTCCTAGACCAGGGAAACTGAAGGTCGCGTCCGGAAACGTTTCTGTATGTGTGCCTGGCACGAAATAACCATGGTGCGTTCCCCCATAGTCTTCAATCAAGGAAATCCCAGACCGGGCATATTCCTCGAATTCACTCAACTTATTTGGGTCAACCACGTATCGGATGCAACAAGTAAACATTTTATCTCTCCAAACGTTCACGCTAGCCGTTTATTATAACTAAGAACGATCATGAATTTACCCAATCTCGAAGCTGGTTATTCCGAAAACTCGATCGATGGGAAGATCGGGTTGTTCTTTTGTGTACATTCGTGCTGTCTCGAAGACAGGTTTCATTTTGTAGCGCTTCACTAAGTCTAGCGCGGACTCATTCACACCTGGGGGATCGAGAAACACGGGTCTATCTCCTGCCTCGGACATTGCAGCTGCAAATAATTTTTCAGCAATGGCAGGAGAATTCGCAACCAGTGGACCAATTTTAAATCCTTCGACGCACGGACGGAGGACCGTATATCCGGAGAGTTCCTTTCCAGATAAGTGAGCGAAGGCAGCTCCTTCCGGCTGCTGTATCCAACACTTCAGGAACTCACTGCGAGGAAAGCCGAACGTATCAAGGTCGTATTTGGCCAGCGACTCGAACTGGACCTGAGATATGGGAACAATTCCCGTTGCGTCAAATCGAATCTTTCCGCCCTGACCACGATAGCGAACATTTTGATAAGCAAGTTTAAATCCCGATTTCTTGTAGTTCTCCTGCTGCGCTACTACCCCATCAAGTGCCACGTTGCGTCCGGCAAGATATTTCATGGCTTCATCCCAGATCTGAATTCCATAGCCCTTTCCCCGGAAAGAAGGGGAGACTATATAGAACCCTATGAACCCAGTCCCATTTGCATAGGCAACCGCAGAAATGCATGCAATGGGCTCTCCTTCGATTTCACCCAGAAAAAATCCTTTGGGATCGGCCGCGTAATAGCATTGAGCATCTTTCCGTCCTGGGTTCCACCCCTCCTTTGCTGCCCATTCGACAGGAACCCGCAGCTCATCGGGGCGCATTCTCCTAATTCGATAGCCTAATGTGTCGCTCGCCATAGCGAGACGCACTATATAGAAGGAAAGGACGATTTAGAAGGGCACTGAAACACCAGCTTAGCAAGATCATGCACCAGATTTTCGTGGAACATTTCATGGAACATCTTATCCAATAATAACTACTAACGACCATGAATATCCAAAAGGGAAACTGTGCCGATAATTGTTATGTTTCAGTGGTTTGTGCGGGAAATCAGCGTCTTAGAAGATCGGGCTGAATGAGATTTCTAATCTGGGGGTTGTTGGTTCAATCCCAACTGGGCCCAGAATATTTTCAAATACTTAGCGAAAACACAAAAAACATTTTGTTCCTTTTTTGTTCCACTCGAAAATTTGGTGGTAGTTTTTGGTCCAGATAAACTCAATGATTTCGTCGTCTGAGATCGACGCAGAAGACTAGTCATCTGGTGCGCGAATCAAAAGAAGACTCTCGTCCCCAAAGTTTGCACCGGGTTGAAGACAAGTAATAAACCATCGAAATCGCAGAACATTTTTAATGGAAAAAATTTAACTGAGAACGTACGGTAATTTCTGGCAAGGTACGGTTCGTAATTCGGGAGAATCGACGAGCCCTATGAGGACGAAACGTCTTAAGGTATTAGCCACGCAGCTAATGTTCCTACCGATCTGTGCCATCGCATCACCAATTACGAAAGATACGTCTTCCCCGCAAATCGTCTGCGGATCTCTTGCAAAAGAGGAAGCAGCGCGATCCGATCGTGCGTTCGCCAAAGCGTTTGAGATCTCAGACATCGGGTCCATCAACATATTAGATCATGACCAGTGGCATTTTCAGATTCCGATGGGTCCGGCTACTCCCGAAAAAATAGAGGAAATCGAGCGGGTGGTGAACTTTGCTAATAAGCGGTTTGAAAGAAGAGGATGGTCCGAAAAGTTTCGAGGAAAACGACTGCGAAGTGCTAGGAAATTCGCGGAACGCTCCGCTTACTTTTACACCATGAATCAGACAGACATTACCGGTTCGATCGGTCTAACCGTCGCTAAGTACTCAAGTCGAGATTCAATACTCGAAATACTTCCAATGGAAGACACCCCTGTAGACGATACCCCCGGATGGAAGCTCGATCGCCCCCTAACAAGCAACGGAAAGGGCATCATTTTTGAGATGAGAACGTATGGCATGGACGAAGACGCCAACGGAGATCCCTTTCGATCACTATGGCCAAGAACCTACCTCATTATGAAACGAGAGCTTTCTGATTATCCAGAACTGTGGGATCAAGAGATCGTCTATACTTACGGCGACGATACCTCAATTCGAATGTATCGACTTAGGGGGTTCAGATTGGCTGATCCCTCTATTCATCCTCCTATTCAAGATGAGGATGGCAGAGTCTGGCACGTATTGGTTTCTTCGCCGAAAAAGATGCTTGAGAGTTTCTTGAGTAGAATTGACTATCCTCTAGTGGTAGGAGGATTCAAAAATCCGATTTCATTTGTCACGGGTACCGGGGATAAATTTATCGCAGACAACGCGAGCCAAATTTACCTCTACGGAGTTAAAGCTCCGAAGTCCTTTACGCTCTTTGAGCACGCCGAGGTTAAACCAGGCATTTGGGCGGGCAAAGGCTCCAAGATTGCTTTCTATCCATCTGGAAAAGTAGAAGGGATTTCGCGACTCGATACCACCACGGAAGTGTTGCCCGGACTGTTCGTCAAACAGGGAAGTTTCATTGCCTTTTACGAAAATGGAACGATCCGAAGGATTAATGGCGTGGCCAGAGAATATCCGATTACCACCGAATCGGGAATTCAACTCTCAAGGGAGTTGATAAGTCACTTTGGTGCCATCAAAGATCTCAGAAATCGCGTAGAGTTAATGGTCATCGAAGAGGGGAGTCGTCTTATCTTTGATGAAGAGGGAAAACTCACCTTATATCTTGGTCCCGGTTACCGGGATTATGGGCTTCAAGAGGCTATTTACGCACGCCAGCAACATGATAACAGAGCTCGAAAGTAGACGCCAAGAGCTCATCGTTAAAGTTGCGGCTCTGGTCCTCCGTCAATGTGTTTACGAAATAACTCAGAATTAAAGCCTGGATCATTTTTGCTTTCATTAGGGGAGAAGTCGGGGGAGTGGCGTTTCTCGAACTAATTTCCTTAAGCAACGCGGTAATGCGCTCTTCCCCCTGCGATACAAACTCTGTGTTTAGCTTTCGATATTTCTTAGCGATGCTGCAATTGTAGTAAAACAGAAGCCATAATTTTGCGTCTTGCGGGGTTACCTTTGGCCAGGAACAGGCGGCTTCAAGGTAGGCCTTTAATCGATCCTGCGGGGTGCTTTTCTCAGCGATGGCGTCCACACACAGCTTCTGATATTTTGCGCGGACAAATCGCATCGCGATTAGAATCAGCTCTTCTCGATCGGGAAAATAATGCTGAACGAGAGCCCTACTTATTCCACAGGCCTTAGCTAGCGACTCGTGATTAGTTGCGGCAACACCTCGGGTAGCAAGTTCGGTGATGGCAGTTTCGATGATCTGAATCTTTCGTCGGTCAGATTTCGTCGGCCTCTTAGGGAAAAATTCCTCGAAAATAGTAAAGTGAATCGCTTTACGACCATTTTTCATTTTTAAAATATAACATTTATCATATGTGGTTACAACAACTTATACAATAAAATTGTTATAATTAACAAAAATAGTTGTTAAAAATAATAATTAAGGTATTCCTGCACCGGATGATGAGCCAGGGAGTAGCTATGGAGTGCAGTTGTATGTTTCTACGGATATTGTTGCTGGTAGGACTACCCACATCTTTATGGGCAAATATCACGGAGATATCTCCCAATACCATTCAAGTTACTCGGACCCGAGTCGAGAAAGGACGTCTCGTGGAAGTGCTTGGTGAGAATGGAAAACCTAAGGTGTGGTTTACCTTCCATCGCCCCAATCTTGAAATTCGTAGAGAGAAAGACATGACCTCGGTTCGTCAAGCCACAAAGCTTATCGTGGAAACGACTGCGATTGTCCGTTGGGCGAGGCCGGGCGGGGCCTGGGATCCTAAGATCTACCTCGCGCTTCCTTTTGAACCTCTTAGGGAAGTCACGGTTGGTTCCTCATACTATTTTGATTCGCTAATACGTGAGGAGAACCCAACGGAGGCCCAACTTAACGAGATCGCTAATAGGTCGGATCGGCTTTTAGAGTGGGCAGATGAGAAAAACGACATGCATGTTCCGGTCCGTCTTGAAGTAGAAGAGACTTTTATTTTAGGAGAGTCTTATGAGGCTCACTTTCAAGAGAATCATAACATCATCACCCTTCCTGGAAACGCCTTCACCGTGTATTGGAACGTCACCGCCACTCTGCCGGATCTCCCATCCGATATCAGCCGTACCTATCGATTTAACCTGAGTTTGGTCCCAGCAGTAGATTGGGACGATCAGGTCTGGCAACAAGCTCTGAAAGCACTTCCTTGGAAGATCGTCTCATCAAAGTGCGAGCTCGCCTGTTACTCGGTAATCGTAAACTCGGGTCAACAAACCCACAAGTAAGGAGCGCGAAGTATGTTGTTGCACAAAACGTTCTTATCTCGTCGGCACGGGTGGTTTGTTTTCCGGTTTTTTGGAATGGCTCCCCTCTTAACAGTGGGGTTTGTCTTCCTGTCTTTGGCGGAATGGGCAACGGCGGCAGAGCCTCTCCACCCTGGCTGGGGCGGGATCTCCATAGAAGAGGATCCCGCTGAGTGGGTACTGCAGCATGCCGACATTGATTTGGATGGAGGGTGTTACGAATTATCGCATGTCTCCTCTTGTGCGAAGTGGCTCGCGCGAGTCGTCGATCGCACAGCCGGGAGAAACTGTGGCGTAAACCCGGAGGCAAACATTCATCCACATCACCCCAGTTGGACAGAAATTAAGAAGTTTGATTTAGATCGCCTTCGGACTCGAGCAGTCGGAGACTTAACACGAATGGGGAGGCAAGTGGATTGGGATTTGTATCACCCAGTTCAACCGGCGTTTCCACTCATGATGGCCGACTTGATCAATCGCCGAGTTCAGGAGATCCGTTGGCCGCAGGAATCGAGTCGGTCCGTTTTCACGGATGTTCTTAACGGAGGAATCGCAGTTAGCGGCCCTATCGTCCTCATCGGGAATTACGGCTGCTATTACGACCATAAAACCTGGGATCGAATCGCCGCGGCAATTGATCGCCGAGGCTCTAATCTACCGGTTATCTGGTTGCCGAATAATAATAGCGATCTTCGGGTTTTCAGTAGATATCTAGTGGAGAAGGTGATGGTGATTAGAAAGGCTCTGGCACCAGAGCACCACACTCTGGAAAATGAAGGCAGACTTCATTTTAATACGGATCGCCTCCTCGCGATCGGGGCAGAATCTTTTGAGAATGATAGCGATTATGGTTTTATTCGCTTCATGCTTCAGAGTGCTATTCATGATGCCCTCAGCTATTCTGATCGAACGCAAGTCGACGTCGAAATTCCTCTAGACTTATGGATTCATCGCCCGTGGGAACTTGCTAATGCGCCATTGCAAGATTTCACCCGTATCAATCCTCCTTTTCTTGAGAACCTTGGTTACAAAGGGCTCTTGGCGCATACCATCGCGGGTTCCATTGCTTTCAGCAAGACGGTATCTCGCGCCCCCGACGAAGCTTCCGAGTATGCGAAATATATTGATGATGAGATCACCCATTTTGCCCTCTTACTCTCTGCTCCTTGGAATTACGAAAAATCAGCCCTGGATGGGACTGAGTTTTTAGGTGACATCGAGATTCGTCGGCCCCAACCGGATAATAAACTTAGCCTTGAGCGCCTTATCACGTTTAGACGCGCCGATGATAAGCGGGTCAACTTCCGCTTTACGTGCCCTTTCGATGCGGCAAAACTTAATGAACTAATCAAAGCAAGGGCTCCGTTTGGTTACCAATGAACGAGGAATTCGTTTTTCGGATTAGAAGTAGCCTTTGATTTTACCCTGCCTTCGAGAGCTTAGGTTTCTTCTTGTGCTCCTGAGTCGCTTGCCAAAGATCAAAACCTGTTTGCAGGTTCATCCAAAGTTCCGCAGAGGTTCCTAGCGCATCGGAAAGAGCAAGGGCGACGGCAGGAGTAACTCCCCGCTTACCCCGTATGAGTTCGTTCACCTTGGCGTGTGACCAACCGAGATGATTTGCTAGAGCCGTTTGGGTAACGCCCAAGGGTTTCAGAAACTCTTCTTCCAACATTTCCCCAGGATGGGTGGGACTTCTGTGCTTTGGTAACATCTATCTTCCTTCTGTTAGTGGTAATCCACTATCTCAACATCTTCCGCGTTGGTTTCATTCCATCGGAAGACTATCCGCCATTGATCGTTGACCCGAATGCTGTGAAAACCAGCCAAATCTTTCGATAGAGCCTCGAGTTTATTCCCGGGTGGAACTCTCAAGTCTTCCAGATGTGCCGCCCCATTTATCAGATCTAGTTGGCGCCGTGCCTTACGATGGAGTTCCCCAGGAAGCTTTCGCGCAGCCTTGCTGTTCAGCCCATCGTAGATATCCTGAGTTGTCTTCCCCTTGATGGACCTAATCACAAGTCCCATTATATCGTAAATCGGTATATCGATCAATGGTATAATGATAACAGAAATATTGTTCCTTTTTTGTTCCACACCAGCCCGAACCAGCCAGTAATAGCCAGTACCAACCAGACTCGCTCGCCTTACCTAAGTTATTAGTTTTTTTGCGCATCTCAATCTTTCTAGGCACTTACCACAGACGGCAGATCTAAGCCGTACACGCTTTCTAATCCGGGGGTTGTTGGTTCAATCCCAACTGGGCCCAGATTTCAAATGCTTACAAAGCAAGAAAAAGTCGAAGATAGATTTTGTTCCATCGTGGTGCTTTTTGAAGTTTCAAAAGAAATAAATTTAGTAATTCTACGCACGGGATGACTCGTTTTTTGAAGAGCACCAGACTCCCAATCTGGTGACAGTCGAATTCAAAACACTCCTAATGCACGGAGTCCGTTGACTAGTAAAGCAAGCAAAGGCACCAGTAAGGCTGTTCGAATGAAAAAAAGAGCAACCAGTTCAAAAAAGCGAATGGGGACTTCCCGAAACATTTCCATCATCATTGGGGCAACCGACGAAAAGAAAATTATTTGTGACAGTGATAGGACGCACACAAAGAATTTCGATGAGACCTCCGCACTTCTTACGAGAAGAGCCGGAATATAGACTTCGGTAATTCCAGCTATTGACGCCTGTGCCACAAGTTCAGGATTTTTGAGGCCCAAGAGAGTCATTATTGGTACGAGGGGATACCCAAGGAATCGAAAAAGAGGAGTATGGTCGGCCACTAGTAGCGCAAGAGTCCCGATCAAAAGAATCATTCCAAGAATTGTCGCACTCAGTAAGATCCCTTCTAAGAAAGATGACGAAATATTTTTCCACAGTGTCGGAGCAACTGAAACTCTTTCAAGCGCCCTACGCCACGCCATCTGAAAATAAAACGCTAGATTCCCATGCACCTCCTCTTCCGGCTGGGGAGGACCAAAGTAGGTAGCTGGAACTCTTGATAGCGGCCAGATCCGCACCAAGATAACGGCTAGCAGGTAAACGGCTACAAAGTAGGCTGCCATTATCAACGGAAAGAGATTGAGAATATCGAGGGTACTCGCCACTACGCCAACAAAGCCGATACTGACCGTGCAAAAACACACACAGACCGTGTAAGCTTCTCGGCGGTTGTAGATTCCTTTCTCGAAAAGCTTTCGCGTAAAGTAGAGTCCTACCGCATACGGTCCGAGCCAAGACATAAGATCATCCAACGCCGAACGACCCGGCAATCGGAACAGGGGTTTCATAACGGGGCGCATGAGGGTTCCTACGAAATCCAGTGCTCCGTAAACTAGTAAGAGATTCACTATTACAGCCCCCATGGGGATTACGATCGCGACCGATGGAACAAGCTTTTCCCACATTACATTTCGGATTCCAGGTTCAAGTAGCAAGGCCGGACCAATGCGAAAAAACATTAGGAGGGCAACCAACGCCCCCACTAGGCGGAGGCAACCAAACAATAAGGAACCTCCGAACTCTGACAAATGTGGGATTCGGTTCGAAAAGCCTTGGTTACGCGCTAAAATAGAACCCAGAGCGCCTATTAGGATCAAGGCTAGGCTGTAAGGACGGATGACGGAAGGACAATCTTTGAGTATTTCACTCGTTACAACATCGAATAGCACCGTTGTTTTTCCATTGTGCGAAATTGGAAATAGGAAAAACCCTATGCCTATCGAGAATGCCGCGAGAAATTTGAACTGTTTCAAGAAGAATCCCCCCGAACGCAAAGACCTTGGCTGGACGACGCATTCAATTATACTTCATGATGTTGGAAAACCGGCAGCTTTTGAATTCTTGGTCCGTCGTTCCAATGGCTGCCGACTGATTTACTAAAGGTAGACGACAGAGTGAGCACTAATACGAAAATTGCTGATTCAGCGTTTGCTTCGGCCCCTTTCATCCCGAGTGGACGCAGGGTCGAAGTATGGCAAATCAAGCAATAGGGGACCGAACAATACTTGGCAATCAGGGCAGCCAACTTTTCCTTGAATAACGCTGGCAGTGGATTCTCGACGTAAGCCGATAGCGTTTGCTGCCAGAGGTTTTCTAAGACGGAGGGAGTCTCCATTGCAGGCTCAAAAAAGGGAGGGAAAAACCCAAATCGCTGAATGATCTCATCCTTAACGGACTGAGCAGTTCGCATTATCCGGCCCTTTCATAGTTTGACCTGAACCATAGTAGAATTGACGCATTTGCTCAAGATTCACTTTCTGGGGCCGCGGCTATTTATTTTAGTTTTTGACCGATCGGTTAACAACGTTATAGGATCTGGCCGAACATGGTCCTATTGCGATCCTAAGAGGAGATAGATGGCAAGACCCCGCGAATTCAATCACAAGAAAGTCGTTGACCGAATCACGGAGCTTTTTTGGGAAAAAGGATTTAAGGGCACATCTATGGATGATCTTGTGAAGACGACCGGTCTCAACAAGGGGAGCCTCTACACTTGCTTTGGCAATAAGGAAGCGATTTTCAAACTGGCGCTAACAAATTACGTTGGCAGTAGTTCTGAGGATCCTATTCCGAGCAATAGCCCAATAAACCGGCTTTGCCGGTTCTATGCGCTCATCATATCGGACGCCGATCTGCCCAAGAAGAAACGCCGCGGGTGTTTTGTTTTCAATAGCTGTTTGGAGTTCGGAAATCGGTCTGGCGGACTGGCACCTTTCGTGCTCTCTATCGCGAAGACCAGAGAATTTTTCTTCACTAGTCTCATTGAAGAGGCCAAGGAAAAAGGAGAAATTCCAAGAAGAATCGACGAGAAAAGAGCCGGACAACGAGCGTTTGCGACGGCTTTTGCCATTAGAGAGTTATCTAAGTTCAAACCAGAAAAAGACTTCTTATGTGATATTGGGAATACCTTTCTCGAGTCGATTGGAACGACAAAGAGGATTAATTTGAAAGTAGGCGATGCAACATGAAAATTATCTCCATAAAAGTTCATGGAATTTTGGATTATCTTACCGTTCTTATCTTTGCCGTTGCTCCCACAATGTTTGGTTTCTCCGGCGCCCCAAGCTACTTGAGTTACGCCCTCTCAGGAATTCACTTTCTGATGAGTGCATTAACGAACTTTCCGCTTGGGGCTTGGAAAGTTATCCCAGTTTCCATTCATAAACTAGTCGAAACAATCGTAGGTCCTGTCCTAATCGTCCTTCCCTGGATATTCGGCTTTGCAAGCGATCTGCCGGCTCGTTATTTCTTTCTCGCCCTTGGCTTTGTGATTATCGCCGTTGGGCTTCTGACAAATTATATGAACTCGGAGGTCTCTGTTGAAAAAACTAGAAGGTAAGATTTCCCTCATAACGGGGGGAAATAGCGGAATTGGCCTTGCGACCGCTAAGGTTTTTGTGGACCAAGGGGCCAAAGTGATTATCGCGGGAAGAGATCAACAAACGCTCGACCGCGCCACCAAAGAACTGGGCGGCCAAATCCTAGCCATTCGAGCGGACGTTTCAAAACCTTCTGAACTCGACCATCTCTACCAAGAGATTCGCGCCAAGTTCGGCCGCATAGATGTTCTGTTCGCAAATGCCGGTATTGCTAAGTTCACTCCCGTTGAACAGGTGACCGAAGAGTTTTTCGATACCACGTTTAACACGAATACCCGGGGGCTATTTTTTACGGTTCAAAAAGCAATTCCTCTCCTTAGTAAGGGCTCATCTGTGATTTTAACTAGTTCTTCAGTCGTTGGAAAAGGCATGCCTGGTGCCTCGGTTTATGCTGCTAGCAAAGCCGCTGTCCGCTCGCTGGCCAGAAGTTTTTCCGCCGAGCTTGCCGATCGTGGAGTTCGTGTGAACGTGCTAAGCCCCGGACCGGTGGAAACTCCCATCTTTGCGCGCATGGGGCTTCCCCCCGACACCATGAAAGCGATGGGAGAAACGATGCGGGCCAGAGTGCCAATGAAGCGCTTCGGCCATCCCGATGAGCAGGCAAAAGCGGCTCTATTCCTCGCTTCAGATGATTCTAGTTTTATGTTGGGATCTCAAGTGTCCGTCGATGGCGGTGTGGGACAACTTTGACAGGTTTGACTAACTATCGAGGGAATGTATGGAGCCTTCAAAAATCATCTTCACCGCGATCGTTTCTTGTCTTGGTTTCATGCCAATGGTCGGCGCCGCGGAAAAGCTTGACTCGATGAAAGGTGTCACTCTCCTTCCGGGCCCTTTTGGAACGGGTCATCCTAATTAATTGAACCATGACCCGTACCTTTTGGGCCCGATGGGAGAGTGACACTTTTATTGCTAAAATAAACTTTTCAGCGGCATTCCAAGTAGTGCCGGGGATTTTTGGACTTAGCCATCCATCAAAAACTTCATCCGGAGAGGCAGGGATGGTTCGTTCAAATTTAAATTCAAGGGTCTTCTTAGGATTAGGCATCACTTTTTCTCCTTCTTCTTTTTATCGATAAAGTACTGTGCAAACTGGTCTAAGCGTTCATTCCAAAACCGTTCGTATTCATGTACCCATTCCGCTACCTGGCGAAGAGGTTCTCCTCGAAAAGAAATAAAAACTTCGCGTCCTTGTTTCTTGCGTTCAATGAGTCCCGCTCTTTCGAGAAGCTTTAGGTGTTTTGTCACTGAATTTAAAGCAGTATCGAACGGCTTTGCGATATCCAGGAATCGGGCAGGCCCATTTGATAGCTGCTGAATGATAGCCCTTCGGGTAGGGTGGGATATAGCAGTGAGAATATCGTTTAGTTGATCCATTAAGGATACTACACCATAAGGTGTAGTATTATGTAATTCTTTTATGGTAGCGTTTTCTCTAGGCCAGATCCGGTAGAGAACCCGCGGAAAGGTATTTCTGATGTCGAGGAAGAAGATTGTCATTATCGGCGCTGGATTTTCAGGGACCCTACTTGCGGTCCAATTGGTGAATCGGGCTAGCAATCCTCTTGAGGTGGTGATCACAGAACGTACGGGACGTTTTGGAAGAGGGGTAGCTTATGGGACCGAAGAGCCCTCTCATTTACTTAATGTTCAGGCGTTTAAGATGAGTGCTTTCCCC
The DNA here is from genome assembly GCA_963778115.1 of uncultured delta proteobacterium. Lineage (GTDB taxonomy): Bacteria > Bdellovibrionota > FAC87 > UBA2466 > UBA2466 > JBBQIT01. Next base: position 2,668,519 of record CAVZSV010000004.1, read on the forward strand.
GAGAGGCCTAATGATTTTTTAGAGTGGTTAGGCCATAACGCGACAGAGATTGCTCCAACCGGAAAACGATTTACGCGTGAGAGTTTCGTGCCACGAACGATCTACGGACGCTATCTTGAATCGGTCCTCAATAGCGCGAAGTCGTCGCTGTCCAATGACGTGGTCTTTATCGAAAAAGCTGACGAAGCGTCGTCCATAGAGTGTAACGACGGTGGCGCTATGGTCGGGATGAAAGGGGGGGGGATGTGTCCAAGCCGATCAGGTGGTTCTGGCACTAGGTAACTTCCCCTCGGGACCCCAGCAATCAGGTAAAGCGATTACTACCTGGGAAATAGATCGCTTCAAACAGATTGGGGCGCGAGATCCCGTATTTATCGTCGGTTCCGGCCTTACTATGGTCGATACGGTTTTGGCCCTAAAAGAACGAAACCATTCGGGACAGATTTATGCTTTGTCCCGCCACGGTCTTATTCCTCAAACGTTCGAGGCAGCCACTCCGTATCCTACATTTCTAACGCCTCCCGCGATGAAATCAGCTTTATTTGTGCTGCGACAGATACGCAAGGAGACTGAAAAAGCGATGGAATCAGGGAGTAGCTGGCAATCCGTGATTGCTTCTCTCCGTGCTAATACTTCAGAACTTTGGAGGGCATTTCCGGAAAAAGAGAGAAGTCGGTTTTTGAGACACCTCAAGAGTTACTGGGACACTCGTCGCCATCAAATGGCGCCGGAAGTCGCCAGAAGAATAGACCTCTGCAAGGAGGACGGAAGTCTTAAGGTTCTTGCCGGACGCGTTCTTGCTATCTCTGGCGAAGAGGGTGGCTTTCGAATCACAATACGACGCCGAGGAGACTCGGAAAATGAATCCCTCTGGGTTAAGCACGTCGTCGATTGCACGGGGCTAGATGGAAATTTTGCAGAAATCAAGCACCCTCTGATCGAAAACCTACGAACACAAGGTCTCATAAGACCAAATATTCACGGACTGGGGATCGATGTTACTGGTGAGGGCCGAGTCATAAACGCTAAAGGATTTCCGTCCTCGACTCTATTCGCTATCGGATCCTTAAGAAGAGGGGAAATGTGGGAATCGGTTGCCGTACCAGAGTTGCGTGTGCAAGCGCAAGAGTTGGCGGAGTTGTTGCTGAATGACGCCAAGTGAGCCAACCGATGATCGCCGTTAATAGGTTTACGGTTTTAGAAATGCGCGCCTATATTTAGGTTGGGCTGGAGATCTCGATTGAAGACTCGAATCTCTGCCTCATCTCCGTTTTTGTCTTTGATGGAGTGCGAGATTCCGAGGTCAAGATGAGGGGTGACAGAGGCCTGTGTGGGAACGCTGCCATCGCACCGACTCTTAATCGTTTGCTGGATGAGAGCTGAATAGGCTTTCCACTCATCGGTCTTACTTACGTTGGTTTCTGCGCCAACAAGAGGAGATTCCGTGATTTCGGCCATTCCGGGAGCCATCGAAGGCACGCATTCCGCCCTTTCAATATCGTGGGCGGATAACTGGGAGTTGTCCAAAACGAAAAGCGAACCCAAAGACGATTCAAATCTTCGATACCTATGCCCTTCTCGGAGAAAAACTCCTCGATAACGGATCGCATCGGGTCCGGAGACTGAATAGTCTTTGGCATCTATTCGAAATAATTTCTTGGCCTCAATAGCCTTTGATTTAGGGGGTGGGAATGAATCTTCCGCCCGAAGGTCTAGCTGGAGGGAGATTAACCAAAGCGCTAATAACGACATGTTTTTTATCATCGATGAAAGTTTCGGATGGGTTAGGTTGATTTGCTATGTCCATTATAGACGGAAAGAATGTCAGATTAGTGACACAACGATAGTGCTGCATGACTGCTAGCGTTAGCGTCTTAGGCCCTGCGAAAGATCAGCGAAAGAGAACGACAAGAAGAATCACTAACAAAATGAGCCCTCCGCCACTTGGATAATATCCCCATGAGCTAGCATACGGCCAAACCGGCAGCAGACCGATCACAAATAAAACAAGGAGTATAAGAAGTATGGTTCGCATCGTCGTTTACCTCCTCAATCCTCTCTTAGTACTTCTCGAGCGGATTTTTCCCGCTTGTTTCTTAGCGAGCCTTTCGCTCTTATGTAAGAGGCCTGTATTCTCCATAAGCCAAAGTTGCGCTGGAACTAAGCTAGTTAGAAAACCGACAGTGCCGTATCGAAAGAAGGAATTCATAAAATGCCTTTCTCGAGGATTAATGTCCTCGAATCAGAAAAATAATTAAAAGAACAGAAGCGGGAACTCCAAAAAGCCACGCGATGAGATATCCGATCCGCCCGGCAGTCGAACGCAGTAGTGAAGTACTCTTTGCTCGCAACATCAGGCCGCTAGTAACACCACTAGTATTTATTTTCTTCATAACGACCTCCTCTTTAACGTCATAACGTTAGACATTAGCAACTACTGTGCCGTAACTACCTAGCGTCAAATCACGCCTAAACCTAGAAAGGTAAAGGGGAGCCAAGGAGGAAATGTTGCAATTTTAATCGACGATGGAAGAGGTTGGGTATGGAGTTAGCTTGGGGTTAGTTTCCGCAACACTTCGGTGGAGAGGCGCTCCAGGTTTTGTTCATTGGCGGGAACCACAATGGGTTCAAGCCGACTTGCCACTTCCGCCTTCTCGAAAGCTTGCGACCAAGTGACTAGAGTGCCAGTCGTCGAAATGGCTAAGGAAATGGTTAATTGATACTTTGGCTCCGAGGCGTGTCGAACGACTACTTTCTTTGGCACTACTATTTCTGCAAATATATTTTCGTTGGGATAGTTGCCGCCATTCGGTCCGTGCATGACAAAAGACCAGCGGCCGCCGTTCTTAAACTCGCAAACTTGAAAGGTATTGGTAAAGCCGGTCGGCCCCCACCAACGTGCCAAACGTTCTGGGTCTTTGATTGCCGAAAAGACTTGCTCAATGGTTGCTGGAATTTCACGTGAAGTAGTGAAAGTAGTCATCGGCTTCTCCGTTATTTTTTTTGATTATACTCTAAATTTACTTCAGAGAGGATCGCCAATGCCGAACTAATCGATCGACTTGGGAACTAAATTCTTCGGGGAACGCCTGATGGAACTCTTTGGCGGACTGGGGATAGTACGGCCCCTGTTTAATTTCAAGGATGGCCGCAACGGGAGACAGGGCGAGAACCGTATGGAATTGATTCTCCGCGACTTCAAAGCTCACAGCTCCTTGGGAAGAAAGCAAGGTTTTAGCGATAATCTTCCCGGCCGTATTGAAGGTTAAGATGCCGACCTCTCCATGCAAAAGGGTGAAAAGCTCAAATCCATCCTTGCCCTTCCTGGGCCGGTGACAGTGGGGACGGATGTAGCTATTTTCGCAAATAATATTGACGAGTTTCTGCACCGGAGCATTTGCTGGGCTTAACGCAAGCGTTTTGCGACGGCGAGGTAGGCGGCGAGCCTGTCTTGCCTCCTTTAGGATTAACGATTTGGAGACGGCCGGACGACTGGACATAACGACACCTCGCGGGAAGATGAGCAAGATCTGGACCAGCCTTAGACAGGCTCAGACCTACAGATGCTTAGCAAAAGGGTGACAAAGATTGCTCTCTGGCCGAGTGCCCGCGGCGGACATTTTGTGTCGGAAAACGTCTCTTGGGGAGGTGAGCTTTCGCCTATTCCAAAAACTCCACCTCGCCGGTTTCGACATGATAGATCGCTCCCACCACTTTAAGCGTACCGTCTTTCACCCTAGGGGCCAAAATCGGATCCAGGTTTTTCAGAATTTCGACTTGCAGAAAAATATTCTCTTTTACGGCGTTATCCAGAATATCGCCGGGCATTTTTCGAGCGGCTTTTACCGCTGGTTTAATCGAATCCACGAGGAATTTCATATGCCCTTCCGGGATCTCTTCGCTTGCCGCTGCGGCAACTGCCCCGCATTTCGTATGGCCCAGAACTACTACCAAAGTGGCTCCCAAAATCTTAACGGCAAATTCGATACTGCCCCAGGAAGCTTGGGTACCGACTTGGCCCGCGGTTCTCACCACGAAAAGGTCGCCTAGGCCCTGATCGAACACAATTTCATTGGCCACTCGGGAATCCGAGCACCCTACGACAACGGCAAAAGGATTTTGTCCATTGGCGACCTCCCTAATTCGTTTCAAATCTCGGTTGGGGGAGGTGGGTTTTCCTTCTACAAATCGTTTATTTCCTCGTTTTAAAGATTTAATGGCATCATGCTGGGAAGCCTGCGCCCAAGCCAGGGGGGATACGATCGATCGTCTTTCGGGGACTATAGTAAGCAGTTCCATTTCGTTCCTCTTCCTCCCTCTTCCTCCCTGAACATTCCTTCTATGGTACGGAAGGGCGGGTATTATCGTAAATAACATAAATGTTACGTAGATGTTCACTTTTATAACGCGATTTTCCGCTGAACAGTTAATTGATTTCTTGGGTGACGTGGCGTGACATGTTCCCGTGGGATGCGGTTCTTCAGCTCAGTCCCCCAGAAAGAACTCTAGGATCTTAGGCTTCATCGCACGGGCATCACGCTTGCCTAATTCCATCAGTTTTCCTGTGTAGGCGCTATCGAAGGCGAGATAGCTCAGTAAGTCCCATCCTTTTTCCTTTGAGGCACCTAATCCGGACAGCATGAATCTTAGAAGCCTAGGGAGGTGGTCGAATTGTCCTGAAGCTAGGGCCCCCAAGTCCTCGCTGGGTCGAATCACCATAAGGGGAACTTCTCTTAACCCGTTGGGATGGTTTTGCCTTAATTCGGCGGGCATCATCTGTATCGTTTGATTTATCCGATTCATGCGTTCCATGTCGGATTCCAGCATTTCAAAAAAAGTCCCGTTCAATACCACACCGGCTATATCAGCCATCGTGATCGATTTCATGTTTGCTTGGGCATTTAATTCTTCTACTAGTTGGTGGTTACGGTAATAACGGATTCCAATCGCAAAAATTTTATCCGCTCCCATGTGAATGGCAGGACTCAAAGGGGAAGCCATCCGGATACTCCCATCACCGTAGTACGTGGTACCTATCTTAACAGGAGGAAAGAGGATCGGAATCGCAGCAGAGGCTAGGACGTGTTCTAAAGCAATTTTTTCACGAACTCCTAATCGATTGCTTCGCGTCCAAGTGGGTATCGACGGATTTCCATCGAAGAATGTGATAGCAGTTCCCGTAGCATAACTGGTTGCTGACACACCAAACCCATCCAAATAGCCGGTGCGAATATTATCGTAAATTCGTTCGAAGGAGAGCTGCTCCTTTAGAAACTCTTCTAAAGGGTCAACGTTGAGTAAGTGGGTGGATTGCACGTTACCTAGCATCCCCCCAAAGCTTAGATCTCGTAGCCATCCCGAGCTCAACCGACCAATAGCGCCAACGCGGGTGTCCAAAATTCGGGAAGCTTTAAGCTGGTTCCATAGGGTGCATAGCTTTTCTACCGTGGAAGTAAATTCATGAACGCCAGAGGCGATCATAGCTCCGTTTATCGCTCCTGCCGAAAGACCAGAGATGATCTGGAAAGGGTGTTCAGCAATGGATGGGGCAGCGCTATGCAAGATCTCCGAAATCCCCTTAAGGACTCCTGCTTGGTAAGCCGCACGGGCCCCTCCCCCGGTGAGCACAAGGCCAATTTTTTTCACAATGCCTCCTGACTTTAGTATGCCTTAGGTTGTTGCGCCGGGCGATCACATCCCTGCCTCATCGGCGAATGTAATGTTAAATTCACTTTCCTGTAATCTTGCCCTGGCAATGTAAAGATGGAAACGGTCCTACGAGTAAAGACCGGAGGTAACTATGAGAACGTTGTATTTTTCCGTTTCTTTGTTGCTACTGGGAACGACGGTTTGTTCGGCATTGCCAATAGTACAAGGGAGAGTCGGCACCCAGCTAAAGGAAACCCAGGCTGCTGCATTGGTGGAACATTTAGGTCCGCCCACGAAAGTGGTGTCTCTGCCCAACGGGGATGAGCAATACATTTATGAAAAATCATCTAAGTACTATCCCGAGTCCTACGGTGGGTACGGGGTTGATACGCTAAATCCCAAGACAAGAATTTGTCGCTCCGTATGGCGGATCGATAAGAAAGGAAACGTCTATCCTCAAGCCTATAAAGCAATCCAGTGCGAATCGGTTTAGGGTGTTTTTCCGTTCAATCGGAACTGCTGATTGGTAAACCCTCTGAGTAAGGGCGTCTGCATCACGATGAAATCATAGCCGGTGGCCTGATGGCATTGGTTGCATGAAACCGTCATTCCCGCGTAAGCCCTTTCATAAAGACCGTGATCCTTCTTTTGAATAGCTTCACTCATCTTATCGATGGCGGGTTTCATTATTTTAGCATTCAGCTCTTCTAGCGGGGCTTTTACCTGCGCATAGCGAGAGCTATATCGATTCATGGTTTCGAGCGCTCCTTTGATATTATCGATTTCGTATTGAGCGAGTCTCCAGTTCTGCGCCTCCCCTGAAAACCAAAGCTTGGCGTGAAGCTGCTGAATGGTTGTCATAATAACAACCAAAGGCGGCCCTATATGAGAGACCTTCGCTTCTAGAGCCTCTAGCCGCGGCATGAGATCAGGATTCGTCGCCTTTTCGGTGGTGCGTGTACATCCCGTAAATAACAAACCGACCAAGAACAGAAGTTTGACCATCTTAGCCTTCCTTTGAAGCCAAAAACTCATCTGAAGCGCTTTAAAGTGCAAGCTTAACGCCCCATCATGACAGGACGATGACAGGAGAATTACAATTAGCAATAAGAAGTTCAATCAGATTGGGCAGACTGGGCAGACTGGGGGGCTTCGTTTTCACCGGCAGCTAAAGGCGACAATAATTCGATGCGTTTTTTGATTCCCCTTAGTAGAGTAGCGTACAGCTGAGTTTTTCTTGGGGGAAATGGGTCGATGGGTTCATTCGCTGCGCTGGCGGCCGGGTTGTTAAGAAATAGGAAAAAACGCGTCATGGGCCGATACGCGGCCCTTCTTCTCTTAGGCGCTTTTCTTCCCCAAATCAGTTGGGGCTGTGCTTGCGGGTGCGGTCTTTTCGATGTGGGAACGGGCGCTATGTTTCCCACCTCAGGCGGCACCACCGTCTCGCTTGAATACGATTTCATGGATCAGAACCAGAATCGAAACCTCTCTTCCACGGCCGATCCGTCTTTTAATCCCGACAAAGAAATTAAAACCAGCTTTCTTACTGTAAGCGGACAGTACCAATTTAACCGAACCTGGGGAATCCAGGCCTCCATCCCTTATTGGTCGCGGACGTTTACTACTACCGATACGTCAGGGAACGTCCAGACCTACAATCACTCAGCGCTGGGAGACATTCGGCTGAAGGGAACCTATACGGGCTTCTCGGAGGATATGACTACGGGATTTATCTATGGGGTCAAACTCCCGACTGGAGATTCGAGCTATCCCAATTTTGATGCCGACACCGAGATTGGAACCGGCAGTACCGATCTATTACTGGGTTTCTACCATCAGGGAAAGTTTAATGACGAAGGCACCTGGGCTTGGTTTGCCCAGCTCAATCTGGATCAACCTATCTTCACCAAACCGGGCTACCTCCCCGGAAATGAAATTGACGCTTCGTTCGGAGCTTACTTCAAGGGCCTCACTTTCGAGAATGGAAATAGGATAGTACCGATCCTCCAATTACTCGCCGTCGCGCGCTCCTCCGATAGTGGGAGTCAAGCTGATCCCGCCGATTCGGGATACAAAAGACTGCTCATCGCTCCCGGAGTAGAAACGGGTTTAGGTGACTTTCGAATTTACGCGGAAGTCCAGCTTCCGTTTTATGAGTTCTTCAATGGATATCAATTGTCAGCCCCGGCGCTTTTCAAAGTGGCAACGAGATATAGCTTTTAACGTGAGGTTAAATTCATTCGAATGACTGACTATCGCAAGATCTTTCTCTTATTCGGGGTACTAACTATTCTGGTGAGCTCCCCCGCGTCCGCCTATCTAAATACCGGTGACCCGGCACCTTCACTGATCGTGACGACTTTAACCGGGGAGGAGTTCAGCCTCGAAAAGCAAAAGGGGAAGGTGACCGTAGTTCATTTCGGGGCTACGTGGTGCGAAAGTTGCTTAGACGAAATGAAAGTACTCAATAAGTTCTACTCGGACTACCACTCACAAGGAGTGGAAACGATAGCCCTGTTCCTCGATCAGAAACGAGAAAGGGGCGAGGTCGTAAAATTGACCAAAACCTTCAATATCCCGATGGCGGTGTCCTACGAAGCAAAAAAGAATGGCTTTGGTGCGATCGGCTCGCTTCCGCTTACCTACATTGTCGATGCGGAAGGGGTTGTAAGGGATCGCTTCATGAATGGAAAGATAGTCAGTGAGGCTAGTTTATTAGATTCATTTAAAGCGTGCTCCAGTAAGTCGGTAGGAAAATAGACACCAAATCGAAAATCTGCGCCTAGCGTTAGTTGATCAAATTGACAGTTGAAGTAGTAACCCGTACTTTAAAAAACCTAGCGAGTAATGCTGAAGTGACGGCTGAAGTCCGGTGAAAGTCCGGCGCTGACCCGCAACGGTGAGCGGACTCTCTTTGAGTTCCGTAAGTCCGATCGCATCACTTCACGGCAAGCCAGTGGTTGTCCTGCTCTTCGCGGTTTTGGGAGCGACGACGTCAATTTAATCGACGTTCGCCATTTCCCAATTCTCCGAAGGGGAATTTTAAAATGTGGGTAATGTTTCGGGGGAACGAGAGTCATGCAGGTCATTAAAAGAGACGGAACTAAAGAACCCGTTAAAATAGAAAAAATTCTCCATGCGGTTAACAAGGCGTGTCGAGGATTGCCGAATGTCGAGGCAATCGAGGTCGCCAAACGAACCATCAGTGGCTTACATGATGGAAGCCGCACCGAAGAATTGGATGACCTGTCGATCTCCACCGCTGTGATGTTGATGGGAGACGAACCGAATTACTCTAAGGTGGCAGCGAGGATGCTTTCGGAAAGCATCCGAAAGGAAGTTGGGCGAGATGTGGTTTTTCGGGACTATATCCAAAATGCCGCCGAACTTGGACTACTCAGCTCAAACGTGCTGGAGCTGGCCTCACAAGACTATACGGCCATGGAATACGCCATTCGACACGAGCGTGATGATCTTTTTGATTACTTTGGATTGAAAACGATCGCGGACCGTTATTTACTGCGTCATCCCCAGACTAGAAAGTTGATAGAGCGACCGCAATGGCTTTTCATGCGAGTGGCACTCGGCTTGTCGAAAAATATCGCTGAAACTTTGGAGCTATATGAGATCGTAAGCGAGTTTTATTACACTCCAGCCACTCCCACGCTGTTTAACTCAGGTACCCAACATCCTCAAATGAGCTCCTGTTACTTGCTCACTGTCGCCCAGGACAGCTTAGACGGAATCTATAAATCCATCGCCGACTGTGCAAAACTTTCTAAGTTTTCGGGAGGAATCGGCATCGACTGGACTCCCGTTCGTTCTTCGGGCTCTCTTATCAAGGGCACCAATGGATTGAGTAACGGCATTATTCCTTTTCTTAAGGTATTTGATTCCTCGGTCCATGCGGTAAATCAGGGCGGAAAGCGAAAAGGGGCGGCCGCCATCTATCTCGAACCCTGGCATGCGGACATCGAACAGTTTTTGGAGCTTCGAAACAATACCGGCGCTGATGAAAGACGCACCCATCACCTGAATTTGGCACTTTGGATCCCTGATCTATTCATGAAACGAGTAGAGGCTGACTCCCATTGGTCGCTATTTTCCCCCAAAGACACGCCTGAACTTTTAGAAACCTTTGGAGAGGAATTTGAAAAACACTACGAAAACTACGAACGAGAGGGCAAAGCGCATAAACAGATCCCAGCCAGAGCGTTATACGCGCGAATGTTACAAACCCTAGCGGAGACGGGAAACGGTTGGATCTGTTTTAAAGACAAAGCCAATCTGCGATCGGCACAAACTGGCCAGCCTGGAAATGTAATCCACAGCTCAAACCTGTGCACTGAGATTCTCGAAGTGACCTCTGGCGATCAGACTGCGGTCTGCAATCTAGGGAGTATTAACCTTTCCTCTTTTGTGATCCCTGATAAGGGAATCGATTTCGATCGCTTGATGAAGGTCACGGCGAGCGCCGTTAAGTTCTTGGATCGCGTCGTCGATCTGAACTTCTACCCTACCAAAGAGGCCGAAGCTTCGAATCGCCAATGGCGTCCGGTGGGTTTGGGTATCATGGGCTTGCAAGACGTATTTTTTAAGTTGAGGATGCCCTTCACCAGTCCTGAGGCGAAGATACTTTCTTCCAAGATCTCTGAAACCATTTACTATCAGGCGGTAAAGACCAGTATTGAACTGGCACAAACGCACGGCTCGTTTCCCAATTTCAAAGACTCGCGATACGCTTCGGGAGGGTTGCAGGTTCAGCTCGCAAAAGAAACGCAGTCTTTGCATCCGGAAACTCATTTTGATTGGGACCGTCTGGCTGACGAGGTAAAACAAAAGGGGATTCGTAATAGCCTTCTTATTGCTATCGCTCCGACGGCGACTATTGCTTCTATTATGGGGAGCTTTGAGAGTATTGAGCCCCAGGTGGCAAATGTATTTAAGCGAGAAACGCTTAGTGGTGAGTTTCTCCAAGTGAACCGCTATTTAATCGAAGATTTAAAGCGGTGCGGCCTTTGGAATGCTGAAATGCGTTCGAAGATTATTGCGGCTGATGGCTCTATCCAAGAGATCACCGAAATTCCCGTTGAGGTCAGGGAACTTTATAAGACTGCTTGGGAAATGTCTCAAAAGGATCTTATCGACATGGCCGTTTTGCGTTCTAAATTTATCTGCCAGTCTCAATCGCTCAACCTGTTCATGGAAAATCCAAATACTGGAAAACTATCCTCCATGTATATGTACGCCTGGAAGCAAGGGGTAAAGACGACGTACTATCTGCGTTCTCGAGCGCGCACGGGCATTAAGAAAACCACGGTAATGGATGCCGCTCCGGCCAGTGCGGTGAGCGAAACAGCGGCGGTAAGCTGTTCTCTGGAAAATCCGGAGACATGTGAGTCGTGCCAGTAAATTCAGCCAATCATTAGCAATCATTTTAGGAGAAATACTTCATCATGTTACTCAATCCAGAACTCGATCTTACTTTGCGTCCGATGAAATATCCGCAATTTTTCCAGTTGTACAAAGATTCGTTGAAGAACATTTGGACGACGGAGGAGATAGACTTCTCGGTCGATTTTGAGCATCTCCGGGATAAGATAACCCCTCAAGAGGGACATCTCATTCGCCGATTAGTGGCTTTCTTTGCTACGGCGGATAATTTAGTGGCGCACAACCTTGTGCTTAATTTTTATAAGCACATTAATTCTCCAGAATTTAGAATGTTTCTCGGAAAACAGCTGTTCGATGAGATGCTTCATGTCGAGACTTATCTCTTACTGGTGGATAATTACATTCCCGATGCCGAAGAAAGGCGAGAAGCCTTTTCCGCTTATCAGACCATTCCTTCCATTAAGCGGAAAGCCGATTTCTGTTTCAAATATATGGATTCGATCGACAAAATCGATGCGCTTGATAGCGATGACAAGCGCGGCCAGTTTGTCGAAAATCTAATCTGTTTTGCAGCCTGTATCGAAGGTCTTTTCTTTTTTGGCTCCTTCGCATACGTCTATTTTCTTAGAAATCGCGGACTACTCCCGGGACTTGCTACCGCAACCAATTGGATATTTCGAGATGAAAGTATGCATATCGATGCTGCCATGATGGCACTTGCTTCGATTCGTACCGAGTATCCTCAGATCTTCGATGAGCGATTGGAAGCCAGGACAAACCTAATGATAGAGGAAGCGGTCGAAGTGGAAATGGAGTTTTGCCGGGACAGCTTGTCTCAGGGGGTTACCGGCTTATCTCCAGCTCAAATGCACGACTATCTTAAATATGTCGCCGATCAGCGGCTGACTCAACTTGGATTCAAAAAGAAGTATTTCACCAAGAATCCATTTCCTTTCATGGTGCTGCAAGACGTTCAACCTCTAACCAACTTTTTCGAGAAGCGGGTTACCGAATATTCCAAAGGAATGACATCCAATCGCAGTTCCATAAGTTTTACGGACGCTTTCTAGACATGCGCAATTTACTACTGCCCGCTTTACTGCTTCTGGTTGTGGGACAAACGGGTAATGCCGATTCTCCCGTGGGACCTCTTCTTCGAATTCCCAATCAGATCCGTTATTGGGCGGACTCGGGATTTCATGAAATGGTTCCGCCGTTAAGAATTCCCACCGATAGAACGTTAACAGATACGATTCAAGTTTGGCTTAAGCTCCCCGAAACGGGAAAGGTTTCAGTGAAGAAGATATTTGATTCTTCTCGCTATCGCTATACCCTGATCTATCCGCCGGGCACCATCGCTGATCGAGTTGAGTTTGATCAAGGCAGTTCGGAAGGGGTGGGGGATGTTCGGGGGGCCAGAATCGATGAATCAGGAGGCTCCTATTTTCACGTTTACGAAACCGCTCCGGAACACGATCCCCATTTTTTAGAAGGCTACGAATGGAAGCGGTCTACCGGTGCGGTCGATGTTGAAGCGGGTAAAGCCCTTGTGCATCTGTATTATCCCGGTGGAGAAAGTGCCGAGTCCAGAAGTTTTGCCAATCACAACCACTGCGCTAACTGCCATCAGCCCAATCTACCTACTCCGATCGTGATGGCCCCTTCTTTTAACTATGAGTCGGATTCCAGGGGTTTTTTTCAGGAGATTACCGAGCTGGGCAACGGGATGACCGTCAGAAATCACAGGGAATGGGATCTTAACGCCGACGATCCGTTCATTAAAGTAGGGTGTAACGGCGAGCCCGCTATGATCGTAACTACCACTACGAGTCGGGGATACGAGTGTTCAAATAATGCCGTTCCGTTTGGAACCCTTGATCTAAAAGCAGCCCTTGCAGCAGAGGATCCGCATGCGTTAAAGGTGTGCGAGTCTCGAGGCTATCTCTTTGATCACATGGATGTTGCCAGCCAAAGCATTTTCGCGGAAGCCGCGGCAGAATGCACTCAAGGGCGATAGGTGGGGTATCTTCCTATTTCATAATGGGCAATCACTTCTCTCACGTCTTGGCCTGAGCTTGGGGTGAGCGCGCTCTTTAGTTCCGCCAAAAAATGTTCCCCTCGACTGTTAGGGGTCGGAAAAATTCCAAAGCTTTTTAGAGTACGACAGAAGTAAAGATAGCTCTGCGCCCATTCCTTTACGTCTAGGAGTAATCGTCCACCAGGTCCTGGCGGAGATCCAAATGATTCCGGAGGGAAAATTCCAAATTGATCTACCCAGTAAAGGGTAGGGCCGGGAGGTATCAAAACGAATGGGCCATTGGCGTGCGTGTTGCTATCCCAGGCGAAAGTAGAAAAGTTTTCTACTTGTCCGTGGATGATGAGGGGACGGGCAAATATATTGTCGCCTCTGGGATCCGCGAGGTCGTTTGCTTCTAGAGGGGACGCATATCTTTCGTAAGCATCTTCTCTGCCCATAAAGAGTTTCAGAGCTTGTACTGTCCCCTGAACGCGGCTAGCCGCCCATCCCCCACTCACCCCTCTTATATAGTGTTTTGCCCCCGATTTTGCTGCCAGAGGATTATCCACCCAAACGTAAGGCGCGTCCGAAACGAGTCGGGTAAGTGGCCATTCCAGTACCGGGAGAATTTTGCCCCGCACCGGGAAAAATAGGTCGTACATTCCGACCGATTCTAAAATTGCGGATAAACAGCCGGGTCTGTCACCGGCGATAGCAATGCAGGGAACGAGCGCCAGTAGCAAGAAGGCAAGTCGCGCGCATTTTACTTTTTTCACGAACAATTTGAGAACCTCGGGCCCTGTTTTCAGAGGCGCAACTTATAGCACAACCGAAGGGTGGTGCGGGATTCCTTGGATATTTATCACAACAGAAATGATCCCAATTCACTTTTTGATTCAATAGTTTGCACATGATAACTTTTCGATAGAAAAGCGAATTTCCTATTTGGCTACGAGAGGTTCGGAGGCGGTCAAGGTGCGAGTAAACAGGGAAGCGTTGTAGCCTTCATAGAGAGCTTTCTCATCTACAAAGTAGTCTTCTCCGGCAAGAGCCTCCGAGTAATGGTTTGCTACTGTGGATAGTGGAGTCACTTTGCATTGCGAAGGCTTCCCGGTGCAAATCCAAGCGCTTCCTTTTCCATACCGACTTTTAATTGCCAAAATATCTGACTGAGCAAAAGCAGATGTGCTAGCTTGTTGGAGCTCAAAACCCATGGGAAGATAGCTAGCGTCAAAAGGGGATCCCTTAGTGATAGCGGCGTGAATGTTACCTGCTAGGATCAGGACAACCTCTTTTTCCTCTTTCTTATACTCTGAAATAATATTTCGAGCCATTTTAGTATCCCGATCCTGGCTTGTGGTCGAATCCATCGGATCAAAGCAATACACTTTAATGTCGTGAAGCCGTTGAAGAGCAGTGAGCAGATTAGCCATCGCTTTGCTGGATCTGCCGTCCTGAGACGATCTAGTAAAAAACGGAGAAGCTTTCAGAAGCGCTAGGTCGCCAGTAGCTAGAAATTGATCGATGGTCTTTTGCTCGGAGCCGGGGATCTCTAGCGCTACAAAAAAAGAACGCTTTTGTTTCTGCAGTAAGCGAACCATGCCATAAACAAATGCCGGAGTCTCATTCGTTCCGTGCATCTCTCCTACCGTAATCGCTTTATAGTGAGCTAAACTCCCAGCAATATCGTCCGGAAGGTTTTTAAGATCGGTAACCTTGACTGCATTCTGTCTTAGATAGCCTAGGGACGGTTCGCAGGATGCCTTTGCCCCTGTGCTAATAAGAGCGATCAGGGATAGAAAAACCAAAGTGACTTTCACTGATACTCCTCCAAAAACAAATGGTAAGAAACTATTATGGGGCTAGATAAGACACTTTGCAAAGCAGGGGAGTTTCGGTGATTCGTACTTACGGAAAAACTCCTTACCACGTGGCGGTGATTCACGGAGGACCCGGCGCACCGGGCTACATGGCCCCCGTTGCCAGAGCTCTTTCAACCTTCGTCGGGGTCATGGAGCCTTTGCAAAGTAAGCTTAGGCTTTCCGACCAGGTCACAGAGTTAGAAGCGCAGTTGCTGGAGAAGGGGACTGCCCCCTTTTGTCTCATCGGATCGTCGTGGGGAGCCAATCTCGCTCTTTTTGTAGCAGCAAGACAAAAAGTTCGCGTGGGAAAGCTCATTCTCATCGGAAGTGGCACGTTTGACTTGGCTGGCTCGGAGGAAACCAAAAAGCGAAGGGCGGATCGTATCGGCGAAGCGGGGCGTCGTCGCGTTAGCGAAATTCGGGCACAGTTCGAAAAAAATCCAACGCAAGATCAATCGGCACTGCTTAGTGAGATGGCAGATCTATTCTTTACGGCGGATGTCTTTGCGCCCCTCACTCGGGATTTAGAAACCTTGGAAGTTCAGCAACAGGTAAATCAAAATGTGTATGCGGATTTTAAAGTACTTCGTGATGAGCCAGGCCGTTTGAAAAGGGAACTCTCATCGATTACTTGTCCAGTGACCGTGATTCACGGGGACTACGATCCCCATCCGATAGAAGCCATTCGATCGTTTCTAGAATCGACCCTTCGTCAGACTACCTTTTTTGTCATTCCGGAATGCGGACACTACCCGTGGATAGAGCGAGGGGCGAAGGATGTGTTTTATGAAAGGTTGATACGGGAAATAAAATTCCTATGATCGCAAGGACATAGAAATCTCGAATTGTGGGAATTTTCATTGTTTAGTATGTTGTTTCGGATGCGTAAAAGAGGACAATCTACAAAACGACGCGGATTTATCGTCTTTTTGACGTTATTGGCGAGTCTCCTGTTTAGCCAGCCTTTGTCCTATTCCTGCGCGAATGGCGAAAGCGGCCATCACTGTTCTTCTAAGCTCGAGCAAATTAGGGAAACACGATTGTTGGCTCTGGCAGGGTCTTCTGCCGAATTACGTCAGGGACATGTGCTGGTCCTAGCCCGGTTCGATGCTTTCGATGGGCCAAACCAAGAAAGAGATGCTGTTCAAGTGCAGCATTATGGTCAGAACCTAAAGGCCTCCTTGCGCCAGGTTTCTTGGCCGCTTCGTTGTTGAGCCCCTCTTCTTCTCTCTTTGAAATCCGAAATTAATTTAAATCAAGTTAGAGATCGCGGCGTCACGTGTTCTCTCTCTTTTGAGGAATTGGTATGTCTATTGAAAAAAACGTATCAGAAAACGAATCTAAGCATGGCCACTCCGTATTGTTCGCGCGATTGGCGTGGGCTATGATCGGCCCCTGCGTGCTCTTGGCGGCAGCGGTCCAAGCGGCTAAATCACCCCACTGGCTCACGCTTTGGGAAGGCGTCTACCTGTTAGCGATCGTCATGATGATTGGAGGTCGCTATGTGGAGCAAAAATCGGGTCACGGGACGACGCTTTACAGTGAGCCTTCCACCTGGGGGCATTTCAGAGCCTTCGCGTTGAAGACTCTCGTCTTTAGCGTCGCGTTCTGGATTGTAGCAAGAAGTAGCGGAATGTATTTTCTGTAAGTAAACCTAATCAGACCGGGGCTCGGCATCTCATTAGGATGACGAGCCCCTTGTTCAACCACTACCAAAAACCAGGAACTGTCCCTTCGGGAGAGGCCTTTAGCGCGGGCTCGC
Organism: uncultured delta proteobacterium; assembly: GCA_963778115.1. Lineage (GTDB taxonomy): Bacteria > Bdellovibrionota > FAC87 > UBA2466 > UBA2466 > JBBQIT01. Next base: position 2,685,203 of record CAVZSV010000004.1, read on the forward strand.
AAACCTTCGTCTCTTGAGGAGATTGATTAGGTTCAATGGCGGTAAGAACGTGAGAGATCTCTTCTTTCAGGGTCGTTTTGACGTACTCAAGTCTCAGCGATTTCGGAAAACTAGGCTCTACGGGTTGCAAGCACCATTTTCCGCCAGCGGGTCTAGTAAATTGGGTCCCAAAGAGTTGCTTGTGTCCTATTCTGACTAGATAGCGATCAATTCCTGCCGCCATTAGCCAGCGTTGAGACTCGTCTCCGAGTTTAACTGCCTCATTTGCCCAAATAAACGTTTGATAAAAATGGTCGGGGCTATTTCCGTGTTGGAAAACAAGGGCTGCGGATGCGTAATCGGAAGCTTTCTTAAAGCAACCTTGAGCAAAGATGGCGGCGACTCTTATTCTGCGACCGATGTCTCGAGGATTTATTACTTTCCAGTCGATTGCCTCGACCGGACCGGATCGGTCCGCCTGGTCTTCTTTAACGATTTGGAGAAGCTCCGCGGATCTCGCATTTTGGATAGATTCGTTCACCTTGCAGTCTTCGGTAACGTCCGATGCCGTTACTTTCGAATGGGTGCAACCTACGAACAGCAAAATTTCTAAACAGAGGATAAAAACTAACCAGCGCATAGCCCCTTTCTAACATGAAGCTGGAGAAGGGGCCATCTGCCTATTCCTTTCCGTATTCTCTTCGTTCACAGCTAAAATATTGCGTTGGGTTGAACGTACTTAGTGGAGTGGACGTGTGATCCGTGTGGCATTCTTATTATTGTTAACCGTAGTAGCTTTTCCCACTTTGGGGGATACCAGCTCCGAAAAGAGTCGTTGGGGAGAGCCCGACGATTTAGGAATTCGCTGGGAAACGCTAAGCAGCACTGAGCAGCTGAAATACATCAATCATATGTTAGAAACGGCTCCCGGAAACTGGGGGGCTCCCGTCAGTCCCGAAACCTTTCAAGCGGTTTACGGAGTGTCAGATGATCCAAGGCTCCTCCGTCTATCCTCTAGCGAAGAGATTAAAGGTTCGTCCACCCTTTCACGGGCTTCATTTCTAGCGGGATTGGCAACGCCAAAAAAAGGCTCTGATCACCCTACAACCCCGCAATCGTATCTAGAATCCAAACAGGTGGAAGTCCATTCAGAGGGAAGTTTGAGCGAAGACAGCGGCCATTGCCTAGGGGTAGCCTGCTACCGCAGGGAACTTCTAGACGCCGACGTTCGAAAACAAAGTCCCCGACAGCTAACTCGCGCCCAGATCGTGGAACTTCATAATTCTCTTAACGATCAATACGAGTCGCAGACTCTGCGGTGGATTGCTCGAAATCCGCAGCGCGGTAGTCGAAGAATTACCTCCAGCCAATTCCGTTCGCAGCAGGATCTTTTGGACTTTGCCAAGAAACATCCGGGAATTAACATTGGGATCACACTCGTTCACGATAACTACCATATGGTTCAAGTTTTCAATGTCGGGGGATATCTTGCGGTGGTTGACCCGAATATCCGAGAGATAATGTGGGGGCGTTTCGACGAGAAAAGCACAAAGCTATTCTATGCCACCAAAGATGGAAAGATTAGAACCCAAGCCGATGAAGTCTGCCCCCCTCCGCGTTACTGGAAGGATTTGGATGAACCACACGCGAAAGAGTGAACCGAGGGAAATACGAAACGCTAACATCGCTACCCAATAAACCGCAGCGTCCTATTTTTTTCCTTTTTCGGCACTCCCTTGAAGTTCCTGCGCGAATCTTTCTAGGTCTTCTAGGGTGCATCGTTCTCCCCACTCTTTGCATCGCTGAGAGATGAGACCAATATCCGCTAGCGGATATTTTTGGTGAAGACGTTCTCCAAGCGCAATCCGCCATTTGCGTTCGCAAGCTTCCTTCTTTGCCGCAGTTTGCTTTTCATGATCCTTCCACTCATAACCGCAGTTCGCATGAACGAACTTAACCAGAAATCTTTGATCTTCCATCGAGGAGACTACAGGTTTGTCGGGAGCGGAAACACACCGAGCAAGCACAAGGATTAACGAAGCGACTAGGGTCGTCTTCATGGGAATGTCCTCAAAGTTACTTTGGCCCGATTCATTGCAAGCAGGCGATGATGGATTCGATGGCTATTTTAGTCTCTTCCGGACTTCGGACGGAGATAGAATCCACTCCGGCCTCTTTCGCCGGGTAATCGTTGCCATCAGGAAACAGAGCATCTCCGATAAAAATCATTTCTTCTATACCTATTTCAAGAATTTCCCGCAGTTTTCTAATCCCATAGCCTTTATCGATACCCGTCTTTGTGACGTCAATGGAAGTAGCACCTCCCAAACGAACCGAATATTCGGGAATGATTTTGTCGAGAATAGTTTTCATTTGCTTGCGCTTCGAAAAATCGGGGTCCCACTTTGTTTTCTCTTCCAACGGAGCCTGTTGACCGAGAGCCGAAAACGTAATCTGGCTGCCGCGATCTTCGATGACCTCTCCCCAGACTTTGTTTGGCTTAAGACCACTTTGCTCGACGACGCTATTTAGTGAGTCTACGATCTTAGTTTTTTGATCGGCAGTGAAGCTGTCAAAATAGAGTCGGTTCCAGCCGTTTTCATACTCGTAAAACTGAGTCCCACAGGTCGGAAGGAGTGAAAGATTTTTCAATCGGTTGTCGCGAGCAAGCTTCGTAACCACTTGCTCTTGAAATTGCTCCCAACGGCCGCCGGAGATGACCGCTACCCGACTAACTTTGAGGAGTCGGTTAAGCAGAGAGGCCATTTCAGCGTCTAGGGCTGACTTACTGGCTGCCAAGGTACCGTCTAGATCGAAAATAATAAGCTTCTTCATATTGAGGAGCACACTAATTCTTTGATAGGCATTCGTCCATCGATTGCCCTGACTGGCGCTAAGGCTGCATTAATTCAGGATGGGAAAAATAGTACCGACGGTGTGCGGCTCCCCGAACGAAATGGTCGGTTTCGGAACGCAGAGAGCGAGCCAATGGGGTGACGTCCTCCACGGCGTAAGCTTGAGCATTGGCTAAAATCTCCTCGCGAAGTGTCGTTGTCCAGCTCGTAAAAGCTATCGCTTCTCTGGCTTGGAGGTGAGGAGAATGAAGACGCCACCGGGCGACAGCGGGCACCGACGATGCCGCATTATAGACGACAAAGCGAACCCCTAGCGCTTTGAGCGTGGCTTCGGGGTCGGGTTCGCCCAATTCAGCAAGTCGCTCGACTGCCCGCCAGTAAGCGACGGAAAGTAGAAGATCACCCGGTTGTCCCTCGGCACTGATTTCGATAGCATTGTTTTCCAGAAGAAACGCTTCCAACTCCTGAATGTCTCCATTGGGAAGCCGAATTCCGTCGATATGAGCCGGGTAAGGGTAGAGATGCTTCTCGGCCGAGCGAGCTAGGAAATCTCGGTATTCAACTATCGGCCGGCTTTCCGCCATTGCGGCAACCGCTAGTTCGTGCCCCAGTTTTCGTTGTACGAGGTAGTCGGGAAGGTTAGAGAAATCGCGAATTTGAACAGTCACTCCTCCACGGGAAGGATATTCCGTGCGATTTTGTCTGGTATAAAAGGCGATCTTTAGAGCGTCCCACGTCGAGAGTCCTGGCATCGCTGTCATAAGACTCGATAATCGGTAACTCACTCTTTTTACATCAAGTCTATCGAGGAGGCCGGAAAGCGGGGCTACTAAAGTGCGCCAGTTAGGATGGGCTTTGTAGCCCGAATAAAAGCGCAGGCCGTGCGCGATGGAAAAGCCCCGCGCCCAGACCGGATCTAAGGCGCGGATAAAGACATAAGCCTCTTTCGGGTCTCCGCCTAATAAGACAAGTTCGCGAGCGGCAAAGTACAGCCCCAATCGAGCGGTCTGTAGAAACAGGCCATCATCTATTTCTGCGGCTCGACTAATTTCCCAAATATAAGGGTAGGCGTTTCGGTCTATCGGTTTGTCTAAACCAGGCTCAAGAAATAATGGCAACCTTTGATGATTGGGTTGACCGGAGAACAGGCAAGAGGCGGCTTCTTTTAGTTGATAGCTCGCATCAAGGCGTTCATCTTGGCCGTCGTATCCCATTCCTTCAAACTGGCTGAAATGGTCGGCCACGGCTTCGGTCGCGGCATCTCGTCTTACTTTTTTCTCGGGAATATTGCCATAGGTCTTAGTTAATTCGTGGCCTGTGTGGGTCGAAGTAAACTCGAAAAAGAGAACCTGCTCGGGTTTGACCATCCTAGAGATGATGGACTGTGCCGCTCTCATTTCGGAGTCAATGTAGCCCGCCTCTTGCATGACCTCTAACGGAAAGAATTGGTTGTGTTCGATAAGAGTGGCTCCTTCGCTGCCGGATTCCGTCTCGTGTTTGAGAGGATTGAGTAGGGAATTCCTCGTCTTGTGGGATGGCAAAACGGATAGGGTTGGAAATGTCCTCTTATGTCTCCTCGTCCTGCGTCGCTCAAACGGAAAGTATGGTTGCCGGAGAGTCTTAACAGGAATAAGTCGGCGTTATAGAAGGTATGGCCGGAGTAATTCCAAACGGTCACCATCGGATCGAATTGGGCCGCTCTCTTAGTTTCCTTCCCACAATCGATATTAGCGGGCAGAAAAGGGGCTGCAAAGAGACCCACTAATAGCGTTAGGGTGCGCGACGTCACGCGTTTTCATAACACAAACGCTACAGCCTTCTCGACCACAAAGTGAACGGGCTTTAGGCCCTAGAATTTCAAGGTCTTAGCTATTAATTCATAGCGGCTTCGGCCACAGGAGCATAAGCCAACGGAGTGAAGGAAAAGGTAGAAGCTACTTTCCTAATATGTCCCACTCCCGGAAAAGCTAGGTGAGCGGCCGCTATCATGTCATTCGCTTTAGCGGCTTGAGTAAAATCCTTCATTCGCTCAGAAGCTGCGAGCTTGCTGTTCCAGTCAAAAACCAACGTAGCCGCGGGAACGGGAAATTGAACGGCCGCTACGTGAATCATATCGCCAAAGAGCCAGAGCTTTTGGTTCTTTGATTCAACGGTATAAACGGTGTGCCCCGGGGTATGGCCATAAGCCGCGTGAGCGTGAACTCCAGTGACCAATTCAGTGTCTCCGTCGAAAGGCTTAAATTTGCCATCGGCTTGATAAGGGGCAAAGGTTGCTTTGGCATTGGTGAACATCGATTTCATCATGGAGTTGGTCACTTTGGCGGCTTCACTATCGCTCAACCAAAATTCTGATTCGCGGCGATCTACGCGAAGTACGGCGTTGGGAAAATTCTTTTTACCGTCGGTCGTAAGACCCCCCAAATGATCGCTGTGCATGTGGGTAAGATAGATTTCATCTACCTGCTCCGGCTGATATCCCGACGCTTTGAGATTTTCTATGAGATGTCCCACTGTCGGCCCCATGAATTTACCAGTACCAGTATCGACGAGAACGAGCCTAGTTCCCGTATTGATCAAAAAACCGTTTACCGAAGTAATAACCTGGGGACCTTGATAGGCCTGAGCGAGAAGCCGTGTCACTTCGGCGGACGTGGTGTTGGCTAAGACATCGCCGACTTTCATAGGAAAGGTTCCGTCTAGCAGAGTAGTGACCTCAATATCGCCGATCATGAAACGGTAGTACGCTGGAGCCTGTGTTTTTATCTGCGGCGCCCGAGCCGTGACCAGTTGCGGTACGACGAAAATGATTAAGGCCAGTCCGATAAGTAAACTCTTCATTGATGCCCCCATGCTTATTAAGACCAACATCTTAACCCACACGACTCAAATGATGGAGCATTTCCTTGAGATCGTCTGGGATAAAGCGGGCATCTTAGGAAATTTAAGATAAAGGAGCTTAAAGAGAAGTTAGGTTACGGTCGACAGCGGCCCTTCTGCAGACTATTTATCTATCTCTTGCAATGGGGCCGTTTATGCGCGCAATAGGAATCTTTGCTTCTTTAACCTTCCTGTTTTTTAACCGAGTTACTTTTGCCGACAACGATGCGCTTCTCCAAAAGATCATCCAACGGGCTCAAGAATCCAAATCGAATAGCATTGTGATAGTTCAAAACGAACGGACGATCTATTCCAACTTCTACGGAGGGCGGGACCAGGTTCGTAGCGTTGCCTCTGTTACAAAAAGTATCTGTGCTCTAGCTGTCGGAGTGTTGCTAGATCAGGGCAAAATTTCTTCTCTGGACCAACCGATGTATACTTGGATTCCCAGCTGGAGATTAGACGGAGAAAAATCAAAAATCTCGCTACAAATGATCATGAACCATACGAGCGGGCTTCCCGATGTCAACACAGAGACGGGGTTCTGGCTCCAGCCGGATGCGGTTAAGGCCGCGGAAAATACGAAACTCGAGACTCAACCTGGAAGCCATTACCTCTATAGCAACATCGCGACGTCCTTACTTCAACCAGTGATCGAGCAGGCGGCGCGACAATCGGTCACCGACTTTGTAAAAGACTCTCTTCTGACCCCGCTAGAGATCACTGACTCTAGTTGGGGAAAAGACAGAGTGGGGCACGAAATCACTTCGGGGGGTCTGTTTCTCAGTACCGCAGATCTCGTTAAGGTGGGAATCATGCTACTTCAAAAAGGGGTGTATAAGGGAAGACGTCTCATTTACGAGAATACCCTGCAGACTTTGGTGACGAGGAGCCAACCCTTTTTCCCTTATGGATTGTTATTTTGGCTCGAAGTCGCTCCATCAGGAGAGTCCCTCTTTTCGGCGCGAGGTTGGGGAGGCCAGTGGATAGTCATTTATCCAGAAAAAAATCTAATCGTCGTTCGGACGAAAGACCCCTTCCAAGTCGAATTAGATAAGAGAGAAGCTCAATCTTTTAGAGATTGCCCTTCTTTAGTGGCAATGTGGAATTAATGGTTAATCTCTTCGAGCAAGGCGTTTGCATTTTTTCATGACCTTTGAGAACAGCCTGGACGCAATCATTGGCTACATCGGCTAGGGCGCCGGCATGAGGGGGGCAAATACCGATCATTGCACTTCTTGTAATAGTTCGGCCTCCGGTTTAGGTGGCTTTGAAGGATCCGATTTGGCCGCGTCAGTAGCCGTCGATTCAATCCACAAGTGGCTTTCGCTCTTACTGCAAAGTAGCTCGATCACTTTCACCACCTCATCGTAATCATCTAAAGAAGTGGGCTTGGTCAAATAAGCGTTCCCGCCAAGAGCACGACATTTTTTCCGATCTAGCGGATAGCAGGAAGAGCTAAACATGAGAACAGGGACTTTAGCCAATGATTCCATTTTACGGATCTCAACCAGGACCTCATGACCATCTTTCTTGGGAAGGTTAAGGTCTAAAATAATGAGATCGGGGCGCGGGGCGGACGCATAGATTTCTTGGCGATTGAGAAAGGTCACCGCTTCAATTCCGTCGGTAACGAAGGAAAGGTGATATTTTTTTCGAGCACTTAAAATGAGTTCGAGAACAAATTGATCAGATTCAGTGTCGTCGATAGAAAGAATTTCGATAGGTTCCCCTTGAGTATTATTTCCCTCAGTCCCCATGAGTTATCTCCCGTACTACAAGCTCGTCTATGGGTTTATAGCCTCTCCCCCCGCGACCCTGTAATAGCCAACTATTACTCCTGCCTAAAAGCAGGATCAAGTCCCTTGTGCTCGATTCTTGCAAACAAACGAAGTTATGAAGCTAAACAAAAATGAATTTTTAAGGCGTCTGGGGACTTGGATTGCCAAGCTCCGGAAATTACGAGGCTTAGGACAGGATAAGCTCACCGAAGAGGCTGGCTTAGCTCGGGGCACCCTCAGCAAAATAGAGAATGGAATTGTGGACCCTAGGGCTACGACGATAGTTAAAGTAGCACATGCTCTGGAGATCAATCCCCATGAAGTTCTGAAAATGGGATTGGACCGTCGAGAACGCAACAATTAGCCGGCATGTGCGTGTTGCGTTCGGCCACAAAATGGGATCCCGGCTAGCCCTCTTTTTCGGGGATTATCTTGCCATTGGCCAGCCGAATTGTCGGGGTCATGCGAAGCGCAAGAGATCTATGATGAAACAGACGACGTGTTCGTGACGTTAAATGGCGTTTGGACGACGAAATGCCAAAAGGTAAAAGAACCCCTTGAGGTGGAAAGCCAAGACGATCTCTTCTTGGTTTTTCCCATCTTAGCGCATCAGGATAATTTGTCGTGGGATAAAACTTCAGCACCTTTTGCCAGAAAAATCTGGGGCAATCGATCTCATTGCGAGATGAATTGCCCCCTTTCCATTTTCTAAAGTTGCAGAGTGATCGACTCCGCCCCGAAGATCCATGTAAAAATTTCCTAGTAAATTAAATGGCATGAACGTTGCTCTTACTTTTTGCCATAGGCGCGCAGTTCGTTCACACCATCAAAAAAATTAGGGGGCTTTATGAAATCGACTTCTCTTTACGGTACGGTGTTCGCATTAATTTGTTCCATTTTCGGGCATAGCATCATGGCCGATACGATTCCTCCTACGGGAAGGGTCGTGGATGTTGCTTCACAGAACCTATTTGTTCCGATAGGGTTCGATGATAACGATGAGACGCTAGTGGTGTTGGATGGGTACCTTGCTGATACGTGTTACAAAATAACGCCAGCCGTAGTGACCAAAGATCTGGAGCATCATCAAATCATTGTTGAGCAGCAAGCGCGAGAGTTCCCAGGAATCTGTTTTGATATGACAGTTCCCTTTACCACCGTCGTTAAAGTTGGGGTTCTGCCCGAGGGCGAATTTACGGTGATTACCAATCACGGGCAAATGACGCAACGGCTTCCGGTAAAAAGAGCTCCTACGACTTCGCCGGACGATTATCTCTATGCTCCTATCGACAGTGCTCAAGTCGACCAAAACAGTGACGGCACCTTCTTTGCGATGTTAAACGGTAGATTCACCACGACTTGCGCCAGTATCGACAGAGTTATCATTACCAACCACGAAAAGACGATCGAGGTCATGCCTGTGATGAGTATAAAAAACCAGGCTGACCGAAGTTGTGCCCCTTTAGTGTTTCCCTTTCATAAGGAGATTACGCTTCCCGAAGTTGAGCCGGGAGCCCATTTGTTGCACGTCAGAAGCCTTGATGGCCAGTCAGTGAATGTAGTCTTTCGAGTCATGCCTCCTACGCAGCAAGACTAGTAGTGCAAAGCTAAACTTTCTCCAGAAGCAGAAAACGTATGTGGCACCGAATCCCCATTCTGATGCTAAGTTGTGCCCTGTTCTCTTCGACTTTCGCAGCTATTGAGCCCCCCACCCAAGTGGGGGGGCCGTTACAGAAAAACGGCCAAGCCATCAATAAGCGGGTAGATCTCGAATAGGAGTCAGCCACGGGACCTCAAAAAGAGGTCCCGTGCCCTTTCGAAGAGCCAAAATGTCCCACCTAAGGGTTCTCCTGTCTCGCTTATCCCGTTGCTTTCGCCGAAAAGTGCCTAAATTCGTTGGTACGGAGATTGCTCTATCTAATAACAATGCGAGAGGAGCCACGATGCAAAGTATGAATATTTCACTCGAAGGAAAAAGCCAAAAGGGACATGCGCTTTCTCATTCTTTATCTGAGAAAGATGCTTTAAAGGTGATTTGGACCGATGCCCTGGTCGTTACCCCTTCTTCTATCGTTGTCTTAGGAATCTGTTACTCGTTACTTCGCGATTCCAACCAAGGGGCGGACTTCGGACAAACGCTCATCGCACTCTTTGGCGTTATCTTTTCGGTTGGTTTTGGTTTTTCGCTGCTTCGGGCTCTTTATCGATTCAAAGTAGAACGCGACGATAACTCAAATTAGCAGCAAGGATATTTATGGCAAATTATGTCGTTTGGCTTGACTCCGCTCACGCAAAGATTTTCGAACTTCATCCGGAGGAGGCCGTAGAAGAAAAAACGCTGTGGCGCAAAGAGATTCGTCATCACACCGGCGTTGAAAAGGAGCACAATAACCACAAGAACGGAGAAAAGTTCTTCCATGAAGTCGCGGCCCTTCTTACCGATGCCAACGAGCTTCTTCTCGTGGGGCCTGGCGAAGCCAAAGTCCATTTTCGGACTCACTTGGAGAGCCATCATCATCCCCAGGTGGCGAAAAAAATTGTGGGAGTCGAAACGGTCGATCATCCGACCGACGGACAGATTATTGCCCTTGCGAAGAAGTTTTTTAAAAACCATCTGTCCTTTGAGTAGAAAATCATATGAAACGACCCATGCCGAAAGTTCAAGAGTTCATGACTCGGTCTCCCAAGACCATGGTGGCTGAAACTCCACTGGAAACGGTTCAATGTCTCATGAAAGAATGGGGCATCCGACATTTTCCAGTGGAGAAACAAGGCACATTGGTGGGAATCGTTTCCGATCGCAACGTGAAAGCGGCTTTGCTATCCCCTGAAGGGAAAAGTTTTTCTGCCGAAGATGTGATGGTTCCAGAGCCTTATGTCGTGCCTCCCGATGTTGACCTTGATTTAGTGGTCTCGGCCATGGCGGAAGAGAAATTTGGATGTGCGATTGTCCAAGAAGGGGATGGTAAGGTTGTGGGAATATTTACCACCGTGGATGCGTGCCGAGCCTTTTGCCAGATATTAGAAACTAATTACCCTAGCTAAGCGAGCAAACGAAAAACCTGGAGATCTAACGCGGAGGGCCTCACTAGGAGTCCTTTAGCGTTGTATTTTGTAGGTCATGTTTAATTTCACCAATAGGACCAAAGGCCATTCCGAGCTCAAAGGGGGCGAGCCTAAGTTTCTGGCGGGCCGCTACTCTCGATTTAGCGAAGGGATTCGCATCGTCAAAATCGCCTGGGAGTTTCTCAGGGGGTTCCGCGCCTTTCATTTTATTGGGCCTGCAGTCACCATTTTTGGCTCGGCCCGATTTTCGGAGGGGCATCCCCACTATGCCACCGCAAGAACGCTGGGAGCGGGGTTAGCGAAACTGGGTTTTGTGGTGGTTACTGGGGGCGGCCCTGGTCTGATGGAGGCAGCCAGTCGAGGAGCTAAAGAGGCGGGCGGCTTTACCGTAGGTGCGAACATCATTTTACCGAAAGAACAAAAGGCCAATCCCTACCTCAGTCGGGTCATCACTTTTTACTATTTCTTCGTTAGAAAAGTCATTTTGATCAAGTACTCGATAGCTTACGTCGTAACCCCGGGTGGCTTTGGAACCTTAGACGAAATGATGGAAGCTCTGATGCTAATTCAAAATGGAAAGCTATACCACTTTCCAGTCATTTTAGTGGGAGTCGATTATTGGAAGGGGCTTTTGGACTGGATGCAGACTACCATGGTGAAAGATGCAGCCATCTCAGAGGGGGATCTTAAAGGCGTGGTTCTGACCGATGATGTGGAGGAAGTGCTCAAGTTGATAGCTAGCTCCGCTCAACACCTGGGCATTATTCCCAATATCCCAAAGTCCATGGAATCTCTTCCGGGACGTGACGGGAGCAAAATTTCCCGAGTATAGTCTCTAAAAGTAATTTTTTTTGGGGTTTTGAGTGCCGAACCGATGGAATGAAGAAGTCTGGCGGGATCTCAGTCGATTCCGCACCCGATGCGCTGGTGATGGTGAACCATCTGGGAGTCATCGTTTACGTGAATTCACAAACCGAAAATCTATTCGGATACGAACGCGAGCAACTAACGGGACAGCCCATCGAGAGTCTATTGCCTGAGCGCTTCCGAGAAAAACACGTGGGACAGAGAAATGGATATTTCGGTGGGCCCCGTCTTCGACCGATGGGGGCTGGACTTGAGCTATTTGCCCTTCGTAAGGATGGGACGGAATTTCCCGTTGAGATAAGTCTGAGTCCCATTACGACGAATACCGCGGAACTTGTCACTGCCGCCGTGCGAGATATTACCGAACGAAAGCGTGCCCAAGAGGAACTTAAGCGCGCCAGAGAAAGTGCGGAAGCGGCTAATCGATCAAAAAGCGAGTTTCTGGCTAATATGAGTCATGAAATCCGAACGCCGCTTGCCGGAATTATCGGATACGCCGAAATGATAGCTCTTTATTGCTCTACGGATGAAGAGCGAAAAACTTATATGGAGAAGATTCGTCGGTGTGCCACGAATCTCACCGACCTTATTAATGACATCTTAGACCTTTCGAAAGTCGAAGCGGGGGCCCTCAATGTAGAGAGCGTTCCGGTTTCATTAGTCTCTGAAGTGGAAAGTGTGGCTGGTCTGTTGCAAGCAAGGGCCGATGAAAAGAGTATTTCCCTCGATATTCTTTATGATAGGCCGCTTCCTCCCAAGATCAATTCGGACCCCACTCGAATGCGGCAGATTCTATTGAATATACTTGGAAACGGAATCAAGTTCACCGATCAGGGGAGTGTCAGTTTGCGAGTCTCTTGCGTGAACGACGAAATCAAGTTCTCCGTGACCGATACCGGTTGTGGACTGAGCAAAGAGGAACAGGGAAGACTTTTTCAATCTTTTGCCCAAGCGGATAGCTCTACGACGCGAAAATACGGCGGGACCGGCTTGGGGCTCGCCTTATCTCGAAGGCTGGCCCGTGCCCTTGGAGGAGATCTCGTTATTTTCAATAGCCAACCAGATAAGGGGAGCACCTTTGTGCTTACCATTCCAACTGGACTAGGAAAGATATCCCGGCCGCGAGAGGGTCAAAAATCTTCGGAAGCGTCTAAGACCGAAAATAACAAGCTTCCTAAGCTAACTAATTTGCATATTCTTGTCGCTGAGGACAATCCCGATAATCGAGAACTGGTAACTCGATTTCTTTCGGAACAAGGGGCTAAAGTCGAAATCGCAAAGAACGGCAGTGAAGCTTACCAGATGGCGAAAAAGAAAAATTATTCCGCAATTGTGATGGATATGCAGATGCCCGTACTAGATGGTTACGAAGCGACTCGACGACTTCGTGAGGAAGGAATCACTATCCCCATCATCGCTCTTACGGCACACGCAATGAAAGAGGAGCATGAAAAGTGTCTCGAATCAGGCTGCGATGCTTTTTTGGTTAAGCCAGTTAATGTGAGTGAACTAATTCAAACCTTCCATAAACTCTCGTCAACGAAACGGTAAAATCACATGCGATCTGCGATACATTTCTGGGGTGCGGCTGGAACTGTCACGGGCTCGAAATACTTAGTAGAGGCCGGAGATAGTCGTTTTCTCGTCGACTGTGGCCTTTTTCAGGGCATCAAAGAGCTAAGACAAAAAAACTGGTTACCCCTTCCGATGGATCCTAGAGCGATAGATGCGGTTATTTTGACCCACGCTCATTTAGATCATACGGGCTATCTTCCTCTATTAGTAAAGCACGGGTTTAAAGGGAAAATATTTTGCACTTCACCTACCAGAGATTTGACGCGCTTGGTGTTGCTTGATTCCGCCCATCTGCAGGAGGAAGATGCCGAGTACGCTAATCGTAAAGGCTTCACCAAACACTCTCCCGCCGAACCGCTCTATACGATTGCCGATGCTCAAAAGACGATTTCGCTTCTTACAACGGTGCAAAAGGACGTCTGGACCGCGCTCACGTCAAAGATTAAATTTCGATATCGCCCGAGTGGCCATATTTTAGGCTCCGCCTTCATCGAACTTGAAATTGGAAAAAGACGCATTGTCTTTTCGGGCGATCTAGGCCGATCCAAGCCTCTTCTGCTCCCAGCTCCCACAAAAATATCTGAAGCCGATTTTTTACTTATTGAGTCTACTTACGGCGATCGAACTCACGAGAAAGAGTCGGTGTTCAAGCTTCTCTCCCATATTACTAATGAGACCACCAGTCGAAAGGGAGTCTTGCTAATTCCTTGTTTTGCGATCGGACGGACGCAAGATCTTCTGTACTGTTTCACCAAATTAAGGAAGGAGGGAAAAATTGCGAACCTTCCCGTTTTTGTGGATAGCCCCATGGGGGTCAATGCCACTGAAATATTTTTGAACCATCCCGACTGGCACCGCTTGCCGGCCGCCGAAGCCAAAGAGATGATCCAAAGCGTTGTTCTGGTAAAGGATAGGCAACAATCCAAAGCGCTCCTCAGTAGAAGAGGCAGTGCCATCATCATTGCCGGTAGTGGCATGGTGACGGGTGGACGAATTCTTCATCACCTCTCGGCTCGCGTTGGGGACAGCAGAAATACGGTGCTTTTAGTAGGCTTTCAGGCGGCCGGAACTCGTGGGCGCTTACTCAGAGACGGAGTCACAGAACTTAAAATTCACGGAGAATATTTACCCGTAAAAGCCAATGTCTCCGAAATAGGGAGTCTTTCCGCCCATGCCGATCAGCCCGAGACCATTCACTGGCTCAAAGGATTTAAAACGCCTCCGAAGACCACTTTCGTTGTTCACGGAGAACCCCAAGCCTCTGATGCGTTACGCCTTCGCATCGAAGACACTCTGAATTGGAATGTTCGCATCCCCGCTCTGGGAGAGTGCTTTGAACTTTAATTTTTTTCAGCCGACTCTTGCTCGCTCTCTTGAGCGGGGTCAACTTCCGTAAGTCCGTATTCGCGCTCTTTGCGGTAAAGCGTTCGTCGATTAATTCCCAAAATCTGTGCTGCCTTATCCTTGCGGCCCGCCGTTTTTTGCAATACCACGCGCATATACCTCTCTTCCACCTGAGTGAGGGTCGGAAAATCCTGGGTCATGTTCTTAAAAGCTTCTTCCGGATTTGCAGTTTCTGGATCGGGAAGATCGGTCTGCTCAATGGCGCTTCCCCTGCATAGCACCACAGCGCGTTCGATGACATTTTCTAACTCTCTCACATTTCCGCGCCATTTAAGCTTTAAGAGCTTCTCCATGGCGGCTTTGGTAAAACCCCTGACTCTGCGCATCTCTCCGGGTGATCGATTTTCAGCGTTGTATTTTTCCAGAAAATGTTCGGCCAGTAGAGGAATGTCTTCGGGACGACTGCGAAGCGGAGGCAGTTGAATCGGAATGACACTTAGGCGGTAGTATAGATCTTCACGGAAGCTTCCTTCGCGAATTCCTACTTTAAGATCTTTGTGAGTGGCCGAGATAACGCGGACATTCACATCGATCATGATGTTGTCGCCCACCGGACGAATCTTTCTCTCTTGGAGCACTCGAAGCAGCTTCGCTTGGAGGGCTGGGCTCATGTCGCCTATCTCATCCAGAAAAAGAGTCCCTTCATTGGCCTCTTCGATTAAACCCTTCTTTCTCGTGGCTGCTCCCGTGAAGGATCCCTTAGCGTGGCCGAAAAGTTCGGACTCTAAGAGAGTTTCAGGGATCGCAGTGCAATTAATAGCGATAAAGGGACGAGTCGCGCGTGGGCCTAGGCTGTGGATCGCTCTTGCTACCATCTCTTTTCCGGTTCCGCTTTCTCCTTGAATGAGAACGTTGGAGGTGGTGGGAGCCACTCGCTCGATCAGATCAAACACCGTTTTCATGTTGGGACTTTTGCCCAGGATGTTTTCAAGTTCCCATTTTTTTTGAACTTGTTTACGAAGCACCTGATTATCTAGGGCTAAGATTCTCTTTTCCATTGCCCGTTCGAGATTGATGCTTAGCTCGGTCAATTTGAAGGGCTTCACCAGATAGTGGAAAGCACCGTTCCGCATCGCTTCGATCGCGGTATCCACGCTTCCGTAACCGGTAATCACGATCACCGGAAGAGCGGGCATTTCCGTTTTTAGCGTCTTTAGGAGTTGCATCCCATCCATCTGCGCCATTTTCAGATCTGAAATAACGACATCGAATCCACTTCCGCAGTCGCGAAGTTTTGTTAACGCTTCGGTTGCGGAAGCCAAACAGGTGACCTCATACCCCTCTTTTCCCAGAAAATCGGAGATAAGACTTCTCATCTCCGCATCGTCATCGACCGCCAGAACCTTGCCTTTTTCGCCTTTCATGGAATCGCCTCGATTTCCGCTAATGGGTCAAAATAGCCCTTAAGGGACTTTTTGTCACTTAAATCCACTGCCCTTAAAGCCCAATGCTTTCAGTCTCCTAGCTAAAGCAGCTTTCATGCCACGGCACTAACGTTGCAATTGCTTGTCCTCAAGGAGTTCTATGAAGGTCGCATTTTTTGACGCCCATGAATTTGAACGAGAGTATTTCGAGGTTGCTAACTCGCAGCGTCATAAGATCGCCTACCTGGAAACGAGGCTTACGGCCGCCACAGCGGGCTTGGCTCAGGGATGCTTAGCGGTGTGCAGTTTTGCCAACGATCGTATCGATAGGGAGGCGCTTAGAATCTTGAAAAGTTCGGGGGTGAAACTGATAGCGCTAAGATGCGCCGGCTTTAATCACGTCGATCTGCTTGCAGCGAAACAGATGCAAATCCCGGTGGTTCGAGTCCCCGCCTATTCCCCTTATGCGATCGCCGAACACGCCACCGCTTTAATTCTCGAACTCAATCGGAAACTAAATCGCGCCTATTATCGCGTGAGAGAGGGAAATTTCTCTTTAGGAGGACTTGTTGGGTTTGATCTGCACGGAAAGACCGCAGGTATTGTGGGCACGGGGCGAATTGGGTGTGCTTTCGCTAGTATCATGGCTGGCTTTGGCTGCAAGGTAGTGGCGTACGACATCGTTGCTAATTTGGATTTGGAGACACGACTAGGGGTTCGCTATGTGAGTCTAGCGGAGCTGTATGCTACCTCTCACATCATCTCATTACATCTTCCGCTCACTCCAAAGACCGTTCATATGGTGAATTCGACTTCGCTCTCTCAAATGAAAAAAGGGGTGATGATAATCAATACCAGCAGAGGGGCTCTTATCGACACTCACGCTCTCATCGAATCGCTCAAGAGTGGGCATATCGGATTTGCGGGGTTAGATGTCTATGAAGAGGAGGAGGGAATCTTTTTTGAAGACCTTTCCGATAAAGTTTTGCAGGACGATCAGTTAGCAAGGCTTCTTACCTTTCCCAATGTTTTTGTGACAGCGCACCAAGGTTTTCTTACTCAAGAGGCGCTGGCGAAGATAGCGCAGACGACTCTTCAAAACATTTCGGATTTCGAAAACGGTAAGGCTTTAACGAATGAAGTTAAAGCGGATACCCCGTGAGACATAATGGCCCAGAGCCCGCTTTATATGTCCCGGCGAAGGGGCTTTTACGCCTAAATCGCGGTCCATTCTGATGGCATGCCGAGTGCATTATCTTGCTCTCAGAGACGTAGAAGAGGAGAAGGAAAATGAAATCCATTTCAACCGCAAAAAGAGTGATCTGGGCCGTAGATGCCTTTACCGAAGATCGCAGGCTTCATCAAAAAGCGATCTCAGTGCTTAAGGCGTGGAGCAAACAGAGCGAACTAGTAATCGAGCCGGTGTTCGTGATGAGTCCCGATCAAATATTTGCCCCGCCTGAAGTATTTGCCCACATTTCAGAAGGATTTCAGGGGGAGGCCAGAATGCGCTTGAAAGGATTAATGAAGAAAGCGGGCTTAGCCGGTCTTCTTGAACCTACGTTTTTAGAATCCAATACCTTCTCGCTTCGGATGGCGGTTCAAACGTTATTGGATTATGCAAGGCAGACGAAAGCCGAATTTATTTTGGCCAGCACGCAATCTAAAAAGGGGGTGACGAGATTTTTATTCGGAAGTTTTGCCGAAAGCCTAGTATTGCAATCTGAAATCCCCGTTTTCCTAGTGAGTCCGAAAACGGTTCCCTCGGCGCTAAAACATGTACTTTTTGCCAGCGACTTCAGTGACAAATCCAAAGAGGCTTTTAAGGAGATCGCAAGAGAGGCAAAGGAACGCAACTTTAAGATCACCGTTTATAACAAAGTTGAGTACCTAACCGACTACTCGATGGCTTATATCACCGCTTCAAGCGTGTACCAAAAAATTGTCGACCAGGATCTCTTGAAAAGAAAAGCGCAAGCCAATGATTTGGTCGAGTGGGCAAAGGGGCAAGGGGTTGAGGCCGAAGTCTTTGTGGATGATAAGTCCAAAGAAGTGAATGTCGCCGCAGCTATCTTGAAAGCTACCTCAAAGGTGAAAGCAGATACCATCGCGATCGCCTCTCAGAGCGGTAGAGTCGCCAGTGCGATTTTGGGGAGTGTGACCCGCCAAGTGGTGAGATCGGCAAAACACCCCGTTTGGGTAGTGCATCCCCAAAATATCGAACAGGCAATACCCGGTAAGAAATCCTCCATGCCGCTGTCGAGCCCGGATAAGAAAGGAGCGGTCGCAGTATGAAATCACAAATGGGTTGGCTAAGTCTGGTCAGTGTGGCGGTTGCGTTACTCTCCTCCACACCCTCTTTCGGGGCCGAGGAAAATGTGAAATGGCGCGAAAAGATGCATGCTTTGGCTAAGACCATGAGTGAATTACTCCCCGAACTCTTTTCTAAGAAAGGCGATCCAGCCATTATCGAAAAGGATGCGAAGACTCTCTCGGAACTCTCGCACAGTCTAAAGCCTGGATTGATGACCGGAAAAATGGTTCCTCCCGAAGACGCCGATCCTAGTTTACAAATTATAGCGACTCGATTTTCGGATGAAACAAAATCGGCCTACCGAGCGATCCATGCTGGTAACTTAGAGTATGGAAAAAATAGACTGAAAACAATTACGAGTTATTGTATTTCGTGCCATACGCGCCATGACAAAGGGCCTAACTTTCCCGTTTTTCCCTTAGATCCCAAGACCGAGCAGCTAGGCCCTGAAGAAAAAGCTGCCCTTTTCGTAGCTACCCGCCAGTTTGATAAGGGCCTTGAAGCTTTCGAAGCCTTAATCAAGGACAACGATTTTGCTAAGAAGCGCCCCTTTGAGTGGGAACAGGCTGTTCGAAGCGCCCTAGCTATCTCTATCAAGGTAAAAAACGATCCCGTAAGTGCGAAGCAGATTGTGGACCTGGCACTAAAATCGCCCACACTTCCCGACTATTCCCGTTCTTACCTTACCAAATGGCAGAGGGCGATTGAAACCTGGAAAAAGGAAGGCCCTCCCCAAGCCACTGGGGATATCGCCTTGCTTAATCAAGTGCGAAATCTGATGAGCGAAGCGAAGCAGGCTCAACTTTTTCCGATCGATCATTGCTCAGATGTGCAGTTTCTAAGGGCGTCTGCAGTGGCTCACGATCTATTACGTCAGGAAAAAAATCCAAAAGTAAGAGCGGAGGGACTCTTAGCGATCGGAAACGTCACGGAGGTCATGGGTAATTACCTCATGTGGCCGCTGCAGGATTCTTATTATGAAGCTTGCATCCGGGAAGTTCCGCATTCGACTTTGGCGCAGCAATGTTACGAGCAATATGAACAATCGGTCTATATGGGTTTCACGGGCAGTGCCGGGACCTTTATTCCCGACGATACGCAAGAGGTTTTGTCGGAATTAAAAGCGCTTGCGAAACCCAAAGGGAAATAAGATGGAGACGAAGTGTTTTCCGAAGGCAAAGATGCCTATGGTCGACGAACAAGGGGTGTTATTCGCTTGTGTTCAAGGATCTAACGACGCCATCATGCTGACGGATGTTAAGGGCGTTATCTTCTTCGTGAACACTGCTTGGCAAAGACTCTTCGGTTACTCGAGCAATGAGGCCTTAGGCCAAACTCCTCGTCTTCTAAGATCCGCCCATCACGAAACAGGTTTCTATCATCGCATGTGGTCAGATATTCTTGACCCCGCAAAGAAAGCGTGGCGGGGGGAGGTTATCAATTTGACAAAAGACGGAAGAGAAATTCCGGTTTGGCTGACCATCAGTCCTTTCCTTGATAATCAAAATCAGATCTCCGGTTACATGTCCGTTGCCTGCGATCTTTCGGAACAAAAGAAAATGCAGATGCGGATTCAATGGCAAGATAGACTCACCACTCTGGGCCTTCTAACGGAAGGACTCGCTCATGAAATGGGGACGCCATTAGGAGTGGCGCGCGGGAGAGCAGAATATTTGATGCGGCTATCCGCGGAAGATTCGTTCGCTAGAAAGAATCTTTCCACGATCGTCACCCAAATAGACAAGGTTTCTAAATTAATGGAGGCTCTGCAAAATCTCTCTCAAAACGATACTTCGGAAATTCGGATACCGGTCAATATCGCCAAAGTGGTCAGTTCCGTTCAAAGGCTTATCGAAGGAAAGTTACTCGTTAGCGGAATCACCTTTACCTCCACGATCTCCAACGATGCCCTGGTCTACGCCGAGCCGAGTAAGCTGGGCCAGGTTTTAATAAGCCTTTGCATCAATTCCATCCATGCTTTGGAAGACGCAAAAAACTCAAACGCCAAGCATCCTCTTTTTATCAAATTGACTGCCTCCGAAAAGGACAAGTATTGGGAGATTGCGGTGGCCGATAACGGCGGGGGAATTGCAGAAGACAGTGTAAAACACCTATTTAAACCTTTCTTTACTACCAAAGAGGTCGGGGTGGGAACGGGATTGGGACTCGCAGCAGTTAACGAGGTCGTGCGTCACTGGAACGGACATATCGATTTGGAAAATATCCCCGGCTCTGGCGTCACCTTTAAGATAGTGATTCCCAAAGCCAATGTTCCTCAAGCCGTAGAGAAACAAGGAGGGTTAGATGGTAGCAAGGCCGCAAATCTTGGTAGTTGATGACGATCGCGAGATGGTGTTTCTTCTTAAAGAATTTCTCACTCGCCAAGGATACGATGTCGCCGTAGCGAACTCCGGTCAGAGCGCCTTGCGTTTTTTTGGTAAAGGGATGGTTAAATCTCCCGAAATTGTGGTGTCCGATGTAAAAATGAGTCCAGTAAATGGCCTCGAGCTGGCTACAGCGCTTCAAGCGCATCAGCCCAACCTTCCCGTCATTCTTTTTAGCGCTTACGCGAATGGAAACCTTGAAGTGGCCGCGGAAGAGGCGGGGGCTATTCGATTTTTGAGAAAGCCTTTTGGTTTGTTAGAGATTGCAGACCTGGTGAAAGAGGAGCTCGAAAAGCTCCCGGGGAAAAAATAGCAAGGAGATCTTCGATGAAAGCAAAGGAAGTTAAGAATACGGTGGACTGGGATTTTATGAAGCCCGAGACCATCACGGTAAGTCCTAATGCTAGCGTGGGAGAAGCCATTGCAGTCATGGACAAATTTAGGATCCATCATCTTCTCGTGATGCAGGACGATAACTTTAAGGGCCTTATCGAAGGGCGAGATCTTATCTTCTTTGGAACCTATTCGCAGCAATCTTTGAATACGAAAAAGGTGTCCGAAGTCATGCGAACGAAAGTTCCCATGATTTACGAATCGACGGATGTGGGTGGCGTTCTGGAAATGATGATAACCCACCATCTAACGGCGATTCCCATCGTGGGAAACGGCCGAATTGTAGGAATTCTAACCGAAACCGATTTGCTCAAACTCTTTCAGGCCATCCTGGGCAAGGGCACCGGTCTTCCTTTTCTAGTCAAAGAGGGAGAGGCTGTCTTAGCCAATCCGCTTGTTCAGAATGTCTTTCGGCTGTTGGGCAATATCGGCCTTTGAAAAAAGTTTCCCCTTACCCGGCATAGAGGCTGGCTCTTCTGATACCCTCGAAGGCATTTTAAGTGTCTGATAATACGCAATTACTGAACGCGTTCACAGCGAGCTACGAAAATCCTTCTCGCGATGGCTTCGGAGAAGCCTTTCTAATGATATAATTTTACCTTCTCCCGGAGACCCCCATGCACCGACTGACTATCTTCTTATGTCTTGGAGTCTTAATGCTGACAACTCAGATTCACAGTGCCGAAAAGCACGACGAAGGGACGTTGCTTCGAGATATTAGTGACGATTCGCAGATTACTATCAACACTAGCGGATTTTCCTTACCCGAGTATAAAGGACACACCAGAGATGAAGTGGAGAGAATTGCGTTAAACTTCTTTTTCAATCAACTAAGTGAGCATCCCGAATTATGTCTAGTCGATCCTAGTTCTCAAAGTGGAGGCGTTGCTCGAATCACCCATTTCGTTGGAGCCGATTCCGGCAAGAAAATTAATCTCTCGGATTGCGTCATTCCAGACTTTGTAAAAAAGTTTTCACAGGGCTATCCCTTCGCCTGTGAAGGGATTAAGAAAACGACCCCAAAGACCTTTCGTTTGGATTGGCTGGTTCACGAGCTGATGGAAAGATACAACGAATTGGATAATGTTCCCAAAAATCGAAGTGAGCTGAGAGATAAGTACGGAGTCGAAATCGAATATCAAAAGAGCCCCGATCCGAAAGCCGTGATCGAAGAGAGCTTTGTAGCGCGAAAACGAAGAGCGATAGGAGCTTTGAAAAGAGACAATGGAAGTTTTGCGGGTCTAATCACTTGGGATTCCGATGCTGACGCGACGAAAGGAACTAAATATTCCTTTGCGCTTCATCCTACGGATACTCAGATGGATGCAGCCGAGATTTTTCTTCAAAAACCCAATGGTCTTCGCAAATACCTTTTACATGACTTTAACGGGGATAAACGTTTGGTGGTTGCGGCGGCGGGTGTCGCCGATTTTGTGGCGGGGCTGGCTCCCTCTCCCGTTCACACCGACGCTATTAGCATTAAAGCGCACGGAAAAAGTAACGGAGTCCGCAACAGCATCGATTGTTTAATCTGTCATACTTCAGGAACGTTGTCGGAGACCTCCTCGAATTCCAATAAAGAAATTATCAATGAAGCTAAAGCGGCCGGGGTCTTTAGAGATCCCAAAATAGAGGCCTTAGCGAGGAAAATGTATGATGTCCCAGAGGGAAAAGAGGACGACGAATCATATGTCCCCGCGAAAGAGGTTTCCGACCTCGTCTCCGCCGAGAATAATACCTACAACGCCGCGCTCAAGAAGATGGGCGTTAAAGATGCGGATGCGCCGATACTTCCTGATATTCATGCCAACTTCTCGGAAAATCCCTCTCTTTTCAGAGCTGCCGAAGAGTTGGGATCGGTAAAGGAGGATTTCGTTGCACTGCTTAAGGAACTTCCCACACTGGCTCAATCGCTTGGGATTCGAAAGATGGATAAGCCCGACAAGGTGACTATCGATCGAGAGCTCTTCAACGAACGATTTTGCGAAATCGCTTTCTTATTGGAACAAGCTAAAGATCCGTTTGTGAAACGAACCTTACGACTGTTGGAGGCACAAGCTTCCATAGAAAGACCCGAAATCAAGGCCGAACTGGATAAAGCCATAGCCGCCGAAAAGGAAAAACGTGGTGGCATTGGTTTGCTGGCAACGTACCATGCTATCGCGAAAAAACTAGATATCGACACTGAGCACGGCACTATTGGTCTAGCCGCCATTGGCGAAAAGATAAGAACCAAGCTGGGAATTCCCCCGCAGGAGAGGTTGGGTTTGGTGGATATTGCGGACCGGGTGGTCGAAAGAGAGGTCGAGCAGCAATTCTCGGAACGCTTAAAAGAAACTTTCGATAAAGGGGCTCAAGCCGGGATCGTCGCAAATCTCGATTCTGCTGAGGCCTTCCTCAAACGACACATTCCTGACTTTACCGCAAATCAAAATGCCACGCTTTCGGACCGATTTCTAGCAGCAGAGCGAGAATTTGAGACTTTGAAATAGCGTAGACTTTCCCGTTGGAACGGGCTTAGCTATAGAAAGTTGGAGTCAGGGGATTTCCATGCGTAGTCGTTTAGTAAGATTTCTTTTGATTCTTTCGATTCTATTGCTCTATACGGCTTGCGAAGCGTTTCAGCTTTTACCTGCCCATCCGTATTTCGATGGTCTCTTTTCGTTGGTCTTTTTTGTAATCATGATTTCGGCTCCGTTTGTTTATCGGTCGAACCCTAAAGTATTCGAAGTTGTCTGGTTTCGTGTTTTGGCATGGAGCGGATCTTTAGCCATGGGGCTTTGGGCAACTTTTATTCTTATTTCTTTACCCTTTGATTTCGTTCATGCGGTGGTCTCTACTTTCGATAAGCTCGTCAATGTTTCTCGCCTTACGTATGAAAAACAGAGTTTCCTTTACCGCGGTCTCTCCTTTTCTGTTCTGGGTCTTTCTGGCGGCATGGCGGGGCTGGGCCTTTGGGAAGTTTTGCGGGGCCCTCGACTGAGAAAAGTTTCCGTCAGTGTTCCCCAATTGAATCACGGTCTAGAGGGACTTAAACTCCTCCAGATTAGCGATCTTCATGTGGGGCCTACTCTTCGTAAGGGCTACGTCGACGAAGTTGTTCGCCGCGCCAACGAAGCCGATGCCGATTTTATTTTTGTGACGGGTGACCTTGCGGACGCTAAAGCCTCTTCCATCGCAGATCACTTGGAACCTCTTAGGCATCTTCGCTCTAGGTATGGTGTCTTTTATGTGACGGGCAACCACGAATATTATTGGGACGTCAGTGGACTGATGGAGAAGGCTAAGGAGTTAGGGCTAACTCCACTTATCAACGAAAATCGGGTAATTTCAATTGCTGATGCTAAAGTTTTAATTGCGGGGGTTACTGATCCGATGGGGAGCGACTTTCTTGAAGGCCATGCTCCAGATACGAAGAAGGCTTTTCAGACCACTCAGACGGACATTCAGTTTCGAATCTTGCTGGCTCACCGACCGGATGCCTGTGAACAAGCCGAAGGGCAGGGGTGTGACCTCCAACTTTCAGGTCATACGCACGCTGGCCAGTTTTTTCCATTTACGATGCTTATCGGACTTTTTCACAAATACAGCCGAGGCCTTTATCGGCACGGCCGCATGTGGATCTACGTGAATCCTGGAACTGGCTACTGGGGACCCGCCAACCGGTTGGGAGTTGCTCCCGAAATTACCTTGCTCAGTCTTACCAACCAAATAATCTAGCCTTCTCCCACCTTGTGCCTCCTTACCGAAACAAAAAGGTACGGCCTACCTTTCTGTTGACGTAGTCTTAGGAAGGGCCTTTCAACAAGAACGTGCAGTAGAAAAGCACAACAGAGAACCGCGATGCCGAAGACGGGCAATCTAAGGGGAGAGTTTTCCATAAGACGATGGGAATCAAGAAGTCCCGTTACGAGATGTATCACCTGTTTGTGGGTTAAGTAGATGCAGTAGGCTAGGGCAGCGACTGTCGCCGAGCCTGGAATTTGCAAGTTAGCTAGAAGGGTTTGTGGCTGGGCCGCTGTTGCAACGAGGCACGCGAATCCCAATGCCAGCAAGGGAAATCCGATGACGACGGTGCTTAACTTATAATGATCGTCAAACAGATGAAGGGCGAGGCCTACGATAACGCAGCCTACGATCGCTAAAGCATTCGCCTGCTGTCCCATCTTTACCCATAGGTTGGGAACATAATGACGAACCAAAGCGATCGCTATTCCCAGGGTTAAACCATCTAAACGGGAATAGGTGGGATAATAGATCAATCTAAAATACTCTCGGTTAAGAGTGTCTGCGTTCAAGCCTCGGTGAAGCACCTCACTCCACACTAAAGCTCTAACTGCCATTCCAAATAGAATCACCACAGGGACGGCCATCCGAGGAGCGTTTTTTTTACTGCTCAACAAAAGGACCATCAGCGGGAAGGCCCAGTAAAACTGCTCTTCGATGCAAAGGGACCAGGCATGAGAAAAGCTGCTAAACGTGAGATTGAAGTTTTGGGTAAACGTTAGAAATTTCCACGGGGGGACGATCCAGTTTCCTTCTCTAAAATCAGGCCAAACTAAATAGATCCCAAGTACCACCCCATAGCAGGGAAGAATACGAAGGGCTCGCCGCCAATAGAATGATTTAAGGGAGATATCACCGCGGAGTTTGAGCGAAGAGAATAATTGATTCGCGATGAGATAACCACTCAGTACGAAGAACAGGTCGACTCCACACCATCCATAATGACCGATAGTTTTAAGGACGGTTACTGTGGTCTTGGACTGAAAGTGAGAAAGGAAAACCGCGACAATCGCGATCGATCTCAATAGATCTAAGCCGGCTATTCTTTGAGACTTTTCCATGGCTGAAGTATCTATTCTATCGGACCCTTTTACAGGAAGGTAGGCCGTACCTTTCTGTTGGTTTACTGGGACATGGAAAGAAGGCAGCCCTGGGAATCACAAGTGGCCATGTTGCCGGGGTGGGGATGGCCGTCCGCCTTAGCTTCTTCGATTAACGTCAAATAGGCATCGATATTCACTTCACGAAAATTAAGGAAGCAGCCCATGGGCCTGTGCTTCGTTCGTTCGGGTGCGTCAAATTCAGGATCCGGTTGGCAGGTGACTCGGCAATGTCCCGGCTCGCATCGGAAAATGAAATGTTCCGCATTCTGTCGTTGGTTTGAGGGAAGAGAATTTACATTGTTCTTCAGCCAGAGAAAGTCTTCTTTGGTAATCGGAATTTTATATTCCATCTCGGCCGAAACTGGGCCTGAAAATAATGCGAAACCTAAACTCAAGACTAAGTATAGCGCCTTCATCCTAGTCCTTATTTACCGCTGGCTTTTCAGAGTCTAGGTGTCCGCCTTGAATATTAGCCCCCTCTTCAACGTGAGGTTGAACTTGTGGTTGAACTTGAGGTTGATTCTGATCCGAAGGGACCGATTTAGGGGCTCTGTCCTCGGGTACTAAGTCTTGCTTGGGAACAGGCATACCGTCCCATTTAATCCCATTCTGAAAATCGGGTTGGGGCTTGTCGGGATTCGCCGGGGTGTCGTCTGCGATCGCAACCTGGGTTAGCAAGGCAAAAGAAAATAACCCCATCCAGATTTTGTTCCGCCAGTTCATGCGTACCTCCAGGCCTTTTATGATGTTATTATACTCCGATACGACCTAAGGCTAGCAACTTCGAAGAGGTTAGGATCTCGGGCTATGAAAATACTCTTTCTTCTGCTCCTTCTTCTTAACCCTGCCGCTTTTGCGATAGGTCGTGGGTGCGATCCCCTACATCCACTACCCCCAGCGCTTCAATGCGGGAGAGCGGGCGACAATCCTACTTTTACCGAAGGAGTTGATTGCTGGGTTGAGATTTGTGCCGCGACGTTAAAGCACTATTCTGAATCGGGCATGGTGCTAACCACAAAGGACGGCAAACCGATACCAGGCACAGTGGCAAAGACGGATTGGGTACTGCGCTTCACTCCCCGAAGACCGCTTGATCGCGACACCGATTATGTTCTTCAAATAAACCCAGAGAGGATTCGAAGTTCTTCCGGTGAGACCCTCTCGGTTACCAACGGGTTAAAGAAAGGGAAGGCCTTTCAGTTCTGCTTCCGGGGAGGGGAATCTCCGGAGAACAGAAACGCTTCCAAAAAATCTGGGTGCGAGTGACTCGTCGTTTCATTTATTAAAGCTGGTTACCTTTGGACACCAGAGGGGTCACTTTGTTTCCGATGACGTAATCGGTCATCATTTCTTTTCAGCCCAATTGTCGGTGGCACTCCAGTTGCATTACTTCTCAACCGGGGAAGCCTTCATATTTTTTTCATACCATCGACGGGGGAAAAATGGGTCACAAAAGTATTCTTATACTTTCTTCGCTTTTCCTTGTGGTGCTTGCTGCCAATGGCTACGCGGAAAATGGGGTGAATGGGGTTAGCGGAAGTCCCGTCACGATTATCGCGAACAATACTCCTCAGAGTTTTAAATCGACCGGGGGTGTCGGGGGAAATGGTTATCCTGGCGGCAACGGTGACGGGGGCTCGTGTGTGGCTACCGGTGGAGATGGAAACGTTAGCGAACCCTCAGGACAAGATGGGGGAGACGGCGGTGCTGGTGGAGCGGGAGGAAATGGGGGTGATATTACCGTCTATTTTACCGATCTCGCGCAGATCTCAAATCTCACCGTGATCGATACTCCTGGACCGGGTGGTTACGGCGGGGCTGGGGGCTACGGCGGTTCGGGTTGCCAGTGCGGTATTTACTCTTGGCCTAGCAGCGATGGTTCGACGACCTATTATTGTACTGACGGAAGCGACGGTTCCAATGGCAGCACCGGTCCGAACGGCCCTACCGGTAACTATGGAAACATCTATCTGGTGAATGGAGATGGCAGCACTCCAGTGAAGCCTTCGATCCCTTCGGTTTACCTCGACATGGCAAAAATGTCGGAAGGTCCGATTACCCTTTCTCAAAACGTATGGGCGCAGAATAACGGAGCCAAGGCTCTTTTCAGCGCTGGTTCCGATATTTCCGATAACTACTATTTTTATGAAGGTCGAATCGAGACGACGGTCACCTTCAAGTGGCAAGCGAGCCGCCCCGTCACAGATTTTGCGGGCTCTCAAATGTTAGTGGCTCTGAAGGGTAACGATATTGAGGTGACATTTCCTCAAGGGCTTGAAGTCCAAAGCCAAGTCACCACCGACGGAAGCAGTACCACTTACACTATTTCAGACGCGGTGATGGCTAATCAAGTAGCGAATCTTGCATTGGGCACCGTTACCGGAAATGGAACCGCACTTTCGGTTCACGTTACGGACAATGCCCAGGTCTCCGACGAAGTGCAGAGTACCGTGGCTCTCACCTATTACGTTTATGAAAACGGCGGCTATACCATTCAGTTTCAAGGCGCGATACCGGCTTCTGCCTTAACCGTGACCGCAGCTGGATTTGATGTCGCCATAGGAACATTGGGGATCAACGCGAGTTATCTGGCTCCGGGCCTTAATATCTACATTGCGTTGGATATTACTCGAACCATAGGCACCGACTCACAAAAAGTCTCACTGGCCAATTACTTCACGACGGCACCGTTTGCGGTGGGTTCAGTCTTACAAGTGATTGCGGACGCTAATCTCTATAGCGGAACTACCGTGGTCGGGAGCGTAAAAAAAGGAGACCAATACAAACTGGTTACCACTCAAGGTCAGTGGGCATCTTTACAAACCTTAGACGGTACGGCCGTTAAGGGATGGCTCCAAATTAGCGATCTAGAACTTCCACCATCGTAGGAAATTCTTCAAACGCTAAAAAAAAGAATCAGGGAAGGGGGAGGTCATGAGGTTGGTCACTCTAGCCATAGGGCTTGTGCTTGGTGGATTCGCTTGGGGGGCTCAGCAAGCTACTGATACCGTCGTCTGGACCCAAAATTTCATTACGTGGGGACAAGGAGTCACCACAGACGATGCCGCTAGCGACGCAACCGCTCAAACCCTTCCCTTGATTAATAATTTAAGGCTCACGTGCGATACTAGCAAAGGGATCGTATCGGTCCAAGCGGCCTTCGGCTATTGCGCTCCGGATAACGATCCCATGTTCTGCGAAGACGGCTGTTACACCTGTCCGGATTATGTAACGGCGGTTTGTGAAATAGATACCTCCGGTACGATTCAGTCTGGTTCTCTGGTAGTCGCTACGGCCGATGCCAACCTCTATAGCGGCAATCAGCAGGTTGGGAAAGTAACGGGTGGAACCCAGTTTCATGTTACCCAGATCGATGGCTCTTGGGTGTCACTCGTTGCGATGGATGGGAGCGCTCAGCCCGGATGGATTCAACTCAGTGACCTAAAGTTGGTGAATTGACTTTGCCACCTTAGTGCGAAAGCGAATCCAAGATAGATTTCAGCTCGTCTTTTTCGAGAGTTCCTTGCGGAATGATAGCGGCGATATCGCTTGCGGGAATTCCTTCCGGACCGTAATGAAGGTAAGCTTCACCTTGACCCGAGTTGGCTTCAACGGGAATGCTTATCGCATGAGTTCCCGCGTTCTGATTCAGAATTAGGACGTAACCTCTAAGATCTTTTACCTTCGCAGCCGTAGCAGCCCATTGCGCATCAGTCAGTTCTTTAATCTGCTTCAGATGTTGGGCATTACGCTGGTTGTTTGCGGTCATCACTGCTTTGTGTTCGGGAAGAACGAAATCGTTTAGTGAAATTCCAAAAATCGAAACTAGCTCCGCTACCCTGTCGTTAAATCCATGAAAGAGGTACATATCAAGATAGATTGAAAAGGTCTTTTGAAGAAGTTCATTTCTAATTCCAAGAATTTCCAGAAAAGCTTCAGCACGCGCCAGGTCGCCCGCTACCATTTTTGCGTCTCGGTATAGTTCTTCGATGGTTCGGGGCATCGTTGCCTGGTCTTGATTGGCATAGGAATAGACTAAGAACTCCCTGAAGGTTTCAAAGTTGTAATGGCAGGGGCCTGTAAATAAACCCGTGTGAGCTAGTTCCACGATGTGGTCGGTCGTTGTGTAATAAAACGCGTAGTAGTTAGAACTTAAGAACGTTGAGGTTTGATTGGTACCGGCGAAATGGTTTCCGTGTCTTATCCACCCCTCAAAAGTGGATTTGGAAACCGGGAATTTTCGAGTACATGCCGCTGTGACGACATTCACCGCATCCTGATCGAAAGCAAAGATAGAGGGCGAAACCAATAGTCCCGCCAATAAAGAAAACAATGTTATACGCTTACGCACCTTACCGCCTTTGAAAGTAGGGGCGGCTTATATCATCCGAACGCATTATCTTCCAATGCTTTCTGGTTTATTTAAATATTTCGTATAGATAACGGGATTTTCGTGGTGGCTAATATCATCGATTTAGGCACGTAAATTTAGAATAATTGTAAAAAATGGGTTACTATTAGTCCCATCAACATCCGATGAATCCAGAAAAAGAACAAGAACGTCCCTTTTTTCGCTCTTTCTCGCAGAAGATGGTTGGGCTTTGTTTACTCAGTCAAATCGCTTGTTCCGTCGTCTTTTGCCTTAGCCTCTACCATGTGTTTGCCTCGTGGCACCTTCATTCTTTATGCGCTCAAGAGTTAGCGCAATTGCGCGCTAACTTTGGAAATACCTCAACCCTCCCCGACGAGGAGGAGAATAGGCAACAATCCAAAGCTATTGTGATTCAGTTAACCAAGCTAAACATCGAAGTGGACCGCCAGAAGCAAGCGACGATTCAATATATGATTCCTACCATTCTTTCCGTCGTGAGCTGTTGGTTAGTCGGTTCGTTAACCGATAGCGCCGGAAACGACATTTGGGGACTCATTGTTCCATACCTCTCAAGCCTCGCCGGTATTTCCTTACCCAAGAAACGTAGCGTTTGAGTAGGGGCTCCTGCCCAATTTTGTCACGTCTTCCCGCTTCGTTCGCGCCTCGCACGCACTTCGATACGATTAAGTATGCCGTCGATCAAATTCGCTTAGAAACTTCTCGGTTGAATCTTTCTAGGAACATAGACGATTGATGTCTTCGTTCTCGAGATAGGTTTTGGGCGCCCCCCGTTTCGCCACTTTGATCATGGCGCGTCCGACACTCTCGGTAGTGGTGACATGCTTAGGAATGATAGCCTTCCAAAGCGGATACAGGGGGCCTACCACGGCGTACGCGGCTCGGTATATTTTGGTTTTGGATTTGATGCCGTGCAGGGGCTGGATAAACCCTGGTCGAAAGAGGTAGACTGCCTTAAAGCAAAGGCTCTTGAGCGCATTTTCGGTCTTTCCTTTCACCCGGGCCCACATGCTGCGCCCTTTTTCCGTACTGTCGGTTCCCGATCCGGAAACATAAATGAAAGTCATTTGGGGCGATTGTTCGACCAGAGTTTCTGCCGCCGCTAATGTTATGTCGTAGGTGATGCGCGAATAGTCGGCTTCCTTCATTCCCGCCGAGGAGACGCCTAAACAAAAAAAGCAAGCGTCGCAATCCGCAAACTCTCTTTTGATCGAAGAAAAATCAAAGAAATCTTTGTGGACAATCTCTTTAAGCTTCGGATTCTGCGGTTCGGAAGCTTTACGAACGATGGACAAAACGTTCTGGATTTCGGGGTCCTTGAGACACTCGCGCAATACTCCTTGCCCCACCATGCCTGTCGCTCCGAAAAGAATCACTTTCATTGGTTTGCGCTCCCAGGCCTAAGTTACAAGATTCAACAGATATTGCAATTGAACCCTGAGCTTCTCTCGCACATAATACGGGTGTCATGGGAGGTCGGACTTTCAGTTATTGGGAGCTAGCGTGCGGTATTCCAACGCTTGCCAGGACCGAAGCCTTTGCCAAACCCGTAGCCGATTTGGATGTACTCATTGTTGGGGCGGGGTTTGCGGGCTCATGGCTCGCGTACTTTCTAAAGAAGAAAAAACCCAAACTAAATATTCTCATTGTTGAGCGAGACGCTTTCAATTTAGGCGCGAGTGCTCGAAACGCAGGGTTCTTGTCTTGCGGAAATATTTCTGAATGGCTTGAGGATTCTAAAGAGTTTTCGTGGGAAGAGACTATGGCTACCCTGCGCGCTCGCATAGACGGCATCAATATTATTAGAAATGAGTTTGGAAATTCGATGCCGTCGCACCGATGCGGCTCGATCGATGGTGACCCGCTCACAGACGAGAAACGAGATCTCATTCAAAAATTCAATCGCGAGCTTAAAGAACAAGGTCACGATCCTATTTTTGAAGAAAACGAAGTCACGATTGGGGAAGCGACAAGGCTAGCCGCTTTCAATAATTTTGACGGCGAGGTCAATCCCTGTGAGCTGCTTTTAGCTCTCCATAACCAGTTAGCGGAAAACGGAGTCAAATTCTCCTTTGAGTGTCATGCAGATCAACTTCGAGATGGCGAAGCCCTGATGACACGCACTGGAAAGTCTTTTTCATTGAAATATCACTATGCTTTTGTCTGCACTAACGCTTTTACCCGACACTTGGCGCCAAAGACTGCGGTCATTCCCGTCAGGGGACAGATTTTGGTGACCTCCCCTTGTCAGACACCCACCACGAAGAGTCTAGGGTTCTTTCGCTCAGGTTATGATTACTTTCGTTTTATCGGAGATCGAGTGCTGGTAGGAGGAGGCCGCCTCTCCTTTAAGGAACAGGAGAACACGGAAACTTTGGATGTTACCCCTCAGATTGAAGGTTACTTGAAGCAACTGGCCGAGAGGGTGACTGGCCACGCTAATTTTACCATCGACTACCATTGGTCGGGAATCATGGGGCTCAGGAAAGGAAAGCATGCTTCCATCAGCGATTTAAATCAAAGGGTCAGCCTGGATGACAAGACCGAAGAGGTAGCCGGATTTGGAGGTTGGGGCGTGACACTAACTCCCTACGTGATGAAAAGGCGGGCGGAACGATGGTAGACCACCGATTCGTAGTCATTACGGGTGGACCTGGCGTGGGCAAAACAGCCCTAATTACCGAACTCTCTAAACGGCATTACCCTTGTATTGGGGAAGTTGCCCGCGAGATTATCAAAGAGCAACTGCAAGCCCAAGGTAACGCCTTGCCCTGGGGCGATAGAGAGGCCTACTGCGCTTTGATGCTAAAGCGTTCTTTGGAAGCCGAACAGAAAGCGCGGTCTAACGCTAAAGTTGGGCAAATCGTTTTCTTGGATCGGGGGATTCCCGACATTTTGGCATATACGCAACTGGTAGGGATAAGGCCTTCCAGATCGCTGACTCAAGCGATAGCGGATTACCGATACAACGAAATAGTCTTTCTCCTACCTCCGTGGAAAGAGATCTACGTTACAGACGAAGAACGGAAACAAGATTTTGAGGAGGCCATTCGGACTGACGAGTGGATGCGTAAGAGCTATCTTCAAAGCGGGTATCAGATCTGTGAGGTTCCTCGAATCTCTTCAGAAAGCCGCGCTGACTATGTGATAGCGCAATTGAGCAGGGGAAAAGAAAGAAAATGATAACCATTTCCAAAGCCACTTTGGAAGATCTTGCCCTGTTGACCGACATTGGCAGGCGATCGGTAATTCAATCTCACGGGCATAGTGCGTCCGCTCAGGACTTCGATACTTACTTGGCCAATAAATTCACTTTGGAAGCGATTCGCGAAGAGCTGAGCGAGCCTGAAAATCTATTTCATCTCATTTACTACAAAGGAAAAGCCGCTGGCTATTCGAAGATTATATTCAATTCTCCCAATCCTCACATCGAATTTAGCGATGTTACCAAACTCGAAAGGCTCTATCTCCTTGAAGAGTTCTATGGCCTAAAATTGGGATGGCATCTGTTCGAGCATAATATCCAGCTCGCTAAGGCGGCTAGGCAGTCAGGCATTTGGCTCAATGTCTGGAAGAAAAATGACAGGGCGGTCGCCTTCTACACCAAAGCTGGCTTTGAAGTTGTTGGCCATGCTCTTTTTAAGATCTCTGAAAAGCATTCCAACCCCAACTTCGTCATGTGGAAAAAGCTGTCCGCGACGACGTTGCGAACTTACTGATCTCTGTTGCTAAAAGAGAACTCTGTAAATTGAATCCGTCTCTTGTGCGCTGGGCCAGGTCTATGAGATGACTAAAGTCATGGGCGGAACGGCACTTATAGTCAGAGGGTTATCCAAGAAATTTTCGCGAGAGGGTGCCAATGCGGTCTGTGATCTTAATTTCGAAATTAAGACGGGAGAGTCTGTTGCTTTCTTGGGTCCCAATGGCGCCGGGAAAAGTACTACCATAAAGATGCTGTGCGGCATTTTAAGCCCTTCGTCGGGAGAGGCTTTAGTAGACGGTCATCCAGCGGGAAGCCATCAAGCGAATCGTGTATTGGGGCTGGTATTTGGAACTCGAAGCCAGCTCTATCTTCATATGACGGTGGCCCAATGCTTAGATTTAGTGGCTGAGATCTATTATGTGACCGGCTCTGAGAAGCAAGCTCGTATTCGAGAACTTACCGCACTCTTTCATATTGAAGACCTGCTTTCCGCTAGGGTAAGAACTCTCTCTCTGGGCCAAAGAATGAGATGCGAAGTCATCGCGGCGTTGGTTCATCGTCCGAGGATCTTACTCGCTGACGAACCCACGATCGGACTTGATATTGTAGCCAAGAACCAACTTCGAGAACTGATCTTGCGATGGCAACGGGTCGAACAAACCACCTTGATGCTGACGAGCCATGACCTCTCCGATGTGGAAGCCTTATGCAGTCGCTGTATCTTGATCGACAAAGGAACTAAGCGTTTCGATGGGCCCATCGCTTCGCTGAAAGGAGATCTATCTTCTTTGCGAAGAGTTCAAGTCACCACCTCGAATACGGAAAGAGGCATTCTATCCTCTCGTACGGATCTTCAGGTACTCGAATGTGACGAATATGTTCATCGCTACGAACTATCGACAAAGCGGCTTCTCATGGCAGAAGGGCTTTCTCTTTTGTCCGCTCACTATGGAGATTCTTTGGTGGATATCGGTATCTCGGAGGTTACTCTGGAAGAGGTAATCAATAGAATGTACTTGGAAGCTAGACTGGTATGACAGCCGCAGAATCAGTCACAGGATCGCTCCTTTTTCATGGAAAACATGCCTGGTTTAACATTAAGGAGCAGTTTTCCGATCTTGCTAGCGGGATCGTCGGCTTTTTGCTTTTTCCGTTTTTGGTTTGGATCGTATCCAAAGTATGGGAGAGGTTTAACTCCTATCAGGGAAACTACACGATCCGCGAAGTAACGCTTTATATTGGGGTTGCCGAAATTCTTTTTATGTCGTTTCTTCGTCCCTCGTCGATTTCCCGAGCGACTTCGGACTTCTCTTTGTCACTGGCGCGACCTCGGTCGTGGTTGGCGATGAGTTTTTCGGGAATTTTCGGCCGTTGCTTAGGATCTCGCGTAGTGTATTTGACGATTTTTTTGATTCTAATTCCTCTACTGGGAGTTCCCTTTCCTCAAGTGTTGGGGGCAGCCATACGGGTAACTTTGCTTTTTCCGATCTTAGGACTGGTCCAAGGGCTTATCGGCCTTCTTTTTGCTTCGGCTCAAGTGGTCTGGTTTGAAACCAGCTATTTTGTCCTTCCCACGAGTAAAATGTTTTTGATCTTGGGAGGAGTATTAGGTCCTCTTATAGATTTTAGTGAACCGTGGAAATCGAGATTCATGGCAGTTCCTTCTTCGGATCTCTTTTTTCAGCCGGCACATTTTTGTGTAAGGGGGGAGTTTTATGGAATGACCGTGGGAGCTTGGCTCTTGCGAATCGCGGTATTATCCGCTGCTTTGGGAATCGCTAACCTCGCGCTCTATTACTATGCGAGACGCCATCATCAGAGTTACGGGGGATAAGATGAGAGGCCGACTAATCCGAAAAGCGCTGTTATATAATTGGGACGCGCATATCTCAAATCTGCCCAATCTTATTGCCGGCGCGCTCGGCATGATCATCAACAACACGATCCTGTTTGCGGGACTTTGGGCGATGATATTTGCCGGGAAAGCTCGCAACGCGGAATTGTTACCGTACTTCATCGCTCTAAACGCGGTGGTTATGGTTTCATGGGGAGGGCTGAATTTCTGGTTCGGGGGACTAAGGTTATTAGGAGAGCTTATCACTGAGGGAAGGCTTGAGCCGATGCTTGCCACTCCCAGAAATCCCATTTTATTGGCCTCGATCTCGCGATCTCAACCTATCTCTCTGGGAGATGTCGTCATGGGGCTTGTAGTGATTGCCATTATGGCGTTTAAATTTAGCTTTCTAGTGGCCGTGAGAAGTCTTTTGGCCGCAGGAATTTCTACACTGGCTTTTGCAGCGCTCTACATCTTCTGCGGAGCGCTTACTTTCTTTATTCCCCGAGGCGATCGCATTGGCGAGTTATTAACCGAAGTGACGCTTTCGATGTCAGTCTACCCAATAGGAAAAATGTTTGGCGGTCCGGGCCATTTGTTTATTCTTTTGTCTCCGGCAGCAGTGACGGCAGTACTTCCTCTTGAATTCGTGGAACACTCAGGGCTATTGGCTTTTGCAATCGCTTTTTCCGTGGCTTCGATCTGCTTAGGACTATCGATGCTCTTCTTTCGACAAGGAATGAAGAGATACCAATCGGTGAGTTATGTGGGAGCGCAATTTTAGAAATCTAGGTCTTAAGAAGCATTGATAGTTGTGAAAGCGACTGGATGACGAGCACTCCCTGCCTACGGGGCAGAGTCTTTTCATTTCGCTGAATCCAAATAGGCAGAAGACCGGCGTTTTGAGCCCCAACGACATCGATTTCATGGAGATCTCCCACATAAGCCGCTTCACTCGGTTGAACTCCGAGTCGATCGCACGCTAAGTGAAAGATCTTGGGATTTGGCTTAGCAAACCCCACGTCTCCAGAGACGATGACGACTTCAAAATACTTTTCGAGGCCACATTGGGAGATCTTGGCCAGCTGTTGCTGACTCCAGCCGTTAGTTATCATTCCCATTTTCCGGCCCATTTTCCGGCCCATTTTCCGGCCCATTTTCCGGCCCATTTTCCGGTCCATTTTCCGGCCCATTTTCCGGTCCATTTTCCGGTCCATTTTCCGGTCCATTTTCCGGTCCAT
Organism: uncultured delta proteobacterium; assembly: GCA_963778115.1. Classification (GTDB taxonomy): domain Bacteria; phylum Bdellovibrionota; class FAC87; order UBA2466; family UBA2466; genus JBBQIT01. The sequence goes on from CAVZSV010000004.1 coordinate 2,722,119, forward strand.
TTTCCGGTCTGGTTTCTGTTTTAGGGTTTCCAGACAGGCAATCGTGTCGGGATACAACTCCCAATGATCGGCATAGAGTTTTAAGAATTTATCCGAAATGGAAAGACAGTTCTCATCGGAAAGAGAGAGTCCCGTTGGCTCCCAGACTTGGCGGACCCTTAACACTCGCTGCTCGTCGTGAGAGAGTTCACCTCGAGTGTGTCTTGGATAGATCTCATGGTAAGCACGAAGCCAGGCCACATGAATGAGGGACTCCGTGGCATAGGGAATATGCAGTTCGAAATGGGTTTTATAAATTTCGGTGGTAGCGCGCTCCACCGCTCGAGAGTGATTGAGGAGCGTGTCGTCCAAATCGAAAATTATCGCCTTTTTATTTGTCAGATCGTTCACGGAAACTAAAGATACTGCGGTCTGGTGGCCTTTGAAAGAACAGGATAGAAAGAAAATGGAACCGCGCATCAGTATCATTACTTTAGGGGTCAAAGATCTGGAGAGGTCGCTTCGTTTCTACCGTGATGGGCTAGGTTTTCCCACCACCCGCAAAACCTACGAAGGAATCATCTTTTTCAAAACGAAGGGGACATGCCTTGCCTTGTTTCCTTACCAAGCATTAGCCGAAGATATCTGTGAAACCTTTGTAGGACCGCGCTCAAAATTTCCGGGCATCACTCTAGCTCACAATGTACGAACTCCCAAAGAGGTCGATGATTTTTTACTTCGGGCAGAGAAGGCCGGGGCCAAGATTGAAAAGAAAGCGAAGCAAACCTATTGGGGAGGTTACAGTGGTTACTTTTCCGATCCGGATGGCTTTTTATGGGAAATAGCGTGCGGTGCTTTTGAGTTCAGCGAAGATGGAAGTTTGATCATCACGTAATAGGGCTTAGCGAATCTTAACTAGGGGAGCTCCAAGATGGCTTTCTTCTCGGCGATATATTCCGATAACTCGCTAGGGATCCATGGATTTCTAATCTCTGCGAGAAGAACCATATCCGCCGAAAGCTTTTCAACCGGTTGGTAGTACGAGGGCTGAACAGGAAAGTTGGCGATCTCGCTAAGATTACGAGAGACGACGATTAACGAGTAACGCCCCCGGTTCAAATACCTGGAGGAAAAAGGGGCCCCGCGCCCAAAAGGGTAAATGACCGGATGCAAAACCATTCGTTCTCCGGTTTGACTCAAGATTATCGCCGTAATCGAAACCTCTTCGAAACCCCGCCAACTTTCATTCGTAACCAGATTTTTCATCTCAACAGCCCGAGTAGAGTTATCGGAAAACAGGGGGAACCCTAAATTTCTGCGTCCGCTAAGGATTTGGGAAGTGGGTGAGATGACCATTAGTTCGACGACAGAGCCGGAAAAGGGTTCGTCAAAAGTCTTCCAAAGGGACGGGTATTCGTAATGATAGGGAAAGGCCCTGGCGAGAAACGTTTTGCAGGCACGGGTTCTCAAGCGTTCCACCCTCTTAAATTGGGCAGCCGTGGCAGGAAGGGTGAAAAATATCGCTAGAAGCAAGAGCCCTTTAATTTTCGGTACGAAGTGATTCATGCAAAAAAAATCATAATTTTAGATCGAGCTAAAGTTTGTATGGTGCGGCGCGTCTCTTTGTCAAGGTGGGAGCCTGCCACCAGGGAAGTCGGACTAAAAACTACCACGTCCGAAAATGGCCAGTGAGGCCTTGAACCCTGTGCTAGAACACTACACAGGGGTACCCCTATGAGTGAAAAAGACGCCGTTAATGACATTTATTATAAGGCCCTCACCTCCAAAGATCGCCGGTTCGACGGTCGTGTTTTCTTTGGGGTGCGGACTACGGGGATTTACTGTCGCCCGGTCTGTCCCGCTAAGATTCCCTTACGAAAAAACGTCACGTTTCATCTCACGGCGGCTTCCGCCGAAGAGGCGGGCTATCGCCCCTGCCTGCGCTGCCGCCCGGAAACCAGTCCCAATACACCCAGCTGGGGAGGAACCTCCGCTACGATCTCTCGAGCCTTACGTCTAATCCATTCTGGTCAGGAGGGAGACGAAGGGGTAAAGGGACTGGCGAATCAACTGGGTATTGGAGAACGCCACCTTCGCCGACTCTTCTTGGAGCACTTGGGAGCTTCTCCCACCACTGTGATACAGGTGAGGCGGCTGAATTTTGCCAGACGGCTTATTGATGAAACTGAGCTTTCGATGTCGGAAGTAGCCTTTGCTTCGGGCTTTGAGTCGATCCGAAGATTTAATGACGCTTTTAAGAACCGGTTTAGGCGATCTCCTTCTCAAGCGCGCAAAGGGATTTTGAGAAAAGCCGAAAAGGGGTCGGAACTTACTTTGAAGCTTGCCTATCGTCCTCCTTTTGAATGGCACTCACTGCTAACCTTCTTAGCAGCAAGAGCCGTTACGGGAGTGGAGTGCGTTACGGATGGCTGCTATTTGAGAACCATCCAAATAGAAGACGTGCCGGGATGGATTCGAATCAAAGCGGATCTCGATGCCCATAGCATCCTTCTTACTATCCATCCGCCTCGAGTGAATGGTCTTATTGAGATTATACATAGAGTGACGAGTCTTCTCGATCTCGACGCGGATCCTCTTGCGATTGCACGAGCACTCTCTGGAGGCGGGTTTTTGAAAGGGGAGCTTAGAGAATATCCGGGCCTTCGGGTTCCAGGTAGCTGGGACCCCTTTGAAATCGCCGTACGCGCTATTGTAGGACAGCAAATAAGCATCGCGGGAGCTCGAACCATCTTAGGGCGTTTGGTCGAGCGGTTTGGAGTTCCCGTCAAATGCGAGATTCCCGGTCTAAGATATCTCTTTCCAACGGCTAACGTTTTGTTGCGAGGAAATTTTAATGATATTGGTCTAACCCCCAAGAGAGTCCAGACCATTCGTATCTTGGCGAAACAGGTGAGCCAAGGAAGATTGTCGTTAAACAGTCTGTCCGATCCACTGGCTACACGAGAACAGTTGATGGCCATTTCAGGTATTGGTCGTTGGACCGCCGAATATATCGCGATGAGGGCACTGAGAGATCCCGATGCTTTTCCTGGATCGGACCTGGTGATTCGTCGTGAGTTAGCAAAAAGAGAGTTGAAAGAGGCTCCCGATCACTGGAGGCCTTGGCGATCTTACGGAGCGCTCTACTTATGGAAGGCTGCTTCTGGAAACCCTAAGAGGAGAATCAACCGATGAAATTAACCCTTTGTTCCCTTTACCATTATAAAAAGATTCGAACCCCGGTTGGAGAGCTCACCATAGTAGCGGGAGATCGAGGAGTTTCAGCACTCCTCTGGGAAGATGATTCCGGGGAACGTGTCCCTCTTCCCAAGAACTTGGAGCTAAGTAATTCCTACGCATTACTAACGGATGCCGAACGCCAGCTTCACGAATATTTTCTTGGAAAAAGAAGGCAGTTCGATATTCCTTTGGCGGCCGAAGGGACCGTTTTTCAAAAACGGGTCTGGAAGCTACTTGCTCAAATTCCCTATGGCGAGACAAGTCACTATCAAGCAATTGCGGAAAAGCTCGGAGATCCCAGAAAGGCACGGCCCGTCGGTGCCGCCAACGGCAATAATCCTATCTCCATCATTGTCCCCTGCCACCGTGTGATAGGAAAAGACGGAAGTCTTTTCGGCTTTGCAGGAGGACTGAAGATAAAACGCAGATTATTAGATCTCGAGAGACAGTCTATTTCGGAAGGTTTCGGCGGGTTGCCCGACCGAGAAGCGCATGCTACATGATGAACCTCTTAGCGAGGTAACCCCATGCTTGTGGCTCGACTCTTTTTGTCCTTACTCATTGTCTCATTACTTACGAACGCTTTAGCCGATGAAGTTCCCTACAAACCGTCTTTGAAAGATAAGTATGAATGGCTCGTTCCCCTTAAGGACAAAAAGGCTTTGGAATGGGTAAATGAGCAAAACAAGAAAGTAGAAAAGACGTTTTTTAGCGATCCCAGCTTTCCCATCTTTAAGAAAGAGGTTTTCGAAGTGGTGAGCTCCGGGGACGAGATCAATCCTGGCGCTCTTCGAGGGGATGGTTTTCTTTATAATATCGATAAGAGCAAAGATCGAAAGTTCGGCCTTTGGAGAAGAATTCGTTTCGATTCTCTGGTGGCCAACGACAAATCCAAGTGGGAACCCCTGCTGGATCTGGACAAGCTTTCCAAAGAAGAGGGACAGGTTTGGACCTTTAAGCGTGCGGTTTGCCTTGAGCCCAAGTACACGCGCTGTCTATTGCTATTATCTCTAGCGGGAGCGGATGTGGCAGAGCTTCGGGAATTTGATTTAACCCAGAACAAGTTTGTCCCCGATGGATTTCATTATAAGGCCGCGAATACTCAAGTCCTGTGGTTCGACGTGGATCATATCCTTATTGCCTCTGATTTTGGCGAGGGTACTGTCACGAATGGGGGCTGGCCCTTGCAGGCAAAGTTATGGAAGCGTGGCGACTCGATTGATAAGGCAAAATTAGTCTATGACTCGAAAGTAAAGGGCACTACCGGTTTCGGGTTTCCCGACTTTGGAGAGTCAATGGCTGATGCGCCGTTCGCGGGCGAGTGGGTGTCTTTTCGCGATGTCGTCTACTATCTTTTTAAGAACGGATCCTATTCCCTTAAACTAGATCTGCCTCTGGATTGTGAAATCCGTAATGTTAAAGACGGAGTTGCCTTTCTCACTTTGCTGAGCGACTGGGAAACCCGCGGAAAGAAGTTTGCGAGGGGAAGCATCTTAACGTTAAATCTCAGAGAGGTTCTTGCTAACAAAAATCCTCTTCCGGAGCTTTTCTATCTTCCTAAGCCAAAGGAAGTGATTCTCACTGTCGACGTCACCAAAAAATATATTTGGGTGGAAACGCTAACGGACGTAGTCGCCCGGTGGCTTCGCTTTGAAAAAAAAGGAAAAGTCTGGAAGTCTCAGTTGGTGAAACTACCCGACGGGGGAACTATCGAGCCAATAGGGATCGCTCGAAACTCCGACCAACTTATTTTAGGTTACGAGAGTTTCCTGGTTCCCGATACCTATTACGCAATTCAACACGGCGAATTGACTGCGAAGCGCTTTCATTCCGTTAAAGAGGATTTCAGCGCAAAGGAAATGGTGGTGGAACGGCAGTGGACGAAGAGTCAAGATGGAACGGAAGTTCCGTATTTTCTCATCCATAAAAAAAATATGAAGTGGGATGGGAGCACTCCGACTCTGCTATGGGGATATGGGGCCGGAAATATCAGCTACTCGCCTTTTTATCTGGGGGCGGTAGGAAAGGCCTGGATCCAACGGGGAGGGGCTTACGCTACCGCCATACTTCGCGGAGGGGGTGAATTAGGCCCAGATTGGCGAAAAGGTGGTTACCAAGAAAATAAGCCCAATACATTCGCCGATTTCATTGCCGTAGCCGAAGATCTCGAGCGAAGGAAAGTGACCAGCCCGAAGCATCTGGGAATTTACGGAGGCAGCTGGGGAGGGTTACTCGTTAGTGCTGCCTTTATAAAAAGGCCCGAACTCTTTGGAGCGGTAATGCCCGAAGTCCCAATGGAGGATATGCTCAATTACACGCTTTTTCGAAGTGGTTGGGCCGGAGAATTTGGAGACCCGGAAAACCCTAAGTACACCGGAGTGCTTCGTAGTTATTCGCCCTATCACAATGTAACAGAGGGAGTGAAATACCCGCCCGTGTTTATTACTAGCGCTCTCAATGATGATCGCATGCATCCCGCACATCCGCGTCGCATGGTAGCCAAGATGTTAGATCAGGGCCATACGGTTTATTATTGGGAAGCGCAAAACGGAGGACATAATGGCGCCGCTGATAATGAAGACTTGGCGGTGATGCGAGCCCTTAGGTATGTTTTCTTTTCCCGGACTCTGGGGCTACCCGTTCCTTAAGCAAGCTTTCTCGAACCTGAGGCCATTGACTGACTTTTAGATCATAACGAACAGATCCCCCTGGAGTGAAGCCGCTAACAGGAACGATGTGGTGCTTGAGAAAGAAACCTTTCATGCGGTTATTGTGAACGCTGGTCGTAAAGTAAACCTTGGTGAACTTCAAAACTTGGAATCCATGTTCCAGACAGAGCAAATGGCATTCCGTGGAGATCTTTTTCCCCCAGGTACTCTTATCTAAGATAATTCCGAACTCAGCCTGTTTTTTTGAGTAATCGATATTTTTGAAGCCGCAACTTCCCACCACTTCATTAGTGGCGTTAAGAAGAACCGCGTAGCTGAGTCCCGTTCCTTCTTGTCGATTTTTGAATATAGTTTCGTAGCGCTTTTCGACGTCTTTTTCGCTCCAGGTGTCGGTCTTAAAATAATCAACCAAAGCCTGCATGGTTATTTTGTCGTTAAGTATTTTACCTAACGCAGGGTAGTCCTTCTTTTCAGGGGGGCGAAGCGAGATTAAGCTGCCAGGTAGCCAATTTTCCATGGCCCTCGTCTAACATAAAAAAATAAACGAAAACAGGGATTATGCTATAAATATAAAAGTTTTTAAGGGGATTCATGAATAGGCCAAAATACGTCATTTTCGATTGCGACGGAGTCCTCGTCGACAGCGAGATTATCGCCAATAGAATAGAAGCTGAGGTAAAGACCGAGCTTGGGTTTCCCACGACGGTGGAAGAGCAGATAAGGACTTTTGTTGGCATGGGAATGAACCATCCCGTCATGCAACAGGAACTAAAGCGTTTGCCCAGTAATTATTGGAGCATGGTCGATGAGCGAATTCGCAAATCCTATCCCACGGAATTAAAGGCCATCGCCGGAGTTTTGGAAGTGGTTCAAAAGCTTAAGCTCCCCAAATGTGTCGCATCTAGTAGTGAGCCCGACTGGCTCGAAATAAAACTTAGACTTACCGGACTAGAACCCTATTTTTTGGGTGCTACCTTCCATGGGCAGTTAGTAAAGAGGAGTAAACCGGAACCTGACATTTTTCTCCATGCCATTGAGACCATGGGATGGACCGCCCAGGACTGTTTGGTCATCGAGGACAGTGAACTTGGAGTCAAAGCGGGGCGGGCGGCTGGGGCTTTGGTCTGCGGCTTTTTAGGTGGCGCTCATATTCAAAAGGGTCACGCCGATAAGCTCTTGAATGCGGGCGCGGATTTTGTGGTTTCCGATATTACGAAATTACTTAGATTGGTGCATTCATAAGGAATGAGTTCAATGGTTCAACTCCTGCCGATGTCCCAGAGGGACTTCGATCTTTATTTTGAGACGGCGATTGATTTTCTGGCGACTGAGCTTTCCAAAGCACGGGATTTATCTCTAGACGATGGCCGCAAAGCCGCCGAGGCCTCTTTCAAAGGACTTTTTCCTGAAGGGCAGGTCGATTCCCAAGATCAATATGTCTTTCACGTCATGGCAGAAGGAAAAAAGGTGGGTTTGGTTCACTTTGGCATCAAAAGGGATAAAAAAGATCCTTATCTCTATCTTTGGGATATCGTCATCGATTCTGAATATCGGGGAAAGGGCTATGGAAAGTCCACAATGGCAGCATTGGAAAATGTAGGGCGAAAGCTTGGCATTAGCAAAATTCGGCTGAATGTTTTTGGGCACAATGCACCTGCAATTGCCCTCTATGAGGCGATGGGGTATCGGCCTGAGTCTTTGGCCATGATGAAAGGTCTATCCGGCGGTTGAACAAAATTTTTGCGCTTCCACACCGACGAATTTTCGACCGGGATTTTCTCCCTTAACCCACTCCTGAGGATCAAAGAGATCGAAAAGGCCTAATTTAAACAGCGTCGGAACGGCTAGCCGTAATTCCTCTTCTACGCGGCCACGCTCTCCGCGATTATAGAGCGTAATATTGTGAAGCATGGTACCTACGGTTCCGGTCTGTATTTTGGAACCATCTTTGAGCTTCACCACGGGTAAGCTCTCTCCGTCAGCGATAATCTTCTTGTTAATCTGGGATAACTCTTCGGTATTTTGAACTTGGCTCATGGCGGTCTCGTATCACAACTGCCTAGAGCGAGGGAAATGAAAAAACACCCAGCCTTCCCCAAAAATACTCCGGTGAAGACTGGGTGAAATTGAAGGATTATTTCGAATACTTATCGAAAAGCTTCTGAATAATAGTAACCAAAGTAGCTGCCGCGGGCGACGTATTGCGTTTCACCTGGCTACAAATGTCGCCGCTTCGTAGGAAAACCTTTTGGTTGTCCGCGGTAGAACTCATGGTGAATTGCGAGGGAGCAAAGCAAAATGCTCTTACGGGATCGGTGACAACTTCGCCGGTCCTTGCCTCTTCGATGAGATTATCTATTTTATCCACTTCTTCGACACTCAATTGCCCCATTGTTCTTACGATGGGAAGCATTTTGGAAATGGGAAGGAAACTACTTCTTTGAACGGAACCATCAGCCAATACGAAAACACTTACCACGGGTAATGTGGGGGTATTGGGTTTCTGGGTAGTTTCAAGACGAATGTCTTGAGTCTGCGCGTTTGCCGAAACGGACGAAAGAATGAGTGCTAGTGCCAAGAAAAAAGCTTTCATGAAAACTCTCCTAAATCCTCGGGGCAAAAACTGCCGCCGATTTGTTACTGGGCGCATAGAGCAAGGGGTATGCCGGAGATTTTAGGCTTGAACGGGTAAAAATGAGTGGAACCATAACGGCTTTGAGTTATCAGATTGGCACTGCATCGCGTAACGCGTCGCGCATTTGGCGATGATGGTAGCGACGGAGTATAACGACGAGATGAATCCACAACTTTTAGCGTTTACCGGAATCGCAGCGTTGCTAACGATTACTCCTGGGGCCGACATGGCATTGGTTGCGAAAGTTACTCTCTCACAGGGGAAAAAGGCGGCCTTTTATACCGCCTTGGGGGCGAGTAGTGGAGTCATGGTGCATGCGGCTGCTTCGGCATTGGGGCTCTCTCTCATTCTAGTGAGATCCGCCTTTGCTTTTAACATCGTCAAATGGCTGGGAGCGGCTTATCTCTGTTTCCTCGGAGCGCAGGCGATAGTAACAGCGTTTCGAAGTGAAAAGCATCTAGGCGAGACCTGTGAGAGCGGGGAGAGAATGGAAAAACCGAACAACAGTCTCAATTGTTATTTTCAGGGAGTCTTTACCAACGTTCTTAACCCTAAGTGTGCTCTCTTTTATTTGGCAATGCTGCCGCAATTTATTTCTCCAAAAGGACCTGTCCTTTCGCAGTCGGTGTTGCTGGCGAGTATCCATTCGGGAATGGGGATTCTGTGGCTCTGCTTTTTTGCTTCGGCCATTGAAAGATTTCGAAGCTTTCTGTCGCAGCGAAAAGTGCGACAAACTCTGGATTCGATTACGGGGGGCGTATTGATCGCTCTGGGGTTTCGTCTTGCGTTGGCCAGAGCAAAATGAACCGAAAGCACCTGCTCTCAGACTCTGATTTCTTGGATGCCTTCGAAAAGGCGGAACTCACGGCAATCGATTGGACCCATGAAACCCATCTGAGGATGGCATTCTTGTATCTCAGTCGATTTCCGTTTGAAGAGGCTTTGCAGAGAATCCGAAGTGGAATTCTTTATCTCAATAGTGTCATTGGGGTTCAAAAGCGAGGCTACCACGAAACAATTACTAGAGCCTTTGCGGAATTGGTGGTAACTCGCGTGAAACCAGGACTTCAATGGGACGAGTTTCGTGACCGCAACGGTGACCTTTTCTCTTCGGAGATTCTTCTAACGTATTACCATCGGGAAACACTAAATTCCATTCAGGCAAAAGAAAGTTATGTAGAACCGGACCTAAGAGCGTTTGCAACGCCGCCATCCTACGGCCTATCGACTTGATGGTACTTAGCCCATGCGTTGTTAAGGGAGAAGACCAATTGCTTTCCAAGAATGCGCTCACTCCCCAGAGGAAAAAGGAATGGTCGATCCGCGTGAAAGAAGTCATAAAACTTATCGGATTGCCTATCGTCCAACGTCCGAAGGGCGACAAAATTTCCGCAGAAAGTCGCCCACGGTAAACCGACACAGCCCAAAACAAAGTGTACCCAGGGAGATTGCGGATCGCGGGTGACCGTTGGGATGAGATCCCTGGTACAATCGATACGCCCGGGCCAATATTGAACACACTCGAGATTATGAAGTACGGGAAATTTAGCTTTCAATTTTCGAATGACGCGGTTAATGACACGCGGGCTCGTTACATCATTGGGAGAAAAGGTGGTTAGCATGCTTCCCCCGCCGATGAGGAGGCGATGATCTCCGGTAAGTCTAAAATAGGTGTAGACCAAATCGGAATCCCAACATTGCAGAGGACCGTCGGGAAAGAGCTCTTGAATCTGTCCGGGACTAAGCGGTTCGCTAATCGAGAGAAAGGTCTGTGCGTGGTAGATATTTTTCGCATAGTGGGTCAACGTCGGACTTAGTTTGTCAGCAGTAAAGATAATCTTATCGGCGGTCACAGAGCCCAGATGTGTTTTTAGCGTATGTTCCTTGAGGGATATGACTTCGGTAGCCTCATAAATATCGACCCCCTTCTCATCCAGAACTTCTTTGACGCCTTGAGAATAGCGAAGCCCATTGACCCCGTAAGTGTGCGGATATCGAACAGCCCCGTAATAGCAGGTCGACCCCAATACTTTCGGCAGTTCGTCCCGGGAATAAAGCGTTTGGGTATAACCCAAGTCCGCGCGGGCCTTTGCTTCGGCTTGAGCGTCTTTGAAGCCAGATTCATCGTTACCCATAAATAGGCTGTCCTGCCTGAGCAGGTCGCAGTTGATGTTGTGGTCTTTGATCGTGCCGAGCATCAGCTCCACCCCGTGGCAGCCTGCTTCCCACATTTGCTTCGCTTGAGTGGGACCATACCTGCGAACGAGTTGGGAGAGTTCCAATTCACTGTCGGGAGTCAGGAAACCAGCGCTTTTGCCGGTCGAACTCCCACCGCAAATATTTCGATCGAGAAGAACAATGCTCAGTCCGTGGTTCATCAAAGTAAGTGCCGCCGAGAGGCCAGCGGCACCAGCCCCCACGATGGCAACGTCTGCTTTGATGTCTTTCTCTAAAGGAGGGCGTAACGGAGTTGCCTCTTGCATTAGTGTCGTAAACCACCAGTCCTGAAGTCTCATCGTCGCCTCCCCATTAATGCGTTCCCAACGCTCATCGAACTAAGGCCAAATATCTAAGATTAGCCAGTAAATTCTTTTGTATTTGTCTTTTTGCGGAAACTTCGCGATGGTGGCTCCGTTACCTTCAGAGGGAGACGTTGATGAAAGCGAAAGAAATTAAGAACACGATAAACTGGGATTTCATGAAGCCGGAAGCGCTCTCGGTAGCCCCCACCACTTCGGTGCGCGAAGCTATCGAGCTAATGGAAAAATATAAGATCCATCACCTGCTGGTGATGGATGGTAAGGACTTCAAGGGCTTGATTGAAGGTAGAGATCTCATTTTTACGACGATCGAGGGAAAGAGCGTCGCTGACGTGATGAAGACCAAAGTGCCGATGATCTACGAGTCGACCGATGTGGGAGGGGTGCTCGAAGAGATGTTTAATCACAAGATCACAGCACTTCCTATCGTGGAAGAGGGACAGATTGTAGGAATTTTGACCGAGACTGACCTTCTAAAGCTTCTCAAGTCGATGTTGGGGAAAGACACGGGGCTTCCTATTTTAATCAAAGAAGGGGAAGCCGCTCTGTCTAATCCATTAATACAGAATGTGTTTCGTCTGCTGAGTGACATTGGGCTTTGAGCCGGCTCGCGTTGTCTCGAACATGTCTTATAGGCATTTAGCGTCTAGCTTCCCTACCCTTGCGATAAGCGCTGAGGCTGGACTGTTGCGAAATGTCATTTCATGGCCCGAGAAAGGGCTGTTTTCTGCTAAAGGGATTGGAACACGGTTTGCAGTTGTGAGGGATCGCTTATTATTGAAAGGAGTTTTCCATGGCAAGAGCAAGTAAGCAGGCCTATACCGGCAAACAGGAACGAAAAGCGGAGCACATTGAGAAGGGGTATGAGAATAAAGGGGTTTCGGCCTCGGAAGCGGCCCGTCGAGCGTGGGCGACGGTGAATAAGGAATCGGGCGGAGGAAAAAAATCCGGATCCGGGCGCGGCAAAGTGAGTTCTCACGTGTCGTCGAGAAAAGGCGGGAAGAACAGTCATAAGAAAGCCGCTTAACATGGAATTACGCCCCGGAGAGAACCTATGCGGTTAAAGGGACTCCTTTCTTTTGTCCAATGGACTAAAGAAAGTGGGGTAGCGTGGAATAAAGACAATGCACCTCGTCTGGGTGCGGCGCTATCGTTTTACACGGTTTTTTCACTGGCTCCGTTAATGATTATAGCAACCGCGATCGCCGGCCTTGTTTTCGGAGCGGAGGCGGTAAGAGGCGAGCTTTCGACACAGCTCCAGGGATTAATCGGGACGGACGGAGCCAAAGCGGTGGAAGGCCTTATCGCCGGAGCATGGAAGCCCAAGTCGAATATCATCGCAACTTTAGTGGGTTTTATTACCTTATTAATCGGCGGTACCGCTGTATTTTCTGAATTACGATCGGTTCTCAATCAGATCTGGAAAGTCCCTTCAAAGAAAATCACAGGGATTCGCGCGCTCTTCAAAGATAAACTCTTGTCTTTCGCGATGATGGCGGCAGTCGGTTTTCTTTTGCTAGTCTCACTCATCGCCAATACTATCCTCGCGGCAGCCACCGATTTTTTATCCGGAATTTTTCCTGTGCCCGGCCTGTTCGGGCAGATACTATATTCTTTTACCTCATTTCTATTAATTACGGGTCTTTTTGCTTCAATATTCAAAGTACTTCCCGAAAAATCGATCCTATGGAAAGACGTCTGGGTGGGATCGGTAATCACCTCGGCTTTGTTTTCCGTGGGGAAATTTCTAATGGGCCTATATCTGGGGCGAGCGGTGACGGTGAGTGCGTATGGAGCGTCCGCTTCCTTCGTCGTTATTATGTTGTGGGCGTACTATTCGTCGCTAATAGTGATCTTTGGAGCAGAGTTTACGCACGTCTATTCTAGTCATAGGCAGGCTTTGCCTCCTTCTCGTCCCATGGAGTTGAAGCGATACCGCTCTTCTCGAGAACATTAATTCCCGTTGCCCCCTGGAAAAGACAGGCAACTTTACGTTCCACGACCAAGATCTCCTTCTGGACAAATTGTTTTTCGATAAAAGCTTTAATCCTTAAAAAGTACGGCCTACTTTTATTTGGCTCCGATGATAAAACTCTCAGTAAAGCGATTTCGTCGCGAAACACCACATTTCCCATCTTCCAATCTCCTTCAATCGTGTGTCGAAACTCTGTGACACCGCCGAAGCGTCTTGCGAGTAAATCCTTGATGAGGGTGAAAAACCTTTCAGGGAAAAGAGCTCCGTCGTTATCTCTCGTGGGAACATAGAGATCAAATTCAGAACAGAGTTTCCGTATGGAAATTGAGCTCACTTGTCGCCTCCTTTCTGAGCAATCCGGAGCGGCGGAACCTGTTTTTCCGCCGATTCGTCATGCTCTTTTCATTTGCAAATGCAAATCCGATGCCGCGGAATTTTGCTTTTGTGTGTTGGACACCTCCCCAGCTTGGTTCAAGAGCCTCTATGACCGTCTGACTCGCAGGTTCAAAAATACGGTCTCAATCTTGCATTTTATTTTTTCGAGTAAAACTGAAGAGCTAGTTAAACTCTAAAGCAAGAAGGCAAAGTCATGAGTGAACGTGCGGTCTTAAAAATCCATTCGACACACAAAAATCATCTTCGAATCAATTGGGGTTCGGCCGTGATGGGGGCTCTTTTATGTTTGGGACTGGAAATCGGGTTCGCGCTATTTGGATCTGGACTAATGCTACTGGTCGTTCCTTTGGAACAGGGAGTAATACCCGGAAATGGAGAAATGATTGGATTAGCAATCGTGGCTCTTATTGGAGTCACCGTATCTTTTTTTGTGGGCGGGGCGGTCTCTGGTTACTGGGCAGAGCAGGCCTCAAAGGTTTCGATGGCGGTACAGGCATGTCTGATGTGGGCTCTAGTAGCCGTGGGTATCGGAGTCTTGGGGATGGCTCGGATGTTCTTACCTGCTCCCATATTTGCTGCTGCCGGAATTGGAGTCGACGCTGGAGCTGCTAGCTTTTTTTCTGAACTCAAGAATTCGACTCCATCCTTGGTGAGTGACATGAGCTTAATCAAAGGAAAGATCATCACTCAGCTCATCATTGGACCAGCCTCGGAAACTCAGCGCGCACACCTAAAGGGAATGACCGACGATTTAGATCGTGCCGCAAAAAGGAGCGCTCGAACGTTAAGAAAGACGTTAGCGGTGGCCGGTCTAGCGGTAAGCCTGTTTTTGTTTATCGGCTGTTTGTTCGCCAATCTGGGCAGTTTTCTATCCGCGCGTTATCTGGTAACGCGATCGCACAGTTTAAAGTGACCGCTCGATGCTGCAAATCGATACGCCTAGGCGTCTCCTTGCGTGTGTGGAGGCTCGCTCGAATATGGCCTGGTGATTGCAACTTTACTTAGCGAATCGAATCAGGTCGTCGTGAGTCAGTTAACTAAAGAAGGAGACTAGTAATGGCAAATAAAGCAACGACTGGGCAGGTTGGAAATATCGGTGGAGTTTCGCCTACAGAGGCGTCTACTCCAGAGACGAATGCAAAGACAGAGGAATTGAGTCCGAAAGGGGCGTGGGTTAATAAGAACGGTGCCGAAGCCGTTAACCCTGATAAGAGGAGTTGGCGAGAGACGTTTCGGATAGTTCCCGGAGGCTCTCCGCCGCTATCCGAATCGGAATCTGAAGACACGTCCCCCTAGTGCGATATCTGGAAGCCTTCGATATCGACTGACTCTGAACTTCGCGCGGAAGCCGTCGCTTCGGTAACAGGCTTTTTAATAAATCCATAAAACGCGCGAAACAGAGACGGAACCAAATAGAAATTTAAGATCGTAGATAGGATCTGTCCCCCGATCACCGCCCGGCCGAGAGGAATATTCGCCTCGGCTCCTTGCCCCATTCCAAAAGCCATCGGAAGCAGACCCAGAATAGAAGCTAAAGAGGTCATCGTGATGGGGCGCAGACGAGCCTTAGCGCCCCTGATAATGGCCTTGTCGACGTCAGGCTCATGACGCGAAACTTCTAGAATGTATTCGATGAGCAAGACACCGTGGGAAACGGCGACTCCGATGACGAAAATACAACCGATAGCGGCTTGGATACTAAAGTAAGTATGCCAAAGTGCCATGACGACGATGACTCCCACCATGCCCATCGGAACCGTGGTCATCACGATGGCGGGTAAGAGAAACGATCGGAATTGTACGACAAGGACTAGATATACCAGAAGGGCCGCAAGGAGAAATCCTCCACCCAAAGATCCCACCGCCTTATTCATTTCGGCGATCTCACCGCGGATCTCGGCGAAATACCCTGCCGGCAGCGGTTGTTTGTTCAAAATAGTCTGAACGTCTTTGGCTACTCCCGCGATGTCGCGTCCCTGGGCATCTAGATAAATATCGATCACAGGTTTAAGATCAACGTGATTCAATTCCACCGGACCCTTTGATTCATGGGTGGTGGCTAGCCATCGCAACGGAACGCTGCGATTCTGATCAGGATTGGTGACAGGAATATCCATGAGATTGTCGATGCTAGACATCAAGTTTTCGGAAAACTGAACGCCGAAGAAGTAATCGATCCCGGTCTTAGGATCGATCCAGATCGAGGGTTTATAGGACGCGCTATTAGAAACCCCGCTGACCACGTTTTTCACGATATCTTCCGGCGTCAGACCCAAATTCATCGCTTTATGGCGATCGATCTCCAGATTTATTTGAGGTGCATCGAACTTTTGTTGAATTCTGACATCGACAGCCCCTCTGACTTTCTTAATCTCAGGTAGATAATTCTCTGCTACTTTGTAAGTGTCTTCATGGCCCGGACCGGTAAATTGGACATCGATGGGAGATACCAACCCGCCGTTAAGAGCCGAAGTGAGGAGCCCCCCCAGTTCGATTCCAAACTCACCTTCGGGAATCTCTTTGGGAAGTCTTTCACGTATAATCTTGGCGTAATATTGAGAGGTATGTTTACGGTCTTCAGTCAATTCCACGTTAAAAGTAGCGTCTTGGGTTCCGGAATTAGGGGTGAAAGCAGCCGAGTATCCATAATAGACCCCGGCGTTGGTAATGATCATTTTAAGATCGCTTGCGGGAATCCATTCTCGGAGCTTTTTTTCAATTTTCTCTGCAATCTCCGTCGTCTTTTCGATTCGATATCCGGTGGGGCCTCTAAAATCTATCCTTAGACTCCCGGCATCAGCACGCGGGAAAAGTTCGGCTCCGATATGTCCGATAAACAGCAATCCCACTCCGAAGAGAAAGATAATGGATACGGGAAGTACTACCGAGCGTCGGGCTATTACCCAGGAAAGCGAGTTTCCATAAGCTTCCGTTACGATGTCTACTTTGCGTTGAACCCATCCTAAGAACCCTTTGGTAGCGGTTTGACCGCTTTTAAGAAAGTGCGTCGTATATAGAGGAATTACTGTCATTGCCGCAAAATAGGATGCCGCCATCGAAGAGATCACCGCAATCGACAAAGAAGCGAATAGGATTTTGGTGACCCCATCCAAGAATACTACCGGAAAGAAAACAATGAGGGTCGAAATGGTGGAGGCCAAGACAGGCATCGCGACTTCGCGGGCCCCGTCAAGAGAGGCCTGTCGCGGGGACATGCCCTGCACGCTCTTTTGCATGATGACTTCGATCACCACGATGGCGTTATCCACCAGAACGCCGACGGACAATGCCAAACCTCCTAACGTCATCACGTTTAACGATTGGCCAAGCATTTTCAAGCAGGCAAAGGCTCCTACCAATGACAAAGGGAGCGAGAGCATAACGGCAATAGTGGCTCGAAAGCTTCCTAAGAAGAGAAATACCATGATGGCGGCAAAACCACCTCCGATTAAGGCTTCGTGAGTAATCGACTCGATCGCTTTGCGAATGAAGATGGATTGGTCCCCCACGATATCTAATTTAAATCCTGGCTTTGTCGCTTCGAGCTGCTTCACCGATTTTTTTACTTCGTCCACCACTTTAAGCGAGTTCGCGCCAAGTTCCCGATAGATGGGAACGTAGACTTCGGGTTTTCCGTCAATACGGACCACGTTGGTTTGGATGGCGCTGGAGTCTTCGGCATGGCCCACGTCTTTTAAATAGATAGGCACTCCGTTGCGGGCGCGCAGCAGAAAATTATCCATGTCAGGTACTTTATCGACCAATCCGTTGCTTGTGATCTGGTAATCAAAGTTGCCTACTTTGATATCTCCTGTCGGGATAAAGGTATTCATCATGTCGAGCTTGTTCATGACCTGAACGGGAGAAAAGTTAAACTGTTGCAGCTTCTTTTCATTGAGATAGACGATGATCTCTCGAGTTTTTCCTCCCATGACTGCCGGAGCCATGGCTCCGGGCACACTCTGAATGGCATTGATGACGGAGAAGCGGGCTAGATCGGCAAGCTCCTTCTCTGACTTCGTGTCGCTTCCTACAGCACACATCGCGAGCGGGACTGCCGCCATGGGATCGAAGGGAAGGATAAGGGGGGGCTGCGTTCCCGGAGGTAATTTTCGAAGCACTGAACTCACTAAAGACCCTGTTTGTGCTATGGCATTACTTAAATCAACGCTGGAGTTGAAAAAGTTTTTTACGACACTGACACCCATTAGCGATCGCGACTGCTGCCCTTCGATGCCCACCGCTTGCCCGGTATAGCGTTCATAAAGATAGGTCAGATCCTGCTCGACGTGTTCTACAGGCATTCCCGGGTAAAACGAGAGAATCTGAACGGCCGGAAGATTGGCGGGGGGAAGTAAATCTTTGGGCAGCAATAGTAAGCTTAGCGTTCCCATCAGGACCGCGATCAAGCAAGCCACTATCGTGAAATGGGGGTTATTTATCGCGAAAGCCGCGATTCCCTTTTCTTCCTTTGGTGACTCGTGTGTTTCGTGCTGCTCGTTTTCCATCGAAAGTTCTCCCAAAAATCGTACTTAGAATGGCGTTCCATTCAAGATGGCTTTGCCACCCATCGCTTCGAGATAGGTAGCTTGAGTGGTCAAAAGTTCGGTCTGAGTTCGGGTCAGATTATCGAAAGCATCGCGAACGTCGACGACTGTCCCTTCCAATGAAAAATATCTGGACTTGGCGAGCTTAAATCCTTGAAGGGCAAGATTGTACTCGTCTCTTAATAGTTTTAGCCCCGTTCTTGAAGATTCGATGGCCTTGTCGTATTTGGCATTGAGACTTGCTATTTGAAGCTTACTGGCCTCGAGATCCTTTTCCGCACTTGCCGCAAGGGCACTGGCTTCGTTAACTTTATTCACCGTGAGAAATCCCTCGAACACTGGAAATATGACGGCGACACCGACGGCATAATAATTGGGATTCACAAACCTCTGGTCCTGCATTACGGCGGCGTCGGCGACTCCGACAAGTTTAGGCATGAAATCCGCTTTCGCCTGGTCCACGCGAGCATGTGCGGCAAGCAGGGCTTCATTGGCTTGGGAGATGATAGGATTCCCCTGAGGCGTTCCCTTAAAGATGGCCACTGCCTCTTCCTCACGAGGAAGTAGGGGACAGGAGAAAGAGTCGGCGGAAATTCCCGCTAACAGCGCAATTTCTTTGATCTGGTTTCGGTACTTATCGGCGAATACCGATACTTGGGTATTCGCGTGCTCCAATTGGGATTCCACCAGATAGCGTTCCACCACCGATCTCTGGCCGGTTCTTACAAATCCATTGATGACGTTGCGAACCAGCTGAGCCCCCTGGGCTAGCTGCGTCCATGACTCTTGTAAATTTCGATACAGCGCGCACTCGTAAAAGAGTTGGTTGGCCGTTTGGTAGATCCTGTAGCGAGTGTATTTGGTCTCTTCTTTTTGGCTGCGAGACTCGTACTCGGCTGCTGAAACAGAATTAGAAGTTCTGCCAAAATCCCATATCGGGACGTTGGCCACGACTCCGGCTGCCGCTCCCGACCGATAGGGAGAGGCTATCATTCCGCCAATACCTAATGTCCCCACCGAACCAGGAAAGCCCGTACTGTCCACCGCTTCAAGAGTGACGTTGGGGTAGTAATTGGATCTCGCCATTTCAATCCGGTGCTCAGAGGCGACCCCTTTCATTCGAGAGGAAGCCACTTCTGGATTTACCTCGGCGGCACGCCGAAGCAGGTCTTGAAGTTTCATTTCAGGAGCGGCATCCGCCGCCATCGAGGTGTAATTTTTGATAAGCAGACAAAGACTTAAGATGAGAACTCTTGTGTGTTTCATTTTCTTACCCAAAACCAACTCTCAATGGCAGGTTATCCTGCTTTCCTTACCGGACGATGACATTAGGGTTACAAGTTCATGAACTTCTCGGGCAGAGGTGAGGGGGTCCCTCTCGTAAGTCTGGGAAAATTGATCCAAACTTGAGTCCCCTTTCCCAATTCGCTTTCCATCTTTACATTTCCGCCATGAAGCATCGCAATACTCTTTACAATGGCGAGTCCAAGACCGGTGCCTCCGGACCCTTTTGATCGGGAAGCATCGACGCGATAAAATCTTTCGAATACATGGGGAAGATGGTCCGCTGAGATTCCACAGCCGGTATCTTCAACTTTAACGGCTATCTGATCTTCCGATGCTCTGACTACCACGCCGACTTTTCCTCGGGAAGGGGTCTGTTTGATCGCATTGGAGAGCAGGTTTCCAACGGCCCTTTGAAAAAGTGTTCTTTCCACATTAATCTCGAGTTCCTCAGAAACCTCGAGGCTGGTTTCAATACCTGCTTCGACCGCAGAAACTTCATAAAATTCGAGGACCGCTTGGAGTTCATTTTTTAGATTTATTTTTTCCGTCTTCAAGCTCGTCTTGGGATTTTCGCAACGGGCAAGAAAGAGAAGCGAGTCGATAATCTTTGAAATCCGGCCGCACTCCTCCAAACAGGAGCCCATGAGGTCTTGGTAATATTCCGGAGTCCGGCTTCTACCCAAAGAGACTTCAATTTCCCCGGACATATTATTTACCGGCGTTCTTAGCTCGTGGGCTAGATCGGCGGAGAAGCGGGATAAGCGTCCAAAGGACTCTTCTAGCCGATTGAGCATTTCGTTAAAAGTAGCTGCCAATTCCGCGAGTTCGACGGGCAGCGAGGTGGTGTCGATTCGTTCGTAAAGATTTGATGATCTGATGTGTCCCGCTTGCGCTGCGATCCGGCGAAGCGGACGCATTCCTCGAACGGCGATTCGTCTTCCCACGAGTAAGCTCAAGAAGAGGGCAACAAAGAGGGCCACATAGAGACGCTCTCGATAACCCTTTAGTAAAAGGTACTGATCCGTGCAATCCAAGACCAAACTCACTCTGACCAATTTTCCGTGAACGGGGATGTTAGATTGAAGGGTTCGGTAAATCCGGCCGTTACCGTCATCGGTACTTTCAAGCACTTCAGGGGCACTGAGAGGTTTATTTTGGTACCGATCGAGCAGGTCGGATACTTTCTTTTCGGTGTTTGGGGTGGAAGCGATGATGTTTCCATTTTCGTCGGCTGCACGGACATAGACCTTTTCGATTTTCTTGGCCGCCCACTCCCTTTCTACTCGATCGCGGAAACGAGAGTGAGTGGCATCGTCACTGGTAAGAATAAGGCGAATCGTCTGCATCTTATCTAAGAGCAGCTTCGAAGACTCGGTGTGAAGAGTTCGCGCGGTTGACCAATAGAGGAAATAAGTGGTGCCTAGCACCAGCACGAATGCCGAAATTCCGTACCATGCCGTAAGCTGAGTGGCTAAGGAGGACCTATAAGAACGAAAAAGAATTCCCACTGACTACCCTTCATCTTCTTCGCGAAGAACGTATCCGATGCCTCTTACGGTATGAATAAGTTTTCGCTCGAAAGGGATATCGACTTTGGCTCGCAATCGTCTGATTTGAACGTCGACGATATTGGTATCGCTATCGAAACTCATGTCCCATACCTGTTCGGCGATAACGGCTCTAGACAGTACGTCTCCCGATCTTCGGGCCAGTAGTCCCAAGAGTTGAAATTCTTTAGGCCGAAGGTCCAGCCTTTTTCCCGCTCTTACGGCGCGATGCTGGGTGAAATCGATTTCAAGATCGCACACTCGAATGACTTCCGGCTGACGATTTCCCCCTCGACGAAGGAGCGAACGAATTTGGGCTAGGAGCTCAGAAAAAGCGAACGGTTTTACCAAGTACGCGTCCGCTCCCAGATCCAACCCTCTGACCCGATCGGGCAGTTCATCCCGAGCGGTTAGAAATAACGCTAAGGTCGATTTTCCCGATCTTCTCAACTCAGACATGATCGAAAAGCCGTCTCTTCTAGGGAGCATGGCATCTAAGATGATGAGGTCATATTCATTGTTCAGAGCGTAATGAAGCCCGTCTTCGCCATCTTCCGCCACATCCACCACGAAACCATTTTCCTGAAGCCCCCTTTGAAGGAAGGAGGCCGTCTTTCGCTCATCTTCAACGACCAATAATTTCATATAGATTGCCCCATCAGGCCTTCGCTAACGCTGCGTTGAGTTAACGCAGGGCCGCACCACATAACTCCTACTTACCAGACATCCTCAAACCTGGCTATTAAGCCTACCCCTACCGTACTCCGGCCACATGACAGGAGCATGACAGTCTTGTTACATCTTGATGACCTGGCCGTTTCCCAAAGCCCTATTAGATGTAATCTGCAGTTCATCTTCCTGTAATCCCAAAGAAGCTAAACTAAAGAAAAGTACCATTAAAATTTGGGGGTCCCATGTGCCAGCGTCTACGGATTTACCGATGGATAGCTTCAGGTTTTGTCGTTTTGCTTCTCGCCTCGGCCTGCTCCACTGCGCCAAGAACCAAGGTTGCACAGGCTGACTCGAACAGGCACGAACGCCTCCTCCCTTAACTTTTATCTAGATAATTAGATTTCTCTTTTTAGAGAAAGCTTGCGAAATGTAATCTTCATGTCATCTTCAGGTCAGGTTCGCCGTAGTATCGGCTACGAACCGAGGACAGGGGGGGCCATGGGGAAGCTTAAGACTGATATCAAGACTAAGACTAAGATTAAAAGTGGATCTATATTTTCTAGGGTATTAATGGCATCGGCCATTGTTGTAGCGGCATCGCTATCGGTGCCCGGGACTGCTTTAGCGGAAGACAGCACGACCACTAGCGAAACGCCAACACTTAGTGGTCCCCCCGCCCAAACGGTGACGCAAGCTCCCACGAATCCCGCAGCTCCCACCAGTAAAGTTTTTGGGACATTAGATCTCAGGGCAGAGTATTGGGGCGCTCCCGGAGCCTGGGACACCTCGAACTTTTTTCAGATAGGCTATCAAGTTAATCCCAATTTCTTGATCAGTTGGTACCAGGGATTTGATTCCAACATCTATAAAGCGACTCTGACACAGATTCCCAACGCTTCAGGGTGGAACCCGGTATGGGATCAGGGATTTCTTCGCACTCGGGTTAATAACATCTGGAAGAGCGGCAATCTCTCTTTCGCGTATGAGTCGCGCATCTATGCTCCCACGTGGGCTTTTGATTCCAACATGGGTAATGTGACGCGCTTTTATAACGCTTTCAAACTGATCGATAAAGTGAGTGACATGGTCACGCTCACCGGAGTGTTCGTTTTTAGTCCTCAGGTCTACAATGTCGCGGGTACGTCTTACGGCGGTCCGAACTCCTGGCTTGAAAATCGTTTATACGCGGTTGCCGATTTTCAATTTACCCCTAAACTCTCCTTAAGCATCCCTTTGCTGCTTTACCAGGATAAGTATCGCGATTACACGGCAAACCCCGTGAATATTTTGCTCGGGGGATCGAGCGGAGATTGGGGATATTTTCTCTACATCTGGCCCGAGCTGGATTATGCGGTCAACGACACTATGACCCTTGGGTTGGCCTATATCAGCGGCAATATGGTGCAACCTAATTTTTCAGGGTTTACGATAGGAAACGCCTTTAAGACCGGAATATTACAATTCGTCGTTACGACGAACCTGTGATGACCTATGATGTGAATAGACAAGAGGAATCTCCCTCTTAAAGATAAGTGCTTCCGCAAGCTCTCCCAAACGGGTATGTAACGGGCTTGCGTATTCGAGGGCTATTTTTACTCTTTCTCATTCCCGTGCAGGCTCTAGCTTGCGCACGCGCTATCTCGTCTCGATCTCACGAGGGGCTCTTTGCTGCTTTCTCCCACCCGCCCACCCCTGGCTATACGATGATCGTCTATTTTCCCATGGCCTTTCACGGACAGGAGAGTCGTTGGAGAGTGGGAAACACCATTTACGAGAAGCATTTTGGAAGCAACCATCATTTCATAAACGGTGCCACTCGTGACGACACCAGCTTCATGGTTAAGGCCGTTTACCCGCATAACCGGGATACGGGTCTTAGATACTACGAGCCTTTGTTTGTTGCCGGCCAATTCGAAAGTGAGATCGCCACCTATACGAGCCAAGTTCGAAAAGTGCTGCTGGATAGAAAGACTATTACTGAAGTAGAAGCCAAAGAGTACGAAGAGGAAGACGCTGAAATTCCGCTGGGAAGAAAAATTCTCTTCGTCTTCGTGGACGAATTTGGAAATGCGAAAGCCATTCTGCGGATGCTGGATTATTCGGCGACTCCTTACACCTACGGCGGCCCTAGCCGTTTCGTCCTTCCCGATGCCTTGTTTAGTTTGGCGCACAGTTTCTTGGGTATCCACTTAGGGGTGCAAGTCTCCAGCGGACTTATTCCAGAAAGTTCCGTAGCGCAGAACCTTCTGTCTTTTCGTTTCGAGAGAAAGCTAAAATCCAAGTGCATTCCTGAAAGAAATGGCAGGTTTCCCGTTCCGACCTATCTGCTGGGAAGATATCTTATTTCTCGCGGCTCTTTGCAGAGTCCGGAGGCCTTACTGCGACGAGTGGCGGAGTATCTGTATTACAAAGACGGATTTCTCGGAAGTTATAGACTGGGCGTTATCTATGCTACGGCCACCGAAGCCGGCCATAGGACATATACCAAACGATCGTCACGTTCGCCTTACCACTACGATACGATCTTTACGCCGGACGATTTTATCTTGAAACCCACAGACACTCCGATTTACGCCATCCGACAGTCGGTTTCCGATTTTTTTGATAGGCATGCCGGACTCGATGAAGTTACTTACCATTCTTACCCAACTGCAGATGAGAACGA
The DNA here is from genome assembly GCA_963778115.1 of uncultured delta proteobacterium. Taxonomy (GTDB): domain Bacteria; phylum Bdellovibrionota; class FAC87; order UBA2466; family UBA2466; genus JBBQIT01. The sequence continues at coordinate 2,746,271 of CAVZSV010000004.1, forward strand.
AACAGAATCTCCCATCGTTTGCGAATCTCACCCGTCTTTGGCAAACGACTAGGCCCGGTAATGGCATTAATAATGCCGCCCAATAGCGCGTCGTGAAGGGTTTCCGCTGTGGGTCTAGGGGAAACCGACTTTGCAATTAGTCCTTCTCTTTGTCCGGCATGAAGATAGTCCGCGATTCTATTGCGTGCGGATTCCAGTATTCGGCTATAAAGATCCGAAAAGGAATCCGAAGAGCAAGCAAAGTAATACAGAAGAATAATAATCTGCGCTTCTTTCGGATTCTTTTGAGCCCAGGTCAGATTCATTTCGAAATGTTTTCTCAGTCGCGCCACTCCGTCGTCCTCGCTTTTGAGCGCTGCTGAAACGATGGCATGGTTATGCTCAACTATTTTTTGGATCACCCCTTCGATGAGACCTTCCTTGGTCGTGAAATGGTAAAGGACCGCGGATTGACTGACTTTTAGATCGTCGGCAATCTTTTGATAGCTAAGGTTAAAGAACCCCTCGCGAGCCAGAATCTCCGTCGCGGAGGTAAGGATCCGCTCTCGTTGAACTTCGGCATTCAGACGGATTCTTTTTGGGGCCTTTTTCCGCATATTTTTTCTTATACGCATTAGTAAATGTGTCCCATTAAAAATACCCCATTGACAAAGAAAGGTCACTAAGAGACGACGCTCAGTGCATACTGAGTAGTACTTAGTAATGAAGGAGGGTTTTCGATGAAGTTATTAGTTTTGGTTTCCCTAGTAGTGGCAAGTTTGGCGATGGCTGCGGATGACTTAGCTTTTCTTAAGACCCACGAAGTTCCCCTAACCATTCTTACCGACGGGTCCGACATGACCCTATATACCTATGACCGAGACACTCCAGGTGCCGGGACATCAGCGTGTAACGGCGGCTGTGCGGCGGTTTGGCCTCCGCTGGTTGCCCCAGCGGGTGAGTTTAAGGCCCCGCTCTCCGTGGTGACACGAAAAGATGGTTCGAAGCAGATGGCCTACCAGGGCCGCCCTTTGTATTTGTATGCCGAAGACAATAAGCCTGGCGATACGAATGGAGATAGCCTTCAGAACATTTGGCACGTTGTCTATCTTCCCAAACAGGCGGGACAGTAACGACGAGACAAGAGAAAGATTGTCGGTAGATTCTCCAGCCCAAGTCTTAAAACAGGGATTTGCGGCTTAGGTTTGCAAGACTGCCCTCGAGCAGCCTAAGGACCTGGAAGTTTATCGGCCAACGAAAGAAGTCCAGGTGATTTTGCGGTCACCTGGACTTCGTCGCGTGAGAAGTTCAGTTCTACTTTTGCCGTAACGGAGAACCGCAAAATCCAAACAAAAAGCTTTATCGTCCCCATTTTCCCATTCGAGACCGTTAAAGTTGACGAATCCCCACCCCGATGTGACAATTACCGAAATCTTTACCGTAATTATTTTTACACTAAAAACTTAGCATCCATTTAGCACCTTATGGAGAAGGGGAGACCGATGAGGAGAGTATTCCTTTTTGGAGCAGTTCTATCTTTTTTGGTAACGGCTCTAGCAAGTGCCGCTAATTTGGCCATCATCGATTCAGGTATCGACTACAAACACAAAGATCTAACGGCTTTTATGTGGACCAACTCGGCGACACAGACTACGACCGCGGATGGCACCATTTATAAAGACGATACTCATGGATGGAATTTTGCGGACAAGAATAACCAGATCATTGATTACAAGTACCTGGGAACCTTTTCCGAAGACTGTTACAAGATATTTCAAGTGCAAAGCAGAATCTTATTGGGAACCGCTTCCGATGACGACAAAGCCTACTACAATAAGATGAAAGCCGATCAAAACTTTCTGAAGGAGCTTACGACCTTTGGAAACTTTGTTCACGGAACTCATGTTTCGGGAATCTCCTCTAAGAATGCTCCCAAGAGCGAACTTATCGGACTAAAGATTATCTCGACGGAACCACCCCAGTCGAAGTTTGCGCACTACCAGGCGTTGCTTAAAGACTTTTTGCAAAAGCATCCCCGCGCGGTGATCGCCGACGACGATACCAATAATGCGGAAGTGGAGGCTTTCCTCACTTATGTCGCGAACCAGCAGGCCACCTTGTTAACAACAGCCGGCAATTACGCCGCTGCAGTGAAGTCGGACGTTGCTAATGGTTCTTTTGGAACGAGCGTCGCCGAAGTCTCTCCCACCGTAGCCAATCTTGTTCAGCAGATCTTGGGACGGCCTGCGACTGATGCGGAAACCAAGGCCTATTCGATCTACTTGGTACAACAGATCATCACGGCTTCTAAATCTTTTGTCGCGGCTTCCCCCAATACGCTGTTTGTCTTTGCTGCCGGCAACGATGGAACCGACAATGATACGCTACCCACTAGCCCCGCGAACGTGAAAGCGGACAACACCATCGCTGTTGCAGCAACTTTGGCAACCAGTTCACTGGCCAGCTTTTCTAGTTACGGTGCAACGATGGTGGAAGTCGCGGCCCCGGGGGTCGCTATCACTTCGACTATTCCGGGTGATCAATATCTGCCCCTGAGCGGAACCAGCATGGCGGCTCCTTTCGTGACGAACGTCGCAGGGCTCATTAAAGATGCCAATCCCTCTTTCAAGCCGGCGGATATTAAAAAGGTGTTGATCCAGACGGTGGATGTGAAGTCGTTCTTGGCAGGTAAGGTAAGCAGCTCCGGAATCGTCAATCAAGCACGAGCCGTTCGAGCGGCCGAATTGTCGGTGGGCATGGAGTTAAATGCCGCCATCGCCCAAGCGCGTACCGAAGTAGCGGATGTAGTGGCTACCACACTGGATCGAGCGGTGGGAATGCAGGGAATGTTAATCGTTCCTCTACCCAGCACGTTTTAGCCGAACCCAAGTTTCCTCCTGTGGAATGCCCGCCTTTTCTCCATGGAAAGGGCGGGTATTTTTTTTATTAATATTAAACTCTTAGCCAATAAAATTGACTCGATGCGCAATCTAAAGTAGGGTCGACCAGCAAAATACCCCCTTTACGAAAGTAGTCTAGTTAGATGTTTTTTGTTTCGAAAGTAATGCGCCATCGTTACGCGCTACTGGCGCTCTTTCTAAGCCCCACCCTCGCTTCAGCCAGCGTCTGCCCGGAAGTTGTCGAATTCGCCGCGGTGGTGAGTGAATTTCTGGCGAGCGGCCCTTTTTTATCAGACCAGGGTCGGATGTTGGCCTCCGCTACTCACGGAAGACGCAAACATGATCTGTTTCAGTTTTTTGCCGTTAGGGTGGGAGCTCACATGGGTGTGAAGGAGCTTCATTCGCAAGTGGTTATCCTGCCCATGAAGCAAAGAAGTCTTCTCTTTTTCGTTCCCTCCAGTGACGCGTCTGCCGCCGCTTCGGTGACAGTGGAAGCTCCTGAGGCCAGTGCTCGTTTGGTGGAAAGCTATATTTCGGGTAGCTGCCATTCTCGCTGTCAGAAAAAATTATCCGATCTCTTTGCCCTACACGTCTTACCCCACACCGTACCCCCGGCTATCGATCGGGCGAGAAAACGGGTGCAATCCGGCCACGGACCTTTGTCCTTCGATTCGTTCGAATCCCTCTTTAGGATGATCGCTAAGAATTGGGATAGCAATGGTGATGCTCAGTTCACTATTCAGCTGCCGAATTCAGAGTCGACCGAGATCGTTGAAACACCACTTAGCTTCGAATTTCGTCTGATCGACGACATGGAGCCGACCACCACGGGAAGGATTAGAATCCCTGCGGCAAGTCTTGAGCACGCCAAAAAGATTGTTGACCAAATATCGCAATGGTTAGGGACTCCCGTGGACACCAGTTCGTGGGTGGGAGGAAACAACGAATTTCGTTTTGGGATTCATTTGCGCGCCAATTGGAGTGCGGGAACGGCCTACGGCGATACTTTGGCAACTCAAAAGCATCTAACGATCTCGTTAGCTCCGATGCCCGACATGTGGAGCGAAGAGGGCCTCGTGTGACCGAATTAAGAAGGCTCTTCCATGCCTTACTGCTAAGAGGAAATTTAAAGAAAACAGAGCCTCCGCTTCGTAGCGGAAGAGCTGACTTTGCCTTTACTTCTGTTGAGGGACTCTCCGCTCTTTTCGACCCCAAATGGGGAATCTATCTCTCGGCCAATCGCAGGGTACTAAAGGTCGCAGTCCAACAAGCAGCCGAGGGAACGGAGCTTAAATGGGTGACAGTTCCTTTGCCGCGGCGTTTTCACTTTTGGAAAAGACTGGTGGAGAACGCGCAAGACCAAAGGCATCTGGCCGGCATGTCCGATTTCGTTGAAAGGGAAATCTTACCGAAACTCTTTCCCAACCTTCTTGAGGCGTCGCGCGAGGTCATCGCTGGGCAACATAGTCTGACTTGGGAGCAATTTTCTCGAACCCTTCGGTGGTTAGAATGGGCGTCTAAACGTACAGCGGCCAGAGAACAGCTCGATGAAGGAACTCTCTTTCAACTCTCGTTGCCGAACCGATCCGACCAGGCGGCATTTTCTCGCCCTTTTCGATTGAACATTGAACTTACTGAGGACACTTTTTTCCCCCAAGTCAGTCTGGCGTTTCCTCCCGACGGAAACCTCTTGATCCAATTTCTATCCCAAATTGAACGGACCATGAGTGACCCGACAGAAGTGGCGGAAGTCGCCACCGACGAAGGAGGGGAGACTCGAAGCGGAGACGTTGAACGCCTAAGAAGGCTTGTGAATGCCAAGGGCCTGGTCTGTGATTCTTATAGGCTTAACCGTAGCACCGATTCCAATTTTAGTCGGATATTCACCGGGCTCAATGCTTCGAGCGGGGATTGGTTGCTCGATTTCTATCCTAGAATTCGCAGAACCCCGCTCAACGAGCAAACCGCAATAGGGCTAAGATGGAAAAAATTCTTCGAGTTTCTGTTGTCGCGAAGGCTTATGCCTCTTTCGCCGCTTTAGCTTGCTCACCGCGGAGCCGTTTAATGGCTCCGCAATACTCACAAACCCATTCATCCGAGGTAAAGAGCTGTTCTCGGTTAAACTCGTGGTAGCAGCGCTCTTGAATAGTTCTCATTTCCCGATAAGCCTCCTCCAGTTCGTTTGCCTCGGTGGGGCCCATTAAGCTATAACGGCCGAGGTACTTTTGGATGACTTGTTGGTGTTTTAGGACCTCTTCACGCATGGCGTCCTCCCTAGTTCTCTCAAGGACCATAACTTGCAATTTACTTACCAACCAGTCTTGTCTTGTGGCCGCCAAAAAAGTATCTTGTTGGCTCACTTGAATCTTTGGTTGATTCTTTGATTTGTTCTTGGACCAATTGGGTCTTGGCTCAAAGTGACACTCTTGAACGGGGAGGAAGGATGTTGAAGCTGGTACTCGTCGCCGGTATAGCGGCGGGGCTGTGCTATATGGGGGCACTTGTCTATTTCTACATTACCCAACGCCGTTTGCAGTATTTCCCAAGCCATCGAGACACCGAAGGCAAAGGGGATGGAATTTTCCGTCCGTGGTTGACGGATCAAGGGGCGTTCTTGGGATATATCCGAGGCTCTGACAACCCCAAATGGGGCGTTATCCTTTTTCATGGCACCCAAGGCGAAGCCTTAGATCGCGTTTGGCTCTCTGAATTGGTCCCCGATTCAGACGTTCTGTTACTGCTACCGGAGTACCCCGGCTACGGGGGCAAACAGGGATCCCCTACGGAGGCTAGTATCTATGCGGCCGCCGAATTTTGTTGGATGGAAGCCCGTCGTCGGTGGAAGATCCCGTTCACCTTGTTGGGAGAGAGCCTAGGCGGAGCCGTCGCTTCTCACGTCGCCGCCAAAAGTGTCGAGAAAGGGGCCGAGCGTATCGCTTTAATTTCTCCTTTCACTTCCGCGACCGAAGTCGCCAAGCGGCACTATTTTTTCTTCCCGGTCCAGTGGATGCACCGAGATAAGTTTGAAACGGAGAAGCTTTTAAGAAATATCCAGCTTCCCATCCACATCATTCACGGAACTTTAGATCAGGTCACCCCGATCGACTTGGGCAGGAAGCTTTTGAACGATTATTCCGCCAGCAGCAAGGCCCTAACGGCGATTCCCGGCTACGGCCACGACAATATCAGTTCGGCGGCGGTGGACTCTCCCTTCGCGGAAGAATTCCGCGCGTTCGTTCGCGGCGAAGGCCATCACGTCAACCCTTGACCTGTGCTTCTGCTAAAACCACGGGAATCCTTCGGGGTTCGCCCGACTGAATCTAGCACCTACCATCCGGACGAAACGGGACCGAATTTAGTTAACTATTAACCAGACTCATAAAGTACCCACTTTTTTACACGAGTGCCAGACTGAAACCACCCTTTTGGGGGATTTTAGCTTTGCGCGATGTGGCATTACCTTTGCTTTAGTAAGTTTCCGAGGCGTCGACGGAAGGGATGGGGGTCCTGAAAGTCGAAGAGCCTCACTGGGTTGGGCAAAAGTTTAGCGGGGTCATTAGTGGCTGGGGGGTCACCGAGGGAAGTGGGTTGAGGGATTCTGGGTTGGTAACGGGTTTGGGTTGAGGTTGGGAAAATGGGGTTGGGGTTGGGAGTATGGGGAACTTGGGTTGGGGGCGCTCTTTCAAATGACTTCTGGCAAATTACCTCTGGCAAATGGCTTCTGGGTTGGGAGCACATGGGCTGGGGAGCCTAGTTGGAAGAGAAATTGGGAATCGGGCAATTAGGGGGACTCTCCCCCTGATTCCCCGACAAGGGTTTTAGTAACGAAGGTCAAACATTGGATTTGGTTAACGAATGAAACGATTTTTAGAAATAAATTTCTTCACCGGTCTTAAAGGTAAACTTCCTTTTAAGCCCGCCACTTCTTGCGGAGGTAGTGACGACGCCAAGACTGGTTTCCTCGTAATGAAAAGGGGGCAAGGCCGAAAGGATTAGCCCTCTTTACAACGTAAAGTCTTACCAACAAGGGACGCTATCCTTTTAGACCGCGGGTCAGAAGGACCCGGATAGCGTCTCCTTTCTTTTTCTGATAAAAAAAATGGCATGACCTCACCGCTTTATGAACGCCATGCGTTCGAACTCCCCGATGATGTGACCTACTTGAATGGGTCCTATATGTCTCCTTTGCTCAAAGAAGTTCGCAAGGCCGGAGAAGGAGCTCTTGAGGATAGGGCACGTCCTTGGACCATCTCTTCTGAAAAATTCTTTGATAACGTGGAGCGGGTCCGGTCACTTTTTGCCGTGATCATTAACGGAGATCCGGACGGAGTGGCCTTAATTCCGTCCGTGAGCTTCGGAGCAGCCGTCGCGGCGGCTAACCTTCCCATCAAAGAGGGCCAAAAAATACTCGTCATGGAGGGGCAATTTCCCTCTAATTTCTTGGTCTGGCGGGAATTGGCGAAGCGAACGGGTGGGATCTTAGAGACGGTTCCTTGTCCGAAGGATTTTAATTGGACTGAGGCTTTTCTTTCCAGGCTCGACGATCGGACCGCCATCGTGGCATTGGAGCCCTGTCACTGGACGAACGGGAGCTCTGTCGATCTGGGGGCAGTGGGCAATCGAACACGTGAAGTTGGGGGAGCTTTCGTGGTGGACGCAAGTCAAGCTGCCGGAGCGCTTCCTCTGGACGTTCGTGAATTCCAACCGGATTTCTTGCTTACGGTAGGCTACAAATGGCTTTTGGGTCCTTATAGCCTAGCACTCATGTACGTGCACCCCTCTCGACGATCCGGGATTCCGCTCGAATTTAACTGGATGAATCTAAAGGGGAGTCAGGATTTTACCCGATTGACCGATTATGGAACTGAATTTCAAGAAGGGGCACGCCGTTACGATGTGGGAGAGCGAAGCAACTTCTTGCTCGTTCCGATGCTTAAAACGGCGCTCGAAAAGATCGTGTCGTGGGGCATACCGCAAATTCAAAAAAGCGCCGCTTCGCTAACGGCATTAATAGATCAGAGTGCCGATCGGAGAGGGATCGAAAGAGTTCCTTCTTCCCGAAGGGTCGGCCATATGACCGGACTCTACTTTCAAGGCAAAGATCTCTCGGCGATAGCCAATCGGCTTGCCGCAGAAAAGATCTTCGTGAGTCTTAGGGGATCGTCCATCAGGATCTCCGCTAATATTTACAATAGCAGTCGCGATATCGAACGACTTTTTGAAGTCCTATCTTAGCTTATAATTGGTGAACTCACCGATGCGATAGGGAACGATGGACTCCCATAAAAAGGTGATGGCATTTTTAATTTCGTTGCCATCCCAATGTCTACGACACTTTTTGGGATCAAAGGGATAGGACTTGGTTTCTATTCTCTCCTTCATTACGGCAGGATGAGAAGAATGAAAGGGCTTAAGCCCCACATGCCGTTTTAATTCAAAAGCATGATCTTCGGATTCGGGTTGTTCGCCCCACCATTGGGCCATCTCACCTTCTTTGGTCTTGAGAGAGGCGGGACTTCTGACGTAGCCATAATGGAAAATGCGAGCGGAAGCGGGGATAACGACAAGCTTCTCTTCGCCTTTACGAAAGCCTTGGGCATCTCGATAGGCGCGAATTCCTCTTGCGTTCTTGAAAGCGCGGACTTCACGCCGATACCAATTTCTTCCTGTAATTCGGTAATGGTAATTTCCGTAGAAGTGTAAATAGTCGAATAGAAGCCCATCCACATCATCAAAGGTATTGGCCTCTTTCATCGCATCCAGAATCATGGGATGATCGGATTCATGGATCGCTTCGTCGGCTTGAACGTACAGACACCATTGCCCGTGGCACTCCTTCAGTGCGCTATCGGTCTGAGTCTTTAACTGCCATCCTCCTTGCTGTGCTTTTTTCTCCCAGGTGGATTGGATGAGTTTAATTTTTCTTGGGAACGATTTTTGAAGTTCAAGGCAAATCTCCCATGTGTCGTCGGTAGAATCGCCGCAATTGATGATGAACTCGTCACACAGGGGGAGTGCCGAAAGGACTGACTCTCGAAAGGGGTAGTCGAGCTTTTTGGCATTTCTGACGATGGTAAAGCCGCTGACTCGAATCTGAGACACACTCATCCCCTACACATTGAATCTAAACTCAAGGACGTCGCCCGGTTGCACGACATACTCTTTTCCTTCCAGCTTATAAAGTCCCGCCTCTTTTACTTTGCCCTCACTGCCCAGTCTGAGCAGGTCATCGCTTTTCATGCATTCGGCGCAGATAAACCCTTTTTCAAAATCGGTATGAATGACGCCCGCGGCCTGTGGGGCTTTGATCCCCTTATGGATCTCCCATGCATGGACTTCCTTAACTCCAGCAGTGTAGTAAACCGTAAGTCCCAACAGATCAAAAGCCGCACGAATGAGTCGATTAAGGCCCGGTTCTTCAACACCTAAGCCCGCTAAATATTCGGCCCGCTCCTCTTCAGGGAGAGTCGCAATTTCGGCCTCAAGCGAACAGTCGATAGTCAAATGGCTCGCCCCTTCTTTGGTGGCGATGTCTTGGACGACTTTAACGAGCCCTTGCTCGTCGGGCTTTCCACTGGAGTTAGAGACATACAAAATCGGTTTTGCCGTCAAAAGGAAAAGTCCCGTGAGCCTGTCCTTATCAGCGGTATCGATGGGAAATGTGCGTGCTGGCTTTCCGGCATCCATATGGGCTCGCAGGGCTTCGAAGATTTCTGTATTTTTCTTACCCTCTTTGTCGCCCGTTTTAGCGGCGCGGCGCTCTCGTTCCATTCGCTTCTCCATACTCTGTAAGTCGGCGAGTAGGAGTTCGGTATTGATAACGTCGATATCGCGCGCGGGGTCGACCGAGCCATCGACATGAATGATGTCATCATTATGAAAGCAGCGGACCAAGTGGATAATGGCGTCTACTTCACGAATGTGATGGAGGAACTGATTTCCCAATCCTTCGCCTTTGCTGGCGCCTTTCACGATGCCAGCGATATCGACGATTTGGGTGGTGGCAGGCACTATCTTTTGTGCTTTCACTACATCCGAAAGCTGCTTCAACTTGGGATCGGGAACATTCACCACACCGATATTGGGTTCGATGGTGCAGAAGGGGTAATTCGCTGCTTCCGCCTTGGCACTTCCCAAAGCATTAAAGAGAGTAGACTTTCCAACGTTGGGAAGTCCTACGATGCCGCATTTTAGACTCATTTCTTTTCTTCTTTCTTGTTTTCTTTATTTTTGACTTCATCCTTTGGCGTTCGGTTCACGGTATCCATCGTTTTTGCGATCCCCTCTTTCAAAAGAACTTCCAGCGCATCGACGGCGGAGACTACGGCTTTTTCCAAAGTCTCCTTTAGAGTCGAGGGAACCTTAGAGAGGAGGTAGACATCCGAAGGGAGCACTTCCGATCTTCCCACTCCAATCCTTAAGCGGGGGAAGTTTTCACCTCCCAGATGTTCGATCACCGACTTGAGCCCGTTGTGACCTCCAGCACCGCCAGAAACGCGCAATCGAAGCTTTCCCGGAGGCAAGTCGAGATCGTCGCTTACCAAAAGTACGTCTTTAGGCTCGATCTTGTAGAAGTGAGCAATCTCGCGGACCGCAGTTCCCGACAGATTCATGAAAGTCTGCGGTTTTACGAGAATCGCTTTCCTATCGTAGATATCGAGACGACACGTCAGCGCGTTTGTCTCCTTGCGGAATTCCAAACGGTTCCTGGAGGCCAAGAGATCCAGCACATCAAAGCCGAGATTATGCGGCGTCTGCTGGTATTTCTTGCCCGGATTTCCCAAGCCTACAAAAAGGAGCAAGGGGCTGTTCAAGACGCTGAATAATGGACCCGACGGCCCAGACGACATGAGAGCTCCGTGATTTTAAAAGAAGGATATTACTTCTTCTTTTCATCCTTCTTAGCATCGGCGGCGGGCGCCGCAGCGGCACCTTCTTCACCCTCTTTCTTCTTCTCCGTAATGACTTCCGGTTCGGCAGTCGGAGTAAGTGAAGCGACGGCCTCTTCTTCTTTCGTCGGAGGTACGACCGTTACCAGGGTCGTTTGGGTAGAAGCGGATAGCTCCACACCTTCCGGCAAAATGACGGCATCTGCGTGAAGAGAATCCCCGATCTTAAGGGCTGAAACATCAACGTCGATGTGTTTTGGAATCTGGGTCGGAAGACACTTAATGGAGATGGTTCGCTGGACGACGTTAAGAACACCACCATCGGCAACCCCGATGGCTTTACCCGTAAGATTCACGGAAACGGTGACTTCGATTTTGGCTTTGACGTCAATTTCAAGCAAATCGACGTGAATGAGATTTCGTTTTACCGGATCGACTTGGTAGTCTTTTACAATGGCATGTCGGCCTTCCACACCGGTACCCACCAAATTTAAGACTTTGTTTCGTCCGCCTTCTTCCATAAGAAGTTTGTGAATAAGGCGGGGTTCGAGAATGAGATTGGTGTTCTCATGCCCCAAGCCGTAAAGCACACCGGGCAGTTTTCCCGCGCGGCGAATTTTTCGTGCGGCACCTTTGCCTTTGTTCTGTCTGTTTTCTACCGTGAGACTTAGTTGTTCCATGAGTTCACCTTAATCAAATAAAGAGCTTACCGAAGATTGTTTATGGATGCGGCGAATGGCTTCCGATAGGATGGGAGCTACGGTGAGGCACTTCACTTTGCCTAGTTTCGCCATCTCGGGCGAGAGGGGGATGGTGTCGGTACATATCACTTCCCTAATCTCGCTATCCCGAATTCGTTCAAATGCAGAGCCTGAAAAAACACCGTGAGTACAAGCGGCACTGACAGACTCCGCTCCGTGCTCTCTTAAAACGTGAATGGCCTGGACCAAGGTACCTGCGGTATCGATCATATCATCGACGATAATCGCAAATTTGCCTTTTACCTCTCCGATGACATTCATGGCTTGGGCTTCATTGGGTCGGATACGACGTTTGTCGATAATCGCGAGTCCCACATCTAATCGTTTCGCGTAGGCTCGCGCCCGTTCCACACCACCAGCATCTGGAGAGACGACAATCAGTTTATCGAGTGGATAATTTTGTCTAATGTATTGAAGGATGACGGGCTTTGCATACAAATGATCGAAAGGAATATTGAAAAAGCCCTGAATCTGGCCCGCGTGTAAGTCCATCGAGACTACTCGGGAAACACCTGCTGCCGTTAGCAAGTCGGCGACGAGTTTGGCCGTGATGGGGACTCGTGATTGGACTTTGCGATCTTGTCGTCCATATCCGTAATAAGGAAGGACCGCGGTGATCGAATTGGTAGAAGATCGCTTAAGCGCATCGGTCATGATAAGCAGTTCCATCAAAGTGTCGTTTACCGGATGGCAAGTGGGCTGAATGACAAAAGTGTCGGCCCCCCGAACGCTCTCTTGAATCTCTACAAAAATTTCACCGTCTGAAAAACGGCGAACGTCGGCGCGACAAAGTTCGGTTCCTAGATCATCGGCGATCGCTTTGGAAAGCGCCACATTCGCCGTGCAGGAAAATATCTTAAATTCGCGGCCTTCAAAATCCATAAGGCTCCAGATGCTATGCAAAACTCACGGTAAATACAACGGTTTTTATTGAATTTGGCGGCTAGCGTCAGCGCTACTGGCCGTCTGAGGAGGTCGTGTCTTTCTTGGTAGATCCGGCAAGGCTACGAGGGTGCTGGGTGATACCCGTGGGAGGGGGCGGAGGTGGCGCAGTCATTCCGGCCAGACTGCGGGCCGCTATTTTTTTCGTAAATAATTCTGCTGATTTGCTGTCGGGCCAGTAAATAGGAATCTCTAACTTTCCTTGGAGTTCGGCCTTCTCATTGCTGAAAGGGGTCGAAAGTTCGCTGTTAAACTCGAGCCGCATCGTTTGGGTCTTGAATTGGAGGGTGGAGCTGCCGTTCTCGGTTTTGACCTCCCGGGGGTCAAAAAGCGGGGTAACGATGACCGAACCGCTTTGAGCAAAGTACGTGCTTTTGAGACGCTGTTCGTCGGCCTGTTCTCGCGGGGCGGAGGGAGAGGTCATCATCATAAGGCCAAGGTTGAAAATATTGTTGGTTTTGGCGTCCCGAATTTTCGTTTGAAAAGTCTGTGATGTCGTGGGGATGTGCTTAGTAATCAAACTCATCGATCCAAACTGAGACACCTGTTCTTGAAGTTTCGAGGCCATCGTCCCCAGTTGAATCTGGATGATGAACGCCCCTTTGAATTCTTCGCGGTAGGCTTCGGGTAATAGTTTTGCCGGATAGACGATTCCTAAACCGTACCGTCCCGATTCCGGCCCCAGGTCAATAAGTTCTACTTTGCCGCCCTGACGATAGACCACAGTACCCGATCCGGCGTGAGTCTCAGGAGCGAAGATATCGATAGCGTCGGCAGCCGGCTCGCCGGCCTTTCCGGCTCCTAATAACGGCACCACAGCGGACGTTTGCCCGGCCAAAAGTAAGAGAATACTGAAAAGCGGAAATATGAGGGGATTACGCTTCAACGAGCTCCTGCCAAATGCGATCGAAGTCTTCCGGGGTGTTTTCCGTCGTCCATAAAGGGGGTTTGCCTTCACGGTAGATTACCACGGTGCACCCCGCGGCGTTGCAGTGGCCGAGGCAACCGGTGCGCGTAGCTTTGTGGGTCTGGTAGATACCTGCCTCTTTAAGTTTGCTCTTAAGCTTTGAGAAAAATTCGTGACCGCCCGCAGCATTGCAACAGGCCCTTCCGTCATCTCGATCGTTGGTACAGACGAAGGCTTGGGCTTTAACGCCTTTGTTGGCGATGTACTTTGTCATAATAACAACCCTTCTTAAACTCTTTCTATTTTACCCTTCTGAAAGAGGTAGTCTACATAGCGGTTGGTCAATTTTTCCGACAGGCTATTCATCTTCAGCCGCTCATTGAGATTCTTAAAATCCACACAATCCATGTGTTGATCTTGGTTGTAGCAGGAGAAGACGAAAGTCTCTTTCTTCGTGACGGGATCAATGTGCCGTTGCAAACACTGGGCACATACCTCTTTCATCATGCATTGCATGGCCGAGTTGATGGAAGCAATTCCCACGTGATCTTTTTTCAGATAGGGAGCTAGCACTCCATGGCGGGCTTCGGTTACCGCACTCATCATGCGGTCGGAGCCGATGGCGATAATGTGATCTACTTTATTGGTGGAGAAGAGGGGGTTTTTCTGAAGCTCGCCCTTCGCATAGGCGAGGATTGCTTGCACGATATTTCCCGTGAACGCGATGTCTTGGGGTCTTCGCGCCGGAATCGTTCCGGAGTCCACCGCCCAAATCACCTGATCCGTAACCGCTTCAATATCGTCCTGCTTAAAAATATCTTGCGGCTTTTTGTAACCGGCGAAGTAGAGGACTTTGCTGTTATTGGCTCGAAGTGCCTTTGCGATGGAGAGAAGAACCGCGTTGCCGAGTCCTCCTCCCACGAGCATCACCGTTTGGCTCGGTGGAATTTCACTGGGGGTTCCTGTGGGACCCATTACCACGACGGGATCTCCGGGTTTTAGCATCGAACAAAGACGGGAGCTAGCGCCCATTTCAAGGACTATCATGCTTAAGAGATCATTCTCTTTGTCTACCCAAGCGCCCGTGAGTGCGATTCCTTCGAGTTGTAAGCGGCTATTTTCAATCGAGTGAGCCGAGGTTTCGTAATTTTGCAGACGATAAAACTGACCGGGCTCAAACTTGTTCGAAGCATAGTGCGCTTTCACTATGACTTCCACGATAGTGGGCGTCAGACGGACTACCCGGACAATTCGAGGAACTAAAGCTTCATCGAGATGCTTGGTTAGCTGCTCAAAGTGAGAGAAGTCGGCTCCAGCGCCTTTTTCGGCGGACAGGATATCATTCCAGAAAAGTTTGGAAACGTGGGGCGCTCCGCGCTTGGCTGAAGCCATCGCTTTGACAACGTTTCCAGCGAAGTCAGGATGGTTGTCCCCATAAAACGTCACAAAGCGGTTATGCTTTTCGTAGGACAAGAAGAAAGCCTCTCGAGATTTTCCACTCACTTCCGTGAGGCCCCAATTCCCCTCAGCGGTCTTTTCGGCTTGGTATTTTCGGAAAAAATACTTTTTGTCGTCGAGTTTGAAAGTTCCCGGAAATTCTCGCTCGTAGATCGTATTAGGGCTGGTACCGGCCGCGACGCAGACCGATTTTGCGGGTAGGGTGATTTCAGTATTGTCCGCTCTTTGAAATTTAATGGCATCCACGGCTCCGAAGCAATCCCTGACGGCCTCCACGGGATTGAGGTTTTCGATGAAGGTGATTCCTTCCTCGAGTGCCTTAATCACTTCTTCATGGTTGAGGCGGTAGGCCGGAGAATCCGACATTTTCTTTCGGTAGGCGATGGAAACCCCACCCCAACTTCGGCAAAGAGAAATAAAATTAGGATTTCGTTTTTCCTTCTCCGCTTTGGCGCGCTCTTCGCGAACGGCCTTTCCGTGCTCGATAAAAGTCTTTAAAATCCCTTTTTCTTCTTCGTCACACATCCCCCAGACGGTGGTTTCCGTAAATTCTCGACAAAGGAGTTCAAAACGATCGAGAGCCTTTTCGACTTGCAAAGGGTAATACGCTAACAACTCAGTTGCAGTGTCGATGGCGGTAAGCCCGCCTCCGATGACCACCGCTGGCAATCTTACTTGTAAATTAGCAAGCGAAGGGCGCTTAAAAGCTCCCGTGAGTTGAAGCGCCATCAGAAAATCGCTGGCCTTACGAATCCCGCGGATGAGATTATTTTTCATGTTGATGACGGTGGGTCTACCGGCACCGGTAGCAAAGGCCACATGCTTAAAACCTAAATCCCATGCATCATCTAATGTCAGCGTTCCGCCAAAGCGGACTCCGCCATAAACGCGAAGATTTTTTCGGCGCAACAGGGTCAAATAGATGACGGCAAGAAAGTTTTTATCCCAACGAACGGTGATTCCGTACTCGGAAACGCCTCCGAACCCCATCAAAATACGTTCATCGAGGTCTTTCTTAAGTTCGGAATAGTTTTGAATCGGCTTGGGAAATGGCTTGCCCTTCCCGGTCAAAGTAGCGTCCACGGGTTCTAGCTTTAAGCCATCGATTCCGACAACCCCAAAGCCGTCGTTGGCTAAATAGTGCGAAAGCGTATAGCCGGCGGGGCCGAGCCCTACCACAAGAACGTCGTTACCATTATAAGGAAGCGCAAAGGGGCGACGTTTGTTGATGGGATTGAAACGAGTAAGAAGGCTGTAAATTTCGAAACCGTACGGCAGATTAAGAACATCCGTCAGAACCCCCGTTTCGTTCTGCGGAATATTTACGGGATCCTGTTTCTGGAAAATGCAGCCTTTCATGCAATCGTTACAGATGCGATGCCCCGTTCCCGGGCACATCGGATTGTCGAGCATAATCATGGCGAGAGAGGCTATCACTTCGCCCTGTTTTCTAAGCCAGTGCATTTCTGAAATCCTCTCGTCGAGAGGACACCCTTCGAGTTCGATTCCGAGGGGATTTTTCTTAAAACCACCGCTCTTTTCGACAAACCCTTTGGTACAAGAATCCTTTTCTCTCTGGTGACAGTAAATGCAGTAGTCAATCTCGCGCAAAACCTGTTTGGGATTCATCCTGCCGTCCGTTAGCTTAAAACCTTCTCGGAACCGCAAGTGCTGGGAAGGGCCCACACTCTTCTCGGGTAAAGCGCTATCCGGATGTTCCGTCGGGACCAGCTTTTCATACTCGATCTTGTTGGGACGAACAAAAGAAACCCAGTCCTTAATGGCAACTCGTCGCGCGGGATCTATCCAAACTTGAGCACTCCAATCTTCGAAGGTTTGCAGTGCCAACTGTATCTTTTCCAATACGGTGGGCGCAGGAAAATGAGAACAAAGATTTTGAATCCGTTGCGCTTCCGAAGGGCCCAAGGCCTCCGTTTTTAATTTCTTTTCACAGTCCACGAGAAAAATTACGACTTCGGCCAATCGCTGTTCGTCATCGATGCGGCCGGAAGGGGGTTCGTGCGAAAGGATGCGCTTAACGCCTTCGTCTAATTCCTTAAAGCGCGCGGCGTCGACGGCAGCTTCGGTAAACCGTTTGAAGACCCGAATGTTAAGGAAGTCTTTCTTGAAACGAAAGACGGGCTGAAGTTCTAGCGTATCGTTCTTAAGTTTCGCCGTGTAAGTCGTGATGTTGAAGAGTTTTGCTAGAAAATCGCCCACAAGTTTCGCGGCGTCGATAAGAATCTCAGCTTCTTGAGGTGGCGTCACCTTGTCGGTTCCCACAGTTTCGAATCGTTCGCGAAGATTGGGAGTCGCAGCCGTGGCGAATTTCCAGAACTCCGAGTGCAGATCGCGCAATCGATCCACGTTGTAGAGATCGGAAAAGTGAAATCCGCTGACACCAAGCGGTAGGTCTTTAAGGTCGCTCATGATTGGAAGTTTTCCTCACTACTTGCCGTCTATAAATATCGTCATTACGGCGGGTTATCAACTTTTTCCTTGGAGTTGCGACTCTTCGATGCCCTGTCGTTAAATGCACTCTCCCAATTTCTATAATTTTCGAAGTCCGAGCGGGCTAGACATAGGAAATAACGCTAGAGCGACAGGCTAAAGCTAGCGCTAGAAAAGCCAAAAATTATAGGCTAGCACTCGCTCTAGCCTGGCGCTTTAGCTTTATTATCTAGATCTAGTTCTAATTTATTTGTCTTTGAGCTTATTGCCGGCCTTCTTAATAGAGTCGGCGGCTTTTTCAGCGGTGGAAGCTAGCGTTTCATAACCTTTGGAAGCGATTCGTGCCCCTTTGGCCACAATATCCAAACCCTTTGCGGTTGCATTTGCGCCCTGGGAGAGGTTCGTCTTGTTGAGCGCTTCACCGGCTTTGCTAATGGCCGTTTTTGAGCCTTCAATTCCCACACCCACGGCCTGTTTTAGCGTTCCCACCGTCTTAGCGGCGTCTTTGCCGATCTTGGTGGCCTTGTCTTTCAGATCTCCGACGTTCTTTAGAATCTTGGGAATGGACTCTTTTTTCATTTAGGAAAACCCTTATGCTTAGCTTGCTAGCAGATTTACACCCGCGGGGCGAATCACATCAAGCAAATGTTGAAAGCCCTGCATTACGCGGCGAACCACCTCTTGTGATTTAAGCTGGGTGGGCTTTCGGCCGACTTCCTTCGAGACCGCTGTTTCGGTCTTTCTGATTCTGCCTTCGCCATCGTATTCCACTCGGATGGTTCCGACTTTTTTATCTGCAATAAGAATTGGTTTGCCTTGATCGCCGTATTTGAAAGTGATCTCCTGACCTCTTAAATCGTTCATTTCAGTGATGCGGCCCAGTTTGTCGTACTTGAGACTCACCTTTTCGTTGTGGGAGTTGCTTCCTTTGACGAGATTTCCGTGATCGTCGTACTCATACTCAGAGGAAAATCCGCTTTGGCTTACTTTGGTGACCTTCTTCCATCTGGGGTCATACTCCAGACGAATATCCTCTTTGGGATTTACTTTTTCGGCGAGAAGCCCGTTGTCGTAATATTTGAAATTTGTCACTTCTCCGTTCTTGGTAATCTGCGTGGGGCGACCGCAACAGGGAGTAAAAAGGGTGACGGTGGTAACGCCGTTTAGGCGCGTCTCTTGTTTATAGAGGTACTTCGTACCATCCGTTCGTGCTTTAATGAAAAATTCGTCGTATTGCTCGTCGTTAACGTTGGGTCCCTTGGCGACCGATTTGGTCCAGAAATTGTTTTCCGGATCGTTGGGCTGCTTGCCATAAGTATAGTCGGTATCGACCCCATCTTTTTCGTGGTGAAAGACAACAAGCCCATTATCGTCGTATCTCAGCTCGCGAAAGACAGGGGAACCCGGTTTACTTTCCGACACGTAATCGACTTTAGTCAGCAAATGAGGAAAACGTTTGTTTTCATATTTATAGCCGTAAACCTGTCGCGCGCTGTCGGTGACTTCGACTAGATTTCCCTGAGCATCATAATTGTATTTTGCTCGCTGGTTACGGTTGTCGATCACTTCGATGACACGGTCCTGTTTCCACGTGAATCTAAGTGTACTAGCGTTGTCTTGTGTGGCTATCTCTGTCACTTGAAGTTTCTGCGAACCGGAATATTTGTAGTCTTGATAAAATCCGTTCTTATCGCGTTGGCGGCTGAGTCTGCCGTTGTTGTCGAAATATTGGGTGATACCGTCTTTCTCTCTAATCCAGAGGTCATTTTTAAATTGAAGCGTTTGGTATCCGAATTCCGACGAAACCAGAATCTCACCGGGCGGAATGTTTCCTTTTACGCCGAATTTGGAAGCAAGCTCCATCCTAAATTGGGGATCGCCTTTAAGCTTTGAGACAATACGGTCGGGTAATTGCATTTTTGCCAGTTGACTGTCAGATAGCTTGCGATTTGTTTTTCTTTCGAAGTACGCGCGCTTCATTCGAGCCATGAACTCTTCGCGAACTTTGGGATCGTCTTTTTCGGGTTTGAACAGAACCGTGTTTCCCGTCACTCCGTCTCGAAGCAGAACGTGGTGTTCGGCAGTAATGGTGAGGGAGGTTTCGAAAGGTACCGTCCATCCCCACCCAAAAGCTCCGTTCCATCCACTCACTTCATTAACCGCAGTGATGGAATTGTAAGTTCGGACGAGTTCAAGGGGAACTACGGGTCCCGGAATACTAAAATCGGCGTAGACCAGACTGGCCCCGCCGTTAAGACGATTGACTGTCACAGCGTGAGAGACAATCGAAAAAGAACAGAAAAATGCTATCGCTACGAACTTTTGCGGCACACCCATTTGATCAATTATACCTTAACTTGGACTATCTTCCAGATTGTCCAACCACCGATGGCCTGCAGCGACATCATCGCTGACAATAGGACCCAGCCAGGGATGGTGGTAAACATGGGAGCAATGCGTTCGGGATCGATGGTATAGAGGATCGCACCCAAGGCAAAAGGCATCAAAACGACGATAATGCCCTGCAGCACGCCCTGGGATACCATGGCTGCGATTTTGGATTCGATTTTTATCCGCTCACGGATGGTATAGGAAATCGAGTCGAAGGTTTCGGCCAAGTTACCGCCGGTCTCCTTTAAAATATTGACGCTAGTCGTAAACATCTCAATGTCATCATGGGGCATGCGCACGGTGAGGTTAGAAAGAGCTTCTTCAAGAGAAATGCCCAATTTGTTTTGTGACAAGACGAGTCCAAATTCCTGGGAGATCGGATTAGGAAGTTCGTCGCATACTAATTGCAAAGCTTGCGGAACGTTTAGCCCTGACCGCATGGCGTTGGACATCAAACTTAATCCGTCGACCATTTGAACGACAAATTTCTTGGTGCGCCGCGTATGGGCCATTCGGATCATCATGCTGGGAAGTTTCCAACCCACAACGGCAAAGAGAACCCCGAAGCAAAAGCCGCCGCCCGCCGACGGCACGAGGATAAATCCCATGAGAAAGGCGCTAATTAGGTAGGCCGCGTAGAATCGCGAAACCTGTTTGCCCGTCGTTTGAACGAACATCAAGTCGAGGGTGCTGAGCATATAGTCGCGTTCGATTACGAACTTCGAACCTACCCAGGAGTAAAGTTTGTCACCATTGAGAAAGAGGCCAATCAAAATGACGCCTCCCACCCACACGATGCAAATCACTTCCATGATGAAAGAAAAATGCATAAGTCCTTTCCTTACGTAACCGAAAAAATACCTCGGGGAATTTTGATTCCCTGCTGTTCTAATTCATCGATAAACTTTGGAATAAATCCGGTTGCAACAAACTTACCGACGACTTTGCGATTCTTGTCGAGCCCTGTTTTTCTAAATCCGAAAATCTCCTGCATCGTAACGACATCACCCTGCATGCCAACGATTTCGGTGATGCTCGTTACTTTCCTGGAACCGTCGGAAAGACGTGACTGTTGAACCACTAGATTTACGGCGGAAGCGATCTGCTCGCGAATGGCCTTCGCGGGAAGATCCATTCCGGCCATCATTACCAGAGTCTCTAAACGGGCGATGCAATCCCGAGGCGAGTTGGAGTGGACGGTCGTCATACTTCCGTCATGACCCGTGTTCATGGCTTGAAGCATGTCTAGCGCTTCACCGGCGCGGCACTCACCCACGACGATACGATCGGGACGCATCCGAAGGGTGTTTCTCACAAGCTCTCGAATACTGACTTCGCCTTTTCCTTCAATGTTGGCGGGTCTGGTCTCTAATCGACCCCAGTGATCTTGAGGAAGCTGAAGTTCGGCGGAGTCTTCCACGGTCAAAATTCTTTCGCCTGTCGGAATGAAAGAGGCCATCACGTTTAGCAAAGTCGTTTTACCGGAGCCGGTACCTCCTGAGATGATGACGTTCAGCCGCGCTTCGATACAGGCTCGAAGAAAATCCGCCATCTCTTCGGTCATGGATCCGTACTTCACCAAATCCTTATAGGTAAGTCGGCTCTTTGAAAATTTTCGAATCGTGAGCATCGGCCCTTGAATCGACAAAGGAGGAATAATGGCGTGAACGCGTGAGCCGTCAGGAAGACGAGCGTCTACATAAGGGGTCTTCTCATCGATTCTTCGTCCCAATGGCGCGACAATTCGCTCGATAACGGCTAGTAACTGTGCGGTGCCCGAAAATCCGACGTTGGTCTTTACCAACTTACCACCGCGTTCGACATAGATCTGATCCTTGCGATTGACCATGATCTCGTTCACGGAATCGTCAGCCAAAAGGTCTTGAAGCGGTCCTAACTCTAAAGCTTCGTCCAGAATCTCTTTGACGAGTTTTTGAATTTCATCCCGGGATTTAAAAGGGTGATCCTCTTTGTCGAGTAGTTCAACGACCACAGTCTTGGTTTTTTCTCGAAGGACTGCTTTTTTCTTGGGGTCATTTCCAGTCTCGGTATCGACCTTTTTCAAATCCATCGTTTCGATAAGTTGTCGGTGAATGCGTTGTTTAAGGGCTGCCCAAGAATCGGCGGGCTTCTCGTCGCGCATGGAGCTACGATCGAAGACGATGTTGGGATTGCCTTCTTTCTTTTCAGCTCCGGCGGCAGATCCTCCTGGCTTGGAACCTCGCGAAGTGAATCGCGAGAGTGCATCCGATGGCTTTTTCAACTGGGAGAGTTTTTCTAAAAGCTGTTGCTCGGAAACCGTTCGCACCAAAGTAAAATAGGATTTTGTGATTTCCGTGCGGGCCGCAGCAATCACGAAAGGCTGCGCTTTTGCCATTGAGGTCACTGTCGTGACTTCATCTTCAGGAATAACCGCTACAATCTGCTTTTTTAAATTGTTTTGGACAATTTGTGGTTGAATTCCCTTTTTCGGAGAGAATCGATTGAGAACGACTTTGATCATGTCCGACGGGAAGAGCAGGTTTTGTACCTTTTCAATAATCTTTCGGGTGTGGTGAAGGACGATAATTTCGGGCATGGTCAGAACGAATATCATCGAAGAGGTTTCGAGAGCTTTTACCCCGCTCGCATCTAGATCCGATCCGAGATCCACGATGATGATATTAAAAAAATTCATCAGATGCGTAAAAGCTTTAGCGACGTGAGTGGGCTCCAAAGAACTAAGTTGTTCCACATCAAGAACGCTAGGAATGAAGAAAATACCCGAAGAATGCTGGGCGACATAGGTGCCCATTAGATTGGCGTCGAATTTTCCTTCGTGCTGTCCGAGTTCAAGAAGCGTTCGCTTGGGTTTGAGTCCCAAGATCATGCTGATGTCGCCACAAGCTTTGGGATCCATGTCGACAAGTAACACTTTGCCTTTGGTGTCTACTGCTGTGGCGATAGCGTAGTTGGTGGCAAAGGTGGACTTACCCACCCCGCCTTTGCCGCCAAGTACCGCAATTACGTGAGAACTTTGAGCCATCGTTATTTCTCTCCGGCGTTTAACCGGAACTTTCGCGACATGTCATCAGTAGCCGCTCCGGCAGTCCTAATGACCTCGGGAGTCACAAAGATGATGAACTGTTGTTTGGAATGATCGTAATTTTTTGATCTCTGAAAATTAAAGAGCGGACTGCCGCTCGAGTTCTGGTTAGCGGCTCCTGCTCCCCCATTTTGGTTTTTCGACGAAGAGGGATTACGGTTGTAGTCGGCCGTCATGTTATCCAGAGCATAACCTCCCAATGCCGCCGAATCGCCGTTTTTGACGGTGACCTGCGTCTGTAGGGAGTTCGTGGACACCATGGGCGACCCCCCGTTATTACCCAAATACTGGTTGAGGGTTATCTGGATACCGAGCTCGATACTGTCCGAGCCAGCAATGGTAGCTGCTCGAACTTTAGTGACGTTTTGGACGGGAATAGCTTGTAAACTTCTGATTCCCTTTTCGTCCACGCTCGATGCATAGATCTGTAACGAACTTTCGATGGTTGCCGGCTGTTCAGCCTTGTCCTTTAGAATCAGCTGTTCCTGTTTGAGTACTCGAGCATGGCCGTGGTCTTTTAGGCTATTTAGTTTGGGAAGCAAAGAAGACAACGTCGCGACAAAGTTTGCCGTAATATCACCTACGGTGCTGTCGTACTTCACCGACGCATTATCGTTATAAAGAGGCTTCCACTCGAAATTGAAACTCTTTGTATAGTCGTTATCCAACTCCACATAGTTCATGGTGACTTTGATATCTTGAGCCGGTGGCGGCGCTTGACGTGGGCGAACTCTTAAGAAGTCGATGATCGTGGGAAGCCCTCCGCCTGATCCTCCGGCCTTTCTGGGTTCGACTTTACCGCCTTCACCGGAATTTTTTTCGACGAAAGCTTCGGGAAGATAGGTTTTTGCAATCTCAACGGCGCGATCGGCATCGAAATCGCTATCCGCGGTTCCTTCGAGCAATACGTTATTATTTAGAACTCTGGCACTTATCTCAGGAGAATTAATTTCTCTTTCAATACGCTCCGCAATGATATTCATCGTAATTTTACTGATGTTCGCCAAATTCTTAATGGGGATCTCTTTTTTCTTTGGGTCACGGTCTTTCATGGCGTCAACGACACGCATGATTCGAAGCATATCTTTGGGAAGTAAAATATCTCCGTCGATGACAACGGTCCCTCCCACAGGCTTAATCTGAATTCCTTCGACATCTCCCAAAAGACTATCCAGCTCTTCGATAACTTCTCCCATGTCTTCACGAGTGACGCGAACGAAGTAGGTCACTTTAGGAGCGCCCGTGCCATCGTGAATCGTCATGTCAGTGTAGCCTGCGCTTTTGGGAACCAGACGCAACTTACGATCTTTATCGCCCACCTTAATGCGCTGAAAATCGAAAAGGGAAGGGTCACCCACGTAAATGCTTCCGACATCAAATTTCAATTCGAGAATCTTAGATACTCCTAAGGATAGAGTGAGCTGCTTTTCTTTTCCGTGCGAAGGGTTTTTGACTTCAATGTTATCGTCGTCATCGGGGGCGGTATCATTGGCGCTGTAAAGCTTTGCCGTCGCAAATAGCGATAGCAAGCTTATCAGGCACAGTACGGTAAATTTCTTATTCATCCTACCTCCCAACCTACCCATTCCATCGTCAAGTCACTCTCAGTACACGGGAACTGGCTGCTCTCCCACGTAATCATAAAATTTTGGTCGTGGAATCGCTCTTTGCGGGGGTTGTTTTCCTCCCCTCACATAGTACGAATCCGGTCCCATCACATCGACAAAGTTAGTCGTTCCCAAGCTGCTTAGCGTACGGTCGTCGCTGTTTCGAAGGAACATCGTGAGCGAGTCGCCGTATACCGACATGACGTAAACGATCTTTTGAGCTTGTTCCGGTGTGACCTCGACGGTGATCGTTTGATACATCTGGTCGGTTTTAGCGAATTTAAGAGTGTCTCGTACATCGCCGCGTCCGGGAGCGATAGAGACTTTCTGTTCTTTGGCGACCTCTTCTAAAATATTTTGATCGACTCCCTTGGGAGTGTTCATCTGAATCGTTCTTCCCACGGCTAATACCAAAAGGTCTTGCATGAAGACCTTCACCTCCTCAATACCGGAGCCTTGCGATTTATATTCAAAGTGGGCTGCGAGATCGACGCGATTGCCGGGATAGATCATGTATCCCACGCTAGTCTTGGTATTTACCGGGATACTAATGGCCCGTTTCCCTATAGATACCTGCGTATCCAATCCCGAGTAAATATTCTTGGAGATAATCTTATTGTCTAAGATCTGCTCGCCTTTGGTAATGGGAACTGCCGCTACGGCGTCGATGACGTCTTGGGTATTTTCGATCATGCCCGGAGGAATCATGGCATTGGGGACTGCGACTTCCTCGATATCAGTCGGGCGGATGGTCTCATACTGCAAGATATCCCGGCGTGCCACTACCATGCGGCGGTAGGGTTGGCCGTATTTAGCTTCCAGCTCGGCATTCTTCGTTGAGATGAATTGGTAGACCAAATACATCGCAAGTGCTGAGAGCCCTATGGATAATAGAAAAGCGCGACGTTCCATCATAAGTTAGTACCTAGGTACGGGTTGATTGCCCAACATATCCTGATAACGCGGTTTTGGTGGCGTAATGGGCAATGGCCTTTGTTTGCTTCTTCCGTAATCACTGTTCGGACCGAGAACGTCATCGAGTATGGTGCTTCCCGCTTTCACGACCTCTATGTCCGTCGAGTTTCTTAGGGTCAGGTAGACTGCCCGATCCCCAAATTTGTGAGTGAGAAAGATAATTTTCTGAGCATCATCTTCGTTTAGTTGCAAAGTGATGTTGGCATAATTGTCGTCTGGACGAGACGTGTTTAGCGCGTCAGTATTATTAGGGAAGAGATCTTTTCGCTTCACCTTAGCATTGGCCTCTTCCAGATAACCCAGCAACTCGCGATCGACTCTTGTCGGAACTTCATTTTGCAAATGCTTTCCGGTGGCCAATACCAGTGCATTTTGGATAAGCGTTTTTACTTCGAGCATCGTAGTGCCATTGGCGTCATAGAGCGGAGCGATGAGCACATCGACGCGATTTCCGGGCCGGATGAGGCGTCCTACCGCATTCTGCGGCGATACCAGAAGCGTGACCGCTCGTTGCTTTAACTCCACTTGTTGTTCAAGAACCGGTTTGCCGTCAGGCTGCACCAACTTGGTGAGCGTTACTTGCTCGCCTTCAGCGATGGGAACATAAGCCGCTTTGCCGATTACATCTTCGGGCTTGGTAACGGTAAGAGGCTGTTTAAAACTTTTAAAGACCTTCGTAATGGAAACCATATCAGGTTGAATCGTGGCATACTCAGGAATGGAGTTGGTTTTGTTCTTATCGAAGTATGGGCCTTCGGCGACTACGACGTCGACCCATTCTCCGAAACTCGACGTCAATTCTTTCTCTTTAACGCTGACGTATGCGTTGATGAGAAGCATCGATACTAAGAAGCAAATCAGCGATATGATGATGGCTCTTTTATTTTCCATATAAGTTCCGTCTAATTACAACTGGGTTCCATGCAAATTCCTACCGCGTTATTCACAACGTTCTGGTTTGGGGAGTTAAAAATGATTCGTCGAACTGGCGGCGCTCCACCATTCGCATCCATGTACTGCACCCCAATAAAATTTTTTGTGATGAGCTGCTTTGCGACGTCGTCTACGACAAAGACGGCACGGTTATCTAACCTTTCGTACATGTTCATCGCGGCATATCTTTGCGCGACGTGTGAAGTATGGATCATGTGATAGGCGTTGATAGTATAGTAGAGTAAAAAAACTAAGAAGGGCAGGGATAGACCGGTTTCTATCGCGGCTTGTCCTTTTCGGCATCTTAATAATTTTTTAACAGCCGTTATCATCCATTAACCCCACGTATTTTCCGCCTGAAACTCCGATAGGAAATTTTTGTATGAACGTATTGAAAAAATTAAAGCAATCTTCATAACTGGAGTCTCGCCCCAGCCTTGTTTCCGTCGAGAGTCGAATTCGGCTCTGGGGAATGTTCTGCATAAAGAAGGGAGGCAGATAAAAAAGATCGATGCTGTAGGAGGCTCTAACGCCGGCGGCCTGCTGTCCCCGATCTTGACCGTCAAGGAAAGAGAGATTGAAGTTACGCGCGATTCCTTGAACTCTTTGGGCATAGGTGTCAAAAACGATTTTGGCGTTTTGTTGTTGGTCGTTTTGAGAGCCGAACATGGATTTGTAGGTTCGCGCCGACATGAAGGTCGCGTATTCAATATACTCGCTGGTAATAAGCAAAACCGAAAGGCTGAGAAAGAATAAAAGAAAGAAAAGGATAACGACAACGACAATGATAAATTCGATCGCCGATTGTCCGGAGCGGGAACGCAGCTTTTTAAATTGATTTCTCATAAATGAAGCGGTTTTAGCCTCCGTTGATCAGAAGGGTGGCCAGACTGATTAAACTGAGGTTTATCCGCCGACCACTCCGCGTTCTCGACCACGTTTTGAATTCCAGTGAAAAGAGTCTCGAAAATTCCTTGCGTAAATCTCGCCACGGGCCCTCGCACCATGATGTAGGCAACGATAAAGGTCATCGCGAGCAACATTAAGTATTCGAGCGAGGTTTGGCCCCGTTCGCTGCCTAATTTGCTAACTAAAAGCGATGTATTTAGATCATTGACCAATGGTAACGCTCCATAACGTGCATCAAAATAAAGGCGCATAAAAATGCTGGGGCAAAGGGGATTCTGTGAGACAGCTTTGCATTTAATCCGGCATTCTTGTTTCCGAGATTTTTCCAGTGCCCGGCTACTGACTTAGCCCCCTCTTTTAAACCTAGATGGGCCGTTAACGTGACGCCTCCCACAAGGGCTGCGATTAAAATTCCGAGGAAGCCTAATTCAAGGACTGTGTGAAAATTTGTCCAGGCTGCGGCAGCCATGAGAAGTTTCACGTCTCCGGCAGCAAGCGCTTTTAGGAAATAAAGGGGAAAGAAAAGAGAAAAGGCGACCACGATGGCTAGCGCCGAAGTGGTCGCCTGATGAAATCCTCCAGAATAAAAACCGAACGCGACTCCGCCCAACAGATACGATAAGCAGATCCAGTTGAAAATCTTACCCCAAATGAGATCTGTGATCGTGGCAGTTGCGAGTAAAGCCCACAATCCGATTTCGAAGCCCCCAGACATCACACTTTCCCCTTTGTGGGAGGAAAGGGTTCAAACCGACGAGGCGACGAGGCGGTACGTCAGTGAGGTGTCGAAGGCGTTTGAAGGCCTCCGGCTCCTGACGAACCACCAAACCCCTGACCCGTTTGCATCTCAGTAGAGACGTTTCGCTCCAGGCCGCTAAGTCCATCTTGGAAAACTCCATTGAAGAACTTAGCTATCTGAATCGAGAACACAGCACCAAAGGCGACCATTAAAATATACTCAATGGTACTTTGGCCACGGATACCCTTACGGGGTTTCTTTTTCAAAGTGAGACTAGCTCCCTTTAATGTCCCGAACCGGCATTCATCAATTCTTTAATCTTGCCGTTCACACCACCGAAGACTGCATCGATAGTGGCGGGGAGTTTATCTTTCAAGCCTTTGCCGAGCACGCTGATGACCACCACGATTACCGCGATAATCAAAAGATACTCGACCGTCGTTTGCCCTTCCTCTTCGAGTAGGAATTGCTTCATCATGTTGTTCCTCCTAGATGATCGTTTTCAGTGTTTTCAAGTTATGACACAACGGGCTACGAGTTAAATTGTAGCAATACCAGCAATTTTAGTCAAAACGCGTCATAACTTAAGCCATTGAAATTCATGATGAATAACTGTCCACTCGTTGTACACGTTCTCAAGTAACTTTTCGGATATTTTTACTAAATTGGTGAGACAAAAAATGTCGCTGTCTAAGTTTTAGACAACTTAGGCACGCTTGGGGGCAACTAGGAGAAATCCTAATGAAACGTAGCGTCAATTATGTTACACTGCGTCATTCTTTCAAATTGTGGTGGGTTGTAGCGAAACGTGGGGTGACTTTTGGACCAAGCGGGCAAGGGTGATAGTTTCGATCGAAAAAGGGGTATTCGAGGCCTTAGAGGGCTAAGAAATCGGGCTCAAAGGGTGCTGCGAAAGATCGCTCACTCTCTTCGGGCACAGAGAAGAACTCTCGGCTGGGACGAAGGTTTATCGCTAACCATTCCGCTTCTTCTTTTAATCAATTTCGCGGTCTTAATCACTTTGCACCAGATGGGGAATAGGCTTGCTCCGTCCACTGCACTCACGGAGACGGAATATCCTTTAAGTTGTCAGCAGCTGGGTGAAATTGCTCGCTGGAGCAAAATTCACTATGGCGGTGCCCGTCGTTTCAATGTCGATTCAGGGGCTTTCGGGGCTCGCGTTGCCGAAAGTGTCATTGAAAAGTTAGATCCACTTAAAGTGCTCTTCTTGAAAAGTGAGGTTGAAACATTTACTCACAACTCCGCGGCCGCTTGGAGAGATACTCTCAAGCGTTCCAACTGCGCCTTTTTTGAGAGTTGGTTAAGCAGGTCGCTTCCTAAAGTGAGAACACGCCTCGAAACGATGACGGCGACTTTGCCCACGCAATTTGAAGTGGGAACGCAATCGAAGAATCAGAGTTTGGTGGCCGATGCGCTTCCCTACTTCGAGGAGTACGCTTCAGATGACGTTCAACTCAAAGCGCGTTTGACGTCGGTCGCGAAAGTTATTTTTGAATATACCAACCCTTTGGTGTTGGGAGCCTACCACCAGGACCGCACCAAGTTCTTGGTTGATTCCATGAAACAGTTTGCCCTGATTGACGAGGTCCCCTCGCGCAATTTACTAGCCAAAGCGATGCTGGCGGCGGAAGACCCTTACTCTACCTATTTTTCCCCTCGAGAGTTCGATGACTTCTATTCTGAATTGGCTGGAGGCTCTTTGGGTGTCGGGCTTAAAGTCCGAAAGGTTCCCGATGGGATGCTCATCGAGAAGATTCTAAAAGACTCTCCCGCGGGAAGATTGAAGCAGCTCGCCGAAGGAGACGTCATCCGAGCGGTGGATGGGAAGAGTCTTCGCTCTCTGGGAGCGAACGACGCCAAGAATTTATTGAGAGGAAAAGAGGGGAGTTCGGTAATATTACAATGCCTAAAGGTTAATACGTCCCACGTCTTTTCCGTACGGCTGAAACGCGAAGTCATTAACTACGAAGACACTCGAATCACCAAGCGGATAACTCGGTATCACGGGAAGAATATCGCGGTTATCGACATTCCAAGTTTTTACGGACGCGGCGGTCTTGCGGTGGATCAAGATGAGCACAGTAGCGCCGAAGACCTCGAAAAGGTGGTTAACGAGCTGGTAAACGGGAATAAGAAGCCTGTCGCCATCGTTTTGGACCTTCGTGGAAATCCTGGCGGATTTCTCGAAGAAGCGGTCTCCATGGGTGGGGTCTTTCTGGGAGATAGCCCTGTAGTGGGAGTTGTGGAGAATAAAGATCGACGTGTGCTCAGAGAGAATCGAAAAGCGGTGTACCAGGGTCCTTTGTTAGTTCTAGTGGACAAGGATAGCGCCAGTGCTTCAGAAGTCCTGGCGGGTGCTCTTAAAGATCACAGACGTGCAGTCATCGTGGGCGAGACCAACAGTTTCGGAAAAGGTACCGTGCAAAGATTGTTTCATCTATCGGACGAACTGCCGCTTGTTCAAAACAGTCTCGATCCTTGGAGTGGGGTCGTGAAGTTGACCACGAGCATTTTCTATTCACCCCTGGGCCATTCTCCCGCCAATGGAGGAATTAGGCCGGATATTTTTCTCCCCAGGCACGAAACGCCGACTCGATCTTTCCGATCGAAAAATAAATTCGCAGCGGTTCCGGAAAGCCGTCCATTTCTGGATCACGCGGAATTAAACCAGTTAAAGCGTGGTGAGAAACCCTATGAAAGTGTCATGGATCGCCTGCGATCTGACGCGCCGAATCTCTTTCGGGAGGCTGAGCGTCAGAATGACATGGCCACGACCGCTAACGTAGATGTAATCAGCGCTGACGAGGATCGCGTCTTGGCGGACACGGTGGCGGTGGCAGTGGATTACGCGCGCCTGAATCAAAAAAACTGAAGTCTTCTAAGCCCCTATAAGCTCAGCCAATTAGCAATGTGCATTGCGATGTGGTACCCTTAATTCAACATTGAATCAGGCGCTTGCCTGGCATTGTGTTCAAACGCCTTTGACTGCCGATGTTGACGAGAGCCTTTTTGTGAGCATAGTCAGCTTAAGGCAACAAAACATAAACGATTTTTCCTAACCTAGAAGGAGCGGAGAGATGGCTGAAGAAACCGCTTACTGTGTTAAGTGTCGTAAAAAGTCCCCCATTAAGAATGCCCAAGAAGTAAAAATGAAAAACGGTCGACCCGCTATAAAAGGGGTTTGCGCCGATTGCGGCGTTGGGGTCTATAAGATTTTGTCCCAAAAGAAGTAACGTACCGAATTGCGATAAGATCTTTCGCTTTCGGTTACGTCGCTTTGCTCTGGATAATTTCTATCTTGTGAAACTTCGTTTCACGATAGAAATTACTTTTTTTCGGGCTTGGGGTCTATCTTTAAGACTGGCTTTGATTCTGGTGCCGGCAGGTTTTCAAACTGAAGCGTTCGGTTCCTTCCATTGGCTTTGGAGGAATAAAGTGCGGCATCAGCCCGGCTAACCAGTTCTTTGATCTCTTTGTTGGGCTCGCCGTCCGGCCAGGTTTTGGAGAATGTCGCGGTTCCCAAGCTGACCGTGACTGGAATAGGTTTTCCCTCAAATTGAATCTTCGTCTGCTCGACGTGTTTTCTAAATCGTTCCGCGAAAACAAACGCCCCGGGTACGTCGGTATTCGGGAGAATGACCATGAACTCCTCTCCTCCGAATCTTCCCGCGATGTCGGAATCTCTACTTTCACCCTGAAGAAGTTGGGCGACGAGACTCAGTACGTAGTCTCCGGCTTGATGTCCAAAGGTATCGTTTACCTTTTTGAAATGGTCGATGTCCACCATGCAGACCGAAAGAGGGGTGCCCTCCCTGTGGGCTACCATGAGGAACTTCACTAAAGTGGTTTCGGTATACACTTTATTATAAAGACGAGTCAGTCCATCCGTTACCGATTCTTTTTTCCTTTCCCCATATTTCTTTTGGAGTTCGTTTTCCGCCGTGACATCGCGAATGGTGATAAGCGAGCCCAGTAATTCTTTATTAGCCCCCAAAACAGGGACTCCGCCTAAGATTAAGTGAAGTTCAGGAAAAGCTTTGGAACTTCCTTTTAATTCATCCAAACGTAAGGGCTGTCCGGAAGTCACAATCTGTTTGGAAGGGCATTGACCCGGACAGAGCTCCGTCTTGATTAGCTCGCAAAAATTTCCGATCTTTTTTATTTTTCTGTACGATTCGCCGCACAGATCCGTAAAAGCGGTATTGAAATCAACGACGTTATTTGCGGTATCCACGATGCAATAGGCATCTAATAGCACGTCAAGCAACATGCGATTGGCATTGAGCCATTGTTCCAGGAGCTTTGCTTCCGCTTCTTTTGCGGAAGCAGAACTACCGCCGGAAGGCAAAATATTGTTGCGGATGGCCGTCAAACTCCATCTCTCCTTTCTTACAACTTTCGCACGGAATTGTTTCCGCTACTTTTCCAAATTCTGATGCTTCGGCAAGAACCATTGTCTCGGCGTCACAATCATCACAAACATAAGGAATATAGACCGAAGCTACCTGGGCTTGTCCTAAAAAGCTGGGAACCATGTTCAGCTGGCGTACGATGTGAGGAGGACATTCTTCATAGATTACTTGGAGCCCAGAGATGTCTTTCATGAAATTCACCCAGCTTCTTACTCCGCAGGAATTGATGGAGGTCACACCTTTGAAATTAAAATGAATCGGGCTTCCGAGCTTTCCTAATTGTTCGAACGTAGTGTCCTCATCGATGATCCCGCGCAGGAGAACTACTTTCGAGTCTCCGCGAATCACCTGTTCAAATTTAAATTTATCATTTTGCATTTGAGGAGCCTTTCTCGAAATAATTAAAAGAGAAAAAGTTGGGATCCAGAGATCTCGTGTCATTCAACCAGCAAGAGACGGTGGTATTGTGGCCTTTATCGATTTCCACTTTAAGGTGAGTTGCCAGTTCGAAGACCATATAAAGGCCGAGGCCCGCTCCCCCCTCTTTGCCAGAGATCTGTTGTCCGGAATCGCCGTAACAGCGCAAAAACGATTGAGCCACATCTTCAAAAGAGAAATTTCCGCCCTTGTCCTGTAGAGATAGATAAATTCCGCTGCGTTGAGCGGAATGTTTAAGAATTAATTTTTCCCTGCGGTCGAGATTCGCCGGAAGGTGACGCGGATATTTCGGCGATCTGTCAGCACGCAAATACGAGTGGAAAAGCGCGTTGGTCAATAGCTCTTCCAGTACCGAGGTTATCCTATCATTAAGATCACGCCGGGCGTGAGGACTGCCTGCTTCCAAAACGGTCTCGATGACCTTAGTTCTTTGGTTGCTACTGGAGATTTCAATTTGATTGGCCTCTAGGAATTCCCACGGAAAGGGGGTGGGGGTGCCTGTGGCAATGGCGTCTTTGGTAATCTTTGCGAGTGAATCTCTTTCTCCGAGCGAAGACGAATGCACGTGGCGAACGCCGGAGGAAATAAGCCCGGAAGCCTCTTTCTTGGAGAATAGTCCGCAGGACAACGTCTCCTCAGTTACTAAGAGTCTCTTTTTTGCCGTTGCGATCATTAGAACTCGTTCGTTTAAGCTGCGTTCGAACCCTTTTCTTCTTTTGGCCTTTTCAGCGTTGCTATTGAACTCATCGTCTTCTTCAGCGTAATCAGTACGAAAGTAATATCATCTTCGGGTACGACCCCTTGGATGTGAGCGTTCAATGCGGTCACCAACTGCTGCTTCACGTCATTGGGGGCGGATAACACTGCTTTTACGAGCGCCTTTTTAAGACTTCTTTCGCCCCATTCCTTGCTGTCTTGGTTTCTCGCCTCGGTGACTCCATCGGTATAGAGCAAGAGCGTATCCCCACTAGACATTTGGTAGTTAACCGATTCATATTCAGAGTTTGGATCGAACCCCAGACGCTCTCCCCTTGCAAATAAAACCTCGGCAGTCTGCTTGGCTGGCTTATCGGCTTTTTCGGTTTGTGAGATTAAGTGGCTTCCCCTTACTACCAGCGGAGCTTCATGACCCGCACTGCCTACCGTCAACTCTCCTGTTTCGAGATCAAGTTGAATGATACACATGGTCATTAGCAACTTGCCTTTGCATGCGGCAGAAAGAATCGAATTCAACGTGGTAAGCAGCTGTACCGGGCTCAGGGGAGTTCCCGAATAGATCGCGTTTAAGGTATCAAAGCAGCTCTTAATGACGGCGGTCACGATCGCCGCGGGGGCTCCATGACCCGTGGCATCACCGATGATCACGGTGAGAATATTCCCGTCTAGTCGAGTATCCCAAATGTCGCCGCCGCATTCGGTTGCAGGCTGATAGTAACAAGCGCATTGTACTGCGTCGGTATTCAGTTCTGGAGTTGCTAGCAAAGTCGATTGGACGAGTCTTGCGGTTTCCAATTCATCTTCCATGCGCGCTTTTTGGGCGGACTCAGCCACCAGTTCTCGGAGTCGCTTTGCCATCCAGCGGAAGCTCTGAGCCACAGCTTGAAGTTCGTCATTGGAATGGATAACCAGATCTCCTTTTAAATTTCCAGCACCGATAGTTTCAGCGGCGTGTTTCAATTTTTCGATATTTTTTCCTAGTCGGGCTGCGAACAAGATGCTGGCGATGATGGCAATGCAAATAATCAGAGCCGCGATGAGAATACTTTTTTCCATCAAAAGATTTAATGCCAGGTAGGCGTCGCTCTTTTTGATCTGTGAAACGACATAAATTCCTTTAAAACCTGTTTCGCTTAAGTTGCAAAGATAGGCTTCATGATCGATTTCCAACTCAAAACTTTCTCTTGGAAAATGGTGCTTCTTTAAGCGTTCCACGATCGGATGGGGGAAAACCGTGTTGGAATACATGATCGTGGGTTGAAGTAAGGAATGGCTAAGTAAAGTTCCTTCTTCAGTGATCAAGAAAAGTTGGGCTACATCGGATTGATTCAACTTAGCGCGCAAAAAGTTTTGCATCAAGTCCACGGAGATAATCACTTCTTTGGAATCGCCTTCGATGAAGTTTCCCGGTAACATGAAATTAAGAACTGCCAAATCTGAAGAAAATCCATTTCTATCGACGTGAATGGAACGATTGAGTAATTTTAGTTCTGGCTTGTCCGCAAAGGCCTCTAGTGGCAAAGGATGCTTCTTGTCGATCTGATCTAAGTCGCTCGCTACTAACTGCTTCTTTTCCAGCAGTGTCGTGTTCTTGTAATCGCGAATGAGATCGAAAGAGGTGGGAGAGGTTCTGCGGTAAAAGCGGATGCGCAGCAATTCATCCGGTAGGTGATCGGACAAACCTTCGAATGCGCTTGTGGTTTGATCGTTGGGATCGCCACGATAAATGCGCGGAATTAAGATCTGAAGCTCATCCAATCGAGATCGCATTTCCAATTTCAATTCGCTGGTAGCGGCGCGCAGCAAAGTTAAGTTCAGATCCATGACGAACAGACGTTTATCTTCAGAGAAAATTTGGTTGGTGAGATAAAAGAACACACCGATGGCGGAAAGCGTGATGAGCAGAAGTACAGAAAGGAATTTGTACTTCAGCGGTATGATGAGATCGCGAAAAGCCATAAACGGAAAACGGCAATGTTCTCCGAAAAACTTATCGGCCGAAATCTAATAAAGGTTGAAAAGAATTAAGAAAATCGCCAGTTGAATAGTAGGCGTTACGTAATAAAGCCGTTAGGGTTTGAGGTACTGCCAGTTTCTAAATATGCCCAGTCCGTCATATTCAGCGCGCACCACGTCATAATATTCGTAAGGGGAAAGATCGGGACCGAGTAGCGTCTTTTGACTCGCTGCAGGAATCGGATCATTTCTTCCGAATGCGGTGCGGTATTCACATTTCTCTCCTTCTCCCGCTTTTTCGCAAGAGACCGGCCTACCCAAGATTCGATCGACGTCTGCTCTTTTCCCCTGACCCAGCAGGGGGTCTAAAGCCGACTGGTAGCGGCGGACCCTAGGTTGCACACAGCTCGTTAGCGCAAGGAGGCAAAGGGAAAAGAAGAACCATTTCATCGAAAAAGTATACCACGACATAATCAAGCGGGATTCAGCTCCAAAGGGGAGGCCCAAGGCGGATCCCGCCAAAAACTCCAGGCCGGCTGGTTGTAGCGGGGAAAAGAGAGCTCGCTGGAAAATAGCGCAATGCGCTCCCCCTTTTCCTGAGGTTCATATTTTTCGACAGAGCCATAAAGGCGGTCGCCGAGTAGGGGAGAGCCCAAAGCGGCAAGCTGCGCTCTGATCTGATGCGTTCTTCCGGTATGGAGTTCTACTTTCACCTCAAAAGCATGTCCCAGCGGATGGACTTCGTGAAGCGTCAATTCACAACGCTGCCACCCCTTTTTCTCTATGGGACTCACTATTTTAGGAGCGCGCGGGCCCGGTTCCATGAAGTGAACGTGTTTGCCTGAAGGAAGGCTTAAGGGGACAAGGGCTCGATAAAACTTAGTGACCTTTCTTTCGAGCAGCCATTGGTTGAATCTTTTTTGGAAAGACGCTGTCTTGGCAAAGAGCATGACCCCTCCAACAGGGATGTCCAGCCGGTTGGTCACTAATAAATCATATCCGGTATACTCTCGCAGTTGGTGGAGGGCATTATCGATAGCGTTATCGACAGTCGCATGGACAGGAATTCCCGCGGGTTTTTGAAACACCAAAAATTCATTTTCATCCGCGATAAGGGTACTTCTCCAGTCGATTTGGCGCGCGGGAAATCGCTTAGGTTTTAAATGAATTCGTAGATAGTTCCCTTTGGAAAGAGGCCTGTCATCAAAAACTCTTTTCTTGTCCGAATAGATAGCTCCCAGGTGGAGGAGTTCGCCTATGCGCTCTGGCGGGAGGCGGAAGTGGTCGACCAGTACTTTAGCGACGGTACTAGGTTCTCCGGCAATGAAGTGCTTAATGCGGAGATGGGAGCTACCGCTATTTCCCGCGTCGCTGCGAAAATCCATGTCTTCGTGTAACACGGCCCTAAGTGAGGGAGATACCAAAAAAGCCATCGTGTTAGGCGAAGCATTCCGGCCGGCTTCCCTTCTGCCTGGGATTGGGTCAGGATAACAAGCATGTTACCCAATAGTTATATAGATGCGCACTGCCACCTTGCGGATCCAAGACTTTCCTCGTCTTTAGAAGTGTCTTTGGAGGCGGCTAAGCGGGTTGGGATTTCTAGCTGGGTCCAGGGGGGAATCGATCCCAACGATTGGCAGAGGCAGTTGGCACTTCGAGAGAAGTTTGGCTCTTCTATCATCTTATGTTTCGGTCTTCATCCTTGGTGGGTTGCAGGCTCCAGCGAGAGTCAAAGAGATGAGGCCATGGTCGAACTCTCAAAGCAGCTCCCGAAAGCGGATGCTATCGGCGAACTGGGACTGGATTTTCTGCCAAAGCATGGCAGTGTGGAGAGCCGTCACCAACAAGTTATCCTATTCGAAAAACAACTTCGGCTCGCCAACCAATATTACAAACCCATGGTACTGCACGTGGTTCAGGCTCATGCGGAAGCGTTAGACGTTTTGCGCCGGCAAGGACCTTTCCCCCGAGGAGGGATAGTGCACGCATTCACAGGTTCTTTTGAAGTTGCTCGAGAGTATCTCGAGTTGGGTTTGGTCATCTCTGTGGGAGGGGCGGTGACTCGGCCCGGGTACCGCGCAGTAAAGGCCGCTATTCCCTTGCTCCCTCCGGAGGGAATTGTTATTGAAACCGATGCTCCAGACCAAAAACCGTTTGGGGATGTGGGAGCGTTTAATGAGCCTTCGAACTTGGTCCCGATAGCCGCTGCTGTGGCAAAACTTAGATCGGAGTCAACGGAAGCTGTCTTGGGAAGAAGCTCCCGAGTCTTAAGAAAACTTTTTGGGGTTAGCACGTGAACAGGGAAATGAAATCAGAGCCAATACCATCTGAAAAAAGCGGTAATCAACCTATGACCGAAAGGGAGTTTGATGATTATAAGCTGCACCGTCGTTTTGATAGGATGGGGCGGTTGGTTGGTGACGCCAAAATGAAGCGATTGATGGAGTCCCACGTTATGGTTGTCGGATTGGGGGGTGTCGGTTCGTGGGCCGCCGAATCGATAGTGCGTTCGGGCGTTGGCAAGATTACTTTAGTGGATTTCGATGAGATCTGTGTCACCAATGCGAATCGGCAACTTCACGCCCTTGCGGGAGACGTAGGAAAGAA
This sequence comes from uncultured delta proteobacterium, assembly GCA_963778115.1. Classification (GTDB taxonomy): domain Bacteria; phylum Bdellovibrionota; class FAC87; order UBA2466; family UBA2466; genus JBBQIT01. The sequence goes on from CAVZSV010000004.1 coordinate 2,784,348, forward strand.
AAAGGCTGAAGTGATGGCAGCACGGATGAAAGCAATCAATCCCCGGCTTGAAGTGATCACTCTGCCCATTTTTTACAATCAAGAAACGCACGACGCGATTTTCGCCGCCCGCCCTGATTTTGTCATAGATGCCATCGATAACATGACGGCCAAATGCCAGCTTCTAACTTTCTGTAGACGAGAGAATATTCCGGTAGTCTGCTCCACTGGATCTGGGGGGCGGATGGATCCCACTTCGGTTAAAGTGACGGATTTGGGGCTAACTTCGGTCGATCCTTTAGCCAGAGAGCTTCGAAAAATATTACGTCAGAAATATGGTTTTCCTTTGGAAGAGGGGGCCACTTTTGGAATCCTTGCCGTGTATTCGCAAGAGACAGTTCAGGAGCCTATGGAACTACACTATGATAATGGCAAAGGTTTTCGTTGTGTCTGCCCCAACGGGGATAACCCCTATTTCACCTGCGAGAGCAGAAATATTATCATGGGAAATGCCGGTTTTGTGACCGGTGCTTTCGGCTTGGCATGCGCCTCTGTCGCCGTTCGAAGTTTGTTAGGGGACGGATTGTAGCCCCAAAAAGGCATGATACCGTTCGTGACTCTGTTCAATACCCTCTTGCGTGAAAAAATCGTCCCAATTTGACGATCCTGGAACTTCCGGATGGGTGAAACGTCGTTCGGTTACGACTTTATCGTTGAGACGATAGGAACGGATATTCTTCCTCAGGCCGTCATCGCCGTTTGAAGTTCCGTTGGGGCCAATTCTAGTCGCACTTACCGAAGATCGGCTGGTGATAGTGGCCCCTTTGCTCCCGACCCCGCCTCCTTTGCCTATGACATGAGCAAAAAGTGCGTCGCCAATCATGTCATGTTTTCCACTCTCCGATTCGAAAAAAGTATAAGCACCTATTCCTTGGACCCTAACGTTAGCGATGGTAATGCCGCCTTTTTCGCTCGTTTCCGACCGTTCCACTTTCCATATCCATCCTTGTTGTTTGGCATGTTTTTCATAGAGAGCAAGAAGCTCTCTATTTAGGAAGTGGGCATTTTCGCCACCCGTTAAAGAATGGATATGCAAAAGCACCAGATCTTTGGTCATCTGTTGTGGTAGTTGCAAAGCAGTAAATAGTTGAGTGCGGGTTCGTGCCATCTCTTGCCTTGAAGCTCTTTTATGCTCATCGAAGCGAATGAAGGCTTGGACATAATTATCCATGGCGCCGATGACTCGAAGGGCGCGAGCTCCTTGCAGATCTTGGCTTAGCAGATTGCGGAACTGTCGGGGATTCAACCCAGGGTGGAGTTCCAGAAATAGGTCAGCGTTCTTGAAACTGGTTTCGACAAAATCGCGGACGCGCGGGGGTAAACTGGCCAAGGCACGTTGTTCCGCTTTCGAGTGCTGCTCTACTTGATGCAGATAACGATGAATGTCGGCGTGGATCGCAGCCACGTCGGGTTCAGAAACGTTTCTTAGTAACCATAATTCTTCATCCGGGGATGGGTCCTCTGCGGCCTCACTATTGAGGATGCCGGCCAAGACATTGGTTCGATCTTGCATTACTTGGCGCAGCCGTTCCCTTAGCGGAATTAGCCCTTCCAAGCGAGAAAGAGTGGCCGCCATCACCGACGAATAGGTCCTATGTTGCAGCCATGCCGCGCGTGCGCAGAGTTCGTCGAGTCGGTCGTAAGGAGAACAGCGGGTGGGATCGGAAACGTAATCCTCTTGGATCTGAGCACTCCGTGTCGGCTTAGCGTCCTGCGCTTCGATCACCGTATCATCCGAGTGGCCACTATAATCTTGATCGATAATGCTGGAAATAAATTCGCGTAACTGGAAAAAAGAGGTGTCGGTGTCGGCGTTAATTAAGCAACGATGGTATGCCTCTATCGCTCGGTATGAAGAACGAAGTGGCTCACGTTCAAGTGCCGTAAGCCGATGCTCTCTGGTGTTGGGGGCTTCTGACCAACTCACCACTGAGGAGAAAGCATTATGTAAAACCTCTTGCTCGCGAGAGCCGAGTTGTTGCCACAAGAAATGGCCTCGCTGAATGAGAGGCAGCCAACGGGCAAAATTAAGACGAAGAGCGTCTACCGTCGCCTGGATTTTAGGATTGAGCGCGGTATTAAGAGTAAACGTCAGTGCATCAATGCTATTTCGAAAGCCGGGGGGCGCGGTTCGGTGAAGATGTTGGATCTCCTCCACCGTACGACGAACCTCGTGTTTCAGACGGTGAAATTCGTCCCAAAGAGGTGTGCTGTCGCAGAGTAATTCATGTTCACGGCGAAAGGCAGGGACAAACTGGTGCTTACGTAACCAATAGCAGTGGCCTTTTAGCAGACGCCACATCTCCCATTCCCAAGCGGAAACCCAAAGATCGGACCGGCTTTCTCCGGTATAGCGCAGGCTAGCATCAACCTCCGAAGAGGCGACTCTCTCAAGTGAGTCGATAGCGGCCAGTACGAAATGGGGGCAGCTTGCTGCCACTGGGGCGGTTGCCGATGGTGTCGGAGAAGCGGCAGCCGCCTGCGAAGCCATCACCGAGGCTGACAAAATAGCAATGAATGTTAATAGCTTAACCAAAAAATACCTAAAAATTCCCTTTCGGAGTGGGACGATTCTTACCAATTTTGACTAATTGCGTCAATTCCTCTGGTAAGGTTTCCCTAGATTGTGTTTCGTGAAATTAAACAGAAACGGAGACTCTCTTTGCATTTGCTTTGGAACGTCATAGCTAGCGAGATGGGCACCCTAGAATGGGTAGCGGCTCTTTTAGGAGCCTTGAGCGTTTGGCTTACGATAAAGCAGAAGGTGGTGAGCTGGCCGATAGGTGCCGTGATGGCGGCGCTTTATATTTATGTTTTCCGCGAGGCCAGGTTGTATGCCGACATGGGGCTGCAGGGAATCTACCTTTTGCTTCAATTATACGGATGGTACGAATGGGGTAGTAAAGCGAGCGACGGGCATTCGATAACGGTGTCTCGAATTTCGTATCTTCAGGCAGCGATTCTTTTTCTATTGGCTTTAGTCTTTGCGGTAGGCCTTGGGCAGTTCTTGAAATTTCATACCGATGCGGCTTTGCCATTCCTGGATTCTGCGATAACGGCCTTTAGTCTCGCTGCCCAATGGATGCTGGCGAAAAAGAAAATAGAGAACTGGCCCGTATGGTTTGTCGTGGATGTGGTGGCGGTGGGAGTGTTCGCCTATAAAGGATTATATGCAACAGCACTATTGTATTTTGTCTTTTGCGGCATGGCGGTAGCCGGTTACCGGGTTTGGTTAAGAGAGCTAGCCAAATGAAAGCTATCAAACGGGTCGCCATTATTGGTCCTCAGTCTACCGGAAAGACTTGGTTGGCGCGCGATCTGGCCACGCACTTCGATACGGTCTGGGTGCCCGAATATGCTCGCTTGTATGCCGACGAGAAGAAGACTCCTCTTGATAAAACCGATGTCGAAGCTATCGCCAAAGGTCATATCCTGGCAGAGGAGAGGGCGGTTCCGAAAGCAAATCGCTATCTCTTTGTGGATACCGATATCATTATGACCGCGGTTTACGCGGAACTCTATTATGGAAGCTGCCCGGATTGGATAAAGAAAGTTTCGTATGAAAAACGTTACGATCTTTACTTTCTAACGAGCCCCGACGTGCCTTGGATAGAGGATCTCCAGCGAGATCTCCCCGATCGCGAAGCGTTTCTTAAAATACTAGAAAGGGAGCTCAAAGAACGAAGTATCTCTTACACGCTGATCCGCGGGACATGGGAAAATCGGAAGACCACCGCCATTGCCGCCGTGGAACGGCTACGTTTTTAGATAGTTTGAAATACAGACTCTTGGGAGTACCTGACTTTCGGCGCGGCTGCGTATTTGTCGTCTGCGGCACGATATCCGAAAGCGCACGCGCAAAGAGTTCCGAATTTGGAGTCCTTGAGTCCGAGAAGCTCGTCATACTTAACCGGATCGATCCCTTCCATCGGACAAGTATCGATGCCAAGCAGGGCCGCCGAAGTCAGAATATTCCCTAAAGCGATGTAAGCTTGTAAAGCGGCCCATTGCGAAATCATTCGGCTCCGAGGCCCTTTCAATAGATCTCCGACCATCATATCCCGATAGAATTTCAGCGTATCCCGGCTCACTTTTCGGACTTCGATGACGCGATCCAGATAACGATCGATATCCTCTTCCCCCAAGGATCGAGCGGCTGCTAGGACCACAAAATGAGAAGCGTCCTTTACTTGAGTCTGGTTCCACGAAGCGGGAGTGAGCTGTTCGCGCATTTTTGGACTCTCGATGACCAAAAACTTCCAAGGTTGTAGGCCGTAAGAAGAGGGGCTTAGTACGAGACTCTCCCGAAGGGCGTTCCAATCGGAAGCTGGAATCTTTTTGACGGAGTCAAATTTCTTTACGGCGTAACGCCATTTGAGTTGTTCGATTAGGTCGTTAGCGGCAATTTTAGACATCGGTTCCTCCCCACGTAGTCTTTTTCTAAACAAGTTTTGTCCGGTTGTCGAGTTGACAAGATTATGGGGGGAGAGGAGGGTTTGCGGATGTTCATCCTGAGTCAAGTTTTGATAGCAATTGTGGCGGCCCTGCACCTTTATTTCTTTTATTTGGAGACTTTTCTTTGGAACTCTCCCAAAGGGAGAAAAATATTTAGGATGAGTGAAGTCCAAGCTTCCACCACGGCAAGTCTTGCGTCCAACCAGGGGGTTTACAATGCGCTTCTGGCGTTGGGGCTCATTCTCACCTTTTTCCTGGACCGGAAAAACGCCTTCGTGATGGCTTGTTATCTACTTAGTTTTATTTTTGTGGTCGGTGTTTACGGAGCGGCTTCCGTAAACCGGCGGATTCTTTTTTTTCAGGCAATTCCCGCCGTTATTGGCCTGGCTTTGGTTTGGCTGTCCCATTAGGGATTTTGAGCGCTTCGGTTTCGGCATCGGAAAGTGGCTGGGTGTCCGGGAGGTAGGCTCCTGTGACACGCCGGTTTCCATCTCCGATGGCAAGATAGGCGACATGAAATTTCTGAGCCTGTTGGAAGCGGGCGATAAGAACCTGTGAATTGGTCCAGCCTTGGGGAACATCGGCGTTCGGATAAAAGGCCATCACGGCCCCAAGCTGTCCGAAGATGATCTTTGCGACTTTGGTGTAGTAGTTAGTTTCCAAAGTCATATTCCAAACCTCCGCATACGGAAATTCCAAATTACTCAGCACTTCGTTACTCCACCAGGAAAGATTCACGAAGTTAAATGTCTGTTTTAATCCATAGGGGGCCAAAGCCTTTTTTGTTTCTTGCAAGAAGGCTTGGGTTCCGTTGGTTTCGGCGGTGTAGTCTCCGGCAATTGGGCCGAGAGAGTCCCAATGAATGCCATCGAAGCCCATGGCTTTGATCTCGGGCGCCCATGTTTGCACCATATGATCCGCCCAAGCCGCATTCAAAAAGTAGCAGGGAAATTTCCCCTCGTGCCAGTACCAGACATTATTGGCATCGATAAGAGGATAGATCTGTTTTGAAGGGTCTGCCCAAGTCGTCTCTTCGGCGGCGACGGACTGAACGTAGGCCCACGCTCTACCGCCTTGTTTGTGAATTTCATCCAGATAGATAATTAAGGAGCTTCGACAGATCTGACGCTGATGCAACCAAGGGTCGGTCCAGATATTTCCCATAGTGGGGTGAGAATAATCCGCAAACCAGTCGTAAAATTGAAACTCTTTGATGCCGAACTCTTGCACCATGGTATCCACTGTCGATCGCAGCGTGGCTTCGTCCTGACATTCAAAAGTAGAGAGATAACCGTAGCGTCCCTTTAGAGGATTTGCGGAGACAGACGTAGAAGACAGAAAAACTATGCAAACCACAATCTGAAAGTAAATGATCGTTCGTACTGGCAATGGCTCCCCCTCTACGGGGCCATTATAACGTTTCTCCCTGGATTATCGCCTGCGGTGCGGCGGTGAGACGAAAACTCCTGCGTACCCCAACGCCAAAGGACCCGTAAGCCCCCAAACCCAAAAAAACGAGAAAAGACAAAATATACTCGTCGCGCGATGGATAAACCAAGATCCGAGATCCGAAAAAAAGAAATAAAAAAACAAAAACGTCAGCGACGGAATAGATCACTAACCTCTGCGACCTCCGAAATGGCCTCGTGCAAATAGGTCGGCGCCACGCTGTGATTCGTTCGTTCACAATGTGGCGCCGTTGGTTTTAATAGCGAAATTGTATTACGCGGCCTTTTTCATCGGGTGCACGACGGGTTTGCCCATTTGGCTAAGGCATTCGTCTTTCCAACCGTGAGCGACAGCGGCTTTGTAGCTTGCCGATGCGGCGGAGGCCCAGTTAGCTTCATTGGCAAAACGGCGAGCATAGCGTTTGCAACGCTCGAGCGTCCATTTCACTTTCATGACCTGGGCGGCATCGCGTGCCGAGACAACATTCTCTTTCCCTTTTTTCGCGTCTTTGGCGTTTGCTTTATTGGCAGCAGCTGGAGCTTTGGCGGTATTGTTTTCTGACATGAGTCCCCCCTCTTCATTAGATGACAGAGTCTATAGTAGGCGCTGTTTGTGTGGTGGTGAGGGTGAGGGTGTGTGAGTATGGTGAGGGGAATGTGGAGGGACTGGCATAATTGCTGAAAAAGCAGAATTACTGCAACCCATACTCCTTCCTCTTTCTCCATAGGGTAACGGTCGTAATCCCCAAACTTTTTGCCACCTTCTCTAGATTACTCTCCTGAGATAGTGCCCGCTCGATATGATGCCGCTCTAATTCCTCTAGAGAGATAATCGGTCCCTCATCCGTCTTTCCCGAAATTCTCCTATTAAGAATGCTATCGGGAAGGTCACTTTCTTGAATGTCTCTTCCCGCCGACAACATAAGAAGCCGTTCCAAGACATTGCGAAGCTCGCGAATATTACCTGGCCAGGAGTATTCGAGCAGTCGCCTCATCACATTTTCCGGGATGGTAGCGGGGGAGGTCTCACCGATCTTAGATCTGAGCTCTCGATAGATCCGGTGGATCATCACTGGAGCATCTTCTCGTCGATGGCGCAAAGGAACCAAAGTGCATTCAAGGACATTTAATCTGAAATAGAGATCTTCACGGAAAGTTCCGTTCTTTACCGCTTCATCGAGTTTTTTATTTGTGGCGGCAATGATGCGGGTATCGACGCTGATGTCATCATGACCTCCCACTCTTTGAAAGACCCGGTCTTGAAGAAATCGAAGTAGCTTCATTTGACCCGCAAGCGAGATATCTCCGATCTCATCCAGGAAGAGGGTCCCTCCATCGGCTTGCTCTAATTTTCCAGAAGTATCGTGCAGCGCTCCGGTGAAGGCACCCCTGACGTGTCCAAAGAGTTCCGACTCGAGAATAGACTCCGCCAGCGTGGTGCACTGGACCGTCACGAAAGGGCCCTTTGCCCTTAATGAGATTTCGTGAATAAGTTTCGCAAGCTCACTTTTTCCGGTCCCGCTTTCACCTAGCAAGAGCACCGTTCCTTCCGTAGGAGCTAATCTGCGAACGAACTCTTCGAGTCTTTGGCTGGCAGGTGAGGTAAATCCGGCGAAATAACTTTTCCGGAAGCTAGATCGCTTAAGCTCTCGATTTTCGCGCTTGAGGGCAACCAGGGTCCGGACTTTTTCCAAAAGGTGGATAAGTTGCTCGTTCTTAAATGGTTTGGGAAGGTAATCAAATGCTCCGGCTTTCACTACGTTCACCGCATTTTCGTAAGAGGCGAAAGCGGTCATTACCACGATCACCGGAGAGTCGGGTTGGGCTTGCAGTTTCCTGACCAGATCTAAACCGGTGACCCCTTCCATCCGAAAATCGGTGAGGACAAAATCAAAGGCCTGATGCTTCGCCTTTTCGAGAGCTTCCGTTACGTTGTGGGCCTGGACAACAGTACATCCATGGTCGGAAAGGCTAAGCTTCAGAGTGCGACAGATATTGAGATCGTCGTCTACTAACAAAGCGTTTAGCGGGATAGGCATGACATTCTCCTTCAGCCTTTCTTACCCTATTGCGTTCGCCGCGGGTAACGTGATGCGAAAAACAGCCCCTTTGGGGTCTCCGGGCGAATATTCAATAATTCCGTGATGCGCTTCAACCACTTCTTTAGCGATCGTTAGCCCGAGTCCTAAAAAACCGCTAGGAACTTTGGATTCACTGGGCGGAGCCTGAAAATAAGGGTCAAACATTTTCTTACGCATGCTCTCTGGAATTCCAGGCCCCTCGTCCCGAATCTCAATGAGGATGTGTTCTTTGTCTTGTGAGAGTTCAATTTGGACTTTACTGTCGGGCGGCGAGAAGCGGACAGCGTTACTCAAGAGATTTGAGATAGCCCACGGAAATTTTACAGAATCGATATTCGCCCATACGACATCGTTCCCTTTGCGTTCATATTCAATGGAGACCTTCTTGTCCCTGCCCACCAATTTGAAAGGTTTAATCCAATCTGACATCAGATCACTTAGGGGATGGCGTCCCATTCGCAGACGCAAGGAATGAGATTCGACAAATCCCACTTGCACGAAGTCCTGAGCGACGGCACGAATGCGTTCTACATCGTCGTAAATGGTTTCGATGAGCATCTGCCCATCTTTATCCACCTGGTCCTTTCGTTTGAGCAGAAGTTCGGAAGCGGTGCCTAAGGATTGTAAAGGCGTCTTTAACTCGTGGGAAAGGACAGCAATAAACTCGGATTTTAGTCTTTCTCGTTGTTTTCTCTCGGTGAGATCATGAAGCAAATAAAGCGAGCCAACGTTTTCTCCTGATTTTCCCGTGATGGCTCGTCGCCTTCCCGAGTAAGTGCGAAGCTCTCCGTTAATCTTAAGATCGATGGTATTATTGGATTCGAGCTCCCCGCTTAGGAGTTCTCTTAATTTGAGGTAGTTATCGGCGCCCGTCGAAAGGTCACTCCATTTCTCTCCGACCATGGACTCGACGGGTACTTCCACCAGACGACTGAGTCCTGGATTTGCTTGAAGCACATTTCCGAAATTATCTAATACTAGGATGGCATCTTCCACGGAATCCAAGACCACTTCTAACTTACTTCTTTGATCCGCCAGTTCCTCCACATTGAGCATGCGAAGCTCGGACAACCGTTTCCACAGCTGGTTCATTTCATGGACCAGAATTCTAATTTCAAGGCTGGTGGGGGTGGGAAGTTTTAGACGTTCTCCTGGAACGGGCTTATTCCGAAGTGCTTCGGCGATCTCTTTTAGCGGACTTGCTAGGCGGGATGCCAGTCCGTCCGCCAAGAAAATAGCGACACAAAAACTGATAACCAAAATGAATGCGGTTCCCAGAAAAACGCGAGTTCGGATCGTAGTACTCTCTTCAGCGAGGTCGAACATCACTCCTTCGTTGAGTCGAATGAGCTGGCGCAAAGCCGAATGCATGTCCACAAACCTCGGGGCAAAAGCCGGAGATTCAATGTCGAAGCCTACTGCTCGAGCTGACTCCCAGAGGGTTCTGATTTTAGTGGCAACCTCTTTCTCACCGGGAACGGTGATGTTGCCTTCTTCAAATTTTAGAGCGCCTTCGAACTGTTCGATCCATTTGGATTTGGTCTTCTGACTGAAGGCTACCGGAAATCTGAGCCCGTTCCAAGCATCGGTCATCTGCTTGGACGCCGCTATCGAATCGTAATTGAGATGAATGATTTGAGGAGTAATACCGCTTGCGAAAAATACGGCGGCGAGAATAAAGATCGCAAGTCCGCCGTAAATCAGAAGCATGGCCAGAAAACTGCGCATGATCTTTCGTCTTAATGGCGGCAAACTAATGGCTATCGAACGATCCATGCGCTAACCCCGACCTACGGTCAAAATGTGAACATCAATCCCTACAGAATCATGAATAAAATCCAAAATCACAGATCCTCGGAAGCGTTCCCTAAGAGGAGAGAGACGCGATTTCCCAAAAATGGCGTGACGCACGTTGTGCTCCTGAGCAAAATTCACGAGCAGCTCCGAAATGTTTTCTCCCGTTAGCGTAATGACTTCAGCTCCCAAAGTATTAGCGAGTTTCAGATTGTTTTGTAATTTTCGTTGCAATGCCGAATCGATTTTCGTGGGAGCTTCAAACTTTCGTTGAACATACACGGCATAACAGTGGCTAGAAAGTTGGGATGCCATTTTGGTGGCCTTACGGAGCAAGATTTCAGCATTGCTTGGGTCGGAGCTCATTGCCACCATTACGGTCTCATGGGTGAGGGTCGCTTCCTTTCCCGATAGGAGTGTTTGCTCTTCGATGCGACGAATCTGGTCACCGGCGGCTTCTCGAAGCACCAGCTCTCGTAGCATCGATAGGTTAGAAGGGGTGAAAAAGTGGCCCAGCGCGAGTTCAGATTGCGCTTTCTTGTAAATCTTTCCCGTTCGCAGCCTTTCTCGCAACTCTTCGATGCTGACGTCGATGTTAACCAGCTGATCGGCGTAAAGAAGTATATTATCGGGAACGCGTTCTCGTATCTCGATTCCGGTAACGCTTGCGACTTTGTCCGCGACCGATTCTAAGTGTTGAACATTGAGAGTGGTGATGACGTTAATGCGATGATCTAGGATTTCAAGGACATCTTCGTAACGCTTTTCGTGCTTTCCCCCCGCCTCGTTCGTATGAGCCAATTCGTCGATCAGAACGATCTGTGGGTTTCTTTGGATGATGGCATCTACATCCATCTCGTGGAAATCGCGACTGGCAACAGTCACCGATTTGCGAGGGATGATCTCAAGATCCCTCACTTGTTGCATAGTGTCTGCCCGTTCGTGAGGCTCCAAGTAGCCAACGACAACATCAAAGCCTCTCGCTTTTAGGCGATGTGCCTCTTGGAGCATGGCAAACGTCTTGCCCACACCCGCGGCATAGCCTAGATAGATCTTTACCGATCCTTTCTTCCGCCGCTCCAATAGTTCTTCAAAACTGTTCATCGTTACGAATCTTAATGCCCTAGACTACAATTTGTAATCCTCAAAGCGTGACTTATCCTCTCAATCCACGTATTCAGCAAGATCTGCGCCTAGATAACAATGGCCTGCCGCTTGCTATTTATTGCAACGAGAAAAGAAGGAGTAGATGGGAATGGACGCTGCAATGATCGTTTCAACAATAGCCCTATTTGCGGTCTCTCTTTGGTACGTGCGGGCCTGCGAGAAAATAAACTGAATTCACGGAGTCGATTTATGTCGGAGACATTAATGAATGGTTCGCTACTCTTTGTTTCCGCGCTCACCATGGGGTATCTGCTCTACGCATTACTCTTTCCAGAAAGGTTTTAGCCATGAGCGGTTTGGATTACGGACAACTCGTCCTCTACGTCGGAATACTTGCTCTCACCGCTAAGCCACTCGGGCTTTACCTGCAAAAGGTCTTTTCGGGGGAGAAGCATTGCCTGATCCCTGTTTTGGGTTGGCTTGAGAGGCTCATTTACCGCCTGACAAACATCGATTCTGAAGAAGATCAGAGCTGGAGCAAATACGCGGTCCACTTGATGGTCTTTAGCGGGGTTACGTGCCTTTTTACCTACCTCATCTTACGAATTCAAAACTGGCTTCCTTTGAATCCGCAACACTTAGGTCCGCTTTCGCCCGACCTTGCTTTTAATACGGCGATTAGCTTCACCACCAACACCAATTGGCAGTCTTATGGTGGGGAAAGCACCATGAGTTACTTCTCTCAAATGGTAGGTTTGGCGTTCCACAATTTTATTTCGGCGGCAGTGGGAATCTCAGTTGCCGTTGCTCTAATCCGGGCGCTCGCTCGACGAGAGTCTAAAGGGATCGGTAATTTCTGGGCCGACATGATTCGTTGCAACCTTTATTTGCTTTTGCCTTTGAGTTTCGTCCTCGCAGTCGTTCTGATGTCACAAGGGATGATTCAGAACTTCAAATCTTATGCGGATGTCGTGACTTTGGAGGGGGCGAAGCAGGTCATTGCTTTAGGGCCCGTCGCTTCGCAAGTCGCGATAAAGATGCTGGGTACCAATGGGGGTGGATTTTTCAACGCTAACGCGGCTCACCCCTACGAGAATCCGACCGCATTATCTAATTTTTTGCAGATGCTTGCGATATTCCTCATTCCCAGTGGCTTGGTCTACCTCTTGGGCAGTCAGACGAAGCAGCTCAAACATGGTTGGTCGGTATGGTGGGCGATGACTATCGTTTTTGTCTTGGGCGTCTTAGTCTGCGCCCATTTCGAATATCAAGGCAACCCCGCGCTGAAAAATTTGGGATGTGCAAGTGCTGCCAATATGGAAGGCAAGGAGGTTCGCTTCGGAATTTTTAATTCGGCCCTCTTTGCGACGATCACAACCGATGCTTCTTGCGGCGCGGTCAATGCCATGCACGATAGTTTCACCCCGTTGGGAGGCTTAGTTCCTCTCATTAATATCGAATTGGGAGAGATTATTTTCGGAGGCGTAGGTTCCGGCCTCTATGGAATGCTTATCTTTATCATCCTTACCGTATTCATCGCGGGACTCATGGTAGGACGCACGCCTGAGTACTTGGGAAAGAAGATCGAAGCCCGGGAAGTGAAGTTTGTCATGCTGGCCGTTATCGCGATGGCCTTTTGCATCCTAGGATTTAGCGGATGGGGAGTGCTGGATGCCAGGGGACTTGCGGGTCTTGGAAATAATGGTCCCCACGGGTTTAGTGAAATTCTGTATGCTTTTTCCTCAGCAACGGGAAATAACGGGAGCGCTTTTGGTGGCCTTTCCGCCAATACGATTTTTTGGAACGTGACATTAGCGGTAGCGATGTTCCTGGGAAGATTTTTTGTGCTGATTCCGATGTTAGCGGTAGCAGGGTCTTTGGGTCGAAAGAAGATCCATCCTGGCGGCGAAGGGACTTTTCCAACGGAAGGTCCCCTTTTTATCGGCCTTTTGATCGGAGTCATTATTTTGGTGGGTGCGCTGACCTTTTTTCCGGCGCTCAGTCTAGGACCTATCGTAGAGCACTTTGAAATGATGCTAGGACATTCGTTTCCATAGAGAGATGTAAAAATGAAACAGACACCTGCAAATTCAATTTGGAATCCGGCATTAATCCGCACCGCGAGTTGGGATGCCGTACGCAAAGTGAATCCGAAAGCAATGGTGAAAAACCCGGTTATGTTTGTCGTTCTTATCGGGAGTGTCCTTACGACTATCGCTTTCATTTCCGATTTGGCTCATGGAGCGGGCTCGGAAGCGATTTTTAGCGGACAGATATCGCTTTGGCTCTGGTTTACGGTACTGTTTGCCAATTTCGCGGAAGCGATGGCGGAAGGTCGGGGCAAGGCCCAAGCAGAGACTCTGCGCAAAGCCCGGACGGAGACGCTGGCGCGGCGAAAAACTCCCGAAGGAAAGATAGAAGAGGTTCCTTCATCAGCACTCCGCAAAGACGATTTGGTGGTGGTGGCGGCAGGGCAAGTGATTCCCGCAGATGGAACGGTTGTGGAGGGTGTTGCTTCGGTGGACGAATCGGCAATCACCGGAGAGTCGGCACCCGTCATTCGGGAATCCGGAGGAGACAGAAGTGCGGTTACCGGAGGGACTACGGTTTTGTCCGACAAGATTGTCATTCAGATTACCACCAATCCCGGAGAGTCTTTTTTGGATCGCATGATCGCGCTTGTCGAAGGCGCTGTCCGTCAGAAGACGCCCAATGAGATAGCTTTGAGCATTTTGCTTTCGGGGCTAACCATTATCTTTTTATTGGCCGTGGTAACCCTTCGTCCCTATGCGATCTATAGCCATACTGATGTCTCCGTTGTGATCTTAATCTCGTTACTGGTCTGTCTTATTCCAACGACCATTGGGGGACTTCTATCGGCCATAGGTATTGCCGGAATGGATCGCTTGGTTCAAAGAAATGTGCTCGCTATGTCTGGCCGAGCGGTCGAAGCGGCGGGGGATGTCGATGTTTTGCTTTTGGATAAGACCGGGACCATCACCATCGGTAACCGCATGGCTTCGGAATTTATTTCGGCGGACGGAGTCACTCTCCAGGAGCTTGCGGAAAATGCTTATTTGGCTTCGATGGGGGATTTGACCCCCGAGGGACGCTCTATTGTCACTTTGGCGGTGGCCAAAGGGGCGAGGCAAAATACTCCGCCGGAAGCGGTCATCATTCCTTTTACCGCGGAAACAAGAATGAGCGGGACTGATATCGGAAAGGTGCTGGTTCGAAAGGGGGCTAAAGATGCCATCGAAAATTGGATTCGCCCCAAACAAGGAATGCTTTCTTCCAAAGTAATCCAAGCCGTGGAAAAGATCGCCAAAGATGGGGGAACTCCTCTATTAGTCTCCAAAGACGAAAGAGTTTTGGGGGTCATTCATCTAAAAGATGTGGTGAAGCCCGGCATTAGCGACCGATTTAAGAGAATTCGTGCCATGGGAATTAAAACCGTCATGGTGACGGGAGATAACCGTCTCACGGCGGCTGCCATTGCTAAGGAAGCCGGCGTCGACGACTTTCTCGCTGAAGCGAAACCCGAAGACAAATTACAGCTTATCAAATCGACTCAATTGGAAGGCCGAATGGTGGCTATGTCGGGGGACGGCACCAACGATGCTCCCGCTCTGGCGCAGTCGGATGTCGGGCTCGTAATGAATACCGGGACGCAGGCGGCGAGAGAAGCCGGCAATATGATCGATCTCGATTCGGATCCCACGAAGATTATTGAGATTGTGGAAATCGGTAAGGAGCTTCTCATCACGCGAGGAAGCCTTACTACTTTTAGTATCGCCAATGACGTTGCCAAGTACTTTGCCATAATTCCAGCGATCTTTGCGGCTACGTTACCGAGTCTTAATGCCATCAACGTGATGCATCTGAATAGTCCGAAATCGGCTATCCTCTCAGCCGTAATCTTCAACGCCCTCATTATTATAGTGCTTATCCCGCTGGCCCTCAGAGGGGTGGGATATCGACCTCAGTCCGCGGCCAGTATTTTAAAGCGCAATATTCTAATTTACGGATTGGGCGGAATCGTCGTTCCGTTCATCGGAATTAAGTTCATTGATGTCGTGGTAGCGTTCTTTCACTTGGTTTAAAGCAGAAGGAGTAGAAAAGCTATGGTGTCCGTACTCATCAAGTCGATCAAAGTGACTCTAATATTGGCCGTCATTTTATGCGGCCTTTATCCTCTCGGCGTCACCGTAGTCGGAAAGGTATTTTTCCGGGACAAAGTAAATGGCGGAATTGTCTATAACGATAAAGGGGAGGCTGTGGGAGCTCGGCTCATTGGCCAAAGCTTTTCAAAGCCTGAATATTTTCATCCACGCCCGTCGGCGGCGGGGCAGAATGGCTATGATGCCGCTAATTCTTCCGGCAGCAATCTTGGTCCCACTAATCAGAAGCTCTTGAAAGCCGTTCAAGATAATATCCAGAAAACTCATACCGAAAACGGGTCGATCGCCCCCGTGCCCGTGGATTTGGTAACCGCTTCAGGAAGCGGGTTGGATCCCCATATTAGCCCGCTCGCCGCGGAGTATCAGTCGGAGCGGATTGCCAAAGCACGAGGCATCACTTTGGATGCCGTAAAAGGAGTCGTTTTAAAGTATACGGCGGGTCGCGACTTCGGTATTTTGGGTGAACCGACGGTCAACGTTTTAGAAGTTAACTTGGCGCTGGATAAACTTGCGCCCGTCCATCGGTAGAAAAGATGTTTAGCATTGCGTCTGGAATCGCGTCTGTCTCCCCTTCTTGCCTTAGCAATCTTTTTCTTTTCTAACGCCCCCGTTTGGGCTGAGCCCAACCAACTCGAAGCGGAATCCAAACCGGTTGTAACGTTTGGCGGCTTTATTGATACCTACTACGCTTTTGATTTTAATCAGCCTGTTCCCAACGAACGGGTGCTAGGGACCCCAGAGGGAATCAATGGGACGAGTGCTCAGCTAGCCACTACGGCAACTCGGCATAACGAATTTAATATCAATCTGGCCTACCTGGACGCCAAATTAGCGGCCAAGAAGTTACGAGGAAGACTAGCCATCCAAGCGGGCACTTCGGTGGAAGCCACTTACGCATCAGAACCCACCAATGGGATTGCGAGCGGGCCCAGCCTCATGAGATTCGTTCAGGAGGCGACTTTGGGATATGAGGTGGCTAATGGCCTGTGGATCGATGCGGGAATTTTTCTTTCTCACTTGGGGCTAGAGACTTTTATCTCCAAGGACAATTGGACGTATACGCGCTCGCTAGTTGCCGACTTTTCGCCCTATTACGAAGCGGGTGTTAAGGCGAGCTGGCAAGTGAATCCACAGTGGGTCCTGCAATTTTTAGTCTTGAATGGATGGCAAAATATTTCCGATTACAATTCGAGCAAAGCGGTGGGAACCGCCATCGCCTTTTCTCCCAGTTCCCAATTTTCAATCTCCTATAACACCTTCCTCGGTCAGGAAGTCGGCTCTCTTTGGCGCGTATTTAATGACTTTATCGTCAAATACGAACTCTCCCATCTTTGGCAGCTAGCTTTGGAATTTGACATTGGATGGCAGCAACAGCCGGCGGTGGGACCCGCATCCAATTGGTACGGCACAGCACTTTTCGCACGGGTAGCGTTGTCTCCCAAACTCTCAGTGACCGGCCGTCTCGAAAGGTATGTGGATGGAGACCGAGTCATAGTTCAGCCCGTGGGCGGACTCAGCATGCGGGCTAACGGTGCTTCGATCAACGTAGATTACGAATTACAAAAGGGGCTTCTTTGGCGGAACGAAGTGCGGGGCCTCTTCGCCGACTCCGCTATCTTCCCGAAAGGCTCTGGTTACGCCTCGTCCGACACTTTCGTCGTCTCTTCGCTTTCCCTCGCCTTCTAACAAAAAGGTACGGCCTACCTTCCTGTAGTGGCGTTTTGCAACTACAGGAAGGTAGGCCGTACCTTTTTGTAGGAATGGAAGGTATAATGACCTTCCCCGAAATTCTTCCGGTGGCAGTTAACGTCTGTTAAGCGAATTAACCAAATGTAGACGATCTATTGGGAGCGAAGTCATACAATGGCTTCAGCTTCACTAATCTTAGTTTTCAAAAAAAAAAGGGGTACCTAATGCATACGGACGGCCAACGTTTTACCGGGCGGAGGTTTACGTTTTACGCTGTGATGTCCCTGTTTATGCTCTGCGCATATGCGGCGCAAGGTTTTGCCGCAGCTCCACAGAAAGCCTGGACCTTTATTATCTATCTCAATGGAAATAATAGTCTGGATTCCTTCGGCACCGACAATATGAAGATGATGGAAACGGTCGGCTCCACCGATACTTTCAACATCGTGGTCCAGTGGGCGAGCGAATCGGCCGGTAATACCCGACGTTTTTTGATCCAAAAGAGTACCGATCCGAACAACGTCACTTCGCCGGTCGTTCAACAGCTTCCTGTAGTCGACATGGGTAACTACCAAACGATGATCGATTTTGCGACGTGGGCCGTTCAGAACTATCCCGCCCAGCATTACTTTCTCGATGTGTGGGATCACGGCAATGGCTGGCATAAACTAAACGATGCCAAACGAACGGTTCGCGATATCAGCTGGGATGACGTTTCCGGAAACCACATTACGACGGCTCAATTCGGTCAAGCGGTTGCCGCAATTGCTCAAGTCATCGGCCATCCGTTGGATCTGGTCGGCACCGACGCCTGTCTGATGGCGATGGTAGAAGTCACCAACGAATTGGCTGGCAGCGCTCTCGCCTTCGTGGGCTCTCAAGAGGTCGAGCCAGGACTGGGATGGCCTTACGATAAGTTCTTAACAGATTGGGCCGCAAAGCCAAACGCTACGAACTTAGAGATCGGCTCCATGCTCTCCAAAGAGTATGTGGCTTATTACCAAGGCCAGGAAGATGCCACTCTATCGGTGATGGATCTTTCGCATCAATCAGATATCAATACCGCGATCACGGGTCTCGCAGGCACCCTCAAAGGTCTCTCAAGCTCCGAACAGTCGACAGTTAAGACGGCGACTGCCAACGTGGTCCACTTCTACGATTCTGATTACGCAGATCTTGGTGATTTGATCAGCAAATTGGGATCTAGCGGGGTTGCCGGTCTTCAAACCGATGACGTTCGTAACGTTCAGACGGCCTTGAGTTCGTTCGTCGTGACCAACAACGATACGACCAACTTTGCAAATGCCAAAGGTGTCTCGATCTGGTGGCCGACCGATAACAGCACACTCACTCAATACGTTGCTGAGTACCAGGGACTTAAGTTCATGAGCACGAACTGGTTAAGCGTGCTTCAACTCCTTAACCCCTAAACGGCTCTTCATAGTAACTCCGAAAAGGTGCCAGGCTTAACCGCCTGGCACCTTTTTTTTGCCTATAAGACAGCGGGCTCCGTGTGAACCTGTTGATCGAGGCCCACCACCGAGTCGCTAACGGCTTCCATAGCGGTGTTGGGGGCGGAATAACGATTCACCTTTTGGGCCATCGGTCTTAGGACAACGTTGGCGGTGATAACCGCCAGTGTTCCCATAACGGCTTTTAGTAGAGCGCCACTTCCTGCCATCAGGCCAACCGCTGCCGAACACCACAAAGTGGCGGCCGTATTAAGACCTCGGACCGTAAGTCCATCGCGCATGATGACCCCCGCTCCCAAGAAGCCAATTCCGGAAACGACCTGGGCCGCGATTCGGGCCCTGTCGTACTCTCCCGAGAACGAGTCGTTTACCATGATAAATAGTGAAGCTCCGAGCGCCACGAGCGTGTTGGTTCTCAGGCCCGCCGTGCGCTGACGCCATTGCCGTTCGAGTCCAATAGCGGCTCCGCAAAGAAAACTAGTCGCTAAGTGAGTCACAAACGGAACCACGATACGCGCAGTATTGCCAATAGTGATATCAAACATGGGTCCTCCCATCAGGGAATCTGACCAGACGTATAGCCCCTTTGAGCAGAATTTGGAATTTGGACAGGGAGGATATCGAGAATAGTTTCCCTGACTCACTTCATTCAGCGAGTCAGGACTTACTTAGGAGCTTAAGTCCGAAACTTGCTGAAGAAGTTTTCTAAATCTTTCCTAATTCTCGCGGGCGGGGGCTGACTAGGAATGTCCATTCAGAAAAGCTCCGGTTATCAGTCGCGACCATCGCGACCGTGAAGGCATAGTAGGTAAGGGTTTTGGGGGAGGCAAGGGTAAAATTATTGAAAAATGCATAAGACCACGTTCAGGTCCCATGTCTCCGTTCGAAGTTCACGTTCCTGTTCATGGCAATTTCGTCGTCGTGAATATGAACTCTCACGTAGACATGAGCGTGGGCTCCCCGCAATTCAAGAGCGGAACTTATTTAATAAACGCCGCCAGATCCGCCTTCAACGGAGCCAGTGCCTTCGGGTTGATATACACCATGTGCCCCGAGGGGAAGCGGTGGATAGTCACTCGATCGGCCAGATTCAAGCGCGGTGCTAGGTGTTCAAACTCATACTTCACGGTCTCATAGGGGACGGCTAAATCATAAATTCCGCTCGCGACGTAAATGCGCAAAGAAGCGTTATCGATGAGCGCTTGGCTCAGATCATCCATCACTCCATACTCGGTTCCATCGGAGTCAAAGGGCCACGTCTGAACATTGGCCATCCCAATATACGGAGTCGGGCTTAGGAAATGGACGATGCTAGTCAGGTAGTAATTAATAGCACCCGTAAAGGGACCCGATACCGCCGAGTCGCTAGGATCGGTAGCGGTAGCTCCGGTTTGACCTGAGAGTCTGCCGCCGACATAACGGGCGTCGTAGCGTCCCACGACTTCGTTTTCCGACTGCAAGAGATCGCCGAAGAAGTCGGTGTCCGCAATTCGCAAATTGAGATCTTCCACCTGAGACTGAGGAATTCCGGTGAAATCGGAAACCTGCTTGGCGATGTTATGAAAATCGGCATCGGGCAAGTCGTTCCCTTGCTGCAGGGCTTGCCAGTACGGCCCGCGCGCGAAAGTCTCGGCTTGGGTCATTAACGTTTCCGGGTCTACATTCTGATACTGTGCCGCCGATTTCTTTTGGAATTGAGCGGTTGTCGCAAAGCTAGGAAGAAAACAGACGTAAGGCAAATCGTTATCAACCTCGCCGAAGTTGGTTGTCGTAGTCGTTAGCCAGGGAGAGAGGTAAACCACTCCGTTCAGAAAAATACCCATGTCCGCTTGAAGGTGGTGGGCGAGTAAAGCCCCTCGGATGCCTCCATAACTTTCGCCCATTAAATACTTCGGCGAGTTCCAGCGATTATTGGTATCCAAGTAGTTTCGGATAAATTCGGCGACCGATTGGTAATCGTTTTTTACTCCGAAGAACTTATCCTGAGCGCTTCCCGCTTGGACATCGCTAAACCCAGTCGCGACCGGGTCGATCATCACGAAATCGCTTATATCGATGGGCGAAAAATCGTTCGTTACCAACTCAAACGGGGTACGTACGGTAAGTCCGTCGGTGCCCATGTCGACTCGCTCGGGGGCTACCAACCCCATATGGAGCCATAAGGAAGCGGAGCCGGGTCCGCCATTAAAGGCGAAGGTAATGGGGCGCGGGGTGCTCGTTGACGAAGGTGCCACATACGAAGTGTAAAAAATACACGCTTTCGATTTCCCATCGGCCGCTGTCGCTTCTAGGTAACCCGCCGACACCGTGTACGAGATTGAATGGCCCGCTATGACGGTGGTCAAAGTGGTCGACACGGATGCACTTTGGTTGCTCGTGCACGAGCCCGCCGCCAGATCGGCTAGGCCAACCTGACTAAATCCCATTCCGATGCAAAACAATGACGTAACAATGGCAAATGTTGAAAAACGAAAGTCTAAACCCATGTTGTTCCCCCTAAATGAAACCGCCCTAACCTCACGGAATAACACGGCTCGTAGGGCTCAACCCATTTAAAAGGTTTCCTCTGTTAGCAAAAGTTTCAAGGCTGGGACCGTGATGCGACGCGTGATGCAGCCGTTAAATCAGATCGCCGATAAGTTTCCATGCTCTCAAAAGACACGGCTTTGCTTTTTCAGGTAGGCGGAATTGTTCTTTGTCTGGCACTTGTAATATTCGTTCAGATCCGAACGATTAGAATTCAAAACGGCTGGAATGCGGCCATAGAAAAGTTAGCTGCTGCTCTAGGGGGGAGCCGTCAGCAGGGCTCTCTTTTGAATTCGATGATACTTCCCATCTATTCGGGCCAATACCAAGGGACAGGATTTAAGATGGTCTCTTTACCGCAGGGGCGAACGGCTTCATTTCTGATGTTGTCCGTGGAGACGAGTTTTCCCAAATTTCGATTGGTGAAGCCAGTGTCGAAGGAAGTCCTTTTGCGTTTTAGCACTAAGATCGTTACAGGGGATTGCTACTTTGACCGAGAGTTCCTCATTTTCTCTAATGAGGTTATGCTGAGAACTCCGGAGTTTTGGAATACTTCCACCAAGAACCTCATCAAACAGGTGATGCTGCTCGGATGTAGTTCCCTAGAGTCTAATGGCAAGGAGCTCCTTTTAAGATGGAGCCCTTTCGATATCACTTGCGCGGAACATCCGGATACCTTCGCCAGAGCGATTGGCTTTGCGCAGCACCTTTCGGGAATAAAAGTCCCGTTATCGTCGGCTTTCCAGTTGTAGGAAAAACCTTAAATTCTGTAATCCCGCTCGTTACGAATTTTTAAGGTCCGCTTCGCTTTCTCTCCTTAAATCTTCCCTTCCTCAGATAATTCAGGCTGGAGACTATAGCTTTACCTTCTTGGCCTGGTCTTTGCTCACAATGCCTCGAAAGAGAAGGAGTAGGTATGACGTTCGCATCTAGGGCGCTATTAGCGATATTCACTTTTGTGTTGTTGGAAGCCGGGCAAGCTTTTGCTGATGCCGATCCTCTTCCTACCCATCCTGAGCAAGAGCGAAAGATCAACGAAGCTGCTCAGAGCACGGAGAAAACGGCCCCCGCTCCCTTTTCCTTTGCGGACTTCTCTTGGGTTCCCGGTAACTATGGGCCCAGTGAAAGCCCACTAGCCAGCAAATATTTCGTACCCGAACTAAGATTAGATACGGTCTATCACTACGACTTTTCCAATCCCGGGGACAATACGATATCGGGTTCAAGTGAAGCGTTTCGCACTAACGAATTTCAAATCACACAGATTGGAATCGGCGGTGACTTCAATTACAAGAATGTGGGTTTTAGATTAATGACTCAATTCGGGATGTATTCCCAAACGACTCCCCGAAACGACTCTAGCCCTTCGCGGGGACAATGGAATTTAGATAGTGCCTACCGCTATATTTCTGAAGCTTACGGAAGTTACCATCTCAACGTGATGAACGGCATTAATATTCAAGCCGGCATCTTCATGTCGTACGTGGGCTTGTGGAGCTATTACAATTTCGACAACTGGACGTACCAACCTTCTTACGTTTCGTCGAATACGCCGTGGTTTTTTAATGGTATGCGGGTCCAGATCTTTCCCAGTGAAAAGCTTAAAATTGAGCCCTGGCTCATTAACGGCTGGCAGTCGTACGGTAGATTTAACAATCAGCCCGGTTTAGGTCTTCAAGTTCTCTATCGCCCTAATGGCTGGATATCGGTTTTAGGAAATCAATATTACGGTGCGGATACTTTAGGGAATCCGGGCCGCACGAGATTTCATACTGATGACAGTGTGATGGTGAAGTACCACGAGAATCAAAAAGGAGTTATCAGCAAAGCGGCGGCTTCTCTTACCATAGATGCCGGTTGTGAATGGGGAGGTGGAGTCACCTGTGGATCTCAAAATTTTATTGGATTTATGCTTTATAACCGCTTGTGGTTCCTGCAAGACCACTTCGGACTTACTTTCGGCGGCGGAGCCATCAACAACCCAGGCCGTTATCTGGTTCTGATTCCGCCCATCAACGGAGCTACGGCTTCTAATCCTCCCGATCCTCGGTACTTTACGGAAAACGCAGGAGATCAGTACTCCGCATGGGATATGCAGTTGACCGCCGACTGGATGCCCACGACCAACATCACTTTCCGATTGGAATTTAACCATCGTTGGGCGAGCACTCCCTACTTCACCGGTCCTGGCGGAGTGACGCCCCCCTCATCCAGCGGAAGTGTGACCAACAGTGGGCCTCCAGGTTCGTACGTCGCGGGCTGGACTCCAGATTTGAGACAAACCGAAGATCGTCTTACGGCGGCGATGATGGTCCGGTTCTAGGCGGTCACCGTTCGTTCGCCTAATTTCTTATCCGCGAAGATGACGGCGGTTTTGTCGAGCAAGTTAAAAGAGCTAGCGTTGACTCGGCCTAGAGGGTTTCCCTTTAGGTTGAGTGCGTTGAGTTTATCGAGGCCCGCGAAGACCATCGAGTCCAGATTCGAAATTCGGTTGTGGGACAGATTCAAACTCATAAGATTTTGAAGGTTCTGAAAGCAACTAAGTTCTAGCGATCGAATGCGATTGCCCGATAGATCTAACCAAGTCAGCTGCGTTAAAGGTTCAAAATAGGTAGAGCGAATTTCCGAAAGCCCATTGTGCGAGATGGCGAGCGAAGTTAGTTTGTTTAAACCGCGCAGAGCGTTGGGACGAATCTCAGAAATTAAATTTCCTCCCAGATCTAACTGAATTAGATTTTCTAATCCCCGAAAGCAGTCGGAAGGGAGCGCTTTTATGTTTTTGCCTAGAATTTTCAGCTTTTTTAGCGATCGCAGTTCACGAAACAGATCGGGGGGAATAAAGTCAGGCCATTCGCTAGATTCCCGGTATTCGTTGAAGCTAGGAACCAGAATTAGTTCCTCCAGCGAACTGAGAGGCCGGAAATCCTCTCCTTTCAGATCGTGAAGAGGGGTTTCAATTTGAAGTGTCTTTATCTTCTTTGGTTTCTCATACTCCGCGGGTTCGAAGCAAAGCTTAGGATGGATGGAACGCGTCATGGCGTCTCCTTTCGACTCTAGACAGAGAGAGGAGCAAGTATGGTGCCAAAGCGGTCTGGCTTGGTTTTGAAAGAAACTCTGACAAAACCAAGGACTTAGGCGGTAAGAATTCCCGGGGTCGGTATCAAAAGGAGCCCAAAGAGTGAGTAAATCCCAAGGTGGTAGGAAGAACGCTTTTAGGGTAACTCTGAGATAGAGCAGGGGGTCCGTTGTCTTCATCCGCAGACAAATCTCACTTCGAAAAAACGGTGGTGGTAGCGATTGGGCAGGCCGCGGGGTTTGCGTTTAGCTTTTTCATTCCCGTGTTTTTATCACGTCGACTCAGTATCGAGTCATACGGGACGTATAAGCAGATTATCCTTATCCAGTGGTTCTTTTTTATGACTCTGCATATGGGGCTCGATTTCGGCCTCTTTTACTTTATGAAACGCCATCCCAGAGAAGCACCGGTATTTTCTTTGAATGCTGTCATTAGCGAAATTGGGATAGCTTTTCTCGTCGCTATTGCGCTGTACGCTCTGCGCTATCCGCTGGCCGCGGCTTTTCATAATCAAGATCTAGCGGGACTCGCGTCGATGCTAGGAGTGCTCATTATCTTCACCATTCCGGCGCAACATCTGGAGCACTACCTCATGGTGATGGATAAGGTGAAGTACAACGTTCTTGTCTTTTCACTAAGCGAAGGATTAAAAGCGTTTGCGGTCTTTATCGGATTTTATTTTTTTCACTCTCTCGCTGTCGTGATTTTGCTGTTTGCCTTGGTGGGTGCACTTCGCTGTGGGCTGCTCATTGTCATGAATCTGATACTGATGCATCGGCGACAGATTTCTCTTGGAGAATGTTTCCGCTTCTTGCCCAAGCAAGTCTCCTATGGATTGCCGCTGGGGGTTTCTCAAATCTTCTCCATTTTCTATAAAATGGACCGGTTCGTGATCGCGACGCTCTTTAATGTTCGACAGTTTACTTTGTACTCGGTAGGAAGCTTCGATATCCCTTTAGTTCCGAATGTCACTAACACGATGTCGGATCTCATGTCGTTCGACATGGTCATAGCGCACACCCGCTCAGAATTTGATCAGGTTAAATACCTTTGGCAGACGACTAAACGTAAGATTTCGCTTCTGCAACTGCCTATCGCCATCTTTCTTTTCTTTTTCTCAACGCAAGTTATCACCTTCATTTATTCAACAAAGTACCTGGAGAGTGCTCCTTACTTTCGAGTATTTATGCTTATATTCTTAGTAAGCAGTTTCGATTGTGACATTGTTTTTCGCACGTTTGCAGATAATCGGCGATTCCTCAAAATTCAAACGGCTTCGAGCGTGGGCGGACTTCTTATGACGATAGGCTTTGCTTATCTCTACGGCCCCATGGGCGCTATGATCGGAAAGTTAGTTGGCGATAGTATTTCTGTGGTGGTGAAGCTTTTTCTGGCGCGGAATCTGATGCGGCTTCATTGGAGTGATCTCTTTCTTTGGAAAGAGATCGTTATCATCTTGGAGGCGAGCTTAATATCGGCGATCCTAGCCAAAGGTGCCGTTGCACAGTTACCAAACACTCCCGCTATTCAAGTCGTCGCCGGACTTGGATGCTACGGATTGATTTTTGTGGGACTTTCATTCGCGTTTAAAGTGATTAAACCCGACGAGACGGACTATCTAAAATTTCAGTTGAAAGGATTTTGGCCCCTCCTGTCATTGCGAGCAGCGAAGCGACGCCGTAATCCGTAAGGGAAACGAGCAAAGCCTGAGTGATGTCGAAGTCCGTATGTTCTACCGGTTGCTTCGTCGAGTCGCTTCCGCCTACGCCAATTCTCTTTGCAATGACAGAGTTTACCGATTCCCCCACACCGGCGCACTCACAAAAAACAGATCGCTAACCATGCTCTTAAACGCCGCAAGTGCCGCAGGACTCGATGTGATGCTTAAGTCGTCGATCTCAGTAGCCTCCGTCCCCATTTTTTCATTCCAATAGCTGTAAGCTTTAAGCCGAGGCCAGCGGTTGGTTTTTAGAACTTGGTAAGCATTGGAAATCCAGTTCGCTTTGCGGCTAGGATCATGCGGATCTTCGATAACACCCGTTTCAACCAGCGCGATGGGCTTATTTGGAGTGACCGTTGAGATTTCGGCATAAGCCGGATCCATAACGGCGACAAACTCGTCCCAGTAATCGGAATCTTGTTGGGCTCCCATGACACTAACTCCTATCCAATCGATATAGGAATCACCGGGGTAATACTGCGCCATTTGGTTGGTCGATTCCGCTGGGTTGTCATTGCCGTTCATATGAAAGAACCAAGTGATATTCGTCGCTCCTTCTGCTCGGCAGATCGTAATGACGTGTTGGACCACCGAAGCATAAAGGGCGGGCCCATTGGGATAGTAGATTCCGCTCCATTGATTCCAAAACCCGTTTGGCTCTGGGCCAAACTCAGCCAAAATGGGAAATCCTAAAGCTTTCGCCCCTTGGGCCCAGTCTCGAATTTGATCGTCGAAGTCTCCCCTTAGAATCACGTCTAGTTTTAGAACGGGATCGATGGCGTCGGTCTCGGTAGGAACCGAACGGGGCAAGATACGGACAAAAGGGGTGCTACCCACTTGGTGAACGGCCATGGCATCGTCAGTGGGAAATTGGAGCGCCTGTCCCCATTCACTGAGCACAATGTCCCACACCGCAGATCTTGCGGCATCCGCGGTAAAGTCGTTGAGAGCCGTCGTAAGAGTCGCCGAGGAACTCTCGTCATAGGCGGCATAGACGCCTAAGTACACTCCTGAGGTGGGCGGGATAAGAACGCTGTCAGCAAAGGACGTGACTGAGAAGAAAAGGACGAAAAATAAAAGGCGATCCCATCTGGTTTTCATGATCGCCTTTCGGAAAAAAAGAGGGCCCGAGAGTCCCGGGCCCTCTTTAAGAGAATTCACTACTAGCGGCTGAACCAAGAGGCCCCGGTGATAAACATCGGATCTTGGAACATCGCTTTGGCCGCAGCCAAAGCTTGTGGGCTCGAGTCGACGCGGAGATCATTTCCCTCTTCCGTCCATCCCGGCTCGCTCCAGTAGCTGAACGCTTTAATTCGAGGATAGTTGCCACTTCTCAAGGCGTTGTATCCGTCGGTAATCCATTGCGCTTTCGCGTTGGGATCGCTTAGCAGCTCGACAACCGTGGCTTCGACAATCGCAAGCGGCTTAGTGGTCGAGACGGCCGACATTTCGGCATAAGCCGGATCGAGCAGGTCGGTGAAGCTGTCCCAGTAATCGGTTTGGTAAAGCGCCCCGTCGTTACTGATTCCTAACCAGTCGATATAGTTGTCACCGGGATAATAATTTACCATGGCATTGGCGGGTGTTGCCGGATTCGCAATCCCATTCATGTGGAATACCCAAGTGATGTTGTTGGCTCCCTCTTGACGGCAAATGTTGATGAAGCGTTGGTATGCGGTTGCCCAGAGCTGGGGTCCGTTGTCATAAAGAACGCCACTCCATTGGTACCAATTTCCGTTAGCTTCGGGAGCGAACTCCACCATAATGGGAAAGGGAAGCTGACGAGCGACGTCGGCCCACTGGGTGAACTGGGCATCGAACGCTCCGTTGGCCATGGAATCCAAACGCAGGTAAGGGTCAATAGCGCCCGTCTCATAGTTTACGCTGCGGGGAAGGACTCGAATGAGAGGAGTGCTGCCGGCATTGTAAGCCGCGTAGGATTCATACCAAGGAAACTGCAAATTGCTTCCCCACTCGTTAATAACGATACTCCACGCCAGCCCCTTGCCCGTGGTGGACTCGTACGTTCCCAAATTATTCGTCAAGCTCTGGGCGTCTCCCGCCAGATAGTCAACATAAGCGCCCAAGTACATTCCGGTAGTGGGAGGTGCCAGTACGTACGAACCCGATTCGGAAAAACCCACTACTGGCGAAAGCGCCAGTAACACCAATGCCATTTGCATGGCCTTTTTAATGTTCATTATCTCCTCCATACAATTTCTGAAATTCGTGACCCCACCCAAGAGTAGTGCATGGAGCGTGCCATAGCCGTCTATTACCCAGGACTGGGGATGAGAGGGTATGACTCACCGCTCTGGATCAGGGGTGGTGGAATTTTGTCCTCAACTTGGTACCAGGCCCCGGAAAAAAATTACCGGTGAGGAGAGTCGCTAAAACTGGTAAGACCGAGTCGGGATGGCGAAACGGACACACACGCTTCACTTAGTAGAGTACTTGGCGCAAGGAGGTATCGAGCGCTTATTGGAGCAATTGGCAAGATACACTCCGTCCCATCGAGCAAAGCTCTCGTTTTTTTCGTACGAAACGGCCACCCTCGAAGGGATTGGGAAAGAGCTGGTCGATCTTGGAGTCCCCGTTATTACCTATAAAAAGAAAAAGGGATACGACCTGCGACTTTTGAAGAAGTTGGTCCAGGTCGTCCGCGCTCAAAAGATAACCGTCATTCACACTCACGACTTTGGTCCCATGGAATATGCAGTAGCTCTTAAGATTCGTTTTCCAAAGTTACGCCTCATTCACACGCATCATACCTTGCACCACTTTTTGAAATTTCCCAAATATGTCATTTTCCTTCAGGCAGCGAGCCATCTTTATTACCAATTGATTGCGGTCTCTGAGCACGTAAAAGATCAGTTACAGGAGAGTTGTCCCTGGGTGAACTCCAATATCATTGTCATTCCGAATGGAATCGCACTTGACCATTTTAGTTCGAGTCGCGGACAGTCCGCGCCTAAGTTACGGTTGGTGAATGTTTCTCGAATCTCACCGGAAAAAAATTTGAAATATCTGCTTCAAACCTGTGCGCTTCTTAAGGCGGCCGGCATCGATTTTGAATTTCACCATGCCGGCAGCGGTCCTAAAGATCTGCAAGACGAGATAGCCCACTTCATTTCCCTAAACGGCCTACAAAATGAGGTTCATCTTTATGGATTTCAAAACGATGTGCGCCCTATTTTGAAACGAGGAAATATCTTTGTCTCCAGTTCACTCTCTGAAGGACATCCCGTCGCCGTATTGGAAGCCATGGCCAGCGGAAAGGCTTGTCTCATTAGCGATATCGAACCTCACCGAAATTTGGCGCCAGGGGCTGTAAAACTTTTTTCCTTATCGGACGAACAAGCTCTCGCCAAAGAGTTGATGGAGCTATTGAAAGATCCGAAATTGATTCTAAAACTCGCGCGGAAAGGGAAGTCCGAAGTGCGAAAGCACTTTGGGATTGAAAGAATGGTGGAGAGTTACTGTGGGCTTTATGGGTAAACAGACGCTCTTTATCTCTGGGCTTCAGGTGTTTCCTCCTTTGTCCGGGGGACAAAAAAGAAGTGCAGCCGTTGCCCGACAATTGTCGGTGAATTCTCCCGTGGTCGTGTATTCGCTAACCGGAAGGAAGAAAGAATACCTTTCGGGAATTGCCTCTAGCTCTAATCAGGTCGCCCCCGAGCTGCAAGAGGTCGTCAATCGATCGAAGTTTTTCGGGCTCCTGCAATTTCTTGCCTATCGGTTAGGGCTTCCTCCTTTATGGACCACTTGGGTGGCGCGGTTCCTTATTCCCAGAGATCTCAAAGCATTACTTGTAACTTCAGACCGAATTGTGATCGATCATCCGTACCTATATCCGCTACTCTCTAAAGTCGGCTATTCTAAAATTCTTAATACTCACAATGTTGAATTTCATTTATGGCGAGAGACGTGGCTTTCAAAAGTATTCTTGGCCCCTTTGGTGAAAAAAATAGAGGAGCGTGCCATCTCGCTTTCCGACGAAGTCTGGTGCTGTTCGCAAGAAGAAAAAAGAGTGCTTTCCGAAATGGGAAACCACAAAGTTCCCGTGGTCGTAATTCCCAATACAGTAGCTCCTATAGAAAAAAGACCTGAGTGGAGGAGCCTACTTCGTACCCAGTTGTTCTTAGAAGAGGATGCGAAAGTCATTCTGTTTACCGCGAGCCGGTATGCACCGAATGTGGACGCTTTCCGGTTCCTCGAAGACTTCTGTCGAAACCACTTCGAATTGCTCGAGGCTTTGAATGTTTATTTTCTTGTGGTCGGCAGTGTCACTTCCTTGAAACGCGAGGGACGGCTCATCGCCACGGGCCCTGTTGAGGAGGTGGCTCCCTATTTCTCGGTGGCTGACTGGGCTATCAATCCGGTGCTTACGGGTTCAGGTACCAGTGTCAAAATGGTGGAGTACCGGGAGGCTAACATCCCTATTCTCTCCACCCCTTTTGGAGCCCGGGGGCTGGGACTGTCCGAAGGGATTGACTTCATCCCCTTTCAACGCGAAGAGTTAGGAAGGGTTTTGATCGATAGGGTGGGGAAGGCAGTTTGATCTCACTACCAAGAATAGTTTTTCGTACGGCGCTCTTGTTATTTTTCACGATCTTCTCTTCGGGGGCCGCGGCCGAGGAGGCCATCAAGCAGACCGAGGCGGCTACGGCTCCCACCGATTATCAGAAGGTCTATTTCTCATACTTTGGAATGTATCAGGGGCCCGGACTTTCTCAGCCCTTGGGGAGTGGCGCTATCGATAGCAGCACGCTGACTTCTCAAAATGAACAGAATTTACAGAGTCAGTTCAAAGTAGATTATTTTCTCACGCCCGAAGTCTTTGTGGGAGCAGTCTTAAATTTTCAGGTCAATCCCTTGGGAGGGACGGCATTTCAAATGCTCGATAGCGGATTTCGGGTTGGCCATCAAAAGCTCATTCACACGGAGCATTTTAACTTGATGGCCGACTTTCGGGTAACTGCCCCGCTTAAGCCATACAATATCAACAACGACGAATGGATCGATTTTCAAAGTTTGCAGGTCCTGACCTACCGAATTCCCAAAACTAAATTCACTTTAGGAGCCGTAGGTTTTCATACGCTCCAACTCTATGGCAATGGCCTTGTGAGCAGGCCTTCTAATGACCCCTCGAGTGCCATAGACCTGACGCTTTTTTTCGGTCCTTATGTTTCTTATCATCTCACTGACAGAGTGGCGGCTTTGGTGTCGTATGAATTACATCCGTACCATCGCGTCGGCGCTTCTTGGGATACTTGGGCCGCGGACCCCGCCGATCTCGCTCCTGGAATTAGCTGGGATATTACCGGAGATGTGAACTTACAGGCGCAAGTTCTCATGTATCCCAGCCATTTTAGTTTCGACACTTTGGGAACCATGATCTATCTGTATTGGCAAATTATATAGGAGTATGACTTGGATCCACGACTTAAGAACGCGCTAAAAAAAATTAGGGGCGAGGGTTACAGACTGGTTCATCCGGGGAAGGCGAAGTACCTTTGTCCGGTGTGCGACTATCGAGGTCCTTTCATGACGGCCAAAGATCCTACTGGCAACAGGCTGGATGCGATTTGCCCTTCGTGCTCTTCTGCTGAGCGCCATCGCTTACAGTGGTTGGTGTTGGATACTCTTCCCGAACGATCTCGATTTTCTGAAATGCATATTCTGCACTGCGCGCCCGAAGCAGCCATGCAAAAAAGACTAAAACGTCTCTTTGGCAAATATAGTTCCGCCGATTTGCTAGATCCCTCCGTGGATTTTCGACTAGACTTGCGCAAGATTCCTTTCCCGAAGGAGAGTTTTGACGTCATCTTTGCTTCACACGTTTTGGAGCATATTCCTGAAGACGGACTTGCTATCAAAGAGATTCGTCGAGTACTTCGTCCCAATGGCCTAGCCATTTTGCCAGTACCTGTCGTAAATCAAACGACGATAGATTATTCCGAGCCAAATCAAAAGGAATGGGATCATGTGAGAGCACCTGGTTTAGATTATTTCGACAGATATAAATCCCACTTCGCGCGGGTCCAGACCTACACTTCGCAAGACTTCGAAGAGAGGTACCAACCTTTTCTCTACGAAGACCGTTCGCAATGGCCCAACTCAACGTACCCAAACCGGCAAAGGTCTTCGGGAAACCGTCATAATGATTTTGTTCCGATCGCATATGTGGACTAAAGGTATTGTTACCTTCGGGGCAAATCGGACTCGATGTAACAAATCCATCCCCACGCATGACGATGATGGTGTCGAAGTTTCAACGCCTTTAACGGCGGGGAGAAGGCTAAGCGCTTATAATTAAATAATAAAGCGGCGTAAAATCACCAATCCCCGTCCATAATTCCCTGTTCAGCCCCTCTAACTATTCTTCCCCACAAAACTATTTCAGATTGTGTTTTCGCAACCGTCCAGAGCGTAGACAGCGGGGATGCCTTTCTCCGAAGCCGCCCCTGGTACAAAGATTGTAAGTAATTCCAGGTATCGCGCCTGGAATCTTCTTCACAAAATTTTCACAATTAGGGTGTTTGCGGAGAATTAGATAAATGCTTTCTAAATCAAAAGTTCTTCAATGGCTCGTTATCGTCCTGGTGGTTCAGTGTCTTTGCTCCTGCGCTAAAAATAGCGGCGGTTCGAATAGCCCTGCTACCGGCGGCGGTACCACGGGAAACGGCACTCTGACGGACGTTTCTTCAACCGCCATTGTAACCTTTTCCACTGTGGGGTCTCCCACAGCGGCCTATACTCAGGATGTATCGCAAGAACTTTTCGTCTCCTCCGTGGCATCTGTAACAGGAATCCAAGCGGGTCAGACTCCCACGCATTTTCTCTGCCCGACGAGTTGTCAGACCATGGCGGGAACGACCTCTCTGAATTTTGGGACTAGTCTATCGGTATCGGGAGTCGCTATTACGGGTGAAAGCAACGGAGAGATCGATTTTGTAGTAATTTCGATCCTTCCCCATTCCTCGACCACCATTCCTTTCGGGAGCAACCCCGTGGGGGGAGGAACTCCTCCTCCGACGAATAGCGCCCCCACCAACCTAACGCCGCAGCAACAGTTAGGATATGCGGTGTGGACAAATAGTTGTGCCAGTTGTCACGGAAGCACGCCGGATAATCAGTACACCGTAACTCAGTTGACCGATTCGGTGGGCGCTTCGGGAAACATGCCGCAGGGTGGTTCAAAACTTTCGGCGACCGATCAACAGAACATCATCTCTTACTTCAATACCCTTTGAAACAATGGCGCCCATGAAAACTTTCCTAACATTTATTTTGGTGGCGGCCTCTGTAGCCTTTGCTGAAGCGGTAAACCAACATGGAGTGAATCCACAAGGGCGTCATTTCAATTACGAAATAGCCCAAGCACCCGCCGTCCAGCCCGCTCCGAGTGGCGATGGGGCTTATGACAAAGAGGACCCTGAAGAAGATGATCCGATATGGGTCCAATACAACAAGCGTCATGAAAACGATCCCCCCGAAGAGATCGCCGCAAGGGTTTCGGACAAAATTGTGGTCGATCCCAAGAATCCGCCGCTTGTCATTGATGTCGGAGCCGGAGGCGGGAAGGACGCCAAACATTTTCTAAAGAAGGGAATGAGAGTCCTTGCGGTGGATATGACTAAGGAATCGATGAAGCGTTTGCAAGCCTTCGGAGACGAAAAATACAAAGGAAAACTCGAAACGCAGGTCGAATGGATGCAAGACATGAAACTGCCGAAAGCATCCGCTGATTTGGTCAATTCGAGCTTCACCTTGCCCTTTGTTCCCAAAGATGTT
Organism: uncultured delta proteobacterium; assembly: GCA_963778115.1. Taxonomy (GTDB): domain Bacteria; phylum Bdellovibrionota; class FAC87; order UBA2466; family UBA2466; genus JBBQIT01. The sequence goes on from CAVZSV010000004.1 coordinate 2,817,733, forward strand.
TTGGAAAAAGAGGTGATGCCTAAGATCAAGGAGGCTCTGAAGCCTGAAGGTAAATTCACCGCACAGTTCTTTGGTGAAAAACATGTGTGGGCCGGTGATAGGGAAATGAATTTTTTTTCCAAAGCCGAGTTAGGAGAATTTCTCAGCAAAGCGGGGTTTAACGTCGAAGAGATTGTTCCCCGAGAATGGGATCAACAACGGGAAGTAAACGGAAAGACGGTAAAAGAGCACTGGGAAGTTTACGACGTAATCGCCACTCCTAAGGAGTCTACTTCGAAATAGCGAACTATTTTTTCTTGGACGTGACGGCAGCGATAACGTCGTTAATAAGGATAGGATCTCCATCCATTTCCACATAATCATCCCTAGTATCCGTCGTGGTGACCATGATCAAATTGAGATCGGGAACTAGGTAAGCGAACTGACCGCCGTATCCCCACATTTTGTAAACCGGATGCCCTGCCGCGGTAAATAACCACCAGAGATAGCCATAGGTATATTGAGGATGTTCGGATTGGATCTTACTTGTCGTGGCTTCAGCTATCCAATCGGCGGGGACGACACTTTGCCCCTGGAACTCCCCCTTTTGCAAGTACATCAAAGCCACGCGAGCTAGATCCCTCGGGGTTAGATAAAGGTTGTAACCTCCTGAATAGTAGCCTTGGGGATCGCGTCCCCAATGCTTGATCGTAATACCCAAGGGCTTAAACAGATATTGGGCTGCGAAGCTGCACGTATCGATTCCGGTGCCCTCGGTCAAAACCGCCGATAAGAGGTGCGTCAGTCCGGTATCGTAATTGAATAGCGATCCCGGAGTTGCGACAAAAGGTAGATTTAAGATCGCTTGGACCCAGTTGTCCGCGTCCTCGATAGCGTTTTCGGTAGTATCTTCTATCCAGCTGATTCCGGCCGACATCGTTAATAGATGGCGGAGGGTCAATTGCTTCGTCATGGCGGTAAAAGTAAAATCAGGAGATAAGACATCTGAAATTTTCTGATCTACGCTGACGAGAAGTCCTTTATTCAACGCAATTCCAATTAGTCCCGAAAGTATGGTTTTTGAAGCCGACTGAATATTATTAGCTTGATCGTAATTACTACCGTGAAAATAGCGCTCGTCCACTAAGACGCCGTTGCGGATCACTAGAAAGCTATAAGTCTGAGGCAGACTTTGGAGTGCGGCTTCGGCTTTGGCTAAGATCGTGCTATCTAAACCCTGGCTTTCGGGCGTGCCCATAGGAAAGGTGATTTTACTCGCGTTGGGGTCGACGTAAGTAGGATCGTTCTCGTAAAACTGGTCGACCGTGGGAGGGTTAGGGACCTGCTGTGGGCAGACCTCTTGAGACTCCTCCGGGTTATCCTGCCTCTTTTGGGAGGCACCACAACCTATAAGAGAGAAGAATACCGAAAAGATCAAGACGGGAACGATGGCTTTCCGCATGGGATCTCCCGCAAAGAGAACGCGACTCTATTTTACTGCTAGGTATCCCCAGATTGTCATACGCGGCGCGCGTGAGAAGGTCTCAAACGATGGGAACCGTGGATAATCGACGCACAATGTGGGGCATGTGGTTACGCAGACGATTGGCGTCAGGGATCAAATAGCGATCGTTAGCGACTGGTTGCAGCAATTTATGGTGAACCAGCTCGCTCAGAACTTTTTTGACTAGCAGTTGGTCGACCTCGAGGTAAAAGCGAATCGCCGCAATGCTCAGAAAAACTTCTGTTCCCTCGGGAGTCTGCTTTCCCGCCACTTCGCAAAGGTAAAGAATCAATTGAATGAAGCGCTCATTGTTATCGCTGGATTTAAGAAGATGGATCAACTCGTTGGCGCGCTTTAACCGGTAGGCCGCGACCCTAAAAATCCCTTTTAGGATATCTGCCACGATGTAGGGGAATTTTTTTTGAATCAAAGCGAATTCATAGCTACCGATCTCAAGGTAGGTGAGGTCGGTATTAGCTCGTGCCCCAAAAGCACGGTGGTAGTCACCTTCGCTGATGAGAGCTTGTTCTCCGAAAAAGTCCCCCTCATGGACGAGGCTGACTACCGCATGGTCTCCCTTAGGATCGACGTCGGCATCGGCGGAAAGTTCCACAATACCCGATAGCAAAATAAACATCGTCTTTCCCGCTTCTCCCTGGCGAAAAAGACGAGACCCTTTGGGGACGCGTTTCAAAAACGCCATGAGCTCTGGATGTTGCAATAACTCTTTATCGATCTTCATGATTTTTTTTTCATTCTCTTTTCTTCATCACATTTTCTGTGGGGATGCATCTTTAAGATACTTTAGCGCTCCCACTCTATCGACTAAGGCATCAAACTCTTTGTTTCCGTGTAACCCTTTGAACAGAGGATCGACGGCGACAAAAATAAGATGGTAAGCATGTTCTTTCTGAGCGGCATAGAGATATTGGACGGCTTTCTTGGAATCCCCCATGCTAGCGGAGATTTCCGCCAAGAAATATTGGGATACATAACGTGTTTTGGAGGTTTTCTTAAGCTCTTCCAAAATTCTGTAGGCATCTTTTTTCTTTCCCGCTTGCGCATAAGCGCATCCCAACATCGCTTGCATCATCGGTGGCGGGGTAGCTGAAAACGCGATGGCGGGCTTAAGAATTTGAATGGCGCTATTAGATTGCCCCGCTTTAATGTAAGCCGCGGCCAACCAATAATAGGCGACTTGGTAAGTGGGGTCCACGCTAAGAGCGGCTTGATAGCGGCGAATGGCTTCTAGGTAGTTTCCGGCATAGTACTCGGGGCGGCCTTGGGAGATATTAATAGTAGGGCTCTTAGGCTCTATTTCAAGGGCAAGAGCGACCTCTTTTCGTGCATGATTGAAGTCTCCGACAGCGATGAGAAAATCGGAGTACCAACTATGCAATGTCCCGTAGTCCGGACGAAGCGCTAGCGCTTTTTTGAATTCTCTTTCCGATTTTCCCCAGTCGTTCTCGAACTCTTCAGCCATCTCGGCCAAAAAAACGTGGCTGTCCACGGTATCAGGATCCAAAACAATCGCCTTTTCTACGGCCTCAAGTCCTTTCGTATGAGCCTCTTCTGGACTCATGAACCCGTAGAAGGAGAGCAAGTCGTAAGTATTTGCGAGGGAGGTGTAAGCCAAGACGAATTTAGGATCTAACAACAGGGCTTGATCGAAGTAACGAGCCGCGAGCCTTAAGTCCTCTTCTCCTCGTCGATTAAAGAAAAATCTGCCCTTGAGATAATTGATGTAGGCGGAGTTTGAATTACTTTCTACTTCCGGCATCTCTAGACTCGCCAGAGCTCGCCCTTCTAATTTCTCAGCCACGCCTTGCGAGATACGTTTTTGGATTTGCAAGACATCATCTAGCGCGCCGTCGTACTCTTGAGACCAAAGGTACTCTTCGCTCTTCGTATCGATAAGCTGGCTTACGATATGAAATCGACCTGCTATCTTTTTGATAGTTCCTACGAGCAGAACGCTGACGTTAAGCTCCTGGCCCAGCTTTTTAGGAGAAAGATTTTTGTCTTTGTAAGCCGCAACCGTTGATTGGGCGATAACGTGGATATCGTGAACCTTGGAAAGGGTTGAGATGAGGTCTTCCGTCATTCCCTCGGGCAAATATTCTTCATTCTTTTCAAGGCCTACTTTCTTAAAGGGAATAAGAGCGATCCGACGAGTATCGAGAGCAGGCTCTAAAGCGGCCTTAGGATGCTTTACATCACGAATGCCTACGATAGTTACCAAACAGAGGGCCAGCGCAAAATAAGGTACTACTCGAAGGGCAAAGCTTTTAAACCGTTTGGCCTGGACACGAAAATGATCGATGGGCCCTTCCGCGGTTCTTAGACTTATTCGATAGACGCTAACCTTCTCCGAAATATTCTTAAGCTTCTGCTTTCCAAGGGCTGTTCCCCTTAGATGAGATTTGTTTCTAATTTGTTGATAGACGGGCGAGGAGACGCACACTTCACCAGCTCCCGCTAAATGAACAATCCGAGAAGCAATGTTGACCCCGTCCCCGTAAACATCTCCGTCGCCAGTAATGACGACATCACCTAAATGAATGCCTATCCGGACGTGGACGTGGCGACTGGAATCGAACTGTTGGTTTCGCTTCGATAGGGCCCGTTGAATGTGTAACGCGCAGCGTACCGCGTCAAAAACATTCGGGAAGCTAAGAAGGAAGGCATCGCCGATAGTCTTGATCTCGGTTCCCCCGTACTGGGGAAAGACTCCGCGCACGAGTTCGCGATGCTCTTGAAGCAGACTCAAGGCAAGCGCTTCATTGCGATGGCTTAGTCTGGAATAACCGACAATATCGGTGAAGATAATGACGGTAAGTTTACGTTTCTTTTCCTTCATAAGAGAGATCCACTCGTATCCTCTCTTATCGGGAATAAAGGAAGCTTAGGTGAGAGGGGAGTGAGACGGGGTAATGCATCGCATAAAGCCCTGATGCAGAAGGATGAGTATCGTTAATATTTCGGCGGTGGAGTCCTAAAATACAGTGAGTCATTCAACTCTTTAATCTCCAAATTAGTCGAGCAATTAAGCTTAGACAGGTTCCAAACTTTCACTCTTTCCAACATGAGATCATGAAGCCTCTTGCCCAAACTCTTTTTCCACTCTTCACTTCGCCCAGGAAGTATCTCTAGTCGAGCAAACAAGAAAGCCCGGCGGGAGGCATCGGCTCCAATAAAAAAATCTTCTCGGGCTATTAAACGACTCTTCAGCGTTTCGATATCGACGGACTCTGTGTTTCCGATCGTCTCGTGCAGATCTTTTAAGAGTTTTAACACCTGTTCGTGAGATGAGAGGTTATTTGAATATTCTAAGGTAAGGTGAGGCATTAGCTTTGGATCTGGCGAAAGGTTTCCGTGGGGGATAGCTCGCGGACTTCTCCGCGAAAGCGTCCTTTATACACGGATATCTCAAGCCATTGAATCTCCTCCTCTACTTTGTCCCGGTAGATTCTTTTCTGCCAGGATTTGGCTCCCGTATTCCAAAAATAACCCCGCTCCTTTAGCAAGTCTTTCGTCTCGAAAGGAGAGTTTCTGGCAATGACCATCGTGGTAGGCCGAAAGGCATTGGTAAGGAGTTCCAGCAAGTAAGTGCTCTCCAACAGGGAACTCTTAGTGGAAATGAGTTGAAGAAGAGCATCTACATCATTAAGAGCGCGGTGAGCTTCAACAAAAAATCCATGGTGAATGCAAAGCAGTTCCAATTTTCCGCTGGGATAACCGTGGCCACCCCAATCGATCTGGCTGTGGGAACATCCCCACACTTTGGTGCCGGTAATGGCACAATATTTTTCCATGAAGGTCCGATCAAAGGAGGCATTATGCGCGATAATAATATCGGCCGAAGCGAGTTCGCCGCCAACATAACTCCAATCGATCGCTTTGCCTCTTAAATCATCATCAGTGAGTCCGGTAATTGACTGGATTAGTGGGTTCAACGACATTCCGGGATCTTGCAATTCGACGTAGGGCGAGCTCACCTCCACCACTTCCCCGTTCTTCTTGTGATAACGGAATTTCCGGAAAGCAATCTCTATGATCTTATCGGAATTGAAGTTAAGCCCGGTCGTTTCCAAATCGAGGGCGATGCCTGTTCCTAACTCGTGAGTATTGTCGCGAAGCCACTGGGTCGTGGCATAGGCGGGAGGCGGAAAGTTTCCGCTGTGTTTAATTATTGTTACGGAATTGCCGTCCGCGGCCATTCCTTTCCATACGAACCGTTGTGACATGTTTCCCCCGGCCATTCAAACTACGCGTAAGAGGGCCACTCCGCCAAGGGAAAACTGTGCGAATTCCAGGGCATGCCTATCCTGCGCTAAAGCGTCCAAAAATCATTGATCCCCATGGAGCTATTTTGATAGAAGCTTGTTCACCTTAAATAACCGTAAAGTGTGCGGGGACGGTCCATGCGATGGTTTTATGCGTTTCTGTTGTTAGCCTTCCCGATAGGCTCGGCTAGTCAGGCCCAGGATGTCCTCAGTGAATCCGCCGCCATGAAGATACCCATCTTTCGGATCGTTACTTTGGTAGGGCGATTGGGCTGGAACTATCCGGAGCCTTACTACGGCACCTCGATCCAGTTCTCCATCGATAAAAGGTACGTCTATCTCGTAGCAAATTACCACTGCTTGCCCCATGACCGATCCCGCTGGAACCAATTATTTGTCACCACACCTAGCGAACGTGTCGGCCAGGCCGACAAACTGAAAGTCGAAGTGATAGGAGTTTGGCCCGGATACGATATTGCTGTTTTAAGAGTAGATTTTGTTAAAGCCGGTGTCGGAGAGATTCCAAATCCGTCGAGTTGGCAGAAATGGATGGACGCCCATTTTTGGAATGTCCCCATTACCGGGAAAAGCTGGCGGCTTGCGATCTTAGGAACTAGCAACGAGACTGACGGCAACTTGCCCACCATGACAAGATTTCTTTGGAAAGAAGAAGCGAAATTGCTCTCTTCTCGTCAAGGCGAGTTAATAAATAAGGACTGGAACAACCGCACTTTGATAGCGCAATGGCGAGCTTCTGATACCTTGCAGCTTCTTAACTACTCCTCTGACTGTAATCCGAGTTTTTTTTCTCAGTGTTTTAAAGTTCCGATGAGAACAGGGGGGTACTCGGGAGGGGCCTTTCTGGTCGCGCCTCCGGAAAATGCGAATGACGTTAAGATCGCTGGAATCGTCTGGGGATATTCGCCTTTGGCGCGTCTCACCTATATTTTACCGTGGCCGAAAGTTCACGAAGTGGCATCGGAGCTGGTTCGCAGATTTAAAAAGCCAGGGAATTCCCAACTGGTTGAAGTCTTAGATGACGAGAATCACCAATTCAGTTTTGCAGGAGCTAACGCCATTAGGATTGAGACGACCTCGGAGCTCTTTACCAAAACGATCTCTCGCCGAAATCTAGGGGATAACGTCGTTTTTGGCGGCGGTGAAAGTAGCGGCGGCGGTGGCGAAAGCTCGGGAGGCGGAGGAGAGAGTAGCGGCGGAGGGGGAGAGAGTTCCGGAGGCGGCGGGGGAGAGTCTAGCCATGCGAAGAATCTTCTGCCTTTCGTGATGGAATCTGCGGAGCACGATGTGGCGGGCGTGTGGGATAGCGCTAGTTTATTAGCTGAGATAAAGGCCCCAGATCGATGGAGCCGGTGGTTACCTCATATTGACCGTTTGACTCAGTCTTTGGAGCCATTCCGGGGAACGAGGGCTTTACTCAGTTATCAACCAGGCGTAGTTATTGAGAATGAACGCTACCAACGGTTCAACGAGATTCCACTCATTAATCTTTCTGCATTCGTGAATGCCTTTCGAGCGAATCCTCAGGGGAAGTTGGAAAGAGATTTCATTAAGAACGAATTTCCCAGAAAACTGTCGTTGGAAGGTAATGGCGACGAGGGTTCGTACGGTCTGTTCATGGCGTCTCTGCTTCATACGGTAGTTCCAGCTAAAGTCTCCTCCATTCTAAAAACTCCCCCACTCCGATCGCTATTTCTTAAGGAAGAAGTGGCTGCCATGGAGCGTTATTTGTCGATAAAAGGCAAAGCACCTTTCGAAGCCCCTGAACCTTTTTTGTATCGTCGAAGTAAGACGAGCCTTGCGGCAAGCCTCTTCCAAGCGCGGGTAATCATCGATTCGAACGGATTTCACATCGAGATCACAGCTCCCCGTTTCGCGGAGCTGGGATCGGGCCCCATCGTTTATGATGCTTCGATGCCGCTCGTTCAGCAAGGAGACTACTTCTTAAGGTATGCTGGGCCGTTAACTTATACGCCGCCTGCGATCTATCCTCGAGCCAAAGGCCACGGCCCCACATCGACGACGGTGTCGGCGGTGGTTTCATTGCAGTATGATCCGGATGAAAAAAGGTATGAGCTAAAACTTTTTGCCATCGGTAAGCAGCCGCCTGAATGGGATGAGTTGTCTAATTTTTATCCGGAACTATCGTCTCTGGCGCAATTGCTCGATCCGCAAGGGACGGTAATGATGCAGTCGGTTTTTGTGCCGTTGAGATAGTCCTTCTCACCGCGCTTGCACTTCAGCCAAGTACCGACCCAGCTCTTTTTTTTCCACCGCGGTTAACCTGTCACCTCGAGGAGGCATCTGTCCTGCTCCCTCCAGCGCCACTCTCGCTAAAATCTCTTCTTTCATGATACGACCGCTTTTACTGGAGGCTTTCAACACCACGGCAAGTTCTCGGGGAGCATCGAAAGGAATTTTTCGCCCGACGATAAGAGCCGCCTCTCCTTCGTGACAACGGGTGCATCTTTCGAAGGGAACATCTGTGATGTCGAGACGGTTTAGTAAAGTGACCGCACTTGGATTGATACTGGGAGCCTCGTCAGAAGTTACGATGGCTTCAGGAAGGCTAACAGGTTTTTCCTTTTCTCTTTGTTCGATTAGCGCGCATGCTTTCAAAGCTTGCCCCAAATCCAATCTTTCGGCGAATGCTCGCCCTTTTTCGGGGTAAGCGAGATAGGTCTTTAGGAAAGGGCGAAAAGCGTCATCGTCGTGAGCTAGGTTTCGTAACATCTCTTGGATGAAATCCTCTTTGAGATAAAAATCTCTTTCTCCGTAAGCGCTGCTTAAAATACCGTCAAAAAAGGAGGTCGAGCCGCTTTCGAAGGCTAGCGACCAGTCCGAAGTATCTACATTGAGAACCTGAGCTACGTATTCAATTTGCGAAAGATTACGATACATCCCAAGCTCCATCATATCGAGCTCGCTCTTCGCGGGGCCGCGAGGACGGTAGCCCAAGCGCTTGAGTCGATCTTCATTCTCATAATAGATGGCGGCGTACGCTTTTTCCTCGTAAGCCGTCGAGATGGGAAGGGAACGACAGCCTAACAATCCTGAAAGAAGGGCGATGCGATACTGGGAATACCTAGCGGAAGTCTCTAGCTTTCGTTGGATCCGCTTTCGATTGAGTTCCGTCCATGCCATTCCCAGTCTAGTATTTGGTGTAAATTTCAACTCATCAAACGAAGCTTCCACCATGTTTTGGTCGTACTGCTTAGGATCTAAATAAGGGGGCACTGAAGTTCCTTTGGGCCAATCGAGGTATTGGTAGACTCCTTTCTTAGCGTGCTGTTTTAAGAAACGACGGTACCAGACCAGTTCCTTGGATCCTTTGGGGAAGGTATCTCTGACACTGCCGTAGAAGCCCGGCCACAAGGGGTAAGAGTCGGTGATGGGTTTGGGATCCGCCCCGTGGCAGCGTAGACATTGTGGCGGATTGATGCGGCCGTTTTCAGGATGCTTATCCGCCGGCAGAGTGAATTGGCTCAATTCGAAACTGGCCTTTTGATCGTTAAAGGCGATGGCTTCTATGGTGTTATAGCCCGGGCGATCGGGAGCACCCGTAAACGCAAGGGCTAGTCTACCGTCAGAGGAGAAGAGAAGTACTCTGGGATGCATTGGGTCTGTGGCATCTTCACCGTATTTTCCGTGAGGGCTTCGGCTTTCGTAAATGAAAGTAAAATGCGACTTAAGGTCATGGGAGAGCAGCGGCAGAAGTTCCTTGAGGTCTTGAACTGGCCTTCCTGTCTTGGGGTTATTAGCGATGATACCGGAGATCGACTGAGCAGGAGTTCCCTGACTGAACGAGGGAAACCATCCTGCGATCCAAAGACTCCATAATACGAACGTCCACCTGCTCATCACCTGACCTCTCCTCAAGCCCCCACGCGTAAGGGCGCGGAAAAACGGGTCATTAGGTGAGGGAAAATTATTTTGAGCTGTTTTTTGACGGGTTGGCGCGTTTGTTGGTGCGGCAAATGATTTTGCCGCGGTGGAGCGGACGTTGTTGTACCGGGATCCACGTCAATTCAGGGAGGAGATAATATGTTTAAGACTCGATGGGGCCTAATGACCCTATCCGTTGCACTCGCTTTCGGCGGGGCTTCGGTAGGGCAAGCGGCTCAGGAATTTGGCTCCGCACAGCAAGAGGGTGCGGTTGTGGGTAGAACAGAAGTTGCGCAACCTATGAAAATGGGCGGCGGCGGTGGTGGGTTCAAGCCAGGTGGTGGCGGAGGGTTTAAGCCAGTCGTCGGATTTAAGCCCCCCACTCTGGGAGTGAAGCCAGGAACTCCTATTGGAATGAAGCCTCCAACGCCCGTTGGATTTAAACCCCTTCCCGTGGGATTAAAGCCGTTACCTATCGGCGTGAAACCACCGACTCCTATCGGAATCAAGCCACTGCCTATCGGCGTCAAGCCTCCGACGCCCATTGGATTTAAACCTCCAATGCCGATTGGAGTAAAACCTCCGACGCCCATTGGATTTAAACCTCCGATGCCGATTGGAGTAAAGCCTCCGACGCCCATTGGATTTAAACCTCCGATCGGTGTGGTTGTGAAACCGCCCAAGCCCTGTCCGCCCATCGTGTTACCTCCGCACTGGAACTATCCTCCGGTGGTCTATTTCCCGGTACCTCAGCCTGTGGCATGTCCGGCTCCCGTTGCCGAAGATGTCTTGGCGTACCAATTGAGTTGTCGGTTGCCTGGCGGCACTGCAGCCCAAGCGCTTCTGGGAGTGGATGCTCTGATTTCGTCGACAGACGGCGAAAACTATACGGTTCAGGGAACGGTGTACGGAGCGGATAATCAAAATTATCCAGTCAACGAAGCCGCCGTCGGCGAGATCGATCAGATGATGAATCTGTCGCTCACTAACGGAGACCAGCTCTATCTGGAGCCGCTCACGGATGCCTCGTATGCAGGTTACCTACAAGGGACGGTGGATCTCTTGGGGCTTAGAGATCAGAACGGGCTTCTCTGCACCCTGACGCAACAACAGTAGACTGACCCTACCAAAAGGGCCGGATCGCTCTAAAAAGCGAACCGGCCCTTTTCCTTTATTGAATCAAGCAAAGTTAGGCAGCAACCTTATTCACATTTTCAATCACCGGAACGTTTTTCAAAGCGATGGAAAACATGCAGGTAGCAAAACCACTAAAGAACATTTCGATTCCCACAAACGTTCCAATCACCCAAAAGCCGGAATTAGGCCATTGGTTCCAGATCATCACTCCTAGTACCAACGCCATAAGGCCGCTAAATACCGACCATCCCCATTGAGGGTAGCGGTTCGTCATGGCCATGATAATGCGAACAATTCCGCCCACGATAAAAAGCGGGGCCAATAGAAACGTAAGCATCATAGCAGTGGCAGCGGGACTTCGAATCGTCAGAAAGCCGGCTACCGCATAGAGCACTCCGGTAAACAGTCCCGAGACAACGCCTCCCCATTTGCCCGCGGAGAAAGCATGAATGGCATGGATGATACCGCCCACCAAAAGGAGCCATCCGATGAGACTCACTGAAACTAAAGTGGTGAGTGTCGAAGCGCTAATAGCGATTAGTCCCAACACGACAAGCGCGATCCCTTCGACGAGAAACCAGCCCCAGATTTTTCGAAGCGAGCTGAATTCTGCAACAATATGGTTAGCAAATTGAGACAAACGAATGGAGTCCGAATCAACGGTTCTCATAAATTCTCCTTTGCCCGCACAGGTTTATTAGCAGCGAGCTAGTTTTCCTGTGGGGCAAAGCTGCAGGAGTTGGGCCAGAAGAGCTTGTCCACGAAAAAATCAAAAGCCAACCCCCCATGGGGTTGGCTTTTGGTGGAGTAGGCTTGCCGTCCTAACCGCTTTGGGTTCACGCGAGGAACACGTTTTAAATTTTTCAGCTGGTTAGAATGGCAAAGGCCAGCAGCAAAATCGAGAGGTAGATAAACTTTTCCGTGTCGATAATCACTGGGCCTCCTCTACCTAACCGCCGTCTCACCCTAATTAGCGATAAACGCTACCGAACCGGCTCATCTATTAAGTTATTGATATATTTGATATATAAGAGTCTCTCTTTGGCCCAGGCTTGCCGAGGGTCCGGCATCAAGCTACGCCGCCATAGCGTCGATAAAGACATATGGGAAAGCCCGCTGCACAGCTAACGGAACTATTGAAAGAGTCCTCCTTGGGCGACGCTGAAGCGCTCAAAGCGGTATGGTCTGAGGTCTATAAAGAGCTCGCAAAGATCGCAAAACGGGCCATGGCGAAAGAGAACGCGGGCCACACTTTGCAGCCGACCGCTTTAGTGAATGAAACGTTTCTTAAGATCTTCGAAGGAAAGCCTGTCGACTTTCAGAATCGCGGCCATTTTTTTGCCATCGCTGCTCAGGCCATGCGCAGGATCATGGTTGACCATGCGAAAGCAAAGCGCGCCTTGAAACGCGGAGGCGGCGAATTCAAAATTGCTTACGATGACAATCAACATAGTCTTGGGCCTAGTGGAAGTGAACCGGACGTTTTGGCACTTGATGCGGCTTTGGAACGATTGAGAAAAATGGAGCCCCGATTCGTTCGCGTCGTGGAGTTGCGATATTTTGGAGGCCTAAGCTTAGAGGAAACCGCTGAAGCGATGGATATGTCACTAGCTACCGTAAAACGTGACTGGGCTTCAGCCAAACTGTGGTTATATCGTGAGCTCAGCGGCCAAGAAGACGCTCAATAGCAAGCAGTGGGAGTTATTGACCCAGTGCTTTGAAGAAGCCGCCGCTCTGGACGCGGCGGAACGAGCTCATTATCTAAGACGGTGGGAAGAAAAAAATCCCCTCATCGGACTTGAACTGAGAAAACTTCTCAAATCAGATTCTGTCCTTAAAAATTTTCTCGAGGTCTCTCCCACGACCCGCTTATCCTCCGTGTTGGATGAAGCGCTTTCGCCGGATTCTCTTTCCCCGGGGAGCCGCATCGGAGATTTCCTAATCGCGGAAGTCTTGGGAAGGGGCTCGTTCGCCACCGTCTATTTGGCTACCGAAATGGCATTGGCTCGTGAAGTGGCCCTTAAAGTTAGCGTAGGAGTTTCTGAAGAGGCAAAGACCATTGCCTCGTTGGATCACCGTTCTATTGTTCAAGTCTATTCCGAACAGATCGAACCCAGCCAAAAACTTCGTTTGATTTGCATGCAGTATATTCGGGGAGCCAGTCTTGAAGTGATTCTGGGCAATGTGAAAGGAGCTCTCACGGGATCGGCGTTGCTAAAAACACTTCAAGAACTCAATTCGCCTCCGCTAACGTTTAATGCCGAGGAGATTTCCCTAAGATCTGCTTTAGCCGAGTGTGACCAGATCGATGTGATCTTAAAGCTGGGGATTCAAATGTGTGAGGCGCTCTCCTATGCGCATAGCCGCAACGTACTTCATCTTGACGTAAAACCGGCCAATATTCTCATCAACCACTGCGGGGTTCCGTTACTAACCGATTTTAATATCTCGATTCGGGCGAACGCCGAAAGGGGCGAGATTCCCGAACACTTCGGGGGCACGCCTACTTACATGTCGCCGGAACAACGGGAGGTCTTCGAAGTGGAGGACGAATCAGAAGCCTTTGCTAAGATTGATGCTCGCTCGGACATCTATTCCTTGGGCGTTGTTCTTAGCGAGCTATTCACAGAAGTAAGGCCCAGAGGGCCGCTATTCCAGAGTGAGGTCAATTTACGCCTTAATCTGAAAACCGCGACGGAGACAAACTCCCGTGATCGTTTTGCCACAGCTAACGATTTTTTTCGCGCTCTTCAAACTTGTCTGGAACTACGTTCTATTGAGCGGCGATTGGGTGAACGTAGAAAGATTGCGCGTTTTAGTGAACACCATCCCCTTATCGCGCTAACTCTAATAGGTGCGCTCCCTCAAGTGTTAGCGGCTGTGATCGGAGTCGCTTATAACTCCATTGAAATTGTGGATCAGCTGGGAGGGGCTCAGAAAGTGTGGTTTCAAAAATTAAACGCTACCTATCTACCGGTGAGTTACCTCGCCGTTTCGTTGATTTGGTTTCTCGTTGTTTTTCGGGTCTATCCCTTCCTCAAAGCCCCTGAAAAGTGGACGAGACATCCAGAGGATTTGAGAAAAATGAAGCAGCACGTATTAAATATCCCCTATTGGGGCATGTGTTGCTGTGCCCTAGGCTGGCTTCCCGGCGCCCTTCTTTATCCCGCGGTGTTGCAGCTACGGGCGGAGCATATGCAAGCGGTTGTCGTGTGGCACTTTATCGCTTCTTTCACTCTGTCGTGGTTGATTGCTCTTTCCTATTCCTTTGTCTTTCACCAGTATATTGCGCTTCGTGATCTCTATCCGCGACTGATGGTAGGAAGTCTTGAAGAGGCCTCGATACGAAAGGGGTTGGTGAAGCGAATGTCCCAGCTGACTCGGGCTTCGCTTGCGCTTTGCATTCTCTCGCCTTTGGGGGGAGCGCTTTTGGTTTTGGCCGCTGGCCCCGGTGACCTCGCTCATACCACTGACTTTAGATGTCTTGTGGGAGTGCTTATTCTTTTGGGGATCGCCGGCGTCATATTTTCCGCTTCCATCGGTCCAAAGCTTGTGCGTTGCTTATCTTGCTTTCTCTAACCTCGTTTTACGAGTTCGAAAAATAGTTTCACTGGGCTGTCGTCTTCAGCGATTTTTTCCCACTTCCCCGTTTGAACGTTGAATTTCTCTAGCTTCGCTTTGCCTGAGCTCCCCGCTGTTCTATCAACGACCCGGTATTGGTCGCCGTTGTTCGCCGTGTAGTTTGCTTGGCCTTTCACATCCACAGAATTGGCGTTTGCGACCTTATCGATGGCTTGTTGCAGACGGCTGATTCCGTCGATTTGATTGCGGTAAGGAGCAAAAGTTTCGAGGTCAAAATCCGGGCCCGCATGATTTTCCGCAAGAGAGTTCCACATCGCTTGCACGGCATTCTTAGCTCGCTCCGCGGATATCTTCATTCGAGCTACCAGAGATTGTCCCGAAAACGGCGTGGGTGCCGACGGATCTTGTTTCAACTTTCCTAACCAGCCGGTGTAGTCTTGCTGAGAGAATTTCTGCCAGGTGGCGATACCGTCGTTATTGTATTCGTTTGCGATAGCCCTATCGTACGCTGAGAGCAGAGCGCTATAAACATTCCCTTCGCTGCTATTGTATTGAAGCTGTCCGTCAGGGCCTTTCGTGAAAACATGATCGACGTCGATGCCCAGACGTCTTAGGGCTGGGATCATCGTGCTTCGAAAGTTAGTAGGCCACCAGTCATTGGCTAACTCTTCGCTTCCGGGCCGCCCCAAGTCCGGGCCGAAATTGTGATTAGCGATTAGCTTTTGAAGAGCTAAAATTTCTCGGGGGCTTAAGTCGGCTTGGCGACCTAATCGTTCGATCCAGATCATGGATGCATATTCGTGCGAAAGAATTTCGCGTGATACGAAATCATTGGGAAACATTTCTTGAAGAGCCGCAGCCATCTCTCGCGGAATCTCTACTTTTCCTAGATCATGAAGAACCATCAAAAGACGAAGGCGGCTGGGACTAATGCCAAACGCCTGGCTAAGTGCTTGGGCGTCATGAGAGAACGGTTTGAGATGCTGGTTTTCCACGTGCTCTAAATTATTTTGAGCGGCGGGACTAGTGGGCCTGTCATGAAGCTTTTTCTCCCCTAACGCTGTTAGCGTATCGATGGCGCTATCGGGAATCGCTTCGAGTGCTCGTTGGGCTTCGTCGAGTTGTTTGGAAGTTGTGCTGGTGATGCGGACGGTGCGTTTGAGATCTGAAAACCCACGGGCCAGAATTTTCAAGCTACCCTCGCAGGAGTCTTTTGCTTGAGAGCAAACCGGCGTAACCAATATCAGCCATCCCACCGCGACCAGCCATTTTGTACTTCTCATTTTCATCTGCTTCGACCGTCCTTCAAAGGGAGTAGCGACAGACGCAGTGGGAAAGGCTCATAAATATTGAGAATGCTTATGGAATACAGGGAAATATGATTGAAATGGCTAACTTAGCCGCGCCTGGAGTCTCGCAGGGGGGAAGCCGGGCTGCTCTTAACATTTGTTCTGAGTTGTAGTGATGGGATCGAGTGCTTCCTTCCGGAATTCAATAAGATAGAGGTCACAACATCACAATCGGGCTTTAACCACCAGGATACTGAGGAGACAATAATGACAATGTCGACAACGACCAGAGGAGTCTTGTTGTTGGTATTTTTAGTAGTTTCATGCGTGGGTTTTTCGAGTGGCTTTGCAAGCGATGATTTAGTTCCGACGCCCGGGGGTTATAGAGACGGCGCTTTTGTTTACGAGATAGAGCCGGGACAGCAGATCCGAGTGGCTTCTGATCGTTACGAGATTACCGATGGAAGGGGTAGCATCGTCCGGTCAATTCCCAAAAGAGAAGTCCAATCGCAGCAGGTACATGCGGATGGCTGGGTAACCTACACTTCATGGACGAATGACACCGGAAGTAGCATCAAGTCATTTGTATCGACTTGGAAAGTTCCTCAAACCCCTCCTTCGAGCGGCGGACAGCTCCTTTATCTATTTAACGGAATGGAACCCGATGCCCGCGATGCCATTTTGCAACCCGTCTTGCAATGGGGGACCTCTCCCGCCGGTGGAGGAAACTATTGGGCGGTGGCAAGTTGGTACGTTACTTCAGACGGGCAAGCGATGCACAGTAAAGTGACCCCAGTAAATCCAGGGGACACTTTGCTCGGAGTGATGAAATTAACTTCATCGGGTCACGCAACCGACGCGGGAACTTTTTCCTACACCAGCGAGTTTACGGGGATTGCTAATAGTTCGGTTACCGTATCCAATATTTCCGAACTGACTTGGGCTTCCGAAACTTTGGAAACGTACGGTACGGCTCAATGTTCGGACTATCCCGCGGCCCCTACCGCTTTCACTCAGATCGGACTTCAAACGGATGTCGTTCCGGATTCGCTAAATTGGGAAGTGGCCAATGCGATTACGGATTGCGGGCAGCACGCGTCGGTGACAAGTCCTTCGGCCGTTCAAGGGGAAGTGGATATCTTCTATGCCGGCGGACCGATGAACCACGAAGGCCATCCGTAAGTATTTAATATATTTATGTTAAAAATGTGAGGCCCGGAACCTCTTACTCTCCGCAAAGTTTTCTTAACGCTTCATATCAATTGAGGTATTAGGAAATCATTCATTCCACTACCGGGGGGTAGGTCTTGCTTCGGAGTTTCGCTCTGGCGATTCTCTGGCTCGTGGTTGGAGCCAGAGCTATCGCTGAGCCCATGTGTTGGCCCACTATTTTAGATGCGTCTAAGCTACGCCTAGACGGGCGCTTTTTTTCTTCCGAAGATAGGCTTACGTCTCTGTATGAACAGGCGTTGGCCGGTGACGATCAAGCCATGCAAGATCTCTTCAGCGATCTCTTTCCTCTGATTCAAAAGTATATTCACAAACAGACCCGCTTGATGGGGGTGAGCCAAATTCCTCCCACAGGAAGTATCGCTCACGACGTTCTTCTGTTTTTGGGCGATTATCTTTATGAGGCAAAGCCCGCCCCTCAACCTTTTCTGGGGGGGATCTATTATTTAGCGTGGGAGCGAATGTGGGGGGACAAACGGGGACGCCTCGAGCATTTAGAGGAGCAACTCTTCAACGAGGATAATAAAGACCTCCCATCACTCGTTGCGGAACTGGATCCTACCTATCGCACGATTTGGGATTTGAACCGAAAAGGGGAAAGCTGGCGGGAAATTGCAAAGGCAACCGGACTACCGTCCCGGACCGTGCAAGCCGCCATTGCGCGACTAGATAGACTGGTAAGTCAGGTAAGGGAAGATTACATTACGGGAATCCGCAAACGCTATCTCGAACTCGTAGAAGAACTGACGGAGCCGCGAAAATCAGCCATGAAACTTTACCTTCAGGGACATAGCCCTCGCTCGATCGGAAGTTTAACGGGCCTAAATTACGATTGTACCTTGATGCTCTCTCGAATCGAGCAGTCCATTCGAAAAAAGTTGGCGGACCCTCTGGATATTCATCGAGACCTTTACAAGAAATGGATCTCGCGCCTTCCCGACCGGGAGCGTGGGGTTTTGGAACTCTCTGTTCAAAGCAAAGAGCCGCTTGAAGTCTCTCAACTGTTAGATCTCGAAGTTACGACGGTAGAGTATATTTACCGTCACTGGAGGGAGCGGTTTCTGGCGGCGATTAGTGACCTCCAAGGCAAGTCGCCGGCTGACGAAGAGAGGTTTCTAGAGCGAGCCCTGTGGCCTATCGGGGAGCGGCGGGCTCTGGAGATGGCGGAAGAGAATCGTTCGATCGCTTTTATTTCGCAGCAGTTAGGAGTCGGCAAGGCTGAAGTCAAAAAGAAGATTACTACGGCTCGCAAGCGGGAATCGGAAAAGCTTTCTGCGACCAGTGAAAAAAATGCGTTTTATATGCGAGTCATTCCCTATATGGCGGATCCCACGCGTACGGTTCTCACCCTTAGTCTTGAGTACACTCCCAAGCAAATCGCCGACCGGCTTTCAATGACAGTCTCTCAAGTCAAGAACCTATTGGAAAGGTATCGCCGTTATTTAGATGATGCGTATTTGAATTGGGAAGAGAAGGAACGATCGCCAGAAGAGTTACGAGTGGCGTTGGCCATGGCGCAGTTGGGGCCGGTCCAGCGAAAGGCCTTAATGCGAAGTCTTGAAGGGATTCCCAACACAGCGATTGCTGTGGAGTTGGACTTAACGTATCGAGCGGCGGTGGTGTTGGTCAGTCAGACCAGAACGCAATTGGAAATGGCCTTGGAACGGCAAAGAGGCTTGGAGGAGCTACGGAGCGAAAGTCGTCAAGGTGCTTACGCCGGCAGCGGTACTGCTCGTTAAGTACGAAATGATTTGGTTGACCATGGGACTTCCGAAGCCCGAAACCGGATCGTAACCCGCAGTGGCTCTGACGACGTTACCAGTGCTATCTTTGATACTACCCGATGTGATGTCTCGGAAAGCCTGACTTGCTATTGTCGAAAGTCCCGCATAGATCGCCTGATGCATGTCTTGAATTACCGAAAGTTTGTTAGCCGCGCGTCCTTGGTAAACCAATGCCGTTAATCCTGCCCACAATGGAGAGGAGGCGCTTGTCCCTCCCACCACAATCCATCCTGTCGGGTTATTGGAAGTGCCTAGGTCAAATTCCGTATAAACGGCCACACCCGTCTGAGGATTGGCAACTGCGGTGATTTCGGGAGCCTGTTTGCCAGCCGCTTTATTAAAACCGGTTTGATAGGACGGGAAAGGAAACAGGGTATCGATACCTCCGCCTTCACCCGATTGGGAACTATTGTCCCAAACCACTTCAGAAACGGTATTGCCTACCACCGTGACGGAAGTTCCACCGACAGCAATCACTCCGGGCTGCAAAGACGGGTACTCTGGATCTCCCGTGATATCACCTGCCGATGCAAAAAACGCGATACCCGGAATCTCGTAGGCGGTTTGGTTGGCGACTTCCGTATTAGAGGCCGGGCCACCATAGCTCATTGAGACGACATTGCAACCGGCCGTCTTGGCTTGCAGGACCGCCGTCATCAGAGACGCGGAATTTGCATTTTGGGCCACCAAAATCACAATCTTGGCATTGGGAGCCATTGTGAGCACCATATCGATATCGAGAGTCGTTTCCACATACCACGGACTCGTCGTCGAAGAATCAGGATCGAGGGTCGTACTCACTGGCGTTACGGTAATATTGGGGGTGGGTAGATTAAATTCTTTGGCAAAGGTTTGAGCGTCGGCCACAGCCGTACTGGTGCTATTGTAAGCTTCGATAAGACAGACAGTCGTTCCGTCACCTCGGTAAGTAACGCTGCTCGTGAGATTATAAATACTGCGGACATCTGCCGGACCAAATCCGCCAATAGTGGAGGGGGTGGCACTCGGTCCCGAGTTTCCAGAGGAGGTTCCCGTCGTCCCAGTGGTTCCGGTGGTTCCGGTAGTTCCCGTAGCCCCGTTCGCCCCCGGACTAGGCGCGATAATGTATTTAGGGACGGCCACGGCCGATCCAAACGGTACCGTGCAACCCGACAAAAGAAATATCGAGAATGCGGTAAGGACGGCGTTTCGAACAAAAATATTCATCAAGTGGATTCCAAAAAAACAAGAGGCGTTTGCTCTAAGAAAAGCAAGTTGTATGCCGGGAGTTTAGCCTTGAGTCGACTGTCAGAATTTTGTTTATTCGACGAACTTTTAGACACCTTTAAACAATAATTCGGACTTGGTTATTGAGTTCAGGATCTTAGTCTGACCAATTCTTTGGCAATGGTGCTTTAAATCTCCCTTTTTTAATGTGCAAGCGCCCGCACAATCTTCAATAAGAAAAAGCCTCCGATAGGATTAAGAATTCGCCAGCTTATCGCCGATACCTTTGTGTTGGCGGAGCATTAACGCTTTTTGGTTAATTATGAAGAGATTAGGGATGTACGGACTGATCGCTTTGGCTTCGGCCTCTGTTTTTGCCGATACCGTGATGATCCCCATGACCCACCCGTTCTTTCAGAAGCTAAAAGAGCTGGTAAATCTTCATGTCAATTCCACTTCGGAGCCGGTTTATGCTCATAGCTGCGTACCGTCTCAGGTTTCTTTCTCACGTGTCTTAGCAACGGTGCGATCGCCGCTCTCACCGCAAACCCTTTCTTTTAAACTCGATCAACCGGGCTACTACGTCAAAGATGCGTACTCCCTGATTGAGATGACCGAATCGGGGAAAGGGGCTATTCCGCTTTTTTTGAAGAAGACAGAAAGCACGGACATAAAGATTGAGCAAATGACAAGCGAAGGGGCGAGCCGATGTCCTGGAAGCGCGGCCGCCTGTTATGTTCCGATGATCAAAACCATGTACGTCGATAAAAGTGCTGAAGTGGGAATCATGGCTCCCATCTTGTTCCATGAAATCCTTCACGCTCTGGATATTGATTTGGAAGAAACGTTGAAACGAGAAGTCGTACTCTCCACAGAGATTCAAAAGCAAAGTGAACAAGCGCTGCAAACCGTGGCCGATCGTCTGAAGGTAAATGCCCTAGATCTTCCCGCTTCCGCTTTTTCGGAAACCGATATGGAAGCCACGATAAAATGGAACGTCATGGCCGAAGAGGCTTTAGAAGTAGAGAGATTTAAGACCGAGCGTATGGCCTATGATAATGCGTTTCCGGTGGAAAAGGAGTTGGTCGAACTTTTTCCTCAGTACTATGAAAGCGCTATGAGGCGATTTCACTTCTCCATGCCCCATAATTTCACGGATAGCGATATCATTTCACGCTACGGAATTACCCCACCGATAATTCAAAGATATCTAAGAGGTCTCTGTCAGACGATGCCGTAGCCAGGTGGCAAGACTTTTCCTTGAAATCTTCCTTATTGAAATAGATTGAAAAGCTTTGCGAAATAGGACACCTTTTTTCTATTAAAGGCCGTATCTCTTCTCACAGGTTGGGGCGAATGAGCAAGTACGTACCAGGCTTCCTACTTCTAGTCTCCCTACAGGCACTCAGTGCCACCGTTCCGGATTCCTTTCCGGTAGGAAATTGCTCGGATCCCATTTACCACGCTTCCCTAGAAATAGAGAAACCAGGGCTCGTCTCGGTTCAATATGACTTTGTCGACAAATTCGGCAGGAAAATTCCTGGTCGCATGCGGATCGAAGACGGGCGCATTTGGTTATTCGTCGAAATGAATGAACCGGTCTATCTTGGGGACGCCCAACCCCTAAATTGGAGGCCGGATATTCTTTTTATCGGGGATACTGTGAAACTCAACTTTTGTGAGATCCACTAACTTTTCTCAAAATACGACATGATCTTCTGGTGAAGCGGGTACATCAAAATAACCAGAGTAATAGAAGTTGCGTACATCACCCAGAAATTTAACTTCCACTTCGCATACGCCAGATAGGGAATAAAAAAAGAAACGCTTAATAGCATGGCCACAAGGACACTTCTTGCGACCAGGACGGTTCGTTCCGTATCTTGGTGCTCTAACTGAATGAGAACCAGAGTAAGTGCTGTGGACAGGGGGATGGCCCCCACTACAAATCCTGCTGTCACCGGGTATTTGCGCGCCAAGAAAGTACTTAGTCCGATAATAAAGGCCGATAGAAAAATCTGTATGACTACCATGAATGTTTCCTTTCCCGAGTGGCGATTATACTTTTTTCAAAAGTCCTTGAACGTTTAATTATCTTTTTATATGGTCGGCGACCTAATAGGTAGTCCGGGGAGTATAGTGAATCTAAAATTAAGTAGACTAGTTATTTTTGTGTGCTTATTCGCCTTTCTTGGAGCCTCCGCACCGGCAGCGGAACCTTGTAGTCATCCCGTTGTCCGAGCATGGACCCGAGTGGTTACTTTTCTGCGACGGGTTTTCAATCGGGACGCCGATGGGGCTCTGATGGAGTTAGAAGCGGATGTGACCTATCCCGATTCGATATGGTATAGGAGCTTCGATCCGCAATCCATGCCGCCCAGTTGGCACGCAGTCGACGAACAGACTTCGGCAAATATCTGGAGAAATCTGGCGTCTTGGCGCCTACCCCACCTATATTCGCTTATTGAGAAGACTGGCGAGTTACGTCATTTGCCGAAGATAGTGGAGTTGGCTCGAGTTCCTTTCTGCGACCGGTTACCCGAAGTCAGGCGCGCGGCCCATGATGCACTCAACGAAGAGCGGCTTCATTTTTCGCGCATCATCGTCAGTAGTATCATTCGTCGACATCAAAGTATCCTGGTTTAATGGACCAGTTGGCCCAGTGGCCATGCGTCCGAGGGTTTCTGGCCTCCAACGATCCGGAACTCTATAGCGAGATCTTTCTTACGGCGAACTAGGTTTAGGAGGAAGAGGACTGGT
Organism: uncultured delta proteobacterium; assembly: GCA_963778115.1. GTDB lineage: Bacteria > Bdellovibrionota > FAC87 > UBA2466 > UBA2466 > JBBQIT01. The sequence continues at coordinate 2,840,393 of CAVZSV010000004.1, forward strand.
TCCTTCCGCTAAGGGGGAAGGAAGTGGTTTCTTTGAAGCCTTAACCTTCGCGATGGCCCTCTTAGATTTATTACCCTGCTTGGCCTTCGGCTTTTTCGTTTTCCAAAAGTCTTCCTTCTCTTTTTCTTTCTTGGCAATGAGTTTGGCTAAATCCTTTTCGGGCACAATAACTTCGATGCGGGGCTCTTCAGAGATCGGCGCCACCGAGATGGAAGTGGACGTTGGAGCGTTTTGGGAGGCCTCATAGTCCGCCTCTACTGACTTAAGATCTAAAACCATCGACGAAAGGTCGGCCTGGTTTGAAGGTGCCGTTATCGTAGGCCCTGAAGCGTCTGGTGCCGTAGTGAGTGTACCAGGCGTTGAAGCATCGGCAGGAGGTTGTTTAGCGACCGAATCATCCAGCACTAAGACTTCCTTATTTAAGGACCCATTGGGATCTTGGGCTACTGTAGCATTCGAAGCAGGGGCAAGCGGTCGTCCCGCCGCAGAAGTGGTTGGCGCAGTGGCGAAGGGGTCTGCTTTTAATTCCTTTCCGGGCGGAGCCGCGGAGAACACCGATTTGTGCTCCCGATCATCATTTTTTTGGCGGGATTGGTCATTTTGATCGATCTGCTGCTGCAGCATTTGCGCTTTCATCTGTTCTTGCGACGCCATTCCAAAGTTTTTCTGAGCTTCATACATTTGGGCCTGCATCGTATGTTGCATCATATTTTGTTGAAGGACGGGATTTCCATTATCGACTTTTTGGACAGCATCTTGGCTGGAGATTTTTGCCTCCCCCGTATTGTTCCCGCTCTCGGCGTGAGCATTGAGGCAGCTTAGGACTAGAAATAGCCCCGCGAGAATAGAAAGAACTCCCTGCATGTTGCGTGTACCCCCGATAATTGAAGATGCATAAAACTGGCCATGACGGCGTCACAATTGCGGCTTCAAATGAATAATTATAACGACTAATTTCGTCGAAGTTCTTGACGGTGGCTATGGTTTTTCGACATCAAAAGTTGGGAAGGTCGTTCTACTCCTCAGTAACATCCTCGGCAAATGTAGCGTCTGCGCCGAAAATGATGGGAAAGAGTAGGTTTTGCTCTCTACGCTTTCTTGGGTAGCCCGACCAGGAAAGTCACTCGTCGGGAGAGTCAAATCTCATATTTCCTATCAAACCACCACACCCCAAACGGCAAGCAAGACGCAAGGACCGCTATCCTAAACTTCTTCTTGGGCCAGGATTCTTCAAGGCTCAGGTTGTAGGCAGTATAGGCATAGGTCAGAAAAAGAAGGCCATGAACCATGCCCACGATGCGAACGGGAAGCGGGTTATGCCAGATATATTTTAGGGGCATGGCGATTCCAAAGAGGCAAAGCAAAGAGATGCCTTCCAAATTGGCGACGGTACGAAATAAGCGATGTGCTGGATTTTGCATAACCCCTACCATAGTCGAGTTTCGCTCAATTGAAAAACGGACTATTTTTACCGAAATATCTGAGTTATAGAAGCCTGATACGTCCTAGAAAATAGTCGTTGAGCTGGTGGGTCGAATCAGATCCCTAGGACCCGTTGAGATAGCTTGAGCTGGAATGGAGGGGACTAATTTATGCAGTTAGAATCCTTGCCAAATTCTACCAGTCCTTCGGGCTCTGCCTCAGGGAATCCGACAACATCTAGCCAAAATCTTAAAGACCTCCTAGCTCCCCATTACGAGCCGGTTCGCCTTCTAAAAACTACCTTCGGAGTCAGTACGTATCTGGGGATGGAGGTAGCCTCTCGTAATAAGGTCATCATTAAAATGGTTCCTCATGAATCGCCTGGGGGAGCAAGGCTTCGCTTAGAGCATGAAGCCACTTTGCTAAGGGAACTCGATTGTGAATCTATCGCTTCCCCGTTACATTTTCGCTCCACGGTGGACTCTACGATAATGGTATGCCCCTACGTCCCGGGAATAAGTCTGGGAGAGAAACTCTCGCGGACAAAGCTTTCGATAAAAGATACGCTTCACGTCGCGAATAAACTGATGTTGGCCTTGAAAGAAGCCCACGAACACGGAGTCCTCCACTCCGACATCAAGCCTTCTAACGTTATCGTTTCGGATGAAGTAAGCGATTCCGCCGTCACCCTTATCGATTTTGGGTTCGCCTGGAGTTTAAAGCTCGATATTTCTCTGAGAGATATTCCTGCAGGATCCGCCAGTTATTTTGCCCCTGAGCGAGTCGGTGTGATGAAATGCATTTTCGATGAGCGATCCGATCTCTACTCCGTTGGCGTTTTGCTTTACGAGTGTTTGACTGGAAAGTGCCCATTCGGCGGAAGTGGTTTGGGGGAAATTTTTCGCAAACATCTCACTTTTTATCCTCCTCCCCTACGCCATGTAAGAGCAGAAGTCCCCAAGGCATTAGACGAACTCATTCAGCGATTGTTGGCCAAGGATCCTCGTGAACGCTACCAAACGGCGGTCGGAGTCCTATCCGATCTAGAAGAGATTGCAAATTTGTTAGCCAGCGGAGTGGTGGCTCCCGCCGTTATCATTGGAAAATCGGATCGCAGGAGAACGTTGGCGGAGCCCGCTTTTACAGGGCGACAAGAGGAGATCCGCCAAGCGAGATTGTGGTGGCAACAAGCGAAAGAGGGAAAAGGTGGCCTTCTTTTATTGGAAGCGGAGTCAGGCGGAGGGAAAACCCGTCTTCTCGAAGAATTGGGTAAGCAATGCCTTGCCGAAGAATGTAACGTCTTCTGGGGGCAAGGGCTCGATCAAGCAGCTCAAAGGCCATTTCAATTACTGGTAGGTGTTGCTGAACAATCCGTACGTCTTTTCTCTACCGAGCCCGAACAAAGACATTTTTTCTCGACGAAACTAAAAGATCAAGCGCAGGCCATTTGCGATGCGCTGCCCGAGTATCGGGCTCTTTTTAAGATAAAGCCCGAAATTCTAGGTCCGGAGGATTTCGGCGAAGTCAGAAATCTCCAAGCTCTGGCTAAACTCCTCGACGAATTGGGAACCGCTAGTCGGCCGGCGTTTATCATTTTGGATGACTGTCAGTGGGCCGACGAGTTGACGCTAAAGCTGATTCAGCATTGGAGCGAGACCAGAACTAAAGCAGGAAAAGTTCATCTTCTGATTGTAATCGCCTTTCGATCCGAGGAGGTAAAGTTAGGTCACTTACTTCGGCGAATTCAACCTCTCGGTCGAATCATTTTGCCTTCCCTAAAAAGTGAGGAGATTTCGGGCGTCATCGAATCCATGGCGGGGCCTCTCCCCCCAACGGCTATCTCTTCCATCATTAAACTTGCGGATGGGAGCCCTTTTATGGCTTCCGCTGTTCTTCGAGGTCTGGTGGAATCTAAGACTCTGGTTCCCAGCCATTCGGGATGGAAAATGGAGGAGACCGATTTTGCCCGAATCAGCTCCTCGCGAGTCGCCGCTAGCTTCTTGGTGAGGAGACTAGAGTTATTACCTTCCGAACACTTGGAAGCTCTTTCTGTGGCAGCCATATTGGGAAAGGAATTTTCGATTAGTCGCGTAGTAGGGTTGAGTAAACAGGATTCGGTTCTTATCGGCCAAACGATTGGGGAAGCGCGACGACGTCATATCGTTTGGGATATGGAAAAGGGGGATCATTTCGCTTTTGTTCATGACAAGCTCCGAGAGGCGTTGCTCTCCCGATTGGCTCCGCAGACGAAGAAGAAACTCCATCTGAAAGCCGCTCTCTTTATACTTGAACAAGATTCACAGGCCGTGTTCGATCTGGCCTACCACTATGATGCGGCGGGAGAATATGAGAGCGCTTTGCCTTATGCGATTGCCGCGGCCACTTTGGCTCGAAAGCAAAACTCCCTAGAGATCGCCTTACAGCACTACCGTATTGCGGAGCGCGGGGTGGGTTCCGTTAAGACGGACACGCTTAGGATGTTGCGTGAAGGAATTGGAGACGTCTTATTGCTCAAAGGCGATTACACCGGGGCTGCGGAACAATATTCGACTCTGACACAATTGACTAAAGATCCCGTGGAGCGAGCCAAGTTCGAAGGGAAGTTAGGTGACATCGCTTTTCGCCGTGGGGATGTTAAAGCGGCCTGTGACCTCAGTGAGAAGGCGCTTAGAATCCTCGGGGGAAAAACTCCATCCACCGCTTTCCATTTTGCTGTGGCAGCGGGTAGAGAGATTTTTGTTCAGATTTTACATTCGCTATTTCCCCGGGTTTTCGTGGGGAGGCGAAAGACGTTTGATCCTTCGAGTGAGGAGTTTCATTGCATCAGGATCTATAGCCGAATGGCGTACATTTATTGGTTTGGACGCGGAAAGATTCCTTGCTTGTGGGCCCATTTGCGAGAGATGAATCTTGCAGAACGCTACCCTCCCACTCCCGAATTGGCTCAGGCCTATTCGGAGCACGCGCCCGTAATGACCATGATCCCTCTGTTTAATCGCGGAATCAAATACGCGAAGCGTGGGCTAGAGATGCGGCGAAAAATGGGCGATTTGTGGGGTCAAGGGCAGTCGCTTCACTTTTATGGAGTCGTGCTTTACGGAGCTTCTCGTTACGAGGAGTGCATTGAAAGGTGCAGGGAGGCCGTGCGCATCCTGGAAAGGACGGGAGATCGCTGGGAAGTCAATACGGCCAATTGGCATTTGGGCTTTAGCCTCTATCGGCTGGGCGAATTGGCGGAGGCCGTGGAAGTGTGTCGGCAAGTCCATCAGGCGGGTAAAGAGATAAACGATCGTCAAGCCGCCGGTATCAGTCTGAGCGGATGGGCCAGGGCCTCGCTGGGTAAAATACCAAAAGAAATTATCTCCGCTGAGTTACGCCAACGAAACGGCGCCGATGCTCACACGACGGTGGAAATTTACCAGGCGGAGGGGGTACGCCTTCTGGAAGAGGGCGAAACTTCGCAGGCCGTAAAAACTTTTGGAAAAGCCATTGCGGTGACTCGGGATGCCGGTCTTCACCAAGAGTATGTCGCTCCTGTCTTTTCATGGCTGGTTACCGCACTTCGCAAAAAAGCGCAGGTGGCAAAGCAACAGTGCACTCCTTACGCTTTCCGAGAGGCCTTGGAGGAAATTAAGACCCCACTCAAAGTAGCACTGCGCCTCTCTCGAAAGTACCGCAATAACCTTCCCCATATTCTAAGGGAGGCCGGGCTGGTTGCGGCCCTAAAAGGGAAGGCCAAACTTTCTCGTCGCTATTTTGACGAAAGCGAACGGATTGCGGAGTCACAAGGAGCCAAATTTGAATTGATGCAAACCTACGCTAGCCGTAGTTCTATTGGTGGCGAGCTGGGATGGGAGACCACGGATTCCGACGCTTCTCATGCGGCAAGATTGCGATCGGAGACGCTAGATCCGCTGGAGAAGATGTCGGCACTTCCAAAGGACTCTCCGCTGACGAAATTATCTATCGAAGACCGATTTGATACCTTGTTAGATGTAGGAAGATCGCTCTGTTCTTCACTGAGTGAGACACTCGTCTTCGAGGCCGTTAAGGACGCTGCCCTCAAACTATTGCGGGCTGAAAACTGTTTGATTTTTAAAGTCGAAGGAGATCGCATTAGTGCTGAAAATGCGGGGGGGATTCCGGAAGGGGCAGGACAACTCTTACGACGAGCCATTGAGACCGCAGTTCCCATTATTGGGGGAAGCGAAGTGATGGGAGACGGAAGCGAAAGTCTGATATTGAGCGGTTTTCGTTCGGTCCTGTGTGCCCCTATCTTGGTCAGAGGAAAAGTGGCTGGCTGTTTCTACGTCGTCCATCGCCGGGTGAGTGATCTTTTTGGGGAGGATGAAAAGCGACTAGCCTCATTTATTGGAACGCTGGCCGGCTCGGCCTTGGAAAACGTAGGAAGCTTTGCTTCCGTGGAAGCACTGAGTGAAAACCGAAAGCGAGACTTAGAGGCACTAACCAAAGTACAAGAAGAGTTGGCCAAGCGAGCGCACCTACTTGCGCAGTCTAATTCCGATCTAGAGCATTTCGCCCACATCGCCTCTCATGACTTGAAAGAGCCGGTGCGCGTGGTCCTGACCTTCATGCAACTTCTTGAAGCGCGTACGAAAAACTCACTCGATGCGGAGTCTAATCAATTTGTCCAGATCGCCATGCAAAGTTCCAAACGTATGTATGCTTTAATAGAAGCATTGCTTCTGTACTCTCGGATTGGCTCCCATAAAGACTCGTTTGAAGAAGTGAAGGTGGACAAAAGGCTGGAAGAGGCCGTGCAAAATTTAAAGGCTGTCATCGACGAGGCGGGAGCTGAAATTATCTTTGGCACTTTACCCGTTCTTCACGGAAACGGGATTCAAGTAATGCAACTCTTCCAAAATCTAATCGCGAATGCGATTAAGTTCCGCTCTAAGAGAACTCCAAGGATAGTCATTGACGCGACTAGGGGGAAAGCGGAATGGATTTTTTCGGTAAGCGACAATGGCATCGGTATTGACAGCAAGTACTCGGAAAAGATCTTTATTATCTTTCAGCGTCTGCACCGGTCGGAAGAGTATCCTGGCACGGGTGTCGGACTTGCCATCTGCAAACGCATTGTGGAACTTCACGGTGGCAGAATTTGGGTCACTTCAGAAATAGACAAGGGAACTACATTTACTTTCACAATCCCAGACAAAGAAGACACTAAAGGACTGGGACGACATAATCTTCACAATGCAGAAACGCGTTCTTTAACGATTTAATAACGCGACGTTACAACTCCCTCTCAAGCCTCCTCTCTAACAGACCGATCAGTCATTGCGGAGCCTCATTCAACTTTGTTGAACATTGCGCCTAGTAAATGGGGCTTGTAGTAACCTCGGGCAATATTTCGCGGCTATGCGCTTTGGATTCCGTTAGTTAGCTAGGGAAATTTGCGGGGGAGAAGTTGCCCAATTTATAATTGTAGTAGGTTTTATGCGCCATCCATTTCTCATTTCGGTTTTTGCTCTCGCGGCGATCGCACTCTCGGCGTGCAATCAGCTAGAACGACAAAATCCCACCGATACTTCCTCAGGTACGAATGCAAGCTCTCCGGCTTTGGTTGTCGGTTTATCAACCACCATCAAAAAGATTTCAGCGGGTCTAAAACATACCTGTGCCGTCGACACTAGCCAAAATGTCTATTGCTGGGGAGCCAACGATGTCTTTCAATTAGGAGGGGCAACCACGGGAACCTATAGTTACGAACCCGTCGAAGTCGAACAGTTTGATGGAACGTCCACACCCTCGACCCCTCTTAGCGGGATTACCGCGATTTCGGCTGGCGATGATGCGACCTGTGCCTTGGATGGTTCCGGCCAAGTGTGGTGTTGGGGGAATAATACCAATGGAGAATTAGGTCAAGATACGGTTATTCAGTCTTCGGTTCCGGGTGCTCTGAAAGTCATGGCGGCCACGACGGGAACCCTAACGGCCTCTTCGGCATCAGTAACATCGTTTAACACCACTTCGGGAATTGTAAGTGGAATGTCGGTTTCGGGTACAGGGATCCCTAGCGGTACGACTGAGACCATTTCTGGTGGAACCGTGACGTTGAGTCAGGCAGCTACCCTGAGTGGCAATGAGGCGATCAGTTTTTACTTTAGCACGACAGGAACGTTCACCTCCGGTTCTACGTCGGTAACTTTAGCGGCGAGCCCTCCCGCGATTGCGGTAGGAATGGTGGTGATGGGGGCAGGCATTCCACCCGGAACTACAGTAAGCGCCATTTCAGGAACGGCATTAACGCTTACCACTGCGACCACTGCGGCCGGGACTTCACAGACCCTGACTTTTTCAATCCCCGTCTATCTTGCCGGGGGGCAGTCCGTCGCCACTAAATTCGGACGGAGTTGTGCGGATATTCCCGGCACGGGTGTTACGGCGAATAATACTACCGATGTTAATTGTTGGGGGAGTGTCGTCCAACAAGCAAGTTCCACTTCGAGCGGCATCACCACCTATTCGTTACAAGATATCTCTTCGGCCGTAACCTTAGCGGCGCCGATAGTCGTATTTACCGGAGGAAGCTGGTCGGGAATTAAAAGTTTTGCGATATTCACCGGAGATCTCTGCGCGATAAACGGGACCCGAACGATTGTCTGCCTAGGAGAAACCTCCACGACACCGGTCCCTACGCCGACGGACTCGACTCCCGTCACCGGCGGGCTTGTGGGCGGAGAGGACTTCGGCTGTTATATCGACGACTCTAATGAAGCCACGGTGAATTGCTTTACTCCTGGACCCAGCGCAAGTCCGACCTCATTATTCACCTCTCTTGCTTCTCCCGACGTCGGAGCTAGCTTTGATTTTCCCTATAATTTTGTTTATATGGACTCTGCCTACCAACACACTTGCGCCATAGACAGCAACAATTCTTCGATCTGGTGTTGGGGAAGCGATTCGAATAGCCAGTTGGGAGACGGCACTACCAGTTCGGTTGTGACCATGAGTGAAGCGACGACCGTTACGGGTATTACAGGGGCCGGAGCTGTTGCCACCGGTGGCGCTCATACCTGCACTATTCTTTTTAATCCCCGATCAACCACTCTCTACGGCCCGGTTTATTGCTGGGGCGACAATTACTACGGCCAGTGTGGAAATGCTTCTGGTCTTTAGTCGTTCCGTCCGGTTATACCCAAAATCTAAATATAAATCCCATCGTGACCTCCTTATTGCTCCCACACTTTCGCCACGATCGTTTATTACCATGAAGGGATAAGGACAGGTGCTTGAAGCAGAGAAGTTTAAAACGGCTCCAGACATGGGCCTCCGATACCAGTAACGTTGCTCCGTGGGCTTTGCTTGTGATGTTTACCGCCGTTTTTCTGGCGAGCCATCACCATTCCGAAGAGCTAAGTAGAACCCGTCCAGCCGCCTCGTTCGCCTCCATGGCCGTAGTTCCCATGCACACGGTAAGACCCGTGGCGCCGGCACATCGCCGCACCGCCCATCATTCGCATCACAGACATTCAAAGCACAGGTAGGTTAGTTACGGATTTGCGGCTGCGACGACCACCGCGCAAACATTTTCCACCGCTCGAGCCAGCTTTATGACATCGATGGGAGTTTTTCCCTTGGAAGAGAAAAAGTCATTTTGGACAGTCAGGCCGTAAGTCAGAAGAACATCAGGCGATAGTTTCTGAAGTGCAGTCCCTAACGGATGGAACCTGTCCGTATTCACAAGGCCTGCTAGCTGGCCTGAATCGAGGCTCTTTATCTTCGCCCAGTCTTTATACGAGCTGTGTTCCCAATACCAGCGTAGCGCTTCGAGGAATTGCGCGGCACTGGCGATATCCAAATGTTTGTCCGATGGTACTTTGTCTAGATCAACGGGCTTTACCGTCACTGTCGGCGGCATCATGAAAGCGCCTCCGCCATTTGGCTGTCCCCATTTTTCGGAAAGTTGCACCCGAGGAAATCCAAGACCATTATTGAAGGCGTGAAAGAAGCCAGCATCTTTCGTCGTTACGCCGGAAGTGGAATTAACGCTGACCAGCTGGGAACCAGAGCGCATCACTAAGTCGTTCGTGGGGTATTCCAATCCTAAGAGTTGGTCATGCCAGGGTAACTCATAGAGGTTGCCGAAAGTTCCCTTAGAAAAATCGATATAAAAAGCATACGGAACATAGGACGCCCAATTTTCCACACCGGTAACCCAAGCCCCACGCTCGTCGGCTACAACACCAGTCGCGGTGTCAAATACGACATTGGGTTGCTGAGCGTTTATTGTTTTAAGGTCGTAAGGAATGTACATCTGCAATCCGATGGAGGAGATGTTTCGGATTAGATGAAGACTATCTTCAAATAATATCACCACCGCATCGCTGCCAGCACGGCTAATGCTAATCACCTTTTTGTTTTGGGCTAGTAGGGGCGTGTGAGTAGGATTTCCTTTGAGGTAGAAATTAGCGCTGTTGCCGCCCGACATGACTCTTTCGATCTCGCCATTGGCGTATAGACACAGCACGGACTGTTCATTCCAAGAAGACATGGCAACGATGGGTGAAGAGGCAGAATAGGGGACCCGACTGGAGCGATTGGGGCGTAAGAGCACCAAATTACCCCCTTCGAGCTTGGCCAGGCTCAATCCATTCCCTTTGATTAAGAGATACTGTCCGAGATCGTCGGTGGTATCGTCAAAAAAAGTGGGACCTGGCTGAGGAGCGTTGATTTTGGGAACCATGGGTTTATCTACGATCGAAGTCACATACTCAGACGAACGACCGTGATTCTTAGTGTTATAGTGCCGCTTGGCGTGGATTAAATAGCTCCCTATCGGCACGTCGGCCAGAGCTGCAGAAAAACACCACAAAAAGCCTAATCCTACCCCTAGGAATAAATGCTTCAAAACTCCTCCTATTGACCGTAACGCGGCCATTATTTCCAAATTCTGCGCCGTGTCAATCGATAGGAAGAGAGGAAATTAAAGAGGAACCCATTTGGTTACGATAGTCCCCAGAACATTTTCGAGCTCTTGGAGATCGGAAGGTTTTACATAATAATCGTCGGCATTTAACTCGCGACTTCGGCGAAGGTCACTCTCCAGCCGAGAGGACGAGAAGATAAGAACCGGAATTGCTTTCCACCGCGGTTGAGTTTTTATCTCCTGAAGTACCTCAAGCCCGTCCATCAGCGGGAGGTTAAGGTCGAGCAAGATAACAGCGGGAAGCGTGGATTTGCCCAAGTGCTCCAGCGCTACCGAACCATCGGTAGCGACCGAAACGAAAATTCGCGGCTCCAGCTGAGATAATATCTCCTTTACCATGGTGACATCCGAGGGATTGTCTTCGACATAAAGGAGTTCGATTTTTGCGCTTTCGCCAGCCATTTAAATTCCTAATCCAACCTGTGAGGGACCCGACGTCTTTTCGCTTCTTAACAGGAATTTATAACAACGGGAAGCTTTGATCGAATCGTTTTCTATCGAAAAACGTCACTACTCAGCTCTCTCAATCGTGGCCGCCATATGCTCGTGTTTTCGTAGTTGAGGTAACAATTCCCGGATGAGCGAGGCTGTCGGCGTCCCTTGTAATTGCGTCTGTGCTTTCTCTAGACTTGCAATAGCTTCAGAGTGAGCGGTATCCATCCGTTGGACAAACGTACGATCGAAATTGGAACCCGTCGTCTTACGAAGCTCGGCTACCAGTGCTTCGCCGACCTCTTTTTGGGCTTCTACGGCGTTGGGGGTAGTTTCATTTAGGTTGATTTTCTCTTGTTTCGCCAACTGTTTCACCTTCTCCTCAGCTTTCGAATGGTCCGTGACCAGCATTTCACCGTAGTTGCGGGTTGATGCCGAGTGCCCCTTATTTTGGGCTAAGTCTCCGGCCGCGATTTCAGTCAAATTGATTTGGTGGATCCGGCGAAGCACATCTGCTTGCGATACGTCATCCGGAGAGAGATGGCCAAATACTCTAAGTGTTGCCAAACACATCGTAAGTGCGACTACCACTGGTAAGTTTAACGAAACAAATTTCATCATCCGCATAAGCCACTCCTTTGTTTTCTCAGACGGGAAGACATAGATGCAACTTTCGTGCGCAGGCGAGAGGGAACGGTCGGTATTGCACGAGCGAGGATCCATTTAAGTCCTTATTACGAGCACTTATAAATATCAGTCGATTTGTATATAAATATAAGTTAATATAGATTTATGACCTTAAACGCAGAGAAAAAGCGAGCCATCAACGAGCAGGTCTCGGATCTTCCCATCAAGCGGTCCTTAGTATCACTATGCAAAGCAGCGGCCGATCCGCTGCGCGTCGATATTATTCGTGTATTGAGTCAGGAGTCGTTCGGGGTTCAGGAACTTGCCAGCATCTTGAATATTCCTCAGCCGCTCATGAGCCACCATTTGAAGGTGCTTTCTACGATTGGCCTGTTGGCGACTCGGCGCCAAGGAAACTCCATTTTTTATCGGCGATCGCTTGCCAAAAACGATAACGAGTTGGATGCGTTTCAAACCACTCTATACGCTACGATAGACGCCGTTCCTTTGAGCGAAGAGTACCTAAGAAAGATAAGTACCGTCTACAAAGAACGATCTAATCAGTCGAAACAATTTTTTGATCGCAATGCCGATCGTTTTCATGAAAAGCAGGGAATGCTTTGCGAAGTCAGTCAGTATCTTCCCAACCTAAAGGAGCTTCTGGATCTACTTTCCATACAGAAAAGTAGTCGTGTTATGGAAGTGGGGCCAGGGCATGGCGAATTGCTCGATGAGTTGTCCAGGCGTGCTGCAAAAGTCGTGGCTCTCGATAACTCACCAGAGATGTTGACTCTCACGCAGGGAAAACTGAAGGGGAAGCCCGCAAAAATTGAGTTTGTGAATTCCTCGCTCGAGGCTTATCCTGCCGCTTCCCCGTTGTTTGATGTGGTAGTTCTCAATATGGTGATGCATCACATGCCGTCTCCGGCGCGTGCTTTTCATAAATTGGGGCAGTTGGTGCGTAAGGGGGGAAGTGTCATTGTCGCCGAACTTTGTTCTCACGATCAGGACTGGGTGAAGGAATCTTGCGGGGATGTTTGGCTTGGATTCGAGCCACAAGATCTTACGGATTGGGCAAGGAAAGCGGGATTCAAAGAACGTCAAAGTTCCTATTTAGGTTTAAAAAATGGATTTCAAATTCAACTGAAACTCTTTTCTAAGGAGAAAGATAATGGATAACCAAAAACACGATTACAAAGTAGCCGACATCAATTTGGCGGCATTCGGCCGACGCGAAATTAAATTAGCCGAGCGAGAGATGCCGGCCCTCATGGGGCTTCGAAAGAAGCACGGAGCCACCAAACCTCTAAAGGGCGCGAAGATCATCGGATGCATCCACATGACGATTCAAACGGCGGTTCTCATCGAAACGTTAGTGGAACTTGGAGCCGACGTGCGTTGGTCGTCCTGTAACATTTTTTCGACTCAAGACCATGCGGCAGCGGCAATCGCGGCTGCAGGAGTTGCCGTCTATGCATGGAAGGGGCAAACCAACGAAGAAGGTATGTGGTGCATCGAGCAGACCATTCTAAAAGGCGGTAAGCCTTGGGATGCGAATATGTTGCTAGATGACGGCGGGGATCTTACGGAAATGGTCCATAACAAATACCCTCAAATGTTAAATCACATTCACGGCATCACCGAGGAGACCACCACGGGAGTCCATCGTTTGATGGAGATGCTGGAAAAAGGGGAGCTCAAAGTTCCTTGCATCAATGTGAATGACTCCGTTACTAAATCCAAGAACGACAACAAGTACGGATGTCGCCATAGTTTGAACGACGCTATTAAACGCGGAACGGATATTTTGCTTGCGGGGAAAAAAGCTTTGGTCGTGGGCTATGGAGATGTCGGAAAGGGTTCCGCTCAGAGCCTTCGCCAAGAGGGAATGATTGTAAAGATCTCTGAAATCGATCCCATTTGCGCCATGCAGGCGTGCATGGATGGCTATGAAGTGGTCTCTCCTTACAAGAACGGCGTCAATACGGGGACGGAAGAGGGGGTTGATAGAGCTCTGATGGCGTCTCTCGATCTGGTGGTCACTTCGACGGGTAACGTCGCGGTCTGCGATAAGTTCATGCTGACCCATTTGAAATCCGGGGCTGTCGTTTGCAATATCGGACATTTTGACAGCGAGATCGACACCAAATTCCTTCGCGAGAAATTCGAGTGGGAGGAGATTAAACCCCAAGTTCACAAAATTCACCGCAACCCCAAAGACGAGAATGATTTTCTCATTCTGCTCTCTGAAGGGCGATTAGTGAATTTGGGAAATGCGACCGGTCACCCCTCGCGCGTCATGGACGGTTCGTTCACCAATCAGGTGCTAGCCCAAATGCATCTTTACTCGGCTCGTTGGGCCGATAAGAAGACCGAACCTGTTTTTGTGAAGGTCCTTCCCAAAAAGTTGGATGAAGAGGTGGCCCGCAATATGGTTCACGGATTTGGGGGAGTCATCACCCAACTTACCGCGGAGCAGGCGAAGTATATCAACGTAAAGGTCGATGGCCCTTACAAGTTGAACGACTATAAGTATTAAGATTTAAGGACTGCCACGTCGACCCGGTTATCGACGTGGCAGTCTTAAATAACCTGGAAAGACCGCGGCTAAGGCACATCGTGTTAATTATGAAATTAAACGCTCCAACTCCTTGATTTCCCATCGGTAACCCAACACGCCATCCTAAAAATAATTCGAACCCTGATAAAATGTATGCAGCGGTGCGTAAGTTGATACTCTAAGTTTTTCCTCGTTACGCCACCAGCCTAAAAGTATTCGCCCTATATTTAAGGAGAGATCGTGGGACGTAAGCTGACATCGATACTGCTCTTGTTATGCCTTCTTTCGTTGTCTGCATGCTTGGAGCAAAATAGCTCCTCTTCGACATTGCCCCCTGTCACTTCTGGTAATGCAACGACAGCTCCCAACGATGAACCGCCCGTGGGCTCATTAGACACGTCGTCGAATCCTCTTATTAATTATGTGGGCAAAGCGAACGAATGAGGCAACCAGGAATGAATCGATTCAAATACATTTCATTCATTCTGATTATAGCGGCACTGGGCGGAATTTTTATTTCGGCCTTTGCTTACGCCGAAACTCAAACTTCAGTGAATTTAACGATCCCAGAACTTTTTACCGGCAATAGCGGGGCATTTAACTCCGCTTCGCAAACCGGTCCAGTTGCGGATACTTCAGGAAACGCAACCTACAACTACAACGGTACCATGAGTTTTGTCATGACGGCGGCGAGCGGCCGTTACTCCGGTGACGTCGGAAATACTTATTACGGCATTGCCATGGGGCCCTATCAAGTCTTCCGAAGTTTTCTAACCCAAAATTATTTCACCGTGGGTTCTTCTTCCACGGAGTGCCCGTCTACCACGACCTATAACTATATGAATTTCAGAGTGCGCACCAAAGACGCACCCCGAAGTTCCATGAATGCGGAAAATACAGGGCCCACGATCAATACGGGTTTTATTGCCGGTGGGACTTTAACTTACAATCCCTCCATCGCTAATGTTGCTGTCGTTAATACCACGTTCGATCTCGGGGGAACCGTGTCGGGTGCTGCCCCCAATGTAACGCTTTCTCCGAACTCGAATTACGGCCTAATTAACAGTACCGAGTGTTCTAATGGCCAACTCAACGTACTAGCCACTTCAAGCACGACTAACTACGTGCTCGATCAGTACGGCACTTTCTATTTCGGTGACGATAGCTTTATGTACTTTTCCGGTGACGGAAATCCCTTAGTTTCTTTAGGAGTTCCGGCGCAGACGTTAACCACGGCTTCCATGTCGGCACTCACGAACCAGGTATTCAGCGGACTTTATACCGACTACTTAAATGACGGCTCGAACTCGACAGTGGCTGCCCAGACTCAACAAAATGTCTTTCTCGTTCCTGTCTCCGGGGGAACTACGTTCACCATTAACACCTCGAACAGTTTGACTAACCCTAGCAGCTATACCAACTACGGCTCGATCTCCTGCACTACCATCAATTCTCCTTCCGCGGGCTATTGTTCTGGAACGATTAGTTTGGTAAGCGCGCCCGGACATTATGGAAATGCGGTGTGCATGCTGTCGACGGCAACACCCGATTCAATGCTGACTTGTATTGCTCAAGACCCGGCGGATAACACTCGACCCATCACTATTATCTCTCACGTTCCCGCCAAGGCCCTGCTCTCGGTCTCGGTTCCTGCCGCCGCGGCTTCCGTGACAGGACCCAGTGGCTCCACGACTATTACGGCGACTCTTCAAAACATGACGGGACAAGCCATCACAGGACTAAGCAATCCGTCGTCAGGTACCTTAGATCTCGCGGCACCCTTCTCCGATACCGGAGCCTTCGCGGGAACGGGCGGGACATGCGGAACCACACTCGCGGGCTATGCTAGTTGCACGGTAACCATCACCTTCGCCCCCACGGCAGTGGGAACGTACTCTCAAGTCTTTCGCGTGGCTTACAACGACAACTATTTTGGAGTGGTAAATGCCACCGCCACGATCGTGGGCGTTTCGGGGCTCTCATCGATTGCGCTAACGCCCACCACGTCATCGTTTGCCGCGGGAACTTCAGTGCAGTACACCGCGACTGCGACTTATTCAGATAACTCAACCCAAAACGTGACCTCGGCGGTTCAATGGTCGGTGAGCGGAACGGATGCGACGGTAAATGCTACTGGCACGGTCTCCTTTACCACGAATGGAAGTACGACGATAACGGCTGGACTTGGTCCGACGATAACAGGAACGCAATCGGTAACGGAAAGCGGAGGTTCGATTCAGGATTTAGGGCAATCCACCCCCACGGGACTCGACGCCGCGACTTATGGATTGAATGCCCCGGGTTATGGAAGAATTCAATCAGGTCAATTTTTTGCTTCAGACACTTCAAACAATCGAGTTCTCATTTATAACAGTACCCCCACGAGTAACGAGCAACAGCCCGACCTCGTAGAGGGGCAACAAGACTTCAACGATCACAACGTTAATAGCGGGCTCAGCTCCCCCACGGCCCTTACGATGAGTGGCCCCTCGGGAGTTGATACGGATGGAACCTATCTCGTTGTGGCCGATTCCGGAAATAACCGGGTATTGATTTGGAATTCGATTCCTAGCGACAACGACGTGGCCCCCGACGTTGTTCTCGGACAGACCGGTTTTACTTATTCCTCTCCGAATCAAGGCTTAGGCACCGCGAACGGCACTACTTTGAGTAATCCAACCGGCGTCGCTATATCCGGCGGAGTTTTGTATGTTTCTGACACAGGAAACAATCGGGTTCTCGTATGGACAACTATTCCCACTTCCTACGCTCAGACGGCCAATTTTGTATTGGGACAACCTGATACCCTTTCCTCCACGGCAAATAATGGAGGAATTAGTGGCACCAGTTTGAGTTCGCCGCAAGGGCTGCAAGTTCAGAACACCGATCTTCTGGTGGCGGATACCGGCAACAACCGAGTTCTAGTCTGGACGACGCTTCCGACGGTAAGTACTACTAGTGCGAACTTCGCTCTGGGACAGCCAAGTACTACAACCGCAACCGCGAATAATCCGGGAAAAAACGGTAAGGGAATGAATGGCCCCACCGACGTAGATACCGATGGAACTCGTGTTTATGTCGCCGATTACGGAAATAATCGTATCTTAGAGTGGTCAAGTTTCCCGTCCAGTTCCGGACAGACCGCCAACTATGCTTTGGGACAAACCAGTACCACGGCGGCTACCGCAAATAACGGAGGTATTTCGGCCCAGTCGTTAAGCGGTCCTCACGGAGTTGCCACCGATGGGACCAACGTGATTGCGGCAGACCTTGGAAATAATCGTCTGTTGCTGTGGACATCGGTTCCGGCCGCGAGCCACACGACCGCCAATATCGAGCTTGGACAGCCGAATATGACCTCCTCGACGGCAAATAATCAGGGGACACCCACAATTTCAAATATGGACTTGCCTCAGGCCGTTAACGGAGATTCGAATGGTAAGTTGTATGTCGCCGACTATAGCAATAACCGCGTACTGATTTGGACTTCGACACCGACTACGACGAATCAGTCCGCCAATGTCGTATTGGGACAGGCGTCGTTTACCACGAATACGGCAAACAACGGGGGAATCTCGGCCAACTCGTTATCCGGCCCCGCGTCAGTGTTTAGCGACGGAACCCGTCTTTTCGTCGCCGATTACAATAATAATCGTGTTTTAATTTGGAACACCATCCCCAGCTCCTCTAATACTTCCGCCAATGTCGTTATAGGACAGACAGGCTATACGGCCACGACCGCGAATAACGGCGGGATTGGATGTAATACTTTGAATGGCCCCACGGGGGCTTATAGTGACGGCACACATCTTTGGATCGCTGATAACGGAAACAATCGCGTTCTGGCGTTTAACGCGATACCAACCACGTCAGGCATGACGGCGGATTTCGTCTTGGGCCAAAATAGCTGTACGGGTCATTCGAAGGGTACGGTCAACGGAAAGAAAATGAACGCTCCGCGATCAGTGCATGGGCACAGCACTTATCTTTATGTAGCAGACAGTGGAAATAATCGGGTCTTGGTGTGGACTACACTTCCGACGTCCTCGGGGACTACGGCAACTTTTGTACTAGGGCAGCCAAGTACCACGGTGAATACCGCGAATAATGGCGGGATATCCGGACAAACTCTGAGTCAGCCCATGGGAGTATTTACGGACGGCACCCGCCTCTTTGTCTCCGACTATAGTAACAATCGGGTTTTGGAGTGGACCTCTATTCCAGGTGGAACAGATCAGACAGCTAATCTTGTTTTGGGCCAACCGAACCTAGCCTCATCTACGGCGAATAACGGGGGCATTAGCGCAACGAGTCTGTTTTTCCCATCGCAATTGTATGCGGATGGGTCAAGACTCTGGACTGCCGATTACGACAACAACCGGATCTTGGTTACGAGTTATAGCGCTGTTTTGACCGCCAATGTTTCTAGCTATAGCTTTGGATTCGTGGGAATTAACACCACCGCGACGGAAACCTTCACCATTACTAATAGTGGGGTGGGAAGTGCTACGTCCGTGGCCGTGGGAACTCCGACCTTGAATGCGCCTTTTAGTTTCGCTGGAGGAAGTTTCCCAGGAACGGGAGGATCGTGTGGTACCACGATAAGTGGTCAGTCCAGCTGTACGATCGTGATAAGCGCCAATCCTACTGTCGACTATGAGAATTTTTCCGATACGGTTCGGGTGAGTTACAACGACGGCACGAATACCAAGTATGTAGCAATAGCAGTGTCCGCAAGTACCATCCCCTTGGCCGTCCTCACCATTACGAATAGCTCTCCCGTAAATTTTGGAACGGTCGTACACAACTCGGCAACCCAAGCGGAAAGCATTAACGTGTCTAATGCTTCCGGCGTCACCGCGAGCTTTTTGTCAGGAGCAAGCTTGGCAGCTCCTTACACGTACACGGGTGGTAGCTATCCGGGAGTGGGAGGAACCTGCGGGACGGTTCTTGATACGGGAAGCACTTGTACCGTAAATATCACTTTTACTCCAACGACCACAGGAACGCTCACGGGAACGTTTACTTTGGACTACGACAATCATGCCGCTTCCACGTCGGTAGCAGTGGGCCTCACTGGGACGGGAAGTTAACTTTTTGCTTCGCGAAATAATATGTGCTCACGCTCATGTCTAGGACCGGTACGTGAACTCTCCCCTTGTCGTAGGCCTAATCACCTGCTTATTCGATGTGCCGTTTAGTACGGTTATCAGTCGACATAATCCATAGCGTTAACAAATGGTGACGCTAAGTACCCAAGCACATTGACGCTCCGAATTGGCTTCCCTAACGTGAAGTCATGGGTTGGGGGCTTTTTGATCGTTTGGGGAATTGGATAGGTTATTTCTGCCTTGGGTTGGGGCTAGGAGGTATCTCTATCCCGTCAATATGCTTAGCGGATATCGTCATTTCGCATGTGACCGATCTGTATCCTATTGAAGTGGGCGAAGGCCACCTCGTACATGCGGGAGTGCTGTGGGAGGCACGCAACGCCCTGGGAAATATTGACCGGATTCATCATCTTGAAATGTATGATCCCCTCGATCTGGAGCTTCTAACCATAGTGACGTTGCCGCATTCGGTGGAACAAATCTATCCTTTTGGAAACGATGCCGTTCTTGTGGTGGGCCGTCGTTATCATAACGAATGGCAGACCGCCTATTCCGTCGTTACTAAGAACGCGCCTTCTCATTTCCACACTACGTGGCTTCCCATAACTCTTTTAACCGAATTTTTTGCGGGAGAACCGGGCCGCCTCTTCTTCAATGAAGTGGGCTCGGGAACCATCTCGAAGGTTTCGGGGAACGTGGTCATCCCCATTGCGACCCATGTCAATAGCCCCGGAAAGATGGTCGTATGGGACCATTGGCTTTTTGCGATTGAAAGAAATTCGATTGATCCCGGAGATGAAAACGTAATCCGGATTGATCTTAAGACTGGCCACGTGGATCGAACGTTCGTGAATGTCCGAAATAATCTATCGAATCTCATCGCACTTGGTGACGGGACCATCGCGGTGTCGGAAACCTGGGCAAATCAGCTCTTGGTCATCGACGCTAAGACGAATACCCTTAAAGCAACGCTACCCGCCCCCACGGAGCCTCGGGGACTTACTTTATACGGACACTGTGTCGTCACTTTTTCGATGGATTCGAAAATACTCTCCTTCTTCGACATTCCGTCATTGAAACCGGTCACCCAGTGGAATCTCTCGGGCTTGGATTCCCGTTACGAAAATAACCGAGATCTTACCGTCGACGAAACCACCGGGCGCTTTTTTCTAAGATCCGTTTTCGCAAGCGATCTTGATGACGCCCTTACCGGTGTCTTTGCTATCGATAATACCGACGCTAACGCTTTAGCCGGATGCCGATAAGGGGCAGGGTATTACTTCACCCGGTGATAGACGTAATTTTCCGTGTAGTCTTTTAAATCACATCCGCTTCCAGAGGCCTGAATCTGAATCTCATCATCGCTAATTCGAGTTGCGATACCCACCAGGTACATTACGCATCCCGTGGCTAATTGAGTCCGCTCAAATTCAAGCCCTGCCCAACGCCCGGTGGCACGACCGTGGATCTCATGACGGTATACGCCGTTATCTTCACCACCGGTAATTTCATCCGTCTGTTGCGACAAATTCCATGTCAACCCATCGACATCGCGTTTCCAGCTTCCTGAAAAATTGGCGCAGTCATCGGCAATTAGCGAAGCCGCCCCCAAAAGTAGAATTAGTGCCAGCCACTTAGCTCCATTTGATTTGATAGCCATTCTTTTCTCCTCGGTTTTTCACCAAGGGCTCATTATGGAACCAATCAAAAAGAACGGTTAGCGGGGTGCTCCATAGGTCAGTTGTAGCCGTATCGTCTAATGAACCAATTCTTCACGATCTGAGTGAGCACGCAATACGATAGCAGAATCGCAACAAGCCAAGCGAAGTAATTAAGCGGTAAAGGAACAAATCCTAAAGCACTTCCCAACCGGGAAAAGGGAAGCCACAACCCTAGCGCCATCGCAAAGAACGTCGTTAGTAAAAGGGGAACCGAAGCCCTGCTTTGGATAAACGGAATTTGTCGGGTGCGGATCATGTGAACGATGAGCGTTTGAGATAAGAGACCTTCGACGAACCATCCAGATTGAAAGAGACTTTGAACTTCAGGGTGGTTCGCTTTGAAATAAAACCACATAAGAGCAAACGTGGCGTAATCGAAGATAGAACTGATAGGCCCCATGAATAGCATAAATCTCGCGATATCGTCGATTTCCCATCGTCGGGGTTTTTCCAGATATTCAGCGTCCACTTGATCGAGGGGAATTCCTACTTGAGAAAAGTCGTAAAGCAAGTTTTGAGTGAGTAATTGAACCGGCCTCAGGGGGAGAAAGGGCAAAACGGAGCTAGCGCCCAGCATGCTAAAAACATTCCCGAAGTTAGAGCTGGCTCCCATCTTTATGTACTTAATGATGTTTCCAAAGACTTTGCGCCCTTCGATGACTCCTTGCTCCAGAACCAGAAGATCCTTTTCCAATAAAATGATATCGGCGGATTCTTTGGCGATGTCCACCGCGTTGTTGACAGAAATTCCGACATCCGCGGAATTTAGGGCAGGAGCGTCGTTAATCCCATCACCCATAAAACCCACCACATGGCCGCTCTCGCGGAGTGCTCGAATAATTCTTTGCTTTTGATCGGGGGTGAGCTTGGCGAAAATATTCTTGGTGCTGACGACTTGCTGAAGTGCCTTGTCATTGAGATGCACAAGCTCCGATCCAAGTAGCGTTCCTACAACGGGGAGCCCTACTTCTCTTGCCACCTTTTCCGTAACCCGTTCATTATCTCCGGTTAGAATCTTTACCGTAACTCCGTACTTCGCCAAAGCCTCCAGGGCCTGTCGCGCACTTTCTTTGGCGGGAGGATCGAGGAAAGCGACGTATCCGATCAGACAAAGGTCCTGCTCGTCAGCAAGTTCGCAATTTTGACCCGCTTCTGGCATCTCGCGAGTGGCGATCGCCAAGACTCGAAATCCGCGATCGTTAAGAGCTTTGGCAGTCGCGTAATACTTTGCGATTTGGTCGTCAGGGGCGAGCGCCAAAATTTGATTTCCTATTTGCACGTGCGTACAGAGTTCAAGCACCTCTTCGACCGCTCCTTTGCAAATGAGCAAGTGATGTTTTTCGTGGTCTTTCACCAGAACCGACATTCGTTTTCTAGAGAAATCGAAAGGGATTTCGTCGATTAACGTGTGGGTTTCGCTTACCTTCTCTGAGTACTGGGATTCAGCATGGCCGATTAACGCCAGATCTAAAAAGTTCTTTAGACCGGTTTGGAAGAAGCTATTTAGCCATGCCGCTCTAAGAACGCCACTCGATTCGTTACCCATGGGATCGAAGGCTCCTCCGAAGACCATGAGATCTTCGGTTAAGGTTCCTGTTTTATCGGTACAAAGGACATCCATGGCTCCAAAATTTTGGATAGAGTTAAGTCGCTTGATGATCACTTTCTTCTTAGAAAGCGAGAGCGCCCCTTTGGCTAGATTAACCGTAACGATCATGGGAAGCATCTCTGGTGTGAGTCCCACCGCGATAGCAACGGCGAAAAGAAAAGCGTCCGACCAGTTTCCTTTGGTAAAACCGTTAATAAGAAACACCAGGGGAACCATCACCGCCATGAATCGGAGCATCAACTTGGTGAATCGGTGAATGCCTCTTTCGAAACTGGTCTCCACCCGAGTTCCCAGAATACTTTTGGCGATGGATCCGAAGTAGGTCTCTTGACCGGTGTGTAAGACGATAGCTAGGGCCGAGCCGCTTACGATGTTACTTCCCATGAAGCAAATGTTCTTCAGTTCTGGAAGCGATTTCATCGAATCGTTATCTAAGTCGGAAGACTTTTCGACGGGATGAGACTCACCGGTTAGGGCTGACTGGCTTACGGTAAGTAGCTTAGAGGAGATTAGGCGTACATCGGCCGGAACCATATCTCCCGCCGATAAATGAACGAGATCGCCTGGGACTAACTCTGAAAGAGGCAGCTCCTGTTTTACCGGTCCGTGTTGGGAACGAGTCACCGAAACATTAGTACTAACCATCGCCCGGAGCCTTTCGGCGGCTCGGCTGGAGCGTAATTCTTGGGCGAAGGTCATCACGACACTAAGAACGACCATGGTCGCCATAAGGCCGGCACCGGTCAGATCATCGGTGAGATAGGAGACCAGGGCTAAGGTGCAGATGAGATAGTTAAAAGGGTTCTTAAAAGCTTTGATCAAAAGCTTAGAAGCCGACGATGTTTCTTCCTTGGCGACTTCGTTGGGGCCAAACCGCTCCCTGAGATCTTCTACCTGCGACGAAGTCAGTCCTTGGGGAGAACTTCCCAAGGAGATATACAGGGCATCCGCCGGTTTCTGAGCAGCCCGAAACAATTGTCGGGCGTGCCGGTAAGTAAATTCCGCCGTCGATTTAGCCGGAAACGCCATGCCCCCATCGTAACCCAACGAAACCGAAACGGCGCATAAGAATATGACGGGGAGTTAAAAACTTCTTGGAGAAGCAAAGTATCCTTACAATCTCAGTCGTTACTTTTTTTGCCCAGCTAATTATTGAGGGCTCCGGCATCAATCCAATCGGCGATGGCGGTAATCTCATCGGCGCTGAGATCGGGCCCTTTGGGCGGCATCAGGCTTTTTGAAACCGCTCGGTACAGAGGACTGGTGGTAGCCGATCCCGCAAAGACCACTTTCGCGTTCATGACATTGGTATAGGTCGTCAGATCTACCGACCCTGCCGGGGTCTTTCCTGAGTGACATTGTGTGCAATAGACGGAAAAGATAGTCGTTTCCAAAGACGTAAAGGTGGGTGTCGTGGTGTCTAAAGCACCCTGCGGGTCGCTATTATTAGCTTTGGCTTGTGTCGTCAAAGCTAATGCTAAGAGTAACGCCAAAGATAACCGCCGTCTCAGGGTAACAAATGTTCTCATAATGATCGTCATCATCTCTATCCTCCTTAGTAGATTTGCTAATTTGTAAGGCAAGTGAAGGGCTTTCGCATGAGTCATATGACTCATTCAAAAACGGCTTCTTATTTCGGTCGCTTAAACGAAACCAAGGAGTAAAGGAATGGGGCGCTTAAAGCCTGTGATCGACAAAGAACTTTCAGTGCTCGTCGTGTTGCTCGTCGTCATTCTCGTAGCAGACTGTGTTTCGAGCAGAGGGATCGTTAGTGCGGGTGCGTCTTTAGGCCTTGTTTATCTCGGTCTTTGGCTCGGTCCTCGGCGGTTTAGGATGGAGTCAAAACGCACCGGTGACATTAAAGCCCTACAGACGCAGTGGCAAATCCGCCATGAAAACCTAACGCGCGGTCTTGGAGAGGTAATCGACGAGCAATTAAGATCTTGGCAATTTACTCCTGCGGAAAGAGAAGTGGCTTCGTTACTCTTAAAAGGGCTGGGCATTAAAGAGATCGCCTCGATCCGACGTACTTCAGAGCGAACGGCGCGACAGCAATGCCTTTCCATTTATGCCAAGTCGGGCGTCAGTGGACGAGCCGAACTTTCGGCGTTTTTTTTAGAAGACCTTTTATTGCCCCTTACTCCGGGCAGATCGTATTAGTCCAGGCTATCGATAACGGACTGTCCTGAGGTTCCAGGCAAACGTGGCATAGTCTGTTCGATAAAATCTCCCTCTAGAGTCTTCATGAATTCCACGATGTCGGCCACCTGCTGGTCAGTGAGATCAATATTGAGTTGTGTCTTTCCCATGACCCGAACGGCTTCGGGCAAAGTGGTCACAGAACCATTATGGAAATAGGGGGCCGTTAGCGTGATATTTCTCCAGGTTTGTATTCGGAAGTTATGCTCCCCGTCTCCACTATCATCAGTAAGTTTATACTTGGCGATGTAATCATTATCGGTGAAGGTCGGGAAGAGTTCTAGCCCTCCGGAAGCGTTAAAGTTCGCACCACTATGACATTGAATACAACCAACGCTCTTAGCGGTATTCATCCCTTGAATGGCTTGTGCTGAAATAGCAGATGCGTCTCCGTTAACATAACGATCGTAAGGACTGTTGGGAGTCAGCAAGGTTCGCTCATAGGATGCTATCGCTTTTGCGACGTCATCGATAGTAATCGTACTGTCGTTAGGGAACACGCTTTTAAACTCCGTAACGTAACCGGGAATCTGAGCGAGACGAGCCACCACGGCATCGTTGCTATCCATTCCCATCTCTTTGGGATTGGTCAAAGGGCCCATGGCCTGAGCTTCCAGTGAATTCGCCCGTCCATCCCAAAATTGTACTTTATTGAAAGCTGCATTGAAGACAGTAGGGGCGGAACGGACTCCTTTTTGTCCACTGATTCCCACTGAGACGGCTCGATTATCGGTGCCTCCCCCCATGACGGTATGACAGGAATTACAGGATACGGTTCCGTCTTTCGAAAGCCGTGCGTCGAAAAAAAGTTCCTTCCCCAAATGGATTTTCGCATCGGTTTGGGGATTGTCTGTGGGTATGGGGGGTGTTACGGGAAGGGCAGGCCAGGGAGGTGCCGCTCCTTTCGCGGAGTACGAAGACAGTAGAACTCCCCCGATAAAAACTAAAATGAACTTTGGAAATGCAATTTGTTTAACCATGAAATCTCCCCTTGCACCCATCATGCTCGACACTGGGCGCAAGGCACAACGCAAGAATTGATTACTCTCAAGTTAAGTCCAAATTACCGATCACGGATTCTGGGAGGTAGCTGCGCTTAACGGAGCATCAACTAAAACTATTCTGGCCTGGTGCAACGTGCGTCTTTAGGATGAAAGCACATAGAGGACCAGAAATTGACTTATCGACGCGCCAATCAGATAAAAGGCTCTGAGTTAGATGGCTTTGGGCTTAAGCACTCCAGATGTCGTGGAAGCTTCTCACTCAATGGGTTTTGCGGCAGACGTGGGGATCGTAGTTTGACAGACCAAAACGAAATTGCGGAACTTGAGGATGAGATCGGCGAGATCGGCCAGATCGACCAGCTCGGCCAAATTGCTCAATTGCGAAAACTTTGGATCTTAGACTTAGTTGTTCGTCACGGAGGTTTTCAAAAAGCGGCGTTGCAAGCCAAAGTGACTCGTTCGGCGATCTCTCAGTCGATTTCTCAGCTTGAGAAAGTTCATGGCAAATCTCTTATTATCAGAGAACGCGGGGGAGTTAAGGCAACGCAATATTGTCTTGATGTTTTGGCTAAAGCGAAGCCGATTTTAGATTCTTTGGCGACATTGGAACCAACGCATCAAAAAATTCCAAAAATGGCGTGGATCGATTTGGGGGCTTTCGAAACCCTAGCTATCGCTATCATGCCGCAACTTCTTAGAGTCCTCGAAGAGAAATGCCCGGGGATCAAAGTAACGGTGAAGGTAGGAAGAAGTGGAAAACTAGCGACGATGGTTCGCAAAGGCGAGCTTTGTAGTGCTTTTGTCATCGAAAACGATCTTTTGAATGGGTTGACCGTTATCCCTGTTGCCGAAGACCGACTCGGACTTTTTGTATCGGCCACACTTCCCAAAACTTTCCATTCCCTTGAAGGGATTGCAGGACTTCCTTTGGGCGCAATGTCTCCAGGTCCCGACGGCCAGCCTCTGTACCTTACCAAATTTACGAAAGCGCTTAATCTTACCAAAAAAGTTTCTTTTTCCAGCGACAGTGTCGAAGCGCTTTTCGCGGCGGCTCGACACGGCTCGATTGCTGCTATCTTACCTGCAAGAGTCGCGCAAAGAGAGTCGGCCGATCTCCTCGAGATAACACCTCCAGAGATGATAAAAAAGAGATTGGGACTTCATAAGATTTGTCTGATAAGCCAGAAGAACTGCGATCCTGAAGAGAATGATTTTCTGGCAAGAGAGATCGGCCTTCTATTGAATCTCGATGGAGATAACTAAGCTCCTCGCAATGACTTACGTGTCACTGCGAGGAGCGAAGCCGCTTAGCCGCCTAGTTTGCGAGAATCGCTACTACGGGGCAGTTGATTAAAATACCGGTGGAACCGAAAGCGGCGCCTCCGGGGCCAGTGATAAGACCCTGAGTCACGTCCTGCAATACGTCGGTGGCACTGATGAGAAGTTTTACAGAACCTGCTTTTGCCGCTTGATCGGTCCAGGCTCCTAGATACAGCTCCCACAGAGGACTGTATCCGGCACTGGTCGAAGGAAGGCCATCCAAGATATTAAGAGCAGAGCCATCTCCGTTTAGCGCACTATCAAAGCCCTGACGTTGCGGATTATTCTTGCCGATCTGACCATTGGCTAGAGCGTAGATGTTGAGGCTCGAGCCGCTATTCAACAAGTCATTGAAAGCTGGGACATAGGTGGACGATTCCATTGTGGCCGCAAGTTCCACATTCGCGTCAAAGCTCACATATACAACGGGCTTGGAAGCCGCAAATCCATGACTTAGCGCCAAAGTCACCTGTTTGGTCTGGGGGCAGATCTTGACCACTTTGTCGTGGACCACGTTGTGGTCGACATTACCTTCACAGAAGGAGATCCCGTCGGCATCGACGTTAAAGGCCAGAATAGGAGCGTTATAGATCGTGTTATTCTGGTTAGTCACTTTAACGTAGGGACTGTAGTCGGCGTCCCCGACCGATCCAGGCAATGCCGTTGTCGGAGGAAAGAGATCGGGAGCGGCACCGGGAACAATATTTCGCACAGGAGTAAAATCTACCGTCCCTGCATCAAAAGTAAACTGCCCCTGGGCATCCACCGTTGCGGTGCGAGTGCTTTTGGCGGAAGCGGCGTAGGTCAAATCCGGGGCATAAACAATTCCCTGTTTTGAAGCCTGATCTTGATCGTCCGTATCGGTCAGGACAAACCACACTTTCCTTCCGTCCTTTAGCGCCCCCTGTTGAAGAGGAAGGGTAATGGTGTCGCTCATTAAATCGATAATGCCCGAGGGCATTAGATTCACCGAGATGGTGCTATTTTTCGGGCCAGACGCACCCCATAATTGGGCGGCGCACAGTAAGCCCGTTCCTACGAGATAAGTGACGAATCCATTTTTCATAAAAAGACCTCCTAAGGGACTCAAAAGTGAGAACCCTTACTATTCACAGTAAGGAGGTCTGCGGGGGAAAGACACGTAAGTGTGTCTTACTGGCTCGGTTAGAAGCGCTTACCCAGAGAGAGTTACGAGGGTCTCCTTAGCAAAAAAAAGGGCAACCGACTGCATAGCGTCGATTGCCCTTTCAGAGTGCCGATGAAACTATTTAGCGAGCTTTACGCTTCTCGCGGTTCCGTAAGGTTGCGGCGAGAAGTTGGCATCAGGGTCTGACTCTTCCAACATAATTCCGGCCTGTTTTTCGTAAGAGGTCCAGCCTGACTCCTTGTCGTACTCCTTAACGGTGACATAGAAGCCGTAATTCTCTTCTCCCGAGGGAACATCGAATCGGAGAATGGCTTGGCTCTTGTGGGTCTTATAATTTTTCTTGGTGTAAAAACGCGCCCCGGGGCCGCCTTTTTTTTCGGAGAGATAGACACACACCGATTTTCTGCCTTTCTTTGCAGTCTCCACGGGATCTTCTAACTTGAGAGTAGGAACCTTCACCGCCGTTAGACTTTCGATATATTGGCGAGCCTTCTCCATTTCGCCATCCTCTTTGTCGGCTTCTGACATTACCGTTTCCAGTTGATCCGCGGTAATGATCTTAAATTTGCTGAAGTCCGCTTTCACGGTATCGGGACAGTTTTTAGTAACGACGGCCGAAGCTGTCTTTCCCAACGCCATCGTCAAAATTAGTGATACCAAAATCCACTTCATAATCTAACCTCCATGAGCGTTTAATGGCTTAACCAGTAGGCTTTTTGGGATATTAACGTCAAATTATTTTGGGATGGATGCGAGTGAATACTATTCTGGGACAATAAATCCCTGACAAAAAATAGTGTTGACGCGTTGTGGTCTCTTACGTGTAAGGTGAAATTAATCTTGCGGATCTTCATGGGTAGGGTTGCCCCTGAGGTGCTTGCCTGCTTGCTAAATAGAGGCGAATAAGGGTGTTGGGGGACTTCCTTAAAGACATCATTACATCGTAGCAGTTACATTTTTATCTATGTCGTTTTTTAGACACTGAGATCTAGCAGGATAAAACAAATGGGGTCGGGAGAGTCATTCGCAAGAATAGCTAGGGGAGTGGTGTACCTTCTGGGGAGAAGGCTCGCCGATTTCTCAAGTCTACTTCCCTTCCTCATTGTTTAAGCATTGGTAACGAAACTGCAACATGAGGGATGAGTAAATGACTCCAAATTTTGGTTCGGCCTTTCGAGAGAGACTGGCGACGGGGCGGGTGCTTCCTCTGATAGGCGTCTATGATGCCTTTTCTGCGAAATTAGCAGCACAACGCTTCGAAGGGGTCTTTTGTAGTGGTTTTAGTTTTGCGGCGAGTAATTATGGACTTCCCGATGTGGGATATGTGAATTGGCGGGACATCTCCGATTTTGCGCTACGAGTGAGACAGATTCTCCCCTCTAGCCATCTTCTCGTCGATATAGACGATGGTTTTGGGGATCAAACCATTGCTGCTACCGTAGTTGAAAATTTGGAAAGCATAGGAACGTCGGCCGTGATGTTCGAAGATCAAAAACGGCCTCGCCGTTGTGGTCATTATGAAGGCAAAGAGATTCTTCCGGTGGAAGAGTACTTAGTTAAACTTCGAGCGGTCTTAGACGCTAGAGAAACTCTGTGTGTGATTGCACGAACGGATGCGACCGTTCCCGCGGAGGCGTTGGCCCGCGCTGAAGCGTATGCTGACGCCGGAGCTGATGGTGTCATGGTCGAAGCGGTTAAAGATCTCAATCTCATTTCAAAACTCGCTAAGACGGTAAATATCCCTATCATGCTAAATCAGCTTCACGGCGGGAAATCTCCGAACTGGACGCTTCAAGAACTTCAGGATGCCGGAGTGGGAATTGTGATCTATAGCACGCCTTGTCTGTTTAGTGCTCAACGAGCGATGGAACTATACCTGGAAGAGTTGTACCGCACTCAACGATTGCCCGAAGAAAATACGGCCACCATTAGCGATTGTAACCGGGTTCTTTTTAAAAGAGAGCCCAAACCCAGATATGCATTTCTACCTGAGGAGAAGAGCACTCAGGCCGATACATGGACTGCCGCTGGTGACTGAAGACTGGGGAGGGACTATGGCGAGAGTTTTGTTTTTTGCGCTAACGGTGTTGTGTCTAGGAGTCAATTCGCTCAGTGCGGAAACTTCTCCACCCCTCGGTTCCCCAGGGGCTGACCAACCCGGCCAATTAGGCCAATCGGATAGACAAGCTGTCTTCCAGCTTTACGGCTTGCCGTTAGGGGCTCGAATTTTTCTCATGGATACGGAATATACCGAAAGGCTCTCCCCTTATATTTCCAATGGGGCTTTAGGTATCAATACCTATCCCATCATGGACGATAAGCAGCGCCGCACGGTGATCCGGGTGGAAACGCCGGCCGCGGACGGCCGCTACAGTAGCTGGAAGAGCACCATCACTTACAGTGCGGGTTCCAGAACGGTGCTTAATGTTTACAACGCTTCGCCGCTGCCGGCCGATAACGTGGGACATCTAAGAGTCATCGTTACGCTAGACACCATCATTTATATCAATGGAAAACAGACGCTAGAGGAAGGTGAGGTTAGGGACTTCTCGACTCCTCCTCTGAGCGACGGCAGACCGTTCGTTGCTAAAGTGAAGTTCGATTTTCGAAATAAAACGGGTCGGAGAATTATTCGAACGAAAGAGTTTCAAATTCGTCCGGGAGAAACCGTCAATCTATACAACATTGAGAAGCTTTCTGATGAGATTGGTCCGGAGGGGAACTAGTTTTCGATAGCTGGGGTTTGGGGGGGAAGTGAAAATTCGGCAAATAAAGCGGGGAACTCTCCTTGCTATCATTCTTTTCTGGGGTGGGATCGGTGCGCTAGCCAATGCGATCTCTTACCCACCATCGCTTCAGGGCAGTGAATTGCTGAAGGTGATAGGCGCCAATGGGGGCTCTTTGCCCGCCACTTTGGAAGAGATGCACAGCCTCGTAGATGCGACGGGAAAGCTTACCGAAACGATTATCCCTTTTTCCGATAGCCCTCTTTTTACAAGTCTCTATGAACCGAGATTGGTTATCTCGAACTCTCCTAAATTTTACTATGCTCCTATCGCTCGTCTTGATGGCTCGACGGATATGGAGTTTCTCTCCTGGAACAATGCCCATAGGGAGTTCGATTTCGGGCGGGTAATAAACTTTGGAAAACCTAACGTGTCCATAGAGGCGGCAAACGTCAACGAATGCATGGCCTGCCATCGCAATCGCGGCCCACTTTTTTCCGATCGCCCCTGGCTCAATGTTAATGGAGCCAATGCTCCCATCGGGACCTTCATTAGCTTTGCGCTGCTTCAAACATTGATCGAAAGAGACCCAGCCCATTACCAACGCTATGAGCCCCTATTGGAGTTGAAGTCTTTGGCGTACGATCCCGCCTTCGGCAATTTGGCGCCTGAGCCTGCTATTCAATTAGGTGCCATTCTTTATCACGGCACTCCGGTGTTTCAGCTCCGTGGTTCGTTCGATCTCGACGCCAATACACGACGAGGACATTATCTGGCCTATACCCACCAGATTCTCAACGCTTTGGCGGATTACTCGAAGATAGGGTTCGTTAGAGGCCTTACTGAAGGCGCATTATCGGGAATTGTGTATCCGGAATATATCAACCAGCTCTTTTCCTGGAATGAATATTTAGAGACTTGGGTGAAGAACCACTCGGAACTCAAAGGGCTGCCGGCTGAGAACTCACCGGTATTAGAAAATTTTCAACCCCTTTTTGATAATCCCGACCTTTTGCAAAAGGCTGCCATTTCCGACGAGGATGTCCAGCTAGATCCGGTGAGCGCTTTAGTAAAGTTGGGCAAGTACGTGCAAAAGAATCAGGTTAAGGCTTTTCCGGTGGAAAAGCTCCCTTCCTCGGGAAAGACGTTCATCAAACTCAAGCCGAATCATAACGGGGGAGCCGATACCGCATTGTGGTTGCTCACCGACTTCACCAAAAAGGATGGTACCGGGGTCAGGAAACAGCTGCGGGCAAAGAAATACCAACTGGAATTTGTCTTTCGATCCCCCATGTGGGAAAGACTGTGGGCGAAGGCCGAGTTCCCCACTCGAAGTGCGATGCTGGATGCCATTGCAAGCAGCATCGGTGTTTCGGTGTCTGATATCACGGGAGATTCCGGTGATCCCAAGATTCCGGAACAGCCGAAACCCAGAAAGTCGACACCACTACCGATTAGCGAGGCTGAAGTATCGGGCCACTCTTGTATTGTCTGTCACCGCAGCGGCCCCCAAGGAGTTGCGCGAGCCTTTCCCTTCGATCCGGCAAAACTTTCGGCATGGCAAGCCTACCTGAACGACCCCGATACCCATGCGCTGGCACAGGATTGGGTCAATGGTGCTTATGAAAGACTTTCGCAAGGATTAATGCCGCCTCCGGAGAGTGCCCAGGGACAAAACTTCTCGATTAAGGCAGGCGAATGGCCTGCGATCTATCAATTTCTAAAGCAGAATGCGAAGTAGGAGGGATTGCCGCGGCTTCGCCTCGCAGCAGGCTCCGCAATCTCATTGCAGCAGGATGAGCATCTTAAATTTAAAGTGATCCCCTTATAGCAACTATGCTATCAGAGAATCCTCATGAGACTACTTCTGCTTTGGCTTTGCCTCATGGCCTGTTCATCGGCAATGGGGTGCGCGCTCTCTATTCTCCCTTGGGGAAATCGTTTGGGGTTGGCCATTGCATCCGCTCGTCCCGACCTTACTCTTTTACCTCCCTATTTCTCCGCCGCCGAAATAGCGCACATAGGGGTGAGCTTCCTAAGCAGTGACGCTGAAAGAGAGCTCTATCGAGTGACGTTTTCCCCGGATGGCTCGGCAACCTATCAGGGTGACGTCATGCCCGATGGCGTTTATATGTTCGTGTTAGGTCCGAACGGCGGCTTTTTTGCGCGCTCCGAACGAACGTCCAAAACCGATCCCTTTCATCATGCCACTTTCTTTGCCAATCAACCGATCGCAGGGGCAGGAATTATGATCATCGCCGGCGGAAGGGGACATTTGGCAGTGGTGACCAACGATGCTGGATGTTACCGAGGAGACGAGCTTTCGCTGAAACAGGTAATACGGGAAATGCGTGTTTCGATGTCTATTGAGAACTTACGGGTAACCTGTCTATGGAGAACTGGGGAGTTTCGATTGGATTATCCGGAACCCATTAAAACCTTTGAAATGTCGGCAGTCGATTTTATGAACTGGACCCCTCCGCCTCGTCCTTCTCTGTTGCGGCAGCTGTTTCGACAGTAAGTAAAAAAATGCCCGCCAGGTTAGCAACGCTGGCGGGCAATCATTACTTTCACAAGCCTTAGTGAAATGAAATCGGGATAACGAGACTGATTCCGGGAGAAGGAGGAGGCGGAGCCACGACAACGGGAGCTGGAACATATACGGGCACCGGATGCAGCCTGCGCTCTTCAGCGATTCGCCTTTCCTCGGCCAATCTTCGTTCCTCTTCGTGTCTTCTCATCTCTTCGACCCTACAATCTTCCCCTCTACGGCCGCCTTCCCGTCCATATCCGTCGGCTACTGCCGTACGCGTAGCGAAGGCAAGGGAGGAAAGAACAAAGACTCCTAGTAGTATTCCAATGCTATTTCGGAACATAGTTTTAGTCCTCACAGTTAGTCTCTTAATTATCCCTTAAGCGCCGTTTGATGATTTTTTCGGTGCGTCTCTTTATGATCGCGGAATACGCTATCCGCATTTTTCTTCTGCGCGTCCGACATGGCAGTGTAAAGCGGGGTGAAGACGCCAAGGAACTCTTTCATTCCATCGGCATGCAACTGCGCGATGTTAGCGTACGATTTTAAATCATCAATGGCCGTCATTTGCGCGGCCGTGGAGTTTCTCGTATCGATCAACGATTGAGCCACTTTAGCATGGTCGCGCATTTCTTTCGTTACTGAGGACCAAAGGGTTTCCTGATCGGAAGTGATTTTTAATTTGTCGTGAAGCTCCTTGATCCGGGCTTCCACGGGATCTACGGTAGTCGCGGCGGCGACTTTACTGTCCTGGGCTAGCGATGAATTAGAAAATATCGTGCTGGCGGAGACAGCCAGAAATACCGCTACCGAGCAGACGAATGCCTTCTTTGCGATCTCAAGGTTCGATTTCAATTTGACCCCCGTATATGTTTTTTGGGAAATGGGTTTAGGTTTAAAGACGTGTATTGGTTATTTTAAAGGGGAGTGCGCCTGCGATCAATGTCGATGAAGCAGGATGATAACGCGAAGCGTTGGCTAGAGCGCCGAATTACCCTAATTCTCTGTCTACCATTAGATGGAAGTAGCGATGCGGCAATTCCCGTTGGCGGAGGCTTTGGTGTCCTTTTTACGCGCATCGTTTCTCGCGGTTGCCGGTCCGGTAGCCCGTTCTCCGTTGGTGGGGGGGAACGGAGCCGAATGACTTCGCCTAAATGGTAAACTTTCCTGTCCTCACGTTGTGCTGCCGAGGCGGTAGGTAATCCATGGGTTTAGTCACGGATGGTATGGCGTGAAATCTCTTCCACGATTAACTTTGCCCTCTTCAGAAATTAAAATCTTCCTTCTTGGACAGAGTCACATTTTGAAGAAAAACGCAGCATAACAAGACTATTAAGAGGGGGGACCCAGATAGCAAGTGCCTACCCTCACTTGGGAACTTGGCACTCAGCGTGCACAGTCATCTTATAAAATTATTTGGAGGTACCTTATGCGTTTTGTTTTAATCGTTTTCACGCTAATGTCTTCAGTCGTTTTCGCAGATTATGCGGGTAGCCCTAGAGATATCCGACTCTTCAAAAACAACATTCCTTCTACAGCGGCTATCAAAGGTTCACGGGCCGAGCTTGCTAGTGCGATCAAACAGAATCGAGAACTACAATCTTGTTACCGAATTGCCCAGTTGCAGCAGGTGGTTACTGATTTGAGCCGCGAGTATGGAGACGTGGATGAGTACAAAGCGCCCCTGAGTCAGATGATTACTCAAGTCGATAGCCTGTCGGGTTACTGCGGCATCGACAATAAAGAGAACACCATCAAAACGAATGATCTGACGGCGTTGACGGAAGAGCTGATGAAACTAGATGCTACCGTCGGACAGGTGGACCACCAGATTGCCAAAGATACCGCTGATAGAACAGTCATGATGGCGGATGTCGAACGGAGCAAGAAGGCCGCCGCAGAGTGGGCGAAATCGGTGAGGGAGCAGGCAAATACGACTAGTCAGCAAATCGAAGCCGCCGGACAAAAAGTGGGAAAGGAAACGAAAGAGGGTTTCGAAGGGTTAAAGAGAAGATGGAGAGAAGTCATTCGATAAAAAGGGATAGACCTAAGCTCTGTCCGGGCGTGGCTAAACATCGCCCGGGCAGAGTTGCATTGACCTCTTTGGCCACCCCATAACGCGGCAGAGACTAGCTATCGGCTTCAAATCGTGGTAGTTGCCTTGGTGATTGAAGCTCACATTTTTAGCAGGAGATGAAGGTATGTATAAGACAAAGAATACGGTTCCCGAAAAAGTTCGCACTCAAATGATTTCGGTTTTGCAGGAGCGATTAGCCGATGCTATCGACCTGCAGAGTCAAACCAAGCAGGCCCATTGGAATGTAAAGGGGCCTAGCTTTATAGCGCTTCACGAACTTTTCGATAAGATCGCCGAAGATTCCGAAGAGTACGTGGACCTTATCGCCGAACGGATTATTCAATTTGGGGGAATCGCTGAAGGAACGATTAGAGCTGCCGCGAAGCGGACCAGTTTGTTGGAATATCCGCTTACGATCTCTAAGGGAACCGACCATGTGGGGGCCCTTTCGGTAGCCCTTGCTACTTTTGGCGAGCTTGCTCGCAAGACCATCGAACAAGCCAATGAACTGGGAGATGCCGACACTGCCGATATTTTTACGGAGATATCTAGGGGTGCCGACAAGTATCTATGGTTCGTAGAAGCGCACACCCAAGCCGAACACTAAATCCGAAAAGCTACCCATTCACTTTTCGACCGAAAAAGTGAATGGGTAGTTAATCACTTCAATGGCCCTTCCGAAATCATCTCCTAAGGCTACGGCTTCGCATGCAGAGCCGGGCGAACTTAGACTTGTTTCGATAGCTCTTTCTGCTTTCCTCTCCGGAACGACGCTGATTGGGCTAATGAAAATAGCGGCGTTTTGGTACAAAAACGATCCCTATCTTCAGGCGAGAAACCTGTATCTATTGAGTCTGGTTCTCGTCCTCCCTCTTTGCTTACTGGCGAATGAGATAACTAAACGCGTAGTACCGTCTTTCAGCGCTGGTGCCCGAAATAGAATTGTCTGGGGTGCGATTACGCTTAACTCCGCAGCACTGGTCTATTTTACCAAGTACCAAAAAGAGTTTTTGAAATTCAGCGGCTGGGGGTTGGTGGCCTTGACTGGTCTTTTCGTAGTGATAGGAATTGTAATTTCTGGTACCCAAAAAACGAGAGCGGTCTTTAAAAAAGTTACGCGCGGCCTTTTAGCCTTTGCCCTCATCGCTGAGATGGCGGTCCTCTTTCTTAATCATACCTACGGGTTTCTAAGAGTTCCGGGAAAGATTTCAGATCCGGGCTTTCAGATCGATTTCAATGCGACCTATTATTCGATCGTTCAGGCGTTGCAGGGATCTCTTCCTTTTTTCGATTATCAGGCGCAGTACGGGAATTATGCTCTGTTCTTTATTCCATTACGCCTGTTTTCCCCGTCGATAAGCACTGTAGTGGTAATGGTCTCCTGCCTGATTCTCATTGCCGCGGGAGCCATTTTTCTTGCAACTCAAGATCTGTTCAAGAACCGGTCATTGCAGTATCTGGTGTTGGCTATCATTCCGTATAACTATTATTTTGTGCATCAGGAGACTTACTGGGCCAATCTGCCGATCCGCTTGCTCTTTCCCTCCCTAATCTTTCTGGGGGCTACTCGGTATTTTATTCGTAGAAGGAGTTCCACGTATTTTCTTACCATGGTACTGGGGGTTCTAGCACCCGTGTGGAACTTGGATACCGGAATTCCTGCGATGCTCTCTTGGCTATTAGCTTTGAGCCTCGATGGATATCTGGATGCTTCGGACAAAAGCCCCCTCCATCGAAAGATCGCTCGTCCTTGCTTTGAAGCTTTGCTGCTTCAAGGGTTGGTCCTTTTAGGAGTAGTCTTTTATTACTTAGTAGCGCGGGGGCGACTTCCCATCCTTTCCGAAGCCTTTCGTTCTCAAGACCTCTACTTTTCAAATGGATTTAATGCGCTCCCTTTAATTCCGTTCGATAGTTGGATCATAGTTCCTTTAGTTTACCTCGTCTCTTTTTGTTATTGTTTTTGGGCAATCAATGACAGGAAGGAAAAAGCGAAACCTATTCTAAGAGTAACGCTTTTTCTCACCCTATATGGTTGCGGGGTCTTTTCTTATTTCATCATGAGAAGCCATTTTAATTGTTTGTTGGCGGTATGTTGGCCGGCACTCCTTCTTCTGGGAATTTTTGTGGATAGGTTTCTGGATGGGGCAAAGCCGGTGCGATGGATTACCGTTCCCGCCATTGGCCTATTTGGCTATTTGTGGGTGAATGCCATTTCAGGTCTCTTTCTCTCAATACCTAAGTCTTCGGTCCAGGAAAGAGGGATGGCGATGCTAAAGAGTCAAAGAGAATTTGTGAGTTCTCTGGGAGTTCAGGGAAAGCCTATCCTCATCCTTTCGGACAAGTCTTGCCTGTTTTATTCCGATCTCCACTCGATTCCCGTGCTTCCCATTCAAAGCGCCAGCGAATTAGTTGCCCCAGAGGACGTAGATCTAGTGGAACGGTATGTACGGGGAGACTTCACGGCCCCTCGCCGGATTCTCTTCGATACGAGCTGGTATCTGGCGAATACCCCCCGTTTTCAAAGAACACGAATGTTTCTTTCGCTCTTTCCTCCCAAGGCGGTGAGTGCCGACGGAAAGCTCTATTTCTATTCGGACTAGTTGTTAACGATCGAATATTCAAGTTTGCCCACCCTAGTCAGGGGCTTTCCCTTCTCCTTGGTGTCGTAGTTGAAGTGGGCGAATACCGGAGAAGTGTCTTTCTTCTGATTGGGGGCAATCGAAAAGTAGATGAGGGTGATGTCATTGAGATCGGGAATTTGATCTGCAGCGCTGTTAGGATTCAAAGAAAGCAGTGGTCTAATGGGAAGACCCGCAAAACTGACTCCCAAGGAATTTTCATTGGGCGAGAAACTGTCCAGCGACGCCATTGCTATTCCACCGTTTAGCAAGAGAGGGACTTGAGTGCTTTCGTCGGACGCCTTGGGGATATGGAATTCAACGTTAAATTTTGCCTCATAACTGCCGTAAGAGAGAGACACCTTTCCTACGACATCGCTTTGGTGGCTGGGATCAAATTGTTTCTTAAAGAGTTCGTACATCGTGAGTCGGTTGTCATCGTTAGAATCCGAGGCGCAAGCGGTGTCTCTTTCACCCGTTTCTTTCTCGGTCAGTGGTTCCCTCGAGAAAGCATTTTCGGGAGAGAGCGGAAAGTTATTATTCTTAGAGGACGAGGCTTGAGTATTCGTATGGGCGATTGGCCTAGTCCTCTTAGATTTTTCTGTTAGAGCGGCTACGGTTGAGAAATTCAATGGAAGCAGTGGTTGCTGGCGTTTTCCATGGAAAATTCCTATTAGCGCGATCAGCAAGACTAGAAAGAAAAAATATCGTTTCATTCTTGGGCGAGTTTTTCAGTGTTCATTCGGTAGTTGCAGCGAGCCTGTCACTTGGAGGCTCAGCTCCTCTTCGGCAATGATTCCCATTCGTTTGTAGATAGGTCTTATCTCATCCCTCATTAGAGGTAGTCGACGGAGGAAGATAAGCCCTCCTAGAACGCAAAGCAGACCGCCCAACTCCAAGGTGGGAGCGGTGCCAATCCAATGGGCGGAAACTCCCCCTAACAGACTTCCAAAAGGGGCCATACCGACGAAGGCCATGACATAAAGGCTCATAAGCCTTCCTCGCTTGTCCTCTTCGGCAATCGTCTGCAAAAGAGTATTGCTGGCGGCCATATTCACCATCATTCCCATTCCGGCAAATAGCATCAAAGGTAGAGACGCCCAAAGATAATGTGAGGCTCCAAAAAGGCCCACAGAGACCCCAAAGAGCATGGCGGAAAAGGGTATGATTTTTCCCAAACCCAAAACGGATTTTCTAGAGGCGAGAAACAGAGCTCCGATCAAGGCTCCCAGACCGGAAGCTGCCGTCAGAAAACCTAAAATATGGGCTCCGCCCGAAAGCTGTTCGCTTACGATCACAGGCAAAAGAACCATATAAGGCATCCCCATCAGACTTATCAGCGCGAGTAATCCTAGGACGTGTCGGATCGAGGGACTTCCCTTAGCATAGCGAAACCCTTCCTGGAATTCGTGGAGCAGGTCCTTATGGGCAGCCACTGCTTTGTTCATATGCTTCACCTTCATTAGCAGAAGCGTGAAAATCACGGCTAGATAACTAATGGCGTCGATGGTAAAGCAGCCGCCTTCTCCAGTGGTAGCGATTAGAACTCCCGCAAAAGAGGGACCGACGAGTCGAGCAAGATTTACTATCGAGGAATTAAGCGCGATGGCATTAGGGAGATCTTTACGATCCTCTATCATCTGTACGACGAAAGACTGGCGGACGGGCATATCGAAAGCATTGATTAGCCCCTGAAAGATACTGAGCACCAGGATGTGCGCAATCGTTATCCGACCGGAAAGAGTGAGATAGGCCAAGGCCGCCGACTGCAGAGCGGCGCAAATTTGGGTGATCACTAAGATCCTATGCTTGTTCCAGCGATCGACTAGAACACCAGCGGCGGGGGCTAATAAGAAGGTGGGGAGCTGTCCCGCAAAGCTTACCCATCCCAGAACGAGTGCTGAATGGCTCAAACGGTAGACCAACCAGCTTGTGGCCACGCGAGTCAACCACGTCCCGATAAGGGAAATCCCCTGCCCACAAAAGAACAGGCGATAGTTCCTATGTTTTAGGGATCGTGCGATACTTTTAAAGGAGCTGTTCATGAGGATCTAAAACCTAGCTAATGCTGAGTAATTTTTGCTGACCACCCTAGCGGGACCCACTCGCTAACTTTAACTCAACCCACTGAAGATGCGAAGGATCAGAATATGGGATTTAAGCGACTCGTTTTCCGTGCGCTTGTTTTTTTCTTGCTAAAGACAGCGCTAGTAAGTGCTGAGGACTTTTCCCTCAGAAACGCAGGGGCACCGAGCGTCTCGCCTCCCCTTCATGCTGGCCCTCCCCCCGGGCCCCAAGTCCCGCTCTTACCCGTGGCAGACGAAGCAGTCTCCGCGCGTGAAACCAAAGCATTTACCATTCGAGGAGTAAACTCCGCCGATGATATTCGTCGCCTTACCCAGATAAACGGACTTAGCATCGAGGCGTTGGAAGCACGAATGAGACCTGGTCTTGATTCTCAAGGAAAACACAAACCACCTTTAGATGACGGCTATGATCGATCGGATGAAGGTTTTCTAGGTGAGCGCGAGCATCTACTCGGCTTACTAGAAACCGATAATAAGACGGTTAGGGAAAGATATCGAACCACCCATCAGCAGATGGCGAAGCCGCTCATGGATGCGATAGCTATTTTCGAAAAGGGCACAGAGAAAGACGGCGAAGGATTCGTGACTTATGTCTATCCGGAAAACTCTCTGAGTCCCGAGACCTATAAAGTGAAAGTGAACAACACGCATGGGTCGCAATACTCCCCTTTCGGTGACGGGGATGTCGGAGGCTCGGTGGTCTATATCAAGAACGTCACCACGGGCAAAGAACTCTCTACGGCGGACCTGATGCCCAAGATGATCGAAAAGTATGGCTTTTACGAGGGGATCGGTACGAAGTACCGCCTGTCTCCTGAAACGATCGTCGGAGTTTTCGATTATCTTGAACCCTATCGAAAGTAGTCGGCGCCTGAAGACTCGGCTTTTCGCTCGCTATCGTTAAGTAGCGAAAAGGATAAGCGCTGTTTGGGACTTTCCTTGTATTCTTAGCTCACCCTATTTTTCTTCTCTTTTGCTTTCCGTGAATACCGACGGATCCTGTCAAACCATCGGACGGTAGTTAGCAATCTTTGCTCACTTTGTGGCGATTCCTATTTGTCTTAGGGAGATCTTTACTCACGAAGGGCTTTAATTGTGATGGCTCTTGCTTTGCATTTCTGGCGTGCGAGTCGAGCCAGTCTCCGTGTGGGGATTCGCCAATTATGAAGGAGATTTTAAATGTCTAAAAAGTATTTGGTCGCGTCTTTAATCGCGATCAGCATTAGTTCTGTTGGATTTTGTCAGGAGCCCGAAGGTGAACCCTCGGCTCCCCCCGTGGTCGCGTCAGATGAAGCGCCAGCGGTAGCTCCGGCGGTCGACCCGGCTCCTGCGGTAACCAAAGAGGAAACCCCAGCACCTCCGCCCACTACCTCTCCGGTGGTGGATC
Organism: uncultured delta proteobacterium; assembly: GCA_963778115.1. Taxonomy (GTDB): domain Bacteria; phylum Bdellovibrionota; class FAC87; order UBA2466; family UBA2466; genus JBBQIT01. The sequence goes on from CAVZSV010000004.1 coordinate 2,881,929, forward strand.
CGGCCCCTGTGGTAGCTACTGAGCCTCCGCCTGCTGCTGCTCCCGCTAAGGGAGATCACGGCGGTGCGCCCGCAACGACTGCGGCGCCTGAAGCCACAACCCCGGCTGCTCCTGAAGCCCGTCCAGCGGCTGCGATTAAGTTGCCCATCGTCGAGTTCCGTTACACGAACGTCTATAAACAAGTGGTGACGGCAACCTCTCCCGAGGACATCAAAAAGCACTTAACCGATCGTTTGAGAGATACGCGACGAGGATCCGATGCGGATTCTATCGAACAGATCCAAAATATTCTTGGTGACTACTCGAAAGATGGTCATGAAATCTCCGATCGTTACGCTCACAGCAACGTCATTAAGTACGTAAGAGACAGTGCCTGCTCTGATGGAACGATGTCGGGTGATGAGTTGGTAGACGAGCTTCTCAGACTGGCTCCCGCTCCGGGCGGCAGTTTGAAACTTATCGTCAATATCGATGGAAGTAAGGAGCTCCCCAATCGTCGCGGGCACTCAATCACTTTCGGAATCGAAGTCCTTGATAAGGACGGTAAGATGGTTCCTCATGCGAAGTACGACAACCTTATCACCATGGATTCGAAGTCGCTTTCCGAAGCGAGCCAGTCGGAAACCCAATATGATTGGGCGAAAGTCATGAAGGGCGAAATTCCCTCCATTTCCAATCGCATCTACCAGACTGCGGTTTCCAAAGCTATCGAAGGCCTCTACTCAGCTCAGAAGTTGAACAGCGGCTTGTGGAAAGAGCACCAAGCTTCCTGCAGCAAAGCCGAGCAAGAAGCCGCTTCTGCTAAGTAATTGGTCATAGTCATATTGAAAAGGGGCGGTTTCCCATTGGGAGTCCGCCCCTTTTTCATTTCCCTCCGCGGATTCCCCGCTTAACTAGACAGGGAGCCATTGTCCAGCTATGGTGCAGCCAGTAGCAGATGCTAATCAGCCATCTTTAAAGTGGCATGGAAGGGAGTTCGTCGTATGAAAATTAACCATATTTTGATGTTAGTCGCGGTGGCGGCGATAACGGGGGGACTTTCCACTGAAGTCTTCGGATCGGGATCCAGTTCCGGAGCTCTTTTAGAGAAAAAGTTGGCGACCGCTCTTGGAAAGAAAGAGGCGGTATGCACGGGAGACTCCGACCAAGTGACTTTAAGCGTGGATTCAAAGGGCCTGATCCGCATGGTGGCCCATTATAAGGGCTCTATCAGCGGAACTCTTGATACGGATGACGAGAAAGACGGAGCCGAATGTGGCGGCCTTTTCGTGCACATTAGTAAGGCAAAAAAGAACTATGTGCTGGACGATAGATATGACGACTGCGAAAGAGGCAGTTGGAGCTATCGGATCTTTCTTCCGGAAAACGCTCTTGAGCTTCTCGCGAAGAAAAACGAATTCGATATTAACTCCTATCCGGTCGTAGAGGGTAGCAAAGACGCGATCCGTCGCCTCTCTTGCAAAGTTAACTAATTCGAGAAAACGGCCAGTCGCTTTTCGCCCCTAAGTGGGGACTGGCCGACTGGCCCGTTTTCTCCTAAGTCTTAAAGGTTTGCGGCGCCTAAACGCGAAGCATTACGAGCCAAAGCAATTCTACTTTCTCCCTCCTCAACAAACAATTTCGATATATAATCACGCAAACCTCGCCCTATTGACGAGTAAGGAGTAATAAAGATGTCTTTGAATAGTCCTTTAACACCGTTTTTGTTACTGGACCTTTTTCCTACCCCTCTCACGAGTCGATTACTGACCATCGCCAAAGTCGTGGCCAAAGAGGGAGTGTTTCACGGAGAATGGCGTGAAGTGCGTGCTATTTTTCGTCGATTCGGATCCGTCCGTATTCCGGAAGCTCTGGTAGGGGCGCTTACTGAATTAGGAACTCCTTTTTTAAGAAATGATTTCTCTGAATTTCCGAAAGCCAGAACCGTCGTGGCTTTGAAGAATGAAAAATGCCTACGTTGGGCTCTTGAGAAAAAGAAAAAGGGGCAAATAGATCACATTATTGCTGGTCCGTTCGTTGCCACGATGCCTTGGGAGTGTGAAGAGATTCTACTGGACCCCCAAATAGACAGGCTGCTTTTTCTTAGTTCGTGGCATCGTGACCTGTTCTTAAAGGAAGCGGGAAAACTTTCGCCTAAGACTTCCGTTTGGTTTGCGGGTGTCGATACCGAATGGTGGAAGGCCTTGGAGAGAGAAACGCGATCACAGATTTTAATTTTTGATAAGCAGATCGATCGGGCTCTATTACAAAAAACGAAAGACTTGATCACTTCCATCGGAAAGCCTTTTAAGGTGATTGAGTATGGAACTTATACGACCGAAGAGTATCGGAAGGAATTGAGTAAGAGCCTCTTTGCCGTTTTTCTTCATAGAACCGAGACCCAAGGAATGGCTACTTTCGAGGCCTGGAGTTGCGGGGTTCCCACACTACATTTTGATCCGGGAGTGATGAGTTTTCTGGGGAAACCGTACGCGGGTGCCTCCAGCTGTCCCTATCTAGATTCCGACACAGGTCTCAAATTCTCTTCAGAAAAAGAGATTGAATCCGCCTTCGAGAATATGGTGCAGCGCCTGCCCCAATTCCACCCTCGCCGATATGTTCTAGATGGATTCACAAACCGAGATTCCGCTTTGAGATTTTTAGAGATTCTCTCCTCTGTCAATGAAGAGAGAGCCACGGGAAAGCCAGATATTCCTACGGAAAACTACGCTACTGTGCGAGTTCCCACGCGGCCTAACGAGCGTAGTTCAACATTTCCATCGCTTCTGTCCTGACTTTTGTCCTGTTTTTTCCTTGGCTCCCGAGTTATGAACTCCAGATGAGTGATGATTCGCAAATGGAAACGACGCAAGTCGATGAGGCTCTGAAGGCTGCTCAGGCGAACCCCGCTTATGCCAACCTTTTTTATGACACTTTCTTAAATGCTGATATCTTTGTTCCGGCCTTGCGCGCGGATAAAAGACCCGGCGAATGGGAAAAGTTAAAGACCTCGGATCGTTTTTTCCCCCTCTATCTGCGACACGAAGAGGCCCGGGCGGTTCCCGTCTTTGACAGGCTCCAGAAACTGAAGACTTTTGCCCAAGACCGCACCTTTGATTACCTCACGCTTCCCGCCCACCTGTTTCTCAAAGTGATAGCCCCTGAAGTTGCGATTGTCCTCAATGAAGGAACTTCTTTTCGCTACCTTTTTACTCCGGAAATTTTAGAGAAGCTAAGAAACGCAGTAAAACCAGTTCGGCCGAATTAGTTACCGTGGCGCTATTCCCGAAGGGTGACGGGGATTTCAGTTTTGGAATTCTTTTCCAGAAGCATTACCTTATTTCCATACATCCAAAGGAGCTCCAGATCGAGGGTTTCGGGAGCGGGAGTACCCCTTCTTTGGATAAACGTTCGCAACTCGTCTTCTCTTTCGCGAAGTTGAGCTTCCACTCGTTTGAGGTGGACGAAGAGTCGATCTGTTTTTCTCGTCGATTCGATGGAATGTCCACTCATGGCGTATCCGCCGCCGGGTGAAACGTACGCATCTCCCCCCAACATGAATCCGTAGGAAAATCCCGATTTCCTCATTTGACGGATTTGATCGTCTGAAGGGTTGTCCATGGTAAACTTATTGCCTGCCAATTTGTAGTCTTTAAGCGCGTCGGGCCAACTTTTAGAGATGATCTGAAGTAGCTCAAGAGTCTGGAAACTTCCTTGGTGGGGAAGTACGTCTATCAGATAAAGGGTATCTCCTTTTTGATAGGCGAAGAGCAGTTCGTTAGTTCTACTGATCGTTTGCGTTTGGTTATCGAATTGAGTCCCTAAGTGTAAATGGTAGATTCCCCAGTCGTTAAGCAGCCCGTCTTCGTAATCGAGATTTCCAATCTGGCGGCTAAGATAGGGGGTGAGATCCTTTCCTTTCTTCGCTTTATCAATAATCGAATCAATTCCACCGTGGATACTCATGGGAAGGTTATTGTCTTGTAATCGCTTCGCCAGAGAATATGAAATAGCGACTTTCCATTTCTTTTGCGGGAGCTTTCTGCGCTCGAGGTTAAAATAGCGATACATCGTTTCATCGAAATTCAGGTTAGGATCGATATTGACCCCTTGCTTAAGAAGCTGACTGGTCGTTAGACGCTTGTAATCTTCTACGATATTGAGTCGGAACCGAGGGTTACCATCTGGAGCCAAATCGGCCAAAGCGGCGCAGCCCCATGCGCGAGCCCCGACAACGCACAGCAAGAATACGAGTAAAGGAAAAAACACCTTCATCCTGCGCAATGGTGCTGCAAAAGAGGTGCCCCAAAACGGATCCCTCCGGAATACAAAGCAAGAAAGAAGGCGATGAAAGAAAGCCGTTATTTACGTTGATCCAATCCCCAGGTATAAATTCCAGGGTATGTCACTAGCGCTCTTTACGGTTTTGCCTCCTCGAGCGAAATCGGTTCCTATCTTAATTAGCTCTCCTCACAGTGGAGTTGGTTTTCCCGCGGAGACGGGAAAAGGTCTCATGCCCCAGTGGATGACTCATCCTCCGGATACCGATTGGTTTGTGAACCGGCTTTACGACTTTGCGCCCGATATGGGAATTACGATGATATGCGCCAATTACAGTCGCTACGTCATCGATCTCAATCGCGATCCCAAAGGGGCTAATCTCTATAATGATGGACGAGCCGAAACGGCCTTAGTTCCGATTACCACCTTTTCGGGAGAGGCCATTTACCTCCACACCGTTCCGACCAAAGAGGAAGTGGAAGATAGGCTCCGGCGTTATTACTGGCCGTATTACACTAAGATAGAGGAGCTGCTAAGGGATCTTCTTTCCCGCCATCGTCAGGTCCTTTTCTATGATGCACACTCGATTCGTCACCAAGTCTCCTGCATACAAACGGAAGCGTTTGCTGATCTGATGTTAGGAGACCAAAACGGAAAAACAGCGGCGCCTAAGTTAATTGATACCGCGCTTATCAATCTTAAAAGCAGCACATTTTCGATAGGCCATAACCATCCTTTTAAAGGCGGTCATCTTACCCGTTTTTTTGGCAGACCCGAAAACGGGATCCATGCGTTGCAACTAGAAATGTCACAAACCGTATACATGGACGAAGACAAAACGAAATACCTTCCCGAAAAAGCAGAACGCATCAGAAAAGTCTTAAAAGCTACACTGACCGCGCTAGCGAACCAGATGGAAAATTTATCATGAAGACATTTCAGTTCGATGCGATCTTTCAGGGCGGTCGTAAATGGCTTAGTCCGGGTGTTGTTGCACTCGACGACTCTGGAAAAATTCTAAAAGTTTCTACTGAGGTTTCGCCCGAAGCAGGAAAGCCTGAAGTAGAAAAGATACAAGGGTGGGCAATTCCCGGCTTCATTAACGCCCATTCTCACGCGTTTCAATATGCGATGTCGGGGCTGACCGAGCATCTCCCCAAGGGGGCAAAGTCGGATGATTTTTGGAGTTGGCGCGAGTTAATGTATGACATCGCTCTGGCTATCTCTCCCGAAGAGCTACAAGCTATTGCTGCACAGGCTTTCGCCGAAATGGTGCGTCAGGGATTTACCTGGGTGACCGAATTTCACTACTTGCACAAAGATCCCAAGGGAAAGTTCTACGCTAACCCCTCTGAAATGGGGGACAGGCTAGCCGCAGCCGCCACAGAGGCGGGAATTCAACTAACGTTGGTCCCGGTGTTTTATCGTTGGGGGGATTTTAGAAAACCGCCGTCTCCGAAGCAGAGTCGATTCATTTTGGAATCGGTAGAGGAGTACTCAACGCTTTTAGACTCTTATTCGCGTGAACAAGAGTTTATGGGAATCGGAGTCCATTCCTTACGAGCGGCCAATCCACAAGAGACTCTAGAGATTCTGGGAATGAAAACGACTCGACCCAAACATCTACATATCGCGGAACAGGAAAAAGAGGTTGCTTCCGCAAAAAAGGTGCTTAAGAGCAGTCCCATCGATTGGCTATTCGATCATGTTGAAATAGACGAGGGGTTTCAGCTCGTCCATTGTACTCACGCCACTTCGAACGAAATTAAGAAAATCGCAAAGTCCGGCGCTAACGTGATCCTCTGCCCAAGTACTGAAGGAAATTTGGGCGACGGGTATTTCGAATTTGAAGAACTGGTTCGCAGGGGAGGGACTTGGAGTATCGGAACTGACAGTCACATTGGACTAAGTCCGCTTGAGGAGTTGCGGTGGCTGGATTATGGCACGAGACTTAGACTAAAAAGGCGAAACCCGTTATGCGCCGTGCCTGGGACGGATAGCGGCCAATTCCTCTTTGACGGGGCTTTCCGGGGTGGGCGCTTGGCGGCTACTGGCAAAAGGGCAAAGAAAATGTTTCAGACGGGAGATTACTTCGATGCCGCTATCGTGAACTCGGAGTCTGCTCTCTTAGAGGGAATTAAGGACGAGCGGCGCCTGTCGACACTTCTGTTTTCAGGGGATGCCTCGATGCTAAAGGGAACCATCGTTCGTGGAGAATGGCGAGTTAAGGACCAAAGGCACGTAAACGCCGAGGAGATCCGGACGAAATTTCGGTCCGCGGTGAAATCTCTAAGAACCTAACCATGGCTATCGACACCAGAACTCAATTCTCTAAACGCGTCATAAAGCTCGTCAAACAAATTCCCAGAGGGAAAGTCGCCACTTATGGGCAGATTGCCAAACTGGCCGGTAAGCCCCAAGGATCGCGAGGCGTAGGGTGGCTGCTTCATTCTTGTTCCAAGAGTCATGGACTTCCTTGGCAACGAGTGGTGAACTCGAAAGGTAAAATCCCAGCACCCGAAGACAGTTTGCAATACTCTGTTCAGATGAGGCTGTTGCAAAGAGAGGGAGTGGATTTAATGCAGGGGAGAGTCGATTTAGCCAAATTCCTTTGGAACAAGAAAAAAATCGGCAATAATTGAAAGGCATGGCCGTAACGATGGGGTCAACGAATTTGTTTTCTAACGCATGGGGAGTGCTGAGTCTTTTTCTGATTCCCATCGGAGGCGGCATTCCGGCGGGTGTGCTACTTGCGAAAAGCCGAAGCATTGCCTGGCCTACTACGACCGCTCTGTATTTTATCTCTGACGTGATATTGGCGTGTGTTTTTGAACCTCTTATGCTTCTCGTTATCAAAGTGGGAAAGCGATCTCCCAAAGTCGCTAGATTTAGCGACGCTTTTGGTAAGGCGATGAAGAAAACGACGGCTCATTATGGAACCGAACTGGGACCCTTGGCCCTTATTACGATAGCCTTTGGTGCGGATCCCATGACCGGACGAGCAGCCGCAAAAGCCGCCGGACATGGATTCATCACTGGTTGGATGATGGCGATTGCAGGCGATATGCTCTATTTCGCCTTGATCATGAGTTCTACCCTTTGGCTGAATAATATTTTGGGGGATGGTACCTGGACGACCATCATCATAGTCGTGTTAATGATCATCGTACCGGTCTTAATTCGTCGTTTTCGAGAGTCCAGGCGCACGGAAACTGCCTAAGCTAACCGGGGAATTTTCTCTTTTTTGGCGATCTTCCCGTTTTCATTCCAAATAGTTAGCTCAGCATTAAGGCTCTAGTATTGTATTGAATCCGCTACCTTGCTATAAGACCGTCACTCAAAAAGCGAGGGTGTTCCATGCAGAGCCGTTCGTCGAGCCTTAAGTACGTAGGCCTTTTTCTCTTTCTATCGTGGAGTCCGGTATTTGGAATGCCACAAAACACTGACTCTGAAGCTATTATCACTTTCTGCCAGCAAGCCGTGAGACGAGGATCGTTATTTCATGGAAATGAGATCAATCGTCCGGCGGCGGAGGCCTTTTTCCGAGAGAGAGAGGAAGCGAAACGAGTAGTCAGGGAGGCTGATAGGGCGAGCTTTCGTCGGTCCCCCGGTTTCTCACCCATAGCACGGAAAGACGATTTTGCCCGGGCGTCGCGGGTGCAAAGATTGGACTGGAGCGGGTTGGGGATGAACGTGCTCACTCACTACACCGTTTATGAGTTGGACCCAGTCAGTTCCTTGGGGACGGACGCTAGGACTGTTGCTTTCGCGGAGGTGGAGGTTCCCTATTCTCCTGCAAGAGCCTGGCGAGCTACGATGCCCTTTCCCGTTCTAACAGGGAGATTCGCGGGTGAAACGAGCGCTCGTCCAGACGCCATTGCCTATTTACTCATCGCTCCTACCCTTCTTACCCAATCGCTCAAAGAATTCGAACCTCAGCGACGCGAAGGCACTATTAAAGCGATAGCTCAATCGATCGTGGAACAGCTTTGGGCTGGGGCGGTTTACGAATATCAAAGAAGCCTTCGGCTACGGACTGTAAACCTGGGTTTGCCGTTTTCTCTTCATCCGAGCTTAGCCAGAGAAACCCCTCTTTCCGTGGCAGATCTCTTGGAAAGAATCGAAGACGCTAGAATTGAGGCGTTGCGAAGGGGAGACAGAGAAGGAGTCGCCCAAGCGAATGCGGATATCGCTACCATTCTGTCTTCGGCGAACATGAGCCTGGCCCCGTTCCGTTCGCATTCCGGCCGAATCAATCGAAATATTCAAATCTCTTTTAAAACCAGGGACCGCCATTTTGTACGTATCAGTACGGTGCTTTCGGCGAACTATTCCTTTTCGCATACCGGAAAAGTGGAACTCCGAGATATCTCAATCCAAGGTCCACTGGGACGACCAGTACCCATTAACATCGAAGTTTCGGGTTTCGACGGGCTTACCTTGGAAGACGTTCTTCCTGGAGCCATCGCACTCTATGCAAATTGGCAATCCCATCTGCCCGAGCAGCAATAAGAGCGTACTTGGTGTTTATGCGGCGTTGAGCCACTTATTGAGGTTTTCTTTCGTGAGCGGCTCCTTGGGGCCGCTAAAGAGGAACTGAATTTTCTTTCCATCCTCTTTTCGCGTGAAGATGACTCGGTATCCGAAAATGCCCTCAGTGGGCGAAGGGGCAATGACTTGGGGAATTTCGGTGTACTCGTGGGGATCCTTTCCCGTTAGCGAAAGGGCAATACCGGTCAACTCGTTTCGGATCCCCATCGTAATATCTTTATAAGTTACTTCCTGATTCGGTGCTTTGGCGATGGCATTTTGCAAGACCGCCGTATCCAATCGGGCCTTTCGGGCGGCTTTTTCTGCGCCTACGCCCTCTCTAAAAAAATAGACAAATTGATCTTCGTCGAAACTAGTCTCTAAAGGGATTTCGACATTAATACTAGTGCGAGAAGGGTATGATAGAGCGGAGTCGAATATTCTTTTTAAATTATGATCGTCAGTGCACAACCCGGAATCAAGGCCGGCAAGAACGGAGAGCTGAAACGTATCGGTGTTGAACTTTAGGTTATTGGTTTCATCCACCGGGTCATCAAAGTCGTTGATTCCCATGCGAATCACTGTGGCAAGCTCTCTGAAAGAGGTATCGACGATTACGTGATGGTCGTCGACTAGGGCAACAACGGGATGAGCCGTCCCGCGAAGTAAGCGGGCTAGTATTTTCTGTATCATCGGATTAAAGGCGCTAAGGACAATAATCTTTTCAGTTTTGCTACCTTCTTGCAGCGGGATTCGTTGGGAAGCGGGCTTTCTGCGTTCTATCTCATAGCGAAGCTGATTAATCCGGTAGCTAAGAAGACTAATCTGTACAAAGTTGAAGGCTTCCCGATCGTCGTTTCGGTACCAGTCGAGGGTTACTTCGCGATCCGATTTACGAATATGCTTCGCGATCCGTTCAATTTCCGAAATGAGCTCACTGCGATCGAATGAGGGCAGGTCACGCCACCGAACTACGGGAACATCCGCCTCGTCGAGGCTCAACAACCCGATCAGGCGTCGAGCGCGAATGTCGATAGATCGAGAAAAGTCTTCGGCTTGGTCCGCGATGATTTCATTTATCCTTAGTGCGCTTAACATACCGTCCGTGGAACCTCCCCAGTCGGATTCGGTCACTGCAAGAGCAGTGATTAGCCACCCACACGGATCGGTCCGTAATTCATCTTCTGAATTTCCTTCCGTGGCTGCCCTGCAAGGAGACGTCAAAAAAAGAATAAGCAGAATCAAAGTGAGATAATTTCGGGGCATGCGGGCTTATATCATTTACCGTTACCAAAATCCATTAACGGCGTGCGAGGGTTGTGACTAGCCACTGGACGTCGTCTTGTTCGTGTTCGCTTCTGAATGAACCCCTTAAAACTCCATCCGAAATCGCTGATTTAATGATTTGGGAAGTGAGAAACTACGACATTCCCCACTGCATTGGTTGCCTACTGGAACTTCGGTTCAATTCATATAAAGTATTGAATATTTTAAACTATTATATTCCACCCCCTATTGTTTTGACAGCTGCCTTTCGTGTATTCATTCGGCATGCGCGTTGCATTTGTTGTCGCTCACATTGTAATTCGCACACCTTGCTTGCCGATTCATTTTAGAAATTTTGGTTTGATCTATAGGAGTCTTAATGAACGTTCTTAAACGCTCGTTTTCTCGTGGTTCGGTTGTTCTCACCGTAGGCTTAGCGTTTATGTTAGCGGGTTGTGTTCCCGACAATGCGGATAGCCCCGGCGCGGGGGGACCTGGCTCCACGGGTACGGGATTGGTGATTGCCCTTCAAGGGCCAGCGAATTTAACATTGACGCCAGGCCAGTGCCAGCCGTTACAGGTTTCTCTTGAAGACCAGTTAGGAAATGCGGTGACTGCTAGTAGCGATACTTCCATCGCCCTTTCGGCTGCCGCTCCAGCAAATGCAGAAACCGAGGCAAATAAAGCAGCGGCCGCTGCGATTCAGTTTTTCGAAGACCCTCAATGTACCGAAGGGCTTGCGTCTGCGGCGATTCCAGCCCAAGAGAGTTCTCTAACGTTTTATATCTCGGGAAGTGCATTGGGATCGGTGCTTATCATTCCTCAGGATGACTTAGCGGCCATCACGGATCTATCGGTGACCATTGCAAATTCACAAGTTTCCACCGGATCTGGATCCAGCTCCCGCTCTGCGTGTATCGCGACCGGCATCGCCGGCCCCCAAGGAGAAATGATTACCTCCCTTTCGATCAATATCAATACCGGCGATGTGGGACCTTTTAATATCCAAATACCGACTCTGGGGATTGTGAGTACGGATGCTAGGACCTATCTGGTTTCCGAGCCTATTCCCTCCAATGTTCTAGCAACTAACGGTATCGTATATACGGATCTTTCCTCCAATATCAGTGGAATTTGCACTTTGAATGTTCTCGACCCCATCCCTGGCGAGTGTCCGCAAGGCTTCATTCTCGAGAACGGCTTAGGATGTGTCGCCCCTACCCCTGGCGCGCCAACAATTCCGGTCAGTACTCCGGTTTGCCCGGCAGGATTTACTTCGAGTAACGGTGTCTGCCTTCCCCCTGGCGGTCAGCTGTGTCCAACCGGATATACCTACGTATCAGGGATAGGTTGCGAATTTACGGGGACCGGATCTACCGGTGGTAGCACGTCGTCTCCCTCTGAACCGGCAACCTCTCCCATCGTATGTACTTTGAACTCAGTGACCTCTCCTGCGGTGGGACCGGTCAGCGGTCACGTTGACCAGCCTCTCTCTTTTACGCTAACCAGTCCGCAAAACCCGTCACTTGAGATCGTGGTGGCCAATACAGGCGAGATAAATGTGAGCCAGCTTCCTTTTGTGCTTCCGAGCAGTGGACAATTCGCGATTACATGGAGCGCTCCTGGAACTTATCCTCTCTTAGTGGTGGGGCAGTCATTGCAGGGAGACCCCTGCACGGGAGTGATTCCTTTAACGGTAATTATTACTCCCTAATTTGAGAGAGATTTTTAACGGCGGGGAGCGATGCTCTTCGCCGTTTTCTTTTTTTTGAAGCTATTCTCCAGCCATGGGAAACATAGAAAACCAATTGCCCCCGCCAATCCCAAAATCGAAATAAGGCCTCCCATCCAAGACATTCGGTCGAAGAAGGTGAAAACTACGTTGTGCTCTCCTTTTTCCAACGAGACGGCCCAGAAGGTGCCGTAAGCGCGCAAGAGATCCGTTGTCTTACCATCCACCATAACTTTCCACGCGGGAAACCATAGTTCGGAGGCCACCAGATAACCCGGATCATCCATTTTTACTTTTAAGTTAATTTCATCGGGCTCCCGGGACACAATATTCACTTGGTCGTTTGTGGCGGAAGCTCCCCTTTTTTCATCGACAGGTGCACTGACTACTTTAGGCGAGGTCTCTTTCAAATCGAGAGCGGCGTTTCGACCTAATAAGAAAACCTTTTCGCGGAGTATTTCTCTGCTGGCCAGAGGTAAGGCATCAAAGAGAGCTGTCTCGGAACTAAACGTGAGGCTTTCGTGGGTCGTGTAAAAGCGGGGAAAGACATCCTCGTTTATATAGACGTTTCCTATCGGCGTCGGCTTTAGTTTGGTCCCTTGGTAACTCGGCAGGCCAAAGTACTTTACGTTGTAAAGATCAAGCAAAGGGGAGGCATCCCCTCCCTCTCTAAAATGGGGGCCGTCGTCAGGGGAGAAAATCTTCAAGGCATATTCATTGAGATACTTAGGTGACGACGTGTCAAAGAGAGGATCAAAGGCCGCTTCCACCCCTAAACGGGGGGCCCAATATTTTTGTCGCCCCACAAAGGTAAAAACCCGATAGGGCAATTTTTCACTGCTTAGTACCGGATCGTAAAATACGCGCTTAAACCCCTCATTAATTTCGTCAAGGCGCTCTTGAAACGGGCCAGAAAAAGACTTTCCATAAAAAGGGATATCCGCATTGGCAAAATAAAAAAGAGCGAAGAATAAAGGAATTAATACTACGGAGATGCGAGGGATGGTAGCTATCACCATAAGCGCAACGGAAGAAACCACAAGAACCGCCACGGCGGCATTTTCCAATTCGATCGGAACCGAGGTGCAGAGGTGCTTCCAACCGATCGCGAAATAGACTCCAGCCGTCGTAAGGCAAAGTAAGTCGAAACCATGAAGGGAGTATCGACCTAAACGAATCGCAGGTTTGAAAAGTACTCGTTTGAGGAAAGTATCCGTCGATTTGGGACGGAAGGGAATTCGTAACGTATCAAATCCTCTTGCGACAAAAAAACCGATTCCGATTAACCCCACCATTAGCACTCGACATCCTGTGATTCGCAAAGAGCCCAAATGAGCGTAGAAGCGATAAGCTAATTGAATCCATTCGGGCATTCGTGAAACATTCATCAATAGGAAAGCACCCAAAACTAAACTCAGCATGAACCATTTCCCCTTTTTGGCATCTAGAACAAGTGCCCGTAGCATCAAAAAAACGGCGGGGATTCCTATGAATACTTCAAGGTTGGGATTGATCATGCCGCCGGCAGGAAAAGGAAGAAAGAGTCTTCCCGCAAACTCCCTCAAAGGAATGTCTTCGAAGGGCAAGCTTCCCATTGAAGCGGCTCTCATGGTGTATTTCATGTAACTTAGCGAGGGGACAATGATGACCGCACTAATCACCGTCCCTACGGCAAGTGCCAAGAACCAATAGCCCAGAGATTTTCCCGCGACCTTTTTCCATTGCGATCGATCTTCGGGTACCGATTCGATAAAAAGAAGAGGGATAAACGGGAGTGCGAAAAATAAGGGAGTATCGGTTCCACTTAAAAGTGAAAGGCCAATAACGATTCCAGAAGCAATGGCCCAACGGATTGAGCCATTTCTTATCGCCCTATCTAGAAACTGGATTACCCAGAAAATAGAGATGAAGGAGATGAGATAGAAAATGTTTAGTTCTCGCATTGAAGAATAGCTTTGAAAGCCCGTGAAGGTAACCAGTATAGTGCCCAGCACTGCCCCGGTCCGGCTGCAGCCATAATAGCGGTAAAGGGCGTAACCACTGAGGGTCACCATAAAGAGGAGAAAGCCCGCATTGATCATCAGGGCGATGAGCGTTGCCGACAAACTATCGCTAAAAAAAGTGCGTAACACCCAATCCATCAGAGCGTTGGTGGGGAAGAATCTGCCCACGATGGGATACCAGCCCGTGTATCCCATCACATACGGATCCCAGCCCTTCAAGAACAGATCAGAATTGTCGTGAAGATAGATATTGAGAAAGACGTCCGTCTGAAGAATGAAATTTGGATGGTAGAACTTTAAGCAAAAGGTTCCTACCATGACGGCCAACGCTACCAAAGGAACCACGGCATTTTCCTCGAAGAAGTAAATGGGAGAATTGAATTTTACCAGATCTAATCCTTTGACGTTATGCATTATGACGGGATAGTCGTGAGAGATAGGGAGTTTTTGAGGAGGAGAATGTTGGGGAACAAGCTTTGTCTACTCGTTTGGGGTTTCGTTATTTGTAATGCACCCGTGTCGCTTTCGGCAGACGATCGCGAGCCATTGATTTCGAGACTTATCGAACAACTAGGCAATTCCGATTACCAGCTTCGCAACTCCGCGGAAGAGGAGCTGTTGAAAAGCGGCCTTTCTACTTTTGTGCAGGTTGAAACCGCAGCCCAAACCGCATCGGATACAGAGGTACGTTTACGTGCAGCTCGAATACTTAAGATCTTAAAAGGCGAGTTGCTTTGGGCCGGCGAAAAAAAAGAAAGCGATCTCTACTCTCTCACCGACGTCAGGGGGGCGATTACCGCGAAGATGGGCGAAGCGGGTTTGTTTTTTACGCGTCCTGAGTACCAGAGCGAGAATGGATTAACCGTGCCTAAGTTAGACGGCTTAAGGCTGGAGATGCGATTAACCACTGACCAGGGATTTAGATTGGTGGGATATCGCGGAAGCCCCACCTACGTCAAAGGAAGGACTGATAATAACTCTGAGCTAATCAAATATCGGCCGGCTGGCGATTGGGTGTTTCTCCATAACTCCGCAGAGAACCGATCCCTGGATCAATTCCCCCTTAGGATCGATCTAAAACCAACCGAACCAGGGGCACGAAGCATAGAACAAGTGGAGATCGGATGGGAAATGGTGGCAGCGGCAGATTTTACCGAGCTCAACGTAGAATTGGAAACTAACCGTTTTTATTTCAAAGATGACGTTGAGTTTAGGTTGAAGGGGATGGAGGCTAAAAATTCAAGTCAGACCGAAATCAATTTCAATTGGCGTCGAGATATCACTCTTTCTAATTTTCCTTATATTTCTACTACCGAAGTGAGAGTGCGGCTTTTAGATCAAAATGGAAACCCGTTTAAAGTCTCTGCCGACAGCCTCGACGGCCCTAGCGAAGAAGCTAATTTAAACAAGCATATGCACCACTGCTATAGTGAGGGCGGAGAAACTAAGAACGATCCCACCGAAAATAGGGTTACCTTTGACACTCCTCCAGGTGGGCGCGTTCCTACTCGATTATCGATCGTCTATCCACGCCTGTTTTCTCGTCGAATAGTCCCCTTCCGGTTTAAGGGGATTGGAATTGAGCAAACGCGGCTTGAGTAGTCTTAGAAAGATTCCGAGAAGTCACCAGAGCAGTACCAAACTCCGTTGGAGCTGAGGGCCATGTCGTAGCAGAAGCTCTTATGATAACTGTACATGGCGCGCGAGTGCCCTGAACTCTGTAGCCATCCGCTTTGATCGGCACAAGATCGGGCGTAGGTCATCAGATTCGGCCCCATATTCGCAAAACTTTCCGATACAATCTCGCCTCCGGCACCCAAGCCGGGCAAAGCGGAGTGGCTTTGACCATGGTTTTTTGCCATGACTTCAGCTTGGTGCTTAGCCACTGAACATACACGCGGGTCCATTTTACTCAATGCGCTATTTCCCCCTTGTTCCAAGACAGCCAAAGTAAGAGCGAGTTGAGTCGCGGTCATTTGGGGATTTTCAGTTCTCCATTTTTTGACCCAAGTCATCAGATCGAAATCTTTGACCGGTTTTCCGTATGCGATGCGGTAGGGGTGTGCACTTTTAGGAATTTGCTCAAAAAGTTTCTTAAGACGCTCCGTGTTTCTCGGATCGCTTACATACTTGCGAACTTCGACCGTGAAAGGGGCCATTCCAGGAGCGATTTCTGGAAAAGGAACTTCCTGGGCCCTCTCTACTTTTTGGTCACCAGTGCTAACAGTGTGGATTTTGACGTCGTCGGCGGAAGTGGGCAATGCAATCATTAAAAGGCCGAGGGCAATGAGGAGGTTTTTCATAAAATTATTATATCAAATTTGCGGCCTGACGCTTATTCCGCCTCTTTATCCGTGTTAGTATTTCCAAAACAAAAAGGGAGCGCAGATGAAACTTGGGGGAAATACCGTTCTCATTACCGGAGGTGCCACGGGAATTGGTTTCGGCATGGCGAAACGATTTGTGCGCGCCGGCAGTCAGGTCATTCTTTGTGGCCGTCGAGAGGAAGCTTTACAAGCAGCGCAAAAAGAGCTCCCCGGTATTCAGACTATTGCGTGTGATCTTTCATCTGAAGTCGATCGCAAGAAGCTATATGAGCAAGCGACGCATTCGTTTCCTCGACTTAATGTTCTGGTCAATAACGCGGGAATTCAAAATCGACCTCCGTCGTTAGTGCAGACCCAGAAATGGGAAGAGCATCGAAAAGAGCTCTCGATCAATCTAGAAGCACCGATGCACCTTTCGATGATGTTTATCCCCCACCTCATGCGGCAAGAGGCTCCCGCTATCATTAACGTATCTTCGGGACTTGCCTTTGCTCCCCTTGCTCTAATGTCGACTTACTGTGCGACTAAAGCGGCATTGCATTCTTTCACCATGAGTCTTCGTTACCAATTGGCATCTACCCCGATTAAAGTCGTCGAAGTGATTCCCCCGGCCGTGAATACGGACCTTGGTGGAAAGGGTCTCCATACCCAAGGAGTTCCGTTAGAAGATTTTGTAGAAGACGCCATGAAACATCTAGAGAGGGGCAAACTCGAATTTGGATTCAAAACTTCGGAAGAAAGAAGACTGGCCTCTCGTCAGCAGTTGGATGAATATTTCGTAGTAATGAACCAGAACTTTAAACCTTAAGCACGGATGGCGCCATTACGATCTGCAGATTATCGCGTCGCTTCGCTGGTTGCATTAACTGGCTTTGAAAGGCTCTCTGGGACGACATGTATTAAGGGAAACTTTAATCGGTACCGTAGCTTATAGCCCCATTGTTGTATGTTGGTGCTGTTCCTGGTATTAACGCCTTCCTTATGAATCGGATTCTTCTGACCTTTGCACTAATGACGAGTTTCTCCTTTGCCGCGAGGCCCATCGGACCCTGTGCCGCTTTGATCGAGGATACCACCCATGCGCGGATTGGAATCGACGATACGCTTAAGATAATTCCGGGCCCTCGGGTGGCAAACCAGATCTTTTCCATTGCCGCCACCTACTATGATCTTTCGCTCGATCTCGACCGTGCGGATACCTCGAAGATTGCGAAGCTAATCGCCAGAAAAGACGTTCCCGAAGCGAGTGTGAAACAGATCCTCGATACTGGCAATTTGGCCTCGCTGGCGGAACTACTTCCTCCCCAAGTCAGACAAAAGCTCGGACAACACGATACCGCGATGTGTTATGAAGCGGCTTTCTCCTTTAATGATCCCAACTACAAACATTTAACGAACTTCATGCCCTATTTGAGAAGCCGCTACTATCCGCTCGGAACGCGAGGGGAATCGCTTCGGTACGGAGATCTCATCGTCATGTGGAGACAGCATCCGGATCGGAAGAGATTTTTCACTCAGCACGCAGCGATCTACTTGGGAGGTGATTTTCTTTACCATAAGTTCGGTCCCGATCGTCGGGCCGCGTACGAGTTCATTACGTTTGAGAGTTTAGTGGCCTATTACCAAGTTACCATGGCGGCGGCCCTTCAGGGGGCACGAAAAGCCGATGAGTATACGTTGCCCTTTCACTTCGAATATATGCGTTATGACCCTCACTTATCGAGAGAGGCGTGGAAAGTGAGAGCCATCCAAAAATCCATCGATTTTCATTCAGGAAATAATTAATAGGTAATTCATTTTATCAGGCGAATAGCGGGTATCTGGCGATCGTCTTAGGGTTTCAGGAACTGGCGAAAATAGGCAAATTCCGCGGGTCCCATTTCATATCGGTTTCTTTGATGAGCCGTGAAGTACGTTCCCTCAGGATAGTCGTAAACGTCTCTCCTAGGAATATTGAGTCGTTCTAGAAGGCCGTTAGGCGCTGGATTAATGGTGGCCGGTTCACATAAGATCTTCTAAAGATGAAATCTCTACCTGAGCGAGGTATGCCATCGGAATAATTGTCAAAAGGCGCCGCTTTCTAGACGAAAGCCGCTTGCTTTTTCATTTCGAGCTTTCTTATGGTTACTCGTGGGGAAAGTAACCACTTTATCCCGCTCGATTGCCTCTGCTACTGGAATACTCGTCGCCGTTTAAGTATCTACTCGTCCATCGATAAACCAATTTAAACGGAGGTATCCATGAAAAAGGGAACTATGTTGTTTGTGCTTTCTTTGGCGCTGGTTTGCGTGGGTGAACGCGCTCATGCGGCTGAGTCTTATATTCAGCAGTATTACCGCGAACAAGTTCAGGCTTCGTTTGGCGAAACAATGCCGAGTGATCATGCTTTTCTGCGGGCTTGTACGGGCACCTACACCTCTGGGGGAAGAACGGTTGCCTTTTTTTCCGATGGGCATGCTGAGTATTCGAAAGATGATGGTCCTATCGCGCGTGGCAAGTGGTCGCAAAGCGGAACTACAATTACGATTAGCTTCTTCGGTGGCTCAGAAACTATAGAGGCCTCTAACGATTGTGAAACCCTCAATTGGGATGGAAAGACTTTCCGTCGATCCTAATCAAGGTTTCAAATGAAGTACGCCCCTTTCCTCTCTCTCGGGAAAGGGGCGTACGTCTATTAGCAGAGCTGCTATACTGCTTTGATGAAGGGTTTTGGATTTTGGACGGGTTGGTTTGTCGTCGTAGCGAGCATGGTCGGCTCGGGTATTCTTACCAACTCCGGCCCTATTCTTGCTGAGAGCGGTAGCTACTTTGGCCTGATGATAACGTGGTTAGTGGGAGGGTTAATTGCCTTATGCGGGGCCTTCACTCTGGCGGAGTTAGCGAGCGGTCTCCCCGGAAGAGGCGGGGATTACGCTTACGTCAGAGAAGCACTCGGACCTGCGTGGGGATTTGTTTATGGCTGGTCGATGGTGGTTGTCGGATTTGCGGCGCCCATCGCGTTAGTCGCTTACGCGACAGCCAACTATTTTTCTCCACTGCTTTTGCATGCCTTCGGTAAGTACCTAAGTCTCTCACACGAAAGAGAGATCGTTCTCATTTTAGCAACTCTGTTGATTTTGAAGTTCACGCTATCGCATTCTTTGGGGCACCAAAGCAGCGCGAAAGTTCAAGCTGGGATAACGATCTTTAATGTATCGGTTCTCATCGTGGCGAGCGTGCTTTGTATAGTGAGTCCTCAGAGTTCTTTTGCCCATTTCGGACAGGCTCGGCCACTTTCGGAAACTGGAATCACCCACTGGGGAAGCCATATCATCCTTGTTCTGTACGCGTACACGGGTTGGAATGCATCTGCTTATCTGAGCGGTGAAATGAGAAACCCTGCTCGCAACTTGCCGCGCACGCTTATTTGGGGATGCCTGGGAGTTACGGGACTCTATCTTTTGGTTAATCTCGCCTACAGTGTTACGCTCTCTGCTCAAACCATTTCCACCCTTACTGCCGCCGATCAGGAAAGGCTGGCCGAGGTCTCGATACACTTTGCCGTAGGACCCCTATTTGCCAAAATCTTCTCTGCTCTCATTAGTATGGGGTTACTCGCATCGCTGAGTGCCTTTATTATGACGGGACCACGCATCGTCCATGCCATGGCTCATGACGGACTTTTTCCTAAATTTGCAGGTAACCTTAGAGGTCATGTTCCGCTGTTTGCCATAGTGTTCCAAGGACTTTTGTCCCTTATCTTTTTGTGGTCGGGGACTTTCGAACACGTCCTCGAGTTTGCGGGGTACGGGTTGGCGGTAATCGGGTTATTAACGGTATTTCCTATTTTTGTCTTAAGAAAACGAACTAACTTCAAACCTGCGTTTCGAACACCTTTTTATCCTCTTCCGCCGATCGTCTTTCTTACTGTCAGCATGGCCTCACTGATTCTGACTTTCTTGGACAAACCGCTCTCTTCGTTGGGGTCACTTGCCACTATCTTGATGGCGCTTCCCCTTTACCTTCTGGCCAGACGTTTCCTCTAACTTTCTATTCCCGCTAACGTCCATCAGCACGCACGCACCGGAAGACGATAACTTTATCTGAAGTTGTTTCGACGGTTTGCTGAAATGAGGAAGTTTGGGCTGTGAAGGTTGTCTTTTTCGTCGCCAGATTGGCGTGGGCGTTGAAATCAGAATCGGGTAAGGGCAGTGAAGCCGCCGAAGCAAGACCGCTCAACGTCGAAAAATCGTATTCATAAAGGTTATAAGAAACTCCCGGAGTAAGTCCGCTTATCGTAGCCTGAAGACTGACACCCATCCAAGTCGGAGGAACATTCGTGCAAATGCTGTTAATTTCATCCCCGATAGCGGGAGACTCGAAATTGAAACCGATCCCTGTCTGGGGGGGATTTGCTACCCCATCGAGACTAGAGCCTACGATCGTTACCGCCACGGGGAGGGTTTCGTGACCTGGATCAATAGGGCCCGTGACGGCAAAGGCATAGTTAGAGGGGGTAATCGGCTTAGGATTGACATGGATACCGTCCCCACCGGTGCCTGAATAGACAGGCGCTCCGCCCGGGATCAGGATGGAATAGACGTTGGCGGTGAGAGCGTTGGCCGAAATTCTGGTTTGAGCGAGCGATCCAAAGGTATACCCGTCGTCGAATGCGGTTCCCCCCTCGCCATGATCTTCAAAATACAGAACGTCATCGTCAAAGTAAGTGGAGTCGGTAGGGGAATGATTGGTACCTATCTTAGCTACGGTAACCTCGTGGTCGTATTGGGGGTCATCTCCGCCACGATTGAGGACACCAATGGCTACCGTGTCGCCCGCAATAAGACGTTCTTTTACCCATGACATGAATTGTTGGTATCCGGCGATACCACTGGGCTGGGATCGGTAGTTGAAACCTTGAGAGATTAGATGGGCATTTTTGAGGCAAGTACCGCTACTGGCAAACGGCTCGTCGCCCACATTGGGATCCTCAAATAGAAATTGTGCGTTGTAATTGGCGGTGAGATCGTTTGCCGCGCAAAATCCATCCGGCCCCGATTGCGAAAGCTCAGTTCCGCAAATAAGCCGGGCGTTGAATTGAGACATCCAAAGCCCGGCGAACATGCCGGCTTCGATGGAGCTTACTTCGCCGCAGTATCCATTATTCGCCATCCATTGCATGTAGGGACTGATGGGATTTCTTGAAACGATGTAACTTTGGGAGCTCGTCCGACTTCGGTTGCTTCGGTCTCTGAGGGTAAAATCTACATGTTTTCCGGGCGCTTTGGGAAGCGGGTTGACGATACTTTCTGCAAAGACGTTTGTTAGCGTTAAGACCCCCAACACTGGGCCCAAAAAAGATAGAAGTTTCACCCATCCCCCCTTGCCCATTAAGGTAATACTTCGAAGACGCCAGCACTATCGATAAAACAAAATCTCTTATCGTTCGTCTTAGGGATGGGAAGGCAAGCGCTAGGCTCTTTATCTATTCTATAAATTCGAATTTCAGCTGATCCAGATTTTCCTCAGGTTTGGCTGAGGCCAAGCGCACGCCAATTCCGATAAGGCGCACCGCTTCCTTACGACGGTTCCATGCGGTGGTAAGAAGAGTTTCGAATGCTTTGGGAGTCGGCCAGCCGGAAGTGGTGGTTTCGTGAGTCGTTGTCTTAAAGTCGTGAAATTTTAGCTTTACCACGATGCCCCTGATGCGATCAGCATAGTTACCCTTTCGCATACTGGTCTGCCAAGATTGGAATAGCACCGGGAGATAGCGCAAGCAGTCTTCTAACTTTTCCAAATCTTGATCAAAGGTCTCTTCGACGGTGAGCGACTTACGTTGCGAATGGGACTCCACGGCTCTAGGATCGATTCCGTAGGACATCTCCCAGAGGTCCTTACCTCGTGAACCAAACCAGCGGGTTAGCTGTTCTAGCGACTGTTTTTGGATGTCTGCGCATTCATAGAGACCTAAGCTGTGCATCTTTTCGGCTGTTACCTTTCCCACGCCATAAATTTTTTCGATTTTAAGAGAGGGCATAAAGGCTGCAATGTCCTCAGGCCGAATCACGAATTGGCCATTTGGTTTTTTCCAGTCGCTTGCGATTTTGGCTAAGAATTTATTGGGAGCAATTCCCGCCGAAGCGGTTAAGCCCGTCTCTTTGAGAATGATCGATCGGATTTCACTGGCAATGCGGGTGGCACTCCCTGAGTGATGCAGAGAGCCTGTGACATCTAAGTAAGCCTCATCCAGGGAGAGAGGTTCGACTTTCTCGGTAAACCGAGCAAAGATTTCGCGTACGGCAAGGCTCTCTTTCCGGTACCGTTCGAAATGGGGGGGAACAATAATAAGATGAGGGCACAACCTAACGGCCTGGCTCGATGGCATCGCCGAACGAACTCCGAACTTTCGTGCCTCATAGCTCGCCGTGGTTAACACACTTCGGCTATTGGCAGGTCCCCCGACCGCGATGGGCTTACCGCGCAACTTCGGTTCGTGCTTTATCTCGACAGCGGCGTAGAAACAGTCCATGTCGATATGAATAATCTTACGGATAGGCCTAACTGCCGTTTCCGCCGAGATGGAGGGCTTGGTATCCAACGTAAGGGAAAGGTATCAATCAAACTTTTCGCCGTAAAGCTGGTCATAAACGGAGTCAAAAAAACAACTCTTTCGAAGGCGAGTGACGGATGCAGAGTTTGTGCTATAGCAGAGGAGTCACGGAGGTCTTTCATGCCTTTCGCGTTCTTTTTTCTCTTTGCTTTTCTGGGCGGTTGTAGTTCCGTTGCTCCCACCCATTTCGAAATTAATACCGCTCCTTTAGCCAGTGAGGCGAAGATTTTTCTAGTCGCAGGTTCTCACGACAACGCCAATTTTGCGCAAGAGATAATCGATCAGAAAAATATATGGCTTTCTCTTGGTTATAAGGAATCGGAGATAGTCTGCTATTATGCTCCCCCCGTCAGTGAGTCGATAGCGGAGGACAAAGAACAATTTGAAAAGTTAGCCCCTGAGTTAAAGCGCTGCTATCCCGCAAGTCCCATTGTCTTGAGGAAACATTTTCGTTCGGTGGCGAGTCAGCACCCTAAATTTATCTATCTATTTGTCACTTCTCACGGTCAATCCCCACACAATCCGGAGTACCTAAAAGCAATCGGCGTGAGCGACGACGATATCGCGCTTGCTAACCTTTACCGAGATGTCAAAGACGCTCAGGTAAAACCCGATTTTCTTGAAGCAAAACATGAATGGGAGAACCGGATGAAGCAATATCCGGGAGTGAATTCGTACATTCTTTTCACGGAGACTTCCCCTTCGGGGCGACCCACCTACCTTTTTCAAATGGCGGGTGCGATTCTTCATAAGAAGGTGCCCATCGACGATATTTTGCTAACCCCTAGCTCGTTAGCTGACCTGATGAATATTTTTCCCAAGAATACCTCGAAGTATGTAGTGCTTCAGGGATGCTTTTCTGGAGGGTTTATCGACCCTGCAGAGGGGGAGCGCGGATTGCGCGATCTTTCTTCGGTCACCGTACTCACCGCCTCAGATGCCAATCGGGTGAGTTTCGGCTGCAATCCTAAACTTCAGGCCACGTTTTTCGGAAGGGAGCTTAATCTGAAGCTGAAGGAACAGGGAAAGGCTATCAACCAAATGGATTGGGCAAAGCTGTTCTCCGAGGTGAGGTATTCCGTGATAAAAAATGAGGAAGCTCTGTCTCTGCCCCCTTCACTGCCGCAGTTTTTTACGAACCGTTCCTCTCAGAAGGGCTCTCTATTGACGAAATAGGAGGTAGCAGAGAGGCAGATGAACCAGCTCGCGAGTGATGGACAAGAGGCGATGGACTATTTGTTTTATTGGACTTGAATCTCCCCAAAAAGGATGGACGCGAGGCTCTTAGGGAATTTAAACAGAACGAAAAGGTCAGACGAATTCCCGTTTTGGTTCTGACTACCTCCACGTTCCTAGCTACAATGATTCTCTTTCCTCATTAAATCCAGGAATAAATTTCCGATGTAATCTCTCTTCCCCATTTTTGATTTAACATCTTCGCAAGGGGAGCGCATTTCTCTAAAGATTCTCATACGGCGGGCGAGCGATTCACTTCGTCCATCTGGTCTCTGTTCATCTAATAGATTCTTAGTCTCTCTCAGCATGAGAGTATTATGAACGACTAGAAAACATAGGATCAGTGCAGCGATCTTTAAGCACTTCGGACGGACTTTCATCCATTCTCTCATCAAAGCCGATATGCCAACGAAAGCGACAGCAAGGGTGGGTAGGGGATAATAGATCCGTCTGAAAATGGGCAACATTTGTACTGCCAATCGTGAGGTTAAGACTTCTTGAACGAAAATAGCGGTAAATACCCCATAGAGAAATAGAAAGGGAAGGTGAGAAACGAAAATACTGGAACGTTGACGGGTTGAGAATTGGTTCCTCCTTAGAAAGACCGTTAGGAACAGAAGAAATAGTACCAATAGCATGCTCAAAGGCGTGCTTAGGCTTCCCAGGAAAAACCGGAGTTGGTCGAACACAAGTCCAAGGCAGGGCAAGATCTTCGGAAGGAGGGTTGAAAGCAAAGTCTTGCTCTCCAACTTACTGGTCTCAAAGCCTGCAACATACCCGTTTAACGTTTCAATGAGCCAGGGTCCCACGTAAAGGTAATAGATCGTATACGACACAAATGCCAGAGATGAAACGAGCGAAAACCGGGAGAAGTCTTCCTTATGGTCGGCGTCGAGGTATTTTGAGAGCGTACAGTACGCAACGATCCCCAATACAAAAAAGGCGCCTTGCGGATCATAGAGTTCCGCCGCAAATAAAGTTAGGAAAAGCGCTCCTGAAAGCCAAAGGGTTTTGCGATTCCTTTGTAGAGGGGAACTTCGGTCCATCAACAGAAGGGAAAGAAAGATAAAAAAAGAACATCCTATTTTGGCGGAGTGATGAAAGTATCCGTGCCAAAAAAAAGCGGGAGAAGTCAACAGTAGCGCTATGAGCAAGAAAGACAAGAGGGGATCCATTTGCCAACGTCTGACGAAACAATTCCATGAAATAAAGATGATTAAGATCTCAAAAAAATATTTCGATAGCGACAGCCAGAGCGACATTTTGTGCTCCGCCAAAAAAAATAGAGTATGGACATCCAAGGAATCGGTTACATAGGAAAGTTCTCGTGCTTGGAAGTTGTCACTGGAGTGCCCGCCTTCGGTTCCCTCGATGTTGTAGATGCTTTTTATAAAGGGTCGGGTAAGAAGAAAGTTACGTATCGTAACGCGGTGCTCGATGTGGTCCGCTCCATCATTTCTCTGAAGGTAAGCAGAGACTAGTGGAATCATTAAAAGAAATATTAGGTAAACGTTGGAATACTTTTTCATGTATCGCAGTAAGTATACCTGAGGTCACCATTTATTAAATAGGTAGCGAAAAGTAACGAATACATTCTGGTAGCTACCGTGCTATGACGAACCTATGTTGGAGATTGACGTTGTCATTAACGGGAAGCTTATTCAGCCCGACAGTCAAGACGAACTCGAACGCATCGTTCGAGATACTGTCAGCAAGAGAATAATCCAAATCCTAGGTCCCATTCGTTGTCCGGAACATCACGGTTATCCGCACATCGTTGCCAAAGGAAGATCCATAAATAAAATGGATCTCGATGTGAAAGGATGCTGCGGAAGCTTGGTACAGTCAGTAGAAGAAAAACTCGGTGCCCGTCGACTTTCAGGACCTGTCGTTTGAGATCCAAATCCTCACTAGGTCCTGAAAGTCGACGGGCACCTCTTTCCCCTCTTTCCGTCTCGAGGATTGAAAAATGGTCTCACGGGTTCAGCTTTCGGTCCTTGGTACGGTCAAGGAAAGCTAGATATTCTGGCCAGAGATTTGCTTTCTTTCGTATCCATGAAAAATATCGATCGAAATACGGAATCAAATTTAAACACGCGTCCGTTTGAATTTCAGAATTGGCCTGTATATCAGCATGCGGTGGAGTTCGGGATCTCCGCGCACGAACTCTGTGGAGAATTCCCGAAAGAAGGAGCGAGATCGATTTCAGACCAGTTGAGAAGGGCTAGTCAGTCCATTTCCTTTAATATCGCGGAAGGAAGTTCAAGATTCGGGGCTAAGGAGAAAGCGAATTTCCTGAGGATCGCGAGGGGATCTGTCTTTGAGTGCGTTGCGATACTGGATTTGTTGCGAGGATTTAAGTGGGTTGATCGGGAAAGGGTTGAGAAGTTGCAAGGGGAGCTGGGGTTAATGGGGCGGATGCTTTCGGGGTTTATTAATCATATTGAAGGTAGGAACCGAAGAGAAGAGCCAAGAGCAGGCATTGATCGACCGGCTACGCCGGCTTCCGGATCAAGGATAAATCCTTAAGGATTTATAGTTAACGTCATTTTTTTCGCCTCGGGCGAAAAAAATAGCGGGGGTAGGATTTGAACCTACGACCTTCGGGTTATGAGCCGGAAGGTCGTGTTTTTGAGGCCCATTGTAAAACGCTAGAATCAAAGGTTAACTCAAAGCAATAACTGGGAGTTAGGTCTCTTAGCCGGTCCAGCAAATTTCGGTTCTTTCCCACAAAGTTCGGTCTGTTTCTATTCCTTGTGCTACATCGGTGCTACATCGCAGGCTCAAATCTCCTCTTGCAATAGTACACCTATTTGGTGTACTATTGTCCTCGTGATATTCAGCGTTGAACTTACAGAACGAGCTAAGAAAGAGCTACGGAAGTTGCCTCAGTTCATCGTTCTGAAGCTCCAAGACTGGATCGAAGATGTCGAGGAACGTGGATTGGAAGAGGTTCGGAAAATTTCTGGATATCACGATGAACCCTGTAAAGGGGAAATGCGGGGCTTTCGATCGATCCGTTTGAGTCGGGCTTATAGAGCCTACTATACGATTCAGAAGTCCAAGGTCGAATTTGTGAGAATTGAAAGGGTAGATAAACATGAATACTAAGCCGAAAAAAAAGAGCGATTCGATTCGATTTTTGGAAGGGATTACGGGTGGTCCCATTACCTTTGGTAAGCTTTTGGAGGCTATTCGTTTTGGAGAGGAAATGACTCAGCCGGGATTTGCCAAACTCCTGGGTTTATCTAAATCGCACCTGAATGATATTGAAAAAGGGCGAAAGGCTGTGAGTCCTGAGCGTGCGGCCAGGTTTGCGAAGGTGCTTGGGTATTCGGAGGAGAGGTTCGTGGCGCTTTCGCTTCAGGCGCAGATTGATAGTGCGGGTCTTAAGCTAAAGGTCGATGTGAAAGCTGCTTGAAGGCTTCCGAGCAAAAGTGTCCAGTCCTAAAGGCTTTTGGGATGACGCGCGACCGGAGTACCCAATCTGTACCAGCTGTCTTCCAGCTCTTTGGTGTATGCTTTGCGTGAGAGGGGCGCGCCTTCGGTGTAAATTGAGACACTGCCATTTCTTAAGTCTAGCTCCACATCCACATTGCCTTCATTCCTCTGTAGAGTGTTCACATACTTGAAGTTAGCGGCGGGAATTTCCGCGGCAAGCAACCGATTTCTGATGTTCCAAACTAAATCGTCTGATAATCCCTTCCATCCGCCGACCATGCCGACTTCCAAATCGGTGAGAGCGATACCTCGCACTTCAAACTCCGTGAGCATGCGATCGAAATCGAATGCCACTTCTGCAGCGGACTTGGCGTGCATGTGAACTAAGAGCCCCGATTTTGTTTTTGCATCCCACAGCGTCACCACGACGCAGGGACCGGCCCCGGAAGTTTGTGCTCGTATGTTTTTCGCCGCGGTGGTGAAGATGTATCCATTCTGTGGCACTTTAGGGGCGGACTTATCGTCCTCGCTAACTCCGATGGTTTTTGAGTCCTCAGGGGAAGGAAGACTCGAGTTGTCGTCGAGCAATTTCCACTCATTCATCACGCCGGTTTGAACCGCGGTGGGCAATCCTTCTAAGAGTTCTAGCTCCACATGTGTTCGCATGTTTGTTTCGGGCTCTCTCAAGGTAAGCATCATCTTTGCCACTCGTTTCGGATCATTCTCGGCGATAGGAAGAAGCCACTGGTTTTTCCATTCAGGGTTAGGACTTTCGAGTAAGAGCCAAGCAAGTTTGGAATTTGAAAGAGCTTTGATGGTCCTAATTTGATCTTTAGGCGACACTCTCTGTAGTATTTCCACTAACGGAGGATTGGCGATTCCGTTCATCTCAATGTCCGAGAGGTGTCCGTCATGATCGAGATCAATAACAGCTAAAGTGGCTCGCGTAGCCGCTGTCGGAAGATTCTTTAGTGCAGGAATAATCGTTATGGCTGCTCCCACCAACGCGCTCGCGCAGTAGCTAATGATGGCCCCCCGACTTCGCCATACTGGAACTGGAGAAGTCTTCGCCGCCCAACTCGGGGGAAGGGCGAAGATGAATGTTAGCAATACCAATAATTTAGTAGGACCGGCAACTTTCATAAAAGTTGTGCAACCTACCATAAATCAAGAGGTGAATCCAATTCTAAGAAAATCTCAAATTTGGTTTGGTCTGGTTCGGTTCTCTTCCATTTCGCGTGCTACATTTGTGCTACATCGAACTGAAAAGGTCACATCAGAGCGGCTACGCCGCTTTATCCTAATTTTAATCTTGAGATTAATCCTTAATGATTTCCCGCTGGTTCGGGAGATCTATCCGGTTGGTCAAATATAGCGGGGGTAGGATTTGAACCTACGACCTTCGGGTTATGAGCCCGACGAGCTACCAGGCTGCTCCACCCCGCGACAAAAATGTCAGAGCCGGAGAGTACGGGGGCAGGGGCGGGATGTCAAATCTAACAATTGGATAAGGTTGGGTTTATGGTCGTTGAGTTGAAATAGTTGAGCGCTATCGGTGGATTACTGAGAGGGGGGACGGGGTGCGATCATCGTCCGCACTGGCGTGGAGTCAGGTTACTTCGGCTTTGCCTTCGCCTCGCCATGACCTCTTCCTAGTTCACCAGATCAGTGGGTGGCTCTTCGGAAGAAGGCTCGGTCTCCATAGGGGGCTCGCCAGTGTCTCCTTCGCAGACCGCTTCGGCCGTTGCCCCTTTTCGCGGCTTACGAAAAGGTTTCTGATAAGCCAAAAATCCTTCCAGGGCGGCTTCGTTTTCCGTGGCGATTTCGGCATGCAGAGGCGATTCATGAATCTCTTTGTCCGCGCGTTGAGCGCTTTGGATAAGGGTATCGATCTCTTGAAGGCCTTGCGTGTCCTCAACGATCTCTTGAGGAGTGGGAGTGGTTGCGATGAATCTTTCAAGTCCATCTTCCAGGGGCTTTGTCGGATCTTCGGTGTTGCCTTGAAGTTGTTCCAATTCAGATAGCGGAGGCAATTCGCCTACCGACTTAAGTCCCGTTACTTCAAGGAATCGAGGCGTGGTGCAGTATTGAACGGGCCTACCCGGAACATCGGCTTTACCTGCCATCTTGACGAGGCCGCGCTCGATGAGCGTTCGCATCAAGTGGGAGCTATCGATACCGCGAACTTTATCGATTTCAGCGCGCGTAATGGGTTGTCGATAGGCAATGATGGCCAAAGTTTCCAAGGCGGATCGTCCGAGACGGAACGGTTTGGTCTGTAAGAATTTACGAATCCATTCAGCGTTTACGGCCTTACTGCAAAAATGGTATCCGCCTTGGGCCTCACGCAATTCAAAGCCATGGGTTTGATCGGCGTATTTAGCTTTGATGGTTTCAATTAACGAGGCGATCTCTTGTTCCGAAACCGTTTCCGCTCCGAGCACTTCCACCAAGCGGGGCAGTGTCACAGGTCGGTCCGAGACGAACAGTATCGATTCGACGGCTGAAGTAAGTTGTTCCTGTTCCATAATCGTCTCCTAAAACACTTAAAATTGGTCACTTAACAAACTTGCCCAGTTAAAACTGGTCAAGTAACCCCATATTCAACTCGCGCACACTACGAACTTTTCTGATTTGAATGGGTCCAAAAGTTTCGGTCTGCAGAATCTCTACAAATTTTAACTTCGCTAATTCCAGTACCGCCATAAAACTTAAGATGACATCAAATCGTCGGGTACCCGGCGGAATAAGCGTAGAGAATTCGATGATGCCTTGCTCGTCTAAATAATTACCCACGGTGGTAACCCGTTCTCTAAGAGAAGTCGTATCCACCGATATCTGAATGGGCGGCCGTTCGGTGCGATCGGTTGCAATTTTCAGACAAAGAAGGAGTTGAAAAGTGTCGACCGGATCCAAGGGCGCATCTAATAAACTTTCCACTGGAAGCACTTCAGCGGTTGTCGCCGGACGAGCGTAGAGATCTCGGTCCAACCACGGCATCGCATCGATCTGTTGGGCTGCCTTTTTAAATCGTTCGTACTCGAGCAATTGAGCGACCAAAGGAAGCCTGAGGATCATCCTCATCTTTGGCCTGCTCGTCCACCGGAAGAAGAATCTGCGACTTCAAATGTAAGAGTGTCGAGGCCATGACGAAGAATTCACCAGCCACGTTCACATCAGGCTCAAACATCAGCTGAAGATGTTCAAAATAGCTTTTGCAGATTTGCGCGACCGGGATGTCGTAGATATTCAGCTGCTCCTTACGAATCAGATGAAGCAGTAGATCGAGCGGCCCCTCAAAGACGGGCGTTTTTACTCGATAATCCTCCCGGGCAGGGCCTTCAGTAAGTGCCGGAATCGGCGTGTCACTAAAAACATCCTTAAGGGGGCTTTGTCCCTTTGAATCCAAGACCATTGGACCCTATATATACCACTTTTGTTTCCCGTAGTCGCCAGGGGTTTTCACCACTATTTCAAGCCCTTGACGCTTGGCAGGAACCGGATTGCGGGTCCACGGCGGTTACGCCGCTTTCTTTCCCGCTTTGGAGGGAGGCCCTTTCTTTCTCCAAACCCGCATTCTCTGGAAGGGATAGGCAAAACCGTTAAAAAACGAAACGGCTACCGGCAATGGGCTTAGAGGAATGAATTTGCGGCTGTCCCGAACAATGGTCCGAAGCACAAAGACGGTCGCCAACCGACCCGCGCATGAGAGGCCGAATAAAATGAAATAGGTGCTAGTCTTTCCCGGCATCGCATCTAATAGAGTCGCTCCTACCAGTGAAGCGATGGAGATCACAACCGCGTTGGCCACGTTATAGAAAGTAAGGGCGGTGATGCGCACTTCGTTTCCAATGGTTTCAAAGATCATAAGAATGGTGGCTAGCTCAAAAGCGGCCCACACGCATCCGGCTAAGATTTGGATGGCTAAGATATACCAAAAATTTGCACAGACGATCCACAGCGCGGGAATCAAACAGATGCCGATACCTCCCGTCCACAAAAGTGAGTGGGTGCCATGTTCCCGACCACATCTCGCAAGCCAAGGGTAAATGCAAACCCGGGCCCCGTAAGCCGCGGCCGTCAGAATGGCATATTGGGGATAACTAAATTTGATGTGTTTTAAGAGATAGGGGGTGAAGTAAGGGTTCGAAGTATAGACGGCGAATTGAACGCAAAGAAAATAGCAAAGCAGTCTAAAGACATCGGGATGGTTTTTAAAGACTGCAGTGAGATCCGAAAGGGCCAGTGGTTTGGTATGAGCTTTTGAAGGCGTAAAATCCGTTTGGTGGGCCATTAATCGAGCACTCACGGCTCGAGCAAGAAAGCTAACGCCGAAAGCTATCGCGAACGGCCAAAGTTTCTTAGACTCTCCCGAACCCTTTAGCAGCCAGCCGCCTGCCAGAAACCCCACCATGGCGAGGAGCTGGTTCCATCGATTTCGTTTCGCGCAAAATCCTTTTCGAATGCACGCGGGGGTCGTAGCGCCAATCCAGCTATTCCAAGCGGCACTTAGGCTCATGCTAGTTCCCCAATAAAGTGCCGCTACCATAAAGACAGCGGATGCCGGCAAGAAACCCACTAAGGCGCCGATCATCAGGGGGACAAAGGCCAAAGCTTGAAGGGAAGCACATAGCACCGCCCACCGTCGATAAGATCGAAAATAGCTGATGATCATGGGCGCTGCTAATTGAATGAGCGCACCTACCAAAAGGGGAAGTGTAGTGATGAGTCCGCTGTTCACTTCGCCAAGCCCGATGGCGATGACGAAAGCGGGGATGTAGGTTTCTCCTAGCCCCACCATGAGGGCGAAGGTAGCTCCATCCATGAGGGACAGGCGGACGTCTTTTCTAAGTGTTACCGCATTGCGTCTAGAAGGGAGGGGAGCAATTTTCAATTTCGGAGCAGCGGACATGCAAAAGCTATCGACCTCGTTCCCTTATCGGAACTGTCGATGCGTTTGTGAAGCAGAGGCGGAAGGAGTTGGGGGAGATTGGGCGTTATAAGAATAAGGTAACGGCAAGATCGTAAGACCAACCGCGCAGCGTTTGGCTGGTTCCTACGCTGTGCTGGTAGGAGAGGCCGAAATCAAAACCCCCAAACCAATCTCGATATTCGCCGGGGAGGAAAGTAACTCCTACGCTGCCGAAAAGGTTGGGGATCCAAAAAGTGTTATTCAACGCCAGATCGGAACTATTCTCGATGGTGATTTCGGTTCCAGCCCCAAAAACCAGCCAGGGCTTTAAGATAGGGTTATGAGAGCCTTGGTAAGCGGCTTTTAAGGCTATCGATAGGGGAATCCAATTAAGATGAGCGCTTTCAGTTTGGACAAGCATGTTTCGATAGACATCCACGTTGCTTTGAGCGGCTCCGTAACCTGCTCGAAAGGTCCAAAATCCGTAAAAATTATCGATTCGTCCCAGCGCGCGAGTTAACCCTAGAGAGAAGGTTCTCATTCCGCTTAGCGCCCAGTAATTCGCGGTGGCGTTATTGCGAGACAGGATAAAAACAGACGGGCTTAAGATAGATACTTGGGGGTCTAACTCCAGTGACGGCGATAAAGCCTGAGAAGAGGAGAAGCTAGTCTGACTCACCGGTTCGGTAAGGGACGGATCGGTGGGTAGCCTTGCAGGCGGAATATGGGAAGCGGCAAGAATGGGCAAAGCGAACGTCGCCCATGCCAGGGTGAGGTAGCAGTAAATTTTCATGGGAATAAAAGAAGAAAGGAATGACTACTAGTTCTATTTTACCAACTCTAATGGACGATGCCAGTTTTTACTTGGGAGTAACGCAGATAGGCATTAGATTCGGCGGGTGCAAAAAATAACATCTCCTGAACGCCGCTCTGGAGGTCTAAGACCTCTGTTGCTGGGCGGCATTCTTCCTCTGGTTATCTACACGATCGTCGAGGAATACCATGGAGTTATTTGGGGGCTCGCGGCCGCAATGGCATTTGGCTTCGGCGAAATTCTTTCTGAAAAAATCTCACGGGGCCGGGTCGAGCCCATTACTTGGATAGGGAATATCCTAATCCTTTTTCTAGGAACCCTCTCACTTCTGACGAACGAAGGGATGTGGTTCAAGCTTCAGCCGGCCATTGTGGAAGCTTTGTTGGGAGTTTTTATGCTGGGCTCGGTACTGGTCGGCAAACCCTTTTTGATTTTATTGGCCCGCGAGCAAGGGATGCTAGACTCCATCCCCGCTCAAAAGCAGCGGGCCCTAAACGAAAGTTTTTCCAGCTTTACGACTAGGATGGGAATCTTCTTTTTACTCCACGCCGGACTTGCTTTGTGGGCGGCCCTGCGTTGGACCACACGCGCGTGGGTGCTCCTTAAAGGAGTTGGCTTTACAGGCAGTTTTCTCGTCTATGGTCTTATCGAAGTGTGGTGGATGAGAAAACAGATGCGAAGTCTTTAAAAGGTACCTTTTAAGTTAGAAAATACTAAGTTGTGGGTCTTTTGAGCTCTTGCCGTAAGGAATGCCCAAATGCTGGTAAGCGTGCTCCGTGGCAATTCTTCCTCGGCTGGTGCGGTTAATGTATCCGCACTGAATAAGGTAGGGTTCGTAAACGTCTTCGATAGTTTCTTTCTCTTCGCTTAGAGCCGAGCCCAAAGTGTCGACTCCGACAGGCCCGCCTCCAAATTTTTCGATGATAGTGCGTAGTAAAAGTCTATCCATCGTGTCGAGTCCCTGCTTGTCGACATCCAGCATATCAAGAGCGGCTGCAGCAACTTCGCGAGTGATAACTCCATTCGCCTTGATCTCAGCGTAATCGCGTACTCGTCGCAGAAGGCGGTTGGCGATTCGAGGAGTTCCCCGAGAGCGCCTGCTGATTTCAAGTGCTCCTTCCATCTCAACCCGACATTTTAAAATCCCAGCCGATCGAACAATAATCATCTGCAGATCTTCGGGAGCATAGTAATCGAGCCGTAACACCATTCCGAATCGGCCCATGAGCGGAGAGGTGAGTAAGCCCGCTCGAGTGGTAGCACCAATAAGGGTAAAAGGAGGCAGGTTTAACTTCATTACTCTGGCACTGGGCCCCTGGCCCAAGACAATATCCAAATGAAAATCTTCGAGGGCGGGATACAAAGATTCTTCCACGACGCGATTGAGTCGGTGTATTTCGTCGATAAATAAAATATCCCTGGGACTTAAATTCGTTAAGATGGCAGCTAAGTCTCCCGACTTTTCCAAAGCCGGCCCCGAAGTCGAAACGAGTTGAACGCCCAACTCTCTAGCCAGCACGTGGGCTAGAGAGGTTTTGCCGAGTCCTGGTGGCCCGTGAAAGAGCGTGTGATCGAGAGCATCTCCGCGTTGTTTCGCGGCATCGACAAAGATCTTAAGCTTGCCCTTTAATTCGACCTGGCCGATAAATTCAGAAATATTTTTTGGTCGAAGCGAAGTATCTATAGGAACGTCTTCTTCATGGGGACGCTGATCTAAAATTTTATCTAAATCGTCCATATCACTCATGCGTGCCGAACCGACATCTCTTTAAGGGCGGTTTTCAAACAGACTTCGAAACTTTGGGTGCTCGTCTTATCATCTTCAAAAAGCTTATCTAGAGTCGACTTCACTTGAGTGGGGATATAACCCAAGTTGAGCAGAGCCGAAGTGAGATCGTCTTTGAGCTGCCGCTCCGGGGAGCTAGCTACTTGCGGTTTGCCCGAAGTGGATCTTTCGACCTTATCCAGCC
The DNA here is from genome assembly GCA_963778115.1 of uncultured delta proteobacterium. Taxonomy (GTDB): domain Bacteria; phylum Bdellovibrionota; class FAC87; order UBA2466; family UBA2466; genus JBBQIT01. The sequence continues at coordinate 2,917,009 of CAVZSV010000004.1, forward strand.
ACGCCCATTTTTCGACTTTACTGGCCAATTCCAATACCAATTTCTGCGCTAGCTTCTTGCCGACTCCAGGAGCGGTCGCTATCTCGTCGAACTCTTTGTGCAGGATGAAGTGGACTAATTTTTCAGGGCTATGTTCTCCCAAAAGGGCCAAAGCAGTTTTGGGACCAAGCCCAGAAACTCCTATCAGCTGCTTGAAAAAAAGTTTCTCGTTCTCTGTCCCAAATCCGAATAGTGCTAGCTGGTCTTCGCGAACATGAGTATGTAGCCAAAGGCTTATCTTACTATTAACCAGAACAGTTTCGAAATACCGCTGGGGAAGTGTGACTTCAAATCCCATGCGGTGAACGAGAACCACGATGCTGTGCGCATCGGCGTTCTTGGTCAAAACTTTTCCTTGGATGAACCCCAACATAATGGGCCTATCCTGGCATAAGCCAATTTACCTGGGTAGATTAAAACGAGATTATGGCGGACGCTTTTGGGGCAGGACTTCGTTGCGCTCAAAAAATGGGCTCCAACGGCCAGGTCGGCCGCCTCCGCCCATTTTTCGAGCGCGCCTGGCCCTGCCCCAAAATCGTCTCGCCCTAATTCTCGTTTTACCTAAATAACCGAGCATCCTACAGAGTCGCGGGGCTTCGGGCGGAGGTGGCCATCGATTCCAAACGCAGAGTACTCGCATGGCAAATGGCGACGGCCAGAGCGTCCGTTGCGTCGTGACGATCGGCTATTTTCGCTTTTAACGTCAGCTCCACCATCTTTCTGACCTGCTCTTTATCGGCGCGGCCGTAGCCGGTAACCACTGACTTCACTTGGGTGGGGGCATATTCGAAGATAGCGATCTTTCTTTTGAGACAGGCCCCAATGGCGACTCCGCGAGCAATGCCCAGATGGAATGCGCTTCTGGCATTTTTGGAGTGAAATAGATCTTCAACAGCGACTTCATGGGGCTTCCAAAGGTCGAGCAAGATTTCTAACCTTTCCGCTATCACTTCGAGACGGGGATAAAGCGTCTGCTTAGCGGGAGCTGAGATAGCTTCCGCGGAGATTAGCGTAAGTGTATTTCCTCGTTTGTGGATACAACCCACGCCGAGAAAATGAGAGCCTGGATCGATTCCAAGAATGATCTTATTCATTAATAGTTACAGAACTATTTGTTAGCCAACTGCTCGAACAGTTTATCATCCATTTCGAAATTGGCATGAACGTTCTGAACGTCGTCGTGCTCTTCCACCGCTTCCAAGAATTTGAGGAGCTTCGAGGCGTTTTCGCCCTCGACTCGAACGGTGGATTTCGGAGTATAGCTAAAGCCCGCGGACATCGGATGCATTCCCACCTTTTCGAAGGCCTCTTTCACGGAGTAAAGCTCATTGACTTCGGTAGTCACATCCACGGTCTCGCCGCCTTCGGAGACGTCCTTAGCTCCGGCTTCTAGTGCGACTTCCATCACCTTATCTTCGGGATTTTTCTCCTTCTCAAAGAGAAGTTGCCCGCAGCGATCGAACATCCAAGCAACGGAATTGGTCTCTCCCAAATGGCCTCCGTTGGTCTTGAAGATAACGCGCAGGTCATTAACCGTGCGATTTTTGTTGTCCGTTGCGGTTTCGATAATAACGGCAACTCCTCCGGGACCATAACCCTCGTAAACCAGCTCTTCGATGATATCGCCTTCAAGTTCCCCCGTTCCCTTTTTTACGGCACGTTCGATATTTTCTCTGGGCATGCTGGCCGCTTTGGCGATGGAAATAGCGGTGCGAAGCCTGGGGTTGCCGTCGGAATCACCTCCGCCCATGCGAGCCGCGACGGTAATTTCCTTAATGATCTTCGTAAATAATTTACCGCGCTTGGCATCCGCGGGTCCTTTGATCCGCTTAACCTTGCTCCATCTATTATGGCCGGACATTAATGACTCCTCTTAGGAACGTGCGTTTTGCTCGATAAGACGTCCAACGAGAAAGAGCACCACACCGATTCCCAGCATCGTGAGCTCTTTGGTCATGGAATTGGTTTCGTAAAAGCCGACAAAAAGTGCGAGCGCCACGACTGCCATGGCGGCTGCTTGTAGGGACTTAGCGAAATAAAACATGAAGTCTCCTGAAACTGTCCGAATTCTATTCACATCAAGCCACAAATCAATGAAAATGCGGGCATGTCCACCGTAGTAACGCTACTTACCGATTTTGGGACCCGAGATACTTATGTCGCTGAGATGAAAGGCGTTTTGTCGGCTTCTCCTCGAATTACGCTGGTAGATTTGAGCCACCATGTCCCTTCTTACAGCGTTCGCTGGGGGGCTTTTTTGCTGTGGCGCGCCTATTCGAGTTTTCCTAAAGGCAGCTGGCATCTAGCAGTCGTAGATCCCGGAGTCGGAACCGCACGTCGTGCTCTTTATGTAAAAGCCGGTCCCTATCATTTCGTGGGGCCCGACAACGGACTTCTGACTTGGGCGGTTCGCGATGCCGAAAAAAAGGCGCGAGTAAAGGCCAAAGCCTTTGAGATCCCGATCGATGGGGAAACAGGTCCTACTTTCCATGGCCGCGACGTTTTTGCTCCCTTTGTCTTAAAGAGTTTGAAGGGGACCTCTAAACCGAAGACGCGTGCCGTAAAAGAGTTTTCCGGCGAGGACTTTCCCAAGGTGCGTCACGTCAATAAAGACGTCATAGGTGAAGTGATTGGAGTCGATCACTTCGGAAATATTGTGACTTCGGTTCCGTTTGAAGGGATGAAAAACGTCCAAGCCCATATCAAAGACCGAATGACGCTTCGAATGGCGGACAACTATCTGGCTATCCCACCGGGGAATGCCGCGTTGATCCGCGGCTCCCACGGCTTATGGGAAATTAGCTGTCGCATGGGGTCTGCATCCGAAATGCTGAGATTAGTTCCCGGAGATCCGGTTACTTTCACTGCGCTGTGACACAATAGCACTCTGATTCCTCGTCGATTGTCGGAAGTTTGAAGTAGTTTCCCAACCTTACCCACTGATATAATTTATCTATGTTAAAACGAGTGTTCCTGATTCTGCTTTGTCTCTTCTTTGAAGTGTCCATTTGCTCCAAAGCATTCGCGAGCAAAGACTTTAAAGGAATGTTCGGTAATTATCAGGCCGATAAGTACACGGAAAACGAAGGTAACGACTCGGATTTCGGTATTGATATTTCACTGTCGACGATGATGCCACTATCCCCGGTCATTAGTAGCGCTCCGGCAGGAACGTCGAACTACACTTCGCTATATTCATCCATGTTTTTTAACGGTGAGATAAGTGCTTTTCTCACCTTCGCCTATCGTTGGGAGTTCTTTGCTTCCGTCGGCTATTACACTTATGACAGTCGCGTGCAGCTTCCCATATCGTATACCGCCCCACTGTATCTTTCCTATACCATGACCTCTATTCCTGTCGTTGGTGGGGTCAGATATCGATTCGCGGATGGGGATATCGTTCCTTATGTAGGTGTCGGGGCAGGGGTCTCCTGGGTGACACGGCAAACAACGTACGACGATTCGACATTAAACGGCAGTGCGACGGGAAGCCAAAATTCCAGTGCTGTTCTGACCGGAGAGGTCGTGGGAGGATTTGAGTTCTTCTTTACCTCGCACGCCGGAGTTCGCTTAGAAGTATCGGCCTATTACCTGGCACTGCCCTCGGTTTATTACAATCCTCCCGGGAATGCGTCGGCACTTTACGCCGCCAACCCCTGGTTCTTGCGATATTCCAGCGGAGTCTTCATCCTCTTCTAGGCTATTTCATTCCCCAGGTTACGCATCCAGTCATGGAATCCACACTAATCTCATAGTCTTGCGTTTATTGTCTTAAATTTCTGCCCCGTCTGCCGATAAGTGACATCGTAAGACCCTACACATCAGAAAGGGTCTTAAGGCATTTGGCCTAAACGGGAGGAAGGTATGGACGAGATAGTTAATATTGGTAATTTTGTCCGCGAAGGCGGAATTGCTAGCGCATTGGTTTGCGTAGTTGCCATTGCGGCGGTTGCAATCTCCATCGAGCGCTGGATTAAAATCCAATTTCAATACAGCGTCAACAGTCGGGCGTTCATGGCGAAGCTCAAAAAATATATTTTCAGCGACAACATTGATCGCGCCATCAGTCTTTGTAACAGCAAGAGCGAAGCGCTCTTGCCCAGAGTGCTGAAAAGCGGGCTCACCCGCGCTAAGGACTCGGTAGCCGACATCCAAAACGCCGTCGACGAGGCGACACTCGAAGTGATGCCGAAACTTGAAGCTCGGGCCCTTTACTTGCCGACGCTGGCCAATATGGCGACCCTATTAGGATTGTTCGGAACAATTACGGATTATCGTGGCTTCCGAGGAGCAGGACAAGCCGTGGATGCGGTCCAACGACAAGCGTTCTTACAAACAGCTATCGCTATGGCGATGCATACGACCGCTTTAGGAATTATGGTCGCGATCCCAACACTATTTGTTCACGTCGGTATTGCAATCGAAGATTAACTCAATCATTTCCGACATCGATCAGTATACCGTGAAACTCGTCAATTTCTCAGTGCCGCTCAGAAGATGGGCCGTCCTCAAGTGACGTCCGATGACGAAGATGCGGCACAAGCTAATGACTAAAGAGGAATAGTGTTATGGCTCACGCACCGAGTGGCCGAAATCATCGGGTAAAACCTGAAACAGAACTGAATCTCGTTCCCATGATCGACATGGTGACGAACCTCATGTTCTTTCTGATGATGTTTGCCGCGATATTCCCATTGTGATGATCGATGCTCCCCTCCCGAAGATCGCATCCACAGCGGAAGAAGTGAAAAAGGCAAAGGACGATCAGAATAAACTCGAAGTTACGGTCTATCATCAATAAGAAAGGATTCTCGGTTAAGTCTGACGGGCTGGCGACCATTCTATTCCATTGGGTGCTGACGGCAAAATGAACGTTGCCGAACTGCACTCTTACTTAGTCAAGCTTCATGAGAAAAGGCCCAATCGAAAGAAATCACTCTCATGCCCGCTGATGACACCACTTACGATGTCATGGTGGAAGTGATGGATGCTTCCCGAGAGTTGGTTCAAGGGGATGCTGGTTTTCAGCAAGTTCCTCCGGATATTGCTCAAAAGCCGGAGAGCATGCAGTTTAACCGTTTATTTCCTGATGCAAGTATTGGAGGCGTGTAATGGCTGGCGGCGGTGGTGCGGTAGCGGCAAAAATGAGCCGATCGCAACGTAAAACAACGGCAAAGATAAAAGGTCGTCAAAGTGTGACGAACGGCCTGATGTTGACTTCAATGCTCGACATCTTGACGGTGGTTCTTTTCTTTTTGCTGAAAATCTATTCGTCCGTTGTTTCCGATTTTGCGACCGCAAAGGACATCACCCTTCCGCGTTCCAGTTCGCTCATTCCACCGGTTCCTTCTTTGCAGCTGGTAGTCACTCAAGAAGCCATCATTTTGGACGACACGCCTTTGGTTCACATCGTCAACGGTGATGTTCAGCGTTCCGACCTGTTTAGAGATGGAGTTACCATCACCAAGCTGGCGCAGGCTTTGGCGGAACAAAAGAAACGCTCGATGTTCCAGAGCCAAACCAATGATCCCCATTCGTTCTCGGGAACCATTGTGTTACAGGCGGATAAAAATCTAACCTTCAATCTACTCAAAAAAGTCATCTACACCGCGGGCATCACCGATTTTGTGATGTTGAAGCTTGCGGTTATGAAAAAAGATGACGGCTGACCCCGCTTCGCCTTCGGCTACGCGGGGCAAGTCCCGGCCCTACCCCTGCGACGGGAAATTCCTATCTAAGATTTTCTTCGTTTCCTCTTTGATACGGTCCGAATGAGACTCCGTTGATACGGTCTTAAGCATGTCTCGCACGGGAACATTTTTTACTTCCGAGATAGTGCGTAAGATTCGACTTTTGGTCTCGTCATCAAAGCGACCATCCTTCAAAAGGAAGTCGGTTAAAAAATCCGCCCACTCCTTCGAATTCTTCAATGGCTGATTATCGCTGATAAGCCAACCGATGCGACCCATAAGATCGTTCCGGCATGTCTTTGCCATTTCTGCTATCTCATGTGCCGCTTCTGGATTTCTGTAAGATCCAAAGGCAATCTGTGGGGCATATCCATAACGATACCCGCGCGCTGACTGTACTTTATACGCAAGCTTTAGTGCGTCCGCTGATCTTGATGTCCCCAGTGCGGCTACGGCGTTTGCGGAAGCAATCACGTCATCCAAAGACGTTTGGGGATCGAGCAGTACTTTGGATAGCAGCTTAAACGACTTATCGGAATTGACGTACCCCAGCGTCGCTAACAGGCTAGAGCGATAGGAGCGCCATCCCAACGTATCGGAAAGATACGTCGGCTGTTGGGCGAATTGGGGGAGCTGGGACGCTTCGGCCAGTGAGAGTACTGCATCTGCGACCGTGTCAGGTAGCCAGGTCGTTTTGGTATCTCGTAAGCGTCCCAGAAGAGCCATGCGAACGTAAGGCGAAGGATCGTGCTTGAGGACTTCAGCCAACGTTTTCTGTGCTGACGACGATATCTTATTTCCGTCCATCAACCCCTGTGACAGCACATAGGTCGCCCAATATCGTGTGACTGCGTCCGGATCTTGCGAAGCCTGTATCGAAAGGATGGATTCATCGATAGTCTCCGGGACTACTTTGCCAGGAACGATTCCTTGTGCATTTAGCGATACCCACTCGGGCTTGGCGGGAAGAGCAATTTCAGCCGTGGTTTCCGACTGAGTCACCAAAATCTCAGTCGACTTATCAAATTCCGGCGTGGTTCTGCGATGCAAAGCGATGGGCAGTTTGAATACAAACTTGGACTTGTCTTCTCCATGATTCGGTTTCTGATGTACGACCAATTTATAGGTTTGTTTCTTTTCGTCCCAATTTCCGCCATAGGAAATAATGGGATAACCGCGTTGCAGCAGCCATGAGTCTCTGACGCTATTAAGATCTCCTTCGGAGCTCATTCCTCGTTTTGAGTTGTCCGCTTTTGAAAGTGCCTCGAAGAGATCAAGGTAGGTGGCATTGGCGAATTTATGCTCGTTTAAATAGAGCCCAACCCCCTTTCGAAACGTCTCTTCTCCCAGAAAGACAGAGACCATCCTAAGCACATTTGCCCCTTTGGTGTAATTAATGCTGTCAAAGGCGCCGTCAGGATTGGTGAGACTGTTATCCACGATGGCGTGGCTTCGAGGACCATCGTCTTCACGGAAATAACTGTCCCAGGTATTGCTAGCCAGTGAGACCGTGGCAGGTTCGTTACCGAACTTATGAGCACTCGATAAGTAAGCCATAAGGTCCGCGAACGATTCATTCAGCCAAACGTCGTTCCACCAGTTCATGGTCACATAATCACCAAACCACTGGTGAGCCAGTTCGTGGGCCGCCAACCCGTAAATGCGTTTGTAGTCTCTGGCGGAAGTAGGATCCAAAAGAATACTCTCTTCGTTCATATTGGTCGCTGTTGTGTTCTCCATCCCGCCCCAGATAAAGGTAGGAACTCCCACGGTGGCATACTTATCCCAGGGGTATTTCACTCCTAAATATTGGTTATAGAAATCCAAGGAGTCTTGGGTCGCTTCAAGAACATAATGGGCGCGGTTGGCTTTCGAAGGGCTCACCCAAACGGAGACTTCGGGAGCTTTCTTGGAAAGAGTAAGCTTCGTAAAAGGAGCGATAGCCACCGTTAGTAAATAGGTGGATTGCACCAAAGGCTGCGACCAATGGACTTCATGAAGTTGTTGGGCGCCGCGAATCTTCTTATCGCTGACGAGTTTTCCGTTACTCACGACTTGGTAGTGCTGGGGAACCGTTATGAGTACTTCGCTCGTTGCCTTATCATTCGGCTGGTCATCACAGGGGTAAAAGGCGCGCGCTGACGTTGGTTCAAAATGAGTGAAAAACAGAGGGCCTCGAGCGGCATCGTCAGGATCATCGACCTTAAATAGACCGTAATGGCCGTCATTAATTTTTCCAGAGTAGGCTATCTCAATCTGAACTTTGGTACCTTTCTTCATCGATTTTGGAAGTTGAATCTTAAGAAACTTAGGATCCGTAGCATTAAAGGTAAGAGAAGCTCGTCGGGGTTTCTGAAGGGTTACTGACTTAATGGTGAGGGCCTTGGTATCGAGTTCGAGTTCGCAGGCACCCTCCTTTAAAGTGGCTGTCATTTGGAGCGATGCTTCAAAATCTTTGGGATTCGCCGCGGGGTCGAGCGTCATCGCTAAGCGGTAATGGGTGGCCTTGTAGCATCGGGTCCTGGGCCCTTCGTCGGCCACACTCGAACGGCTTGCTAGTGATAAGAAAATGGTTAATAGCGCAGCGGCAAAAATTTTTTTGTCGTACATGGCGATCCCCTTACCCGTCCCTAAACCTTCCCATTAAATTCCAAGGCTTAGACTGTTGCCTTCCCCCGGGGCAAAGTCAACGGGTTGCCCGGAAGCTTTCTTGACTTAGGGGCCAGCCGCGACTTTTATCAACCCCTGATGAAAAAGAAAAAAGTTGTGAAACGCGCTGGCTCTCTTAAAGAGACCGGTCGACTTCTTGAAGTTGTCCATCGCCTTAGAAAAGAATGTCCTTGGGATCGCAAGCAAACCCACAAGAGTCTCATTCCATACCTGATCGAGGAAGCCTACGAGGCAGTGGGAGCGATTGAATCCAAGAGTCGGGACCAAATGCGGGAAGAGTTGGGCGATGTTTTGCTTCAAATCGTCCTTCATTCAGAGATTGCAGCGGAGAGGGGCAATTTTACGTTTGAAGAAGTGGCAAATGCCGTCGCTGAGAAGATGGTTAGACGGCATCCGCATGTTTTCGGAAATGCCGTGGTCAAAAATGCAAAAGACCAATTAAAGAACTGGTCTAAACTAAAAGACGCTGAAAAACCTAATCGATCGTTATTAGCAGGAACTCCAAAGGCAATGCCGGCGCTTCAGTTGGCGCAGCGCTATGGAGAGATCGCCGCAAGTGTAAATTTCGATTGGCCCTCTGCGGAAGCGGTGATGGAGAAGGTGGATGAAGAATTAGCAGAACTAAAGGTCGAAATTGAACGCAAGACTCGCCGTCAAGAGGACATGGAAATGGAGCTGGGCGATTTTCTTTTCACCATCACCCGTCTCGCCGCCCATCTAAAAATAGATTCCGAACGGGCCCTTCGAAAAGCTTGCGGGAAGTTTGAGTCAAGATTTGGACGTCTGGAGAAGGAATTTAAGAAACGTAAGACGCCCATGGCGGATAGCCCTCTTGAGGAGCTGGAGGAGGCTTGGCAGAAGATAAAGAGGGAATTATAGTGACGCGCATCCTTATGCAAGGCGCTTGCTTCGTCGAGTCGCTTCGCTCCTGCTCCTCGCTCCTCAATGGTAGGGACCCCTCCCTTTCCAAACGGCTCGCAATGACTGACTTTGTGCGAGTTCTCCCCGTCAAACTTTCATTAAGAAGTGAAAAAACGACCCTGATTTGCTCCTCTTCGGTATCAAAATGTCCCTAATCCTTTTTGTTTCGTGCCTCATTAGACTGGCATCGCTTTTGCTCTTTCATTCTTCGGGGGGAAGCGTGAAACTACCAATTTGGTTGGGATTTGTTTTTAGACTTTGCGTCGCGTTAACGCTTTTCTTGGTGGCGGCTGTATTGCGCCATTCCACTCCCAGGATCCGGCCCGGTTCGACTGTTATTAAGGCTCAACAGCCAACCATGGCTCTGTGGTCGGTGCCCTAAACTCATTTCAAGTCAGCGAGCCGATCTTGTAGCTCAGTGGAGTCCCTATGCATCTGGCTCAATCCTATGCCCATTGGAAATCCCGCGTCTTTAGTTTTGAGTTTCCTCTCAACAACCAGTTTCGAGCCGTTGATAGGGAATGCCTAAACTGGCGAATTGCCATGAGTGCTCTCGAAGCCGTTCTCATTCTTTGCGGAGTCTATCTCGTTTCTTCCCTCATTAACGTGAAAAGTACCGTGGAATCGGTGGGCATGACGGTTGCCTTTTTAGTTGCGTCCGCGGGAACCGGTTGGCTTAGGCTATTTACCCAGAGGAACTATCAAAACCACTTACAAATGCACTTTCGCCGGGCTCTGCTGCAGCAACTGCATGACGTCGCTTTGGACACCCTTTCAGCCAACCGTCGCGACGAATGGGTCGGCCGACTAAAGAAGGACTTGGCGGATATGGAAACGTTCCTAATCCATCGCTTCCCCCTCCATGTGGGCAGCCTAATCCTATTGGTATTTTCGCTAATCGTCGTATTTTTTGATTTCTCTCTCAGGGTGGCCTTGCTCATGTCCGTGGGTGTTTTGGTGGAAATCTTTTTATCGCTGGAGATGTCCCGAAGGCTCGAACAGAGAAATGCCAGACGAAACCGCTTCTCGACGGATGGAGAGGAGATCTTCGCCGAAAGTTGCGAAGGAATTCGCACCATTCGCTCTTTTGGCATGGAGCCCTACCTCCAACGTCGCTTTGATCATCTAATGACCGAGACCCTTTATCGAGATTCCAGAGTCGAAAATAAAACGAGAACCTTGTTTGCTCTAAAGGATCGAATTCCTCTGATTGCCATTGCTACAATCGTTATCGTCGTTTCAATGATGTCGAGCTATGAGCCCCAAGAGATATTGCAAGTCTTCTTACTTTCGGTAGTCACTTTCTTAAGCGCCGAGAAAGTCGCGGATGGTTTTATTGATTTAAGAAAATCCCAGATACCGGCCGAACGGTTGGCAGATATCTTTTCGGCCAAACGAGAAGTCCCGGTTACTATTTCCGGCTTCGACACCCTTCAAGCTGGGAAAGTAGGCACTCTTCTAATGAAGGATATGGTTCTTGAAACCGCGGATGGTTTAGTGGGGCCTCTTACCATCCGTCAGGCGCGCGGTCAGTTAAATGTTCTTTCTGGCCCCTCGGGAGCCGGAAAATCAAGCATCATGGAAATTCTGGCGGGATTACGCCCCGCAGTGAGCGGAAGCTTTCGTCTGGAAGATACCGAAGGGCGGCTTTTATGGAACATGGGAAATCTAAGGCCTCGAGTGCCCATGGCCATTACGGCCTATGTGGAGCAGTTCCCGTTTATTTTCGAAGGGACCCTGCGAGAAAATCTGTTATTCGGCAACCACCAGCGATTAAGCGATACCGTCATCTGGGACATGCTAGAGAGTGTTGCATTGGATGAGACAGTTAAAAAACAAGGCGGTTTGGATTGCGAGGTCAAACGACGGGGTAAGGCATTCTCCAAAGGAGAGCGCTACCGCATCGCTCTTTGCCGGGCGCTGCTCTTGCGGCGTCCTTTCTTAGTTCTCGATGAGCCGTTTCGGCATCTCGATGACAACTCCATGTCGATGATCATAGATACTTTGCGCCGGCAACGATCGGGGACCGGTATTTTTATCGCTACCCGCTTTATTCCCAAAGCGCTCAGGGTCGACGCGGTGTTAACCGTCGGAGAATCAACTCCTCTGCCTTCAAAACTTCATACTCTGGCCCCTCCCGCGGTTTAACACGAGCTATTGTGTTAAAATGGCCGAATGTGCGGCTTTGTCGGTTTCTATACCCGAACGAAAATCCCGGTTCTCACCCTAGAAGCGATGGCTCAGTCGATTTCGCACCGCGGGCCTGATGATGAAGGCTTCTTTGGGGTGACCGATACCTTTCAACCGCGTTGCTGGAAAGATCGAGGCAGGGAGGCGTCAGAGCTTATACTGGGCCTTGGCTTCCGAAGACTTTCTATCATCGATCTCTCCAGTGATGGCGCGCAACCCATGCAATCCAAAGAGGGTCGGTATTGCATCTGCTTTAACGGCGAAATTTACAACTACCTGGAACTCAAAAAAGAGTTAGCTGGATTTACTTTCCGTTCGAAATCCGACACTGAAGTGCTTCTCGAGCTTTTTGCGAGGTTCCAAGACAAAGCCCTTCCGCGGCTAAATGGCATCTTTGCCTTCGCCGTCTACGATAAAGAGACGCGAAAACTTTGGCTGGTACGGGATCAATTCGGAGTCAAACCGCTTTATTATTTTCAAGACGAGCGAGGTATCTTTTTTGCTTCCGAAATACGAGCCCTGCTGAAGGCCAAGACTACAAAGCCTTCTCTCGATAAAACACTCGTATCACGCTATCTCATGAATGGCTGGATTCCCGATCCCGATACTATGTTTGAAGGGATTAAAAAGCTTGAGGCTGGTCATTGGCTTCAAATTGATAGCGATCTCCATATTAAAAATCAACAGTATTGGGATCTCGATTTCAAACCGGCAAACAACTTAACCAAGGACGATTGGTTAAGTCAGCTAGACGCGGTTCTTAGTCGTTCGGTGGAGCGTCAGTTAAGAAGTGACGTGCCAGTAGCCTTTTTTCTAAGTGGCGGTGTTGACTCTTCCCTGCTTGCGGCACGTGCCGTTTCCGTCCAGAAGGTGAGGCCCACGACATTTACTATCGGTTTTAAATGGAATCATTCCAAAGAAGACACTTTGGACGTCGAAGCGGCCCGTCTCATGGCTAAAGAATATAACTTCGATCACAACGAGATCTTACTCGAACCCGATATTGTCTCATTATTGCCTAAAATCATTTCGACCCTTGAAGAGCCGATTTCTGATCCGGCGGCCTTATGCAGCTACCTTATTTGTGAAGCGGCAAGTACGAAGTTCAAAGTGTTAATTAGCGGGCAGGGGGGAGACGAACTTTTTGGAGGCTACCCGGTTTATCGTTCGGGACTAGCCACTCGGTGGGGCCAAAAGTTTCCCAATCCGGTGACAAGCGCTCTATTTTCTGCCAGTCGTCATATTCCCTATTCGATAGGATCCCGTCGATCCCAGAATCAACCCCGTGGCCATCTCGCATCTGAGAATAACGGCCGGCGGTCGATCGTACTCGGTTCTTTCTCGGGTCGGCTTCGCGGGTCTCGACTACTCGGCCAGATCCAACAAGTACGCGCATCATCTGGTCCTCGACTCCGACGAGCGGCCCAAGGCGGGCCCTGCCTGGCTGGCGAGCCAACCCGGAATCTTGCAGGCCGCATGGGAAGGTGAGCCGCGAATTTTGCAGGCGGCCCGCGCCTGCCTCGGGGAGACCTTCGGCCCGACGTCGCCCGAAACTGGCAAGCCCGAGCTGGCGACGCCGGGTGGGCGGGCGTCCTCGCCGAGGCTTTCCTGGCCGATCCACGCAAGTTGGCCTACCTCATCTTCGAGCCGGGGATGGAGATCCTGCCGCTTTTTACCGAGGCGATTTCGCTTCTCCCGCCCGAACGCCGATGGGACGTGGAATTCAGCACTTATTTCACGCAGCTTCCGCAAGGAAGCCTTTGCCAGTGGCGAGCGGTTCTGGCTGGAACTCCCGAGGCGAAGGACGTCCGCCGACTCCCGGGGACCTTGGTCCTCGACCTTCGCCGCCCACTCGGCGAGGCCAAAGGTGGCGACCTGGTTCATCTGGCTCGGACAGGCAAGCTTCCGGAGCGAATTCCGGGCTCGCCGAGTCCTGAGAATTCCAACCTCGAACCGCCGGCGGCGAAGCCGTCGAATCGGCAACTCACAGGCTTCCCGGGCCTTCCCGAACTCCCCCCGCGGGGCCTCCGGAACTCTCCGATCGAGGCTCCAACCCACATCGAGCGCCCATCATCCGGAGCGTCCGCGACCTCGAAGGTCAGAGCGACGATCCCGACGGCCTCCCCTGGGGCCGGATCGCCGCCGGGATCGTCGCATCGCTTTTGGTTGCGTTGGCGCGGCGTGGTGGTCGGGGATGTTGACTGATGTGAAAAACTTCATTCCTGGATTATCCAGCCGTGGCGAGGTCATCGCAAAGGCGGAGGAACATGTTAAGACAGAGAAGTCGAATCCGGTAACTGTCGCCCAGGTAAAGCCACCCCAACAACCTTCGGTTGAACAATCGGGCAAATCCATGAAGGCTCCCGAAGCGGTTATAGGGAGCAATCCGTCCGCGATTGCACCTCAGGTCGAGCCACCAAGGGCAATCATTGAAGCCAAAATAAAGCCCAAAAAACCACCATACAAAAAAATACATGTCCTTGACGTACCCATGCCAGGAACCGCTCTAACTAGTGACCCGTCAAAGGCAAAAAGTGAAAACATCGACGGTGCAGACGGCCAAGTGCCGCTTCTAGAGGAGATTACAAGTCTGACCATCGCGTTGAGCAATCCGGCAAATAACTCATCAATAGGATCAAGCAGTAATCAATTAGAGTTTAAAAATGAACCTGATGGGTTCTCGGTTTTCAGACCATCAGCGGGCTCCAAGATAGCTGGAGGGCCAATCACATTGGGTTCGTTCTCCAAAAAGAAGACACATATTCTCTTCAGGTGGATCGACCACACCGAGCAATTCGAGCTGCTTGACCAATTCAGGGATAGTGTCCTTACAGCAAAGACCAAGGATAATGGAACACATTATATTTTGCTCAGATCTTTAGGATCCTTATTGCCTATCAGTAAGCCTGAAGGCCTACTCATTATCGGTCCTCATGCGAAGAGCGAGGATGATTATGGAATTCGCCACTCCCGAACAGAATGGCTTAAATCAGACGGGCGTCGAAAAATCTCGATGGGACTTGAGAATTAAAGATTGGAAAATTGATTTAGAGCACGAAGGAACCTCAATCGCGTTCTCGAAAGCCAATTTCCCGGAGATCAGAGAAGGTGAGAATGATGTAGCTCAAATCCCAGTGAATAACCGTGGATTTGGATTTTCGGTCTCAATCGATCCAACTAAGAAGAACGAGATTCGTATCGTCCTGCGATATGATGCCGGAGTGGTGATAACAAAGAAGAATGAAAGTCGAAACGAATTGGATGAGGCCCAGAAGCAACTATCCAAAGAGCTTCCTCCGAAAAAAAAGGAAGAGATAAACGACAAGATACGAGACTTAAAGCTTATTAACGAAGAGTTACAACATGTTCAATTGTCACGCAAGCGAAAGTTAAGCTGCATAATCTCTCTTCGCGCCGGCGATGAAGACATAGAAATTGCGCGATTCGGGACATTCCCAAAAGTCAAGCAATAATTGCTCTGGATACTTGGCCTCAGGAGCGTGAACCATGGCCGATCATCATCAACTTGTCGATCAGATCCGGGCGTTTGTGCAGTCGAGCGACCAGACGCTGACTCCTCGCCTGGAAGAACTCGCCAAGGAATATGCCGATGCGTGCGTGAGCATCAACACGAGGTTGAGCCGTTGTCAGCGGCTCTTGCAGCAGGGGCTGAGGTCGGAGGCGATCCAGTCCGCCGAGTCCGAGCCCAAGCTCCTCGACGTGATCGCCGCGCTCGACTTTCCCGAACGGCCCGAGTGGGACGAAATCGCGAGCCTCTATGGATTGCCCGCGGCGCCTCCGATGTCCATCGAAGCGGCCGGATTTCTCAACGAAGCCTACGCGCTGGAAGATCCGCTTCGGGAGCTTCTTCGCAGCCACCGGCGGCTGGCGCTGACTCCGCGCTCCGCTGATCGACCGGATCGCCGTGCTCCGGAAGTTGGCGGTGCAGGATTCCACCAATCCGATCTGGAGCGACGATCAACGGACCTTCGAGAAAGTTCGATTTCGCCAGATCCAGGCCGAGGCGACGGACGCGGCGAAGCGGCAGGACGTCGCCGGGGTGGGCCGGCTCCTCGCCGAGCTCGATCATTCGCTCTGGGTCGAACCGCCTCCCGCCTCGCTTGTCCAAGGGCTGCGCAAGGCCGACTCCCAACTCCGGGGCCGCCAGACTCGGGCCAGCCTGGCGGAAGTTGAAGGAGAGCTGAGTGATGCCTTCGCGTCAAGGACTCGTTCCGCGCCCGCGAAATCCGCCGTCGCTGGCAATCGTTGATCGATCGCGAACAGATCCCCGCAGACGATCCGCTTCGAGTCCGGGTCGCCCCGTTTTTCGCCTGGCTCCGCGAGGAAGATCACCGTGAAGAGGATATGGTTGTAGGTGAATCCATAATCAGAAGTCATTTACGTAGGGTGGGTCGAGCTTGCGAAGACGCCACCGACTCTTTTAACTCGCGCGGTTTCAAGCGGGCGGTGTCCGTTCTATTTGTTGACCCACAAGCGTCAATAACACCAATTCCAATTCCATTCCAGCAAATCCTGTCGGAAGCGTCTGAGAATCGGTTTCCACGAGGAGTGACACCGATTTCCCGTGGATGCTCAAGGCGGCCCTGAAGGAACCGTCCAAGGATCGATCCCTTGTCAAGAGCAAGCCAAGGCCGGATAATGTCGAGTCAAGCCGAGGTCGCCAACACGACTTCCCACTGAGCTTGGGACATCATCAAGCCATCCCGATAGTCGCAGGTAACCCTTCAATGGCCGATGTCGTCATCGAGAATCCGATCCTCAACTCGCCTTTCAGCGAGCCCACCAGCATTTCAAGTTCACCGATGACGGAATCACGAACGAAATCGTCGAGGGCCGGCGCATCCAGCTCCTATTTCATCCCGATCGCCCAGCCGAAGAAGAAGGGCAAGCAACTCGCCTTCGACACCGAGTGGACCCAGGACCGGATCGAGGAGAACAAGCTCGTCAACCGCATCCGGCCGCGCATCGCGCATCTGGCGGGAAGGCGGATACGTCGGCGTAACGCCGACCACCGCCAGGCTTGCTTGCAATACTGGACACGACCCCGACCGCGAGAAGAAGCTGTTCTTCTGCCAGATCGAAGCCCTCGAGACCGCCATCTACATCACCGAGGTCGCCAAGAAGTACGGCGACGCCTGGATCGAGAACGACGCTCCGCGAGGCGAACGACACCTCGAACCCCGGCCTGCCGCGCATCGCCTTCAAGATGGCGACCGGATCGGGCAAGACGGTCGTCATGGCCATGCTCATCGCCTGGCAGGCACTCGAACAAGCTCGCGAATCCGCAGGATGCCCGCTTCACCGAACGCTTTCTGATCGTCACCCCCGGCATCACGATCCGCGACCGGCTGCGCGTCCTCCTGCCGAACGACCCCGACAACTACTACCGCCAGCGCGACATCGTCCCCGGCCATCAGCTTGAAAAGCTCGGCCAGGCGAAGATCGGTCATCACCAACTTCCACGCCTTCCAGCTTCGCGAGACGGTCAAGGCCGGCAAGCTCACCAAGAGCATCGTCTCCAGCGGCGAGCCGGAGGCATTCACCGAGACCCCCGACCAGATGGTGCGCCGCGTCTGCCGCGAGCTGGGCACCAAGAAGAACATCGTCGTCCTCAACGACGAGGCCCACCACTGCTACCGCCGCAAGCCCGACGCCGCCGAGAGCGAAGACGCTCACCGGCGACGATCGGAAGGAAGCCGAGAAGCGCGAAGAGGAGGCCCGGATCTGGATTTCCGGCATCGAGGCCATCAAGGCCAAGATCGGCGTCAAGGCGATCTACGACCTGTCCGCCACGCCGTTCTTTCTCAAGGGCTCCGGCTACGCCGAAGGGACGCTCTTCCCCTGGGTCGTCTCCGACTTCTCCCTGATCGACGCCATCGAGTCGGGCATCGTCAAGGTTCCCCGCGTCCCAGTTTCCGACGACTCGATGCAGGGCGACCAACCCACCTACCGCGACCTCTGGCTGCGCATCCGCGACCACCTCCCCAAGAAGGGACGCAAGACCGAGGAGCTCGACGAAGCAGCCCAAGCTCCCCGCCGAGCTGGAAGGGGCGATTCACAGCCTCTACGGCAACTACGAAAAGTATCACGAGCTCTGGGAGAAGAACGCCGACGCCCAGGCGAAGGGACTGACGCCGCCCGTCTTCATCGTCGTCTGCAACAACACCAACGTCTCCAAGCTCGTCTTCAACTACATCGCCGGCTGGGAGAAAACCGCTCGCCGACGGCTAGACGGTCATCGTCCCAGGCCAGCTGCCGCTGTTCAGCAACGAGCAACGGACGGCGCTGGAGCCACCGCCCGAACACGATCCTGGTCGACAGCGAGCAGCTCGAATCGGGCGAAGCGCATGAGCGCCGAGTTCAAGAAGATCGCCGCCCGCGAGATCGAGGAGTTCAAGGCCGAGTACCGCGCCCGTTTCCCCGGCCGCGACGCCGACAGCCTCTCCGACGAAGACCTGCTCCGCGAGAGGTGATGAACACCGTCGGCAAGCCCGGCAAGCTCGGCGAACACGTCAAGTGCGTGGTCAGCGTCTCGATGCTCACCGAAGGCTGGGACGCCAACACCGTCACCCATGTTCTCGGCGTCCGGGCCTTCGGCACGCAGCTTCTTTGCGAGCAGGTCGTCGGCCGGGCCTTGCGCCGCATGAGCTACGCCGCCAACGACGAACGGGCTGCTTCGAGCCCGAATACGCCGAGGTCTACGGCGTGCCGTTCTCGTTCATCCCCTGTTCAGGCTCGATCGCCAGATCCCAAGCCCGGCCCGATGCCGACGCGCGTTCGCGCCCTGGAGAGCCGGATCGCTTGCGAGATCACCTTCCCCCGGCTGCTCGGCTATCGCTACGAGATGCCAGGCAAGACGCTGCCGTGCCAAGTTCACCGACGATTCCGATGCTCGCCCTGACAACGGCCGACCTGCCGACCAAGACCGAGAACGCCCCGATCGTCGGCGAGAGCAGCATCCACACGCTCGACGAACTCAAGAGCCGCCGCGACCAACGAGGTCGCCTTCCTGCTGGCCAAGCTCACCCTGGAGAAATACTTCCGCCAGGACGGCGAGACTCGCACGGAAACGGCCGATCACACGTTCGACAGCGAGGTTCAAGCCTGGCTCTTCCCGCAGGTGCTCGCGATCACCAAGCGCTGGCTCGCCGAGTGCGTCCATTGCAAGGACCACACGTTCCCGCAGCTCCTCCTCCTGCATCGAGTTCGCCCACGACGCCGCCGACCGCATCTACAAGGCGCATCGTGCGCGGCTCGAACGCTCGCCGGACGGCACGCCGACGCTCAGGCCGATCCTGCGGCCCTATGACACGCTCGGCTCGACCCGTTACGTCGATTTCGACACGACCCGGCCCGTCTACGCGACCCGCGCCGACAAGTGCCACATCTCGCACGTCGTCGCCGACACCGACTCGTGGGAGCAGAAGATGGCCCAGGCCCTCGAAGACATGGCCGAGGTGATCCGCTACGTCAAGAACCACAACCTCGGCTTCACGATCCCCTACACGATCAACGGCGAGGAGCATCAGTATCACCCCGACTTCATCGCCCGCATCGACGACGGGCACGGCCAGGACGACCTGCTCAACCTGATCATCGAAGTCACCGGCGAGAAGAAGAAGGACAAGGCCGCCAAGGTCGCGACGGCGCGGACGCTCTGGGTGCCCGCCGTCAACAACCACGGCGCCTTCGGCCGCTGGGCGTTCCTCGAAATCGCCGACCCGTGGGATGGGCAGAGCGCCATTCGAGACTACTTGCAGTCCGAGAGGGCGGTCCTCCGATGACACAGCTCGACACCGACCAGAAAGACCCGGAAACTCACGCGATCATCGGTTCGGCGATGGAAGTCCATCGTCAGCTAGGGCCGGGATTCCTGGAACTTGTCTATCACAAGGCCCTGGAGATCGAATTGGCGGCGCGAGCGATTCCCGCCGTCCGCGAGGTGGATGTCCCCGTGTATTACAAGGGCCACCGGCTCGATTGCGCCTACCGACCCGATTTCCTCTGCTTCGGACGTGTGATCGTCGAGTTGAAAGCCCTCTCGGCGATCACCGGAGTCGAGGAAGCCCAGGTGCTGAACTACCTCAAGGCCACGGGGCTCGAATGCGGCTTGCTCCTGAACTTCGGCCGATCGAGCCTGCAATTCAAACGATTCATCTTCACCAACCATCACAAGAGTCAATCCACAGATTACAGATTAACACAGATTCAGACAAACTTCTGAAGTGATTGAATCTGCGGAAATCTGCGTAATCTGTGGATCATTATTATGATTATTCTCATTCATATTAGCGGTGACAATCGATGATGTATTTTAATCTGTGGAAATCTGCGTAATCCGCGGATCATGATTCTGGTCAATATTGCTGATCACTCTTCTCTGCGGGATGATTCATGGCCAAGAAGAAATCCACCCAGGTCGACTCCATCCGCCACAAGGACAAGCGGGCGAACATCCCCACCGAGGAGCTGCGCGACTTCGTCGCCGACGACGAGCACGCGCCCAAGACGATGCTCTATCCCCGCGATCCGTCGCTCGACCCGCAACTCGTCTGGAAGGGCAAGGACGAGCAGGACCGCCAGGACCTGGCCGTCCCCGTCGTGCCGATCTACATCCAGGAGAAGATTCACCCGCAGGCGATCATCGACGACCTGCTGCCAGCGGACCGAGGAGCCTGGCGAACGGCAGCTTGATCTCTTCGCCGACTTCAACGGCATCGAACGACTTCGACAAGAAGATCGACTTCTACCACCACGACCGCAGCACTGGACGAACCGGATGATCCTGGGCGACTCGCTGCTCGTGATGACCAGCCTGGCCGAGAAGGAGGGACTCAAAGGGAAGGTGCAGACGATCTACCTCGACCCGCCCTACGGCATCAAGTTCGGCTCGAACTGGCAGGTGAGCACCCGCAAGCGCGACGTGAAGGACGGCAAGGCCGAGGACGCCACGCGCCAGCCGGAACAGATCCGGGCCTTCCGCGACACATGGAAACTGGGCATTCATTCCTATTTGACGTACTTGCGGGACCGGCTGGTTGTCGGCCCGTGAGTTGCTCACCGAGACCGGCAGCGATCTTCATGCAGATCGGCGATGAGAACGTCCATCTGGTGCGGAGTGCTGATGGATGAGGTGTTCGGGGATGAGAATTTCGTGCACTCTGATCGTCTTCCGCAAGACCGGCAGGCACTCAGCTCGGAACTGACTTGGCGAGCACCCGTCGATTATCTCTTGTGGTACGCGAAAGATCAGCACGTCGTTAAATATCGGCAGCTTTATCAGGACCAAGACTGGTAGTGACGAGAGACGCCGGCGTTTACACGCGGGTCGATGCGACGATGATGGCACCATCCGGAAGTATGACTCGCAGACGAGCATGGACGAGTCCATCTTCCGGTGCCAGCCGGATTCGAAGTACTGCGTTACGATGTGATAACATCTCAGGGCTACGCGAACCAGCACGACAGTTCCTGTTCGAGTTCGAGGGCCAAGACCTACCACCCCGGACGGCAACTCGAATTGGAAAACGACTCTTCGAAGGGATGCAGAACGCTTGCTAGCGCGCGAACGTATTGCCACTTCGGGAAGCACGCCTCGCTTACGTCCGCTTTATCGACGACTTTCCGGTGTATCCTCTCAGATACGTCTGGACGGACACAGGGACCGGCAGCTTCACCGATCAAAAGGTATATGTAGTTCAGACTTGAACAAGATCATTCGAGCGCTGCCTCCTGATGACCACCGACCCCGGCGACCTTGTCCTCGACCCGACGTGCGGCAGCGGCACGACGGCCTATGTCGCCGAGCAATGGGGCCGGCGATGGATCACGATCGACACCAGCCGCGTGTTGCTCTGGCGCTGGCCCGCACGCGGCTGATGGCCGCAAGTATCCCTACTACCTGCTCGCCGACTCGCCCGAAGGCATCAAGAAGGAAGCCGAGCTGACCGGCAAGATGCCCCCGCCGCACGCGACCGACGGCGACATCCGCAAGGGGTTCGTCTACAAGCGAGTTCCGCACGTCACGCTCAAGACGATCGCCAACAACCCCGACATCAAGGAGGGCATGACCCGCGAGCAGATCGACCGGGCCATCGCCCGGCACGCCGACACGGAAACGCTCTTCGACCAGCCCTACGAGGACAACAAGGCGTCCGCGTTGCCGGCCCGTTCACGGTCGAAAGCCTCTCGCCCGCATCGCGTCCTGGCGACCGACGACGAGTCGGCCGGACCGGAAGCCGAAGCGACTCAGCGACTTCGATCGGCCGACTTCGCCACGATGATCCTCGACAACCTCAGAAGGCCGGCGTGCAGAACACGCGTCAAGAACGAGCGGCTCAAGTTCGACACGCTCGATCCGTTCGCCGGCGAGCTGGATCCACGCCGACGGGCACTAGACCGACGTCGGACGGCAACATCCGAATCGAGTCGCCGTCTCGATCGGCCCCGAGCACGGCACCGTCGGCCCCGCAGCAGGTGAAGGAGGCCGCCAAGGAAGCGGTTCAGGGCATCGGCTTCGACATTCTCATCGTCTGCGGCTTCGCCTTCGACCCGCACGTCGCCGAGGAAGCCAAGCGCTACGGCAAGCTGACCGTCCTCCCCGCCCGGATGAACCCCGACCTGGCATGGGCGACGAGCTGCTCAAGAAGACCGGCGCCGGCAACCTGTTCATGGTCTTCGGCGAGCCGGACGTCGAGATCGACGCTCAGGACGGCAAGAGCGGCCAGTAACGTCGTCGAGATCAAGGGCGTGGACGTCTACGACCCGACGACCGGGCCAGATCCGCAACTCCTCGACCGACGACATCGCCTGCTGGTTCATCGACACCGACTACAACGGCGAGAGCTTCTTCGTCCGCCACGCCTACTTCACGGGCGCCGACGAGCCCTACGAGAAGCTCAAGCGAGCCCTGCAAGGCCGAGATCGACGAAGCCGCCTGGGCCGTCCCTCTACAGCACCACCAGCCGGCCGTTCGCCACGCCCGCATCCGGCAAGATCGCCGTCAAGGTCATCAACCACTACGGCGACGAGGTGCTGAAGGTTTACAAGGTGTGAGCAATTCCTCGCATTGGGCGGATCATGGTTGATTCTCCGGTTCGCGTAGCCGATGAACTCATTTAAGGCTGCCGATGTCATACATTTTCAGAAGAGGCCTACGGAGTTCGCATGATCGGCCTTCCCGAGTTCATCACTCTCAAGAATATTCGCGAGCAGATTGAGGAGAGGGCAGACGTCGTCTCACTTGAGCGGGACGTCGCCGTCCGGCTTATCGATCAAGTTTGGTGGAATGAGCCTTGGATCACAAAAGAGTGGCGACGCACACAAGAAGATTCCCACTGGCGTTGGGCCAAGTTCGTCGGCAAGTTTGGAAATCGATTGATGGTTCAACGCTTGGCCATCAAGACATGTAATGGCGATATCCAAGGAGCCATAATTTTCGACGCGAACAGTCAATCATTCTTGATCTCAGACCAAGGTGCGGTTTATGTCGAATATATTGCGACGGCTCCGAGAAACAGGAGAACCGCCACAAACCCTTTTTACAACGGAGTCGGCACGGGACTACTTGCCATCGCCGCGTATTACAGCCTGAAGGTTGGTTTTCAAGGCAGGGTGGTCCTCGAGTTCCTTGCCGGGCTCCGTAGGATTTTATCAAGAGCGTCATGGCTTTCAGGTGACAAGTCGACATCGGAATGGTATGGTCGATATGGAGTTGCCGGAGGCAGGAGTTCCTAAGTTAGTCGGGATTCTGCCCCTAAGGCAAGGACTCAAATAATGGCTACGGCGGAAGTTACAAAAGATTTGACTCAGGAAGCGACGCCCTTGGTCGGCAGTCAGGATCGAACTCCGCGCGCAGCAATACGTGGTACTGGATGATAGTCTTTCAACCAAGAGACACAGCCAGCTTTTAAGCGACGACTCGCTTGGTGACCCTACACCTCCAGTTGGTGGTCACCGCCGCTTTCTTTTCTTCTTTCGTCGCGGCCCGCGTCCGCTCCGTAAAGTTCCAAAAATCAAGAATCCACCTACGGATGAACTTGGATTGCATCTTCTCAGGCTATTTTTGCTTCATCCAAACGTAGTGGAGAAGTTTGGCGAACCGAACAAATCCGCAAATGATGTCGCCAATCGAATCCGGGACATGGATGATAGCACCAAACGCCATCTCCTTTCGCGAGTCGAGCGATTCCTCGGAATTCCGAGATGAAGTTCTAGAACTCTCAAAGTCGGTGTCAAACCCCGAGACTAAGCCGCTCGGGGTTTTTTAATGCGCATCGCGGATTTAGCCGACCTCGACCGAACCTAGTGAAAGGTCGATGGACAATCGTTACTTTCAAGGAAAGTGCTTGCAATCTCAGGGCGGGAATGTGATAATTAACACAATGAACGCCAGTCAATCAACGTCACCGATTTCGGATCTACTCCGGCGAACGATCGCCGAGAGCGGTTGCTCCTACAACTCCTTGGAAAAGGAGACCGGAGTGACCCGAGCCAGCATCATGCGGTTCGTTCGTGGCGATCAATACGTTCGGCTCGACATGGCCGATCGGCTCGCGACCTTCTTCGACCTTGAGCTTCGGAAACGAGGTTAGGACTCATGGGATATCTCTTCAAGGAGACCGTGACGCGTCCGCTCCCTGCCGATGCCGAGATCATCACCCGGAAGGGGGAACGTCTCGCCCGATATCGCGACGGCAAGGGGAAGGCGAAGACCTCGCCCGTGATCGTCGGCAAGGATGGGGCCGACCGCATTCGCGACGAGTCGGGCACCTACATCGCCCGCTACCGCGACGGCAACTACCATGTCGTGGAAGTCTCGACCGGTTGCCGAGACAAATCCGCCGCTCAGAATGTTCTCTCCGATTGGGAACGCCAGGCCGAGAAGATGCGGGCCGGGCTCATCTCACCCGCCGAAGCCCGAATCAGCCAGCACTTGGGGAAACCCATCACCGAGCACATCGCCGCCTACATCGAATCGATGAAGTCGCGGGGCGTAGTCAAGATGCACTGCGATAACGTGCGAAGCCAGTTGACTCGATTCGTCAACGACTGCGGACTCGTCCGGACCTCCGAACTCAGCCGCGAAGCCCTGGAGCAATGGCTCACCACCGAAAGCCAGGCGGGCCGCTCGGCCCGATCCCGCAACGCCCACCGCGCCGCCCTGATCGCCTTCTCAAATTGGTGCTCTGATCCCACAATCGGCCGGATGATCTCGAATCCATTCCGGGGAGTGCCCAAGGCCGACGAGAAGGCCGACCCTCGCCGTCGCCGTCGCTCGATGACCGAGGCGGAACTGACCCGCCTGCTCGATGTTGCACGCCATCGCCCGCTCGCCGAGGCGATGACCGTACGGCGAGGGAAGCGGGCAGGGGAGCGATACGCCGACCTTCGCCCCGAGACCCGCGAGCAACTCGACCGACTCGGCCGGGAGCGTGCTCTCATCTACAAGACGCTCGTCTTGACGGGACTCCGAAAGGGGGAACTGGCGAGTCTGACCGAGTCGAATCTTGAACTTGACGCCCCGATCCCACACATCGAACTCGACGCTCGGGACGAGAAGAACCGGGAAGGGAATGGCGTGGTCATCCGCACCGACCTGGCGGAAGACCTCAAGCAATGGCTTGCCGACAAGCTCCATGCACTCCAGGCCGAAGCCCTGAGTCGGGGCGAGTCAATCCCGGCGAAACTACCCGCCGATATGCCCATCTTCGAGGTTCCAACCGGTTTGATCCGGATCTTCAACCGCGACCTCAAAGCCGCCAATATCGCCAAGAAGGACGACCGAGGCCGAACCCTCGACGTGCATGCACTCAGAACGACCTTCGGCACCTTGCTCAGCCGAGGAGGAGTTCCGTTGCGGACCGCCCAGGCCGCGATGCGACACTCCGACCCGAGCCTGACGGCGAACGTCTACACCGATCCCCGCCTTCTCGACGTCCACGGGGCGCTGGATTCACTCCCTAGCCTGCCGCTCGAAGCCGATCCTCGATTGGATCGGGAGCAGGCGCGAGCCGTCGCGACAGGGACTTACGGCGACAGCGCCGTTGCACTGTTTGTTGCACTACCCGCCGACAAACAGGCAAAATCAGGGGGCATTCCTGGCAAAACGAAGAACCCCGGCCTGAGTTCGACCGGGGTTCCATCGATTGACCTAACTGGTTTCTCAGGAACGTCTAAGGCATCGTTGACAAGCCCTGTCGGTTCCATCTCTCAAGTCGGGGCGACCGGATTTGAACCGGCGACCTCTAGCACCCCAAGCTAACGCGCTAGCCAACTGCCTACGCCCCGATTTCCCAAAGGCCTCAATAGCATCATTTCGCCGAAGGGAAACCTATTGTAGAATTTAGGATGAATCTGTCAATCCATACTAGACCAAGAGGTTAGCATCGTGCATTTCGCCGATCGTTTGATTTCGGCCGTCAAGCGGGTGGGAAATCCAATTGTGGTTGGAATTGATCCTCGTCCGGAGGAGTTACCCGCCGGCTTTCTGGATGGATTTCCGCCGGACATTCCGGGGATGGCGAAGGCAATTAGAACCTTCGGATGTGCGGTGATCGACGCCATTTCTTCCCTTGTGCCGGCGGTCAAGTTTCAGTCCGCATTTTATGAGGCATACGGCCCGGCTGGGATATCGGCCCTCCACGAGACGATGGATTATGCCCACGACAAGGGATTAATCGTCATCTTTGACGGGAAGCGGAACGATATCGGCTCAACAGCCGAGGCCTATTCAAGGGCTTACCTAGGGAAAGTTATGTCGGGTGAGTCCTACTCCCCCGCCTGGTACGCGGACGCGATCACCGTGAATCCTTATCTCGGAAGTGACGGGATTATCCCTTTCGTCAAGGTCGCCGCTCGCGAGGAGAAGGGGCTATTCGTTTTGGTTCGGACAAGCAATCCTTCCGCAACTGAATTTCAAGATCTAATCTCAGGCGATCGAGCGATTTATCAGCATGTCGCGCAGCATGTGGCCGGATGGGCGAAGCCGCATCAAGGAGCTTCGGGGTACAGCCTGGTTGGTGCGGTCGTGGGCGCGACCGCGCCGATCAACTCGCCGAAATTCGCGAAGCTCTCCCCGGCATTCTCTTTCTGGTACCTGGTTACGGACATCAGGGTGGAACGGCCAAAGATGTCGCGGCGGCGTTCGATGCGGACGGATTAGGTGCGCTGATCAATAATTCGCGTGGAATTACATTCGCCTATTCCCGGCCGAATGCTCACTCACGTTTTGGCGACCGATGGCTCACCGCCATCGAAAACGCAGTTCAAGAAATGAGTGCGGATCTTGCCGAGAATACATCCGCCGGACGACCTGAGAGCAAAATGAGTCCCGAGATGCACGATCGCGGAACGCCGCCTCACATCTCTGGAAGGAAGCCTTTTCTCGCTGCCTGACGAATCACGAGACCTCCGGTGCCGAGCATCGTGAACGGGACAGCCAACATGAAGAGCACGCTCCAGTTGTAACCCTCCGCCATTCTCGAGGCTTCTTCAGGTTGTAAGGCGACGGCCTCTTTGCAATTCGGGCACGAGAACGCCATGTTCGACGCGATCAGGATCAGGATTCCGGCGTAAATCCAAGCTCTCATAAAGGTCTGTCGCACGTCGAGTCTCCTGCCGGGACGGATAACCAAATAAGACGCTCGAACGCTATTGCCGAGAATCTTCAAGTAAACCCATCCTATCGCACGGATCTGAACAGCTCAACGATGCTTCAAATTCCCCTGATGCCCGTGCGAGTGCCAGGGGCGGGCATGCTTGAGATGGGTCTTGAACGTTAGGGGTGCAAGCGGTTGATTACGTGACGATTGTTGGAACGGATATTGTCGCAGGCGCAAAAGTACGTGGAGAGAGTTTTACGCGGATCTGCCCAAACGATCCCAAACCCTCGATTGCACCGAGTTGAGTCGTGCCCGAGCCGGATCGGCCGCTCTTGACGTTCCCCGTCAACGTACTCCTGCCAGGCACAACATTCTCCAGGGTCAGTGATTGGCCATCCCCGGCGGCGTTGCGAGGATTGAAGGACGCCTTCGTCTCCGCTCTCGCCCTCTCCGGAGGCTCGCCGCCGTGGCATTCGCAAGCCGTACTCGCCGACTTCCTCGCTGAGGGACACTTCCTCCGTCATATTCGAAGGATGCGGTCGGTTTACTCCGAGCGCCAGGAGGCCCTCGTCGGAGCGGCCGAGCGCGAGCTGGCCGGCTTACTCGACGTCCGCCCGTCCGAGACCGGGCTGCAAATCATGGGCTGGCTGCCCGACGGGGTCAACGATCGAGACGTGTCGCGGCGGGCCGCCGACTCGGGAGTGGTGGCGCCTCCAATCTCTTCATATTGTCTCGAAGCGCCGCCGCGCAAAGGTCTGCTCCTCGGCTATGCGGCCCACACACCCTGTCAGATCCGGAGTGGCGTGCGTCGGTTAGCGACCGTGCTCAGGGACGAGCACGGCAATCCATGATCGCCGACCTCGTCGCAGTCCTCGCCCTATCGTCTCACCTCCTCCCGAATTGCCCGCGAGTCCCTGGCGAATCTCATTCCCATTGTCGGACCTGATCAAAGTACAGGCGCATGGTCTGGACGATCCGTTTCTTTTCGTTGAGCGCCACGAACAGCATCAGGGCGATTCCCAGCACCAACATGATCGCCCACTTGGCGAATGCGTAGTCGACGCTCACCCGGCCCATCTCGTAGACCAGGTCGAGCACGAAGGTCGTCAGCCCCAGCCAGAGGAACGTCTGCAACCGGAATCCGATGCCGGCGAAGATGCCCATCAACGAGAGGAGCAGCAGCGCCAGCCAGCGCCGAAGCTTTCGAAACCGCCAGATCGGCACGGAGAGCGAGACGTAGATCAAGATCAGGCCGGCGGACCGGATCGCATTGACGGTGGATCGACCCAACTCTCGGTTGACCTCGGCGAAGAGGATCGCGGAGAGGCCCACCGGGATCAGATAGAACTGGGGATGATCGACCAGCATCCAGCCCATTCGGCTCCAGCAGACCCACAGGGCCGCGTTCGAGAAGACGGCCGCGGCATAGCCCAATGACTTCCACCGCATCTGGGCGCAGGCGATGCTGTAGAACGTCGCGGCGACCGCCAGGTAGAAGAGACTCACCTCGTCTCGAACGCCCGTCCCGAGCAGTTGGAGGAGAGGTAACAGCGGCAGCACGAGCGAGAAGTACCTCGTCGGCCGGACATAGAATTCCGGGCCCTGGATCTGCGCGAGGGCTTCGGAAAGACCCAGGTCGATGAAGCCCAGCAGGGTGAGGATCGCCGCGTCGGCGGAGGTGAACATCGGGAAGGCCATCCGGAAATCGATGTAGGCGGCGACGACCAACGCCTGCGCCAGATAGACGAGCCACTCCGCCCGCCATCGGGGCACGAGCAGGACATTCAGCACCGCGGCTGACATGAGCACGCCGACACCCGCGAAGGTCACCCAGGAAACCGGCGACACCGGGGCGGCTCCCGGCCGCCAGCGCCATGGCCCCCGCAATCAGTGTTGCGGCGCAGGCGACGCCCTCGACGGTCTCCGCCATCCGTTGACGAAGGGAACGGGCCGATTCCGAGAGGCCGAGGATCAGGCCCTTCTTGAGACTCGATTTCTCGATGCGAAGCCGGCCTGCCAGCCACCAGAGTGAGAAGGCGGCCACGATCGCGCCCCAGGCGCCCCAGATGCCCACCTGATCGAACCCCTGGAATCCCAGCCGATGGGCCGCGAGCAGGCTCGCAAACCACCAGGCTCCCGCCCACGCCAGGCTGCCCATGCCGGCCGCGATCGGCGACCCGATCGTCAAGGCGCCGAATCCCAGGGTGATGGAGGCCAGGATCAGGGTCGCCACGGTCGTCGACGTCACCACCGCCCCCGTGAAGAGGATCGCCAGGATCGCCAGGAGGCAAGCCTGATACGACATGGCGCGAGCTCGAACGCTCCGAGCGGACATCTCCGATCCAACTCAGCTCCGACCAGCTCTCGGTGCGGGCGTACCTTCGCCCGAACAGGATCGCTGCAAGTGCGGCCATCGCCGTGACGGCCGGATAATACTCGGCGGCGGAGAGGAGTCGGCCGGCGATCGGCGACGCGGCGACTCCCAGCCACCACAGGGCCATCACGCCGACCCAGTGAAGGCCGATCAACATGGCCTCCGGATCGGCCGCTCCCCAGCCTTCGGGATCCGTACTCTCGATCGCGAGAAAGGCGGCGGTCAGCCCCATCGTCGCCAGCAGGATCCACCAATCGAAGGTCGTGGCGGCGACCGCGCCCGTCCCAGACCCGGTCATCGCCGTGGCCATCCCGCTCAAGACGATGCCGATCGTCAGGACGGCCGCGACACCGAAGATCGCCGAGGCCCAACCGCGCACGACCACGACGTATCCTGCGTCGATCACGCCCAGCCGGTCGCAGATCCCCTGCCTCGTATGATCGGGCTGCACGCTCGAGCATCGCCAGTCCCAGCGCCACGACCATCCCGGCCATCGCCACGGAACACGCGGAGGTCAAGGAGGGTGCGATCGACGGCGACGACGCTCCAGACCAGGAACGTCAGCCCAGCATGGACCCACTCCCGATGCGGATAGGCCCGGAGCATCAGGATCGACAGCAGCGAGAGCCCGAGCGGGAACCACGGATATGCCGTCCACGCGACGTCCCCATAAACGCTGAGCTAGACCCTCATCGACGAGGGCGATCCGGCCGACCGCCATCGACGAGTGGAACAACCGATACTCGTAATCGAGCGGATGCAGGCCCAGCCGGGCACAGAGTGCGGGCTTGGACCGCTGGATCAGCACTCCGATCGCCCATAGCCCGAACGCCGAGCCCATCGCGAAGCCGACCACGCCGATCGGCGACATCGCGGCCAGCCATCGGAAATGGCACGCCGCCCCAGGGCGGCCACGCCGCGTAGAGCCATTCGGCTCGCGCCAGGCTCTTGACCGTCAGCAGGAACGCGACGGCGCCAGCAGCATCGTCAGGGCCGAGTGATCGGCGAGCAGGAATCCCCAGCGACCGTCAGGGCAACAGTCGAGTGATAGAGCGGCCGGGCGCAGGAACGGGTCCAAGCGTCCACCCAGCGCCTCGCAGAGCGAACGCGACCGCCCAGAAGACGATCGCCTCGATCACCGCGCAGAGGCCGAGCACATAGGCCATCCTGGGGTCGTTGTTCCCGACACTGAAAAGGACCAGGTAAGTCGCGGTGACGATGTGCAAGACGCGCGGGATAGGTCAAACCAGCCTGGCGGAAGCGTCCGCGCCAGCAGCATCGTCGCGACCGCATTCAAGCCGAGCGCGACCACGCCGAGCCGATACGCCGCCACGCTCATGACGCGGGA
The DNA here is from genome assembly GCA_963778115.1 of uncultured delta proteobacterium. Classification (GTDB taxonomy): domain Bacteria; phylum Bdellovibrionota; class FAC87; order UBA2466; family UBA2466; genus JBBQIT01. The sequence goes on from CAVZSV010000004.1 coordinate 2,947,864, forward strand.
TCCGACCGCCATGGCGAAGACCCCGGCCGTCAGGATGAGGCTGATCATCAAGCAAGGCTCGGAGTAGAAGTCCGAGAGTCCGCGGCGACGGGCCAGCGTCCCGACGAGCCAGAGGGCGAGGGCGAGCCCGGCCGAAACCACGGCAAGCCAGCCCGTCGCCAGACCGGTGCCGCCCCAGTGGACGGCCCAGGACGACAGCTCGAGCGTACCGGCCACCAACTGGGCGAGCCCGAGATAGACGAAGCTCTTTCGCCGTATGAACCGCGTCGCCCCAGTTGCGCAGGGAAGCCGAGCAGCCAGACCAGTCCCGTGCGTCCATGTAATCCCCTGGTCGGGCAACGCCAGCCAATCGGCGATCAACGTCAGGGAGAAGATGAACCGCGGCAAGGCCGTCACGAAGACCTCGGACGGACGAAGGGCCGGCTCGCCGACGATGACCGATGTCTCTGCCGGGATCCGGTATGGACCGCGAACGCAGGAGGAGGAGCTCGGCCACGGCCAGGAAAGCCAGCGCGTCGCCGATCAGGAGGAGTCCGTATTCGGAGGCCGTGATGTATCTCCCACCGGTCGCGAGCGAGAGGCCGCAGATCGTGAGCTCCAGGAAACAGAAGAGCGTCACGGCGGCCCGGACGATCCACGGGTCGTTCGCGGTTCAACTCGAGGCGCAAGGGAGCCGATGAGCAGGAACGCGACCGCTGCACCGATCGAATTCGGACCCTTGGCGACGATGAAGAGCGTCGCGGCGACCATCGCGATGGCCTCGAGTCCCCGGCGCCCATCGTCCATGGGAGACCGTACACATCGGCCACATCGAGGCGTTGCAGGATCTTGCAGATCCCCAGAATCCCCAAGCGATCGCGGCGGCCAGCATGGCCTGATCGGCGACGGTCACGCCTGGGATCAAGGATGACCCGAAGTAGGCGGCCCCGGTGAGCGAGGCGATCGCCAGGAACGCAACGCGGGCACGGCGAAGATCCCGATCGCCAGGGCGAACAGGACGGTATAGCCCGACAGGCAGATCGCCCCGGCGAGCGGCTCGAATCCGCTGCTACAGGCACGCGACGATCGCCAACGGCACTCCGATGTAGTGGCAATGCTTCGCCAGCCGGTCGTCCTTCCAGCCTTGCTGAACCAGGCCGAGAGCAGGGCCAGCGCGGGATTGAAGGCCAGGCCGAGGAGCGAGAGGAAGGCCCATGGCAGGGCGATCCCGATAGCCGAGGCATGCCGCAGGAGTCGATCAGCATGCGGATCCGGTCGGCGAGGAAATAGTGGGCCCCGACGCGGGCCGCCACGAGCGCCCCGATCGACAGATAGAGGAACGCCGGCTGGCGCTCGCGACGGAGCGACGCGGCATAGAGGGCGAACCCGAGCAGGCCGACGGCGATCGTGTTCCCGCTGAACAGGGCCGAATGGAACGGGGGAGCGGCGCAGCGCCAGTCGCGAAGGCCAGGCCCGAGAGCACGTAGCCGCCGAGCCGGATCCGGGCGACTCTGCGGGCGTCGGACTCATAAGGGGCCAGCTGCCGCGCGGCGAGGACCGAGGCGATGGCCGCCAGCATGACCGGCACTGCGTAGAGGGCCGGCTCGAGGTCGAGCGCATGGACCCCGATCCGGATCGATGCAGGCCAGGACGGCGAAGCCCAGCAGGCCGAGCACCAGGATGGCGAAATGCCGATGTTCTTCGCGCGGAGTCCCCCCATCGCCGAGCGCCCGAGGCCCACGACCGCGCCCAGGAACACCACCGCCGGGCGCCTGGAACGCGGCGAACTGCCAGCCCCAGGGCACGGGCGACCCCCGGGCGGTCGCCACGCTGCCGACGCTCAGGAGCAGCAGCGCGGCGGTGAGGAACCGCGCCTCGGCACGCGGCACGAGCATCCCGCCGACGATCCGCACCAGTGCCAGCGAGCGCCAGCCCGTCGATGGCCGCGACGACCAGCCGCGTCGGCGGACGGCTCCATCAGCAGCTTGAACTCGCCCGCCAGCATGAAATGGATCGGCACGACGATCAGGGTCGTCACGAGCATCATCTGCCCGGCGCGCGTCGGCCCCCCAGCGGATCAGGCCCCTTCCCAGCGCGGCGAAGAGGATCGTCCAGACCAGGGCCAGCGCGCACTTGCCCGCCGGCTGCCAGAGGAGTCGGCCCGAGCAGCAGGTGCGCCCCGAAGGTCGAGCTGACCACGATCAGGAGCACGGCCAGGCAGAGGATCAGCTTCTGCCAGTGCTCCTCGAGGAACTCGGCGGCGAAGCTCGACCACGAGAATGGCGGCGGCGGCTCGGCGATCGACGCCGACGCTGCAACTCCCCGGCGAGCGATCGGCCAGCCGTCGCGGACTCGCCGGACTTCCCGGTCATGCCGCCGACGACCTGGCGGGTCTTGAGCGTCTGCACCCACCGCGACCAGGTCGGGATCGACGGCTGCAAGCTCGCCAGGGATTCGTAGAACTCGAGCGCCTCGTCGAGCTGGCCCAGCCGCTGATGGGCATAGGCGGCGATGGTCATGGCCTCGATCTGGCGGGGCCGGACGGGAGGACCTCCACGCAGAGCTCGATGGCCTCGGCGTCGCGGCGATGCGTCCAGGCGCGATCCGCGCCTCGGTCCAGTCTGCTCGGCGACCGCCTGGTCTTCGCAGGTGCCTGCTCGGCCCGGCGTTGCCGCGCCTCGGCCCGCTCGGCCTTCTGCGCCGAGGAGTCGATCCAGTTTGTGCTGAAGCTGGGGAAAGGCTCCGACGGCCTCGGTACAAACGGCGATGGCCCGGTCGTCCTCCTCGGTCTCCCAGAGAAGGTCGATGGGCATGACCCGGGCTTCGAGGCGAGACGGATCGAGCTGCAGCACGCTCGGCCCAGACCAGGGCCTCGCCCGGCCGATTCCTGGCGAGGGTCTTCGCGCGACCCATCGCGGCCTGGTATCGCCCCTGGTGCTCGATCACTCCCGTGCGCCGCGATCCCGTCGGCGACGATCGTCCGTCGAGGAATCGGCTGCGATCCGGCCCCGCTCGAGAAGGCTTTCAGTCGACCTGGTCGAGATAGTCGAGGTGCCGCCAGCTCTTCGCGCTCGTCGTCCGACAGGAGGGGCTCGATCGCGGGCTGCTCGGCGGACATGTCGGTGACAGCTCCCTTCTCCCGGCGACTGTCCGGGTGGGTCTAAGGCGCACGTTGAAGTCGGATGGCCTCCTGCCGCAACTCCTGGTCCAGTCGTCGAGGTCGCCGAAATGCGACCTGGGCATCCTCCAGCCGACGCCTCTTGTCCTTCCGGCCTTCGGAGGGTCTCCAGGTAGGCGCGGAATTGCGGCAGGCGATCGGCATCCGCATCAGGTGATAGACCAGCAGCCAGCTCTCGGCGTAGCCGAGCATCCGGGATCCGAGTTCGGCGGATACCAGGCGCGATCGTCCGCCAGGAGGTCCGACGCGGGGATCCACTGCGTCCCGCCGCCGGAGATGGGCCAGTTCCTCGAGCCTCCGCAGGTTGGTCTGGCCCGGCTCGCTCCGGCCGAACAGCCGGCGCCGCTCGCAATACATGGCGAGCCCTTCGACGACGCAGAGCGGGATGTCGGACCTCTGCGCGACGAGCAGCCCGGTGTTGAAGCAGAGCTGGTGCGTCGCCTCGTGGGTCAGGGTCTCCATGTTGGTCTGCCCGGACGCGTAAGGATACATGGGCACGTTGCGGAAGTCGAAGAGCGCCAGCCAGTTGGACGCGAGGCTGTAGAAGCCCATCGTGCCCGGCGGACGCGTTCTCGGCGAACCGGAGGAACGGCCGCTCATCACGGAAGACGATGAGCGTCAGGCGGCGTCCGGGCAGCTTGACGTCGAAGCCCTTGGCGCGGAAGTGGGTCGAAAGCCGACCGCCATCTGCTCGCAATCCGAGAGCGTCAGCTTGATGAACGCCTCGGAGGCGTCGCCGATCGCCTGGTAATGCGCCGAGTCGCGATCGGCACGAGCGGGTGGTCGTGGCCTCTGCGCCAGGGCCTCGGCGCGGTTGAGTTCTTCGGCGGCCGCTCCGGCCCTCGTCGGCCGGTTCGCCGCGGGAGCCGGGCTCACCCCGCATCGCCCGACCTCCGGCGCCGAGCGCCGCGCGGCCCGCCGCCAGCCGATCCAGCGACGACTGGCCACCGATCGGTGAGGCCCGTCGTCGCGATTCGTCCGGTGCGCGATCGAATGTGCGTCGCTCCACGCTCGGCCCGACATCCGCGTCCCTCTATGCCCGCGGAGTGGATCGCCTCTCCGCCAGACATTATGGATCGAGAAGGCCTGCGGGAATCACGACAATAACCGGCCGAAAACGGCGGCGGCCTCGCGGATCGCGGACGAAATCAGTTCCCGGGGCGGTAGGGCGGGACTGACCCGCATCCCTTTCTGATGATCAAACCACGCGGACGTGTGCCATCGGGTCCGCGAATGCCCCAGGATTGCCGGCGGACGAGTATCGACTTCGATGGGACGAGGGACGCGGAGATACAATGGCCTCCTGCGGCGTTGTCCCGCGGTAGGCGGACGGATACTTTCGCAACGGACGGTGAGGCCGGGGATGGGCTTGCGGTAGCCGGACCACGTGAGGCCGGGCGATGCGGTCGCGGGGTCACGGACCCGGCTCCAATGGGTTCACGACGAACGAGGTGGGCCGATGAACGGTGACGAAGAGCGGTTCGGTCACGTGCTGGCTGGGCAACCTGAAGGAGGGCGACCTCGCGGCGGCGCAGCCGCTCTGGGAGCGCTATTTCTCCCGGCTGGTCGCCGTGGCGCGCGGGAAATTGAAGAAGGTGCGCCGGGCCTCGGCCGGCGAGGACGAGGAGGACGCGGCGCTCAGCGCCTTCAACAGCTTCTGCGGCGGCGATCGCGCGGGGCCGGTTTCCCCAGCTCGCCGACCGCGACGACCTCTGGAAGCTGCTGGTCGTGATCACGGCGCGCAAGGCCATGGCCCAGGCCCAGCGCGAGGGGCGGCAAGAAGCGCGGCGGCGGCCGGGTCGTGGACGAGGCCGTCCTGTTCGGGCAGGGGCCGGCGGCGAGGGCTCGATCGCCGGCCTCGAGCGGATCGCCGGCGAGGGGCCCACCCCCGAGTTCGCCGCGATGATGGCCGAGGAATGCGAGCGCCTGCTCGACTCGCTCGACGACGACTCGCTCCGCCAGGTCGCCCTCAGCCGGATGGAGGGCTACACGAACGACGAGATCGCCGACCAGCTCGGCTGCGCCGCCGGACGATCGCGCGGCGGCTCGACCTGATCCGCAAGACCTGGATGTCGCTCGTCGAGGAGGGCTGATGAGTCGCCGACCGCCCCGAATCGCGACGCCGACGACTCGCTGGCCGCGGCCCGGGCGATCAACCGGTGCTGCGAGGCGTTCGAGGCGGCCTGGCGCGCCGGCGAGCGGCCCGCGATCGCCGAGTACCTCGAGCGAGCCGCCGGCACGACCGCGACCGCGCTGTTCCGCGAGCTGCTGGCCCTGCGAGATCGGAGCTCCGCCGCGAGCGCGGCGAGACGCCCGAGCCGCCGAGCGAGTACGCGCGCGCGAGTTCCCCGATCGCGGCGAGGCGGTCGCGGCCGTCTTCGCCGAGCTCGAGACGCGACCGTGCCGGGTCGCGCCTGGCCTGGCGCGACCGCCGGGTCGACGGTCGCGCCGACGCCATCGCCCGGACCCGACGGTGTCCACGCCCGCCCGGGATCGCCCAGATCACGCCGGCCGATCGGCGATTACGAGCTGATCGAGGAGATCGCCCGCGGCGGCATGGGCGTCGTCTACCGGGCCCGGCACAAGGGCCTGAAGCGGCACGTCGCGCTCAAGATGATCCTCTCCGGCCCGATGGCCACCGACGAGGAACGCCAGCGGTTCCTCCGCGAGGCCGAGCTGGCGGCGAACCTCGATCACCCCAACATCGTCCCGATCTACGAGGTCGGCGAGCACGACGACCGCCCGTATTTCTGCATGAAGCTGGTCGAAGGGGAGAGCCTGTCCCGCGCTCGGCCGGCCGGTTCCGGCCGATCCCCGCGCCGCCGCCCGTCTGGTCTCGATCCTGGCCCGCGCCGTGCACTACGCCCACGGACGGGCTTCCTCCACTGCGACCTGAAGCCCTCGAACGTCCTGCTCGACGGCCAGGGCCGGCCCTATCTGACCGACTTCGGCCTGGCGCGACGGGCCGGCGAGGACAGCTCGCTCTCGATCAGCGGGGCGATCCTGGGCACGCCGAGCTACATGGCGCCCGAGCAGGCCACCGGCTCGCGGGCGGGCTCGGCCCCGCCACCGACGTGTATGGCCTGGGCGCATCCTCTACGAGCTGCTCACCGGCCGGCCCCGTTCCGCTCGCCGACGATCATGGAGACCGTCGTCCAGGTCCTCGAGCGCGACCCCGCCCCGCCGCGGCGAGCTCCGCCCGGAGATCCCCCGGGAACTGGAGAGCATCTGCCTCAAGTGCCTGGAGAAGTCCCCGAAGGACCGATATCCGACCGCCGAGGCCCTCGCCCACGAGCTGGACAACTACCTCCAGGGCGACGGCATCGAGGCCGACCGGCATCCTCTCGCGGCTCCGACGCTGGAACCGCCGCGAGCCCGAGCTGGTCGCCCGGCTGGGCGGCCTGGGCCTGATGGCCCTCATCACCCAGATCAACTATCTACATTCTCGCCGGAGCCGGACTTCCGGCTCCACTGCCATGATCCAGGCCGTGCTCGGCTTCTGGGCCGTGCTCGTCGCTCGCTGTTCCAGATGCTCCTACGCTCGGGGTTCCGGTCGGATCGGGTGCCGCGTGCTCTGGTCGGCGGCGGACATCGTCTGCCTCACGATCGAGCTCAAGCTGCTGGAGACGACGACCCGGCCTGCGAGGCCGGCATCCGTCATGGGCGTCGAGACGACGCTGCTGGTCGGCTATCCGCTGCTGATCGCGGCCTCGGGCCTCTGGTGGCGCGTCCACCTGGTCTGGATCACCACGGCTGATGGCCATGCTCGCCTTCGCTGGGCTCTACGTCGACGCGGCCTCTGGCGATGACGGCCGGCTCGTCCTGGCGGCCCAGCCCGGATCTGATCCATCCCAACATCTTCCTGGCCGGCTCTGATCCTGACCGGCTACGTCGTCGTCCGACAGGTCAAGCGGATCCTGGCGCTGGGCCGCTATTACGAGCATCGGCCCGAAATGTGAACGTGGTCAGCGCGTGGTCGATCAATGGCGCTCGACGGTCGCACTGCCGGCATGCGACTCGCAAATGCGGCGTGTCTCCTCGACGTCGGCGCCGGACTTGTCGGAGCAGTTCGTCCAGGCCGGCGAAACGCCGGGTGTCGCGGAGCCGCTCGAGGAAATCGAGCTCGACCCGGTTTGCCGTAGAGGTCGCCCGAGAATCCGAGCAGGTGGGCCTCGACCTTGCGGGCCTGCTCGCCGAAGTCGGGTTCGGGCCGATGTTGCAGGCGGCGGGCTAGGACGGGCCGCGGCCGTCGACACAGGCCCGGGCGGCGTAGACGCCGTCGGCCGGGATCAGGGTGTCGATCTCGACGAGGTTGGCGGTCGGGAAGCCCAGGCCCGGCGCCTCGGCCGGCGCCGTGGCCGACGACGCCCCGGATCCGGTGCGGCCGGCCCAGCAGGCGCGCGCCTCCTCGACGCGACCCCGCTCAGGCAGCTCCCGGCGGATGCGCGACGAGGAGACGAGCTGGCCGTCGATCCGCGTCCCCTCGACGACCTCGAAGTCGATCCCCGCCTCGGCACACCAGTCGCCCAGGATCGTCGACGTTCCCCGCCGGTCGTGCCCGAACGCGAAGTTCGGGCCCTCGACCATGCCCTCGCGCGCGAGCTGCTCGCGGATGACCCGATCGAAGAACTCGCGGGCCGAGAGCTCCAGCAGCCAGGGGCCGGTCCGGAACACGCCGACCTCGGTCGCGCCGGCCTCGCGCAGGAGCTCGATCTCGCGTTCGGGCCAGACCAGCGGGCACGGGCGCCTCGTCGGGCCGCAGCAGGTCGCCGGGATGCGGGTCGAAGGTGATCGCCAGGGCGGGGACGCCGGCCGCGTCGGCCTTCGCGCCGCAGCCGGCGCGAGGAGATGCTGATGTCCCCGATGCACGCCGTCGAAGTTGCCGACGGTCACGATAGGCGCCGCGAGCCCTGGCGGGAAACTCACGAACGTTCTCGATCGCGATCACCAACGTGCGGCCCCTCGCTCGAGCCCGCGACACCGACCCGTCGACCGGAACACCCTTGAACGGGCGGCCCTCGCACGGAGATCATTATCGCCTCCCCCGCGAAGGGCCGGTCAATCCTCGCCGCGGGCGCCCTGCCGACCGAGCACCGTCGCGGTCGACCGACGTCCGATGATGATCACGGCTCGATCGGAAGCACGAGGAGCGATCGGCAGACGATGAAGTTCTGATCCTGGGCGACGGCGACGAGGAGCTGCGCCTGGGCCCGCTGGCTGCTGGGCCGGCCCGAGCATCGGCTCGACGCGGCCTTTCCGGGTTTCGCCGACCCGTCGATGGCCGGTATCCCGACGCCGCGCGACCTCGACGACGCCCTGGCCCGCCCCGGGCTGGACGCGGTCATCGTCGGCGGCCCGATCGAATCGCGGGGCGAGTCGCTCCGCCGCGCCGCCGCCGAGGGGCTCGCGCATCGTCTGCCTGCACCCGCCCGGCCCGGACTCCGAAGCCTATTACCAGGTCGCGCTGAGCCGCGAGGAGACCGGCGCCGACGATCGTGCCCGACCTGCCGCTTGCGGCTCCATCCGGGCGTGACGGCCCTGCGCCAGGCGCTCTGTCGGCGGCGAGCTCGGCACGTTCCGCGGCCTGCGGATGGAGTCGCCTCGGCCGATCCGCACGGCACGGAGCCTGGTCCGCGTCGCTTTCGCCCGCGCGGTCGACGTCGGTCCGCGCGCTCGCTCGGCGAGGTCGAGGCCCTCACCGCCACCGGCGACCCGCCGGGCGAGGATCCCGACTACGAGCTGGTCGTCCAGCTCCGCGCGGCCGGGTCGCGACGGGCCGAGGTCCGCATCCGATCGCGGGCCGTCGAGCCGGCGCGGCTCACACTCCTGGCGGTCGATCGGATCGCTGACCCTCGAGATCGACCCGGCCGATGCTGCGGCAGGCCGCGATTGATCCGGCACGTCGGCCGCCTGCCCGGCGAGCGACGTCGAGCTCGCCGCCCTGGGACCCGCACGAGGCCATCCTCGCGGTGCTGGCCGCCTCGATGGGCCGGCACGCGGCGCGCGAGCTGCCCTCGCCCGAACCTGCTCGACGGCACCCGCGCCATGGAGCTGTCCGAGGCGGCCGGCCGGAGCCTGCCGCCGCGGCCGGACGGTCGAGATCCATTACGAGTCGATCAGCGAGGAGGCCAACTTCAAGTCGGTCATGACCTCGACCGGCTGCATGATCTTCCTCGCGCTGCTCCTCGTCCTGCCCCTCGCGATGGCCGGCCCGCCGCTCGGCCTGACATGGACCCTCTATCATCCCCTACCTCATCCTGCCCGGCACTCGTCCTCTTCGTCCTCCTGCAGACCCTGCGCCTGGCGATCCGGTCGGCCGCGGGTGCGACCGAGATCCTGTACGGATCGAGCTCCAGACGGCGCGATCGAGCGTCGATGAGATCGTCGGCGAGACGCGATTCGCCGAGAGGATCGAGCGCCGACGGCGACTCACGCCGCCTTGCCGGTCCCGGCCGCCGGGACGCTGCCCGGCAGCTCGCGGAAGCTGTCGAGGCTCTTGCGGAACTCGGGCGCGAGCCCGTCGAACCGCTCGGACTCGACCGTGAACTTCACCTCGTAATCGAAGCGGTCGCCGCGGAACCGCCGTTCGATCGACGGTCATCGAGAAAGGGCCCGCGGCGGGTGCGGACGACCGTCTCGAGCGCCTGCGCCCTTGTCGCTGCGGCACGACCTTGCACGAGAGGACCTCGCAGTTCGGCTCCTCCTGGCGGAGCTGGTCGGGGAGGTCCCTGGCCAGCTCGTCGAGGTCGAGGTCGCGATGGGCTGGGCCAGCACGAGCAGGTTGTCGGACCAGATCGCCGTGCGGCGGGCCGTTGGCGAAGAGCAGGGCGACCTCGCTCGGCGCGAGCACCGGGCTCCAGCCCTCGGGCAGGTCGAGCGCGAACTTGTACTCGCGCTGGAGCCAGCGGTTCGTCGGCTTCGCCAGCAGGTCGGCGCCGGTGTTCGGCGGCGTGAACGTCGTCGCCGGCGACCAGCGCGTCGAACGCGGGCCGGGCCTTCGGCGTAGGTCGGAATCCTCGACGTTGAGGATGAACGTGTAGAGCTGCCGGTTGGCGACGACGCGGACGCTCACCTCGCGCCAGAAGCCGCCCGCGCGGGATGGAACTCCCAGATCGTCTCGAGCCGCTCGCCCTCGGCGTCCTTGACGATCCGGTTCTCGCGAGCTTGCCGTTGGGCCGGCCGTTCCGCTTGGCGTTCGCGTCGATCCGCGTCCGATAGTCGTCGAGGCTCTCGGGCGCCAGCGCCAGCTCGCAGGCGGCGACGCCCGGCCGGTCGAAGTCCTTCTGGGGGATGATCGCCACGAAGATCCGGTCGTCCTTCTCGCGCATCGGCGATCGTCCAGTCCTTGGGGATCCGCGTCGCCAGCGCCGTACTTCGGGGCCTCGAACGGCTCGGTGGGCAGACGGGCTCGGGCGGCCGGGATCGGCGGCCGAGCACGATCATGGCATGCGAGACGAACATCGAGGCATGATCACGCGCGAATCCGTTCGATCGCCAGCGATCGTCGCGTCGGGTCCTCACATATCCCGGATGAAATCCGCCGCGTACGACCGGACCGTGCTTGCCGTTGAGGACGTGGAACGTCCGCAGCCGCTCGAGGAGCTGGCCGCTGAACCGCTTCAGCGGCAGGTGGACGATCTTGCGGCCGAACCGCCGGGCCAGCCGCCGCCAGCGACGCCGGCGGGATCTTGGGGCTGACGACCGCGACGTGCCGTTCCCGGCTGTGCAGGAACGCCGCGGCGAGCAGCCGCTCTTCCAGCGTGTCGGTGAAGTCGAGCCGCGGGTCGGTCCAGACGTCGGGGATCGGCCGCGGCGGGAAGAGGAACAGCGCCCCGCCGTACTCGGCCTGCGCGATCCCCGGGCCGACCAGGTTCTTCATCGGGTCGGTGGCGTAGAAGGCCAGCGTCGATTCCTCGGCGTGCTCGGCGTACCAGGTCGTGCGGTTGGTGTAGACCTCGGGGTCGGCCGGGACGTCGAACAGGAAGACGACGACCTCGATCGAGCCCCGGCTCGGGCGGGACGACCTTCACGTACAGGTCGCCGGTGTGCCAGTTCCGCAGGGTCTCGCGGATGTCGATGCCGTCGCGTGACGCTGGTCGTGAACTTCTCGGTGCGGGCCAGGTCGGCGCCGAGGATCGCCTTGGCCTGGTCGCGGACGTGGCGGTGGAAGCTCTCGATCCGGTCGTCCTCCGGCGGCCAGGAGCACATGCCGAACGGGTTCCAGCGCTGCCGCCACCGCGTCTGGTCGTCGCGTCGGCGGGCTGCGGCCGCAGCTCGCAGGTCCGCCAGGACAGCGCCTGGCCCGGCAGCCGGCTGACCATCGGGCCGGCGCCCCAGACGGGCACGCTCGGCCTGGTCGATCCCCATCCGCAGCAGGCCGGGCTCGTCGAACTCGATCGGCTCGGCTCGTCCTCGGCGACTCGGCGTACGGGATACTCGCGGGCCGTCTCGGCCAGCGCCAGGGCGAAGTCGTCGCCGGCCGTCTGCTTGGCGGCGACGACCAGCGTGTACAGGTCGGGCGTCAGCCGGCGGTCGATCAGCGACAGGTTGCGGACGTAGCGGAAGAAGACCGAGAGCAACTGCGGCGTGATCCGCTGCGGCGATCTTGGGATGCTTCGCCCGCAGCCGCTCGCGGGCGTCCAGCACCATCTCCTTGACGCCGTCGACCGAGAGGTTGTCGTCGGGCGTCAGCTCGCGGCGGCCGCGCTCGTAGAGGCCGGTGATGTAGGGCAGTTCGCCCAGCGCGAAGATCAGCGTGCGCGGGATCGACCGCGGAAGGTCTGGATCGGCGCGAAGAACGGCTCGGGCTCGCGGCGGCTCGAGCCGGCGCTGGTAGGCGTCGCGGATCCAGGGCCAGTCGAGGAGCGAGCAGACGAAGAGGATCGAGCGATAGCTGCGATTCCAGCTCGCGCAGCCGCGCGGCCATCCAGGCGATGCGGTCGGCGTGCTGGCCCGGGCGGCGGCGGCGGGATGGCCGCCAGGATCGCCGCGGCGAACGCTCGGGGCTGACCCGCTTGAGGGCGTACGGGTCGGGAAAGACGCCGGTCACCGAGCTCGAACCGCGGCGTCTCCAGGTCGATGAACTCGCGCGCGATCCGCTCGCCGCATCGCCGTCCGGAGCGCCGCGATCACGCCCTGGCAGGGATCGATCGGCACGTAGCTGAAGCCCGGCTCGCGCTCCGTCGTCGTCGCCGTCGTCGTCTCGGCGTCGACCTGCACGACGACCGAGATCGCCGGCAACCGCTCGACGGCCGCCTCGACGTCGTCCTGAAACGACGGCGGCAGCGGCACCGCCACGCAATCGTACGGCCGGCTCAGCAACTCCTCGCGGACCTGGATCGCGAAGTCGCCCGAGCCGTGGATGATCGGCAGGACCCGGATTCGCGGGCCGATCGTCAGGAAATCGTCGGACGTCACGTGGCCGCTTGCTCATTCGACTCGTTCTCCCGAAGGATCCGTGGCCGACTCATCCTAGCCTGACCTGCTCCGCCTCGCCGGCCCGCGACCCGGGCGATCCATGCGCCGATCCGTCGCGCGGGGCGCTCCGCACGATGCGACTCCTGGACGCTCGGCCCGCCTACCGGATGCAGAGCATCTGAAACGCCTCGCCGTGATTCTCAAGCAAAGCGGGCCGGGACCGTCGGGATGTCGCCTGACTTACCCTTGGAGCGGATGATCGCCTCGGATCGGTCGTGTGAGAATGGTCACGGTTGTTGCGTGCATCGTCCGCCGATGTACTGCGACCGCGGTCGTTGGGACGACCGGCGGTCATCCATCGCGACCGCCGGCTCGCGATCGTCCTCGCGCCTCCGTCTCCCGTTCGCGGTGCGCGCGAAGCTCGCGAGCCGGCGACCTCTCACCCGCCGCCTCCTGCCGATCAGAGTCCCGCTCGGCGGCGATCGACGCGCGGCCGCGGAGATGTCAACCGATGGGGAGTCGTCCCTGCGATGTGATTGAGCTCGATCCTCGACAGTGAGGAGCTCGGTCCATGGCGAGCCCGGTGAATGCGATCCCGCTCGACGACGTGCCGGACGATGTCGTCCTCGGGTGGCCGTCGACGCCGCGATCGATGCCCGAGGACCGGGATCCGGCCGACGCCGCTGGCGACGGCAATTCGGCCTGCTCGCCGGCCCCGGCGCGGTCGAGGCGGACGCGAGCGCATCGAGGACTGGATCGCCAGCCACCTCGACCTGGACGACCGCGCCGGACGACGCCGAACCGCAATCATCTGGAATCGGCTCATCGACGGCTGCCCGCGCTGCGGCGGCTCCCGCGCAGGACCGGCCGCCGGGGCGGCGCCGAGACGGCGTTCGCGGACTGGTCCCGGTTTCGGGTCGCCTATCGGCGCGGGATCACCGTGGTCCGGCTGATCGACCAGTCGCTCTGGTCAAGGAGGTCGCAGGTCCGCGAGCTGACCTGCGATCTGATCGACTGATCGAGGCCGGCAATCACCGGCTCGTCCTGAATTTCCAGGGCGTCGAACGGCTCGGCGAGCTGGGTGGTCCTGGCCGTGGACAAGGCCCATCGCCGGTGCGAGTCCGCCGACGGCGGCGAGCTGAAGATCTGCGGGCTCTCGGCAGCTCGCTGGCCGCCGTCTTCCCGATCGCCGGCATGGCCCCGGGGATCGAGCTTCACCCCGACGAGGCCACCGCCATCGACGCCCCTGGCCCGAGCCGCGCGGCCCCGCGCACGCTCCCCGTCGAGATCCTCATGGCCCTGACGCACCGGCCCCGGACTGCCCGCCGATCCGCGGCGGCGCGCCCGGCGAAGCCGGCCGCGTCGCCGGACCGGCCGCCGAGCCGGTCCGTCGAAGCCGCCGCCAGGCACGAGTCGCCGGCGCCAGTGCCGAGCCGGGCTCTGGCTGATCGTCCAGATCGGCGGTCCAAGGGCCGGAGCGTGCCGGTCGCGGGCCCGAGGTTCTTCATCGGCCGCGACCGCGACTGCCAGTTGCGGCTCGGCTCGCCCATGGTGAGCAAGCTCCACGCGGCCATCGAACGCCGCGACGGCCGGATCGTTCCTGCAGGACCTGGGCAGCACCAACGGCACGATCCTCAACGGCCGGCTGCTCCGCGAGCAAGGAGGCCGAGATCCACGACGGCGACCGGATCCAGATCGGGCCGATCGTCTGCCACCCTGGCCACCGTCGGCCCACCGCGCACGGCGCGGGCAAGGTCGAGGAGCATGGTCGCCGGCTGGCTCCACGCGCGACGGCTCGGTCGCCGCAGCCGTAGCCATCGATGCGCTCGACGACCGCCGTCATCGCCGACCGAGCGACGCCCGGCGCGACGACGAGCCCGAGCTGAGCATCAAGACCGAGGTCATCCAGGACGTCCTGGTGATCACGCCCAGGTGACCGAGCTCGACGAGCGAGGCCATCGATCGAGCTGCTGCGCGCGCACCTGCATGCCCTGTTCGAACAGCCGATCGCCGCGCCAGGTCGTCGTCAACCTCGAATACGTCGCGCCACCTGACCGGCCAGGCGATCGGCGTGCTGCTGGCCCATCACCTCCGGCTCGACCGTGTCGGCGGCGCCCTGCGGATCTGCCAGGCCCACGCCCGGATCATGGCCGTGCTGCATCAGGTCCGGTTGACGATCCTGGTGGAGTGCCACCCGACGCTCGACGAAGCCGTGCTGGCCGCATGGCCGGGCTCGGCGGACCGATCGCCAGCGTCACGAGTGACCAGATCGGCGCGATCCGCGACGATCGCTCGACGTCGATCATCGTCGTCATCGTCGAACTCGTCGTCGTCGTCCGCATCGGGATGGAGCGGGTCATCGGGGCTGAAGAACAGGTCGCCCAGGCCCAGCGGCGCGTGCTGGCCGCCCATGGCCGAGCGCTTGCGGCGGGCCAGGTCCTCGAGGTCGGCCGCCTCTTCGCCCAGCACGCAGAACAGCGCCTCGCGCCAGGCGGCGTCGCGGCCGAGCGGATGGCGCGGGTCCTGGGCCATCCGCTTGATCGCGAACCGCAGCAGGTTGATCCCGTCGCGCGGCGAGAAGTCGAGCTTGAGCTTGTGCGCCTGCTGGAGGAACTCGACCGTCAGGGCCAGCAGTGCGTCCTCGGCGAACGGCAGGTGGTACTTGAGGATCGCCATCTCGTCGTCGCGCGTCGGGAAACCCGAGCGACAGGGTCGGCTGGAGCCGCGAGAGGATGTAGTCGGGGACCTCGTAGGTCGACTCGTCCTCGTTCATCGTCACGCAGACCCGAAAATCGGGATGGGCGGGGATCGTGATGCCGGCGACGATGCTCTCGACGTAGCGGCGGTGGTCGAGCAGCGGGGCCAGGCTGGCCCACGACTTCTCGTTCATCCGGTTCCCCTCGTCGAGCACGCAGACGCCGCCGGCGAGCATCGCCGAGACCAGCGGCGAGGCGTGATAGGCGATCTTGCCGCTCTCGGCCAGGACGGGGGTGACGATCAGGTCTTCGGGCCGCGTGTCGGCCGTGCACTGGTTGATGAAGAGCGGCTGCTTGCGCAGCCGCGCGGCCGCCATCGCCAGCGTCGTCTTGCCGATGCCCGGGCGGGCCGGTCAGCCGGGGCGAGAGCGGCAGGTCGCGCGGGTCGACCACCAGCCAGCACGCCAGGAACTGGTGCAGGATGGCGTCCTGGCCGATCCAGCTCTGGTCGGTGGTGTCCGGGATGCTGAGATGGAGGGTCACTCCGCCGACCTCGACGGTCTTGGCTCACGGCTGGGCGCGGTCGCGGGGGGCGTCCGGTCATGAGATTTCAACCTGCCGTTGGAGAGTTGCGAGTCTTGGCGATCGCGGCCAGCTCGTTCGGTCCATTCGTCCGTGTCCGAGTCGTAACGCCATCTCGCCGGCGGTCGGCGAGCTCGTCCGACCGCATCCAGTCTCGCGGCTCGAGCTCGCGACCTGGATCGCGGGCCCGCTAACATCACGGTCGTCGCGGAATTGCCCGCCGGCAACCGGCCCGGCTAACCTCGATCGTCCTCGAGCCCGTCGTGACCGGCCGATCCCGTCGTCGCATCGCCTTGATCTGGAGCTCATTCATGGATCAGTCCCCCGTCGACGACCGACCGCGAGTCTCTGCCCCGACTCGCCGAGGCTCCGGCCGAGCGCGCCGGCCGGCCGCATCGCGGCCGCTCTTCCAGACTTTCCGCAACCGGCTGATCAGCGGCTTGATCTTCGCCCTGCCGATCGTGATCACGTTCTGGATCGTCTACTGGATGCTTCCTGACGCTCAAGCGGTTCGTCCTCAACCCGCTGGCCGGGCTCATCAACCGCCTCCATGCCTGGATGCGCAACTACCCCGCTTTCCAGAGCTCGAGCCTGCCCGACTGGTGGTACAACGTCGCCTCGCCGGTCCTGGCGATCGTGCTCGGGGTGGCGACCCTCTACTTCCTGGGCCTGGTCTTCCGGTCGTGGGTCTATCGCACGCTCGACTGGTTCCTGCTCCACGTCCCGATCGTCGCCACGATCTACCGGGCGGTCCGCAACGTCGTCAAATCGCTGGGCAGCCAGCTCCAGGGCGGCGGCGGCTTCAAGCGCGTGGTCCTGGTCGAGTTTCCCCATCCCGGGATGCGGTCGCTCGGCGTTCGTGACCAACTCGCTGCGCGACGTCACCACCGGGCGGACCGATCCTGACGGTCTGCGTGATGACCGGCGTCATGCCGCCGGCCGGATTCACGCTGTTCGTACCCGAGGAGTCGGTCACCAACATCGCCTGGAACGTCAACGATACGCCTCCAGGCGATCCTCTCGGGCGGCATCACCGCGCCGCCGACGATCCATTACTTCGAGGGCCTGAGCACGCCGCTGCCCGCCGCGGGCGGCCCGATCGTCGACGTCCAGGGGCACACGTCCTGCACGGTGCGGTGCCGATCAGGCGGAACGCCACTTGAACGGCCGGGCTCTCGTCGCCGATGCCGCGTCACGAGATGTGGTACGAATCATGGCGACGTCGTGCGTCAGTCGAACCTGACGGGCAGAGGTCCGTCCGATGGCCACGGGAACGATCCGAATCGCCGTCTCTGACTCCGTTCCAGCAACCGAGCAGCATGCTTGCCGAGCCGATCGCCAGTGGCGACGATCCTCTACGAAGTCGTGGATAACCAGATCCGGGAACTGCCGCCGATGGGTGCACGGGAGATCGGCTTCGCTTCGACCTTCATCGACGATCTCTGAGTCCGTTCTCGCTGGAATGGTCGGATTCGGCCAAGTCGTGTCCGAGATGCTCTTCCTCTTGAATCGGTCGCCACGAAACCTCCAGCTCCGCCCCGATCTGGCCTTCGTATCGTCTCAGTCGATCGATGGCCGCAGCGGAAAGCCTGTGCCTGGCGACGAACGCCTGGGATGTCGTTCCCGACCTGGCCGATCGAGAGTCATCAGCCCGACCAACGGCGCCAACGAAGTCGATCGAGAAGGTCGACGGATTACTTCCGATCTCGGCGTGTCGGACGGGTGTGGGTGATCTATCCCGATGTTCGGCAAGATTTACGACTACGACTCGACCGACGTCGGTCACGAATCCTGACCCGCGGCCGAGACGTTGCGAGGGCGGCGCTCTGCTCGCCGGGGTTCCAGCTTCCGCTGGCCGAATTGTTCGAGGAGTCGTCGGACTGCCGAGTGATGCCTCACGTCTCGGTCGCGCAAGAAAAAGGCGGGAGCCGATCCGGCTTCGGCTCCCGCCCTTGAGTGCAATCGATCCGACATCTCTCACCGGCCGCGATCGTCGCTGATCGAGCCGGATCTCAATACATGTCGTCATACCCGCCGTGGCCGCCGCCGCCCGGACTTCTTCTCGTCGTCCTTGGGCGCGTCGGCGATCAGGGCGTCGGAGGTCAGGAGCAGCGTGCTGACGCTGGCCGCGTTCTGCAGGGCGTAGCGGGTGACCTTGGTCGGGTCGATGATGCCGGCCTTGACCAGGTCGGTGTACTCGTCCTTCAGGGCGTCGTAGCCGAAGTTGCCCTTGCCCTCGGCGACCTTGGAGACGACCACGCCGCCGTCCTGGCCGGCGTTTTCGGCGATCTGGTGGAGCGGGGCCGCACAGGCGCGGACGATGATGTTGATAGCCGACCTCCTCATCGTGGGTCAGGCCCTTGGTCTTGACCGACTTCGACGCACGCAAGAGCGCGACGCCGCCGCCGGGGAGGATCCCTTCCTCGAGGGCCGCCCGGGTGGCGTGCAGGGCGTCTTCGACGCGGGCCTTCTTCTCCTTCATCTCGCTCTCGGTCGCGGCACCGACGTTGATCTTGGCCACGCCGCCGGCCAGCTTGGCCAGCCGCTCTTCCAGCTTCTCGCGGTCGTAGTCGCTCTTGGTGTCGGCGATCTCGCGGCGGATCGACTCGATCCGGCCCTTGATCGCGTCGTGGCTGCCGGCGCCCTCGATGATCGTCGTGTTGTCCTTGTCGATGATCACCTTCTTGGCGCGGCCGAGGTCGTCGAGCGTCGACGTTCTCCAGCTCGATGCCCAGCGCCTCGAAGATCGGCTTGCCGCCGGTCAGGACGGCGATGTCCTCGAGCATCGCCTTGCGGCGATCGCCATAGCCGGGCGCCTTGACGGCGGCGCTGCGGAACGTGCCGCGCAGCTTGTTGATGACCAGGGTCGCCAGCGCCTCGCCCTCGATATCCTCGGCGATGATCACCAGCGGCCGGCCCGGTCTGCGCGACCCGCTCGAGCACCGGCACCAGGTCCTTGACCACCGAGATCTTCTTCTCGTGGATCAGGATGTAGGCGTCTTCGAGCACCGCCTCCATCGTGGTCGGGTTGGTGACGAAGTACGGGCTCAGGTAGCCGCGGTCAAACTGCATGCCCTCGACCCACTCGACCTCGGTCTTCAAGGTCTTGCCTTCCTCGACCGTGATCACGCCGTCCTTGCCGACCTTCTCGGTGGCCTCGGCGATCATCTTGCCGATCTCGGAATCGAAGTTGGAGGCGACCGTCGCGACCTGCTCGGTCTCGGTCTTGGTGGTGACCTTCGTGCTCAGCTTCTGAAGCTGCTCGACGATGTCGGCGACCGCCTTGTCCATCCCGCGCTTCATCAGCATGGGGTTGACGCCCGCGACGACGGCCTTGAGGCCTTCGTTGTAGATCGCCTCGGCCATCACCGTGGCCGTGGTCGTGCCGTCGCCGGCGACGTCGGAGGTCTTGCTGGCGACCTCCTTGACCATCTTGGCGCCCATGTCCTCGTACTTGTCTTCCAGCTCGATTTCCTTGGCGACCGTCACGCCGTCCTTGGTCACCGTCGGCGAGCCGAACGACTTCTGGATGATGACGTTGCGGCCGCGGGGCCCGAGCGTCACCTTCACCGCGCGGGCCAGCTTCGCGACCCCGCGCTGCAGCGCCTGGCGGGCATCCTGATCAAACTCGATCATCTTGGCTGCCATATGTGATTCACTCCCGATGGAAAAAGTGATGGATCTCGCTGATCGTGATTGGTCTTCGATTCAAGAGCTCGATCGGCCGTCGACCGGACGTCCGAGCTCACCTCGCGGCTCTCGACGGCCCGGTGCAGCGATCGCATCAGCCGATCACGGCCAGGATGTCTTCCTCGCGCATCAGCAGGACTTTCTTGTCGCCGTCGAGCTTGAATTCCTCGCCGGCGTAGGAGGTGAACAAGACGTGCTCGCCGACCTTGACCTGCAGCTCGCGGCGCTTGCCGTCCTTGGTGATCCGCCCGTCGCCGACGGCCACGACTTTGCCCTTCTGCGGCTTGTCCTTGGCCGTATCCGGCAGGACGATCCCGCCAGCCGTCGTCTCCTTGGCCTCTTCTCGCTCCACCACCACACGATCGCCCAACGGTTTGAGTGCCATCGACCCGGTCTCCTGTCGGTCTCGCTCGACCCACGTAAGACACTCTGCGACACGGGCTATCCGCCAGATCACTCGCACGGCAGCCAGTCCCGGCGCGTGCCGTCGCCAGCAACGGCTCGAACAATGGCTCTCCCTTATGCAAGGCACGTGCCTTCGAAATCTGTCATCTTAATTGCTTATAGATACAATGATTTGCGGCATGCCAATTTGGCGAAGGCCGGCATCGAGTCCTGCCGATCGCGACAGAGCGTCGCGAGTGGATCTGCCATTTCGGCAGATTGGATTCGAAGGACGGAAGTGCGAGTGGAGTGCTCTCATCGGACCCGGGATGGGTCGAGGGGGATCGTTTCGAGGACTGCGCCGGACCCGCACCGCCAGGTCCGGCCATTGAAGGAGATCGTAGACCCGATCGTGGCCGCTCCAACCATACCAGACGACGGGCGGGTCGTCCGCGAAGGCCTGCATCGTTTCCGATCTGGGATGAGAGCCTCCGCCCGTGTGCCAGAGCCGGCCAGGCCACACCGCCCCGAAGCGTTGGGGGCGCGCCTCGTCCCTCACCGAGGGAGGCCCTGTAGACCGCCGCGAGAGAGCACGCGTTTGCGGGACCTGTCCTCCCAGGGAGACCATGAAGGCGTCGTCGCCCCACGCAATCATCGTGTCTCGATTCTGCCACCAGACCGTCACCTTTCGGCCCAGTACGAGACCGGGGCGTGGGGGCTTACCTGGTGGGGCGCCGCCGACATCCTCCGCGATCGGTCGAGGTCGGGGCGTGTCCTCGCCGATCATCCGACCGGTCAAGAGCGACCCGAGACGAGGCACAAACTCCCGGGCCAGCCGTCTGGCGTTCGGCTCGTCGTCGAGATGCAAGATGAGGAGGCGCCGACCGGACGACCCGGCTGAAGGGGATCGCCCCACAGACACGCCGAGACACCTCGGAGGTGCGGCAAGAGGTCGGCCTCGGGCTTGACGCCGGCCGCGGCGGCCATCAGGTTCAGGCGGGCTCGCAAGGGCGCGACCCCGGATCGAGTCGGATCGGCCCGTTCGACGCGATCGGCCAGCGCAAAAGCACCGTCCCAGAACGCGGGAGCCGGATCAACGGCCACCGACATGAATGCCATGGCATTGGACGCGGGGAAATGTTCCAGCCACGCCGGATCCATGACCGGAGGGCGGGTCACTACACCTCGAGTCGCGGCGCGTTCTTCGAGGGTCGTCGCGACCTCGAGCGTGAGTCGACCATCCCGAAGGGCGAGGGCCCCTTCCGCTCGACGGCAATTTGTCGCGCGCAGGGCTTCGATGGCGCGCCGGAGCCCGAGGGATCCTGCCCGGGGAGTCGTCATCCGACCCGGGTCGAGGCGGAAAAACAGCCCCGAATCGAGCGGATGCCCCGCGACCAACGCGGCGGTCTGACCTTGTCCACGCGGGCCGCCAAGGCGGACCGAGTCTCCGGGAATTGCACCCTCGGCTTCGAACACGAAAGGAGCCGACTCCGAGACCTTGCGGCCAATGCCCAATCGCTTGTCGGTGTCGCCCGGTTGGGCCTTGATACGAGGGATTCCTCGGAGGAGGTCCGAGCGGGAGCTTGCCAGGATCAGATTCGACCCGATCCGGGAAGCAACCGTGCCGCCGGAACGTCCCAGCCGCGCGACCGCGATTTCGCGGCCCTGCTCCCGCAGGCGTTCGTCGTCGGGATACGTCAGACGCGCCGCGGTGAGGGCCGCGGCGACCGTCCCGTCATCATGCGGGATGATCGCAAACCAGCGTGGCGACCCGTCGGCGGGGTCGAGACCGAATTGAATCTCCGTCTCGTCCAGGACCCGACATTCGCGGACCATCTCGGGGTTGAACATCGCGATCAGGGCCTCGAGCGGCTTGCCGAGCTGACCGCCGTTTCCGGCAGACTGCTTCCAGGCCGACAAGGCTGCCGCGGGATTGGCGACGCGCGATCCTTCGAAGAGTCGGAGAACCTCCGCGGCTTGTCGGTCCGGATGAATCAGGCGAACGATCAGGGGCTCATTCTCCCCACCCGGCGTCTCTCCAGCCCGTAAACCCTGCTGGCCCGTCAATGCCAGGAGCGTGATGCCGATTCCGAATCCGATCCGATACTTGCTCATCCATGCCGCTTTCGTTCAGGAGTTAAGGAATAGGCCGGGAATCAGTTCCCGATTGGAGAGCGAGGTCTGGGTGGCACTGGTCGTCCTCGACCAGTGTCTTCGGGCTACCCCGTCGTGACTCACTGGTCGGGTACGACCAGTGCCACCCGGAAATGACGCGACAGACCGGGAAGTTGTTTCGGGCCTGTTCCTAGTTCTACAGCGGAAGGTATTTTGACGCCGTTGACAAACCCGATACAATCCGAAAGGTAGCGCTTGACTGACGAACCGGTACGTCATCCGATGAGGCTGCTGTCAGGAGAGGCCCTCCATGACCCCGGACGACGTGGCGCCGCTGCGGAGCGGCTGACTCAGTTCCACCAGCGGTTCGCTCCCTGCTTCGGCAAGGATGAGGCCCAGAACCATGCCTACGTTTATGTGAAAGGTCTGATGACCTGCCCCGACCGCAAGAGCATCGAACCCATCGCCCTGCTCCTGGGCGGCGGCCGGGTCTCGGCCTTGCAGAAATTCATCAACAGCGCCCCCTGGGATCACGACGAGATCCAGACCGAGGTCCAGGCGGTCTTCGCCGACGACCTGGTCCCCACCACCGCGGCCAGTGCCGTGGGTGTCGTCGGGGTCATCGACGAGAGCGGCTTCACCAAGAAAGGCGACCACAGTGCCGGCGTTGACCGGCAACACAACGGCCGCTTGGGCAAGGAAGACAACTGCCAGGTCGGGGTCTTCTTGGTCGGCGCGGTGCCCGCCGGCACGGCCCTGTTGGATCATCGATTGTACTTGCCCGAGTCGTGGTGCGAGGACAACGAAGCCGGCCGGGACCGCCGGGCCAAAGCCCATATCCCCGAGGCGGTCGCCTTCCAGACCAAGCCCCAGATCGCCGCGGATTTGGTCCGGCGCACCGTGGCCACGGACTCGGTCCGGTTGGACTGGATCACGGCCGACGAGCTCTATGGTCGCAATGGGGAGTTCCTCGACGAGTTGGAGGCGCTGGAGCGGCGCTATGTGGTCGAAGTCCCGGTGACGACCACAGTGTGGACCCAGGACCCGGCGAGTTGCGTCCCCGCGTACTCGGGCCGTGGGCGCGTGCCGACGTTGCCCGGTCGGGAATCGGTGCGATCGGTGGTCGACGTGATCTCGGACCTGGAACCCGGCCGGTGGCAGCGGTTGTGTGTGGGCCGCGGGGCCAAGTGGCCGCTGGTCTACGATTTCGCCGCCGTCCGGGCCTGGGCGGTGCGTCATGGTCGAGCGGGTGCACCGGTCTGGGTGTTGGTCCGACGGTCGTTGGAAGCGAAGCCCGAGGTGAAGTACTACATCAGCAACGGCGACGAACAGACCCCGCTGGAGGTCCTGGCCCGAGTGGCGTGCGCGGCATCGGGTCGAGGAGTTCCTTGAGGATGCCAAGAGCTACCTGGGGATGGCGCAGTACGAGACGCGGTCGTGGATCGGGTGGCACCATCACATGAGTTTGGTGGCCATGGCCCATCTGTTCATCACCTTGGCTCGGGTTGACCTTCAAGAAAAAACGCCGGAACTGACGCTGGACCGAACGGTTCGCTTGCTATGGAGCGCGCTGGGGATTCCGACGCTGAGCGTGGAGGCAGCGATTGAGTTGGTCAACTATCATATCAATCGCAACCAGATCGCCAGCAATTCGCACATGAAATCATGGATGCTTAAGCACGGAAATCGAGGCGAGAAATTCGTTCCGCTGTAGAACTAGCCAGCATTACTGATCGCGATGATCCCCGACAGTCCACCGATGGCCCAACTCGGTTTACGCTCCCGCGAAAGGTGGCTCGTAGGTCTCTTCCGCCGACGGACCCAGCCGTTCGGCCATCTTCCGGTAGGCGGGACGACGATAGTCCCATTCGTGCGAACGCGGAACTTGCTCCAGCCAGTCGAAGAGGTGGACGCGGCAAAGGTCGTCAAAGTCGTGCCGCGAGAGCGGGACCGCTTCGCCGGTGATGCGGTCCACGAACTGATAGGGCTCGGCGCCCTGATCCAGGGCGTGGTCGAGGGACGTCCGATCCAAGGCACAGTTCAGGTAGGCGAGGGATTCGGCGCGGTCGCCGATCAGGTCGCGGACCTCGCCGCGGCGCTCCAGCGGCAGGGTGAAGCCCTGGAATTTCTCGGTGCCGTAGATCGAGTGGAACATCCCGGCCCGGCAGACCTCCTCCGGGCAGCCCCGCGATTCGAGGTAACGGTAGACGGCGATCAGGTGGGCCAGGTAGGATTTCTCCGTATGCGGGATGTTCTCGATCCCGATCCCGACCAGGAAATCGGTCAACCGCTTGAAGTCCTTGTCCATCGTCCTAACCTCATGGAAGAGCCCGGCTCGTTTCTCAATGAATCATCGACATCCATTCTAGCCGAATCCCTCGCAGACCGTGAGATTCCAGACGGTCATGAGTTGCCGCGTGATCGGACTTGAGGGATATCGATCGCCGTTCATGACGAAGGCGCCGATCGCGCGGCTTGTCAGGAAATGAGTCCGGCAAACCGATAGTGAATGGTGACGGGTGGCGGGCATGCGGCCGGCGCGGGAGCGGTCTCTGCCTGACCGCGGCGGGAAGCGGCCTCACTACGACGGAGTCGTCCATGAGCAGGATAGTGGTCCGCCGAGTTCTGATCGCTGGGCAGAACATGTCGGTCGCGATGGCCGTGCTGGCCGCGACGGTTGTGACGGCCGTGCCGGCCGAGGCGGGCATCGGTTCGCGCTCGATCGACCCGGCGCAGATCGTCCCCCTCAATCAGATCGCGCCCGACCGTCGCGAGTGGTGGCGGAGGTGATCCGCGACCACACCTTCCATCGCCAGGGGGACACGGATACGTTCCCGTGCCCGCCGAGCCTGTACTTGAGCCTCGTCAACGAGCCCTCGCTCACCGTGGCCCTCTGGAAGGACCTGAGCGACGTGCCGGTCCAACTCCAGAAGCTCGGCCCGAACCTTATGAGGGGACCGACGGTTCCGGGGCGTCGGCCACCTGGGAGTTCGTCCTCCGCACGCCCCGGCTTCATGTCCTGCTGGCCCACTTGAATTATGTGAGCCCGCACGGCAACGCGCGGGTCGAGGCGCGGATCATCCTGGTTGTGAACACGTCCTACTACCAGGATAACAAGCGAGAGGCCTGGGTGCAGCACAACGTCGAGGCCTTCGTCAAGATCGACTCCAAGGGCTGGAAGACGCTGGGGCGGACCCTCCGCCCGGTGATCGAGCGGATCCTCGAGGAGCAGGTCAAGGAGGCCGGCTACTTCATCTCGCTGATGAGCCGACTGGTGCTCACGTATCCGAACTGGGCCGGGCAGGTCGTCAACAACCAGCCGGCGATCGACGCCGCGACCAAGCAGCGTTTCGCCCAGGTCCTCGCCCAGACACGCCGGCCCGGGGCATCGACGGGCCGTCCGGTGATCGCCAAGAACGGAACCCAGGCTTCGGAGACATCTCGCCGTCGTTAATCGGCCTGGACCGAACGGGCAACCGGAGTATCCCTCTTGCTGAACCATTGCTGGGATAGCTGAGCTCCAGTCCTGGCATCCGGAATCCCCTTGGTGGACCCGACCGGTACTTGCACCTCACCGAGATATCGTGCGACATGGGTCGTGGTGCCGTAATCATCGGGACGATGAGGAGCGCCGGCTCCGTCCCATTCTGCGTTGAGTTCCCGTAACCACTCGCGAGGCTCGGCGACGCCCTTGAGTCGCCGAGCTTCGCTCATTTCCCCTCGTACACTTCCATTATGACCGGGCATTGAGCCGGCGCGAATTCGAGGCGGGTTCTCGCTGCGATCACCCCATCCCCCTCCCGGATCCGGCTGAACCGGCTTTCCTCATCCTCAATACTGCCATGCATCAATACCCGCGAGACCGCCTCTACCTGCCTATTCTGCGCGGCTTGCTTTCCGATCTATGCTTTCCACATCCAAATGAATTGGGCGGATTCCCGGTCACGGACTGATCCTTCGATGTTTCGCGTTCTAAGTTTAGTTCAGCACTAGAGATTCATGCGCGGAAAACCGAAGGGTGCGAATCACGTGATTGAGCTCGATGGGTCCATCGAGTTGCCGGGCTTATACGCGCCAATTGGTCCTGTGGCAATCCCGATGTCGAGGCACCAAGCTGCTGAGCGATTTCCAGACCGATTCACCTGCGTTCGCTGAATCATATCCCTCCTCGTTAATGCTCGTTCGTGACGTTCGAGCAAGCGTCCTCTCCCGTACCGAGTTTGTTCGACACTCAAAGACGAGGTGCATCGAGTCATGCGAGCTCTACCGAATTCACGCCGTGCCACGTTCGCTCGACACACGAAGGCCGCCCAAGGGACACGGATCAGGAAATGGAGTCGGCAGTTCGTGCTGGAGCCGCTTGAAACCCGCACTCTGCTGAGCTACACCTTCTCGCTCGCGGGCCAGACCGCGACCGTGAGCCCTGTCGGTGCGACCGGCGGGCCGATCCTCATTGACGAGGTCGTGGTCGGAGTCAACCCGCTCCTCGAATGGAGCCAGGACAACGGCACGACCTTCTCGACCGACTGGGATTCGGCGACCCCTGGCACCCAGACCCTGGCCGCGAACTCGTCGTCGGTCATCGACCTGACGCCGTCCACCGGCGCGGGTTCGGCGATCACCCTCGGCGACCTGACGAGCGCGGCGAGCAACATCTACGCCCTCTTCCACCTCGGCCCGGTCGGGACACCGGCGAATGTCTCGCTGACCATTGACGACCGGTCGAGCACCCACGCGGCGGGGTCCTACGACTTCTTCGCCACCCTGGGCGATATCACCGGCCCAGGTGGCGCGTCGGGTGGGATCAACCTCACGTCGTTCGGACCGGTCAATTCGTATCTCGTCGAGGGCGGTCCGGCCGCCAATACCTTCAACATCCACTCGACATTCACCACCCCCACCACCGAGACCACGATCATCGGCGGTGCCGGCAACGATACGGCGAACGTGCTGGGTGACACGAACCCGGCCATCGGCTCACCGCTATCGATCGACCTCGGGGGCGGCACGAACACGGTCCACGTCGGCACTGGCAACATCAGCGGGACGAACCGCGCCCCGGTGACAGTCGACGACTCCGGCGGCACGACCACGCTCGACCTGGACGATGCGGCCGACACCACAGCCACCACTGCCACGATCACATCGTCGGCCGTGAATATCGGGAGTGCCGGCGCGATCAATTATGGCTCCAGCGTGACGGCCCTGAACATCTTCGGCGGCGATCCCGCAGGCGGTGTCACCTACAACATCAACGGCACGGCCGCCGCAACGACGACCACGATCAACGGCGGGCTAACCAGAACACCCTCAATCTCAGCAATGCGGTCCTTTCGGGGGGCCTCGACAACTTGCCCGGCCCGGTCGTCGTGAACGGCGGCACGAGTGGGACCGATGTCGTCACCCTCGAGGACTCATCCGCAAACTTTAACGATACCTACATAGTTCTACAGCGGAAGGTATTTTGACGCCGTTGACAAACCCGATACAATCCGAAAGGTAGCGCTTGACTGACGAACCGGTACGTCATCCGATGAGGCTGCTGTCAGGAGAGGCCCTCCATGACCCCGGACGACGTGCGCGCCGCTGCGGAGCGGCTGACTCAGTTCCACCAGCGGTTCGCTCCCTGCTTCGGCAAGGATGAGGCCCAGAACCATGCCTACGTTTATGTGAAAGGTCTGATGACCTGCCCCGACCGCAAGAGCATCGAACCCATCGCCCTGCTCCTGGGCGGCGGCCGGGTCTCGGCCTTGCAGAAATTCATCAACAGCGCCCCCTGGGATCACGACGAGATCCAGACCGAGGTCCAGGCGGTCTTCGCCGACGACCTGGTCCCCACCACCGCGGCCAGTGCCGTGGGTGTCGTCGGGGTCATCGACGAGAGCGGCTTCACCAAGAAAGGCGACCACAGTGCCGGCGTCAACCGGCAACACAACGGCCGCTTGGGCAAGGAAGACAACTGCCAGGTCGGGGTCTTCTTGGTCGGCGCGGCGCCCGCCGGCACGGCCCTGTTGGATCATCGATTGTACTTGCCCGAGTCGTGGTGCGAGGACAACGAAGCCGGCCGGGACCGCCGGGCCAAAGCCCATATCCCCGAGGCGGTCGCCTTCCAGACCAAGCCCCAGATCGCCGCGGATTTGGTCCGGCGCACCGTGGCCACGGACTCGGTCCGGTTGGACTGGATCACGGCCGACGAGCTCTATGGTCGCAATGGGGAGTTCCTCGACGAGTTGGAGGCGCTGGAGCGGCGCTATGTGGTCGAAGTCCCGGTGACGACCACAGTGTGGACCCAGGACCCGGCGAGTTGCGTCCCCGCGTACTCGGGCCGTGGGCGCGTGCCGACGTTGCCCGGTCGGGAATCGGTGCGATCGGTGGTCGACGTGATCTCGGACCTGGAACCCGGCCGGTGGCAGCGGTTGTGTGTGGGCCGCGGGGCCAAGTGGCCGCTGGTCTACGATTTCGCCGCCGTCCGGGCCTGGGCGGTGCGTCATGGTCGAGCGGGTGCACCGGTCTGGGTGTTGGTCCGACGGTCGTTGGAAGCGAAGCCCGAGGTGAAGTACTACATCAGCAACGGCGACGAACAGACCCCGCTGGAGGTCCTGGCCCGAGTGGCGTGCGCGGCATCGGGTCGAGGAGTTCCTCGAGGATGCCAAGAGCTACCTGGGGATGGCGCAGTACGAGACGCGGTCGTGGATCGGGTGGCACCATCACATGAGTTTGGTGGCCATGGCCCATCTGTTCATCACCTTGGCTCGGGTCAACCTTCAAGAAAAAACGCCGGAACTGACGCTGGACCGAACGGTTCGCTTGCTATGGAGCGCGCTGGGGATTCCGACGCTGAGCGTGGAGGCAGCGATTGAGTTGGTCAACTATCATATCAATCGCAACCAGATCGCCAGCAATTCGCACATGAAATCATGGATGCTTAAGCACGGAAATCGAGGCGAGAAATTCGTTCCGCTGTAGAAATAGTCACCTCAACGACCGTAAGCCGACCCGATTCGGTGGCCTCACCTACGGTAGCAACATCGGCACGCTGACCCTGAACGCCGAGAACAACCTCGGCACCAACGGCAACAACACGATCGACATCAACAGCACGGCCACTTCCGTCACGACCAACATCAACGGCCAGGGCGGCGATCGACACGGTCAACGTCACCACGGCACCGGCACTCGGCGGTACGCTGAATGTCTCGGAAGGGACGACCGACGGCAGCACGGTGAACGTGGTCGCCGACAACGAGCCGGTCAATATCAGCTCTCGATAGCTTGGGATCTCACGGACGTCGTCAACATCGGCTCGACCGGCGGGCGCCGGCACGATGGAGGGCATCCTGGGCGCGATCAACATCCTCGACCAGCCTGGATTCTTCACCCTGACCTTCCACGATGAGAACGACACGACCGGCCACACCTGGACGCTCGAACAACGACGACAATACCAATGGCATCGCTGGGCCTGGCGACCGTGCGCTGAGCGGCGGGATCGCGACGACGACCTACCGGCCGGGCGACCTGAACTCGCCAATGACGATCGACGGCGGCAGCGGCGGCAACACGTTCGACGTGAACAATACGACCAGCCTGGTGGACACGACCTCGATACCGCCGGGGACGACACGGTCAACGTGTTCGCGACAGGCACTCTGATCGACCGACCGGCGACGATACCGTCAACGTGTTCGCCACCGGGACGAGTACGCTCAATATCCACGGCCAGGCCGGGTCAGGACGCGGTCACGCTGGGCGCGAGCAACTCGGCCCCGCTGGGCATGCAGGGCCTGAACGGCACCATCAATGTCGATAACAGCGCTGGGTTTCACGGCCCTGACGCTGGACGACTCGCAGGATACGACCGGCCGACCGCCTCGATGACCGAGACGGCACGAGCGGGACCGTCACCGGGCTCTCGCCGGCCACATCAACTACACCGACGCCGACATGAGCAGCCTGACCGTCAGACGGCGGTTCGGGCGGCAACACATTCACGATCAAGGTACCCTAGTCGATTCGGCTTACGTGCCCACCCCGACGATTCTCAACACCGGTACGGGCGACGATGCGACCAACGTCCTGGCGACCAATGCCGGGGGCTACGCCTGGCGATCCACGGTCAAGCGGGTCGGACGCGGTCATCATCGGGAACGCCGGCAGCGTGGCGGACATCCTGGGTGCGATCACGATCGACAACACCGGCGGACTCACGGGCTTGACGGTCGACGCCTCGCCCGTCTCGCCCGACCAGACCAGCCACGATTTCACGCTCGCCGGTGGCGGCAACTCAGAGCAGTCTGACTCAGGCTTACCCTGGGGACCATCACCTATACGACGGCCGAGATCAGTTCGCTAACCATCGACACGGACCCTCTCGGCAACCAGAGTTGAACCTCGATTTCTCCAGCGGCAATCCGATCCCCACTTCCTCCAACTCGATCGACGCGAACGCCGTAATCCCCAATACGCCATCCCCCTCCTCGCCCGGCTTGATCTTCAACGCGGGGGCCGATGCGAGTAGCGCCTCGAATAGCCACGTCATGAACCTGTCCGGGATGCTTCCCTCAGGCCCGTTTGTCGCCGAGACGCACAACGCCAACGATCCTACCGTCTCTCCCGCCGTCGGTCAGTACGGCTCCATCTTCTTGACCGACAGGCAGGCATCGACCACGAGCCTCGACTACACCGGACTCCAGCCGATCAACGACACGGCCAGCGACGGTCCCTACACGTTCAACGACTTCGCCGACGATCAGTCGTTCACGGCCCAGGACGGCCCGACGGTTCTCGGCCTCGCAACACATCCAGTTCGCCAATACCCCGGTCTCGGGGCCGCCGACCTTCGAGACGACGAACGTCGCCAACAAGACCGAACGTCGTCTTCAATACACCGTTCACGGGTACACCGCTGGGCATCGATCGGGGTCGTTAACATCCCGATGGCAACGACCAGCCTTGCGACCCTCGCATTCAACACGCCCACGGATGGCGACAATATGGTCGCGTTCACCGCAACCCCGTCGGGCGTCGACACCTCGCTCGTCGGCGGTACGGACGAGGACGTGACGAACGTCAGCGGCCTGGTGTCGCGGTCGGCACGACGCTCGTCCTCAACGGCGGCGCCGGCACCAACACGCTGAACTACGACGCGGGCGGCTTGATGCCGACGATCACGCCCGGCCTCTTCCCGGGCGAGGTGCTCATCACCATCCTCGGAGCTGGGACGGTCGACGCACTCAATTACCAGCAGTTCAATGTCAACGATACGGCGGCGATCGCTCCGAAGGCCGGCCTGCCGGGCACGATCAACAGCATCGAAGACTTCCAGCTCGTCGATGCGCTCGTCGGGACGTTCACGTTTCCGCTCGCGAGCCTGTTCCCGGTGGAGGTGACCGCACCAGCTGGCCTGCCCGCGACTGACTTCACGGCGACAATCCACTGGGGCGACGGCACCATCAGCTAGATTCTTATAGTTCAAATATTGGTCTAAAAGGCCGTTCATAACGTATGTCAACATTCTAGGCCATTGTTTTGCCCCCTTGCCACACTTCGTTACCCCCCCCTCTTAAAAATTATGTAACACTATGAGATAACCCCCTCCCAAATTTTGCGATTTTCTGCGCAACTCGTGTGTTTTTCAGGACAAAAATTTCTTTGCGTTCGCTGGAGCCCCACAAATATCTTTTGCGCTTTGCAAGCAAAAAAGGATGCGTCGTCGCACATGACCATAACCCCCTCCCCCTGTCGCACATTGTCACACTTCGCCACCCCCCGCCTGTCGCAAATAGGTTGTTTAATTTGAGGAATATGCTAGATTAAGGTCATGGTCATGCATCACCTCGAGGCCATCGAAATCGGGGAGCATGATGTCGAGGACCACGGCGTCTGGGCGGAATTCGCGCCCCGACCTGATCGCCTCGGTGCCGCTCCCCGCGGTCTGCACCGACCAGCCCTCGTACCGCAGCACGCTGGACAGGAGTTCGGCCAGGCTGGGCTCGTCGTCCACGACAGCACCCGGACCTGGGTGCCATCCGCGTGCTGGGGCGGCGCCGCGGCCGGCGACGGTGGCACGCTGCTCTGCTCATCTGGCATGATCACATGACTCATTCGTGGACGCTGGAACCGCTGTGTCCGTTAGAGAATGGCAAGTCCAGCGACGGGCAACGTGTGAATTAGATATGGATTCCCTCTGAACGCGTTGATCAAGCGCTCAGATCATGCGCTGAGTAGTCGGGCAAGCTTGGATTCGTGGCCGGCCGGGCCGGCGCCGGCCGCGAGCAGCCGGTCGGCGATTTCGCGTGCATTTATTTTTCATTCGTCACACAAATTCTTGCGGGATCGCGACAAATTCTAAAGGGGTACGACCCCCCCCCCACGACGCCCTCCGGCAAAATTCTGGCGGGGGGGATCGTAACCCCCCCTTTTCGGGGGGATGTAACCCCCCTTTCCAAGTAGTTTTGACGCGCCCATGGCGGCCGCAGACAGACGCAGCACTCGGCGCGGTCGCAGGTAAATTATGAGAATTTCGCGCGCATCGCCAGGCACGCGAGATCGCTGGGCGCGGATTTTGAGCAAAGCGGGCGGAGATTTGCATTCTGTTGCAGGGGTAGGAGCATTTTGTGTTTTATTGCGGGGGTAGGGCGGATTTGTCGTTTTGTTGCGGGGGTAGGGAGGATTTGGCGTTTTGTCGCGGGGGTAGGGGGATTTCGTGTTTTGCTGCGGGGGTATAGGAGCACTGGACATTTTATGTTTTATT
>CAVZSV010000005.1:0-565862 GCA_963778115.1 uncultured delta proteobacterium
GACCGCCTGACCCATCACTGCGACATCGTCGAAACCGAGAACGAAAGCTGGCGCTTCAAGAACCGCGCCTGATCCTCCGTCCCAGACCCGCGCCTCGCACCGGTGGGGCCCCAGCCCCATAGGTCTAAAATAGCACTTGACCCGGCGCGGGTCGGCTTGATTCTAAGGGCAGATGCACAACGTGGCATCTGTACTGACGGACCAGTTCTCCGACCTGTTGAAGCGGCTTCCGGCTGGCCTTGATCTTGATCAACTCGCTCTGGAGACCAAGGCGATCCAGCGCAAGCGTGAGGTTGTCGACGGCGCGCGGCTGTTGCGGATCGCCCTTGCGCGCGGCCCTGGTGGGCTTTCGTTGCGCCAAACCTCCGCCTGGGCATCGATGCAGGGGATCGCCGAACTCAGCAACCCCGGCGTCAAATACCGACTGGATCAGGCGACGGCGTTTCTTGAGGCCGTAGTCGAACACTTGCTCGCGGCAAAAGTCCCCGGCGCCGATCTGCGCTGGCCTGGCCGCACCTTGAGCCTCGCTGACGGCACCTGCGTCAGTAAACCGGGCAGCACCGGCACCGACTGGCGAGTCCACGGCGTGCTCGATCTCGGGCGCGGCGGGTTCGCGCATCTCGAACTAACCGACGCGCATGGCGCCGAGGCCCTTGATCGAAGCGCCCGCGGTTCCGGGCATCCGCTTCGGGTTGGCCTTCTGCGAGGCTTCCGGTAAGCGGCTAGTGGATAGAATCTAACACTTGGTGCCCTCGTTTTACGGCGGCCAAAATTTTGCTGGGCTTTTTTGTCCATTGGAACGGCCGTGGGTCTTGATTGTTTTCGTTGAGGAACCGTCCGATCGCGTCTTTGAGTTCCTCGACCGATCGGAACACGCCACGGGCAAGGCGCCGCTTCGTCAGCTTGGCAAAAAAGCCTTCGACAGCGTTGAGCCAGGAGGCGGATGTCGGCGTGAAGTGGAAAGTCCACCACGGATGCGCCTCCAACCATTCGCGCACCTTCAGATGTTTATGGGTGGCGTAGTTGTCGACGATTGCATGGACATGCTTGCCGGCTGGTATAGTTGCCTCTACGGCGTTGAGAAAGCGGATATATTCTTGGTGCCGGTGTTTTTTCATGCAGCAGCCGACAACTTTTCCGTCCAGCACGTTGAGGGCAGCAAACAGCGTGGTCGTGCCATGCCGCTTATAGTCGTGCGTCATCGTGCCGCAGCGGCCCTTTTTCAGCGGCAAGCCAGGCTGTGTGCGGTCGAGTGCCTGGATCTGGCTTTTCTCGTCCGCGGTGCCGGAGATCTGCCACATCTATTGCGCGACGGCCAACCCGACACAGGTGATCGTCGCGCAAACGGAGCAGGGCCGCGGCGTGCTCGGTGTGGTGGATGGCGCCTCGCCGCTGGGTGTCGAAACCGACGCCGACATTGCGTGGCGCAAAGACCTGCTGCGAAAGATCGGCTATGAGCTGTAGTGGCTGGATGAAGCCAAGTCGGTCATCCGGCAGCGCAGGTTCCCTTTCTTCCCGCGTTTACCGACCAAGGAGATGCTGATGGCTGACAACATCGAGGTTCTGAAGCGCATCTATGACCGCTTCAATGCGCGGGACATCGACGGCGTTCTTGCTGTGCTGGCCGACGACGTAGCTTGGGCCAACGGCATGGATGGTGGCCATGTTCATGGGCTTGAGGCCGTAAGAGAGTATTGGACCCGCCAGTGGACTATTGTCAGCCCGCATGTCGAGCCGGTGAGTTTTGCCGAGGCGGCAGATAGCTCGGTCGTCGTGGAGGTCCAGCAGTCCGTCCGCGATCTCGAAGGCAAGCCTTTGCAAGATGAAGCGCACGGGCTGAAGGACAAGACCGTGATGCACGTCTTTTTCCTTCAGGATGGCAAGGTTACTCGCTTCGACATTCAGGACGCTTCCTGAGCGCATGTCCGAAATTCAAGACTTTCGGATTTCCCGGAAGATATGACCGTAATGGAGACGTAGCGACTTGCACCGCGCTACCGTGCCGGGCGGCGCCGCTTTCCGTAATGCCCCTTACCGGGACGGTTAGATAAAGAGACCGAAGAATCGGCCTTGCCAGGATAGCCGGACACCGACGCCAAGTGTGCAACCTGGCCGAGGCCCGGTATGGTCTCAGGCATGGATGCCTTGCTCACGAACATGATCGGCCTGCTGCTGGTGGCGATTTTTGTCGCCATCGCCGCGCATCGGCTGCGACTTCCCTACACGGTCGGCCTGGTCGTGACTGGCATCGCCCTCGCATTCAGCCCATTCCATGCCCATGTGGCATTGACGCATGACGTCATATTCGACGTAATCCTGCACCTCTTTGCTCTTCGAGGCGGCGATCAATATCCACTGGCGCGACCTGCGGCAGGATGCACTCCCCATTTTGAGCCTGGCTGTGCTGGGCACCCTGATAGCGGCCGTCTTCGTTGCCGCCAGCATGGTTTACGGGCTCGGATGGCCGCTCCGTTGCCCCGCGCTGCTGTTCGGCGTGCTGATCGCGGCGACAGATCCCGTCGCGGTCATCGCCATGTTCAAGGATAATGGGATCAAGGGCCGCCTGCGTCTGCTCATCGAGCGCGAAAGCCTTGCCAATGACGGTGTTGCCGCCGTGCTTTTCAGCCTGGTGCTGGCGTGGTCGCAGACCGCCGGCAACCAGACGGCGACACCAGGAGATATTGCCCAAACGCTTCTCGTGACAGTGGGCGGCGGCGTTCTGTCAGGGGCGGTCTTTGCCGCCGCTGCCATCGTGATCGCCGGCCGGACGGCCGACCATCTCGTCGAGAGTTCGCTCACCTTGGTTGTGGCCTATGGTTCATTCCTCATGGCGGAGCGATTTCACTGCTCCCCCGTCCTAGCGACTGTTCCCGCCAGGACACTACTGTGATGGGCAACCTTGGAATTCTCGCGGATGGCGAGCATGGCCAGATTTCCCCGCGTGGCCGCGAATTCACACTGGAGCTTTGGGATTTTTTTGCCTTCATTGCCAATTCCCTCGGTGTTCTTGCTCATCGGACTGACCGTCAGCGGTTCCCCCCGTCAGGGAGCTGGGAGGCAGATCGCTCCTTATCGTTATTTGTCTCGTACTCGTCGGCCGGGCGTTAACGGTCTACCCCCCTCAGCTTGGCCTTCATAACGTCACGATGGCGCATCCCGTTCAATTTGCAGCACGTGCTTTGGTGGGGAGGGCTGCGCGGCGCGCTCGGCCTCGCCCTCGCGCTGTGCGCTCGATCCGTCACTGCAAATGCGCAACCAGAATTCTGGTGGCGACGTTCGGCGTCGTCGTCTTCTCCGTCGTCGTGCAGGGACTCACAATGCCGCTCATGCTCCGCGCCACCGCGGCTTCAACACGGAAGGCATGAGGCGCAAGGCCGCTCGGTGGCACACATCAGCCAGACCATCGCTAGGGTGGACACGCGGCCCGGCACGCACATCATTATCCGTATGCACGAGCAGAGTAGCGCCGCTTCCTTTGTCGGTGACCTGAGCAAGCCTGGTCATTCCTAATTCGGCCCGACCCGGCCTTTAGCCAAATGTCTGCGATATTCAAAGCCCTGATATAAAAGCGGATCGTCTGTTTTTGGCCATCAGCACATTTGGAGTTGTGGTCATTCGCGTTTGGGCATACTAATAATTACTCACTATCTGTCTCGGTAAAATCATACGAGAACTCCAACCCATTGCCGCAATCCGGGCCAGCCAGCGTCCAAAATCTCGGACACGTCCAAACTCATTCATCGCCCGCATATCGCAATCCACGAACAGATAATTTTCACCTGAAGGCCAGGGAATGAACTTTATATCGAACCGTCCTGTACTGAACCATCCGGGCCTTGTTCTGGCGCTCACTTTTTTGGTCTTATCTCCGCAACCCTGATTGGTGCTTTCATTAGCAAGAGGCGACCGGCCCTCAAGGAAGGCGAGTACGAGAGTTTCAATCTTATTATGACCGCCACGCTGACACTGCTCGCCCTCCTCATTGGTTTCAGCTTTTCGATGGCCATCAACCGCTACGATCAACGGAAAATCTATGAAGAGGACGAGGCGAACGCCAGGGAACTCGGAACAGAATACCTTCGAACGGATCTGCTACCTCCGGTTGCCGCGACAAATGTTCGTACGCTGCTCATCACCTATCTCGATCAGCGTATTTTGTTCTACGAAACGCGTGATGCCGTCAGCTGAAGAAGATAGACGCTGAAACGGCGCGACTGCAAAGCGATCTGTGGGCCGCGGTTCAGGTTCAGGCTGTGAAGACCCCAACTCCGTGTGATAGCTCCTGCCATTTCGGGCATGAACGACGTCCTGAACGCGCAGGGATACACCCAATCAGCTTGGTGGAACCGAATTCCAAGGGGGGCGTGGGTGCTGATGGCCGTCATCGCTATTTTGTCCAACCTAATGGTCGGGTACGGGATGCATCAGAAAGGGACCAAAAGCACTCTGCTCCTCATTTTACCGCTTATTTTCTCTATCTCGCTTTTTCTTGTATCCGATATTGACAGTCCCCGTGGCGGCATCATTCGTGTACATCCGCAAAATCTCGCCAGCCTTGCGCAGTCATTGCACCCATAGCGGACTCCCATCTTCCATAATTCCAAAAATTTTGCACAGCCGAAACCTACCTAGTCGGACGCAGCTGCCCGGAGAAGCAGACGCCGGGAGCAGACGTTCATCAAGGTCTGTGCCGGCTTCAGGTATCTGCCTGAATCAGAGGGCCATGCTGGTCAACGAGCGCCGCGCTCGCTTGGTTCAGTCCGATCAGTTCAACGCGTGTCCCGTGTCGGCGCATCTTAGTAACCACACTTTCCAGGGCGCCTACTGAGGTCACATCCCAGATATGGGCGTCGCGGAGATCGATGAGCACACTGGCCGCGGTGTCGCGAAGGTCGAAGCTTTCAGCGAACATGTCGGCGCTCGCGAAAAACACCTGACCACTCACGATATAAGTCCGCGTGTCGGCAGTCTCATCGTAGATGCTCGTCACCGTCATCAAGCGCATGACCTTGTAGGCGAAGAAGACGCCGCTCAGAAGCACTCCAACCACGACACCGGCCGCGAGATCGCTGGTCGCCACCGTGACCACAACGGTCGCCAGCATCACCAGGCTGGAAACCTTGGGATGGTGGGCAAGGTTACGGAACGAGGTCCACGAGAAGGTGCTGATCGAGACCATGATCATGATCGCCACGAGTGCCGCGACCGGAACGCGGGCCACCCAGGGCCGGAGCAGCACCATGAGTATGAGCAGGAACAGCCCGGCAACCAGCGTCGAAAGCCTGCCGCGACCGCCGTACCGGACATTGCCGACTGTCTGGCCGATCATCCCGCAGCCAGCGATGCCGCCGAACAGCCCCGCGGCGACGTTGGCGAGACCTAGACCCGTGCATTCCCGCGCCTTCAAGCTCGTCGTGTCGGTGAGGTCATCCACCACAGTTGCCGTCATCATCGATTCCAGCAGGCCCACGACCGCCATTGCCAGGGCGTAAGGGGCAACGATGCGCAGCGTCTCCCAGCTCAGGGGCACATGCGGCAGGGCCAAGCTGGGTAGCGACGACGGAAGCTTTCCAAGGTCAGCCACCGTATGCAGAGGCATGGGCACGAGAAAGCTGATGCCTGTGAGGATGACGATGCAGACGAGGGGCGAGGGAATGGAAGTGGTCAGGCGGGGCAGAAGATAGATGATGGCGAGACCGAGCGCGATCATCGCGTAGGTGTGCCAGGTTACCCCGAGCATCTGCGGCACCTGGGCCGAGAAAATGAGGATGGCCAGGGCATTGACGAAGCCCGTCCTGACCGAGCGGGAGACGAACCGCATCAGCACGTCGAGCCGCAGGAGGCCGAAGATGATTTGGAAGCTGCCGGCCAGGATTGTGGCGGCGAGGAGGTAGTCCAGGCCGTGCGCCCGGACGAGCGCGGCGGCAACAAGCGCGACGGAGCCCGCAGCGCCGGAAATCATAGCGGGACGGCCACCTGTGAAGGAGATGACGATGCCGATGACAAAGGATGCGAAGAGACCGACCTCCGGATCGACGCCTGCCACGAAGGAGAAGGCGATGACCTCCGGGATGAGGGCAAAGGTGCCAACCATCCCGGCGAGGACCTCGCGTCTAAGGTCGCCGAAACTGGTGAACCACTCGGAACGGTAGCGAGACAAGGATTGTGTGTTCATTATGGATATCCGCAATAGGCGCACGAGGTCAGCATCGGCTTCAGCGATGCTCGGTATTCGTGTCGTATGCGTTGTCCGGCGGATCAGCGGCCGGAAGAGCCACCCGGATTTACACCGGGTCCAGAGCGAATGAATGAACGGTATCCTACGGTTTGCGGCGGCGCAACACACCTGACGCTCAGCCAATCAATGTCCTGGGGCAGGTTAGCTCGCGGACGATAACCTCTGGATTAGTGGGCTCCAATGGCGCCCTTTCGCTGTAGGTCACATACACCTACCGGCGGTGTCCGCTTTTGATGAATTCCGTCCCGAAACCGGATGAGCAACTTTCCACCGAAAACCACCCTAATTGGTGCAAAATTTACAAATTTTTGCACCAATTAGGGTGGTTTTCGGCCAATTCGCTTTACTACCGGTAACCGATAAGACCCTTCGAGAACTGGCGTCTGCGCTCCATTGATTTTGGCTGTTGGCAGTCGGCGAGGTGATCAGACAGCTTTGAGATTAATTGCGAGAGCCTTGCCACGCTCCGCCCCGAGTCTCGAACGTGACCTTTTGGCCCTCGTTCAGACCGCGCAAACCCGCCGATTGCACGGCGGAGATATGCACGAACACGTCGTTGCCACCATCCTGGGGAGCAATAAAACCAAAACCTTTGTGGGCATTAAACCACTTGACCATACCGGTAGCCATCACGCGACGTCACTCCTTCATTTTTATACACCGCGCGGCTGCCGCGCGGATTATGGGCAGCCGGATTCTGGAAAGACTTGGTGCGTCCGGTTGCCACGTGCGCGTTCCCAAGTTAGCCCAAAGTCGATTGCCATTAAATCTCGCGCAGAAACATTTTGAAATGTCAACGAATTCTTGACTTTCGGCGTGTGCGGCCTTGGGGAGGCGTGCTGACTTTTATCGCGGCCCCTCGCGCCGGGCGAAGACTCTGGTCTGAATAATAGAGTGTTGTTGTATAGCTGCCTCCGGCAGCGGGCTCCAGGCCTGAACCTGTGACAACCTGGTTTGCTCGGATGATTGGAAGGAAAACTAAGACTTTTTCACCAGGGCAGCGGGGCGGCCCGCTTCCAACGTTGAACGTGCAGCGTTTCGCCCTGCCCGGTAACGACGTCGGAACGCAATTGTCCAGCCGACGAAATAGCCCACGGAGGCGCCCGAGACCACGTGTTTAGCCAAGGTGAGGCTCACATGCGCCTCCGGCTGACGGAAGACGGCAACGGCAATTCCATACTGCGCGCCGAAAACGAGTAGATTGCGTACCAACGGCACCGGGCTTCCCGCTCGTGTTACGCTCGTGCGATCAACTGCCAGAAGGCGCGGCCCGGTCACGAGCTCCTAGCGGAACGAATGCCACTAGCCCAACAAGCCAAGCTGCCAAGGGCACAATGTCGCCCGATGGCCGCAGGACGAGGAGGAGCAGGCCAGCGGCCCCGAACAGGCCTGGAACAATCAACATCCGCCATACTGCGAGCCGACGCGTCCGCAGCGACAGGACGCCCTGCCAGAAGAGGTAGGCGAGCAGGACGAAGACGTATGGTGGCGTATGAGCCAGCATCTGGACAACAAAAGCCATTGTTACCCCCCACGGCGCTATCAGCTTAAGATAGAACATTCGACGAGAGCTCCGCCATGGTGCTCAGAAAAAGCGCTTATTTCGAAAGTTAAGAAATATGCAACAGCCAAATCAGAATCAGGCTGATGCCACCAAGCACGAGCAACGAGGCGGTCACGGCGGAGGAAACGCGCAAGCCCGCGCGCGCCACGGTGCGGACATCGACGCCAAGCCCAAGTGCCGCCATCGAAATCGTTGTCAGCAGGGCGGCGACATGGTTGATCGGATGCAGCAGCATCACCGGGATCAGCCCGGCCGAGCGGGCGGCCAGCAGCAGTAAGAAGCCAACGATGAACCAGGGCACCAAATGGTGGATTTTCGGCATGCCGGGCTTCGGCCGATCGCCGGCGGTAAGATGCGCCACCTCGTCCGCCTCTTCACGCAGCTTCGGCGCCAGCATCGCCAGGGTGAACACCACCGGGCCCAGCATCAGCACGCGCACCAGCTTCACCACCGTACCGACCTGGTTGGCGAGCGCGCCGATCGGCAGAGTCGCCGCTAGCACCTGCGGCACGGCATAGACGGTTAGCCCCGCCAGCACGCCATATTGCGTGACGGACAGCAGCAACGCCGGCGCCAGCAGTGGCAGCAGCAGCACGACGATAACGCCGAGCACTGCGGTGAAGGCAATCGAAGCGGCGACGTCATCCGCAGCCGCGCCGATCACCGGCGCCACGGCGGCAATTGCGGAATTGCCGCAGATGGAATTGCCGCAGGCCACCAGCAGCGCCATGCGCGGGGACAGACGCAAGAAACGGCA
The DNA here is from genome assembly GCA_963778115.1 of uncultured delta proteobacterium. Taxonomy (GTDB): domain Bacteria; phylum Bdellovibrionota; class FAC87; order UBA2466; family UBA2466; genus JBBQIT01. The sequence continues at coordinate 8,560 of CAVZSV010000005.1, forward strand.
GATCATGTAGCTGGCGACGATCGACAGCGCGACGACGGCGACGATACCGAGCAGCAGTTTTGGGCCCAGCGCCATCACCGTGCGGGCGCTGACCGCAGTCCCCAGCAGCATCACCGCGACCTCGAGCAGAAATTTGGCGGCTAGCGTGATGCCGGGCTTGTACGCCGTCCCCGGCGCCCACGCCGTCCGTACGGCGAGGCCCAGCAGGATGGCGAGCACCAACGCCTCAAGATAGGTTTGACCGATCACCCTGACCTCGGCCCCCTGCAACGCCGTGGCGGCAAGGGTGACGACGAGGCAGAGCAGCAAGCCAGGAAAATATTTTTTTACGAATGCCATGCGTGGCGGTATAGATTTTTTTGCCTAAATGACCATCCGGAAAATATTGTTATAATGATCGTTTTTATCGATGATTAAACGAACGAAACAAAGCCCTGGATAAGAGCGGGGGTTTTCTGGTGCCGCGCAGGCGACCTCGTTCAGCTAGGTGCACTTGCGAGGGACGGGATATTTTCCCGCCCCTCACCGTCAGGAAGAGCAAGCAATCTTTGGTTAATGCCCCAGATGCTTGTTCATGAAGGCGCCTTCTTCCGCGAAGGCTTGCCGATCCTCAGGAATGCGGTCGTCGATGGCGTACTGGACGTGGGACATGCCCTCGAAATCCAGCAACTCGGCATGCACCCCGGACAGCAGCAGCTTCTGGTGGGTGCGGACGGTGTTGCTCTCCATCAGGTCACGCGTGCCGGTGGCCAGGATGGTCGGCGGGAAGCCATGGAAGTTGCCATTGAGCGGCGAGAGCATCGGATCGGCCAGATCATGCCCATGGGCGTAGAAGATGGCCCCGGCTTGGCAATAGCCGGTCGGCGACGGGGACACCAGGTTGTTGTCGACCAGCGCGTTGGTCTGCGCGGTATCGCCCTGATCTACCAAATCCGCCATCGGGCTGTTGACCCCGAGGGCGCCCGGCATCGGCAGATGCTCCTTCGTGGCGGTCAGCATCATCGCAAGCGTGAGCGCACCACCGGCCGACCGGCCAAACACGCCGATATCCTTCGGATTCGTCGTCTTCAGCTCGGCCTTGTAGACCGTCATCGCATCATCGAGCGCCGCCGGGAAATAGGCCGCGGGCGGCATCCGGTAATCGACGGAGATGACCTCGATATGGCTCATGCCCGCCATGAGCAGTGCCTCAGGCAGGGCAGCCTCACCGCCGCCCAACACGTAGCAGCCGCCATGGACATGGATGAGCAGGCGATTGGCGTTGCTCGCCGGAATGTGGTCGGGCGTCAGGCGATAGACTTTGACGCCGTCGATCGTGGCCGGCTGGATTTTCACATGCAGGCGCTGGGCCATCGCTTCGGCCTGCGCGGCCACGGCGACGCCCGCTTTGCTTGAAAACTGCTTCCAGCCCTCAGGGGTGGTCGGCGGGGTGTTCCAGCCCGGGGTCAGCGGCTTGGCGATCACCGCCTGGAGTTGCGGGCTGACATCGCTTGGAACGGGAATGGTCTTCGCGGGCACGACGCGTGGTGCCAGGGTCGTCTGCGCCATGGCGGCGGGCGCCAGTAGCATAAAAACCGCCGCGGCGGTTGCGCGGGCTGTGTAGGGTTTATTCATAGAAGTTTCTCCGTCTCTCCCCCGGATCTTTGGGGTGGCCGCTTATCCTCTGGAAGCGGGACGAGTGACAAGCCGAAGGGGTCGTTCCAACATTATGGCCTCGTACAAAATTAAGAAATTTGCCCCACACCGACACGGTCGGCAGCAGCGTCACGATTGCGGAAGTCCGCGCCGGACTACGGATGCAGTCTTCGATCGTAGCGGCGGGAATGCTCTAGTGGCCGAAATGGCCGCCCCCGCCATGGCCGAAGCCCCCATGGCCGAAGCCGTTATGATCGAAGCCCCCATGATCGAAGCCGTGGTGGAAGCCCCCACGGCCGAACCCGCCATGGTCAAAGCCGTGGTGAAAGCCCTCATGGCCGAAGCCGCCATGGTCAAAGCCGTGGTGAAAGCCCTCATGGCCGAAGCCGCCATGGTCAAAGCCATGGTGGAAGCCCTCATGGCCGAACCCGCCATGGAATGCGGGCCCGAACAAAAAGAACGGCCCGGTGCCGATGAAGCCGCCATATGGGTACGCGCCGTAATATGGATAGCCGCCGGGATAGACGTAGGCGTAGTCGCCCGGATAGCCGTAGCCAGGCGGCGCCGTCTCGACGATGTCGCCCCTACTCGTCATGCATTGGCCATAGGCGGCGTCGTATTGCGCCTGCGCTCCTCCGGCAATGGCGCCGGCATTGCTCGCGCCGACTGCGGAGCCGGTCAGCAGCCCGGCGCCGGCGCCGACCGCGGCCCCCGCACCCGCATTGCCGCCCGCCTCACCCACCAGCGCACCGGCAGAGGCGCCGACGGCGGTTCCCACGGCGGCGCTGCCCACCGCTGAACGGTTGGCCGCCGCCTGCGTCGCTCCGGGCGGCGCCGTTTGGGTCTGGACATAGTTGCGGCAGGCAAGGTCGTCTGCCTGGAACTGGTTGAGGGACTCGCCGGAGCGCGGCATCGCGACCACAGTCGGGCCCGAGGGCGGCGCGGCGGCGCAAGCAGCGAGCGGGATGGCGACAAGCAGGGTTAGCGGGCGAAGGTCGGCAAAGAGGCGAGTCATCTTGGCATTCCTGGTGGGACTGGATGAGTCGGTGCTGCACCGAAAACTGGGGTCCCCATTCTGCCACCGCAGAGTATCGCGAATATGACAGCGTGCACCGGGAACATTACCGCGGACACCAGGGCTAGACCAGATGTTCGCCTGAGATAGGGTTGTGACCCGTCTCACAATATGCAGGATTTCGAGGGTTGCGCTGGACTGGCCTGCGCCGAGCCTCATGCATAGGGAGACGAGTCATGGAGAAGTCTATCACCTACATTGGCCTTGATGTGCATAAAAATACGATCGCTGTTGCAGTCGCGGAGTCGGGCCTGCGGAAGGAGGTGCGTGATTACGGCACGATCGCGAACACGCCGGCGGCCTTGAAGAAACTGATTGCGAAGTTAGCCGGCACCGGTCATGAATTGCGATTTTGCTATGAGGCGGGGCCTTGCGGCTACGGTATCCAACGGCAGATCGCTGCGGCGGGTCACGAATGCATTGTGGTGGCACCTTCGTTGATTCCAAAAAAGCCTGGCGACCGGGTTAAGACTGATCGGCGCGATGCGATCAATCTCGCCAAGCTGCACCGGGCGGGTGAGTTAACCGCGGTATGGGTTCCCGATGAGACGCACGAGGCTATTCGTGATCTGGTTCGGGCGCGCCTGGCGGCGGTGCGCGCATTGCGTAAGGCACGCCAACAACTGTCGGGGTTCCTGCTGCGCCAGGGTTGCCACTACGGCCAGAAGGCATGGACACTTCTATACCGGCGTTGGCTGGCCGGGCTGAAGTTTAAGCAACCGGTGCACTACATCGTGCTTGAGGATTGCCTCGAAGCGGTGGATGCGGCGACCGCCCGGCGTGATCGTCTGGAGCAGCATATCGAGGCGGCGCTGCCGGGCTGGTCTCTCGCACCGGTCGTGCAGGCACTTCAGGCTCTGCGTGGTGTAGCCATGGTGGCGGCGGCGACACTGGTTGCCGAGCTTGGCGATATCACCCGCTTCACCAAACCAAGTCAGCTCATGGCGTATCTTGGCTTGGTTCCGTCTGAAAGCACCAGTGGACGCAAGCGTCGTCAGGGCGGTATTACCAAGGCTGGCAACGAGGCGGCACGGCGCATGCTGATCGAAGCCGCCTGGAGTTACCGGTTCCCGGCCCGGATCGGTCGCGCACAGCTGATCCGCCAGGAAAATCTCACTAAGCCGGTCCGTGACATTGCATGGAAAGCGCAGGAACGACTGTGCCGCCGATATCGCAAGTTTACCCAGGCCGGAAAGCTGCCCACAGTGATAACCACCGCGATCGCGCGCGAACTGACGGGCTTTGTCTGGGCGATTGCCAATCAAGCGCAACCGACAGGAGCCTGATACGTTCTGATTGATATCACGCCAAGAAAGGAGCTCACCACCGCAACGACATACCCAAAGCTGGGCAAGGCCGGAGGCACGATCACGGCCAGGAGAACCCTCGTAGACACTATCAGCCGGATCTTATCCGACGCTGGATTCTAGACCGAGGAAGCTCCGCGACGCATCACAGGTCCGGCGGTAACCAACCCGCGTATCAGAGCATGATCAACCGTCGTTTCATGATCGTGCTTCCTGCCCTTCCCAGTGGCGGCCGTACTGAAAACGCTCGCAAAACGAAGTAATGAATTTTCGCGCCTGCAGCTTGAAACGGCGAACATGAGAGTGTCCCGATTCGGAAGTCCCTTGCATTTTAGGGGTTTGTTGGGAGGGAGCGTAGGCAGAAGCGTTGGATCGAGGCGAGGATATCGTCGGCGCTCTTGGTCCATCGGAACGGCTTAGGGGCCAGCATTGGTGGCGTCGATATAGGCGGTGATGGCGCGCTCGAGGTCGGCGACGGATCGGAACACACCGCGTCTGATGGCGCGGTCGGTCAGCAAGGCGAAGAAGCGTTCGACCTGATTGATCCATGAGGCCGAAGTGGGCGTGTAGTGGACATGCCAGCGTGGCCGCTTGACGAACCAGTCGCGGATTAGCTTGGTCTTGTGTGTGCCGTAGTTGTCCATGACAACATGGATGTCGAGATCGGCGGGCACGTTGCGTTCGATCTCGTCGAGGAACTTGCGGAACTCCTGCGTGCGGTGGCGCGGCATGCATTTGCCGATGACGGTTCCCGCCTTCACGTCGAGCGCTGCAAACAGCGAGGTGGTTCCGTGCCGCGTGTAGTCGTGGGTGCGCCGCTCGGCTTGGCCGGGCCGCATCGGCAGCAGAGGCTGGGTTCGATCGAGCGCCTGAACCTGGCTCTTTTCATCGACGCAGAGCACCACGGCGCGTTCGGGCGGCGAGAGATACAGGCCGACGATGTCCCGTACCTTCTCGACAAACAGCGGGTCGGAAGAAAGCTTGAAGGTCTCCGAACGATGCGGCTGCAGGCCGAACGCCTGCCAAATCCGATGGATCGTGGACGGCGCATGGCCCACCGCCTTCGCCATGGCCCGCAGGCTCCAATGCGTCGCCCCTTGAGGGAGCGTCTCCAAAGTTTGGCGGATCGTGGCGGCAATCTCGTCGTCACCAATCTGGCGCGGCGCGCCGGGACGTGGCTCATCGTACAGCCCGTCCATGCCATCGCGGGCGAACCGATTGCGCCACACGCCGGCTGTGTGGGCGCAGACATCCAGCTTCGCCGCGATTTCCTTATTGGTCAGCCCGCTCGCCGCGGCGAGCACAATACGTGCTCGCACCGCCAGCGACTGTGGCGCTCCATGTTTGCGGATGAGCGCCGTCAACGCTGCCTTCTCCGCGTCATCCAGCACGATCGCCACCGCACGCCCCTTCGCCATTCCCGCCCCCTTGTTCAAGGTTCGGCTAGAATGTAACTCATTTGTCGATCACGACACTAGCGATGAGGTACCGGGGATCACCAGGATGTTGGGCGCGCGGCGCTGCGGCGAGGCGAGTGCGACCTGCATTGGCGTGGCACCAAGGCGTGTGGCGACGTCGCTGAGGCCGGTTACCTGTAGCGGGGTGAAGCCGCCGAGCGGGAAGAAAGGCACGTAAGCGATGCCAGCTGCGGCCAGGTCGTCAATCTGCGCGTCATTATCCCAATAGGCGAGATTGTACAGGTTCTGCACGCAGACAATATCCGCAATCACACGCCCTTGCGCGATCTGCCGCGCCGTCACGTTACTGAGGCCGATATGGCGGACAAGCCCTTGCCGTTGGAGTTCGGCGAGTGCCGTCAACGACGCCTCGAGCGAGCCCTCGGCGGGACCGTGGACGCCTAACATGAGGCGCAGATTGACGATTTTGAGCACGTCCCAAATTCCGCAGGTTATCGTGAACCGCGCGGGGCAACTCCTCGGCCGAGAAGGCAGGGTTCCAGGAGCCGTCTGCGCCGCGCCGCGCGCCGATCTTGGTGACGATGACCAGATCGTCCGGATAGGGATGCAGCGCCTGGCGGATGAGCTGGTTGGTGATGTGCGGGCCGTAGAAATCGCTCGTGTCGATATGGTTCACCCCTGCCGCCACCGCCGCTCGCAGGACGGCAAGTGCCGTCCCGGTCCTTTGGCGACCCGAACACCCCCGGCCCGGCAAGTAGCATCGCGCCGTACCCCATGCGCTGCACGGTATGTGCGCCGAGCGTGAAGGTTCCGGCTTTGCTGATATCAATCATGTCATGTCGCTCTGGGTCGATCTTGCATGCAGAGAGTTTTTCGTTCCGCTATAAGAAAATCCACAGGACTGGGGATAAACTTGTGGATTTGTCATGTATTCGACTGCACAAGCCGCTATTCGCCTATGCCCGCCTCAGTTTTTGTGCCCAGCCGCGGAGTTCATGCAGACGGCAGGCAAGCGTATCTATTGAATCCAAGCCAGCTGGCATGGATGTGAGCTGCCTCCAAAACCTAAAAATTTGTAATTTTTTAAGGGACGCGATGCACACCGGGTCGGAATTGAGCTAACCTGGCTCTTGCAGACGGGTTTTCAACGAATTCGGCAAACGACCTCAAGCTGATCCAGTTGCGCTCAGGATCACCACCGCCGGGCGGCCCGCCGGTACAATGACATGCAGCAACGCCCGCACGGGCAAGGATAGATAGAGGAGACACAAGCCATGGCCTGGTTCCAGTCGCCCAATATCGAAAACGAACTCATGCACGCCAGAAATGCGATGCTCGCGGATAATTGGTGGGTTGTCGCGTTGCGGGGCGTCCTGGCGATCCTGTTCGGCATCGCCGCCTTTGCCGTGCCGGCCGCGACGATGCTGGCACTTGTGCTGATCTTTGCCGCCTATAGCCTGATCGATGGGATCTGCAGCGTCGTGCTGGCGGTGCATGGGGCGCGGACGCATGAACGATGGGGATGGCTCTTGCTCAACGGGTTGTTCGGGATCGTCATCGGCATCGCCGCGGCGCTGTTGCCCGGCATTACCGTGCTCGTCTTCGTGCTTCTGATCGCGGTCTGGGCGTTGATCTCCGGCGGTTTGCTGTTCGGGCCGCCCTCAGCCTGCATATCAGCCACGGGCGCTGGCTTATGGTCTTCGGTGCGATTGTTTCCGTGCTCTATGGCCTGCTGCTGTTCATGAGCCCGGTGATCGGCGCGCTGGTGCTCACCTGGTGGCTGGGCGCATATGCGCTGGTTTTCGGCTGTACCCTGCTCATCCTGGCCTTCCGGCTGCGCCGGCATCGCGGCCTGCATGCACCGGCCGGCATGGCGACTTCCATCTAGCCTCTACGCAACAGGCACACTCCCACAAGCGGCGATAACGGTATCGGCCTGGGCTTGGGTGAGTTCGCGCCGCCAGCGGCCGATCTCGCCGCTACGGCCGGCATGATGGGTGTGCCAATGGGTTTGCGGGTCCAGAAGGTCACCCGAGACGCGGTCCTGCAGAATACCGGGAATCCGGTCCATACGGGCGATATGGGCTTCGACGTTCCCGCGCTCCAGCACCTGGAAGATTTTTGCTCCGGCTTGCGGCGGGAGAGACAGGCCAAGATGGGCGGCTACTGCCTCCGGGGTCGCCGCATCCTCGAAAAAGCAACTTTCATATGTGTAGAGACTGGCGCGCGGGTCGGCGGCATAGCGCATACAGAGCTGCAGCGCCTGAGCGACATGGGAGAGCGCACGGTCGAACGCATGGTGGTGGTAGCGCATCAGCGAGGCGACGGCATCGCGCGGGTCCCGCACGGTAATGAGGATTGTATCGGCACGGCGGCTCAGTTCCCGCTCGGTCTCCTGATCGCTGATTTCGTGAGATTTGACGATATGCGCCACTGGCGCGCCAAAAGCCGCAAAATCGGCTTGGCCGGAGAAAAAATAGGTTTTTACGGGAACCGGCGGTTCGGCGGCGCCATGCAATAACCGCACGGCGTTGAACATCCAGGTGGACGCACTGCCGTAAAGCCCGAGGCACCAGATGGTTGTACCGCGCATTGAAGATCGCTCCGCTGATGCAAACTTCAGATTTCGAAGGGCAAGCCCTTCGACTTAAAACAAATGAGGGGGCCGAAGCCCCCTCACCTTTCGCCTTGCTTAAGCTGCTTTTTAAGCCGCTTTCGCCATCCCGCGCAGCACGTATTGCAGGATGCCGCCATGGCGGTAGTAGTTCACCTCATCGGCGGTATCGACGCGGCAGAGCAGATCCACCATATCGACCGTGCCGTTGGCGCGCGTGATGGACAGCTTCATGTCCATGCGCGGCGCCAGATGGTCGAGGCCCAGGATGTCGATCAGCTCATCGCCTTTCAGCCCCAGGGTCTTGCGGTCCATGCCTTCCTTGAAGGTCAGCGGCAGCACGCCCATGCCGACCAGGTTGGAGCGGTGGATACGCTCGAAGCTCTCGGTAATGACGGCTTTCACGCCCAGCAGCAGCGTGCCTTTCGCTGCCCAGTCGCGCGAGGAGCCGGTGCCGTATTCCTTGCCGCCGAACACGACCAGCGGCACGCCTTCCTTTTTATAACGCATGGCAGCGTCATAAATCGAAAGTTCTTCGCCGGACGGGTAGTGCTTGGTCATGCCGCCTTCGACGCCGTTCAGCATTTCGTTCTTGATGCGGATATTCGCGAACGTGCCGCGCACCATCACATCATCATTGCCGCGCCGCGCGCCGTAGGAGTTGAAGTCCTTCTGCAAGACCTGGTGCTGGCTGAGGAACACACCCGCCGGGCCGGATTTCTTGATGTTGCCGGCCGGCGAGATATGGTCGGTGGTGATGGAGTCGCCCAGCAACGCCAGAATGCGGGCAGCTTTGATGTCCGTAACCGGCTTCGGCTCCATGGTGATGCCCTCGAAATAAGGCGGGTTCTTCACATAGGTGGAGCCGGACGGCCAGGCATAGGTGTCGGTACCGCCGGTGACTTCGATCGCCTGCCACTGCTTCGGACCCTTGAAGACATCGCCGTAGCGCTCAAGGAACATTTCGCGCGTCACGACGGAATGCACGATGTCGTTGATCTCCTTGTTGGTCGGCCAGATGTCCTTCAGGAAGACTTCCTTGCCGTCCTTGTCCTTGCCCAGCACGGCGGTCGTGATGTCCTCGCGGATATTGCCGAGCAGCGAATAGGCCACCACCAGCGGCGGGCTGGCGAGGTAGTTGGCGCGCACGTTCGGATGCACGCGGCCTTCGAAATTACGGTTGCCGGAGAGCACCGAAACCGCGACCAGCTTGTTCGCCTCGATGGCATCGGCGATCGCATCTTCCAGCGGGCCGGAATTGCCGATGCAGGTCGTGCAGCCATAGCCGACGGTCTGGAAGCCCAGCGCGTCCAGATCTTCGTTCAGCTTGGACTTGTCGAGATATTCGGTAACGACCTGGCTGCCGGGGGCGAGCGAGGTTTTCACCCAGGGCTTCGGCGTCAGGCCAAGCGCGCGCGCCTTGCGGGCGACCAGCCCGGCGGCGACCAGCACATACGGGTTGGACGTATTGGTGCAGGAGGTGATCGCGGCGATCACGACATCGCCATGGGTGATCTCGTAGTCCTTGCCGGCGACCGTCGCCTTGGTGCCGACATCGCCCGCGGCAACGCCGAGGCTCTTGGTCAGTTCGGTCTTGAAGGCGCTGGCGGCATCTTTCAGCAGCACGCGGTCCTGCGGGCGCTTCGGACCGGCGAGCGAGGGCTGCACGGTGCCAAGGTCGAGTTCCAGCGTATCGGTGAAGACCGGGTCTTCGTTGGTCCGCCACAGGCCCTGCGCCTTGGCATAGGCTTCGACCAGCTTGATGCGGTGCTCGTCGCGGCCGGAGAGGCGCAGATAACCGAGCGTCACATCGTCCACGGGGAAGAAGCCGCAGGTCGCGCCATATTCCGGCGCCATGTTGGCGATCGTCGCGCGGTCGGCCAGCGCCAGCTCGTCGAGCCCGCTGCCGTAGAATTCCACGAATTTGCCGACCACTTTTTTGTTGCGCAGCATTTGCGTCACGGTCAGCACGAGGTCGGTCGCGGTCGCGCCTTCCGGCAGCTTGCCGGTGAGCTTGAAGCCGATGACATCGGGGATCAGCATGGCGATCGGCTGGCCCAGCATGGCGGCCTCGGCCTCGATGCCGCCAACGCCCCAGCCCAGCACGCCCATGCCGTTGACCATGGTGGTGTGGCTGTCCGTGCCGTACAGCGTGTCGGGATACACATAGGTGGCGCCGCCATTCTCGGAGGTCCAGGCGACCTGTGCGAGGTATTCCAGGTTCACCTGGTGGCAGATGCCGGTATCGGGCGGCACGACGCGGAAATTATCGAACGCTTCCTGGCCCCAGCGCAGGAAACGATAACGCTCGCCGTTACGGTCGAATTCCATCTCGATGTTCTTATCCAGCGCGTCGGCCGAGCCGGCATAATCCACCATCACCGAATGGTCGATCACCAGATCGACCGGCACCAGCGGGTTCACTTTTTCCGGCTTGCCGCCGAGGCGCAGAATACCGTCGCGCATGGCGGCGAGGTCGACCACGCCGGGAACGCCGGTGAAGTCCTGCATCAGGATGCGGGCGGGCTTGAACGGCACTTCCTTGGAGGAGGAGTTCTTTTCCAGCCAGCCGATGACCGATTTGGCGTCTTCCACCGTATAGCTGCCGCCGTTCTCGAAGCGCAGCACGTTTTCCAGCAGCACTTTCAGCGTTTTCGGCAGTTTGGAGATATCGCCCAGCGCATTCGCGGCCTCAGCCAGCGAGAAATACTTGTAGTCCTTGCCCTCGACGGACAGTGTTTTTTGGGTTTTTAGGGTATCATGGCCGATGGCTGTCATTGAGCAAAAACCTTTCTGCTATACCGCTTGTGATTTGGGACGGCTTAAACCATAGCCGTATCGGTCCGTCCATTCCATGTCATAAGGATATCCCTGCCCTGCTTACGGCGATAAATCTGTCTATTTTCAGGGGCGAACGGCTGGTCCTGAGCCATGTTAATTTTGCACTGCGGCCCGGCGGGATTCTTCTTCTGCGCGGCGCCAATGGCGCGGGCAAGTCGTCCTTGCTCCGTGCGCTGGCGGGGCTGACGCCGCTGGCCGCAGGCACGTTGCGCTGGGGCGAGGAAGACGCGCTGGAGGACCTGCCTGCCCATGCACAGCGGATCGCCTGGCTTGGGCATCTGGACGCCGTGAAACCCGCCCTCACCGCTGCCGAACATGTCCCTGCACCGGCCTTGGCCGCGGTCGGCCTCGCCGCCTATGCGGACCTGCCGGCGCGGCTGCTCTCCGCCGGCCAGAAGCGCCGGCTGGCGATCGCCCGGGTGGTCGCCGCCAAGGCGCCGCTCTGGCTGCTGGATGAGCCGACCACCGGGCTCGATGCCGGCTCGGTGACGCAATTCTGCGGCTTGTGCGAGGCGCATCGAGAACTCGGGCGGCATGATCATCGCGAGCACGCATACCCCATTGGAATTACGCAATGTTGATGTGTTGAGCCTATGAGAAAATTGATTTTTCGGGAGTTGAAACTCTCGCTGCGCCACGGCGCGGATACCGCCGCAGCATTGCTGTTCTTTATCATCGCGGGAACCTTGTTCCCTTTCGCGCTTGGCCCCGGCCCGACGACTTTGGCCGCGATCGCGGCTGGCGTGGTGTGGGTCTGCGCGCTGCTGGCAGCCCTTTTGCCGCTCGACCGGCTGTTCGGCGCGGATTTCGAGGACGGTACGCTCGATCTGCTGCTGCTCTCCGGCATGCCGGCCTATGGCGTCGCCTTCGCGAAAACCCTGGTCCACTGGCTGACCACCGGCCTGCCCTTGATCGTGATCGCAGCACCGCTCGCGGTCATGCTGCGCCTGCCGGCCGGGCATATTCCGCTGCTGCTGCTGACGCTGGTGCCGGGCACGATGCTGCTCTCCTTGCTCGGCACGCTGGCCGCCGCGATTACGTTGGGGGCAAGGCGCGCCGCGGTGCTGATGCCGCTCATCACTCTCCCGCTGATGATCCCGACGCTGATTTTCGGCGCCTCGGCGGTTACCTCGCCGCACCCGGCGGCCGCCTTGTACATGCTGGCCGCCATGCTGTTAGCAGCACTGCCTTTGGCACCGCTCGGCGCCGGAGCGGCCTTACGGGCGGCAGCGGAATAAACGCTTGCCCACTGGCGCACTTCAGACACCCATCCTTAACCCCTTCTGATTAGGAAGCGCATAAAAGCGGCAGCAATGCCGCCAGGATTTTTACGTTGTCAGCCAAGGATTGATCACATGCCACCGTCGACCGTCCCAAGCGGACACGCTGATGCGCAAACCCGGCCCGAGACATCCCTGCTGATCGAAGGCTGGCGCGGCGTGAGCCACTCCTACGGGCTGGTCAACCAATATCAAATTCTCTGAATTGCTGAAGATCGATGGGCTGAAACTATTCCATCACGACCTGCCATTGATCAGCAAGGACTGGAACCGGACTCGCAACGATGCGAATTTTCCGCTTGAGGCGCAGCAGCAAATCGATGCGCTGCCGCAGGCGGGCGATGCGCCGATCGATTGTGCGTACCGGATCGCCTTCCCCTTCCCTGCCGGCGCGATGGACGATGAACGCCGAACGCTGACCTTCATGATCACCGAACTTGGCCTTGCCGCCAGCCATTTCGGGGCCGCACCCAGCCAACATTCCTTTTACACGCGCGGCCAGAATGCCATCGTCACCTCGAGCCGATGGTCACGGGACCGGATCGTCGAATTCGGTTTTCCCGCTGAGAAGGTGCGGATCGTCCCTTGCGGCGTCGATACCGCTATCTTCCGCCCCTTGAGTGCGGACGAACGCAAGGTGAACCGCGCCAATCTCGGGATCCGCGAGGACGAAACCGTTTTTGTCAATGTTGGTGGCGCCTACTGGAACAAAGGCATTGACCTGCTGCTGCGCGCTTTCGCACAATTGCGAATCCGCGGGCGTAAGGTTCGCCTGATCATCAAGGATCAGCGCGGGCTCTATGGAATCTCGGCCGAGGACACGCTGCGCAGGGTTGGGAGCGAAGACCCAGCTGTGCTGCGCCCGGAAACGTTAGACGCGATCTCGGTTATTCCAGGTAATCTAACCCGAACGGAACTGCGATCCCTCTATGGCATCGCCGATGCTTACGTCTCGCCCTACCGGGCCGAAGGCTTCAACCTGCCTGTGCTGGAGGCGATTGCCTGCGGCACGCCAGTGATCGTCACGCAAGGCGGCGCCACGGATGATTTCTGCCCGGCGGATGTGGCACTTCATATTCCCGGACCGCTTCTTCCGACGGACGAACAACAACACGGAGTGGTGGGCCGCTACGTCGAACCCGATCTCGATACCCTGATCGGCGCGATGGACGGATATGCGACCGGCTACCGCCACGATGCCAACCGCTTTGCCGCAGCGCGCGCGCGTGTGCTGGACGCCTTCAGCTGGCGACAAGCGGCGCACGCGCTTGCAGAGCTGGTCACCGGCCACACGCCCCGCGCAAGGCCAGCGACGCCAGAGAAACCCATTGCGGCGGCGGCGCCGCGGGGCATCGGGCAAGCGGGCATACTGGGCCTGATTAAAATGATGCGCCCTTGGTCCATGTCGGGCATGTCCAAAACCCGGATCGGCGATAACACGGATGGCGGCTATGTCCTGCCTGCGATTGCGCTGGACTGCGATGGTGTCCTATCCATCGGGGTTGGCATGGATGTCAGCTTCGATCTGCAACTGGCCGAGCGCGGCGCGCAGGTGCTGCAATTCGACCATACGGTGGAACGCTCCCCCGTCGCGCACGCGAATTTCCATTTCCATAAGCTCGGATGGGGAAGCAACAGCGCGGGCGATTATCTGAGCTTTGCCGATATCTGCGCGAAACTTGACGCACTCGACATTAAGCGCCCGTTATTTAAATTCGACATCGAAGGCGGGGAATACGACATATTCGACACGCTCGATCCCAAATTGCTTGAGCCATTCGAGGTGATTGCCTGTGAGATCCATGATCTCTCGAAACTCACCGATCCGGTTTTTTTCGCAAAAGTCCGATGCATGTTTGAGAAATTAACGGCGTATCACGTGCCCGTGCATCTGCATGCGAATAACTTTGCCGATGTCATGCTGGTGCAAGGCGTGCCAATTCCCGACGTGCTGGAACTGAGCTTTCTGCGCCGGGACCTCGGCAGCTTTCCTCATCTCTCGACGGACCCGATACCCGGCGGGCTTGACCGGCCCAACCACCCGTATCGGCCGGATATCTGCATGAATCCGTTTTAGTCTCTCCGGGGCTGACGCCGTGCGTCAGCCCCGGAGGTCACGTTCTAGACGTGGAAACTCTCGCCGCATCCGCAGCGGCCTTTTTCATTCGGGTTCTCGAAGGTAAACCCGGAGGTGAGCTTGTCGACCTTGTAATCCATCGTCGTGCCGATCAGGAACAACGTCGCCTTGCGGTCCACCAGCACGGTAAGCCCGTGGTTTGTTACCACCTCGTCCTGCGGACCCGCTTCTTCCACCCAGCTCATATCGTAGGACATGCCCGAGCAGCCTTTGGTGGAGACGGCGATGCGCAGCAATTTGCCCGCCTCGCCGCCCTCATAGAGCGCTTTCAAGCGTGCAGCAGCGGCTTCGGTCATCTCCATCAGCGGCGGCAAAGGCCGGCGGGTGGTTGGCGCGGAAGCTGTCGTGCTCATCCTTCTACTCCCTCAAAACATATTCAGCGAAAGACGCGCGTCTTCGCTCATCCGGCTCGGATCCCATGGCGGATCCCAAACCGTTTCCACCGTCACATCCCCGGCGCCATCGAGTTCGGCGATGGCGCTGCGAACCATCTCCGGCAGTTCCTGCGCGGAGGGGCAGCCCGGCGCCGTCAGGGTCATCTCGACCTTCACATCGCCGCTCGGCGCGATCTCGATCGCGTAGATCAAACCAAGCTCGTAGATATTCACCGGAATTTCCGGATCGAACACCGTGCAGATGGCGCCGATCACGGCATCTTCGGTCAACAAGGCCTTGGTCTCGCCCTCAGGGGTCCAGCTTGTTGTCGGGACCATTTTCTGGTCATCCATGTTGAAAATCCTTTTCCATCGCCTCGCCCAAGGCCGACCAGGGCAGCGTGGCGCAGCGAATGCGCGAACGATATTCCGACACACCGGCCAGCGCGTTGAGATTGCCCAATTCCGCATTCGCCTGGCCGGTCGTAACCACCGCCTCGAAAGCTTTCCGCATCTCCGTAATTTCCGCCACCGTTTTCCCCGCCACCGCTTCCGCCATTAAATCAGCGCTCGCGGTCATGATAGCACAGCCGCGCGATTCATGGGCAACCTGTGCGCCATCCCGCTTGAGGAACACATGCAGGTGGTCGCCGCACATCGGGTTCTCGCCCGTGCTCTCGGCATCGAAAACTTCCAGCCGGCCGGAGAAGCGCGGATTTTTGCTCCGGTCCATGATGAGCACCTGATAAAGCTCGGCGGTGTTGGACATCAGGCGAAAATCCGTTTGATGCGATCCAGTCCGGCGGCAAGCGCGTCGATTTCCGCCTTGGTCGTGTACAGCGCGAAGGAGGCGCGCGCCGTGCTGGTCACGCCGAGGCGGCCCATCAGCGGTTCCGCGCAATGATGCCCGGCGCGCACCGCAATGCCCTGGCGGTCCAGCAAGGTTGCGATGTCATGCGCATGCGCATCGCGCATCGTGAACGAAATCACCCCGCCGCGATCCTGCGCGGTGCCGAGGATTTTTAAGCCCTCTATGGTCGATAAGGCCGACAGCGCATGGTCGGTCAGCTCGCGCTCATGCGCCGAGATCGCGTCAAAGCCGATCGCCTGAACGTAATCGATCGCAGCGCCCAGGCCGATCGTCTCGATAATCGCCGGCGTGCCCGCCTCGAAGCGGTGCGGCGGTTTCGCCCAGGTGGAACGTGCATAGGACACGCTGGCGATCATATCGCCGCCGCCCAGGAAAGGCGGCATGTCATCGAGCAATTCGCGCTTGGCGTACAGCACGCCAATGCCGGAGGGGCCGTAGAGCTTATGGCCCGAAAATACATAGAAATCCGCATCGATCGCCTGCACGTCGACACGACGATGCACCACCGCCTGCGAGCCATCGAGCAGAATTTTGGCGCCGCGTTCATGCGCGAAAGCTGCCAGGCGCTCGGCCGGCGTGTAGGTGCCGAGCACGTTGGACATATGCGTGATCGCCAGCAATTTCACCTTGCCGTCAGCGAATTGCGCTTCCAGCGAGTCAAAATCGATCTCGCCGGAATCGGTGATTTTTGCAATCCGCAATTCCACCCCATGCGCGTCGCGCAGCATCTGCCAGGGCACGAGATTGGCGTGGTGCTCCATCTCGGAAACCACGATCGCGTCCCCCGGCTGCAACGCGGTGCGGCCATAGGTGTAGGCCACCAGATTGATGGATTCCGTGGCGTTGCGCGTGAAGATAATTTCCTCACGCGCGGCGGCATTCAGGAATGCCGCGGTCTTATCGCGCACGGCCTCATAAGCGTCGGACGTCCGTTCGGACATCCAGTGCAAACCCCGATGCACATTGGCGTATTGTGCCTCCATCACATGCACCATGGCGTCGATCACCACGCGCGGCTTCTGGGCGGAAGCCGCGGAGTCCAGGAACACCAGGTCCTTACCGTGGACCTGTTGCGCCAGGATCGGAAAATCCTTGCGGATTTGCGTCAGATCGAAAGCCGGGATTTGCACCGCAGCGCTCATTTTGTCAGCCACCATGTTTCAATTGCGGCCTCGAACATCGCCCGCGCCGTGTCATCGATGACCGGTTCCAGCGCTTCCGTCAGGAAGGCGCGGATCAGGATCGCCCGTGCCTCATCCTCAGGAATGCCGCGGCTGCGCAGATAGAAAATCTGCTCAGGATCGAGCGCACCGATGGTCGCACCATGGCTGCATTTCACGTCATCGGCGAAAATCTGCAGTTCCGGCTTGATATCGATTTCCGCACCCGGCGAGAGCAGCAAGGCCTGGTTCATCTGATAGCCGTCGGTCTTCTGCGCGATCTGGTCGACCTCGATCCGCCCCTGGAAGACGCCGCGCGCGGTATCCGACAGAACGGATTTCACGGTCTGGCGTGAGCCGCAATTCGGCGCCTGGTGGTTCACCACGGAGGTGAAATCGCCATGCTGCGTGCCGCCCAGAAGCTGCGCCGCGTTCAGATGCGTGCTGGCCTGCGAGCCTGCAAGTGCTGCATGGATTTCGGTGCGTGAAATCCGCGAACCGATCGTTGCCGTGAAGCTCTCATAGGCCGCGTTCTCGGCGATTTTCGCGCGGATCGTGGCAAGGTGGAAAGCCTCCTTGCTCTCATTCTGCAGGCGGTAATGCGCCAGCACAGCGCCTTCTGCCAGTGTGATGTCCGTCACCGGATTATGCCAGTACACGCCTTCACCTTTGGCGATCTCGATCACCGTGAGCTTGGCACCCGCACCGAGCGTGATGCGGTGGCGCGGATGGAATGCAACCGGGTTTTCACCGCCGGCATAGGAGACCAGCAGCACCGAACCGGCATCGACACCCGCGGGGATATCGAGCGTGATGCCATCCCGCGCGTTCTCGGCATTGATCAGCGCGAGCGGCTGCGTGCCGCCCTCCGCGACCGTTGCGAAGGGTTGCAGATAGGCCAGCTCCGAGGACAGCGCTTTATCAAAAACGCCATTCAGGAAAACCAGCCGGGGGATGCCCAGATCCGGCAGGTCCGCCGGGACGGGCGGACGCACCGTCTCGGCAAAACTAATGCCGGCGAGCGGCCGAAGATCCGTATAACGGAATGCTTCGAGCTTGCGTGTAGGAAGGGCGGTCATGGTTTAAGCGGCTTCCAGCCCGGTATAGCCACGCGCTTCCAGTTCCAGCGCCAGCTCAGGCCCGCCCGAGCGCACAATCCGGCCTGCTGCCAGCACATGCACCCGGTCCGGCACGATGTGCTCGAGCAGGCGCTGGTAATGCGTGATCACCAGCGCAGAGAAGTTCGGGCTGCGCAGCGCGTTCACGCCATCGGCAACGATTTTCAGCGCGTCGATATCCAGGCCCGGAATCCGTCTCGTCCAGGATCGCAAGGCCCGGCTGCAACAATGCCATCTGCAGCACTTCGTTGCGCTTCTTCTCGCCGCCGGAGAACCCGACATTGACGTTACGCTTGAGCATATCGTCCTGCATCGAGAGCGATTTGATCGCCGCGCGGGCCTGCTTCAGAAAGGCCACGGCATCGAGCTCCTCCTCGCCGCGCGCGCGGCGCACCGCGTTCAGCGCCGTGCGGATGAAATTCGCATTGCCCACGCCGGGCAGTTCCACCGGGTATTGGAAGGCGAGGAAGATGCCCGCAGCGGCGCGCTCTTCCGGTTCCATCGCCAGAATATCCTGGCCGTTATAAATCACTTCGCCGCCGGTAACCTCATAGCCCTCACGGCCGGAGAGCACGTAGGAAAGCGTGGATTTGCCCGCGCCGTTCGGGCCCATGATGGCGTGGATTTCGCCATCCGGCACAACCAGATTCACCCCGCACAGGATTTCCTTATCCTCAATGCGGGCCGTCAAATTTTTAATCTCAAACATAATACTTAACCTACTGAGCCTTCCAGAGAGACCGCCAGAAGTTTCTGCGCTTCAACGGCAAATTCCATCGGCAATTCTTTCAAAACATCCTTGCAGAAACCATTCACGATCAACCCGACCGCGTCTTCCTCGGACAGACCGCGCGAGCGGCAATAGAACAACTGGTCTTCTGCGATTTTCGACGTCGTCGCCTCATGCTCCACTTTCGCGGAGGGGTTGCGGCTTTCGATATAGGGCACCGTATGCGCGCCGCACTGATCGCCGATCAGCAGCGAATCACATTGCGTGAAATTGCGCGCGCCCGAGGCGCCCGGCATGATTTTCACCAGCCCGCGATAGGTATTGTTCGAATGCCCGGCCGAAATGCCCTTGGAGATGATCGTCGAGGTCGTGTTCTTGCCGATATGGATCATCTTCGTCCCGGTATCGGCCTGCTGATGGTTATGCGTCAGCGCCACGGAATAGAACTCACCCACCGAGCCATCGCCCTGCAGGATGCAGGACGGGTATTTCCAGGTAATCGCCGAGCCGGTTTCCACCTGCGTCCAGGAAATTTTCGAATTCCGGCCCCGGCACGCGCCGCGCTTGGTGACAAAATTATAGATGCCGCCTTTGCCTTCGGCATCGCCCGGGATACCAGTTCTGCACGGTGGAATATTTGATCTTGGCGTCATCCAGCGCCACGAGTTCCACCACCGCGGCATGCAGCTGGTTCTCATCGCGCATCGGCGCGGTGCAGCCTTCCAGATAGGAGACGCTCGCACCTTCCTCGGCAATGATCAGCGTGCGTTCGAACTGTCCGGTATTGCGCGCATTGATGCGGAAATAGGTGGAAAGCTCCATCGGGCAGCGCACGCCCTTGGGGATGAACACGAAGCTGCCATCGGAGAACACCGCCGAGTTCAGCGCCGCGAAGAAATTATCGCCCACCGGCACCACGCTGCCGAGATATTTCTGCACCAGCTCGGGATGCTCGCGCACCGCCTCGGAAATCGGGCAGAAAATCACGCCGGATTTCGACAGGGTTTCGCGGAAGGTCGTCGCCACGGAAACAGAGTCGAACACCGCATCCACCGCAACGCCGGCCAAGGCCGCGCGCTCGTTCAGCGGAATGCCGAGCTTCTCATACATGTTGAGCAGGTCGGGATCGACCTCTTCCAGCGATTTCGGCGCCGGGCCGGAGGGTGCCGCGTAATAATACAGATCATCGTAATTAATGGCGGGATACTTCACCCGCGCCCAATTCGGCTCTTCCATGTTGCGCCAGGTGGCATAGGCTTTCAGCCGCCAGGCGAGCATCCATTCCGGCTCGCTCTTTCTTCTCCGAAATCAGCCGCACGATGTCCTCATTCAGCCCTTTCGGGAACTCTTCCATCGCGATATCGGTGGTAAACCCATATTTGTACTTGGCCGCGGCCAGCGCCTCAACAGTATCGCGGGTTTCAGCAATAGCAGGCATCAGGCAACCTCATTAAAGGATTCAGAGACAGGTACACGGAAGGCGCGCGGTATTCCGGCTTTCGCCATATCCGCCAGAGTAATTCGGGTCAGCGCATCACGGATCGCATCGTTGACCGGGTCCCAGCGGCCGGCGACCGGGCAGAGCGACTGGCTCTCGCAGCCCATCCCGCCATCCACGCAGGAGGTCAGCGCGATCGGCCCATCGATGGCCACGATCACCTCGGCCACCGCGATCTGCTCAAGCGGCCGGCTCAGCCGGTAGCCGCCATGCGCGCCGCGCGTGGAGATCACCAGCCCGTGGCTGGCCAGAGCTTTGAGCACCTTCGCGACCGTGGGCTCGGGAATCCCAATGGCAGCCGAAATCCCCGGCGAGGTCGCAACACCTTCCGCCGCACTCAGGCGCACCAGTGCCACCACGGCATAATCGGTCAAACGGGACAGTTTTAACATGTGCGCTCCGATAGTGGACCATAACAGTCCTGATTACCAGATGGGCCATCGCACACGACTCGTCAACCCATTTGGGCGATCAATCCGGGCAGTTCGGATGGTGAATCGGCAGCATGGCTGCCTTGCGCGCGGCCATAACCCCAGGTGACGAAAATGCTCGGCACCCCCAACCCGGCGGCGGCATTGATATCGTTGGGATGATCGCCGATCATCACCGCCTTTTCAATCCCCATTGCCGCCAATGTCGCCCCCAGATGCCTCGGGTCAGGTTTGCGGTAGGGTGTGGAATCTCCCCCGGTAATCACCGAGAAAAAGCGCTCCAGGCCGAGCTCGGCCAGAACGCGGCGTGCGGCGCGTTCCGGCTTGTTGGTGCACACGCCCATCGGGTGCCGGGCCGCCTGCAAGGCCTCCAGCGCCTCGACAATTCCCGGATAGGGCGCCGTGTCCACCACGGCATTGGCACTGTAATCCTCCAAAAACGCCGCCAGATCCGCCTCCCCGGCAACGCTCCCGCGCGCGGCGAAGGCCCGTTCCACCAGCGCCTTCGCGCCATCGCCGATCATCGGCCTGATATCCGCCCGGCTCAGTACCGCAAGGCCGCGCGCCACCAGCACCCGGTTGAGTGCTGCCAGGATGTCAGGGTCTGGAGTTCGATTAATGTGCCGTCCAGATCAAAGATAACCGCGCGCATGAAACACTCCGCCATATTATTTGATTTTACAGGGCTTTGACACGGAGCGATGGTGGACGCTACCGGCGTTGCGCAGATATGAGGGGTGCAAAAAATGTGCGGAATTGTGGGTGTGGTGGGTACGGCGCCGGCAACCCCCTTGCTGCTGGATGGGCTGCGGCGGCTGGAATATCGCGGGTATGACAGTGCCGGCATCGCGACACTGGTAGAACGGCCATATCGAGCGCCGGCGCGCCGAGGGTAAACTGGTCAACCTGGCCAGCGCCCTGGAGCGCACGCCGCTGCAGGGCGTGACCGGCATCGGCCATACGCGCTGGGCCACCCATGGCGCGCCCACCGAGACCAACGCCCACCCGCACGGCACCGCACGCGTTGCCGTGGTGCATAACGGCATCATCGAGAACCATGCCGAGCTGCGGCGCGAGCTGGAGGCGCAGGGGCAGAAATTCTCTACCGAAACGGATACCGAGACCGTTGCCCAGTTGCTCGACCTGCTGCTCGCCCAAGGCCTCGCCCCGGCTGAGGCCGCGCAGGCGGCCTTCGCGAAGCTCGAAGGCGCCTATGCGCTGGCGCTAATTTTCGCCGGCCATCCGGAGCTGATGATCGGCGCGCAGCACGGGGCGCCGCTCGCCGTCGGGTTCGGGGCAACGGAAATGTATCTCGGCTCGGACGCGCTGGCCTTAGCGCCGCTGACCCGCGAAATTTCCTATCTGGAAGACGGCGACTGGGTCGTCGTGACGCGCGAGAGCGTGCAGTTTTTCAACCGTGAGGGGGCTTCCATCACGCGGGAGAAAAAACTTACCAACCTGACCGGCGCTGCGCTCGGCAAGGGCAATTCCCGGCATTTCATGGAAAAGGAAATGTACGAGCAGCCGGTCGTTATCGGCGATGTGCTGCACCGGATGATCGATGCCGGCACGCGCATGCCGGGCCTGCCTACCCTGCCCTTCGCGCTGGAGGATATTTCCCGCATTTCGCTCAGCGCCTGCGGTTCGGGCTATTATGCCGGGCTCGTCGGCAAATTCTGGCTGGAGAGCTATGCGCGCATTGCGGTGGATGCCGATGTGGCCAGCGAATTCCGCTACCGCACCCCGCCTTTGCCGGCGGATGGGCTCGGCCTGCTGCTCAGCCAATCCGGCGAGACCGCCGATACGCTGGCAGCTTTGCGCTATATGCGGGCGCAGGGCCAGAAAATCCTCTCCATCGTCAACGTGCCGGAAAGCAGCATCGCGCGGGCCAGCCACGCCATATTGGACACCATCGCCGGGCCGGAGATCAGCGTTGCCAGCACCAAGGCGTTTACCGCGCAGCTCACCGTGCTCGCGGTCTTCGCCCTGGCCATGGCGCGCGCGCGGGGCACGCTGCCGGAGGCCGAAATCGCCCGGCTGACAAACTGCCTGCTGGAAATCCCCTCGAAAGCCGCGGAACTGCTGGCCCATGACGGCGCCATCCGCGCCCTCGCTCGGCGCATCGCCGAGGCGCGGGACGTGCTCTATCTCGGCCGCGGCGCCTGCTACCCGATCGCTCTGGAAGGTGCTTTGAAGCTGAAAGAGATCAGCTATATCCACGCCGAGGGCTACGCCGCCGGCGAGTTGAAGCACGGGCCGATCGCGCTGATCGACAAAGCCGTGCCGGTCGTCGCGATCTGCCCCTCCGGGCCGTTATTCGAAAAAACCGCTTCCAATCTGCAGGAAGCAGCGGCGCGCGGTGGCCAGATCATCGTCTTCTCGGACGCGGAAGGTGCTGCAAAACTGCAAAACATCGCCACGGAGACGATTTTGCTGCCCGAAATCGATCCGTTCGCAGCCCCTATCCTCTATGCGATTCCGGTCCAGATGCTGGCCTATCACGTTGCAATCTTGAAGGGCACCGATGTCGACCAGCCGCGCAACCTCGCAAAATCCGTGACGGTCGAGTAGCGGTTCGGGTTAGCGGCGCGCGAGAAAGCCGGCGAGGAATGCAACGCCGGCGGCGAGCGCCAACGCCGTTAACGGCTGTTGCGTGACATTTTCTCGTAATTCATCCGCCGCTGCGCCAAAGGTCTTTTGCGCCTGGCCTGCCGCCTGGTTCCACTTGCCCTTCGCCTGGGTCGCGGTATCGCCCGTCAATCCGCCGAGCGCATCCTGCACCTTGCCGCCGATATCGCGTGCCGTGCCTTCGAATTCATTTTCATCCATTATGCTCTCCTGATCTGATCTGGGGGAGCAATGGATCTAGGGGCGGACAACCGCGTTGCTAAGTGCGCGTTCGCCTGATTTCACTTTGTTCATCAAACGCAAGGATAGCGGGCGGATTGCCCGCTTTTCCCCGTCCGGATCAGGCGGATTTCCCCATCTCATCTTCCATATAGATGCGGATAATATCGTCGAAGGATTTATCGCCCACAAAACCCAGCGCCTCTGCGCGGCGCGGTGCAAAGGCCTTGGCCCAGCCGCTGACGATCCGTTCAATGACCGGGTCCGGCGCGCGGCGGATCAGGCGGACGGCGTCAGAGCCCGCAATCCGCTCTAACGCCGCGATCTCTTCCGCGACGGTGACAGAGAGCCCCGGCAGATTGATATTGCGCCGTGCGCCGAGCGGGGCGAGGTCGATGGACGCTGCGTGGCTCAATGCGCCGACCGCGGCGCGCGGGCTGGCAAACCAGTGTCGCACGGAATCCGCCACCGGCAGCACCGCTTCGACCCCGTTTAGCGGCTCGCGAATGATGCCTGAGAAAAAGCCGGACGCCGCGAGGTTGGGCTTGCCGGGGCGGACGCAGATGGTCGGCAGGCGGAGGCCGATCCCATCCATGAAACCACGCCGCGTGTAATCCGCCAGCAGCAACTCGCCCATCGCCTTTTGCGCGCCGTAGCTGGTCAGCGGCGTCGTCACGAAATCATCGTCGATGACATCCGGGAACGGCGCTCCGAAGACGGCAATCGACGAGGTGAAGACGACACGCGGGCAATAGGAAGAATGCGCATGTTCCAGCCGGATCGCCTCGAACAGGTGGCGCGTGCCGTCCAGGTTGATGCTGTAGCCTTTCTCGAAATTCGCTTCCGCCTCGCCTGAAACAATCGCGGCGAGATGGAAGATGACATCCGGCCGCTCGCTGACGGCGCGCTTTGCGGTATCGGGGAGCGCGATATTCGCGGCGTAGCGATTAACCCGTCCAGTAAATCCTTCGGGTGCACCGGGCTCGATGACGTCGATCAGCGTCAGCGCATCGATGGTCTTCTCACCGAGAGAACCCGTATTCGTGAGCGAGGCGATCAGTTTGCGGCCAATCATGCCCGCTGCGCCGAGGATTAACACATGCATGTTCTTGAACTTTCCTGATTGCTTTTTATTGCATCATGCCGAGCGCGCGCGCGAAGAAATCCCTGCCCCCGAAATTGCCCGACTTTAAAGCGAGCAGCATGGCGCGCGCATCTCCGGCGCTGCGTAATACGGGCACACCGGGCGCGATTTCCGGGCCGACCTGGAACGCCTTGATGCCGAGCCGATCCACAATCGCGCCGGAGGTTTCACCGCCCGCGACGATCAGGCGCCGGACACCGTGTTCAACCAGGCCTTCGCCGATTTCCGCGAGGCAATGCTCGATCCGGGCGCTGACATGGTTGGGCTTATGTTGCGCCTGCAACGCGGCCACGACTTCCGGCGTTGCGCTGCTGGCGATCAATACCGGGCCGCTTCCAAGTTTTTCGCTCGCCCAGTTCAGCGCATCGATGGCGACGGGCTCGCCCGCCAACAGTCGTGTGACATCCAGCCGCAAAACAGGCATCGTGTTTTCGGCAACACGTATCTGCTCCAACGTCGCCTGAGAGCAACTGCCGGCAAGAATCGCAACCTTTCCGCCGACTTCCAGTTCGGACGCGGCGGGCACCTGCCGCATTGTGCAGTGCTTCGCCGCGATCAACGCCCTGGCAAGGCCCAGGCCGAGGCCGGACGCACCGACAGAGATGGGATTTTGCAGCGCCGCAGCGCCGATCGCCTGCAAATGCCGGTCCAGAATGGTATCGACAATCGCAGCACCTTTGCCTTCTTCCGCGAGTTGCCCCATGGCCTGCTGAACTGCCGCCTCGCCCGCTTCAACCGTCGCAAAAGGAATGAGCCCCACCGGATGCGCGCTCTGGCGTGCCAGCACGCGCACCAAATTCGAATCACGCATCGGGTTGAGCGGATGGTCCTTCAGCGGGCTTTCGTTCAGCGGCACGGAGCCGACGAAGAGATTGCCGAGATAAACCGTCCGTCCGGTTTCCGGGAAGGCCGGCGTGACCACCACCGGCCCGCTGCCGGCATCCGCGCGCAGCGCATCCATAACCTGGCCGATATTTCCTTGATCGGTTAAGTTGAAGGTGGAGCATATTTTGAACAAAACATGCCGCGCGCCCTGCTTGCGCAGCCAATCCGCCGCCTTGCGCGATAGGGCGACGGCGTCCTCCGCCGGAATCGAGCGGCTCTTTAACGCGACAACAATCGCATCGGCATCGATAAAATCAAGCTCGGGGCCTGGAACACCGATGGTCTGCACCGTGCGCAACCCCGCGCGTGCGAGCGTGTTGGCAAGGTCCGATGCACCCGTATAATCATCCGCGACGGAACCAAGAACCAGTGTCATGCGCTGCGTCCGCGATAGGGTTTAAACCAGCCCAAACCCTCAAGGGTTTTGCCGCGCGGCCGGTATTCGCAGCCGATATACCCCGCATAGCCCAACCGTTCCAGCTCCTCGAAAAGGAATGGATAGTTCAACTCCTCAACATCCGGTTCATTTCGCGACGGCACACTGGCAATCTGCACATGGCCGATAATGTCCCTGTATTTGCGCAACCGCGTCGTCACATCGCCATGGATGATCTGGCAATGATAAATATCGAACTGCAATTTCAGATTCGGCAGCGCCAGATCGGTGATCAGTGCGGCTGCGGTATCGACATTGTTCAGGAAATATCCTGGCATATCACGCGAATTTATCGGTTCCAGCACGAGATCGATCTGTTCGGCGCCAAGCACCTCCGCCACGTGCCGCACGGCGGTTTTATAACGGGCCATTGCGTTCGGATCGTCCGCCTGGGCGATCCCAGCCATCAGATGCAGGCGCCTGGCACCGGTCATCTGCGCATAATACACTGCCTGCTCGAGTGCGGCCTCCAACTCCGTCTCCCGCCCGGGCAATGCCGCCAGGCCACGCTCGCCGGCGGCAAAGTCGCCAGGATATATATTGAACAATGCCTGGGTGAGTTGATGGCGCTCCAACAGATTGGCGATTTCATCCGCACCGTGGTCGTAGGGAAATAAATACTCAACGGCGGTAAAGCCCGCATCGGCGGCGGCCGCAAAGCGGTCCAGAAAACTCCACTCATTGAACATAAACGATAGATTGGCCGCGAAATTAAGCACGTTTGTTTGCTCCATCTTGTTATAGGCGTGCGGACGTATCGCCGTCATTGTCAAAGAAATTAGAACAGCGCTATCCTGTCCGCAAGGTGGGCGCACTGATATGATAATGCCCGCCATTTATGCCCGGAGACAGCGCCGTGACCGATTCAGAGGAAACAAAACTACGCGAGAGTATCTGCCGCTATGGCCGGTCTTTGTTCGAGCGCGGGCTAACACCGGGATCTTCCGGCAATATCAGCCTGAGGCTGGACGACGGCGGATGGCTGGTCACGCCGACCAATGCATCCCTCGGATTTCTCGATCCGGCGACGCTCTCCAGGCTCGATGCGAACGGAAGGTTGTTGCACGGCAATGCGCCGACCAAGGAGATCCCCCTGCACAGCGCCTTGTATAAATCACGGCAAAGCGCGCGCGCGATCGTGCATCTTCATTCCACGCATTCGGTCGCCGTCTCGATGTTGCCGGGCATTGATCCAAAAGCCGTGTTACCTCCCCTCACCCCGTACTACCTGATGCGCGTGGGCAATACTGCTTTGGTGCCGTATTATCGGCCGGGTGACCCCGCCGTGGCCGATGCCATTCGCGGCCTTGCCGGAAAGCACGCCGCGGTGTTGCTCGCCAATCACGGGCCGGTCGTTGCGGGAACATCCCTGGAAGCCGCCGTTTTCGCAACCGAGGAGCTGGAGGAGACCGCGAAGCTCTATTTGCTCCTGCGCAACCTCAACCCGCGAACGTTATCGCCGGGCCAGATCGCCGATCTCGCGGCGACCTTCAAACTGAACGATCTGATGCACGGGGATGAAGATGCGGCCGAGCACACGCATGGCTAATCCCCTGCTCGCTTTGCGAAGCGGTTGATTACTGAAATTTAACAAAAAGAATACATGGTTTATTATCTTTTTCTTGTCGCACCGCGTAACCCGGTGTAGCCTAAGGTTGAATAAGCAGGCTACATTACCAAACTACATTACAGCATATCGCATAAGATTTAAGTCCGTTTGATCATTCGTTGCTTTTATCTCAGAGCTACAGGCTGCTGAATATTTAAGAATACCCAGCCCGATAATGGGCTGCCTTTTGAGGTCTAAACCGGAAGTTTGTCGGCCTCCGCATAAATCATGTTCGCGGATCCATTTTGCCGTTCCGAGATTTTTATCGATTTGAAGCGAATTTATATTTGGAGAAATTTGAATGTCCGTCACCACGATCGACCAGCCAGGTACGCTCACCGCCCTGCTCACTTTATCCACCGGCGAAGATTATGTCATTCAGCATGACACCTCTTCTACCGCCGCTGTCGTTGTCACCCTGACACCCACCGTCGGCCTGACGCTGGGCGATATATATACCGTTCAGGACGGTGCAACACTCGTGGCGGAAACTGGAATTTCCGCTGGTTTTGGCAACGAATTTGTCATCGGGCCGGGTGGAACATTCGAGCAGTTATCCGGGCTTGGCGCAAACGTGCTGAGCGAGGTTTCGTTTGCGGGCGGAACCGTTGGGGGAGAACTCGTGATCGGCACGGGCATCAGCCTGTCCGTGCTCAGCAGTATTTCCGGATTCAGCAATCATGACACGATCGACCTGCAGGGTATCGGCACGCCCGTCAGCTTTACGGATTCCTACAGCGCCGGCGACACGTATTTTACCATCACGACAGGTTCCGGAACCGATACGTTCGAACTTCACGGCAACCTCACAAACAACACCTTCTCGCTGGCATCAGACGGCAATGGCGGCATCCTGTTCGTCGATGCGCCCTGCTTCTGCGAAGGTACGCTGATCCGGACGGAGACGGGCGAAACCCGTGTGGAGCAGCTCCAAATCGGCGACATGGTGCAAACCCATAGCGGTGCTGCACGGCGGATCAAATGGATCGGCAACCGGAGCTATGACGGCAAATTCATCGCGGGCAACCATCTGATGCTGCCCATCTGCATCAAGGCCGATGCCATCGCGGACGGCGTGCCCGCGCGCAACCTGCATGTCTCCCCGGGCCACGCAATCTATTGCTCCGGCACGTTGGTGCCCGCTTGGAGGCTGGTAAATGGCGTTAGCATCACCCAGGCTGAGCAGGTCGACCGGGTGACCTATTACCATGTCGAGCTTGAGAGCCATGACGTGATTTTCGCCGAAAACTGCCCGGCGGAGAGTTTTCTCGATGATACGGGCTTCCGCGGCCAGTTCCACAACGCCGCCGAGTTCTCTGCGCTTTATCCCGAGGACAAAGCCGCACCGGGCTTGGAGCGGACAGAAAGCGGGTATTTGCTGGCTGCCATCCAACGCCAGCTTGCTGCCCGTGCAGGCGTGGTTCTACCGACCTTACAGATCGGCGCGCTGCAAGGCTTCGTCGACCAGGCGGGGCCCTGCACGGTCTCCGGGTGGGCGCAAAACGCTGATGCGCCGGAAGCCCCCGTCTCCCTGGATATTATAAACAATGGCCGCCGCGTGGCGCGTGTGCTCGCCAATCTCTATCGCGCGGATTTGCGCAAAGCGGGCCTGGGCAGTGGCTGCCATGGTTTTGAAGTCCACTTCCCCACCGGATTGAGCGGGCAGATCGAAGTTCGGCGCACGGTAGACCAAATCGCGCTCAATAGGACCACGGAAGCGATGGTCCGCGCGGCATAGAGCCGATGCTGGCCCATGCGGCGGGAATGATTCCCGCCGCATGGCGGAATTTTTTCCAGATAAACGCAAAACATCCTCGACCAACGCAGTAAAGCGCGTCAGTCGAGGATGTTTGAGTTTTGGCTCTTGAAAAGATTGGTGAGCCCGGTGGGGGTCGAACCCACGGCCATTCGATTAAAAGTCGAATGCTCTACCACTGAGCTACAGGCTCTCCTGACGGGGGGTGAACCAGATTTATACCCCCCAAGTCAAGTGACAGGACCGGGAGGCAGCCTAATTTAACGGAAACCGTGGCCCGGCCCCAGTTAAATCAAGGCATGCCTCCCGGAGAAATTAGCTCACCACCGTCATCTTGAGGATCGAATTCGGGATCGGCCACCGAGCCGCTCTGCCCGGCGCCCTTTTTGATCTGCTGCACGGCATCCATGCCCGCGGTAACCTGGCCGACGATGGTGTACTGGCCATCCAGGAAGGTCGCCGGTGCGAAGCAGATGAAGAACTGGCTGTTGGCGGAGTTCGGATCGGACGTGCGGGCCATGCCGACGGTGCCGGTCAGGAAGCTCGCATCGTTGGTGAACTCGGCCGGCAGGTCCGGCAGGGAGGAGCCATTCATGCCGGTATTGGTCGGATCGCCCGTCTGCGCCATGAAGCCGGCGATCACGCGGAAAAACTTGCAGCCATTGTAAAAGCCCTGGGCGCTCAGCGTCCGCAGCCGCTCAGCGGCGAGCGGCGCCAGATCCGGCCGCAACTCGATGGTCACCGGACCATAGGTCAGCTCCATCAGCAAGGTGTTCGAGACAGCGGCGCCTGCGGATTCGGTCATCATCATTTCCGTTAAAAAAGGGGCTGCGCTTGCAGCGGTTAACAAGGTTCGACGTTTCAACATGGTCACTTCCTAAGTTTGGCCAATGTCCGTTCATGCGTAAGCTTGGGCACAAAGGAGGAAATGTCACCCCCGAGGGCCGCGATATCCTTCACAAAACGCGAAGAAATGAACTGGTGATGTTCGCTCGCCATCAGGAACACGGTCTCGATCTTGCTGTCCAGCCGGTAATTCATCCCCGCCATCTGGAACTCGTAATCGAAATCCGACACCGCGCGCAGGCCGCGCACGATCATCTGCGCGCCGACCTCGTTGGCAAAGGCGATCAGCAGCGTCTCGAACGGCCGCACCAGGATCTCGGTGCCGGTCTTCGCGGCAATCGGCGCGATCTCCTCACGCACCAGCTCAGCGCGCTCTTCCAGGCTGAAAATCGGCCCCTTGCCGGCATTCATCGCAACGCCGACCACCAGCCTGTCCACCAGCCGCGCGGCGCGGGCGATGATATCGACATGCCCGTTGGTGATCGGGTCGAACGTGCCGGGATAGAGCGCGATGCGCGGCTCAGGCATCTTCACCCTCCTGGTCTTGGCCCGATTCCTGGTCCTGCCCGTTTTCCTGCTCCAGCACAGGGAACACGGAGGTAACACGCTCGTCATCGTCCAACCGGAAGAGGGTCACGCCCATCACGGAGCGGCCGGTGATGCGCACCTGGTCCACCGGCACGCGGATCAGCCGCCCGCCATCGGTCACCAGCATCACGTCATCGCCCATCGCGCACCTGGAAGCTGGCGGCGACCGCCTTGCCGTTGCGGCGCGCATTCAGGGTGATGTTGGCAATGCCCTGCCCGCCACGGCCGGTGACGCGGTATTCATAGGCCGAGGAGCGTTTGCCGAAGCCCGAATCGGTGACGGTGAGCAGAATTTCCTCCGCCGCCGCCAGTTCGGCGATTCGCGCTTCCGGCAGGGCGATATCGGCGACCGCCTCGTCCGATTCGCCCTGTTCCGCCGCCTCTTCATCGCCGTTGCGGCGCTGTGCGACGGCATATTTCAGATAGGCCGCGCGTTCATCCGGCGTTGCGTCCACATGGCGCAGCACGGAGAGGCTCATCACCTCATCCTCCGCGCCGAGCTTGATCCCGCGCACGCCGGCCGAATCGCGGCCGGAGAACACGCGCAGATTCTCGTCGGTAATCTGGAAGCGGATGCAGCGGCCAAGCTTGGTGGCCAGGAACACGTCATCGCCGTCCCGGCAGGTCGCGACACCGATCAGCCGGTCGCCCTCATCCAGCTTCATCGCAATCAAGCCCGGCGGCGCGAACATTGTTGAAATCCGCAAGCTTGTTCCGCCGCACGCCGCCGCTGGCGGTGGCAAAGACCAGATGCAGATTCTCCCACAGGCTCTCATCCTGCGGCAGCGGCAGCACGGTGGTGATCTCATCCTTGCCCAGTTCCGGCAGCAGATTGATCAGCGCGCGGCCCTTGGCGGTGGTGGTCGCTTCGGGAAGTCTCCAGACTTTCTCGCGGAAAGCCTTGCCGCCGGAGGAGAAGAACAGCACAAATTGATGCGTATGCGCATTGAAGCTGCGGGTCACCACGTCATCGCCGCGCGTGGAAGTCGCCGAACGCCCGCGCCCGCCGCGATTCTGCGCACGGAAGGTTTCCAGCGAGGTGCGCTTGATGAAACCATCGCGCGTCAGCGTCACCACCATCTGGCCGGGCTCGATCAGGCTCTCATCATCCTGGTCGGTATCCAGATCCTCGATGGTGGATTTGCGCGCCGAGGCGATTTTCAAGCGCGCCGCGATCAGCTCGTCGCGCATCACTTCCAGCCGGCGAATGCGCGAGCCGATGATTTCCAGAAGTTCCGTGATCCGGGCCGCAACTTCCGTCAAGCTCGGCCTGGATCTTCTCGCGCTCCAGGCCGGTCAGCCGGGCCAGGCGCAGTTCCAGAATGCCGCGCGCCTGCGCATCGGTCAGGCGCATGGTGTTATCGGCGCTGATGGTATTGCCGACATCGTCGATCAGCGCCAGCAACGGTGCGACATCTTCCGCCGGCCAGTGGCGTTCCATCAGCGCCGCGCGCGCCGCGTTGGAATCCGGGCTGCCGCGAATGATCCTGATCACCTCATCGATATTCGCAACCGCCGTGGCAAGGCCGATCAGCAGATGCGCCCGGTCGCGCGCCTTGTTCAGCTCGAAGCGCGCGCGCCGCAGAATCACTTCCTCGCGGAATTCCACAAAGCAGACCAGCAGTTCTTTCAAACCCATCTGGCGCGGCTTGCCCTTATCCAGGGCCAGCATGTTGATGCCAAAACTGGTCTGCAGATTGGTGAACCGGTAGAGCTGGTTCAGCACCACCTCGCCGGTCGCATCGCGCTTCAGCTCGATCACGATCCGCATGCCCTCGCGGTCGCTCTCATCGCGCAGATCCGCGATGCCTTCGATATCCTTCGCGCGCACCAGCTCCGCGATGCGCTCCAGCAGCGTGGATTTATTCACCTGATACGGGATTTCCGTCACCACGATCGCATCGCGGTCCTTGCGGATCTGCTCGATGCTCGCACGCGCGCGGATGGTGATGGAGCCGCGCCCGGTCTCGAACGCCGAGCGGATGCCCGAGCGCCCGAGGATAATCCCGGAGGTCGGAAAATCCGGGCCCGGCACGATCGCCATCAGTTCTTCCAGCGTAATGTCGGGATTCTGCGATCAACGCCAGCGTCGCGTCCAAAATCTCGGCCGGGTTATGCGGCGGAATATTCGTCGCCATGCCGACGGCGATGCCGTTCGAGCCATTGATCAGCAGGTTGGGGAACGCGGCGGGGAGCACGCGCGGCTCCTGCTCGCTTTCATCGTAATTCGGCTGGAAATCGACCGTATCCTTGTCGATATCGTTCAGCAGCAGCATCGCCGCCGGGTCCAGCCGCATTTCGGTATAACGCATCGCCGCCGGCATATCGCCGTCGATCGAGCCGAAATTCCCCTGCCCGTCGATCAGCGGCAGGCGCATCGAGAAATCCTGCGCCATACGCACGGCGGCCAGATAAATCGCGCTGTCGCCATGCGGATGGTATTTACCCATCACGTCACCGGTCATACGCGCGGATTTGCGGTACGGCTTGTCGGGCGTGTTGCCGGCCTCGTTCATCGCGTACAAAATCCGCCGATGCACCGGCTTCAACCCATCCCGCGCATCCGGCAACGCGCGGGAGACGATAACGGACATCGCATAGTCCAGATAGGACTTGCGCATCTCCTGCTCGATCGAGACAGGCTCCATCCCGCGCGGCGGTTCGGCGCCGCCGCCGGCTTCGTCGGTGATATCGTTCATGTCAGATCATGCAGACGAGGGAGGAGGCGGCAAATGAGTTGCCGGACCGGAGGTAACACACTGAGATCATTAACAAATTTATCCTGAGTTCAGGGCAAACCATAGCATAAATCTGTCATGGTTACAAACCGCGCGGCAATTCAGGCAGGCCGACGGCCTGAAGCTTTCAGCCGCCTTGCACCTGCCGCTCAGTCGCAAGCCTTGCCGCCCGCAGCACCGCCCGCAAATCCGCGAGTGCGGTATCGAAATCCGCGTTCTCCACGGTGAAATCGAACTCCTGCGCGTGGGCTCATTTCCGCCTCGGCATGGGCCATCCGCCGCTCGATCTGCTGCCGCATCATCGCCCCGCCCGACCAGCCGCGTCTCCAGCGCCTCCAGCGATGGCGGCTTGATGAACACGCCCACCACGTCCGCCGGCATCGCCGCGCGGAGCTGCCGGTAGCCCTGCCAGTCGATATCGAACAGCACATCGCCGCCCTGCTGCCAGCATGCGTCTCCACCGGCACCCGCGGCGTGCCGTAGGAGCGCCCGAACACATAGGCATGTTCCAGCAGCGCGCCATTGCGGACCATCTCGTCGAATTTCTGCTGATCGACAAAATAATAATGCTTGCCTTCAACTTCTCCCATCCGCGGCGCCCGCGTGGTGACGCTGACCGAGAGCGAAGCTGCGGATCCTCGGCCAGCAGCGCCCGCGACAGCGAGGTCTTGCCCGCCCCGGAAGGTGCCGCCAGCACCAGGCACAAGCCCCCGCGCTGCGGCGGATTATTCAATATTCGCCACCTGTTCGCGCAATTGCTCGACCACCGCCTTCAACCGCAGCCCGATCGAGGTCAGCTTCAGCGAAACCGACTTGCTGCAAAGCGTATTCACCTCGCGGTTGAATTCCTGCACCAGAAAATCGAATTTCCGTCCCACCCCGGCGGCCTCCGCCAGCAAGCACCCGCGCCGCCGCGATATGCGACGCCAGCCGGTCCAGCTCCTCGCGCACGTCGGATTTGGTCGCCAGCAGCGCCACCTCCTGCGCGATCCGCTCCTCCGGCAGAGCCGGGCGTGCTGCCCAGGATCTCCGCCAGCTGCGCCATCAGCCGCGCCTTGTGCAAAGCCGGCTGCGTCGCCGCCTCCACCACCGCCTCGTCATGCAGCGCCGCAATCTCCTCCAGACTGCGCATCGACAATCCCGGCCAGCCGCGCGCCCTCACCTGCCCGCGCCGCCACCAGCCCGTCCAACGCGCTCGGCATAGCCAGCGCGCACCGCCGATTGCAGGGCCGCCTGCAATTCCTCGCTATCATCCTGCGCGCCGACATTGCGCATCACGCCCGGCAGCGCCAGCAGCAATTCCGCCCGCGGCGGCAAGGCGCCGGGGATATTGTCCGCCAGTTCGATCGCCAGCTCCTTCACCCGCTCCAGCGCCACCATATCCGCCGTCAGCCCGCTTGCCGCCTCGCGCTTCAGGCTCAACGTGCCCGAAACATTGCCGCGCTTGAGCTGTTTCGTCGTCGCAACCCGCGGAGCGGCGCTCCAGCCCGTCCAGCCCGAGAGCCAGCCGGAGTTTCAAATCCAGCCCCCGCCCATTGACGCTGCGCAGCTCCCAGATCCAGGCAATCGACCCGGCTTCGCCGCCACCTCGCCCTGCGCCCGGGCAAACCCGGTCATCGATGCCAGACCCATTTCAGTTTTGCTTTCCGCATGCGTCACTCATGGGCTGGCGTCATAGCAGCCAGATGATAGGCTGCCCATATGTCCACACATAAACCATATAGCCACATCGCCATCACCGGCGCCTCCAGCGGTCTCGGCCGCGCATTGGCCATCGCCTATGCCGTCCCGGCGCCACCCTGCACCTCACCGGCCGCGATGCCGCGCGCCTGGCCGAAGTCGCCGCCACCTGCCGCAAGCTGGGCGCTGACGGCGCATGCAAACCCTGGCCGACGTCACCGACGCGCCGGCGATGGAAGACTGGGTGCTCGGCTGCCCGGCCGCTCGACCTCGTCATCGCCAATGCCGGCATTTCCGCCGGGCCACGGCGCCGCCAATGCCGAGACCCCGCGAAGATCCGCGCCATCCTCGCGACCAATATCGACGGCGCCTTCAATACCGCTTTGCCGCCATCGCCGCCATGTCGAAGCAGCCTTGGGCCCCGCAGTCGCATCGTGCTCATCGGCTCCATCGCCGGGCTGATCGCGCTGCCCACCACCCCCACCTATTCCGCCGCCAAGGCGGCGCTCGATTTCTGGGTATCCGCCACCGCCCCCAACCGGCCAAAGACGGCATCGCGCTCACCTTGGTGCGCCCCGGCTTCATCCGCACGCCGATGACCGCGAACAACCCCTACAAAATGCCCGGCATGATCGACGCCGATCAGGCCGCGAAAATCATCATCTCAGGCATCGCACGCGGCCAGACGACCATCACCTTCCCCCAATGGTTCGCCGCCTTTGCCCGGTTGGGGAACTGGATGCCTAAATCGATGTTTGCGAAGGTGCCGGGGAAGCCAGCGCAGTGAAGGAAAGGAAGCGGTTCTTTTTTGAAAAAAAGAACCAAAAAACTTCTGTTTACTCTGGCGGTTGCGTGTGGCGCTGCCGGCGCCTCAAGCGTTGGCCCAGAGTAAAAAAGTTTTTTTGCTTCTTTTTGTTCACAAAAAGAAGTCCTTCCTTACCTTGCTTCCAGCGCCGCCATCACGCCGTCCACAAGCTCCTTCCGGCAGATCAACACGTCCGGCAGATAAGGGTCAGGGCGGTTATAGAGCAGAGGCGATCCATCGACGCGCGAGACATGGAACCCCGCCGCCTGAGCGACGGCTGCGGGGGCGCAGTTGTCCCATTCGTACTGGCCGCCGGTATGCAGATAAATATCCGCCTCGCCGCGCAGCACGGCCATGGCTTTGGCGCCCGCCGAGCCCATCGGGACCAGCTCGGC
Source organism: uncultured delta proteobacterium (assembly GCA_963778115.1). Lineage (GTDB taxonomy): Bacteria > Bdellovibrionota > FAC87 > UBA2466 > UBA2466 > JBBQIT01. The sequence continues at coordinate 44,778 of CAVZSV010000005.1, forward strand.
GCCCAGTTTCTCCGCCACTGCCAGAGCCTCCGCTGCCGGGCGTGTGCGGCTGACCAGCATGCGGGGCTTGCCGAAATGAGGACCTGGCTGGGCCGGTAACTGAGCCGTGCAGAAGGTCACCCCCAAGCCGGGAAGCGCCACGGCGCCGATGCGCGCGACACCGTTCACGGCCAGGGCGACATGCACCGCCCAATCGGTCCGCGCCTCGCCATATTCGCGCGTGCCGTCCAGCGGATCGACGATCCAGACCCGCTCGCGCGCGCAACGCAGGGCAGAATCCTTCTCCTCCTCCGATAGAATTGCATCCTCCGGCCGGTTTTCCTTCAACGCCGCCATGATGAACGCATTGGCGACCCGGTCCCCGGCTTTGCCAAGCGCCTTGCCGTCGAACAACCGCGATGCCTGCAGGTTCAGCAACACTGCGCCTGCGGTCTCGGCGATACGACGCGCCAGCCGCGCGTCGTCCTCCAATGTGCTCATTGCGCGCCACGCAGCAGATGATCGACGATCAATTCCGCCGCCGCTTCAGAACTCATGCGGGTCGTGTCGATATGGATCTCCGGGTTCACCGGTGGCTCATAAGGGCTGTCGATGCCCGTGAAATTCTTCAACGCGCCCGCGCGGGCCTTTTTGTAGAGCCCCTTCACGTCGCGCCGTTCTGCTTCGGCGAGCGGCGTATCGATATGGATTTCCACAAACTCGCCGGGCGGCAACATGTCGCGCACCATCGCCCGCTCCTCCCGGAAGGGCGAGATGAAGGCGGTCAGCACGATCAACCCGGCATCGGTCATCAACCTCGCCACCTCGCCCACGCGACGGATATTCTCCACGCGATCGGCGTCGGTGAAGCCTAGGTCCTTGTTCAGCCGGTGCCGGACATTATCGCCATCGAGCAGGAAGGTATGGCGGCCCAGCGCGTGCAGCCGCTTCTCGACCAGATTCGCGATGGTCGATTTGCCCGCACCGCTCAACCCCGTGAACCACAGCACTTTCGGCGACTGGTTCTTCGCCGCCGCATGCGCCTCGCGCGTTACATCCAGCGCCTGCCAATGCACATTCTGCGCACGGCGCAGCGCGAAATGCAGCATCCCCGCGGCCACGGTGGCATTCGTCAGCCGGTCGATCAGGATGAACCCGCCGAGATCGCGGTTGTTCTGGTAGGATTCAAACACCAGCGGCTTGTCGGTGGAGAGCACGGCGACGCCGATGGCATTCAGCCCCAGCGTTTTGGCGGCCAGATGCTCCATCGTGTTCACCGCAACCTGGTATTTCGGCGCCTGCACCCGGGCCGCCACAGTCTGCGTGCTGATCTTCAGCCAATAAGGCCGCCCCGGCAGCATGTCCTCATCAGCCATCCAGACGATGGTTGCCTCGAACTGGTCGGCAACTTCCGGCGGGTTGTCCGCCTGCGCCATCACATCGCCGCGCGAGCAATCGATCTCTTCCGCCAGCGTCAGGGTGACGGATTGCCCCGCCACCGCCTTTTCCAGATCGCCGTCCAGCGTGACGATCCGGGAAACGGTGGAGGTTTTGCCCGAAGGCAGCACGCGCACCGCATCGCCCGGCTGCACCGTGCCGCTGACGATCATCCCGGAAAATCCACGGAAATTCAGGTTCGGCCGGTTGACCCATTGCACGGGCATACGGAACGGCCCGTTCTGCTGCGGCGACCTCATCAAGCTCAACCGTCTCCAGATGCTCCATCAGCGCGGGGCCTGAATACCACGGCGTATTCTCCGACCGCGTCGTGATGTTATCGCCCGCCAGACCTGAAATCGGGATCGCCAGAAACTCGCCGATGCCAACCGTGTCCGCAAAAGCCCTGTAATCGGCGACGATCTTATCAAACACGCTCTGGTCGTAGCCGACCAGATCCATCTTGTTGATCGCCAGCACCAGCCGCTTGATGCCGATCAGATTGACGAGATAACTATGCCGCCGCGTCTGCGTCAGCACGCCCTTGCGCGCGTCGATCAGGATGACGGCAAGATCCGCGGTCGAAGCGCCGGTGACCATGTTGCGGGTATATTGCTCATGGCCCGGCGTATCGGCGACGATGAATTTGCGCCGGTCAGTCGAGAAAAACCGATAGGCGACATCGATGGTAATGCCCTGCTCGCGTTCCGCCGCCAGCCCATCGACCAGCAGCGCGAAATCGATCGCCTTGCCCTGCGTGCCGACCCGCTGGCTGTCCGCCTCAAGCTGCGCCAGCTGGTCTTCGAAAATCATTTTCGAATCATAGAGCAGCCGGCCGATCAGCGTGGACTTGCCGTCATCGACCGAGCCGCAGGTGATGAACCGCAGCAGCGATTTATGCTGATGCTGGAGGAGATACGCATCGATATCCTCGGCAATGAGGTCCTGCGCTTTGTAGCTGCTATCGCCGGAAACCACGTTCGCCATCAGAAATACCCCTCCTGCTTCTTCTTCTCCATGCTGGCCGCCTGGTCATGGTCGATCGCGCGGCCCTGGCGCTCGGAGGTTGTGGTGAGCAGCATTTCCTGAATCACTTCCGGCAGCGTCGCAGCCTGGCTCTCCACCGCGCCTGTCAGCGGGTAGCAGCCCAGCGTGCGGAAACGGATGGATTTCTGCTCCGGCACCTCGCCGGGATTGAGCCGGAAACGTTCGTCATCGACCATCAGCAACATGCCGTTGCGCGTCACGGTCGGGCGCGGTGCCGCGAAATAGAGCGGCACGATCGGGATGTTCTCCAGATGGATATATTGCCAGATATCGAGCTCGGTCCAATTGGAAATCGGAAACACGCGAATGCTCTCGCCCTTGGCCTTGTGCGCATTGTAGAGCCGCCACAATTCCGGCCGCTGGTTTTTCGGATCCCAGCGATGATTGGCCGAGCGGAAGGAGAACATGCGCTCCTTGGCGCGGCTTTTCTCTTCATCCCGCCGCGCGCCGCCGAAGGCCACGTCAAAACCATATTGATCCAGCGCCTGCTTCAGCCCTTCGGTTTTCCATAAATCCGTGTGCAGGGAGCCATGGTCGAACGGGTTGATCCCCTTCGCCTCGGCTTCCGGATTTTGATACACCAGCAGATCCATGCCGCTCTCCGCCGCCATCCGGTCGCGGAGTTCGTACATCGCCTTGAATTTCCAGGTGGTATCGACATGCAGCAGCGGAAAAGGCGGCGGGCTCGGGTAGAACGCCTTGCGCGCCAGATGCAGCATCACGGCGGAATCCTTGCCGACGCTGTACAGCATGACGGGTTTTTCGGCCTCCGAGACCACCTCCCGCATGATGTGAATCGACTTCAGCCTCAAGACGCTGCAAATGCGTCAGCCTTACGGCGCCTGTCAGCAAGGCCTCATTCTACCGTCTCCATTACGCGCGCCTCAAACCCGTTCTTCATCCAAGAAGGTCTGGACAGACGCGCCGCTTGAACGCTGTCCAGCCAACATCTTCCAAAATCGCACGGGAACGCCCGCATGGCAAATTCCGGCGGAACGACCGAGGTTTGCGCGCTAAAACAGCGGTTAACTCATTGTTTTAAAACGATTTATTAAAATACAAAACGCGTCGTCTTAGCCTTTTTGAGCGCATATCGGAACGCAGTCACAACAAATTCGCAGTAAATTTTTCTCCAAATCAAGCAGAGTTAATGTTTGGCGCCCGTTCTAGAACGACACGCGCAGCGCCCCGGAGACCTCCCGATCCGCCCCGTCCGACTTTGCGACCGTCGTGGCGAAATTCGCGGCAAAGGAGATGCGGCTGGTAATGGCCGTCGAGATGCCGCCCGACAGCTCGCCCCAGGTTTTGGCTGTGGAGGGGTAGGTCGTGGTGAGCGGCACGAGGGGCTCGTCGGTAAACACGCTGTTGAAATTACCGCCATTACCGGAAAACAACTGGTCCACGGTCGCGGTGATATTCGGATGCAGGACAAGCGAACCCAGGGCAAGATCCGTCGCGGCGGTGGCGCCGAGATCGCCGATCACCTGGGTGAAATGCTGCGAATCGACCGATTGGGTCAGCGCCGGATCGCCACTTTCGGTATAGCTGCCGAGGCTGGCATCGGTCACGTTGATCCCGGCAAGCGGCCCATAGGTGAAATTGCCGGTGTTCAGCACATAGCCCATCTCGCCGCCAAAGGTCGCGGTATTGCCGGACGGCTTGGCGGTGATGGCGCTGCCGACGACGCCCGGCCGGGAATTGTTGTAATTGTCGAACCCGTAGGTGAAGCTCACATTCAGGTAGTAATGCGGCTGGTAGAACGCGGCATAGGCGCCGAGCTGGTAGGCATTGGCCGAAACCGTCCCGTCCTGCACCACATTGCCATGGTCGGTGCCGTACCCAAGTGCCGCACCAACCGCGATGCCGGGGGCGAGCTGGTCGTCCAGCCCGAAGGCGAAGGTGCCGACATTATAGTTGAACCCATTATCGGCGCCGATCGTGTTGCGGTTACCGAAATCATAGCTGCCCGCGAAAAACCCGGAGAGCTTGCCGCCCCCGCCGATCTGCCCGGTCATGTTCTGCCCCGGCAGATCGACCGAAAACCCGGACGCCCCGGCGCGCAGCGCCTCGGTCCGCTGGTTCAACTGGTCGGAAAACGCATCCGCGCCGAAGGCCGAGATCTGCGCCGGGGCGGCGAGGCCCGCCAGGCCGTTCAGCGCCGAGGCGGCGTATTCGGCGATCAGCAGATGCGTGCCGGTGGTGGGATGCACGCCGTCCCAGAAGACATACTGGTTCTGGACCGCGGTCGGCGCGGTAACGCAGGACGGGGTGTCGATACAGGCGGCGGTCGTATTGGTTTTGCCATAGGCGGCCGGGTCCGCCAGCAATTCGTTGAAAATCTGCGCCTCGTTCATCACGATGATATTGGCGCCGGTGGCGTTGTGCTCGCCGGCCATGAATTGTGAGAGCGTGGCGTTATGTTCCTCGGAAATGGTGTTGGCGATGCCGATGATGGCGGCGCCATCGCCATTGAATTGCGGCGTTTCCCCGAGATCCGGCAGGTTGAAAACGATGAAGCGGCGCGCCCCCAGACTCGTGAGCTGCTCCACCCCTTCCGTCGTCTGTTCCGCGACGCTTTGAATGGCACTGGCGAAGGCCGTCGTTGGGTTGGCAAGGCCGGCTTCCACGGCGGCAAGCGTCGCGAAGTAGTCATTCGCGCCAACCCAGACTCCAACCACGTCGCTGCTGCCAAAATGCGTCCCGGTGGCGGCGAAGGACTGCACCTCCTCAAGAAAACTCGGCAGAGGTACATTGGCAAAAGCCGCAGTGCCGCCCAGGCTGACGGGGAGGTTTTCAAGATTGTTGTAGGTCGTCCCATCGATGGTCAGCGGCCCGGCAAACGCGCCGCCGACGCCATAATCATTCGATGCGGTAAAACTGAGACCCGTCAGGCCCGGAAAATACTCGGCCCAGACCGGGCCATTCGAAAACCTGTTCTCATAATAAGGCGGCGGCGGATAATCGATGCCGGTGAGCTTCGGGCGTATTGCCGTTATCCACCAGGCTATCGCCAAAAGCATAAAAATTGCCCGCATGGGCCGGGGCACTCAGACACGTACAAGCCAAAATTGCAGCATAAAGCGACCTGCGATTGATTTTCGATTGATTTTCACTGCCCGTCTCCCCTCCCAGAATTTTTCTGTTTTTGTAACGAAAACTATGCGCAGATGCCGCAAACGTCAACTTCTTTTCCAATGCTCAGGGCGCGCATTCCGGGCAAGGCGACGGCCCCCTCGAACCCTTTCAAGCAAGGATGCCAAGCGCGCGGGTAAGCCCTCGCCGCACGCCGGAATCCCGCCAAAACCCTCAAGGTTTTTGCCGCTCCGCGCCGCCATTGCATCGCTAGATGTCTAAACAGAGCACCCAAATGCGCACATGGACTTGATGTAACGCTGCCAACGCGGCCATAAGCACCCCGCGTTGAAATTTTGAATTGGATAGGCGATGCAACTGCACATTAAACGAGCGCTCGACCGCCTGCCGGGCGGCATGATGATCGTCCCCCTCGTGATCGGCTCCGTTATAATTACATTTGCACCCAACACGGCAAAATTCTTCGGCTCGTTTACAGGCGCTTTGTTTACTGGCGCACTTCCCATCCTCGCAGTTTTCTATGTCTGCATGGGCTCCACTATCTCTGTCGGCATGTTACCCAAAGTAGCGCGCAAGGGCGGTGTGCTGCTCTGCGCCAAAATTCTGATGGGCATCCTCGCCGGTGTTATTCTCGGCCATTTCCTGGGCGAAGCGCCGGTCGCCAGCGGCTGGTTCGCGGGCATCTCCACCCTCGCCGTCGTCGCAGCACTGAATGACACGAATGGCGGGCTCTATATGTCGCTGATGGGACAATATGGCAGCGCCGATGAAGCTGCGGCCTATTCCATCATGACGCTCGAATCCGGCCCGTTTTTGACCATGGTGACACTCGGCGTCGCCGGTCTGGCCGCGTTTCCGTGGCAGACCCTGGTCGGCGCCATCCTGCCACTGGCAGCCGGCATCATCCTGGGTAATCTCGACCGTGAGCTGAAGGATTTCCTCGGCCGCGCAGCCCCCGTGCTGATCCCGTTCTTTGCCTTCGCGCTCGGCACCACGCTGAACCTGCATCTCGTCTGGCGCGCCGGCTTCCTCGGCCTTGGCCTTGGCGTCGGCGTTGTGGTGATCTCGGGTATCTTCATGCTCGTCGCGGATAAGTTCACCGGCGGCAACGGTACTGCGGGTGTGGCCGCCGCGACCACGGCCGGTAATGCGGCCGCTGTGCCGGCACTCGTCGCCAGCGCCAACCACGCCTATGCCGCGGCTGCCGCCCCGGCCACCATCCTGGTTGCCGCCTGCGTTATCGTCAGCAGCCTGCTGGTGCCGGTGTTGACGGCCTGGTGGGCAGGCCGCGTTCGCCCCCGCAACGCCAACCTGGCCTAACCCCATGGCAGCCTCATCCGCCGAACTCCTGATCATCGCCGATGACCTTTCCGGGGCGGCCGATTGCGCCGTCACCTGCTTTGATGCCGGGCTGGCAAGCCTGGTCGTGCTGAACGGCGATGCGGAAACCCCGCAGGCCGAGGCCCTTGCAATCGATACCGACAGCCGACGCCTGACCAGCGCGCAGGCCGCCGAGGTCACCGCGCGGATGGTTCAGCTTCATGCCGGGCCGGAAACGCGGCTGATCTATAAAAAGATGGATTCAACCGCCCGTGGCAATTTCGCGATTGAAATTGCCGCCTGCCTCGGCGTCATCCGCGAGCGGCCATCGGCCAAAAACGCGGTGGCGATCGTCGCGCCCGCCTTCCCCTCGGCCGGCCGCACCACGCTCAATGGGCATCAGCTGCTCAACGGCCAGAAAATCGAGGAAACCAAGGTCTGGCTGAACGAGCATATTCGCGGCCGGGCGCATTTGCCGGAGATGCTCACCGCGGCCGGCCTGAGTGTGGCGCAGCTCGACCTTGCCACGGTGCGAAACCCTGCACAGCTCGCCCAGGCGCTGCGCGATGCCGCGAAAGACCATCAGGCGCTGGTATGTGACGCCGAAACCGATGCGGATCTGCAGGCCATCGCCGAGGCTGGCCAGGCGCTCGGCCCTGCCACGATCTGGGCCGGTTCCGCGGGCCTCGCCCGGCACCTGCCCACTGTCGCCGGGCTGGTCCGTACGCCACAGCCAAAGACGGAGCGGCCACGCCGCGACGGGCCCGTGATCTGCGCGGTGGGCAGCCTCTCGCAGGTTTCCCGCGAACAGTTCGGCCGTTTTCAGGGGCAGGAAGGTGTTGCGAGCTTCGTCCTCCCGCCGGAGCTGCTGCGCGCCGGGCCGGGCTCGCCCGATTGGGCAGCGCAGGATGCGGCGTTGCAGCGCGCCGTGGCACAGGGCCAGGATATCGCCATCCTGATCGGCGCTGCCGCCAACCCTGACCCGGCGGAGGGCCTGATCCTATGCGCCGCACTGGGCCGGATGCTGGCGCCCTATCTGGCAAATGCGAAGGGCCTGATTGCGACCGGCGGCGAGACCGCCCGCGCGCTCTTGCTTGCCGCCGGCGTGCCATCGCTGCAACTGGTGGGCGAAGTTGAACCCGGGGTTCCGTATTCCATCGCGGCCTCCGGTGGCGCTGCCGCCGGGTTGCCTGTTATTACCAAGGCCGGCGCGTTCGGCCGTCCTGAAACCTTGACCCATTGCAGCACGTTGCTGCGCAATGGCGCCTGAAACCTCTCTCCGGACAAGGATATAATTCATGCCCCTTCCCCGCATCGCGATTACCATGGGCGACGCCGCCGGCGTCGGACCCGAAGTCATCGTTAAAACGCTCGCCCATGCCGAGCTTTACGAACGCTGCCGCCCCGTCGTGATCGGCGATGCCGGACGGCTGGAAAAGGCCATGCAGGCCACCGGCATCAAGCTGGCCATCAACGCATTCTCCGCGAAGGACATTGCCAGCGCGAAATACCAGCCCGGCACGATCGATTGCGTCGATCTTAAGCTGATCCCGGCGGATATGCCCTGGGGCAAACTCTCCCCGGTCGCGGGCGATGCCGCCTTCCAGTTCATCAAAACCGCCACCGAACTCGCGGTTGCCGGAGAGGTCGAGGCGATCTGCACCGCGCCGCTGAACAAGGAAGCGCTGCATGCCGGCGGCCATATGTATCCCGGCCATACCGAGATGATCGCCGACCTGACCGGGACCAAGGAAGTCTCGATGATGCTGACCGCGCCGAACCTGCGGGTGATCCATGTCACCACGCATATCGGCCTGATGGATGCGATCCGGAAAATCGAGCCCGGCCTGGTGGAGCGCACCATTTCCCGCGGTTATGCGGTGCTGGAGAAAGCCGGGCTGCCTCGGCGTAAAATCGGCGTCTGCGGCATCAACCCGCATGCCGGTGAAAACGGCCTGTTCGGCCAGGGCGAAGAAGAAGAGAAGATCGCCCCCGCCATCGCCGCCTGCCGCGCCAAAGGCTGGGATGTCGAAGGCCCCCTGCCTGCCGACACGCTGTTCTTCCGCGCCGGGCGTGGCGATTTCGACATGGTGGTCGCGATGTATCACGATCAGGGCCATGGGCCGGTGAAGGTGCTGGGCCTGGAATCCGGTGTGAACATCACCGTCGGCCTGCCGGTCATCCGCACCTCGGTCGATCACGGCACCGCCTTCGACATTGCCGGCACCGGCAAGGCCGATGAAGGCAGCATGCTCGAAGCCCTGCGCCAGGGGATCGCGCTCGCGCCGGGTTAAAGAAAGCGGTTCTTTTTTGTAAAAAAGAACCAAAAAACTTTTGTTCTCTAGCGGTTGCGTGTGGCATTGATGGTGCCACACGCACGGTCCAAAAATTAAAAAAGTTTTTTTGCTTCTTTTTGTCCACAAAAAGAAGTTCTTCCTCACGCGAACGCAAAAGGACCTAGCCCATGTTCCAGGAACTCCTGAAATGATGCCCATGGTCAGCCTGCCGGATGGCGAGAAAGTCCCGGCACTCGGCCAGGGCACCTGGAATATGGGCGAATCCGCCTCCGCCGCCGCCTCGGAAGCCGCGACCTTGCGCGCCGGGATCGAGCTTGGGATGAGCCTGATCGATACGGCGGAAATGTATGCCGATGGCGGCGCTGAACATGTCGTAGCACAGGCCATCACCGGGTTGCGCGATCAGGTCTTCCTGGTCAGCAAAATCTCGCCGCAAAACGCTTCGGCCACCGGTGTTGCCAAGCATTGCGCCGCCAGCCTGAAACGCCTCGGCACCGACCGGATTGACCTCTATCTCCTGCATTGGCCCGGCCGCTACCCGCTGGCGGAAACCGTCGCGGCCTTCGAGCGGCTGCGCGCCGCCGGGCAGATCCGCCATTGGGGCGTCTCCAATTTTGACGCCGATGGCATGGCAAGGCTCTCCCAGCTCCATGGCGGCACGGGCTGCGCGACCGATCAGGTCCTCTACCACCCGCAGCAGCGCGGCATTGAATTCGACCTTATGCCCTGGTGCCGGGCCCAGAAGATGCCCGTCATGGCCTATTCCCCGCTCGGCCAGGGGGGCAAGCTGTTGCGCTCGCCTGCCCTGAAGGCCGTGGCGCAACGCCATCAGGCGACGCCCGCGCAGATCGCTTTGGCCTGGAGCCTGCGCGATGGCAACACGATCTCGATCCCCAAATCCGCCGATATCACCCGCATGCGGGAAAACAGCGCCGCCGCCCGCATCCGCCTGACCGCCCAAGACCTCGCGGAGATCGACGCCGCCCACCGGCCACCCGACCGCAAACAACCGCTCGAAATGCTGTAAATAAAAAGCCAGGTCGCATTTCTGTAATCATTTCAATATAAAGCGCGCAGGATGCCGCTGAGAAAGGGCTCGTTTGTGTCATGATGATGCTGATCCTTGGCCTGATTATCTTCCTGGGCGCGCATTCGATACGTATTTTCGCGAATGACTGGCGTAGCGCGCAGATCGCCCGGATCGGTGCCAACAGCTGGAAAGGCCTTTACGCGCTGGCATCGCTGATCGGCCTCGTGCTCATCATCTTCGGTTTCGGCATCACGCGGCAATATCCCGTGTTCCTGTACACACCGCCCGCCTGGCTGCGGGACATCAATATTCCGCTCACTTTGCTCGCTTTCGTGCTGGTGAGTGCAGCCTATGTTCCGGCCAACCGCATCAAGGCCAAAATCGGCCATCCCATGCTGGCGGGCGTGAAAGCCTGGGCGCTCGGCCATCTGCTCGCCAACGGCATGCTGGATGATGTCATCCTGTTCGGCGCATTTCTGGTCTGGGCCATCGCGGATTTCGCCGTGTCGCGCCGCCGCGACCGGATCGCCGGCGTGGTCTATCCGCCCGGCACAGCGCGCGGCGACCTCATGGCGGTGGCCGTCGGTGTCATCACCTGGGCCATCGTGGCACTTTGGCTGCACAGGGTTTTGATCGGCGTAAATCCCCTGGCCTGAAGCCCTATCCCGCGCGCCTCACGCAAGTGAGGCGATGATCTCGCGATACGCGGCCTCTGGGAACGCCTTCAGCGTCTTCGTCCGGACATTGCCCTGCCGGCCCATCATCAGTGTGAAACGCGCCGCAACCGCGTCATCCGGCGCCTCACTGACCAGCACCAGGTCATAATCGCCCATCGTCATGTAGCAATGGTGCAGGTGGCCGCCCATGGCCTCCATCTGCTTGCGCGCGGCATCCAGCCGCTTGGCCGAGCTTGCCACCTCGCGTATGCCTTGATCGGTCCAGTTCACCAGCGTGACATAGGTCGTCATCGGTTCCCTCCTCGATTTGCCTTGGACGGTTTTTCCGCCACCGGGCAGCATAGCAAATCCGGTGCCGGCGGTCTGCTTAAATCGGCAACTTCGTTGTCCGCTTCAGGCATTTCAGCGCGAAATGCGAATGCACAGAGGCGACGCCGGGAAAGTGCAGCAGCACCTTCTTCAAAAAATGCTCATATTCATCGATGCTTTTTACGACGACCCGGAAAAGATAATCGCTCTCCCCGCTCATCGAGAAACAATCGACGATTTCCTTCCGCGCGCAAGCCACACGCTCAAGCGCTTCCAGTGTTTCCTCATCATGCGCCTTGAGCTTTACATGCGCGAACACGCTGATATCGAGCCCCATGATTTTCGGGTCGAGGACGATGCTGCGCTCGCGGATCGCGCCGCCCGCCTCCAATTGCTTGATCCGCCGCCAGCAGGGCGTGTGGGACAATCCCATACGCTCGGCGAGAGCGGCGACGGAAATTTCCGGTTCATCCTGCAATATCCTGAGGATTTTCAGGTCCGTTTCATCCACGCGATTTTATCCTTATTATTGCGGTTTTTTGAGCATTCTATCCTAAAACCGCCGCGTTCTGAATAGAAAAACGCAATTTCGTTCCGGGTTCTCCCATGCGATATTGGTAACAATCCAAAGGCTCCGCATCCGCAAAGGACCGGATGAAATGTTGAACCGCCCGCAACTCAGCCTTCATATCCCTGCCGCACACGCCCGGCCGGGCGACAAGCCGGATTTCAGCTACCTGCCTCTGCCGCCGGCCGGCGCCACAAGATGCCCGGATCCCCTCACCCAAGAAGCCGCCATGCGGGACCTGCCCTACGGGTTGATCCGCGTGCTGGATGAGAAAGGCCAGGCCATCGGCCCCTGGGATCCACACCTCGCCCCTGAGCTGCTGCGCCGGGGGCTTCGCGCCATGCTGCTGACCCGTGTGTTCGACGACCGCATGTTCGCCGCCCACCGCCAGGGCAAAACCTCGTTCTTCATCAAATCCACCGGCGAGGAAGCCATCGGTGCCGCGACCTCCCTGATGCTCGGCCGCGGCGATATGTGTTTCCCGACCTACCGCATGGTCAGCTATTTGATGGCGCGCGATTACCCGCTGATCGACCTGATCAACCAGATCTATTCGAACGCGGCGGACCGACTGAAAGGCCGGCAGATGCCGGTGCTCTATTCCGCGCGCGAATACGGATTCTACTCCATCGCCGGCAATCTCGGCAGCCGCTTCGGCCATGCCGTCGGCTGGGCGATGGCTTCGGCCTATAAGCATGACGATAAAATCGCCATCGGCTTTATCGGGGACGGCACCACCGCGGAAGGCGCGTCCCACGAGGCGATGGCCTTCGCGACCGTCTACCGCGCCCCGGTCATCCTCTGCATCACCAACAACCAATGGGCGATCTCGACCTGCCAGGGCTTTGCCGGCGGCGATGAGACCACCTTCGCGGCGCGGGCCACCGGCTACGGCCTGCCCGGCCTGCGCGTGGATGGCAATGATTTCCTGGCGGTCTATGCCGCCACGCAATGGGCCGCAGCACGCGCGCGCGCCAACCATGGCGCGACGCTCATCGAATTCGTCACCTACCGCGCCGCCGGCCATTCCACGAGCGACGACCCGGCCCGATACCGCCCGGCGGATGAGCCCAGGCAATGGCCGCTGGGCGATCCGATCGAGCGGCTGAAGACTCATCTGATCGGGCTCGGCGAATGGTCCGAACCACAGCACCAGACGCTGCAAGACGAGGTGACGGCGACCATGCGCGCCGCCGCGAAGGCGAGCGAGGCGATCGGCACGCTGGGTACCTCCTCACCGGCCAAGCGGGAGATGTTCGAGGATGTCTACAAGGCGCCGGACTGGCGTCTGATCGAACAATGCCGGGAAGTGGGAGGCTGAACATGGCCGCCATGAACATGATCCAGGCGCTCAATTCCGCCCTCGATGTCATGCTGACCCGCGATCCGGACGTGCTGATCTTCGGCGAGGATGTCGGCTATTTCGGCGGGGTATTTCGCGTCACCGACGGGTTGATGGCCAAGCACGGGCTCACCCGCTGCTTCGATACGCCGATTTCGGAAGGCGGCATCGTCGCCACCGCCATCGGCATGGGCGCCTATGGCCTGCGCCCGGTCGTGGAAATCCAGTTCGCCGATTACATTCTCCCGGCCTATGACCAGCTGGTTTCCGAAGCCGCGCGCCTGCGCTACCGCTCTGGCGGGCGATTTTTCAGCCCCCATCACGGTGCGCTCGCCCTATGGCGGCGGCATTTTCGGCGGCCAGACCCATAGCGCCAGCCCCGAGGCGATTTTCGCGCATGTTTCGGGGCTGAAAACGATCATCCCCTCGAACCCCTATGACGCGAAAGGGCTTCTGATTTCCGCCATCGAGGATGACGACCCGGTGATCTTCCTGGAACCCAAGCGCCTCTATAACGGCCCGTTCGATGGGCGGCCCGACCAGCCGGTGCAGCCCTGGGCGAAACATCCCGCCAGCGATGTGCCGGAGGATTACTACAAAATCCCACTCGGCCAGGCCGCGATCGTCCGTCGCCGGTTCGGCGGTGACGGTGCTGGCCTATGGCACCATGGTCCATGTCGCGCTCCGCGCCGTGGAGGATTCCGGGATCGATGCCGAGGTGATCGATCTGCGCAGCCTGGTGCCGCTCGACATCGAGACCATCCTCAGCCTCCGTCAAAAAAACCCGGCGCTGCGTGATCGTCCATGAGGCGTCGCGGTTCGGCGGTTTCGGCGGCGAGATTTCCTCCCTCGTGCAGGAGCGCTGCTTCTATCATCTCGAAGCGCCGATCGAACGCGTCGCGGGCTGGGACACGCCCTATCCGCACGCCTTCGAATGGGATTATTTCCCCGGCCCGGGCCGCGTTGCCGCCGCTTTGCGCCGCACGCAGGAGGGCTGAGCATGGCACACTATGTTTTCCGCCTGCCCGATATCGGCGAAGGCATCGTTGAGGCGGAAATCACCGCCTGGCATGTCCAGCCCGGCGAATGGCTGGAGGAAGACCAGCCGATGGTCGATGTCATGACCGATAAAGCGACGGTGGAGATGACAGCCCCCGTCTCCGGCCGGATTTCTGCTTTGCATGGCGAGATCGGTCAGAAGGTCGCCATCGGTGCACCTTTGGTCGAGCTGGAACTGGAGGGCATGGCGCCCGCTTCCGCGCCCCCCGCAAAGGTGCCTCCCAACAGCGCTCCCCTCGCCTCGCCTGCCACCCGCCAGCGGGCGCGCGAACTTGGGATTGCACTGGAACTCCGTCCCTGGTACCGGCCCGGAGGGGCGGATTACCGCCGCCGACCTCGAAAATTTCACTGCGCGTGCGGAACGCAACAAGCCCGGCACCGAGGCTGCGCGCATCCAGCGGAGACAGAGGCGGTGGTCGAGAGGCTAGTCAGGCACCTGGCCCCGCTGCTGGACACCAGCAGTGACATGGATGAGCTTGATCCAGCTGGCCCTGCTGACATGGCACTGGTACGGCTGACGGCCTCAGAGGCGCTGCTGCGCCTGGCGCGCCTGCACGATGCGCGAATTCACCCGGAGGTCTACATGTCGCTGGCACTCACTATGCAGGTGGGCGAGAATCAGGACCTTTGTCTCCTGACAACTTAGTATGTCGTTCAGGCTAGAGAAGAGGCGCAGTGATACAGGCGCTGCTGCGCCTAGCACGCCTGCACAATGTGTGTCCTCACCCAGAAGTATACACGTCGCTGGCACTGGCAGTGCAGGATCGGGGGTGTCTCCTGTCTGGGTGCTGCAATCACTCTTGCCATTATGTAAATGTTAGTGTTCAGTGATGGGCCTGCACAAGGGGTGTATAGCTGGGCGGTCCACATGTCCCTGACGCTGGCCATGCAGCTGCATAGTGAGCGCAGGAGACATGCCCCCGGTTCACGTGCCCTCACGAGGCCTATGCTCCACCTTCACGGTGAGAATGGGTGGGGTGCATATCGTATCAGCCTGCCAAAGGTCTCCTGCTGTGAAAAGCTTGCGGAGTCGAGAGCTGCCGGCGGCAACAATTCGGCAATCTCCCTCTTGAGAGGGGCACAGAAGTATATTGTGAAGAATGCGTTCCTGTGGCAGGACCCGCTGATGGAGGTACGCAAGGCATTTGGGGCAAAGGTGCGCCGCACAGTGCTGCTGCTGAACGCGCGGCCATCATACGCGCAGCGCGCTTCCAAGTATGCAGCCATGCTGCCCATGGCGGGCATGGACCCCAGCGAGACGAACAGGTGGCTTCCTGCTACCGTATGGTTCAGGACATCACAATGCTTAGGGTTGCAGTGAAGAGTGCAAGGATCATGGAAGCCACAATGCTTCAGCCTTGCACATGACTCTTGTAGCTTGCCGCTTTCCCTCTCCTTCATCGCTGTATGTGCTGCAAGCACCATGGGGCGATGTCTGGCACGGCCACTGCAATCGATTGTTTGCGGCCAGATGAAGAATACTGGAAGCATGTGAATGAGCTGAGCTACACGGTGGTGTCTGGTGCAGGGCAAATGCATATGCAGCACTGAGCGAATATGTGCTGAAGAGGAGGCGGGCGGCCGCAGATGGCATAGCAGCTGCAGCACAGGCAGGTGGTCAGGGCGGCACAGTGCTGCACCAGCTGCCTGACTTCCTGCTGCCCTACCTTATACAGGTCTTGCCCCAGCTTCTTGGTCTTTGTGCTATCTGTATGAACGAGCCCAGACCACATTGTGGCGTGAGCACTGGGCAAAACACATGCTGCTTCTGGCCTTCCACCACCTGCAGTGTCTGCCTGCCTTCCTCATCCTTGCCGCAATGCGAGTGCAGGTGCCCTGCTGAGGTGCGCATGTGCCAGTGCAGAAGATGCTCAACGACTGGGCAAGAGCAGCATGCAGACCCTGGCCTTGATTGAAGTTCTCTTGCTGTGTGCAGATCCTGCGCACCACCCAGACTTCCCTACCAGGCAGGATGCTGCAGAGGTGGGCCCTGCAGTGTATCAGCCCTTCTCAAAGATGCTGCAGTTTGCCCTGGAGCCGCTGCTCCTGGCAGCCACTGGGGCGGATCACGCAGAGCCCCCAGGTGACTTACTACTCACCTGATGCCAATTCCCTGTACGAGTAGTGCTGCAGAATTGTAGGAGGCATGTGACATGCTCTTGAGTGCCAAAGCCTGCAGGTGATCAGCTTTGAATGCAGATCCACTCATGCCGATGCGGTGCTTGGCAAGCAGAGGGCAAACTCTTGCATGGGAGTCTCTGCAAATAGCAGTCAGCATCTGATCATCTATCTGTTGAATATATGTTGTCCATAGCGTGACATTATCACCACCTGCTGCAGGCGCGGTGCTTCCTGCCATCGTGAAGGTGCTGCGCACGCTGAAGGCCACGGAGGATGCCACATCAGAGCCTGCCACCCAGTGCATCTACCTGCTGTGCGACACAGCGCTGGCGCTGGCGAGCGCCATTGTGGAGGCGCACTCGCCCGGGGCGACCTCTGCGGGCAAGTACCCGGGCAGCGTGCCCCTGCCCAAGACCTTCTTCAGGCAGCTTGACAGGAGTCAGCTGAAGGGTGACCGCTCTTCTCTGACATTGCTTTCTAATCTGAATCCCATCAACACCGTTTCCGCATGGGATGCCAAAGGTCTGATCCAGATAATCACAATCTCTTTTGAGCTTATGTCAGGCATAACAGTGAATCTGGTACTCAGGCAGCACTGCCCCTGCAGGCAAGCCAAAGGATGGCATGCATCTTCCTGAGGGCTTTGGGGTGACCCTGGAGGACCTGTGCCCCAACCAGCCCGCCCGGCCAGGGCAGCGGGCAGTCCGGGGTGGGCGCACCAAGCCCAAGGCGGAGCCTGCGCACAGCCCCAAGAGGCGCAGGAAGAAGGCTGCAGAGTGAGTCTGCGACTGTCTTGTGCTTGCCATGCGCTCTGCTGGCTGAGATCTTTGTCGAAAGATGTGAGAGAGCGAGCAAATGTGAGAGAGCTCAGGAATATCTGCCCATGGCTGTGCATGCTGGATGGCAGGCTTGTGCACGGACGCCCCTGCACAGTCTGGAAGATCCTCATCTACGTGATTCCTATCGCCTCGGCAGGTCCAGACTGGAATCTCAACTTCCGCATTGTGTCCTCTCGTAGGATTCAAAGAACTAGGCCACGCAGGGACGTGCCACAGAGGAATGCTCGCACAAAGCGCAAGGCGGCGCCTGCTGACCTGGCAGAGGCTTCTTCGGGCAGCGACGATGACCCAGACAATGATCACATTGACAACTTCAACGACATGGAAGAGAAGCAAAGGTCAGCGTCATGAAACATCTCTGGCCCCATCAGCTGCATCCCTAGCCAGAAGCCATGCGTGCTTGTCGCAGACTGTAGGCTACATGAACCTTGAAGGCGGTGACATGAGACTATGCAGCCGCACGCCTTCCCGGGGGTTGGCTCATGTCGTCGTTTGACAATCCCAGGCACAGAGAGTAATGACGGCAATTCCCAAAGCCTGTGATATCAGAAGTCAAATTTTTGAGCTGGCATGCGTGTGATTGCAGGCATACTGCTGGCAAGCATGCAAAGAGGCCTGCAGACAGCAGCGCCAGCAGCGAAAGCTCCGGCAAGAGGCAGAAGCTGAAGGCAAGTGGCAAGCAGAAGCACGGCCGAGGGTCCCCAGATGAGAACCATGCGCCGCCTGACTGCAACCGAGCAGCCCCCAAAGGTCTGCCTTTTCCCTGCTCTCCTGTTTGTCATCTCACCTCACACCATGTCATCAGCATTGCCTGATGCTGAAACACAGCATCCTATGTATCTGGTGTTTCCCTTTCATGGCCACTTTGCCTGCTGGGCACATGTCTGCCTGCAGAGGCAGGCATCTCAAAGTATGCACTTGCAGCATATGATCATGGGCTGCCAAGCTGTTGCTGCATTGGGCAATTGCACAGGGGTGACTGTGAGATTAGGTTTTTCTTCTCATGCAGGCCCAAAGGGAAGGAGCAAGGAGCGCAAGCAATCCAGGGCGGCTCAGATAGCCCAGAAGGTGGCTGGCGCTCTGAAGGCAGTCCACAATTCTGAGGCAGCAGGTCCTTCGCTGAACTCTCACAGAGTCCTCTGCTAACCCATGCTACACTGCCTGGAACAATGTCAAAATATCCTTTTTAGACAGCGGGCTGCACCTTAACAATATGGCGCCAGCTTTATGGGCAAGTGAGGAAGCACTGAAGCGCCGATTTGTGTGGCGCAGCAGGCACACAGCCGGAGAAACAACATCCCAGCACAGCACAGCCGGGAGAAGGGATGCAGAAGGGAAGGTGAGGCTTCCACCACATTGCAGCCAACTCTCATTCTCTGCCTGGCCTCACCGTAGCCTGTTCTCGCTGCGCAGGTCGTCGGTGCATCACTGAAGGCCCCTCTGTACCAGCTGTTGGTTCTTCGTCCACAGCGCACTGACCCTTCATGTTGCGACTGCAGGAGAGCTGCACAGGAGCCTGACAGTGAGCAGGAGCAGGAGAGTGAGAGCAAGCAGGAGCCGGCCTCGCTGCGAGCACACACATCCCAGGAGACAGATAGCGAAGCAGACTGGGGCACAGCTTCTGACCCAAGGTGAGCCTCAGCCAAAGTTATCGGCTACAAGTTTGGTCTCTGGCTTCTGAGGCCACCTGAGGCTCAGGGCTACTTGAAGCCTGGTAGTACCTGACAGGGGAGATATGATGCTTTGTATATGCCTGCAGGCATGATGCGCAGCATATGGCCGGCGCAAACACCAAGGGAGTGACTGGAGCAGCAGCGCGTGGCCTTGCGCACCGATTGACGAGGAGCCAACTTGTAGCATAATGTGCCGAACGATTGTCGATGCCTTGCGGGAGATAGAGGCTACCTTACCTTTCCCTCTCTACGCCTTTAACTGCGCTAACGGTTCAGAGTTTATTAACCATGAACTCGTCAAATATTTCGGCCCGGCTGGAGAGAAACAACGTCTACACCAATTAATGACTCGCTCCAGAGAGTACAAGAAAAACGATAACTGCCACGTCGAGCAAAAGAACTGGACTCATGTCCGCCAGCTCTTTGGCTATCGACGAATCGATGCAAAGGAATTCGTTGATCTTATGAACGACATCTACCGAACCGAACAATGCCTCTTGCAGAATTTCTTCATCCCTCAGGTCAAACTAAAATCCAAGATTCGAATCGGAGCTAAGTACAAACGCACCTACACAAAACCCAGGACGCCCTATCAAGCCCTTCTAGACTTACCGGACTTCAACCCAGCAACCAAAGATCGCCTTAAGGCTCTCTTCCTGTCCCTCAATCCCTTTGACCTTCAGGTATCCCTAGAAAAGAAAATGGCCAGATTCTATCAAGCTCTCCAACCAAAAACCGAAAGGATAGCAGCATGACTCAAAGCCAAAATCCCACCTCATTTCAGTTAGTTCTTCTTATGAGGAAGCGGGCGGCGCTGAGGGAGTGGAAAGCCCTTGGCTCCAAGAACAGGCAGTCTAGGATCTCTAGAGGGCAATTGTATGGCCGGTGAGCCTGCGTAAGCTAGATTTTCGAGCAGTTGGTCGCTGCATTCGGGAACCCACTTCCTAAAGTAAGCGGCAGCAGCTCCCGCATCCGGATTAAGCAGATAGGCCATCATTTCGTTGGCCATGAGTTCGGCATCATCAGCCGCGTATCCTAACTTCGCTAAGACTTTGACCATGGCTTTTCGCCTGGAAGCGTGAAGGCTTTGGTAATATTCGATCGTAGTCCCTCGAAAGACTTCATCCGTGAAAAACTGGGCGTGCAAGATTTCGTGGCCGACAGTACTTACCAAGGATCCTGGACTGTCGATGGATGCTGCAAGTAGAACGAAACGATCCCCGTATTTCTCAACGATAGTTCGCAGGGCCTGTCGTTCAAAGCGCCGCTCCCATTCGTTCAAGGATTTGTCTCGTCGGCCGACTTTAAAGAAATCGATCGCCGCTTTTCCTCTGATATCGTGCCCCGCTGTTCTCTTAACGGAGGCGATCGTATAACGGTGCTCCATTTCTCGAAGTGGTTCTCTGCCCGGCTTATCCCGGTACTGCCCTTCGCTAAAAGCAGAGAGTCTTGTGAACATACGGTTCATGACAGCCAGTTCATAGGAGAGACAGAGATAGACACTGGGAAGCCCCACCACCTCAGCGCATTCGGTATAGTCTTCCCACCCTTTGAAATGGAAGGCGTCTATTTTGGGCTTATAGATCTTACCGATAGCATCCGCCCACCGGAAAAGGCCATCGCCTTGAAGTCGTACGGGACGATCGCGCAAAATCAAAAAAGGATCTGCTTGAAGCGCAAAACCCAGAGTTAGGGTTAAGGTCAGCCCGACAAGAGAAAATTTTCGCAACATTCAGGGCTTATGGCATGTTACCCAAATTTCATCAAGGGCTTTCAACGAACACCACCGAACAATGACGTCCGTCCCCTCTTGAGCCCCCTTCGCCAAAAAGGGTACACCGGCCTTACTCAAAACGAACAAGGCGTTCGTTGAGATCCCAATATTGACCCAGGAGTGTAGTCGTATGTTTAATCTAAATTCCCAGCGAATCGTTTTATTAGTTGCCGCCATAGTTTCCCTCTCGGCACAGGCGCGCCTTAACCCGTCCCACATTTGTATTAGAGTTCCCGGCATATCTTCAGAAGTGGTCTGTCAAAACCCGGTCCCCGAAAAAACAGAAGTCGTGCAAGCGAAGGAGCTTTTACCGGGTTTTGAAGCCGCCATTATTGAAAAAGAAAATGAAGGGAAGGTGGAGTACCACAAGATCTTCCAAGACCCAAAATCGACGACCACTCTTGAAGCGAAGGAATTTAAAGTCGAAATAAGTTCAACCAATGTGGTGTCTTTGGCGTTACAGAGCACTTATAGAATCCTTGAAATTACCGTCACGGACCGGGATAACGGGAAGGTCATTGCTTACCAACGTCAGTACAGTGACTCGGTCGATAACCTAAACGCCATGGTGATGAACTTTGTTCATCCTCGCACTTTAGAAAGCTATGTCGTAGGCGTCAGATCGGAAACTTGTACTAAGAGGCTAGCGAAGAAAAAGTGAGTGAAGCAATTCCTTATTCAACGAACACCGTGTTCATTCAGTCTTGATCTGACTATTCGGATCTGGTACGGTGCGGCACTTTTATGAACTCCTTCAATACCGATTATCGCGATGTCCTTAGGGACGAGTTCGCGGCACGTTGCTCCCGCAACCGCCTGTATTCGTTGCGGGCTTTTGCGCGTGATTTGGATTTACGTCCCTCCCATTTGAGTGATGTGCTTCGGGGAAAGTTGGGGTTAAGCGCCAGATCAGCCATGCAAGTGGCTTCGGCCATCGGAATGTCGGAAGCCGAAGGAAGTTATTTCGTAACGTTAGTCGAAGCTTCACACGCCAGGAGCGCTTCAAGGCGTAAGACCGCGAGGCAAAAGCTAGGAAGCCTAGGTGTCGCTAAGGACTATCAAGTCTTGGAAGAAAGGGTGTTTGAGATCATTTCGGACTGGCATCACTATGCGTTGTTGGAGCTAGTCCAAACCGATTCGTTTGTTCCGAGGCTTTCCTGGATTGCCGAGCGCCTGGGGATCACACGCGTAGAAGTGGAAAGTGTAGTGAGGCGCCTCAAGGGCGTTGGTCTTCTTAGCGTTAGAAACGGCAAATGGCTAGTAACGAATAAGTTTCCCGCCACTCGAAGCGGAATCCCGTCTAAAGCGATTAAGAAATTCCACTCGCAAATCTTAACGAAAGCTACGGACGCACTTTACAGCCAGGCCATCGAACAAAGAGATTTTTCTTCCATAACGTTTGCGATCAATCCCGATGATATTGCGGAAATCAAAGAAGCACTTCGTGAATTTAGAAGAGGGATAGAGAAAAAGTTCAAAGCTCGAACGAATAAAAGGGAGGTCTACTCTTTGTCGATTCAGCTGTTTTCGTTAACGGAGCAGGCCAAGGTGCTATATGCGTAACGTCTGCTGCTATGGAATTTTGCTATTGGGGTTAGTTGCTTGCCAAAAGGTGGGTGTCAACGGAGGTGCCTCTGGGGGTTCGCCTGGAAATCCCTCTGGCCTGAAAGCTCCTTCGATGACCTACGGGGAAGTGGGAAATGGGGGGCATGGGATTAAATTTGGAGACAAGATCTATCTTTATGATTTGTGGGAAGCAGGAATTGAAAAGGGGCCAAAGTTTCCATTCAGTATCAATCCGAACCATTGCGAATCAGGTTCGAAAGAAGTCCTGAAACAGCTTCAGAGAATACTAACCCTCAACGAAAACACCAGGACATTTTTTAATGAGAACTTACAAAAAACCTTCCCAGGCCAAGATAAAATGGTTGCCGATTTGTCGGATCGTCTCTCTGTCATATTTGCTCTAAATTCGGTTCTTGCGATGAGTCTGTACGAATCTATTCAGGCGCATAATTGGATTTTTACGGACGTTGAATTAAATAATTTGAGGCTTCCTCATCCCGTTCATAAATTGAGCGACGGCGAAGTGCTTTTATTGGCTAATCGAGTGGGGAGATTCATTTACCTATTCAATAAGAGCTGGGTGGCAATGGATCTATGGAATCAGGTAGGGCTTATTCTTCATGAAGCGATCTATAGTTTGCTTCCTCCGCAGAAGGTGATGTTGGCCGGAGGCCGCGAGACGTTAAGGCAGGATGGAAGAAGAGCACGGCAGATCCTATCGGTCCTTTCGGGAGTAAGGAGCTTTTCCGATCTTCGGGCGATGGGGCTTGTGAGCTTTATCGAATCGGACGGAGCTTCCCTTGCTTACCAGTGAAACTCCAAACTTTAGGGTGACCTCTACTTTCTTTACGAAAGTACAAAGAGGATTGCTGCCCCGAGGTCGAGTCGCGATGGTCGGCCCCGCGTCTTATGTGATTTCCGTTGAGGACACGGACATAAAAGTTTCATTTCCCATTTTAGCCTTTGGAGGGGGAGAGATTGTCGATGTATTTGGGAAACGTGACGAACTAGTCGAGACATTACTTGAGGTAACTTGTAAAGCCCTTAGCCGAAACAAGGATCGCTCTTATAAAATAGAATTGGTCTTTCCGAAAAATAAAAAGAACGAAGAAGAGTCTTTTGAAATGCAGTTCGTAAATTATCAGGACCAAGACGAAGTGAAGCAGTATCTTCAATTTACTCCACTTTCTCAGGACAAGTCCCAACTTGCTGCTCAGGGAAACTCTCAGTTATTTTTCACTATCGCCGCTACTCAAGAGGGCGACGTTTCGGATTTATTGTTTAAAAAGCTAGAGCCAACCCCCGAGAAGATCACCAGCGCCTGTGTTGACTATTTATCAGGGGTTGTAGGGCGTCGGGCATTTTACTACCCTTCCATCTATCCTTTGGATCCCAAGCAGAGGTACGGTAACTAAATTTTGTCGCTCCTCCCACTGACACTGGTGACAAAATTCGTCTCCCTCGACTACTAAATACCGGCTCCCCCTATCCAATCGAGCTTGTCCGAGCCTAGCATTCTCACGGCATATTGATTGCAATTTTAGCGCTCCGGTCGAGTTCGTAGAGGATATAGGCGGAATATATGAAAATGAGCTGGAAATGGATTGCGGGTAGTTTAGTTTTGGCGATTTGCTTAAATGCCAAGGCTGAGACGTCGGTTACGGGAAGTCCGGATACGGATACGGCGGTTAAAGCCGATGCCACCGAAGCGCCTGCGACGGTTTCAAAAGCGCTGGCCCCTCAACCCAAGGTTCAAGCTACCGCCCAGTCTACGGTTAATAATACCCAGAACAATACGGTAGTAACGGGAACTTCGAATGCGGCGATCGCTCCGGCACCTGCTCCATCGAATCCCACGCCGTCGGTGACTCCTGCGGTGACACCACCGGCCCCAGCTCCAACCCTGGCTCCGGCTCCGGTTCCGGTCGCTCCGACGACGACGACCACTACCACTAATAATGTGCTGCAAGCTAATCCTACCCCGGTAACGGCGGATACTAAAACCAACGCGACTCCTGTCACTGAGCCAACCACTGACCAGAGCACTCGGATGCATTTTGGATTTCTGGCTGGATTAAGCTCGGGTGAAGTTACGACAGGAATCCCTGGGACTTCGATAAGCGCTCCCTCTAATTCTCGCTTGGGAGTTGCGGGTGGCCTTTTCTTCAATCTCCCTTTAAATCATTTTTTCTCGATTCAACCTCAATTGCTCTACATTCAAAAGGGTGGAGACCTTACGGCCGCGAACCCCTTTCCCGGAATTCCGACGACGTTGCGCTATGACGTGGTGGAATTGCCTCTGCTAGCGATGGGCAAGTTTGGAAGTGATTTCATCAAAGGCACGGTCTTTGCGGGTCCCAGCATCGCTATCGCCGTAAACCAGTCTTTGGTCTTCAGTCAGACTGGACAAAACACCGGTCTTAATCCTCAATACCGAAACGTTGATGTGGGAATCCACATGGGTGCGGGTACGGAAATGGCCATCACCCAAAATTTGACATGGAACTTCAACGTTCGTTACATCGCTGGCCTTGCCAACATCGACAACGGGCCGGCGACCACGACGAATCTTAATACTTGGCTCTTTCTAACCGGACTCGGACTCGCGTTCTAGGCCCTAATGACCGCAGGGCAAGCAGTCGCAGAGTGTGCTCGTGGGGCACGAGGCAAATTGCCCTTTTTCGCATGTGATACTGCAGCCAGGACCCGAGTCGTCTCCGCCAGAGACGCAAGAGGAAGGTCCACATTCGAGAGGCTCGAGCACTAGTTTTCCGTTCACGAAATGGCCTCTACCCATACAGACCGAACAGTCGTGGATGATACAGTCCGTATTGTCGTCGCAAGAGTAGTAGCCGGCTACACAGCCTGCGGGATCACTGGGATCTCCTCCGTAGCATAATCCGCTGGCGAATGAAGTCGCACCCAAGAAAACTAAATATCCTAAAATGACAAATCCCAGTCTGTTCACAGCGCTCCCCTGATGGTCAGCAATTAATTTCCTAAGATCTTATTTAGCGTGGGCAAAAATCGTTCCGATGGGATGGCAATGTTGGCGTACTCTTTTGAATACTCCGAGACTTGCAAACTATCTTCTCCATCGCCGCGATATTCGGCAACCATCAACGCAACTATGTAAGCTTCATTATTGCCTTCACTGACAAACATGGGGCCTCCCGAAGATCCTCGGGTACCGTCACAGTCGTGGAGCCAAAAATCGGTTAGGCGTTCTTGAATGGTGCAATTGACGTGAGCACCCGCGGTTTGACCGGACATGAAGTCGTAAGAATATCCCGCGAGTGTGACGGTGTCTGCGTCCTGTTCTTTGACTCCCATCGATCCGTAAGAACTTCCTAGATCGTCGTTGAGCTGCACGATCGCCCAGTCATGAGCGCGATCGTTTTTGGGATCGCTCGTTCCTGTCCACGTATAGGTGGCGTAGGAGCTGGTGTTGGACTGGTTGCCTATCATATTGGGATAGTACGTTAAGGCTTGAATCTGTCCCGAATCGTCGTAGACGCAGTGTGCCGCGGTAACAATTAGGTTCTTGTCGATTAGTGTGGCGGTGCATCCGCTAGAAAGATAGCCAACCGTGCTCCACGGATACTCATTGCTAGTCACCTGTTGGCGAGCATCCGGACCGAAAATGTTGTGTTTGGCACCAAACGAGACAGAACAGAATAGACTTGTGGCGAAAAAGAACTTTAAAAAATAACCCATGTAACCCCCCAGGCAGTTTTCTCGCAAGGTCGACTAAGGACGTCAATGAGATTTAGAAAAAATATCTCTTGAAATTAATTTGCGAGATCTTCTAGAGCTCCGTCGCAGCCTGGTTTTTGACTGGGAACTTTTTTCCTTATGGGTAGCACTAAGGCAAGCGCTTCCGGTTTTCTCTTATCCACTTGATTGGTGACAAATCCGGAACCTCCGACGGCTCCGGTAAGAAGAATTCCGGCGGGGCTATCACTAATGTTGAGTGCATTGTTTACGACACTAATGAGCGACTGGATCAATGAGCCTCTGGCGGAATTTTTTCGATAGAGAGCTTCTCTCCCAGGATTTCTGGCAATAGCTTCTCGGGTCCAGCGATGGTTGAGTGTTTGCCAATAGGTCTGAGTAAAAATACTAAGGCCTACGGCTTTGGTAATTTTTTTAATTACTTTAGGGGATACCCATTCCTTGGCGAGTCCCGTACTAGCTAGACCCGAATGCAGTAGGGCCGCGTAAACAGTACTACTGACCGCTTTCTTTAAAAAAGGCCTTCCTTTTCCAGGCTGCGCTGGCTCAAGACTTAGCCAGCCGTCAGATGCGAGCCACGCCAAAAACTCTTTATTCCAATATTGCATTCCCGCCGACCATACGCCGGCCAGACTTCCTTGGACGGCCGCCGGCCAAAATGAGCTGTGGCTGTCCAGCATAACGGTTGCGGTAACCGCAGCGAAGCTAAGGCCTCCTCTTACTAAGGAGTAGGAGACACGATAGTTAAGTTTGGGGTCTTTCTTGGGGCCGCTATCCGCTTTCGCCAATTGTTCCGCAATGAAATGGCAAGCTAGGGCGCCCGGATCGGTGTGAGCCAAACAAAGAACATTCGTTCCTTGTGAAGGCAAATTAGGGGGAGCCACTAACGTCGAGTCTTGTTTCTCTTTTTCATCCGGAACAGCGATGACAAGGGTGATATCGGAATCCGTGATATCGGTCGCGATGGCGGTCGCGGTGTCTTCACTCATAGTCTGACGCAGCTCCATAGTCTCCGCGGCGAATATTTTTTCACCGTGAGCCATCAGAGCGAGCGCACACCACAACGTTATGAAACCGATCAAGCCAAAGCGATTCAGGGATTCTCTGTTGGAACCGTCGAAGGGGTCTTTCTGGTTTCCCAAAGCGTCCTCCTTTCAGGTCAAGTATTAAATGAGCAAAGAGCGTGCCTCTTTTTGAATTGTGTGGGTCCTGAGATCATTAGAAATTCGGTCCGTCTGAATTCCTGTATTCTCCTCGGTAGCGTCAAAGAAATATTCGTATTCGAAGGGAACTCGGCGTATTCGTGCTGACGACAGGAGAAGGCTTTAGCGATAAAGGGTGCACCGAAAGGCAGTTGCGACAAATTCGATCGGAATACGTCACAATTTAGTCGACGTGTACGCGAAACAAGAAGTTGATCTACAATTGGGATCATGCTAGGAAGCGCACTCTTTCTTTTCTCCCATAGAAGTTCTATCCTGAATAAATGAACAGTCGTGATTTTACATCTCGTTCTCAATTTTGGTCCATTGTCCGAGTCTCCAGCGGCAATTTTTTGGAGATGTACGACTTCATGGTGTTCGGCTACTACGCTCAAGCGATCGCTCACGCCTTTTTTCCGAGTGGTTCGGCATTTGCGTCCCTGATGTTGTCGTTGATGACGTTTGGTGCGGGATTTTTAATGAGACCCGTCGGTGCCATTGTATTGGGTGCTTACATCGATCATGTCGGCAGGCGTCGAGGTTTAATCGTTACCTTAGGATTCATGTCGATAGGAACCTTGCTGCTGGGATGTGTTCCCGGGTATTCCACGATAGGGCTCTTCGCTCCGATCCTAGTGGTGATAGGAAGGTTGTTTCAGGGGTTTTCCGCAGGGGTAGAACTGGGTGGAGTCTCTGTTTATCTTTCTGAAATCGCCACCCCGGGAAATAAGGGATTTTATGTCAGCTGGCAGTCGGCGAGCCAACAGGTTGCCGTCATTTTTGTCGCTATCATGGGAGTGCTGCTCAGCTCTTGGATCCCCCCTGCACAAATGGATGCATGGGGATGGCGCATTCCTTTAATGATCGGTTGTGTCATCATTCCGTTTCTTTTTCTTATTCGCAGCTCTCTTCAGGAGACGGACGAGTTTATGGCTCGTCGTCACCATCCGAAAATAGAAGAGATAGTGCTCTCTCTTGTGATGAATTGGCGAATCATTGTCTTGGGAATGCTTTTGGTCACGATGACCACAGTCTCTTTCTACATGATAACCGCTTATACACCTACTTTCGGAAGTAGTGTGCTTCACTTGAGCAGTAGAGATTCTTTATGGGTTACCCTGGGAGTCGGACTGTCCAATTTGTTTTGGCTCCCTGTGATGGGGTCGTTATCGGATCGGATGGGAAGACGGCCGTTGCTTTTTGCTTTTACCTCGCTCGCGATACTCACGGCCTATCCTTCGCTGTCTTGGCTCGTAAAGGATCCTTCTTTTGTAAAACTCCTTGGCGTTGAATTGTGGTTATCATTTCTCTACGCAAGTTATAACGGCGCCATGGTCGTCTACTTGACTGAGATTATGCCGGTAGAAGTTAGGACAACAGGTTTCTCCCTGGCTTATAGTTTGGCAACCGCTTTCTTTGGGGGATTTACGCCGGCAGTTTGTACTTACCTTATTCACCGAAGCGCAAATCCAGCTTTCCC
This sequence comes from uncultured delta proteobacterium, assembly GCA_963778115.1. Lineage (GTDB taxonomy): Bacteria > Bdellovibrionota > FAC87 > UBA2466 > UBA2466 > JBBQIT01. The sequence goes on from CAVZSV010000005.1 coordinate 73,326, forward strand.
TGGCATCTGGTTATCAAGTGCCGCAGCATGTGGATTAGTGGCAACTATTCTCATCGGCTTTCATTCCACTTCTGCAAAAAACTCTCCTGCCAAAAGTTATCTTCGATAAAATCGGCTGCGAATAATGCGTTGCAATGAGAAGGAATTCATTTTTATCGCGCCTGTAACAACAAGAAATTAAAAATTCATTTTGAAAAAAGCGGATGCCCGTTAAAATTCAGTAATGATTAAGTATCTTAATTTTTTTCTAATAACGCTTATTGTTAGTCCGATAGCCTACGCCTCATTAGGAGGTGACGCTTCTTCGATCAACGGGGATTTGGATGCGAAAAGTTCAAAGGTGTTAACGACACATAGCGCCCAATACTCGGTTCACGAATTGTCCAAGAAAGGGCTCCGTTTGCACGAGTTTCTAGGAACGGACGGGAAGATTTTCGCCATCGCTTGGCAAGGGAAGGTTCATCCGGATCTATCGATTGTCATGGGCTCCCACTTTTCAGAGTTCCAAGCAGCCCTCAAAAAGCTTCGCAAAAATCATCGACGTTTTGGAATGGCCGAAGTGGGGGACCTGCATTTGGAAATGGGTGGGGCCATGGGATCGGTCCACGGCCGCGTTTGGTTATCCAGTCGGATTCCTGGGGGAGTAGAAAAGAATGAGCTTAAATAGAATCAGAGTGGCTCCCGTCATCGGTGGGCTGTGGTTTGTTATATTTTGTCTTTTGCTTAATGCTTGTTCGAGTGGCGATGACAACGGTCCTGCGGCTCCCTATTGCAGCAACGCTACTCAAGGAGCATCCGCATCTTTAGTCACGACTAGCTCCAATAACCAGATTCCCGTTTATATCGCCGATAGTTCTACTACGGGCAGTGTCGGATATCCCAATGAGCCTTTGGTATCGATTACGATTTGTAATCCGAACCATACTTCCTCGTCGCAGTGTCAGACGATTAGCAACATTCTTGTGGATACCGGAAGTTTCGGATTGCGTCTTTTCACTCAAACTTTGGCGAGCAATGTAACGCTCACCCAGGAAACGGTAACCATTTTAGGCCAGACGGAAATGGTAGGGGAGTGTGCCGAGTTTGGGACGGGCTCCGATTGGGGAGCGGTACAGTTAGCCGATCTCAAATTAGGAAACCAAACCGCTACGAATATTCCGATTCAGGTCATTGATTACAATTTCTCACAAATTCCAAGTGTCTGCGCTTCCCTGGGTCCCAATACGAACCCATGTTCGGATCAGGCCGATTTTAACGGAATTTTGGGAGTCGGAGTTTTTCCTCGAGACTGCGGCACCGATTGTAATTCCACGGATCCTGCGACGAATTACGGGCAATATTTTGCGTGTGACTCCACCAACGGTTGCTTTAATGCCTATAATAGCGGCTACACGGCGGTTGCGATCCCACCGACCTCTCAAGTCGAGAATCCTATCGCGGCTCTGACCTCAGGATTTAATAATGGAATTTCTCTTACCTTACCTTCGATAGATGCCGGGGGAGCTTCAGCCGTTTCGTATCCCTCGAGTTTCATGACCATAGGAATTGGTACCACAGCTTCTAACCCACCGGGGTCCGGCGTTGTCGTTTATTACGCCGATCCGAATGGGCAAACGGATTCTCAAGGGTCGGACTTTTTAACTGAGTTCAATAGTGGAGGGGGCACGATCTATGGAATCGCCGGAAACCAGAATCCTTCCTACCTAGACAGTGGCTCCAATGCGTTGTTTATTCCCACGGACTCAAGCCTCCCGGACTGCTCGGATGGGTCGGGATTTCTCTGCCCGACGGGCTTAGTCGCCCAAACGGCCACGATCGAAAGCTATAACAATAGTGGGGTGGGGACTCCGAGCATTCCCATCACCTTTTATGTGCAAAACGCGGATAGTCTTTTTAATACGAACTTCAGCGCTTTTAATGATATCGCGGGCGACATCGGAAACCCCGCGGGATTCGATTGGGGGCTGCCGTTCTTTTATGGTCGAACTATCTTTGTGGGAATTGCCGGAACTACCGCAACGTACAATGCGGGAATTACTAATGGCGGCCCTTATTGGGCGTTTTAACGACTAGGGTTACGCTTAAACTACGTCAGCTAGAGTATTCCCCTAGTCTTCTCCCCATTTTCTCCGCAAATCGTCCTTTCCTGCTATCCAACGTTTATGCATCGACAACCCCGTGACCTAGCTCGGGAAAGAGTAATCGCCTCAAGGAGCGTTTAACTTCAAGTCACATCGGCATGCCTCCGGCTGCGTGGCATGGCCTTGCATTACAAGTGCTCTGTGGGATTTGTGCGTTTGCTGCTGTTGGAGAGAAAATGAATACCGCTAAGGCTAAACTGATTTTTAAATTTGTGGCTCGTAACTGGGTGGTAACAAGTATTTTGGCCTTTTCGCTTCTTCAAGCTTGTAGCAATAACAACAATAATTCGACTCAGTCCGGTTCGGGATCGCTAAGCTGTGTGAGTTCCGCGGCTTTGGTGTCGGGAGCTGACACCGCAGGTAGTACCGATACGGTAAATAATATCGTCGTGGATATTTCAAACGGTACTGGCCCGTATTCGATTACGCTTCCGGGGCAAACGGCCGTGACCAGTTCCACCTCAGATTATCAGTCCTCGAGCACTATTTCGATTACCAATGGAACGTCCGCGGTTTCGGTGACTGATACGAGTACTTCCACGGCAACTTCATGTGTGATTGTGGTCCCCTCGCCCGTGACGAGTCTTCCTTCCATCACGCCATCTCCCAGTGCTTCTGTTATCGAAGGCAATACCATTACGCTAGTAGCCGTAGCAACCGACGGAAATACGTCTCCTACATTTACTTTCACGTTAGCCGCATCCATCACCGGAGTGACGCTGACTACGATTTCGAATACCGAGGCTCAAGTGACTAGCACTGTCGCTACCCCAGTGACTGTGGTGCTCACCGAATCCTCGGGTTCAACCGTAACCGAGACGACCTCGATCAACCTGACCTTCCTGTCTAATGCCTCGGGCTCCTCCTCAGCGGTGGCCGTAAGCGCTTCTCCTTCGACAACGACTACCGTGGGATCCTCGATAACCGTTTTGGCTCAGGACACGGCGGGATACACGAACCCAGTATTTGATTTTACTTGGTCGAGTTCACTCACGTCTGGAATCAGTCTGTCCCCAGTGGGAACCAATGAAACCATCGTCAGCAGCTCTGAGCAGGGAACGGTCACTATTAACGTTAACGAATATTCGTCAGGTAATTTAGTATCGACCGGCGTCATCACCCTTACTTTCACGAGCTCGTCGGGTGGCGGTTCTAGCAATGGGATAAGCTGCTCGCTTTCAGTGGGAGCGCAATACACTTACATGGGGTATAGCGTGATTCCCTTTACCGTCTCGTCCAGTACTTATGGCTTTATTTCGGTAACTCAGATCGGAACTACACAGACATGCGATTACTTCTCGAAAACCGACGGATTTCTGCTCTGGTGTCCGCCAGGCAGTACCGAAGTGGTGAATGTCCTAGCCACCGTGGGTGGAGTGAGTTGCAATAGCGGTTCGCCGATGTCGACCACCGTAAACTACTAAGGCTGTTTGCGTTCCTCAATCGTCAGCTAATTTTCTTGAGTTGTCTCGACCAAAGGGAGAGCCAGACGAGAAGTAGAGCTAGCATCCACACCAGTAATTTAAAATCGATGATAGTGCGTAGCCAGATGTCTTGAATCTGAGGCCACGTAGCGCCCTCACCCCATACGGCTAGAAACCATCCTGGCTTCGCCTTCATCATAGGGAGATAAATTAACCACTGAAGGAGAACCAATACCCAAGCTAGCAAAAACACCCACCATCCCGCAAGGGTTGCGGCTTTAAGTCTTTTCGTGAAGAGATCGTTCATAGGAAATCCTCCTGGTTCAATTCTAACCGGCTGGCTAGAAGCAGGGGAGGTAATAAAACAATAAAACGAGCGGCGCGCTAGACGGAAAAGGGCTCTCTGCCCAGAGTGAACCAGAAGGTGCTTCCGCGTCCCTCCGTGGAAGTCACCCAGATTCGGCCGCCGTGGCGTTCGACGATCTTTTTGCAGACGGCAAGCCCAATTCCCGATCCCGGATATTGCTCCTGGGTGTGGAGGCGCTGGAACATTAAGAAGATGCGATCTTTTTGGTTGGGATTAATTCCTATTCCGTTATCAGAAACCGAAAACAACCACTCGTGTTGTTTCTGTTCACCACAGACGCGAATCTCTGGTTTTGGGCCAGAAGCAAACTTGAGACTATTTGCAATCAGATTTTGAAACAGCTGAAAGATCTGAGTCGAATCTCCATTCACGTGAGGAAGCCCCTGCAACTCGATAGACGCCTCGGCCGCTTCGATGCTGTCTTTGAGCTGCAAGAGAACCTCTTTTACCACGGCCGCCGTCTCTACTTTTCCGAAACTCATCGACGAACAGCCGATACGGCTGTAACTAAGAAGGCCTTCGATGAGACTCTTCATCCGCTTTGCTCCGCCGACCGCATAGTTGATAAATTCTTCGGCATCTTTATCAAGTTGGTGCTGATAGCGTTGGTGTACCAGGGTTAAATAGCTTGTAATCATGCGAAGGGGTTCCTGCAGATCGTGAGAAGCCACATACGCGAATTGTTCCAGGTCTTGGTTGGACCGTGAGAGACTTAGGGCCTGAGCCTGAGCTTCGAGTTGCCTATAGTGAAGATCGGTGACGTCGCGTCCGATGACGGAATAGTAGGAGCGATTGCCGTTGCGATCGGAAACGGGTGAGAGCGTAAAAGCAATCAGAACTCTCTCGCCGCCTTTTTTAAGTTTCCAGGCCTGATAGTTTAGCAGGGGTTTTCCCTCTTTAAGTTGCTCGTAAACCCGGCGAACCGCATCATGAGTTTCCGGGGGAGAGAGTCGCAATGTGGTGTGTCCAATGATCTCATCCGCGCTATATCCAAAAGTCTTTTCCGCTCCGTGGTTCCAGGTAAGAACCTTACCTGAGAGATCGACACTGAAAATAATATCCTCGGATTGTCTTGCGATGGCGGCGAGTCGGGCTTCCGATTCATCTATGGTAGAGGGAGAAAGGGCAGATAGAAGCGCGCGCTGGGGCAGCAACGGGCGGAATAATCCCGCCAGCGCCAATAGAAGACTCGTTCCCCCCAGGACATAGAAACCCCCGTGATGACGAAAAGAAGAATGAGCTGGATGGAGTCGGAAGAAGAGGGGAAAGTGAATTCTCACTTGCCACAAAAGCACTAGCCCCGCTGCCAAGATGACTGCGAAGGCTATTTCAGAAAGCCCTTCGGATAACCCGATGTCGATCATGCCGATGTCAAGGATGCCGGATAGTTTCCTCAGTTCGGAACCGGTCATGTGAACCCCACCTTTCCCCTGCCGTTGCGGTTTTTATATCCCCCGCCCGCACGCTACGCTTGGTCGCTTTCGCTAGGTCGAATTCGAATACTCTGGTTCCACAATATAACGCGCAGCGAAAAACACAATGGCATTTTTTGCTTGTTGTCTAGTTTTGCCCCCCAACGGCGCGCGGCTAGCCTTGGGTGGGCTGGATTCTGCCGTTACGTATTAAATGTGGCACTCAATAATTCCGCTAGAGGGATTGGTAAGCCTTTCGAAGGACGTCCGCGATATCAATTGCTTGCAAGTATACGCCCAGTAATCCGTAGATTCGAAACCAGGAATTTGGTATAAGCCCAAACTCGCATGAACTTTCCAACCCCAATAAGCGTTTGCGTTGTTCTACTTTTGGGGCTCTCTCTGCCGGCAATCGGAGCGGGACCTAAGACACCAGAGGCCGCTTTTGAATCCCTTTTCTCCGATGATGATCTAGTCTATCCCTTGGCCGAAGAGAAGCTGAGTAACTACCACGTCCAATCCAGCCAGTTGCAGGAGGGGGAGTTACACGATCAGATCATGAGGGGACTAAATGACACGAGAACCAGGGTACGATTTACTACCTGTGTCTTTCTATCGACAAAGATGTTTCCGCGCAACGTTCCTTCACCGGAGCCAGAAACGAAATCGAGTGATGACTTGCTTAACAAGGTAACGAATCTTTCGGATAACGATCCGGAAAGTAAAGTCCGCTCGATGGCGACACTAGTGCTTATGAAGCAGGACTCAGCCAGATATTTCCCACGTCTGGTATCCTTGCTTTATATCCCAGACACTCTCACTTACGTTGAGTCCTATCTTCATAAGACTCGAGTAAAGAACCTTGAGGAAGACGAATTACGGCAGTTTGTCGTCCATGCAGAGCATTCCCAGGCTAAGGTCCGCAGATTCGTGGCGGATCTCATCGTACAAAAAGCGAATTATGTTCCTAGCTATTTTATCTTGGCGATCGGGAGCGTCGCGCAAGCTCGCAGAGAATATGTTAACTACATGGACTCCCTCCTCGAATCCGTTCCCCTTCCTAGGAATAGAAATGTTTTGAAAATGGCAATGCCTAGACTTCTGGCTAGCGATAACAAAAGAGTTCGAGTGTTAGCTCAGAAATTTTCTGATCGGTTGGAGAGAGAGCCCGTCGACGATAGCACACCGGCTCAAGATGAAACCGACGATTCCTTTGATTCCTCTCTTGCTTGTGGAACTCGGATAAAGAAACGAGCAAATGCGCGGTTAGGAATGAATATCCCCTTTGGTGCCAAAGCCAACGCAGGCTCACGTTAACGGTTCACAAAATCCTTAACGCGGAGCCCTTGCTCATCGGTTCAATCTTTCCAATAATCCAGTTCTCTAAGAAGTCTTAATTGCGAACATCATGGGGGTAAAAACATGAAAGCCAGTATTTTGTCTATTTTGTCAGCCTTTGTCCTTTGCTTGCCGTTAGCGGCAATGCAACAGACTCCTTCTAAACACGACGCTATCCGATTGGAAGCCGTGGTGGCCGAAGCTTTCGCCGTCGATCTTACTACGGTAACTCAGACGACCGGAACCTATGCCGCTTTGGAATTGCCAACTTGGCTATCGATCAACGCTAATGGGATTCTATTCGGAACTCCGACGTCCGCTAACATGGGTGATAACCAACTTTTTATCACGGTCAACAACGACTCCGGCGAAAAGGATTTTAATATTGTAGTCTCCGTCGTGGATGCTCCGACTCAAGTTAAGTACCAGTGGCAAACGAATGTTGAAGATGCTTTTAAGGTCGATCTTCAGACGCTGGAGACCACCGGCGTGAGCTTCGCCTATGTAGGACTTCCTTCGTTCCTACAAGGGCTAGCGAGCGGAACGATTTTCGGTATTCCCGCACAGTCGGATGTGGGCGATCATAAGTTCACGGTAAAGATCACCAATGCGGCGGGAACCTTAACTACCATTACCGTACAGGTCACGGTCAACGATCCTTCGGCCACTGGGATGACCTTCAAGGAAGGCGACGCTCTATCCATCAACGCCTACAACTTGATCCAAGCGCCCGGCCTTTATTACTTTTCAAATCTGCCGACGTGGATTGCGGTGGGCCAGGATCTCGTATTGAGTGGTGTTGTTCCGGCTGGAGCCGCCGGCACTTATGCTATCCCGGTTCAAGTGGTTTATGCCGGAGTTACTACTAATTATGAGATCGATTTTACGATCACTAAATAAGTAGTCGACGTTCGCTAGATTTAAGAAAGGGCCCCAGGTTCTGTTAGAATCTGGGCCTTTTTTTTTTGTTTTTAAGGGAGTTCTACTTTGATCGTCCAAGCTTCACCTACTTGGATTGCATCAGATCCCCATGAAGTGTGAGTAGGATGACGCGAAAAAGTGTGTATGAGTCCGACTCCAGGCGAATAGGTATTGATTCCGCTGGTGTCCCCGTACTGGCCTTCAAAAATCTCGTTAAAGCAGTCGTTATAAACGGCACCCGTTTCGGGAACCAAAATCTGTCCGGCTTTTTCCCAACGGTGGTGGCTAATGCCCTGCGGGTTACTCTCCCTGGCAAAGACGGGCAGAAGGTCTGAGAGCCTGGCGACCGATGTCCATTCAAGACCATGGCTGGGAAGGGGATGCTCCGCAAATGAAATCCAATCATTATGAGAGTTAGACCAGACCAAAGTGTTTCCTGCGCTCTTATAAGTAAAGCTGGGAGCCGATAGCGTGCCTGGCAAGTCGATCTTGTCGCGACGTCGGCAAAGCTTGCCCTTCATCATCACAGTTGCGACATCCACAAAAACGTAAGTTTCGACCGGGCCTTGCTCTAATAAAGACTCGCCCGTGGGGCTAACTACCTTAGTCGTGCTGTGTACTGTGACCTTACGTCCCGGGACAAAGGGAAAAAAATCACCCGCCTTCGTCGCGGTTAAGGCACACCCGGTAATGGGGTTAGCTTCTATTGTCTTAGACAGAATAATCACGGAAATTAGAAGCATCGTGAGTAAGACTAGCAATAAGCGGATCTTCATAGATGAGCCATCTTCTACTGGGTCTTTGTCTTTTCTAATAACCAGACATGAGCATCACGGTTTTCATAGTGAGCGTACCATTGCCGAATCAGTCCATCGGCGGGTCGTGTCCACTGGGCGGCACGTTCATTCGCTATCTCATGTGCGGCGGCCGTCCAGGGCATCAGGACTCCTCCTCGATCTACGTAGGGCGGTTTCCATGGCCAGGTTTTGAGCATGAACTTTAAGTGGGGGGCCTGCTCGCATCCTTGAGCGTAGACGAACTCATACGCATCGTGGTTGGTCCAACGCTTCCGTTCGGCAAGACGCCATGCTTTGCAGCGTTCGGTAAAATCCTTTCGCAGTGCCCTAAGTTCGTTGAGTAGCGTTGCGGCGTCACTACTGACAGCAGTGTCAGGTTGAATAAGGGGGATGTCCGTATAGCGTGTGACCTTTCCAGTCGTCGTAAGGGTAACGGTAACGGAGAGAGGCAGGTCAACCTGATAGGCGATGGGATGAACTAGCGGGGGGAACTCCCCGCGTTCTATTCCCTCAGCATCAAAACGAAGGGTGGGGACCGATTCATAGTCTCGTTCGATGACAACATCGGAGACTGGGAGTTGATTTGCTATCTCACGCGTAAGATCGTTTCTAACATCGTCCTCCCATTTGTTTTGGTGTTTGGCATTGAAGTTATCGAGAGCAATGTTCTTATAAGTGGCCTCTTTGGCATATTCAGCCGCCGTAAGATTGGCAAAACCATAGATATCGCCCTGAACGACCATGTCGATTCTTAGTTCATTATCTGCTAATGCACCGGGGTCTTTTTTCTTAGCCGCAGCGGGGGAACGTTTGGCAATCAGCCAAACCGAGGGCTCCTCATCTTGAAATTCCACTTTCCATCCGCGCCATTGGGTCGAGTAGTGGGGATTTCCGTAAACTTCAGATCCAAAGAGCCTCTTATGGTAGTAGCCCCATCGTTGAAACTCGGCTACCCAGTGGTTGTCCTCGTCAGCGCAAGGCAGATGCCAAGGATCTTGCGCATAGACAAAGAAGTATCCGGGGACGTGCTTTACTCTCTCTTTGACGACATCCCACCAGGGGACCACCGCCGCCGTATAGCTAGAGAGCGCTTCGTTGTTCGCTTTTACCGCGCGATCGGTATCGAAATAATAGTCTCTGGAATTTCCTTCGATAGGCATATCGAAAGCAACCCTCACGAGCTTTAGGTTTTGGGTTTCGTCCAAGACTAACCTAGCTTTGACCTCGGCATGAGCGACGGCGTAGTAGCCGTAGATGGGCCCCGATCTCGGGTCTTCGTCGAGTTGTCGTGTTGTTGGGTAGCTCTTAGAAGGAGTGGGGCCAATGCCACCGTGCGGGAAGCGCGCGATCTCTACCTTATCCACCGTGGGTGGGCTGACCGCTACTTTTGCGACGGTAACTCCTCTAAGCTGAGAAACGGCTCCTTCCAGTCTCTCTCGGACCTTCGTTTCATGCTGGCCTTCCCATCCCTCGGGAAATTGCTTCTTCCACGCGGCACCCGCTTCAAACATTTGTGCGACCTCTTTCCCGGGACGGTAAGGAACCATGGGGCCTCGTAATTCAATGCGGTATTGAATTACGGTTTCATCAGAATTAGCGCGATCTCTGAGATCATTTGAGTCACCTAACTCAACGAGGTTGTTCGGTTCGACGAGCGCTAGTGAGTGCATAGAAATAGATAGAGCCGCAAAAACAGCAAAGGCTAACGAGTTCGTTCGCATGGCATCCTTCTTAAGTGAACTAGATAAATTCAGCCAAAGTAACCGGCCAAATAAATCGAATTGCTGCACCATACCAAAAGTTTTAGCAAGGTCCAGCACTTCGATTTGAGCGGATGCTTTGACTCTCGTTGATAAAATTAGTCGGCGTTTTCTAACGTGGGGTCGATTTGATGCAAATATTCGGGGGTGGCTTCTAATACCTCCACGGCAATGGCCACCTTTTTGCGAGCGATTTGTGGCGCGGCTTGGGGCTGGGCCTGTGGGCCTTGCACTGGTTGAACCCCAATGGGAGTTTTGAATAGGACGCCACTTACCGTGTTTTCCACAAAGCGATGGGGAATGACTTCGGACTCGCTAAGCCCCACATGCGAGAAGAAAGTTTGCGAAAAAAGATCGTTACTTGCCACCATCACACGGACGTCTTCGACACCGGGAATCGTTTTGGCTTTGGCGACGACTCTATTGACGAGGTCACGCCCGACCCCTTGTCTTTCGAAATTCTTGGAGACTGCAATCCTTAGAATATTAATGAAATGAGTTCGGCGTTCCACAACGACATAGCCCACGACCCTTTCCTCGCGAACGGCAACAAACCCGAAATTGCCTTCGACGTTTAGCTGATCGTGAACGGAGTAACCTGGGGAATAGGGAGATAACTCCGCTTCGCGCTCTTCGCTGATAGCTTCTACCTGAGGGACGGGAATCTCTCCGCCTAAGGCGAAGACATCTCGAACGATTCCGGCACAGTTAGGGTCTTTAGCGTAACTGCTCTGAGCGATTAGAGTAAGACCGACAAAAAAGAAGACTTTGAATGACTGGTTCTCTCCCGAAAAAGCTCCCATGCTTACCCCCAATAGATTTACCTAAACCTATTTGAGAGGGCGAAGCCAGCCCTATTTTTTGGAGTGTGCAGACACCCCCCGATAAAGGAAAGGATCCATTGGCTTTTCGTCGATGGTCCCTGTCGCGTTTTTGAGACAATCTATCTTATTGCGTATGGATCGAAACTCATCTTGTTTTGAGGGACCAAATCGGTATATGCGCCTGCAACATTTATGGAGGTAAGTGATGAAGTACTGTTTGGTTCTGTTGTTGGTAGTGGTGGTTACTGCGTGCAGTGATGATAAGCACGATGCCGGAAATGGAGGAGGCGATGGCTTCTCCGGTGGCGGGTCGGGAATGGGCAGCTCCCAGCCTGCTTTAAACGATTCCCGCGAAGTGGCTTGGATGCGTCAAGCGCTGGTTCAAGAGATCAATTCACAACGGACCAAACTGAAGCAACAATTTAAGGACCAAGACTTACCCCCGGATATGGGGGAAAAGGCCGACCAATTGTTTGGCGAACTGGCTAACAAGATAGCCATTACGCCCGCCAGTAGTACTGAGGAGCTGAAAAATCTCACCCAGAGTGAGTTAGGCAAGACAATGAAACAAGCCATGGCCATGGCAACAGCGAAGATCACGGCCAATGCCCCAAAACGCATCGGGCCGGAACCCAAGCCCGGAGAAAAGCGAGACGCGGTTGACGCTAGTGGAAATTGCACGAACGATCTGATGGTGGATATGACCAATTTTGCCCTGAAGGCGGCGGCTATGGCAGGTACGATCGCCGAACTAGCAAGCGAGAATCCCCCCAATCCGCAAAAGCTAAAAGTCCTTTTCTCAGGTATCGTCAATGACTGTGACACCATCGTCGATCGCTACGGGGATACCGCGGTTTGTAAGCAAACGACGGGAACGATGGAGATCGTTCGAATGTCAGAGTTCAAAGACAAATGCACCGATGCCCGTAGGCAGTTGGACGGGATTTAATCGGAAATAGGACAAAGGAGCGGCGCTCCGGTTTAACGGTAACCCGGGGGCCGCTCCTTGGGCCCTGACTCCGATTCCGCATAGAGTAAGCGAGTTCCCAGAGCCCAGAACATGACTATGAATAGGATGATTAAAGGCTTCATGAGCAATCCCCCTGACTGAATTTGCGAAATGAACGAGGTGAAACGCCAATGGTAGAGGGGAACTAGGTTTTGTTCAAACGGTGACTGTTATCCCAGTATCACTTGGGTGGAGGGATTTCTCGGAATTGGTTGATGGCGTCCCAATTCTGCGCCGAGCGATCCACGAAATAGGGCGTCGCTCGGGCTTCACGCAGTGGAAAATACAAGAAACAGACTTTGGATGAGATCGTATCCCTAGGTGGCTTCGTACTCTTTAAAGAGATATCGAGACGATATCCCGGATAGCCTTCGCCTATTTCAGATAATTTCGCCTTTAACTCTCTTTGATCGCTTTCCCAGCGTATCGTTTTTGTCCAGGCTCTTTGAACGTCGTCGTAGATCGCAATGTCCTTGGAACGCCCACTGAAAGAATCACTGTCTTGCTGAAGCGAGGCCAGAAAGCTATTTCGCGAAATGGGTTTTTCCCTAAGGGCCAAGACATCAAAGGGGTCGCTATCAAAATTAAAGAGGGCGGCAACGAACATGGTCTTGGCACTTCCGGCGGTAGCGCAAGGACCCATCCACACCCCTTTTTGGGGAAGGTCTTTTACCTCTGCCCACGAACCTACCGAGAGCAAGCCTGCCAAAAGTAATCCCAAACTACGCATACCGGACCTCCTTAAAGTATCCGTTACCTTCAAGGTAACCGATCCCTAAGTGGCATTATTCGATAGATTCCGCAAGAGTTACCCTCTAAGGGGGGACGGTAGGCAGGATTGCAGCGGCGCGTGTTGACCCAGCGGGCGGTGGTTCCTACGATTGCTTTCTATGAAACGATACTTTGTTCTTGGGCTTTTACTAGCCGCTTCGGCCCATGCCAATCGTTGCGAATGGGACCAACTGCTTAATGAGTCGACCTGTTGCGCGGGTGACGAGCAAGCGGTGTGGAATCCTATTTATCACGAAGTGCAATGCGTGAAATCGCAATCAGGCGATAGCTGTGCCTTCGCAGACATTGGTGAAGACATCCAATGTTGTAAGACGGATCAGCATGCCGTATGGAACCAGCTCGATCACGAGCTTGAGTGTCACACCATCGCTTCCAAGTAGGCAATCCCCCTCTAGTAGACCGTCTGCGATGAAGTACACGAGGCCGTATTCCCGGCGGCATCCCTAATATTATAAGTAATCGTAAAGTTGCCTGGAGTTAGGATAGTAAGATCGGCCTGCACTCCGTTTGCGTAGATCGAATAGAACCCAACCGCCCAACTGGGGCTGATTCCGATCGTCGTCATTCTGGCGGCACCGCTGTTTCCCGAGGGAGTGACGGTGGCGCGAGTCGTCTGGCCGATATAGGTGGGGTTACGATTTGTAGAGGCCGTACAAGAGAGCGGATTCGACGGGGTCGAAATTACAATGGAAGTCTGGGCCGCGGCACCGCTATTACACAGTCTCCCCGTCGATGCGGATCTCGCATAAACCGATACCTGCTTGGTTCCCGCACTTGAAAATTGCGTGTAGATATTGGAACCCGCGTAGTATCCCGAACCATCCTGAGCCTGGACCGAGGTGATCACTAGATTCTCTCCGGTGTTGGCCGAGATAGTAAAGGTCACCACGTTATTCGGATAGTAAGTTCCCGAAGGATAGCTCAAAGAACAATTGAGTTGGCCACTCGAAGTGTAAGTTAGCGTGACAGTACTGCTCGCCGATTCAACTCCATTCGTAGCAACGACGGTCACTTGGAAACTGGTTTGCGTGGTACTACTCACCTGGGCTGTCGGCGAAGAGCTTGAAGACTGATTGACGGTAACTCCCGATGCGGAAGGCGTGAAAGTATAACTTGTGGGAGGGTTGATAAAATTTGCCGGGCTCGCTGTTAAGGTAAAGATCGATCCCGACGGCTGGGTCGAAGAAGGACTCACGCTAACCGAAAGGGAAGGACTCGGGTTTACGCTGATAGACGAAGAACAGGACGCCGTATTTCCGGCACTGTCAGAGACTTGAATCGAAGCTGTACTTTGACCGCTCGCCGAGTAACTGGCTTGAACCGTGCCCGTGCTCGGATTGAAAGGAACCGTGATGGTTCCGTTGTTCCCTGGATTAAAGGTTCCAAAAGTTCGAGATCCGGTACCTCCCGCGGCAACCACTAAGAATTCAACAGGCGTGTTAATTCCTACCGTTGAAGTGGAAGCTGCCATCGTGCAGGACAAATTCGAAGGAGGAGCGCTTTCGGGCTGAACGGTGACACTAAAAGTACAAGTCGTCTGTGTTCCATAGCTGTCTTCGATCGTAATTTGATCGTCAATCACGATGCTATTGGAAGTCGAGTTGCTATAACTGCGAGCGAAGGTGGTCGAAGAAGTAAAGCTTGAGGAGGAGTCTCCCGGAAATTCGTACGGAGCCAAACCGCCGGACGCTACAATAGCTACGTTGACTGGAATTCCAGCAGTGACCGTGGTTCCATTGGGGACGGAGGCCGAACAACTAAGAGCGGCCTGCGTGGAACTTACCGTCTCTATCTGGCTGTTTCCGTTTGTCGTATTTGCGTTTGCACTGGGACTACTGGGTTTTTGCGCACACGCTTGAAGAATGACGACCAAAAAAGCAAAGGACAACCAACGCGACACTGAACGTAGCTTCATTTTCATCTCCCCGAAACGGACAAAACCAAATTAAAGAACACTGAGAAGTGTCTGCAAACGCAGCGCCAGCAAATTGCAAGGTGGGAAAGCTCGCGTGGAAGCTAACTTCACAATTGGCGACTAAAATTGTCTAGACGAGTGTCTAACCGTTCTGCGTGCGCTTGTGGAATACACGTGCCGTACTTTCAAGGTGCGGGTGCTGTCCTAAATCAGAGTTAAGGAACTGACTGATTCCCCTACCATGGTTACGGAAAAGCCATTTAGCACATGTAGGTTTTTCGAAGAAACATCAATCCCAAATAACTTAGACCGGCGGCGACCTGAAGGAAGAACACAACCCCGATTAGCTTTTCCGACGGACACAAAGGTGATTGAGGGTTCAGTCGTCCCAAATAAGACTTCAGGCTCACTAAAAACAGCAGATAGCATAACGGGAAGCATTGCCAGATAAACAGGGTTCCCGATTCTTTGGAGCCGGTCTCGGAAACGAAAAATATAACTAAAAGTCCTGTTATAAATAGCGTCAGGGTGTACCGATAGAGCCAGTCTTTTAATAGCCGCTTATAATTAAATACCAATTCGGCCAAAGGAAACGCTATTGAAGCCACGAGGGACCAGAAAATGTGGTCGGTAAATCGTCGAGGCGTAACAAACCAGCCCAAACCAATGTGAGAGTGGTAATCCGAATAGAGGGGAAAACTGGAACGCTGGGGAAGCGAGAATAGGACCTGTCCAACAAAAAAAGGCTGGCGAGCAACACCGTAAGAATGGCCCCCTTAGAAGCCTTGGTGTAGCCGAACTTGGCCCATACAAAAAAGGGGTACACCGCTGCGAAAACCATGAAGAAACTTGGCTTCGAAAAGATATTCATTAGTGAAAGCAGGAAAATATAACGAAGCTGCTTTGGTTGCGGATCCAATAAGTATTGATAGGATTTCCAAAAGAGCAGTATGACAAAAGGCATCGCGAAAATGGTCGTGGAGTTTTGCCAGAGGTTGGGGGGAATCTGTCCTACGAGAAGGGTCCAGTGGCCAAAGGATTTGACAGGAAGGCTGAACGCAAAGAGTAAGAAAATGGCAGCTAAAGAATAGATGGAGAGTTTAATTTTGCGATCCTCTCTCCACAGTAGAAACTGCCTTGAGACTAGGAATTTCCCAGTCAGTGCCGCACAGAGCAGAAGGATCGTTGCTATTTCGAGTGCGAGAGTCGAGTTGGTGAAGGCGGAGAGAAACTGCAGCGAAATGAAGTACAAAAAGTGAGGTGGCAGCGATCGTTGAGAAAGAACCCGCTGTGCGATTTCAATATGAAGGGGGAAGTCCGTAAAGACAGGACGAAAGAGCAGGGTCGAAAAGATGATTCCCCCTAGAGCGGCGACTACCAGCGAGGGTAAAAGGGGCCTGGACATCGCTGAATTGTATCACGAAGCAGAGTCAAGCCCCGGGATATTACCGGTGGTAGCATTGAGAACCCTATTGGCGAAATAGACCCCGATGACTAGATATCTGCCCACAAGCCCTAGCGTCTATTATCTAAATAATTTTAATAGGGTATAGGGCATTAGCGGGCGGGACGGTTTTTTTGGAAAAATTGTGCTGTGTCTGCCGTTTTAAGTCGTGGTAAGAGGTCCCCCAATCATGCGATTTCTAACGATCTTACTTCTAGGGCTTGCCTTGGGCGGTCCTGCTTTTGCGACGTCAATGCGCTTATCCACCTGTGTCAGGCGGGCCCTTTCCCATGTGAAAGCGATGGGTCGGCTCGGTAACCTTTACGTTCTGGACAATCCCCAGGTTCACCCGAAGTATATTCTTTGGGAGCTAAATAGATTGGATAAGCGAGGGAGATTGGTGGTCTTTGAGAGTTCTCAAATTCGGGTATGGGCGAGACAAGACGGCATTGAATTGCTCCAAAGAGAGTTTCGAAGCGCTACCTTCTCAGGGGCGGTGACAGTACGTTCGGCGAACGATCAAATGTCTTTGGAGGAGTGGCACATTAGAGAGATTCCGTCCGAAAGTTTAGATTCTGTTCAGCGAAGAGTTCTGTTGGCGTTAACCTCAGTAAGAGACGATGGGGCTCTGGGAGGCTTAATGAGCGAGATAGATGCGCATAGCGCCCTTTTTCGAAAGTCTCTGGCAAGAGAATTAAAACGATGTAAGCACCATGCCGCTCCCTTTATCGTGATTAATATAATCAATAGAGAAATTAATAGGGAGCATTGTGACGGCGAGACGATTGCGTTCGGCATTGAATCCTTGGATTACGCTATAGGGGCACAACTTCTCTCCCCTAGTAAGAATGCGCTAACGCAGATCAAAGCGCTTCACACTAAGATCACGTTTCGCGATGTTCCCGGAGGCAGAAATGCTCTGTACCATTTGTCTCATTGGATCCGAGAGTTTCGGGAAAAAAGAGACCGAAGAAACGAATTGACCGATTGTCCGGGGGAGGTCTCAGCTG
This sequence comes from uncultured delta proteobacterium, assembly GCA_963778115.1. Classification (GTDB taxonomy): domain Bacteria; phylum Bdellovibrionota; class FAC87; order UBA2466; family UBA2466; genus JBBQIT01. The sequence continues at coordinate 90,480 of CAVZSV010000005.1, forward strand.
AGGAGTTTGCCGAGCCCACAAACGTTTCTTCTGAGGCACAAGAGTAGAAGTCGTTAAGAAGCTTTGGTGCCTAATTTCCATCTTGTTGGTCGAAATGCGGTGATCTGAGGCGCTACATGAATTTTTGGGAATGGGTAGACTTTTGGTGACAAAATTTCCTGCATCGTCTGCCGCGGTGATGGAGGTCAATTCGAAGCTATGTTACGAGTATAACGCGATCAAGGCGTGGCGTGCGCTAGCGTTACTATTCATTCAAGAGCGATTTCATTCTAAACTCATTAAGAAATTGAGCTACGGTAAAACACTCTTGTCCGGCGGGACACCACCGGGGGCGGGAGGCGATAACGATGCTGGGGTCCGAATAGATGACTTTCCAATCCGGCCAAGCGTCTGCGGTTCTGGTAACAAAAAGGTAAAAGTCGTTGGGCAGCAATATTAAATGTTCAATGTGATACTTTTTAAGATAGTGCGCCAGAATTTCAGGATCTCGGCTTAGGGATACATATTCGTTCCAGGCATTAAGTCCATAGCCGTCGATCCGCGAATCAATGGCCACTTTAATCTTGGGGAAGTAATGGAAAATCAATTCGCCGCCGACGGAATAAGAGTTAATTACATTTCCCTCTATCTTGTTGGTTTCGATAAAGCGTCTAGCTTCATCGGATAGATAGATCCTCTTTTCAATTCCTGGTTTCTCCCCGACGGCGTTTCCGAAGTGATACGTATAAAAGGTCATGCCGACAACCCAAACAAGAGCCATGGCGGATAAGGCCACTTGTGCTTTTTGCGACTTAAGCCGATTTTGAAGTGCCTTTGCTGCAATCAGTGTGGTGACCAAGCAGAAAATGACGATGTGGCGTTGTGCGGTGAGTGAGAGTAAAAAAAATGCCGCCGCTAAAACATAATCCGATAGTTTAAGTTTTTTATAGTTAAGACAAAGGCAGACGAGAAAGATAAGCGTGTAACCGAAATAAAAGATAAAGGCTTCGCGAAACCTAACGATGAACTCCTCGGTATAAGGGGGGACCCATTCGATGATAATGGAATGAAGCCAAAAGGCGTGGCCAAGTGCCATCACGTGGTCGACTAGCGAGAATCCATAGGGGTTAATTAGGCAAACCAGCGAGATTGAGAGAAGAGCTAATAGCTCTAATCCGCGTTTCTCTGGCCTGTACTTTTTAAAGCTCTTTCGATTTTCAATCCACTGACCGGTTACCAAAATGGCCGGGATAATGACGATCAATGGGAAACTCCCGTGAAAATTCGCCCACAATAGCGCTATCGGACACAACGCAAAAAGCCAGCCCATCTTGCACGTTTGTTGATACCGAGAGAGAAAGTTAAGCGCTAACAGAAGAAAGATCCATGCAAACGATTCTGGCCGCATGGCTATTCGGTAATGCAGCACCAATCCGTCCAAAGCAGCAAAACAAAGCGACAAAGGAGCGTTACGGGTCCATTGAAAGACCAAGAGAAAAATAAGACATGATGTGATAAGGCCGAAAGCCACTTTGGCTATTGCAAATCCTCTATCGCCCCAAAAGCCGTACCACTTTGCAAAAAGGACCGAGGGAAGCCATTCGTGCGCGATGAAAGCAGTGTCTTTGGACTTGGTAAAAGCATATTCCAATGTCTGGGGGATGTGTCCCGTCGAGAGGATCTCTTGCCCAACTTTGATCTGTATCCATTTGTCATTGACGGAATCCGGTGTGAAATCCAGGCAGAAAATCAGCGCGATACCGCCCAGCGCTAGAAAAATAGTTAGCATGTGAAGGATTCGACTCACCGATAGGCTAAGCCTCGCCCCGACCAAGGGGAGCGTCAAGAGGTTTAGAATTTGGCTCCCGCGCGCTGGATCTTGGGTACTTTAGACCATTCCGATTCCCCGCCGATGTATTGTTTCATTGACTCGAGAAAACTCTCGAACTCTGTCCGATGGCTTTGCATCCAAACATACGTTTCCGGGGTTCCAGAAATTTCAGCTTCTATTTCATTGAAGACGATAGATTGCGTTCCGTCGGGATATACGAGCTTGTAACAATCTAAGATGATCGAAGACACTGGCGTTCGAAAATTAGGGTCGTCTGACCATACTCTTAGCACCAAGCGATGATTGGGAAGATCCGCCGTTGGTATCAGATCAGACGCGTCTACGGAAAGACCGTTGGCTTTGAGAAGCTCTCCCAATGGGGCCCTTAGATCTGGAACAGGCCCGTCTTTAGAGACGGGAAACGAATGTTCCTCACGTCGATGATCTAAGGAATCCCCCTCTACGGGAACTTTAAGTGTCACTTTTCTTCCGAAAACCACCCCATTCTCTCCCGATTTGGGAAAGCTGTTATAGGTTCTAAGCCTTAGCGTATATCCGTTCCTGCCCAAAGCATTATCCCGAGTATCGAAATAAGTGGCGTCATATTTTACCGCGGCAATGAGATTCTCCTGTTGAATATGCTGCTGCTGCGTCCCGATTATCGTCGTTCGTTTCACCAAGGGCCAGTCGGGCTGAACGTTGACCACTCGATTAATTCGGTTGCTCGCTGGCATTAAGATTGGCGTTTGGCCAGTGGTCCATCTCCACTCACTGCTTAGAGGAGCATGGATGCTAAATCCATGCGAATTAAATCCAATGAGGTTCGCGGCAAGCCCTTCCATCGAGGGGTACCTTTGGATTGCAGGATGGCTATCATCAGGATGAATAGTTGTTCTGGCTTCGTAACGATCGACGGGAGGTGTTGTTTGAGGGGGCAAGTTCGAATCGCCGAATTGGGACTGATTCAAAATGAGGCGATATTCGTGCTCCAAATGAACGGTCGGTTTCACCGCAGGATCTTTGGTTGCGGGCCTTAGACTATCTTGAGCCTCTTTTAGACTCCGACCGCAAGGATCGCTCTGTGCACTTGGCTCCTTCTCCGCGGCCTGACTCGGCATTGCTAGAGAGACTGCCAGAAAGATAAGAGCGATCATGTAACGTCGGATAGACACTTCAATATCGTAAGTGTGGACTAGATGTAATCGGTAGCCCCTTCTTGATTTAGGAAGAAGCCGTACTGGGGAGCCGCATTCGGCAGGTATACACGCCGCCGGCTTGTCCGGCTTTTGTCGCTCAAACGACTCTTCGGCTATGGCGCTGGTTAGTTTCGGCCCTAGAATGTGCGTCTAGGGGCAGTTCCAAGGGAAGCAAGGGAACCGAGCGAGCGTGGAACAGGCGGCACAATGAAAAGAGCAAGGCCGCGGTGACCTCCCGAAACGGTTGGCCCCAATTTCCTATCCGGAAGTTATAGAACATACTTCGGATCCAGTGGTTAGCAAGTGGCCCGCCTATTTTTTTGGTAAATAGGTGTCTGGCATAGTAAGCCCCACGTCCGAAATCATATTGCTTTAGCAGGGTAGGAACATCGCTTAATTTTCGTCGGTGGTGGTGTCGGACTCCGGGCCCTGGGAGATAGGCTAATCGAAATCCGGCCGCAGACGCTCGAGCCGCAAACTCAAGATCTTCGGAAGGAAAGAGTGTACCGTATCCTAGGAGCTCGTCGAAACCTCCGATGGTTTGCACTACTTTTCGACGGACAGCAAAATTTGCACCCTGAATTGGGCCCGCCGGTATAAATGCATGGACATCAAAAAGTATCTCTACTCGGCTGGTATTTATGGTGTAAGGGGCATCGGTTTCACAGTGAAGTTCGATTCTGCCCGCAAGAAAATCGATCGGACGAAGTTGAAAAGCAAGGTCAATCTCTTTGAGAAAGTCAGGCTCAGGATAGCAGTCGTCGTCAGTAAAAGCGAAAATGTCTCCACTCGCTAGGCAAAGCCCTCTGTTTCTTGCTCTACTTAAGCCGGGAATACTCTCACGGGAGTAAGTGACGCTAAAAGCAACGCGCTTGCTAAATCCTAGGACCAAGCTTTCCGTCTCCGCCCTGGGTTCGTTGTCTACCACAATGAGCTCCCACTGGCGGGCAGGGAACGACAGTAGGGCAAGCGATTCTAGGCAAGCCGCGAGCCGCGCCTCGCGATTCAGAGTACAGACTATTAGCGAAATCTTCATCGGCTTGAAAGAGACGACGATCTCTGCCGCCGTTCCCGACCTCCTTATGTTCTCATCGATTACATCGGACGAAAAAACAAATATATTTATCTTATCTGCCACTTTTAGTTAACGCGCCGATCCTGTGTAACGCGTTATAAGCGGGGTGGCAGGAGATTTCACTCGATTCTGACTGCTACGACATCGTTTAAGTCTCTGAGTAATCGATACCCATGCCGGGTAAGATGCTCCTCGGTCGGCCTGTGATCTGTCTCGCTTAGATGTTTGACTTCGTAGATGACCCGTGCGGTAGATAGAGGCTAAAGTTAATGCTGTGCACAATCTCCCCGTCAGCGCCTTCAGTATCGATGACTAGGATGTCAAACTTATCGATATTTTCCGATTTCACCATATCGCTGAAGGTTCGACATTCCATTTCTGTCTCTTCAATCCTCGCCGAAAGGTCAGGGATTTCAGAGGCATGTTTTAAAATGACATCCTTATGAAAGGAGCCGAGTTGGTTGTACCAATAAGGCAAGTCTTCTGCGATACCTTTGGGCTTAATAAAATAGAACTTTCTGGTTTGAGCCTTAGAGGAGATCGCGGCTTTCACGCATTTCACCCCAGGGTAAGGCTAAAAATTTTTCTGCAACTCTTCAAATAGATAGGGAACCGGCTCCACAAAGAGCCCTTTCCAACCCGACTTGCTTATCCAGTGAAAGAGACGGTTTCCCGTTCGGCCGTCGTGGGCCCCGATTTGAACGAAAGTGACGTCTTTCATTTTTAGGCTAACTTTCGTCAATTCATGGATGGAGTGAGACAGCCGAAAACGAAAAAAAACTTCTCCCAAAGCGATCGCAAAGGAAGGGAAAGATTCATAAAGGCCTTCCATAAAATAGCGAAATCTCTCCCGGACCCTCTCGGAGAACGTGAGGCCTGGCCGAAATCCCGTCTTGTGACAATAAGGCAAGTGCCTCAGAAGAACGATCATCATAGAAGGTAGAGGCCTTCCACGCCGATGGCCAGAACTCGGGACGCTTTAACAAATTGCCAAACGTATTGCCGTCGAGTTTTATGGGGTCAAGACAGGGAGGTGGCAATGAAGTCTATTAGGGTAGCAATCGGTCTTTGTTATGTGGCTATCATCATTCTCATGGGGGGCTGTGGTGATATCCATCGCGCTTACGAAGAAACCACTCCTAGTTCGGATCCTATGAATCTAGCCAAACCGGTCGATCAGGGCCAAGACGGAACGCCCAAGTATGAAGACGGTCTAGTCTCGGGGCCGACCTGTACCGAAAATGATGACAAGAAATATTCCAAAGGACAGGGGTATATTCTTCGATCGTTTGTCGATGTCGTGGCTAAGTCTCAAACGGCGGCGGCCGTGAAATGGAAGGATGCCGATCAGGATAGTTTCAAAGCAGCGCCGGATAAATTTCTTCCTGGGGATATTGCGGTATTCAAAACGAGAGACAGTCACACCATCTCTTGGGACATCGAATGGCATCACCGGCAGGTAAATCCGAAGGTGGCGCAGATTAGCTACACGATGACCCGGTGTACTACCGTTCCTTTCGCAACCACTATCACCAACTGGCATGGTGTCATTCAATTAGTGGATGTCGCTGACGGGGTAACCGGATTTACGATGGACAACTACATCGCGGGAAGACCTAGTTGTGAGAACTCCAACGGTTCCATCACCGACATCTTCAACAATCTTCACTGAAGTGGTGCCGTGATCGACTGGGTACCACGAGTCACGTTTTTACTCCTCTGCTCATTTTCGTGAGGGGAGTGGTCCCTCTTCCAGTTGGACGGGTTTGCTCCAAAGGGTAGCGCTTTGGTTCTTGCTGGCTACCGTGAGAAATTCGATCATGTCAGTGTTTTCAGCGAGAAAATCTAGGCGGCCTTTGATTGCTGTTTCGAAATAGTTCGTGGAGATGCCTCTATTATTAACGATGAGGGGCGAAAGATTTCTCTCCAGCGTCCCATCGATTAGCGCAAGCCGATATAAAGAGGAGAGTGACATATGGTACTGAGCTGCGATCGTCGATAATCGGACCGTCCCGCCTTCCACCTCTTCCACGGCTTCTACCGGCGGAAGGACACGTCGGAAACAAAGTGCTTTGAGCCCTTTTGCTTTTTCGATCGTGATGGGACTAAACACTTTTCCCATTCCGATCACCGTGGCATGGTCTTTGCGAGTTCCAGGCGATAGCTGCTTGTCAACGGTCAGTTCTGATTTCCTACTATCAAAGAAGGCGTACGATTTTTCACTTACGCTAAATTCAAAAAAATCCTCTCTTTTTCTGGAAGTCTCGCTTTCCTTTTCTAGAGGAGAAGCAATTTCCCAGGGACTCCATACCAAAAAGGAACTCGGTGCCAAACCTTTTGCCGCCGCGTCCAGGTAATATTTCGACAACCACTGCCTGAATCCAATTCTGGTTTCCGCATCGTCGAATGCGGAATAGATCGTCCACAAGGAGGCTGCAGCCCAAGAGGCGGGACATCCTTCAATTCCCGTTTCCGCGCTAATGCGGATGACAATATGGCCATCGGAGAAGTGTGGCGTAAAAGCCTCAAGGATTCGGTAGATGCGCCCTGAGCCTTCATGGGTCTTTAGCGTCCACACGGCGGATTCCTCCGCGCCAAGAAATCGTAAGATCTCTTCTTCCGCTTGGCTGAAGCGAGCCACATCTCCATGCGTTCCTTCAATGCTTGGTTCGTCGTACTCTTGCCTTCGGTTTTGAATCGCTCGTATGAACAAATTTCCGACGATCGTCCAGTAGGTACGAACTAAATAAAGAGCGCTCAAGGAGGCACGATATTTCTCGGCGTTTTCAGTAAAGGCGGGGCGATGTGAACTTGTTTCACATTGCTTTTGGAGTGTCTTCCATGTCTCGGTCCCGAGCTGCTCTTTAGTAGGACTCTCGACTCCGCAATATTGCAAAATGACGTTATCACCGGAGAGTCCCATGATCGCCCACTGTGCGGGGCGATATTCGATGAGGACGTGAGCGGGCGAGACATTGCCTAAGAGCCCAATGATACCGCTGATTTTAAGTAACCTTAGAAACCTGTTTCGAGTTTTCATCTGGATTTCCACTACGTGTGGAGATCCTCTACCTTGAAGTGACGCATCGGGTCAAATTTACTTCCTGCAACTTGCCCGGTCTTGGTCAGTAATTCATGGAAGTCCCAAAGTCCCATTCGTAATGGCCCGGGATCATATCCACGTTAACAGGGTTGTCATAGGTCCCAGGATGATCGGGATTCCAAATCCAGGCCCTGAATTTCATAAGCGCAGAGTCCTTATCCGTCCTCGAATCCGCGTGAGAAATCGCTAACGGTTTGTGCATAACAGATGCCGTGGGGCCAATATTGGGGTAGGTCGTCTCCCATGTTAGACAAGATATTTCAAGTTAGAATGCAGGGCCTTGAGGGACGGCGTTCGCGGTATTTTCACTGACTTCTTCCTCTAAGGTAAATCGATGACCCCCTCCTTAACAAAAGCGGAAAAGCTGCGTCAATGGGAGAATCTTTTTGTTATCTTCTAACGTGAAGAAGTAGTTTGAGCCATTTTCACTGGCTGAATGAAACCGATGCCTTTAGTTCGGACAGGATTTGAGCACATTCACACATTCGACATCGCTCGGAGGATCGTACTGCAGTAGCTCTCCACTTTCGCACAGCGAATGCGCTGTCCCCGAAGCATAGAAGCTAAGTCCCCCCTTCAAAGCGTAGGCACCACTGATGCCACAATAATCAAAAGTCGTCGGGTAATCGGATTCCGCCGTCTTACAGTGAGCCGGGCACTGCCACATCGAAGATACGACTCCAGGTTTATCGCACTTAGTCCCCTTGTTTTGGCAGCTCACCAGCGAATCTGGCGCCAACGGCGTTCCGAACTCGGCTTCAATCTTCCATCCGGGAGCGACCTGGTGGGCGTACATTTGCGCGCATTGCTGATCGGCGATAGGTCTGAGATCGGTCGCATATTGCGCGCAAACCAAGAAATTTTGAACCCTGGCGTCCAGATAATTGCGTTCGTTCGCAGATCCGATCTTGCTTTCGATACACCTGATATCGCATCCCCACGTCGTGGGTTGTTGCGGCGGACTGCTCCATTCGACGCCGATGGCCCACAAGCACCCGATGGCTAACAGAACGCAAGCATGCCGGTTGAACACGATTCTCCTTAAGAAGAGCGTACGATAACGAAAAAGAGGAAACCTTGCCAAGACGCGAGCCGCTAAGAGGCGCCCCATTCAGCCAGAGGCTTGAGGCGCTTTTATTTTAAACGGGGGTCAGAGGTGGGTCAGAGGGGTCAGAGGTGTCACTCTCCCAGCGGGCTAATCATTGATCACATCTTTCTTTAGCGAGCCACCCTTTTTCTAGAGTCAATAGTTCTGTGAGGCCCTTTCCTAGTATTTTCCAACCTGGCGGGCCATTCTGCTTAAGGTGGCCGCCGAGCCTCGCAACGGCTGAAATTGCTTCTGCGACCGTAGGATTTTCTGGGATGGGAGTTTTTGAGACCGCTCGGAGAACCGATATTTGAGTCGGGGTTAACACTACTGTCGCCGGAGTGAGTGGCCGTTGCCTGGCTTCCGCTCGCAAGAGCAGCATTCGCCAGGCGATTGGGATAAAGATCGCCAAGGCATTGAAAATGGTATCTTTCGATTCGAGTTGCCGTTCTTCAAAGGCACATCCAGTTTTGATCGCCTTAAAATATTCTTCGATAAGCCATCTGGCTCGATAGATATCGATCACCTTTTCGATATCCGCGGGCGTATTGGTAGACTCGGTAGTGAGTAATTTCCAATCAATCGGCTCTGTTCCCTCCGGCGGATTGGACTCAAAGACGTGGACAACGTTGAGTGTCACAGTCTTATTTAATCTTGCTCCATGATGGTGACCTCGTATTAGCTCCACCCTTGCCGCTGTCGCCGATAACATGGCGGTTCGTTGCTGACGAGCGGGGTAGTCTTTTCTGTTTTGAGGTAAGGGACTTTGTGCTCTTGTTCCAACTCGGACTTCTCGTTGAAGCTTTACCGGAGCGCTCTCGAGTGAGCTGTAAAGGCTCACTCCTTCTTCTAGGTTTTCGTCTGTAACCAAACGATCTCGGCAGACTCGAATCACGCAGCGACCAGATGAATCTTTTAGTTCAGAAAGTAACTCGAAGAAATCTGCCTCACGGTCCATCACGTGAATAGGTTTCGCTGCGAAGCCCAATCTCGATTCGCTGGCCACAATTCCTCGCATCCAACGCAGAGACTTTCTCGTCGGATCTTGTCGCGCTTTGGACGGGCTTTGGACGGGCTTTGATAGCCTTTCTTCTTCAGCTTAATCATTGGCTCAACCGCCACAACCCCAAGAGGTCGATGCAAACAAGATCCCACAACTAAGGAAAAATGCCCGTAGAAACCGTCTCCCGCGGAGCGACTACCACTGAGCAAACCTAGCCCCTTACGTTTGGAAGGAAATTTGAACTCAGTCGTATCGTGGAGAACCAGAACTTCCTTTTCCAGTTTCGCTCGCAAAACCGTCTGCTCAAAATGGGATGCTAAAATCGACTCCAAATTCACACGGGGATTACGCAGAAAACGGTAACCTCCCTCAATTCCAGCTCCTTCTCCTAAAAGCTTGGGTAAGGTCTCTTTAGGATCTTGGGCGATACCGTCAGACATGTCCATTAACCTCCGGGTGAGTCGCAGATCGCCAAAATTAGCCCCAGCGAACTCATTCGACATGGACGAAAAAAACTTAGGTTCAAGAGTATTACTCATCTAAATGATTGATCAAATTTCACAGAGAAAGGCAAGAAAAGATATGTATGATCCTTAGCCCGCAGGGAGAGTGACACCCTCCGACAACGGGAGGTCCTAAAAGTCGACGGGCACCTTTTACTCGGGCACCTTTTATTCCTTTTATTGCCCGGAGGGAGAATCGAACTCCCACTCCCGTGAAGGAACTGGATTTTGAGTCCAGCGCGTCTACCAATTCCGCCATCCGGGCTTTTTAACGGCGTCGCTCTTAAGCGAAGCCGGGTGTAAACAGAATCACTCTTCTATCAACTTCACTTCACGTTTTCAACCATTTACCAGGTTCGGTTTGCTTCACAAAGTGTCTGATTTCTGCGTATTGCGGCAGTGCGGCATTTAGGGCTACAATAAGGTCATTGGTACGTTGGTGGCTTGCGAATCGGTCCCTTTCTTGTGGCAGATCTCTTTCTCTCTGGCAGACTCTCCGATTGAATCTAAGTCATTAGCCCCAACCGTGTGCCTCTTGGGAGGAAACCTTGAAGTCTCCGTCATTTTTTTCCATGCCCTGGGATACCGTCGTGTTTCTCACGATTACTACCGTGGGCTTCGGCTTTTCGCTGCAGCGTCTGAGTCACCCTCAGAGTGTTCAGGCCGTTCCCTTTCAGGAGGAGTCGGCAGCACTGATACAACAGGGTTCGGAATTCCGCGGAGTTTTTGATTTAGGATGTTTGGATTCCGAAGGGGCAAAGCAAAGGATCACCAATCCCGAAAGTACGATTCGAATGCGCGGCAAGTTCTGCAGGCTTTCGTCAAAGGACATGCATGCTTTTGATGGAGTCACCGTTAAGAACCTGACTAACGGATTCGAAGGAACGATCTTCTTTCGAGGATTCAATAGTGCTTTCACGACCGACTATGTAGTCCTCGTGCCGGGTAAAAATATTATCCAGCTAGAGTGGCGAGAGTCGGCAAAAGCAGAACCCAGAACTTACATCGCCGAAGTATTCCAAAGATAAAAATAAGAAGGTGCCTATTCGTAGGGTATAGAGAGGTTGAAGTTGCCCGCCCGCGCTTCGCTTTCTCTCTTACGGGTAGGCACTTTTTTATGGGAATACGGTGTTACCGGAATTAATGAAAGAGCGAGGCCTGTTGGACTTTCGCTGGGAAGGATTTAGGCGTTCTGGCCCGGACTCGACCGTCGGTGTAAGCGTAGTTCTTATAACGACGGGAAGCGAATTGGAAAATATTGATTGAGGACTTTCCGCCCGGCTTTGTCGCTAAATTCACAATGTCAGCACCTTCCATGCCAGGCATTCCCCCGGCCCCCTGAGCTCCGCCCATGAGTTGGCTTAACATGCCGGCAAATGGATCTGAACCCCCTGATTTTCCTGGCTCGGAATCTCCGGCTCCCGATGAGACACTGGACTCGGAAGTTTTTCCTTTTCTCGTCGACTCGGTAGCGGCTCGAGCCGCCTCTTGTCCTTTGCTGTCGGTGGTGCCGGCCGTAGTAGAAGCAGGGCCACGTGCTCCAACGACCGTCGAAATGGCATTTCCATTACTATCCACGGACGCTTTCGCGTTGTCGTCAAATTTGAGCGCTGCGGAATCGATGGCATTGGGAACTGAAAAAGGATCTTGAGGGCCAGCCACAGGCTCTAGCTCCGTAGGCTTACCCGGATCTTTGGGGAGATCAGGCGGCGACGGTAAAGGGGTTGGACTATTAGAAGGCGTCGGTGTGGAATTGTCTGCCACCGTCGGATTTTCGTTAGTGCTGTTATCCGGCGAAGGTGTGGGGAGAGGACTCGCCTGCAGAGTCGACTGCTTGGGAGTGCTGTCCATCGTAAGCTGTTTTTTGTTGTTGTCGTTTTGTTGAGCGGATGCCAAATCCTGAGCGCCTTGCTGGCATTGCTGCATCGCCATCATCATGAGCATCATTTTTTCTTTTTCGGGCGCCTCTTGTGCTTTTTTCATGAGCATAGCGCACATCAACATCGCCATGGAAGCACCGGCGATTGCTGCGGCATTTGCGGCTCCGTTATTATTGGCGCGATCTTGAGGAGAGGGAGAAGGGGTGGGCTGTTGGGCATTTAACGTCGGAGGCGGAGGTAAAGCGGGATTGGTCGGGCCATTTTGATTTTGCATCTGATTTTGAAGCTGCTGCTGAATGCCTTGAATCTGTTGATCGATTGAAGATGTCGGCGAGGACGTTGGGGAAGAAGCGCCACTGCTACTGGGATCGGTAGCCCCCACACTTTGTAATTGGCTCTGAAGGGTTTGAAGGGCTGCGGACGGATCCGGGGTCGCGGTTTCCGCAATCACCGAAAGGGGAAAAGCGATAAGGCCTGCCGCCACCATCGCTAAATTCCACTGCCATTTTCCCGATGCCGTCACTGCGTAGCTCTCCTTCATAGGAGAAAGTTTGCAAGCAGAGGGCCAAAGGGGTGGTAAATTTATTTAGTAATATCAATGAATTAGATTTGCATCGCCGATGACTCTTTGTACAGTCCGTGCGGCCTTTTCCCCTTCCCCTCAAGGCTGTTGCGATTACCACTTGAATTCACTGCCCTTGTGACGCCTGTTTGAAGAGTAGTCAGGCACGAAGAACTTAGACGTTTGGGCCTCACCGAAAACGGCAAAAACCGCATTCCCCGACTGATTGACTTTCCTCTTTATTCTGGATAGGTTGCTCCCTTTATTGAAAGGATAGGGATCATGGCCAATCATGCTTCGGCAGTCAAAGCGGCAAGACAATCGCTCAAACACAGAGACCATAATCTGGCGGTTCGTTCGCGATTTAAGACCGCGGTGAAAAAACTTCGCACGGCGGTTACTGCTAAGTATGACAGTAAAGATGTGGCCAAGAAATCTTTGGAGCCTTTGTTAAACGAAGTGCAGCAGCTTTTGATGAAAGCCGCTTCCAAAAAAATCATCAAGAAAGAGACGGCCTCTCGCCAAGTCTCTCGTTTGAGTACCGCGGTTCACAAAGCCTTAGTTTAAGAGATCAAAAAATTTTGAAGACTCGCGATTAGCACCACGCGTTTTGGTAGCGAACGATTTTGGGATCGACGTCGATTGACCAAGCGTCGATGCCGCCTTTAAGAATCGATACCTGACTGAAGCCGCGATCTACCAGAAAAGTTGCGGCGTCCATGCTTCGAATTCCAAAATGGCAAAAGACGACGATGGCCGTGTCCTTGGGCCATTCATTTAGGATCTCATCGAGGAGTTGTGGAGTCAGAGGCCTGGCTTCGCGAATACTGGCAAGTTTTAGTTCCCATGCTTCCCTGACGTCGAGCAGACGTGGGGGTAATGACGATTTTAAGAGTTTAGCTACCTCTCTGGCTGGAACTTCCCGAACTCCGCGTGTTCTAAAATCGAGCTGCACTTCCATGAACACAATCTGCGACGGAGGGAGATCATATTTATCCGTGAAATCTCTCAGCGAAAGCGCTTTGTCGCCGGCCTCAATCTTAATGCCATATTTTCGCTCGATGAAGTCGAAAGCGGATGGGTAGGGGACGACTATTTCCTTAAGGCTCGAATTTTCCGTGATCACGGGTGGGGCTGTGATCCCCCCTTTTAGCCAGTCGGTGAAACGTTCACGAAAATGTTTATTCATCTAAGAGCAGGGGCTTTGTCGACTTCACAGGGCTAGTAAAGCCGTTAGTGTTTAAAATGCAGATAGTCGAACGTTAGCTTGTCCCGATCATACTTAGAATATTCGTATTCCTTCGTATGATAAAGACAATCCGTCGGACACGCAGCGCTACAAAGACCGCAGTAACAACACAGAGCAACATCGATATCAAAGCGTTTGAGATCGAGAGTCTTCTTAACTCCTCCCTTGGTAAAGTCAGCAGAGGTGCCTGTGGGCTTTTTGTCCGCTTCGATGTAAATGCAATCGACTGGGCATACCGCTTCGCATTGGCGACAGGAGATACAATCGTCGACGTCATTAAAAAGTAATCCCCGAGAACCCGCCGGAAGGGCGTCTCGTACTTCCGGATACTGGATGGTAATCGCTCCTTTGCGATTGACTCGAGAAAAGACTTTCAAGGTGATCGCCATCCCTTTCATGGTCGATACACTGATGTCTTTGATCATTTCAACGTAGCCTAGGAAAGTCATCGGTCCACCTCACCCAAAACGATGTCTAAACTTCCGATGGTGGCGACAAGATCCGCTACCATCTGCCCGCGTCCCAATTCTCTGAGGGTGCTGATGTTTAGGAAACAGGGGCTTTTCACTTTAACCCGAAAAGGATGAGTAGATCCATCGCTCACTATATAGAACGCGAGCTCTCCACGAGGACACTCCGTTCGCGAGAAGCCTTCGCCTGCCGGAACTTTGATCACTTTGGCGACTTTGGCGCGGTACGGCCCTTCCGGAATGCCATCGATCAGCTGTTCGAGGATTCGAACACTTTCTTTCATCTCCCGCATTCGCACGATGTGCCTATCCCAACAGTCTCCCAGAGTTCCCATTTCACCACTTCCCACGGGAACTTCGAATTGGACTTCGGGATAGATGGAGTAGGGCACATCTTTTCTGAGATCCCATTTTTGGCCGGCCGCTCGGAGCAAGACCCCTGTTAAGCCGTAGGAATAGCACATGGCTTGATCGATGACTCCGACGTCCTTTGTGCGCTCTATAAAAATCTTATTGTAGGAGAGTAGGTTGTTGTACTCATCCACTTTGGGCTTGAAGTACTCAAGAAAGCTTTTGATTTTGGAGACGATCTCGGGCGTGATGTCTCGCATGACACCACCTATCCACATATAGTTGTAAAGCAGACGGGCTCCGCTTTGGAGTTCAAAGATGTCTAGAATCATCTCTCGATCTCTAAAGCCGTACATGAATGCCGTAAACGCACCCATGTCGAGTCCATAAGTTCCAAAGCTCATTAAGTGGCTGGCGATTCGTTGAAGCTCCGAATGAATTACCCGAATGTATTCGGCTCGCCTGGGAACTTCAACGCCCATCATCCTTTCGACGGCGATGGCCCATCCCATGGCGTTGTTCATCGAAGCTAAGTAGTCCATCCGGTCCACAAAGGGTGCTACTCCCATCCACTCAACGTTTTCGGAATGCTTTTCCATGCATCGATGGAGGTATCCGATTTCAGGAATAGCGTCCTTGACGATCTCTCCGTCTGTCTTGATGACGACGCGAAGGACTCCGTGTGTGCTGGGATGCTGAGGTCCCATGTTAATGAGAAGTTCGTCCGTCTTAAGATCATCGGGCATTACCGTTAGGTGTTCGCGCCCTTTTTCATAAGTGGTGTTCACGCGTTTCCCCCTTTCGAATCTTCAAAGTTTAGGGGAACCGGCATTCCGTTATAGTAGTCTGGTGTTACGAAATCCTTGCGAAGGGGATATCCCACCCAATCTTCTGGCATTAAAATGCGCCGGTGGTCGGGGTGGCCGTCAAACTGAATTCCGTACATGTCGAACGTTTCTCGTTCCATCCAATCGGCTGCTTTATAGATATGGGCTACCGAAGGAACATGAACCGTGTCGTTCGCTGTACTGGGTCGGGGCAGGTAGCCTTTCAAAGCGACCACCAGCTTATGAGTGTATGACGCCGGGTGGTAAAAAACACAGAGTGCATTTTCCGCGGGATAATCTAATCCGCCCATGTTGGCGATTGTTTCAAAGCTGAGCTTCTCCTTCATATAAAGGAGAACGTCGGTCACTTTGGAGGCTTGAATCTTAATGTAGGGATCGGGTTTCGTCTCGACCCGTTCTAGTACGGCTTCGGGAAATTGCGCTTTCAAACTTTGAAAAACTTCGTCGTATGTCATGCGGGCTTCCTGTCAAACCATCCGAAAAGTCCTAACGAGCTTTGTTGGACATGAATCTTCTTCTGTAGATTCATCACCGCTTCGAGCAAGGTTTCGGGTCGGGGAGGGCAACCGGGAACGTAAACGTCTACCGGCACCACGCGATCCACTCCTTTGAGTACGTGATACCCTTCGGCCCAGTAAGGGCCTCCCTTATTGGAGCAGCTCCCCATGGAGATTACCCACTTGGGTTCGGGCATCTGTTCGTAAAGAGTGCGAATGCGAGACGCCATCTTTAGGGTGACCGTACCCGCCACAATCATGAGATCGGCTTGTCTGGGGGTAGCGCGAAAGACCCCACACCCAAAACGCTCCAAATCATAATCGGCGGCTCCGGTGGCCATCATCTCAATAGCACAACAGGCTAAGCCAAAAGTTAACGGCCAAAGCGAATTGGCTCGGCCCCAGCGGAGCACTTCGTCCACACTCGTTAATACGACACTATCTGCGGGAGTCATGAAACCCTCTCTCCTTATTACTTATCAGAGGTTCTTAAAAGCGCCCCAAGGTTAGCAAGAGGGGGGGTAAAATGCAAACGAGTCTAAGAGGCATCCCCCATTGAAAATAAGGTCAAGCCATGCCCGGTTTCGGGACAAGCTCTCGCTCGTCAGAGAAAGTCGCGGGGAATGCCGTCGGTAGGCATTTTCGATCGTCAAAGGAGCGAGAGTTTTTGAATTCTGCACTTGAAGCGCGACAAAAAGGGATTCAAAAAAGGCGTAAGGCATCACCCAAAAATTCTGAAGTGAAGAAAAAAATGGGTGAAAAGAAACAAAAAACGCATTTTAGCGGTTTTTTTTTTGAAAAAAAAATTAGCGTACGCGGCTCAAAGTTTTTGGGCAGCTAAGGAAAGAGAAGAAGATTTTATCGACGATTTATAGCGGAAATGGTGCTAGACCCAGCGAAGAAAAAAAGCAAGAGAGAACTCTGAAGGTGGATAAAATTCTTTTCTACATCAACTAATGTCTTGATTCGCAATAACTTTTGCGTCAAACTGTTCTTAGTTAATGCAACTAGGATGATTGCAACGTTCCACTTAATTAAAACTCAACAAAAACGAAACAGGGGGAGTTACCATGGCTAAGAAAAAGCGCGCTCCGAAAAAAGCGAAGAAAGCAAAAAAAGCGACGAAGAAAAAAGCAAAAAAGAGCAAAGCCAAGAAAAGAAAGTAGTTGGTTTTTAGCGACGAGGGAGTGAACAACTCCGACTCTTAGACGGTCTAATCAACTGCTTAAGAGTTTAAGCGCAACTGCCGGACTGTTATTCGCCTGTGCTAGTACTGCAACGCCGGCTTGCGTAAGGATGTTGTATTTAGCTTGCTCTGTAGTTTCAACGGCGAGGTCAGCGTCCCGAATTTGAGAATAAGCGCCGGTGACCGTCTCTTCATACTGCATCAAGTTGTTGATGGTGGAGTGGAGTGCCGATTCACTGGCCCCGATTTCCCCGCGAGCTTTGGCGATAATATCTAAAGAAGTGTCTAGGGGATCAATCGCGGCTCTGGCGCCATCGGTTTGGCTTAGGTCAACACCGGAGATGCCTAGAGTATCCGTATCGATGTGAAGGTTGGTTGCAAGGGTAATGCGATCAACACTGTCTCGATTAGTGGGTCCGACTTGGATACTGACCTCGCCTCCCTCGCCATTCAGTAGTGGCCTACCATTGAATTGAGTCGCGTTAGAAAGACGATCCAATTCCGACTTCAAAGCTTGTACTTCATTATTTAAGTGAAACCGCTCCTTATCCCCGTTGGTGTCGGAGGCTGCGGCGATGGTTAATTCCTTCATTCGGATGACCATATCGGTCATATAATTGAGTGCCCCATCAGCGGTCTGCAGGAGGAAGAGGCCGTTGCTTGCTTCGGCGATATTTCTTCTTGTCGATCGACCTGCTGAATTTAGCCTGTCGGATATCGCTAATCCAGAAGCGTCATCCATTGCTTTGGTTATCCTCGTTCCCGAAGCGAGTTTTTCTTGAACATGGTCCAGGGATTCTTTGGTAAGTTCCAATCGATGTCCTGCGGCAATAGCAGGGACGTTCGTGTTTATCCGAAGACTCATGGCATCCTCCATTGATTCTCTCGCTTAATCAAAAGCGACCGAAATGTCCTTATTCCGGCGGGACTTTCAGGGTCCCAGAGTCAGCGAAATTCTATTGAGGAACAGCAGAGTGTTACTGTCCTCACAAGATAGTTCGTCACTTTATGGTGGAATATTGAGGAAAAAGTGAAAGAAAGTTCACTTTTCTCAAAATAATGGTAACGCACCGATCCCTTCCTTATATGAGGCGCCTTGTAAGAAGAAGCAAAGAAGTTTAAGCACGCGACCATTCTTGGTATACTGCCTTCAAATGAAAAAACGAGTCCTTTTAGTTGACGAAAGTCTGACGGTTCAAAAAGTTGTCTCACTTACTTTGGACAAGAATCGATTTCTCATCCTGTTCGCGAAATCGCGGGGCGAAGTGATGAAGATTATCGCCGAAGGTCCCCCCGATCTGATTCTAGTAAGTGATCAAGTCAGCGACATTAACTTTGCTACGTTTCCCAAAGAAGTAGAAACGTGGCTCGGCGGATTGCACGAAACACCACCGATTCTTCTGATCACTGGCCAAGACATTAAAGAGCAAAAGCACTTCGCAGGAGTATTACGAAAGCCCTTCACTCCACAGTCCTTGCAGAACATGGTCAATGACCACTTGCAACCCACACCCGCTGGCGGGAGGCAGGCGCACTCCGGCTCTGACGATTTTGAAGATCAGCGCTTACAAAAGATTTTCAACGAGACTTTTGCTGACGAAGCCACACTGGTGCGCGAGACTTTTAAAGCGGAACATGAAATGGAAGAGGCAACTCTCATCACGCGTCCCAAAGAGAACAACGCCTCAGTGGTGTCTGAGTGGGAAGAGGCCGGAGGAAATCTCTGGGATGTGCGGCCCGTTAAAGCTCCCCCGAAGCCTACTCCCGTCTCGCGTCAACCCGCGGTTTCCGCTGAAAGCTTATGGAGCGTGCAACCCACGGTGTCACAGACTCCCAATGCCTCGTCGGAAATGGCCACCCCTTCTTTTGCAGGTGCGCTTTCGGAAGAACATTTAGAAGAGAAGCTCCAGACTAACGATCTGGCTGAAATTGTGGATCGGGTCCTCAATCGAATCGTTCCTCCGATCGTTGAGCGATTGGTTCAGGAACGTTTGGATAAGCTCTTAAAGGAGCAGGATCAGTTTTTTGAGCTCAAGCCATGATGGGACCCGGGTTTCTTCCTAAAATTCTCCGTTTCGACTCTGTTAATTCCACTAACGCTAAGATGCGGGAGTTCGCCACTCAAGGGGCGGAAGAGGGAACGGTGGTCGTCGCCAAGACACAAACGGCAGGCCGAGGAAGTGGCAAGCGGGGATGGCATTCTCCGGAGGGCGGCCTCTATTTTTCAACTCTGCTCTACCCAAAGAACGGAAAACGGGTGACTGATCTGGCGATTTTGGCGGGAGCTGCCGTGGCGCAATCGGTCAAGGAGTTGTTACCTAAGCAAAAAGAGGTCACCGTCAAATGGCCGAACGACTGTTTGATAGGGTGGAAAAAGGTGGCTGGAGTATTGTGTGAGAGTCTAGGGGAACAACGGTTTGACCTTTGTGTTGTCGGGATTGGGATTAACATTAATATCCCTGACACGGAGCTAGAGCCCTTTAAGTCGAACCCCTTCTCCGCCACTTCTTTCTTAGTGGAGAATGCGGGGGGCACCTTTGACGTGGATAAGGTGCTAGATATGGTTTTAAAGAAACTTTTTGCTCTGTATCAGCTTTACCAGCAACAGGGATTCCAGCCGATTCAGTTCATCTGGCAAAAAAACTGCCGCTTTGTGGGTAAGAAGGTGGAGCTCAGGGAGAGCGGATGGCGTGAAGCTAGGGCTTCCAAAGCGAACGACCCCGATCGGGGAATGACCGTGGGTACCTTCGTGGGCATTGATGAGAGTGGCGCTATCGTGTTATCCAACCAGAAAGGTGAGCACCACCACTATTACTCTGGTGAAATTACGTGTTTTTGGCCGTAGACATTGGCAATTCGCAAACTTCCTTTGGGGTCTTTGAAGGCTCCGTCCTTCGCTACCATTGGCGAGCCGAAACTAAAGTATCTCGAACTCCCGACGAATTTGGAGCGCTTCTTTTCCCGTTGATGGGACGTGCCGGCATCCACGAGTCCGACTTTGAAGGAGTGATTCTGTGCTCGGTGGTTCCTACCGCTGACTTAAGCTTCGAAAGCTTTTGCCAAACCTACTGGAAGCTCACCCCCTTTCGGGTTACGGCCGGTATTGAGCTGGGATTTGGATTTAATGTCCACATGCCTAGTGAGGTGGGAGCCGATAGACTTGCCAACGCTGCTTATGCGGTGGAACGCATGACACTCCCCGCGCTGGTCATCGATTTTGGAACGGCTACTACCTTTGACGTTGTCTCTAAGGAAAAAAAATATGAAGGCGGCGTCATCCTTCCCGGGGTGCGCATAGCGCTGGAAGCGCTTAGTTCAAAAACTTCAAAGTTACCTTTAGTCGAAGTGGGATTTCCCAAGAGTGTGATCGGAAAGAATACGGTGGAATGTATTCAAGGGGGAATCTTGTATGGCTATTGCGACATGATTGACGGCCTTATTATCCGGACTGCCGCCGAATTAGGGGGAACCTTAGACATTGCCTTAACGGGAGGGCTCAGCCCTTTGTTTCAAAAGCAGCTAAAGACCAAAGCTAAGTTTCTACCTGACCTTACCTTAGAAGGAATAGAAATCCTCTATAGAAGAAACCGAGTCTAAGCTTTAAATTTTGTATTCCCTAAGACACCATTAGACGCGCTGGGGTAAGACCTTAAGTATTCAAAATCTTTTTTGTAAATCATTAAGCCAACTGTCGTGACAATTTTTGTTCCGGAGGAGTTTTGCAGCCTTGGCGCGCCTTGTTTTTGTCGAAGACTACCGTGGCACAAGCATTGCTCTAATACTCAATAGAGTGAACTGTGGAGGTGACCACTGATCCTTAGGATCTGTGGTCCTACGTTTAACAGTTGTTGAGGAGTTGTCGATGAAGAAGTGGAATTTAATCGCAGTCGTTGTCATGGTTGTGGGAGTGTTTTTTCTCACTCACCCCAATAAAGCAAACGGCGTAATCGTCGATGTGAACGTGATCAACACGGGATTTCACGGATGCGCCACCTGTGGGATGCCGATGCCCATGCCAGTGCCTCCTCCGCCTCCCATTTATCCTCCCTACTACGGTGGTGGCGGATATGGATATCCCGGCTACGGCGGATATGGCGGATACGGTGGTGGTTACGGATATGGCGGCTATTGCCGAACTGGCGGCGGCTTTATCAGCATCGGGTTTCTTACCATTGGCGGCGGCGGAACAAGCTGCGGCGGTGGCTGGGGCCGATGGGGCCGTGGAGCTTACGGTCGTGGCTGGGGCCGTGGTCGCGGACGTCACTGGTAGTTAGCACTCAATAAAAAAAATATAGTGATTGGATAAGGGAGCGCCTGGTTCAGGTACTCCCTTTTTTTTCGATCAGAAGGTATTCTCGTTGCGGGCTCAAAAGGTAAGGGTCATGTGACCCGTACCTAAAGGGCCCGCAAGGCCCGCAAGGAGAGTGACACCTAACGAAGAGAGTGACACCTAACGAAAGTGACAGCTTTGCCTTCCTTATGTTAGCTTCCCTTTTTCAAGGGAGAATTGCCAATGCCCGATATTTCAATCGATTTGCCCTCCGTGGAAGAACTCAATCGCTTTAGTGCTGACTGCGCCAAGCGGCTGTCGGCACTTCGGGGGCGTCTTTGACGTTGCCGCGAAACAGGCGAGGCTTGAAGAGATAGAACATAAGAGTACCGAAGACGGCTTCTGGAACGATCAAAAAAGAGCGCAGTCTCTACTTAAAGAAAAAACACTCATCACCAATTCCTTGGGGAAACTCTCCAAAGCAGACTCTCTTTCGGGTGACTTGCAAGTTTTGATAGAGTTTGCCCGTGAGGATGCTAGCAGCGAACATCTTTCTGAGGCGAAAGACAGCCTTACTAAACTTCAAGAAGTGATCCGATCGATGGAGCTTAACGAAATGTTAGGCGGTCCTAATGATAATGCGGATGCTATCGTCTCGATCAATGCGGGTGCTGGCGGGACAGAAGCACAGGACTGGGCGCAGATGCTCTTTAGGATGTATCTGCGCTACTGCGAAAATAAAGGATTTAAGGTTCAAATAGTCGACACTCAGGCGGGTGAAGAGGCGGGGATTAAGTCTTCCACTTTTATGGTTCAAGGCGAATATGCTTATGGACTGCTCAGCGCTGAAGTGGGGGTGCATCGCTTAGTTCGGATTTCACCCTTTGACTCCAATGCCAGAAGGCATACCTCGTTTGCTTCGGTCTTTGTCTTTCCTGATATCGAACAAGAGATAGAGATTGTCATTTTGGATAAAGACTTGCGAGTGGATACTTACCGCGCCGGAGGTGCTGGCGGACAACATGTGAACAAGACGGACTCCGCCGTTAGACTAACCCATTTGCCGACGGGAATCGTTGTGCAATGTCAGAACGAAAGATCGCAGCATCAAAATCGAGCCATGGCGATAAAGGTATTGAAAGCCCGTTTGTACGAGCGGGAGTTAGAGATTAAGCGTCAGGCGGCTCGTGAAGTGGAAGACACCAAGAAAGAGATCGCTTGGGGCAGTCAAATCCGTTCCTATGTCTTGCACCCCTACCGGATGGTAAAAGACCACCGAACCAATACGGAAGTCGGCGATACGGGGGCTGTGTTAGACGGAAGGCTCGATATGTTTATCGAATCCTATTTGATGGCTAAGGGGGCCCAATGAAAATTCTAATCAGTAATGACGACGGGGTAGACTCTCCCGGTATTCGGGCGCTTGCGGAGGCGGCGAAACAATTTGGCGAGGTCACGGTCGTGGCACCTCACCGTGAACGAAGTACGGCGGGTCATAGTTTGACGCTTCATAAGCCACTCAGGGTCCAGGAGGTATCGCCGGGCTACTATTCGACCTCGGGAACTCCCGCGGATTGTATTTATCTGGGCATTCGAGAAATTATCAAAGGTAAGCCCGATCTGATTCTTTCGGGAATTAATCGCGGAGCCAATCTGGGAACCGACATCCACTATTCAGGAACGGTGGCAGCGGCTAGGGAAGGGGCCTTGATGAATATTCCCAGTTACGCCTTTTCCATGGTGGATATGCAGCAGCTTTATCCCTCTCAGAAAGCCGAGCCGCTTCGATTCGAGGTGGGGGGACGGGTTGCCGCCAAGGTAATTGCGCTGACTAAGGACAAGCCCTTTCCTCCGCACTCGCTTCTTAACGTCAATATTCCTAACGTTCCCCTGGAGAATATTCGTGGAGTTGCGGTAACGCGTCAGGGGTTTCGTTACTATGCGAATGAAGTGATTCGTCGTTCGGATCCTCGCGGAAAAGACTATTACTGGATTGGGGGTGCCTACTTGGGTTTTGAACAGGCTGAAGACTCGGACTGTCATGCCGTGAATGAAGGGTGGGCAGCGGTAACTCCCCTTACGATCGATTGCACGGACGATGAGTTTTACGGTGAGCTTAAGAAATCGGCGTTTGAAAAAATAACCTTTGCCCAAGGCGATTGAGATTTCGGTCTGGCTTTAAATGCTCGGTGTTATAATGTGGGCGGGTTTACTCCTTCAAAAACGTAAACCGATTCTGTCTGGGAGCCGAAGAGTAGGGTGACACATCCCTTTTCCCATCGGAAAATGTCCCGTTCTTGACGCGGCACAGCATTTCGGGTATGTTCCGCCCGTCCATTAGCCTGTCGTTGGGATTCATTTGGGGGAATCAATGAGGGTAAATGCATAGGATATTATTAACAATTTCGCCGTTGGCGCTAGCTGCTGTCATATCCTGTTCCGGGATTCAGCCCCGCTATTATACGGTGCAGCCTGGAGATAGCCTCGTTGGGATTTCGTCTCAATATGATGTCCCTGTCGAGCAACTAAAACGGTACAACTCTCCCCGTTTGGCCAAAGGGCTTCGTCCCGGCGAAAAGCTCTATATTCCCTTTGAAGAAAGCCCCAACTGGGATAGTCCCGCCGATGTGGTTGAGGGAAATCCTGTGAATCCCGGCCGAGCTCCCGCTAACGATAACGGCGGAGAAGGGATCGCTTCCTTTAATTGGCCGGTATCCGGTTTCTTATCGTCCCCCTTTGGAATGCGCCATCATAAGATGCACGAGGGAATTGATATCGCGGCGCGAAAAGGAACGCCTGTAAAGGCGTCGCGATCCGGACACGTGATCTATGCTTCCAATGTCATTTCCGGATATGGGAAGATGGTGATTATTCGCCACATCGACTCTTATTCCACGGTTTATGCCCATCTTTCGAAGATAAAAGTTAAAAAAGGTCAGTTTATTTCCGCGGGGCCAATTGATTGGCCTAGTTGGAAGAACCGGCCATGCCACTGGTCCCCATCTGCATTTCGAAGTCCGAAACCACAGAGTCCCCGTCGATCCCCTTTTGTACTTGCAGGGGCAGTACGCAACTAATAAAATCCTGTCGCGTTAAACCACGAAGGACGTTCGAGTTTTTCGTTCTTTTGTTGGCCAGCCTTTGGTCGGCCGCATAGAAGAAAAATAAGAAACGTTCTCGCACTTGCCCATGGCGCTTGGTTTGTTTCTCAAGAGCTTTAGGCATTACAAAAAGAGTGTGCATGAGCGATCCTCTCAAAAGTAAGACTAATTCTGCTGTTCCCACTTACACGTTAACTCCGGCCGATGCCGTAGGAGATGTGAACAACATCGCGTTTACTACCAAGCTTGAGGATTTTGTAAATTGGAGCCGAAAGAATTCCTTATGGCCATTGCCTTTCGGAACCGCGTGCTGCGCTATCGAATACATGGGAGTAGTCTCTTCCCATTATGACGTTTCCCGATTTGGAGCTGAGGTAGTCCGTTTCAGCCCTCGTCAGGCCGACTGTCTTCTCGTGCTAGGAACGGTCGTCGAAAAAATGGGCCCCGTTCTCAAACAGATTTACGATCAGATGTTAGAGCCCAAGTGGGTAATCGCCGTGGGCGTTTGCGCCTCCTCGGGAGGTTTTTATAGGGCCTATCACGTTCTTCAAGGAATTGACGCCATCGTTCCTGTCGACGTCTATGTCCCCGGATGCCCGCCGACTCCGGAAGGCATCATCTTCGGGATGATGAAGCTACAAGAGAAGATTTCAAAGGGAGGAATTGTTCGTGCCCGAGACCGCCACAAACTTAGCAAGTAAATATCCCGACACTCTTTGACCGGTTTAAAGATTCCATCGTAGGAGTGGAAGAGGTTCAAAACGATCGACGCTTATCGTTCGTCCGGAAAGCATTCGTGAGATCGCTTCGTTCCTAAAGACGGAAGCTGCGCCGCGTTTTGAAACACTGATGGATCTTTTCGCAATGGATTACCTGAAATATGAGACCGAAACTCCCCAGCGCTTTGCCGTAGTCTATATTTTTTATTCTCTGGAGTTCCCATGAACATCTACGCCTTAAGGCTTATCTTCCAGAGAAAACACCCGGAGCCGATCCTGAAATCGATTCGATTCAAGACATTTATATCGCGGCCAACTGGACCGAAAGGGAGGCGTGGGATCTCTTTGGGATTACGTTTAAGGGCCATCCCAATTTGGTGAGAATTCTTTGCCATACCGAATTTGTTGGTCATCCTCTTCGAAAGGATTATCCCTCGGATCAGTACCAGCGGCTCAAAACGGCCGCTCCATCTTCGGGATTTTAACTCATGCTCGAAACACAAACGGAATTTCTAAGCATCTGACCGACAACGAGTGCAGCGACGAAATCACTCGAAGCGCACGACAGGCCTTTGATGCGACTCAACATCGGACCTTCGCACCCGGCGACTCACGGAACGCTACGAATCTTTGTGGGGCTTGAGGGCGAAATTATCCGTGAGATGAAGCTTGAGATCGGCTACTTGCACCGCTGCTTTGAAAAGATGGCGGAGACTCATACCTGGAATCAGGTCATCCCCTTCACGGACAGGCTCAACTACTGCTCAGCGATGATGAATAACGTGGGCTATGTGATGGCGGTGGAAAAGCTTTTAGGAATCGAAGTTCCTAAAAGGTGTCAGCGTATCCGAGTCATTATCTCCGAGCTCTCTCGCATCATCGATCATTTGGTTTGCATTGGGGCTAATGCTGTCGACGTGGGCGCTCTTACCTGTTTTTGGTATTTTTTTCGCGAACGTGAAAATGTGTACGATCTTTTTGAAGCAGCCTGCGGAGCTCGGTTGACCACTAGCTATACCCGAGTCGGTGGTCTCTATAAGGACCTTCCCGAAGGTTGGATCGAATGGGCTAAGAAAGTCGTCGACAATATGCCTCGCACGCTGGACGACGTCGAAGGGCTTCTTAGCACCAACCGTATTTGGATCGATCGCACGATGGGAGTTGCCCCCCTGAGCAAGGAACGAGCACTGGAGTACGG
Source organism: uncultured delta proteobacterium (assembly GCA_963778115.1). Taxonomy (GTDB): domain Bacteria; phylum Bdellovibrionota; class FAC87; order UBA2466; family UBA2466; genus JBBQIT01. The sequence continues at coordinate 116,588 of CAVZSV010000005.1, forward strand.
GTTTACGGGACCTTGTTTGCGCGCCAGCGGAGTGGCTCATGATATTCGTAAAGTCCATCCCTACTATGATTACGATAAGTTTGAGTGGGATGTCGTCAGCGAAACTGCAGGAGATACTTACGCGCGTTACTTGGTTCGTATCGGCGAGATGCACCAGAGCATTCGTATTTTAAAACAGGCATTGAAGGATGTTCCTGAAGGGCCTGTGAACGTTGACGATTGGTCTGTAGTACTTCCCCCTAAAGAGATGGTCTACCAGGAGACCGGAAGCATCGAAGGATTGATGGCGCATTTTAAATTAATCATGCATGGAATTAGACCGCCGCAAGGAGAGGTCTATTCTTGTACCGAGGCTGCTAATGGAGAGCTTGGCTTTTTCATCGGGAGTAACGGCGAAGGAAGGCCTTATCGGGTTCGGGTCCGGCCACCCTGTTTTGCGATCTACCAGGCGTTTCCGGAAATGTGCATTGGACAAACGGTGTCGGATGCGGTCGCGGCCCTAGGAAGTCTTAATATTGTGGCGGGAGAGCTAGATCGATGACGAGCGTTGAATTTACTCCAGAGAATAAGAGTCGGTTTGAGAAGACGGTCGCTAAGTACGAACAGGCTCAAAGTGCTTTGATGCCCACTCTGTACATTGCGCAAGAGCAATTTGGGTTTCTCTCGCCTCCGGTCTTGGATTATGTCGCTAAGCTTTTGAACATTCCCGTAGCACATGCTTATGAAGTGGTGAGCTTTTACGGAATGTATAAGAAAAAGGACATGGGCCGCTATTGTCTTCAAGTGTGCAATAACGTGACGTGCACAATGCGAGGATCGGAAGATCTATTGGCCGTTGTTAAAGAGGAATTAGGGCTCTCGCCTAACGAGATGACCGCGGATAAGAAATTTAGTCTGATTAACGTGCAGTGTTTGGGATCTTGCGATACGGCACCCGTGGTTCAGGTGAACGAAGACTATGTCGAAAAATTAAACCCGCAGAAGTTTAGAGAGTACCTAAGAAAACTCAAAGGAACCAGTACCGCCCAGCCGGAAGAGACGGTGACCCCATGAAGATTCTTGCACCAGAACGTCGGATTCTGACCAGAAACATCGACGTCCCTAAGCTTAACACGCTTTCGGTTTATGAGTCGCAGGGCGGCTATCGCACCTTAAAGAAAGCATTGGGCATGACTCCTGATGCCATCATTAATGAAGTGAAGGCTAGCGGTTTGAGAGGCCGAGGCGGGGCCGGATTTCCCACTGGAAATAAATGGAGCTTTGTTCCTTTTGGCAGTGGTAAGCCGATCTATCTTTTGTGTAACGCGGATGAATCTGAGCCAGGAACGTTTAAAGACAGGGTGATTCTCGAAAAAAATCCGCATTTACTCATTGAAGGGATCGCAATCGCTTCTTTCGCGGTACGTTGCCATAAAAGCTACATCTATATTCGTGGCGAGTACGCTCATGCGGCACGAATTATTGAACGCGCCATCGAAGAGGCCTACGTCAAAGGCTATCTTGGGAAAAATATTTTAGGCAGCCAGCATACGATCGATCTCGTGCTGCATCGAGGGGCGGGAGCCTACATCTGCGGAGAAGAGACCGGACTTATTTCGTCGTTGGAAGGGAAAAAGGGGTATCCCAAATTAAAGCCTCCGTTTCCTGCCGTGTCTGGGTTTTTGGGCTGTCCCACGGTGGTTAATAATGTCGAGACACTGGCGACGGTACCTTGGATTATCGAGCACGGGGCCGCCGAATATGTGAAGTACGGAACAGAAACAGGAAAGGGAACGAGACTTTTCTGCTTAAGTGGCTGGGTCAACAAACCCGGTACTTATGAAGAAGAGATAGGAATCCCTCTTAAAGATTTCATCGAATACCACGGCGGCGGGCTTATTGACGGAGCCAAGATCAAGGCCGTTATTCCAGGAGGCAGTTCTACTCCTCCCCTAAATGCCGCCGATGTCGAGAATGCCAAGCTTGATTACGATTCAATGGCAAAGTTAGGCACGTTCTTGGGATCGGGCGGGATCATCGTGATTCCCGAGCACTATCCCTTGATTAAAATTTTGGAACGCATCGCTGAGTTCTATTGGGATGAATCTTGCGGACAGTGCACTCCGTGTCGAGAAGGAACGGGCTGGCTGTATAAGATGGTCGATCAGATCATGCACGGGAAAGGATCCCAGCGTGAGATCGACGACATGAAAAAGACGGCCAAGAACATGATGGGGGCTACCATCTGTGCTCTTTCCGATGCAGCAGCCATGCCCGTACTTGGATTTCTTAACAAATTTCCCGACGAGTTTTCGGCGTACTTGAAACAAAGAGAGGGGCACGCGAACAATGCCTGACGCAAAAATAGTAAAAATTCAGATCAACGGGAAGGCTTTGGAAGTAAAGGCGGGCACCCCGGTGATACAGGCCGCCGAAGAGGCGGGGGTTTTCATTCCTCGGTACTGTTACCATCCGGATCTTTCTATTGCTGGTGTCTGCCGCATGTGCGTGTGCGAGATTGAAAAAAATCCCAGACTTCAAATTTCATGCAACACCATGGTCGCCGAGGGAATGGTCATTCGAACCGATACTCCCAAGGTAAAAGATGCCGTAAAGTCGGCTTTGGAACTGCATCTCATTAACCATCCTTTGGATTGTCCTATTTGCGATAAAGCGGGTGAGTGCAAATTACAGGACTTTTATGCGGACTTTGGTCTGTACCAGAGCCGAATGGAATACGACGCCAAGAACCACAAACCCAAAGCGCAGGATATCGGGACCATTATGCTCGATTCCGAGCGCTGTATTTTGTGCACTCGGTGCGTTCGGTTCACAGCGGAAGTGACTAAGAGCTACGAACTAGGAATTTTTAATCGAGGCGATAGAAGCGAACTTAGAACTTATGATAAAGGCCCTTTAAGAAATGACTACACCGGAAATTTGGCTGACATCTGTCCCGTAGGGGCATTGACGGCGAAAGACTTTCGCTTCGCCCAACGGGTTTGGTTTTTGGATAAAGCCTCTAGCATCTGTACGCTTTGTTCGAGAGGCTGTAACACAACGGTGTCGGTAAACCCCCAAACCAAAAAGCTCTATCGGGTCGAGCCCAGGCGAAATACCGAAGTGAATTCGAGCTGGATCTGTGACCAGGGCCGTTGGGGTTATCACTATGTCTCCGATGAGACACGGCTTAAGAATCCTAAGACCAGGGTTAACGGAAATGTTATCGACGCTACTTGGGAGGCTGCGTTTCAGGTAATGGCGCAAGCAGTGCAAGAGCAGCCTAAAAAGATTCTGGTGGGCCTTAGTACCCAGCTTACTAACGAAGAGATTTTAGATCTGGTAGGGACTTTTAAGGGCAAGGGGATAGAAAACTTCACTTGGCTAGTGGATGAAAAGGTCGTGGGTGAAAAAGCCCCCTACGATCAAATCCTTCGCCACAGGGATTCGACACCCAATGCCGCGGGTTTTGAATGGGTAATGCAGGGTGAGAAGTGGCTCAAACAATCCGAAGCGCTCTTACAAGCCCAGTCTTTCGACTGGATATGGCTTTTCGGACTCGAAGGCCACGACCATTCGTGGTGGCCGGGCTTTGCAAGTCGTCTTCCCAAGACGGCCAAACTTTTCGTGCATACGACCTCGGATTTGCCTCTTTGGGAATCGGCCCAGTGGATAGTGCCTAACACCTCGGCCTACGAAAAGACGGGGACGATGGTGAGCATTTTGGGAAGGCTTCAGAAGGTGAACCCCGCTCTTCCAGCACAGTACACTTCGCGAGATGGCCACTCGGTGGCGTTTGGCATTGAAAAAGGAAATGATAGAACTCCCATGCCAGCGGGCCGCGCTCAGACCTTTTACGAGAACGTAGTGCTTAAAAAATTATCATCCGCTGTAGTACCCAAATGGCGAGGGTTCGAGCCTAAAGGAGTTGCTTTGAAAGAGAGTACGTCGCATGCCCAGGCCTAACGAGAAATCCAAGTACAAGCTTCCTATTGGACAGCGGGTGTACCTTATTGCCTTACTGCAAGGAATGGCTATCACCGCGAAACACTTTTTTAGGAATCTCTTAAATCCCCGCAAAATGCCCACCATCATGTATCCCGAACAGCGGCGCGGTTATTCCAAGCGGTTTCGCGGATTGCAGATCATGACGGTGAAGGAGAACGGGGAGATTCGTTGCACGGCCTGCATGCTTTGTGCAACCGCTTGTCCCGCGGCCTGCATTCATATCACCGCCGCAGAGCACCCCGATCCGCATGTGGAGAAGTTTCCTCGAGAGTTTAACATTGATATGCTGCGCTGCGTGTTTTGTGGCATGTGCGAAGAGGCCTGTCCTGTGGACGCCATTCGGATGGGGCCAACGTACGAACTGGCGAGCTTTGATCGCAGTGACTTCATCTACACCAAAGAGGATTTGATGAAGCACGGCAATTACACATTGAGTAGAATGCCGCGCTAGTTTTACGCACGCCGCATAGCGTTTCTTCTCTCCGTTATCGCGAGGCGAAGCCGACCTGTCGCGCCGTAGCCTTGGGCGAAGGGGGAAGCGAGCTGTCGCCCTCACTTTAAATGGCCCGCGTCGAAGGCTACTTCCGTGCGCCAGCGAAATACATTTGTAGATCATTGAAAATATTACTATAATAATTATGTATTCTTTCCCCCTGAAGATAAGGAGCAACCATGACACTCACGAAGGCAGAGCTCATCGACTCTGTTTACGAGAAGGTGGGGTTTTCGAAGAAAGAGGCCGCCGATCTCGTCGAACTCGTTTTTGAGAGTATGAAAGAGGAATTATGCAAGGGCGGGACGATTAAGATCTCCGGTTTCGGAAAATTTCGCGTCCGATCGAAGAAGGCTCGGATGGGAAGAAATCCGCAGACAGGCGAAGCGATGGTCATCTCGGCGCGCAAAGTGCTCACTTTTACTCCCAGTCGCATTCTCCGTGACGGAATTAACGGTAAATCCGCAGCGTTGCCAAGTTCGGTCACTGAAGGAAGTGCGGATGATCACGATGACGACGAAGCAGAGTCGGGCGGCTGACGCTCATAGCCCTGCTGGATCATTTGCCCGTTGGGTTTAAGCGGAGTATTAGTGAAGTCGTGAGAATCTTTTTTGCTTTACGAAAGCCCGGCGCGTCGCTGGGCTTTCTTTTTTTTCTGTTGTCTTGGTTCATACCGGGATACCAACTAGATGCGGCGTCGTTTCTAGATCCTAAATTCGAACAATTGGATATTGCGGCCCTTTCCTCCCATGACGCGGTTGCCGCATGGGAAATCACCCAATTTAATCTGTTTCTTTACGAGGCCCACGCGCTAAGACAAGAAATTCACCAGAGCCGCCATTTCCTAGATCTTGCTAGCGACGGTTGTGAAACGCTTCAAGCGGAGGCCTTCGCGAGTATTGCCGATGAACAGGGGAAAGGGATGGCTGAGTTAACGTGTGCCATCGTTAACGCCGAATTGACGCGATTTACGAATAGCCCCTTTCGTTGGCTGCACCTTTCGCAGAGTGCTCTTTCTGATTTGGATTTGGCGCGTAAAACGCCGGTAAGCCGTACCGAGCATTGGTACGCTGAAGGCAGAGTGCTATTTACTCTTCCCCCCGCCTCAGGACAAAACTTTGGCAGAAGTCTAGTGGATCTCCAGTTCTTGTATCGTATTCGAAGCGACGTCTCTTCTCCGATGTTCTGGTTGGCAAGAGCGTACCAGGTCCAAGGTAATCTAACGAAATCCCGCGAGATGTTCCAACTGGCGCTTTCGGCGAAGCCCCCGGACGTCAGGGCAAAATATTTTTTTGGCGATGATTTTATCGATTTAAAACGTGTCGATGATGGTTTGGGATATGGTTTTGGCCCCCAACTCTTTGTCTCTCCGGTACAAGGGATTGGACTATCGCTTTCCGTCTTTGACGATCGCATCGCCGACAAAGATCGTTCTGCCCAGGCGAAGGTGAGTGGAGGTTCCCGGGGATACTTCGGATTGGGCGGCAGTGCTCAAGATAGGGTTTGGCTCTCTCCCTATGAGCTTAGTGTCAGCACCCAATCCTCTTACGGTCCTGAGGACTTTTATGGCTTCGGAAGTCAAACGCAGCCCGGTGATATTACTCAAATTACCACCGAGCGGTTTGTGGTGAGTGTAGGCGCCAAGGCAGATTTTTTAGACAATTTCTATTTTTCTCTGGGATGGCGACTTGCTCAAATGAACGTAGTATCGGGTACGGCCCCTGCGGGGATTGTCGTCAATGCCGCCTATTCGGGTCCTTATGCGGAGTTAGGCGTAGACACAAGAGACAGCGCGTACCTGCCACGAACCGGGCTACAGGTGTTTGCCAAAGGTTATTTTCCCACCTCGATGCTATTGAGTGGGGTCACGTTTCAGGAATTTTGGTTTGGCGCGGAACAGTACACCGCTTTGGGTCTCAATCACGTGCTCTCGGTCCACGGGCGAATGGCAACGACTACGGGAAATGTTCCCTTTGGCGAAATTCCAAGATTGGGCGTCGGGTTCTCTTTTCCCGGAGCAAGGCCGGGGAGGTTGGAAGATAGGACTCTAGTTGCGGCATGGACGGAATACCGTTATCGCGTGTGGGGACCCTTGCAGCTGTTGGCGTTTGGTTCTACCGCTACCGCGGCAAGTGACTTGAGTGGACTGTCGTCGGCAAATTGGAGATTGGGTGCCGGCGGTGGCTTGGTATGGCAGACCGCCATTGAGTCTTCAAAGTTTATACGCTTTGAGGTAGGGACGTTTGCCGGCGAGACGGTGGTGCAGGCAATGGGGGGGCGGTCTTTCTAACTATTACGGATTAACCCTAACCTTAACCTTAACCTTCATCCATAGATTAAGGCGCAATCGTCGCTTCGTATTTAAACTTACCATCCTTCACTTTCATGATTACCGTGGGTTTGATAGCATCGCGATGTTCGTCTATAGTGATTTTTCCGGTGACTCCAGGAAAGTCTTTTGTCTTTGCCAAGGCGTCTCGAATTCCGACGGGTGTAATCTCTTTTAAACGTTTCATCGCGGCCGCGAGGATTTTCGCGGCATCATAACCCAGAGCCGCTGGGGCAGAGGGGATCTCTTTGTATTTGCTTTGGTAGCGCTGAATGAAACTCTTAACTTGGGGTTCCTGGCTTTCAGAGGAGTAATGGGTTGAAAAGTAACCTCCCTCAATGGCCGGGCCACCCAGCGTGATCAGTTCCGGCGCATCCCAAGCGTCGCCTCCGAGTAGAGGAACTTTCAGTCCTAGCTCGCGCGCCTGTCTTGCAATGAGGCCAGCCTCGACGTAGTAGCCGGTCAGGAAAATGGCATCCGGAGCTTGTTCGCGAATGGCGACAAGTTGAGAGCGAAAGTCGACATCCCCTGCGGTGTAAGTCTGATTGGCGACTATTTTTCCTCCTAGTTCCGTGTACTTCTTGATGAAGAATTCAGCCAACCCAAGGCTGGCGTCACTGTTTAGGTCCTTCATAATAGCGACACGCTTCAAATGAAGTTTATCCATGACAAATTTGGCGAGAACTGCCCCCTGGAAGGAGTCGATGTAGCACACGCGGAATATGTAATCGCCGAGTTGAGTCACTTTAACGTTAGTGGCCCAAGGGCTAATCATGGGGATTTTTTGACTTTGGGCGATGGGAGCCATGGCGAGAGCCTTTGAACTTTGGGATTCTCCCAAAACCGCGACTACCTTGTTCAGAGTAATTAGCTTAGTGGCGGCAAGAACAGCTTCGGTAGACTTTCCTTGATCGTCCAAGGAAAAAAGTTCAATGGGCCGGCCATTGATTCCGCCATTCTTATTTATTTCTTCCACGGCAAGCACGATTCCTCGGTCCACGGCGGTCCCGTAGGCAGCATCGGCACCCGTGAGAGCGTCGACATGGCCCACTCGAATAGGTTCTGCTTTAGCGGCGGCTACACTTTGATTTCCGATCATCAAGGGTAGAAAAAAGATCGCAATCGCTAGGGAAACTGGCTTCATGGGACTCCTTATGCGGGTAATTCACTTCAATGTGAAGCGACGTGTCAATTGAATAGGCGGTTAAGCGACAGGGGCTAAAAACTTTCTTAGCTCTGCATCCTGTCGCTCCGCATCTTTTCTTCCCAACTCCAAAAGGGCTTTGACGTAGCCGGGACTGAACATCAAGTAGCTTAAAAGATCTCCCAGCTCTTCGGGTTCCGCCGTAGTCTTTAGCAGCTGTCGGAAATGGAAGGGGACTTCGCTCAAAAAATCTTTAGCAAGAACTCCTAAGTCGACACTCGGGCGCACGAGGCAAACGGGAACATAGGCCGGAGACTCAGGACCTACGAATTCGTTAATACGACAAATATTTTCGTAATCAAACTCAAGACTATCTAGAAAAATGGAATTTAGTACCGTCCCTGCCACAAATCCTAAACTAAGATGGTCAGGCCGATGTTCTTGAATGACGGGAATGGGGTTGGGGCAGCGAATGCCTATCGCAATCAGATGAGAAGCTCCCAAGTGGATGGCGGGACTAAAAGGAAAACTAAAACGAAGCGAACCATCGCCGAAAATGGCCTTCCCAATCGGAACGGGTTCGAAAAGTATCGGAATAGAACAGGATGCCATGATATGGCGGATGCGAAGCGAGTGGCGTGCCGAGTTTCTGCGCTCTCTTGCCCAAGGGGGTATCGGTTTTTCGGAATCAAAGAAAGTGGTGGTCGAGCCGTCGAGGTAATTGGTGGCCGTAACGGCAACCCCTCTCACTAGCCCCTGGCGAACGGCACGCCTTATTTTCCAGAAATGAATATGCGTCAGCAGCGTTGCGGCCAGAGGGCTTGCATCCAGCAAGGACTTGAGAAGCAGACGTCTAGTCACTTTAGAAACCGACATGTCGTAGATCCAGCGTAAAAGCATTCGGGCCATGGAGTTGAAATTGGTCTTAAAGACCTGATCGAAGGTAAGTTGCTCCCAAAGCCGATACGCATCTGCCGTCGATTTCTGAGGAGATTCTCCCTGGGCCAAAAAAGCCGCATTGATGGAGCCAGCAGAGATTCCGGTGAAGATAGTGGGCTTAAAGTCGGGACAGTGGGCTCCTAAATGGCTTAAGACGCCGACTTGGTAAGCGGCTCTTGCACCGCCCGCGCTTAGGACAAGACCCAGATCCGATCTCGATTTTTTCATTCGTCCTATTGTACCCCCACACCCCGGGAGTCGTCACCGTCCCAACATGTCATCCCCCAAGAAGGTAGGGCCGTACCTTCTTGGGTTAGTGAATGATGAGCACAAACTCTCCGCGGGAGAGCTGGTGAATTTTTGCAAAGTTTTCGAGTTCGCTAGCGGTTCCCCAAAAATATTGTTCGCAGGGCTTGCTAATTTCCCAAGCGAGAAAGATCTGACGCTTCGGGTTAATGGCTGCTTTCACTTGGGAGAGAAGTGCTTCGAAACGATAGGGGGTATCCATCAATACGATGTGGCCTTCCACGGACAAAAGTCTTTTTAGCTCTTTTAGTCGTTCCCCCTGTTCGCGGGGTAGAAAACCTGAGATGAAAAAAGGCGGTTCCCATCCCGACATCGCGCAAGCCGTAGCCCAAGAGGTGGCCGAAGGGATACTGCGGATGTTAAATCCGAGGGTTCGACACCAATGAAGAATTTCGCTACCAGGATCAAACAGTACGGGCATTCCGGTATCCGATAGTAACGCCACCTTTGCCCCTTGTGTGAAGGCAAGCCGTAGCCGATCGTAGAGCCGTTGCTCTTCGGGTTTGGAAAGATTATCTAAGAAAAAGAGTTCGGGAGGTGTCACCTTATTCCAGTGGGGCTTAGTGTAGCGAAAAGCGGGCTTTCTGTTCTCGGCAATGATCACCGAGCAAAGCGAGATCGCTTGCGCCGCGCGTGTTTCTAGTGACTCTTCTTCATTTAGAGGGGTTCCGATGACGATAAGTTCACAATACGTCATTGCGACGCACTCTTTAGCTGAGCGCCAGGTTTCCCAAAATCGAAATTGAAGACGAAGCTTGAGAAGCGCTGCTTGAGATCGTTCTGTCCAAAATTGAAGGTGAGGCCCCAGCAGGAGCGGGGCTTGCCGCCAAAGATAAGAGACATCTGCGCTCCCAAAAGGTTTCCCTGTTTGTAGGAATATTCGAGGCTTCCACCGATATCAAAAAACCAGGGGCTGGTCTTATAGAAAGCTAGAATCGCCGTTTTTTCCGTGAGATCGGGATCGGCGTTAATGGCGATGCGATTGCCGATGGTAATGCTGTTACCACTTAGGTCGCGGTACGAAAGCGTGCTTGAAATATCATTTTCGAATACCCCGTTAGTGGCTTGCAATTGGTAGTCGCCTTGGAATTGGGCGACGAGACGCCAGATCTGAAATTCGCCCAATATTTCGATAGGCCCCATGTGGTACTGGTATCTGGGATCTATGTTCGAGGTGATGGAGTTGTACTGCTCCGATAGTTGAAACAGAAAGAACCTCTCGGAGCCCGTGGGGGTCTTGCGCATTAAACGGTTGGTCAGTTCAAAACGCATATACTGGTAAGGCGTCAGTAGATCGGTCAAATCGAACATGGGATTACTAAGACCCCGATTTTGATCGACGTAGAAAAACGGGTTGTCCGATGGACTCTGGTAAAGGCTCGTCGCATAAGTAATACGCGGCTGAAAAACGTGCGCTATTTTTTCATACCCTGGGATGGAGGTTTCAAAGCTTCTCCACAGGTACATGGAAACGGGGACTTGAAGTTCCGCATATTCGCGGTGGACGAAATTGGAGTTCGGATAGTCGAAGTGATAGATCAATGACCCCGCGCTTAGCATGGGTTGCAGCTGAAATCCGTTGGAGAGAGGAACATTCGCAATCAAGCGGGGCTCTACCTGAGCGCGCTGACCGGACCGGATGTAATCGCCCGAATGGTAAGCTTGATTGGGATCGAAGTTGTTAATGACGAGCGGGTTGACGTTGGGATTGAATGAGTTAGCGATAGAGTCATACCCGACGGCAGGCCGATAGAAGTTAGTAACGTTGGTATCGAATTCATAAGAGAAAAGTTGATTTAGAAAAGGGGTATTCGCCCCAAAGAACGAGACACTCGGAAGTTTTGTTACCGGCCCGCGATCGATCCCATTGTCTTGAGTAATGATAAGGCTCTGGTGGTGATCGACGTCCGCGGTAAATAGGTAACTGTCACCGGGAGAGGTGAGACTTAGTTGCGATCGCAAGGACGGCATAGTGACTCCCGATTTGATGTCGGGGGCATAATCCAGAGTGTAGTAGGGATTACTCACCTCTCTAATGATCTGTCTGGCGTGGGAACGTTTTCCAAAAGCGTAATTGTTATCGATATCAACCGCCCACTCGCCGATTAACCCCAAGAAACGATTGCGGGTCAGATCGTCGGGAGCGGGGTTATAGGGATCCGGGCTGAAACGCCTTTGTAGCATGAACACATTTGCCTCTCCTAGGGTTCCGGCGGAATAGCGGTACCGATAATCGACGCCCAACTTCATTCCAATCCCCGACTTAGCGAAATAGGAGGGCGTTAGCGTGAGATCTTCCCAAGGAGCCAAAACCAAGAAGTAGGGTAGGGATACCCCGCTTCCCAAATCATCGGAATAGCTAAAGGTCGGTGTTAATAGGCCGCTTTGACGCTGGGTCTTTACGGGAGCGATGAAATACGGCAAGTAAAGTGCCGGAATTCCCTTCATGTAAATTAAAGCGTCCGTGACATGAACATACTCCTCCATCGTAATGGAGAAATGTCTTCCGTAGAGTTTCCAATCGAGATCGCATTTGCCTATGGAAGGATCCCTAACCAGATCGACGTTACAGTTGGAATAACTTCCATTATCAATTTCAAAATGGCGTAGGTCCAGCCTTCTAGCCGTGCTTCCCGTAAAGACAACGGTTCCGCTGACCAGAGTCAGATTTTCAAAACTGGAGTCTTCCCCTTCGATACTGAAATCGGCGTGGGAGCACCACATTTCAATATCTCCGTCTTTGATATGCACGTTGCCCGAAGCCGTTCCCCGCTTGATTTGGAAGTCGACTTCGATTTCATCCGCCCAAACTTGCTTGGTTCCTTTTTTCATCCAAGCGTTGCCTTGTCCGCGAAGGGTGTTGGCCTGGAGATCTCTTTGAAAATGGTCCGCCTTGAAAGGGATATCTCTGAGGACTTCGCCATAGGATAGGGGGGATAGCAACGAGAGCAATGCAAAAAAAGCAAAGACCAGGACAGCGGACCGCGCCCGAACCGGAGCTCGAAATGGTGGCAACTCTCGCATAAAGGGGACAAAAATAACCTGATGAATTGCCTTCCGTAAAGCTATCCTACGGGCAAACCAAGGAATTAGATGAAAATGAAGTAATCCCTTGAAATTATGCCGATAGCTTCCTAAACTCCAGGGTTTAATATGGAATCAGAAATGAGAAGGCCTTTAGTCAATCCCGTGGCGTTGCAAAACTGTGTCGTAAAGTACGGTGATGCCGTCGCCAATGTACTTGATATCTCTTTTGTGAGGCTGGTGATTTCACCCCTTCCCGAGGGGCTAGAGATAGCCGAAGTGGCCTTTCCATTAGAGTTCCATCTGGATCGTTTCCAATTTCTAGCTCGCGTGAGCATTCAGGGGCACGGAGAGTCCTGGACCCGCTTGGGATTTGAAAAGATTCTCCATAGTGCCGGGGCTCACCTAAGATCTTTTCTGTCTCCCAAGCGGATCGGGGAGTCCATTATTGAGGACTGGAGATCGGATCAAATTCGCCATTACCACGGGCTCAATGAAAGCGAATTATGGTTCGATCAGAATGGGTCGATGCTGTTTTCTTACCTAGATAGCGTCGATCATACGGCCCAGTTCATTATCAGTATGTCGGATGTTAGAGGACCCCTAAAAGTGGGAAAACTGCCCCGCAAAGACTATATCGAGCTGGGTAATGTAGAGCAGGAGCTACCGCTAATTCCGCTTTCTGATCGCGATACTTACGCAAAGCTTGGAGAGTGTAGGGATGTGGTGACGAATTTCAGGCCCACCGGGCAAATGGAATACAATCTAAAACAGCGTCTGCTCAAAGTGATTAGCGAACATCTGTATTCGACCAGTCGAAAGGTGGAGATGGCGCAGCCGCGTCCATCACGTCCCACGGTTTCGCTTCCCGCGGAAAATCCCATATCTTAATTTTCCGTCCGAAGTCGCGCTATGCTATGGCGCGCCGCAGTAATGGTTTCCTGCGTCAATATGCAGTAAAATAGAGAAAGTCTCCTAACTCGCCACCAACGGAAAAACGATTGTCCAACTTCAAATCACTTAAGGTGTTGGTACTGACTTACCACGATCATGTGCCGCCCGGGCATGTTAGGGGAGCTGACTTAGAGAAAGCGCAGTGGAAGTTGGAATATGAGGTTATCCACACGTTAGAGGACATGAACCAAGAGGTGAGGGTTTTGGGGGTCAACGAAGATTTAGCAGTTATTCCCAAAGCCATTGCCGATTTTAAACCCCATATTGCTTTTAATCTTCTCGACGAATTTCAAGGCAAAGCGGCTTTGGATCACAACGTGATTAGTTACTTAGAATTGCTGGGACTTCCTTATACCGGCTGTAACGCTCGGGGACTGATACTCTCCCGCGATAAGGCTTTGACCAAAAAATTATTGGCCTACCACAAAATTCAGGTTCCTGAGTTTATGGTTTTTCCCCAAAGTAGAAAGGTGAGACTTCCCGCCTCCATGGCCTATCCTCTTTTCGTGAAATCACTTATCGAAGATGGCTCCCAAGGGATTTCCCAATCGTGCATCGTGTACGACGAAAAGCATCTTGAAGAACGGGTGAGTTTTATTCACCAGAATGTCGGCACCGACGCGATTGTAGAGACTTACATTGAGGGTAGGGAGCTGTATGTGGGGGTGGTGGGGAATTCTCGTCTGGAGGTCTTGCCGGTTTGGGAGCTATTTTTTAATAAAACCCCGGATGAAGTGCATCGCATCGCCACGGCTAGGGTGAAATGGAACCCTACGTACCGAAAAAAATACGGTATTAAAACGGGAGAAGCTAAGGGTTTAGACTCGACGCTAGAGCAGAAGATCCAAGAGATTTGCCGCGAAGCTTATCGCATCAACGGTATTAGTGGTTACGCGCGAATGGATCTTAGACTTACCAAAGACAACCAAGTGTATTTCATCGAGGCCAATCCAAATCCTCATATCGGCAAAGACGAAGAGCTAGCGGAGTCTGCCCGCGCTTCGGGTAAGAGCTATGAAGAACTCTTGTGGAAAATTCTAAGACTCGGATTGAACTGGGAATCTGGGCAATTGCAGGTCGCCTAAACGGTTAAGGAGTAACAGATGCATCGCAACGGAGTATTGTGTTTGGAAGGAGACTGGGAGGAGGGGCTCATTCGTCGAAGAAGCCTGGTTCCCGTCCTGCAGTTGGTAAAAAGCCAGTGGGGCATTCCCTATATTCACCGAACGGCATCCACGCGAGATGAATTTCGTTTAGTGATAGAGCAATGGCTAAAGGCCAAATATGCTAACTATCCTATTTTATATTTAGGATTTCATGGAAGTCCCGGTGCTCTTCACATTGGTCAGGAAGAGATTTCGATTTGTGATTTGGCTGAATTTGCGGATAGGGGGAGAAATCGAATCGTTCACTTCGGAGCGTGCAAAACGCTAAGCGCTCCTCGTAAGGAGTTAATCCGTTTTCTTAAGATGACTCGCTTTGTGGGTATTTGCGGATTTCGCACGGATATCGACTGGCTCCATTCCTCAGCGCTTGAAATTATTATTTTAGACGAACTCTCCAAAAGAAAGATTACCGCCGGAAATATGAAGGTGTTTGAAAAGCGCCTAAAAGGAATGGCGGGAAGTTTGACCAGAGAACTTCAGTTTCAGGTGTGGAATCGTTCGATGTTGGAAGGGTAGCTCACGCTAACTTTATGGATTTTGCGGTAGCGGAATCGTCGGTGTGTAGTTCCACTGATTCGCCGGGGGTTGGAAGCTCGGAAGCGGGCCTGGATCGGGGGTGAAGTTAGGAACACAGACACTGTCTTCGTAAACGGTCCCGTCGGGATTTGCGCGCAACTCCCTTGCCCAGGTTCCGTTATTACAATCGGCACATCCCCCCAGAAATCCCAAAAAGAAAAATCCCCAAAACAGAGATCCCAAAAATGACATCGTTATCGCTAAGTTTGTTTTCACGGGAGCCCTTTATATAGGAACACCCAAAAGCAATCAATACCCTCTATCCACCTGCGCACTTCGTTTGCTAATGTCTGACTTTTTGACACCTCTCCGTTTTTCGTCCCCAAAGGGGGCGAAACTATTGAAAAATCCTAGTTGCCCCGGTCCAAATGCCCCTCGTTTTTTCGTTCTAACCCCATTAAAGCGTTAGCGAATTAGGCTCACCAGAGTTGGGCTTTGGTCTTGCACTATCTTGAAGTAGCAGAAGTGGTTCTTCAACGGTACGTATTAGGGGAAGTTGCTGATGAGAAACGTGAATGTCGCTTTGGTATGGGTAGCCTTGGCCTTGGGTCCCTTGTCGAACATCAAGACAGTCCGAGCAGAGTCTCAGGCTGATCATAGTGCGAGTGGTTCCGAGAAATCTGACTCGGACGACTCTAGCGCCCAAGTAGAGCAGGCTAAGGCCAGGATCGTGGCTACGAAGCCTTCGATTAGGCCTTTGACCGAAATTTTAGGAGGATGGCAACCGAGTATGACTTCAGATCGATTCAATAGCTTGATGGATAAGACCCGCGGGCTTTCTGACGATCAGAGAACTGCCCTGCAACAGAGTTTTCAGCAATTGGGTCCAGAGAACTTTCAAAGAGCGGTTTTACAAGCGCTTCCGGAAATTAGTCCGCCCCAACAAGCTCCCGATGGAACGACAACGGGGGGAGCTCCTGGAGGGCCCGCTCCGGGAACGGCCGCGGCGGCTCAAGATCCCGACTTAGCCAAATTATTGGAACAAGCCAAAGCCCTCAAAGAAAAACAAGGGGGACAAGGGGCAGATCCTCTTACCCAAGCGTTATTGGGAAAAGCTTTGCGCGGAGAAAAAGAAGGACAAGGCCAGGGGGGTGGCGGCCCCCAAGGCGGACCTCCCCCCAATGCAGGGGGAAATCAGGGCGGCAGTCCTTCGGGTAGCGGGCAGGATAAAGGCAAGAAACACGATACGCCTGACAAGAACGCCAATAACAACAACAATCGCAATCAGAACAATTATCCGCAGAACTTAAATCAGAATGGGAATAACACTCAGGCCTCCAATAGCAAAGATGAGGAGAAAGACTCAGAAGACAAGAAGCCCTCCCTCTCCGATTTTTCAAGTCTGGGTGATAGCTTGGGAAAAAGTTCCACCAAAGAGAAGCCAGACATCAGTAAGCAGTTGGCCGATTTGCAAGCAGCAGCCGATGACAACTCCGGTGGTGGCGGCGGTCGAGGGCGATATCGAGGGAATTCGGGCCCTAGGAGTCAACTCCAACCCATCAAAGGTGGGTTTTCCAGACAGGATAACTTCGCCGGTGGCGGATTCGGTGGTGGTGGCGGCGGTGGCGGTGGTGGTGGATTTGGCGGCGCACCTATTAGAGGGGGCGG
The DNA here is from genome assembly GCA_963778115.1 of uncultured delta proteobacterium. Lineage (GTDB taxonomy): Bacteria > Bdellovibrionota > FAC87 > UBA2466 > UBA2466 > JBBQIT01. The sequence continues at coordinate 133,114 of CAVZSV010000005.1, forward strand.
CGGCGGTGGTGGCGGTGGCGGAGATATGAATCTCGCCGGAATGAGATTTGACGATGGCGGCGGTTATTACGGAGGCACTCCTATTTTTGAAAAGGGGGGAATTTTTGGATCGGATGTCGCCAATGCCGGATCTTTGCAGCAGGGCGATGCTAACGGAGATGGAGATGGCAACGATCAAAGTGATATCTATGTCGTGAAGCACCCTTCGGCGTCACTGCAAGTGACGTTGGGAGATGCGAATTCAGCGCCAGGAAGCATTTTAGATAAATTCGCGAATCAGAAGCTCACCAAGCAAGTGTGTGCGACTTCGCGTCCTGGGCAGTTTGATTATTGTCGTCAAAAGACACTTAGAGGAATTACGGGGAGAGATCAGGACAATTTTTCTGTGATCTCAGGCTCAGGGTTTGAAAATAACATTTAATAGGGAACAGGTAGTTTTTTAACTAAGGATAGGCAACATGAATAGAACGCTAAAGTTAGTCATCAGCATGTCCCTTATGTATTCTGCAAGTCTCTCTTTTGGAGAGACCGGAGGCTATACGATCCCGGATCCTATTCAAAGCCCTCCGCCCCTCGATAATTCTCAAACCGATTTTCAGAGCCAAGCGCAGCAAAACACGCAAGCAGCGCAAATGGGGGCTCAGCAGATGAATGCGCAACAGTCGGGACTCGTGCAAGGAGGTCTCAATCAGGCGTTCGCCGCCCAAGGTCCCCAAACCCAATTGCAATCGGATACTCAGAGCATCGATCGAAGACAGAATTTTAACCAATCAGGCAATCTCAGTAATTCAGGCGCCGGAGCTGCCGGAACGGCGGGCGGAGTTCTGACTGGTCTTGGAGTTCCTATGTTACTCAGTCCCGATTTGCCCACACAAATTGCCGGTGCCATGCTTCTTGCGGATGCCGCCCAGGAGTTTGCTCAGATGGGAGCGAGTAACAATGCGGGAAATCAGAACAACGGGATCGCAAATCAACTCTCTCAACCTAATGGAAATGGAACGGCCGCGACCGGTACGAGTACTCCTGCTTCAGCCAGTAACTACATCGATCAAAAGACCAAAGATGCCCTTAACCAAGCAGGCATCAATCCGGATGATTTCGCCCAAAAATTGTCGAACGGTAATCTTAGTTCGAACGACTTATTATCTCAGTACGCGGGAAATCCCACGGTAACTCCTGAGGCCCAGCAGGCCGCGGACTCCATGGTGAATAATACGCTTGCTACTATTCCTCAACCCGATCCCTCGAAAGCGCTTATTTTGGATGATAGCAATCCAGTACAAACGGTGGGTGCCGGCGGATCGCTCATGCGATCTCCCGCTAGCGGACTTAGTGGTGCTCCGCCCGCTTCTACGGTTGCCGAAGGTAGCGGCAATCTTGCTAGCTCTGGCCATACCATCGGCGCTAAGGGAAACGAAGCGGCCGCCAATCCGGTTGCCGCCGAGTTGGGACTTACGGGCCTCAGTGATTCTGCGATTAGAGGCTGGGTTTCCAGTGCAGCTCCCACGCAAGTCGCTGACTTCGGCCCCCGTGCCTTTCTCTCCAGCGGGTTGGCACAGGTTGGGGTGGCGGTTCGTCCCAAAGGGGAGAGTATCTTTCAGGTCGCCCATCACCAGTTCCGCTCTTTCGGACGGTGGAGAAAACAAGATCGCGTAGCGCAGAACTAAAGATAGCGTCGGCTCTCGTCCTTCTGCATCAACCTTCTGTTTCAAGCATTTATTGAGGAATACCGAAGACTTTATTGATGCGTCTTCGACACTCCCTTGTCATTCAGGCCATGCTGGCTTTGACGCTCTTCTGCGCCAGGGGCTTAAGCTCCACTCAAAAAAACGAGGGTGGTAATGGCGAATGGATCTTCAAGTTGCAACGCGAAGCGTCCCATTCGTTGTTCCAGAGTCACCTCGGTCGATTAAAACTTGTGAAATTTTTTGGACCTGACCAAGCCTTTGCGCTGATAAAGGGGAGGGCCGATCTTATCCCTCTGCCCGAAATGGTTCTCTACCGTCAGCCGAACTATCGCTATACGTCGTTGGATCAAAACCCCACGGATCCTGATCTAGCCAAGTGTTGGGCGTTGGACAACGAAGCTCAAACCACCCCGACGGGTGAAGTGGGCCTTACCGGAAAAGACATCAGTGCTGTGGCCGCATGGAATCTACAAAGCGACTCTCCCACAGTTACCGTGGCATTAGTCGATAGCGGGATCATGACGACTCACGAGGATCTCGCAGGTAACTTGTGGACCAATCCCAAAGAGATTCCCAATAACAATATCGATGATGATGCCAACGGATTCATTGATGACGTTCACGGCTGGAACTTTGTGGACGGCAATAACGTGGTTGAGGACGATCACGATCATGGAACGATGTGCGCTGGAATCATTGGAGCTGTTGCTAATAACGGCAAAGGCTCGCGCGGAGTTACGGGCAAAGTGAAACTCATGGCCGTTAAATCTTTAGATGAGAACGGAATGGGAACGACCGCAAACGCCGTTTCTGCGATTCAATACGCGGTCAACAACGGGGCCCAGATCATCAATGCCAGTTGGGGAGGTACCACTTACAATCAAGCCCTCTCGGACTCCATCCAATGGGCCGCGGGGAAAAATGTTTTGTTTATAGCGGCTGCTGGAAACGACGGCGTAAATAATGACGCCGGAAGTTCCGTTGCTACTTATCCTGCAACCTATGCCTTGCCCAATGTCATCTCAGTATCGGCCTACGACAATCGCGACCAATTGGCGTCATGGTCCAATTATGGCAAGACGACAGTGAGCCTCGGTGCTCCCGGGGTTCAGATCTATTCGACCAGTACCACGGGATACCGGTACGGCGATGGGACCTCCTTTTCCGCTCCTTACGTCTCCGGAGCTGCGGCGTTGCTCCTTGCCTATGCGCCTTCGCTTTCGGCGATTCAGATTAAAGAGAGACTCTTGATGACTTCGGATGTGATCGATTACTACCAAAAAGAGAAATCGGTAACGGCAGGAAGACTAAACGCTTTGCACGCACTAGAAAATTTTCGTCCCGAAAGGCCCCAAGCTCCTACTTCCTGGGCCCAACAAGCTGACGCTCAGTCAACCGCACATCCCTATGCGAACAATACTAATGAGTCGTACACGTTTACTTCACCGGGCGCGACCCATATACGGGTTCATTTTACGAAATTCGAGACCGAAGCGTGCTGCGACATTGTCGTCGCAAAAGATAATTTGGGAAGAGTGGTAGATACCTATTCCGGAGAATTAGGAGATTTTACAAGTGCTGATGCGCTTGGGGATACGATAATTTTGCAGTTTACCAGCGATGCAACAACAACCCAGTATGGATTTGATATCGATTACTATGAAGTCAGTCAGATGCGGGATCTGTGGTGGGACGCTCGACGAAATCTCTTAAATCCTTGGACTACTCTTCTGGGCCTCGGGGTGCTCCTCCCGGAGCCGGCCCTTGCGAGACGTCCCCAGGAAGTGCGATCCTTGCGATCACCCTTTCAAAGATTAGCACCAAACTTAAATTGATCCTGCGTGTGTTCGTTGCTCGAGGAACGTTTGGCTAACGAGTGCATCTGATTCTGTAAGGCTACCGTGATGGCGCGATTGGAAAGTTGCCAGGTCGAAGTGACTAGCAAGGCGGCAAACGCCAGAATAACGCTGGTCTGCAAATGGTTGAGACTAAACTGTTCGCGAATTGCGATGTAGCCCAAGAAAAGTCCCCAAGCATATAGTGCAAGACTAACGAAGGCGAGATTGGGTTTGGTATCTCCAAAGTGTTGAGCGATAAAACCGGCCAGAAAGACCGTAAAGACCACCGCTAATCGGCGAAACAGGACACGACGGCTGTTAGACTGCCCGATCAAGCTTCCCACCAAGTAAATGATGGAACTAATCGCCATGGCTCCGACGAGCATGAAAGAAAGTCTGGCTGCCATTACCACCCAAACTGCTACGGCCGAACTGACTCCCCATTGATACTGTAAGAAGCTAGCGAAGGCCGAGTACAATTGATGCTGGCGTCCCACCTGAGTTTCCACGAGAGCCAAACCTAAAAAAGAAAGCATAATCATCCAGTGATTCCTTGACCACTGAAGTTGATTGAAAAAAGTTTGTGGCTTAACGATGAATCGAATTCCCTGTTTCAATGCAATACCCTCCGCTTTACCAGCTCCAACATCTCCAAAGTGGGTACTATGCAACGTCATGCCAACGTTACGTTCTGAAATTTCGTGCGCGGGGTGCATTCTGAAGGGGAACGGCCCCTGTCTAAAGGTTAGACAGTATGCCGTGAATGGGTTGGGAACGCCTCTGTATACTGACTGATCACGTACGGCTAAAGATTTGCAGTATTCTCAAAGTGCTCACAAATATAATAAAATAATATCATATACTTATTACCAATGAGTTTTGGTCCGGCGCTTGCATTCTTAATTAAAGCAGGAACGCAACGATGATGGCCGCTATGACAAAACTTCACAGAATAGCTCTTTTAGCACTCGCTTTACTCGTGAGCGCTTGCACGGAACCGCTGGGGTCGCAGGGACTGACCCAGTCGGGGGCTTCCAATCTTCCCGCTGGTCCGCTCATTCAAGTATCTGCGGTTCAGTTTGGTGGTCAAAACACCGCGGCCCAGCAGATGCAAGTCTCCAATGGAACGCTTTATCTGACCGGAACGCCTTTCATGTTTGCCGAGTGGAACATCAGCACGGATCCTGAAAATCCTATCGAAACCTTTGCCGCAACCAATAACGTCTTAGCGTTTTCTCCCGATCCTCCCTTTGGAGGCTGGGTAGTTACTGAATTCGGCGCCGGAGCTCTTTCGATCTTTGGAAATTTTGCCCTGACCAGCGGAAGTTATGGATCTAGTGTAATTGAGATAGGACCTTCAGCGCAGCAAGCCCAAGAGATCGCGCGCTATCCGATGCTTGACGCTAATGGCGATCAACCGGCCGACGTTTCCTTTGCTTTTACGGCGGCAGTGGGAATTCCGGGTAGTAATGCGATGTTTGGCTTTACCCAACAAGATGGAGCTTATCTCATTAACGTTTCGAACCCGACGGGGTTAAACCAGGCGCGAGTCTCTTTGACTCCCTATTCGGGCTCCGGACCCACCTGTTGTGCGGTGGGAGCTACTTTTTTCAATAGCATGATTTACTTAGCGATGCGCAGCGGGGTTTGGCCTCTTACGGTAAGTACTTCAGGAGTATTGTCTCGCACTACCGTTCCGGGACTCATCAGTACTCTGCAACCAGTCAATATTTTTGCGACGAGCCGATATATTTATGTCCACCATGAGCCGACTTCCAACGGGAACACGTCTTCTCCTGCTGGAATTTATGTGTTTGACGCTTATGGGAACACAGTGAGTTATTTTCCCATTCAGCCGCTCGCTTTTGCGGTCTCTCCTGATGACAGCCATATTTACTCGAACGAAGACGATGTTTCGGTTAAAATCTACCGATGGACAAACTCCTCCTTGCCCGTCACTGGATACCCTCATTAATTCTGCTGATTTCTGGAATAGCAACAGCCAAAGCCATTCATTTTGACGTGAGGGATGCTGCTCAACGCGATTCTATTCAGCTCTCTTCGGATGCGATTTTAGAAAAGATTGTAGGAGTCAATTCGGCGATCGTGGGTTGGATTGAGATCGATCCCAACCAGCCCCGCCAGGGCATAAAGGGCGAATTTGAAGTCGACTTGAGATCTTTTGTGACGGGAAATCCTTCTCGAGACGCTTTTTTGAGAGAGAAGCTTTTAGCCACCCCTGAATTTCCCTTTGCGAAATTTACGATCAATAAGGCCCTTAGTTTTGGCGCAACCCGAATGAATGACCAGCAGCCCTTGGTGGTTAGAATCGAGGGGACATTTACGATTCGGGGCCAGAATAAAGTACAACCGATTCTTGTGAAACTGACCTACTACAAACAGAATGACAAAACAGCACAACGGTTACCGGGAAATTTAGTTCGCATTACGTCGAGCTTTGATTTAGATCTTTCCGCCTTTGGAATCACGATTCCCGACGGACTGAAATACCGTGTCGCCAAAGTAGTCCAAACCAACGTGGATCTCGTCGGTAATGATGGTCCTGTTCCGACTTTGTCTCCTGTGATTAGTGGAGCACCCGGGGCTGCTGCTGCCGCGGATGGACCGAAGACGAAGTAGGGAAAGAGCCCTTCCCAAAGGGTGATATCCTGTGGAACTAGTGTCAAACTTTGCCCCAATCTCCCCGCTAAACGCCCCTTTCCGTCACCATCCCCCGCACGCCCAGCCTTAAACCTCATGGCGTAGCGCTTGCACAAGTCTCGTTCCCGGAGGGACGAGGAGTCTATGAAAGAAACATTGATGATGGTGGCTATCCTGGCGGTGATTGCCTGGAGTGTCGCTGAATTCAGAAAGTACGAACTTCATCCTTCCATGCCGTCTTCGATGGCTCAGGCCAAGCGAAATGGCGAAAGATTATCAAACCACAATCCAGGAGCCAATGATGAAAGAACAAGTCATCAGCACGATCTCGAAACTGAGAGTGCTAGATCGGATGAAGGGGCTGCAAGCGACGCTACAGAAGCTCAAAAGCTCGATTCAATCTATTCGGGAAAAGAACCACATTCCCAAAGCTCAGTAGTAGCAAATTCCGAGGCACGCCAGGTGCCCGAGAAGGTGATTCACGGCGTTCCCATCAATAGTTATCTTCAGAATCACAAAAATATGCTCGGGTATCCGGCGGTGTCCGAGGACACTTCCGCCGCGATGAAAGTCTATCTGCAGTGTATGGAAGTGAAGAAAAAAGGGCTTCACTATACCGGCGAAAAAGAGTGCGAAAGACTTGAGGGACCCAAAGAAGACAATATCATGCAGAAAAGTTTCGCTAGGCACTAGCCTATCGGAATAGATGAATGGGGAAACTGTCTGCTAATACGGAATCCGAGTAGGTGAGAGAAAAAATTCCACGTAACTGCTCTCCCTGAGGATGGGTGAATCCAATCATGCTGGCGCCTGCGACTAGCGGAAACCTTCTAAAAGGCGCTACCGAAACTCCCGTCGCCAGATCCCAACCGGTCCAGTTAACAATGAAAGAAACCGGTGCCACGATACGAAGCCCCACACTTCCAAAGGGATTGATAGCGTTCTTGCCTTCGACGATATCGGTCAAGGTGCGGTACGCACCATCGCCGACACCAAGGTGAAAGGTGATAAGACTAAAAGGCTTCTCGTCATCCTCTTTGAGTACAATGAACTTGGACGCCACTAAATAGAAACTAACTCCTTGATCGGGGTTCCCCCAGTAAATGGCGTCATCCCAACCAAAAGCGATAGCGGTGCCATCAGAAAATAGATGGTGCATTTTTAGGTTGATGCCTCCCGGAGTAAAAGGGGGCCACAATCCATCGCTTTCGATATCGAATTCGAGCCCTACATATTTTTGAGCATTTCCGATGCCAAAACCAAAAGCCGCCGTTCCATTCGGCTTAGAAGTAAAGGCATTGGGGGCCTGAACGCCGCAGGTGACAAAGACGTCGGTCCACTGAGCTCCGTACGCCACGGGAGTCATGATACTGGAACCAGGGGTCACCCACGGAAGGCGGATCTCTTTTTTGTTATTCAGCTCTTTTTCTAGTTCATCCAATTGTTTTTTTTGTTCGGCGGTGAGCGTGACCTCTTTGATAAGCAGCTGATTGCGCAACGTCTCGAGTTCCTGCTTACGCTTTTCCTCTTGGCTGAAGACCGCAGTTTCCGTCTTTGGGGGTTGCGAATCACGAGTCACGTCAGCGTCATCATCATCGGGAGATCTGTTTTTATTAGATTTGGCGTGAAGTGTTGTAGACGATAGCGTTAAGCTAATAAGGAGTATTACCCCCAATCCCGATTTTCTAACTCCCATCCCTAGCCCCCGACACGCTAAAGGACGAGCCCCCTAAACTAGCTTGACTCGACTCCTATTTCGATTGCGTCTCTTGATCTTCTTCCAGTAAGCCGTCGCGAAGCATCGCCAGCCACCCGTTTATTTTATGCAGATTCGCGTTTTTCACATAGGCCAATAAAGAATGTATTTTATCATCCCTTACTTTGCTTTTGGGATAAGTTGATAAAATCTCTAATTCATCAATGACCTTGTTATTTAGTATGTTTGAGATATGGACAGCATGCGCGATGGCCCAAGTCACAAACACCGGTCCGTCATTGTGCAAGATTCCATAGCCCACAAACTGCAGGGAATACGTATATTCCAAAGCTCTTTTATCGAGTTCCTTCCAAGCCGCTTGGCGATCGGTAGAAATTAGCTCACTGTTATTGGCCGCCATAAGGGAATCGGGGGAGCCAACTTCCGCCGTGGCCGCATACTGATAATCCAGGTCACCTGAATCAAAAAAGGAGCCTTGAGGCCATGCTCCGACAGGAAGACGAAGGCTGTAAAGAGAATGATTCGCTTCGTTCTCAGAGAGCCCTTTATTTTTGGATTGAGCCAAAAGGGCAGTGGCCGTACCCAACGCCAATTTTGCTCCTTCCATGGCAGTTTGCAGGGCGTGCACACTGGGCATGGTCAATCCTCCCAACCCTCCAATTTTTGAGCTAAGGCTGTGAACTTCAGGGGCATCGGCACCGGTCGCATGAGTCGAGGCTAAGTCGGCGAAAGGCACGTTGCCATCCAGTTCGCCGCCATGAATCACCGTGGCTAGGATGGGAGCCCAGATGGGGCCCGCGGGGATGGTAACGGGAATCGCCGCAGATACCGGCCGCATTTCTGAAGGCGGTTCAGCCGATTCTGTCGTCCGCACGGAAAAGAAGGTAATCGCGTCGGCGTCAGCAGAGACGAGCAGCAGCAAAATAACTAATAGACTCCAAGGCGTGATTTTGCGGGCAACGTTCCTCATCGTAACACCTTTCTATCAATCGGATGTCGGGGTACCCCTCTATTTTACCTGATATTTCGCGATAAGGGAGATGGTTCGGGGAAACTTCCCGAATGCTTTGGGCTTTTTATCTTTTCCTTCACGTTTGGTGTCTAAACTCATGACATCACTCGTCTGCTTTTGCTACACTGCGACTAGTCATGCTGAGCCATTTTTTATTGCGTTGCCTTCATCGTTTTGGTCCGGAACGGGCCCATTCTGTCGTCGTTTTTTTACTGAAAATCTATCAAACGGTTTTGCGCTGGATTCCGGGGAAATGGTACGTGAAGTCATTCCCTATCCCCCATATCCAAATAGCAAGGCTAACGCCGCTGCTATTTTCTAATCGTCTAGGGCTTGCCGCGGGTTTTGACAAAAATGCCGAAGTCTTCCCGGCTCTCTCTCGGATGGGATTTGGCTTTATTGAAGTTGGAACGGTAACCCCGCTTCCGCAACCCGGTAATCCTCAGCCCAGAATTTGGAGAGCTTCCGATCGGCAGCTCGTGAATAGCTTGGGGTTTAACAATGTTGGTCTCGCCCACTTTGCAAAGCATATAAGACGGCTTCGAAAGTTCTCACAATGCCCCGTTCTAGCCAATATCGGCAAAGGACGGGATACCGCGCTCCAGAGTGCTCTTCAGGATTATCAAAGCGGATTTAGCGCTCTTGAAAACTTGGTGGATGGATTTGTCGTTAACGTAAGCTCTCCCAACACTCCTCAACTTTTTAAATTGCAGACCTCGGAATTTGTCCAAGGGCTTACGCGAATCGCTCCGCAGGGGATTCCCGTATTTATTAAGCTCTCTCCTGACTTGAGTAATGCAGACCTTACGGAACTTTGCCGAATGATTGCTGGTGAAGCACGATTGTCAGGGATTGTCCTTACCAATACGTCTAGGAGTTTGGCGGAGAAGGCGGGTTATGAACGAGGCGGACTATCGGGACCAGGCCTTTTTCCCCGATCCTTGGAGTGTGTCGGGCTCGCCAAGGAGATCGTAAAAGACACTAAGACCATTATCGGTGTGGGGGGAGTATCCAATCGCCTGGACTACCAAAGGATGCGGGCCGCGGGTGCGGATCTGGTTGAAGTTTACACTGGATTTATTTATCAGGGGCCTGGGTGGATAAAAGAGATGGCTAAGGAAGCGAACCCCTAATCGACTACAGATGCCGTGGCCAGCTATCGCTACCCAGGAAAGGTTGTTTTCTGTGAAGTATTCGATGATGGAACGCACATAGCATCGTTAAGTTGCTCGGAGGGTGAAGGCCTCCCTGATGGACCTCCTCTTTGTGATGCCTCGCTAACCATCTGCGCTCAGGACATCTAGTACCATCCGTATCGACATGGATGCACTGTGAGCCCGTAGCTAGCGTCACTATATGACCTACGGGTCTTGGTATAGCGGTTCTCTTGCCATCTCTAATTGCCTGTCGCGCGACGGGTACTTTGGTGGTTTTGCGATTAAGCGCTTGTTCGGCTTTCTTTACGGGGTCATTCTTTTCTACGAAAGCTTCAAGGAGAGTCTCGATGGCCTCTCCGGGTTTTACGTCTGCTTTCTTTTGCACGAGGCCGTTACCGAGGCGGAGATTTGATTAGTCTGTTCTGTCGCAGGCAGTTTCGGTTTTTTTCTTCTCTCTTTTCGGATCTCGGATCGTGGTTTACCCGTCGCGCGACGGATAGATGGGGGCCTTGTTATTCTGGGTTTGGGGGCTTACGGGCCTTTGGCGTTGGGGTGCGTAGTCTAGGGGTTCATCAGTTTTCTAAGAGACTCTTCATCTAAGACGGTAGTTCCCAAAGTCTTTGCTTTTTCTAATTTGGATCCCGCATTTTCTCCAGCGACTAGAAAATCGGTGTTCTTGCTTACAGAACCCGTGACTTTACCGCCGTGGCTTCGAATGAGATCTTCAACTTGATCTCTGGAGAGGGTAGGCAGAGTTCCCGTCACGACGAAAGATTTTCCGGCAAGGGCGGTTCCGCGAGATTGGGCGGTCTCTTCGGTGGGAACGACCCCCTTCTTTAGCAGTCGCTTAATCTCTTCCTGGTTCTTGGGGTCGGAAAGGAAATCGATAATGGTAGTGGCAACCGTCTCTCCCACCTCTTCCACGTCAAAGAGCTGCTCTTTAGAGGTGTGGAGGAATTTTTGGAGTGACCCAAAGTGAAGTGCCAGTAGTTCCGCGGTTCGCTCTCCCACCAAACGAATACCTAAAGCATAGATGAACCGAGCTAAGGTTACGTTCCTGCTGCGATCGATAGCGGCAATTAACTTTTCGGCGGATCTTTCGCCTTGGCGATCTAGCTTAAGCAGGTCGCTTTCCGTAAGATCATAGAGATCGGAAAAGTGTTTAATGAGTTTAGCAGCTAGAAATTGGTCTATCCATTTATCCCCCAAACCTTCGATATTCATCGCTCGTTTGGAAGCAAAGTGCTTAATCGATTCGGCAAGTTTGGCGGGGCAAGCGACGTTAACGCAGCGGTGAGCCGCTTCATCGTCCTCGCGAAAAATCTTACCACCGCACGAAGGGCAGTGTTTTGGAAATACGATGGGCTTTTCTTTGCCCGTCCTTTTTTCCACAAGAACGGATTGGACGTCAGGGATAACGTCCCCCGCGCGTTTGACCACGACATGGTCGCCAATCTTTAGATCTAACGCTTTAATCTGATCTTCGTTGTGAAGGCTCGCCCGCTTCACTTCCACGCCACCGACGTTTACGGGCTCAAGTACCGCAACAGGAGTAATGGCTCCGGTTCTTCCTACCTGAAAAAAAACGTCGAGTAGCTTGGTATTACCTTCCTGGGCCTTAAATTTGTAGGCCACGGCCCAACGAGGGCTTCGGGCGACCGTTCCCATCTCTCGTTGGTTATTAAACGAGTTAAGTTTAAGCACGATGCCATCGATTTCGTAAGGCAACTCTTCTCGCTGCTCTTCGATCCAACGAAAATATTCTTTTACTTCGTCTTGCGACTTCGTCAGTCGGCTCATGCGGTTGACTCTAAGGCCCCACTCCCGAAATTTTTCCATCAGTCCACTGTGAGAAGAGGCGACATCATCATTGACCTGTCCCACGCCGTGGCAAAAAACATCAAGACTCCGCTTTGCCGCAATGGTGGGGTCTAGTTGTCGGATGCTCCCCGCCGCGGCATTTCTGGGATTGGCAAAGGGAGGCTCGCCCTGAGCAAGTTTTTCTTCATTGATGCGGCGAAAGTCCTCTTTCATCAGCATGATTTCGCCACGGACTTCCAGTCGTTGGGGGACTTTTCCCCGCAGAACGAACGGCACAGATCGAATGGTACGGACATTGGAAGTGACATCTTCGCCAGTCTCGCCATCGCCTCGGGTTGCCGCCGTTTTTAATTCTCCATTTTCATAGACGAGTTCAATCGCCATTCCGTCAAATTTAGGTTCCGTGTAAACTTCAAACCGAGGCCCCAGCGTCTGTTCCCAGCGGCGGTAAAATTCACCCATCTCTTCGTCGTTGTAGACGTTTTGAAGTCCCAACATGGGGGTGCTGTGGCGGTATTTGGGAAACTTGTCGATGGCCTTGCCGCCGACCTTTTGGGTCGGGGAGTTAGCATCGTAGAGCGCTGGATTATCTGCTTCGAGCTTTAGAAGTTCGTTGAAGAGTTTGTCATAGGCTTCATCGGAAATCGAGGGAGCGTCTAGAACATAGTAGCGGTAACTATGGTCTTCTAACTCTTTTCTCAATTGGGCAGCGCGTTTGGATACGTCAGAGTCTTTTGATGAGTGCTTTGATGGTTTCTGTGACACCGAATTACCCGAAGGTTCGTCTCATTTCCAGAACGCGAAAGGCCGCTTCCCAAAAAATAGTTCCCGACATCTTCGAAATTCCGACCTCTCGGTTGGCGAAGTGAATAGGAATCTCGGTAAGCGTGCTTCCCGCTTTGTAGGCACGGTACTTCATCTCTACTTGAAAGGCATAGCCTTTGGAACGGATCGATTGGACGTCGATCGTTTGCAAAGTGGTCCTGCGCCAGCCGTTAAAACCTCCCGTGAGATCCCTAAGTGGCATCCTTAACACGAGTCTCGCATAAGTGTTTCCGCCTCGACTGATAAACTGTCGGGTGACTCCCCACCCGGTGATAGCTCCGCCCTCGATATAGCGGCCACCGACAACCACATCGGATTTTTCTAGCTCCTTGATAATGCGCAACAGGTCTAGTGGTTGGTGCGAAAAGTCGGCGTCCATCGAAATAAAAAATTGGTAGTTACGATCCAGTCCCCATTGAAAGCCCGTAATATAAGCGCCGGCGAGGCCGTCTTTTTTGGGTCTAGAAAGCAAATGCACCCGTGGGGTGTGCCGACTAAATTGCTTTACGATGTCGGCCGTTCCATCCGGTGAGCTGTCATCCACGACAAGAACATCGACTTGGGGAACTTCGCGCGTCACCGTTAATAGAATCCGACTGATATTTTCGGCTTCATTATAAGTGGGAATGACGACAAGTGTAGAGTTACTCACAAATTCCTTCAGTCTCTATAAATGAAGAGGCGTATAGGGTAGCCCGTGCGCGGTCGCTACCTGTTCGTAGACTAATTTACCCTGGTAGGTGTTAAAGCCAAGTCGAATAGCTTTGCTCTCGAGGGCTGCTTTTTCCGCACCCCGATCGGCGATCATAAGACCATATTTCAGCGTCACGTTGGTGAGCGAGTAGGTCGAGGTATGGGAAACCGCTCCGGGCATGTTCGTTACACAGTAGTGAATGACTCCGTCCGTAATAAAGGTCGGCTTTTCGTGCGACGTCGGCCGGCATGTCTCCACACAGCCCCCCTGATCCACGGCGATATCGACAACGACCGATCCGGGACTCATCTTGGCGATGGTTTCGCGGGAGACCAGTTTCGGAGCTTTGGCTCCCGTGACTAAGACCGCTCCGATAACTAAGTCGGCTTTAATGCAGCTACTTTCGATCGTGTCATGGTTCGACATCAAAGTGACTAAACGGCCCTTAAAAATGTGTTCCAGATACTCCAATCGGCGAACATCCAAATCCAAAATGGTTACCATGGCTCCCATACCGAGTGCGACGCCGGCGGCGTTGGTTCCTGCGACTCCGCCCCCGATAATAACGACATTTCCCGGCATGACTCCAGGAGCTCCGCCCAATAGGATCCCTTTTCCCGAAGTGGAAGCATCCCAACTGCTTTGGAGGTAAAACGCGCCCACTTGAACTGCCATGCGACCGGCGACTTCACTCATGGGACGTAGTAGGGGAAGCGAATTGTCGGCTTCTTGAATGGTTTCGTAAGCGATGCCGGTGACCTTTTTTTCCAAAAGGACTTCGGTCAATTTCTTTTCCGCCGCCAAATGCAAATAGGTAAAAAGGACTTGGCCCGGTCTTAGGAATTCGAACTCTTCAGAAAGGGGCTCTTTGACCTTAATGACCATATCGGCCGCCCAAACGGGGGAGGGGCCTTCGACAATTTCGGCCCCTGCTCGGACGTAGTGGGAATCGGTAATCCCACTGCCAACGCCAGCGTTTTTCTGAACAAGGACGCGATGGCCGTGATGGGTAAAAGCGCGCACTCCGGCCGGCGTCATCCCCACCCGGTTTTCTCTATTTTTGATCTCTTTTGGAACTCCGATAATCACAAATATTCCCCCTAATCACGAAGGCAGAAGGATATCGAGGATGTCATTTCCATCCACTTCGATCTCCCCCTTTTCCTCGGATTCAATCTTAATTTTGCCCCTAATTTTCCCGCCCGAAAGGCGGACCCATGAATCGGTGATAACGCCGTGATAGTACTGCCCCATCTTGTGAATGAGGGTACATTTCACTTTGCTTTCCAAGGCCTTATCAATTTTATCGATGACTTGGAACATCAGGGTTTGGGTTATAACCCATTTCGAATGGGTTGGAAAGAATGGGGAAGGCGCGGGGCCGGCGTAGCCGCATGGCGATTGTTACGGATTGCTTCGGCCGCGCCTTGCAATGACAGTTCGATCCTCGCCCCAAGGGGGACTTTTTACCAATAATGGCTGGTTGGAACAAAGCCTGGGACGTTTAGAGCGGCCGAAAAGGCGGAAGGGGCTGTGATTTCAGTGATAAATTGCTGGCCCTGTTTGCAAATGGGATAGCCTGACGTGTCGCACTTCTCGGAAAATTCGCTAATCGTCGACAAGAGTTCAACCAGATTGGTCGTTAGTGTCAGAGGTTCGATGGCTTCTCCCTCTTCGCCGTGATGAACAAGATAGCCCTCGGCGATTCTCAAAGTGATTTCGCCGGTCTGGGGACTAAAGTGCGCGATCTCGACATCGTGAACACTGATTCCCCACTCCATTTGCTTTAGTAAGCCGTCTACCTTACGGTTTCCCTGAATTCGAGGATTCCAAAATCCTACCGTAGGATGGGACTGGAAAGATTCGCGCCGGCAATGGCCGGTCGAAGAGACAGCTAACTGTTCGGCTATTCTATTGTTGCACGCAAGCCCTCGGGGCTTGCCTTCTTGCAATAACATGACCGGGCGACGAAGCGACCCTTCATGATCGCAGCGGGCAACATCGGACTCCGGAATATCCTCCACCGTGAACTGAAGGGGCAGGGGGGAAAGACGAGTCAAAAAAGAAGAGTTGCCTAAAAAGAGATCTCCTTCAAAAGCTCTTAGGAAAAGAAGACCTAGTTTCGAAAACGCCATGGAAGACCACAAAATAGGGATCTCCCCTTTGGGAGCCGGCCATGCCGCTTTGGGCTGGGTCGTGGCTTTGATGCGATCCCGGAATGAATCTAATGAGAGATCTTGGAGGAGCGCTTGAATGGAGCCCCGGTGTTTGTCAGCTCGGCAAAGCACTCTGGAGTGGTGGCGTTCCACGATCCACTGAAGCGAAATTCCAGCACTCTGTTCGGTGCCATTGGCGTAAGTCCCCCGATGATCGGCGACTTCGAAGTACTTCACTTTGTCTTCAAAAAGAAATTGGGGGATACCGACGTATCCGCCCTCGTTCCAAAGCTGCCTTGAGAGTTGTCCTAATTGAGCAAATTTTTCGGAGGAGCTGGGCAGATCCAGCGCCGGCTCTCGTTTGGCCGGTTGGCGCGTTGGTTGACTTGCCACCCGCTCGCCAAGAAATCTAAGAAAAGTCTCTGTGGTCGGTGCGTTGGTGGAAAAGAGTAAAAAACTCTGCCCGTCATTCACCCTTAAGCTAACGCCCCCGGTGGTGAATAGCCGAATGTCCTCGATGCGATCTTGCACCGTCATGCGAGACTGATAGCAAAACTCACTATAGAGTTCGCATGAAGTGTACCCTCGTTGGAGGGCACTTTGGAAAACACGATCCAAATCGATGTCACGCAAACGGTGCATGATTCGTGAATTGAGCATCTTCGCCCTGCGGTTAAAATTCTGTTAAAAACTCGTCTAATGACGCGGTAAGTCCGAACAAAACCCGATAAGAAGTGATAAAATACTATCATGGAACGTTATCGTAGCCAAAGTACGGGTCATTCTGGTCGCACTTTGTTTGTGGGCAAAGGGATTGTGTTTTTGCTGTTATCGGCTTGCGCTTCCCAATCGACCAAGGTGCAAAGGGAAACGATTAACGATCCCAATGAGCCTATTCAGATCTTAAGCGAACGAGTTAAAGATCAAGATCAAAAGATAGAAAAACTTACTTACTCCATCGATGATTTGGTCCACCAATTACATTCGCTCAAGAAGGAACTGGCTTCCTCAATGGCTCCCCGAGTATCTAAAGGCGCCTCTATCGCAAAGGATCCGAGCGTTCCGGTGGAAAAATTAATACCGGAGGGAGAAGTGGCGGCTAACGATGAAGCCAGCGCTTCAGCCTCCGATGCTGCCGAGGACGACAAGGAGGTAGCGGTAGCCGATTCCTCACAAGAGGACATTCACTGGTATTACGAGGGGATGAAGCACGTTAAAGACGAAAAATACGATGATGCGATCCGATCGTTCCGCAAGTTTCTTGAAGAAAATCCGGACCACGTCTATGCGGACAGAACGGAGTACTGGATCGCCGAAAGCTACTTTCGCAATAAGGAGTATTCCTTGGCGGTACTTTCCGCGAACGGTTTGGAATCTCGTCATCCTTACAGTTTAAGACTTCCCGATGCGCTAATGGTTAAGGCGCGCTCATTTCGGGCCTTGGGACAGATTAACGACGCCCGAGAAGCTTTACGACAGGTGATGCTGCGATTTCCCTCAGTCAAGATTGCCGATAGCGCTTCACGTGAATTAGCGGAGCTTTCTTTGGAAACTAATCACGAGGGAAATCGGCCACCGGTACTGATCGACGAGCCCGCAACTCCATAGCAGGCCTTCTTCTCACGGTAAGGAGAGCATGAGAAACGTCATTCTTCTAGGTCTTCTTGTGACATTGTGGCCCCTGGATGGGTGGGCGATAAGCCCCTTTTCCCAGTCTTTTGACCCTGCCCATGCCGAAGAGATTTTGGCTGGCCTTGGAAATCGTCCTCGGTTGCAAACGGATCAGTGGTTACAAATTATCGGCGACAAAAAGGTGAACGAATATCGTGTGGAGCAGGGAGATACCCTGTGGGGGATTGCGAAGAAAGTCTTTCACGATCCTTTTTTGTGGCGAAAACTGTGGCAAGTGAACGGCTTTCTTACCAATCCCCACGAACTATCCGCAGGCACCCTGTTGTCCTACTATCGCGATGGCGCGGACAGAGACCTTGCTTCTACCGACGAACCGCCCGTCTTGAGAATCCCCATTATTAAGTTAGTCCCTTCGGGAGCCGGTCTTTCGGACCTGGATAAAGACTCCTTTGTAAATAAGCAGATTAAGAACAAATTTCAGCCGCACCTTTTCGTGTTAGCTCCTGAGGAGAAGATCTACGGAGATATCACCGGAGCCTATATTCACGGCGAAGTGATTCCGATGTTGCATTCTTTGTATGTCGAACCCGCTGACGACAATGTGCCGCTCGAGGTCGGAAAAAAGTACTCGGTCGTCCATATTGAGCGAACCTTAAGGGATCGCACTCAAGCCAGTGCACCTATTATTGGAACCGTGGTCAGACTAGTGGGCGAGATTCAGGTGGATGAGGCGGGAGAGCACCTATTTAAAATGCGAATTAATAATGAAGTATCTCCGATCCGCCGCGGTGACAAAGTCATCGAGTTTCAAGATCCGGTACAGTGGACGATTAAGATCGATCCCCCCAATGACCTGCAGACTCGCATTGTGATGGGAGAAGATGCCGATGCGCATTATTTTTCGCAAGGTCAGCTTATTTTGCTCAACAAAGGAGCATCGGACGGAGTGAAGAAAGGATTTGTTTTTCGCGTATGGCGCGAAACCGATCCTGAAACACTCAAGGAAGACGGCGTGGAGCCGGAATCGCTTGCCGATGTGCAGATTATTTATAGTAGTCCCCTTTCCAGCGTGGGGTACATTCTTCGCAATTATGAGCCCCTTCAAGTCGGAGACACCTTAATCCCCCGCCAGGCCTTTTCTGATCCCAAAATAGAGAATGTTCATCCGCGTGAAATAGTCGATATTTATTAGAAGAGGAACTCGACGCATCCTACTCGATGTTGACGCCAATTTCCTTTGGGCGTGTAGCTAGAGAATGGAAATCCGACGCATTGCTATCCCTCCTCGTAGTCTACTATTACAAATCTCCTCGGTTCCCCAAGCGCTTTATGTCCGCGGTGATGCTTCGTTATTAGAGAGCTTCTCCATCGCCATCGTGGGGACCCGTAACGCGTCGGGATATGGTTTGGCGACTGCCCTGCGTTTTGGCCGAGAGCTTTCGGACAAAGGGGCAGTCGTCGTTAGCGGCTTAGCTCGAGGAATCGATACGGCGGCCCACCGCGGGGCTTTGATCGGAAAAGGGAAAACGGTCGCGGTCCTAGGGCACGGCTTGGATCGCATCTATCCGTCACAGAATGCGGAGTTGGCCAGGGAGATCTTAGAACAAGGAGGCTGTTTGGTCTCCGAATACGAACCAGGAGTTCCCCCGCTTAAGCAAAATTTTCCCGCCCGAAATCGTATCATTGCGGGGCTCTGTAGAGGTGTGGTGGTCGTTGAAGCCGCGCAAAGAAGTGGTTCGCTTATTACCGCGCGATTTGCCGCGGATTTCGGGAGGGAAGTCTTTGTACCTCCGGGTCGCATCGAAGGCAGTGGGTTTCGCGGGAGTCACTGCTTAATTAGAGAAGGCGCACGTTTAGTCTGTTCGATCGATGAAATTTTAGAAGAGTTTGCATTTGCCCACGTGTTGCCTAGAGAAATCTCTGAGGTAGCGCAGGAGAGCTCTGCTCAACGAGGGATGTGGCAGCTTTGCTTTAACGGCGAAGTACGCACTTTAGAAGAATTATTTCATTCATGGAACCCTGAAGGCGGAGAGCTATTGACGCAACTCGAAATCGCGTTAAAGCAGGGGTGGATTACCGACTTGGGAGCTCAAAGATATGCTTTGGTGTGTAGCACTGACTATTAAAAAGTTGCCAAACGGAAAACAATTTTGAACAATATAGGTGTTCGTACATCAATTCCCTTAACTTCTTTTTTTTTAAAAAAAAATTGCGAGACAAAATATTAAATATCCTTAGTTTCTTGTCTCAATCTCTGCTTCGCAATAAGGACCTGTTTTACGATGGTCAGGAGATTTGGGACTCCCTCTCGTCACAGGGGTATTCGGAGAATGATATCGAAGCGACATTGGCTCACATCGAGCGGATGTCACTTCAAGTTCCCGGCCCCTTCTGGAGCGAGAACATTCCTGTCCATCGATCGTACAGCACGGAAGAGATGACCCGGCTCGCCCCCAGAGTTCGGGGATATCTATGGAAACTGAAATGTCGTGGTATTATTGATCACGCCCTCGAAGATGAAATCGTTCAAAAAGCGATGAACTTAGAAGACCCGGCGGGCCTTCGTGAAATAAAAACGGTTGCCGCACTTACGGTTTTCGGCTATGAGCACAAGGTTCATACGGTAAGAGAAGGAAATCATCTTTATGGCGGCGGCGATTTGCACTAATTCATCAAACACATGTCGTCGATAGCTGTCCAAAAGGGTTACCTCGAGGTTACCTAAAAAGTTAATATGAAGTTAATGTAATGTTGGGGTTTAGGGAAAATTTAACCCGCACAATTTACGGTTAATGGAAAAAGTGAAAACAAAAAAAGCGGCCGCTGCGAAAGTCGCGAAACCGACTAAATCGACGGAAAAAGTCGAAAAAGCGCTCAAGCCCGTTAAGCTGGCTAAAGCGGACAAAACCTCCGAAAAGAAGCAGGAGAAGGCCTCTTCCGGCGGAAAAGGGCTCGTTATTGTTGAGTCACCCGCAAAAGCCAAGACATTAAAGAAGTATCTGGGACGTAATTACGACGTTAAAGCTTCCGTAGGTCACATTAAAGATCTCCCCAAGAGTAAGATTGGTGTTGATGTCGAAAATAATTTTGAGCCGACTTACGAACTCATCAAAGGAAAACAGAAGGTCGTTGAAGATATTACCAAGGCGGCGGCGAAGGCTTCCGCGGTCTATTTAGCGGCTGACCCCGATCGCGAAGGGGAAGCGATTGCGTGGCATGTTGCGGAAGAGCTTCATATTCCCAAATCAAAGATTTTTCGAGTTCTCTTTAACGAGATTACCAAGCCTGCGGTTTTAAAAGCCATCGAGAATCCCATCGAACTCAACCGTCCTCGCTACGAGTCTCAGCAGGCTCGTCGAATCTTAGATCGTTTGGTTGGTTATAAGATCTCTCCCATTCTTTGGACCAAAGTGCGTCGGGGACTTTCGGCCGGCCGAGTGCAATCGGTTGCCGTGCGGATGATTGCGGAACGGGAAAAAGAGGTATTGGCCTTCGTTCCTAAAGCTTATTGGAGTATTCAAGCGACCGTTGGGGCTGACGGCAAGGAATTTCCAGCCCGAATCTCTCGGATCGATGAGCTTAGAATCGATAGACTGACGATAGACACAGAGGAGTGGGCGACCGAAATCGTAAATGCCACTCAGTCGGTTCCTTGGAAGATTGCTTCGGTTCAGCAAAAGAGTCGCAAGAGAAATCCGGATCCTCCTTTTATTACTTCGACCCTGCAGCAGGAATCCTCCAAGCGGTTATACTTTAGCGCGAAAAAGACCATGACCTTGGCCCAGCAACTCTATGAAGGAATAGAGATGGGTGAGCAAGGAGCTACTGGTCTTATCACCTACATGCGTACGGATTCGACTCGTCTTTCGGACGATGCCCTTAAGGATGCTCGCAGTTATATCGAAACAAAGCTTGGCAAAGAGTATCTGCCTCCCCAAGTGCTTGAGTATAAGAATAAGAAAAATGCTCAAGACGCTCACGAAGCGGTGCGTCCGACTTCGATTGAAAACACGCCTGAAAAGGTGAAGCCGTTTTTAGATGACGATCAGTTCAAATTATACGAATTGGTCTGGAAGCGCTATTTGGCCTGCCAAATGGAGCAAGCGATCTTTGATCAGACGACCGTCGATTTTGACGTCTTGGGCAGCGACTCTAAGAAGTACCAATTTCGTTCGACTGGCTCGGTTCTTAGGTTTCCTGGCTTTTTAGCGATGTGGCAAAGTGAAGACGAGAAAGCGGGCGAAGATGTCTTGGGAGTGCAGCTACCGGATCTGACCGAAAGCTCCAAAGTAGAATGCAAGAAAGTCATTTCCGAGAAGCATTTTACACAGCCGCCGCCACGTTTTTCAGAAAGTTCTCTCATTAAAGAGCTAGAAGAGAAGGGGATCGGCCGCCCCTCTACTTATGCCGCGATCCTTTCGACGATTCAGGATAGAAAGTACGTTGAGAAAAGGGAGAACCGCTTTTATCCGACCGAATTAGGAAGTTTGGTAACTGATCTATTGGTAGAGAATTTTAAGAACATTGTGGACGTACAGTTCACCGCCAACATGGAAGATCAGTTGGATCAGATCGAAGAGGGCAATGCGAATTGGATAAAAACACTTCGAGAATTTTATTCCCCCTTTGAGGTCACGCTCAAAGAAGCGGTCGAGAAGATGCGCAATGTTAAGCGCGAAGAGACTCCGACTAATCTAACCTGCCCGAAGTGCACCAAGCCTCTCATCATTAAGTGGGGGAGAAATGGAAAGTTTGTAGCCTGTCAGGGCTATCCTGAGTGTCGTTTCACCAGCGAATTTGTCGAAGAGAACGGTGAGATAAAGCTCGTCGCCCAACCCACGACGGATGAAAAGTGCCCTAATTGCAGCGAGCCCATGATGGTCAAAAACGGCCGCTTCGGAAGATTTTTAGCCTGTTCGGCCTATCCTAAGTGCAAAACGACCAAGGCCATAACCACCGGCATTCAATGCCCGGAATGCAAACAAGGCGAGCTTTCGGAAAAGAGAACCCGTTTTGGAAAAAGTTTTTATAGTTGTACTCGTTATCCCGAATGCAAGTATGCCATCTGGGATAAACCCATCAAGCAGCCTTGTCCGTCTTGCCAGCACCCTTTCTTAGTCGAGCACTACACTAAGAAAGAGGGAGCTTCTATTCGCTGTCCCAACAAATGCGGATATGAGGTTAAGGGCGATGAAGCCCAACCTACGGTTGCTCCCCCGACGACTCCTCAGACCTAGTCTTGTAATCTCATCCTCCTTGCCATTCTTTGAGCCTAGGCCTTAAGATTGGTCTCTATGAATAGAGGCTTTCGGTTATCCGTATTCTTATCGCTCTTTAGCGGTGCGTTATGGTTTTCTACGCCTGCTCGAGCAATTGATGGAATCTATCTCGGGGGTCAGGTGGGTTTTATGGGACTGACCGATCCGCCTGATATTCTGTACAACAATGCTCTTGGATTTGGCGTGGACCTAGGGCTTCGCACGAATGCTTTGGTAGATCTTGTTTTCAGCTTCCAGACGAGTTCGTTTGGAGCGAACAGCAGCGCCCCTTTTCCCGTAAATGGCTCTTTAACCCTTTATTCCCAGAGTCTCTCAGCGGATTTTCACGTGGGAAGAGCTTACGACTTTGATTTTACGCTGGGAGCAGGCCCTGGCTTTTATGTTTTTAAGTCCTCGCTCGGGTCCAACACCAATTTCGGATTTAACTTTGGAGGTGCGGTGGATCTGTTGGTCGACGATCATTTTAAGATCGGCATGGGGACTCGCTACTACGCTCTATTTGGAACCAACGCCATCTCCGGAAGTTTCTGGAATGTCATGATGCGGGTCGGCTATCTCTTCGATTTAGATTAACTCTAGAAATATCAAATGAAGACCATCAAATGTGAAATGACGGGTACGGTTCTCGAGGTCAAAGTAAAGACGGGCGATGCCGTGAAGAGCGGACAGGAAGTCGTTATCGTTGAGTCGATGAAAATGGAAGTTCCCGTAGTGAGTCAAGTCCAGGGAACGGTCCAATCGATTGCCAAGAATGCGGGCGACTTTGTCAACGCCGGGGACATTCTAATCGAGTTACAATGAGCGTATCGGTCCAGATTACCGACGTGACTTTACGGGACGGCCTCCAGATGGAGCCCCTTCTTCCCGTTGAAGATAAGATAGCACTCTTTAGCTATCTCTCCGCCTGCGGCTATTCAAGACTCGAAATTACCAGTTTTTCCCATCCAAAATGGATGCCTCAATTTGCAGATAGTGAAGCGATGTGCAAGGCCATCTTCTCGGATAAAGCTACTCTGACGTCGCTGCCCGAGACGATGGCGTTTGTTCCCAACGAAAAGGGGCTTACCCGACTCTTGGCGTTTCCGATTCCTTGGGTCAGCGCTTTTATTGCCGCGAGCGAAACCTTTAACCAAAAAAATGTAAATTCCAGCATTGAAGAGACGCTTTCGGAACTTAAGAAAATAGTGAGCCTGAGCCACGCGCAAAAGCGTAAAGTTAGAATTTATATCTCTACCGTCTTCGGCTGCCCATTTGAAGGAAAGATCGATCCGGGAAAGTTAAAAGCGGTATTCGACAAGGTCGTTGCCCTGGGGCCGGATGAAATTGCTTTGAGCGATACTATAGGAGTGACGCACCCGAGTCAGGTGGCACAGATCACAAGAGACCTTATAAAGATATTTCCCGTCGAAAAGACTGCCTTGCATCTGCACAATACTTACTCTACGGCCCAAGCGTCCGCGATGGCGGCTCTGAATCTTGGCATTTATCAGTTTGATGGTTCCACCGGAAGTATCGGCGGCTGTCCTTACGCTAAAGGGGCAACAGGCAATGTCTCCGCCGAAGAGTTGGGTTATCTCTTCTATCGGGAAGGACGACTCCCAGAGTTTCCCCAGGAGGCCCTTTTAAAGACGTTACAGTTTTTGAAGAAAAAGGGCATGAGGGTGCAAAGCCGCATTTTGGATATTCTTGAAAAAGGGGGAACACTTTATGGCATCCACTAGTTTAGCGGTACGGCGGGATGGGGGGATCGTCATCGCGACGATCAATCGGCCCGACAAGATGAATGCGCTGAACAAAGATTATTTTGATGAACTCAAGCGCTTGGTCGACGTGCTTGAAACCGACAAAACTGCTAGGGCCCTAATTATAACGGGGGCCGGGGAAAAGGCCTTCTGTGTGGGGGCAGATCTGAAAGAACGTCAGGGGATGAACGAGAAGGACGTCCTGGTTCGACTCGATTTTGTAAGAAATCTGGGGCTTAGATTAGAACGCATTCCCGTTCCCGTGATTGCCGCCATTAACGGATCGGCATTAGGGGGCGGACTGGAATTAGCCCTTACTTGCGATTTGCGAGTAGCGGCCGAGAACGCAACTTTAGGATTGCCGGAGGTTGATTTGGGAATCATTCCTGGCAATGGCGGCACTCAGAGGTTGGCTCGGGTCGTGGGATTACCGAAAGCGCTGGAACTTGTGTTACTAGCCAAAAGGCTTACGGCCGCGGAAGCGCTTCATATAGGGCTCGTCAATGTAGTAGTTCCGACCGGGCAAGCCTTAAACCAAGCGATGACCTGGGCGACGAAGATCTCGGAGGCCGGTCCCATTGCGATTCGCCAGGCGAAATCCGCGGTACGTTTAGGCTATGAAAGAATTCTGGAAGAAGGGCTAAGCCTTGAGATCGAGCTTTATAAAGCTTGTCTGTATTCGAAGGACCGCCTTGAAGGGTTAAAAGCGTTTTCGGAAAAGCGGAAGGCCGTTTACCGAGGAGAGTAGATGATCGAAGTTAAAACGAAATCAGACGAACTAAAAAAGGGTGGAGAGGCTAAGTACCACGAGAAAAACACCGAAAGTGGAAAGCTCTTTGCTCGAGAACGAATTGCAGCTCTGTGCGATAAAGACAGTTTTGTCGAAGACGGACTCTTCGCTAATGCGACGGCGGGGGGACTTCCCTCGGACGGGGTCATCACAGGTACTGGAAGAATCTCAGGCCGTGCCGTGGCACTGATGGCAAACGATTCGACGGTGAAAGCAGGCTCGTGGGGCGAACGAACGGTGGAAAAGATCCTCCGTATCCAGGAGACGGCAAGTCATTTGGAAATCCCGATGTTTTATCTCGTAGACAGCGCGGGAGCCAGGATCACCGATCAAGTGGATATGTTTCCCGGCCGAAGAGGGGCGGGAAAGATCTTCTATTACCAGTCCAACCTTTCGGGGAGAATTCCCCAGATTTGCCTTCTTTTCGGTCCCTCGGCGGCAGGGGGCGCCTACATCCCGGCCTTTTGTGATGTGGTCTTTATGGTGGAAGGCAATGCCAGCATGTATTTGGGATCTCCTCGTATGGCCGAAACGGTCATTGGCGAGAAAGTAACCTTAGAGGAGATGGGTGGGGCTCGAATGCATTGCACTCAAAGCGGCTGCGGTGACTTTCTGATGAAATCAGAAAGCGAAGCTATCGAAGGGGCCAAACGCTACTTGTCGTATTTGCCGCAGAACTACCGTGGGGAGCCCCTGGCGAAAGCTCCGGCAGCTCCCGAGAGATCCGGGACTGGTTTAAGGGCTTTGATTCCGGAGTCGCCCGCGCGTGCTTACGATATGTTGCAAGTCATTAAGACTATCGTGGACGCGGGAAGTTTTTTTGAGATTAAAGAGAATTACGCCAAAGAGATCCTGACGGGCTTTGCGAGACTAGAAGGAAAGACGCTAGGTATTTTGGCTAATCAACCCATGCAAAAAGGCGGAGTCCTTTTCGCGGAATCGGCTAATAAGGCGGCCCGCTTTATTCAGATTTGCGATGCTTTTCATATCCCGCTTCTTTTTGTCGCGGATGTTCCGGGCTTTATGATTGGCTCCAAGGTGGAAAAGGAAGGCATTATTCGCGCGGGGGCTAAGATGATTTACGCGTTATCCAATGCCCGGGTTCCCAAGATTTCTCTTATTGTCCGCAAAGCTTTTGGAGCGGGCCTTTATGCGATGGCGGGGCCGGCGTTTGAATCGTGTGCGGTACTTGCCCTTCCGACCGCACAAATTGCGGTCATGGGGCCGGAGCCTGCGATCAATGCCGTGTATTACAATAAGATCCAGGCCCTTCCCGAGGAACAGCGAAAGAAGTTTGTTCAGGATAAGATTGTCGAATACCAAAAAGATGTCGATTTAGAGCGTTTGGCTTCGGAGCTAATTATCGACGATATTGTGGACTTTCCTGATGTGCGGAAGGTACTAGCGCATCGATTTGCTTTTGCCGCGGAATCGCGTTCGAGTAGTGATAGGGCTCCGGGAATCTTACCGATGTAAATCACTGTCGATGCAATGACAGACTTTTCTAGTGCTTTTTCACCACGAGATTGATGGCATCACGTATATGTGAGGTCGTGGGATCTATTGAGACAGAAAGCTTTGCGGCTTGAGCCTTAAGTAAGACGTAACGGATAACTTCTAAAGTACGCAGTCCTTGTTCTGTAGGTGAACCCTCTCCCATTCCAACTCCTCTAATGTCTCCCTGTTCGGTAGGATAGATATAGACCTTATTTGTGGATGAATCAGTGACCTCGTATCGCTGCGAAAGTAGCGTGACTGATACCTTTGCGGGATCCGTAATTTCAAAGGGCACCGCTCCGGCGGCCATGACCGTAAAGATTAGTTTTCGGTCAGTGCTAATTTCGATAGGGTAGTGAGCTCCCCGACACCGGTCCACCGTGGCGTCGAACTCAGTGATAGCGCTTTGCAAAGCATTGACAGAGAGACCTTCACCGATCCAGGTATTTGCCTTTCGACCGTCAATAAAGAATTCGATGTGATTTCGAAAGCCCAAACCATCGACCACTTTAAAGGAAAGCGTAGAGGTCGGAGGGACCGTGATCGTTGCTGCGTTTAGCACTCCTACTACCATCAAAAAAATAAATCCCACCACGGTTCGCATATTTACTTCTCCTCGATTTTAGAACGAATGCAATAACAAGACTGAGGAAAAAGTTCAATAGGAGGTAGAAAAGGGCTTATGAAAATCAATATTTAGAGTAGGGAAGGGGTTAAACTCAGCGCAGATCGAGCGGAGCCTTAGCTCTTCCCACGAAAGTGACTAGCACTACTAAGGTAATGAGATAAGGCATCGCTTGGATGAGTTGTACGGGAAAGGTCTGACCAAAAAGTGAAACTCCCTGCAGCTGAATCTGAAGCGCATCGGCGAATCCAAATATCAAGCATGCTCCTAGTGTCGGAAGAGGTTTCCATTTTCCAAAGATAAGTGCCGTAAGTGCGATAAAACCTCGCCCTGCGGTCATGTCACGCGTGAATTGGCTGCCATGAGACGTCGAGAGATAGATCCCTCCCAAAGAGGCTAGAACACCACCGGCCAGCATCGCTTGGTAGCGGATGCGATTAGGCGAAACGCCGGCAGTGGCAAGCGCCTCAGGCGCGTCTCCCGCCGCATTCATTCGAAGTCCACTTCGGGTTCGGTAAATCCAAAAGTGCAAAAAGAGGGGCAACAAGAAAGCTAGATAGACCAGCGGGAACTGATCGAAAAGTAACGGGCCTATAAAAGGAATGTCTTTGAGGCCTGGAATTGCCCAGTGCTGAAAACGTTGATCCATGGGGATAGACGGAGTGTTTGTCGTTCCTCCAAAAAGTACCTTGGTCATAAGCGGGGTAATACCGGCGCAGAAAATATTAACGGCAACTCCACTGACGATCCGATTCGCACGTGCGGTAATCGACAAAAAGGCGTGGCCCATCATAGCGAGCGCGCCGGCGACGCAACCCGCTAGTAAACCCAGCCAGGGGCTACCCGTATAAAAATTAATGGTGGCACTAGTCCAAGCCGCCATTAGCATGACCCCCTCAAGACAAATCGTGGCCACACCCGTGCGTTCGCACAAAAGGCCCCCCAATGCCGCAAATAGAAGTGGGGTAGAGAGTCTAAGGGCCGAGGCGAGAAGGGCCGTCATGGTTTCGCCCCTTTGAGCTGTCTACTCTTAAGCAATCGATTCACCAGATATTCGGCCGCGACAAAAGCGATGAGAACCCCTTGAATCACGAAGGACAGCTCTTTGGAGACTCTATCGCTTAGAAATTCGATCTCTCGGCTGCTTGTTTGAAGTCCCCCAAAAAGAACGGCCGAGATGATGATGGCAATGGGGTTATTCTTAGCGATGAGAGCAACCGCAATTCCCGTAAATCCGTAACCGGGTGAAAAGCCTTGGAGCACTTTGTGTTGGTTCCCCATCACCTCGTTCACGCCCACAAGACCCGCCAGTCCGCCGCTAAGAGCCAGTGCCGTAACTGTTATCTTCTTGACGGAAATTCCGGCAAATCGGGCCGCAGTCGCATTGAGTCCGACACTCCGCAACTCATAACCCCACGTCGTGCGGTATAGAAAAAACCAGGTGGCGATGGAAACCGCCACCATGAGGACAATGGAATAATTGGCGGGGGTTGTGGGAAGAAAAACAATGTTAGCAATTTCATAAGCAGGAGGAACAGGAAGAGTTTCCGTGTTTTGAGTTTGCGGATTTCGCAGTGGATAGAGCAACAAATAATCGACGAGAGAAACCGCTATAAAGTTAAGCAGAATCGTGACGATCACCTCATGGCTGCCACGCCAGGCCTTCAAAATTCCGGCGATGGCTCCCCACAAAGCGCCGGCTGCAAAAGCCGCTATTATTCCTACGGGGATCGCAAGAAAAGGAGGAAGAAAGGGTAGGCTGCGGCTAACAATGACTACCGCAATGCTTCCGATATAGAGTTGCCCTTCCGCTCCGATATTAAAAAGGCCGGCCTTGAAACTCAACGCTACACTTAGGCCCGTGGCAATGAGAGGGGTAGCATAAAACAGGGCATAGCCAATTCCGAAGGGCTTTAGAAAAGTATTTCCGAAGGCCCGTACGAGCAGCCAAGGATCTTCTCCGGTGCAGGTCAAAAATATCGAACAGACGATAAGCGCAAAGAGAATTCCCAAAGAGGGGGAGCGCAGAGCCTTGAGTAGGCGCCGCAGATGGATCATAGGCTACCCCCCGTCATCCATAAGCCTATTTGCGATTCATCGGCATTTTCCCGGCTGACTTCACCAGTAATCTTGCCATCGAAAAACACGATGATTCGATCGGACAGGGCTAGAATCTCTTCGAGTTCCGAGGAGAAAAGAACGATGGAAGTCCCTTCATTGCGAAGTCGTAAAAAAAGAGCGTGAATGAATTCAATCGCGCCAATATCCACTCCACGCGTCGGGTAGGCGGCTACCAAGAGTTTGAGCGAGTGTGCTGTTTCTCTTCCGATGACAACCTTTTGTTGATTGCCTCCGGAAAGCCCTCCTATCTTTCGACGAGTGTCTCTCGGCCGGATATCGAAAGTTTCAGCCATGTTGTCGCTAAAGGCCGCGATGCGCGATTGAGAGAGCCACGCACCTCGGGGGCCTCGAGTGAATTGTGGCTCTCTATGATGTCCCAAGATGACATTTTCGCGGACACTAAAAGCGGGGACGATGGCTTCACGGTAGCGATCGGGAGCTATAAGTCCCAGCCCGTGTTGCCGGGAATCGTAAGTATTCTTGCCTTCGAGCTTATCTCCCGAAAGAAGAATACTCCCTTCGTTCGGTCGCAAGAGGTTCGCTAGGCATTCGATGAGCTCCTGTTGGCCGTTTCCGCTAACTCCGGCGACCCCCAGGATCTCTCCTGCTTTCACTTGAAAAGAGATCCCGTCCAGAATTCGCTTATGCTCCTGAGTAACGACCAGATCTTTGACCTCTAAAGTGGTCTCCCCCCGAACCGGGGGACGGGTTACAGGAAGCGGCCGTAACTTTCGCCCCACGATAAGTTCCGCGAGTCCCGTCTCGTTTAGCCCTTTGGTTGCGATGGTACTCACTACCTTGCTCTGGCGCATGACCGTAATGGTTTGTGTGAGATCTAAGATCTCTTTTAGCTTGTGAGAGATTAGCACGATGGTCTTTCCCGCCTCCCAGAGGTGTCTTAATCGTGCAAACAGGACCGTAACCTCTTGGGGGGTAAGGACTGCAGTGGGTTCGTCCAGAATCAAAATCTCGGCTTTGCGATAAAGGAGTTTTAAGATCTCTACCTGTTGCTGAAGGCCGACGGGAAGGGCCTCTACTTTGGTGGTAAGGTCTAGCCCGAAGCCAAAGCTCCTTTGCAAGGCGTCTAGTTGGGCACAAATCGCTTTTTCGTCGAGGATAAATTGGGGTTCGATTCCAAGCACGATGTTCTGCCATACGGGTAAGGTGGGGACCAGCATGAAATGCTGATGGACCATGCCGATCCCTAATCCGATAGCAATATGAGGATTGGCTATTTTGACCACTTGGTTGCGAACCGAAAGTTCACCTGAGTCGGGAGGGAAAAGGCCATAGACGATCTTCATCGCCGTTGATTTGCCAGCCCCATTTTCACCGACAACACCGTGAAGGCTATTGCTCTTTACGGTAAACGAGACGTCATCGTTGGCAACGAGTTGATCGAAGCGTTTAGATATGTTCCGTAAGGAAAAGGCTTCTGAGATGCTAGAGGAGAATTCCTCGGCCATGGTTTACGACTTAGATTGTTGGTAATAGTCGGGAACTTTTATCTTTCCCTTGATTATCTCTTCTTTGAGCTCCTTTACCCTCGACAAAACCGCCGGTGGTAACAGGGGGCGATTGAATTCATCCACCGCAAAGTCAATGGATCCTTCCTTGAGTCCAAACTCATGACTTCCGGATTCAAATTTTCCTTGGACCGTCTTTTCGATCGTGTCGTAAACTCCGTAATCGAGGTGTTTGAGCATGCTAGTCAGCACGCGTCCCGGTTTGACTCCATTTTGATTGGAGTCGCAACCGATGACGTATTTCTTTAACTCTTCGGCCGCGTCGAATACACCCATGCCAGAGGCTCCGGCCGGAGCAAATATGACATCGGCTTTTCGGTTGTACTGGCTAACGGCTAACTCTTTTCCTTTGGTGGGATCCCGCCAGGCTTCCGAAGTGGAGCCCACGTAGTTAACCAGAGTCTGAGTGGTTGGACTTACTTGCTTGACTCCAGCGCGATAGCCAATTTCAAAACGACGAATCAGAGGAATGTCCATTCCTCCAATAAAGCCCACCGTTTTACTTTTGCTGGTGAGTGCTGAAATCGCACCCACAAGGAAAGCCCCTTCTTGTTCCTTGAAACTAATCGATCGAACGTTGGGACCAGAGCCTTGAGCATCTACGATGAGAAACTTAATCTTAGGAAAGTCTTTGGCCACTTTGGTAATGGGCTCCGCCATGACAAAACCGATTCCAATGATGAGATCAAAATCATGTTCGGCGAACGTTCTTAGGGAGGCCTCAATAGAGGCGTCGTCCGAAGATTCGACGGTCTTTAAAGTAATTCCCAGTTTCTTCTGGGCTTCGGTAGCCCCTTTATAGGCAGAAGCATTAAAGGACTTGTCGTCCCGGCCTCCCTTATCCAAGACGAGTCCCACCTTAAGAGGTGCTGCGTGACTCACTACCCCGAGTAGGAGCCCAAGACCTAACATTAGCTTAGACAAAACCGTAAACCCACGAATCCTTAGCGAAACCCAAGTCATCTAAGTATCCTTCTTTGTTAAATTTTGGAGTACCCACTTTAGCCGCCAAGACAAGGTGAGGCGGTGTTCCAGCCAATAGGACAGTAGGTAAGACGTGCGTGGCCGTCAAGCCTGACGTAAAAACACAGAAAGGTACGGCCTACCTTCTTGTAGGTACAGGAAGGTAGGCCGTACCTTTTTGGGTTAGGTTTCTTCTTCAATCGGATCGTCTTCCCAGTTTCGACTATCTTCGACAGGGCTTCCTTTGATGTCAGAGACACCACCCTCATTTCTACCAAGACCTCCTCCAGCGGCTCGGCCGATTACGGCGTCTTGAAATTCAGCGCTATCAAGATCTTCTCGAAATTGAGGAGATTGAGGGTTGGCGAGATCACTGGGTGAAGTGGAGGTGGCATCATCGGTTCCCTCCCACCCCCCAGGAATGACATCATGGTCAAATTCTCCTGTCGCACTCCCTACGATCTCTCCTAGCTCGTCCTCCCGGGGATCGTTATCCAGCACTAGCGGGGAGTAGGAATCGTTGTGCTTGTGTTTGCGGTGGTGGTTGGGGCCTCGTGGGGAGAGGCGTCTGTCGTCTTCCAAGGGTTTACGGTATGCCTTCATTGTCGTTCCTCCTTATGCCTTTCAAAGTCGAGTCATGACTTTTATCTGAGCAAGGCGTGTGCCACGCTTCAGCCGCTGGTTTGTGCCTGATAAGACAGGAAGGTATTGCAGTTTTCCACAGATAGGTGTGCGAACTGCCTCTTTGCTGCGCAATTTCTTGGAGGGCTCGGCCGTGTTATGCTTACGCGGATGTCGGAAAATCTTTCGCAAGCTCCGCTTCTCATCTTAGATCGAGTTTCCCTAAGCTTCCCCGCAGGGGTAACGGCTCTGAGTGAAGTGAGTTTGTCGCTAGATTCAGGTGAGGTCTTGGCGGTTCTGGGGCCCAGTGGATCGGGAAAGACGACACTTCTCAAAGTCATGGCTGGTCTTCTTGTGCCCCAATCAGGGACGGTGCGCAAAAATGGGGAGCGTTCCCCCTTTCGTTTAGGGATGACTTTTCAAAATTCGGGGATTTTCGATTCGATGACCTGTTTTGAAAATTTAGAGATCGTACTTCGAGAATGGGGGGTCGCTCGTCAAGAACGTAAAGAGAGGATAGCGGCCGCTCTCGAAGAGGTGGGGCTTTCCGGTTCTGATAGCCTGTATCCCCATCAAATCAGCGGTGGAATGAAAAAACGATTAGGCATCGCGCGATCGTTACTCTTAAAGCCCAACGTGGTGCTTTACGACGATCCCACGGCAGGCCTAGATCCGGTAACCTCCCGCTCCATCTGTGATCTTATCGAAACCACCCGAAAGTTAAGAGGCACTACGATCGTCCTAGTTACCAGTGACTTGGCCCAAGCGATTCGCATTAGTGGGCGCATCGCTTTTCTACACCGAGGCCAATTGCTTGAAGCGGGAACCACAGAGGCTATCCGAAACAGCCGTAATCCCGTGGTACATCAATTTATGCATGGCCTCTTACGTGGACCGCTGACCGTGGGGACCAGCCTGTGATCCAGTTTAAATCGGTGTCCAAATCCTTCGGCGCAAAAGTAGTTCTCGATAATGTCTCTTTTTGTGTCGAAAAAGGCCAGATAGTCTTTGTCATCGGAAAGTCGGGTATGGGTAAATCGGTCATGCTTAAGAATATCGTGGGATTGCTGCGGCCCGATTCAGGGGAGATTTGGATCGAAGGCAGTGAGGTGACCCGCTATGGCGAAGCCCAATATTTGGACGTGCGAAAGCGTTGCGGGATGATCTTTCAAAATCCGGCCCTCTTGGATTTTTTGACCGTCTATGAAAACGTGGCGTTTGGATTAAGGGCCCATCACATGGCTCTCGACAGGACGGGTATTGACCTATTGGTAAATCGGGCATTGGAGATGGTGAATCTCGAAAAATCCTGTTTGCAGCTATTTCCTTCGCAACTCAGTTTTGGAATGCAAAAGCGAGTGAGCTTGGCAAGAACACTCGTCTTAAGACCCACTTATCTCTTATATGACGAGCCGACTACGGGACTCGATCCGGTTTCGACCCGAGCTATTAATCATCTGATCGAAAGGCTTTCCGACACTCTGGGAGTCACTTCCCTGGTGGTATCTCATGACATGGAGTGCGCTCTGGAAATCGCCGATCGCATTATCATGCTCGATGAGGGAAAAATACTAACCCAAGGATCGCCTTCGGAGCTTTTGGAGTGCCCGCTTGCTTTGGTTCAGGATTTTCTAAGAGAGGCTAAGGAGAGACGCTATTGAAGAGCCTTCGCCAAATAGGGAGGGTACTCTTCGTGAATCCCACTGAGGAGTTGGGTGCCATTACCCTTTTTTCCAAGGAGTGTCTGTGGAGCTTTTTGCGTAGAGGGGTTAGAGGACTTACTTTAGTGGAACAGATCTATCTAGTGGGCGTTCGTTCGCTTTCCACCACCTTAGTCACAGGCTCTTTCGTGGGCGCTATTTTAGCGATTCAGATTAATCTGCAGCTGCGCGATTTTGGTGCTCAAGGATTTTTAGGAGGATTGTCTACGTCGACGACTATTCGAGACTTAGGCCCGGTGCTCATCGCCTTTATTTTATCGGGAAAGGTGGGCGCGTTTACTTCGGCTGAGATTGCAACGATGCGTGTGACCGAGCAGATCGACGCGATTCGCTGTTTGGGAGCGGACCCCGTTGAATACCTGATAGTGCCCCGGATGGTGGCGGTAGTGATCTCTAGCTTTTTACTTCTCATCGTAGGACTCATGATGACCGTGGGCGGCGGCCTTCTCATGGCTAATATCCATCTAGGAGTGAACGCGCAAAACTACATTTCTAATATCGCAAGTCTCGTCTCGGGGTGGAGTATAGGGCTTGGAGTCGTCAAAAGCTTTGCGTTTGGCCTTATTATCGCCGTGATCTGTTGCTTTGAGGGAAATAGGGCGAGTGGGGGGGCGGAAGGCGTCGGTAGAGCGGTTCGTGGAGCCGCCGTGAAAACTTTGCTCACCATTATAGTGGTTAATTTTCTCATCTCGAGTCTGGGTAGTAGCTTGAGAGAACTTATCGGCTGGAACCATATATGATCGAAGCTTTGGGAAGCGTTGCCTTACAGGCCTTTTGGCATTACCGAAGACTCTTTGAGATAGGGGCCGTGGCGCTTCGGGCTTTAGTGCGATCTTGCATCCGAGGTAAATTTCGTTTCGAGCAAACGCTATTGCAATGCTATTCGGCTGGAGTCGAGAGTCTTCCCATTATCACTTTGGCGCTCTCTTTTATCGGGATCATGCTCACAGTGGAGTTCTCCTACCATATGAAGTTGGTCATTCGAGAGGACTCTTTAGTCCCGGCCTTTGCGACCGTACTGATGGTGCGAGAGTTGGGTCCCGTTGTTTGCTGCCTACTTTTGGCGTCGAGAGTCGGAGCGGGAATCGCCGCTGAAATAGGGACGATGCGGGTAACCGATCAGATAGACGCGCTACGTATCTTGTCTATCGATCCCATCGATTTTTTGGTAGTGCCCCGATGGCTAGCCTGTGTCGTCTCGTCCGTCACACTCTCTATCTTATCGGTTTCCGTTGCTTTGCTGGCTGGCGCCTTGCTGGCGGGTAGCCAGTTAGGTTATCAACCAAACGAATTTTTTAACTCCATGTTTACCTTTACCCACGGCCGGGATTTAGAAAGCTGCCTCATTAAAGCCGTCATTTTTGGAACCATCATTCCCATCGTAGCGACACGACACGGATTTAATTGCAAGCCAGGCGCTCAGGGGGTTGGGGACGCGGCCACTGCCGCTGTCGTAGAATCCTCTGTCCTTATTATTGTCGCCGACTTTTTTGTGACCTACGCCCTGTATACCTTTTAGGTAAAGGGCTTACACCTACTCTTCGATGACCCACACCACACTGGTCAAAGAGCTCACCTGACTAAATGCGGAATCGATGTCCTTAAGGGCATCGGCTTGCGACTTTGATCCTTTCGCATGGTAGAGGACGTAATAGCCTGTCATCGTAGTCGCCACATAGACGCTACCGTCGGTAATCGGGATATTTCGAAAATGAGGCGCTATCAAAGTGTCATCGGGGTTGGCCTTGGTGAAATTCACATGGCAACTGCCAGAGGTGGTTGTGCCGTCCTTCTCGGTGGAAAGGGTTAGCTCGAGATTAGTTTGGCAAGCCTCGGCCTTGAAGGTAAAGGTCCGTTTCACCATATTGGCTTGTTTTACCGGTGTTTCAGAAAAATCTCCCGCAAAACCAAGTGCGGGCAATAACAGGAAAAGGGAAATAAATCGCTTCATAAAATCGCCTCCTTACCCGAAGGTATACTTCACAGCGTTCAAAGAACTCAAACAGAATGATGATGAAAATTAGACTTATTGATTCATTGCGTTGCGTTTCTTGGGTGCCTGGGATCCCGGCTTAGGAATTCTTTGGGAGCTGGGGTTTCCACGCGTTATAATGGAGGAGTCTGCATTTCATTCTTTCCCGAGCTGTTAGTGGCTCCTTTTTCTCTGATTTGGTCACGCAATCGGTCTTGCTAAGAATGTCGCCCTGCGTTTAAAGATTATCTCGATGAAAAAACTCAATAAAGAATTTTTAGTGGGATGTCTCGTATTGCTGGCCCTGGGGCTCATGGTCACTTTCGGTTGGCTCATAGGAGTGATTGGCCCCTTTGTGACGGAATCTCACTTTAAGGTCTTGTATGCTTTTGCGGGCGGGGTAGAGGTCGGATCGCCGGTACGAGTGAGTGGCGTTAAAGTAGGCAAGGTCGAGAAAATTGAGTTTCTCCCGACCGCTTCCCAAGGGGAGGAGCCTGCGAGCCTTAGGTTACTCATAAGCGTGTCGCAGAAAGCATCGCCCACCGTTCGCGAAGATTCGAAATTTTATGTCAACATGGCAGGCATCATCGGAGAGAGATATGTCGAGATTAGCCCCGGCTCCAGTGATAAGCCCCAACTGGCGGATGGCGCCGAAGTCAGAGGAGTGGATCCGCCTCGCATCGATCAGCTTCTCTCACAGGGGTATGGAGTTTTCGGCCGCCTTCAACAGCTTCTTGAAAAAAATGAAGAGACGGTCACTACTTTCTTAAAACAGGTGAATAGTGTTCTTACGGGCATGAACGAGATGTTGGCGAGTAGCGATAAGAAAAAGATCTTTGCGCTAGTCGACAATCTTAATGCCATCACGCACGATTTAAGAGGGGTGTCTAAGGGGCTGGATGATAAAGAGACCAAAGAGGCGTTTCGAATGCTCTTTGATCTGATTCACCGGGCCCACGATATCGACAAACCAGCGCTCAAAAAGTTTCTGCAAGAAGAGGGAATTCGCGCGCATATTTTCTAGGTTTGGGTGAAGGATAGGGCCATTTCGGGGGGAGGTTCCATGAAATTCGGCATAATCACTTTGGGCGTTGCTATTAGCCTTTTGTGGGGGACACCCTGTCAGGCGGGCACTACCCTTGAAGATTTGAAAATGGATAAACGCTTCGGCATCGGAATCGAGGTGGGGGGCCCCATGGCCATCATGGGGATCGATATCGACGTGAATGTTACGGAACAGTTTAGTCTGAGTGCTGGTTTGGGAACCGGCATGGACTATTCGACGATAGGACTTAAAGCTCGATATTTTCTTCCGGGCAAAACGGTAAGCCCCTATATCGGAGCGGGCTTTGCGCATTGGTGGTCTCAGGGTACCAATGACACTTCTCCGGGGCCTGGAATTTTGCAACGGTTCTTGGTCGGAGACGATCCGCGTCAGGGTTTTTCTCTCTTTATTGTTTATCCGACGTTTGGAGTTCAGTTTTTACACGCAAGTGGATTTGAGGTTTCGGCGGAAGTGGAATACCTCTTCAAACTTTTTGATATGGCCAATGGTCCCTATGCGGGCCTTGGCGTTCACTGGTACTTCTAAACAAAAATGCGTCGATTCTTGGCTAATCTGAATTACGGGACCCGATCCTTAAAGACAACGCTCGCCCTCTATTTTATTCCTATCTCTTTAATTCCCACCCTTTCGGTCAGCTACTATGCGATGAAAACGTTTGAAGAGACTACGCGTGAGACACTCATCCGACGATCGGTATCCGAACGGGATGCGATAGCGGCTGAGATTGAGAGTTTGGAAAACGACTTAGTAGTGGCTGCTCGTTTGCATGCAAAGTCGAGAAAACTCATTGAGGCCACGGCAACTAAAAGCTTTAGCCAAATCGCTGAAACGGTCACCGACTTTCGTCCTAATCTGGAGGTTAGGATCTACTCCTTGCAAGGAGCGTTTCTTGGTGGGAAGTCCAATGGCCGAGAGAATAAACAGATTAACTACCTCTCGAAAGAGGGGCTACAAAAGGTAAGGTCCAAAGGCGAAACGGTCGAAAGGTACTTTTCCCAAGGCTCTGTCGGATTTGTAACTCTCATTCGAGTTCTCATTCAGGATAAGACTCGAGTCTACGGAGTCTTAGAAGAAGAATTCCATTACGGAACGGAAGAACTCACAGAGCTTAAGAATCGTCGTCAAGTCGACGTAGTCCTTTTGAATCGCGATCTAATTCCTTTCGGAGCAAGTTTCGCGCTCTCCAACGAAGCTCTGCGTGTTTTTTCCGAGAAAGCGTTTCAATCGGTAGCGCAAGGGGTTGTGACACCATCCTATATCCAGATAGGGGACGGGCGTTACGCTTCGTTTCTCTATGATTTAAATGCCGGCAAACAAAAAGCGTGGGGGTATTTGGGTGTATTTCTTTCGATGACGGCAGCGGATGCTACGGTCACCAAACTTAAGATTGCAATCGTTTACCTAACCTTATTGCTAGCCTTGACCGCAACACTTGCCATTTTCATTGTTTCTAACCGTTTGGTAAAGCCTATCGTAGTATTGGTATCGGCGATGAAACGAGTGCAAACGGGTCGAGTGGAGCAGATTCCTTCGATCGATTCGACTTACGAAATCGAGTATCTAGTTCGATCTTTTAACGATATGACTCAAAACATTCATGCGGCCAAGCGTGCTTTGGAAACGAAGCTAGAGGAGTTAAGGACCGCCAATCAAAATTTGAAAACGACTCAAGCGACTTTGATTCAGTCTGCCAAAATGATATCTCTGGGGCAAATTGTTGCAGGCGTTGCCCACGAACTCAATAATCCGATTGGGTTTATCTATAGCAACATGCACCATCTTTCGGATTATCTCGTCAAAATAAGGCAATTGGTTCAAGTCTACCGGGAGGATCGAGCCAGATTTACCCCCGAAGAAAGAGCCAGACTGGAAAAGATAGAGAAGGATTTAGAAATCGATTACATCCTCAAAGACATGGAGGATCTCACTTTGAGCTGTGTGGAAGGGGCAAAGCGCACCAAAGAGATTGTCCTTGGGCTTCGGACTTTCTCTCGAATAGACGAATTATCGTTTCGAGAGGTCAATCTCCACGATGGGCTTCACAGTACGCTTAAACTTCTAGCTTCGGATTTCAAAGGTCGCATTGAAGTGCATGAAGAGTTCGAGGCGTTACCTCTGGTGGAGTGCAATCTGTCTCAAATGAATCAAGTGTTCATGAATTTGATCTCTAATGCCGCGCAAGCGATTGAGGGGAGAGGCGAGATATGGATTCGCACACGGCTCGAAAACGAATTGGTCGCTATCGAAATTCAAGATAGCGGTTCCGGTATGCCGCCTGAAATTCAAGCTCAAATTTTTGATCCCTTCTTTACTACCAAGCGCGTGGGACAGGGAACTGGGCTAGGCCTTAGCATTGCCTATGGCCTTATTCAAAAGCACCACGGGACTATTGGAGTGACGTCCGAGGTTGGCAAAGGGACAACCTTTACGATCCGCATTCCGTTACGTCAGCCCGCCTCGGAAGTGGCCTAAGATCTCTTCCACCGAAGTTTCTGCAGAAAAACCGAATCCGCTCTTTGCTAAAGCCATGCGCCAAGGAAGTTCTTTTTTGGCTTTGATGAACTGAAGGGTTTTTAGGGCATCGAACCAGCATAGCAGATGCCGCTCGAGTGAAGCAGCGGTGGGACGAGTGCGAATCGCTTGTTCGATGGCTTCAAAGCCTCCCATCTTTTGAAATCGGCTCATCCTCCAGTCTGAAGCCCCGTCGAAACTTTTTCTAAACTCTATTGGATTTCGGTGGTGGGAGAGGGTTTTTAATGCCTCTAAAAGTCGGGCCAACCCTTCAAACGCCGAAGGATCGTAAAGGGTAAAGGACTCAAGGAGGCCTTCCGTTTGGGAGAGATCGATAGTAGCTTGTCCTGTGCCAAAGGGAACGCGGTTAGAAAGGCGCTGTTCCAGGTGGATGGGGGCTGTCGAAAGAAGATAGACCGGACCCAAGTGGGCTAACTTTCCTAAGAGATAAAAATCTTCAGCGGCATTTCGCTTCGGAAAACCCCGGGCCTGAGCATAAGCCTCCATCGGAATGGCAAGAGTGCTTCCTATCGTCGGAAAGGCATACAGCGAGTTAGCCTTTTTTAGCCCCCACTCGTAGTATCTTAGATGGATCTCATAGAGCTTTAGGGCTAGTGCCTCTTTCGGAGCCTGTTCGTTGAATCGATGTTGATACGGATAGCAAAATCCGCTGGGGTTTCCTTCTGGCCATCCGGCAAGTCTCACGGGGGAGAGGGGGGAAGAAAAGTATTGAGTAGGGACTCTGGCGTCGGCGTCTGTCGTTCTTAAGAGGTCGCTTTTTATCTTATTCTCTCTCCAAAGTCTTAAGGCAAAATCACAGCCGATTTTACGCGCTAGACCCACCCCGTCTTTCTGGCTAAACCTGCGACCCGTGGAGGTATGGTCCATCGGACACAGACAGAGATTTAAATATCGCTTTTCTGAAATGGTGTTGAGCCAACCTTCGTTCGCTTGGTGAATAAAAGTGGGGTGATCGGTTCTTGAGTTTACGACGACAAGAACGAGAGCCTTGATGGCACTGGCTTGGGCCGCCCGTTCTAGCGAAGTTAAACAATCGTCGATAAAATCGATTTCATCCAGGAAAGGAATGACGACGACGCTATCCCAGGGGGCCCCCACGGGAAGCTTCCCATCAAAGAGCGGCTCAGCATGAGCGGTCAGATATTTATCGATGGCGGACAGCATATTAATGGATAGCCGAGCGAAACGGAACAGAGGCGATGGCCTTTGCCTCAAGATCCAAGAAGAAATCGAGTCGCTCTTGGATGGTCTCTGTAGGAAAATAAAGAGCAGCTATCTCAAGGAAGAGATCTTTGTGGTGCCCTTCAGCCCGGGCGAGCCTTGCATAGAACTGCCGTAACGTAGCGTCTTCCAAGGACTGGGCCACTAAGGTAAGCCTCTCATGTCCTCTGGCTTCGATGACCGACGAGACAATGAGTCTATCCAAAAACCGCTCATCGCGGCCGGTGCGGACCTTTTCCATGAGCTGATTGACGTAAGGATCGGGAGCATCTTCGGCCAATTGAAGTCCACGGCTCTCGATAACTCGATAAACCTGGTGGAAGTGTTCCAACTCTTCACGCGCAAATTGGATCATGGGTTCTAAAAGTAGCGATCGATCGGGGTAGCGCACTACAAAGGACATCCCGACGGCGGAGGCCTTCCTTTCGCAAGAGGCGTGATCTAATAGAAAGGCGTCAAAGTCCTTTAGGGCGATCGTAAGCCATTCGGCCGGTGTTTCGTATCGCAAGCGAGAGACTATTGGAGTGGGTTCCGGCATGGGGAGTTTCTATCACAAAGGCGACAGAGGTAACAACGGGGTATCTCTTTGGGGGGGTAGGTACCGTTGGTTCGCAGAAAAATACTATCGCCTTCCGGTCAATCCGTTCGAGATATGGTAAACCCGGACCAGCAATATGAAAAAATTCGAGCTCTGATTAACGCGTCCCGAACCTGGGCGTCGTGACGCTTTCGGTACTCTCTCAACTTTCCTCCCATTTTTACCGAAAAGCAGACGGGAAGTGAGGGTGTGGGAAAGTGCAGCGACGAAGGCGTCCAAGAGCGCTTACGATGACGTTACCGAACGACAAGCAGCCGATGCTGCTTTGGAACGGGAAGTCATACATGCTGCGCAATTTTAACGAACAAGGAATTGGCCTTTGGGTTCCTTCCCCAGCCCCTTTTGCGCTCTCGCCGGGAACCGAGATGAGTGGGGATGTCGTCATCGGCAAGGATATCTTCCCCGTTCGACTAGAGATTCGCCATTCCTCTCCCGGCATTTTGGGCTTACGGTTCACCGACATCTCCCCTGAATTGGCGGGAGTGTTCAAAAGGCTCATGGAGCCCGCAAATTACGCTAGCCAGTTAGAACCCCATTCTAAATCTCGCACGGAAGATTCCAAATTTGGTCACCCGCGTTTGTGGTACTCGGGCCCAGGTGGGACCGAGCTTGTGGTCTGGTACAACGATTTTCAACGCATGGTTATGGGGCTTCAGCTCAGTTTCTTGGGGCGATGGGTGTTTCGGTCCCAGTTCCAGGAGGTTAGGACGGGTTTTCTCAAAGACGACTTTGTTCCCTCTCTGGGAATTCA
Source organism: uncultured delta proteobacterium (assembly GCA_963778115.1). Taxonomy (GTDB): domain Bacteria; phylum Bdellovibrionota; class FAC87; order UBA2466; family UBA2466; genus JBBQIT01. The sequence continues at coordinate 175,340 of CAVZSV010000005.1, forward strand.
AATTGCTGAGAGTGATCTTATCCTAAGACACGAGATAGCCGATCTGGATGTCCTTCAGGAGGCGGCGCAATTCTTGGCTTCTGCTCCACGCCCCCTTCCCGGCGGGCTACTTTGGCAGTTTCTTGAGATGGGAGAGCAAACCTTTCTTCCCGAAGAACTAATACCTGCCTCACGCGTCGCGTGATCAAACAACAATTTCTCTCCATAATTCCACGACATTTTGGCCATAAGCAAAGGCTAGTCTAAGCGTGGGGGGATCCGTTTTATGTGGGTTTGGAAATCCGTTTTGCCGCTTTTGTTTCTCTCTGCCATCGTTTGGGCTCGTCCCGATTTTGGAACGACAGGAGTCGTTACCACACAGGTCGGAGGAGCTAACGGGCCCGCAAGAGATAATGCGTACGCAGTAGCACTTCAAGGGGATGGAAAAATCGTTGTAGCCGGAGCTTCCTTTAATGGACGCGACAGCGATTTCGCTATCCTTCGCTATTTCCCCAACGGAACGCTAGATCAAACGTTCGGAGATGGAGGAGTATCGCTTTTCGATTCCAAATTAGGCGACGATAAGGCATTTGGAATTGCTATACAACCGGACGGAAAAATAGTCGCTGTCGGAAGCGTTTCTAATGGAAGGCGATCAGTATTTGCGGTTTTGCGATTCCTTCAGGACGGTTCCCTCGATCCCAATTTTGCTCGAGAAGGTGTCTCAGTAACTGATTTTGGCAAGGGCGATGCGATCGCTTACTCGGTGGCGTTTGATTCGCAGGGGCGGATTGTCGTTGGAGGCTATGCTTCCAATGGCAATGACTTGGATTTTGCCGTTCTACGCCTCGAGCATAATGGCCTTCCCGATTTTTCTTTCGGCGAAAACGGAAAGGTCGTGACAGGTTTTACTGACGATAGAGATCGCGGATCTGACGAGCACGGTTATTCCATTTTAGTCCAACGCGATGACAAGATAGTATTGTCCGGATATTCCGAGATGGACGGAAAATCGGTATTCGTAACGCTTCGCTATACTTCGTTGGGTTTGCTAGACAAAAGTTTTGGAGTCAACGGCAGTGTCGTAGCACAAATGGGATCTAACGATAGGGCTTATACTTCAGCACTTCAGCCGGATGGCAAGATTGTGGTGGGCGGAAGTTCGCTGCAAGGGGGGGGCACTAAATTCGCTCTCGTCCGCTATCTGCCTAACGGAATTGTCGATCCCGAATTTGGACAAAGTGGCGTAGTCACGACGACCGTGAGTGGCGGGAATGATTCGATCTACGGCATTGCCTTGCTCCATGATGGTCGAATCATTGCCGGAGGAGCCTCTACTCGGGGCTTGCAGCAAGACTTTAGCGTAGTTCGCTATTGGGGTGATGGTAGCATGGATCAAAGTTTTGGAGGTGGCGGAATTTCAACTCGCCAGTTCAACAGTAAGTTTGCCGCCGTTTACGGCATCGCTCTTACCCCCGACAATAAGGTGATAGCCGCGGGCTTCTCTATCGATAGCGGTGACTATAATGTGGCGTTGGCGAAGTATCGGTTCGATGGGCTTATCGATAAGAGGTTTGGCTCCGATGGAAACTCCCATCAGATCGCGCGCGGAGCGTATCGGACGCCTATTACAGCCGAAATTGGACTTCCTCAGACGATCTTTCGATCGCTGCTTTCCAATCCCGAACAATAGGAAATTCAGATCCTTGCGTACTCGAACGCCAAAGGACCGCGAGCCCCCCAACCCAACATTCCGAAAAAAAATGCGTCGGATAAATTGTTATTGGTACGCATTACTACTCTCTGGCGTCGAAGGCGCTACGTACCGCTTCGCCGATAAAGTTAAGCAGTAACAGGCTTCCAAACAGTGACAAAAAGGGAAACAGAACGAGCCACCAGCTCGAGAGGTTTTCTTTGCCTTGCCGTAAGAGCTCGCCCCAACTTGCCGTGGGAGGAGGAAGACCCAACCCTAAGTAGTCGAGTGCCGCTAAACTACCGATGCTGGCTGAGATAATAAACGGAGAGAATGTGATGATGGGAGTCAGCGTATTGGGAAGGATATGTCGGAAAAGAATCCGGGGAGTACTTGCCCCCATCGCGGATGCGGCCACCACAAAATCAATTCGCCTAACACGCAACACTTCGACACGGACGTAACTTGCTAGTCCTATCCAGCTGAAAGCCACCCAGACTAAAGTCAAAAGCCAAAGGCTAGGAGGAAAAATACTTATCAAAAAGATGATGACGTAAAGCACGGGAAGCGCACTCCAGATCTCAATCGCTCTTTGTCCAAAGAAGTCTACTTTTCCGCCCAAAAATCCTTGGATAGCTCCGGTTAGATAGGCAAAGGCCACGACAAAAACCCAACTCACCAAAGCAAAAAGCATGGAGTTACGAAACCCGTAAATGAGACGGGTCAGAAGATCTCTTCCCGTGTCGTCGGTTCCCAGAAGATTCATCCGATTGGGTTTTCGAGGGGGCGGATCCGCTGCTTGTGTACTTTCGTTGGAAGAGTAGGGGACAAGCGGCATCACCATCCAGTTTCCAGGCTTCTGGAACGCTTCCGATTTCCTGAGCTCTTTATAATCGGGCTCCGTGGGTTGATCGATGCCGAATTGAGTTCCCGGATAAAATTTGAAGAGCGGATAATAGGTATGCCCTTCAAAGTGCATGATATAGGGGCGATTGTTACAGATCCCTTCCGAAAAAAGGCTTAGCGTGAAAAGAACAGTCAAAATAATAAAGGACCAAAATCCCCGACGATTACGCTTAAAACGGGATAACTGTTTTGCTAAAAGGGGGTCGATCATCGAAAGTCGATCCTCGGATCAATAATAATGTATAGGAAATCAGAGATAACATTTCCGACGATGGTAAGAACACTTAAGATCATGATATCGGCAAGGACCACCGGATAATCGCGATGGCCGATGGCTTCGTAGCTCAGTCGGCCAATGCCTTGAAGACCGAAAATGGTTTCAATAAGCAGACTTCCCGCAAAAAAGAGGCCGATCCATTGTCCGACACCGTTGGCAATCGGTAGTATCGCGTTTCTAAGCGCGTGGCGGCCAATCACAAGCCTCTCTGGCAGTCCTTTTGCTCTAGCTGTCGTGACATAATCTTGGCGAAGTTGCTCGATAAGCGAATTCTTCATCAGCATCGTAAGGGTGGCGAAGCTACCGATGGTATAGCAGGTTAGCGGAAGAAACATGTGCCACGAATAGTCTTTAATCTTGCTCCAGAAGGTGAGATCCGAAAAATTGTCCGATACCAGTCCTTGGATGGGAAAGACGTTCCAAAAACTTCCTCCGCCAAAAAGCACAATAAGAAGAATTCCAAAAGCGAAGGATGGAATGGAGTAGAGAAAAAAGACAAGCCCTGAGGTAAATACGTCAAAGTGGCTATCATGACGAACCGCTTTCCAGATCCCTAGGGGGATGCAGATGATATAGGTGGCAATCAAACTAAAAAGTCCAAAGCTTAGAGAGACGGGTAAACGCGACACGATAAGATCTGAAACCGGTTGATCATAATAGTAGGAGTCTCCGAAGTTTCCGACCAGAAGCTTACCCATCCAATGAATATAACGAACCGGAATGGGCTTATCGAATCCGTAGTAGGCAATCAGAGCCTGTTTCTGCTCTTCCGTCACCTGGGAGACGTGGCCCGAACCCGCCTCTCCGCCGACGCTTGAGTTTCTCCACTGAGCGAGCTGCATTTCGACGGGGCCGCCCGGTGTCAGCTGTACTAGGAAAAAACAGAGCAAACTAATGCCTATCAGTGTAGGAACGGAAAACAGGATCCGTTTGAGAAAGTACAGAGCCATGGGGTGTTTTAGGGAAGTGAGGTTCCTTTTGCCATAGCTTGTTTAAGCTTTGAGTCTTTTTGCGGATCATCCACCAGGAGTTAAAGGCATTTTTCCAGGTGGAATAGTTAAAGTATCCCTTTCCTGGAAAGGAATACCGGTTCCAATACCCTAAGCGAAAGAAGGTCGCTTCATAGGAAAAACTCATAGGCTGGTCAGCACCCAAAAGCGCATCGATTCTTTGAACCAAGGGGATTCTCTTTTTCTTATCAAAGGTGCTGTCGATTTCAGTCGCTAGTTTGTCGAGTTCCGGATTCTTGTATCCCGCGGTATTAGCACTTCCTTTGATGTCGGCGGCAGTAGAACCCCACACGACGGCGAAGTCCGCGGGATCGACATCGCGGCTGCGGGCTTGCATCACGGCGTCGAATTGTCGGTCATCGGTGAGCTTGATGGCGGTGGCCCAATCCAGTTGCCTAATATTAAGCTTAATGCCGACCTTCTTTAGCTCCTCTTGATACAGGGTCAATTGGTTTTGGAGGGAAGGGTTATCAATAAGGACATCGAACTCAAATCTCTGTCCGTCTTTCACCAAGATACCGTCGGAACCGACCTTGCTCCAGCCGGCCTCTTTTAGGAGTTCTCGGGCCTTTTTCGGATCGAAAGGTAAAGGGTTGTTCTTGGGCGAATGGTAGACCGAATTAAAAGCGACGGGCCCCGTGGCTCTCTGGTAATTGCCGTAGAAAAGTTCCTTAATCCAGCGCTCGCGATCCATTAGTTCTGTTAGCGCAATGCGAACTCGCTTGTCTTGAAAAAGAGGCTTTCTCAGATTCCAAACGATTCCCTGAGTGCCGTACTGAGTATCGTTTTCCACTCTAAGCTTTTTGATATAGTTTTTCTGATAAAGGGGCCCGCTGGTTTCGGTGGACCACATTTTAGACGAGAGAAAGTAAAAATAGTCGAGTTCGCCTTTTTTAAAAAGTTCGTACTGGACGTTGTAGTCGGGAACGACTCGGTAAACGAGTCTCTCGAAATTATTCATGCCGCGATTTTCCGGCCGATTGATGGCCCAGTAATTGGGGTCCCGCTTGAGCACAATTTTTTGCCCCTGAACAAGGGAGTCCAAGACATAGGGGCCGGATCCCAAAATCTTGGTGTGAAAAGCTCTATTAAAATCGCCCTGAGAATAGAAGTGTTTCGGCAAGATCATAAGACTAGCGACCTTCTCGAAATTTTTAAAGTGAAGCGTTTTGGCTTTGAACTCCACTGTTCTATTGTCGACTACTTTACAGGATTCAAATGATTCATAGAGGGCTTGTAAGGGGGCGGTCTTATTTTTCTTATCTAAAATAGTATCCCAAGTGAACTTGACGTCTTGGGCAGTAACCGGCTTCCCATCGGAAAAGTGGGCTTCTTTGTCGAGGACAAAAGTAAAAGTCATTTTATCTTTGGAAATTTTCCATTCAGAAGCAAGTCCCGGCACAAATTCGTATGTCTGGGGATCTTGATTGAGCAGCGACTCCATGATTTGTCCGTTAATGCCATCGGAAGGCTCGTCGAAGCCCAAATAAAAGAGAAGGTCTTTGGGATAATCGGGGTAACCTATCGTGAAAGTCCCCCCTTTAATGGCATTGGGGCTACCGTAACTTTTGGCGGTTGCGGCGCAAAGTTTTGCAGAACTGATAAGCAGAGTTAGAGCGAAAAGGGTTGAGAGAGCACGAAGAGTTTTCATAGAAGAAGTATAGCTCGCTTCACGGCCCGTGTCATGAAACAAGCTTTAGCACGGAGTCCCGAATGACGGCGTGATAGTCAAGAATTTGGAGTAGTTTTGAAACATCGACCCATTGCACTCCTAGAACAATAGAGGAACGCTCAGCGAGAACCGGCTCAACCGATAAAAGCTCTGCCCTATAAAAATGAGTCAAGCAGGGGTAGTTTTTCCCGGCCCATAGGAATTCGTACTGGGCGGTCAGTTCAGAGGCGACAAGGATCGAAACCTCGTAACCGGTCTCCTCCTTAGTTTCTCTGACTGCCGCTTGGATAGGAGTCTCTCCCGCTTCGACCATGCCTCCGGGTGGAAAAAGATAGATCTTTCCCGAAACCGGATCTCGCATCTTTACCACGAGTAGTTTATTGGAGCGGACGACTACCGTGGTGGCTCGGGTTCTAGTCATTCTAGAAGCCAACCCCGATCGTTCCCGTTCCTTCCCCCACGGCTTGGTAAGCGGCTCCCAGAAGTTGATGAAACGAAACGCCTCCCTCAGCGCCTAGGAAAGCAACTTCGTTTACCGTCCAGCGGGCGCCCAATTTACCAGTCAAAACCTGAGTCGGGGCTGAAGCTGCGACGTCAATAAGGGCTTTGCCTCCGATATAGATTTCGAAATGGTCGTTAAATCTCCGGCCAATCGTGAGGTTGGGGGCAATCACAAATCTGTCGGACCAGTCTCTGTTATTTAGCAGATCGATCCGAAAAATGTCGGCCACACCGGTTTGCACTCCCACGGCAAGGGCGATTCCATGGCGTTCCGATCGCAAGATACCAAGCCTAGCCCCGATCAAAGCCGTGTAGACCTCCCATTGGACTCCGGCCTCAAGCCAAGAAGTTAGGCCGACATCGGCTTTAAGCACCGGCAATAGCTCGGGAATGGTACTTATGGCGGCCCCCGCCTGAATTTCAACTCGTCCCTGAGGCAGATTATCGGCGGGACGCAGCACGGAATAGGTTCCACACCGACAGAGCAATAAAAGCAAAGAAAGAAGAGCGATTCGCGCAGGCATGACGCGTTAAACCATTCTGAGGGAGTAAAATCAAGGGGGCGAGTTGACTTAGCACTAGGCCGAATTTCGGACGCCTATGGGTAGCGATTCAAGCCCCACACGGGCTACTCCCGCACGAATTTGCGACTCGGATCTTGCACGGTTGGCGAGCCCATAGCAACGCGGAGGTGAGTTATGACCGGTCGATTTTGTCATCTTAAAACACAGACCATATTGGCTCTTATCGAACACCAAGGGCTAAAACTCTGGTGGGTCGCCGAGTTTAGCGGCATTCATAGGACGACATTACGGCGCTGGCTTTCGGGTAAATTTACGGCGATCGATGTGGCGCGGGCTCGTCGACTCGCCGCAACACTTAACACGCGGCTAGACGAAATAATTTGGTGTCATAACGGTGTCGCCCCAAAGGCTTGATGGCAAACCGTTAACGCGGTTGGGCTTGCTACAAGGGGGCTCGGTCCCTAAGTGTAGAAGCATCAGGTCATTAGCTCATTTGGGGAGGGGATTAAATGAACAAAATGCGTCTACTACCCGCGGTTTTCGCGGGCTTTATGGGTCTATTTTCTGTTACCGGCTATGCTTTCCATGCATCCGATTTTCAGTGGGATCGTTTCTCCGATGATTTCGTCATGGACAAAGATACTTTCCACGGAGATTGGAAAAATTCCGAAACGTGGAAAGGACTCATTTGCAATGGCAAGTTCGATGCGACGGCAACACTTAAAGGTAGGGTAGGAGATGTGGATTTTAAGTTGAACGAAGACGAGTCGCTCAGTGCGACGGCCGATTTGAGAGACATTGTGGCAGACCTTTCAGGCGATTACCGTTCGGAAATTTCGGCCTGTCTGGCTTTACCTTTCGAGCATGAAATTTCAGTCGATCGTATCGATGTCGCGGCTCATGTGACCTTTACCGATAAGGGGGCCAATGTGCCACCCGATCTGCACATTCAAGTATTAAGTACGACACTAGGAAAAGTGACCTACGCCCAATGGTTGCCGGCGTGGTTCCAAGATTTCATGACCAATAAGCTTAACGAAGGACTTAAGCTAGTATGGTCAACCTCGTTGGGAGAGCGGATCAACGATTATATTTCTGAGCAGATCGCAAAATCCATACCGCATAAAATAAAATAGCGCGATAGGGGCTATCTACTACGATGAAAACAAGTATCGGGGCTAAATTTAAACTCACTTCGATTGGCCTTGCCGCCATTGCCGTTGTGATAGGCAGCTCGTGGGCGATTTATACTCTGATACGGGTTCAACATTTCACACAAAATCGGGAGCCGGCGGCCATAAAAGAAGCGCCGGCTCCCGTAGTGGTGGCCCCTTTCGAATTTAGTTACGAACTAACCAACCTCTCGATGCAGGTTACGGATGAGACAGGCCGCCATTCGGGGTATGTTCAATTTTCAATGACCCTTGAAATGCCGAATGCCGAAGCAAAGCACTGGATGGAATTGAACCGCGCCAAACTCATTTCGATAGTAATCGATGCGGGAAACCATTTCTCCATCGATGACTTAAAGCATGCAGAGGGGATGGACCGTTTTAAAAAGAGAATTGCTCGCGTGTATTCTGAAGAATTCAAAGCTTACGCCCCCAAGAGTCTTACCATTCAAGATTGGGTAATGAATTAAATTTCGTCGTGGACAACGCCTCGTGTATTCCGCCTGATCCCACTTCGTTCGACAAAAATTGTCATTCCTAATGTCTGCGGTCCAGACGGGCTTTTAAAAAAAACTTAATACTTACTGGGGGTGCGCAATGTGGCACGCGTTGCATTGTTATTACATAGGTCTTCGGACCCAGAACGACAAGTTGGAAGGAATTTGGTCTTTATGCGCAAGTGGATGTCGCTCGCAGTCGGCTGTTTGCTGTTGATGTTTGCCGCTTGTGGGAAAAATGATGGATTTAGCTCTGTGCCAAACGGCTATTCGGGATATGGCTATAGCCAACCTCCGACGAATTTGCCGTTACCTCCACAGAACTATCCTCCGCCCTATTCAGGAATGCCCCAGCAATTTGGTCCGGCCTATGGGTACTTCGCCCAGCAGCCTCAGTACCTTCCTTACTGGAATAATCTGTGGCAGGGCTGGCAGAATTATGCCAATCAGGTCAATGTAAACGTCTACGACTGGAATGGTTTCTGGAACGGCTATTGTGCTCAGACGTATCCCGGTTTTTACGACTATCTCAATATTAATATCTACGAATCGGGCGATTGAGCCAGGTATGCTCACGCTCAAGTCCAAGTGTTAGGTTGAAGTTCCGGCCTAGGACCGGATTGCTAAGGTGAAGTTGGACGCTAACCTTCCGTGAACGTGAACTCTCACTTCGTCGTGAGTCCTTTGCGAAGGTCTAGCCCCTGCTTTAGCCCCTCGCGCTAGCTCTATTACCTAGACCTAATTCTTCTGCTTCTTCCATGAGTGCCGCACTACTCGACGCCAAAACCATGACGCTTCGTCGGTGACTCTGACGTAGCCGGTTAAGAAAGTTCAATGGTTTCGCTACGTGTCCTCGGCACCAGGCTTGCAATCTTCGTGCGTGGTTATCCTCTAAGGGGGCATTCATGGCGGAAGCACAAGCTAAGAAAAACAACAAAGACATTCCCGCTGAAGGGGCCGCGGCAATTTCTGCGGCTGCAAAGAAGACCGATGTGTTGGGGCTCGCTATTCTAGCCCTAGTCGGGGTCAACGTTCTGGCTTTGGGGGGAATGGGATATTTCATGCAGAAGCTGTGGGTCAGAATGCACGAAGTGCAAGCCATGGCGGCAAAGAAAGCGGTTCCCGCAGCTTCTACGGACGAACCTTCTAATAGCGTCGGTAAGGAGTTACAGCCGCAGAATTTAGGAGTCCTTTATTCCCTCGATGGATTTCTGGTAAACGTAAATTCCGATCAGGGCTCAAAATTTTTACAGGTCCAGTTTGAACTGGAGCTTAGCGATCCCGCCCTTGAAGACGAGGTCTCCCGAAAGAAAGCGGCCATTCGAGATGCCGTTATCGTTCTTTTAACGAGCCGAAGTTACAAAGAGCTAAAAGCGGCCAACGGCCTCGTCGTGCTGCGAGCCGATATCATGCAGGCTATCAATCATTTGCTCTCCAGCGGAAAAGTAAAAGACGTTTACTTTACTCAATATCACTTCAATTAAGCGTTCCAACCCATTGATTCCAGACTGAGGTAAGAAAAATGGCAGAAGTCCTGTCGCAAACAGAAATCGACGCCCTTTTAGCCGCTGTTTCGGCGGGAAATGTCGAGACGCAAGAGACTCCTCACGCAACAGCCACCGGCGGCAAGGACTGGATCGCTTACGATCTTACGAGTCATGAAAAAGTAGTGGGCTCTCGTCTGGTGGGGCTTCAAGGAATTCATGAGCGGTTTTCGAGACTCTTTAGAGCAACCCTGTCCACTGCTCTTAAGAAAAGTGTCGTTGTGACTTGTACTAACACCGACTTCATCCACTTTTCCGATTATCTAGCCAATATCCTTCTCCCAACGTCATTAAATGTTATCGAAATGACCAATCTAAAGGGGTTCATGATTCTAGTCATGAGCAGCAAGCTTACCTATGCTTTGGTGGATGCTTACTACGGGGGGTCGGAGAGGCCGTTTTCGAAAATCGGGGGGCGCGAAGAATTTACTACGATTGAAAGTAATATGATCCAAAAGATAAGTGAAATGGCGATTCGCGATATGCAGGAGGCCTGGAAGCTCAATTATCCGCTAGAGCTCAAATACACGCGCTCCGAAAGTAATCCGCATTTCGTGGGGAGCATTCACGGATCGGAGACTGTCGCCATTGTTACTTTTGACGTTGAATTTGAGAATCTCTCTGGATCCTTCGTTGTTATTCTACAAGTTCGGCCTTTAGATCCCATCCAGCAGAATCTTTCCGTAAATGTTCTTGCCGAAGTGACGGGCGAGGGTGATTCCTGGAAGGAGCACTGGTTAACGGAATTAAACTCACTCCCTCTGGAGCTTTCCGTGGAATTGGGTACCACCCGCAAAGCGCTCAGTGAGCTCAATGCCATGAAGCCCGGAGATGTCTTACCTCTTTCACAAGATGCCGCGAGCCCTCTCAACGGTTCTTTAGAAGGAGTGGTAAAGCTGGAAGGTTTGATGGGCATTTGCCGAGGAAATCGAGCGATTCGCCTTACGAACTTTGTGGATAGCCGCAAGACTAACTAATCTTTTTATTCCAATCGGGGGAAGTTAACATGGACAGCGTAAAAACACCTAAGCCAGAAACCAACACACCGGAAGCGGATTCCTCACAGCCGCCGCTTAAGCTAGTCAATCAACCAGCGGAGCCCAATCTAGATTTTGTGTTGGATATCCCGCTGAGAGTCGCCGTGGAATTGGGACGAACCAAAATATTGGTGCAAGATCTATTAAAACTGCATAAAGGCTCGGTGATTGAACTCAGTAAAATGGCGGGCGAACCTTTAGAGATCTTAGTCAACGATCGTGTCGTGGCCCGAGGAGAAGTCATCGTGGTGAACGACAAGTTTGGTATTCGTTTGACCGATATCGTAAGCCATACGCAACGAATTCGCCAGTTGGGAGATTGAAATGAATAGAGTCACAACCAGTTACTTGGTAGCAATCGCCTTATTAACGACTGCTATTGCATTTGGGTCGGAGCTGGTTTCCTCGGTAAAAGTATCGGGAACCGATCAAGCCGATGTCCTTTTCACGATCGGCAAGCTTAATAGCCTTCCTGAGATGCATATTGAAAATAACGTCGTGGAATTGACGTTTAACGACGCGCAAATCGATGAAGGGATTAGCGATAACCACGAACTGAGCGCACCCCATTCGTTGATTCGGCGAATTGGAACATACGCCATTGACAAGAGTACGGTGAAATCTCGCATCGTCATCAACGGAAGTTCCGAAGAACTTTCCCATCGAGTGCACCTTTCCAAAGAAGGGGGATCGGTAAAGCTCTCCATTGAGTTCCCCAAAGGGGCGGCTACGGCGGCTAGCTTTTTGCGGGACGAGGAGCTTCCTTTAGCATCGTTCAATAGTCCGGCGAAACCCATCGTGGCCTCTCCCAGCGGAGCTCAGTTTGTCCTTGTGATCTTAGTCTTTCTCGCCGCGGGTGCAGCGACTTACTTTTTCGCGCGGTTTTTAAAGCAACGAGGACAGATTAAAGGAACCCGCAAGTATCTGATCGAACAACTAAGCTATTGCCCCATTGGTAATAAAGCGGGCGTGTCCCTGCTAAAGATTGGAAATGAGTTTGTTTTGGTTGGGGTGACGTCACAGACGATTTCGATGCTTTCTAATCTCCCCAAACTTCAGGAACAATACGAAGGAGAGAGCGTTTTGGAAAGAAAAGATTTTAAGGTCGCTGTCGAAGAAGAATTTGGACGTCTTAAGAAGTTTACGCAAAGTGCAAGGGTGAGTTCATGACGGGTCTATTCGGTCTGCTTGCCCCTTTGTTCGGCTTGTCGATAACGCCGAGCTTTGCCAAAAACGTTGCTTCCCTTAGTTCCGCTATCCCTCCTCTTCAAATCTCACTGGGAGGGGCTACGAGCCCCGAGCAAACCGCCGTGGTGCTCAAGATTCTAGCCCTTCTGACTATCCTAGCCTTGGCACCTTCGATTCTCATTATGATGACCTCTTTCGTTCGGATCGTAATTGTCCTTTCCTTTTTGAGGCAAGCCATCGGCACTCAGATGCTTCCTCCGAATCAGTTAGTAGTCGCGCTGGCCCTTTTTTTGACGGCTTTCATTATGGCGCCCGTGTGGCAGACCGTCTCTACCCAAGCTCTGACTCCCTATCTCGATGGAAAGATGAGCCAGACCGAAGCGCTGTCTATTTCAGAAGGGGCGATTCGCCAATTCATGTTTAAGCAAACTCGAGACAAAGATCTGGGGCTTTTTGTGAAGCTTGCTAAGTTAGAACAGCCCAAAGTGCGTTCGGATGTTCCTACGTATTTACTGATTCCGGCCTTTATGATTTCGGAATTAAAGACGGCATTTCAAATTGGCTTTATGATCTATATTCCCTTCCTCGTTCTCGATATGGTTGTCGCAGCCGTTCTGATGGCGATGGGAATGATGATGCTTCCGCCGGTTATCATCTCTTTACCTTTTAAACTCATACTTTTCGTTCTAGTCGACGGGTGGGGGCTCATCATTGGCTCGCTCGTACGAAGTTTTGGTTGAAGTTTCTCATTTCTCATTAGCTCATTAGGGGGGCTCTATGCAATCCGAACAAGTTTTAGATATTACCAGACAAGCCATCAAGATCGCCGTAATGCTATCGGCTCCTTTGTTACTTTTCGGACTCGTTGTCGGTGTGCTGGTGAACGTTTTCCAGGCTGTCACTCAGATCAGTGAAACGACCCTCCAAGTCGTTCCCAAGATGGCCGCGATGTTGCTTGCTTTGGTCTTGTTTGCGCCTTGGATGACCGACATTATCACCGATTTTACCGTTCAGATTTTTGAAAGCATTCCTCACATTATTCGCTAAGTGAAAAACACCCATGACAGACCTGTATCCCCGAAATTGGATGGAGTATCTAAATATCCTCCAAATCTTTTTGCGAATGATGGGACTGTTTTTGCTTCTGCCTGGGTTTTCTCAAGATAATATTCCTCCTCGCGTAAAAATCCTCTTCTCCTTGGTGCTTTCCTTGGCACTCTATCCCATGCTGAAGCACAATATTGCACCCCTTCCCGAATCGTTAGGGGGGCTAGCCGGAATCGCCTTGCGGGAATCCTGTATAGGATTACTCATGGGGTTTGCAAGCTATGTCACGTTTCAGGGAGTGGCTCTGGCCGCCCAATTTATCGGCACTCAAATGGGGTTTGGAGCCGCGGGCCTTGTGGATCCTATCAATCAGTCCCAGACCTCTATCCTAGTGGCTTTGCAGGGTTGGCTAATCCTGATGGTCTTTTTCTTTACCGACATGCATCATCGCGTGTTGCAGCTTTTTGTGATGAGTTTTGATGTCACTCATCAGATTCCCGTTCATGCCTTTGCGACTTCGGAGGTATTGACCGAGTTTATTCGTATTACCGGAAAGATTTTCATCATGGCCGTTCAGATGGCGGCCCCGTTTACCTTACTTATCTTAGCGACCAATGTCGCGGTGGGGATTTTAGCTCGAATGCTACCTCAGATGAATATTTTGTTATTCAGTTTTCCCATTACGATCTTATTGGGACTTTGCGCTATTTATCTGGTGGCTCCCGAAATGCTTTATTACATGGAAAACGTATTGTCGGAGATGTTGGGCGACATGGTGTCGATGATGAAGATGGTCTAGGGATAAGTTCGTTACGTAATCCAACAAAAACAACGTGCCCGAAAACGAAAAATCTACAGAAGATAGAACAGAAGCCCCTACGCAGTTCCGTCGTGAGGAGTTTCGTAAGCAGGGGACCGTTGCCGTTTCCAAGGAGATACTCTCGGTTGCTGTGATGATGTCGGTGGGAATGTCGCTGTATTTTTTTATCTCTATCGTTTATCGAGAGTTTCAGGCGATGGCTCTGGAGTTCTTCGGCTTCGGAAAATCGGAACTGACTCGAGATACCTTTTTAGAGCTAAGAGTGGATATGTTTCATCACTGGGGATGGATGGCCTTACCAGTGATGGGGGTTACGGTCGTCGCTGGTTTAGCGGCCTGTGTCGCTCAAGTGGGTTTCCATGTCACGACTGATACTCTGACTCCGAATTGGGACAGAATAAATCCAGTCAACGGATTCGCAAGGATCTTTTCATGGCAAGGATCTGCGGAAGGGGTGAAAGCACTCATCAAATTAACGGTGGTCGTTCTTATCGTTTACAGTTTTGTGAAAAATCAGGCGCCGGGTGTGGGAAATTATTTGTCCATGACCCTTCCAGAAGGGGTGGCAATGATGCTTACCACCGTCGCGCGGCTCTTTTTGACGATGTTATTTGCGTTGCTGGTCATGGGGGCTTTGGATTACGGCTTCCAGCGCTTTCAGGTCGAGCGTCAGATGAAGATGACCAAAAGGGAGGCGAAGGAAGAATTCAAGCTTCGAGAGGGAGATCCTCTCATTAAGTCGAGAATTCGAAGTATCCAAAGACGAATGGCTAGCCGTCGAATGATGGAGGCGGTACCTAAGGCGGATGTGATTGTTACCAACCCCACTCACTTGGCGGTGGCGCTTCAGTACAATGCTGAGACGATGCATGCGCCTAAAGTGATTGCGAAAGGGGCGGGAGTTATCGCTGAAAAGATTAAGGAGCTAGCAAGATTTCATCGAATCCCGGTTGTCGAGAATAAGCCACTAGCCAGAACGATCTACAAAGAAATCGAAATTAACCAGTACGTCCCTCGAGAACTTTATAAAGCGGTCGCCGAAGTCCTAGCCTACGTCTATCGGCTAAAAGGGGTAGCAAATGGAAAATGAATTCAGACTTCCCATCAATTTCAACAAGCTGATGAAGCATAGCGACTTGCTCATCGCGGTCGCCCTGCTAGGCACCTTGTTGATGATGATTCTTCCTATTCCACCGTTCTTCATGGATATCTTTCTCGTCGGCAATCTAACGATGAGTATCGCGATTCTTCTGATCGCAGTCTACGCGGGAAGGCCACTGGACTTCTCGGTCTTTCCCACGATTTTACTTTTCTCGACACTCTTTAGGCTCTCTTTGAATGTCGCGACCACTCGTTTAGTCCTGCTTCACGGAAACGAAGGGACTGCAGCGGCAGGGCACGTGATTGAGACCTTCGGTCGAATGGTCGTCGGAGGAAGTTACATCGTCGGTGTGGTTATCTTCATCCTGCTTATCATTATTAACTTCGTCGTCATAACCAAAGGTTCCGGTCGAGTCGCCGAGGTCGCCGCCCGATTTGTTTTGGATGCGATGCCTGGAAAACAGATGAGTATCGATGCCGATCTCAATGCAGGTCTCATCACTGAAGATCAAGCTAGAGAGCGCCGTAAGAAAGTGGAAACGGAAGCGGACTTTTACGGGGCCATGGACGGTGCTAGTAAATTCGTTCGAGGAGACGCGATCGCCGGCATTTTAATCACTTTCATTAATATCATTGGGGGACTTGCCATCGGTTGTTTTCAAAAAGGGCTGCCTTTAGGGCAAGCGGCGGAACTCTATACGTTAATGACCATCGGAGATGGTCTGGTTACCCAGATTCCTTCTCTGATCGTCTCAACTGCGGCTGGTATCGTAGTTACGAGAGCCGCATCGGGAAGTAACCTTTCGAAAGATGTTGCAAACCAAATCTTCATGCAGCCCAGAGCTATGGGGATTACCGCGGGTATCATCTTTTTCATAGGTCTTATGCCCGGCATTCCCGGCCTGCCGTTTTTCTTGGTGGCTCTTATCATCGGTAGCATTTCCTACTTGGTCCGAACACATCAAAAAGATCAAGTCGCTCAGAAGAAGATTGAAGAGCGTAAGCAATTGGAGCAGGCCAGTGTGGAGACCAACGTTCCTCCCGAAGTCGACGCTCTGGAACTTCAGGTGGGATATGGATTGGTGAACTTGGTCGATCCCGAACAGAAGGGAGACCTGGTAGATAGGATCTATCAACTGCGCAAGGAGTTTGCCAAAGATCTTGGCATCGTAGTTCCCAAAGTGCGCATCAAGGATAATTTAGAACTTCAGCCCGGCCAATATTCCATCTTGATCAAAGGGGTCGCTGTAGGTGGCGGAGAATTAATGAGTGGTTATTGCTTGGCGATGGATCCCGGCAATGTGGAAACCAAGATGGCGGGCATTGAGACCAAAGAGCCCGTATTCGGATTACCAGCCCTTTGGGTCTCGGAGAAGCAAAGGGAAAGAGCGCAAATCGCAGGCTACACCGTAGTCGACGCTTCAACCATTATTGCAACCCACCTATCGGAAACGATTCGCAAACATTCCTTTGAGCTAATCGGACGTCAAGAGCTTCAAAGCTTGATAGAGAATGTGGCAAAAAGCCATCCCAAGGTGGTGGAGGAGCTTATCCCCTCAGTGCTTAATTTGGGTGTTGTGCTCAAGGTATGTCAGAGCCTTCTTCGCGAGCAAGTGCCCATCCGAGATCTCTTATCCATTTTAGAAACACTCGCCAACTACGGGCCTCAAACCAAAGATCCCGAAGCCCTCACTGAGTTTGTGAGAGCCTCTTTGGCTCGAACTATCACCAACCGTCTGACACTTGGGACTCACGATCTTGAAGTGATTACGATGGAGCCCAGAACCGAAGAGACGTTGATCCGCGCTTACCAAAAACATGAGGGCTCGGCGATGATCAATCTGGAACCGGGTTACTTCGAGCGCTTGATAAAGCAACTTCAAAGAACGATGGAGACCACGGTCTTTAATTCCGGCATTCCGGTGCTTTTATGCCATCCGGTCATCCGCGCTCAATTAAAGAAGCTCGTCGAACGTTTTATTCCTAACTTAAGTATCGTCTCCGCCAATGAGATTGCACCCTTTGCCAAGGTGAAGTCCATTGCCACCGTTGAAGCTTAGTTCTGAGAATTTTTGTTTTCTTGGGGGAGGTCCTATGTTTGTGAAGAAATTTGAGGCCGAGTCACTGGAACAGGCGCTTTCGTTAGTAAAAACGGAGCTCGGACCGAACGCACTGATTTTATCGACTCAAAATCGTAAAGGGAAATGGTTCCAAAAGCCTTCCGTAGAGGTGACGGCAGCTTTTGATTCCAAAGCAGCCGGTGACCCGCTACCTGAGACTCCACCTGAGTCCTTTAGCGAAGATGAGTTGGCCAGGGTTTTCCCCCATCGCAAGCGTCGAACGGTCATCGATGATGAAGGGGAGCCCAACGTCAGTAAGCAGGGGACGAGCCGCTACGCCGATTTTTCCTCGCACTCTTCAAAACCTAAATCGGAAAATTTGGAATTGATGTGGACACGGCTTGGTTTTTCGCCCGAATCGGCCGAAGAGTTGGCAAGGCGGTTAAAGTTCGATTATCCCAAAAAAGATCTTTCTAATCCTGCTTTCTTGGATAAAGCCAGGGCTCGTTTAGTCACTCCGGTACTTAACACGTTATCGTCCGCCATCTTAAATCAACGAGCTCACTGGACGTTGGTAGGCGCTCCAGGGTGTGGAAAGACGTCTCTTTGTGTAAAGCTGGCACTTCATGCCAAAGCGGAAGGCAGTCGGGTTGCTCTTTTAAGCTGCGACAAATTTAAGTTGTTAGGAAAAAAAGAGTTAGCTGCTTACGCGAAACTGATCCAAGTTTCTTTTTACGGGGAAAGTCAGACCTTTAAAAAAGAGGATTGTAGCTTTGCCGATAGCCCGGCCTTTCCCATGGCGGGAACCGAAAAGGCCGTTGAGCGCTGGGCCGAAATCGAAGCGGTCTGCCGAGATCGTTCGGTTATCGTGGTATTAGATGCGTCCGCACGATTAAACGAACTGGTAAGGCAAGTCGATCAGGCCAAAGTTCGCCTAAACGTAACGGGGCTAGCTTTCACCAGGCTCGACATCATCGCTCACTATGGCATTGTCCACGACGTGCTCAAAGCGACGAAAGTTCCCTTGCTGGGAGCTTCGCTTTCGCAATCCTATAAGACAGCTTTTAAATTCTTCGAAAATTCCGAACTTTGCAGTCTCATTCTTCGTGGTCGCCCGCTTTCAGAGGAGCCCTTTGTATGAATACAAGAGTCATTTCGGTAGCCAGTGGAAAAGGTGGGGTAGGTAAGACTACTCTGGTCGCGAATTTGGGAGCTCTGTGGGCCAAAGCCGGCAAAAAAACTCTTCTGATCGATGGGGATTGGAGTTTAGGAAAATTGAGCCTAACGCTGGGTGTTAGACCCCAATGGACGGTAGAAAGGGTACTTTCGGGAGAGATAGCCCTATCGGAAGCGGTCCATGCGGTATCGCCCCGCTTAAGTTTGCTCGCTTCGCCGTCGGGCGTTATTGGGCTTGAAGAGTTATCGGAAGCGGCGCGTAACCAAATATTTTTCGAATTAGAGAGTGTGGCTTCCCATTACGACGTTATTTTGTTCGACCATTCCTCAGGACTTAATTGGGGAGTATTACAATTTGCTGCGGCCAGCCATCAACACTTGATAGTCACCACACCGGAACCTACAAGCTATACGGATGCCTATGCTATAATGAAGATACTGTCGAAACGGTTTGCGATCCGCAATTTCTCTTTGCTCGTTACCATGAGCCAGAACTTAGCCGAGACGGAGAGTATCATGGCTCGCTTTACGGATGTGGTTCGCAGCCATCTCGATGTTCGAGTTTCACTTCTAGAAATTTTTCCGTGGGAGCCCCGACTGGGAGAATCCATCCGAAAGCAGCGTCCGTTCGTCGACTTGTTTAGCCGCGACCCGTTGACCCAGCGTTTCGACGAAGTACGGATGCGATTGGAACAGGAAATCTTGGTCAAGCACCACGGACTTAGTTTTTTTACTGAACAAGAACTACCCCAATCGACGCACCGGATCTGCTGGTAACGTCGTCGGGGCAACCTTTCTTCAGCGAGCTCAAAAAAATGCCAACCATGATTAAAAAGTACAAAGACGGTCCGAAAAAGATCGATAGACGTACGAAAGAGAAGTTGATTCTAGAGTACGCCCCTCTGATTCGGTTTATCGCGCAAAAAATTGCGGTCCGTCTTCCCTCCAATATCGAATTCGACGATTTGGTGAGCAGCGGGGTTATCGGACTTATGGACGCCATCGATAAGTACGATCCCACTCGAGATAACAAGTTTAAGACCTATGCCGAGTTTCGGATCCGGGGCGCTATTCTTGACGAATTAAGGGCTCAAGACTGGGTGCCTCGTTCGGTCCGAGAAAAGGCCAAGCAGCTGGAAAAGGCCCATATCCGCTTAGAACAGAAGTTAGGGAGGATGCCTACGGAGGATGAGATAACCCGCGAGCTGCAGATATCTAAAGATGAGTATTATGAGCTCTTGAACCAAGTGAAGTCTGTGTCTATTCTTTCCTTGGACGAGGCGGGAAGCTTCAACAGTAGCGATCGCAAAAGTATTCTTAGTCTTTTAGAGAGCTGCAAGATTCCTAGCCCTATTACTCAGCTGAATTTGAAAGACATCAAAGAGGTGGTCACTAGGGCTATCGAGAGTCTTCCTGAGAAACAGCGGTTGGTGCTCAGTCTTTATTACTATGAAGACTTGAACTTGAAAGAAATTGGTGAAGTCTTGGATGTCACGGAAAGCCGCGTATCGCAATTGCACACGCAAGCGGTATTATGGCTTCGTAGAAAGTTGAAGACCCACTTCGAGGACGGAGATACTGGTGGATGAGTGCCGCAGTTGAAATTAACGATTTTCTCTGCTTTGTAAGTTCCGAAAGAGCTCTCTCTGCTAATACCCGCCAAGCCTACGAGAAAGATCTCGAACACTTTCTTAATTTCTGCCGAAGAAAAGGAATTCTCTTAGTCACTATCGAACTCCACAGCCTTCGAGATTACCTAGCCACTTTGCGAAAACAGGGATTAACTTCCCGATCGATTGCCCGTAAATTGAGTGCGCTAAAGCAGTTGTACAAATTTTTAATGCGCGAGGGACGCATCGAATCGGACCCCGTAGAACTGCTCTCTGTTCAAGTGAATGAAAAGCGGCTTCCTAAGCACCTCTCGATTGATCAGATTATGAGCTTGATTGAAGCTGCCAGTGGAAAGTCCGAAGCCGATATCCGAGATAGGGCGCTTTTAGAGCTATGGTACGCGACAGGTGCCAGGGTTACCGAGATGGCGACTCTTACTATTTCTGCCATCGACTGGAAAGACAGAGTCGTGAAGGTGAAAGGGAAGGGAAACCGCAGTCGCCTGATTCCCATCTCCCAGGCGGCGCTAGAGTGGTGTCTCAAATACCGGGATATCCGGCATGAATGGCTTAGGCGTCACGATCTCAAAGACGTCGAGACCTTTTTCCTGTCGAGCAGAGGAACCGGTTTTACGAGACAGTCGGTATGGCGGTTGGTAAAGAAATATGCCGAAAAAGCGGGGTTAGGAAAAGACGTTTGGCCCCACATGATCCGCCATTCCTTTGCTACCCACGTGCTTGAAGGAGGGGCCGATTTGCGATCGGTTCAGGAGCTTTTGGGCCACAGGTCCATTGCGACTACGGAAATTTACACGCACTTGAGTATCGAAAATTTGAAACTCATGCAGTTGAAATATCATCCGAGACGTTAACATTAATCTGTAAATAAGGTAGGGGGGCTCCATGAGAGGTCGTCATCTGCTTTACACGGTTCCGATGCTGCTTCTAAGTTCGTGCTTTATAAAACCGAATGCCCCCGGCAATCAGGCAAACCCGGCTTCCGTTCCCTCCGAAGGCCTTATTGTCTTGGAAGATGTCTCCGGAGACCAGGCCCTAGCGGGGCTTGTCGGGGAGTTTGATCTTCAAACGAGTGCCCATTCTTTTCATTTGATTCACACGGCATCAGAATTGCCATTCGTCGGATTTAATCCGTTGCTCCGTACTCCGCAGCCTAGAGATCCTCAGTGCGAAATGGTCCAAGCCTCGCATAGCCCTTTGGATAGCGCCGTACCGTATGTTTCGGGGGGAGCGATGAGTTTCGGTCCGGCTCTCCAATCGACGTTAGTTTCCGTTCCTGAAGAAACGGATAATAGTTATAACTTAACTCTTGAACCAGGGCTTCCCCCGGCGTTTACCAAGTTCAAGTGGCGGGTTCGGCTGATATTCCCGCTTTTGCGACATCGATAGAGCTTCCCGAAAATTTAAACAACGTCACCATAGAGAACAGTACTCTAGATACTCATACCATCACTATTAAGAAGGCCGAATCGCTTAATGTAGCCTGGACTGCCCCCTCCATGACTAACGATACCAATGTGATGATCTTAGATGTCTATGCGGATTCGGCTCAGGCAAATTTGCAGCTTCACTGTGTGATTCCTGAAACTTCGGCCTCCCTCATTGGAGGTGCCGAACTATGGACGATCGATTCTAGCTGGCTACAGCAACTTCCCACCACCAACACCGCCCAACTCTATATTGCGCGCGGAAATGTCTATGATGCCACCCAAGACAGTCTGGATGTTCAGCTTCAGGGGCTGAGAACTCACTTTGCGAATATTACATTGGAGTAGGCCTGAAAGGTGTCACTCTCCCTTTGGGCTAAGGATCATACATATCTTTTCTTGCCTTTCTCTGTGAAATTTGATCAATCATTTAGATGAGTAATACTCTTGAACCTAAGTTTTTTTCGTCCATGTCGAATGAGTTCGCTGGGGCTAATTTTGGCGATCTGCGACTCACCCGGAGGTTAATGGACATGTCTGACGGTATCGCCCAAGATCCTAAAGAGACCTTACCCAAGCTTTTAGGAGAAGGAGCTGGAATTGAGGGAGGTTACCGTTTTCTGCGTAATCCCCGTGTGAATTTGGAGTCGATTTTAGCATCCCATTTTGAGCAGACGGTTTTGCGAGCGAAACTGGAAAAGGAAGTTCTGGTTCTCCACGATACGACTGAGTTCAAATTTCCTTCCAAACGTAAGGGGCTAGGTTTGCTCAGTGGTAGTCGCTCCGCGGGAGACGGTTTCTACGGGCATTTTTCCTTAGTTGTGGGATCTTGTTTGCATCGACCTCTTGGGGTTGTGGCGGTTGAGCCAATGATTAAGCTGAAGAAGAAAGGCTATCAAAGCCCGTCCAAAACGCGACAAGATCCGACGAGAAAGTCTCTGCGTTGGATGCGAGGAATTGTGGCCAGCGAATCGAGATTGGGCTTCGCAGCGAAACCTATTCACGTGATGGACCGTGAGGCAGATTTCTTCGAGTTACTTTCTGAACTAAAAGATTCATCTGGTCGCTGCGTGATTCGAGTCTGCCGAGATCGTTTGGTTACAGACGAAAACCTAGAAGAAGGAGTGAGCCTTTACAGCTCACTCGAGAGCGCTCCGGTAAAGCTTCAACGAGAAGTCCGAGTTGGAACAAGAGCACAAAGTCCCTTACCTCAAAACAGAAAAGACTACCCCGCTCGTCAGCAACGAACCGCCATGTTATCGGCGACAGCGGCAAGGGTGGAGCTAATACGAGGTCACCATCATGGAGCAAGATTAAATAAGACTGTGACACTCAACGTTGTCCACGTCTTTGAGTCCAATCCGCCGGAGGGAACAGAGCCGATTGATTGGAAATTACTCACTACCGAGTCTACCAATACGCCCGCGGATATCGAAAAGGTGATCGATATCTATCGAGCCAGATGGCTTATCGAAGAATATTTTAAGGCGATCAAAACTGGATGTGCCTTTGAAGAACGGCAACTCGAATCGAAAGATACCATTTTCAATGCCTTGGCAATCTTTATCCCAATCGCCTGGCGAATGCTGCTCTTGCGAGCGGAAGCCAGGCAACGGCCACTCACCCCGGCGACAGTAGTGTTAACCCCGACTCAAATATCGGTTCTCCGAGCGGTCTCAAAAACTCCCATCCCAGAAAATCCTACGGTCGCAGAAGCAATTTCAGCCGTTGCGAGGCTCGGCGGCCACCTTAAGCAGAATGGCCCGCCAGGTTGGAAAATACTAGGAAAGGG
Organism: uncultured delta proteobacterium; assembly: GCA_963778115.1. Classification (GTDB taxonomy): domain Bacteria; phylum Bdellovibrionota; class FAC87; order UBA2466; family UBA2466; genus JBBQIT01. The sequence continues at coordinate 198,391 of CAVZSV010000005.1, forward strand.
CCTCACAGAACTATTGACTCTAGAAAAAGGGTGGCTCGCTAAAGAAAGATGTGATCAATGATTAGCCCTTTGGGCTCAAAAGGTACGGGTCATGTAAAGATGACCCGTACCGAAAGGGCCCAAAAGGAGAGTGACACCTTACACACGATGAAGCTCCATTCTATTCGAATACGGCTGTTTGAATGTGCGACGATTCGCGATCTATGCTCTTTGTACCTTCTTGTCTTGCTGGCCTCGGTCTCCGTTTACGGGGACGATTTGGGAGAGTGCGGGAAGGCGTTCGATGGTCTTTTGAACGTTTCATTGGCGTCGATTCCAAGAGATATTCAACCTCTGACTCCCGCAGATTCCGCTAATAGAACCCCTTTCACAGCCGTTGCCGAAGACAGTGTTGGGAATCTGTATTCAGGGGAAGCAGAGTGGGAGGAGCTCGTTCCTAATTATTGGATCGTCCGGATTCGTCAGTCGAATGGCGTTAGTCATCTTTTAGACCCTCAGCAAGTTCGAATCTACCGCGTTCCTGTGGAATGGAGGATTAAGGACGAGAGAGTTCGACGTAAGAGTTGGGTTAAACTGAACGAAGAGACGCTAAAATCGGCATGGTGTAAAATCCTTCTGCTATACAACGGGAATCCGAACCATCCTGAAATTAAACCCCTCCGAGACGCAGTGGAGAGTAATCACAGTCGTTTGCTCGTCAATCGAAGCATCTTGGAGTGCATGGCGGGTTTAGCGATCGCCTTTCCTAGCCTAGCGGAGATAGCCCGCATTCAAACGATGCCCGCTCGTACTAACTTCTATGAGGAACATGCGCCCAACTTTTTTCTATCGATGACTTATCTAAGCATCATTCATAACTGCCTAACGGCAGGCCAGATCGGAGGCCTTTATAGAGAATCGCGTGGCGCGGTCGCAGGCGTCTTAGTCGGTGGCAGTATAGCCGGTAACTCCTGGGAAGAGATCGCCTTCGGCGAACATAGAAGCCTCCTAAATGGCAATAAGATAGTAAAGACCGACATGGGAGATCTCGGGGCGGGCCTTACTGCCACCGCATTGTATGCCCTGGCGGCCTATGTCTACGAATCGAGATTTGGACCTATTCCCGTCGCCCAATGGTGCAAAAATTGAAAGGAATTGAAAGGTGTCACTCTCCCTTTGGGCTCAAAAGGTACGGGTTATGTAAAGATGACCCGTACCGAAAGGGCCCAAAAGGAGAGTGACACCTATTAAGGACACCTATTAAGAATCAATTCTCCATCACAGGACTCTTCGGCCCGGTCAACGGAATCTCAATCTTTATCGTGGCCTGTTTCTGGAGAGTCGCGACCCATTGGTTCATGATGTCAGACTGATAGGTCGTTGCTAGATTCTTTTCAATACCGTCCTGATTTTTATCGAAATCGGCGGGCTTTGCGAAATCGATGGACGCCAATTTAAGATAATAAAACTGCTCCTGATAAGGCGTCAGCTTCTTAGCCGTTGGTTGCGATTTAGAAAGTTCAAAGACGGCATTTAGCAGGGGATCGGCCGGTCCCATTCCTGGAATCTGCCCTTGTCCTACCGCAAAGGGACCCGTCTTTTTCAGATCCACACCTGCTTTTTTGAGTTCTGGCTCTAGATTTTTCCCCTCCGCCAGAAGCTTGTCCCATTCCGTGTGCTTCGCTTCGATAAAGTCCTTCTCATGCTTTTCCGCAAAGAGCTTGGGCTCGATCTCTTTTTTAGCTTCGGCCAATGTTTTTGTGACCGCTTCCCTTTTTTTATCTAGCTGAATGATGTAGTAGCCAAAAGTGGTCTCGATGACGGGACTTACGGCTCCTAGATCAAGCTTACTAATGGCATTTTCCAGAGAGGGCTCCAAAGTTCCCCGATTTACCCAACCAACTTCACCGCCTTTTTTGGCATATTCGTCGTCTGACTTCGCTTTGGCCAGCTGTGAGAAATTTGAGGGGGTCACTTCTTTGGCGATGGCTTCAATCTTTTTGTGAGCCTCTTGCTTTTTCTCAGGGGTCGCTTGGTAAGGGATTCCGACACGAATCTGTTTAATCTGAACCCCCGCCGGTGTCGTAAAGTCTTTTTGATGGGCCGTAAAATAACTTTGGAATTCAGTTTCCGGCGTATTTTTCAAGAAAGCTTCCAAATCTTTCGCGGTGGGCTTTTGCTTCTTAGCCAAATCTTTGAAATCGATCTTGGCATATTGCAAATCGATTTTGGTATCGCGTAGATCGTATGCGGTTTTTAGCTCCTGAGGAGTCGGGCGAATCCGATCGGATATATAGCTTTGAAGTTTGCCCACTTGCATCTGCTCGCGCTGCATCTCTTCTAAAGCACCCCGGTTAGGCAATTTGGCGTAGTCTTCGGCGTCGAACTTTCCGTCTTTTTGGAAGTAGGGGGTCGTTCGGATGAGATCCGCCAGTTCGAAATCGGGGACCACAATTCCCATCTTTGAAGCTTGTTGAGAGAGCAGCTTATATTGGATGAGGTCGTTAAGGGTTCGCTGTGGGATCTGAAACTGTTCGAGAAACTTATCGTCAAATTGACCGCCCAGAAGGGACTTATATTGGTAGGTCTTTCGTTCGAGGGCCTGCTTAAAGTCGCCCATTGAGATGGCGTCTCCATTTACCCAGGCCGCGACCCCACCGCTTTGGCCGCCACTTTTACCCATCTGGCCCACCCCGTAAAATCCCATTACCACGATAACCGCCAGGATAATTCCCGTGTAGATGAGGTTATCTTGGTTTTTTCGCATGCTGTCTAACATAAGTTTTTCCTCAGCCTTCTAGCTCTGACCATGGCACCGTTCATAAGCCGTCGCTCTGTTCGTTATCCCCGGTGCGCGGGTACTCATTTACTTTCGGTAAACCCAGCTCTCGTGCTCGGGAATTCCTCGATATAGACGGTTTCTGAACGATGCGCCCCACTTTACCATCCGCGCCACCTGATTTGGTTACGAAACTTCTACGAAAGTACGCGTAAAAGTGTTACATATATGATGAAAGTACAATAAAATCAAAGACTGTGCCTGGTCAAAGAAAATACGCATTCTTCGCTTTGATAACATTATCCGTCTGCGTGCTGGCGCTCTATATTCATCGCCATCGCCAAGGTCAGACCGGACGTATCGATAATCTTCTCATCTCCAGTGCTGGAGCGGTTCAGAAGCATCTATTCTACTTCAGCCACGGCTCCCGAACGATCCTTGACCACTACCTTCTTCTCGTAAACACCAAGCAACACAACGAGCAATTGGAAGCCGAGGTTGGCGAGTTACGCGGGCAGTTAACCGCGCTTAAAGAGATGGAACTAGAGAATGCGCGCTTAAGAGAGGCGTTGGACTTCAAAGCGCGTGCCGAACATCGTTTGGTCCCGGCCCACGTGATCGCTCACGATGTCTCGGGTGACTATTTTGAGATACGACTGGATCGAGGGACCGACGTGGGGGTGGAGAAGGGAATGGGGGTCATTAGCTCACACGGGGTGGTGGGGCGAGTGCTTCACGTGACCCCTCATTACTCCGACGTCCTGACGCTCATCGATCCCACGAGTAGTATTGACGCTATCATTCAGCGCAGCCGGGCAAGAGGGATCTTATCCGGCCAGAGTAAACAATTGACATGTAAATTGAAATATATCGAACGTCTAGACGACGTTCAGGTTAACGATACGATCTTATCTTCGGGCTACGACGATATCTTTCCCAAAGGATTGCTCATGGGATATGTCACCGCCGTCTTGCCGAGTGCCAATGGGATACTGCAGACGGTCATGGTTAAGAGTGCCGTCGATATCTATCGACTGGAAGAGGTGTTCATTGTTTTTCCTGCCAGCGAGCCAAAAAAGACTTCTTAGCAGCCTGAACCCGTTGTTCATGGTCTGCTTCGTCTTTAGCCTTATTCTTATTCGCACCACCATGGATCCGCTATTTCCGAGCTGGTTTCGTCATTGCGACGTGCTTTTGCCTTTTGTGGTCTATTTGGGACAGCGCCGAAATCTTCCCGAAGGACTGATTTTGACCCTCTTTTCGAGCCATATTTTTTCGTTGTGCAGCGCGGCACCTATCGGGGTTTTTACCACGAACTATCTTTTGATCTTTATAGTGGCGCGGCTTCTTAGCTATGTTGTTTATGCTAACGGATCGCTTTCGATCTTAGTCCTTATCTTCTCTTTGACGTTACTTTCGCATTTCACTCTAGCGCTGATTGTGACTTTCTTTGGCCATTCCTGGGGCGTGTTTGCAGGGGGGATTTCGATTCTATTGCGTGCCTTGCTCAACTCCGCTCTTGGCGGCATTATTTATGGGAGCTTGGTTGTTTTGGATCGAATGACGTTTAAGGCCCCTAGAATTAATATCGAGCTTTCGGAAGGCGAGCTATGATCGGTCGCGAGGACGAAGTCCGTGAGTACCGCGGACGCGTCAAAGCATTTTACTATATCGTGTTTTTTGCCCTCTGCTTGATAGGCAGTCGCCTTTTCTATCTTCAAATAATGAAAGGCGAGGACCTACGGAAATATTCGGATGGAAACCGACTTAAGAAGGAACGCCTCTTTGCCAGTCGGGGGATTATCTACGACAGGAACGGTAAAATTATCGTCGATAATCGAGCCTCTTTTGATGTGGTTTTACTCTCTCAATATTATACCGCTTCTCCCCAAGCTAATAGCAAGCTAGCTAAAGCGCTTGATATCGATCTCGAAGATCTGGAAAAGCGAATTTCCAAGATCTCTAGAATGCCTAGCTTCTATCCCATTCTGCTAAAGGCGGACGTTTCGAAAGACGTCATTGCCGCGGTCGAAATGGGAGCTATTGATGGTGATTTTAAAGGGGTGGATATCGAAGCTAATGTTCAGCGTCGCTATCCGATGAAGGAGATTTCAGCCCAGCTATTAGGATATATCGGCGAAGTAGACACTAAAGACATTGCGGCCGATCCTCGAAAGCAACTTCAGCCCGGCGATTACATCGGCAAGATGGGGATTGAGCGCTATTACGACAACTATCTTAGGGGCTCTAACGGAGTCGGCTACGTGGAAGTCGATGCGACAGGACGGCGTAAGAAATCGGAAGGCGCTGAAAAACTTTTAGGCTTTGTGACTCAAGACGAGCCCGTTACGGGCAAAGATATCTATCTGACGTTGGATGTAAATTTAGAAAAGGCCGCGGCCGATGCTATGAAATCTCGAAATTACAACGGATCAGTGGTGGCACTTGATCCCAGAACCGGCGAGATTCTGGCGATGGTGAACTATCCTTCGTATGACCCTCAGTACATTTCAGGCCGTGAAGTAAACGCCAAAGTATGGAATCAACTTCGCGATGATCCGGATAGGCCATTAAGAAATCGGGCAATTCAAGATCACTATCCGCCGGGCTCGACGTTTAAGTTATTCCTTGCGATGGGAGTGTTGGGCGAGAAAAAAGCGACCGCCCATACCTCGGTGAATTGTACAGGTCAATTAAGGTTCGGAAAGCGAACGTTTGCTTGCTGGAAGCGACACGGGACAGTGGATCTGATCCACGCCATCAAAGAGTCCTGTGACGTATTTTTTTACGAGCAAGGGCTTTCTCTGGGGATCGACGAAATCGCCAAATACGCCCGCATGTTCGGATTAGGAAGTCGAACAGGGCTCAATCTCGCAGGCGAGCAAAAAGGGCTAATTCCCGACAGTAAATGGAAAGAGCAACGCTATCACGAGGCGTGGCAGCCTGGGGAGACCTTAAGCGTCGCCATCGGCCAAGGGGCTGTGGACGTGACTCCCATTCAATTGGTCGACGCTTATGCGGCTATTGGCAACGAAGGCTTTTTGTGGCGCCCGTTCATCGTGAAAAAGATTGAGGGCAAGAACGGGTCGACCATGGAGGAAACTAAGCCACAGTTGACGCGAAAAATTGAACTACCTCCTGAAGTTTTTCAAACGGTCAAAGAGGGGCTCTTTAAGGTCGTCAACGAACCGGGGGGTACTGCGACTTCAGGGCACAGCACCAAGACCATTATTTCAGGAAAGACGGGAACGGCACAGGTCAAAACCTTTACTGACATGAAGCATGTCAACTGCGCCCAATTAGATCTTAAAGACCGACACCACGCTTGGTTTGTCGGATACGCGCCCCGAGATAATCCTCAGATCGCGGTGGCGGCGATTGCGGAACATGCTTGCCATGGAACGGCTGCCTCGCATGTGGTTAAGGATGTTATCGATGCTTTCATGGACGAGCAAAATGCATTAGCCCAAGCTCAGACCCAAGCCAAAGCACAGGAGAAAACTCAGCAAGGATCAGTGGAGCCGGCTTCCACTACTACTTCGACTTCACTCGTGGCGCCGTTAGCAATACCTGCCGTGGGGCACGTGGTTTCTCCCAGTAAAGCATCCAAAAAGCCCGAACCGCTCGTCATTAAACCGTCGGAGCCGCCCAAAGTTGAGGGAACAAATGATGATGAGTGACGAATGCTAAAGACGGAAAATCAAAATGTAATAAAGACCTTTAACGTGGGCCTGGTCGTGTCCACACTTCTTGTCTTTTTGGTGGGAAGTCTCACCCTCTACAGCGCGACCAAAGGATTAGGTTACGTGGGGCTGTACCGGGCCCAGTTGATATGGTTTTTACTGGGAACGGGAGTCGGAGCCCTTTTGCTTTTTCTGGACTCCCAAATCCTTGAGAAGCTTTCTTATCCTCTTTACGGAATCTGTTTGATTTTGCTGATGGTGGTGCTGGTTATCGGCAATATCGGGGGCGGATCCCAGCGTTGGTTAAATCTTGGTTTTTTTCGTCTCCAACCTTCGGAGTTTGCGAAACTTGCGATTATTTTAACGTTCGCCAAATATTTTGCGGATGATAAGAAAGGGCCTCCCTATACACTACGCAGACTGATTGTCCCCGGTATTATTCTTTTTCCGTATGTCATTTTGATCTTAAAGCAGCCAGATATCGGAACCGCTGGAATTTTATTTCTGGTAGCGGCTTCGATGGTGCTATTTCTTAAAGTATATTGGAAATCGCTTTTGATAGTGTTTGTAGCAGCGGGAATTATGCTCCCGCTCGCCTATAAATTCGCTTTGAGAGATTATCAAAGGGAGAGGGTTCATACTTTTCTGGATCCCGGAAGAGATCCCAGAGGCAGCGGATACAATGCCCTTCAATGTAAGATAGCGGTCGGTTCCGGCCAGTTGTTCGGCAAAGGGTTTCTAAAGGGAACGCAGGCCCAGGGAAATTTCATTCCCGAGCAGCATACGGACTTTATTTTTTCGGTGTTTGCCGAAGAGCGTGGTTTTGTAGGGGGTATCGTCTTACTAGTCTTATATTTCATGTACTGCGTATTTGCCTTAAGAACCGTCTCCCGAACGCGGGACAAATTTCAGATGCTTTTAGCGTTTGGCTGCACGGCCCTTATGTTCTGGCACGTTTTTATCAATATCGGCATGGTGAGTGGGGTACTGCCTATTGTGGGGGTAACGCTTCCGTTATTTAGTTACGGGGGCTCGTCGTTAATGACGTTTATGATTAGTACGGCGTTGCTGCTGAATTTGAGTCGGAAGAGGTATATTTTCTAGCTATTAAGATTCATTGTTAAACGACGCGACGATACTCCCCCCCCACTTCATACAACGCATGCGTCATCTGCCCCAGCGAACATACTCTGGAAGCTTCTAACAGCGCCTCAAACAGATTTCCTCCGACTCTAGCTGTCTCTTTTAATTTTGCCAGAGCCGCTTTAGCTTCATTCGCGTGCACCGCCTGAAATTTGCGCAGGTGATCGATCTGCTCTTTTTTCTCCGCGGGAGTTGCGCGCGTCAATTGCGAATCTGATACCGTAGAAGACGCATCCGCCTTAGGATTAAGAAACGTGTTAACGCCCACGATAGGCAGTTCGCCTGAGTGTTTGCGGTGTTCGTAATAGAGCGACTCTTCTTGGATGCGCGATCTTTGGTAGTGCGTTTCCATGGCTCCTAAGACTCCACCTCGCATCGAAATCCTGTCGAATTCAGCGAGGACCGCTTCTTCCACCAAGTCCGTCAGTTCTTCGATGAAAAAACTTCCCTGAAGGGGGTTTTCGTTTTTCGCCCAGCCTAACTCCTTGGAGATAATCATCTGAATCGCCATGGCTCGCCTTACACTCTCTTCGGTGGGCGTGGTCACCGCTTCGTCGTAAGCGTTCGTATGCAAGGAGTTGCAATGATCGAAATAGGCGATGAGCGCTTGGAGGGTGGTTCGGATGTCATTGAAACTAATCTCTTGAGCGTGGAGCGATCTCCCTGAAGTCTGGATGTGGTACTTCAATTTCTGGCTTCGCTCTTTCGCTTGATACCGGTACTTCATGGCAATGGACCAGATTCTACGAGCTACTCGTCCAATGACGGTGTATTCAGCGTCGAGGCCGTTACTGAAAAAGAAGCTAAAATTAGGGGCGAAATCGTCGATATTCATGCCGCGCGCCATGTAATATTCCGCAAAGGTAAATCCGTTGGCCAGAGTAAACGCCAGTTGGCTAATAGGGTTAGCTCCGGCTTCGGCGATATGGTAGCCGCTGATGCTCACCGAATAGTAATTGCGGATCTGATGATCGATAAAATATTGCTGGATATCCCCCATCATCCTCAGGGCAAACTCGGTGGAAAAGATGCAGGTATTTTGGGCCTGATCCTCTTTAAGGATGTCTGCTTGAACGGTTCCACGGACTTTCTTAAGGGTATCGGCTTTGATCTTTTGCCATTCTTCGGGAGTGGGAGATTTGCCCGTCTCTTTGGTGAATCTGTCCACTTGCTGATCGATAGCGGTATTAAAGTAAAAGGCTAGAAGCATGGGAGCAGGGCCGTTGATCGTCATCGACACTGAAGTATTGGGATCGCACAAATCAAATCCCTGGTAGAGGCGCTTGGCATCGTCCAACGTACAAACGCTGACCCCGCTTTCCCCTACCTTGCCGTAGATGTCGGGACGTTCATCGGGATCCTGCCCGTAAAGCGTCACACTATCGAAAGCGGTGGAAAGTCGCTTGGCCTTCTCTCCTTCACAAAGAAGATGAAATCTGCGGTTAGTCCTAGCGGGGGTTCCTTCACCCGCGAATTGGCGCTTAGGATCTTCTTCGGATCGCTTAAACGGGAATACTCCCCCCGTATAGGGAAAATAGCCTGGCAAATTTTCTCGCAATATAAATTTGGCTTGGTCCGCCTTTGAAAGAAAATGGGGGGGGACGATACGACGGATCTTATTCTGACTAAGGCTCAAGGTTACCGTCGGGACATTGATATCTTGATCTCTGACTGGGTATCGGTATGTCTCGTTGGAGTAATCACTCTCTCTTTTGCGATAGTCCAGGATGGCTTTGGCGAACTCAGGGTCGAGTTGCGTTTGTCGTAAGGTCACGGCGCGTTTGAGGGCTTCTTGGACCTGGCTAGAAAGGGAAGCATCCTGACTTGCTATCTCAAGGGCCTCCAAGCTCTTTATTTGAGAAGCCGTCGCTAGTGCACGACGATGGTAATCGCGGACGGTATTAGAAATTTCGGACAGATAAAGCGATCGGGTCTTGGGAATCAGTCCGAAATGGTCTTTTTCGTCGGGCTCAAAGGGTGTTGTGAGCGCTTTAGGCTCTGCGTGCGTGGCCTTTAGCGTATAAAGGTAATTAAAAGCCGCATCGACGCCGGGGTCCCCGAAGCGAGAGGCGATGGTTCCAAAAACGGGGTACTGGGAAGAAGAGAGGTTCTCAAATTCCCGATGGTTGCGGCGGAACTGGCGGCGAACCTCGTTAAGCGCATCAAGACTTCCTGATTTATCAAACTTATTGATCACCACCAAGTTCGCGTAATCGAGCATGTTGATCTTTTCTAGCTGTGTAGGGGCTCCAAATTCGCTTGTCATGACATACAAATTCACATCGACCAAATCCACGATGGAAGTATCTGCTTGGCCGATGCCCCCGGTTTCTACAAAGATCCAGTCGAAGCCCGCATTTCTCAAAAGTAAGACGGCCTCCTTCGTGGCGTTGGATACCGAGACATTGGCCTCTCGGGTGGCAAACGATCGCATAAAGCAACGGGGGTTTTTTAGACTATTCATTCTGAGCCTATCGCCCAGGAGTGCTCCACCGGTCTTCTTACGTGTTGGATCAATGGCCAGGACCGCTATTCGAGTGGTAGCGTCTTTTTCGAGTAGTCTTAGAAGCAGTTCATCGGTAAGCGAAGATTTTCCGGCCCCTCCGGTGCCTGTGATCCCCACGACCGTTGCCTTTCCTTTCTCGGGGGTTAAGGAGTTTCTTAGTTCAAGATAATCTTTCTTATGCGCGGGAGTGCTCGCAAATCCTTTTTCTCCAAGTTCAATGCAAGTAAGGGCTTGCCCCAAAGATTTTTCACTCGATCGGAATTGACCCAGCTTCAGCCAGTCTACGTTTTCGAGCGGAGAAAAATCGGACCGTTCGAGCATGTGGTTGATAAGACCTTGCAGTCCCAAGGTTCGTCCGTCTTCAGGGGAGTAAAGTTTAGCGACACCATAGTGTTCCAGCTGTTTAATCTCACTGGGGGTGATCGTCCCCCCGCCTCCTCCGAAGACGCGGATATGAGAGCAGTGGGCGTCTTTGAGAAGATCGATGGCGTACTTAAAAAACTCCATGTGGCCACCTTGGTAGCTACTGATGGCGATCCCTTGAGCGTCTTCTTGGATGGCGGCATGGACGATTTCATAAACCGATCGGTTGTGCCCCAAATGAATCACTTCGGCACCGGAACTCTGTAAGATCCGGCGCATGATATTGATGGAAGCATCATGGCCATCGAAGAGAGAGGCCGCCGTAACGAATCTAACCCGATGTTTAAGAACGACGGGTAGGGCTAGAGGGGGCAGTTGGCTGACTGTGGGACTTTTCGGTGGTGTCATGATTATGGATTCAAGTGTTTCGAGCCGCGTCTATTCGTGTTCATTCGCTTCTATTCTCTTATCGGGTGTTCTCGGGATTCCCAAGAGAATAGGAGAGGTTAAGGACTATTTCTAAACTAAGATCGGTGTTAAGTATAGCTGTGCCGCTACAAAGGAGAAACAAGCAGTGGGTAACGTAAGTAAGGTTATGCGACCATGAGTGGAATCAAAGAGCTTCGCTTAATAGAAACCGCCGAAGAGCTAGCTCCTGTGGTTGACGCGTTACGCCAGGAAACCTCGATGGGCATCGATACCGAATTTATTCGTGAGACGACCTTCTATCCGAAGGTGGCTCTCATCCAAGTCGCCACCGATAAAGCGGCCTGGCTTGTCGACCCCACCACGTTTACGCCTGAGACGCTAAAGCCGCTCCTTGACGTATTGGCTGACGAAAAGATTCTCAAAATCATGCATGCAGCGCACTCCGATCAGGAGTGTTTCCATACGGCCTATCAGATGACGATTCACCCCGTCTTGGATAGTGCGGTTGCCGCGGCCCTCTTGGGGATGGGAGATAATTTAGGATTAGGGCGCCTATTAAAAGATCTCTTGAATATAAATCTGCCCAAAGGAAGGGCGAGGGCTCGATGGCTAGCGCGTCCTTTGTCGCCGGAGCTTTTGGAATATGCCGAACACGACGTGCTTTATTTGGTGAGGTTGGGAGAGATTCTCATAGAACGCCTTAAAGCGAAGGGGCGATATGAATGGGCGCTTGAAGAAAGCGTTGTGGATGCGGCCGTTTTTGATCAGACCCCTGAAGAGATGGCGCGTAAGATAGCCAAGAGCGGGCAGATCGATCCTAATAGTTATTGCGTGCTTGTGGAGTTATTGGCATGGAGAGAGGGCAGGGCACGGCGATCGGATCTACCGCGCGCGTGGGTGGCCGACAACGAAACCATCATTGCGCTTTCCAAAGTAAAACCCAAATCTATCGAAGAGCTTAAGTCGTTTCGGGGGTTAAAGCCTAAAGAGGTGGAAAAGAACGGGAATTTTATTCTCGAGGCCGTACGCAAAGGAATTCAGGCTCCCAACCACTCTTACCCCAAGGTCCACCGATCTCCGACCAAGACAGACCGAGAGGAACACATCGTCGATCTTATTTTGTCTTACATCTCATTCTTGGGGGCTCGTTACGAGATCGCTAATCGATTTCTACTAAGCTCACAAAAGGCGTATCCCCTTTGGGTCCGCGCCGCCGAATCACCTGAGTCGTGGGTGACGGACGGTCTTATCTCGTCGAATGCGAATGCGCTTATCGGCAACGAATTAAAAGCCCTGATGGACGGCAAACGAGGCCTGGCTATCCGAAATGGAAGGGTTGAGATTCTAGAATTGCCTTAACGGGCCCTAATAGGAATGTCTAGGACGCTCGATCTGGCAGAGGTTCAAAGACCCTGAGGTTTCTTGCTGAAAGTATTTTGCGATTTGAAGACAGTCATCCCTGCAATCATCTTCTTCTTCGCCATCTCTGACACACTGATCGAGACAGGTTGTTCCCGAGCTACAATCGGAGCCGACACAGATGGGATGGCTCACTTGATCTTGGTTTTGGTTGGCAACATCATCGGCCAAGCAGGCCACGGTGACCAACGCTAAAGCGAAAAGAACCAGTCCGGAAAGCGAAATTCGCATACTCCCCCCTACCGCGATATCCCAATAAGGATCGTAGAAGAAGAGTGTGCAGCAATAGTGAAACAATCTTTGCGTTTTGCGGGAATGCTTTTAAGAAACCATTAGATTTTTAAAAGCTATCTGGCTTGAGCTTCGAGCTGGTGGACATGAAGACCGGCATCGCTCCAGCCCATCGATTCTGACTTTGCGTGTGTATTTTCAATAAGTTGGGTGAAAATGAGGGCCCCTACCAATACCAGTGCCGTGATAAAGTAACGCATCAATACCTCCGTAACTGCTTTGCTTATAGCTTAATGGCTTTGCAACCCGCGTGCCCCGGGCACTTAGCTTGGCGGAGGGATCTTTTGCCGCAAAACGCTGCAGGTCTTGGGTTCGTTTTTCAGCCAACCTCCTTAGATCGTAGCGATTTGCGAAGGGAACTTTTTTTTCTGAGCCTTTCGCGGTTTTTCCGCTATATCTACGCGTTGCATGGAAGCGATTCCCCCTATTCAGGTCCTTAGAAACTCTCCCCATCCGTGGTTCCTATGGAAGGACGTGACCAAGCCACAGGCTCGGGTTCCCCCGGGATCGGTCGTTGAGATTATCGACAGATCGGGACAGTGGCTGGGGCGAGGTTTTTATAATGGCCACGCCCGAATTCGGCTTCGGGTATTAACTCGATCGGCGGGGGAAGCCGTTGATAAGACTTTTTTTGAAACCAGGCTCGAGCGAGCCTTGGAATGGCGGCAGCGGTTGCGGCTGGCGGAGGTCACCAATACCTACCGTGTCGTAAACGCGGAAGGGGACGGTCTTGGCGGGTTGGTGATCGATCGTTTTGATGACCTGTGGGTCATCGAATATTTTTCGGCGGGAATGTATCGCTTTCGCACGGTCATAAAAGAGGTCTTATCCAAACACTTCCCCACGGCTTGCTTTTATGAATTTGCCGAACGACACATCCAAAAGCAGGAATCGTTTGATTGCCGAGCGCAAGAACTTCCTCCGACTCGGTTGGTTAGGGAATATGGTGTGAACTTTGAAGTGGTCCCGGGCTCTTTGCACAAGACCGGATTTTTCACCGATCAGAGAGATAATCGCCAAAAGGTCGCCGAATGGAGTAGGGGAAAGACGATTTTAGATATCTGCAGCCATAGTGGTGGATTTGCCATTGCAGCTCTTAAAGCGGGCGCGACCCGAGCGGTGGGTTTAGATAAGGATCCTGCTTCGATTGAGATTGCTGCCCGAAATGCATCGCTCAACGAAGTGAAAGGGGAATGGATAAATGCCGATCTTCTGGATTGGCTGCCTGCCTCGCCGGAAACCTTCGATACCGTAGTATTGGACCCCCCGAAACAGACCCGATCGCGGGAGGGTTTAGCGTTTGCCCTTAAGAACTATTATGAAATGAATCGACTCGCTTTGCGTCGGGTGGCCCCGGGAGGGATCTTATTTACGTGCTCCTGTACGGGATTGGTAAAAGAATCACAGTTCTTGGAGGCCTTTGCCCAGGCCGCTACGGCGAGTCGTCGCCAAGTTCAGATCTTTCACTTAAGTGGAGCAGGTGCAGATCATCCCTTTTTGGCGGATGTTCCGGAAGGCAGGTATCTCAAAGCCATTGCTTCCCGAGTGGTGTGAGACTTTAGTATCTGGCCACTTTATCATCCACTTCGAGCGACCATCGATCGATGCCACCGGTTAAATTAGCGACATTGTTGTAGCCCATTTTACGAAGAAAGTTGGCGGCCTGGCGGCTGCGCATTCCGTGGTGGCAGAGGGCTACGATAGTCTGTGAGGGATCGAGCTCCTTGTAGCGGATCTCTAATTCGCTCAAAGGAATCAGTTTCCCTCCGATATTGGCGGTTGCGAATTCATCGGGTTCGCGAACATCGAGAATGACGATAGCAGTTCCACTATCGAGTTGGGCTTTGAGTTCCTTGGGAGAGATCTCTTTCGTTTTGCTAAAAAACATGGGCGGTTCTCCTGAAATGCTACGTTGGGTTTTCGGCCTACAAACGCAATCCCCGTTGGGACCAATTTCAAAGGTGCTAAGTCGCGATTGAGTCGCATCCCAAAGCATTAGTTTACCCATACTTGTAGTGTCGCCTAGAAGAAATTTAATCGCTTCGGAACTTTGTAGCATTCCTATCATTCCGGGCACCACCCCGACCACTCCTACCTGCCCACAAGGGGGGGCTAACTCAATGGGGGGAGCTTCGGGGTAAAGGCAGCGGTAGCACGCCCCCCCGCTTGAGTTAAAGATCGCGACTTGGCCGGTAAACTCAAAGACGCTCCCCACGATCAAAGGGACTCGGTACTTGAGGCAGGTATCATTTAACAGATAGCGGGTTGAAAGGTTATCGCTCCCATCGATGACCAGATCGTATTGGGCAACGATGGAGGCGTTGGCTTCGGTAAGACGCGGATGCCGGTTGAAATGAGTCGACGGAGAGACTTCGCTCAGTCTGCAAGCTGCGGCTTCGGCCTTTGGCCGTTTCAAATCGGCTTGGGTATAAAGCGTCTGGCGGTGGAGATTAGAGAATTCCACGACATCCGAATCGGCGAGCCCCAAGGTCCCAATGCCCGCCGCGGCAAGATACAAAGAAGAAGGGCAACCCAGGCCTCCTAGTCCGACTAAGAGGACTTTGGCCTGACTAAGCCGCTGCTGTCCGTCTGCCCCAATGAGGCTTTTTTGGCGTTCGTATCTATCGTTCACTTCACTGGTTTACACCGGTCCATGGTCTGAAGCTAGGCCATCACAAGATTGGCACATGGAGCAAAATCCGGACGCAGGGGAGTGTCTCAAGGCTGAGAATGTCCCGGAACGGCTGGCACACCTTCTGCACTGCAGAATCCCGTTAGTCATTCGTCATATATCGGGGAGAGAGAAGGATGGTCCACAGCAATCAAGACGTTGGAATTATCGGCACCGAGCCATCGATTGTGCGTGCCAAAGAGTTGGTCGTTAAGGCTCAGGGCTTAAGGATACTCTTCGTAGGGGAGACAGGAGTGGGGAAGACCCCTTTTGCTAGGTACTCCAATCGAGTGATGAGAGAGGTTTCCGATAAAGAGCGTCCCTTTGAGCAAATCAACTGCGCCTGTTTGAGTCCGGAGCATTTTCAAGATCAACTATTCGGCCATAAGCGGGGCGCTTTTACCGGAGCTATCTCAGACAAAAAGGGGTTAGTGGAAATCGCTCGCGGAGGGGATCTGTTTCTGGATGAAATCGGCGACATGCCACTAGAGACTCAAAGCCATTTTCTCACCTTTCTAGACACGATGGAGTACTACCCTTTGGGAGAAGACCGAAAACGAAAAGCGGAGGTAAGAGTCCTGTGTGCCACCAACTGTAATCTCAAAGCGTTGGTGGAATTAGGCAAGTTCCGCAAGGATTTATACTCAAGAATTTCCCAAGTGATTGTAGAGATTCCTCCGTTGCGAGAACGCCCGGGTGACATCGCTGCTTTGTTCCGACACTTTATCCAAGTCTTCGCTGGAGGTCCCAAGCGATATGACGAGGCAATCATTTCCCTCATGGAAAGCTATTCGTGGAAAGAGGGTAACGTCCGAGAGCTGCGGGATGCGGTGGAGTATTTATGCCTGATGGCAAGTTCTAGTGAGTGCATCGCGATTAGCCACATGGCGGACAGGTTCCGCAGCCATCATGAAAGAAATAATTCCGATTACCAGGCGAAAATGGAGGATGTCTCTTTTGCTTCGAAGTTTGGGTTGGAACACTACCTAGAGCGCATCGAAAAGAGTCTTTTGGAAAAGTGTTTGACGAAAAATTCAGGCTCTTTGGAAAAAATGGCCCGTCAGCTACGCATCTCGCGCCCCACACTTTATCGAAGGCTAAAAAAATACGATATATTGGGAACAAAAGGGTACGAAGCCGACTTTGTGTTGGTGGGGTAATCAATCCCGCTGTCATTAGATTTTGTTTTTTTTGTATCGTCATTACATTTCCAACTTATCAAACCGTGTGGCTTGCTCAACTTTAACGGGCGCGGCAGTAGCCGGGGCTTGGGTTGCAACCGGAAGTGGTGCAGAGTGCTTCGTCGTAACAACCGACGGGGACAAAATTCGTTGAGTCTGTCTAAGTTCTTTCGGAATCGCCAGTGCCTGAAGCGTGCAATCGATAAAAGTAATGGCTTTATCCTGGAAAAGAGCGCTTAACTCCCCGGTTCCCTCTAAAAATAGACAGTCTTCAAAGATCAAACTGTTTTGCGAACTCACCGAACGAACCTCTACAAAGCGGCAGTTGTCGAAAGTGCAGCGGACAAAGCGAGTCGCCTGAAAGGTGCAATCCGTTATCAGCGTATCTTTGAAATAGGCGTTGCGAAAGCTCACACAAGTAAAGTCGCTGCGCTCCAGATGAGATTCTACGAACCTAGCCCCCTCAAAGGTGCTCTGTGCCGCCGTGACTCCGGCCAGTGTCGATTGGATCACACTCAAGGCGCAGAGAGTTTTGTCGACGAGATGGCTTCTTGCTATCTCAGTGCGAACTAGGGGCCCTTGACTGCAGTGACTTAAATCATATTTGTCGTACCCGTTCATGGCCGAATCGCCTCCATGTCCATGCGAGGGGCTGAACCCGCTGCGGTAATCTTGCAGCTCTTGATGAGATAGTTTCCCTCGTGTTGTGTTGAAACTGCCCCATTTTTGATCTTGATGCGATCTCCAGGAAGGCCCACGGGCTCAAAAACGGAGAGTTTAATGCTCTCTTGCTCCATGAGTTTCTTTGAGAGCTGATTCTTTAGCAGTTGCTCACCCGATTCAAAATGGTAATTCTCGTTCACGTGGGCTTCGTAGCTGCCCTTGGCATTCTTCCACGTCGTCTTATCTCGATAGCTACTGTGATCTTTAAAATTACTGAGCGGGCTGTAAAGATCATTAGCCCCCATGCGTTTTTCTTTTGATTCCAGAGAATGCTGGTCCAAATACTTAAAATTTACTTGAGAATAGTAGTGGTCCGCCGACTGGCCATAACTTACGTTGGTCACCTGACTTTGGGAAGTCGTCTCTACGTCCTTCACGTAACTCCCTACTTTTAAAAAACAGATTTGTCCCGAAGTGGACTTGATAAAAAAATAAAAGCCAAACTCCTGCGCCAGAGTTGTAAGATGGTCTAATAGCGAAGGGCCGGTCAGATTAAGCGAGGGGACTTGTTCACCAAAATTTCCGATGTAGCGGGTCTGGAGTCCTATCTTGGCGGTTAATTTGTCCAAACATTCGCCCAGAGTTTGTTGCTTAAAGAAAATATTTTCGTGAGATTTCTGCGCTCCGAAAAGAGCGTCTCGGTAGCTTAGACGTAACCGGTGAGGGTCCAGGTGGGTGAGACCTGTGAGATTTCCCTTAAACAAGGTCCTATCCGCCCACAGAAATGAGGCCTCTTGAGGAATCTCCCGGGACGCCAGGCGGCTTATGTCCTGGGGAGAAAGACTTACGACCGCCTCTAAAGTGGCGCTCTGATCTAACGTCAATAGGACCTCCACGGAAGAAACGCTTTTTGCGATCTTTGCACTTCCTAGATCCCACCGAAAAGTAGCTCGGGATGAGTGGCTAGCCTCCATGAGCAAATCCCCCCTTCGTCATGGGAATGGCCGATTGAGACACGATCTTTCCATTGACCAAGACTTTAATGTTCCATCGGTGGGCTACCGTCGTCAAAAGATGGACCTCGGCGGGGTTGGCATTGGTAACTTGGTGTGATCGGGGATCGATAAAGTAGGTCATGAGGTTCAAATAACCGGAATAACCGATGGAGCCCAGAGCGCCTACGACTTCAAGAGAGTCGTCTAAAAATCCGGGCATCATTAGATGACGGATCAAAAGCCCATGAGTTAGTTTTCCCGATTCGTTGAGATGGGAAAAGCCATGCGTTGTTAAAAGTGTCTCGATGGCGCGAATTGCGGTTGTGCCATAGTGAGTGGGAAGGTTAACCGATTTAGCCTGTTCCATTCCGAAGACTTTAAAATCGGGAACGATAATATCACCCAACGAGGCCATCGATTCGATGAGTTTGATGCCTTCAAAGCCACTTATTTTAAGCACAATCGGCAGAAGTTTTCCATAATTCTGCTTAATCTTAAACACGGGTTTGGCTAATTGCCCCCAAAAATGAGAGGGGGAGATGAGATTAAGGTTTCGGGCGCCTCGCATGACGAGATCCTCAACGAGATGAGTAAAACCCTCACTCGTATAGGTCTGCCCTAACTCGTAACGGCTTGTTTCTGGCGTATAGCAAAAATTACAGGCCAGATGGCAACCGGTGAAAGTGATCATGCCGGAGCTTTGGTTGCCGGCAACAATCTTCTCTTCTCCTAGATGGATACCGCTTTTATAGATCTTTATCGCTTTCATGGCTCTTCTCCAGGCGTCTGCGGGAAATATTCATTCAAAAGTTTTCTGACCTCGTCCCATAGGTCGGTCACAATGAGATCCCCATCGGGCTGAATATAGATTCGGGTTACTACCGCTTTCTTATCGGAGTTTGCGTCACTCATGTTTTCTCCGACTCTGAGAGCACCGGGGAAGCCTCTGTGCCTTCCACGGCATGGTAATAGCTATCGGTATAGGTCTTGCGGGCAATGACGCCTAAAGCGCTTTCAAAGGGTTCGGTCATTTTTTCACATTCGTTCCCTTGGGCTCCCTGTACGCGAATTTCAACTTCACCGTTGGAATCGATATGAAAAGTTACTTTTTTTACCATTGGGTCACCACCATTTCGATGCTGTTTTGGGTTTCGTCCTCCACACATTGGATATCGTATCCTTGGGTCTTTGCGATCTCTTGGATGGCGGTTTTGGCGTAAGATCGTTTAAGACCTCTTAAGAAGTCCTCCTGAGTAATGCCCGCTACTTTGGGCATCAGTTCCCAGTCACCGACCACCTGATAGTTTCCCTCTTCGTCACGGACAAACCCGATATCGTAATGGGTGCGAGTCAGAATTTTGAACTCCGCGGGCAAAGTATTTCCGAAATAGCCTCGAACGACTCGCCCCTCTTCGTTATCGACAATGGTGTGGCCCATAGCGAGCAAAGCCTTCTTTAGGACCTGGCGATTGCTAAGACGGGTTTTAACTTCCGAGAAATGGGACATTACAGCCTCCTCTTTTGCAAACGCACGGGGCCAGACAGATCGAAATAGCAGCTTTCAACAAGGGCTCTCTCTTTGGGATTCGCGACGAGTACCGAATATCCTTCTGGAACAAAGTGGCTGGCGGTTTGTCGGAACTCTAGAATTCGCGCGTCCGGGCACGGGCGATCTAGTTGGACAAAGACGATTCTATTTTCATCAGCAGATTCCACAAGGGATAGGGGAAAGCTTTGCCTTTTTACTAAGCGATCTCGTTGGTATGGCCTTCCACGCGTCACTGAGATTTGCCCAAAATAGAGCCGCCCTAAAAGCTCCAGCGATCGTAGCGTTCCCTTACTCTCAAAGAGTCTGGGAAGGAGGTCAAAGAGATCCGAAATCTCCGATTCTCCTAAAGTGCTGTATTCAAACCCATAGCTTTCAAGGGTCGCACGCTGTTGCGAATCGTCGAAACTTCTAGGGTTAAGCGAGTAAGAGATTTGGTGGCTAATGACTAAAAGCTCGAAGGCCAAAGTATCTAGACTCTCCGCCAGAGGATGGGAAGTGTCACTTCCTAGCCCCAAATCCATTTTGAAATAGTCGGGATAGTGGCTACTCGGTAAAAAAGAGGACGGGCGCTTACCCATGGCTTCTCCTTCCCGCGGCATTTTCGCTTAGAGCTGGGTCAAAGTTCTCCGAAACTTCCTCGCTTAGACGCTGCCAATTGGTTTCGACCTCGATGGTGGGAACTACAATCTCCCCGTCTCTGCGGCCGATACTCTCTCCAAAGTGAGAGGTGCAAGGGTTCACGATTAATGCCTCCACTCTTATAAGCTCGGAGGGTTCCAAATGGGAGTGATCCGAAAGGGGATGGGAGAGTCTGCCTCGGAGCCTGGCTAAGAAGGACTCTTTGGTTTCGGGAATGCCTGCTTTTAGGCCAAACGGGGAAAGTAAATCGCGACAGTGTTCTTTGATTCGTTGGGAAACAAGCGCGTCGTTTAAGCTTCCCATCCTTCCTTCTTCTAGGGAAACTTCGGTCTTGATAAACACGGTCACCGCAACGTTTGTGAATGGCTCCATCTTCCACTGGTAGTCGAGCGGGATCATTCGATTAAGTAGGGCTGCCACTTTGTTGACGAGTTCTGTCGGAAGCGAATGGCTATCGGTGGGATTAGCCAGATGCACGTCGCTTAACAGATATACGGTGATCTCTTTGCTTTCGGCGTCGACGGTAAGTTCCACGCGCTTGAGCGAGGGATCTACCCCTTCGATTTGACTCACCAGTTCAGACTTTAAGATGCCAGGTGAAGGCATTGGGTTAGCACTGAGAAACCGCATCGTTGCGTAGAAACGCTTTAGAAATTCCACTTTCGTTTCCCGTTTGAAAAAGGGGCTGATGGCCTGGATGGGAACAATCTTATCGATAAAAGCCGCCAAATCTCCGGTGCTTCCTTGAAAATCAGGGCTTAGCCAATCTAACGCGGGACTAAGATGAATGGTTTCTGCATAAAGGGTAACCCCACCCGTGTAATCCCCCATCAATAACGCACCTCCAGGTAGAATGAGCGAATGGCTTGTTGGGTTGTAGAAAAAAGCGTTTTGAAAGCGACTGGGATCCGTGTGTCTAAGTTTGAGCAGATCCATTTCAAGTCGGTTGAGAATAACCGAGTGGTCGTCGGGATATTGCAATTGGATTTGGCTCGGAGTGCCAAGGACTCTGTCGTCCAAAGGGATCTCTTCCCAGGGCTCTCCTTTAAGCGTCGCTAAGCAGCGATCGGTTTCGACTTCAAAAAGGTGAAAGGGGAACAAGTTGGTATAGAAGCTTCCTGAAGGAGATCGGTCATCGAAGATAAATTTTAAAGAAAGATCCGCCGTTCCCGCTCCGAAGCTAAGAAGACCGCTTGCTTTGCCCGGTTTTATGACGATCTCGCCGGGACTCGTAAATTCTTTGGTGTAGTCGGTCAGAGAAAGCTCTTCTTGGAAAAAGGTTTCTACTTTCCTGGTTGAGCCGTGAGAAATAGTAAGAATGACCTCCTTTAATTTTACCGGCTGGTGATTCGATGCATTCGGCTGCAAAGCGGGGAGGAAAGTAATGGCTATCTCTTTACAAGGCGCTTTGATCGCAGCCTTCATTTCGACTGTCTGACCTTGAGAGCTAAAGCGTACGTCGTGAAAAGGCGCTAATCGAATCGACGCCACCGGAGCGATTTGACAAGTTCCTTTTTCCCCCTGGAACCGAAACGTATTTTCGGGCCCCAAGGTTTTAGGCTCGCTGAGTCCCGCATTAGGTTTTAACTGAAACCATCCCACCGGGGCCTTCGCACTTTTGGCGGAGAAGTTCATTAATGAGGGTAGGGTGTCTAGCACCGTATCGACGAAGCGGGTCTGACGCCGCTCGATTTCCGCGAGAGAGCAACTGAGCCCTTCCGAAAATACCTTTACCGGATCCATGGGTGAGGCTGAGTCCCAACCGGGAAAGTGCTTGCGGAAGGAATCATTTAGAATCTGTTGGTATCTATTTTCTAGTTTCATAAGATATCCTTAGGGAGCCAAAGCCAGACGAAGCTGGTCCTGTTTTTGTGTCTCTCGTATTTGGTATTTCAAAAAGATCTGCAGTTGGCTGCGATCGGTGGCTGAGGCAGTGACATCCACGTCAAGCTGGTTAACGCGAGGCTCTGCCGATTCTATCGCCGCGCGAACCTGGTCTCGGATTTCACTTTTGGTGGACATGGTAAGGGGGCGAAACAGCAGGTCGCGCAACCGGCTTCCCACAGTGGGGTAGAGCGGTCGCTCTCCCCGGGTGGTCAAAATCGCGGCCCTTAGACAATATTTAACGTGTTCTTCCAAGGAGCAACGGCAAAGGGTGGAGGTAAAATCTCCCGTCGAAGGGGTTAAAATCTGATAGGTGATTTTGGTTCTATTTTCCATGTTCGTATTCTCCCGAGGAGACAAGACTCAGATCTATGGAGAGGCTGGTGGCTTCGCCGTGGTCATCGAAACGGGTGGTGAGGACACTGACCGAAGAGGGGTAACCCAGGAACCGAAACGAGCCCATGGTGAATTCCAATTGAGGGATGGATTTTTTGTCTTCGTCTACTTTATTTAAGCTGCGCAAGAAGCCGTGAACCGTTTTGATACTGCAATCCTTGTCGGCATCTCTATCAAATCTTAAGTTGAAAGACAGTTGTGATGCCCCTCCGCTTTTAAAGGCTACCATCGGCGCATGTTGACCCAGACAAGGTTCGACATGGTAATCGAAATGACGAGTGAGCCTAAAGTCGGTGGGGTTGAGCGAAAAGTTAAGTGCCTCTCCCGAATCCTTATTGACTAATTTTCCTTTGGCGGTCTGCATAGAACTCCTTACTACTTTTTCCTCTCGATTCCTTCATGCGCGAAACTTACGTATTCGACGGCAACGGTGGTGGCGTCACGGCTTAATAGGGGCGCATTCCATCGACAGGGCCATGCATTAATCACTCTCCATTCCGTCAATTTCTTGCCTTCTCGGTCGGTAATGGTGATAGAGAGGGTCTTTTTTTGTAGCGGCTTTGAGGAATCGCAAACGTCGAGATACCAGTCAAAAATAGTCTTTCCCGAGTCGCCACTTGAGGTTCCTTGACCAAACGAAAGCCGATGCACTCGCTGAGCTCCCCGTGCCGTCTTGGGAGCCCCAAGCAATCCCCCTTCTGAAAAATAGAGGACTTCGATTTCGGACTCTAGTCCTTCACAGCTTTTGAAGACCATGTCTTTAAGTTCGGGAATGACCACTTTAAATTGTGTGGTGAGTCCGTCTTGTTCGTTTGCGCTATTTGTGTTGTCGTAAGCCATATAGAAAGTTCCTTCGAATCTTATCCAGTGAGCCCCAAAGAGACCGACATTTGATCGACCGCGTAAGGAATACAAAACGTGACATCGACTTGAAGGATGTCCTCAGTTCCTTTGGGTACAATGGCTATCTGAGTCTGGAACGGCTGTTTTGCATTCGGGTCAAAAATTTTCACAAGAGGTTGGAAAGCCGATTGTAAAGCGACGTCTACTAGGTCGGCTAACCCGTCTTGCATCGGTTCTAACACAAAAGGTTCGCATATTTGATGAATCGCCTCTCGTAATGCCAAGACGGTTCTGCGAGTCGATACAAAACGATTGTCGAGATCAACAGACTCGGCCAGAGTCCTTCCGCCCCAAACCCTACAATCTCCTGTTCCAAACTGGTGAAAAAGGTTCACCCTCATCTCAAGAAGCGGGTGAAGCGTGGCCGGGCGAAATCTTCGCACGGGCTGATAGCCCTCGTTTAAGGGGCGGTTTGCCGGAATCTCGTTGATGCCGTAGGCCGCGTCGCTGACTTGAAAAGCTGCTGCGGCGACTATTGCCGGAGGTGTCAATCGACTCGCTCCCCTCAGCCAGGGAAAATAGGCAGCCGCATTAGGGCAGTAAATTCCCTTTAGCCAGGACTCCACCAACGTTTCATCGGCCTGTTTCGGAAAATCGGTGAGCATAAAAAAATGGTTTAAAGGGGAGATGATATCGAAGAGCGAAACGTGAAAGGCCTTATGTTCTTCGAAACCAAGAATCTGGCTTGCTTGAGGAACCACGACCAGATCGGCCACTTCAGAAAAATTCTTGATTGCATGGATCCCTGTTCGCGAATGCAATCCCCGATCGCTGCCTAGTAGTGACGACAATCGGTGGTTGGGATCGAAAGGAAGGGCGATGACATAGGCATGGCTTGCGCCCATTTCGAAGAAAGGGAACAGTAAAGCCCACGCTTCTTTGTCAAAAAGGCAGGTACTGGCTAAGATTTGGGTTTCAATGTCTTCCATGGAATGAAGCTCTTGGGAAAACGGATGGGAAATCCCTTGCAGGAAAAGAGGAACCACGGGGACTCCAGTCCGATGGCGAAGCAAACCAATGCGGGAAGTGTGCCTTCCCGAGGTCTGATTCTCTATCGACAGGTTGTAAATGCCCCGTGGTTCCATGATCCGATACCCTTTCCTACTTAAGCGAGTTCAACATCAGAGACACTAAGAGTAATCTCCTCACGAAGGATCTCATTTCCGTTAGCGTCCTTGCTGAGGGTGGGCCCGCTCCATCCCTTGGGCCATGCGCCGAAGAAGTTAAAGCGGATGACCTCTTTTCCTTCATCGTCAGTAAGGATGATGGATCCTGATTTACGGACCTGTTTTCCGCCTTTGATCTCTTTCATCCAAGAATAGAGCTCTTTGTCTTTCTTGAATCGCCGAGAAAGCGAAATGTCCCTAGCGTTAAATCGGCCAGGACGATTCAACATTTGGTTTTTGCCTTCGTGATAAGCGATGTCTTCCATATCGATTCCGATACCAGACACCGTGTCGTAGGAACCCCACTGATGACCATCGATGGTCACTTTGAAGCTCGATACGTTAAGGTACTCTTCACCTGCGGTAGCTGTTGCCATAATTGGACTCCTTTAAAAAAGGGAGTGGTCACTATTGACCAACTTCCCGGGGGTTATTCGGCGTTCGCCTCATCGCGTTCTATTTTCTGCTGGATATTGATCTGCACGAACTCCGCCGGCTTTACCGGGGCGATGCCGATCTCAATCGTTACAATCCCTAGATCAAGGTTCTCTTTGGGATTGGTCTGTTCGTTACAACGAACGTAAAAGGCCTCTTCCGGGGTTTTCCCCATCAAAGCTCCGTTGTTGTAGAGCGTCTTGAGGTAAGCGCGGATATTTCTTTCCACGTTTCCCCAAAGTTCTTGATCGTTGGGTTCAAAAACCACCCACTCGGTTCCCTTGGTGACGCTTTGTTTCACCACTTGGAAAAGTCGTCTGACGTTTACGTATTTCCATTCGCTATCGGCCGAGAGCGTACGGGCTCCGTAAATGCGAATTCCCATGTCATCTAAATCACGAATGACGTTGATGCCGCGAGGATTGAGCAAAGCCTGTTCGTTTCGCGTTAGCGTATACTTAAGCCCCAGGGCTCCGCGAAGAACTTCGTTAGCAGGAGCCTTATGAACTCCGCGTTCCGTATCGACACGAGCAATGGTCCCCATGACATGGCCCGAAGGCGGAACGTACGCCAGCTTCTTGGTGGATTCGTCGAATACCGAAATCCACGGCCAGTAAAGGGCGGCCTCTTTGCTATCGCCGATCCGAGGAAATTCGTGAAGTTGAATTTCTTTTAGATCCTCAACGCCGTCTAAGACGGCCATGCGATCGCCACACTCAGAAGCATGGTCGGAGAGCAGGGCATGAATCGTCTTTCCCGTAAAACCAGGGGCGGCAACCATCGCGATGTCTTCAATTGCTTTAAACGCCTGTAGACCAGTACGAAGTTGAGGCCCCTTATCTTCGCCTTTAATGTCGCCGGCCACTTCATCTTCGGTCTGCCCCTCTTTGGGTGCTCCGACATTGAGAACGTAACAGCGAGATCCGCCATTAAGAAAAAAGCCGTAAACCGCGTGGGCGAGATAGCCCCCTTCTTTTATTCCGCCGAACAGTTTCTGGTACGCCGCCCAACTCGTCACCAATTGTGGTTTTTGGACGGGGCCTTGCGTGACTTGCCCGATCATTCCCGCAGTCGATGATCCCACCGATTCGATGGGTTTATTACCGCTCGAGACGATCGAGGAGTATACGCCCGGTGCTTGATATGTGCTCATAGGACACTCCTTTCAGTACCGTCATTGATATCAATGACTCTTTGTTTGGTTTTGTGCTCTTCCCGAAGCGGATTGCCGCTGTGGTAAAGCGCCATGTAGTCGAAATCGAATCGAAACTCTTCTCCCCGAGTGGTGTTGGGCTCCCGGCTCTGGATACGAATGTCCGCTTTGTGGGCCCTCATGCGATCAAAGAGTGCTGGGAAAGCTTTGAAACCTTCAGGTAAAAAAGGATCGATGGTGCGAGAGTCGAAAAAGAAGGCGCAGAGCTTGTCATAAGCGCGAAGGGCTATGGCCGATGGGACAGCCGTTCCTACTAGGGAAAAAGAGATCGTCATCCTCGAGGGGTTGCGAAAGACGACGAACTTGTCCTGGGCGGACTCGCAGAGAAAGGTTCCTTTCTCCTGGTCGAGACCACTTTTGCCCACGATATAGAGATGAAAGTCTTGGGAGGCGGCGGATAAGGGGGAGCCAAAGACTACCTGAGGTGACCGACGAAAGAGGCTCGCGCTGTCCTTGAGTACCCCATTTAATAATAAGGTCATGGACTGGGCCAGATTCGTAAAGTAATCGGTATGGGCAAGTATTTGAATGCGATCCTCCATCACGAACAATGGGAAGAGCAATTGATGTGCCAATAAACCCCTCCTTATAAGAGGCTCCGAATGAGTGCCCAACGTTTCAGAAATGAGATAGGGGCGAGAGGCGTGGGTCAAAGGTGAGAAGAGCGGTTACCTCCCTGACACTCCTCCTCTTGCTCGCCTAAGCCTCGTGTCAGTTCTGAGACGATTTGGCCCCCTAAAATCACGTTTGAAACGATTGTCGTCTCCCGGCTCTTCGGGGCCTGCTCAAACTGTCCCCTTTCGCTTGGTACGGGAATTGCTCAGTGAGTCTTCTGTGAGTCGCAAACGGCTTACCAGAAACGAGATTATGGAAACGAACCGAATCGAAAAGTTTACCGAAGAGATCTCCTCGATGATTCGAGCCAGATATCCTTTGATTCACGTCACGACGTTTGAAGAGGCCAGATGCCTTGACCTGTTGGACGCGTTGGGAAAACGGCGGGAATCGGCGCTGTATGTGTGGTCACGGACTCAAGGAGTTCGCAAGAACGAACGCGCGGTAGCCGACATCTTAGATCCCATGGCGGCGTTGAAATGGTTCGAAGAGCTCAATGAAAAGTCAGTCCTTGTGCTTAAAGATTTTCATCCTTATCTCAAGGAGCCGGGCATTGTTCGAAAACTAAGAGACTTGGCGCAGGCGCTTAAAAAGTCTCAAAAGAATATTGTCTTGATAGCACCTATCTTACAGACCCCTCCCGAGTTAGCGAAGGAGATGGCTCTTTTGGATCTGCCCTTACCCTCCAGAGAAGAGATTCATCGTCTCATTCAAAGAGCGGGGGAAGTGTTAAAGCCAGGGACGCTAACGACCGACCCGCATTTTATTGAATCTATCACCGACGCCGCTTCCGGCCTTACGTATGACGAAATCGAAAATGTCTTGGCAAAGAGTATCGTGGCTCAAGGAGCGCTCGATCGAAAACTGATTCAAGATGAAAAGCGTCAGATCGTAAAGCGCTCCGGTCTTTTGGAGTTCGTCGATACCAGCTCCGATCAATCCGCGGGAGTGGGCGGGTTAACGTTTCTCAAGGAATGGCTCCATACTCGCAAAGGTGGTCTTTCCCTGGAAGCAAGACAGCTTAAGCTTCCTGTTCCCAAAGGGATACTGCTTGTGGGAATTCCCGGTTGCGGTAAATCACTGACCGCGGTAACCGTCGGGCGAAGCTGGCAGCTACCGTTGCTTCGGCTAGACATGGGCAGAATTTTTGCCGGGGTCGTCGGCTCCAGCGAAAGTAATGTTCGCAATGCCATCGCCACGTGCGAGGCCGTCTCCCCGTGCATTTTGTGGGTGGACGAAATTGAAAAAGGGCTATCAGGGACTCAGTCCAGCGGAGCCAGCGATGGGGGCACAACGAGCCGTGTTTTTGGAACCTTACTTACCTGGATGCAGGAGAAGAAAAGTTCGGTCTTCGTCGTGGCGACGGCGAATGATATTTCTGCGTTACCCCCAGAGTTTCTTCGTAAGGGCCGTTTTGATGAGATTTTCTTTGTGGATCTTCCCAATCGGGAAGAGCGCACCGAGATTTTTGGAATTCAACTCGAGCGCTATGGTTGGGCCGTCGAAGGGCTCGATATGGTCGATTTGGTTTCGAAGACCGAAGGGTTTAGTGGCGCTGAGATCGAACAAGCGCTCATCGCGGGTCGTTACCAAGCGTTTGGATCCAGCGAAGCCTTTTGCCAAGGTCATATTTTGGGCGCTGTCGCTGAGACGGTGCCTCTTTCAAAGACTATGGGCGAGAGAATTGAAAAACTTCGTTCATGGGCCGTGCATCGGGCACGTCCCGCTTCTAAACCCATCGGGGATGAAAGGAACGATAGATTTGGCTCGCGCAGTCATGCGCTAGAACTAGAAGAGTCCACGAAAAAGGAAGGTAGAGCGTAATGGAACGGATTAGTGTGAATTTAAGCCGACCGAATTTCTTTCCGGGTCAGCTCATCGACTATAAAGACCTCAATCGATTAGCCGCTCAAGCGGACAAAGTATCGGCCCTTTTATGCCGGTACCTTTTTGAAAGTGGCGGAATTATCGTAAGAGCCTTTGAGGAGTTCGAAGTGAGCTCTCTCAAAACGCTTACCCTGCTCGTCAAGCCAGGAATCGCGTTGCTTCCCAACGGGCAGCCCGTGGTTCTCTCCAAAGAGACGGTCGTTGATCTATCACCGTACAGGAAGGGCAAGGAGAGTCGCAAAATCGTGGTAGCCGTAAAGAACGTCCTCCAAGGTACTGATCGTTATACCGATCGCGAAGACGCTTCCATTTCGGGCTACCGTACGGAAGCTCTCGATGCGCAGATTGTGATAGGAACCTCGGCGTCCTCTGACGACGGGATCGAACTTTTTAGGGTAACGCTTGCTCCCGATACCGAGTCGCTTCGCATGGCAACCATTCAAGAGGAGTGGAAAACCGAATTAGACGCCGGAGTGATCGATCTGAGACATCGCAATACGATTGTTCCCCAAACCTTCGCCCCCATGCGGTCGGAGGAGTCGTTGAAGGTGAGACAGGCACTGTACGGAATCGAAAGAGCCCATTCCAAAATGGAACGAATTTACCTGGTAGACGATCCTTTTACGACCGTGCAATACCTGACGCAATTGCATGCGGAAATGTTGGCACGCCCCTTTCAGCCGTTGAAGATGGCATTCTTAATGTCGGAATTTGCCGACAAACTTTCGAAGTATTTGGATAAGCTCTCCAGTCGGTTGGGTGCGCAGCGGAGCAACTTCGACAGAGAGACACTTCTTAAAGCAGTGGCGCTTTTGGATGGACTCAAAGAAAAACAGGTTCTTCCACGCGCGCAAAGCTGGAAGGTTTTACCTGAAGTGGCAGAACTGTTGATGCAATTTGTAGACTTCGCGGAACGAAAATTCAGTCTCGTTAATACCGTCGAAGAGGCGCTGATAGATCTAAGAAACCGGTACTGTTCCATGGAAAATAAGATCGTATTAGGCGGCCACCTATTTGAGCAAGTGGATAAATTGGTAGTGGACGACGAAGACAGGGTCGAAATCAAGGCTCCTACTTCGTTTTCGCGCATGCTCTCCACCCGATTCCAAAACGGCGATGCGTTGACGCTCAAGGGGAAATTCATCAAGGAAGGGATGCTAACCCTAAAACTTCAGGTGCCGCATCCGGACCGTCCCATCGTGCTTATCTTGCACCAATACGTCAGACGTGCCGGATCCATTCTGCACTATGAAATCAATGGAAGGCATTTGATTACGGATCAATTTGATATGCAGGGGGAGATGCCGGAGCTTTCCAACCACTGGATGAACCGGGGAATCGTGGTTCCGGCCGAGCAACTGGTTCCCCAGGAAAATACGCTACGGATTCGAGTTCAAAAATCGGATCTGGATTTCGGCTTTTTCGATATTAGCGTTTACCAGCCGTCTGTGATCGTGGGAGGGGCACAATGAAGCGCTCGTTACGCAAGCTATCTAACTTGACTAAAGCGAGCTTTGGATTTTTGCGCATGATGGTTCGCGCCAGGGACAAAGTCATCTCTATCTCGGCTAATGGCCATACGGTGCTAGAAGGTTGGGAGCATTGCCCGGAGGAAAATATCATCCGGGAGGCACGAACTAGCGATAAGCCCCCAGTGGAAAGATACCGAACGGCACTTTTTTGTTATGCGGGAGCTCACGCGGGAGAGATATTTCTGCTAGGCAGAAGCCTAGAGCGGATTGCCAAAGATGTGGATGCGGATCTTATTTTAACGCCCAGCGATCTTAACAGTACCGAAGGCTTTCGCGTGCTTATCAATGGGGTAGTGAACCTAATGGCCGATCCGGGAGCTCACTTTAAGTTGAATGGACGTGAAGAAGAAAAGAGCGAACTTTTGGATTATGACGAAGTTGAGCTGATGGGGAACCACTTCGTCGTCTTAGCCTTACGGGCGCCCCATGCTCATGAAAATGAGGGGGAAGCCATGGCCTTTGCCCAAAAAGGAGGAAGCCGTGTTTGATCCCAATGGCTCAATGCCAAGTCAGTTAGCCAGCCCCCCAACTCCCAATCTATGGGACAGGCTGTCTCAAACTATCACTAAGCTCTCTTTGCATTTTAAGGCGCGGCTAGAAGATGGAATCGAGGAGTTTCATTACATTCTAGAGCTAGCGAAATTGGCCGAACAGGTACAAAAAAGGCAACGTCCGTCGCTAAGCCCGCGCCGCTTGGCCGGCTTTCTTATCGAAGAGCGAGGCGCATCGCCCATCCCCTTGTGGGAGGGGAATAACCCTTTTCAGTTATCGGAAAAAGGGGTTTTGACACCTTCACCGGTAACGACTGAAGGGACATACGATTTCGAAATCCGCGTGGCTCCCAAACAAACCTTATTCGAGCGCAGACACCCTTTGAAAGATACCAGAGTCGTCGACACGAACGACATGGTGTTTATGGGAACGAAACAGTTTCTTATTAAGATGCTTCCCGAAGAGTACCGGCGCGAGATGAAGGCCCCTGTCAGCATTTCTGAAGGTCAAATGGCGACGCTAAGACAAGTTGAGGCAAAACATGCTTACTAGAACCAAAGTGATGGTCATTTTAGCTCTGTCATTATTTCCCGTTCAAAATGGGTTTGCCGAAACGGCTGACACCAAAGCGAAGGGAACGTTAGTTCTCAGAAATTTCGCGCCCGTGGATGAGAGAATTGAAGGGGATCTTTCCCTCATGAATGCTCCTAGTGGAAAGCTAGATCTCAAGATAGTCCAGTCGGTCACCAAAGAGTCGCTGGGGTTTGAGCTTAAGTCCACCCCCGTTAATCTTTGGGTATTAGTGGACGCTTCGCAATTGTGCCAGGTCAATAAGATCGATCAATATTTAGGAGCACAGTTAGGTGAGCTCAAACGGACGCTCCCTCCAAAGAGTCTTTTTAGTGTGGTTTCCTTTACCAGCACAACCCTTGAGATCCCGCACAATCATAGACCCATCGGGGATGTGGAAGAGGTAAGTTTACATTGTGAGCCAACGCTATTGTCGACCAGTTACGAAAAGGCATTGGCAAGGCTTCTTGAATCTTCTCAAGATGCCGGCATTACCATGCCCACTGTCGTATGGATCTATACATCGGGTAACGTCTCGCTATCGGAAAAAATGATAGCGAGCCTCAAAAGTAAAAAGATTAATCTTCATTTGATTCTCTATAACGCCATTCTCGAGAATGATATTCGGCCTCTCATTGACCAGGCGAATCTGAAACTGGGTAACGATCGGGTAGCGCTAAGCATTTTCAATCCGGCCTTTGGATTTGTTCCGGAGCGGTGGATGAGAGTTGCCATCGATACCCCCAGCTTTTTCAAAGGAGGGCCGGTTCCCCTAACTCTGACGGCTTCGGTGGAAGGCAATCCCGTCGCTTCGGTGCAGGCCACGGTGAACGTTCCAGCTCCCCGTTCCTTTTGGAGTCGAAATCGTGCTTGGATGATAGGGCTGGGGCTATGTGTGGTGCTAGGCTTTGCCCTGTATCGGCTGGTGCGCTACTACCGACCGAAATTTTGTAAAACTTGTGGCAAGCGAAGGCGACATACCGACGAAGTCTGCGGGTTTTGTCCTAAGCCTGGCCTTGCCTACTTGGTAGGAAGATTTAACAGCAAAGATCGCCGCAAATTCAATCGAGTCGATGTGCTTGCATTGCTTAGCCCCGTCGTGGAGCTAGGAAGTCATCGCCGGAGCCGAGTGAAATGGTTACGGGCTTCTGGCGAGCGCCGCTCGGTCTACTTGACCATCGAGCGCGACACCGTAGCGGGAAAGAGTGCCTATCGGGCGAAGTCGAACACGGCTGGAAAGGTTCAAGTCAACGGCCTGGAACTTTCTAATCCCAGGTATTTGGCACCGGGTGACGAAATTCAGAATCGACGGAGTTTCGATGACTTTTGTTTGTAGGAGGGTAGTTAATGAAGCATCACATTCATAGGGGAATAGTAACGGTGGCTTTCATGACGGTGGTGACCGTCATAATGGGAGGGTGTGCCACGCAGTCCGCAAAAATTGGAACTCCGCTGGAATCTAGCAACACTAAGGTTAAATTCTCACTCGATTCCCCAGGAACTATTTTGGTAGCGCAAAAGGTGGGGCCCAAGGCCGATTGTGATTCTCTAAAGCGTCGCATCTCGGTTTCGATGAGTAAGCAGGGTAATGGAACCAATGTACCTACGACGGTCAGCTGTGACTTTCTTAAGGGAAACCTTGTGGTCACTTCTAAAACCCTTCAGCCGAAGGGGGATTACTCGATTGGTATTCGCCGGACTGATGTGAAAGGGTTTAAAGAGAATCCTGTGATCTACGCTAAGTATGAGGATCCCGACTTTTCCGGGGGCGCTGACAGCCTTGTCGATGGAGCGAAGGAGCTAGTCACGGGACAATCGATCAAAGGGGCTGTGAGTTATCCCGCGGGAAATTCGACGGAATGGGTTCGGTTAAAGGGGAAAAACGCCTCGGTGGGCTTAACGTTAGTGTGGGGGCCGGAGGCTAAGGACGTGAAAGCCGAAGTGTACGACGCTACCGCTAAGACTCCTAAACTGATGACAGTGCTTGCGAATAAGAAGAAGAGAATGGTCCCGCTTCGCAATAGCAACGTATTGGTAAAGATAACCGCAAAAGCCTACGGAGGAACTGGCCAATACTCATTGATACGAGCGGATGCCGGAGCGTTGGGGACTACGAGTGTTGCCAGAGGGTTTGCCATTCCGGTCATCGATTGTTACCAAGTCGGCGACAATAACTCCGTGGTCTTGTTGCAGGCGGTTACTGGCGTCAAAGTGAACGACGAAGTCAGTGTCTTTGGCCGCAAGACCTCGGGAGAAAATGTCACCATTGGCAGCTGCCAGGTGACCTCCATTGTAGGATCCCAGGCCAGCTGCAAGATGGACCGGGATGTGACCGGATTTGTGGAGTATCATGCCGAAGGGCGAATCTCCGGATAGGATGGCTTTCCCTTTCCGCCAATCCCTGGTAAACCGGGGGTAATGCGTGGTTACTTTCCAGCATGGATAGTGAAATGGCTGGTGACGACCCTAACCATCTTGATGGTTCCCCAGGTGGTTCCAGGGGTTCACGTGGCCAATTTTCGGACAGCACTTGCCGCTGGAGCGGTACTAGGCGTTTTAAATCTTCTGGTTCGTCCACTGCTCATTTTGTTTACCTTACCGCTGACACTTGTCTCGCTGGGGATTTTCCTCCTCTTTATCAATGCGTTCATCTTTGAAATGGCGGGCTGGTTCGTCAGTGGATTCGCGGTGGACTCTTTTGGATCGGCTTTTTTGGCAGCATTGATGGTGAGTGCGGTCTCCTGGCTCCTTAACCGATCTCAAAATCCACAAAACCAATCTCGACTCTTTGTAATGTCTCACGGAGATTTCGGACCTCGTCGTAGAAAAGTCGTTGACCTCAGTGAGCGTCGTCCGGAAGACTAAGAAATATGGCTGACCAAAAAGTTGCGTACCAAGAACTCTTAACCATTGAGCGAACCGTCGGGCTTTGGGCCTCCATTGACTCGGTTCTGGGTTGGGATGAATCCACCTACTTACCCGAAAAAGGGGTGAAACTTCGAGGGGACCAAAAGGCCCTGCTTCATTCCACCTTGCATCAGAAAATGACCGAGCCTCGTGTAGGAGAGTTGCTGCGGACGGTCGAGGAATCAACTCTGGTCCAAGAGCCTATGGTCGCTGCCAATGTACGCGAGATTCGAAGAAACTATGATCGGGCGACTAAGATTCCGGGCGCGTTAGTGAATGAGTTGGCCCTTGCGTCGACCGCGGGTCGCGAAGCCTGGATCGACGCCAGAAAGCGATCTGATTTTAGCCGGTTCAAACCCTTTCTCGAAAAGGTTCTGCAACTGCGCAAAGCGGAGTGCCGGTACTTGGGATTTGAAAAAGAGCCTTACGACGCTTTACTCGAAAATTATGAACCTGGTGCTAAGACCAAAAAAGTAGCAGGGATTCTCTCGGCATTAAAGACCGAGATGGTTCCTTTGATTGATCGGGTGAAGAGGTCCTCTCGAAGCAGCTCCCTTGAATTTTTAAAGGGCAACTATCCTGAAGCCGCCCAATATGGCTTCGGTAAGCAGGCAGTTGCTCGCATCGGTTTTGATTTTACCAGAGGCCGTATCGATACGACGACACATCCCTTCTGTTCGGGCTTTAGCCCTTGTGATGTTCGCATCACCACCCGATACGACTCAGCGTTTTTCCCCTCTTCTTTCTACTCGCTGCTTCACGAAGCAGGGCACGGACTCTATGAACAGGGGTTAAATGAAGACTATTTTGGTGAACCCTTGGGAAGAGCTTGTTCCACGGCCATTCACGAATCGCAGTCACGACTGTGGGAGAATCTGGTAGGACGTCGTCCCTCTTTTTGGAGCTATTTCTATCCGCAGGCGCAAGCCACGTTTTGCGCATTGGAGTCGGTGTCGCAAGAGGAGTTTGTGCGCGCGGTAAACCATGTGGAGCTATCGACCATTAGGGTAGAGGCTGACGAAATGACTTATAACCTGCATATCATTTTACGATTTGAGTTAGAGCAGGCTTTGGTTAACGGAGACATTAAAGTCGCTGACGTTCCAGCGGCCTGGAATGAAAAGTTTAGATCCCTCTTCGGCTTTGCTCCCTCAGATGATGCGGAAGGTTGTTTGCAAGACGTGCACTGGAGTGGGGGAGATTTCGGATACTTTCCGACGTATGCTTTGGGCAATATGTATGCGGCTCAGTTTTATGAAGCGGCGGAAAAGGAGCTTGGAGATTTGGACGCCCAATTTAAGAATGGGCACTTTTCAAATCTTCGAGAGTGGCTCGGCTCCAAAATCCACACGCACGGCCAGCTCTATACGGCGGAGGTTCTTTGTCGCAATATCACCGGTAAAGAGCTTTCTCATGAAGCTTTAGTACGCCACTTAACGAAGAAGTGCGAAGTTTTCTACGGGATATAACTAGGCGACACTTTCACTCCTGGGCCAATGTCTTGGGGGAGGGGTAGCAAGAGTGGGCTACTCACGTCTTATTACTGGGGCGTCTCGTAGTACTTACGGCTGCACCATAAATTCAATCGTCAATGCATCGGCGAAGCTGGCATCCCCATACCACGGGTTGGAATTATCTAATTGGGCACAGGTGTAGTTCGTTACGACGGTAGCACCTTGGGGGGCGATACGCGTCTTGTCCGGCAAAGAGCCGTTGATGAAGGCTTTCGCGGCGGCGATCTTAAGGCCGGAAATAGCTTCGGGAACGTTGAGAAGAGAACCGAAGAGGCTTTTCTGGTCTTCTTTTTCTTTGGTGCGATCCTTGGTATAGCTTCCTGCTTGAACATCCACCAGCTGTAGCCCTTGGACTTCGGCTAAGAATCTAAGATCAAGATCCACCCGCTCGGGATTTGCACTCAGATCGTCAGTGGGAACTAATTGAAAGCTTGCGGCCAGATTCAAAAAGACTCGCTTGCCCTTTGGCGTACGAAGTTCCCAAGGACGAAGCACAGGAGCCGTCTCTCCCGTTAACGAGATGCCGATTCGATATTTTTTTCTGGTATCGATTCGGTTTTCAAAGATATGAAAAAAATCACTGAGCTCTTGCCCGCTCGACTGCAGCCAAAACACATCCGCAGAGGGAATCGTTTGATGAGTCTTTAGGTAGTCGTTAAAGAGGAAAGTAAGCGCCTCTGCCGATAAAGTGATTCCTCCCCGTTGTGCGGGATGGCCCGAAGGGGATACCGAAGGGGGTAAAGGCGTTTGAAAGGGGGCCAAGACAAAATCACTAGGCAGCTGGGTTCGAATCCGCCACTGGGGAGGGGATACTGTTAGCTCCCTCTCGAACACCACATCGATAGGCTTACTGTGGGGCAGAGCAAGCTTAAAGTTGTTTCCAAGGGTTTCGACCCATTTCGCTACAATCTCGCCTTTGATCTGTTTAAGCATTGCTTCGCGCGCACGGGAAATGAACTCGCCTCGATAAGATTTAAGGGCTCCTTGGACCAAAGCTTCGCTCCCTGCTGGGGCTTTTCGTACTATAGCGTCGCTAAAGTGCTGTGCGAAATACTGCTCGTTGAGAGTCTGTCGAAGAACGGCCTCAATGTATTGCCCGCCGGCCTTTTCATCGGCAAGAACAAGAACCGGATTTTGCCCCGGATTAAGGCGCAAGGGGAGTTTGTCGGGAAGCGGGATGTCCAATGGGATTCCCGGTTTGCTTTCCATGTAAGCTTCAAACGCGAGATCGGCTCTCTTCGTAACGATTCGTCCCCTTTCGAAGGAGGGAAGTTCCAGCCCCTGAGTATGGTAAACGACGGTAAAATCCACGTGAGAGATAAGGATCTGCTCGGCATGGATCTCGGCACCGACAATGTTGACGGCTACATTTCCAGAATTACCGATGGCGATGGTTTGAGGCGGGGTTGCAAGCGGAATGGGAACGACTTCGACACGGATATCGAAGTACCCCGGAAATACCGGAGGCTCTTCGGTGGCAAAAACATTTCCTGCCGAAAGAGCTG
The DNA here is from genome assembly GCA_963778115.1 of uncultured delta proteobacterium. GTDB lineage: Bacteria > Bdellovibrionota > FAC87 > UBA2466 > UBA2466 > JBBQIT01. Next base: position 235,700 of record CAVZSV010000005.1, read on the forward strand.
ACAAGATAACCCCCAAAGCCGCGGCTGCGGTAAACGTTAGAAATTTCCCCACGAAATTCGCCCCCAAGTTTTTGATTAAGGTCATGCGATAAGAAGACGTACATTATAAGGCGCATCGCGTTAAAACACAAGCGGTAAGAGCCCGAAAGTAGTAACAATTAGCGGCACCTACCGGCAGACCGAGGTGATTAAGCCTGACGTTCGTGCAGGCAAATTTCGGCACCACGATCGCTTAAGCTCGGGTCCTTTTGCGAGCACTAACCAGACCACGATAGCAACGATAGCCACCGAGAGCAGAAGGCGTAGGATTCGACCTATGACGAACATCGCAATTCCTAGCGTGAATAGGACGGCGGTAACGGCGATCAACAGCTCCGGCGAAAACGTCACGGGCATGGAAATTACCTCTGATTTGCGGTTAAGAAGGTTCGTAATGTACCTAAAAGTTGAAAATAACTCAATCGATGAATCCTAAACTATTGATATGAAATAGAAAAAAAGTTGAGCCCGTCTCAAGAGTTGGAATTGCTTTTGATTTGGATTAGTGTTTTTTTGTTTTCTCCACCACGAAGTAAAAGCGGGAGTGATCGTTATGCCCAGGCCAGTATCGGTGGGAACTTGGGGGCGCCAAGCGGGTTTTATTCTGATAGGTCTAGGGCTTTTTCTAGCTCTGGCACGCTGGCAATTTACGCACATTCTTCCCGGTCCCTTAGGGGGCTGGCCGTCTTTTTCTCCGACAGACCTCGCTGAAATTTTGGGATCCCTTATCTTACTGACCTGGTTAGTCACCCATATCGTTTCCAGTCGCCAAAGACTCGGGCTTCAGCTGAAAACAAGCGAGCTAGGAACAGAAAAGTTGGGCACTGATCAGCAAGCAAAGAGGGATCAAGTCCTTTTTGCGCAAGTGAGCGCTTACGGAAAGCTCGAATCCTCTATGATGAACGATTTCGAAAAAGAGCTGCAAAATCCGAAGCAGATTCTTCAATTAGTCCTCGACAACATGTGTGAAGGTGTCGCGATGGCGAATGCCCAAGGACGGCTAGTCTATTTCAATCAAGCCGCCGAGAAACTTTGCGGAAAGCCACCCTCTTCGGGGTCGGCAGCCGAATGGCCCTCCTATTTTGGAATGCTTTCGCCCGACAGCGAAAAGCCGTTTCCGTACGAATCTCTTCCTATCTATCGCGCGATCGCTCTGGGAGAAACGACACAAGACTGCGAACTTCTGATCCGTAATGAGAGCCATCCTGAGGGAATTTATATTAGTGTGAGCGGCCGACCCATTTACGAGCAAAACGGGAGGCTCGCGGGTGCTGTTACCGTATTTCGCGATATCAGCGAGTCGAAACGGGTCGCTTGGGAATTAAAGAGTGGGAACGAGAGGTTTGAAACCTTAGCGCGTGTGACCAACGATGTCGTGTGGGACTGGAATGTGAAGTCCGGCGAAGTCTGGCATAACGAAGCTTTTAGTCGTTTGCTAGGCAACGACGTGAGAGCTCCCACCGATTTGTCGCTCTGGCGGGATAAGATTCACCCCGATGATAGAGAACGTGTTTGGAAGTCGATTAGAGGGACCGTGGAATCCGGTGCGAGGCTTTGGCAAGAAGAGTATCGCTTTGGGGAAGAGGGATCTTATAAGGACATCTTAGACCGAGGTCATGTCATTAAAGATCCCAGTGGAGCTCCGGTTCGCATGGTGGGAGTCATGATCGATATCACTCGGTTAAAAGATGTGGAGAATCGATTGCGCCGGCAGGCGACGGAATTGGCTCGTTCTAATAAGGACCTAGAACAGTTCGCTTATGTCGCTTCTCATGATCTTAAAGAGCCCTTGCGAATGGTAACTAGTTTTGTCCAAATGCTTAAACGCAAGTATGAAGGAAGATTAGACCTGGATGCAGACGATTATATTCGTTACGCGGTGGATGGCGCTGCTCGGATGCATAGCCTCATCGATGACTTGCTCACCTATTCGCACGTAGATCGAAAGACAGAACCGTTCGAATTGACGGACCTTAACGTTGTCTTGAGAAAAGTGGTCCAAAACTTAGCGGAACTGACTCGGGAGAGTAGCGCTAGTATCACAGCCCTCGAACTTCCCACGGTGATGGCGGATCCCATTCAAATGGGTCAATTGCTACAGAACCTGATCGCCAATGCCATCAAATACCGAGATCCCGCCGTTCCGCCTCGGATTCGGATCGAAGCGGAGCAGGGAGAGGGGCATTGGATATTTTCGGTCCAAGATAACGGGATAGGAATAGCTCCTGAGTTTTCGGAACGGATTTTTAAACTTTTCCAACGGCTGCATACCAAAGAGGAATATCCGGGGACCGGCATTGGGCTTGCCATCTGCAAGCGCATTTCGGAACGCCACGGAGGAAGAATATGGGTGGAATCTAGTCCGGGGCGGGGCTCGACCTTTTACTTTGCACTTCCCAAAAGAGAGAGTTGGCCTTCGCTTAGAACCGTCAATTTCATGTAGGTCTATTAACCGATGCCAAATGAGTTGTTTGTTTATATGACGGCCAAAGATGCCGCCCAGGCGAATAAGCTAGGGCGTGCTTTAGTGGAACGAAAACTTGCGGCGTGCGTGAATCTGCTTCCCAAGATGAGTTCGCTTTACCGGTGGAAAGGTAAGATAGAACAGGCTCAAGAGGTGGTGCTTATCGCTAAGACCACACGAAGTTGTTGGGATCGCTTACTGGAAACCGTGAAGGAGTTGCATAGCTACGAGTGTCCTTGTGTCGTGGCGCTTCCGCTAGCGCTGGGAAATCCGGACTACCTAGCTTGGATTAGGGAAAGCTGCGCGCCGTAAGCGGTCATTGATGGCCCGACCGACACCGATCTCAGGGACCATCTCGGCATAAGATCACATCACAAGGGGACCCATCGAGTTTTCTTAAGGCCGAAAAAAGTTGAGCGGCCGCTTCTTTCACATCTCCCTGTGAGGAGAGAATTTCACAATAGCCAAAGGGGTGAGCCGGCGGCTGCTGGAAACACAGGATTGCCGATTCTGCGGTATTTTCGGGCGCAGCCCCTTTGCGCCAAAGGCGCAGAGGCTTGCGAGGCGAATAGTGTTTTTCGAGCATTCCTGGAGCTAGAGGGGTTTGGCTAAGAGGCGCTTGGCTTAGAGGGCCAATGACGTCTTCAATCAGTTCCAAAGCCAGGCCTCCCAGGCGGAGGCAAAAAGCATTTTCGTCGGCAAAGCCTCCCGAAAATCCCCCCGAGAATCCCTCAGAGAATCCAATGATAGTCGACTCCACTCCCACCGCGGCCTTTCCCCCTTCGAGAACCACCGCTGCTTTGTGATGAATTTCAGCCGTGATGTGAACGGCTTCGGTCGGGCTTAGCTGTTGGAAGAGATTTGCACTGGGAGCTGCCACGGGGATCTGGGCTTCTGTTAGCAAATCCAGCGCGATGGGATGAGCCGGAACGCGGATCGCCACTGTGGATAGGCCTGCCGTCACGATCTCGGGAACGAGTTCGGATTTAGGCAGTACTAAAGTAAGTGGTCCGGGCCAGAAGGCGTCGATTAAGCGCCTCGCCTTCTCGGGGAGCGCGCAGATTAAAGGGAGTGCTGCGGACAATGAGGCGACATGGACGATAAGAGGATTAAATCGGGGGCGTCGTTTGGTTTCAAAAATGGAGGCAATAGCCCTCGGATCGAGCGCGTTCGCCCCTAGACCATAAACGGTTTCCGTTGGAAACACGACAAGCTCGCCTTTTCGTAGGGCCAAAGCGGCTGCCTGAATTTTGGCGTCGACCTGCATCTAAGCCCCTTACCACTATTTGCTCTAGAGGGGCAACGAGCAACCTGGTACGTTGCTTTGATGGCCAAGACTTTTCAAAAAAAGGACTCTTTCCCCTTACAAGTGCACTACCAACGGTTTCCCAAGCGTTCTGAAAGACTGGCGCATCTTGAGTTTTGTCGTCCCGAAGTGGCCAATAGCCTAAATGACTCGCTCTTAACAGCGTTCAAAGCCACGTTGATCAATCTGCGCAACGATTCCAGCGTGAGAGCGGTCGTGCTTTCCGGGAAGGGCAAACATTTTGGGGCAGGCGCTGACTTAAAGTGGATGCAGTACTGTTCCACCGCGTCAGAGAGCGAAAATCTCAAAGGAGCCCAACTCTTAGGTGACTGCTTTCAACTATTATACGAACTTCCCCTTCCGACTTTGGCCTTGGTTCAAGGCGCCGCCGTTGGAGGATCGATGTGTTTTGTCGCGTGCTGTGACAATGCCATCGCGACTCCCTCATCGGTCTTCTCATTGAGCGAGGGCAAACTTGGATTTTCAGCCGCTATCATCTTGCCATACCTTTCTCAGAAGGTGTCCAGCGTCTACCTAAGGGATTGGGTGTTAACCGGTAGAAAGATTGCAGCTTTGGAAGCGCGCGAAGGCCATCTGTTAACCCAAGTGGTGGCTCGCAACAAGGTCCAGTCCGCGCTTAGGAGTTGGGTTCAGGGGGTGCTCGAAGCAGAGCCCCGGGCAATCTCAGAATTTAAGGTAGCACACCAAGCTTGGCTCTCAGGGGGAGATCGGAAAGGTTTCCAAAGGGAGAGCTTGGCAAGAAAATTGGCTCATTCTCGAGCTGCAAAGCCAGCACAAGAGGGGATGAAGGCCTTTTTCGATAGAAGACCCCCGGATTGGGCGATTTTCATTCCCCCTCAGTGGAAGCTTGAGACCCTCACAAACTTTTGATATCCTTGCGCCTATTCAGGAGGGAGTTCCTTTGGCCGATTTTCGAATTGGAATTAAAGTTAGAGAAGGCGAACATTACGAAGCTACACTTCGTAGATTTAAAAAGGATTGCGAAAAGGGAGGCATTCTCTCTGAAGTTCGCCGACGCGAGTTTTACGAGAAGCCCTCGGTACGTCGCAAGAAAAAATCTATCGCAGCCCGTAAGAGGGCGCTTAAGAACAATATTAGGCGATAGCACTTTTTGAAGTTTGCTTTCCGGTAAATCGTATCTCCACGATTACGATCCCAAGCCCGATCAAAGCACAACCACAGAGATCTCGTAGGGAGAGTTTGTCGTTAAGCCACCACCAGCCCATGAGGGCGGCAAAGACTGCTTCTAAAGTGTATATAAGTGCGGCGTGAGTCGCGGAAGTGAAATGTTGCACTTTCGTCTGAACCACAAAGGCGATGCAGGTCGCAAATAGAACCGTGTAAACAAGTGACAGACTGCTTACCAGCGTAAAACCCACCAAAGGAGACTCTAGGAAAAGTGCTCCGATGAGTGAGGTCAGTCCCGCGAAAAAGAGCTCCCCGGTCGTAAAGCCCAAAGGAGAAAGGCTCGCTCCCCAATGGGAGATTCCATAGATTTGAAATCCAAATACCAGAGCGCAGGCTACAATCCAGAGATCTGTGTTTTCCAAGGTTAGCTGTTTGGTAATGCAAAGAAGGGCTAGGCCGGAAAACGACGTGAGAATGCCAAGCCAGGTCTGCCAAGAGATTCGCTTACGTTCGAATAACGCTTCAATCACCGGAACAAAGACGATATAGAGGCCAGTGATAAAACCTGCTTTTGCGGAAGTAGTATATTGAAGTCCTATGGTCTGAAAGACATAGCCGGATCCGAGTAGCAATCCCATCATTAACGAAATCGACCATTCCTTGCGTGTCCTGGGAATCGCCTTTCGGCGAAAAAGGAGCAATAGCACAGCCGAAGCGAATAGGAAGCGCCACGCGATGAAAGTGCATGGTTGCATGGTAAGCAAAGCCCACTTAGTTGCGGGAAATCCAGCTCCCCAAAGGGCTGCCATCAAAACGAGAATCAGATCGGCTTTTGGCGCACTCATCGGTTTCCAGAAATAACCCACGGTCCCTCTTTCCTCCTAGCAAATATTCGAGCAGCAAGGGCAGACGCAAAGGTGGACTGAAATCTTTTGAAGCATATAATAGACGCATATCTAAAGGAGAACCCTTGAGCGCAAAAAGGCTTGTCTATGCCATCGACTTTGGAACGTCCAATTCCTTACTAGCGGCAGCCGACGGGACTAAAATATTTGCGCCAATCCCCTTAGATAGTAAGGCCAAAGATCCCAGTGTGCTAAGAAGCGTTCTGTTTTTTCCGAACCAGAACAAAGTCTTTTATGGAGCTGAGGCGGTACAGCATTTCTCGGAAAGTCAGGGCGAAGGGCGGCTTATCCGATCCATTAAAAAGCAACTTCCCATCCGAAGTTTCGTAGGAACGTATGTGGGCGATAGGCCCCTTAATCTTGAAGATCTGATAGGGCTTTTTCTGGGAGAGCTTAGGAAAAGAGCCAATGCGCACTTCGGCCAGCAGGTGGATGCGGTGGTTTTGGGTAGGCCCGCCCGTTTTGCCGTTGAGGATGCTGACGATAGATTCGCGCAATTTAGGCTAGAAGATTCCGCAAAGCGCGCTGGCTTTAAAGAGATACATTTTTGCCCCGAGCCGATTGCCGCGGCCCACGAATTTAGGGAACAACTCAGAGAAGAAAAGATCGTCTGTGTCGCCGACTTCGGAGGTGGCACTTCCGACTTTACTTTAGTTAGGATTGGTCCGGCCGAGTATCGGCCGTCCGACGTTCTTTCGCTAGGGGGCGTTTCTGTTGCCGGAGATGCTTTGGATGGGGCCATCATGCGAAATGATCTGTCTCGATTTTTTGGAGCGGACGTGGAGTATCGAATCCCCTTTGGGTCGAATGTATTGCGGATGCCGATACATTTAATGGAAAGGCTTTGTTCGGCGGCGGACATTAACTATTTGGAGCAGCGAGAAGTCAGAGAGTTTTTAAATAACGTAAAGCAATGGGCAATTAAACCGGAAGACCGGCTAAAGCTTGAGCGACTTATGAGAATGGTGGAGGAGCAGCTAGGCTTTTACGTTTTCGAAAATATTGAAGGGGCCAAGCGCAGCTTGTCGGAGAACGACACGGCGAAGATCAACCTATCGCATCCGGCGATTGAAATAGAGGAAATGATCTCACGAGGTAATTTCGACAAGTTCACGCATGTGCAGGTCGATTCCATTACCGGCTGCCTAGATGAGACGTTGAAGAAAGCGGGATTAACGCCGGCACAAGTGGATATTGTTTGTTGCACCGGGGGAACCGCACGGGTGCCCGTGATTCAGACTGAGCTAATTTCTAGGTTTGGCGCTTCGAAGGTGATTCAGCATAATTACTTCCATTCGGTGGTGGAGGGGCTTGCCCGTGTCGCACAGAGGGTGGGAAATTAAATCCAGACAAAGAGCTAAAGGCCAAAAGAGAAAAAGCAAAACTTAAAAGTAAGCTAAATCTGAGAGGGCCCAGGTCACTTCTTCGCCAGCTCTGAGGCAATCTCTTTGATCGGATCCGCCCCCGGAGCTCCGTACCCCCGTGAGTACCAATAATAGTTAGCCAAAACTACCGTCACATAGTCTCGGGTTTCGCGGTAAGGGATGAGATCGATAAACAGAATCAGATCAGTCGTGGGATAGCGCTTACCCCAATTGTGCACGGCGTCTTCGCCGGCATTATAGGCCGCCAGTGCCAAGAGTAAGTTGCCCTGACGTTGGATAAGTTCGGAAATATATCGAGCTCCCAGCGTAATGTTGGTATCGGGGTTGAGCAGATCCGGGGGGCCGGAAGCCTGGGCCTCGGTAATTAGCTTCTTGGCGGTCTCGGGCTGAATTTGCAGTAAGCCCTGCGCGTTGGTGGGAGAGATAGCTTTAGGATCAAACAAACTCTCTTTGCGAGCCAATGCTAGTAATAGCAAGGGATCGGCGGTACTGGCCTGTCTTTCGAAGGAGGAATAGAAGGCTTTGGGATAGGCCAACTCCATCGTTTCGCGTGTGATAAGCGAAGGCCGTTTTAAGAGAAGGGCTGGAACGGAAATAACTTGGAGGGATGGATCCCCCATCTCTGCCAAGTAAATTCGTACCGAGGGATCGATATGGGTGAACCAATCGTTGGTCCATCCGGCAAGCACCGTTGCACTTTCGTCGAAACGGTATTGGTGTAACGCTTCAATGGCCTGTAGAAACCGATTGAGCTTTTTATTTCCTTTGGCGCGTTTTACTGCCAGCGATTGAGGGGACTGACTGAAATAATCGGTGGCGGCATCTTTTCCCGCGAGCAATCCCGCTAAAATGGCATGGAAAGAAAAACGGTGTTGGCTAAGTAACCTCTGCAGAGCTTTTTCTGCTTCGGCTGTCTTTCCGAGTTCACGCCGCGATCGGTATAGCCAGTAAAGGGTTCTTCCCGAGAAAGCATCGACCGCTGTTGTTTTCGAAAAGAGCCGCTCTGCATTTTTATAATCGTTCTTGTAAACGTAGAGTAAGCCCGCCCGAGTGAGAAAGTTTTCGCGATCGATAGAATTTTTAGGAAAGCAACGGGCCGATTTCTCATAAAGCGGGGCTATCTCATCGGAAGTGATATCGGTGGGAAGGTAATCCTCCATCGTGGCCGCGACGGCTACCAGAACATTATTCGGGCAACGCAGCTTAAAGGACGCTTTGGCCATTTTTCGTAAATCGGCAACACTTGCGCCGTTTAATCCTTTGAGCAGGGAAGGGACCTTCTCTTTGCGGGTCTTGGTCACATTCTTAATTTTGCCGCCCGACATCTCTACGGGGGCCGTGCTCACCACTTTAGCTTCCGGTGTTTTGGGAGTTCGCAGGTTAACTCGGATTCGGATGGCGAGCGAGCGACTCAAGAAAGCGGGACAGAAAAGATTGGCATTGGTTTTGGATTTACAACTCTTCTTGATGCTAGCCAGTTCATCAGGGGGGAGTGCCCCGTGGATCCAGCGATCAAAAGCTTCGGCATTCCTAAATTCCGGCGTATCTTTCACGGCCGAAGAGATTTCGATCTGTTTTTGTTCCGGAGTTGAATTCGATGCAGAATTGTTTTGCGGGAGGCTGGCGCAACCGAGCACCATCAGTGCGGCACTTAAGTGATTGAGAAATAATTTCATGGAGCTAAATTATATCTCTTCTTTCACGGCGGGGCCATGTCCACGATGACTTCGGTTCCCAACGGATAGAGGGGGGCCGTGCGAACGGCAAATCGCCAGCCATATTTTCGGCAAATGGCGTGAACCCACGCCAATCCCAGTCCGGTTCCCGAGCCTCGTTGTCCGGGCGGCGTATTAAAGGGGGTACCTAGTTGTTGCAGCACCGTGGCCGGGATGCCGGGTCCCTTATCGCGAACGATGAGTCGCGACTCTTCGACAATGAGCTCGACGGCAGTAGCGCTTTCGCTGTATTGCAATGCGTTGGAAAGTAGATTCGTAATAACCTGTTCAAAATGTTCGCTCATCGAAAAGACGGTACCGGGGGAGTGGCTTTCAAAATGAATTCTGCCCGGGTGCACCTTTTCCATGCGATGCGCTATTTGGCTGGCGGTCTCCCCTAGAGAATTAGCATGGATGATCTGAGGAACCCCGGGAACACTTTCGAAACGACTCCACTCCATGAAATGGTTTATGGTTTGGCTAAGCTTATCTATCTCATGCAGACAGTCCGCTAAATCATGACCATAGCAAGGGGCTACTTTGTCTTTTACGGTTTCAACGGTGTTTCGGATGATGGTCAGCGGGGTTTTTAGTTCGTGGGTCATTTGGGTGATACGTTGATTGGTCCTCTTTAAACCTAATTTTGCACTTTCGCCCAATCGATTTAGCGCAATGGCAAGACGGGAGATTTCGTCAGCCCCTTTGGTCTTACCCGACCAGCGAAATTGTAGCCGTTCTCCTGGATCGGACATTCCCATGGGAAACGAAAAGCCATCGGCAGTTCCCGCCGCAATTAAAGTAGTCTCATGTTCTAAGTACTGAGCTAGTTTTGTTAGAGGGCGCAAAAGAATACTCATCAAGGCGTAAGAGACGCCGCTAATGACGATAAGTACGCTAGCTAAGTAAAAAAAGATGCGGTACTTGAGGTTACGCCAATGCAATAGATAGCCGTCTAAGAAAAGTCCCACTTGAAGCGTCTCTTTGCTGTCGGGTAGCGGCAACGTAAGTACCCTGATGGTATGACCATCTCGCTCTAACCGTTGCCAGCGCTCTTTGGTATCTAGGTTTCCTATCTGGGTCGCGGCTTCACTTTGGTAAATCAGCGATCCGTCGCGGGAGTACAGCCTGATGATGCTATCAGGCTGAGGTTCTCCTAATACTTCGGAAACAATATCGGCAGCCTCCTCGACATCGTCGATCTTGGAGGTCGACAGATCAGAGGAATACAGCGATGACGCCATTCGTTCGATCTGCTGATCGATCAAACGGCGCCGTTCGCGGACTAATACGGAATCCTGAATGAAAGATAGCGCGATGAGAGTGGTAAGCAGAACCGAAAGGATAATAAGAAAGAAGCGTAATCGCATGCCCCGTTAGGTTTCCAGCCAATAGCCCACATGGCGGCGGTTGCAGATCTCAATACCTGATTCAAAGGCTTCCAGCTTGCGACGTAAGTTTTTGATCGTCACTTCGACGGTATTGGATTCCACGTCACAACTGAGGTCCCATACCGAATCGAGCAGTTGATATTTGGTATAGACTCGCCCCGGGCTTTGCATAAAAAGTACAAGGATTTGAAATTCCTTTCGCGAAAGATCAAGTCGACGATTCTGTGAGGCTACCGTTTGGGATTTTAGATCCACGGTAAGATTTCCCGATTGGAGAATGGAAGAGGCAGCCCCGGGTCCATTTCGGCGCGAGACGGCCCGCAGACGGGCAGAGAGTTCCGCCAAAGAGAATGGTTTGGTTAGGTAATCATCGGCTCCCATGTCGAGGACGGCTGCTTTTTCTTCAGCAAGTCCAATCGCCGAAAGAACCACTATTTTTCCCTTCGGATAGCGGTGACGGAGTCTCGAAATTAGAGTTGCGCCGTCTTTACCTTGGAGCATGCGGTCAAGAATAACGGCTTCGGGCTGAAAGTCGTGGGCTGCCATCTGGCTTTCGGCCTCATCGACAGTAGTACACAAGCGAGTGTGATGACCTTCCGCGTTAAGCGATGACGTCAAGTAGCGGGCTACCCGCAGTTCATCCTCGACAATAAGAACGTCCATAATGAGAGAGAACCAGAGAGAAGGGAAAATGTCCAGGCGTGCGACCCGCTGAACGCCCCCAAGGGGAAGCACGCCTGGACCTCGTACAACACCAGGGTTAAATTATTGGCTAGCGACCTTTCGTTTTTCGTGAACGCAATTGCGAAGCGCTTTTCCTTTGAGACTAGCGTCCTGCTTAAGGCATTGCGCTTTAGCGACTTTGTATGAAGGCAAAGCAGCTGATTTAGTATCAGATTGCCCCGCCCATGCCGCGAGGCAACCCGATACTATGACTATGGCAAAAAGTTTCTTCATCGGACCTCCCAGAGTGGCTGAAAACAGGTTGATATTACCGCAGCGGTTTGTCGTGGGGATGAACGGAAGATAAAAATAAATTCATTTTGAAAGCGGAAATGGCGTCCACAAAATCTAGGCTAAGGAGTTAGTCTAAGCAATGCCCCTCTGCCGCCATTTGCGAGGACGATCGTTACGCGGCACTTGCAATAGTCTGCGAGCTTTCTATGTAGCGCTGGGCCACCTCTTCCCAATCGATGATATTCCACATGGCATCCACAAAGTCAGCACGGCGGTGCTGATATCTCAAATAAAAAGCATGCTCCCACAAATCCACGACAAAAAGCGGCACTAGCCCCTGATCGAGTGGAGTTTCGTGATCTTGAGTAGTATGGACCAGTAGCTTTCGCACGAGCTGCCCTGCTTCGTCGTAATGGTCGTCCGCCGAGAGCCAGACCCACCCGCTTGCAAAGTGGTGATTGGCAAGTTTCGAAAAGCGTCTTCGAAAATCGTCGACAGATCCAAAGTCGTCGTCGATGGCCTGTTTAAGTTTTCCTGATGGGGAGCAGAGCAAAGGGGAGTCCTCGGGAGCACTGAGTCCTGTCCAAAAGAGGCTATGGTTGTAGTGGCCGCCCCCATTATGGATGACGGAAAGCCGGAGTTTTGACGGTAAAGAATCCGCTTCACGCAATAACGCTTCCAGCGAATGGTTCTGGTATTCGGGAAAGTCTTCTAGCGAGCGATTTAGCTCGTCGACATAAGCCCTGTGATGGCGATCGTGATGGTAAAACATGGTAGTGGCATCGATAAAAGGTTCTAAGGCATCGTAGGAATATCTAAGAAGGGGAAGATGAAACATGGCCACCTCTGTCGTTAACGATTCACTTTAGATTTAAGTTTGCAATCAATATGCCAGGTAGGCGCGGCTTAGTCGGGGCGGAAACAATACCAAGATCTGTGGAAGTCTGCGACAGCTCAACGGTGAAAACGAAGACAATTAATAAGAAGCAAAGACATCTCATGGGCCTGAAGGTCGACAAGGACCGTATCGCCCGGATGTTTTTCACAGTGATCAATAAAGGTATAGGCGTCCCACTTGACGTGACGCTCTTTCATCTGCCGTATGACAGGATGGGAGTCCCCGACAGCTCGATACCAGTACTTGGCATTCTCAAAATCTCCTTCTCGTCGGTGCAAGATAGCATGCCAGTAGGCCAGATCTCCCATCTGCTCTTTTTGGGCGATCTCATGACAGCGATCTTTGTCGTCATTCCAAAGATGAAATCCGGCTATGACGCCTGGGCTACTTTTCACGGATTCGATCGTTTTTACGAGATCGGCCTTCCAGAGATGAGCCATGCGCAATGGAGGTTTCGGATCGCGCATCGTTAAGGTCTGGATGAGGAAATCGAGACTATTTTGCTTTGGGGTAAATGGCATAGGTTCCCGTCCACTGAGCGGATTGGAGTATGTGCCCTTCGATGGCTTTGCGCACTTGAGGCCCGGTAAAAGTTCCCTCAAGAGGAAGCCTTACCCAGTCGGTGGCGTATAGCGTAAAGTGGTAATGGTGTATCTTTTCGTCGTTCCATGGGGGACACGGGCCGTCGTAGCCAAAATAACTTCCCCTCATGATGGGATCTTTTTGAAACCAGCTTGTGTAATCGTTAATTCCCTGTCTTGAACCTTTGGGGGCAATAGGCCCTGCCTTTCCGTGGGGAGTGATCGAATGACTAAACTCGCCGCGGCGTATTTCGTTCCATTTGGGATCGATGTCTACGAGAACCCAGTGAAAAAAGTCCACCCGGGGAAGATCGTAGGGAACCGTTCTGCCCTCCTGATTGACATCGCCTGGCCGGCTTGGGACTTCCGAATCGTGGCACAGAAGTACCAACGACTGAGTCTGTGGGGGAAAATCTTCCCATTGGAACCCGGGATTAATGTTCGTGGAAAGTTCGATATGCGATGCGGGGTGGTATTTTCCGAACGCAAAAGTGGTCGGAATGGCGCCACCCGAGGAAAAGTCAGTGCTGGTTACTTTCATGCACGGAGGCTAGCGAAATTCTAGCTAATTGTCACCAGGTTGCCGCTCACGGTAGTAGCTCCGTTGAAGAAAAAATGGTTAAATACATAGGAATTTTGGAGGGGGAATGATTCTATTCCGACAGCTCTTTGATCGAGAGAGCGCGACTTATACCTACTTGCTTTCCGATGGAATTTCCGGCCAGGCGATTCTTATCGATCCGGTTCTGGAATGTCTCGACAGAGATTTGAATTTGGTCGGGGAGCTTGGGCTGACCCTTTCTCATAGTTTAGAGACTCACGCGCATGCGGATCACATTACTAGCAGTGGCGAACTCAGGGAACGGACCCATTGTGTCACGGTTGTCTCAGCCGCAAGCGGAGTGAAATGTGCCGATAGGTTAGTCAAAGAAGGGGACGAGATTCTCTCGGGCTCGCTTCGTGTCACCGTCTTGTCCACTCCAGGCCACACGAACGGATGTGTGAGTTACTTGTGCCAGGGCCGGATCTTTACCGGAGATGCTTTATGCATTCGTTCCGCGGGCCGCACCGATTTTCAAGCGGGATCCGCCGAGACTCTCTTTAGAAGTATTCACGACAAACTTTATACTTTGCCGGATTCGACGCTTGTGTTTCCCGGCCACGATTATCAGGGGATGACCGTCAGTACGATTGGGGAAGAGAAGCAATTTAATCGCCGTATCTCGCTTTCGATCACCCGAGAACAATTTGTAGATAAGATGAATTCCCTAAAACTTCCCGAACCTAAGAAGATAGCAATAGCAGTTCCTGCGAACCTTAATTGCGGTAAAGCGATCTAAGGAGGAGTAAATTTCATGGGCGTGACTTCTCACGATGTCATTATCATAGGGGGCGGTGCAGCGGGTATCACCGTCGCTTCCAGACTTCGCAAAAAGCAACCGAAACTAGATATCGCCATTATCGAGCCCTCGCAAAAACACTATTATCAGCCGTTATGGACGCTAGTGGGGGCCGGGGTTTTTCGCAAAGAGGTCACCGAACGCAGCGAAGCTTCCCTAATTCCCCGAGGGGTAAAGTGGATAGTGGAAAGTGCGGACTCCATCGATCCTGAAAACCGGACGGTTACGACCCTGGGCCGAAATACCTATCGCTACGAAAATTTAGTCGTTGCGGCGGGGCTGCAGGTCGATTGGGATCGGGTGAAGGGGCTTCCCGAGACGGTTGGCAAGAACGGGGTATGTAGTATTTACGATTATCGCTACGTCGCTTCGACGTGGGAAATGATTTCTGGTTTTAAAGGGGGGAATGCACTGTTCACGTTTCCGAACACTCCCGTCAAGTGCGGAGGAGCGCCCCAGAAGATCATGTATTTAGCGGATCACCATTTCAGACGATCAGGGGTACGCGATAGGACTCACGTCATGTTTGTGTCAGCCGGAGGTAGTATTTTCGGCGTTAAGAAATACGCCGAAGCGCTCTCCAAGGTCATCCTCCGACGGCACATTCAGACCGATTATAAATTGAACCTGGTCGAGGTCCGGCCCAGAAAACGAGAGGCTATCTTTGAAAACGTGGAGACGAAATCTCGACGGGCGATTAGCTATGATCTGCTGCACGTAACCCCTCCGATGAGCGGTCCTGACTTTTTGAAAAGAGGCCCTTTAACCAACGCCTCCGGCTGGGTCGAAGTAAATAAGAATACCCTTCAACACGTAAAGTATCCCGATGTGTTTGCGTTAGGAGATGCGAGCAGTCTTCCCACCTCCAAGACAGGCGCTGCCATCCGGCATCAGGCGCCGGTTCTTATCGAAAATCTAATGTGCCATCGGGGAAGCAGAAAACTCAGTGCTTCTTACGACGGCTACACCTCCTGTCCCTTGGTGACGGGTTACGGAAGTTTGATCTTGGCCGAATTTGACTATGACGGAAACCCCAAAGAGACCTTTCCCTGGGATCAGTCCAAAGAGCGACTGAGCATGTACCTGCTGAAAAAGCATTTGTTGCCTCGGTTGTACTGGCATGGAATGCTCAGGGGCCGTGCGTAGGACGGACCGAATAGGTCTGGGGCGCCCGAGAAAGGACCCAAGGATAGTTTCGTGGTGTTGTTTCCGTTCCTGCTCTTAGTGCTGGTAGCAATCGCGGTCTGGGATACCTCCAAAGGTTTTGATAGCCTCCGCGGTATTGCTCAATTTCCCCCGACCTCATCGAACCCGACCGAGGTGCCCCCCATGATTTCGGTCGTGGTGGCCGCTCGAAACGAAGAATTGCATATCGGAGGTGCTGTACGTTCTTTACTGGAACAGGATTATCCCTCTTATGAAGTCATTGTCGTTAATGACCGCTCCAATGACGATACGGGAGAAATCCTAAAGTCCTTGCAGGCGGAATTTCCTGAACTCAATGTAGTCGACATCGATTCTCTTCCCGATGGCTGGATCGGAAAGAATTATGCTTTATGGCGCGGTGCTGAGCAGGCCAAAGGCGAGTGGATCTTATTCGCCGACGCGGATATCCATATGGACCCAGAGGTCTTTGGCCGCGCGATGTCGGTGGCCAAGGATTTCGATCATGTGACTATTCTTCCTGACTTTTATTCCGTAGATAGATGGGTGGGAGCTTTCGCTTTGGTTTTTACGGTGTTTTTTCTGGTTTCGGTTCAGCCATGGCGGTTAAAAAATCCCAGTGCGCGGTATGCAGTGGGAATTGGGGCTTTCAATCTTATCCGCCGAAAGGTCTATAAGGAAATTGGTACCCACCAAGCGATTGCACTTAGGCCTGATGATGATGTGAAGCTGGGAAAACTGGTGAAGCTGTTTGGTTTTCGCCAAGAGCTTTTGATCGGGCGTCCCTTGGTGAAGTTTGAATTTTATCCCTCTCTGCTGGCGACGATCCGGGGGTTTGAGAAAAACTTCTTCGCGGGTCTCGATTATAGCGTTTTCAAAGTGTTCGTGTCCACGCTAGCTCTGTTAGTCATCTATGCGTTCCCCTGGATGGGAGTGGTAGTGGGACCCGGCTGGCTTAGAGTTGCTTATGCTCTGGTCGTGGGGCTTGAATATTTCCTAATGTTTCGTGTCGCGCGAAAGCTGGGCCACCCTCGTTGGCGTGCTGCTGTTTTCCCCTTCGGAGTGGCGCTATTTATAGTGATCTTATGGGAGTCGACGTTTGCGACTTTGTTAAGGAGTGGGGTGCTGTGGCGGGAGACGTTTTATCCGTTGGAGGAGTTGCGCAGGAATACGATTTAGGGGGAATGGCTAGATAGCACTTCCCCGCTGCCTTTAACCGTGGCACCGCTCAATAGAGACATTTTTTCGGACTTCTTTTCTCTAAATTCAAATATTTTATAGCGTGACAGATCTTCTCGAAACTCCTCGTACCTATGTCTACTTCCTTGCCCTTCTCGGATGCGCTTTTCGCACCTTCGAGGGGTTTAGTCCTTTGGTGAGGAGATCCACCCATCCGCCGTCATTTTGGCCCAAGGGTTTTCCTTCGTACCAGCTCCAGTTAAAGAACACGACCGAGCCCTGGCCGTACGGAATCTCTCCCACGGCGGCTTCGCTTCCTGCGGCATAGTACACCTTCGTATTCGCCGGAAGCTGGGGCGTTTGAAAAGAATAATTGCTTCCGTTATTGGGTAGACTTTCCGCCGCACCCGCAAACACACTGCCCGCTGCGACCATGTCCGCTTTGGTATAAGTGTTTTGTTGGGAAGCCTGTCCCGCGGTGAGGCCGAAACTAAAAACCGAATTTACCCAATCCGTAACGTAGTTATAGGGATAGAAGAACCAAACATTCCCCCCGCTATTGACGAAATTTTGGACTACTTGAATGGCATCAGGAGCCAGCGTCCAAGGGGCTGAGATATAGGGAAGGACCAGCACCTGTTTCCCATCAAGCGCTGCTTGCAGATCGGAAGCCGCGAAGTTTTGGAAATAGTTTACGGTCGTTGCGGCCTCCAACGCTTTTCCTAGGGCATAGCCGGTATTATCCATATCCATTCCGGCCTGCGTATAGCTGGGGTTTAGAAAGAAAGCGACGCCACTTCTTAGCATTTGGACCATGCCCAAAGCAATACCGTCATCAGCGGAGAAGGGCAGGACGGTCTTGCCATCGAAAACCGCATTGTCGAAAAACGTCCCTTTCGTTTCCGCTCCGGTCATGGTGGCGCCGCGCAGACTGACATTAGACATGTCTGATAGCTCGAGGTTGCTCTGCTCCAAGCGGGCCCCTGAAAAATCAGCGCCGGGAAAATTGGCCCGCGAAAGATCGGCAGATCTAAGAATGGTATCGACAAATTTGGTTTGGCTTGCGGAAACCCCTTCCATGACGGCTGAAGCTAAGTCTGCATTGGAAAAATCGGCTTGGTCCACCACGGCATCATTAAACTGGACCTGCTCCATGACGGCCCCGCGGAAATTGGCTCCGGTGGCTTTTACATTTAAGAGCTTGGCGCTTGTGAAATTAGCCATGGAAAAATTGCCTTGAGCCAAAGTGGCTCCCGTAAAATCCGCGTAAGTAGCAACCAGCGAATCGGCGGTGACCGCAGTCAAGTCCGCGCCGTTGAAGTCCGCACTGTCAGCGGCGGCTTTGGTTAAGATGGCTTTTCCAAAATGAGCATTATTAAACAAAGCGGCAGAGAGGCTGGCTCCGATGAGGCTCGCTCCATCAAGGGCGGCTGAGGTGAAATTGGTCTTTTTCGCGGAAACCCCATCCATGATTGCCGTCTTTAAATCTGCACCGGTGAAATCGGCACCGTCGGTCTTAGCCGATTTAAAGACAGCTCCCTCAAGGATCGTGCTATCGAATTGCGCCCCCAAAAGCGAAGAGTTGGTGAAATCCGCTTTAGAGAAATCGGAGTTCTTAAAATTCATTTGGTCGAGAACGATATTGCTTAGGTTAGTCCCCACGGCTTTGATTCCCGAAAGGTTAATTCCCTTTAGTGTCAGCCCCGAGAGGTTGGCGTTACTGATTTGAGCACCGGTAAGATTAACGCCGGTAATGGTAGCCCCACTTAAAACCGCGTTCTGTAAATCGGCATTGGTGAAATCAGCATTGGTAAGATCGGCATTTCCGAAATTGGCGCCTTTGAGATCTAGCCCTTTAAAGGAAGCTCCTTGGAGTTTAGCTTCTCGAAAGGTCGCATTTTCTATAATGGCTTGAGTAAAATCGCAGGAATCAAATTCAGCCTCTCCGTAACGCCCTTGAGAAAGAGTGGCTCCGGTAAAGAGCGACTGTTGAAAAATGGCGGAGGCCGCAAAGACCAACGTGAGATTAGCCCCTTTGAAATCGGCCTTTACGTAAGTATTTCCTCCGAGTTTCGCTTGAGTAAGGTTTGTCCCCTCAAAGATCGGAGCGTTATAAGTGTTAAAGCCTCTTAAGTCGCTATTGGTGAGATCGGCTTGATTAAAGATAGCGCCATCTATTTTGGCGTCATTTAGGGTAGCTCCTTTGAGAACAGCTCCGGTCAAGTTGGCGTTGGTCAAAGTGGCTTTTTGAAGATTGCTACCAGTAAAGTTAGATCCTTTAAGGTCCTTCCCTGTGAAATCCTGACCTTGAAGCGTTTGATTAGACTGGTCTCCACATTCACCCACATAAGCCGGGTTGTAACCGGCCTTCCCGGTGGAATCGACGCATTGGCCATTCGTCCACCGAAATCCACCGTCTGTGGCCAATAACCAGGGGGAGGTGACCATCAAACAGAGTAGGACGATTCGTTTCAAAGTAGCCATCATGAGGTTTCCTTGGGTGATATTAGAAAAATTAGAATGACGTATTGTTTCTAGGAGTTCGCAAGGAAGTCACGACTCTGCGTGCAAAACCCCATCAAAAAATAAACGAAACGCAGCGCCCCTTGCTATAGTTTTCGCAAACTTTGAGAATGTGGACTCAAAGGCCAGAGGATCGCAACTGTGAAACCTACGTCGTGGATTTTGGTGTGCTTCCTTGTCGTTCTCTTTTCAATCTTGGGAATTAAAATAGATGGCGCTTCAGCCCGGGTGAAACCTAAAGCCCAGACTGTGGCTTATGCCGAACTTCTCTATCAAAGAATCGTCGGAGTTCCCGTTTCGGTAAACAATCCTGTCTATGAAAAGATGGGAGATCTTATCGCCAACAATGATTATCTAGAAGCTGCGACCCTAGCCCAAGAGGATCACCACTTCTATTCGGTGCGGGTGAGAAATTTTGCCGCTCCGATGACTAATAAGGCCGAAGACCCGTCGGAACCCTTTAATGACATGCAGGCTATGATCATTGGAGTGACTCGCGATGAACTGGATGCGAGACTTCTTTTAACCGGAAATTTCCGTTATCAAGGCTATTCCAACCTGGGATTACCCGCGGTCTCCAGGGCTAACAACGACCACTACCAAGCGTTTGATGATCAAGGTTATGATTACTGGGCCAATTTGACTCAAGTCTCTCCTCAATGGAGTGACGTTGCTGAAAGCGCTGGAGTTTTAACTTCCAGAGCGTGGGCGAAAGCGCATTACATCGCAGGCACCAATCGTCGTGGGGTTCAATTTACGTTTCAAGAATTTTTGTGCACTCCCATCGATCAATGGAAAGATCCAGGGCTACCTGATCATTTCGTGCGGCGGGATGTGGATCGAAGCCCCGATGGAAATCCCAATACCTACGAAACGTTTTGCCGCAATTGCCATGCTCCCATGGATGCTTTGGGAGGCGCTCTGGCAAGATTTGATTTTCAAAATGATACTCTCCTTTATTACCCGACTTCGATTGCTCCCAAATATAATCAAAATATCACCGTCTATCCTGATGGCTATGTAACGGTGAATGACAACTGGATAAACTACGTTACGGCAAATCAGAACCAAGCCTTCGGCTGGCGCGGAGCGCTTCAAGGAGTGGGTATTCACGATTTTGCGGCGATGATGGCGAACTCGCGTGGGTTTTCGGCCTGCATGGTGAAACGTGTGTTTCAAGAGGTGTGTAACCGAACGCCAGTAGCCAGTGACGCTACGGTCATCAGTTCGTTGACCGACGGATTCGAAGCGAATCAATACAATTTGAAAAAGCTATTTGCCCAAGTGAGCATCGATCCGACTTGCATACCTCACTCTACTCCATAAAGGGGGAACGTCATGAAGTTCGCATTTGCATTTCTTATGGGAGTGTTTTTGGCCTTCTCGACGACAAGCAGAGCGGAAACCCTAAGGCTTCGTAATTTCCGAGAATTGTTGGCCACCTATGAAGTGACCACCGGAGTCAGTGCTAGCGATTTTGCAGTGGCAGCGACCTATGCGCAGGTAAAAAGCCGTTTGCCGTTTAAAGGGCAGGTGGGCGAGTTGAGTTCTCCGACCCTTCTTGCGATCTATGCCCTTGCGGGAAGCTTTTGCTCCGCGATGGTAAAGCTAGAGGCCGCGGAATTGCCTTCCGAAAGAATGGCCTTTGGGGATATCGATTTTACCAAAGGGACGGCTCAGTTTACTCCCGTCCTTCAAAATGCCGTTCTTAGTCGGCTCTCTTCCAACTTTTGGCAGAGAGACATGACGGCCGACGAAACGGCGAACCTGACTCAAACCTTTAACGATCTGGTTTCCGCCAGTGGGGCGGGAGCTACGGACACCCAAAATGTGGCCTTCATGCTGTGCTCGGAGTTTGGCTCAAGCTTAGGCTTTCTTGTGAACTAAAGGAAAATACCATGTCAGAAAAAAAGAACCGTCCTCTGTTCTTGCATGGAAAGCCCATTACTCGTCGTCAGATGTTGGCCTCGGGGGTCATCGGATTTGCAGGTGCCATGAGCTTGCCGGATTTACTAGGACTTAGCCTTAGAAAAGCGTACGGATCGCTCGTCAAAGAGGGAAAAGTGCACGATATAGGCCTTCCCTTCATCGCTTTTGACATGGCCGGAGGCGGCGCGCTTTCCGGAAATTTCTTAGTGGGCAAACAAGGCGGCCCGACCGATTTGCTCGCCAGTTACGATCAGCTGGGTTGGAATCCAAGATCCACGGGCGCACTTTTCAGCGATTTCGGACTTCCGGTGGCCGCGACCGCAAGTCAATTGCTTGCAGGAATCTTGGCCGGGACGACTCCCGAAGCTCGCGCCAATCTTAGGCTGGGAAGCATTTGTCACTTTTCGCAGGACGACTCCTCGACTAATAAGCTAAATCCCGCGGCGTTAGTGTTAAAAGCAACACAGCCGGGGCAATACATTTCCAATGGTTTAGGAAATGTGAATTCGACATCGGGCGGAAACAGCGACACCGCTTTGCCCGATCTGACCTTAAAGCCCACTTACGTAAGCGATCTTAACGACGTTCTAGGCGCCGCCAAGTTCGGTGGCGATGCCTATTCGAGCGTGAACATGAACCAGCTCAAAGCGCTAGCCAAAGGGAGTCTCGCTTTATCGGCCACCCAGGGAAAAATGTTGATGGGAGACTCCGGCGGACCGACACTTCAGGAGTTAGCTCAGATCGCCTATCAGAAAAATATAGACTTTGTGCAAGGCGTATCGGGGCTAGATCCCAGAGCGGATGCGACCATGTCAGCCCTCTATGGAATTACCACGGCCACCCCGACTTCCGATCCGAATGTGATATCGGCCGCCATCGCGATGAATGCCCTTAACGGGAACTCAGGGCCCGGAGTCTGGACCGTGGGAGGCTGCGATTACCACGACGGAACTCAAAGTACGGGAGATGCCAAGGATCTTGAGATGGGAACCGCTATCGGACGGGCCATTGAAGCGGCCCACAAGATGCAAAAGCCGCTCTTTTTCCAGCTGCTGACGGACGGTGGCCTATCGGCACAGCAGGGTACTCGAAACTGGCAAGAGGACTCCGGCAGCAAAGGGATGACCATTGTGGGCTTTTACCATCCCAAGGCAGCGCCTAAGTTCCATAAAAATCAAATTCAGATTGGCTACTACACCGACGCGCAAGCCGCCGAACGTTCCACTTTAATTGGCTCCGATCCGCTGCTCGTGGCCTATGCGGTCTTTGCGAATTACCTGAATTGCTCGGGGCTGATTTCGAAGTTCAACGATTTGGTTCCCGGTGTGTTTACGGGCGCCGGGGAGCTGGATAGTGTTCTGGTCTTCGACGGCGCTCCCGCATGAATCGTCGACGCTTAGTCCTGGTCTTAACGCTATTGACTCTGTGGAGTGGCGGCGGTGAAGCCTCTTCGGTTGTTCTTTCTTCTCATGTTTTACAGGCTTCTCTCGATCAGACGGCTCCTTGTACTAGCGGTATCACGGCATTTCAAAATACCGTTTACGCAAAAATAACCAGAGACTGCAAACTTTGCCACGACGGCTCCAATGCGGCGGCACCGGCCTACGATTCGGGCGACCTCACCCAGACCTATTTTTCGGTAAGTAACTATGTCGATTTTCAGAATCCCGAGACTTCCACCTTTGTCGTGCGAGCAGGCAACGGTCACTGTGGGTTAGACAATTGCGATACGGCTTCGGGAGCTGACATGCTTACGCAAGTGAAAGCTTGGTGGGATCAGGGGCAAAAGACGTGTCAGGTAAATGGCAAATATTTTACCGCGGAACTTCCCGTTCCCGCAGATCTGCCCGAAAAGACCGCTTGGACATTGCTTCAATGGGACCTTTCGACGGTGTCGTTAAATCTTACCGGTTTTACTTTCGGTATTGACGCCCAGTATTTACTAAAGCCTTCGGCCACCAACGCAGGGGCTTACCGCTTCCGAAAGCCTCGGCTATTAACGGGAAATAGACCGGTTCATGTCAATAACATTAAGATTCTCATCAACCGCGGTTTTAATCCGATCGATAATATCTATACGATCGTAGATCGCATCGTCTCTCCGCAGCACGGACCGGCCGGCGAAGCGGCCCCCTATCCGACACTTTCGGCCGATACTTTGATTACGATTCCGCAGACCGCTTCCGATAAATTGTCGATCGCCTTTGATGTTATTCAACTAGCGAGTTCGGTTCCCTGCAAAGCTCTGGATAACTTTACCGACAATATTTTCCCTTATTTTCGTCAAGGGACCTGCTTCTCTTGCCATGGAGGGGAGGGGGGAGCCGGTACCAGCCCCGCCAATGTCACCTATAATATGGATCTGCCCAACGACCAACTCTGTCAGGGAGTCAGAGAGCGTGTGGATTTTAGTGACGCGATTCAATCCCCGTTTCTTTCATTCGGCGCTCGAGGAAAGTTCGATCATCCTCAAACCCTTCCCAACCCCGACACTTTCGCACAGGATTTTTTGACTTGGACCCAGGCGGAAGCGGCCCAGCCAAATTCGCTGCCGCACTAAAAGGGATTTAAAGCAATCCGTTACCTTGCCATCCCTTGCTTAATTGGACTCGAGGTAACGTGGACTCGAGGTAACGTGGACTCGAGGTAACGTGGACTCGAGGTAACGGATACGTTTAGGCAAACTAAGTAAACTCCCGTTGTCATAGGTTTTTAGCGTTCATCTTGAAAAACCGACCTGGTGTGTTAAGGCTGACCTATGCAAAAAATACTTATGGGTTTATTAGGGGTACTTTTTTCCGTTTCCGCAGTTGCTGAAAGTGATATCGCGGATGCTAGCCAAAAAGCATTAACCCTTCTCCCGGAGGAAAGGCTCGTCACGATCCTTTCTACCAATGACATCCATGGAGGGGTGGAACCTAGCCAAGATCCCAGTGGTAAAGCTTGGGGGGGCTTAGCCCTTTGGTCGGGTGCCGTGAAATCCATCCGGCAGGGGATTCAAAAAAGGTATCAAGCCCATGCCGGGACGTTAGTTCTCGATGCGGGGGATCAGTTTCAAGGAACTCTCATTAGTAACTATGATGAAGGGCAGCTCGTTTTTGCGGCCATGAATGCCGTGGGTTACGACGCGGCCATTCCCGGAAATCATGATTTCGATTTTGGTCCGATTGGCTGGCTGGTCGATCAGTCAAGCGACCCTTCCAAGCGGTTAGAGGCACTGACTCGGGTGGCCTCAGAAGCCTCCTTCCCTCTGCTTTCCGCGAACACCTTCTTAAGAAGCTCCATTCAAGATTCCAGCGCAAGGTCCATTGAAGTGGAAAATGCCAACTGTAAGCCAGTGTCCTTGGGAACCATTGATTGGAGCCGTGCCAAAAATCCCGCTTTTTTGAAACCCTATAAGATTTTCTCTTTGGCTGACGTCCGAGTGGCTGTCATTGGAGTCGATAATCCGATGACTCCCAAGAGTACGACCGCCGACAATGTCAGTGATCTCTGTTTTGCCGATCCGGGCGATACTTATCTTCGCTGGAGAAATGCCTTAGCCTCTCAGGCAGACGTGTTTGTCATGATCATTCATGATGGAGATGTCATGGGGCAACATAAGATGCTGGAGTTCGTAGAAAAGCTTAATCCCCAGGGCGCACATCAGATAGACGCGGTCATCTCGGGCCATACGCACATGAATTACAATGAGGATGCCAATGGAGTGCCGGTCATCCAGTCGGGCTCGGGAGGGAAAAACTTTGGTCGCATCGATCTGGTATGGAACACGACGACAAAAAGTCTCAACGCTTCCAAAACGCGAAGTTTTGCGGGAATTAGATTGCTGGGACAAGCGTGCGATGAAAAGGCCAAGCCCTTTTGCAGTGTGGTCAAAGGAACGGTAAAGTACGAAGGGGTCACGATGGTGGCGGATCCGGTGGTGAATAGTGCCATTCAAAAGGCGCGATCCGCCGTTCAGTCATTGGCGTCGAGACGTCTTGGAAGGGCCGCGAAAGAGATGGATCACGACCGGACGAAAGAGAGCCAGCTGTCGGATGCGATCTGTGATTCGTTACGTGATATGACCGGGGCCGATGTCGCTTTTATCAATGGGAGTGGTCTTAGAGCCCCCATTCG
Organism: uncultured delta proteobacterium; assembly: GCA_963778115.1. Lineage (GTDB taxonomy): Bacteria > Bdellovibrionota > FAC87 > UBA2466 > UBA2466 > JBBQIT01. Next base: position 260,801 of record CAVZSV010000005.1, read on the forward strand.
GCAAGGAGATTTCACTTACGAAGACCTCTTTCGCGTGTTGCCCTTTAATAACCACGAAATGGTTATAGGCCCCATGACGACAGCACAACTCGTCGAGCTGATAGGGCGGTCTGTGAAGAGCTGCGGAACTATAGACGCTTTGATGCAAAGCGGACTTAAAGTGACGTTTCAGCGCAATTGTAACAAGGCACCGGCCAAAGAAAGTGGAATCGACGATAGTGCGCAATTACTTCATGTCGAGACTCTTGCCGGAGAAGTTCTTTTTGATGCCAATCCGACCGTGGCCAAAGCGGTCACCGCCAATAGGTCGTTTAAGGTAGCCACACTAGATTTTCTAGCTGCTGGTGGTTCGGGCTATGCGACATTTAAGACAGCTCCTCTCATTGAAGACAAAGGGATCTTCCGCGAAGCTTTGACCAACGGATTCCTTAAGCAGCCCGCTAACTGGAACGGGGATATAGACGGGCGGTGGAAGGATTTAGGAACGCCGTAGAGGGCTCTTCTTACTCCTTCGTAAAAATTCTAACCGAAGCTCCACTTGTCATCGTCGATGGCTCGGCGTATTTTCGATCCACCTTTCCAGGAGGCGATTACCTTATGCGTACAACCATGCGGGCGGTGGCATTTGATTGCTTTGGGGGACCCGAGGTCCTAAAGGTGGTTGAAGTTGCGACCCCGCAAGCGGGTCCCAACGAAGTCTTACTCCAAGTTGCCTATGCCGCATTAAATCCTATCGACTGGAGGATCAGAAAAGGGCAGTTCAAAGATCTCCTCCCTTATGAATTTCCCATCACTCCGGGCTTTGACGTGTCGGGGACGATCGTAGCGCAAGGCTGCGAGGTGAAAGGCTTTGGCATCGGTACGCGGTGTTTTGCCTATTCTCGCAAACCTAGTCTTCATGCGGGAACCTATTCGGAATATACGACGATCGATGCTTCATCGCTAGTGGAAGTCCCCCGACGTTTGACCCTGGCGGAGGCGGCATCGATTCCTCTGGTTTCCCTCACCGCTAAACAGGCCCTGTTCGATACGGCCAAACTGCAAGAAGGGCAAACCGTATTGATTCACGGGGGGGCCGGTGGAGTGGGGGGAATGGCCATTCAACTAGCGAAAACGCGCGGGGCCAAAGTTATCTCGACGGCGAGCCGAAGAAACCATCTCTATGTGAGAGAGCTGGGGGCTGACATGGTCATCGACTATCAAGAAGATCCTTTCGCACGTCTCATAAAGTCGTTCCATCCCCACGGAATTGATGCTGTGTTGGATACCGTGGGAGGATTGGTCCTAAAAGAGAGTTACTCGGTCGTAAAACCCCGGGGTCAATTAATCAGTATAGTTGAGTCGCCCGATACCCTTCGCTCGAAGGAGCTTGGAATTTATTCTCACTTCGTCGAAGTGACTCCCAGCGGGAAGGATCTTGGCGAAATCGCAGCCCTCTTTCAAGCAGGACAGCTAAGGCCCCTGGCCCTTACTATTTTTCCTATGGAGAATGCTAGAGCTGCTCACGAAAGAAGTGAGACGGGGCGGCAGCGCGGCAAGATCGTGTTACGGGTTTTCGGCGAATAAATTTCCAAATTGTCAATTTTGTGTTTTTCCTTCCATTTGTTTCGGTTCTCACCTTGACCGAACTACGGGTTATTCATTATTGTTTTTTCGTTCAATTAATTGACGGAAGGCGCCCCGGTAGGACTCGCTCATGCCACAGATCTTTCATCGAAGAACCAACACCATCTCGCGGGTCAGTCTCGTTGTTCTTTTCTTTGCCGTTATAGGATCGCTCGTCGCCATTTGGGCCATCGATTCTTCTCCCTTTTCTACCGACGTGGGAATCATTCAAGAGCAGCCGGTTCCTTTTAGCCATGCGCATCATGTGGGAGATATCGGTCTCGATTGCCGCTATTGTCATAAGAGTGTCGAAGTCTCACCGGTAGCGGGGGTTCCCGGCGCCAGTGTTTGCATGCACTGCCACACGCAAATTTGGCCGACGAGTCCGATGCTTGCGCCGATAAGAGATTCTTATAAGAACAATACTCCCGTCGAATGGACCCGGGTTCACGCGGTTCCGGATTTTGCTTACTTCAATCATAGTATTCACATCAAAAAAGGGGTCGGCTGTGAAACGTGCCACGGCCGGGTGGATCAGATGCCGTTGATGTACAAGCATGCTTCTTTGCAGATGGAATGGTGTTTGGGTTGCCACCGATCTCCTGAGAAGTTCGTTCGGCCAAGAAGCGAAGTCTTTCATATGGGCTGGGAACTACCCGAAGGGACGACACAGCACCAGTTGGGAAAAGAGCTTGTCACCGAATATGACATTCACTCAAGAACGGATTGCTATACATGTCACAGGTAATTGAAACGACAACAGACGCACAAGCCCTAATGGCCGTAACCTCTGAGGCAAACGCCGGCTCTTCAATGACTCGTCGCGAATTCATGCGGTGGATGGGGGCTGTCGCCACTTTGCTTGGGACTGAAGGTTGTGTGAGGCGTCCGTTGCAGAAAATAGTTCCCTATTCGCGCATGCCCGAGGAATTAATTCCGGGAAGGCCTCTGTTTTTTGCCTCTAGCTTTCCGTCGCAGGGCTTTTCCATGGGGATTTTAGTCGAGAGCCACGAGGGGCGCCCGACCAAGATCGAAGGAAATACGCTGCATCCGGCGAGTCTCGGAGCTTGCGACATCTTCATGCAAGCTTCTTTGCTTGGCCTCTACGATCCGGATAGAGCTCAGATCGTAACCCACCGTAGGCAACTGACGTCATGGGATAATTTTGGAACGAGCGTTCAAGAGGTCTTGAAGGGGACCGAAGGGGTTAAGCCGCGAATTCGCATTCTCACTGCACATACCACATCGCCTACGCTCATCAGTCAGCTTTCCCAGTTTGAGAAACAATATCCCGGATCTCGCTGGCATGTTCATGAACCCTTGGGGCAGCAGAATGCCCTTCTGGGGAGTAAGCTTGCTTTTCAGACGGAAGTCGACCCCGTTTATGATTTGAGCCGCGCTAAGGTTATCCTTTCTTTGGATTGTGATTTTCTGACTTGGGGATCGGCCCATCTTCATCATGCCCGTCAATTTGGGAAAGCTAGAGAGGTAACCGAGAAATCGCCCGTAATGAATCGTCTCTATGTCGTCGAATCGACCCGATCTCTTACGGGGGCCTCGGCGGATCACAGGCTGGCGTTGCGGCCTAGTGAAGTGGGAGCTTTCTTAGAGGGCCTAAGACAATTGGCGTCGGGCCGAGACCAGATAACAGGCACCACCAAAAAATGGGAGAAATTTTTGGGGGTACTCTGGAAGGACTTAAAAGCGCATGCTTCTGAGTGTCTCGTCATGGCGGGCGAATCGCTTCCTCCCGAAGGCCATGCCGCGGTCCACTTTATTAATCAGAAGCTGGGAAATTTCGGCCGTACGGTCACCTTCTTAGAGCCGATAGCGCAAGAGAGTCGCAGTGCGGGCTCCTTAGAAGAGTTAGTCCATGACATGCAAGAAGGGGTGGTCGACGCCCTTTTTATTTTGGGAACTAATCCGGCGTATTCGGCTCCGGCTATACGATTTTGCGAAGCATTAGGAAAAGTTAAGTACCGCGCCTGTTTAGCGGAATATGACGACGAGACTGCCCGACTCTGTGATTGGCTCATTCCCAAAGCGCACTACTTAGAGTCTTGGGGAGATCTAAGGGCCTTTGACGGAACGGCCGCAATCCAACAGCCTTTGATAGCCCCTCTTTACGACGGAAAGTCCGATATCGAATTTATGGCGCTCCTCTTAGGCCAGAAGAGCGTTAATGGCGATTCGATCCTTAAAAGTTATTGGAAATCCAAAGCGGGTATCAGTTCCTTCGATAAGCAGTGGGATCTTTGGCTAGAGGCGGGGGTCATTCCAAAGAGTGAGGCGAAACCAAAATCCGTATCGGGAGTGGTAAACGCTCCTGAGATAACCAGCGTTACCCAAGGCCCGTTTGAAGTCAGGTTTACGGCGGATCCTAGTATTGGCGACGGGTCTCACTCCAATAATGGATGGCTGCAGGAGCTTCCCAAGCCCTTTACCCACGTGACATGGAACAATGTGGTGTTGGTCGGCGAGCAGACGGCTTTGGAACTTCAAGTATCTGATGAAGACCTTGTTGAAATTACAACTCCCACGGGGAAAATATCCGGGCCCATTGCCGTAGTTCCCGGCCAGCCTCAAGGGGTATTCACACTGTTCTTTGGCTATGGCAGAGAAAATGCCGGGGTTTTAGGAAGTAACCGCGGATACAACGCTTACGCCGTCAGAAGCCATTCGCGAGAGTGGTCAATTTCGGGGGTTACGGTAAAAAAGCTTTCTGCATCGCAACCGCTAGCGTTTACTCACGGTCACCACGAAATGGAAGGGCGAGACATCGTGCGGTTTGGTTCGCTCGCTCAGTTTGTCAGAGATCCAAAATTTCTCCATCACGAGCGCTACACGGAAAAAGAGTTTCAGCCCAATATCCCGGTCAATCCGGATCTATTCCCGCCTGCGGCAGAGCCTTACGCATGGGGGATGTCTATCAATTTGGGATCTTGTATCGGATGCAACTCTTGTGTCATCGCCTGCCAAACCGAAAATAACATTCCTATCGTCGGGCCCGAAGAGGTGAAGCGCGAACATGAGATGCATTGGATTCGGGTCGACACCTATTTTGAGGGAAAGGGAAGTTCGCAGAAGACTCTGTTTCAACCCGTTCCATGCATGCATTGTGAAACGGCGCCCTGTGAGTTGGTCTGTCCAGTGGGGGCTACCAACCATAGCCATGAGGGGCTAAATCAAATGGTTTATAACCGCTGTGTCGGAACGCGGTATTGCTCCAATAACTGCCCTTATAAAGTGAGAAGGTTTAACTTCTTCAACTACACCGACTCCATGCCTAAAATTCGCAAAATGGCGCAAAATCCGGATGTGACCGTGCGCAGTCGTGGCGTCATGGAGAAGTGCACGTACTGTGTTCAGCGTATTAATGACAAGCGGCTGACGGCGGAAAAAGAGAACCGCTTGGTCAGAGACGGCGAAATAAAGACCGCGTGTCAGCAGTCTTGTCCCACGAATGCCATTGTTTTTGGAAATCTCAAGGATAAGGCGAGCCGTGTTTCCAAGCTTAAAGAGAATCCCTTGGATTATGGACTGTTGGCCGAGTTGAACACGAAGCCCAGAACGACATACTTGGCCCGCGTTATGAATCCCAACCCTGAGTTAGTGGAATCATGAGCGACAAACCCGAAAAACCGGAAATGCCGCCGAAAAAGCCAAAGAACGCGTTGCCTGCGGCCGAGAAAAAACGCCGTCGCGTGACGCCCGTTATCGAACCGGGCCACACGCTTTCAACGGTCACCGATAAGATTGCGGCGATAACGCTGACACCAGGATCTCATTGGGGTTGGGTGTTTGGCCTATGCGTTTCGTTCTTACTGGTCCTCGTCCTTATTGGCTCCATCTGCTACCTCTTTTTGCGAGGGGTCGGAATTTGGGGAATCAATATCCCGGTTGCTTGGGGATTTGCGATCATCAATTTTGTCTGGTGGATCGGTATCGGTCATGCGGGTACTTTGATTTCAGCCATTTTGCTTTTATTGCGACAAGAGTGGCGAACCTCAATTAACCGATTCGCTGAAGCGATGACCCTCTTTGCGGTGTGTTGCGCCGGACTTTTTCCGATTTTGCATCTGGGAAGGCCGTGGCTCTTTTATTGGCTGTTTCCCTATCCGAACACGATGGGGGTATGGCCGCAATTTAGAAGCCCTCTGATGTGGGACGTGTTTGCCGTATCCACTTACGGTATCGTCTCTTTACTTTTCTGGTACGTGGGGCTTGTTCCAGACATGGCTACTTTACGCGATCGCGCGACTAATAAACCCGCGCAAATTATTTACGGCTTTCTAGCCATGGGATGGCGTGGATCGGCCCGCCACTGGGTGCGCTACGAGATGGCGTATTTGCTGCTCGCAGGCATTGCGACACCTCTGGTGATTTCCGTGCACACGGTGGTGAGTTTTGATTTCAGCGTGGCCCAACTTCCGGGCTGGCATTCGACGATCTTCCCTCCTTATTTCGTAGCGGGAGCTATCTACTCAGGCTTTGCGATGGTGCTAACGCTCGCCATTCCCATCCGCAAGTTCTACAAGCTCGAGGATTTTGTGACGATGCGCCATTTAAACAACATGGCAAAGATCATGCTGGCCACGGGAATGATCGTCACCTACGGCTATGCGATGGAAACGTTTATCGCCTTTTACAGCGGAAACGAATTTGAGCGGTTCGTTTTGGTTAACCGGATGATAGGTCCCTACGCCCCCGTGTATTGGATGCTTATTTTGTGCAACTGTACCATCCCGCAGCTGCTTTGGTTTAGAAAGGTAAGGGGCAATGTAGCGGCGCTGTTTGTGATAGCCCTGGTGGTAAATATCGGAATGTGGCTCGAGCGGTTTGTGATCGTCGTGACGAGTCTCCACCGAGATTTTTTGCCTTCGTCGTGGGGAATGTACATGCCCACCTTCTGGGATATTTCCACTTTCGTGGGAACCATAGGGCTCTTCCTCTTTTTGATGTTCCTCTTTATTCGTTTCCTGCCCGTAATATCGATCGCCGAAATGAGAACGCTCGTTACGGATAAAGCGAAGGAAGGAGGGGGCCACTAATGGCGGCAGAATACGGACTGATGGCGGAGTTTGATACTCCAGAGGAGATAGTTAATGCGGTCGAAAAGACCAAAGCTGCTGGCTTTGAGAAGATCGACGCGTACGCTCCTTTTCCGGTCCATGGACTGGCGGAGGCTTTGGGATTTACCAAATCGCGAATTCCCATGGTCGTCTTTATCGGAGGCCTCACGGGCGGGATCTTAGGCTATTTACTGCAATGGTGGTGCTCGGCGATCGCCTATCCCCTCAATGTGGGGGGGCGTCCGTTAAATAGCGTTCCCGCTTTTATTCCCATTACCTTCGAGATGACGATCCTATTCGCGGCCTTTTCCGCAGTCTTTGGAATGTTCTTACTAAATGGCCTTCCGCTGCCTTACCATCCGGTATTTAATGTGGAGCGTTTCGCCATGGCTTCACGAAACCATTTTTTTCTTTGCATCGAATCCAAAGATCCCAAGTTTTCTGTGAAGAACACACGTGCTTTTCTCGAAAGTCTAAAACCACGGGGGGTTTATGACATCGAGGAGTAGGATTGAAGTAGTTATCACTCTCGTAGTCATGGTGGTGGTCTCGGCCTGCGATATGGGTGACATGTACCAGCAGCCCAAATACAAGGCCTATGCGAAAAGCGATCTTTTTGAAGATCAAAGATCGGCGCGTCCCCTGGTTCCTGGAACGGTCGCACGAGGGCATGCCAAGAATGACGATCTCTTTTTTACCGGAACCGCGGGCGGAAAGGCTTCCGACGTCATGCCGTTTGCGGTGTCTCAAGCGGATTTATTGAGAGGTAAAGAACGCTACAACATCTATTGTGCGCCTTGCCACGCCCAGACGGGGCTAGGAAACGGTATGGTCGTACAACGGGGATTTGAGAAACCTCCTTCCTTGCATTCGATTGAGGTAAAAAAGCTCGGCGTCGGATTCTATTTTCAAGTCATCTCGAATGGATTTCGAGACATGCCCGCCTATGGAGATTTAGTAAGCTTTAAGGACCGCTGGTTGATAGCAGCCTATATTAGAGCACTTCAATTGAGCAATGCGTTTCCCGTTTCCGAGTTATCGCCGCAAGGAAGGCAAAAAGTGGAAGGCAGTTCAAAATGAGTTCGAGCCCGGAATTAATTCGGCTTCATGATTGGCAGAAAAAAGCACTCGTAGCTGGAGTCTGTCTGATGGGGCTTGGAGCGGGTTTGGGTCTAATGAGCCAGCCCAATCGATTTTTCTGCAGCTATCTCGAAGGTTACTTGATTTGCTTGGGGTTCACGCTGGGGTCGCTAGGAATTTGGATGCTTCATAATCTTGTGGGAGGACAGTGGGGAGATCCGATTGGCAGTATTGTGAGGGCTTCAGCGCGGATGCTGCCTTTGGTCGCTTTAGGGTTTATTCCTTTGGCGCTGGGAGCAAAGCTTATCTATCCCTGGATGAATTCTACTTTTATGCATTCGGATCCGGAGTTAATGGCCAAAGTGTGGTACCTCAACTCTCCTTTTTTCTTTGGCAGGGCCATCGCTTTTTTTCTTACCTGGATGGCCATCGTATGGGGGGTGAGGCGGCTGTCGGGTCCTCAAAGCGCTATTGCAGGGTCGGATGCCAAACGAAAACTTCAGAATTTTAGTGGATTTGGTCTTGTCCTTTACGGTGGGAGTATTAGTTTCGCGGCTTTCGATTGGGTCATGTCCTTGTCTCCTAGCTACTACTCGTCGATTTACGGAGTTTTGGTCTTAGTGGGCCAGCTCCAAGGGGCTTTTGCGTTTGTTACCCTAATGGCCATTCTTTTCCATGCGACGACATTGGTCCCTGAATCGGCAACACAGAAATGGAATGACCTAGGCAATTTACTTCTGATGTGTGTCATGTTGTGGGCCTACATGTCTTTCTCGCAACTTCTCATCACCTGGAGCGGCCAGTTGCCGCAAGAGATCGTATGGTACAACGTTCGCTTTAATGGCGGATGGCAGTACGTAGGTTTGGTACTGCTCTTCATCAACTTTGCGCTGCCCTTTCTTCTTTTGCTTTTTCGCAAAATCAAAAAAGACACCCGAGCGCTACTTAAAGTCTGCGTCATCCTTTTAGTGATGCGCTGGATAGACGAAATATGGCTAGTCCTTCCCAATGCGACGCCTCACGGGTTTGCCCTAAATTGGCTGGATATCGTGGTGCCTTTGGGACTGGTAGCCCTTTGGTTTGCGGGATTCTTGTACTTTTGGAAATCGACGCCGTCACTGCCGAGAGGCCACGACGCGCAAACTGCCCATTATGACGTGTAGAGGAGAAAATGTCCGACAAAAACGAACATGCTAAGCCCGAATACGAACAAAGCGATATCAATTTAAAGCCGGTCCTTTTGGGTGCAGCCGTACTTGCCGCTTTTGTCGTTGTCCTCTGTCTGGGGCTAAAGCCACTGTTTCGCTATCGAAAATCCCTTCACGAGGTGAGTAACTCTGTCGCCCGTCCGACCGATCCGATGTATTTCGTTGAGGATAAGTTTTCCAAACCGTTGCTGCAGCCGGAACCCAAGAAGGATCTTAAAACCTTCCGATTGGAAGAACAGGCTTGGCTTACTAGTTACGGCTGGGCGGACAAAGAGCACGGTCTTGCGAAAGTTCCCGTCGACGAGGCGATAGCCTTGCTATTAAAGCGAGGACTTCCCACCCGATCCGAGGGAAGAGCGGGGGGAGTGGATACACCATGAAGCGTCCGTTCTGGCAAACAGCCCTGTGTCTGGTGATGGGAATATTTTCGCTGCGGTGCTTTGCCGAAGCGGGTGGGTCGTTAAATACTCTACCCGAAATCGAAAAAAAAATTGGCTTCGATCAGCGTATCGATCAGTCGATCGATCTTCACCTTCCCTTTGTGAACGAGGAGGGAAAGCACATTGAGCTTTCCGACCTTTTTCATTCAGGTCCGGTGGTCTTGGCGTTGGTGTATTACGGCTGTCCCAACCTCTGTACGCTAACCCTCGATGGACTCTTTAAGGCACTCCAAGAACTTCCGTTTGACGCGGGTAAAAAGTTTTCGGTGGCCGTCGTCAGTATTGATCCCAACGAAAGGCCGGCCCTTGCCGCCGAGAAGCGAACGAAATATCTGCAACAATACCACCGAACCTCGGGAGCTTCGGGCATCCATTTTCTGACCGCAGACGAGGCTTCGATCGCTAAGCTCACGAAGAGCGTCGGTTTTCGTTACTCTTACGACGAGAGGTCCAAACAGTTTGCCCATCCGGCCGGGATTACGGTACTGACACCGGACGGGACTATCTCGCGTTATCTCTTTGGAATTGAATACGCCGGCAAGGACATGCGCTTTGCACTTTTAGATGCTTCGGAAGGAAAGGTGGGCACTTCAGTCGATAAGTTTTTGATGTTCTGCTACCACTACGATCCCTTTCAGGGTTCCTACGGGTTTATGGTTATCCGTCTTCTTAGAGTTTCGGCCGCGGCAACCGTGATAGGGCTTATCGGATTAATTGGATTTCTACTGACGAAAGAACGACGGCGTAGGGGAGATAAGGCATGAACGAGCGACTAAGCCTACTTCCCGAAGCCGCATCGACTTTTGCTCCAAAGGTTGACCTCATTTTATATTCTCTTATTGGCGTCACGGCATTTTTTGTCGTCTTGATTGCATTTTTCATTGTCTATTTCTCTCGCAAATTCAGCCGAAAGAATAACCCCGGTGTTCCTCCGATTACCAAGACCTACATGCCTTTGGAGATCGGCTGGACGGTTATTCCGCTTTTGATTGCGCTAGCCTTCTTCTGGTGGGGGGCCAAGCTCTTTTTGGCCGAGAAATCCAACGGCCCCAAGGACGCTTACGAAGTGTATGTCTTAGGAAAACAGTGGATGTGGAAGTTCCAGCATCCGGGCGGCCGCTTAGAGATTAACGAGCTGCATGTGCCGGTAGGTAAGCCAGTCAGGCTTATTATGGTGAGCGAAGATGTGATTCATGATCTATTCGTCCCGGCCTTTCGTACCAAACAGGACGTTCTTCCGATGCGCTATACGACGTTGTGGTTTGAGCCGACAAAAGAGGGTACGTACCATCTTTTTTGTTCTCAGTACTGCGGAACCAAACATTCAGCGATGGTGGGAGAGGTGGTGGCCATGACCCCCAGTCGCTTTGAAAAGTGGTTGGAAGGGGTGACTGGTGCTCATCCCATTGCCCAGGGGGGAGAGGCTCTTTTAGATCAATTAGGATGCCGCACCTGCCACCGTCCAAACTCAACGCAGATGGCCCCTTTTCTTGAAGCACTATACGGATCGAGAGTCGCTCTTTCTGATGGAAAGTCGGTATTGGCCGACGAAAACTATATCCGGGAATCGATTTTGGATCCCAAAGCTAAAGTGGTGCAAGGCTATCAGCCGGTCATGCCGTCGTATCAAGGTAGAGTGACTGAAGCGGACCTGATTCAAATTGTCTCTTATCTCAAATCGGTGGGTGCCAAATGAGTGTTGCGGAACCGAACTATCTGGAAAATGGCCATTCCGTAAAGTCCTGGCTTTTGACTAAAGACCATAAGCGAATTGCGCTTTTGTATCTGATTAGCATCACCTTCTTTTTCATGATAGGCGGCATTGCAGCGACCCTGTTTCGTGTCGAACTGATGAATCCGCACGGTGAGATGTTTAAGTCGGAAACCTATAACCGGCTGTTTTCCGCCCACGGCATCGTCATGGTGTTTCTGTTTTTGGTCCCTTCGATTCCTAGTACGCTCGGAAATTTTTTAATTCCGCTCATGATTGGCGCCAAAGATCTGGCCTTTCCTAGAATCAATTTGGCCAGCTGGTATCTCTATATGGTGGGGGGATCGTTGATCTTGTGGGCCATCGTCTCAGGCGGTGTCGATACGGGCTGGACCTTTTATACTCCGTACAGCAGTCTGTATTCTAATTCCAACGTGGTGCTCACCATCGTAGGTGTCTTTATCGTGGGATTCTCCTCGATCTTCACGGGGTTAAATTTCATCGTCACGATCCACAAACTTAGAGCTCCAGGCCTTACCTGGAAGCGGTTGCCGCTTTTCGTATGGGCCCATTATGCGACGAGCATTATCATCGTATTAGGAACGCCGGTGGTCGCTATCGCTTTAGCCCTTGTGGTGGTGGAAAGAGTCTTTGGCATAGGAATTTTTGATCCGACTCGTGGCGGAGATCCTGTGCTGTTTCAGCATCTGTTCTGGTTTTATTCGCATCCCGCGGTTTACATTATGATTTTGCCGGCGATGGGAATCATTAGTGAAGTGATTGCGTGCTTCGCCAGAAAGCGGGTGTTTGGATATTCCATGATTGCGTTCTCGAGTCTGGCGATTGCGATCTTGGGTTTTTTGGTATGGGGACACCATATGTTTGTCTCAAGCCAATCGCCTTACGCCGGACTTGTGTTTTCAGCATTAAGCATGTTCGTTGCGGTTCCCTCTGCGATTAAAGTCTTTAACTGGACGGCCACTCTTTTTAAGGGCTCGGTTTCCTACGAATCGCCCATGCTTTACGCTTTGGGGTTTATCGGATTATTCACATTGGGGGGATTGACTGGAATTTTCTTAGCGACGTTAGCTTCTGACGTTCACTTGCACGATACTTACTTTGTGATAGCCCACTTTCACTACATTATGGTGGGGGGTACTATCATGGCCTATTTCGCGGGAATCCATTTTTGGTGGCCCAAAATATTTGGCCGCCGGTATCCCGAGCGATGGGCAAAACTCTTTGCGACGATTATTTTCATCGGCTTTAACCTTACCTTCTTCCCGCAATTTATTATGGGGATGAATGGGATGCCACGAAGATACCACGCCTATCCGCCTGAGTTTCAGGTCCTTAATGTGCTCTCTACGGCGGGGGCCTCCATTTTGGCGCTGGGTTACCTTGGTCCTCTGTTCTATCTGTTGTGGTCGCTCAAGTACGGCAAAAAGGCGACGTCCAATCCTTGGGATGCTACCGGCCTTGAGTGGCAGACGGCTTCACCTCCTACGACGGAAAACTTCGAGCAGATCCCTGTCGTCAAAGAAGAGGCCTATGCCTACGATCTAAGGGAGGTGCCGCATGTCGTTTAATCCGCATGGGATTCCGGTAGTGCACGAACCCTTCGCCGACTTCGAGCAAAAGCGAGAGACCTGGCTTGGCGGGATGTGGCTTTTTCTGGGCACCGAGGTCATGTTCTTCGGTGTTCTGTTTTTATCTTATGCGATCTACCACCACCAATATCCCGAAGTCTTTGCCGCTTACTCCAGTCACTTAGACGCGTTTTGGGGGACGGTGAACACGGGCGTTCTATTGACGAGTAGTCTTTTCATGGCTTTAGGAGTCCATGCCGCTCACGAGAAGAAAAACCACCAGGTGGTGTTTTACTTGGCTGTTACCATCGCTCTTGCGTTGGTCTTTTGCTGTATCAAAGCGCATGAATGGCATGACGACTACCTTCATGGGCTGGTTCCTGGAAAATGGTGGTGGTACTCAGGTAAAGATAGCGACGTAGGCGAACTCTTCTTTCGAATGTATTTCACGATGACGGGGCTTCATGCGCTGCATGTGCTGATAGGTGTGGGACTCATGGCGTGGTTTCTTCCGGGAGCGTGGAAGGGAAGATATAATGGCGAAAACTACCTACCCCTCGAAATGCTGGGATTGTACTGGCATTTTGTGGATCTGGTCTGGATATTTTTGTATCCAGTTTTCTATCTATTAAGCCAATGAAGACTGTCGATGATTACATAGTGACTTCCAAACCGATGTCGCTCTTTTCTTACTGGGCAGCTTACGTTGCTTTAATGATTTTGCTGGTAGCGACTTACAGCCTGTCTCGCTGGCTGCCCCCTTCGATCCATGTGGGCGTCTCTTTGCTTATCAGTGTGCTCAAAGCCCTTCTGGTGCTCTGGTTTTTTATGCACCTGAGATCAAGCTCTAAGACGGTACTTCTGTTTTTCTTAGCTTCTCTTTTCACTCTCTGGATAGGCTTTGTCCTAAGCTTCTCCGACTACTTCACCCGCTAACCACAGAAAGGTAGGCCGTACCTTTCTGTCAGAGCCCACCATCCCCAGAGAGGTCTTTGGGCGCAATTATCAATAATGAGAAGCCTTAGTAAGTGACGCTTAGCGCCTGAAACAACTCACTAAGAAAACCCGTGGCCAGGATGAGAAGGACCATTAATCGGAGTGTCATTTTCGGAGTGTCATTTAAGGTCTCGAAAAGCCTATCGGATTTTGACCATCAAAGTTAGTGCCGGAATTCCAGGGGTTAAGTCATAAAATTTTAGCATATGCCGATGAGTCATTGAGGCTCCGTGTTGAGGAACAGGGGCAAAGGGAGAAAATTCGGATGAAATATGCCGTGTGTTCCGGGTCGTGGTGGAGCCCTCTCCAAAATCATCCGGGTACGAAATTTAACGACTCATGGGACTTCGTGCGAGATGTCAGATTTTTTTCTGTGTGGCATTACTTCGTCAATAAATATACGTGCCCCGAGAAGATATTGATTGTCGATTCGGATAGCCCCTTGAAGCCCGAGTTTCCCGAGATCCCCGTCTCGAATTTATTCGTATGAGAACGAATTTTGGTCATGCTCTGAGTCAGGGGGTTGAGGTCTGTGGTTGGACAAGAGCGCTAATGACGGGAGCGTTTTACACATGGATTAATGATTTGGATTACTTTGTATTTATCGAACAAGATTGCTTGGTTTCCGGAAGCGGATGGGTGGAACACGTAATCTCGAACATGAAAGGTCGCGGGCTATCGTGCGGCGTTTATTCCGAGTCCCACTTAAGAGTCGAAAATAGTCTAATCATTATTCATCGAGATTGGATTCCACGCTTCATCCGGTACTATACCGATATACCTCAATGGGATTCGGTACTGTTTCCCGAATTAAAATTTCATAAACTTCTTTTCACTAATCGGTTTTTCAAGATTCCATTCACTCCACTTCCCTTCGGATATGGAAGATCGAGGCCCATCGATTTTACCTCGCCCCATTTTTACGCTCAGCAATGGAATGAAAGCGACCTCCGCTTGCTTTTGAATCAGGAAGGCTGCGAGTTTCTGTTGCCCGAGAAAAAGGAAAGTGCCGCATGAACCAGATAAGAAAACGGTTACATCTTTTACTACTGAAATTGAGATTCACCCGGTGGGCAACGGCTATTTTTGGAGCTTATTTCAAGACGAATGGAAATTCGATCGAGCTAGATATTACTTATGCGTGTCACTTCGGTTGTGTTAACTGTAATCGCTCGAGTACCCAGGCGAAGTCCGACCTTTATATGCCCCTTGAAGTTATTAGAGACTTTATCACCCAGAGCGTCGATACGGATCGAAAGTGGAAAGAAATTAGAGTGATGGGAGGGGAACCGATGCTGCATCCCCAAATTGGAGAGATCTTCGATCTGCTAGTCGAATATAAGCGTGCTCATCTACCGGGAGTCATCATTTTTCTTAAAACGAACATGAAGGCCAAGAAGGTAGATGATTTGGTGAATAGATACGCTGGAGATGTTCAATGTGTCTATGGCAACAGTCTGGAACGGAGCAAAAGTGAGTTCGTGGAATTTAACAATGCTCCCTGCGATGACCCTCACTTTCGTCAAGTGGACTATAGGAATGGTTGCTCGGTAACCGAGGTAGACGGCATTGGCTTAAGCCCCCTTGGAAAGTATTACCAATGCGGCCCTGCCGGGGGAATCGATCGAATCTTTCACCATGACGTTGGTAAGGATTCGCTCCCCGCGGCGGATTATTCTTTCGACCGTCAAAAAGAGAGCCTTTGCCGATATTGCGGACATTTTCGTTTCGCTCTTAGCTTAGACTCCAATGTCGGGGCGAAGCAGATAACCACCGACTCCTGGAAGAAAGGGTATGAACTGGCCCTGCAAGAGCGAGCCGATAAGAAAAAGAAGGCTGTGGGCACATGAAAAAGGGACAGCAACAGCCGCACCATATCGAAATAACAACGAATGTAGGATGTAGTAATCTCTGCGACCATTGCCCCCAATCGTCAATCACGCACGCTTACGGTCCCCATCTGGGCGAACGTATGATGTCATTGGATACATTTAAATCTTGCTTGGATAAACTACCCGCTTCAACCATTATCGATTTTTCGGGAATGTCCGAGCCTTGGCTCAATCCAAACTGCACTTCCATGCTCCTCTATGCCCATGAAAAGGGACATCCCATTTCGGTCTATACCACCCTAGTAGGATGGACCGAGCGTGATCTTAACCTGGTCCAACACATTGCTTTTCAGGAATTCGTCGTGCATCTGGCTGCGGCCGACGGGGCGGACAAGATAAAGACAGGACCCGTCTATTATGAATTGCTAAAGAGCGTGATAAAGTCGATTCCCAATGTTCATTTCGTCCACCTCTCTGCGGTCCCGGATCCCAGGGCTCTGGCAATTGTCGGATCAGCGGAACACAAGCCACTCACAACACGGGGGAATCTCGTGCCCGAAAAGGTTCTAAAGCCGGTCGGACGATATACGGGAACGATCACTTGTGTACGTTCGAAGGGCTATACCGTTTTGTTACCTAACGGAGAAGTCACTCTTTGTTGTATGGACTATGGATTAAAACACAAACTCGGAAATCTTAAGCAGCAGGACTACCCGTCTCTGTACGAAAGTCAGGAATATAAGAAAATACTTAGGGGACTTGAGGATCCTAGTGAGGATATTTTATGTAGAGTATGTGACTGGGGTATTGCCCAGTCCGAAGCGAAAAAAAGAGAGGCTCAACATTCGCGATGGGATTTTACCTATAGGCGTTGGCGTGCGTTTGCGGTCTCTGTTTTAAGGCCATTAGCATTGCGATTAGCAAGTATAAAGCAATGGCAAGTCAATGTGCTTAATGTCCATAATTTAGGCTCTTCTCGAGCTCTAGGAGATACCCTTTTGGCGGACATGTTCTGTCGGAGTATTAAGAAGAAATATCCAGGAGCAAGAATTAATCTCGTATCGAATGACGAGGATCTTGTTAGAAAAAGCCCGTGGGTTCATTCATTCAATGGCAATGCGCGGGGGCAGCGTGGGTTATCAAAACTGCTGACGCTGGAATTTAAGTATTCGTTTTTACCTTTTCGGCCCGAAGATATGCCTATTAAGGAGCCGTTCGATCGGTACGGATTAGCGTTTGAGCAGCGTCCGCAAATCCATCTGGATCGCGAAGAGATTGAAGCAGCTACGACACTCATTCCCCATAATGGACTTCCCACCATCGCAATTAATGTAGAAAGTTTTAGGCCGGTGAAGAATTGGCCGTTGGCCTATTGGGAAAAATTCGTTCAGATGATTCAAAAGAGCAACAACGTCATTCAATTGGGATCCGAATTTGAGCCGATACTTAACGGCGTTATACGGCTTTCAGGAAAACTATCGCCACGCCAATCCGTGGCCGTTCTTGCCAATTGCGAGGCCTTTGTCGGACCGGATAGCTTTCTCATGCACGCGGCTAGGGCAGTCAATGTGCCTTCGGTCATCATTTTCGGTGGTCGTGCGACTCCCAGAAATTTCGGTTACCCCGAAAACAGGAATCTGTTCGTTAAAGTGGAGTGTGGCCCCTGTGTAAAACAAGGCGCGTGTGAGTTTAATACACGGTGTATGGAGCTCATTTCCGTGGAAACCGTCTACCAACATGCAACAGAACTAATCGCGACGGCTTGCACCAAGAAAATTAAGCTATTATCCGCCGCATAGACGGCTGCGTGTTATGAGCCAAAGGAAATTACGGCTAAGAATGAAAACTTCATCATCTAATTTTTCTCTATCAGTCGTTATGCCAGTGTTTAATGCGGGTCCCTTTCTCGACGTCTCCATAGCAAGTATTCTTAATCAGTCTTTTAGCGTTTTTGAGCTCATTCTCGTCGACGATGGTTCCACCGATGAGACAAGCGCAAATTTGCATAGATGGGCACAAGCCGATAATCGAATTAGGGTATTGCGAAATAGCGTGAATCTCGGGGTGGGAGCAAGCTTAAATAAAGGCGTACTTGCAAGCAACGGAACGTGGATCGCCCGAATGGATGCCGATGACATCGCGGAGCCTCATCGGTTTCAGGTTCAAAGAGCGTACGTATTGAGTCGGCCAAATCTGGTGCTCTTAGGTTCGAACGTGACGCTGTTGAACGAATCAGGCCTTGTTACCGAAGGACTTTCATTGCCCCAAGACCACCGAGAGATTAGGCGATCGCTCTTATTCGGAGGGTGGCCTTTGGTGCATCCTTCGACCCTTTTCTCCCGAGTCGCCTTTGATATGGCCGGTGGCTATATCGAAGCTCGCAATTTTACCCTCGAGGACCATGCCTTTTTTATTCGCCTATCGGAACTGGGAGAGGTGGCCAATCATCCCGATGCTCTGCTTCGCTATCGGAGACATCACTATAGCTATTCTAACAACGCAAGAATTAAATCTAAGCAGGTGGAAAAGATAAAAAAGGAAATGGCCTGGGAAAGTCTAGTACGGACGCATGAAGTTTCGTCATGGATGAATGGCCCGAGCCGAATAGATCTGGGACTGCATGGATTACAGCAGACCTCAATTGGCCGCACGGGGTATTTGAAAAGACAATATCTTTACATGGCGAAACGATGTTTGATGCATCTTGAGTTTCGTGCGGCGTTATTGAATTTACGGGCATGCCGCGCAGATCGCTTGTCTATCCAATCCTCCGGGGCATCCCTTTCCTCCTTTGATCCTGACTTTGGGACTGCTCGACCAAAAGATAAAGAAGGCAAGAGGCAGACTTCCACAGGATAGATCACAAACAAGACTTTGAGAGGTAACTTCTGCCCAATTCGTGAACCGATTGCCTTACTGTGGGGAAGGCCATGTTGTCCTCTTCAAGGAAGCTGTTACCGAGATAAATCTCTTGGACGGGAGCCAAAACAGGGAATCTTGGCGGCGAGTTCGCCTAAGGGGGATTTGAAAAAGGCTGTCGCTTCGGGACTTGGGTTTTCTCTCGCAAGGACTGCTAGATTGGCAGCTAGCGAATAAAAACGACGGGGTTCGTTTTGGATCACCATTTCTATTTTATTGATTCTATCGATGACCTCTTTATCGGATCCCTGTAGTTTTCTCAGCTCGGTGAAGAACTCCTCTGGGCTCTTCTGGAATCGCACGATGTTCATAAGGTCTTCGGTCATCTTCTCACGCACCTGAAACTTTCCACTCGCTAGCCCAACGATATATTTTTTGATCTCTTCGGTTGGAGGCAGATCTCTTAGAAACCCTCGGGAAAACGCTTGCAACGATTCTTTGATGGCATCGCGATGATTCTGCAATGCGACTCGAGCCCGAAAGGATTTAAGGGGGTCAGGGGACGAAAGCTCCTCTTTAGCTTCTTCGACGGAAATAGGCCGTAAGGTGAGATCGAAGAGCTTGACCGTCGGACAGGGCTCATCCTTTGAGAAAAACTGGCCATCCGAGAGTGAAGGGACGCTAAGCAGCTGATAGGGCGATCCTGGAATCGTTTTGAGGTTAGATTTTTCGAAACTACGAATAGGAATACCGGTTCGTCTATCATAGATCGTGGAAAGACCACCCTCGATCCCCAGCGAACGATTCCCTCCAATAAGGAAATTGTCCGAGATATCCTCAAGCCAACTCAATTTTTTGTCACCGTCCGCGTCCGTCACCGGAACGGCATCAGCCAGTAAAAAGGGCTCTCCGGAATGGCTTCCATCCGCTTTCAAAAATAAAATGCCGGGGGGCGGAATGGGGGGCTCCTGATAGCCTCGCGAACTTCTACTCTTAAAGACATAGGTCTTTGACTCAGGCAGGTACTTAAGAAACTCGAATTCATCCGGCTTTCCAAATGCCATCGGCGTTTGCTTACCCGAAAAGTCCAGACGTGCAAGCTTCTTGTGGTCCCCAAGAACCATATGATCATCGGCCACCAGAAGCACTCGATCCCTAGAGGAGTCCACAAATTTCGGAGGATCACTTCGTAGATCGTAGATCGTAACGCCGGAGTGAACGGAAGCAAAAAAGTTACCACTGGGATCAAAACTCGAACCACTCAGACCTATTAGTTGATCTGAGAGTCGGACCCTAGGTTTTGCGGAGTCTAGATCCCATACAAGAAAGGGATCCTTTTTTCCCGCTGGTCCGGCACTTCCGGGCGTATGACTTGTAAAGCCCCCGCCCACTGCGACAAAGCGGCCGTTGGGACTCACTACACTTTCCACGGAAAGAGTCTCTTTCCCTTCGGGTTGATCCACCACCGATCCTTCTATCTGCTGCAGAAGTTTTCCGGTCGTCGAGTCGAATCGGGCGATGAGACCGTTGCTGAAGGACGCTACGATATCGCCTTTGGTACTTTTCACGATGTGTTCAATGTGGCAAGAACCCCCATGGAGACTTGAGGGAAGGTCTAAAGTGACCTCACCCAAAGACGAAGGCCCTTCACTCGTCCTGTGAGGTGGATTGGTGGACGGGGCATGGCGGCCTCCCGCTAACGCGATAGCAGTCGTAAAGAAGAGAACGGAAATTACCGACTGGGTCGATTTCATGAATACTATTCTACTTGATACCAGAAGGTACGGCCTATCTTCTGGTATTTTACAGAAAGGGACGTACCTTTTTGTAGTTTGGGCTTTTCAATGCTGACCTGACGCGTTATCCACAGGGGAAAGGGGGTAATATGAATCGCATGGGTTTTCTTTTTATCTACGTATTTTGTTCGGCCCTGAGTTTGGGATGGGGAAGAGGGGCGGTTGGGGAAGAGATAAATCCTAACGAATGTCCCGATTTCACCGGAACGTGGCGCGGTCTTTGTCATAACGAAAAAGACGGGCAACGCACGGAAATTCTTAGAGTCACTCAAGGCCGGATTATTGCCGGGCGATTAGCCGGGCGCTGCGAGGCATTTTTTCTACGGCAAAACCCCGAAGATTACGGCGAAGTCATTTTCCTTCAAAATTTAAGCGTCAATACGAGGTCGGTGCTCACCCAGCAACACCGCGAGGTAGTCGATTCCGGAGTCTATTGGCTTGATCAGAAGAATAAGAAGAGTTTGGTCCACTGGATTACCGAGGTCTATCTGCATACCCGAATTAATATGGGGAACATCACGGGCGAAGAGCGGATAATTGCGGATACCAAAGACACGCTCACCCTTAATGACAAAGACGAATTAGAGATCCAAAGAATAGAAGATACGATCAACGAACATCCCAAGCTGGGCCGAGAGGTGACTTCAGTTAAAAGTAGTTGCCGATTGACCCGACTCAACCGCGATAGGCTTTCGGTCGATTAGCGGACTTTCTATTGGGGTGCCGTAAAGGCCTCTGTCAGCGGCTGGCTGCCTGGTTTGGAAAAGCTAGCCAGTGCCGCGACTACGGCATCCCAGACGTAAATGTTAGTGCGATCGAGTTCTGTCTCTCCTTGAATGGCTCCGTACATTCTTCCAAACTCATGGACCAATTGGCGTATTTTTGGAAAAGACGTATTATCGGCGCCAAAGAAACTGTTACAGAGGTAGATCTCCTGGATGGGATGCAAGGTCTGAAAGAGATAAAAATTCTTACCTCTGAAAATGGTGTAGGCGAGTCTTCCATTGCCCACTTCAGGGTGGTAATTGCCCTCGCTATCGAATCCGGCGTCATTTCCACAAGTGGTATCGCACAATATCTTAACTCCGCGATTAATCTGACAACCGGATTGAGCTTTCTTAAGACTGTCTAAATAAAACGCTCGATTATTCCCTACGAAAACGACATCGGAGAAGTAACGGACCACTTCCTTGCGGGCGTGAGGATCTCTTTGCACTCGCGCATGGACGGCGGCTACATGCAGGTCCCATTTGCGATCTTCCTTGAAGGCATTCCATCTTGCTTCCAAAGTCTGAACGGCGAAATCAACCTGTTCACACGCGGCATTGATGGAGTCTTCGATATCAGGATAGTCCTTTTGAGGGCATTGCATCGCCTTGCCGTCGAAGGAGAACTTGGGAAAAATCACTCTCGAGCTAGTCGCCGGTAGCTGATTTCCCCAAATTGAAGAAGTGAACAGACATAGACTTACGCATAGACATAGGGCTTCGCCCCAGACGCCCAAATAGGATCGAACCAAACCCCCACCCCTTTTCCCAAACCCATTGAGATCTAACAAAACAAGGGTTGACCCGATCTGTCAAATGAATGGCCGTTAATCAGGCGGGGCGTGGCTAAGGGCAGGGTGACTTCCTCCGGAAGTTTTTACATGTTACCCTGAAAGGGAGCCTTTCTTTCTCAATTAAAGAACCTTTTACATGCCGCGTTATCGTCGTTTTTGGCCGTTTACGGTACTTTTCACCGTCCTGGTGGTGCAGGGGTGTGCCAAGAGCCTTAACGAGACGAACACGAATATGCGTGAGTACTCTTCGGTAGGCGGAAGTAGTTCGGTCCCGGGCTGCAAGGGGATGGTGGATGCCTATTGCGATACGTTGTATTCTCCTTCGGCGATGGGTAATTTAAGAATTCAAGCGGGAACCCATTCCATCGAAATTCTTCAGGGCCACACCACCAACGACTTTCCTGCCGTCTATTATCAGTACGCTAGGACAACACTTAAGAATCGCAGGTACCTTCCGCAAGATTTCCGAACCAATTTGGTGGCGACAGGTTACTTCGAAAAACTATCAGACTATCTGGCCAGAAAGCCTCGCGCTTCGATGTCGCTAGCCGATCGCATGAACGATCTGCACGTAGCCGATGAACTGACTTCCGAGTGGAATTCTTCTTTGGAAACCACCGTCGTGGAGCGCATGTCCAAACGGTTTCCCGGGTTTCACAATCTGCCCGAGCCTTTGATCCCGTTAGAGCTCAAAACGGAAAGCAGGCGGGTCCGACGCCAAATCAAAAGTGAAATCTATTTGGCCATTTGGAAGCATCACCCTAACTGGCTTAAAGTCGAAGCCAGCTTTGAGGCGCTTCGTTACCATTATCTGCAAACGTTAGCGGAACTGGACATTCCTAAATCGCTAAAAGACGAGTGGACGCATCGAATTCAGTCGGTACGTCTGGTCTTGCCGGGAGCCATGCCTGAGATTGCGGACGAAGATTGCTCGGAGACAGAGATTAATGCTTACTACTATACCTATTTGAACGTTATCACGGTGTGTGCCGGGGATTTTAATAGCGAAGATATCTATCAAACTCTAGCCCACGAGTTGTCTCACGCTTTAGATTTTGAGCGTTCGCTTTACCTGTATCAGAAACACTCGGATTTTGGCACCGCCTTGAGCAGCCTTCGGGCCGAAGTCTGTGAGCCGGAGTCCTTTTCGTGCGATGACTGGGTCGATTTCAAAAATCAATTCGACAATCGTCTCAATGGACTTTCAAATTTTTCCGCTCAATTGCCTGAGTTTCAAAGGTGCCTAAAGCCGCGGCCCACCCCTAGTGTGTTAACGGAGGAAGCGTTAAACCGATATTCGGATCAAATCGTCACCAACCGAATCGCTGATCTCGCCGATTCCGAAATCTTTCTTCGCATTACAAAGCCCAGGATTCCTCTGATGAATGGAACTCTTCATAAAAATCCCAATTACTTAAATCCCTGCTCCTATTACTTGTGGTCGAAAGGGGAGGAGCCGGTAGATGACGATTTGACCGCCCTTATGTTCTTTACGGCGGAATACCAATGCAACGAAGGAAAATCCCCGGCTAACCGCATTCAACAAGCGATAGCGCTTGCTAAGAACATGCAGATTAAGGTGCAGAAAGCCGCATTAAAGATGGAGGGGGAGTTCTCCTCTGAAAAGCTGCTCCAGACCGAGGGCTATAGCTCTTCTCCCGTGGAGCGCTTCGCCGATGTGATGGGAGGAGCGGTGCTGGCACACTTGCTCAAAGATATCCCGTCATTGGATGATCGAAGAAATCTCTTTTTGGCGAGCTCGTCCTGGCAATGCACGAAACCTTCTTTGGCTAAATTCTTTCCCGAAGAGAGCAGTGCCGAACACGAATTTACGTTTGCTTCCCATACCGAAGGCGAAGATCGCAAGAAAGAGCTTCTCCCCAGTGTCATTCGAGATACTTTACAATGCAAAAAGGATTTCTCGTTCAACGAGTGTTCCCTGCCGGTTCTTAGAAATCCTCAACCCAATCAACTCTCCGAATTTCGTTCGCAAGATGTTTTTGATTTTCCGAGGCTGGTGGTTGGAGTGACGGAATAGGAGTCACGATCTAAGACATCGCGTGGGCGTTGCCCCTCTCGATCTAGGGGTTGTCGCGTCGGTGGCTCCTCATAATAACAAACAGCGATCGTCATCATGTTAGAACTCTCAACCTCAAAATCTCGCTAGCAATCTCTTCTTCAATCTCCTTGGGAAAGATCTGAAGTCCCGACTTATATTTCCCCAGATCGCTTTCCATCATCCAAGTAATTCCTCTTAGCATTACCGCATTATAAAAATCAAAAAGGTCAACTCCCTGCGGTCCGGTATGGGGAGCGATATTGAGGGGACAGCCGCGTCCCAGAAGGTACAGGGTCTTAGTGCCTAACTTGTACCGCGTAATATTGGTGCGAATCTCCTTTGAAGGGTTCGTGTCGAGCCACGTTACATCGATTTCGCTATTTAAGTGGCCCACATTTAAAACGACGCAATGGTCTCTAAGATCCCTCAGTGCGGTTTGCGAAAGTATCGAGGGAACTCCGGTGGCCGTGACTACGATCTCGCAACTTCGAAGAGCTCCGACATCCGAAGCTACTTCAAAGCCTAAATGGCCCGCCTCGAGTTCTCGGACGGGATCCTTTTCGATGACAAGTACTTTGGCGCCAAACGCTTTGGCTCGCTCAGCGACTCCGCGTCCCACGGGGCCGAACCCTATGACGGCTATTCTTCTTAGAGGAAGGCTCATGCCGGTAACGAAACTAAACTTAGGCCATAGATTATCGCCGACGTGCACTTGATTATGAAGGTTATTCTTTAACGCGATATCATTCCAATTGAAGACAGGAAAAGAGACCTCCTTATTATCTAAAAAATGAAGCCCGCTGGTCGTTGCTTCCAGCGCCCCTTTGACAGGAATCTGTTTTTTAGAAAAGGCATTGATAAGTTCTCCTCCCATATCACTTAAGTAACAGGCCCTAGAATCCCCGACCGATCGAAAGCTCTGCTTGTGCTCATCTTCCGTCATCCCACTTCTGGCAAAGACGTGAATGCCGTTTTTAGCCAGATACGCCGCCACTCTGTCATCGGTAGTTTGAGTATTACAATTGCCCAGAAAGACTTCAGCGCCCGCTTTTTTTAACCCCATAAAGAGCGGAATGCTGGAGAGGGTGATGTGTTGCCAACAAGCGACCGTCTTTCCGCGAAAGTTCTTCTTTGCAGTCTGCAGATAATAAGAGTGAGTGACAGGGCAAAGAAAATCAAGCCAGGAAAGTTCGTCATCTGAAATGTCCTGGGAGAGTGCTGAATCTTTTATTCGGGACGGCATGGCTATGTCGTTTCCTGTCCTACGTCGAGGTAAAGCTCTTTGGTGTCGTCGTTATATCCGAAGTATTCGGCGAAACGACCCCAAGAGACCAAAACTTCAACAACCTCGTCTGCATTTTCGTTGGGCAGCCACTCCTGCAGCTTTTCAATGATGACATCAATGGGTAAACGTAACGTATCGCTTTGGCGGAGGGTGGAAGCGACTCTTTGGACGACCGTTAATTCGCCAAACAACTCGTGGAGCATGCGTTTTCTAACGTTGATGTCTCCCTCTACAAAGCGCTTTCCTCGATCGGTAAGCAGAACCGATTGTTTTGGCGTATCCACCAGATCTAAGAGTTCGGCTGCTTTGACCAGATAAAGCGTTCTGCCGAACTCTTTTCCAATAGTGGTGGAGAGATCAAAGATATCCACGGCACCCGATTCCGAGGCCAACCCTTCCAACAGCCCTATCACTTCATTGACTTGCACATTGGGAAGCACTTGGACGGGCGCCTCCTTGTGGATTTTTGAAAGGGCACTATTGTCGGAAGGCAACGGTTCCGCCGTGTCGGGCATGATGGTTTCTGTGATAAGCGCATGGATACGAGAGACCAAGCGATCAAAAGCGGGTGATTTGTCGTCTCGCGGATAGCTAAGTTCGTTTTGAATCTCTTCCCGTACATGGCCCGGGTTGACCCCCATTAGAAGAATTCTTTTTGCTAAAGACACCGCCTCTTGAATGTTGTGCGTGACAATGATGAGCGAGCGGGTCGCGGTCTTTTTTGAAAGAAAGATCTTAATGATTTCCGTCCTCAGGGTGTCCGCCGTCAGTACATCTAAAGCGGAGAAGGGCTCGTCGAGGACCAGTACCGGACGATCCATGACCAGGGCGCGCGCGATTCCCACTCTCTGTTTCATTCCTCCCGAGAGCTCCCGGGGGTAGGCCTCTTCAAAACCTTCAAGACCGACCAAATCGATGGCCTTTCTCACCCGGGTTCGGGTTTCTGTTGCTGAAATTCCAAGGGGCTTGAGTGCCAAAGCTATATTTTCATAAACGGTTTCCCACGGGAAAAGCGCAAAGGACTGGAACACTAAAGCGACGTCGAGATTAATCCCTTCGTGCTTGGTTCCGCGGCTTAAAACTTCGCCACCCGAAGCTTCGATGAGCCCCGCCATGATACGAAGACAGGTCGATTTCCCTGAACCCGAGGGACCCAAAAGGGCTACGACTTCGTCGTCGTTAACAGTGAGGTTGACCCCTTCTAGGACTTTGAGATCGGTTCCCGATTCCAAAGTGAACGACTTATTGACGTTTCTTAACTCGATAAGAGGGCCAGTTTTTACATCAGACATAAGTTGTCCCTTCTACAAATCCAAACGAAAACGAGTTTGGGCCAAGTGATAAATCCTAGACCAGACAGTGCGGTTCAGCAAAATAACCACCGCTACCATTACCGTGAGTGCCGCCGCCAACGTCGGAAAATCTTCGGTCGCCGCCGCAATGCTAATCGCAGAGCCCAGCCCCTGAGTGGTGAGGACCTTTCCGTGGTACGAGAGATATTCCGCGACGATGCTGGCATTCCAAGCACCCCCTGCCGCCGTTACCCAGCCGGTGACCAGAGGAGGGAAAACACTAGGAATGTAAAGCTTAGTCCACAAGTCCCATTTCGAAGCTTGCATCAAAAGTGCCGCGTACTTTAATTCGTTAGGAATTCGCATGGCCCCCGCAAGCACGTTAAACAAAACGTACCATTGGACTCCGAGCAGCATGAGGAACATTGCCGCAAAACCGAACGGCATTCGCAGCATGAACATCAAAGCAAGAGCCAGCGGATAGAGCATGGGGGCCGGAAAAGAGGCTAAGAGCTGGATAATGGGTTGCGCCCGGCTAATGCGTTGGTGCGAGGTTCCGATCCATATTCCCACCGGAACCGCCCAGAGGGAACTAATGACGAGACAAATCGCGACCCGAACCGCCGTCACGAAAGTCTTTTGGAGAAGCGAAATCCAATTCTCCCAGCTCACCAACGAGAGTATTTCTCCTAGCTTCATCCCGCCCATGCCGAAGACCACAAGCGCTGCCAGAATTAACGAAATCCCTCCAAAGCGAACGAGTCCGGGAGAGGCTCGTTTCACCACCTTGCTAACACTGGTTTGAATCGGGCTCAGTACGACGTCGACCCCCGATCGGCGGACCCGCTTTAATTGAGATCTTCGACGGTAAAGCAAAGTCATCCAGTGGACGATGCGGGAATGGCCAATGAGCTGCATGATGAAGGGTTCGATATTTCCAAAGCCGGGGACCTCTTCGAGCCGAAACTGATGGGCCCAAGCCAATAGCGGCCTCCACACCAAAATATCCAAGATAAGAATAAGTCCCGCCATCGCAATAATACCGCCCACGATCGCTTTGGTGTCCCCAGCCGCCGAAGCCACCGCCATATAAGCGCCGAGTCCCGGCAGCCGATATTCTTGGGTCCCCAGAGTAAAAGCTTCACAAACACTGAGAAAAAACCATCCGCCCGACATCGAAAGAAGGCTATTCCAGACCAGATTCACCGCGGAAAAGGGAAGCTCTATGTGTTTGAGGCGTTCCCAAGCGCTTAGTCCCACCACACGGGAGACTTCGTCAAAATCGGAGGGGAGCGATTTTAGCGACGAGTAGAAGCTAAAGGTCATATTCCAGACCTGACCGGTGAAGATCATGATAATGCACGCAAGCTCTAGCCCGGTGTTGGTGTGAGGAAAGATGGCGATAAGTGCCAGTACCAATCCCGGTAAGAAACCCAGCACGGGAATGCTCTGCAGAATATCGAGTGCCGGAATAATGAACCGCTCCGCCCGGGGCGATTTGGCGGCCCAAAAACCCACGACCAAAGTGAAGATGAGCGAAAGTACGTAAGCCAGCATTCCCCGAATTCCGGATAGCAAAGTATAGTAGGGAAGAGCGGTCAAGGAGAGGTCGATAGTGGTGGAGGGATGGAAACTTGCTTCCCATTCTCGGCCAAAACAGACTAAGCCGTAAATGATAGTACCGATCAGCAGCAGAACAAGGGCATCGGACGGCGTGTAGCGCGCTCTAATGATGATCTTCTGCATGAAACCGTTATCCTCTGAAGCAAATCCGCCAACGTAGTGTTGGGATTTTTGTCCCCTAAGTCACTCCAATTATATAGCAAAGTATAGCAACGTTTTTGAGGGGTTGGCTGCCCTTCCCAACGTCAGCGACGATATAACACAACGCAATAAATATCGCCCGCAAAAATGCCGATAAGTGACTGAAAGGTCTTCTTTTTTAAACCATCAAGGATAGATGCCATTTACCCACTCCATTTTCCTGTTTTATTTTCTACCCTTTTCGCTTTTGGCGATGCGCATGGTTACCCCATCAAAGGGGCGATTCCCGAACCTAAGCCGAGCGCTTGTCTTTGCGCTTACGCTAGTTTTTTACGGGTGCAAAAATCCCTGGTGGCTCATACCGTTTTTGATCTGCATCGGTTTTGATTTTGTATGGGCCAGGCTCTTATCTCGTACGGTAGCCCCAAGACTTCGAAAGCTTTGGCTCTCGCTGTCGGTCATCCAAAACCTAACTTTGCTCGGTATCTTTAAGTACTGGAGTGCGATAGCCGTTGTGTTGGGAAGTCGGCATGGAGGGAATTTCGTCCACTTCATGTCAACCAACGGCTGGCTCATTTTGCCGCCCGGAATCTCTTTTTATACGTTTGAATCTCTAAGCTTTGTCATTGATGTTTATCGGCGTGAGGTCGAGCCGCCCCAAAGCCCTCTCGAGTTTTTTGCTTTTATTGGAATGTTCCCCCGTTTTATCGCGGGCCCCATCGTTCGTTACCAGCAGATGAAAGGGCAATTCGAGAATTACCGGGGAATGGAGATCCAAAACGGATTGTTTCTCTTTTTGATAGGGCTGTTTCTAAAGTGCGGATTTGCCGATAGCTTCAATCAATTTACCCCGTACGCTTTTGGGCGCGGCTCCAATCTCGAATGGGCTTCCGCTTGGGTTGGAGTCGTTGCTTACGCGATGCAGATCTATTTTGATTTTTCCGGATACTCACTTATGGCGATCGGATTGGGGCGTGCGCTCGGATTTCAATTTCCGAGTAATTTTAACAAACCCTACCAGGCGACTTCAGTGTCGGATTTTTGGCGGCGTTGGCATATGACGCTTTCAAGCTGGCTTCGCGATTATCTCTACATTCCTTTGGGCGGAAACAGAAAGGGAAAGTTGAGAACTTATCTCAATCTTTTTGCGACGATGTTAATCGGCGGTATCTGGCATGGGGCTGGTCTTACCTACGTAGTATGGGGCGCGTGGCACGGCCTTATGTTGTGCCTTGAAAGAGCGTTTGGCTGGGAGGAAAAAATCCCTCGTTCTCTCGGACGCTTTTATACCTTTCTCTTGGTCCTTGTGGGATGGGTGTTCTTTAAAGCGCAGTCTTTGCCGGAAGCTATCCATATCCTGAAGGTGATGGCCGTTCCGACGGAAATCTTTAAATTCAATCCCGAAGCTTTCCGAATCTCCCCCTTTGCTTCAAGTCTTTGTTTAATGGCAGTGGGCTATCTTATCGCCATCGAACCTGGTCTCGATCTTAGGGCGCTGGAAACGATACAAGGGATTTCGGTTAGAAAGCAGGTGTGGGCTCTGGTCGGGGCGATCGTCGCCATACTCCTGTCGCTAAGCGCGGTAACGATCCCATTTCTGTACTTTCAGTTTTAGATGCTTATGATGAAAAGAAAGCAAACTCCGATTCTTCTGTGGACCGCCATCCTCACGGTTCTGAGTTATCATGCGTACCCTATCGTGCGAGGTGGGTTATTTCGTTTTTCGGATCGGATAGAGGTCAGACAAATGGAGCTTCGCATTGCCGGCAAAAGAGTTTGCTTCTCAGTTCCACACCTTCGATCCTCTCAGAAGAGACTAGATTCCAGTTCCGAGTTTCTGGCTGGGATTGCATTCGTTCTTCGTTATTGGGGAGGCGAGACCAACGATTATGCCATTAAAGGAAATGCAAATCCGATTCAGAAATACTTTTTGAGAGAAGACGTCGCTGTCCACTTTCCTAGTCAAGTGCCAAAAGTAGAGAAACTAGCCCAGGAGTTGAAAACCATTTTTCGCGATCTGGACAAGGCTGGGGTAAGGACTTTGTTGCTACCTATCCCGCCCAAGATGGCTTTTTATGAGGACGAATTTAATAAACGTCTTCCGCCATCCGACGAGTGGCAAGCAGAGTCACGGCACGTAAATGAAATCCCCATGGAGAGTCCCTACCAGGCATATAGGGTGCTTACCGAAAGCGATCCCAAACATATTGTCGATCTCTTTACGACATACCGGCACCATAATCCCAACGATCCGAATCATTTTCTTTACGTCCCGTGGGATTACCACTGGAGTTCATTTGGAATCACGGTAGCGGCACAAGCCATTTTGGAAAGCTTGAAATCCCAAGGGATAGCGGTGGGGAGGCTCGGGGAACCTCGATTGACAGGAATCCGCCCGGCTTTTTTCCGCGACACGCTTCTTTATCTGACCCAGCTCCCCGACTGGTTTCTCTTACACTCCAAGAAATTCGACTGGCGAGAGCCGGTCTACGATGTGGATGCGGTATCGGGTTCTCCACAAGGCCGATTGGTAATCGCAGGCTCTAGTTATACCAATCGCCTTCGGGGAACCGGGCACGGTCTGGGGGAAGAACTGCAAATGGCGTTAGGCGGTAAGGTAGTTTACGATGCTGAGGACGGAACTCGCGTCCGATCGGTTCCCGGGCGAATGGCGTCTCATCATCTTTCTCTCCACAAGGGGGATATTTTCATCTGGGAATTTCCTTTCGACGACGTCGCTTACCCGGGGCCGACTTTGACTCCCATCGCGGTTGCCGAACAGAGAACTTCAAGTCCTGCTGGGATAGCGCCTAGAGTAAGGGTTAATCCTTAACGGGCGGCACGCCCGACGTCACCAGCACAGTCTTGCGACCCCAAGGTGCAGATAGAGTGTCACTTGTATTCCACTTGTCTAAACCTAGAACACGAAATTTCGCTTTTAGTTTCAGGATCTAGCCCATGGCCCTGGAAAATAGCTAAAACTTCGACAAACGGAGGAAAGGTTAGCACCTGTCTAAAAGTTGGGCAGTTCTTTGGCTAATCGGCTGAAACCGTTTTGCATTTGGGTTGCGGGACTGGTCATGCCGCGAATTGGTACGCGGCTTGCTCTATAACTTTACTATCTTGGTTCACTTCTCTAATTCGAGGATACAAATGCGAAACCATTTTTACTATCTTATTTCGGCGCTCTTTATCTTCGGTTGTGGAGTGAAGATGTCGGACGTGAATTTGGCAAGTACCCCCGGGGGTTCGAACGGTGGGCTTTCCCAAGGGGGAGATACCACGGGTGACAGCGGAGGAACTACCGTTTCTTCGGGCGGTACGTCCGGTACGGGATCGGGCACTTCGGGAACTTCCGGATCTTCTGGAACTTCAGGATCTGGAAGTTCGAGTACGAATGCTGGCCCGCAAACGGTTACGTTTACCATTCCAAACGGCCAAGGAACCGCTCCATGGAATACGCAAGCGACAGCCATTAACGTTAAGGTCGGAGACACCATTCATATCGTCAATAACGATGCGACTTCAGGCCAGCCGCACCGGCTGCACACCTCGGGCACGTATCCTTGTCCCCATGGCCCGACCAATATCCCCGTCGGTGGATCCTACGATTGCGTCATCGCCGGAACTTACAATTATGCGACCATGCCGACTTACGATCACGATGTGAACACATCGGCGACTTTTTATATCAATGTCACCGCGGCAACCCCGGCCGATACTGGGAACTAAATCACTTGATTCGGGGAGTCGGGGTAAGGAGTCGTACGGTCCAGTGAATGGTGGACGGGGCTCCAAATACTTGACGAAGATATTCCTTCGGAAATCCTGAAGTCTCATCAAAATTAGCACTCAAATAGATCTTATCGGGATCGGCTCCTCCAAAGCCTCCCTGAGGGTGCGATGCCTGCACCAACTCTTCGGCTAGGAAACGAAACATCCCCTCGACATTCCAATATTCCCAAGCGCTCTTGGGAACCTCATTGCCGTCCGTCGTCATGGAGACCACGATTCCCTGATCGACTTCGATATGATGGTGGCCGTGTTGAACGCCCGAAATATCTACCTCCATGGAGTAATGTTTGGGTCCCTGATGAGACCAAAGCATTTCAGCCCCTTTGAGCCGCTCCTGGGTGAGAGGGGGTAGTGTTCGGCGGGTGGAGAAGACCCAAAGTAAAACGGCGATGAGAAGGGCCACCACCGCCAAAAGAAGTTTTGATCGTCTGGTCCATTTGGGGGATTTTTGGGGACTAGTCATGAGCAGGACCTTCTCAACCTCCAACCGAATCGTCAATGAGACCCGTCCTCGATGTTACAGAAGTTTAATTATACGACAATACGTGAGCTCTCTTTCGCCGTAACGCCTGGGACCAAAGGACAACGGTTTTTGACATCACAACCCAGGCATCAGTATTATACGTGCGTTTAATAATCCAAGGAGTCACTGTGAAAGCGTTGAAGATTACTGGGATCGTATTGGGCGTCTTGTTGGGACTTTTCGTGCTAGCGGCAATGGTAGTTCCGTTAGTGGTTAACGTAGATGACTACCGCCCTAAAATTGTAGCGGCTGCGGAAGAACACCTCAATGGAAAGCTAGATCTGGGGCCTCTTTCTTTATCTCTATGGGGCCAGGTGAAAGTGAAGATCGGAGGGTTCACCCTTTCCGATGCGAAAGGCCGTAAAGTGGTTGCCGCCCAGGACGTTTCTCTCCACGTCCCTTTTTGGTCCATCCTCTTAGGATCACCCGCCGTGACTTTTTTGATGAAGCAGCCCGAGCTATCGGTTTGGAAAGACCGAACCGGAAAATTAAATGTCCTGACTCTCGTTAAAGGGCAGTCCGTCCCTGGGACACCTGCTTCTCGTGGGACACCGGCCGAACCCTCCAAAGGTCTCCCCAAATTGCCGGGAATTGCCGTGCGGTCGAAGATCGACATCGATGTGGAAGATGCGGTGTTTTCCTACCAGGACGAAAAGAGTGGTCTGACTTCGAAAATAAACGATTTTAATTTGAAGATAAACGACCTGTCGTTAAGCCATCCGATGGATATGGACATGTGGGCGACGATGGATACTACTTTGGGAAAGACTCTTATCGTCAAAGGCCCCGCCAAGATGCATGTAGATGCTTCGCCAAAATTCGAAGCAGGGAGTTTTTCGACCGCGACTTTGAAAGCAACCGTAAATCTAGACGATCTGGTTATTCAAATGCCCGGCACGTTTGAAAAAAAGAAAGGGCAAGCGGCTAATGCCACTCTTTCGGCATCGACTACCCCCCAGTTGCTAACGGTAGAGAAAATGGCGGCCACTTTCGCGGCTGCCGAACTGGACGGATCGGGAACGGTAAGTAAATTGGATACCGATCCGGAATTTAATTTCAAATTCACCTCTAACGAGATCCCTCTAAAGCCTTGGGCGGAATTGGTTCCTCTATTGAAAGAGTATGAACTGGGAGGCTCGGCATCCTTAGAAGCTACCCTCACAGGCACCACCGAGAAGTTGGGATACACCGCAAATCTGTTGGTGAAAAACGTAACGGCAAAATCCCCCCAGCTAAAAGCACAGCCGGTACTTAATGGACGGATCCACGTCATCACCGACAAAGTGGACGTCCTTGAGTTTTCCATGAAGGCTCCTGGCAACGAGTTGCGCTTGGCAGGCAATGTTTCTTCGTTTGTGAGGCCTCAGATACAGATCCAAGTCTCTTCTACGGGAATGGATCTTGATCAGCTAATTCGACTGCCAGCGCCCAGTAGTTCCGGCACAAACGCAAGTGCGCCAGCTTCCGCTCCTGCGAGAGGGGCTAATCAACCGGCTTCCGATTTCGACAAAATGTTAGATCCCGTGCGCACCACCCCAATGCTAGCCGGGACGAATGCAACGGCTCGATGCAATCTAGACTTCGTAAAGATTGACGGCGTTAAAATGACAAATCTGGTGGGGACAATGACCTTTCGAGATCTTACCGCCAGCATCGCAAGTTTTCGCATGGGAGTGTGGAGCGGAGTCGTTACTGCTAGCGGTGCTGTCCAAATGCGACCTAGGACCCCTCAGTACAAATTTAATGCTTCGGTGGCGGGGATGGAGTTGAAACAAGCGGTGGAGTCGCAACTTGAGCTTTTCAAAAACACTCTTTTGGGTAAAGCCAGTTTCAAGATTGAAGGCACCGGGGCTAGCTTTAATCCTCCTGCCGCCAAAGGAAATCTAAACGCTAAGGGAAACCTAAGCGTACAAAATGCAACTTTTGCCACGATAGATATCGGAAAGATAGTCACGGAGGCAGCAAACCGCATTTTGGCATCCGTCGCCGCTAAAGTGCCGGCTCTTAAGTCGAGTTCCGTTAAGCCCCCTGCCAGTATTGACTCTAAGTATTCGGTCATCTCCAGTGATTTTACGATCGCTAACGGCGTATTTAATGCTCCCAATTTCACCGCTAAAGCGGAACCGAACCGAGGACTTGATCTGAAAGGCGATACCATGGTGGGAATCAAGGACTACTCCTTGAAAGCGACCTGGGAAATTTCCGATACCTACAATTTAAGCAAGTTGAAAGACGTCACCGTCGACCAAGCAGGCGTTAAAGTGGAGCACATTCTTGCCGAGGGAAACGGCCCTGTGAAACTTCCGATTCAGGTGGGAGGAACTGTCTTTAGCCCGCAAGTAAACTACGCAGCGGTGGCTGAGGCTTTGGGAAAAGTGGCGTTGGGCAATATTGGAAAAGGACTTCAGAACAAAGCGCAGCAGGAGCTTCAGAAAAAAGCGAACGAGACGTTACAGAATTTTGGGAAGAAGTTGTTCGGCAAGTAGAGCCTCGTCGTCGGCAGATACCATGAGATCAAAGCAGGGGGCCCGTTCTCTACGCTCCGGTAAGAGTTAGGAAATGTTATTTTTCCATTAAATTTAAGTAGTTAAATTGTTTCTCTAAAGGCCGTGCTTGGCAAGTCTAGTGCAACGTGTTGTAGTGCGCTCATCAGTTAAAATTAAACAATTAACTCGCTGGTGATTATGGGGCTGATGGGAAAGCACAATTTTGGGTCAGGGAAGTTTTGTCTCTGCCGGCTAACGGTGAAACTCGCGATGCTGATCGTGGTAGTGGCGTTTGTCCCTACCTCGGCTTGGGCGTCCCTCGATTGCGGTTACCGAGTCATCACGGAAGGCTCCTGTCCCGAACTGCAAAAGGGTGTGCACGGTTGTCCCGTCCGCCGGTTTAAACTCTTTTCTAGCCAAGACGCTAATGTCGCCGAAGTGATTGTAGAGATCTACGATCGTAATGGTCAGTTTGATTTTCCGGCGCGGTCTTTTGACCCGGTTTTTAAAGATCCCCTTGTCGGAGATCAATTGCGTTTTTTACATCACCGCGCTCTTAGCCGAAGCCAAGGCGAATCGGTCGCGAGTTTCCGCGCGGTGGTTAATGGATTTAAGACCCAGGTCAGTGCCGAATCCGCGGCCCCGCGTTTACCCCAAGAAGGGATGGGGCCTTCAACGGTAGTGCTTAGCGTTTTCTATGAAGGGAATAATCCGCAAAAGGGCCCGTTTCCGGAAGCTCCGGAACTCGCGGTAGTGGGGATCGTCTCTGAGCTTTTTTCTATGAAATCAGTGAACTTTATTCTGATTCGTGGAATAAATTAATTTTGCAGTCCGTCCGGCTGGCCTATAAACAGAGGCTTTTCGATGTCCCTGATCTGAGGGGTGAAGTCGCTGAACTTTTTCGTCTACGAACTACCTGGCATACGAAGCTCGAATTCTACGACAACAAATTAAAACATCACCTGCCTTTTCCCTATGATGCCTTTTTAGAAGGCTTGACGCTGGATGAGTCGAATTTGGACGGACGACTTTCCCCGATGAAAGCGAATTTCAAACAGTTCTATCAGCAGATCGACCCCAGACTTGTGGACCTACTGTGGGATGTTCCTTTACCCCCTTTATGGGAGCTCGCCATGGCAGCACCTGTCTCGGCCGTGGGGCAGCACTAAGCACTAATAAGGTTTGTCTAGAGGTCGTTAATTCCCACGACCAACGAAAGATCCCATTTTACCTTCTGCTGGCCCTGGCCCCAAGCACGGCGCAAGGGTGCCGCCACCCATTCACACGGATCGGAGTTGTTCTTATCCTTGTAAGCCTGTACCGCCGACCAACTGTGCATAAAGCCCATCATCTGCTCGACCGTCCAGTTGAGTTGAATCCCAAACTTAGGGGTTTCGATAAGGCGAAACGGCAGATTAAGGGTCAGTAGCCCCCAGGCTTGGAAAGTTGGATGCGATCCGACCAATAGGTTCTTAGAACGTCATGTTCAAAAGGGCCCAAAATGCTATCAATCTCGGGTGTCACTCCTCCCCCACAATAGGTCCAGGCGGCAAAGACGCCTTTGGGTTTGAGCACTCTTTTGGCTTCGAGGAAAAAATAATCGTGATCAAACCAGTGCAGAGCGGTGGCTACAATGAGCGCATCGACACTCTTAGATTCGATTCCTGATTTTTCGGCACTGGCGACTCGGTATTTTACGTTGGGAAGGCTGGTTGCGTGAGAGATCTGCTCCGAACTGATATCGGTGGCAATCACTTCATTAAAATATCGAGCAAGGGTTTGAGCCGCTTGTCCGCTCCCCGTGGCGCAGTCCCACGCTCTTTCTAACGTGGGGGAATGGGAGGCCACAAATGCGAAAAGTTCTTCGGGATATCCGGGGCGGAATTTAGCGTATTGGCTAGCCTGTTTCTTAAAAAGCGTTGTGGTTTCCATGGGCATAATCTAGAAGTCCCCTGCGGAGTTGTCATGACGCAGATTTTTAGAAAAATGTGGTAGAATTTTCCTTGTGTTGCACAGGGTTTCCGTAGCCGAACTGAAACGATCCGGCCTTTTTAAGAACGCCTATCGAGTGGTGGTCATGCAGTACTATCCCAGGTTTTTGGCTAAAGCGAAAATCGAGGAAAATATCCATGCTCTAGCTCCCCAGAGAACTCTGTTTACCCAGTTCAAGGCCAAAGAAAAAGAGTGTCGGGACCATAATCTTGCTTTCGAAGCGGTCAATTACGAATCGCGCTTTGAAGTCACCGCCGAGGGGAGACTTCACTTGGAAAGGCTTTCCCAAATGGCCCGAGAAAAAGAGGTCTTTCTCGTTTGCCAATGCCTTGCGTTGGATCGTTGTCACGCGGATTTACTCTTGCTCACGGCGAAAGTACATTTTCAAGCCCCCATTCAGCGGCTACGGTGTCGGTATCCCGTCTACGAAGCCCGGTTGGCTAAAGAGATCCTGTAAGGAGGCATCCCGTATGGAATACGAAGAGGTGATTAAGAAGTTGAATCTGGAGCCTCTCCCCGTGGAAGGCGGTTATTTTAGAAGATTCTACGAGTCTGAATTTCTCCATTCCGATCAAAGACCCCACGCCAGTGCGATCCACTATCTAGTGACTCGCCAAAGTTTTTCTAGCCTTCATCGTCTGAAGACCGCGGAAGAGATCTTTATCTTTTGCGCCGGGGATCCCGTGGAGCAGATTCAACTATCCCATCATGGAATTGAACACTACCGAATGGGAACCAAGCTGCAATCCAACCACCGGACTCAAGTCGTAGTCCCAGCCAATCGATGGCAAGGAACCAAATTGGTCTCAGGAGGTACGTGGGCTCTATTATGTACGATCGTGGTGCCCGCTTATCTTCCCCAAGACTGTGAATTTGCCAACCGCGAAGAACTTATTAGTCTATTTCCGAAGCACGAGAAGGTGATCAAAGATTTCACTTACGAGTCTTAGTCTCTTCTTTTCATCACTTCGAGCGATCCCAGAGCTAGGCAGGGGCGATAGTGCTCCGTGAGATACGACCAAACCACGGGCAAACGCATGCGGTTATTAATCTCTCTATTCACGGGAGTAGAACTTAGGGCATGAGAGATAATATAGAGAGGTTTTTGAGTTTCCAGATTACCAACGATCTCTTTTTGCGACGAATTCGTCGAACCCAAGGAGGTCATGAGATACTTCGTGCAGGAAGGTTTTCGAAGCAGGTAGTACCACGCGGGCTCGTCATCAAAAATAAAAAGACAGCTCTGGGAAGCAAGTAATGGGGAAAGCACGTCTACGACCCTGCTTTCGTCGGCCTGAAGAAAAAGAGCGTCATTCCAGCCGAGTTCTTGGTGCCATAAACGCAGGGAGGAAAATAACCCGGGAGCGAAAAGAGCATAGCTTCCGGCCTGGAAAAGGCCTACGACAACGATGACTCCGGCTAAAAAGGATAACGTGATCTGACGCCATGAGGGATATTGCTCGAGGATTCTCCAACCCAAAAAGCCAATTCCAAAAAAGGCGAACGCCGAAGCATACTTCATATGATTCAAATTGAGCTGGGCAAAAGCGCTTCTAAAATAAAACAGGCTTGCCGCTACAAAGAACAGATGAAGAGAGACCAAAGAAGTAGGGGTTTTCCAATACGATTTAGCTAATGAAGCGAGACTAAAACTTTGAATCCCGATGAGTAGGATAGGAAGGCCATAGCGCCACGACGAGATAGCAAACGGGGGATATCTATCTCCGAAAAAAGCATCCCGGAATTGGACTTGAAAGCGAAATTGTTCCAGAAAAGCTGCTGCTTCTTTACTTCCGACTATTAAAAAAGCGGTAAGGGCCGCCGAGAGAAGGCCTAAGATCCAGTAGCGGATAGGGATTGCTCGTCCCATTGCCATACCCAAGACGGAAGCCGCCAAAAGATAAGCCCCTCGATCGATGGCGTAAGCAAAAGTAATGACGATCCAAACCCCGGCTAACCACGCCCATAAACGAGACCCGGTAAGGGCTAAGATCCAAAGAGAGGCACCAATAAGAAAGAAAGCATCTCGATCGTAGAGCAGTTCAAAATGTCTATCGCAGATTAAGTGAATCGCCCAGAGGATAGTCACCAGGAGCAGTGCACTAAAGTTACCTCGGATGCTGCTGACGAAAATAAAAAGCGCTGCGAGAAACAGAGTAAAGGACCAGGGGATAGCCCCCCAAAAAATAGCGCGCAAAAGTCTATCGCATCCAATGGATGGTTGGGAGCCCCATGCAAGCGCGGTCGCTAGACCGCTTCGCAGTACGCCGTGGCTAAAATAGATGCCGCTCCACAAATGGTGCGTTGCTTTCCATTGATAGGCGCCTGCCAGGCGTTCTCCTTCGTGAAAAAGATCAAGGCGACCAAGCGGAGAATCGAAAAATACCGTGGCGATGGTCGCTGTCAAAGCCCATAGCAGGAGCAGCAAGAAAAAAAGTGAAACCGCGCCACTTTTGACAGCTATCGCAGGATTACTAACTTCGGGAAAGCTCCGCTGGCAAAAAAGTCCCGCTATTCCCCAGAAAAACACTAATGCCAAATACCTCCACCAGTTCGTGGCGGGAAGATAGTGAGAAAGCATGGCCGGCCCTACGATAAACTGGGGATTTGAAAACGGCAGCGAGAGGTGTTGATAGAAAATCACTCCAAGCAGGATTAGGACGACGGGGACCAGAAAGGAAAGTCCGCGGCCTGTCCGCGTCAAGGATGGCATAGTTTAATTTACCACGGGATGAACTAGTTGGAATCTACAATGCTCATCTCGTGATTCGACAGATTCACCATGACGTTATGGGGCTTTACGGAAAGAAAGACTTGATCGTCATTAAGAAACCGGGCTTGCTCCGGTAGCAAATCGATAGTGAGCGTAAGCTCATGTAAGCTGGGCCCCAGTTCTCGGTTCAAGCGAAAGCCGACTCGTTGTATCCTACCGCCAAATATTTCCATCGCACGTCGCTTAAGAGCATTTCGCCTGTCGTTAAATAGGGTAATTAACTTTGAGGTGAGGGGATTTGATTTTCCTAACTCAAAGAGTAAATCGCTTAGGATCTCACCCTCAAGGGTTTGCATGCGCAGCACGTTTCGGCGACTGGGGACCTCTTCGACCCAGGGAATATGGAACGAGTCAGGGCCCGGAAATTCCAACGCTTTAAGCATCTTCATTTCAAAGAGGGGTAGCTTTGCGCCTTCCGCAAGATACTTACGCACTTCGTTACTGCCGTCGGCAAAGATGACTTTAAAGACATTGGCTTCGCCCCCCTCCCCGAGGTAGATCATTTTCGAATTTGCCGCAAGACCAAGCCCATCTGCAATCCTAGGATCGGTGATAGTTTGGCCGACGACGGCCAAGCCGCAGGTGAAAACCCCGGGCTCCGCCTCACCCGTACTGGCCTGCGAGACGCAGGGGGTAATAAAAAGTCCAATCATTAATACAACTAATACAGCGAACGGGGGCTTCATTTTCTCCACCTATTCTTGAGGGGTGACACCCTAGCAGGAGCGATTTACCCGCGCATTAATAATATTTTGCTAACCATATCCTAACGGACAGAACGATTGTTCCCCAACGAACCCCGTGATAACCCTCCTCCCGTTGCTTTAGGGAGTATGCGGAGGTTCAATGGTCCTTAGACTGGCCCTTTTTATCGTCGGTTGCGGTATGTTTCTTTCTAGCACTATGCTTGCAGCGACGGCCGCGACCTCAGCTAACCTGACCGCGCCGCTATGCCAAGTTCTCGTCGCTAAGAAATCGAACTGGGTGGTCAAAGCCCTGCGCTGGGGCGGGCTGCAGGTAGGATACGATTTCGGGCTTCCACAATACATCAGTAAACGTCGAGTGCCCGAGGCGCTAGTGGCCGATATCACGAGCCACTCCCTCCCCACGAGGGACAACGACGTACGCAAAGTCGAACTAATCTCTCAAGGGCAAACGGTTTCTTTCACTGTTGATCTTCTCGATGCGGAAGGGGCGATTGTGGCGGCCGTGCACTCGCTTATCGCAGCAGCTCCGGTATCATTGCCTGAAGCACGTGCTGCGAACTTAAGGTACGGCCAATCTGTGGCGAGTGAACGGCGTCATTATACGGAAAATGTGCTTCATACCTTCAGAGTTCTGCGTTCCGATCCGTTGGGTTCCTTCGGAGTGTTGTTTCAATCAGGCACGTTATTGAGCTTGTGGAAATTTGACGATAAGACCGGCGGGCCCAACATCAAGGCTAAGTTGATGGGCAAGCTTGTGAATGAGGGGAAACAGGTCGAATTTCTTGTTTCGCTCGAACCCCATTCGCCGATCGAGAGGGGGCAATTGCTCCGTCATCTAGAGGAAAAGTTAAGCAAGTCTTATCGTGGTGCCCCCCATTCGGTAACCGTGGTGGGCCATCCACAGCGGCCCAGAGAATCGTTTGGCGAACGATTAGGAATTTGGCTAAAGCAGATGGGGCAGCCGCAACTCCAAACTGCCTCTTTCTTAGAAAGGCTGGAAGCCCAGTTACGTCTTCTCTCGCACAAGCAAGTAGTGGCGCAATGGTGGCAGAAGCATGTTGCTGATAATTTGAAGACGGATCATGCTTATCTTTCCTACCTGAATGCTTCTATAGGAGGAGCGCAATCAAGGCGCTGGCCAGAAGCGGGTGCACTTGATCCGAATATCGAGACCCGAAGTTTTATCCCCTTCGACTCGCTAACGGATTTGGCCACCTATCTTGCCAGTACTCCGGGAAGTGCGTCGATCAAAGCAGAAGCGGTGGCGGCATTCGAAAGTGCTTACGAAACGCTTCAAGACTCCCTGGCTGCTGAAGTGATTCCCATCGAACTAGTTGCTCCTTTTCTTCTTCGGTTAAACGATAAGGTAGGGATTCTTATCCAGGGGAAGTGGTGGACTACCGCGGGGCTAGCCGGGCAGATCGAACGGGAAGGAGAGATTGTGGTGCGTCGGAGCAAGGGAAAACCTGAGGAGTTGGGACTTCCTGATTACGTAGTCGCGCGTGTGTTTGCGTTGGAAGGGGGGGTGACGCAGTCGCAGATTCGCGGCGTTGCCCGGTCATTGAGGGAAAGCTTAGAGATTGAGTAGTCGTGGAGTGGGGTAGGGGCTAGTCTTAAGATTGATTATTGAGCACCTTTTGCCTTCGGCGAAAGGTATTGGGGCGGGAGGATTCGAACCTCCGAATCCTGGATTCAAAGTCCAGTGTCTTACCGCTTGACGACGCCCCAGTGAAAATAGCGATTATTATCCATGTTTACAGGCATTTGTCGCCTACAAAATTGAATTGATTCATGCCCCCCTAATTTGCTATGTTCGGCACGCCTAAACGGGCATCGGCCCCGACGAACTTACAAGGACTTTCAGACTTCATGAAGC
Source organism: uncultured delta proteobacterium (assembly GCA_963778115.1). GTDB lineage: Bacteria > Bdellovibrionota > FAC87 > UBA2466 > UBA2466 > JBBQIT01. Next base: position 303,102 of record CAVZSV010000005.1, read on the forward strand.
TGGATCGCGATAGTACCCTCGGAAAATTGACGCAAAGTTGGGTTCCCACGTTGGTCCTCTGTTACGCTTTTTCTGCGACTACTTTAAAGGCTTATCGTTATCATGAGACCTTTGGAGCGGGGAATTACTACTTGGATGTCTATTATGACGTTAATCCCCGAGGCTATTTCCAGAAGGGACGTTTGGAGCAGAAGATCCGGTTCAACGGTTTTTTCATTAAGGGAAAAAACGAAGCTTCTATTTCGGGGTACTTCACCCGAACGGCAGGTCACCAGATCTATCAATTTGATTCCTCTGAAGGACGCTTCGATGGAAAACTAGAAGCCAGATCTAGCGGTAGCGGCTGTGAGCCCACTTTAAATTTCCAATGGCAGCCACAAGGAGAAGCCCTCGAAACGGGATCTCTACCCGCCGGCTTCTGCATCAACTAGACTACAAGAAGGTAGGCCGTACCTTCTTGTGGTTACTTCGGATCTTCCAAGAGGATCGAAGCCTCCTGAGCCCTCGGATATTCCAAAGCGTCGATGGAGAAATTTTTCACGTAGGGTTTTACTACCATCTCCACCGTCTCTTGAAATAACGGGATGATTGCCGTGTCTTCTTCAAGAAGTAACTTTTGAGCTTCTTTGTAGATAGCCTGTCTTTCGCGAGTCGTCTGGCTTTTAGCTCCCGCCAAGATGAGGCCGTCATAGGTCTTGTTCTTCCAATGAGTGTTATTGTTTCCGCTGGTCGAGGTAAAGAGATCTAAGAAATTATGAGGGTCTGGATAGTCGGCTCCCCATCCCATTCGAAAGAGCTGGGGCGTATTGTGATCTAACGTATCTAAGAAGACTTTCCACTCTTGGGGGACGATCTCTATGTTGTTAATGCCCAGGACCGATTTCCAAGCATACTGGAGTTTTTCAGCGACCAGCTTATTCATCTCCAAAGTGTCGTACATTAGCGTTACGGGAGGAAAGCCCTTGCCCTCGGGGTAGCCTGCCTGAGCCAAGTATGCTTTTGCTTTCTTTGCGTCGAAATCCAGTCCTACGTCGGGTTCATAGCCAAACATGCCTTTGGGAACCCAGGACTTGGTGGCGAGCTTTCCTCCGCGAAGAGCGTTGACGACGTCCGCGCGGTTGATGGCATGTGCAAACGCTTTTCGAACGAGCACATTATCGAAAGGTTTTTTCTCCACGTTGAAGCCGTAATAGTAGCCGCGCAAGATGGGTTGACTGATATAGTCTGGAGAAGCTTTTACGCGATCGAGATCTAAAGAGGGAATTCGAAGGGCAACATCTAATTGTCCCTGATCGTACATCGCAAGAGCCGTCGAATCTTCTTTCACGATGTAGAAGACGACCTTGGCGATACTAGGTTTGGGACCGTAGTAATAGGGATTGGGTTCCAGAGTTAGTTGAGATTCGTGCTTCCATTCGGTTAAGCGATAAGGGCCCGTACTTCTTAGTTGAGGCGGCTCCGTGAATTGCGTCGGACTGGCTAAAATAACATCCTCGCGCTGGGGGAGTGTCACGGTGAAGGCTGGGATATGGAGAAAGTAACTCGCCGGATACTTAAGTTTCACTTCAACGGTCTTGTCATCGAGAGCATGGATTGCGACCTTATCAAATTCTTTGATGGTTCCTTGATTAAACTCCTTGGCTCCCACGACATCATAAAGAAAATACGCGTATTCCGCGGCCTGCTTGGGGTCTAAGAGCCGCTTCCACCCGTAGACAAAGTCTTTGGCTTTGACCGCAACCCCGTCGCTCCATTTGGCATCTCGTAAGTGAAAGGTATAGGTCATGCCGTCCGGGGAGATGTCCCATTTTTCGGCAAGGGCGGGAACGATATTGAGTTTGGAGTCCTGTTTGGTCAAACCTTCTTGGAGCAAGTAGATAGCCGAAATAGAAACGTGATCTTTTGCCAGAGTCCAATCGAGAGTTGGCGGATCCCCTTCGAGCGGCAATCGCAGAACGTTAGTTCGGGTATTGGACTTTCGTACGCAGGCGGTACTCGCCATGACGAATATCAGCGCCGAAAGGATAATGTTCTTGGTATTGCATTTCATGCGGCTGCTCCTTTTGGATTAAGGGCATCACTTAATCCATCTCCTAAAAAGTTAAATGCCAACATAGTAACGAAGATGGCGGCTCCCGGAAAGAGGATCAAATGAGGATGGGACATTAGCCCTCGCCACCCCTCATTCGAAAGCGTCCCCCAACTTGACAGGGGAGGCTGAACGCCCAACCCCACGAAGCTCAAAAAGGCTTCGTACATAATGTTGGAAGGGATTAAAAACGTCAGGGCGACGAGTAAGGGGGCTATCAAGTTCGGAAATAGATGCTTAAACCATAAGCTCCCTGAGGAAGCCCCCAAAGCGCGGGCCGCGGTAATGTATTCGGCGTTTAGCAGTTGCATCACTTGGCCACGAACTAGGCGGGCGACAGTACATAGACTTTCCAAACTAAGGGCGACCAAAATGCCCACGAGTCCACGACCCACCAAGACATTAAGAAAGATCATCAGAAGAAGGGTCGGAATCGTATAGAGAAGATCTAAAATTCTCATTAGGAACTTATCCACCCAGCCCCCACAGATTCCAGAAACGGCTCCGTAAATACTTCCAAGCAGCAGTCCTGAAAGGGCGGTCACCAGGGCGACGGACATGGAAACCCGGCTTCCCGCTAGAACGCGGCTGAAAAGATCTCTCCCTAAGGAGTCGGTGCCGAAGACAAATTCACTAGAGGGGCTTCGGACGAGATGCGCGGGGTCCTGGCCGTTGGGATCGTAAGGGGAGATCAAAGGAGCCAGAATCGCGGCTAAAGAGATGAGTGAAATCAGAACCAGACTCATCATGGATCTCTTGTCACGCAGAAGTTGGCGCCAGGCCCGCATCCAAGGGTTTTGAGAATGAGTTCTAATGACTGGTTTCATAATCTTTGCTTTACGAAGATTTCATTCTGGGATCCAAAATCGGATAGATGAGATCCACGAATAAATTGATGGCCACCAAGATCGCCGCGAAAATTAGCGTTGCTCCCATCATCAGGAAAGTGTCTCTATCATTGACCGCATCGATAAAGTGTTTAGCCATCCCTGAGATGGCAAAAAAATGTTCGGTGATAAAAGAGCCGGTGAGGATACTTGCCGCTATGGGGCCTAGGACCGTCACCAATGGTAGAAGGCTGTTTCGCAAAGCGTGAAAGAAAACGACTCGCCATTCACTTAGCCCTTTCGCACGTGCCGTTCTGACATAATCGTTTTGGTATTGTTCAATAAGAGATGAGCGGATGAGACGCGCCACGATGGAAGCGGGACGTGCCGCCAAGGTAATTACCGGCAAGACATAAGCGGCCGGCGTATCCAGACGTGCCGGCGGCAGCCAATTGAGCATCCGACAGAAAACTAAAACCAAAACCGCTCCAATGAGAAAAGTAGGGAGTGCGACTCCTCCCACGGCCATGAAAAGAGAGGCCGAATCCCACCACGAATTGGGTTTAAGGGCGGAGAGAAGTCCCATGGGAATGCCTATGACGATGGCGGCAAGAAGAGCCAATCCTCCTAAGGAAAGCGATAAGGGAAGTGTCTCAAGCAGGATGTCTCCCACCGGCCGATCGAGGTATTTCATGCTAACGCCGAAATCCCCGTGAAAGACGATTCCCCCGACGTAGTTTTCGAACTGTTTCCACAAGGGTCTATCTAGTCCGTATTTGGCTTCCTGGAGTTTTTTGATCTGCGGTGGTTGATACTTTTCGCCGTCAAAAGGGCCGCCGGGTATGGCATGGCCCATAAGGAAAGTCACCAGAGCTACAAAGAATAGAGTGACAACAGCTTCAAAGCACTTCTTCCCGAAATGGGAGGCGTACGACAATAATGCTGGCAAGTTTTTGTCCCCAACCCAAGACCGACGGCAAACCCCCCGTAGGTCTCATCAAACATTTCTGATAGGCTTGCTAGGCAGTCCTATCAATCACCCATCGATAGTTGTATCGCGGAAATCCCAGAGTTCAATAGGGTTTTGTTTAAGGCCATGAATATTGGCCTGTTTGAGTAACGGCCTAGAGGGGAGAAATAGGGGAATGGCAACCGCATCTTGCCGTACCAAGATGGCCTCGGCCGTTCGAAGCCCCTCTTGCCAGTGGGTCATATCCGTCTGAGTAGAAGCCGTAAGAAGTGCTTGATCGTACGCCCGATCTCTCCCGTGCAACGTGCTATCGGACAACACCGATAGCCCCTGGCTGGGCGATAAAGGATCATCTTTCACCAGGACCAATTGGATCGGTAAATTCTCTAAAGGAACTTTGCCCGTCGGCACCACATCGACGATGATGCCCAAATTCTTTGCCCACTGGGCCTGAAGATTGCTAGCCACTGCCGGCGAGATGACCTGGGGATCGTAGCCCAACGACGTTCTTGAAATTCCTTTCAACGAGGTTTCCGATGGTGGCCTGCTTCCCCCTGGCTCATAGACAAAGGGCTCAAGCAATTGCCTTGCCTCTTCGGGGGAGTACGAATTTTCACTTGCCGTCGCTGGAGAGGTCAGGGGCAACAACCCCATCGCGATCTCGGCCAGCGGATCGATAAATCGGGGCAGCTCGTCCTTCTGAAGCGATCGGATAAAAGCTTGGCGGGCAGCAATGTTCTGAAAGGGACGTCGCGACGCATTAAAGAGCAGGGTGACCACGGAAAGTTTGCGTTCGGAGGACAGAAGCGGGTGGTTGCGTAGTTCGGTCCGATACGTGTCGGGCAGCTCATCTACCAGATCGGCCTCCCCAGCCAAAAAGAGGTCGACCCGAGTTGACGCTCTGGGCTCGACTCGGACACGCAGTCCGTGCAAAGCGATCTGACCTCCGTGATAAAGCGAGTTAGGCAAATAATAGTACTCGTTTTCGGTTTGATGATCCAAACGCAACGGCCCCAAGGTCACCGGATTCTCTTTTTGAAAATCGGGAAAGCGTGTTGGCCACGTGGCCGGATGGGCGAAGGCCGCCGGAAAGTTTGGCATGGGGGCCTCTAGCGTTAAGCGAAGTGTCAAAGCGTCCTTCTCTTCAATTCCTACCTCTTCGAAAGCGACTTTCCCTTCGGCAAAGGACTTAGCGTTGCGGATGGGGAATAGCAGAGAAGCGTATGGATTCTTTGCGGCGTTGAGCAAAAGACGCTTCCATGCCTGTAAGAAATGAATCGATCGCAACGGAGTTCCATCCGACCAAAGGACGTTGGGACGCAACCGGAATTCAAAACAGGTTGGTGACTCGGCCGACCAACGCGAGGCCAAAGCTTCGTGAACTTGAATTCCCGAATCATCACTGGAGAGACGGACAAGCCCTTCCATCACCAAAGAGGCATGTTGCAAGCTGGCGCGATCGGAAGCCAGTGTCCAATCAAACGTTTCAGGTTTGTTTTCGACAAGCCAACGGATACTACTCGTTTTTTTCGTCGATAGATCGTGCAAGTGACCGAGTTGGCAACTTGACAGGCAGAAAAAGAGGAATGCCAGAGAGAAAAAAGAAAAAAAATACTTGCGAAACCCCGAAAACTGCCAACCCATTGCGGTACCATACCACAATTTTTGTTTGACCATGTTTTTTCCGTTTGTTAAAAGCGGTGTTTATTGCTGTAGGTGCTCCGATCGTATAGCTTTTTTTGTTTTTTGTTACGGACCCGGCCACTGACTCTGGTTCTGAACGTAACGAGGTTTCAAATTCAGCCAAAAGACTTATACGATCGGAACAACTAACGCATCCAATTAAACCGGGGAGGAAACCAACATGAATAAAGCTCAACTCGTTGAGCAGCTGGCATCAGAAATGGAAATCACCAAAGCGGATTGCGAACGCATTCTCGATAGCACCTTGGAAACGATCAAAAAATCGGTAAAAAAGGGTGAAGATGTGACTCTCGTCGGTTTTGGCACTTTCACTCGTTCGAAGCGCAAAGCACGAATGGGTCGTAATCCACAAACAGGCGAGGCCATCAAGGTTCCAGCTTGCACCGTACCGAAATTCCGGCCCGGCAAAGCGTTCAAAGAATACTTGAATTAGTTTTGTGATTCGGTTCAAGCCGATTCGAAAACGGCATCTTCGTTTAATCGAAGATGCCGTTTTTTTTTCTCTAATCTAAGAACATCCCTTGGTATACCGCGCGCGCCAGAGCTTTTTGTCCTTGTGCGGAGAGGTGGAAACAGTCGACGGCGAACTCGGAAACGTCGTAATCGGCTTTCTGAATTCCCTTTAGGTAGTGGTAACGGTTTCCCTTGGAGGACACCTTGGATGCCGCGATGGCTTCCAGTTCGTCATCCATCGCTTCAAGCTTTGGCTCCAACTCCGCTTTTAATGTTCCGGCGGCGAACTTGCGGTAATAGCTTGGGCACCAAGGAAAGAGTTTTCGCCATGAGTCTTCGCAGGTAAAGGTCCTCTCGCTGGATCTCTGCCAAACCACCCCCTGCAGCGTTTCGTAAACTCGAAAGATCTCTCCGATAGGCAGCAGAAAAAGTTGAGAGTTCTTATGGGTGGCCTCCCATTTTGAAAGGGCGCGATCCAGATAGCCACGGTATTGGGCGGCTAGCTGACTGGAGGAGGCTGGATTGCCGCACATATCGTTGTGCCCCACGAAAATAAACGACAACGCATTTTGAGCGCTTCCCAGTGATTGCACCTCATATTCGAGGTAGTCGGTTCTCGCTCCGGTGACCGCGGCATTGCGAACCGGAATGGGTTCGCCGGGGTAAAGCATTTGGGCCAGTTGTACGGGCCACGAAAGGGCAGCCGGCTCGTGCCTTTCCAAATAGCTTCGATCGTTGCGGAGTTTGAAATTAATAAGGTCGGTGTAAATCGAACCTATCTCATCGATGGCTGGAGGTTCGGTGAGACTAGTATTGGACAAAAAGGCTTTCGTGAGCGAGTCCCCGTAAGCTTCGATCACTTGAGGTGATTCCATTGGGATGGCGGCCGGAGCGGCTGTTGTAATAACGCCAGCTATACCACAGAAAAACAAGACTCCTAGCCGTCCCATTAACTCCCCCCATGTAAAGACACCCCACCCCATTTTCGTAACGCGAATTGGCGGGAAGGGGAAGGGACGGCGCATTACCCAAGGTGCCTAAGGATGAATCTCAAGCCTATTCTTAAAATCCATAGCCACTGCGAATAAACACCAGCAGTAGAAACGGAACTCTTTTCCCCTTCAGGGAAAACTTTTCCCCAAGAAACACGCGCGGCAATCAAATTCCTGCGTGTTTTCCATGGCACCAAGTTTGCAAACTTTAAAGGAAGAAGATAGGGAGAGGCTCTCTATCTACTCTTCGGAAAACTCCCCTTCAAACTAAAGCATAAAATGGACAAAGGAATCTACACGGCACTTTCGGGCGGAATTGCAAAGTCGCACGAATTGGAGCTGCTCTCCAATAACTTAGCCAACGTAAATACTCCGGGTTTTAAGCGCGATGCGGGGACGTTCAATGAATACCTCACGGAGTTACGGCGTCCCGATAGTGTTGAAGGATTGAAACGCCAAATTACGGCGGAGACCATGCTCGAAGGGCGTCCCTCTGGTGATAAGAGTTTCGTCGAAATGGATAGCGTTTATACCAATTTTTCTCAAGGGCCCTTGGAAAAGACCAACCGAACGCTGGACGTAGGGCTTGAAGGAAACGGATTTTTTGAGGTTCTGACACCCGCCGGCGTTCGTTACACTCGGGGAGGAAATTTTAGCATTGGAGCCGATGGCCGTTTGGTGACGGTGAACGGATTTCCGGTGCTTGGCTCCGCGATGGAGAGCCCCAAAGAGAATCGAAGTGTCGTTTTGACGACCACGGGAAGAACGATAAGTTCAGGTCCTGACACTGAAGACGTGGCTCCCGTTGCCCCTCCGGAACAAAGAATTATTCAGTTAGGACAGGCCCCCGTGCAGATCAACGAGAACGGAGAGATCTACCAAGGCGGCAGGCGGGTAGGGATGCTCTCTATTCAGGAATTTAAAGAGAGCCAATGGCTGGAAAAGGTCGGTAGCTCTTATTATCGAAATGCCAGACAGGAGAATCTGGCCGATGGGCCTGTTCAGACCAAAGCGCACCAAGGATTTCTAGAAGGCAGTAACGTAAATCCGGTTGCCGAAATGACTAAGCTTATTGACGTCACGCGTGCCTATGAATCTCACATGCAAGCTATCAAGACTTATCAGGAGATGGATGGCCGCACTGTGAACGATATTGCTCGAGAACGCTAAGAAACACCAAGAGATCTTGAATTGAAGGAGACTCGTCTATGATTACAGCGCTTAATGCCGCCTCGTCGGGAATGGAAGCCCAAATGGCGCAGATCGACAACATTTCAAACAATCTGGCCAACGTAAATACGACGGGCTACAAACGCACGCGTGCTGAGTTTCAAGATCTACTCTACGAAACGCTGCAAGAGCCGGGTGCTAACACTTCAGCAACTACGCAATCTCCCTTAGGCATTCAACGCGGAATGGGAGTTAAGGTGGCCGGCACTCAGAGAAACTTTGAAATGGGGCAGATCCAAAGTACGGGGCGAGATCTCGACCTTATGGTCCGGGGGGAAGGGTTTTTTGTCGTTCAGCTCCCCAATGGCCAGACCGGATTTAAACGGGATGGAACCTTTTATCGATCGAGTCTAGGACGGGTCGAGACTTTGGAAGGGTATCCTATTCAGCCCGAGGTTGTCGTTCCTCCCAATGCCAAGAAAATCGAAATCGCCGAAGATGGAACGGTTACCGTTGCCATTTCCGATGCGGATAGAGTCCAGATTGGCCAGATTCAGTTAGCCACTTTTGTTAATAACGGCGGTCTAAAAGCGCTGGGCAAAAATATCTTTGTGGAGACGGAAGCCAGTGGACGCCCGAATTTGTCGATCCCTAATCAGGAAACGGTGGGAGCTGTAATGCAAGGGCATTTGGAAGGATCCAATGTCGACGTCGTTAAAGAGATGACCGACATGATATCGGCTCAACGGGCTTTCGAAATGAATTCAAAAGTCGTCCAAGCCGTTGATCAAGTTCTTCAACACACGGTGAACGTACGATGAGAAGACTTAAGGTTATTGGCATTCTGATCCCAGGGGTTTTGCTGGGGATAACACTTGCGGCAAGTCCGGTTCAAAAAGGCGACGCTAACGCTCAATGGGGTGATGCTCGAGCTCAAATCTCGGGGTGGCTTTCCAAAGATCTCGCTCCCGGTATAGAGATTGAAGTGCAAAGCGTCCATTTTGAAGAGCCTCTTCCTAAAGATGCCCTGCTTCTCGATTTTAGTCCTAGACCTCCGTTTGGTCTCATCACGATCGAGGTCACCACCCCAAACCGATCGAGGCCTATTTACGGAACTGCCGTCATCAAAGCCTTTGCCAAAATTGCGGTGGCTAAAGTTGCGATTCGTCACGGAGAGAATATTTCCAATTCGCAAATCAGATTTGAGCGGCGCGAGCTAACTCCTTTAGGGCAGGTGGGTTATTTTCTGGCTGACTCAGGCGTTACGAGTCTACGGGCCCGAGGGTTTGTTCGTCCCGGCGCGGTCCTAAGTGGTGCCAACACAGAGAGTCCCTCCGCGGTGGAGAGAGGACAAGAGCTCGATCTTATCACTCGAAAAGGGGCATTGGTGGTGACGGCCCGAGTGAAAGCCTTGGGCAGCGGACGGGTCAATGATTGGATACAAGTAGAGAACTTGGACTCTCACCGCATCTTGTCCGTGCGAGTGGCCGGCAATGGTGAGGCGGAAACGAGGTAAGGATGGATTTCATACAAGTCATTATCTTAGGCGTATGTCTAATCATGAGTCTTTCGGGATGTGCTGGATGGTTTCATCCTCGAGAAATTGCGATCGCCGCACCCGTTAAGGCCGTTCCCTTGCCTCCTCAGGAACCTCCCAAGGCGCAGAATATTGGCTCCATCTGGAGTGAAGGCTCAAAGTGGAATGACCTTTATTCGGGAAAAGAATCGCGGGAAATTGGCGATCTTATTCTTCTAAATCCCACCGATGGCTTTCGCATCGCGGTGGCGGAGAGAAAACACCAGAGTGCTGTTCAAGTCACTAGCTACGATCGCGAAAATAGTCACATCGTGGGAAGGATTAAGCAAGTGCTGTCACGGGGAGTTTATTCAGTCGAAGGGCATCAGGGACTTACGGTGGGGGGGCGATATTATGAGGTCAGGCTGTCGGGAAAGGTGAGGGAGCAAGACATTGCTCCTGATGATACTGCTTCGACCGATAGTCTGTTTGAGCTTTCGTTCCTTGTGGACTCGGATACTTCCGACCCCGACGCGCACCTGGCTAAATCGGAGGTGAGTGGAAAGTCCAAGTCTAACGACAAAGCACCAGACAAAAGCGACGACAAAGCAGACGAAAAGTCCAAAGAGAAAGCGAAGGACGTAGCAACCGACAAAGTCGTAACACCTGCGTCTCCCCAAGTGGCGGTCAAGGACGCGGAGGACAATCGATGAAAAAGATATTTCTTTTAGGGCTAATAGCGAGCTCGGTTTGCTTCGGTGTTCGTCTAAAGGACTTAGCTACGGTTCGCGGAATGAAGGACAACCAGTTGATGGGGTACGGAGTGGTAGTGGGATTACCTGGTACCGGAGATCGAGCGAGTGAATTTACGGAGACTTCATTGGATACCGCCCTTAGAGGTCTGGGCGTAGATCCGAAAACACAAAGACTGGGAACTAAAAATTCCGCGGCCGTCATTGTGACCGCGATCCTACCTCCCTTTACCCGGGCTGGTGCCAAATTAGATGTCATTGTATCGTCGATTGGAAGCGCTAGCTCCCTAGAAGGCGGATCTTTGATGATGACTCCTTTAAAAGGCGCTGATGGAAAGGTCTACGCGATTGCTGCGGGACGGCTAGGAGTGACTCGCCGAGCGGAAAGAAGTACCAGTGCTTTTCAGTCGATGCTAAGTACGGTTATTCCTCAAGCTGCCATTCTAGAACGGGACGTCAGCTTCAATTTTGCCGACATCAAAAGCCTTAAGTATCAACTCTCGCAACCAGACTTCACGACGGCTGCCCGAATTTCGCAGAAAATTAACGAAGAGTTGGGGGGCAAATACGCCACAGCAACCGATCCGGGAACGGTTGACGTCATTCTTCCTTACGGCCTGGATGAAAATCCGGTAGATGTCGTAGCACGGATTGAAAGCGTCGATATTGAGCCGGACCGGCGTGCGGTCGTCGTGGTGAATCGCAAGAGTGGAACGGTAGTGCTGGGGGAGAATGTTCATGTCTACCCTGTCGCGATCGCCCACAATAATTTACGCATCCTCATCAAAGACGACGCTCGAAATCCCTCGGCCGACAATCCTAATGCTGACCCGGTAAGAGCGGGGCAGGGCGAGCTAACCCCGGTTCCCACCAAGCCAACTCGGCAAGTGGAATTTGCGACGCGCGGTACCAGCATCGCTGACGTAGTGACAAGCTTAAACGAAGTCGGGGCGTCGCCCGATGATTTGGTCTTCTTGATCAAATCGCTTCAGGAGACGGGCGCTTTAGTGGCGGAATTGGAGCTCAAATAGTTTTGAGGAGATTATGAAAATCAATACTATTCCCAAGCACTTGGTAGAGAGTCTAAAGCCAGAGCAAAAGGGTGAGAGGGTGAATGAAAAGTTGATGAAAATTTCAAAGCAGTTCGAATCACTCTTTGTAAATCAACTCGTCGGGGAGATGCGCAAGACAGTAACTCACGGGGGGCTAGTACCTGAAAGCCAGGGTGAGAAGATCTACCAATCCATGTTGGACTATGAATATTCCCAAAAGATAGCTGACACAGGTCAGTTGGGCCTGTCGCGATTGATTTATGACAGTTTATTGCGCAAGACCCGAGGAGAATGATAGACTTGAAAAGTACCGGCCGCATCCCATCATTTGCTCTCGGCACTCAACGGCACTACACTCTTTAGGAGGTTGACCATGAAGGTCAATACCAATGCCCCGCACAACGCGAACACGGCGATAGAACGTCCCGGAGCGGCTCAAAAGAATCAGCCTACGTCTGAAGCGCAAGGCAAGCCCTCCGCTGCCGCCATCGGTTCTAGCTCTCAAGTTGAGATTTCCGAAAAGGCCCGGCTTATGCAAAAAGCCGCTGAAATAGCGGGAGCTACTCCCGAAGTTCGTAAAGATAAGATAGCCGCGCTTAAAAAGAGCATTGGTGAAGGCTCCTATCAGGTGGATAGTGCCGCTATCGCCGATAAGCTCGTGGACGAACATCTCCAAAGTTCATTCGGAAAGAATAACCTGTAGTTCTGACTTAAGCAGTCTCAAGTCACAGTCTTTTGTCTTTGGCACAATGGACATTCCTTTCAGCACCTGAAGTGTGTCAGGGTATTGACGAATTTTCGATAATTCCTGGCGACCACTTCTGGTTAACTCTCACGTGGAAGACAACCTATGAGCGATCCTATCTTAAACCTTTTCCAATTAAGCGATGAGTGCGTTCAATTAGCCAATGAACTGCATAAATGTTTCGACGCCGAAAGATCGGCTCTCATCCACTTTAAGACCGAAGAACTTCTGGAGGCCAATCGCCGGAAAGAAGAGTACTTGGCACTTCTTATTGAAAAGCGAGAAGAGCTTCGCCGTTTTATTGCAGAAAATTTTCAAGAGGGAAATCCCGAACCCTGGTTGACGGATGCGGATAATCGAACATGGGCGCGGAAACAAGAAGAGTGGGTACAGGCTTGGGAGCGGTTGCGGCGAACCTGCGAATCCAATCAAGAGTTTCTCAAACATAGCCTTCGCAATCTGGACATGCTTGCCGAAAACCTGACCCGTCTTTTCGGTCTACACAGCGTTTACTCCAACAAAGGGACCCGAGTGGATCGCAAACCCCACGGCAACGTGGTCGAAGGGAGCTACTAGAGTGGGAATTGGTGATATATTCGAAATCGGAAATCAGGGATTGCAGGCAAGCCGCCAGTCTCTGCAGACGACTTCTAACAACATCGCCAATGCCAATACGCCGGGCTACTCCCGCCAGCGCCCCGTCGTAGAATCTAGGAGTCAGACGGTAACTGACGGGGTGGTTTTAGGTGGCGGGGTCAACGTGCCTCGCGTAATCCGGGTTCACGATGCTTTTGTCGATCGCCAATTGACCGACGAGTTAAGAGAATATGGAACCGCTAAGATCCGCTCCGAGGGGTTAGCCCACGTCGAGTCGCTGCTTCATAAAGGCGACTTCGAAATTGGGGATCTCACCAATAAATTCTTCAATAGCTACCGAGAACTCTCCGCCAACCCCGAAACGCCGTCCTTACGTGTGACGGTTGCCGCAGCTGCAAAATCTGCCGCTCAGGGCTTTCGCGGCCTTTCCACCCAATTAGACGCTCTAAAAAGTGACCTCGACACCAGGCTAACGCAAACGGTGGAAGGGGTAAACTCTATGACCAAGGAGCTAGCAAGCCTTAACGTGAAGATCGAAAGGTTTGAATTGCAGGGAATGACTCCCAATGAGCTCTTAGATCGCAGGGATGCCGTAGTTCGGGATTTATCTCAAAAATTAGGGTATCCCGTCATCACCAATGAGCAGGGGCATGTCAATTTTGGAGCCACGGGTATCGGGGCTCTGGTGAATTCCGGAGAAGCGAATGATTTGGTAGTGGCGAGAACTCCCGCTGATGGAAAAAAGGCGGCAGGCGCTTTAGATATTTTCGTTAAGGATGCTTTTGGACTTCACAAAGTGACAGGAACGTTTAAAGACGGCGAAATTGCGGGAATGATCGAAGTTCGAGACGACGTGGTAAACGAAACAAAACAGGAGTTGGATCGAGCGGCTTTTGAGTTTTCTAAAGCGGTCAATGATGTTCACAAGACCGGATACGGTGCCGACGGCAGTGGCGGTAAGGCCCTATTTACTGAGTTTGAAGGTCCCACGGGTGCTGCTGAAAAAATCGATGTGAGTGATGATGTGAAAAACAACTCTCAAGCGATTGCGGCTGCCATGGACAGCCATTCGGCGGGAGATAATCGGATAGCGCTTCAGATAGCGGATCTGCAGAATAAGGCTCTATTGCCGCCATCGGGAGCCAAGCTAAACGATGAGGAATCGAATCGTTCTTTTACTCTTAACGAATCTTTAAACTCTTTGATGGGAGGGATTGCTAACCAGACCGCCGAAGAGAAGCAAATGTTCGACCACCAAGAGGCAATCATGGGCCAATTGGAGAACTATCGCCAGTCGGTATCGGGAGTTTCATTGGAAGAAGAGGCCCTGCATATGATGCAGAATCAAGCGGTATTTAACGCTTCGGCTAAGACGATGAAGATGGGCGACGAGTTGTTACAGACGATCCTAAGTTTAAAGGCGTAGTTAATGTCCGAATAAGATCAAAATGACGACTCGAATTTCAACACAACAAATTTTTAACACGAGCCAGTCGCACGTGGCCGAAGCCCGCAATCGCGAAATCTCTTCCTCGGAAAAGGCAGCGAGTCAGAAAGAGATCAATCGCCCCTCCGATAATCCGACGGGTTGGGTTAGGGCCCAATCAATCAAAGATGATCTCTCCCAGAGAAACACCATTGCCAAGAATGCAGGCCTGGCTTCTCATATGCTGACCGTCAGTGAAAATGTGCTCACCCAGGTTATTGAAAACGTCCAACGAGCGCACGAACTAGCCATTTCGGCTTCTAGTACCACGGGCAATGAAGGAGGCGGCCGCAATCAGACACGGGAACACCTGCTCGCCGAGGTAAAGACCCTCTTTGACAGCACGCTTAGGACGTTAAACACCCGCTATGCGGGAAAGACGGTCCTGGGAGGCTATCAGACCGACAGAGCGGCCTTCGATGAGACGGGCAAGTATGTGGGCGACTCAGGTAGCTTTCAGATTGAGGTCGGCAAAGGGCTTGTCATCCCCGTCAATCTCTCGGCCCAGCAGGTGATACAGGGCAAGGGAATTACCGCGGGTGTGGATGTCCCGGAAGTATTAGGTCGTTTAGTGGATGGCTTAGAGCATAACGATACCGAGATGATTCGAAGCACTTTAGGCGATTTAGTGCGAGCCGGCGATCAGCTTTCTTTGGGCAGAAGCGAAGTAGGAGCTAGAATGTCGGAAATCGAGCACGCCGTAAATTCTCACGAAGAGCAAAAGATCGACGATACCGACGATATCGCTAAGATCGAAGAGGTAGACGCCATAAAGGCGTTCACCGATCTCACTCGGGATCAGACGGTCTTGCGCGCTGCTATCGGAACCACCCAGAAGATTCTCTCTGAAGATCCCGTCAATAATTTCTTTAAAACGTAACTCATTGCGTCTGTTTTAATGAGGAACTGAATTTCTCCACTAAGTGTTTGAAATCCGCCTGTTTCCCTTCCTTTGAATTTTTCTGTTAAGAACCTTGGCCTAAAACCGATTAGTCTCTTGATGCTAGTGCTTACCCGCAAACTCGGCGAAAGTATTACAATTGACGACGATATTAAGATCGTCGTGGTGCAGATCAAAGGTCGGCAGGTCCGACTCGGAATTGAAGCGCCGCGCGATACCAAAATCCACCGCGAAGAAGTCTATATCGCCATCCAAGAGCAGAACAAAGCTGCCTCCGAATCCCAACTAGACCAGGTAAAAAAAGTTGCTAAGCTATTACGTCCCAGTTAACATCTAAGGGTAACCAGCCTTACTTCTTAGAGAAACTAGGAGACGAGCCCATGATGGTGGAGACCACCCGTTTTGGAAGTATCTCTGTCGGTACTAATGACATAGTCACTTTTCCCGAAGGGATGCTTGGGTTTTCCAAAATTCACCAGTATGTCATCGTCGAAAGGGGAGACGACTCGCTGTTTTTATGGCTACAGGCCGTAAAAAAGCCCAGTGTCGCCTTTCCGCTCCTCGAGCCGCAGATCTTTGAAAGAAATTATAAGATCGAATTAGAAGACGAGGATCGCAAGCTTTTGGAGTTGCCCAGCCTCTCGGCAGCGAAGGTTTTTGCTATCGTTACCATTCCAAGCGATCCCACGAAGATGACGGCCAACTTGAAAGCGCCCATCATCATTAATATCAAGACGAGACTAGCGAAACAGGTCATTTTACATGACGCTGACTACCCCATCCGCAAGTCGATCTTTGCCGATCTTCAGCACCATTGTGCCGCTAGCCAAAGGACGATTTTTCCACAAGCGGATGCGCCCGCTCCGACCTATCATGCGCTACACATCTCGGAGGAGTTGGTAGCTGAGACTTCGGCTTAGTAGAAAAGGGAAAGGAGAACTCTGATGGAGTCCTCCTTTTTTATTAGCAAGGTATGTTACAGAAGTATAATTATACGACTAGCATTTCCCTTTAACCCTCAAACGACCCCCTAAAGGTCGTGACACAAGAAACCTTAAAGCGAGACCCACGGTCATGCCCTCATGTGGGAAGGGACTTTAAATCTCTTATCCCTTGTCCTGGAGGTCCCGATAGATAGCCAAAACTTTTTTTACGTACTTTTTCGTCTCGGAAAAAGGGGGTATTCCGCCGTATCGGTCGACATTTCCAGGGCCTGCATTATACGCCGCAAGTGCCAAGGAGAGGTCGCCCTGATAGCGATTGATAAGCTTTCGCAGGCAATCGCAAGCCCCCATTAAATTATTCATTGCATGGTAGGGATCTTGTATCTGACACTCTCGAGCGGTACGGGACATCACTTGCATTAGGCCCATCGCCCCTTTGCGGGAGGTGGCTTTGGCCTGGAAGTTTGATTCCACTTTGACGACGGCCTGAACGAGTTTGGGGTCCAAAGATGCCCTTCGGGCGGCATCGGTTATCTTTTGAAGCATTTCAGCAGAAGGACTCGCTGATAGGATCGAGAACGGAAGAAGGGCCAGAGAGAGCCACATTGTCCTTCGAAAGAACGACCTATATCGAATAGGAAATGCCATATGACCCTACTAAAATCGAACCGCCTCCGAAATACAACCTTACATCACCCCTAACTTGAGCTCCAAGCAGGGGAATATCGAAGCTGATCCCGGGACCAAAGACGATGGCGCCGGATTTTAGTGACGCTTCTTGCGCAAATTGGGCGGTGGCAATGCCTCCCAGGACACGTCCGAGACTTAGGGTTAGGTTCATCGTAACCAATTTCTCCGCTATGGGCATTTGATACCGAGCATCTATGTGGAGCAGAGCATAGGCGAAGAAATCGGCCCCTAATTCGAAGCGGGTCCGCTCCATAGCGCGCATTCCCGCCCAAGCCCCAAAATTGACCGTACTATCGGAGAGACCGCCCCCTGCATAGCGGGCCATACCAATACTGGCTCCCAGGTAGTATTTGCTGGTCTCTAAGGATTGAAGCTCCGCAAAAAGTCGTCTAGATTGCTCGGCTCGGACTTTCGGATCATCACTATTCATAGCGACGTTGGAGGAAGCATCGGTCGCAGCACCGGGAAGCGGTTGAAATTGTGATGCGTAGAGTTGAGTTAAGAGTTGATTAAAATTGAGCCGAAGTTTGTATTCCACTACTTGTGGAGTTACCTGATTTCCCAACATGGGATCGACAAGGGGTTGGGATACGACGATAAATTCTTTGGGATGTCTAGAATCGAATAGAAACAGAGAAAGCCTTTCAGTTTCAAGGTAACCAAACGCCATCAAATCGGTCTGGGTTTGCTTAAATCCCGCCGCAACATCGGCTTCCGAAAAACTTGCCAGGGCAAAGTTGGCCGGCTGGACACTGAAGTTTTGTGCTTGGACAAAAAGGGCAGTGAGGCCCGTTTGAATTTGGGGTCCCAGGCTAAAAGAGGAGGTGTCTGTAGTGGCCAGAACCGTTAGCGTTCGGGCCGCAACCCCCGCTTGTGCCTGCGGTTGCCCCGCACCGGCGGGAGCTTCGGCTGCCCCTTTATTTGAGGCCCCCATCAACAGTAAAGCTACCATCACCAGGATCTTTTTCATTTTCGATCTCCAAAGCAAGTAACGAACTGCGATAGCGTCCTTAATAACCAACGAGGCCATATTTCTTAATGGAAAAATCGAGAAAGAGCGCCGGAATACAAAGCAACAGCGCGCTATTAATCATGACATAAGCCACAGAGGCCCAAAAGTGAAAATGAAAGCCGACTAAGTATAGCTGCTGAACCAATTGGGCCGCTTGATAGGTCGGAAGGGCGCGAATAAAGGGGTGGGCAAAGGCCGGAACCGTTTCGATGGGGTAATAAAAGCAGCTCGCGAATACCAGGGCTTGGCTCGCATAATCAAAGACAAACGAATACCCTTCAAAAACTAAGCTCATGGTAGTCCCGATAAGACCGATCCCAAACCCCATTAGACAGAGAAAAAGAAGAAGAACAAAGGAAGTCAAAAACAGATGGAGGGGGGTGTGAAACATCACCGCAGTCACGCCTAGGATAATTCCCGCCATGCAGATATGAAGCCCAATGGATCCAATGATGAACCCCGCAATGACTTCCAGCATGGAAGCCGGAGAGACGAGAGTAGCGATGATAGTAGACCAATATTTCTCCGAGACCATTTTGAATCGGAAAGTAGAGATCGAAGTGAGAAAAAGGCTGTGGCAAGTCGTTCCGACCAATACGAAGATCTGATAATTATCCTGACGCAACATTCCTAATTGGCTACCCTTGGTGAGCAGTCCCCGATAAAGAAAGAACATCAGAACTGCTGATTTTAGCGGGCTCACCGCATTTTGTAGCAAGTACTCCGCGGGAAAGCGCAAATTGAGCCGCCACTCCTTGCGAGCAACCGCCATAATACGTTCAAGGGAATTCATGAAGCACTCCTAAGACGAGGTGGTCCTTCCAGAGAATTTACAAAGGCGCCCGCTACGTTCGTCGCTCCATATTGAGCGAGTACCTGGTTCTTTTCGCCGCTAGCAAGAATCCGACCTCCATCGATAAGGACTAGATCATCGGCCAGAGCATCTGCTTCTTCCATGTAGTGAGTCGTAAGAAGAACCGTACACTTTAGACTTCGCACGACACTACGCAGTTCTACCGCTAACTGGTAATCGATTCCCAAAGTCGGCTCATCCAAAATGAGCAGGTCAGGGGAGTGAATCATCGCACGCGCAAGCGCTAGTTTCGCTTTCATCCCAAATGAGTAGGTTTCGACCAGAGCATCTATAGAATCTTCCAAGCGAAGTAGGTGAGCCAATTCGTCGATTCGGCGATCGAGACGCGCAACACGATAGAGCTGTCCAAAATATTCCAAGTTTTCGCGAGCCGTAAGACGATGGTAGACGAGGCTAGCTCCCAAACAGAGTCCCACGCGACTTTTTACTTTGTCAGGAGCCACTCCGAAGACTCGCACTTTCCCCTCGTGAGGCAAGCGAGCGCCCGTAGCTATCTTGATGAAAGTAGTCTTTCCCGAACCGTTTTTGCCCATTAAAGCGGTAATTCGGCCGGCGCGAATGTCGAGACTCAGATGATCCAAAGCCACGTGACGGTGAGAAATGAGTCGCTTAAATGGAATTCCCGCAACTTTTTTCCGTTCCTGAGTAATGTAATAAAAAAACAAGCCTTCGGCCTGGATGGCAAAATCGGAGCTAGATTTGTGGGCCATAGTAAAAATTGTAACATGTGAAAGAGGAAGTGGCCCTGCGTCAAAAGGGACTATTATGCGGCGAGTTTCGTCGGTCGTTTACCGCGAGAGAAGTAGTAGTTCGACGCGCGACGTTGTTGCGAAGAGAGCGGGAGACAGTTGAGTGCGACTCCCACCGGAGCCTTGGAGAAGACTTTGCAAGTTTGAATCGCTTCCACGATGTCTTTGGGGCGGGTGAGGTAGATACGAGCCACCAAGACAATAAGATCTGCCAATCCCGCCCATTGGTGGGCAAGGTTTGAGGCAAACAGAGGAGGCGTATCGATGAAAATAATGTCGTACTCACGACGTAATCTATCTAAGTATTGCTCCATCGGTTTCAAATAATTAGGCATGGCTACGGGTTCTATGCGACCTCCGCGAGGCATGAAAGAGATACCTTCGTGAACGGTCTTAACGATAATCGAAGCGCTATGAATGCCTTCAGCGTTCTCCAAAATCGATTTAGCTCCCTGAGTATGATCTTCTTGGAAGCCATAAAATTTATTGGGATGCGCTGTAATTAAGTCGCCATCGATAAGAAGCGTCTTTCGGTTGGGGCTCTGCGAGGACATCGCAAGATAACTAGCTACAGTGCTCTTACCTTCGCGAGAGTGGGGTGAGCTAATGACGACGATGGGACACTTCATGTCCTTGGTCTCTCTTAAGATACGGTAGTTCATGATCTTAAGATATTCCATTCCGAAACTGGGTAACTCATCGAAAGTGGAGGATAACCGACGCATCAACGGAATCTTTCCCAGGACGGGCAGATTGAGCCGGTGGACTTCGGCTTCACTATCAAGTCGGGGGACAAGGGCAATGAGCAAAATGGTGGAGGCGACGATCGCAAAGATACTTAAAGATAAAGAGGCGTAAAGATATTTGGAAAGTTGGGGCTCAATGCGATTTCCTCTTCGGCTAGGCTCCTGTAGGCGGAAGATTTCAGCATTTCCCGCCGATAATTCAAGCTCCGTCTCCTGTTCCTTCTGGAAGAGGTTAGCGAGTAGCTTTCTTTTGTGAATCAATTCAGCTTGTAACCGGTCGTATTCTAAACGCTGCTGCTGATACTTCTTCTCTTTAAGCTGAATATCGGTAATCTCGCGTTCCGCATCGTGCAACTTGATTTCATCGGTTCTAAACTCTAACTCCAATTGGGAGATCCGGTGCCTTACTTCGGTTGATTCGATTGGGTTCTTTAAGAAAGCGAGTTCTTCTTGATCGTTAAGTTGCCCCAGAGCTCCTTCTACGCGATTTATCTCTGTATTGATATCATTGACCCTGGCCTCTTTGTCTGGGGAAGGGGACTGTTTTTGAAGCGTCAGTTGGTATTGCAATTCAGACAGACGAGCCGTCAAAGCGGCAATAGAAGCGTCCTCGGCGGTGTGCTCGCCACGTTTTGCTTTCGGAACATTCATGATGAGGTGCTTGAGTGCCCGATTAGTCGCCAACTGTTGTCTGAGATCCAAAGCTTGTCCCCGAAGTCTTTGTAAACCTTTTCCCTCAATATTGAGCATGATGAAGTTAATAAAATCTTCATTCTTCTTCTGAAAATCAGCGAGATTATATTCTCTTTCCGCTAACTGTCGGGTCAGACTTGAGATTTGACGGCTCAAAAAATCCCGTTTCATCATGACGTCGCGCTGTCCAACTTCAGGGTAGTAGGCCTGAATCGTGTTCATGTAGGTAAGGCAGATGGAATAGGCGGCGTCTTGGGTGATAGCGGTGCATCTGACATTGTAGATGTCGCTATTTCTATCCCAGGATAGAGAGATCCAGTTACGGAAGGCCTCAAGAGGGTACGCAACCCCCCCTGGAAAGAATGGTCGTAAATACACGGGACGACCTTCATTGTTATAAAAATCGGTGAACTGATTGCGAAATCGTTCCATGGCTTCCTGGCTAGAGAGAAGAAATGCCATGTTTTGTTTTCGAGCATTACTCAAATTGGAAACTCCCGGCATCATCACGGATTGATAGAGTTGACGACGGGAAGAATCAATAAGAAGTGTTGCGGTCGACTCGTATACGGGATCGGTACGATAGAATTTAACTAGCGATACGCCGTAAATAAGTGCGACTTCTAGCGCAAAAAGCCACCAATGCGTCTTTAGATAGCTTAACGCTTTAAGTATTATCTGAAATTCGTTTGTAGGATTTTGAAACATTCTTTGTATGGGTTACCAAGGAAATGTAATGAGTCTTTTGGTACCCAAATTACTTAACGGCATCCTGGATTCGATTTGTTAGGAAAATTTCACGATTGTCGGGTTAGTCTTGCTATGACGCATAACGAACGACTCGCATCGCGTTACCACAGGGGGGAGGCTTATTCCTAGATTCGCGCTAAGTATTCGAATTTTTGTGCACTTGTTGTGGAAAGAAAAATCGCATGGAAAACATCAAGAGAAATCCTAAGACACTTGTCGTAATCATGGAGCTGAAATCCGCTCCCCAATTTAATAAAGTATAGGACGCGCAGACGAAGCAAGTCGCGTTTGCCCAACCAAAGGGAATGGAGCAAAAGTATTCTGAGAAGGCAACGAAAATGCCGAAGAAGATCGCAGTCCAATACAGTCCTGGATAGCCAAAATTCATATACCCTTCTGCTAAATAAGAAAATCCGATGGAGGTCGCATCATCGTCTTCATTGAGATAATTGTAGAGATGTCCAAAGCGTGCCCAATCAAGCCATAGCGGCTTATCAGGCCATAAAAATCTTGGAATCGCCATGTAAAGCAGATGAGAATAGGTCGAGCCTTCCCAATATGGCACTTGAGAAGGCGTCATGGCCAGTACTCTACCTAAGGAATCATCGCGAGCACGATCGTAACCGGAAAGGAGGAGGTCTAAATCATGAGGTCGATTCGTTCCTTCCGATTCACTATCAAAATTTAATGATTGGACAGTCGTCGTTAAGCCGGAGTCGGAGTTTGCGTCAATAATCCCGTGACTGATCGCAAATTCACTTACCCTTTCCATCGCAGCTGCATCTGAAAGATACGTGGACCTAATCACATCTAAAGTAAATCCAATACTTTCTTCAAAGCTAATTCCATCAGATCTTAAAATGGTTCTCAAAAAGCCTTTTACCGGTTGAATCAAGAACAGGACGAGGGCCATGGGAACGACAAGAAATGCAAAGGATAGCTTACGACGAAGTAGCAGATTCGTTAAAATAAGAAACCCCACAGCCCACATGTAGGTAAGGGTTTGAGTCAAGACGAACACTTCTATGGTAGAGAGTAAAACGGCAAATCTGCCCGCTATCAGAGCTTTCGGATGCTTACTCGATTCGGAAGAAAATAGAATCGCAGGGAGGAAGATTCTCGCTAACGAAACATAAGAGCCAATCGAATCTCCTACATTGAGTGCGGGCAAAGCCAGCGAAAGGGCGGCAATGATGACTATCTCCCAAAAAGAAAGGTCCCATGGTTCATACGAACTCCCTTTGATGGAAGGTACAAGAAGGGCATAGGCGAAGAAAAAGCAAAAGATCGTGATGAGATCGCAGTAAATGTACTGGGTAACTTCGGGGATGAGCTCGGTAGAAATATTTCCGATTAGTCCCGCATGAGACACATCTTTAAACATCCCAAGAGTATTGTTTAAAAAATGGGAGAGAAAAATAAAGGCCAGCATGTTCACGCGTCCGAGAGCCAGGCCCATAAAGAGCGGAAATAGCTGAATGAGCGAAAGTAATAGCAATAGGGACAGGGCGCTGGTGTGTTCCTGCAAAGCTCCAGCGATCGCATAGGGCATGATGAGCCCCATCAGTGCTAGGCCCGCCCATGCCCCTATCCGAATTCCAGGTGAAGTCGATGTATTTTGAACATGCGTTGACACAAGTTCTCTTCGGAACGATGCGTCTAACGCATAACGCTATTTCCAATTGTGAAGAAAATTACAAAATCAGAAGGCGAGCTTACGGCGAGAGTCTCATTTACTGCCTTAGGAAACTAGAAGGCTAAACTAAGCGAATTGGGGCTACGGTTGCGGGAATCGTAAGGCGGGCAGCCGTAGCCTTACGAATCTCTTCGGGAGTCACGCCCGGGGCATGCTCACGCAAAACCAGTCCCTCTGCAGTAACATCGATGACGGCAAGTTCAGTTACGATTTTCTTTACGACCCCTACTCCGGTCAAGGGGAGCTGACACTTCGGTAGGATCTTACTTTCACCGTTTTTAGAGACGTGTTGCATGGCCACGATGAGCCTGGTTCCTGAAGCCACTAGGTCCATGGCTCCTCCCATGCCCTTAACCATCTTTCCAGGAATGATCCAGTTGGCGATGTTCCCTTTTTCATCAACTTCCATCGCTCCCATTACGGTGAGATTCATGTGCCCCCCCCTAATCATCGCAAAAGAATCGGCACTCGAGAAAATAGCAGACCCGGGAAGGGTAGTGACCGTCTCTTTGCCGGCATTAATATAATCAGGATCCACCTGGGATTCTAAAGGGTAGGGACCCACTCCCAGAAGACCATTTTCACTTTGTAAGACGACCTGAATTCCCTTTGGAATATAGTTCGCGACAAGGGTGGGTATTCCTATACCCAGATTGACGTAGTCACCATCTTTTAGTTCGAATGCGATCCGCTGTGCAATCTGTTCTCGAGTCAACGCCATAACTCACCCCTGCCTTGTCGTGCGCTTTTCAATCCGCTTTTGGTAACCCCTGCCTTGAAAGATCCGCTTCACGTAAATACCTGGAACATGAACCTGTGCTGGATCAATCTCCCCCACAGGGACCATCTCTTCCACTTCAGCGATCGTTTTATAGCTTGCGGTTGCGATCATGGGATTAAAATTGCGAGCCGTTCCTCGAAACAGGAGATTGCCCATGGCATCTCCCTTCCAGGCTTTAACCAATGAAAAATCCGCGAACAGAGAGCGCTCCATTACGTACTGCCGTCCCTCGAATTCACGAGTCTCTTTTCCTTGCGCAATTAAAGTTCCAAATCCCGTCGCTGTGTAAAATGCGGGGATGCCGGCACCTCCCGCACGGAGCTTTTCTGCTAGCGTTCCTTGGGGAGTGAGTTCCAACTCTAACTCTCCCGACAACACGAGTTGCTCGAAAAGTCGATTCTCACCGACGTAGCTTGAGATCATCTTTTTGACTTGGCGTTTTTGCAGAAGTAACCCGATGCCAAAATCATCCACCCCTGCATTATTGGAAATGCACGTAAGATTTTTGACACCCTTCTTTTCTAGTGCGGCGATACAGTTCTCAGGAATACCGCACAAACCAAAACCCCCGATAGCCAATACAGCTCCATCGAAAACATCTTTGACCGCTTCATCGGCATCCCTTACCAGCTTATTCATAGTTTGGTTAATCCCTCAAAACGCCCCATCTTAATCGCTTTTTAATACGTGTAAATGGCTGCCTTTAGTGATCGTTTCCCTCCTTTGGGGGCCTTTTCGTGGCATAGATCTGCTGTCATACTATTCGAATGGCGAAGCGGATTGATTACCATTCAGAGGACGTCGAAATCACCCACGTCAAAGGAAGCGGCCCCGGGGGCCAGCATCGCAACAAGCGAATGACTGGCATCCGTTTGGTTCATAAGCCCACCGGTATTGTCGTGATGGCCACTGAACGCCGATCCCAGGAACAGAACCTCGGCGCCGCATTTTTACGCCTCGCAGAAAAGTTGGAGGCCTTCTTTTACAAGCCACCGCCTCGTTTTAAGACTAAAAAGACGCTTGCCGCCAAAAGGCGTCAGCTAGATGCGAAGAAGCACAGGTCTTCCACTAAGATGGCCAGACAAAAGCCCAAATACTCGGATTAACACCCGGACTACCAATGGGGACAGCGTGGATTGAAGGGGAATCTGTTTCCCCCCTCCGGCCTTTCCGATATAATTAAAATACATGGGAATTTTTATCAAAGTGCTACAGGGCTCCTATGCCTATCTTTTGATCTTTGAGATCGTAGTCGTTTCACTTCTGTTTTTAACTTTTTTGTGGATGTTAGTTCGTAGAATTAGGGAAGCAGAAGCCACCGACGAGGTGGAACTTTCACCATCGCCGAGAATTGAAACCGCGCAGCCTCAGCCAACCGTTCCGGCCGCTGTCGCTGCTGTCGTCGAAGCCAATAAGACACTTCAGGATTTAAAAACTCAAATCACCGTCCTTGAGGAAGAGCCGGGTAAAGCGGATTCGCTAAACCATCTGAACGAAGAGTTGCGCGAAAAAGTTCGCTACTTGGAATCGAAGCTGCTGGAGTATGAAATTTTACAAGAAGAGATCGGAACTCTGAGCACTTTGAAAGCTCAGAACGAGGAGTTACGACAACAATTAGTCCTTTCCGGAAAAACACCGCCAAACCCGACGTCAGAAGGGGAGCGCACCCCCTCTGAGCCTAGCACGATGAACTCAGGCACTGCGGTAGGAGTTGAATCTGCCGATAGGGGAGATTACCAGAAAGAGCCAATTCTCTCGTCGACATTTAGCTCAACTCCGCCCTCGGAGAGTGAACCAAAAAAAGATGACCTTCACGAGATGACCGTTTCTTTTTCAGAAAAAACGATTCCCCACCCCACTAGCCAGGCTGAACCCGTGAAGCAAGCGTCCGCTCCCGAGGCAGTCTCAATCGCTGGCCTAGAGAAATTACTTTCCCAAATCGACGAACTCACTAAATAAGTTCACAGAAAGGTAGGCCGTACCTTTCTGTGGTTAGGACTGGTCGGAAAGTAATTTTTCCATCCGTAAGATGTGCTCGATGCGGTAGAGCAGTACCTTCTCCTCAAGACCATCCGAGGGATACTGAAGCCACCCCGTGTAAAAGTCTTGAAATCTCTCCAAAGCTTTGCGAACCCGAACGCGGACCAAAGGGCGCTTATCGTCGGAAACGAGCTTGGCAAAGCTGAAGTCGACGGAAAAACGATACCTCTCGGGCAATTCAAGACTGCCTGGATAAGCCATCACTAAATCGTTATACGGTCCATTTACGATTTCAGACTGAATCCGCCCCGTATCTTTATTACTTAGCTTAAGTGGATATTCATTGAGCGCTTTTAAAGCCGCCAACCAAACGTCATCGTACGTCCCGACATACAAACGCGAATAAAAAGGCTCGCTCGGGGGTGTCGAAGCACAACCGAAGAGAGATAGTGCAAAAATGGCTAATAAAAAGGAGCGAAAAATGTTCATGACATGGCCAGTATGAAATCAGTTAGCAGAACTGACAAGCTTCAATGCCAAAATACCCTCGAAAAAGCCCCCTTTTTCTACTGCGAATTAAACTCGAAATAATTACCGCACTACGTCGACTGAAGAGCCTTTACCAGTAGGCCTTTTCAGCCTTTTCGTTTAAAACGGCTTATAGGCTCCTAAAAAACAGTGGCGGCGGCCACCCCCTTCGCCGAAATAACCTCCAAAAAAATAAGATCTGCAATTTTTCCAACCGTGGTTTTTGACGCGCCCTTCGAAACTCATAGTGCAAAGCCCTCCCAACCCCTTCTCATCCCCTGAATAAACCGCTATCGAAATTCTATTTATTAGTTATAATTTTAGTTATCACTAATAAGAAACCACCAATAGAGGCAACCCCATCTTTGAGGCTTAATTCAACATGGAAAACATCTTAAATCGCTTCCGCTTGTCTCTTTTCCCGTCGCGTTGGGTCGAAAAAGCCGTGTTCCGTGTGGTTGTCGGCCTGTCTCGCTGGCTCAGAAAATCGTCATCCGATCAATGGAAAAAGGTCGTTTTTCAGGTCGAAGGTCGGGAAGGGGTCAGCCTAGGTCAACGCGAGATCGTGGCCTATAACGCAAATAAAGAGAAACGCCTGGAGATAGGCCACCAGAGCGGATCTCCAGGTGACGCACCTAGTTATCATTCTATCCCGATAGTTTTGCCGAATTGGGCCAAAGAGATTTCGCCTTTCTTAGCCAATCAATTGAGTGACCATACGCGTCGAGCCTATGAGACAGATCTAAAACAGTTCTTTCGGTTCTTAGAGGGGCGAATCGATCCCTTGAATCTGTCTTCGTTGGCTCCCGAACACATCATTTTGTTTCGCAAAGCCCTAGAAGAAGGCCGCCTCACCGGCCGAGCGATGGAGAAATCGACCATTAATCGAAAATTGGCCGTAGTGAAAAGTTTTTTGAACTGGTTGAAAGCGAACCGGGTGCTTTCTGATAACCCGGCTCTACTCGTAAAAGGCTTTCCCCAGTCCCAAGAGTCTTCGCTAAAAGGACTCTCGGATTCCGAAGTCACCCGCATTTTGGACTTGCCCAGTCAAAATTCGCGATCGGGCTCCCTCCATGGCGCAATCCTCAGCTGTCTACTCTATTTGGGGCTTCGCAAGGGAGAGCTTATCGATCTTAAGGTGGGAGACATCGATGAACAGCGCGGGGTGCCCGTCGTCAAAGTAAGGGGGAAGGGCCATCGAGTACGAATCCTACCAGTGACCGATAGGGTCAGCCGCGCGCTCAAGCATTACTTTTTCGTTTGCCAGCGTAGCTGGTCCGAAAAAGAGGAGCCGCTATTTATTCCCACGAAAAATCCCCGCACCCATACCCTCATCAAGCCGCTCAATCCCAATGCGATTAGCTACATCGTCATTCGATATGCGCGCAAAGCAGGCATTCTTAAACAGATATCCCCCCACTCGTGTCGGGCGACCTGTATCTCGAACGCTTTAGATCGCAAGGCTACCCACCGCTCGGTACAGCACCTGGCGGGATGGTCTACCCCACTGATGATTCAGCGATACGATAAACGCCGCGAGGATCTTAAGAATTCAGCGGCGTTCCTAATCGACTACTCTGAGGAGGCTTCGGCTTCGGGATAGGCCTACGCCGCGCTGCATCACCCAAGTAAACGCCCCTTACCGAAACGTTAAGGTCCCTCCATATTCTGTCCGATAAGTCTGTAGCACATCGAGATGTTAGGACATAAAGGGGCTACGGAATGAAGAAAATTTTGGTTTGTGGGGCAGGTGGATTCATTGGAAATCATCTTGTGAGACGCCTTAAGAACCAAGGACACTGGGTAAGAGGAGTGGACCTGAAATATCCAACCTTCAACCCGGCGCCCATCGATGATTTTATTCAAGCCGATCTTTGCGATCAGACAAAATTCCCCAAGATCTTCGATCGCCAGTTCAACGAAGTCTACCAACTAGCCGCTGACATGGGAGGTGCGGGTTACATCTTCACTTCCGAAAACGATGCCAACATCATGTACAATTCGGCACTGGTAAATCTTAACGTCGTAAAAGCGTGTCACGCGACTAAAGTGGGCAAAGTCTTTTACTCCTCTTCTGCCTGTATCTATCCGGAGCACAATCAACTAGACGCCGAGAACCCCAATTGCGAAGAGGCTTCGGCCTACCCCGCCAATCCCGATAGCGAATACGGCTGGGAAAAACTTTTTAGCGAACGGCTCTATCTTAACTTTCAAAAGAATTTTCACCTGCCCGTGCGCATCGCTCGCTTCCACAACATTTTTGGACCCGAAGGGACTTGGACGGGTGGCAAAGAGAAAGCTCCCGCGGCTGTCTGCCGTAAAGTCGCAGAAGCTGTGCCGGGAGGTACCATCGAGATCTGGGGAGAAGGGACGCAAACCCGATCTTTTCTGTACATCGATGAGTGTTTGGATGGGGTCGAACGATTGATGAATGGATCTTTCTCAGGTCCGGTCAATATTGGCTCCGAAGAGATGATTTCCATTAATGATTTGGCAAAGCTCGTAATGAATATTTCAGGGAAGAAGCTGACCATAAAAAATATCCCAGGGCCCAGGGGGGTCATGGGAAGAAACTCTCACAACGAACTCATTCAAAAAAAGCTCGGGTGGGCACCTTCTAAGCCGCTACGCTTCGGCTTGGAAAAAACATACGCCTGGATTAGTTCGCAAGTGGATAGACAAAATCCCTTAAAGAAAGCAGCCTAACCCATGAAACGATTCTTATTGGCTATCTCCATCGCTATGTTCTTCACCGCCTCGGCACAGGCGGAATACTTCTCGTTGCCCACGGTGCAACCTTCCATGACCGATCCCATTTTTAGCACTCTCGCAGCGGCCTTTGCCTTTCGCCCCATGGAGACGGCGAGCGATTTAGGAGCGACTTGGGGAATTGCTGTTGGAGTCGGAGGAAGTGCGACCTCAACCTCGCTTATTTCGGGTATCTTTACAGGCCTACCCGCAAGTTACGTCCCCAATGCCGATATTCAGCTCGATATCGGTATGCCCAAAGGGTTTACTCTCGAATTGGGAGCAATTCCCTCAATGGCCCTCGATGGGACCACCTTTTCGAAATACGAGGCGGGACTAAAGTGGACGTTGACCCGAACCCTTTTGCAAAAGCTTCCCTTCTCTCTGGCGGTCGCCGTTCAGTATGGAAAATCTTCGCTTTCCTATAATCAAGCCCTCTCAGGAGGAACCGTTGCGGTTTCTTACGGAGACTCCATGTACGGTGGCATGTTGCTAGCCAGTAAGTATTTAGGTGCTATCGGAATCGGAATTGAACCCTATGCGGGAGTAGGAACTCTCTACCAATCGTCCTCACTCTCCGGGACGGGAACCGCATCTCTTTTTGGTTCGTCCTACCCGGTCGGGACCGATGCTATCAGTAATAGCGATGCCACTTTGTGGTTACAGGCGGGAGTGATGCTTAAGCTTGAAGTCTTAGCCATTACCGCCGAATACGACAGGTTTTTCGGCCTATCTTCCTACTCAACCAAAATTTCATTCCGATTTTAGCAGGCCGATTGAGAAAGCGTTCTTTATTCCGCTACCGCAGGGTGTGCTTCGCCTAAGACAAAAGAAGCGCAGCGGCGCCATATGGAGCGTTTTTCTCTCTGATCCCAGCCCAACGCCGGAGTTTCGCCCTCACGAATCGAGATGGCTCCCAGGGCCACCGCAGTCCCTGTTACCGTCATCGTCCAGGTGATCACGTTTTCGATGGGAAGATGGCAAAGCTGTGCTATCGACGCGGCAGCCCCCACTCCGGAAAGGATCCCCAAGACTCCTGTCGTTAAACGATCGATAGCCTCATGCTGTCTAGCGGGATAGCGTTCCTTAAGCCTCAAATTGAACGTATTCACCGCCAAATCCCACGTATATTCCCGGCCTATATCCCAAAGCAAAGTGAAAAGGAACGCCTTCGGAATGGTGTCCGCGCCGTCGATAGGAATTCCTAATTTCCACATCGCCGCTATGATTACCCCCGTGATGGAGGCATTAACCAAACTCCAGATCACAAAAGCTTCCGTCTGTTTGGCCCAACCAGGGACCTTGCCATCTTCAAAGTTAAACAACTTTCGGGAAAGCTTGGACCCTAAAAGGGTGTCACGCCAGTTGGAATTCTTGAAAACGAAAGCAGCTTCAATTCCCCCCTCTAAAAGAGCCATGATGGCAAGAGAGTAACCGGGAATATCCTCACCACAGAGCAAAGTGGCTCCTACGACAAGCCCTTGATAAACCAATTGGGTCATTGCGACCGAAAAACGGTGATTCCGCTCCTTGGCGTACCACGCTTGGCCTTTAGCTTTGATTTTTGCGAGCCATCCGCGAGGAAGTTTTTGAACGGCCGAAACTATTTTAGTGCTGGGTCTGGTCGCTATAAGGTGGGAAACCACCACTTCCGCTACCGGATTGCCTTCCACCTCAGGAAACGAAGGAGTAATGACGGTCAACGTGGCATCACTAGCCATCGGGTGCTCGGTGAGCATGTGCTCAATGGCAAGACCCGCCGTAGCGGCCACATGGGGCCCTTCGAAGGAGCCGCTACTTACTTCAATAGTAAGCGGCCCTTGGCTTCCGTCTGGAGCAGTTACCTTTTCGGGGGGGGTACTAAAAGTGACTATGGAATTAGAATCTGTCGTCGGTCCGGTAGCTCCCACAGAGAGGGCTGGCGCCGCTGCTTCTAGCAAGAGGCTAAACGTCAACAGGTGACAAAACAGACGATGGATTTTGAGTTGGCAACGTTTCTTCATCAATTTCGAATCAAACACCTCACAAAGTCGCAGCAGGTTGCAGACGTCTTTCCTGTAAAAACCATCCCGATCGCATGCGACAAAGACGAGTTATTATCAAAGCTTTTCAAGAATTTCGACAATTCTTTTTGATTATTATTAATTTTCTTTCAGATTTTGCTTTCTCAGATCCGGGCGATGGCGCCCAATGTGCCGCCTCCCTCACATTATCGACGCAATCGAACCACGATCTATCGTTATGATCGACCGAGAAAGCTCCATTGCGGTGGCTATATTAATGATGTACGTCCTATTTTTTCTCTCCGGCTTTACCTCCCTTATTTTTCAGGTGCTCTGGCTAAGGGGTTTCTCCCTCATCTTGGGAAGTACGATCTACGCCATGGCCTGTGTGGTGACAGCCTTCATGATGGGGCTGGCGGTGGGAAGCTACGGCGTTTCCCAGTTGCTAGAGCGTGTTCCTAAATCGGTAAAATGGGGACTTTGCCTCTACGGAATTGCTGAACTCATTATAGGTGTCTCTGCTGCCACCATCTCCTATTCGCTGTTTCGAAACGCTAACGGCTATATCCGATGGCTTTCGAGCTTTACCGACGCCCAGCCGTCGTTCACCGTCTTTGTCGCTCACTTTGTTTTTGCTATCTTGCTACTTGCTATTCCGACCGTTTTTATGGGCTCCACGTTACCGCTACTGGCCACAGCCCTCTCCGATCGCAAAAAGCTTCCCCGACTCTACGGTATTAATACTATTGGAGCCGCCGTGGGTGCTCTGACTAGCAGTTTCGTCCTTATTTACTATTTCGGCTGTATCCGAAGCGCGCTCCTCGTAGGAGCAACCAACGGCTTCATTTTTATCACAGCGCTTTTCTTACAATGGCGGCGACCTCATTGCGACCAGGGCGGCCCTTGGTTACGCGAAATACAGGCCGCGGCAATTTCGCCCAATTCCTTTGGACCCGTCGCCCGCCACCTGCCTTGGCTCATGGCCTGCATTTCAGGTTTTTCGGTTCTAGCAGCAGAGATCTCTTGGCACCGTTACCTCTCTTTATTTCTAGGCAACCGTATCTATGTCACTAGCATCACTTTATTTTTGGTCCTCTATTTCTTGGGATTTGCCGCAAGGTTAAGTCATAGGCTCATGAGGCGGTACCCGCCTCTTGTCGTCGTGATCGTGGCCTGTGCGGTCACCATCTGTTGCTTATCGGTGGGGTTTGTCCTGGAACCCTCCGCGATGCTCTCCATCTTATCCCCACCGGGCAGCCACTCCTTGGTCCTTAAAGTAGCAGCGGTAGGGTTTATTGTGTTTGCCATTATTCTTCCGGTCACCGCTAGCGGGATCATCTTTCCCGTCGCAATGACCCTGTGCCCCCCCAAGGAAACAAATTATGAAGCTTGGATCGGAAAGCTATACGCCGCAAACACCCTAGCTGCCATTTTAGGCTCTCTTCTTGCGGGTTATTGGCTCATAGGCACTTTGGGATCCCACGGAATTTTGGTCCTCGTATCGGCCCTTTTCTGCCTCTTACTCACGCTGCTGGTGAGGCATTGTGATCTGAAACTGCGTAAAGATTTACGCATTTTGGAAGGGGTTTGTTATTTTTGCCTATTGGCTTCGCTACCCTTCGCCTTGAATCGTCCCCAGCTCTTTGGAAATGCAAGTACGGTCCTTGTCGAAGAGGACGCTCACGGCCTATTCACGGTCGCTAGAGTGGACGCCCAAAGGCTTCGGGTACTGCAAAATAATACCGATCTGGTGTTTCTCTACGGAGATGACATCACCCAGTTCGTTCAGGAAACGCAAGCTTACCTTCCTCTTACCTTTTCGCCCCACCTTCATTCGGTCCTCAATATTGGAGTCGGCTATGGAATTACCGCGGGGGCCATGGCCAGATTCCCGGGAGTCGAATCGGTGGATGCGGTTGAGATAGTTCCCGCGATGTTGGCCCACGCCGCACTATTTGCCGATCGCAACTACCGCTATTTCGAAAACCCCAAGATCAAACCCTACCTCAACGACGGTAGACACTTTCTGGCCATGAGCTCACGGGTTTATGACGTCATCTCCATTAACGTCAGCGATCCTTATCTTCCGGGTAGCGCTAGCCTGTTTAGCGACGAATTCTATGAACTGGCCAAAGCTCACCTGGCTCAAGGCGGAGTCTTTTGCCAGCACCTATTCGGACCTGATGTAGGCTCTCTTTTTCAGGGGTTAAAGCGTCACTTCACTTCAGTAAAAATCTTTCCAGCCTACCGAAACGGAATCACCGTCATTGCTTCAGATGAGCCCTTGGTTGCCCATCAAAAAAAGGCACTCGATGAAGCGGTAACGGGCAGTACTCACCTCTTTGCTAGGCTTCCGCTCACATCGGCCGACCAATTTTTAACCCTCATCGACAAAGGGGATTCTATCGTCGAAAGACTCAGTCGAACTCCCGCATCCTTCATCAATAGCGACTCCGAACCGGAGCTAGAGTTTCGCAGACTCGATGGCATCAACAATCTACTTTTCAGTAATCATTAAAAAGGTCTTTATCGTGCGGGGCTAGCCAGGACTCGCCCGGTCCTAGCGTTTTCGATTTCGCGCAAGAGTCTGGCGATGTTGGTGTTGGGGTAGGCTTTAACGACTTCACTTAGTCTCTGGGGGCTGGGGTCTTGAAGATACTGAGCAGTTCCATGCTCCAAAGGATAGAATTCGCGAACCTTCCCGATCCAATCCACTTTAATCGACCCATCCTCCGAGCCGTCTCCCCCAAGTTGAGTCGCCAAATGGACCGCATCACGGCTTTTGAAAAGAGTCTCCAATAGAGTAGGTTCACTCTCAAGGCGCCGACCAGGGATCTGACAGGTCACGTAATACTCAAGTATGGGCCTATCTTCCGTGTGCAGCCGAACGTTGGGGTAGTGACTCAAAAACTCCCTCAACTGGTCGTCAGACACTAACCACCTTGACCAGAAGTAGTCGACCGAGATCGGCAACTCCGGATCGGCCTCCATTTGCGTTTTTATCCTTTGCAGCCCCTCCCACTGCTGTTTGAGCAAGTCACGCGGCCTATCGTAAGAGATGGCAAACATCTCTCTGCCGACGCCAAAGGTGGGATAGAAGAGCTGAACCTGACTAAAGACTGAAGTAAGGTTTTTTAAAATACTCAGCGTCCCTTCGTTACCAATATTGGTAGGCAACCACGTTAGCAGGATTCCATTAGGCGAGAGAAGCCGTTGCACATTGTGGAAGTGCTCGACGGTATATAATTTGGTGCTCATCTCACTACTGATGATAAAGCTATCCGAAAGGACTAAGTCATATTGCACGTCTGGTTTTTGGACGAAAGCAATGCCATCTTGATGGTAGAGGTGAATTGAGGTTTGGCTGGTTTCCAACGCCCCCGGAAAAAAACGAGCCGACACTTCAACCATCTGAGGATGTAACTCGACGATATCTAGAGCCTGAGGGTGGGCTTCGAGTAGATTTCGGGTAATCTGACCGTTTCCGTATCCGATCTGCAATACTCGAGAGTGGCTATCGATGAGGGAAGCCGCAAGCAATCCCTGTAATATTTGAGTATTCTTTCGGACTATGTCCGTCGACCCCGAGACGTAATAAGCATTCCTAATTTCTACTTCGCCACTTTGTTTTCGAACGACCATGAGAAGTCCGTTGGCATCCTCTTGACTCATGAGAATGTGATCGCCCCGTCCAAGCATTGCAATCGAACTACGCGCGACGGTCTTACAAAGAGAGGAAGGAAAGAGACAGGCCAAAACTAAGACAAATCCCAAATTCATTATCGAAAAGGCGTTCCCCTTAAAAGAGCCCTTTCGAAAGTCACCGAATGAAAAACTAGCTCCGGCCAAAAGAACCAGGGAAAACAGAACACTTCCCTCAGTACCCATATATCTAAGAGTAACAAACGCAAAGCATAACGTTCCGGCAATGGCCGCAAAGGTTTCTGTGTAAAAGACGATGGCAAACACGCTTGCCTCTCGATTAGGATCTCGCGAGAGATTGCCTTTGTCGGAAATCCAGCGCACCAACATCGGAAACTGTAGCCCGCCCGCAAAGGAAAAGATCACGTAAAGTAAAAGAATCACACTCGCCAAAAGTTTTGATTCGATAAAGAAAGGCCACGGATTAGGTAAAAAGCAACAGAGGCCCAAAAGAAACAGGGCTCCCGTTTGCATGGCAAAAGAAAGTCTTAGAATTTGAATCGGATCTCTACCTATCTTTTTCGAATAAGCCGCTCCGGCTGATACTCCTATGAAGTAGCTAGCAAGAGTTGCTGAAATTCCCAGACGCGTTCCTCCCAATAGATAATCCAGTAGCTGGCCGTGCAGAGTTTCAACAAACATCGTTACAAAGCCCACGACGCTCACTATCCCCAAAGCCCTTAGTGGCATCGTCACTTTCGTGGAGGAAGGGGCACGAGCCGGCTTTGCCGTTGGAGGGACTAGTTTACGAGTGATAAGAAAAAAAAGACCCACCAGGGCGTTTAACCCTACCAGAATCAAACAAATAAATTTATATCCCAAAAAGACAAAACCCATCGAACCCAACACAACGGCCGCAAAAGCACTTCCCAAATTGTAAAACGAATAGGCCCGAGCATTCGCCTCCTCGCCCGATTGGCCTGCTATCACCACCAAAAGCCAGGGAAGAGAGGCCCCTATTAACGTGCAGGTCACTCCAGTCAATAAGAACGTACCGACAAAGCAGATTATCCAGGTCGATAGCGTTTGATTATTAGGCAAATAGTGTTGCGTGAGGAAGGGTAGATTAGCGGAAACAAAATAGGAAACCAGCGCCGATCCGGCCACCAAAAGTTCTAGATAGCCATAATAAGAAAGACTGATAGCTCTTTGACGGCTCCACTTGGAAAAACCAAACGCCCCCAGCGCAACTCCCAAAAGAACGGCTACTAGGATAGTCGCAAAAACTTGCGCGGTGCTACCAAAGAAGAAACTAAAGCGTCTTACCCAAAGCATTTCATAGCCGATGGCGGTAAACCCACCGATCTGAATGCAACGAAACAAAAGTTCGCAAGAATAGGGTTTCACCTTCATGGAGAATTGGGTTTTCCGGATAGAGTAAGTTCATTCTGCTTTGCCTCGATCTCGGAATTCAAGGTGCTTAGTAACTGCTTGTGCTGAGCCAATTCGTCTTGCATCGCTTTAATCCTTTTGCTCTCCTCAGCCTGCTGGCTCGACTCGTCTCCGACGTGAGAGGCGTAGCTATCATAGTCACTCTTAGCGGCGTCATATTGCCTTTGGATGTCCTCTTGCTGATCTAGTAAAGCTTGGCGATCGATCTGAGCTTGTCTGGCCAGGTTTGCCTGATGAGAGTCGCCGTCCGGATTCGATCGGACGGCTTCTCTGTCCGCTTTTAATTGCAAAACACGTTGGTGATGTCCCTGAATTTGGGACAGTACCTGCTGGACCGCGGCACGATCTTGAAGTCGTCCTAGTGATCGTAACTGAGACAATTGGTTATTGAGATCGGCAATGGAATCATTCTCTGCTTTTATTTCGTAATTGATGGAGGCCACTTGGTTAGAGACCGCGGCGCGATCGGCACTCTGAGTCGCTTTTTGTTGTAAATTTGTGTTTCGATCTAGATTTCTAATTTGATTCGCTATGGAGTTTTGTTGATTCTTCAAGTCATCGAGATTTCTTTTCTTTCCCGCTATGTCGATTTTTAACGAACCCAAATCGTCGGAATTGCGAAGTAGAGCCTGCTCCATTCGAAGCTTTTGATCTAAGATCTCAACGGCACGTGCCTCCGAATTGCGTTGGACTCTGAGCTGATTTAGATCCTTTCCAATACCGGGGTCCGGGACCAGGGCTTTCTGATTTCGCTCCGCCTCAAGAAGTTGTTCCAATGCCAACTGTTTTTCTTTGTACTTAAGACTGAGTTGACGAACGTACAGATATGAACCCCCAATCAATCCTACGAACACCAGTAACAGCATCACACGCATGGCTAATGGCCCCCGAGACTCTTACGGTAAGTGGGTTTGTTTGGTGTAGCTTACTTTTTCTTTTACTAAGTGATTTTGATACTCGCGCTCGGCTGCATTTTCCGCCGCTACTACTTCAGGATCGTTGAGCGCAGTCTTTTCGAAACCGAGACTCTCCATCTTCTTTAGATGGGCACCTAGCGCTTCGGGAGAGACCAGATAGGCCAGAAAAAAATCGGCATACTGTACCCCCACAAAGGAATACCCTAATCGTTGGACGTGGGGAACCCCTCCAAAATAGTCATAGTTAAATTCGGATACTGAATGTTCATTTAACTTAAACTGAAGCAACACTTCTTTGAGCGGAGCTTTCGTGTAAAAATTCGTCGAATAGGTCGAATGAGGCCAAACGATGGCGGGGCGATGACGATCGATGAGGTCGAAGGGTCTAAACCTTCGCATCATACAATGTGCCGGAATTAGTAGGGGTCGGGAATAGATTTCGGGATTCGACACTCCGAAGAGATCTAACGCATCCCTATCGGCAAAGTACATCAAAGTGGAAAGCTCCGAGGAGGCAATTTCGTCGGAAGGGCGTGTCGTCATGCCTAAGTGGTGGCCTACTTTCGAGAGATCCGAAATTCTGGCATCCCCTCTGGGAAACACCCTTAATTGCGCCACTTCGTGAACCCAGGTTGCTCTTGCCGGGGTCGTAAGCGAATAAGTAAGAAAAGCTACGACCAGCGTAACTCCGGCAACGGGTCTTGTTTTAAGAGCAAGGCTATTAAAGGCATAAGAAAGGACTGAAAACATCAGAGTCAAAAATGTCAGAGCAAAGGGGAACAGGTAGCGAATCCAATACGGAAACCAGTCTCCCCCTGAAAGATAATAAGCCAACGTAAAAACGAAACAGCATAGGGCGAAACCAAATAGCGCCAATACCTCATTGTGAGTTTTGCGCTTGGCGAGAAAGCCCCCTCGACCGATCCAGAATCCCAATATGGTGACGGGTAAAGCGAACCACAAAAATCCAAAAAATAGGTCGGAGTTTAGATTCCCAAGTCCCATCTTCAGATATTCCCAATCAAGGCTTGCTTTGTAATGAACAGGAGCCGGAACCCAATCTCCAAAAGTATAAAAACGATACCACGCTAATATCAATGCGGGCCAAATAGCAATTCCCGCGTTCAGGGCAAACCGTCGAACGGGAAAAAAGAGCGAACTCGATCTCTTTTCCTTCCAGCGAAAGAAAGCTTCGAACGCGAGAAGAATTAAAAGAAGTCCGGTGCCTTCGAAGCGGATCACCGGGAGCAACGACAAGAGAAAGATTCCCAAAGTTCGCTTAGGAGTTAAGAAGAGAAGGTAAAATCCCCACAAAACATCCGCGGCAAAAAAGGTGGTTCCAAACCCACTTGCCGAGTTATAGCCCAGAGCAGGGTAAAGTGATACTAAGACAACCCCCAGGTCGGCCCACCATTTTTCAGCGACCGTTTTTTGTAAAATTCGATGTACCGCAACCAGGCATAGTATTCCCCCCAGCAGACTCTGTAGCAAACAGGACTCCACTAATGGCAAGCCTAGCTTACCTAAAACGCCGAGCAGAAAATAGACCAGAAAATCCACGGTAGCTTCCACGTTTTGAAAAATTTGGAAGGAGTAGTGACCGGAATGCACAAAATTTAAAGAATGGCGAAGGTTCGTAAAAACTTCATCCCAGGGATCATTAAGCAATATCACCCCAATAACGAATCCCAACCACATCCCTCCCTTTCGAATGAGGGAAAAGCGTTCGCATCCTTTCTTTTTCTCGAGAAACAAAGAGGTCAGCGTTAGTACTATAACCAAGGGGAAGAGGACTTTTAAAATAAGAAAAAGGCTTTGGTTCTCAAACATTCCCCCAAAAAGCGAGTCGTAAACGCTTACCGCCGGACGGGTCGTCTTATAGAGATAATCTAGTTTCATGAGTGTGTTTTTTGGGTAAGTATACCATTTCTTATCTGTTAGCGGGTTTCCACTCTGCCGGCCAAACCGCTATCTCGGTGCATAAGCGAGGCCTCCGAGGTATAATTTTCATGTGAATTCGCCAAAATTTTGGCTTCGTGCATTACCGATACTCATTCCCTTTCTTATTCTTATAGGTACGGGTCTTCGCGGCATCGATTTCGGCTATCACTGGGACGAAATCCCCTACCAGCTAAAGCCGGTTCAACAAATGGCGGAGACCGGTACCTTTTTACCCAATTTCTACCTCTATCCGTCAGTAACTTACTATCTGACGCTTGCCACCGTTGGGCTAGATTTTATAAGAGAAAAGGTTCAAGGAAGAGTAGGGATTAAAGATAAGATCATCTCTGACATTACCTCGATGAAATTTTTGGTAAGGGATAGAGTTTGGTTTCTATTTCTCTCTTCACTCTCTCTTTTTTGGGTCTATTTTCTGGTTCTTTTCTGGAGAAACTCTGTCTTTGAAGCATTTACCGCTTCTTGCCTTCTGGCCTTTTCCTGGGAAGTCGCTTACCACTGCAGGTGGGTAGCTGCGGATGCTCTAGTCATGACTTTCGGTGCCGCGACCCTGTTTTTTTGCATACTCCAATTTCGCACTCATGACAAAAAAGCTAACACTCACAAAGATTGGCTCACCGTTGCCGCGGTTTTTGCCGGGATTGCCACGGGAACCAAGTACCCTGGCGCGCTGCTACTGATTGTCGTATGGGTAAGCGCTTGGTACGACAACCGAACTATAATTCGTGGATTTGAGGGAGTACAGCTACTAACCAAGCGTTGGGTAAAGTTAGGAGCCATCGCTTTTGGAATCTATCTGATTTCAACACCGGGAACTTTTCTGCAGCCTAAGTGGTTTTACTACTGGGTAAATTATATTTCCGATCACTATCGCAATGGACCACATTGGGGATATATGACCCCTTCGGGAATTCCCCATTTAGCCCGCATGGTGACTTATCTTTTTTTCGTTTTCTATTCTCACTTTACCCCGCTTGCCGTATTTCTTTCCGTTTGTACGATCTTAGGAGCCATAGTTTTATTTCGTGAAGATAGAAGGTTCATCGTTCCTTCGGTTACATTTATCGTCTGTTATTTACTTTATTTCAGCCATCAAAGAGTGATGATTGTTCGTAACCTTTTAGTGCTAGCTCCGTTCTTTGTGATTATGGCAGCCCACGGGGTAAGCTGGATTGTCTATCAATTTCCCTTGGACTTAAGAAAATACGCCAAGGCCGCTTTTCTTTTAATTTGCATCGTTCCGAACGCCGCATGGCTATTTACTACGGCAGAAACCATTCATCATCGTCACGATAGAGACTTCGTCGGGGAGGCCGCGACCTATATCAATTCCCATACGGACTCGGCTTTTCTGGGAAAAGGGCTCTCGGCCGTTTTTCAAAATAGGGGATTAAAAATTTCACATCCCTCCGACAATCCCGAAACCGCCAGCGAAATTGTAGCCTTCATCAGCGACTTTGAAAATTCTCCCATCGACTGGCCGGCTAATCGCTTCCACCAATTCACCAGGTGGTTTGGACCCTACGACGCTAACTTGGACTATTATCCTACGTGGAACAACGGGGACGATAGAATTGTCGTCTTGTCGTCCGAGCAGTGGCGACGGTCTGGAATGTTATTAATTCGTCCCTCCAGCGGAACTAAGGTAAGTCTTCTTACTCCCTGAAGCTTGTCTTATCTTTACTCTACTCATTCCTTTCATGATGCATCGCAACTAACATTGTGAGATTTTCTTAACTTTTGATCCTGTGACGCCGAAAAGAGGTAGGGACCCACTCCCATTTTGCTCACAGGAGCTCACGGCGTGATCAAGGCAATCATCTTTGATTTAGACGGCGTTCTAGTCGACGCCGTGGAATGGCATTATTTAGCGTTTAATCGGGCGTTGCGGCTCTTTGGATACCAAATCGAGCCGCAAGAACACAGTTCTCTTTACAACGGCCTTCCCACGGCAGTAAAATTGGAACTATTATCGCAGCGAGTCGGTTTTCCCACGCAGTTACACGGCTTCGTCAACCAGATGAAGCAGAAATACACGATCCAGCTTATCGAGAACTCCTGCCACCCCCGCCAAGAACTTCTAGGGCTGCTCAATTACATGAAGGGACAGGGGTACCGTTTTGCCGTTGCTTCAAATAGCATTCGTGCAACCGTAGAAATGATGTTGGATAAGATGGGAATTCGAAATCACTTCGAAGTCGTTCTTTCCAACGAAGACGTGAAACGACCCAAACCGGAGCCTGAGATCTACCAAAAATGCATGGAGCGCTTAGGCGTGACACCCGAAGAGGTGATGATTATCGAGGACTCCATTCCCGGAATTCAGGCCGCCAGGAAAGCAACAGAAAATGTAATGATCGTCGCTGGTCCCCACGAAGTTACCCAAGACTTTGTTTGGAAGAACATTAAATTCTTCAATGACAGACGAAAAGCAAAAGCTGCCCCGGGAGATCCCGCGCAGACAAAGTTTACTCCTAACACGGTAGAGATCGTCATTCCCATGGCGGGTTTGGGACAACGCTTCTCAGCAGCGGGATACGCCAAGCCCAAACCCATGATCGATGTCTTGGACAAACCCATGATTCAGTGGGTGGTGGAGAATATTAGGCCAAAGAGCGTCCCTTCCCATTTTAATTTCATCTGTAATCGCAGCCATATCGAGGAATACCAGTTAGATAAATTTTTAGCGCGCTTGGCTCCCGGCTGTAACATCATCTCAGTACCTGGAGTTACCGAAGGAGCTGCTTGCACTATTCTGTTGGCAAAGGAATTCATCAATAACCACCGTCCTTTGATCATTGCGAATTCGGACCAATGGGTGGAAGTCTCTATCGACGAATTTGTTACCCTAGCCAAACGCGACAAGAGAGATGGCTTGATTATGACCTTTCATGCCACTGAAAAGAAATGGAGTTACGCTAAAGTCGACGATACGGGAAAGGTAACCCAAGTCGCCGAAAAAAATCCCATTAGCGATCATGCGACCGTAGGTATCTACTATTTCAATCAAGGGCGAGATTTTATTGATGCGGCCGAAGAGATGATTCGCCGTGATATTCGCACGAACGGAGAATTCTACGTCTGCCCGGTCTACAACCAGCTAATCGAACAGGGCAAGAATAACGCCATTCACGAGATCCAACGCGGACAGATGCATGGCTTGGGAACCCCGGAAGATCTGACGGTCTTTATTTCTTGGAAGCAGGCCGCCTAAACGCTTTGGCTATTTGCTAATCTTTTTCGGTTGCTGATCGGGAGTAAAGAACGGCCCCACAAAGTCTGCTAGAGTCTCTGTGGACTGATCGATAGTCTTCTTATCGACGGTCCAAGCACTGGCCAACTCGCTTCGCTTTTGTCCATTGTCTTGCACATTGTAATTGAATCCCGCATACAACTGGTTCTGATCGTTCCATCCGCCCTTGGGAGCAGAAGAAGCAATAAAATGAACTCCCAAACCTGTGTCTCCCAAATATTTTTCACTTATCGCCTGAACCGCAACTTCGCCGGCGCGAAGGGCATCCTCGGCTCCTACGTCCACTTGTTGGCGCGCCAGTTGATATGCCGTCTCGTAAGCCTGGGTTCCGTAAGTACCATAACGAGATTGAAAGATAGGTTTTTTGTGATAATAGTCCCATCCTATTTGGAAGTAGGCCGATTTGGCTTTGTTCTGAACCGCATCCAGCGCCCCTTGCTCTGCTCCAGCGTTAATATCTCTCATGTTCGCTTTCGCTTCCCCTCTGGCTACCCTAGTAGCAAAACGACGAATAGGGCCAGGTCTTCCATTCCAGGTGCGTCCGTAGTGCGAGGCCTCCAGATTGGCGGTGTCATAAGCCTGCTTCGTCGATTGTGTCTTGGCTTCTTGTCGGATCTCATTTTGCACGACAGGGCTTTGCTTAACAGCCACCCCTACCCACTGCGAAAGCATCTTCTTAAGGGAATCTCTATCGGCAAAGACGGTCGCTTTGATTTTATCCGGGCCAACCGCATCCGCCATGTTTAGAAATTGTTGAAGCTTCCCACGATCTTTTGAAAGAAGATTCCCGTGCTTTTGGTCCCATTCCCTAACGGCATCTACAAAATCTCCAATGGATTTTTTGTTTCCCTTTGCCATGTTTAGAAACTGCGAGGAATTCCTGTCGATCCACCTCTTGCCCTCATCAGACTCGATAAACCTCTTTCCCACACCAGTAACGCTTTCTATAATGTGGGGTCCTAAGACCAGGGCTGCTTTAATTCCCCCTTCTTTCGAAGCGGTATCAATGACCCCGTACACCGCGGCGGCCATGGCTACTCGGAAATCGAAGCTAGTGGGGTCGGATTTGCTCATTTGGCTTACTAGGGCAGGTAACTTTTTCTCTATGGCACTAAGAAAAGACTCCCCAAATCGTTTTGCTAGCGAATCTTCGGGAATCGCTTCAATGACAGCACGCAGATCTTCTACCTTTAGTAGATGAAGTGCTTTCATGACGGCTTTCAATTGAAACGGAGTTAACCCTCCCTTGGCAAGATTCTCCAAAGCTTTATCTAAAGTTCTAATCGGCCCCAAATCATTTTCCAAAGCTAGCGGCTGCCCGTCTTTTTGGTTTAATAGCCGCTTAGCTACGATGGCCGCGCGCAGATCATGTTCGTATTTTCTTGTTCTTTCCTTATCAGCCCAATAGTTCTTAACCGCTTGATCCGCATGACTTGCAGCCGATTTTTCGTCGTAGCCCGCTTTCCGGTAGTACTTGATATAGTCTTCGCGAAAAATGGCGTTCTTTTCTTTCCACAACTCTTGGACGTCAAAAGCCTCTACGGACTGGATCTCTTTTTCGCTGATGGTCTTTGCTAGAGGATCGGCAAACTCCGCGATAATCGCCTTTTCGTAAATTTCACGAGCTTTCTCGGTAAGGCGATTTTGAGGATTAGTCTGGGAAGTAGGCGTGGTCACCGCGGAAGTAGAATTGCTACCGTTCTCAGAATGTTCTTTTGCCGCCCACGCCGAAGTATTG
The DNA here is from genome assembly GCA_963778115.1 of uncultured delta proteobacterium. Classification (GTDB taxonomy): domain Bacteria; phylum Bdellovibrionota; class FAC87; order UBA2466; family UBA2466; genus JBBQIT01. The sequence goes on from CAVZSV010000005.1 coordinate 347,511, forward strand.
AAAGAAAATAGGAGTACGCAAAGAGCAACGCCACTTGCTCCTAATCTACTGCGCACTTTCGGTATACCTAAATTAATCATCTCTGGTGACCCACGTTGCTTGTTCAAATGCAACTCCAAGGCCGACGGTTTTTGAGGCTGACGGGAGCGTTGGTGATGTTACTTATTAGACAGGCAAGGGCGACCACTGCAGGTATTCACGAAGAGCGCTTTGTTAGGGCTTGGTAAGCGAACCGCTAACCACCGGCAGAAATACTACGAGTGTCCGCAACCAGACCCCGCTGCGGTAACCGTTTTTATGGCCCCCTCTTTATCGACAAGCCAGTGGGTCTCGCAGGAAGCAGAATGAGGGTTTAGGGTATCCATTCCATATCCGCCGTAAGCGGGTTCATAGAACTGAGAAGTTTTCTCGTAGAAATATTCTTTCTCGCCCGAAGGAAGTTCTGAAATCTTAGAGGGCGGCCCCCAAACCGCCACGAGGCCGGTTACGGGTTTTCCGATCCAAGGATTAAGGCTTGAGGTATAACGCTCGCTGGTCGAAGCACAGCCCACCACTACCAATAACGCGATAAGACAAACTCTAAAACTCATACCTTGTCATCGGTATGTACGTACAAATCTATAAGCCTTACTTGCGATGCGTCATACTTCATACTAGTACGTCGTAGGAGAGGGCTCGTTAACCCACTAGAACAGTTGAGTTTTCCATGCCTTCCATCAATTTTTTAGGATTACACATTATTCTGATAGCGGAGAGAAATTGTGAAGGAACGTTTGCTTATACTATCCTACGCTGCTCAGTCGTCGACGCAAGCCGGTCACAATCAAATGGGTTGGATAGCGCAGCTGTCTCAATCGTTTGGTAACACAAAGATGCTTCCCATGACTATCGGCAGCGAAACAGAAACCTCACTCGAGATCCAAGACTTCATTCCTGAGTTTGTGGTCATCATAGAACCCAATTCCCAAAGCACCTCTCGACTTTGCACCCGGATCCGCGCTCTGAGTTCAGCGCCTATTTTGGTAATTTTACAAAATGGTACCGCCGAGGAGAGAATTGCAGGATACGATTGCGGGGTTGACCTGTATTTGAATAGCCCTTGCGATCCCGGAGAGCTTCGAGCTGCTCTAGCTGCCGTTGCTAGACGATCCCGGACGTCTTCCCATACTAGAATCCTTCGTTTCGAGGGATTGGAAATAGATTTCGAGCGCCGCTCGGTCATTATCGATGGAAGTCCCATCTCCTTAACGATGATCGAATTTGAAGTACTGAAATTTTTTGCAGAGAATCGAGGCCAAGTCCTCGATCGCGAGACGCTTTTCCAAAGACTGGCGGGAACGACTACGGAGCCTCATATGGGCCGTTCCATAGACGTCTTAGTAAGTCGCCTTCGTCAAAAGCTTCAAGACGATCCCAACCGACCCCGCTTCGTAAGAACGGTCAGACATCTAGGTTACACTTTCATCGCTACCCCTCGAGCCTAGCCGAATTTCCGACACACTTCAGCAATGCTTAGATTTAAATCCTTCCATAACGCGACGAGGAAAGAGCTCGAGCGCGTCTTAATCTCTTAGCGAAGTGGTCTAAAAGCACGGCAGGATCTAATCAGGACAACCGATAACAAAACCACGAGAAACCCATCACTTTTCTCGTGGGAAAGTTGTAATATGTAGCTTAATCGTTACAAAAAAATAAGACTTAAAAAGGCCCAAGTACAGAAACCAAAGAGCCAAAACGGCAATCGAATCGGATGGCCCAGTTAAAGAAGCCGAAAGGATCTCCGATACCTTAATCGGGCATTGGTCGTTCCGTCGGCACAACGACATCTCAACGCATCGCGCGTCAAGGATCGTTTTCTCGGTTCAGATTCTCGTGTGCTCTTAGGGCTGAGCTTTAATTTCTAAAAACAGATTTTAGAATGGAATTAAATCCATTCACTAACAAACAAGATTTTCGTCTGAAGGGCGATGTTGTGGCCTTTCGGTCTCAAAGGGGGAGGGGCCATGGGAAATTACCGCACGCTACTTCTTTTCGTCGTAGCCGTCGTCTATTCGGGTCTAGCAGGAGCGGCAACGGTCCGCACTGCGGGTTTCAAGAATAACCCAAACGTCTTTAACGTCGTCGCTAATCAACCCTTTACGGTAGATTTGGATACCCTGCTTGCGGGTCCCGCCGAGGGAACGCTGACTTGGGCGCCGGCAGGCGCTACTCCCGTCCCGACATGGCTGACGCTTAACTCCACCACTCATACTCTTTCCGGAACCCCAGGGGTAGCCAACGAAGGCACGGTTACTTTCTCAATTTCTGTCGACGATTCCGCAACCCCTGAACAAGCAGCCATCGGAGTTTTTCAATTTAACGTCGCAGCTCCTTACGCTCCTCCGGCATGGTTACAAAATCCCATCAAGTTCACCGCGGATGCAGGCACCCTCTTTAGTGCTTCGATTGCAGCCGACGCCAAAGATCCGCAGGCATTAACTTTGACGTTTGCCTTGGGTACCGGAGGCCCTTCATGGCTTTCAATGGATTCGAGCGGAAATTTAACGGGAACTCCAGCGGCTTCTAATCTAGGCGCTAACAACTATACGGTCACCGTCACCGACTCGGCGGGACTCAGCGCTCAAGCATCGTTAGTGGTCACTGTCATTGGTCCTCCCACCTGGGTAGTAAATCCCATTACCTTTAACGGCACCGCCAATGTCGCGTTCACAGCCTCTATCGCGGCCGATGCCAAAGATCCGCAAGGACTCGCACTGACATACACTTTGGCTAGCGGTGGCCCTTCGTGGCTCTCGATGACTTCGGCCGGAGCTCTCAGTGGAACTCCAACATCGTCTAATCTGGGAGCAAACAACTTCACCGTCACCGCCACCAATGCGGCAGGACTTAGCGCCCAAGCGTCGTTGGTGATAAGGGTAAGTGCGCCTCCCCAATGGACCGTCAATCCAATTACGTTTACGGCGACGGCGGGAAGCCCCTTTACCGCCTCCATTGCCGCGGATGCCAAAGATCCCGCGGGGCTTAACTTAAGTTTCTCTTTAAATAGCGGAGGCCCCGCGTGGCTTTCGATGGATTCCAGCGGAAATTTAACGGGAACTCCAGCGGTCGCCAATCTTGGGGCCAATAATTACACGGTCACCGTCACCAATGCGGCAGGACTTAGCGCTCAAGCATCGTTAGTAGTAACTGTCGTTGCCCCCCCCAGTTGGTTACAAAATCCCATTCAATTTACCGCGGACGCCACGGTTCCTTTTAGCGCCTCCATTGCCGCGGATGCTAAAGATCCCGCGGGACTGCCCCTTACCTTCACACTTTCCGGCGGACCCGCTTGGCTTAGCATGGATTCCAAAGGAGATCTTACGGGGACCCCAGCGCTTACGGACGCAGGAGCTAATACGTATACGGTTACCGCAACCAACAGCGACGGGTTGAGTGCAAACGCCTCTTTGATCGTGACGGTGGTTATCGTCCCTCAAACCCCGCTTTGGCTCAAGAACCCAATCCTATTTACGGCAGTCGCGGGTATTCCGTTTAGCGCGACCATCGCCACCGACGCCAAAGATCCTGTAGGACTTCCTCTTTCGTTCTCTCTGTCTCCTGGAGGACCCGCATGGCTGTCGATGGATACGCTGGGAAATTTATCCGGGGTTCCCACAGCCGCAACCCCCGGGCCTAATCAATATTCTGTCACCGTCGTTAACAGCGCTGGGCTAAGTGCTAGTGCGACCCTCATTATCACGGTCACAGCACCTCCGGTTTGGTTGCAAAATCCGATTAGTCTGAACGCTTATACCAATGTTGCTTTCGCGGCTTCTATCGCTAACGATGCGAAAGATCCGCAAGGACTGCCTCTTACTTTTTCGCTAGCAAGTGGGGGACCGGCGTGGCTTAAGATGGATGCCTCCGGAAATTTATCGGGAACGCCTCTTGCCGCGAATGTCGGGCTCAATACCTACACCGTCACGGTAACGGACAGTGCGGGACTTACGGCATCTGCGACGTTGAATATTACGGTTTATGGAAGCCCCATTTGGCTGCAAAATCCGATCACCTTTACGACGATAGCAACACTTCCCTTTACGGCATCGATTGCTGCGGACGCTAAAGATCCCCAGGGTTCGACACTTACCTTCACCCTTTCCGCAGGCCCCGCCTGGCTTTCCATGGATAGCCTTGGAAATTTGAAAGGGACACCGGCGATGTCCAACCTGGGGGCAAATACCTATACGGTCACGGTCAAAAATGTCGCGGGCCTAACCGCCACGGCGACATTAGTCGTCACGGTAAACGCTTCGACCCAACCTCCCGTATGGCTGAAAAATCCAATCACCTTCACAACGACAGCGGCCCAGCCTTTCAGCGCTTCTATTGGTAGCGACGCCAAAGATCCCTTGGGACTCGCGCTCACTTTCTCGCTAGCAACCGGAGGGCCGGCATGGCTGTCCATGGACAATCAAGGGAATCTAAGTGGAACGCCGGCCCGATCCAACGTGGGCGCCAATAATTACACGGTCACCGTCACCAATGCGGCGGGATTGAGCGCTCAGGCAAGTCTGGTGATTACGGTTATCCAGCCCACCAACACTCAGACGGTACAGGTCGACTCCGCTGTCCCCGGTGCTCCTATCGAACTGCTGTGGAACGTGGACTATCCTCAACAATGTGATGAAGGGCCGCAAAATTTCAAAGCCAATGTGCAATACTTCTTTGATGCTTTGAACACCGCCCAAATTCACGATTCGGGAGTGCTCATCTCCAGTGACGCCAAAATGTTTGACGGCGTCCCGATGACCTCTCCCACGACGGGAATGCTAATGCTCTGGAGCGATCCTAATTTGGCAACCACGTTTGGAGCCTTATTTGATCTCTCCTATAGCGGGGGCGATTGCAGCGATTGTGACAACTCACCTATCTGGTCGATGCAACGGTTCACCGATCATCTGCCAACGCTAAGTATCAACCAAAACGGATATAACGTGACGGGGGTTCCTATCGACTCTTTGGTCTTCACAGAGAGGGCCGATAACTATCCGCACTATACCGCACAAAACGCGACCTACAAGAACTATACACCGACCGATTTTGCGAACGAGTTTGTCAGCTACTTCGACAAATCGCAGAAGGCCCTTCGCATCAATGCGCTGACTCCGCAGTGCTTAGACTGCGACGATACCAAGCCCGAGGCTAAAAAAGCAAAATCCAATTCACTGGTAACCGCCAAAGACACGGGAACTGAGGCCTATCAGGCGTTAGTGACGGTAACAAAGGGAACTTACTATACGGAAGCCTGCGACATGGATTGGGAACAGATGTTCCAAGACTATGCGCAAAAGGTTATCACCCGAGCCTATATCGATGCGAAGAGGGTCATCCCCCTCACCAAAGTGCCGTATGATCCCACCAAGATCGTAGTAACCTTAGGGACAACGGTACTTACGGGCAACACCGGAAGTCCGGCAGACCTGTGGACCTACGACGCCACTCAAAATGCGGTCATCATCAACTGGTCGCTTATTGACGATACTCAGATCGCGGCAGGGACGATGTTGACGATTACGTATCCGATATAGCTTCCCTCTGTCATTGCTGTGAGCCCGAAAGGCGAGGCGGCAACTGACGATCATAATCTGCACGGCCGCCTTTAGCCACCGCACGTCCAGGCTGCGTAATCTTTTCGCATCCTGCGCTACCTTCGACTATGGGGGACCTATTTCTATTTCCCCAAAGCTTTGATACAACCCCGCCGTGCGTAAATCGGCCATCATCTTCGCTTTACTCCTTCAAATCGCTCTTTTTACCTTCCTCCTCAAAGACCAAGCCCTCTACGACGGCCCCTTCAAAAACGATCTTCATGGCCACGAAACCTACGTCTCTCTTTTTAAAACGTATTGGGCAAAAGGCTCCCTAGGGTTAGACGCTTGGGATAATCAATGTTGTTTTGGAGCCCCTGTCTTTCGCACATACCAACACCTAAGCCATATGGGGACGGCCTTGCTTTCTCAACTCACCGGCCTCTCCGTTTCACGATCGCTGAACCTTGTTCTCTGTTTTTTTTTGATTCTTCATGGACTGTCTTTTTTTCTCGCAGGCCGAATCCTAAGACTTCCGGATGCTATTTCCGTACTGGCGGCTTGGCTTTCCCCATTTATCGTCGATATCGTAACTTTTGGCCATCAGTCGTCAAGTTATCTCTACAACGGCTATGGAGTGTTTACGCAGGCCGTAGGGCTTCCCTTTTTTGTGGTTACCATTGCAGGTATCACAAGACTTGTAGATTCCCCCTCTAGCCGTATTTGGGCGACGGTAACCGCACTGGGACTCTCTCTCACCTTTGCGCTCCATCTTTTTTTGGGAGACTTCGCCATCTGTCTTCTCACCATCCTGGGTGTGCTTGGCCTTTGTCAAAAGAGGCTTCGGCCTACCGACTTGCTTTTCGTATGGGGAATTCCGGCGCTGGCATTACTAGCTACTAACGGCTACCAACTACTGAGCATTTGGCAGGATCGACCTCTCATGCATGCGGTAGAATCCGTAGTCCCCCGAAAAACGCAAGGGTACGGACTTTGGTATGTAGGTGTTCACCTGATAAACGGCGACCTTTTAGACGCCGGGAGATTTCCCCTATTTACATTGCTAATGTGGCTTGGCCTTTTTTCTTCTTGGAGAAAACGAGACCTCCCATTCCTGAGGGTCTGGGTAATCTGCTGGGTATTAGGAGTCCTTCTGCTTTCCGGGCGGCATACCTTTGGCCCCCTATTAGATATCTTGCCTGGGATCTATTACGTTCACCTGGAACGAGCCGCTATTTTGATCGAAATCTCAAGCGTGTTTTTAGCTTCAGCCGGAACCTACTGGTTAGTCACTCTTTTCCCAAGACAACAAATTAGCGGAACATTGCTTGCCGTTGCTATCGTAAGCTATCTTTGCATCGCACCCCTTCGGGACTACAGGGAAAATAGGCGATCGGTTCTGGCCCAAAGTAAGAGTAACTTAACGATTGATACCGAACTCCTTAGTGTGGCCCAACAACAGCCCGGCTATTTCTGGAGCAGGTATCTCAATGGAGAAAGCGCTAAGCAACGAATGTCAGTGGGAGAGATCCCGTACTGCTATGTCGCCTCTCACTTTAATCTGGCTCAGCTCGTTCGCCGCACTCACACCATGACCTTTCCCTCGCAGATGGTGTATTTTTTTGACTACAAGAACCCTGCTCATTACTCTATTTTTAATATTGCGACGGTAGGAGAAAAGGACAGCGCGACTTTAGATCTTGCCTTTCTTAGACCCCTATATAGAGGTAACGGTCTTACTCTTTGGGCTACCCCTTCTTTGGGCTGGTTCGAGCTTGTCGGAATAGCCCTTTCGCAAATAATTCCCCAATCCTCGAGTTACGTGAACGCCATCGATCAGTGGCTTACCGCAAATCCTTCGGCTGATAGCTATGCCGCTATTGTCCCCGAAGCGATTGCGCGTGCTTTTGCTTCGGCGGTTCCAAAGGCAATAAGCAAAAGAGTGGAGGGAAAGGTCCTCTCGCAAGGGGCAACTGATCTAAATACTTTTAGTGCCAAGATACAAACGTCAGAGGCGGGTACGGCCGTTTTCAAAGCAGCCTACCACCCCGGCTGGCGGATCGAGGAAAATGGGAAAAGGGTCACGCCCACTTGGGTGGGTCTAGGCTTTATGGCCTTTCCGGTCGAGAAAGGAATTAACCGAATCGCATTTCACTTCACAGAAGATCCGGTTCGCGCCTTTCTCTTTTGGGTCGCGATAGTCAGTTATTCGCTTTTGGTGGGACTCGTCTGCTGGTTAATCGCTCTTGATAAGAGCGGGATAAGAAGACCGCCCACATAATGAGCGACAATAATCGCGATACCAATAGTTCCTAGATGGTTCATGAAATGGATAAGGGATTTCGTATCCCAGCCATAGACGTGCAAAAGCCTGTCGATATCTCCATTCTTGTCATCGCCGCCGTACAACATACTCCCTACGGGAAGTCTAGCTGTCCCTCGGGCAATATCTTTCCATAACTGCCAGGAATCTAAAAACGCAAAGAAGGAAATAAGCGCCGCCGGAAACCGCCAAAAATCCCATCTTATTTTTCCCGGCAGAGGATAGTAAAAGGCAATTATTCCCAACGTACTTAAGTAGCATTGACCTAAAATCCCCCCGATGACAGAGAAGTGATCTTGCTGAAGTGACGAGATGCCAAAGGTCACCCAGGTTTGCAAAGTCATCCAACCCAAAGCAAGTAAGGGCACCGTCTTATTTTTTTCTCTTATTCCCCAGAAAAAAAGAGCAGAGCTCCCCACCCACCCCAAAACGTAGAGTCCCAGAGATCTTTGCGTAGAAAGCACGGTCTCTCCGATAAACAACGGCAAGGCAAAGCGGCTAGCGAGCCAATTGCTAACGGCATGGCCGAACTCATGAAAATTAAGTGAAATAAATAACCATAGAAAGGGACGAACGGAAGACTTCACCAATCCTAAAGCCACTACAAAAACTATAGGAAGCGTTAAAGCGTTGACCGCGGAATTGGGGTACGGCAATCCTTGGTCTTCCTCGTTGTCGACGGCAAGAAGCGGCGAACAAGACGGCTTTTCTTTCGCTTTCCCTCCTTTGCGCAGGACTTGTAAGTGACGAATCTCATCGAGATCGTCTCTCTTAAGCCATATCCCCTGACAACAAGAGCAGTAGTTTACTTGCACCGTGGCCTCAAGCGCTAACGGTTCATAGGGCAACTGCTCAAGCCTTACCTTGGGACACTTGGGGCATTTCATCACCGTGGGGCGGGCCAAAATTAATGAGTGCGAGAGGTCGGGAAGGTCACTCTTACTACCTAGGTAAGTTCCAAGTTCTCTTTGGTCTAGCCACAGGTGACGACAGCCCGTACAGAACTTTACAAAGAGTCCCGGTTCCATTTCAAAATCGGGACTCACGGCCCCACAACCAGGACAATGAAACTGTGATTTGGGTACTTCCATCCATCCCCTCGAATTCCACAGAGAAAAAGGTCAGATACCTCATCGGAATTTCTACCAAAAACATAGATGGCCCGATGCATTATTTGATTACCGTTCAACTGGGAAAGGAGAGAGAGAAAAAAAAAGCGGCCCAAGCTATCATTCGCTCGAGCCGCTTAGATAATGAATCGATGCGCGCTTAGCCTAGACGGGGCCGGTACATTCATCCACATGATCGCCGTGCACTCGGTGGTAATGACCATCGTGAAGGTAGTCGGTATGATCACCGTGCTTTACGGCCTTGTGACCGCAATTTTCCCCATGCTTATGGGCGTGGCCTTCGTGTTTATCGCATTGACCTGACTGTTTTTGATTATTTGCATCACTCATCTGGTACTCCTAAAAAATGGATTTCCCCCTATTGAAAACCCGAGGGATCTATAGCCCCGGCCGACAGAGGAAGTCAAACGGGAGGCCCTAGCTCAGCTTACCGGAGGCTTCGTGGGAAAGGTGAAAACCGATCTTAGGTCTTTCATCGCAAGTCCCGGATAGGTAACCGAAGTCAGCTCCTTTTGCTTGCGCTCTTTCTTTCGATTCAGTGTCACCGACTCCAGCATGAGGTCAGCGGGAACCATCTCTCGGCATTTGCTACAGGATGCCATGGTTAATACCAACCCCGTCGGAGCGGCTGGCTGAGGATCACAGGAAGTAAATTCAGATACCCTTCCACTTTTAAGGACATCCAAAGTCTTTGGTTTCTCGCCGCCAAAATTTCCTAAAATCTCGAGAGCTTTCCAATTATGACAACGGCCGCAGTACGGAAAACGCGCCTGCTTGCGCAAGGTAATAAAAGCAATGCCCGCCACAATTCCTATTTCGATTAACCAATAAATATAGGTTCCCCAGTACCCCAGATTAATACCTTTGCGTCCGTGATTAGAGATGGAAACTCCTTCGTGGGCCAGATATTCGATGTAAGTAATAAAGCTCCTAGAGGCTTCGTAGGCGTCGTCCATCTCCTTAAACGCAACGCTATCTTCATCTCCTAGCGATTGCATAAAGGTAGCTTTCGCTTCAGGCGTATCTTCGAGATACGTCTTTAGTTGCGGATCGAGCGTTTCAAATTGTTTGGCAAATCGATAGTACGAAGAATAGTGCATGACGAACATGGCAAACAGCCCGCCCAAAAGGCCCGCTAGTGCCGCTAAAGAAGCATTTCTTATCTTGGACTGATGAATCACCTTTCCGCCAACAAAGCCAAGTGCGATTCCGATTCCGACAGGAAAGAGGATCACTAGATAAAACCACTGGCTGATATAGTCGGCAATTAGCCCTAGCAGGGCCCCGGTAATGGCTAAAGCCCCTAAGAGCTGCACAATGCCCGCGGTTTCAAATCCATTATCGGGACGATAATTTGAGACCGGATAGACGGTATGGGAAACGGGAGAATCGGTATCAGCCATGGGAAATTTCCTTCGTGCCAATCGTTAGGTAATTATGACGGGTATAGCACAATTTCGTGACCCCGCCTTGTCTGGTTCTATCGGAATTTCGTAAGACTTCGCTTAGGGCTGTTTCAGACGATGGGAATACGCTAACCAGTCCGACAACTGGCTGCCAGTTTAGACACTAAGATCAATGGCCTTCCCTAATTTAACGTGGAGAAACGCTGGTACTACGCTTGCAGAGAGAAGCCAGCGGAACTTTTGCTGTGAAAGGCCACATGAATACTCTTTCTTGCTCCGAGAATACAAACCCAAACTCATTTATCAATGGCAAACACTTCTTTCTGGTTTTGTTAGTGGCGCTGTCGGTAATTTCCTGCTTATCGGCAAGAGCGCAATGGTGTTCCGCGTATTGTGTTCAAACCACCTGCACCGATTATGACGACTTTGGAAATTGCCTGTCCTCTTACTGTAGCGAGTATGCCTATGGGGAAACGATTTCCGTTCAGGGAACGGTAACCACGGCTAGTGGAGCCCCTTTGGCCAATGCCCTCGTTAACGTCCAGGATACCGGGCCCAATACCTTCGGAACCAATGGCGGACAGAACTGGGTACTAACTAATTCTAGCGGCAAGTACAACACCTCCCTTTACATAGCCGATGATTATAACGGAGACTTCGAATTTTCTTCCTGTGCCGTCGGCCTTCCGCAAAATGCCCAGAACTGCCAACAGGTCACCGTAGCGGATAATTGTCAGAGCAGCCAAACACTCAACTTCAAACTTTCACCCGCTCCCGCAACGATTGCACTTGCCTACGGACAAGACTGCCCCTCGGGAAGCACTTGTACCTATTATGGAGCCGCCGGAAGTACTACCGTATCGATGGCGTGCGCCTCAGGAACGATGAATGTCTCTAACGCTACCTTTGGTGGCGACGGGGGCGAGTTGAACTGCCTTTCCTATGTGTCGCCCATTTGCCAAAACGAATCTAGCTGCTCGCTTTCTTATTCAGTAAGCCATTGCGGAGGGGATCCCGATCCCGGCTTCTCCAAAGCAGGCGTGACAACAGTCACTTGTAGCGGCCCTGCTGCCGCAGCCCCTATTATTCTAGCTCCCGGAGGAAGTTGTCCGTTAGGAAGTACTTGCGTCTTTGGACCAGCCATCGGGGAGACCAACGCCTCCTTTGCCTGTGGTGCCGGCGGAGAGCTTTCCCTTATCAGTGGCGTTTTCACCTCAGGTTTCTTAGGGCTCAATTGCTCTTCTTATTTCTCGCAAGAATGCGCGCAGGACGCTAGCTGTACCGCAAGTTTCAGCACGACTAGCTGTGGAGATCCGGACGGAGGTTCAAAGAAGTTCTTACTAGGCTCCGTATCTTGCGTTCCCCTGGAGCCCTTGGCGGATCTTATCGTGACCTCAGTCACACCAGCTACGACCTCTGCCGTTCTCAATACGCCCATGAATTTTTCAGTCGTCGTGAAAAACCAAGGAGGCAGTACCGCCAGTAATTTCGTCGTAACCCTATATAATAATCCTAGCGGAACTCCCTTTAGTTCGTCCTTCAATAATAACGCTTCCCCTACTAGATCGGTTACGGTGGGTTCTCTGGCGGCAGGCCAGAGTACGACTCTGAACATCACTACCACCTATACGAGCACCGGCTCCCGCGGCACTTACGTACTGGTCGATAGCACCCAAGTCGTAAAAGAATCCAACGAAAGTAACAATTCTTTTGGCCCCATCGCGATAAACGTGGTCTCAACCCCTGTGTCTTTGCCCGACCTACTCATTACGTCGGCAACTCCTTCGACTTCATCGCCCGCAGTAAATGCCACGGTCACTTATACGGTAACCGTAAAAAACCAAGGCGGCAGTACGGCTTCCAACTTTGTAGTGACTGTGTTTAACAATCCAGGTGGAACGCCCTTTACCTCTTCATTTAACAATAACAGCTCCCCCACTAGCTCCGTTACCGTGGGTTCGCTAGCGGCAGGTCAAAGCACGACGCTAAAGATCAATACCGCTTATTCTTCCGCGGGAAGCCGAGGGACCTACGTTCTTGTGGACAGCACGCAGGTCGTAAAGGAATCCAACGAAAACAATAATTCCTTTGGACCCATATCGATTAAATCTCATTGAGTGGGGAGCCCGCATCACTCCAAAATCGGCAAAGTAAATGCCTTTTCTGTTGCGAAAAGCCCTAAGGGCGAGTGAGCAATCTTGGCGCGCATAGGTACTCGTTTGGATGGGAACATTTACAATAACCATTGAGCGCGCCCCTTTTTTCGCATACCCTTCAACCTCTATGAACTTCAAAGACGGTGAGTGGAAACAAAAGATGAGAGACTGGGGAGTACTTGCTATTTCCTCGGGGGGAGGGGCAGGATACTTTCCGGTGGCTCCCGGCACCATGGGCTCGGTAGTCGGTGTCTTAATCGTTTGGATCTTTCGCGACACTCCGCTCTTTTTTATGTGCGCGCTCACTCTTTTTCTCATGGGAGTTGGGGTCTGGGCTGGTCATGAAGCGGGTAAACTCTATAAAGAAGCCGACTGTGGCAAGATAGTCATTGATGAGATTGTCGGAGTCATGGTTACCATGATAGGAATTCCAATAAGCGGTTATTGGTTGGGGTTTGGGTTTGTCCTGTTTCGCGTCTTCGACGTCACTAAGCCCCCACCTGCTAACTTTTTTGATAGGAAGATGAAAAATGGTTGGGGAGTCATGATGGACGACGTGGTGGCTGGGATTTATTCCAATATATTGTTGCATCTTATTCTTAGGGCAACCATTTAACTCTTTTTTTGACATGAACTTTAGACAGGAATGGCTCCAGTGGTGGAAAAGCCGCGGACTTGCGTCAAAAACACTTCCTATCCTTCTGCTGGCACTTTATTGGACGACGTTACTTTACTTGAATGGATTACACGGCGATCTCATCGTCATGAGTCTAATACCCACCATACTTTATTACTTAGGCCCCAAGTTCCATTCCGTTCTGTCGTTTTTGCTACCGCTCTTTTTGACCTCCATCATCTACGATTCGCAACGATACTATTCTGATTTTCTAAGAGGCCCCATCCATGTCGAACAGCCCTACCATTTTGATAAGAGGTTTTTTGGAATAGCGACTCCCGAAGGAGTGCTCACTCCAAACGAATGGTGGCAACTTCATACATCCCCCATTCTCGATTTCTTCTGTGGAGTGAGTTACATCATTTTTATTCCCTTCTTTGTTCTGACCTCAGCCTACTTTTGCTTTTGGGCTTCCCGCAAAGGCACCCGTAAAGTTTCGGCCTCTGAAATCCGCTACCGCGCTCCGCAAATGATGTGGGCCTTTCTTTGGGTCAACCTCATTGGCTATTCCACCTACTATTGGTATGCGGCAGCACCTCCTTGGTATGTCGCTTTATACGGTCTAGGCCCAGCCCAATTAGGGGTGCCGGCGAACCTGGCGGGTTGCGCGCGCTTCGACGCTCTGGTGGGTCTTCCCATCTTTAAGAATTGGTACGGAAGATCGGCGGATGTCTTTGGCGCCATCCCTTCCTTGCACGTCTCTTACCCTTTCATAGGAGCTTACTTCGCGTGGCGCTTCGGAGCACTTCGGCTGGTAACGACGGCTTTTTATCTGCTTATCTGTTTTTCGGCTATCTATCTCGACCACCATTATGTGTTGGATGTTCTTTTAGGATCGGGATACGCGCTTGCCGTAGCGATGACTTGTGATTGGTTCTGGGGAAGGGAGCCCAAGATTACGGACGGGAATTAATTTTCAACACCCTGTTTTTCCAAAGCATCAAAAGCCTCCGTCAAGATAGTAACCACTTCATCAACCGTCGATTTATCGATCGTCATCGCGGGCTGAATTCGAAAAGAGGCGGCATAGGACATCGATAGTAGCCCGCGCTTTAAGCACTCTTGAAAAAGCCGTGTCGTAACGCGATTAGGTAAGGGCTCTTTCGATGTTTTGTCCCGAACCAGCTCCATTCCCATGAAAAGGCCGGAGCCACGCACCTGCCCCACGAAATGGTAACGATCCGCAAAGGGTTTTAACTTTTCGAGGAAGTAATTTCCCACAACGCGACTATTGGTGACCAGATCCTCGCTCTCGATAATATCCACGGCGGCAAGAGCCGCAGCCGCCCCCAATGGATTTCCGCCGTAACTTGACGAGGAGCCCGATGGATTTGACCAGGGCTTCGCGCGCGAAATCGTGTCCGTGGACATGACGGCACTAATCGGAAAGCCGCCACCAAATTGCTTACCCAAAGTCACGATGTCGGGACTGACCCCTGAATGTTGCGAGCCCCAAAAACGGCCTGTTCTCCCGAAGCCAGTAATCATCTCATCCACAATAAGAAGCGCTTCAAATTCTTTTGCAACCTCATGAATCGCCGGTAGCCACTCTGGTGGCGGAATAATATTGCCGGCCGTTCCCTGCATTGGTTCCACAATAAAGGCAGCTATCTCTCCGGCGGATGCCATCTTGACCTGTTTACGGGCCGCTTCGACACAAGCTAGCCCACAAGAAGGGTAGGTAGCCTTAACCGGACACCGGTAACAATCCGCATAGGGGACGACATGACTTCCTGAAACCATGGGGCCTAAGTTGTCTTTGAATTTACTTCCCATGAGCGAAAGAGCACCCATCGTCTTTCCATGAAAGCCTCCCCAAAAACTAACGAACTCGTATTTTCCCGAGTAGGACTTAGCAAGTCGTAATGCCGATTCCACCGCTTCAGCACCACTGGAATAAAGTTGAACTCGATGAACGTCTGCAGAAGGACGACGCTCTGCCAGTTTCTCAAAAAGTTCCACTCTCGGTGAAGAGGAGAAGCTTCCGACTGAAGCTTTTTCCACTTGCTCCTGCAAGCGCTTCACAAACACAGGATGGCTATGGCCCAAGCCATTCACACCAATTCCGCCGATAATATCCAAGAAGGCATTTCCGTCGACATCCACCACTTGGCTACCCTTTGCGTAATCGACGACAATTCCCGCTAAAATGGCGAAGTGCTGAAGACCGGGAGCTAAATGCTCGTCCTCTTTTTTTCTGAGGGAGGTACTTAAAGGGCCCGGGATCTCCGTTTTGAGGAGGGCCTTTTGGTGTTTCGGTTGGTGAGAATCCATAGAAAGACTAATAGCAGGTCCCGAAGGACTCATAAAAGAATATCGAGAGGCTCGTCTTCGGATCCGTCATCCGAGTGCTCCATGGGGAAGGTTGTTACCCGTCCACCACTGGATTTCCCGCTTCCCGATTCCCGCCTGCGGATTTCACGAGCAACCTCTCGGAGTCTGAAGATGGCGGAGACATTGGCTAGTGTCGCTACCATTAATACGGCGAGTACCATTGGATATCCGACCGGAAATTCTCCAGGGGGCTCCCAATAGTGAATGGAAACGGAAGAAAGAGCGGCACCCAAAGTCAGATAGAGTGCCCTTTCGGGGCGTCTCATTAAGGTCCACGTCTGTTTGGAACCGACTCCTAAAGCCTCAGCCTTAGCGGTAGAGTAGCTCACCATGAAAGAGCCTGCCAGTGCCGCTATTGAGATGATAAGCATCCACGGCATCTCCCGATAATAGATCGCAAGACCGCCTAGAAAAAAGAACTCCACATATCTGTCGACCGCGGCATCCAGTAATTCGCCCGCATCCGAAGCTTGTCCGGTCATCCGGGCCACCATACCGTCCAAAGAGTCTAAGAGGGCGGAAGCGGTGGCCATCAACGAAGCATAGCCGAAATAACCGCAGAGAAGAAAACCTCCGGTGAGGAAGCCGAACCCCAACGACATCCAAGAAAGCATATTGGGAGTACAGTTTAAAAAGACTAGTAATCTGGCTAAGGGCTGAAGGCTCCAGTACGTCATCTCCATCGTCCCTTTCGAGAGCAAAAAAGACGAACCCTGGCGATCGACCCTGTCAAAGTGAACGCGGCCTCTAAGACCCACGCGAAATGCATAGGCGATACCCACTACCGCAGCAACGCCAAACAGCGCTAAGGGGTTGATGAGATCATATTCCGCGAGTCTTTCCATTAGGGGCGGTCCTCACTTCTGGGTGAAGTACTATCTCCTTCATCCACTCCGTAATAAGTAAGGCCTAAGTGATTAATCAACTCTTCATTCGTAAAGAAGCGAAGCGTGTTCTCCAGCTTTAGCAATTGAACGGAGAGATCGTGCTCCGGAAACAGATTGGGTTTCGTAAGAGGTGCCTTAAAGTAAAAGGACAGCCATTCTTGAATTCCTCGCATCCCGCTTCTGGCGGCAAGGTCCATGAAAAGGGCCAAGTCCAGAACGATGGGGGCGGCCAAAATGGAATCTCGGCAAAGGAAATTGATCTTAATTTGCATCGGGTATCCGAGCCATCCGAAAAGATCGATGTTGTCCCAGCCCTCTTTATTATCGCCTTTGGGCGGATAGTAATTGATGCGCACTAGATGGCAGAGATCTTTATACAGATCGGGATAACGCTCCCCATCTAAAATATAGCGAAGCACTTCGGTCTTTGAGAGCTCTTTAGATTTGAAGGAGCCGGGATCATCCAACACTTCACCATCGCGATTTCCCAAGATATTGGTGCTAAACCAACCCGCAACGCCCAATTGCCGGTTACGTAATCCCGGGGCAACAATGGTCTTCATGAGGGTTTGACCCGTCTTAAAATCGGAACCACAGATGGGAACTCTCATCTCCTGAGCCAGCTCCTGAAGACAGGGCATCTCCACCGTCAAATGGGGTGACCCGTTGGCAAAAGGCACTCGCTCTTTAAGAGCGGCCCATGCATAAATCTGGGCGGGTGAAATAGACGGATCGCTTTCCTTTAATCCAGCTTCAAAGCTGGCCAGGGTTTTATGAACCGCTGACGGAGGCGTATAGACTTCCGTAGAGGCACACCAAACCATTACCGCTCGGTCGCAGCCGTTATTTTTCTTAAAATTGCGAATATCGAGGCGCAGCTGTTCCCCTAAATCGTACTTGTTCTTGCCCTCTTTGATATTCGGGCCGAAGAGTTTTTTCACGTACTCTTGATCAAAGACAGCCGACATCGGAGTAATCTGACTCAGAGAATCCTTTAAAGTTTCAAGTAGTTGCTTATCTAAGACCTGCGCATGCACGGCCGCCTCGTAGGCGTTTTCCCCAAAGATATCCCAACCGCCAAAAACGAGTTGGTCCAGAGAAGCCAGCGGAACCAGATCTTTAACTTTCTTGTAACGCTTTTCGGTCCGCTTACCCAGCCTGACCTCTCCCATTTGAGTGTAAGAGCCGATAGGCTTTGCCAGCCCTCGTCTGACGGCTTCCACACCGGCAATAAAAGTCGTCGTGACGGCCCCCATTCCGACAGTCAAGACTGCCAGCTTCCCTTGGGGAGGGGAGATATTAATACTCTGACCGGTACTGGTGCTCATTTGCGATACCTTCCTCTGATACGTATTGGCTAAGATATTTACCATAGGCTTGCGAGTTAATCAGCCGCAAGCCCCCAATGAATTTCTCAACAATATCCTATTTAAAACCTAAAGTGGAGTTAGTCTAGTTTTCTCAAATTCGCAATTCGCATTAGCTTGGGGGCGAAAATAGCGGCATTTCGCACCCACCCTCCTTTTCAGACCTATAAACCCCCTCGATTAGGGCTACACAACGGTAAGCCTCCAGGGTCTCCTGACTGACCGGCTCCCCCCTTAAGATAGCCCCCCGGAACTGATCAAAGAGCGAATCAAACCATTGAACATGGCTGGCATCCATCCAATCGGAAGCGGCATCAATGGTCTCAGTGGTCCACGAGACCGCCCCTTGAGCAACGTCAGGACCCGAAGTCTTGTGCATGGTGGCCAACTCCACCGTATCGTCAATGGCGGTAATGGCCCCTTTTTCTCCCTGGATCGTGTAAATGACCTTGCGGACCCCGGCGGTCCAAGAAAGATGGACATGGGCCAGGCCCGTGGGGAACTTAAGGACGGCTGAAACATTGTCTTCCGTGTCGTACTGGTCGTTTAGTTTTTGCGCCCGGGACGACACTGCCGTCGGATAGCTCCCCAGCCAATCAAAGGTCAGATAAAACGTATGGCTGCCATGGTCCATCGCGATGCCACCACCGCTAATTCTCTTCTCCCGCCTCCAATGCGTGTTCCATTCCGGTACCCCTTTAGCGTGTGTGTTGCGGAAGGTATTAAGCGTTACCGATCTCACCCGCCCAATTCGATCTTCATCGATAAGTTTGCGAATCGCCTTAACCACAGGCGCATGTTTGTAGTTGTGGCAAGGAAAGAGTACCCGTTTGGCTCGGGTGGCATGCTCCAAAAGGCCTTTGGCCTCTTCCAACGTCACCGTCAGAGGCTTTTCGCACAGCACGTGAAGGCCTCGATCTAAAGCAAGGTGCGCGATAGCCGCGTGATCACACGGGGGAGTCGCAATATCCACAAAATCTAAGTCTTGCCCCTGGGCTTCAAGAAGCTCGCTCGCACTGGAATAGATCTTCACTCCGGGCAGATCGCTTGCGGCTGCCTGGCAGCGGGCGGGACAGATATCGGCCACGGCTTGGATCTCCACATCGCCCCGCTCTTTCGACCTTTTTAGATATGCGGGGAGATGCCCCCGAGAAGCGATGAATCCATACCCAATTACCGCTCCCTTAAGGGGCGCGTCGTTTAGGCCTTTTTCCATAACGTGGTCCTTGTCGGAGTTAGTCTTGCCCCTGTCCTGGCCCATGCCCCTGTCTTTTGAAAAATCCAGACCGGAGCGATAAGGCATAGAGGAATCAAAATCTGCAAAGCGTGATGAACGGTAGCTATGGCCAGCGCCTCTTCTAGCGGGACCCCAAACCGGGTGAGGGCAAATCCCATGGAGGCCTCGTAGGTCCCGATGTTAGCGAAAGAGACGGGAATGGCGACCCCCAGATTAAGAACGAGCAAGGCACAGATGGCTTGCGCAAGTGAGCAAGAGACACTTTGACCCGAGCAAATCAGTTTTAAGACCGAAGCTTCGGCCATCCATGCCGCCATCCCGAGAGCGGTCCCACGTAACAATTGGGGAGGATTTCGCAAAGCAACCAACCCGCTCCCTAACTGAATAAACTTCTGGCGAATCCAAAAGCCACGCTTCCCGCGTATTAACGCCACCGCGGCAAAGACCGTGACGATAATGAGTCCTGCCACTATCCCTTCCGATCGCGTGGGAAGTCTCCAGGAGGGAAGGCCTTCCCATAAAAGCCAAGAGGCAAAAAGGGCAACAGCGAGTAACAATGAGAGTAGATCGATCAACTTATCGGCGATAACCACTCCCGTAGTGCGAGCGACATCTTGACTTCCGGTATTCTTGCCTTTGAGCGCTAGAATTTTAACCACATCGCCGGCGCGAGCGGGGACAAAGGTGTTTACCGCCTGACCGGTCAAAAAAGCCCGGGCAACACGCACCCACCTGACAGGCTCCTTGGCGGGAAAAAGAGAGAACCAACGGGAAATCTGAAGAGCCACTTGAAGAGAAACTCCCATTGCCGCGATGGCAATAAGCCACGGGCTAAATCTACTCAAAATGAGAAGCCACTTTTGAAAATTGAGGCCGGTGGCTCGGGAAAGAAAGAACAGACCCCCGCCCACCAGAATAACGCTCGCAACTGCGAGTCGCACAACGGGTGGCCGCTTGGGCGGAGTCTCCGCCATGTTAGACCACTCCGGAGTCAGAGGCCGTAACGGGCGATAAGCCCACTTGCTGATTCGCCTTATTACCGGTACGAACGACTCCACCTCGAGATAGCGTCTTAATCATGCCCTTAACCGTCGTGAAAGGGGCGTTGTCCAACATGGAATCTCGGTAACAACAAAGAAGCGCACACCCCTCTTCACACCCTTTATAGGTGTGGTGGTAGTGTTCGAGATCTTCTCGGGTGTATTCGGTAATGGGCTTATTGAGCTGTCCTCGAGTCGCCGAGCAGTACTGAACCATCCCAAATTCGTCGATGTAAAGAAAACGGGAACCGGCACGGCATTTCCACTTCGGCTTTTTGCCTTCTAGAAGGGCTTTGCCATATTTGTACTCGATGAAAGTAAAAGGAGTGCCTTCATCAAAGTGGTGGTTCCATAGATCTAAATATTCTTGTCCGCTTACCTGAATCATCCCCTTGTCGTCATGCAACAGATCGATAGCAATGAGAAACCCGTGCTTTCTGACCTCTTCTATCGTGGCCTTAAAATCCGCCTTAGTCCGATCGCAAAGGACAAAATTCACGTGCACATCGAAAGTCGCTTTCGCCTTCAAAAGGGCCAACTTCGATGACAACGTTCTTAGCGTCTTTTGGATGTAGCCCGTTTTGTCGGGGCTAAGACCATCGATACTGATTTCGAGGTTACTAAGGCCTGCATCGGCCATTTTATGGATAAGTTCTTCGGTTACTAAAAACCCATTGGTCGTTACCGAAACCTGTCCTTGGCGGTTCGCATAAGCGATAATCTCGGTAAGTTGCGGATGCATCAACGGCTCCCCCCCTAAAAGGGAGATATTGACCGTGTTCAATCGATGGATGGCGTCTATGCGCTCTTTGAGAGTATCCAAAGGAACCGGTGGGGAATAGTTGTCGTATTCCGTGCAATAACCGCAAGTCAGATTACAGCGGCGAGTGATGATGAGCTGGGCTTCAAGAGGATTCTCTCCGGAATACAATGCCAGCTGCCGTTTTTAAAGGATTTTTAATCAGCATAGCGGGAGATATTACCTCAACGGAGCGCACTGTAAAGAGGATCCTGCCTTCCGCCAAAGAGGCCAACTACTTCGAATTAAAGGGGTGATCTGTAAAAATTGCCCGAATGGACGGTGAGCTAGTCCGATGAACCTTCCTATTTAATAAGAGCCCTAGTTCTATAGAGGCCTAGGAAAGTCTGTTTTACGAATCTGCTTCCTCGATTAAGCTAGAGGGGCATGAAACTATCGCTTAGATCGCTTTTGTGGTTGTTTGTGGCTCCCTTTCTCTTAGTGGCCTCGTCCTCTAGAGGTTCCCAGGAGATTAACCCTATCTGTTTCGATTTCAATAGGCACAAACCCTATGTGACTCCCCTTAAGCCCCCCATCGCATTGTTACCTGATAAGGATAATTCCGAATCCGGGGAGTTTCCCGACAAGGTAGGGTGGGGATCCGCGCGCGGGGTTGTAGCAAAATCCATTAGCGAATTATATGAAAAGTTGTTGGACCACTATACGTGGAAGCCGGCCGACAAGCATAAGCTGCAGGTAACCCCCGTCGTAAAGCCTGGATACCTTGAATTCCATGATTTAAAGGTCAATTTGCGACCCTTCGCTTTTATCTCCATCGATTGGGAAGAACAGTGGGCCTATGCCCTAGCGGGTGGCACCGTCACTAAGCCCCAGAAGATTGTAATCTCTTACCAAAAATCGGGCGGTTCCGACAAAATTGAAAAGATGTGTGGTTCCGTGACCCTTACTAAGATCTCACCCAAAGAGACGGACATCGCTTTTTATCAAGAGCTCAAAGCCTCCCATCAGGACAAAGACGACATCGTGAAAGACGAACTCGGAACGTTAGAGACTTTACGGGGAAAGAAAAAGTAATCCAAGAGGTAGCTTTTGATTATTTCGAGCGAAGAACGAGATAAGCCGGCAGACTTAAGATCGCGGCCGCAAGGCAGGTAAACTCTCCTAAGATCGCAAGGTGACCGAAACTCACAAACGCGCGGTTACTTGCGATGAGAAGGGAACCATAGCCGATGATAGTCGTTAGGCTCGCTAACCCCACGGCACCACCGGTATTACGTATCGCTTTGAGGATGTCGCGTTTTCCGTCGAGACGGTAGCGCTGATAGATATTCGAGCCGTAATCGATTCCGATTCCAAAGGTAATCGGCAAAGCGATGAAGTTCAGAAAGTTAATTTTCCAGCCAAAGGCATACACGGCCGCCACTTGCCAGAGAACCCCAAGCACCAGGGCCAGAAGGACTTTGGTAACATCGCTAAAATTTCGGAATAGAAAGATTACAAGAAGGACTACAGCAAGAAACGCCACTCCGGTTGCAATCGGACCATCACGCTTAATCGCCTGATTCATATCGGCCGTAATTGGCAGATGGCCCACGACAGGAGCCCCTGGCTCGACGCTATCTACTAAGACTCGCACTTCGTTGACGAACTTTATTACCCGATCCCCTTCCCACGTCGCTTCGGTGGTGGGCGGTTCCAGAATAACCATATTGCCCACGCTTCCGTCTTTTTCGCTAAATTGACGAATGACAAGCGGGGGCAAGTCTTTCTGCTCGAAGGTCTTGGTTTCCGTAGCCAGCAGCTGATCTACCCATTTGCGATTTTCGGGAGAGATCTTCTTTAAATTTCTTGGGGGCAAGAGTCTGCGGATATCCTTAAGAAGCTTAATCTTTTCTGGCTGGTCACCAGGCAAAAAGTCTTCAAAGGAATAAACCGATGTGATTAGACTGGTGGGCCCTTCTGCCTCTTTCTTTGCCTTTAAGCCATCAGCAATTTTTTTAGCGTGTTCTCGCGAATGGGTCAGAATGATAATAGGAGAAAGATTTCTTCGAAAAACTTCGTTGAGGTACTTACTCAAATATGCCGAACCGTTCTCCTGGCTTCGCCGATTTCCTAACTTTGAAAGATCAGTCTCGATAATCTCATGGTTTCTTTCCACAAAAAGAAGCGTCACTGAGGCCAGTGTTAAGACCACTGTCACGACCGTAATGGGCTTCGCCCATCGTCCTACCACTTGAGCGGTGAGCTTCGTCAGGGTCCCTTTGGGGGGACGACTTCTATTGAGCTTTAATCCCCGTCGGGAAGCGTCCATGATGGTGAGTAAAGCGGGAAGAGCGGTGTAGGCCGAGATCCAACAAAGGACCATTCCCATCAGACCGATGATGCCGAATTGCCGAAAACCTTGAAAGCCCGTCAGCATCAGCGATCCATAGGAAAGCCCCGCCGCTAAAGCCGCCACAATCGTCGCTTTGGAAGTAAAACGAGAGGAGAGAATCGTAGCGTAGGGATGGGTACGGCCACGACGTCTTTCTTCTAGATAACGAGCCAAATAGATAATTCCAAAATTAATACCGTTCCCCAGAACAATACTTCCCAGAAAAGCCGAGTTCGCATTGAGATAACCCACTACAAAGTAGGCTAGACCGAAGGTCCAAAGCGTTCCGATAATAAGGCTTCCTATTAGGGCAACGACGGCACGCTGACACTGATAGAACGCGAGCATAGCGACGGTCACTAGGATTAGTACTACGATGGTGGACGTCTCAAGATCCTCAGTCAGCGCTTCGTACTCTTCGAGTAAGTCTTCCACTCCTCCGGTAAATTTCACCGTAAGATCGGGCGCAAAAGAGGTCGGTTTTAGGGAAGTGATAACTTTTTCTATGGCCCCCCGCAGTTGGTATCCTTTAGTAACGCCCGCAAGCTTTCCGGGAAGGTAGACTAGCATGATGTGAAGGGTCTCATCTGCATTGGCGTAATAGCCGTCGGGAAAGCGGGCAAAGCCAGTCGCTTTAGAATCGTATTTCTTTTCTAAACCTTTGATATCCAGCTTCGGCTCTTTCATCTTATCCGAGACGGGAAAGATGTTAAGAGGACTGTACATCTCCTTCTGGTAGTTAATGGTGTCTTTGATGTAGTTGCGGATAGCGACCAGATCAGGCGTGTCGATGTAGAGCCCTTGGCGTCGCTTAAAAAACTCCATCTCCTGCTTCACATGATACTCGATGGGCCCCACGATGCTGCGAGGCTGTTTCTCAAGGCCTGTGGCAACGGCTTCGACGAACCGGCGCCCGGCTTGGGTGTCTTTAGTGAAAACCAAAAGAGCGATGTAGTCGATCGAATCCACCCGCTCGGTCGCTTTTTTAAGATCGATAACACTTCGATCGGTAGTGGGAAGAAGCTCCTCGATATCGGGCCGGAGATTCTTGTAGAGTTTTATGGTGTAATAGCCACCTATCAGTGCGAGAAGAAGCGAAATACCCAAGACCCAAGCGGCCCTTTTTAACGTGAGATGGGTCATGAGATGAGTTTTGGGGCGCACGTTAAGGAACTGCTCCTATTGGATAAGCATTTTATACAAGCCTACTAAAACTTGCCCCTGGTGTCACATAACAGACGTATTTTATCAACCTCGGAAATGAGGAAAGAAGGCTTTACGCAAAATGATTGTCTTCAAAGTCCTTAGGGCCTTTGGACCGCGACCATGGTGGCGGCGAGGTCTCTTTCAATCCGCCTTAACTCGGCCTCATCTTCAAGGATCTTTTCCGGCGGGCCGATCAAGCAGATGTCCACCGCTTCTCGAAGCTCCCTCGCGTATCCCACTTGCACGATTGAGTAGTTTTGCGAATTCCAAGGAATATTATCAGCCGCAAAGGTGTCAAGATCCTTGATCCGTTTAAGCAGCGCAGAAGGATCCCCGGCAAATCTCGCGTACTGAGGAGCCATTCTAAAGGCTAACGTCACGATCTTGGCTCCTCCCGCTTTTGTTCGGATCGCCATGTTGTGAAGGCTGGCGGGGGCCAAACTGCTTCGCAAATTCATCTCACTGGGGCTTACGCTGAAAGCACCGCGGGCAACGAGCGCTGATTCAAAGAAATTATTTCCGCCGTTGCGCCAATTAGGATCCCCCACGATATAGGGACCATGTCCGGTAGGTAGACCGGTCTTTTTGTCGGCAGGCATATGCACTTCAAAGTGGATTCCCCCCGCACCATAACGAACCTTGTTTACGTGGCGAGTGATTGCGCGTCTCACGCCTAGATACCTAGGATGGTAGGGGTCGTCGAGAAGATCCGAAATGTACATTTTGTCATGAGGATCCTTCTCGTAAAGAAATGCCGAAGCGGGTTTAAACCGAATAGGATCTTCCGACTCTGACGTCGTCTCGTCGGAAGGCAAGGTATAGACCGCCCCGTCAAAAGCCACTTCCCGCCAAAATAACCCTTCCGGTAGCGGAATGTCGTCAATCATTCGCTCCACTAGAATGCTCGAAACACGGCCGTGCTTATTCTCCATTCTCTCCAGATCGGCTATCATCCTCTCCACTTGAGAGGCTTCGCCGAATAGAATACCGTTCATGCCTGAGGAGTTATTCTTTTTTGCAACCATTCTACGAGACGGATATCGAAGCGCATATTCCTTGAGATCGGTCTCAAACTGGTCGGGAGTAAATTGATCGGGAAAGATAAGCTCGGCAAGTCGGGCGTCCTGAATGAATCGGGTCAAGGCTATCTTGGAGGTCATCTCCCACGGAGAGAGAGAGCCGCTGTAACCTTCGTCTCCATACGCCAACCGTAAGGCAATTCCCCAATCGACACCGTATTCGGCACCTATAATTACTTTAGTCCGACCGTAGGTCGCCCCGTGAATTTGCGGAATCAAAGCGTCCATTCCTTGTTGTAAAGAGTCCCGCATTGAAACATTGCGATTGTGAGTCGGGAGGTGAAGCGCTTGCACATTTTCAGGCAAGTTAGTGGGAATTTCCGCGGTTGGGGGATAAAGAACGACGATGCGAGTATTGGGAGAGAGTAGCCTTCTGGCTTCCGCTAAGAGATTTTTTCCCCCCGACACCGGAGCTGACAAGATGACCGTCCCCACATCGGAAATAACACTGGATCCCGCAGAAGCTCCCGCATCTTTAACTGGCCGTGAGCACTCAGATTGAGTTTGCAGAGATGGAGAGACTTTACTCGCATTGCTTCCCGGAGGAGCCCCGTGAACCGCAATTGCGTTGAGACCTACCCAACCCCAGATGATTAGGAAAAAAGCACGAAGACGCTTAGACGCCATCAATAAATTTCCATCCTTCCCCCAATAGAAAGAAATTTAATATCATGGTGGTTACACGGAGCGCCATAGAAAAAAAATCAAAACTAAATTTTTGATCCTTTCCCCTTTCCCAGGCGATATCTGGCAGGGGAAACATCATCGTTCCACCAATCTTCCTTCTACAACCGACAATCCCATCGTCCCGAAGAACTCCTGAGCGCTTTCAAGCTTCACCAGTCGAGAGTCCAGTCCGGCGTTATAGATAAGAACGGACAGCCCTTGAACGACACGGCTAACGGCATCTTCATCGGTCGCGGCCGCTTCTAAATCATTCGGTTTCCAAGGAATTCGCAATAAATGCGCTCTTGCGGAGTCCATTCGACTTGACGCTAGCCCTCGGTGGATCCCGCGCCCAATAAAATGGTGCTCCAAGAGTTGTTCAATCGGCAATGAACCGCTTTGCCCATCGGCCAAGTTTCTTGCCAAATGCTGAAGCGGCGCTAACGTCCCTATTGCCGGATCTCGAAACGCCGCCAAAGTGTCTTCGCCCCAAGGCGACAGTTCAAAAGGCGACTTGCTTTCGGGAACCTTCCATCCCAAAGCAGCAAAGAGTTCCTCGGCATCTTCCGGACGCTGAATATTTACTGGGGGATCCACCGCATAGATATGGGCGTAAAGGCCCTGGTAAATTCTACTGGCCGCGGCATCATCCTTAAGCGCCTTTTTCCCATCATCGGGTTGCCAGAGTATATTTTTGATTCGTCCCGTGACGGAGGTGAGCCGTCTTTTCATGGCGTCGTCTCTAACAACATCTCGAGGAGGATACGCTAAGTACAGGAGCAACTCGCGGATACCATACTTCGTATTGAAATCTTTTCCCAAAGTCCTGGCCATCAGTTCCAATCTTCGCAACGTTCCCCGTCTGGGATCTCGAAAACGCTCCAATTGCTGGGGAGTCATGGTGTAAAGCGCATGCTTCGCAAAGAGCGGCATCAAATTCACTTCACCTTGGGGCAATTGAAGATGCAAATGTTTCGCGCGCTCGGAATCAATGATGTCCATGTACCGGTTTCGGTCCACCCAAATGCCGCCAAGTATTTGGCTAAGCTTGCCGGCCTTAATCTCTTGCGTATCGACCCACTCGTAACCTGCCTTCTCAAGTTCCCACAGGATGGCTATCAATGCCACCATACCGGCCAAGTCTCCTTTGGATTCATGGTGAAAAATGGACCAGCCACTATAAACATTGTCGGTTAACGTCCCAAAGGTTCCCCCGACTAATTCTCCCTGGGGATTCCAGACTTCGGTACTTATCGCGTGACCCCGTCGGTAACTCTCTAGATACGTCTGAATAATCTCCTCGGTCAGCCAAGTGGTCTTAAGTTCAACCTGATTACCACTGGCATCTTGCGCCCAGTACCATCGTTGCTTAAGGACAATGTCGTTTCGAAGGTGGGCTGGGGGATATTTGGGGTCATCGGGCTTTGTCGGATCAAACTGGACCTTAACGTATCTTTTCATGGTAGCGCAGGATCGCAAAACTCTTTCAAAGTCGTGATTGAAGGTGACCCGATAGCCTAGATTTTGAATGGCTTCCTGCAGGTTTCTCCCTCTTTTTTGTCTCACATTGTTCATCGTCGCTTTGAGATCAAAAACCCCGCGCTTGAGCGGATGTTCCCACTCAGTGCGGGGATGGCCTTCACCGGTTTCCATGTGAGTGTGATAAAGCTGGTAGCCCCACCTATCCGCGATTTCGAAGTTCTCGGCGCTGACGGGAATGTGAGTGGCTGCAATAGCAATATCACCCGCGGCATCGACGAAAGCATCAGGATGACGAGGGTTGGGAAAAGGAGAGCTATCTTTCTCATTCACCCCAATGGCGCATCTACCCTCTGGATTAGTACTGCCGGTAGAAGGGTAGCCCCAACTACAGAAGGTCAATAGCCCCAGTAGTAACCATTTGCAGAACTTCACTCATAACCTCCTGCGAAACCCCAAAAAATCAGCGTATTTATCGGTGAATAACACAACGCACTATACCGCACAAGGCAAACGCTAGCTATTTAGGCTAAATTCTAGGGATTAATGGGCTTTTTCGCGCAGTATCTTACCGGTTAGAAAGCTTCTTTTTTGAGGGGGAAGTGTAGCGAAATAGGGGAGATAGGTTCAGCCCTCCCCGAGGCGAGGGGAGATTAGCGAAAAGAGGATCCTCCGCCGGATGGTCTAAGACGGCCTCCACCAGCATCTTTTGCAAAGCCCCTTTCGAGAGACAGACGTATCCGCCGTTATGAGCGCTCTTTCCCCAACTATTTTGAAGGACCACACATTCACGGATGTGAGACGTTACCAGGTCTCGGGTGAAACGCGCACATAGCCAGTCCTCGGTCGGATGTCGGTCGCAAACACCCACTGCGACCAGCGCATGCAAAGGGACATCCACAATGCGTTCTTGATTGAGGTTCCTTTTTCCAACCACAGTGTAGGTTTCAAACGGCTTCTTGAGATAACTCAGATCGATCCCTATCAAAACAGGTTCTCGTTTTTGGAGCTGCTCGACTACTGCGCGAGTAACGGCCGGAGGCGACATCCCCAAAAGCAAGTAATCGCTAAAAACGTCCCAAGGTCCACTTTCCGCGCCCGCGCTTTTGCTCCTATATTCGTTGCCTTGATTCTCGGCTCGCCATACCTGAAAATCATGGAAATCGATTTTCACCACGGAATTTCGATAATAAGAGGGATCCGGCACTGCCGAATCGTCGGTAGCGCCCCCTTCTTGAGACTCATACGGCATTGCTCCGTACCGATCCACGACGTACATCCACTCTTCAAAGAAAGTTCCTGTCTGGTTAGCTCCCAAGGCATTTCGGTAGGAAGTTCCCAGAAAATTTACGTCGATAGCGGGCAGGCTAGGGCCCGTATTGCGAGTATTTCCCCAAATCTCAAGAAAGCAAGCCAAAGAGTAAAGCCCACAGTACGGGCCTTTTTGATCATATATAAATCGCGTGGGGGGAAGGGAGATAGCCGCTTGCGCCAAAGGCAGTGGTAAAAAATAGGACAGAAAGACAATAAATAATAACGAGCTTGTAAGGTAACAAAGGCTTGAAGAAACTTTGCTTGGTACCAACCGAGATCCCCCCTCGTGTTGTCGCCTATATAAGTGACAAACTATAGAAACGGGGAGTTGCGTCAATACAAAATTATCAAGGATGCTTTTCCAGTCCAAAAAAAAGATCACACGGGCAGGTCGCAACGGTAACGAATACCGGTCTTTAAGTTTCCTTTTGGTTTAGGGTTTGATTGGGTCCCTTCTTCCTTTTTCTCTCTTGGCTCGACGATGTGGAGCGCCTTTTCCCACTCGTCAGAAACAGCCTCAATGGCCTGCATCTTTTCGAGGATACCTTTTCTGGTGAGTCTCGAATTTTCCCCGAGCAGAGGACTGCTAGAGATTCCGGCTGCGACCATTAAAACGGACGAGAGCGTTTCCATATCATTCGCAAATAGAAGGGCCTCTTCTTGCGTGTACTCGGTTTTACTTAATAGCGCTTGGCGTGTCTTTTTCGTCAGGACAAAAGAACCGTCATCTTGACTGGGTTCGAAGGCTATTTTCATGTGTCTTTCGGCGGCTCCGACGACGAGTAGGGCACTTTTGACCGAGTCCACCGCAATTAACGAGCCCACTTTCGCAGTGGGCTCGGTTGCAATTGCTTTTTGAAGTTGATCGAGAAGCGAGATTTCAGCATTCAGTTTGAGCACGAAAAGAAAATTTCTCAACTCAGAAAACTTCGAATATTCGTTTTGGATATCTCTTAACTCTGCCAGCAGTCCCGTAAGCAATGCATTCACGCCTTGGCTATCGGCTTCCTGATTACGCCGGTGGTAGAAATTCAAATCCCAGTAGCTCGTGACCTTGGGAACGTCATTTACCATCATAACCATGTCTCTAATGACGAGCCCGTGCTTTAAGAGGAACTCCTGTCTATCGCCTAATTTGTCTTTGATGTCTCGAGTCGCCCAGGCTTGAAGCCCCAGGAGGGTCTGGCTACTTTTCTCGAAATAATCCGCTCTTTCCTCCTCAGCCAAATCCGAATTAGGATCGCCGACTAGGGCCATGGTCTCGCGGCAATAATTATTCAAAACCAGCATCGCTTTGGATTCTTCCCCCTCCTTGACCCGTCTGAGATCGATAAGGGTCATCCTCGCCGCCCCCCCATTTATTCTTGCCCGGATTAAAGTTAATCCCGCGACGTCTAGCTCCTTCTCAAGCGCTTGAATCTTTTGAATTGCTGTTTCCGCCGCCAGAGCAGGGGACAGAACATGGGGAAGGGGCACCGTTAAGAACAGAGTGAGCACTAAGAAAAGGGGCGAAATTTTTTTAGGCATAATGGAGGCCAGTTATACCGCAATGCATTGCAAGACTTCAATTCGTTTTAGTTCGTACGGAAGGGAACTTGTTATCGGTGAAGCCGCGAGTGGAATCAGAACCTCTACGACTTTGGCAGGTGACGTTTTACGGCTCTCTAGAACTCAAAGGACGGCGAATCTCCACGGTAAGTGGATTTACTATTTTTTTTAAAACTGCTATTATTCGCGTCCCAAATAAAAACGGTTGCTCACGGAGGTAGTATGAAGCTGTGGTTGGTTTCGTTTTGGCTGTTGTCCCTCGTTGTTGTTGTTTCCTGCGGAAACCATGATGGGAGTAATCCCACCACGGGCTCCTTGGTCTTAGGCTCCATGTCGATGGCCCGATACGGCGGGAAGGTCTGTATCCAATATAATGTCGCCGGCACCTACGACAGCAACAAAGTGGACGGCGTTAGGAGCCAACTTCGCTCCCAAGCTAATTCGATGAACGCCACCTATAGTGAGGCTGCTTGTCCCTCCTCGGGCGCGAGTTCTTCCACTTGCCGTATGACCAAAGCAGCCAGTAGTGGGACCGCAGAGGGAGTGGTTTACTACTATCAAATTACGGATCAAGCGACAGCTCGATCCGAGTGTTCCGCCATGAACGGCATCTGGCACTAAAGAAGCTTTTAGCCACCCATTCACTTTTCGGCCAGAAAGTGGATGGGGGCGTCTGTCTCCCAGACGCTGAGACGAAAAACGTCGTTACCCTTCATTGGCTGCCCGACTTTGTCACATTTGCCAAGACTCTCTCGCACTTAGTTTATTCCAATCGCATGGCATTGGGTTGCATAGAGGGCGTGGGGAGAGGGTAGATGAGAACGAGCATGGGACCAAAGTTCAAAGCACATAAAAGAGCGATAGCAATTGTTATGCTACTTCCCATCCTGTTTGGTCTCACCCGATGTGAGCAGCGGCGTAACGATAAAATGATAGGGCCAATGCCAAAGCGCCTTACCTTCACCGCGACTCCCGTCGGCGAAATAGAGGCTCCCAATTCCCCTTCCGATCTCGATCGCTACGACGTACAGATAGTTCCCAACCTGACGATCACCAAGAGTGTAGACGTTTTTCGTGCCATGGCCGGAGCCCCTGAACAGCGCCAAGCTATTGGGACGATCCCTTCTGGCGCTGCGATTTTCGTCGATCATGGTGTTAAAGTGGATGCTCAGTATCGTTATAGTTTTCTATATGAAGGGGCTGCAGCACCACTACCAGGACAAGATCCCGCCATTCAAGACGTTGTCGTAGAAATTCCCCGAGACGTCGCCATCACTTCCGACTTCGATATCAGCGAGCATGAAACTACTATGAAAGTGGGCCGCCTTTTTTTGGGCAAGAACGCTAAGATAAATACGCGTGGTTTGAAGGTTCAGATCTTTGCCAACGAACTGATTAGCCAAGAGGGGGCTCTGATCTATCTCCAAGAACCGCAGACCTCCGAAGTGGGGCCGCTTGAGATTTGGGTTAAACAAGGGCGAGGAGACTTAAGTATCGCTCCTGACTACCCCAAGGAGTTATTAACGTCCGCTCCCCAACTCACTACCGAGATGTCGGCTAGTGCCGCTGCCGGTACCCAAGAGGTTAGCGTGCACGTGGCGTCCCATACCTCTAGCCTTTCTGTTATTCCTGTTTTGGGAAAGCCCCCCCAGGAACCTAAGCAAAGAGGCAAGTGGGCTAGCTATCAGCGACCGTTCGTGGTCCAAATCGGAACCTCTCGCCAAGTCGTGTGCGCAGGAAAGCTGGTATCCACCGAAGAGTACTCTGGCGTCTACGCAAGACCTGTTCCAGGCAGAGACGACCCCTTTTACTATCTCATTACCCCTACTCACGGACAGTTAGCGACGTTATCGGCAATTGACCCACCCGACCCAGGAAAAACGGGACTGACTTCCGTAGGATGGAGCGTTCATGCCATGGGGCCAATGGAATGTCCCGAACCCTCAAAGATTATCTTTCCCTTTTTTGGAGATCCCAAAAGTCCCTATGCTCCAAGCTTCGCGCCGGTCGCGCGCTTAAAAGGAACCGAGCCCAATTTGCCTATGCTAATTAAAACTATCGTAAAGGAGATCCATTATACGGAAGCCCTAGATAGACTAATGGCGGTGGAAGGGCTTTCCGCTGAACTCGATGTACCGGAATGGGCGGGGGAAGTGGGATATTCGGAGGAGCAGGCTGAACTGCTTCGCGTGCTTTCAGAGAATCCCAGTACGCTTTCGAGCTACCTAAACCGACATCACCTCAAAGCGATCCATTTCACGCCGACTCGGCACGCATCGATCCTAGAACGCAACGCCACCCTTTATCTCCCCCCGTTTCCAGCAATCTCTCCGCAGATTTTTCTGGATACGTTGGCGAAAGACTCGCTACCGGTCACCTACGCGCGCTAGTACTTTATTTCGTAAGCGAAAGAAAGGCATTAATAAGTTCAGGACCGCAGGGGCCTTGGAGATCGTAGAAATCTGAAATGTAGGTCAATCGCTTTGCTGGATGCAGATCGTCAGTCAAAGACGTGGTGAGCAGATGATTGGGATCGTCTTTAGACATCCCTATCAGCTCCAATGAGCCGTTGTCATGGTAACGAATCTCTTCGATATCATCGTAACGCAGTGACGGATGTTGCTGGCTTGTGGCTCGCACCAAACGCTTTCCTGTCGTGCGATCGTACTTGCTGATAGTCAAAGTTCCCGAACGATCTCCGTCCCAAGTTACCACGGTCATCTCGGTACCGTCAGGACTAAGGGCTACCTTTGATTCGAGATGGAAATAGGCCTTCTTCCCGTTAACACTTCTAAAGTGAGTCCTGGTAACTCCACGAAACTCCATAATACCTCGGGAATTCTCGTGGCTCGGGGCCGCACCCTCGGCATACAAAAAAGTCTGTTTCTCAGTTCCCATTCCCTTTTCCGCAAACACGATAGCCTTAAGTTGATCGTCCTCCACGCGAAGGTCTTTAATCGATCCTGACGGACGATCGTCTAACACGTCCCTGATCCCGGTGGGGATGCCAGTCGTATGGGTGAGCCGATCTCCAAAACCCACGTCGATTATTCCATGCGGGTTGAGTTTCCCAAAGACGAGATTGTTTTTATCATCCACATCCTTAAGTTCCGCCCCGTAATAGGCAGCGCCATCTTCTCCCAAGGCTAGTTTCTCAGGCTTGTCTCCGTATCGGTTTAGTACGTTAGGGACAAAGGCGGTTCCTTGAATCTCGCCGTAATGTTCGTCGCAATGGCCGCTATGATCTAATTTCGTCACAAACAATTTTACCGTCGCCTCTTTCGCCCGGTAAGGGGTGGATATCACTTTGAGTGCAGCCAAAACGTCAACCAACTTTGGCTTTCTAAATACCTTTTCTGGTAGCTCCCGAGCTAGGGATTGGGGGAAGGGGAGTCCTCCTTCTTCCTGCACCGCGCGGACAAATGTCGTCAACTCCTTCGCGACCTCCTCAGGTCCGGCTTCCAACCTCAGTTTCGGTCTTGGGGGCTTGGGAGGAGGACTCGCCACTCGCCCTAAGAGAAAAATATTTCCGTGACCATCGAACTGGATATCGTTCATCTCGACTTCAGACCAACCATCCAGGTTTTTAAACGAATAAAACCCCTTGTTCGCAAACGAATCGTCAATCGAGGAATCTGGCCGTAACCGCGCCACCACAGGATAAAAAAGTTCTAGCGCCCCCTGCTTTTCATAAACCTGCATGATGACGTACCGAGTCCCATCGGGAGCCGTTACCGCTCGAGCCGTCACCGCTGGCTCGGCGGCCCGCGAAGATACGGCGACAATCGCCATAAGAAAGAAAAATGGTTTCTGCCAGAACATCTTTAGATGATAACCCAGGTTAACTCCGCGGGCGAATGATCCACCTAAACAAGCTCGAGCGAACTCTACGCTATAGCCCACAGAACGTTTGAGGGAGTGAATGCGATATCTTTCTGGGCTAACTTCCTTAACAATACTTTTCCTATCTGCAGCGATTATCCATGCATAGCAGTATGCCACTTGCCCCACGACCGGGCTGAAAGTCGTCTCAACGGATGCCGGGATCTTTCCTGATACCGATGAATTTGTCTTTTACATCGGTGGTTCGCCCAATTTCTCTTCGACCGCGTTTCCCGAGTTTGTATTGAAAAACGCAAAGACGAAAGTTCAGTACACCGTTTTTGCCGATGCTTACCATGCCGATGTCCCAGGTTGTAGCGCCCCGTGCTTCCCAGCTTCTCGAACCTCCGACCCGACTTTTGCCGCAGCCGTAAAAGCCGGGGATTTGCAGGTCATCTCGTGCACAGAAATGCTCCCGACAAGGCCATTAGCCAATCCGAATCCTCCGGAAGGGGATTTTCAGGTTCAAACGGTCTCGTGTCGCTTCTCCTATACTTTGCCGGGAGGCCAGAATCTCTCCTTTCCCAAACCTCACAGTTGTATTTTTACCCTTATGGGAGACACTTCTCAGACGTACTCTTGTACCGTAACCGTGTTAGACGATACTTCAAATGACGCCGATGTTCGGTGGACACCTCTGCTTTTGTCTCAAAGCTGCCCATCAACATCAGCGCCACTGCACCCACCATCCCGGGTTGTACTGTCGCTAGTACGTCACTCGCAGAGCTAATACCCGTATTGAGCGGAGGCAACGAAAGCTTCGAGGTCGAAAGCGCATCTTCCATCGAGCTATCCCAAGCGCCCGTCAAATGTACTAAGAAAAATAAATCCGATAAAAAATGTCTTAAGGGAAATGAAAAAGCATCTCCAGAACCCGAAGTAGTTACTCTTCCCTTCATCACAACGGGAAATGTGATCAATGACTACAGCTGCCCAACAGCACAGTGAAAACGAGGAAAGCTGATCCAAACGCTGTAGAAGAGAACTCTGCAGACTCCTTAGAAAAAAAGAAATAGCACTTCGTTACCCCTCTAATTCGTGATAGCAAAGTTTTCTTCGTGAAGACGGGAGTGGATGTGTTGCGGAACTGGTGGCGCCAAAGTGGATGGCTTCTAATAGTGTTAGGGGGGATATCAAGCAATCTTCGGGCGTTCACTTTCACCCATTCCGCGGCCTTCGGTCTTGCCTCTGAAATCCGCAGATCGCTGGGTCAACAGCAGCGCCATGGAGCTAAAGACACGCTCTCTATTGATGCCATCAATTTAGGTTACCGCAATCTCCCTCGCTGGGAAGTCTCCGGCGAAGAGTTACGTGAACTAAAATTTTATATGCAACAATGGAGATTGCGAACGCACCGGTATCTAGTCGACTACTTGAGAGATCCCGACGGAATGCTTAGCAGATACCAAGGGCCTTCCAAAATCCTTCCCATCCCACCCGTTAAGAAAACGAAGTTTGGCTGGGACGTATGGTCCCGAGATCGAACCCTGTCACTCCCCTTCTACGACTATTGGAAAGGAATATTGTATCTGCGAGGCCTAGAGCTAAAATCTGGGGACATGCTCATCACCGATCAAAATATGCCCGATGGAGACGGAGTTTTCAC
Organism: uncultured delta proteobacterium; assembly: GCA_963778115.1. Lineage (GTDB taxonomy): Bacteria > Bdellovibrionota > FAC87 > UBA2466 > UBA2466 > JBBQIT01. The sequence goes on from CAVZSV010000005.1 coordinate 383,551, forward strand.
CTCCATAACCAAAGAGCCAAGACTCGGCTCGCACATCGGTTTTCTTGCCTTTTTAGAGGTGGGTGAAGATGTATTTCCTGCCGTTATTGAAATTCATGAATTTGGATTGCGAGCGGTTCCTCTTAACGTTTTTGTGGGACCGGATTTCTCAAACTACATTGAAGTATTTCGAGCAAGGAACCCTCCTGCCGATTGGGCAAGAACAATATCGAATGTGGGTTTACCCTTTCTTAAAGAGCCGCACTCCTACAATCTATGGGGGAATGAAGACGACGCTCGCTATCTTACCTGCGCAACTACGGCGCTGCATCTGCTTCGTCGCACGGGAGCCCCTTGTCCTATCCGACGGAGTGTCGTCGAGGACCAAGGGTTGCTGAGAGCTAATTTGGCTTTACTAGGCTACCATCCCGACAAACTCTTGATGCCATGTGATTTTGTCAAAGATTCTCAATTCGAATTCGTGGGAGCACTGGATTATCTCAGAGTAAAAACAAATATGGTTAGCGAGATGATGGGAAATCATATGGCCTATCTGCTGAAAAACTATCGGGTGGATGCTTCGACCTTTCCCCAGGGGTTTAAAATGAATCGATGGGGCTTAGATGAGATGGCCAAAGGCAGTTGGGCGGGCAGAGCGTTTATTCGCTGGTATGGTTTTAACGAAAATAACTTGCCGTCCGGTCCCAGAGATCTCATGGCTATCTTCAAAGTGATGGAGCCGCTCTATTATAAAGCGTCTCGATGGCAAAGAGTGAATTGCAGAACGATTGTGGGAAATCTGGGTGAGCAGGGTGAGGGTTTAGCCGACGATCTCATTTCGATCAATGATATCCAAAACGACGAAAACGTTCGACGATCTCTTATGCAAGCCTATGAGGAAATCGGCCGCTGGTTTAAGCCGGTCGAGTGACCTTCGTGACGCGGCGGGATCATGGCATTCAATTGCCATTCCTTACTCCTTTAGTTTTTTCGGTAGAAAAGATAAAATCAGACATTATGAAAACTAAAATGCTTCTGTGGGGATTGGCGTCGTTAGTGTCGTTTAACGGACATGCGCAATCCATGGTTTCAGGAATTAAGATGGTTTGGCATTGCGAAGCGTCCGGGAGAATGCCGGAAGGAAATCTCACCCAGTGGCTGACTAAAGGACATGCTCGAATAGAAAGTGACGTCATGCTCCCTGGCCATAAAAAAGGGTATCTGCTGCTCGATCAAAAAACCTCAGATGGCTTTGTGGTCATGGACAGTTCTCAAAGTTATCTAATGATGAACAACAAAACTGAGGATCAAGACTTCACATCCGTTCTTCAGAATAATCCTCAAATGCAGGAGATGATGCGCAAAAACCCCGAAATGGCCAAAAAAATGCGCGAGAGCCTAATGGCTCGAAACCAAGGTTCTACCGCCGAAGCGGAAGCTAAGATAGCCATCGTGATGAGCGGCGAGAAACGCCGGGTGGGGGACTGGAATTGTCAGGTGGCGAAAATGACCAGGAACCAAATCGACTCGGGAGAACTTTGCATTGCCTCTTGGAAAGATCTTAAAGTAAACCCATCTGAATTTTCAGACCTCTCCACGATTACTAAACAATTTAACAAGCGTCCTGGAGTTAACTTGGCGGGCCTCTCTTCGTTCGATCGCATCAAAGATAAGGGATTCCCCGTCGAAGTACTTTCAGCGCCTCGGGGAAAGGAACATCCTCACCGAATGACATTAGTCTCGATAGAGGCAAAATCATTTCCTTCGACCCTTTTTCAAGTTCCCCCCGGATACCATAAGCTATCGCTACCCGACATGACATCCGCGCATTAGATAGGCCTTCAAAAGCCCAAAAGTATCCAAGAAGTAAACCTAGTCTCTAATCACGTTTTGTTGGGGTATGGCCTGAATGATTTTTCTACTCGCTAGCAAGATCTCCTCAATCTTATCGTCGTTAAGACATTTGCCCACCAAAACGGATCGAAGACTCGCTTTAGTAAGCGCTCGGTAAGTTCTTAACGTCGACTCTCGTATCGAATCGATGCGAACGGGAGCGTGGTTTTTAAAGCCCCTTCCGCGCACCCAGACTTGGTTTCGCCAAAAGACAATATCCATGCTCTGATCGGTAATATAGTCTCTTTGAAACGCCCAAAATCTCTGACTATTGGATTCATTTACCCAAGGTTTCAAAAACCTGACAAAATCTTCAAGGCTCGGACGACTCAAATGAATTGCCGTATGAAAGGGAAAAGCCTCGGGCCAATCGGGAGCCATGATTTCTTTCTTAAAGTGATAGGCAACGCGAAAGGGATTTTCTCCGTAATTAATCTGCTGACTTCCACAAATATCGGCGTTGTCTATCCAGCCGGTATTATATCCCTCATCGACGATAATGTTTCCCCAGTTGGGATCATTTTGGCCGTAAGTAAAACGAAAGATGTCCCTAGCTCCTTTCTGCCAGGCGGGGACGAGGGGCCATATAGATTCCCTGATGTCCTTACGGTTCATGTCGATAGCAGTAGGAATAAAGTATTGAACGCTGCCTAGTGTCCCTTGGATTTGACTTAGGGCCTCGGAGTCAATTCGGAATCGGCCCATCTCTTTTGCGATGTCTCGATAGACGGTCGGAGGGACGTTTCGCAACCCGTGCAAGTAGCGAACTGCGCGATACGCCGAAATTTCGCCGTCCGCATTTCCATTTCGATTATCCTTCCAAACTCCCTGAGGGCCTGATCGAAACGTCAGGAGTAGGGCCCCCGTCGAACCCGAGGCATTTTTCTCGGTTGCCACCAGATGGCTTCGCATTACTTTGATGTCCACGATCTCATCCGATTCTAGAATCTTTTCGACCTTGGCAAAGACCACTTTGTCGTACCAAGGTCTGCGATCCACGGAAAAAGCACAGGCCGTATGGGGAGGGCGAGTCCAAGGCGGGTGGGTCGTGGGCAAGCCATGCGTGCGTTGGGGCAACCACAGAAAGAAAAGCAAAAGGCCGAAAGAGAGGCTTGTACGTCTTTTTATCACAGCTTTTTAGCTAGCCGTTTTAGGAGGTATTTTCAAGCCTATGGAAAGACCGATGATGAGGGAAAAGTGCTGACTAGTAAGCCCGCCTTCAGGTTCGGGGCTTGGTTATGACATTTACGATGCTAGAAGTTATGCGGAATCCCGAGCCAACCGATCCGTGGAAGAAGCCGCCGAAAGAGATAGGCTAAAAGATAAGAGGCAAGAGAAATAGTTTTTTTGGGATTACGGCGTAATTCTTACCCTTACTTGCGCGGCCGTGCTGCTGGAGCAGAAGCCACCTTCGAAGCTTTAGCTGGAGCTAGCGGCGCTACCGGAATTGCGGGTGTCACTGCCTCCGAAGGCAGCTGAGAGCAGTTTTTCGCCGTGAATAAAAGGAAACTCGAAGAGAGAAATCCCGCGTAGAAGAAAAACGGCACGTCGTGCACTTTCCCAACGCATAAGCGAATTGCTATGGGGTCTTTCTGCGTGGGTAGCCCCGGCATAGTGCTTACATTTTTCGCAACGGACGACGAGAAGTAGCCCTTTTCTGATACAATTTGGTGATGAATCATTCCAAAAGTGTTTTCACCCATTTCATCGCCTTCCTTATCGGCGGGTTTATATTCTCGCAGCTTCAGCTCGTTCCGGCCTTTCTTGGGCTATCAGGATTCGTACATCAGAGGGAGATCCAAAGACTAAGGGGCGAAGCACTAGCTCTCCTGAATGAGAACCTGGAAGTGGAAGCGGTTAGAGTGTTCCGCCATCTGCTCGATCTCGACCGTACTGAAATCGCCGCGGTGAGTGGGCTGAACGGGATCGCTAAAAGGCTTGAAGAATGCGAAGCCAAAAAATAAGAAAGTAAAAGCCAGTTTCCTGGCTTTTACCCTCTCGGACTTTTCGTCCTCTTATTTACGCTGCAACTTTGAATTGTCCCCACGCCTGGACCTGCTTTGCGTCAGAGTAGATCACTTCGGTAGTGAGTCCGCCTCCGTTCACAGCCGTCAGGTAGGTTCCGTAGAGAGACCCTCTGAGGTAGCGGCGGCCCTTACGTACCACGACGGGCCGCCAAATGGCGATAACCAAACCTATAGCTAAAAGCTCGGCTTTTTCAAAAAATGGTGAGTTATCCTGCCTATCCGTTTGGCCCCCCTCGTCTTGTCTAAAACCGGAAAAATGGTAAACGCATCTGGTATTTCATTCTAAAAGGAGGAACCCATGAAAAAGCTAGTTTTTTCCGTTTTCATTATACTGAGCCACCTATCTCTTCAATCAGGCCTAGCTGCCAACAAGTGCGGACAGATTAAGGAGATCGATAAAGATACGGGCTGGTATTTTGGGAGCGACTATATTTATTACTCCACAGTAACTCTTGCCGATGCCTCAACCGCTCTGGTCCTATCTTCTAATTTCTCAACGCTCTCCACCGCCCTGGCCAATAATTTGAATGTGTGTCTGGTCGTCCAAAATCTTACCAACTATCAGAACGTTCCCAATCAGCCCGTCTACGACATCAGCTCCCTGTCAAAATGAGGTTTCGGCGAAGAATCGATCGACCCATGCGTAGAGGGTCGTCTTAGGGGTGGGATTCCCTCTGCTGACAGCGTGTGGAGAATTTCACCGTGACGAAAATTATCGGGAAAATTTGCGTCCGAGGTTAAGGCACCGGGATCGGAAACCTTGATCTGAATGGTCCGTTATCGTTGGAATAAGTTTCATGAATGATACGCCATGCGATTGATTACCAGAGTTTGGGGGTTCTTGTGACCAACTGGATTGCTAGGTGCCTAAGTGTGGATCTGGCGCTCCGCGGTTTGTGAAGGAGGTGTATGAAACATTGTAGAGAAGAACCGCGCCATAAATGGCGAGAGCGATCTCAGCCCCCTCTAAGGCGAGTCGAGAGTGGCCATTTTTGTTATAACCAAGTCTAGGCCGCCTAATTCCAGTCTTATCATCGACAAAGTGATGAAGATATTTTCCAAGAGTTCGAGAAAAGGTCTTCGAAGCCATAACGACATAGGCCAAAGCCGTGGATCCCCGTCCAAAAAGCTTCGAAAATGTCGAATGGGCTTGTTCAGAGAAATTATAAACCGCGGCTTCGTTGATTTTTCCTTCAGCAACGAGATCACTGAGCTCGGGAGTCTCGATGGCCGTTCGAGCTAACTCGAGAACGAAGTTCTCAGGTCTTGCTGCCTGTTGAAGCCAGAGAGCTTCGGTGGTTCCTTCTTTCTCTCCCGGGCGGATGACCACCACCGTTAGCCGTAGAGAGGCCCTCCGTAGAAACCCTCTGACGTGCTGGGCCCCCTCAGGTTATCCCGCCTGTAACCACCTCACTTCAACTCGACGTGCCATTGAAATGTGAAGACTATGAAGAGTAGTAGCTGCCGGGCACCAGGAATGACGCAATTGGATATAATAGCTATTAATCGTTTTTTGAGGCACCTGGCCGGTCCACCTCTTCAAACGGTTACTTCCCTGTCGCTTAAGCGACGCACGAACGATCATAAATTAGAGGCGCGTATGCGGAGAATAAAAATCCTTTCCTTACTGATATTCCTGGGACTCGGTGCTTGTACTAAGAGTACTCCGTCGGGGGCAGCGGGTTCGGCTTCTCTTCCTACTTCTCAAACCAGTGCCGCTCCCCACATGAAAATATATCGAGGGATCTCAAGTATCAGCGGGAATTGACCGGAATACATTGAGAAAAAAAGAAAAACTTATTTATGAGTTCCGCCGCAAATAGAAAGCTAAAGAACATAAGACGAAATGGCTTGGCTCTCGTCTTTTGCTTTCCGTTGTTCTTTAGTCCCTGCTACACTTTTGCGGACACTGTAGACAGCGGTTGGATCTTTGGCTTGAGTTGCAATGCTTTCGGAACGACAGGGTCCGGAAGTTTCACCTTCGCTCAATCTAGCCTCTCGGGCTCTTCCGGTTCGTGCGAGAGAACTTCCAACGCTTTTACCCAGCTTTCTCTAGGCTCCTATTCCGGATCGGGTACTCCTTTGGCCGACACCGTTTACGCGGTCAATACCGGAGATGTCCTAATCGTGCCTCCCCTTTTATCCACCGAATACGAGCCGATCTTTTCGGTGGCAAATGCCGCGGTTGCTATCGGACCTTATACCGCGAATTGGATCGAAGTGCAGTGGCCCAACAGTACAGAAACTCTTACAGGCACTTATCTTATCGGACAAGCTACCATAGATCCGTCAACTTCAGCGGGGGGGAACGGAATCGTCCTTACCGGGCAATGGGACATTGATGGAAACCCCTATTGGTCAGGATCCACCAACATGCCGGGCACCTGGGGTACGGATGACAATGCCGGGGTTTACACCGCAAGCGGCGGAGGCGGAGCGCTCGAAGGGGTCGCCTACTTTACCTCGGCCGGAGCCGGAGCTTATAAGGCAAACCCCGGAAGTGCTACGTTCTTCTTTCCCCAACAAGCCATCTTCTCGCTAGAAACGCTGGCGGGAATCACCTTTTCGGGCATCATGTTTGACGCAAACCAATCAACGGGAGGCGATGTCACCAATGTTCAAGTCGTAAGTAACGCCTATGGCACCGCCTTTACCGTGACTCCCTTCAGCGACGTGGGAACGAATACCCTTAGCCCTTCCTTTTACGATACCATTTCAATTAGCAATGAAAATTATCCGGCCAATGGCATTTTCGTGGGAACCGTCACCCGCACGGGAACAGGTGCCGGAACGGGTAACCTCGCTTGCATAGTCAATATCACAACGGAAGACCGAGTGATCTGCTCAGGCCAGTCACCCAGTAATAACTCAATTCCTTACAATGTAAGTTTTGCCTACACCGCGGGAGGAACGGGGGGCCCGAATATTTACATTTCGGACACCTATAATTCCGTCATTCGAGAAGTGGATGGCGGCACGGGTATCATCACGACCATCGCGGGAAACGGAACTCCGAGCTATACGGGTGACGGAAATCCGGCAACTTCGGCAACGCTTAACAACCCTACCGGTATCACCTTGGATAGTTCGGGAAATATCTACATTAGCGATTGGACTAATAACGTCATTCGAGAGGTGTATGCCACGACCGGAATCATCACCACATACACCAGCATCGAGTTAAGCGATTGCCCCTTGATGGCCATCGCAGGCCTTGCGATGGATCCGGGAGGAACGCTCTATATTGCAGATTATGGCAGCAACATTATTCTTCCTTCTGGCTACGGATACGAATCTTTCGTTGGAGATGGAGATGGAGGAACTGGCTATTCGGGTGATGGAGGGTATGCCGCTTCGGCAAAATTTAATTATCCCAAGGGAGTCGCCGCAGACGGAGCGGGAAATCTCTTTATTGCCGACACCGGTAATAACGTGGTTCGATTTATTTACGACATGAGTACGGTGTCAACCATCGCGGGAAACTACAGTGCAGGGCCGGGCTACTCGGGCGATGGGGGACCCGCGACCTCGGCGCAATTAAATGGTCCTAGTGACGTTGCACTGGATAGCGCGGGCAATCTCTACATCGCAGACTCCAATAATAACGTCATTCGAGAAGTGAATGCCACGACCGGAATCATCACCACCGTCGCTGGAAATCAAGCGGCTGGCGCTGGCTATTCAGGAGACGGGATGCCAGCGACCTCAGCCCAACTAAAAAGTCCCACTGGTATTGCCGTAGACACTTCCGGAAATATCTATATCTCAGATACCGGCAATAGCGCCATTCGATTGGTAAGTGCCGGCATCATCACCACCATCGCAGGAAGTTCATTTCTTGGCGCGGGTTACTCGGGTGATGGAGGATCTGCGATCTCAGCCCAACTGAATGGCCCCCAGGGCATCGCTCTCGCTGCGATTCCCTACCCTGCGACTCGTACCTGCACCTCTGGGGGGAGCACGTCTGGCTGGTGTGCGATGTGTTCCGACAACACCTCCGTCGCAAACGGATCTTGCAATGTATGTAGCGGGGATGGGACCACGACCGCCAACTCATGTGCGTCCTGTGGAGATGGATCGCAAACTGCTAGCGTGAGCAACTGCCACTCCTGCGGAGGAACTACCACTGTTAGCCAGTGCAATAACTGTACTGACGGGACATCCGCACCGAGCTGCTACTTTTGCGAGGATGGATCGTCAAGCGCTAACTCTGCCGGATGTAAGTATTGCTCGGGCACCTCTTCGAATTCCGGTTGTGGTGGTAGTGGCATGTGCGGAGATGGAACCAGTGGGCAATGTATAACCTGCTCCAATGGAACTAACTCGGCCGCTTGTGATGGCTGTGGCGACGGCACCACCGTGGGAGAGTATCAGAGTTGTCAGAATTGCTCGAACGGCGCAAATTCGGCTTCCTGCAATTCCTGCAGTGATGGAACCTCAGTGGCCATCACTCAATCCTGTAACGGCTGCAGTGATGGAACCTCAAGCGCCAATGCCTGCAACATTTGCTCGGATGGATCGACAACCGCAGGGAGCTGCTACTCTTGCTCGGATGGATCGACAAGCGCTAGCTCTGGCGGATGTGGGTATTGCGGGGGCACCTCTTCGAATCCCAGTTGTAGTGGTGGTGGCGGCGGTAATAGCACGTGTGGAGATGGATCCCTTGGGACATGTCAAACCTGCTCCAATGGAACTAACTCGGCTGCTTGTACTTCCTGCAGTGATGGAACCTCAGTGGCCATCACTCAATCCTGTAACGGCTGCAGTGATGGAACCTCAAGCGCCAATGCCTGCAACATTTGCTCGGATGGATCGACAAGCGCTAGCTCAAGCGGATGTGGGTATTGCTCGGGCTCGTCTTCGAATCCCGATTGTGGGGATTAAGCGTGCGGAGATGGAAGCATTGGGCAATGTATAACCTGCTCCGATGGAACTAACTCGGTCACTTGTACTTCCTGTGGCGACGGCAGTAGCGTGGGAGTGTATGAGAGTTGCCAACTCTGCTCGAACGGCACAAATTCGTCTTCCTGCAATTACTGCAGCGATGGAACCTCGGTGGGCATCACTCAATCCTGTAACTACTGCGGTGATGGAACGACTACCGCCAATGCCTGCCAAACCGGTACTGATGGTACAAATTCGGCTTACTGCACGACCTGCGGCGATGGTAGTACCGTCGGTGCTGATGAATCCTGCGGAGATTGATGGAGCCGTCACTAAAATAAAAGGTGTTCGTCGAAAGACCTCGTCTAAGATCTATCGCTGGTCCTGAAAGAAGACTGGCACGTTTTGGTTTTGTGGCCACGTTGAAGGGGGATTGTCCCTCCTACTGGCAGAGGCTGGTCAACGCAACCTCGGTATTGGTGTCTCTTCGCCCCAGCATACTTTCTCCTGCAGCACCGCGTGATTTTGTCCCTTAAAGGACTTTCTAAATCACCACGGTTGGACGCGCTGCTTTTCTACATTGCCTATCCGTTGTGGGCGCAGTCCTGGTTTTCCGAGATCAAGTCCATTGTTTCTAGTCGCGGCGTCATAAAAAGCGTCCACCATCATTCGTGTTGTAGCTGTAAATGCAATGTGTGAGCGGCGGCTCGATCCCAATGCCGTTCGGCCGAATAGGAGGGATCGCCGGTAACTAATGGGTCGCCGCCACGTGAAGTGGTCTCTTTACTAGATCGTATAAAACGAAAACAGGGTGCGGTTCTAAAATATGAAGACTATGGAGATTCGAGCCTGATTGCAAAATGCCCTTAAGAAAAGCCTATACTATATTCAATAGCGGTACGTGACGGCTCTCAAACTATTCCTCTCCAGTTCACAAATCCGCCTACTCATTTGGTAGGAACCATGCGGACAATAATTGAAATCAGTTTCTTAGTTCTCCTCGCGGGAACCGTCGCCTGTTCTGTAGGACAAAAATTTTCAGCCCCGACTCCAACAACCGGCACGGTGGTGGGAAACCAAACTCCGGCGCCCATGAGAGTTTATCGAGGAGTCTCGAATACGAATACCCATTAAATCCATGCGATTGAAACCCATGAAAGTAATTTTGCAGAACATGCTCTGGCTATGCCTTATTTGGGCGCCAGCCGTTTTAGCCGACACGGTGAATAGCGATTGGACTTTTGGGCTAAATTGCGCGGCGACCGGGACGACCAGCACCGGCTCCTTCACGTTTAGTAACACCAATATTTCGGGATCCGCGGGGACTTGCGCCAGGACCTCAAATCTCTTTACCGAATTCACGCTGGGTTCTTACTCGGGTACTGGCACTCCGGTTTCCACTACGATCTTTGCCGTAAACACTGGCGATGTTTTAATCGTCCCCCCGATTTTAACGACAGACTTTCAACCCATCTTTGCCGTCACCAATGCCGCGCCCACAACGAGCAGCTATACCGCGAACTGGATTAGTGTGCAGTGGGAGACCAGCACCGCGACACTGACCAATAATTACTTGATTGGCCAATCGACCGTGAACACCGGAACCTCGCCTGGCGGAAATGGCGTAGTATTGACCGGCCAGTGGGATATCGATGGCGCGGTTTATTGGTCAGGGTCAGTCAATATGCCAGGCACTTGGGGAACGGGTGGCAATACCGGAATCTATACCGCAAGTGGTGGCGGAGGCGACTTGGAAGGCACGGTTTACTTTGATGCCGAGGGCGCGGGCGTGTTCAAGACCACGCCGGGAAGGGCCACTTTCTTCTTCCCGCAACAAAACATTACTCTTTCCACTTTGGGAGGCATCACCTACTCCGGCATTATGTTTGATGCCAATCAAGCCGGTTACGGGGATGTCAAAGAAGTTCAAGTCGTGAGCAGCAGCGACGGCAGGACCTACACCGTGAATGCCTTTAGCAATGTCGGCACCAATACCACGAGCAACTCCTTCACCGACACCATTTCCATTACGAGTGCCAACACTCCGGCCAATGGCATTCTCCTTGGCACCACCACTCGCACCGGTACTGGCGCCGGCTCGGGGAACATCGCTTGCATCGCCAATACGACCGGCGATAATCGGGTTATCTGCTCCGGGCAGTCTCCCAATAACAACTCCATTCCATACAATATCAGTTTTGCCTATACGCCGGGACCCGCCACTCTCTTTGCTTCTTCCGATGTATCTGGCGATATCTACAGCGTTGTAGGACACGGTTGTGACCCGTACGACGATTGTGAGACTAACCCTGACGGGTCTTACTCTGTCGACGGCGGAGTCGCGACCAGTGCGGGGACAATGGCTGCGGGAGGCGTTGCCCTTGATGCTTCTGGAAATCTCTATTACGCCGAACCATCCAATGGCGTGATCCGAATGGTGCCCACGACATCGGGAACCTACTTCGGTCAGACCATGACAGCAAACAACCTTTATACCGTTGCGGGAAATTACAGTCTGCGTGGAACTTACTCAGGGGACGGTGGGGCCGCAACCAGCGCGGGACTAAACAAAGCCTGGGGTGTGGCCCTCGATGCTTCTGGAAATCTCTACATTTCAGATGCGTATAATTACGTGATTCGGATGGTACCTGTGACATCGGGAACTTACTTTGGTCAAGGCATGACCGCATACAATATTTATACGATCGCGGGAAACCATGTTAGGGGTTTCTCGGGCGACGGCTTGGTAGCCACAAGCGCAGAGCTGCACACAACCACCCCTGGCATTACGCTAGATCCCTCTGGGAACGTCTATTTTGTTGACGACTATAATTACCGCGTTCGAATGGTCCCCAAGGCATCGGGCACTTACTTCGGCCAAAGTATGACTGCCAACGATATCTATACCGTTGTCGGAGGTGGTCCTGGTGATCCGTACGATTCCTACGATATCGGCGACGGGGGACTTGCGACCAACGGAATACTGAATACGCCCGGAGCCGGAGGCCTAGCTATAGATAGTTCCGGAAATCTGTATGTCGGTGATAACGGTCCTTGGTCCGCAGGCATTATTCGAATGGTGCCCGTGAATTCAGGAACCTATTTTGGCGAAAGTATGACCGCAAATGATATCTATACCATTACCGCTACCGATGGGGTAATGGGGCCCGAGGGGATTGCGGTGGACGCTTCCGGAAATCTCTATATCTCGGCTGAAATGATCGACTGGTTCGAAATGGTGCCCGCAGTATCGGGAACTTACTTCGGTCAAAGCCTGACGGCTAATAATATGTATGAGATCGTGGGAAACGGTGAATGGGGAGAATACAGCGGTGACGGGGCGCCCGCGATCAACGCGGGAATATCCTCTCCTACTGGCATTGCCGTCGATCCTTCTGGAAATCTTTACATTAGCGTAAATGGATCAATTCGCGGCGTGTTGCACTAATGTCCTGAGTATATTAGGGCGGTAGTACTCATTGGACGGCCCCGAAGCAATCAAACAAGGCATCACCCTTAGTGTTTCGGTTGGCCGAAACTAGCGACTTCTCTAGGCGCGGGTTGGCTTAAGTACCATCGGTTTCTTCCCGAGCAAAAATGGCCGAAACGCCAGATCGTATCATTATTTTTCCCCGTAAGCGGGATAACGACTTTAGCCGGGTGTGGGCATTCTGGATTGGGCTCTTCAGGAAGGACAAGTAAGAATTCGCTTCGAGTCGCGTCCGCGAGCAAATAGGGGAGTTGATCTTCCGCCGCAAATTCGCCGAGCGGGCCGACACTTTCGTGAAGCGAACCGAGAAAGAGCGGCATCGAATAATATTTAAATTTCTGGTTAGTCGATGAGGGAGCAGCCGCTCGAATGACGGCTTGGGAATACGCGGGAAGGTCATTAAAACCCTTCAACTCGAACTTGGATCTAAAATCGAGTTCGGAGTGGGCGGGAGCGGTTTTCGAAGCAAAGGAATCTTGCCCGAAGACAAAGTCGCGTTCCTTGGCAAGGGTATGGCAACCGTAACAAGTGACAGGGTCTGCGGCATTTTCCGTTCCCCCGCGGTTTCCCTCTTTAGACGAAGGCACGTAAAGCGCATACCCCCAACCCTCCGTTGAGGCATATTTTTTTTCGTCTTTTTTCATGAATTGAACGCGCGAGGTTCGGGCCGGAGAAAGGCTATTAGGGAAGAGGGGATCTGCCTTCACGGTGAATGCCAATTTGGCGAACATCGAACCTTTGGGATATTTTTCAACATGCCGTTGCATTGCCTTCCAGGCAGTGGGATTGGCATAAATAAATCGCTGCTCTCCGTTGTCTTTTCTAAAGCGCACCGTGACCATATGCCAAGTCTTCCAAAATTGGTCGTAGGGCTTGGGGTTAATTCCATTCATCGGTGAAGCATTGGAAAGAGAATAAGGAAAACCAGGCAGGAGATCGGGCACTTTCCCCTCTTCGCTCGCAGAAATTTGAGTCGGGCGAAGCGTCAGGATCCAACACAAAACAATCAGCCGGAGGATGCGCGTTAATTCCAAGAGCCACCTCAAAAAACGTTCCTTAGTCTCTGTTCGGAACAGCGGCCTGCGAACTTTAAATTCTGTTACCTTCAAATTTTGTATAGAGAGCGCATGGCGCCTGACGCCGCGTTAAACGGCCATTAGGGGCTTCCTTCGGGGCTTTCCGATCGGATCTCTCAATACTCTTCCTAGTCATGACACTCTCCATGGATTTGAGAGCATCTCTGTATCTCTTCCGCCTTATCGTTCATGTGTGCTATAAACCTACCCACTCAAATCATGGCAAACGAAGTCGACTGGCTTCAAGGAACGTATATGAAAAGTCTAGTAGTAATTTTGGTTTTGCAGTCTTGATGTGGAGTTCGGAAAGTCCGTAGAGAGACCCCCTGAGGTAGCGGCGGCCCTCACTCAACGCAACGGGCCAGCAAATAGCGATAAGCAAACTTATAACTAAGACCTAGGCTCCGCAAAAACGGTGGGTTATCCCGCCTATCCGTCGTCTAACCGGCCTTCCGATTCAGCGGTTGGACGGAAGCTTTCTCTGTTTCACTCGGATTCTGTTGAAACTCGCACGCCTGCTGAATTCCTTGGACGTAGTGATTATCTGTCGTCTTAACGCTCTTGTGACCCAGCCAACGATAGGTCACTTGCTTTGGATAATTTCCCATTTCCCACATGAGAGCGACGAAGCCTTTGCGACCGCCGCGGAGACTCGCGCGAGGGTTCACGTACTTTTGCACTGTCGCAACCGAAGGGCTTTTGAATTCTCGACTCTCGATAATCTCGAGGCCCTTCTCCTGTTAGGGAAAGAGAATTGGAATGAATTTCCAGCGCTGTTCCGACGGAAGACGGACGAGTTTATGTTGAAAGACGGCGAGTAGTTTCTTTCCCTGATACTCTTCAACTTTCCGTTTGAGATTATTGAGCTCGCTTGGGCGCAATCCAAACCAAAGCGTCAGGTACAGCCAGTTCCAGGCTCTCGGATCCAGATCGGCCTTTGATCGACGGAGACTCGCCCAGCTGATTGGGGCGGATGTCAAACCGAATGGCCTTTTGCCGAAGAAGGATTCGTGAATTCTGACCGACGCTTCCCCCGACGGTTTTGCGACGGGATCAAAATATTTGTTCAAATTTTTCCCATAGAACTTGCCCCAAAGATTCAACACGCGGATCACCTTTTGCGCATAGGACAGACTCCACTGCTTTCGTTTGAAGAAGGCGTACATGAGGGTCGCCCGATCCGACCACTCCGCGGGCTCGATATTGATCTCGCGGATAATTCGTTTTGCAGTTCTCCAGTAGATACAGAGCTGCCGGTATTGGTGTCTCTTCGCCCCAGCATACTTTCTCCTGCAGCACCTCTTTCTCAAAGCGTTGGCAAAGAAGCGGCGGGAGCCAGGCGCACTCGATCTTCTCTTCCTTCTTTAACTTCTGGTGAATAGCGTTACGTCGCCGCTGTTGGAATTTTACCCAGTCCTGAGACGAGACCTGCTTCGCTCTCTCTTTCGCCTCTTTGAACGTCATCGAAGGGCTGAAGCCAATCGTCGGTCACTCTTCTTTTGGTACGTGCCGTTGGGTCTTCTTGGCGTCGGTATAGGTTTCGTAAATGATGCGCCAGACGATGGATCCGTCGGGTCAGGTGTAGCGTTTTGTAATCTGGCAGCCCATATTTTCTCCTATCGGAATTTAGGAGAACTTCTGTGACCACCCCTACCAAAATCGCGGAGCAACCACCTACCAAATTGGCGGCGACTATTTGCAGGTTAAGGTTAAGGTTAATCTTAATAGTAAATAGCTGGGGAGGGACTCGAACCCCCGACCAAAGGATTATGATTCCCTTGCTCTACCGACTGAGCTACCCAGCCATTGACCCATAAAAGTAAAGATTTGCCGTTTGGATGTCAACGAAAGCTGCCGTTTTCGTCACCTTCCCGACGCCTGTCTAAAAAAAATCTTGGAATTCACCCCCCGACTTTCCTTGGAATACACTCCTGGTTACCCGCTTTGCGTATCTCAAATGGGCCGCTCTGTGAGTATTCTCAGGGAGCGGTCTAAAGCCCCCCTTTTTAGGGTACAGCGTTTGCAATCGATCTTACTGGGGGGGGGCCTATGAAGCATCGTCACGAGATTTTCGTCATTCTCTTTGCGGGGTATCTCTTAAGTCATACGACACTGGCATGGGCCCAAGACCATAGCCAAAGCGTCGATGGGCCTGATACTGGGATTACCTCGAGCGATACCGAACCCCCTGCGATCACCGCGAACTACACTCCAGAAGAAGCTAGCTCGGAGAGTCAGGGAGGGTATCGGTACGTCAGCAAGAATTTTTCCGTAACCGCTCCAACCGCTACTTTGGCTCAAGACGTAGCCGAACGGGCAGAACAGGCCAGAACGAAACTTTCAAAGGCTTGGACGGGAAAAAGTTTTCCCGACCTTAAGGAGCCGATTCCCCTTGAAGTCACCGATTTTTCATCAAGGACTCCTGGAGGAGGTGCCACCTCTTTCGTCTTTAGTAGCCAAGGACGGCCGGGACGCTGGGACATGAAAATCCAAGGCTCGCCGAACGACTTAGCGTCGGTCATTGATCATGAAGTCAATCACACCGTCTTTGCCCAGATCTTCGGCCAGCCTTTGCCTCGAGCACTAGATGAAGGGGCCTCTTCTCACGTGGAGCAGGCTTCGGAACGAAACAAGATGCAAAACCTCAACGTCACTAATCTAAAGACGGGCCTTGGCATCTCAATGGCGCAACTCTTAACGATGAAAGAGTACCCGACGGATAGAGATCAGCTGCTTGCGGTCTACGCGCAAGGCTCCTCGACGGTAAATTTCCTCGTGGGCAAAGGCGGAGGAGGGCAGGCCGGTCGTGAAAAATATATTTCCTTCATGAAAGAGGGAATCGCAAACGGAGAGACCCGAGAGGGATGGGAGAAGGCCCTTGAAGATACGTACTATGGGGGAAACTCGAGCGTGAAACTAAGCTCAGTTCAAGACGAATGGCTGGATTGGGTGAGAAAGGGAAGTAGCCCCAAGGACATTCAAAATTCGGACGTCAAACTAGCCAATGGAACGAGCGGTCAAGATTCTAATTCGACGCTGCCACAAGCTCAGATGGCTTCTCAAAAGCAGGGACGCGTTAGCTTCGAAGACACTGACCTTTACCGAAGAGCAGTGGGAGGCGCGGAACAACCAACCAGATAACGCGACGCGCGGCGAGAGGTTCCTTCAGTTTAAGGATTTATGTGATTTCTGAGCGATTGCGTCACCCTAATTCCTGAGCGATTTTGTCACCCTCGATGTTTTCTTATCGGTTTTTATCCCGCTTTCCGCAGAGATAAGTCCACCATGACCTGGTACAGATCAATGGGCTTGCTTGCGAAGAAAGCCCGCCAGGTAAGGTCCTGGTAGGTCCTAAATTCGATTTTCTGGCGGTAGATGGAGTGTTTTAGCGGAGAGCGAAGTTCATAGACGATACCGTTCCAGCTCAGGGTGTGGTTACGTTTCACCGTTCGGTACTCTTTGAGGCAAAGCACCTCATGGAGGTCAATCTTCGCGTGCAGAGGCGTATATCTAGTTTCAGCGTTCTTGGCTGGGACCGTGTTTTTTGGCTTCCAGTAATTAGGCAGAAACTGGTTTTGTAAGTAATCGTTTGCGGCAGGCATCCGGTGAATTTTTCTGAGTCGCATTTCTGGAATCAACCGATCCTGAATGGTGTCCCAAGCTCGCTCGATTCTTCCTTTTGCCTCTGGAGAAGTAGCGACGATAATCCGAATGCCGAGCTCCGCGGCCGCTCGCTTGAACTGAGTGAAGTGCATTCTTTTCCCACCACCCAGACATCCAGCTCCGTCGACATAGATAGCGTATGGTATTCCCTTTATCTCGATAATTCTCTGAAGGACCCTCATGCAGTTAATAGTGTCTTCTGATAGAAAAAATTCTCCATAGGGGATGTCACTCGTCGCATCGTCGATGGCAGCGATCAAACACCACTCATCTTGCCCGTTATACCGATGAGGACTTCCGTCCATCTGAAGTAAAAGGCCCTCACTTTGCATCCTCGTTCGTCGGTATCTGGCTATCGGTTTCCTCCGCTTCTGACGCTTCACAATCTTCTTCTCGTAACACCAACGTCGAAACGTATCGTACTTTATTTCAATACCGTGATTGGCTTTGAGCTGCTCGAGACAGTGGTCATGTTGAAATCGAAGTACGTCTTCTCCACCAATTTCATCACCATCGATTTCTGCTCTTCCCCCTTTTTATTCCACGGAGTCTTCCCTCGATTTCCGTGGACAGTAGCAAACAGCCCCTTGCTCTCGATCCTTCTCGCAATTCTGCTCACTGTCCGTTCTTTGATCTCTAGTAACTCTGCCGCCTCCTTACGATTCAGTGTTCCATTCAAAAACTCTGACACGGTTTGGTAAACCAACTGCCCCTGCTTACTCATGTAGATTCCCCCATCCTCTCTCACGTTGCCCCCTAACTCATGTTGAATTTCAGGAGGTTAGTTTAGGCCTTAGGGTGACATTTTCGCTGCGTAATTAGGGGGAGACAAAATCGCTGCGGAGTAACATCAGTTTAAGGATTTAGCCAAAATTGACGATGGGAAAGAGGGTAAGAGGGTTAAGAAATCCGATGGTTCGTTTCCTGAATAACTTTCTAAAAAAGACTTATCATAACAATCCCAATTCTACGTTTGGAAAAGCTCTTGGGAAGGCCGTTCAAATTAAGCACGGTAGCTGGACACGTCTTGCGACACTCAAAAGACAACGTGCTCAAAGATTCGAACTGTATAAAAAATTTAGACCTATAAAGAAAACTCTCCCAATACCTTGTCGTCCCCTCGCCGCTACCGAAATTCATGTTCTGACCTGTCACCCGCATGTTTTTATGTGTATTTCGGCATTGAAATCATTTTTGCGATACTTTAACGACCTCGCGATTTCGATCCACGAAGATGGAAGCTTGACCCGTACCGATAAAAAATTATTGCACCATCATTTGCCGGGAGTTCGCCTGATCGAAAAGAAACTTGCGGATGAGGAAATAGAAAGAAAGTTTTTGAATTACCCTCACATCCTTAAGTACCGATCGAGTGTTATCAATAGCCTGGAGCTTATCGATCATTTAAGTTCAGTGCGAACGCCTAAGATAATCATTCTTAATTCGGATGTTCTATTTCTGGAGCGACCAAACGAAGTGATAGATTGGATTGCAGGAAACCAAGAAGGTAATCTCTGCGTGTACGAAGAAACTCCAGAGGAACAAAATAGTTTTATTAGCCAATTAGGGTTCTCAGCCCCTCCTCATATTACTCTGGGCCTGGTTTGCACGCGCTCTAGTCTCATGGACGCGGAACTAATAAATTCTATGCTCCAGTCCTCGATCTCATTTAAACAATGGTATGTCGGACAGAATATTCTTCCTTGTCTCATCGAAAGAGCTTACGGAGTCCAGTCGATTCAATTTCTAGATAAGCAGCGTTATCAAGCAAGTGGCGAATTTAGTAACGGAGCAGTCTATCGACACTATTGGACTTCAATTGATAAACTTCGCGAACTCTATTTCAAAGACGGCCGGAAAGTCATTCAGGACCTGATGAAGGGTCTGGCTCCCTAAGCAAATCTATTTAAGCGCGGTAAAGATACGATGGACATCATCGTTATCGTCCAAACCATTCAAAAAGGCTTCGATCTCTGGCTTATCAGTTGCTGGTACTTCCACGGGATCTTTCGCCACATAGGCGAATTCAGAATGGGTGATTTGCCAACCCATGTCGTGCAAAGCTTTGGTGACCGCGATGAGATCCGCCTTTTCGCAAATAAATTGGGCGCCATCCTCGGTCTTTTCCACTTCTTGAGCGCCTGCCTCAATCGCGGCCTCTTCCAAATCCATAGCGGTGTGGGGGTGGCTCGCTACTATCATGCCCACGTGGTTAAACAGATACGTGACTGAGCCGGTGGCGCCCAGGCTGCCTTTTCGAAATAGGGCCCTAATGTCGGCAGACGTTCGGTTGCGATTCTCAGTGAGGCACTCAACGATAAGAGGGACCTTGTGGGGGGTGAAACCTTCGTAGGTTACTATTTCATAATTAACCGGCTCTAGTAAACCAGCGCCCTTTTTTATCCCGCGCTCTATATTTTCCCGAGGGACAGACTGCTTCTTGGCCGATTCAATAGCCGCACGCAGCTTGGCATTGTTAGCAGGGTCAGGATCACCGGCCTTGGTAGCGATGATAATCTCTTTGACCGCCTTACTAATGATCTGACCGCGCTTTGAGGAGTTCTCAACTCGCCCTTTCTGCTTCCACTGCGCACCCATTACGATAGTCTCCTTTATTTGCCCTTTACTTAGAAGACGCACTCTACCAAAGGGTGGCAAAAATACAAAGGGGGGCTTATCGAAGCTTCCTCTACAGACTTGCCCTGTCCAGCACAAATGCAATCCGCTCTTGTAGTGGGATCTTGGGCACTATGATAGGTCGGTATCCGAAATCGACGTAAGCTTTATAAATCGTCTCCGCCATCCTAATAGCCTCGGCTTCAGATTCCACTCGAGCATAATCGTTTTGAAAGCCCACACTCTGCAAAAAAAAGACGTTCCTATATTGAAAACGGTGGCCGGCCACCACTTCGGGACGGGGTAATCCGTAAGCGCAGCTATCGGGGATTCCCCTATCAATGAAGATAGGCATTTGGGGGCTGCGTAGGTTTTCATAGGCTATCTTGTGTTTTAGTATTTCTCGTTGAAGGGCCAAGTTGTCTTTGCGAATTTCTGCCATCGAAAGGCCTTCGCTTATCTTGTGATCCATCAAAAGCCTAGCCGCCTCCGGAATGACGGAATGGCCTAGAGCGGATAGGGCCACACAGAGGGAGGTCTTTCCGGCACTAGCCCCGCCCGTAATGACATTCCATGACGTTGGTATTGGGGTTGAATTTGCCACATTCAGTGGTAAACCATTCCCACCATGCGACGACAACTGCTTATTTACTCTTGCTTAGCCATTTACTCGATTGTTCTGCCCCTACAGGCCGCTACTTACACAGATAAAGAGAAAGGGTTCTCTTTGGAATATAACGACACGCTGTGGCGTGTAGTGCCCAAGAGTACCGAGAAAAAGACGGCCGCCGATGTGGATATGGAGATGGCAAAACGGACACTGGTCACGCTAGAGAGGATCCCTTCTGACGACAAATACCATACGCGCTTTAGCGTCGTAATAGACGATTTGAAAAAATACGAAGGCAATCCGCTCGTGCAACTTACGAAATACTACAAAGACGCTTTAGAATTTCTAAAAAATCAAAGATTTCGCATCTTGTCCACGGATCCAACTAAGCTTCCCAAGGTGAGTGAGCCCGCTTTTGAAATTGTAGCGACTCAGAGGGATTTTGGATTGACCACCCGACAACTGATTATTGTTCATGAGAAGCAAGCTTACCTATTAACCGCTTCCACGCGAAACACGGTGTTCGACGCTCAAAAGGCCGAGCTAGCGGCCGTTTTTGATTCTTTCGCCTTCTCCTCGCCCACCGCTAAAGCTGCCCCGTAACCTTCGAGGGTACTAGCCAGGTGCCTTTCCGTGGAGAAGCGCTCTTTCATCATCCGTGGTCCTTCTTCTTTCATGCGATTACAGAGTGCTTCATTCTTTAGAAGAGTAACAATCGCTTCCGCGATGGCCGATTCCGACGAGGGACAGATAATTCCGTTTCTTCCGTCCTCGATGATCTCAGTCAGGGCAGGCATTTTGGTCACGACAACCGGCGCTCCCAGCATCGACGCTTCGGCGACAGAAAGTCCGAATGGCTCAGGCCCCAGATTGGTTTGGACGAAGACTTTGCAACTCTTCATTAAATTTTGCACCCGCTGGTAAGCGACTCTACCCATTAGGACAACGCGGGAGTGTAGTCCCAGCGTTCCAATTTGTTCTCGAAGTTTGGTTTCCAAAGAGCCCGTACCGGCCACCCAGAGGGTCCACGGCTCGCTTTCGATTCTTTTAAGCGAACGGATGAGAAGGTCGATCCCTTTATGATTTTCCAAGCGTGCCGCGCAGAAAATTAAATTATTGGGCAGTTCCTTCTCTATCTCGGCCGATAGGGAAAGGATGGGATTATAGACGACTCGAAGTTTTTCTTCTGGCCATCCATCGATGAGGAAAGCTTGTTTTACATATTCGCTTATTGCGAAAATGAATTTGGCTTTTGACAGACTCCTTTTTCGTAATTGGAGATCGGCGATGGCAACCGAACGAGCTCTTAGGCCATTAAAGCCAGAAAGGCACTGCTGTTTTTTATGATGGCTAAGACAACTCCAGCCGCTAGGATACTGACAACTTCCCCCAGAGAGAATCGTTCGGCCACTAGCCGGACAGGTGGGGGATACTAAATGTGCCGTCAACACGACCGGATAGGTCTCACAAAGCCGCGCCATCATCCGATAGTCACCCAGCTCCAAAAGGTGAACAATGTCTGGTTTCCAATTCGCTAATGTCTTCGTCATCTGAGTGATCAATTGTCGTACGTGAAAGGGAGAGGAGAGAATCCCCTGGCCGTAGAGTCCAGGTATCGCTTGCACCCCTTCCACTTTAGGCACTTCACCTGAGATCTTTTCGCCAAAAAGAAACACTTGATGACCAGCCGCGCGCAGTAGACGAACCGAATTGGCGAGCACACGTTCGGTGCCGAAACCTTCCCCCAATTCTCCATTCATCATGACAATGCGCATGAAAATTCTCCTGGTACTAAGGATTGTAACATGAGCCCCACTCGCGGTTCAGTGGTGTGGAAACGCCAATCGGTGGTAAAATGCACTGGCGACGGTCCATAATGCCAATTACCTCCCCAAATAGCGCCACCTCTTCGACATCGCCACCATCGTCGATCGATATCGCCGTGGGGGGAAGATTTCATGCCGATCGCATGGCGGAAGCCTTTTTGGCTGCTAACCACTCGGTCAATCTGTTTACGAGCTACCCAAAATCTCGCTTTCCTAAGATCGACGGCAAGCGAATTCATCGTTTCTTGGTACCCGAAGCCCTCTACCGAGGCACTAAGCGACTGGGGCATGAGAGGCTGGGCGAGCAGCTAAAGATGATAGGTTTTGGCGGCTGGCTCGCTAGCCGCGCCCGCTTTCGTCCCCAGGAAAGTGACTTCACACTGGTGTGGTCTTCTTTTGCCAAAGAGATTTTTGAAACTCTGACTCGAAGTCATAAGATTTTAGTCAGAGATTCGACTCATATCATTCACCAATGCGATGTCTTGGCGAACGAGTACGGAAATCTTAATATCGATTATTCACCTGACATTCTTTGCGTGAACCGAGAGCTGGCCGAATATCGAAATGCCGATTCCATTTTTGTGCTTTCTCAATTCGCTAAGCAGACTTTCGTCTCACGCGGCACACCAGCCGAAAAGATTCGAGTGGGATCGCTCGGCGTGGATATGGCGCTTTTCCATCCACGAGCTGACATCACTCCAGCACTTCCTCTTAAAGTAGTCTATTTCGGGACGATCTCAGTGAGAAAGGGAATCCATTATCTTTTAGAGGCGATACGCAAACTTTCTCGAAACCAGGTCAGACTGACTTTAATAGGACCCGTGGAAGAGAACTTTCGGCCGATTTTGGCGCGTTATCCCGACGTCACTCACGTAAATCCCATGCCCCATTCCCGTCTGGCGCCTTTAATAGCCCTCCATGATGTCTACGCTTTTCCCTCTCTCGAAGATGGATTTCCCAATACCTTAGTGCAAGCGATGGCAGCCGGGCTTGTTCCGGTAACCACTTCCGAATGTGGGCCTGCGGAACTTATTACCCACGGCGTGAATGGCCAGATCATTCCCTCAAGAAGTTTTGAAGCCATCGCGCAAACGCTTTCAAACCTAGCCGGTTCTCCCGACACCTTAATTGAAATGAAACGAAAAGTGGCTCAATTGGTTAAAGATCTGACTTGGGAGAACTACGCCAAGGCTTTAAACGAATGGGTGGAACAGGCGAAACTTCCCAAGACTTTACTAAAACCACCTAGAGAGTCGACTCGTTTGGACGACGGTATTTCTCAAATCGAAGCGAACGAATTTTAGGAGATCCTCATGTCAGAGGCCTTGGGTAGTTCGAGCGTTGACTTTAGCCCCCGAGGAAAGCTTCTTGCACTTCGCCTATTCCGGCTTGGGCATATTCCGCCTGCTCAGTATGGAACCCAAATTTTATTCGAAAAGGGAGTTCCCGTCCTAGTCGCCGAGTTCGGCCATATTTCCGAAAAGCAGTTAACCGTGGCGGGTTCTCCCCCAAGAATCCGGATCCAGGCCCGATGGGTGGGACTGTTGCCGCGCAAGCTTGCCCCTTATCTTCTTTTTCTAAATGCTTTCTTTCAATTGGCGTTTAGATTCGTCATCCAAGGTCGTCCCGCTCATCTCATCGCTCACGGAGTGCAAGAGGAATGTCTGGCGGGCCTTCTTAGCTTTTTTTCCGGATTAAATTTTCTGTCCACGTTCACGAAGCCTACGATCCGAAAGATCTCGATAATTTTAACCGTTTTCTACACGCTTTAGGTAGCCGCCTCCTAAAAAAAGCTCAGATACTTATCTTTCCCGAAAAACAGAGAGCCGAACTTTATCGTCGCCGCTACCATCTAGTGCGCCCATACCATGTCGTTTTTAACTGCCCCCGACTTCGCACACGAACTCCCGGATTCGATGTCAAAAGACAGCTAGGAATCCCGGATTCCGCTATCACCCTGGCTTATATGGGCGGTATTGGAAAGATGAACTGTTTGGAAGAGGCGATCTTAGCTCTGGCCGAGGTTCCTCAAGTCTATTTTTTAATCTGGGGATGGGCAGAGAAGAGTTACGTAGCAAGCTTAAAGTTGCTAGCTTCGCAATGGGGTGTCGAAAAGCGAGTTCTTTTTTTGGGGCAAATTAACGAAGCCAAATGGGAGACCCTAGATAGTTGTGACATCGGCTACTGCGTTTATCGCCCCGAAAAGCTTAGATTGGTTCATGCGGCAACGGCTTCCAACAAATTGATGGAATCTCTGGCTAGCGGACTTCCTGTAATTACACGAGGAACCGCCGATTTCAAAGACATCGTCGAGAAGTACCAAGCTGGCCTGTGCCTTGCCGAACTTTCGACAGCGGCTATCGTAACGACACTGAGAAGTCTTGCGAATAATCCCATGCTACGCAAACGAATGGGGGACAATGGAGTCAGGGCCCACCGAGAATTTCTCAATTATGAATACCAGTTCGCCCCGGTCGTTAAAGCGATCTCTTTCTGGGTTCCCATCACCCCCTCGCCCATCGCTCAAAATCCCCGGATTGCGATTCCTGTCTAAAAGAGAGGTCGATTGGAGAAATCGCCCAAGATCTGTTAACTAGTAGGCGTGGAAACTACTAATTTTATGCGGGAAGCGCTTTCGGAGGCGTCCAAGAGAAGGGGCTATTGTGCGCCCAATCCGGCCGTCGGAGCGGTGTTAGTTCGAGACGGACGGATCATCGCGGCTGGCCATCATTGGGCGGCGGGAAGACCTCACGCTGAAGTCGAAGTGCTCTCCAATCCCTCTGTAGATGCGACTCAATCTACCCTTTACGTCACACTCGAACCTTGTTGCCACTGGGGGAAAACTCCTCCGTGCACCCAACTCATTATTCAAAGAAAGGTCGGCAAGGTCGTCTACGGATTCTCGGATCCCAACCCCAAGGTTTCCGGAGGCGGTATCCGTGAATTAAGGGAAAGCGGAATTGAATGTGAAAAGCTAACCCTTCCCGAGATTGACGATTTTTATCGAAGTTACGCCTACTGGACGGTCACCGGACGCCCCTTCGTAACGGCAAAACTGGCTTTGACTCTCGACGGCCGCATTGCCGAAAAAAGTGGCAAGCCCGTTCAGATTTCAGAAGCGAGTTTACAAAAATTCACCCATGAGGGGCGCCGACGTTCTGATGCTTTACTCACGAGCGCCCAAACGCTAATCGCCGATAACCCGAAACTAAACGTTCGCATTGACGCCGTCCCTGAGAAAAAAACTCTTTTCGTCCTGGACAGACATTTACGAACGCCCCTGTCGCTTCAAATTTTTGATACCGCCGAACGCATCACCTTCTTGCATTCGGGGGATGCGCTACCCTCGGCAAAGGAGCGGCTTTTGCAGACGGGGGCTCGCTGCGTCCAGATGCCTAGCTTAGCATCAGGCCTTTGCTGGGAGGCCGTATTGGAGTTCATTGGCTCGGAAGGCTTCCATGATATATGGGTAGAAGCGGGCGGTAAGCTCTTTGCGTCGCTAGCCTCGTCAGGATACCTAAACCGGGCCTATCTCTATGTGGCCCCTAGACTGATGGGAAGCCTGGGTTTGGAAGCCTTTGCCGATGGCCCCGTCCCCGATTTAACGACGGCCACTCGGGTGAGCTGGAGTCAAAAGGGTGACATCGATGCCTTGTGTCAAATAGACTGGGATCTGAAATAAGAGGAGCGGATGTTTACTGGAATCGTAGACCATTGCGGAACGATAACAAATTTGGAAAAGACCGAAGGCGGAGTCCGATTGGCGATTGCGACCACTTTTAAGGATCTCAAAGAAGGGGAGAGTATCTCTGTCGACGGAGCGTGTCTGACGGTCGTGCGTCCGAGGGATGGAGTGTTCTTTTGCGAGCTTTCACCCGAAACTCTTAACGTCACTTCGGCAAAAGGCTACGAAAAGAATTCCCAAGTTAACTTGGAAAGAGCGCTTTGTCTTGGAGATCGCATGGGAGGTCATTGGGTGACAGGGCACGTGGACACCACGGCCTTTGTCGAGAGCTCAAGTGCCAGTGCCGAATTTTGGAAGCTAAACATCGCAGGGCTAAGCTCCGATCAGATGAGGTTTATCCATCGCAAAGGAAGTATTGCGATTCAAGGAGTAAGCCTCACGATTAATGATGTAGCGGCTAAGGGTTTTTCGGTGATGCTGATTCCCCATACGTTGAAGCTTACGAATCTGGATCAGTTAAAGCCCCAGAGTCTTGTAAATCTGGAATTTGATTGGATGGTCAAAGTGGTCCTCAATGAGGCCCAGCGACTTAGTGTACTTTCGCGGTAACGTACTTTTTTTTGGAGAAAAGAATGAGCACAGGATCTCTTTCAAGTATCGAAGACGTCGTTGCCGATCTCAAAGCGGGCAAGATGATTATTCTGGTCGATGATGAAGACCGGGAGAACGAAGGAGATCTAGTCCTTGCCGCTGAAAAGACAACGCCAGAAGCGATTAACTTCATGGCTAGGTATGCCCGAGGGCTTATCTGCTTAAGTTTGACTCAACAGACCGTTGATCACTTAAAGATTCCCATGATGGTAGAGCAGAATTCCTCGCGCTTTAACACGGCCTTTACGGCCTCCATCGAGGCTGCCCACGGAGTGACTACCGGAATTTCGGCTCATGACAGAGCTCATACCGTCATGACCGCCATCGATTCCAATAGCCTTCCCAGGGATATCGTTATGCCGGGGCACATTTTTCCGTTGCGGGCTAAAGAAGGCGGGGTCTTGGTACGAGCCGGGCAAACCGAGGGAAGTGTGGATCTTGCGAAACTGGCCGGGCTAAAGCCTGCTGCCGTTATCTGTGAAATCATGAACGACGATGGCACCATGGCGCGGATGCCGGACCTGATTCCTTTCGCCAAACAGCACGGCCTTCGGATCGCAGCCATTAACGACCTCATCGCCTATCGAATGCATAATGAGTGTCTGGTGAAAGAGGTGAGTTCCGCTCTGCTTCCCATGGAGTTTGGTGATTTCCAAATCAAAGTATTCGAAAGTTTAATAGACCAGACTCATCACGTAGCTCTTATTCGTGGAGAGCTAAGTCCTGACAAACCGACTCTGGTGCGAGCTCACTCGGAATGCTTAACCGGTGACACTTTAGGATCTTCGCGCTGCGACTGTGGGTGGCAACTAAGAAGTTCGCTTAGCCAAATTGGAGCACAAGGGGGAGTTCTTCTTTACATGAGGCAAGAAGGGCGGGGGATTGGACTTGCGAATAAGATTAAAGCGTACGCTCTTCAGGATCAGGGGTTAGATACCGTCGAGGCCAACCACCGGTTGGGATTCAAAGAGGATCAACGAGATTACGGTATTGGATCGCAAATCCTTCGTTTCTTGGGCATCACCAAAATGCGACTGCTGACCAACAATCCCCGAAAGATCTACGGCCTGGGAGGTTTTGGTATCGAAATCGTCGAAAGAGTGGCTATCGAGATGACTCCGACACAAGGAAATATTGACTATCTAAAGACGAAGAGAGAAAAGCTTGGCCATCTACTCACCTTTTAAGGTGCCCTACTAACGGAGAGTTTAATTTTCATGAAAGTGATTGATGCAAAAAACAGCGCCAAAGACGGGCGTTCCCCTTTTAACGTGGCTATTGTGGTTAGCCGCTTCAACAGTGAAGTCACCGAAAAATTATTCGCTGGCGCAAAGGGCCGCTTGAAGGAGTTGGGATTTGGTGCCGATGAGGTGACGGCCTGTTACGTTCCAGGTGCCATTGAAATTCCACTAGCAGCACAACGGCTGGCCCAAATTGGCGTCTATGACGCGATTATTTGTCTGGGAGCCGTCATTCGAGGAGAGACCGGACACTACGATTATGTCTGTGAACAGGTGAGCCAGGGATGCCAACACGTTGCTTTACAAAACGACCTTCCCGTCGTCTTCGGAGTGCTTACGACCGATAATGAAGCCCAAGCCATGGAGCGTGCCGGAGGGTCTCATGGCAATAAAGGGATCGACGCCGTCGACACCGCGGTCGAGATGGTGGCAGTTCTTAGACAGATAGTTTAAGAGCTTTTCCCCTAGAAAGGGACACTCCAGGTTAGCGAGAAATCAGGAATTCCCGAAAATTGGGTCACATCACTCGTAATAAGGGCCAGCGGCCCATTTACATTGTATTTATCCAGCCAAAGACGAAGCGGAACCTCTAAACGAAAAATTCCCACTGGAGTGGTGTAACGGACAAGAGGGCCGAAAGAAAAAAGCATCTGCTCGTAATAACCCGGTAACAAGAGATTTCTATTTCGCGAGTCCCAGGAAAAAGAACCGCCCACGGCAAGAGTCGTTTTTCCTCTAAAAAGGTCTCGCATGGTTTCGGTATGTACCAAAAGGACAGTTTCGCCGCCGGTCAATGCGATGAAAAAATCGGCATGTAATAATAAAGACCAGTGAGAAGTCGTGGTGGCCAAGATGCCAGTATCGAGAGCGATCTTGATAAAGCGCTTAATCGTCGGCATGAACTGGAAATACCCCAACGCAAGTCCCCCATAGCGACCGTCGGTGGAGATGAAATGGCGGCTGATATCAGTCCCCAAAGTTTGCTGGGATCCGGCCTGCTGCGATTGGACGATGACACCTTGGGAGGTACTCGCTAGAAAGGCCCTTTGACTGGCTTGCAACGAGAATTCGACAGGACCTAGATTGAGTAGCCCGGAAGCCGCGAAGGAAAAGGAATCAAGATAATTGGCGGCCCCCAATTGAATTTCATGCCGATTGGCTTCGGGGGTTCGGTAATAAGGGGTAGCTAGCTGTTCATAGATCCAAAGGGTTCGCTCCGCCGTCTGTTCGGCCTTAACGGGTATTGAGGTTAGCAGAAGGGTTGCCCCGATCGCGCGCAGAATCGCCCCTTTGATTCCAGCGCCGCAACTTTTCCTGAAGAGTCGACTTAGCAATCCCTAGCTCCTTGGCCGTACGTTTCCTATTCCCCTCGTACCGATAAAGGCGGTCTAAGATAACCTGCTTTTCGATATCAGCCAAAGGCCGTTCCGACAAATCACAAACTTGGCCGCAATAGGCATCCAGCCGCCTTTCCTCGCACAACAGCCTTTCTAGCATCCGCCGGGTCACTCTTTTTGCCCCTAAAACACCTGCTCGCGCTAGTAGGTTTCTTAGTTGTCTAACGTTACCTGGCCACGGGAAATTAAGCAGGGCCTCCACGGCCTCTTGTTCAAAGCTGATTCCCAGTTGATTTAAGAAGCCGCGTGCTATCTTTTCTATATCTTCAGTACGATCTCTCAAAGGGGGGATGGTCAGGGTAAGCACCGAGAGCCGCTCATAGAGATCGAGCCGAAACCTTCCTTCGCCGATGGCAGTCTTAAGATCGACGTTCGTGGCGGCGAGAATTCGGACGTCGACCGTTTCAAACCGAGTAGCTCCTACTGCCCTAAGTTCACCCGAGTCCAGCAGCCGAAGGAGTTTCACCTGGAGCCCCAACTCTAAGTCTCCTATCTCGTCGAAAAACATAGTTCCCCCCGAAGCAGCTCTAAGTAGCCCCTTATGGGCTCGAGTCGCTCCCGAAAAAGCTCCGGACTCGTGGCCAAAGAGTTCGCTTTCAAAGAGGCCTGCGGGGACGGCTCCACAGTTAATGGGAATGAAGGGTCCTGAAGATCGACTGGATTGGTCGTGAATCCTTCTAGCGATTAGCTCTTTACCCACACCCGTCTCGCCAAGAATTAAGATAGGCC
The DNA here is from genome assembly GCA_963778115.1 of uncultured delta proteobacterium. Classification (GTDB taxonomy): domain Bacteria; phylum Bdellovibrionota; class FAC87; order UBA2466; family UBA2466; genus JBBQIT01. Next base: position 413,318 of record CAVZSV010000005.1, read on the forward strand.
AAGCGGCTTTGGCGTAGCAGTCGCACCGTTGTAAAAGCCGACCAAAGGGTCCGCCAGGAGTGAAAATCAAGTTGCTCGTCATACTGCTCCTTCACATTGGGTTTGAAAAAGGCAGTGCAAGGACGTGCCAACGACTGGCGTGAAAGAGAGCCGGTACTGGTGTCTCTCATGCGAGAAAATAGATTCGTGATTAACTATTTTGCTCCAAAATTGGCACGGCTTCATACAAGACGTGGATCGGATAACAAAGGGCAAAGAGCGCTACTATTAGGAAAGGGAGAAATTTCGTGGGTTCTGGAAACTATTACGACGCAGCGGCTTCTGAAACCACGGCTACCGGTCGTTTGCTGACCGGCGGCTTCTTCGCAAGTCCACTTCGAAGACATCGCGTGCAGACGTAAACGCGTTGGACGATACCACCTAGAAATACCCGAGACTTTTGAAGGTTCGGATAATGGCGCTTCTTGGTCTTAATGTTCGAATGGCTGATCCGATTTCCGGTCACCGGTTCTTTTGCACAATAGGCACATCGTCTGGCCAAGGGACACCTCATTCAAAACAGTTAGATACCAGCCCCTTGTCATAGTTAAAAAAGGGACTGAATTCAAGGGCTTTGTTGTGATAGCTTACAAAAATGTATCTGCAGCCCCCAAACCCATCCCAGGTCCCGTCCCGCTCTTATGGCTGGAAATACCGACTACGACGATGGCTAGGGGTATTTATTGTTGTCGCTTTGCTGGTTGTCATCCTGTTGGGAAGCGCCGTTTCCCGATTTGCCAAGATTTGTGAGCATTACGCCACCATCGCCGAAGGCTCCCCACCTTTGCCCTCCGACGTAAAGGCCGATGAGGCCATTGTGGTCTTAACGGGAGATCGACACCGCATTCCCAAAGCCTTGGACCTCTTAAGGAGTCGCCAAGCCCCGCTCCTTATTATCTCGGGCACCGGCAAAGGAGCGACTCTCACCGATCTCGTGAATCAACAAGGAGGAGCGAAAGGGAACATCCATCAGATCTGGACTAGGATAGTGGTGGAATCAAACTCCTCTTCGACCATTGAAAACGCCGTGCAGTCGGGAAAAATTTTAAGAGCGAGAGGCATTCACCGGATTATTTTGGTGACCTCCGAATACCATATGGCCCGCGCCTCACAGATCTTTCATCGGGCCCTTCCGGCAATTGAAATTATCGAATACCCAGTTGCCTCCGACGTCTCTGAGATCTCTTGGGACCCCTCGGAGAAGACGTTGAGCGGACTTTGGTATTTTGGGGTGGAGTTTTGGAAGCGGATGATTTACCAGCTTTACTCGTTTAGAAAAGTCTCGCCGGTGTTGTAGAGTGGCGATCTCCTTTCTACGGCGGGGTACTTATGCCCAAGATGGCTCAGTCGCTTCGCTGCTCGCCATGCCAGACATTTTGTTTGGGCCTTGACTCAGTGTCAGATGACACGGGAGATAAGCCCCTCTACTTTTTATCACTCAACAATTTTACGGGGAGCTAAAAGTGCGTACCTTCAGCTTATCGATCCTAGCCGCTTTTTTTTCGTTACCACTATTTGCTGCCGCTCCGACGGCCTCGGTTCCGAACTTAACGGGGACCTGGACGGGGTCGGGAACGGTTGTCGTTGATGGCAACAATGGCGTCTGTGGAACCATCCAATTGGATGTGAATCAAAATTCCGATTCCATTACCGTTGATAACGCGAAATTTGAGTGTGACCTATTTACCGACGTCACCAATTATAGTCCCTTTGAAATCCAGGGAAACGCCTTATGGTGGGAAGGAAAAGAGGGGATCATTGGTTCCATCACTGCTCAGACGCTTCAATGGAACGTCTCTGATCTTCCTGAATCTCTTGATTCGTGGGTCTTCGAATTTCAGGCAGATGGTTCTGCTCGTTTAACTCGGCACTATGTTAATGAGAATTCCGATTGGAAAGATAGTACTTACCAGGCAAGTCTTGGCAGGTACTAGAGCTAGAAATCTACGACGAGCTGTGCGCAACGTCCCGAAGCGCCCTGGCGTTGCAATAGATACTCTCCTAATTTTACAGAGAGACAATCTCGTTCGTGACTATCGGTCGCAAGCCTTAAAAGGGTTTCAGAAAAATCAGCGGGAGTCGTGACTCGGATAAGCCCTTTGTTATCTCGCCATAGCTCCATGGCTTCTCCGGAATTCTCAATATAGGGGCCAGTGAGCATGGGTTTTCCGTAGGCCGCGGGTTCAAGGACGTTGTGAACGCGTCTGTGGAAACTTCCGCCCACGAAGACCAATGTTGCTACTTGATAAAGTTCGGCTAGCCATCCGACACCGTCGACGACTAAGTGCGAGCTTAAGTCGGGGCTTTTTACCCAATGGCTCCAACGCCTCCCGGGGACAGCATTTGTCGTAAACCACTTTTGGCATTCCGTTACAAAAGCCTCTTTCGGTTCGTGGGGGGCCAATACGATGCGCCAGCCTTCGTTTAACACTAAGAGCCGGATAAGACCGTCCGACACTTGCCCAAAATCTTCGGGCCACAGACTTGCTAAGATAATTACCTTCGACGGAAAAAAGCCTTTCCAAGGGGGCGGCTTTTGCATGGCTTTTCGTTTTAGAACGCGTTCAATTCTAGGATCCCCCGTGACACTTATAGGAACCGTCCTAGGTAACAACGCAGTTAAAAAGTTAGCCGTTTCCTTTTCTGTCGTTCCGATATGCTCAAAGTAGCCAAGCCAAGAAGAAAGCCTTCGCATCGATGCACGCGATTGCGGCGGAAGATACATTCCCAAAAGCAATCTATGAACGTTTTGTTTGCGGCATTCTTCCAACAGGGCCGGCCATATTTCGCGGTGGATCGCTATGAAATGGGAAGGGCGCAAAGCCTTTAAGAAACGTTTGACGCAAAATCTAAAATCGAAGGGAGAATAGTCAGCGAAGTCCCACGATAGGCCATGGCCACTGGAAATTCGCCGCTGCGTCTCCAACTCCACCGCCACCTTTGCCGTTGGCGAAAAATACGATAGAAATACTCTCGCTTGGGGCCGTAACTGTTTGATTTCATCCAAAATAGCAAGGCACTGTTCGAACTCCCCACTGGAAGCGACGTGAAACCAGAAGAGCTGACGAGAGTCGTCTTTGCGAAACTTTCTGACACGTCGGGAAAGTCCAAAGCGCCCCCAAAATCCACGTCGAACCTTTGTCGAAAAAAGTGAGGCGGGCACTGCCACCAGGAGAGCTAGAAAATACGTGAAAGAGTACAGGCATCCCTTCATACGGGGCTCACTTTAGACCGAAGTAAGGCCAAGGTGGCATCAAAAACTCTTCCCGGGCTGATATTGGTCAAACAAAACCTCTTGCGCCGAATACAGGGGGCTTGGCCGTTTTTTGAGCACGGCCGGCACCAAAGATCCTCTTCTAAAATACGAGCTTGCGGGTGAAAGGGAAGGCATCCCGACTCCGCTGAAGTAGGACCCAGCATGAGCACCGAAGGGATATTAAGCGAGTCCGCGATATGCATTAGCCCTGTATCATTGGCAACCACTAACTGGCATCGCTCGATAAGTGCAGCCGACTCTCCGATTCCCAGTTGTCCTTGAGTATTCATAACGCGATCCGCCGGAAGACCTCGAACCAAATCTCCACAGAAAGAGTCGCCAGGTCCTCCAAAGATGATAAGAGAAGCGTTCGTTTCGGCGATTAAACGCTCGATGACATTTCGAAAATAGGGCAGAGGCCAGCGTTTGCCGGGCCATTGCGCCGAGGGAATAATTCCTATCCAGGGCTTTTCCCGGTTCACCCCGAATTTGGCGAGAGCCTTGGTACGTGTCGCATCCGATAAGAAAAGCTCGGGCCCTTTGCCGTCGTAAGTGACCCCCCACTTCTTGAGTGGCTCGACATAGCGTTCCAACATGCGCTTTTTGTCTAAAATCCGAAGCTTGAAGGTTAAAGCGAGCGCTCTTCTTAGATATTGCTTATTAAAGTACGCCGCCCGTTGAGGAAAGATAAATGGCATCAGCAGGCGGGTTCTAAGGCTTCGGTGCGCATCGTAGACGTAATCATAACGTTCGCTTCGTAACGTCTTAGCCAGTTCGAAAAGGCCCCGCCAACCTTCGATTCGAGAGAGCCCCATTTTCTGATTGAGATGAGGGTTGTCTTTAATTAAATCGAAGAAATCTTCGCGCACCACCATATCGATTTGCGCTGTGGGATGGGCCTCGCGCAGGCAGCGGACCATTGCGGTTGCCATGATAATATCGCCCAGACTGCTAAAACGAAGAACGAGTATTTTCACATTTCTTTCGGAGCGCGCATGCCCAACAATTCTAATCCATTGGTAAGGGTCGTTTGGGTGGCTTCCACCAATCCCAGACGGAGCTGACGCTGAACCAGATCGTTACTCTGCAAGACAGGGAGTTTGTAGTAAAAGCGATTAAACGCTTTAGACAAATCGATGAGGTAGTACGTCAAATGATAGGGTTCATTATCTCGAACCACTAAATGCAAAGTCGCCCGAAACTTTGCTAGCGAGAGGATTAAGGCCTCTTCTTCGGCGGCAAACGTGTAGCTAGTGGGATCTTTGATAATAGCTGCCGCCTCCTTTTTCTCCCGGGCCTTCTCTAACAGGCTATGGCAACGCACTAACGAGTACTGAACATAAGGGCCTGTCTCGCCGTCCAAAGCGAGAACTGTTTCCCATTTAAACTCGATGTCGGACCTACGGTGGGAAGAAAGATTTCCAAAGATAATAGCTCCCACGCCTACCATCGAAGCCACTTCTTCTTTATTAGGTAAGTCGGGATTTTTCTTGGTGCATTCTTCAAGAGCCAGGGTCTGAGCTTCGTCGAGCAGTTCATCCAGAAAAATAACACGCCCTTCTCGGGTCGACATCTTCTCCGTCCCAAAGAGTACTGTGCCAAACGAAACGTGTTCACACTTCTCGCTCCAGGGCTGATTCATTAACTTGAGCGTGCCAAAGAGCAACTGAAAGTGAAGCTTTTGTTGCTCGGCCACGACGTAAAACATTTTATCGAAATGAAAGCGCCGTTCTCTATCGACCGCAGCCGCGATATCGCGGGTGAGGTAAAGGGTGGTGCCGTCCTTTTTCTGAACCAAGGCCGGGGTGGAAAGGCCTGGCACTTCGACAATCCACGCGCCTTCGCTCAGTTTTGCTCCCGCCTTCTCTTTAATCTCTTTTAGCGTCTCCTGAATTTTAGGGATGTAATGGCTCTCCCCTTCAAGATGGTTAAAGCGGATATTCATTCGGGCTAGCGTTTCATCCATGACGGTAACGCTAATCTTTTTGATCTGTTTCCAGAGATCGGTGACTTTGGGTTCGTGCTCTTCAAGACGCTGCAACGCCTGCGACGCTTTTTCCAGATATTCAGGATGGATCTCGGCCTCTTTATGAAATTTGACGTAAATTTCAAAAAGGTGGTTCATGGCGATCTTAGGATCTTTATCGTTTAGGATTTCAGGCTTTCCCCATGTCTCAAATCCCACTAACAGGCGCGCGAATTGAGACCCCCAGTCGCCGACAAAGTTAATGCGCTCGGTTTGGTAACCTAAACTGTCATAGACATTGGCTAGCGTATTTCCGATGAGAGTCGATCTGATATGTTGAAAACCGAGTTTCTTAGCGACATTCGGCGAGCAGTATTCAAAGACAATGTGTTTGCCTTTTCCACTTTGGTCAAACCCGTACCGATTTTTTTGTGTCGTGATCGCGCTTAGCGTTTGCAAGTAAAGGGTACCCACGTCCCAGCGAAAATTGGCGTAGGGGCCGGTCGCCGTTACTGTGATCCCCTTTCCGGCGAAATGCTCCTTTAGCCCTTGGGCAATTTTGTCCGACGGTATCTTAAGAACTTTGGAGAGTTTGAAGCAGGGGAGCGCCACATGCCCCAAGGCTTGCTGGGGAGGGACTCCAAAATCGGCTTCCAGCGCTTCAGCGGTAATGGCCGGCTGATTGAAGTACCCGGCTATCTCCGTCGCCATTCGTCGTTTCATTTCTAAGAAAGGCATTCAACTACCCGTAAAAAGGTTATTGCATAACCCGCATTAAGCCCATAGCCAAGTGAGTTCAAAGTCTGGCTCCCGGACGCGGAGTCGATTTACGACGAGCCGCCTCCTCTTTCGCTTGGGCGTGTTTTTCGGCCTTAAGAATGGGCTTCATCAAATGCTTTAGCATAGGTTCTACGACCTCTCGAGCGGTATGTAACGAACCCCAAGGGTAGGGCAGATGCGCGTTCATTAACGGGCCCAAACGCTCCACCCGAGGTAGGCGGAGTCTGGAGTGCAGCCAACAATAGTCGTAAATCTCCACCAAAGAATCTTCAAAAGTCTCAATGGCAAATCGTCTGGCGTCCTCGGAGTAACAGCTCTCCAAATCGAGTGTAGGTTCGATGTGCCGAATGGAACCTGACAAGAAAGGAAACAGGCGATTCATCTTTCCAATGGCCGCTCGACACTGGGACAAAAGACTGTCCAGCGAAAAATCCCTGGCGCCGTGGATCCAAAGGGTCATTCGGGTTGCGTCTTGAGTTCTCGAAATTTCGAAGGGCAGTATCTCTGCTTCCGGATCGGGAATTTCCCAACTATCAAAAAAGACGGAAACCGGTCGAACATTAAGAGGAACGACCGTCGGATCTAAGGTTAAGGTCAGTGGGAAAAGGGCTTTAGAGGGAATAGGCTCTTGCGCGAAAGAGATGCCTAGATTTTCGCAAACTTCTTCTTTCTGTAAAATCGTTCTCAATGGAGTGGAGGGAAGATTTAAGATCACCCATTGGGAAAATAGCGGCTCGTATCCTTGAAGTTGAACCGCGTACCCTAATTTTGTTTTCGTCATGGGTGCGATTTTTTCGATACTGTTTTCTCTAGGATTCGCGTGGAACACTCGGATCTGCTTGGAGAGGGCATCGGCCGGCCTCCACCAACAGAGTTCGGTGAATAACCAGGCGTACAGCGCGGCCCATTCAGGAGAAACTTTCCCGGTGCGACCAAACGCCAATGCTAAACCCCGGCCGAAGCCGATAAGATCGGGATTTTGCTGAATCGCACCTTTTAATCCCCTGACCAATCGCGATGGGGAATCGAGCCATCCGTCATGAGACGCCAAGAGAGCTAATTCGGGAAAACGGGATCCCGCACTGATGGGGTCCCAGGAGAGGACTGCTTGAGGAGAAACCATTTCAGGAGACCAGGTTTTTGTGACGGGGATGTCAAAGCGCCGCGCAATGGCCGTCGGTAACGCGACCGGGCGAAGATGGGGTTCAAAACTCACGTAACCCAACCGGAGTTTTCCGTGAGACCGCTTTTCAAGCTCTCCCAAAGCCCAAAGACCCGCGGGATCGTCTCCCAAAACTAGGCAATCAAATTCGGCAAATCCGGTTTCCGCCACCGATTAAGTTCCTCTCAGTTCATGAGTAAAAGGACAAAAATGTTTCCAAAGTCGGTCGGAGCGATAATACTAGGAGTAGGGGACTCATCCAACTTAATCTTAGTCACGTGTCAGGGCTCTAAACCGTCCCAATTAGGTAAGAAAAGGGAACGCAGGGCAAACATCATGCGAATCAGTCTCTATAGCTTAGGCCTGGTACTTGCTTTCGTCGGATTGCCCGGTTATGCCGCCCTTCCTCCGGAAGGGGGCGTGGTGATGATGCCGCTCAACTGCGGAGAATTGCTCCCCGACAACGCTCCCTATATCAATTTCTTCGAAGGAGTCGCTCGCAACGCTATCTCGTCGGATAAAACTTTGGCCAAGCGAATTTTAAGAATCTTAGCCCTTAGAGACAAATTGGCCGAATATGTCGATAGAAGCCGAGGACAAAACCCGGTCGATACTTTGATTCGCAAAACGATCTGTTTTTACCGTGAGCAAAAAGAACCGCTAAAGCCCATTGCCGTTGATGATCCCGACTTTTTGAATTTCATGAAGAAATCCCTTCCCGATCTAGAAACCAAAGTCGACGATAGCATTTTTCAGGCCGAATTCGAGCGCTACCGTCGAGTGGAGCTGGAGCGTCAGGCACAGCGCAACCAGGGGGCCATGAATTCCTTGGAAGAGCAGGCCAACCATGACGCAGATCGTTCGTTTGAAAACATTTCCAAAGCAGCCCGCCGCAAGGTAAAAACGGGTCCATGACCTCACATCTTCCGTTTATCTCGAAGCTGGCCGATGGTGCCGGCGACATTTTAATGAAATATTTCTATAAGACGCATCGCATCACCCGCAAGCCTAACGCAGGCATAGTGACCGAGGCGGATAAGGCCGCCGAAGCCTTCCTGATGAAAAACATTTTCAGAAGTTTTCCAAATAGTTCGATAATTACAGAAGAAAGCGGGGAGTTCCTGGGGGAGCACGCTTATACCTGGGTGCTGGATCCTTTGGACGGCACCACCAACTATGCGCATGGCTTCCCTTGGTTCTGTGTTTCTATCGGACTTTACGAAGGAAACCGGCCGCTTGCCGGGATGATCTGGAACCCTTTCACGAAGGAGAAGTTCTCGGCGGAAGTAGGAAAGGGGGCTCACTTAAACGGGAAGCGCATTCGGGTGTCGAATACCAACCGAATGGCGGATGCCCTGGTGGGTACCGGGTTTTATTATATGAAAGGGACCGAGCTAAAACGGGAGATGGGAATCTTCACGCGAATGAATGAAAGGGCACTTGGCGTTCGCAGGCCCGGATCAGCAGCACTCGATTTAGCTTATGTCGCTTGCGGACGTTACGACGGTTTTTGGGAGAAATGTCTTTCGCCTTGGGATGTCGCCGCTGGTTTTTTGATCGTGACGGAGGCGGGGGGCACTATCTCAGGATACTCTGGCAAACCAACGGACATACATGCTGGAGAAGTAGTAGCATCCAACAAAATTTTGCATCCAAGTTTAATTCGCATCATCAAAGGGTAAGACAGACGAAATAAGCCAAGCAGGAAGGGCTTTAAACTCCACAAGGAAGTGATTTTTACTTGGTGGAGTTCGATGGCTTTAAATCAGTGGATAGTTCTCATTCAAAAGGTGCCCAAGGGACCTTTATCTCGAGAAGATGTGGAGCTTTTGCTCAAACAAAAGCAGATCCGCTTCAATGACCTCGCCTATAAAATCGAAGACGGCCAAACGAAATCCGCCTCAAGCTGGAAATTTCTATGGCAATTTGAAGAATTCGACCGACGCAAGAACGAAGCGCAAGAGCCGCCCTCTAAAGAGATCTTAGAAAGAAGATCGGCTACGACAGCACCTCCCAAAGTGGAAGATCATATTCCGCCCGAACTCTTAGATATCAATCCCGAAGATTTGCTCCGCAATCAAAATCCCGTAATGGAACGACGGATTCCTCAAGAGCATCTATCAGAGGAGGAGGTCGTAAAACCCAGAGATCGTCAAGAAAACTACGATACGCCCACCCATTTTGGGAGGTGGGCCGCGGGGCTCGTCGCGACTATTGTTACGATCGCTTTTTTTAATTCGGGCCAACTCTCCAAGCTTCTTCGTCCGATGAGTCTTGCGCCGGAGAACCGAAGTATTGCGAGTAACGAGCCTCAACTTCCGATTGGAAGTCCGCTTCAAGACGCGACAGGTTCTAGACATAGTTCTCCCGCACGTCCCACCCCCTCAAGATACGGCCGTCCGAACTTTCCTCCGGTTACTAATTCCATTCCAGCGGGACGCGACCCGTCCGAATTCAAGCCAGAACCACCGCCGCTTGAGATTCGTGATGGAAACGAGGATGGGTGGAAAGACCCTGCTGATGAAAAAAATGAAGAGCAGCGTGAAGTTCAAGACGAGGAAGAGGCTCCCAAACCCACCCGCTCTAAAAAAACAAAGGCCGCAGCTCACTCTCGTCCGTTTCCGCCAGAGAACGAAGAGGGAGAAGAGGCGGGAGAATCAAAAGCCGAGCAGGGAGAAGGGGCTACTCAGGAGACTGAGGGAGCAAATGAAGATAGGAAAGAAAACTTGCCGTAAACCCAAAAGGTGCCCGTCGACTTTCGGGACCTTGTCTGAACAAAAACAAAAGGTGCCCAGAAAAGGTCCCGAAAGTCGACGGGCACCTTTTGGGTCTTTAAGTTCTTAATTTTCCACAGCAACAAAATGAATTTATCTCCACAATTGGCCAGTTGTGCGTGGCGTTAACTTTTCGTTAAAATATCTAGACGGTGTCTAGAATAGTGACGCCCATCTCTCTTTGAATCCACGGAAATAGGAATAGAAATCATTACCTGTCGGTTGTTAGGGGACCAGGGATGAATGCGGTACGTATAGCGATCTATAAATTGGGGCTTACCCTCGGGCTAGCTCTCATCTTTGCAGGGTGTAGCCCTGTCTCGTGGAAGAGCGCGGGTTCTCTTTCCGTGTCGCGCACTATTGCCGGTGTAGGGGGAAGTAGCAACGCGTTAGCGGCGCAATTAAACTCGTCTTCTAACTTTAACTACACCATTTCCAATAACGGCCAACAAAACGCTACCGCACTTACCGCCTCCTTCTCAGACTCCATTCAAGTTGAAAGTTCTAATCCTACCGATGCTTTCGAAATTACCGGCGGCACTTGCAACGGAATGATTCCCGCCCAGTCGAATTGCTCCTACATCATCACATTTACCCCGCCGTCTGTGGGAACCTTCACTGCGAATTTAACGATTAGCTTTTTCGACGGGAATCAAACCCAAACCAGTATCATCCCTATCACCGCTACCAGCTATGCCCCTCCGCCGATCAATGTCGCAGCGACAGCGGGGGACGGACAAAATACCCTCAGTTGGACTCCGCAAACGGGAGCGACTTCATACAATATCTACTTTCAAACATCGGCCGGAGTGACGACGACGGCTAGTACGAAGATCTCAGGGGTCACCACGCCCTACATCCATCAGTCGCTTACTGACGGCACGACTTATTATTACGCCATCACTTCCGTTACCGATAACTTTGAAAGCTCGCTATCCACGGAAGTCTCGGCCATGCCGGCGGTTGGATTAGCGGCTCCCGCCAACGTCATCGCAACCGCGGGATACGGAGAAAATACCATTTCATGGAATGCGGTGACGGGTGCTTCCTCCTACAACTTGTACTGGAGTACGACAGCGGGAGTGACGACCAGTTCCACAAAGATAACGGGCGTCACCTCTCCCTATGCGCATTTATCGCTAACGAATGGAACGGCTTACTACTATAAAGTAAGCGCTCAGGATACAGGAGGCGAAGGGCCGCTCTCCGCTGAAGTTTCAGCAACTCCCTACGCTGCCGCACCTACCAATATCGTGGCCACCGCGGGGGACGGGCAAGTAGCAGTGAGTTGGACGGCGGCGACCGGTGCTACTTCTTACAATATCTATTATTCGACCAATTCTAATGTCACGACAGGCAGTACCGAAATCGCAAGTGCCACTTCCGGACAAGCCATTACGGGCCTCACCAATGGAACCCTCTATTATTTTGCCGTGACCAGTGTCACGGGCAGCATCGAAAGTGGGCTCTCGACCATCGTCAGTGCTACTCCCACGACAAGCCTTACGGCACCGGTTAACGTCGTAGCGACTGCAGGAACTTCTCAAAACACGATCTCGTGGAACCCGGTAACCAATGCGACGTCTTACAATCTCTATTGGAGTACGACCGCCGGAGTAACGACAAGTTCGACCAAGATTACGGGAGTCACGTCGCCCTACACGCAACTCTCCTTAACCGGCGGAACTCCCTACTACTATAAAGTTAGCGCCCAAGATGCGGGCGGAGAGGGGCCGCTATCGTCTGAAGTCTCGGCAACTCCGAATGCAGCGCCGCCCATTAATGTCGCGGCGGCGGCAGGGGACGGGCAAGTTACGGTTACTTGGACGGCCGCCGCGGGAGCTACCGCTTACAATATTTATTATTCGACAAGTGCTTCGGTCACCACTTCAAGTACTAAAGTCGCAAGTGCGTCCTCTGGCCAAGCCATTACGGGCCTAACCAACGGGACGGTTTATTATTTCGCCGTGACGAGTGTCACGGGGAGTAACGAAAGTGGAATATCGACGATAGTAAATGCCACTCCCGCCACAAGCCTTACGGCCCCCAGTAATGTCGTGGCGATCGGCGGAAGTGCCCAAAATACGATCTCTTGGAATGGCGTGACCAATGCCACTTCCTATAATCTTTACTGGAGTACGACGGCGGGAGTAACGACAAGTTCCACAAAAATTTCGGGTGTCACTTCTTCTTATGTGCAAAGCTCTCTAAGCGGGGGAACGGCTTACTATTACAAAGTCAGCGCTCAAGATGCCGGTGGAGAAGGACCGCTCTCTTCGGAAGTCTCGGCCACGCCTTTTGCCCCTCCACCGACTAATGTTGTAGCAAGCGGTGGGGACGGACAGGTCACCGTCACTTGGACAGCGGCCACCGGGGCCACTGCTTACAACCTCTATTATGCAACCAATTCGAGCGTGACGACTTCGAGTACTAAAGTGACAGGAGCTACTTCGGGTGTCGCAACGACCGGACTTACGAATGGAACGACCTACTATTTTGCGGTGACGAGTGTCACCAATGGAAACGAGAGTGCGCTCTCAACCATTGTGAACGCCACTCCCGCGACAAGCCTTGCAGCACCTGCCAATGTCGTGGCAACCGCAGGAAGTGCCCAAAATTCGATTTCGTGGAATGCGGTGACGAATGCGACCTCCTACAATCTTTACTGGAGTACGACGGCTGGAGTAACGACAAGTTCCACGAAAATTTCGGGTGTCACTTCTTCTTATGTGCAAAGCTCTTTAAGCGGGGGAACGGCTTACTATTACAAAGTCAGCGCTCAAGATGCCGGTGGCGAAGGGCCTCTATCTTCGGAAGTCTCGGCCACGCCTTTTGCGCCACCTCCCACTAATGTTGCGGCAACGGCCGGTGACGGGCAAGCCACCATCACCTGGACTGCCGCAACCGGTGCTACTTCCTACAACATCTATTATTCGACCAGTGCTTCGGTCACTACTTCAAGCACCAAAGTAGCCAGCGCGACGTCGGGACAGGCAATTACAGGTCTCACCAATGGCACTGTCTATTATTTCGCCGTAACGAGCGTTACTAGCGGAACGGAAAGTGCTCTCTCAACGATGGTAAGCGCAACCCCCGCTACAAGTCTTACGGCCCCGGTCAACGTAGTCGCTACTGCGGGTACGAGTCAAAACACGATCTCGTGGAATGCAGTGACGAATGCGACCTCTTACAATCTTTACTGGAGTACGACGGCCGGAGTCACCACAAGCTCGACCAAGATTACGGGAGTCACTTCTCCCTATGTGCATCTCTCTTTAACCGCTGGAACGCCTTACTATTACAAAGTCAGTGCTCAAGATGCGGGCGGCGAAGGGCCCCTCTCTTCTGAGGTCTCAGCAACTCCGAATGCTCCCCCGCCCACCAATGTCGCGGCGACGGCAGGTGACGGACAGGTCACCATGAGTTGGACAGCCGCTACGGGCGCCACGGCTTACAACATCTATTACTCGACAAGTGCCTCAGTCACGACTTCAAGTACCAAAGTAGCCAGCGCGACGTCGGGACAGGCGATTACGGGCCTTACGAACGGAACCACTTACTATTTCGCCGTGACGAGTGTCACAGGGAGTAACGAAAGTGCGGTATCCACAATTGTAAATGCGACTCCGGCTACAGGGCTCTCTGCTCCCGCGAATGTGATAGCGACGGCTGCCAGTGGACAGAACTCGATCTCCTGGAATGCGGTGACGAACGCCACTTCCTACAATCTTTACTGGAGTACAACGGCTGGAGTTACGACAAGCTCCACAAAGATTACCGGCGTGACCTCTCCTTATGGGCATCTCTCGCTCACTAACGGAACCACGTACTACTATAAAGTAAGTGCCGTGGATGCCGGAGGCGAAGGGCCTTTATCATCGGAAGTATCGGCGATGCCGTTTGCGCCGCCTCCCACCAACGTCGCGGCGGCGGCAGGGGACGGGCAAGTTACGGTCTCTTGGACGGCGGCGACCGGTGCCACTTCTTACAATATTTATTATTCGACAAGTGCTTCGGTCACCACTTCGAGTACGAAAGTCGCAAGCGCCACTTCGGGACAAGCGGTCACGGGACTTACCAATGGGACGGTTTACTATTTTGCCGTTACTAGTGTCACAAGCAGTACGGAAAGTGGAATCTCCTCGATAGTAAATGCAACTCCGGTAACCAGTCTTTCGGCTCCTGCCAATGTGGTTGCCACCGCAGGAAGTGCCCAAAATACGATTTCCTGGAATGCGGTCACGAATGCGACATCTTACAATCTTTACTGGAGTACGACGGCCGGAGTCACCACAAGCTCGACTAAGATTACTGCCGTTACTTCGCCTTACGCCCATACCTCTCTAAACGGAGGGACTGCTTACTACTATAAAGTAAGCGCTCAAGATGCCGGCGGAGAAGGGCCGCTCTCTTCTGAAGTCTCGGCAACTCCTTATGCACCACCACCCACGAATGTGGTCGCTACCGGTGGAGACGGGCAAGTCACGGTTTCTTGGACAGCGGCGATCGGGGCTACTTCCTACAATCTTTATTACGCAACGACATCGAATGTAACCACTTCAAGTACCAAGATAACGGGTGCCACTTCAGGCGGAGCTACCACGGGGCTCACGAATGGAACGACTTATTACTTTGCCGTGACGAGTATGACTAACGGAACGGAAAGTGCCCTGTCTACTATCGTAAACGCAACTCCTACGACAAGTCTTACGGCACCGGCCAGTGTGATAGCCACTGCAGGAAGTGCCCAAAATACGGTCTCGTGGAATGCGGTGACCAACGCCACTTCCTACAATCTTTACTGGAGTACCACAGCGGGAGTGACGACAAGTTCCACAAAAATTTCGGGAGTCAGTTCTCCCTACACCCCTCTTTCTCTGACTAACGGAACGACCTACTACTATAAAATAAGTGCTGTCGATACCGGAGGCGAAGGGCCTCTTTCTTCTGAAGTATCGGCGATGCCCTTTGCGGCTCCGCCCACTAACCTCGTAGCGACGGCAACGGATGGGCAAGTAACACTCACATGGACCGCGGCAACGGGCGCTAGCTCCTATAACCTTTATTACTCGACCAGTTCCACGGTCACCACTTCTAGTACGAAGGTGGCCGGCGCCACTTCCGGTCAAGTGGTGTCGTCACTCACCGACAATACCCTTTATTATTTTGCGGTAACAAGCGTTACGAACGGAACAGAAAGCGCTCTTTCTTCGACGGTAAGTGCCACGCCTGAAGCCGTTCCTTCGGCCCCCACCCTGGTCGCCACGGCGGGAACCGGGCAAAATAGTTTGAGCTGGTCAGCCGTCACCAATGCCACGTCTTACAATCTTTACTGGAGTACGACGGCTGGAGTAACAACCAGTTCGGCAAAAATTACCGGAGTCACTTCTCCTTATGTTCACAGCTCCCTTACGACCGATACCACTTACTACTATCGATTATCGGCGGTGGATGAGACAGGGGAGGGAGCCCTCTCTTCCGAAGTTTCGGCGACGCCCGTGGGAGTTTTGGATCACTTTACCTTCGCGCATCCTTCCAGCACTACGGCGGGAGCGGCCACTACTTTGACTGTCACCGCGAACGATGCCGCGGGTAATACGGTAACGAACTTCACGGGAACGGTAACGCTTACCTCTAGCGACGGATCGGCATCGCTCCCTTCGGCTTATACTTTCCAAAGTGGAGATTTGGGCGTCCATCAATTTGCTCTTACGTTTAATACAACAGGTTCTCAAACCGCTACGGCCACTTCGGGAATCGTAACTTTAACTTCGACAAACTATGCGGTGGAATCGACTATCCCCCTCTCAGTCACGGTTGCCAACATGACTACCGCTCCAGACCAGAGCGATGCGTACACCATTGCTAACGGCGTTCCTCCCTACACGGTTAGCACTGTAGCGGGCGGTAGTATTTCCAACCCTTCTGGCTCGGGAACTTTTCTTGCCGATGGGTCTTCTTCCGCAGTGGGAATCACCGTAACCGATAGTTTGAGCAACACCGCTTCGTTAACGATCACGGTAAATCAGCCTTTAACGATTACCTTGAGCCAGGCCCCGCCGAACTTGCCTCAGCCGTCTTCAGCTCCGGCATCCACCGTCTGGAACGGCAAGATGTATCTTTTCTCAGGGAGTGTGAACGGATTAGATTCTAATCTTCTTTTTTCCTATAGTCCCACACTCAACGTAGTGCGAGCCCTCTCGCCATCGGGAACCGCCCCTACTGTTTCCAACGGAAGCCAATTTTTCCTGACCACCATAGGAAATCTTCTCTATGCCTTCACCTACGACGGGAGTTCCTTTCACATCAGTACTTACGATCCCACTAGCGGCACCGACGGGGCTTGGACTTCATTAGCTCCCTCAGGAAGTGCTCCTAACTTTGACGGGACTTATCCTATTACGGAAGCCACTGTCGGCTCCAAGATGTACCTTTTTGGTTTCTATCACAGTGGATCCTATACCCCCGGCATCAAAGTTTTTGATCCCTCAAACGGAGCGCAAGGGGCATGGAGTTCACTCTCTCCCTCAGGAAGCGGACCTCAAACAGATACCTATTTGGCCAGTACCGTAGGGGGGAATATTTACCTTTATGGAAATTCCCAGGGCGGAGTTTATTCTTATAACCCTACTTCGGGAGCCAGTGGGGCGTGGACAAAACTTACCCCCGCGGGAGCTCCGCCGCCCGCGAATCTGGATAAAGTAACGACGATAGCCGCCGCCGGCACCGCCTTCTACGCTTACACCCAATACGATGAGATATTTGCTTTCGATACGTCAAGTGGGGGAACATGGACGAATTTGGGAACGTTTGAGCCTGGGGCTTATGTCGCTCTAGCGAGCCAAGACGTTAATGGAGAGATCTATTTCTATGGCTCCGGGGAAAACGCTCCTTGGGAGTTCGACGCCTATTCCCCTGGAGGAACCAGTGGCGGAAGCAATGTTTGGGTTCCCGAGACTCCTTCTTATCAGTCCACTTCATCCACACTGGAGTCCGGTGAGCAGGTTACCTACACCGTCTCCGGAGGCACAGGCCCTTATACGGTGACCAAAGTTAGCGGCTACTTCGTAAGTCAATCAACCTCGTCAGGCATCTATGGTATGCCAAATGTCGGAGACACCCTGACTGTAACAGACAGTTTGCAAAATTCTTATAGCGTCACCTTGACCCCTGGAACCACGTTAACGCTGACGGGAACATTCGCTGTCGCCTATAATGCTTACGGATATTTTACTGCGTCGGGTGGAGATGGTTCGTTCACCATGTTTACCAACAGCGGAAACATAATGGTCGGAGCCCAGAACGGAAGCGGAGCATCTCTCACACAAACTTTCATCGATTCCACCGATAACTGCATTGAAGCAAATCTATCGGTAGAGGACGGGAACTCCAATTACGCGTACTTTAACTCTCAGATCGACGGACTCTCGATCGCAGCAAATACTTCGAGCCTCATACAGGGACTCTCCACGCCCTATACGCTTACCAATCCCTGTTCGGAAGCGGTCACCGTCACAGCCGATCACGGAACGGTGGATCAAGCGGGCAATTACCAAGCTCCCTCCGATTACACGGGAACGGTCACCCTAACGGCTTACGGGTTCTTCGGTAATGTCGTTTCCACGACCTTAACGGTCACGGCCGATCCCGCCATTAATGTTTCGCTTGGAGATTCTCATCCCGATGACGGCGGTTCAACGACTATCGATGCCACGGGCGGAGATGGAATCTATACGATTACGGCCCAAAACGGAACGGTCGTTGGAACTACCTACCGCGCTCCGGCTTCAGGCGGGAGTGATGTCATTACCGTTACCGACAGTGACGGTAATCAAAAAACTTACGACGTTACTTTGAACTCGAACTTAAGTATCGCGATGGCGTCCCCTACCATGCTCTCGGGATTGCAAACCGCTTATACGGTGGCTAATGGAACCCCTCCCTATTCGGTGAGCGTTTCCAGTGGCGCCACCGTTAGCAATGCGACGGGCTCCGGAAATATCGTTGCGGATGGATCGCAGTCTTCAGTGACTCTTTCGGTCACCGACGCCGCGAGTGCTTCTTCCTCCTTTACCGTCTCGGTCGTAGCCCCTTTATATCTAGGGATAACCCAGCCCCCAGCTAATTTCGGTGCGGATTATGCGGCAAGTACTACTTGTGACGGCAAGATGTTTGTATTCGGAGGTATGACGAATAACGGGCTTAGCAATGCGATCACTTCTTATGATCCTAATGGAAACGCGTGGAGAGTGCTCACTCCTAGCGGAACGGCTCCCACTCCAAGAGAATACGCGACGGCGGGCTGCCTAGGAAATAAGGTCTATGTGTTTGGCGGTTTCGATGGATCCACTCCGCTTAATCAATTGTACCTCTTCGATCCAACGGCGGGTTCGTTTGGAGCCTGGAGTTCCGTCACCCCCGCGGGCTCCGCCCCGGTCTCGAGGGAGTATCCCGCCTCGGTAGTGATCTCTGGAAAAATGTATGTTTTTGGCGGGGAAAATGCTTCCGGCCAATATCTCAATGATCTGTATGTTTACGATCCTGCTACCGGTGCCTCGGGAACATGGACCGCACTGACACCGACCGGAAACGCGCCCTCCGTTCGTATTAAGGCGATCGTTGGGGTCATTTCAGGAAAAATGGTTGTGCAGGGTGGCGATACGACGGGGAACACCCCGGTATCCGATTTTTATGCCTACGATCCTACGAATGGAAGTAACGGCGCATGGAGTTCTCTTTCTCCGTCGGGAACAGCACCCTCGGGCGAGGGAACCGCTACCGTTATCAATAATAAGCTTTATGTCCTTCAAACCTCTGCCGATCCCAACCAGATGTTCATTTATGATCCTTCATCAGGGGCTACCGGTGCGTGGATGAGTGGGGGAACTTTTGAATCCGGAAACCCTCGTTACGGAGCGGTCTCTCAAACTTTCAATAACGAAGTTTTTTTCTTTGGCGGCGGCGCGGCGTTCAGCAGTGAGCTTTCCGAATTTGACCCCAACGGCAACGACTTCTTTGTTCAAACTCCTGTCTTTATTTACACAAATCCAACTCTTGAATCTAATCAAAGTATTGCCTACGAAATACTCGGCGGAACTAGCCCCTATACCGTCACGGGCCACACAGATAATGCTTCGGGTAGTGGAAATTTCACCATGCCAGCTTCGGGCTTGGGAGAACTTGATGTCACCGATAGCAGCGGACAAGCCTTCTCGATCGATTTTTCTAACGCGCAAACCCTGGCAGTGACGATGGGAACGACTCAACCCTATCAAGGGTCGACGACGACGTATACCATCTCTGGAGGAGTGGGCCCTTTTTCAGTGAGTACCCAATACGGTTCGGTGGACAATGCCTCGGGCTCGGGTAATTACACCGCCCCTATCACTTTGGAACAAGACACGCTTACGGTATCGGACTCCGATGGATATATAGCTACGGTCCCTATCAATAATCGAGCTTACCCAGCCATTTCGATAAATATCTCTCAAACCGGTCTAAACATAAATCAGACAGAGGAGTTTACGGTCACCGGAGGCTCCGGAAGCTTCGATGTCCAGGCTCAATACGGGTCAATCACGCTGGCCGGGGGCAATACCTTCTATTACGCGGCTCCTTCTTACGCTACGAGCGATGAAATTACGGTCACCGATAATGTGAGCCAAGTTCAAGCAGAGCAGGGTATCACCGTGGAAAATCTTTCGCTCTCGGTCGCCCCTGGTACCGAACTTGATGTTTCCGAATTGGCGACGATAACGGTTAGCGGAGGAAACGGCCAATACACCTATCAAGCCACCCGCGGCATGATCGATCAAAGCGGTAATTACCAGGCCCCCTCGTCCTCGGGTTCGGATCTTATCACCGTGACCGATTCCCTGGGAGTTTCGTTCTCAGAAGGAATTACCGTGGACGCCGCCCTTTCGCTCCCCCCGACTATGACGGTGGACAGCGGAGCTTCGTCGGCAGTGGCGACTAGCGGGAGTGATGGTAGTTACACCTACTCTGCCACTTACGGATCTTTTACCGGCGACATTTATACCGCCCCTGGTGGGATTGGGAACCCTTCGAACGACACCATTACGGTGACCGATGGAAATGGCGTTACCACCACGATTACCGTGACATTAAACTCGGATCTATCGGCTACGGTTGCGAATAGCACGTTAGCGGTTGGCCAGATCACCAGTTACTCCGTTAGCGGAGGAACGTCCCCGTACCAGATATCGGCGGCATTAGGTAGCGTAAGTAACGCGACCGATAATGGCAATTACAACGCCGTCACCACTGGAAGCGATACGCTTATGATTTCCGATAGCGGAGGAGGGTCGATATCTCTTCCCCTTACGATCTATAGTGATCCCACCGTTTCCGCTCCGGCATATATCGCCGAAGGGGCCACGATAACTGCAACGATCAGTTGTCCCAGCGGAAGCTGTAGCAGCTCTGACACCTTAGGAGGAACTTTTTCAAACGACGGCACTTACACAGCCCCCATGTCGACGGGTACCGATACCTTAACGCTGACCGATGATGTCACCAATGCTCAGGGAACAACAACAATCACAGTAGTAAGTCCTGTCGCCGTTTCTTTCGCGTCCGCGGGCACGGCGGAAGGCAGTTTAGTCTCTTATTCTGTGTCGGGCGGTAGCGGAAGTTATAGCGTGTCGGTAGATCTTGGGGCGGTTAGCAATGCCTCGGGAAGCGGGACCTATACGGCGTCGGGCGGCAGCGGAACCGCAACCCTCACCGCGGTCGATACGGCGAGCTCATTTTCACAGACCGCAACGATTGCGGTTGGCCCGCCGATCTATATCGGGACTGCTTCCGTTCCGTCTAGTTTCAACTTCGCAACCTCCTCTCCCAGCGCCGTCATAGGCAGTATGCTGTATGTGTTCGGCGGATACGTCGGAGGGGGCACTCAAAATTATCTGTGGTCGTATGACCAGACGCAAAACCTCTGGACTGCAATTGATGCCGTCAACCTGCCTTCCACTGCTAATACGGGGGCGATGGTGATGGCGGCTTCGGGCAGTGAAATATACTTGTGTGGAAGCTGGACGTGCTGGTCGTATGACCCGGCAACCAATGTGGTCACTTCTCTTTCTGGCCCTACCTCCACCCCCCAGTCGATGTTTACCATCGGAGGAAAGTTATATTTAACCGGACTATACGGAAGCGCACATTTGGGCGTTTTTGTTTATGATCCCTCTCAAGGAT
The DNA here is from genome assembly GCA_963778115.1 of uncultured delta proteobacterium. Lineage (GTDB taxonomy): Bacteria > Bdellovibrionota > FAC87 > UBA2466 > UBA2466 > JBBQIT01. The sequence continues at coordinate 434,512 of CAVZSV010000005.1, forward strand.
CTGAGGCTTCGTGGAGCCAATTGGCTCCGTCAGGCCAGACTCCTGGCGAGTATCCCGACACCACTACGGCCCTAATTTCCGGAAAGATCTATGTTCAATCTATAAGCAATACGTCTTTGTACATGTACGATCCTTCGAATGGGAGCAACGGCAGTTGGACTACGCTGACTCCTTCGGGAACCGTGTTCACCAATTCACCCGTGGCAAGCGCAGTAATGAATGGGAAGTGGTACGTCGTATCGAGCAATCAAGAGCTATTCCAGTACGATCCTGCGGCCGGGGATTGCGGTGCCTGGTCCGAGGTTACCGCTTTAAATTTTGCATATGATTCGATGGCCCTAATGAACAGCAAGCTATATTTGTTAGCGAGTACTCCCTCCCACCTGGATTATTTTGACGGAACCAACTTTACTACCGTCACCGGCAGTACCTTCATAGGCGGAGGAAACCTCACGATAGAAGCCAATCAGCAGATTCCTTATACCATCTACGGGGGAACACGGCCGTTTGCCGTCACCGCAGCCAATGGAAGTGTGGATAACCCGAGTGGCTCGGGCAATTACACAATGCCCGCTAGTGGTGGCGATACGCTCACCGTTACCGACGGTATCGGACTCGTCTACAACATTACGATGAGTTCAGGCCAAACGCTGACAATTTCTGTGCCAGCTACGACCGTCGCCTCCAATGGATCTTTAGATTATACCGTCACGGGAGGTTATGAACCTTCCGTCAGCGCTGAATGTGGAACCGTGAGCAATCCGTCGGGTTCGGGGACCTACACGCCGTCGGCTTGTACGAGTGACGTTATCACGGTGACCGACGGGAATGATTATTCCGTCACCGCGGATATTACGATTACCTATCCCGCGCTGACGCTAACTATCGGCTCCGAATCACTCTATGTCGATCAAGCGACGATCCTTACCGTGAGCGGCGGCTCGGGAGATTACTCTCTATCGGCGAGCTATGGCACTATCTTAGGTTCGACCTACACGGCTCCCGGTTCGGCGGTGAGCGATCTGATAACGGTGACCGACAATGTAACGGAGGCTTCGACGTCTTCTTTGATCACCGTCAGTGATTTTCCGGCGATCTCGGTGTCGTTAGGATCATCGACGGTTACTCCCTCTGGGTCGACTTCGGTCAGCGTCACCGGGGGTTCGGGTAATTTCACGCTCTCTGCTTCCCTTGGTTCGGTGAGTGGAGGCACCTATTACGCTCCCTCTTATGAGACGAGTGATACGGTCACCGCCACCGACACGCTCACCGGCCTTACCGGTTCTGCAAGCGTCACGGTGGCCTATTCGCCTCTTAGTATTACGCTCGGGGCGGCCGCTGTTTCTCCCGGGGGGACGACTTCCGTTTCGGCCTCTGGGGGTTCGGGATCTTACCTGTTCAGCGCCTCTCAAGGTTATGTCACGGGTTCTACCTACACGGCGCCAGGTAGCCCAACCAACGATACCATCACGGTCACGGATACGGTCACGGGCGACACGGCTTCGGCTGGGATCGCGGTTGATAGCAATCCCACACTCTCTCCCAGTCTCACTAGTCTTGAAGTTGGTCAGACGACGGCCCTCAATACTTTCGGAGGTACGGGACCCATGACCTGTTATGCCGACAGCGTAGAGCTTTCTAGCTGTAATTTCACACCCTCGAGCGGCCAGACAGGATCCATCGTGGTTTCCGCAACCGATGTGTACGGTTTTAGCGGGGGCGCGACCGTCTATGTCTACCCCGTGATCTCTTACTCCATCGGAATGACGACGATAGATGACAGCGGGACGACATCGTTTTCTATCGGAGGAAGCGATGGTTCTGAAACAGCAGTGGCGCAGTACGGGTCAATCAATAGTGGAGTGTACACGGCACCCGCGAGCGGAACGAGCGATACCATCACCATCACCGATGATTTGGGAGGAGAAACCCAGATTACGATCACGCTCTCAAATGTGGTCCTTAGCTTTGCCAGTACTTCCGTTGCCGTGAGTGAGACGACAACTTATACGGTAAGTGGCGGCGTTCCCCCCTATTCAATAAGTAGTGTGAGCGGGAGTTTGAGTAATGCGACTGGTTCGGGGACCTATACGGCCAGAACGCAAGGAATGGACACTATTACCTGCACCGACAGCGGGGGTGGTTTTACCCAGGTCGAAGTCCTCAGTTCATTGCCTGGCCTTAGCGGGCTTCCTTCTTATGTCGCTGCCGGCGCGAGTGCAACGGCCACGGTATCCTGCAGCGGGCAGAACTGCAGCGCGACATCGGCCAACGGAGGAACCACCTCCATCGCCGGCTACGTTTATAACGGAAGTTACGGCTATTACACCGCTACGCTCACGTATACAGCACCCAGTTCGCTTGGTGTGGATACGATCACGCTTACCGACAACGATCTGGCCATGCAGACGACGGCAACCACCACGGTACTGGCGCCGTTACAAGTAGGCTTCGGCGCGGCATCGGTTGCCGAAAACGGCACGATCTCTTATACGGTCGGTGGAGGATCAGGAAGCTATAGTTTAAGTTGTTCCAATTGTACTCTTAGTAATTCGGCCGGAAGTGGAACGCTAACTGCGGGAAGTGAGCCGGGAGTAGCGACAGTTTCCCTCACAGACGAAGTCAGTTCGCTAACCCAAAGCGCTCAAATCACGGTGAGCGGAAGCATCATTGTATTGATGTACCCCGAAGCTGTGGCCCCGGGAGAAACCTCCGCTTACTACATTCAAACCGATACCAGCGGCGGGCTCACCGTCAGCGTGGATAATGGAAGCTTAAACAACTCGACGGGGAATGGTACCTATACGGCACCCGACTCGTCGACGATCGCGACAATAACCGTGACCGACGCCCAGGGGAACACGGGCACCGCTACCGTCAGTGTCAATACTCCGGGGACATGGCAAACCGCCGACACCATTCCCAGTCTGTTCAGTGCCAGCGGTCAGACTTACGCCACCACTATCTCAGGGACGCCCTATGTCTTTACCGGTGATGACAGCGTGCTTTACACCTTCAATCCGTCGACCGAAGCGGTCTTGCAACTTTCACCAAGCGGAAGTTCTCCTACTGATACTTTCTACACAGCCTTCCTTACCGTGGGAAGCGTGGGATACCTAGTAAACACTAGTTTTGGGGTATGGACTTACGATCCTTCTCAAGGCACCGGAGGAACTTGGACTCACCTTGCTCCCACGGGAGCACCGACTGGTTCCAGTTACCTCTACAATCTACCCACGGCTGCCGTTTTGAACGATAAGATCTATGTATTCGGCGGTGATAGCGTTGGATCGGGATCTCCACAAAACGAATTATATGTTTATGATCCCAATGGCGGCGGTGATGGGACGTGGACACTTCTCTCCCCGGCGGGAACGGCGCCGTCCGGCACCTCTAACGCAAATTTGATGACCATCAATGATAAGTTGTATCTCTATCTTTCTGACTACCAGGAGATCTTTATTTATGACCCGACCACTGGAGCCCAGGGGACCTGGACGGAGGTCAGCGCTTCCGGCTCTTTGCCCGCAGCTCGAGCCGGCGAAGCCGTTGGTGCGATCGGCGATGTCGTTTATGTCTTTGGAGGTTGGAACGTGGGTAGCGGCTATCCCGACACGGATTCTTGGAGCTTTGATACTGGCACAAACACGTGGGCGCAACTTTCCCCGTCCGGTATTCATCCCCCTTCGCAAAGTTACGGCCATCCTTGGAACTGCTCGATAACCGTAGGCAGTGTCGCCTATTTCTTCCTTCAGAACTACATTGTTTCATATGATTCCTCCAGCGGAGGTGACGGAAGTTGGGGGCCAACTCCGCCCGCCACGATTGGATCGACCGCCGCGACAATCGGAACCGTGACTTATGTCTTCGGTGGCTCGCTCAGTACTTATGATAACCAGCTCTACGCCTATGATAATTCTCAATCTGCTTGGAGTCTGCTTAGCCCCAGCGGTACGGCTCCTGCTGGTAGAATTGGGCACTCCGCGGCTGCAACCAGTGACAAGATGTATGTCTTTGGCGGCAGAGACGGATCCGGCACGTACCATGATCTTTACTCCTATGATCCTTCGAATGGATCTTCTGGCGCATGGACTCAACTCTCGCCTTCGGGACCCGCTCCTAGCGCGCGCTCCGGCCATACAGCGGTAATGATAGGTTCTACCATGTACGTCTTTGGCGGCTGGGATGGGACCACTAGTTTAAACGACCTTTACGCGTACGATACCGTGGGAAATACGTGGACGAATTTGACTAGCTCGGTCACGGGTAGTGCGCCCTCCGTACGAAATGACCACACCGCCGTTGCGATAAACGGCTTGATGTATGTTTTCGGGGGGACGGATGGAACTAATGTATTCAACGATCTCTATGTTTACGATCCGAGCAGTGGGACTGCGGGAAGTTGGACCAGCCTCTCGCCGGCGGGGGTCTCTCTCATTCCTCGTTTTGGGCATGTCGCGGTTTCCTTATCCGTCAATTCAGGCTATCCCAAAATGTATGTTTTTGGAGGACAGACCGATAGCGATCACAGTGTGGATCTCGATAGTTTCACCACAGCGATTGTCTATGTCTATGACCCCAACGAGAACACGTGGACGGCAGAGTCAAGCGGCGGATTCTATTCTCCCACTGGCATAGGAATCTCTTCCCCTGCGGTGTGGGGGTATGGCTCGAATTTCAACGTATTTGGCGGTAATTTCAGTTATGGCTATAGCGCCCTTGGCATCAACGGTTGGCGTACTTACTCCCCATCGCAATAGACGATTGCGAAGCATGAAAAAGGTATCCGTTACTTCTGGTCCTGGTCCGTTACTTCTGGTCGAAGCACGAGTGACGTTGCCGCTAGCAACCGGATGTAGCGCCTCCGCAATAGCGGCGGCAAAATGAACCACCCAGGTAAAGCAATGAACCATACCTCAATTGGCTGTTAAGGTAGTCACTGGCATTAACGTATTAAATCACCCTTTTCCTTGGCACAAATCCATCCCATGGGCCGCTTTGATCCGTTGCAAGAACATGGTGGGATTGGGGCGGAAGGTCTCGGGAAACCATTTTTTGGAAATGGCTTTTTCCAAAAGGGCTAGTGACTCTGGTCCCTTTAGGTACTGAATCTCCATAAGCGCCGATCGCATCACCATGGGGTCTTTATCAGATCCTGAGAGCACTTCTTCTAAGAGATTGTATCGATTCTTGGGGCAACTCAGATGAAGCGTATGAAGGGCTGCCATCTGTTCTTCTCTTGATTCACCGCTTGCGAGTCTCCTAGTTTTTGGGGAAAGGGCCGAAGCCACCAATTTATTGAGTCTAGGATCTTGAGGGGAGACTGCGGCGACGGCTGTCAGCGCACGTGCAACCACGGCCGGATTTTCGGTGGAAGAGGCGAGTCTAAAGGTCTCGTCTAAGTAACCCATCTTTTCTGAGGCAGGCAGATTTCTGTCTCGAGATAAGATAGACAAAGCTTCTATTTTTTCCTCGGGGGTCGCCGGAGGAACTTGTCTTGTCAAAACCCCAACGAGAATGGGTTTACGTTCTTTCGTCATGCGGTACCCCAGGGATTGGACCGCTATGGCTCGAACCGTGGGATCGGGATCGATGACAAGCTTTGCCAACTTTTCTGTCGAAGAAGGATCCAGGTAAAAGCCTAAAGCCCTCGCCGTGTCTTTTCGAACTTCAGAACTGGTACTACCCACTCGTTCGTAAGTTCGTTTCTTGGCCGCGTCATCGCCTCTTTCGGAGAGCCGAATCAATGCTCCCGAAAGCTCGGTTTCGGTAGCATGCGAATTAGCGAGAATTTTTCTATCCCTTTCCAATTGCTGTGCCTGCATCGACGGGGCTTTTGAAGGCTTTCGAATTTTTTTGACTACCAGAGTCGCAGCCCCTGCCACAACTAGAGCGATTAAAAGTAGTGAAGCCCATTGCATTATTCGAGGCTTCGCGGTGATCGAGGCCATAATGTCTCCTGGTAACCGTTATCTGAGTTAGTTTCGGAAACCCATGGAATTTACTTAATATACCGCTTCATTAAGAAACTCTCACATTATGGCGAAAAGCGTAAAGTGAGATCTCTCCTGGCCATCGTCCTATTGATTGCTTGCTTAGGGTACCAGGTTTACGCCATCGAGGTCCTCTCTATTGATGAAAGCGACGACACCATCGCCGTTTCAAATTCAGAACCCAAGAAATTGAAAAAGGGTGATGATATCTGTGTTGTTTATGAAACTAAGATGCTTTGCGGCACCGTGGTCCGGGCGGATTTTAAACTAGCTCATGTGAAATTATCAGACGATAGCAAAGTGGAAAGGGTAAAGATTCTCTCAGGTCCGCAGGCTAGGGCACATATGGCTCCGCCGCGTGAGACCTATGATTTTAGTGCAGGCGTTCAGACCGGTTTTAGCTTTTTCATGCCGACCCTCGATTTTCAGTACTTTTTAAAGGACCACTGGGCGGGCGGCCTTAAAGCGATGCTTCTTACTAGTTCTGATGGCCCCATGTCGATGAGTGCGGATGGAATTTTGATAAGTGCGAACTACTATTTTGAGTCCGGGTTTCGAGGACTTTTTTTTCAGGGAGCTACAGGAGCGATGTTTAGCACAGTAACTTCGCCTAGCGCTCATGACGCTTTCACTTCGCTCGTGCTGCAGGGCTCGGTAGGTTATCGACTGCAGCCCATTCGCCATTTGAATCTCGCAGGCTCGTTGGGTTTGCAAGTCATCACTTCCGGTAGCTCCTCCATCGCTACGTTTAATTATACGGGCTTTCGCCCGGTGTTTGCTTTTTTGGCGGGGTATAGTTTTTAGGGGAGGATTAATTTTAGGATTATTCTTGAGATTAATCCTTAACATTCATGCTAAAACCCTCCCATGCACTCCTTGGTCACTAGGCAGCTACAAAAAGCCATCGGCCCTGACTTCGCCCAAAAAAGGTATGTCATTGCGGTCTCCGGTGGGGTCGACTCCATGGTCTTGTGGAGTGTTATTAGAACCTTATTACCCTGTGATCACTTCGTCGTTGCTCATTACAACCATCGCATCCGCGGCAAAGCTTCCGATCAAGATGCGAAGTTCGTAGGAGATCGGGCTAATCGGTACAAAAATCTTTCCGCCATTGGTCGGGGGAAGGTGGCTCGTCATCACAAGTCCGAAGAAAAGCTTCGAAACGAGCGGCTGAAGTTTCTTAAAGATACGGCAACGCTTTTCGAATGCGATTTTATTTTGACCGCTCACCATTTAGATGATCAGTGGGAAACTATCTTAATGAGACTCATTCGCGGCACCGGCATTACGGGACTAAAAGGTATCGAACTTCGGCGCGGCCCCTGGGTAAGGCCTCTACTAGAGTCCACACGCGACGATATTTCGCTTTTTGCAAAGACAAACCGCATTAGCTTTTGCGTGGACAAGACAAACCAAGATACCAAGTATTTTAGAAACGAAATCCGCCACCGGATACTTCCCCCGCTTTACCAAGCAGCAGAGCAGTACGGAGGGAAAAAGGCGTTTCTCAAGCGGGTATCACTATTAAGCCAGGAAATTTCGGAAGCTTCCGCATCGTTAGAGAGAAGGGCAAGAATATCTTTTTCAAAGGGGGTGGTAACTACGCCGCTTTGGACAAGGCTAAAGACTCGGCCCTTTTTGAAACTATCGAAGGATACTCAAAGAAGAGTAGTCCGAATGGTCTTGTCGCAAATGAAGATTGCTACCCTTTCCCGCGCAAAGACTAACGAAGTCTGCCAAAAGCTTTCTGAGGGGAAACGCTTTGAAGTGCCGGGCTCTTTGCAAGTCACCCTTTCGTGCGGCTATGCGTTTTTTCAAAAGCCTCATCAGAGAACAGAAATGCTAGAGGATCTGTCTTTGGTACGAACTAAATTATCGTGCCCTTCGCTAGGAATTTCTGCAAAACTCTCCCCCGAATTAGCTCGTCGCGTCACGCCGCGTTTCTTTTCGCCGGGAGATAAACAGGGATCCACTAAATTAAAGCGGCTGTTTCTAGAAAACCGAATTCCCCTTCCGGAAAGAAAAGTTTTGCCGCTTTTAGTCGATAAGAGGACAGGGGAGGCGGTTTGGTTTTACCCCCAGCAAAGCCCTGATATTACCGTGGAAAGAGTGACCTTTCCTTTTAGCTTTCTGACTCAAAAATCTGCTCCTCGCTAAAGTCCGTTAGCCCATAAAAATCTCAAACGAAATCGTAATGGAGCTTGGAACTTTTGCCGATAGAGGAGTGAGGCCTTAACTCCCATACATTCATATGAAATCATCTCAAAAAACGATTCTAGCTTGGCTAATCCTGGTGGTTGCAACGGTACTCTTGTTCCAAACGGCAAGAGTCAATCACACGGAAAAACATCTAACCTTCAGCGAGTTCCTACAGGCCGTCGAAGCAGACCACGTAGAAAAGGTCATGCTTAAGGAGCACGGAAGGTACGACGGAAAATTTAAGAGTGACTACCAGGGTGGTCAAAGTTTTATCACTCAAGGGGAACGCTCAGACCTGTACCTAAAAATTTTCAACGATCACCATCTGCCTTACGATTACGAAAAAGACGAAGACAATGCCTGGATGCCCTTTATCATCAACTGGATTCCAGTCATTTTCATCTCGTTCTTGGTTCTTTTCTTCTTGCGCCAAATCCAGGTCAGCGGCGGCAAAGCAATGGCTTTCGGCCGATCACGAGCGAAGCTTTTGACCGAAGGCCATACGAAAATTAATTTTCATGATGTCGCCGGCTGTGACGAAGCCAAAGAGGAGCTCAAAGAGATCGTCGAATTCTTGCGCGATCCCAAAAAGTTTACGCGATTAGGCGGACGCATTCCCAAAGGAGTGCTTCTGGTAGGATCTCCGGGAACCGGAAAGACGCTACTGGCCAAGGCCGTCGCCGGGGAAGCCGTGGTTCCTTTCTTCTCCATTAGCGGCAGTGATTTTGTGGAAATGTTTGTGGGGGTGGGAGCTTCGCGAGTTAGAGACCTGTTTGAGCAGGGAAAGAAACATGCTCCTTGCATCATTTTTATCGACGAGATAGACGCTGTCGGCCGCCATCGTGGTGCTGGTCTAGGCGGCGGCCACGACGAGCGCGAACAGACGCTTAACCAGTTATTGGTTGAGATGGATGGTTTTGATTCCAAAGAGGGTGTCATCTTGGTCGCCGCGACCAACCGCCCTGACGTATTGGACCCGGCATTACTCCGGCCCGGCCGCTTCGATCGAACGGTTGTCGTGAGCAAGCCCGACGTGCGAGGCCGCGAAGGAATTTTAAAAGTTCACGTGCGTAAAACGCCTTTGGCCAAAGACGTGAATCTAGCGGTTATCGCGCGCGGAACCCCTGGGTTTTCGGGAGCCGATCTGCAAAACTTAGTCAACGAAGCGGCGCTACTCGCGGCACGCGGAAACAAAAACGTGCTCAGCATGAAAGAGTTTGAATTAGCAAAAGACAAAGTGCTTATGGGAACCGAGCGCAAATCGATGCTCATCGGGCCCGAAGAGAAAAGGGCAGTGGCCTACCACGAAGCCGGTCATACGATCGTGGGGATGTCCATTCCGGGTCTTGACCCGGTTCACAAAGTTACCATTATTCCCCGAGGTATGGCGCTGGGACTTACCCAGACCCTTCCGCTGGAAGATCAGCTGAATTTATCCAAAGAAAAGGCTGAGAACATGATCTCCTTTTTGATGGGGGGCTGTTTGGCGGAGTCGATTGTGCTGGGACAGCAGACCACCGGAGCCAGTAACGACATCGAGCGCGCTTCGGATTTGGCTCGTCGCATGGTCTGTGAATGGGGAATGAGCGACGCCATTGGTCCTGTCGCCATCGGCAAGAAGGAGCAGGATATCTTCTTAGGGAGAGAGATCCACCAAAACTCAACGGTCAGTCAAAAGACCGCGGAGCTTGTGGATAGCGAAATCCGCAGAATCATCACCACTCACTACAATCGAGCAAAGGACATCCTCGAAAAGAAAGTGGATACCTTACACCGAATGGCCGCCGCCTTACTCGAACGCGAAAGCCTGGATAAAGATGAGATCGATCTCGTCATGGCGGGAAAAGCATTACCGCCGTTCCAAGCTCCCACGGCTCCCCCTAGTGGCAATAGTCCCGAAAATAAAGTCAGCGAAATCGCCATGGGATTGACCAAGCCCAAGACCGAAGTGGCTTAACGCATTTTTTTTTCGCCCCTTCTTTTTGGCAGGCCATGCAATGACGCGCCGCAACCTATCTTTCTCGGCACAGCGTAATTCCCTACCCACTTGAACAAATCTCTTTTATACCCTCAAAACTATTCAACTTTATGTGGTAAATTGACGAAGAGTATTCGGGAGACCAGCTATATAGGGCTACTCCTAATATGAGGCGTTACTACTAAGGTACCTACGAACATGGTCGAGTTTTTAGCAAATGTCCGGGAGATAGTCCGCTGGCAGGACCTAGTCGATATCCTGCTTGTGTGCATTATCGTCTACCGTGTGCTGCTGCTCATCCGAGGTACGCGAGCGGTGCAGATGCTGACCGGCTTTGGCATCATCTTAATCTTTTATTATCTGGCCGAGCGTTTAAAGTTTCACACGCTGCACACGATCTTGGTCGAGTTCTTTAACAACCTCATTTTGATTTTGATTATCGTTTTCCAAGATGAAATCCGAAAGGCACTCACCCAAGTCGGGCGCAACCCCTTCTTCACTACGACCAACACGATCGAAGAGGTCGCCATCATCGAAGACATTTGCCAAGCCGCCGCCACTCTGGCGCAACAGCGAGTGGGAGCTTTAATCGTTTTGGAAAGAGAGACAGGGCTTAAGAACTATATCGAAGCGGGAACCATCTTAGATTCGAAAGTAAGTGCTGATCTCATTGTCAGTATTTTTCATCCGACATCTCCCATTCACGATGGGGCCGTCATTATTCGAAATTCACGCATCTCCTCGGCCGGGTGCCTCTTACCCATTTCCAGAGACCCTTCTATCAACAAAGAACTAGGAACCCGGCATCGCGCGGCCCTGGGGCTCACGCATGAAACCGATGCGGTCGTCATTGTTGTTTCCGAAGAAAGAGGGGAGATTTCTTTGGTGCATCACGGTACGATGGCCCGGGATCTTAACGTGAACAGTCTTAGACAGCAGCTTCTTGAGCTTTTGGGCCTTCGCAAATATGAAGCCAAGTATCAAGAGAAAGTTTGGGAAAAGCGCGCTCATGGAGATCACATGAGGGATAGGTCATGAATTTTAGCGAGAGCTTGGCACTTAAGGCCGTAAGCTTGCTGCTCGCTTTGATCCTTTGGATCACTATCTTAGGGTTCAAACGGGAAGAGGTTCGAAAGCAAGTAAAGCTTGAACCGCTTTTGCCCCCAGGGATGGTGCTCGTGAATAAGATTCCGGGCTACATTACCTTCACGCTTTCCGGACCCCGTGTGCTATTAAAAGACGTCGAAAAGAAGCTCCCCACGATTCGACCCGATTTACGACGCAGCCGCGAAACGACCATTGGGTTTTCCGTCAGCGAGGATCTGATTGGCGAGCTTCCCAACGGAGTTAAAGTCACCTCCTTCTATCCGCCCAGCATCTTGATCCGGTTAGAAGAGGTAGTGGAGCGCTATGTGCCGGTGAAACCCACCCTTAACGGATCGCCCGCGGACGGCTATGAAATAGGGATAACCAGGGTCACTCCAGCCAAAGTCGCGGTTTCCGGTCCCAAATCTTTAGTTCAAGCGTTAGAATCAGTAGGTACCGAGGTTTTTGATGTTCATGATTTAAAGGGGGCTAAGGACGGAGAGGTCGCCGTGGAAGTAGACGGAAACCAAGGCTTTCAGCTCTCCCGAGACAAAGTGGTGCATGTCCATGTTACCACCAAGAAGGTCCACCCTTAGCGAAGGGAAAGGCGACAGCAGATGAGTCGCTGGGCGAAAGGCATCACGGAGGACGAATGAGTAAAGGAAATGGAAAATCAGAGGCTTCCGATCCCAAGCTTTTTGGCACGGACGGAGTCAGAGGTATTGCCAACCAAAAGCCCATGACGGGTGAAATCGCGATGGCAATTGGCCGCGCAACCGCTTTTCTGTTCTGCGAAAAAGACAGTCGCGGACTTCCCAAGAATACCAAAGTCGTCATCGGCAAAGATACCCGCCTTTCAGGTTATATGCTGGAAAACGCCATGGCCGCGGGCTTTTGTTCTATGGGAGCAAAAGTTTATCTAGTGGGCCCTTTACCCACCCCCGGAATCGCTTTTATCACCAGAAGCATGCGTGCGGATGCCGGCGTTGTTATTTCGGCCAGTCACAATACCTATCAATACAACGGCATTAAAATTTTCGACAGACACGGCTTGAAACTGCCTGATCAAAAAGAAAAAGAGATCGAGCTCGCAATGTATTCCGAAGAGCTCGATAAATTTCGCCCCACCATGGAATTTATCGGTAAGGCCACCCGTATCGATGATGCGATGGGACGCTATATTGTCTACGTCAAAAACACCTTTCCCGACGAACTTACTTTAGATGGCATTCGGGTGGTTCTCGACTGCGCAAACGGAGCCGCCTATAAAATCGCCCCCATCGTCTTTTCCGAATTGGGCGCTGAAGTATTTGCCATCAATTGCTCTCCGAACGGACAGAATATCAACGAACAGTGCGGGGCGGTCTATCCTCAAACGATGTGCAAAGCGGTTCACGAACACCGCGCTGAAATTGGAATCGCGCTCGACGGAGATGCCGACAGAGTCATTCTCTCCGATGAAAATGGCGAGATTGTCGATGGCGATCACATTATGGCTATTTGTGCCTTAGACATGATTAATCAAGGAACACTTAAAGAAAAGACCCTGGTCACTACTCCCATGAGCAACATGGGACTTGAAGTGGCTCTTAGAAAAGCCGGCGGAAAGATCCTAGTTGCCCCCGTGGGAGATCGTTACGTCGTAGAGACCATGATCAAGAAAGGACTTAATTTAGGGGGAGAGCAGTCGGGACATGTGGTCTTCTTAGAACACAATACGACCGGCGACGGCATGATTGCAGCCCTTAGAATTCTCTCCATCATGAAGCGTACGGGAAAGCGTCTCTCTGAATTAAAGCAACAAATGACTCAGTATCCGCAGGTTTTGGAGAACGTGATCGTTCGTACTAAAGAAGACTTTAAGCAGCATCCCAAGATCCTTGAAGCCATCAAAAAAGTAGAGACGGCTTTGGGTGATAACGGAAGAGTCTTTGTCCGGTACTCGGGAACCGAGCCCTTGGCCCGCGTTATGGTCGAAGGCGAAGACTTTCAGAAAATTAACGAGTACGTCAAGGAGATAGCCCATTCCATCCGCAGCCAATTGGGATGAACTTGCACTTTTATGCTACCGTTACTTTCTTCTCAGCAAAGTCGGGAGTGCGACAAATACACGATTGAAACCTTAGGGATTCCAGAGCTTGTTCTGATGGAACACGCGGCTTTGGGGGTAACCCACGCTCTGGAGCAGCGATTTCAAAAGCTTTTACCCGACACGCGCGGTGTAATTCTAGCCGGCCCCGGAAATAACGGAGGAGATGCCCTTGCCGTCGCACGCCAACTCTATCTCAAAGGGCTTCGTCGATTTTCGATTGTCCTTTTAGCCGAGGAATCAAAACTCTCTTCTTCCTGTCAAAAACAGCTTTCGCTAGTTAAAGCGTTGGGGATGGTGTTTAGAAACGACATCGGTGATTTTCCGACTAACCTTGAATGGGTGGTAGATGGAATTTTTGGAACCGGTCTGACTAGGCCCTTAGAAGCAATCTATGACAGGACAGTCAAAGCCGTTAATCAGTTCGGTAAAGCGTGGGTCGTTAGCATTGATATTCCAAGCGGTTTGTCGTCGGATACCGGTAACGTCTTGGGAGACTGTGTAAAAGCAAGCCATACCGTAGCCCTGGGATTTTTTAAGAAGGGACTTGTGACAGGTAATGCCGCCGATTATGTGGGCCTGCTCACGCTCGAACCGCTTCAAATTCCAAGACAGATCCCAGGATTTTTTCCGCAAGCCTTTTGGTATGAAGCGAATGACGCTAAAGCCGATCTCCCTACGCGAAGGGCAACGAGCCATAAGGGAGATTTTGGCCATGTCTTTGTCTGGGCTGGAACGCCTCAAACGCAGGGTGCCGCTTGCCTTTGCTCGTTAGCCGCATTGAGGGCGGGTTCGGGGCTTGTTACCGTCGTGGGCGAAAGTACTACCCTGGCTACCGTGAGATCGCGGCTTGCCCCAGAAATAATGACGCACGTTTTTGAAAAAGGACTCTTCTCCAAGAAAGGCGTCGCTTGCATCGGTCCGGGATTTGGAACCGAAGCGTCTAGCTGGAATGTTCTTTGCGAAGTGCTTAACTCCCCGTGGCCGATCGTGATTGATGCTGACGGAATTACGCTTTTGAGCCAACATGAGAAAGAGGCCAAAGCCCTTCTTAGAAAAAGGGCCCCCAGTACGACATGGCTAACGCCTCATCCGAAAGAAGCCGCCCGTCTGCTAAACAAAACGGTCGAATCGATTCAAGCCGATAGATTTGAAAGCGTCGACCGATTAGCTAAAGAGTGGTCGGTCGCGATTTTGCTCAAAGGGAAGGGAACCCTTTCGCTTTCACCGGGAGAACTTCCTATCGTTACCACGACGGGCAATAGCAGTCTTTCCAAAGGAGGATCGGGAGACGTCCTGGCTGGAATTCTGGCTTCATTAATCGGACAAGGAGTAGCAAGCGAGAAGGTTTTAAGTTTAGCGGCCTGGGTTCACGGAAGGACCGCGGAACTAATGTCACAAAGGGAAGGGACGCAAAGGGCTATCTTGGCAAGTGAGATAGCGCAGAATTTGCCTCACGTATGGAAAGAACTAGAGTCATAACGGTAGAATCCATTGCCGAACTTTCTAAAGTTGCTCTTGAGCTCCGTAACGCCTTTCCGCTGGGAGCGGTCATCGGATTGAGCGGCGAGTTGGGAGCGGGAAAGACGACACTGGTGCGCGCCATCGTGGAACACGTCTGCCAAGAAAATAAGATAGCAGCCCCGCGAGTGACCAGCCCTTCGTTTGTGATTCATCAAACCTACGCAAAACTAAAACCTCCGGTAGAACATTATGACCTTTACCGGATGGACACGGCATCGACCGAGCAACTCTTTGATATCGGCTATTTTGAAACCTTAGAGCGTACGATTCAAAACCGCGGCTTTCTTTTCGTGGAGTGGCCCGAGCGGGTGAGCGATGCTGCGATCTTAAGGTTAAACGCGTGGATGAAAATCGACCTATCGGGCCCGACGCAAAGGGTGTTTCACTGGTGGAAGGTGTAGGCTCCTACCAATTCATCTTATTTGTCATTGGGAAAAGTCACACGCCGACGCGGCAACCGGTAACCCAAACCAGTTTGCCATATTTCCTCCTGCCCCAAAACTATGGTAGAAACCTCCGACTCTCGCAGGTGTCATTGTTTACGCGGAAGCTAACGTTACGCGGGGATCCTCGTTGCCCTTTTATCCCAGCCCATTCACCCCCATTTCATGTCCAGCGCTGGTTAGCGCACTGGCCAGTCGCACCCCTTTTTAGCCTTTACGAAATCGAAAACGATCCTTCGGTCAGGCAATCTATCGAAGAGATCTTGGAACGGTCTGGGGTCAGAAGTTTTTTCCGCGAATAAAAAAAATCCCCGTAGCAACGTAGCGTTACCACGGGGAGCTAGCCATCCCGCTCTAGTTATCTAGAGGTGGGGGTGCCAGCTCGGATGAGGGATGCTGGGCACTGATGGCAGAGAAGGCAGATTCGGATGCGGTAAGCTGGGTAGACTCGGGTGAGGAATCTGCGGCAGCGGCAAATTAGGTAGACTGGGCAGTTGGGGTAAGTGCGATAGCTCGTATTGGAGTTGGCCTATCACCGCATTCCAGTGGTTTATCGTCGAATTCAGACTCGAGATCGTGGAATTAAACCCATCCCGCTGCTGGGAATAGGTACTTACGATCCCAGCCCAATGATCGACGGTACTTGCGATCGATTGGTAGGAGTTGGTTAGATTCGTCACTTGCGTCTGCATCTGTTGATAGCTCTGGTAAAGCGAGTTCACATTCGCTTCAAATTGATGTAGCTGGGCCAAGCTTTGGTTTAACACTTGGCTCGCATGATCCAATTCCGCTTGAGCGTTGGGTATCAAGCCTTGGACATGTTGGTATTCTGACTGCGCTTCATTGACTCCGTTGCGAACGACTTGGCTCATCAAGTCGGTCGGGTCGATATGGTTACTCATATGCTGGGAATCGAACCATTGATTGATAGCATCTGCGGCCTCTCCCAACGTTCCCCAGCTGTGTTGGTGAATCAATCTTACCGATGCACTTAGGGTCATCCGAGAAAGATCGATCTCAAGTTTGTCGACTTTGGCACTTCTTTCGTTTCCTTGAGCCAAGGGGCGAAGAAGATTTGCCAGATTTACAGCCACCTGAGTATTCGTGAGATCAATGATCGGGTTGCCCTGTTGGAACTGTGTGGCCAATACTTGAGAGGAGATTCCCAGTTGATTGAATAATCCGCTCGAAACGGCCTGGCTCACCAGTCGGCTCGACATTGTCCCGATATCCATATTGGTAAAGTACTGAGCCGCTTTAGCCGATCCTCCCGCCAGTAAATGGGCCACCGCTTTGGTGAACAAAGCCTGAACATCACCGCTCACATCCGTCAGATGGTCGAAAGCGTTCATGGCATCTTGATATTGAGTCGCGCCCACGTTAGCACCATCAATGCTAAGACCGAAGGCCAAGTGGCTAGACGGAAAGGTCGCCGAGGGGGAAGCGATTTTCAAATTGGGAAACAGTTCAGTGGGAAGATTGGTCTCCCAACTCGAAGAGGCGGAGTAGGTGCAACTGACCCCTTCCGCCTGGGCGGTGATTTGGATAGCGGAACTTGAGGGGCAGGGCTCTCCAAGCATTGCCGACAGCGCACACGTCGCGGCGTTCTCGATGTCGGTTTCGCCGGTCTGCAACAACCAGGAGTAAAGATCGTTGAACTCGAGTAGCACTTGATCTTGAACTTCTTTGATAGTCTGATCGGTAGAGGAGCCGTCGGTGATGATGGCTAGCGCGATTTGGTGTGCCGCCGTTTCCGCACTTGCCCAATCGGTGAAGCGTTCCGAAGAGAAGAAGTTCTGCCCTCCCGCATGGGAAGCAAAGTATTGAGCCCTGGCATTGGTGTAATTCGTCTGGTGACTCAGTTGCAATCCGGTAGCCGAAGACACCATGAATTGAACGGGATTGATATCGGGGATAGCGAAAACGCCCGACATCCAATCTTGGATTTTCTCGTTATCAAGGGTGAGCCCGCTCCCCAAGTCGATCTTTCCGTAGAAACTTCCGGTTTCGAAGTTAAACGTCATCTCGCCTTGAGTCGTTAGCGAATAGGCAAGGATCTTGGTATTAAGCGCATTATTAAGGGCCGTATGATAGTCGGCCGTTAATGCTGAAACCTCGTTATCGAGATTCTGTCTTGCTGCCGTTAATTGATTTACAGCACCCTGATAGCTCTGGACTTTCTGGGTCCATGACGTCACGGCCTGCTGAGCCTGCTGGTATTGGCTCGCGATATTGGATAAAGCGCCCTTGGCACTATTTAGTTGATTGCCAACGCTAGAGAGTTGGTTTTGGTATCCCGCCAACGTGGATTGGGCCGATGCTAATTCATTTTCCACCGTATGAAGATTTGCGACGGCGGTATTGAGCTGGCTAGTGGCAGCATCACGCGCGTGAACCGCGTTATTGATTTCATTTTCTAGGTCTGTGATCGGATTGGCCGAAAGGGCCTGGCTGACGAAGGCAACGACCGCAAAGAGGGCGGCAAAGAGGGTTGGGGAAAATACGTTTCTTTTTTTGGTATCGGTATCATCCATTTCATTTCTCCTTGTGAATCTCACGGTACTTTCGATTTGCAAGGCCAGTGCCGAAAAAACGGCATGAAATCCGGACAAAAACAAGGATTACGCAGAGATAACGATTATGGTGGATGGATAACCGGCCATCCTCTGACCGGATGGCGGCCAGGCAATGGCCATCCGTCTCACTGGCTCCTCGCCATGACAAACGTTTTGGCCATCATGGCGAGGAGCGAAGCGACTGAGCCATCTTGGTGCAAGAGGATGAGTGTCGTGCCGGTAAGCCCTGGCAGGCTACTGGCCTTGGTTGTTGTAATAGGAGTTGAATAAATCACACTGAACGCCGTGGTAGTTGTTTCCAGTAGCAGGTATTTCACTGAGGTTTAAATAGGGATCGGTCGAAACCTGGTAGGTTGGCCAATTCGCAAAGGCCGATTGGCCAACCCCTCCCACATTGGGATTTCGAGTATAAGCAAAATTTCCCCAATAGCGTAACGCAGCCGCCTGAGTCGCCATGTCCGAGGGTAAAGGATCTAAAGTCATGCCCGCAGGCAGACTAATCCCTTCGGCAGTTCCCCCGTTATTAAAGAAAGTAACTAGATTCTGTACGTTCTGAAAAACGTAGATTAACTCCTCTCCATGAAAAGCCTTTACGATATTAGGGCTGTCGCCTGCGAGCTTAAACAATTCTTGATACCCCTTAAATAGCGGTTGCGTAAAAACATACCGGTAAGCGGGTCCACTCAATGACAAGCCTCGAGCTACATTTCGAGTAGAAGTTGAAAAGTGGAAGTCGGTAAGAAAAGCTCCAATGGCTTGGGACACACAACTGTAACTACTGTCTTGATTGGTTTCCGCACAATCGTAGAACTCGGGATTATAGTAAACCGAGTAAAGCGTCTGAGCTGTCAAAGGTTGTGAGGGGTATATGCCTTCCACGGCTTGCTCGTATTGGGCAGCAGTATCATCGGCCATCGAAGGCTCGGCACCGGCATATTCTCCCGAGTTATTACCAATCAAAACCGGGACCGGGTTAAAGTTCTTGCTTTTCAACGCTTGAATGGGAGCCGCCTTCAAGAAATAACCGTCTACGACTGGTTCCCATGCTACCGTCTCCATCACGGCCAGAGGATCCGTGGGAGGATTAGCAATTAAACTACTGGGGGGGACCACGGTTGTTACGGCAGGGAGATTTCTTAAGCACTGAAGCGATTGCGCTTGAGAGGCACTAGAGGTGTCCGCGGCAATACAATCGGAGAACATGTTGGTATAAGCCGTTCCAAACTGGTTTGCCGACTGCTGGCTTATGGTATTGAAGTCGCCACTTTCGACGATAGCTCCGGAAAAAAGTCCCTGGGCTAAAGGCGATTCTACTTGTTCAAGAACACTTCCACCGCCGGCCGACTGGCCGAAAATAGTGACCCGTTTAGTATCCCCGCCAAATTTTGCGATATTCGTGTGGACCCATTGTAACGCCATCACTTGATCTAGCATCCCGTAATTTCCGGCACCGGGCCCTTCGGCTTGAAGGGCTGGAAGAGAGAGAAATCCTAGTGCTCCTAAACGATAGTTTAGGGTGACGACGATGACGTTAGCGTTCTGAGAAAGATTTTGTCCGTTATAGAGGTCAAAGGTACCCGTTGCCTGATCTCCACTAGAGTCTCCTGCAATGAAAGCACCTCCGTGGATGAAGACCATAACCGGAAGTGGAGAGGAGTTAGAACGATTATGCGGCGTCCAAACGTTAAGATAAAGACAGTCCTCACTTTGGCCGGCGCCTGAGTTCAACGCGTACCCGTTTACTTCGGATACCTGAAGACAAGACGAAGCATAGCTCGTGCCCACATCGTAAATTCCGGTGGAACCAAAATAGTTGAGCGGCATGGGCTGGGGTGCGGTCCATCGAAGCGATCCCACGGGAGGTACCGCAAACGGAATGGCCTTAAAAACGTCGGTGGTTCCTGAGGTAATTCCGCGGATGATTTTAGGAGGGGTTGTCGATTTGTCCATGGTAACCGTAGGACCGCCAGATTGTGCAAAAGCGGCGGAAGCCAACATGAAAATCGAAACGAACGAGAGCCACACCTTCATAAACCCTCCTGTGTGAGGAAGGTAGTTTGCAGAAGGGGTGCCATCCGGCGTTTCACAAAAAGGCTAAACAAAACACGCCATGCGATCACAATAACGCTTGTCCAAGACTGTGAATCCGATGTGCACAATAAAGAGGCCCCAGGTAAGTCCATTCCCACAATGCGTTAACGGGGTGTCAGAAGGCTAAACAGCCTATGAAAAGACGAAAAACACACGCCGAAACCACTCAAACCGATGAACCTATATGAATATTCTGGCAGGTCAGTTTCGAAGCCTGGCATGGCGTCGAGCGCGAGAGTGATGCGCAAGGCGTCATGCTTTAGTCCTGATCCTGTGTCGTATAATAGCTATTATGTTAAAAATGGTAGCGGGAGGGGCTGGCTAAACTAGGCCTACGAACAGCTTCCGGCGGCATGTTTATCGGTAAAAAATCGAAGCGCCATCTTGTCGGTATTTTGAGTGGCTTGTAACGAATTTCCGGTCATTCTTAAAGCTTGTAGTACGGGTGCCCCGGCGCACTTTCCATGATCGTTTTCGCAGACCGATACCGATAACACGATATTTTTCCAATCGGTTCCGACAAAGGCTTTGACCGCTTTGAGATCAATCGTAAATTTCGCGATCGTTCCGGGCCCCAATAATGCCGTTCTAGGAACCACCACAAATTTTTCGTAGGCCTTGGAACCCTTGTCGTCGCTCATGATACTAGCGGCACGCACTTCGAACAGAAACTGACTTCCGTTTAGCTTAGATGACAAACAGCCGCCATCCAGGCCTATCTCCATGTCCGAGCTCTCAGTCGACGCTCCGGAGCGTGTGGGCTCATTATTTTGCGCGGCGTGCCGTATGGGGAAGTGCTGGTAAAGAATGCCGCAAAGCACAATGCCCGCAGTCATTATCACAGCAAACGCGAATCGATTATTGGACATGAGTTACGCTCCGAGGTCAGGGATCAATTTTACCCACGGATCCCTGACCTCACGCAAGTGCTATTCCGCGCTGATGGTATTGAACCAAATATCAATGATTTGGAGTATCGTCGACTTGCCTTGGATCGATCTTGTAAAGGTCGATCGCTCGCGCGTCTGGTTTCCGTAAGGATCCACTTCACTAACCGCAACATAGTTCAGGTTAATAGAATGAATCCCCATGGAGTCCAGCGAATACAGCTCGTTGGGATCCACGATGCCGTCGTGATTGGCATCAATCCATAGTTCGACATAGCTCCACGCGGAATCGGCCGGACTAAAGATCCCGTCTCCATTATCATCGAGGTCTTTTAGAGCCTCGAATCCGTTGGCGGCGAGCTGGCCGTTCTTTAACACCGTGGCGTTACCGAATAATTGGGCACCACTAGTGATGCTGGAAGCCCCATTTTTCGCGTTGACCAAGAAGGCGACGTTGTTCGCTGATGGCCAGCCTGTGAGTACCGGAGTTCCCGTATTCATCAGATCGAAGTAAACCCCGTTTTCAGGACTTGAGAGTTTAAATCCCTGTCCCGTCAGATCGAGGATGAGCGGGCTATATTGCATCTGACAGACGTTGGGATCAGAGTCCTGAGTCAGGTTTCGTCCGTACCACACGTCAACCGATAGCGACGACGGAACGTGGCTCAGAGTGAAAGTCGGAGACTGGACATCCAAGATGTTGGACGCCAATTCGTCACTGCACTTTCCGTTCTGATTCGTGTCGTCGCACACTCTCACGTTGAGCATCATGTTATTCCATGCCGATCCGAACTGAGTTTTCAAAGCGCTGATACTCATGCTGAACGTCGTGGTCCACTTGTTTAACAAGTTAGCCCCAGACATATCAACACTTTGCACCAGAGTGCTCTTTGAAGGCAGCTGCCCCGGCATCTGATCGGTGTCCTGAGCTAGATCGATAGGCAATCCAGCCGATGCATAATAGGAGGAGTTCGAATTGGAATTATTTTGATTCGGATTCGAAGCCTCCACCGATAAGATCGGATGCTTAGCCTCCTCAAAGAAGACAAATTGAGGATAAGGGATCTGACTTCTCATCGAAGAACAAACCCGTGTAGCACCGATCGTGATTGGGGTTGGTTTGCTTTGCGACGGACAGCCGCTCGAGTTACCCGAGCAACCGCAAGATCCGCCACCCATTCCACCACCAGATCCTGAAGATCCGCCTCCGTTAGACGCCGTTCCTCCGCTTCCGGTAGTTCCCGAGGTCCCGCCCGTCGGCTTTCCGCTGCTTCCACCAGCCGTCGTCGTACCGCCACCGGTCGTTCCTGTAGAAGTACCACCGCCTGTTGTGGTGGCTCCTCCGCCAGTCGTTCCTGTATTGCCACCGTCTCCGGTAGTGCCCGAGCCACCCGCGACCGTTCCACCATCTCCGGTTCCGCCGCCCGTAGTAGTTCCACCCGTCGGTTTTCCGCTACTTCCACCGGCCGTCGTCGTCCCACCGCCCGTGGTTCCCGTTCCGCCTGAAGTCGTTCCGCCAGCCGTGGTCGTGCCACCACCAGTAGTTCCCGTACCTCCACTCGTCGTGGTTCCCCCGGTAGATCCCGATCCTGTAGTTCCGCCCGTGGTGCCGGTGGACCCTGTGGTTCCGGTATGACCACCGTCACCCGTACTTCCTGAACCGGAAGCAATCGTTCCTCCATCACCAGTGCCAGAGGTTCCCGTCGATCCCGTACCGGTAGTCGTTCCCGTTGTTCCACCCGCCGTCGTAGTCCCGCCGGACGTACCCGTGGAAGATCCTCCCGAGGTGGTTCCGCCGGCCGTCGTCGTACCACCAGTAGTTCCGCTTCCCGTAGTTCCACCCGTAGTTCCCGAACCCGTCGTGGTTCCACCAGCGGTCGTTGTTCCTCCCGTTGTTCCTACGGTCCCGCCATCACCACCTGTCGAACCCGTGGTTCCAATAGTTCCGCCATCTCCCACACCACTAGATCCCGTACCCGTCGTAGTTCCTGTTCCCGTCCCGCCCGCTGTCGTGGTGCCACCCGTGGTCCCGCCCGTCGTGGTTCCCGTACCAGTCGTAGTCCCGCCACCCGTGGTTCCTCCAGCGGATCCTCCCGCAACAGCTCCACCACCCGTGGTAGTTCCAGAACCCGTGGTTCCGGCCGATCCACCTGAAACCGCTCCTCCCCCGACGGTGCCTCCGTCCCCCCCTGTCGAACCTGTCGTTCCGATAGAGCCACCATCGCCTACACCACTAGATCCCGTTCCCGACGAAGTTCCTCCTGCGATCGTGGTTCCGCCGCCAGTCGTTCCTCCCGTCGTGGTTCCACCTGTAGATCCCGATCCTGTAGTTCCGCCCGCCGATCCTCCAGCGACAGCACCACCGCCCGTCGTTCCAGTTCCGGTTGTTCCGCCAGTGGTTCCACTGCCAGAGCCGCTCGAAATAGTTCCGGCTCCGCTACCCACCGTACCCGTATCGCCACCGCTTCCCGATCCGCCCGCCGCGATGGTACCACCGTCGCCAGCACCAGTACTTCCCGTCGAAGAAGTTCCTCCACCAGAAGTCGTTCCGCTTGAACCCGTGGTGGTCCCACCGGAAGTTCCTCCACTAGAAGTTCCGCCAGAGGATCCTGTCGTGGTTCCCGTGGTTCCTCCACTACTGGTAGTTCCGCCGGAAGAAGTAGTGCCCGAAGATCCCGTCGTACCGCCGATAGTTCCGCTACCCGTTCCTCCCGCAGGCGGAATCGTACCGGTATCGCCACTGGTACCAGTTGTCGTGGGAGGAATGTAACCGCCGTCTCCAGGTGTTGTCGTCGAACCTGAACCCGACGTTGTGTCAGCGGCCTGACCGGGTGCCGTCTCACCGGCATAGAAGGCGCTCGACGCCAAAACACTTTGCTCACTCTGCTGCTGGGCCGTCGTATTGTTACCGCACGACGACGTCACAAACAGACCTACGAGACCGACCATAGCAACTAGAATCCGTCCTTTTGCACTGTATCGGTTCTTCATATTGAGCCTCCCGTTTTCGATCTAGTGGTTCTCTTAATAAAGAGAGCCTCGATTCACTTTCATGATACGCGGCGTCAATGTGCGGTTTTATGAAGGTGTTGTGTGCCCTGCGAAATAGTCGACTAGCACCCTGAATTGCTTTGTGATTTCGAACTATTGAATTATGAGCAACATGCTTTTCACAATTTTAGTCGTTGAAATAACTCACTAATTCACCAAATAACGCATAGTACCTCTCTTTGACCTTGACCCACCGTTCCATCTAAAATTGGAGCTGAAGGAATCTTTTACTAGCCAAGACAAGAGGTACGTTATGCGCAAACCGGCGACGATAAACTCGAGTGCTCGTTTTAAAACCGTAACCGGACAAAGGTTGCGAGTCTTTGAGCGAGCTTCCATATCGGGAAGTGTAATGATTCACGACGAGGAACATCTCTTTGTAGCTCCTCTTAGCAATATAAGTGCTGGCGGAGTTTTCATCGACAAACTCATCTCTATTCCAGCGGGCAAAGTCGTTCGCATCGTCGTGAAGTCTCCCAAACTGGATAAGCCCGTTCAGGCTAAAGGAACGATCGTACGAGTCGAAAGCGACGAGCGCCGGGGAACCGCCGTGGAATTTACGTCCATTTCAAGTCAAGCCAGAGAAGTGATTCAGAATTGCGTGTTCGAAACTCGAATGGAGGGGGCGCTAAAGGTTGCCTAAGCGTTCCGGGGGTTGAGGGGTGTTTATGAAAACTCGAATTAGATTTACCATAGTGTCTGCCATTTGCTTGGTCGTTGGCGCCTCGCTTTTCACAGTGAGTGCTTTCGGCGATTCCGCTACTTCAACGCGCAATCGAATCCGAATTAAAAAGACTAGCCAGCTACAACCTAGCGCCTCACCAGACGACGCGGAACAATACTCCGTCGAGAAGATGGAGCTGCTCAATCAAAAAAGACGAGCTCTAATTTTGGATATCAAACGATTCCTGCGAGAAGCTCGAGATGCGGAGCAGAAGTCCGAATTAAATCTTCGGTTGGGCGGTCTTTATATGGAAGACTACCACGCCAATCTCGCCAAAGCTCAAATCGCTTTTGAAAAGGAATCAGCTAAGCTGCCTAAAGGCGCTAAGAAGAACGTAAAGTTCGACAATTCGGAAGCCATGGCATCGCTCGATAAAGCGCGGGCCATCTACAAAGATTTGTTAGGTCGTTATCCCCGCCATCCTCGTCGCGACGAAATGTACTATTTTTTAGCGGTAGCTTCTTTGGATAAAAGTAAACTGGACGAAGGGATGGCTTACTTTAAAAAGCTCTCTGAGGATACGCCCAATTCGAAATATATGAGTGATTCGCTAGTTCAACTGGGCGACTACTATTTCGATTCCAACAAATTCCCCCAAGCGGAAGTCTACTTTGACAAAATTATTAATAAAAAGGCGCCCACCCTGGTACCTTACGCCACTTACAAAAAGGCGTGGTGTGAATATAACCTCGGCCGTCCATTGGTTGCGCTAAATCTCTTTAAGTGGGTTATTAATAATGACGGAGAAGAGGGTTCCAATTCCATTCGAATTAAAGGGGAAGCTCTCAAAGACATCACCCTTCCCTTCGTAGATTTGAAATTGGTTAACGATTCGATCGCTTTCTTCCGCGCCGCTGGGGATCCCTATACCCGCCATGGTATGGAAACGATGGCAGCACTTTACTTTGAAGCCGGCGATTACAAAAACGCCATCGTCATGAATCAAACACTGCTCGCCATGGATCCCAACCATGTGAAAAATCCGAGCTATGATGTCTCCATCATTGAATCTTACAAACTTCAGCACCAAGAAGATCCGGCAATCAATCGTTTGTTTACGGTTCTGCCCAACTACATGATCAATTCGAGCTGGTATGAGATTAACTCTTCTAACTCCAAGGCCATTTCTGAGGCGGCCACCGAGTTTGAAGATCTCGCCTGGAAATACGGTACCGACTACCACGCTCAAGCCCAACGGACCAAAAACGAACAGCTATATAACATGGCAAAAAGTCTTTACGGCAAATATCTAGAGTTTTTCCCGCATAGCGTACGCGCCACCAAAGTTCGCTTTGAACTTGCCGAAATTCTCTACAAACAGAGCCAATACATCGCAGCCGCTGACAACTACTACGCAGTCTACAAAGATCCTCAAGGGGGCCAGCTAAAGCTTCAGTCGATCCAAAATGGATTAATGTCCTTAGATAGAGAGCTCAATTTAGAGCGTAAAAAATTAGGATTGGACGAAATCAGTAGCCGAACCAATTCCAAGCTCAAAGACGCCGAAGATGCCAATCTTGCTGTACAAGAGTATTCCGATGTCGAAGTTAAGTTTCTAAGCATGGCGGAAGAATATCTCTCAGCCTATCCCAATGCCAAAAACGGAGCTGACATTGTGTATGAAAGCGCCTATCTGCAATACCTTCATCATGATTTCGCCAAGGCCTACAAGAATTTCTGGAACATCGTAAAGGTCTTCCCCAAACATGAAACAGCCTACACCTCGGCTCACCTTATTTTGGATATCCTTAATCGCAAAAAGGACTACGACAAAATGATCGAAGCCAGCAAGAAGTTCTTGGATACCCCGGAGCTTTCTCATGCTGATTTCCGCGCGGACATTTCCGACATTCTCCGCCATTCTGTCTTGAAAAAGATTCAGGTCATCGAGGATAAGCAAAACTATAAAGAGGCTGCCGAAGCCTATATCGAATATACGAAAGAATATGGGCCTGAAGATCTCTCCCTCTTTGAAAAGGCGCTATACAACGCTTCAGTAGACTATACGAAAGCCAACAACTACCCTCGCGCCGTGGATGCCCAAGAGCAGTTCCTCAGACGTTTTCCGAAAAGCGCTCTACGTGAAAAAATGTTCCTCCAAGTCGCCAAGACTTACGAGCTTTTCGCGAACTTCGATAAAGCGGCCTACTACTACGATCAGTTTTCAAGTCTATATCCGTCCAATCCTCAGGCGAAAAATGCCCTCCGCTTGGCCGGTCTCTACTATTGGGGCTCGGGAAATCCTGAGAAGGCCGAATCTACTATGCTCACCTACTTAGGCAAACATCCCGACGACCGAAAGCTTATCGAGAAAGATATTTTAGATCTCTATGAGTCTGAAGGGGCTACGAACAAATTGGTGAACTACTATCTCAAAGCACGCGCGGAACGCGGCTGCCCCGCCTCCGACTATGTAGCCTACAGTCTAAAAATCGCTGAAATCCAGTCAGCGCGTACCGGAAAAATGCCTACTCAAGTGATGGAAGAAGCTTTGAAAGCTTCTCAACACTTTGCCAAACAGATGACGGAAACACCCAAAGGGGCCGAGGCTTTGGCGAAACTGCGATTCTGGTACTCGAACCTCAGAGAAAACGCATTCTACGGAATCAAGCTCGAACTGCCGCAACGCCAACTTGAAGTTAACTTGCAAAGGAAACTTGCGATGCTCAAAGAGATCGAAAAAGACTATGCAAGTGTGGCTTCCCTCGGAGGCGAATGGGGCTTAGGAGCCATGTACAAAACAGCGGTCGCTTACCATCGATTGGCTTCCGATATTCAGCAGGCTCCGGTACCGCCCGAGCTCTCCGCGGAACAAGTGGATATGTACCGGGAGCAGATCAACAAAGCCTTTATCAAGCCTTTCAGCGAAAAGGCGATGTCGATGGCAGCCACTTGTCTGGATCGCGCCCAAGAATTAGGGGTACTCTCCGTCTGGACTCCTCGTTGCTATTCGTTGGCTTCCGAGTTGGATAGCAACCGCTATCCCGTGGTGAGAACTTTCTACTTACCGCCTCTAGAACTGGCTTTAATGATCCCCGAAAACAACGAATCAAAAATTCAAGTGGGCTCGATTAAACAGTACGCCTATCCTTTCTTCTCCTTCGGCCTGTTCAGTCCGGGAGATTCTCGGTCTGTCGCTAGCCTTGGAGAAGGTTCGGGTTTCTATTCGGATGGACGTTCCTCTTCGGACGGAGTCCTAGCTGCAATCCCCACGAGCCTTAACTATAAAATTCTTTCCGATGAAAGAAAGATAATCTTAAATGACGCTCTCAATGCGGCAAAGCCATCCGATACTCATCAAGGATATTCCTTAGCTTATCTGAATCTATTAAGACTCGTAAATCCGAACCGGGCTCTTCCTTTAGTGCTCGAAACGTTACAAAAAGACCCTCAAAACGAATCGCTGCACAATTTACTGGGGCTGACTTATTTACAGTTGGGCAACAATGCAGCGGCTAAGGTGACTTGGCTATCGATGGTGGCGCAAGGAACCAAAAACGCGTCCTTATGGAATAACCTGGGAGTCTTGGCCTTTATGCAAGGTCGAGAAGCCGTCGCTCTGGAGTACTTCAACGAAGCGATTGCCATGACGAGCCCGCGAGAGGCCCTGGATAATCTAGGCTTCATTTCGCTGAAGTATCGAAACGGCTTCGGAGCGAAGAAGCACTTCGAAGAAGCTTTGGCGCTTGAAAAAAGTTCCGTCATCAGCCAAGTCGGTTATGCCACGGCACTTCTGCAAAATCGTGAGATGGACGCAGCAAAAGAGCGGTTGGTTGATTTGAGCCGTAAATACAAGACCGATCCTTACGCGCGATTATCTCTGGGTTACTACCTCATCGATGTTGAGAAGGAGAACGAACTCGCCTCTAAAGTATTAGGTGAATACGTCGATCAACAAGCCCTGGACAACGACATACAGTTCCGGCAGGCCTTACAGGAAGCCAGACACCAGAGAGGACAAGGCGAGGAGTTACCGGCAATTGGCGGGCCCTAAACCTATCCAAAATTCGGTCCTTGCGAGTCGAAGGAGCGAAGCAATCCCCCTTGCCTGAGGGGAGGGGGAACGACTTTACGAGCTAAACCTCTTCGGCTTCGCAATCGCGTACCCTCGCTTAGATCGCAGCTCCTCCAAAAAATCCCACAGATACTTCGCACCGGAATAAAGCGAAATGACGAGGGCTATGTAGAGGATCCACATCCCAATAAGGTAAGCGCTAGCCCCAAAAACACTCCCGTACCACATCAAAAATCCAAGACCAGCCAACTGAAAGGTCAGTTTCAGTTTTCCAAACTTACCGGCAGCTATCATGATCCCCTCACCCGCTGCGATGCCTCGAAGCCCGGTTATCATCAGTTCCCGCGAGAGCAATAAGATAACCAACCAAGCTTGTACTCTTCCCAGCTTCATCAACATGATGAGCCCCACCATGAGAAACAGTTTGTCGGCCAAAGGATCTAAAAATTTTCCGAAGAGCGTTTCGATATTCCAGTGGCGGGCCAACCAGCCATCGAGCAAGTCGGTTATGCCCGCAAAAATCACGACCCCAGCAGCCAGTCGCCCGGGTGAAAAGCGAAACATAAAATCCGCCGATAATGCCGGCTGCTCGCCATCGAATTCGAGAAGCAGCGCCATGATAGGAATCAGCGCGATGCGAAATAGCGTCAGGCAGTTCGGCAAATTCAACAGGTTCTCTGTCGATTTCAGTCCTTTTACAAAATTCATGCAAATCCAAGTCTAGTGGGTTGTGATGTGGTTTTCGACCTTTTTGTCCGGTCTTTTGGGACGGAGTTCCAAACTCTGTGTATGGTCGTATAAGTTATATTAAGTATCATGAAAAGATAAATCCTTTCGCAGCTTGGCGGCCCGCGCCAGAGCCCCTTTGATTAGCGCGCTTAGTCTTTGGGATAGTCTTTAGCCTGGTGCTTGGCTCGAATGATGGTTTTAATGTTCCCGCGAACGTTGAAGTCACCCCAAACTTCGATTTTCCAAGGCTCAAGCTCTTTGACTAGGTCCGTCAGGATCTGATTCACGGCGGCTTCGTGAAACAGGCGCCGATTGCGGTAGGAATTAATATAGAGTTTGAGGGATTTAAGCTCCACACACTTAGTTCTAGGCTCATAAATGATGTGGATCGTGCCGAAATCGGGAAATCCGCTCTTGGGGCAAAGAGCCGTCCATTCCGGACACGTAAAGTCAATTTCGTAGCGTCTGCCCTGCTCCGGGTTCTCAAAGCTATCCAGTCGGGCGTCGGCGGTCGGGTCAAATTCGAACTCATTCATGTCTGCTTTCTATTACAGGCCCCCCAAAAAGAGCAAGTTTTTCGACGAGACCCCAAGAGCGGAATGCTTTATAATTTAAATACCTATTCCATGTCACTTCTTCGACCCATTAATGCAGCCTTTGATCTTCTTATCGAAGAATCCTCGCCATCCAAGCTTTCTGGCGGCATCGTCTTGGGAATGCTCCTGGGGTTGACCCCTTTTCCGACGCTGCAGTGGTTGTTTTATTTGTGTCTATTTTTCGTCCTGAGCGTGAATCTAGGAACTGCCATCGCTTCGTATCTCTTTTTCTCCATCGTGGGATTATGTTTAGATCCGCTGTTTCATCCACTGGGGTGGTGGATTCTGACCGGAGTGCCGGCACTTCAAAAACCGTTCGCGTGGAGTTACCACGCTCTGCTTTTACCCTACACACGTTTCAGCAATACGGTGGTGCTGGGAAGTTTTATCGTTTCGATGGTTCTTTGCCTTCCGCTCTATTTTATTTCCCAAAGTGTAATTCGCAAGCATGGCCCCAGAATCTGGTACCGCATTAAACAAAGTTTAATTGGCCGAGTGTGGCTAACGTCGAGTGTCTATCGAAACTATGCGACAAAAAAATCCCAATAACGGTACGAAAAAAAGCGGCCTCATCCGCTGGAAGGGCTTCTACGGTTTGGGAATCCTATTGGGCATGGGCCTATTCTATTTCTGCTTTCTCTTCGATTACCATCTCAAATCTAAAATCGAAAATATTGGAAGCAGCCTTAACCAAGCCCAAGTAGAGATTGGGTCGCTCAAATCCCGCTTTTTTCGGGGTGAGATGGAGCTGTCGGACTTTAGAGTCGCTAATCAACAAGATCCCTCCAGAGATCTCTTTAAGATCGATCGGATTCGAATCAAGTTTCGGGTGGAACCCTTATTTCGCAAAAAGCTAATTATCGACGATATGGCGATAACTGGGGTTCATTATGACATAGAGAGAAATGTCTCGGGTAGCATTACGGAACAAGAACTAACGGGACGCCAAGGCCTTATTGAGCGTGTCGCTTCGGGATTTTATACCGAGCTTCGCAACGACATGGGGGAGAATCCGCTCAGAAATTTAGGACAGCTTCTGACTGGATTCGATATTTCAAGCCGAGTGGAAAACAGCCTTGCCCAGCTTGAGTCGCAGAAAAAAGTGCACGAAATTAAACAGAATCTAGATCTCGTCGAGGCTTCATGGGAACAAGGGGTGCAAAAGCTACCGCCCCTTCCCCAAATTATCCAAGCGCACGACAAAATTGCGCTTCTCGCAGGGAGATCTCCCGCTGGCTCTGAAGGTTTGAGTGAGTTGATACAAATTAAGACTTCTCTTGAAGGGCAAAAGATCTCGGCCACTCAAGCTTGGGGCCATATGAACGAGCAAGCGAAGAGTGTCGAAGCCGATTTCGGCGCGATCAATCCTCTCATCGACAAAGACGTCGCGACGCTAGAGAAACGTTTGAAACTTCCCAGACTCGATTTCGCGGATTTAACCCCAATGCTACTAGGATCGACACTCTTGACCTATCTGGAGAGGCTTACCTATTGGGTCGACCTCTCTCGCCGCAGGATGCCCAAGGGTTCCCGAGACAACTCGCTAGTGTTACAAGAACGCGCCCGAGGGGTTACCGTGCACTTTGGAAAGATGGCTGCTTACCCGGCCTTTTTGCTTTACCACGCTTCCGTGAAATCAGAGATACAGAGCCAAGATCCCAGCCAGGGAAAAGTAGAGGGGTTGATTGAAGGGCTCACCTCAGATCCCCCCATTTACGGGGCTCCCACCAAGTTTCAAATAGCAGCGGAATTTCCCGATCGTGGCATCGAAGGGGTTAAAGTGAGTGGAGAAATCGATCACACGGGAAGTGTCTCTAAAGAGGAGCTCTTAGTCAGTGCCGACACCTTCCCGTTCGTAAATTATCCCATCAACGACGGAGGAGATGTCTCTCTTCATCTTGCGAAAGCTAAGGGGCGTATCAGCGCCAAAGTTAATTTCGAAGACAATTCGCTTGTCGCCAATTTAGGAATTCATTTTTCTGAAGCTTCCTATACCACGGTTTCTCGCTTTAAGCGGATTGAAGAGGTCATAGACAGCAGTGTCTCTGGCCTCGATACGTGGGATTTGCGCAGTTCCGCTTCTGGGCCTTTCGATCATTTGAAATTCCTAGCCGCCAGTGACTTGGGTGAACACATCGCTTCGTCGCTACACTCGGAATTCCACCATCAGATTGGCGCTATAGAAGATGATCTAAAAAAGAATATTTTAGACGAGATCTACCCCCAAAAAGAGGCGCTCCTCAGCACATTTGACGGATTGAGGTCAAAGTACCTTGACGCGGCGCACGATCGACTCACCGCCATTCAAGATCTCATCAGCCTTTCCGATCAGTCTATCGTGCATGGCTCTACCGGCAGAAGTGTTGCCGGAAGGGTTAGGCATCCCGCTTCAAGCGGTTCTACTCATAATTAACTTTGGTTTTGAGACCTTTTTTATGCCAAGCCCTTTTGTTCATTCTGTGCTGCCCTCGTCGTGCCTTGCCATAGCCAAGAAATCCCTGGGAGATATCGGAAAGAAAGAATGGCACCGCCTGCTTGCGGCCTCAGTGGTACTGGCGAACTTCCCTGATTTGGATATTTTTGTTTCTTTGGCAATCCCTCCTCATAACATGAGGCTTTTGCATCGAAGTTTGGGACACAACCTTTTCGCCGCTATAGGATTCACGCTAGTTGGCGGGCTCATCATTCGCAAATGGGCTGCCCCCTCTGTGGCAAAGAAAAAAGCGTGGTTAATAGCGACCGCTCTGGTCTTTAGCCATCTTTTTCTCGATAGTCTGGGAGATAGAGATCCAATGACCCATTTGCGTGCGGGAATTCCTCTTTTTTGGCCGTTCTCCTCAAGATCTTACCATCTCCCTTTTTCCATGTTCGGAACTTACGAGCTGGATTCCTCCAGCAATCAGGTCATGGCACTGTTGCGATCCACCAGCTTTTGGAAAAATATGTTCACCCGGGAATTGGCAGGCACTGTGATTTTTCTGGTCCTTTGGGCCATTATTTTTAATTTTCCGAACTTATCTCAGTGGAAAAAGAAAGGGACGGTGGAAGTCCCGTCCCCTCAAACTGACCCTACTCCCGACGAAGCGGAAGTCGCCTAATCGCTACTGAAACATTCTGGGAAACTTCATTCCCTGCAATACTATCTTCGCCGAAATATATCCAGGAGCTCCCATAACTCCGCCGCCCGGGTGGCAACCCGAGCCGCACATGTAGAAATTATTGATGGGAGTGCGGAAGTTAGCGTACTTCGGCATCGGACGCATAAAGAACATCTGATCCAGAGTCATTTCACCGTGGAAGATGTTTCCGCCGGTCAGCCCAAATTCGCGTTCTAGATCCACGGGGCTTAACACCTGAAAATCGTCCACCAAGGATTCGAAGTTCGGCGCATATTCGCCTACGATTGAAAACACTCGTTTTGCGAATTCTCGATTGGATTCGTCATTCCACTGTTTGCCGTCCTTACGATCGTAAGGCGCATACTGAATGAACATGGACATCAGATGTTTTCCGGGAGGCGCCACACTGGGATCGCACACACTGGGAATAGTCATCTCGATAACCGGATTGTGGGAAGGCTTTCCGTGTTTAGCATCTTCGAAGGCATCTTCCATGTAGGCCATCGTGGGAGCGATATGAATGGTGCCTCGATGCTGCGGACCCGCTTCGGTCCCCGGAAGTGCCGTAAAGCTGGGAAGCCCGTTAAGAGCGACGTTGATCTTAATGACCCCGCTTCGCATCCGAATGCCTTTGATCCCATCGACAAAATCCGATTCCAGATTCTTCTCTCCGACCATTCCTAAAAAGGTGCGGTGCGGATCTAAGTTGGAAATGACCCGCTTGGCATAAAATTCACGACCATCTTTGAGAGCAACACCCGTAGCGGTTCCCTCTTTTAGGATAATCTTATCCACTTCGGCATTGGTCAGAATATGACCGCCGTGTCCTTGCAACGACTTGGCAATCGCCTGCGTGACGGTCCCCATGCCTCCTTTGACATAGCCCCACACGCCGGGTTTGCCTTCAGTCTCCCCCATCACATGGTGGAAAAGAACATAAGCCGTGCCTGGGCTATAAGGTCCCGCCCAAGCGCCAATCACTCCGTCGGTGGCCATACGAACTTTCAGCTCTTCGGATTCAAACCACAAATCCAAGTAGTCGGCGACACTCATGGAAAAGACCCGAAGCTGCTCGTACATGTCGCTTCCGATCCCTTTAAGCCTCATCAGAAGCTTAAGTGAGCCCAAAATATTTCGGGGACTCATGCTAGTGGGGTCTGGAGGAACGCTCATGAGCAGAGGCTGAACAAATTGCGACAGCTCTTCTAACTTACGCTCAAAGAGAGGATAGCGCTCGGCATCTTTCTTGGAGAACTTGGCGATCTCTTCACAAGTCTTTTTCTGATCTCGCCAGAACATTAAATATTTATTTCCAGGATAGGGCGAAAACGAAGACGGGTTTCGCTCTATGATCTCGTAACCAAACTTCTTAAGCTCAAGGTCTTTAATAATTTCGGGTCTAAGCAAGCTACAAACGTAACTTGTGGTGGAGACCCGATATCCCGGGAAGGCCTCTTCCGTAACGCATGCTCCTCCCACAATATGCCGGCGTTCCAGCACAAGGGTCGAAAGGCCCGCCTTCTGCAGATACGCTGCTGTGACGAGGCCATTATGGCCGCCGCCTACGATGATCGCATCATACTTAGTTTTGGTACTGCCGCTGGAGCCATTCTTGGCGCCTTGATAGGTTGCAGAGCCCATTTAAAAACCCCCTGAAAAGTAGGACAAGATACTTTTCTTATCTTGAAATCAGGGGCTCTGCAAGTTCTGCTTGCGTAGTTGTGATTAAGCCTTGCGCCGTAGGTGGCGAAGCAAGACCAGGTCTTTGCGGTGTTTGGCAAAATCCAAGGCCGCTTCTAATTCTTCTGGATCTTGAAAGTAGTCCTGCGGAATCTGAAGCAAAGTCTCCGAAGCCTCTATATGTCGACCGGAATCACGTTCGAGCGTGAAACGGTAGTAATTGAGCCATTGAGGTTGCGGAGCCGCATCAATGCCTTTCACCAAAGCCAGGGCCCGATCTTTTTCACCCACCGCGTTGAAGCAAAGACTTAAGTGGTAGCTAATGGCACTATCGTGACGATTAAGTTCATGCGCCCGTTCCGCGTGCTTAAGCGCCAAGGAGAATAGGGAGTTCTCAAAGCAGAACATACTGATGTAATAATCTACTTTCAGCGCCCACCCCTGCTGCTTGCGCAGAATGTTGTAATAGAGATCGGCCTTGCGCGTATCCCCTCGCAGCAGATAGGAATCACCCGCCACATAAAGACTTGCCGGCAAAAGTTCGGTGCGTTGGAGTAATCGTTCCACGACGTGGTCGTGGCTCTGGGGAGTACCGGCCTTGGCATGACAGAAGACTAGATTTAATGCCGCCGAGCGCAGTTTAGGATTAATCTTAATGGCTTTTTCGTAACACGCTTTGGCCTCATTGATATGCCCTTGGGCGTAGGAAAGATTCCCTTCGATGACGTAGAGATAATCTCGGGAAAACCCCTCGCTCTCTCGCTTCCAGTAAAGCTCCCAGGCATCTCTCTCATCGTAAATTTTACTCTTCACCCGAGTTAGCGTCTCCATCACCCCTTGAAAAACCGAATCGTAATAGCCTTCTTGATCTTTCCATAGAGCCAGGACCTTTTCAACGAGAAGTTCCTTAAAAAGAAACCCCTCCTGAGCCAATTCGCTGACTACTTCAAATTGAGCAAAAAACTGGCTATCTACTTCCAGAAATCCCGCCCGTTCGGGATTAGAAAAACAAAGATGGTACAGATAACGAATCGTAGATTCGAAATCGTTTAAGATCCCTTCATCCTGGCCCACGAACCATTTGACCTCGCTCATCCAATAAAGGGTAGAACAAAGCTCTTCGTCCAACTCCGTCTCTTCCGTTAATAAGCTTTGGGAGATTGTCCGGGCGGCATCCATATTTCCCGTATTAAGAAGATTCACGATCAGAAAAGGGACTCCAAAATCTCTTTGCATGGTGTCGGTGAGCCCTTCGAGGACTGCTCGGGCAGTCACCGTATCAAACTCTTTTCGAAAGATTCGCTCGAAGAGGTGCCGAGCCTGATCGCTTAGGTCGGGGTATTCACCCACGGCGACTTCATAGAGTTTCCAATAGAGGTCTCCCACAAAAAGAGAGGCTTCCGTGATATCTGCGACTGAAACCTTACCTAAATCCACTTTCGCCGCCGGAGCTTCGGATTCTCGAAGAGCAAAAGCAAGCGCTCGCCTTAATGCTCTTTTTCCCGATACGGGAGCACCATAGATGAGACTTCGAAGTACGATGAGATCTTTCAAACGCTCTAGCCATCTCAGTTCGAAACTCGTGAGCGTGTTCTCCCGGCGAAGTTCGGCAATTTGACTTTCTAAAGTATGTTCGGAGACGGTGTCGTACTTTCCGTACAGGTCTAAGATACCCGCCAACGAATGTACTCTGACTTGGCTGCGAGAAAACCAGCTCCAGCTCAATCCTAACTTCACGGTTAGATATTCCAGGCATAGCCACGCCAGAAAGGCACTCACCACAAAGTAGTGTTTAAAATAAAGTCCAAAGCCTACCGTCCCCACGACCAGGGAAAGAAGAAACAAATTAACAAAAACTTTTTTTCTCTCCATCACACGCACCACTCGAACGAAACCACATCCCAAGCCTCGCTGCACAAAGCTCCCCAAGACAGCCAAGGAGCAACGGGGATGCCATTTCGAGGGTAAATGCGCTCCAACTCGCGCCCAGGAAGGGCACTTAGCGAAACCCTATTTATCTTGGCATTTCAAGTTACTTACTAGCGATCCCTGAACACGCCTCGTATCCGACCAGAATTCAGTCAGATATTACGCCAATGCGGTGACAAAATTAGTAGGCTAGCGGCTATCAGTTGTAGAAGGGGTAGGCATCAGGGACTAAAGGTATCCGTTACATCGAGTCCACCGTGCCCAAACGAAACCCTCTATTTGTGCTTAGAACTTTTCTTTGGTGGCACAGCCCAGGTTTGGACATTGCTGTGAATATCCACGAGTGCTGTCACGGTTTGGCCGGGGCGTAAGTTTTTGGACTCGATCGAACTTCGAGGAACTTTCATCATCGTGACCTTATTTTGCAAGGTAACGGAATTCTCGTCGAGAGCAACAATGGTTCCTTCAAGATTAAGAACCACACTCCCAGAAGCTACCAGACTAAAGACCACGACCATCAAACATAAAATTCGTACCGCGCGCTTCATCACTGTCTCCCTCACGAAGGACCATGCGAATTAAGAATGACGTTAACACCTTCGGGAACGCATTCGGGTCCATGAAGTCTCGAAGCACAGTTGGTGTCGCAGACTAGGTCGTAACCCGTGGGGCAGCTTCCGTTGGAGGGAGATTGAAAATTCTCCCTGACTACCGGCGTTGGTGTTGACGGTGGAGACTGGGAATCTCGCCATTTATAAGCTTCGTTATCGCTCAAAAATTCCTGTCTATCGTCATCAACACAAGCTTGCATGTCGGGTTTCATGAGCGAAGGCCCTTCAGCACGGCAGGTGACGACACTTCCGCCCAAGTACTGGCCAGTCGCTGACGAATAGCAACTTAAAGGAGCTGTCCAAAACATGGTATTGCCACAACCCTGGGGGGCTCTGTCTCGCATCAGAAACAAAGGGGCTATATTATCGCAGACGACTCCGGGGCTAATGGTCACTTGATCCGCACAAATGGGAGTGGAAAAAAAGAGAAGAAAGACAGGTATCAACTTCCGCATACATCCTCCGCAGCTATGTATGCTAGCAAGAGCAAATTTGGTGCCTTTAGCGTACAGGCTAAGGAAGGGGATTAGACTTGGGGAATGCGGCTAGTAGGATTGCGGGATGATCAGAAGTTTGCCGAAAATGCCCCTCTTTCTCTTAAAAGTTTGCGATTAAACAATACCGATAGTTTAGGTAGCCCACCTTTTGGAGAATTTTACGTTTGAAGTACTCCATGTCTTTGTAGCCATAGGCCTGCCATTTAAGGCCCTTGATGGCGCGGTTAATACCCTCTGAAAGGCCTGTGGTGACAGGGAAGCGGAAGTCGCTTCCCCTCGTAAAGTGGATGGTTAGTTAAGCAACTGACCTTGTTCCGGTCTGTTCTTCCCCCGGCATTGGTCCATCCAAGCTTTCCCAAAAAACTTATCCGCCTCCAGCTGATTATGCGTACTACACAGCCACCTCACATTCCTCGATTCATGTTTACCTCCCATAGCCCAGGGAATGATGTGGTCAGTCTCGGGAAAGCGTTTTTCCCCACACCAAACCCCTGAGGGCGACACGTAACAGCACCCCTCGTATTTTTCTTTGACCTCGTTTTTGATTGCCTGGGGAAGATGGCGGCTCTGTGGTGAAGAAGAGGTTTGCTTTGTGTGTCTAGCTTTTTTGGGAGCATGTTTTTGAAGAAGCGCATCCAGCGCGTCATTGAAGATGTCTTCTAGTCTGGCCTTGGGGTGCTTGTGAGAGAGGATAGCCTTAGCTTTTTCTACTTTCTCAGCAAAGGCTTTGGACGCACTAAACGTAATGTTCACCTGGTCGATATTGATAGGCGAGATACGGCTATGAACACTGTCTTCTACCGCAGCCTTGGGATAATACTTCACAATGATTTCTTTGATTTTACTGACCGACTTTCCCGAACACTCTTCTAAAAACCTCTGGTTATTACTTTGATTTAAATGCGGAGCTAGCACGGAGAGTGCGGTTATCGAAGTTTTGTTATTCTCAAGATACCAATAAATCCTAGGGTACTTAATGGCACACCTTGCGACTTGAATGCGCTTCAGAGCGGTCGGCTCTGAATATCCCATCTCCTTCACTAAAAACCCACCCAAAGAAGAATACCCTTCTACCGCAAAAATCTTTCGCTGCTCTATTACGGCTAGGTACGCTAATACCTGCGCTTGAATCTTTCTTTCGGCTTTTACTGACCTACGGAATCGGCTCACTAATTCACTATTGTTTAAAGAAAGCGCTATGAAATCTTGTCTCCACCTACAAACCTCCGTGTTGTTCTATTTCTACCACGGGTTTTTGGAGTGACTTTTTTTGCGGTATTTACGTCACTGCAACATGATTCGAATCATGTGAGGAGCCCAGGTGATTACCCAAAAAACAATCTCGTAGCGTCGAAGGAAACGAAGAGGAGCGTGGTTTATTTACCAGCGGACAAGTCATGACTCCCATAACCCGATTCTTTGCTGAATCGTGTCAATCATAATTTATCCAACGCATCCTGTTTTTTTTCTCTTTCTTCTCGGATTTTTGGGTTTGGGGGCTTACGGTCCCTTTGGCGTTGGGGTGCGCAAGAGTTGTTTATTCAAGAACGTCTAACCTGTGCCGTCGCTCCGCTCAGGAAAAGTTTTACCTTCCGACGCTGGTGCTTGGGTGATGACTAGTGCATGGACCTCGTTCTGTAATTTGAGACGGGCCTTCCTAGGAGTCCCTGCTTTCTTTTGTGCGAGGCCGTTATGAAGACGGAGGAGTGAGAAGATTGTTCTGTCGCTGGCGCTTTCGTTTTTTTTCTCTTTATTTTCGGATCTCGGACCGGGATTATTTTTTTGCCGTCGCGCGGCGGATAAATTGGTTTTCTTTTTTTGGGTTTGGGGGTTTACGGCCCTTTGGCGTGGGGATGCGCAAGAGTGGGTTAGCACCGTTCCATGCCGCCGCCGCACCCTACCTCTGGGTTTCCCTCAACGGTGTTCTCGACCGCAAACGTCATTCGGAAAGAACCCGAAAATGCCCCTGACGTCCAAGCTCACGCGAGAGCTCACATCCGTATTTGGCCTTACCGAATGCCCTGCATATCCTTGGGGTCCTGGACAAGCACGTCCTTCAGGCCCCGAGTCCGTCGACAAATCATAACTTTCAGCGAAAGCTTGACCGCTTAGAAAAACAAGAGCCTAGACTAAGGCTAAAAGACTTCTAGTTCGCAACCGTTCTCACCGCGCGAAATCGGATAAGAAGAGCCCCCGAAAGAATTACCATCCAAGCGATCTGAAGCCATAAAATAAACATGGGGATGACGGAGAGTACTCCATAAATCTTGTGAACATTAACCGCATAGCTATTGTAAAGGCCGAACAAGAACCGCACGATTTCAGAAACTGGCCCCACCACAACGGCGGCCCTGAGAGCCTCTTTCCACGGGACCGGATTTCGCGGAATGAAATGGTAGACCAAAAAGAATACCATCACATCCACCGTAAGAGGGATAAGAAGCGCAAAATAGGATCCCACCGTGCCCAAATCAAAAACATAGCGCAACCAAGAGTCCCTTCGGATCCATTGACTGACGACGAGAGAAAGTGTCAACGCAATCGGCAAGCCCAACATGACGACAAGCCGGCGTAGGGTGAGCTTGAACATGTTCCAATGCGTCGTTGGAATCTCAATCGCCGTTCCCAGAATCATATCTAAGCTCTGTCCAAAACGAACGATTAGACTTGCTACGGTATAGAGTAAAACCAAAAGACCAATCCACCCCCAGCTACTGCCTTCAATCTGAGAGGTCAGAACGTCAAATTGATGGAGAAAGCTTGCCGAAGACGAGACATTTAGATTTCCTAAAATGTATTGTTTGCTAAGCTCAAGCCACCGTTCGGTAACGCCGATGCCGTGAAGATACCAAAAGAAAAGTCCTAGCAAAGGAACAATGGCCAGCATCGTATGGTAGGCAAGGGCAGCAGCTCGTATCGGTATTTCAGAACGTCTAAACCTGTCGGCGTATATTCTTAGTCGGTCTTGGAAGACTGGCACAAGCGCCCCAATTCTTCACAGAAGCGTTCCCACAAAGGAAGTTCAATGGATAGTAACCGTTGCTTCTGGCCACTCACCACCGGGTTCTCTTCGAAATCTTTCCCGTGCCGCTCTTCCTGCGCCAGAATCCGCCGCAGTGTCCGTTTGACATGATCGTTTTGAGTAAGCGCTAAATAGCGGGGATAGACCTGCATCACCCGTTGCTCCACCACCCAACTCACTATGGGATAGCAATGGGTCGCCTGAACCTCTTGCGACGCCAGCCGATCTAGCTCGCTAAAATAGTGCCATCCGATTCGCCCCATCACCGACTCTTTCCAACTCGTCTGGGCACCTCCCAACTTCACGGCGAGCTGCTTTAGCAGATGGGCGTGGGAAGCCTCTTCGGCCGCATGCTGAAGCACTGACAAAGAGACATTCTCAAAAGCGACCGCTTTGGCAATTTTTCGAAAACCCACATATTCGAGCTGACTCAGCAAATCTATCCACTGACATTCTAGCCAAGGATCGCAGACCAAGTGCCGCAGGGTTTGATCCCATGGCTGGGCCCCTTCCCCGAGCTCCGTACGTTCGAGCTGTGTTCTGGATGGTGTGCTCAAATGTCCTCTGGGATCAGGTTGTGGGGTAACTCTCATCATAAAGGTTCGTTCTGTAGCGCAGAATATAGCACCGTAAAGAAGTCCTGCAAGTCGGTTTCCGTGGTGCAGTACGGAGGAATGACATAGAGCACCTGATTTAAGGGGCGTATCCAAAATCCTTCGTTCCAAAGCCTTTTGGCTATCTTCCACCCCGGCCCATTGGCAGGGCTGTAGCACTCCTTGGTTACTTTGTCTTTGACCACTTCCAAGGCCCATACCATGCCAAGATGGCGAACATCACCCACCTGTTCAAGATCCGTAAAACGAGGGGTCCACCGTCTCATCACGGCGGTAAGCTTTTTGTTTCTCTCTAAAACTCCCTCGGATTCAAAAATTCTTAGACTCTCTACGGCGATCGCACACGACAGAGCGTTAGCGGTAAAGGTGTGGCCATGATAGAAGGTTTTCTCAATCCCTCCGCTAAAAGCGTCAAAGACTCTTGAAGTCACTACCGTAACCGCTAAGGGCATCATGCCGCTGGTGAGCCCTTTGGAGAGACAGACGATATCCGGCCGCCGACTCAGTTGCTCCATCGCAAACATCGTTCCCGTACGCCCGAATCCGGTAAACACTTCGTCGTAGATAACCAAAATATCGTTGGCTTCGCACGCCGCCACCAACTTTTCCAAGTATTCCTTCGGATAAGCAACCATTCCCCCTGCCCCCAGGATCAAAGGCTCAACGATCACAGCGGCAAGGGTAGAGGCCTCTTTTTCGATGGTTTTTAGAGTCTCGTCCAAACAGCGGACCTGACAAGAGGGGTATGTCAGATTTAACGGACAGCGATAGCAGTAAGGGGCGGTGGCACGAACCACTGGAATTCGTATCCCTTCAAAGGCGGAATGAAACTGAGATAAGTGACTTACCGAAACGGCTCCCATGGTATCGCCGTGGTACGCTCTTTCCATCGACAAAAAACGAGACTTTTCAGGTTTTCCTTTCAGCTGCCAGAACTGAATCGCCATTTTGAGGGCCGCTTCAACCGCTGTGGATCCGTCGTCAGAAAAAAAAACTCGCTCAAAGGGTTCTCCCAATACCTCAAGCAATCCAGACGCCAGTTCGAGTGCCACCGGATGTCCGTGCGGCGCAAACATAACCTGATCGAGAATTCGCGCCTGTTTGCAGAGCGCTTCTACTAACCGGGGGTGGCAATGGCCGTGAATATTGCACCACCAACTACTGGTAGCATCGTAAAGCCGCTTTCCCCCTTCGTCATACACAAAGGCTCCTTCGGCGCGCACGATCTGAGCCGGAGGGGTCGTAAGCGGATAGCTGGTAAACGGGTGCCAGACAGAATTATCGGAAAAGGTCTGTTTCTTACTTCCCTTGCTCACTTCGCTGGCTCACTTCCCTGGCTCATTAACTAGGCAGTGTTTGAATATCGAACAGCTGACGAAGTCTATCGTTCGCGGACACTTGGGCCACGATCATGCGCGAGTCTTCCGTGGGATCGAACTCGGCTAGGATCTCCACCTTTCCAAATTGGGCGATGGCTTGAGCATTTCCCAAAGTTTTGCGGGCTTTCGTAAGGATGACGCCCAGAGTGGGAATGTTTTCCGTTCTAAGCGCATTCAAGGTCAGTAAAGTCTGATTGATAGCTCCCACTCGATCTTCACTGACTAACAAGACCGGAAGTCCCAGATCTTTGACAAGACGTATCTGAAGATACTCTTCGTTAAGAGGGACCAAAATTCCGCCCGCACCCTCAACGATTGCAAAATGCTTTTTCTCGACGATTTCCGAAAAGGCTTTCTTAAGGAGTTGAGGCTCTACCGTTTTTCCCCACTTCTGGGCCGCCATATGAGGAGAAAGTGGCTCCGGAAATCGATAACAAGGTTCCCAGCAAGCATCGGCAGGAAGAGTAGAAAACGCACGGACGGCCTTGGTATCATCGCCCACTATCGTGCCAGTCTGAACT
Organism: uncultured delta proteobacterium; assembly: GCA_963778115.1. Lineage (GTDB taxonomy): Bacteria > Bdellovibrionota > FAC87 > UBA2466 > UBA2466 > JBBQIT01. The sequence goes on from CAVZSV010000005.1 coordinate 477,865, forward strand.
GGCTTCCAGTAGACGGCCTTCTTGGGAGTGTGCAGAAGTTTAAGAAGTCCCGCACAGATTACCGTTTTGCCTACTCCGGTGTCAGTTCCAATTACGAAAACGCCGTTCATGATATCGTCCATTGCCTTAAGAGTTCTTGAGCCATGGCTTCCGTATTCTCACGACTAATATGAAGACTCAAAGAGATGCGTATTCGTTCTTGGCCGCGAGGTATCGTGGGATACCGGATCGCTCTAAGCTCAATGCCGGACTTTCGCATATTTTTACAAAATCTTAAAGCGTTATCCTCACCCGGAATGAGAAACGCAATGATAGGGGAACGCTCATTCCAGATGGAGTCGCCCTTAGGTTTAACTAGCTGGCCGCAGGGGGCTAAGATCTTTCTAACGGTAACGGCTCGCTCCCATAACTCTTTGCGCTGTGCGGTTGCTTGGCTAGCTACCTTTAGAGCGGCAGTAACCATTGCCGGAACCGCGGGAGAAGGAGCTGTCGTGTAAATAAAAGAGCGCCCCCGATTGATCAGTAACTCTTTCACGGCCTTCGAACAAAGAACGGCGGCACCCGCTACGCCGAAGGCTTTTCCAAACGTTACCGTGACGGCAACCTGATTCCAATCGAGCGGGGTTCCCTCTAAAAGCCCTCTACCGGTCTGCGAAAAGACCCCCGCCGCGTGCGCTTCGTCAAAGATCCAAAAGGTCTCGTTATCGCGCCCCACGGCAAAAAGACCCTCGCTATCCATCACATCCCCGTCCATGCTAAAAAGCGATTCGCTGATTACGAGTTGCCGTTGGTGGGAATTCGAAACGAATTGCCGCCACTTGCCGTGAGGAATGACTTCGTAGGGGACCGCACTAAGCCGAATGGGGTCGATGAGACTTGCATGGTTTTTTTCGTCAGAGAGAATGACCTGTGAAAGGGGGGCCAGTGTCTGGACAAGACTCGAATTCGCCAAAAAGCCCGATGAGAAAAAAAGTGCGGCGGGGCTTCCAAAAAAGTCACTTATCGCCTCTTCGACCTGTTCGAAAACCCGGCTTTGGCCACCTAATAGACGAGAACCTCGGCTTCCCGAGCCAAAGACCTTAAGCGCCCAAATTCCCGCTTCGATGATCTCAGGGTGGCCGGAGAGCGCCAAATAGTCATTATGAATAAAAGAAATCCCTTCGGAGGGGGCCAGTTCTCGGTAAAGGCCTTGGGCCCTGAGGTCCGTTAGGATCGCTTCTATCTGATGGTGAAAGGCCATTTCCGGAATGTGGCATGAGGACGTTAAAAAGGGTAGAAGAAGTCCGCATATGGAATTAGCCGCAAAACATGTCCTAATTACAGGAGCCGCCAAGCGAATCGGGAGACATATCGCTGAGGCACTGCTCAAAAAAGGGGCTAGACTCTCTGCCCACTACCACCATTCCCAAGAAGGGATACAGGAGCTAGTTCAACTGGGAGAGCGTTTAGCAAATCCTGTCACCGCCATTCAAGCCGACTTGCGAGATACCGAAGCCATCAAAAAATCGGTCCATTTCGCCATTGATAAGAAAGGGCCTGTCGAAATTCTAATTAACGGAGCTAGTGTTTTTTACCCGACCCCTTCCGCTCAATGCACAGAGCCTCAGTGGGATGACCTAATGAACGTCAATTTGCGCGGCCAATTCTTTTTTGCCGTAGCGGTAGCTTCATCGATGAGTTCAAAGGGGGGGGTCATTCTTAATATTGCTGATGTGCATGCTTCCAAACCCATTCGCAACTACACCCCTTATGCGGCATCCAAGGCCGGACTGATTATGATGACCCGAAACCTCGCTAAAGAATGGGCCCCCTACATTAGAGTTAACTCCATTAGTCCCGGTCCCGTTCTATTACCCCAAAACTACAGCCCCCAACAAAGAGCTCGTTCGGCCGAACGCACGTTACTAAAGAGAATCGGATCTCCGGAGGATATTTTACAAGCGGTACTTTTTCTAATCGGAAATGACTACATTACCGGGTTTGATTTGAAAGTAGATGGGGGTAGATCGCTCGTGGAGTGAAAGCGGCCAAGGCACTTGCTATTTGGTCTGATCAAAGCGCTTCGCCCAATCGGAAAGAGCAGGAATCTGAGCACTGGAAAGCGTCCACAGCACGGCGAATGATTGTGTCATGGCTGTAAAATTCCCTTCGAGGTCGGGACTCCGCAGGGCCAATTTCATGGCCTGGTTTTGCTTGTCGAGATAGGCCAATACGAACCGCGGAAAACGTTTTTCAATATCTTCGTCAGTCACAAAGCCGTGTGTCCAAATCTCTCTAAGCCACCGATGGTCCATGCGATCAGGCCCCAGATCGAGCATCGCTGTTGCCAGGGGTTGGAAGAACCTCCGACGAACCTGCTCCCAATGCGCCTTTGTCGATTGCCCCGCTTTGACCGCCTCTTCGGAACGTTGCAAAGACGCTAGAAACTGCGCTTGTAACGATAGGGCCAGTACCGGATAATTTTTCGCGGCGTCGACGAGGGGTTTTCTCGCTCTGTCAGACAGAAACACGACATCGGGGGTAAGGCTAAGCGCTACGGCATCGGCAAGGGCGGCTTGCGTTGTTGTCGCTCCCAATACTTTTAGGGCTTCGGCCCATACTTTCTGCAACGAAGTAATGTTAAGTGCTTTTCCGTTAAGAAGTGTGGCCAGCGCTTCGTTAAGTTCCAGCGCCCCAGGCTCCAGACTTTCATTTCCACCGATGGCCGCTTTGATGCCCGCAAAGACGGCTTTTAATAACTCGTCCTGATTTCCCTCACTATAGATGTTCTTTGCCTTTTGAACACCGCGGTTTAAAGCCCCCGCCGAAAGATTAAAAGAGGCGACTAGCCCGGGATCAACTAACGTTGCCACTCCTAAGGTGCGAAATATTTTGGCCAGACTATCGGCCAATGCCAGCTGCGCCATGTCTTCGACCTGAGAAGCGAGTTCGGAAGCAATGGCACTTTCTTCTACCCCCATGCGATCCAACGTCTGCGCGATAGAGTTTGCGGTTAACGATCTTTGGGCGTCGGTTTTGTCCTGCGAAAGCAATTGGTCGGCGGCATACAACTCTTTCTCGATCAAATTTACCATGGCATAACGTGCGGCATCCGGGCTTAACAAGGCAAGTTGCCCTACGATAGGCAACATTTCATTGGAGCTAAGGGGGCTGTCTCGCAGCATATTGGGAATTTCAGTCTGCACCAAATTGTCGATCTTTTTCCAGCTCGCCAAATCTTCGTAGGACATTCCCTTGGCAAAAGGCTCAAGCTTGATGGGACCGGAACTGCTAAAGTGAACTCCTTTTAGAAGCGCCACTTGCGCAATGATTCGTCCTGATTCGGCGCATGCCGGGGAGCTAAGATAAGAGACCATGCCTCTAAAATCATAGGCCTCTCCGTTAGCGAAGTCCGCGAGTGATTCAGGATCGACGGAGCAGCCGCCCGCCCCCTGCCGCCCGCGACTGCTAGGACTTGCGATCGGTTTTTGCGAAGGCCCTCCCCCATTGTCATCATGGTCGCCCTTTGCCAAGCTTACGGCATTAAAAGCGATGACAAGAAATAGTCCGGTCCTAAAAAGGGCTCGACCTTGAGAGCACATTAAATGAAAAATTCTTGGCATCATTATTTCACCGTAAAGACATACGACTTAATCACCTTCGAGCCCGTGGACGATTTCACGCGACAAAAGTAGGTTCCCCGAGCCAGGTCCGTTGTCGGACATTTCGGTTCTGGCATGATTAAACTTTTTATAATGTGGGCGAACTTAACGTCGCTAGCAATTTCCACCGGGTTATTGCTAGATAACGACCTGTCCTGGCCTGTAGAACGAAGCGGGACATCTTGAGTCATTAAGCCGCCCTTTTCCGTCATGGTAAACTGGCCTAAATCGGAAACAACTTCGGCGTTGCCTTTTTTGCCACGAACTCGCCAGTAGTAAGTACGCGGTTCGTCGAATTGAATCAGAAGGTGGTTGGTTTTGCTGGAATGGTGTAGCACCTGCTTAAACTCAGAATCCCGAGAGACCTGCAGGACGTAAGAAACGTCTTTAAAGGGAAGCTTGGTCCAAGTCATAAGCATCCAGCGGTTCTTGGCTAAGTTGTATTTGTTAAGCGGGGGTCGGACGAGCCTGATCGAAAAATCCGAAAAATCGCTGGCAACAAATTCCTCGGGCGCTTTGGTTGGCCGAGCAGCCTCAAGGTCCACCGGAGTAAAAACTCGATCCAGCGTTCTTTGCTTAAGCTCAGACAAACGAAGTTCGAAATTGGCGACACCCTCGATGTAACTGCTTGCGCGTTTAATCTTGGCAAAGACGGGGATAATGGGAGCGGCTGGAGCTTCTTTGAGAATAATTTCCAAATCCTCCATCGTGCTCTGATCCACCTGAAACATAGTGTCCGGGGGAACGATGACCTTTTTCTTGTTGTCCAGGATGAGAGTGGCCGTGGTGTCCTTGGGGACGTAGATCACATCCTTCATGTAGACCTGTTCGTTCCCTTTAATATCGGACCAGGTGAGACTTTCGGAGTGGCGACGTCGCGCGACCCCTTTGACTTCGATGTTGCCCACTTTCGTTCCGTTTCGGATCCAATTGAGTGAAGGGGCGAAAAAAAGAAGATACGCGACAACACCAAGCGACACGATCGCCCCCACCAGAGCGATCTGGTCTTTCAGATCCCTCTCGGGTAAATCTTTCTGCCTCGGGGTTTCGGTCTTGCTATCGTCTTTACCCGTTAGCAGTTGGTGACTTTTTGTGTCTTTTTCTTTCTTTTCCATCGCTCGAGTTTCCAGATCTCTTTTCGGTAAAAACCCTAGCGAGAATGAGGATCTGCGCGGGAAATCGTAGTGCCATTGCATCGCGGCGAGTTAAGACGATTAATGCGTCCAAAAGCCTGGCATGGCGAGACTGGTCTTCGAAGTAAAGAGTGGATTTAGCTCGGTTTCCCGAGCCACTTTCACGTGGGCGTCGCTGGCGGCATTGCCACGGTGAATCACAATCTCGGGAGCACCATCTTCATCTTTGGCGATTTCTATCGCTGTGTCAGAGCCTAAAGTGACCAGTCCCTTTTCTAATGCGAGACTCGCTTTCTGTCCTTTGCCCGTCACGATCTGATCCCCGATGAAAATTTGCGAATTCTTGGATTCGATCCACCTTAGCGATCGAGCGGGTAGCTGTTTCACCGGCGTATCACAAGACAAATGCCCCACGGAGTTGAAACTCGTTGTGGGCGATTTATGGCAGATGGCCACGATAAGTCCCATGACGAGCAGTATACTCAAGCGAACCAACCAACGGTCGTTTACCGCAATTTGATCCTTATTGAGTTGGGCTTGCATATGGCTACTTCGGCAATCGGGACCAAAGCCTTTAACTCACTGTATTCTCAATGTTTTAACGCATGTGGACAAACCAATAACGTCACCGTGACCGAAAAAAGCCTTCAATTTTTGTCACCGAATCGATAAGCCCATACCGCTTGATGGGTTATGTTCCTAAAATAACTTCGGTTTGCCGTAATCCTCTAAAAAGCTGCCGTGGCATGGATGTTGCTCAACCTATACTTCGGTGGGTGGTTGGCGTTGGTGTTGCGGCTAAAGTTGTAGTGGTTGAAGTGGTCGTTTGTGGAGGTTGGAGATGGCTAGCCGAGATAAGAGTCAGGGTTTTGGATTCGTGTACGTCGATTTAGCGAAGATTCTCGCTGAGAGAGACAAAATAGATCCTCAGAGCAACGCTCCTATTCATACTAAAGATGCGCCGGTAATCAATTTTAATAAGGACACGAATGTCCGTCCGATCGCAGAAACGCCTTCTCAAGATTCCAAAGATCGCACGACTGCCATTTCACAAATTCGTGAAAACCTCGATCGCTTGCAGTCCTTACATCACAAATTGCACGCGATGCTCGAAGAGCTGAGCAAGACTACCGACAAGAAAAAAAGATAATTACGTTCCCGTTATTTTTTTAAGGGCCGTGCTAAAGAAAAACCGCTAACGCGGATTTTAGATTCAGTATAAGTATGAATATTTGCTGCATCTAAAATCCGAGAACGGGTTTTGCTCCCCTTCCTTCAGATCTGGTACAATCACCAGCGATGAAATCATATCTCGTTCTTTTTGTGATAATCCCCCTCGTATCAGTCAACGCTTGGGCCCGATGGGCGACTGAGAAAGATAGCCCGGCCATATCCGAGTTCGATAAGGCCAAGATGGAGATAAGAAGCGATGGCAGTTGGACCGCCAAGCGAGACAGCCAACTTAAGATACTCAATGAAGAAGGGCGATCCCAACTGGGGACAAGCAACATTAAGTACAACGCCCGTACGTCCAAGATAAGCGATCTTGAGGCAGAAACCATTCACGAGGACGGCTCCAGTCAAAGCGTTCCTAAGGACTTCATTGAAGACAAGTCGCTCGCTAGTAGCGCTGAGGGGTTTGACGACACGCGCCAGTTATCCATCGCTTTCCCCAAAGTGGAAGTGGGATCGCGGCTCCACTTGAAGTACCGAGAGGACCTTAACGAAGTTCCTATCAAAGATTTCTTTTCGCGCGAGTTTCTCTTCGGAACCGATATCATCGAGCAAAATACGGAAATCGAGATACATTCAAAGTTGCCCTTATTCATCGAGACCAATGATCCGCACGCGGTTCTTGATATTTCAGACCGCAAAGACGGCGATGAACAGGTAATCGTCATTAAGCTCAAAAAACCGCTGTTTACCAAGCCTATAGACGAAACCGACGCTTATCTTAACCACTCAGACATGACGTGGGTCGTACTATCCAGCAGCAAAGACTATGCCCTTTTAGGAAATTCGGTCACCCAAGAATATGAAGCGGTTTTGAACGCCGACTTGCCTGCCCCCTTCAAAACTATCTTGGAAGCTGCTCGCAAAGAAAAAACTCTGACCGACCAAGCAAACACGATCACTTCATTGCTTGCCGATCAGGTTCGCTACCTAGGTGACTGGCGTCCGCGTCGCGGCGGACATATTCCGCGCTCTCTGGAAACCATCTCGTCCACCAAATTCGGCGACTGCAAGGACTTTGCATCTGTCACGGCAGCCATTCTTCGTAAACTTGGCCATACCGCTTGGGTGGCATGGGTAGAACGGGGAATGAAGCCGACTCCGCTGCCGAAATTGGCGTTGGATTCGGCCTTCAACCACGCCATCGTGGCCGTTGAGACCAAAGAGGGAATTCGTTGGCTGGATCCCACGAACTATGCAAGTTTTGCCCAAGGAATCTTTGACGATATTCAAGGTCGCCCCGCTCTTTTGATAGTTCCTTCTCATTCACACATGGAAGAAATTCCGATTAGCCCGGCAAATCAGTCCGAACTCTCTCGAATCTCAAATCTCGCCTTCGATCTTAACGGAGATGCCATTCTTCGTGCTGATTTGAGCTACCAAGGTCGCGGAGCCACTTTGGTTACCGGACTCACCAGAGAAATGTCGACGGAAAGTATTAATTACTTGCTCGCCAAAGCGGTCGCGGAGGACAACTACGTGAAATGGACGAAAGTCCAAAATTACGATCTTTCCAGTCGAATCGTGAAAGACACGTTCTTTAAGATCGAAGTCGGCGTTAAGAACATGGCTTTGCAAACTACCGCCGGACTCGCCTACCAAATGCCGCGTGGAGACTTAAGAAGCCTACTTGAAATGGAGCCATCCAATCGCGTGTCCGACTATTACTTGGGAAACTATGAGATAGTGCGCATTACTTACCAGATCGATCAGGCGCAACTCATTGGTCACTTGCCGCGAGGATGCGAATTAGACTCCCCCTGGATGAAAATTTCGCGAGTGTTTAAGAAAACCAAAACTGGAATCGAGATAAGCGACAAACGAGAAATTAAAAAGCGGAACTTGACCAACAAAGAAATTAAAGGTGCGATATTTGGAAAATTTCAAGATTCTCTTCAGAGTTGCTTCAGACAGGTCGCCGTCGTATTCCGCACCACGAAAAAAAGATCCCATTTGGAATCCTCAAGCGGGAAACCTTAGCTATTGGCCGAGTGCGGCAATTATATTTAGGCACTATGATAAAAATAGTCGCTAATTTATTTTCTATCTAAGACAATCCCTTTTATAATTAGTTACTCGATGTTGTCTGTTTGAAAAAAATTCGTTTGCGTACCAGACCAATCTTTTTCAAAATATATATTCAGGCGATTCGAAACTGCAGTTATCCAAACATAAATTTCTGAGCGCAAAAATAAATGCAAAGCAACTCACGCTTCGAAACTAATCCGGATTCTCGCAAATATGTCGGCCCTTTTCCTGGTGAGATTTCACCAAGTGAAGTTCCAAAAGACGCCGTCCCCGAGGGGCGAGATCTTCGCAAAGAATTAATGGCGAAGATTTTAGATCGTTCCGCTCTGGTGGGTGTCGTCGGAATGGGTTATGTCGGTCTACCCTTTGCCGTCGAGAAAGCCAAAATGGGCTACTCCGTCATCGGGCTGGATAACAACCTCTCACGGGTCGACCAGATAAACCGAGGGGAGAACTTCATACCCGACGTTCACGACGCGGAACTGAAGGCTTTGGTCGGTAGCGGAATTTTCCGCGCAACCACCGACTACCAATGTGTTGCCGATTTAGATGTCATTGTTATTGCCGTCCCTACTCCCCTTACGAAAAATCTAACTCCTGACCTTCAGTATGTCGAAAGAGTCACACGGGAGCTTGCTCGACGAATGCGCCCGGGTCAGCTGATAAGTCTTGAGTCCACCACTTATCCGGGAACGACCGAAGAGATTATGTTGCCCATTCTTCAAGAGTCAGGGCTTAAGGTCGAAAAGGACTTTTTCCTCGCCCATTCGCCAGAGCGCGTAGATCCGGGAAACAAGAGATTTTCGACGAAAAACACCACTAAAGTGGTAGGTGGAGTCGGACCTAAGTCTCACGAAGTTGCTGTCAGCTTCTATTCGAGCACTATCGACAATGTAGTTCCGGTTTCCAGTGCAAAAGCGGCCGAACTCGTAAAGGTTTTTGAAAATACCTTCCGAGCCGTGAATATCGCTCTGGTCAATGAGTTGACCCAGCTTTGCGACAAGATGGATCTCAATGTTTGGGAAGTCTTAGACGCGGCGTTCACCAAACCGTTCGGAATCATGCCGTTCTATCCTGGTCCCGGCGTCGGTGGGCACTGCATTCCTCTCGACCCACACTATTTGGAGTGGAAAGCTAAGGAGCTAAATTTCAATACCCGCTTTATTTCACTCGCTGGTGAAGTGAATCGTTCCATGCCTGATTTCGTCATCGATAAGATCATCCGAGTGCTGGAACACACCGGCAAAAGTCTTTCTGCGGCTAAGATCGCGGTTCTTGGAGTCTCCTACAAGAAAGATGTAGGCGACTACCGGGAATCTCCGGCGGTCAGTATTATTCACCTTCTCAAAAAACGCGGCGCATTGGTTCGTTTTCATGACCCTTATGTCACCGAAATCCACGAAGACGGCTTTTCCTTGGACGGTCACGAAATGAGTGCGGAGCTGCTCTCTTCAAGTGATGTGACGTTGATTCTAACCGATCACAGCTCTGTGGATTATGACTTCGTGGTCAACCACTCCAAGGTGGTCTTCGATACGCGCAATATCACCAAAAAGGTGAGACAATTTCGCGAGCGAATCATTCTCTTATAAGTTTTCGGCACCCGCTGGCTCTTGAGCCATAAACCCCAATGCAAAAAGGGTCTTAAAAATAAGACTCTCCGGTAGCAATGCCGGACTCTTTACGATCTGACACGTCATTAAACTTCCCGAAGGGTGGGGAGAGACTTCGAGCTTCGCCAAAACGGTAAAGCCCGCCGTGAGCTCTACGTCGTAAAAGAAAGAAGTGGCGTTGCGATCCACCAAAGTCGTTTTAACCGTAACCAGCCTTGCCCCTCCGAAAGCAGGATCTACCAAGGGCAAATCCGGCATTATATTCATCGTCACCGTATTTCCCTCGATTAATTTCGATTGGATTCGAAAAAATCGATCTAGTCTCGAAGCGTAGTGTTGTTGGCGGGTCATGGGGTAACGAGCCAATCTCGTGGAGAGCGCTGAAGCAAATTCGTCGGGGCTCGCATGGATGACGCGATATCCTTTCATGGGAACTGCCGCCCACAAAGGTTGTGAAAAAAAACCGACCAGCACAATCGCGGACACAAACGATCGAAGCTTCATGGATTATCCTCGCTTAAGGTGATTATTCAGACGTTCACAGCGTTGGCTTGCCTAAGCCGCGAATAGCTGCGTCATCGTCTGGCTAGTAACAGATATTCGTGGGTCCCTTCCTTTTGATACGGGGCATCGAACCGGACCTGGGGCTTTCCTATTGATACCAACGGAATGGGATTGAAAGACTCTTTGAGACACGTAAGCTCCAAAAGGGCGGACTGGGAAATGAATCTAGGGTTGGTGCCTACTACTAGTTGGCCCTCGGTCTTAAGGTGTCGGCTGATAACTCGAAACGCGTTTTGAATATCACTCGGCGCATCAAGCCCAAAACCGATAACTCCGTTCAAAAAAACCAAATCCAACCCGTCAGGGAAAAATGCCTCTCGGAAGCTATCTAGATCTAGGATATCGCCATTGATATGAAGATCGCCACCAAATTTTGCCATCGAAGGATCGCAATCGATCGTGATAAATCGAGAGCGTTTGAAGTATTGTCCGTAACCTCTGGTATAGCGACGAACCCCCACAAAAAGCACCGAGGGCAATCCGAGACGACCAAAGTGAGGAAGCAGCTGGTGACTCAAGAATCGACGATCACTAGGAAGCCACAAACCCCAATTCCAAGATTGAAAGTATAAGTAATTATAGAGTCGGGCGAGAAACAAAAGCGGTCTCCAATCTCACAGGCAAGGAACGCATTTTAGTTTCAGGCCTGCCCGCCCACCCCGAACTCCATTTTAGAATCTCTCTTCGAAAGCGAAAAATCCCAGCCGAAAGCGAGAGAAAATCTCGCCTTCCGTCGATAAAAATAGTCCCCTCGAGCATGCTCAAATGATGACAAGCATCGGGATACTCCGAGCTGGGTGATATCCGCCGATAAAACTCCTCGCTAAAGGCTTCGGGTGTTAGTCTATTAATTCTTTGCAACACGATCGATTGACCGTAACTCGTTGAACAATCCTGAGCCGGTCGCAAAAGATGTCCTTGATAGTTAAAAACATTTCCTGCCGATCGACTGCTGGAGGCGTCGCATTTGATAGGATTGAGCAAATGAGGAATCCAGGGACCACTCATCCTTGACGAGTACCAGGCATGCAAACGGCTGTTGCCCTCGGAATAGTCATCGAAAATGGTGGCAAACACCCACCACAACCCTCCGGAACGAAAAATAGTAGGATCGGCGTATCTATCGCCTTCCGCGACAACTCCCACCTTTTGCCATACTCGAGGAAATTTTTCGCAGCGATAGATAGCGATTTCCCGACGAGCCAGGGTCTCTGGTACGCAGAAAAGTCTTTCGTTGTCACGAATGAGGCAAGGATAAGAGGTGTGGAAAGGAAATTCTAAAGCAACATCTCGCTTGTGATCGTAAATCCCACCGTCCAAAGGCAAAACGGCGATGGCACCTTTTTGTTTGCAAAAATCATAGCGTTCCGCAAAGACGAATTTCTCACCCTTTTCGCTAGTAATAAAAGGATCGGCATAGAAAAGGGGCCACTTAAGATCCATCAGCCAATCCACTCCGGAGGGCCGCCCTGCTTCCAGAAGCCCTTCCAGCGTATCTGTGGCCATACCAATATTCCATTGAGGAAAAATAAATGCTCTTCGAATCGCTCTCGCCACATGCGCAATTTTTCGTAGAGGAAGCAAAGCGAACAACATCGCTTTCATCAATAAACTTTCCCCTATTTGCCCTTCACCAGAGACACTACGCTCTATTTTAATCTTTCCTGTGTCGATAATCTGTTGGGCTAAACGGGCAGGCCAATCACTGCATTGGGCCAGGACGGATACCCGGTGCTGCCTGAGGGAGTGAAGAACGGATCGAAACTTCCCTCTTTTTAAAATTTCAAGTTTCCCGTCGAGAGAATGACAAACCAGAGCCACTTCCTGGGTCGCTCGATTCCATAGTTCGCCAATTCCAAACCTTGAAGCATCTTTCGTAGCCAGATTTCGAGGCCCAAACCGCAAAGACCAAATCCCGTAGGGCAGAAAGGATGCCCATTCCAGGGGAACTTCGGCGTCCAAATTCAAAATGAAGTCTAGCCGCAAAGCCTCTACCGATTGGCTAGAAGTACTTTGCAGTAAAGAAAGCATAACTAGATTAGTGGAGCCACAGACCTTGCTTAACTCCTCCACGAATCCTTTGGACCACTCCGGTAGCGATTCTCTAAAGACAATAGCGCATCGAAGTTGCCTTGGAGTCACGGTATTAAGTGCCGCTAACACAGGTCACCGATATGAAGTTGCCACAACATAGTAAGATGGCGTTCGATCTAAACCTTATCCTGAACGCTTCCTTTTTCCCCCATTGGAGCCGAAATCAAACTTTCAGAAGAGTTTTTTTCGCAGCGAGATAGATACCACGCTAACGTTTCGGCCAACCCTCGAGACACGTCATAGCGAGGTTCATAGGACAACACTTGCTTTGCCGCTGTGATATCCGCTAAAGAATGGCTTATCTCTCCTTTTCGCGGGCTCATATAGACCGCTTCCGCTATCGCCATCTCGGGCCGACGTTCGTTTAAAATCTGTTTAATTTTTCCGAAGAGTTCGTTGAGTGAAGTACCCGCACCGCAAGCAACGTTAAAGACTCGATCCAAAGCTTTAGGCTCTCGGCTCACGGCGGCAAGCAAATTGACCTGCACCACATTTTTTACGTAGCAGAAGTCTCGGCTCATCGTTCCATCGCCGTAGATGAGAGCGGCGTTACCGCTAAGAAGGTTATAGATCCATTTCGGAATCACGGCCGCGTAAGGACCGTTGGGAAGTTGTCTCGGGCCAAACACGTTAAAATATCTAAGTCCGATAATCGGCATATCGAAAAGCGAGGCAAAAGTGTGCGCATAAAGTTCGTTGGTTACTTTCGTCACCGCATAGGGGGAAAGGGGGCGGCCTGTTTTCGCTTCCACTTTAGGAAGGTCGGTATTGTCACCGTAAACCGAACTAGACGAAGCATAGACAAAGCGCTTTACGGCGGCATTCTTGGCCGCCTCTAGTAATGTCAGAAAACCGGTGACATTGCTTTGGTTCGTATTAAGCGGAGTTGCGATCGATCGAGGAACCGAGCCCACAGCGGCATGGTGCAAGACCACCTCAACCCCTTCGCACGCTTGGCGGCAGACGGCGACATCACAGATGTCCCCTTCGATGAATTCGAAATTTTGCCACCGACTCCCCACTCGCGCCTCAATATCCTGGAGATTTGCCCGGGTACCATTCGAAAAGTTATCAAGGCCGATAACACTTTGGCCTAACAAAAGTAACTCCTCAACCAAATGTGAACCGATAAATCCAGCCGCTCCAGTCACCAACCATAATCGCGGGACCTGGCGCAAATCGGCAATGATGTTGTCAAACGTTGAGTTTTTCTGCATTGCTTCCCCCAGCCATCGGAATTCTCTGTTGGTTTTGAATTTTCGACACAATGGACAAGAAATGGCTTGCCGAATGTTGAAGCGTATATCGACCCAGCACGTGCCGCCTGGGGCTTAGACTCGCCATTTGATCGGCGAATTCATCAAAACGCTCCTTTAAATCATCGGGCCCCGCGAACCGACGCCCTACTTCCGGATGAAGGTATCCGCAACTCGAGGCGCCCTGGAACTGTTGTCCCAAGAACGACATGACGCCCGGATCGTAATGGATCGTAGGAACATCACTGCTCCACGCTTCGAAAGAGGCTAGCCCTTGAGTCTCCGATTGAGAGAGAAAGACAACAAATTGGCTTTTCGCTAACTCTTTTCGAAACTCTTCCGGAGCATAATGGCCGTACTCCACCACCTTAGCTTTCAATCCGCGTTTTTCGATAAGTTTCTGGCAAAGTCGAAACACGTCGGAAGGAACGGCCTTCTTGTAGATGATGACTTGATCTCTTTGGCCGCGGGGAATAGTAGAAAGGTGCCACCACTCCGTATCGACTCCCGCAAACCAAACATGTGATTCGGGGACTTCTCGCCCTGCTAGACGATGAAATAGGCTCCTGTGCCATTCGCTTAGAAATAGCAGAGCGTCTATCTCAGGCGATAGCAAGATTTCATCGTACTCGGAGGGAATGGTAGCGATAAAGGGCCCGACGATTAGACGACGTATGGTACCCGCACGCTTTTGATCAATGGCCCAGCGCAGACAACGCACGTCTTTTATCACTACTACCGTATCGAGATCGCCTGTGACTTCGAAACGATTTTGCGACAACGCGACACCGTTCTTGATCAGGGTTCGAATTAAAGCGTCTGGAATGCGCACCGAACCGAAACTCCTAAGGGCGCGTGTTACGCCATCCCAGTCGCCCAAAAGAAATCCCTCTTTAACCAGGACTTTGGTCAAAATCTTAATTCGCTGCGCTCTAGATTCAGGAAAGGAGTCTAAAACCAAGAGCGAGTAGACATCTTCAATTGATCGTGAGGAATGCTTCATGCTCAATGGTTAAGACCTTTGTCTACAATCCCTTAACTGCGCTAAAAACTGCATTTGGGTGAATTAAACGCAGCGACCCAAAAATGTGAATTGAATTTCGCAAGTAAATTAAATTCCATTGACGTCCGTTTGTCGACGAAAATTGACTTAGACGCGGCGCTCATTAAAAAACCCTGGACGGGCTGGGACGGATAGTTAAACTGTCACAGTGCGATTCAGGTAAACACGAAAAACGGCGCTTTCGCAGAGAAACATACGAGAAAACTATAAATTAACTCGTTACCGAGTTGTCGTTACCGGCCAGCGAGATTATAGTTTTCTTGGCTAGCCAAACTTTCGCGGGGGATTTACTTCTGAAATGCACTATCAGCAAATGGGGAGTGTGAATGGGTCGTCTTTACAGCGTCGTCATTAGCATCGTGATTAGTCAGTTAATCTTCTTACCAGTGGTTAGAGCCGAGGTGGTAGAAACCGCTGGCTCCTTTTCGGTAAACAAAGACGAACCGACTTATAAAAGCGGCAGCGTTTTTGTTAACTCCACCAAAAAGAACGATGTTCTTATCAAAACGAACGTATGGGGCGCGGTCCAATTTCCAGGGGTACATTATATCCCCTTGGGAACGCGTTTCTTAGAGGCAATATCGTTCGCGGGAGG
This sequence comes from uncultured delta proteobacterium, assembly GCA_963778115.1. Lineage (GTDB taxonomy): Bacteria > Bdellovibrionota > FAC87 > UBA2466 > UBA2466 > JBBQIT01. The sequence goes on from CAVZSV010000005.1 coordinate 493,085, forward strand.
GCCGGTCGATTCCGCGGAAACGGAAGATATCACGCTCTCGTCGAAGCCGACGGGCGGGTCCACTTCCAGTGTGGTTCGGCAACTTTCGATAAGAAACGCACTGGCACAAGAGAAAAATAACCCAGTCTTGCAACCCGATGATATTATTGTCGTCGAAGAAAACCATTCCAGGGACAAGATTGCGCTCTATATCACGATTGGTACTTTTCTCGTTTCCGCAGCTGCCTTGGGACTAGCGATCTCCGATCATAGGTAACTTTTAGGTAACTTTAATGTGCGGTATAGCCGGAATTGCATATGTCAGTTCCCCGCCTCTTCATCGCGTAGAGCTTGAAAAGGAGCTTTCGCGTGCCGAGCAATTGCTCGCCCATCGCGGCCCTGACGATGCGGGGATTTGGATTAGCGATGATGATACGGTCGGATTTATTCACCGTAGGCTTGCCATTCTTGACCTTTCCCCCCGCGCTCACCAACCGATGCGGGATGCTTCGGGGAATGTCATCACCTTCAACGGTGAAATTTATAACTTTCACGAACTAAGAATCCAATTTCCCGACAATGAATACGTCAGCGAATCCGATACCGAAGTGCTCTTAAAAGGGTTAGCGAAGACGGGCCCCGATTTTCTGACCGAAATCGAAGGAATGTTTGCTTTCGCTTTTTATTCCAAAAAGGAGGACCGACTCCTATTGGCTGTGGACCCCGCTGGAGAAAAGCCCATTTACACCTATTGGGATGGAAAGATCTTTGCTTTCGCTTCAGAGATTAAAGCGCTCACCGCTTTTACCGGCATCAGCTTGATTGCTGACCCCGAGAGGCTCAAAGAGTCTCTTATCTACGGTTATGTGCCGTGGCCAAGAACGGTCTATCGAAACATTAATAAAATTCCGGCCGGACACTTTCAAAGAGTAGATCTGCGTCGCGGCCCCGAGGAAATTCGCCAGTACTGGGATGTGCCGCTGGGTCAGGTTTGCCACAACTGGTCCACGGAACAGGCAACCGACTCACTGAGAGAGATCTTAAGCCAGTCGGTCCGCCGGCGTTTAGTTTCTGATGTTCCTGTCGGAAGCTTTCTCAGCGGAGGAGTCGACTCCAGTGCGGTCAGTTGGGAGGCGGCTCAACTTCTCACCCCGGCCAGGCTGCAAACCTTTTCGGCCGGGTTTTCTCACGACGCCGAAAGCGCATTCTATGATGAGACTAAATACGCCGCCTATGTAGCAAAACTCATTCATTCTGATCACCGAGTCCTTCAGATAGATGCCTCCACGATAGATGCGGCAGCCATTATGAGACGCTTTGACGAGCCCTTTGGAGATAGCTCCGCCATTCCGACCTATCTTCTTTGTGAAAAAACCTCACAACATGTCAAAGTCGTACTCTCCGGCGATGGAGGAGACGAGCTTTTCGGAGGATATCAAAGGTTTGGAGCATCACTAATCGCGGAAAGATTCAAAACACTTTGGCAAATGGCTCTCTCTCCGGTTCTTTGGATGGATGCGGCCCCGAGATCCTTTCTAGGAAAACTCCAAAGATTTAGACGCGCCGTTAACTCTCCTCTGTTGAAACGCTTAGCCGTATGGAACTCCTTTTTTGCAGAAGATGATTTAAAGCGCTTCTTGGGAGATTCCGAGACGTCGGTATTCGAATCGTTGAAATACTGGGACGAAAAAACCAAAGGTATTAGCATCGGAGAGAAAATTCTCTATTACAATTTCAAAACCTATCTTTTCGATGATCTTTTGCCGAAAGTAGATCGCATGAGCATGGCTCATGCCCTGGAAGTCAGAGCACCTTTTCTAGATAAGACCCTTATCAAGTTCGCGTTTTCGCTTCCCACTCACATGAAATTTGACGCCTTTCATACAAAGAGAATTCTAAAACAGGCCTATCGCCACGATCTAGGGGCTACTATAACCGATAGAGCTAAGCATGGTTTTGCTTTCCCGCTGCCGACGTTCTTGGGCAATCAAACCTCCCGCACTAGCACACAGGCACTTCGAAAACTCTTCCCGCAATCGCCGCTATCGACTACGGCGATTTCGTCGCCTAATCGTACGTCGAAAGATTTCATCTTATGGACCGTGGATCAATGTCTGTCGAATGGGATGCAAATACAAAATGCTATATGATTTTTACCACATCTTTAGTGCCGCACTTCGACTTCAAGGGCAAAAGCCTCGAAAAACTTCCTTACTCATTTGGCTTGCCTACGCACGTATCGTCGTTAAACGCAGAATCTATGCTCTTACCAAAACAGAGCCCAAGGCCGAGACCTTCTTGGGATTTAAGTTTCGTTTTTTTCGATATTCAAGTTTCTTGTATCTCATCGAAGAGATTTTCGTAAACGGACTCTACCGCTTCGAGCCACCGACCGATTCTCCCGTTATTTTTGATTGCGGAAGCAACATTGGGGTATCGGTCATTTACTTTAAATGGAGATATCCCGATTCGCAAATCGTGGCCTTCGAACCCGATCCTCGTACCTTTGAGCTTCTGCAATGGAATGTCGCCCAAAACGGTCTTAAAGGCGTCACCATTCACAACGTCGCACTTTCAGAAAGCCGGGGAGAGATCACTTTTCACAGCACTACCCCTGGAGCTCTTTCCGCTAGCATTCTAGAAACTCGGGTAACCGGCGAAAATGCAGGACAGAAGGTTCCCACTTTCCCGCTCTCTTCCTTTATAAAAACTAAGATTGACCTCATGAAGATGGACATCGAAGGGGCTGAGATCTATTGCATCCCCGAACTGGCCGCTTCGGGGACGTTAAGCAGCATCTCGCACATGGTCATTGAATGTCATCATAATCTACGCGATTACCGGGACATTTTAACGACAGTGATGCAAATCTTAGAAGCACACAAATTTTCCTATCAGCTATCCGCGAATTTAAAATTCCCCGTGGAAAAGGAAATCACCCAGGATGTCATGCTCTATGCTCATCAGCTCGGATAATCGCCCTAGGCCCGTGGCTCGTAAGCTTGGCCTGAAATCACTTCTTCTTAATGAGATGCGACGTGTGCTATTTCAACATCCTTTGGTTGAAAATCGCTTAAGAACGCTGACCCACGGAAAGCCTGCTTCTCATTGGATATGCCGACTTCTCCCTAACCATTATCAGTATCGTCGCCCCACCATTCGGCAGACAGGGCTTTTAGGCCATGGTCCGTCGTTGCGACTAGATCTTAGCGATTCAATGGAATGGCATCTTTATTTTGGAATCTTTGATCCTTCTCAACAAAATCTACTGACACTAGGCAGCGCCGGCGACACGGTGATAGACGTAGGAGCCAATATTGGTGCAACCATGCTGGCTTTGTCCGAAAAGGTGGGCAGCCAAGGCCGTGTCATAGGCTTTGAACCTGATCCCTGCACCTACGAGAAGTGCAATTTTCACCTTCAGAGCAACGGATACGAAAATGCTGAAATCCATCCTTTGGGGTTAGGGGCCACCACCTCATCGAAACGGCTTAGGGTGAGATCGGAAAAAAATCAGGGAATGAACCAGATCGTCCCCGAAGATTGCAAGAGTCAGGGCACTCAAATCGAAATCACCACCATCGACTCGTTTGTCGCTAATCGCGGTTTAGAACGAATTGACCTAATCAAGATCGATGTCGAAGGCTACGAGTCGGAGGTTCTTAAGGGTGCCCGGGAGACGATAGGACGCTTTTGTCCTAAGCTTTTTATAGAAATCGATGATGCTAACTTAAAAGATCATAACAGCTCTCCGGAAGCAGTTTTGGCTTTTCTAAGGCCTTTCGGTTATCGTTTCTACAAAGACACCATGAAACTTCCGCTGACCAGCCTAGAACCCAGATGCCATTTCGATCTGGTCGCTGTCGTAGGGAGCTCCTGATGAGAGAAAACGCCTCAAAGCGCCAAGAGTTCGCAATCATAATTCCTAACTTCAATCGTCGATATCTCCTCGTGGAAGCGGTGAGCTCGCTGCTTTCCCAAACGACGACCTCCTCGTTTACCTTTCACATCGTAGTAGTCGATGACGGCAGCACCGATGGCTCTTGGGAAGCGCTCATACGAGCGTACGACGGTAAAGAGCTAGAACCCAATATCGCTACTTTTCCGGTACCTCTAACCCTTATTCGACAGCCCAATAGTGAGCGAGGCGCCGCCCGAAATACTGGGGCCAGATGGGCAATCGCTCAAGACCGGGCCGATTGGCTTCTCTTCTTTGACTCGGACGATCGCATGGCGGATAACGCTTTGCTGCATTTCTCGGACGCTCTTAAGACCTCACGCCCTGGAGCTTTTTACGGATTCGTTCTGCCTTGGAACAGCGATCTCTCAGGACCGGTCTCGGCATCACTCAACTTCACACAAAAGCCCCAGGGCGATATCTCTAGCATAGTGCTTTCACGGACGGTGCTATCTTTGGGAGCCACTCTAATTCGTAAGGATGTTTTCTTTGAGATAGGCCCTTTTTCGGAAGATCGCAGAATGAGTGGTAGTGAAGATTGGGAGTTCCTAACGCGCCTTGCGCTCGCTAGAGAGGTCGAATTCGTCCCTCACCTCATTACGTACTACCGCCAACATCAGCAAAATACCGACACCTCTTTGTATCTCACTTCACTAGACCTCGCGGTGGATGCTCTAACCCCCGCCATAAAGAAACGCTTTTCTCCTTCCGAGGGAGCCCTATTCCTAATGCGAAAACAGGCGTTGCTCCTAAAGATAGGTGCTTTGATTCGAATGAAGCGTTTTGATGAAGCTTATGACAATCTGAGGGATCTCATTAAACAACAGGGGCTGACCCGGGATTTTCGGGCTTACCGGTTGATCTTAAGTCTTATCAAACAATGGACGCTGTACAACCTGCGCGGGCAACCGGCGGCCATTCCCAGTGACACAACGGCGTAACTACCGACCAAAGAAGCCCCTTTCTCTCGCAAAATGCACGGTTAGTCGTTTTTATCTTCTCAGATTTTTGGCTCAGATTTTAAGATTAATTCTTAAGCATCCCTTTCGCTAAGCGAAAGGGATCTAGCGTTCCCACTTCGAGTCCTTCCACGGCTTAAATATCCCCGCCTCTACCCCAAACCTAAACCTAATCCCATTTCTCCTAAGCTGATCCTTTAGCATCAGCGTCCACGGTGTTGCCGGGCCGGACAGCGTTTTTTCTTTCACATTAAACACCGTGGTCTCTTTGGACTGCGAACAAAGGATAGACGGATAATCCACGATAGCGGCAGGCTTTACCCCTTCTGGGTTTTCTAACCTTACCCATGCTGCGGAAATGATGTCGTTTACCCTTGCAACCCGTGCCTCTAACGAAAGCTCTTTGGGAAGCCACCTCTCTTTAATAATTTGAACCGGAATTCCTCCCGCCAAACAGCCCGACGGAAGATCACGATTGATAAGGGAACGTGCGGCCACGACCACCTGATGACCAATCTTAACTCCGGGATTTACCCAAGCATTCGGTAACCAGACTGAATCTCCGATCTCAACTCCATCCCACTGTACTGGAGCGCCAAGCTCAAGAGTGTCTATGTAAGCGCCATGAGTAAATATTTTCGTCTCTATTCCGCATCCAAACTCGTGACCTACCGAGACACCCCGAGCGATATTCACTTGAGAATTCATTCCCATGTGAAACCAGTCGCCGGCCTTTAGAAACGCTCCGGGATCAAAACAAGAGCCACCTCCCACCGTGGCTCCGCGATCGAGGAAGGCTTCGCGACCTATCTCTACAAGTTCACCTTCAATGTGAACGCCCTCACGAATTACCGCGCCATCACCTAAATACCCATTTTTTACGTTAATAACGACTGAAGGGTGAATCTGACAGTCTTTTCCTATCTTAAACGCCATGGCACTTTCCGCCTTTTTTTAAGCAAATATTCTTACAATCTCATAAGCCTCACACGGCCCGAGGCCGTGAAGAGACGCATAGGTATTTGCATGAAAAATATCGAGATACGCTTCTTTCATGTACGCTCGCTCCGACTGGGACTGGTGAGCGCGAAGCGCTTGCTTCTTTTGAGCGTACACTTCGGATATATCGATGAAAATCTGAGGCTTAAAGTCTAAAGTATTGCTCAAGATACCATAGGCCAGAATACTTGCTTTTGATCGGCGTGCCGCACCGGAAGTCACTTCGAAAATAGTCCGGTGCTCTTGGTGGGTATCATGAGGCCCAAGCGTTAAGATCAAATCAGGCTTCACCCGGCTTATAATTTCAGTGAGCTCGTCTAAAATGATATGAAAATCATCCTGGCTAACGCCTGCCTTATCTCTAAAAAGTACTGACTTCGGACGAACCAGGTCGAAAGCAGCGATACTTTCGGACCTTCGTTTAGGACCGGTCGTGGGATCTCCTGCGGAACCAAGTGAAGCCACATAGAGATGGATACTCGAACTGGGAGGCTGCTTTAGCAAAAGACCAAAACACCCGTACTCTAGATCATCGGGATGAGCGCCAATCGCCAAAATCTTTTCATACTGCATCATGCGAACTCCTTAACAGGTGATCTGACAAACGAATCCATTAGAGTCTTCAATTCGTGGAGTTTGGGAACGAATAGGTCAAAGACATTTCCCTTTCCACTGCGCATAATTCCCACAAAGATATACGTAAGCGAAACAAAGTTAGCCGTCACCGAAGCAACGCTTGCGCCTAAGATCCCGTGATGGGGAATCAATAGAAAATCGCCCGAAATTCCGACAACAAGCCCCATACACTCGGCATAAATATTATGCTGCGCCCTGGCCTGCGACAAATTGTAGTAGGCAAAAAGATGCTTGATTGATAACAGAAAGAAACTTATTGCCACAATCCGAAGAGGAATAATCGCCTCTTCGAAGGCCGCCCCATAACAGACTAAAATAATCGAACGCGAAAAGAGCACCAGCACGGCGGTCACTAAAGTGAGAGCCCCCGCATTCAAACGAGAAAACATCCCTAGTTTTGCCATCGCATCCGATGACGTCACCGCCGATAAATGGGGTAACATCACCATATTTAGCGTCATTGGGATAAACGTCAGAAAGTTCCCCAGGCCTGCCGCGACGGAATAGACCCCCAACGCTTTCAATCCGATCTCTCTTTCAATAATCCAATAATCCGCCCGTAGATAGAGAAAGTTAATGACGTAAGAGATATAGATGAGAGCAGAGAAGCCTAGCATGGGTTTAAACGCATCGGTAAGGCTTAACCGGAAACTAAAGCCCACTTCTCTACGATAACAATTAAGGAAAAGAGCGACACGGAGCAGCGAAAGGCAAAAGTCAGCGACAAAGATTTGATGGACCGTTAATTCCCAGCCGCGAGCTCGTCCTATAAAAAATGAACCAAAAATTAAGACCCTAAGACCCGCAGAAATAATCTCCATGGTATTACTCATGTCAAATCGCTTTCGGCCGGAGAGAGCCGAATTAAAGACTAGCTGCAGGGAATTAAAGAAAAATGACAAGATAAAATAGGCTTCATAAAAAGAGGAGGCGTAACCGATCGGGAAAATGAGATCCGCTTTGGGGAAGTGAAAGGTCGCCCACTGAATGCCCCCCAAGACGACCACTCCGAAAAACCAAGTACAAAACGCGACTCCCATCACCTTATTGAGTTCGATCTTTCGGTTGGACACATAGTACGTAATGGCAGACGTCACTCCCAGACCCAAAAAGAGTATAAAAAAACTCTGTGCGGCTTGTAGCTTCGCAAATAGTCCACGAGCCTCCGGACCAAGCAAGCGGGTCACGAAAATACTTTGTACCATCATCAATACGGTGAGAAGAACTCTCAGTACAACCGTATGGGAAAGGTGGCGCTCAACCGACATTAGGACTTCCTTTGTAAGCAAGAGCACACCAGTAAGGGGCATGATCGGAGAACGTGACTCGACAAAAGCCGCTCTCTAAGAGCATCTGTTTTATTTCATTCTTTGAATACCTTTTTTCCAAACGAGTTCCAAACCTGTCCAAAGCATCGTTGCGCATGACATACAGGCTCCGATCGCGATAATACGCCAGAGGCCATGACGTCGGCATTAAAGACATCGCATCCAACATCTTTGCCAATTTGGCCATGGGCCAATAGACGGAAAACGCTATGGCTTCGGTCGCGAGCAAACGAAGGCGTTGCGGAAGTCGCGCGATCGCACATCGAATGAGATCGGTGACTTTCCAAAGGCTTCGATACCAGCTCGGCCTGTTATCGAAGTCATAATAGATATAGAGTAAGAACGGCGCGTTTGGTTTGAGACGGGATGAAATATCTTTGAGCGCTTTTTTCGTATCAGGTAAGTGATGAAGAACGCCCAAGGAGAAAGCAAAATCCAACGAATCCTCTTTCAGCTGAATTTCCTCTATGGAACCGTGATGAAAGCAGACATTAGCCAAATTACCTACGTTACGCTTGGCCACCGCTAGCGCTTGAGCACTGGCATCGATCAGATGTAGTATTCCTACTCTAGGGGCTACAAACTTTGCCCAACGGCCGGAGCCACAACCCAGATCGGCTCCCACCGACGTGGAATTGATTTCATTCCACGGGAAGATACTGAAATATTGCTCAAACAACCTTTTGGATTCCTTATAATCAGCAGAACGCTGATCGTACTTTTTCCACTCGTAACCAAATCCAGCAACCGTAAGTTGATCTATGTTTGACATTATCCAACCCCCACCGTGATGGGCTCTATCTTGGGCGTGCTCAATAGATCACAATAGATATCGTTCACTTCCCTAAGTAGGCGCTCAGAGGAAAACCTTTTTTTAAAGACTCTCGAAGACTCATCAATTTTTTCTCGCCAAGCCATCCTTTGCTTGTCAGAAGATGCGACCGTCAATAGTTCGAGACGCGATCTCACTTGGACTCTTAATGCATTCTCATCCACGGGCACGAGATCGCCCCATCTTCCATTTCCCAACAGATCGCCCATTCCCCCTACCTGGGTGCTCACTACGGGAACTCCCGCTATTACGGCTTCAATAATCGACACCGAAGTCCCTTCGTTATGGGAACTACACACACACAAATCGAGATCAGGCAAATCCGGTACCGACGGAGTTCTCCATCCGCAGAAATGGATTCTCTCTGAAGACAGACTCTTTGCCAAAGCTTTGAGCTTTTCCGATTCGGCACCGTCCCCAATAATCACCAAATGCAAATGGGGACGTTCCACCAGCAAGGGTGCCAACGCGCGTAAAAAGATATCGACCCCTTTTACCGGTACCAGCCGCCCCACAATTCCCACTACTTCGGCACTCGCATCAATTCCCAGATCGCTGCGTAACTTAGGCGGATGTTCAAGGGCTCGACTTAGGGAATCAACGTCAAAACCAAGTTCCACGACACTCACTTTTTCGCCCGATACTATTCCCGCCCCCACCAGATCGTTTGCTACCTGTTTCGATACAGCGATGGTACGACTTGTGAGAAGCCCTAAGCCTCTTTCCACAACGACCACAATCTTATTCACTATTCCGTGCCAATACCCTGTCAAAAGATGCCCATGGTAAGTATGAACGATCACCGGAACGCCAGTCACCCAGGCAGCCACTCGGCCTAGTAGCCCCGCCTTGAAAGTATGGGTATGTACGATATCAGGCCGTTCGCGCCAAAAAAGGCAGACCAATTGAATGAGTGCCTTTAAGTCCTTACGGAACGAAATAGGTGCTTGAAACTCTTGAATAGAACAGACCTGGGCCCCCATCGATCTGGCCCAAGGTTCCATGGAGCCTTCCGAAATGTCAGGAGTCCCTACGACTAACAGGGTCTCAAATCCGTATTTTTTAAGACCTACCGACAGATTCACCACGTGAACGGAGGGCCCTCCAATATTCAGTCGTGAGAATAGGCGGCAGATCTTCCTTCCAGATGGCATAGATCCCCTCCCCGGAGAAAATAGCGAAGAAAAGAAACGGTAACGTGCGATGTCGGTAAATCGTACCCATGTTACTAATCACAATTGACTGTGCCAACACGAAGAAAGCGCAGAAGGTCAGAATCACCACCGTTTGGAAAGGGGCTCTACGATAAATGCGCTTCAAACCTATAAGGGTCGGCCACGTTAGAACGTAAACTGATAGCGCTTCCACAAAGGAGACCGCTTGCACCGTATCTGAAATTTCCCAGGGAAAAGGGCCAAAAAAATAATGGCTCAAAGAAACCGGCACGAAAGTTAAGACGTCCGTAATGGAGAAAAAATCCTGATCCAATCCGAAGGAGCTCTTAGCAACACTATCCAAGAGGCGCAGGTTCGCAAAACTCTCGCGCATCTTTTCCAACTGAGCCAAATTCTGCTCCACCAGATGGGGAAAAGCCGACTGGAAAAAGAGCAGTACGGCAATGGTCAATATCGTAACGCAGGGAATGAAAATAATGGGATGTACCTTGCGAAGCACGAAGTAAAAAATACAAGAGGCCACGATCGCACTTACAAATAGATTGTTAATGTATTCTCGAAGGCCTAGCACCAACCAGAATGTCAGTGCGCACCCTATGGCACAAACCACTCTTTTTCCGAAAGTGATGTCCTTGCGCCGTGAAACTGCCACAAAAAAGAAATAGAAGAAACTCACACAGGCTAGCAAATACATGGGGTCGCGAATATTGGTGGCCGACCACATATTAAAGGATGGATAAAGGGCTAAAAGGAAAGCGGTCACACAGGCGGGTAAATACCTGGCCTGGCCTTCTCTTCCTTGAGACATGAATTCGGTTTGAAGCAAATACACCACGTAAATCGCCAGAGTGCCAAACAATGCATTCGTCAGTGTCGCTATCAGGGGCTCTTTTCCAAAGAAAGTGAACATCGCTGCCAAATAACGCTCATAGATATTAAACTTATTCATCGCCCCGTAGGTAAGGGAAGTGAAAATATCGGCGGACATCCATTTTTGAGAAAGTAACCACGACCGATACTCATAACGAATACTGTCCACGACAAAAGCGTACTTCATTCCACCTTCCAGCCAGACGGCAAGGCTTGCGCGCAATAAGAACGCCCCTACCATGATAATGCCGGCCCATATTCTCAGCTGGAAGAACCAAAGAAATAAAATCGAAGCGAATCCGAATATCAAAAAGATCAAGGTGTAATTGACTTCTGTCATACGCCTAGCTCCGCGACGGGGGCAGCCATTATCTGTCGATAAATTTCAGAAATCTTAGCTCCAATCACGCGACTGGAGAAACGGATTTCGATACTTTTTCTGGCACTTTCGCCTAACGCTCCCCCTAACGAGAAACCCGCCTGCCTGTCGCGAGCCAGAATGGACAGCTTATCCGCCAGATCCTTTATGTCCCCTTGCCGAAAACAGAGCCCATTGACCCTATCTTCAACTAAAGATCGGTTGGGCACGATATCGCTGACCACACAAGGAATTCCATAAGAAAGCGCTTCCAAAAGTGCATTCGACATTCCTTCGGAGACCGAAGGCAATACAAAGACATCTGCCGAAAGGTAAAAGGGAGCTACCTGCTTCTGATTTCCATGAAAAATAACTCGAGTGTCGGACTCGACAGAACTCGCTAATCTCTTGAGTGACTCGGTCACATCGCGGCCGCCGTAACTGCCCCCAACCAGGTGCACTTCACACGCCAAGCCAGATCGCCCTACTTGGGCTGCCGCTTCGATCAGATCGGAAAGACACTTTTCACTGCTTAGCCGACCACAATACAAGATTCGAAAAGGGGCATCGAAATCCTTTTTCAGAGTTCTTTCTGCGTTTAAATTAGGCAACTCGACTCCATTAGGAACCAGTGCGATTCGCTGGGGATCAAACCCGAGATCTAGCATTTCCAATCGCATCTCCTCAGAAAGAACTATCAAGCGATCGATATGTTTAAACGCCATACGGCGAAGACGGAAAAAGGGAAGTTTTTTTAGTTCCCTAGATTCTCCCAAAAATCCACTTGCTGTCACTTTCACCACAAGCGCCTTACCCAATAAGAGTTTGGCAGCGACTCCGATAAGAGTCGGGGAATAAAGTTGATGAGCGTGAAGAACGGATATGCGGTGCCGATGACGACAGATCTGGACAAATCCCGCAATGATGAACACGATGCCCCGAATCCTATGCGCAAACGAGGAGTCTGGGTGCCAGTTAGCGAAAGGATTCGGTGTCGAAAGAAAGTCCACATGCGACCATTCGGCAGGGGTTTTCTTCAATCGATCTTGCCGCTGCAATAGAAATACCCGGTATCCCAATCGGGTCAATTCTCGAGACTGCAACCATATTTGACGTTGCAATCCTCCTGTCGAATGAGTCACGACCGGACATATCATGCACACTCCGGGCCGAACCGATCTCTCAAGAAGCGCTCGATACTTTTCGACCATGACACCTATCTTAAGACGGCCCGAATAATATTGGAGCCCCAAATGAGAACGTTTTTTTCCTGGACCCGTATCTTTAGAAATTTCGAGAATCGCCTCTGTCAAAGATTTTACAATGGCTTCACCTCTGGGGACTAAAACCCCAAAAGAGCCATTCCCCAAGACATCAGAGTTGGCGCCCACCGCCGTCGCCACAATGGGCAGTGAAAACTGCATCGCCTCTAGAACCGCCATTCCGAAGCTCTCCGTTTTGGCGGGATTCACATACATGTCCAACGAGGCCAAGAAATTGTCGATATCTTCGACAAAACCGCAGAACTCAATATTGTCTTGCAACTGCAATTTCCGAGTAAGTGAAATCAGCGACTTCAATTCAGGACCGTCGCCGGCTATCCGCAGTGTCGCTTCAGGAAGGACCTGAGTAACGGCCTTCATGGCCAAGATAAGGTCATCTAAACCTTTCTCCGACCGTAGCATGGCAACCGAACCTATGGTGAAGGGACGGTTTTTTCTAGCGTGGCAAACAGACGTCTTGTCTTTGAGCTCCAGAGCATTTTCGATCATCTCGGCATTGGGATATTTGCGAATCCCCTTATAAGTTTGACGACTTACTGCCACCAAATGATCAGCGGTAGGAAAGATGCAATGCTCATCCAAAATTCTTTTCACCAAAGGCCATTTTTGCCCCTGATACGAACAATAATGAACGGTGTGGATCCAAACGAAGGTTTTATCAAAAATTCTGCGGAGTCGGACTACAAGACCAGGAAGAAAAAGGTGCGAATGAATAACATCGTAACGACCAAAGAGGATCGCAAATAGCCCTCGCTGCCGAACAGCAATGGGTAAAGGAGGCTCTCTTCCGCTTAGGGAAGCTACCTCGATCACATGCGAATGGCTGCTTGATTCCTTTAGGGACTTAACGATTTCGACAACAACACGCTCGGCTCCCGCCATTCGTGTCGTGCGCATCGCAAACAAACAAGTTGCCACCAGTTACGCTCCAAAACCAGGCGCATGCGGATGACCTAAAGGTGAAAGTACTGTGCCGTTATCCGTTGCCATCTCGGGCTCTCGTTTTTGTTTCGCCGCCCGAATCAAGGCCTGAGCTCTCATCTCACACCACATCAAAAAGACAATCGATACGAATAGAGCCATCAACAGACAAACCGTATAAACCAATACCAACATCGGACGACGCGAGGTCGGATCCGGAAGGGCCGGCTGAATCACACGCAGACGTGCCGAATTCAGATTCGACTGCACATGAAGTTGGGCGCCCAGTCTATTTAGTTCGGCTATCAAATTGCGATATTCTACTTCGGATGCCATTAGATCTTTTTGAAGATCGGATACCTCTCTACCAGATGGACCACTTTCGTGTTTTTCAATCTGCTCTTTCATGCGATCCGCTTGGGTCGCCAATTCGGCATATTCAGCTTGACGCTGTTCATACAATTGATGCGACAGGCGGAAAGCTTGGGCTTGAATATCGGCGCGACGTGTCGCCGTATCCACACTAGGATGGGTACTTCCTTCATCCTGCAGCGCTTTATCTACCACTCTTAGATCTTGGATCTCAGGGATCGAAATTGCCCAAAGGCGATCCAAGGATTCTGTCGCCTCCGCTTTTTGCAACTCTTCTAATTCCTTTTGAATGCGAAGCCGCTTGATTTCGTTTTCAGAAATGGCCTCCGCTAATTTGGCATCGATTCTGTTGGTCGCATCACTTAAGGGAGCCATGGTGAGAGTCGCCAATTGACTCTTCACATCCTCCATCTTTCGGTTAATGTCTGCGGTAGTGAGCTGGAGCCACTGATTGACCCGACTCAAGTGTTCGACATTGAGATTTTTGATCTCGTTTTCTAGATAATCCCAGTAAAGGTTCGTAATTTCAGACGCAATTTGAGGATCATTGGCGTAACCCTGTACCACTAGCAATTCAGAACCTTCTGCATAGAAGGTCTCCGCTCGCACCACCGAGGGCTCAAGCTGTGTTCCTGTATGAGGCTGAGAGTTATATTGCGCAAGAACCCACTGCCGCGCCGGTTCACCCCGAAGACGACGAGCAATAAGGCCCAGTGGAACTTTTAAATCGACGGGAAAGGATGCAAATTCAAGCCGATTCGAGAATAGTGGTATTCGAGAAGCGATATCATTAGGCTTTTCAGGCGCGTACAAATGGAGTGTCGAATAATACGTCGACGTTATAAATTGCGCCAAAAAGCAGCTCACTACCAGAGTCACGTAAAAGGAAACTTGGACACCGAATTTGTGTCGTCGGATGGCATCTTTAATGGATTGCCAGGACGAGTACCAGATCGGTACGGCGGCTAGGATCTTTTCCCTAAAAAGATTCGGATCCATAACTAGCTCTTTAGCCGCTCCTCCCGGGGTCGGAGGCGTTCCCCCCGTCGGCGAAGTCACCGTCTCAGAGGGGCTGTCCCAAGGACGCCTTACCGAGTCTCGACTCACCCGATTCGTTATCGCTGATTCAAACTGCTCTTTCTCCCCAGCGATTTCCTTAGCGTACTTCTTCATGAGGTCTTCAATGTTCGGCATTGGAGCCCCCTCCATTCAATGGTACGTGCATTACTTCACGTACCAGGCCATCGAAATCGTCCTTTGCTCGAGACTTGATTTTGCCAAACAAATCGCGTTTCAGAGTCAGAGACAACTTGATCTCAGATGATTGCCGAATGGCAGACTGCATCATCAAAGGACGATATTTATCCGCTAAATGCCCGAGATATAGAAACGACAGTTTCTCAACCGGGTTGAATCTATTCAACAAAATTCTAATATCCGTCTTAAAGTTAAAGCGACGTTGCAATTCTAATATTTCGCTTATGGTCAAATTTAAACCATTCCTCGAAAATTCATCGAGTTGAATGGGAAGCAATACCAAATTTGACGCACGCACTGCCGAAGCATTCACCAAATTAAGTGAGGGTGCGCAATCCATGACAATGTAATTGTAAGCGTCACCTACAACTTTAAGAACACTATCTAATTCCAATAACGACGTGGGATTTCTTTCAAGCATTTTGCGTTCAAGCAGAGAGTTCACAGCGGTCGAAGGAATTAGATGTAGATGTTCGCTCAAAGGTAATATCGCCCCCGTTGGCGAACACTGTCCGGTAAGCATGTCCAGCAAAACTGCCGACGATTCGGATACGTTGAAGCCGTAGTTTTCTGGATGTAACGCTGATGTGAGATTGGCTTGAGGATCCGCATCAATAAACAGAACCTTTGCTCCGTAACTAGCAAGACGAAGTCCCAGAAAATAAGCTGTGGTTGTCTTGCCGACACCACCTTTGCACATCATGCAGGCAATACGCATGGCGGGCGTCGGGAAAACGTGTCCCGACGCTTCCAAAACATACCTAGCCTGCGCGTCAAACACAGAGAGATCTATTTCTTGTCCTTTACGTCGAGCGCGAGGAACTATATTTTCCTTCGCGCAAAACGATTCCATCTCTTCTTGTGATTGATTAAGCAGCTTTCTAAGATCTTCAAGCCTCACCCAGTGGCGAAACTCTTTCGAACTCATGATAAGCACCCCGAGGAAAATTAAACTGCACATAAATCAAGTTGTCGAGCAAATTGAAAAAAAAAACTTGCCAACACATCCTCAAATACGAGAGTCTGAGCGACTTTTTTTTTGCGTTTCTCCTCTGAACAGGCCGCGAAATCCGATCCAAAAATGGTTTTTATTGCCAGAACGGCAATAAGTGAGGAAAATATCATCATCTTATTTCTATCCATACAGACGGGGGACTCATGAAAGCTCTTTTGACGGGTGGTGCCGGCTTTATCGGATCGCACCTTACCGGAAATTTGTTAACGCACGATTTTAAAGTCGATTGCGTTGACGACCTGTCGACGGGTTGTTTGGAAAATCTAGAAGGCTGGAAAAATCATCCAGGCTTTCGATTCTTCGAAGGGCGAGCGGAAGACGAGAGTCTGATGGAGCCCTTGGTGGAACAGGCCGATGTTATCTATCACTTAGCCGCTTCGGTAGGTGTTAAGAACATCATGTCCAATACCGTTCACTCCATCGAAAACAATCTATCGGGAACTTTAGTAAACCTTAAGCTTGCTCATAAATACGGAAAGCGAATTTTCATCTTTTCCACGTCTGAGGTTTACGGCAAGACCAGTCGTTTCCCCTTTGAGGAAGAGGACGACGTCGTGCTTGGACCTGTTAGCAAGATCCGTTGGTCCTATGCCGCTGCAAAATTGGTCGATGACTATCTTGCGAGAGCCTACTTTTATGAGAAGCAAACCAAAGTAACCATGGTTCGCCTCTTTAATACAATCGGGACCGGCCAGGTGGGACATTATGGAATGGTGGTTCCGCGCTTTTTTGAACAAGCGCGTAGTAATCAAGCCATCACCATCTATGGAGATGGAAGCCAAACCCGCTGCTTTACCGATGTCAGAGATGTCGTCGAAGTCCTGCGCCGCTTAATCAACGAACCTAAGTCTCACGGGGAACTTATTAATGTAGGTAGCACCGAAGAGCTTAGCATTTTGCAGTTGGCAGAAAAAATTCGTCTCATCACGCAATCTCAGTCTGACATGAAATTCATTCCCTTTGAAACCGTATACGGTCCACACTTCGAAGACATGAAACGGCGCGTTCCCAATGTTTCGAAACTAAAGGCCATCACTCAATTCCAATTTAAATATGGTTTGAACGAAACACTGTCCTGGATTCAAAGACAACACCAAAGTACGACGGCTGAAATCGCAAGCGTTATGGATCCAGAAATTGTCATTAAACCTGTTTCCTTCTCCGATGGCTTAGGAGTCGACAACTAAATGTCACTTCAAGTTATCACGGTCTTTCTTTTATTGGTGCCCGTCCTGACATCGGCTTTTTTGACTGTCGGAATAGAGGGTATTTGCCACCGGCTAAATCTCTTCGATCTGCCTGGAGAAAGAAAGATGCAGGTACTTCCGGTGCCAAGGTTGGGGGGAGCGGCTTTTTTCATCACTTCGGTAATCTTTGCAGCGTTATTCTCACTAGGAACCACATTCACTCACATGATGGGAGCTTTCGTCGTCTTTGTCGGAGGATTCATTGACGACGTCTACCCCCGCAATTCAGTTAAGGGAAAACTACTCTTCCAAATACCTGCAGCCATTATTTTTGCGTACGGCTGCCCCATCGAATTTTTAGTAAATCACGCTTGGCAAGCGATCCTCTTAAGAGTGGCACTTTTTGGGTTTGTCTTTTTCATGACCAACGCTACAAACCTGATGGACAACATGGACGGGCTGGCGGCCGGAACTTCTGTCATCATTTTGGCCACCTTGTCAGCCCTCGGACTTTTTCAGGCTCACGATCTTACTTTTTCGCTGCTAGGGCTACTGGTAGCCGCTGCGACATTGGGATTTCTCCTTAGAAACTTTCCTTCGGGAAAGATCTATATGGGAGACCAAGGGAGTCAATTTCTCGGCTACTTCACCTCCTCTTACGCTATTTTACTTTTCATAAAATGCGCAAAGCTTGATCCAAAACTTGGTGTCATGAGCTTTGTCATTCCTGCAGCCATTCTTTTTGGTCTTTTTCTTTACGACGTTAGTTTAGTCGTTGCGATTCGCGTTTCAGAAGGACGCTCGCCTTTCGTAGGCGATCAATGCCATGTTTCGCACCAGTTGGTGCGACGCGGCTTTTCACCAAGAATTGCGGTCCTCATCCTTCTGATGATTCAAATGGGATTGAGTATCCTGGCGTTTCGTTTATTTCCTTAATTAGCTTTCGCACAAAAATCTCTGCCTTCCTTTACCCATTCTTCATTTTTTCAGTAATGCTCCTCGGCTAAACTACCGATGAGAGAGGAAACGCTTTGATTTCAGGAGGAAGTCGCGTTGCCTCGCGTCATCACCCCAATCATTCTTTTCCTACTCTTTACCGCTATACCTGTGCACGCTGAAGACGGTGTGCCCGAAGAAGAGCAGCAATCCGTTACTGAGGGCAAGAAGGACGTCGCTCCCTTAGCGCCCCAAGAAACGATCCCAACAACAACGCCGGCAGTAATTCAGACAGACCAAGCAGCTCCTTTGCTTCCTTCAGGAGGCTCTCTCGTAGATAAGCCTCCGCCACCGGCATCACTGCAATCTTCAGATGACAAATCCTCCGATGACAAAGTGGAAGAGGAAACGACAGCAGGGCCCGCTCCGTTAGTGGACCCGAACCTCGCTCAGAGTGATGCCAACAATTCAAAAACAAAAACGCTTAATCAGGTACTCCTAACGCGATTAAAAAATGCCAAGGGAAAAGAACTAATCGTGGCAGTTCTCAGCCCCATCGATCAAAGTCAGCAGGACCTTGGCGAATATGTGCGCAGTTCGCTCATGAAGAACCTCGAAAAGTTCGGACACGAGAGTGTCTTGCCTAGCGACATCACGCCAGCCGCCATTGATCTTGAAAACTTTCGAAGTATCATTTTAAAGACAAAATCCGATATCCTTTTAATTTCCGTCATTAAATCCGCAGGGTGTGAACTTTTCCTATTCGATAAACGAACCCCATATCAAATTTATTTTTACTCGCAGGACTTCCCCGAAGAGTTCCAAGGACATCCCAATAGAGATCTCCTTGAAGCCTATTTGCCGCTGGCATTACGTCGCCTGCTTTATTCTTTTGTGCAAAAAGAGTCCTTTGAAATGCCTCGCGAAATCACTACCGCTACTTTGCGAGGAGAAGAGATTCCGTATTGGATCGCTCGTCCGGGGCTAGTCACCCTGGTCAACCATGATACCCTTTCCAATATCTACGGATCGGTCACTATGGGGGGCTCCCTTGGAATTGGCCTCGGAACCACTTCAAGCGTTTTTGGGATCCAAACCGGCTTTCGAATAGCCGATGATTACTATCTGGAAGCTTCGTTAGAAAGTTTCACCTACAACTCATTCGGTCTTTCGCTAAAACACGCCATTACCTTCCCCGACACGCCGATGAAAATTTTTGCGGGTATGGGTATCTCCTATCTTTTTAGCAACCACGCGATTGGATTTGATGCCGCTTATCTTCCCACGGCAAATACCATCTATTTCGTTCCCAGTATGTCGATTGTTTTTCCGGTGGTCGAAGTCTATTTGAAATTCGCCTCCGAACTCTTCATCAGCCCTGTTCACCCGGGAGTATTCCTAACGTTAGGTCCTGGTTTGTTCATGCATTTCTAACTCTCAATCTATCGAGTAACTCCAACAAAATCCCAAGCCGAAGACACGCTGGATTCCACGTTCGGACTAAACCCACGTGTACCCATAGCGATTCCCTTTTGGGTATGGCTAGATCAAACACACCGCCAAACAAGTGAAGCGCCCGGCGAAGACGCTCCTTTCTAAGGAATCACCGGCTGCCTGTTGTACGGAAGTACGGAGAGTTCTGGAAGTTTAGGATGGTCGAGCGAGGCCGTCCCCCGATCTACTATTCTGGGGCGAGGGCAGTACTTTCGAAAATGGCTGGTGTCACCAGGACAATACCAGGTGTCTTTGAGACTCACCTTCATCCAACGATAGCCGGCATAGTAATGTTCGTACTGAAAGGGATCCAAAGTGCTCATGACGGAATAGATCCTATCGAGTCTACCGTAAGCATCATATTGTTCGACTTTCAGTTGATAGACTCGATAGCTCGCCATAGCCGACGAAGCCAGAATGACAAGTCCCAGAGCAATCAAATGGCAGAGTCTTCTCACCCTTTACTTATCGGACTATGGGCGAAGAAGCTTTCGCACCCCGTCTTTGAGATAAGTAATCCTATCGCTATCCATGTGCTCCAAAAAAAGGACGACATGCTTGCGAGAAAGAGATAACTCGTCGCGTAACTCGCTGGTGGTGGCTTGCCCTTTTTTCTGTAAATAGCCGGTCACTTTCTGACAAAGCGCTTCGTAACGCTGACGGCTCAGATAGTGGTCGTTACCCAAGGACACAACAGAGCCCGCCTTTACCAAATTTGCCAGGGTTTGCCGAAATTCTTTTTTTTCCAATAGAACGGCTAAGTTGGCCGGGTTCAGTTCACCGCTCAAGCTGTCTAAAATCTTTTTTTCCGCCAGGACTTCGCTAGGACTACGAGCCACTTCCGCAAACGGATTACGAAAAGACTCCCCTTCTCTCTTTAATCCCAGCGCCTGAATCCAAAGAGGGAGCACTTGGGAAGCTTTTGCTTTGGGAGCTTCAAACTTACTCTTCCAAATCGCCTCTATCTGACTAAAAGATAATTTTTCTTTTTGCCTTCGTAATTCATTTTTCCACTGTTCGAGCGGCTCTCTCTTTACGGCAAACGCTTGGGTAGGATCCACCCACCACTCGGCCATTTTCCGAAGAGAATCAACAGAGGTCCCGTAAATTGAAGCTTGAAAAAGATGTCTCTGCACCACCGATTGCTTCTCCCACAGAAATTCAGTAAACCCCTTTTCGGAATCGGACCAATGCGATAACCATTGGCAACTAAGCTTGTGAGCTCCTTTCGTAGGCTCTAGATCAATCACGACTGCAAATCCCAAAAGCCGTTCGTCTCCGGAGGAACGAATCATAAAAGGCTCGCCCGCTCTCAAGGGAACTGCTGCTGTAAATTTAAATCTCGCGAATCGCTCCCCTTCTTTGTTCAAAGGAATTAAGGTTGCTACAAAGTTTCCAGTCCCCACATGCACGGTGCATTGGACTGATCTCATCGGGGTTTTCACGGGATTGAACCAAGTCACCTTGGCATCGCATTGCAAAACAAGCTGACTCATGGGTTTACTCTCGATGAGAGCCCCACGATCCACATCTTCCTTGGAGATCTTTGATAGTTGAATGGCCAAGCGCGATACCGGCTCGGCGACCGAAACAGAGTGGTGGTAACATTGGAGGGATTTCACCACCGCAGTTTTCCCGGAAGTAACCAGAGTTACCGTATCCCCTTCCCTAAGCGCCCCTTCGCGCAAAGTTCCGGTGACGATTACGCCTAAGCCTTTTGGCACAAAAACTCTGTCGACCCATAATCTAGCATTCCTTCTATCAAGGGGCGCGGGAAGAGAGGTGACTAGGTTCTGGACTTCGTCTTTTACCTCTTTTAACGACTCCTCAGAGTGGATAGAAAAGAGAACCACCGGACTCTTTTCCGTAAAGGCCCCTTCCAACTTCTCTTGCAGTTGCCTCTGGACTTCTAGTGCGCGTACCGGAGGCACAAGATCGGTTTTGGAAACTATTCCTATTCCTCGCCTAACTCCCAATCCTTTTAAGACTTGTAGATGCTCTTCACTTTGAGGCATCCATCCATCATCGGCTGCGACCACAAAGAGAAAAGCGTCCATGGCCGAAACACCCGATGCCATATTCTTAACAAATCGGTGGTGTCCGGGAACATCGACAATCCCGATCCGTTTCCCGGACTTAAGCGCTAAGGAGACGAAATTAAGATCTATCGTCATTGCTCTTCGCTTCTCCTCGGGCAGTCGGTCAGGCTCTAGACCTGTCAGAAGTCTTAAAAGAGAGGACTTTCCGTGATCCACATGGCCCGCGGTTCCTAGGACGAACACAAAAGCCTCTCGCGAAGGGTTTCGATGAACGCCGCCTCTTCGGAAGGAAATACTGTTCTTAGATCAAAGGAGAGTTTGCAATGGGCTTTTCGTGCCACCACAGGAACTTTTGCCGTGAGAAGGGTACGGCAAGCCGCTTCTACATCATCGACGGGGATCTCAATTAACCAGGTAGGCAACTCTTCAGCGGGAAGAGCGCCTCCTCCCACCGAACTTGTGCCGGCAACCACGCTAGCCTGGGAACCTAATTTCGTTGCTATAGCCAAAGCACGATCTTTTATCTCGTTAGGATCCAAGGTGATTAGTTTCACCGCCGGCGGTTGGCGCCCTTCCAAATAGTCGTGGAGAGCCGCTTCAAGAAAGTAGATCTCAGTCTTTCCCACTCTAAGCGCTCGATACAACGGACACTCCTTCAACTTCTTTATCCAGGATGCTTTTCCGATGATAAATCCAGCTTGAGCGCCGCCTAGTAATTTATCCCCACTAAAACAAACGATGTCAGCGCCTTGATCTAAAGCCTCTTGAATCCTGGTCTCATTAACGGCCAAGCGAAGCATTGCCCCGCCCCCCAAATCGAAAACCAGAGGGATTTCGTGAGTCTTGGATAGCATGGCTAACGCTTTTAGTGACACGGATTGCGTATGGCCTTCGACAACAAAATTACTCTGATGAACCTTTAACAATACCGCGGTATCGCTCGTTATTGCCTTTTCGTAGTCCTCTATAGAAGTGATGTTGGTCGTTCCCACTTCTTTCAAGTGAACTCCACTAGTCTCCATGATTTCAGGAATGCGAAAGCCTCCTCCTATTTGCACCAACTCTCCACGCGACACTACGGCAGACTTCCCCTTTGCGATCGCATGAAGGGCAAGGACTAGGGCGGCGGCGTTGTTATTAACTACCAGGGCACTTTCCGCCCCGGTACAGAGTTCAATCAAAGCTTCCACTCGACCCGTTCGACTCCCTCTATCCCCTCTCGCCAAATCGAACTCTAAATCACAATAGCCGTCCAAAACGCCGGCGGCGTTCTTCCACCACTGGATTCCCAAAGGAGCACGACCCAGATTGGTGTGTAAAACCACTCCCGTGGCGTTGATCACTTTTTTGAGCGAAAGCTCAGTCCAGGCTTGATAGCTTTCTTGCAAACGATTTACGATTTCATGACGGGCCGGACACGCCGCTCCCTTTTTG
Source organism: uncultured delta proteobacterium (assembly GCA_963778115.1). Taxonomy (GTDB): domain Bacteria; phylum Bdellovibrionota; class FAC87; order UBA2466; family UBA2466; genus JBBQIT01. The sequence goes on from CAVZSV010000005.1 coordinate 516,117, forward strand.
ATTTCCGTGCGAAGCGCGTCGATAACCCTCTGCGCCATCCGGACCCGATACGCGCGGACTAACTTATCATTCCAAGCCATTAGCTCTGGACTCTCAACCAAGGTCTCAACACTGGGAATTTGCTGAAAAGACGTTTTATCGGAGGTTGTCATTAGCTATTAACCTCATGCTAAGTCGTGGTGGCCTCTGCTGAAGCCCATCTGACTGCTATTACGGAAAATTCATACAGCATCCATAAGGGAGCCCAAACGATCAACATCGAAAAGGCATCCGGAGTGGGACTGATAAACGCCGCCAAAATTCCAAGTCCGAGAATGGCATGGCGGCGGTACCGGGAGAGTGCCTTGGCTTCCAATAATCCGAATCGAGCTAGAAGTACCAAAAGTACCGGCAGCTCAAAGACAAGGCCCGTCGTCGCCATCATTTTTAAGGTCAAAGTAAAGTACTGCTCTAAACGAATGCGGGGCAATCCCCCTGATACGCCAAACTTAAGCATAAACCGGTAACAACTTGGAATGATCACGTAGAAAGCAAACGCTGCTCCCAGCAAAAACGCCACACTCCCCAACGCCAGAAACGGAATTAAAAAGCGCCGTTCGTGTTTATATAGGGCCGGAGCAACAAACCACCATAACTGATAGAGCAAGTACGGGGAGGTCGCTACAATCCCTGCCACTAGACTCACTTTGAAATACACCATGAACTTTTCGGCAACGCCTAAATAATAAAGGTGAGCCTCAGCGGGAGGCAGTAGCTTTAAATACGGTTTTTCCAAAAAGGCAACGATGCGGTCGCAGACTAAATACCCGCCTGTCGCACCTATAAACAGAGCGGCCAGCACACGAACGATGACTTTGCGTAAATCGTCGAGATGCTGCCATAACGGCATGCGACTTGAATCGTCTTTTAAGTCGTCTGTAGACACTGGGGAAGTCGAAGAGGGAGGGGAATTAGCACCAGTCGGAACCGTCGGCTCTTGCATGAACAGCCTGTCAGGTGGATGACTTACCGGAATCGCCCCCGGACGCTGCGTCCTTCTTTATTTCGGTAGTCTGCGTTTGGGTAGGTTTTTCTGTAAGCGTTGGAGAATTCGCCGGAGGGAGGGTCTGTTTAGGCTCATCCCCTTCCTCAAGAGCTTTCTTAAAATCTCGAATTCCTTTACCCAATCCTTTGGCCAATTCGGGTAACCGCTTTGGGCCAAATAGAAGAAGGGCCGCCCCACCAATAACTAAAAGTTCAGGAAGTCCAAGTTCGAACATAATAGTTACCTTAACGCACTTTAGGCCTCTTCGTCAAAAGATGAACGAACCCACGAATATCACTGTCGGATTCTAGGGGAATCGCTTAAAATAATGGGAAGCCTTTAGAGCCTCAAAGCACCCCCGATTACTCGGAAAAAAACGGCACCTTGTGAGCGCAAAACATCTGAAACTTTCGCAGAATCACATGGCAACCACGTTCGATTTTGTGATTAGCTGCGGAGAGACTCGTTTGGTCGCGGCACGTGAAGTGCTTCTCCAAGGCCATCGATTAGTCAGTCAGCTCGAAGCCGAATTGACCGAGTTTATCGACGAGAGTCCCATTGCGACAATTAACCGTTCCCTCCCCGGAACGCGAATTAAGGTTACCCAAAGTGCTATCGACCTGTTCGTTTTGTCGGAAAGACTTCGCATGGCTACCCAGGGTGCTTTCCATTGTTGCGCTAAGAGCGCCCCGTTATCTGATGCGTCATTTTCTTGGGATGCGCAAAGCATGACCGCATGGCGAAATACTAAAGCGACCCACATCGGTTTTGGAGCCATCGGCAAAGGCTACGCACTCGATCGAGTCCGAGAGCTCATAGAGCAAGCTGGATTTCAGGACTACTTCTTAAGCGGCGGCGGTAGCAGCCTTATCATCTGCGGATTTTGCGCTCCGAAGGTGGCCTGGAAATGGGGATGGAGCTGGCAAAAAGCCCAGAACGCAGATCCGCTAGGAATCAGCTTTTCGCACGAAGGGGGAGCATCCGTCGCCATCGGAGTTTCAGGTCTCCACGAAAAAGGATTTCATATTATCGATCCGCGCAACAACGAAAAAGCCCAAACTGCCCGAAGTGCCCTAGTCGCCCTTCCTTCGGCAGCCGAAGCCGATGCTTTGTCCACAGCGCTATTTGTCGGAGGCTGGGAAGAAGAGACAAAGCACTTTGCCAAACTTCCCACCTTGCCCGCGATGGCCGTCATCGATAACGACTCCAAACCCAGATGGAACGGAACTTTTCAAAAATTGTGGGGTTCGGTGTCCTCCTTCGTTCCCATCGTCTGCCTGTTTTTTTGGTCATCCCTCCTTCTTGCCGATGATAGCGTCGACCTAGGGGGAACGGCTGATGTCTTTGCCCCTTACACCTTTGACAGAAATTATTGGTTCACTTTGTTACCTTTGGCGGCGCTTGGATTGGTTCTGCTTCACTTACAGAAGCTGAACTCCCGACCCCAAACTCAACCACACCAAACGGAGGAAACTCATGAGACGTAATACGGCCAAACTCTTAACCGGTTCGTTATTATTACTGCAAATCACGGCCGCTCAATCGAGCGAATTCATGCCTTTAAAGACAGCCCTCTCCAAAGCACTAGGAACCACCAAAGCTTTCCAGAAAAAGATCGGAACTGACAACGTCTACTACGCTAAAGATAGCGCCGGAAAGCCGACGAAGTTAGCCATCGTTCAAAAAGGCCTTTATAAACCCGATTGCACCCATACCTGGGTCATCGGAATGAACGCAAACGATTCCACCGTTGATCAAGTTCTCGTCGTGGAGATGAAATGCCCCCACGCTTTCCCGACAAACAAAGCCTTTTACCTCGATCAATACAAAGGGAAAGGACCGGCCGATGTCGCTAACCTAAAAAGCCAAGTCACTACCGTTGCTAAGGCCACTGCGACTTCGAACTTAACGACCGATGCCGTCGTTACCGCGATTAACGACGCCGTTGCCTTTCACAAGGAAGTCAACTAGTGCTCGGAATGCCGACAAGACGAATTCGCATCGTGGTACAAGGGGCGGTCTTCGCCCTGTGGGTGGCATTAATTTTTGCCACCCACTACCCGATGCAGTCTTGGCTCGTAAAGCATATTCCTGTCTCGCTGATTCTGCGGATTGACCCTTTGGTCATGACGGTGGTCTGCGGCGGTATGAGAATGGCGGTTACGATTACGCTATTGGGTGCCGTAACCCTCGTCGTCAGTTTACTTCTAGGAAGAGTGTTTTGTGGGTGGGTCTGCCCGCTAGGAACCATCTTTGACGCTTACGGTTGGATCCTCAAGCGTCTGAACGTCAAGATCGAAGGCCCTTCTCCTAAATGGTTTACTTTCAAATACTACCTTCTTGCCGCAATTTTGGTGTTCGCGGTGCTGGGAGGGGTAAGTCCGCTGATGGGGTTTGATCCCATCGTTCTACTGACCCGAACGGTAGCGACTCTCATCAATCCCTTTGTGCTTCGGCCTCGCCAATTTACTTGGAGTGTTTTAGATGCTCCGGGAAACTACGGCTACTTTATCGACGGGGCTACCCTAATCTTGTTCATGGCGATCATGAGCGGTACGACTCGACTCTCCCGAATCTGGTGTCGCACGGCCTGCCCGCTTGGAGCCTATTTAGCAGTTCTTTCCAGAAATTCAGTCTTGCGCCGCGATACTACCGGATGTGTCCATTGCAACATTTGCGCTACTCATTGTCCTACGGGGGCCATCCATTTTAATAACGAAGAGATTTATAATGAATCCGAATGCATTAAGTGTTTTTCCTGTTCCCAGGTCTGTCCGGTGGATGCCAACTTCTTTACTTACAAGTCACCCGTCCCGGCGGTAAGCCCGTCCCAACATCCCGTTTCCCTCGATAGAAGAACACTTCTTGCAACGATTACAGGTACGCTCATCGCTTCCCCCATACTTAGGATGGCCTCGGGCAATCCCCTATCGCAAAAAAAGCTGCTTCGCCCTCCCATGAGCCGCGAAGAGCGCGACTTCTTATCGAGTTGCATCCGCTGTACCGAATGCATCAAAGCCTGCCCGACCGGAATATTAAAACCGGCGGGCCTCGAATTCGGACTTCGAGCGTTCTGGTCTCCAGTAATGGTGCCGACGGAAGGTTATTGCAAGCAAGGTTGTAACGCTTGCTCGGAAGCCTGTCCCACCGACGCCATCATGAAATATCCCATCGATCAAAAATATACCTTTAAGTCTGGGACCGCGTTCCTAGAGTCTTCTCGCTGCATTAGTTACACCGAGCGCAAATTCTGTAGCGAATGTGTCAGAGTCTGCCCCACCAATGCCATTGATATTGTCCGTGGTTGGGAACCTCCGGGTGTCGATCTCGGCCGGTGGGGAGTTCCCAAAGAGAGTGCCGATTTTCCAGCCCCCAATAACCAAACTCCAACGCGCCCCATTCAGGTCACTTTTGAAAAGTGCATCGGTTGCGGGGCTTGCGAAAATGCCTGTAATCAGATCGTCATGGGAAGCCCCGCCATGGTTACCACCTCCTTTGGGCGCGCCACCCCAGCCAAAGTGACTGAAGTTGCCCCGCATCCCATTTGAGTTTCGGGGCAACTGGGTCTAAGATGGGTTCATGGCTCTTGGGCTACCTGAAATTTTAGTATTGGGATCGATTGTGATTCTTATCTCCGGCAGGAAAAAAATTCCTAACGCCTTTTCCGACTTAGGAAAATCTTTCAAATCGTTTAAATCAGGGCTCGAGGGCGAAGAAGACGAACGGCCCGTCCGAGAGGTCGAAGAGCTTGCTAAAGCTAAAGACCCTTCTCAAAAGACCAAACCATAATGGTCATTGCGAACAATAGTAGCGTGGAAAAGGTTCATTAAGGTGAAGTGACGGTGTTTGCCCACGTCACGATAAGAGCCGCGTTGGCCGCGGATATAATTTTTCCGCCGGGATGTTCGTTACCCGTGTCCAGCTCGGCATTTTCAAACAACGGCGATGTCGCAACGTTGGCCCCTAGATTTAGTTCATTAAGCACATTGGTTCGGTTTTGCGTCGCAGTCAGCGTCGTCGAATAGATAAAGCCGTTGCCCTGAGTAGGAGAGTGGCAGCTTTGGCAGTTTCCCGCGGTTAAAATAGGAATGACTGAACTAGTGAACAACGCCAGGTCCGCTGGGGGAGTCGTTGTGGGAGGCGGAGTGGTAACAGGGCTAGTGGCAGCCCCCGAGGTGAAACTAATCCCTAAACCCAAAATATCTCCCGAAGTGCCTAAAGAGGCAATGCTAGAAGTAGAAGAAGTGAGAGTCACAGGACTCGTTGTCGCCGCCGCCAAAGTATAGCTTGTCGTCGCAAAATCGTTATCCACTACGGTAGTGGTATTGCCCGAATTGCTCATCGTGAATTGCAGACCGTTAATCTTAAGAGGAGTCGTACTAATCAATTGAAGGTTACTAATCTCGTAAGCCCCTGGAGTCGTCAATGCTCCCGAAGCGGAGACAACGGTATTAGCGGTACGGGTTAAGGTAACGTTGATAGAAGTTCCGATTTGCCCAGCGTCCGCGAGCGGAAAGTTCAGTACTACAGCGGATCCCGGCAGAGTGGTAAGACCGCTCGCCAGGGCGGCAGCGCTAATAGTCACAGAGCCGGCGCTTACATAGGTGAGATTACTCCCCCCCGTTGGAGTCGTGCACATCGAAGCGTATTGGGTCGTGTATTCATTGTAGGAGACTTCCGCCTGAACCCAGCTCGAAATGTCCTGGTTCAGTTTGCTGCCTGGTGTACATAAAGAATTGCCGCAGTGACCGTCTGTGGTTCTGCCCCCAAAAGTGACATCGGGAGCGGAGCTTAGAGGATTTAAGATCCCCTTTAGGAAGGAATAAGATTGCGCTGGGTTTGGATAAATGTAAGTAGTCGCCGCCGCATTAGCGCCTCCGGCATGACAGGTAGTGCAAGTCGTAGTGGGCGAAGTCACATCCGAATAAACGGACTCGGAAAATACCGTTTCCGGAACGGCCGGAGTCGTCATGGAACAAACCGCAAGCCCACCACTCTTAAGTAAAGCGTTACAACCAGAAAGACCTACCGTGAGAAAGGACAACAAAATCGCTAACCGACATGTGGAAATTTTTTTCAAGATAACAGAGATCAAAGCGAAACTCATGCCAGAATCGCCCCCTTTCCGTCTTTTTTGCGAAGCCCTAAGTTTTCCGAACGGACTTTTATTCTTACGACAGGGAAATTAAGGGCTTAGAACTTCATCGCCAATACCATTTAGGCGTAAAATTAAGTGGAAAACTATCTGACGAAGCCCTCTGTTCTAGCCAACTCTCCAAAAAATAGACAGATCGAGCAGGCGATCTAAACAAAGTCCCACCGGGTCAGACACTTACTCTAGCTACTTCTTGGACACCGAACCGGTGACACTCTTCGAGCCAGATTAAGTCTCTTGAATGTCTTTGCTTCCGACAAATATGAAGACTGTGGTGTCTAAATATTGTCCTGCCGACTTTGTCAGTGAAACTACATTTTGATGTGACGCGTCATGTCTTTTCGCTGTCATTGCGGAATGGTTGCTCGTAGAATAGCTCCAATATTTAAAAATAGTCTTCGATTTCAAGTAATTTAGTAATGAAACGTCCTTCGAAACGTACCTCTAAAACGCTGGGCCCCCTCCTCTCGTTCTGCCTGATTTACCTTTTGTGCTTTTCGATCTGTGTATGCACTCGGGGCAACGCCCAATCGTTTGCGGGCTCACAACAGAAGTCGGCAAATCTATTGTTAGCGGAAACAGAAGGGGCTTCGGCATCTGAGGAACCACCACCGCCCCCAGAGACACCTCCCGCTGCTCCCGTAAGAAAAAAGAGAAAGAAAAAAGAGGTCGCTCCTGCCGATGATGGATCCATCGATCTATCGGCCGCCGATGCGCCCACGAATGAGCCCGCCCCCTCCTCCTCAAGCGCCTCCTACCATCATGGAGGGGGCTCAAATTCGGAGCCCCATTTTAGCGCCTACTTTGATTTGCTCTTGGCCGATCAGCCGGGAAAGTCGGGATTTACTTTCGAGAACTTCCATCCCCTTTTGCTCTTTGAGATTGTCCCCACCTCCGATCTCATGTTCTCTTTTGAAGTAAACCCAAGTCCGCGCTATTTCGAGTTGGACTATACGGCAGCCAGTTGGCTGCAAGTTCGGCTCGGCAAAATCTGGATCCCCTTTGACGACATGAATCCCCACAATCTGTTTGGCGGCATCGTGACCGCCAGTCGGATGCGTGTCATCGACATTGCTTATCTTCCCGACATTTGGACCGATTTGGGAGTAGGAGCGAAACTAACGCTGCTTGAATCTCGTAGTCTTAATCTAGACGCGCAACTTTACGTGGTGAATGGTTTCGGGAATCAAGGAGCTCAGCCCCAAGGTCTCTCCCAGCAAGTGGACTACCCGAACTTCTCCGATATTGCTCCGTTTCAAACGGATAATAATACCGACAAAGCTTTCGGTGGAAGATTTCACGCTTTAATCAGTCAAATTTGGGGAGTGGGCTTCTCCTTCTACTCCGGGCGCTGGACTACCGACGCCGAAGCGAATAAACGCGTTAACATGTTTGGATTTGACTCTCAGCTACGGCTCGGAAGAAACCAGATTAAGCTTGGCCTTTCCACAATGCACGTTGACCTTTTGAGTGGCGGCTCTTTCAATCGAAACGGCGACTACATCGAGTTTAGTCGAAAAATGGGATCGGCTGATCAGTGGACCGCTTTCACTCGAGCGGGATGGATTGACGACGATGATAGGATCGTTGACGAAAATAATGTCTTTACCGTTGGCGGCGGACTTAAGTGGAAACCCAGCGTGGTCTCTTTTTCATTGGAGTACTATCGCGACCTTCACCATGTCGACGCGAAGGTCGGTTACGATTTCATCTTCCTACGAACGGTTGTCCAGCTGTAACGCAAACCTAAGACGGATTAACCGCCGTCGACTCCAGAAACTGAAGCAGCATAGGATTTACCGCGATATTTTTTTCGGATCGGAGTGAGTCCTCGGAGACTCCGTAAACGGAAGCCAATACGTCCAAGAACTCGTCGGCCAAGATGAGATACACCTTTGTCCCACTGCACGTCTCTCCGGCAGCGGCCCTCGCCTCGGCCTCCCCTTCTTTGACCTTATCCTTTCGAGTGGGATCCAAGAATCCCAGGTTGAGGACCTTTCTTTGCCGCAAGAGCCCGGGCTGCATCTTATACCCCAAAGGGAGCATCCCAAATTTTAGCAACGCATCGGGAGAAAGTAGATTTCGAGTCACTTGAGGAAAATACCGCGGGTTGAGATGAAAAAAATCGATATCGTAACCCACGTCCAGTGCGGGAACCGCGGTTTCCGTCTTAAGCATTCCCAAATGAACCGCCGCATCGCCAAATCGGAGCCCCGTCGCGCGCGCATGGCGCAAGACATCTCCGACCTGTTTCTCCGTCAGGACACCAAGTTCAATTAAAAATTCGCCGATTTTTTTTGACATTGTTTTTTCCGAGTAGAATTAAAGTGTAACGGCCCACCCCAGAATGGGAAAGAGAAAAAACTGAGTACAATTAGGAGCTCCCCTTAGGGGCGTCTTAGGGTTGAAGGCGCAAGAAAGACAGTCCGCTTTTTATCGGCGATAACAAAAATTACCAAGCTAGTCACTGTCCAAAACCTCGGCAAAGGCCGCCTCTTAGCTTCCCAAATTCAACCCTTTACGCGAAACTCGCTTCCAATTCCCCCGCTGTCTAAGTTTCAGCCAGCTCACCCCCTTGAAACCTTAGAGAAAACATAATATCAGGCACGCGCTGTCAATAAGTTCGTCATCTGCTTAGACTCGCTTCGCTTGGCTACAGGCTGGATAGCTTTGGCACGAACCATGCTCGTTATTTCATAAAGTCTTTTGGTCACTATTGAGAACAAGAGCCCCATGATTGCAAAATCTTACACTTGCCGCGTTTTAGATAATACTTGGATTACTCCAACCGTATTTCGTCTTCGCTTTCAAACTCTCAAGAAAATGCCATTTCAACCCGGGCAATTTGTAAGTGTGGTGGTACCGGGAAATTCCAGTAATTTGGAAACGGTGAAGCGCTGTTACTCGCTGGCCTCAGCACCCATTGAAGCTACCAAGAGCGGTTACTACGAACTCTGCGTCAAATACGTTAACGCAGGACGAGGAACCGCTTATCTGGCCTCTCTTTCCGTGGGAGCTGATTTTCAAGTCTATGGGCCTTACGGCCACATGCAATACCATCCGGTGCAGGAAGATAGATCGGTCTGTTTTATCAGCACGGGAACCGGGATTGCCCCTTTGCGATCGATCATTTGTTCAGGAGAGTTTCAATCAGCTCGTCCTAAAGACGTTCTTAATATTGTCGGAGTTCGCACTGAAGACGAAGTGTTGTATGCGGAGGATTTTTCGAGGGTAAAAGTTAGGACAATCTATGCGGTTTCAAAACCAAGCCCTACGTGGAACGGCTTCCGAGGTCGCGTGACAGATTTTCTGCAAACTCTGCCCAGCTCCTGGAATTGGTATTCTACGGATTTCTATATCTGCGGAAGCGGAGAGATGGTTAATGAAGTAAGTCAATTTTTAGTAGGTGCCCGAGGTGTCTCGCAGAAAGCGCTCTGTAAAGAGGCTTTTACTCCCTCGCAGCCAGCAAAACCCAATTCGAAAAAAGAGGGCCAACCGAAGACCTCGGAAATCATCTCCCTCAAAATAAAACAGGTCGCTTAAAACTCCATGACCACGCGAAACGCGGCATAATCGTAATTTATCTTGATCGGAATGGGATTAAGGTCGCGACTGTATTCCAGAGACAACTGTACGGGACCTGGTTTGTAGAGAATGGCACCTCCCACGATGGTCATGTCAGTCACATCGGTCACTCGGCTGTCGTTTTGAACTTGCCCCCCTCGAAGCAGTACCTTCCATATCCCAAATGTCTGCCCTAGCTCCGCGTAATAGCCACCTCTATAAAAATACCCAAGACTATAGGGCAATTCGACATTCATATAAACATACCCGGTGCGAAACTCCGTGGTATCCGACAGACGCAACTGAGCGTCGACACCCAACATCCACAGGGCTGCGGAGGCAATACTTTGGCTCGTATAAACGTCATAATAGGCCGAGGTTCCGAACGAAAAGACATTCTTGAATAGGTCCATTGAGAAACGGCCGCCCACGGCTTTGGCATTATTATTGTCGCTTGTGCCAATGCTTCCAAAGTTGGGATAGGAAGGAGATCTACCCAGGGGATCGACGGCTTGCTGATCTCCAAATCCGTTAACGACATAAAACTGAAGATCGGATTTAGTGTCGCGCTCGTCTAGCCAGCGATACTTAATGGCAACTCCAAGATCCGTCCAGATATCAGGAAGAAAAGACGTCCCCCCCACTGGAACAAGCTTCTGCACGTTCGCACGACCGCCGAAAAAGGAATGAGGGCCTAAATCGTCGAAAGGGATAAAGATGCGTCCCATCCTCAACGTAAATTTGGGAAAAATGACGTAATCCAGTTCGTAGAAGCGCGGATTCGGATTTACTTCGACCGAGAAATAAATGTTATGAGAGGGAAGAAAATCGATGAACAGAATATTGTGATAGGTATCGAAGGTCAGCGGAGGCGTTATTCCCGGCCGATACGTAAGAAGCCAATCAAAGAGAACTCGAAAGTGCGGTTTGAATTTTGACGGCGCGTGGAACGAATTAACTACGTTATTGTCCTCGATGGGCTTAGACGTCTCGTCTTTTGCCGTTACGGTGGCGGTTGGTGTCGGTGGAGCTTCCACCTTATCCAAATCGACGGGTCCATCTTCCTCTTTGGCCTCTTTCTCCGCTTTTTTGGAGGTCTTTTTCTTACTGACTTCGGCCTCTTTTTTAAGCGTCTCCGCGGGAACTTCGGGCGGCGGCGGAGGCTCGACTTCCGGTTTCGCCACCGAGACGCCCGCGTTCGTTTTGGACTTTTCCTCTCCTTCAGCGATATCAGGCGGAGGCTTTCCACTCAGATTAGTGGACAGTTCTACTAAGTCGCCCCTTTGGACGCGATGATGGGCCCGGTAGTCGAACTTGATGACAGCCCCTTTAGGGCCTACTTTGATTACATATCCGCAAGCAAGTTCATCGTCGCCTCTGACGACACAGGCATAATCCTTCAGCTTCCAATTGCGCGACGGATCGTGAGAAATGGCCGCCATGGATTGCCTGGGATCTACTTTAAGAACCTCGGCGGCAAAAAGAGGTAAAAAGGTTACAGCGGAGAAAACTGAAATAATAAAGAGGGAGCGAGACCTCATCCGATTGCCGGCTCTCATCAAAATAACTAAGAAATAGAAAAACTTAACTCCGGTAAATATAGCGTGAAGAGAACGGGAATGCATCATTTCTTCTTCTGGGCTGCTGGGCCGGGGAAAAGGCCGCTATGTTCCTTTCAAAAGTCGTTACCTATATTTTTCATAGCTCTAACCATTCGAATATTTGAGCTATTTTCAGCACCCCAAGATGAACTATTGAAATTTTGACTCAAAGCGCATTAAACTCCCGTTCCAAAGTCGTACATCTTGACCAATTCGACCCTTACTGTCGTTCGTGGAGGCCTAGCCGAAATCTCTAAGATGTCGGATAAGCCCGTGAAAAGTTGCTTAAAGAGGTAAAAATGGAAAACCACGCAGACTATACGATTACTGTCGATGACGATCCCATGGTCCACCGAATCGTGGAACGGGCCACCCGGATGAAATCGGTTCCCTTCACTTCGGGGAAAGCTCTCCTGGGTGAAATTACCCAACACCAGCCTTCCGCTGTCTTTGTCGATATCCATCTAGGGGTTGAAGATTCAGGCCTTCATTTGATTCCCGAACTTCGCGAGCGATGGCCGTTCGTTCCGATCATTATCATTACTAGTGATCCCAGCGAAGACGCAGTGAGTGAGGCGTTGGCTTGCGGTGCCGATGATTTTGTCACCAAACCCCTGCGTTCTCAGGAGCTTCTTGCGCGATTGCAGGCCCGTCTCACGGATCAATCGTTAAAAGAAGCGAAACAAGCTTTTCATTTAGGAAATCTCGTTTTTGATAGCTCTCATCGTTTGCTAACCGGACCCGGTGGCTATAGATACTTATCGACGACTGAGACGAACCTCTTACTTTGCTTGCTTCAAGCCAAAGGCTCCATTGTCCTGCGCGATACATTGAAGCTGCGCTGTTGGGGTCCCCTTAAGGTGAGTGACGGAGCTTTAGATTGTAAGATCTTCGAAGTCCGACGAGCTTTGGAAGAGATTGGTGGAAACACGACCATCAAGACCGCTTATGGTGTGGGTTTCGGACTTACGATCCAGCAAGAAGCCGTCTAAAAGTTCGAATTTCGGTAATGGGTGACATTTGAGCTACCAGGAGAAGATTCAAGACGATAGGCGTCCGCTTAACGTTTTGCTCATCGAGGACAACCCCGGGGACGCTCGGCTTGTCCAAGAAGCACTGCTACATAACCCCTCAGGGTTAGACTTCAATATCAAATTAACCGGAAGACTGGGCGAAGGTCTCCAATGGCTACGCGCTAATCCCGTTGACGTCATCCTGCTCGATCTTAATCTTCCGGATAGCTTCGGTTTTGAAACCTTCTCCAATGTCCACGAACAGTTTCCCGACCTGCCCGTCGTCGTCTTAAGTGGAGAAGGGACCGAGGACCTAGCGATTAAGACAGTAGACGCGGGAGCCCAAGACTACCTCTTTAAAGACTCGCTCACCAACCACTCTCTCGTAGTGAGAATGATCCGTTATGCCGTGGGTAGATACCGCATCCGAAAGCAGCTAAAGGTTACCGAAGATAGACTACGTACCGTAATTGAAAGTACCTCCGATGGGCTGATTATCGTCGATTTACAGGGTAAAATACGTTTCGCAAATCGTGCTGCCGAACTTCTTCTGGAATCCAGTACCGACGCCCTCATCGACAAACCCTTTCCCTTTCCTATCAAAACCGAAGAAGAGGTGGAAGTTACCCTTAATCATTCTACTCATCGACGAGTTTTACTCGCCATCCGCACGACTCGAACTCAATGGGACGATAAAAACGCTTACTGTGCTTCCTTGCGCAATGTGACCGAAAGAGTCCAGGCGGAAGAGGCATTGGTCCGAAGTGAACAGCGGCTTAGAATGGTTGTGTCCAACATTCCAGTAGTTTTATTCGCTTTGGATACCACCGGAAAGGTGACCTTACTCGAAGGAAAGGGGCTTCACTCGCTTTCGATCGGAGCCGATCGGATCCTCGGAAAAAATATTTTTGATTTCACCAAGAAGGATTCGCCTTTTGAAAAGGATCTTTCTAGAGCTCTTAACGGAGAAGAATTTACTTCGGAAGTGGAAACACGCCTGGGACGCCGATTAGAGACGATGTACTCGCCCGTCTTAGATGCTTCCGGCCGACCCACTGGCGTTATCGGAATTTGTTTAGACATTACCGAGCGCACGGAGATGGAAGAGGCCATAAAGCTTGAGCGTCAGAGACTTTATCGGATCGTATCGGAAGCCCCTATTGCCATGGCCGTGGTGGATAGGGATCTTCGCTACGTGACCCATAGCAAGAAATGGCTCTCTGACTATGCTCTGAGCGAACAAAATATCATCGGCAAGAGCCATCTAGAAGTGCTCCCTCATCTTGCCGAAAAGTGGGCTCCTATCCTCGCAGAAGCGTTCAAAGGAAAAGCGCTATCCAATTCAGATGACATTTTCTCGCTAGCAGACGGCTCCCCACTCCACTTGAGATGGGCACTGCATCCGCTCCAAGAGGCGGGAAAAGAGACCACAGGTGTTGTGATCGTGACTGATGCGATTAACGAGCTCGTCGAAGCTAGAAAGACCGCGGAGCGTGCGGCAAGGCTAAAGTCCGAGTTCTTAGCTAATATGAGTCACGAAATAAGAACTCCGATGAATGGGGTGATCGGAATGACGAGTCTGCTACTAGAGACCTCATTAACTCCAGAGCAGAGAGAATATACGGAGACCATTCGAACCTCGGGCGAGCTGTTACTCAATCTAATAAACGATATTTTAGATTTTTCGAAGATCGAATCGGGCAAAGTAAGCTTGGAAGTGACCAGCTTTAACTTACAGAGTGTCATTGAAGAGACGATGGATCTTTTCTCAGACCATACGCGAAATAAGCCAGTATTTCTGACCAATCTAGTAAATCCTCACGTCCCCGAGTTGGTCCGGGGGGACCCCTGGCGGCTGCGTCAGATTCTCTCCAATCTCGTCGGTAATGCCATCAAGTTCACCGATAATGGTTATGTGGTTATCAGTGCCGAACTCGTCGAAACCAGAAGAGATGCTATCGCCATTCGCTTCGACATCAAAGACTCAGGCATCGGGATCGAATTAGACAAAATGGGGCAGCTTTTCCAATCCTTCTCCCAAGCTGATAGTTCGACCACTCGACGATTCGGAGGCACCGGCCTTGGCCTTGCGATCTCTAAAAGGCTTGTCGAACTCATGGGCGGTGAGATTGGCGTTACCAGTCACCCCGGGGAAGGGAGTCAATTTTGGTTTACCGTCTGGCTTACCAAAGAGTTGGGAGACCAACCTAGTTGGGCGTCCTCTTTCACTTCTCTGGAGGAAAAAACTATCGCCGTGCTATCTAACGACGATGCCGTCCAAGTCAGCCTCGCCAACTCGTTAGCGTTAATGGGAACCCATGTAGTCAAAGGTGCCGTCAACAACCACTGCCTAACGGAAAAGAGTCTTGCCGAACTCTCGCGATCCCCGGTGACCGCCTGTGTGCTTGACGCTTCTACCGATCCGCACTTCACGATGAAGCAGCTTTCAGAAATGGGACTAAGCGAAACGCGTTTGCTTGTCATCGTTCCCCCTGGCTTTGCGGGTGAGAGTGAATTTCCAGATTCCGTCGAATTCGTCCGCAAACCGATCCGGCAAACCGATCTCTATAAGACCTTAGCGCGGTTGATCCGCAATCAGAAACATCGCGAATTGAAACCTCGCTCCGACCCCAGCACGGTAACACCGATAACCTATCCGACCGCCAAGGAGCCTCAAATTAGAGGACTCGTCTTGGTGGCCGAAGACAATATTGTAAATCAAAAGATAGCCGTTCAAATGCTTAGCCGCTTGGGCTATCGCACCGACACGGTAGCCAATGGCCTAGAAGCCGCCGAAGCCGCCGAACGCATTCCCTACGATGCCATCCTCATGGATTGCCAAATGCCCGAAATGGATGGGTTCGAGGCCACCGCTAAAATCCGCAGTCGCGAGCGCGCCCTTGGCAAACACACTCCGATCATCGCCATGACCGCTCATGCATTAAAAGGAGATAGAGAAAAGTGTTTAGCGGCGGGGATGGACGAATATATTGCAAAGCCGGTAAAACTCGAAGATGTTCACAAATGTATGGAACATATCCGACCCAATAACAGTTCCCCTACCGCCGTTGAAAATTCTCTAGACGTGAGTGTACTCAATTCCTATCGAGACCTAAACGAAAGCGACTCCGACGATTTCCTTACGGAAATCATCGATATTTTCATCGAAAGTACGCCTCCTCTAATTGCCGATCTTCGTGCCGCTCTGGGAAATGGCGACAATAAGATCGTAAAGAAATTGGCCCACAAACTAAAAGGCAGCAGTGCCAATCTCGGCGCGGTGTTACTCATGCAGTTTTGCGAACGATTAGAGCGGCAGGGATTGGATGCCGCCTTGGACAACAACAAAGTGCCTCTCATCGATCGCATCGACAAAGAATTTCAGTTTGTTAAGTCCACCTTGCAAAAAGAGTGGCGCGCGCAGGCTTAACTGTCATTGCTAAGCGAAGCTGACGCAACCTGTTGGCCGACATTACTGCGGCAACTCCACCATCTTCAGCCAAAAATCTTCAATGGCTTTTACCACAGCAAAAAATCTATCGAGATCGACCGGTTTGGTAATGTAACAATTGGCGTAATAGTCGTAGCTTTTATTGATATCCTCTTCCGCTTTAGAGGTAGTCAGCACAACGACGGGGATACGTCTAAGATCCGCATCGCGTTTGATTTCGGCTAAGACTTCTCGGCCGTCTTTACGAGGGAGGTTTAGATCTAGAATGATAAGGGTAGGCCGGATAGCTTCAGAATACTTGCCCTCACGACGAAGGTAGGCCATCGCCTCAACACCATCTTGGACGATATTGAGTTGAACGGAAGTCGTTCCGTTTCTCAACGCCTCCAGAGTCAGGCGCTGATCTCCGGAATTGTCTTCGACCAGCAGAATTTGATATTTTGAGGTCATTCTCGTTCTCGCCTCTGCTTATATCACCACATGCCCGGACCGACCAAGGAAAGCTTAACTTCATGTTTAGTTACGCATAGTTAATCGTTTTCGCGCGATTGGAAACGGGCTTTGGAATCGTAAAGCGAAAAGTACTCCCCTCGCCGTTTTTTGACTCTACCCAGATTCGTCCGCCGTGTCTTTCAATGATCTTCTTGCAAATCGCAAGTCCAATTCCCGTCCCCGGATACTCAGAAACGGTGTGCAATCTCTGGAAGATAAGAAATATCCGTTCGGAATATTCCATGTCGATCCCAATACCGTTGTCTTTGACGGAAATGATCCATTCCTTATCGTTATCTTCTGAATCAATCGAGATGCAAACATTGGATGGCTTACGAAACTTGATGGCATTGCTCAAAAGATTTTGAAAAACTTGCGCCAGTTGAACCGCGTCTCCCATCAAGGAAGGAAGTGCTCCCACTGTAATCTCGGCCCGACTCTCCTCTATGGCTAAACGAAGATTAGCCAACACGGACTCAATCACATCGCTACATTGCAACGGAATAAAAGCAGTCCCCATGCGATTCACACGGGAATACGCTAGTAAGTCATCAATCTGCTGTTTCATTCTTTTTGCTCCATCAACCGCGAAACCGATAAACTCATCGGCGTCACCATCAAGAACTCCGCGATATCGACGAGAGAGCAGATCAATGTAACTAGAGATCATGCGTAGGGGCTCTTGAAGATCGTGCGAAGCCACGTAAGCAAATTGTTCGAGTTCCCGGTTAGATCGAGCCAGTTCATCGGCCCGCAATCGCAGCATCTCTTCCGTTCTTTTTCTTTCGGTAATGTCGTTGAGAGTCGCCACTCGTGCAATTCCTCCGGCATACGGGATGGCGCGCCCTCTGACTTCGACGACGAGACTTCTCCCATCTTTGGTCACCATCTCCATTTCGTACCGGCCCGAGTCGCCCGTATCTACCTTGTTACGAACCATCTCCCGATACGAAGGTTGCACTAAATCCAGCACAGCCACTTGTTTTAACTCCGCCAAGTCTTCGTAGCCGAACATCTTTACAAATGCCTGATTGGCTTCGACTACCGAGTAATCTTTATGGATAATGACGGCTTCAAAGGCGGACTCCGAAAGCAAACGAAAACGCTCTTCACTATCTTTGAGAGCCCTTTCTGCCTCTTTGCGCTCAGTGATGTTTTGGTTCACCATCAGCATGGCATCTCGCCCTTCAAAAACCATGGGATGGAAAGTCGCTTCCACTTGGATGAAATTTCCGTTTTTCAACCGATGCGTGCGCTCGGCCCTGGAATCGCAGCTTCCGGGAGAGGGCCTGCCTAGTTTATCAGCCGTAGCTAGAGTCTCCGTTGGGGGATACTGAATATCCATTAGCTTCAGGGCTAGAAACTCCGCCCTATCATATCCGTAGATTCGAGTCGCACTTTCGTTCACTTCGAGAAAGCGTTCGGTAATGCGATCATAAACCCACATCGGCTGGGGATTATTATCGAACAGAAGACGAAAGCGAGTTTCACTTGCTTTAAGAACGCTTTCCGCCGCTTTCCTCTCCGTAATATCTCGAAGTGCGGCTACTCGCGCTCTTTTGCCCTGATAGCGAACATCCCTTCCGCAGACTTCAAGATCAATGAGAGTGCCGTCTCGTCTTATGCCGACGACTTCGTACGGAGTTTCGCTTCGGCTTGAAACTTTTTCCTCGACCACGACCTTCCCCTGCGGAGTGACAAAGTCGGTCGAGCGCATGCCGATGACCTCATCCTTGTTATCGTATCCAAAGAGTTTTAGAAACCTCTCATTAACATCAACTACCGTCCCTCCCTCGCTCACGATAACCCCGTCAAATGCCGCGTCTGAAAGGTTTCTAAAACGCTGTTCGCTTTCCTGAAGCGCTTCTTTTTTTTGCTTCTCTTCCGAAATATCCCGTAATAGGGCCACTCGAGCACTTTGCCCCCGATACACGACGGTCTTCGCATTGGCTTCGACGTAACGAATCTGACCGTCCTTACCTTGAAGCCCTCCCTGCCAGCGGCTCTTTATTCCCCTCTTCATAAACTCACTAACGGCCTCTCTTCCCTCGGGAAGTAGAATATCAACCACACGAGTTCCAATGAATTCATTCGCCTTGCCGCCCAACATCCTCCCAGCCGCTTCGTTAAGTTCGGTAATGACGCCGTTGACGTGAATAACGACACCTTCCGTGGCTACGCTAGAAAGCGCTCGAAATTGATCTTCACTCTCTTTTAATGCTTTGTCGGCCCTCTCTCGCTCGATAACCCGGCCCAACTGAAGCCCTATTTGGCCAACCATATCAAGCAAGAGAGAATCAGGCCCCATCGGTTCCGACGAGAAGAACTCCATGACCGCCACGACTTCGTCGCCCGCAAGAATGGGCGCGGCAAACGCCGCATGAACGCGGACCTGCTTCGCGATTTTTGAACGAGGACAGTCTTTCTCTTCGGCAACATCTTCTATCCATTCGGGTTGCCTTTTGGCCCACGCACGTCCGGATAATCCATAGCCATGCGCTAAATGCACTTCACTGCGCATCATTCGAAAGATCTCATGTCGAGAAGCATCCTCCAGATACCATATTCCCGATGAGATCAATTCTGCAGTCCTCGGATCCGGCAAGTAGATGTGTCCTATGGGCCAGTGAATAAACTCACAGACCAATTTAAGACAGTATTTCATGACTTCATGAGAAGAGCTCGCGGCATTGGAAGCGGAGGCCACTTTGTGCAGAAGATCGATGACCGAATTCTTGCGTGTTAGTATCGACTGCAAAGAGCTCGAAGCAATAAGACCAACACTTCGACGGCTATCTCTTCCCAACGTCGAGGTCTTCCTTAAAAAGATTTTGCTTGTCTCACTACTTTTCCTACGAGAGGCTAACGGGTAAAGGCCCGCGAATCTAAGCCCCGCCGCGAATCGAGTGAAGTACGTTGCGGTATTTCGGAAAAGCAGAATAAAACTTACTG
This sequence comes from uncultured delta proteobacterium, assembly GCA_963778115.1. GTDB lineage: Bacteria > Bdellovibrionota > FAC87 > UBA2466 > UBA2466 > JBBQIT01. The sequence goes on from CAVZSV010000005.1 coordinate 535,369, forward strand.
AAAGTGTCAGGATGATTATCCAGGGAAAAGAGATAAGCGGCGTTATCGACGACTCGACCGCAGAGGCAGCCCACGCGGGGGGGGCTCCCAGGAGCCTTAACAAGACCAACATGTTTTGATGGAATACCACGGCCATCCGCTCCCAGCCAAACCGCTACCCCTTAAGTTACCGCGATGCAACAAGCCCTATTTAGTTACCCTATTTCAGCAGGAGCGAAAATACTTTTCTTCGGAAGGGTGTCGATAACCCCAAGAAGAGTACCTACCATATCTATTTAATATTATGAGATTATTTTAGTGAAGGGATTTCGCCTCGGCTAGACTGATGCCGTAGCGTTGAGCTTTGCGATACAGAGTCGCTCGGTCGATCCCTAAAATGGAGGCCGCCTTAGACTTGTTAAAGCTCACCTCTTGCAAGACTCTGATGATATGGGCTCGTTCCATCTGTTCTAAAGAACGTGGAGAGGCAACCTCCCCCTGGTCCGAAGTCGGAGTCACTGGTTGAGTCGTCGATTCGGATGCCTGAATTACGCTAACGGGAAAATCCTCTGGGTAAAGAACCGCCGTGTTGGTCATTGCCACCGCTCGTTCGATCGCATGTTCCAATTCCCGAATATTTCCTGGCCACGGATAGGCGTACAACAAGGCCATCGCCTCTTCGGAAACATGGCTAATCGCCTTATGGGTCTTTTCCGAAAGACGTGCGACAAAATGGTTCACCAAAACCGGTAGATCATCAATGCGATCGCGCAGTGCCGGCAACTCGACCATGATGACTTTCAATCGATAATAAAGATCTTCCCGGAAAAAGCCCTCTTTTACCCTCTCTTCCAAATTACGGTGAGTAGCAGCGATAACTCGAGTGTGCACTCGCCTTACTTCGTTTACCCCGACCGGTTTAAACTCCCCCTCTTGAATCACCCTTAACAGCTTGACCTGTAGACCGGGAGAAATATCCCCGATCTCATCCAGAAAGATAGTTCCGCCATCCGCCTCGTCGAAAAGTCCCCGCTTATTGGCAACGGCCCCCGTGAAGGATCCCTTCACATGGCCGAACAACTCCGATTCCAGCAAGTTCTCCGCAAGCGCCCCACAATTGACCGTAACAAAGGCGTTATTCCGTAAAGGACCATTATCGTGAATCGCGCGAGCCACTAATTCCTTACCCGTACCGCTCTCTCCTGTGATCAAAACGTTACTGCTCGACATGGAAGCTTTAGCGAGCATCTTATAGACCTGCACCATTTTCGGAGAGCGGCCGATTAGTGTCCGAGGCATCAGCTTAGCGCCGATAGGAATCTCTTTGTGCGGGATCTGCAAACCTTCCCAATGGCGTTTAGCACGCATCATGAGGGCTTTTAGTTCGTTGGGTTTGAGAGGTTTACTGAGATAATCGAACGCTCCCTCATGAATGGCTTGAATCGCCCCTTCCAATGAGCCAAAGCCAGTCATCAAAATGACAACAGACTGCGATCCGGATTTTTTTAGATAAGACAAAAGCCCGATGCCATCGAGATCGAACATATTAATGTCAGACAGAATGATGGGAAAGGTCTTGTCCTTGAGGATGGTAAGTGCTTGCTCTCCGCTCTCGGCGAGTGCCACGTCATACCCGTCACGCTCTAGGATCGCGCGCAGTAACTCACGCGTCACTTTGTCGTCATCAACAACGAGAATGGGAAGTGAGTTTTGGGAAAGGGCGTCCATATTCGCAGTTAAACTTCCTGTCTTTCCAAGCCGCAACCGCGTAAACGTTGCTACAAAGGCTCCAGTCGCGTCTGGACCGATAATCTCAAATAAGTGTCAGCGCTTTTACCACGATTTGCCTAGAGGATCTAGGTGTGTTGGAGAGAGCTAGAGTAACTCACTGTTATTAGTAGACTTTCCTGATAGCCGTTGAAACCTACCCCAGACGAAAAGAGGGAACAGCAGAGAAGAAACTTAAGGGTGTTTAAGGCCGTGCGGGCACGGAAGAATGGTTGCCCGGTAATACCACCATCCTTTTAATCACAGCCCCTCCCTCTTCAAAATAGTTCAAAGTCTGTTGATTAAAGGCTAGAAATGCTACGACCACCATCACCAACCATAGCAGTGCGGGATACATCCAACCCAATACCCACCTTTTCTGCGAACGACCAATCCACACCGGCGACCTGAACGACGGAAACTCAGCCATCTTTCCCCCTAGTTCGGTTATTCAATTGCCTCTTCAACGAATGATCAATGGCCCACTACATTTTTATTGAAGGGAAGGGGAGACGCTAAGCCCTACTTGGAACAGCCCCATAAATCCTACTTCCACCGTTTCACTCTCGCGCAGCATGACTACTATGATCGCCATTGCGGCTATAACGCCCGCCCTTCCCTTTTTTCTGGGCAGCGACGTCTCCTCCAACAAACCGCTTGCTAAAGGAAACCTCTCATACCGAGTTAAGCTGACTCCCTCTTGAGCTTGCACTCTCACCGGCCCGACTTAAATCTCACCGCATCGGACATTCCTTTTCTGGGCTAACTACAAGGAAACTAAACGCTCATTTCGGTACGTATTTAGTATTAGAGCAAAACCGATGCCACCGGGACAAAGGTTGTCGTCCTTCGCGTATTCTGCGCAAACCTCCTTCGATCATTATGAAAGAGGAAAAGTCTAATCCCTCTTGTTGCAGCCATTCGGTGAACGTGCGGCACTACTGCCGCAAACTGCGGCAGTTCAATAAGAGAAAACGGCCAACTACGCTCTGAGCCGCCATTCGTAAATTGGCATCGGATTTGCTTAAGTTTAAATCAGGAATGAGTAGCCGGAATATCGGCGGCGGTTGAAGCGGAATCTGAAGCGAAAAGTAGAAAAGTTAGCGGCCGATGACAATGCTCACGCATTGACGAGCAGTAGTTGAAGTGGATTTGAACCGGACGTTCTTTAAAAAACGAATTCTCGATTTCCGTAGGTAAAAACCTTCGGATTAAGTCGAGTGGGTCTGTGAAAGTTTTCCCAATTCCTCCTATTACCCCCCAACCGCTTTCACAGGCCCATTTCGTTTTTTAGCCCTCTATTAACTCTCCGAGCAGTCGATCCATTTCCCTCTGATTGCGTAGGTAATATTTCGCTTCGGACTCCAAAGAATGGCCCACTCGCACCGTAATAATATTTTCGTCCGAAGCGGCCGACATTCCAAAGACGGACTCGTCGGTAACATCGTCTCCTACGTAAAGACCCATCTGCGCCCTGTTCCGTCGCATCAAAGAAAAGAAAGCGTCCCCTTTGTGGGGAGCCCCGCGAGGCACTACGTTGACGACATCCTTTCCCGGAATGACAACGACCTGGCGCAACTCTTTGGCGCGACGACTGAGCGCTTTGGCCACGGCCTTTGGCTTACGGCTTTCTCGGAAATGAAGCGATAGCGAAAATCGCTTATCTTCGATCCACGCTCCGGGCTCGGCATCCACCGCACTAGAGAGTACTTTGATCCAACCACGCACTAGAGAATCAAATTTAGCCAGAGATTTTCGATTCGTGGGATCTTCGATTCCATGATTACCAATCACACTTGCGAACGAGATCCCTTTAATGAACCTGGTCACATCGGCGACGGCTCTGCCGGTGATAAGCGCCACCGGATGCCTTGCAGTGAGCGGTTTCAATCGTTTTCGGGTGGTGGCTCTCATTTTAACGAAGTGAGGCTCTGGCGAAAGGGGGACAAGGGTGCCATCAAAGTCAAAGGCCAGAAGCGACCGATTGTCTTTCGTAGATTTTCGCAACCTCTCCAGAGCCGTCCGGCCTCGAGCGGAGAATAGATAATGCACTACAACACCTAGAAAGCGGCGTTCCAGCTTTTCGAAAGCCTGAACGCGGAATTAATAATACCTACGTGGGAATATGCTTGGGGAAAATTCCCCCACAGCTCGCCGGTTTGAGGATCGACGTCTTCAGAAAGAAGCCCCACATGATTGGAGCAGGAGAGTGCCTGTTCAAAAATGCGACGTGCCTCTTCCACACGCCCCAAGTCCACCAGAGCGTCTACCATCCAAAAGGTGCAGATCGTAAAAGCATGCTGAGGGAGTCCAAAATCGTCATGATTGCGATAACGAAACACATAGCCACGGTTCATAAGTCGTTTTTCGCACTGTTCTACGAGGCTTCGAAAGCGCGCATTATCCGGAGTATGAAAGTTCAATGTCGACATCAATAGATTAGAAGCGTCGGCGTCGGCCCCACCATAAGCCTGGGTGTACATGCCCAGTTTCTCATTCCACCCCTTTTTTTCAATTTCGGACCGCATGTGGGTAGCCGCTTGCTGCCAATGCGCGAACTCTGAAGACCTTCCTAGTTTGCTAGCGATCTTTAACCCGCGGTCCACCGCGGCCCAACACATCACTTTGGAAAAGAGATAGTGGGAACGCTCTCCTCTAAACTCCCAGATTCCGCTATCGGGATTCTCAAAAGCGACGATCGACCTATCGACGAGTATGCGTACGTTCTCAAAGGCCTGGCTTAGGTCGATCCTATCCAATCGACTGTCGAAAAAAAGCGGGGTCGTCGAAAGAACCATCTCGCCATAAGCATCAAATTGCGCGTGGGCGTAAGCCGCATTTCCTACCCGCACAGGCCCTATTCCTTTAAAACCCTTTAACCAGGGCAATTCTCTCTCATACAGCTCTCGCTCGCCGCCGATACCGTAAACCGGCTGCAATTCGCCGTGGGACTCGGTTACCGCGATATTGTGGAGATACTGAATAAATTTTTCCATCTCCTCGAAGTGACCGAGTTGGTTCAAAACATTGATCACAAAGTAAGCGTCTCTAAGCCAACAATAGCGGTAGTCCCAAGTACGCCCTCCCAGAGGAGATTCCGGAATCGACGTGGTCGTCGCCGCTATAATGGCACCGGTATCCTCGAAGATATGGAGTTTTAAAGCGAGTGCCGATCGAATCACCGCATCCTGATACTCAAAGGGGATGCTGCAATGTTTCACCCACGTTCGCCAATAGGAGACGGTTCTTTCCAAGAACTCTTCGCAACTAAACTTAAGAGGCCTCTCGAAACGCTCCCCATGGCTGACGACACAGTATTTGGTTCCGCCTAGCTCAAAGGGCTGTCCCCCTAAGACGTGGGTATGAGGGATATCGGTGTGCAAAAAGAGGCGGTCCCCTTCCGAACGATAAACAATGGAATCCCCGGTCAAACCGATCTCCGGAGCGGATCTCCCGTAATCAAAGCGAGGTTGAAAGGTCATTCTTACTTTGGGATTACCGTTCACAGTCCTTAGAATTCTAATAAATTGTGGAGGACGGTAGTAATGGTCATCATCGAGAAATCGAGGAGCGAAATCAAAGAGGTCAAACCGGTCACCGTTTTGAAGGTGGAATTCGGTCTGAAGGACGTTAGTGTTCCGTAAGTATCTGCTCTTGGTCGTAAAAGGAATCGTAGGCAGGCACGCCCACACCCCGGCCTCATCTCCCCCCAGAATCGCTCCGAATACGGAGGCGGAGTCCATCCGAGGCATGCAAGACCAAACATACCTTCCCTCTTTATCGATAAGGGCAGAGACCTGACAATTTCCGATCAGAGCGTAATCAAGTTGACTCATCCAGCGGCTCCAAGAACGACCTGCTTTCGGTCAGAAATCTTATGCACTTCGACCAAGAAGTTGATCGCCCAATCATAGATGTTATTGCGCGAGATTAACTCACGCATACGAGACATTCTTACCCGACGCTCCTCGCGACTGGAGATTAACGCCCGGTAAATCGCATCGGCAGTGTTGTCCAAATCGTACGGGTTTACCACGTAAGCGTCTTTGAGTTCCCGGGCAGCGCCCGTAAAGCTACTGAGTATCAACGCGCCTCCGAGATCGGTTCGGGCAGCCACAAATTCCTTAGCTACTAGATTCATTCCGTCATGGAGCGAGGTCACCACACACAAATCAGCGGCAGAGTAGAAACGAAATACTTCCTGCTCCGAATGGTGCTCCACCCTTAGCAGAATAGGTTCATAGCTTTCTCGACCGAATCGACGGTTAATGCGAAGGGAGAGTTCTCTGACTTCGATATCGAGTTCTTGGTACCTTTGAATGTGGGTTCTGCTAGGAGCTGAAATTTGGATAAAGACAAATCGTCCAATGAGCTCCGGATGCTGCTCCAATAATCTCTCGACAGCACACAGCCGCTCTACAATTCCTTTAGTGTAATCCATTCTGTCGACGCCAACGGCAACAATGGCTTCGGAGGGAATCGCCAGTTCGTCTAAGAGCTGAGAGCGGACCGCCGGTATCTGTTCGGCGGGAAAAGCCTGCTTGCTAGGCCAATCGATGCTTATCGGAAACGGCTTAATGTGGCAGGTGTGGCCTTTCATCGTAACCGTAAAGTTCTCGCGATCCACCCGCGCTTCCATAAAGGAATCGATCGAGTCCAAGAAGTTATTGCAGTGATGCTGTATGTGAAAACCAATCAAATCCGCTCCCAACATCCCTTCAAGAAGCTCCGTCTTCCAAGGACAGATCCGAATGGACTCGGGATTCGGCCAAGGAATATGCCAAAAGAGGCTCGTCACGGCGTCAGAACGCCGCTTACGAATCATTTCTGGGAGACTGGCAAAGTGATAGTCCTGTATCAGTGCTATCGGTGCCTTCTCTTTCATCTCGTCACAAAACGCAGACGCAAACTTTTCGTTCACCGCTACGTACTGCTTCCAGTCCTCTTTTCGAAAAATGGGGCGGGTATGCGCAATGTGACAGAGGGGCCAAAGCCCTTCATTGGCGAAACCATAGTAGTATCCTTCTTCCTCTTCACGCGTTAGCCACACGCGTTTAAGAGCGTACTCAGGATTTTGAGGGGGCACCAGAATAACGCCGTGGCGATCCGCCGTCTCTCTGTCAGCGGAGCCACTCCCATGACCAATCCATACGCCAGAACAGGCCTTCACGATGGGCTCCATCGCGGTAACTAATCCACTCGCTGGTCGTACGACCTCAATTTTTTTTCCTTTCCGACTGTGAACATAGGGTTCTCGATTGGCGACGACGCAAATTTGGGATGCCTGGAAAAGGTGCTGCGCCTCCTCGCGCAATCGCCTGGCATCGGTAACCGTGCTATCCACCGGAGGGCTTGCATTCTTGCGTCTTGAAAATTCGCTCAGAATCTTTGAAAGGTCTTTTACAAATGGCGTAAAGTCCGGATTTTCGAAAACCCCAGCAAGCTTAGTCGTGTCGCCCTTAAGAAGAGCTTTGACCGCCATGGTCACCTGCTCCATCCGCCGACTGGCACTCCATCGGTAAAGAATCAACGTAACGACAGCCACCAAGAATAGAAGGACTAGAAAGGCAAAAAGAACGTACTTGCGAGTGAGCATTCCCGCATAGCTCATCGACTTGCTAGAGTCCTGAAAAATGTAGAGCGCCCCCACAATGCGGCTTTCGTCATCACGAAGGGGAAATCTCGACTGGAAAACTCCTTGGCGCTCTACCTCAAGAAAGTGGTGAGCAACCGTTTCGCTCATCTGGCAAGGGATCATTTTCGGTGCTTTGGCGGTGCGCAAAAGGACAGTACCGTCGCTACTACAAACCGTAAGGCCCAGCACTCGCTGCTCGAGCGAAACGCTCTTTAGCATTTTTTCCGAAATGCGGGGTCTCGGACTTTCAATAGCCGTTGCCAGAGCAGGTTCGACACTCTCGGCAACCAAAGTGGCCCTTTGTTCGAGTTCGGCCTGCATCGCCTTTCGCTCAAGCCGGTCGAGCAGTCCCAAAAAGGACAAAGCCACAACAACCAGAGCGGGAACCAACATTAATAGAAAGCGCAGCGAAGTTCGTTTGGTCTTCAACATCATCATAATTCCAACTTAAAAACCGGCAACTTAGAAGATCCGGACCGATTGAAGGTGCTAGCACCATAACAAATGATGGGACTCCGATCCACTATCGAATTCAGTCGTGATTTCGGACACAACGAGACCGAAATTCGGACCTATCCGACGATCTCACACAGAGAACAACGGCAATGAAATTGCACTGCTCCCCCTCGTGAAAAAACAATTCAGGGCTTGTGGATCAAAGTGATTCATCCAGGAGGATTTTCCAGTGTGGACAGAAACCATCTCTTCTTTTTTCCTAGCGGCGTTAATTACTTCCTGCGGAGCGAAGTCTTCGGATAGCACGGCTCCCTCCCCTCCCGTGGCAATCGCCAAGATCGCAAGCGAAACCGTCTCTGCGCTGACGTTAGAATTGGTTCCCCTACTGTCCCCCAATAACTATCAAGTGCGACTGCTATGGCCTTGCCGATCCGACGCCGGCACCTGGCTACTGGAGCGAAAGATTGGATTTGGCCCCTGGCATCCGCTAACCACCCTTCCGGGAGAGACTCAAGAATATCGGGATACGGACATTCGCTCGGGTACCGAATACTCGTATGCACTTTCCCGATGGGACGGCCATGCCGATCCGAGAACAATTACCACCATAGCCATTCCCCAAGATCTGGAAATTCGCGAGATAGCCCATTTGTCCTCTATTCGAGGAGTGCACCGTCTTTTTTTAAGAGGAGGAGCCCGACTCTATCCCGATCATTCACGCCTGTTGATTGATGTTCACGAACTGATTTCCGAGGGCGGCATCATAGAGACCTTTGCTGAAAATAGTCGAGCAGCCGAGGGGGAAAATGGGCGCTCCGGAGGAACCGTTCGACTCTTTGCCCAGACGGCACGCGGAGATCTAACGATCTTGGCGCGCGGAGAACACGGCGGGCAAGGCAGAACGGGCCGAACGGGAAAGGATTCCCCGGACCCTGGCGCGGAAGGAGAAACGGGAGAAAGCGGAGGTACCGGTGGCAACGGTGGAAATAGTGGCCGCGTTTGCGTAAAAATTGCCACCGCTTCCCCGATACAAGTACGAATTCTACGTTTCCCGGGTGATGCGGGGTCCGCTGGAATGCCGGGACACGGCGGCGTGGGAGCTAACGCAAACCTGAGTGTGTTCGAAGCCATCCGTCGCAACGCTAGCTCCCCTTTTGTAATGGGACGAACCGGAAAATCCGGAGGGATGGGAAGAACCGGGCGCTCGGGCAGCGAGGACCCTTTCTGTTTACAGATCGGAGAGACGACCTATGGAGATTGTGAAAAGCTAAGATGGATCGAAGGACCTAGTGAAATCTGGTAGCTCCCTCGCCTGGCGCGATGGGAGCTACCCCAGGTTTCCACTTAATAGACGTAGCCGCCTAAGACAATCTCTTGCGTCGAGCACGTTGTCGTCGCACCCGTCGATACGTCTTCTACCGTCACGGTAAGCAAGTACGTATTGGAATTGTAGATCGTGACATTAGCCGAGAGATCGCCCGGATTTAGCGAGAAATTTCCGTTCGCATAGTTGTCGGTGCTAATACCGGTAATCTGAACATATCCATTGTTGTAGCTAGGAATGACCGAGGCTACAAAAGTGTTACCCGCATAAGCCGGATTAGAAGAAGAATATAGGCTGCACGTGAGTACAGGAATTGCCGTCACCGATCCGATCGATATCGAAGCCTGAAGGCTAGAGCCCGAATTACAATATTTTCCGGTCGAAGTCGATTGCGCCGTCGCGGTCACCGTTTGAGTGCCCGACGCGTTAAACTCGACCGAAGCGGAAGCTCCTTGGTAGGCGACGACCTGACCGTTGGATGCGGTCATTTGCGTAATTTGTAATGTCTCTCCATCACTCGCGGTTACCGTAAAAGCCACGGTATCCCCAGGGATATACGCCCCTGGAGAATAACTTAACGAACAATTTAGCGCCACCGACTGGCTGAACGAAATCGGAGCGTTCACGGATGCCGTTTGGACTCCGTTGGTCGCCGTTACTTTTACATTGAAATTATGGTTCGCATTATCAGTGGCGACGACGGTAGCTGAAGCTCCGCTCGGAGTGATCTGAATATTCGGTTCGCTAGTCGTAAAGGTGTAAGTGGGAGTACTGGTAAAATTAGACGGCGTAGCGACCAAAGTTACGGTAGTACCATCGGACACCGTTCCTGAAGGGCTTACCGATACGGTAACACTGGGAACCGGTACCACCATCGTAGCTTCGGAACAGCTCGCCACATCACCATCCGAGTCGCTCACATAAGCAACTGCCGTTTTTAATCCCTGCGATCCATAAGAAATGATGGCTTGGGCTTGAGCGGAGCTCACTGATGCCAAGCGACTCACGACGGTTGCCGAATTATCGCCCGGATTTAGTGAAGTGAACGTGTAAGGCATCGTTCCGCCCGTAACGGTTACGGCAAAATCGACATTCCCGCCCACCAGTTGAGTCGTGGGACTGCCTACTAGCGTACAGGCAAGTGCCGAGCCCGTGTTCGAACCCGACGGCGCCACCGTCACGGTAAAGAAACAGGTGGCGGTATTGCTGACGGCATCGGTCACGGTAACTTCGTCATCCACCGTGGTTTGGCTTGTGGTTGAATTAGTATAGGTTCGAGAGATAGACGTAGAACTATCAAAAGTTCCAGCGCCACTAATCGAATAGGGTACCGTTCCTCCAGTCGCCGACACGGTTATCGCGACTGCAACCCCCGACTGTGCGGTCGCCGTGGGAACCGCAGAACAGGTAAAGGTACTTGTGGTACTTCCCCCACCGCCGTTGGTTACGGTAACCCCACTATTGGGTATTTCTAAATTACAGGAGGTGACAAGAGTAAATAGGACAGACACCACCGACCATTTGAATAGGCGACGTAAGGACATGAACTTTCTCCTCCAACCAAACTTTTTAATCGTAACGCACTCAAGCGATGCAAAGAGTGATCCGAGGGAACTTCAAAATAAATTCTTAGTTACTTAGGCGAGTTATGTGAACACTCGGTGAATTCGGCGGGGGTATTTGTTGTCAATCGACGGGTAGGGTCGTTTTGGTATACGACGGTATACGGGCCCTTTCTCTTAAGAGTTAGGTTTGGGGGACTTACGGTCCTTTGGCGTGGGGGTGCGCAAGAGTGTGTTAATACGTCCGCTTGCCACTACACCATATCGCGTCATGAACCCTTTAGGACACCGCACTGAAAATTCATGCAAAATCCCCCCTTAAATCCTCGGTATATCGAAGAAAAGATCCGATAAGTACAAGGAGATGAAACCTCTGTCGTGCAAGCTAGCCCTTTTCGCTTTGGGCATTTTGCTTCTACCACCTACACGCGCGTTTTGTGCAACGGTGGAAAGAGTCTCAGTAGATCAGCAGAGTTTCGCCGTTTTGAATTCAGAGGATACTTCCTGGAAAAACGGAGACTCTGTTTGCGTTCTTCACGACTCAAAACAAGTCGCCTGCGGAAAAGTGATTAAGACCTCCGCCAAGGGCGTCATTGTCAGTGTCGAAACCCGAAGCGAAAAGATTGAAGAAGGGGACGACGTCGAGCTGACCTCCCCTCGAGCACCAGCCAATAATGATGACGTGGGATTTGCTTCTGAGGGCGACGATGAACAAGAGCCCGTAAAACCAGAGAAAGAGACCGCCGAAGAATACAAAGCCCGGATCGACTCCATGGATCGACTTCAGATTGTAGACTACCACCGCGAGCTGATTCATCGTCGCGGGGAAATTCTGCTCAGTGACGGAACCTACGGCCTCCAAGAGACCCTTAAAAGAAACTACAACCTAAGTCTGGGGGCTCAGCTTTTTGGGACCTCGACGGCCAGCTCCCTCTGGCCACAGCTCTATTTTCAAGTCGCTCTGTCTAAGGCGTACTCGGTGGGTTTTGCCCTAAACTATTATCAGTATTCGGTCTCAGGCATCGGCGTAAACACAATGGCGGGATTTGGAATGTTCGAATACACGCCCATGGATACCCTGCATGGCGTATTTTCCCGTTTAGGAATAGGACTAGGCTTTTCTAATTACAACTCCCCCTCCGCAGATGGGAGTACCATCCTGACCGGTAATGCGCTTTCGGTAAATTTTATTGGCAACATCGGATGGCGATGGCTTGTGGGAGACAATTTCAATATGGCCTTGAGCGCTGGCGTTATGGTTTCCAAACTCCCCGTCGGAGAGAGCGGAGCCGCCAACTCGGGAAATGCAGCGGTTCTTTTGCCGATGGGCCTATTTGAAATGGGCTTTTGCTTTTAGTCTACTTGCTTGCCCACACTTCTATTGATCAAAGCCGGGATAGGTGTCCCCAAATCCTTGATCCGCGCCGTTATAGGGTGGTGAGGAATCGGGGACCAAGATCCAATCCGGAAAATTAAGTACGTCGTGATCGGAAAACGGAACCCCTTCTGGCCCTGCGACTCCGGCCGTGCCTTCCGCGGCAAAAGCGGAATGCGTGCTCCAGCTTCTCACTAGTACCCTTTCCCGATTGATAATATCGCCCGCTTCATCCAGACATTCCCATTCGTACCAGGGCTGAGCCGATCTTACATTCGTAGTGAGCCCTACTTTTGCGGGATTGGACGGCCAAAAGGCCAATGGAACACTGGCGGGAATGGGATTAGCTTCGGTGACTGTGTAAGGACCTTCCCAGTAGTTTGAAGCATAGGTGTTGCTATTTCTCTGGGTGAAAGTAATAGGAGCCGCCACTACCAACGTGTTGTTCAAATTTTGTCCGTCTAAGAAAGTGATGATGTGCTCGGGATACCCCTCCGCATCCTTCACCGTACTTGCCGTCGCGGGACCATTGAGACAGTTCGAATTCATTCCGGACCACTTAGCCACTGTAGTGGTGGTCGTACTGGTCGGGGGAACGACCGTGTCATCCACTGTCGTCACATTAAGCGTATAGCTTCCTTCACAGCAGTTAGGGCCAGGGGAGATTCCGTTGAGATAGGAATAGTCCCAACTGCACGTTAAAGTTCCCGAGGGAGTCAGACAGGCCGAACTACCCGCTCCACAGCCGCCGCCGGTATCGCCACCTACTCCGGCTACAACCGGAGTTCCTCCATCGGTGATTGTTTCATTCACCGTCGTCGGAGCTAGTCCGGTCTGGTACTGATAATAGAAATAGGCTAGCGATCGTAGATAGGAACATTGAGCCGTAGGAGCTTGGATGGCGAAGGTCAACCCCAGATCGTAAAGATCCTCTTCTTGAATTTCCAATAAACACACCAGATCCTGATTGGGGCTCGCCGCTGTCGCATCACACGACTTGGTCCAGTCTCCATTAAGGTGAAGATAGCTCGTGGTGTTGGCGTGCGTATTCACATCCACATAGAAGTCGGTCGTGGCAAAAGTGAAGCCCGAGCTATCGCCGGTGGATGAGGTCGTTCCCGAACTTCCCGAGCTGCCAGAACTGCCCGAGCCCGAACTGCCAGAACTGCCCGACCCCCCCGTGCTTGCTCCATTATTGCTGACGGTACCGCAGCCGCCTAGAGTGAGTAGTACAAACATCCCCACTGTCCAAATTGGTTGAAAGCAATTTTTCATGGAATTCGACCCTGTCTATGCGGCCGGCCGTAGCCACTTATCCTATAGTAGTATTATAGATTTTCTTGCACCGCGTTTTAACTGGTCAATCATGGACTGATTGTGAAGCAATGATGAAGAACACCCCAAACTTAGTAAGTGGAATATGGCGATTGTGTCCCTGCGCTAAGAACTCTGACCTTTCGTTGACGGCCAACTAGCACCGATGAATAATGCACCGAGGGCGGATTAGGGTAATTTTATGAACTTTCAATTCATTTCGCGGTTTGGGTATTTTTTGGCTGTGGTGACATTGGGCCTGTTTTCCTTGGGGGGCAGTAACACTTTTGCTTTCGAAGCACTTCCCAAGAAACCACCCGTCCCCAAAAATAATCCAATCACTCCCGCCAAGATCGAGATTGGAAAGCAACTCTATTTCGATACGCGTATCTCCAAAGACGGGACCGTCTCTTGTAACTCTTGTCACAGTGTCATGGGAAGTGGTGAGGACAATCGCGCCAATTCGGTCGGGGTTCACGGGAACCACGGAACTCGGACCGCCCCCACCGTTTGGAATTCCGCTTTCATGTCGGTTCTTTTTTGGGATGGCCGTGCTGCCTCCCTGGAAGAACAGGCCAAAGGCCCCATGATAAATCCCGTGGAAATGGGAATGGATAATCATCAAGAGGTGGAAAAGCGAATCCGAAGTATTCCTGGGTATGTGAAAGAGTTCGATGCCGCCTTTAAGGAGCGCCCCTCGGTCACCATCGATACTATTACCAAAGCCATTGCCACCTACGAGCGTACCCTTTTGACGCCGAATAGCCCTTTTGACAAATTCATTAAAGGCAATCACTCGGCTATCTCTGCAGCCGCCAAGCGCGGAATGAAATTGGTGGAGGAGAAAGGTTGTCTCGCATGTCACAACGGCCCTAACTTCGCTGGATCTGACGCCGTGGGCGAAGGTCGCTACTTGAAATTTCCCATGGTTCCCGACACGGAGTACGAAAAGAAATACCATCTGACCGATGATCCAGGCCGATTCAACGTCACAAAGGATGAAACGGACAGAAACACCTGGAGAACTCCGACGTGGCGAAATGTGGCCATCACAGCCCCCTACTTTCATAACGGCCAAGTAAAGACCTTGGATGAAGCGGTAAGGGTAATGGTCAAAGTCCAGCTGAACAAAGATGCCACCGATGACGAAGTGAAGGACATCGTAGCTTTCCTAGAGAGTCTGACGGGAGAGATTCCGACACAGACGATGCCCCATCTTCCGCAAACGCCGACCCACACAGTGCTCGTCGACGATGCTCCTCCGGTTGCCTCGGCCAAATAAGAAGAGGAATAAAACTATGAGACGTTGCGCGTGATCCAGGCTCGGACACGCGGATCGGTAGAACCATTGCGGCGGTACGAAGGCCAATGGGGTGTCGAACAAAAGGTACACGGGTTATGGAGGTGGATATTTTTTGCGGGAAGAGAGCTTAATTCCTTTTCGACAACGAAGCGACTGAGATCAAAGTAATGGCTAACCCTCTGCTCCCCTGGCGCAGGCCTGGAGGTCAGAAAATTGGTGATGTCCGCTCTTTGGGAGCTAAACTCTTGGATAAAATCTTCTCGAACTTCAAAACAGCATTCTCGAATAGAAGGCCCCAGCACCGCGTGCAGCTGCTCGGGTGCTGTCTTCAGCCCGGCGATAGCTCCGCTTACGATTCCTTTCATTGTCCCTCTCCATCCGGAATGGATAGCGGCGATGGGGCCTCCTTCCAACTCCGAAAATAACAATACCGGTAAACAGTCGGCGCAAAATACCCAGAGCATAACTCCCCGTTTTTGTGTCCACACGCCGTCAGCGTCGGGAGGACTTCGCACAAGCTCCTCTTTCTTTCGATTGTCCTGACACTCCACCACGTCAGTCCCATGAACTTGGTGAACTAAACCCTGAGATTGTGCCTTAGGCTCCGCAGAAAAACCGAAGGTAACTTTTCCCAGCGGAAAATCTATTTCAATCATGGAAGATCTCTGGCAAGAACTTTTAGGAAACTCGCAAATACCGCGGGTGTGGGTGCGATAATCTTAATCTCCTTTGCGGTTACCGGATGCTCGAAAGTAATGGCTTTTGCGTGAAGGAAGGGAAACTTTACCGAAGTCATGGCACTTTGGATCTCAGGATGAAGGTGCTCTATCTTTCGCATCCGCTTTCCGTAGAGGCTATCGCCCACAATCGTATGTCCCCCTTCCGATAAATGAACCCGGATCTGATGGGTGCGGCCCGTTTTAGGAAAAAGATGCACGTGCGAAAAGTGACTAAACTTGGAATAACATTCCCACCTGGTCTCAGCGACTTTGCCCTCAAGACTCTTCGAGCTCATTCGTTTACGATCGATGGGATGTCGACCAATGCAAGTGCGAAAACTTCCCGAAGGTTTCATTTTACCCCACGCGATCGCTTCGTATTCCTTTTGAACGTGGCGCTCCTTAAACTGGAATGCGAGCTTTTCGAGGACCGAACGATTCTTGGCGATAACGATGCAGCCAGTTGTCCCGCGATCTAACCGATGCACAATCCCGGGTCTCACCAGTGAGCTTTCCGAAAAACCTGGGGATTGTTGCAAATAGTGAAGCAGATAATGGACCAAAGTCTCTCCACGATGTCCGGCTGCCGGATGAACGACCCATCCTTGAGGCTTATTCAGTACTAAGAGAGACTCGTCCTCGAAAAGAATATCGAGTTTCTTTTCGATGGGCTCTAAAGACATCCTCTGTTCGGACTCAAATTTCGCTTTTACTTCGTCTCCGACTTTAATGGACTGGCTTGGCTTTTCGACTTTAGTGCCGTTGAGAAAAACATTTCCCTTTTCGATTTGATACTTAATGAACGCACGGCTCTGCCCTGTCTGGATCGATAGAAAAAGATCTAGGCGTTTGGCAGCGGTGGTTATCGTAACCGTGATTTCGTCGAGCATCAGGGGGCAGAGTCTAGGCTAACGGCTTTAACCTGTCTAGGTAGGCGGTATAGGTTTTAGCCGTTGCGACGGGATCTAGCTTGTAAAGGGTGGCTAAATTCTTCACAAATCCTTGGATATAAACACGCGCGGGCATCTTTTCGACATTATCTTGTTCTAGAGCGACGATAAATTTGGAAGGGATCTTAGTGATTCGGGCCGTGTCCTCGAGCGATAGCCCTCGTCGTTCCCGAATTTCTCTTAGGGTAATTCCGGTAATTTCAGCTGGAGTCGGTGATAGATCGCTGGCGTTGGCCGCCGGAGCATGAAGGACAGCCTCTTCGCTAACTTCACTGGCGTCTATCGAAACGGAGACTGGCGTTGCATTGGTGAGGTCTGCGGATTCTCCCAACTGTTTATCGTAATCAAATCTCTTCTTTTGGTTCGTCAGCGTTACATAGGCCTCTTCCAGTTTTGCTAGCTCCGCTTGAGCCTCTTCCGCGCTAAAAAGGGAATAGGTTGCCACCGAGTCTTTCGAGAAAGCGTTTTTGGCGGCGTGGTAGGCCGATACAATTTGCGCCACTGAAGCTTTCTTATCAACCTTCAATACATCGTAAAACGTTTCTCCTCGCTTGCCTGTCATCATGCTCATCACCGGACTCCTCCCGCAGAGGGCGTTGAAGATGCCGCCCTAGGACTGTCTACCGGAACCGATGTTCTAAGGAGATTACGCAATATATTCTCCAAGTGAGTAACTGCGGTGCTGTTGGGGGCATCGATCAGAAAAGGAACACGACGGCGAATTGACTGCCAAACGGCGTTGTCATAGGGCATGTAGCCCAAATAGTCGACAGCCATACCGAAATATCTTTCACAAACCATTTGGACGGATTTTCCAATATCCGACTCTGATTTTACGCGAACCTGATTTACGATAAGAGAGATCTTAAATTGTTCCATCTTTCTTTGAAGTTCGATCCCATCCGCCGGAGAGAGGCGGGTGACCTCCGTCAGTAAATCTTTCGGGCTTCTAATGCCCCTGCTGTTCTTGGCATCCATCGCCTGCTCGATAAGCTGCCTGACATAAGGAGAAGGACTTGAGGCTCTTAGCATTCGATAAAAAGCTGACTTTACGAACCGATATGCATTTTCAACACTGGTGGGTTCAGGCGTCACCACGACAATCTTGTAATCGGCTAGCAGGAAAAAATCGAGCGTATTGGTGGCGGTTCCCGCCCCTAAATCGAGCAAAATAAAATCAGCATCGATCTCTCGAAATTTTCGAATAAGACGTGCTTTTTGCATATGGCGCATATTGGCCATGCCTACCGGATCTTGGGCTCCGCTGATTAATTGAAGATTGCGAATGGGCGTGGGCTGAATGAGCTTCGACATGTCGTCTACCCTACCCAAAACGAAATCGCCTAACGTCTTGGTGGGTGCATCGACTCCCAAAGCAGTATGGAGGTTCGCTCCTCCTAGGTCCATATCCACCACGACGACGCGTTTATTTAACCAGCTTAGGTAGACCGCCATGTTGGAAGTCAGAAGTGTTTTTCCTATTCCCCCTTTGCCTCCCCCCACGGCCCAAATCGTCTTTTGAGAATTAACCCCTTGAGCAAGTACCCGCGAGGGAATATTAACGCGAACGTCGGAAGACGACTCTACTTGCGGGAATTTGACTCTCAAAATCGCCACTGATTTACCTAGGGGTTGTCGGGGAAAAGGAAAGAATGGAACAGGAGTATACTTCTTTATTATGCGGCATCTCCCAATGATTATCAACACCTGGCAAAGGATTGATTGCTGCAATGCGCTACTCGTTATTACTGTCGCTTCATTAGGGTTCCTCTCGTGGACATAGCCCCCTGGTCGTGTTAGTAGTCCCTGCTGGCTTTTCCTATGGGTGTTGAAACCGTAAGCTTAATCATCGCTTCTTTCGTCAGCGGA
Organism: uncultured delta proteobacterium; assembly: GCA_963778115.1. Lineage (GTDB taxonomy): Bacteria > Bdellovibrionota > FAC87 > UBA2466 > UBA2466 > JBBQIT01. Next base: position 553,622 of record CAVZSV010000005.1, read on the forward strand.
TCGCTGGGAATAGCATCTTTGATGCGTAATTTCCGCAGTCGGCTCTGTGTCTCCTTTGCGATGATGTGCGTTTTTTTCTTCGCTCACGACACCCTAAGTGTCATCGAAAGTTTCGATCCGGTGGTGAGCTTCACCAGTCCTCGGTTGCACTCCTTAATGGCGCTGCTCATGGGGCCCGCAGCCTTGGTGTTCTTGGAAGAGCTCGTTCCCCAATACTATAAGCGCATCCGAAGTGTTTTATGGCTCTATGTTCCGCTCATCATTCTGTTCCTCGTGGTGATGGATATTTTTCCGTTTGATCGCATAGCCCCCTGGCTCTCGGTTTTGGCCCACGCCATCGCAGTCCTTCCCGCCTTTGTCTGGATGGCGTCACTTGCCTTCGCCGAGATGGAAACCCCACTGACGCGCGAACGGTTACGTCTGAAATATGCCTTTTGGGGCGGGGCGATAACGATCCTGTTTTTTCTGACCGACGCTCTTAGATTCGCCGGCGTTCCCATCGCCCCTTTGGGAACCATCGCGCGTTCTCTTTACCTAATGTATCTGTTCCAGACCTTTATCCAAAAAGAGCTTATGACCTCCGACGAAGTGGTGGGCAAGATAGCTTTGTTCGGAGGGGTAGCCCTTATTCTCTCCACCATCTATGCACTACTTGTGAGTTGGGTAGGAAACCGACCGGGACTTTTCTTCTTCAATACGCTAATCGCTTCCTTTGTGATTTTGGTCCTTTTTGATCCCATTCGGAACCTGACCTCGCGCTTCACTCGAAAGGTCTTTTTGCGACGAAACCAAATGGTCGCCGACGAATTAAACTCCCTCTCCAATGAATTGATGGGAACCTTGGAAGAACCTATTGAACTATCCAAGAGAATTTCGACGGCGTTGAAGCGCTGCCTCGGAGTGGAGAACTGTTCGCTGTACATTCTAGACCGCGACAACCTAAGTTATGTCCGGGTGGCTAGCCCTTCAGACGTAAGACAGCCCGCCGAACTTGCCGCTTCAAACCCGCTTATCGAATACATGACGCTTCGTCGAGGCCGTCCTTTCGTATTTGAGACGATCGAAAATGACAGAGATTCGTTCTACAGTCTTCAGCCCCAGAGATTTTGTCAGACATGTTTAGACACCATGCGCACCATTGGAGCCGATTTCGTCATCCCCTTTCTCCACGAATCAAGATTAGTCGGCTTCTGCACGGCAACAACGGGAGAGAGGATCTTACTCAGTAATGAACGTTTGAGACTCTTTATCCCAGTCTCACGTCAAATCGCACTTTTGCTTAGAAACGCACAAGCGCTAACCACTTTGCGCGACAGAGATAAGTTAGCCGCGGTCGGCGAAATGGCGGCGGGTCTCGCTCACGAGATTAAGAATCCTTTGGGCGCTATAAAGGGGGCGGCGCAACTCCTCAAGGAGAATCTAAACACCAACGGAAACTCCAAAGACTTCTTAGATATTGTCCTTGCCGAAACCGATAGACTTTCTAGTGTAGTGACCGAATTCTTGGATTACGCCAAGCCGCGCAGAAATTATCCCCAGACCAGCTGCAACCCCTTACGAGTGATCGAACATACGGCTGCCCTTGTTCTTAGAGATTCGAAGGTAAAAATAGATATCCAATCTGAAAAGGAAGGAATCACCTTAGAAGCAGATCCTGAGATTCTAAAGCAGGTATTACTCAATCTTCTACTCAACGCCATTCAAGCCACCGAAGGATTCACGGATAATCCGATACTAAACGTCATCGTTAGGGAGGTCCGGCCTCGCCGCGGAGTTTTAGGGGATTCCATTCCCATCCACAAAGTCTGGGAAGGATGGGATATCAAAAAACTCGCACCCCCTCATCCTTTTGTCGAAATCGAAGTCCGCGACAACGGATCGGGCATTTGTGCCGATGACAGATCGCGTATCTTTGTTCCTTTCTTCACCACAAAACCTAAAGGGACTGGCTTGGGGCTAGCCATCTGTAGCCGTCTTGTGGAGAGCATGGGAGGCTCTATCAGTTTTCGTCCGAACCACCCCCAAGGGACCATCTTTACCATCCATCTTCCCATTCGCCCGGACGGAAGAGAAAACAAGGATAGAAGAGAGCTCGAACTTAACGGGAAACGATGGAAAGCTGAGGATTTGACGGCATGAAAATAGGTCCCATTCTTATTGTCGATGACGAGGAGAACATTCGAAAGATCCTAAGTGCCATGCTAGTGGCAGAAGGATACGATGTATTGATTGCAAAAAAAATCGCTGAAGCGAAGGAATGGCTGCGAAGCCATTCCGTGAAAGTGGTACTCACCGATCTAAAACTAGAGCGCGAAGACGGACTCACCCTTCTTAAATGGATTCGTGACGAAAAGCTTCCCTCTCCCGTTATCATTTTAACCGCCCATGGAACCGTAGACTCTGCGGTGGACGCCATGAAACAAGGGGCTTTCGATTATTTGAGTAAGCCCTTTGAACGAAGCGAATTGGTACGAACAATCAAGAAGGCTTTACTGACGTACGAAGTGCAGTCCGCTCATTTTCTTCAGACGATTGGAACTCCGGCGGTTAGCATTCCTACCATTGGCCAAAATGAAAAGATGCTAAAGATCTACCAGCTCGTGGACAAAGTAGCGGCGACAGATACTACGGTTTTGATTACCGGCGAGAGTGGAACGGGAAAAGAGCTTATCGCCCAAGCGATTCACGAGCGAAGCACTCGAATGAACGGCCCTTTGATCAAGATCAATTGTGCTGCCATTCCAGAGACTCTAATGGAAAGTGAAATGTTCGGTTACGAAAAAGGGGCTTTCACAGGAGCTGTCACCTCAAAACCGGGCCGATTTGAACTTTCCGATGGAGGAACGCTTTTTCTAGACGAGATAGGCGAAATGAGTACTGAGATGCAAGTGAAGTTACTGCGCGTACTTCAGGACAAAAGCTTTGAGAGGGTCGGAGGGCTAAGAACCATTACCGTTGATGTGAGGCTAGTGGCAGCGACCAATCAGGACCTCGAAGCCGCGGTCAAAGCCGGATCCTTCCGAGCGGATCTCTATTATCGTTTAAATGTAGTTCCCATTGTGCTACCTCCGTTACGCGCGCGTTTAGATGATATTCCAAGACTCATCGCTTACTTCACCAAAAAGTTTAGTGAACGGCTCAAGAAAGCCACCCCCGTTTTGAACCCCGAGACCTTAGAGCTTCTGATTCAATTTCCTTGGCCCGGCAATGTCCGCCAGCTCGAAAATGTAATGGAACGACTGATTGTCATGAGCGACGGTGGGCCTATTTTACCCGAGCATCTTCCGGAGGAGATTATCGACTACGAAGAGCAGCGCTTTTTGGAAGATCAAAGTAATTCGGGCTCTCTTAAAGATCTCGTTAAGGATGCAACGAGAAGAATCGAAAGAAAGGCCATCGAAGAGGCCCTTACGGAAACGGCAAACAACGTGACTCAAGCCGCACGCCGCCTTAATATTAGCCGAAAGGGCCTTCAGCTTAAGATGAAGGAGCTAGGCCTTCGCCAGTAAGTTAGGATTAATTTTAAGATTAATCTTAATTTTGCGGGAGTGAAAAGGCCCCTGGTGGGCCTCCCGGGCTTCAACCCCGGCGGTGCGTGCTTGCATGCATGGTGGGTTCGATTCCCACTCCTCCCGATTTTTTCCGAAGGAAAAAATGCTTAATTATCAATCTTAAGATTAATCTTAACCTTCTAAGGAGAGAGGCACCTTAGAGAAAAGTGCCACTTTTCGTCACCCTTCCCCCGCAGCCCAATCACGCTTATTGACGCAAGTGGTCAATTCCTTTAGAATTGCCTCTTTCGTGAAACGTGTATTTTTCATTCTAAGCTTACTCCTTTTATCTTTGGTACCAGATCACGCCCACGCCGTTTGGATCTCTCCCAAACTAATTTTCTCGTTACGACCGGGACTTCCTTACTTTTGGCAGGAGCCGCTTCGTAAAGATCCCGATAACGATCCGTTGCCCGAAGGAATCAGTATCGTGCCTGGCCGAGTAGGTTTGCGGTTCGATGAATTTCAACCATGGGGTTCGCTTACCGCTAGTCATGAATTTCGTCTCTACGCTCCTTACGATCCTCAAGACTTCGATCCCGACTGGATTGGAAGTGCGCAAAGTATTTTCCGAGTCGCAACCGATAGCGGTGCTCCCGTTCAATTTAGCCTTCGCCATACCCTCACCCTTAATAGGTATCGCATGGGCGGCTACCTCTCTCCTTGGGGAACCTTAAAGGCCAGCCGAACTTTCGATCAAAGGCTACGTTTCGCCATGGACGTTAAGTTTTCAAAACATCTGGATCTCTTTCTTCCCTTCTTCGTCAGACAAGCCCGATACGGGAAGTTTCTTCCCAACGCGCGCTTCAATGACAGCTGGCGCTACGCCGCCTGGGCAGCCCCGGAGCTCACCTACACTTTTCGCGACGAGACTTTTCTCTCGGTGAGCTACGAAACGGATACTTTTGTTAGCGGAGATCTCAAGACGACTTATTTTGCCGACGCGCTCGCTTCGGGAAGCGTCATGCTTTGGTTTGGAATGCCTCTTTAGCAGGCGCTGTGAGACGCTCTAATGCGGAAATATTAATCAAAGCCTCTTCTTTATCTCGACCGCAAATCCAAAGCTGTGGCTGAAACCGCTGGCACACCTTGGGATAGTCAGTGGTCCCCCAGAGCCGACAACGATCGTCGTCAGTCAAATGCAAACAGCGAACTCCAGCCGGTTTCCCGTTGGGAAGACCTGGAAGAGGACTTGAGATGGAAGGGGCGATACAGCAAGCGCCACAACCCACTCTGCATTCGATAACAGTTCCCATTAGAAAATAGCCATCTTCAAACAAAACACACTGCCACCGGACTTCATGAACTCTCCCGTGTCGACTTCGCGAACTTCAAAATTCCTTAGCTTCAATTCACTCACCGTTTTTTGCGCGCCTGCCTGCAAAACCACGGCGGTGCCGTTAACGCCGGTCGCATTACATGCCATGTTTTCTCTGGCTTCTTTTTCAGAAACAGTAATCACATCGGAGAAAAGATGTTGGATCAAGTTTAGTCCCTCGTTATCAAAAGCCTCCGGATAGATTAAAACCGTATTTTCACTAAGAGCGGCAAAGCAAGTATCTAAATGGTAAAAACTGGGATTCACGAGATTTAACTCAATGATCGGGACTTCAAAGAGAGAGGCCATTTCAGAATAGACTTTGCCATCGGTCCTTGGACCGACTCCCCCCCAAATCAAACCTCGACCGGGGTGCCAGTAAGATGTCACCCCCTCCTTCGAACACCACTTCCCGGGATGCCATTTTTTTGATCTCATACCCGTTTCGAGAAAACCAGGACTCAAACCAGGGGACCTCTTTTCGGCGCGAGGGAAACCTCATATGGCTAGGAACACAAACCCGCTTCTGTTGGGAAAGCCCTATAAAAGTTTGGTTAGCACAAAACACCATGTCTTCCAGGCCCGGCTGAGCATCGATAGTCTCGACCTTAATTCCCAATTCAGTGAAGGTCTCGGCTAGTTTTTCCCATTGAGTTCTTGCTAGCCCCGCGTCAACATTCCCCTGGTTCCCCTCCATGAACTCATTTTTTACATCCACCACCTGAAAATGATCGGGGGGGCACATCAAGAAGATCTTTGGATAAGGCATAGACGGCCGCGCCTTCATTCCCACGCTTCGTGGTCGGGCCAATCGTCAGCCCGGGATGATGGGGGGAGGCCGGAGGCCTACGAGGTGGCGCCGGCGTCGTGCTCGGCCAGGTCGGACTGGCGGACCCAGGTGGCGTACATCTCGGCGTAGCGGCCGCCCGGCGCCACCAGCTCGTCGTGGGTGCCCGACCTCGATGATCCGACCCTCGTCGACCACGGCGATGCGGTCGGCCCGCATGGCGGTGGACAGCCGGTGGGCGATCAGGATGGCCGTGCGGTTCTCGAGCAGGACGTCGAGGGCCGCCTCGATCTTGGTCTCCGACTGGAGGTCGAGGTTGGAGGTGGCCTCGTCGAGCACCAGCACCCGGGGATGGGCCAGGAAGGCCCGGGCCAGGGCGATGAGCTGGCGCTCACCCGAGGACAGGGTCTGGCCCCGCTCGTGGACGACGGTGTCGAGCCCGTCGGGCATCCGGTCGATGACGTCGGTGAGGCCGACCCGGTCGACCGCCTCGTGGATCTCGTCGTCGGTGGCCTCGGGCCGGGCGAAGGCGATGTTGTCGCCGATGGTCCCGGCGAACAGGAACGGCTCCTGGGGCACCACGCCGAGCTGGCTGCGCAGCGAGCGCATGGTGACGTCGCGCAGGTCGTGGCCGTCGATGAGGACCCGCCCCTCGGTCGGGTCGTAGAAGCGGGTGACCAGCTTGGCCATGGTCGACTTGCCGGCCCCGGTCGGCCCGACGAAGGCCACCGTCTCGCCCGGGGCGACGGTCAGGTCGACGTCCTCGATGACCAGGCCGGCCGGGGACGTAGCCGAACGACACGTGGTCGAAGGCGATGGCCCCCTCGATGGGCGGGAGCGTCGACGGCGTCGACGGCCTCGGGCACCTCGGGCTCGGTGTCGAACAGGGTGCGCAGCTTGTTCACCGAGGCCTGGCCCTGCTGGTAGGTGTTGTACTGCTGGACCAGGAGCTGGATGGGCTGGAAGAACCGGTTCAGGTACAGGAAGAAGGCGACCAGGGCACCGAGGGTGAGGTTGTGGTGGGCCACCATGGTGCCGCCGATGGCCAGCATGACGGCCTGGCCGAGGACGCCCAGCATCTGGGTGCCCGGTCCGTAGATGGCGTTGACGTGGGCCGTGTAGTTGTTGGCGTCCCGGTAGTCGCCGACCACGTTGCGGTGGTGGATCACGTTGTGGCGCTGGCGGTTGTGGGCGGTCACGATGCGGACGCCGTGGAGGCTCTCGGACAGGTCGGCCAGCACGTTGGCGATCCCGTCGCGGACCCCGTCGTAGCCGCGCTCGGAGGCCCGCTTGAACCAGATCGAGGCGCCGACCAGCGCCGGGACGATCAGCACCACGGTGATGAAGGCCAGCAGCACGTTGGTGGCGAACAGGATGACGGTGATGACCACCATGGTCAGCGCCTGGATGGCCAGCTGGGAGAGGCCGTCCTGCAGGAGCTGCTGGAGGTTCTCGATGTCGCTGGTCATGCGGCTCATGACCACGCCGGCCTTCTCCTCGGTGAAGAAGCCGAGCGAGAGGCGCTGGAGGTGGGCGAAGACCTTGACCCGGAGGTCGTTCATGACCCAGGCGGCCAGCCGGCCGGTCACCTGCACCTGGAACCGCTGGGCCAGCGCGGTGATGACGACGAACACCAGGTAGGCGATGGCCATGGCCACGACGACGCCGAAGTCGAGGTGGCCCGGGGTCCGCCCATGCCGTTGTTGATGGCGTACTCGGTGAGCTTCGGGCCGACCTGGGCGGCCACGGAGATGACCACCACCAGGAGCCCGGCCAGGACCAGCATGCCCGGGTACTTGGTGAGGAGGCTCCACAGGGTGAGGCGCTTGAGCTCGGCCTCGTAGCCGTTCTGGTCGAAGCACGATGTCCGGCTCGGCGTACTCGGGCTCGGTGGCCACCAGCCGGTCGACCCCGTCCTGCAGCTCGGAGGGGATGCCGGCGAAGGGCAGCCCGGGCGCCGAGGCCGCCGCCCACCGGGGCCGCCCGAAGCCGCCGCCACCGCCAGCCTCCGCCGCACGTCATCCGAGCACCTCCGCGCACCGCGTCGAGCAGGCCCCGCAGCGGCTGGCCGTCGGGCGGTCGCCCGGCGCCTCGTCGCCGTCCGCCCGTCGGCCTCGCTCGCCGCATCGGCCTCGGCCTCGAACTCGGCGGCCTGGGCCAGCACCTCGGCGTAGAGCGGGGTGGTGGCGAGCAGCTCGGCGTGGGTGCCGTCGGCCACCACCTTGTGCTGGTCGAGCAGGACCACCCGGTCGGCCAGCGAGATGGTCGACAGCCGGTGGGCGATGATCAGGGTGGTCCGGCCCTCCATCTGGACCCGCAGGCCGGCGTGGATGGTCTGCTCGACCTGGACGTCGATGGCGCTGGTGGCGTCGTCGAGCACCATGATCGGGCGGGTTGACCAGCAGGGTGCGGGCGATGGCGATGCGCTGGCGCTGGCCGCCCGACAGGGTGTAGCCCGCGCTCGCCGACCACGGTGTCGTAGCCGTCGGCCAGGTGGGTGATGAACTCGTGGGCGCCGGCCGCCTTGGCCGCGGCCACGACCTCGTCCCGGGTGGCCGACGGCTTGCCGTAGGCGATGTTGTCGCGGACCGACACCGAGAAGAGGAAGGGCTCGTCGAGGACCACGCCGACGTTGGCCCGCAGGCTGGCCAGGGTCAGGTCGCGGACGTCGTGGCCGTCGATCTCGACCGAGCCGTGCTTCACGTCGTAGAAGCGGGTGAGCAGGCGGGCCACGGTCGACTTGCCGGCACCGGTCCGGCCGACGATGGCCACGGTCTCGCCCGGGGGGACGTGGAGGTCGAAGTCGGCCAGCACCAGCTGCTCGGCGTCCTCGTCGTAGGCGAAGTCCACGTGGCGGAACCGGACGTCGCCCCGTGCAGTCGACCAGGTCGACGGCGTCGGGGGCGTCGGTGACCGTCGGCTGCTCGTCGAGGATCTCGTAGATCCGCTCGGCCGAGGCGGCGGCCCGCTGGCCCATCATGATGAGCATCCCGAGCATCATGAACGGGGCCTGGAGCATGAGCAGGTAGAGGTTGAAGGCCAGGATGTCGCCGACGCTCAGGCTGCCGTGGATGACCATGTAGCCGCCGAACAGCAGGACCAGGGCCAGGCCCACCTGGGGCAGGTTCTGGACCAGCGGGGTGAAGCGGGCCCGCAGGTCGGCGTCTTTGATGTAGCCCCACTGGAGCTTGTCGGCCGCACCGGACAGGGACCGGAGCTGCTGCTCCTCGGCGGCGAAGGACTTGACCACCCGGACGCCGTTGACGTTCTCGTCGACGATGGTGGCCACGTCGGCCAGGCGGGCCTGGATGATCCACGACACCGGGAACATCGACTTCCGCATGCGGACCCCGGTCCAGTAGACGAGGGGCATGGTGGCCATGGCCACGAGGGCCAGGGGCACGTTGATGGTCAGCATGAAGCAGAAGGCGATCACGGCCATCGAGCACTGGACCAGGATCGCGGGGCGAAGGTCATGTACATCTGGACCGAGCGGATGTCCGAGTTGGCCCGCGAGATGAGCTGGCCCGACTGGACCCGGTCGTAGAAGGAGAACGACATCTTGGTCAGGTGCTCGTAGATGATGTTCCGGAGGTCGTACTCGATGTCGTAGGCCGTCTCGAACAGGAACAGCCGGGCGATGTAGCCGAGCACGCCGCCGAGCAGCCCGAGACCCACGATCCACCAGACGTAGTGGCTGAGGGGGACCGTGTGCTGCTGGATCGAGTTGGTGATGGCGTTGTTCAGCAGGAGGGGGATCGGCACCTGGAGGACCAGGCCGACGAAGGAGAGCGCCAGCGAGGTGATGAAGATGCCCTTGTGGGCCCGCATGATGGGCAGGGCCCGCCGCAGCCAGCTGAGCGACTTGTCGGGGTCGATGGTGGCCCGCGGCGCCTCGTTGCGGGCCACCTCGGCGATGGGCACGAACGCGGTGGCCGCCTCGGCGGGCGCCGGCGGCCGGGGGCGCAGGTGGGGCAGCTTCATCGGCGCCCCACCGGGCCCTGCGGTAGGCGACGAACGCCCGCCGCCACACCGCCAGGCCGTCGAAGGCCTCTTCGGTGTCGACCGGGTCGCCCAGGCCGTCGGTGATGTCGCTGAGGCGGCGCGTCGATGGCCGCGTCGGCCGCGTCCAGCACCCGGTGGCCTTCGGCGGTCAGGACGTGGTCGACCCGGCGGCGGTCGCCCTCGACCGTGCGCCGCTCCACCAGGCCCTTGGCCACCAGGCCGTCCACCACGGCGGTGACCGTGGGCGGTCGGACGGCCAGGCGCTCGGCCAGGTCGGAGGAGACGGCCGGACTCTCGTCGAGCAGGCCGAGGATCCGGTACTGGGGGAGGGACAGGTCGACGGTGGCGAGCCCGATCTCCACCTGCTTGGCCAGCCAGGCCGCCGATGCGTCCCAGCGTGCGCCGGTCCCGGGCGGCCGGCGCGGGCCGTTCGGAGGCGTAGTTGACTTCGAAGAGTCACATAGTTAGACTATCGAACGACAGGCGGGGGCCCGGACGGCGCGCGTCACGGCGGCCCAGTCGGTGCCGGCCGAAGAAGGCCAGCATGAGCCCGGTGGCGTCGATCTGGTCGGGTGGTGGCGCCGAAGGTGCCGGCCGAGAGGGACGACCGGCGAGCCGGGCCAGGTGTGGCCGCCGCCGAGCACCGTGTACAGCACCACCGAACTGCCGTGCGCGGCAGCCGGCCCAGGTCCGCCGGACCACCATGGTCGACAGCTGCCGCACGTCGGGGACGCCGTGGCGCACCGGTCGAGCCGGGCCCAGGCGTCGAGGTTCTGGACCGCCCCGGGCGACGGGGACGCCGGGCAGGAACGGCCGGTGCCGCCGGACCGGTAGGGGACGATGGGGTCGGCGGTCCCGTGGAAGGCGATGACCGGGAGCGGGCCGCGGCACGGGCGGAGCAGGAACTCCGCCGCCACCAGGCCGATGGCGGCGATCCGGTCGGCCGGGTGCAGCCGACGATGGCGGCGAACTCCGACCCGAGCGAGATGCCGGCCGTGTAGACCCGCTGCCGGTCCACGCAGTACCGGGCCGACAGCGTCCCGATGAGTGCGCTCACGTAGTCCAGGTCGGCGGTGCGGGCGCCCGGGGCCGACAGGTCCCACTGGCCGCCGACGGCGTCGGGGGTCGCCACCAGGTAGCCGGCCGCGGCGGCCCGGCGGGGCAGCTGCGTGTAGAGCGACGTCTGGATGGCGTTGGAGCCGCTCCCGTGGAACAGCAGGATCAGGGGTGTGGCCCGGGACCGCCGGTAGTGGGTCGGGACGGCCAGCCGGTAGCTGCGGGTCACCCCTCCGACGACGAGGGACTGGACGACGTCGCCGGAGGCGCCGGACCGGCGGTCGGCCCGGGTGCCGGTGCGGGCCCGCCCGCACCCCGACCTGGCGGTGAAGACGACGGGGCCGGTGACCGGCACGGCCGGCGGTCGGCGCCACGCCTGGACCGGCGGCCACCAGCCGACGGCCAGCCAGTGCCACCGCCAACGCGGCCGCAGCGCGCGGTGAGGCGCCGGATCCGCGTGCCACGGCGGCAATGGCCGAGGCCGGTCGCCGGAGTGCCGGCGCCGGCGCCGGTACGTCAGGAGACCAGGCCGCCGGTGTTGATGTTCAGGCCGTCGGTGCTCTTGGAGCGGTGGACCACCTGGATCTCGCTGAACTCGGCCAGGCCCCACGGGCCGTTCTCCACGCCGACCCCGCTCCACTTGAAGCCGCCGAAGGGCTGCTGGGGGGCGAGGGCGAGGTGGGTGTTGACCCAGGCCGTGCCGCACTCCAGCCGGCCGGCGATGTCGGCGGCCCGATCGGCGTCGGCGCCCCACACCGAGCCGGACAGCCCGAAGTGGGTGGCGTTGGCCCGCTCGACCACGTCGTCCACGTCCCGGTAGGAGATGACCGGCAGCGCCGGGCCGAACTGCTCCTCGTCGACGATCCGGGTCCCGTCGGTGACGTCGGCGAGGATGGTCGGCTCGAAGAAGTAGCCGGGGCCGTCCATGGCGTGGCCGCCGGTGGCGGCGGTGGCCCCGTGGGACATGGCGTCGGCCACCAGCTCCTTGACCCGCTCGTACTGGGGGGCGTTGTTGATCGGGCCGAGCTTGGAGTCGGCCTCGGTGCCGTCGCCCACCTTGATGGCCGAGGCCTGCGCGGACAGGCCCTCGACCACCTCGTCGTAGAGCGCCTCGGGCACGTAGACGCGCTTGATGGCCGAGCACACCTGGCCGTTGTTGTTGAAGGCGCCGGCGAAGATGGCCTTGCTGACCACGGCGGGATCGGCGTCGTCGAGCACGATGGCCGGGATCGTTCCCGCCGAGCTCCAGGGTGACCCGCTTGAGGTCGGGCGCGGCCGACAGCGCCACCTTCTTGCCCGTCTCGATGGAGCCGGTGAAGCTGACTTTCCGGGGCACCGGGTGGGTGGTCATCCAGGCACCGAGCTCGTCGCCGCCGCTGACCACGTTGAGCACGCCCGGGCGGCACCACGCCGCGGAGGATCTCGGCCACCTTGAGGGTGGTGAGGGGGGTGAAGGGCGAGGGCTTCAGCACCAGGGTGTTGCCGGCCAGCAGGGCCGGGGCGATCTTCCAGAACGCCAGCGTG
>CAVZSV010000006.1:0-772519 GCA_963778115.1 uncultured delta proteobacterium
CCCGCAAATCTCACACGCCGTAATTTGCGCGGGAGAAGCGGCGGGATTTCGGTTCCGGGCGAGGGTTCTCCGGTAGCAGGAACGGTTGGGTGTCCGGAAGGCGGAGCAGGGCTGGCTGTGGCGGGAGAAACGGGGATCGCAATTAAACGTCTGAGTCCATATTCCATACTGATTTAAAGTCACCACTCGTTTAAAGAATCCGTAGCTGCCCTGTCCTGCGATGGGCGAGAAATGATCATTTCCTGCCCAGACCTGCCGCGTGGCGACCGGTTCGATCGTTTCCGCGTAAAGGTAATAGTTCTTATCCCGCGTCTTAGCGACGGTTTTAGTCTCACCGGGATTGAGCTCAAACCATCCGCCTACCATCCAGTTTCCGTTTTCATTGAAATAGTGGATGGCGGCCTGAATCTTTCTCGGACAGGCGTTAGTATAGTTAATGGTGTCGTCGTTAAACACGGGACCGCCGCCGGCGCCCGACAGCGTCGAAACGGTTTCCCAAGCAGCACAACCGCCCCAGATCCATTCCATGGTACATACGCTTTCCGCCCATGCGATGGGGGTGGCGAACAATAAGCCCAACAAGACTTTGCGACTCCAACTTTGAAACGGTAGCTTCATATACTCTCCTTCACAGCCCACGAGGTTTAGATATTGTTGTGGCGCTTCCCTATTAGGAGTCCCTGTTAGCTAAGTCAATTGCTGATTGTTACACGAAGAATCTTACCGTCGAGAAATGTTAGGTTGGGTCTGCAGATTTCACGGCTGGGCATAAAAATGTAGACGAGAAAATGAGATTGTCGTATGAAAATCAACACGAAATCGTCGATAACGGGGAGTAATTCTTATGACCGAATCTCGGCCGGCCCGGGGAGTTCTGCCGGAGCACAATCGATTTTTGTTTCAAAAGTTACTTATCCGATCCTTCGTTCTTCCGGTGATCGCTTCCGTTTTGTTGGGGGCATCTTTTGTCGGCATGACTGTTTATCTAAGATCGCTCTCTTATTGGGTGGACCATACGGATGTCGTGATCGGTGAGGCATCCCGGGCTGAGTTAGAAATGTCGGGAATACAATCCTCATTGGCGAATTTTCTAATTTTCAAAGGCTCAGTTTTTTTGGATCAAGCTAAAGATAAGGAAGAGGGGATGGCCCAAAAAATCTCATCCCTGGAGGAATTGGTATCAGATAATCAGCCCCAGGTGGATTTGCTGGTCTCGATTGCTTCAGACTATCGCAGATGGAGTGACTCCGTTCACGCTGAGATTTCGACTGAACATGGGTCTAGCACTCCCGAGAAGGCACTAATCGTCTATCAAAGGACGGAGCCTCTCATGAGGGAAATTCGGCAAAAGTTACCTGAAGTTAGGGGCGAAGGCGTCCAATTGGAGAGAGTATTTCAGAATTTGGTTGGAAATGCGATTAAGTTTCGCAAAGGCAGACCTCACATTGTCATATCGGCGGGAAGAGAGGGGGCTTACTGGAGATTTTGTGTCGAAGACAACGGAATAGGTATCGAAGGAGCTTATACTGACAAAATATTTGGTCTGTTTCAGCGTCTAAATAAGAGGACCGATTATCCCGGTTCTGGTATCGGACTTGCCGTGTGTAAGACAATCATTGAGTACCACGGCGGTAAACTCTGGGTGGAATCTGAAGAGAACAAGGGATCCAAGTTCTATTTTACTTTACGTCCGATAAACTCAAAAGAGGAAGTTAGCGATGCAAAACATACCGCATAAGATCTCGGTCCTAGCTGTTGAAGATAACGCGGCGGACACGGCAATGATCTCGTATCTGTTTTCCGAAAGTAAACTTGTGTCCGATATTAAATTTGTCGGCGATGGCGTTGAAGCTCTTGATTACCTAAAGCGAATAGGGAAATACGGTGGAGCGAGCCGTCCCGACGTGGTCTTATTAGACCTGAACCTTCCCAGGAAAGACGGTAGGGAGGTCCTCATCGAGATGAAAAAAGATCCTTCTCTTCGTCGCATCCCGGTTCTTGTCTTATCAACGTCAGACTCTCCCAAAGACGTTTGTCAGGCCTACGATCTGCAGGCGAGTGCATACTTTACGAAGCCTGATGATCTAAGTGATTTTCGCAGGACGGTAGGGGCTATCGAGAAGTATTGGACTCGAAGTATACTTCCCTCCATTTGCGATTCGATAATGCAATAGATCGGTAGCACCGTGGTATTTATAGGGCGATGCTGTCCCTGTGGGTGGGGATAGCAGGAAGGGTGAAATAGAAGGTGGTTCCTTGGCCTGGACTAGATTTTGCCCAGATACTTCCTCCGTGCATCTCGACGATTCGCTTACAGGCGGCGAGTCCGATTCCGGTCCCTTTCCGGTCTGATTTGTTTCCCAGCCTTTGAAAGATCACAAAGATCCGAGAAGCATGCTTTTGTTCGAAACCCATTCCGTTGTCGGTTACGGTGAACAGGAAACGATCGCTAACAGGTTTTGCTGCAATTTCGATCTGGGGAGGCTCTTCTCCATGGTACTTGATCGCATTGTCGATAAGGTTCTGAAACAGGCGAATCAGTTGGCTTTCGGAGCCGGCTACCGTAGGCAGGGGAGAGTACGTGAAGGTAGCTCCGGACTCTTGAATCAACAATTTAAGATTATGAAGTGTTCTTTCCACCACGAGCGAAGTGTCTACAGGCTCGGTTTGAGGAGGTTCCTGCCCCAGGCGGCAATAGCCTAATAGCTCCGAAATGAGCACCTGCATTCGAGCGGCTCCATCGACAGCAAATCCGATAAATTCGTCGGCGGTCCCGTCTAGTTTTCCCTGGTACCGCTTGGTCAGCAGAGCCAGATAAGAGGTAATCATTCGCAAGGGTTCCTGCAGATCATGCGACACCGCATAGGCAAACTGTTCAAGATCGCGGTTTGAAACCGCTAGCTGCCTGGTGGTCTCGGCGAGCTTGGACTGCAATTTGCGGTAAGCGATAAATTTATAGCAAAACGCGATGAGATAGGCCGAAAGCTCAAGTCCGTGAAGCAACCACCATCTAGGTCCCCAGAGGTAGGTCAGGGGTAAGCAGAGGCAGCTAACGGAAGAGAACAAAGCGATGCTCAGAAGAGGGGCATCATAATCTTCCATCCGATTACGTCGGACGAAAAAGCCGAAATAAAACGTCAGCAAGAAATTAAAGCCGGAAATGACATTTAACGTGTTAACTGAAGCGCTGAACCAGATGCCCTTTAGTCCCAGCGGAAGCAAGTCCTCATAGACGAGCATGAGAATTCCCAGAGTAATGCAACCTCCCAAAGCGAAGTAAGGGATGAGGGGAATTACCTTTCGCCCCTTGCCTTGTGGCGCTATCGGAAGCCAGGCCAGAAGAAAGAAGAAACTCATGAAGAGATGGCCCAAAAGGGCAAGCCAGACCATGGCCTTGAGTTGTTCGGTGAACGAATTAACAACGGCAAAACTAGCGAAAGAAAAAAGTCCAGAAGCGACGAATCCATAAGAGCTTCCACCCCGGTATTTTGAAGAGAGCACCAAAAGGATAGCGAGGTTAAACGCGATATATGCGTTGAGTCCGTTACAGATAGAATCGACTCTGGGGTTTGGATAAATTGCCGTTGGAGGAAACAGGATCGACCATCCGTAAACCGCAAGCACCACGAATGCGGGTATTGAACACAAAAGGACCTGCCAATTGATCTTGGGTTTGGCGGTGGTGGATACCGGGGCATGGGCGCTCGTAATCATTTCACCCTGTTACCTTTGGCTGCTCCAAATGCCAACCCTGTTTCTTGGCTCGCTGATTTGCCGTTGCTATCCCGCGGAAAAAGTGCAACATGTTTTCATTTTGACGGCGAGGGCCGGTGGTGAAGTTCCCGAGGGGAGTTAGTTTATGAAGCGTGTGTTTTCGTGGGGGGCGATCGTCCTTTTTCTATCATTCTCCCAAGCAAGTTTGGGTAGCACGGAAGGATCCATTAGAGGCCAGGTAACCGATACTCAGCAAGTCGGTGTTTTTAATGCAAGAGTTAAGGTTATTAGCAGTGCTGGCAAGCTGGTTAAGCAGACGGTATCGAGCGCCACGGGAGACTTCAGTCTCTTTCCGATTGAATTCGGAGATTACACGGTTCAAGTGGATGCGCCGGGCTTAGGCAGCTACTCTTCGCAAGTGCACGTCAATTCGGGGGCGGTTACGGAAGTGAATGCTCGATTGGCTCCTTCCGAAATGGTGGTTAAGGTTACGGGAAAAAAGCGGGCGAAGATACAAGCCTCGGAGTCACGCAGTAGCATCAATATCACGAAAGAAGAGATCGCCGATCTCCCGCAAGGCGATACGGTCAAATTACCGAAGCTAATTACCTCCACCACTCCCGGTGTGGTTTCGGGAGCTTTCGGGCAAATGTTTTTCCGCGGCAATCACGCAAGCATCCAGTATCAAATCGATGGCGTTCAACTTCCCGATTCTCCTTCGAATACTTTTGGAGAAGCGCTGACTCCTAGAAACATCGATCACATGGAGATTATTACCGGCGGCATTCCGGCGGAATATGGAGAAAGACTGGCTGCCGTCATCAATATCGTCTCTAAGTCGGGACCTGAAACTCCGGGTGGTAGTGCCGAGGTGAATTACGGAACGTATAACACGTTTTCTCCCACGGTTACTGTCGGAGGATCTTCCGCTACTGGCAATCTGCATTATTTTGTTTCCGCTAATTACAACCGAACCGATCGCGGATTGGACACCCCGGAGCCGATCAGTAGTTCTAACGTCCAAACGGGCGGCTCGGATGTGATTCACGATACCTCCAGCGGGAATAACGAATTCTTGAAATTAGATTGGCTGCCCGATAACTCTAATAAGCTCACCTTTATAGTTTTTAATTCGATGAGCAATTTTCAAATTCCCAATTATCCTTCGTCCTTTGCCTCTAGCCCTCTCTTTGTTAATGGAGATTCCTACGGAAATCCCCCTTATAACTATCTGCCTCCGAATACGAATGATACTCAGACGAACCAAGACACTTATGCAGAAGTTGTCTGGAAACATACCTTTTCAGATCGAACGTTTCTGCAGGTGGCTCCTTTCTTTAAATATTCCAAAGTGGTCGTTAACAACGATCCTACGAACGATTTGGCGGGCGCTTCCATTGCTGGACCCAATCCCCCTGTCTATGCATCTTTTTATGAAAATAGGCCCGTAAACAATATTGGACTTAAGACCGATTTCACCTGGAGACCGAACGACTCTCATTTGGTAAAGACGGGAATTTTGCTTCAGACTTCCAACGCATCGGGTAGCTATAGTATTCAGACGGCACAAAACGGGGCGACACTCCCTTACGACACAGTACCTTACGTCAATTCGACACCCAATTACGGTTATTTCGAGAGTATTTATGCGCAAGACGATTTTACTATTCTAAAAGGTAGGCGGTTCATCGATTCTCTCGTGTTAAACGCGGGGCTTCGGTTTGACGCGACCCAGTTTATTCTCGGAGGAGGGGCCAATCCTACCGATTCCTCTCTCCAACCCAGGATCGGCCTCAGCTATTCGCCTTGGCCTTCCACCAAAATTCACGCCTTCTACGGGAGGTTGTTCCAACCCGCTCCGCTTCAAAATTTGCAGGCGGCTTTCGTAGCGACAGGGGGAGGACAAGCAACTCCCTATAACATTCAGGCGGAAAAAGCAGATTTTTATGAGGTGGGAATCGCTCACGAGTTCGAGAAAATTAATCAGGTGGTATCTCTTACCTATTATAGAAAGAACGCGCAAAATCTTCTCGACGACTCTGAGCTTTTTAATACTGCGATTGCTCAGCCGGTCAATTTCAGCGATGGCTTTGTTTATGGTACCGAGGTTTCCATTCGCGGTCAGATAACCGAAGAGTTGAGCAACTATCTTAACTACTCCTACAGCATTGCGCAGGGCGAAGGATTAAGTGGTGGGCTGTTCACGCTTCCCGTCGGACAATCAGTAACTCCGGGGTACCAATATCTGGATCACGCGCAAATGCATACGTTGAACGCGGGCCTTACGTTCAAACGAAAAAATTATTGGGTCACGTTGCAAGGCTTTTATGGAAGTGGTTTACGTACGGGAGATAACAATTCTTTGGAGCTGCCTCACCACTTCACGATGGATGCTACCGTCGGTTATGAATTTCACGGGGCTAAGTGGTGGAACTCGGGCGTAAAAGTTTCCATGGACATCCTAAACATGTGGAATAACCAGTATCCCATCTCGGTAGCCAACGGTTTTAACGGATCTCACTATGCCGCCGGGCGCTTTTTGTATTTTCACTTAGTGAAAGAGTTCTAATCCAAAGCCATGGTAGATAATTGATTCCCTTATTTCATTAGGATATAGAGTACGCACACTTAAGAGGGCGGGGCGAAGTGAAAGTTGTATATTGTCATGAAGTTAGTGAAAATAGTTGCCCCTGCTTTAGGATTAGTTCTGTTTTCGGTTCTTCTGCCCCGATCTGTATTTGGGGGTGAATCGCTATCCAGCCTTCCGCGTCCCCAAGACTTTGCCGCTGCGGCTTCCTCTATTCTTAGATTTCCCCTTTCATGGCAGCTTTTCATTGAAGGGGAGTTCAGTTACGCGCGAATAAGAGAAGTTAAGCAGGGCATGGGAGAATTTCTGAACGACGTGATGGGGCCCACCCGCGAAAATCAAGTCGCAGCCTTTCTTACTCAGATGAATATCGGAACCCGAATCGGCGATATTTGTACGGGGTTTGATCTTCCGGTCGAAGACTGCTTTGCGACTTTGCTCTCGGCTCCCAAACGGCGTAAATGGAAAGAACCTAAGACCTTAGGTAGAGTGCTGCAATTAAGAAACAAGATCCTCAGGCGACTTTCTGACGAGGAGTTCTTTGAGGTCTTTTCTTCCTTTTTTGCTCAGAAAGTCATTCCGAAAATCCTCAGAATTAGTATCGACCACACTTTAAAAGAGCCCAAGAAGTTGCGATCGGTTAAAGCCCTGGCCACTTCCAAGAAAGTCTCCGTGGAATATTACTATGGGCTAAATCGACAAAGATTTTTCTCCCAGGATTTCGATCTGTCTGATTTTGAATTGGAATGGTTAAATGCGAGGACTGAACTTGGGCAAATAGCCGGAATTGATCTGACTACCAACGTTCCCGGAAGAATGGAAACCCTTGGTTTGGGTCTAGAGTTGCGTCCTGCTTATCAAAGAATGGAAAAGCTCTTTCGCATGGTCTCTCGAGCGAAGATTCCTTTGCGTGTGACGATGTACCCGGAAGTCAGCTCACAGAACATTTTCTATCAGGCGATGGGAGCCTCCCTGTCCCATTGGCGTGAACCTATCAATTTAGTATTTGTCGTGGGAGATGAGATAGGGTCCGACTGGGTTTCGCAGGTCAAACGCTGGCCTCAATCCAAAGATCATTCGGTGGTAGTCGAAGTGAATTTAGCATGGCCCGCAGTTCAGGGCTCTCTGCCAGACCAAGAGTGGGCGGGAATCCTTGGCCGTTATTACCGCGAGGGCTTAGGGGTTCAAGCCTCTTACGATGGGATTGGCGTCCTTGGTCAGACGTTGGCATGGACGTCAGGAGTCGTGCAAGATCTTGCTCAGGTCATCGAAATGCCTTTTACGAGTTTGCCTGTGGAATTCCGTGTTGACTGCGGAATGAGTGTGGATAGCCAGCAATAGCGACGTTGTCGTTACGCGCCACGTCTTGATGGCACTGGCTGTCGGGTTTACCTTCCTGTTCAACTGAAAGTCTACCGGGGGAACTATGACTCAGCTTATTCAAAAATGTCTAACCATTGGGATCGCTCTTTCCATGACTTCTGCTTTCGCTATTACCCATCCGCCGCAGTTGCGCGGTATCGAGAACGATCATGCGAAACATTTGGATTCGGTTCCGGTAACCGAAACGCTTCTTTTCACCGGGGCTTTTCAACTTCCCCCCGGAGAGAGCCAATGGAACATTAACTTCACCACCCCGGTCGGTACCAGCCCTCTTAGAGTTACCTATTTTGCCGATCCGAGCTGTCCGGTCGCACCCCTGCTCAACGTTCAGGTTAAGCCGGTATCGACCGATGCCTGGGAATTGACCACGGTAACGGCAGGATTGGATTATTATTCCGGAGGCCCTATCTCGAGCGTTCTTTTTTCCATCGAACAAAATGGAGCCTTAACGGAAACGTGTACTTTCAATCTATTTCAGGAAAATGCTACGGGAACCGATCCTGGAGATCCCACCACTCAGCCTTCGACTCTCGTGGGGGCTCTCACTTATAGTGGAGGATTCGCACAAAATCTTTCGGTAGATGTGAAGCCTTCGACTCAGACGGTGACTGCGGTTCGCATCGATGTTCCCGCTTTCTGCTCCAATGTGGACATTCTTGAAGTCGCTACAGTGACCAACGGGATAAGCGAGCAAGCAACCCTGCTAAAGACCTCTAATGGAAGTAACGTCTATGAAGTGAATGGCGGATCAGGGGCTCAGATTACTTCGGTTCAGGCTAGTCTAAATGGTCCTTCGGGATCTTCTTGCACGTTGCCGGTGTACATCACTTCGGCGCCGTCGCGATAACAACAGTCCCCATGAGCGACTGACATCTGGGCGCATACGTACCGTTACAGTGGGGAGACCTCCCTGGAGTTTGAGAGCTGATTTGCATTGGCTGGGTTCGGCAATCGTGTTTTAATTTTTTGATATGGACCGCGCCTGGATCGTTCACAAATTCGGAGGAACTAGCGTTGCCAACCCGGATCGCTACCGGGACGTTGCACGGCTGGTAGTCAGTGACAAATCTCCGCAAAAAGCCATCATCGTATCGGCGATGAGTGGGGTCACGAACCAGCTGATTGATCTCACCCAATCGGCGACTCAAAGAAAAGACGGCTACGTCGAACAGATCGATTCTCTTAAGAAACGCCATTTGGAGACGTTGAATCAACTCGTCCCCAAAGGGGATTCAGGGCTTACCGCCACCTTGGAGACCGACTTTAGCCATCTTAAAGAGATGCTCCGAGGAATTTGGCTCGCTAGAAGCTGCTCCAATGAGATGGTCGAGCTGATTTCGGGTTATGGTGAACAGTGGTCTGCTCAGTTTTTGAACGCTCACTTAAAGTCCTTGGGCGTTGATTCGTGTTGGCTCGATGCCAGGCAAATTTTGACGGTCCGCCCAGAACCCTTGCGTGCGATGGTTGATTGGGAAGTTTCGCAATCCAAGATCGACCAGTGGTTAAAGGCAAATCGGTACGACACCGTGGTGGTAACCGGATTTATCGCCTCCACCAAGGAAGGGATTCCCACCACTCTCAAACGAAACGGGAGTGATTTTTCGGCCTCGATTTTTGGGTCCTTGCTAAAAGCCTCCATCATTACGATATGGACCGATGTGGATGGGGTCTATACGGCCGATCCGCGTCTCGTCCCTGAAGCGGTCGTTCTTAACGAACTTTCTTATAATGAAGCGACGGAATTGGCTTACTTCGGAGCCAAGGTCGTTCATCCGAGCACCATGGCGCCTGCCATCAAAGATGGGATCCCCATCTGGATCAAAAATACGTTCAGTCCCGAAAAGAAAGGGACCAAGATTCATGACAACCCGTCCTCAGATCGTCCGGTTGCGGGGTTCGCCACTATCGACGGGATGGCGCTCATTAATTTGGAAGGGACCGGAATGATCGGAGTTCCTGGAGTCGCTGAAAGGCTCTTCGGGGCGCTTAAAGAGGTGGGCGTTTCCGTTGTTATGATCTCGCAGGCTAGTTCCGAGCATTCGATCTGTTTTGCCATTCCCGAAGGGCAGGCGGATCTCGCGAAAAATACGGTTGAAAAAACCTTTTATGGTGAACTTCGCCAGGCCCAGCTTCAGACCGTAAGTGTTACCCCAAGATGCACGATTTTAGCGATTGTCGGCGATAACATGGCTCAAAAGCCAGGCGTCGCCGGTCGATTTCTGGGGGCCCTGGGAAATGCTGGTGTGAACGTGAGAGCTATCGCTCAGGGATCTTCGGAGAGAAATATTTCCGTAGTCATCGATGGTATCCATTCGACCAAAGGCGTGCGGGCCGCCCATGCGGCGTTTTATCTTTCGCCGCAAACGTTATCGATCGGTGTTATTGGTTGCGGTCTTATCGGTGGCACTTTCTTGGATCAATTGCGAGATCAAATCGGAAATCTAAAAAGCGGCTCTAATATCGATTTGCGAGTCCGTGCCGTGATGAACTCTCGGAAGATGAAACTCGAGGAGCATCAGTTAGATTTAAAAGAATGGCGCAAGTCCCTGGAGACCGCCACGGAAAGTGCTCAACTCGAAAAGTTTATTAGCCATCTAGAGACCGATCACATTCCTCACACGGTAGTGATCGATTGCACGGCCAATGAGACCGTTCCCAGCCACTATCCGGAATGGATCAAAAGAGGAATCCACATTATTACTCCCAATAAGAAGGGAAATGGAGGGCCGCTCAGTCTGTACCGGGAAATAGAATCCGCATGCCATTCGACTGGAAGGCATTTTCTGTATCAGACCACTGTAGGGGCTGGGCTTCCTCTGCTTCGAACGTTGCGGGATTTGGTAAAGACCGGGGATAAGATACTTCAAGTAGAGGGGATCTTATCGGGAACGCTCTCTTTCTTGCTGAACTCTTTCGATGGGTCTGAACCTTTTTCTCAGATCGTTTTGAAAGCTAAATCGTTGGGATACACCGAGCCCGACCCTAGAGAAGATCTCTCTGGGATGGACTTTGCTCGAAAGATAGTCATTTTGGCGCGCGAGATGGGCCTTAGTATGGAGCTCGAAGATCTCTTCGTTCAAAATCTCGTTGCGGAGCCTTTGAGAAAAATTTCTTTAGACGGGTTTCTAAAGCGGTTACCTGAAGCGGACGCTGAGATGGATAGGCTTCTTAAGGAGTCCCGAGCCAAACACGAAGTGCTTCGCTATGTGGGAACTATTCAGCCCACCGGAAAATCGAGTGTCCAACTCAAGAGCTTTCCGTTGACGCATCCCTTTGTAGGCCTTTCAGGCACCGATAACATCGTTGCTTTCACAACCGCGCGGTATCAAACCCAACCTTTAATCGTTAGAGGACCTGGCGCTGGTCCTCATGTCACCGCGGGGGGGGTTTTTGCAGATCTACTTCGTTTAGTGAGTTATTTGGGAGGTCCCGCGTGAAGGCGGTGACCGTCTTTGCTCCTGCAACCGTAGCTAATGTCGCTGTGGGTTTTGATCTCTTGGGCTTTCCCATTGAGGGGGTAGGGGATCTGATTACCGTCACCCAGACTAAGGAGCCCCTGGTCTGCATTGAAGAGATAGGCGTTCAAAATCAGATCGTCGAGGCCAAGACTATCCAAGAACTACGATCTCTTCCCACCGATCCGCTAAAAAACTCTTGCACCAAAGGGCTGGTAAAGCTCATTGAAGACAAGAGATTGAAGTTTGGATTTTCGGTGAAGATCAAAAAAGGCATTCCTTTAGGATCGGGCATGGGCGGATCGGCGGCGAGTGCGGTGGGGGCCGTTGTTGCGGCAAATCGTTTTCTTAAAAAACCGCTTCGAATAGAAGAATTACTCTCCTACGCGCTGGTGGGTGAGGAGGCGGCGAGTGGGGCAAAGCATGCAGATAACGTAGCCCCTTGCCTCTATGGAGGCTTAGTTTTAACTCGAAAGCTAGAGCCTGCGGATATCATTGCTTTGCCGATCCCTAGGGAAATCCTATGTGTGGTGGTTCATCCCAACCTGCGCGTGGATACCAAAGCGGCACGAGAAATACTTTCTCCCCAGCTCTCTTTAAAAACCCACGTGGAGCAGTCTTCTTACCTGAGTGGTTTTATCGCGGGCTGTTTTCTAAAAGACTGTGACATGATCGGACGATCGCTCTGTGATGTTCTTATCGAACCGCAGCGATCCGGGTTGGTGCCGGGCTTTGACTTGGTAAAAGCCGCGGCTCTTAGTGCGGGAGCGATGGGCTGCTCACTTTCAGGGTCAGGCCCAAGCCTTTTTGCTTGGGTGATTTCTGAAAGAAAGGCAAAAAAAGTAAAGGCCGCCATGCTCGAAGCCTTTGCGGTTTCAGGGCTAAGCGGACAAGCTTGGATCTCTGCGATCCGTAAAAAGGGCGCTGGGGTCGTTGCCAGATGAAATTTGTCAGCACCCGAAATAAAGCTCCCGCCGTGACTTTTTCGCAAGCGCTGGGGAGTAGCTTGGCTCCCGACGGAGGGCTTTACGTTCCCGAGGTCTTCCCCCAGTTTCAAGTGTCTGACTTCACCGAAGGCAACGATCCCAAAGACATCGGGAGTTGTTTGCTAGCTCCTTTCTTTGCGGGTAACCCTCTGGAAAAAGATCTTATTTCTCTATGCCAGAGCACGCTCGACTTTCCCATTCCACTACGAGAGCTGCCTCACGCCACTTCGGTGCTTGAACTCTTTCACGGTCCGACGGCGGCGTTCAAAGATGTAGGGGCGAAATTTCTGGCGAATGCGGTGGAGCATTTGAAGCCTCGCTCTACCCATCCTAGGGTTGTGTTGGTTGCCACGTCGGGAGACACGGGTGGGGCTGTGGCATCGGCATTTTATAAGAAAAAGGGCTTTCAGGTTTTTATCCTTTTTCCCAAAGGAAAGATCTCGGCCCGGCAAGAAAAGCAATTAACGGCATGGGGAGACAATGTGCGTGCCTTTGCCGTTAACGGAGACTTTGATGCTTGTCAGAAGATAGTCAAAGAGGCATTTGCGGACACCTGGTGGAAAGATCATTGGGAACTGCTCTCCGCAAACAGCATCAACGTAGGAAGGTTAGTTCCGCAGCAGATCTATTATGCCGCTTCGTCGCTACAGTATTTTCGTGAAAAGAAGGTTCCACCGAACTATGTCATTCCGACTGGAAATTTAGGAAATGCAGTCGCTGCATTGTGGGTGAAACGCTCAGGCCTTCCCATCGGGAAAGTCGTTCTTGCCACCAACGCCAACCTGTCCATTGCGAAATATTTTCAATCGGGAAAATGGGCTCCCGATCCTACCGTAGCTACTTTGGCCAACGCGATGGATGTGGGAAATCCTAGTAATATGGAAAGGCTCTTTAGCCTATACCCCACCTACCACGATTTGGTTCAAGACGTAAGCTGCGTATCGGTATCCGATGACCAGATCCGAAAAACCATTCAACAGGGCGAGAATAAATACGGGCAGATCTGGTGCCCCCATACGGCGACAGCCGTATTTGCCCGAGAAAAACAGCAGGGTAGTCACTGGATCATTGTTGCCACGGCCCATCCGTCAAAGTTCGATTCGATCGTAGAGCCGTTAGTGGGCCATCCCATTGAAATTCCCAAAGAGCTAGCTAAGCTTCTACAAAAAGAGTCGGTTTTTACCGAGATAGCTGCGACGTTGCAAGCCTTGCGAGAGGCTATCTAAAGCTTTCCCAAATACTCGGCGATTTGAACGGCATTGGTTGCCGCTCCTTTTCGAAGATTGTCCGCCACGACCCAAAGGGCTAATCCATGAGGAACGGTCGGATCCTTTCGCAGTCGCCCTACAAAAACTTGATCTTTTCCTTGCGCATCGAGCGCTTCAGGCACAGCACCCGCCTTATATTCGTTTCGAAAGATAACCCCCGGGGCCTTGGCCATGAGGGCGGCCGCTTCTTCCACGGAGATGGGATTGTGGAATTCGACGTTGATGGATTCCGAATGGCCGATGCGCACCGGAACCCGAACGGTGGTCGGAGCGATTTGTATCGCGTCATCTCCAAAAATCTTTCGGGTCTCCCGAATCATTTTCCATTCCTCTTCGGAGTAGCCGTCTTCGCCTACCTTCCAATCATACGCGAGGACGTTCCCCGCCAATCTCCCCGCATGCGCGGTGGGGCGTGGAATAGGGCGTCCTGACGCCATGGCTATGAGCTGCGCATCGAGATCCATAAGACCCGTGGCCCCTTTCCCTGAAGAGGCCTGATACGTCGAGACGACGATACGTTTTATTTTAGCTTTTTCATGCAGAGGTTTTAGCGCCACTACCATTTGGATCGTCGAGCAATTTGGATTGGCGACGATTCCCTTGGGGATCAGCGACAAGGTGTCGGCATTAACCTCGGGAACCACCAAGGGAACGTTGGGATCCATGCGCCATGCGCTTGAATTATCAATGACGATAGCCCCGCTACTTGCTGCGATAGGCGACCATTCGGTGCTGATGGCAGATGGGGTACTAGAGAGCACGTAGTCAATGCCTTGAAAAGAGTTCTTTGAAAGGCCTTGAATCGGAATCGATTCATTGCGAAAGGACACTTTTTTTCCGGCACTTTTTGGAGAGGCCAAGAGTCTTAACGACGCTAAGGGAAAGTCTCTCTCCTCAAGAAGCTTTCGCATCATCTCGCCGACGGCTCCGGTGGCTCCGACGATAGCAACATGAAAGGATTTCGACATGGCGTTCTCCTAATGGCTCTGCTCTACACCAACTACCCACGAAGCCAGTTTAGAAAGTAGACGTAACTGGGTTTCCTGTCATCTGCTCGGTGTCACCGAAAAAAAAAGCCAGGCCCTTTTTGAGGGCCTGGCTTCGGTCGTTGACGCGTTTATTGGACTGAGCCTGGTGTCCCGTTGCCAGTAGGTAATGAGACATTGATCGTTATCGAAGGGCTCAGAGCCGTATTCGGGGTATTGAGCGGGGCTCCCGTGAAGATTCCTATCTCTCCCGTGGCATTGTTTCCGTAGCCGTAGGCATTGTAGGGAGAGTATTCCACGAATAGGCTATCGAAAGTATTTTGGCCTAGTCGCTTCACCGCGACCGATGTTCCTGCGAACAGCGGCGGATATCCCGAGATATAGGGAATGATAACCTCTGGTGTAGTCTGCAGTGCGCCAGCTTTGCTGTGATAGACATAGACATCCCCGTTTTGTGTAGTCACGGCGAGATCGGAAATCCCATCCCCGTTAAAATCGCCGGCAATGAGTTGATCTCCGAACTCAATGAAAGGTTGCGGAGACTCAAGCACCGCATTGGCCACTTGTCGGGTCAGGCTATTGCCGACATCCGAGAAGAGATAGACCGCTCCGGTAAAATTAGCCGAAGCAAGATCATTCAGAGGAGAACCCACCGCGATGTCGAGCTTTCCGTCACCATCGAAATCTCCTACGGCGAAGCTATAGCCGAGCCCATAAGGAATAGACGGGGCTGTTGTCGTAGGTTTTAGGCTTGCCACGAGATACTTGTAGGGAGTCGCTCCCGCCGAGGATGACATAATGCCTTGAGGAGTTCCGCTAAACAGGTAAGCCGTACCTCCGAAAGTCAGACATTCCGATGCGGGAGTAGTCCCACTAAAGCAGTTCTCTCCTACAACGACGTCGTAAGGAGCTCCCACGAAGATATCCGCATAACCATCACCGTTTAGGTCTCCTACATAACCCACCACCGTTCCGAAGCTTTCCGGGTAGGTCCCTTGCGTTGCAATGGGAGCGGTAAGAACATGAGGTTGCATCCCCGAGCTTAGGGTGGGGGCACCGTAGTACAAATTAACTCCGCTACAAACGTAGGTTCCACATCCTATGATGAGATCTCCGTAACCATCTCCGTTGATATCTCCCACCCCCGCCAGCGATCCTGCCGCGTTGCCGTAGCTTGGAGTACGACCGAAAGTCGGGCCAAACGAGGGCCCACTTAGAGCCGCTACCGGCGTTAGCATTGCCTGGGGATTGGAGTTACCCAGGAAAATGGAGGCTTGAATGGTTCCCATATCAGCGATTTGTGTTTCGCCGATTACGATGTCGCCATAGCCGTCTCCATTGAGATCTCCTGCAAAGACAGCCGTTCCTGCTCCGCTATCCGAATCATTGCTGGAGGGAGCCGGAATGGTAAGCGAAGGGGTCGAGGGGAAAGTTCCCGCCGCATTTCCAAAGAAAACGTAGGCACCTCCCGTGGATCCGCCCCAGACGATCAGATCAGCATAGCCGTCCCCATTGACGTCTTTATTGAGTCCTCGGCTTACCCGGAACAAAGAACTTTGGGATAGGACATTGCCGTCACCATCAAGCGTTTGGATCTGTACGGTGTGTTTACTTCCCGTCCGCCAGCGGGGGAGAGAAACCTTCCAATTGCTAGTCCCTTGAGCCATCACTTGTTGAGTTCCATCGAACAGGGCTCGAACTCCAACGTTGGTGACGCCGGTTCCGCTGGTGGAGGTTCCGACTAGGAAGCCGGTCTCTAGCGTTTTGTTTTGAGACAGGTTGGGGGTAGTGATCGAGGGGGGCGTTCCCACCGTAGCGAGCTTTATCGGCCCAAAGACTTCGACTTGAGAGCGACTTTTATTTTCGATGAGAATCCAGCTCTGTTTGTCACCGGCTTGGGTATACGTAGTTGTCACGTTCACGGTGGTTTTCTGTCCAGAGGCGATGCTGGGAAGTGTAGCGAACACATGAGGGGTCGTTTGCGGATCGTCTTGAGTGTAGGCGTTAGGTGCCGTGCTCAGATTATTAAAAAGAACTAACGTTTGGTTGGTCGCCGCTCCCATTCCCGGTTTGTTTTCGACCACGATGGAAAAGCTAATTGGCTTGTTAACGATGGCGGTACTCGAGGCGGGTGTTGCAGAAAGGACTTCTGGGTCTCCCGATGGTGGTGGCGCCATCGCGAATGACTTGGTCGAGAGTGCCACGCCAGTAATGAGTAAGTTAGCGAAGAGATGTCTCAGAGTTTTTGAAAACTTCATACGTTTCCTCTTGGTAAAAGGGTTAGGGGACCGTCTGCTTACTTAGCGATAAATACGGAGAAACTAGCTCATTACTTTAAGATTATGATTTCAAGTATTTAGGAGTTATTACTCAAGCGCTTAAGTCCCGCTAAGCTAAGCGTGATAGCGGTTCAAACCAATGCAGGGATTTCCCCTACGAGACAAAAGTTGCCGCTTTGAGTTAGATGAGATTTCGAAATAATTTCAAATTCCTTGCCGTACGAAGCGAATGAGATTTAAGTAAGGAAGTAATTGTCTGCAAACCGGGAGCGGGGGGAGAAAGCATTAGCTTGTTATTAAACATCTTAGAAACTCCGTCCTATGGTTATGAACGTAACGGAGAACTGTACAAACCAACCAAGAAAGAGATCTTTCGAGAATTCTTCCATCGCCTAAACGTATTCCGCGATCGTAGAAACTGGGTTCAGACTTTCTGTTGGGCTTCTACGCTAACGTTTGCCATTCCTTTCGTTCTTTTCTTTACCGTTTACTTCAGCTGGAAACTCTTTCTTGTAGGTTTCATCTACAGCATGGTCATCCTGGGGACTCATGGGACCATTTGGTACCATCGCTACGCCACCCACCGTGGCTATACCTTCAGCCATCCTTTTTGGCGTTTCATCACCAAGAATTTAGTCATTAAAATTATTCCTGACGAGTTGTACGTGGTATCTCACCATGTTCACCATTATGTCCCCGAAAAGCCGGGCGATCCCTATAACGCGCATGGGGGATGGCTTTACTGCTTTTTGGCCGATGCCATCCACCAACCGATCGCCAAAAATCTTTCTAGATCCGATTACCAACGGGCTATTCATTTGATGGATCACACGGGAATTCACATGAATTCCTACGAACAGTACCAAAAGTGGGGGTCCATCTGTCATCCGGCGTGGACGCTCCTCCATTTCACTTTAAACTGGGCCTTTTGGTGGGGTGCCTTCTATTTAATAGGAGGAACTGCGCTTGCGGTGGCGATCTTTGCCTCTGCGGGAGTCTGGGCCGTGGGAGTAAGAACGTTCAATTACGACGGCCATGGTGGTGGTAAGGACAAAAGAAAGACGGGAATCGATTTTAATCGCAAAGATCTCTCGATCAACCAGTTGTGGCCGGGACTCGTCACGGGGGAATGGCACAATAACCACCATCTCTATCCTCGAGGCGCAAGAGCGGGTTTTTTGCCTCACCAACTCGATTACGCTTGGTACTACATTATTATCTGCGCGAAGCTTGGGATGGTGGATAGCTACCGAGACGACAAAGCTCGTTTTTTCGAAGAGCACTATAATCCCTATTTAGCGCAGCAAAAATTAGCCCCGAGGGCGATGCCCTCTTCGCCTCCCAGGCTAAGCGCGCCGCCCGCGCACAGCTAAGTAGTTCGAGAAAAATCTCTATAAATTCAAGCCGAATTGTGGACGGAACTCATCTTTTGCGACAGCACCCCATGAGAGTTCGTTGATACCCTTTATTCATGGAGAAAGTGGTACGTATCGCTATCGTTCTAGGGGGGCTATTGCCTTTGCAAGCGGCCCACGGTGTGGTGAGCATCACCAAACCGTTAACGTCCTCGATTTCAGGCTCGATGTCAGGAATGGCTCGACGCCACTGGGATGCGTGGGATTTTTTTGTCCCGGTTTGGCGCTCCGCTAGTCTTTCCAAGATCGAAGAGATGGAAAAAGATGCCGCTTTCCAAAACTATCTGCTTAACGATCCCGAGCATCGACTGGGAAATGAGTTTCAAGTCCCTCCCGCCATGCGCGATAGAGTTCGCTTTTGGCTCCGGGTGTACACCACTTTCGATGGCCGCTATCAGATAATTCACGATAAGGACGATCTTTCGATTATTTATGGAGTGATCGATTTTACTCCTCTTTACCAGTGCGTTCGCCCTTCCAAATACGTGATCGAAAAGCAAAGGCTACTCATTGAAAAAGGGGTACTAAAGGAGCTGGGAAGAAGGCTAGCTCGAGTCACTAGGCCTCGCTTTCAAAATCGACAAGCCTCTAAAGAGATTAGTCGTTTGTGGAGCTTTACCCAAACGGTGCCAGCGAAAGAGCGCCGCTATTTGGCCCAGAATCTAAGGGCCCAGTTAGGACAAAAAGAGATCTTCCTCTTAGCGATAAATCGTTCTGACGGCCAGTTGTCGGAACTTGAGACTATCTTTTCGGAGCAAGCCCTTCCCGTAGGATTGACTCGAATTCCTTTCGTGGAGAGTGCGTTCAACCGAAACGCGAAATCTAAGGGGGGAGCCATCGGTGTGTGGCAATTCATTCCGCGCACGGCAGGTGAATGGATCGATCACAGCGATCGGTTGCTTTGGAGAAACACATTGCTCCAGACCTACGCGGCCGCTCGTCTTTTCAAGAGATGGAGGCGATCGTTTCCGGATTGGGGCAGTACTGTCACTGCCTATAATTCTGGAATTACCCGCGTAAAGAAGCTCGAAAAAAAATATCATCTCAGGGGAGTGGAGGATTTGGTGGCACTGGACCCCAAACAGGGAGGGCTAAAATTTGCGGGACGAAATTACTTTGCCGAACTCTTGGCGGCCCACTTGGCCCTCGAGTACAGCGACAGACTCGCGACCACTTCGAGGGAAAGTGTCGAAAAAACACTAACCCACTCCTTACTTCCTACGAGTTCCGCGTATTGCCGCCGGTGAGACCAATGACGTCAACGAGACTAGAACCAGACCTCGCCTTGAACTCCAAAGCCAGATACTTGTCCCCAAGTATTAGTAACGTAAGCTCTTAGTGAAGGGCGGGCAAAGTAATCTATTTTGGGAGTGATTTGAGGCGCTAACGTCGTACGCACGAATTGAGAGGCGGGTCCGCCGCCGGGGCTAGAAACCGAGGAGCCGCCGACTTCCAGAGCCACACTGAAATATTCATTGAAGAAATAGGTGGGGCGAGCTCCCAGACTTAGCCAAGTTCCGTTACCGTTCGGTCCTCCCGTGCTCCAGCGCTCCGCGATGGCAGCCACTTCGAAGGCCCAGTGCTCATTAAGATTCACCACGAGATTGTTCACCGCTCTGACGCGCCAACTGGCATTTTGGGTATTATTCCCGGTAACCGGTGCGGAATTTCCTCCCATGGGTGCCGCCAAGGTCATTCCTTGATTGAGACCCCGCCCCACAATGAGAGAGACATTGTTGTCACTATTGGGACCGAGCTTGCGGTGGTACTGCACTCCCACGACCTGGCCGTTTGAGTTATCGTATTGGACGCCGTTAACGATATTGGTTCCCCCGGAAGCCACTGAAACACCCGCCCAAATATTGAGTTCGTCCACGAGAGAAAGAGGAAGTCCAAAAAGGCGAGCGTCTAACATTAAAATTCGGTTGGTACCAATATTGGAAACAATGCTGGTATTAGTGGCGGTATTGATATTGGTCTCCATCATCAATGCCAAAGCTAAATTTCCGCCGGCCAGAGGAATTTTTTCGACGCCAGCTCCATTGCCCGAAGAGTCCGCAAAATAGAAAAAATCGTCCATATGGATTTGGGGCGCGCGGTAAAAGCGCTTTCCCACCCAAAAGCTCATTGGACTATTTTCGAAAACGTGGCCTGCTTCGATATAGGTCTCGATAAGATTAAACCCAGGTTTTTCGTACTGAGTGTATCCGGGCGGTTGGTAAGCTAACGAAAGATGCGTGTCAAAGTAGGCTTTCTTATCGCCCTTGGGCTTTACCACGTGGGCTACGAAGTAAGCTTCGCCATAGTCCCCACATTCGTTACCCAAACGGAATTGGTTTTGGTTTCCAGGTGCCCCGGGATTAAAGTAGCAGGACTTTCCGCCTCCTTGAAAATTAGAGCCGGCGCCCGTTCTAAAGTAGCCTTTATATTCAAAGTCTTCTCCAGAAACTCCGAAGGAGACAGGGCCAACTATAATGAGGGGAAATAGGGCCAAACATTGCAACTTTCGCGAGAGCGAACTTCGAGCTGAACGGTACTTCATATATGACTGAACCGTGTAACTTTATCGGAAACCTAACGCAAGCGAAAAGGCTCCCTCCAAGGGCTCTTCTCGACGACAAATGAATTCTTTTTAAAACGTAAGAATCAGGTTTCGTCGGAATCGGTGGCAAAGATTCTTCTCTAGGAGTGCTTTTGCCTCGTCGTAAGCCTTGGCGACTTCGCTAGCGCGGGGACCCGCTACGTTTAAAACGTGGGCATGGGACCTTTCAATCCATTGCTGAATTTTAGCCACGTCGGGCTCCCTTTCCATATCGACGACGAGGAATGGTTTTTTGTGGCGTGAAGCCGCGGCGGCAGTTTTAAGCGTTCCTCCTTTGGGGGCTCCCCACACCAAAATGAGGGTTGCTTCCGAGTCTCTCACATTCCATTCCGTACGTTGGGAGGTACTTCCGCTAGGGGTTTCTAAGAGGGGGTACTTGGGGTCGAGAGGACCGTCCTCGGCCGCCCGATTCTTCGGGGCACCATCCTCCGCACATCATACTCTGCTCCAAAGCAACATCGAGAGCTGCTCGGTCGACACCCGTTTGGCCTCCGCTGACGATTTTGTAGATCATATGGGGTGCTTCGCTCAAGGATGAATCTTAAGATTAATCTTAAGCTTTGTCTTAAGATTAATCTCAAGATTTATCCGTAGCCAAATGACGCAACGTGAAAGCATGGGTCGCCCAACTCGGGCATAATAATCAGACACCGTTAAGCAAAGGAGACCGGCGCCCCATGGCAAATTCCATTCTTTCCAATGTCTATTTGTTCAAAGGGTTAAATTCCGAAGAGTTGAATCAGATCACTCAAATTGCAAAATTGGATACCTACGGAATGGGGGACTTGGTCTTTTCTCAAGGGGAAAGGGCCACGGCGATGTACGTGATCAAGCACGGGTCAATACGAGTGAAACACTCCACCGCTTCGGGAGAAGAGGTGGAAGTATCGGTTCTGGGGACCGGTGCCCATTTCGGAGAGATGGCATTCGTAGGTTCTTCCGAGCGCACGGCAACCGCCCAGGTCACCGAGCGATCGGAAATTATCCGCATCGATTTCGATAA
The DNA here is from genome assembly GCA_963778115.1 of uncultured delta proteobacterium. Lineage (GTDB taxonomy): Bacteria > Bdellovibrionota > FAC87 > UBA2466 > UBA2466 > JBBQIT01. Next base: position 21,679 of record CAVZSV010000006.1, read on the forward strand.
ACTAAAAGCCCTTCTTGAGCTCAATTCCAAGATTGCCGCGGTATTCTATAAAGCGCTGACCCACTTTCTGGTCGCGCGTCTGTCGGACACGACCAAAGATCTAAGCTTCGCTCGCGAAAAGATCCGAAGCCATGGTTAGTCTTTTATCGTTATCTTCTCTGCGGTCTGTGGCACCGTAACTAGAAAATTAGTCATTTTGCGGGATCGCCTTAGCCACTTTCCAGCGAACTCCTCGAAATTAAGAGCCCCGGGAGAGGGGACTCTAAAAGCCGGGACCGCCACGGTGTCTGGCAAGCAACGATTATTAGTGCGTTCCTTGTCGAAACAGAACTGAGCCCGGTTTCTTCCTTCTTGAAACTCTGCCGATCGTGATAATTTCCGATTATTGATCGCGTCTCTGATCTCCCGAGTGGGGACTACCGCTAAATCCGCCCAGTACTCGCTCAATTTAGAGACGACGTTGCTATCGAGCAACACAAGCGCTTTGAGGATACTGATCGGAGCATCATCTAACCGATTCCAACCCGTTCCCATCACATAGAGGTGCGGAAGTACGCGTCGGATATCTTGCGCCACCATCGGCATGACAAAGCCGCCCCAATAGGATCGGTTTTCACCCTCTGCTAGCCCTGGAGCACCATCTCCCGTCACGATGGCTGACGGATTGTATTCGGGGACCGGCTTGAAATAGGTGGGTTCCGCGGCAGACGCACGTATGGCAAGCGCCATACTTTTGGGATCGTCCGTCAGTCGAACGTCACACAAGCGCTCTTCGCTGGGGATGGATTTCAGTAACTGGAACATTTCGGGGCTAGCAAAATAGGTACACGATTTTCCGATATACGGGGTGTCTCTTAGCACCAAGCCGGGATGACCCTTTTGAAATTCCGCCAATCCCGCGGGCGTTTTGACCTGCGATGTGAAGAAGTCATACGTATGGGGTTTCCACGATACGGAAAAATTGGTGGGATCAAATACCTTCTCATCCAGTGAAGTCACCTTAAGGGGCTTTTTCATCACATTGGGGTCCAAAAGATCGGTCCATTCAAAGGAGATTTTGAAGGAAGGACTCTTGTTATCGAGGATTTCGTAGTTGGCGGCTACGATAACGAAAGGAACTTTGGGGCGGCAAGTGGCCTTCTGCAGATCTGTGATCGAATCGATGCCCAAAGCGGATTCGATATAAGGATCGAGGTTTTCGATTCCGATGGCGGGAATAATGCCGTTTACGAACGCACTTACCTTGGTGGCTGGATTTTCTACCGAGGTTCTAAGCTTTTCGACACTTTCACGAATGCGGGGGGTTCCCTCGACCAAAATGGTTGCCGCTCGTTTCATTGTCTCTTCACTAATTCCATGACAAGCGAAATAGATCGCCATAATCGATCCGCCGCTGTTGGCTGAAAGCACCACTTTGCCTTCTGCTAAAGGACGCATCATTTCGAACGCTCGACTCGCCACTCCGGCGTCATAAGCGAGACTGGAACCTTTCCCCTGGAAATCAAAAAGCAATTCAGCTTCCGAGAGAGTTCTAATTTCCTCATTGGTGAGCACGGGTTTGGTAAAGATATTTTTTGCCTCTGGCGGTGTCAGAGGGTCTCCCTTGGTTGCTCCGCGAGCCGTCGACCAAGCCCCAAAGATCGCGAATAGGGCAATAGCGTAGAGATATGATTTCATGTTCCTCCCCCTATGAGTTAAGACCAAAAGTTACAAATTTTTCTCAACGGGCTTCGGTGCCTTTGGCACGTAACGCCAGTCGATTCCCATCCACCCTGAATCGCTCATATGAAGCCCAGTCGCTTCAAGTGCGATCCGATTTTTGATCCCTTCAAATTCAAATTCTATATCGACACGATTGATGGAGGCTCTGGGAACAAAGAATCGATCGACCACCGATACGATAGCGTCATAATCTTCGCCGGATCTCTCCCCTGACGTCGGAGTCACTTTGACTTCACCCACTCGAGCCAGTTGAATGCCTTTCGGAGAAAGGCTGCCGCGATAGGTCGCTTTCAACACCATTGCTCTGGTTTCATAAGTCACTCCGTCCACGTTGAAGGCTTTGATCTTGGTCGCAAGGCGAATTTCTTCTTTGGTGATGCGCGCTTTAATGGGATTTTTGTCCGAAAAGACTACCGTCGCGGGAATCACCCCCGAAGGCCTGTCCTCTTCCGGTAAAGTCGCTATTTTTTCGAAGACGGCCTTTCTAAATTTTTCCTCATCAAGAGACCCTCCCGCAGAGACACTACTTAAATTATTGAAAGTGGACTGATGCACTTGCATCGCAACGTCGGCTGTGGGGTCTGTAATGATATCGGGGTCGAAAGCGGTCCCCAATTGATATTCGGAAGCGAATAAAGATTTTAGTTCGATGTGAGTCGACGTCGATCTGACTACCGAAGAGGGAAAGGCATCCATACGTTTCAAAGGTGTGCGAAAGCCTTGGTTGACCATGGAGTTCAACGTATGAAGGAGCTCTTTGCCTTTGGTTTGCAGCTCCCGGATCATCTGTTGCTCTAAAAATGTTTCGCTCTCCCGATCTCCTTTGTCTTTCTGTTTCCAAGCCATCCTCAGAGCGAGCTTAGCCCCTAACTTCTGGACGATCCGGGTGCGAGCCGTGAGCGATCCCCACTGAGGCGTTGAGTTAGCATGTGCGGTTGCCGTCGGCGTGCCCAACTTGAAATCTAGATCAGGCGTCATGAGTAGAGGAAGGCTAGCGCTAAATTCGGAATAGGAGGTGGCTCCAACGGTGGCGGTGTGTCTTGCGATATTACGGGTTCCCTTCACAGTGGAGTCGGCGAAGCCGATTACATTGAGGGAAGGATGGCCGTAGTTTTCATCGGGAACGAGAGTCACGCCAATTCTACCCAAGGCCAGCGCTGAACCCTCAATCTTCGTTCCCAACATCGTTTGGTTAATGGGAACCTTTTGGTGAAAGTCTCCGTTAATCGACTTCTCTAGAAATTTTCCCGAAATCTGAGCCCTGAGATTGCGGCGATTATAACTTTTGCGAAGTAGAGCGAGTAATTCGGGCGCTTGCCCGCGTTCCGCAAGCCATTCATAGGTGCGGCTAACTTCGTCATGAGCGGCAGCGGAAAACTCGGTCATGCTGGTCTTAACGGCGACTGCCAGCTTGTCCAAGATATCGCGATAGGTGGCTTCGGCATTAGGATCTTGCGAATACTCGATAACCTTCGCGTAAGAATAAAGTGCGTGGCGGAGATCGCAATAACGCTTCTCTTCCATGTCTTCATGATCGCTGTGAAGCTTCCCATACACCGCTAAGAGCACGCTAGGATCAGAAGGAAACTGGGATAGCGTCCCAGCCAATTGATTTAAGAAAAGTTCTTCGCGAAGATCTCCCTCGGTAGGTCGATGATGGAGTTTGTTATCAACGATACCGTAGGCCTTTTGTACTTTTTCGTGAAGTTGATGAAGGAGAAGAGCCGAAGGCAAAGAGAAACGATCTTTAGCTTCAGTGATGCTAGCAATGAGCAGATCGGCTCTGGTGGGAGCATCCGCCAAAGCGTAATGACCAGAAGGCAAACTTAGCAAACAAGTAAGTACGACTAAAAACGCAAAGCGATCGATACCTGACTTCAAGATACCCCCTCTTCAAAGACGCAACTTCAGCAAGATGCAACCCAAACACCTCAGATACTCTTCTGTTAACGTGGATGACGCGGTAAATCAAATGATTCGTGATGAATTGTTTTTATAGGCAGGGGAAGTGAGTCCCTTTAACTTATTTTGAGAGACTCGGCCTGAGAGCGGTACCAGCGAACGGTTTCGATAAGGCCTTGTTCAAAACCGAAGCGCGGTTTCCAATTCAATATCGTCTTCGCTTTAGTACTGTCTAGACATTGGACTGGAATTTCATTGGCCGCTTCATTTCGAATATCGGGCTTGAGATCGGTCCGCTCCATGATCTTAAGAACCGCCTCTACCACATCAAGCACTGTCAGACGAAGACCGTAAGAAAAGTTGAACGCTTCGCCAGCGAATTTGGTGTTCTGACCATGCCCGGTCATGGCTTCGGCGAGCGTGAGATACGCGTGAGCCCCGTCTTCGGCGAAGATATAGTCTCTAATATATTTTCCGTCACTTCGAACGACTGGCCTTTTATCTTGCAACACGTCTTTGATGGTACCCGGAATAATACGGCTAAAATTTAAATCGCCCGGCCCGAAGAAGTTGCCGCAGCGGGTGACCGCGACCGGAACTCCATAACTCACGAAATAAGATCTAGCGATCAGATCGGCACAACTTTTGGAAACGTCATAGGGATGCTCGCCTCGAAGCGGAAAGCTCTCATCGTAAGCCTCTCCCTGAAGATTGCCATAAGCCTTGTCCGAAGACGCTATCACGATCCGTTGGACTCGCTTAGGGTGAAGCCTGGCCGCCTCAAGCAGATTCCAGGTCCCTTCGATGTTAGCCCGGAAGGTGGCTAAGGGGCCTCTATTGGCCGTCCCCACCAAAGTCTGAGCTGCCAAGTGAAAGATCGTATCGATTTCGTACTCATTGACGACCCGCTCCAGAAGCGAAAAGTCTTCCATCTCCCCATGAACGACCGTAACCTTTTGATTCAATTGCCATTCGGGGGAGGGATGGAAGAAGAGCGATTGGGGAATAAAGTCGCGCACTAAAGCTACGACCGAGGCCCCCTGCTCGACCAGCATCCGGGTAAGATGCGAGCCTAGAAGCCCCGTTCCGCCTGTAATGAATACCTTTGAGCCACGCCATTGACTTGACATTTGACGTCCTTATACACTGCCCCGACGGCTTTTTTCAATAACTAGAGGATCTTCCCAAAACATGAGTTCGCAAAGTATTAACACTACCCGCGCCAAGTATGACGTACCGGTATTTATCTTGGCGGGCGGCATGGGAACGCGCATTTCCGAAGAGACCTCCATCAAGCCCAAGCCGATGATAGAAATCGGCGAGATACCGATCCTGCTTCATTTGATGCGTTGGTACTACTCGTTTGGCTTTAACGATTTTGTCATTTGCGCGGGCTACCGAAACTGGGAGATCAAAGAATTTTTTCTGACTTACGAGTTTCGCCGTAACCATTTGCAGATCGATCATCGCGTTCAAAAAAATACGTTACCCGCATCGCTCGGAAGAAATCTCGAGCAGGAGAATTGGCGGGTCTCTATCGTGGATACCGGACTGGAAACGATGACCGGCGCCAGACTCGCTAGAGCTATCGATGAGACGCTAAGGTTTCAAACCTTCACCGATTTTGCCCTGACCTACGGAGATGGGCTAGCCGACGTGAACCTGAACAAGGAGCTGGAGTTCCATTTTTCTCACGGAAAGTTGGGAACCGTAGTGGGCGTTCCTCCGCCGGCCCGTTGGGGGGAATTGGACATCGCCGCCGATCAACGCGTTTGCGGTTTTTTGGAGAAACCGGAGTCTCGAGCAGGTCTTATTAACGGTGGTTTTTTCTTCTTTCGCCAAGAGTTTCGAAATTATCTCACGACGGCATCTGACTGCATTTTAGAACGAGATCCGCTGGGCAAGTTAGCGGCGGACAATCAGCTCATGGTATATCGGCATACTGGCTTTTGGCATCCGATGGACACCCTTAGAGACAAAACCTACTTGCAAGGCATTTGGGAACAGGGAAAAGCACCTTGGAAGGTAGCGCCATTAGCTCCTACTAACCGGCAGTCCAACGATCGCAGTGGCAAGACGGGCAGCGAAGCGGAATTCGCGGGGCATAGTTGAAGTAGTAACCATGAGTACCGACAGAAAACACATTCTAGACGCTGTTCGCGCTTATCACGCAGAGGAGTTTGCCGCTAAGCCGTTTGAGCCTGGAAAGACTTACATTCCGGTCACGACTAAAGTGGTCGATGCGGACGACCTCACTCATCTCATAGACGCTTCTCTCGATATGTGGCTGACCACGGGGCGCTTCGCCCGGGAGTTTGAGGGATCCCTTTCTTCTTTATTGGGTCGCAGAGCCACCTCTTTGTTAGTGAATAGTGGTTCAAGTGCGAATCTGCTAGCGATTAGCAGCCTTGGGGCCCAGACCCTTAAAGATTGGGACGAAAGGCCTTTAAGCCCTGGTGACGAAGTGATTACCGCAGCAGCCGGTTTTCCCACCACGGTGAATCCCATTCTTCAAAACGGTTGGGTGCCCGTCTTTGTCGACGTGGATTTAACGACCCTACAAGCCCTGCCGGAAACGGTAATGGCGGCACGAACGCCCAAGACTAGGGCTGTCGTTCTCGCCCATTCGTTGGGAAACGTTTTTCGTTCCGACTTACTAGCGGACTGGTGTCGAAAAGAAGGCCTCTATCTTATCGAGGACTGTTGCGATGCTTTAGGGGCGACGATTCAAGGGCCAGGGGAAGCGTCAGGAGAATCGCCAAAGTACGCTCATTCCAAGCTTCGGCCGGTAGGCTCCTTCGGGCAATACGCCACCCTTAGTTTTTATCCGGCCCACCACATTACGACAGGGGAGGGCGGGGCAGTTATCCCTTGTGACAGCCGGTTTAAGAAAGTTGCCGAAAGTCTCAGAGATTGGGGACGAGATTGTTGGTGCGAGCCCGGTGTCGACAATACTTGTGGCAAGCGGTTTGGATGGCAGTTAGGCGATCTCCCTCAAGGCTATGACCATAAATACACCTATTCCAATATTGGCTATAACCTGAAAGCTACCGACATGCAGGCCGCTTTGGGAATTTCTCAATTGCGAAAGTTGGAGAGATTCGTAGAGGCTCGTCGGCGCCATTGGAAGACACTCTATGACGGCGTTCGCCAGTCTCCGATACTCTCTTCGACGCTAACACCCGTAGAGCCGACGCCGGGGACGGAACCGAGTTGGTTTGGATTCGCCATGCATTGTGATAAGCGCATTCGACGTGAAAAATTAGTGGGATTTCTCGAAGAGAATCGTGTGGGAACGCGTTTACTTTTCGGTGGAAATTTGGTCAAGCAGCCGGCTTACCACAATGCCAACTTTAGAATTCACGGTGAGCTTTCAAATACCGACGTCATCATGCAGCAGACCTTTTGGATTGGAGTCCACCCCGCTTTAGATGCCGCGCGAATTAGCTATATGTTGGAGCGATTGGAAGCCGGAGTAAAACTACTGTCATGAGTGGCGAAGCCGCAGCTTTTATGTCTCGAATTGGCTCTAGCGCCAAATTTCCGAGACTGGTTCTTGCCTTCTCTCATGCAGATATCCTTACGACGACGGCCGGAACCGAACGGGCAATCCGAGCGGAAAAGGCTCTTTTTAATAGTAACGGAATTTCCTACGTTCAAATCTTTGCCAAGCGCGACGCTATGAAAGATCTGCGCGCAGAAGCAGCACTCTTTGGCTTAAACGTCGATGATACTTTCATTGGTTATCTGCAGTCTCAAGATTTTCCGCACGCGTGGAAGGCCATGGAAAGATTTGGATTACGTATTCAAAGAATCCATCTGCATCACCTATTGGGAATTAGCCCGCAAAGGTTAGAGACCTTGTTGGGAAATCTTAGCGTCCCCACTACCTTTTTTATCCACGATTACTATTCGGCCTGTCCTCAAATCAATTTCATCAAGAATGACCGCGAATATTGTGGAGGCCCCCCTCCGGGATCTGAGATCTGCAAAGATTGTAAGTATGGCGAGACGAGAATTGAGCACTTTGACGGATGGAACCGGTTTTTTTCGAGCCAAGTAAATGAGTTTGTGACCCCTTCCACAACCTCTGCTCAAGAATGGAGCCGTAGTTTTCCCCATTTAGCGGGCAAATTGAAAGTGGTCCCTCATCTACGTGAGGTCGCCCGTCTGCCCCCGGTCGCTTCATCGCGAGGGGATTTTATCCGTGTGGCGTATGTGGGCTATGAAACCGAGCTGAAAGGGTTTAGTACGTGGCAGAAAATCTCTAGAGCGTTCAAGGGAAATACCTACCGCTTTTATCAGTTAGGGCAATCTAGCCACTGCGACAAGCATGTGAGCAACATTGCTGTCCGCAATGTGGAAGACGAAAATGCCATGGTTAGGGCACTCGAAAAGCATCGTATCGACATTGCGCTATTGTGGTCACGTTGCCCGGAAACCTATTCCTATACCTTCTTTGAAAGTTTAATGGCGGGATGTCTCGTAGTGACCAATCCTCACAGCGGCAATATCGCTCGCGAAATAGCAAGTAACGGGATGGGGTTAATTTTAGAGAATGAGTCGGCTCTCATGTCGTTTTTTAAAGACGCTGCCAGAGTCGAACAGACGTTGGAAGCTCACCGGGCAAAACTACCTAAGTTGGTGTTTGAGTCCAATCGTGAAGGGGTAGAGCAGGCTGTGGCGAGTCTTAGCGATAGCGGCGCCTCAAGTCCCACTCCTGGGGTGACTTCCGGGACGATTTTCGAAGCGCAAAGTGGTAGCGAGGAATACCGCGCTTTGGGACCGGCTCTTGTGGTAGCTTCACAAATCAACGCCGTGGAGAGCGAAGTGATTGCCCTGCGCGAGAAGATACATAACTTAGGGCAGCCTTTGTGGTTCAAACTATACCGATCGCTACGAAAGTGGGTAGGGAGCTGGCTGAAACCGGTTCTGCGATCGCTTCGGCCAAGTGACACCAGAATAGGAGCTTAGGAAATATGGTCGTCTTTACTTCAATAACCGCCAACTACATTCCCAAAGCTCGGATTTTAGCCCGCTCGGTCAAAAGACATCTTCCCGCGGCAAAATTCGTCGTTATCCTTTGTGACGAAATTCCTAAGGAGCTTTCGGAAACGATCGAGCCTTTTGACGCCCTATTGCAAGTTCACGAGTTGGGAATTCCGGTTGAGAATTTACCTGCCTGGATCTTTTCCCATTCCGTTGTCGAGCTTTGCACCGCGGTTAAGGGAGCGGCGTTTCTAACGCTCTTTGAAAAGTTTCAAGATGAGAAAGTCATGTTTCTGGATCCGGATATTGTAGTGTTGGATAGTTTGGAACCCCTTGAGACTTTACTCGACTCGCATAGTGTTCTTATCACCCCGCATTTGGTTGAGCCTGACGACACTTTGGATGCGATCGCCGACAATGAAGTATGTGCTCTCGCCCACGGTGTCTACAATTTTGGGTTCTTGGCCGTTCGCAACTCTGTCGAAGGGAAACGTTTTGCCACTTGGTGGAGAGATAGATTGACGCACTTTTGTTACGATGACATCCCTCGAGGGCTCTTTACCGATCAGCGTTGGGGTGATTTGGTGCCGGCTTTTTTTCCGGACGCCTACATCGTGAGAGATAAAATCTATAACGTCGCGACTTGGAACTTAAGTCACCGAAAAGTGGACATGGATAAGAACGGAAAGCTTTTTATCGAAGGTCAACCGATCCGGTTTTACCATTTTTCCGGTTTCGATTCCGGCGCCCAAGAAGCGATGCTGACGAAATACGGAAAAGGAAACCAAGGGCTATTTAAATTGCGTGAATGGTATTTGGCTGAAATGGAAAACGAGGGCCAGTCTCTTTTTGGAAAGCGCCCCTCCTGTTATGGTTTTTATCAGGATGGAGAGAAGATCTCTCAAGAGCAGCGAGTCCTATACCGGGGACGCCCCGACTTGAAGTTAAAATATCCCGACCCCTTCGCCACGGAGCCTGCCAAACAGAGCTATGTCGCTTGGTTCAAGAAGACCGGCCGTTGGGAATTAAAGGGCGAGGGCTTCAGACAAGCGTTTAAGAAAAATAGTCCCAAGGCCTACGATCTAATTAAGGGTGCTAGCTATTGGGCTAAGCGAGTTAAGAACACGGTTCCTTTTTTGTCTCGGTTTGAGTTCTAGGTAACAGAGCATAAGTCCTATCCACCCCGGCACAATGATCTGCATCAGATAGCGAAACGGAACTTCCGGGTTAACGTAAGCAAAAATAAAATAGCAGGCTATCGAATACAGCGTGAGGAAAATTCCCAGCACATTCTTCTGCCGGACTATGAGCATCATCAAGCCGATGAGGACGACCGCTACCGTCAGCCAATGAAAGGCGCGGAACTTTTTGAAGAGTTTATCGAGGTACCTTACCATTCTCAGAAATCCTCCTTTCGGATTTCCTCCCCATTTACTTTGAAAATAAGGGCCGTAGTACTCCCCGACTTCGGGATAGGCTTGGGAAGCGCTATCTGCTCCGAACTGGAAAAGCCCCATCTCCAAGTCGTGGATGTCGGTGAGATAGGAAAGGGGGGCTGCGAGGATCCAGTGGAGCGTAGCTTTCCATCCGATCGTGCGAAAAAGATCGGTAATCTTTCCGTTTAGTGGGACTAGCGGCGTTCCCAGACTCTTAAGACCGAATAGAAATTCCGAGCAGCGCGAGCCTTCGATAAGTGCCTTTCCCTGCGTGGTGGAGCAGTCTACGGAATAGAGTTTCACGCCACAGCGAAGCGCACATTGAATAGATACGGAAGTTCCCAAGACCGTAATTCCTGACTGGGCTTCATTTTTGGGGAGCTCTTTTCGCAGTAGGAAATCCGAAGTCAAAATGCCAAAAAGCATAGCGGCCGCAACGACAGCCCAAATATAGTTATCTCTTAGAGCGGCTGCTTTTCGATCCGATTTTAGAAAAAGGACTAGGCCAAGGCCCAACACACAGAAGGGGATAATCATCATTTGATATCGAGTGTGGTAAGCGAGAGTGCCCACCATTGCGCAAAGAAGAATCTTAATGAAGCGCCACTTCTTATGGCGCCCGATGCTTTGCAACAGAAAGCCGACAAGAAAAAGTAAGAGAAACGATACCATTTCGGTCCAAAAGGCGTTGATGAGATATAAAATTCCAGGAGCGACAAGCAAAGCGGAAACAAGAAGATAACTCCCTACCCAGAAAAGCTTTATACGGGATCGAAAAACGTCCTCTCTCTTGTCGAACCCAGTCCAAACTAACGGAGAGATCAAAACCACAGCCGAAAAACATTGAAGGAGATAAAAGAGGTAAAGAAACCAAGAGTCGTTAAATAGATGCGCGATGGCTGCTAGCCCCTTCATCAACATTCCAAAAAAGAGCGGGTGTGAGTCGGCTACCTCAGGCCTTAAAGAGAGATGGAGGTAATGGTAACTATCATAGGTGAGAAAGGGCGGAGCCATCCGCTTTAGTACGAAAAGAAACAGGACCAAGGTGGCTAAGAGTAGCCATACTAATCGGAGTCCCAATTGCTGCAGTCCGCCATCACTCTCGCCGGGAGGCATCTCAAAGTAGTTTCTCATGGGCTGGAATTTTAATACCTTGGCAGCCTCGAAAAACCTAGGAGGAAATTCTCCTGCAATAACCCCATTCTGGAGCCTAACGCAGAGCCGGTATCGATACTAATGCTTGAAAATATTCACAAAAAATCTTATGCATTAGACGTGTTTGCCCCAAATCTTCTTCGCAAGCGGATTCTTGAAATGGCCTTTGCCGGCCAAGCAGTTCACGTTCCCTGCGCTTTCTCTTTGGTGGAGGTGGTCTCGCTGCTTTACGGCAAGCACTTGCGGTTTAATCCCAAAGATCCCCACGATCCGCTTCGCGACTTTTTGGTGCTGTCCAAGGGTCATGGAGTCATGACACTTTATGCGGCCCTTCACGAACTGGGATGGATAACGGATGAAGATCTGAAACACTATTTTCAAGACGGCTCTCGGCTAAAAGGATTAGGCGAGTCTGACATTCCAGGCATTGAAGTGACGGCTGGCTCGTTAGGTCATGGATTTCCAGTCGCAACAGGGATCGCTTTGGGGCTGAAGCGAAAAAACAAGAGCAATCAGGTCTATTGCATTGCTGGCGACGGAGAGATGAACGAAGGCCCCATGTGGGAGAGCTGTCTTTTCGCCGCTCACCACAAACTGGACAATCTTTGTCTCATCATCGACGCAAATCGGTTCCAGGCGATGGGTACTACCGAATCCATCATGGGTCTGGAACCGTTGGTGGAAAAGTTTAAGAGTTTTGGTTTCGAATCGTGCGAAGTCGATGGTCACGACGTTATGAAAATGGATACCGAGATGAATCGTCTTAAGAAAGTAAGCGGAAAGCCAAAAGCTATCGTTGCACGAACGATAAAAGGCAAAGGGGTTTCCTTCATGGAAGGCGACAACCGCTGGCATTACACACGGCTGACTCAGGATCTATTGGACAAGTCGCTGCGGGAGCTTGAAGACCGTGCGTAATTTGCTAAGCAGTCTTATTACTCAGGCCGCGATCTCTCAAGAAGAGTTTGTCGTGCTTTCCGGCGATCACGGGTATGCCCTTTTCGATGAATTGCGTTCCCAGCGTCCCGGCCAATTTATCAATGTGGGAGTAGCCGAGCAGAGCATGGTGGGAATTGCGGCGGGACTCGCTAAACAGAATTTTAAACCCTTGGTCTATGGGCTGTCCGCTTTTGTTCCCATCCGAGTCTTGGAACAGATCAAGCTCGATGTGTGTTACTCCCAACTTCCGGTCATCTTTATTGGCGATGGGGCGGGCCTGGTTTACTCAACGCTAGGAGTTTCTCACCAATGCGCCGAAGATATCGCCTGTCTAAGACCTCTGCCCCACATTAAGATATTTTCTCCGTGCGATGCGGAAGAGCTCAGGGTTTGCTTTGAAGAGGCAAGACGTTTTGAAGGGCCGAGTTATCTTAGAGTAGGCAAAAGCGACAGGCCTGTCGTGAATGCCAAAAACTCTCTTTCGAGTTCGGCACCGCACCTGACTTTCGAAGGCAAAGATAGAAAAATGCTGTTTTTGGGAACTGGCTCGATGGTGAGTCCCGGAACTCAGATTGCGAAGGAGTTGGGATTTTCCTTTATTTCAATTCCAAGGATAAAACCTTTTCCGAACGATCTGTTTGCGCTGATCGAGGGGACATCCAAACTAGCTGTCCTTGAAGAACACAGCCGCTACGGCGGATTGACCTCCGCGGTGCTCGATGCTTTGGCGCAAGCGGACCTTCCCATTCCTAAGGTGAGGGCCATCTGTCTCCAAGAAAAATTTTCTCACCTTTGTGGATCTTACCAGTACGCGCTTTCCGAACACCAACTCTCAGACCCTGAACTTTTTAATCGGATGCGTTGGGAAAGTGCTAACTGAAATGGCAACTTCCAGAAAAAATTTAATTTCCCTAGAAGACAGAGACTTAGATCATGCATTAGCGAAAGTAGGACCTCTTTGGGAAAAACTAAGGGGAAGCCGTCTGTTCATTACGGGGGGCACCGGATTTATAGGCAGGTGGTTGCTGGCAACCTTGGCTTACGCTAATCAGAAATTGAATTTGGAAGTTACAGCGACGGTCCTTTCCCGAGACCCCGAACTCTTTTTGAAGAAGGTTCCCGAGCTTAAGACGTTTGGCTGCTTTCAGTGGATTCAGGGAGATATTCGTACGTTTAACATCGAAGGATCTCAGTTCGATTACGTGATCCATGGGGCCACCGACGCTGACCACGATCTCATACGACGAGATCCTGTCTTAGTCGCGCAAACGATCGTTTCGGGAACTCACCGGGCGCTTCAGGCCGCGGCAAAGGCGCAGGCTAAGAAAGTTCTCTTTCTGAGTTCTGGGGCCATCTACGGAGAACAGCCAATGGATATGGCCCATATTCGGGAAAATTTTATAGGAACCGCTCTGCCGATCGATAGTACCTCTACATACGGGGAATCCAAACGCTTGGCTGAACTGCTTTGTCTAATCTATGAAAAACAGTTCGGCTTTTCGGTTTCGACCGCACGACTATTTTCGGTGGTAGGGCCTCACCTTCCTTTGGAAGGCGAATACGCGATAGGAAATTTTATTAGAGATGCCGCGGAGAAATTGAATGCGATTTCCGTTAAAGGAGACGGTAGGGCTGTGCGATCGTATCTTTACGCCGCCGATGTCGCCGTTTGGCTTTGGACACTTCTTTTGCATCCTCAAAGTCACGGACCTTATAATGTAGGCTCTCCCTACAGCATACGCATGTCGGATTTGGCCCGTGAAGTAAGTGAAGCGGCTCGACGATGCCTGGGGCTCGCGGAGGCTATGGCGATTCGAACGGAAAATAAGGCTACCTCCTCTTTGATTCCGGGGAAGCACTATGTTCCTTCGATTGAAAGAGCGGAAACGGAATTAGGTTTGCAAATGTGGGTGTCTTTACCTAATGCCTTGGATCGCACGCTTCAATGGGCTATCGCCGACAAAAAAGAGCGAATTAACGATTCCGCAAATTTGTCGCAAGCTAAAGAAACCTCCCTTCTTGCGGAAAAGCAGCCTTCGGTTTAAGGGAATCACCATGAGTTTTATTTCTATCGTCACCCCGACCTATAACGAGCAGGAGAATGTAGAAGAGCTATACGAAAGAATCAAGAAGGCGATGTCTGCCATTTCAGATGTTACTTATGAGCATATCTTTATCGACAATGCTTCCAAGGACGGCACTGTTGCCATTCTAAGAAAACTTGCGGCCCGAGATCCTAACGTAAAAGTGATCGTGAATGTGCGTAACTTTGGTCACATTCGTTCCCCTCATCACGCGCTGTTACAAGCCACGGGCGATGCGGTGGTTTTGATGGCGTCGGACCTCCAAGACCCTCCCGAACTTCTGGCTGAATTTATTCAAAAATGGCGTGAGGGTTACAAAGTCGTGATGGCCGTTCGGACCGAGAGTGTCGAATCTGTTTTGTTGAAATTTGTTAGGACCGCTTATTATGACTTTATTGGGAACATCGCCGATGTGCCACTCACCAAGAATTACACGGGCTTTGGATTGTACGATAGAGCTGTGATGGACATCATCCGAAAGATAGACGATCCGTACCCCTATTTTAGAGGACTCGTCGCCGAACTTGGGTTTGAACCCGCTAAAGTTATGTTTCACAAACCCGGAAGAAAACGGGGTTTCACCAAGAATAATTTCTTTACGCTCTACGACATCGCGATGCTGGGTATCACCAGCCACTCTAAAGTCCCCTTAAGACTGGCCACGATGAGCGGATTCGCTTTAGGAGTTTTGAGTTTAATCACGGCTTTTCTGTATGTCATCGCGAAACTTATTTTTTGGAATCAATTTACGATAGGGCTTGCTCCCATCATTATCGCCCTTTTCTTTTTCTCTTCGATGCAGCTTTTCTTTGTCGGTATCTTGGGCGAGTACTTGGGGTTTATCTACACGCAAATTCTCAAGCGTCCCCTTGTCGTGGAGCGAGAGCGGATCAATTTTTAGACTTATAGAATCGAATTCCTAGTAACATTAAAATAAATAAACTAATCGAACTGAGAGTGGCGCCAAGGTTTAGCCAGGGCTGAGTGTAAGAAAAAAGAATTCGATGTTGGCCTTGGGTTAGTTCCACACCTGAAAACCCCGAGTTCACTTTCTCGACAATTGCCGTTTTTCCGTCGACTAAAGCATTCCATCCCGCTCCGTAGGGGATCGAAAAGACAAGCATTTTATTCCTGGCGGTGTTTATCGTTCCCTCAATCTCGGTTTCGGTCTTCCTTTCTACTCGGAAGGGCTCTTTTCTTAAGTGCTCGACAGAAGCTTTATAGCGATCGGCATTGGGGATAGTATTTCGGAAATTAAGGGTGAAATCGCGGACAATATAACGGCCGGGGAGATTGGCAAGATCGAAGCGAATTCTGTCGATCCTATCTAAAAATCCTAGGTCGATATGGTAACGGTGTGTTCCCTGGGATACCAGGAAGTACTGTGATCGAGGAACGAGAAAGATTCCTTCTCCTTGCCGCCACCAAAGTGTCGCGGTGACATCTTTTGGGCTAGTTATCTGCATATCGACTTGAAACTCCCCTGAGAGGGGATGTTCAAGGGGAAGCGTTAGATGAGGATCGGTGAGCTCTGTTTTTATCTCGAGCGAACGGGGGAAGTGATTGTCGATAAGGACGAGGTTTTCGAAGCGGACTTTCAAAGTTTGACTTGGATCCAAAGGGCTAAAAGGGGAGCAAGAGGGCTCGGGTAGAAGAGAAGCATATCTTCTAAGTCGTGACCTCGCGGGACTGTCTGAACTTAACACGACTGCCTCAAGAGAGATCTCATCCTTTTCCAAGGGAGAAAGCGCTTTGAGGTCTTCTTCAAGAATATAGAAGTCAAACGCAATTCCGATGGGAAGCGAATACTCATTTTTGTAAAGATTGAGCTTTCCAAAGGTGGCAACGGGGCGATACCCAAAGGGCACATCGGAGTCTCGGGTTGCAAGATGGTATTTGACACCAAGAAGAGTGCTAAGTTGGTATCTGTCGAACGGAATCCTAGTGACATTTAAGTTGGGATAGCTCACCTCGCGGTCTTTCAAGAACTTAAGGTAACTTGAGTTGTTCAAAGAGATGTACGAGGTCGTGCCGTGAAAATATTGGCCGATGGGATCATTCCAGCTAGCACCGGAATAGGATTTGCCGATGCGGAAAAAATCGGAATCGTTGTTGTTTAAGAATGTTACCGCGGCAACGGTATGATCGAAGATTCCTTGGTGTTCGCGAACATAGCTCGCGTCGAGTAAGACTCGTTGATTAACGTCAGTATTCGAGTGAACTAAAATTTCCAAAGTTACCATCAGCAAGAGCGTTATTTGGGCCAGGAATTTTGTGGAAGGGCACTGGATACCGACTAGGCAAAGCAAATAGATAACCAAAAAAAGGATGACGGAGAAGTTTTCCCGGAATCCAGACCAAACCTCAGTCAAAGGCCAACCATAGATCGGTGAGGCCAGTGCTAACAGCGCGGAAAATACGGCTACGAGAGTGATGGTCAGCGCCATTAAAAAAGTGCTGCTAAGCCTTTGTCCTTCGATCAGCAGGTTCAAAGCCTTCATGGCTCCCAGAAGAAGCATTGGGATCAGAAGAAATGTCCATCGGTAAGAGACATAACTAAAACCATTCAGAAGACCGGAAAGAAAAGGAACCGACAAGAAAAGTAGTCCCACGGTGAGGCAAAGAAATAGGTAGCGCCGGCTATTACGGGTTAAGATCCATAAAGAGGGCAAAAGTAACAGAGTGAGTAGTCCTGTATAGACATTGGGGGCTTCGTAGTAATTTCGCCAGTCGTAGAAATGGCGAAGGGGGTGATCCATCGAGACGTGAGTAGAATAAAAGCGGGAAAGAAGAGTCAGGAAATAAGACGGGCTCGCTAAGCTAATGAGGCTAGGAATTTCCCAAGCGAGCCTCGAGCCTTTCATTACGGTGTAAACGGCTGGCATCAAGGTAAAACAGGCAAGCCCAAGCCCCAGCAAAGAAAGGGCGGCCACCTTTGCATTTTCCTTGAGCCATGTCCGCCAGGAAAATCCCATCGCCGCAATTCGGAACTGAACATAGATGGCCACAAAGATCGCTATCATGAAGAAAAAGTAGTAGCTCCATGCAGCGGTGGCGAAGACGGAAAAGACGAGCGGAAACCATTTTTTCTTTTGAAACCATCCCTCTAGCGCCCATAGGATGAAAACCGAACAGACACAAGCGGTGGAAAAGTTATAGTGCTGTCCCCACAAAATGAGATAGCCGTTGAAGGCATACAAAACACCTCCAACCAGGGTGGCATAGGAAGCACATCCCATTCTCCTCAAGTAAGCTTGAAAGAAAAGGCCGCTCACCAGGGATTTCAGTAGCACTACGTAACCAATAAGAAAGGGGAACGTCTCTTTTTTTACGAGAAAAAGAATCCAATTAAAAGGATCAAAAACCCACTGATTCATCGCGAAAACACTCTGTCCCGTTCCTATCGAAAAAGACCAAGCGGAAAAGATCCCTTCATGAAACCTTTCATTCCAAAAGGCCAGGTGGGGAAGGCTGTAATACAAAGAGTCGCCACCGATATCACTGAAGACGTAGAGCTTCTTAAAAGTCAGAAATTTTCTAAAAACGATGAGACCGATAAGCATAATGAGCCCCGCTGTACTCAGGCTTGTACTGGTCGGACCTTCCAAAAGCGGGGTGCTGCCATTGTTGCGGCGTTTCATCTCAGTGCTTTGGTAACTTAATTTCAATAATGAAGTCACGGGTCTTTTCCTTCGGATAATCTCATGACGCCTCGAGTTATCGACGGCCTCAGGCTAGAAGACCTTTACCCCGATAAAAGAGGTAGGTCCTTGAGGCTATGTTTAAAGGAAAACAAACATTTAGGTACCTTCTTCCGCTCGCTATCGCGGTAGTCGCTTGTTACAGCAATATCTTTCATTGTCCGTTCGTTTTTGATGATCTCCCCTACATCCAAAGAAATTACTATTTACACAGCGCTTCTACCTTAGGAGATCTTTTCTATTTCGCTCCAACTAGGTTTCTGACTTATTTTAGTCTCTTTTTGAATTACCAATTTTCAGGCAATAGCGTCTTTGGATACCACTTAGTTAATGTGGCAATCCACATAGCGAATTCGGTCGTTCTCTATTTTTTGACGTTTTCTCTTCTTTCTTTGCCTGGATTCTCGGGGGGAGAAAAAAAGAGACTCGCCTCGGCCTCAAGTCCCACAATCAAACAACAGCTGGCATTCTTAGTAGCTATCCTCTTTGCGGTTCATCCGGTTCAAACGGAAGCCGTTACTTATACATGGCAGAGGGGAGCTTCGCTCGCGGCTCTATTCTATTTTTCTTCTTTGCTTTGCTACGTAAGACAACTTCTCACGAAGTCCCGTCGTCTGTTATGGGCCTCCTTTTGGTTTGCCGTGGCCGCGATGTTCACCAAGCAGTCTGCAGCCACACTTCCGATTTCCGTTCTTTTAGTGGATTACTTGGGGATGGGATGGGAAGCCTCTCAAAGAGCTCCCAGACGAAAAAGAGTCATCCCTCTTATTCTTACCTTGATGGTCATTCCGATAACGATGTGGATGTTTGGCGACTACGATTGGAAAGAGACTCATTCCGTTATTCCCACCGCTATCTATATTCCCACCCGCATGGAGTACTTGCTCACCCAAATAAACGTGGTGCGAGACTATTTTAGGTTACTTCTGTTTCCAGTCACTCAAAACGTAGACTACGATGTGCCCTTGGTGCATTCCTTCTGGCGCGCAGATGTGATACTTTCCTTGCTCCTGCATATCTCACTGTGGGTCTCGGCTGTCTTAGCCAGAAAAAAGATACCTCTTTATACTTTCGGAATCCTTTTTCTCTACGTTGCCCTAAGTGTCGAGTCCTCTGTCATTCCTCTTGCTGACGTAGAATTCGAACACCGTCTCTACTTGGCGTCGTTTGGGATTTTCGTGGCCATTGCGAGTCTCATCAAGTGGGGACTGGCCCGTTTTAGAATCCCAGCCGTTCGAGAGCCGGCTCTTTTCATGCTTTTGTTACTGTTTGTAATTCCCCTTGGATACCTCACTTGGGAGCGTAATCAGATATGGCAGTCTACGGAGTCTTTCTGGAAAGACGCAGCCCTTAAGTCACCTAATAAGTCTCGCGCCCTCACCAGCTATGCCAGAGTGTTACAAACGCAGGGCGATACTGGAGAGGCGCTCCACCTTTTGGAGCGGGCGGTAAAAATAGATCCTAGAAATACGATGGCGGAATTAAGTTTGGCGCTGCAATACGCTCAGACCGGAAGGAAAGCAAAAGCGTTACTAGCAGCGGAACGAATGGCGAAGGTATCGCCCGATTTGCCCGAATATCTCTATGCGCTGGGCGGCGTCTATATGATGTCAGGCGAGGGAGAGAAAGCGATACAGCTTCTCAAGCAGGCGGTTTCCGCAAAGAGTTTAGCCACCAATAGTCCCGACTCTTCATTCGTTAAACAGAACGCTTACGAAAATCTTTTGAAGCTGGCCATCGCCCGAGGTCTTTACGATGACGTAATCTTTGCGGCAAGAGGGATTCTCGAAATAGATCCCTCCAGAACCGATACGCGATCGAGATTGGCCTATGCCCTCCAGAAAAAAGGAGACTTTCAAGGCGCTGAAAAAGAGTATATGGAAATTCTGCGTCTAGATTCCTATGATTTTGCTACGTATAACAATTTTGCCATACTGTTAGATAAAGAAAATAAGATCGATCGCGCTGTGGCGATGCTAGAAGAGGCTTCAAAACTTCGTCCTAACGATATTGCTCCCCAAGTAAATCTAATTATGATGTACACCGAGCGAGGCCAAGCAGACAAAGCAGCTGAACTCTATCATCACCTTCCTGACTTCGGAGCGGATGGATGGAAAACCTACGCGATGTTGGGGAGAACGTTTTTCGATAAAGGTCAGTGTAAATTGTCGATTGAACCGATGAACGAAGTTATCCGCAGAACTCCTCCTACGGAAATTCACCTTCTGGTGGAGATGCATTCGAAGTTAGCCAAGTGCTATGAACAGTTGGGAGAAACAACCCTCGCCCGTGAGCATAGCGGTGAAGCACGTAAGTTAAGTAGGTAAATTACGCTTCCCGAGGCTCTTCCAAGCGGCTGGAGAATTCGGATTTGCGCAGAAGGTACTCCCGCGCGGAACAAGGCAATTGTCGACTCCCTAGTGACTACTTTGTAGTCAGGACCCAGATTGTGAAGAATATGATGAAGCATGCCTGAGAAAGAAAGTGTCGACGACTTGCGGTATAATTGGTCTTAGCTGAACGTAATTGTTGTTTTAGAACTCCTCGTTAAGAATCCATAACAAAAAACCAAGAAGGTTAGGCGATTTCGTTCAGCGGGAGTCTAGTCCGCTATGCTCAAGGTTACCTCCAAACTATTTATTTTTTTCATAATAGCTCTTATTTACGGGCTGGGAACCAGTTCTTCTTTCGGCGACGACGTCTCCGACGGTTGGACTATCGGGTTGAGCTGTCCTTCGAGTGGGGTAGAGGGGAGCGGTGCTTTTACGTTTGAGAATTCAAGTATCAATGGAACCGCAGGTACCTGCACCCGCTTGGATAACTCTTTTACGGAGCTGGTTTTAGGAAGTGCTTCCGGCACAGGAACCGAAGCGGCTTCCCAAGTCTACGCGGTTCATACGGGCGATGTTCTTATTATTCCCCCTCTTCTTACCGGCGAAACCGAGCCAATCTTTACGGTGGCAAATGCGGCCCCAAGCGGCGGGACTTATAACGCCAATTGGATCAATGTTCAGTGGAACACTGGAACGGCGACCCTTACCGGTTTCTATGTTATCGGCGCATCCAGCATAAATCCCTCAAGCTCTCCGGGAAGCAATGGAGTTGTCATCACCAATCAATGGGATGTCCAGGGAAATGAATACTATTCAGGATCGGTCAACATGAACGGATCTTGGGGAACGGGCGGCAGCGTAGGAATTTACACCTCAAGTTCCAACGGGGGGAACTTGGACGGAACTGCTTACTTTAACGCGGCCGGGGCCGGAGTATTCAAATCAACTCCAGGTAAGGCGACCTTTTTCTTCCCTCAACAATCGGTTCCGTTTTCAGCGATCGCCGGACAGAACTTTTCAGGAATCGCTTACGATGCAGCGGGAGATATCCTTAACGTATTGGGTTCGAGCGATAAGTCGGGTCAGCACATTACGGTGGAGTATTACACCAATGTTCCTAACGGGACTATTTACGCCGATAGTTCGCTCTTGGATACCATCACTCTATCGGCCGCTAATTCGCCGGCTAATGGGATCATGGTGGGAACGGTTAGCCGAACTGGCTCGGGGGTCACCAACGGCACGGGTGATATCGCTTGCATCGCGGATACGACAAGCAAAGCGCGAATTATATGTAGTGGACAGACACCCGGGAACACTAGCGTTCCTTATAATATCTCTTTGGTGTCGTTCGGAGTTGCGACGGTATTTTCACCCTCGGAGGTTACGGAGGATGGAATCTATACGGTTGCCGGAAATGGAACTGGTGGCAGTGTTGCGGCTCCTTCGGCTGCGACTTCGACGGAATTCAATACTCCCGGAGGTGTTGCGGTCGACTCTTTGGGAAATCTCTACGTGGGAGATCAACTCAATGGCGCGGTCCGAATGATAGTCGCGTCATCGGGGACTTATTTCGGACAGACGATGACTAGAGGTAACGCTTACGTCATTGCTGGAGGTTCTTATGGATATTCGCCCGATGGCACGACGGCGACGTCGGGGGCGTTGGGTTACCCCGCTGGAGTCGCCATCGATAGTTCTGGAAATCTCTATATAGCGGAATCGGGAAATCAAATTATACGAATGGTACCCGCAACCACGGGAACCTATTTTGGTCGTTCCATGACCGCGAACACCCTTTATACGATCGCTGGAAACGGGGTCGCCGCCTACAGTGGAGATGGCAGTGCTGCCACGAGTGCCGAGATTCATAGCCCCGTTATCTTGGCTTTAGATACGGCGGGTAATGTGTACTTCAGCGATGCCAATAACAATGCCGTGAGAGTGGTTGCCGCTGCCAACGGGACTCATTTCGGAATCACGATGACTGCGGGAAACATCTATACGGTGGCGGGGCATAATGCTTCGGGAGCTTTCGCGGGTGATGGGGGGGCTGCAACCCTGGCAAGTTTGAATGTTCCCTCGGGAATTGCTTTCGATACCTCGGGAAATCTTTATATAGCGGACTCCTCCAACAATGCGGTCAGAATGGTTCCCACCACCTCGACGACCTACTTTGGACAAAGCATGACAGCAAATCATATTTATACGATTGCGGGGCAAGGGGGAACAACGGGAAGTTATGCTGGTGATTTTGGTCTGGCCACAAGCGCTTCGCTAAACGCCCCCGCTAGCGTCGCAATCGACGTCTACGGCGATGTGGTCATTTGTGATTCGGGAAATAATATTGTTCGAACCGTGGCATCCCAGGCCGTTACTTATAACGGCTTTACTTCGACGGCCAATTACATCTACCCCGCCGCGGGAACCGGAGGGAGTCCGGGCTATTCGGGTGACACTGGATTAGCTTACTCCGCGCAACTTCATACTCCTGGCGGAGTTGCGATAGATAGCTCTGACAACGTCTATATTAGCGATGAAAGCAACAACGTGATTAGAGCTATGAAGCACTAGCGATTAGAATTTCTTTCTTAGGGCGAGGGTACCATTTCGAAAGCCGTTTCGGATGTTGTTTCGGATGTTGTTTCGGATGTTGTTTCGGATGCGACTACCGCTGTCTCCGCTACCACCCTTTTAGCCGCATGTTTATGGGGAAGGTATTTCACTAGCTCACGCGATCGGTATTCCCAGTTTTCCAGAAAGTATTTTGCCGAGTGGCTATTGGTTTCGTTGCGGTAGTCTTCCAGTAGCGCTCGAATCTTCACAGAGTCCGGCTCGTCTAAATCATGGGCCTGAATGTAGTCGGTATTCGCGTGAACGGCGTACTCTTTAAGAAGATAGAGTTCGCCTCCTGTCATTCCAGCCCCGATATTTTGTCCGGCCTCTCCCAAAATGACCACCGTTCCTCGTGTCATATATTCGGCGGCGTGTAGGCCCACTCCTTCGACAACGGCGATAGCGCCGCTGTTTCTGACGGCGAAGCGGTTGCCGGCGACTCCATTTACGTAAACGAGCCCCCCGGTGGCTCCGTAGAGCGCTACGTTACCAATGATGGTGTTATTCTGGGCGGGATAACGGGCTACTTCCGGAGGAATAACGACCAAGGTTCCTCCGGACATCGATTTTGCGACAGAGTCATTTGCTTCCCCGATAAGGCGAACATTCATCCCTTCCTGAAGAAAGGCCGCGAAACCCTGGCCGGCACTTCCTCGAAAAATTAACTTTCCTGTGGGAATCCTTTTTTCCCAAAGATCCCCAGAATCTCTTTTTCCTTGGGTTCGGTATTTGGCGCGGATGCCGGCCACGGCTCCATTAAGGGTAGCCAAAGCCGCTCGGTGGGTGGGACGAATGGGAAACTCGAGGCAGAATCCTGAGTCTACCGAACTGACACTTCTTAACAGGGATTGATTATAGGTGGAAGTGCCTTCGACGTAGGGATTTTGTCTTTTGGCCTTCAGCGGGCGGCTCGGGGAAAAGAAAGCGAGCAAGGAGAGCCCTTTTTCATTTACCAGAGGTTCGTGAAGGGGATCAATTTCAAGAAGATCGCTTCTGCCCACCAATTGATCTAAAGAGCCCACGCCCAACTGCGAAAGTTGGTTTCGGACCTCCACCGCTATTAAGGTGAGCAGACGTTTAATCTTATCTTTGGATCCTTTGTACAGCTTGGTGTATCTCGGATCGTGGGTAGCGATTCCCGTGGGACAAGTATTTTTTTCGCATACGCGCGCCATGATGCAGCCTTCGGCCACTAACAATAATTTTCCGAAATCAAATTCTTCGGCACCTAAAATGGCTGCGCGTATCACATCAAGTGCCGTCGATAATCCGCCGTCGACTCGAAGGGTGACGTAGTGCCGTAGATTTTGCTCGGAGAGCGCCAAATGGGTGTCCCACAGGCCTATTTCCCAGGGTAGCCCCGCGTGCTTCATGGAACTTAACGTGGCAGCTCCTGTCCCCCCGTCGTGTCCCGCGATATGAATAGTGTCAGCACCTGCTTTGGCAACACCGACCGCGATGGTGCCAATATTTTCCCCAGAGACCAATTTAACGCTGATGCGTGCATTGGGCTTTAGCTGGCGTAACTCGAAAATCAATTGCTTCAGATCTTCGATACTATAGATGTCGTGCATGGGGGGAGGGGAGATTAAATTTACGTTGGGATCCGCATGGCGGGCCTTCGCGATATCGGCGTTAACTTTAGCCGCCATGAGTTGGCCCCCTTCGCCGGGCTTTGCTCCTTGGCCGATCTTAATTTGAATCTCTTCTCCGGTGATGAGATATTCAGCGGTGACTCCAAAGCGTCCCGAAGCGATCTGCTTGGTTTGGGCGGAAATATGGTCAGAGAAGTAGTATGGATTCTCTCCCCCTTCACCGCTATTGCTTCGCCCCCCTAACTCACGCATCGCTAAGAAAATATCTTTTTGCGCATCTCGACTGATGGCTCCAAAGGACATACCTCCGGATCCAAAGCGTGAAAGGATCGCCTTCTCGGGCATCACCTCGGACAAGGGAACGGACTCTCCCCACTTTTTGGGACGCAGCAGATGACGAAATGAGATGGGCGTTTCCTGGTCCTCTCCAGTCAGCTCCACGTATTTTGTTTGCCTGTTCTTCGAGCCTTCCGGTCCCAAATCATCCGCCAGCACTTGGTGAATCTTTCGGGACTTACCGAGTGTCATGGAGTGCTTTTCACCGAACTCTTTTTGATGCTCCTTATATAGATAGTTATGAAGGAGTCCCGACGACGATCGCGTTTGGGTGAGAGGCTCGGATGAAGTGTTCGCCAATAGGTCCGACACCAACTGCTCTAGAGTCAATCCGCCCACGACCGACTGATGACGGGGGAAAAATTCACGGTGCACCTCTTCATGGAGCCCTAATATGGTGAAGAGTTCTGCGCCTTGGTAACTTTGCAATACCGAAACTCCCATCTTAGACATGACTTTAAGCAGGCCAGCCTCCATCGCTTCCACTACTCGAAGTTCTCGCTCGTGAGCGGTAGAGGACTCGCCGGCACTCGCTATCTGCCCCAGCCAGGCTTGTGGGTGCGATCTTGCCAGATCTATCAGCAATCTAGGGCAGACGGCTGCCGCTCCAAAACCCATCAGGACTGCGAGCTGGTGGACGTTTCGAATCTCTGCAGAATCGACGATAATTGAAGCCCGCAGGCAACCGCCGGCTTTATGGAGCGCCTGAACGATCGTGCTCATGGCCAGAAGCGCGGGAAGGGCAGGGGTTTGTTGGCTAGCGTTTCTATCGCTTAAGATAATTAAGCTAATCCGATTAGAAACCGCCTCCAAAGCCTGTTTTCGAACTTGGTCTATCTTATCGCGAAATCCGTCCATCCCGAGATTGCGGACAAAAGTAGTATCGAGAGTGATGGAATCGGGCCATGGCCCTTCAAACCCGTTTCGCCGATCCAATTTTCCTAGAAAATCGAGTTGGCCCAGCGTGAGTACGGGGCCGGGCAGATCGATGCCGACTTTAAGCGGTAACAACTCTTTGGGTTCGAAGATATTGGGCTTTCTTCCCAGAATAACCGACA
The DNA here is from genome assembly GCA_963778115.1 of uncultured delta proteobacterium. GTDB lineage: Bacteria > Bdellovibrionota > FAC87 > UBA2466 > UBA2466 > JBBQIT01. Next base: position 47,545 of record CAVZSV010000006.1, read on the forward strand.
TGTCGGTAACCAGTTTTTCTCTCAAGTAATCGAGAGGTGGATTAGTCACCTGGGCGAAGCGCTGATAAAAGAAATCAAATAGCGATCGGCTTTCTTGAGACAGTACGGCGAGACGTGCCGTGTCCCCCATGGAGCCAATTCCCTCTTTTCCTTCTTTCACCATGGGAGCAATGACTCTTCGAATATCCTCTTCGGTGTAATTGAAAAGGGTAACGTGATCGAGCTGGGCGATGTGAGACTCAGGAGCAGAAAGACGTTCTAATTTAGACAGTCTAGGATCGAAACTCGCGTCCAAATTTTCGCGTACCTGGCTTGCGTCCTTAAAATGGACCATGCCGGTCTTGAGATTGATATTTACTGAAGCACTTCCGGAAAGAGAACCTTTCGCCAAAATCTCCGACTCATCCAGATCGAAAGAGCCAGCTTCCGACGAAAGGAAAAAATGTTTTTGCGTGCGGGCCCAGCGGCAGGGACGAAAGCCGCTGCGATCTAACCTCGCCCCTACGGTTCGTGCATCGGAGTAAGTAAAAAGCGCTGGGCCATCCCAAGGCTCCATGGCACGACTCCAGAATTTATAAAACGAGTGCCGGCTGTTCGCATGGGGCATTAATATAGCCAAAATATCTTCTAGGTGAGGGATGCTGCTACGAACCGAGAGCGCTTCGATCATTTCGTTAACGCTTCCGGAATCACTAATGCCCCGGTGGGTGAGAAGTTCGTCTTCCCTAAGACCGAGTGCCCGTTCGCGCGCCGTGGCCCAGAACCTATTCCCCGAAATGGTATTGATTTCCCCATTGTGTGCGACCACCCGAAAGGGTTGAGCAGTGTCCCAAGCGGTTGCGGTGTTGGTGCTAAATCGTCGGTGAAAGACGACAAACCGGGTGACGTACGCAGGATCTTTGAGATCCGGAAAAAATTCGGAAAGACTATGGGCCGTGGTCAGAGCTTTATAGACGATAGTTCCAGCGGAAAGCGAAGTGAAGAAGAACTGCTTTTGGATGCCTGCTTCTCTTAGCTTGATTCGCGTCAATTGCTTGGCCGCATAAAGCATTTTCTCAAAGGTATACCGAGTGCTGCAGTGATCAGGCCTTTGGATAAAGGCCATCAAAAAATCGGGTCTGCGATCGTCCTCTTGAGACAGCCCTTTGGCCAGACTTTTTGCGGCAGCAGCTCCGGTGGAAAAGATTTCGGGTCGTATGGGAACGTCACGATAGCCTGTGATCTCAAGTCCCGTGTGTTGGAATGTCTTTTCGAAAATATTTAGCGACCTCACTCTTTGAGTCGGATCGCGAGGCAAGAAAAGATTGGCGACCGCATTACCAGGAGCAATCCCCAGTAGATCATGAGGGATATCGGTTAAAATTCCGGCTCCGTCACTTACGATCTGATCGAGGCCCGTGCCTCCGCGATGTTCCAATTGGCAAAGGGCTCTAAGACCCAGGGTCAAATTCTCGTGTGATCGTTCGTCTTTAAGGCTAGCGACAAAGCCTACTCCGCAAGATGAAAACTCAGACATGAGGCGTCAGGTCCCTTTCCAAGAAAGTTATTAGGAAGCGCAAAATTACTTTAGACTCTGGTCGAAATCCCGGCATCCAAAACCGGCCCCATTATCATGAGTTTGGCTACCCTCTTTCAAGTCCAAAAATCTTTCCGAAGAGTCCCATCTAGCATTGCTGAGCCAAGGTGTGCTATTAATTCGGGCACCCAAGCTAATTTAGGAGGATTCACCGTGCGTCAGTACGTATTGTGTTTAATTTTCGCGCATTTCGCCTGTTCTATCCTTACCGGAGCGGAAGTCCGTGCGATGAGGGGCCATTTTACCGGGGTGGCGGCCCTTGGGCTTGTGGATCGCAACGTAGTGTGGTCTTGGTTACCCGCCGAAGTTCGCGATCGGGTGACACTAGACTTCACGGATCGCACGGGGCAGCTCCATCCCGTAGCCATTCTGGCGGGGAGCCAAAAAGGGGTACAGGTGCAACGCGGGTTTCGAGGCCGGTTTGTCTCTTTGCCCGCTTTACAAAGCTATCAAGAGGCTTTTGTTCTGATCCCTTATCTGAAGGAAAAAGGGCTCGCGAATGCTCCCGACGTTTACACCTTCAGCCGCATCTATGTTAATAATGAAACTATCGTTAATTTAGGCCGAAGAGAGAACGATTCTCCGAAGGTTTTCGCACGCATTTCGAATGAGCGCGATCTTTTCAGCGCTATTTCCGGACAAGGTAAGGAAGTCAGTGTTTCGACCTCCCATGAGGACGGTAGCATGGACGCCGCAGTGGCCAAGTTCGTAAAAGGGATTTTCGCTCAAACTAAATTGGAGATGGTCGGGGGGCAGGCTCACCATTATGATTTTAATTTCTTCAAAAGCGTGGACCACTTCGAAGGCTCCGAAGTTTCAGCCACGATCGAAGGGCATGAGCTACTTCCCATTGCCGATAACCAAGTCCTGGGATTTCGCTTTAGTGTCGAGTGGGCGAAGAATCCTCTGAATTAGGTTAGCCTAACGTTCGATATCGGCCAGAAGATTGGTGACTTTTTGTGAAACTCCGGGGACTTGAATGTCTTCGATCGCTTCGTCCGGAATGATATCGCCCGACTGAAGCCCCAGTTCGCTCAGTGGACTTTGGGAAGTGAGAAATTTAATCTCCCATCCTTCGCTGCGGCGAATCGAGTAGGCACTCTCTCTGACTTGCGAGATTTGTAATTCTAATTTCGTCAGTAACGCCTCGGGAAATCTTAGCTTCATGGCCCTGCCTTTGGGGACCGGGGGAGCCACGGCGAGGGTCTCGGCCGCTCTTGGTTGAGGTGCCGGCACGGTAATGATCTCCAAGGATGCCGATTGCGGCTGCCGGGCCTGGGCTTTGGGCGATTCGGCGGGGGGCGGGGTTGGTTTAAGCAGCAAAATGGTGATGAGCCAACCTACGAAGATACCTATAAGAAGGACCAAAAGATTACGGCGCATGGGTTTATATTAGCACGGTGTCACTCTCCTAGCGGGCCCTTTTGGAACGGGTCATGTTTGAAGTTTCGACATGACCCGTACCTTTTGGGCCCGATAGGCTAAGGATCATACATATCTTTTCTTGCCTTTCTCTGTGAAATTTGATCAATCATTTAGATGAGTAATACTCTTGAACCTAAGTTTTTTTCGTCCATGTCGAATGAGTTCGCTGGGGCTAATTTTGGCGATCTGCGACTCACCCGGAGGTTAATGGACATGTCTGACGGTATCGCCCAAGATCCTAAAGAGACCTTACCCAAGCTTTTAGGAGAAGGAGCTGGAATTGAGGGAGGTTACCGTTTTCTGCGTAATCCCCGTGTGAATTTGGAGTCGATTTTAGCATCCCATTTTGAGCAGACGGTTTTGCGAGCGAAACTGGAAAAGGAAGTTCTGGTTCTCCACGATACGACTGAGTTCAAATTTCCTTCCAAACGTAAGGGGCTAGGTTTGCTCAGTGGTAGTCGCTCCGCGGGAGACGGTTTCTACGGGCATTTTTCCTTAGTTGTGGGATCTTGTTTGCATCGACCTCTTGGGGTTGTGGCGGTTGAGCCAATGATTAAGCTGAAGAAGAAAGGCTATCAAAGCCCGTCCAAAGCCGTCAAACGCGACAAGATCCGACGAGAAAGTCTCTGCGTTGGATGCGAGGAATTGTGGCCAGCGAATCGAGATTGGGCTTCGCAGCGAAACCTATTCACGTGATGGACCGTGAGGCAGATTTCTTCGAGTTACTTTCTGAACTAAAAGATTCATCTGGTCGCTGCGTGATTCGAGTCTGCCGAGATCGTTTGGTTACAGACGAAAACCTAGAAGAAGGAGTGAGCCTTTACAGCTCACTCGAGAGCGCTCCGGTAAAGCTTCAACGAGAAGTCCGAGTTGGAACAAGAGCACAAAGTCCCTTACCTCAAAACAGAAAAGACTACCCCGCTCGTCAGCAACGAACCGCCATGTTATCGGCGACAGCGGCAAGGGTGGAGCTAATACGAGGTCACCATCATGGAGCAAGATTAAATAAGACTGTGACACTCAACGTTGTCCACGTCTTTGAGTCCAATCCGCCGGAGGGAACAGAGCCGATTGATTGGAAATTACTCACTACCGAGTCTACCAATACGCCCGCGGATATCGAAAAGGTGATCGATATCTATCGAGCCAGATGGCTTATCGAAGAATATTTTAAGGCGATCAAAACTGGATGTGCCTTTGAAGAACGGCAACTCGAATCGAAAGATACCATTTTCAATGCCTTGGCGATCTTTATCCCAATCGCCTGGCGAATGCTGCTCTTGCGAGCGGAAGCCAGGCAACGGCCACTCACTCCGGCGACAGTAGTGTTAACCCCGACTCAAATATCGGTTCTCCGAGCGGTCTCAAAAACTCCCATCCCAGAAAATCCTACGGTCGCAGAAGCAATTTCAGCCGTTGCGAGGCTCGGCGGCCACCTTAAGCAGAATGGCCCGCCAGGTTGGAAAATACTAGGAAAGGGCCTCACAGAACTATTGACTCTAGAAAAAGGGTGGCTCGCTAAAGAAAGATGTGATCAATGATTAGCCCGATAGGAGAGTGACACCCTAATGTGCATCTACCAGGGGCTTGCCACGAATATCTTTCGGCTTAATCAAATAGAGCGGAATTAAACTCAGAGCCACGATTCCAAAAATTACCCACACCAGCTGTTCAAAGCTCATGACAAACACTTGGGCCGCTACCCTTCCGTAGATGCTCTTTAATGAGATTGTTTGCGGATCCCAAAGGCCTATTGCCGAGCTAAGGCCTGAAAGGGGGATGGCGGCTCCCCTCATAAAGTCGTGAAAGGCTTCGGGACTAAGGGCACTTACCTTTCCTAAAAGGTCGTTGTAGTTTTGAGCGCTAAATCTAGTAAGCAAAGTATCCAATGAGGCTATCCCGATACTGCCGCCCATCTGCCGAAAGAAATTTTGCATGCCGGCGACTTGCGCCAGCTCCTCTCCTCGGAAGGACCCTAGCACCATCTGATTGATAGGAATAAAGAGGAACGCCATCGCAGCTCCTCGAAGAACGAGAGGGACCAGAATGTCATGGCCACCAGTAAAAGTGGTGAAGTGGCTCATGGAGATGAGAGAAAATTCGCCGAGCGCAAGGCCTACAAGGACCAATACCTTAGGACTTATTTTGGCAAGTGACCACCCAACTGGAAGCATCAAGATAGCGGTTACGATGGAACCGGGCATAAAGAGCTCACCCGTAATGGTGGCCGACATTTGCGGAATGACCCGCGATACAAAGACGGGAATGGCAAAGGTGAGCGAATACAGCATGACTCCCAAAGCCAACATTAAAAGAGTGCCCGAGCGGACGACGTTATTTTTGAAGAGGCGTAAATTCATGATGGGGTTGGGAATGGTGAGCTCCCAATAGATAAAAGAACTGATACCCAAGATAGCTAGCACAGCACAGGTTTTAATCGCTTTAGAATCCCACCAACCTTCGGCCTCTCCGCGCTCCAAGACGAATTGGAAACAGCCGACACCAATACAAAGTAGCATGAGTCCCACCCAGTCGATCCCGTGGGAATCTTGATGTGGGCGAAGCTTCTTGTTGTCGAAGTCCTCCACGTTGAGCCAAGAAAGGGTTGCGGCGAATAGCCCCAGCGGAACGTTCACGTTGAAGATGGATCTCCAACCAAAATTGTCCGTGAGATATCCCCCTATGGTCGGGCCTAAAGCGGGGCCTACCATGACACTTAACCCAAAAATCGCCATCGCCATTCCGGCCTTTTCTGGCGGAAATTGTTCTTGGATCAAAGTCTGCGAGGTCGGTAAAAGGGCCCCTCCGGCCAGTCCTTGCAGAATGCGGAAAAAAACGAGCGTCGGTAGATTCGGCGCCATGCCACAGGCAAAGGAGGACGCCGTGAAAAGGAGAATGGCGGAAGTAAAATATCTCTTTCTGCCGAGACGCGATCCCAGCCAGGCCGCAATCGGCAGTACGATCGAATTGGCGATCATATAGCCCGTGGTCACCCAGCTGATTTCGTCCAAGGTGGCCCCGATATTTCCCATCATCGTGGGAATGGCCACATTTACGATCGAGGAGTCGATGATCTCGAGTAATGATGCAATAGCGGCGGTGAGGACAATGGCGATGACTCGCGCATTCATACAGGCCTCTCTCGATTCTTACCGAATCTTGACCTTAACTTCGGCCGAAAGGCCAGCTTGGAGCCGGTCCGAATCGCTTTCCGAAAGGTTTAAAAGCTTGATGCGCACCGGAACTCGTTGAACGACTTTCGTAAAGTTTCCCGTCGCATTATCTGGGGGAAGCAGACTAAATGTCGCACCTGTACTGGGGCTAATGCTTTCGACGACTCCTTCAAATTCCCGGCCAGGGATGGCATCTACTTCAACCTTAGCGGTCTTTCCTTCAGCGACATTTTCCATGTCGGTTTCTTTTAAGTTTGCTACCACCCACCGTTCGTTAGTTCCCACAAATCCCATAAGCGGTTGTCCCGAGGATGCCAGCATTCCCACTTCAAAAGATTTTCGTCCCACCTTACCGTCCGAAGGGGCCTTAATCTGGGTGTAATCAAGATTTAATTTCGCTTGGGCGACTTGGGCTTGAGCGGACTTTAGTTTCGCTTGGAGCGAATTGAGTTGAGTCGTAACGGTGTCGAGCCTTTCTTGGGTCGAAGCCCCCTTTTGGAAAAGTCTCAAAGTCCTATCATAATTGGTCTGAGCCCCTTTTTCCTGAGCTTCTAACGCCTGCATCTCCGATTCTTGCTGGTCTAAATTGTTTTGGTAGTCGTCGGGTTTAATTTCAACTAAGAGCTGGCCCGCTTTTACTTTTTGGTTTTCCTGAATATCGGCGCGGATGATAATACCCGAGACTTTCGATGAAAGTAGGGTCGTGGGGGCCTGCACCATCGCATTGTCGGTGGAGACATAGAAATAGTTCTGATAGAAGAAGTAACTTCCTCCAAGAACCAATACCGCGACCACGATAGCTCCTACTTTTTTCTTAGTACCGGAACCCATTCCGGTAGGCTTTTTGGTAGGTGGAGTCTGCGGGGCCTCATGATGTTTTTCCGACATGTGCGAACTTCCCTTTCCCGTTGCCGGGGTTACATTGGATGGTGATGGTACCGGCATTTCACGTGTACTTTCAAGATTACTCATTTAAATTTTCCTCCCCAGTGTCAATTCCAAGTGAATGAGCGCTTCCACCGCATTCACCTGGGCGTTGACCACTCCGGCCCTAGCCCGGAAAAGATCCAATTCGGCGTCCAGCGTCTCCGAGCTGGTACGGGTTCCCGCCTTTTGTTCTTCTTTGGCGAGGCGAACGGCCTCTTCCGATCTCTGAATGTCGAACTTCTTAGAAAGATAATGATCGATGTTGCTAAGGTAGCGACGCTTCCAGTAGGCGAAATCGTAGGGAACTTTAAGTCTTTCAATCTGTGAAGTCTTTTCGGCCTGCACTGCCTGATAGGCCGCTTCACGCATCTGCGCCAGGGCTACTCCTCCGTCGAAAAGATTCCACTTCAAAAAAGCACCCACGAAGTAAGCACTCTCATAGTTTCCGGTGTTGCTAATCACGTTATTAAAAACCTGCGAATCATAGAAAGAGTATTCGCCCGCCAAATAGACCGAAGGGACAAGCCATGCTTTGCCAGCGTTTTCTACTTTGCCGGCCGCTTCAGACTTAAGAGCAAGTGCCCGCAGATCGGAGCGGTCTTGGGGAACTTGCGTGAATACTAGATTGTTTACTTTGTCGGACACCGGGGCGGGCAGAGTTCCTTCTAAACGCCGAAGATCCGATTCCATGCCTAAGAGCTGCGCCAACTTCTTCCGGCTAATTTCCGCGTTATCTTCGGCGTCGATGGCATCGGCGTGAGCTTCGTTCAATTGCACTTCAACTCGCAAAGTGTCGTAGTTGGTAGCTACCCCGCCTTGGCGCTGAATCTTGATCTGGCGTAAGTGGTCTTCCAACGTTTTAACGTTAAGTGCGGCCACCTGGCGAAGATCTTCCGCTGCCAGGGCTTGATAAAAGGCGAGTCTGACATTTTCGCTGGTTTCAAACTCGGATCGAGAGAGCGACTGTTCGGCTGCCTCTTCTAAGAGAGAAGCCGCTTGAAGTTGATAAATATTGGCTAGACCGTTAAAGACCGGAATCGTGATATCGAGTGCGGCTTGAGTATTGGGATAAAAGCCAGGAAAGGCTAAAGTGGCGCCCCCGAAATTAATGCTGGTCTGCGTGTAACGGGTGTCAAAGTAGTGAAGCGCTGACACCGAAATTTTGGGAAGAAAGCCAGAGCCAAGAGCTTCGAAATGTTGCCACTGCTTTTCTCCGACGGATGCTTTGGCCCGCTGTACTTCAGGAGAGCGCTCGAGTGCTTCGCGGATGGCCCCTTCCACCGTTAGGGGCGAGCTTGTTTCAATAGCGTGTACCGGTTGCGAGAAGGCCAAGAAAAGGGCTGCGGCGAATGCTGCGCCAAGCCATAACCATGGAGATTGCCGGATCTGAAGCGGAAGCTGCTGCACGACTAAATTCCTCTCTATGAGTCTTAAGTAGCCGGGGGAGTCATTCCCAGGTCCTACCTTTTAGAGTATCGGACGTTCCATAAAATAAATCAAGTAATTGACCACAAAATAAATGAATAATTTAATGGTATCAGTGATTTGTGATGTGTTAATTCATAATTTGTTTAAAGTTTCTACTTGTTTTCTCCGTTTTGGAGTTATGATGGCTGCAGGAACAACTGTCAATCGGGAGCCATTATGATCGCTTTGGGAAAAAGAGCACGGAAAGTATCCCCGAAAGCCTTCGGCGAGGATTCCCCTGTGGTACGCAAGAAATACGATAGTGAAGATAGTAAACGGCGCTTGGTAAAGGCCGCCATCAACGTGTTTTCTAAGTTGGGCTATGACGCTTCCACTACGAAGAACATCGCCAAAAGTGCTGGAGTGAACGAGTCTCTCATCCACCGCTATTTCGAAAATAAACTGGGCCTTTTCTTCGCAATGATGCACGACTATCACGACTGCCTCACCAATACGCTGCCTTATCCGCCCCAGGCCACCGTGGAGGAGGAGCTCAGTCAGTTCATTCGCTTTCGAATGGAGTTCTCTAGACGACAAAAGAAGTTTGTACGGATTTTAATTACCCGTGCCATCCTCGACCCCAAAGTGAGGGTTGAGATCAAAAGTTTATTCCGTAACGGCGTTCCGGGTCTTGTTGAGCGGCTAGAGGTATTGCGTTCCCAAGGTAAAATATCGGCGGAAGTCGCTATTGAGGATCTCTCCTTGCTGGTCACAGCCCTTTCTTTTTCCATGTCCATGTTTACCCAAATCATGTCCACCTTGGACGAAGACGTCGCCGATCGAACCATCGCTTTGGGGGCTAAAGCCCTGGCCAAAGGATTGGCTCCTTGATGCGTCTGCCCGCTGTGGTAAACCATCCTCGCATTATGAAAAGGGCAAAGAAAACCCAGCCACCCAAGAACGCAGATTATCGCATCTCCTTTTGGGTATTTGTGCTTGTGGCAGTTACGTTACATGCCGGGTTGATCCTATGGTTTCCGCTGGTTAAGACGACAGCTCCCGAAAAACTAATCGAAGTCAGTGTGATCGCTTCCGAAGAAAAAGCGCAGAGTGGCGGGGCGTCTACGGTGGCTCGACCCGGTAAGATAGCAGCCTCTGCCGGACGTAAGGCCGATGCGGGTGGGTCCGGCAATTCCGGCTCCTCCCCTAGACCGCTGTCGTTAACGGATCTCAGTGTCGGTAGCGCTTATGGGCCTTCCGAGGGGCCTCAAGGATATGGTCAACAGCCATTGGGAGTCGGCTCGGGTTCGTCTCCTATTCTAGATGAAGCGCGGGGAACCGTAACGTTTCGAGCCTTATATCAGCGAATCGACCAAGTCCTCACCTATCCGCCTGAGTTGTCGGCGGCGGGCTTTGAAGGGTTTGTCAAAGCAGATTTGGCACTCTTGCCTTCGGGCGAGTTAGATAAGAAGCGATCCAGAGTGGTTGCTAACTCTCCCTATCTACGAGTCCATGTCTTGCGAGTCCTTAGACGGGCCCTCCAAGAAAAGTTACCCGAGTCTTGGTTAAAGCAGACCCGTGGTCTTCTATTTAAGTGCGTTTTCCAATTCGAATTGGTGGGCGACACAGGCGATATTGCCCATAGTGCCGACTCCGAAACGTCGGGCAAGTCACTAACTTTCTATAGGGCGGGAAAGCCGTGGGGACAGTGGTCTATCGGCCCTTTTACGGGTTACGGAGCGATGCCCGCGGTTGGAGTCGACCCCTCCTGGTTCACCGATGAGTTAGGATTGTCCCATTCAAAGCCCGTCGATCCGTTAAAAAGCTATCGGGAAGATCCCGACTGGAGAAGTTAGATTTCCGACTCACTCTGGGGATCCCTTTTTCTATTACTGGATCGCTCCAAAGCGAACTAACAGTTGTGAAATCTCTGACTCGCCCTGAGCATATCGAAGGGCGGTGAAGCCTGCTCCATTGGGAACATTGGGATTAGCTTTTTTTGTAAGAAGCTCGGAGACAATTTCTTTATTCTTCTCGACCGCGCCAAACGCTACCGGGACTGTGCCGTAAGCGTTGGGCTTGTTAGGATTCGCACCCCGAGAGAGCAATAACTTCGTCGTTTCCACTTGTTTGTTTTCGATAGCGCAGATCAGTGGAGTTCTTCCAAAGCGGGTTCGGCTCTGATCGATATCTTCACCCGCATTTAATAAGGCAGTTACGCGGCCATTATCCCCTTTGGCTGCAGCCATTAGCATCGGAAAGGGAGTGACTTCGGGATCTTGAACGCTGCAGCGATCGAAACTCTTGGGGGTAACACCGGTGGCGACCTTAGACTCTTTTCGATTCGGTTGGGCAGCGAGTGCAATAAAGTCCTCCATCAGATCACCCGAAGCAGAAGTCCCGGCTCCTTCGGTTTCAGAAGCGTTATTTCCTAATTCAGACGTTGAGTTTCCTGTCGTATCAGCCTTTACTTTCGCAATACCTGCGGGAAGATGGCTTACTGGGATTTTAGTCTTTGTTATCTCGGACGCGATCGTTTTGTTTTGGGGAGTTTCCTTGGCTTCAGGTTCAGCGGGTTCCGGTTCCACGACGGGCCAAGCAGGTGCAAAAGATGGGTTCTGAGGAAACCTGACTTCTCTCGTTGAGATCCCCGCTGCTGGAGTCGCGAACATGCTCAGCTCTCGCTTGCGACGCAACGGCAAAAATAATGATCAAAAGTAGTAAGTTTCCTAAATGATTCTTTTGAAGCAAAAGCATTGTGAACCTCTTGGGCAGAGAACGCTATTCAAGAGTCTTTGCAACGCTTGCACCATGCTAACAGGCAGTCCCGCTCTCGAATTCACGCGAAACTAAATGACGAATTCTTGTAGAAGACGAAGAAAAAATCGCTAACGCCTGAATAGGAGATGATTGAGGAGCCGTGAATCTGGTGTAGTTTCCTAGCGACGTCGGGAAAAAGCGTGACAGTCCAATGCCTGTTATTTTTTTTCTTTCGGAGCTCGGACTTCGATTTTAGGTTCTTTTGGCGCATTCCTCGAAAAAAGGTTTCCCTCCCGCCGGTTTTGAGTAAACTGGGCCGTTGGGAGCGTTATGACTTTATCTGATATTTCTATCAAAAAGCCGGTCTTTGCATGGATGTTAATGGCGGGGCTATTGGTATTTGGCGCCATCTCCTATCTGTTTATGGGGATTAGCCAACTTCCCGACGTAGATTTTCCCGTAGTGACGGTTACTGTGACCTGGGCGGGGGCCTCTCCCGATGTGATGGAATCCGCGGTAGCCGATATTGTCGAAGATGCCGTGATGAGCGTTGACGGCATTCAGCTCGTCCAGTCTACCTCTCAGCAAGGAATGACCCAAGTCACGATTCAGTTCAATCTAACCCAAGATATCAACGTCGCCCTTCAGCAGGTGCAGACCAAACTCTCTCAAGCTCAAAAAAATCTACCCCAGACCATCGATCCGCCGGTAATCACGAAAACCAATCCTAATGATCAGCCCATTATTTGGACGGCCGCTTACACTTCGACAGGAACGTTGCGCGATTTAGCTCTATTCGTTCGAGATCATCTCAAAGACACGCTGACGACGATTAACGGCGTCGGAGATGTTTCCATGGGCGGCTACGTTGATCCTCAAATGCGCGTTTGGCTAAATGCTAACGAAATGCGCAAGCGAGAGATTACCTCTCAAGACATTATTGACGCCATCAACAACGAACATCAGTTAGCCCCTACCGGTTATCAAGATCAAGGCGATCATGAGACCTATGTTCGAGTCCATTCCGAGTTTGAGAATGCCCAGGAGTGTAACGGACTTTATATTCCCGCTCGGCAAGGGTTACCTAACTACGCCAAAATTCCCATCGGACAGGTTGCTAATTGCGTCGAAGGCACGGATGAGATCCGCCGTATCTCCCGGTTCAATACGATTCAGCCAACGATTGGATTAGGCATCATTAAGCAGCACGGCACCAACGCGGTCGCCATTGGTGATGCGGTTAAGCGCAAGCTTAAGCAACTCGATGACGTACTTCCCAAAGGAATGAAGATGGGGATCGTCATGGATACGACCACTTTCATCAGGGATTCGATCGGCGAATTACGGGAGACCCTTATTTTAGCCGTCGTTTTGACGTCGGTGGTTTGCTACCTCTTTTTAGGAACGTGGAGCTCGGCTTTCAATGTGATTTTAGCGATCCCCGTTTCTTTGGTGGGTTCCTTTATCTTTCTCCATTTCATGGGGTTTACGGTAAACACTTTCGTTTTGATGGGGCTGTCGCTTTCCATTGGTATCGTGGTCGATGACGCCATCATGGTACTCGAAAATATCACACGTCACTTTGAAATGGGAAAAAGCCGCGTGCACGCCGCTTTGGTGGGAGCCAGAGAGATCACCGGAGCCGCGGTCGCTGCTTCCCTTGCCATTCTTGCCATCTTTGTACCTGTCATTTTCATGCAAGGAATCGTCGGAAAGTTTTTCTATCAGTTCGGAGTCACTCTTTCGGTAGCGGTGATGATTTCTTTACTAGAGGCGCTGACACTGGCTCCCATGCGCTGCTCGCAATTTTTGTCCGTGGGAGGAGGCAATTTTGTCACTAAAGGAGTCTCTCGCTTCATGGATGCTTTGGCGGCGCTCTACAAAAGAGCGCTAGCGTGGTGTTTGAATTGGCGTTGGGTGGTCATCGGGATAGCTTTTCTTATCTTTGGTAGTTCTCTAATGACTATCAAATCCCTTAGAAAAGAGTTCTTACCTCCTCAAGACCAAAGCCGTTTTCTAGTGACCCTTTACACGAAGATGGGATCCTCTATCGCGCTCACCGATAGGGTGTTCAAAGAAGCCGAAGCTTTCTTTAAAACGCGCCCTGAGATCGACTCGTTTTATGTTGCTGTCGGAGGTTTCGGAGGAGGGTTGGTCAACCAGGGGATTTCTTTTCTAACGCTAAAGGATCCCGACGTTCGCCCCGTGGCAGCTCCTTTTAAAAAGAAGGCTCCTACTCAGCAAGAGTTCATGCAGTATGTGAGAAGTGAGTTACTTAAACTGCCTGGCGTTGAGCGCGCGGCATTGCTCGATTTGTCACTCACTGGATTTAGCGCCCAGCGCGGTTACCCCATTGAATTTGTGATTCAAGGACCGGAATGGACTAAGCTCGCCGATGTCTCGTTGGAGATGCGCAAGAGAATGACCGCCTCGGGCTTGATGGCGGACGTAGATACGGACTACAATCCCAATATGCCGGAGACCGAAATCTTCCCCGATCGAAGATTGGCTGCCGAGCATGGAGTAGATGTGACGACGATCGCCAATAGCGTTGCCGCCATGGTGGGAGGGCTAAAGTTACTTCCCAATAAATATACGGATTCCTCGGGTCATCGAGACGATATCCAAGTGAAACTATTGCCCGACGAAAACACGGGGCCGTCGGATATCAATAAGATCTATGTTCGTAACGTCTACGGTGAAGTGCTTCCGCTGACGAGTGTCATTACTATGAAAGAGGCGAGTACGCTGCTTACGATTACGCGCTATAATCGCGAGCGCGGAATTAGCGTCTTCGGAAACTTTGCCCCGGGGAAATCGCAATCGGAAGTGATCGAGTATGTGAAGAAAACGGCTAAAGAGGTTTTGCCCGAAGGTTACCATCTGACGATGTCGGGAAGCTCTCAAGCTTTTAACGAGTCCATCAATAGCCTTCTTGGAGCGTTGGTATTGGGAGTTTTTGTGGCTTTCATGGTTCTGGCCAGCCAGTTCAATAGCTTTCTACATCCGGTCATCATTCTTCTGGCCCTTCCTTTCAGCATTACCGGTGCGTTGTGGGCGATGCGAATTAGCGATACTTCGGTGAATATCTACAGTCTCATCGGAATCTTGCTTCTCATGGGGATCGTTAAAAAGAATTCCATCTTACTAGTCGAATTTACCAACCATAAGCGAACCGAAGGGTTTGGAGTGAAAGAGGCACTGCTGGACGCTTGCCCTGTTCGGCTGCGTCCCATCTTAATGACCTCTATTGCGACGATTACCGGAGCGATCCCCGAAGCACTCGCGACCGGATCGGGATCGGAAGTTATGCGCCCTATGGCCATTGCCGTCATCGGGGGGGTGCTGGTTTCGACCTTCCTAACCCTATTTGTGGTTCCCTGCGCCTACTCTTTGGCGAGTCGTCTGGAGAGTCACAAGCATGGCGAGGAGTTGCGAAAGGCGCTAGAGTCTTTGGGCGAACTGGGCCCGACCCACATCTTGACCGATGCGCCCGTGGATCGTTAGGAAGCAAGCCCTTTCGCATGGGCGTTGGCCTTCACAATCTTCACAATTGCCAAGTGTTCATTCCTAATCGAATGCCCCAGCTGCAAAATTTCTTCTTCTTCCTTTGGTAAGATCTTCATATGAAGGAGAATCCTATGCAAGGCATGCGCATTAAGAGTCACAAAAACGGAAATATTCACACCTCTTCCTTTCGTTCGGGCGCAAATTCCTCATTCCATGCGCGGCCCAATTTTTGGGAAGCGATCCGTCCTGAGAAGCCTCAAGCGGCAAGCGCTCGGGTTCGTGCGGTAAATGATTTCTCAGAGAAGAAAGCGACTACCCCGGCGAAGAAAGTGGCCATGGCAAAGCGAAAGAGGTAATACCTCCGCTGATCCTCTCAAATTGTTTACTTCGGGTTTGCATTTTGCCACACAAGTTCATCTAGGCGCGCCCAGGTAACCTCATACTAATCTGGTACGTGTTTTGCTCTCTTAAGCGGATAACAAGTAACGGAGGTTATCCCAATGATGAGAGCACATTCGACTCCACCCGGACTGAGTGAGTGGCAGGGTACCATCCCCTTCGACAAGATCATTCTCCATCCCAAACATTTATGGAGTCGGGACCTAGAGGTCATCTTGCCATCGGCCATTGTAGCCCTAAGTGTTCTGGGTTCCCTTTTTTACAACATCGTGTTGGGAGATGATGTGCTGCACTCGGTATTAACCATGTTTTTGGGAATCGCCACTATGACGTTCGCCTTCACGCTTCTCGTAGCGGTAAAAAGTTATGAAGAAGCGGTGGAGATCGTGGAGCGAAATCGGAAGTGGATTTTAGACCGCTGGTAGTGGTGTCGAACCGCCCCGGACGGCGTCCCGCATTGGAGGACTGGGAATTCGTTGCGTCGTCAAAACCCCATTGCTATTTTTTTTAACCTATGTTCAATGGTCGGCGAGGGAACTAAATGAAACGACTCGCCTGCCTTTTTACGTTGGTGGTATCGATTTTAATCCTGGGCCACTCCGCCCTGGCCTTTTCAGCCGTAGGCGATGAAGAGGCAATGAATACCTCTAGAGCCAAAGAGGGCTCCGATGAAGGTTATGGAATCATTAGTGGAAACGTAGCCTTGACTTCGGACTATGTATTTCGCGGACAATCGCAGACCGACCACCAACCCGCCATTCAAGGGGGACTTGACTGGGCCGGCCCGTATGGAATTTACGTCGGGGCCTGGGGCTCTAACGTCCATTTCGCGGATAGTCCCGCGGCCTTGGAGCTACAGACCTACGTGGGTATCGATTATTCCTTCGCCAGACATTGGACCATCGGATCTGGTGTCAATTACTACTCTTATTTTCGTGGTTCTGAAGGAAACACTTGGGAGATTCCCCTACGAGTGGGTTGGAAAAAGTTCAAAGCCGAAGTCGATTATGCTCCCATCTGGGGAAATCTGGGCGGGAGCTCCTGGTACATTTCCGCGGGTTGGGCCGATAAGATCATCTACGAAATTACTTTAGGACTGAATGCCGGCTATTCGTTCTTTGGGCAGGCCGTTCCCTATTTAAATTACGCCGACTTTAGAATCGCGGTTAGTCGCGAATTGCTGACGGTCAATTGGGAGATTGCCACTACATTCGTTAGCCGCGAACAGTTCAATGGGGCCGATCAACCGAGACTCATCTTTACTGCTTCGAAATCGTTCTAGGAAACGATAAGGTTTCCTTTCCATTCTAACGGTGGAGGGACTTTCCCAAAAAACTCTCGGGTGACGATCGTCCAGAAATAATGACTTTGCTTCACTTTCAATTCGCCTGTTCGAAAGCAGACCCCTTCCGGAGCAGATAGACATTCGAACTCCAAAAAGTTTAGATGAAATCCGAGACCTCGGTATTTGGCATAAGCCTCTTTTATCGTCCAATGTTTGATAATTTCCCGCTCCTTTATCGGCGAGGGGAGGGCCTCCCATTTCTCTTCTTCCCGCCCAGTAAAGATACCTTCTAGCGGGTAGCTTAACTTAAGATCGTCATTGCGTTCGATATCGATTCCGCAAGGGCCGACATCAGAAACGGCGACCATAGCGACTTGATCGCTATGGGCTACGCTAAACTCTAAGCGAGAACTGTGATTTAGGAGTCTTGTCTTACAGGCCCCATCCAAACCAAACCGCCAGGATTCGGGAGGATGTCCGGTGTAGTGGGAAAGCCCTAGTCTTAAAAGTGCGCGGGCCGCCGCAAAACGTCGCCGCTCCGCGTGGACTCGATATCGTCGGCATTTTTCAAGTTCCGTATCGTCTAAGATTTCAAGCCACTCCAGCGGTAGGTCATTGGAGTGATCGAAAGCATGGCCCCATACGGTAATCTGATTTTGGATTTGAGCGGTAGTTTCCAAAGCTATTTTACCTGAACGGTCGGTATCCCGTGCCAACGCCCCAAAGGTGCCAGGTTTTCCCCCTTCATAAGTAGTGACAGCGGGCCCAGTAACGACGCTCTTTGCATTTCCGTATCGTAGAGCACCACAGCCATGTTACCTACCGAACACTCGTCGCCCACTTTCAAGTAGGAAGACTTCATCACGCGATCTTCGAAGAGATGGGTTTGGATAATCGAACCCGCGTTAAGAGAAGCGTAATCTCCGATGGAAACTAAATCGAATTCCGAGAATAGAATCGATTCGATGTAGGTACGGCGTCCAATCTTACAGCCGATCCTTCTTAAGAAAAACGCTACGAAAGGAGTTCCTAGAAAAGTGGCAAGGGCCGGCGCCATGATGGATTCGTAGATTCCATTAACCATCTCATTCCACCATACGTAAGGCGACCATAAAGGCTTAATCACCGGCTTAAAAGTACCCATGACCAGTTTCTTAATGGCGACGGTGCAGGCGATCGTGAACATCGATAGGGCAAAACCCACAAAGGGGGCTAAGAGAAAAAGACCCCATACACCGTAACGAATAAGAAGGTGGTAGCCCATGGTAACGCTTAACACGGCGACGGTGAGTCCAATGTAGCCCGGAATAAGAATCCGCAAGCCATCGATAAGCGCTCGTTGGAAGTAGAGTTTCTTGGAAGGGCGAAAGGTGACATCCGCTGAAAAGTTTCCGACCTTCGGACGATAGGGCAAGGGAAAGGGCGGGGAGCCTAGCCATTCCGAACCGTCGGGCACGGATCGGTTCTCCGTTTTAGGGGTAATCGACTGCACTCCTAAAAGGCATCGATCTCCCAAGCTGTGTCCCATTGGAAGGATGGCGCTATTTCCCACGAAGCTGCGTGTCCCAATACGATTGATACCGATCTCAAACTTGCCGTCGTAAAGGCGCTTGCCTCCGACTATCGAACCATCTGCAAAAAAGCTCTCCTCTGCTACTTCTACGAGCTCTGGGGAGAAGGCCCAGACGGTGGAGAGTTCGGCTCGGGCTCCGATTTTGGCTCCCATTATCCGCAACCACGGTGGAAAATAGATCGTCGTATAGAGCGGTAGGAAAAGAGAACGCGTAGCGGTCATCAATCCGTCGGATAGCCATTTGCGCAAGTAAAACGGGCTATAGATAGAGTACACGCCAGGTTCGGCGCTCTTTAGAATCCGCTTTTTGAGCCAAGCGACAAAGAGGCAATAGATAACGACTCCCGAAGGGATTGACGCCACCATGGAAACGACAAGCCAACCGATACCCCCTTTCAGATACGCTACTAGCCAGCCACCCAGGAATCCCAATCCGGGAACGGCTCCTACATATCCGACCACGGTGGCCGCCAAGTAGTGAAGAATGCCGTAGAGAATGCGGCGAGGTTTCACCTCAAGATCAGACTGGGGAAGGGCTACATCCGCGGGAAGTGCTGGGGAACCCCGGTAACCCTTTCCGGCCTTGAGAGTTTGACCATCGGGAAGCAGCGACTGATCATCTAGCGCAGCTCCGTCCTGCATCCGGGTATTTAGCCCAAGGGCACTATGGATCCCGACAAAGCATTTAGCCCCCACGTCCACGCGTCCGATTTTAACCATTCCGTCTTCAACCCGATAGCCGGTTAATTGAGAATCGGCTCCGATGCTGGTGTTCTCTCCGATCGAGATAACATCCCAGCAAGAGATAGCTCCCGTGTTTATGGTGCAGTTCTTTCCTATCTTGGCTCCCATGAGTCTTAGATAGAGGGGCATGACAGGCGTTCCTACGAAACCCGCTGCCCCACTAAAAGCTTGCAGACGTCCGGCCAACCAAAATCTAAAATATTTGAGACTCCATAGCGGAAACTCTTCCACTTGGTATCTTCCGATAAGGACCCATTTGGCTCCGATACCTATGAGGAGCATGACAGGCCAAGTTATCAGCGAAATGACTAATGCCCATACCACAGCTGGTAACCAATTTAGCGTTCCTTGATAGACTCGGGCCGCCAAAAGAAAAATAGCGGTCGCTGGAATCAAAACAAAAGCATAGAGCAAGTACATCGAAAGTGCTTGCGAGATCGTTGTCGTCCAGCGGGTAAGGGCGGATAGGCTTTCGAAAACCTCTCGACTGGTCTTTCGTGTTCTCTCGGGCGCTGAAGCCTTAGGAATTTCCGCTACAGCGGTGAGGTGAAACGCCAATTTTCGAATCGTGGGGTAACGGTAGGCATCCCGAACGGTGACGTCTGCCTTTATCTCTTTTCTAAGTAACGTTACCATTTGGGCCGCGACCAGCGAGTGGCCGCCCAGGTCGAGAAAAAAATCATCTTCGACCGATATTTTGGGAAGGGAGAAGACCTTTTTCCAAGCCTCCGCAATCGTATTTTCCATTTCCGACTCTGGCTCGATGACCTCCTCGGACAGACGAATCAGAGGGGCGATGGGAGGCGGAAGCCTTGCACGATCGGTCTTTCCACTCGTCAACATCGGGAAGGCTTCTAGAATATCGAGAAAGCCCGGGATCATGTAGTAGGGCATTCGCGATTCTAAGAGATCGAGTATCTCTAGGCGGTCTAGCTCGCTCTTCGGATCGTGAAGCGTCACGTAAGCGGCCAGCTCCTGAAGGCCATTTCTCTCAAAAAGTCTTACGGCGGCTGAACGAACGGACTTGTGTTCCAAAAGAACCGCTTCAATTTCCGAAAGCTCCACTCGAAAACCGCGAATCTTTACTTGGCTATCGATGCGGCCAAAAAATTCCAAGTCTCCGTCGCTATTCCAACGAACCAGATCTCCCGTCCGATAGAGTCGCTTGGAGTTGCCATAGACGGAGACATCCATAAATTTCTCGGCCGTAAGATCGGGCCTCTTAAGATAGCCCCTGGCCAGTCCCGGACCTCCGACGTAAAGTTCTCCCTTTTCTCCGGGGGCAACGGGCTGCATCTTTTCATCGAGCAAGTAAGCCTCATAACCGCGTAAAGGTTTTCCTATCGTGACAGGAGCTCCCTTCAGGCAGTCGACGGAAGTCGTGTTAACCGTGGCTTCGGTCGGCCCATAAACATTAAGAATCCGTCGCCCGGGCTTGGCCCACCGATTTACTAGTTCTAAAGGACATCGCTCTCCGCTCACTACAAGATAGCGGAGCGAGGGAATATCTTCGGTGATGGTAGCCACGAGTGTCGGGACGGTGGAGAAGTAGGTGACCTCGTGCTTGTTAAGAAAGGCCGCCAGTTCGTCACCGAACTTTGGCGTGTTCTTATTGGGCACCACCAAGGGCGCTCCATTTGAAAACGCCATCCACATTTCTTCCACTGAGCCGTCGAATCCAAGCGAGAACCCTTGGTAGATGCGGTCGATGGAACTAGCTTGGCAAATCTCGTTAAACGCTAAAACAAACTGATACACGTTACGGTGTTCCGTCATTACCCCTTTGGGCCGACCCGTTGTTCCCGAAGTGTAGATGACATAACAAAGATCGAAGGGAGACACTCGGGTTTCATTCGAGCTAAGTCGCCATACAGGAAATTGATCGATTCCAGAAGATTTCTCGTCCACCACCAATTGCTCAATTTTAAAAAGTTCACCGGCCTTTTGCTTAAGGGAACTTTCGGTCAATACGACAGAGAGCTGAGCCTCTTCGACGATATGTCGGATCCGTTCAGCAGGGTATACGGGATCGATCGGAACATAGGCGGCCCCTGCTTTTAACACCCCCAAAATACTAATGATGGGGTTAACCGAACGCTCCAGATAAAGGCCGACAAATTTTCCTCTACCGACTCCCAGAAAGCAGAGGTTTCGCGCTATCTGGTTCGAGAGCCTATCGAGTTCCAGGTAGGTAAGTGTCTGCTCATCGGAAATGAGTGCCGCGGCATGAGGGGTGGTATCGACTCGAGCTTCAAAGAGTTCATGCAGGCAGCCATAAGACGGTAACTCTACTTCATGGATGCGATCGGCATGACGGGGTTGAATAGGCGAAGATGGTCGGTTCGTGTCGATTCCCAAGTAGTCCATGGCTCCCCCAACGCGGGTCTGGAGTGCAGGAATCGTTCCATCGCTTGACCTTAAATTGTGCTCAAATAGGCTCCCGTTCGGTGTCAGACACGAACGCTACCAGGTAATTTTTACAAAGAAATGCCGTTTCAAGACGCGGGCGCTTTGCGGCTTGCCTGAAGTCTATGATTTTAGCAGAGCGTCAATTTGGGACGTTAGGGTGGTGTCGGACGGTTCGACGGCCGAAGGGAACCGTTTCACAAGGTGGCCGTGTTTATCGATAAGGAATTTCTCGAAGTTCCATTTCACAGGACCGGTCTGTTTGGAATCCGCTTCTGTCGTCAACCATTTGAAAACGGGCTGAGCGTTATTTCCGGTAACCGGTGCTTTGGAGAAAAGGGGAAAGGTGATGTGATAACTGACATCGCAAAACTTCTTAATCTCGGAATTGGTTCCGGGCTCTTGGGCGCCGAAATCATTACTGGGAAATCCCAAGACGGTAAAACCCTTACCCGCATACTTTTCCTGCAAGGCTTCTAAGCTTTTGTACTGAGGAGTGTAGCCGCATCGCGACGCGGTATTGACGACAAGAAGCACCTTACCTTTGTACTGATTTAAGGTCTCTTCTTTGGAGTCGATATTGGAAACCTTGAAATCATAAAGTGTCTGGGCCATCGAACTTGCTCCTTGAATCAAGAAAAAGAGGGTCATGAGTAATCGTATCGTCATAGGGAGGGATAGTGATCTGAAAGGTAAGTGTAGTCAATGGGGTAAAGCCTTACCTACGGGGGGAACTTAGGACGGACCTGAAGGGGCTGTCCAAGGCTGTCATGGGGACGAAATGGAATAATTAAAACTAAGCGACACTCTCGGCTGCTTCGATCGGTTAGGAAGCACCTCGTGTCTGAGCCAACTTTCAAAAAGGATAAAATGTCCGGCGATGGCAGGGATTTCTAGAAAGAGGGGAGTTTTAATTCTTGAAGGGGCGTTCATATAGAGTCCCATTCGAGGGTCTTCGATCCTAAGCGGAGAGCTGTTCTTAGGAGCCGTGACATAATAGACTCCGCTAATTACCGAATGAGGATGAAGGTGCAAGGAATGGTGGGCGTGCTCCGGCATAATGTTCATCCAGCAGTCGGTCATCTCCAGTTTGAGCCCTCGAATCGCCCAGTCCTGATCTTTGGCAAACGCTTCGCCGTGGGGTTGCATGAGTTCTGAAAAACGAGAAAACGATCGGGCCCGAAAGTGCAGATCGGTTAGAGAAGCATAAGAGGTATATCCTCCAGGATAGTTCGTTTTCGACCAGTCTCTTCCCATTCTGTCTTGAAGCGAGAGATCTTCGATCTCTTGCAACATTTGACGATTAAGTGCAGTCGACTGCGAAAGCGAACCGTGGGCAATCAAAGTGGCAAAGTGAGGTTTTACTTTTAGCTTCATGCCTAGAGCGGTATAGCATGATCTTTACGAAGTGCAGCTAAAAAGCGGAAGTAGTAAACTTTCCTGGGAACCCTTAATGAGGCGAGCATTAAAAATAGCGGATTGGACGAAATATAAGAAGGGGTTATGCGATGACTGTTGGGCTCGATGTTGTCATGGCTGGCCGGTTCAGGCGAGCGTTCCCGATATGATTCGACTGGGGTACCTTTCGGAACGGGAAGCCGCGTCTGATCTGCCGGCGGTGGTCCGGCGTCTTACCAAGCAAAAAGTCATTCGCAGCTTTAGCGCAAAAAGTCTAGTCTTTGTCTTGGCTCAGCAAAAGAACGGAGATTGTGTGTTTCTCAACGAAAAAAGGCGCTGTTCCGTTTACTCCAATCGACCTGAGATCTGCCGAGCGTTTCCTAAGATGGGGGCTCGCCCCAATTTCTGTCCCTACGAGGCCAAAGAGAGAGACGCCTAGGAGGCTTGCATGCAAGAAGATGTGGTCATCGATTGCCCTTTTTGCGGAGAACCGGTTGGCTTTCTTATTGATGCTTCCGTCGCCCGCCAAACGTACATCGAAGATTGTTCCGTCTGTTGCCGTCCCATCCAATTCAACGTGACCTGTTCAGAAGGGGCCATTGTCTCGTTAGACGTGGAGAGGACTTAAATGCGACGAGCCTACGAGCTGGCCACGGTATAGGAACGGCGGCGCGCCTGGCCGCAATGCGTGATGGCACGAGACCGAATGAGATATTTCAAATCGAATTGAAGGGTGCGACGGCTACAAGAAAACTTCCGCTCCAAATCCGCAATCGAAAGGGGGCGGGAAGACTTCGCAATAGCGGCAAGAATGTTCTCTCGTCGATAAAAGACATTCGATTCTTCAGCAGGCGTGCTGCGATAGCGAACGGTAAGGGTAGATCGTAAACTCAAATGGCCCTCACGTCGAACGACGGCCGACGTATCTCCCAAAAGAGTTCGAGTGCGATCGATCAAAGAATTGAACCGCCTTTCGTGGGTCAGCGGATTAAATTCGGTTCCGTAAAGTTCGGCAAAGAGATCTTGAATGCTTACGGGGCTAGTCTGTCGCATCAACCGTTGGAGAAACTTCCAAATTAGCGGACGTTTGGAAAGATCAATGTGAGCCTTTCGATATTTTAGCGTACGAAGTAAAGAGTCGGCTTCAATTTCGTCGTTTTCGTTTCCAGAGGACTCCGCGGGGGGCATGTCGGAGCGCGTTCCCATCACCCCCTCCGAAAGGGAGTGGTAAAGCGCCTGAGTTCTTTGGATCCTGCGCTCCGCTCCGTCGTGAACGGCGTCTTGATGGTAGGACGCCAAGAGTGAGCGTGCTTTCTCGAATTGGCCGGTTCGAATGAGCCCTTGAATGTGGTGGAAACGGAAATCGACCAGACTCATCGCTTGTTGACGCGTCACGGACAGTTGTTCCGTTTGTTGGGCCAGTTTAAGAAGATATTCATAGTCTCCTGCGCGAAAAAGCCTAATCAAAATTACATCAAACAAATAAAGCTGATGAACACTTAGGATTTGCAGAAGTTTCCAACGCTGAATTCGCTTTCGTACCTCTTCGCGGGACACCAGATCGGTACGGCTTAGATCCGAAAGCTCTTGGAAGACGATCTGGTGTTCGCTGGCAAGCCCTGTGACGGGCCATGTGTTTTCCAGCTCCCAGAAAGATTCAAAGTTGTCGTTGCGCAAATAAAGATATCCCAGCAAGCAGACTAATCCTCCCTTATCCCGCTGGCGATTCAGATAATCCGCCACATGAATGAGAGGTTCTAAAAGAGAGACGGCCCTATCGTCCTCTTCGCGATCGACGAGGCGATAGATCTCCATGCGTTCGTAGTGCAATCTGGTGGTCGGTGTGGGTGAATTCAAGACAAGCCCGCGAAGTCTTTCGTAGGCAAGGTCAAATAAAATTCTTTCGTTGAGGTGATTATAAGCAACACACAGATTGAACCACGCGACAGAGGCGTGACAAAAAAGTTTTAACTCGCAGTAAAGGGCGGCGGCTTCCTTATGATGTTTCGTGGCGGCCCGATATTGGTCCGCTAAATTAAAGGCGAAACCAAGTATGAGTTGATACTCGGCCTTGATGAAGATGCTTTTCCACGAGTCGGAAAGCGGAGGCGGATTCCACTGAAAAAGCTGGTCTAAAACGGCCTCTATCTCTTTTTTTCGATACAAAAGTAGCTGCAAGGACAAAAACTGTCTCAGTTCCGGAGCGCTTTCGAAGGACTTGGATGTGGATTCGAATAGTTTTTGGGCCGCTTCGTTGTTTCCCAGCACCAAGGCCGCTCGGATCACAAGATAGGCTTCCATTTCGGTGCGCGCCTCGCTTTCCAATTGTAGCAATTGGTAATGGTCCAGAGGGGAAAGTCGCCTCTGAAACGAGGGGGCTAATTTTGAATCCTCTCGCATTCCTGTCTCCAAGGGGGTCTTTTCTCAGAATTGTGAAAAAGCGCAAGTACTTTCTTGGGGGGCCTCCCCAAGTGGACCAAAATTGCGAAATACCCTGTCTAGCTTCACCATCGTATTTCTCGGGCCACGGGTTAAGTATAAGAAATCTTAGGCAACTCGAGGCTACCTCGAGAGCCCCTCTTTCTGTCTAAAAGGACAGCTCCATATAGCTTGCGAACTTTCATCCCGGTTACTTTCGGGGCGTCTTCTAGAGCTCTTTTGTTTCGAATCGTCGGTTTGGAAGAGGGGAGTTTGTTTTAGTTTGCCCGCAGCTTTCTAAAGCGAACCCTTCCTTCGACTAAACCGCTGCGAAATCCGGCCGCGGTTAATGCCGCGGCCGGATACCTAACCTCTTAAATCTCTTTCGTTTACCTACTCTCTTCTTACTCTGGGGATTGATCGAACGGGTCCGATTGTCTATAAGGTTCGGGCTCTTGTTCAAGGAGGCCTGTTGCTACTGCCGTGGAAAGATCTGCCAAGTCGGGTACGTTGGTATTTTCGAGCTCTGGGAATTTCTCTTTCCCTGGCAAGCCCCGTGACGATGGCCGCCTCCCCGGTTCATATAGAACAAGACAGGCTCTTCTCCCAACCGGCGCAAGCCGTTGCCGTTCTCAATACCAGAATCGATACGTTCGCCTGTCTCATGGGAAGCCTTCAGTGGGACGACCTCGATCCCTACTACGGAACGGTATTGCTGGTTAAAATTACAAAACCTTTTTATTATTTCTTAACCCCAGCGCACGAGATTCCCAAAGACTCAGGGAAATGGAAGGACATTCGGGTCACCGGTTGCGTCACCGATCATCAGGCGAAATCGGCCAAAGTCGTAGGGATCGATCGCGGACAGGATGTGGCTCTGTTAGCGGTAGAACGGGCCGTCACTGAGGCCGACGATATCATGCTTTTCAACGTAGCTCTTGAAACTAGCATTGAACGACAGATAGGAGAAAAAAAGTGGCGCACCGCAATTTTAGGAATCCCCAGCTATTCTTCGATCGATGTTCAAATGCTAAAAACGGCAACGTGGAAAGAGGAAGCCGAAACGATGAAAAGCTGGGCGCCTCAACCGGAGCTCTCCATTCCGTGGGAGGGATTGCCGAGCCCCGCTGAGCCGCTGCCTCTTCGACAAGATTGTCCTCCGGTTTTTTCCCACGGCTGTTATCAGGTCTCACACCGCAGTTGGGGCTTTTCGGGAGGACTTTTGTTAGTAGCTCCGGAAAGCATTTGGGAGCCGGAGAACGCGGTGGCTAAAGTTCTGCCCCTTTTAGGTCTAGTGGGAAACGCGGCTCTGAAGGTGGGGTTGTACCCTCGCATTGCCGGAATCGTCACCCATTTCTCTCCTTTAGGGGAGACCACTTATGTCCTTCCTATCGTTACGGCGTTAGACACTGCTTTACGGCTTCTTAAGAAAAGCCATCATTTACAGAATTCCAATGCCGACGTTTATTACGAAGATCAGGATGCCACAGGAACATTTCGGATGGTCTGCGACGAGAAATCGGGTCAACGGATAGACATTGAGATTCTCAAGGGGCCTCTAGCGGGAAAATGGCTATCGGGTGCGAAGAGTTCCCAAGCCATAGCCATGGCTAAACCGGGAGGCGGAGAGAGTTCTGGAGGAGGCGGAGAGAGTTCTGGAGGAGGCGGAGAGAGTTTTGGAGGGGGAGGGGAAAGCTCGGGCGGAGGCGCAGACCAATCGGGTGATTCGCTTGGTTCCTATTTTCTATTGGGTCGTGACGGCAATGTGGTGGGGCTAGCCAATTTCGAGCAGACCGTTTCTCAGCTTAAGGCGCCAGGCCAATGGGGAAGCTCTAGAAATCTGATAGGGACCTTGCTAGGACTAAGTCCGCAATTCAAAGGGGTAGACGCTCTTTTAAAATTTCGCCCCGGAATAGTTCTGTCATCCAACGGAACTGCGGATAAGTCCCAAACCATCTATGGCCATGGAGATAGGTCCATCGTCAATCTCCCTTCGTTTGTTACCTCCTACTTGGCCAATCCCGACGGTAAGCTTTTCGAACAGCGGGATACGGTGCTGCCCGAACAGTTTCAATTGCCTGCTTCAAAAGGGTACGGGCTATTTACTGGCCTTACGGTGTATCAGTTAAAGAAGTTAATCAAGCCCGAGGACAACAATGAAGCTTCCCTCAAAGTGCTTAAGGAATCCAAAATAAGAATTTCTGAACTTCTCATGTTGCTAGCGCAACTACGTGATCAGGGAAAGCTACATGGCCATCCCGTCGACGTCGTGGCAGCGAGGATCGACTACCTTAACGGAGGGAGCGTATCACGGGCTTCGTTGATTCGTTCGCAGGGGGAAGTTCAACTAAAGGCTTTTGTCCCTAGGCTGGGGGAACTTAGCTTAAGCTTCTCTGATGAATTTGAGGCGCAAGGGGATACGTATTTTCGATTCACGGGACCTCTCACTATCCGCCGTTCTTCCGAGAATGCAGCTGCGATTACTGGCTTCGGTGTCGCTATCATTCAAAAGCTTCCGGTGGATCGAAGGTGGGAGATTAAGATCGTCTATGGTCATCAAGGAGAGGTGTTTTCTAAGTTAAAGGTTCCGGGCCGCGTTCGCCCTTGTGAAGACGAATCCAAGCAACTCAACCTAGAAGCGCTTAGCCTTCCTTTGGAAGAGACTAAGCAAGCGATTTCGATCGCGATGACCAGGGAGGAGAGACACTACATCGATACCGCAGTACTGCCTACTTTCGATCAATCGCTGGATTTCATTCCCGGAGTGAAAGCCGTGGGAACGAATGCTAACGAGCAGCTTGAGGCCTTCACGCTTTCTCTGGATGCTTTAAACAAGAAAATCCAGGTTGCCGAAATTGCGCAGTACGTACGAAAAACCCAAGCCAATATTCAAGAAGCGGATCGAAAGATGCGAGAGATGGAAGCGAAGCTGGGAATTACGGCCCCTCCTTTGGGACACGTTTCTTTAGAACAGCAGACGCATGACCTTGAAGCCCGACTTAAAGTCGTCAGCGAGATCGCGGAAAGGCTTGAAAAGCAAAGGGCTGTAGCCAATCCCCAATAAGGAAAGGATTTTCGCTAGTGTCAATAAACTCTAGAAAGAAAAAGCGGGTAGGCGAAATCCTCTTACTTCTGCTCACCCTCTTATTTTCGACAGGCGGCATCTCCGTGGCAGAGCATGAACAGAGGGAGTCTAGAGAAGATGCTACGCAGAAGGACTGCGCGGTTAGTTTAAAGGATGAATTGCAACGTCGTGATAGCGTATCTCAAGCCCGTGTCTATGCCGCTTTTTCCAGATTTACGACGGACAGTCTCATCAATCGACTGGAGGCTTTCCACGTCATTCAAGTTCAGCAAGGAAGGGGAGCCCGCGGTTTAGAGACTCAGAAAACGTTTAACTTGAATTGGTTACTCAAGCGTGAATTCTCAGACCTCTGGGAGAAGGTGGTCGACCATTTTGATCCCGAAACCGTTGGTTATACCGTGCTATCGCCGAGAGATTGGGTGCGTCTGTGGGAAAAAACGTTTGTGGATAAGCAGCATGGAGGCACTTTAGCCAAGAACTGGGATTCAGGCCGTCCCGCGGGTAGGGAGCGTTTCATTGATAGATTGATCAATGCAGTTGCTCTCAGACAACAGACAAGGATTGGCGAAACCGGGCAGCCGCGGGAATGGATCACGGAACCCCATACGGATCTTTCCATCGCCGTCATGATCGATTCAAGGCTTGTGGATCCCCATTTTCAGAGGGACTACGATACCGCACATCGCCGTTCACGAGGCCTACGAACCCCTCCTATCACCTATCCCCTCAGGGGAAAAACACACCTTACCGGAGGCGATTTGGAAACCATGGTTCCGATGCGGCCCTTTCGAGTCTCCGGTCAGGCTCCGTCTCGTCGACAGTGGGAAAGGCTTCGAAGTAGAGAAGGGCGTCTTAGGTTGATGGAAAACGCGATCCGTTGGTGGGGCTCAAGGGAATTACCACTCGGCGCGCTATTCTTGACCACAAGTTCCTCTTCCGAAGTCCACATAGCGCTCGAGTGGACACAGGGGGAAACTATTTTTGGCTCTCTCAATGAAGACCCAGAGACTTTTTTTTCGGAACTTCAACTTAGGCTGGCGGACGAATTTCAATTGCGGCGGGGGGACTCTGGCAATTGGGCCCAGGAGTTTCTCGTCCAAGGGGCTCTGACGTATCAGAGAGCTTTAAACGCTCGCTTTTGCTTCCAGTTGGAACAGCCAGAGCGAATCGACTATCTAAACCCCGAAACACGGCTTTGGAAGAAAAGTCGATTTACGGTCTTAAACTTTCAGGCCGCCATATCTGCCGCGGAAAATCGTTTACTCTCGGAAAAGTGACAGACCCCTGTTGGCGGTCCTGCCAACAGAATCCAGCTCGTGATGCCATTAACGTTGTTTCGCCACTCCCTAAAAGTTTAAGAAGTGGACAACAGCATCTTTGGGTCCAGGGAAAGTTTTGCCTTAGTTTGCCCGCAGCTTTCTAAAGCAAAGGTCTTCCTCGGATTTGGACGCCGGTCGCGGCCTTACGGTCGCGACCGGCTGAATTTTTGGCAGGCGGCTAGTTAAATAGCCATTGATCCCGATCTCATAGCTCACTATATATTCCCGGTGGGAACTCATATGAATGGACCGGATCTGCTTCATTTCACCGATTATCGAGCATTTCTATTGGGTTATGCTGCGATCAAGAAACAGCACCGGTCCAAGTGGACCCTGGGGGCGTGGTCTAGGCAGTTAGGGCTGAAATCCACCGCTTCTTTGACCAAGATTTTAAACGGCGACAGACAGCCTGGTCCGGGGACCACCGAGAAATTCATCCAGTACTTCAAGTTTGATGGCCATAAGAGCGAATATTTTCGCAACCTCATCGAGCTGGGAAAGCTCCAAGATAAGCCGCAAGTGAAAGCACTACTGCTGGAAAGGCTCGGCTTTGAAAATCCCGGGAAAAAAAGGCTACTCACCGAGGCTGAGTACGCCAAGATTTCTCGTTGGTACGCGTACGCCATTCGAGAGATGGTCCAGTTGCCTTTGTTTCGGGAAAATCCGGTTTGGATAGCGTCCAAGTTCTTCTCGCCAGTGGCTGAAAATGAGATCAAAGAGACCGTCGATATTTTATTGCGACTTGGCCTTTTGACCCGAGGGCGAAACAGAAAGCTTATGCTAGCCGATTCGCTGGTAGCCTCTTCTTCGGACATTCCGAGTCAGGCCCTACAACAGCACCACTTAGAGACTCTGGAGCAGACAAAGCATCTGTTCCCTAAGCTTGACGTTAGTGAGAGAGAAATTACCAACACGACCTTTCTGATGAAAAGTTCCGATGTTTCGGCAGCCAAAGTGAGTATCCGCTCTTTTAAAAGGAAATTTGTCGATCAGTTCGAGAAGGCTTCAGGAAATGCCGTCTATCGAATTCAGGTCCAGTTGATTCCGCTGACAAAGCCAGTCCAAACGGAGGAAATGTGAAAAAGGTAGTCTTGTTTTTGTTTGTCTTTGCCTGTGGGGTTTGTTGGGGGGGAGGGGAATCCAACAATGGCGGCAATTCGGTCGCGGGTATTTTGGAAATGTTAAGTCAACGTGTGGTGGCCGCTACCTTCGAGCATGCGAGAAATGATGGATCTGCCACCGAAGCGGAGAGAAAGGCGTTAACAGAGCTATTGAGCCAGCCGTTGCCTTTTGTCGCGGTACTTCCGGAAACGCTGCCCTTGGGGCGCTTCTTTGATAGGAACAACATCGAGGGGAAAATTCTAAAGATTGGAAACGAAGGGCGCCTTCTGGATAACGGTTCGAACCCTGTCGACGCGCGGGTGGTATTTGATCGAGAGCAAGGCCGGTATGTGATTCAATGGGATGAGCGAAGTTTCCAAAGAGTGACCCATGACGGGCAGGTCTTTCCCGACTCGTTAATTTGCGATATCGCCCACGAAGTCGTTCGCTATGGCTTTCATAAGGGGCTACTTCCTCGCAACGATGATGACAGAAAAATTACGGGAAACCTGTACGTTCCTTTTATCAGTAAAATTCCTCTCAAATCAGCGCTCTATCGATTTGATTTTGTTAGACGTCGCGCGGAAATTGCCGCTTCTACTGAGGAAATATTAGGCATCCTGCGCACCGACTTAGCCAACCATTCGATGAGCCAAAGTGTCGTCGCCGTTTATGAGGCCAACTTAACCACCATAGGAAATTATAAGAATACGGTGGAAGACAGAAGTCCGGATGAGATCGCCGAGGAGTTAGATAACGTAGAGAAAGATGGCGTCGATCAAAGGGAGCGATTAGATAAAGCGCGAGGGTTAGTGCCCTATACTCACGCCGGGGCCCTACGTCTTGATTTTCCGGCACGGGCGAAAATTATTAAGGACAAGATCCAGCGACTGCTTAATTTAGGGAAATATAACCTGAAGCTTCGCCGAAACCCTTCGGCCCACCAGGAATTGGCAGCGTATGAACAGGCTGGCGGCTATTTTCTCCACTATCGACGAACCGACTGGCCCGCCTCCGACGAACTCACAGCGCAACAGTTCGATGGCTGGGAGGCCAATACGATTGCTTTGACGAATAGGATGCTGCAAAGGCTAAGAGAGCCTTAACGAAGTCTGCCAGGGTGATAGCAGACTACGGCCTCTATAATGTCTGACCGCGTCATGGTATAATAATGCTCAAATCTCCAACGAATCTTGACGATGAAAGAGTAAAGGGTCTCACTAAGCTCAGTATCTTTGCTAAATGCTGAGTCATCTGTCACATTCGGTAACAATGGAAAATATGATTCTCTCTCCTGAGATCGAACCGATAGCTGGCACTCTGCGACGAGGTTCCCCGGATAGGTTCGGCTATGAATGGTCTATTTATAAGGACGTTCTCCCCGAGCACCGCGTGCAGCTTCAACGGTGGTTAGGAGAGGTCACTTTAGAGAGCTTTCGCGGCAAGCGTGTTTTGGATGTCGGTTGTGGTATGGGGCGCAACTCTTATTGGATGGCTATGGCAGGAGCGAGCTCCGTATTAGCTGTTGATGTAAATGAAGGGAGTCTTAGATCGGCGCGAGAAAATCTAAAGCCTTTGCTCCAAGTCCAAGTCAAAGAGGGTTCGGCCTACGATTTAGACGCGGCAGAGATAGGAACGTTCGATCGTGTCGTCTGCATTGGCGTATTGCACCACTTGGCCAATCCTTCGGCTGCCCTGGCAAAGATGTGGAGTGTGGTTAAGCCGGGCGGGGAGCTTATCTTGTGGTGCTATGGCAAAGAGGGAAACCGAACGCTGCTTCCTTTGATCCAAATTCTGCGGGCGCTAGGTTCGCGTCTGCCACTGCCGATTTCGCATCTAATGGCCAAAGCGGTAACCGCTCTTTCATGGCCCTTAATTAGAGGGCTTCCTTGGAAGACCGATTATTACCGCAACTTAAAATCATTATCCTTTCGTAACGTCGAATCCATCATCTTCGATCAGATGATTCCCCATATCGCGCATTACTGGACTCGAGATGCGATGATTGCCTTGACACAGCCCTTAGGAGGCAGAGTCGCTGTTTCTCTGGTTCAAGGTAACAGCTGGAATGTAGTGGTTCACAAAGCGCTGTAAACCGCTAGCCTTCGAGACTGTTTTACTAGAATGATCCAAACGATTCCGCAGACGACAAAAAGACTTTGCCTCGATTCCAAATACCGCGCCACCGTAGTTCCGATGATACCCGAGGGCGAAAGGGCTAGAAAAGCCACTGCGGCTAATAAAAGCCAGCGCTCCTTACCTTCCGAATTTAAGTAGGCCGTTAGTACGATACCGAGCATAACCGAATAGGTGTGGACCCACGGTAACGGGGACGCCATTACTCCTAGAAGGAGCAAAGCGGACACCGACGTTAGAAAGGCCATCGGATTTTGCTCTAATTCATCCAAACGAAACCGTGGCAACGCAAAAACGGCGATACCTAAGAAGGGCAAGATCCCTAGCATAGGCCATAGCGAATCGCTCTTGGCACCGAAGTAGTAGACGGCAAAAGGATAAATGCCCTGAGCAACGTACTGTCCCTTAATAATCGCGGCATACGGGGTCGTCTCTTTGATTTGTCGAATCCAATCTGCCCACAGTCCTGGTTCGGGGAGGCAGACTAGAAGGGCAACCACGCCAAGCGCGATAAGCGTGTTCCTCCAGGGCTGGCGTTTAAGGAACAGAAAAAAGATAATGAGCGCGTGAACTTTTAATATCGCCCCCAGGGTAAGGACCCCCACTCCGAGCCCAATTCGCCAGTATCTAGAAAGATGGCTCGTCGTTAACAAATAGACGCCAAGATAGATTAAGCAGTAGATCACAGCGCCAATCTGGCCCGAGCGAAATTCATTTTCCAGAAACCGCAGGCTTGCCATGAACCCAAGCATGGTGCCGGCAAGCACCTGTTCCGAAAATCCAGGGCTTCTCCTCTTTCGAATGTCCCGCCCCGCGACTAAAGCGATCAGATACGGAATTAAGAGTAGGGCTATGAAGTGAAGCGTGACAAATATCGTTCTTGCGACGGGAACTGAAAATAGGGGAAGCCACAACCAGTATAAGATAGTGACCGGAGGGTACTTGTAAGGGAGATCAACTTCGTTTTGGTATACGGCTACATGAGACAAAAACCGTTGGGCCGCTCGATAGTAGCAATAGAAATCATTTCTAGGAATGGCGAGCCGCATCGAAACAGCACTCGTCAATGCTGCGGCAATACAGAGAGCCATGCCCACCCAATAGCGAAGTCTCACCTTTCCAGTCATGGTGTTTGGGGTACCACGACTATTTGAGGATGGGAACGGAAGTTCCAAGTACGGTAACCGCGTTGACAAGGTGTCGATAGAACGTTAACGGGAAACGATTGGTGGTGTGACACTTGTGAGGTGACCTGTATGCCGGATACAAATGACAAGAACGAAACTTCTTTAGATTCCTTTTCCCGTCGAGACTTTATGACTTCGGGTTTGAAAGCAGGTTTTGCTCTAGCGGTCTACCCGCTTTCTGCTTTTACTATTTCCACGGACGCTAAGGGGCTGGTTGCTGGAGATATTAGTATTCCCTCCTTCGACAGAAAGATTCCAGGATATTGGGCGATGCCCGAAGGAAAGGGACCCTTTCCCACGGTTGTAGTCGTCCATGAGATCTTTGGACTTCATGAACACATTCGGGATCTCTGCCGTCGCTTGGCGAAGAAGGGTTTCTTGGCGGTTGCTCCTTATCTGTACTCTAGGCAGGGCGACGTCATGCACATGAAAGAGGTCAATGACATCATTAATAAAGTTATTTTCAAAGTCATTCGCTCGGAAGTGAATCAAGATTTGGATGCGACGATCAAATTTGCTGAGGCTTCGAAAAAAGCCGATGCGAACCGACTTAGCATGACCGGATTTTGCTGGGGAGGGGCCACTACGTGGTTATATGCCGCCCGCAATCCTCAGTTAAAGGCGGGTGCGGCTTGGTATGGCCCTCTGACGGCTAGAATTGCGGGACAGGAAAGTCCGATTACGATTGCTCCCATGTTGAAGGTTCCCGTTCTGGGGTTATACGGAGCCAAAGACGATCACATCTCACAGGCTTCCATCAAAGAGATGGAAGAGGCTCTTAAGAAGGGGACCAGTGGTTCAAAGATTATCGTCTACCCTGACGCCGGCCATGGTTTTAATGCCGATTACCGAGACTCCTATGTCCGAAAGGATGCGGACGGTGCCTGGGCAAGAATGCTCGATTGGTTTAAAACTCATCATGCTACTTAAAGAGAAAAAGGCAGGGGCGACCGCTTCGATCGCTCCCGCCCTCTCTGGCTCTAAGCAGCTTTTTCGGAAGCGGATTTTCCACTTTCTTTAGGGGGTTCTTTTCCACCGACAAGTCGGGAGAAAAAAGATCCTTTCGTCTCGCCGATCTTAATCTGACGTGGCTTTGCGGATTCCGCTTTCGGAAGGGCGAGCTTGAGCACGCCATCTTCATAGTCTGCTTCGATGTGTTCCGCATCGACATCTGCGGGAAGCGTTAAAAGTCTTTGGAACCTTCCGTAACTACGTTCCGAGAGACTCTTCGTTGAGCGTTCTTGTTTGCGCTCACCGGAGATCACAAGTTGATTACCGTTGATCTCAATCTGGATATCCTTTTTAGAAACTCCAGGTAGATCAAAGCTCATCAAATAGTGATCTTCTGATTCCTCGAACTCTCCCGTCGGTTGAAATGTGATGGATTCTTTGGCTAAGCCTCGAGATTGCGGAGTCCATACATCGTCAAAAAGACGATCCATATGTCTCTGCAAGTCGATAAGACCTCTCCACGGGGTTAAATTTTCATTGAACAAAGTTATATTTGCCATAACTGATCTCCTTTCTCTTTTCTATTTGGGAACGCGAAAAAAAATGTCAAGCCGCTCTCTTTGAGGCAAGTGGAAAGCTCAATGCCTTGAAGAGCTTAGCGGGCTGAGGTGGTGACAATTAACGCGCGTTGTGAAGGGGATCCCTTTTTGCTATAGTGCGGCGGTTTAATACAGGAGGCTTGCGGTGCGTCGGTGCTTTGGCGGTTGCGTCTTTTTCTTGCTTGCCGCCATTTTGGTCTCCGGCTGTGGGAAAGAAATTCCTCAAGGTACCCCTGGGCCCGTCCTAAATATTAAGAGTCTTCCCGATTACTGGAATGGGAAAAATCCAATAGGGCTTCTCTTCGCTCAGGTGGATGGCGCTATTCACGGCTGTACCGTGTCCTTACTCGAAAATGGTTATGTGATTACCGCGGGCCATTGTGTGAGTACTGACGGTTCGTCTCACCATCCCGTTCATGCGATGACGCTTTTTTTTCAAAATCCGGGAGACACTCAGTCGAAGGGCTATACCGTTCGGTCTATCATCGCCTTTGATTTTTCAGGGACTGGGACTTCTGACTGGGCTATTCTCCTTCCCCACAGTCGTGCCGAACTGCCCCAGCATTACCACGGGATCAAATTAGCTCAGAATTATGATTTCAAAGACACCGCTCAGGATGTTCCGGTGGAAGCCGTCGTCTATAATCCATCGGCCAACAACCGGGATATTCACGCTGCCACGTTGGAGAGCAAGAAAGGGCGGATGATGAGCGTGGAACACTTCGGTGGGACCTCGCCTATGACGATGCTTAATATGATTCCCGGCAATTCCGGGGGGCCTGTGTTTCATTCGCTATCTCACGAATTGGTGGGTATCGTGAGTACGGCTAATTTTGACGAACAGCATCGTCCTAAAGGTTCGACCGGCCAATGGGCTCCCCACGTGCAATTGCTCAAAGCCGTGCACACCCTCATGGAGAATTTTCCCTTGATGAAGTTCTTAATCCGAAACGGCCCGCTGCGTCCTAGTGGCCATTCCTAGTCATTTGGGCTGACCACTCCCATTCCGAAAATAAAGTGCTATTCTCCCTGTCTAAAGGCGTGATCAAGGAGTGGTAATGGTTTCTGAAACAAAGTTGCCCGGAGTCCTTCTCTTTAAAACGAAACGATTTGGGGATGACCGGGGTTATTTTCGAGAGATTTGGAGAGAAAATAACTATCGGGATGCGGGGCTTGGTGAGTTGGTACAAGACAACTATTCGTTTTCTAAACGGCATATCTTGCGCGGTATGCATTTTCAGCATCCTCAAGGGCAAGCCAAACTTATCGTGGCCCTTCGGGGCCAAATCTACGACGTTGCGGTAGATATTCGACTGGGCTCTCCCTCTTTCGGAAAGTGGACCGGAGAAATCTTATCGGAGGAGAATGGCCACCAACTCTTTATTCCCGATGGCTTTGCTCACGGCTTTGTGGTGCTTAGCGACGATGCCGTAGTCCTATACAAATGTTCCAACTACTACCAGCCTCAGTACGAGCGTAGCTTGGCGTGGAACGATCCTGAGCTGGGAATCGATTGGCCCGTCAAAAATCCGGTGCTTTCCACGAAAGACAAAGACGCGGTTCGATTGAGTCAGGCTCCTCGAGAATGGCTTCCCCCATACTCCCC
The DNA here is from genome assembly GCA_963778115.1 of uncultured delta proteobacterium. GTDB lineage: Bacteria > Bdellovibrionota > FAC87 > UBA2466 > UBA2466 > JBBQIT01. The sequence continues at coordinate 84,530 of CAVZSV010000006.1, forward strand.
CCGTAATCACAAGACGAGGGGTCCGAACTAGGGAATTGGGGTACCCTGGAAATCCAAGGTACCCCACCGCTAAAGATCTTACTCAATGGCCCTTGGTCAGGACCACATTTTGAAAAGTTCCGTCAAACCGGCGGGTGGTGAGAGTTAACGACTGGCTTGTAAAGCCCGGGGCTGAAATCGTCACCTGCTGTGTCCCCTGAATGGCCGGTCGGTGGACATACCCGTGATAATGAAGAGTCCGTGTTGCCGTGGTCATATCAACCCCGCTATCGAGAAGGTTCCCCTGGGCATCCGTAACTTTGAGGTGGATGCCATCGAGTCCACGACTCAAGAACGTAATAAGCGAGGTTCGGTTGTCGGTCCAAAACCCAGCAAGAGTGCTGGCGTCGGGCCATTTCACATCCGAGAGTTCGACCGTAGAATGGGTCGCTTCTATGAAAAAAGAAGCCCAATCCTGCATGCCTCCTAATACCTGGTACCATTCGTAGCCGTAGGTGACGCCGTTGACGAAATTTCCCTCATTCACGGCATGCATCGGAGCGTTTAGCTCCGCGTACTCGTTTGCTAAAGCCTGGACCAATTTGTCATCGCCGAAAGGATGGGTTCCATCATTAGGGATGCTGTCCCACGGGGTATTAAAACAGAGCGCTCCCGTGTGGAAGTTGATGGCTATCTCAAAGTTATTAGCTTGATGCAGATTCATGATGGCTTGGGTCTCCGGTGCATGGCCGGAGGAAAACGGCTGATCGTCCATGGTGGGGAAATCACGGTTAAGATCGACACCATTCGCGTTGAAGCGATCTTGGTGATAGGTCCCATCGGGATTCATCGACGGCATGATGTACAGAATGGAATTGTCGACCAGAGCGGTGAGATCGGTGTCAGTGCCATAGAGATTAAGCAGATCTCTAATCAGATAGATCAGAAGTTCCTTACCGACGACTTCATCCCCGTGCATTGAGGAGATATACAGAAGCTTCGGCTTCATCTGGTCACTTAACTTGCTGGAGGTAATGCGCATGTACCACAGATCGCGCCCCTCGACGCTTTTACCCGCCGAAACTAAGGTGGATAGGTTTTTGTATTTCGTACTGAGTGTCGTAAGCTCCGTCGTGAGGGTCTCGTACGTGTGGTAGTCTTCGGTGTCGTGCAAAATTTGGGGAAGAAGCACGGGACGCGGTTGTAGCGTCTTGGGATCCATACTGTGGTGAGCCCACTGTCTAGCGTCGAGTCGTTTCACCTCATTTAAAATAGTTCTGGGAAGCTTGGCGAATTCACTTTGAGTGACGTAACCAAAGGCATATTCGCTATCCACCACATGATCTCGGATGAAACCATAGCGCGAGACAAATTCCGGGGTAAGTTGTCCGACTGGAATTCTAATATAGTCGTGAGCTACGTACGGGGTTGTTCCGTACGCGACAATTGAACTCAGGAGCAAGCTCGATACGAACATGAAGCGATAGACAAACCGGTTCCCAAAAGACATGAAGTCCCCCTTAATGATTTTTTAATAGTGTCGACGGCTTTATGGTGAGCGTCAGCAGAATCGTACTCTGCGAAAGAGGGGAAAGTCCAATGGCAGGGTGGAGAGCGTTAACAAAAATATTAAAGAGGGTTATCGCCTCGGTTCTTAAGCCAAAATCCGACGGCCACTACCGCGGCGCTTCCAACCCACAATTTCCAATCCATGATATCGAAAGTGGGAGCGCCTATTCCGATTCCAATTAGAAAGAGAGGAAGACTTTTTCGTTTCATCCCTATCCAACAGTAAACGGTGGAAGCGATCGTCAAGACCACGATGAGGGTGAGCAGATAGGGGTTCGACAAGACGTCCATGACCGAGGAGAGATCCAAATCCGTATCCATAGTTTGATCTTACGCTGATATCGACGTAATCAAAAGGCGTTCTTGGGTTTATCGGCCTAGCGACGTACAATATGGCTATGCCATCAGCTACCTTCTATTGGGAGCATCCCGAACTCATTAAATATCTAAAGAAAGCCAAGAAGAGCGAGTATCTCTTTCGGCAGGGAGATAGAGCGAGCACCATGATGCTTCTGATTCGAGGCATCATCGAATTGGAAACGGAAGACGGGGGAGAGTCGCGAGTGGTCAATCTGGTGGAAGCCGGACAATTTATCGGTGAGAAAGCGATTCTTAGGAAAAGTCCGTACCCCAGGGCCTTTTCGGCTCATGCCCGAACTGACTTACTTTTTTTAGAACTCAGTTGGAGCGATTTGGAAAACATTCGTAGCCACCAGCCCAAATTAGTCGGGGAAATCTTCCGTGAAATGTTTAAAACAGCGGTGGAGCGGCTTGATCGATCCAACTATTTAATCCATATCTTGCGATCCTCCGATAACGTGGACCGTCTGGTTCATTTGATGATCTTTTTTGCGCGGACTTACGGAAGAACTGTTGCCGAAGGTCAAGAGCTCTTTCTTCCCGAGCGCACGGTTCACTACTACTTGGACATCGGACAAAATCGCTTAGAGGATATGCTTAACGAACTCGTCGAGAAGGATTTAATTGCCCGATCGAGTCCTGAGAGTATTATCATCCGCGACGAAGCCAAACTTCTTGCTTATGCTCCGAACCTTTCACGGCAGTTTGCTACCGGCCAGTTCGATGAATTGGAAGCGATACCGTAGAAATTGGTCCGTTTGGCTTACCGGTTGCTTCGGCTTCGCCTCGCAAATACAACCAGTACTTCGGTCATTGCGTGGCGCAGCCGAGCGACCCGAGGAAGATAGATCGCACTATTGCTGCCGCCGTCGCGATTGTAGACGCTAAATCACAAACGAACTGCGAAGCCGTTCATAAAGCATCGAATCGGGTAATTGCGCGAAATCCCGATCTACGGTGACGTTGATAGCATTTAAGGTGCGAGGACTAAGTGCGGAACGCAGCATCCCCAACAACTTAGGTTCGGCGATAATGACAAGCCTGTCGTACCGACCTAGAGATCTTTCCTTATCTAAAAACCGGCAAATGGATTTGGCGAAGCGAGGAAGATGATTTGCTTTCTCTTCTGCCGATCCGTTCTCCTCTTGCGTTCTGGAATGGCGCGCTTCTGGATTTTGAAATCGCTGTAAGAGCGCTAACCCCTTTTGAATCTGTCTTTCAAATACTTTGGCCCCACCTCGATGTGCTACGAGAACCCATTGACGATTCATGAATACCTCCATGACGATGTTGGTTGTTGAAAAAAGAAAGAGGAACGAGGAAACAAATCATTAGTTCTCCGAAACGTCTCCATCCGAACATAGTAAAACTAAAATGCCAAGGGGCGTAACAAAAGTCCTCCTCTTGCCTGATTGAAAAATTGGGAGCAGTATCTTGGTTCCCCAATAAATTATTACAGACTGGTCATAATTTAAGAGAATTTTCGGAACGCATTAGGCAGGAAAGCTGTGCCGTAGTATAAAAGCACCTAAATATATGGTGAATTTTAATCACCTCTACTATTTCCATGCGGCGGTAGCGGAGGGCAGCATCAGTGCCGGGGCCAGGCGATTAAAGATCAGCCAACCTGCGCTTAGTCATCAGATCAAAAAGCTGGAAGAGTCGCTAGGTCTTAATCTCTTTATTCGCCATGGGAGAAGAGTTCGAATCACTCCCGCCGGAAAAACTCTCTTCCAATACTCTTCCAAGATGTTCTCGTTGGCGGAAGAATGCTTGGTCTCCTTAAAAAGGCCGGCCCGTGCGAATCGACTTCGACTTGGCGTTTGTGAAGAGATCGAAAGGCCTTTCACGGCACGTTTAGCCTCTCGGGCGGTATCGGAATTGGAAATGGAACCTCCGGTAGTGAAAGTGATTTCGGGAACCCACAGCCAGTTATTGGCGGCCTTGCAGGCCCACCGATTAGACGCGATCTTATCCGATCGGCCACCGGTTAAGGGAACTTTTCATGCGTTGGGGGTTCTATCGATGCCCGTCTTTCTCGTGGCCAGGCGGTCCTCCACTGAGCCGGCCCATCCTCGAATGGAAAAGGTCTTGGAAAAAGGATTAGCCCTTCCTTCTGCTCGTTTTAGATTAAGAGCAGAGACCGAGCGCTTTATGGCAAGAAGAGCGCTAAAGAGCCGTACCGTGTTCGAAAGCGACCTATTGGCTTCGGTCGTGCGTGCGGTGGAAGACGGAGTCGGAGCGGGGTTCTTGCCCCTGGCCTATCTATTAGATTCTGTCGATCGTTCTCGACTTAGTGTCCTGGGCCCTCCGGGCGGATATTGGAAGTACCCCATCTGGTTGCTGTCGGCCTTACCCCCCGGTGAAGAGCAGCCGCTCCTTCTTGGGCTAAGAGCGGCTTTCGTCGAGCTAGGCGAAGAGGTTGATCATTTTCACGCCCAAAGAAGTATCGGTGCGGTCCGCCGAGCTTCCGCAAAGCACAACGTCGAGAGCGCTACGTCCCCTGCGATCTTTTCCGCTTCAGAGCTTTGGTAGTGCCGTTGTTTCCTCACAGAAGCTATGGTACCGCTCTTGCGGATGGCATTAGATATCAGCGTTATTATCCCGGTTTATAATGGCAAGCGATTCCTGAAGGGGGCTGTCGTTAGTGCTCTGGCTGCGCGCACTAGGCGTACGGAAATTATTGTAGTGGATGATGGAAGTACAGACGGCGGAATTGAGACCCTGAGTGGATTAGAGATCAAGGTCTTTGGCCATAAAGTAAATAGGGGCATTGCTGCCGCTATTAACACTGGAGTGTCCCTCGCCAGTGGTAAGTGGATAACGGTATTGGACAGCGACGACCTTATGAAGCCAGAGGGGCTCTCTGTCAGGGAAAAATATCTTCAGTTGTCGCCCGCGTTTTCTGCCGTGGCCGCGATTCCGGGAGATATTCTTGATGAGAAAGGCAAAGTAATTCCCAGTCTACGGCACGTGCTGACTCCCGGCTTTAAGCTACCTCGGGAGCTTACATTCGAATTTTTCCAAAATGGAGGGATGTTTCCTTGTCTGTTATGGCTGTTCCTTTTCGATCGGGAAACGGTGCTTAGTCTAGGAGGTTTGGACGAAAATCTTAAGAGTGCCTTTGATTGTGATTTTCTTTTCCGATGGCTTAGAAAAACAACCATTCCTGTGATATCCAACGAAGTCGTCGACCGACGTTGGCACGAAAGGAACCATTCCCACAAAAACTCGCGCGGAAAAAAAGTGCTCCACGAACGAACCCAGAGCGAAATCCTCCAGGTTTGCCAGCGCTATGGAATTACCACCAATGGCTCATTCGCCCTGTGGGAAAGCGGATACCGCTAGTCGGTCGTTATTCTCCCGTCTTGGTGGTAGACGGTGCCGCTATGGTTTGGGCTTCAGCGGCCTTTAAGTTTACAATGCATGGAGTCTCTTTAGCATCGGCTAGTTTCTCGCTAGCTTCAAAGATGGCTTCTCGAGGCCATAGCGAAACTAACTCCAAGGCGCTGTCACGGATGCCATAAGTCTTGTTCCAATCGTCCTCGGAAATTTCGACCTTCAGCATCTTAGCAATGTTGACCAAGCTCTTAATGAGCTGGGTGTCGGAAGGCGCAAAGCGAGAGATAGTTTCTTTGAAACGCTGCTTTTTGAACTGAAGATAGCGGGACATAAGAACAGGGGCATCGATGAGGGCGGTGCGGTTAACCACCAGCATGAGCTGGTTGTTATTGGAGCTAATATCGGCCACGAGCGGAATGGCTTTGCGATTGAAAGCAGCAAGGCTCGAAAAATAATGATCCAGGGAATCGATAAAAAAGCGGGTGCTGTTTCCTAAGCACTGTGTCTTCATTCGGTTACGGTACTCCCCAATCGTGTCGACGGCCTTTTGAAAATCGGCGACTTGCTCTTGAGAGAAGGTAGTCGATGTACTGCTCGCTTCCGTGGAAGCGGTGCGCCCATAAGTCTCTTCATCCTCGTATTTAATGAAGTACTTCTGATTGGGGACCAAAAGATTGCGGGCCTCGTCGAATACAAAACGGGTTTGGCCACTCATCTCAAGCCCCCCTCGATTGACGGCCACCGTCGCAGTGGGACGATTTGTGTGTCGGGCGTGTCTTACTTTGGGAGGGTGGGTAATCTTAGGCTCTTTGACTTCGCTGGGTACCGGAGTCGCCGGTGAAGGCCCTTGAACGGGAGTGGCCTGTGGGGATTCAGCTCCGAGAGCGGATATTGAGAAAGCCAAAAAGAGGCCAATTCCCGATAGTAATTTCCATGTAGGCGTCATCTTAAGCGTCATCTGGTTCAACTGGTTCGGCATTTCGTCACCCCTCTTTGCTCACCGTCGGCAGCTCTTTTACCGTGGAAGCACGGCACTAAACTCGACATTATCGTAAGCAAATTCAACTACCATGGGTGTTTGGGGCTGGCAAGCCGAGTTCCGCCATGGGTAGGGGTTTCGGGGCGTCGTGGGTATTATTAAACTTAAACTTAAACTTAAACTTAAACTTAAACTTAAACTTAAACTTAAACTTAAACTTAAACTTAAACTTAAACTTAAACTTAAACTTAAACTTAAACTTAAGTAAGAAAAGCCAGGGCCCTGAAGAGGGCCCCGGCAGATTAGAATCATGGACTAGCTATTTGATTTAGGCGCTTCGGTGGTTCCTTCCTTCGCGGGTTCCGGAGCTTTAGGCTTTTGGTCCTCTTTGAGTTCATTTTCCGCCTTGTTCACACCCTTCTTAGCGGTTTCAAGGGAAGCGATGGCCTCTGCGAGTTTTTTCTTGAGCGACGCCAATTCCGCTTTTTGAGCCTCATCATCTTTCGAGAGCGTGTCGACCTTTGCTTGTAGCGTCTGGATCACCGTTTCGCGCGTGCTTACGTCTTTCTGCGCTTGAGCCAAGTTGTCGGAGGCTGTTTTTAGTTCCCCCTCTGTCTTTTTCAGTTTGGCGTCCGTCTTGGCCAGAGCCGCTTTTGTTTCATCCGCTTGCTTTTGAGCCGCGGCTGCGTTCTGCTGGGCGGCCGTGATCTCAGCTTTTTGTTTTTCGATGAGTTTAGTATTCGAGGCCTCTTTGGCTACTGCTTGATCCAAGAGTGCCGAGGCTTTGGCTAAGTCTGATTTCGCTGCGTTGACTTGGTCGACTCCCTTTTGAAGGTCAGTCTTGTTTCTTTCGGCGAGGATACTCTCGTTCTCTTTGACAGCGTCCGGTAAGAGAACCAGATCGTCAAATTTGCCCGCCGCTAGTTTTACTTCACAGACAGGTTTTAATCCTTTTTCTGCTTCACAGAGTCTGACAATAGTCGGAATGAAGATCACAGTTCCGTCCTTAGCGGCGTTTTTCTGAAGGGACAGTAAGCCGACCTCGAACTGCGGCTTTTCCTCTCCCTTTTTGTAAAGATCATACTCGACCAGCCCCGGGGTGGCCTTTGCCTTGTGTACTTTATAGGTGAGTTCGAACTTAGCTCTCTTAATGTCCGTCATGACCGGTTCCGAAGCAGGGACATCTAAAAATTCGATGACACCGGGGCCTGTGGCGTGCACGGCACCGTTAGTCATTTGAATGGGCCGAACGATCTGAACCGCGTTCTTATCGGCCGAAAAATCCTTATCGGTGGTTTGCAGGTATTTCACCACGGGACCGGACAACGTGACTAAGTGGGCTTTGAAAGCATCATTTCCGACAATGGTAGTTTCCCATCCGGTCTCATCATGGAGAGCACCCGTCTTGGCGTCTGTTTTGACCGCGGACGAGAGAGGGTCGATCGCGGGAACGGCCGCGGGTGCCGCTACGATTCCCGAAACCGGGGGGGGCCCGTTGGTATTATTTTTTTTATCGGAACAAGCCGCTGCCAGCAGCAGCGATAAAGCGAAGAAAAATCGGCTTGAATACTTCATAATTCGATCCTTTCACATGGGCACGGTTCACGGCCTCATCAGTTTTCGTAAGAGACACAACAACAACAGCAGCACTGTTTGAGGGTTCGGGTCTGCAAGTTAGGGTCCAAGAGCATACGAGGCCGAAATTACGAACGGAAATTTCAGATGAAGGATCCTGCCATAGCGATGTGCAGCATATGGTCTTTATTCAGCGTTGCGAACCAGTTCCCTTAGGATCCAAAGGGAAGAATCTCCGAGACTAGTCGCGTTCTAAGAAAATCTAATTTATCAAATTGGCGGTGCATACTTTGCTCGTCGGTGGAGGCAAACGCATCGGCTAGAGAAAACCATTTTAGTTCGTTCGATTCTTCCGAAACGTGAATGAGTTGGGGGTGCTTTGCGACGATGAGGTAACGTGCGTCATAGTGAACATGAGCCGCCTCATTCTTCCTTTCGGGAATGATATGACAGTCGAGATCGAAAAGTAGGGGCGGGATCGCGCCGGGGCCAAAAAAAAATTCTATCGGGGCGAACGAAAGCATCTGAAGCCCCGATTCTTCTTGGGCTTCGCGCAGTGCAGTCTGCTGTACTAGGGGATCTCCGTCGCAGTGTCCTCCTAACTGGAGCCATTTTCCTAATTTGCGATGGTGCGTGAGTAAAACGCGATCCCACTGCGGAGTCGTGACGAGGGCCGAACCGGTGACGTGTCCTTCGGCACTCGAACGGTGAAAACAATCGGTGGTCTGTAAAACGAAATTACGGATTTCAGTTAAGTGCTCGTTTTCGAGCTTGCGATCAAAAGAACGGTAAGGAGCGGCTCCCAGGGCCCACGTCTGTTCATATTGTTCTAGTGCTTTCAGAAAAGGGCGGCGGTGCATGAATTCTTCTCTCACTTTAGAAGGGGAATTAGAAGCTCAGTGATCCGATTAGGGTTTTGCTCGATCGTAAGTCGAGAAAGCTCTTGCGAAAAGGTGGATTGTACTTTGACTCTCCACGTGGGGTCACCCATCGTGGCAGCCATGATCTCTGAGACTTGAGACGGCTTTCGAGTCAATAATTGCACGCCCGCCGATCCTAAGGTGTCTTGAAGTCCTGTCTCAACAGTAGAAAAAATCGGAGTTCCCCGAGCCAGGGCTTCGACGATAGGAACACAAAATCCTTCGTGTTGGCTTAAGCAGACAAAGCAACTCGCGTTTGCGTATTCCTCTATGAGTTGCTTGTTAGCGATGGGACCGGTAAAGACGACTCGCCCGTGCACCCCCCATTGTTTGGCCAGAAGGCGCACGAAGCGACCGTAAAAAGGGTCTTCGCGTCCCACCAGATGAAGGCTGGCCTGGGGATAGTGGGATGACAAATGGGCCAACGTTTCCACTAAGAGGGCCTGGTTCTTATGGGGGAGGAGCTTTCCGACAAAGAGTAAACGAAGCGCTTTTGGGCTTTCGGACCGGCTAGATCGTGAGCAAAATTGCGAGAAGTCGAGTAAGGGCAATAGTCCATTTACGGTAAATCCAGCCTTGTTAAGTTCACTGGCGTTATAAGAGGAGACCGTAAAAGTGGCCTCCACTTTTTCTTTAATCAAGGGCAACTGTTCCCTACCCAGTCGACATAAGTCGGCCAGATAGGGATCATGAGGGAAAAAAGAGGCAGGGGTGATGTTGTGATAGACCAAAGCGCATCGTGCCTGGGTTTGCAGAATCTGGGGGAGTCTGGGATTTCCCTGAGAGTGATGGATCAGTAACCAGTCCGGCTTTCCCACGGTTTGTGGGCCTTGCCACGCTAAGGAATGCAGTGCCATCTTTCCGCTAGCTTCATGCCGGTAGAGGTTTCCGCCAATTCCCGCTCCTTTGAGTGCGGATTGAATGAAAAGCATTTGGCTACTGACGGCGTCGGCGTCCGAAAGGGTGGCATGAAACTGATGAATCGAGATCGTCATCTCGTTTTGAGTTTCTCTTTTACGGAGGGGTACTTCGCCAGCAATCGCCTTATCGCAAAAAGAAGCGTTGGTATCCCTGTCGTTCGTCCTTCAAATAGGCGAGTCAGTAACCGAAGTTCCACTTTCTCTTTAGCGGATAGATGTCCTTTAGAGCGCTCCGAGGAAAAGGCTTTCAATAAGGTGAAGCGCCGAGCTTTGACCTGCTCTTCAAAAATGGGATGGGACGGGATACCAAAATCCATTAGGGGATCGCCTCCACGAGAAGGGCAGAAGCCTCTCCCCCTCCGATGCAAAGGGAAGCAATGCCCAAACGTTTGCCCTCTTGGCGAAGCGCGTGGATAAGGGTTGTAAGAATGCGAGCCCCGCTAGCTCCGATGGGATGTCCCAGCGCTACCGCACCTCCGCGCACATTAAGTTTCGACTCATCGATTTCGAGCTCCTTGACGCAGGCCAGGGCCACTACCGAGAAGGCCTCGTTAATCTCAAACAGATCGATGTCACTAATCTTAAGCTTAGCTCGCTCTAAAAGGCGACGGATGGCTCCTACGGGTGCCGTCGTAAACCACTCGGGTGCTTGGGCGAAACTGGCCTGAGCCAAAACCCTTGCGATAGGACGCAATCCCCGGCTCTTTGCGATCTCCGCCGTCGTAAGAACAACAGCCGCGGCTCCGTCACTTAAGGAGCTGGCATTAGCCGCCGTAATGGTTCCCGTCTTTTGAAACGCGGGCCTAAGGTCCGCGAACTTATCTAATTTGGCTTTGAAAGGCTCTTCATCTTGGTCGACGGTGATTTTGGTCTTCCCCAAATCCACTTCGATAGGAACAATCTCTTCGCTGAATTTACCTGCCTGAATAGCGTGGAGGGCTTTTTGATAACTCTGGGTCGCAAATCGGTCCTGGATTTCCCGGGTGAATTTTCGTTCGGAAGCACAGAGTTCGGCGGCGTCGCCCATGTGGTAATTGTGGTAGACGTCCCATAGGCCGTCGTGAATCATCGAGTCGATAACCTTTTGATTGCCCATGCGGTATCCTTCGCGAGCGCGATCGAGAAGGTAAGGGGCGCGGCTCATACTCTCCATTCCGCCAGCGACCACCATTTCTGCATCCTCCGTTTGCAGCATTTGGGTTGCCCACATGACCGACTTAAGTCCACTCCCGCAGACTCGGTTGATCGTGGTGCATCGGACCGAAGTCGGCAACTCTGCAAAAAGTGCGGCTTGGCGCGCGGGCGCCTGTCCGACTCCCGCCGTAAGCACGTTTCCCATCAAACACTCGTCTATTTTATCCAACGGTATTTGAGCCCGCTTTACCGCTTCTCGGATGGCCGAGGCTGCTAGTTTTGGGGCGGGAACATCCTTTAGTCCCCCCAAGAAAGCTCCAATAGGGGTACGGCAGGCGGACAATATGACGACTTCTTTCATGGGATTTTCCTTTTCCTTATTTCTTGCTTTGGCTTTCGTTTTTACCGGATAACAAGCTCATTGGCATTTCCCGGTGCGTTCAGCTAAAGTACGGGTCGTTATTAAAACGGGGCAGACGTAAGCATTTTCCATAATGGAACCAAAAACGTAATAGTTATAGGCCTTTTAGGCTTTAAAATAGACTCTTAAGTGACTCATCATGAACATCGAACTAACGGAAAAGTACGATGCCAAGGCCATCGAAGGCAAGTGGCAACAGGTCTGGGATAAGCAGAAGACGTTTCGAGCTTCCCATCCCAACGAGGACCCTAAGCGGCGTCCCAAATATTACTGCTTGTGTATGTTTCCTTACCCCAGTGGCGCCATTCACATGGGGCATCTTAGGAACTACTCCATCGGGGATATCATTTCGCGCTACAAACGGATGCGGGGCTTTAATGTGATGCAGCCCGTCGGCTGGGATGCTTTTGGCTTACCTGCTGAAAATGCCGCCATTCAACGGGGAGTTCATCCTCGAGATTGGACGATCCAAAACATTGCCCAGATGAAAGTGGAGCTGAAGTCGATGGGAATAGCTTACGACTGGGACAGGGAAGTGACGACTTGTCTGCCCGATTATTACAAGTGGGAGCAGCTTTTCTTTCAGCGTTTCTATAAGGAGGGGCTCGCCTATAAAAAGGCGGGGCAGGTGAATTGGTGCGACCACTGCCAAACCGTTCTAGCCAACGAACAGGTACAGGACGGACATTGCTGGCGGTGTGACGGACCGGTCATCATCAAAGAGCTCAGTCAGTGGTACCTAAAAATTACCCTCTATGCCGATCAACTTCTTGAAGATCATAAATACCTAAAAGGGCAATGGTCCGATCGCGTTCTGGACATGCAAAAGAATTGGATCGGAAAGAGCGAAGGGTGTCGTATCCAATTTCCGGTCGAAGGAGATTCTCCGATAGAGGTCTTCACCACCCGGCCCGATACTTTGATGGGGGTCACGTTTCTGACGATTGCAGCGCTCCATCCAAAATCAGAGCTCTTGTCCGTGGCTCCTGGAGCCACGCAAGCTTTGGAGGAGTTGCGCCGGGAGATGCAGGCGCGATCCAAGGATGTCGAGCCCACTACCAAAAAGGGGTTCTTTACGGGAAGCTTCGCCACACATCCCTTAACCAATGAGAAAGTACCTATCTGGGTCGGAGATTTCGTCGTGATGGATTACGGAACTGGCGCCGTGATGGGAGTTCCTGCTCACGATCAGCGCGATTTTGAGTTCGCGACGGCTTATCGGTTGCCCATCATTTCCGTGATTGTCCCCGAGGCTAAGGCGCAAGAGAAAGGGCAAGAGCCTTTAGACAAGGCTTATGTGGATCCTGGCGTGCTCGTAAGAAGCGGAGAGTTTAGTCATCTTCCCAGTGAGATCGCCAAAGATAAAGTGGGTGAAAAGCTAGAGTCTCTTAAGCTTGGCGTGCGCACCATCCAATATCGACTGCGTGACTGGGGAATTAGCCGACAAAGGTATTGGGGAGCTCCCGTCCCCGTCATCTATTGTGACAAGTGTGGTGTGGTACTTGTTCCGGAGAAAGATCTGCCGGTGGAGCTACCGACTGACGTCCAATTTAAAGCAACGGGAAACCCCTTAAATTCCTGTGAAGCATTCACCAAAGTGAAGTGTCCGACCTGCGGCGGGTCAGCTCGCCGAGAGACCGATACCATGGATACTTTTGTAGAGTCGTCTTGGTATTATGCCCGCTACACCGATCCTAAAAACGACAAGATGGCCTTCTCCAAAGCCAACGCCGACGAGTGGCTTCCCGTCGATTGCTATATCGGCGGTGTCGAACACGCGTGTATGCATTTGCTCTATTCCCGGTTTTTTCACAAAGTCTTACGGGATTGGGGTTACCTTTCGGGGCCTGAACCCTTTTCAAGACTTCTCTCACAGGGAATGGTGATTAAAGATGGGGCCAAGATGTCCAAATCGAAGGGCAATGTGGTTACTCCCACTTCCATCATCGAACGTTTCGGTGCCGATACCGGCAGACTTTTTAGTCTCTTTGCGGCTCCTCCTGAAAAGGATCTGGATTGGAATGAAAAAGGGGTGGAAGGCTGTCACCGTTTTATTCTAAGGTTTTGGAGACTCTTTTACTCGCACCGAGAGGTCATGCAAAAAAAGACAGCAGCGTTACCTTCGGATCTCGATCCGAAGCTGATGGCCATCCGGCGCAAAACGCACTGGATGATTAAAAAAATGACCGATGATATTGAAGAGAGCAAATTCAATGTCGCTATCTCAGCGTCGATGGAGCTGGTGAATGAGATCTACGGGTTGCTTACGGAAAGCGATAAGGCTTTTTCCGATTCCGGGAAACCTGGGGCCGAAGCCGTGCTCAAGGAAGCGTTACAGTCCCTGGTATTGTGCTTAGCTCCCTTTACGCCCCACCTCTCGGAAGAGTTATGGGCGGCCATGGGTGGCTCCGGTCTGGTGGCCAATGCCGCCTTTCCCGCCTATGATCCGGCGCTATTGATGTCGGAAACGTTTCTGCTGGTGGTGCAAGTCAATGGGAAAGTAAGGGAAAAGATGGAGACGCAAAAGGGGCTTTCCAAAGAAGAGATTCAGAAGTTAGTTCTAGAGCTGCCCCGTCTTCAAAGCTACCTAGCCGGCAAGACGGTGAAGCAGTTTGTCTATGTTCCGGAGCGTATTGCGAATGTCGTGGTGGTTTAAAGTATTTTTGCTGCTGGTCGGTCTAGGACTCTGCTCTTGCGGTTACACCCTAAATCACCGGCTGAAGAATGTCTTTCATACGGAGCGGGGAATCTACGTCCCCGTGTTTGACAACATGACCGATCAAACGGGGGCTGAAATCATATTTACCAACGCAATGATCCGGGAACTAGCGAGTCGTCATGAGATTATTTTGTCGAGCCGCAAAGAGGGGGGGCTGGAACTCCATGGCTCTTTAGTGAGAATTGACGTGGTTCCCACAATCCAATCCGCTTTGGGATTTGGCGGCTTACAAAGTTATCGTCGAATTCCTACGGAAATAGGTATTTCAGTCACGATGTTGCTCAGCTTAATTGATGATAAAGGCAAAGTTATCTGGGCGAAGCAGCTAGTCGGTTTCCGTCGAGTGGATGGTCTATTGACGCGAACTTACGATTACCAAGCCGCAAGTTCCGTGGGAATGTACACGCAATCTCTTGTGGAGTCGGTTTATCCCGAGATAGCCGATCTTATCGTACGCGATGCTTATGACGAAATGATTGAGCTCTTTTGAGCGCCTAAAATGCAGATTACCGCACAACAACTTTTTAAAGAACTCGACTCGAATAAATGGAGAGCTTTTTATTTTGTCGTGGGCGAGGAGCTATTTCAAGCCTCCGAAATTTTGGCGCGACTCAAATCCTTTTTTATCAAAGATTCGGTTTCGGGCTCTTTTAATTACGAAGCCTGGGATGGCGAGCACTTGGATGCGGGAGCGATGCTAGCGTCTTTAGACACGTTACCTGGCCTTTTTTCGGATGCGGACGCCATTAGGCTCGTCGTCTGTCGCAACTTCGACAAAGTCTCTTCTTACGGATTAGAGTGTCTCGAGAAATATTTTAAAAACCCTTCTCCCACAACTTGTTTTGTGGGGATGGCCGCCAAGATAGACAAACGTAAGGGATGGTACAAAGCGGTTGGCGAAGAAGGGGGGTTTTTAGAAGTCGCCGAGCCCTATGAACGCGAATGGCCCAAGTGGCATAGCTATCTGGAACGCAAGGTGGGAAAGAAGATAGATACCGATGCGTGGGAGATGCTAGTGCTCACTTCGGGAAAGTCGCTATCTATTCTATGGGCAGAGTTACAAAAGACTGCCCTTTTTGCGGGAGATGCTTCGAGAATTACGGCAAGAGATGTTCAGGTTTTGGCCTCGTCGCCGGAAGGAACCGATGTTTTTGCTCTAGCCGATGACGTTTTAAACCATCACTCTTTTGGTGCGATTAAGAAATTCCATGAGCTAGTTCGTAGTGGCGAGAGTGAAATAAAGATTCTTTCGATATTGGTCAGGCAGTTTCGATTGGTGGAACGGTATCTTGATGCTTCCAAAAACGGGATTACCGATTCCAAAGCGATGGCGTCCCATATTGGAGTCCATCCCTTTTTTGTTTCGAAAGTGGCGCAACAGTCCAAAAAACACACCCCCGCCTCCCTCAAGCAAACGATTCATCACCTAGCTACCTGTGACTATCGGCTTAAGACAGGCGAGGGCGGTGTATTCGAGCACTTTCTAGTACCTTATTTCCAGAAGTGCTGAGTACGTTATTTAGTGAGTCCCTGGGACGGGACTCGGAAGACGATCCAATCCAAATGGAGATCCTCCCCGCACGGGCTTTTCGGAGACCTGCCGTTCAGCAAGGATCTCTTCGCGGGGATAGGCACTGCCACCCATCTCGGCGAGATCAAGCCCTTGAGCTTCCGCTGCTTCGCTAACTCGATTTCCTTTGAGGACTAAACCAATGACATAGAAAATAGAACCGGCCGCAAGAATATTCCAGGCGATGCAGACCAGACTTCCTATGGCTTGGGCAAAAAATTGTGAACTATCTCCGTAAAGAAGTCCGGTAACTCCACGCCCCGCCACTCCTAGGTAACTCGTGGCTCCGACTCCATTCCAACCAGCGCCGTAGGTGCCATCCGCGAATAGGCCCAGAGCCATCACTCCCCAAATTCCGTTAATGCCGTGAACGCTGATAGCCCCGGCGGGATCGTCGATGCCTTTACGTTCGATAAAGGGAATCGCAAACACCACGATGACGCCAGCGAAGGCTCCTATGAGAAAGGCAGCCCACGGGGCCACGAAAGCGCATGGGGCGGTAATGGCCACGAGCCCCGAGAGCATACCGTTACAGGCCATCATGACGTCTGGGATCTCGGTGCGGCGCCAGGTCAAAAAGAGCGCTGCTAATGCACCCGAAGCGGAGGCCAGCATGGTATTGACCGCGATCACACCGATGCGACCGTCGGATCCCGCGAGTGACGAGCCCGCGTTAAATCCAAACCATCCGAACGCCAAAATGAACGTTCCAAGAACCACCATGGGAATATTATGAGCGGCAAGGGTTCTGGGTTTTCCATCCTCGGTATACTTGTCGGAACGAGCGCCTAGCATCTTTGCCAAGATGAACGCCATCGCTCCGCCCTGCAAATGAACCACGGAAGAGCCGGCATAATCGACCACACCGTGTCCAAGACCTAGCGCACTGCCCAATTGGGCAAGCCAGCCGCCTCCCCAAACCCAGCAGCCATAAAGCGGATAGATGAATGCCGCGATGAAGAAGCTAAAAACGAGAAAGCTTTTTAGCTTCCAGCGCTCGGCTAGCGTCCCTGTGGGGATGGTGGCTGCGGTATCCATAAAGACCATCATGAAAATAAACCAAACTAGGGCCGACGCATCGTAGTTTTGGCCAGAGAGAAAAAATCCGGTCTTTCCAAAAAGCCCCCAGGCCGTGGACATAAATTTAAGCGAAAACATTTTGTTTAAGACGGGAATGCCTCCCAATCCGCCGGGTCCTCCGATAGGGGTTCCGTTGGCGCCGCCGCACATAAAAGCGAAGCCGCAGATGAAGAAGCCCGTAATACCCACCGCATATACCAAAAGATTCATCGCCATCGTATGGACGGCATTCTTGGCTCTGACGAGTCCGGTTTCGAGAAGGGCAAAGCCGGCTTGCATGAACATCACGAGGAACGCTGCGACTAAGGCCCATACAAAATTGATGGAGTAAAAAGCGTGAGCGAGGTTGGTGGAAATTTCTTTGGGGCTGGGATTTTCGGGCTTGGTGTAGGAGACCCAACCGGGTAGCGAACTATTAGGAGCATAAAGCGATTGTGTGATCTCCGTGCCCGACGGATCGCCTTTTATATCGAACGAGTTATCCGCAAAGGTGTAGGAACTCAACACGCCGAGCACAATCGCCAAAGTGATGGCCCCTAGTGCGCGGCGCATCGGTTTATAGGGAACGTTAAGATATTTTTTAGTAAGCGAACGGGCGGCCGAGGCACTCCTCCGCCACGAAGAAGTCATATGAGGCATATTTTTCCTTTCGATCACATGGAACATTTGAAAACAAAGCTCCATTAGATCGAGATCGTTTGGGTTAATGTCTTTAAGAATTTTTCGCAAAACTCTCAAAAACAAATTCAAGAAAATTATGCAGAGGTTGTTAATTAAGAGCAAGAGGCAAAATTAATTTTACTTTAGGATTTGGGATTTAATCGTATCGGGCGTCTTCACTTATGCCAGGAGATTGCTTCGTCGAGTCGCTTCGCTCTTGCTACTCGCAATGACCGCTATTGTGTCATTGTGACTATGGGAAAGGAAGTCAAGGGGTAGACGAGTCCCTTGAGGGTTTTCCCCCTTGATTTCCAGGTCTCCGTTGTTTCGAGCACGGTCATTGCCAACAGCTTTGATCTGTGGCGGCCTTTTCTTTATTAGCAGGTTCCTAGATGCGACTATTTGGGCTCTCTAGGGCCTAAGCCCCGGGCCATAATAAATTCGAGGATAAACGAGCGGGGGCTAACCGAGGCAAAAGACTCTCTCGTCGCATCTTGCGATAGCGACGGGGTCATCACAATGATTGAGCTCTCTCCGCTCCCCTCCAAGACCGGTGTCCGTTCTTCCATTTTGTGGCAAGAAGGATCGTGCTTGAAAGTCTGCTAAGATTTAAGTCGTTCTTATCCGCTTCGGATCAAATCTCCTTCCACTTTTCAGTACGCCATACACAATCAAGGCCAGTCGTCTTGCGACGGCGTGACGAGCGTTATGCTCGGCGTAACGTTTCTCTTGAATCAAAAATAGATAATAGCCTTTGAGCGGACTCTTTGAGTTCGGTGCGATACAAGCTAGCGCCCCTATTTTGAATATTGCTTTGAGATCGCGGCAGTAACGAGACGCTCTTTTTCCATAACTTCGGCCACCGCTTAACAGTTCGTGCTTCACTAGACCGCTATAACTTAAGAAGTGATTTTTCGTCGCAAATCTTTCAGCATTTACGACGATAGCGGCGATTTTCACCGCACTGATAGTCCCGATCCCGGGAATCGTTTCTAAGTTTTTTGCGATGTCATGTTGCTTACAGATTCTTGCAAACTCAGCCTCATAAAGCGATTTGCGTTGCTCGTAAAGCTCAATGCCCTCCTCCAGTCCATCTAAAACAAAGCTTTCCGTATCTCCACAAAGATTCTCGCTTCGCCGATCCATCCCTACAGCTCGAAACATTGCCGCTCGCTGGTTTTTTAACCGCACGCCTGCTGTCACTAAATCTTTGTAGCCGCTAGTCAACTTTCGATAGGAAATGAAGTTATCGGAACTGTGAAAAACAGGCTTCAAAAGTTCTGCCTTTAACAAAGTAACAAGTTTTCTAGCGTCGATTCGATCCGTCTTTGCTCCTTCGCTGAGTAATTTATTGCGGTAAGGATCGCAAACTAGAATCTCGTCCACGCTGCTCTTAAGCTCCGTGAAAAGCCACTGGGAAGTCGTGGTTTCCTCGAACGTGAGGATACTTCGTCCCTTTAGGCGACTCAGATATCCCTTGAGCTCTTTCACGCTCGCCGGAACCTCAACGACTGATATCTCACTGGATTGCTTGGTCATCCGCGCTATTGCCATATTGCTTTGCGCCCAATCTAAAGCGATGTAATGGTCATACATGGTAGGTCTCCTTCTATGGATTGACTAATCCATGGCTAGCCAACCCGTACAGGGTTAGAGCTTAAATCGTCCGCTATATGCGCGACGTAGGAGACCTACCTTTCCCATTTACCGAGGAAGGATTGGCGGCTTTCTATAGCAAATCGTTAGATCATCCTAAACATCGGGACATAACTTTTCTGCCATCCCGCCGCTACAAAGGGCTTTCCGGCGTTCTGAAATCCCAACCCAGAACAAAATTTCTGCTGGGCAAGAGGAATTTGAATGTACAGCGCATTAAGTCCCGCATCCTTGGCAACCAATGCTGAAAATTCAACGACGTCGGTTACTGTCCGAACACGCTCCGGACGATTGACGTGGGTTAGGTAATACAATCCCAAATCGCAAAAGCGAAAGTGCTTCTTGATCAAAACTTGAACTCGTTCATTAAGATTGCGCAAATAGCGCTTCATCGAGAGGTTAGGAATCATGCGCAAAATCGCAACTTCATGCGCATCCCGCGAGAGGATGTAATATTTGTGGGCTACTATCCGACGGTACTCTTCGGGCAAAAAGCGGGAGTGTTCAAGTCCATACTGGGGACTAACCAAAGCATTTCTAGCGTTTTGCCAGCACTGAATGGCGCATGCGGTATCTTCTATTTCCCGAAACTTTGGCTTTAATTGCGCCGACATCCCCAGCCCCCAAGACTCGTTCGGGTCCAGTGCAAAGTTTGGGCCTGACTGGTTAAGGCCAGATGGCTAGGGATCAGGGACAAATACGGTCACTTGTTGACGAAATTGGTCTGACTCCCGATCTCTAAAGTTACTTACGCGACGAGCCGAAGAGCAGGGTGTTTGGAGAAGTTATGAATTTTCGCAGGTTTTTTTCGTTTTGGATGTTGCTGGCAGTACTCGGTATCTTAGTTGCTTCCGGTATCTAGCTTCATTTTCTTTTCTCGGTGAGGAAGCGCCGCCTCGACGTCTTGAGCGAGTCGTAAGGAGGTTCCTCGAACATTAAGATGGGCCGATTTGCGCCCCTTCCTACGTTCTCTTTCCTTCTTAAGCTGGCTAGAAATCTTATTAATCGCCATATCGATCGATTCGTAGAGGTCTTTGGTCTTTGCCACCGCTACTAGCTGCCGGTGTTCGGCGTGGCACGTAATTTCGGCACATTGGTAAGGCTTTTCCAAGGAGAGTAGGACATGAATCTCCATGGGATAGTTCACTAATTTGTAAAACTTTTCCACCTTCTCTTCGACGTGCTCTTTAATGGCTTCACTGCCCTTGATCTTTCGAAACGCGATATTCAGACTCATACGCTACCTCAGAACACTTTCTTCCGCTTGGATGAGGGTAGGATGCCCAACATCTCTCGGTATTTGGCCACCGTTCTACGTGCAATATTTATATTCTCCTTGAGCAGGAGTTCAACAATCTTTTGGTCGCTAAAGGGATGATTGGGCTGTTCCGTCGATATGATGGCTTTCACTTTTTCTTTGACACTTTCACTGGCAACGTCACTACCGTGAACGCGACTAATCCCACTGTTGAAGAAAAACTTCAGCTCGAAGATCCCTCTAGGCGTGTGCACGTACTTATTCGTCGTGACACGGCTAATCGTCGACTCATGCATACCGATGTCGTTAGCGACGTCACGAAGGACCATGGGCTTCAAAAAGGCGATTCCTTTGTCGAAGAATTCGACCTGCTGCCGAACGATGCTCTCCGTCACCTTATAGATGGTTCTTTGTCTTTGATGAATGCTTCGGATAAGCCATACGGCTGAGCGAAGCTTACCTTGCACATACTCTTTGGTCTCGGCCTTATTAGCGCTGGCATCTTCGAAAAGCTTTTTATAGAAGGGCGAAATTTTTAGTTTCGGGAGCCCATCTTCGTTGAGCATGACGACGTATTCGTCACCACGTTTCATCACGTAGATGTCAGGAATAATATAATGAGCGGGAGTGCCTCCGAACGCGCGTCCGGGTTTGGGTTCCAATTCCTCGATAACCTTGACCCGCTTGATTACCTCTTCCATCGAGATACTTAGCGCTCGGGATATGGTCGCGTAGTTTTTCTTCTCTAGATCAGAAAGATGGTTGGAGACCACTTTCTCTAAGATCGCATCATTGGAATCCAGATCATAGATCTGGATAAGAAGACATTCTTTAAGATCGCGAGCCGCTACCCCTACCGGATCGAACTCTTGAATTCGATAAAGTACTGATTCCACTTCGGTGACGTCAAAGCTTCCTTGAGTCGCTATCTCTTCGAGAGTGGTCTGGAGATAGCCGTCCTCGTTGACATTGCCGATAATACTTTCCCCAATTTTCTTTTGCCGATCTTCGAGGTCGCTCAAATTCAACTGCCAAAGCAGGTGATCGGTCAGTGACGCCGGCTGAGAGAGGGTGTTCTCATAACCTGGAAGATCTTCGTCGCTTCCCCGATAGACGGGGAGATTCGGTGTCGAACGGGCGTTTTCTAGATAGCTTTCCCAGTTAAAATCTTCGGAGGCCTGTGGATTCTCTTCGGCCTTGGTATTTGTGTTTTCTACCGTATCGATACTCTGGGTGGTGCTTTCGGATTCCACCGATTCTTCGAGCATCGCGTTTTCGACCAGCTCAGTGTTGATCAGATTTTCCAGTTCCATTCGCGAGAGCTGCAATAGCTTGATAGCTTGCTGCAACTGCGGCGTCATGACCAGCTGCTGGCTGAGATTGAGTGTCTGTTTCAGTCCAATCGCCATGTTTACAACCTGAATCCTTCTCCCAAATAGAAACGCCTCGCCGCATCATTTTCAACAATTTCTTTGGGCGCGCCGTGCATCCAGATGTCGCCTTCCTTAATTAAGTAAGCTTCATCGCACGTACTAAGCGTCTCTCGTACATTATGGTCTGTGATAATAATCCCAATGCCCCGGTCCTTTAGGGACCGAATGATGTTTTGAATCTCCTGCACTGCCAAAGGGTCGATGCCTGCATAAGGTTCGTCGAGCAACAGGAACTTGGGTTCTAGGATCAGTGCTCTTGCGATCTCGAGCCGGCGCCTTTCGCCGCCCGACAGCATATACCCTCGGCTTGAAACCAAATGTCCAATACCTAAATCGGATAGAGCTCGCTCAACCTTCACTCTCTTTTCCTGCCGCGTAACCTTTAAATTGTCCAAAACGATTAATAAATTTTCTTCGACGGTAAGCTTGCGAAATACTGAAGGTTCCTGAGGGAGATAGCCAAGCCCCAATCTTGCCCGTTCGTAGATGGCGCGATGCGCTAAATCGTCATCTCCGAGCTTCACACACCCTGCATCGGGGCGGACGAGGCCTACGATCATGTAAAAGGTCGTGGTTTTACCGGCTCCGTTAGGTCCCAAAAGCCCTACGACACGTCCTTGTTCGATCTCTAATGACGCCTCGCGCACCACTTTTCGTCCCTTAAAGCTCTTGGTCAATTTTTCAGCGCGAAGAATCACTGGGTTACTTTCCCTTCCGCGTTTTCCACTTCAATTTTGTCGTCGTCGGAATAAAGAATAATTTTTTTTCCCGTCACTTCATTGTCTTTGGAATCCACTCTAGCGTGACCTTCCAAGATGACTTGGTTGGAGCCCACTTCCATGAAAGCGGTTTCCGCGTGTCCCACGGACCCTCGTTGTTTTAAAATGACGTTTCCGCGCGCGTTGATCGATTCTTTATCATTTGAAGTCGTGAGTTCAAAAAAATCGCTATCGATGATGGTCTTGGGTAATGTGGAGTGAACCTGGCCCCTGAAAATAGCCTTTTCATCCTCGGTAAAAAATTCGCCTGCCCGGGAAGTAATTTTGAGCCACTCATTGCTGTGAAGCTGTCTTTGTGCCGTTACGTTCCTATGCAAAAAGAAATGTTCGTCGTCGATATACCCTAGCAGCCCCGTTCCATTGAGGTACATCGCCGGACGTGCGACGTTCGGTCCCTTCATGTGCACCAGATCTTCGGTGGTGAATTCATGAGTGCTGCCATCGTAATTTAATTTATCCATTTCGAAGAGGTAACCGCGACGCGATTTGATGGAAACGTTTCCATCAAGTTCCACGGTCTGCTTGTCCATTTGGGATCGGCCGTAGTTGCTTTTCGTTTGGACCTGATTGTGGGTCTTGGCGGCAAAGAAATCGGCATCTACCTCTTTCATGAAGGCGTAATTGTCCTTTCGGTGCAGTTCGGCGAACTTCGATTTAATGTTCCAACGCTTCACGCCGTCAGTACTTTCGTAAAAATTGACGCCCAGCAGGCCAAAGGGCGCGTCCGTCAGTTTGGCTTCGTAGAGCCCTTCTTCCGAATTGGCGCTCGAGGGCAGCGTCACGTCAGTGGGAACCAAGGAGGGCATATCACTAGGGCGCGGCCACAAGACCAGGCTTGCCGTCCAAATACCCGCCAAAGCAAATACGAGAAGCTTCTTCATTTTGAATCCAGCTTCACGATAGCAGATCGGGCTGTCCCTAGCAAACCGGTTGGCATAAAGAATGCAAGCAGGCGAAATTCCCCTTCTCAGAAGAAAACTTGAAAAGCAAATGACGCGGCGTGAAGACGCGTGGAATTAAAAACTCGTCGTGCGAAAGGCAGAGGGTGGTTTGCCGTATCGATTTTTTGCGAAGTCCCTTACAATTAAGGAAGGATCTTCCTACCTTCTCTATGAACCATTCCCTCATCAAAATGGTAGTGGCCGGCATTCTCCTATTCTCCTTTGCGAGCTGGGGTTCGCCCGATTTAGACAACCATTACGGAATGCGCACCTTCGTGGGAGTGGTCATTAACGGCGAGACGGACCCTGTCTACTCCGAGGTCGTGGAAAATCAGATCATTAAATATTTTCGAACGCGGACCCGCTTCGAAGTCCCGGAGAAAGCATACATAACTTTTAAAAGCGACTTGGCGACGGTCTATCTGAATGACCCCGCTACTCCCTTAGATCAAAAACTCTTATGGATCCGTCCTCAAATCTTAAAATTGAAACCACTGGGGGTGGATGCCGTTGTGGTCGCCGAGATTGGTCGTACGGCAGAAAGCTATCACCTCAATTTCGTTTTGACCGACACCACCGACATGATGTTTGTGCGTACGAAAGAAGTGAATGTTGATGACCCGAATTCTCAAGACAGTTTCGCTAGTGCCGTCAACAGTGGACTAGACAGTCTGGTGTCTCACATTCCCTTCGATGGCACGGTAGTGAAACGCGACGGGTATCGAGTGGTGTTAGATCGCGGAGTGCCGGACTTGATGGTGGGCCAGGAGATATCAACCTACACTCTTGAAAAATCTCCGGATAAAGCAAACGACAAACTGTTTTTGAAAGAGACCGGTCGAGTCAAGATTACCGAAGTAGGAGATACGCTTTCTTTCGGTCAAATTCTCGTTGAGAAAAAACCCCTCGAAGTTTTGACTGGGAACAAATTCTTGGTAGCGCAATCGGAAGTCCGACGTGACATCGCGTTTTCTGAAATGGAGGTACCGGTTCGTCACGGGGAGTACGGCGATTTAGAACTGAAAGTGGGCTTTGCTTCGGCGAATTTGGACACTCACGCCTCCTCGGGGGCAGGCCTGAGCCAAGGGAAAACCTATCCGGAGGGGAGCATCCGTGGAAAACTGTGGCTCACCAGCCACAGCTTTCTAGACATCCAGTTGGGAATTGGACTTGCGACTTTAACAGGCTCGTCCACCGGCACCCCCAATTCACTAAACTCGACGATGGATGACATGCGCTTTTTAGCCGGCTACCAATTCGGACTCAGCGACTCCTCGGCCGGCCCTAAAATGTTTGTGCGGGGTGGATATTCCGTCCATAAAATATCGGTGGATCCCTCAGCCGATCCCTATGCTTTTACGAGCGCAAATTACTCAGGCCTTCTAGTCGGCGCGGGTGCCATTTTTGGCCTTTTTAAGAAAGTTGCGATCTCCTTCGATGTCGACGGGCTTTTAATAGGTTCGATGTCGGAGCCAGGCCTGACCAGCGGATCTAGTATCAGTGACGTCCTAGGATGGGATTTTGGAATTCAAGGTATCTATAAATTGAATGACCGCTTTGATCTTTTTGCCCGTCTGGCCTTTGAAAGTTACAGCGCTGCTTTCTCAGGGCAGGGAACAAAACCCATTCCCTTGGCCAGTAGCTCGGAAAACTCGAGTGGGATTAATTTGGGAATGGCATATTCGTTTTAGCGGGAGTTTTCCGACTCCCTAGCCCTAGGGACGTAATCTCTTTTCCGAAGAGGGCTTTACTTTCTTAGCTCCAGATTCGGGTCGATACGACCAAAACACGACTGCCCAAGTTCTAGGCACTAAATCTCCCAAAAATTTCAAACCTTATAAAATCCCATCCCCGATTGCTCACCGGCTAAACGCGTTCACACAATTACCCCCAGCTAAAAATTTGGCACAGAAATCGTATACTCAATGGGTAGGGAGACCTATGCCTAACGCACGACACTACCGCGACGAGCTTTATCGGCTTCGGGCGCATCCGCACAGAAACTACCCGAACTCTCAATTAGGAAGAACGGGTGACGAACGGGATTCCTTCTCGAAGGTCTACCTTTCCGTCATTCCGTTTGCGATGGTAGAGTATTTGGTCGAAGCCAAATTCACTAACGCGATTTCCGGCCTGGCCTTTCCCACGGGGTATTTACTTTTTTGGGCTTTTTACTATTCGTTTTATCGACCAGGCTACTTGGAAAACAAGCTTTCGGAACGTGCGAAGCTTAGCAATCTTCCCGTCGTTTTAATGGGAGCCGCTATTTGGTTAGTAAAAGCTTCTGTTGTTGAAATTTGTGCACTTGTCGTCACTGGAAAGCGAGTGAGTCATCTGCGTTCGCAGCCTCGAGCGCAACCCCACGCTTCGTCAGCGCGATCCACTCATTATCAAAAACAAGAAGCCCGCTCGGGCTCTGCATACCGGCCCAATCCGAACCCTTTCAGTGGGACTACCCGCCCCCGCCCCGCGACACCGCCTCCTGCGAGGCCTCAAGTGGTAACACTTCCTTCCGATGTGATTACCGCGTTGGCGGCGT
The DNA here is from genome assembly GCA_963778115.1 of uncultured delta proteobacterium. Classification (GTDB taxonomy): domain Bacteria; phylum Bdellovibrionota; class FAC87; order UBA2466; family UBA2466; genus JBBQIT01. Next base: position 110,364 of record CAVZSV010000006.1, read on the forward strand.
TAGGCCTTAAAGAAACCAGAAGCTGGGATGAGATTCACCGGCGTTACCGAGAACTCGCCAAGCGATTTCACCCGGATCTCAATCCTGATATCACTTCTATCGGGAATCGCTTTATGGCAATTGATGCTGCTTATCGAAAGTTAAGCGGTGTTAAGGCGAGATATTTTCAAGAGAAGCGTTAGAACGGATAACATCCTGCGAAGGCTCGGAATAGATCCCTTCAGGATCCATCGCGATCGACTTATCGAAAAAAGTGCGAGCTTGTTCTTTGTGTCCCATGGCAAAATTATCTTGAGCCAAATAATAATAAATTTCCGCCAAATCCGTCCTGGCTCCGTCGGGCAAATGTGCAATCGTCCCAGCCAAGAGATTGGAGGACTCGGCGGCAGCCCCTTTTCGATAGAGATAGATGCCGTCCAATAGGGGGAGGTAATAGGAAGCATAAAGCTTCTTGTCGTCGGGGAGATCTTCCGTAGAAGCGGCTTGAAAATTATCGCGGCAGTTTTGGATCAGCTGCGGCACCTCGGCCAATTGGCTTGCGGCATGGTTCCAGTATAGGTACATCGAAGCCAATTCATAATTGGCGGAAAAGTCCTTTGGATTGGTTTTTAAGACCTGATGGTACTCTTTTTCCGCTTCCAAGAAGGAATGGTCTCGAGCCAAATTGTTTTTCAATCGTTCTTCGGCGATTCCTTTGTAGAAATGGATGCGCGTTGGGTGTGCTTCAAAGTCGAGGGCTTTTTGAAAGTATTCCAAGGAAGCATTGTAGTGTCCGCTAGAGAGTTCGGCCAACCCCAATTGCTCGTAAGCAACCGCCGAATACGGCTGTTCGGTGGCTATCGTTTGGGCCACTTTAAGCGCGTGGCGGCTGTCTCCCGTCATTAAGTAACAATAATAAAGAAGGTAAAGTGAGCGCGAAGAGTGGGAAGTGCTGAGAGCATCGGCCGTCTCCAAAAGCGTAATCGCTTTGGGATAATTTCCGTGAAGATATTCCGCTATTCCGTCATCTCGAAGTTTTTTTGCTTCGGGAGCCTTTACGTCACCTTCGCCCAAATTATCATCGTCATCCTGAAGAACAGACGGAAGCGACGATGCTGTGCGCACGGGTGTTTTGGCGCAGCCGGACAGGAGCGCGGTAACGCAGATGCTTAAAAAAAGTAATTTCGTTGGAGTTAAGATCAAGTGGGTCAAAGTTAATGTAATTAATCCTCTTTGTAAAACCATGCGGCGTCGACGAATCTTTATTAGACGCGACGCGCAGGCGTTACGCTTGACGTTATTGTTAACTATGAGAGTTTAAGTTGGGGTTTGGAAAACATGGGGGGGGAGTATGAAGGCATCACGCTTTTATCTGGCGTTATTTGTCGGAAATTTTATTTGTTTAGGCAATGCTTGGGCCGCGGATCCGCCGCCCGGCTTCACCGATCCCACCGTTCTAAGTAATGTGCTAGCGGGAAATATCGATACCCAAGTCGTGACCAATACGAATTTGGAACAGCACGTATTTTTGCGCGCGCAATTTAAGAAAGGTTCTCCCGATGCGTACCGGGATGTTGCGACAAACTACGAAGGTTTCCCTGATATTCTTCCGGAAGTGGAGTCCGGTACCACGGTCGATGTGAATAGCGACAGGACCCAATTCGATTACAAATTGGATGTGGTTTTTCAAGAGGGGCCGTTTCCGTTTCATGTCTATCCGGCGGGGCACGAAACTTACACCCCTGCGGCGGATGCGACGAGTGAGGGGAAGTTTCTCAACGTCGTGACTAACTACCAAGACACTTTCAAAATGGCTCAAGAGTCGACCCGTCTGATTCCTTGGCAAGACACCATGTTGGTCGAAGACGAAGTCCATGTCATCTTGGTCAAAGACGGCGCGACCGCCGGCGAAGTGAAAAAGCAGCTCGTCAATGAGTTTACGAGGATGCTGACGGCGTTTAGAGATAAGCTCGAAGGTAATAAGTAGTGATCTAGAACTAGAAATAGTCAATAAAGCGAAAGCTAGTGGCTAAAGCGAGTGCTGGGACCAAAGACTAAGTCTCGCTCTGGCTTTAGCACCAGCAAGATTTGCTGGTCTCTAGGTTTTAACGCGCGTTGATTGATTTTCGAACCGTATCGTTCGGTTTCCGGTCCCAGTAAGTCTTTCCGAGCCTTCATTTTTCGGCATACCCTTTGTATCCCGTTCACTCCCATGATAGTTATTGCTATCTAAAGGAGAATTCATGGAACAGCAACAGGGCACAGATAAGCAGAAAGCGCTAAACATGGCGCTGCTTTCAATTGAAAAGCAATTTGGAAAAGGCTCCATCATGAAGTTGGGTGAGGGGAGCAAGATAGGAATGGATTTGGGTGCTATCCCCACGGGTTCTCTATCTTTAGATATGGCGACCGGCATTGGTGGCTTACCTCGCGGACGAATTACGGAGATTTACGGACCGGAGTCTTCCGGAAAAACGACCATCTCTCTCTATGCGGTCGCTCAAGCGCAGCGAGAAGGGGGAGTGGCAGCTTTCATCGATGCCGAGCACGCCCTAGATGTGGTCTATGCGAAGAAGTTGGGAGTGAATGTCGATGACCTTTTGATTTCGCAACCCGACACGGGCGAGCAGGCTCTAGAGATCGCTGAAATTTTAGTAAGAAGCGGTGGCATCGACGTCATTGTCATCGATTCGGTTGCAGCCCTAGTTCCCCGCGCCGAGTTGGAAGGGGAGATGGGCGATTCCCATATGGGATTGCAAGCCCGCTTGATGTCGCAAGCTCTGCGCAAACTAACTGGAGTGATCAGTAAGTCTAAAACCTGTCTTATCTTCATCAATCAACTCCGAATGAAGATCGGGGTGATGTTTGGAAATCCCGAAACTACGACAGGGGGAAATGCTTTGAAGTTTTATGCCTCAATGCGTCTCGATATTCGTCGGGTCGGCGCGTTAAAGAACGGGGAAGAGGTAATTGGAAGTCGCACTCGAATCAAAGTCGTGAAAAATAAGATGGCCCCGCCCTTTCGCCAGGTGGAGTTCGATATGCTCTTTGGAGAAGGTATCTCAAAAGAGGGAGATATCATCGACTTGGCCACTCAGCATAATATCGTGGATAAGAGCGGCGCCTGGTTTGCTTTCGAAGGGGAGAAGCTAGGTCAAGGACGCGATAATACAAGATTATTCCTTAAGGAACATCCGGAGATTACCGAAAAGATCAGAAAGAAGGTCGAAGCGAAGTTTGCCAAAGACGGTTTGATAACCGGGATGATGTCGGCACCTTCGACGACACCTGAGTCTGAAGAACGGGACGAGTCTAAGGATGAGCGCGGTAAGGAAAATTCCAGAGACAAAAGCCCTCGTGCTCCAGCAGTTCGAGCAAATACTAAAAAGGGCGAGTGAAAAAAGGGCGTCGGACCTGCATCTTAAAGCAGGTCTGCCTCCCATCGTTCGGGTTAACGGAAATCTTTATTATTTAGCGGAAACCATTTCGGGCGAACAACCACGCGGAGGTTTGAGCCGTCTCACTAACGAGCAGCTCACCGAGCTTGCTCACGCGCTTACCAACCCACGCCAAAGAGAACGTTACGAATTGGGCGAAGAGGTGGATCTTGGTTACGAAGTCCCGAAGGTGGGACGTTTTCGCATCAATCTTTGTCAGCAAAGATCTAACCCCAGGTTAGTCTGTCGTCATATTCCCGATGTCATTCGCTCGATGAAAGATCTCTGTTTGCCTCAATCAGTGGAGAACTTATCGACCGCCAAACGCGGTCTGATTTTAGTTACGGGCGCCACTGGTAGCGGAAAATCGACCTCCTTGGCGAGCATCATCGATTCAATCGCTCGGCAGCGATCCTGCCACATCGTAACGATCGAAGATCCTATCGAGTTTGTTTTTAAAGATCGTAAGAGCATTGTCACTCAACGCGAAGTAGGTCTGGATACGCGTACCTTTGCGCATGCTCTTAAGTATGCCCTTCGCCAAGATCCCGACGTTATTCTGGTAGGTGAAATGCGCGACGAAGAAACGATCATGATGGCGTTAAATGCCGCTGAAACGGGCCATCTGGTGTTTAGCACGTTACATACGGTAGATGCTGCCGAAACGATTAATCGCATTTTGGGAAGTGTCTCCGAAGGAATGCAAAATGCCGTCCGCGCCCAATTGGCGTCCGTGTTGGTGAGCGTAATCTCACAACGCTTATTAAAACGAAAAGACGGCAAAGGACGAATTCCCGCCGTCGAGATCCTTCTCTCCAACGCCCGCGTGAAAGAGATGATAGCGGATCCCCAAAGGACGGTAGGAATCACTCGCGCCATCGAAGAGAGTGCTAACTCGGGAATGCAGACTTTCGACCAGAGTCTTATGGGTCTTTTTCAACAAGGGCTTATCAACAAAGAAGAGGCCCTTCTAAATTGCAGCAATGTTCGAGATTTTCAATTACGTCTTGAAGGAATAGTGGGTGGCGGCGACTGGCGCGATAACCAAACCGGAACCGAAATCGACAGAGCCCAGCAAGTCAAAGAAGCGCTCAATGATAAGGACGAAGCGATCGTTATCGAGTACGGGGACGTCGTTAACGGTCAGAAGAAGGCGTAGTAAACCTAGCACTGCGCGATTGGATTTCTGATTCACTCATAAGAGCGACGTCCGACTTATAGGGCCGCTTCACATCATCAATGACATAGCGGGGAACCAAATAACCCGGTAACTCCTTCTTGAGCTCTCGCCAAATTTTCCATCCCTTAGCCACCGGAAGATCAAAATGAGCCGTCCCGGACGACGGGTCCGGATGGTGCAAGTAATAGGGCAAAGTTCCCTCCGCCATTAGTTTTCTGCTTAGATCCGCAAGGACTTCAGCGGAGTCATTTACTCCAGCCAAAAGTACTGATTGGTTTAGCAGCGTAATTCCCCGGCCCCGCAAGAGCCCTAACGCTTGGCTAGCGACGCAGGTGACCTCCTTGGGATGATTGAAGTGGTTTACGACAATCACCGTCTTTTTCAAGCTTCCCATCCGATCCGCGAATAAAGGAGTCACTCTTCTGGGCAAGGTTACGGGAACCCGAGTATGAAAGCGAATCCGTTGGACATGGGACATGTCATCTAACTCGTTTAAGGCGCATTGGAGTTGTCTTTCATTAGCCAAGAAAGGATCTCCCCCGGAAAAGATTACCTCTTCGATCCCCTTCTGGTTTCGAATGAAGTCCAGAGCTTTAGCGAGCTCACCGTCAAAAAATTCATTCCTAGCGTCATTGAGAAGTGTCTTTCGAAAGCAAAAACGGCAGTACATCGAACAGTTGGGGGTGAGGTGAAGGAGCACCCGATGTTCGTAACGATGGGTGATGCGGGATTCGGGGCGATGGTCAAAATCCGCCAAGGGGTCGGGGGTAAAACCCTCTTTGACGAGTAGCTCCGAAAGATCGGGTATGGCCTGTCGTCGGATGGGACAATGAGGATCGCTCTTGTCGATGAGACTTGCGTAGTAACGCGGTAGCAAGAAGCGGTATTTGGAGAGTACCTTCTGATAGGCCTGCTTTTCCGCCGGACTAATGAAGCCTTCTTGCACTAGGTCATCAGCGGTGCGTAGGCTGGCTGCTAGCTCCGCTTCCCAAGAATAGTCGGTTAATGCTGATAGGGCCGGTGTCTTCAATAGAAGAAGGAAATACCCCGAAAGAATCGAAAAAAGCAACGGAATCGAAGCCGTCAAAAGGAGGCGGTCCAGCTTGCCTTTTAGGGGGGCCGGGAAATATATATAAGGAGTCTTTTGGGGGATTTACCGAGGCACTTTACGCCTTTGGGGGTGAGTTATAAAAGCGCAACCAAAAAAAGCCGTTACCGCCTATCAGCAACCTTATTCCTATAAGTACACGTCTGAGTTCTTAGAGCCCGATTGGCGGAGACTTCCGGGTTATAAGACCGTCACGGAAGAGCAGTGGAACAGTTCGCTGTGGCAAAAGCGAAATTTCGTAAAAAACGTCGCCCAGCTTAAAGAGGCTTTAGGGACGTACCTTACGGAAGCCATGGCCCATGATATCCAGAAGGATCAGGCCGAGCGATCGACGATGTCGATGCTCATTCCGCCTCATATGATCAACATGATGAATGAAAAGGATCTGGCTCATGATCCTATTCGTCGTTACATGGCCCCTTTTTTTTCCGATCGCGACGTACGTTGGCCCAGCCATCCCAAAGCGTCTCGCGATAGTTTGCATGAAGCGGACATGTGGGTCGCCGAGGGGTTAACTCACCGCTATCCCACAAAGGTGTTAGCAGAGCTCCTTTCCACCTGTCCCCAATATTGCGGTCATTGCACGCGAATGGATCTGGTTGGCCAGAGTGTTCCCCAAGCGCCCAAACGTAAGTTCGAAACGGGGCAGGTAGATCGCCATGAATCGATTCTGGCCTATCTGCGTAAGACCCCGTCGGTTCGCGATGTTGTCGTTTCGGGAGGAGACATTGCCAATTTGCCGGCCGCAGTTTTGGAGAAATTTGTTTCTGGCCTTTTGGACATCGAAAATATTCGCGATATTCGTTTGGCGAGCAAAGGCTTGATGGGAGTTCCCCAGCATTTTCTTCAAGACGAAGTGTTGCAAGCACTAGAGCGCCTCGCCAAGAAAGCTCATGACCGAGGCGTTTCTCTGGCGATGCATACCCACATTAATCATGCAGCGTCGGTAACCCCTCTTTTGGCTCGAGTGACTCGCAAGCTTTTGGATATGGGCTTTAGAGACGTTCGAAATCAGGGAGTGCTATTACGCGGTGTTAACGATTCTCAGAAGGCTCTGTTAGATCTGTGTTTCAAATTGGTCGATCATGCGGGGATCACCCCCTATTATTTCTATATGTGTGACATGATCCCAAATTCCGAACATTGGCGAGTCGCCCTTCACCATGCGCAAGCGCTTCAACACGATATGATGGGATATCTCCCCGGGTTTGCGACTCCTCGAATCGTCTGCGACGTTCCTTTTGTCGGAAAACGCTGGGTGCATCAGGTGCATAGCTACGACAAGGAAAAAGGAATTTCCTACTGGACCAAGAATTACCTAACTTCCATTGAAGCTAATGAACCCGAAGCTTTAAATAAGCTCTACGAATATTACGATCCCATCGATACGCTGGGTGCCGAAGGGCAAGCGTATTGGAAGACGAATGAATAGATAAATTTATCTGCTAATCTCCGAAACTAATTCCGCGGCTGCGAGCGGCGGCTAGGAATGGGGAGTCAGGACTGATGTAGCGGTTCTTCCCGGCACCGGTTTCAAGGGGAACTAATTCCACCGCGTCATTACGATAGGCCACCATTGAATCAAAATTGCCGTCGACTACGGCCTTAACCGCAGCCACTCCAAAGCGACTTGCCAAGATGCGATCGAAACCTTCCGGAGGACCGCCCCGTAAGAGATGTCCTAAGACGATGGCGCGAGCTTCGCGACCCGTTAGCTCTTCGAGTTCGGCAGCGACGCGATGGGAGATACCACCCAATCGAACTTGTTCGGGGGAGTCTTTGATGATCTTGCTAATCGTTACATCACCGCCGACGGGCTTTGCCCCTTCGGCGACGACGACAATGGAGTACCGTTTTCGGGTGTGGTAGAGGTCGTTCAAGAACGAAGCCACTTTCCCGAGATCGAAAGCAACTTCGGGAATCAAAATGACATCCGCATCGCCGCCAAGCCCCGCAAAAAGGCCGATCCACCCGGCGTTTCGGCCCATCACTTCCACGACCATAATTCTATGGTGCGATTCGGCCGTAGTATGGAGCTTGTCCAACGCATCCACGGCGGTGGCCACCGCGGTAAAGAAACCAATCGTAAATTCCGTTCCATTTAGATCGTTGTCGATAGTCTTAGGGATTCCCACTACGGGGACCCCTTTCTTGGCTAGCCCATGAGCCATGCTCTGCGTTCCATCGCCGCCGATGACGATCAAAGCGTCCAGCCGTTCTTCATTTAGGTAACGGACGACTTCATCAGAGCGATCTTCATATGCCCTTTGGCCATCTCGCACGATGGGAACCCGAAAAGGGGTATCCACATTAGAGGATCCTAGGATGGTTCCTCCTTTGGCAAAGATTCCTGTTGTATTGATGAGATCAAGAGGGACAAACTTATTTTCCAACATCCCCTTGAAACCATCGGGTATGCCGGCCACTTGAATGCCGTGTTCGAGAATCGCGGTCTGAACCACCGCTCGAATCGCCGCATTTAGCCCCGGACAATCACCACCACCAGTTACCAATCCTATTTTTTTAATTTTCTTCATTTGTACTTAATTGCGAAAGCTTCCATCGTGCTAAGGAAGCCGACCTTGTCATAATGGACATCTATGATCGCGTCGGCACGTAATGTTTTCGCCGCGGTCACCAAACGCTCAATGGCACCGTCGTATGTCCAGCTTCTCACTTTTAGATGGCCCAGATAATCGAAAGACTGCCCAAAGGTGCGGCTGGTCCAAATGATCTTTGGCTCTTTAGGTTCGCCGGTCTCCGCGACATAGCCGGTCTTGGGAGATTCTACGATCTCCGTCCTGGCGCAACCGGTAGTCCAGTTTGCAAGAAGCAGAGTCACCAATAATAAAGGGGTAACCACAGAAGCGGGTCTGGAAAAAGTGCGATTTGCGTCGGCCATAAATTCTCTAGGTTCTACTTGATACGTGCAGATAACTCAACCCGTTCTGAACAATCCATCTCGATCCAGGGCTTTTGAAGTCTGGTAAGCGGAGTTAGAATAGCTTGAAGCTTAATCTCACACCTTAAGGAGGTTCCGTGACGGGTTCGTTGTGGAACGATGAACAGACTCTGCCAATACAACATCTTAGAATCATTGATCTTTCGGTGATGTTTCCGGGTCCTTTTTTGACCCGACTGCTAGCGCAATACGGAGCAGATGTCATTAAGGTGGAACATACCCCCTCAGGAGATCCGACGAGAGCGCTAAAGGAGACGGCTTTATATGATCTTTTGAATCACGGAAAACGAAGTTTTGCCGTCGATTTGAAGAAATCCGAAGCCGTGGAAATGATAAAAACGCTGGCGGGAGAAGCTGATGTTTTCGTCGAAAACTTCCGCGACGGGGTGATGGACGCTCTGGGCTTAGGTTATGTGGAGATCTCCGAAGCCAATCCCGATCTCATCTATCTCTCGCTTCGAGGCCTTAGCGGTAAGAACTCGGCCAAAGCGGCTCACGACCATAATTTTATTGCCCAGTCGGGAGTCGGAGAGTGGTTCTTGGAGGGCGGACACCCTCACTATAGTACTCAGTTCGGTGATGTAGTCGGGGGGATGTTGATCCCGGCGATAAAACTTCTCATGCATCTCGCCAATCCTGCTCGCACGGGAATGCACTTAGTCTCGTATATGGACGAAGGCTTTCGCAGCCTCTATCTAGCTAGGGCCTACGACAAAGCCGCCTCGGAGAAATTGCCAGAGGCCCTGCGTTCCCAATTCGGTCTAAACCATAGGCTTGACGGGGAAGAACCTCATTCTCGGTACTACTGTTGTCGCGATGGGGGATGGATCTCGCTTAGCGCCATTCAGGAAAAACACTGGAATGCTTTCTGCGATGTGACCGGTCATGGGGATTGGAAAGCGCGCCACCGCGATCGTACCCTAACAGCCGAAGTGGCCAAGGTCATCGCGGAAGCTCCGGCAAGTTACTGGGAGTCTTTAGCCGACACCCACGAAATGTGTCTGTTCCGTGTCCTCCCGTGGGAAGAGCATCTTTCTCAATCTAGTGCCCGAAGTCAGCTCTCCACCGATCCTCTCAGTTGGGCGGGCTTTACTCCTCGAAAGGGGATCGCCCATGCCCCAGCGCTGGGTGCTGACACGTATGCTGTTGCGACATCACTGGGGCTTTCCCCGAAAGAGATTTCTGACCTACTTAGTAAAGGCGTTCTGTTTCAGCCAGAAAGTCCGAAGTAATATTAGCGGATATCGTCGAGAAACGAAGAAGACAACCGCATGCCGGACTTTGCTCTGGGCTCCACTCCAATGCAAAGCGTCACTCTATCTCGGACATCCGAACTGCATAGCCTGCCCACTAACGAAAAGATCGTTGAATCTTTATTGTTCTCAGCGGATTCATCGTTCGGTTCAGTCCGTTTTCTTAATCTAAAGGGAGGGGAATCGTCCTCGCCTTCGATTTCCGGTGCACTCTGACTGACTGAAGTACTCGTGCTCGCTCCATAGGGGGAAGCGACTAGAATCGGCTCTCTACGGGAGTCATTCTGAGCGGCCGAACTCTCTTTGGCTCCGAAAGATGGCGGCGTGGCTAAACTCATTCCCGGCGCTCCCATGGGCCCGGATGCGCGATTGCTGTCCCCGGCCTGCTTTTGAATATCGAGCCGGCTAGCACTTTTCGTCTCATTAATAGGTGAGGGGGTGATGGGCTTACTAAAGCCCTCCGAGGGAGGGGAATAGATTTGCTTCTTCAAAGAATCCGGAATAGAGGCGTTCTCCCATTTCCCTTTCTTTAAATTTTGTGCCTTGACCTCGCGTTGAATGGCCTGAAGGACGGTTCCCAAGTAGAGGGCATTCTTGGTGGGATCCATTCCTAACATTGAAGCGACTTCATCGGCGGGCATCTTGGACATTAGTTTGAGATCTTGGCTATTGTCTTTCAATGTCTGAACGACATTTTGCGCGGCGCTTGCGATTTTCGAAAAGTCTCCGTCCGGAATCACAATAAGGTCTCTCACGGCCCTAGCTACCGGTGTCTCCGCAGGGATCGCCACTTTGGTTTCGATCGTGTGATCAAGTTCTTGGGCGATCACCGTCTCAAACGGCAGCAAGTAAAAGACGGTTGCGAGAAAGACCGGTATTGCTTTCATGTGCCCCCCTACATCCCACTACTAAAGGGTTGCAAACCTCGTACCCTATTCGTAGCTACGAGAAAACATTAGGAGTGCGGATAACCTCCGGGCGCAGACCGCAGGAATACGACAACAGAACCCAGATTGAGCACGGCTATTCTGCCCGCCGCTAAACGGGCGGACGCTTTTCAGAGTATTTTTGCCTTTCCCTTCTTTGCTCACTTAGGGGAGGAGGATCTTAGCCATGTGGTATTCGTCGACGAACTTTCCCTCGATAAAAAGGGCGTCTCGTCGTACTCCTTCTTTAGAAAACCCATGCTTCTCATAAAGAGCGATTGCCCGAATATTATGGCTCATGACAGTTAGCTCCAGACGGTGAATATCTACTTGTCGGGCCCAAGCTTCCACTTCGGAAAAAAGGCGGGTTCCTACTCCTTGCCCTGTAAATTTCTCAAGAACGCCGATGACAAGATAAGCCGTTCGTCGGTTTCTCTGATATTGGCCTCCGACGGCGGACAAAGACCCCACTATCTCGTCCTCACAAACCGCCACAAAGATCATCTGGTTCGGCTTTGATAGAAAAGTCTGGATAAAACGGGTTTGCTCTTCGACGGTGGTCTTTCTCTCTCCCGGTTCCAGCATCAGAAACCGGGTCTCATGATCTAAATGAGTAAACAGAGTCAAAAGATGTGCAGCATCCGAAGGAGTTACTCGTCGAATTTCAACTTCATTCATAGGGGCTTTCTAACTAAGCGAATGATGACGTCATCACCCAAATAGAGATTGTGAGAGGGGGGAGGGTCCGCTTTGAATTTCTCAGAGACAACTTGGATCCGGTAGGCGACCTCTTTCTGGACGCGAATTGCAAAATCTCCGTTGAAGGGCTGAACCCGAGTCAATTCATGTCCCTTAAGGTCCTTTAAGACGACTTCTAAAGGGGGGCACGGAAATTCGATGGTATCCGATGGCTTATTGACGCAGACACACCGTCCCGTAATGGCGACCGATTTATAATAGTCTCGATTGCTTGCCAGAGCGATTCCGGCCGCTACGAGAGTTCCCGCAGCAAGGGCTTGATCTCGACCGGAGGGATCGTAGGGGGAGGTTTGTACCTTTTGGTAGCTGGGGTCCGTTCTATCGGATTCGTAGGATCTCCCGGCACAGTTGGTTAAGAGCAAAGTGAGAACTAGGTACCCGAGAAACACCCCAATATGGTTCATGGAATAATTAAACACATTTAATTTTTGCTCGTAAAGCGGCCTTCTGGGGGTAATTAGGGTCAATTAGTTGGAAAGCCAGGACTTCTATGATATTCGGTATTGTCGTTTTTTGATGCCCTCATCGTCTAGAGGCCTAGGACGTAGCCCTCTCACGGCTAAGACCCGAGTTCGAATCTCGGTGGGGGCGGATTTTTTTCGTTAGAAAAAATCCCCTTAGCCTAAGCCTTATACTTAGCCTGTCTTTCTTCGACCTCTTTCTTCTTCTTACGACGAGCGAAAAAAAAGTAAGGCTGAATATAAGGCTAAGGCTAAAGTAGCGGAACGGGTCCATTTAGAATTGTTTTATATAAAGGGTCCCCCTTCCCGAAAGAAGGGGGGACCAAGTTACTCCGTGATCTCTTTCGGTGTGTCCATCAAGGTGAAAATGGCTGTATAGGCCCCCTCATAGGTGGTGCCATCGACAGTGACCACCCACTTGTGCTGCGGATGCAGAAAGTGGCTGGTGTAATCGACGACATAGAGAACCTCGCCATTCGCCGCCTCGGCCGTGTAGTCCACGGTATTGCTCTTGCTCTCCTCCACATTCGTCACTCGGAAGAGCGACGTTTGGAGATTGGGGCAAGGGGTAGTGAAGCAACGAATCCCGTTGTCCTCGACCAACGTGAACGAAGTGGCCGCTTTAGCGCCGTCTAACTTATTCATTATGATCTGGGTGGCCAACGGATACTGTCCATTTCCACCGGTCACATTGAGTCTAGCCTCAAAGATCGGGCGTTCGATGCCCGGCCGCGATAAGGCGAACGCCGAAAGATTTACGATCGCCGCCAGACTGACTACCAAAAGAGAGAACTGCTTTTTCATAGAGACCTCCAATTTAAAGTTCCCAAAACATCCGAGAACGATCAGGCGCAATGAGCAAGGACTATGCCATGCGCCAAGAAGGAGGTTTCGCAGCTAAAAAGAGCTGTCACTAGAAACTGTCGACCGTCCCCAACTTGGAACCGGTACCTACTAGCACCACTTGTCGAAAAAAGTGTCCGAGAAAAGTGCTCGTTTCTTTTGCCGCCCGCGCCGAATCCGCAGGACTGGGCTGGTGTTATTTCACGGCAGATTGTTTTGGCGTAACGGTCGGCGAAATCGAGCTCTCTTACAATAGCTGTGTGGGAGCCTATGGGGGAAAGTCCTGGCATGACGGACCTTGCTACAGTGCCGATCACTCGGATAGCGAAAAGAAGACGGACCAGATCCCGGAAAATGAAAAAGAGTCACCTTAAAGGCTTTGCTCAGGTGTGTTAGAATCTGGGCTTTAAGGGGGAAACTATGAAAGCAATTCAGTTTGGACTCATTGCAGCAGTATTTTTGGCGCAAACGTCTTTTGCCGATCCCGCGTCGAGCAATTCCCGTGCGAAAGAGCCAGTCGCCACATCGGCGACGACTAAGGCCGGAACCTACACCTGCACGACGAGCGCTCTTTTCGTGTCGCTCTACGATCTGACCACCGCCGTACAGACGTGGGCCGTCGGGTGTCAACCTGGAACTCTCACCCACTCGGCGGTACAAACGAGTGATGGAGATCAAAATACGGATTACGCTTCGGTCATGTGCTGCGTACGCAATTCGTAAATAACAAGGTAGCTTTCATTTTGTGAAATCTATGAAATTTCTACTTCCTTTGGTTTTCTCTATTTTACTCGGTTCCCTTACCTCCCGCGCCGAATCCGCCGGCCTAGGCTGGTGTTACTTCACGACCGATTGCTTTGGAGTAACGGTCGGCAGTATTGAGCTCGATTACAATAGCTGTGTCGGAGCTTACGGGGGAAAGTCTTGGGACGACGGAATGACTTGCTACAGTGCGGATCACTCCAGTAGTGATAAGAAGACCGAGCAGGGGACGGAAAATGAAAGCGAAGACGAGCCTCGCTAGTCGGTGCAGCCGACCTGTGGGCCTATTTCCGCATTTTCCGCTTGAGATAGTCGCGCAGACAAAAGTGGCCATGAACTAGATGCAAGTTGCCGGACTCTTGCGTGAGAAAGTTCTGATACTCTTTGGCGTTTGAACCCTTTGGAAGAAGGCGATAGATCGTATCTGTAATCTCCTGGGGATATTTGCCACTTTTTGCCGCGTCATTTTGCTCGACAAGATTCTTAAGGACGATGACATTGAAATCATCGATCACGGTTTGCAGGGCCAAGGGAATGCTTTGAACTCTTAAGTTGGAATCATAAATCCCTTTAGCGATGTCATTAAAGTTCTTAAGCACAAATTTCCTCGCTAAAGGGGCGTGCAAGTAAAGGGGATCCGAATCGGTAATCTCTTTTAATAATGCTTCGGTCTGTCTGTAGATGGCGCTCTCTTTACTTTCCCATCTGTCGCTCTTGGGTTCCCATCGTTTGGTGTCGGCGTTGTAGCGGTGAGCAAACTCGAGATAGTCTAAAAGGTCAGCGTAGTTTCCATCAATGAGAATGTCTTTGCCATCCACGTTATGGGAAATTCGCCGCGTCCAGTTTGAAGCTTTGAGAGGGCCGTTTCCGTAGAGTTTGAAGAAATCGGAAGTGCTCATAACGCCCGTTCTGCTGTCATTACCCCAGTCTTCTCGGACGCGAATCGTGGGATCATAATCGGTCATCGAAGAGCTTTCCACGATCACCAAATCGTGTTCCTTTAGGAAGCGTAGGCCTGCCAAAACCTTTTCCGCTAGGGACTCACTTTCAAGGCTCTCTTCATTTAACTCATAATCGCGGCGATCCTTGCGGGCTCGTAGGACCTCTAATAGCTGTGCCTTATCGCTCTCGTTCAGAAGTTTCAGTTCCAGCATCAATTTTCCCTTGGGAGAGCCGACTTTGAGAGGGAATTTAAAAACGGAGAAAAAATTCTGTTCGACCCAAGTGGCATCCCTTGCTTTCTCGGCCTGCTGATCGATTTGCGCATGGCTTGGATAAGCAAGAAAGAGCGAGAAAAACAACACAGATAGCAACGAGAACCGGCGCAACAGCAACCTCCAGATAGAGCTTTGGCCGCGCAATATACCGGTTTAGAAAAAGTTTTTAAAGTGACAATTTGCGCTGCGGAAGAATAGGGATGAGAAAAAAAAATCAGGCCGTGCCCGGCTTTCGAATCCCCGGGCACAGCTTTGAGGAATTACGACTTGCCCAAAGTGACTAGCTTAAGATTGCTGAGGCTAATCCATCCCTTTACGGCCGAACCGTCCGTATTTTTCAAAGATGCCCAGCTTCCTTGAATGCCGGTGACGATGAAAGTTTTATTTGCGTCCACCTGGCCCACGACAGTGGTGCCGCTGTACAGACTTGCAGTGGCTATCGTGACGACCGTGCTATTTACCGTGATAGCGGGCACAGGCTTGTAATACTCGGCGCTGAAATTGGTGCAAGGATTTAAGTCCGTGATATGTCCATCGGCTTGGAGAGTCAGTTGGATTCCCAGGCAAACATTGCGAGGCTGGCTCACATTCGGGTCGACCAGACAAGTCATGGTGCTGGGATTGCACTCAAAAACCATGGCAGTGGCGACGCTTGTGCCTCCGCTATAGCAAGTTTCCGTCATAACCAGTTCAGTCCCTTGGGTGTTGATCAGCAAAGAATCAGATCCACAATCGGTGCTGCCGCTGTAGGTTTGCATCCAAAACGTCCCGTTATAGCTGCTTAGGTCGGTAGCGGCCATGGCGTTCGTTGCGCCGATCATGGCAGTGATCGCTAGAAAGAAAAAAGATATTTTATTCATGTTGAATTCCCCCGAATCCAGAAATGTTTTAAAAAAAATTCACAAAGGTGAATGGGGCAGACCTGTGCAAGAGCTGGACCACGGCAGTCGTGCCTGGTTAGGGTGGTAACGCGTGGTATCACGTGAAAAAATTACGAAGAGTTTCGTTTTGGATCCAGATCGCACCGGCTCCTTGCAAAACAGCTTTTAATTCTCGCTAGCAACTTGGATCGTCGTAGCGCTAAATAGGGGAGCGATGTCTTTCACGAAAGACGCTCTGGCATCGGCTCCGAAGTAGACCGGATGTCCACCGGGGTAACTGGCTAAAGTGATCCGTGATGCCACGTCTGCTGGCAAGTGGTTCACCATGTAATGGACTTCACCCGGAGGACAAACAAAATCGTAGTAGCCGTTGGCCATGAAGATTTGGAGGGAAGCATCTTCTTGTAACAGTGTGGTCAAGTCGCTCAATACCCGCAAGTAACCTCCATCTATCTGATCCACCGGAGCTCCTGGCCAGGCGGGGTAGTTATTTTCCTGGTAGGGCAAATCGGTCACAATTCCTAGAGTCGAAGGAAAGTAGGCTGATTCGATATTGGCGAAGATCGCATTAAAAGCATCTGTCGGATCCTGGGTCGCTGGCGTCGCTAAGACCGCCGACATACGTCCGTCGTAATATGACAGAGTTAAATTTTGAGCCGCTAGTAATTGAACTCGAAAAATATCCGCCGAGATACGCAGATTGGAATTCAAAATGAAATCCTGAGTCAGCCCCGTGTAATTACTTAACGTTGCCGCGATAGTCGTGCGCGTAGCTGCGGGCAAATCATTGCCTTGGGCTAAAGCGGAAATGTAATCTCCGGTGGCAAAGGCTTGGGCTTGGTTGAAAACGGTGGCGACATCCAGAGCTTGCAAAGAGGCGGAGAGTTTTTTCTGATACCACGCGGTCGCGGCAAATTGGGGCAGCAACGTCACATAGGGCAAGTCATCGGCCATATCCGCGGTATCATCGCCAATGGAATCGAGCCAAGGAGAGATAAAAACGAGTCCCGTGGCTTTGATTCCTAGCTGCTCGTCTAAGTAGCGGCCCAAAACCGGAAGCCGCATTCCGCCGTAACTTTCTCCGACCACATACCTGGGCGAGGTTTGACGTCCGTATTTTTGAAGATATCCCAAAATAAAGTCGCCAATGGAATCGGCTTCTTGATCGAGTCCATCGTAATTGGTGGGATTAACTCCCGAAGCGACACGGCTGTAGCCAGTATTGATAGGATCTACAAAAACCAAGTCCGAGTATTGAAGCAGGGTATTGGCGTCATCGACTAAGGATGTGGGTGAGGTGGAAATGCCCTCACTTCCCAGATTGATGGTTTTCGGTCCTAAGCCGCCCAAGTGGATCCAATCTGAGTCGGAACCCGGTCCACCATTAGAGAGAAACGACACCGGCCAGCTCGGGTCTCCTTTGTGGTCATCGCGGGTATAGGCAAAAAAGAACATACACGCGTTGACGGGGCCGGTCTGTGTGCCTTGCGCATAAATGGGTAGGTAGCCCGTAGTAACGGAGTAATTGAGCACCGTGCCGCTAGCGACGGTGACCGATCCGTGAGAGAGAACCGTTGCCGGCCTTCCCGAAATAGTGGCATCTCCGATCGCGGAGGGGCAGGTGGGTGACCCTGTTAGTCCCCGAAGTCCATTCGAGAACTCGAGCTGCGAAGTGTTGTCTTTACTGCACGAGATTGCCAGCAACCCAGAAAACAAAAATGCACTGCCCCTAAAAATTTTAAGAAATGTTCCCATTAAGCCCCCCCCCGGGACCTCCCGCCGTCGGCGAAAGGTATGCTTAATGGATTAATACCTAATTGTTATAAAAGCAAAACTGATTTAAAGCTCACCGCGGCATCGATGCTAGCCACTAGTTCCGTGGACTTCGAGAGGTTGGGCCAGTTTTTTTCGGACTTGATAGAGCTGTCTTTTAACGGTTCCGATGGGGCGATTTACCTGTTCGGCGATGTCTTTGATGGTCATCCCTTCGAAGTAAAAAAGTTCCGCAACCGTTCGGATTCCAAATTTGTCGGAGAGCTGAACTACCGCCGCTCGAACCTCTGCGCGCGTTTCTTCTATGAGAAGCTTTTCCTCGGGTTTGAGTTCATATCCCGTAAGAAGATCTAAAGGAGAGTCACCGTCGTCGCCGGTTAAGGGCTTATTCAATGAAATTTTTGTGTGCTTCTCACGATTGTAGCGATTGAGACTCTTTCGAAAAGCGGTAGCTCTTACCCAACCCAAGACATTAGAATGGCATTCCCGTCGCTTTTGCCAAGCCACAAGGGCCACGTCCTGAGCAATTTCCTGAGCATCTTCCCAATTTTTTAGGACACTGAAACAACGATTCAGGACTGCAGGTTGTAATCGCGCCCAAAGTTCCTCGAACGCTTTGCGATCTCCTTGTTGGGCACGTACCATGAGAGGGTCTAGAGCGCTCTCGGGAGGTTCGGGAACTTTCTGCTCGGGAATAGTGACCAGAGCGCATTCAGAGAGATCAACCGGGAAAGAATCCGTAACCGTGGCGGCTATCGCAACACGAGCGCTGGATAAAAGAAGAAATAGACTAGTGCCAAGAAACGATAACAACACCCCAACCTCCGAAAATCCAATTCCCTGTGTGAGCTTTAAGGCTTAACGTAAATGACGCGGTTGGACAACTTGAGAAAACGTGACCTGACGAAGCTTATAAATTCAGTCATTTAAGTAACCGGCTTGCTAGGATTTACTTTTGGCGGCGGGATTCATTTGATCCCAAACCGACAAGCACTCCTTTAGCCTTTGGCCCGCAGACAGACAGACTTGAACCAGACTTTGGTGGGCCCCTGCCCATCCTTTTACGGCGAGAAGTTCGCTAGTCAGAAATCTGCGGTATTCCACGGCCAAATCGTTGGCATTCACTAAACCGCGTTCAAAGCGTTTCAGGTTTTCAGTGTAAATTCGTCGAGCCATTTGAACGGTGATCTCTCGAGACCGGGCGGTCTCTGTGGCAATTCCTAATGTCGCTTCCGAGGACTGCCACTCTTTTCTTGCGCTTCGTTTGGTCTGTTCAAATTCCAGTTCGGCAATTCCTTTGGATTTTATTTTCTCGCGGTAATCAGAATACGACACCAGACCGTCCAGAATGGGAACCGTCAAAGTGAGTGCCCCCGACCAATAAGACCCAGGAAGCCCGGTGGTGGATCTTAGGTCCGAGTTGTAGGCGAAATTAAGATCTAAAGAAGGCAGTAGCTTACCGAAATATTGGTCGATCCGTTTGTCGGCCGCTCCGACCTTTTTTTCGTAAGCGATCCAATCGGGGCGCTTTGTGACTTCATTCGCCAGCGATGAGAGCACCGAGGTACCTTGTTTTTCAAAACGATCCTTCCACGGCCACTCCATCACAATATTATCGTGCCCGAGAAGGGATCTTAACTCCGCGCGAAACTGTTGAACCCGAATCTGGGCATCTCGCGCCTCGGCCAAAGCGTTTGCAAGATCGATCTCTATCTTTTCGACTTCTTGAGAGGGGACAAAGCCTTTTTGAAATCTCTCTTTGCTATTGTCCAAGAGCCGCTTTGTCATATCTGAAGTTTCTTTAAACACCTGGGTTTCCATTTCAGACTGCAAAACCCCGATGAGAGCGGTTGCCGCCTCCGATTCGGTTTTTAGAATGCTGGCTGCTACAAATTGTTCGTGGGATTGCTCTTCAAGCCCCGCGGCTCGAAAGGCTGCTATATCAGCGCCGAACCGAAAGAGGTTAAGGGAACTTGTAGCACCATAAGATCCGACGGAGGTATTGGAATTGTCTGCCGAACGAAACTCGGAGGCCGACAGGGTCAGCTGAGGGAGAAAGGAATAGCCCGCGGGAATATTCTTAGCACGAGTGCGCTCCAATTCCCCTTTTTGGATTCCTACCGTCGTACTACGGTCGACGATGGCTGAGACGGCCTGTTCAAAGGACAAGGCTTGCGGGGAATCAGTGGCACTAAGCGGCGCAGAGAAAAGTAAACCTATCAGAAATACTGGTGCCACGATCCAAGTGAGCGAGAGATGGCTAGGACTCGGCATCGTCGTCGCTTGAGAAGCATTTTGATCAGTCGCGACCCTAATCCCTCTGCGTAACCAGAAACAGTGAAGGGCGGGGACTAGAAAAAGCGTAAATAGCGTAGAGACTCCAAGGCCCCCAGCGACGGCGATTCCTAAAGGTTGCAGGATCCGCCCCCCTTCTCCCATTCCCATGGTGATGGGGACCATGCCCAAAATCGTTGTGGCCGAAGTGATGAGGATCGGGCGCAAGCGTTTTCTGGCAGCTTCCACGACGGCATCGTGAGGGGAGAGCCCTTGCCCGAGGAGACGTTTTCCGAAATCGACGAGTAAAATACTATTGGCGACGGCAATTCCGTTAAGAAGAATGATTCCCAAGATAGAGTTAAGTGACAATGTGCTATGAAAAACGTAGAGCGAAAAGAGAACTCCGATAAAGCCCAAAGGAACGGAAACTAAAACGATAAGCGCTTCACCCAGGCTTCCAAATTGAATCAATAAGGTGAGGAACATGATGGAGAGCGATAGTCCCAAAGCGATGGCGAGCTGGTGAATGGCATCATTGAGCTCCCGATCGGCATCCTGAAACTGAACGACATAGGAATCACCCATCACAGCCTTGTGATCTTTAATCCACTGCTCCACTACGACTTTGGCCTTCTTTAAGTTGTCTCCCTTTAGAGATTCTTTGGCCTTATCGAGCCTTCCTTCGATCCGGGTAAGCTCCTGGCTGTCGATTCGGAAGAAGGAGGCAGGCGAGAGTACCGATTTAACTTCCATTAAAGCCGATAAGGGGACGATCTTAGCCCCGATTCCCAAGGGGAGGCTTATGATGTCCTCAGAATGTTTGGGAGAGGCTCTTTGAATTCCGTCGGAATAACGGAGAATAATGGGAACTGATTCATTCTTGAGAGGGAATTTTCCAACTTGTCTGCCCGAAGTCGCTACTAAAGAGATGTCCGCCAGATCGCTGGGGTGAAGGGTAATTCCATTCTTGGTGAGTTGCTGCCATTGGTCCATGCGCGGCTGAAACGTTAACGTCTTTGCGCCGTGGGTGTTGGGAATGGTGGAAAGTCTCGAATACAGTTTGCTCTCTTCTAACCGGTCCGAAAGATCTGCTGCGATATTGCCACGCTTTTCGCTATTAGGCCCTATGAGATCGAGTTGAAGGGCCGGAGGATCGGGAATAGGAAGCTCGCTGGGGTTCCAAGGGGCTACAGTGAATTTAACGAACGGAGTATTACGAAACCGCTTTTCCATATCATTCCAAGCGGTCTTCATGTCTTTTTTATCTCTAAGTCGCGCTAGAATGCTTCCTTCGCTGGGGTCATAGACTTGGGTGAAAGTGTAATCGAGCCGATGGCCGAGCAAACGGGTGACGTCCCGTTCAATCTCATCGACCGTAGTTTCTAACTGACGCGAGGAGGTATTTCCCTCGGTGAAAATATCCAGCACGATCCAGTCAGTATCGGGAAGCCCCACAATCTCTCGAGGAAGCCTGGGAAGTGCTATGAAAAACAAAGCTCCCAAGGAGGCTAACAATAAGACCAGAGTAGAAATCTGAATGCCGGGGCGTGTGACAAACTGTTCTAATAGTCGAGCGTAGGTCTTTTCCACCCACACGATGGGCCGCTCCAGCGGAGAATGGCTCTGTTTTTCGTTCCCTTTTGCCATCAGCTGAAAGCGAATAGTCGGGACTAAGATGAGGGCCACAATCGCGGAAAATCCGTGGGAAAAGACCACGGCATAGGCCAAATCGCCCAACAGGGCGTAACTCAAGTTTGAAGTGAATGTCAGGGGAAGAAAAACCACAAGCGAAGACAGAGTAGAGGCGATGATGGGGAATCTGACTTCGCTGACGGCTTGACTTAAAATGCGCAACCTAGTGGGCGCGTCATGTCGGCCGGGAAGAGCTGCGAAATGGCGGAAGATATTTTCCATGACGACTACGGAGGCGTCCACGTTCATTCCGGCGGAAAGGGCCAGCCCTCCCAGAGAGATGAGATTGAGGTTGATTCCAAAGAGGCGCATTAAAATGAAGGCCAGAACAATACTCAGCGGAATTTCAATAGCGGCAGTAACGACATTACGAAAGCTGCCTATGAAAACGAACAGGACGACAACCGCTAACAGAGCTGCCAGACAGACCTCTTGAAAAACGTTTTGAATGGCCGATCGAATGAACTGAGACGGATCCACAAGAACACGGGTATGAATGTCCTTAGGCATGTCCCTGAGGGTGCGATTTACTATCCCTATCATCTGTTCCGACATCCGCTTTACGTTTCCGCCGGGCCGAGGGGCTGCCCATAAAATAAGGCTCGGACTTCCACTGGATTTAAAGATTTCGTTACTGCCAGACTTAGGCGCCCAATCGATGCGCGCTACGTCACTTAGATGTATGATCTTCCCGGACGGGGTGGGGATGATTACCTGATTTAGGTCTTCAAGCCTTTGAATTTGGCGAGGCATTTCGAGCTGGATCGTCCCTTTACCATTGCTAACCGAGCCCCCGGTCGTCCCTCGAAGCTCCGATTGAAGCGCCTCGTCGATATTTCTAGGAACCAGCTGAAGTGTTGCCATGACATCGGCTTTTAGATCGATCCGAACTTCGCGCTGGTCGGGATTATAAAGCACGGGATTGGAGGCATCATTTACCTGTGCCATTTGCGGCATCAACGCCGGTTTCAACAGATCGTAGAGAGCATCCAGGGAACGAGATTCGCTATAGAAACTGATGGCAAGAAATCCACCGTTTTGGCTGCGCAGTCCTATGTAAATACTTTCTCTAGATTCTTGAGAGAGACGGGAGGCAAAAGAGTTTACGACGTTTGCGACTTCTCGCTCCGCAAGTTGCGGGCTCATGCCCCACTGAAATTTCAATCGGTATTCGGCTTGTCGTCGAAGATATTGGGCTTCAATCGATTCGACCTCTACCCCGCGACTGTTCAGTCGCCTTAGCTGTGCCTCGAGGTCTGTTCCGAACGAATGAAGAAATTCGTCGGCCGTGGAAGTTCCGTACGAAATCTGGACATAGACTTCAGGCTTTGCACTATTGGGAAACAAAGAGATGGGAAGGTGCAATCCACACCACAGCCCAGCCGCCGCCAGTGCGCCGAGCAGTAGATAGACCCTTAAGGGTGATCCATAGAGTTTACTCAAATTCGGCACTCTCTGCGGCTTGTACTTTTACGCGCTCCCCTTGAGCGACAAAAACACTGGAACGTAAGACGACCGACATTCCGTCGGCTAAACCGGAAGTGATTTCGACAAGCCCTTTTTGACTGGTTCCCAGTTGTACCTGAACAAATTTTGCGATGTCTTTATCTACAATTCTTACAAAAACTTGGTTGTCGCGGTAAATGAGCGCGTACTCAGGAATTTCGATCCCCTTTCGGGCGCGAACTTTAAAAGTGACTCTGCCCAAGGAACCGCTTGGAACGAGGGGGACGTTTTTTTGAACATTCACCAGGGCGAGTTCGCAAGTGGCGGTGCCCGTCGCCGGATCCAGTTGAGGGCTTATCCCCGTTACTTTGACTTGGTAGCCGTGAGAAGACCCGTTTAATATCATCTCTCCGGTAAGGCCCAGACTTACCGAAGACAAATCACCACCCGCAATTTCGGCCACCGCCGTAATTTGGGAGGGATCGGTAATAGAAGCAAGCTTCTGGCCTTTAGCGACACGAGTGCCCTGAGTCACTTCCATAGAGGTCACAACCCCCGATACCGGGGCTTGTATGACAAGCGGGCGATAGTTGAAGACGGGGTCGATGTGTTTCAAAACGAGTATGGGCGAGTGTCGTGGGACGGCCTTTCCTAAGGGAGAGACGATTTTCGAAACGATGGCATCTGCTTCGGCTACTACCGTTGCGTTAATCCGTGATTGGATCCGTACGGGATAGAGCAAGTCATCGTAAATCGTTTCTGCCTTCGCGATCGTTGTGAAAACGACAGGAATATCATCATCAGGATGCATCGGGGCTGCCGCATGGGCGGAACCCAAAGACAATAGCAATAGCAGGAGAATGGTTCGGCTCCACATACTTCGAACTCCACTTTTTACCTTCTCAAAATTCTAGACCACCGGGAGCGGGAATATACCCGAAATGGAATATTCAGGCGAGATTTACCTTCTAAGTATTTAATTTTAAATGATTTATTACAATGGCACCTATTCAACGATGGTTGCTCTAAAAAAAACCTCACTGCGAGGAATCGGAACGAAGCGACTGGGCCAATCCCATCGCAATATGAGTCGGGTTGGGTGTCGCCAATGCCTCCCAGGTCGGAATCCATGCCTTAATTGCAGCAGCAGCAATCGGAGCAGATCCCAACGCGAAGCGTGTATAGCCTTCGCATGGTGAAAAACTGACAAACTTTTAGACAGTTAAAAATCCAATTGTGTCGTTCCGCACGAGCCCGTTTTGGCGCTGCTATAATTGATCGATGAAGCATCTTGTGTGCGCACTAGTTTTCTTTTTATTAAGCCTTTCTCATGTCATGGCCGCTGAAATCACTACGGCAGGCCTCTTTAAAAAATACAAACCGGCTGTCGTAAAAATTGAGATTCTTCAAAGTGGGGTACCCGTTTCCTTTGGGTCGGGCTTTTTTATTTCGGGTACGGGAAGACTCGCTACCAATTTTCATGTCATGAAAAAGGCGTTCAGCCCGGGCTACAGCGTTCGGTTTCTTTTGGCGAATGGAAAAGCTTTTACCAATTATAAGATTGCGGCTTGTAGTGATAAGCGCGCCCTGGATTTATGCGTGCTGCAATTGGATGTGAAGCCGGAAAGCCATTTTTCCGCGAAGGCCTCGGCGATTGAAGTGGGCGACGACGTTTTTGTGATCGGCCACCCCATGGGACTGGACTACACTTTAAGCACGGGAATTGTCAGTGGTTTGAGGGACGAGCCGGTACAAACTGACGATCATAAATTATTGAGCATTGGACTCGTACAAATCACCGCCCCGATTAGTCCCGGAAATAGCGGGGGGCCTGTTTTTAACCGAAAGGGCGAGCTCTTGGGAATGTCGACGATGTTCTTGGGCGGGACGTCGACTCAGAATTTGAACTTCGCCATCAGTCAGGGTGAGATTTATCAGTATGCGAAATCTCATATCAGTCTGCAGAGTCCTGAAGAGTATTCCAAGCAGGCGCAAAAAAGATTGGCTTGGCTAGATGGAATTATTCGTTCGAACTTAACGGAACCCGCTTTAAAGTCTATTGCCGCTCATAAACCGCTTTCCAAAAAACAATTTGGTTGGGTGAAGTTAGTGGAAGGGGATAGTCAGTTCGAGTTCGCGCTTCCTTTGGCCTTCCTCCCCAAAGAGGATGGTGGCTCCGGCGGGGTTTGTGAAAAGAAAAACGACGTGCATCATGTGCGTCTTAGGTGCATGGATTTTCTGAAGTCAGGCGCTATCGAAGTCGAGATAGGCAGAGAAAACATGACCTATCTCATCGAAAAAAGTTCCAAGCCAAGAAAACCTCGCCCCCTCAATGTGATTCAAGCGATGATGAGCCAGGGCGTTTGGCAGAATTATGAATCCAAGTTAACCCAGGAACAGAAAAGAGCCTTCTTTTCGAAACCGAGTCCTTGGACTTGCACCAAACACGGTCATACCAAAATTGCCGTAACCGATATGGCTTTCGAATGTGTTAGCTCCACCGTGAATGAGGGAGAGCCCAATCAGAATATGGTGTTTCATGGGGCGCAGCGTTCGATGTCCGATCGAGTGATCCAAGTTGTGGGAATTGCCGTGACGCCAGGATTCCAAGCCTTGGCGTTAGGGGGAAGTACGGTTGCTTTCTACACGCTTAAGGAAACCCCTTCGGAAAGAATACTTTCCGCAACTCCACCCAATGCCAGCGAAACGACACCTGCCCGTGGGTCTTTGAAGTAAAGCACGGCTCCGTTTCAGGAACTGAACCAATCTTTTTATCGCTAACGTAACGTAACTTTGACTAAAATTCGAAACGATAAGCGGTGACGATTCTTGCGTGTTGAGCATGACATGCAGTTTTGCTATTTTGCGCCTCTCTTTTGAGATGATGGAGGCGAAGCAGATGCGGATTCAGTTTTTTTTATTTTTAGTGACCGTGTTCGTTCTTTCGGCTTGTGGAGGGGGATCTTCGGTAAGCACAGCCCCTGTGGAGGCCGTTCACTCGCCCTTTCTCATTGCTATCGACCCCAAGGACCACGCGCGATTCGATGAAATTAGTAAGAGTGGGATTAAGACTCGCTTTAAGGAGCAGATCGAGTACCTAAGTTCGCATGGTCACGACTTGGAATGGTATCCCACCAACATAGGTCAGATTACGGAGCACGAAACGGTGCAGTTAATTTATTTCGACTACTCCAAATATGTCGTTGGGTTTTGTTCAGGCGGATTTATTTCCGATAATTTTGTGGTGAGTGCCGGACATTGCAACCTATCCGTGTACGGTTTGTCGCGTGAAGGCGCTAGCTGCGAACATAATTTGCTGTTTGCGTATAAAAGCAAGCGGGACGGCAAGATGCAGTATTACCGTTGCGATCAAGTCATGGCGAGTGTTTATGACACTTCGGAATACTCCACTGACGAACAGGGGAAGGGTTCCTCCGAGAGGATTCATCGTTCCGATGACTATACTATCTATCGTTTAGCGAACGCCGCGGGAAACCCACCGCTTAAGGCTCCGATGGAGGCAAGTCGCGCGTGGTACCAAAAGTCTTCGGGAGTTCTAAAGGTGAACGATATCCTTCTTGGATTGGTAGTGGATCCTCCTTCTGGAAATTCTTCCTTCTTATCGAAGTACGATGTGGTGCTTAGTGAAGTCATCGATCCCCGATCTGCCGCCAAGACTGAAAATATGGCGCTCTATGATGGGGTGACCGGAAAACCGCTCTTTAATCGTTACCAGTCGGGAAATAGTGGTGCTCCTGTCTATTTGCTCTCCACGAAGCCCGCTATAAACCCCAAAACTTTAATTCCCTTTAGAGGCAACCGTATCTTTGCGGCTCCTCATTCAGGTTCGTGGCCGGGTAACGGGTACCATAATATGAGCAATCCCTGGAGCTTGCTTTACCGGTTATTCGATATCGCGGAACATAGGTAGAGAATATTCCCCTAAGAAAACTTGCTTGCTTTCCGACTGGGTGCTTATATTCGCGCCGAGTTACCACTCTGGCCGGAGACTGAAAGCGATGTTCGGGAAATCTAGAGTTTACTGCGGCTGTCTCTTGTTCCTCCTACTAAAAATGGGGAGCGCGGTTGCGGGCAATATTAAATTGCTGGCTGTCGTCGACAGTCTGGATCCAACCGTAGGGATGGCTTGCGAAGAAACCTTTACCGTTTTAGATAAGTTCTTAACTGAAGCACGCCCTAGCAAAGATGCTCTTCCTATCTTTACTTTCGAGAGAGGGGTTTTCACTCCTGCAGGGATTCTCGAGTATTACCGCACCGAGCCGTTCGGCAAAGAGGATGTCCTATGGTTTTATTATTGCGGGCACGGCGGGATGGATGCCCAAAAAGGACATTTTCTAAAAACGACCCAAGGAGACTTAGTCCGTAGGGAACTAAGAGAGGTGATGGAAAGTCGAAAAACCCAAGGCGTTCTGATTACCACCGATGCGTGCAGCGTTCCGGCGCAGGCGCAAGGAAATGGGTTGATTTTGCATACGCGTACGACGGTGGTGGTCCAGTATGATCCCTGGAAGGTGGTCCAGGAAGTAGTGGGAAATATCGAGGGGACCGTAGACATTACGGCAGCGACGGGGGAAAACCGAGCGTTTATTCACGACGAACTTCGGGGAAACTTTACCAACGGACTTGTTTCATTGCTTTTTCAGCCTTTTGAAGGGCTCGATCTAGATGGCAACGGAATGATTGATTGGAGGGAGAGCTTTTCCTTCCTGAGGGCAGAAACCCAGAACTATTTTTCGAACATGAAAAATGAAGTGGGGCAGGATCAGTGGCTAAGACGGTACAAAGAGAATAATCAAATCCCTTATGCCTTCTCACTAGGTAAAAAAGTGGAAGAGCAACTTAGAACACATGGGTATAATAAGAAAATAGTGAAGCAAATATTTGCTGGGGACTATGGTCCTTATGGCGCGGTTGGATTTCATAGCGGCGAAGGAATCAGACTAGCAATCGAAATGTCTTTCGATCATTTGCGGAACAGAAAATTGATGTTGGTGGCTCACCTTTTAGACCCTGAGGAAAAACCAATCCCGGCCCATAAAACCACAACATTCAGTTCCAAGGGCGGAGGGATTGAGTTCATTCGAGAAATAGCGATAACACATGACTTCGCCGCCTATGGCCCCAACGAACCGTTTGAAATTTTAATTCCTTACGACGCAATAATCGGCCCCAAACCGAGAAATCCCATTCCGCTGAGCGATGGCACGTGGGATGAAAGTGACAGAATGAAGTTTGGTTATCTGGAAGTCATCGTCTACGATTCGACCACCGGCGGAAAGTCTCCTATCCTCTACCAAGAGGCGGTAAAACTTTCACGATCTACTCCCAGCCTTCCCCGTTCTCTTCCTCCCAAGCGAACGGACGGTCAACTTCTGGAGCCTCCCGTCCCTTCAGGCAAGAGTCTTGAAAAGAGAGAAAAAGAGGTGATCTCTGTTCCTTAGTAAAACATCTCTCTTTGAGAGTCGGCTTGCTTTTGGTCTTTTCATCTTATTGGCTTGTGCGGGACAATACGCCGATGCGGGATCCATACGAATGCTTGCCGTCGTCGACCAATTTGCCGAGGATATCGGCGTCCCTTGTGAAGAAAGTTTCACACGATTAAAAGACTTCCTTCTTAAAGTGCGCCCCAACCCTGAATTGCTTTCGATCGAAGCGTTCGAAGAGGCAGCTTTTTCACCGGACGGCATTCTTGAATACTATCGGAAAGCAAAATTCGAGTCCGACGATGTCCTCTGGTTTTACTTTTGTGGACATGGAGGTACCGATCCGGAGCAGGGTCAGTTTCTCAACACGACCCAGGGAGATCTGGCGCGTAGTGAGCTCAGGCAAGTCATGGAGTCTCGTAAGACTCGCGGGATTCTCATCACTACGGATGCTTGCTCGACTCCTGCGGCGCTAAGGCCCAGAGGTCCTACTCCTCTTGAAACAATTGTCAGTGAGGCGGATCACTGGAAGGTCATTCGAAGCCTTATCGGCAATATTGAAGGGACTGTCGACATTACCGCCGCCAGTGGCACGGGACGTGCTTTTGCCAGCAAGGATACCTCATCCAACTTTTCTGAAGCGCTGCTATCGCTTCTTTTTAGTCGGTTCGAGTGGTTGGATTTGGACCGAGATGGTGATTTGGATTGGTTCGAAGGCTTCTCTTTTCTACGTTCAGAGACCCGGAACTATTTCTCTAATCTGCGAAACGTTTATGGCTCAGAAGCCTGGAAAAAATCCTATTCAGAGGATGACCAGATCCCCCATGCCTTTTCCCTCGGAAATAAAGTGCGTGACGTCTTGAAGGTAAGGTTCCCCGAAAAACGCGTGAGGCTTATCCAAGCCTTCGTTAGCGAATACGGGAGTTATAGCCCTCTTCGACTGGACGAAGGGCTGGGCCTTAGAGTGTCGTTACAGCTGACAATGCACCATTTGAGTGGAAAAACGATAACGATTCGAGGAAAATTGTTAGACCAGAACCGCAAAGCCATTGGCGCGAGAGCAAGGTCCGGTTTCGCCAACGGTCAGGGCGAACTAGAGTTCGAAAGATCACTGAAGGTGGAAAAAGATTTTTTGGGTTTTGGGCCCAATACTCCATTGGAAATTTTGATTCCCTATGAAGTCGTTATTGGACCGAAGAAGGTACCCAATCAAGATTTCCAAGGAGTCTCACAAGAGGAACGGCTGAAGAACCGAATGCATTTTCAATTTCTCTCGGTGGCTGTCCGTGAATCGAAGGACAGCGCAGGGGAGCTTCTATTCAGTGCTACGCCAAAGTTCGGAGAATGGACCCCCGGTCTTCCCAAAGAGAGAGAGTTAGCAAAGTCTCGGGGGCCGCTAATCCCCCCGATTCCGCTGGGCGACGATCCCAACGCTCCTATAGTGCCGCCACCCCTGGGGCCGGCTCCGAGTCCTGCTCCCGCGCCACCATAGGCCGTTAGTCCCACTCTTGACTCATTGCGTCTATAGTGTCATGTGTCTCGTCTAAGACAAACACAGCCGGAGGTCCGATGTTGCAGCGAACGTTACTGGCAAAGTGGCAGATCCTGTTCTCTTTTCTTGTTTTTTCGGGCGTAACGTCCCAGGCCGCCCGCATTGAAAAAATCGCAGTGGCGACCGAAACCAAAAATGATACTGCCACTTCCGACTCTTTGAACATACAAACCATTACGGATAAATCAGATCCTGCGTTTAATCTGTTAATCCGGGCGCACTTGCTCACGAAAGCTGCCGAAAACGGAAAATTTAAAGCGCTCCCGCTTAAAGAGGTTACCGACACTGCAAAGGATTTTGAGATCGCCGTCACTGTGGATGCGCCCGTATTCGCAGAGGAGCTTTTCGTCGAAAGAGCG
Organism: uncultured delta proteobacterium; assembly: GCA_963778115.1. Taxonomy (GTDB): domain Bacteria; phylum Bdellovibrionota; class FAC87; order UBA2466; family UBA2466; genus JBBQIT01. Next base: position 140,675 of record CAVZSV010000006.1, read on the forward strand.
CACAAAGTAACTATTCCCTTCGATCAGATAGCGATTCCCGAGGGAGAGACTAGCGTTTTCTATACGGTGGCTTTAACAGACGGCGAGGGGAATTGGTTACATACTCTGGCGACCGAACGAGAAACGATCCGAAAAGACGCTGGGAGGATTCAAGTCAATCGACAAGTTCTGGAACTTCCGGTTCCCAAAAGCTTCGAAGAGCAGGCCAAGAACGTAGCACTTGCTTCCGCGAATATGCCGAACGATTTATCGGGGCTCACTCCCGGCAATGCGCTTGCTCCTCCCCCCGCCGAGAATACCCAGCATGTTTATTTCGCGACGAATCGAAAGTTGGAACCCGCTAAATCTGCTAATGGTCGAGGCCCCGGCCTTCGATTCCGTTATACCTTTTACCCGGAAACTAGAGCGCCAGGCGTGGTCGGTCTGACTTATGGAGAATGTCTCATTGAGCTACCGAGCCGAGCCAAGGAGCAAGAATGGTTTAGTTCGGAGATTGCGCACATCGACGAAACTCACTTGCACGAAGAAGAAGCATTTTTGAGAGCCGTTTCAAACTCGCACAAGAATGACGTAATGCTTTTTGTCCATGGATTTGCGAACTCCTTTGAGGATGCCATTTTGCAAGCGGGTCGAGTGAAACGAGATACCGAATTTAAGGGCAACGTAATGGTCTTTAGCTGGCCCTCAAAAGGAAGCCCAACGCTCCCCGCCTATTTGGCGGATCAAGTTCAAAATGAAAAGAGTATCGATGCTCTCCGGCATGTTCTTGGTAAAGTCATCGATAGGGTCGAGGACCAAAACGGAAAGCTTTATATTCTTGCTCATAGCATGGGGAATCGGGTCCTGATTTTTGCGCTAAGAGATCTCTACAAAGAGAGAAAACATCGATTGAAGGCTGATGATAAACCAATTTCCAGCATCGCGTTTGCGGCTCCCGACGTGGATGCGACTCTCTTTTCCAGTGTCATTCCCAATGTGGCCAAAATGGCCGACGTCATGAGCTTTTATTATACGGAAAACGATAAAGCTCTCTTTCTAGCCCACGAGCTAATAGGAATCGATCGTGCCGGTTTGCGCCCCATATTTAATGATGACATGGCTAGTATCGACGTGAGTTCGGTGGCCAGAGGGTGGTTCACGTTAGGACATAGTTGGTATAGTTCATCTGATCCCGCAGTGCTCGATCTGAGAAAGCAGTTTGCTTATCATCTGCCTCCCGATAAGCGGAAACCACCATTGCTAAAAGATGTAGTGGGGTCCAAGAAATTCCATTTTGATAACTGGCTGCTTAAGAATTAGCGAAGACTAGCACTTAGTCTTAGCGATGAGTAAATTGGTCGCGTAAGTCCTTCATACTTTGGTGAATAGGTTCTAAAGTAATCATTCCCGATCTTGGATGATCTAGATCTAAGATTAAGTAAATTCCCATGACGGTCATTAGAGCGAACATGCTGGAGATGATCCAGTCGATTCGTCCCCCCTGCCTTCCGTAGCCTACGACAAAGCTTGCAACGAGACATAGAAGGCATAAGAGAAAAAGAATCAGAACAGGAACGCCCGCTGTCCGAGTGGCCTCGCGTGTAGTGACGGCGTCAATCATGTTGTTCAGTGCGGGAACCATCTGGTTTGTGCGGGCTAAATTCTCGGGCTTTTGAGCAAGATCGGCCGCTCGTCGCCAGAGATGCGCGGAAATAGTGCTGGCCTCCTTTAGCGAAGCGGCTATCTCTGTCTCGTTACTACCGGCCGTAAAATAACGAATGCGCGAATTAACGTATTTCTGAAAGTCGGAGCGAAACGCATCTCGGAAATCGGTGGGGTAAAGATCTGCTCGTAATACGGCAGTCCCGATAGCGTTTACTTCTTCGATAAGGACTTGTCGTCTGGCATCATATCGGGAGGAGGCAGCGCCAAAGGTAAAAGCAAGCAGAAGTCCCAGAAGCCCCAGGATAGAGGCTTCAAGAGATCCAAGATTGTCGGTCGTATCCGTCGCTCGCTTTTCGGGATGCCATCGGGCAATCCAATAACCAATCTTATTAAACGCCAACATGGCGACAAAAAGAGTGAAGACGAGAAGTGCCGGAGAAACTTCGCTAAATAAAGTTCGTGTCATGATCTAATGCTCACTTTCAGCGACGTGATACCTATTTGCGGAGATTGCTTCTTCGATTCGCTAGGGCTATGCCTTCGCTCCTTTTGCTCGCAATGAGAGACTTTACGAAGTCCCACAAAGTCCGCTCGGAGGGCCCTACTGCTTATCCAAGATTGCCCTTGCGCACGTCAACGCTTTCTCGATCTGTTCAAAGTGAAGGCGCACCTCTCTCGCATCGGGTTGCAGCGAATCAACAAAAACTCCCCGGTGATTGATGAAAGCTCTCTGTAATTCCGGGGACTGTTCATAGATAGCCCGGAACTCCTCCAGAAAGTCTTTGTCAGAAGGATCCACGAGCCCTAGGTACCGAGCGACAAGACGTCGGAAATCTCGACTTGTTATTCTTTGTTCGTTAAGAGCCCGGATAGTGATACGAAGAAAAGCCAGGATGCATGGGCTAGGCCCAATGCCCCCGGGGTCTTCGTGCAGCCAAGCGGCGATCTGTCTCGCATTTTCCGATAGGTATTGATATTTATCCGCATCTGCGGCGGGAGAATCAAGAGTATCGAGCTTCCAGTGTAATAATTTCTCCTGCAGTGCCTCCGCACTTTCTATTTGATTATTCGGCGATAACCGCAACGCCGATCGATTACCTACTAATATACGATTGTCCGTATCTCTAATAAAATCCCGGCCCTCTCTGGCTTCGGGCGCTAGCTCGTAGCGCACCCAAAGACGGTTGGGATGGTTATCCCTCTCTCGGGGGAGGAAACTCTCGAGTACTGGTACAGTGGCTCGTTCATATTTTAGATACCGAGTGGCAAAAATATTTGGAGTGGGATTTGAGCTTTCGAGCAAACGAAAATACTCTACGGTTCCTGCCGCGGGTAACACTACTTCGCTAAACCCCAAATCGGCTGCGGTGGTGCCACTTCCGGATCCCACGGCATAGCTTTTCACTGGAACTAATGTCATCCACCAAGCGGTAGTTCCGATTGTCTTAGGATCTCCTACTTTGAGCAGCGCCTTTCTCAACCCCAGCTTACCGATGAGGGTCCAAGCTCTCTCGACATCGTTTGATTGCAAAAGCATTTTACCAACCAACCTCTGAAGTCGGTCGATGCCATACTCACGATGTAATTCGTCTAGTCCACGAAAATTCTCAATGATCGGAATAAAATATTTAGTAGCAAGCTCTCCATCGAAAGGGAGATTCTCCTGAAGTAATTTCGTTAGGTAACGAATCACGGAAAATATCTCTGGGTTTTTCCCTTTTTGGTAACGCCGTGTTTGCGTATGAATAGGGCTATAGTGGTAGCTCAATCGATCCGCTAAGAGGTCATTGAAGAAGGAGCAGTCGTCTTCGTTGTTCCACTCGGAGACGTCTCGTACCTGACTGTGACCTTCGCTAGGATCGGTCAGCTCAATAAGACCTGTCGAGCCCGAGTCATTATGAATTCCCAGAAATTGGGGACTATTAAGAAGAGCAATTTTTTTATCGCGATCGGACTGAAGAAGTCTCACTTCCCATGCAGACTTATTTCCCAGAAAAAGCGGAAGCCGGTGAGGGAATCTCTGATTCAAGTAATTCTCCAGGCGCTTCGCTTCCTCCTCGCTTCCATCGATCACAATGTCTAGATCTTGAGTTCGTTGGTAGAGCGATCTCAGCTTGGTTCCTTTAGGTAGCCCGTCTTGGCCAGCGGAAAGTCTCTTTCTCACTCCGTGCGCGTACGTAAATGCGGTCCCTCCAAAAAGCCAACCGCGAATCTTACGTTTCGTAAGATAAGCTTTTATCGTCGCAAATTCTTCAATGCTGTCTCGACTATCCATTAGCGATCGCACCAAATCGTCGCGAGTGATCGTAGTCGGTTGCGAATACGAAGTTATCGTCGATAACGCGGAGTAAATGATGACCCCGAAAATGCTTCTTTTTAGCGAAATACGTGATGAAAGATCAAAAAGTTGTTTCAAATTTTCCCCCAAACCAATCCCTGTGTTACTAGGAATAAATCGTTCAACCCTTTGCGTCAACGACTTGCTGGGATTGATTTATCGTCGATAACTCGATGCGTAACGAAATATTTATCTAACTCATTGCATCACAAAAAAGTAAAACGCGGCGCAAAATTATTATTGCCGAATGCTGCTGCATGTCTTACCTGATGATAAAGCACCGTTTCTTTTTGGGGGTTAAAACATGGGTTGGTTGGGAAAGGCCGCGCGCCTTCGTGTATTCTTTATTGCCTTTTTTGCGCTACTTCACACACAAAACGCAGTTTTCGCGGATGACGCTATGCGAAAGCCAGACGGAAATGGACTCGTAGCGTCAAGAATTAAGGAAGTCAAGAATCTGATCCTCGAACTTTCAGAGGAGGATCCGCGTAAGCGAACTGACGCCGCTAGCCAGTTGGCTGCGTTTCCGTTTCAGGAAGTGAAAGACTCGTTACTCAATGCGTTAGAAAAAGAAGTCAAAGGCGTTCGTCCCAATTCCTACATGATGGCCGCGTGTATTGAAGGATTAAAGTCGATGGTTGGTCGTAAAGATCGGGTGGCACTGGTTCAGATCTCTGGACAGATCTCAAGAGGTGACCAGACATGGACCAAGCGAATCCTGCAGAAAATGGAGGAGCTCATTGCAGCAAGCGAGAAAGCGCCCAGTGGTTTGATGTTGGCCGCACTTCCTCAAGAAGAGGCTGGCAAGCCTTTCTTAGACCAACTTCTCGAAGCGGCGACTAAAGGGCAACTGGATCCCGAAATTTACAAAGTTATCAAGACGGGAACCGAGACCGATATTTCGCACGATATGGCGGTCTTGGCTAACGATCCGAGAAATCCCACCATCGTGGGGAGAGAAAAAGAAGCGGAGCAGGTTTTAAAAATCATGGTGCGAATCAAGAGTCGAATACCTGTTCTTGTCGGTGAGGCTGGTGTGGGTAAAACAGCGGTGGCCCAGGCCATATCGCTTATGATCAAAAAGGGAAATTTACCCGAGTGGTTCGTCTTTAGTGAGGAATTTCCCGGCAATACTGTGGTTATCCAGACCTCGGCGGCCAGGATAGGACGTTTGGCTCTATCGAACGCGGATAGTAGCCAAGCAGCGGCTCTCGAATTGTATTTCGACGCCATAAAAACCGCGCAGAAGGCGCTCAAGATGCCGATTCTCATTTTTATGGATGAAATTCACACTTTGAGTCGGGGACAGAAAGATGCCCTTAAGCCTTATGCGGAACAAGTGGATGGGGTTCGCATCCTTGGCGCCACTACGAATCGAGAGTTCCAACTCATGATCGGAAGCGATAACGCGATTCGAAGACGACTGACACCGGTTCCCGTTCATGAACTAAGCGAAGAGGAGACGCTGGATGTACTCAAACAGGGTTGGATCAGTCAGATAGAAAGCCGCTATCACGTTAGCATTCCGGACGAAGTGTTACCGTCTTTGATCCACATCGCTCCCGAAGTGCTTCCGGATTTGGCACGACCTGACTCCCCAATCAAATTCATCCAGGATCTGGCGATCGATGCCAGTCGGGGACAAGGGAAAAAGGGCGAGTCTGCCGTTGTGATTACGGAGGGGAGGGCTCGTGATTTTGCGGCTTCCATTACCGGAATTCCTATTAATCCCAGAGATCCTAAGCAGCTTCTAAACTACGTGGAAGACGGGCGAAAGAAAATTAAGGAAAGAGTGATCGGTCAAGACCACATGGTTGACGTGATGGTCGATACTTGGATGGATGTCCTGACCTCCGATGCGACGCGAGCATGGCGTTCGGTGGGTGTTATCGGGACGACAGGAACAGGGAAAACACTGACGGCGGAAAAGCTAGGAGAGGTATTTCTCCGAAACCGGGAAAAAGTGCTCGTCGTGGATTGCACGGCTTACTCTTCGGGACCTCATGCCCTAAATTCCCTGATTGGGGCTCCCAACGGAATCATATCTAGCGACGAAACCAAGGGAATTCTCCCTGAGTTTCTTTCCGGAAAGGGAAAAGAGTCAGGGGTCATCATTCTAAACGAGTTTGATAAAGCCCATCCCGACTTAGGAAAGAAGTTAATGGAGATGATCGATCGCGGTGAGCTTACCGGGGGAGACGGCCACACCTATCGACTGCGCCGGCATCTGGTAGTTTTCACCACCAATAGAGGGGCTAATAAGATCTTTAACGAAAAACTAGGCCATTTAATGAGTAGCGAGGAGCTTCTTAACCGGGTTCGCAAGATCACCGATGCGCAGGCGAGGAGCTTTTTTACACAGTCCGACGGCTATGCCTACATGGACGAGCATCGGCTGCCTCCTGAAGTGGTCAATCGAGTGGATCGGTGGGTGGTCGCCAAGCCTATTACCTTTGAAGACGCTCTTGCTATTGCCGAACTTAAGGCAGTTCGTTTCTCAGAAGAGAACCTCGAACTGCACAAATTACACTTTTCCATTGATAAGGATGTATTGGAGGCAATCACGCGGGTGGCCTTTACGCCTGCTGACGGAGCGCGTCCGGTGGAAAAAAGGGTGGAAAGCATACTGAGCCGATGCCGTGCTGCTGCTTGGGCGGTTTTGGATAAAGTGGCTGACGCTAAACTTCGTATCGCTTTCTATCGTGACGAGCGAGAGGGGACCGCCTCGATCCTCGTGGTCGACCAAGATAATAATAAAACCATAGCACAATTACCTTTCGACGAGCCCACGCGCTTTATGGCGCTTCGCGATCCTAAGTTTTTGGATACGTTAATGACGTTAGAAGCAAAGATTAAGACCGAGATCTTTGGTCAGGATGAAGCTATTGCACAGATAGCGGCAGCAGTTCGGGCTCGGGCCAACCGTCCGCTTGATCCCACACCGTTATCGGTCTGGTTACTCGGCTCCACTGGAGTAGGGAAAACGGAAAGTGCAAAAGTACTCGCCAAGTATCTCTACGGATCTCCGGAACGAGCGCAAGTTCTCTCATTCGGTAAGGTCAACCACATGTATGAACTCAACGATATCTTCGGGCCGCCGCGAGGGATTATCGGGAGCGAGAGCAAAGCTATCTTTGAGACCATTCTGGAAAGCTTTCCCGAAGGTTGTGTCATTGTGATGGACGAAATTAGCAATATGGGGCGAGGAGCGACACCGTCGGAAAAGGATTCGCTCTTCAAACGGATGTATGAAATCTTCGGTGAGGGGAAATGGACCAATGCTCATGGAAAGACCTACGATTTAGCTAACTTTACCTTCATCCTGACTGGGAATGACGGCGAGCAGCTGTTTGAAAAGCTGCCCAATGACGACTTGCGCGGAGCTGTCTGGGAAAAATACCAAAGTCGGGAGTCGATCAAAGGGATACTAAGAGAGTCTCACATTCCCGAAGCTTTCGTGAATCGAATGGACGCTCTAGTCTTGATGCGTCCTTTGGGCGGAAAGGTTAGGGGACGCGTCATTTCCAAGTTCTTAGAGCGTGTAACCAAGCAGCTCGAAGAAGCCCATGGAGTGAAGATAGAGTTTGCCGACGGATTTGAGGAAAAGATTTCTCGATCCTTCTTTCCGCTGGGCGATGGAGCTCGGGGAACGGAGCGATTCACCAAAATCGAACTCACTGCTTTTATCGGGGATTTCATATTGGCTAACTACCAAGCGGTACAAGCGGCAAAAGACCGCAGATTACGAGTGGACGTCGAACTTAACTTCCCCGACCGATCTTGGGCGGTGGAAAAGAAAGTAAAACCAAAGGCTAAATTAGTCTTGCAAGCTGCCCTATCGGATGCTTCCGGAGGTGTCACGCAATTATCCACGAGTAAGATCGTGGATCCGACCTCTTCCCCTCGAATCACCTTAACCAGTGAAGCGATGCAGACGGCGGTTCACGAAGCGGGACACGCGCTCGTCAATGAGCAGCTAGGACTTCCGACAGGAAGCTTACGCTATTTGACTATCGAAGCTGCGGGTAACTATGGCGGTTATGCGTCCTACCGAGATGAGGATCTTAAGGGAGATAATGACCTCCTACATATTCTTAGAATCATCGCTGTCGCCGGTGCTGGAACCGAAGCTCAACGAGTGGCCGGACGAGAGAGTCGTGATGCGGGCTGGAAATCTGATCGCGACAAAATAAATTCATTAGCTTATCGAGCCGTGGTGGAATTCGGTCTCATCGACGGACTGGAATTTATTCCGCCTGACGAGAAGGGCCATCCGGATCCTTCGAAACTAGATCCGCAAGCCCGGACTCGGTTGATGCGGGTGTCGAGAAGCATTGTCAAAGAAGGAATGAATGTGGCTCGCCAAGTGCTATTGGAGGGGAATGTCCGAGCTCAGACGGAATCAACGGTGAAATTATTGATCGCCAATGGCTCCGTCACGGGTGATGAATTTCGAGTCGCCATCGGAAATTATCGAATGGCTGATTCCGACGTGGACAAATTGCTAAGACAAGCCGTTTCAAACGTCCTGATGTCGTCCGAAGATCCAGACACCGTGGTTGATTGTGGCAGCCACGTCGTAGCCGAAGCAAATACGCAGCGTCCTTAGGGGTAAGGCCGCTGCCATGGGAACGAAAAAGGGAAGGGGATAAGTCATGGGGGGATTTCGAAACCAATGGGGGTACGTGTGTGCCCTGCTTGTCACTTGGGCTGTGGTCGCAAGAGCGGATCTGGCCACCGAGCGAAGGTTGCTGGGGCAACATCTTCGGCCCACGATTACCGAGATTAAAAAGGCGTTTGGCGCACAACCCATCATGTGGACGGGGAGCTCCGTTGCGACCGATGCGCAGGCACTAGCGGCGGCTCAAAGTGCCGCGGCCACGGCGAATCAAAACATCTGGTCTGATTTGCCCAGAGTCATCGCCGTCATGGAGCAGTGCTATCCAGGGGCCACTTGGGCCGCCTTGGGGCGTGACTCGTTTAACCTGTCGGATTTGCTAGATGCCTTTTATCAGTCTTTAGGTCAGCAAAATCGGGTAGTGCGAATCAATGCGAGTACGTCCACGGTGAACTCGGCCAGCGCGGGGCAACTGGTCCAGATGCTAGAGCATCAAGGCTTGGATTTGGTCAATATTGATTCGCGTCCGCCCTTTATCCTCTTCGATAACACTTCATTTAGCCACCATCCTCAGAGAATCAGCCAGTCGACTCGGATCGTGAGAGAGGTTTTTCTAAAGTGGCGCCAAATGGGGAAGCGGGCCGAGGATCTCATTACCAAATTTAATCTCATGACAACACAAGGGGGAGTCGATCCCGATCAAACCGACATTCTTCGTTTCCAGCAGCAGCAGGAACAGGAAGCAAGAGGCGGCGGAATGTTTCAAAGCATTCTGTCCATGCCCGGGGCGCGAGGCTTCATGTATGGGTCGGAGTGGCACGATCCCTTTGGTCTTCTCTATCTCGATGCTAATGGTCAACTTAATGGAACTCCCGGACCCATAGCGAAGGAAGCGGCCCGCGCTTCTATCTTAGCCATGTTAATTCAAACCATTCAGATCATGGAAGATCCTTTGTTCCTAGAAAAGGTGAAACAACAAGCCCTCAAGCTTGGCTACGAGTTCCCCCTGACGCGTTCCGAAAGGATACCTTCAATTTCAGCCGAAGAAAGAGAACGTCTTTACCTAGAGAGCCTCAGGACCTCTTTGGAGGCATTGGCCGACGAACTGCCCGCCAAAGGGGAACAGACCAATTATCTTTCGGATAACGGAAAAAAATATTTAGCTTGGCTGGACTCCGCGATGATGGCGAAGCCAAAAAACGCTCTGTGCTTACTTTTTATCCGTAATCTCTTCAAAGCCCGCGCTAGTGAAAAGATCGGAGAAAGAGATCTAAGGCGTCTTATCGCGCGAGCCATGGGCAAGATGTCGGTTCCCGACGATACTCTCCTGCAAAAGCTGCACGAGCTCTACGTCGAAAATAGCCAATTTAGAGAGCTACTGAATCTTCACCGCGGCGTTTTTACGCAAAGCAAACGCAATGATGCTGCCCAAGTGGGGGCGGTCTTCAAATATTTTGAAGAGGGGTTGAAATGCCACAACATCATCTTGGCTGAGGGGCAAGGAGCCGAGTAGCCAATGAGTGTTACCTAAGACAAGGGGTTGGGGGAAAAAATGAGGATGCGAAAACACGTATGGGTGATAGGGCTTGTCCTTTCCTTAGGGCAAGTTGTCTCCTTTGCCGCAAACTATGCCGAACTATTGGCGTCTCACACGAGACCCACGATGAAAGTTATCGGTGAGAGCGTTGAAGCCATCGAGAGATTCCATGCCCAAAGGTCCGCGAACGTTCCTCCCGCGATGATGCGAAATTTGAATCCGTCGCATCCAATGTACGCTCAAATGATGACGCGTGCGGGGCAAGCCCATCCTTCGCAATTATTAAATCCGAGAAATGAATCCTTCGAGCCTTATGTGAATCGGTTGATAGACGGCGCTCCTGTGCTTATTGCAGCGATGGAAAAAACGTTTCCTGGAGCCACCTGGGCTTTCGTGGGTCGGGATTCCCAATTGATCGGGGATATCGTCGAAGCTTTCTACCTGTCGTTGGGACAAGAAGATCGTGTGGTGAGAATCGGTGTCAGCAAGCCCACTTTTCAGAATGGCGTTTCCGATGATCTGTTAATGAGGTATCTGGCAGATCATGGGCTTGCCTTGGATGAAATAAGAACCGCCCATCCTTTTATTTTAGTAGACACGATCTCTCAAGGTTACGGAAGGCAAGCACGACAGATGGTTGCGACTGTTTATTCTCATTACCAAGCTAGAGGTTTCAATCCTGCTGCTTTGTTAAGAAAAGTAAATATTTTTGGTCTTCGAGTAAGCACTTTTAGCGGGGCTGACCATCCGGTGACGTTTGCGGAAGCGTTTCTTCGCGAGCAAGAAGCAATTTATTCTGCGGGCCATCGGGCGGATTTCTTTGATCAACATCAGATCTTGGTCTTTCCGGAACCTATACCGCTATTTAATGAATCAGGATACGAACATTTTACGTTTGCATGGCACGGGCCGTTTGGGCCTTTTCAATCCGTCGAAAATGGGAGGATAGAAACAACACCGGGCACCCTCAGCCAGCCCCCAATTCGAGATGCGATTTTGTATCAACAGGCCAAACTGCATCGCGCGGGCTCCTCGGTAAAATTTCTTCAGCAGGTGATTCAAGAAGCAAAAAAAATCGAATATGAATTTCCTTTGCAGCGTCCCGCATCCTCGCAGCTCGAGCCTGTGTCTTGGGGTGAGCAGATTCCGGATGCACTTAAGGATCTTTTTCGAGAGATGCAGACCAATGAAACGCATTTAGCGGCAACGGCATTCGATCGCGGGGTGGAGCTGCGTCAGCTCGTTACTGCGATGCCCAAGCCGGAGAAAAATTCGCCATCTCCCATGGATCTGACGGAAAATGGAACGACCTTGCTCAATTGGTACCGATCTCAACGAGGAGTCTACGATGCGAACCGCCTGGGACTAGAGGTCTTTAGAGCGGCCAGAAAAGGCAGAAAAGGGCTTAGGCTTAGAGGGCAGGACTTACGGGCCGTCATCAGAGAGGTCTTTGCGGACGCGTCGCTTTCATTCTCCTTAGTCAATGAGGTTAAAGACTTCGCCGAGGAGGCTAATGCCTTTGGCGACATGATGCGATTCGACGATTGGATTATAGGCCATCCGGGACACAAGACCTATTTGCAGCTAAAACAGATTCTTGAGGCCGGAGAATCGTGCGCGACATTGATCGCATCGCGCTTTGGACTATCTCAAAACGGTCCTAACCTTCTCCAGTGAAACACGGGTCGGTTCTAGCTCTTCGAGAAGGGCTGCTTTTTCGTCGCTATTGATATTACTATTTTGAAGAGAAAAGATAGCTGACTGCAGATCCTGCATTTTCTGGGTGACTAGTTTAGCCGCGGAGGGTTTTTGCCTGAAAAAGGAGAGTGTTGCGGTAATATCTGCGCTCTCGATAACCACATCGGCCTGTTCATTAAATAGTTGGTCGGCAGTTTCTCCGCGAAGAGGCTCACTTAGGGTTCTCCAACGGAGTTGGTCACGCGAGATTTTTCCTTTAGCCCCAATGGTTAAACGCTGCCACTTAAATAGCCCATTGGTCTCAGCAGTAAGCTCTATCTCTGCTTCATTGGTATCGAATGACTCAAAAAGTTGAGGATGGGAGAGATTGCGGAATGGTTTACCGGCCTCCGCTACGCTCTGAGTTTTTCCGATCACAATGGTCACGTGGCTATCTGACTTCCAGAGGACGCCTTTAGGGCCAGTGATTTGTAATTCGATGGACTCCGAATCGTTATAGCGAGGACTGGGTTTGATGTTGAGATCGGTCAGCGTAATTCCAAGTGTCTCTTTAGTCGGTTCGGCTTGGCCAACAGTCACCAGGCACAAAAAAAGGCTAAACACGAGTAAACCTAACTTTTTCAAACGATTACCTCCAGTGAGAGAGGGTTTATACAGAAAATGATTCTCGGGGTCAATAACCCGGGCGAACAGGGTTATTAGGAGTAGTAGCGGCCAGAACTCCATTCATGAAGTTTAAAGTGGCTCCCAGAACACCGGGGCCAGCGAGACGATCGTTGTCTAAATCGTGAGCCGCACCGAACTCCTGCAATCGGTAGGTAAGAAAAGGTTTTGGCTCCGACGTTACCCACCTTTTCACCGCACCTACGTTGATATACCGGTCGTAATACTGTGTGCCCAAAAGGACTTGTCCTGGAACTTCTAATTGGGACGAACTCCCTCGGGCTCTCCAACCATTATATTTGAGGTAGACGGCAAATAGCGGCGTCAGAAAAGGGCTTCTTGGACTTGGGGCAGTTACGTAGGGAGTTCGATCCCGATGGTTCTCCACCAGCGTCGCTTCGGTGATAATTCCATAATCGCCGATGAGAAAGGGAGTCGAGATCGCGGGACTTAGCAAAACCACTGCTTTGGGCTCTCGCTCCATTTTAGGAAAACTATGATCCAACTGCCCTTGGACCATTCTCACCGCCAATAGCGCTCCCGTGGACCATCCTGCTAGCAATAGGGGTCGATCCTTTTCTTCGCGAGTGACGCCTTCGATCCTAAGTGCCAGCTTAGCCAGGCGCCGGAAAGGAAACCAATCGAGCCGATCTATCCCGTAACTCTCTCCGTGTTGCGGATAATCGAAGGCGATAACTCGATAGCCTGCTTCGACCCACCCGGCAAAGATGGCTTTGTGGTTATCGGAACGATCTCCATAGCCGTGTAAAAACAGAATATCGGCTTTGGTGGTGCTGTTGAGGGGAGGCGAGAACACGCGGTAGCGGATCTGAAGATAGACTCCGCATTTGAGGAACGCTTCTTTTTGGATAGGATAATTGTCTGCGAGGACCTCGTTAGAGAAGTCATTCGTAGAATCGGGGGGGCCCTGCGGTTCCCCGGAGAATCCGATGGAAGAAAGCAAAGGGATTACTACCACTAAAAGTAACCGGCTTATCATCATAAGTGACGATGTTATTAGTGATTTTTTGCCTTGGCGTCAACGTGCTTTACGTTAGTGGCTTATCTACGCCCCAAAGGGAGTCCTTACCAGAGCCAGTCTCTATCCCTGTCATCATAACGGCTTGGCTCATAAACGGGCTTGGGAAAAGCGGTTCGATCATTTCTAGGTACCGGAGCTTGGGCCATTCTTAGGTTTCCAATGCGGCTCCCTAAGCGAGCTTCGATGTTATCCAAGAGCGGATCCCAATCATCAGCCGTATCTACCAAATGAACCAAACCTCTTAGAGGTTCCGGCAAGGCTCGTCGAAGCTGTTCGACAAGGGGACCGTAGTATTGGCTGCTAAGAAATACCAGTTCCGGTGGGTTCTCTTCCTCTCCCTTTGACCTCGCCATGGCAACGAGTGCAGTCGCCATTTCTCTGATGGTGCCACTTCCGCCGGGAGCAAAGACGATGATCTCTCGGTGATGTAAGAGCAAAGGAATGCGGCTATGGTAACTGTCGGACCCCACGGTTAGCGTCTGCGTTTTTGACCCGACAATTTTTTCGGAGTCGAGCTGGAATCTGCCGGTGAGCGGGATACCGATAGAATGCGTTCCGCTGTCATAAGCGGCCGTATTGGCCACAAGCATGTAACCTCCCGAACCACCCGTACTAATAGGGATTCCACGTGCTCCAAGCTTTCTGCCCGATTGATAAACCAGATCCGTGTAGTCGGGGTCGTTTGTGGAAGATCCAAGGATGACAGCTCCGCCGGGAAGTTCATTCATGGCTCGCTCTCCCTCGGCCAAAAGGGCTGCGGCCGAGAAAATATCGTCGAAGTCCGAAGCGAAGAGTGAGGATATCGTTTTTTCCAGAGAGAGGTCGAACTTAGCGCCCGTCCACTTATAGTAAGTAGGAACCACAAAGTCGGAGGGCCTCGTCAAAAGGCTTGGTGAACTTGAAAAGCGTAAGCCCAAATGGCGAGGGATACTGTCTTTCCAGGCCGCGGGCCTAAGAACGAACGAGTCGGATTGGCCCAATACGGTAACGTGTTTTTCGGAACTCAATATGAGACCCGCTCCGATTATGGATCGCGGACTCATGACCACTCGATCCGGAGCTTCAAATAGCTTCAACCGTAGATAAGGATTTTGAACGGTCACGGTCCCCGTAGGAGGATCGGCAACTGCCGAAATTCCAATTCCCTGATCTCCCACGAGTGCTCGGATAGACTCCGCTGCCCTGGAATCCGCGTCATAAAGGATGACCACTTTGGCGTCTATTAGTCTTCTAATGAACTGGGCGTACTGTTCGGAGAACGCCAAATCTTTGAGATTCAGTCGATTCTGAGGATCTCCAAACAAAACAGAGACGCTGGCGTGATTGCGAACGATGCTTTTTACTCTAGAGAAGTTTAAAAAATCTCGTAGAGCATCGGCTTGTCGTGAAGGAGTCGAAAGAAGAGTTCTCATCTTCGCCGCCTTTTCCTCAGTATCACTAGGAGAAGAGAATAGACTTGGTTTGTCATCTTTCTTCTTTGGCTTTTCCTTTTTTTCCTTCCCTTTTTTTGTGGGGCCGACAGCATCCGTCAGCGCGGGCGGATCGGGAAAGGGGGCGCTCCAACTCGACGGGAGGACCGCGGCCGGCTTCTCCCTAAGGTAATTGTCGTCTTGGAGCTCACCATCATTAGCGTCCCCGACCTCCGACTTTGTGAACTCGTCTTCTTGAACAGGCTCAGTCTTTTTTGCCTGGTTTTGATTTTTGGGAACCCCCAGAACCTGTCCGACCCACGAGAGAATACTCCATGCACAGTCCCGCTCAGGTTTCTTAGCGGCGGCAGAGAGTGAGGCTGAGTAAAACGCAACCAGTGCCATGCCGATTATTCCCGCTGACTGAGCCTTTTCAAGACCAAACCTGGACCGTCGCGGAACTGTTTTCATGCTAACCCCTCTGCTCTCGTGCGACGTCAGTTATCTGGTCGGAACACGAACGCGTTCTTATGGCTTCAGCCAACTCTTTTCCTAAGGAGATGACGCGAAATTTTTCTGACGGCGCGATACCCACGGGATTTGAATCGGTCACGACCAGCATATCGAGATCAGAAGCTTCCAGTGCCTTTTGCGCATTCCCGTTCAAATGGGTCACGATTCCGATGACTCGAGCAGCACCTCGAGATTTTAGATGCGTCGCGGCCATCCCCAGTGTCTTGCCCGAGGAGGTTTCGTCGTCGGTCACGGCAACCGTCAATCCTTTAAGGGGAAGATCCTCTTCGACACCCAATTCACTGGTGTGAATCGAAGCCTCTCCTGAAGTAACGTCGCGTGATTTATTGATCACTTCCACGGGAACTCCTAAAATTTCAGCTAAACGATCGGCGTCCTTCTGGAATCCGGCGTCGGGAGAGACGATCAATTGCACACCATTGGCTCGCAAGAAGTCGCAGATCGTTTTTCTGCCATCGACATGGATGGTTGGGATACTAAAGAATCCCTCGGATTGAGGCGCGTGCGCTCTGACAAAGGCAATACGATCGGTGCCTGCTACTTCAATAAGATCGGCAATGAGGCGACCCGTGATGGCAACACCTGGTTGATCCTTCTTATCAGAGCGCGCGTACGGTAAGTAAGGAGTGATTAACACCACTCGATTGCCGCGACTCTTTAAAAACTGAATTTCCGAAAGCACCCGAAAGAAACTTTCATTCACCGGCACGACGGAAGGGGCCACGAGATAGATGACACTTCCTATTGGTGTTTTTTCTCCAAAGGTGGCTATGGGCATTTTCCAGATGGCGGATAGCTCATCGCGTAATTGCGGGTGGAGTTCTCCCATCAGGTAGTGGGTCTCTCGCGCGGGCTCGATGTAATGATCTTTACCGTCCCTTCGCGGACTAAAATTGAGCTTCTCGCGAATTCCTATCGAGTAGCTGTAATACTGCGCTCCGGCCGCCTGAAAGTAGGAAGTGAGCTGAGATCGCTTCATCCAATTTTCGCTGGAACTCACCCGAATGGAAGAAGGATGCGCCTGCGATCGGACAGTGACGGAGTGCGCACCCTCGCTGCGTGCGATTCTAATTTTGATGAGTGCTTCCATTAATTGATCGGGCGTTAAAGCATCTGGAATCCAGATCTCCACATCTTGATCCATCGTGGACTGTTGAAGACGGACGAAAGTATTTCCGTTATCGAACTCTTTGGTGTCGGAGCGAAGCCAAAGGCGATCTTGGCCTAACTCGGCGTGAGCTTGCACCCAATTTTCATTTCCCCGTACTCCCAACACCAGTGTCTTCCCCTGTGCCTTTCCCATTACTTGAGTACAGAGAAGAACCCCCATTCCCCCGATACCCAAACATAGAAAAGATAGAAATCTCCCCCTGAGAAAATCCCTTCCCATGAAAACCCCCCAAATTTTTCTAACCCATGTGAACTCCCGCGATGATAGGAACCTCATCACTTCGTGTCAACACAGTGTGCTGTCATAGTGCGTTTTTTTTGAAAAATATTAGATACATCGCGGCATAACTGTTTGCTCATCGCGTTACTTCGATTGACTCGATGAGTCTTCTGTGGTGCCCTAGTGTTTTCAAATGGGATTCGTTGGGGGACACGGGGAAATGTTGCGGGGTCTGTTTTTCTTATTCACTACAATTAGTGTTTTTATTGTCCTGCTTTTTCCAGGCGAAGCTTTGGCTATCGACGGTATGACTCGGTGTGACAAGGAAGTTCGTTCACACCAATGGGTGGATTGGTTCTCCCATCCCACCGAGAAAAAAAGAATCGCTGGTGGGGGCGATAAGAAATCTTTCTTTGCATGAACGCTGGCGCGATGCCTTTGAAGATGCGATATCGCTTCACTGGTTGCGCGAATTTCGCCGCCATAGAAATCTTGTCACCTTTGCCGTCGCCAATAATTTCCGAGACGTTCCGGCACATCTATTTAACGATTACCAAAACTTTTTACGAAATCTTTTGATTCAAGGGCACACCATAGTCTACGACGCGGATGCTCTTTCTGCCGGTTGGATAGAAGCAATAGCGCCCCCGAATCAAAGGCTGGGAATATCCGCAGCGCTATACCCTCGCTCTTGCGATGGCCCTGTGCTCTACGTGAATAATTCTTTTATTAGGCTCCGCCTTTTTTCCCTCTCTGACACTGTCATAGTGACTCCGCGCTCGACGGTGGGGGCGGCGCTTCTTATAGATGGTGGCGCACACCTGGTCTTTGATCCCACCAAGCGTTGGAAGCCTCTTAAGAAGCCAAAAAAGGAAGCAGAAGAAGAAAAGAAAGAGCGGGTACTTGGCCTTCGACTTCCTGAGAAACCGATTACCGAAATTACCGATTTCCTGAAGCGAGACAAACCTATTGCGTTGGACGGTAAGGTGGCCACCTTTGATCCGATGGCCTTGGTCTCAATGTTAGACAATACCGAGATCGTGGAGCTAATTCAGCACGCCGACTTGCAATTGGCGTTGGAAAACCGAATCGATGGTTTGGGCCCTTTACCTCCCCAAGATTTTCGCACGGTATTTATTGGCTGGTCGGCCAATCACGAAGAGTTTAGACAGCTCGTTTATGACTCGGTAAGCGCAGTGGCGAGCTTGGGAATACCCGTCACCACGGGCGGAAGCGGAGGGTATATGGGAGTTGCCAACGAGGCGGCGTGGCGAGCGGGAGCTATCTCTATTGGAATTCCCTTTCTAGGACTGTCTCGTCTCTCACGCGAGCAAGAGGTTCCCACGCAATGGCACACGCAAACGTTGGGCACACGCAGTTACGATGTGCGCATCCACTGTCTTTTGTATCGACAGAACCTCATTTTGGTCGGACCGGGCTCCACGGGAACATTACAAGAATTGGCAGCCGCCCTGCTTGAAGTTCAGGCAAACTCCAGTCGAAACCACAAGTTCATCTTCTTAAGCCGATCTTTTTATGGACCGATGGTAGATTGGCTGACCAAGCAGGTGCTGCCGACGGAAGTCAGTTCTCGCATTTCGATAATAGGGGACGCCAAAGAGATAACGAGCTTGATAACGAGGGAAAACGGCGGCTAACAGGGGAAAATTTTTCTTTTTTTGGGGGGGGGGATGAACGTGTTTCGAAAATTGGGACTGCTGTATTTTGTGATGGCCTTTGCCATAAACGGCTCGGGCGCCTTTGCGGCTTTCAATTTGGATGTAGAGAAATTATTGGAGCAACGGACGCGGCCGGTCATGCTGCGGATAGCCTCCCTATCCAGACACTACCCCACCAATCCTTTTGTTCCCTCTTCTCGTCAGAGCTTTCGAATCAATTCGCTTCGTCAGCAGGATACCTTTCCCAAAGCTATCGCCGCTTTTGAGAAGGCTTTTGCCGGCGCTACCTATTATGGGTTGGGGCGCGATGCTTTTTTTGTGAGCGACGTCTTGGACGCCTTTTATCTGTCTATCGGCCAGGCGAATCGGGTGAGACGGTTGAATGCCAGTAACCCTTCCTTCCATGTCGAAGAAGGACTTACGTATCAATTTCTAAAAACAGCGGGAATCGATGTGTCTCAAATCGAAGAAGGCTTTCCTCAAGTCATCGTCGATACGACAAGTTTTAGTCGGTACTACGGAGTGGGTGGAGGAGCTAGCCAAAGTGTCAGGGTCATCCAAGCAGGTTATAAGGAGTATGCAAGGCTCGGTAACGATCCCAGAAAGCTAGTTCGCTTCCTTAATTTTATATCGGTGGGAGGAACTTCGGCTTTTCCCGATATGACCAGCTCCACCTTCGATTGGCAGGACTATGCGACGCGACAGATCAATAGTGCCAGCGAGAATGGTTTTGAGTTTCCTTACTTTTGTAACCTCTCCGACTTCACTTACACTCCGGGGTGGCACGGCCTGTTCGGCCCTTTTCAAAGAATGTCCAATGGTGAAGTCTTAGCTCCGTTGGGAGAACAAGCTTCGCGTCGCGAGAAACTCGAAATTCTTGCCGAACAATTTGAGATTTGGCGAGTCGTGAGCGATCCGAAATTCCTAGGCGCGGTGGCGGTCGCAGCACGGCTTCAAGGGTTTGAATTTCCCATCAAGCGAACGAGGGAACTAAAGCCCATTTCGGAAAGAGAAAGGGTTAGAACCCAAAAAGTATTGGAATGGGCAAACCAACAAGTTTCTGGATCACTCCAAGCGGATAAGCCGAAAAAATCTGGTAAGAAAAAGAAAACGGACTCTGAAATGTCCGAGCGGGGGTTGGAGTATTTGAAGCTCCTTGAGGGGTTCATCAAGGGCGAGGAGCCCGTCGCCCGATCCTTAGCGCTTATTCTGGAGGATTCCATCGTCGAGCCTGATACGTTAAATCGGTCCGATCTTCGCTCGCTATGTCTCCAAGCTTTTGCCGCTGTACCCCCCTATCGAAATCATCAACTCATAGCCACAGTGGGTAATTTAGCACTGAAGATTCCCGCCCTTCATGCGACGTTGCTAGAGGACACCTACAATTGCGATTTGGAGGGCAATAACGAAATCCGAGTCTATTCCAACCATAGAGATGTTTTAAAGTGGTTGGAATCTCCGCCACCCGAGACTTGCGCCGAGGGCGTTGCCGGGAAGGCCTAAAAGTCATATAACAGAAGCTCAATAATCGCTCCCAAGGAGTCTTCTATGCACTTGGTTTATTATCTTATTCGGTGGGTAGTGGCCGCTTTGGCTCTTATGATTACGGCCTACGTGGTTCCTGGATTCAAGGTGAGAGATTTCTCGGCTGCCCTAATAGCCGCGATCGTCATTGGAATTGCTAACGTGCTTATTTGGCCGTTCTTGATGGTAATAACCCTGCCGTTAAACCTAATCACACTAGGATTATTTACCTTTGTGGTGAATGGGATCGTTCTTAAGTTGTGCGCTGCGGTATTGGAGGGTTTCAAGATCGACGGCTGGTTATCGGCGATTTTTGGGGCGATCATTCTTTCGCTATCTCAGACGTTTCTTCACTACCTTCTATTATGAAACATCTCTTAGATCGCTAATCCAAATTCCCACGAATTCGCGAATGGCGAGTGTGGTAGCGGCGATGGCTCCCGCTTCAGGTAGAAAGCTTCGAAATCCAATCGGAGCAAAAGTAACTTGGTGGCCGGTGGGAACAGGGATGTAAGTGAGTGGCGTTCTTTTGGCTGCTTTCATGGTGCGTGCCATATGGTAGGCGCTTGTCACAAGAAGTACGGAATGGATCTGTCGGGCTTCCATGAGTTTTGCCGAGAAAGAGACATCCTGGAGGGTATTGCCTGAGTCGGTTTCGGTTAGGATGGCATCTTTCGGAATGCCCATATCGATTAGAATCTGCTTTTCGTCGTCAGCTTCCGTGTGCAGCCGGCCTTTCTGATCGTGATAAGGAGAACCTCCGGAAACCACAATGAGGTTTGCTTTTCCTAATTTAAACAATCGCGCTGCGGGTAAAAGTCGGCTGTCGCCCATCTCTTCCGATTCATGTCTTGGCCCTTGAACCACAGAAGCGCTACCGCCCAATACCAAAATAGCATCGGCGTGCGGATACTCTTCGATGGGTCGAGAAGGGTAGATTTGCTCTAAATGCCCTACCAGTTCGTACGGAACGATCGCGATCGAGCTAAATAGCAAAATAAATGCGGAAACTGCCAGCCATCTTTTGGCGATATCCCAGCATCCACGGTGAAGGGCGAATGCAGCAGCACCTAGAGCAAATAGGCTCCAGTTCAGCGGGCCTATGAAGAACTGAACGAGATAGGAGAGGGAATGCAAGTGAGGGTCCTTTGACTCTTTAGTTTACCATATACTTTTGGGAGAGAGAGAGCTTATGTCACGAAGAGACGCGCCGCAATAGGAGGCGCCGGTTAAGCCCGACAATAGGATCAGTTGATCTTGGATTTGGCATCTCCTAAAGCAATCTTGTGATTTACCGATAAGGCGTAGGGGGGATTGTGTTCCTAAAAGACTATTTACTCAATCCGGTGATTAAGCCTTTTGTCCGCGAAATCGATGCGGGGGCCTATCTCTTTCGTCAGGGGCAAGCCGGAAATTCGATGTACGTCATTTTGGATGGAATCGCCCAGCTCTATGACGAGTCTCAAGGTGAGTCTCACCTGATTGGAACTTTTGGGCCCGGACAATTCTTCGGTGAAAAAGCGATGCTTCCCGGCAGTGCCCATCAGCGCATGTTTTCCGCTCAAGCGCTTATACAGACGACGGCTCTCGAAGTGGAGCTTGCGGACGTTGCCGTCATCCAAAGTGTCATTCCTGACTTCATGACCAAAATGTTTCAGTTAGCGGCCCAGCGACTCGATCGAACGTACCAGATGATTCGAGTATTGCGTTCCCCCGACGATCTGGAAAAGATCATCCACTGTATTTTGTATTTCTACCGTTGCCCGGGACTAGAAGGTTCCGGTTCTCGATTTGTCTCATTTACGATCGATGATTTGCACTATCTCTCGCCCCTCACTCGAGAACAGATAACTTCTTGTTTGGATCAAATGATTCAACAGGGGATTATCGTGAAACGTCCCAACGATTGTTACCATTTGCGTGATGAGCGCAAACTGATACTGGCCCTTTCCACTCTGGTTGCCAATCGAGCGGCCTAAGGCGTTCACCTCTCCTCGTAGCCGCTTGACCTTCTCAGCTACGGTTTTAAAGTCGTGCCGGGCCCCGGCGATTTCCGAGCGAATTTTAGCACGGACTTTCTCAATAAGTCCTATGCTTGCGGACAGCTCGTTGTGGGTAAGCGCAACCCGCCGTCTCATCGCTAAGACTGTCTCAAAATTGAATCAATGCAATTAAATCCGCTACTAGTTCGTCTCAGAGAAAGCCAACCATTCTCGAGGTTTATAATTTCCCTTTTCGAGCAGCCTTGGCACCTAAGATGCACAATAGTTCACCATGCGTCGTAATCGGCCCAATCAGACTTCCCACACGGTTCGATCGGGCGATACTCTAGGAGATATCGCCCAAATCTATTACGGAGACGCGAATGTGTGGAGTGAACTCGCCCGAGCGAATAGCCTTAGAAACCCCAATCTCATTCTTGTGGGCCAGCGACTCTTATTGCCTACGTTGCTGGAGAATAAGCCGGCGCCGGTTGCTAAGCCATCTCCGATTAGTCCGTCACCACCCCCCAGCCGTTTCATTCCTTATGCGTCTGCGATCGCCATGGAGTTTCCTGAAGTTTCGATTAGCCTCTCATCGGTTCCGCAAGTTCATTTTCTTTTGGGGCCGTACCGGGCAAGGCTTGAACTTAAGGGGAATCTTAAATTTCGAAAGAAAGGAACGGTTAGCCACTTTGCTATTTCAGACTTTGAAAAATTGGAGTTCACAGCGAAAGAGGAAGCACGTTTTGCGATGTTTGATTTAGCGAGGGAAGCAAAGCTGGAGTTTGATCCCGCAAAACGGACTCTCGAACTTAAATGTGGGCTTTCGATGACCTTGAAAACGAAGTATGGCATGACACAAACACACAAATTGGAAGTTGGGGTGGGGACTCTTAAATTCTCATGTGAGCCGACACCAGTGAAGGGAACCTTTCGAGAGCTTGAAATTGAAGGAACTTTCGGTTGGGCGGTAACGATAGCGGGGGACAATCTCGGGAATTCGGCGGCCCCTGCTATCAGCCCAGCGCGCAGCCTTACTAATTCCTATCAATCAAACCCGCAACTCCTCATAGTAGTGGTGGCAACCGGAGTGATGGCGGCTATACTCATCGTAGTTACCCTTCCGGTAAGTGCTGCAGCTCTCGCTACCGCGGGGGTCGCTGTGGTTACCTATGCGGCGGTGAAGCAATCTTTGGATAAACCGGTTCATCATTATCCCGGAGGAACTTAGCTATGAATTGTTGGACGCACACGGAACTTCCGAGCGAAGCTATCTGCAAATCATGTCAAAAACCGTATGATGGGCAATGCCTTATTCTCGTCGGAGAAACGGAGAAGGCTTATTGCAAGAGTTGCTATGAATTAACACTAACGGCCATTCGTAGAGCAGAAGTGGTAGTAAGTCCGCTTCTTATAGTGGTCGGACTTGGTCTGCCCTTATTGTTTTGGCTTATCTATTCGCAGCCGGACGGTGGCGCGATGTTATGTGGTTTTTCACTCATTTTTTGTTTTTGCCTAATGGGGCTTGCGATTCACTTTCGCAGATTTAGTAATTGGAAACGTTTTCGGATTCAAAAGCCATTTATTGAACCGACACCACCGAAGGGTTCTTTATGAAATGCTATGTTCACAAGGACAAAGAATCTCGAGGATTTTGCAAAGAATGCTCTAAACCTTTTTGCGAAAGTTGCCTGAAAGTCGAGGGAGAATTAGCCATTCCGCTCTGCTTTCGATGTAAGCCATTGGTTCAGTTGGCAACGCGAGAAGAAAGAAAGTGGAATATCGCACTAGCCACTCTGGGCTTTGCGCTATTTACCATTTACTCCTACGCGATTTTCGTTCGACACCTTAATCTTTCATCGGACGTTGCCAACGCCCTCTTTCCTTCTGCGGGTCTTGGGCTCTTATTCTTAGGGATCGCAAGATTAAAGGCCAATAAATAAAAGGGAAGCCAGAATCTGGCTTCCCTTATTAAATTAAGAGTACAAGACGATTACAAACGGTACGTGGCACCCAGACTAAGCGCATACTGGGTAACCGACGTCGTAAACGTATAAGGATTGCCGAGACCATCGTTTCCACTGCGACTCAAGCTTGTGCTGGGGCAGTAGTAGCCCGCGGCATCGAGACTGAACTTCTCGCTGAATTTGTATCCCGCTCCCAGAGTAATGTGAGTCGTGGTGATCCCCGGGAAAGCAAAGACATCCAAGATGTCCTGAGCTTGCGCCGAAATTTGGCGACCTTGGAAAGGAACGCTACCTGCATCACCCGTTGTACTGTTCAAAGGATTCGTCGCGTAGCTAAATCCACCACGGAACGCCCACGCCTTTAGATGGTACTGACCGCCAAGCGAGAACACGCTTTGCGACTGGAAAGCAAACTGATTATAGCCGTCCGCATGTCCCCATCTGATACTTCGGTAATCGAAAGTCAGATCTAAGTTTGCCACAGGGGTCACCGCGACTCCGAAAGCAATTTCATCGGGCTGTTGGATATTGACGTTATTCAAGGTGACGGCGCCAGGTGGGGGGAAGTTTAAGCAATCGATACAGATAAGATTGTTATAGGTGAAGCTAGATTCCGACGTATAGCTACCGCCGATCGTAACTCCTGGGACCGGCTGGAAGCTCGCGCCAATTTGAGCACCTAATCCCACGGCTCCGGAAGGAGATCGGGTAGTTTGTGGGCCTCCCATGGGCTCGGCGGCATCATTTAGAGCAAATCTTCCCCAAGTTACGTAGGGAGAAACTCCAATGCTGAAACGTTCACCCGAATAAGAGATGGCCGGTGCAAATTTTACAAGACTAAGACTTTGTTTGGGTTGGAGCACTGTCGCAATCGCCGTGTAGTCCGAAGAGGCTCCGGCGTAAGGAAGGACTCCTAACCCCAGGGTCAGACGTTCGTTTAATCGATAGGTGGCCGATACATCAGGAATGAAATACGGACTAGAAGCGTTGTTAACGCCTCCGCTTCCGGGATTTGCGGTCTGATTCTGGGAGACCATTCCTACGTTGCCATCAAAAACCCACTGTCCGCTCTGGGTGGTCGTATATCCCAGTAGAGAGGGATTTTTGTAGATGGCGTCCATTCCCGTCATCGGGAACGCCACTCCAGTGCCGCCCATGCCGACTGAAGTCGCTGAAAGCCCAATCGCGTTGGTGACGTAGGTTCCAAAAGCATTCATTGAAGTGGTGATGGCAAACGTGGTCACTGCCACGGCCAGCATAGTAAAGGATACTCGCTTCATTATTTGTCTCCCCAGTAACGAAGTTAAAAGTGTTGGTAACTATAAGGGGGCTTTTTAGATAAGGCAACCTGACAAAAACCTGACGAAGCAGGAATGAGTCGACGACGTTATGCGGCTTTTTTGGCGTCTGTGGTTTGAGGAAGGAGGCGAGACTTTAATTGATCGATAAGCGTTCCGTCTACTCCAAAAGCGGGAATCAGATGCAATTCTACCGGCCGACTCTGCCCTTTAAAGAGATGCGTGCCCAAGGAGATGGCCCCTCCGGGGGATTTCTTCAAAGCGTTTACGAAATCTCCCGACAATATAATGTTGGAGCCTGGAAGCTCGTGAACGAGTTTTTCCATTCGATGCAGTAAATCGACATCCAGAGAAGTGGTATCGAAGGATTTTTGGACGATCACACCTTGGGGAAGGGTGAGTTGCACATGATGAATGTCAACGACCGCTTCTCTTGCCACATGAAGGGCGATGCCGCAGTGGACCTCGTTCCCGTGTACCTCTTTGAGACTTCTCAGCGATTCTCGAAACTCACGTGCGGCACTTAACGCTGCTTCCGCGGGATTGGTAACGTCGTCGCCCAGCCCAAAGTGAGCGTAAGCGGAATCTCCCGAAAGTGACTCTCTCCACCCGCCGTTGCGAAGGACGGCTTCAGAGAATGTATTGATGATGAAACTTCGAATAGGCCGGCCTTTAACGTGAACGCCATGCAGGCTGGCACTTCCCACGATATCAAAGGCAATTCCCACCAAATCTTTTTTGGTGGGAAACTGCATGGTTTGATTTTTGAGCGCATTCATCAGAAACGGAGGAACCCAGCATTCGAGTTCTTTGCGAAGTGCTGTCTCGCGGGCGCTTGATTCTTTGATCTCGGTTGTGAGTTGTACCAGCTCTTTGTTTTGCTTTTCGAGGAGAGC
Organism: uncultured delta proteobacterium; assembly: GCA_963778115.1. Classification (GTDB taxonomy): domain Bacteria; phylum Bdellovibrionota; class FAC87; order UBA2466; family UBA2466; genus JBBQIT01. The sequence continues at coordinate 166,894 of CAVZSV010000006.1, forward strand.
TTCTCGCTCCACTAGCCTTTGATGAAGGGCCCGAGCCTCTTCGTTGGCGCGGTAGTATTCGACGGCCCGCCTAAGACTCGCTTCTAACTCATCAGGCTCCCAAGGCTTTCTAATGTAGTCAAAGATCTGAGCCTTGCGCACAGAGTCCACGACCAGATCCTCGTCGGAATAGCCGGTGACGATAATGCGAACGGCATTGGGATGAATTTTCTTGGCGAGCTCTAAGTACTTTACTCCAGTAATGCCAGGCATCCTCTGATCGCTAATCAAAACCCACGGAGCCAGTTTTTCTAAGGCTTCCAGCGCCTGCAGGGGATTACTAAAAGTCTTAATCTCCCAGTCGGAAGGCAGGGAGGCTTCAAAGACAGTCAAATTGTGCGGTTCGTCATCGACGTAAACGATAATGGGGTTCATGCAGCCACCCCCATCGTTTCCATCCCTCGAAGAGGAAGTCGAATCGTAAAGGTAGTGCCTTTACCAACTTCTGAAGTCACTTCAATCGTCCCGTGGTGCCTGTCGATTTCCTTCTTCACAATATACAGGCCGAGACCTGTTCCGCTGCCGACTTCTTTAGTCGTAAAGAAGGGATCAAAGAGCTTGGTTCGAATGTTCTCAGGAATTCCGGTTCCCGTATCGGAGACGTAAATCAGGGCGTCAGTTCCCATACTCTCAGCGCGAATTTTTAATTTTCCGCCTTCTGGCATCGCGTCAATCGCATTGCTTAAGAGATTCATGAGCACTTGGTTCATGCCGACCATGCTTCCAAAGATTCGAATCTCGGGGTCTACCTCGGCTTCCACGACAAAGTGATCTTTGAGCTTGCTCCGTAAAATCGTGAGTACCGAGTCCACGACATCTTTCAGCGCAAAGTCGTTGACCTTCGCTTGATTGAGTCCAGTGAAATTTTTCAGACTTTTAATAATTTCAAACGTCAGCTTCATGCCTTCTTGCATGATTTTGGTGAGGGTTAACAGCTTGGCCTTCCTAGGATCATCGGGAAGCTCTCCTACCATCTTTTCGATGGGGCGAAGGGAACCATAGACATAATTCAAAGAGTTATTGATCTCGTGAGCGATCCCAGCGGAGAGGGTGCCAAGGGAGGCTAGTTTTGCGGATTGGATAAGTTCGGCTTGGGTAACTTTTAATTTGGAAACCACAACTTCTAAGTCTTCACTCTTGGTTCTTAGCTCCAATGTCTTTCTCTCAACCTCGCTTTCGAGGTTTTTTCGGAGGTAGTCTCGCTCCTCATAAGCCATTGTGATTTGCTCGTTAACTGAAAAGAGGAAGAATAAAAGGCCGAAGGCACATCCTACCGAGAGAATCATGTAGCCGTAGATCACCCCCGTTACGACCAAAACATCATTGGTACAAACTATAATGAAGAAGGCCAGACTTAGGCAGGTAAAGATACTATCTTTCTTAAATCCTACTTTCATGGATTTGCGGATTAGGTTGAATCCACAATAGAAGTCAACCCACAGTCCTAGGCCGAATGGTAGCGATGTTCCGAATTGCGCAAAATCGAGAGTGTTCCCTAGAGCGATGATCGGACAAGCAATAGCGATATTGATCAGAAAAGTGATATATAGTTTTTTCCCGAGGACTCCAGACAAATAGAGAGCATTGAAAAATAAGGCTAGCCCCACCCATAGGGCAATATCGGCTGCCTTATGTGCATAGAAAGTTGGAATTGATAGACCAGCATAGCCCGCATCCGCAAATAGGAAATAGAGAGATAAAACTAAATTTGAGAAAACGAGGGACAGCGTTAGAGAATGGGGCACCTTTCCCAAGAAAATAACCAGAGATACAATTGCCATCGCCCAGAGGCTCCCGACAGCAACGAAGTTTAGCGATTCTGAAAATATATTTTGAATATTGGAGTTGGTTAGCCATGGGGTCTTCGCAATTCTTGAGAAGTACTTTGAGCTAGAATAGACATTCCAGGTGACTTTATGTGCCGCTTCGATTGCCGGACAGGAGACGATGGGGGCTCCGTAAAAGGAGCGCATCGAGTGCAGATTAGAATCGCCAAATGCAGTGGCGAGAGTTCCATCTAGAAAGACTTCCTGCGAAGCGAGAACGACGATAGGGAATTGTACGTAACGTTTTCCAGAGGTTTTGCACTGGTTAATTATTTCGGTGGACTCGGCTGAAAACGTACTAACCTTATCCCCTGGTTCCCAATTGCGCACCACTGCCCAATTTGGGGATAGGTCGGAGGGCAGATTCGAGATCCCAAGAAACTGCGACAGACCCAATAACAGGTATGTGGCTATAACATCAAAATGCATTTATTTAGGCGGCGTCGACGACCTCTCGTTTTGACGCAGCTACCTCCGCTGGCGAAAAACCTACTTTTTCCATAGCTCGATCCAAAACGTTAAGCACATAATCCAAGTCCGAAACCGTATGGGTAGCCATAATCGTAAAGCGAAAGCGAGCCTGATTTCTTCCGACTACCGGATAGGCGATAGGAACGACGTAGATGCCATTCTGCCAAAAGATTTGGTTCATGATTCCCATTTTCTCTTCGTCTCCCACAACGACGGGAATGACAGCACTTTCGTGATTAGGATTGATATTGAACCCTAAATCTCTAAGTCCAGCTACGAAATGGGCAATGTTAGAATGAAGTTGTTTTACTAACTGCGGTTTAGCGACAAAGAGCTTTAATGCAGCCAAAGCTGCAGCAGCGGTCGAAGGGGGAATGGAAACCGAAAACATCAAGGAGCGCGCATAAAAATTGAGCCAATGGATGACCTCGTGATCTGAGGCGATAAATCCACCAATCCCACCACAGATTTTGGAGAATGTTCCCATGATAATATCGGGTTTTACAGTCGGAAATTTCTCTGTGGTGCCCCTGCCGGTTGCTCCCAGTACTCCGAAGGAATGAGCTTCATCCACCATTAAGCGCGCATTATATTTACGCGACATCTCCATAATTTCAGGGAGGGGCGGAACGTCGCCGTCCATCGAGAAGACTCCCTCGGTGATAATGAGGGCTGCCATATGCTCATCCCGATTTTCTTTTAGAATCTTTTCCAAGTGAGTGGGATTATTGTGCTTAAAAAAGCGGGCAGTCGCTTTCGACATCTGAAGGCCGTCTAAGATTGAAGCATGTGAGAGAATATCACTTACAATAAGGTCCTGTGCTCCTGTGAGACTCGGAATTACTCCAACGTTGGCGGCGTAACCAGAGTTAAAGAGGATCACCTTTTCTTTATGAAAAATGGTAGCCAAGAAGCTACAGAGCTCTTCATGGATATCGGTGAGTCCTGTCGCTAATGGCGAACCGGTGGATCCAAATCCGTAATCGTCGATGGCTTTCTTTGCCGCCTCCATAACTTCCGGTGCCGTGGCTAGACCTAAATAATCGTTGGAAGCTACTACTAAAAAATCATTCCTACTTCCCTTTCTTCTCTGCCGAAGCTTAACTCGCTCCCCCTTGGAAGCGGTTCTGATGTTTCCATATTGGAATTTTGGAGATTCGATCCACTCTCGGTAAAAGATTTCGAATTGTTGGGGTTGTGCAAATAAGTCTATGTTGGTTCTATTGGATTCTAGAAATGAACGAACGGAAAATTTTGTGGGATTCAATTCGAAGTCATATGCCCCCTTCGATGAATCAACGGAGGTATCCAAGTATCGACGTAGAACACCATCAACAGGAATTCGGGAGTCAACCGTGGAAAAGGCCAAGATAGTTTTGCCGTTTTGAACTTCAAGCCGACGTAATACAAGTCTCCCTAAAGTTAATTCAGATTCCGCGCAGATTAATTTTGCAGCAGGGATGATCTGTCCTACTTCCAGTCCTTCTTCGGTTGCAACTGTGCCATTTAATATGGCGCCGATTCCGGTAATCGAGCAATTAGTAGGGCGAAGGTCATACCGCGAGCCAGTATAGGTCTCTATTTTGAGGGTTATTTTTTCTTGATCTTTGATGCTGAATCTTTTTGAACGCATCATCTTGCTGATGTCGGCCATAGCACACTCTCCACGAAGCATTAGTTATTGCGATCCTTTAACTTTTCGTCTTTTTTTGAGGCTAACTTGATGGAAATCCGAAATGATGACGAGTAATTAACGCGCCGAAGTAAGTGTCTAGGGTCATTTCGCTTTTGTGCAGCGTTAGAAGGCGAGTCACATCGCGTTATGGACTATGAAAAAAATAAGCGCCATTTGGATTCGCAAACCTATCCTCGCTTCCTATTCGAAACCTTGCCGAACCGCAAAAGTTCTTTCGGAGCAACTTTACGCAGAGTCTCGGGAATAGGTGACTCCAAGTCGTTCATTCGGTCGGAAAGATAACTTAGATCGATTGTGCGTTTTTTCTTTTGAATAGCGCGAAAGATACTTTGCAGATCATCTAAATCCTTAAACCTATCAGAGCGGTTGGAGAAGGAGTACAGCTTCGAAATAATAATGTCTTCGAGGGTGAGACAAGGAATTATTGCGAATCCAAAATCTATCTGGTGAAACTGGGCTCTTTTTAAGGCGCTTTGAAACCACGGGATAGTAGGTAATAGAAAATCAACTTTGATCTGTTCCTTGTCTTTCGTCATGCCGCAGATCATCCAAGTAGGAGTCGTTCTATTCTTGATGGCGTGCAGAGGGCCACCCTGAAGCTCCGCTTGCGAGAGAGGCATTGGATCGAGATCCAGCGATCTCAAAACGCCGAGCGCTGTTTTTTCCGAATCGTCATTCGCAAGAATTAAAAAATCTAAATCAGCCGTCAGTCTCTCGTCTTCCCGAAAAAGCGACGCTACAACTCCCCCTGCCAGGGCATATTGCGTTTTATTGTCGGCGAGCAGAGCTATCACCTTCTTTAATTGATCGGAGAGGTTCATCCCTGCTGTTTTGCCTTTCGAACTAACGCTAACGAGGAATCTAAGAACTCGATGTGGGCTACTGCTCTGTCGCTCAAATGGATAGCCTCCGATTGGATCTGTTCCTTTTGAACTAGGGCGAATATTTTCTTTAAGAGGGGCGAGAGCGGATGGATCTCATTTAATTGATAGAGAGCTAGCCGTCCCTTGACCCGGCGTCTTAACAGTTTTTTGGAGCAGAGATCCTTTACCGAGTTTTCCACGGAGTGAATATGAAGCCGGGTGAGCCGGGACAATTCTCTAAGATGACTCGGGCTAGTCCGCGGCACGAGGCATTCCAACACCAGATAATTGGCGCGAGAGGAGAAGAGGGTGGAAAGGTTCACTTCCATGAGGATATTGTCTAATAATTTAGACAACGTGTCAATAGATCCAGTATAAGTATTTGATAAAATAGAAAGTAATTGATACCTTCAATTATGCGCATTTCAGTCCCCAAATGAGCTTTCCCCGGACCAATGTTACAATAGAGGTCTGGTGAACTTTAAAACGCTATTGCTGCCGATAATGTTGGGATGCGCGCTATCCTCTCAAACGCTATTTGCGATCGCATACCCTTTTCCCTGCGAAGAGAGTTTGGAAACCCTCTATAACAACCTCGGTTTTGATTTACCGGCGAATACTCCTCCAGAGTTTCGACAGGAGTTGATTCATCGAAAGGCGCGTGAGTTGATTATTGAAGGGGATGTGGCGGAAGCGGAAAAAGTGGCCCACCATCTACTAATTATAGCGGAGACGCTGAAATTTGATCACGGCGAAGACTTTTGGAAACAAGTGTTAAACGGAGCCAAATCGCCACCGGTAAAGAAAGCCAATGCCGCAGAGGTAGACAAGGTGCGTAAGGAACTTGCGAGCCTAGAGTCTCAACTCAAAGAGCTTAAACCCGTCCCCAAAAGTCCGCTTCACTTTGCCACCGATCCTGCCGTCTTTTATCTCGCCAAAGGAATGGGAGAAGTGAACAAGGTGGCATTGGAGAAGGCAACTTCTGAAGAGTTAGAAATTATGATGAAAGCGATACATGCCTTCCGCGGCAAAATCGCCGTGCGGACGGGTCGACAGAATCAAGTGGAAGAACGTAAAAACTGGAAAGATCTCTCTAATGAGGAGCATGCCTTTTCGGATTTCACTTCGGCCTTCACTATTCTAAGCGAACAGATCTCAGATAGAGAGGCGCAAACTACGACACATTCGGATCTGCGCGACGACCTAGTTGCTACTTTGGGAGGTTGGAATTTTTCTCATTGGGATGAGGATAAAATGTTTTTGGCTTCTCAATTGAGATTTCTTGCGGCTTTTCAGGGACAGTACCGACAGAGATTCTTTGAAGCGCTAGCTAATGAAATTCCCCCTCCGCGATCGCTTGCGACCGCGACAAAACGCGAAATTAAAGATGCCATGGATATCGCTTCGCATCGAGCGGATGAAGTTCCGGATGTTCTTGAAGGTGATAGGCCTAAGATTTTTCATCCGTTGGACTTAGCGGAACACGAACAGGGTGCCGCTCTCACTTCGCGGGCCCTCGAATTCGCGGAAGCGATGATCGAAGATCCCGATGTGCCTGGGGAGGTAAGGGCCGAATTGCAGCGAGGGGTTAAGTTCTATCGGGATTTAGGAGAAAGACCGAGCCCCGCATTTATTATTTTCGTGAAATACACTAGAGATCTGCTGACAGCACAGCGAAGAGATCACTAAATTGCTGAGTGGCTTGATGCCAGGGCATGAGGTGGTATTTGTGAAAGATAAAAGCGGTAATCAGCGAAACGATCGCTTATGCCGAATAAAGCGTTTTGCTTTCCTCACCTCCTAGGGGAGGCATGGGGCAGTCGAGCATCTCGGCGAAGGCACGCAGAAGTTCAGCCTCGTCAATATTGACCGTTCCGTCGCAGAGGGCGGTGGCAACGGATGCTTTGATAAGTTTTTCCTTCTCAAGCGGGACCAGTTCCTCAAGGCGTTTGAGACTCTGTTTGAGTAGCGCTCGATCGGAGATCGAGGCCCGTATAGGAAACGGTGAAGCATCAGAAACGCCAAGTGCCGCCATTCCGGCATCATAAGCTTTCTTCGCCTGAGCATCGTCTGCATTGCCGCCGTAAGCCATCGCCGCAAGCACAGTTTGGCATTCGGGAAGTACCGCACGCACGCCCTTAAATCGAAACCACTGAACGCGTTGCCCCGAGAGGTTCTTCTCTAAGATGCAAGACAAACAAAACTCAAAGATACTCTCTTCGTTGTCCGCCTCGATAAGAATTTTTAACAGATCTCTCAACTGCTTTTTCTGTTCGGGCGTCGTTTTCTTTAGAGCCGGCAAGCAAAGATCGAGAAGGGGAATCTGGTAGCCATGGCCCAAAGCATGAATCTCTCGGTGCATGAATTCTATTTGCGATCGCAAATAGCTATCACTAATACCGCCAAGCTGCTTCGAACGAGCTTCATCCTCATCCGCGGCGACCAAACCCAATACTACTGAGACCGCCCCGGGAGCACTCCGGCACCTTTCCAAAAGGGAATCAGGAATTCCCTTGAGAATGCTTTGTGCGGTTTCCAAGCCCAGAAAGGAAAGGCCTCCGATAGAGGTCATTACCGATTGCGTATCCCATTCGATCGAAGAATCACCCAGTTTTTCCTTAGGCGGACTTAAGACGGGAGCGGTGGCCTTTTGCTTAGCTTTCGCCTTGATCTCATCAAAAACTTCGTCGGCAGTGCGAGGGGTTGCCATCTTATTGAGGCGTCGTGCTTCTTCTCGATAGACCTCGGGATCAAAGTTGGGATAGATTCGCTTAATTCTTTCTACAATCGGGGGGTGGGTAGCCAAAACGGAGCCCTGTTGGCCAAACCCCTGTCCAAACAAAAAATGGCTGAACTGCTCCGCGCGCACATTAGCTAGGTTCGAACCCATCAGATAAATCTTCTTCAGCGCCCCGCCGATACCATCGGGTTGTCGAGTGTATTGAAGGGCACTGGCATCCGCCAGAAATTCCCGTTCTCGCGAGATCGCAGCTTTTATCATGCGCCCAAAAAAGACGCCGACGTAACCTATGATAGTCAGCGCGATAGCTCCCATCCAAATACCAATGACAATCTTATCGCCATCATCGTCACTGCTACTGCTCGAACTACTGGAGTGGTTCCTAAATTCATTTCCGTCAGAGCCGTAAGCCAAAACTCTGAGCGTTCCCAGCCCCAAAATTCCCAAGCCCATGACACCACCCAAGACGCCGACGAGCCGCAGATTCAAGCGCATATCTCCATTGAAGATATGGCTAAATTCGTGGGCGACGACACCCTGCAATTCATCCCGATTGAGTTCAACAATAGCCCCTCGAGTGACCGCAATGACAGCGTCCGTGGGAGTTTTTCCAGCAGCAAAACCGTTGATTCCCATTTCCGAATCCAAGAGATAGATGTCGGGAACGCGAATACCCGAAGCGATCGCCATCTCCTCGACTACATTTCTCAAACGACGCTCGTTGGGATCTTTTGATTCGGAGCCGATCAAACGTCCGCCCGCCATTTCGGCGATCGCCGCTCCTCCTCGCGCGACATCTAGAATCTTAAAGAGGGTCGCTACTCCTAAGAAGCCCAGGGTAATAACGGACGCCCAATAAACGACTTTATAATGAAACTCTCCATCAGGTAGGAAGCGCTGAGAGCTGACAACGATATCGCCAATAATCAAAGCGGCGAGATCAACCGCGATGACCACAGCTACTACGGCCAGCACAAACAGGAAAAGTAAAAGCAACGAATGGGATCGGGCGCGATGCTGTTGTTCAAAGAAGTTCATTAGTCTAGTTAGAAAGAAACCTTAACGACCTCTTTCTGAACCGGATCTGTGATTTCGAAGGAGGTCGCCGGTTGAAACCCTCCAAATCCCGCAACAAAATTATTCGGGAAAGTTTCTCGAGCCGTATTGTAAATCATCACAGCATCATTGAATGCCTGACGGGCGAAAGAGATTCGATTTTCCGTTGAGGTCAATTCCTCCATGAGGCTTGCCATCGTTTGATTTGCTTTGAGATCAGGGTATTTTTCAGCAACGACCAAGAGTCTTCCTAAGGAACCTTGCAGGCCGGTTTCCGCTGTCATCAGACTTTTGAAAGCCTCGGGATTGTTGGGGTCGGCAGCAACCTTTTGGTTTGCGGACACCGCCTGACTACGGGCTGCGATCACCGCTTCTAAAGTTTCTCTTTCGTGCTTTAGATAACCCTTCGCCGTTTCCACTAAATTAGGAATAAGATCGTAGCGACGCTTCAACTGAACATCGATCTGAGAAAAGGCGTTCTTGAATTGGTTTCGCAAACCCACCAGGCGATTATAGATCCCGACCAGCATAAGGACGGAAATGACGACGAGCCCCAACAAGACATAGAGAACGATCATGAGAAATCTCTCCTGGTTAAAAAAGCGTTTTCGAATACCACCCTTGGGCTTAGGTAGTCAATAGTAACCGAAAATTCTGTAATTCAAAATAGTTAAGCCCATAAGACCAGAGGGGGTTACCCCTTTGTAGATAGAAAAGACGGGGAAAGGGCAGCAAAAGTGACGAAAGAATTCCCTAGTTTCTTAGGCATAGCTCGGGTTTTTTAAACCCCTGATACACACCGATCGCATTTGCCCATTTCAGTCGTACGATCCACGGAAGATAGAGCCAAACCGAAGGATTGCGGCGGGAGAATTGGATGAGGATGAGTAGGGTATTGAGGGCCGCGATGACAGGAACGAGTAGGGCTGCCAGAGATTTGAATTTGAGTCTTCTTAGAAATCCGTAATAGCCACCCTGAGGTTGAAGCGAAAGGGTATAAGAGTGAAGTCCCCAGCGGTAGTGATGGCGGCACGCGGCGGTTAGTTCATTGCGATCGATGTGAGTTACGACAATATCGGATTTCATCCAAAGCAGTAACCCCGCCATCCGGGCTTTGCGGCAGAAGGCGACATCTTCGCCGGTAGCAAGCTTCTCGTCGAAAAAACCTATGGTGTGGAAAGTCTCGCTCTTAATGCTCATATTGGTAGACGACAGGTGCATCCGTACCGTTCCAGAATTAGAGTAGGGAACAGCGGTGAACCATGAACAAAATCCGTCTGCTTTTCCGACGGCGGTCTCGGCACTCCCTTGAATCGCCCCTCCCATGATGTGCACATCGGGGAAATTTTGGTGGAACAGCAAGTGGTTTTCGATCCAATTCGCAGGCACGCGACAGTCACTGTCCAATAAAATAACGAGATCAGCCCCATCAGAGAGTGCTTTTTGAATCGCTTGATTGCGCGCGGCCGATGGGCCTTGGTTTTTTTTAAGCTCTAGTAGAGTAACAGGAAGATTTTTCTTAAGGGTAAGTTCTCGCACGAGCCTTACCGTGCGATCCGTACTCCCGTCATCCACGACGTAAATGGAAAAGTAAGGGTAGGTTTGCTTGGCTAGTGCTTTAAGCCAACCCTCGACGTGGGCCTCGTTGTTATAAAACGGACCAATAACGGCTATCTTGCTGTCAGCGACAAAATCGGCTCTGGGAAGCGCATTAGCGGGCAAGTTCAACTCCCGTGAGAAGGGGTTTATAACTTGCGGGTCGGTATAAAATGCTATCGAGCATGGCGCAGTTATGAGTACAGTGACAGCGCTTTTCTCGAATGAATTTACGTTGGGCTTCGATGGCGGGGCCAGTCCAAATCTGCTCCCATGTCGATTGATTGATGTTGCCGATGGGAGGCAGCATTTCACAAGAACTGACATCTCCGTTTCCCATCACGACGGCGTGTGCTTTGCCCGCGAGACAGGGAATTACCTGAGTCTTTTGTTCAATGGTCGAAAGGCTGATGTTCCAAAGATAGCGATGGTAGTTGCGAAGCATCCGGCTAGTGACAGAACTTTGTCCGTAGTCATATTGCCCTAAGATAGAAAAGATCTTTTCCTGAGCTTGGCGCAATTCGTTTAGCGGAGGAAGTCCGAAACTGGGGTCCAAAGGAGTTCCCCGCAACAGGATGATGGAATGAAAATCAGGCTTCTGGGTGAGTACATATTCCATTAGTGGAATCATCTCGTGGAAATTCTCTTTGCACAGAACGGTATTAATCTTTACTTTAACGCCCGGGATTTGACGCAAGCGGTGAAATGACGTCCAAAGTTTATCCCAACTCCCTTCCTCTCGAATCCGGTCATGGGTTTCTTTAAGGCCGTCGACGCTAATTGCGATCGTTAGCTCGCCATTAATGCGGTTTCGAATCTTTTGAGTCATTTCCACCGTGCGATCGACCAGAAAGCCGTTGGTCGGTATGGTCATGACTTCCGCTTTGAAGGAAGCGCAGATTTCAACGATATCTTTTCTTAAGAAGGGCTCGCCACCGCCGATATCCAGCCAAAACATAGGGCCAACCTCTTTGCCCAGCTGCTGATATTTCTCCAAAGGCAAGTCTCGCTTTGGGGAGAAATCAATGAAGCAGTGTTTACAGCGAAAATTGCAGTGATTGGTAACGTGAACAATGAGGTGTTTCAGATTTTGACGAAACTGAAAATCGGCAAAGTGTGTGAGGAACATCATGCCCTCGAAGTTATGACTGCTTGTTATGGAGTATTCTTATTCTACCATGACTCCCTCATCCGGTTTTCTTCTTAGCCAGCGGAGGGGGAGGGGGTAATTTCGAATTTTTTGCGCCTCCTGGAGACGGGGGGGCTGAGCCAGCCGGTGAATGTGAAGCAGGGGGCCGGGGGGCCGGCACTGCGGGCGTCGCCTGTGAATGTCCCGCGAGGTTAGCGCCAAAGGTCAAGACTTTAGGGGCTGCCGGCGCTGGAACTACTGATTTTGGAGCGGTTTGATTCTTGAAGGTCGATCCCCCCAGAGGAAAAGAGGGAGTCGGTGCCTTAAGCGGTTGAGAGACAGGTAGCGTTGCCGACGCTGACGGTTCTTCAGTGGGAAGTTCTATCTCCATTGCCGTGGAAGTCGCTAGGTCCTCTTGAGAATCCAGATCTGCCTCGTCGAGGTGAAACGAGCTCTCGTTCATAGGGACTCCGTGCTCGGGTCCTTCCTCTTCAACGGTGAGCACATTAAATTCAAGATCGGGTGCGGACGCTTCCGGCTCCTTGGTCGACTCTGCGGCGGAGTCCTCTGGTAAGCTTAGCTCAGAATCCTGAGCCTCAGGTGCCGGGGCGGCCGAAGGTACCCTAAAACTGGGAGTGGGCTTAGGTGTTGCCAAAGGAACTGCTGGGAGTGACGGTGCTTGTTTAAACGCGGGTACTGCCTTTAAGTTGGTTGGGGCCTGTGGCGGAGCCATTGGTGCCGTTGCCGGTATTTTTGAGGCAACGTTCGGTAAAGGCATTTTTGGAGCCTTCATCGCCGGCATCAGAGGTTTTGAAGGCGCATGGCTTCCCATAGGTTGAGCGCTGAGCTGCTCAAAACCGTCGAATGGTTTTGAAGCGGGCTTGATGGAACTCAGGGTTTTCGCGACAACTCCGTTGGGCTCTTCGACGTGGCTTAGCGCTTCATCGGCGGAGACCACTCCTTTTTGCACCAACTCTAAAATATGTTGTTCCATCAATAGCATGCCTTCTTTACGTCCGGTCTGCATGCTAGAGGCCATTTGAAAGGTTTTTCCCTCTCTTATGAGATTCGCGATGGCGTGATTTACCACTAAAATCTCGAAGGCGGCGACTCGCCCCTTGCTATCGGCTCGCTTGAGAAGGGCCTGGCTAACGACGCCAACCAACGATTCCGCAAGCATGGTACGGATCATGGCTTGTTGATTCGCCGGAAAGGAATCGATAATGCGATCTACTGAGGCACCGGCACCTCGCGTATGGAGGGTCCCGAAAACCAAATGGCCTGTCTCGGCGGCGGTAAGCGCAAGTGAAATCGTTTCAAGGTCTCGCATTTCACCCACAAGAATGACGTCAGGATCTTCACGCAGAGCATACTTTAAAGCGTCGGCGAAGCTAGGACAGTTGGCCCCGATCTCTCTTTGATTAATTAAAGACTGCTTGCTTTCGTGAACGAACTCCACCGGATCTTCGGCAGTTAGGATGTGATACTGAAAATTGGAGTTGATGTAATTGATCATCGCCGCCAGGGTAGTCGATTTTCCGGAACCTGTGGGTCCCGTTACCAGGACCAATCCTTTGGGACTTTCCGATAGCTTTCGGATAACAGGTGGAAGTCCCAGATCCTCGAGAGTGGGAATTTTAAAAGGAATCGAACGCATCACCGCAGCCACTCCCCGTCTCGTCCAGAAAACGTTAACGCGGAAGAAGCCGCAACCATCCACTCCGTAGCTCTTGTCTAGATTTCGATTACTGAGACATTTTTTTCGCTCAGGTTCGGAGAGAATTTCAAAAATTAGTTTCTGCAAGGCTTCGTCGCTGTATGGGTGGGAGTCGAGGGCCACTAAGTCCCCGTCGATGCGCATTCTGACCGGCTCACCCGCAGATAGGTGCAAATCGGAAGCCCTTTTCTCGTAGGCGGCTCTAAATAATTTGTCTATCTCAGCCATTTAGTGCCCCTTACGTTGGTTACCTTTTGATTTTTGGGCCTCAGCGAATAAACCGTAATGATTTTTCATGAAAAGATAGACGGCGTAGTATCCCAGTGGGATCACGATGACCGCTAAAATTACGGAGTAAATTTCGGCATATTGAAAACAATGATCGAGAAAGGCCAGCATATTTTTCCCTTCCTTGAGATTCGGCGGTAAAGCTTCTTTTTCTTATCGGAATAATGAAATTAGTTCGTTAGACCCTAAGCGTTATTGAGATCCCTATCGTTCTAAACATAAACATCCCTTTGAATCATGGGCACTAAGCGATAGCGAATAAGCATCATCACGGTCAGTACTAGGACCATGCCGTTAATGATGCTAGCTAAATCCAACCCATAATTTACGAACGGCAAAAGAAAACAGATGAAAGTAAAATAGGAGAAGTTTCCCAGGTAATAAAAGGAGATCACTTCAAAGAGTGCCACCATGCTGCCAAAAAGCAGAGCTACGGAATAAAGACCGAAGTAACCAAAATTCATATACCCTTCGCTTAGGAAATTAAACCCGACGCTGGTTTCATAATCGTCGCTGGAAAGAAATCCGTACATTCTTCCAAATTTATTCCACAGATCCCGTGAAGGTTTTCCCGGCCACATGAATCGGGGAATAAAAATATAAGGAATGTGTGTATAAGTCTCTCCGTTCCAAAAGGGGACTCGGCTGGGGGTATAGGCCAAGACTCTTTCCAACGAGTCATCTCCTATGCGAGCAAAACCTCGAGACAGCGAACCTTCCACATCGGGGCCAGCTTCGTCTCCGTCTTCATCCTCGGTATCGTTGGAATCGAGACTGAAATACTCCGTCTTGAATGAATTCAAGAGTTCGCTTTTTCCGCCTGAAAATTTCCATACCAAAAGGTCGCCCAAAACTTCCGCTTCTTCCACTTTATTGAGCGAATTGTTACGGGAAATAATTCGATATTCTGCTTTTACGCTCTGAAGTGCCACACCCGATAATGTCAAAATTCCCAGCAGGAGAAAGTTAGCGCTTCTCCACTGCATGAAAGAGATCATAAAGAAAAGGGAGGCCACCGAGCCCAGAGACGCTAAAGAGCCGTACTCCAAGTAAGAGTAAAAAGAGGAAGCGAAGAGAACCGCTTTCATCCAACGTTCTAGAAGCGGGTATTTAGTCTTGGCACAAAAGATTAAGCACAAAGCTGCATAGGAAGTGAGCAAGTGGATAACGTAAAAGCTGTAGGGAATCTCTCGTGCGATAAAGGGCTGGGTGAAGGCATAAATTCCAAGCCAGGTATACATGCGAGGGGAAACTTCTAAGAAATGGAAATTCTTCGTTTTGAAGTTTTCACGCAGCAAAAGCGTTCGGACGATGTAATAGGCAGCGATGATCAAGACACTGCAGAAGACCATTTCTCGAATGGCGTTTAGGGCAATTTCCGGCACTTTCAGCGATTTATCGATGTTCATGAGCAAGTTGTATTTGGCCACGGAGTACACGACGAAGTGGTTGAGCATCACGAATACGATAAAGTTAAACTCTTTGCGTGTGAGAACCAAAATGGCTGGCGTTAACTGCACGAGCATCAAAAGCCCTAATAGCGAGAAGCCTGACGTATCGTCGCCTAAGTTGATAAAACAGCGAACGTAAAGCAAAAAAAGTACGAACGAGATCCCAAGGGTAATGAGGTTGAGGTAGGGCGAGATTTTCGCTCTTTGAGTTGCCTGGCTCACGAAAGTCCTTTTTCGATAAGAGACTGCAATTATTTATCGGCAAAAACCTATTCTTTATAAAGTTTTAGTCGCGAAAAGTGGCTGTAAGACGCGGGCCGCTAAACGGCTTGTTTCATTGTGGCCTGAGCTGAAGACGGATTGCATTTCACGGACAAACCCTGGAAAATCATAAACACACCGATCAAAAGAGGGAAGAAGCGATGATGTGGAGCGTTATCTTATTGTTCTGCACGGGATATCTCGCCTTTGTGTTTCCTCTGGCCTATTTTCGAGGCGACGATTGGCTCATCTTGGGTAATGCAGCACTTCAACTTCCGCAAGATTGGAAGTTTCTTTGGAGGCCCACTCTTTTTTATTCCGGAAACGAAGTGGTTTGGTTCTTTCGGCCGTTTTTTAAATTGGGGACCTATCTCTTTTACAAAGCTTTCGGCTATCACTATTATTCCTGGCTCGTTGCGTTACTGGCCCTGTGTGTGGCAGGTCTTTATTTTGCCGCGCTGACGGCCTTTCGTCTGACCGGCTCTCGATCTCGGTCGTATCTCTTTCTAGCGCTTTTCTGTACAGCGATCCCCTTTCATATGGGAAGCCTCGCTTGGATGGGAGAGGGGATGATGAACTGTCCTCAACTCTTTTTACTGGCGCTTAGTTGCTATCTTTTTGTAGAAGCCCACTTAAAGACAGGAAAAATCGAAAAGAGATCCCTGCTTGAGTTAGGCTCTCTATTTGCTTTCATTATTTCGCTGGGGTTTAAGGAGTCGTCAGTATTTCAGCCGGGATTATTAGTGTGCTTGCTTTGGAAATCTCCGAGTTTTGATTATCTTTCCCTCCGTAAAAAGGTTCGAGCCGCCACTCCCCATCTTGCCATTGCTTTAGCGTTTCTGGTTTTTCGCCTCCGGATGGAATTTCATCCCGGCTACGAGCCGGGAAAGCACATTTTGTTTTTCATAAAGCCCCTAGCGATGCTGGCGGCACTTCCCGCCGGAATCACGATTCTCTATGGGTGGCTTTCCCGGAAAACCTTTACCGTTTCAAAATCAGCGCTGATCGCTTTATGGAAACAAGGTTGGCCGTACTTGGGGTTTATGGCCGTCGTGGTGGCTCCTTATTTGGGGCATGGATTCTTTTCGCTGGGATGGATGCTTCTGCCAGGATTCTATTTTTGCTTCTTAGTTGCGATCGTTGCGCCCGGGTTTGAGGGCTGGGCAACGCAAGAGAGGCGTTTTTTAGTGGGATCTACATTAGCCATTTCGCTCTTACCCGTTCTTTTCGTGATGAATCAGATCGCATGGCCCGAATGGCAATCTTCAGAACAGAGGATAAAAACTATTTTTGATTCGCTCTCTTCCGAGGACGTAAAACAAATTGTGGTTTATGGCTGTACCAACCCAAAGTATCCCGAAGCTCCTTTTAAGCGGGTGATCGGATTTGAGGCGGGACTTTATAATTTATGGGCGATGGGCCATGATACGAGGGTTCCGGTAAAGGTCTGGGGCTGTTTGCCTAAAGAAGCGATTCATCCCTCAAACGAAGATACCTTGACGTTACGTTGGGAGTTTCCTGACTGGGAAATGATCCATGTGCCCGGTCAGCACTTCGCTTTACTCGGTCGGCGTTAGTTCGACGAGGAGAGTTCCTGTCTCTACGGCCTGTCCTTCTTTGACACAAATATTAGAGACGGTTCCGGTAAGAGGAGCTCGGATTTCGTTTTCCATCTTCATGGCTTCCATAACGAGAACCGAATCTCCCTTTTGGACCGTATCCCCTTTTTTTGCGGCAATCTTTACGATCTTACCAGGCATCTTAGCGTAGACGTGATTTTCCTGGCCCATCTCCTGACCACGGAGAAGGCCTACGAGACGGCGGTATTCGCTCTCCACCACAAAGTTCAAATTACTTTTTGGGCGCCAAACCGTGTAATCGAGTTTGTCTCCGACAATGTTAGCGTGAAACACTTTGGTCTGATGGATGAACATGCAGTCATTCCCGTGGAAGACCATGTCGACCATCTCCTCAGGTTCGCCATCGAAACTGACGGCCAACTGATTTCCCCGAGACTCCACTCGGATACGATGCTCTTTTCCTTCGTGATTGATAAAGAAAAGCATTAGCGCAGCGCCTCCTCTCGGCCGATTGATTTCCAGCGCGAGGTCTCTTCATCCAAGAATTTTCCGCCCTTAAACTCTTTTGTAAATGCGGAAACGGCACTAGCGATCATTGCCATTCGAGCCTCTTCCTCGTCAGGTGTTCGCTCTTTATAGTTAAAGTCATCGCCGATAAGGCGCGTAGTATAATCACCGGCAACAAACTTGGGTGCGTCCAACAACTGAAGGTGCAAAGGAACGTTGGTCTTGATTCCATTCATAACGGTGTCGCACAAGGCTGCTTTACCGCGCGCGATAGCTTCACTTCGGTTTCGTGCGTGGACCGAAATCTTGGCAATCATCGAATCATAGAAGACGGGAATTTCGTATCCACGATAAAGGTGCGAATCCACTCGCACGCCCACCCCTTTGGGAAAAGTAACGCCGGTGATAAGCCCTGATTGGGGCAAGAATTTTTCCGGGTCCTCGGCGCAGATTCGAAATTCGATGGCATGGCCGCGTACCTGGACTTCCGATTGTTTGAACGATAATTTATCTCCAAACGCTACATTGATCTGTTCTCGCACTAAATCGATGCCGGTGATCCACTCGGTCACAGGATGCTCGACCTGAAGGCGCGTATTCATTTCCATGAAATAGAAGTTTTGTTTTTCGTCGACCAAAAATTCTAAAGTACCTGCATTGACATACTTAATTTCCCGCACCGCTTTCACGGCGGCGTCACACAGCTTGGTTCGTGTCTCTTCGCTGATGAAAGGGCTAGGACTTTCTTCAATCACTTTCTGGTGTCGCCGCTGGACGGAACATTCCCGTTCGAAGAGGTGGACAACATTGCCGTGCTTGTCGGCAATGATCTGAACTTCGATATGGTGAGGGGAGGTGACGTATCTTTCTAAATAGAGCCTTCCGTCGGCGAATGCCTTTTGGGCTTCCGAAGAGGCCCGTCTAAAGAGGTTGAGAAACTCGCCTTCGTTCATTACAAGCCGCATTCCGCGGCCGCCGCCGCCGGCAAGAGCTTTGATCATCAAAGGGAAGCCAATGTCTTTGGCGAATTTAAAAGCTTCGTTTTCGTCTGTCAGCCCCTCTTTGGTTCCCGGAACCAAAGGAAGCCCGACCTTCGACATAGTCCGTCTGGCCATTACCTTGTCGCCCATCATGGCGATGGATTCACTGGAAGGGCCTACGAAGATCATGCCGTTCGCTTCGACGGCTTTGGCGAACTCGGCCTTCTCCGAAAGAAATCCGTAACCGGGGTGCACCGCATCGGCCTGCATTGCTTTGGCCGCTTTCATGACCGATTCGATATCGAGATAACTATGGATAGAAGGGCCGTCGCCGACGCATACCGCGTAGTCGGCTTTTGCGACATGCATGGACCTGCGATCCGCTTTCGAATAGATAGCAAGGGGAATGTGGCCCATCTCTCTAAGAGCCCGAATGACTCTAAGAGCTATCTCCCCTCGATTCGCGACTAGAATTCGTTTTGGTTTCATATCACCACCTACCTCGTACTAGTTTCGCGTCAGAGGGGAATATTTCCGTGTTTCTTCGCGGGCATTCTGTCTCGCTTGCCCTTGAGCATCTCTAGGGCATGGATCAACTTCGCCCGGGTGTCTTCGGGGGCGATAATCTCGTCGATGAATCCAAGCTCGGCCGCCTTGTACGGAGTGGCAAAGGTCTCCGTGTATTCCTGTACCAGCCGCTGTTTTTCCGTGTCTGGATTCTGTGCCTTTTGGAGCTGGCTACGATGGATAATGGCCACCGCGCCGTCGGGTCCCATCACAGCGATCTCTGCCGAGGGATACGCGTAATTGATGTCAGCTCGAAGATGCTTGGAAGCCATCACGTCGTAGGCGCCGCCGTAGGCTTTGCGTACAATAAGCGTAATCTTGGGGACTGTCGCTTCCGCATAGGCATAAAGAAGTTTCGCCCCGTGTTTAATGATGCCGCTGTATTCCTGTTCGGTCCCGGGCAAGAATCCAGGAACATCAACAAAGGTCACAATGGGGATATTGAAAGCATCGCAGAAACGTACAAAGCGTGCGCTTTTTAGCGAAGCATTGATATCTAAGCAGCCCGCTAGGATTTTGGGCTGATTGGCCACGATGCCGACGCTTCGGCCGTTCAATCGGGCAAATCCGACGACGATATTCTGAGCGAAGTCTTTTTGGACTTCAAAAAAGTACCCGTCGTCTACCACGGTCTCAACGATGTCCTTAATGTCGTAAGGATGTCGTGGATTTTCCGGAATAACCGTTTTGAGTTTGGGCTCTTGTCGTAAAATGGGATCGTTAGTGCGAACTATAGGCACATCGTCCACATTGTTCGAGGGTAAATAGCTCAAAAGCTCGCGGATAAGGAGCAACGTCCCTTTTTCGTCTTCAGCGGAAAAATGGCAGACGCCACTTCGAGTACTATGGGTGACGGCACCGCCTAGATCTTCCATGGAGACCTCTTCATGGGTCACCGTTTTGATGACGTCGGGGCCGGTCACAAACATGTAACTCGTCTTTTTCGACATGAAAATAAAGTCGGTAATGGCTGGGCTATAAACAGCACCTCCCGCGCAGGGGCCTAAGATCGCCGAAATTTGCGGGACGACTCCTGAAGCCATCGTATTGCGCCAAAAAATCTCAGCATAGCCACCCAAGGACTCGACCCCTTCTTGGATTCGGGCTCCTCCCGAATCGTTAAGGCCGATCACGGGCTTTCCGTTTTTCAACGCCAAGTCTAAGAGCTTACAAATTTTCTTGGCTTGGGAGCCTGAAAGAGAGCCTCCAAAGACCGTAAAGTCCTGGGCGTAAACGTAGACATGACGCCCTGAAATGGTTCCATAGCCGGTCACGACCCCGTCGCCTAGGAACTTTTTGTCTTCCATTCCGAAATCGGAGCATCGATGAGTGACGAATTTGTCTATCTCACAGAAGCTGCCTTCATCGAGCAGGAATTGTAACCGCTCGCGGGCGGTCATCTTTCCCCGTTCGTGTTGCTGTTCGATTCTTTCGGATCCCCCGCCTAATTCGGCTTCAGCGTGCTTACTTTGGAGCAGCTGGAACTTTTCTTCCAAATTCATAGATCGGGAATGGAATCATCGGGCACTATTGATGTCAAGAAATCCGCAGAGATGCATAGGCGACAACGGACCGATAGTCCTTGGTCGTATCGCCGCTGTTTCCATAGGCCAAAAGGTCCCCTTTTGAGGCCTTTAAATGGCTGCTTGCGGCGAGAACCGCTGTGGTCGGGATAAAGCCGCACATCGAGATCTCATGTTCCACAACGGAGCGGTAAAGTGACTTGGAGTCTAACGCCTCGATGGCCTTTAACGCGTACTCGTCCTTTTCGCGGGCTAAATCGGCGCTGATGTAGTGGCTCATGTCGGTGCTCGCGATAATAAGGGCTTCATCCGCTTTATGTCTTGAGAACTCAGTGGCAAGGGCTAAGCCTATTTTTTCGCACCGATCTAAATGAAGGGGACCCAGCGTAATCGGAACTATCCGAACGTTTGGATTTAGATGCTTAAGAAAGGGGAGGTGAACTTCATTGGCGTGTTCATAGAGATGCGCTTCACAGTCGCCCTCATCTTCTGCGCACCGCTCTAGAAATTTTGCCGCGGCCTCTTCATCGACGGGTACACTCCCCAAAGGGGTATCCCAGCTCCCTTGACTCCATACCGATATTTTTTTTCCCATCCCAGAGTGATTGGGACAGAGTAAGTAGACGAGATCGGGAATTGCGGTCGACCCATAGGCTATTCCCGCAATTTTGCCCGAGTAAATATAGCCAGCGTGAGGGACGACGATGGCTTTAGCTTGTGTCTTTTTTTTCTGACCTTGGCAGAAGTCGCTAACCATTTTGGTGAGTTTTTCTGGATCTTTAGGATAGAAAGTTCCCGCAACCGCAGTTTGGCGAATCCATTTCAAGCGCTGTCTCCCTTCAAAGCTTTCCTACCACAGCGTCTGGCGAGTGTAGATTATTTTGTGCGAGTGCTATCGGATGAGAGTTGCCCAATTTGCGATGTGAACTCGGCAGGAATCCTGAGGTTTAAAAACTTTGGCCAAAGCTTGACGAGCGAAGTAGGCAGAGGTGGCTCGGTTTTGTTCGTTAGATCCGGAAACGCGGCCGAACTTAAGTCCCCAATTTTGCAGCCGTGTCTCCCCGCCAAAATATTGTTCGGGTTCTAATTTGGGGTGCTGGGCGAACTCCTCCGCAAGCGCCATGACGGCACTGGGTTCTCCGCTGAACCAAAGGCGGTTCTCTCCGACGACAAAGACGTTGGTTCGATGGGGGTAATGATGCAATTGAAAAGGAAACATCCCTTGAGCCCGATTACCGGAAAAAGGATCAAGTTCATAGAGGGCTCTAGCCTCCGGTTCGGGAAGATTGAGCTGTGATTTAATTGATTCGTAGTGGGAAATAAAACGCTCTCCCCCGCCTCTGCCATCCTGAAAAAAAGTGCGAACCTCTTCGAAAGACATATTGAGATCTCTTAATCCGTACACTCCGGATCGATCTAAGATGGCGACTATCACTTCGCTGAGGGAAGGCTCATAGCCCAAGGTCATCCACAACTGTTCGAGAACACTTAGTTGGTTCATCCGATTGGAGCCCGGTTCGCCGTGGTGATCGTAGTGGCAAAGAGCAAGGCCGGCCTCGCTAAAGCTTTCAAACCATGTCTGTCTAAGCCTTCCCAGTTCTAGAACGGCTACCGAATGGACTCCTAATTGAAGCGCGCGCAGGCGGGCTTGGCTCATATGCTCGTCATTGAGAGAGCGGCCCTGTGGGACATCCACCTCAAAAGCATGAATCGGAAGTTTTTTGCTGAGACGCGCGATAAGGTCTCCGGCCAGGTTGCACTCTCTGTCGTTGGGCGAGTAGACAAATAGAATTCCCGAATCTAACTGGTCATTGAGGAAAAGTTGCGGCTGTTGCTGGGTTTCGTCGAATTTGGAAGCTCGCACGATGGCACTTCGGTTCATGTTGGAGACAATAATGTGGCGTTGACTGTCGGTGTAGGCAGCCATGGGGAGTAAGGTGTCCATGGGATCTAAGCCCTGGGGAAATTCCGAAAAATTCTCGTTACGGTTATTTATCCAGGAGAGGACCTCAGCCCGCTGCGAGTAATTGCGCATGCTTAGGGAGAGCAGGGTATTTTTCGCACCCATAAATTCTCCCTTGGCGTTGAGCAGTACCGTCTGAGGGGAAGCTGCGGTATCGACCGGAAGGACGGCAAGGGGAGTGGGTATTTCCCCACGCACAAATAGCGATCCGTCTGGCAACTGAACGCCGCCAGTCGATTGTTTGCGCGCAAAAGGTCCTCTTACTTTGCTAGTGAGAAACGCGGTCGTCTCTTGCCTAAGAGTACCGGCCACGACGGCCAGTTCTTGTACCAATTTGCGGACAGAGGTTTCTCGTTTGAGGTTAAGTTCAGGGCTCGCTCTTTGAGTCGCTTCGAAGTCGATCCGCATCAGTGGCGTATGAAGTTCTAGATACACTCGGGAGTTTCTTAAAGCATCTAGCCTATCCAGAAAACGTCCAATGCGAGCCACGAAAATCTTGGCATCGTTAGCGGACAGTTTGGAAATCTGGGGCAGAGAAACCACGGATTCGGACGCCTTATCAACCCCCGGGGGCCAGAAAGTAGACTGAAGCGAATAAGGGCCCCTGCCACCTTTCACTTGCAGAATCTTACTATAGAGTCCAGTTAGTCCCAGCATCACCTGAACTCCGTCGATCTGAGTTCGCATTACCTTTTCGGCCAAAAGAAGATGTTGAATCAGCCCCTGAATGAATTGGTCGGCAAGAGCTACCGCTGACAGATTCGCTGAGAGAGGCTGTTCGGCCATCAGAGGTTGAACGACAGCGGGAAACCACTCTCCGTCGGGGGTGGCCTCTCTTCCGACTTTGGCAGCATTTGGAAAATAACTCTTAGCCTCCGCGATGGTGGGAATTCCAAAGAGTCCTCGTTTCACAAAAATGGGATGGCTGGGAAGGTGAACTACTTCGAGAAGCTCTAAAAGCTGATGAAGCATCAGTCGGTTGGCTATCAAGCGCTGATTAGACAGGATGAGGCTGTGACGGTTACCGAAGGTATCCATGATGAGATAGGATTCGGGAGCCGTTTTCCAAATGGGGTGGTCACCGGTTTGCGGAGTATAGGACATCCGCATGTAGGGAGAGATGAGCACCGGCGTTGGTACACCCTGTTCGAATTCAGTCCCGATAACCCGAAACTCTCGCTGCTCAAAAAAATGGGTAATGAAATCAAGCCCGTTGATAGCACGGGTTGGTGTGCAGATTCCCAAAGAGAGCCAGAGGGCTACGATTAACGGGGTTCGTCGATAGAGAGAAGGGCGATTCATAAAAGTTAAATTGAAAGGCCATGCTTCTATCATGCCTGGGGAATTTGACTAGGGGTTTTGTTGGGGGGAGACCGTGGTTGGAGCGGATAACTTAAGCGTTAATCCTTCGGACCCAAGCCAAATACAACTCCCTCACAGCGCTCGTCCGCAATTTCTGAAGTGGCAGCCGATACAGTTCAACTATCTCCTGTCGAGTAACCTTTCCGTCCATCACTGCGTGGTAGAGCGCTTCTCCCAATAGGTGGCCTAAGAGCTTCGATGCCTTATAGTAAAAAAGGACGCGATCTTTGCTCGAATTCCCTTCAGGGATCGTCAAAGAGAAGCGTTTTCCTTCGCAGTAGCGCTGCTCTTCCGCGATATGACTCAGTACGAAGCCAGCGACCTTGCTATTAACTTTTCTTTGCTTTACGACCTGCTCCAACTCCGACACCCCGTTACATTTGCGTTTGTGGTTGATTGTCTTGGATCCAAAAAAGCCCAACGCCTCTACCCAAAGGAAACGATAGAAGTGCTCGTTAGGATCGGTGAACACGCCTTGAAAGCCACTTAGCGTAGCATGCAAATAGATAGAGGCTTGGCTAGCGGCCTGGTTCACGCTGAGGCTGCGCAAAAAAAAGATATTAACTTTCGGAATGAAAAAACTTTTGAACTCATTCAGATACCGTTCCATGCATCTAAGCTGGGTCTGGGTAAAAAGGTGACCCGTTCGCACGTGATCCCAGAAAGAGAGATCTCCAGGTCCGTGGACAGCAAAATCGTCGTCGTCGGTGGTCCCGAGATCCAAAAATTCACGAAGGGCATTGAGAAGATCCGTTAGGTCTTCAGTGCGATCCAATTCATCGATCGCTTCGATGAGTGTCGGGGAGTTTTGCTGGGGGTGAACCGGGGCGGGCGAATTTCCAGTCTCGACTACCAGCTCCTGCCATTTCAAATGGCTTTGTAATTTTATCCAGGGAGGGGTGTTCATGACACAGAAAACCCTTTCTCGAATCTTAACGACGTCGACCATTTGCTCGAGCCCTTGTTCCGCTAACTTCCAGTAGAAGCGCTCAATATTTTGATGGATCACTAGCGTTTTTCTCGAAAGCTTCTTGGCTGCCAAAGCGGTCTGAAGCTGTTTGGGGAGATGGTTTTGCGCTAAGTGCAAGTCTCCCATTAGGACGAAAATAAGATCGTTTGGGTACTTGGCGGTTAATCGGGTTAGCACCTTCGCGGTAAAGGCGTCTCGTTTCCGCAGTGAGGATCCTTTAGAAGGGGGATTTATCCCCACGATACGAATGCCGTTGGCCGCGGCAAAGTTAAACAGACTGCGGTAGTTATCCCAATCAAAGCCCCAGCGACGTCGAAAACCGATTTTCTTAAGAAACTGGCCTTCGGAGACTCGGCCCGCCAAATAGGCATCCGCTATCTTATTGTCATTAGGGCGCAACATCTCCAGGGCGAGAATAGTCTTACGATTCTGACGCTTTAGTTCGGGCAAGCAGTCGCGTAATAATCGTATGACCGTTCTTTGTGCCTGCGACAGGGTGTGGTAATCTCCGCAAATTGCAACGTGCACCTTTAGAAGGTCGCTTAATAGTTCGGATTGATCGGCTACCTTCTTGAAATCATGGAATTCTCGCTGGTATTCGAGAAAGTATTTTTTTAGTTCTGGGCTTAACGTGCCCGTAAATTCGCGGGCGTACTCCTTGAGTCGGTCATATAAGGAGCGCTGAATGCGAAGTAGGTGCGTTCGAGCCTGCATAGGAAGAGTCTAAATGGTCGCGAGTCTAATGGTCCTAACCCTGATGCTTATTCTATCGTCAATTCTATCGCAATGCCGCTTTCAATGGCTGACGATTTTAGCGTTGGTGCTGGTTTTTAACACTGACATGACAAAGGCAGACGATGCCGATGGCTCTAGTGACGCAGGCGTTGAAAGAACTACCGATAGCGGCGGGGGCGACAGCATTTCTCTAGATACGTTGCTTCGCAATACTTTGCAGCGAAATGGACAGATCCAGGAGTCTTTGCAGGATATTGAGATCGCTAAGAGCCAAGTGGATTTGGCCAGAGCCGCTCTTTTCCCTCATGGAAGTGCCACCATTTTAGCGGCTCCCATTTTTCAGGAAACCGGAGATGCTTTGAATTCCACTTCAAACTGGTCGAAGTGGGGGCCTTTCTTTCAAGTCGGTGCTCAGATCGTTCAACCCCTTTACAGTTTTGGAATGCTATCGAACTACCGAAAGGCGGCTGACAATCAGGTGGTAGCAAAAGAGAACTTAGCCGATGTAAAACGGGCCGAAGTGATCGAATCGGCGAAAGAGTTCTATTACGGATATCTGATGGCTACCGAACTTGAGTCTCTGGTAGATGAGCTGGTCAAGTTCTTGGACGAAGCGGTCAATACCGCAGAAAAGCAATCGGGCAAGAGGAACAGCAAAATTAAGCCTCACGATCTTTATAAATTAAAAAGCGCTTTAGAAGATCTGCGTCAGAAGAAACTGCAAGCGGTTGCCGGGCGCAAGACAGCGGAACGAGCCGTCTCTTGGGTATCGGCTACTCAGTTCGATTCGCTACGGAAAAGGCCGCTGGAGCCAGAAGACGCCGAGCTTAAGACACTCGATGAGTACTTAGCCATCGCGCGAAAAACTCGTCCGGAATTTAGAGCCCTCAAAGCGGGCCAGGTGGCACGCGAAGCCTTTCGCGACGCTAAACGAGCCCAGAGTTACCCTTTAGTGTTTGTCGGTGGCTTTGCTTCCCTTCCGTGGTCTCCGGTTAGAACCAAACAGAATTCGGTCTTCGCCAATGATCCCTACAACCAACTTCAAGGAGGGGTAGGATTAGGGCTGAAATTCGATCTCGAGTTCACGCGCCATTCCGCGGAAGCCTCCGAACAGGAAGCGGAGTGGATGAAGTTAAAAGCGACGGAAAGTTATGCAGCCCCCGGTATCGATCTCCAAGTAAAGCGAGCTTATTGGGATCTCGAACAGGCCAAAGAGGGACTCGAGATTGCGGATCGTCGAAAAAAGTTAGGAAAGAAGTGGTTCGTCTCCAGTGCCATGGGCTGGTCGATAGGTCTGACCGCGGCCAAAGATCTGCTAGAAGCATTGGAAGGCGAGGGCTTGGCCAAGAAAAATTATATCGAAACGGTCTATTCCTATAACGTCGCTCTTGCTAAGTTGACTCAAGCCGTAGGAACGGAAGTGACGCAACTTGATTACACAGCAAAAATAAGTGGCAATATAGAAAAGCCCAAAACCTCGGAGCCCCAGAAGACGCCTTAGCACTCCGTGTCGCATCACTTACTCACGTAGTCCACGGTAAAGAGTAGACGGAGGTCTTGTTGCCCCCTATTATTTTGACGTGGTGGGGCAGCCTTTTTGTAAAACGCGTTTCAAAGAGATCGACGGTTTGCGCGGCATCGCTGTCACTCTGGTGTTGCTCTACCACTTTGGGTGGTTAGCACACGGATATCTTGGGGTTCATCTTTTCTTTATCTTATCGGGTTTTCTTATCAGCCAGCCGTTTTTGGACGCGCTAGAGAAACACTATCGTTTTGATGTGTTCACTTTTTACGTGCGTCGAGCGGCAAAGATCCTACCTTCGTATTACGTCTTTATTTTTGGTGCTGCGATGGTATCTGCCCTCTATTATTCAGAAGGGGACCCGGGACGATTCTATATTTGGGACCATGCTTTTTCTTATCTCTTTCTCGTTATGAATTATCGGGGATGGGGCCCTTGGATTTGCGAACATCTATGGTCGCTTTGTGTGGAAGTGCATTTTTATCTCATCTTTCCAATTATTCTGGGACTGGTGAGGAAATGGGGGACCGATCAACGGGCGCTCCCTCTTACCGGAATTTTTCTTTTTGTCGCAGCGGCGATTTTTAGAAACTTGGGATATTTCGTGGGATTCGAAACCATCTCTGCGACTCACAATCGAATAGATGCACTGGCGATGGGGGTGTTACTCGCGTGGTTCTACCGGCAAGACTTTTTCTATCGAGTCGCTAAACCCTATTGGCTTCTTCTGATGACGGCGAGCCTATTTCTAATTTGGGGATGCACGCTTTTTTATGCCCCCGAAGTGGGCTATTTTTCAAGCGTGTGGTACCACACCATCACGGCATTCTGCTTGATGATGATAACCGCAGCCGTACTGGGACTCGGGATCGCGGGCCCTAGAATCTTCACTTTCCTTTCACGCTATAGCTATAACCTTTACCTCTGGCACGTCTTGTTTGTGTGGGGGACGCAGCAGTTTTTGGGCAGAGGATTAAAAGGGTTTCTCTTCTATGCAGCGACGAGCTTTCTCTTTGCCATAGTCTTAACGAAAGTGGTGGAAGAGCCGATGTCCAAGGCTATTAAGAGAATCGGCTCTTCCCAGAAGGGCCGTATGATTGTGCTTCCAAGGCTGGTACCGACACGATGAGTGCCAATTATCTAAATCAGACCGCGCGTCCCATTTTTCGCCACAGAATGGTAGCCCCCTTTGTTCTGGATGAAGAGGGGCAGAAGCTTGTCATCGAACTAAATGAAAAGTTAAATGCCTCCTATGTCGTCTCGCACGATTTCCCTCGTCCATCCATTTTTTTTGATGAATTGATAAGAGGGCTTCGTCCCGGGGGCGATGGAGTATTTCGCAGAGCGATCGATGTCTGCTGCGGAACCGGGTTTCTAGCTCGGGAGCTTTCTCGACGAGGGGTGGTCGAGCAGTGCATCGCCATCGATATCAATAAAGATGCGATTACCGAATTACAAAAGAAGGTGGATAACGATCCAACCTCCTCGGTGGTTCCGCTCCAGGCTAACTTTCTAACCGTAAGTCTAGATGAAAGAGTAGACTTGATTATAGGAAACTCCTTCTTGCACCATTTCCCGAATAATCCCGCGTTTCTCACTAAGTGTCGCGAACTTCTAAAACCAGAAGGCGTGCTATACCTTTGCCATGAGCCCACGATGCTCAATGATCCTTTGGAAAATCCGCTTTTCTATTTGGCTCGGTTGCTAGGGCGAAACAGTGGATTTCCGCTCACTGACATTTGGCAGTATTCAAAAAAATCCATGATCCGATTGCTCAACGAGGCCGGATTTAAAAATGTCGAAATTCACGGGTTCTGCCTCTTTTGGGGACCGCTCAATTGGCTTTTACTGACGGTGTGGAAACGGCTGCTTCATCTGGAGATCTCTGAGAAGGGATGGGAGTTTTTGTTTCGAATGATGGTATGGGAAAGAAAGTTTTTCTCCTTCTTACCGGCTGACTGTTTTTCCAGCTTTTGTGTTAGGGCCTGGTGAGAAAGGTATCTTTTGACAACGACAAGGCCGCGCGTTAACCGAACGACTATGCTAAAGCTTAAACGCCATCACTACTTTCTCTTGGGGATCTTGGTCCTTTTCGTTGCGGCTTGGTTGATATGGACTATGGTCTTACTTCCTGTCAGCGAAGCGCCGCGACCCGCAGTCCAAAGCCCGCCTGCCGCTTCCCCGCAAAGATGATTAATAAAGGAGACTAAGAGTGGGCATGACTCCGGTAGTACTTGCCTATTTGTTGACTCCATTTGTTTTGAAAAGTGTTGCTCCCCGCACTCGTTGGGTTGACTGGATTATTATCCTCCAATTGTGGCTACCTGTGGAATTTGGGCTGATATCCCTTTGGTTCGTTCCTATTCTTGCCGGCGCTAGCCTTGTCTTTATCTACCAATATCAGTGGCCTCTTTCGATGCCTTGGAGGATAGGGTGGCACTGGCCGTCAGAGAAAAATATTCTTTTGGCTCTCTATGCGGTGCTGGCACTGGCAGTGCCTCTTGCGATTATTGGATTTGCGGTGGGATTTATTCAGCGATCTTTACATCCGTTTCACCCCCAGATAGTTCGCAAAGTATTTGTTATCGCGGCGTTCGCTCTTGTCGAAGAGATTCTTTTTCGAGGACTCATTCAAAACCTTTTGGAAGAAGCCTTTCGAAATCGTTATTTAGCTCTCGGAGTAACTGCGATCGTTTTTGGTGTGGCTCACATTAATAATGCTGCGGCAACGTTCGCAATTCCCAACTGGAGGTACGTCGGGTTAGCGACGATTGCGGGAGTGGGATACGGGTTTGTGTGGATGCGCACACGAAATATGATGGCTAGTGCAATTACGCATACGATGATCAATCTGATTTGGAAGGTATTTCTTCTCTAGTGGACGGTAACGCTGAGAGTTCCGGCGGTATCGGTGGTGTTAGTGATATCGGATACCGAAAGTGTCGCTGAAGTCGCAGTCGAACTACTGTAATAGAAAGTGGCGGTGGTTGCACCAGCTGCCATTGTTACGTCAAAAATGGCGATGCTCGTGCATGCATTATCCGTATAGACGCCGCCTTGTCCTGAGGTGATCCCGGGGCCAAGGTACGACAGCGTACTTACCGCACTACTTCGAGTAATCGTGTAAGCGGTACAAGTATTGACGGAGATCGAAGCGGGTCCTGAGATACTTAGTGTTGCTGAACTGTTGGATTTACCGCAGCTAAAAAGAACGGGTATTGATAGTAGCAACACCATCCACTTACCAAGAGTTTTCATCATAGTCCTCGTTATCCTGTCTTTCTTTTTGCCGGTGGTTTCGGAGCAGGACCGGAGGTAGGTGTGCCTGCGGCAGGCTTTTGTTTCTTACGTCGTTTTCGAATGAAGAAATAAGCAATTCCGGCGGTAAGCCCTGCAAGTACCAAGAAAATAGTGGTGTTGTCGCCGGAGCCGGTAGGAGCGGGCGTTGGCTTTCCCGACCTCAAACGAGTTGCCAGAATATCTTTTTGCAAGGGGCCCAATTTGTCGGCCGAGGTCAGCGGTGGCTGCCCCTGCTTGGTGGCTTCGTTCAGATCAAACTCCATATTAAGCTTGATGCTGGAAATCATCCGTTCGAACTGTGGTGCCAATTGTTTATAGTGTTCATCTGAAACGATGTAAGTCAGCAAAATAGCCAGTTTCGCTTTGGGAGTGGGATTAACGGTGACGACGTAGCGGGCCCAAAATCCCGGTAACTCGGAATTGAATTGTAAAGAGTCTACCCACACATGGCCGTTGATATTTCTTTTGCGTACATAACGAACTTCGGAGCTAAATTTATTTCCGTTCTCATCTTCAATTTGACGAGTCTGCTTTAAATAATCTTCGTAATTTTCGATCGTATCCCAGTCGGTAGCCAAAGTGGCAATGGATAGGACAACAGATTCTTTTCGATCGGCTTCGTTTTGGCTTTGGCAGACCCAGACTCCACCGGAGAATTCACAATTCCAGCCGTCCGGATGATCTGCCGTCAGATAGGCCGACTTAAGGGCAAAGGCGGGGGAAGTCGTCATCATCAAAAGCAATGGGACCCATCGCCATTTCATTCGACACCTCTTCGTCCATGCCTCGCCATCCGCATCTCCTCTGGCTCTTTTCGGCGGGAATGCGCTAAAGCTTGATATCTGAAGGCAAAACAGAAAGTGGAATTTCCCGCTTCTTAAAGAGGCGTAACGTGCCGGCTTGTAAGTTAATTTTCTGATAACTCGTCGCGATAAAACGCGCTAGTAGGGGAAATTCCCCTACGAATTTATCCTCCATCGCCACGCAATCCACGTGATGCGAATAGAGGGATGCCACTAGATCCCGCTGCCAGAGGTCCCTTAATTTGCCAATTGGAGGAATCGTAAGTTGAGTAAAGTTAACCTGGGGGTTCCAGGGGGCCTTTCGAAGCGCTAAAGAAACAAGATCTAGCTCGTCCCCAATCAAAGCAATCTCTCCCCCGGTATGCTTTAAATACTCAATAAGCACGGCCTGCGATCTCGACACTGCGCTATCTCGAATGCGAAGCGGGCTAAGATCGGTCGTAGTATAAAACGCGTTTGCGGGGCTTGGGTCCCGGTGGAGTTGGTAATCGAAGACTAGCCCGATAAGGGCGATACCAATAATCACCGGGCGTCGAAAACGAGAACGATCCCAAACAAGGCAGATGACAATCGCCATTCCGAAAAAAAGATGAACAAAGGATCTCCCTAAAAGAACGCTTCCCAGAAGCGTCGTAAAAAGTGCAGTGAGTAAGACAAAGTTCTTTTTGGGATCCTTTTGAAACTTGCCTTTTGCGATGGCCCAGTAAGCTACGTAGATCGTAATCACTACAGGATAGAAACCCATGCGGCCGAACCCTAAGCTTCGAAGCATAGGAAACGGATTGATATGGTAGGGAAGGATGACTCCATGGATAAGCGCCAGAGCACCTTTTTCCCGCGGCGCCGAGTGTGCGAAAAGAAAAGGATACACAAATTCATAACGAAAATAGGCCCTGCCGACCCCCGAAGCCAACAGGCTCCCTACGATGAGAGCATGGCAGAAGAGAGAGCCTAAAATAAAGGCGAAAGGGAATGTCGATGACCGACTGGTTTTCGAGAACCACCATGCGAACACAAACCCACTAAGGACTCCGATTCCTACCGTCTGCTTAGTGTGAAAAGCAAGAGCGACCAAAACTCCTGAAAGAAATAAAGATCCCCTCGTTTCGCGAAGGGCAAAAGCTAACGCCAACAGTCCCCAATAATAAGCCACGTGGTCGTGGTAATAGGCTCCAAAGACCGGAACAAACCAAATAGCGGTCAAAAGCCCTGCTGCCGCAGCCAGATTTTCGTCATCGGTCGTTCTGCGCAGAATCTGCCACACGGTGAGGGCCGCTGCCACGTTAAGGGCAATAGACGCTGTGATGAGCGCCCAGCCTCCCGTTGGTGTCAGTCTTAAGAAAATGGAAAAGAGCCAACCGGCAATGGGGCCATGGGGAACAAAAAAGGAGGAGTAGATGGCCTGACCGGAAAGAGTACGAAGGCCTGCCAGATAACTAATGGCTTGGTCTCGATCGAGTCCGCTCATGGAGGTGAGTCCGGCAAGAACGGCGGCAGACAGGACTATCAGGGGCGCGTTGAGTTTAGGATTCTTCACTGAGGTTAATCTTAACCTTAATCTTAACCTAGACTTGATGCGAAGCGCCGTTACTCCTCCCAAAGTCCAAGATATGCCAATAAACGGGGGGAAACAGAATGAAGCTTGCGATCTTGGTCTCTTTTCTTGTCTTGGGTTCGTTAGTGGCGAAAGCCGATCCGAAAGATTTTTACTACCGACAGTATCTGCAACACCGCATGCACGCGACTGTTTTAGATTCCACAACGACGCAGTCGGGAACATTCGACCAAAAGCTCGATCACAGTAATGCAAATGACACGCGAACCTTCAAACAGCGTTATTGGTATGATACTAGCCTTGCCCAAGGACCTGACTCTCCCGTAATTTTTGTTTTGTGCGGAGAGGCCGAATGCGGCGGTGGTGGTGAGTTTGTAGGCCCCGTTCACGATCATGCCGCGAAAATTCATGCGAATATGGTGACGTTAGAGCATCGCTATTACGGTCAGACGCAACCTTTTGATCAACTTACTACCGACAACCTAAAATATTTAACTACCGATTTTGCACTTCAAGATGCGGCGGCCTTTCAGGCCTTTGCTGAGAGTCAACTTCAGCTCACAGGCAAGTGGGTAGTGGTCGGTGGCTCTTACCCGGGCTCACTTGCGGCCTACTATCGGCTCAAATATCCGAACTTAGTCGAAGGGGCATTGGCCTCGTCGGGGCCGGTCCAGGCGCGGGCGAACTTTGAAGATTACGATCACCATGTCTTTCAAGTAGCGGGCCCTCAGTGTGCGGCTCAGATCAAGAAAGTGGTCGCGCAGATCGAAGCGGTATTGAACGATCCTACAAGCCTTCTTGCGATTAAAAAGCAGTTTGAAGCGGACACTTTAACCGACAACACTGATTTTCTTTATTTGGTAGCCGATATGGGCGCGTTGGCGGTTCAGTACGGCTATAAGACACAGTTTTGCAATCTGTTAGCTGGCTCCGACCCTATGACGGGATATGCTACTTTCACGAAGGAAATCTTTCAGTCTTGGCAAATGACGGCACTCAGCGATTCCGTAGCCGGAGCCATTGCTACCGATACGAGTCTTTATAGTTCTGGAGTGGGAAACCGTCAGTGGTGGTACCAGTCGTGCACTGAGTTCGGATATTTCCAAAATGCCTGGCACGATCCTGCCGAATCCGCGCGTTCCCAGTTAATCAATCCGGCATATCACCAAGCGGCCTGTCAGCGGTTGTTTGGATTCGATAAAGCAGTGGATACGGACAACATTAACAATAACTTTTACCAGCCGCTGTTAGATCCCTCGACCACGAACATTCTGTTTACCAACGGCTCGGACGATCCCTGGAGTTTACTTTCCATCACGGTTCCCAATGGGAACGCTTCGAACCCCAACACGACGGCCTACCTGATCGACGGCGGTTCTCATTGCACCGACCTACTACCGGCAAGTTCGACAGATTCGAGCTCTCTGCAGGGGGCCAGAACCCTATTCGATACGTTGCTGGCTAAGTGGTTATAGAATAGGGGGGCTACCTCAGTATTCCTATTCATCTCCATACTGAATAGGGATATTGAATTGAAATTTCCTCCCAGTTCCACTCCCTTGTTGTAGCGCGTCATCTGGTCGTGCTATGCAGTTAGAAAGCGAGGGGGGATCTCGCGATATTGCGTCCCTAGGGCGTAACTCCCTAATATGTGATTGATATGTGAACTGATTTTTAGGGCACAGTCTTGATGAACAATTCGGTTCGGGGAAATCTATTCGGGCGAATGGCGATTATCGCCTGTCTTTGGCTATCGCTCTCTGTGCAGGCCCTGCAGCCCGGAAATCGGTTTGAATCGGTCTATTCGGACGCGGTTTACGAAATGTCACATTGGCTCGGAGGGGGCGATTTTGGCCAGGTGTGGGAGGCCAAGGTAGTTGGGAGTTCTGAAACGTATGCCTTAAAGTTCTATCGAAACGGGGATATCGCGCGAGAGAACCTTCCGCGCGTCCGAAGGGTGGCGGAATTAATGGCGGCTCGCCCTTTTCCCAATCTTCTTTATCTTTATTTGCCCGAACGAGTCGTCTCCTCTGATGGGGGCGAGCAGTATGACGTAGTCCGGTCTGAAATTGGAGAGGCAAGCGTGCAGGCGCTGATGCCGACGGAATTTCTACTCCAGGATGGACAGGACGAAAATGAGCGCATTCGGAGATTTAGAAATGGTTACGATCTGTTGCAGGATCTGCTGGCCGCTTCCGAGCAGCTGTCCAAACTTTCCTTAGTCCACCACGATATCAATCCGAGAAACGTCGTTAAAGTAGGAGTTCATTATAAGGTGGCTGACTTCGACTTCGCTACCGTTCAAGGGGAGGTGCCTCCTTTGGGCAGTTGGGAATATAGTTTCGGCGCTATTGAGTATGAGAGTTCGCAGATAGAGGAACCGCTAGCTTCGATGTCCGATCTTTTTACTTTGGCGAGCACCGTTTATTACACCATGTTCGGTTCGACGCCTTTGGCCGATTACGCGTATCAAAAGTTTCCGGATGACTACGTCAAAGATCCAGCGACGGCCTTAAAGAACGTTCGCAAATTACTTTTCAAGGACGCTCAGTCGAGACGGGATTTCGACAGAAGGGTGGAGAGTCGTCTTGATGGGGTGCTTCAAGCGGGATTTGTTCCTGGGCAAGTCCTTCCTCAATATCTTTTTGTAGCTAGAGTTTTGTATGCCGCGCTCAAAGCGGATCCAGGGGAGCGCTGGGAAAACGTGCAGGCGACCGTCCCGGATCTGCATCAGGTGCAATCCCCCGCTTTTCCCAGCCAGAGCCGACTCGAAAATCATTCTGTACTTAGGGAGATGAAATTTCCTGGAGTTTGCGCGGCTTTGGTGGCGGGCTTCACCTACGCCTCCGTCAGCTACTTGCACTCAAGATTCCGCTCTTCCCCTCGAAATCGCACTTCATTGATTCTAGGTAAGCCCTAACTGAATTTTGTCGAGTTTCGCTTCGCGAAACGGGACAAAATTTAACTAGCGATAATTTTTTGGAGCTGTACCTTGAGCTCTTCGAGGTTGTGATAGTAACTTTCCGTAGGGCGTAAGTGCCGTTGGACCGGCGTTCCGGGCAAATGCCGAATCAAGATCTTTTCCACCTTGTCGCGGAACTGTGGAGTCTCATAAACGCGTCGATAGATATTCAGATCTTGTTCCCCACTATCCCCGATGAGGATGCACTTTTGGCTGTCTATATTCGATAGCAACCGGTGGATCGTTCTCCACTTGTGTCCGAAGCGGCCGTAACCTAACCAGCGTAAGAAGACGGGCCCTTCCGGAAACTGACATTCCCTTAGAAACTTCAACAGGAAAGGTGCCAGCTGGTAGGGGGTACTGGTGACGTAAACGATCATGCCTCCAGCATTGGCGATCGTTTGGTAGAGTTCTGCCATTCCGGGTAGCGGCTCATAGCGATAGTAGTGCCCTTTGAAAAGACCGTTTAAGATACCTCTCCAACCGGTAGTCTCAGCAATTTTTGAGTCCTTAATGGTGTCGTCGATGTCGGAAATTACAACCCACTTTACTTGATCATTGAGAAAGAAGATGGGGCTACTAATAACTTCATAGTCCCCGAGTTCAATATTCCCAAAGAGGGTCTCAACCCCGATAGGGGTCATGCGCAGCCAAGAGGCTTTGCTGCTATTTCGGGGAATTTGCCACGGTAACTGCAAATGAATAAAGCCACGAGTCTCGGTACTCGCCTCAATTGACCGAAAGGTATTATCGGCGACTGAAAGCTGAAAGCGAATTCGCTCGAGGGCTTCTAGGTCGGGGAGCCCTTTAAAGATCCGATGCAAGAGCCTTCTCGGACGAAAACCTAAGACTTCCTCTTGGGTGCCGTTATAAACCAGCGCTTGGAGCACCGTTAAATTACGCGTTGCGATACCCGGAATACCCACGATCGATTTCTGGGGGCGATACAGATCGAGCATCTGCAACACCTTAAAGATGAGTACTTCAAAGGTCTTAAAGAAACTTACCCATAGCCCCCACCACTTTCGTCGCGGGAAGGGGGTTAGGCGCAAGGTTCTAAACAGATTGTCTTGATCTAATCGCATTCAAATTTGTCCATTTTCACTTATTTGCCCCCGGAAAGGAGCCGATAAGTAGTCACAACCACTCTTAATGAAATCCACTCCTCACAGCCCTACTTTTAATCCACAAAGTCGACTTGTCTTTTGGAGACTATTTACCCCCATCGGTCTAATTCTCTTAAGTCTTATGACCCCAAAGGCTTGGGCGCTAAACGAACTTTTCGAGCTCTATACTCCTCCGCAAGCCGCTGGAATGGGTATGGCCCTCGCTGCTGACGCGACGGGCTACCTAGCTAATTACTACAATCCCGCCGGACTCGCAAAAACTCCCCAAAAGACGGTTGAAGTGAATGTGGTCGATATTGAGGGCAATCTCGGAGTGGCGGGGTTGGGACCGGTCCTCGATGCGAAGTCGTTTATGCGAAATAATCTCTTCACAGCGATGGGCCAACATCCCAATACCTACACCTATTTTAGCTTTAGCAGTGTTCCTAGTATCAGTGTTCGCGATTTTAGTTTCTCGATTCTAAGTAATTATCGTTATGCAGGGCAATCCGACGGTACCAATATCGATATCGATTCGGTATCGGACCTGGGGCCCGTCGTTGGATACGCCCACAACTTCTTTGGGAATGTCTTGAAGTTGGGTATCTCGGAAAAAGCCATCATCCGAAATGAACTGAAAGGGGTCTATGCGTTAAGCAGCTTTACCGGGGATGCTGCAACAAACTCTCTAGCGTCTGAAGGCTACGGATTTTCGACAGATATAGGTGCCCTAGTGACGTTGCCCAACAAGTGGCTGCCTACGTTTGGATTCGTCTGGAAGGATGCGTTTAACACCTATTTCAACCAAGCCCATATTTTTAATTCCAGCGCTACCGGCGCTCCGGACATGATTCCTCAGAGTTTTGATTTTGCCACTTCTATCCATCCTTTCCTGGCGAGGCGATTTTGGTCCACGATCGTTGCAGAAGTTCGTCATATTGAAGCCAATGATCTTCCGATCACAAAACGCATCAGTGTGGCACTGCAGTTAGAGACGGAAAAGAGTCTCTATTTTTGGGTGGGCGTGAATGCGCTTATCGATCCCTGTTTCGGCGTCGCCCTGCGCTTGCCCGGGGGAAATTTGGAGTTAGCAACTTATGCCGAGGACGTGGGCCCTGGAAGTGTGAGACAGGCGGATAGGCGTTTTCTCTTTAGATATACCATAGGATTTTAATGCGAAGACTAACCCTCATTTTAATTCTTTTAGTCCTTAGCGTGACCGCACGCGCGGAATTAATTCCGGAAGCCTATGAAGGGGTCCGTCCGACCGGAATGGGAAACGCTTTCATCGCTTTGGCCGATGATGCCAATGCCCCTTGGTATAATCCTGCCGCCCTGACAAAAATTAAAGGAACCCATTTTAATTTGTTTGATTTTACACTAGGCGCCGATGGGCTTACGACCTTGGGTAATTTCAAAAGTGCCGTCTTTAACGGAAACTACAATAATTTGATCACTCTCAATCAGCCCGCGGATATCCGATTCGCTTTCCACCCCACATTCATTACCAAGTATTTCGCTTTTTCTCTGTATAGCAACAGTCGTGGATACTTTAACATTCAAGATACCGATATTTTGAATGCTTATGCGGACGTCTATGCCTTTAGTGATTTGGGTTTACAAATGGCGGCAGCACTTCCCATCACAGATTATTTCAGTGCTGGGGTTACCGTTAGAGGCTTTGAGCGTAGTGGAGTGAGCGCCGATTTAACCACTCAGGACCTTTTGGCCGAGCTAGGAGGCTTATCGGCAAGTGCCTTTGAGAGTGCTGCTTATAATGAACTTAAACAGCTCAGTGGCACGGGACTCGGACTAGCCGCGGACTTGGGGACTCTTCTTAGCATCCCTCTTTCCAAGAACGGACCTCTCTTGCAGGCGGCCGTTGTGGTTCAGGACGTGGGAAACACCACTTTCCGTTCGATTGGAAGTAGCAACGTTCCGCAATCGATTCAAATGAGCTATAACGCGGGTACTGCCCTTATCTACAACGTGGGACGAGACAGCCACTTTAATTTCACTTTTGATTTGAGGCACAATTTCGAAAGTATTCCCTTTGTCAAAAGAACCCATTTAGGAATGGAGTATAGATACAAAAACTTTTCACTTCGCGCGGGGGCGTCGGAAGGGTATCCGTCTTATGGAGCAAGTCTTGAAGTACTGCCGCACACGAAAATCCATTTCAGCTCTTACGCGGACGAGTTGGGAGATACGTGGAATCAAACGGAGCAACGTTATTATCTTTTACAGATTAGCATAGGATTTAATCCCCTCTAAGGGTGCTATGAAACATTCTGCGGTTTTACTCATCGATTGTCCGGATCAAAAAGGGTTGGTGGCCGCTATAGCCAACTTTCTATTGGCCCATGACGCTAATATCCTTCACGCCGATCAACATCAGGACGCCGAACAAGGTCTTTTCTTCATGCGCGTTGAATGGGATCTTACGAACTTTTCACTAGAGTTGAAAAATTTCCCCAAAGCCTTCGATCCTATTGCATCGAAATTTAAGATGCGATGGCGGCTACAGACGACGACGAATCCTGCGAAAATTGCGATCTTTGTTTCTAAGTACGACCATTGCTTAGCTGATGTTCTCTATCGACATAAGAGCGGGGAGCTGGCGTGCGAGATCTCTTGCATCATTAGCAACCATTCCAATGCCAAACCCCTAGCAGAATTTTATCGCATTCCGTTTAAGGAAATTGGAGTCGATGCCGCGACAAAGAGTACGGCGGAGAAGCAGCAACTCGCTATTCTAGACACCCATCAGATCGATCTGGTGGTACTTGCCAGATACATGCAGATTCTTTCACCGGCATTTGTCGCGAAATATCCGAACCGAATTATTAACGTGCATCACTCGTTTTTGCCGGCATTTAGCGGCGCTCGTCCTTACCACCAAGCTCATGAACGAGGAGTGAAGTTAATAGGCGCGACTAGCCATTATGTGACCGAGGTATTAGATGACGGACCCATCATCGAACAGGACGTGATGCGAGTTTCCCATCGAGATCAGCTGGAGGATTTGGTTTCGAAGGGGAGCGACTTGGAGAAGTCAGTATTGTCTCGGGCACTTAGATGGCATTTGGATTATAGGATTTTGGTGTATGGGAAAAAGACCGTGGTGTTTGATTGAAGGCCATTGGTTCTCTTCCTTTTTGAGCCTCCCCTACTGATAAATATACATCTTCAAATAGTCCCCCTCCGCAAATCCCACCGGGTGATCATCTTCATGTTTCAAACTCTTTCTTAATGCCAGCCTCTTTGATACGGCCTGATCAATCGAAAGCTTAAAATCTGCGGGGGATATTCTCGAAGTACAACAACAGCCGATTAGCGTGCCTCCCGGGCTTAGGTGCGGTAGCGCCAGTTGAAACAATTTGCGATAGGCCCGTAAAGCGCCTGGCACCTGTTGGGTAGTCGCCGCCATTTGCGGGGGATCGAGAATTATTACGTCAAACATCTCTTTGGGGTTTAGTTTTCCTAACCATTCGAAAACATCCGCCGTTACCCAGCGGTGTTTGGTCTTGTCATTGGCATGATATTTTTTTGCGGCCGCAAGAGCGCCTTCCGAAATATCTACGTTCCAAATCTCTTTAGCTCCCGCGGTTTCGGCGGCGAGTCCTAACGTTCCGGTATAGGAGAAAGTGTTTAAGACTCGCTTATTTTTTAGCTGAGTTCTCGCCACTTATCCATTTTCTCAAACCCCTCAGATCCAAGAAGGCTCCACTCTTTTGTCCTTCCCAAGGATCGACGTGCAACTTCAAATTTCCTTCGCGTAAACTCAGCACTCCCGGCGGTTGCCCTTTTAGGATTCTGGGCTTTCTTACTTGGGCAGACTTTCTTTTGGCCGGCGGCTTCCAAATGATCGTCGTGAGTTGAAGCTTTTGTGCCGCCAGAGCGGCCAAATATCTTCCCACCGCGTCCACACTTGCGGCATAGGTTTGCAAGACGGCGACTGATCCGTAAACATCAATCACAACCCCTGGCACGCCGTCGTTCTCTCCGTGAAGCAGTCGATATCCGTCCGTATAGTCCGTAAGGGATTGCGTCGCGCTATCGCGCGATCCAAGGTCTTCACCACCAATCGATATCAGCAGGTGCGTCTCCTGTTTTCATGATTCGGATTCCGATAAGGCCGCTTTCGTCGTAAAGGCCGTACCCGAAGCAGCTATTAGCATGATCGACCAGCCTGAGCCATTGTCCCGTTTTGAAGACTTCAGCCGCACTACTTAGGTGGCTTCGAAAGATCCAAGGGTGTCCCGACTTTAGGACCTGGGCCGAAGTTTTATCTAGTTGGTATCGTTGCGGTCGAAGTCCCATTACAAACTCAAGTCCCAGTCTTGGAAGGTGTTGTCATCGAAATAACTTTGGTAGGCTACGGGATCGATGGAGTTCAAAAAGGCGCTGAAGCTAAAAAAGCTTAGCAGAGACTCCCAGTTTTCGAGCCAGCGGGGCAGGTAACGAGGCGGGGTTAGGATGCCGTGCGTGCGCAACCACGCAATCGTTCCCACGTCCTCGAGCGCGATGCGGCCCGCGATGAGACTCTCTACTAACAGGCGGTTTTGATTTTTAACGGCTAGCTGTAAGAAGCTAAATATCCCAAGTAAGCCTCCTACGTATACGACGTCCTTCGTAAATGGCTGGCCGCCTTTGAGTTCGGTACCGCGGAAAATACGGCTAGCGGCAAAAAAGGCCTCCATGTCGGTATCACTTCGTTCTTTGTACCATCGGTACAGTTGAATAAAATCAGCCCCATTTTCTACAAGTTCCACTGCATGGACCCTGTCGCAAAGGGCCAGAAAGCGACGTTGAGACATAGAGTGGCCGTACATTTCAAAGAAGACGGCCATGCCTTCTTGGGTCATCGTGGTACGAGGACCTCCCGAACATAAGAAATCGCAATTCTCCTGCAGGATTCCATTATGCGCGGTCAAACAATGCGATTCGATTTCATGGTTCCAAAGTGCAGATACTTCGCTTTCGGAAAAATGGGCGTCACGACGAACCCGGACTCGATTCATTCCAGCCACGGCCTTGGCGGAAATGTCATCGGTAATCTCCACTCTCACTGGCATTAGCGGTTTACGTTCTCTGAGTCGGGCATTGATGTCGGAAGAAAACTCTTCAGCCGTTTTCAAGGGGCGAGAGGCGCTTAGATCCGTCAGATTGCAGACGGACATGCGAAGAGTGATCGCATTGGCTAAGTCGAGATTAGTCGTCTTTCCATTAAATAACTTACTCTTTGAATTTCCATAAAGTTGAGTCGATATTTCGTAAAAGTTGGGACTCTTCACTTCCTGCATGAGACGACACCCCAAGAGAAAAGATTCTTGGGTTCGCGCTAGCCATAACAGTACCGGATGTTCCCCCTTCAATCTCGGAGCTAATTTTTCGAGGTTCTGACGCAGGTCAGAGATTTTTGCTTTGTCGACGTTATATTCCACTTTGGGATATTCGGCCTCTTTCTTTTGGAAAAAATCGGCCGCCGTATTCGCTCCCCAAGATAGTGTGGACAGGATCTTTAAGTTTTTGGAGCAGAAGCGAAAGACATCGCTCGCCTCTTTCATGACTCCGACGAGATTGGCTTTGCTGGTGGTTTTAGCCATGTTTAGCGTCTCACCACGCGACCGGGGAAGGTGGGCTTGGTTTGTCCCAAATAACGCACCCTGAGCCGGCTGATTTCAGAGATCCGCTTTTCGGCAACTCGATCAGCACAACGATATTCCGCAAGATGCTCTTTAGCGGAGTGTTGAATGATGGTCTTCATGACGTAATAGATATTGCGGATCATGCGATTGGCGCGAAGCTCGTCGTACCCTTCAAATTCGATGGAAACGTTCATCAGCCCGCCGGCATTGATGGCATAGTCCGGGGCAAAGAGTATTTTGCGACGGTAAAGTTCATCGCCGCACTCCGGTGTCGCCAATTGGTTGTTGGCACTTCCTGCGACTATTTTGCATTTGAGTCGCGGGATGGTCTTTTCGTTGATAACCGCCCCTAAAGCACTTGGGCAAAAAATGTCAGCATTTACATCGTAAATTTCGTCTGGCCCCACGATGGTAACGTGTTTACGATCGGAGAAGCGCTCACACCGGGCCCTATCGATGTCGCAAAGAAGGACGTTCATCTCGTTTTGCAAAAAGAGCTCGGTAAGGTGGCACCCCACATTTCCAGCCCCTTGAACCGCAACGGTCAGCCCTTTGAGATCGTCTTTGCCCATTTTGTATTCGACGCAAGCTCTAACACCCTCCAAGACTCCTTTGGCTGTCCAAGGAGAGGGATCTCCGGAACCTCCATGGGTGCGGGCGACTCCGACGACATTTGAGGTCTCCATGAAGATATATTCCATGTCGTTTACGTCAGTACCTACATCTTCGGCGGTGATGTATCTTCCGTTTAAGGACTCTATGAAAGTTCCAAAAGAGCGGAACAAGGCCTCTGATTTGTCGGTCTTGGGATTTGCCATGATGACCGCTT
This sequence comes from uncultured delta proteobacterium, assembly GCA_963778115.1. Classification (GTDB taxonomy): domain Bacteria; phylum Bdellovibrionota; class FAC87; order UBA2466; family UBA2466; genus JBBQIT01. Next base: position 209,942 of record CAVZSV010000006.1, read on the forward strand.
TACCGCCGCCGAGATTAAGCCCCGCGATGGCGGCTTTGTAGGTCATCCCCCTAGATAGTCGTAAGGCATCTTCCATAGCGAGGTCGGCGTTGTCATAATTCCACATTCGGACACCGCCTAGGGCCGGCCCCAACTGCGTGTTGTGGATAGCGATTATGCATTTCAAACCCACGGCATTATCGTGAAATAGGACCACCTCTTCGTGCTCACCCGTGAAAAAAGTCTCCAGTTTCGATTCCGTTTTCCGAGCGTTGTTGTTTTCTGACTTGGTGTCTGTTTGTTTTGCTGGCTTTTGGTTTGTACTCATCTGAAGAGGCCCTCTTACCCCTGGGGCTTTTATCCGGCGACACTCTACCAAGCCGTCCGTGAGCCTTCAAGAAGGGGTTTGACTCCCTTTACCGTTCCAATAAACTGAGCCGTTCATGGATCGCAAAACGCTTTATACGTCCGAAGACCTCCCGGCCCCCTCTTCACCGTCGAATGACAAGCCGGGGGTTTTTCCCTATACGCGCGGGATTCACCCGACAATGTACCTCAAAAAGCCGTGGACCATGCGTCAATATGCGGGCTTTGGAGATGCGGCGGCTTCCAATGCGCGCTACCGTTATTTGCTGTCCCAAGGAATTACGGGTCTTAGTATCGCTTTCGACTTACCGACTCAAATGGGCTACGACTCCGATCATGCCTTAGCTAAAGGCGAGGTGGGACGGGTAGGGGTGGCTATTAGCTCGCTCGAGGACATGGAGATCGTTCTCAAGGAAATCCCGTTGGATCAAGTAAGCACTTCGATGACCATCAATGCCACGGCGTCGATTCTGTTGTCGCTATACCTTGCCGTCGCCGATAGACAGAATATTCCCCGAAATAAATTGCGAGGGACGATTCAAAATGACGTTTTGAAAGAGTATATTGCGCGCGGAACTTACATCTTTCCACCCGCGGCAAGTCTTAAGATAGCTTCCGACATCTTTGAATATTGTCGTGTCGAGGTCCCTGAGTGGAATACGATATCCATCAGCGGATACCATATTCGAGAAGCCGGAAGTACCGCGGTACAGGAGGTTGCTTTTACCTTGTCGAATGGCCTTGCGTACGTGCAGGCCGCCGTAGATCGTGGTCTTCCCGTCGACTCTTTTGCTCCCCGCCTTTCTTTCTTTTTTAACGTTCACAATGATTTTGTGGAAGAGGTGGCGAAATTTCGTGCGGCTCGACGACTTTGGGCAAAATTGATGAAGGAAAGATTTAAAGCCCAAGATCCTAAGTCCATGATGCTACGTTTTCACGCTCAAACGGCGGGTAGCACTCTGATTGCGAATCAGATCGATACCAACGTGGTGCGAGTCACCGTTCAGTGTTTAGCGGCCGCACTGGGAGGCGCCCAATCGATCCATACGAACTCACGAGACGAAGCCTTGGGCCTTCCTACTGAGGAGGCAGCGACGTTGGCGCTTAGGACTCAGCAGGTTCTCGCCAACGAGAGCGGGGTGACTTCTTTGATAGATCCTTTCGGCGGAAGTTACGCAGTTGAGGCGATGACCGATCAGATAGAAAAGCAGGCGAGTGAATTGATTCAGACTCTCGATAAAAGAGGGGGAGTGGTCCACGGTATCGAGGAAGGATGGCAGCAGAACTTAATCCAACAAGCAGCCTACGAATATCAGTTGGAGATTGAAAACAAGAAACGCATTATTGTCGGCGTAAACCAATACACCGAATCCAAAGCAACCCCACCTCCCGTTCTAAAGATTGATCCCAAAGTGGAGAGTGAACAGGTAGCCCGCTTAGGCCGGTTTAAACAGAACCGCAGCCAACCCGAAGTCGAAAAAGTAAGAGCCGATCTTGAAAAAGCCGCAAAGGAGAATAAGAATGTCATGCCTTATATCTATAAGGCCGTGAAACAACAGGTGACTTTAGGGGAAATCTCGGACAGTCTGGTAAAAGTTTTTGGCAGGTACCGCCCCTAGAAAGTATTCGGACTCTCACCCCAAGTGAGGAAGAGAGTTGTGGGTAATAGAGATGGAGGCCTGAACCTAAAGGTTCGGGCCTCTTTTCTTGCTGCGCTTGAAGCAACTCTAATAGAGAGCCTCTCCCGTGAATCGACGAAAGAAAGTGCGCTGGGCCAAATAGGCGGTGGGTACCGTAAGCGTTAGTACCACTAGAACGTCCAGCAACCCCGATAGTTGGGTCGAACGATAGATTCCCAAGCGATAGACCGCTTCGGAAACCAAACCGAGAGCAACCATGAGCCCCGCCCAACTCGCACAAAATTGATAAAAGGGAACCAACGAAAACTGAGGAGCGTACTTTTTAAGATGAAGGCGCAAGAGAAACCAGAGGATAAGCGTATAAGCCGTGATTCCCAAACTTCCCGCAAGCGCCAGACCTCGGTAAGACATGATTTTTGCGAGATAGGAATAGAGCGGAATAGTGACCACGCTCATGATGGTCCCAATCAACGAGGGAATCCAGGTCATCTGGCAGGCGTAAAAACCTCGAGCTAAAAGTACCTGTGCTGTCCAGAAAAAGATTCCTATTCCAAAGATCTGAAGCGCTTTGGCGGTATGTTGGAGATCCAACTCGGTGAGACGCCCCCCTCCATAAATAAAATGGGTAATGGGAAGGGCGTGATTAATGAGCAAGATAGTGGCCAGGGGAGCCAAGACCCAAAGTTTTTCGATCTCGCGGATAAGGGTTTTCGTATAATCGTGGTAAGCACGGTTCGCCCACAGTCGGGAAAGATAGGGGAAGCTTGCTATCCCCGCCGCCTGACCAATAATGGCGATAGGAATTCTCATTTCGGTTCGTGCATAGGATAACCAACTCACCGATCCTTTTTCCAGTGAGCTTGCGAAGTACTTAGAGAACCAATCGTCGGTGACTACCAGAGAAAATCCCAACATGATGGGCAGCGAAAGCCATAAGTATCGCTTGAAAGCCTGCTTCATGGGGGCTGTCCACTCAAAATACGGTAGCGCGCTATAACCCAAAGCTCGAATTCCAAACCACTGAATCACTCCCTGGCTGACTACTGCACCCACCAGAACCCCGATACTAAAACCCGCAATGCCTAAGCTACGGTGAAAAGCCAGTCCGCAGACGATAATTCCAAGGTTGTAGATGAGGGGGGCTGTGGCCGGTAGAAAGAATCGCCCGTGAGTTTGTTGAACGGCAACGGCAAGCCCTCCCCAAAAGAAAAAGAGTTGGGCGGGCAGAATAATTCGTAATAGCGAAGTCAGAATGACGTGTTGTTCGACTGAAAATCCTGGAGCGATGAGGTGTCCCAAGGACGGGGCAAAGATTTCAGCGAAGATGATAAAAACGAGTAACAGTCCTCCGAATACCGTGGAAAGCGATCGAAAGACTTTCTTGCCAAACTCTTGCTTCCCTTCGTTGAGATAGCCCGACAGCATCGGAATGAAGGAAATGCTGAGCGCTCCTGCCGCGAGCAAGTAGTTGAGAAATTCAGGAATGGTGAAAGAGGCGTAGTAGACGTCGGTAAATGCCGTGGCCCCCATCGTTCGGGCCAGGACCATGTCTCGGAAAAATCCAAAAACACGGGAGAGGATAACACTCGCCATCATGAGAAGGGACGCTCGCTGAATCCCTTTTCTAATTTCAGCGTCTGCTTTTGCTTTCGATTCGTTATCTTGCGGCATGAGCCATTTTAACTGAACTTGGCCCACCTCGTCGACCCGTGTATAATAATAAGAGCGAACCGATTTACCTACTCTCTGCGTTAGTTATTCGCGTAAGTATTCGCATAAGCATTCGATCATTCAATCAATCGAAAAAAAATACGCATTACCGTCGCCCCATTCGCTATGGCCTTTAAACAGAAACACCTTCTTCGGTCTCAGCTACTTATCACCGTCCACGCCGGCAGCGGCAATCCGGTCGCCTTTCGGTTAAACGTGCAGAAGATCTCACTTTTGACCGTGGTGCTAAGCATTATTCTGCTGGTATCGATCTCGGGGGGCTTACTCTTCTTTCGAGAGCTTGAGATCAATCGTAAATTGGGCGACAGGCTCCTTGAGTTCGAAGTGAAGCAGAATTTGATGGCATTAAATACACCCGCAACCCCCACTTCAGCGGCGCCGCTCGCCGCCACCCAAGACCCTGCTAGAAATTTAGATGCTGCCTTGCCAGTTCAAAGCCCAAGTCTCCCCGATGCCAACGCTTCGGGAAGAGCTCGCCTGGCCGAGTTAAACGCTGATTGTGATTCCGATCGCTGCTCGGCCAAAATGGCCTTGGTTCCGAGCGCTCCGGGAACTGCCACCGGGCAGATTGTCGTGGTGCTGGAGACCGAAATTCCTCGTATTGGTACCGCTAATGCCAATGTAAATATACGAAAGCGCTATTTCATTTATCCGGGTTATACCACTCGTGACGAGCTTACCGCGGACGACATCGGAAAAATCGAAGGCAAGACTTTTAAATTCACAAGAGCCTTAACGACGAGCGCCGATTTCGAAGTGGGCCACCTTTTACGGCCCTTAGCGATGAATATCTATCTCTATGACGAAGCTCACACGCTGATTCAGCATGAGCGCAAGGTCATCGACACGGAAGAGGAATATGATCATTGAAACGATAGCTCCTACGATGGTCGCCGAAGGCACGCGAATTCAGGGTTCTCTCACTTTTTTCTCCGGGGCCTCAATCTACGGGATCGTGGAGGGAGAGCTGGTTCAACAAAGTCTTGAACCTTTGCAGGTGGGAAAGTCAGGTTGGGTACAGGGGTCGATCATGGCCCAAGGTCCCATCCTTGTCGAGGGCAGGGTGGACGGTGACTTGAAATCATCCACCGCGGTTCGTCTTACCAGTACTGCCACGGTGAAAGGAAAGATCGTTGCTCCCAGTGTGCAGATTCGCGCGGGTGCGGTGTTGGATGGAGAGGTCTCCATGCCCAAGCAGACGCCCCGTGTAAAATTAAAGCACGCCGCGTAATCATAAAAACCGTAATTATTCTAAGGACCTTGCTAAACGGCGGCTGGTAACCAGATCTCAAGATTACGACGTAAATAGCCGAAAAGATTACGATGGTAGCTAAGTCTCTTACTGGCCCCCGACTTGTCATTATCGAAGGAAAAGATAAAGGCAAGGTTATCGAACTCCGCAACGGAACCGCCGTTATCGGCCGCTCCAAAGGGGACGTGTTAGTTCACGATCCTAGAATTTCCCGATCCCATGTCGCGATCCATTTCGAAGAACGCAGTGGGCGAGTCACCTTTACCGATCTTAAAAGTTTGAACGGGACGCTATTAAACGGGGAGACACACGAAACCGGCGAGCTTCATGACGGGGATCGTTTGTTGCTCGGTAACACCCTTTTCGACTGCCAGATCTTACCGTCGCCGGCGGAGGTCACTGAAGGGCCCGAGAGCCGAGTGAAACGTCGGGGGAAAGAAGCCGTTAGGGAGCCCCGGTTAGAGAGTCTTGATGAAAATTCAGATCCTTCAATCCCCGAAGAACCTCGGTTTGACGAGAACGGCGATAATCCCGAAGTCTCCTCGCCCGCGCTGGCCCACAATACCGAAGTGACGGCTGCGATTCGCTTGTCTCCGTTTAAAAAATTCTATCTGTCTTTTCCACGCAAACACCGCGTTTATGCGCTTTGTGCTACTGCCCTCTTGTTCGTAGTCATCTACTCTAATCTCGGAAGTAAGTCCGGTTCGGGAGTGGATAGAGGAATCGCTTCCATTAAGAAGCTGGAAGCCGAGGGAAAACTTGCCGAAGCGGTTGCGGCCGCGGAAGCATTCCGGCTGGTCGAACCAAAGAATGTCGAAGTTCATTTGGTATTGGGCGACCTCTACTTGGAGCAAGGTAAAGCGGATCAAGCGTTAGCCTCTTATAAAAAAGCTCAAGAGCTAGATCCTACTTTCGGAGTCAGTTTTGTAAAACTAGCCCGATTTTATTTAGTTCAAGGACATCTCAAGGAGGCCGAGCAGGCCAATCTACAAATCGATCGCATGATCGTGGAGCAAAATCAAAAGAAGGATTTCTTCGTTGAAGTCGCCAATCTCTATTTAGATTTCAGAGAGCTCGACGTTCCTCCTCAGAAGATGATTATTATAGGTCAGGCGCTTCAAAATAAATATGCCCCTGGGCAGACGGTTGGACTTAAGCTCGAAGCGGTCGGACTAATTTTACAAAATTACCCCGAACAAGCGATTCCGGTTTTAGAAAAGGCTAGGGCCATCGATGCCAAAGACCAATCTATTCTTCAATACGAAGTCGTGGCCAAGCTAAGGCTTAAGGATTTTAGTGGTGCAGGGGACTTGCTTCAGGCCTGGGCTAATCAATTTCCGCAAGCGACGCGCCCCCTACTCGTATTGGCGCAGTTGAGGTTAGATAGTAGCGATGTGCAGGGCGCTCTAGCTCTGCTACAGAAGATTTTGCAAATGGCTTCCAAAAACCCGTCCGATCCGAATATCCCCGAAGCCTTAAACGTGATTGGACGAGTCTATTCCAAGCTAAATCAGCCTCAGGAGGCTGAAACGGCTTTTAAGCAGTCCTGCCAAATGGGCTACCCTCCCAGCTGTGACATTCTTAAACAAAGTGCCAGTAGCACGCCTCCCAGCGAACCGACTCAAAAATAGTTCTCCCTAGACAGATCGCCCCGTCTGCCTTTAATGTGCGGCCATCTAAATGGGAGGCCGCGTGAATCGTCGTAAGTGGTTTGTTCATTGTTGTCTAGGGATTTCGATTTTTGGGAGTGGATTAGCCGTTGCCGCGGATTTCACTTTCCTGTTTAAGGGCGACAAGATAGCGAGTTTCGATCTCGAGCAGCTAAAGAAGAAAGTGGCTCCGGTCACCCTTAAAGTAAATGAGCTTCACGAATCTCGAAGCGCTGAATTCCGAGGGATCCCTTTTTACCCGCTCCTTAAGTTGGTGTACGGCGACAAATTAGCCCAAGGTGACGAAATCGTCTTTACCTGCTTGGATGGTTATAAGCCTTCGATTCCGCTTCGTCGGTTTGAGAAGCACACGTCATTGCTCACCTTTGAAAAGGTTTCAGGGGACTATAAATTTAGCGATGAAAAAAACCACAAAGAGATCGAATACGGCCCTTACTATCTAATTTGGGAAAATTTGAAAGATCCCATTCTGAAAACGGAAGGCAATGAGGACTGGCCTTATCAACTGGTTTCGGCGGATCTGGTTCAGTTTCAAGATCGTTTTCCTAATCTATCTCCCCCCGCCAATGCTCCTTTTGCCGCTAAAGAGGGATTTCTAGCTTATCGAAAACAATGTCTTCAATGCCACACGATTAACGGCGAGGGCGGCGATAAAGGCTTTGAGCTCAATTATCCGGCGAGTGTCACCGAGTACATGAACGAAAAGTGGCTGGTGAAGTGGATCTCCGATCCCAGATCGCTTCGTTACAATGCGACGATGCCCCAAGTAAATCCGTCTTTACCCGATCGCGATAAGGTCATTCACGAAATCGTGGCCTACCTAAAGGCTATGGCGAAAAACAAAAAGGCTCCCCTGAAAACAACAGAAAGGTAGGCCGTACCTTCCTGTGGCGGATTTTGTCACCAGTGGCAAACCGATATCACTCAAGGCTCAGCCCTATTTCGTAGTATAGCCTGAAAACAATGGTCTGCCCTTTGCAAACCACCTCACAACGCTGCGGACCAGACCGCAGGGGAATCGGGAGACTTTTTAAGATGAAAAGAGCCGTTTATCTTTTGGTAGTGGGTTTAGCCCTAGGATGTTCCAATAGCGGCAATTTGAAAGCCGGATGGAGCGGCAGCGTGATTTCGCAATTTAATTCCCAGTGCGCTTCGAGTAATACCGCACAACAGGCTAGCTCCGCAGGTATCGGGAACTTGTAGCTGCATTTCAAACAAGCTATCGACCACTTATGCTTCGACAGACTTAAGTTCGATGACCAGCTCGACTCAGGCGGCCATTGGACAAATCATCACAAGCTGTGCGCAACAAAATGGGATTTCGAACTCCGGTTCGGGGAGTGGCTCCTCTTCGCCGGGATATTCGTCTTATGGTTACGGAGGCTTTTTCGGTTCGTATGCCGCGAGTGAATTAGGCGGAATCGCAGCGCAGTTAACGAATCCCTCATCGTCGCAACAAGACGGCTACTAGGCATTAGAGCGAAGCCAGCGTATCAGTTTCGACCACCATCCCTCGTGCTGACTGGGTTTGGGCTCTTGCCGGGACTCTTTCGCCAGTTCGATGCTGAAATCGGGCACGGCTTGCTCCAAGATCGAAAGCGCCTGGGGCACGTCCTGTTCGTAAACCTCAAGCTTCACTCCTCCCACGGCGTTGGAGTAAAGCCAGTTAAGCGTCACGATATTTTCGTCCCTGATAAAGGTTTCAATCCCCTCGGATTCCAGCCGTGAGCGAGCGATATGTGCTTGTATTGCCTGAGGAAAACTAGCAATTGTGATAAGGCGGTCTTTCATAACGGCTCTGACTCGCTCGGCCCATTATCAGAACCAAGTTCGAGATTGCTTTCGAATGATAAAAAGTTCGCGCAGGGTAAGGGCATACACGCGCAGCCGACGCCCCGACCAACTGGAAACCCCAGCGCGTCGCGCATGAAAAGTAAGCGCGTGTTCCCGAATGGGTACTTTAAGTCGTTGGGCGACAAGAAGCATTTGGCCGTCCAACATGAAATTGGAAGACATCGAAAAGTTGACTTTTTTCACCACGAAAAGCGGGAATATTTTCGGCAAGGCATTTACGTCTTTGACCTTCAACCCCAAAATGCTTTGGGTCAGTGTGGTGTAAACTCTAGAAACCAATTGGCTCTGGATTCCATCCTTGCGTACGGTACGTAATCCTTTGTGGACTGCCATCGGTTCCGACTCGACCTGTTTCCAAATCATGAGGAGATCTTCCACCGTGTATTGGTGATCGGCTGGAATCCATCCTACATGAGTTGTCGACGAGCCAATGGCCTTGAGACCCTGTTGGATTCCTCCGCCATATCCCACGTTCGTCGCTAGGGTTACGACCCTAATCCACGGCGTTTTTTCGACAGCGATTGCTATTTCGTTTGCGGAACCATCTTGGCTTCCGTTATTCACTAAGACCAGCTCGAAAGGACAGGGATCGCTATCGGAGCGATATTGGCGAAAAGATTCCACCAGAGGCAGAATATTTCCCTCTTCATTGTAAATGGGAACGACAAGCGAGAGGCGGTAGATCATTATCCGGAATTCTAACGGATTTCGAACTTTTTGAAAGCGATCTTAGGGATGACATCACGCCAGACCATAAGAACTTCATCTACTCGTGCCGAAGTTGGACCGCGTTGGCACCATTCCAATAACGCGTCGATGTCGTCTGATTTTCCTTGCGCCTCGATCTCCACCCGACCGTCCTCGGTGTTACGCACCCAGCCCACAACCCCGTATAATTGTGCGGTGCGTAAAGTGGAATAGCGAAATCCCACACCTTGGACTTTCCCCGAGACGTAGCAATGAATACCAACGAGATTCATATTTGACTGACCGGTGGCACGGTGTATAGAAAGGCCATGTCACAACCGCCTAGTAATCTTGGTTCTTCGGCTTCTTTAGCGAAATATATCGACCATACTTTGCTCCGTCCAGAGGCAGCGCGCGAGGAAATTGTTCGCGTCTGCTCGGAGGCGAAGGAATTCGAATTTGCTGGCGTTTGCGTAGAGCTGAAGTGGCTCCCGGTAGTCGTCTCGGAACTCAAAGGGTCCAAAGTGCTTGCCGTCACGGTGATCTCTTTTCCCGCGGGTACCGACGCTCCCCAAAGTAAAGCGAGGCAGGCCAAAGAGGCGGTGGAGGTTGGGGCAAATGAGATCGATATGGTTTTAAATCGCGGGTTATTACATCAGAAAGATTATGCCGCGGTTTTCAACGATATTGCGGGTGTCGTGGAAGCCGCAAGCGGAACTCCGGTGAAGGTCATTTTGGAGACTAGCGAATTAACTTCGGACGAAAAGAAGATAGCTTGTTCTCTGGCGAAGGCCGCGGGTGCCAAGTTTGTAAAGACTTCGACTGGTTTTTCTAAGTCGGGTGCTACGGCGCAGGACGTTAAACTGATGCGCGAAGTGGTGGGTCCTGAGATGGGAGTGAAAGCCAGTGGAGGAATTCGATCTTATGCTGATGCCATAAAAATGGTCGAAGCGGGAGCCACCCGCCTAGGAACCTCGGCATCGGTTGCGATTGTGAAAGCGACTGAGTCGAGCCATGGGGGATACTAATGGATTCGTTTGAGAGGGTGATTTGTCTTGTCGCCGACGGACTCGGTGTGGGCGAAGCTCCAGACGCTAAAGCCTATGGGGATGAGGGTTCCAATACCCTCGCGCATACCGCAACCGCCGTGGGAGGGATTAAGCTAGCTAATTTACAGAAACTGGGACTAGGCAACATCGGAAATTTCGATGGAATTGACAAGAATGCTAACCCGGTAGGCTACGCGGGAAGGATGCAAGAAAAAAGTGCTGGGAAAGATACCACGACAGGTCACTGGGAAATAGCGGGGCTTGTCACGCGCCAGCCGTTCACGTTGTACCCCGATGGTTTTCCCGCCGAACTTGTGAACGCTTTTGTGAAAGAGGCGGGTCTTGCAGGAGTCTTGGGAAACTGCGCTGCGAGCGGTACTACGATTATCGACCAATTAGGGGAAGCCAGTCTGACGACGTCAAAGCCCATTCTTTACACTTCCGGGGATTCCGTATTTCAAATCGCCGCCAGCGAAGAGAGCTTTGGATTGGATCGCCTCTATAGGATCTGCGAAGTCGCTCGTCGGTTAACCCTGCCGTACCAAATCGGTCGGGTCATCGCTCGTCCGTTTGTGGGAAGCAAGTTAGGAGAGTTTCGTCGGACGGAGCACCGCAGGGACTATGCGTTGTCGCCGCCAGAAAATTGCTTGGATATATTGAAGACTAGTGGAGTGGGAGTCTACAGTGTCGGAAAAATCGACGATATTTTCGATCACCGAGGAATCACTTGCGGCAATCACACCGGAAATAATCGAGACAGTCTTGAGGCCACTCTCGGGTTCATGAAGAAAGCCCGAGGCAATAGAGGATTAGTCTTCACCAATTTGGTGGACTTTGACATGCTTTACGGACACCGCAGAGATGCCAAAGGGTACGCGCATTGCTTGGTCGAGTTAGATACTTTTCTACCGAGACTCTTAACTGAAATGACGGAAAGGGATTGTTTGATTTTGACCGCGGACCATGGATGCGACCCCACCTTTCGCGGAACCGATCACACTAGGGAGTATGTCCCGCTCGTCGTTTATTCTCCCCAAAAACGGGGAGGTTTGCTGGGAGACAGAACCTCTTTTACCGATGTCGCTGCATTTCTTTTAGAGGCCTACGGAATTTCCCCCACCCGGTTGCCGGACGCTGGGACGAGCTTTTTATGCAATTTAAAGAATTAATCCAAAAAAAACGCGATGGGGGAAAGCATACCTCTGAAGAGTTGGCATTCCTCATCGAGCAAGTAACCGCCGGGAAAGTTCCTGACTATCAAATAGCAGCGTGGCTAATGGCGGTGTTTTTTCGCCGGATGCAGGACGAAGAGTTGTCCGATTTTGTGCGCTTCATGTGGCATTCAGGAAAGACCTTACCGCGTTCTCATCGTAATGATTACTGGGTCGACAAGCACAGTACGGGAGGGGTCGGGGATAAGACATCGATAATCTTAGTTCCCCTGGTCGCTTCTGTTTGCGATCGTCTTTTCGGAGAGAGAAGCGTCAAAATTCCCATGATCTCAGGGCGGGGCCTCGGTCACTTGGGAGGGACGATCGATAAATTAGAGTCGGTCTCTGGATTCCAAGTGAATCTGTCGATGCAAGAGGCGAGCTCTCATTTGGAAAAGAACGGCTACGTGATGATGGGGCAGACACTAGAGGTTGCTCCCGCAGATCGTCTTATCTATGCGATGAGAGATGTGACTGCGACGGTAGAGTGTGTTGATCTGATCGTGGCTAGTATTCTAAGCAAGAAACTTTCTGAAAATCTGGATGGATTGGTTATCGATCTGAAATTTGGCTCTGGCGCGTTCATGCCGACTATTGAAAAAGGACGGGAATTGGCTCGAGCACTTGTCACTCAAGCGGGGCGCCAGAAAGTCGATACGATAGCACTACTCACCGAAATGAACGAGCCGTTGGGACTAGCCGCGGGGCATTTTATCGAGATGGAGGAGTGCGCCGATTTTGTTTCCCACTCGCAAAATCAAGTCGCTTACCAGAGAGATTCGGGTCTGACGGAAGTTACCCTTGCCCTTGCTTCGGCAATGATCTCTTTAGCAAGCCGGAATAAGATTTCCGTTAGCGACGCCAAAGCCGAGTGCGAAAAGGAGCTTACTAGTGATCGCGTGGCATTTCGCTTTCGGCAAATGCTAGAATCTCAGGGAGGGGATTGGGGTGTTTTTATGAGGACTCGCGGCCAATGGCGGAAAGAGATGGAGACTTACCCCATTCGAGCGCTCGACTCAGGATTTGTAAAAGCAGTGGATGCCAGGGCGTGCGCGTTTCTAATCGGTGCTCTCGGGGGCGGAAGAAGCAAAAAGGACTCCGCCATCGATCCTTTGGTGGGGATGGAGTTTTCTCGTAAAGTAGGCGATCGGGTGGAAAAGGGAGAAGTGATCGGAACCGTGTTTTATCGAAAAACGACACCCCAAATCACAATCGTAGAAGGCTTAGCCAACGCGGTCTCGATTAGTGAATCAGCCGTAACGCGACGATCCTTAATTCTAGAAACTTTGCACAATTGAGAGCTGAGAGGGCTACAGGTAATGGCGAATTTAATAGCAAACGTGGATGAAGCGGTTGCGCTACTAAGGCAACGCTGCGAGAACTTTCCCGAAGTGGTTCTGACTCTGGGGAGTGGCCTTAGCGGATTCATAGATTCCATGGAAAAAGAGGTCGAGATTCCGTATTCGCAAATTCCAAACTTTAAGACTTCGACCGTCCAGGGGCACGCGGGGAAACTAGTTATCGGAAACCTAAACGGTTCTCGAGTCGCTTGCATGCAAGGTCGTTTGCATTTCTATGAAGGCCATTCCATGAGTGATGTGGTCTTTCCGTTTCGAGTGTTTGCTAAAGCAGGGGCTAAATTGTTTGTCCTGACCAATGCCGCCGGCGGTTTGCACGCGCATATGGTTCCGTCCGATTTAGTGCTTCTCAAGGATCACATCAATTTAATGGGAACTAACCCGCTTATCGGCCCCAACGATGAGCATTTAGGGCCTCGTTTTCCTGATCTGTCTAATCTGTATGACGCGAGATTAAATTCAATTCTGCTACAGACGGCAAAAAAATTAGGCGTGAAGCTGGGAGAAGGAGTGTATGTGGGTATCCATGGGCCGTCCTTTGAAACTCCCGCCGAAATTCGAGCGTATCGGCAGATGGGGGGAGATCTTGTGGGAATGTCGACGGTTCCAGAAGCGATTGCGATTCGCCATATGGGCAAGAAAGTCGTGGTAATCTCTTGTGTGACCAATCTTGCGGCGGGCGTGACTAGCGAGCCTCCTAATCACGCCGAGGTTTTGGAGAATGCCAAAAAAAGTTATGTGAGTCTGGAGAAACTTTTAACGCAAGCCATTCCGGAACTAAAGGGGGCCTTGTGAAAGAGCTACGACCGGTTTCTAGTCTAGATCCAGCCCTTCGCCGACTGGTGACTCGCGCGAGAGCGGCCAGAAAGAGGGCCTATTGCCCCTACTCAAGATTTCGCGTGGGATGTGCCATCGAGGACATCAATGGAAAGATCCATACGGGATGCAACGTGGAAAATGCCTCTTATTCCGCCGCCATCTGCGCGGAACGCACTGCTATTGCCAAGATGGTTTCAAGAGGGGTTCGAGAGATTCGCAGGCTTGTGGTGGTGACCTCCTCTTCCGATCCGGTATTTCCCTGCGGCATTTGTTTGCAGGCCATCATGGAGTTCGGTCCTAAAGCTTCCGTCATAGCCGTTGACCCCAAAGGAAAAAATTTTAAGGAAGCAGAACTCAGTGATCTGTTTCCTGCTGGATTTACTCATTCGCAATTGAGAGGAACCGATGAAAGAGGAATTGATCGTAAAGGGAGGAACAGCACTCGTCATGGATCCCTCAGGGACCGTCGTTGAAGACGCTTGGATCCATATTGTCGACGGAAAAATTGCTTCGATAACGAAAGCAAATCCGGCGGAGCAGAAGGCGAAGGGATCCCATGCAAAAATCATCGACGCGTCGCAATGTTTAATCTTGCCGGGGTTGATCAACTGCCATACCCATTCGGCGATGTCCTTGTTTCGCGGGCTTGCCGAAGAGTTAACGTTACACCGGTGGCTCGCTGAGGTGATTTTCCCCGCCGAACAAAAATTTGGAACCCGGGAGTTTGTTCATCTGGGGTCTTTACTCTCCTGCGTGGAGAAGATTCGTACCGGAACCACGACTACCAACGACATGTATTATTTTCAAGAAGAGACGGTTCGGGCTTTTCATCAAGCTGGGGTTCGTATCGTCGGCGGACAGACCTTCATCGAGGATCACCCAGGCTCCATGTCCCACAATCCCTTTGAAGTCATGGAGTCGTATTTATCAGCGGTGAAACAGTACCCACTGGCGATTCCCGCCATCGGTCCGCACGCCATCTATTCTCTCTCTGAGGGGATGTTACTCAAGGTGATCGAATTCGCCAGAAATCAAAAACTTCTCATCCACATGCATGTTGCCGAAACAGAAAAAGAAGTTACCGATTGCAAAAAAGAGCACGGTGGAAAAACTCCCGTCGAGTATTTGGATACGCTCGGATTTTGGAAGGAGCAAGTCGTGGCAGCCCATGCCACTTGTCTCACCCAAAACGATATTGATATTTTGGGCAGGCATCACGTCGGCATTTCGCACAATCCTGGATCAAATCTCAAATTAGGAACCAAAATTGCTCCCGTGGTCGAACTCATTGAAGCTGGCGCCCATGTAGGCCTGGGAACCGACTCTTCGGCTAGCAACAACAATCTCGATCTTTTTAAGGATCTGGATCTTGCCGCAAAACTACAAAGCTATGTTCACGGCCCCGGGGCGTTCACCGCCGAAAGAGCGATGCGGATGGTTACGAGCGAAGGGGCAAAAGCGCTTGGATTGGAGGCGGATTTGGGGTCGCTCGAGGTGGGAAAAAAGGCGGATCTCATTGCGGTGGATGTTAGTCGGGCAAATGCTGTGCCGCTCTACAACCCTTATACGCACTTAGTCTATAGCGCTTCAGGGACTGACGTGCGTCACACAATCGTAAACGGCCGCGTGCTTATGGAGAATTTCAAGCTCATGACGCTCGATGAAGAGTCGATCTTAGAACAGTCTCGAGAAATCGCATTACGTATTAAATCTCATCGAGATACCGCTTAGCCGTGGGTAGTAAGCCAGAGTCGCCATGACTGGGGGCGACCAAAAATTGCTTTATGATTCCCCGCAATAGATTCGCGCAAGCTTCGCAAACCATTGACTGTTTCGGAGATCAGCGTCACAATTAAGCGGTATACAAAGTAGTGTGGGAAGTAAGCTCCAGCGAAACACTAGTGAGACTCTAGTGAGAATGTCGCCCCGTTTCGTTCGGTCGCAGTCGGATGTCGTCCCGTCCCTTATTCAATAGGTCTTTGAACGTCGTCACAGCAGTCAGTAACCCAAAAAGAGGAACTCCATGTCTGGATCAGCACTCGACGTAAAAAATTTTATCGGTGGTTTGCAAGATCTCGATCGCTTCAAGAAATTCAATTGGGAAGGTACCTTCCAGCAGTACATCGATGTGGTCAAAGAGAAGCCGGAAGTCACCCGCAACGCCTTCCAGCGTCTCTACGATTTGATTACAACGTATGGAACGGAAGAGTACGTCGAATTTAAAAAGAAGATTGTTTCCTACAATTTTTTCAAAGATCCCCTCGAGAATGGAAAAGATGCCGTTTACGGTTTAGATGTTCACCTGATGAAGTTAGTGAACGTTTTGAAAGCCGCTTCGCAATCATACGGACCGGAAAAACGGGTTATTTTGCTGCACGGCCCGGTGGGTAGTTCAAAGAGCACCATCGTTCGGCTAATCAAAAAAGGGGTCGAGTACTATTCCCATACGGACGAAGGTGCCATGTACACCTTCCGATGGAAAATCGACGATGCTCAACTAGCCGCGCGAGTGCTGGGCGGCTCTAAGGATTTCCCCTCGCCCATGCACGAAGAGCCTTTAAAGCTCATTCCTCAAGAGTTTAGAAAGAAATTTGTCGAAGAGATCAATCGTGGCCGAAAAGAAGGCCATCGGGTGCATGTAGAAGGGGATCTTTGTCCTCCCTCCACATACATCTTTAATGCCCTGCTAGCTCACTATCACGGCGATTGGACGAAGGTAATCGATCATGTGGTGATTAGCAGGCTTCTACTCTCCGAAAAAGGTCGTATCGGCATTGGAACCTTTCAGCCGAAGGACGAAAAGAACCAGGATTCGACGGAACTTACGGGTGATATCAATTACCGTAAGATCGCCGAATATGGATCGGACTCCGATCCGAGAGCCTTCAATTTCGACGGTGAATTCAATATCGCCAATCGCGGTATTATCGAGTTCATCGAAGTCCTGAAACTAGACGTCGCTTTCCTCTATGATCTGTTGGGCGCTTCGCAAGAACATAAGGTAAAGCCGAAGAAATTTCCGCAGACGGATATCGACGAAGTCATCATCGGGCATACGAATGAACCCGAATATCGAAAGCTTCAGAACAATGAGTTCATGGAAGCGTTAAGGGATCGTACGGTGAAGATAGATATCCCTTACATCACGAAGTTGGGCGAAGAGGTCAAGATTTACAAAAAAGACTTCAACTCCCGCAGTATTAAGGGAAAGCATATCGCTCCGCATACTTTGGATATGGCTTCCATGTGGGCCGTATTGACCCGTTTAGAGCCGCCGAAAAAAGCTAACCTCACGCTGCTACAGAAGCTAAAACTTTATAACGGCAAAACGCTTCCCGGATTTACCGAAGACAACGTTCGCGAACTTCGCAAAGAGGCGAGTCGTGAGGCGATGGAGGGAATCTCTCCCCGGTATATTCAGGATAAGATTTCAAACGCTCTGGTCAACACTCGCGACGGCAACGTTAGCTGTCTGAACCCTTTCATGGTTCTTAACGAACTTGAAGGTGGTTTGAAGCACCATTCGCTCATCTCTTCGGAAGAAAAGAAAAAGCATTACCGAGAGTTGCTTCAAGTAGTGAAGCAGGAGTACGAAGACATCGTAAAGAGCGAGGTTCAAAGGGCTATCTCGGCTGATGAAGAGGCGATGGCAAGACTGTGTGCCAACTACATCGATAATGTAAAAGCCTACACTCAGCGCGAGAAGGTTAAGAACAAATATACCGGCCAAGATGAAGAGCCCGATGAAAGACTCATGCGCTCGATCGAAGAGAAGATCGACATTCCGGACAGTCGCAAGGACGATTTCCGGCGCGAAGTCATGAACTACATCGGTGCATTGGCTTTGGAAGGACGGCAATTCGATTATAAGACCAACGAACGGCTTCACAAGGCGTTGGAACTTAAGCTTTTCGAAGATCAAAAGGATTCTATAAAATTGACGAGTCTCGTCTCCAATGTGGTGGATCAAAGCACCCAAGAGAAGATCGATATCGTCAAAGGCCGTCTCATAAAGAACTACGGATATTGCGAGATCTGTTCGACCGATATCCTAACGTTCGTCGCGTCGATCTTCGCGCGTGGTGATGTGAAGCGAAAATAGCCGTCACTAAACTCAATTGTGCTTCGAGCAGCTTAAGGGGCCCCATTCATGATCGCTGGAATCAAACGCGACCACATGCGATTTAAGCAGATTGTTAAAGGGAAAATTAAGCAAAATTTGAAGAAGTATATCACCCAAGGGGAGCTGCTCGGTCGCCAAGGGAAAGATTACGTCAGTATCCCAATCCCGCAGATAGATCTACCTCGATTCAAATTCGGAAAGCGCCAGATGGGCGGAGTGGGGCAAGGCGAAGGGGCGCCGGGAACTCCGCTGGGGCCTGGGGGCGATGGTGAGGAGGCCGGGCAGGCCGGAAACGCTACGGGAGATCACAGTATTGAAGTCGAAGTTTCCCTGCAGGAGCTAGCCGACATGCTGGGGCAGGAGCTTGAACTTCCCAGAGTCCAGCCCAAAGGCAGTGGGACCATTCACTCTCAAAAATATAAATATAGCGGAATTCACAACGTAGGGCCGGATAGCTTACGTCACGTCAAAAGGACCTACAAAGAAGCCCTAAAACGTCAGATCATGGTCGGCAATTACAACCCCGACAATCCCATTATTGTTCCGGTACGAAAAGATTACCGTTACCGAGTTTGGAAAAGCGTTACCAAGCCCGAGAACAATGCGGTCATTATCTATATGATGGACGTCTCGGGCAGTATGGGAGACGAACAAAAAGAGATCGTTCGTACCGAATCTTTCTGGATCGATACGTGGCTGAGAGCCCAGTATAACGATATCGATATCCGTTATATCATCCACGATGCGACGGCACGCGAAGTCGATCAGGACACCTTTTATCATACCCGCGAAAGCGGTGGAACTTTGATTAGTTCCGCCTACAAGCTCTGTAACGAAATCATTGATAAAGAGTATCCCGTCTCTGAGTGGAACATCTATGCTCTGCACTTTTCCGACGGCGATAACTGGTCGGGTGAAGACACCAAGCTTTGCGTTGATCTTCTAAAAGCGGATCTGATGCCCAAGTGCAACCTTTTCTGCTACGGCCAAGTTGAGAGTCGGTACGGCAGCGGGCAGTTCATCAAAGATTTGATGGAAAATTTCAAAGAGGACGAGCGGCTCGTGACCTCCAAAATTGAGAGCAAAGAGGCCATTTACCGTTCATTAAAAGAGTTCTTGGGGAAGGGCCGATGAGACGAGTTCTACCACCGGAATTACAAAAGGCTCACAACGAGATTCGGGAAATCGCGCGGAGTTACGGGCTGGATACCTTCGAGACCATTTTCGAGCTCGTGGATTACAACGAGATTAACGAGATTGCAGCACTCGGAGGATTTCCGACCCGTTATCCCCACTGGCGATTCGGCATGGAGTACGACTACCTGAACAAGAGTTATACGTATGGACTTCAAAAAATTTACGAACTCGTGATTAACAACGATCCTTGCTACGCCTATCTTCAGATGGGCAACATGATTGTGGATCAAAAGCTTGTCATGGCGCACGTCTTTGGCCATTGCGATTTTTTCAAGAACAATATGTGGTTTTCAAAAACCAATCGCAAGATGCTCGACGAGATGGCAAATCATGCCACTAGAATCCGCGAGTACCAGGACCGCTATGGCGTAGATGTGGTAGAGAGCTTTATCGACGTCTGTTGTTCCATGGATAATCTAATCGATTTTTATGCCCCGTTCGTTCAAAAAGGTCAGGAGAAAAACGAGTTCAATTCCGACCAAAATGCCGAACCGGAATCGGGATCCAAAGTAAGACGTTTCGACAGCAAAGATTACATGGATCGCTACGTCAATCCCAAGGGGTTTCTTGAAGAGCAAGAGAGAAAATTAGCGAAGGATAAAGCTCAGGACATGAAATTTCCTCCTCGGCCAGAGCGAGATATTCTGCAGTTTCTTATCAACTTCGCCCCTTTGGAAAATTGGCAGCGTGAAATCTTGTCTATCGTGCGCGAAGAAGCCTATTACTTTGCTCCGCAGGGGCAAACCAAAATCATGAACGAAGGCTGGGCGAGCTACTGGCATTCCCACATGATGACCAACCATGTGCTCAGAGACTCTGAAATCATCGATTACGCAGACCATCATAGCGGAACTCTCGGGACGCGGCCGGGGCAGATAAATCCGTACAAACTTGGAATCGAGCTCTATCGTGATATCGAAGATAGATGGAACAAGGGCAAGTTCGGGAAAGAATACGATGAATGCGACGATATCGAAGAGAAGAAGCGTTGGGATAAGAAGTTAGGTTTAGGAAGGCAAAAAATATTCGAAGTTCGTCGACTGCATAACGATGTCACTTTTATCGATAGCTTCATGAACGAAGAGTTTTCGATTCAACAAAAGTTATTTACCTACGCTTATAATCGACGGACGGGGATGTACGAGATTGTCGATAGAGACTGGCGTAAGGTGAAAGAGCAGATGTTGCTTGCTCTGACAAACTTCGGAAACCCGGTCATTCGCGTCGAAGATGCCAATTACGAGAACCGTGGCGAGATGCTACTTTCGCAGCAGCATGAGGGCATGGATTTAGAATATGACAAAGCGGTGGAAACGCTAAAAAATATCCAAAGCCTTTGGAAGCGTCCAGTCCATATCTACACCAAGTGGAACACACAACCAAAAATTCTCTCTTTTGATGGTAAAGAGATTCACGAAAAAGACGCTTGACCAACGGTAGGCGCGGAAACCAGATTCACTTTATTCGGGGGAAATCCCATGGGCAACCAAGCGGTAGATCGCGGGAAGGTTCTTTTTGCCGATTTAGCCACGGTGAAATACAAGAGCGTGATGGCCGAACTCCACAAGTCCGGCGTTAATTGCGAAACGGTAACGGACGTTCCCGGATTGCTAAGTAAGATCTCAGAGGAAGAATTTAATATCTGTGTTATCAATTTGCTGCTTGGTGGAATCGGTCCCTTCGAGCTCATTGAAAACGTACGTAAGACTTCGCGGAACGTGAATCTGAAAATAGTAGTAGTAACTCGTCAAGTGCATAAGCTTAATATTCAAAACACGATGAGGGCGGGTGCGGATGATTTTATTGCGGAGCCCTTTGAAACGTTAAATTTGCACAACCGCATTCTTTACCATCTTCGCCCCGTGCAGGTTATTAAGGCGGACCGGATTGAGCAGACGGTCCCGGGTATTGAGAACAGCAAGTACGTAAAGCTACTTCTGGAGGCTACAGAGTTGCTAGGCAGAACGGATCGTGAGCATATCCATGATAGCATCTTAAAGATCCTCCAAGATGTGGCGACTTTGCTAGAGTCGAACCGAACCTCTCTTATCATCGTAGATGAACTGGCAAACAATGGAGTGGTACTTGCCACGAGTGACGATCCGAAGTTCAGTAATTTTCCTATCTCCTTGGAAAAGTACCCGGAGGTCGTCCACGTCATGCACACAGGGAGCCTCATTTTTATTGAGGATGTATCTCAGAACACTTTAACCGACGCCATTAGCAAAACCGTAAAAACGATCTCGATTGGTTCGATCATGGTCTTTCCAGTGCGTTATCATGGAGAGATTGTCGGAGTGCTTATCATCAGGCGCCCCGTTGCCACAGAACTCCCCAGTCAGGATGTGATGCGCGTGTTACAAGCAGCCGCAAATGTCATGGCCGCCCATGCCAATGTGGCCGTACTCCTGCGTAAGATCTACAAAGAGTTCAAAAAAGACGTTAAGGCGGCGTAGGCTGTTTAACCCTCTTGCTCCCCATACCTTTCGCTTCGCGAAAGGTATCCTTAGAAATTAATCTTAAGATTAATCCTTAATCTATCCGAGTTTATCATCGGTAAAATCGCTTTTTATCGACGTAGTTCTCTTGCCCAGCAGGGCTAATCCCATTCACTCCTCGGAAAAAGAAACCTCCACCAACATTAGGATGAAGTCCCCGTCCCCGGAGGTCGGGAGCAACGGTCGCCTTCGGTGTCGGGACCGCAAGCAAAGCCTGTCTCACTATAAAAACAAGCGAAGCGCCTCCCGAAGGTGAACACGCTACTTTTTCCTTTACCGATCGACTATTTGGAGCCATATTTTTAGGTCCATTGGGTGAGTGTTTTGCGACGTGCCACGTCGAAAATATGACCGCTAGGTGGTTCCTAAAAGGGGTTATGCAGCCATGGAAATCGGTTCGGACCACGAAAGTGAAGATTATATAGTCGGGTGGGAGCACCACCCTCTTTATCGAAACGTTCTGGCCCTCACGGAGGAGGCCGGAAACGCCATCAATCTTGATCCCAACGTATACGAACGCCTGACCAAGCCGCGCCGCTGTTTGTACGTATCTATTCCGATTCGCTTGGATGACGGATCGATCAAAAATTTTGACGGATTTAGGGTTCATCACAACACGACTCTTGGCCCCGCAAAAGGGGGAATCCGCTACCACCCCGATGTGAATTTGGCTGAGACTTCGGCACTAGCCATGATGATGACGATGAAAAATTCCCTCGTGCGCCTTCCTTTGGGCGGCGCCAAAGGAGGCATTCGCTGCGATCCCACTAAGCTTTCGCGACGCGAAAAACAGAGTCTGACTCGTCGATATACGTCGGAGATTTTCACTTTTATTGGTCCTGAGAAAGACGTTCCGGCACCCGATATCGGAACCGATCAGCAGACGATGGCCTGGATCATGGACACCTATAGCGCGCAACTGGGATATCCCGTTCCCGGTGTCGTGACGGGTAAGCCCATTGAGGTGGGTGGCTCGTTGGGACGTCTCGATGCAACCGGCCGGGGCGTTGTCTACACCATCATTGAAGCGGCGAAGCGATTGGGACTGGTTTTAGGTGAGAGCACGACGGTAGCGGTTCAGGGATTCGGAAACGTCGGTTACCACTCCGCCAAGATCATTGCGAGTATGGGCTGTCGAGTGGTTGCAGTTAGTGACGTGTCGGGTGGCATTTACAATCCCAAAGGGCTTGATCTGAGCGAACTTACGCGATGGGTGGCAGAGCACCGCGTATTAAAGGGTTATCCGAACGGGGAGTTCGTTACGAACGAAGAGCTTCTCGAACTTAAAGTAGATATTTTAATTCCGGCAGCTTTGAGTGGCCAGATTACCGAAAAAAATGCCGCGCGAATCAAATGTAAGATTTTAGCCGAAGGAGCTAACGGACCCACAACGGCCGCCGCCAGTAAGATCCTAATGGCCAATGGGGTATTCACCATTCCCGATATTTTGGCTAACTCAGGTGGTGTTATCGTCTCTTATTTCGAGTGGGTTCAGGGAATGCAGAATTTCTTCTGGAGTGAAAAAGACGTAAATAACAAACTCTGGGAAATTATCTCTAGTGCTTTCAATCGCGTGTATGACGCCCACACTCGACTGAACGTCGACACCCGAATCGCGGCGTTTGCGGTCGCCATCGAACATCTCGCCAAAGCAATGCTATGGCGCGGATTTTTTCCGTAGTACTCAAAGGCACGAGCCGGGTTTGCTCTAATGGATCTGTCCGGTAATTCGGGAGCAAGCTTGAGCCTTGCGACCGAACGGGCTTGTGTGATTACGGCGTCCGGGAAGGTCTCTATAACGGCACTTTCAGTTCTAGCTCCGCTTCTATTCCAACCCGTTACTTTCAGACCGGTAACCGGGGTGAGTATATGGTCCCCAAACAAATATCGGATAACAATCCTAGTGAGCTTCGTGTGAGAGGGGATTCCGGATCGGCTTCTGCCGAGATGTTCAACGGATTACCCCAGGCAAGCGAGTCCGAACAAACCATTCGGGGAATCAAGCAAACGACACGAGCTGGAGACTGTTTCAGTTGCACTAAGAATGAAGTGCCTAAAGAAATCTCTTACGGCTGTCTGATAACAATTACCAATTCCGAAAAGGGAACCATTCTCTGCAAATGAACTTTATTGAAAAGCCTTCTGGATATCGATCACATCTTCCCGGCCGGCACCGGTTGAAATCAGATTAACCTTAGCTCCCGTGAAGCTTTCAATAAATCGCAAGTAGTCCTTCAGGGCTGAAGGTAAATCGCTCGCATTTTTAATATTCTTAAGATCCTCTTTCCATCCTCGCAATGTCTCATAAACCGGAGTGGCTCCCGATAAGAGTTCCGTCTCAGCGGGAACGGTATCTAAGGGTTTTCCGTGAACGAGATAGCTAGTACAGACCTTAAGTTCATCAAAGCCCGATAGGACATCGGCTTTGGTAATGGCTAAATTTTTAATACCGGAAACCCTGAGCGCATAGCGGACGGCCACGAGATCTAACCAGCCACAGCGGCGGGGACGGCCTGTCGTTGCTCCGAACTCCATTCCGGTCTCACGCAGCCTCTTACCCACCTCGCAGGAAAGTTCCGTCGGAAACGGTCCTTCTCCGACCCGTGTCGAATAGGCTTTGATCGTCCCAATGAAAAGCGTCTGCTCGGGAAGTCGGCTTCCTAGCCCCAAGGCCGACTGAGACGGCAGCGTATGAGAAGAGGTGACAAACGGATAGGTGCCGTAATCGACATCAAGAAGCACTCCTTGCGCTCCTTCATAGAGAATCTTTCGATCGGAAGCTATTTCATCATGGAGCATCGTCGATACATCGCGGACGAACGGCTTAATTTTGCGAGCGACCTCTTGATAGCGTTCTATCGTCGGCGCCATCCCAGTAGGTTCAACCCCGTAATATTCCTTTAATAGAAAATTTTTCTCTTCGAGATTGGCCTTTAGCTTCTCTTGAAAAGATTGGACGTTAAAGAGATCGGCGATCCTAAGACCCCGACGAGACGCTCTGTCTTCATAAGCCGGGCCGATGCCGCGTTTAGTGGTTCCAATCTTTCCGGCTTTCTTTCCTTCGCGGGCTTCATCGAGTTGCTTGTGGTAATCCATGATGAGATGGCAGCGGTCGCTAATAAACAGACGCTTCTCTAGATTAGGAACATTGGCTTTACGAAGGGTCTCGACCTCTTCCAAAAAAATATCGGGATCTACGACGACTCCCGAGCCTACGAGGCATTTCGTGTGCGGGTGCAAGATTCCTGAAGGGATCAGATGCAAAATAGTGTGCTTGCCTTGAACCACAATGGTGTGTCCGGCGTTATTACCGCCCTGAAATCTAGCGACGATATCCGCGGATTCGGCATAATAGTCGACTATCTTGCCCTTTCCTTCGTCCCCCCACTGCACTCCTATGATAACGACACCTTTACTTGGCATTACGAATCCTCTGTTAAAGCTTGATCTGTTTCACCGTCAGCATGCCCTTGGTGTTTTTTAGTAGGTCTAGGGTTTCCGGCGGAAGTTGAGAGTCGATACTGATAAGAGCTATCGCCTCATTCTTTTTCTTATCACGACCTAAATGCATGCGGGCGATATTGATCCCTTGCGTTCCTAATAGCGATCCCATCGCTCCAATGACGCCCGGTTGGTCTACATTTTTCGTGAAAAGCAAAAAACCCGTCGGGATGGCGTCGATCTTGTAATTGTCGATAGATACAATTCTAGGTTCGTCTTTTCCAAAGAGGGTACCTGAGACACTGAGCTTATCTTGCCCTTCGACAGTCATCTGAACGAGACTCGCATAGTCTTCGCATTCGGTCTCAAAGGATTCTTCGACACGAATGCCGCGCTCTCGAAGCAATTTCTTCACATTTACATAATTCACGGTGGTCGAAAGAAGGGGAGTTAGAAAGCCCTTAAGAACCGAAAGGGTCAGAATCTCTCGGTTGAATCCACTCATGTCGCCTTCGTAATGCACTCGGATCCGCTTTACGTTTTGATTGGAGTGTAACTGTGCGGCAAAGCTGCCAAGCCGCTCGCAAAGGGCCAGATGGGGTTTTAGGACCTCCATCTGGTCCAAAGTAATATTGGGGACGTTAACGGCATTTTTATAAGCCCCTTTATCCAGGTACTGGCTTACTTGTTCAGCAACTTCATTGCCTACCTGAACTTGGGCTTCATCGGTGCTGGCGCCCAGATGCGGAGTCAGCAATACGTCGGTGCGCTTTAGCAAAGGATGATCTGCCGGGAGGGGTTCCGTTTCAAATACGTCAAGGGCTGCTCCTGTCACTTTCCCTGATTCTAGCGCTTCTATAAGAGCCGCCTCTTCGACGATGCCGCCACGGGCGCAGTTGATAATGTAGGCCCCCTCTTTCACCTTCTTAAAAGTTTCGCGATTGAGGAGATATTTTGTTCCTTCGGTCAAAGGGACGTGAAAGCTAATGTAGTCGGATTGCGCAAACAGATCGTCCATGGCAACAAGACCGATGCCGTGTTTGGCGGCGGCTTCCGCACTTAAGAAGGGATCGTGGCCGATTACCTTCATCTTAAGGCCCAGCGCTCGTTCGGCGACGGCCTTTCCAATATTACCAAGGCCAACTAACCCCAACGTCTTTCCGCGGAGCTCACTACCTTGAAACTTTTTCTTCTCCCACTTTCCCGTGCGGAGTGTGGCATCCGCCGCAGCTACGTGCCTCGAAACTCCAAAGATGAGAGCTAGGGTATGTTCCGCGGTGGTAACGATGTTTCCCGTGGGGGCATTCATGACGACGATTCCCAGATCCGTTGCCGTGGGAACATCGATGTTGTCCAAACCGATACCTGCGCGGATAACGATCTTAAGATTTCGTGCCCCTTCGAGCAGGTCCCTATCGACCTGAGTGCGCGATCGCACGATCAAGATATCGATCTGAGGAATCATCTCTTTGAGCTCTTTTCGATCGAGAGCGGAGAATTCGAGCAGTTCGACTGAAGGGTGGTTTTTCAATTTAGCCGTACCTTCGGCCGCTAGGCCGTCGGCGATGAGAAGCTTGCAGCGATTAGCCATGTTGATTTTTTTCCGTTGTGAGAGAAAACACCGACACGCAGGCTATTGGAGAGGCGCTCAACCGTCAAGAAGATGGGAAATAAAGGTAGCTCAGGGAAGAAGATCTTTCGCCGAGACGTCATACTTAAGTTATTGGATTTGCGTCATATAATATCCACCCCCTTGCTAGTGACAATCTCTGTCATTGCTTAACCTCTGCGATATCCCTATAATGACGCTTCGCAATAAAACATGGGTGGCCGCTGGAGGTAGTAGTGAACGAGCGAATTGCTGAAGTTCTGGCAAAGGTGATTCCGTTTCCCCGTCTGTCTAAATCTGTCATTCCGAGTC
Source organism: uncultured delta proteobacterium (assembly GCA_963778115.1). Lineage (GTDB taxonomy): Bacteria > Bdellovibrionota > FAC87 > UBA2466 > UBA2466 > JBBQIT01. The sequence goes on from CAVZSV010000006.1 coordinate 236,738, forward strand.
TAAAAGAGATCCTACAGAAAGACGAAGAGCTGGTGGATTTCTATCGATTCATTTACGAAAACGATCTAAGAGCGGAAGCTTTGGAGCTCTTGGAGAAGCGAATCGGCGACTGCTAAACTAACAAGCCACTTTCCTGGCTACTGAAAACTCAATGCGATAGCACCGCCCGTGTTGGAGCTAATTCCCGAGCCTGTCCATACGAGGCTACCCGTACGCGTTTTTCCCTGTTGAATAACCCAACGAAGGAATCCGAACTGACTTTGCTTGGCGGTCAATTTGACGGTCCCCGTATCGGTGTTGAGTTCTACCGCTTGATAGGAAACCGTTCCCCCGCCATAAAGGTGCTGAATCGCCGTCCAAGTTCCGGCACCCGAACCAATGATGCTTTGTTGGAAAGTAACCGACGTTGGAAGGGCGTCCGCGGTCCCCTGCAGCGTCAAGGCTCCTAACTGGGCCCAAGAAAGAGGCTGCACCGCTGTTCCTTGAAAGAGTTGCGCGAAAGAGAGATTTCTTTTCCCATCGACGCGATAGTTGATTCCAGACTGAAGGTCATTGATCCAACCTGTGATGGTGGCAAGTGTGCTATCAAACTGAATTCGAAATTCTGCGTTTACGTTGTTGTACTGGGTGGTCCCTTGCAAGACGAGGTCGTTGGAATAGCTAACGTTGGAGAAGCCATAGATTAGATTTCCAAATTGCGTTTCATGAAACGTTACGATGACTCCACCTAACGGGTCCGTATTGAGCACGACAGCACGCAATTGCCTTGAGGGCGCCGTGCAACTGACTCCAGGACTTTCGACACATTGAAGTGTCACGTTGAAGCCGCCATCGAAGTTAGCACCATCGACAAAATTATCGGCTACGGCGGAAAAGGCCGGTAGCAGACTAAACCATCCTATCACTGCCACCAGGGCTCGAACTTTTATTCTCATGGCGTGCTTCCTTGAAAAGAGGGGTTCGGTGCTTGCGGAAGTTTCAAACGTTTAGCAGAGAGATGGCGCTGTGGATCCACACAGGTCTCATGTCCTAAGCGATCTTGGGAGCACAGATGTAGCACACTTACTATCACGGTTCCCTCAGGGGGGACGTTCTCGGTAAAAGTAGTGGGAACCTGGTAGCGTCCCTGTCCGTCCAGAGTCAGGGCCGGTCCGTAAATTTTTTGGATGTAGGTGGCGTGGTTTTGGATTTCGATTCTTAATTCCACTCCCACGTTTTGAATGCCGACATTCGAGGAGGTTCCCAGCGCCAAGTTAAATGAAAACTGAGTGGTCCAGCAGCCACGAACGCCGAAATCGGGACAAGATCCGTCCGCCCATTGCAGGGTCGGTTCGTTATAGGTCATAAGGGCGTTAGAGAGATCAACCGTGGGGCTAGAACAGGTCGCCGAGGTACACTGGGGAAGGGTACAAGCCGCCGTGGGGAGATTGGAGCCGGTCATGGTACACAGACCAGACGCCTTGGCTAATGAGTGAAAGTGGGCCAGCAAAAGAAAAAGCAGAAATGGCCCCGTGGAACGCCAGCTAACCCCAAACCCCTTTTTCATTTTCACCCCAATCCCCACGCTAATATGAGAAAAACGCGGCCATCCGGCAACTTTTTAACGTGGGACGCCGCATCCATCGGTTTTGCGACTCCGAAAAGCGCTTCGTGGAAAGGGCTGAAAGCTATACGTTTTTCTTGGAAACGTGAGCTTGGTCCGGGAGCAAGTTGCAATCTTTGTCGATTCGCGTAGGATGCCGCGCATGAAAAAAAATGGCTCTTTGATTATGGGAATTTTGAATGTGACTCCGGACTCCTTTTCCGACGGTGGGCAATTCACTTTGGCGACGGATGCGGTTCGCCACGCCGAACGAATGGTAGAGGAGGGGGCTGATATCATCGACATCGGCGGAGAGTCCACTCGCCCGGGCGCCGAGCCGGTTTCCACCCAACAGGAGCTGGACCGAGTGATCCCCGTGCTACAGCGTCTCAACGGCCAGCATGCCGTTCGACTTTCCATCGACACCACAAAGGCCGAAGTGGCCGAAGAGGCTCTCAAATGGGGAGTGACTCTGATCAACGATATCTCGGGTGGCCATGATGTACGGATGGCGGAGCTCGTAAAGCGGCCCAACATCGACATTATATTGATGCATATGCGGGGAACGCCGGTAAATATGCAGGTCCATCCCCTGTATGCGAATGGTGTCGTCGAAGAAGTGAAGGCCTTTTTGACCCAACGGGTAAACGCTTTTAGTGAAATCGGTGTTCCTAAAGAGCGGATCTGGGTGGATCCGGGGATAGGATTTGGAAAGAGCTGTGCTCATAATTTAACGCTCCTGCGCCGGCTTGAAGAGCTGCAAGGAATTGGGGGACGTGTCGTCGTCGGAACTTCTCGAAAGACTTTCTTGGCGAATCTCTTGGACAAACCCAATACTCCGTTTGAAGAGCGCGAGCCGGGAACTATCGCCTCCAATCTTTGGGCCCGCAATCAAGGCGCTTCGGTGTTTCGCGTCCATGACGTGGGAAGTTTCAAGAAAGCATTACGGACCTGGGAGAGCATCGAAAGTGATCGTTAGTCGAGAGATAGGGTTTCACGCCACCCATTCGCACCATGGCATGCTTGTGGAACCTTCTCACTCTCACGACTATGTCGTCGGTATCTCTATGTCGGGAGATACTAACGAAGAGGGATTTATTTGCGACTTTCGTGCGGTAAAGCGGATCTTTCTTCGTGTGGTAGCCAAAGAACTGGAAGGTAAAGATCTCGATCTACTGTTCGACTTTCCCACCTCCGAGAATCTTGCGGTTTGGATTTGGAATCGTTTGAGCCCTTTTTTTCCGCTTCACTCCATCGAAGTTAGAGAGAAACCCCATTCTTCGGTCCTCTACTATGGCCCTCCGGCGGCAACGGCTGGCTAGGAGTGGCTATGAATCAAACTCGAAAAATCGCGATAGCCCTTGGAGCCAATCTTGGGGAGAAGACATTACAGTTAAGAAGTGCCTTAGCACGTCTAGAGGAGGATGTTCTCTCTTTAGCGGTCACCTCTCACATCTATGAAACGCCTCCTTGGGGGATAGTTGACCAACCTCACTTTTACAATGCTGTTGTGATAGGGCTTACGGATTGGAAGCCCCCTGCTCTTCTTAATTATATGAAGCGGCTTGAAGTCGAGTTGGGAAGGACCTCTTCGATCAGAAATGGTCCTAGAAAGATGGATCTCGATCTCATCGCTTTCGCTGAAGAGGTTTGGGAGCAGGAGGGGCTTAGCGTTCCCCATCCGCGACTTGCGGAGCGTGATTTCGTTTTAGTTCCGTTGGTCGAAGTGTGGGCCGATTGGAATCACCCGGTGCTGAAAGTGACCGCAAGGGAGCTACTGGCTCGTTTTCAACAAACTTCACCCGTTCAAGCCACAAAGATCTCACCTCTGCGACCAGATACAGCGAGCCGGTAACGATCACGGTGTCCTGGGGGCCTGCTTCCTGCAGGGTCTGCTTTATTGCCTCTTTCGCATCCGAAATGACTTCCATCAGGGAACCGTAGTCCGGTGGCATTTCGTCTTTGAATCGCGAAATGGTAGTGAGCGTTACCTGTGGGGTTAGGGTCTTTAGAGTCTGGATCATTTCGCGGAAAGGTTTGTCAGGGGAAAACGCGCAGACGATAAATAATTTGGAGGAGGCAAGCCCCTTCAGGGAGTCGGCCAAATTCTGAACGCCCGCTGGATTATGATCCCCAGAAAGAATCACTCGAGGCGCGTCTTGAACCACTTCCATGCGTCCGGGAAAGCGCACCTTGGCAAATGCCCGTTGTAAGGTGGACAGAGGAATTGCCGGAAACACGATTCGAAGCAGAAGAAATGCCAGAGAAGCATTTTCCACCGTTCCTAACGACGGGTTATTAAGCCAAAAAGGATGGCCGTTAATACGAATCTGTTGCCCGGCCCAGGTGCGCGACTCGACCTCTTTTTTGAGTTCGCGCGAATAGTAATAGATGGCATCGGCCGCTTGGCAGGTACTTTCAACGCTATCCAGCAGTTCTGGATCGGTAATACCCGTAAACAGTAGCCCCTCGCTTTTGAGAACTCCCAATTTTTCGCTTAGGATTTGGTTCAAGGTATTTCCTAAATAAGCTTGGTGGTCAAAAGCGATGTTGGTAACGGCGCAGGCTAGGGGATGGGTCACATTGGTGGCGTCTAGTCTGCCGCCTAATCCCACCTCTAGTACGGAAAAATCAAACTTTTGACGGGCAGCCCATACGAAATAGGTAAGTGTCAGAAACTCAAAGTAGCTAAGCTCAAACCGGAGGGCCACGGGCTTGAGTTCTCGGGCAAGTTCCGTTAACCGGCTTTCTGAAATCGGCTTTAGGTTTTCAAGAAAGCGTTCACAAGGATGTTGAAGGTGCGGAGAGAGATAAGATCCGACTCTGTAGCCAGCTTCCGCTAAGCTATTACTGACCAGCAGGGTAGTCGTTCCCTTTCCGTTCGTGCCTGCAATGACCAAAGAGTTTACATTCTTTTCTGGATTTCCGAGAAACTTCAAAGCCTGTTCAAAGCGGTCCAGGCTGTAATGGATGCGTCTTTCGCTTCCAAAATCGGCTAACAAGGAATGTAGTTCATCGTGGTTCACTGGGTTTCGTCTCTAGTGTCAACCCTTGATACAGGCGACGGCCAGTCATTTCAAGGGGTTGGCCTTTATTGAGTCTCGTTGTTTCATTCCTGTGTACGTGTGACTACCAACTTTTCAATCCGTCGATTTCCTTTAAACCCTCTGGAATACAAGGGAAATAGAAGCCCCCTCTACCCGCATACCGTGGCCCATCGCTTGCAACCTTCTTCTTCGCAAGGGGTTAACGAAAAAAAAGAAAACCGAGGGGGTTTTGTGAACACGTCTTCCAATATTTATAATTTTACGGATTACCGCGAGTTCCTTAAGGACCGGTATCGCCAACTTAAAGATACCGATCCGTTGTTTTCCTTTCGCTACTTTTCCAAACAAGCGGGTTTCGGTTCCCCCAACTATCTAAAGTTGGTGATGGACGGAAAACGGAACTTGAGTGCCGATGCGATCGGCAAGTTTGCGAAAGGTTTACGACTTGATAACCACGAATCGGAATATTTCCGATACATGGTCGAGTTCAATCAATGTGAAAACATTCACAAGAAGAAAGTCTACGAAGCCAAACTCGTTTACTTACGAGAGCTCTTCAAAGTGAAGACTTTGATTCCTGAACTTTATGATTATTACCACGAGTGGTACCACGCCGCGATTCGCGAAATGGTCAAAAAAGGCGGCGTGAAGAACGATGCCTCAGCCATTGCGCAATCTCTCGTGCCCAATATCACGGAAGCCGAAGCGAAGGATTCTGTAACGCTGCTTACGACCTTGAAGTTCGTGACAGTGTCGTCCGACGGGCATCTGGTATCTACGGGTGAGAGCGAAATCGACTCTACCAGTGCTGCCATGGCTCAGAAGATCTACTACGAGCAGATGGCGGAATTGGCCGCTCAGTCTTTATATACCCAAGGTCCTGATACGCAGGATTTTGAGAGTCTGACAGTCAGCCTCCCCACCGATAAGGTGAAGGAGTTGAAAGTGAAGATTCGCGCCCTTATCGAGTCCATCTCGGCAGCGGGAGGAAGCGGTACGGAGTCGGTGTATCAGCTAAACATTCAATTGTTCGCGCTGACCAAGCCGATGACGTCTTCTAAAGACGAAGAGGTCGCGGCGTAACCCTTATAGGAAGACGAATTCAACAAAAAGGGTACGGCCTTACTGGTGTAAATTACTTTGCATCAAGTAGGGCCGTACTTATTCCTTAAACTTAAGAGAGAGCTTCCACTCGTCATCTAACGGCGTCGTTTCCACTCGTCATCTAACGGCGTCGTTTCCACTCCTCGATAAATCTCCCAAATTTGGATCTCGTGAGCGGTTGGTAGGGGATGCCGTGCGTGAGCAAGAGTGCTTTGATCTGGCGATCGGCTCTTTTAGGTTGGTTCGTTTCGACTTCCAATTCATAAAACTTTTTATTGAACATTTTGCATCGATCCAGCTCCAACTCCAAAGAGCGACCCAAAGGAATTACCGCGCGACGGGTCTCTATTAGGCCCAGAGGTCTCACTTTAGCTAAAGTGGCCTTGGGAAAAGTTCGCTTTAAAATCTGCATGGGGTGGACATTGATATCGTTAATCCCTTTGGTTTGTCGTAACAGACGTTTGGCTAACGCCAGCGGTATCTCTACCTCATGCTCGATGCGAACTTTAAGCGCACTAGGCGCGTTCTTCGGCTGTTTTGCGGGATATTTCAGAGTGAAGAAGACTTTGCTCCCATCCACGATCCGGATGCGAAGCGCGTAGCGCTTTTTGCGAAGCCGAAGCTGAAGGTCATCGAAATAATAATTGATCAACTTCAACTTGTGCGTGCGGTTAGGCTTCAGCGCGCGCATGAGTTTGACATAGTCGGCTTTATTCAGCTCGTATTTTAACTCTTTTTCAAGCAGGCCCGTTACCCCGTGCTTTATCTTTGATCAACGCTACTTGATTGTCAGTAAAATGAAAGTGATTTTGCCCGAACGAATAAAAAACTAACACAGAACTCGTCCAGAGAAAAGCCGCTGATCTGAACTTAGGGTATTTTTTTGCGAACCGGATTACTTTTTGAGGCTCTTGCTATCATGGCTCCAACGGCTGTCCCTTCGAGCCTCGCGCCCCGCTGGGGTTTCGCGTCGACGAGGTGCAGCTTCGCTCTTTTTCCAGGCGATTTCGTTTGTATCTTTGACGGCAGTTCGACTGGAATCTGCCACTGAAGCCGATGCGGAATCCGAAGTCGAAGGGCTCGAGCTCTTTCGGAACGCAAACTGTTCCATGACCGACTGCCGCGTCGATTGGGAAAGGGTTAGACTTAAAACAGATAAAATGAGTGCCACGATACTTGCGCCGACGGTAAGGCGATTATTCGTCTTACTCTTTGAAAAATCGGGCCGAGAAAATTCCGAAGTGGCGTTGTTGTAGGTGGTTTGAAGATTTTGCAAAGTTCCTGCGACTTTCTCTAAGTTCGAGCACACGACGGTACTGATCTCTCTTACGGCAGCCCACTGCTTAACCATGGCGTCCATGCTCTGATGAATGCTGACATCCGCAACGACGGCATCTTCGCGAATATAGTTCGCTGAGAAAGTCGTGGCGGCCGGAGCTTCAATCACGGGCTCCTTTTTTGCCCTTCTCGTTTTTGGTTCTGGCGCACTGGGGGGAATTGTCGGCTCTGCGGCCTCTTCGACAGCTTGGGCCATTCCCGTAAGCGGACTACTTGCGGCTTGGGCAGGCTTCTTACGACTGCGACGGCGACGAGGCTTTGCAGCGGGTGTCTTTTCGCTTTCGCCTGAAGCTTCTTCACCAGACTCTTCGTTGGATTCTGGGGAAGCATCGGCGCTGACTTTGGACTCTGCTTCAGTGTCCTCGTCTTCTCCTAAAAAGGCGGCGACCTCTTGCTCTTCTTCCACTGACATTTCCTCGGTGGGTTCCGTAGGTTCCATTGCCTTTTTGCGATCCGCCATCACTACCTCCCCAAATCCTTTCCGCCTACGGCGAAAAAGACGATTGTTTAGGATTAAGCCTTACGGATTAATCCTTGATGGGGATAGAGCAACTTGGGTGCCAAGGCCCGGCGTGCCTGGAGGCGGGTCTAACTTTTAAGCGCAGTGACAGTTTACGTCACTTTCGTGACGTAAAAAGCAGGTTCGTTAAGGTTGAGATGAATCCTTAGGTAACCACTCGCGGAGCGAATGGTTACGCCGGCGGCGAAACCGCCGTACGGGTCATCTTTTCGACCTCTTCGATATGCTCGGTCTCGACCTGGATCTGTTTTCGGATCATCTCTTCCAGCGGAATATTGCCTTCCACATCTTGCAAGAGAGAGTAGTAGAGATTAAGAGCTTCGTGTTCGTACTCCAAAGACTCTTTGAGAATATCAAGAACATTGTGTTTGTTGGTCTCGGGGACCGGCTTTACCTTTAGAGAAGGATGGCCGCCCAGGGCCGTGATCTTTTCTCCGATGAGAACCGCATGATCGAAGCCTTCAGTGGCGTGATCGCGGAACCATTTGGTAATGGGAATTCGGTTGGCCCCGAAGATCATAAAACTGTAGTGAAGATAACGCACCACTCCAGAGAGTTCGGCCTCGAGTATTTTATCGAGCTTCTCTAAGACTACTTTTAGGTTGGGAAGGCTGTCTTTTGTTCCTGCGTTTACCACGGGGTCTCCTCGGTTAAAGCTTCCACTGTCGGGGGCCTTATAGCCCGACGCGTAAAATAAATCAAGAACGCCAACGACTTCCCCAGGGTGGATTCCCCGACGCAGCAATTGCGGGTATAATGATAAAAGCCTTCCGCCCATCAGGGCCAAACATAATTGGTAAACTGTCTAATCTTTTTGCAGGGGTCTGCTTATGGAAAACACCAAGTCGCAGTCCGCGCTGGGAGATATTTGGAACTTTGCCAAGACTCGCAAGAAATATTGGCTATTACCCATCATCCTAGTGCTTCTTACTTTGGGAATCTTATTGGTCGTGGTTGAGGGCTCGGCTCTTTCTCCGTTCGTTTACACATTATTTTAGAGAAAGGCCGTTACGGGAGGATCGCGTGAAATACCTGGTGCAAATTATGCTTGTTAGCTGGGCTGCTGGCTGTACTTCATTACTCTTAGCGGATATGTCGCAACCTCCCGTTGCAGGTTCTCAGCCACAGACTTCCCCAGCGCCGGCCGCTCGTGGTATCAAAGTATTCGATGATCGGGTATTTCAACTTTCGGATGATAATCAGGGGAGAGAGACGACGAAGAGTCCTGTCTCCGGAACCGAAAGGTATTTGGGTGCCGAGCCTGACTATAACCAAGCGCAGCGCGAGGAATGGTTAACGACCTGTGCCCCTTTACGAGATCAAGACGCCAAAGCATATCGAGATTGTTTCAATCGAGAGAAAGCGAAGTCGCTACAAGACGTGCGCAGTCGACTCGGCGATTCTACTCGGGGCGTGGCGCCCGAACAGGATCAGATTCCGTTACTCAAGGATCCGGCCCCCAAAGAGCCAGTATTTGGTGGGGTGAGTGTGGATCGCAAGTAGGGGTTGAGACTCGTTCATCGTTTTCAGTTTTTTTATTCTTAGAGAGGAAGCGATGGAACAGTCAGCGTCAGATTCTGGTGTCCGGTTGTCTCACATAGCCATAGCGTGCCCCAGTATTGAAACGGTAGCCAAGAAGTTAAAGGTACTAGCGCTTAAGATTTCGGAACATCATCAGGTCCCCACTGAAAAAGTGCGTGCCGCAATGATTCCCTTCGAAGTCTCGCCACAAGTCAGGATTGAGCTACTTGAGGCAACGTCTGCGGATTCACCTATTAGTAAATTTATTGCTAAGCGTCCCGACGGAGGGCTTCACCATCTGTGTTTTGAAGTGACCGGTCTTGAACAATGGAAAGCGTTGTTGGAACGGGAGGGGCTTGAAATTTTACCCCCTGGCATTCGCAAGGCCGCCCGAGGAATGGCTCTTTTTATTCATCCCCGCTGCATGGGTGGAGTACTGGTCGAACTCGAGGAATCTTCTGGGAGATAACAACAGCCATGGAAATGCGCTACGATCAAATTAGTCCTGTCCCTCCACTTACCAAAGTGACTAGAGCCCTCATCATTACCTGTGTGGTCGTCTACTTTGCCGACTTCATCCTCTCTAGTTTTGGATTTCAGATTCAAGGCTATAGCCTGAACGAGGTTCTGGGGCTGGTTCCAGCCTTAGTAAAAGAGAAGCATTGGTACTGGCAGTTCTTCACCTACATGTTCATGCACGGCCATCCGCTGCATCTATTACTGAACATGCTTATCTTGTGGTATTTCGGCGCCGAGATTGAAATGCGCATCGGGGAGAGGGCTTTCCTAGGATATTTTCTTCTGTGCGGAGCGGGCGGAGGGCTTTTCAATTACTTCGTGAATATAATGTTCACCGATCCGAGTCGTCTGACTCACCCTATCATTGGATCCAGTGGCGCAATCTACGGAATCTTGGCAGCATACGGAATCTTTTTCGGGAGTCGTTATTTTCTGGTCTTCTTTCTCTTTCCTCTTCAAGCCAAATATTTTGTCCTAGTGATGGCGGGGCTCGAACTCATTATGGGGGCTGAGGCCAATAGCCAGGATAATGTTGCCCACTTCGCGCATTTGGGAGGCATGATTGTCGGAGCCCTTTATATCTATTTCCGTTACGTTAGGCCCGGAGGAATGCGAAGGACTTCGAAGCGCGATCAAGAGCGAGAGAAATTGAAAAAGCAGTTTACTTTGATTGTGAATGAATCGCCGGACGAGAAAGACGAGAAGGGTCCGTATTGGAATTGACTCCGAGCGGGAGTTATTTTTTTGGAATGCTACCGCCACTAAAGTCAATGTAGTACTTGGAGTGATCCCTGCCACCTTTAACAAACTTTACGACTCTAGCCAGCTCTTCTTCACTCACGAAGCAGCCGTGAAGCCGTCGCATGGGGATGGCCGGTTGGATCATCAAGCTATCTCCCTTTCCGATAAGGTCTTCGGCTCCCGAGCTATCCAAAACCGTTCTAGAGTCAATTCCTGAGGGAACTTTAAAGGAGAGACGGGAAGGGATGTTGGCTTTGATGAGTCCCGTGATGACGTCCGTTGAAGGACGCTGAGTGGCTATCACCAAATGGATTCCTGCAGCTCGTGCTTTTTGCGCGAGACGAGTGATGGCTACTTCAACAGCTTCTCCCCCAGACATCATCAGATCGGCCAATTCGTCCACAACGATGACGATAAGAGGGAGTTTTGCATTCTGGCTTTTCTGTTTTTGATTATAGGACTCAATATTTTTTGAACCCGTATCGGCCATCAAAGCATAGCGCCGATCCATCTCGGTTACCGCCCAAGCCAGTGCGTTATAAGCGACGGTGTTGTCGGTAATGACGTTGGTAATAAGATGAGGAATTCCGTCAAAGACACTTAACTCCAGCATCTTCGGATCCACTAAAATCAGACGCAGTTGTTGCGGGGTGTTCCGGTAAATAAAACTCATGATGAGCGCATTGATGAATACGGATTTACCGCTACCGGTGGCTCCGGCCACCAGCAGATGTGGCATTGCCGTCATATCGGCAAAGACGGGAGTTCCATCCGTGGACTTTCCCAAAGTGAAAGGGATTTTCATTTTCTTATCGTTAAAGTCGTCCTCTCCGAGAACATCTTTAAGATTGATGATTTCGGAAACGGGGCGGGGCACTTCAATACCGACTACGGTTTTTCCTGGAATAGGCGCTATCACTCGAAGCTCTCTGGTTCCCAAGACAACGCCCATGTCATCTTGAAGGGCCGCTATCTTACTTAACTTGATTCCAGCGCTTGGTTTAAACTCGTAAGTCGTGACCACGGGTCCTTGAGTGACGGCCGTAATACTTCCGGTGATCTGGAAAGAGAGTAGATGCTCGCAGATCTTTTGCGCGTTTTGTTTGCACTCGCCGCGCGACATTCGTTTAGCACCGCTGGAAAGCGATTTTAGAAGTCTGAGCGAGGGCGTGTCATAACTTCCCTCCCACGGAATTAATTCTTTGAACTTGAATTCACCGGGGTCGCCGGAATCTTTACCCGCGGCCGTATCGGCATCGGGATCCGCTTGCGGATCCGTGACAGGATTGCCGTCCGGATCGGTGGCATTTGCATCGTCATCTTTTTTCTTACGACGGCTTCGTTTCGGTTTTGCGGTTGCCGTTTGCGGGGTCGGAGTCGTTATTGCCGCTGCTTGCGTTTTCACGGCGGCTTTGGGCGCTTGTTCGACTTCTTTTTCGGCGGACTCTTCTACACTCTCCTCGCTAAATCCTAGGACAGAACCCGCCACTCGAATGACAGAGAATCCGATGGTTAAGATCGAAGTAAATAAAAAACCTCCGCCGACCAGTAACAAAGCTCCGGTCGTATTGAAGTAGTGCTCCAAAAATTTACCGGCGTAACTTCCAAGGTACCCACCCTGAAACAAACTTGCATCGGGGAAGTTGTCATGAAAGAAAAGATGAAAAGTGATCGCGGCAAGACCTGTTGCGACGATAGCCCCGACTAACCGGTACCAAATATTGCGAAACCTGATTCCCCGAAAAGCGCAGAAAGCTAGCCAAAGGGTAATGGCTATGGACGAGTAGCCCACGATTCCAAAAGTGCCCATGAATAGTTCGCCGACAGCGGCTCCGACGATGCCACCCAAATTGCTCATGTGGTCGAAACGCCCTTCGACGATATTGAAAGTGTCGATAGGTAAATAGGAGGTGAGGGCAACGAGTTCGAATAGAGCCAAAAGACTAAAGATACTTCCCTTTAGCTCACGACGGACCCTGTCGCCTTCGGGAGAGGAATCATCCTCTCCTTCATCGGCATTCGACTTAAATAGTTGCCCCAAAGCGAGGCGTAATTTACCCATGGCGAGTCCAAAATCCTTTGTTAACCACCGAGGCTTAGGGCAGGGCCACATCCCACATTCTTGGCCACACCCCTGCCGCAGTCCCGGCCTAGGCTAGATTTGCAATCGTAATGCCGGAAAAGAATGAACAATTTGCGGCATAACGTCCGAAAAGTATTGCGGTAACAGGCGTAAGGCGGATAGTTTCAGCCTTTTCGCGGTGGTGGTAGGGACAATTTTTGTTACCGGTGTCTACCGACGTACCGTCTATCGGAGGAGCGACTTTGGAAGTTTTCATGGAAAGCTGGAGCCTTCTGGTCATCTTGCTTTCGGCCTTTGTGATCGGCTGGGCGGCAGAGACGGCCCAGACCTTCATCCCCCGAGCCGTGGCATTAAGCATTTTGGCATGGCTGCAAACGCTTCCCGAATTTGCCGTCGAGGCGACGATCGCGTGGGAACAAAAACGAGAGCTGATGATCGCAAATCTCACCGGTTCTCTAAGACTGCTCGTGGGGCTCGGATGGCCCATGATCTTTGGAGTCCATTTTATCTTTCAGGGATTGCGAAAGAAAAAGATGATTCGCGAGATAGTACTCGAGGACTCAGACTTTCTAGGAGTCTTGTTCTTATTTCTTTCCATTATCTATTTTGTTGTGATTCTCGCGAAAGAATCTCTCTCGTCGGTAGATTCTATTTTTCTCGTTGTCATTTACGTCGTATATCTATGGCTTGCGGTTAAGCTTCCCACCACGGAACATGAAGACGTTTCTGATCTGCCGTGGATTGGAAAAAAGATCTTACGTCTTCCTAAAGTCCCTCGGATATCCTCGGTAATTTTTCTTTTTATCGCGGGAGGATTGGCCCTCTACTTCAGCGTGCACCCGTTTATCACGACGCTTCAGCGCTGGTCACTAAGTCTGGGGATAAGTACTTTCGTCTTTGTCCAATGGGTGGCTCCTTTTTTGTCGGAGTTTCCTGAAAAGGTATCGGCGTTCAATTGGGCTAGGCAAAAGGGGAAAGCTCCCATGGCCGTCATGAACATGGTTAATAGCAATATTAACCAGTGGACGATGCTAGCGGGAATGATCCCATTGGTTTTTAGTCTCTCCCTAGGGCATTTCGAGGCCGTTTCGATTACGGGAATGCACTGGCACGAATTGCTTTTGACAGTCGCGCAGTCGGCATTGGGAGGTTTGCTTTTGTTAGACCTGCGATTTTCCTGGTGGGAAGCTCTTGCCATTTTTATTCTATGGTTAGTCCAATTTATCGTCGGAGAATGGCGCGAAGAGATTACCATTATTTATCTCGCCTGGTCCGTAATCGAAATCGGGAAATTTACTTATCGCTACTTCCAGCACGGGTATGTTCCACGCGCACTAATAGTAGGAAAACGATTTTTCAAAAAGAAGCTACCCCCTTCCTTTTAGTTGCTTCCTCCGGCCCATAAAAGCCACCTCATGCCCTTTTTTGTCTCAAAACGTCGTTCTATCTCTTGCGTTCCTCCACAAACGTCCTGGCCCGTCCCTTGCTAGAATACGCTTTCGGTGAGGTTGAGGATGAAGCAATCGCTTCTAATTTTAGTTGGCATTTTCTTTCTTGTGGCTCTAAAGGCCTTCGGTCAGCCCGTTACGGTATTGGATCCTGATTTCTTCGAAAAAGGTGGGCAATTAAGCGACGCCCAGCCCGGTGAATTCGGGTGCACCAGTATCTCTGCCGCAACTCCGAAAGGGGAGAGTGGCGCTGTCGGTCGTGCGGTTCAAAACTTTTGTGAAGGGCCAGCGCAAATCCGCTGGATTCCCAGAAGCTACGGCCCCACCTATTTTCAGGACCTGCCCGCGGGAGGTTATTCCACCCCGTATGCTTATCAAGTGAAGGGCAGCTATCAAGTCTGTTGTGTCAGGGGTGGCTCGGGCAGAACCGTCCGAAGACGCCGTCCCGGACCCCGCTAATGGCCCCTTATTTTCGTTCTCCCGCTGAGTTTCATTTTTTATGATCCTCCGTAGATAAATAATCTCAAAGACTTATCCGTTATTTCTCTCCACTGTTCCTTCCTTTTAACTCCGTTTACTTTTGGTCGTTGCTGCATATAGTCAATTTATGTTAGAAACTTGTTATTCGCATACATTCTGGCGGCAACGATAAGGAGATGGTGTTGAGGGTTAAAGTCCAAATCATCAATTGGATTGGGAAAGCTGTGTCTAGATGCCGCACTCGCGGCCTTCGCACCGTTACTGCAATCGGTACTCCATTTCTTATTGGTTTAATCATTTTCCAGTTAGTCATTCCGGCAAATTTCGTTCGCGCGGCTGACGGTGATTTAGAACCGAATTCTGATTCGCAGGATACTGGCATCACTCTGTCTGAGTCTCCAGTAATCGCGACACCGCTCCTTGACGCCGTCATGGAGCAAACGAACGCGGGCGGCACGGATCCGGTTCGCGCAACCGAAGAAGATATCGACGTCACCCATTTGGCCAATCAAACCGTGACCATTATTGCTAATGGCCAAAGTTATCCCGTTTCGAGTGAGCATTACGGCCAAAACGAACCGTCGATTCCCGCGGGTCTCCTTGAACGGACATTGCAAGTTAAACAACTTGCCAACGGAAGCGGCATTTCCATTAGCTATGCGGGCGCCAAATACATACACAATTTTCCCATTCCCAATGTGGGCAGGTACTTAGGCTGCGACTGGGACCAAGACATTCTCGTCCTTTTATTTGAGGGAAACGTACGCAAGACGATAGTCATGCCTACTTTAAGAGAACTACTTTTTAAACGTCCCGTTTCCCTCTTTACACCAATACAACCGCCGCTGAATCCCGATCTTCCTCCGGCCACCAATATTCGATTAGCCAGATTACGGCCCGACAATTTTGATTACAGTTCAAGAGGACGTCTGGCGGTTCCCGATCGGAGCGAACTGGCAGCGCGTCGTCTGGTGGGTGTAGTCGATCGGAAGTTACTGCAGCAGTTCGCGCAAACGGTCGAACAAGTACGTTACGTTCCTCTTCACTCTTCCTTACAAGGAAAAGGGATATGGGATTCCATTACTCATGGCGATGTCATGCTTACGAATGGTGAAGGGGCGAATGAAGTTATTATCCAAGGCTCCAATCGAGACGCTGAAAATGAAGCGGTAGAGTTGCAGGCGGGAGCAGTGATTAATCAGGCGCAACTGTTTACCCGAAACTATGTTGAACGAATGGGCGGGATGCTAGACGCGTTGCGCTCCGAAAGATCTAAGTTCGACAGGTGGATGCGTGATCCGCAAGTCTTAAATAGCTTGTTCGGCGAAGGGGTAGTGGACGCTCATCGAAATGTGCCGAAGGACATCCTCCTAAAAATGATTAATCATGCTCAGGAGATGAAAAAGACCAATGCCCATCGAGCGCAGTATACGTTGGCTCAGGCAGCAGAGCAGTCAGACTATTACCAAAGGCTTTATGATCGTGCGTCTCATTCCGTTGAGAATGTCGGATTTGTTCCTCCAGCGGTACGACAGATCTTTTTTGAAATGGGAGAAATGAGATCTCAGCTGGATCTGGGAGAATTAAACGCGCGTCTGGCTAAAGTGATTAAATGGACCGCATGGGGCACGTCTATTGCGGCTGCTGGATTAGCTGCTGATCAGGGATTTACCGGGGGAGCCGGAAGGCAACTCGCGATGGAAATGATCTCCTTCGCTCAGAAGGAGCTTCTCTACTACATGCCAATCTATTCCGATTGGAATTACGTGAAGCTACTGTGGACCCATTCTATTCCCGGACAGCTGATTATTCCTACGGCGATTGTGGCGGGCTTCATGATGGTCCGCCCCTTGACGCAGCAGGCCAGCACTTTGACGTTGTTGATGCAGACGGGAATTCGTTCCTTTGCCTATCTTCAGATAAATCCCCTGCGTCTGCTGGCCCGTGCCACGGGGCAGATCGCAAGATTTCAAGCGGCTAAAGAAGGAGAGCTGGTTCCCAATGTGGTGGGCCCGGACAGCATTTCCGAACAGAGTATGGTCGCCAACCATCCAGGGCGAAACGATCTATGGAACGAACAGATTCGGATCGAGCACTTGCGCTCCGTTTTAGTGGATGCTGCTGCCATTTCGGTTGCCGCCCAGACTACTCATACGGATCCGGGTCTTCTTTGGAGCCTTTCCCGTAATATGCACGTCGATAGCGATATGGACGTGAATCAGGCTTTGGAAGTGCGCGATCTGATCCTTAGAGAATTGGGACCGCTCACTGCCGAACAGTGGAGGCTTGTCATCAATCAGGTAGGCCCCAAGGCATTTGTGGAATTAGTAGAAGCCTACAAACAAAAGGCAGCGCACCTTATTACCAACAATGTTCGATTGAACTGGTTCCAAAAAACGCGGCAGCACATGGAACTGATGGTCAAATTTCGCATGATTAAGAAAGTCGCCGAATACAGCGAAGCTACTTTCTTGGAGTTGAGGGATGCAAGTCCCACGGATCGAGTGGGCACTATGACGGCTCGTCATGTGGGAGTGGATCAAGGAGTAAGCTTAATAGTAGCGGCGAACTTTGGGGCAATGGCGGGTGATAATTTGCTGGATCGCCATGCACAGGCGGATCAGTTCTTATGGACCAATTCAACGGCAACCACCGAAATGGTTCAACAGTTGGGTATCGGGTATACGCGCGGGGCTGCTACGGAAAATGAATTATTTAACAATCGAAATTTGGCAACGAATTCTGCTCATGTTCCGCTTCTAGACTTTGAGGCGAAACAGGTCGTGGGAAGGCTTCCGCTCATGCGGGAATTAGCTTCGATGGTTAAGACCGTCTTCAACGTTCGCAAGACTCAACCAGGAGAAATTGCCTTTAAAACCATGAGAACCGGACGGGTAAAGTTTGCCCAGGCCACTTTTGCCATTGGGTTTCTCCCCTGGCTTTTGGCGCCGGTTTTTATGAAAGATGGCGGGCTTCACAAATTAATCGAAGGCGTGACTTGGGAAAAGGCCGCCTACATTCAATGTATGTTCATGGCTCGAGCGATGTGGGCTTTTGGATGGCCACGCTTATTTATTGGCCCTGCCATCAATGCCCATGAGTCGGATATTGAAGATCGCTTTACGGAACATCAAAAATTGCGAGCTCTCTTGCAGCAGTCATGCAGATTAGGTTCGGAAGCGGAAGCAGAAAAATATTTAGCGCTTTATCTCGATCATAATGCCTCTAGAGGAAATCTAGAAACGCCCGACCCACCTCAGAGGTTCAGCGAGGAAAGCGCGGTTTCTTTTGGACAACGACTCATTGATTTCGACCTCGAGCACCCCCGTTTTATCATGAAGGGCTCCCAGGCGGTCATGATAGGAACTGAGCTTTTTTATGGGGCTGTGTCCACCGCCATGGCGATGTACATGTACCTTCAGAATGCGCATCAAGCGGCTGCAAAGATGCTTTGGTTTGCAGTGAATTGGCATGATTGGAATATTGTCAGCCATATTCCCGAGGGAGATGGGGCGCTTGGAGTCGGCATGAAGAGTGCCATCTACACCTATGCCTTGTTCGGCGGGCAGAAACTATTTAACTGGGGATACGATTTCCAAAAGCTTAAGCGCCTGGAAGCTAAATCTCGAAGCTTGAGCCGGCAGTTTGCTCTGCTTGAAAGTAAGATAGATCATCTTCGGCACGTAGAGCTCCCCGCTGTAGCTCGGGAAATCAACGTTGAATTTGCGACAAGACCGTTAACAGGAAACATAGAGCCAAGCCTTCGCCCCTTCCAAAGACAGCAGGAGTTAATCCGACAGAAGACGAACTTTGAGGAAGATAAACGAGGCATCGAAGCAGAACTAGAAATACTTGAGTTGCAAATCGAAGAAACCAAACAAGCCCTTGCGGGTTCGGTGAACGCGCTGTGGAACTTTCCTTTGGTGGGGCTTGCGGGAGGGATAGCGAAGAGAGCGGTGGCGGTGACAAACCGGCTGACGGCCGAAGTGGGAATTCGCTATCTTCGATTTTCTTATAGTCGAACCCAAAGGGAGTTAGCCAGGGTTCAGAAAGAGCTTTCCGCTCTTCCGGCTAGGGCGGAGTCTTCCGAGCACAGAGCGTATTTAACATCTACTATAGGAACTCTCTACGGAGATCTTAACGAAATCGCCACGGCTCGAGACGAGAAGATCTTAGCCCTTCAGAGATCTCAGTTAGAGGGGCGACAAGACACCTTAACGGCGAAACTTCAACAAATGGAAAAAGAGCGGGACGAAAGAATTACCGCTTTTCAAAGAGCTCGGGCACAACTCAGAGCGAAACCCGGCAGCAAAGTCATTCAATCTGCCGGTACCGCGATAAGAAATTGTGCGTCCTGGGTGATATCCAAAGTAAAGCCGAGCGAAGTATTGCCGCCTCAAGCTCAGCTGGAGTAAAACCGTCCTAAGTTGTCGAGATACTTACGTTACTCATCCGCAGATTTATCAAAGACAGTATTTTCTCAGAGGCAATTGTGTGCTATCTGATTGGGCATTCACGGGGAGGTAGAAGTGGTGAGGAGTTGTTGTTGTGGGTTCTGTTGTGCGAAATGTTTGGCCTCTCATAAAATGGCTCGAGCGGAAAAACTCCGTTGTTGTTTTTCTCACGTTTCTGTCGTTAACCAGTAGCTCCGTGGGATTTTCTTACGGCCTTCCGCCGACGGTGCTCGAAGTTTTTCCAGATTCCGACGGCTCTGTGTTTGTCATCGGCGAAAGGCAGTTGGCAGGGGAAAGAGGCGCTTCAATTGAGGTGGGTCGATTCCTAAAGAATGGCAGTGTCCATCCGGGTTTTAACGGCGGGAAGATCCTGCGCTTGAAGGATGTCGACGGAAATCCTATCATGCGTCGCCCCGCTATTGGATATGTCCCAGGATCTGGAGTCCTTTTCGCAGGAGCGCTTGCTCCGACACAAATCGGAAATCTCGGGAGAATCTTTGTTCTAGGGGTTGGCCGGAACGGAGAAGAGATCCGTTTACCGGGCGATGTCACCTGTCCTCCCTTAGAATTTCCCTATCCTGACGTGTCTAATCAAAATGTGTCAGTGGAACCCAGTCTCATTGGTATGGATCCCCAAGGGCGGATCCTTGTCGCAAGTCTGGTGTGGTCACGGGATGAGGTTTCCACTGGAGAGACGTCTAAGGAAATTACCATTGCTCGTCTTGTTTCCCGAAGAATGGATGCCTCTTACGGGAAAGACGGGACTGGACTCGCTCGGTTTCGAGTCCCCCGCCAAGCCACGACTTTAGACATCCATAACATGCTGCTCTCCGAAAACGGATCGGCGTTTATCTCAGGACTTTATTGGGAACGAAAACCGGGAGGCGCTCTAGAATCTTTGAGAAGATTTTTTCGTCTTTCTTTGGACGCTTTCGGAATCAAAAATTCAGTCGATGATCCTCTGGGAGGCCGCGCCCTAGGAGAGTTGGATGTCCCGCGGGAAGTGGGGTCTATTCTTGATCTAGGGGGTGACGCCATTACTTACGTCCGACCGCCGGGAGATACGCGGCCGGTATTTGACCTAGAGCAGAGAGGGATAAATGGAAAATTCGTCCGAGGAAGGTTTATCACTCCTCGCTTTGAGCGAAGGACCGGGGTCGAAGGCCCTTCCGACTCAGCACACCTGTCTTATCTTTCCGATCAGACGCTCTTTACGTGGATCGGAAATGAACATTTCATTCGCTACTCATGGCTTGAGGCTGGAACCTGGCGAGAGATCTCTTCGGCCTATCTTTACCATAACATTCCAAATATCGAGCGGCAGCGGCCTCCTCAGCATCCGGCCTTTCGCAGAGGTCTGCTAACGAATTTCCTCTCTGGCTTCGGTGATTCCTGCGGGCGATGGGTAAGTCGTTGGGCCGCGGATTAAGCAAGATCGATATAGTGGGTTTTACAAAAGACGTGATTGCGCCTAGGAATAGGGCATGCGCGCAGCTTATTTTTCGGGACACGGGGGCAATGAAGTCATTCAGATCGGCGATCTACCGGTTCCTGAAATTTCCGATAACGACGTATTGGTCAGGGTGAGATTTGCGGCCTTGAACCATTTAGATCTTTGGCTTCGCAAAGGGGAAGCGGGAGTCAAAGTTAGCTTTCCCCATATCCCTTGCGGAGATGCCGCGGGTGTTGTGGAAAAAAGTGGACGATCGGTCACCCACGTCAAAGTAGGAGATCCGGTGATCGTGCATCCTGGGATCAGTTGCTTGCGTTGCGAGGCGTGTCTCTCCGGTTGGGAAAGTCTCTGTTCTCAATACCAAATCTTAGGCGAACACATTAACGGAACGGCGGCCCAGTTTGTTAAAGTTCCCGCCGCGAATGTCTACCATTGTCCCCCGAACCTTTCATTGTCCGAAGCGGCAGCGGTTCCTCTGGTATTTACGACAGCCTTTCAGATGGTGGTAAAACGGGCGCAAGTCTCTCCGGGAGAGACGGTTCTAATTCATGCGGCGGGAAGTGGGGTGAGTAGTGCTGCTATTCAAATAGCAAAACTATATGGCGCTAGGGTGATTGCGACGGCAAGTGCCGCTAGTAAACTCAAACTCGCGAAAAGTCTCGGGGCCGACGAAACGATCGACTATCTAAAAGAAGATTTTGCAAAAAAAACGAGAGCTTTGACTAACGGGAAGGGTGTGGATGCCGTCATCAATCATGTGGGCATTATGACCTGGGAAAAAAATTTCAAAGCGGTGAAGTGGGGTGGCAAGATTGTCCTTTGCGGGGCCTCCTCCGGCTATGTGGCGAACATCGATTTAAGACAGATTTTCTACCGGCAAGTTCAAGTGCTGGGTTCCACGATGGGCTCGAAAGCCGATTTCCCTAAAATCATGGCAGCGCTTGGCAGCGCAAGCCTAAAGCCTGTCGTGGATTCGAGTGTTTGCTCTGGCTCAAGTCGTCCAGGCATTTGAACGCGTTGAGTCGCGAGAGGTGTTGGGGAAGGTCCTCCTCGAATTACCCAACTAATGAATTTATTGAGATTTTCCTCGTCCTATCAGGCCACTCGGGGGGTGGGTTTCTTTGGGAATGTAACTATGATATACGCCTGTCGGTACGCGGGTAAGGAAGCCCAGAAGGGAAATACATAGGCATGGTCGACGTCCGAAAGTTTTCAAAGGAATTAGAGCAGTTTGATAAAGCCCTGGGTCTTGCTAAGCGAGTTCTCATTACGGCTCCGGGGGCTGCCGATGGGGATTCCATTGGCTCGCAATTGGCGCTACGGCGGATGCTACTCGCGAAACTTCCGAAGTTAGAGGTCTTTATCATCAACGACGAGCCACTTCCCGAGCGGTATCTATTTCTCCCCGACGTCGAGAACGTCGATACCCCGGAAACGTACGCGCAGAAAAAATTGGAATCTCGCTTCGACGTTGCCGTCATTGTGGACGGAGGCATCGACAGAGCCGGCAGAGTGCGTGAAGCCTTTGAAAAGTCGGGGACCACCGTCTTTATTGATCACCATGCGGTCAGTTGCGATTTTGCCTATAGCATTCGCGTCGTCGAGCCCACGGCCTCGTCTACGACAGAGTTGATGTACCACCTCTCACAGACCCCGATCTTTAACACCCCCGTGGATCGAGACTTTTCTCAGCAGATCTATTTGGGCCTTATTTTTGATACCGGTTTTTTTCGCCATTCCAACACGACACCAGAAGTGATGGAGTTAGCCGCGAAATTATTGCGCACGGGCTTTGATTTTACTCGAGTGGGTGAGCGGGGAATGCTCGAACGCACCTTCCCAAGCCTTCGCCTGCTATCGGACACACTTTCGAGAGCGGACCGGCGGGCGGAAGGAAAGATCATCTTTTCAACTTTGAGCCAGCGTAATTTGGAATCTTTTGGGGCCAACGAAGACGATCGCGAAGGGATTATCGATCATCTTTTTCTGACCCATGGGATCGAAGTTGCTCTTCTGTTTTTTGAACTTGCCGGAGGAAGGACCAAAGTCTCGTTCCGCTCTCAAGGGGATCTCGATGTGGCAAAGTTTGCGCGGAGCCTTACTGAGCGAGGCGGGGGCCACCAGAAGGCTGCGGGGGCAAACCTCGCCATGACTTTGGATAAGGCTGTTCCCCTCGTATTGGAGCGGCTTGAAGCACTTTTGACGAGTCAAGTGAAGTACGCCAGAGGCGTGCATTGACTTTGCCCTAAGGGGTTCCACACTGTGTTAGGCCAAGGGTACCAACAGGCGTGGTGGGTATAGGGTTCTTATGATGCTCTCTTTCCTAAAATGTAAGATCCATCGGGCCACCGTAACGGATGCCAATTTACATTATCAGGGCAGCATTACGTTGGGTGGCGAATTGATGCAAGCGGCGGGGATCCAGCCTTTTGAAAAGGTCGAGATTTACAATGTTACTAACGGCGAACGGTTTGCGACCTATGCCATCCAGGGGGCCGAAGGGACCGTCTGCCTCAATGGGGCAGCCGCCTGGAAGGTAAGGGTATCCGATAAGATCATCATCGCTGCTTACTGTATGATCGACGCTACCGAGGCCAAGTCCTTCAAACCTACCCTGGTTTACGTAGGGCCTAAGAACGAAATCAAAAATATCTCCCATTCCTCCGATTCCCTTCTGTAGTCACATTTTGCCCCCTCACACCGTCCTCTAAGGATGAGATCCGAAAATTTTTATGGCGTGGGCGATACAGCTCTTGCTTTTGAGGGGACTCACCAGGTACTTTTTCCTTGGGGTTAGGTAAGAAATGGGTGTTGGGAGTGTCATAAGCCGGGGTCCGATGGGATTGGGATTTGGCTTGGTTTTTGGATTTGGGATGTTCGCTACCTCAGCCTTTGCCCTCATCGAAAAACCGGCGGTTGAGATCGTCACAGAAAAGCCTGTGGTCTATTGCGAAGAGTTCCACCTCTCCAAACCGCTTAACATCTATAAAGATCCCGATCTTTTTATTAGAAATTTAGCGCTTATCTACTCCGATCCTCAGTTGGGGTGGGAGATGCTAATGGAGGAGAATCCTCTACTGACCCGGGTGCAAGGAACCGTAAAGTTAATGCGGCTCGCAGACACCAGGTATTTTCGAAATTTTGGAGCTGTGGCAAAGCTCTATGAAGCCGCCGATCCGAGATTCCGGATGACCGAAGTTCCCACCAATCCCGACGATCCGTCTGGCGAGACCACCAAAGTCGGTCCTGAAATAGTTCCTATTCAGATCTGTGGTCCCGGGGAGCCCTATAGTGATTTTTTGGGCTTTGTCTTAACGGCGGATCTGGAGGCGGTACCTGAAATGAATGGCCTAGGAGGGCGTATGCGGCCTTCCACTAAAGGCAATCCCATTCCGAAATATGACCCAAATGCGGCAACTAGTCTTGGACCGAATTATGGAGTTGGGAACTCAGGCAATCGCTAAGCGGCTTTCTTGACTACGATGCGGTTTCTTCCGCCCTCTTTGGCTTCGTAGAGGTTTTCATCGGCACTTCGTATGAGGTCTTCCAAGGTTTCGAAATTTTTTCCGTCTAACGTAGCGACTCCAATACTGACCGTGACTTGCAGTATCTTTCCTCGGTAAACGATCCGCTCGTTTTCGATAGATTTGCGAAGCCTTTCGGCGATGACCATTCCCATATCGCCCGGAACGTTTCGCAAGATAATGGCAAACTCCTCGCCGCCATAGCGGGCAGCGACATTTTCAAGACGAAGGTTCTTGAGCAGGTATTGCCCCACGGATTTTAGGACCAAATCCCCGGCAATATGTCCGTGAGTATCATTGACCAACTTAAAGTGATCGATATCGATCATAAGAAGGCTCAAGGGTTGAGAATTGCGTCTACTAAAACTGAACTCTTTGTTAAGAGCATCAATGAAATACTTTTTATTATAGAGCTGGGTCAGCGAATCCATGTTGGCGGCTCGAAACAGATTCTGCTGATAGTTCTGGTCGACCGCATCCTGGAAAGCGAACTTAAAATAAAGTCGTGTTCCGACTAGGATCTTGTCTCCGTCTAGAAGCGATTGTTCGGCGACCTTCTTGCCGTTCACAAAAATGCCATTGGTGCTGCCTAGGTCGCGAATGACCACATCCACACCATTGCATACGATTTCCGCATGGACTCGAGAGACATGAGGATCGTCTAAGACGATCTGGCACGTGGCGTCTCGGCCCAATTTCACGGTTTTTCCGGTCAAATTGAACATCTGCCCTGTTTCACGCCCGGATATCTGGATAAGATAGGGCTCGTAAGCTGCCGTACGATCAGCCACCTCTACCTTTTCGGTGATGATGACTGTCTTTTCTTTCTGTTCGCCGTCGTCCCTGTCAGACACTGGTTATTCCCTCTTTAATGAGTTCCCACTAGCCTTATCGGCCTGAGTCGAAGGTCTCTTGATATGAAGATCTAATGGGGACGTTGCTCGTTTTTGAATTGCGATCCAGTGAGTTAACGCGTTGCGGTAAAGTAGAATTCTATTGCGCGGTGGTAAGGCGTATGGCAATTTTAACAGCTGACTCGCGTAGGCGATTTGGCCTAGTGGATTTGGTTGCAGTAATGAAGCGCGCGTCGTGAATTTTGGAGTAGCGGCAATTTCGAGTACATCTTCTGGGGTGATATATGGCGGCTGAGCCGACGTTAAAAGAACTTCTCGATTGTATGATCCGGGCGCTGGTTGACCTTCCCAATGAAGTAAAGATTTCGGAAATCGTAGGCGAGCAGACTACCGTTTTTGAATTGGTGGTTGCCAAGTCTGATTTAGGTAAAGTGATTGGCAAACAAGGAAAAACGGCGAAAGCGCTGAGAACTATTTTGACAGCGGCTTCCACGAAGTTGCGAAAGCGTTCTGTCCTAGAAATTATTGAATAGCCTAACCGACCGAGACGGAAGGTCAGTGCTGGGGACAGTCTCCCTGTGCCCGGGTGTTAAGGGTCTCTATGATTTCTCTACGAGAATATTACAAAAGTACTATCGGAAAGAAATGCCTGGTTGGGTTGAGTGGTTTGGCCATCAGCCTCTTTGTTTTCGTTCACATGTTGGAAAACATGCTCCTCATTGTGGGACCCGAGGCCTACAATAAATACACGTATGCGCTAACGAGTACGCATCTACTGGTCTATCCGGCGGAAGTAGGGCTGGTCATCGTGTTCACGCTTCACATCGTTTTGGCCTTCCAACTGTTTTTCTCAGGAAAGATTTCAAAGCCTGCCGGAAGATATTTTCAGCAGGGGACCGAAAAAGGGTCAAGCTTTGCGGCTAGGACCATGATTCTGTCGGGCTCACTGCTATTCGTTTTTCTTATCCTTCATCTGATCACTTTCAAATGGGGCGCTTATTACTCGGTCACTTATGATGGGGTAGAGATGAGAGATCTCTATCGGTTAGTGGTGGAGAAGTTTACGGAGCCCTTATACTTGGGTTGGTATTTGCTTTGCTTAGTAGTCTTGGGACTCCATTTAAGTCACGGCTTCAAATCGGCGTTTCAGTCGATTGGGTTGATGAGTAGCTTGAATCCAACGATCAAAAAGTTGGGTCTTATCTTTGCCGTCGTCGTAGCCGGCGGATTTATTAGCCAGCCTTTATATCTATTTTTTACCGGAGGGGTCGGCCAATGACGCCAAAAAGCTCTCCTGGCAGTTCCTCAGTCTTAGATCCCAAGCTTCCCACAGGCCCCATCGAAAAGATGTGGGACCAAAGAAAGTTTGAGAATAAGCTCGTTAACCCTTCGAATCGCAGACGCCATAGCGTGATCATTGTGGGAACGGGATTAGCCGGAGCATCGGCCGCCGCTACGCTTGCGGAACAAGGGTATCAAGTGAAGGTTTTTACCTATCATGAGAGCCCCAGACGCGCGCATTCGATAGCAGCCCAGGGTGGGATCAATGCCGCGAAAAACTACCAAAACGACGGTGATTCCATTCAGAGGCTTTTTTACGATACGGTGAAAGGTGGCGACTTTCGATCGCGCGAGGCCAACGTTTACCGCTTGGCACAGCTTTCTGTAAACATCATCGATCAGTGTGTCGCCCAAGGCGTTCCTTTTGCCCGAGAGTATGGCGGAACGCTGACCAACCGTTCCTTCGGAGGCGCTCAAGTCTCGCGAACTTTCTATGCCAGAGGGCAGACCGGACAGCAGCTTCTTTTGGGGGCCTATAGTGCTCTCATGCGCCAGTGGGGAGAAAAGACCATCGATCTTTTTCCTCGCCACGAAATGCTTGATCTCGTGGTTCATGAAGGAAGAGCACGCGGCATAGTGACTCGTCATTTAGCCACAGGCGAAATGACAACGCATGCCGCGGATGCTGTTATCTTGGCGACGGGCGGATACGGAAACGTCTTTTATCTTTCGACCAATGCAAAGCAATCGAATGCGACCGCGATTTGGCGGGCGTATAAGCGGGGGGCGTTTTTTGCCAATCCCTGTTTTACGCAAATTCATCCGACGTGCATTCCCGTTTCCGGTGAGCACCAGTCGAAATTGACCCTCATGTCGGAATCGTTGCGCAATGACGGCCGTGTTTGGGTTCCCAAGGAAAAAGGCGATAAACGCAATCCTTCGGATATTCC
Organism: uncultured delta proteobacterium; assembly: GCA_963778115.1. Lineage (GTDB taxonomy): Bacteria > Bdellovibrionota > FAC87 > UBA2466 > UBA2466 > JBBQIT01. The sequence continues at coordinate 263,637 of CAVZSV010000006.1, forward strand.
GGATTCTGAAAGAGATTATTATTTAGAGCGCATCTATCCCAGTTTCGGAAATCTCTCTCCCAGGGATATCTCTTCTCGTGCCGCCAAACGAATGTGTGATGAAGGTAGAGGAGTAGGAGCCACGGGTCGAGCGGTCTACTTGGATTTTAGAGATGCCATTAAAAGGCAGGGGATAGCTACCATCACCGAGAAGTACGGCAACCTCTTTCAAATGTACGAAAGAATTACCGGCGAAGATCCGTATAAGATGCCCATGCGCATTTATCCTGCCGTGCACTACACGATGGGTGGCCTGTGGGTCGACTACAATTTAATGAGCACGATTCCCGGCCTTTTTGTATTGGGGGAAGCCAACTTCTCCGATCATGGCGCCAACCGTCTCGGAGCTTCGGCACTCATGCAAGGGCTTGCCGACGGTTATTTCGTGATTCCGTATTCGATTGGCAATTATATCGGGGGAACCAAACTCCCTCCGGTAAGTGCCGATAGCGAAATTTTTCGGGCTGAAGTAGAAAAATGCAAATCGGACATTGAGAAGTTGCGAGCTATTAACGGGAAACGTACGGCGGACGATTTTCACCGCCACTTGGGCAAGGTGCTTTGGGAATACTGCGGAATGTCGCGTAATGAAGAAGGTTTGAAAAAGGCACTCACCGAAGTCAAAAAGTTAAGAGGTGAGTTCTGGTCAGATTTACGAATTCCCGGAAGCCCCCATTCTCTTAACCAAGAGTTGGAAAAAGCAGGCCGGATAGCCGACTACATGGAGTTGGGTGAACTAATGTGTTTGGATGCTCTTGAACGAAAAGAGTCTTGCGGAGCCCACTTTCGAGAAGAGAGCCAAACTGCCGACAATGAAGCGCTTCGGGATGACGAGCATTATTCGTATGCAGCGGCATGGGAGTTTAAAGGAGTGGAAAAGACTGCCGAGCTTCATAAAGAGCCTTTGGAATTTGAAAATATTCATTTAGCGCAACGGAGCTACAAATAAAGGAGTTGCTTTGCGTTTTCAGTTAAAAATTTGGCGTCAAAAGGGACCAAAAGAAACGGGAAATTTTGTCGACTATCCCATCGACAATATCTCTTCCGATATGTCGTTTCTAGAGATGCTAGATGTCCTTAATCAAGAATTGATAAGAAAGGGCGAAGAGCCCGTCGAATTCGACCACGACTGCAGGGAAGGTATCTGCGGATCTTGTGCTTTGATGATTAATGGAGATGCTCACGGACCCGATAGGGGTACCGCCACTTGTCAGCTTCACATGCGTCGGTTCAAAGACGGGCAACGCATTGTCATTGAACCCTGGCGCGCAAAGCCCTTTCCGATTCTAAAAGACTTGTCCACCGACAGGCGCGCTTTCGATCGCATTATCGCGGCCGGCGGATTTATTTCGGTCAATACGGGAAATGCCCCCGAGGCCAATAATCTTTTGATTGGAAAAGATCTCTCCGAAAAGGCCATGGACTCCGCCCAATGTATCGGCTGCGGGGCATGTGTGGCGGCCTGTAAGAACGCTTCGGCCATGCTTTTCGTGGGGGCTAAAGTCACTCACTTGGGCCTGCTCCCTCAAGGACAGCCGGAACGGCGGAAACGAGTCGCCGAGATGGTGATGGTGATGGATGCTGAGGGTTTTGGCGCTTGCTCTAACACCGGAAGCTGTGAAGCAGCCTGTCCTAAAGAGATTAAGTTAGAGAATATTGCGATGCTAAATCGTGAGCTAGCGAAGAGTGCTACCTGCGGGAAATAGCGGTCTGACTAGAAAGACGGAGCATTCTCAATCCTTCGGTCGAGGTCGGCGGTAAAATCGCTCAATTGCTTAAAGAGCGTTCGACCTTCTTACTGAATTTAAAGCCGTTCGACTATAGACCTTTCTCGTAATGACAGGCGGATTAACGCCTAGCGTCTTGCCGGCCCCGCCGCGTTACGGCTAACACAACATAATCGTTTCGTTTGAAGGGGGATTATGAATTTCAGGGGAATCATTTTTTGTGTGATCGCTTTTGTTTCCTGCATGGGGTATGCGGCAGAAATGGCTTCGGCCGCGGACGTTGCGACGGTCAACTACCTAGTGCCCGGCAATTATACGTCGACCAATAGTTTATGGTGGGAGCCTGCCACTGTTTCCGTCACCCCGGGATTCGATACCGTTCTAATAAAAGGCTTTTACGTGAATACGGGCTCAGCGGGATACCGACAGAGTTGGGACGGCCCTCAACAAGTTGAACTGCATTATGACAAGGACACGGGACGATTTCGCGGAGTGGCCCATATGTGGCATTGGCGAAACCATTGTCCGTGGGATTATGAACTAGAGATCGCAGCGTATCCCGATCACTTTTATGTTCGCGAAAAATATCCCCAAGATAGTATTGGCGATGACGGAGTTAATTGTCGTTTTACTGGGTATGACTGGCACTATCAGAACGCCCCGTATCAATTAGCGCCTGATTCTTTAGCCACTGGCTATCAGTCCGCTCTAGATCACAGCCAAGATCCGGCGCAAAAAGCAGGCTATCAGCTCTTGCTCTCGGCGCTAAACGGAGACGATAGCAGTTTGTCTTCCACACTTTCGTCGGCCGATCCCAATTTTCAAGACTGGAACGGGAGAACGGCATTGATGCTGGCTCTGTGGGAGGCAAAACTTTCGACAGCACAGCTGCTCTTTTCGAAAAGTAATTTCGAGCTTAAAGACGCTCAAAATAGGGACGCCCTTTGGTATGCGCTAAACCGAAAACTTGTCGATCAAGATCGACTACCCGTCGTACAGGCGCTTTTGGCCGTGCATTCAAATAGTGAGTGGGTAGCGAAAACGGTGGCATGGGCCTTAGCGGGACACGTGGATTATGCGGCAACCCTCATGGAACAGAATTCTCTTTCACCGCAAGGACAGGTGACGGTGCTAACGGCCGTCGGAAATCGATTGGATAATAACCACCCCGTGCCCCCTGACGCTTACCCCGTATTGCGTAAAGTACTTGCCGGTAGCGATCCTTCGGTCGCCACGGCTCGTGCGATTTTGCTACTACAAGCAGCCAGTGTATCGGATGTCGGACTTGCCAAGCTAGTCTTGGAAAATAAGACCGATCTGGAACAACGAAATGCGAACCAACTCAATGCGCTTGCCCTTAGTATCCAAAATGGACAGATAGCGCTCGCGACGGCCTTGCTCGCGGCAGGCTCCGATCCCAAAGCGATTGTCGGCAAACCTACGTTTCCCATGGTGGTATGGGCGGGAGTTTATATTAGTAAAAAGACGGCCCAACTGATAGAGGCGTTGCTTAAAGGAGTTGATATTAACGTTACTGCTGAAGATGGGACAACGGTTCTCGATCAAGTAGCCAACGTCCTTGAGGGAACGATGAATAATTTGGGAAGCTTATCTCCGTCAAAAGACGACATCCGTTATTTACAGCAAAGCTATCTTTGGCTTCAATCTCGGGGTGCTAAGCTAAATAAGGTCGCGCCTCCCGATCCGTGGATGTTTCAAGACGGCTTCGGGCGCTGATAACTTAAGACTTTATTTTAAAGCGAAAATTCGGTTCCCATCCCGAAATACAAATAACCGGCCGTAAAGCGCAGCCTCGTCTTTTCCGAGATCTGGTAAGCCACTCCGAGCGCAAAGTCCGGATCCACGGTAAGAGGACTTACGGATTTGAATCCACCTTCCACCGTCGCACGAGAATCGTATTGGAAGATTTTAAATTGAGCGCCCGCGGCGAGCTCCCATTCCCACCGTTTGGCTAGGGGCAGGACTAATCGTAATCGTACTGGGAGATCGAAATACAGATGGCTAAAGTTCACTACGGGAGAAGTTAAGGCAACCGAGGCATACAAAAAAGAGGGGCCGGTTTCAAGAAAGAGCAGGCCGTTGTCGAAAATTTTAGTCAATGGAAATGAAAAACTGACCCAAGCGCCGTAGGCCTGGAAAGTTCCATCGTAGGTGTCTTGGTGCAACAGTGGAGTAATCACAAGAAGGCTTAGAGAAACGGCCCGATCTCTGGGTGTGCTACTTTGTTGCTCCGTGTCTTCGGCGGTGAGTTCCGTTGAAGTCCCTTTTTTCCTATTCTTACCCGTGGGGCGTCCCTGAGGAGTTTCTGTCTGATATTTGGGCTGGAGCATGGGAGCCGGAGCGTTATCGGAATCGTCTTGCGCGAATCCTGGCTGGGCTATTAGGCCGACCACGAGGGTTAATAATCCCATCCAAAAGAGCTGCTTGCGAAGGCGTTGCGAAAGGATAATCATGATGTGAAATGCCCCCAATGTATCCATATTACGGGGCGAACCCCAGGCTGGCAATTGGACTGGCATAAGGATATGTTTCGCAGGCACGAAGCTTAACGACGAAAGAGGCCATAATGAATCGAATCGAGACGACAAAAGAGATGGTATCGAACGCTTATACCGTGATGGCGGAACGGATTCAAAAAGTGAAGTCGCGGTTGAATCGTAAGATGACTTTGGCGGAAAAGATTCTCTTCGGCCATTTGGATGATCCCACCGGACAAGAACTAAAAGCCGGCGAGAGTATCTTAGCCCTTCGTCCTGATCGCGTAGCCATGCAAGACGCTACCGCCCAGATGGCGCTACTTCAGTTCTTAAGTTCCGGAAAGAGCCAGACCGCGGTTCCTACCACCGTACATTGCGATCATCTTATTCGCGCCTACGAGGGAGCGGCGAAGGATATGAAAACGGCTCTGGACGAAAATCGAGAGGTTTATGAATTTCTTCGAGACGCCTCGGCGCGGTCGGGAATCGGGTTTTGGAATCCGGGCTCTGGAATTATTCACCAAGTGGTTTTGGAAAATTACGCTTTCCCTGGCGGACTAATGATTGGGACCGATTCCCATACCCCGAACGCCGGAGGGCTGGGGATGCTTGCGATCGGAGTGGGCGGAGCGGATGCCGTGGACGCGATGGCCGGTTTTCCCTGGGAAGTAAAGTATCCGAAATTGGTAGGCGTGCATCTCAAAGGAGAGATGAGCGGCTGGACTGCTCCCAAAGATATTATTTGCTATCTCTTGGGTGTTTTGACTACTAAAGGCGGGACTAACCGTATCATCGAATATTTTGGTCCGGGGGCTAGAACCATCAGTTGCACCGGAAAGGGAACCATCACCAATATGGGAGCTGAGCTTGGAGCAACAACCTCGGTCTTTCCCTTTGACGAAAAGATGGAGATCTATCTTAAAGCCACCAAACGCGCTGACTTAGCTGAGATTGCAAAGAAGCACCAGGCACTTCTGCAAGCCGATCCTGAGGTCGAAAAGGATCCCTCTCACTACTTCGATCAGATAGTCGAAATCGATCTTTCGAAATTGGAGCCGCAGGTCGTTGGCCCCCATTCTCCCGATGTCGCTCGCGCGGTTTCGCAGTTAGGCAAAGACGTAACAGCCAAGGGATGGCCGGCTAGCCTTTCGGCGGCACTTATCGGAAGCTGCACCAACTCTTCCTACGAAGATATCTCCCGAGCCGTCGATGTCGCCAAACAGGCGGCTGCCCACGGAATGAAGATGCCAGTACCCCTTATGGTAAGCCCCGGCTCCGATCAAATCTATAAGACCATACAGCGGGATGGGCAGTTACAGGCTTTAGAGGCGATTGGCGGAACGGTGCTAGCTAATGCGTGTGGCCCTTGCATCGGGCAGTGGAAACGGGATGACTATAAGAAGGGCCAAACCAATTCCATCTTAAGTTCGTTCAATAGAAACTTTCCGGCTCGTAACGACGGTAACCCTGAGACCCTTTCGTTTATCGGAAGTCCTGAGACGGTCATAGCGATTGGTCTGTCGGGAAAACTGACCTTTAATCCGTTGACCGATGAACTTACGGGAGGTGACGGTAAGAAATTTCGATTGGAACCGCCGCACAAAGCTCCTGAAATACCAGCCAAAGGATTTGTCGAGTCATTGGCGGGTTATCAAGCTCCCCCCGCGAATGGGGCTGACGTGAAGGTAGCGGTGGCTCCTGACAGTAAGCGTTTACAGCTGCTAAAGCCTTTTGCCGCTTGGGACGGAAAGGATTTTGTGAAACTTCCTCTGCTCATGAAAATCAAAGGCAAGTGTACGACCGATCATATAAGTCCCGCGGGACCTTGGCTTCGCTTTCGCGGACATCTCGATAACATCAGTGACAACATGTTTACGGGCGCCATCAATGCCTTTTCGGGAGAAGCGGGCAAGACGGTAAATCTTGAGACGGGCGAACAGGGGCCGACTCCAGCCATCGCCCGTGCTTATAAAGCTAAAGGGCTCCATTGGGTGGTTGTCGGAGACGAAAACTATGGTGAGGGAAGCAGTCGAGAACATGCCGCGATGTCCCCCAGGTTTTTGGGAGGAGCTGCCGTTATTACGAAAAGCTTTGCCCGTATTCACGAAACCAACTTGAAGAAGCAAGGGATATTGCCCCTTACTTTCGTGAACCCTTCCGACTATGACAAGGTTCAACAAAACGACCATGTGAGTATTGTGGGGCTGAAAGATCTAGCCCCTCAAAAAGAGCTCGTTGCTGTTTTTCATCACAAAGACGGGAAGGAAGACAGGGCACAACTTCGCCATACGCTGACGCCGGAGCAGGTGAGGTGGTTTAAGGCGGGCTCAGCGCTGAATATCATGTCGGGACTGTCTAAATAGGTCTTCGCAGGCGCAAGCCAAGAAAACTAATATGCGATTATCGCTTTTGACGGCGGATATCGGTAATCCCACGCGCAACCTCGGCGACTACTTTATCACCAAAGCGATAGCCGAACTTCTCTCGGAACATGAGCTCCTGCGCGTGCCCATGCATGTGGGGCCGGACAAACACCGGATAGAACAGCTGCGCGGCTGTGATGCTTTGATCATTTGCGGGACAAATATTGTCGGCGAGAACGGCTCGGTTAGAATGGCCTATCGGCCGGAAGATTTTGAACGTATTGGTAAGCCCGTCATTCCGTTGGGATTAGGCAGCCAAGCGGATAGGGGCAAATCCGTCTCTATCGATGAGCAAGGCAGAGCCCTATTAAAGTATTGGCTTCAGAGTTCAGGCCCGCTTTCGGTTCGAGATCCCCTCACGGCCGACTTATGTGAGAGGGAGCTGGGAAAGGGCTCGTACCAGATGACGGGATGTCCCAGCCTTTTTTTAAGGGCAAACCGTTTCGCCGCCATCGAACCACGTCTTATTTTTTGTCCTGGCCCCTTTCATTACCGGGCGCAAGGGCTTGATCGCAGCCATTTTCTGGAAACAACGGGACAGATCTATGCATCGATGAATCGTGAGGCGCCAACGCTTTATTTAGCGCAGCAACAGAGTGACTTTGAATTTCGGGGTCCTCTACCAGGAGTGACTTCCCTCCATTCCCCGCATCTTCCCGACCTTCATTTAAGAGCGATTGCCTCCGCTCAAGCCATATTAAGTTTTCGCATCCATCCTTGTCTAACTGGTGTCAGCTTTGGGGTTCCTTCGTTTTTGCTTTCTTTGGACGAAAGGACCAAGAGTCTCGCACTCTCACTTGGTATTCCCTTTCTGGATTTTACGACTCGCCCCTCTTTAGCGGATATCGAGGAGGCCTTTCGTAGCTGTCGCGCCGATTATCCATGGAAAGAGATCGAGCAGAAGAGATCTGAGCTACAGGGTCTGATGGTTCGGCATTTAGAGGAAAAGGGGCTTGGGAAATCGAAAACGTTATCCCGTTCGAATCCATTAGAATCACCTTTACGGATTGCTTGTATTTCGGATAGCTCCTTTCTCCCTTCGGCGATAGGCCTTATTCAGAACCTTCTCGACCAGCATTCGGGCCCTTTACGTTGCCACCTTTTGGCGCTGGACCTTGAGGTGTCGCGTCGACTACCGAATGTGTTTGCTCAGGTTAACTTTACTTTCTATTCGATGGAAGATCTGTGGAATCCCTCGGAACTTCTCAAACTCCGTAAGCGAAATACAGCGGAGCAGGCCTATAGTTCGAAATCCCGTTTATTGGAAAAAGCTTTGGAAAGGGAGGCAGCACCGCTTTTCTTTCTCGATCTCGATCTGTGGTTCAGTGCGACACCAAATACCTTGCTTTGCGAATTCAAGAAAGGGCAGGTTCTTCTTTTCCCGCATTCGTACGATGTTCCCTCTCATGCCTCTCTTTTTGGCCGATTCAATTCGGGGATCGTCGGCGTGAAGCCTAAAGCCGAGGGATTTCTTAGATGGTGGGCCCATGAAGGGATCGTAAATTGGAAAAAAAGCGTTACCTCGTTCTACGAGCAGTCTTTTTTGGATGAGGCCCCCTTACGATTTCCTGAAGTCGTCGTGTATGAAGGGGAGACCCACAACGTGGGGCCCTGGAGTATACGAAGTTTGGGAATCCACGGTTCGTCTGAGACGCCCTGGATTCTGTTGGATAAAAACAGGGGGCCCGTCTTAAGTTATCACGCCGCTCAGCACGATAAGTGCGGCTTTTTCGAGGCAAAGTTCGCCTGGGATGCCGTCGTTACTTTTTTTTCGCCCTTGCCTCAGAGTTTCTACCGTTACTTATTTCAAAATTCCTGTTTCCAACAAGGGCGGCATTGGCCAGCACTCGGAAGAGTGGTTTTTCTATTTGAGACGCTTCACTACCGGTGCAACTTTTCCAGGGTGAGACTCTCCCGCTCATGGGTGTTATGGATGGTTCAAGGAGGGGGGCGAATGCCAATGGCTTGGATAGCCGTCTGGTATGGGCGTTTTAGGGCTTTTAAGAGAAAGGCGGTCAGCTATTTCCAACCTTCGAATGGTCTGGGGACTGGCCAGATGGCAAGGGACGCATTAGGATAAACCCATGCAATTTCCATCCGCTTGGGCAGAGCATGATCGCAGTGTGAAACCATATCTTTGGAGCCAGCGCGCCGTGGGTTGGACTCAAAGTCTATTGGGATTGGCTTTCATGGCCCTTTTGATCTTTAGAGGCTACGGCCACGAAATCAGCCAGTTGGTCCAGCAAAAGTATGGAGACGCGTACTTAAGTTGGCTAGTCTATTTCGGTTCGCTGGCTGGCTTCTGGAAGGTGGTGACCTTCCCCTTTTCCATTACGCACTATCGGATTGAAAAACATTTTGGTCTTTCCAAGCAGACCTTTCTTTCTTGGCTTGCCGACCAGGGAAAGGGGATTGGTTTGGGGGCCATTCTTGGTGCCGTGGCATTGGGTTTGATTTATGCTTCGGTCCGCTATTTCCCGTCTTTCTGGTGGGTGGTTTGCGCCACCCTACTTATTTTCTTTTCGATTGTGTTAGCCCAGCTAACGCCCGTGATATTCATTCCCCTCTTTTTTAAGTTAAAGCCGATGGAGGGCGGGACACTTAAGACCCGTTTACTCACCCTTTGCGAAAAGTTTTCTATCGATGTTAAAGATGTTTTCCATTTGGGATTGGGAGAGAAGACGGAAAAAGGAAATGCTGCTTTTTTGGGGTTGGGAAGAACCAAAATGATAGTGATCGGTGATACCCTTTACGAGAAGTTTCCGCAAGACGAAGTGGAAGCGGTCTTTGCCCATGAACTAGGCCATCAGGTTCATAATGATCTTTGGAAGGGGATAGGCCTTAGTGCGATAATTCTCTATGTGAGTTTCGGATTGGCAGATCTACTGCTAAAGCGCATAGGCCATTCTCCTTCGCCCGAGTCTCCTTTCGAAATGCTACTTTTTTTTGTGGTCCTAAGCCTAGTGCAGATCCCTTTTAACGTCTTTCAGGCAGCCTATTCGCGCGCTAGAGAGTGGGCTGCCGATGGCTTTGCGGATGTAAAAATCGGAAAATCCTCACCGCTGGCGGCCGCCCTAGAAAGGCTGACCTACCAAAATCGGGGGCAGTTTAAGCCGAATGGACTTTTGGAGTTTATCGGACATTCGCATCCGGCGCCGTGGCGTAGGATTACGGCACTTAGGAAGTAAGTAAGTTATCGCCCCTTTGATTTACAGGTTGCTTCGCCTCGCGAGGACCGCCTTTTTGAGGGGGGCTTAGTTCGTCAAACCAGGCTGCTGCTGCTCCCCAGGCTTCGGAACGGACGGGTAGGTTATGGGCGGTGGCGTAATTTGCACCAATTTCAGTGCATCATCGACGTGCTTTAGAAAGTGAAACTGCATTTGGTTGCGAACATCTTCTGAAACTTCGGCCAAATCACCGATGTTTCTTTCTGGTAATCCCACAATCTTTATCCCGGCTCGGTGGGCCGCAAGAACCTTTTCTTTAATCCCTCCGACAGGCAGGACCGATCCGCGAAGGGTAACCTCGCCGGTAACGGCAATGTGACGGGGAAGCGATTTTCCTTCAACTAGAGACACCAACGCTAAAAAGAGCGGAACTCCCGCTGATGGGCCATCTTTGGGGATAGCACCCGAAGGGACGTGGATGTGAAAGTCGATCTTGTCAAAACGCAGGGCGAGCGGACGAGTCCAAGTGGCGCGAAGTAGACTTAGGGCAATTTGCGCAGACTCTTTCATGACATCGCCCAATTTTCCCGTAAGAATAAGGTTTCCCTTTCCTTCAAGGCGACTCACTTCGATGTGCAGAATCTCTCCTCCCACGGGGGTCCATGCCAGGCCGGTGGCAACTCCGGGCTGAGTTCTTTCTTCGACCACTTCTGCAAAAAACTTTCTGGGCCCTAAGATTCGTTCGACCTCTTTCGTGCCCATTTCTACGCGGGGGGGACGCGAAGAGGCAGTTAATTTTTCGGCTGCCCCTCGGCATAGATGGGCTAGCTGTCGAGTCAAATGCCGAACGCCGGCTTCGCGCGTGTAATCTTCAATGACCAATGAAATGATTTCTCTGGACAGGCTAAGCTCGCACGGGCTGATGCCGTGATCGGCCAACAGCTTCGGGGCCAGATGTCTTAGCGCTATCTCAAGCTTTTCCGCTTTCGAATAGCTCGACATCTCAATAACCTCCATTCGATCCCTTAGCGGGGCTGGGATCGTGTCTAGGACATTCGCCGTCAGAATGAAAAAGACGTGTGAGAGATCAAAAGGAACGTCCACGTAATGGTCGGTAAAAGTATTGTTTTGCTCCGGATCTAAGACCTCTAAAAGAGCTGAAGCGGGATCACCGCGGAAATCGAGTCCAATCTTATCGACTTCGTCGAGAAGCATGAGCGGATCATTCACGCCGCATCTTTTGAGACCTTGCATAATTCTTCCCGGCATCGCTCCTATGTAAGTGCGGCGATGGCCCCTAATTTCGGCCTCATCCCGGATTCCTCCTAGGCTCGTTCGTATAAATTTGCGGCCCAAAGCTCTGGCAATGGATTTTCCCAGACTCGTTTTACCTACTCCTGGAGGTCCTACCAGACAGAGGATAGGCCCCTTGAGATCTTTTTTTAGTTTATTAACCGCTAGGAATTGCAAAACACGCGTCTTAACCTTTTCGATTCCAAAGTGATCTTCGTCTAAAATCTTTTTTGCTAATGCGAGATCGATCCCTCCACAATCAGGAGCAGAGCCATGACTCCAAGGAAGAGCCAAAATCCAATCTAGATAGGTTCGAATGACGTGGTATTCGGGCGAAGTTCGATGGACAACAGCCAGACGGCCGGCTTCTTCTTTGGCTACTTTCAAAGCGTCCTTGGGAAGATTGGCCCTTTCGATCTTTCTCTTGAGATCTTCGTTGGAGCCAGAGTCCTCGCCGAGCTCCTCATGGATGGTCTTAATCTGCTCTCTCAGAAGGTGGTCGCGCTGATCTTTAGAAAGACGCTCCATCATCTTCGATTGCATTTCACTTTGCAGAGCGACCCTCTCTTTCTCCTTCAGCATCAGTTGCAGGAGTCGGGTAAGTCTAGTCTCCAAATCAACGCATTGAAGTAACTCCTGTTTCAATTCCACTGAGATATTGACGAAAGTACAGCATAGGTCGGCGATTTGTTCGGCGTCTTGAATCTGCGAAAATAATTTTGAGAGGGAATCCGATCCGGGGATAGAAGTAAGCGCTAAGATGGCTTTCCCGAGCCCTTGGATCTCTTCCGCCAAAGCATCGATACGAGGTCCCTTGGCGGGTAGGGTATGCATTTGGTGGCCCCGTGCTGCCAGGTATCCGTCGCAATCCAAAAACTCGGTGACTCGATAGCGAAACAGACCGTTGGCGAGCAAATGATAACTCTCGGCATTCGTCTGGGCGACTTTGGAAATTAAACAGACCACCCCCGTGCGATGAAGATCCTCGTGCACAGGCTCATCGATGGAACCATCCTTTTGGGCGAGCACCAGTAAGAGGCTGCTACCCTTTTGAGCCTCGGCGATAGCACTAATACTTTTTGCTCTGCCCACGATCAAAGGGATGGCGGCATTCGGAAATAGCACGGTGTTACGGACTGGTAGCACCGGCAGCAATGAGGGAAGTTCAAGTTTATTAACCGAATCCATAGCTCTATCCATAGGAGACGCTACGGGGGGCGGTCAATCACCGTTTACTGACGGCGCATCTTCTGGTTTTTCTTTCGCCGCTTGTTCTTTCGGCGACGGGCAATAGCTGGGTTCTGGCGTTGTTGCTGACGTCCCCGCCGGAGTTTCGCCTTTCTCGCGGCTTTAAGCTTTCTGGTTTTTTGGGCCATAATTCCTCCCGAAGTAGCTTCAAAAGGGTTGGATGGTATCTCAACTTCTCAAGAAATACCACTGCTTCGGCAAGTCTTCTCAAAGGGGGCTGATCAGCGGGGCAGCGGACGCTAATTCTGCCTAAGGGTTGGCGGGTAAGCCGTAAAGAGGGAGAAAATTCTCTGTGATAATCGAGCCCGCTCTTAGAATACGGCCGCTTTTCTAGGGACTGCCCAAGAAATGGGCGGGATTTTCATCAGTGATTCCAGTACTTATTCCATGTGGGGGATAGCGGTGTCAAAAAGTTAGGCTCTCTGAGATAATTTATACAGCTGTCTTCTTTTGGTCCGCCAATTGCTCTTCATTACTTTCGGGGATTCCACTTGAAACATTTCGGGGGTTTTATGAAATGGACACAAGTGTGGCTGTCTTTCACGCTTGGACTTTTTCTCCAGCTGGCGCCAATAGCTGGTTGGGGGGCGCAAGTCGAGGAGTGGAGGCCCACAGAGGCTAGTTTCAACGCCGAGGCACGGGGGGCGGATTGCGGGGTCTATCGAAGGCTTGCGGACAGATCACAGTCCGAATTGGTAGAATCAAAGAAAAGATTAGAGTCGTTAGAAGGTTTTATGAAGACGCGTTGGAACGAGTTGTTAGCCTGTGCCGCTTCTAGAGGATTTTCCAAGGCGAAGATCACCAGTTACTCCATACTGGCGGAAATCTGTCCGGATGCTTATCACGATTGGGTGGCGCCCGGATATCGCGCGCGAATATATCAACAGGACGTGAAAGACTCCTCGAGCACGGTGGAGAGACTTTCGGGCCTCATAGAGAGCCATTGTCACCCTTTACCGCCGCCAGAAGGAGTCAGGCCGGTCAGTGGAAGAATCTTTTAGATCTTTGAGTGGGAGGATGCATGGAGAGCTTGACCAAAAAAATTTCGAGAGCGCTGTTTGGGGAAGTGAGTAGTGCTCGTGAGCTGGGGGGTGGGGACGTGGGGGGAAAAGAAGGCACTATTCCCGAACCCACTAAGGTTCGTTGCGACTGCGATCAGTGCAAGCAGCTGTCTCCCGCGACGTCGGAGCAACTATGCGAACCTTATTTGATGAGCGCGTGACGCCTTAAACTAGTCTGTTTTGCCCAATCCTCTGACAAGTAAAAGTGAAAAACCAAACTCCTTTGCGATCTTCTCAAAACACCAATAATGATTTCGCGTGGAGAACCGCCCTCGACTATTATCGAAGTCGAGGAGTCCTGTTTGTCAGCTACCAAAAATTTTGGGAACGCTACGGTTTCGTTCAGAGAATTCTAGCAAAACTTCTATCGGAAAACGGGGTTCCTGTCGTATGGGTGGATGGCTTTGGATGGCGCCATTTTGAAAGAAATAATCCGTGGCCCAATGAAAATCTCTCGGTACGTCAGATGTTTGAATTCCCGGGGCGCCGTTGGCATTTCGTAAAAGAGTTAACTAAGCGGTACCAAGAGCGGGCCCTGACTTCAGTGATGGACGGGATGGGTGGAAATCCGGTCATTTGGGTGCAAGGGGGAACCGATATTGGATTTGCGGACATTATTCCTTATGTCGACATCCTCTCGACTTTTGACGATCCTCGCCGTCCAGAACTCTCGACTTTGGGTAGCCTTGCAAGACTAATCTATTGCCAGAATTCCTTTACCTACGAAGATCTCCACAAGAAGTTTCCCGAAAAATCGGTATTGGCTTTTCCACCAGTGGAAATGGACCAAGGAACTTTCCAACAAGTCGCTCCTATCTCTTACCCCGCTAACTTTCCTAAACGGAAAATGGGTTACATCGGAGCCTTTAAATCCGAAGATTACGATCTCATCCTGTTCGAAACTTTTGTTAGAAGGCTTCCGGAGTGGGGATTTATTCTTGCGGGACGAACGGATGGTCCCGGAGAAAAGATGGTCGAGAAACTCTCTCAATATGAGAACTTTTTGCGGCTCCCCTGGGGTGACAGGCGATCTCTGGCTCCCGTCTGGAAGTCACTTGAGGTTTCGTTGCTTCTTTACCGACCGTATCTGACCCAAGATGGTGCCTTTCCCACCAAAATAGTGGAGTCGACTTTCTTTGGTGTTCCCACGATTGCTACGAAAGTTCCTAAAACTCAGGACCTAGAAGGCTTGTTTTTTAGAAGTAATTATCCAGAGGAACTGATAGCGGGAGCGGTTCGAGCGGCTGAGGGAAACCGATCTCAAGTCTTTCTCTTGCATGATCAGTTTAAACAACAGACAGACCCCAAAGCCCATCTCATTCAGGCTGCCGATAGACTCAGTAAAAGTTTCATAAGAATTACGGCATAGCTCGGGTTCGTGCGATTCCCACCGTTTCATTTACGATTTGAAAGATCGTTCGCACTCGATCTAAGTAAGTGTGCTTTTCCCGAAGACACCGCTCGTAACCCTTTTGCGCGATTTGGGCTCTTTGCCAATCATGCTTCAAATAGTAGATCAATTTATCCCGGAGCTCTTCGGGCGATTGAAAACACACAATCTCTTTGTTTTCCTCGAAGTAATTTAGAATTTCCTCGTTACGCGGTGCAAACTGTAAGCTCCCGCAGGCGGGGATTTCAAACGTTCTCGTCGTATGAAGATCTTCGGCCTCTTCCCGCAATAGCCCTAAGGAACATTTTGTGTGGCTAGTGACATCGGCAAATTCGAAATCGTAAATGGCCCTGGGGTGTATTCTGTCGCGATATTTATAATACTGCGAATATCGTCTCCAATGATCCCCCCATACGTTTACTTGATTCCAACCCACGGTTTCAAGCAAGGCCGTTCTGGAGTGATCATAAGTCCCGATAAATCCGACATCGATGGGTCTGTTCGTATAGTGGCTGAATTCGTCGGCGATAGGATGATGAATCGAAGGTTCGTAAGCCGAGGGGATAAAAAAGGAATGCTCTTGTCCTAGAGCTCGGTAACGAGAAACATTTTGAGACTTAGTGGTAAACACGAAATCATAAGCTCTAAGGGTGTGGTGGAAATCCTTAGCCTTTAGGATGCCCGGAACAAAATTATTATCGTGCGAATGGTAAATAACCAGAGGGGGCAATTTAGAGACTTTTCGCATCTCTTCGATCGTATCGGCGTGGAGAAAATTTTCCGCCATTACCAGTACTGCGTCAAAGTGGTTTCGACGACAGAGTTGAATAAGGGCTTGCGAGACCTCTTTGGTCTTTGAGGGGGTTGGCGCCTTTCTGATTTTTACGGACAGACGCTCCAATAGGTGGCGGGCATAAAAATAGTCCGGATCGTACGGTAAAACCAGATATCCCAAGCGCACTAAATTCGTGAAATAGTGCAACGCCAGTGCTGTTCGACGCGTACTGCCGACAAAGAGGACTTTCATTTGAAACAGTGTATCACGGGTAAAGCCGGACGAAATGGTTCGGTGCCTCTATAAAATATAGACAGTCTCAGTCTCACATTGACCTCCTCACCCCGAATCCCCCCCCACCAAATCAACCACTTAGCTCAACCGTCCTCGGGTCTCGCCGCGAAACGGCAAGGTGTCGAACAATTTGACAGTTGTCTAAAGCTCATACACATCGCGTCACTCGCGTTGACTTAGAAAAATTTCCCACGAGATTTCCATCTCTTAAGTCGGTAAGCGAAGGTGATTCCCCCTTTTGCATTCATTCTGGCACCCCCTTGCACTATGGGATCACCGAGGGGATTTCGGGGGCTGTAATGAATCGTCGAGTAAATGAGAAAAGAATTAACGGCATCCGGGAAATTCTAGGGCAGCTTTTTGTTCTGGGAATTGTCGGAAGCTTATTTGTATTAGTCCCGCTGCATTCTAAGTCGGAAAGTCTGTCGAGTCCGATGCTTCAAGATCACAGTGTTCGGCGCCAAGCGAACTTGATTGAAGCTCCAGAAGGCGTGCAGCTGGAAGCGTTTGTTTCGTGGCTGACCCGCGCTAAAGGCGGGGAAGCAAAGGGCCAGGGGGAAAGAAATTGATCCGGAAATGAAGTGAGGCTTCATCCGGGAGGAGAATACCGGATCCGATTTTTCTCGAAGGCGACTAACCAGCGCCATAGGGAAGAACGAACTGCTCACAGGGCAGCAGACGCGGTCGGAGGCAAGTGCCTTCGCCGTGGTACCACTACTCCTCTCTCACCTGTCGCCTTCTTTCGGGAAGGCGGCGAGGTATTTGAACTGGGGCTCTTCTTAGAGCCCCAGTTCCTTTTTTTGACACAATGGACAGAACCTTCTCGGCGGCCATGATATCATCAGTACAAATGCCATTATTAGTAACTATGTCATTAATGAGTGGTGCATGAGCGAGGAACAGAAACTAAATTTAAATCAGTCTAGTCCGGTTAACCTGGACGCCAACTCCCGCATGTTGCGAGGAACTCTTGCTGACGTGAAATGTATCGCTAAGGGCGGCATGTCACACATCTTTCGCGCCCGCCAACCTTCTTTAGATCGTTATATCGTTGTTAAAAAGTTAAGAGACGAGCTTTTGGGCAATCCTGAAATGCTGGAGCGCTTTCGCCGCGAGGCAAAAGCTTTAGCCTCGGTACTCCATCAAAACGTCGCTCACGTCTATGATTTCGTCGAGGATGGTGCCGAATCCTACATTGTAATGGAATACATCGAAGGGATCGATCTTTCCAGTATCGTCGAAAAAGTGGGCAATATGCCTCCCGAAATCGCGGCCTGTATTTTGTTAGGCGTCGCGCGTGGCGTTAGCTACATTCACGCACACAGTTTGATTCACCGCGATCTTAAGCCCTCCAATATTCGAGTGACCAATCGGGGTTGGGTAAAGCTCATGGACTTTGGTATCGTGATGGATATCGAGAACCACGGTCTCACTCGCCCCGGTATGATGGTGGGTTCGCCTAGCTATCTCTCTCCGGAGCAAGTGTTAGGCGATCCGATCACACCAAGGGCGGATATTTTCTTACTGGGCATTGTCTTCTACGAAATGTTAACGGGAACTCGTCCCTTCAAAGATGAAGCGGGACAAACCGTCTTTCAGCGAATTCGTGAAGGTAAGTATGTTCCTTTGCGTCAAATGCAGTCGAACGTTCCGGTCGTCTTGGATAAGATGGTTCGCCGGATGCTCGCTACCGATCCCGATGACAGATATAGCGAAGTGAAAGAGATTATCGTGGAGCTAGAAAGGTTTTTGGGGCCCACCAGAAGTTCACGGGCTGAAGAATTTGTGCTCCAGTACTTAGACGAAGAGGCCCTTTTGACTCCTTCGGTAAGCTATCAATATACCGAAGAGGAAGCCACCACGTGGTTTGCTCGAATGGGCTGGAAATGGATGTTAACCGCATTGGTATCTTTGGGTGCCGTATTTGCCGGGGGCTATTTCTTGGGCTCTCGTCAACCGGTAGCTACGGTTACTCACGGGGAAAGCCACATTCCCGGCCTTTCTCCAGCAAGATCGCCTCATAAATCTCGCCCCCGTAACTAAATTCGCATGGGACTCTCATCAATGACTTGATAAGTCATCCAATCGTCGTCACAATTTTACTTTCGAAATCGTCCCTATATAGGGGATCTGACGCTTGCGATCGGATTACCCTGAATTTTAAGCCATTGAGACGGAGGAGCCTTTTATGCCAATGACGGTTCAGCAAATTAACGATGAGGTTGAACGGCGAATCCCCGCCTTATTGGAAGTCATCGAGGAAGTCGGAAAGGTAATGGTAGGGCAGTCGAATCTTATACAGAAACTGCTCGTGGGTTTGCTAGCGGACGGTCACATTCTGGTCGAAGGGGTTCCGGGCCTGGCAAAAACAACGGCGATTAAAACCTTATCGGACACCATTCAAGCGCAGTTTCGCCGGATTCAGTTCACCCCAGACCTGTTGCCCGCGGATCTGGTAGGGACTCAAATTTACTCTCCCAAGGAGGGGACCTTTCGGGTTAAACATGGTCCCGTATTTGCTAATATCGTTTTAGCCGATGAGATCAATCGTGCCCCCGCCAAGGTCCAAAGTGCTTTGCTCGAAGCGATGCAGGAAAGACAGGTTACCATCGGCGAAGAGACGTTTCCCTTACCGAAGCCCTTTTTGGTGCTTGCCACGCAAAATCCTATCGATCAGGAAGGTACGTATCCGCTTCCGGAAGCACAACTCGATCGCTTCATGCTCAAGGTTAGGGTGAGCTATCCCAAGAAAGAAGAGGAAATTCTTATCATGAAGCGTTTGGGGGGCGGAAAAATCGCGGTACCCAAAATAGTTTTGCAGCCGGAGAAGATTTTGGAACTAAGGGAACTGGTCGAGCAAATATTTGTCGATGATAAATTGTATGATTATGTCGCTAATCTGGTATTTGCCACCCGAGAGCCGGAGAAGGCCGGCCTCTCGGATCTGAAACACTTAATCGAAAACGGCGCATCACCTCGCGCCAGTATCTATCTCATTCGGGCCTCCAAGGCATTCGCCTTTCTACACGGGCGAGGCTATGTGACGCCCCAAGATATAAAATCGATTGGGGGGGATGTGATGCGCCATCGAGTCCTTCTTTCCTATGAAGCGGAAGCTCAGAATCTGCTCCCCGATGATATCTTGCTGAGGATTTTTGATAAGGTGGATGTCCCTTAAGTCTAAAATAAAGCTCTTATGGTAATCGTAAACCAAATGGATAAAGAGCTTATCGCGAAGATAAAGCTCATCCAAATTCGCGCTAAGTCCTTGGTCAATGACGTTTTTGCGGGCCAATATGAAAGTACATTCAAGGGGCGCGGAATGGAATTTGAGGAAGTAAGGGAGTATGCCCCTGGGGATGATATTCGGCACATTGATTGGAATGTCACTGCCCGAATGGATCGGCCTTTTGTCAAATTACATCGCGATGAAAGAGAATTAACGGTCATGTTCCTCGTCGATGTTTCGGGGTCAACGGAGTTTGGCACTCAGGCGAAGTTTAAGAATGAAATCGCGGCGGAGATAACCGCTCTGCTCGCGTATTCCGCCCTTCGCAACAATGACAAGATTGGTCTTATTATATTTTCCGACCATGTCGAGCACTATCTACCGCCCAAAAAAGGAACGGGACATGTGTGGCGGGTCATCCGTGACATCCTATCTCATCGTTCAAGGTTAGGAAAAACCGATGTGGCGGTCTCTCTGGACTACTTCGGGAGAGTGGTGAAAAAGAAGTCCATTGTTTTTCTCATTTCTGACTTTCAGGGAGTGGACTTTCCGAGACAAATTCGTTCGGTAGCAAAACGCCACGACCTCATCGCGATTTCCATCACAGATCCCAGGGAATGGGAAATGCCACCTGTTGGTTTTGTGTCACTGGAGGATGCGGAGACAGGGGAGGTCCTGACTATCAAAATGTCAGCGAATAAAGCAATCGAATTTCGCAACCGTCGCTTAAAAGAGCGAGCAGAGCAGCGTCTCTTCTTTGGCGCTAACGGGATCGATCACATCTCTATTCAGACCGACACTCCTTATATCGATCCGATCGTGAAATTTTTCAGGCAAAGGGAGAAATGAGGGTGGGAGAAACTGCCGACATTCGGGATATTAAGGGGCTTATCGGTATCTATGGTTGGACGCGG
This sequence comes from uncultured delta proteobacterium, assembly GCA_963778115.1. Taxonomy (GTDB): domain Bacteria; phylum Bdellovibrionota; class FAC87; order UBA2466; family UBA2466; genus JBBQIT01. The sequence goes on from CAVZSV010000006.1 coordinate 283,695, forward strand.
TTATCGCTTGTTCTTGGATTAGCTGTTCTAGCCATAATAATCGTGTTTCTTTATCTCTCTCATCGAAAAAAAAACAAGCCATCCCCAACGGTGGCCCTTCCGCAAAAGCCTGCTCACGAACTCGCTATAGAAAAAATCGCGGTATTAAGAGAGTGGGCCCTAAACACGGGGAATATGAAGCGATTTCATTTTGAGCTCTCAGACATTATTCGTCATTATTTGGAATCACGATTTGGGATTCCCGCGACCGACCGAACGGCCGAAGAACTTCAGACCGCTATTCATCGATTGCCGCTGTTAACGGTGGCTCAAAAGGCAGCCTATTTTCAATTGCTGAAGAGCACGGATCTCGTCAAGTTCACCGATCAAAACCCCGGCGAAGCAACGAGTAAAGACCTACTCGAAATTGCCGAGAAATTTGTCCGCGAGACCCAAAACGACCATGGCTCCCGCGAGGTGGCCAAATGAGACTCGCCGATCCTTGGGTTTTGATTCTGCTTCCCTTCGTCATAGGGATAATTCTTCTCATGTCCCGACGAACGGGGGGCCGATTCAAGTTTTCCGATCTGACTCTGATAAAACCGCTTGTCGGAAACTCTGGCTTTAAACCAGCCCTGTTGTTGGGGGCGCTTCGTATCGTCGCTATGACACTCTTTATCGTGGCCCTTTCTCGACCTCAATCGGGTAAGAAGGTTTCTGAAGTTTCCTCCAATGGTGTCGATATCATGCTGGCAATGGATACTTCCGGAAGCATGGCGGCACTCGATCTTAAGATAAATGGGGAGTCCGTTCCTCGAGTCGATGTCGTGAAGAAAGTGGTCTCTGATTTTATCTCTAAAGATGCTAACGATCGGATTGGCTTGGTCGTTTTTGCGGAAACAGCATTTGTCCAGTGCCCCCTTACTTTGGATCACCGAATACTTTCCAGTCTATTGAATAATGTTCACTTGGGAGTGGCGGGTGATTCCACCGCGATCGGAGATGCGATCGCAGTGGCTGTGAAACACATGAAAGATCTCAAAGCAAAATCGAGAGTTCTGGTTTTGCTCACTGATGGGCAAAATAATTCCGGTATGATTAATCCTTTGAAAGCCGCCGAGCTGGCCAAGGTTTACCAGGTGAAAATTTATACCATCGGGGTTGGTGTGGAAGGGGAAGCCCCTTTTCTTGTCGACACTCCTTTCGGAAAGCGGGTCGTGTACCAACAGGCCGACTTAGATGAAGATACTCTAAAGCAAGTGTCTAATATTACGGGAGGGGTTTTTTATCGAGCTAAGGACAGTGATACCCTGGAAAAAATATACGCCGAAATAGGCCGACTCGAAAAGACGCCGGCGCTGGTTAAAGAATATACGGATTATAATGAACTCTATGCCGGGTTTGCCCTAATGGGACTAAGTCTTTTGCTGGGGGAAATTATTCTGGGGCAGACTTGGCTTAGAAAGGTGCCGTAGCGTAATGAATTTTGGACGAATTCAATACTTGTGGTTACTGTGGCTAGGGCCGGGGCTAATCGCATTTTATGTCTGGGCATTTCGCAGCCGAGCCGAACTGATCCGGGCTTTCGTTAGCTCCGCGTTAGCGCCGCGACTCTTAAAGGGAATAGTGCCGAAACGTTTGGTGCTTAAGGCAGCCCTGCTGATCGGCGCTGTCATTCTAATCGTGCTTGCTCTGACAGAGCCGCGCTGGGGATTTCATTGGGAAGAGGTATCCACTCGTGGTGTTGATATCTTTGTGGCAATCGATTTATCAAAAAGCATGTTGGCCGAGGATGTGGCCCCAACACGTCTTGAAAGAGCCAAACATAAAATAGAAGATCTGACGAAAATAGTGGCTGGGGATAGATTGGGACTGATCGCTTTTTCAGGGAAAAGCTTCGTTCCCTGTCCGTTGACCGTCGATTACGGAGCCCTACTGACAGTGCTAGATTCCTTAGATACCGACACCATCTCCACTCCGGGGACGGCCATTGCGGAAGCGATCGATCAGTCTATCTCTTCTTTCGATGCCAATAATAGAAAGTCGAGAGTGTTACTCTTAATGACCGACGGGGAAGACCTCGAGGGGGACGTGAGCGAAGCGGCAAAGCGGGCCAAACAGGCCGGCGTTCGGATCTACTCGATGGGGATTGGTAAAACCTCTGGAGCTCCAATACCAAATCCCGAAGGGGGCTTTAAGAAAGATAAGCAAGGGGAAGTCATCCTGACAAAACTAGATGAGAGATCTTTGGAATCGATCTCGGTAAGTACTGGGGGCAGCTATGTCCATTCGGTTCCCGGAGATGAAGATCTGGAGCAAATCGTCAAAGACATTCATCACGAGGTGGAGGAAAGGGAGTTAAAGGGCGGCAAGCAGAAGCGATATGAGGAGCGATTTCAATGGCCTTTAGCAATGGCATTGCTTTTTCTGCTTGTCGAAAGCTGCGTCAATGCAGGGAAGGCTAGTGAAGGAGAAAACCCGTGGGGGCGGTTCTTTAAAACAATAAGATCTTTCCCGGGCAAGGGCGGGGCACCGATTTTACCCCTGCTATGCTTTCTCTTGGCATCGAATGTATCCGCCCAAGTCTTTAGCGAAGACGGTGCTCGGGGGCAAAAGGAATATGACCAGGGCAAGTTTGATAAAGCCATGGAGTCGTTTCTAAACGCCCAGATAGAAAAACCACAGAGCCCTGAACTCAAATATGATTTGGCGAATTCCTATTATAAAATGGGGAAGTTCGCCGAGGCGGAAAAACTATTTGATGCCGCCGCAAAGTTGGGGGGCTCCGACCTCAAGGAGAAGGCCCTCTACAATCTTGGCAATACCGCTTTTCGTATGAATAAGCTCGAGGAGGCCATGAGCTACTATCAACAGGCGCTCCAGCTCAACCCCAAAGATCAAGATGCTCAGTACAATCTGGCCTACGTGCAAAAAGAGAAAAAAAAGCAACAGGAAGAGAAACAAAATCAAGGCCAAACTAAGGATCAGAAGGACGCAAAGCAGGGCTCTAAGGGGAAAGAAGAACAGAGCGAAAGCCAGTCTCAGAAGTTGAGTAAGAACGACAACGAAGGAAAGAACGGAAAGAAAGAGGCCAGTAAACAGGACAGCGCCGAAAAGGCCAAGGAGGAAGAAAAAGCGAAAAAAGGGGAAAAACAACAAGACGCTGAAAACCAGAAAAAGAAAACGTCAACAACACAAGGCGATCTTTCGAAATCCGCGAAAAACGAGGCTGCCGGGATGTCAAAAGACGAGGCCGAGCAATGGCTGTCGCGTATCAAAGAAGAACATCAAAGAGCGGATAAAGATCGCAAGGACGCTCAGTCCCGTGAAGTGGAGAAGGATTGGTAGCAGATATGAAACTGATTCAAGCAGTACGACTGCTGTTTATCTTTTTGGGGTTTATCCTCTCTCCCCTCGCAAGGGCCGGAGATATCAAAGTCGAATTGACCGTCGACACAAACTCGCTTGCCGTGGGTGATGAGGTACAAGCTCAAGTCGCCGTCAGTGGAACCTCTCAGTCTCCCGAACCGCAAATGGAAAGTCGCGGAGATTTTGAAATTCAGAAGATAGGGACATCCTCGCAAGTTCAAATCGTCAATGGTTCAACCACTGTCCGGACATCATTCACTTATGTGGTGGTCCCTAAGAAAACTGGCGTTCTAAAGCTGGGACCGGCGCGAGTCACTATTGATGGTAAAGGGTATCAAAGTGAGACTGTTACCTTGCAAGTAACGCAAGCAAACCAGAGGGTCGCGGGTAGTAAAGGGAAGTCTGACCAGGATGCTAATTTCAGGTTAGAGGCCCAGGTCGATAACAAGAATCCCTACGTGAATCAGCAGATTCTTTATACCTTTCGGTTCTTGCGCAAAGGGCAGATTCAAAACGCGAACCTTAACCTCCCCGATTTTTCGACCTTTTTGAAGGAACAGCTCGATAAGCAGCGGGATTATCAGACTACCGTTAACGGAGTTCCCTGGCTGGTCACTGAGATCAAATACGCTCTTTTTCCGACAACACTCGGATCGGTCACCATCGATCCCACCACCCTAACCGTTGAGGCAATTGTGAATTCGGGACAAGGGGGCTTCGATTCATTTTTCGAAAACTCTTTCTTTAATTTAGGGGGACAGCAAAAGCGTCTTCGACTGAAAACCGATCCCATTGTCATTCATGTGCAGGGATTGCCGACGGAAGGAAGGCCTGCCAATTTTTCTAATTTAGTGGGAAAGTTTTTCATTAAAGGAGGTTTAACTCGTAACGAGCTCGCCGTGGGAGACTCCACGACTTTGTCTATCGAGATTGAAGGACAGGGGAACATTCGAGATGCGAAGGCCCCGGAATTAGCGCTCAACGGGTTCAAGGTTTATGACGATCAACCTTCTTTAAAGGTCGAAACGCTACAGGGGAAACTGGGTGGAATAAAGACTTTTAAGAAAGCTCTCATTCCGCTTGAAGCGGGTACCAAGACGATCCCCGGCGTAACATTCAATTATTTCGACACGAGCGAAAGAGCTTATCGGACGTTAAAAACCGCTGATATGCCTCTTACCGTCGTCAAGGGCAGTGGGGCCGAAGAGCTGACCCATGTCGCCGCCGCTTCCAATAGCGACGAAAAAAAAGAGGTCAAAATTCAGGGCCAGGACATCATGGCGGTAAGGCGGGAGATTGCCGTGATGAGAACGGATGATCTGACACCAGCCCAGAGGAATAGCATTTTAGGCCTCGCATTGGCTTGTCCCCTTTTGTACCTTTTTGGGTTTGTTTGGAAAAGGAAACACGATCTAAACCTGAAAGACAGCGGTTATTATCGAAGAGAGAAAGCTTACAAGAGATTTCTGACCGGAGCTCAAAAGCTAGACGGTCCGCTTGATTTCGAGAAGATGTCATTTCTGTTAAGAACCTATTTGGGAGATAAATTGAATTTCGATGGTCAGGCGCTCACTCCCATTGATTTGGAGAGGAAGTTAAGGCCGTTTCAAGTTTCGGATGCGGCGATAAAGGAAGGGACGGAGTTTTTAAAGCTTTGCGAGCGAGGGCAGTATGGGGGAATTCCCGGCGGAAAAACCGGTGCCGAATTAAAGCAGACTCTTCTGGCGATGGTAGCCAACTTCGAAAAGGAGATCTCGCTATGATTCGTCCCACAAGATTCTGTTTGCTGTTTTTTCTTTTTGCTGCTTTTGCCGGAGCTTCTGAAACTAAAGACGATGCATCCAAACTCTTCCAGTCGGGTCTTCAAGCGTATGAATCAGGCAATTATCCCCAAGCAACACAGCTGTGGGAACAGGTATGGAAATCCGGTGTCGAAAGTGCGGGCATTCACCTGGATTTAGGCAACGCTTTTTATCGAAGCGGAAAGTTGGGGCAGGCGATCTTCCATTTTCGAAAGGCATGGGAATTAGAACCGCGGGATCCCGATATTCGGTACAATCTCGATTATTCCCGTTCGAAAGTTGAAGATAAGATCGAAACCAAAAATTTCACGACCCGCTTTCATCAATGGCTGCCCTTTAGTCAAAAGGAAGCCTACTATTTTCTAGGACTCGCCTCGGTTCTTTTTTGGACGATAGCCGTAGTGTGTCTTTTCAAGCGTTATTCCTGGCTGAAATGGACCCGGACGGTGAGCTTTGGAATTTTCGTACTGGCGATCTTTCTGCTCGCAGCAAAGCTTGCTACGACCAAGCCCTTTGGAACCGTCGCTATCGCCGAAGCTGAAGTCTACTCCGACATCTCCGCGGACAAGATCCTGCTCTTCCGCCTTCATGAGGGAGATGAATTCTCTATTGAGAATCGAATGCCAGAGGGCTGGTTACAAATCGCCCTAGCCGACGGCAAAAAAGGCTGGCTAAAGGCGGCCGATGCCCAGAGCGATCCGTCTTAGAAAGAGATTCAACCTAAACGCACCTGTTCCTTCTGGTTCGGTATTCGGGCTGGAAGTGACCGATACCTGTTGGTGAGGGCTGCCCCTTTCCTTTTCCGCCGAAAGAGGCTAAAAGAGTGGGGTGTTTTTTAAATCCAAAGAATCCAAAGACGCTTCAAAAACCGCTACTCCCCAACAGCTCCACGGTGCCCAAGGGCCTCGTGAAGAGGATATCCTTAGGGAGCTTTCCCAGGTCCAAGACCCGGACCTTCGTCGAGATATCGTAAGTCTTGGGTTCGTTAAGAATTTACAGATTAAAGGGGGCGAAGTTAGCTTCAACGTCGAGTTAACGACCCCCGCCTGCCCGGTCAAAGATCAACTCAAAGAAGAGTGTACGACCCGGGTTAAGGCGATTGCAGGCGTTACCTCCGTACAGATTCAAATGACGGCCAATGTTCGTTCGATGACCCCTTCGGCGGGCGCTACGGGTAATCGCATTTCGCTTCCGACCGTTCGAAATGTGATAGCGGTCGCTAGTGGCAAGGGTGGGGTCGGGAAAAGTACGGTTACTATCAATTTAGCGGCGGCACTGGCTAGGACGGGAGCTCGAGTCGGACTCTTGGACGCCGATATTTACGGTCCCAGTATTCCCTTAATGCTGGGAACTAAAGAGCGGCCGACCCAGGTGGAGAACCGAATCACTCCTGTCATTAAAAACGGCATTCGCTTGATGTCGATGGGCTTTTTAGTTCCTGAAAACCAACCGGTCATCTGGCGGGGACCCATGGTTCACGGGGCTTTGACCCAATTTTTGACTCAAACCGATTGGGGCGAGCTCGATTATCTTCTTATTGATATGCCGCCCGGAACCGGAGACGCCCAACTGACGATCAGCCAGAACGCCCCGCTTTCAGGGGCGGTCATCGTGACAACCCCTCAAGAGGTGAGTCTGCTCGATGCGCGCCGTGGGCTTATGATGTTTCAAAGTGTCAACGTTCCCATCCTAGGCATTATAGAAAATATGGCTGGTTTCTATGTTCCAGGTAGCGATACTGTCGTCGATATCTTTGGAAAAGGGGGCGGAAGCCGAATTGCTCAAGAGATGCGAGTTCCCTTTTTAGGTTCCGTTCCTATCGATCCCAAGATCACAGAGACAGGAGATAAAGGGACTCCGATAGTGGACGCCTTTCCCGATTCTAAAGTCGCTTTCGTATTTCGCACTTTAGCCGGCTCGATTGCGGCTCATCTTTCGATGCTTCAGGCGCAGAGTGGGCAAAATTTCAAACCGCTGGATCTGCAATGGCAATAGATACGGTTCCCGTGGAGCTCATTCAGCAAAGCCCTACACAGCTGGGGATACGATGGAGTGACAACCACCAGTCCACCTACGCCGTCAGAAATATTCGACTGAACTGTCATTGTGCCAACTGTGTGGATGAATGGACGCGAGAGGTTCGCATTAAGTCCGAACAAGTCCCCGCGGATATTAGGCCTCGAAAAATCGAATCGGTCGGGCGCTATGCGTTTTCCATCACCTGGTCAGACGGACACGATACTGGGATCTATACTTTCGAACAGCTTCGCGCCCTCTGCGAGTGCGAAGTATGCAAACCTCACTAGCGTTAGGTTCTCATCTGTTTACGGTCACTGAAGAACAAACGTGCGGCGATTTTGTAATCCCTCAAGAAACCCTGGGGTACGCTAAAGAAGGCCTGGTCGGTGAATCCGAAGGGGGATTCTTTGACTTTACGCATTATGCGGCCGTCCAGATAGAAGGGCCGGATGCGGCAGATTTTCTCCAGAGGATGTCTACGGTTCAGATGAAAAAACAGGGCATCGGAGACTGTGCTTATGGGGCTTTTCTGACAGGTCGAGCTCAACCTATCGCGATCGGCCTTTTTTGGCGGGTAAGTGAACACTGCTACCGGATTTTAGTTCCCCCGACCCAAAGGGCGAGCCTCGAAGCCCATATTGAGCAATTTCACTTTGGTGAGAAATTCACTTTAAGTGACGCGAGTGGTTTGGTGGGGATTTTTGCGACTTGGAAAAGAAAGCTAGGTCCTTCTCAAGACCAAGTCCAATGGCAAGATCCCCGTAGACCCCAGCTAGTTTGGGTGATGGTCCCTCGAAGCGAGACGGCTAATCTGCTTAGCCGAATGGCTAGTGGGGGATGGACTTTGCTCGGCCACCGGCTTTTTGACTTTTATCGAGTGCGTGCCGGAGTGCCCGAATTGGGTAGGGAACTCAAAAAAACCGACCTAATATTGGAGGGGAATTTTGATGAGGTCGTGGCCCGCAACAAGGGCTGCTATCCAGGCCAGGAGGTCGTCGAACGTATCTTTACTTATGGACAAGTAAATCGGAAACTATGTCCTGTTGAAATCACAGGGTTGCGGACGTTCCCGTTGATTCTGCCTTACTCGGTTGTGATAGAAGGAAAGACAGTGATTCAGCTTCTTTCCTGCGTTGAGTCACCTGAAGATTCCAATCAAGCGTGGGGATTAGGGTTTGTGGATAAAGCGCACTGCAATCTCCAAGCCGGTCCGAAAAAAACGTGGATTGAGCCGGAGAGCAAACTATCTTTCACGCTCCGGCTTGATAGATAGGACGAGTTCAAAGGGTTTTATGTTGAAATCACCCATATTCAAATTCTTCGCTTCCTTAAAGCTCGCTGTATTCTCTATTTTATCGTTGGCCGCTGTTTTAGCTACCGCAACCATGCTCGAATCCAATTACGGAATGCGGGCTTCCCATGTGATGATCTATGGAACGTGGTGGTTTGCGGGGCTGCTTCTTCTTTTGGCTACGAATGTTTTTTGTGCCGCGATGTCGCGCTTTCCCTGGAAGCGTCGGCAAACGGGTTTTGTTATTACTCACATCGGAATTCTTATCCTGCTTTCCGGTTCCTTTATTACGCAACAGTGGGGAGTCGACGGTAATTTGCCCATTGAAGAGTCCAAACAAAATTCGGAAGTCCTTCTCAATGACATGGCGCTAATTATTACAACGGAAAGCGGAACCCTTCTTAAGGAAATTCCCTTTCCCGAAACCGGGCTTAAGCGTGACGGAAATTTAATGAGGGTGAAGTTGACCCCTCATCAAGAAATTGTCGTGGATGAATTTCTTCCGCGGGTCGTTTCCGATAAAGTAGTCACCGACAGCCCCATCCCCGGAGTGGGAGCGCCAGCACTTAAAGTAAATCTTATTAGTTCCCGGTTTGATGTCTCGGAATGGTTAGTACAAAACCAACCTGACAAGCCGGCGGAATTTAATCTGGGACCCGCGGTTTTAAGTTTGGCTACCCTTTGGGATCCCCAAGAAGAGAAAAAATTTCTAGCCGATCCGGTGAAGTCCGCTTCGAATCGTCGCTCCGTGGGATATTTGGTAATCACTTACGGAGATCGCCAGTATCGCATGGGAATCGAAAAGGCCCTAAATCGATGGACACCGCTGGGAGCCACGGGGCTAGATATGAAGATCGAGCGCTATCTTCCCTATGCGGTCGTGGAGAACGGCGATCTGGTCTCTCGATCCGACGATCCGGTAAATCCCGCGGTCCAGCTGCTTGTTAAAAGCCAGTCCGGAGCTCAGGAAAAACATACCCTCTTTGCCAACTTTCCCGACTTTAATACTTTGCATCGGGCGCACGGTTCAGAGCAGAAGCCTTTGGGCTTGAAGTTTCGAATGATAGCGACCTCTGATGTGGGCAATCAGCAGTTGGCTATCGTCGGCAAAAGCCGCGGTCGGCTTGAGTTTGCTTCCTTTAACTCAAAACTTTTCTATCGCTCTTTTGGCAAAGGCGGCGAGTTGAAGGAGCGGGGAGAGGTTAAGCTTGGCCAGGAGATGCCGACGGGCTGGATGGATTCGAAATTTAAAGTTACCGAATGGCATCCTACTGCGATTCAAGAAGACCTCCCGCGCTATGTTCAATACATCGGTGGCGGTGAATCTAATTATTTAGCGGGACTTCATTTTAGAATCGAATCGGATAGAACGCCCAGTAGTCAAGCCAAGTTAGACGACGGTCAGTGGCTTATCGAAGGCGATGCCGCAAATATTCCCATGGGGAGTGAAAATTGGGTAATGCGCCTCTCCAAACAACGGCTGCGACTTCCGTTTGCGATCTATCTTAAGAAGTTCACCATTGGGACCGATCCCGGAACGACCAAAGCGGCGTCTTATCAGAGCAATGTCACCGTGCGTGAAGGACAACGGCCAGAAACCGCCCCAGAACTCATCTCCATGAACGAGCCCATCAAGTATGGCGGCTTTACGTTTTATCAGGCGAGTTACCAGATGGAAGAGGGTCGGCCTCCCGTTTCGGTCTTGTCCGTCAATTATGATCCGGGTAGGACGATCAAATACGCCGGGTGTATAGTGATGGTGTTGGGAATTATTTTGATGTTCTACATGAATCCCCATTACTGGGACAAAATCTTGGGAAGAAGGCGCGAATGAAAACGATTCAACGTTTGCTGCTCTCGGTCGCTTTACTCGGTACCGTGGTGGCGTTTGGCGAACCAAGCCCGACTAAACCCGAACCCAAGCCAGGCTTCGAATGGGGTGCGCTGGGAAAGATAGGCATTCAAAGCCGGGGACGAATGAAGCCGTTTGACACCTATGCGCGAGAGACAGCACTTTATGTGACGGGAAGAACTTTCTGGGAAGGGTTTCGCCCCGAAGAACTCATTTTTAGCTGGTTAACCACCTTCGATAAGACGTGGGCCTCGGCCCCTTTCATTCGGGTGGACTACGGTCCTCTTAAAAAAGAGATTGGGCTCCCCGAAGAGAGAAATTATTTCTCGCCGACGGAGATTCAAGGTTCCGATGGGCTTAGAAAACTCGCGCAAGCGGTGATGAAAAAAAATCAAGATCGTGAAAAGCTCACTGAGATCGAAAAGAAAGCCGTTCAGTTGCAGAACCAGTTTGGACTTGTGGAAGCGGTTGTCCGAGGAGACGATCTGACGATTTTACCCAATCCCGAAGGGATGGAGAAACCTTGGTTTAGTCTTGCGGCTCTGATCGATCCGCAAGGACAGTTGCCTTACACCGTCGATCAAAGAAACCAATTGGCAAACCTGCTTAGACCTCTTCTCCAAGAATATATCTCAGGGGATTCGAAAAGATGGTCAGACGACCTCTCAGCCTTTACGAAATTTTTGAGCAAAGATTTAGTAGGGGCTTCGGCCTATCCGACCGAAGCGCAAATGGATCGGGAGATTCTCTATAACGAATCGCGCCCTTTCCGCTGGGCTTGGGTTTTCTACTCGCTAGCGTTTGGTTTGTTACTAGCCTATTTGGTCAGCCAAAATAAATTTACTCGGATCGCAAGTTTTGTGGCATTGGGCTGTGGTTATGGGCTTCATCTGTACGGTTTTGCGCTTCGCTGCTGGATCTCTGGACGCCCTCCCGTCACTAACATGTATGAATCGATCATCTGGGTGACCTTCGGCTGTATGACCTTTGCGCTCATTGTTTGGGCGGTTTACAAAAACGCCATCATTCCTACGGCTGCCTCCGTCTTTGCGATTGCGGGTTTGGTGTTGGCGGACAATTTACCCTCAGTGTTGGATCCTAGTATCAATCCTTTAGAGCCCGTCTTAAGAAGCAATTACTGGCTTACGATCCACGTCTTGACCATCACGCTCAGTTATGCGGCCTTTGCTTTGTCGCTCTGCCTGGGAAATGTCGTTTTGGGAAATTTCCTGTTTCGTCCTCAAGCTACGGCCAAAATCCAGTATCTGACCCTCTACATGTACCGGGCGGTTCAAATCGGGGTGGTTCTGCTTGCTGCAGGAACTATTCTAGGTGGCGTTTGGGCGGATTACTCCTGGGGACGTTTCTGGGGCTGGGATCCGAAAGAGGTCTGGGCACTCATCGCACTACTTCTTTATATAGCTGTTCTCCACGGCCGTTTCACTGGCTGGCTTCGCGGCTTTGGTTTTGCGACGGCAACTGTCTTCTGTTTCTTGGGAGTGTTAATGGCCTGGTACGGGGTGAACTTCGTCCTAGGGGTTGGATTACACTCCTATGGATTTGGCTCCGGTGGCATCCAATATGTTCTAGGCTATGTGGCGGTACAGGTCGCTTTCATTATCGCGGCATTTATCAAATACCAAAAAGCGCAGAAAGAACATCCGCTTGACACGGCGATTTTTCCGAAGGGAAGCTAGCCGTTTGGGCAGGGCTTTGTAAAAGCTTACGGTGTTGTCGCTGGAGTCGCCCGTCTCCACGTATAGAAGCGATCGAAGAAGCCCAGGACCTCTTCCGCGCATTTACGTCGAAAGTTACCGAACCACAGGCCGGCCCAAGGATGGGCGTCGCCATGATAAAGAGGGTAGGCAATTAGTTCCCGTTGTTTAGGAGCAGCCCAAACTCGCTTAGCCCATAGCGGACCTGTCACGGCAAGGAAGTAGGCTCCCTGAATTCCCAACCCGACCAATTCCTCATTGCCGAATTCAACTCCCGCGACATGCTGTACCGCTTTCGCGCCCACGATTCCTGCGACGACCGCGCTACTTCTGCCGGCATTTGCGATTACCGACCCGATGCTCTCAAGCTTCTGACGAAGCCATTCGGTCATCTGCCCCTCTTGGAGTTCACGAGATGCCGCCACTTGCATTGCGCCGAAAGAGCCGACGAAAGCCGAGGCACTGATTAGAGTCTTTACGGTAAAAACATAAGTATCAAAAGTTATCGGAGCGCCGGTCGCGAATTCTATCATGTGTTTCGCGGAAGCGATGATTGCGGCATAGAGTAAATTGATACCCACCACTCCCTTAAATCCAGTTTTGTACCAAAACTTGGCCCATTGATTGGTGAATAAAGTAAATTGAGTTTCAAGGGCTGCTTGGATGCCAAAGACAGTCAGGGCCTCGGCGGAAAAGCCCCCGCCGTACCAGCTTCCTAGACCGATAGCTCCTAGCCCCAGCGCCAGCCGGGAGGCTTGCAAGATCCGATAGCGTCTTCTTTCCTGTTCCAACGGTTGATCCGACTTGGGGAGAGGCACATCGCTGGCTTGAACGACATTAACATCTCCAATCAAATTATAATTAGTAAATTGCTGTCTTAATTTGGGGGCGGATAGATCTTTGGGATTTACCGGAAGCCGAATCTCCCAGAGTTTATTAAGCGTCCGCTTGGGGTCAATAGGATCTCGGTAGACCGCGTCCGACGCCGCCTTAACGTCTCTGGGCGTGACGCCTTTCTTTTTGGGAAAGCGATCAGTGGCGTCGTAGTAGGTTTCTAATAAGGTGGCTATCGGCACCTGACTAAAATGGAGGAAGCCAAACCCCGCCTCTTGGAGAACCTTTTCATTCGCGTATTGAATAGCGTCACTGTAGGCCATTACGGGTATATTGAGTCCCCGAGAGTGAGTTGATTGAATCACAAATTGGCGGATGTTCTCAAAGGTTAGCCCGGTCCTCTCCAAGTCCGCAGGAGATACGGTTTCTAGTCTTCTAGCCAGATCGGCTTCAATGCGCTGAAGCTCGGTAGACAATTCGGCGGTTCCTGCCCCCGTCTTGTAATCCATGATGGCGACCATTCGCTCACAGGCATCGGTTACGTACTCTTGCAGTTGGGGCGTGTCATGGAAGGCGGGAACTATGGGACACGTCTTAGACAGGTAATCCAAAGGGGCCAGACCGTCGCCGTTGCCATTACCATTACCGTTACCGTTTACTTCAATGTCTCCATCTTGGACTAAGGGCTCTGCGTGAATGGATGAAAAACTTACGAGACTAATCAAAAAAAAAGAAAAGAAATCCCTTCGACATAAAATGCCTCCCAAAAGGTGCGCTTGTCATTACTCCCCAGTAACCGACTCGTCCGAAGATTAGGCCCCTAGGAGTAGTATAGTGGGTACGGCGTGTCAATCTTTCGTCAAAGGACGATTGACCATGCCGTCCGCTGATTATTCTGGGTTTACAAGGTATTAGCGGTGGGCGATTGGGTGATCATACAGGCAATCTGGCATGGGTATGATACGACGCAAATTGATTCAGGAGCCGGGACAGATGGCTCGCTCTTATAGGAGCCATTCGAAAGTCTTTCCAGCGGGCTAGTTTGACGTCATCGATGACATGGAGAAAAGCGCGATCGTCGTGGTCCAAACGTAAGTATTCTTGCAAGGGACTTTTTAGCGAGCAGGTCTTGCACAAGATTCCCCCCGCCGCGATATCAAAGTAGACTTCGTCTTGTAGCGGCGTGTCGCAACGAGCGCAGGCATCAACACGTGGCTTTAATCCTAACTCTCCCAAAAACTTGGCCTTAAAGACTAGGCCTAAAAGTTCTAATCGACTCTCATCGGCTTCCTGTTCAATGAGAGCCAGGGTCTGTCCCAACAAGCTATACACGGCGGGCATGGGGGTAGCGACATTGGCTAGCCTGTTTACCCATTGAGTGACTTTGCCCGCGAGTAGCAGTTTTTCCAGCTGCTCTCTAATCCCCTGGAAGGAATTTAAAACAGACAGCTCATTTAAGTACGGCCGTTCTCTGGGATCGCCCCGTAAAAAGATCTCATCATGGCAAAACAGATCCAGTCCGCCTACATAGCGGCGTTTACTCTTTTTCGCCGATTTGGCTAACACCGAAATCAGTCCCCAGTCCTTGGTAAAGAAATGGATATACAGGTCTGCCTCTCCAAAACTTTCTTTGGAGACAACAATCCCTTTGGAATGAAACGCGGGGGCGGATTTCACTTACGGGCTCACGCGGTTAACGGCCGGGAACGGAATCGATGAAGTCTCTGGGTGGGAAATCTCTTGCGGACGTTTTTTAAATTTCAGATAGAAAAAAGCACCGATGCAATTGAAAAAAATCGTGTAGATTTGCATCAAAGTACAAAGCGTAGCCCCCTCCTTGGGGGTACTAGATCCCATCCATTGGAACAGTTGATAAAAAGCAATCTGTCCCACTCCAATTCCCCCCGGTATCAGGGGAACAGCGGACACGGTAATCCCAATAGGAACGATAAAAAAGTAGTGGGCTAGATCCATGTGCACTCCCAGGGTATTCCCCTGGATGCTGTAAAGGAGATTGATTCCTAAAATGGAAAGCGCGGAAAGCAGCAGAGAACTTAGAATTAGGAGGGGATGCTGCCGATAAAGCAAAGACGCATCGACGATTCCAGAGAAACGAGGGATTCGTCGGAGTAGGGAAATAAATTTTGTTGTCGGACTAAATCGCCATACAAACGGCATATAATAGGCAACGATGAAAAGGCCGCTAAAAGTAGTAAATCCCCAAATGGAGAGAGCCAGCACCTTAAGTTCTGGATGAGGCCCTATCCACTGCCTGTAATAGAGTAAAGTGACTGCCGCATAAAAAATGATAACCGCTAAGCCGATGACTCGATCCAAAAGAACGGTAAAGATGGCCGTAGCCTTACGTTTGGGCTCTTGGCCCGCAACATACCAAGCTTTGATGAGGTCCCCCCCAACCGAGCCTGGCATGAAGGTGTTAAAGAAGTTACCTATCATCGTAAGCTCCACCATGTCCTTATAAGACAACGAGAGCTTTTGCGGGCGGATCAAATAAAACCATCGTGTGGCACAGCAAAGGGCCGAAAAAGAGAGGAACAGAACGCTAAGCAGAAGATTGATCGGGTTGAAAAGGACACCTTTAAGGGTTTGAAAGTCCACCATCCGAGAATGGAGCACATAGAAAACCAACCCACCACCGAGGGTGAGTTTTGCGGCAAATTTAGCTCTCTCTTTATTGGAAGTGGACATACGTGATTAAATTTCCGATTATTTCAATTCCCATTATCGCCGGGAAGGCCTTACCGTAGTACTTCCGTTGACGAAATCCAGTGCCCAGTTTAGAGTTCTTTTAGTACTCTCTCAATGAAAAAAATCACTTAGCTGCCAAAAACGAATATATAAGGCCGGGAGAAACGACAATGAGAATCTGCGTAATGGGCACTGGCTACGTAGGGCTTGTGGCGGGAACCTGTCTTTCTGACTCGGGGAATCACGTCACCTGTGTCGACGTCAACGAAGCTAAGGTCGCCCGTCTTAAAGCGGGGGAAGTTCCCATCTTCGAACCGGGCCTCGATGATATCGTAGCCCGTAATATCAAGTCGAAAAGATTAACTTTTACGACCAATGCCGCCGAAGCCATCGGCTCAGCTAGGGTAGCCTTTATCGCGGTCGGGACCCCTTCCGGCGAGGACGGATCCCTGGACCTTCGGTATGTGATGGAAGCGGTAAAAACCCTCCGCGAATGCGCCAAAGACGATCTCGTAGTGGTCTTAAAAAGCACGGTCCCGGTGGGCACGGCGGATAAAGTAAGAGCTGCCCTTAAGGGCTCCAAAGTAAATTTTGACGTCGTTTCCAACCCTGAGTTCTTGAAAGAGGGAACGGCCGTGGACGACTTCATGCGTCCGGAGCGGGTGATCATCGGTTGCGAAAGCGACAATGCCAAACGGGTCATGGCCGATCTGTATTCGCCCTATATCCGCGGTGGAAATCCAATTCTATTCATGTCCAACCGTTCCGCCGAACTTTCGAAATATGCGGCTAACTCTTTCTTGGCCACCAAGATTTCATTTATCAATGACTTGGCCCTGCTTTCGGAACGAGTGGGGGCGGACATTCATGAAGTCCGGCGCGTGCTAGTCACGGATAGCCGCATAGGAAATAAGTTCCTCTATCCAGGTTGCGGGTACGGCGGCTCCTGTTTTCCCAAAGACGTCCAGGCGATGATTCAGTTGGGAGTCGAACACGATTTTCCGTTGGATATCTTTCGCGCGGTCCACGACATCAATGAGCGGCAAAAAGGAATTCTCTTCGAAAAGATCAAGCGACACTATCAAGGAGACCTCAAAGGCAAAACGATAGCATTGTGGGGATTGTCTTTTAAGCCGATGACGGACGATATGCGAGAAGCGCCTTCCGTTCGCCTGATTCAACAGTTATTGGATGCGAAATGTCACGTTAGAGCCTACGATCCGGTTGCTATGCACGAGGCAAAACGGTTATTCGAAAATAAGATTGAACTGTTTGAAGATGCTTATGAGACGGTTCATAAAGCCGACGCATTGGCCATCTTGACCGAGTGGAACGAATTTAGGTCTCCTGATTTTGATATGTTGAAACGCGAGCTAGTAAAGCCGGTTGTGTTTGACGGTCGCAACTTGTATCATCCCGAAAGTTTAGAGCACTACGGGTTTACGTATTACTGCATAGGAAAGCCGGATCCGAAATGACCCAACTATTTGATTTCCCCAAGGGCCGATATCTCATCACCGGGGGAGCTGGATTTTTAGGCTCTCACATGGTCGAAAACCTTCTTGAAAGAAAATGTGAAGTCGTCGCCGTGGATAATTTTCTTACGGGGAGGGCGGAAAATTTGCGCCCGATGTTGGGTGACAAGAATTTAACCGTTTTGGAGCACGATATTACTAAACCGCTATCCGTGAGCGGCGGCTTAGCGGGCATTTTCCATATGGCAAGTCCCGCAAGCCCTATCGATTATGCCAAATATCCGATCGAAACTCTTCGCGTGGGAGCGATTGGAAGCGATAACATTTTGGGCCTTGCTCGCGAAAAGGGATGCCGGATTTTAGTGGCCTCCACTTCCGAGGTCTATGGTGACCCGCTAGAACATCCTCAAAAGGAAACCTACTGGGGAAATGTGAACCCTATCGGTCCGCGCGGCTGTTACGACGAATCGAAGCGCTATTTGGAAGCGCTCACGATGGCCTATTACCGTAAGCACCAACTCGACACGCGCATCATTCGAATCTTCAATACGTATGGTCCTAGAATGCGATCCGATGATGGGCGTATTGTTCCTAACTTCTGTATGCAGGCTTTAGCCGGTGCCGACGTGACCGTGAATGGCGATGGTATGCAGACCAGAAGCTTTTGCTATGTCTGTGATCTTATCGAAGGCATTCAACGTGTTTTTTGCTCCGACTATCACGAGCCCGTGAATTTGGGAAATCCTTCCGAGTACACCGTCTTGGATTTCGCAAAGCGAATTATAGAACTTGCGGGTTCCAAATCTAAAATCGTCTTTTGTCCGATGCCTATCGATGATCCTAAGACTCGCAAACCCGATATTTCAAAAGCCAAAAAGCTATTGGGCTGGGAGCCCAAGGTGTCCGTGGAGGCCGGGCTTGCGCGGACGTTTGATTATTTTCGTACCGTGCTCAAGTCCAAGTGAATTCCAGTAACCTCACTTCGTCCTCGCCTTCTTCTTCATTAGTCCCTTCGTGGTTTCGACAGTTTCATCAAGTCGTCTTTGTCCTTTATGTGATCTCTTTGGCGACAACCATGAGTGGAATGGAGATCTTCTCCTCTCTTCTAGGTTTGTGTCTGGCGGTGGAATGCTATCTAAGGCGGTCCGCTCGCTCTAAATGGATCTTTCCTCCTTTTACGTTTGCGTTTCTTATTTTTATCGCGGCAGCCCTACTAGGGATTATCGCCGGACCGGCTAAACTATCGCAAAAGTTTTATGACTTCGGCCGGATGCGCCTTTTTCTTTTGTATGCGATCGCTTTTTATGAGCTTGTTTTCTTTTCTCCTTCGCGTCGTTGGCTTATTCCTTTGGTAGTAAGTTGCTGTGTTGTCGGCGTGTTTGGCATACTCCAACATTTTGTTCCCAACGATTTTCTTTATTTTGGAACGGGTCGCATCATCGTCTATGCGATCCCCGAAC
The DNA here is from genome assembly GCA_963778115.1 of uncultured delta proteobacterium. Lineage (GTDB taxonomy): Bacteria > Bdellovibrionota > FAC87 > UBA2466 > UBA2466 > JBBQIT01. Next base: position 302,200 of record CAVZSV010000006.1, read on the forward strand.
AGCATATCGGATCTCTCGTGGTGGGTTTTTTTAACCACCACCTGACTTTCTCTAACGTTTTTTCGTTCTATGCGTGTCTTTTTACAGCCCTTGGTTTTTCGGGTGACCCCAAACGACGTTGGTATTTGGCGCTAGGGCTGTTTTTGCTACTGCTGCTCTTTTGGACGCAAAGCCGGGCCGCTTGGATGGCTATCCCCGTGATGGTGCTGGTCATTGCTTTCGGAAAGAGTGTTAAATGGGCGGGAGCTTGTTTTGTTTTCGGAATTGCTGTGATGGGGGTTCTTTATTTTACCGATCCCGGGTTTCACGCCCGATTTGAAAGAACCTTTTTCAAGCAAGACGATTTCTACAATCTGGGACCACGCCGACGTCTGTGGCATGCTCAGATCAGCATGTTCAAAGAGCATCCGATTCTTGGATTCGGCTACAACAACAACGAACGGTTTTGCAAAGAGTATATGCTTCGGCTGTACCCTGATAATCCTGAACCGTTTTGCGGTCATGCCCATTCGACCTTTCTTCAGATCTTAGCGACGACAGGAATTGTGGGATCCGTGGCCTTTATTTGGCTGTGGTGGGTCATCTTCCGGTATTCGTTCCGGGTGGTCCGCTCTTACTCCTCGGAACAGAACGAACGGTGGATCGCGTTGGGCTGTCTTGCCGCTTTTATTGGCTTTCAAATTCAAGGCTCTACCCAGTGGAACTTTGGCGATGCCAAGGTGCTTCATAACCTCATGTTCTTTCTAGCCGTCATTTCAGCCTTAGGATTCAAAAAGGGCATCAAGCCGAGCGGCGCGTCTTAATCGTCGTTTCCCACCTTTCGAATGTAGAACTCTAGATTGTTCGCCCAGAATTACAGGGGTATAATTAAGTTTGTCTTCCCTTCAAACTAATCCAGCAATTAATAACTGACGGGCACAATTTAATGGATAAGCGAAAATCGAAAGATAAAGGCAAAGTCAGTATTATCGATCTAGAGAATTATCGGAAAAATAAAAGCGAAGAGCGCAGAAGGGAATACGAAAGAGTGCTCTTCAATCGCATTCTGGGCGTCTATAGCTTTGCCGAAAAAACCGGATTGCAACATGTGGAAGTGCTGGACATCAGTTATTCGGGAATCAAGTTCAAGGAAGAGCGCCCCGACCATCCGTTGAAGATGGACCAGAAGGTTGCCTTGCGCTTCTACTTTACGCCCAGCTCTTTTTTGCGTTTAGTAGTCGAAGTCAAGCGTGTCACTCCTTACAAAGAAGAAGATCGCGAAGGCTTGGAGTACGGCTGCCAACTCGATAAAGCTACCAAGTCTTACGATGTTATTCGTCAGCTGATTTCCTTCATGTACAAATACGCCGAAATCGCCTGCCAGGATCAAAACCCACCGATGATTTGGTTTTAAACCAAAGTAAGGAGCGCCCTTCGGGCGCACGAAGCAGCGGGGCTAATCCCATTCACTCCTCGGAAAAAGAAGCCTTCACCAAAACCGAAATGAAGCTAGGTCCGCCTTTCCCATCCCCATTCCCAGGGGTTGGGGGCTTACGGCCACTTTGGCGGAGGGGCTGCAAGGGCTTCAGATTTAGCGCTAGAGCGATCCCTCGGTTTTATTTTACTGCATCGTCCAAGAATTGCGCTCTTCGTTTTCCCCACCCTCAGAATCCTTACAGTAGGGATAAAGAAACAATCCCAGCTTTAGCATCTCTTTCATTGAGAGGCCGTCATCAGGGATGACTAATTCTACGTTGAAGTCGGATCGCACGGGAAAAATCACTTTGCGGCCACCACGCGGTGTTTTTTCAATTGTGGGACGAGGCTCGGCTGCCGTTTTTTCCACGCGTGCTGTAGCGATAGGGGCTTCGGCCTTCACCGGCTTTTCTTTTGCCGCAGCTTTGGCTTTTCGCTCTTTGGCATGCGCCACGTTGGATTTTTCCAGGACCGACTTTTCCCAAGCAATCGGATCCTTGCACCAAGCGCGGTAATCTTCGAGTGAGCTTTTTACCCGTGATTTATAGACCTTTAAAGTACTCTGCTGAACGTTGCTGTTCTTGTTGCGAAAGCGGTTTACCAACAGATCCAGATTTTCGAGCAGGTAATCTACGTTGTCCTCTCCTTCGTTTAAGATGGAGAACAAGTTATTGCAGGCGGTGAGCCGGCAGTTGATGGTGTGCTCGTTTAGTATCGATTTGTTTCCCGCAAACTCAAGGAACTTAATGCATTCATCGGTGTCACTGATTAGCGACATCTGATTAGCCATCGGGTCGTCGCCCAGGTTAATCAACTTCATTGGTACTCCTTGTAAAGAAAATCGATGCGAGCCTAAGATTGCTCGAACTAGCAAGACCCCCCCAGGTCTCCCCAACGATTCCTCCATGATATAGCACAAAGATTTTTTGCAATAAACTACTGAAAATAAACAGTTTTTATAGCGGGAGCGTCAAACCTTCGAAACGCTTATCTGGCTTGGGAGAGAAGGAATCTAACTAATTCCTGAAATCCTTGGCCTTCAGCCGATTTTGTCAGAAAGGCTGGTAGTGATTTCATTTTTGGGAGGTAAGGGTGAATGTTTGCCACGCCCACGGTGTACTTGAAGCGCGAAAATAGAGGCTCGTCGTTGGGAGAATCACCACAGAACACCACTTCGTCTTCTGAAATGGCACGCTTTTTTCCTTCCGAGTCCAAGAGCCTTTCGCAAGCGGTGATCTTGGTATGAGAGCCGACCCAATAGTTCACGTGGATATTGCTTAGTTTCACCGTCAGGTCTTTTTCTTGGCGGAGCTTCTCCATCACGCGCTCCTGCTCGCTCTCGGTCAAGAAAGGCGCCTCTTCGGCAAAATCGATGGCCATGTCATACTTTCGAAAAGGCTGATCGGTAGCTATTTTAAGGTGAGGGATCTCTTTTTTTAAACTTTGGAAAAGAGAATCGAGCCTCTGTCGATCCGTGGCCAGAGTCTGGGAATCGGAAGTTCTGGCGGTGGAGGTCATGATGAGCCGTTCCTTGTCCCGAGTGAGGATGCCCGCGCCATTTTCAAAAATCATGGCATCAATAGGGGCTAGTCTCATCAGGCAATCCGCCCATCCGGCTGGCCTGCCGGAGACGACCACAACCCAAAAGCCCGCCTCTTGGAGTTTGGATAACGCGTAAAAGGTATCGGGATGCAAGGACTGGCCCGTCGTGAGGGTTCCATCGAGATCGGTAAAAACAGCCTTTATTGATTTCGCGGGAAGAGAGCTCAAAGGTGCGGGGTTCATGACAAGTCGGTGGTTCTTTCCGAGCGTTCCGCGGTTGTACTACTAATGACCGGCTTAAGACTGGGACTTTGTGCCGGCATCCGTCCTGAAGGGTACGACTTCGGGGTAGGACTGCCTTCGGTAGAGGCCGTAGGAGCGATGCCGACCAAAATCTGCTCAATCATTTTGCCGACGAAGTCCTCTTTTCGGAAAGCAAACAGATGTCCGCGTCCCGAGCTGTCAAAAAGTTTATGGCATCCCAATAGAATGCCCCATAGGAGAAACACTACCTGCAAGGCTTCGTCGTCATCTTTGGCGTTAAACTGCGGTGAATGAACGATATATTCCTTGAGTCTATCTAAACTCGATAAGGTCACACTCATTAGGCGGGTCAGTGTCGTTCCGTGAATCTGAACCTCTTTCATTCCTTTGTAGGAATACAGAAGAAAGTCGAAGTACTCCCCATAAGGTCCGTAAAAATCGAAAAAGGAGCCAGCAATTTCAGCAAGTACTCTATCGACGGGCGGGCGCTTACGGGTTGCCGGGGTTGCTCGACGCAAAATGGTTTCGATTTGGGCGTCAAAGACCTCGGCACCTTTCAGTGCCAGCGAGGCGAAGATGTCCTCCTTGGATTGAAAGTAACGGTAGATAAGGCCTACCGATATTTCCGCTTCCTTGGCGACATCTTGAAGCGTCGTCTTTAAGAACCCTTTGGATTCAAAACTACGCCGGGCCGCTTCGAGAATGTCGTTCGTTCTCTGCTGCCTCTCTCGCTCTTTTCGCTCTTTGACGCCCATGAATGCTTTCGGTTAGTGGAAGTTCACGACCAGACCAAGTCCAAGCTCTGCTAAATTTGCACTGGCAGTAGTTCCCGGAAATCCTAATGAACTGCCGAACCCATACTTAAACCAAGTTCCTAACCCTAACGCCCAGCTAGGATTAATGCTAAACATGGTGCGTGCTTCCAGTATGAGACCAAACGTCGACTTGGTAGAGATATTCCCCAAGGAAAATGCGCTCGAACCAGAGAGACTACTGGATAAGGGTTGAGCGAAAAATCCTCCTACCCCTAGATAGCTCCACGGACCGTCATCACTCCCATGCCAGCGGTAGCGGAATGCGACTCCAAAGGGGATATCGAGCCATCCAGAAGTGTAACTATTATTGTTCGAATCCGAGAGTCCTCGATTGGTAAGATCTGTTCCGATAAACACTCCAACATGCTTTTGAAAAAAATACTCACCTCGGAGACCAAGGTTGTAAGAGATATGGTTGGAAGTAGCCAGATAGCTGCCTACGCTGAACTGACTCAAAATGTTTACCCCGCCTAAGAAGCTAAGTCCAAAACCCGGGCCCAATCCCTGAGGATCCGGGTACGCCTCTTCGGCGAGTCCTGGTCGAGATTGAGAGCAAAACAATAGTAGTGCGAACCCAAGTAATAGCCGGCGTTTCATCTTTGATTCTCCTCGGTTAAAGATGTTCTTTCGTAACAGGATTCAATACTTAAGGCAATCCCTTAGCCCCTGGACTGTTTCAAAGCTGTGAAATTTTGAGTTATCCTTCCGACGTGGTAAGGTGCCCAGCTTTGTGGGGGTCATCCTATGCACAAGGGCCTTAAATAGATTCAAAAAGTGAATGACCTTCAAAAATAAAATTTAGTTTACTAAACTGTTGGATTGACGAGGGTTTTCGTTAAACGACAATATACTAAAGTCGAGCGTCAACACTGCGCGTAACCGCTGGGAATGGGTTTAGCCCTACTTATAGAAAAAGGGGCGCGCGGTTAGGGTAACGGGGTACTAAAGGAAAACGACATGGATAAGCACTCACAAAATTCGAATGGCTCTGGGGCGAACGGTAAGGGCAACGGCGTAGGGCATGCAGAGCATGTGGAAACAGACCTCTCGCCGTCGGTAAGCTCGGAGCCGCCAGGTAAAGATACCTCGCTCGCCGCTGCGGAATCCAAAGCGCGCCACAAAGACATTTTTGAAAAGGCGATGAACTTCAACGAAGCCAAACAGGTTCAGGAGCTGGGGCTTTATCCTTATTTTCGCGCCATCGAATCGGTGATGGGAACCCAGGTCGTGGTGGGCGGACGCCGCAAAATCATGGTGGGTTCGAACAATTACTTGGGCTTGGCCCAGGACGAACGGGTTATCGAAGCTTCGCAAGCGGCGCTAAGAAAATACGGCTCGGGCTGCACGGGCTCTCGGTTTTTGAGCGGGACCATAAAACTACATGAACAGCTGGAAGAGGAACTCGCGACTTTTCTCAACCGCGAAGCGGTGCTACTTTTTTCGACGGGCTTTTTCGCAAATATCGGAGCTCTTCAAACGCTGCTCGACGACGGCGATTATATTCTGTGCGACAGAGAAAACCACGCCAGCATTGTGGATGGTTGCCGTATGTCTAAGGCTAAGACCGTTCCTTATGCGCATAACTCCGTAGATGCGCTTCGCCGACGACTTAGCCGGATGCCTGCGGAAGCCGGTAAGCTTGTTATTGTGGATGGCGTCTTTAGCATGTCGGGGGACATCGTTAACTTGCCCGAGATCACTCAGGTCGCTAAAGAATATGGCGCAAGGGTCTATGTCGACGAGGCGCATGCGCTTGGAGTCTTGGGCCCCAAAGGAGAAGGTACGGTCCATCATTTTGGAATGAACGACCAAATAGACTTGGTCATGGGCACTTTCTCAAAATCATTGGGTTCCATGGGAGGTTTTCTAGCGGGTTCTAAGTACGTCATTGAATACTTAAAGCACAAAGCGCGTTGTTTTATTTTTACCGCTTCGCTGGCGCCGTCGGTTACGGCAGGCGTGCTAAAAGCGCTCCAGATCATGCGACAAGAGCCCGAGCGGATGGCGTCGTTATGGAAGAATACCCACAAGATGCACGAAGGTTTTCGGAGCATGGGCTTCAATATAGGAATTACAAAGTCTCCGATTGTACCGCTTCTTATCGGTAGCGAAATCAAAGCATTCCTCTTCAGCCAAAAGTTGTTTGATGCAGGAATCTTTACGACTCCCGCGGTCTATCCGGCCGTTCGTTACGGGGAAGCGATCGTCAGAACGAGCTACATGGCAACTCATACGAACGAAGAGTTGGACTATGTCCTTGAGACTTGCCAAAGGTTAGGCAAGGAACTTGGCATCTTTGAGGACGCAGTCTATACGGGGGAAACCAAACGACGGGCTAACAATGGTTACGATTTCAAAGTGTCAGGACAAGAAAGCGCTCAAGCAGTTCGAGGAGATTCCGGAGCTGATTCACCAGAAGAACCCTTACTTCGTGCCCCCCTTCCCGGGGAGCATTTGCAAAATCTTTAGCCCTAAGTCTCCGTTTCTAAAACATGGCGAGCTAATTCCCTTTGTGGCTTATCGTGACGGTAAACCCGTGGGAAGGATTTGCGCCGTGGTTAATAGAGCGCACAACGAGTTTCATAAAGATAAAACGGGTTTTTTTGGCTTTTTCGATGCCGTCGATGACCAAGAGGTCGCCGAAAAACTCTTTGAAGTGGCCCGCGACGAGCTGCGAGCTCGAGGCTTAGACAAAATGCGAGGGCCGTTTAACCCCACTATCAATGACGAGTGTGGAGTTCTGACTGAGGGTTTCGATGCTAGACCCTTAGTAATGATGACCTATAATCCCGAGTACTATCCCAAATTATATGAAAAGGCCGGGTTTAAGACCTTTCAAAATCTGCTCGCTTTTCATATTTCGGCAGAAGTGCAAGCACCCGAACGCGTGAAAAAGATAGTCGAACGGGTCAAGCGATCGACGGGACTTACCATCCGTAATATCAATATGAAGCGGCTGAAAGACGAACTTAAGATTATTCAGGAGCTTTATAACGTCACTTTAGATCGCAACACCGGTTTCATCCCGATTAGCTATGAGGATTTGGAATTTGCGGCAGATGATCTAAAAGCCATTGTCGACCCGTCGATGGTCCTTATTGCGGAGAAAAACGGAATTCCTGCCGGCTATTCGCTGACGATTCCTGACATCAATGAGTTAATGTGGCGGACTAAAGGTTCTGGCAAATTGATGCGGATATTGAAATTTATCTGGCTACTGAAAACCAAGCACCCTACTCAGGCTAGGCTTGCCGTTCTTGGGATTCGTCCTGAATTTAGAAACAGCGGTATCGCAGCCCTTTTCTATTACGAAACGTTAGTTCGGGGAAAACGCAAATATACCGGTGGCGAACTATCTTGGGTGGAAGAGAATAACGCCGAAATTATAAAAGGGATTTCCGTCATGGGCGGAAGGGCCTATAAGAGATACCGTATTTACGAAGCCGCTTTACCCCTGTCTCACTGAGGTGTTTTTCTTATGAAGCTTCTTTTGACCGGCGCCACGGGATTTGTGGGCCGAAATTTTCTCCTCCAAGCTATTCAAAGGGGAGAGTACGAGGAGATCATTCTACCCATTCGAAGTGTGGAAAAGCTTCAAGCCCAGTTCATCGGGGACGGCTTCGACTACATCCCTAAAGTGATTAGGCCAGTGGTAGGAACCGCGGGGCAGTGGAATCTAGATCACGTCGAAGTGAATCATGTCGTCCATTGCGCGGGAACAGTCTTTGAAAGAGCTCGCGACGGTTATTTCAAGGTTAATGTGGAAGGGACCCTTAAACTTCTGGGAAGCCTCGCCAAAGCGGACAAGATAATCCTACTCTCTTCTCAGGCTGCGGCCGGACCGTGCACCTCTCCCGATCAATTTAAAAACGAGAAGGATCAAGACGAGCCAGTCACCTGGTACGGAGAGTCCAAGCTTGAGATGGAACGCCGGGTGAAGGAGCAATTTCCGCAGCTAAACTACGCCTTCCTTCGCCCTCCCTGGGTGATGGGGCCGCGTGATATTGCCAGTCTGCAGCTTTTTAAGATGGTAAGAACCCGAGTGCATCTGAAACCGGGATTAAAACCTAAATACTATAGCTTCATTTCAGTCGATGATTTGGTGGCCGCCATATTCTCGGCACTTAAGCATTCCGACTGGACCGACATTCGCCATGAGAAGTTTTATGTTTGTTCGGATACGATCTTTTCCGACAAAGAACTCATCGCTTCCACCGCCGCGGTTAGTGACAGACGAGGAGTTCTGGTTAAAATTCCGCATCCCGTGGTGAAAGTAATCACTCAAGTCGTCGATGCCGTGCCGGCACTGCGTTCCAGATTACCGACTCTCACTGTCGATAGATCTCACGAAATTTTGCCGGAGCGGTGGGTAATTTCTCCGGAGCGCTTCTCCAAAAGCTTCGCCTGGCGCGCGAAAGACTCGCTACAGACAACGTTAAAATCCATGCATGATTGGTATCTAAAGACCGGCAAGTTACTGTAACAAGAAGGTAGGCCGTACCTTTCTGTAGTTACCTTCTACCAATCTCAAAGAGCCTGGCCCCCAAATATTGCTTAATAATTACTGAGTTTTACGAAGACGCCCTACAGGGCTAAAGAAATAACGCGATGTGCCGAAATGCTTAGTAATGACACATCGCAATATGAAAGTGCTCTGTTGCCAAACCGGCGTCGCCCCGACGGGGGGGATAGCCTCTGCCGGCCGATCGGCCATTCGGGCTTTCAATTCGTTCGGAGCCGAAGTTAAGGCAATCGCCTATCACGGCCCTACTGGTATTTTAAACCAAGGATATCTACAGTCCCCGAGCCACTTCGAAATTACCGAGTGCGATTCAAGCCGGGCGCGACTCATCTCCACTTTTGCTAGCCTTAGTCTTCGATGGAAACCCGATCTCGTTTTTGTAGATCATATTCATTTGGCTCCTCTAGCGTTTCTGATGGGTAGACTTACGGGAATCCCCTATGTTTTGTTTTGCCATGGCATCGAGATGGATAGAAATGTCACGTCCCTTAGGCTTAAAGCCTTTGGAAAAGCGTCTCTTCGCCTGGCCAACTCTCATTTCACCGCTTCACGTTTGTCGTCTCGCTATGCTCCGGTGGAAGTGGTCCCCACGGAATTGGCTCTCGATGAAATTGCTTTTTCCGAGGGACCCAAGGGAAGTGACCTTCCGGTCGAACCCATAAAGGATGCTTTCGGCAATGTACAGCCGCTTTCGGCTCGCACCATCCTTATCGTGGGGCGACTCGCGTCCGACGAACGTTACAAAGGACATGACATCTTAATATCTGCGATGAAAAAGATCGTGGCGAAGATTCCTTCGGCTCAATTGATAATAGCAGGTACGGGTGATGATTCGGATCGTCTTAAGGAGTTTGCGCGCAGCCAAGAAGTAGGCAAGCAGGTCTTATTTACGGGATATGTCGCTTCCGATCGTCTCAATGCTTTGTACCGGGCATGCCGTGTCTTTGCGATGCCGAGCCAGCACGAGGGCTTTGGACTGGTCTATTTGGAAGCAATGAGAAACGCAAAAGCGTGCCTTGCTTCAAAAACCGACGCGGGAAGGGAGCTTATTCGCGATGGGGTGAATGGCGTACTTGTCGACCCCATTAATTTAAACGAGATAGCAAGCTCACTTATCAAACTTCTCCTACGAAAAGAGTTGGCCGTTCAGCTCGGAAAAAACGGATTAAAAATACTCAATCAGCACTATCGGCATGAGCACTTTGAGGAGCGGTTTGCCGCTGCCTTGCAACAGGCTTTTCCTAATCTAAAATTCCAAAGAAAAACAGAACGGGTCCAACGGCGCGCGAGAGGATAGTAATCGTTGTCAAATTCCCGGCACGTCGCCTGTCGCCGCCGCTAATGTAGCTTGCGCCGCTTTTGCCTGAAAGTACGTGCGATCGAGTTGTTGTTTGGTCGTTTGAAAGGTGTTCAAAGCATCCAACACGTCCAAATTGGTTACTAGCCCATTGCGATAATCATGCGTCTGGGTGTTATAGTTTTTTTCGGAGATATCCAGAGCGTCCTTCAGTGCCGTATTTTGAGAGATGCTGTTGGTGTAGATCACGTAGGCGTTCTGAATCTGATGAAGCGCGGCACGTCGGGTTTGCGCTAGTAATAGCTCCTGCTGCTTTCGTTTGTCTATCGCTTGGCGGTATTGGGACTGAATGGCGCCTCCCTGAAAAATAGGAATCGTTAACACCAAGCCTAAATCCCAATTGGATCCTTGAAGGTATCCATTGCGAGTCAGGTAATAATCTCCTGTGAAATCTAAAGCCGGCAAGTGCCCTCGCCACGAATAAGCCACTTGGTCTTCGGCTGCGGCCAATTGGGCTTTGACGGAGGCGATGTCGGGTCGGGTCTCAATCTTTTGAATGTAGGTATCGCGGGAAGGTGGCTTTTCCGGAAGCTCCTCTCCGGGATCGTTAAGAGTAGCGTCGGCACTTAATCCAGTTGCCAGCTCAAAATTCGCGCGAGCCTGATCTAGGGTTTGTTGCGCCCCTTCTTTTTGAGCGACTAACGTCGCGACTTGTGCTTGAGCGCTCAGCATTTCTCCGACGCGCGATCGGCCGATTTTCACGCGTGCTCGCAACTCTTCCACCCGCTTGTTAGTGAGGTCGATAAGAATTTGCAAATTCATGAGATCTTTTTCGGCTGAGAGAACCCCGTAAAACGCTTGGGCGACCGTATCGTATAGACTGAGTCGTGCTTGATCGGTCGCGCGTTGTTGGGCCAATAGTTGATTCTTGGCCCCACTAAGCCCCGCGAAATCTCTGAGGCCGTGAAAGATGGGTTGGGTTACCGTGAAGCGGGCGAAATATTGATTGGGAATAGTAAACGCACTCGTAACGGGAAGCGGCTGCAAGGCTTCATAAGAGACCACCCCTGTGACGGTCGGAAAGAGATAGCTCTTGGCCTGAGATACGCTCTCATCCGCCTGGTCGGTTAAACTCTGCTGAATGGGAACGGGCTCCGTCTTTTGAACCGCCGCCTGATAAGCCGCGGATAGATTAATTCCTGGGCTTACGTTCTCGGCGCCAAGGGCGCCACTGCCCTTCTCCGTCACCGCAATCAAAATCAATAAAAATACTGTAAATTTAATAACTAATCTCACTTTTATCACCGTCGTTACGCCAGTCCTCTCATGGCCGCGGCCCAGTATAACGATTTATACGCCGCGCTCAACCGAAAGCGCGTTTATTGTCTCTTGTTTAAATGCGGTGCATTAATTATAATCGCGACTCTTAAGCAGAAACAATTTGTAATACGTGAGTGAAGTGAGGAGCAAGCGGATGTGGTTTCGGGCTCAGCAAGTTGATCAGGGGTCTATCTCGTTAACGCCTTTTGTGCTTCGAATGCGCGAAGGTTATTTGTTGGGAATGGGAGCCGATCCAACAAAGGGCGGACCCTGTGCACATTGCTGTGAATTGTGGCTGACGCGACGGCGAGTCGTCGCCGAGCAAATCCAAACCGAATCGCTTCCGATTCGCCGTGATCTACTGGATGCACTAATCGCGGAGAATTCTCCGCACGTCTTTTATGAGCTTGCTAGTGACGGAACTTCTACTCGAATGGACTGTCTGGTATTTCCCCATCCCCAATGTCCTTGTAGCAAGAAGACATTTGTTGCGCCTGTGAAAACACCGAAGCGAACGAATTTTGCTTTTTCTCCCGTTCACCAAATTAAATGCGCTCGTTTTGGAACTCCTAACGGAAATGTCTGGCTGACGAGCGTCAAAGGACAGGCCCCACTTTCGGATCGTACCTTTCAGGTTTTGGCGGCGGGGCGAGACCGTGAGGTTGCGAGATTTCATGCGGTAGATGAATGGCTGAAGCGTGCTTCTCTATCGGATCTTTTGCTTTCTCCAGATTTAGCTCCGGGTCACGGATTACCGGTGAGGGATTTTCGTACCGGCGCCCAAGAAGTGATGCCGCGTTCTGCTCTTATGGATCTTACCCATGAAGCCATGGGTGCGGGGGCCAATCTTGAGGATGCGACGATGAACGCGTTCTTAGCTCTCGCCAAAGCCCGTACGATTCGAAAGTACACGGGTGCCATGAAAAATCCGATGCTTATCGTAGGAACCAACAATTGGGTTCGAGGTAGAGTCCCTTTCTTTTTGTTGCAGCAATATGATTTGCATCTTTTATTTTATCCGAACTCCACTCCGTCGTGGGTGGTCGGAGTGGCTGCCATGTCGCGGTTACGCACTGATGAACCCCCGGTATTTGTTTTTGGGGCGGATACGGACATTCTTAAAGCTCTCGATTCCGCATTATTAAAGATGCTGGAACATTGTCCGCCGGCCGATTGGGCCCCCGAAGAGCAAAGCGAGTTGTCTCGTGATGACGAAAAGAGTGTCAGGTCCAATCGAGTTTCGAAGCTGGGGCTATGGTGGACCCATTGGATCTATCGCTGCCCCAAGATCAGTCTAAAAGACGTTCTTCATTTGGAAGCTTACAAGGCTTCCGTGGAGGGGTGGAAAGACTACTTCACCGATGGGCAAGAAAAACTCTCGATACTGTCTTTAAATCAGCCAATCTATCCCGGAAACATGCGTTCTCTGGTGAAGATCCATTCCTTAGAGCAGGCGGCTTCGCCGTCGAGGAACATTAACGGAATTGGGACATGGGCGAGCTTTCGAGACGCCGCAGTATAGCGGTCAAGATTTCAGGGCATTAAAGGAGCGGATAAGTTCCTCGCGAAGGGGCTCTAAAGTAAATCTGGCTCTGGCGGACTTTTGGGCTTGTATCCCTAGCTTGCGGACGACACTCAAGTCCGATGCGGCCTTGGCAATCGTGTTAGCCAATTCAAAAATATTATCCGGCTCGACTAACCATCCCGTCTCCGCATGTTGAATAATATCGGTGGCACCACCGCACCGATAAGCGATGGAGGGAACTCCAAATATGGCGGCCTCCACGTAGACAATCCCAAACCCTTCGCCTCGCCAGGCACCATTCCATCTTCCAAAGCGTGCGGGCATGATAAAGATGTCCGCACTCTGATAACTTCGGTTAAGCTCTTGGCGATCTTTCACCGAATTTCTGAATTCGACCCTATCGGAAAGATCGAGCGAATGGGTTAGCTTACGAAGCCTTTCTCGATCGGTCCCTTCGCCTTGAATGACATACTGTAGGAGAAGCTCTGGTTTGGTCTTCTTGAGGATGGAGAGTGCCTTAAGCACGTCATCATGACCTTTGTACTGCTCGCGGAAGTCCAGTCGAGAAACTGTTAGTAATTTGACCGTCTGGGAAGGTCGTCGTACCGGAATCGTCGATGGGGGTTGCTCAGTCAGTCCAGGATGAATGATATGAATATGATTTACCGGAATCTTTCGCTTTAGCAGAATCTCTTTGGTCCACTGACTAATCGAAATGATTCCACTCGCTTTGCGCAAACTCCATTCGTCTTGGGGCCACAGATCTCCCCAAGCTTCGATTCCATAGACGATGGTGGCATAAGGAATTCGGTAACGGCGAGATAAGAGATAAACTAAAGGACCCAAAGAAACATGCGAGTTTACTAGTAACGTTGGCCTTTGCTTTTCGATTAGAGCCGAGGCCTGGCGATAGAGTCCTCCAAAAAATCTATTTTCTAACTTACGTATCCAACTTTTCTTGGAGCGCGCTACCAGCGACGTTTGGTACGAACGTTTCATCAAAGGGGGACCATTCACCGGAGCCACTACGCGGACATTCTCGTTACCGTAGACTCCGACCGCCATCGTAACCAAGTCGTCCAAATAATATTCGATCCCTCCAAAGTGTTCGAAGACCGAAGCGTGTTGGATGAACAATAAACGGTGAGGGTAGGGCGTTAGATCTTTGTTAGGTTCGTCTGGGATGGCGGGACGTGGCATAGGAATTCTAATTATACCAGGTAGCCCTATCCCAACGGTGCACAAGGAGGAGCCTAGTAAGAACGCAAAGTCCGAAAGCGTGTTACGACGTATAAACCGTATGCTTCGGTCTCCCGGAGAGGATCTGCTCCTTGCCCCAGGTGGTCACTTTGGCGAAGGCTTCCGACTTGATGAAAGCGTCAAAAGCCTCTTTGTCGTTCCAGTCGGAGACAATCAGATAGGAGCCCTTCTGATTAACGTCTCGGTAGAGAAACGACTGAGAGTGGCCTTTTCCCTGTTTCATCACGTCTAGAACCTGATTAAACGCTCGTTCGAAAACGTCTTCCTTACCGGGAAGAACGTTGTAATTCATTCCTATAGTTACCATGGGGAAAGGGTTTAACACCGAATGGTTATGGTTTACAATAGCCGAAACTTTTAGGCAGTTAGGATGAAAATGAAGGCGGTTAATAGGAATTTTCGCAGTGTGGTTGCAGTCGCTTGTTTGTTCATGGTGTCAAACCTCTATGGAAAAGATTCCAAAACGCGCACTGCCGCAAGTTCCCTTTCGTTACAAACGCTGCAAGACGAGATTAGTCGACTTCAGAGCGAGGTCGAAACTCTAAAGAGCTCACAAAAGGTAATGGCGGGCCAAAACGCTTTGGTCACGACTAACCGCACTTTTTTCAATACTGGGATTGAACTTTTTATCCCTCACCAGAGGACCTTTACTTCCGAAGTGGATACCGGTCTCGGCGCTTTCGTCGGGTTAGGGCAGTATTTTGGAGAACACCACGTTGCGGCACTTAGCTTTGAGTGGGATCTTTACCCTGCATTTAGTCTCAGATATCGGTATGAGTTTCATTTTTCTAATCCCAGTTTAGCTTTTGGGCCGACCGTTGGTTACAAAGTAAGACTCGCCAATCTCAACCCTTGGGATAACTTTATTTCGAACCCCTCAGATTTAAAAAACTCTTACTTCTTTGCAGGGGCGATGGCGGGTTTTCCGATGCAAAACTCCATGGCGACTCTAGAGCTACTTTATCTTACGAATCAACAGACCTTCATCCTGCTTAACGTCGGTATCCAATTCTTCTTTTCAGGCTGAAACAAAGCCGTCGCCCCCAACCCAGATTGGTACTAAAAAAGAGCCGACTCCCATCTTGCAACCGAGGTGAGGACCGATTTTCGCCTTGAAAAGGTCGGCATCAATCTTGCTCTAGCCATAAGAAGAGGGGAGGAACTGTGTACATAAAAGAGGTAAAGGATATCAGCGTTGTAGTCACCACGGCCTTGTCCTTTTTCATTTTGGTCTGGTTGACTACGGTGATGGCCTAGAAAGCCTTTTCTTCTAAGTCTCCATATCCCAAGTGGCTGACTTTACATCTGAAATTAAGCCTCCTTTTCCCCTGAATTTTCGTAGTGAAACCCGCCCTTGAAAAGCTAGCCGAAGTCCCGCAGAATTTGCTCATGCTTGATGATTTCAAATATCCCGAACCCGATCCGAATAAGAAAACTGCCGTCCAGATTTGGGAAGAGCGCTATGCGGGAGAGGGTTATCTCTTCGGCAAAGAGCCGATTGCTTTCCTGAAACACTATGCGGGAGTTCTTAAGACCGGAAGAACTATCGATATCGCAATGGGGGAAGGCCGGAATGCCGTATTTCTGGCAAGCCAAGGCTTTCAAGTTGAAGGCGTTGACTGCTCTGCAAAAGCCATCGAAAAAGCCAAGCGCCTAGCTACTGAAAAAGGGGGTACCGTCGAGGCGAAAGTTCAGAATCTGGACTTTTTTCTGATGCCCTTGATGAAATACCAGACGATTCTGATGACCTATTTTCGTCCTCAGGCCCGGTTTTTTAGCGAAATCCGACGTGGCCTCGTTCAAGGAGGAACTTTTCTTCTGGAAGCTTACACGGTGGAACACTTCAAAAAACAGAATCCACCCAACCCCCTCATCGACTTTGAAGAGTGCTATAAACCGAATGAAATTTTGGGGTATCTGAAGGACTTTCACATCCTGTACTATAGAGAAATGCCGGAAGGCTCTTCGCATACGGTACAACTCATTGCGCAAAAACACGGAAAATAGAAAGCCCAAGGCGATGTCCCTATCGATGTCTAGCCTCTCCCTATGGATGGTCGTGAGTTCCCTGACTCTTGGCCTAGTCGTCTTGGCGGAACCTGAACACGGAGTCTCTTTTGGTGCTTTTGGAGGGGCTAATTTAGCCAATCTGCAGGCGACGAATAATCCAGATACTCCCCGCACCGGTTTGGGGTTGGGGGTAAATGCCGAATTTCCCGTCGCTCCCCATTTTTTTCTCCAGCCAGAACTAGGCTATCTACAAAAAGGGGAGGGCACTAGCTTTCAAACGCTCAACGCGCTTGGTCTAAGTGAAGAGACTTTTCACTACGATACGATCGAATTGAGCCTTCTGGCTAAATTCAAGTACGGTGTTTCGGATATGAAGCTCGAACTTTTTGCGGGTCCCACCTTTGGTTTTGCCATCAATCGTCAAGCCACCTCGACTACGACAGCGAGTCCCCCCGTAACTTCCTCCCAAGACTTGTCCAGCCAACTCAACAGTCTTGATTACGGTTTTGAATTTGGGCTAGGAGGCGAATATAAAGTCGTGGACGGAGTCGCCATTTACATCGAGGGACGCTACCTCTTTGGATTGGCCAATATCAATAATGCAAGTTCTAGCGGAACTAATACCGCGGTTTACACTCGAGGAATCTACGGCCTATTCGGTCTTCGCTTTTGGCTAAATCAGCTGCTCTAGTCGAATCGGTTTAGTCTATGACGGCCAGTTTCCTGAAATGAAACTCTTTCTTTAGCCCCTCGGAGACCACTTTTCCGTCGCTCTCCGCATAAGGATAGATCAGAAAGTTGAGAGGTTCTCCCTTTTGAGGCGGCTCAAGAACTAGATCTCGCCCCATCGAGAATGCGATTCGATTGGCGGGAAGATGAGAAAAATAATAATCTTGTTTCCCCGTGTTCTTCGCCTCGCTAGCGTCAACGGGGAACCATCCCACACTTTTTCCATAAGCTTCGGCCCAACAATGATAACCGGGAACCTCGCCGAAATCTTTTCCCGGCGGCATGGGAAAGCCCATCGTGAAACGGGCTGGAATACCGACGGAGCGATTAAGAGCGATGAACAGAGAATGAAAGTCGGTACAATTTCCGCGTTTGTTGGTACAGGCCCAAACGGCGTTTCCCTCGCCCCATCCCTTGCCGGTTTTGTCATACTTCATGCTGCGAAAAACATAATCATAAAAGGCACTACTTTTGTCGATATCCGATCTTGCCTGTCCGGCTTCGGTTTCTGCAATCTTTCGAATAGCGTCGGAAAAAACAATGTGCTTGTCTTCTTTAAGATAGGCTTCCGGATTGTCGTGAGGATTTGCTTTGATATCCGGCTTGAAAGCGTCTTCTGGACGACGGGTGACTTGGTAGGTGACCGTGACGTCAACCCCTTTTCCCTTCGGGGTTCCTTCTAAGTACAAAAAACGGTTTCCAAATTTCTTTTCCGAAGTTGCTTTCCAAGGGAGAGAAGCTTTCACGTCTTGCTTTTCAACCGATTGGAACTGGTCCTGAATAGGAGTGGGAATCCAAATTCGTACTGGTTTTCCTGTCGGAAGATCCCAGTGAAATTTATATTCAAACTCGTAACGTTCGGGAGACTCGGCGGCCAGTGCCAGGCCGGCAACCCCCAAAAACACCGAGGTAATCACAATCTGTTTTAGGTGTGCTGTGTTTATTAGGCAAAACCTCATAAACGCTCCTTTTACATTCCCATTCCGCCGTCGACGATAACGGTCTGACCGGTGATATAACTGGAGGCCGGTGAAGCTAAGAATACCACGGCCTGGGCCACTTCATCAGCGGTTCCCACTCGTCCCAGGGGGATGACCTTAAACATGGCCTCTTTTTGTTCGGCAGTAAGCTCCCCTGTCATGTCGGTTTCAATAAAACCTGGGGCGACCGCGTTAACGCGAATATTGCGGGAAGCTAACTCTTTGGCCATTGATTTGGCGAGTCCTATAAGTCCCGCCTTGGCAGCGCAGTAGGCGGCTTGTCCGGGATTTCCGATAATTCCGACGATAGAGCTTACGTGGATGATAGATCCGCGTCTTTCTTTCATCATAGGCCGCAATACGGCTTGTGACGCCAGAAAAGCTCCGCGAAGGTTGGTATTTAAAACTTGGTTCCAATCCTCCACACCATATCGCATCATAAGGCCATCCCGAGTGATCCCTGCGTTATTGACGAGAATTCCAATTCGTTTTTTCTCCTTAAGGATGGCCTCAATGGCGCTCTCCATCTCTTCCGGATTAGAGACGTCGAACTTGACCGCTTGGGCCTTTCCCCCCTTTTCTTTAATTTCATCGCAAACTGTCTGGGCTTTCTCGGCATTGGATACATAATTAACGATGACTTCAGCTCCCTGTGCGGCAAGGGCTAAGGCACACGCTTTTCCGATCCCCCGTGACCCACCCGTAACAAGAGCGACTTCATCTTTTAATAACAGCGACATACTCTTTATTCCTTATCATGATCATTGAGCCGCTTCTCTAGTGACTTAAGCTCGTCTAGAGATTCCACGGCGTGTGTTTTTGGGTCGGTAACAATTCGTTTAACGAGTCCGGTAAGGACCTTTCCGGGACCTGCCTCCACAAAGAGACAGTCTCTATCGGCTTTGGCTTCGCGGACACAACTTGTCCAAAGCACAGGATGATCGATCTGCTGTTTGAGAAGTTCAGGAATATTCGCAGAGGTCTTTACCTTTCCATCGACGTTAAAGGCGATGGGGAAGGTGAGAGCGCTCCAAGAGACCTCTTGTAATAGGGGAAAGAAGCGGTCCGCTACCGGAGTCATTAAGGGGCAGTGGAAAGGGGCACTTACTTTGAGCGGAATTACTTTGCGAGCTTTAAAGTTTGGATCCGTGGTGGTGAGTGCCGCCGCACGATCAACCGCTTCGGCATGGCCTGCGATGACCACTTGAGAAGGGGCGTTGAAATTGGCGGGCCGCACCAAAGATGTCTCCCCGCGAGAGGCTTTTTCGCATAAAGCGGTCACGGTTTCGTCGGTGAGACCTAGAACTGCTGCCATTTTCCCCTTTCCTTCGGGAACCGCGGTTTGCATGAATTCACCCCGAGTCCGTACCAAGCGAACCGCATCCTTGAGCGAAACGCCACCGCTCGCTAGGAGAGCCGAGTATTCCCCCAAGCTATGGCCAGCTCCGACGGAGGGGCTAAGATCCAGCTCTCGTTTCATCACTTGATACCAGGCAAAAGAGGTTACTAAGATGGCGGGTTGGGCATTGCGAGTGAGCTGTAAGGTGGCTTCATCCCCCTCGAGACACATCTTAAAAAGGTCTTCTTTGAGGGCCTCGGAGGCCTCTTCATAGATGGATTTGGTCCAAGAAAAATGTTCTTTTAAGGCCTTTGCCATCCCGGGTTGTTGAGATCCTTGTCCGGGAAATAAGATCACAATCGCAGACTTCATGTCCTTTAACCTCTCAGCCTCTACAAACGAATTAGCGCACTTCCCCAGGTTAATCCACCCCCGAAGGTCGCCATCAGAATCACATCCCCTGGCTTGACGGCACCTGCTTGCCAGGCCTCATCCAAACACACCGGTAACGTCGCTGCCGACGTATTACCGTACTTCTCGACGTTATTCCACGTCTGCGAGGGCTTGACCCCGAGGGTCTTTGCACACATATCGATAATGCGCATGTTCGCTTGATGAAAAATAAAAAAATCCACGTCTTTTGAGGTCATCTTATTCTCACGTAAGATCTCTTGTGAAGCCTCAGCCATATTGCGAACGGCCACTTTAAAGACTTCAGCGCCTTTCATCTTAATCTTGTTCATTTTGAGACTAAATTCGGGCGAATGGGGAGGGACCCGGGAATAGCCATGAGGAACGCACAGCAGATCTCCATAGGTGCCGTCTGAATATATTTTGGTGGAGATCACTCGATGTTCGCTTTCCGTTCTTTCAAGAACGGCGGCTCCCGCACCGTCGCCGAACAAAACACAGGTACTTCGATCGGTCCAATCCATGATCGTGGAGAGAGTCTCCACTCCAATCACTAAAGCTCGATTCACGGCCCCAGTCTTAAAATACTGATCGGCAATCGACAGCCCGTATAGGAATCCAGAGCATGCGGCTTGAAGATCAAAGCTAAAAGCTTTCTTGGCGCCGATGGCGGCTTGGATACGATTGGCGGTAGTCGGCATCACACTATCAGGGGTTACGGTTCCCACGATAATAAGATCGATATCCTCTCCGCGCAGATTCGCTTTTTGAAGCGCCAGTTGTCCCGCTTTGAGTGCCAAGGAGAGCGTATTTTCCCCCTTTTTGGGATCGGAAATATGCCGTGTCTTGATACCGGTTCGGGTTCGGATCCATTCATCACTGGTTTCCAAAAAAGTCTCGAACTCGGCGTTGGTCATCACTCGTTCGGGGAACGCCGAACCCACCGAAATAATTCTTGCTCCGTAACTCATGTTTTCTTTCTCCGTCCTGCTTCCTCTTTTTTCTGACGACTTTCCAGATGATGATTAATCTTTTCCATAAAACCTTGATCGACCGCCTTTTTCGCCGTCAAAATGCCGTTGCGGATAGCAACTTCCGTGGATCCGCCGTGGCTAATGAGAACAAGGCCATTGATTCCCAGCAGCGGCGCCGCTCCGTAGGGTTGGTAATCGAACTTGGCCTTAAAGCGGTGCAATAGTTTTCTCAGCAATACCACGCCGACAAATCCCGCGATATCTCGTTTCACTTCTTTGCGAAACCAGTTAAACACGGTGTCGGCTAATCCTTCGGCAAGTTTCAAAGTGACATTTCCGACAAAGCCATCGCAGACCACGACATCGGCTCTTCCCTGGAAGAGATCATTTCCCTCTACGTAGCCACGATAATTGAGATTGGGCCTTTGTTTAAGTAGGACATCGGTCTCGCGGGTAAGCTCGTTGCCTTTATGGCTTTCCGATCCATTGGACAATAAAGCGATTCGGGGGCGGGAGATGCCTTCGACGACTTCCGCATAGACATGCCCCATTTCAGCGAAATCCGCAAGATGGGTGGGGCGGCAGTCAACATTGGCTCCGACATCAAGTAGGATCACATAACCTTCTGCCGTGGGTAACTTGACTACGATCGCTGGCCTCTCGACATCGGCGATTCTTCCCAGCGTCAATAGAGCTCCGGCCATGACAGCACCACTATTCCCTGCTGAGATAAAGCCCTGCGCCTTTCCGTCTCTGACTAGTTGGAGACCGATATGGATGCTAGAACGCTTCTTCTTTCGAATGACGGAGGCCGCGTGGTCCTCCATCGAGATGACCTCTTCGCAATGAACTATGGTCAGCCTGGGCCCTTCTTTGGAGCCGTGCTTTGCCAGCTCCTTCGTAAGAAGCTCTCTGTCTCCTGTCAGAATGAGACACAGTTCTTTACTCTCCTCCAGGGCCTGCACTGCGCCGACGATATTAATTCCAGGCGCGCGATCTCCACCCATCGCGTCGATAGCGATGGTTACCCCATTTCGGGAAGAGTTCATCGTAACCGGCTAGTCTTCCACCGCAAAGGCTCGCTTGCCCTTGTAGTAGTTGCAGTGAGCACAGACGCGGTGGGGAAGAGTAGGCTCTCCGCAATTAGTACAGGTAACCAAACTTACTTTGGTAAGCGCATGATGAGATCGCCGTTTATGACGACGTGTATAGGATCTTCTTTTCTTAGGAACGCCCACTTTTCCTCCTTATGGGGTCTTCTTTAGCCTTTGGGGCTATGGTTTTAAATTCTTGAGCACCGCGAACGGGCTCATATTTGTTTCTTTAGTACATCCGCACGGTCCGGAATTCAGGTTCTTCCCACAGTGCTGACAGATTCCCTTGCAGTTCGGATCGCACACGGCCTTAAGGGGCAGACTTAAATAAAACTGCTCTTCGAGCACGGGCGCTAGGTCGATCTCATTTCCTTCAAAAAAATTGATGTCGAGCTCCTCGCTCTCCTCTTCCAGTTTGGCCTCTACATGCCTGCCTGAACTGACATGGCTAAGGGCCAGCTCAAATCCTTGCTGGATGGGTTGCGAAAAGGTCTCAGCGCATCGAGCACATACTTGGCCCAGAGCAAAATTCATTTTGCCCCGCAAGTAGTAGTCGGGTTCTAGTTTCGTCAGCCTTAGGTCGACCAGCATGGGCTTGGACTTCTCGAATCGGACTTCTTTCGTCTGCTTCTCAATTCGGGCCATCAACTCCTTTAGCCAGCCCTCCTTGGAACTTTCGAAGTGAAGGGGGGTTTCCCCTTCATTTAATTGAGAAATCTGAAGCTTCATTCTCAGCCTTCATACCACAGCAAATACTTCCACAGCGAGCACTTCGGATCCTTCGCAAACTTTGCCCTCCAAGATCGGGAATAATGCCTCCGCCTTGCCACTTGCGCAAGGCTAAAAAACACCCGTCAGGGCTAATTTTCCTCTAAGAATTACTAAGGGTTGGTCCTACTTTATCAAGTTAAAGAACTCGGCCCGGGTCTCATTGCTGTGGAAGGCCCCACGCAGAGAGCTGGTTTGGGCAAAGGCGTTTTGCTTCTCCACCCCCCGCATCATCATACAAAGATGATGCGCTTCGATGACTACCCCGACCCCAGCCGGGTTTAAGGCCTCCATCAGGCATTCTGAGATTTGACTGGTCAGGCGCTCTTGAACTTGGAGCCGTCTCGCGAAGGCGTCCACGATTCTGGGAATTTTTGAGAGTCCTAGGATCTTTCCCCGAGGGATATAGCCGACTTGGCATTTTCCGAAAAAAGGAAGCAAGTGATGCTCACAAAGGCTATAGACTTCGATATTGCGCACGATCACCATTTCCGAGTACTCCACGTCGAAAATTGCACCATTAATGAGCTCAGGGATGGATTGTTGGTAACCCGTAGTGAAGTGACTAAGGGCTTTTAAGAAACGTTGCGGGGTATTGCGTAGCCCCTCGCGGGTAGGATCTTCACCGACGGATCTAAGCAAACTTTCCACATGAGATCTTCAGTTCGGGATTGGAAGATAACTTATTTTCCATCATGGCCGCCTTTCGCTCTTTTTTCCGGAGTATTCTACCCCATTGCGAGGGGAGCTATGAAGTTTAAGCTTCGCTAGATGGAAGTTTTCACGGGTTAGTACGGGGGCCAATCGCTTCCAAAGCTCCACTACGAGATTTTCCGAGGTCGGTAAAATTCCCTTCATAAATGCCACGTCAAAATTGAGGTGGCGGTGATCCAAAGGCTCTGTGACGAGCTCATAAAGAATACGATTTAAGCGACTAAAGTGGAGCACCATACCGGTCTTAGGGTCGATAGAGCCCTCTAAGGTGACATGCAATACGTAATTGTGCCCGTGCCCGTGAGGGTTAGCACACTTTCCAAAGACCTCCAGATTCTCTTCTTGGGTTAGGTCTTCCCTATACAGCCGGTGGGCGGCCGCAAACTCCACTTCCCGAGTAATTTGGATCAAATCCGTTTCCACGCGACCACCCTATCAGGACTGCGGACGAGATCAACCCCGAGCTAAAAAAACGGGGGCGTTTTCAGCAAAGCTTCAGTTCCCAAGGATTTACCCTCGAAAAACCCTCAAAAAGTGACGTGGAGCGGCAGCGAAGGGGGTGTTTGCCTGCATGACAGTCAATTCGGCTTTAAGTGCTTGCAATCTCGATCTATTCATAAAACCCCGATCGGTGCATGTCAGAATGCTAGACAAAAAATGTGAGAGGCGAGGGAAACCTCAAAAAAAGTTAACGCTCCGAGATTGTGAAGTATTCGATTAGACCACGCCACGATCGGATCTCATGGCACTACACTTGCTCAATTACCCATCGAGCGGAACCTTCCGTTCCTACTACTAAGAGTAGTGTAGGACCGAGGTCTGCCCAAGTTGTGCGGAGCGTTTGTTATGCGCGAATTAAAAAATTGCTCGAATCTAGTGGATGCTGAAGTTGGTTTTCTTAAGGCTAAAGGAGAAGCGGAAATGAAGAGCTCGAAAGCGGAAGTGAAGAAGCAGAGCCGGTTGTCCGGAAAGGGACTTCTGAGTTTTGTCGCCCTTCTGGTGATGGTGTTTGCGACAGGGACTCCCTCCTTCGCAAAAACAAAAAACAAAACCAAAGACTTCCCTCCCCACCAGCTGGTCAAGGTGAATGGTGAGGAAACGTGGAGACAATTGGAGGTAGCTTCTCCCAGCGATATCAGCGAAGCGAAAGCGCTCCTCAATCCAGACTTAGGAATCGATAAAGCAATTCCTAACGCTAGCGATTTTCTGGAGACCTATCTCCACACTGAAAATGTTCCTGGAAAAGGCAATGATTTTGTGGCGATGTCGGAAGCTTACCTCTCGGTCCTTCAAGACGTGACCCAAGACGAAGCAACGGCGAAAGATAACGTCAAGAAGCTTGAGAAGTTGCTTACCAATCCAGAGCTTAATCTGGTCTCTTACGGGGATCATTGGGTGGCTGGTGACAAGAATGCTAAAGACAAAGAGGATCAAGAAGGACACTGGGAGAGTAACAAAGAAGGCGTTACCGCTCTTATCAAAAAACTCAGTTCGCCTGAAATCTTGGAAGCTCTCAAAGACGCTAAGTCCAAGAAGGATTTGATTAACATTCTTAGGACTCAGGTCTTTAACAACAAAGAATTGATGGAATTACTTGGTCTATCAAGCAAGCCCACCAAGAAAGAAGAAAAGGCCAGAAAGCCCGAGAAAACTAAAAAGGGCGAAGAGACAGCTAAGAGCGAAGATAACAAACCTAAGGACGACGGAGCTGCTAAGCCCGTAAACAACGTAGCGCAGACACCTCCTCAGCAACCTCAGACTCCTCCGACGGGTCCGATTGCCGAGCGTCCGTTCCCTGGTTGTAATCCGAATCAACCCAATCCGCTCTATGACTTCTTGAAGAACTACATGGCTGATTTGGTTAAAAACGCCGCCAATAAAAAAGGCGGAGACGGCGAATTGCAAGCTTTAGCGGATTCTGCTCGAGGCGATGATGAAAATCGGACTCCTCCGCAGCAGTTAGCGCAGCAGCCTCAGGCAGCGCAAGTACCCCAGAATAACGAAAGCGGGTACGATAATAATCCTGGTCCTCGTCCCGATGGTCCTCAACCCGCGGACGATTCGATCTTGGCCTACAGCGGTATGCAGTTGCCTCAGGTGAAGAAGGCTCCGACAGACAAAGCGGAGTTTGAGCAACCTACCATTAGTGGTGAAACCGAAGTCGCTTCTGCCAAGAGTGCCTTAGCCGCCGCGAAAAAGGCCGACACTACCTTGGAGAAGGCGCTTTCGAAACCTGAAATTCAACCTGGCTATTTCGCGATGGCGAAGAGTGCCGCGATGGCTGCTCAAGGTTTCTTTACGGCTTACGGAAAGCAGGCGGAGTATAAAGCGAAAGCTCAACTCCAATCGGCTAACTTAAGTTCAAGTGCCGAGAGTCATCATCAACTGGCGGCCAATCTGAAGAAGTGGGTGAAAGAGAACGATCCTAAATCCGCTCTTCTAGAGGATTGGACGGAGCAGTCCAAGGCTCTGGCAGAGCAAGTGACTACGCTTCAGAACTTGGCCCAGTCATACACGACCAAGATGATGATGGCGACCACTCAAGGGACGAGATCGTTACTTATGATGCAGCAAAATCAGGCCAAAAACCTGCTCGCACAAGCGCAGAAAGAGTCTGACGACATCAAGAAGAACATCGCGACCGGCGAGAAGATTTACAAGAATAAGACGGTGGCGGCGGTGGATCAGAATGCCTCGCAGCTCGAAGAGTTAGCGAAGCAAGAAGACTCCGAAGCCGAAGCGCTTAATGCTAAAGCCGGTAGCTTTGAAGACTTACAGAGCCAGAGCCAAATGGCTTATGCCCAGAAGGTGGCCGAATCCGAACAACAACGCGGTCAACAACAGGGTGGCGATACGGTCGGAAGCTTCATCGGTCAGGGTAAATTTCCTGGTCGTCGCGGCAGCGGCTTAAGCAGCGCTCTAAGTGGTGCGAATGGCGTTATCGCCGGTAACGGTGGTGGAAGACGTCGTACCGACCTGGGAAGCATGTAATCTTTAGTGTCCTGGAATTTAGTTAGCACAACTTAACTTCACTTTGCCCTCCCGAAAGGGAGGGCAGAAGTGATGGGGCAGAGGAACTGATAGTAGAGTTCGCGCAGATGTAGAGTTGGTTTTCGCGGTTGAGTGGAAGCGGTGGTTTTGTTACGCGAAAACAAGTAGTTCCTCTGACCCCCCATCTTTCTAGTCTTTGACTCGAAGCGTTAAATTAGCTATAATAAAGGGGTATCTTAAGCGTCACAGCCTTTTTTCCCGTTGCTGCGTTTCCATTGGTTTCTAATGGTTGCAGGAGGGTACTTTGAGACGCAAGTCGAAGAAAATTCAGGCTCCATCCGTTACGAGGCCCCTTATTACCTCAGGGGAAAGTGAATTCGTTCACCTCCAATTGTGTCACTTTTGTCATCATTTGAACGAGTCCTCCACAGAAGTTATTCGGTGTGAGAGCTGCTCGCGCTATCTCAATCCAGGCTTAAGCCCTCACCAGCGGCTCAAGGAAGATACGGCGGGAGATGAGGAAGATACGCTCGATACCGCGTTAGACGATGACGAAGAGGATGTTGAAGAGGAATTGCTGGACGAGGATGGGATGGATTCCGAGTCGAATCCGGCGCAGACCTCGAATTCGAGGGCTAGCGGTCGATTGGTGATCTACCCCACCTTGGTATTTTCCGACTCTCTAAAATACACCTTCACATAGAAATAGGGTTCGGGTGTCGCCCCATCTCCAACCTCGATCGGAAGTCCATCGATACCCACGAAATCGCTAGGCGCTCCATGGCGAATCCTATCGTAAGCTTCGCCAAAGCATTTTGCCTGAATTGTCTTTCCGTCAAATTTCTCAAATACAATGCGGTGACTCAAAAACTTGTCGTTGCGAAAGAGGCTTAGTACCGCGGTCAGCCAGTTTTCCATGAGCTGTTTTAAGGAAGTCCCGCTTACCTTAAGAGTCTTGGTTTGGCCGTCTTTGATAGAGTCCAGAGGAACTAGAAAATCCGTCAACGCGAGTGCTGAATCGACGTAGAGCCGCTCCCAGGAAGGGGCTTTAACCACAAACCCGTGCTGCGACTTTCCCTGAATTTTGTCGTAACTGATTTTACGTTCAGGCATGAGTGTTTATTGTAACCGAGAATGGGGGAATCGTCGATAAAGTCTGTCATTGCGCGGCGAAGCCGAAGCAACCTGTAGAACGAGAGGGCGGTAACATCACTAAAGCTTTTGCTTACTTCGGCTAACCGTTTGCCACGTCGCTTCGCTTTTCGCAATGACAGAAAGCAAAAAAAACGGCCTGAGTCCATCGGACCCAGGCGGTTCTTAAAAGACTAAATGATATCTTCGGCGAACTAGCCAAGCTCAGGCTTCTTACCCGCGGAAGCGAGTTTGCGCTTATCGAGATTGTATTTCTCAACCTTGTTGATAAGGCCGGCACGACTGATGCCCAACTCTTTAGCTAAACGAGATTTGTTCCATCCCGTTCGCTTGAGTCCTTCGCGAATCATTTCGCGCTCTAACTCTTCTAGTGCATCGCGCAGTTTTCCCTGGATGCGAACGCCTTGGACTTTGCTTCGTTCTCCGTACTCTCGAATTCGAGCCGAGAGCATGTCGACGGTGATTTTGCTTTCCGCACCGGCGAGAACTGTCACGCGTTCCATCTCGTTTTCGAGTTCGCGGATGTTACCGGGCCAGCTGTAATCGAAGATCTTTTCCAGCGCCCGTTTCGTCATCACTTTGGGTTTAATGTTCTTTTCCTGCGCGCATTTATTCAGGAAATGCTCGCATAGCAGTGGGATGTCCTCCTTGCGATCGCGCAGAGGCGGGACAGTGATGCTGATTACGTTGATACGGTAGTAAAGGTCTTCTCGGAACAGCCCCTTTTCCACCATGTCTTTGAGGTCTTTATTGGTCGCAGCCAATATTCGGACGTCGACTTTTCTGGGCTCGGTGGCTCCGACGGGAATGAAAGTTCCCTCTTGGATCACACGCAAGAGTTTAACTTGCATGCTGGGACTGGTATCCCCGATTTCGTCCAGGAAGAAGGTTCCTCCGTCGGAGACTTCGAACAGATCCCTTTTTATCTTTGACGGCACCCGTGAAAGATCCTTTCACGTGACCGAATAATTCAGAGTCGAGTAAGTTATCGTTGAACGCGGAACAGTTCTGCGTCACGAAAATCTTATCCGCGCGAGGGGAGTTGTAATGGATCGCTTTAGCGATGAGCTCTTTACCAGTACCGTTTTCTCCCTGAATCATAACCGTGCTCTCGGTATTTTTAATCTTATCGAGCAAGGCGTAAACATCTTGCATCGGTTTCGATTTACCGATCATGCTGTCGTACTTGTATCGAATTCCCAACTCTTTGTTGAGCTCGTTGATCCGATCTTCACGAAGGCTAATCTCTTTGTGAAGGGTGCTAATCTCCTGAGAGACCAAGTCACTTAGCTCACCGAAATAGGCCAATTCGTCCTTACCCAGGCATTTAAGTTTGCTGATGGAGAGATCGATCTCTTGGTGAGGTAAATTGAAATGAGCTAACGCTTTAGAAAGCTCTTTCTTCTGCCCATCCGTTACATTCTCCTTGAAGTAGCCGACACAGACCACTCCACCCATGAACTCATTGTCGATAAGAATGGGGAAAGAAGAGGCGTTTAGGTTGGGGAGCCATTCTCTTGTTAGATCTTTTTCCTGAGTCTTTCGCAATTCCATGACAGTAGAGCGAATAAACTCGGAAAGACTCTCAAATCCGTCATCTCTTTGGAGCAAGAGATTACAGACGGTATTGGAGAACTCACGCTTGGTTCCCTTTTCGATTATCTTCAGATTTCCACGATCGTCAGCAAAGAAGACATCGATAGCAAACCAACGCGCGATGATCTCTTTCAGCTTTCGGATGACGTGTATATGCTCAAATTCATCCCAATTAATCATCTGATCCTCCCGACCCAATCAAGAATTTAAGCGAACGAGTGCTAGAGAGGTAGAAACGGAACAGAACCACTCTTTGACGAGCATCCTGCTGTCCAACTAGTTTACTTAAATTCGAGCGATAATGGTTAAGACACTTGGTGACTGATTCGAAGACGTCTAACAAATACTAGTGTACAAGGCATAACACGTCGTGTCAATCGTCGACTGAATACAACTCAGTCAGCAATTATGAAAAAGTTTTCACATTTTTTATTAGTTCAGAATTTCCGCGAGATAGCGGGCCGTATATGGCAAATTCTTTTGCGCCAAATCTTTGGGAGTGCCCACCGCGACAACATGTCCACCGTTGACACCACCGTCAGGCCCCAGATCGATCAAATAATCGGCGCTGCAAATCATTTGAAGGTTGTGCTCTATAACGATCACGGAATGGCCACTCGAAATGAGTCTGCGAAGGACTCCAATTAGCTTGGTAATCTCACCGAAGTGTAACCCTGTAGTCGGTTCGTCAAAAATAAATAACGTATGGGGGCGGCGAATGGGCCCACCGGCTAGCTCCCGCGCAATTTTTAGTCGCTGCGCTTCGCCGCCCGAGAGGGTGAATCCCGGTTGTCCCAGCTGAAGATAACCTAGCCCTACCTCCTGAAGTAACGCGAGCTTAGCTTTCAGACCAGGAATGGCCTTGAAAAAATCGTAGGCGGAATCGACAGTCATTTTTAAGACATCGTCGATGTTCTTGCCGCGGTATCGAATTGACAGTACCACCGGCTTGAATCTTTTTTGGTCACACACCTGGCAGGGGACCCAAATGTCCTCCATGAAGACCATATCCACTCTGACACGCCCTTCACCTTCACACGCTTCGCAGCGTCCCCCTTTGACATTGAAAGAAAAACTTCCCGGAGTAAGTTTTTTGGTCGCGGCTTCTCGGGTTCCCGCGAACAACGCACGGATTTCATCGTAGGCCTTTAGAAAGGTGACGGGGTTGGAACGCGATGACTTTCCGATGGGACTTTGGTCGATAAGTTCGATTCCTCCCAAATTCTCGACACCGCTTATGGATTCGAACTTTCCTATTTTCTCGCTCGAAGCATGAAAAATCTTAGAGAGCGCTTGATAGAGGGTATCTACAATTAAAGTACTCTTTCCAGAGCCAGAGACTCCGGTGACGCAAACCATTTGGTTAAGAGGAATCTGAACATCAATTTCTTTAAGGTTGTTGGCGGAGGCTCCCCGAATCTCAAGAAAATGTTGCCGTGGGAGGGCTCTGGTTCTTTCGATCGAAGTGCGGCATTCGCAACGCCAGTCTCTTACCGCTCTTGAGGTCTGGGTATCGGCAAGCAGGAAACTTTCGCGCGAACCGGAGAAAACGATGGTTCCTCCGCGATTGCCAGCCCCTGGCCCTAGGTCCACCACATATTCTCCCCATTCAATGACTTCCGGATCGTGTTCCACAAGGACGAGAGAGTTTCCTTGCTCGCGAAGACGATTTAAAACCGCGATGAGCTGTTTGGTGTCTTTAGGGTGGAGTCCAATGCTGGGCTCGTCCAGAACATACATGGTATCGGTGAGCCCCTGGCTCAGTTGGGTTGCAAGTAAAATTCGTTGGTATTCTCCCCCGGAAAGCGTTCTGCTCAAACGAGACAGCGTCAAATAGCCAAGGCCTACGGAGTTCAAGTAGTCGAGTCTACGATCGACTTGGCGGATGATATCGGTGGATATCTCTTTTTCCCGAGCCGACAAGGTGAGCTCCTTGAGATAGCGGTGAGCTTTATCGATTGTAAGCTCGCACACTTCGGCGATGTTGAGCTCACAGACTTTTACTCTAAGAGGGCCTCCGCTCAATCTTGCTCCCTTGCAGGCCGTGCACAGGAAAGGCGAATTGTAGCGGCTAAGAAAGACGCGGATGCGCATTTTATATTTATCTTTCTCAAGCATTTGAAAGACGCCGCGAACTCCTTTGAATTTCTTGGTCCCTGAGAATATGGCTTTTTGATGATCCTCGCAGAGATCTTTAAAAGGGGTAGAAGAATCGATCTTATTCTCTTTGCAGAACGTCAGAAGTTTCTTTTGCCAATGAGCCAAACTCGGTTTGGTAAAGGGTTCAATCACGCCTTGGGCGACAGAAAGCGAAGAATTAGGAATTACCTTTTCGCGATCGACCTCCAGCGTATTTCCAAAACCGTTGCACGTGGCACAGGCTCCTAACGGACTATTAAACGAAAAAGAGACGGCCGTCTTTGGGGGGCTTTGTTTGCGGCATTTTGGACAGCGGCTTAGATTGGTAAAGTCCTGGACCAAAAGGTAGCGTTTCTCTTTCTCAACGAGGACATTTACCGTTCCGAGTCCTAACTCCATGGCGGTTCTCACTGCCTCTACCAGTCTCACTCGTACCGAATCCGATTCCGCCGATTTGGGCATGCGGATTCGATCGACGACGAATTCCACTTTCTTTCCGCGTAACGAGGACTGCTTGAGCGCCTCTTCGACCGTAAGGACTTCTTCGTTGACGACCAGTCGTGAATATCCCGATCGAAGCATGTCTTTTAGGAAGTCTGCGGCCATATCGGCCTTTGCGGGGATACTTCGCGAAAACGACAACAAGATGGTCTTTTCTTCAAACAGAGATTGAATGCGATCGAAGATTTGAGGAAATCCTAGACGCTCCATGGGGACATTACAGAATTCGCAGTATTCAACTCCTATCTTTTCAAAGAGAAGACGCAAGTAATCATAAATTTCGGTTGTAGTTCCCACTGTGGCGCGCGAATTTCTGACCGGATTGAGTTGTTCAAGCGCAATCGTGGGAGGAATGTTTTCGATCTTCTCGACATCGGGAGCCTGAAATCTTTCAAGAAACTGTCGGGCATAGGTCGACAGCGATTGCATGTAGCGCCGCTGGCCTTCGGCGTAGATAGTTTCAAAGGCTAGGGAAGACTTTCCCGAGCCGCTAGGACCGGTGATCACTACCGCGGTGCCCAGCGGAAAGGATAGGTCAATGTCCTTCAGATTATTCTGGCGTACTCCTTTTAGGATAAGATGGCGCATAAGAACCTTTCACGATAATCTTGGCAGAGGTATTTTTCAACCTGCCAGCCAAAAGAAGTCAGTCGAGTGACCGTGGGAACAGGGCTGGGGTTGGCAGAAACTTGGGCTTTTAGGGGAGCAAAAAGGAATGGGCAAATCGGGTCGTCTGTTTCTAGGAATTACTCTAGCGTTAGTGCTCTTGGTTGGGGCAGGGCTGTCTATTATAGTGGCGGTAACCAATGCCCCTGACTTTTCGGGAATGAAAACCAAAGTCGAGGTTCCCATCAAATTGGCTGATGGCACGAAGTCAAAGCGTTGGATGGGGCCTGCCACTGCGTATTGGGTTCCGATCAAGCAAATATCGGACGATCTTTTGATGGCGGTTATCTCATCCGAAGACACCAGTTTTTTCAGTCACAACGGGGTCGATTACCATGAGCTTCGAGAGGCCATGAAAAAGGACCTGGAAGAGAAAAAGTGGGCGAGGGGAGGAAGCACTTTAACGGAGCAGGTCATAAAAAATGTCTATTTGAGTCCGGAAAAATCGATATGGCGCAAAATTCGCGAATTTTTATGGGCACAGCAGCTCGAAAAAACACTGACCAAATCTCAAATCCTTTGCTTCTATGTGAACATGGCTGAGTGGGGACCTGGCATTTACGGAATTGGTGAGGCAGCACACCACTACTTTCAGACCTCCCCCGCTAGTCTCACCCCCAAGCAGGGTGCTTTTCTCGCCATGCTCTTACCGTCACCGGTGAAATATCATATCTATTACCAACGTCGGCAACTCACCGATTGGGCGACGAAACGGGTGAACCAAATTTTGCACGTGATGAACTCAATGGGGTTTATCGACGACACGGCATACGAGCAAGCGCGCACTGAGAGTCTGTGGGGAGAACAACCTCGCATGGTTGACCCTTCGGCGGTGCCTTCCGAGGATGAAGATAAAACTTTGGGAATAGAAGCTCCTGCGGTCACGGTAGCTCCTAACAGACCTCAGCCCGCGCCGAAAGAGATGGCTCCGGCTAAAGACGAAGATGCCGCCAAAACTATTGGAATCCCTGAAGAAACGGTAACTCCAGAGCCTACAGAAACTCCAAGTCCCGACGCTCCGCCTCCTACGGATCCCGAGTAGGCCTTGGTGCACGAAGGCGATAGGTGGTAGTAGTATAGAAGGAGTCCCCTTTAGCCGGAGTAGTATGGTCTTAAGGCGATTACATAATAGATCTTATTTTCATCGGTTTTCTCGGATTGCTAGCATCGTTTTGGGGAGCCTGTGTTTAAGCTTTCTACTGACTAGCTGCGGTAACTCCGCCGATTCCGAAGGCATGAGTGTCTCTCAATTGGTTCAGAGCTTTGCCCTTTATAATGAAAATGGGGAAGAGGCTGCAGCCAAAGATTCCAGAACGGGACTATCCCCCTTTGGAGCCATGGTTTTTGCCAAAGGCAAAAAGCCCAGGGTCTTTTGCTCCATCACTCACGTGGCGTTCTCCATTGTTTCGATGGCGGGTCACTGCGCCGATTCGTATCGTAAATTTAGTCCGTCCGATTTTTATGTATTCTTTTATAGCAATCAGACGGGCAAATTGATTGTGACCACTTTGGAAAGAGATCTTTATATCGGAGCTCAAGATCACGATGACATCGCATTCTTCAAGATCCCCGACAGTCCCGCCAAAGAATGGGATGTGTATGCAGGGGGTGATTTCAGCAGGTCCATCAAAAGATATGCAGCTTCAGAGATCGATAATAATTACGAAGGTAATTTAGAAAAAGAAAAACCTGCTGTAGAAGACGTGACTATCCACGGCTTCCGACCGGTATCGGACCCGGGAATGGTTTATAGTCCCCGCCACTGCAAAGCCTCACGCACTATGCCTTGGGAAGCGATAGTAGGATCTGATGGAACTCCGCAGAAACCCCAGAAGTTTAATCCTTCGAATAAGGACTTGGATCCCTCCATTCGTCTTTTTGTGGATAACTGTGATGGGACGACTTATGGCGGATTTAGCGGGGCCGCGGTAACGCGTACTTCGGACGGAAAACTTCTGGGCGTTTACGATTGGAATATTACGAAGGAAGCCTTTGGTTCCGCTGAGATGGTTTACGGGAATGACCGACAGTGGAAAAAGGTCTGGAACGGTTCCCCCGACGAAGTTAAGACTGCGAGTGTCTTCGATTTTGCGACGGTCTTTGACGGAGTTATTACCAAACCTGGAGTTAAAGAATCACTGCCGCTCTCTTTCCAGGTCAATTAATAAGAATCGAGAATAATAATTAACGGAGTGGGGCCAAAAGCATGACTCGCCAGCCGGGACCGGAGGCTGAGCCGGGAAGCAGTTGCGATAGTGCGCCCGGAATATCCGTTAAAGAAGAATCATCGGTATCGCCAAGTATAAGTTTCTTGAAAAGTCCCGATTTGCTTTCGGGATAGATAATTTCGGCATCATCGGGAAGCCCTCCCAATTTACGGGCCTCTTTTAACGCGTCTTGCTCTCCACCTAGAGCATCAACAAGCTTCGCTTCTAAAGCTTGATTTCCGGTCATGACTCTCCCATCGCACCAGTGCTCTATCTCTTCGTCAGAAAGTTTGCGCCGCTCTTTGACCGCAGCTTTAAATTGCTTATGGATATCCGTTAGCATTTTAGTCATGAGCTCCTTCTCGTCAGCAGTCATGTTGCGTAAGGGGCTTCCGATATCTTTAAACTTACCGGCCTTAAGGGTGAATCGTTCGATTTTGGCCCAGTTATAGAGTTTTTCGGTGTTAGCAAACTCCATGATGACACCAATGCTGGCCGTCATTGTACCGGGATCCGCATAGATCTTGCGTCCGCCCAAAGACGCATAATAGCCGCCACTCGCCGCAAGAGAACTCATCGTAACGATGACAGGGATTTTTTTATCGATCCGTTTGAAGGCTTCGTAGAGCTCTTGCGAAGGGGCTACCAACCCGCCGGGAGAGTTTACTCTCACGACTAGGGCTTTAAGTCCGGGGTTCTCTTCCAGTTCCTTGAGCTGCTTAAGCGTACTAGAAGAGGTAAGGATAATTCCCGAAACATCGACCACTGCGACATGGCCTTTTCGGCTGGGAGAGTTTCCAATCCAGGCTTTACGCGCCACCACGGTGGTGACAGCGAACAACAGGATGACCCCGCAAGTAGCGGCGGCCACCCCTAACAGACGCAAAAAGAACTTCATGAATTGCTAGAGTCGTCGCCACCGGTCTCTTCTTCCGGTTTCGACGCTTCTTCTTCTTCCTTAGGCGAAGCGGCCTCTTTTAGCTTCGCAGCAAGCGACTCGT
This sequence comes from uncultured delta proteobacterium, assembly GCA_963778115.1. Classification (GTDB taxonomy): domain Bacteria; phylum Bdellovibrionota; class FAC87; order UBA2466; family UBA2466; genus JBBQIT01. The sequence continues at coordinate 337,472 of CAVZSV010000006.1, forward strand.
TCATCAAGTCGCCAAGGCTGGTACGAGAAGAACTCTGGGAGTGTTTTTGATACGCCCGGATGTTTTCTCGTTCTTCTGCCTTGTTGAGCGCTTTAATCGAGAGGGAAAGCTTGTGCTCTTTCATGTCGACAGCAGTTACCAGGCAATCGATTTCGGTCCCTTCTTGCATGGTCTTCAGTCGTTCCTTGGGCTTACCTTCACCGTCGAGTTCCGACACATGGAGTAATCCTTCGACACCATTTTCGATTTCAAGGAAGATTCCGAAGTCAGCGATCTTGGTGACTTTGCCCTTAACACGCGTGCCAGGGGCATACTTGTCGGCGACGGAACTCCAAGGATCGTCAGAAAGTTGCTTGATTCCGAGACTGAATTTCTCGGCGGCCTTATCGATCGAGAGAACCACGCATTCGACTTCGTCACCCTTCTTAAAGAGGGTATTCGGATCGACGCTCTTGTTCTCCCAGCTGATATCGCTCACATGGATCAAGCCGTCGACACCTTCAGGAACCCCGACGAATACGCCGAAGTCAGTGGTGTTCTTCACGACACCTTTGATCTTGCTACCCACCGGATATTTCTCAGCGAGAAGGTCCCACGGATTGGGCTCGATCTGCTTCATTCCTAAAGAGATGCGACGGTTGCCGGTATCGACATCCAGAACCACGGCTTCAACGACATCGTTTTCGTTGACGAGCTTAGAGGGATGTTTCACCCGCTGAGTCCAGGACATTTCAGAGACGTGGACCAAACCTTCAACTCCGGGCTCGAGTTCCACGAAAGCGCCGTAATCGGTGAGGCTAACTACTTTACCTTTTACTCGCATGCTGACCGTGTAACGCTCTTCAACGGTATTCCACGGATCGGGTAACATCTGCTTGTAGCCCAAGCTGACGCGCTCTTTCTCTTCGTCATATTTTAAGACTTTAACTTTTATCTTATCGCCGACTTTGAAGAGTTCGGAGGGATGCTTAATCCGACCCCAAGACATATCGGTGATATGAAGCAGGCCATCCAAGACCACCTAGATCGATAAACGCACCGTATTCGGTGAGATTCTTAATCGTACCTTCGGTGACCATTCCTTCTTCGATCTTGGAGAGCGTTTGCTCTTTCATACGAGCGCGCTCTTCCATCAACAGGAGGCGGCGAGAGAGGACGATGTTTCCCCGCTTTTTATTAAACTTAATGATCTTAAACTTGAAGGTTTTGCCGATGTACTGATCCAAGTTCTTCGTAGGACGAATATCGACCTGGGAACCGGGAAGAAATGCTTTAACGCCGATATCGACCGATAGGCCGCCTTTGACTTTAGCGACGACCGTACCTTCGACCAATTCATCTTTTTCGCAGGCTTCACTGATCTCATCCCAGGCGCGTAAAACGTCGGCTTTTTCTTTGGAAAGAATCAGACGGCCATCGTCGTCTTCGACTCTTTCGATATAGACCAGGATATGGTCCCCTACATCAACGGTAAGCTTTCCCTGATTATCAAAAAATTCGTTGGCGGGGACTGACCCCTTCGGATTTGTATCCGATATCGATCGTTACATAATCGTGGTCAGCGCGGACGATAATCCCTTCGACTACCTCCCCCTCCTGAAACTTAGAGCCCTTAGAACTCTCTTCGAGCATTTGAGAGAAGGTTAAGCCGTTCTCTCGTATCTCTTCTCCACGATCTTCAAGGTCCCGATCCTCTTGCGGCAGTTCCGGGAGTTCTGTGATGGCGAGTCGTTTTTTCTGTGGCAGCACCGCGCTTCCCTTCGATTCATGGCCAGCACCTTTTTTGGGATGCCGAGCTGGAAATTGTTCACCTAAACCCTGATTGTCCAATGTCATCTACCCAATTCTCCGGTTTCCCCGTAAAGCGTCTTAAATAAACCCGTGAAATCCGCGCTAAATCAACACTTTTCCTATGCTACTGGGTAAGTGTCAACGCTAAACTTGGGATTCCCAGGCCCGTTTTCAGAAGGCTTTATGAAGCCATTCTGAGAGGTTAGGCCGTTTACTTCGGCCGCTGACAGGCAGACTTTCTAACTCTTTCATTCTCTGTTTTCAAGCGTTTATGAGAATCGTTCGTCCGACTCTCCCGTCAGTCGTTCCCAGGAACAAGAATTTTGCTTCATCGGTCCGGAATTCGGTGCTGCTCCTATTTTTTTGGGCAGCAACTTTAGGAACCAGAGTTGCTTTGCCTCTTGGTATGGAAAAGTTAAGTCGATTCTTAGGAAAATGTGCTGGGGGTCTTGTCGTAGGGATTGCTCTTTTCGGCTGTCAGCAGGAGGAGTCTCTGGAGAAAGGTTCTTTCACCGTGAATCTCGATATCCGGTTTCCAGAATCTCTATCGAAAGGAACAGTGCGCTATCGTCAGCTGATGGCAAAAGTGACTTCATTAAAGGTAAGCATTTCAACGCTTGAGGGGTTTGCTCGAAGCCTCTCCGTTCCTCCCGAACAATGGAGTGACATCAAAGTGGTGGGGATCCCATTTCCGAAGACGGAAGGAGATAAATTGGAGATCGTGGCAGAAGTTTGGGAAAGTTCGACGGAGAAAAGTAGTCCGCAACCGTTGCTCAAAGGAAGTAAAACGATCATCGCCGGGGAAACCAAGGGTAGGAGCGAGGTTCAAGCGCAGATAAAATTGCGCTATGGAACTCCTTTTTCGCAATGGCGATAGAAAGGTCTCTTTTTTTACTTAAGAACGCCGCGCCGAATCTGATCGCGCTCCATGGCCTCAAAGAGAGCCCGAAAGTTTCCTTCACCGAAGCCGTCATTGCCCTTTCGCTGGATCACTTCATAGAAGAAGGGGCCAACGACATTTTGGGTGAAGATCTGAAGCAGGTACCCTTTGAGGTCTCCATCCACTTGGATACCTAATTCTTCGAGTTCCCCAATGCTCTCAGCTACGTTAGGGACTCGGGAAGCCACCATCTCATAATAGGTATGGGGAGTGTCCAGAAACTGAATGGACTGTTTCCTTAAGGATTTGAGGCTATCCATGATCCCTGAAGTAAGTAAGGCAATATGTTGGATTCCGGGTCCGTGATTAATGTCGATGTACTCCTGGATTTGAGATTTCGGATCCGTGGGTTCATTAAACGGCATCTTAATGATGCCATCGGGGCTTTGCATTACTTTGGAATAAAGCCCCGTTCTTTCAGTGTGAATATCGAAAAAGCGCGTGTTTTTGAGACCGAAGACTTTTTCATAGTACTCTGCCCAGCGGTTCATCTGGCCAGCTTCTACGTTAACCGTGACATGATCCACTCGCTCTAATCCGAAACCGCGATTCTGAGCTCGCAGAGGTTCTTCGAAACCTTCAGCGAATAGGTTTCCTTTTCTTGAGACAAAGACGTGACGAACATCCCCAAAGGTCTTGATTGCGGCCTGTTCGACTGAACCAAAATCCTTCGTGAACGACTTGGGAGACTCGGCAACTTCAGCTCCCCGATTGACCGTTTGTTCAAAAGTTGCAATAGCGTCTTCACATCGCAGCGCCAGACTAATGACACCGTCTCCATGGGCGCTTACGAAGCGCGCCACCGGATCTTTGGGATCTTCGCTTTGACTCAAAAGAACCCGAATATTATTTTGAACGAATAAATAAGATCTCAATTGGCGTTCTAAGATCTGACGAGTTCCCGCTCTCTCGAATCCGAAGCGCAAGTAAAGTTCGGAAGCCTTGTCCAAATCAGAAACGGCGAATTCCACGTGATCAAAGTCGATAATCTTAAGCGATGAGAATAAATTGTTCATTGTTGGAAAACGCTAACTCGTGGGCAAGGACTTTGTCAAAACGATCACGACTCGACAGGAATTTTATCGAGTGCAATCAATAGATCAGGCCGCATCTGTTGGGTGCGCGAAAGTGACATCTGTTGCCGCCATGCGTCTATTTTTTGATGATCTCCGCTCAGCAGCACTTCGGGCACGTTGCGGCCACGGAACTCTGCTGGCTTAGTGTATTGCGGATATTCGAGTAAACGAGATCTCCCGGAACGCAGACGAAAGGACTCATTCACGGCTCCTGTTTCAGCACCCAGCGCGCCGTCCATCTGTCTTACCAAGGCATCACAGAAGGCCAGGGCCGCGATCTCGCCGCCCGTGATGACGAAGTCTCCCAAAGAGATCTGTTGATCCACCCATCCTTCGATAAATCTTTCGTCCACCCCTTCATAGTGGCCACAAACTAAGATGAGATGATTCTTGGGGCGCGCGTAGCAAGATTCGAGGAGGGTCTGTGAGAGGCGCGCACCCACAGGGGAAAAATAGATCACTTCACACTTTTCCTTACCCCACTGACTGAAGAGCGCTTCAACCGCTTCCGCTAAGGGCTCTACACTGAGGACCATTCCGCCGCCTCCTCCGTAAGTCGTATCGTCTACACTGCGGTGCTTATTATGGGCATAGTCACGAAGCTGGATTAGGGAATAGTCAAAGAGGCCCGCTCGGGCGGCTCTTCCCATTATGCTTGTGGTTAGCCATGTTTCGATCGTCTGTGGAAACAGGGTTACAAAGTGGAAGTGGATGCGGTCAGCCATTGGAAAGCTTTCCTAAGTTTTGAAGATGGATGACGCCTTCTTTTACGTCTACCTTCGCCACATATTGTTTTGATGCAGGAACGGCGAGCGATTGACCGGACTCTAACGTTATCCACCATCGATCGCGGTTACCGGGCAGCGGTTCCGACCCTGAAAAGACTCCAATTTTTTTCCCATTCTCATCATGGACCTCGGCTCCGATGAGATCTGAGACGTAATATTCGCCTTTTTGAGTTTTCTTGAGGGCGGTGCGTTCCGTGAACACGGAGGCACCTCGGAGTTCGTTGACTGTGGTATCGGACGAAATTCCCTTTACGACGATTTTCCAGCCGCGCGGCATCCATGCGGACTCGGTAATTTCGTAAGAGGGAGCAGATTCGGGTTGGGGACCTATCAAGATCTCTTTGACGTAAGCTAAAGCGGAATCTTGGCCGCTTAGCGCGTTAACCACGAACGCACCTTTAAAGCCATGCGGCTTAATGATTTTGCCTAACTCTATCCACTTCATAAGAGCCATCGGGATCGAGACAGGCAGACCACCGGCTATTCCAAAATTTCTAGTACGGACCGTTTTCTCAACTTGGTGGAGACAGCGGCTAAAATGGTTCGCAGCGAACGTGCGGTGCGACCCTCTTTGCCGATGATCTTTCCGAGGTCTTCTTTGGCGACTTTGAGTTCAATTACGGTTGTCTGCTCGCCTTCCACTTCCGCCACCGTCACTCTATCAGGGAAATCTACGAGAGCCTTTGCCATCACTTCCACTAGGTTTCTGAGTTCTTCCACTGTCTCCTCCTTACTGACTCGTTGGGTTCGACCGGACTGGTAAGTCTACTCGGACCCCGATGATCATTTAAAAAATGCTGTGTTCAGGCCTCTTTTGGAGCAGCCGATTTCTTCTTATCGGCGACTTTCTTTTTGGGAGCCGCTACTTCAGAACTGGATGCGGGAGTGGCAGGTGTTGCACCGCTCTCCCATTCCTTAAATTTTAATTTAAGGCGATTCTTAACCGAGTCGGATAGTTGGGCCCCGGCACTCATCCAATACTGAATTCGTTCGCGAGATACCACTAGAGATCCCAATCCTTTTACGGGATCGAAAGTCCCCAACTTTTCAATAAACTTTCCATCGCGAGGGGAATGATGATCCTGAACGACGATACGAAAGAAAGGCTTCTTCTTCGTTCCGTGCCTCGCAAACCTAATTACCGTAGCCATGCTTTAGCGCCTCCTCATTACAAAAACTCCAAAATCGAATGCAAACCCGAGACAAAAACTTCAAAATCGATCCATTGAGACAAAGACTAACTACCACATCCCCTTACGTTTTCCCATAGCGGATTTTGTAAGTCGCGTCATCATCTTACGAGCTTCCAAGAACTGTTTTACCAGGCGATTCACGTCTTCCACCTTGGTGCCGCTGCCAGAGGCAATGCGGCGCCGTCGGCTTCCATCTAGGATATTGTGGTCGACTCTTTCCGTGGGTGTCATCGAAAGGATGATAGCCTCAATCTTTTTCAATTCGGTATCCGGCGGAGTCATCTGTTGGAACTGCTTCGACATCTGCCCCATCCCAGGAAGAAACTTAAGTAAGTTCTCAAAAGAACCCATCTTTTTTATCTGCTGCAGATGCAAGTAGAAATCGGCCAAGGTGAAGTCATTCTTTTTAACTTTCTTAGCCAGTTTGAGCGTCTGCTCCGGATCCAACGTACTTTGGGCCTTCTCCGCCAGAGAGAGAAGGTCGCCCATATCTAAAATGCGGGACGCGAGCCGGTCCGGATGAAAAACTTCAAGATCGGAAGGTTTTTCGCCCGTTCCCACAAATTTAATGGGACAGCCCGTTACCGCTCGGACCGATAAAGCAGCTCCTCCTCGGCTATCTCCGTCGAGCTTGGTAAGCACTAAACCCGTGAGGGGAATGCGCTCTTGAAAGGAGCTAGCGATTTGGACCGCGTCCTGTCCCGTCATGGCATCCACGACCAAGAGAAGTTCCGAAGGTTCGAAAAAATCGGCTAGATCTTGAATCTCCTCCATCATCGCTTCGTCGACGTGCAAGCGGCCCGCCGTATCAACGAGAAGAACCTCTTCGTTCTGGCGAATAGCCTCTTCCTTCGCGAGCAAGGCTCGGTCTCGGGTGGAATCAAGAACGGGACTCTCAAAATTGTCGATCTCTAGACTTTGTGCAAGGATCTGCAGCTGTTCGATGGCGGCGGGCCGGTAAATATCTAGTGAAGCCACCATCACACGCTTCTTTTGAGTGTCCTTTAAATATTTCGCCAGTTTGATGAGGGAGGTTGTCTTTCCACTTCCCTGAAGGCCCGCGACCATGATGACGGCCGGAGGGCGGGTATTTAGATTAAGGGGTACGGCTTTTCCTCCCATCATTTGGGAGAGCTCGTTATAAACGATGCGAATAAAGTGCTGTTCCGGCGTTAAGCTTCTTTGGATCTCTTGGCTGGTCGCTTTGGCGCGAACCGTTTCAATGAAATCTTTTACCACCTTCACGTTGACGTCGGCTTCAAGAAGGTTGGTGCGTAACTCTCTGCAAACCTCATCTAAGATTTCTTCGGTAAGACGGGTTTTTCCACTAAGAGAACGTAGCGTATGCAGTAATTTATCTGTGAGATTCTCGAACATAGGCAACTTTTGTATCCACCGGGGGGGCAAACTTCAAGCAATAGCGCGAAAAATCAGGAAAGCGGGTCTCTGGGGGAGGGGGAGGATTTTTGGGAGCGCCGTTAACCGCCCTTCATCGGAACGCTGGGAAAAAAACTAAGGGCCGATCCTCTTTCGAGGATCGGCCCTTACATGGGTTGGGGGCTTACGGTCCCTTGGGAAGGGGCCGCAAGTATCTTACATATCAAAATTTTTCTGACTCTTCTCGCTGTTCTGCTTCGCGTTAATCAGTCAGCGTCAGAGTAAGTACATGGGGGGTTTTTGGATGGCAAGGGAAAATTAAATTTATTTTTTCACTAAATTCTATCGTCGATAAAACCCTCAAGACGGGTTTTGGAGACAACAAAAATAAAGGGGCGATCCTGTTTTAGCAGAATCGCCCCTTACATGGGTTGGGGGCTTACGTTCCCTGGGGGGAACGTAAACTTTTTGTCCGGCGATCACTCGCTCAAGACGAAATCGTTAGATACGGTGCGTCAAAACGAGGGCAATGTTTAACGAAATACGAAGGGTAACGCAAGGGAAAAAACGCATGGCGTTAAATTGTGTTATTTGTTAATGATTACGAATGGATATAAGTTAACCAGGGATCCCTATCCGACGACCCAAAGTGAGATGCCCAAATAGAAGAGAAGGGTGAAGAAGTCGGAAACGGCAAGAAGGACTGGTCCCGCTGAGACGCTGGGATCCAGTCGAAATTTGTGAATGAAGTAGGGGATAAGGCTTCCCAGGGTCGATACGCCTATCGTGCTAACGAACACCGTTAGGCCAATGGCGATGGAAAAGCTAAGGTGCCCCAGCCAGACAAAGACTACCGCTGAGATTCCTAATGCGCATGCCGTGCCCAGACAGGCGGCAACTCCAATCTCTTTGCCGAAAAAGCGGCCAAAAGCAGAGCCTCCAGCGCGATTTAAAATGCCGATCGCCACGGAGGCCGCTTGCATTCCGACACTCTCGCTAATGATAAGAAGAATGGGAACGAACGCCAAAAACAGCACGGCTTCTTTAAGACGCCCTCCAAAATAGTGGATAAGGAACGCGGAAAGGGTTCCCCCCAGTATGTTGATCATAAGCCAGGGTAATCTACCCTTGGCGATCGCAAACGTACTTTTGCCTTCTTCTCCTTTAATTCCTAGAAGCTCAAAAAGCTGGCCGCGGGATCGCTCTTCGAAAAGCGTATCGGCGGCACGTTCACTTTCACCCATTAATTCGTGAGCGTGAAGCACCCCTTTGATCTTTCCCTCTTCATTGACTACGGGGAGACTTAGAAAATGCGACTCTGAAAACATTCGATAAACGTCGCGAATGATCGTTTGATCCGATAGAAAAACGACGTTACGAGATAGCAACGATTGCAGCAGCTCTTCATCGTTAGCGATAAGAAGATTACGAATGGAAACGACGCCCAGTAATCTCTCTTTTTCATCGACGACATAGAGATAAAATATCTCTCCTCGACTAGCAATACGCCGGACGTGGCGGATGGCCTCGCCAACGTTGTAGCTGACGGGAATAGAGACGAAATTGGTATTCACCAGTGTCAGAATGCTAGCGTTCTCATTCGCAACTAATTGCGAGCCAGGTGAGGAGGGAGTGGCGAGGGAATCTCGAGTGGCCGGATTCATTAGTGCTTACTTCCTTGCGACGTCACCGAAACTCCGTCGGCAAAGAGGGTCGGACTCTCGCCGTGAGAATCGACCACTTCCGTCTCTTTCGAAAGCGCGTAGAGTTGAGTCCCTAAAACATCAAAAATATTTCCCGAGATAAGAGTTTCTGAAACAAAGTAAGCACGCTCCCCTGAGACCCACCACTCTCCCCCCTTGGCAACTCCTGAGAAGTCTCCGGTAATGGGATCGACTTGGCCTGAAAAACGGTGTACCAGCAAGAATTCCTTTTGCGACTGATTAACCTTACGAGTAATCGCCATCAGCGGCTCAGATCCTCCGTCGACACAGAGGCAATGCGGCCCCACGGAGGGAATGGCCGAAGGCCCCCCCACCGCATGTCCCGTGGACGGAGTGCCTAGGCCTTTCGCCGCATAATGGTCTAAGAAGAATGCTTTTACGGAACCCTTTTCGATAATGACACGGTTCGCAGTCGGCGTACCTTCTCGATCGAATACCGAGCAGCCGAATCTATCGGTCTGCCAAGGAAGATCTCGAAGGGTAAAGGTGGTGTTGAAAGGCGTCTTGCCTAAATCTTCTTTTTTCCAGCGAGACGTTCCCTCGACGACACTTCGTCCGTTAAGATGACTGGTTAAACCGGAAACCAAAATGTCCAACACGGCTCGAGGGGAAAAGGCGACGAAACCTTTGTAACTTTTGGTGGGCCCTACTCTAAGCGTGGAAATAATAAAATCGCGAAACTTCTTAGTGGATGCGGAGATCTTATCGGGAGCTCCTGCAGCAGTTCGCAGGAGCTGCGAGAAGTAATCGAAGCTGGTGATGTTATCGCCTTCCACTGCCATCCCCATGACGCTCCAGCTGAGGTCAGTCTCTTTTTCCATCTTGCGCGTGCCATGTGAGTTTAGGATGAGATAAAGGCTTGCTGAGATCGAAACCGCTCCGTCATTCAAACGAAATTTAGGATCTTTAGTTCCTTCGTCCGCCATCACTTTGGTCCAATCCTTCTGGGTCTGCAAGGAGAGGTCAAAGAGGGCATCATCCCAAAGGCTGGTAGGAGCTTCTTTAGAAATATTTTCCGAGGGGCCAATGGTGTTGTAAGGATTTTCAGGAGAGAAACGAGAGATCTCTATTGCTTTCGTTGCGACCTCTTTCAGGTCGGAAGCTTCTATGGAATTTGCGGAAGAAAAGCCTTGTTTGCCCTTCACGAGTACACGCAAACCCAGATTATAACCATCGTCCGAGGAGGCTAAGTGGAAGTCCTGCTTTTCAAGCGCAATCTTGGTGTGAACTCCGTAGGTGGCACAAACTTCCGCCACTTCCGCTCCCGCTTTTAACGAAGCTGAGAGAAGTTTTGAGGCTGCGGCTTCTAGGTTCAGTCGTTCTTTCTTTAGACGTTCCATCAGCTTTGTATTCCTCCAATTACCGCTTTGCAGCGTAAGAAGGGGCCCCCGGCATCCACTTTGGCGGGCTGTCCCTTTCCGCAGTAACCAGAACCCAAATCCATTTTAAACTCGCGGCTTACGGCATCCACCGTCGAGAGCACTTCAAAAGCCTGTCCGGAAATGGTGGCCCCGCGATAGAGTTTGGTGAGCTTTCCATTTTCAATCTTGGTGACTTTCTGTGCCCCAAACATAAACTCTCCGGTGGCATCCGCTTGTCCTCCGAGCGGGCAATCGACAAGGTATCCGTCCTTAGTTTGAGAAATGATTTCATCAATGCTTTGTGTCCCGGGTGCAATAAAGGTGTTTCTCATTCGAATGAGCGGTTCGTCCTGGTAAAGCCACGCACGAGCGTTGCCCGTGGGCTCGACCCCATAAAGAGCGGCAGACTCGCGGTTATGAAGATAGGAGTTTAATACCCCATCTTTGATGATTGTCGTGGCTTGAGTCTGTATGCCTTCATCGTCAACAAGGAGCGCTCCTCCTGCTTCTTTGCTGGCTGCCACCACTCCGCTGTCAAAGAGCGTCACTAGTGGGCTTGCTACCTGTTTTCCTAATTTTCCGGCCGCAACTGATCCAGAAAGCACAAAGTCAGCCTCTACCGTATGGCCAATGGCTTCGTGAGATAAAAGACCGACCATGGCTGGAGACAGAATGAGCGTCGATAGCCCTCCAGGAATTCTTGGAGCCTTCAAAAGATCGACGGCTAGTTTTGCGGCGTCGTCAGACATCTCTTCTATGGTTTCCTGATCGAAAAGGCATTCCCAAGTTCCCGTGCGCCCGACACTGTGTCGTCCCTCCGCCATGTCGCCAGCTCCTCCCGCCACCGCTGAAATCTTAAATTCATTGCGGGCCAAGCGGGAGATGGCCTTCGCACCGTCTGTCGTGACCACGATTTTGTCTTCGAACATTTCGTTGTAACCGCAATTGGCGGTTTGGACGGCGGCCGAACGCTTGCGAGTATCCGATTCCGCTTTCAAAATAGCCCCTAGCTTCTGTTCCAGCGTCATTTTGTCCAGTGCTTCGTAACCGGGCAGAGAAAATTCTCCTCGGGCGAGAGCTACCTTCGGGAGTGCTTTGACAGTGGCTTTTTTTAGGCCACTTATCGATTTGGCACAATCGATAGCTTGCTTGAGTGCCTTCTCCAGAGACTTCACGCTCAAGTCGGAAGTAGAGGAGAAGCCCCACGCTCCGTCGACCAGAACGCGAATGCCAACGCCCGCACTTATGGATGATTTGACTTGCTTCACAAGTCCCTTTTGGACCTGGAGGAGTTGACTCTTTCGTCGGTGGTAACGGGCCTCGGTCCAATAAGAGGAGCCTTCTAGTAATTTTTCTAAACGGTCAGCAATAGCCTTCATTGAGTGACGCCTTCCTGAGTAATGTGAAGAAAGTAGCAGCAGACCCACAGATCCGCCAACGCTTCTCCCGCTAGGTTCAGTATCGCCTGAACTATCTCAGCGGATCCCACTAACCACGTCGGCGGCGCATTGGTTTCAGCTGAGAGCTGAGGAAAAAGGCGGCTGCAAACGGCAATTAGTCCATCATCCGCGAAATACACTATAAGAGTAACCACAATGGTTGCGATAACCAAGCACGCCGTTCCCAAAATATTCCGGCGCGCTAGTCGCCATGAGCGATTAAAGTAGACCATCAAAGGCCGTCGGGAAGATTCCTCTCCTTGTTCTCGCTCCATAATGAGTTGGGGAAGATAGAGGTACAGCCCCATAATAATGATTCCAGGCAGATAATAGGCGGCAAATCCCAAAAGAACGACGATGCTGCTGATGAGCGACGCGGCAAGTAAAAGTGCCATCCTGCGCCACACTCGAGTGATAGACTCCCCTAAAGAGATCTTTCGCCCTGATCGAGCATCCTCCACTACAGCGAAAGTCATTGCCGCAATAAGCATAGTGAATATGACTGAGATAGCAAAATAGGGGACGATGATCGCAAGCCCTTCTTTAAACGGGAGCGAGTCGACATTAGCCATGAACAGCTTCTCGTAGAGAGAAAGTAAGAGGCCCGGCAGTTGGATCACAATAAATATGCCAGGTCGATGAATAAAGTGACGAAAAGCTTCGGCAAGAGCACGACGGCAGGTTGACACAGTCTAACAAATTTATAAAAGTTTTCAGTGAATGTATACCTTTCTCAAGGGGCACCCTTATCCCTCGCAAGCGGCCGCGGTAATTCGAGTCAAGGGCAGCGATTATGAAATGGGCCGGAGCCACGCGGAACAGACCCAGCCTTTTTTGGCTAACGGCATGGCCAAGTTCTATTACGATTTCTGGCGGCGGATGTTGAATCAATCGCCGCAGGGGTGGATAGAATCGGTCGCCTATCGAGCGGTCACACGCCTGATTGACCCAGTGCTCGTGAACAAATTGAAATCCAAGGTCCCTGTTAACGTTCATGAAAGACTCAGAGGAGTCGCTGACGCTAGCGGTCAGAAGTTTGAAGATTTGATGCTGAGTCTGGTTTTGCCCGATCTTCTTCCACTGCTTGAGATCTACGCGAGTCGGTTTCGACTGAGTGCGATTATAGACGTTATTGAACCTCCTCGTTTTGGATGCACCAGTTTTGTCCAGGCAGGCGAAAACTTTTTTTATGGGAGAAATCTCGACTTTCCCGGTGTTGGTTATTGGGACCGCTATCCGGTAATTCAGGTGACCGAACCTACCAAAGGGCTGCGTTACATTGGTTTTACCACGGCAGGCGTTCCCATAGGAGGTATCACGGGCATCAACGAAGCCCAGATTTCTGTGGCTCTACATCAGCACTATTGTTCGGCTTCGAATCTAAACGGGATGCTCCCTTTTCTCATTGCTGAAAACGTTTTAGAGAATGCGAGAACCCTCGATAGCGCTATCGAAATGGTGCGAAGCGCCCAAGTGACATCCTCTTGGGCGTTTGTGATGACAGATGGAAAATCGCGGCAAGCGGTCATCGTTGAAAAAACGCCCCGAAATACCGGAGTCCGTCGCTTGACGGCTGAAGATCCCGTGCTTGCCCACAGCAATTTCTACCAGACGAGCGAATGCAAGCTCGGAGAGTTCGCTACAACCATGCGGATGAATTGGGACAACTATTTCCGCAAAGAAAGACTGGAATCGTTGGTCCGAAACTGCAAAGGCAAAATGACCGCCGCTATGGGCGTAAAATGTCTGAGTGACCACTTCGATCCTTATTGGGGAGAAGAGAAGATTATTAATCGGACGGTGTCACAAGTTTATAACATTCAGAGTGTTCTCATTGATCCTGTGGCTATGAAAGCCTATCTCGCCGAAGGAGACGCCCCTATTCACGTCCACGATTATTTTGAATACGATTTAGGAGCGCTCTTTGCGGGAAGTACCTCGAGAACGGGGGGCTCTTTACCCGCGTATCGCTTCCAGAACGAAGCTCGCCTTCACGCTAAAGAGGCCTATATTCTCTCGTTTGTTGCTGCTTTCGATGGGAATCTCGAAAAGGCGGTTACCTATTTAGATGAGGTACTAAAAGACGAAATGGTTCCTGAAGCGGCGTCGGTTTCGGCTGTTATCCGCTTGAAACAGGGGGATTACGAGACAGGAAAGAGAATTCTTGCGGAGGCTATGAGTTTCATTGAAAAGAAAGCGAATGAGAAAGGGCTTTCGGCACTTCCGCCTGAGTACTTTGAGATCGGAATTTTTTTGGCGCGTGCCCATGATCTCTTGGGAGAGCGGCGGCAGGCGCTTGCGATCTACCGGAGCTTAGAAAGCCGCGAAGACCTCGAAGATGCCAACATCAGAAAACTGGTGCGCAAGGCCGGCCCGTATAAAGCAAAGCAACTGGCGCGCATTTTAATGCCTTATTCGAGCTATATTCCGTTTGATTAGAGGAGCAAAACTAAGGACTTTTTCCGCCCGGTTGGGTAGCGATAGCGATCTTTTCTGCCCCGGCAGTTCGGGCGGCGTCCATAATCTTGACCGCTTTTCCAAGAAAGATCGATTCATCGCCTCTGATGATTACCGTTTTGTCAGCGCTCTGCGCTACTACTTCTTTTAGAGTCGCCGCCAGATTCTCTTCGTTAGAGACTTTGTCGTTAATGGCGATATTGCCGTCTTTGGCGATAGTCACATAGATGGGTTTCCCCTTTTGCGCTGCCGAAACTGAAGTAGATTTGCTACTAGGGAGTTTTACCTGAAGTCCGCTCTCCATCATTGCGGTGCTTGAGATCATGAAAATGATGAGTAGCACCAATGCGACGTCGGTAAGAGGGGTGATATTGATCTCGGCTACGATCGCATCATCCGCGTTGTCATCAAATCGCATCGACATAAAGAGGGTCTCCTATTGCGCCACGGCGAGAGTTTTGTCGAAGGTTGCGTCCAGAAGCTCATCTAGCGTCAGCTTCATTCCCACCAAAGTCTGATTAGCGGCGGTCACAAAAATGTTATAGGTGATGAGCGCAATAATAGCGACGATGAGGCCTGCGGCGGTGGCGATCAGTGCCTCCGAAATTCCTGCGGCAACCACGTTAAATCCGCCGGCACCCTTTTCTGCCATGGAATGGAACGCTCGGACAATTCCCATGACAGTGCCCAGAAGCCCCACGAAGGGGCTCGCGCTTCCGATAGTTCCTAAAATCCAGAGATTGCGTTTGAGATAGTTAACTAGTCTAGCGCGGTTTCTGTCTGTGACTCGTTCGGCATTCTCTTTGGAACGACGAGTATCCATGGTGGAGAGAAAGATTTCCGCCAAATAGGGTGATTCGGAGTGACACAACTGTTTTGCGGCTGCGATGTCTCCAGCGCGTAAGGAACCTAAGATCTTCTCACTAAGGCGACTCAGCTTGGGACGTAGCGTTAGGAATACGTAGGTACGTTCCAAAACCACCGCCAAACTGAGGATGGAAAAAAGAGCCAGCGGATACATCACCCACCCGCCCTTTAGAAAAAGTTCTCCGAAACTGGTAACCATCGATATCTCCTTCTTTGGCGAAGAGCTCTTACGGAAGTAGCCTATTACGACAATGGATTGCCGATGTACGAGCGAGGTGCTGAGGGCTACTCTAACCGGAGCTTACTTCCTAGGATAGCACCAAAATTTCGCTTAAGCGAAATTTAGAGAGTAGAAAGTAGAGAGTCGAAATTAGAAGGTAATTCGACTCTCTACTACCGTGTCACTTTCCGTTTACTCTCGCTAAATGAAAAGCGGAGCCATTAGTAGCGTGATG
Source organism: uncultured delta proteobacterium (assembly GCA_963778115.1). Taxonomy (GTDB): domain Bacteria; phylum Bdellovibrionota; class FAC87; order UBA2466; family UBA2466; genus JBBQIT01. The sequence goes on from CAVZSV010000006.1 coordinate 352,940, forward strand.
GTAGAGAGTAGCTTAATAAGAACGTGCAACGACGGGCCGGCCGTATCCTTGAAAGGATCTCCCACGGTATCTCCGACGACTGCAGCTTTGTGGGCTTCGGATCGTTTGCCTCCGTGAACACCCGTTTCGATATACTTCTTGGCATTATCCCAGGCTCCTCCGGAGTTATTCAGCAGGGTTGCCATCAAAATTCCGGTGATAGTTCCTACCATCAAAAGAGCAGCGACGGCTTCCGCACCAATTCCCGATCCGGGAGGACCCGCATGCTTGAAAAGAAGTCCAACCGCGACAGGGACGCACACAGCAAGAACCCCGGGCAGAACCATGGCCTTCAAGGATCCTATGGTCACGATGTCGACACACTTGCCGTAGTCAGGTTGAGAAGTTCCAGCCATGATGCCAGGATTCTCTCGGAACTGTCGACGGACCTCCACGATGATAAATTGAGCAACTTTTCCAACGGCCTTAATAGCAAATGCTGAAAACAAAAAGACCAGGCCGGCTCCTAGTAACCCCGCAATAAACACCGGGACTTTTGCTAAGTCGACGGTACGAAACTCACGGCCGAGGAGAACGGTGACTTCGTCCATGTAGGCCGAGAAAAGCAGGAACGCCGCTAGCGCTGCACTGCCTATCGCATACCCCTTGGTTAGCGCTTTGGTGGTGTTTCCCACGCTATCTAGACGATCGGTACGTTTGCGAACATCCTCGGGTTGGCCGGACATTTCGATAATTCCGCCGGCGTTATCGGTGATGGGTCCAAAAGTGTCCATCGCCAAGATGTAGGCGGCAGTCGATAACATTCCCATGGTCGCCACGGCGGTACCGAACAGGCCTCCGCCTGGAAGCGCATGCTCTCCAAGAGTATAAGAGATGTAGATGGCAAGAGAGATGACGATCACAGGGGCTGCGGTGCATTCGAGTCCGACCGCGAATCCGGTGATGATATTCGTTGCTGGTCCCGTTAAACAGGCTTCCGCGATCGATCGCACCGGGCGATAGCGGTACTCGGTGTAATACTGGGTAATCCAAACAAAGACGAAGCTGGTCACCACTCCGACGATTCCACTAGCTAAGTACCAGTAGCGTCCTTCAAAAGGCATCAGCCACTCCACGGCTCCCCAGAAGCCAATACAGGCTAGTATCGTGGTGACAAGGTAGCCCCGGTTTAGGGCTTTCATGGGGTCATCGGATTCGTTTTTCATTTTAACGAAAAAGATTCCGATGAGACTTGCGATAATTCCAAACGATCGCGCCACTAGTGGGAAGAAAACAACGCCCACTCCGATGACGGGATTTTTCTGAGCCAAAAAAGCTCCCAATACCATCGCCCCCACGTTCTCCGCGGCGGTGGACTCAAATAGATCGGCACCGCGACCGGCGCAGTCTCCGACGTTATCACCGACGAGGTCGGCAATGACGGCGGGATTTCGTGGGTCATCCTCGGGGATGCCCGCTTCCACTTTACCCACCAAATCGGCTCCCACGTCGGCGGCTTTCGTGTAAATTCCGCCACCCAACTGAGCAAAGAGGGCGACGAAACTGGCTCCAAAGCCGTAACCCACCACCTGTAACGCAACGTGAGCAAGAGTTCCCGCATCGGATCCCCATCGTCCGCCAAACAGAACGAACAGGCCCGCGACTCCCAAAAGACTCATCGCGACTACCGCAAGGCCGGAGACGGCACCTCCGCGAAGGGCGATTTGTAGAGCAGCGTTGAGACTGGTCCTAGACGCTGCCGCCGTTCGAATATTGGTACGGATAGAGACGAACATTCCGATAAATCCGGCAAGTGCGGAAGAGAGAGCTCCTAACAGGAAACCCAACGTGACTCGCCCCGCAATGTCTGGGTCTTTGAACTTAGCGTAGAAGAGAAAAAGGAGGGCTGCGACTACGATGCTTAGAATTGCGATCGTCTTGTTCATGCGCTTTAAGAATGCTTCAGCCCCTTCCTTAATAGCGTTTGATATCCGTTGCATCTCTTTGGTGCCGGTATCTTGTTTCAGTACCGAAGTTGCTAGATAAAAGGCCGCAACCAGCCCCAATAACGAAATGCCGAATATTAAAATCAGTGCCATCGCCAGTCCTCCGAGAATTCCCCTGGCAACTACCGCGACGACTGCGCTAAATTGGCGCGAAACTGACGCGAACGCGGATGATGCCTAAGTGCTTGAATCAAAATCCAAGTTATATGCCTGACTTGCGTTGACGTGGCAAGAATTTAAAATGCAGAAAAGACAACAGAAACTGAGTATTGGGACCAAGAAGCGGGGCTTTCTAGCCGAACCAGGGGGTTATTTTCCGAGGGGGGGCGCTTTCTGCTCGGTGCAATAGGCGCTGCGATGATTTTGTCCGGGGACGTGGGCATCCCAACAGTCGACGCTACAGAAAATGAGCTGGAATCGGGTCCGGTTGCACGTGGATACCGAGCATTTGTAGTACTTTCCTCCGTGAGGAATCTCTTTCTTGCAGACGTTACATTTGTTCCAGGCCGTCGATGCTGCTGCGGGAGTGACAAGAGGGACAGAGTTACTCATGACGATTCTCCAATCTCTTATAGTCCAGAGTCTAACACAGGAACGGCTATGGAATAGGCGCAAAGACCGTATCCAAGATAAGTTTGCCCCAAAAAAGATAAGCGACCCCTCCCATGGCTAGAAAGGGACCGAACGGAATAGCGCTCTTAAAGCTCTTGCGCTGTAGGGCCATGATGGATAACCCCACGATTGAGCCCAAAGCACTCGATACAATAATCACGGGTAAGAGGCTTTTGATTCCAAGCCAAGCTCCTATCATCGCAAGTAACTTAACGTCGCCGCCCCCCAGTCCCTCGCGGTGGGCAAGTCGCTCGTAGAGCAGAGCTATTCCCAAAAAAATTCCCCCTCCAAAAAGGATCCCCATTAGAGAGTCCTTCCAAGTAAGGTCCTTCGTGAGCAAAGCAAACACAAAGCCGATTACAATCCCAGGAAGGCTCAACTCGTCGGGAATGATTTGATGGTATAGATCGATCACCGAAATAACCAAAAGCAGCGACAGAAAAATGGAGTAACTTAGGAATTGGATTCCCATCCCGAACTGTAGATAAATCCAAAGATAAAGGGCGGCGGTGGCCAGTTCGACCAAAGGGTATTGGATGGAAATCGAAGCTTTGCAGGCTCGGCACTTTCCCAACAGGGCAAGATAACCTAACACTGGAATATTGAGATACCATGGGATTGGTTTTAGGCACTTGGGACATCGGGAACCTGGAATGAGACTTTTGTCCTCAGGAAGACGTACGATGCAAACATTGAAAAAACTTCCCCAGATGAGCCCCAGAACAATAACGAAAGGAATTCCAAAAGAAGGGTAGGCAAAAACTTCAAGCCAGTTTGTCACGTGGGAATATCCTTGGCGTTGAAAGTGATGGCCGCCATTACGAGAAAAAAAGTCATGCAAACTAGGCAATAAAGCAGCGCCCACAAAAGTTCAGCATGGGACAAAGTCACGCCGTAAGACGCCAGAGACTTTGCGTTAAAAACTTCAAGGTCGGGGATGATATTTTTTACGATCTTCCAAAGCGCGAAACTCGAAGAGCCTTTAACCCCATTTTGCGAAATGGTTTCACTCATATGTCCCACCGAAAACAAGCATAAGCTAATGACAGCGGTAATGATAGCTCCGGAGTTAACGGCAAAAAAGTAGCAAATCGCCGTTAGAACGATCGACTCCAATGAGATTAACCAGAAAGTTTCTGCGATCGAGAGAATGTCGGGGTGGCGAAACATACTAGTAAGACACACGACAATGAGGAACATTCCCGCCGCCATGACCAGCTGGACGAGACACTGGCCCAAGAATTTACCGAGCAGAAAGGTGGTGCGGGTAATGGGTTTTGCCAAAGTCATGGAGACCGACCCCATGGTTAACTCCCGCTGGAATAGGCTGATGCCGGCGAATATCGAAAATAGCACCAGGGAAATCTCTCCGGCCGACAGCATGAAGTCCACGGTTAGTTTGTACTGCTCCAAGTAGGTCATCTGGCCGACAACCAGACTCATTCCAAGGGCTAGGCAGGCGAAACAAAGAAGAATATAGAAAACCCGCTCGTGAAGGAGCTCCCGAACTGCGATCCAAGCAATGCGAATAATGTTAAGGTTCATTTATAGTGCCTCGCTTGTCAGGGAAGTTTGGCCTGACGGAGTGACTGGATTGTCCCCAAAAAGCTCGTCCTCGAGACTCTTTCTCTGCGAGTTGATGGCGACGACGTCAGCGCCATCCTTTTCTATTTCAGATAGCTTCGAAATTAAAGAAGCAGCTCCTTCTAGAGTAAACTGAATGCCTGCTGCAGTCATCCGGCTGTTCGGGACGTTCAAATATTTTTTTGTTAAATCTGGCGCGATATTGCGAACGATAACCTCAAAGCGTTGATCATTTCGGGACATGAGGTCGTCCAGCGTGCATTGACGCTTAAGTCTGCCGTGTCGAAGTAAGATTACGGAAGAACATACTTGCTCGATATCAGCCAAAATATGAGTCGAGAAGAAAAGAGTGGATTCTGGCATCTCATCGTGAATACGCATAATCAGAGTTCGGATCTCTTTTCTTCCTAAAGGATCCAATCCGCTCATGGGCTCGTCAAAGATTAGCAACGGTGGCTGATTAATAAGGGCCTGGGCTAGTGCTAAACGCTGGGTCATTCCTTTACTGAAACCGTGGACCTTTTCTTTTGCGGCATGTTTTAGGCCAACCAAATCCAAGAGGTAGGCGGCTCGTTTTTCGAGATCCGCCCCATGCATTCCTAAAAGTTTTCCGAAATAATGCATTACATCGTGCGCCGTTAGAAAACGTTGGAACTTAGGATTCTCAGGCAGGTAACCAATAAAAGATCGCGCGCGCCGCTCTTCTGAACTCTGGCCGCAGACTTGGATCTCTCCCCTGGTTGGTTTTAGAAAGCCCAATATCATCTTAATGGTGGTGGATTTTCCGGAGCCGTTTGCTCCCAAAAGCCCCACCACTTGTCCTTTTTCCACGGCAAAGGTGAGGTCCTCAACGGCTAACTTTCGTTTGATAATCCCCGTATGAAATATCTTTGTGACACCGGTAACTGAGATTGCGTCCGTATAGCCGTTCATTTCACTTCTCCTTGGGAATATGAATTCCGGTTATGTCGATGTCGATATCGTGAAGATTGGAGATGCTCTGGATGGAACGACTCTGGCGATCGTATCTAAACCGGAAGGTCTCTTTCAGAAGCGGGACGAGCTCTTCATCAGTTTCAGAAGTAAATAGCGAACTAATTTCGCGCAGTTGATTCTTAAGCAGAGGCTTCAGGTCTTGGATTTGTTGAGGCTCTTTGTGACTTTGCGATCGGTAATTCACCAGGGCCTCTTCCCACGATGCTTTTTGGAGAGCGTAGTTGATGCTCCTGACCCGTTTTGTGAGACGATATTTTCCCTCTGTGGAGTGGACAATGGGAAAAAGATCGCAGGTCATTCGCAGCGCCTGCGCCAGACTTCCGGTCGCGGAGACCAAGCGAATCCCCAAACTCGTTAGCCAAGCGGGCGAACCCGGTAGAGAAGCGGCTTTCAGCAAATGTTTCGAGCCCTCCTTCAGCATCCCTAGTTCATAGTAGAGATGGTAGCCTAACAGATATTCCGCTCTCCAATAGTTGGGCTGCTGGCGAATCCATTTTTCGAGGATGATTTTTGCTCCCAACCGATCTCGTTTAAATACCGAAAGAAAAATAGCTCCGTATGAGAATGCGATTGAGAAATTGGGATCCAGCGAAGTGATAGCGTTCAGACGCGTGAACTCCCAACTCAAAGCATCTTGAGGAATGGACGAAGTATTAGAGTCCTGTAGGAGCTGCACCCATAAAAGTCCCGAAACCAAAGTTTTAAAGCCTAGGTTTAAACGCTCTGTCGATTCCAATTCGAGAGAGGCTTGCTCTCGGCTGATAGTCGAAAGGTGATGGCTCAAAGAGATCTTTTTCTTTTCGAGACGCTCCTTGGCAAAAAGGCAGACCCATAGCAGGAAGAGACAAAAAAGGATGGAATAAAAGCGTTGGCGTGAAAAGAGAGGGAGGCTCAAGTTGTCTTATTTTACAGCGGGAGATGGATTCTAAGGTATCAAAATCAGGGGGGAGTTAATGAGGGAAGAGTGAACGAATTGCCTACCATCGGCAACAGGTTTTGGGGGGTGAATGGAAATGGGAAGGACAGGTTGACACTCCATTCACTCTTCCGCTCAATTTTAAAAGAACTCGCCTTGGCGAAGGGGATTCGCCGAAGGGTCAATCTCTTACGTTGCGACCCTACCGTTTGCAATCAAAGTGCCAGACTTCACAATTATGAAAATCTTAATAGTTTTAGGATGTTATGATTGGCGCAGCGCAAAATATCCCTAGGGAGAACGAAGCCGCTTGTGGGTCCACTTTGGAACCGTATTTGGTTGCCCAATCCAAGTAGCTGGAATTTTATATTTATTTTGAGGCTAAAGTATTCGTATGCTGGTTCCAAAATAACTTAGAAGGTTAAGGCTGGTGCCAGAAAGGAATGACTGCGCTTTGGGGATAGACGGCTCGAGTGCTTTGAGAATGCGGGCACGATTAAACAGTACGTTGAAAGAAAAAGGGAAAACAGGCGTGTGTATTCTGGCACCTTGATTGCTCCGTTAAGGGGGGAATGAAGAAGGAAAATAGCAAGGGCGTATTAGGACATTTTCTTCGCACGGAGCGCGATCGATGGTTTTTGCTTTTGGCGATTGTGGGACTCCAAGTCTTTGTGGGTGGGTTACTGTGGCAATCCGGTCAGACTAGCCCCGCCCTGATGGGTTTTCTGTCCGAGCGTCATGGACACTTTGTCTTGGGCTGGACAGATCAAGTCGAAGGGCTAAAATTTGTGGAATATTCGACTCTGGGAGAGGCATTGAATTTTGCCGGAACGAATTTGAAGTTGACCACCGGCCATACGCCTAGGGCCGATCTCACTCCTGAAGCGGTTTGGATTCAAGAGAGATTTGGTAATCCGGTAGTGTTTTGGAAAATCGATGCAAACAAAGACCTTTTCCAAATGACGTTTGAGTCCAAAACGGATGCCCTGTATTTTGCAAACGCTTTTCGACGCGGTTCGTATACCCCATCGCCGATAGGCCACTCCATTTTACTGATACCATCTCTTTCAAAAAATGAGAGGCAGTAAGATTTCTTGTTCGAAGGGAGGTTGCGAAATCCCCTTAGGTAAAGTTGTCTTTGTCGGCAAATTCCTTTAAAACAAGGTTTTACCCAGAAGGGGAGACCTGTGGAATTTCCAAAAATCGAATTAGCCTCTAGCTCTAGTCCCGCCGACGCCACCGTATTGGGTTTTTTTCAAGGTGAGGGCGACAGCAAAGCTTCGTTAGTCGCAAATGATAAGAGTGAAAAAAAGGACAAATCACCTTCGGCCAGTGGCCCCCTTTACGTCGGTAAGAAAGCAAAAGAGCTAGAGCCACTAATGGATAAGCTCAAGAAGTCTCGCCACTTCTTCGGAAAGAAAAACGAGACGAGTCTTCTTCGCTACTATCCTTTCGCCGCCCAAGAGAACGTAATGCTTTTGGGACTTGGTGCTCCTAGGCGTTTTACTTCCGAAATTGCTCGTCAAGCAGGCGCTGCCACTTTACTTGGGCAGCGGCGCGAAAGATTATCATCGATCGAACTCGTCGGAGACTCAGTTTTTGGGAAAGTAAGCGATAAGTCTTTGCCTGACTATCTTCAGGCCTTTTGTGAAGGCTATTGGCTCGCGGGTTACGAATATAAAGAGCTCAAGAAAGAGGAAAAAGAGCCTTTTGAGATCAAAGGACTTCGCATTTCCGGTATGAAGTCGGCCGCTTTGGAGCGGTCGGTCAAAACGGCGGAGGTATTAGCCAAAGCGGTATCTTTTGCGCGCTTCTTAGGCGATCGGCCCGGAAACTTTTTGACTCCGACGGAATTCGCCAAACAGGCCTCCACGATGGCGAAAGAGGTGGGGCTAAAGTGTACGGTATGGGGACAACAAGAGATTGAAAAGCAGAAGATGGGGCTTTTTCTTGGAGTAGCCAAAGGCTCTGAAGAGGAACCCAAGTTTATCATTCTCGAACACTCAGGTTCGAAAAAGAAGGCGAACCCCATCGTGTTAGTGGGAAAGGGAATCACTTTCGACAGTGGCGGTATTTCACTGAAGCCGGCACTTCGGATGGAAGACATGAAGTACGACATGATGGGAGCGGCAGCAGTTGCGGGAATCATGAGAGCGGTTTCTGAGCTGAAGCTTCCACTGAACGTCGTCGGTATTATTGCCACGTGTGAAAATATGCCCGATGGGAAGGCCCAAAAGCCAGGTGACGTGGCTCGGAGTCGTAGCGGAAAGACGGTGGAAATCATTAACACCGACGCGGAAGGAAGGCTCATCTTGGCCGATGCACTCGATTATGCACAATCCTTGGAGCCTGAAGCGATCATTGATTTTGCAACACTAACGGGCGCAGTCGTGGATGCTTTGGGGACCGTAGTTAGTGGGATTATGGGAACTCACTCGGAATTGCTCTCTCGAATCAAATCGTCAGCAGAAGTTACCGGAGAGCGTGTTTGGGAGCTTCCGCTTTTCGAGGAGTACGAAGAAGATCTCAAAAGCATTGTCGCAGACATCAAGAATAGTGGAATTAGAGAAGCCGGCTCTAGTAAGGGCGGAACGTTCTTGAAATTTTTTATGGATCCCAAGTATCCCTGGGTGCACTGTGACATTGCCGGAAGTGCTTATCATCGCAAGGATGTTAACTACCATCCGGCGAAATATGGGGCAGGTGTAATGGTGCGGCTTATAACGCACCTGCTCGATAATTGGAAAGCATTGAAATAAGTTTTGGTGCGACTGCCCGTGATCGGTATAATAGAGGGGCACTGCTTCTAACCCCAATACCGATGCAAAAAATTAACAAGGCGATCGCCCTCACTCTTATCCTTATATTCGTCGTCCCCACTAATTTCGTGAGAGCAGAATCTCTCAACCAGGAATTTAGCACTATCAGTCCGTTGGGCGGTGGGGGAGGAGAATACGTTCACGGTCAAAAGGAAGGCAAACTTTTGATGCGGGTGTTGATGTTTGGTGCGGTTCCTACTCAAGGCATCCACTACATGCCTGAAGGGACCGACGTCCTTTTTGCGATCCTGTATGCAGGTGGTTATACCGATGACAGCAAACTTAACGGGATCACCGTACGCCGAAAACGGGTTAAAGATCTGATAGAGATCGATCTTGAGGATATTATCGCTCAGGGCAAAGATGTTCCCAAACTCATGGACGGCGATGTACTTACCGTTCCCTACAACTGGAGACGTGATATCGGTACGATTACGCTAATCACCGGTTTCATTTCGTCCATGACCGCTTTTACCCTTTCCATTATCGCTCTGGCTCGTCATTAGAGAGTCTTTAAGGGTGCAAAAAATTCTCCGAACGTTCAGGCCGAATGCCCTTAATAAAAAAGCCCCGACGCCATCAGCATCGGGGCTCTGTAAATTTAGTAAGGGGAATCTCTTACATCATTCCCATGCCGGGCATTCCGCCCATTCCGCCACCATGTCCGTGTCCGCCGCCGGCAGGTTCATCTTCCTTTGGCTTTTCGGAAATCATCGCTTCGGTGGTTAACATGAGTGAAGCGATGCTGGCCGCATTTTGAAGGGCACAGCGAGAGACTTTCGTCGGGTCAATGACACCGGCCGCCACGAGATCTTCGTATTTCTCCGCCAAGGCGTTAAACCCGAAATTCGATGTGGAATTGGTGCGAACCTTGTCCACCACAATCGAACCTTCGTAACCCGCGTTTTGCGCGATTTGTCGCAGAGGCTCTTCGAGAGCTCTACGAATAATATTCGCGCCAAATTGCTGTTCATCCGACAACTTTAGATTTTCCAGGGCTGCGGCAGCACGAATGTAGGCGGTTCCACCACCAGGAAGAATTCCTTCTTCCACGGCGGCGCGAGTCGCATGCAACGCGTCTTCCACACGAGCCTTCTTTTCCTTCATTTCCACTTCCGTGGCAGCTCCGACATTGATGACGGCCACTCCGCCTACCAATTTCGCCAGACGCTCTTGAAGCTTCTCTTTGTCGTAATCGCTCGAAGTCTCTTCAATCTGAGCTCGGATCTGCTTTACGCGTGCGTCGATCTCTTTCTTATCGCCAAGTCCGTCGACAATAGTCGTGTTGTCCTTGTCGATAGTGACTTTCTTGGCTTGGCCAAGAGAATCCAATCGTGCGCTGTCGAGTTTAGTACCGAGTTCTTCGGCGATAACTTCTCCGCCGGTCAAAATAGCGATGTCTTTCAACATATCTTTGCGACGATCTCCAAAGCCCGGGGCCTTAACAGCCGCGACTTGAATCGTGCCACGAAGTTTGTTGACGACTAAAGTTGCTAAAGCTTCGCCTTCGACGTCTTCAGCAATGATGACCAAAGGACGGCCCGCTTGAACGACCTTTTCCAAGACAGGTAGCAGGTCCTTCATCCCGGAGATCTTTTTGTCGTTGAGAAGAATGTAGGGATTTTCAAGTTGGGTCTCCATCGTCTCCGCATTGGTAACGAAGTAAGGAGAGAGGTATCCACGATCGAACTGCATTCCTTCAACGACCTCGAGAGTCGTTTCGGCAGTCTTGGACTCTTCAACGGTGATGACGCCTTCTTTTCCAACCTTCGCCATCGCTTCGGAAATCAATTTTCCGATGGTGGGATCGTTGTTGGCCGAGATGGTTCCGACTTGGGCAATCTCTTTTTGATCTTTAACGGGCTTAGAGAGCTTCATCAGCTCGGCTACGACCGCTTCCACGGCTTTGTCGATGCCGCGCTTTAATTCCATCGGGTTCTGACCCGACGTGACGATCTTGGCGCCTTCCCGGAAGATGGCTTGGGCAAGAACGGTAGCGGTGGTGGTTCCATCACCAGCGTCATCACTGGTCTTACTGGCCACTTCTTTCACCATCTGGGCGCCCATGTTTTCGAATTTGTTTTCGAGCTCAACTTCTTTAGCCACCGTAACACCGTCTTTGGTGATTAGCGGAGAGCCGAAAGATTTCTCGATAACTACGTTACGACCACGCGGCCCAAGGGTGACCTTTACGGCTTCTGCCAAAACGTTAACACCTTTAAGAATGGCGGAACGCGCTTCTTCTTTAAATCGAAGTTCCTTAGCTGACATGATTTTCTTCCTCCTTTAAGGAAACTTTATTTTTCAATAACTCCGAGAATATCTTCTTCGCGCATCATCAAATATTCGGTACCTTCGATCTTGATCTCGGTTCCTGAATACTTTCCGAACAGCACTCGATCGCCTTTTTTGATCTCAAGCGCGGCACGCTTGCCGTCTTCTAAAATCTTGCCACTTCCGACAGCGATCACTTCGCCTTCTTGCGGCTTCTCTTTCGCATTATCGGGAATAATGATTCCCCCTTTGGTCTTCTCTTCTTCTTGAAGACGCTTCACAATCAAACGATCGTGTAATGGTCTAATGTTCATCGGACTCTCCTCTTCATAAGTAAATCGAGTAACTTCGGCCACAGAAATTCGTATGTAAATCGGCCGGGAGTATATTGGATATTAAGCAAAAAAAGTCAAGAGTTGGCGCCTCCTTTGGGCTTGTCGGGAACAGCCGCCGGAGGCGTTGGTTTCGTTTCTGTCGAAGCGGCTGGCTTGCTATCTGCTGAAGATGACGAGCTTTTCTTATAGTCAGTCGCGTACCAGCCGGTTCCCTTGAGTTGGAAACTGGTGCGGGAAACTAATTTTGACACGGGCCCCCCGCACTCGGAGCAAACCTGCAAAGGAGGATCGGAAATCTTTTGGAGAACCTCCGTCACCTTTTCGCATTTCGAGCACTGGTATTCGTAAATCGGCATGGGACTTATTTACCCCCTTAAGCGTGAACAACGTTAGATTGCAGTAGTTTGGCTATCGTTTTTGCGCTGTCAAGCCATCCGACCTATTTGACTTGAAAAGTTGACTTGAGAAAAAGGCACCCCATATTACCAGACGTAGCGAAGAGGTGCTCCCACTGGTTAAATTTAAGTACCGGCTGTGCCCTCGGTTTGAAGGTTAAAATTCGAAGGTTAAGAAACGACTAGATAGACGGATTACGAAGCGGAGGACTCTATGGCAAAGATTATAGGAATTGATTTAGGAACGACAAACTCGTGTGTCGCGGTGATGGAAGGCTCCGAGGTAAAAGTGATTGCAAACGAGGAGGGCGGTCGGACCACTCCCTCGGTGGTGGCCTTTACCAAGGACGGCGAAAAATTGGTAGGTCAAGTGGCCAAACGCCAGGCCATTACCAACCCGGAAAATACCATTTACTCGATTAAGCGGTTTATGGGGCGAAAGCTCAGCGAGGTTAAAGACGAGACTAAGATGGTGCCTTATAAAGTGGTCGCCGCTTCCAATAGTGACGCTGTTATCGAGATACGCGGAAAGACCTTCAGTGCGCCGGAAATTTCTGCTCTCATTTTACAAAAATTAAAAAAATGCGCGGAAGACTATCTGGGACAACCAGTAACGGAAGCTGTCATTACGGTTCCGGCCTATTTTAATGACTCTCAACGTCAAGCGACGAAAGATGCAGGAAAGATCGCCGGCCTTGATGTGAAGCGAATTATTAACGAGCCCACGGCTGCTGCCCTTGCCTACGGATTGGATAAAAAGAAGGAACAAAAGATTGCCGTCTACGATTTCGGCGGCGGTACTTTTGACGTTTCCATCCTGGATGTAGGTGACAATGTGGTTGAAGTGAAGTCGACCAATGGCAATACCCATTTGGGCGGCGACGATTTCGATCAGAGAATCATCGAATGGTTAATTACCGAATTTAAAAAAGATCAAGGGATCGATCTTTCTAAAGACAAGATGGCGCTTCAGCGGCTCAAAGAGGCTGGCGAGAAAGCCAAGATTGAACTTTCCTCTTCTTTAGAGACCGAAATTAATCTGCCCTTCATCACGGCAGACGCCAGTGGTCCGAAGCATCTTCAAATCAAATTGTCTCGAAGCAAATTTGAGCAATTGGTGGATGACCTGATTCAAAATTCGATTGAGCCGTGCCGTCAGGCCTTAAAAGATGCGGGACTTCAAGCTTCCGAAGTGGATGAAGTGGTCCTCGTCGGAGGTTCTACCCGAGTTCCCAAGATCCAAGAGGTCGTAAAGAAGTTCTTTGGCAAAGAGCCAAACCGAAGTGTTAACCCCGATGAGGTGGTTGCGGTTGGAGCCGCCATTCAAGGCGGAGTGCTCTCCGGTCAGGTAAAAGATCTTTTGCTCTTGGATGTGACCCCGCTTTCTTTAGGTATCGAGACGTTAGGACACGTTTCCACTAAGTTAATTGAACGAAATACGACCATTCCGACGAGAAAGTCGCAGATCTTCTCAACTGCGGAAGATAATCAGACGACGGTAGAAATTCACGTTCTTCAGGGAGAGCGTGAAATGGCCTATGACAACCGCACCCTTGCGCGGTTTCAACTGACCGGATTACCGCCCTCTCCTAGAGGACTCCCTCAGGTTGAAGTGACTTTCGATATCGATGCCAATGGTATCGTTCATGTCGCCGCAAAAGATCTGGCTACTGGCAAAGAGCAGTCCATCAAGATAACCGCGAGTAGCGGGCTTAGCGAGGACGACATCAAAAAAATGGTGAAAGAGGCCGAACTCAACGCTGAAGAGGATAAGAAAAAGCGTGAGCGCATTAGCCAGAAGAACAATCTGGATAACTTGGTTTACAGTACCGAAAAGCTCATCAAGGAGAATGGGGATAAGTTACCCGCTGCCATGAAAGGCGAGGTCGAGACTCTCTTGAAGGAGGCCAAAGAGGTCGTCGAAAAAGAGAGCTTCGATGACATGAAGCGCGTGTACGATCAACTGACCGCACTTTCCCATAAGATGGCTGAAGAGATGTACAAGACAAGCGCTCAGGCGGGAGGGCAACCTGGTGGCTCTGGCGGGGGCAACCCCGGGGGAACCGCTGGTCCTACTGACGAAAAGAAAGAGGACGAGCCCATTGAGGCGGAATTCCGGGAAGAGAAGCAATAACTCATCTCTTCAGATGAATGCTTTAGCGTAAGAAAAACTCTCGACGAAAATGGGAGGCATCCTTTAGGATGCCTCCCATGAATTCACCTACTATTACAAAAGTCCATGCCCGAGAGATCTTGGATTCTCGCGGCAATCCCACGATTGAAGTGGAAATAACCCTTAACGACGGAAGCTTTGGCCGGGCTATGGTTCCCTCGGGGGCCTCCAAAGGGCAACACGAAGCTTTAGAGCTTCGAGATAACGACATAAAGCGTTATCAGGGAAAAGGAACTTTAAAAGCCGTTCACAACGTCAACGAAACCTTACGCTCTCAAATCATCGGAAAATCTTTTCGGACCGTGCAAGAGTTAGACACGCTCATGTTGCAGGTCGATGGAACTCCCCAGAAATCAAAACTGGGTGCCAACGCGATTTTGGGTGTTTCCTTGGCCTATATCAATGCCATCGCGGTCTCGCAAAAACGTCCCCTCTTCTTGGTGATCAACGAAATGATGGGAATTCCGGCATCTGAAATGCAACTTCCAGTACCTCTGATGAACATTCTCAATGGCGGAGTGCATGCCAATAACGGCCTTGAGATTCAAGAGTTCATGGTTGTTCCTCACGGATTTGAATCGTTTACGGAGGCTCTTAGGGCTGGGGCAGAAGTCTTTCACACATTAAAAAGTAAGTTGGGCCAGAAAGGTTTTTCGACGGCAGTGGGTGACGAGGGAGGATTTGCTCCCGCACTTGAATCCAATGAACAGGCCTTGAGTTTCATTTGCGAGGCGATACAAGAAGCGGGCTACAAGCTGAAGGACCAAATCTCGGTAGCTTTGGATGCGGCTTCAAACTCTTTCTTTCTAGCGGATGCGAAGCGGTATGCACTGCGATTTAAGGGGGAAGAATCATTGGACAGTTCCGGCATGATCGATTTTTACGAATCGCTCTGCGAGAAATTTCCTCTGGTAAGTATCGAAGATGGCTTGGACGAAGATGATTGGGAGGGGTGGAAAGTGCTCACCCAGAAATTAGGAAAGCGCTATCAACTTGTTGGGGACGATATTTTTGTGACCCAGGTTGACCGAGTCCGGCGTGGTATTGAGGAAAAGGTGGCCAATAGTGTCCTTATCAAAGTGAATCAAGTAGGTACGCTAAAGGAGACCTTCGAAACCATGTTGCTGTGCCGGGAAAACCATTATCGAACCGTCACTTCTCATCGGTCGGGCGAAACCGAGGATGTCACTATCGCCCATCTGGCGGTGGGATCCGGATGCGGTCAAATAAAGACCGGCTCAGCGTCTCGGTCGGAGCGCCTCGCGAAATACAATGAGCTTCTCAGGATTGAGGAGTGGGCCAAGACCAATGGCAAACCTCTTCGGTTCGCCAAAGTCTTTTAAAAACTTCCCGAGTCAGATGTCCTAAAGGCGTCGTAGCAAGATGAGTAAGGACATGCGAAACTCCGACATCAGCGACCACACCGGATAGTTCCATGTTGCCGGGCGATTGTGCTCAATAAGAAAATGGGAACTCCAGGCGAATCCATAACTGATGACAGGGCAGAGCAAGAGGCCCAGGTAGTACGCTTTGAAAAGGCAGATTGCTCCGTAGAGTAACGCCAGGACTAAGCCTGTCGCATGCCAGAACCGAGTGGAGCGATTTCTGTGCTGAGAAAGATAGTAAGGCCAAAACTCGGCGTAAGTTTGAATACGTGGGGAGGAACTCGTCTTTTCCATATAGATCGATAGTATAAACAGAAGCTTGCCGAATGGAAGGGGACATCGGAATATGCGCCACATATGGATGAATTTTCGGTTCGCAGGGCATCAAAGCTATTGAAGGAAGGGCTAGCTTTTGTCTCTGACGGAGATGTGGAGCAGGCGCGACTAAAATTCAAAGCCTCCGCGGAATGCGTTCCCACGGCGGACGCTTATACTTACTGGGCGTGGATGGAGCATCATCAAGGGCAAACCGAACGAGCTATTCGCCTCTGTCAAAAGGCTATCAAGATCGATCCTGAGTTTGGAAATCCGTACAATGATATCGGTTCTTATTTGGTGGCCATCGGTAAAGAGGATGAAGCCATTGAATGGTTTGAAAAGGCGATAGAGGCGAAACGTTACGAACCTCGCCAGTTTCCTCATATTAACCTGGGGAGGCTTTACATGGCTAAGGAGATGACGGCCAAGGCGCTGGGCGAATTTCGCAAGGCGTTGCAATACGCTCCCAGCGATTTGGATCTAAAGGCTCTTGTCGAAAGTTTGGAACAATCACTGCACTGAATCTGTTGGCCTTACTTCGGAAGGGGGAAGTACTCTTTCCCAGACCAAAAGGCGTCTCTCATTTTCCGTCCCCGCCAAACGATACTCTCTATCGAGAATGAGCTTAAATTCCTCGCCGAATCTTCTGCGAACGAAAGCGATTTCGGGAGTCACATTGGGCCCCTTTAAAAAAATGGCCTTCCCCCCAACCGGCAGGCACCCCGAGGTTCTTAGCAGTGTTTTATCCATCTCCTCTAAAGCCCGGGTAATGATTGCAGCAACCGGCTTCGTGAAACTGCGGCTCACCACTTTGTGTTCAAAGACCTCAGTGTTTTTAAATTGCAGAGTACGGCACGCTTCCTCCAGAAAGAGGACCCGTCTAGGGCGTGGTTCTGCGAGAATCAACTTCAAATGAGGGTAGCGGATCTTTAAGGGAATTCCCGGAAAGCCAGCCCCCGTTCCCACGTCAAGAAGGGGAGAGGGGAGGGTAATAAATTTCCCCACGACCATGGAGTCAATGTAGTGCTTGATGACCATGGGTTCGAATCCCGTGATTCGAGTCAGGTCGCGATCTTGATTTCGGCTTCTTAGTAAATTATGGTACCGCCAGAGTTGATCTAGTTGTTCGCTATTTAACGTAATTCCACCCGCATCGAGAAGTGCCTTCATTCTGAGAATATCAGGCTGGGAATTAGGCGGTTTTGAGGTCTTTCTGTTTTGAATCATTCTAAACTTCACTTCGATTTAAAAGTTCTTTACGAGGACAATCACGTGATTGCCATATACAAGCCCGCGGGGTTGCTAAGCCAAGGAGACCGGACTCAGGATGCGTCGGCCCTAGAAGTAACGAAAAGTTGGCTGAAGGAAAAGCACAAAAAGCCAGGAAACGTCTTTCTGGGGCTATTACATCGTTTGGATCGACCCGTATCGGGGGTTTTGCTCTTAGCTAAGACCTCTAAGGCCGCCAGCCGACTCTCGGAGCAGTTTCGCACCCGTCGAGTCACCAAGATCTATCGGGCTCTTGTGGCAGGAGAGCTCTCTCCCGCCAAAGGTACTTTGTTAAATTATGTCTCTCTGGAAAGTTCTAGCGGGGACGAAACTCCCGTATTGAGCGACGATCCGTCAGAGGGCAAAAAGGCGGAATTGGAATACCGCACGTTGAAAAAGTTGGGAAACCAAACATTGATCGAAATCGATCTAAAAACGGGCCGTAAACATCAAATACGTTTGCAATTCTCCCATGCGGGCCATCCCTTGTGGGGGGATTGTCGCTATGGATCCAAGGCACCTCAAGGAACACCGCTCGCTTTACAGTGTTATCGTTTGGAGTTTGAACATCCCACCCAACCCGATCGACGTTGTGTGGTGGAGCTTCCTAAGGATCTGGGTTTATGACTGGCCAAGAACTGATTTTGAAGCTCGAGGCGGCCCAACACAGGCGTGCCTCGTTGCAATCGCGTTTGCTGGATGAAGGCACCACCGCATTTAGGCTCTTTAACGGGAGTGCCGACGGATGGGAGAAACTTGTGGTTGAAATCTACGCCACAGTTGCCGTGTTTCATCTTTATGACGCTAAAGAATCGCAAGATCTGTGGAAAGAAGCAGCCGAATGGCTGGTGTCACGCGCAATCGCCAAGAGTGTCTACGCGAAGCAATTCGAGCCTGAGCGTTTTCGGACAAAATCAGAAAAGCCCCAGGCTCCTTCCCTCTTGGCTGGGAAGCCTTCACAAGAAGAGGTGACGGTACTAGAAAGCGGACTCAACTATCTTTTGCGCCCCTATTCGGGATTGTCCTCAGGACTTTTCTTGGATCAAAGAGACAATCGCAAGTTACTAGCCCAACTGTCTCACGGGGAGAGGGTATTGAACGGGTTCTCTTATACGTGCGCTTTTTCGGTGGCCTGTGCGGCGCAAAGCGCTGAAGTGACCAGTGTGGATGTCTCCAAAAAAGCGTTGGAATGGGGGAAAAGAAATTTTGCGCTAAATGATATTTCGCTAGAACCACACCGTTTCTATGCCGATGATATTTTTGAGTTCTATCAACGAGCTCATAAGCGGAAAGACCGTTTTGACGTCGTCATTTTGGACCCTCCCAGTTTTGGCAGAAATCCAAAGGGCAAGCCCTTCTCCGTCTTTCGCGATTGGCGAAGATTACTCGAAGGAGCTTTGACGTTACTTGAGCCCAAAGGAACCCTGTTTTTTTCATCGAACCTTTCGAAGTGGGACTCGAAGTTTCTCACTAAGATCGTGGGCGATTTACTTCAGGGGGCCGGAAGATCGGGCAAACCACTACCGCTACCTCGGACTCCCGAGGATTTCGGTAGCGTGCCCACGCTTTCGGCAACGCTGTTTCAGTTAGTGAATTAGGGAACGAGACCCTGTTCTTGTCTGCTTTTCCGACAAAAACTACTTAGTCCAAGCCCGTTCCGTTGGGATGGACTTCGAACGCTTTGAAAGACGAAGCATGACAGGATTATTCCTAAATCCGGGGACCGCTCCTCGGAGAAAGATCAAACCCTCTTTTTCGCGGACTTCCACCACTTCGAGATTGGAGACGGTGACTTTATCGCCACCGGTTCTTCCGGGCATTCCTTTGTGCTTAAGCACGCGGCCGGGGAAGGTGTTGGTACCGTTGGATCCGCCGTGACGGAAATATTCGTGAACGCCGTGTGAAGCATCGGCTCCGTGGAATCCGTGACGTTTGATGACGCCTTGAAACCCTTTGCCGCGGGAAGTGGCGATGGCATCCACTCTGTCGCCTTTGGCGAACATGGTGACGTTTACGGGTGCACCGGCTTTAAGGCTTTCGATATTGTCCTGGGCGGTTAGGCGAATCTCTTTGGTTCGGGCAGTTGCGGCGACACCGGCCTTTTTATAGTGACCCGCGGAGGCTTTGATTACGTTCTGAGGTTTGCGCTTACCGAGTCCTACCTGAATGGCGTTGTAACCATCAGTGGTTTTCGTTTTCACTTGGGTGATAACGCAAGTGGAAGCGTCGAGTACGGTAACCGGAATCACGGCTCCTTTTTCGTCAAAAATTTGTGTCATTCCCACTTTAGTGGCTAGAAGTCCCATTCGCATGATTCATACCTCAGGTTGGGCTCTGCTGTCCGTTGCCGGAGAAGGGCAAATCGCGCATCAAGCCGGTGTGGAAACGTTATAGCGGTAGAGTGAGATGGCGGCAATGGTTTTATGCGGCGTTAGGGTTAAGGATTAAGCTTAAGGATTAATCCTTAACGATTCTTTTTTGGAGAGAGGACTCTCTCCAAAAAAGAAAGCCCCCCCTCCCATGACCATGCGCAAGGGAAGGATCCAAAGTGGTATTTGCCTCTCCCCAAAGAGGCCTACCGCCACGCCCCCAACCCCCCGGTCTTTTGCGTGACGGCACGTTAACCCGATGGTCCGATTCCCCGTCAGCTAAAATGGGGCAAGCTAGGACGGTTTACAAAATGAAACTCCCCATAATGTCAGATAGCGTTAATTTTTGTTAATGCATCGGGCTAGCTTTTACTTTAATAAAAACCAGATATTACTGGGGTTGGCGGGGAGTAAAAACCGCTAGGACGCGGCGCTAGTAAGGCTTTTTTGTTAACACCCAGAGGGGATGCGTCAGAGAAATTTCAGTCAGAACCTGTGATCTTAATGTCTCTGAGAAACTTTTCTAAAAACTCTGATTCTGTCTCGGAATTCTTGTCGGGGTCCAGGTCCAACTCTTCGACCGTTTCGCGGAACTTAGATTCGTCTTCGAGCCCCTCTTTGATCTTTTCCATGAAGTCCTTGGGGTACTTCTTGGAGAGTCGGTCGACATAGGCATTTAAGCGACGCTCCGCTTTCATGTGCCGATCCAGCTTAATGTGGCGCCAATGCGCAATGTAGTGAAGCCGGCAATAGCCGTGGGAAACAGCCGCTTTCTTGCATTCGTTCTCGACACAGAACTTCTTCTTCGTTGAATTTGCCTTCTTTGCGGGCATGACACTCCTTCGGGGGGTTCTCACGGATAATATCGGCGGATTGTGTGGGAAATATGAGCGTAAAAAGCGCTAGCTGAAGGACTCGTTAACCCAGCGTATTCCTTGGAAAGGGGGAGTTATGGGAAAGGCCGCTTTCTTCACATTTCGAAAGAATTACCCTAATCGGTCTCGTCGATTGATCTCAAGAGTGAGTTTTGCTATTGGGTAGCCCACTGTTACCCAGAGGAGTGTTGCTTTATGCGGAGGTTGCCGTTGTCGCCCATTAGAGTCCTGGTTCTTTGCGGTCTCATCTTTTCTTTGTCCGCTAAGGCGGACCCCCGATTTGAAAATCGGTTTCCCATGGAATCCGTCACGGAGAATCCCGCGGGATATTTTTGTGGGTTTTTCGTTACGGCCTCGCAAAATAGGGAAGCTATCAGAGTGTATCGGGCCGTCGCTAATGAGACCGAACGCCAGATGATTAAGCGTCTTATGAGCCGTGACCGTCCGGCTACATGGACAGCCCTTGCCGCGGAAATTGGAGTAACTCCCGGCCATCTCTCGACTCTCATGCGCAAAGAGATCCTTCCGACGGTGAATAAAATTGCTGGCATCCTGGACCTTGCTTTTAAGAAACACTGGAAAACCTCTCACTTACTATTGTCGAAGCGTGACGTTAGGTTAATGGATCGTCTACTCATTAACGGAGAAGCGGTATCGGGCTTTGAGAGTCTGAGTTACGAATTCGCTAGCCAAGCCAAAAATGCCTTAGAACGGGTTGTAGTGACTACTCAGTTTGTTCAGCACTTCTCCGTCATGGCTCCTCGGCGTCAGAAACAGATCATTGACGAGAAATCACACCCGCAGAATCCGTTCGAGGAACTTCAATTCCTCATTACTCTAATCTTGAACGACCCCGACGATTTCATCGAGGACACGACCCATAGTTGGAATGAGAGGTTACACCCTATTCATGCGCAGAGACGGGCGGTGAGTTACCTTCCTAGCAATACCTATCCCAAGATCGAACGAGCGGTTCGATTTCTCGACTGGGAATTTCTAAGAGAGCCTTCGGTACGGCGACAATTAAAAGCGGGTTAAGCCGTAGCGGAGTTGGGTACCAGCGCTCCTAATGTCGGAAGTTTCGAAAGTACCTTCATGCGTAGGCGTAAGAGTTCCACGCCCAGGGTGATCCCTTGTCCCAGCCGATTCATAAAGCGAGTGTGGCTGTAGCCGTGAGTTCTTCGACGGAAGGGAACGTTGATCTGAGTCGTGAGTTCCGGAAAATGGTAATAAATGAGAACTCCCAATCCCAAATTCAGCGACTCGCTTTGCTGAGGAAGGAGTTGGTAGTAGCGGCTCGCGATGTCTCTGCGGAAAAGGCGGAAAGAGACATTGGGGTCATGGAAAGGGGTTCCGAAAAGAAGTTGCGTCCATTTTCGAAAAGCGAGCGAGGTCAGCCGATGCATGATGCCGTCGAGACGATGGGTTCGGTTAGCAAGAATAAGGGCGTAATGGCGAACCTCCCACATCCTTAGAAAGTCGCTGGGCTCGTACCGACCCGTCGCATCAACTTGGCAAAGATAATGGCCGCGAGCTATCTCGTAGCCTCGGCGGACGGCTGCACTCGTTCCGGCGTTAAGTTGGTGAATAACCCGAAGATGGGGCATCTCTTTACGCAGCCGGTCTAAAATACGTCCGGTTCCGTCCAAAGAGCCGTCATTGATGACGATGATCTCAAATTTTTCTACTTCGGCGGATAAGGTATCGTTCCAGTCTCTAAGTAACGATTCGATGCCGTCGGCTTCGTTGTAGCAGGGAATGATGACCGATACGTCGACTGGTTCAATTCCAGCAATGTACTTGCCGTTGATAAAATGAAACCCCTTAACCGTCATGCGGCTCACCCTCGGTTGTAAATCGGTTAGATTTTTAAGCCCGGGCTCTAAGTTTTTTTGGGAGCGTAAAGGAAACTAAGACCTCTGGGGCTTATTATACAACAGCCACCAAAGGGTCGGGAAGTCTTGTCGTTCTAGGATCTTCTGGGCGGCTTGACGCCCCCCGGAAAAGTGCGTATAAAGCCACAACCTTATTACTTAGAGAATTATGGACGAATTTAGATCCGGTTCCCAAAGCAACCATTCCCTTTCTTCTACTGGGACGGCTGCGGACGGCCTGGCTAACGGACTATCGGGCGGACTAGTCGAAGGGCTTACTTTTGACGATGTCCTTTTGGTTCCGCGCTTTTCTCAAGTGACTCCTCCGGAAGTCGATCTTTCGACGTATTTAACGGAAGGGATTTCACTTCGAGTTCCGTTTATCTCCTCCGCCATGGATAAAGTGACTGAGAGCCGAACTGCCGTCACGATGGCTCGAGCCGGAGGTGCTGGGGTTATTCATCGTAACCTACCGATCGAAAAGCAGGCTTTTGAAGTGGAAAAGGTGAAGAAGAGCGAAAGTGGGATGATCTTAGACCCGGTAACGCTGATGCCCACTCAGACGGTCAATGAAGCGCTTCAGCTGATGAAAAAATTTAGTATTTCGGGCCTTCCCATTATCGAAGAGGGAAGATTAGTCGGGATCGTCACCAATCGCGATTTAAGATTTGAAGAGAATCTTAGTCGGCCTATTCGCGAAGTCATGACGGCCTTTGAAAAGTTAATCACTGCAAAAGAAAATGTGGCGATGGAAGAAGCGGTTCGGCTGATGCACCGGCATCGTATCGAAAAACTCCCCATCATCGATGCTTCGCGAAACCTTAAGGGGCTGATAACGATTAAAGACATTCAAAAGACTATCTCTCACCCTCTGGCAAACCGTGACTCGAAGGGGCGTTTACGGGTTGGAGCGGCTGTGGGAACGGGTAGCGAGTCCCGACTCAGAATCGAGGCCCTCGTGGCAGCCGGAGTCGACTTTATCGTGGTGGACACCGCCCACGGAGATTCCCAGAACGTGATCGATATGGTCAAGTGGAGCAAGCAAAAGTTTAAGAACTTGCCGGTCATTGCCGGAAATGTGGCGACCGCCGAAGGGGCTCAGCACCTCTATGAAGCGGGAGCCGATGCGGTGAAAGTCGGAATGGGCTGCGGATCTATATGCACCACGCGAGTAGTCGCCGGAGTGGGGATTCCCCAATTCACGGCGATTAGAAACTGCGCTCCTATCGCCCGAAAATTTAATAGGCCTTTAATTGCGGATGGCGGAGTTAAATATTCTGGTGATGCGGTTAAGGCTCTAGCCGCGGGTGCCAACGTTTGCATGATAGGAAGCCTTTTTGCCGGAACCGACGAAGCGCCTGGCGAAATCGTGTTTTATCAGGGACGAACCTACAAGACCTATCGCGGAATGGGTTCCATTGAAGCGATGAAAGAGGGCAGTCGAGATCGGTATGGCCAAGCGGGAGTGGACTCCGATTCTCTGGTACCTGAAGGTATCGAGGGGATGGTTCCTTACCGGGGCGAACTGGGGCACGTTCTGTATCAACTGGTCGGTGGTGTGCGCGCAGGGCTTGGGTATTTAGGCTGCAAGAAATTAGAAGAGATTCAAAAAGTGGCGCAATTTGTGCGCATTTCTCAACAAGGATTAAAAGAGTCTCACGTTCACGACGTTATGGTGACGCGCGAGGCGCCGAACTATAGACCGAATGCATAAACCTACTGTCATCATCCTAGATTTCGGATCTCAATTTACTCAACTGATTGCGCGCGAGGTGAGAGCCTTGGGCGTTTATTGCGAAATAGAGCCTTATTCGATTCCGGTAGCGAAACTCAGGGCGAAGGAGCCCAAAGCGATCATTCTCTCTGGCGGGCCATCGAGCGTCAGCACTGGCCCCAAAGTCGTTTACGAGGTGCTGAAAATTGAGATTCCAATTCTAGGCATTTGTTACGGCATGCAGCTTTTGTCCCATCTGCACCGGGGCAAAGTGGATAGTGGAGCTACCCGACAATATGGCTTTGCCGAGATCGAGGTTCTTGAGAACGGCGGTATTTTCCACGGATTTAAAAAAGGCGAAAAGCTTCCCGTGTGGATGAGTCATGGTGACAGTGTTGAAAAAGTTCCTCCGGGGGCTGTGGTAACGGCTAAGAGTGACAGCTGCCCTGTGGTTGCCATGCAGATGGGACGCCTTCACTGCGTGCAATTTCATCCCGAAGTTCACCACACTCCCATAGGCCGAAAAGTATTGTCTAATTTCCTTTTTGAAGTGGCCAAGCTTTCCGCCGACTGGAAAATGGAAAACTTTTTTGAGAGCAAGTCTAAGCTTGTCAAAGAGGTGGTTGGAGACAGCGAGGTGATTGGGGGCGTCAGCGGTGGGGTCGATTCCACGTTGCTCGCCGTCTTCTTAGGCAAGATTCTGGGAAAGAAGTTTCACCCGGTCATGGTCGATAACGGACTGTTGCGGCAAAACGAGACCAAAGAGGTTGCCGCTTTTCTTAAGAAGATCGGCGTTAATCTTAAAGTCGTGGACGCGAGTCGCCTCTTCCTAAAGCGGCTCGAGAAAATTTCAGATCCGGAGAAGAAGCGAAAAATCATCGGCAAGACATTTATCGAAGTCTTCGACAAAGAGTGCAAGAAGCTTAAGAAAGTCAAATTTTTGGCTCAAGGAACCCTTTATCCCGATGTCATCGAAAGCGTTTCGGTAAAAGGCCCAAGTCATACTATTAAGACCCATCATAATGTGGGCGGTCTGCCGAAACAGATGAAATTAAAGCTCGTGGAACCTTTTCGAGAGCTCTTTAAAGATGAAGTCAGGGAATTCGGGAAAACTTTGGGGGTACCCGAAGAGATTTTGGAGCGGCATCCTTTTCCAGGACCGGGTCTTGCGGTCCGTATCTTAGGGGCTGTGACTAAAGAGAGACTAACGCTGCTTAAGAAAGCCGATGCCATTTTCACCGAGGAACTCAGATCTCAAAAATTATATTCCCAAATTTGGCAGGCCTTCACGGTTCTGCTTCCCGTTAAAGCCGTCGGAGTCATGGGAGATGCGCGCACCTACGAATCGGTGGTGGCCCTTCGCGCCGTGACGAGCCGTGATGGGATGACCGCCGACTGGTTTGATTTTGAGAAGAACTCGTTAGGGAAAGTCGCCAACCGAATTATCAACGAAGTCCCCGGAATTAATCGCGTCGTTTACGATGTATCCTCAAAGCCCCCTGCCACGATCGAGTGGGAGTAGCCCTAGGAGGGATCGAAGAGGACTTCGATTCGTTTTTCAGCCAGGGGATCTGCAATGTGCCATCGCGCGGATCTTTTACTGGGAGTGAGCGCGTACACAAAGCGAGGGCCAATGCCATTGGCTTCGCGGTTATTGGACCAGACGCTTCTCGGGTCTAGATTTCCTCGCGGAGACCAGATGGCCTCAGATTCGATTTCTTCAGGGCTCTCGTCAGGCAGTGCGGCTTCGATCACCTGTCTAGCGATGGTGGCAAGCAGACGATGAGAACTGATGCGATCATGTCCCTTCAAAGCGTCGTTAATGGTCACAAGCTTGTCGGGGTTATTGAAATCATCCCATAGATAGACATAGCGGGAATGGACGATGATTCTTATCAGTTCTAGGTAAGGACTCGCCAGTGAACTCTCGACAACAGGTCTAAGCCCTTTAAGTTCATTAGTGACGTGATCTAGGCTTTCATTATTAACGTGGCAGGGGCCCGATAGGTAATGGATGTGGCTAGCATCAGGGTGAACTTTCCAAGTCGAGCGAGCCAGCTCCTCTGAGACAGGAAAGTAGTGGATTCCGGTGGCTTGCATCACAAGACTGGGCTCCACGGGATAGACGGAGTTCGCCCATACCAGCCTCGCAAAGTTTTCAAACTGAGGATCGTTCTTAAGAACCTGGGCAGCTATTTTTTGGCGATCCGCCGGGCCTGCTGCCACTACCACAACGCCATTGGAAGGCTTATTTTCGTACAGGTAGGGGCGCAACTTTTCAATTCCGGGTGGCTGAAACTGCCAGGCCAGCTCGTTTTGAACGGCTTCGAAGACCAGTTGGCGCAGAAGTCTATTTTCCGAGCGGTAGTCTATAAAGGGGCTGTCCTCGTCTAACTGGCCGAGATCGAACGATCGGGGATTAAAAGGCTCCCAATAAGTAGCTGCCTCGGGCCACGAAAGCTTAGCATATTTGCGAAAGGGCTGAAGCCCCAGCGTTACTTTGGCTATCATCTGCCCGACTTGCTTAATTTCCGCGTCCTTACCTTCCGACAGCCACTGAAGGGTGTGCTCCGATAAGGTCTGCTGCTCCCGCAGTAGATGATCCCTGACCCAGGTGGCGCAAGGGAGTGTAGAGGCTGAGCTCAGAAGGGAAGGGCAAAGAGCGCCGAAAAATAGCAGTCCCGCAAGGTTCGGGAGCGATTTCAAATGAAGTGTCATTGAGGAGTAAGGAGATAGCACAAGCTCGGGGCGGAGATCAATGAAGGTTCTTGGGTGTGATGTATTGCGTCATGACACGAGTTTCCTAGGGGGAGCATGATGCTTTTTCCATTGGTAAAACCGGGGGATCAGAATGGCAGCTCACACTGAATCGAAGGGCGGTATAGTAGCTGGATTTTTGGCTCCTCACCCACCGCACTTAGTTTACGCACAGAACCCTCCCCAGAATCGAGTGAAGTCTCAGGGAGGGTGGGAGACCCTACGCTGGGCTTACGAGCGGTGTCGGAAATCGATAGCACTTCTTAAGCCTGACGTAATCTTAGTCCATAGCCCCCATTGGACGACGATTGTGGGGCATCACTTTGCGGCCGTTCCCGAACTTAAGGGTTTGTCGGTGGATCCTATTTTCCCCCATCTATTTCAGTACGAGTATTCCATGAAAGTGGATACGGAGCTGGCGCGCCTTTGTCAGCAAGAGGCCAAAGCTCAAGGGCTCAATGCCAAGCTGATGACCAATCCCAAATTTAGAGTCGATTACGGAACGATAGTTTCGCTGCACCTTCTTAATCCCAGGTGGGACATTCCTGTACTTCCTATTTCGGCTAATAACTCTCCTTACTTTTATTCACATGAAGTAGGTCAAGACCAGATGATTCGCTTGGGAGAGGCCACTAGAAAGGCTGTCGAACGCCGAGGGGTACGAGCCGTTCTTGCGGCGAGCAATACCCTTTCGCATCTTCATTTTAGCAAGGAGCCTAGCCCACCGGAAGACATGAGCCAGGAACACGTTCAGAGCATGGCCCAGTACCAATGGGATATGAAAATTATTGAACTCCTGCGCCAAGGGAAATTGTCGGAACTAAGAGCGGTATTGCCTCAATTCATGAGTGAAACTTTTGCCGAAGTAAAATCCGGTGGGCTCATGTGGATGCTCTCGGCGCTAGGGTTTCCCAATCGCCCCGCCAAACTACACGGATACGGTACGGTGATTGGAACGGGCAACGCGGTAATGGAATGGGATATGACAGAGAGGGCCGTATGAGTCTATTGCGTTCGGTTTGGATTCCGGGACTTCCCCAACTGCTCCACGCGCAGAAAAGCCCCTCATGGGGCCAACTGAGTGAAGCGATGACGACGGTTGGTCGCGAGATTCGCGAATGGGGTCCTGAGCGGATGGTCTTTTACAGTTCGCAGTGGATTTCCGTATTAGGCACCTCTTACCAAGCCCAACCTCGACCCAAAGGCGTTCATGTCGACGAGAATTGGCACGAATGGGGGGATCTCGCGTTCGATTTTCCGGTAGACAGTGAATTTTCAACCGCTCTGGCTTTGGAAACCGAAAAAACGGGTTATCCCGCTCGCACAGTAAATTACGAGGGATTTCCTATCGACACCGGAACGATAGTAGGCCTGCGGTTTTTAGACCCTGAGGGCAAGATTCCGGTAAGTCTAGTATCATCTTGGGTCTATGCGGATTCTGCGATGGCTAAGAATCTAGGAGCTATCGCAAGAAAGGTTATCGATCGATCGGGGAAAAAGACTCTAATCGTTTGCTCCTCATTGTTAACCACGCGGTTTTTCACTGACGAAATCGATCCCATCGAAGATAGAGTCTCGTCGAAATCGGACGACGAATGGAACCGCAAGATCTTCGGCGGATTCGAATCGGGCTCTTTAGCCCAAGTCTCAACGATGGCGAAAGCCTTCACCGCCGAAACCGCGACCGATATGCAGTTTAACGCTTTTCACTGGTTACACGGAGTTTGGGGAGAGGAGCCTTTACAAGGGCGTGTCCTATCTTATGGGCCTGTTTGGGGAACGGGGGCTGCGGTGGTAACTCTAACGACGAAAGGAAAAACGTAATGATGACAACAAAAACAAAAATTGACCCCATTGAAATTCCAGGAGCTCCCAAACCATTGGGAAATTATTCCCATGCGGTTGGCTATGGAGATCTCATTTTTGTTTCGGGTATAGCAGCAAGAGATCCCAAAACCGATCGCATCCCGGGATTAGTACTTGCGGAAGACGGTTCCCGCAAATCCTACGACATTCGCGCCGAGACGAGAGCTACCTTGGAAAATATCCGGACTATTTTGGAAGCGGCCGGAAGTTCTTTAGATCGGGTCGTAGAAGTGAATGTCTATCTGCTTGATATGAAGGATTTTGGCGCCTATAACGAAGCCTATTCGGAATATTTTGTCTCTCATCGTCCTGCGAGAACAACCGTCGCGGTCGCGGGACTGCCGGGAAAGATTTCCATCGAAATGAAGGTAGTTGCGGCCAAATAATGATCAAAGCAGACTTTTCAAGTTGGGAGAAAAAGATCACTTCGGGGAACTCCTTTGAAGTTCCCGAAGAGCTGCGGACGTGGCTTAGGCGGTGGAAGCGCCTCTATCTCAATGGGAATTGGAGCGATGGAGCTAGTGGCGAGACGTTTCGGACTTTTAATCCGGCGACCGCAGAAGAACTCTCCGAGGTCTGTCTTGCTAAGCGAGAGGATGTCGACCGGGCGGTAATTTCAGCCCGTCAGGCGTTTGATTCGGGAGTTTGGTCGAAAATCTCGGTAAGAGAGAGAGGGGATTTTCTCAAGAAAATTTCCGATCTAATTCTGGAACATCGAGTTCCTCTGGCCATCTTGGAATCGTTGGATACGGGAAAACCGATTCGAGAAAGTTTAGAGGGAGATATTCCCCGCGCGGCTCTTAATTTTAAATTTTTTGCGGATTACGGTGTCAAACAGGAAGAGTCGCAGATCTTTGAGGACGCAGGTTACCTTCACAGGTTTTGTAGAGAACCTTTGGGAGTCATAGCTCTTATCACTCCCTGGAATTTACCTCTGTATTTGGAAACCTGGAAAGTGGCCCCGGCCCTTATGATGGGCAATAGTGTGGTGCTCAAGCCTTCGGAGCTGACCCCACTTACCGCTTCGTATTTCGCCGAACTTGTCCATTCTTTAAACCTTCCAGCCGGCGTGTTTAATTTAGTGCAGGGATTGGGGGAAGCTTCTACCGGCGAATATCTCGTGAGCCATGCAGGGGTAGATGCCATCTCCTTTACGGGAGAAACCAGCACTGGCCGGGCCATCATGAAGGCGGCTTCCGTCGGTCCCACTCGAGTTTCGTTTGAACTCGGAGGCAAGTCGGCAGCCATCGTCTGTGAAGACGCTCCTTGGGACCTGCTTTTAAAAAAATCACTTCAAGCGGCGTTTCGAAATCAAGGAGAGATTTGTCTTGCGGTCCCTCGCATCTACATTGCCCAGTCCAAATATGAAGCATTTGTAGAAGCCTTCGTCGAACAGGCCAAAGCAATCCGAGTAGGCGACCCCTTAGATTTTAAAACCGAGATGGGTGCTCTGATTAGTGAAGAGCATTGGAAGAAGGTTAAGAGCTATATGTCTCGAGTTGATCCGCCCTCTAAGATTTTGTGCGGCGGAGATAGACCCCCCGAGCTTACGAAGGGAAATTTCTTTTCTCCCACCGTAATTACTGGAATCGACAGCACTCATATAATAACCCGCGAAGAGCTTTTTGGTCCTGTGGTCGCCATTTATCCCTTCGAATCCGAAGAACAAGCCATTCGTGAGGCAAATGCCACTTCCTACGGATTATCTAGCTGCGTTTGGACACTCGATAAGGCCAGAGCTCAGCGAATTGCCACTGCGTTGCACACCGGGTTAGTGTGGATTAACAGCTGGCTAGTAAGAGATCTTAGAGTTCCATTCGGGGGCCAAAAGCGCAGCGGTTTGGGGCGGGAAGGTGGAGATTTCAGCCTTGATTTTTATAGTGACTGGAAAAGCGTTTGTTATCCCAAGGAGCTAGGATGAGTGATCGCACGTTTATTCATGAAGCGGCGGACAAGTTATTTGTTGCGGAACAGACGGCCACTCCCATAGCCCCGCTCTCATCCTTAAAAAATGAGCTCAGTGAGAACGATGCTTACGACATTCAATTGACCAATACCGCGCGACATATTCGTGAAGGCAAGCGGGTGGTTGGGTACAAGATTGGACTAACTAGTCGTGAGCTTCAGCAGAAATTTGGTGTGGGAGAACCCGACTTCGGCCACCTTTTGGATGGCATGGCAGTCGATCAAGAAGGCGAAATCGATTTGAGTACGCTTATCTCTCCTCGCATTGAAGGCGAACTGGCTTTTGTGATGGCCAAAGACTTAAAGGGTCCTGGGGTGACGGTTAACCAGACTATTGCTGCCGTGGACTCCGTAATCGTTGCCATGGAGATAGTCGACAGTCGAATTTGCGACTGGAAATTAAAGCATGCGGATCTGGTCGCGGATAACGGGGTCTCTTGCCGATTCGTCCTTTCCGGTGCCAAGCATCTTATCGACGGAAAAGACTTTGCGACGATGGGAATGGTGGTCTATCGCAACGGCGAAGTCTGGGACACTGGCGCTGGTTCGGCGGTCATGGGAAATCCTTTAACCGCACTTACCTTACTCACCAACAAACTAGGCCTTCACGATAGAGGCCTCAAAGCCGGAGAGGTGGTCCTTTCGGGAGCTTTTGGGGCTTTGATTCCGGTTCAAACAGGGGACTACTATCGGTGTGAAATAGGTCGCCTGGGAAGTACCGGTGTTCGTTTTATCGGCGGTAGGAAAGGAGGGGCATTGTGATTCATTCTCTTGCGGAGAGTCTTCAATCAGCCATAACGCTTCGAAAGGCTAGACCTCCTTTGACCATGGAACGTCCCGATCTCACGGTGGAAGAGGCTTACCAGGTTCAAGCGGCCGGAATGGAAATAGCGCTTAGCCAAAAGGATTCGGTAACGGGTTATAAGATGGGTCTCACGAGTCGAGCCAAACAAAGAGACGTTAACGTCTTTGAACCCATTCGAGGGTATCTGTTATCGTCGATGGAAGTGACCAAAGGAGAGAATGTTTCTGTAGAGAAGTGGATCCATCCTCGCGTAGAACCGGAGTTAGCCGTCGTCCTTAAACAGCCCTTGGGTGAAGGCGCCACGTTGAGAGATGTGGTCCGGGCGCTCGAAATGGTAACGCCGGCCTTAGAGATTTTGGATAGCCGCTACGAAAATTTCACTTTCTCCTTGCCTGACGTTATTGCCGATAATACTTCGGCCGCGGGATTCATGGTGGGTCGCACCAACTGGATAGATAGACTCGATGAAATTGGAACGATAGGCGTCACGCTGCGAAAGAATGCGCTAGTGGAGCGCACTGGAGCACCTGCCGCCGTTCTGGGAGATCCTTTGCTCTCCGTGTTGGCCTTGGCAAAGGCATTAGGGCGAGAAGGAAAACGGATTGAGCCCGGCATGGTGATCTTGACCGGAGGAATCACCGCGGCGGTTGCTTTCGCTAAGGGAGATCTCATTGAAATCGTCTGGCCTAACGAAACCCTCACCTTTCGAGCCGTATGATTTTTGATCTCTTTCATTCTATCAGTGACCCTGTGGTGGCCGGAAAGTCGTTGGGAGCCGCAAGGAGTGTGGAGCAGTTTCTAGCTCAGACAAAGCTTGCCGAAGCGTTCGGCTTTGATACCGTCTGGCTAGCGGAGAGCCATTTTTCTTCCGAAGTGCAAAAGCGTACGAGTGTGGCAACCATCCCCGAGTTTCACGGGGAGGTGGGACTTAATGGTGATTCTTTCCAATGGTTTCATCTGTTGCGTAGCCAAACCAAGAAGATTAATTTGGGGACCGGCATTCATAATATCGTAGGCGGTAGCGGTGGTCCCATTGCTAGTGCTGACAGAGTCAATACACTAAACTTTATCAACTCAAAATTTTGGGAGGAGTCTCGGACTTTACGGCTAGGAATAGCGTCCGGAAGATTTCCCTATCAGAATACCCCCTTCGGGATCTCTCCCAGGACCTCCGGAGAAGAGGACTTCTGGTTATTCATCAAACGGACTATCTTTCTAGAGGCTCTTGAGATTTTTTTAAGATTGTTAAAAGGAGAGACTCTCGCTTCCAAAGACCTTTCTCGTCACTATGTCAGTTATGAAGAGGTCGCGAAACGCTACCCTGACAAGATCGATAATTGGCAGAGAAAGTACGCGTTCCCCTGGACCATTCCTCCGCGGTGGGATTTTGAAGCGTTAAAACTAGTACCGGAGCCCTTGGAATCAGCGGGCCTTAGAATCGTATTGGGATCGGCCGATCCTGAAGCTTTCGAATTGGGCTCCAAGTACTGGGATCTCGACCTGTTTAATCTTTCCTTTACGCCCCCCGACGAGATTAATCGATTGCATGCAAAGATAACCGAAATGAACCGAGAGAAGGGCAGGGGCTGGAGCCGATCCCGTCTTCCTAGAACCGTGATGGTCTTTATCGATCCCGACCGTCAGAAAGCACAGACCTTAGCGAACTTTGTCTTAGATACCTATATTGAAGCCATGCGAGGAACCGCTGCCGTGCCCGATAAAGCGGTGCTCTTGCAGCGGGCGTTGATCGGGGACGCTTGCGAAGTGCGTGACCAGCTTCATCCGGACAACCCCAGAAAGTTTCATGCGGACGATAGATTAATACTTTGGTTTGAGTTCAATCAGCTAGACGGAAAGGCCGTCGAGAATCAGATGCGTTATTTCTACGAGCAAGTGGTAGCAAGATTGTGAACCGAGCCCTCTTTTCGCTAGTTCGAGGTCAGCACACGGAGATCACCTTTACTGGGGAGATCTCTGTCTCAGGCAGTTCGCCCGACTTCTCCACTTCGGAACTTCAAATTGGCTATCCCGCGCGTTCGCTTATCAAACCCTTTCAATTTTTAGCGGCAGGACTCTCCCGACAAGATGGGATCGGAGAGAAAAGAGCTAGATATGCCGCTTGTACGGGGTCGATCTCAGCCACCGAAGCGCAAGTGGAATGGCTCGAACGGTGGTACTCAGATAGCGATTCCCAACTCAAGATCTCAAAAATGCGGCTTGCTCCTTCTTATCCCATGGATGATTCGCATCGGGTACATTTGAAGGAGGCGGGAAAAAAGGCCGAGAAGATACTCCACACCTGCTTTTCGAAACATATGGCCATTTTGGAAAGTTGTGTGATTAACGGATGGAGTTTGGACGACTATTGTTCGACGTCGCATCCCTATCATCGCAGATTGATGACCACACTTTCGTTCCTTTTGGGCGAGGAACTCTCGGAGGTTTGTATTGATGACGGCTGTCTTTTGCCGTCTCCTGTTTTGACTTTGCGCCAGATGGCAAAGCTCTTTCAGCAATTGGCTAACCCCAAGAAGGAAGGCCGACTCAAAGAGATTCGGGATTTGATGCTATCGGAACCCGAGTGGGTAGGTGGCCCATCTCGCTTTGACACAAGACTCATGCAGCAAAATTCAGGCAAAGTCATCGCAAAGGAGGGAGCGGATGGATTGCTGGGGCTAGCCGTACTGCCGAGTGCAAAGTTTCCCGAGGGGCTTGGCATAGTGGTGAAATCCCTGTCGGGTTATCAACCAGCGCTAACGGCATTATCGCTAACGCCTCTACTTACGATCCTCGGATTAGCTCAAGTGGCGGAAGCGCCGAAAGGGCAAGTGTGCCGTTACCACTACACGCCCTTTCAAAATCATCGTGCCATGTTTGATTTAAGCCCATTAATTAGCGAACGTATTGCCAACTGGCCTGGGGATGTTCCTTTTACCCGAGAGGTCAATTTCGACGCTGCCAAAGGAAATCATCTTACCCTTTCCAGTATTCGGACTTCAGTTCACCTAGGCACTCATACGGATGCTCCAAACCACGCGTCGGGGACAGCTTTCGGAATCGAATCGGCGGAACCCTCGCGATATTTAGGTCCTTGTCAGGTGGTGAGCGTTAAAAAAAAACGTGGAAGTTTGATTGAGAAAACAGACATTGAGAATCTCACTATTTCGGCTCCACGATTATTAGTCCGCACGGGCTCTTTTCCTGATCCCAACTCCTTTAATAAAGACTTCGTGGCATTTTCTTCGGATTCAATCGAGTGGCTCGCCGATCGGGGAGTGCTTCTTATAGGAATAGATACTCCTTCCATCGACGCGTTTGATTCGAAAACGCTTCCAGCTCACCATGCGACCGTTGCACTCGGACTTTCAATTCTAGAGGGAGTGATTTTGACAGGCGTTAAGGACGGTCTTTACGAAATATGTTCGCTTCCGCTTAAGATCGAAAACGCCGATGCAAGTCCCGTCCGCGCAGTACTAGCACCCCTATCAGGAATTTCTCCTGATTAAATTACGGCCTCAGCGCACCATTCCAGCGGCAGTCACGATGTTATAGAGGGCGTCAATAACCTGATCCCCCCTGAGTCCCGCATAGACTTTGTCCAACTGCAACGCCATATCCATGGGGGTTCTTAGACCCATTTTGCAGGCTAGCGTGGCCGCCGCATAAGAGATTTGTGGCAGTGACAGGCCATGATTAGCGCCCTGGGCTATCGTTCCCATTCGGGACCTGGTCATTGCCTGCATGATTTGAAACATGTCTTTTATCTTAGTGGTGTAGTCGGGATCTTGCTGGCGGCAAAGTGACAAGACCTGGGCCGCCATCGTGTGACCTACGGCATTTTGAAAGCCATATTGGGTAAGCATCACTTCGTAAATGGGTACAAAGTAAGACGAGCCTGGAAGGACATCGCCGTCTTTCTCAAGCATCGGAACATTTACGTTGGGCATATTGGCTTCGGCCACTGCCTGAAAGAGCCCGAAGCAAAGCAATAGGAACGAAAAATAACCCCGATTTCGGTTAAAGTTCACGCGCACACCCCCAAATTTTTAGTTCGAAGAAAACCCCATGTGGAAAGTCAGGCGATTGTACAGCAAGTGAAGGACTTACATAAGATGCAAAGTTTGTCACCGCAGCTAACTACTAGGTATGGTTATAGGAAGTTTTACCATTATTATTACCAGCGCTTTTGCTGGGCAATGGCTTCGCTACGGTAGCGCATGTCTGGGGTGGGAAGATGGCGTTTGAGGAAACTGGCAAAGCGATTTGAGACCGCTAGCTCTCCCTCTCTATCGATTTCGGCTTTGAAGTGTTTAACCGCGACCTCGAAATTGGTTTTCATGCGGTGATGGTTTCGCATTCCGTTTCTAAACCTATGTTCCGCAATTTCCAAACGGACTTCGTAGATCGCCAGGCGGAGCACGGGAGCAAGTGGCTTTCGATTGATCCATTTCTTGCGTTTTTCCATCATGCTTACCCAAGTAGTGCGTCTTTCATCGGACAATTGTGAGATTACCGTAGAAAGGACGTCCGCTTGAATCCGAAACATTTCAACCAGATCGTTGGTGGGTGTCGGTGATAGCGGATTGGGAAGAATTGCACTTCTTCCGTAAGTTAGCGCCTCTTCGGCAATCAGATCTTCGCCGGCGGCGAACAGCGTCTCTTCGTAATAAAAGAGGTGGGCCTCGTATTGGGCGGTATCGTAGTCAGAAGCATTGGGGGGATGAGGCCGCAGACTTCTGAACTGGTCTATCAACTGTTCGTATCGGTCGATGAGCACGTCAATATATGCGCGCACCTGTCCGCCCGGATCGGTCTGGTGGCGGGGGATTCGGTTAGTGACGCTTCTTCTTTGGGGAGTCTTGGAGGCGCCATTAGATTTTTTTTCGGTTGGATTGAACGGCGCTTCGGCCATCTCATCTTCGTCATCTTGGACGTCGATAGAAATCTGGGGCTGCGTGGGGCGCCATCGGTCTATCCCTCTTTCGACTCGCTCCAATATACTGCGCCAAAACATAAGTTCGTTCTCGGACAGCGTTGAGGCAACTACCGTTTCCACCTCCTTTTCGGTTAGACCATAAGGGGAGAGAGCCGCCATTTGCGCTAGCACTTTGGGAGGCAGGACAGCGTCGTCCTTTCCAAGACGTCGTTGAGTCGTGAGCTGATTTCTCACGATGCTCCCCAGTTCGGCTAGGAGACTGGGGTTTTGCAGAAGTGTCGTGCGCTGGCAGCGATCAAACGTCGCCATGCTAAATCCTGGAGCGACCAGGACGATGAGAACAAACCATTTCATTTAGGTGCTCTTCTCGCACATTTGATAGCCTGATGTATTTTAAGATTAGGACAAGACGCTTACTCAAAAAAGGTCGACATAAACAGTACTTACTAGTATTCCCGAGCAATGGCCTTTGAATCTTCCCAGCGACCCCTACTTCCTCTGCTTAGCACCCTCTCTACGGGCTTTTTGATGGTGGGTTGGTTCTTTTGTGCGGGAACGGGAACTCTTTCCACCTCCTGGCTAGGAGTTAGCTCGAAGGTTTGGATGGCGATTGCGATCGGATGGCATCTATTGACGCTTATCCTTTCGGCGGGAGTGGCCTACTTAGGGGATGAAGGTTCTGTTGGGATGGCTACTTTGGGTAGGCGGATTTTGCTCCCGACGTTTATCGTGACCCTGGTGTTATCAGCCATTTTTCTCGTGGGTCTTCTGAAACTAGAACCTGCCGGGCCTGATTATGACGTGGATTCGGCACCGGGCGATTCAACAGGATTTCACATCCGCAATCCCCAACTCAATAGGTCGCAGGCCCCATCTCAGTCCTAGCTTCCCATAGTTCGGGAAAGAATCTAGTTTTTAGCGTTTCCTGTAGGTATTTTACCCCGAGCGATCCGCCGGTCCCCTTTTTCATCCCGATCATTCTCTCTACCATCTGGACATGCCGGAACCGCCACAACCCAAATTGTTCGTCGTAACGAATCAGGTGCTCACACAGGGAATAGAGATCTCCGTGCTTCTTATCGTGATAGATTTCTAAAATCGCTTTGGGGAGATCTGCCGGATCGCGACCCGGCAAGAGTCCTCT
Source organism: uncultured delta proteobacterium (assembly GCA_963778115.1). Classification (GTDB taxonomy): domain Bacteria; phylum Bdellovibrionota; class FAC87; order UBA2466; family UBA2466; genus JBBQIT01. The sequence continues at coordinate 390,306 of CAVZSV010000006.1, forward strand.
TTTTGCCAACAGCTGAATAAACGCTCCTCGTAAGGACAGATCGCGCAGTCTTCCTGATAGTTTTGCTTTCCATTCGGGATTTAAATTCATGAGTCCGGCATAAGCTTTCGGATCGGCTCCCGAGAGAATCTCTAGCTCACGAAATTGAAAACTTTGAAATCCGCTGGCGGGGTTTAAGTGCGATCGGAATTGGTTAAACTCCACGGGCGTCATCGTTTCCAGAACGCTAATTTGTTGAATCAGAACTTGAAAGATCTCTGAGATTCGTCCCAGTAATCGAAACCCTCGAGTTAACTCATCTTCGAGGACGAAGCAGATGAGCGTTTCCATTTCATAAAGGACCTGCTTGAACCACAATTCGTAGGTTTGGTGCACGATGATGAAAAGCAATTCGTCATGAGCAACCGGTTCGGAAAGAGGCTGTTGCAAAGAGATAAGTTCGGGAACTTTGAGATAGCTCGAATAAGTTAGCTTATTCAGCGGATGAGGCGCGGGTGTATTGGCGCCAGCAACTGACTTGGACTTAATTGGCTGTGTCTCTTTATCCCCCATAACCCACCCCTTGACGTAACGTATCAGGGGGACGCGCTGGGGAAAAGAGATTTCTGGGGGAGGGGGAACAGGCCTAAAGCCGGAAAATGCCTACGCTCAAGTCAAGTTCTTACGGTTAAGTTCATGTTCAGAATCGGTCGTTAACGTAAACCTGACCATGAACTTCCGCGTGATCGTGAATCTGTATTGCGATTTTTCATGCGTCCCTACATCAATTCATTTGGCTCGGCGGTGCCGCCAAACTCCTTAGGATTGATATGGTACTTCTTTATTTTTCTAAGCAGTGTGTTCTTGGGGATATTTGCCTGTTCCGCAGTCAGATTAATTCTGCCTTGATTGCTGCGCAGGGCTTGAATGATGAACTCACGTTCGAACGCCTCTTTGCCCTTTTCCCAGTCCATACTTTCGAAGTTTAGCGAATTGGCAACATGGTTAGACGACAAAGGGTTTGCCGATACCGGAATCGACGTAAATTTGCGGGTGGCCTTTCGGATGTATTCCGGCAGACTAAAGAAAGTGATCTGTTCCGAGCCTTCCACCACGAAAGCGTGTTCGATAGCGTTTTCAAGCTCTCGAATATTTCCGGGCCAGTGAAAGCCTTCTAGATTCTGCAAAGCTTCTGGAGTGATTCCCGTAATGCGAGTGCCATGCTCTTGATTGAATTTATCCACGAAGTGGTGAACGAGTTCTGGAATATCTTCTTTCCTCTCTCTTAAAGGAGGTAAGAAAATCGGCATGACATTCAACCGGTAGTATAAGTCTTCACGAAACTTTCCTTCTTTGATCAGTTTTTCGAGATCTTGGTTGGTAGCAGCAATAATGCGGACATCCGCTTTAATCTCGCGGTTGCTTCCCACCGGGGTAAACGCATGCTCTTGAAGGACTCGAAGTAGTTTTACTTGAGTCGCGGGGCTTGTGTCTCCGATCTCGTCCAAAAAAAGAGTTCCTTTGGCGGCGTACTGGAACTTTCCGATCTTGCGTTGATCGGCACCCGTGAATGCCCCTTTCTCATGTCCGAAGAGTTCACTCTCAATTAAATTTTCGGGGATGGCCGCACAATTCACCGCCACAAAAGGCGCATCTTTGCGAGGGCTATTATAATGAATCGCTTTGGCGACGAGCTCTTTGCCCGTTCCATTTTCTCCGCGAATAAGAACCGAAGTGTTAACTCGAGTGAGTCTTTCCACCAGAGAGAAGACGCGCTTCATGCTACGGCTCTTTCCCACACATTCAGAGCCGTCCCCTGGGGTCAGCATAGGAGCGGAATAGGTAATGCGTTGGATCATGTTGTAAGCGCGTTCGGCCTTTTCTACTAATTGAAGCAAAAGCTCTTCGTTGACTGGTTTTTCAACGTAATCGAAGGCACCTTCGCGGATAGCATCGATCGCATCGCGGATATTTCCGTGGGCGGTGATGAGTGCCACCGAAGTGGAGTATTCATGTTCCAAAACGTGTTTCAGAAACTCGGGGCCCGTCATGCGGGGCATTTTGACGTCGCAAAGAACTAGGGGGTAGGGCTTGTGAGCCAGCATCTGAGCGGCTTCGAGGCCATCGGCTGCTTCATCGACGTGGTAACCCTTCTCTTTCAAGATAGAAACGACGTGCTTGCGAAGCTCAGCTTCGTCATCGGCGACTAATATCGAATACACCTAAAACTCCTATCGAAGAGTCAGTTACGGTGGCAGCAACATAGCAGAAAACTAATATTGCAGCAATGAGTCACAAGTTTTCTGTCGGTAACCTGCTGATATAACAAATGAAAAGTCAAGGCGTTAGGGGGAGCCAAAATGAGACCTTCGTTCCTTTTCCTAGCTCGCTCTTCAGTTCTAATTCCCCCTGATGCAACTCTACGAAGTACTTGGAAAGGTAAAGCCCCAGACCCGAACCCTTCGTATTTTGGGAGGCTCGTTTGCCTCGGTAGAATTTGCCCGTGACTCGGGGCAATTCGTCCGGCGGGATACCTTCCCCTTCATCAATGACCTCAACACGAACGCGCCCGTCGTCCTCACACGTGCGAACTATGATCTGTCTTTGCGCAGGGCTGTACTTGATCGCGTTTTCTACGAGATTGGTAATCACTTCCTGAATGAGATTTTGGTCCCCCTCCATGGAAAAGAGCGGCTCCAGATCCAAAACGATTTTAATCTTTTTCTCATCGGCCATGAATTTCAGTCGGTGGGCCGACTCTTCTACCAAGCGATTGATGTCGATGACCTCTTTAGAAGGTTCAAGCCTCATCGACTCCATCTTGGTGACCTTCAAGATATCGGATATGAAGCGCGCCAATTCTGAATTGGTGCGGTCTAAAGCGCGAAGCCCCGTTTTTACGTCTTCTTCAAGGTGAGGATGTTCCGTGAGCAGCCGATCGGTAATGGCTTTGATCTTGGCAATCGGTGTCTTTAAGTCGTGGCTGAAAAGAGAGATGAAATTATTTTTGAATTGATCCATCTCCTTGAGATATTCCGCTTCCTGTTGAATTTTCCATTGCTGCTCTTCTTGGCGGCTTAACTTATACCCCAACATCAAAAGATGGGTCGCAAAGATACAGAAAATGGGATTGGCCACTCCGGCCCAAATCTTAGGGACTGAGAAAAAGAAGAGTGCCAGTAGTAGAATCAATACCGACTGCAGCAGAAGAAAAATCCAAGCCAAGGTCAGAGGAAAATATAAAATAATTAAAACGGAGAGTAAGACAGCTCCCCCTGCCACAAATCGAGTCACTATCCGAGGCAAAATATGAATCTCTCGGTGGTTCAGGAACGTGTCCATGATGTTGGCCTGAATCTCCATTCGAGACATCTTTCCCAAGGGAGTGTCGTAATCCCAATGGCGTCCCCCTTCACGGGCAATCAGCACAATCTTATCGTCGAGAGTTCCGGGAGGAAGCGTTCCGTCCAACACTTCGCTAGCGTCATAGGTTGGGTAGCTTCCGGTTGGGCCGCGATAGTCGATGAATAAAGGATCCAGAAGGTTTCGTTTGATAGGCTCTGCGTTTACTTGGTGATAGGCCAAAACGGCTAGAGCCGCGCCCGAAGAATAGACGAGATTGGTACGGCGAACGATATTGTCTGGATCTGGGAATACGTTCACGAATCCATAATTATCCCCAAACACCAAGGGGGCCGGAGGAGGTATAAGTTTGGACTCCTCGTTAAGATAGGCTGAGAATAAAACATTGGGCGGAGGAGTGTACTTGGCCTTCGGAGGATCGACCCCGTCGAAATAGGTAGTGAAGACCACCAAATCCGGCTTGTCTTTTTCGATCTGATCAAGCAGTTTTTCATAAAATTGCGGATACCAAAAATTCTGATTCCTTCGAGAGGCCAAAGCATCCGCCAAAGGGAAGTGGTACTTTTCTCGTTGCGAGGAGGCTAGAAGGCTTGCCGAGTTGACTCGGATAAGAACGAACGGAGTAGGGTGTTCGTGATAGTATCCTCTCAGTTGAAAGAAGCGGTCGTAGAACCACTCGTCCATGCTCTGAAGGGGAAGGAAAATAAAGAGGAAGCAGACCGCAATGCGAACCGCGACATGGACCTTTAACATGCCGGGACATTAACAAAGTTGAGCCATGAAACCAACTATCATCATCGTCGACGACATTCAGGAAATTCGGGAGGAGTTAGTAGCACTTTTACAAAGTGAATTCGAGATTTTGGCCCACATCGGGGACGGACCGACCGCCGTGCGGGAGATTCTAAGTCAAGCCCCGCGTCTGGTGTTACTAGATGTAGTGATGCCTGGAATGTCAGGTATCGAGGTGCTGAAGAAGGTGATGGCGACTCCGGGTTACCATCCCCATTTTGTCATGATGAGTGCTGTGAAAGACGAAAAGATTGTCCTTGAAGCTTTACAGAGCGGAGCCAAAGACTATCTCTATAAACCAGCGCCGGAGATGGTCATCAAAGATACCTTAAGGCGTCTCGTTTCCTAATTCGCACTAGAGGCGGAAGCCGAAATAGAGCTCCCAACCCATAATGGTATTATCGCTTCCGATCCGGTTGATGAGCCATTTGAAGTCGACCATGAAAGGCGTAAAATCAAAACCGGCTTCGATGACAGTCGACGGAAAAAAAGTGATAGAGCTTGTGGGGGAGGTGTCGGTGACCGCGCGATACCAAATAGCGCTACTAATACCCAATCCCATTCCAAACTGCGATTTATCCGAGACTTTGATCATATATCGAACAATGCCTTCCGCATCGAAAACGTTGACCGAGCTTAAGATATATTTGTATCCGACGAATCCGCGCAGGGCTAAGGGGATATTGGCCGACATTTCGGAGTAATCGTAGTCAAAACACACTCCGCCTTGAAATCCGAAATCGTGAAAATAGTTTCCCGTAGCAACGTAGGTCGTGCTCAGTTCGGGCTCGACATAGAAATTGCCACCCGCGACGAATGCCACGTGAAAGACTCCCGCATCGGTGCGGTTGGTATCTGGAATAAAGTATTTCCGCTCTTTTGATTTTTGCTCCCGCTTTCTGGCGGGGGAAGCCGGAGGAGGGGGCGGCAGCGTTTGGGGGCTGTTGTCGCTCGAAGCCCCATAGGGCGTATCATCCGTGGGATCATCGGCTTTGGCGGTTACGGATAAAGTCAGAATCGAAATCGCATATACGGCAAACAGAGCTGTGACCATGGATGTGAGTCTATCCCATCTCGTCATGATGCCTCCCAAGGCTGTGTAGAGGTAAGCAGATGAATCATCAACATTTTATCATTGATTGGCGATTGCTTTTGACGTGACGAGTCAAAGGCATCTGTTTTCGAGCCGCCTCTTCTGCTGTTATATTCGTTCCGGGTTGGGGGATTTTGATGAAGAGTTGTTTTCGAGCGTTCTTTTTGGCGCTCGTGTTTTTTTTGGCGCTCCGGAGCGGCGTGTCCGCCGCAATTTCCAGCGACACCTTGCAAAGCACCCGCGGTTTCATCGCGATTGAAGCAGGTGCTTTCGTTAATAATCTGGGGCAGCGCTTGGGAGCCTCTGCCCAGTATGATGGTGAAGTCTCTAGCCTCTCGGGTTTCGTTCGCGTGCGCCCTGCGATTAGCCTGGGCAAGCGCTTCTTTTTTGAACCCTCCCTTGGTTTTGTGGTTCCTTGGCGTACTAACGTAGACGGGTCGACTAAAGTCTTTCCCGTACAGATCGATTTAGATCTTTCGGTCCCAGTTCTTTCGTTCTTAGCACTTCGCTTGGGGCCGGGAATTTATTCCCAAATCATCTACGGTTCGGGAGGAGTGGTTTCTCTAAACAACGGAGACTCGGTTTCCAACTTTTACGCTCCCGACGGTACAAGCCTGTCTTTCACCTTTACCACCCAAGTGGGAATCGAACTCCTACTGTCGCAAGTGGTGTCGATAAATTTCGATCTCTACGCTTTGGACTTTATGAGTCAGTCGCGGCGGACCTTTCAGGGATCGGCGACTTTGGGGATAAAACTATGAGAAAGTCTTGTCTGCTCGCAATATTCTTTATCCTGGCGAGTCCCGCCGTTTTTGCGTGGACCGTAGAAGGCGATGGCATTCAAGGTTGGCAGTCCAGACAACTCGTTATCAATGTGAACCCGTCGGGTTGTCCTATTTCAGAAGATACGCTCAATGAAATTGTGGATTCTGCGATTGGAATTTGGAACGGAATTGCCTCAAGTAGTTTGGCGTTGGAGAGAGCCTCTACTGCTTCCACGACAACTCCCGCGGAATTCATCGCGGGAACAGCGACTGACACTCCTCTAATTCTGTGTGACACTGCTTTCCAGTCTGATCTTAGTATTAACCCCGCCAATATTCCGGCAGCGACCAAACTAGGAAGCCACAATCCCATCGATTATGGAGCGGTAATTCTGAACGCTCAAAGTGGGGCGGGAGCTGAAATTAGCAACTTCGATAATAATTTACTCACTTTGATCTTGGCTCACGAAATAGGACATCTTTTGGGATTGGGCCATAGCAGTCTGCAAGACGCGCTCATGTACTACAGTGTGGCCAACAAGACGACGGTGGTGCTGACTCAAGATGATCGAGACGGCATTAGTTACTTATACCCTAGCGATGAATTTCAAACCGGCGCTTTTGGCTGTGCCGCCGTGCACTCCCCTGTGACAAAAGCCCGAGTGTTTCCGGCAGTCTGGTTTTTGCTGATGTTGGTGCTGTCCTGCGGGCTGGTCCGCCTTTACTTCCGTTCTAAATTTGAACCACTTCTTTGACTTCCGGGATGCGATCTTTGAGGCGGTTTTCCACTCCCATTTTCAAAGTCGCAGTCGAACTCGGGCAAGAGCTGCAGGCTCCTTGCAAGTGAAGATAGACAGTTCCATTTTCATAACGGGCAAAGGTAATATCGCCGCCGTCCATTGCGACTGCCGGACGAATGTCGGAATCTAAAACTTCGCGGATGCGGTTTTCGATCTCGGCGTCTTTTCCCGTGGACGGAGCGGCATCGGGACTCCAGGCGGGACTCACCGTGGATTCGCCAGAACGTAAGTGAGCTTCAATGGTTTGGGGAACCTTTTCCGCGAGAACGTCCCAGTCGCCCAAGTCGCCTTTGGTAATGGTCACGAATTGCGTACCGATAAGGACTGCCGTGACGCCGGGGACTTCAAAAAGTTTGCGCGCTAACGGAGACGCTTGAGCCGCCTCCCAGGAAGTGAAATTTGCGGCCCCTCTCTCTAGTAGAGCGCGACTGACCATAAATTTCAGCGTGTTAGGGTTCGGCGTAAACTCTAGGGTAATCGCCACGGGACTTTCGTTTTGAGCAGATGGATTCATGCGCACTACCATAGCAGAAAGCGAAGGTATGCCCAAGGGGGTACGAGCGGGACCTGTCCCGCGTAGCCGAAGGCGAAGCGGGATTGACACTGCTTACTTCTGTGGTACGACGGGGGCTGCTATCGGTAACGGGAATCCGGTGTGAATCCGGAACTGCCCCGCAGCGGTAAGTGGGAACGAACGCGGAACGGCCAGATGGAAATAATGCCACGCATTATAACAAGTTTGGACGACGAAGACACTGGGTTAAGCCCGGGAAGTCTCTGCCAGTAGGACAGGAAAGACTGCCCACGAGTCCGAAGACCGGCCGACGGCCTTACTCGAGGGAGTTTTTCGTTTTTTCTCTTTTTTTGTAAACGACGAAGCGCACTCCCTCTTTGATCAAGAGGAATCGGCGGGATGACTCGGGTTATCGCAATTTTTGAGTGGGCGTTGGCCATTGGTACGCTGACTTTTGCCCTGTCGCTCGGACAGGCACTGGCTGCGGTGGACCAACCCTTGACGGAAACTGAACTCGCCCCCGTTCAGGTATGGGGAGTGAAAAAAAATTCTACCTCTCCCCCTTCCGACTTATCCGGCCAGACGGTTGAAATCGATCCCTCTAGCGATACTTCAGTGTCCCGCGCACTAGAACTGACGCCTTCGTTGATTCCCAAGAATTCTGGCGGGGAGGGGACGACGCCAGAATATTTAATCCGTGGGCAAGATCCGATTCAAAATCGTTACTTTTTGGAAGGGATTCCGCTTACGGACGCCGAATTTAATTCCGCCGATGTGGGACTTCTTCCTATTGAATCCTTAAATAGGATCGATATTTTTCCAGAAGGCTCTCCGGTCCGTTTAGCCGACGATGGATTAAGTGGGGCGCTTGATTTTCACTTGGATTGGCCCGAGGAGCCTAAGAAGGCCCTTGTGAGTGTGGCGGGAGGCTCTTTTTCTTACGCGAGACTCTTCGGTCGGGCCGGATTTTCGAGGCCACTTCGGGGAATGATCTCTGCCGTCTATACCCGCTCTGACGAAGACTTTCTTTACTACAACAATAACGGAACCCCCTTTAATCCGGTGAACGCGACCCTGTCGGTGCGATCGAACAACGGATTTCAGCGAATGGGGATTTTGCCTCAGATCGAGCTGATTCATAGCCGTCATCACACTCTGCGAGCCTTTAGTTTCGATAATTACAGCTCGAGTCAGATTTCTCAAGTCACCCCATTCGGATATTGCGGACTTTTGAATCGGTGGCTTACTTTTTCGGCGCTGCAGTACCAAGGAGATCTGGGAGCGGAGTGGAACCTAGATTCTCATCTGCGCCTGCGAACTGTTTCTGACGATTTGAAAAACACGGGAGTAGCACCAGGCCTCATGCCCGCGCAATCGAATGAGTGGAACGTGGGCAATCGCACGACGTTGTCGTGGAGCGGATGGAAACCGGTTCAACTCTCCTTAGTGGCTGGAGCAGGGCTTGAGTCGTATAGCATTCTGACGGCGGGAGTCGCAGCCGATAATAATAGAAAGACGCGCTACGAATTTCCCATGGGCTTTTATGCGATCATGCCAGTGGGGCTAGTCACTTTTCGGCCGGGGCTTTTGACGCACTACTATGCGTATGATCTTGAGGGAAGTACTGTCTTCGGTTCGGTTAATACGGATCCTCACAGACACTATCTTTTGGCTTCACCTCGATTAGGGATTGATGCGAAAATCGCTCCGAACGTGAAAGCCCGAGGAGCGATCGGCCAATTTTATCGAGCTCCTTCGATGTACGAACTTTTTGGTACTCCAACCGGAGTTACGCCGAGCCAAAATCTGACCTATGAAACAGCACTTAAAATGGATGCTGGATTAGATTGGGAGCACAAGCTTTCTCATTCCTGGTTTCGTTCCTTTAAAGCTTCGGGGACCTATTTTAACCAGAGCGATACGAATTTGATCACTTTTGTTCAAAACGCGGATCAGACGCAGACCGCGGTAAACGTGGGGGCGTCGCTAACGCAGGGGCAGGAGATAGCTCTAGAGGCAAGAACCAGTTGGGATTTGAATCTGTATCTGAGTGGAGTTTTACTTTGGACCGAAAACCAGTCCGATATCTCTTACCTTCGAGGGAAAGAGTTGCCAGGCCGCCCGCCCTACCGATTAGTTTCAAGGCTTGCATACGAAAAAGAGCGTTGGAGTGTGGAATACTCCTTTACCTGGAATGGCCCTATGTACTGGGATCTGGCCAACCTACAGCTCATGGAGCCCACGACAGAGCATTCGATAGCCGTCTCCTGGCAGACGAAGGAGATGGGGACTTTTATTTTAGAAGGACGAAATCTTTTTAACTCAATCACGGCGACATCCCTTTTAGGTGGTGTCCCCATAACCGACAACACGACGGGGTATTCGAACTATCCCGCTCCCGGAAGGAGAGTCACACTCACATGGCGATACGAAATCTAAAAACACTGACGGCGGTAGTTTTAATAGCGGTACTAAGCGCTTGTTCGCGCCAAGGAGCTGGCCCAACTCCTTTTACCCCCCTACAAAGCACAGGACTCAATCATCTGTTGGTCGCCACCGCTAGTTTCCAGGATCAAAAGGGAGAACTGGTCTCGGTAGGGTTAACTCAATCAGCCGGTGCGGGGCAGATTCTTAAAGGTGAACTTACGCTGAGTTCCGATCCTTGGTTCCGCCAATTTCCGGGAAACCCGCTCGTTTATGTGATCAATCGGACGGACGGCAATATTCAGACCTTTCGAAAAGATACCCTTAAGAAGGTATCTCCCCAAGTCTCTCTCAATTCAGCTTCCGAATTTGGCTTGGGGCCGAATCCCCAGGACGTGCTAGCCGATGCCAAGGGAAACGTTTTTGTCAGTGGGCTTAATTTGACTCAGTTGATTTCGTTACCTTCTGATTTAAGCTCAGTGAAAGCATGGTTTGACGCCTCTCTCTACGCCGATCCTATCGATGGGTTGCCGGAGTGTGCCCATATGGAATGGGTCGACGGAAAAATGTGGGTTGCGATGCAAAGGCTTAATCGCGGGGCCGATCGAAGAGCGTTGGATTGGTTGCCTACCGACCATTCTTCGGTAGTGGTCATCGATCCAGCCACTCATTCTAAAACAGAGATCATACTTCAGGGGGAAACGCCGGATACGAAGGGAATCAATCCTTTCTCGCCATTTCGGGTTACCGCGGATTGGGTCTACGTCGCTAACCGGGGGGGCAATGCCCCCAATACCGGGGGGGGGATCGAACGCATCGCTAGAAAGACATTTGACAGCCAGACGGTGGTTACCGAAGCGCAACTGGGAGGAAAACCGTTGGACTTAATAGTCTCGGGAAGTACCGCTTGGGTCATCTTGGGAAAACCCGATTTTGGTACGAAGCTAGTCGAAGTTGATCTGACGACCAAAGCGGTGTCTGCGCCTATCATCGATACCGATTACCTTAATTACCTATCGGGACTTGCGTATGACCCGACCCGGCATCTACTCTTCTTTGGATACCGGCAGGTCACTCATCCTGGAATTCAGGTCTGGAATGTGGACAAAAATGAGTACGAAATGCCAGAGCCCATTGATGTGGGATTTCCACCTGTGGTCTTTGAGCTAACGGAGTAGCATGCGAGTTGCGTTTCCTATTTCATTGATTCTTCATGCGATGCTCTTTGTGGGAGCGGCGGTCGTGGTGTCACGACTGCCGCAAACGATTGGCGTAGGAAGTGGTTTGGGGTCAGCCATTGAGATTGAAAGAGCAGCGTCGGGTTCGAAGAAGGTCGTTCGTTCGCTAGCCGTAAGGACCCATCGGCCGGTATCTTCTGCCTCTGTAGATCTGGGCCAGGGATCTGAGGCGGCTAGTGGCACCGCAGCTTCAGAAGGGAGTGCCACCCTTGAGGATATTCTAGGCTGGGGAAATGAAGGGCCCGAGTATCCCGCGGAAGCCATTCGTAAGGGTTGGGAGGGGGACGTTAAGTTACGACTGGTGTTCTCGTCGAATCAAAATGCGGTGGAAGTGGTGGGCTCCTCTGGATATTCGCTCTTAGATGATGCTGCCAAGAGGGCGGCATTGCACTGGAAACTGCCATTGGGTCAGGCGGGGAGCACGGCTAAGGCGTGGATTATTCCAGTTGAATTTCGAATTAAAGAGCAAGGGTAAGAGGCGCTAACCCCTTTCTTTTTGGGAGACAAATTCGTCCTTTCGCGAAGCGAAGGGTTAATATCCGGCCCCAGCGCCCGTAAACTGAATCGTTGGAGCGGCTTCGGTTTTTAGAATGAATTCCCAGTTGATTCGGACAAAACCATCGGCGTCGATGATTCCTTTGGGAGGATTGGGGAAGGGGCCGGCCTTGTTGAAAGCTTCGATGGCGGCATCGTCTAGATCGTTGACTCCGCTGCTCGTGACTCGGGAGATCTTTACAATGTTTCCCGTGGGGTTGAGCAACACCAGAAGTTTCGTGACCAATTCGTCATCGCCGAAACTTTTTCCCTTCTCATAAAGAAGATACATCTTCTTTTCTACCGTCGGCTTCCAGAACTGTCTGAGGAGCTCTTTGATTCGTTGGTAGTAAGAGAAGTAGCGATACTCTCGAGTCGACAACACCGTACGATCGCCTTCTTGAACCCCTCGAAGCGCGTCATCACTCGCTGCCGTGGTTCCCCCGTCTCCGTTAACACTAAGATCTTTCAATGAAAGCGTCTTCCAATCTCGCTTAACCCCTTGGCCCTTGTCCTTTTTCTTGGCAATGCCTTCTCCGGTGGCCACCTCGAGATCGTTTGCGGCTTCTGGTTCTTTTTCTTCAGGGCTTCCGGTGGCTGGAATATAATTTTTGGCGTCCTTGGTATGATCTTCCGATTTTAATCCAGTCCCCTTTTTTTCACGGAAATCATCGACACTTTTGGCTCGAGTTTGTTTGTCGGCTGTTTGGTTTCGGTCGCTCAAAAATTTAGCGTTGGGATCTATTTCATGTTTTCCCGAGTCTTCTGTTTCAGCCATCTCGATCTCTTTCGATTTGATCTTAGGCTTTGGAGGAGCAGGTTGGGTAGCTTGGGTCGGGGGTGCCGCATTTTGAGGTGGTGCCGGGCTGATTTCAATAGGTTCATTGTTGTCCGCGATGTTCTCTGGCGGTTGAGAGTGGGGGAGTAGATGGGCCAAGAAAAATAGCGTATGAACGCCCAAGGATATAAGGATGGCCCATCCTAGGAGGTTTCTATCCTGTTTTTTAGACTTCTTTGCCAACCATCACTCCATTATCTTCAAGGCGAACTCAAAGTGTCATAGATGCGAAGAACTTCCTCCGCATTCTCGGAAATTTCTGGCGATTTTCTATCTGGGCTTTCGTAATTCCAGAGGGTAGCTCGTAACTCTTCAAATTTTTCTCGGCTCGCTGGAGTTCTGGGGTGCTCTTCGATTTGCTTTTCCAATGGGGCCCACAGATCCAAGCCAATAGGCTTCTCAAAATTGTTGTCGGGAAGAATATCCGGGAACAGATACGTCGCCATTTGAGTGGCGCGCTCGGAGTCTTCGCTGTCCTGTGGCTCTTCACTTAAGGTGGATTTTAGTTCTGCCCGGAGCGCGTTCTTCTCTTCGGTGAAACCCTCGATACCATCGGTTTGAAAGCGGCTGCGCAGTCTGCTCAAAGACTGCCCTGCAGAGAAATGGGTGTGAGTATGATCGTGGGAGTTTCGCACGAGATAGACCATGAATCCGACGGCAAATATGATAAACAGAGAAGCTCCACGCCAGTGCCGGTTTCGATTTTTGTGAAGATTACTTTTCATCGGTAATCTCCCGCTCTGAGGGTTCGGAGGGATGCTCAAGAGCGCATTGCCGGATCTGATGGATGTGCAATATGAGTTCGTTGGAGTACCACTTTGCTCTATCTGCGGGCCAAATTCGTTTTAACGCATGGTTGGCAAGTTGGGCGTTGTCCGCCACCAGGTTAAATACGACTGGATCCACGACGGAGGCACGAACGGCATCAACGCCTTGTTCTCGGCGTATTTCATTCCAGAGGCTAAGCACAGTACGTGTGCCTTTGTTGTATGCCATGGTAGCGTAGAGCCAGAGAAGTTGAGGATCGGGATCGATGCCTTGCCAACGTAAGACGCGGGCAAGTTGCAAGTAACGGTTGTGGAGAAACGAGCCGGTAGATACCACCGCAGTTGGAATGTTGTAGTAAGAAGACGGATTGTTGAGGGGACGAGCGATGGGGCCGATGGGACGGACATCTCGTCCCAAAAGCTGCTTCATAGCAAGTAAATTGCTGTCGGAATAACGATTGAGTTGGTGGTTAATTTCGAAAAAGCTAAAGTGCGAAAACTGCCCGAGTCCATAAATCGGTCGTTCTCCTTCGATCCCAAGCAAGTGGTCCAAACGACTCTCTTGAAACATCAAGCACCATAAAATTGCGGGTGGCATTTCAAGGGCAGTTGCAACGGATTTGACAGAATCTGATATGGCTGACTCATTTTTTTGTGTGAGTTTTTGCTCTCGTCGTAAGGCTTTAAGCTCCTCGACGAAATTTAGCGAGGCCGGATAGGTGTCGGTGAAAAGAGTTTGGTGGGTAGGAGGAGGAAGATCCTTGCCGCGAAAAAAATAGGCGACAGAAATGAAAGCCAGTACGATAGCCAACGCAACCGTACGGGGATCCTTCGCCCGTGAAACAAAAGCAGACAAACGCATTACAACTCTCCATAAACACCATCGGAAAAAAGCTGGGTAAAGTTGAGGATTTATTAATTTAACTTTGATGTGGGCTGAAAAATGAAGGAGGGAACATAAATCGCAAACCAGAGCACTAGGCAAGAGCGCTACAGGTAAAGAACTCCGGCAATACCGGTCGGGGAATATCCACTCTTCGAAAGAAGTCTGCTTTAACTTGAGAAGCGGTACATGGGGAAAAGTGCGACCGCCCTTTGGGTTGAGAGCCGGAAACCGATAGGTAGTAGCAATGTTCAAGATAATGAAAAAATCGATTCAAGTGGCGGTCCGCTCGCAGCAGATCAGTTACAGCTTTTACCGCCATGGGGTGGCCGGAGGCTTAGCGGCCTTGGGAGTGGAAGCCGGCAAACGAGGATTGCGACAGGTGAAAGTCATTTCAGGAACTTCGGTCCCCTTTGATGCGGTTTTTGGGAAAAATCTAGTACGCACTTTCGTAAGTCTTGGTCCTACTTTTATTAAACTGGGTCAGGTCTTAGCGACGCGTCCCGACTTAGTGGGAGACCCCATCGCGGAGGAACTAAAAGTCTTGTTTGAGCGAGTTCCTCCGGTGAAGTTCAGCGAAATTCAAAAGATATTACGGCGCGAAATTGGCAAAGCGAATTTGAAACGCTGGTTTCTTTCCATTGATACCAAGCCCATGGCCTCTGCTTCGATGGCGCAGGTCCACCAAGCAGTGTTGAAGGATGGAACTCCCATTATCCTAAAGGTCCAGAAACCAGGAACTGCCGATACGGTGCGCTCCGACCTAGCTATTATAGAAGCCTTCGTGCGTCCCATCCATCTGGTCTATCCTCGCTTGAATTTGCTGCAGATGTTTCAAGACTTCAAAGAGGCTACCCTTCGTGAGATCGACTATCGCGAAGAGGCCAAAAACATCGAGCGTTTTCGCAAGAACTACAAGAAGTTTTTTAGTGACTCGGACGTGGTTTTTCCCAGATATTTTCCCGATCTCACAACAGAGAAGGTGTTGGCGCTAGAGCCTATGCACGGCAGCAAACTAGGCGAGCTACGTAAAGGAAGTACTGTCGCTCGAAAAGCAGCTGTAAAAAGTCTGGCAGCGGTCCTAGAGCAAATTTTTGATCATGGTTTCTTCCATGCCGATCCCCACGCTGGAAATCTCTTCTTCATGGAGGATGAGGGCAGGGTGGGTTTTATCGATCTGGGATTGGTGGGACAGCTCGATCCCGATGACAAGCGTCGTTTTCTAAAAGTCCTAATGGCTATCTTAAAGCGCGATAGAGATAGGCTTGCCAAAGCCCTATATGAGCTAGGGACCCCCGGGAAAAAAGCCGACTACCCGAAGTTCGAGTCGGAGATTCAAATGCTCTTAGACGAAGTCAAAGCGCAGGGCATAGGAAACTTACGGATGGATCAGCTCGTTAACAAACTGTTTGCCATCGCGCGAAAGAACTCGGTTCATATTCCAAATCGATACGTGATGATGATCCGTTCCTGTCTGGTCATTGAAGGCGTCGCCAAATCGCTCGATCCTAAAGTGAATATCTTCGAGATCGCGGTTCCTATCGTGGCCAAGAGCCTAATGAAAAGCTACAGTCCGTTGAACCTACTTAGGAAAATATTCTAACGCGACAGGGCTAAGATTAGGTCTTTTCGGGAATTAAGAGAATTGCTGAAAAGGCCGATGGATCGAGAGTGAACTACAATGGGAACTTCTTTATGGGTTACCGAATCTTCCGTGTCTCTCTAGCCATCCTAGTGTTTTCCTTTGGCGTAGGCCACAGCCTATTTGCCGATGACGAAAAACTCGCCTCCAATAGCGGTGATTCCGCGAAAATCTCGGAATCAGACGAGCTTTCGTATATGAAGGGCCGGGAAAAACTTCTCGACGGGGACCTCGAAGGGGCCGTCCCGTTTTTCGAAGCCGCACTTAAGAAAGATCCTCAGAGCGCTTCTCTCAACGAGGAGATGGCCGAACTCTATCTCAGATTAGGTAATCTAGAACGGGCCGAAGTGCTCTGCCAGAAGGCCGTAAAGAACGAGCCGAAAAATCCCCAGTATCGGACCACCTTGGGCGGAATTTATGCTTCCCAGAAGAGGTTCGCCGAGGCGAAAGAGCAATACAGCAAAATTTTAGAGGTTGATCCCAATAACCAAAAGATCCCTCTGCTCCTAGGAATTCTGGAAGCGGAAGACGGTCAATTGGAAGAGGGGGCTAAGATCCTAACTAAAGCGATCGAGACCAATTCCGACAATTACATGGCCTATTTCTATCGCGCCAAAGTTTATCTTGAAATGGAAGATGTGCAAAAGGCGAAAGCCGACCTGGATAAGGCACTTACCATTCGTCCCGCTTTTGTTGAAGCAGGGACTGCATTGGGAATGCTGCACGAACGGCTGGGCGATGTCGATGCCGCGATTGCCGCTTATTCAAGAATTCAAGGAAGTGGTGCTTTCAAAAAGCGCCTTGGGCAGCTCTATCTTTCCAAAAATGAGTTTGAAAAAGCCCTAACGGAATTTAAGGAATATGAAGAGGTGGAGTCGGATGACTACACTGTGAAAGTAAAAATCGGTCTTATCTATTTCGAATTAAAGAAATACGACGATGCGATCGCTAAGTTCAAAGTGATTCTCAAGGAGCAACCTGACGCCGGGAATGTTCGTTTCTATCTGGGAGTGGTATACGAAGAGATGAAACAGACCGATAAAGCCATCACTGAATTTAAACAGGTGGCTAGTGACTCGACATTTTTTAAAGAGTCGATGCTGCACGTCGGACTCCTCTATAAAGATGGAGAACGATTGAAAGAGGGAGCGGAATTTAGCAAGAAATTATTAGCCTCTCACTCCGATGTTCCCGAGTTTTATGATATGTATGCTTCCTTCTTTGAAGCAAAGAAGGATTACAAGCACGCGGTTTCCGTTCTTGAAGACGGGTTGAAGCATTTCCCCAAAGACGAAAAGCTTCTGTACTTCGAAGGAGCCCTAAACGACAAGTTGGGCGACAAGACTCACAGTATCGCCACAATGAAAAAGATTTTGGAGCTGAACGCGAATAATGCCCATGCGTTAAATTTTTTGGGCTATACCTACGCCGACATGGGACAGAATTTGGACGAAGCGCAGTCAATGATTGAAAAAGCTCTGACACTTCGCCCTCAGGATGGATATATCGAAGATTCGTTGGGTTGGGTCTATTTCAAAAGAGGCAAAGTAGACGACGCGATAGCTCAACTCAATAAAGCGGCCGATCTTGAGAAAGAGGAGCCCATCATCTTCGAACATTTGGGCGATGTATACCTTTCGAAGAAGGACTACTCCAAAGCCGTAGAGATGTATAAGAAAGCCGAAGACCTGTCCAATAGGAAGAAAGACTCCGATACGGTCAAGAAAATGGAGAACAAGATAGCCAGCGTCTCCAAAGAGCAACGAAATCCCACCACGGAAGAAAAAGCTTCTCAGTAACCTTTCGTTCCGCTAAACCTTGGGGACCCCGAACGCCTTCGGGTTAGGGGAGTCGCAAGAAATCTATCAGTTTACGACGCTCAACCCACTAACCATGATGATGACCACCCACGCTAAACAAACAAACCCCTAGCCCTATGAGAAACGCGAAAAGTCGTTTGAACTTCTCGTCGTTGTTGCGATGAAGTTCCGGAAGCAAATCGCACGCTCCAATATAAAGAAACGTACCCGCAGAGATCGCAAGAAGGATTCCAGCCGCATTCTGAAGCTTTTCCTCGTGCAAAATGACATAAGCTAAGAAACAGCCCAGCGGGACAGAGGCAGCCACTCCCAAAACGAAGGCGATGATCTGTCGATTGGATTTTCCGGAGAGTTTCAAAATTGAGGTGAGCGCGAAACCTGCAGGCGCTTTGTGAGACAAAATTCCGACGAGGACTAAAGGAGCTAACGACGGTACCAGGAAGCTAGACGCCAGAGCAAACCCTTCGATGATTCCATGGATAGTGAGTCCGACGAACGCGGCAACTCCGATCGTGTGGTAGTCGCAATGCACTTCGTCGCATGCGTGCACCATCACAAAACGCTCTAGCACCAAGAGAATAAGAAATCCCAATAAGAACCAAGCGCCAAAAGTATGGGGGCACATCTCGGCCGCTTCGGGAATCATGTGCATGAACGCCATTCCTAGAAGCAAACCGGCCCCCAGGCTGACAAAAAGTTTTAACTTGTCGTCATGGGCATTCGGCATGAGTAGGGGCGCGATTCCTCCCGCCGTAGCCGTCAAGAAAACGAGCCCGGTATAGAGCAAGAAAGTTCCGTTCATTGCTTCGCCGCCGCGTGAACCAAATTCTCGAGCCGTGAAATTCGGGGAGTTAAGGAGTCGGAGCCGAAAAAGACTCTGGCCAAAGGATCCGCTGTCATGGGTCCTAATAGGAAAAGATGGCGAAGGCTGAAAGTAGTCTCAAACGGAATTCTATCCTGGAGCGCTTCTATGCGTCGGTACGCTTCGGCGAAGGCATGAGGATTTCTACCCAGCTTTGCCGCTTTGAGATCGATCAAAGCGGGATCCTTCGCCATTTTCAGCACAAGGGCTGGAAAAAGAGTTAAAGGGTATAGTAGCGTTTGTCGAAAGAGCACCCGAAAAGAGTAAAACTTTCGACCGGCACCGGTTCCGTGATGGCGGTTGCGAGTGGCGATGCGTTCTATCACCGCTAGGAATTGACTGAGCCAAGAGTCACAATAGACATCTCCTATCCAAAGATACGTGAGTTGCCGACACACCAACGCAGATAGCTGCTCACGAGTGAGAGTGTCCAAGGCCCCGCGCGTAAAAACGAGATGGCTGTCTTGTCGGGTGAATCCGAAAAGCGCTGAATTAAGTGCCGGAGTTTCAATGATTCCTAATTGCGGTGCCGTAATACCTAAGCGTCGACTATATTCCTGCACGATAGCAAATAGGGCCGGTGCCTCGGCCCGCGTTAGACGCTTCATCTTAAGGCGCCGCGCGATACGGCGACTGCCCTGAAAGCGCAGGAAAGTAAGAAACAGGATAGACAGGCCAGGCCCCACCCATAGGCCGACGGGCCCCCATAGGAGTGTTAGGGGAAAAGTAAAAAATAGACCAACATAGGCTGCAAACAGCAGCCAATTTAACGTTGCTTTTACACTCATGAGTCGTAGTTCCCTGGGGCCGTTGACTTCGCAATCCTTATTACGCATTCTAGCTGGGTTTTCAAGCTAAGGGGAGACGGGAAAGTATATTTGTGGAAGTGAAATGCGTGAGATTTTAACAAAGTCCGACCAAAAGTCTGATGACTTTATCGAATTAAAGCAGCAACGGATCACGTCTGAAGCCGTCGAGAAGTTCAAAAAAGCCACCCACACCACCTATTCTTCCGGGATTCCAAAGACTTTTGTTACTTTATATCGTCGAGCGGAGTTCGATTGGTTGGGGCGATTAGGAGTGGATTTCAGAAATTTGCTCCATACCGACCAAGAATATGACTATTTGGAACCGCTCGAAGTGGGTGATGAGCCTGTGGTGAGGACTAAGATCGCCGACAAGAAAGATCGAAAGAGTCTTACCATGCTGACTTTACAAAGCGACATTATCGTCGAGGGAAGGACAAAAGTTTCCGCTCTAACCACGTTTATGATTCGCAAGTCCGTGCCGGAGGAATCGTGACCGGAGGAATGACAGAAGGTCAAACATTGGCGGGATTAACGATGCCTGCAGTGACTCGTGAGCAGCTCGCTCTGTATGCGGATGCTTCCGGAGATCATAATCCTATCCATCTGGATGCGAAGTTTGCCAAAGAGGCTGGCTTTCCTTCGGTGATTGCTCACGGAATGCTTTCGGCGGCTTTTCTAGCCGACTTTATCGTGGCCCGATTTCCAGAATCCTCGTATCGCATCGATAAGCTAAGAACGCGGTTTCGCAAAGTGACCTTTCCAGGCGACGTTTTGGCTTGCGAGGGAAAGATTAAAAAGATTACCCCTGAAGGTCGTTTGATCGTAAGCGTCTGGACTCAAAATCAGCGCGGGGAGCTAAGTACCGAGGCCGAAGCTGAGATTGAGTTCCTTGAGGCGAAATAGCTTTCCGATACCGACTTAACCCGTCAAAAGTAAAAGTAAATTCCACTAGAATCTTCCGATCTAATTATGTCTATGTTATGAAGTCTTCCCATTAAAAAATAATTTTCGGGGGGTAGATGGTTAGGCTGCGCTCATGGGGAGGTACCGTTTTTCTAGGCATCGTCCTTTGGGCGATTCCCGGAACAGGGCATCCCACGGTTCCTAGGGAACCTTTTACCGGGTTGGCGTTCCCATTGCTTCCCCACCTGGTTTCGATCTCCCAGCAAGATCTCCTTGGAAGACTTTACCCGGGGCTAGAACAGCGCGCGGCCGTAAACCAACTTCTGATTGAAGATCTTTACGGCCCCCAGCACTTGCTTCGGGAATACCCTGAATGGAGGCCCATCTTAGAACACATTCCTGGATTCTGGTCGGAATTAGTCGGTAAGCTGGGAGATCCCTACTTTGCGGGATTTTACGGCCCGGACGCCTGGGCTATTTCTGATTCGAAGCAGGTCTATCATTTTATTGCTGGCGAAGAAAACGGTAGCAACGTGGGAGGGGCTGAGGCGATGCTCTTTTATCTTAGAGCAGCCGCCGATCATCCGAATATTTTTGGATCCAATCCCTATCCCTATCAAAGTCCTTACGAGACATGGATGTATCGAATTCGAAATTTAGTCCGTTCGCATTTTGGGAATGCTAGAAAGGGCAAGATCGTATTTGCTTGCGAAGGATCGGTGAGTGGAGATCCCATTTCGATAGACGGAACAAAGATCAAACCACCTTGGCCTTTGGGGGCTGAGGCGATGGGA
Source organism: uncultured delta proteobacterium (assembly GCA_963778115.1). Taxonomy (GTDB): domain Bacteria; phylum Bdellovibrionota; class FAC87; order UBA2466; family UBA2466; genus JBBQIT01. Next base: position 411,125 of record CAVZSV010000006.1, read on the forward strand.
CTCTATAGATCTGAGTTGACGAGGTTGGGCGTTGAGTACGTAAGTTTAGTAGACGAGCGGGGCCGAATCTTTGTGAAAGACGACGTACTCTATGTACGATCTCAAGAGGGAACCCAGGTCGATCGGATAGACGCGTTCATCCAAATGGCAGATGTGGAAAGTATCGATCCGCTCCATGCTCCGCAAATCCTAAGAAATCAAAAGTCGGGACAGTCGCGTTACAACGAAATGGCAAATCTTATTGGAGTTCCCGGCATCGTAAAGGCCTGGACGAGTAAGAAGGATGGCGGATTTATTTGGGTAGGCGGACCGACTTCGGTGTTAAAGCGTAGCAAGATGACGCCTCTTCTCGTCGACCAAATGCTTCACAAACTGGGTTCGCCCGTTTTGCTTCCCTATCAAGCCACGACGGTATTCTATAATCCGGATTCTTCTCCAAATCTTGAAGCGATCTCCCAAATCCGAAAGTCCCCGCTCAACTGGGTTTTGAAATTCACGGTCGGTTCCGGAGGCAAAGAGGTTTTTTTTGGGGATGAAAGCCCTGCCGGGGAATGGCGGCAGGTATTAGATTTTGTAACGGAGCACCCTTATGCGGTGATAGGACAGCCCCTTGCTTCCTTGGGAACGATTCCCATAGCGTTTGATGACGGGACGACTGAAAACCGCATCTTCGACATTCGAGTCGTCAATCTCATGATGGGCTCTGGAAGGGGATTCGAATTTTATCCTGGAAGAATTCCCTCAATCCGCATCGCCCCTTTCGGCGCGCGTAAAGTCAATATCTCGGGTGGAGGAATGGTAACGGCAGCAGTCCCTTCGCGGGAAAAGGGAATTAGCATTCTGCCCCGACTCCATCGCCAAGATCTCCTTCCCTATGCTCCTTGTCTGTTAGAACTTCTTCTTGCGGGAAATAGAGCGCGTGCTCTTCCCGCTTCCTCATAAGAAGAACTAGAGCTGAACGAGCTGACAAACGGCGGGGTGAGAATACTTTGGCTTTCGACCGGGGGGACTCTTACGAATCGTGCTTCGATTTAATCGGGAGATGGCGTACTTGCGATTGAGTTGAGTGGTCGAACAAAACTCATCGAGGATCTTAGTCTTGTCCCTTTTTCTTGCGTTGCGGTACCGAACTGCTACCGCAATGAGATATTCTCTCTTTGCGTCGCTGCTCATGATGATTCTCCTATTTTTTCGAAGGAATAGGGATTGCCTGGTAAGCTCATTATGAGGCAGCGACGCTCAAACTCATAACCACCCAACCCCAAAAAACCACCAAATTGCTGGTGCCACTCAAATCGACCTAACCCAGATTTTGACTCATGTGCTCGTTGGTTAGCTTTCTTATGAGGAAAGACGCTTTAGTAGATAAGCGCTTGAGATCCTTTTCAAAAAGACTCGTCTTCTTGAATTGGGTGACGCAACGTGATATAAGGTCGCTCTCTTTATTCTTAGTCCTTATTTTTTTCGGAGTGATGCGGTGGACAGAAACCAATCCCATTTGACCTTAATTCCTGGTGGTAAGGCTTTGCCTCCCGAGTGGGAAGGTCCCATCTCTCGTTTGGGAATTGGCCATCGGATCCGTCCGGTTTCGAATCGAGTTATCGGATTCGTCATCGTTTCAAAACTGATTTTGCTAGGAACGATTCTTTTCTTTTACTTAAGACATCCCTAACTAAAAATCACGCGTCCCCCGACGATCTGATAGGGTCGGGTGACTAACTTCTTGAGCGCCTGTACGTATGTCACGTGTTCAATAGGTAAGAGCCTTTCACTCAATGTGGCTTCGGTATCTCCTGGCAAAATTTCGCAAGGCGTTTGCAACACAATCGGTCCCCCGTCGAGTTCGGCATTTACAAAATGAACGGTGCACCCGGTCTGTTTGACTCCACTTTCAAGGGCTTGGCGTTGCGCATGCAACCCCCGAAAAGCGGGCAGAAGACTCGGGTGAATGTTTAAGATCTGCCGTGGCCAGCGCTCGAGTAATCTATTTCCAATAATTTTCATGTAACCCGCAAGGCAAATGAAGTCGGGATTTAGTTCTTCTATCTGCTGTTGTAATCGGACTTCGTAAGAAGAGGGATCATCCTTACGATCGACGATAAAGGACGGCACCTCCAGCTGTTTCGCTCTTTCGAGCACCTGGGCTTTAGGGTTGGGGGTGATTAACCCCACGACTTGGCAATGGGGAAGTACTCCTGATTGGACTGCCGCCGCGATAGCGCTAAAATTACTGCCTCGCTCGGAGCACATTACGACGAGTCTTTTCGCCATAGATCCTACCGCCATGAAACGACAGGTTCGAATTCCCTGGAAGTTTCGATGACACCGACCTCTTTACACGGAATGTTAGATTGGACGAGTTCGTTCAATAAAGCGCCGACGGAGTCACTTGCGACTATTCCCACCATTCCCACTCCACAGTTGAAGGTGGAAAGCAGATCTTTCTCGGATAGCCCCGCTTTTTCTTGAAACCATCGAAACAAAGGTGGGATGTCCCACTGGCTTGATTGGATCATAGCCTGGTGGTGGGGAGGTAACACTCGAGGTAAATTCTCCAAAAGGCCGCCGCCGGTCAGGTGAGCCAAGGCTTTAAATCTGCCCAGTCGTTTCACTAGCCACGGAACGTAGATCGTGGTGGGCGCCAACAGCGTCTGTTTCCACGTACGAGAAGGATCAAAGGGAGTTTTGTCTTGGGGCTGTATTTTCTGACCTTCAATCACTTTTCTAATGAGCGAGTATCCATTCGAATGAAAGCCGCTGGAAGGAAACGCCACGAGTTTGTCACCGGCTTTGACATTGGCTGGTTGGAATAGTTCGCTGCGATCGGCGACGCCCACCGCAAAACCCGCCAGATCAAAATCCTTGTCGGCGTAAAGGCCAGGAAGTTCCGCGGTCTCTCCCCCGGCTAACGTGCATTGAGACACTTCACAGGCCTGTTGAATGCTTTTCAGAAGAGGGGAAAGTTGACTGTCTTCGAGCTTCCCGCAGCCATAGTAGTCTAGAAAAAGAAGCGGTTTGGCTCCGGCACACAGTAAATCGTTGACGTTCATGGCAAGCAAATCAAATCCCAGTCCGCTGATATCGTCCCATTCCAGGGCGAGCTTTAATTTAGTTCCCACTCCGTCACAGCAGGTGACCAGCACCGGATCGCTTGAAGTTCCGACAAAAGATTTCAAAGAGTAACAAGAGGCGTACGGCCCGATTCCGGAAATGAGGTTAGGGTCTTTGGGGCGAGATTTTAGAAATCCCGCGAAAGACTCTAAAATGTGATCCGCTTTGTGGGTATCGACACCGGCGTCTTGGTAGGTGGTGGATTTCACTTCTGGGGTCCCCGTTGGAATGCTTTGGGGACGACACAAGTTCCTGATGCTTTGGCAACTACCAAAGGTTCTTTCAGGATGCGGGCGGCGCTTGCGGATACCGCGGGTTCGGGTTCGATGACCTTCTTTGCGACAAAGGTCATGGCCCTAGAGGTGCCTCCTACTTTGGTGATTTCACCTTCTACTTCCAGATAATCGCCCGCATAGACCGGGGCCAGAAACTCCACGTTGTCATAAGCGCGAAAGAGCCCCTCGTCGCCGTCATTGATGATGAGAAGTTCGGTGGCGACATCTCCAAAAAGCTCCAGCATCTTGCTTCCCGAAACCAGATTGCCTCCATAGTGGGCGTCTGCTTGACTCATGCGAATACGCAACCTCGCTTTTACGGCCATCGAATCTCCTTGAGAGGTAAAACTCTTAAAAAGGCGCATCTTAAGCAGGCGGCTAGAGGAAGTCAAAAATCCTGATTCTGATAGGTCTGGGTGCCAAGAGACGGCTTTAAAATCCATTGGTTAGTAGGAATTTTTAGACTTTTTTCTTGACGGCCGGCGGCTAGCTTCTTAGATTGCACGCTTTGGAGAGTTTAAGTGGAAAACGCAATCCTGGGTCAAATCAATAAGGCGCAGCACAAAAAGCGTCCCAATTTCGGTGTCGGCGACAGAGTAAACGTCCATGTTCGCCTGAAAGAGGGCGACAAAGAGCGTATTCAGGCTTTTCGCGGGGTGGTTATTTCTAAGCACCCCAAATCCGGAAAAGGGCCCAGCGCCACCTTCACGGTTCGCAAGATATCGGAAGGGGTGGGAGTCGAAAGAATTTTCCCGGTGCACTCTCCTTTTATTGAAAAGATAGACGTGGAAGCATCCAGTGACGTTCGCCGTTCCCGTCTATACTACTTGCGAGCTCTCAAAGGCAAAAAGGCCCGTCTGAAAGAATCAGAGACCTTTGCCGATCTCATCGTGCCAGAAGAAACACCCATTGAAACCGCATCCGCCGAGGTTGCCTCTGAACCCGCTGCGACTGAAGCTGCATCCGCTCCTGCTGACGCCGAAAAGAAGCCAACCGAGGGGACCCCGAAAGCTTAAAAAAATTGGACTTACCTCATCTTGAATCGGAAACCGAGTGCTTAAAACGCGGCTACTGTTTCATAGCGGGGGTAGACGAAGTAGGACGGGGATGCCTTGCGGGGCCTGTCGTGGCTGCTGCTGTCATTCTTTCCGCCGATAAGGTTCCCAAGGGAATTAACGATTCTAAGAAACTCTCCGCCAAGCAGCGCGAGACTTTGGACTTAGCCATTCGGGAAACCGCCGTTGCGTTTGCGATTGGCGTTGGCGATGTCCTTGAAATCGACACTATCAATATTTTGCAGTCGTCCAAGAGAGCGATGCTAAGAGCGGTGGCAGCACTTAAGCCCAAAGCCGATTTCCTACTTTTGGACGGAAATTTCAAAATTGATTCCCGACTTCCGCAAAAGTGCATTATCGGGGGAGACCGAATTTCAGTCTCGATTGCTGCGGCATCCATCATCGCCAAAGTCTATCGGGACGCTTTGATGCGAGAAATGGATACCAAATACCCTGGCTACTGTTTTGCACAGAACAAAGGGTATGGGAGTATCGAGCATCGCAGAGCGCTTGAAGCACTGGGGCCAACGGAAATTCACCGAAAGAGCTTTTCATGGACTCCGGTACGAGAAATTGGCGAGACTCTTTTGCAGGAAGAGACACTATAGAATTCTCGCTACCAACCTTCGTTATTCGCACGCCGAAATAGACATCTTGGTCCGTGATCTCAATGGTTCACTTGTCGTAGTGGAAGTGAGGGGACGACGGAGTCAGGAGTGGTCGCCCACTCAAATGCTAGCCCACGCCAAATTAGATAGATTACTTCGAGTCGCCGATAGTCTTGCCAGACAAAAGAGAGAGCGAGTTCGCATTGAATTTATAGAGATGGTAGGTCCTTCGCCGTCTTTCTGGAAACGTTGGGCTTATGCAATAGGGTTTTGCTATCGTCTGCCCAAGATCCAAACTTACGTTATCGATGCCAGTTAAACTAAAGGTCAATTTTCGACAACGACCTTCTTGCGGGAGACTTTTTTGGGCGGAGGCAAAGGAGTTTCGAAACTGACCACGGCAGCCCCTTCATCTTCGAAGATCTCAAACGGGTTGCGTGCGGTTTGATAGGCTTTGAAGACTTTTTGAAATTCCGAGGAGAGTCTGCAGTAACGGGGCTTCTCTTGTAGGGAGTTAAAATCTTTTAAAACGCGGATAAATTGGTTGATGCCGCTAGAGCCTACGAACTTCAACTTTTCCATGTTGAAGATCACCTTCTGTGTTTGATGCTTATCCATCAGTTCGGCGCAGGTTTGCTTGAATTGAAGGGTGGTCTCAAAATCCAAATGCCCCTCCAACTCCAAAATCATGATGTCACCATCTTGCTTTGCGCGCATAATCATCGGTGTTGGCCTCCAGCTTAGCTCTCAGTATAACAAACGAATGGAAGAACCTAAACTTTACATTATTGCAACTCCGCTAGGGAATCGGTCCGACATCACGCTGCGTGCCTTGGATTTATTAAAATCACTGCCCATTTTTTTCGCCGAAGACAGTAGAGAGTGTCTAAAGCTCTTTCAACTTTACGAGATCTCCCATGCCGGCAAAGTCATTCACTCTTACGCAAAGCATAATATGAAGGCGGCGACCGATAAAGCCATTGGCCTACTTAGCGAAGGAAACTCCGTGGGATTGCTGACGGATCGAGGAACTCCGGTCATTTCCGATCCCGGCTACTTAATGGTTCGAGAGGCCAGGGCTAGAGGGATTGCGGTCATTCCGGTGCCGGGGGCCAGTAGCGTCACTGCGGCCCTCTCCGTCTCGGGACTTCCCGCAGATAAATTTGTCTTCTTGGGTTTTCTTCCAGACACGAAAAAAGAGCGGGATGCTCTTTGGGCGGCAGTTTCGGCACTGGGGCAGACCTTCTGTTTTTTTGAATCGGCAAAGCGAGTGCAAAAGACCGCAGCTGAATTAAAAGGGGTTTTCGGAAGCTCTCGCATCTTCTTCGCCCGAGAGATGACCAAGCTCTTCGAAAGCTATGATTTGACCGATCTGAGCGAGCTAGATCCCGGTCACCTTGTGGAGAAAGGCGAGTACGTGGTCGTCGTAGAGCCCGAAAAGGCCAAGGCGTCACCCGAGCAATGGAAAGCGCAAGTCGAAGAACGTCTGTTGCCGGATAAGGCTTGGGCGAAACAGGCGGCAGTGCGATGCGGCGTGAGTGCGTCGACTCTCTATAATGAACTGCAAAAGCTAAAACAGAAGTCGTGAATCAGCATTAACCTGGCGGGGTCCGTTTACAAAAAGAAAATGTGAAGGTTTTCACACGATCTGCCGAAGAGTAGATCGTGAGCGCTTTTTCATTCAAAAATTCCCGCTGGATGTTTCTGGGGCTTGCTCTTGTTGTAAGCGGCATTTCGGCAAGTGCCGCGACGACAGGAAGTGTGATCCAAGTCTCACGGAAACTTAGGATGAGTGCCAGCGAACCACCGGCTCCAAGAGATTATTACCTCGATCTCGGTCAACTCAATGGCGTAAAAGTGGGAGATCTTTTTACGGTGTTTCGCGTTATGGCTGTAATGAACGAGAACACGGGAGATTCGACCAATATTCTACGGATTCCCTTAGGAGAGCTGAAGGTCATCTTGGCAGGGGACTATACCAGCATCGCTCGGATGGCAGCTCCCATCGACCTTCGAGAACTCCCCGTAATGAATTACCCCATTGTGATGCTGGGCGACGAAGTGGAACTTAAAACCAGTTTGCCATTTCAACAGTAAGTTTCTTAAAATGGAACTAGTGGCGTCAACTCAGATGCAAAACACCCTCCTATTGAACGCGGGTTATGAGCCACTGCGCGTCGTATCCTGGCAGCGCGCGTTTGTTCTAATCTTTCAAGGAAAAGTCGAAATTTTAGAAGAATACGGAGTCATGGTGAGCACGGTATCACGACAGTTTCGACTGCCGGCTGTGATTCGACTACGTCGTTGGGTCAATTTAAAGCGCCAGGGGCCCGTTATTCGCTTTTCGCGTGCTAATCTTTATGCGCGTGACGAAGGACGATGTCAGTATTGCGCTAAGAGGTTTCCGGAAAAGGAGCTTACCCTCGATCACGTCATTCCCGTGGTTCGAGGGGGACGCAAGACTTGGGAAAATATTGTTACCGCCTGCATGAAGTGCAATCAGAAAAAGGGCGATAGACTACCCGAAGAAGCCAATATGAAGCTTCTCAATCGCCCTAAGATGCCGCACTGGTTACCCGGAATGGTGGGATCTATTAAAACCGCTACCGCTCCGAATTTGTGGGAGCCTTACCTTGTGTTGTCCACTCAGAATATTAAGTCGGTAAGTTAGGCAAAGTTGGGGCTAGAGCTAGTGCTAGTGCCTCGTCATCAGGAAGCAATATCCTTAATCGTAATCTTGAGATGAATCCTTAAAGGGATTTCGCTGGTGCGAAATCCATGGGTCTGCACGGGGTCGAACCGTGGACCTCTACCATGTCAAGGTAGCGCTCTAACCAACTGAGCTACAGACCCGCTGTTTGAAAGATCTAATCCCTTTACCCACCAAAAGCTATGAGACGTCGCGCTCATTGCGCCATCATCAGCGCTCGGTTCCCTCGGCTTGGGCCAACTGAGCTACAGACCCGCGGTTTGGAACGACCGTCTTGGTCAAACGGTGGAAACGCCAGAATATAGGGTATCTATGCCGCCTTGAAAAGGGGAAAGCTCACCCACAGAATTCAAGCCGCACCCTGAGAAGACAAAAGACTTGAAAGGATCAAAAATAAGTCGTTAAGATGAGAGTCTTTTTGAAGGAGAAAATATGGGAAACCAGATCACCGCGCTAAATGACAAGAACTTTTCAGACAGTGTTGAGAAAGACCAGACCCCCATCCTCGTGGATTTCTGGGCCGAGTGGTGCATGCCATGCCGCGCTCTAGCTCCTGTCATCGATGAACTTGCTACCGAGTTTCAAGGGAAAGTTCGCTTTGCTAAAGTGAATGTCGATGAATGCAAAGAAGTCCCCGCCAAATTTGGAATTCGCGGTATTCCCACTTTGATCCTCTTTCACCAGGGCAAGAAGGTGAACGAACTAGTGGGAAATCAGCCCAAGGAAAAGATTAAAAACATGCTAGCGAGTGTAGCGAAGTAGTTTGGTAAGAGTCCCCAGTCACTTTTTCGTCGAAGACTGACTGGGGACCTTTTCTGCTTAAGCTATCGAATGCTTACCGCCCTTGCGCGATACAGGCCGAAAGGATCGCCGTTTCTCTCTCATACCTCACGTTGGTCACTTGAGTCTGCGGCGCGTCCAGTCCGTAGTTCTGACGGGCTACGTGGAGGACTCCAAGCGCTGTCTGCTTATTGAAGTTTTGAACCAACCGATCGCACTGAGTCTCTTGTCGGTCCTCGCCGTAGGAGTTTGTTGCCACTAATGCCAAGAATCCAAATAAGAAGAACTTACTCATATTTCTCTCCCGCACCTAGGGTGCTTTGTGTTTTAGTTTTCCCCCACCCACGCTTTGGAGGGAGTAGATAGCAAAGGGGATGCCAGACGATTTCGCCTTGAGACCTTCAAAAATGGGCGGATTCGGAGCTATGAACTATGGGGAGAGCAAACCGGCTGTCCGGTTTCTGACCTAGGAAAGGCTACCTTTTCGGGTTCTCTTAAAAACTGTGGGAGTTCACGATGTCTTGATAATCTCAGGGAAGTCTTCGCGAAGACCTAAGCCCAAGGCCCGTACCAAATTGAGGTGGCGATGTACAATCAATCCCCAAGCGTTTCGATGATGAGGCCAAGAGCGTAAGTTGACGGAGAATATTCTGCTATTCACCATTTACCCGAACGAGGAGCCGATCTCATTGATGCTGTTCTTGCGACAGCGACTTTGAAATCTGGGGCTGCTCTCTGGACGCTGGACCAAAAACTCGCCTCAATGTTGCCAGAAAAATACCCACACAAGATAGGGTAATCCCCCACCAGCCCCGAGCCCTAGCTTTTGGTCTTTCGAAGGTTACTTCCTCTCATACAACGCCCTTCTCAATGTTGCTTCCAACTCCCGTAGCTTGCCCGCCGGCACTCTAGTACTTCGGCTTCTTCCCACTCCCTTTCGAAGTTTTTCCAGATATTCAGAAGATTGCGATATCTCTTTCTGCAGCCTTTTAAGCCGTAGCGGAATCTCCGGCGAAAACTCGGAACTCACTGCGGCTTCGTCGTACGCCGAAGCCGCGGCGTTGAAAATGGGAAGCAGGTACTTGTCGTGTTGGTCGCGATCAATTCCTTGATCTTCTAATTGATCAATTAGCGTCATGGCCTTTGCGGAGAGGTACATTGCCCGATTGTCCACGCGCAGTTTCGGAAATTCAGCGCCGTATTCGAACTGAACGCTTAGGATGGTCGCTTCGCCTCCACTCTCGTGCCGGAACTCCAAAACGCCCACTTGGTCTTCGATGGAAATTTCAAAGGAATGGCCGTACTCCTCTATATGAAGCGTTGCTTTGACCTCTCCGTCCGCAATGACTTCGATGACCGCTTCTTCACGATCCGCCCGCGCATTGGCGCGAACCACGATTTTAGTGATCTCTTTGAAGGTGCTCGATCGCTCGGCATGATGAATAGTATGGTTTTCCCCCGATCTCAGGATGAAGCTGTCGTCAGCGCGAACGGAGAATAGAGGAAGCAGAGAAAGAAAAACGACAATAAGAAACACGTATCTTTTCAACCGGCTCTCCTATTCATCTTTTAGGGGGAGTCACTACTCCCCCTAAAAGGGTACTCTTACCGGGTCCTAACTGGCATCAGTTAAGGATTTGATTGCGAGCTCCCCGTGAGGAAAGCAAGATCGCGACCCAAAGCGGAAAGCTTAAGAGCAGCATCTTTTAATTCTCTCGCCTCTTTATCATTGGGAATCGTGTTGAGCGATTCAAAGTACTTGGTCGAAGCATCAATAGCACTCTGAAGTTTCGCCAGTGCTGCGATTCGAGGCGGGGAAAAATCTTCCATATGCGAATCGATCGACACTTCAAAGACCTGAAGGGCGGCTTGGTCGATGGGAGTGAGGTATTTCACTGCATCGTCTTCAAGGGCTCGCGTGCGCAAAACTTTACTGAGCTTGCTTGCCTTTTCGGCCCATCGAACGATCTTGTCACCCTTAAGACTCTTGTAATCCTCTTTTTTATCAGCCGAGCACTCTGCCTTTGAGCACTCACGTTCCTGATAGCCATCTACTTCCGCCACCAAAGCGGGCGTATAACTCCAGAAGGCGACCGATCTAAGTTTATCATTCACCTCAATAGAGAATTGTTGCTCGAAGCCTCTGGTACGCAGGATCTGCCTTACGCCGTTCACATCGACCCACACGTCAGCCGATTCGCCGTTGAAGCCTCCTGCAGTGATTAAAAGGCGGTCGATCTTTCTCGTATGGCTAGGAATGGGAAATCGTTTCCAGATCCCCGATTCAAGAATGTACTTCTGGTCAGAAAGTTTTATTTTTTCATAGCCGTCAAAGGCCGACGCGGTGGTACTCCAGGACGTCAAGGCGCACACCAGCGCCAATAGGGATAGTTTTGCGTAAATCATTTTGCCCCTCAAATTTGTTTTTGCTGTGAATATTTCTTCGCCGGACCCACCCCACGTGAACCGGCAAGAATTTTGTCTCGTATAAGCGAGCACTATCCCGGCGTGTCTCAATGTGTCAAGAAGCTGAGAGCGATAGTCCACTCTATTTTTTTTCTTGCCAAAGCTTTGTAAGCGAGCCTCCCCTGAGTGGGAAAGAGGGGGCAAATGTCAGAAATAGAAACATACCGTGAATTTACCCAGAGATTTCAGATTGGAAATGGCATGGCAGAATAGGGGAGTGAAGCTAAGACGATTTTTCCTCTTTGGTTTTATATTTATGTATCTGTAGTTGGCATCTTGTGCTGCGCGATCGGTCTATTTTTTCTTTGCTTACTCATTGGCGAGTCATTAATCCCGAGTTCGGTGATATTTTTAAATATCGTTTCTTTTTCTTGGTGCCGGCCATCGGAATGGGAGCCGTCGCTATGACGTTGAGAGTGGAAACTAACCAGGCGATATTACGAGGGTGTCGCCACTTAACGATTTTGTTCATTATGGTAACGACACTGCTATCTGAAGGAATGACGCTGAATTTATTCAACCTCTTCTCAGGGAGCGGCAAGCTATTGGCAACTATTCGATTTTGGGATTGCTCGGGATTATAACGCCCCGATATTAAAAAAAGTGACTTCGGATAAGCTTGATAAATAGGTCGCGTCCCCGAAAAAGTGAAGCCCTGCCGGAATAACGGCACTATCAAATCTCACGAATGGTTTAAGAGATCCTCTAGATGCTGCTTCCATAACATCGGTAGCGAGTGGGTGCCGTGCCCCCGTGTTTCGCTGGAGATGGGTATAAGGATAAACTTTCCTTTAGGCACTTTCTTAATCTCGCGTTCTGCAATGCCAAGTTCCGGGGGATTAATCTGATCGTCGGCGGAATTGATGGCCGTTAAAGGGGCCTTGATGGTTTGAAGTTGTGGTCCAGGATCGTAGTTTCTAGAGCTATAGAGTTGGTAAAGCAAATCGTTCGCGTCGGTCTTTGCCACGGCACTTTTCATCCACGCTTCGATATACTGGTCGGCGGCTTCCCGAGTGGGGTATTTCTCCTGATCGTAAAGAGGAGCGCTCGACATGAAAAAGAGTAGGGAAAGTCCTGAAGCGATTCCTCGCACGGGTTCTTTTTTGTAGTCTCCCTTCTTCCAATCGGGATCTCTTTGAATCGCATCGATTATCATCCGCCGGAGCATTCGGTTACGGCCGACTATTTTGGCGGGTAGGCAAGCTAGCGGTAACAGGGCATCCATAAAGTCAGGATGGCTCTCGGCCCAGACCCAAGTATGCATTCCTCCCATCGAGGTTCCCATCACAAGTCTTAGATGATTCACCTCGAGGCCCTGGGTCAGAAGCCGATACTGCGCTTCGACCATATCGTCGTAGTCATAGTGAGGAAAGCGGGCGCGAAGCCCGTCGCTAGGTTTACTTGATCCGCCATGGCCGATGCCATCAGGGAGGATAATATAGTAACGATTAGCGTCTAGGAGTTGCCCAGGCCCAAACAGAACTCCCGCGAAATTATCGCCTAAGAAGTTGGCTCCCGAACCGGTAGTTCCGTGTAGGACCAAGATGGCGTTGGTTGCTTTACCGTCTTTGTCCTTCTGAAGCGTTCCTAAAGTCCGGTAGTGTATTTTAAGAGAGGGCAGCTTCGATCCGTCTTTGAACGAAAAATCTCTGACGGAAAAATCGCTCTCAGTGGTTTTTAAATTTGCGCCTTCGCTGTGAAGAGCAACTCCGAAGAACAGAACTAACCAAGTTAATCTCATGGGGAGCTATGGAACCTATCTTCGAAAAGAGTGTCAAGGGACGTTCGTTCATAACAATAAAAAGGCCGAGCCAACGTGAGTCGGCCCGGCCGGGGTACTATCAACACTAAGAGTGAGGGCTACTAATTTTGAACCGTCATTGGAAACGTTTTCGTTTCCGTCGTAACGGCTTGCCCTTGATACATTGTCTGTCCATGGCCCACGACGGTGTACTGGCCGTTGGGAACTTCAACCGTTCTCCAGCCAATCATCATCGAACTAAGCACCAGCGGTTCATCTTTCACCGAAACCACCTTTCCCGTCGAATCCATGATCCATAACTGGAAATCTTGGATCGGAACGGGCGAAGCGGTTGCCGTGATGTTGAAAGTGGGCCTTCCGTTCTGAGGCTGGCTAAGATCAACGCCCGAGGACGGTGTCATCGACAGACTCATTTGAGGCATGCTGTTGATTACGTAGAACTGACGGATTTGGGATTTGGTCGAAGGCTCAGAGGCTAAAGTAGCATAGATTTGGTAAGCCCCTTCCTTGACCTGTGTCGTATCCCAACTTAAGGCACAGCCGTCCGCGGTGCTCAAAGAGCACGTTAGAGAGGGCGTGATTTCGGTTCCGTCGGAGCCCGTGACGTGAAACTGGACGTCTTGGGTGTCGGCCCCTTGCACTTGCACGGAGAGTTGGTAGGACCCTGATACATATTCCGAGTCTGCTGGAGTTTGCACGGAAACATAGGCAGGTGCTTTTGCAAAACTCACCGACCACGTCTCCGCTCCTACCCCCGACGTGTCGTCATAACTTACCCAACCGAACCCGTTTTCTCCCCACTGCTCTCCCCAGCTATTTCGAATAAGCCATGCCGCTTTCGTATCGTCGTAACCGACGATACTCACCGCATGTCCCCCTTCGTCGTCTCCGGTGACGTGCTTATACACTCCACTAGAGTAGGTGAGGAAATCGGCGTACACCTCTAAAGTAGTAATGACGGGACCATTTTTCAGAGCCGCCTTTACCGCAGAAGCATCCGTCGAGAATAATCCATCCGTCGGCTGTGTGGAGCCTGAGATCTTAACGGTACGAGAAGCGGCATCGGAGCATTCGGTGTTACACGCCACATCTTGTCCCGTGGATCCCGAAACGTAAGGCATACACGCAGCATCGGTAATACCAGTCGATTGCAAGAAACTTACAGCCCCCTCGGGTTCCCAGCCCGCGTCACAAGTCCCGCCGCCACACTCAAAGAGCTGTTCCGGCGAGAAAGTGGGCTTCAGCCAAGCGTTTCCGGTAGAGATGGAATACTGAGCTTCGACCGTCGCCGTGGTGGCGAAGGCGACACAGCTTCCACATTCCCCCTGGTTCATAACAGGCCCCAACCAATTCACCCCATTCACATTTCTCCAGTCGATGGAATCGCCATCGTGTGACGAAAGATGGTAGGTGAGGTGTCCCTTTGGGCGTCGCTTCAAGCCAAAGATTCTGTGAAGGGCTGATTTCGGCAGTCGGCTCAACCAAGTCTCCTTCGCGACCCAACCAGCGTGCTGTTCGGCAATCGACGTTTGTACTGCGTCAACATCGACCGCTTTCTGGACCGCTCCCATTGTGTTAGTTGCCAATGTTACGACCAACAAACCTAAGCCAAGCTTTAGTGTGTTTTTCATAGATTACAGTTTAGACGTGAATTTCAATTCTGTTCCAACGGAGAGGAAACTAAATCGGATATTTTTAACAAGTGTTCGCAGCCGTTCTTGGAGAGGTGACGGACGCAGCAGAATCGGTGTCAAAGTGCACCGGTCTCGACGATAATGCATAGAGACGAAGGATTAAAATTGCGTCCGTGATTGCAAACAGCAAACGTGCCTAGGCGGGAGGTGGGGTAAGGGGCTGAACGAAGATTTTTTTACAGCTCCTCAATCCATTTCGTCAGAAGGGCCGTCTCCAAGTCCTTAGCTCGTCTTAGCCATGCTTCCGCCTGTGGGTGATTGGCCGAGGCCGCACTCGATTTAGGATCGCTTAGACGAAGTTGGTCGGCGTGGGCTCGCTTTTCAAAGTCAGTGATGAAAAGAGCAAAGGCGTATCTTTTGTTGGATTTGGAGTAAAAGTAACCGGATAATCCTCTAGCGTAATCCAAGGTACCGGTTTTTGCCCATACTCTAAGAGAAGTCACGGGGCCCGCTAAGTGCGCTTGCAGAGATCCTTTCCAGCCTGCGATCGGAAGTAGGGAAATGACGCTGGGGCCGCTACTACGGTCGTTTTCACTCCAGCGCAAAACCCCTACCATCTGTTCCGCAGAGATCCTGCCTTGAGATGAAAGACCGGATCCGTTTTCAATTTCAAATCCGTTCCACTGAACAGAACGGACATTCTTGGTTAACCAACTTGTTATCACGTCAGCCGCCTCTTTTTCGGAGTCGATAGGTTTCTTGGCGATCTTAGTTGCCGCGGTCAGCATCACAAGTTCCGCCATCAGATTATTGCTAAACTCCCAGTTCTTTCCGATCAACTCCGAGAGGGGCAAACTCTCATGAATAGAAAGAACCTTGGTTGCTTTGGGCATTGTTCGTCGTAACGGCTCAGAGGAAAAAGAGATTCCTTCTTGACGGCATAGCATCTCGAAAAGCGACGCAGTGAAAAGAGCACCATCTTTAACGGGGAGCGCCTGTTCGCCTTCTTTATCCAAATATGCCGAGAGCGCCCAAGTTTCCGATCCAGAGCCTTCCAAAAAAGTTACGTCTGGGAGAGGCCGATCTTGCGAAGCGTTTAGTTTCATTTGGAGCCAGGAAAAACTGGGAACTGAATACGATAAGAGCACTTTATTGAGTAGATCGGGTGCCCAGTGGATGAGCAAGCGATTAAACTCCGAAGACAGCGCGCTGATTCCGGTATTGTAGACGGCGTCTTCCGTTTGCAGGTCGTTAATCTTGTCTTTGCGAGGCAATGTGGAATCGTCAAAATAGAATGCCCCTTGGATCTCTTTGATAGAAGCGCGCTTAAGCTTTTGCACCAAATCCATTAGGTCGGACAGGGTGAGAAGAGGATCTCCAGTTCCTTTCAAATAGAGATCTCCCCTAAGGACGCCATTTTTGATTGCTCCTCGGTAACCTAGGGACGTCTGGAATCGGTAATTCGGTCCCAAGATATGAAGTGACGCCAGCATGGTGGGTATTTTGGTTACCGATGCCGGAACGAATCCTTTCTCCGCGTTACTCTGAAGCGTTGTTTTATGGGTGGCTTCATCAAAGACCAAGAATCCAACCTGTTCAGGCAAGAATCCTTCCTCTTTAATGAGAGAAGCTTCGGTGGTTGACGATACGATCACGGGCGGCGAAGCCAGAGCTATCATTTTCGAAGGAGCGGTGGTTTGGCAGGCAGCCAAGAAAAAGATAGCGGCAAGTATGACCCATAGGAATAGTTTCATCCGTGGCAATTGCTTCTCCAGTCTTCAAGTAGGGCGATGGCACTATGGCACGTGTCTTGCTTTCAATTCCTAACATAGTCAGTTTGGATGAGAGGAGTGATTTATGCAGACCTCAACTTTAAAATTGCTATTCGTGGCTGCGGCGGCCTTCCTCGCCAGCCTTCTAGCTATCCCTTCCGCTGCGTTTCCGCAGAACGGATTACATACGGGGGAAGTGAAGCAGCTCCTTGTGAATCCCAGAGGCGATGTCGACGGATTGTTGCTTACCCTGAGCGAATCGCAACAGAATGTCGTAGTGAAAATCCCGCCGTACTTACGCTCAGCGGCACCCCTGGTTCGTAGGGGAGACGTCGTCCAGTTTCAAGGGACCAAAATTCTCTCTTTCCCCAATCCGGTTTATGATCGGGTGTCGATTTTAAAAAATAATCAGGTGGTTTTAGATGATACGCAGGGGTTAAGTGATGTTCCCCCCGGTAACCCAATTCCCAATGCAGGTGAACCGTTACAAAACATGACCGCGCAAGGGAGAATTGCGGCGGTCTCTTCCAATCCAGATGGAAAGATAGATGAAGTGATTCTCGAAGACGGAACGGTTGCCAAAATTCCTCCTCATGTACGGCGTGCCAATAGTATCAGTCCCAGAATCGGGCTTGGAGTCACGATTGAGGGAATCGGAGGAATTTTCGACGGCCACAAAAGCATCGAAACGCGTTCGATTCAAAATTTGGCGGAATAAAATGCGCGCTATTCACCGCCCTGGCTCACCCCTTATAATAGCGCTTATAATAGACTGATCTCTTTAACACTCTGCATAGCAAGCAAGCCAACCAACCAACGTGCGGGAGTAACTCATGACGACCCTGACTTCTCGGTACCGCGTGCTGATTATTCTGGCGTGCGTTTTTGTCTTTGCTCAAAATCTAAACTACCCCGCTGTCTATGACGACGTTGAATTTATCACGAAAAACCCGCTTACCTCCGACGCTACGGACTTTGGCAAGATCCTTACTTCAAACTATGGAGGAGAGGTTCGCCCGGTTAATAACTATAGGCCGCTGGGTACCTGGAGCTTTGCTCTTAATCGGGAATTGAATACCGCTCTGGGCCTTCCTTCGATGCATCCAGTCGGGTTTCATTTGGTGAATCTAGCTTTGCACGCTGGGGTTAGCGTTCTGCTTTTTTCCCTTCTTCTCCAATTAGGGGTGGTTTCAGAGACGGCGCTATTTTGTTGCCTTCTTTTTGCCGTTCTTCCGATCCACGTGGAAGCGGTGACGGGATTTGTGGGACGATTGGAGCTTTTGTCGGCGTTTTTCGGTGTTCTTTTTCTTCTGGGGCATCGAAAACGATGGTCTCTCTTGTGGGTTTGCCTGTGCTGCCTGCTAAGCGCTTTGGGAAAGGAAAACGGGATCCTCTTTCCTTTCGTTGCCGTGGCTTTTGACACTATCCTTCCTGAAAAGGTTGAAACTTCAAAGCAGAAAAAGGTAAGCCATCGAGCTACCAAATTACGCTGGGACAGGCGCTACAACTTCTATCTGGCAATCTTGGCTTTTTGGGCGGTCATAAGAGGTATCGCCGTCAAAAATGTTACGACCATGGTTCCCTTCCTAGACAATCCCACGTCCACCGCTGCACTCTGGGTGCGGGTGCTGACCGCTTGCAAATACCAACTCATTTACCTTACCCAGACCTGGTTTCCCTACCATTTGGCCTCGGACTCTTCTTTCAATCAAATTCCTTTGGTGTTTTCTCCTTTCAATCCTTCGGTCTTGTTATTGATGGCGATTGTAGTCGTAATGACGGTCTTTGCGTGGCGAAAGCGGGAGTCCCAACCTCTGTTGCTCGCGTGCTGTTTTATGTATCCCATCTTATTTTGCTTGAGCAGTAATTTTCTGATCCCTATCGGGACTACCGTGGCTGATAGAGAAATTTATTCGCCATCAATAGCGCTTTGCACATTCGTGGGACTACTGCTCTTTTCCGAAAGCAGAAGAAGAATTTCCACGGCCATCTTAACGGCCCTTGTCTTGGGCTATGGGGGGCTAACGATTCATCGAAACTTAAGTTGGAAAAATGAACTCACTTTTTATCAAACTCAAGTAGAAGCTTCCCCTCTCAGTGCAAAGGCTCATTACAATTTGGGAACTCAACTCGCCAAGGAAGGCGCCGATCCTGCTGCCATAGCGGAATACGATAAGGCGCTCGCTATCTTTCCCCCTTATCCTGAAGCTACCTATAATTTGGGAAATTCCTTGCGCCGTACCCATGGCGATCCCGAACTGGTAATCAAAGCTTATCGGGATACTTTGCGTTACGATCCGCTTCATTACAACGCCCGTAATAATTTGGTTCTATTCTTGAGAGATTTGGGGCGTAACGATGAGGCCATGAAAGAAGTTGCGTTGGGAAAGGCTAGCGGGTCAGCTTTGAGGGATTTATCGAGTTTTCCTCAGAATCACTAGAAATTAGAAAGACTATTTACCAGTGGCGTGGAGCTTATTGCTAAACTTGGACATATCTTCGCCTTTAACATGAACCCCGATACGCTCTTGTTGCAGAGTAGGGATGAGGACTCCATCTTTTCCAATGACGACATTTTGTTTTTCGTGACCGCCGAAGCGCTCCAGAGAGACCGTAGATCCTTCAGCTAAAGGAGAATTCCACAAGAGCTTTTTGCCGGCCTTATCCAATGTGGCCATGTACCACTGCTTTTTCTCGCGGTGTAAGTAAATGTATTGTGAGCCGGTTGCTTTGGTCTGTGAAGGAGTCGGTTTTTCGGCAACAAGAAAAGCCTTTTGATCATGAATCTGCTTTTGAAGGAAACGAAGAAGCTGAACTCTTTTTTCTTCGAGTTTCCGATCGTAAACCACTTTTGCGGCGAGCAGCACGATAGTTGCTGCGAGAAGGACAAACATAAACTGCATCCACCAGTACAAATTCTTGCTGTCTCTTGCTAATCTGGCCAGACCCTCGGCTATGGTCTTTAAGTGGTCAAAGACTAGGCCCACCGAGAGGGGGGCGGTCCCCGAAAGCAGAACCCGTTGGGCACCGGCTCTATCCCTTGCGGGTGCCATTTCTGGTTCTCCCAATACCTGCAGAGGAACCTCTTTTTGTCCCGCTTCCTCAGCAGGCATCACCGCTCCCGCCAATGACATTAGAAAGTCAGAAAGTTTCGGCTTAGGTGCTAAGTCCGTAGGGCCTCGATTCACTTGGTTAGTTAAATCTTCAGGCGAAGCCACGGCGTCTTTGGTACTACTCACATTTCGATTAGCGGAAGCGTTAAGATCGGCATTGCTGGTGTCCCCAAGCTTAGACGGATCGACATAAACGATTTGTCCTCCCGCTTCGGAGCCCAGTATTCTTCCCGAATAACCTGAGTCGGTGGAGCCTGACGTAGCCGAAGTCTTGTCCTGAGTGTTGGCGATCGCATTGGGAACGTCCTTGGAAGCCGTTGCCGGAAGAGTGCCGTCCATTAGATTCGAGCGAGAATTTAAAGCATCTGAAGTACCGCCGCTTTGAGCTGGCGTTTGCGGTGCCGAATTGTTCGAGGACATATTTGGTGACTGAGGCGATAATGCGTTTCGGGTGGCATCGGCCAGGGCTTGTTGAACAGCACCGTAGTCCGACGTATCATAATTTCCACTTTTTGCGGCTTGGTCGAGGCTATTTTGAAGCGCTCCCAATTGATCGACCTGTTGTTGGGCTTGGTGAATGTCGTCAAGATTGCCGTGATTGTCCAAAGTCTTTTGTAAGGACTGCCCGACCTGAGGGAGCATTCCTAACGCCATCGGATTTCCCCAGAAGCCACCGTAATGGGGATGATGGCCGTGCTCGGCGAAAACTACAGGGTTTGCCAAAAGCGCCGTAAGGGCGAGTAAACGGAAGATGAATGATCTTAGATGTGGTCTTCGCCTCATGCATTCTTAAAGTATGCATTTCCTTGGCCAGAAAGACGTTGTCGGATAGGCTTGAAATTCAATGAGTTAGGAGCTAGGTCCCGTTGTCTTTTTGTCTACAAAGAGGACAGCCGAATGGTTTTCAAACATTAAGAAGGCCCTTTCTCTTAAAAGTTTGCGATTAAACAATATCGGTAGTTTAGGTAACCCACCTTTTGGAGGATCTTAAGCTTGAAGTACTCCATGTCTTTGTAGCCATAGGCCTGCCATTTAAGGCCCTTGATGGCGCGATTAATGCCCTCTGAAAGGCCTGTGGTGACAGGGAAACGGAAGTAGTTTTTGAGAGTACCCCAGCCCTTTTCGAGATTGCGGTGCCAGTCCATCAGGTGAGCGAAGCCTGCCTGCCAGATCCAGTCACCGATCTGATCCCACACCACTCTAGCCGAGGTTTCGTCTTTTTCCTGAAAGAAGGTGAGCATGCGTTCTTTGATGATTTCGAGTTTGGCGAAGCGCTCGTTATTTTGTAGGACACCGTCGATGTGTTCTTTTTCTTCCTCGGTACGATCTGAAGCTCGTTTGAGGAAGAGGAAGCGAAATTGACCTCGGGTAAGTCGCTGAATATCGCTTCCCTTGGCCTGCTCTTCATGGAGCTGCATACGGGTCTTATTCACCGCTATCTCGAAGTTCTGCAGCAGGTGAAATTTATCCCAAACGAGGGTTGCCTTCTTACAGTATTCCCGTACGGAAGCGCCATAGTCCTCGTGCTGGTCGGTAGCGACGACTTCGATGGCTTCACAGGCCTCGGACCCAAGCAGAATGAAGAATTCATCCAGAGCCGCCTTACGGCGGCTCTTAGAGACCCAGATGGCCTTATGGGTCTCGATATCGACGATAACTGTGAAGAATAGGTCATCTCGATTTTCTCCCTCTTTGAGCTGCTTATTTCCTCTGGCGTACACTTCATCGACGGAGATGCGTTTTACATCCGGAATTTTGTAACCCTCCAAGAGCCTACGTAGGATGTATTTATCAACACGGTAGCAGATTCCCTTATCTACGGATTCCAATCGGCTTGTAGCTAGCACGGAGGTCTCAGTGGTCAGACGATTCACCCACCACGCAAATTCTTTGGTCGAGTGAGGAGTTGTGGGACAAAGAAAATCAATTCTCTCCGACCTGACTTTGTTGCAATTGGTACAGTGCCGTTTCTCTCGCCAAAAGCATACCGATACGGTCCACCCCATCACCCGCAGATGCCTCGACCGGAGCCAATATCGGCCATACTGGCGGCCTAGCTTATGCCCACATCGCCAACAATAGTGCTCCCGGTCCGCATCGCTTTGCAGGATAAACTCCATGTGACGCGTATCTCGCCACTCTTTGATGTCTTTGATTTGAAATCCTTGAAAAGAACGAAATACGGCTGGAATATAGATCTCGGCCTTAGTTTCCATCGTTGTCGTCTCCCGGTTGAATTAGACTTGGTAATCCAATTAAACCAGGAAAACTCATGATGGATCTAGGGCTGTTTTCTTGGTTTTTCGCTCCGCGAAAAACTAAGAAAACAGCCCTTTGACCGCAAGCGTCATTTAGAAAGAACCCATTCAGAACTGATTAGTGTGGGGCGATTACAGCGCCTGCTGGAAAATAATTTGAGCAACACCGGTACTCATTCCGTCCCCAAAACTCTCGGTTCGAAAGTCACTGCTTATTAAATTTTGACTGTAGTAACCAAAGCCGACGCTAGTAGTGGAAGTCACGGCGTAAGTAATCTCCGGCTGAAGCCAGAGAAAGTGACTCCATCCGTCGTTATATCGAGCTCCTTGTTGAAAATTTAGATTTCGCGTCGTGTGTAAATTGAGGGGAAGAGAAAAAAGAAGTCTATCTTCTAACAGATGAAGTTTGAGAGCCACTTGAATTCTGTTCTCGAAGATAGGGTTGGCCGTCATTTCGCCATCTACCAGAGCACCCGCGCGTGAATAAGCATAGAAGACTGGAATTTCAGAAAATTGAAAGCTTACTATCGGTGATACCTTTAGGGTACCGATGAAGTAGTTTCTCATGGCGCTCACAAACCCCCGCGCCTTTTCGATTTCGTTAGTAGGAGCAAATAGCCTGCCTTCGTAGGAGACGCTAAAAGGATCCGACGATGTTCTCCAAATATCAGCCACTTGAAGTTTTACGTAGCCGTCGAAAAACTGAAAAGCAAAATCTCCCCCAGCCGTTCCTGGATCGTAAAGTGGAGTCTGGAATTCCTGGACGTAACTTAGCATGACTCTAGGAGAGAGGGCGAAATTGAGATCGACTTCGTTCTCCGTATGCACTTCCCCGCCACTTCCTGTAAATGAGGGGCGCAGATCTAATAATCCGCTAACGACTCTTTCTTGCGAGCTCGCGGTCGGGGTTACCGTGGCCTCCATAACAGGGGCTTGCGTTAAGGCCGTCACAGGCGGGCTCACTAGGGCCGCCATCAAGAGGATCCTGAGCATGCATTCATTTCCGTCCATTCAGATAGCGTCTTAATAGGACTGTATCTGATTGGCAAGCCCTGTGTCACAAAATCGGATTTGGTACGTCTTGAGTTCATAACCAGATCGCTTTAAGGTGTGGCCCGCATGAAGGTGAGTGTTCTAAAGACGCGCGACTATCAAAGCCAGCCATGGAAAAACGGGCAAGGCACCACTTTGCAAATTGCCGTGGACGGTGAAGCCCCCTATCGCTGGCGGATAAGCTCAGCCATGATGGTTCGCGACTGTGAATTTTCGGAGTTTCCGGGATACCAAAGGCATTTAGTGCTTTTGGAGAACGGAGTGGTTCGTCTCGGCCATGACAACGGCATCGAAAAGGTTCTTACCGCGCTAGAGCCCTATACCTTTAGCGGAGATCTTAAGACCATCGCCAAAGTCGCAAGTGCTCTTTCGGATTTTAATGTATGGACGAAACGGGGAGAGGCGCGCGCATCCGTCTATACAATGAGGTTGCGGCAAAAGGAGCGAGTCGATTTTCCCCTTCGAGGAGATGAGCACTTCATTTACTGTGTTGAAGGAGAACTCGAACTGCTTGAGCGAAATACGAACGGTAGCTTTAGACTTTCCCCCGGAGAGACCCTTCGAATTACCCGGGAGCCCAAGAAAGAATGTCTCGATCTTCAGGCTATGGGTGTGATGCCTTCTACCTTCATTTGGACGGTAATCCATTGTCAAAAGGCTCGGATGAAAGCGACTCCTCCAAAGACGCTTCCAAAGCGTAAGGCTCTATAGCTGGTTCTAAGCTAAGCTTAAATTTGTCGACGACCTTGCCGGAGTCATCCTGTACCTGTACCCGAAGGGTATCGTGGGTCGCTACGACGTGGGTGATGGTATGGGCGAAGACGATCTTCTTGGTGCGGCCCGTCTCTACAAATCTATCTTTCGGGGCAAGTTTGCCGCCCGAGGGGCCTGAAACGAGAAACGTACCATTCTTTCTTTTGATACGTTGGTAGGCGTGAGTGTCACCGCTAAAGAAAAGAAACTTACGCCTGGATCTTTGAATGATGGGGATAAGCTCCGCTTGCAGCAGCTGGCTCTGCTCCTTTAGCGGCTTAAGCTCTTTGGTCTTCTTTGAGATCTTCATGCCCGTGTAGGGAGGGTGGTGAGAGACAAAGACAAGCCACGGGGAGGTGTCGTCGACTAATAGCTGCTCTAATTTCTGTTTCTGTTCATTGAAGGGGTCGGTGTCCTTTACGAGATTGGTATTGATAAAAAAGAAAGTGACAGGCCCCAGAGTCAATTTTCCAAATGCGCTCTCAAAACGCTGTCCAAAGATTTCCTCCACTTTTCCTTCGGGGAGGGTGGCTCCTAGGTTGAACTCCCGATTACCCAGGGTTAACAGGGTAGGCCTACGCTCTAAAACCGAGTGCATCAGCTGTAGGTACAAAAGCAGATGGTTACAATCGGTCTCGCTCTCTACCATGTCTCCCCCATGGACGATCAGATCCCCGGGTCGAGAGAGAATCAAATCGTAAGAGCGTTGGTGAACTTCGTAAGGGACCGGCTGTCCGATTTCGAAGTGGGTGTCGGAAAGCATATCAAAGGTGAGTTCGCCATTGGCGGGTAAGGGGGGCATCCGACCTGCTAAAGCGATGGGATCCGCTTGCATTCGTGACGAAGCTACTGCCAGTAGGAGTAGCCATTTCCCAATCATCTTCAGATAAACCCCTAAAAAAAGTACAGACTAGCTAAGCGCAAAAAATAATCAAGTAGGCAATGTTCGTAAGGACAGTTAGGACTTCGATTCGTATCTGCTAAGGACTTGCCGGAGAAGCGATTCCTGCGCAGCGAACGGCAGGGTAATATGATCGTCTTGCGGGGATTTAGCATTGTAAGCTTCGCAAGTTTCTACAGAATGCGGGTTCTGAGCCCACGCTCGGCGCGCGACCCCTCCCATAACGTCCCAATTCATCGCACTTTTGATGATGGCGTCTTTTTCCGGACTTCCGTCTAGAACTAACCCAAAACCTCCATTAATGGCCTTTCCAATACCCACACCACCCCCGTTGTGTAAGGCCACTAAACTCATGCCTCGCGCCGCATTTCCGGCAAAACAAAGAGTTGCCATGTCCGCCATGACATTAGAGCCGTCTTTAATGTTGGAGGTTTCTCGAAAAGGAGAGTCGGTCCCTCCGGTATCGTGGTGATCTCTTCCCAACATGATGGGTCCGACTACTTTATCTCGCACCATTTGATTGAATTTAAGTGCCAGCGCCATTCGGCCTTGCGCATCCTGATAAAGAATGCGGCTTTGAGTTCCCACGACAAGCCGGTTGGCGTTAGCCCCTCTTACCCAATCCAGGTTGTCTTTGTCCTGATACCTTAATGGGGCTCTAAGGCCAGCAATCAGCTCTGCCGCTGCCCCATCCGTTTTTTCTAAATCTTTCGCTTCTCCACTCAAACACACCCAGCGGAAGGGGCCGTATCCGTAATCAAAAAGTTCGGGGCCTAAGATATCTTCAACATAGCTAGGCCAGATAAATCCCTCGCGTTCGTCTTTTCCGTTACGGCAGATTTCCGGTACGCCGGCGTCGAGCACCGCTTTCATAAAGGAATTTCCGTAATCGAAAAAATAGGTCCCCCGCTCGGTTAGCTTTTGGATCACCTCAAAATGGCGGCGGAGCGACTGGTCGACTTGCTTTCTAAAAGTCTCGGGGTCTTTTGCTAGAAGCTCCGTTCTTTCTTTGAAGGTGAGCCCTTGCGGGCAATAGCCTCCTTCATAGACCGCATGGCAGCTGGTTTGATCGGAGAGCAGATCGATCCTTTCTTTTTTGTCGTTGGCGTACTCTAGCAAGTCGATGACATTTCCCTGAAAGGCAATGGCTCGGGCAACCTTTTCGGATCGATATTTGTTTGCAAGGTGGAAAGCTTCACCGGGCGAGGCCACCATATCAGTGACCCATCCTTGATCAAAACGAGTTTGAATGCGCGAAGAGTCTACTTCAGCGATGATGGCTACTCCACCGGCAATAACGGCCGCTTTTCCTTGCGCCCCACTCATGCCTCCCAGCCCAGAACTTACAAAGAGATGGCCTTTGAGATTTTGATCGCGCGGGATACCCAATTTGATTCTTCCGGCGATGGTTAGCGTGTTGTAGGTGCCGTGAACAATCCCTTGCGGACCAATATACATCCAGCCACCGGCGGTCATTTGGCCGTAGTTGGCGACGCCTAAAGCAGCGGCTCGATTCCATTGTTCCGTGTTGTCGTACATTCCCACCATGAGGCCGTTGGTCAGCATGACCCGCGGTGCTTGGGGGTTCGATCGAAAGAGTCCCACCGGATGTCCTGACGCCAAGACCAAAGTCGTTCTGTCGCTGAGAGCTTCAAGATATTTCTTGATAAGCCGGTACTGCATCCAGTTCTGGCAAACCTGTCCTGTCTCTCCGTAAGTGACCAACTCGTAGGGATAGAGAGCGACTTTGAAATCGAGATTATTGTCGATCATCACTTGGAAGGCTTTTCCTTCCAGACAGTTGCCGGAATAACTGTCCACGGGTTTGCCGGTGAGCGGCCCTTCGGGGCGGTAGCGGTATCCGTAAATTCGCCCGCGAGTTTTTAGTTCGTTCAAAAATTCGGGGGCGATGATCTCGTGATGTTTTGGCGGGATATATCTGAGGGCATTTTTCAAAGCTAAAGTGACTTCGCTCGTGCTTAGATTCAAAGCTCTCTTGGGAGCTCGACGGATCTCCTTCGGGAAAGCAGGCGTAGGTGGCGGGAGCTCGTCCAACGTAAAGCGTAAAGAATCCATTGCGGTACCTTATAATGAGGGGCCGACTACCGGCAAGCCCGGGCGCTGTTAAGGAAGACCTTAGGGATTGCTCCCACGCCCGCTTCCTCATAAGAAGAACTAGAGCTGAACGAGCTGACAAACGGCGGGGTGAGAATACTTTGGCTTTCGACCGGGGGGACTCTTACGAATCGTGCTTCGATTTAATCGGGAGATGGCGTACTTGCGATTGAGTTGAGTGGTCGAACAAAACTCATCGAGGATCTTAGTCTTGTCCCTTTTTCTTGCGTTGCGGTACCGAACTGCTACCGCAATGAGATATTCTCTCTTTGCGTCGCTGCTCATGATGATTCTCCTATTTTTTCGAAGGAATAGGGATTGCCTGGTAAGCTCATTATGAGGCAGCGACGCTCAAACTCATAACCACCCAACCCCAAAAAACCACCAAATTGCTGGTGCCACTCAAATCGACCTAACCCAGATTTTGACTCATGTGCTCGTTGGTTAGCTTTCTTATGAGGAAAGACGCACGCAAAAAAGAAGAGTGATATTTCAAGGAGATACCTTAGTCTCCCTAGAGAAAGTAACGCACTTATGCTATAAACGGCGCTTCCTACATTAATAGATGGAGTGAAACGTGCCCTCTGGTTGGCGGTTAGTAGTGTGGCTTTGGCTGGGATGCAGTGCGGGGATAGCCTCGGCCACTTTAAGGCCCACTTGCGATGACGAAACCTTCGCCGCTCAATACCTTAAACCACTAGCGAAAAACCACTTCGATCTTGCCGAAAAAATGGGGTTCCCCACTTACCGAGAAACTGTCGGTAAAATTTGGCATACGTTTGTCGTGTTGGTGGTGGAAACGGGAAAACGGCGCATCGTGGAAGATTTGGTGAGTGCGAATACTCCGCTACTTGCTTCC
Source organism: uncultured delta proteobacterium (assembly GCA_963778115.1). GTDB lineage: Bacteria > Bdellovibrionota > FAC87 > UBA2466 > UBA2466 > JBBQIT01. The sequence continues at coordinate 438,350 of CAVZSV010000006.1, forward strand.
GTGGATCCGGCTGAACTTTATGTGGGGCTTTTGAAAGCAGGAACGACGGCCCCTTTTCTCCAGAGATGTATTGAGGAATTTCCTAGTGAGTGGCAATCGATTAACCGGGCATACGCGCAATTTCTCTGGGATGCGGGTTTTATCAATAACCCCTACGGACCGGATTGGTGGCGAGATCCCTTAGGCGCGGGACATCTTTATTTCACCCAAGGGCCTGATAAGGATTCCGTGGTGGTTCGCGGGCGAATTGTTTTTGATAGAGCTGCTATTCCCTTGGATGGGGATACTATCCGTGCTCTCATTGAAAAAGAGCTTAGGCAAAATTCCAAGTCTCAGGCCTTTAGTGTCGAGTCCATTCATTGGGATCAAGCGGATGAGACCGCGGCTATCCCGCGGTATTTTCTCTATAGGGCGATTCTCCGACCCCATGCCCAGCCAGAATAATTTAGTCTATTCGCTGCGTCGGTATGACATGAACTTAGAGTGCAGGATGCGGTAGAGATCGAGCGCACTGGCAGTCGCTTGGGTGATCCAACCTTTGTCTATGCGGGCAACCCAATCCATGAGTCGGAGCCGTGGTGCGGATAATCCGGATACGATGATGCATTCTCTTTTCTGAATGGCCTCCCAATTCGGAATCGGAACAATTCCTGGGACGTCTTTGGGTAAGTAGCCGCGAACTTCGAGCGTATTGCCTACCACGACATCCTCTTCAGACGTCCTTTGCGCGTTCAGTTGCCGAGCCGCCGGAACGTCAAAAGCCGGGACTAACTCCTCAAGTGCTTTGGAGCTTAATATATAGGCGAATCCGGCCGCCCAATTTTTGTAATTGTAGTGAGAGGTATTTCCTAAATAGATCGGCTCGGAAGAGTCATATTGGGCCAAATAGTTAACGAGACGATCCGGCCAGAGGTAACAATCATCATCTATCTTTACGAACCACTGATACTGCTTTCCATAAAGCCGGAATACCTCTTTCCACATGTGGATGGTCTTTACGCCCAGCTTTTTAACTCCGGTAATAGGAATATAAAGAACGTTGGGAATGTTAGCAGGCTCAAAATCGAGAACATACTTTACGGAGGGGAGTCTTGAGCCCCAAGTCTGATGAACCGCGTCAAGCTTCTTCTTGTAGGATTTGCAGCTGTAAACGAGAAAAAGGACGTCTTTAAGATCGGGCTTCATGGTGAAAAAGTAGATAGCTTTTCTATTATAACTCGGATGAGAAAAAAAATCAGCGCTCAAGAAATACAGACACTCTATCAATATAAAACGAGTCGGATTTGGCGAGCCCCAACCTTTGTAGTTCGTGTAGGCGGCTTAAAAACGCTTTGTAGTAGAGATAGGGATGGTGCCCGATCAGATGGGATTTGCCGTCCGCATTTTTCTTGGCCATGAATAACGCTTCGGTAATGATCTGATCTCTTACCGCTTCGTCCGCCGTCCCGTGAAGCCCCAACCCCTCGGGGAATTCAGAAATCGCCCGCATAGAACCTAGAAGGTCATAGGCCGCCAGAGTTTCCTCTTTAATCGACATATCTTTTTTCGCGGCTTCTCTTAGCTTCTTTCCATACTCCAGAAAAAACGCGGGCTCCGACAAGGAGCGAGATTTATGGAGGAGATCTTGGTACTCCTCCACGGTTTGGGGAAGCCGACTCCAAACGGCAATGGCGATAGGATCGGGAACTCCTTCCGCTTCGGGAGCGTGCTTATAATCGATTACGTTTCCCGCTGGAAACGGCCTTTCAAAAGTATGTCCTTTGGCAGAGCGGCTTCCGTTCACCATAAGCCAACCGATTTTTCGAAGTGCCGTAAGATCATCCTCTGCCTTCGCGGGTTGGCCAAAGAAGGCATTCTCGGACATATAGTTGGGAGTCCCGCTCAACATATCGGGAGAGGTTCCCGATGGATATCCTCCAAAATCGGCTGCTAGTCCGAAATCAATTATTTTTATGATTCCGTCGGGAGGGATCAAAATATTATCTGGCTTTATGTCACGATGAACGACGCCCGCTCGATGAGAGATACCGGTGGCGTCCACGATTTGATCGAAAATACGAAGTCGTAAGTTGAGCCGCTCCATTCCCGGAAACCCGTCATTGATTATTCTTTGCAGGGACGGGGCTCGCCGATTGTTGCCGGGGTTGGTTCCATTCGCCACAAAAGGAATCACAAGAACGGGATGTTCCCCGTTGGGATCCAGTTCCACCAAAGTGGGAACCACGAAATACGCCGGCTTATTTTCCTTTTTGGCCTGTTGGTCTGCTCGTGCGACGAGATAGGCCTCGGCGGCGACTAACTCCTTGGGAGCATCCAGATCTGGGAAAGGCTCTTTGACCAAAACCTGCTGACCGTGGTAGGAGGCTCGGGCCAGAATGCCCATTCCCCCTCGGGCGAACGAGGAATTTTCAATGGTGTAACCCATTCTCGTAAGCTCAAGTTGGGCGTTAAACGAAAGTCCCGCGGGCCGAACATCCTCTCGAGGCGGGGGATGGATCGTAATCTCGTGCTGTCTTTCGGCATCCGGAGTAAAGGGCTCGGTGACGGTGGAAGGAACCGTAACAAAAGCTCGGGTTACATCTTCGAAGGCATGGCCGCACAAAAAAACCGTCCCGTCGGGAGAAAAGAGAAGGGTAGGAGTTCCCAGCATGGTGGGCTCTCCACGGGCGATCAGATTCGCCAAGAGAAGGAAAAAAAATATTAGTCTTCGAGCCATCAGCCCCCCGCCTCGTAGTCTTGATGAATGCACCAAAGACTTACGGGCGGTATTTTAAAGAGCAATCAATGTGCCAGTGGAGCCCCAGAATACAGTTCGCAACTAACGAAGAGGACGAAGGAATTTTTTATCTTAACGGACGCCTGTATACGCTCTTGAGGGAAAACTAACTCTTATGACAGAGGCGCCCAAAAGTGGCCGAGCAAGTCTGTCATTGCAACTATGGGAAAGGAAGTCAAGGGGTAGACGAGTCCCTTGAGGGTTTTCCCCCTTGATTTCCAGGTCTCCGTTGTTTCGAGCACGGTCATTGCCAACAGCTTTGATCTGTGGCGGCCTTTTCTTTATTAGCAGGTTCCTAGATGCGACTATTTGGGCTCTCTAGGGCCTAAGCCCCGGGCCATAATAAATTCGAGGATAAACGAGCGGGGGCTAACCGAGGCAAAAGACTCTCTCGTCGCATCTTGCGATAGCGACGGGGTCATCACAATGATTGAGCTCTCTCCGCTCCCCTCCAAGACCGGTGTCCGTTCTTCCATTTTGTGGCAAGAAGGATCGTGCTTGAAAGTCTGCTAAGATTTAAGTCGTTCTTATCCGCTTCGGATCAAATCTCCTTCCACTTTTCAGTACGCCATACACAATCAAGGCCAGTCGTCTTGCGACGGCGTGACGAGCGTTATGCTCGGCGTAACGTTTCTCTTGAATCAAAAATAGATAATAGCCTTTGAGCGGACTCTTTGAGTTCGGTGCGATACAAGCTAGCGCCCCTATTTTGAATATTGCTTTGAGATCGCGGCAGTAACGAGACGCTCTTTTTCCATAACTTCGGCCACCGCTTAACAGTTCGTGCTTCACTAGACCGCTATAACTTAAGAAGTGATTTTTCGTCGCAAATCTTTCAGCATTTACGACGATAGCGGCGATTTTCACCGCACTGATAGTCCCGATCCCGGGAATCGTTTCTAAGTTTTTTGCGATGTCATGTTGCTTACAGATTCTTGCAAACTCAGCCTCATAAAGCGATTTGCGTTGCTCGTAAAGCTCAATGCCCTCCTCCAGTCCATCTAAAACAAAGCTTTCCGTATCTCCACAAAGATTCTCGCTTCGCCGATCCATCCCTACAGCTCGAAACATTGCCGCTCGCTGGTTTTTTAACCGCACGCCTGCTGTCACTAAATCTTTGTAGCCGCTAGTCAACTTTCGATAGGAAATGAAGTTATCGGAACTGTGAAAAACAGGCTTCAAAAGTTCTGCCTTTAACAAAGTAACAAGTTTTCTAGCGTCGATTCGATCCGTCTTTGCTCCTTCGCTGAGTAATTTATTGCGGTAAGGATCGCAAACTAGAATCTCGTCCACGCTGCTCTTAAGCTCCGTGAAAAGCCACTGGGAAGTCGTGGTTTCCTCGAACGTGAGGATACTTCGTCCCTTTAGGCGACTCAGATATCCCTTGAGCTCTTTCACGCTCGCCGGAACCTCAACGACTGATATCTCACTGGATTGCTTGGTCATCCGCGCTATTGCCATATTGCTTTGCGCCCAATCTAAAGCGATGTAATGGTCATACATGGTAGGTCTCCTTCTATGGATTGACTAATCCATGGCTAGCCAACCCGTACAGGGTTAGAGCTTAAATCGTCCGCTATATGCGCGACGTAGGAGACCTACCTTTCCCATTTACCGAGGCGGAGCCGAGGCAACACTGAACAGCTCCGTTCCTCGCAATGATCAAAGTAGCCGATGCTATTTCGCCTTAAGAATCAATTCGAGTGCTTTCTTGCGAACCGGCTCGTATTTATCCGAGACCGTCTCGTTCACACTCATCGGGGTCGTCGGTTCCACACCGTTATTCTCCAGCGGACTTCCGTCTCTTCGAAGAATCATCGATTCGGTCTGATTCACCGTTAGATGGCTGTTGGGGGCGTCGCGATGGGCAACGACATTTCCGCCAGCTCCCATCGTACGACTTCCTACGGTATCCGCCATTTTATTGTCCACTAAAGTAGCGGTGAAAATGTCGCACATCGAAGCGCACATCTCGTTGGTGAGTAGTGTTATGTGAAAGTTCTCGTCGAGATCCGCGTTGGGTGTGAGGGAGAAAGGCGTCAGCGATTCGTAATCCCAAGGGCGAGAAAGAGGCAGATTTGCTTCTTTGTCTTTGGTGAGTCCCACGAAGACACGCCTTGCGATCTCTTTTTCCGAGTCCGAGCTCCCATTTAAACTGTTCGTTTGAAAATCATCCAACCACGTTTCACTTAGTTTAAATTGCATCTGAGGCGCCACGATCCGTTGGTTCGATAGCGCCTGGGCTAGCCTCCCTCCCAAATTTAGAGAGCCGCCCCCGTTATTAATAAGATCGATAATGAGCTCATGAACGCCGAAGGTCTTTAAGACGAGCAGGGTAGAGGTAAATTCCTTTACGACGTCGTCTTCGGCAGTCGAAGGAGAAAAGGTGTTCAAATAGATATAGGCAACGGCCTTTTTCTCTTTAGTGGGTTTTCCATCCTTATCGAGCATACTCTCCATCGTGACGTACGTGGGGTACGTCTTAGCGCTATCGATAAAAATGGCGTTATCGGGAACATTTCTTTCTTTTTTAAGTTCCTCTACCGGGGTTCCGGTGTCACCGGACGCTTCCGCAAGAATTTGAGATAACATTCGAGAGGCCCAAGTGGGTGCCGTATCCACAAAGACAAAACTATCTTGGTATCGATAGCCGGGCATCTCTCGGGTTAGCCATTTGGCGATTCGTGGAGTGATCTTGATCTCTCCGTTGAGTTGCTGGAATCCCAGTTTAAAAAATACCGATTCATCCAAGTGCCCCAGGAAAGTAGACGGTAACGACGTCTTTTTCTTGGCGTCCGCGGCATCTCGTTGTTCGCGGGTGAACGTGTAAAGGTCTTTTACCACCCAAGGTAAAGTGATGGTGAGTTCTTTAGAGTCGCGCGTGACCGTAAGCACCGCGTTCTCTCTGGTGGGAAGGGCCTGCGCAAGCGAGTTTCGCGAAAATATTTTGGGAAGATGGTAGGTGAGATTGGATTCATCTTGTCCCAAGTTTCTATAATTAATAAACTCCTGTCTTACAATATCGATCAACGGCACACCGTCTAGCTTAGTGATCTTATCTCCTACTTTGATGGGATAGTTAGAGTCGGCCGAGATCGTCGGAAGCAACTTTTGAACTAGAAGGGCATTCCCACTTCGGGCTCCGTCAAAACCCAAATACGCCACGAAGGTTCGAGCGGGCAACGTCGATGCTGAAAGCGAGCTGGCGGTATGAGCATCACGAAATTCGGCTACAAAGCGATGCATTAGTAGGTAGAACTCTTCGTTCGTCTTCGTCGTTTGGGCTTGTTGAAGGTATTGTGTCTTTAATCCGTCAAAGGTGAATCCGTATCGCTGCTGTTTGTAAGCCAGGGGCGCATAGTTTTCGTTGAACTGTGAAAAGAGCCAATAAAGATCGGCCGTCTTTTCTTCATTAGTAAGCTGGTGGCGTGGCGCCGCCGAGCAAGCTTGTAAAAGCGCAAAGACGACGAGAGCAGCAAATAGTTTATAAAAGGCAGAAATAGCCCCAAATCGATTCATGAATCCCCCCAAACCCAAAAAAACTAACCCCATGAAAGCCGTGGACCGAATTCGTCTGGCGACAAAAACAAAACAAGGCTTATGTATTTGTTCGTATGGTACGGCTCGCAAAGAGTCAATGGGCGAAGTCGCCATCGCGGACGCAAAAACGATTTTGATTCCCCCTAGATGCGCCACTGTCGCGGGTGGGCAGAGATTTGCTAAGCGAGATTTGCTCGAAGAGAAAAATTTAGCGAGCCTCTTTTCCCATTGGGGAAAGGGATGGCTGGCGGGCAACTGGCTCATCCCTATTGCCTCTGCCTCACCCCAGCAGATAAACTAAGTATTTGAATATATTATTGGTTTGCTGAAGATAAGGGGACTGACGCTTCGTTGCGTTTAATCTTTTCTTGTGTTATCACTACCGGACTTATGTCCGATGAATTACACCAGAAAACTCCCGAAACGCCGAACTCAGTGGAATCGACTGACGGCAACCCTGAAAAGAAGTTTGGATGGGGGGTCCCGCGTTTGAAAAAGAACGCAGCGAAGCCTTCCAATTATCCTAAGAACAAACTGCCGAATTGGCCTCCACGCAACGGACTGTGGACATGGATACTTTTCGGAGTGGCGCTTATTCTGTTGGTATCCGTATGGACCCGACCGGAATTTACTCCTCAAGAGATCTCCTTCGATCAATTTAAGTCGAAGATCACTTCCGGAGAGATAAAGCGAGTCGTGCTTTCTGAGTCGGTCTACAAAGGATTTAAGCAAGAGCAGCCTGAGCGTCCCGGAGTGGCTCCCAGGGCAGGAGCCATCTATTATACGGCTGTATCCAAAGACTCTTTCGATCCAGAGTTGATCAAACTCATGGATGAAAAAGGGATCAAATACGAAGCCGAGAATGTTGCGATCCGAAGTATTTTTTGGCACTGGATTTTACCTTCCGTCATGCTGCTTTTGATCTTTCGGGTGGTCTTTTCTCGCGCCTTTCGAATGGGGCCCGGGGCTGGCATCATGAGTTTTGGAAAAAATCGCGCTCGCCTGGTGGTTGATGATTCGAAGAAGGTGACCTTTGAAGATGTCGCCGGCGTCGAAGAGTCTAAAGATGAGTTGCGAGAAATAATCGAGTTTCTAAAGACACCACAAAAGTTTAGAGCTATCGGCGGAAAAATTCCCAAGGGAATTCTTCTGGTCGGCCCGCCCGGAACGGGAAAGACCTTACTGGCTCGCGCCGTCGCCGGTGAAGCCGGAGTCCCGTTCTTTAGTTTAAGCGGTTCTGAGTTTGTGGAAATGTTTGTCGGTGTAGGTGCCGCTCGAGTCAGAGATCTCTTCGGACAGGCAATGGAGAAGTCACCCTGTATCATCTTCATCGATGAATTGGATGCCATCGGTAAGGTGCGAAGCGCTGTCTCCCCTATGGGAGGTCACGACGAACGGGAGCAAACGTTAAATCAATTATTGGTGGAGATGGACGGTTTCGATACGCGAACCGGCGTTATCATCATTGCGGCAACTAACCGGCCGGAGACTTTAGATCCAGCTCTTCTGCGGGCGGGCCGTTTCGACAGACAGGTATTGGTAGATCGTCCCGATATCAAAGGGCGAGAGGCGATCTTAAAGATTCACTGCCGTAACGTTAAGACTGCACCTACCGTCGATCTTAAGATCGTAGCGGCACGCACTCCCGGTTTTGTCGGGGCCGATCTTGCTAACGTCGTCAATGAAGCAGCACTTCTTGCGGTTCGTAAAGGCAAGCCGATGGTGGAGCTTTCGGATTTCGACGATGCGGTAGAGCGGGTAATCGCAGGACTCCAAAAGAAGACTCGTCTTATTAACGTAAAAGAGAAAAAGATTGTCGCCCATCACGAAATGGGCCACGCCCTGGTGACCTACTTCACCGTGGGCGCCGATCCGGTTCACAAGATTTCAGTCATTCCTCGGGGCTTTGGCGCTTTAGGATTCACGTTGGCGTTGCCCAAAGAAGATCGCTATTTGATGACTAAAAACGAGCTAATCTCTCGGATCGACATTTTGCTCGGTGGACGAGTCGCTGAGGAAGTCATCTTTGACGAAATCTCGACGGGTGCTCAGGACGATCTTCACAAAGCGACCGACATCGCTAAGCGCATGATTATGGAGTACGGAATGAGTCAGGAGTGCGGTCAGCGGACTTTCTCCTCCGAGCGGTCAAGCTTTATTCAATCTCCGTCAGGCCCAATGAGTTTCCATAAAGAATATAGCGAAGCGACGGCAGAGAGGATCGACGAAGAGATCTCTCGAATCCTCGAGGACTGCTATCTCAGAGTCAAACGTCTTATTATTGAGAAGAAAGAGTTACTCAAACACATCGCCATCATTCTGTCGGAAAAAGAGAGCATTGAAGGTAAAGAGTTAGTGGATCTGGTAGAGGCCTTCGAGAACCGGGCTCCAGGGCAGGATAATTCAACCGGCGGCAATGGGAAGACCGATACGGCGGCGCGTGGGGAAACCCCTCAAGTCGATGCTAGTGTAGCGGCAGCGGCGTCCAGTGGCAGTGTGGACAAGCCCGTGGGGAGCGATACTCCTTCGGAGGCAATCGTTCCTCCGCCAGTAGGCGAAAGCGGACAAACATCCGATCTACCACGTTGCTAACGCTTTGGCCGGCGGGTATCATTTCGGCCGAAATTGAATATCAATTGATTGGGTAAGGATAGAAAAGGATAGGTGGAACCATGAAGGAAAGAGAATCCAAATTTTTCGACCGTCGAGTGGTCGAAAGATATGTGCAAAAAGACATCGTGAAGCCTGGTGAATTTCAAGAGCACATGAAAAATCTCCCTGACGATACCGCAAACGCCGTTTACGTACAGTTAGATCTGCACGACACGGAGCTCGGTGATTCAGGGGCCGATCAAAGCGAAGCCAACGAGGACTCTTGAAGAACGAAGGCGTGCCAATCGTTCGGGAAGGAGTTCCCTTCCTATTGGTCTGCCTGGTGGCGATGCTGGCGTTTTTTGCGGCAGGACTCTGGCCCATCGCCTGTGTCTTCGCGGGACTGGCCGGCTATGTCGCTTTTTTCTTCCGCAATCCTGAGCGTCTCCCGCCCATTGGGGCTTCGCTTGTGGCGTCTCCCGCCGATGGCAGAGTCATCTTCGTCGGATCCGTAAAAGAGACCGAATTTACTCAAGAGGAGATGAAGAAAGTAAGCATCTTCATGTCGCTCTGGGACGTTCATGTGAATCGTTTTCCCATCGATGGGACCGTTCGTAATATGAAGTACCATCGGGGACGTTTCATGGCCGCCTTTGAAGAGCGAGCTTCGGAAGAAAACGAAAGAAATGCGGTCCTAATCGAAACGTCGAGCGGCCAAAAGATGGTATTGGTGCAAGTGGCGGGCCTGGTGGCTCGTCGGATAGTATGTTATCCGACGGTAGGAGCTTTCTTCCTTAAGGGACAGCGTATGGGGCTTATCCGATTTGGCTCTCGCTGTGATATGTACTTTCCAGCAAACAGTGAAATCGCCGTCAAAGTAGGCGAACGGGTACTGGGAGGGGAGACCATTTTAGCGCAGCTTAAGGAGATTAGCTGATGCCGCCTCGTCGAAGACATGCGTATGTTCTCGTACTGCCTAGTCTGTTCACCACGGGAAATCTCTTCTGTGGTTTTTATTCCATTTTGCGCTCTTTTCACCATGATTTTGAACGTGCTTCTTACGCTATTATCTTAGCCGGCGTCTTTGACCTGCTCGATGGGCGTGTCGCCCGCATCACCCGAAGTACGAGCGAATTCGGTGTGGAGTATGATTCCATCGCGGACGTTGTCTCGTTCGGAATCGCCCCGGCGGTTTTGGCTTACGTTTGGGTGCTGGAGGGATTTGGGCGGCTTGGATGGGCGGGAGCCTTCTTTTTTGCCGCTTGTGGTGCACTTCGATTGGCTCGTTTTAATGTTATTTCAGACGATCTTCCCAAGAGCTACTTTTTGGGTCTTCCCATACCGGCCGCGGCCAATTTGATTGCCGCTGCCGCAATCGCTTATCACGAATTTCACTTCGAATACCCGGCGGAGTTGATGCTCGTTTTGACCTTCGCTTTAGGGGCTTTGATGGTTAGCAACATACGCTATCGCAGCTTTAAGGATTTTGATCTGCGGCACAAGAGAAGTTTTATCCTTCTGGTCTTTCTCGTAACGCTTGTGGCTCTTGCTGCCATTCGTCCCGAGGTCACTTTGGCTTTGATCTTTGCCTATTATGTCTGCTGGGGGCCAATCCGCGAGCTTTTTAGCCTGGTGAGACGCAGGTTTTTGGGACATCCTAGGGAATTAGCCGAGGGCCTTAAAGATCCCAAACGCACTGCCGAGGAAGCGGTGAGGGGGGAACCGTGAAATTCATGCACTTAGAGACCATCCGATCGTTAGCTGTGGTGGGTGCCACGGGAATGGTGGGGAGAGAGTTACTGGAGCTGCTTTCCGAGCATCGTTTGGCCATTCCCAAAGTGAAGTTATTAGCTTCCGAGGATTCGGCGGGTGAGGCACTTGAAGTTTGTGAACGCGATTACCCCGTCGAACTTCTGACGGCTACTAGCTTCGAAGGTATCGAAGCGGCATTCTTTTCCGTCCCCAACGACATTACTCGTCACTTTGTTCCCATTGCCATGAAAGCGGGATGCATTGTGGTAGATGATTCGAGCGTTTTTCGAATGCAGTCCGATGTCCCTTTGGTGATTCCCGAAGTGAACGGTGCTGTGCTGCGCGAGTTTTCCGGCTCGCTTATTGCCACCCCAAACTGCTCGACTACCCCTTTGGCCATGGTGTTAAAGCCGCTATTGATGCCTTACGGATTGAAAAGGGTGGTGGTGTCGACTTACCAATCGGTATCGGGGGCGGGAACGAGTGCCTATCAAGAGTTATCCGAACAGGCCGCCGCTTTACTCAACGGGGCGCCGGCGGAATCGAATGTCTTTCCTCATCAGATCGCCTTTAATTGTCTTCCCCAGATTGGGCCCGCTACCGAAACGGGAAACTGCGAAGAAGAGGAGAAGATAGTTCGCGAGACCCGCAAGATTCTTAGTTTACCGCAACTTAAGATCTCCGCCAGCACGGTTAGGGTTCCCACCTTTTGTGGGCATGGATTAAGCATTAATATCGAGTTCCAAAAGTCGTTCGATAAGGTGGACGAGATACGAGAGCTTTTGGATGAAACCGAGGGTCTTAAGATTTTAGATCGTCCCGAGTCGCAGATTTATCCTACCAATGTGGAAAGTATAGGAAGCGATGAAGTCTTTGTGGGCAGAATTCGAAGAGATCAGTCGGTACCGTCGGGGATTAATCTCTGGGCGATTACCGATAATCTTAGAAAAGGTGCCGCTCTTAATTCGCTTCAGATCTTAGAAACACTCTATAATTATCGCCGCATGGTTTAAGGCCACCGAGGAAGTCTGTTAGGAAAGTTGCTGTGGTGGAGTTCGTGCCATGAACATAAAACTTGTCGTGGAATATGACGGAGAATTTTTTCACGGTTGGCAACGTCAAATCAAAGAGCACTGTACCGTTCAAGAGGAAATTGAAAAGGCTCTCTCGAAGATCGCGGGCCAGAAGATAACACTTTACGGGGCGGGCCGCACGGATAGTGGGGTTCACGCTTGTGCTCAAGTCGCCAATTTTGCCGTTAATTCCACGGTGCCAGCCCACAAATGGCGGCTGGCACTCAATACCCAATTGCCTCCGGCGATTCGGGTACTAGAATCTTCGCATGTCAAAGATGAGTTTCATGCACAGCGTAAAGCGGTCGGCAAGATTTACGAGTACCGTATTCTTAATCGCTCCTTCTCCAGTGCTCTGGAGCGGCGGGTATATTTTTGGCCGCATCGCTTGGATTGGGATAAGATGAAGCAAGTTGCTCCCTTGTTTTTAGGGGGGCATGATTTTGGAGCCTTTCAGTCAGGAAGGTCCGCAGTGAAGTCCACGTTTCGAAAAATTAGTCGTTTTGAAATTCTCAAGGATGAGCAGACTCTTGGCCTCTACCGTATTGTGATCGAAGGAAACGGCTTTCTAAAGCAGATGGTACGCAATCTGGTGGGAACGCTCATGGAGGTCGGCCAGAACGTCCGCAGTCCTAAGACCATTGCAGAGCTGTTACAGGGATGTTCCAGAGATTTCGCTGGCAGAGCCGTTCCCGCACGGGGACTTTTTCTAGTAAAGGTCCTTTACGACAGGGATTGGTCGGTGGCTGGGGAGGGTTATGCCTCCTCGTAGTAATTTCTGGCTCTGGTTTTTTGTCCTCTCCATAGCCACCCTTTTTCATGCTTACATGTGGTTTCAGCCGGCTCCCCTGGGCTTGAACGGTTCGGCCGAAGTTAACGAAGATGCTCACAAAAACGAAATTGTGATCGACAAGGTTCCCGACAACGCCAACCAAGACAAAAAGCAAGTGGTCCAATCCAGCAAAGCCGAAGAACAAAAAGAGGCCAAAGACAAAATTGCTCGTTTCGGTGGCGAGTTTCGCAACCGGGTTCTCAAAGAGATGCAAAGTCCTAACCGAGGGCGCTTCCGGCAAGGGGGGCCAGCGACGGGGGGTGCTGAAACCGACGACGATAAGGGAGAGCCGGGTGGCCCGCGCATGAGGGATTTAATGCCCTTTTCCAGCAGCCCTCACGGACTACCCAATGATATCGAAAAGGGGCCAGAGACAGTTCTCAATACCGATCCGGTCTTGTACGCTTCGTTCATCAATCGCATCGCCGATGAAATTTATGATGCCTGGGTTTACTACGCGAAGGAGGCTGTGCAGACGCGGATGATGGGCAAGCACGGGCTGGAATCTAATCTGTATGTGACCAAGCTAGAAGTTGAGATGAATAAAAGTGGAGAGATTACTGGAATTACGATCTTAAAACATAGCGGTGTTGAGGAGTTAGATCGGGCCCCCGAGAAAGCATTTTGGCAGGTCAAGAGCTTTCCTAACCCGCCAGAACAGATGTTCGACAAAGATGGATTTGTAAGGTTTGAGTATGAGTTTCACTTTGAACTCAGATCGAACTTCTTTGGAATCTCGCCGTTGAATATTTGAGTCATAACGACGGCAATGAAAGGCGCTTAGGGTTTCTTGTCGTTTTTTCCGGTGAAAGTAAACCCACACTCGGTTCCCTTTAGAACGAGATCGCGGTCTTTAAGGTCCGCTGGCGTGATGGGAAAAAACCGACAGATATTGGGCCTGTCATTATAGACCGAGCATAGATGAGATTGGTCATCCCAATGGGGGCATTGAAAAAGTAGTTTACAGCTCGCCCCGCAACTCTTACATCCGCCGCTCAAACCGTAGTGATTGTGGAGATAACGAGCCAGCGGTGGAAAAAAACTGATGGTGATTCTGCGGCATTTCCCCCAGATGAGCGTTCGCCCATCACGGCTAAAAATACCTCTGTGCGAAAAGAACGCCTTGAGAAAAGGCGGAGTTCTTTCACAGACATGCCACATTTGTCGAAACGGTCGCTTCCAATCCACGGATACTCTCCGCCTAGTAGTTCGCCCCTGCCGCTGCCATGTACTGCTCGGAACTGTTAACTCTTGAGAGACCCCTTCAAATGACGTCAAACGCTTAAAGAGGGGAAGCCCTGAGGACATTCTAGAATCTTTTTCCGACATGCCCAGGGGTATAACAGACTGCGACATGATCAGTCTATCTCAAAAGGCCCGGGAATCCCAGATGAGGTTTGGTTAAAGAGGCAGAATCTTTTGGCTTCTATCGACTCATTATTTCAGTCAGGTTACAGGGCAGCGCCCGCTTCAACTGACTTTTGGATCTTCTCACGTTGCAGTTCGGTCGAGGTCATCTTTAGGAAAGCAACGAAAACAGCGGCGATAATGGGCCCCAAAAAGATGCCGGTCGCTCCTAACAGATGAACGGCACCGAAAACACTGACCAATGCCAATAGGGGATGCATTTGGCTTGACCCTTTCATCACCATCGAACGAATGATGTTATCAGAAACGCCGATGGCAATTGCCCCGATGGTCATGACCACGCCCATGGCGATCTTGCCCGTGGCAAAGAGATAGATAAGAGCTCCGACCGTAATCGGAGTGCTTCCCACTAGTGGCACTATCGCCAGGATGGCCGTAATGGTTCCTAGAAGTAGAGGATTGGGAATGCCTGTGACGGCATAAAAGAACATGGCAAGTAGTCCTTGCGCACCTGCACTGGCAAAGAGTCCGACCACAACCCCACGGCAGGAACTTTCAAACGAGTGGTACAGTTGCTCGGCCTTTTCCTGCTTCATGAACGAGAGATTTCCTAAGAAACGAAGGAAACCATCTCCATCCACCAATAGAAAGTAAAAGCTGATGACCGTGATGGCGAGGCCTAAGAGAAGTGCGGGCATTCCCGCTAGAAAACTGGCAAAGAAAGTCGACACCTTTTCTAAGGCGGTTTGAAGAATCGATAGCGCCTGATTCTGGATCCAAGCCTTATCGACGGGTACCCATCGATCTATCGAGTGCAAGGCTTTCAAAAGCAAAGGGTGGTTTAAAAGATCGGTGACCTTAGAACCACCGGTTGAAGGTACTTTAAGACGGGAGATCAATTGCAATATTTGATGGGCGGCACTGTAGGAGACCAACGCTAAAGGCAGCAATACGCCGATGACAGTTGCTAGAGTCACGATAAGCGCACTGAGCGAGTGCGGCATTCGATTCCTTAAATGGGAGTAAACCGGGTAACAGATGATGGCGAGGACCGCTCCTAGAAAGATAGGCACCAGAAAAGGCGCCATCATATAGAAAAAGAGGCAGATAAGGGCGCCCCCAAATCCGATTTGAAGCAGTCCACGCCAGCGATTTTCCATCGGGTCACTATAGCGCGGCAGCCCACTTTATGCTACTCGTTCGGAATGTCGTCATCGCAGCCGATTGGGGTGTTTGATTCGGGACTTGGGGGGCTGACCGTTCTAAGAGAATTGGTTGCGGCACTTCCTGAAGAAGATTTTATCTACTTGGGCGATGTCGCGAGACTTCCTTACGGAACGAAATCACCTCGAGTGGTGAGCCGCTACGCGCAACGGTGTTTAGAGTTTTTGCTCGCCCAGGGAGCTGGCGTGAAGATGGTAGTGATTGCGTGTAACACCGCGACCGCTAATGCCTTACCGGAACTCCAACGGGGTTCTGCTGTTGAAGTCATGGGGGTAATCGAACCAGGGGTTAGGGCTGCGGTACTAGCCACCCGAATGAAACGGGTCTTGGTCCTTGCGACGGCATCCACCGTGAGAAGTGAAGCTTATCCTAAAGAGTTCGCGCGGCTCGACCCGACCATTTGCGTCCAACAACTCGCCTGTCCTCTTTTGGTCCCTCTAGCCGAGGAGGGGTGGTTCGAACATCCCCTCACCGTCTCCGTGATTAGGGAATATCTCAGAACGACAGCCTACGAGTTTGATACCGTGGTACTGGGATGCACTCACTATCCTTTATTGGAACCCGCGATTCGGGAGGTAATGGGAGAACAGACTGCGATCGTCCACGGAGCAAACTTATTGGCGAGAGATATGAGAGCGAAGTTAATAGAGGCTTCGCTTTTGAATTCGGCGTCCCAAGTGGCTAAGCAGAGAAATCAGATTCGATTTCTTTCCACCGATGTGATTCCCTCGGGCCTTCCGTTAGTGAGAAGTCTATTTGGAGATCACACCTCTTTTGAGCTCGTCGATATCAAAGGATGAAATTACTACGATTAGTCTTGTGGTTAGCGATGGTGACAGAGGGCTTCTTTGCCTACGCCATCGTGACGGCCGACATTCCTGCCGGCCGGGCAGATAGCTATTACGATGAGCGATTGGAGGCCTATGGATGTCTTAAGCCGGAACTTCGGGTCTTTGCTCCTTTGTCTTATGGTGACGTTCAAGCCTCAATTACCCCTCCTAGCGAAAACGACGATGAAGCAGCTCCCCACTGTTTAGCGCCCGAATGGCTGCTCTTAGAGAGGGATATTGCTACTCGTCCCATTCGGCCGTTTGACTCTCAAGCAAGTCTTTTGGCCGTCCCCGCGGATGCGCTGCCGCTGTTGGGACTGGGGGGAGCTTCCGTATTGCCTCTGTTTCCTCTGCGCGACGGCCGTCCCACTCGAGATGGCGAGAATCTATTTCTGGAATTTAACTTAAGTGCGCAGACGGGGAAAACCGTTCGCATCGCGGGCTCTTTAACACCGGGTTGGGTGGGCGCTCTTGATACGAATAAGAACGCCTATGGAAAATTCTATTTGCAGGAAGGGTATCTAAAGGTGGGCTATGGACAAGCGGAGCTCACCTATGGAAGAGTCGGCTTGAGGTTCGGCCAGACGGCACACGGTTCGCTCTTATTGTCGGGTGCCGCTCCTGCTTTCAATCTTCTTAAATTCGATATCCGTCCCCACCAGCTTGGATTTTTAGGGAGCTTTTCTTTTGAGACCTTTCTGACGACGCAAACCCCATCGAGCTTTGTGAACGATTCTCATTTTTGGGGGATTGGCATTGGCGCAAGACCTAGCGATTGGATGGAGCTTGCGTTACTTGAGCTATTTCAGTTCGGTGGGGACGGGACACAAACGTTAGGTTTTTCGGATGTGATCCAAACGGCATTGTATTCTGGCTCCAGTGACTTGGCTCTTAAACGGCAAAGAACCATGGCTCTGCACACCGGATTTTGGTTTCCCGATCACTACGCCAAACTTTATTCGCAGTTTATGTTCGACAGCCTAAGCTCCGTTTCACAATGGTTCACTCAAGATGTGAGTGCGCTTTTGGGACTGTGGTTTCCTAAGATAGGGACTGGAGAGATTCGCTTCGAGTATGTGCACACCGTGCCCTCGGCGTACCGCAATTCCGTGTGGACCCAAGGATTAACCTACTTGGGAGGTCCCATCGGACATCCTCTGGGGCCGGATGCCGAAGGGGTGTATCTCGACGGGGGAGTTCCCTTTGGAAAACTCCGCACCACGCTTAGAACTTTTTATGAGAGCCGAGGGCAGAGTCTAGCAGCCCCGCTCGGTGGTTCAGCGGAAAATCGTTACGGTTTTGGTTTCGACCTCGCCCACCGGTGGGTCAAGACCGAGCTTGTGGCTTCACTCACCTATGCTTACGCAAAGAATTATCTCTATGTTACCGGGCAGACGAATAATCTTGTGGGGTTCGGGATGACGCTGACGTATTCGTTTTTGTAGGTCCGTAGCTGTAAACCCGAGTGAGGGTTTACAGCTACGGACCCCCGCCGACCGACGTCGGTTCTATGATATGATAAACTCGTCCGAGCCCTCTAAGGGCCCGGAACTCTATTTCTCTTGCAAACGCGGTAAGTGCACAGCGAACGGAAGTCGCGCATACCGAGCAATGAAGTAAACGGTAACGATAAATCGATTATCGTTTGGAGAACTGGAAACGCTTTCTGGCGCCTTTTTGACCGTATTTCTTGCGCTCTTTCATACGATCGTCACGGGTCAGCAGCCCGTCCTTTTTTAGAAGACCGCGAAGGTTACCATCTAACTTAAGTAAGGCACGGCTGATGCCGTGAGAAATGGCTCCTGCTTGAGCGGCAATTCCACCGCCATCAACGCGACTTAGAATGGTGACTGAGCGCTGCTTTTCGGAGAGCAGCAAGGGGCGCATGATTTTGGCTCGTAAAACATCTCGAGGAAAATATTCTTCGAAAGTTCTCTCGTTGATCTGAATGGTGCCGTCGCCGTTGGGAATGAGCCTCACTCGCGCGATGGCCGTCTTTCGTCTGCCGGTTGCGTTGATAGTTTCGGTTGCCATGAATTAAACCCTTTCACTGTGCCGAGATTTCGGCAAATTGACAGGAACCGGCTTCTGCGCCTTATGCGGATGCTCGCTGCCCTGATAAACTTTTAATTTAGAAAACCATGTGCGGCCCATGTGCCCTTTGGGCAGCATGCGATAAACGGCGAGCTTAATCAAACGCTCGGGATGTTTTTCCAAAATCTGTTTTGCCGTAAAGGTCTTTAGACCTCCGGGATAGTTGGTGTGGTACTGATAGAGCTTATCGTTCCACTTGTTTCCCGTAAGGACGACTTTCTCGGCATTTACCACCACTACGAAATCACCGGTATCGGTGGATCGCGTATAGGTAGGCTTTAATTTCCCCATCAAAGTACTAGCGATGTAAGTACTGACACGGCCCAAAGTTTGGCCATCAACGTCAATCAGCTTCCAGTCTGACTTTACTTCGCCGACTTTCGCCAGGAAGGTGCGGGGATTTAACTTGGCGCGAGGAGTCCCAGAGGGGCGCTTTGCCTTTTCTTTCTTATGCGCAGCTTTAGCTTCCGATTTTGGAGCGGCCTTGGCCTCTTTAGCGCTCTTTTTCGCTTCGGCACTCGATTTGGGAGCGGCGGAAGCTTTAGTTTCTACTTCCTTAGCTTTTTCCGTCTTGTCGTTAGATTTTTCAGCTTTTTCTGGGGTCTTTCCTGACCCTTTATCCGTTTCCTTAGCCATGGGTATCAGCCACCTATCTCAAAGAATCGTTAACTATTTGAAACGAGCCCCAAATCGAACTTGCTAGGGTTAGCCCAGTTAAATCCGGGGTTTGATTGAATGCCTAGAGGTAAATAAAGCCCGGGATAAAGTCAAGATTTTTGAAGGGTTTATGGCCTCGGCAGGGGCGGGTAGGGCCAGAGTTTGAAGCGCGAAAGAGGGGATAATGGGATATCCGTTGCGCCCCAGAGGGGACTTCAGGCGTCTCGGAAAAGAGCCCGGAAAGCCTCTTTGGCTCTTTCCGCTTCACTAGTCCGCTCCCCATTTTTGGATTCGTGGGCATGGGGTTCGGCAGCCTGTCGGAATTCAAAATAGCTGCAATTATTTTGAGTCGATCGGTCGCGAATCCACGGACTATTGGGTTCGCGACATTGGGAGCTTAGATTCTCATCAAAATGGGTACAGTTCTTACAGCAATGGATATCACTTCCGCAATTCGGGCATAACCGGTTCTTTTGTTGAACTTCCGGCGATAATGGCAAACGACAATAGTAACATTGCCACATATTTATTTTTCCCTGATTCGGATTTGAGTGAAGCTCTTAAGAAAGATTATTACAGAGATGCCGATTTATTGGAAGGGACAACTCCCCTAAGCCCTGAGTTATTCGACGAATAAATCCGCGGATAAGTATTCACCGTGTCATTTCTAGCTATTGCGCTGATGTGGCTAAATGGGAGAAGCTGTGAGTGCGATACGAGGCGCCCAAGATAGTCCGGAAGACACTGCGGAAGACACTGCGATGGATGCTGCCATCGGCGCTGCTAAGGAGGCTTCAATGAAGTCTAATTCACCGACGATATTTTGTCCGGTATGTTCCACGGGAAGAGAAACACCGCAATTGAAAACACCGTGGTTTCGAGTGTTTTCATATACGGTTCTTTGGGCAGCGGTTATTGGAGCACTGGGGTACCTGTTAGCGGGCTGGTTTGCGAGCCTTTGGATGGCGGTTGCATCAGGATTGTTGTGTTTTGGGATTTCAGAGGTCTATTATATCGCCAAATTTAAGCGGGAGCTTATCTGTCCGGTTTGCCACTTCGATCCTTTGCTTTACCGGCACTCCCCGGAGCAAGCGAAACAAAAGTGCCTGGAGAGTCTGAAGATGCGGGAGGAGATTTTTCTTGCGAAGTGGCAGGCCTTAAAAAACGCTGCCTCATGGCGGGGCCTTGAAAGGAAGGTATGAACCTTCCTCTCAAGCCAGACCTGAGATGACGAAACGAGACGAACCAGCTCCCGGCTAGAAACTTCGAAAGTAGGTCGCCGTGTTGAACGCCTGGGTTGCTAAAAAACAAAACCATAAAGTTGCTATTGTGTCTGGAGTGAGAACTCCTTTTGCCAAAGCGGGGACTAAGCTGAAAGACTGTTCAGCGGTCCATCTTGGAATTACGGCACTAAGAGAGGCCGTCGCTCGGCTCGATCTCGATCATGCTCAGATAGATGAGGTCGTCTTAGGTAACGCCGGAACTCCCGCTGACGCCGCCAATATTTCGCGAGTCATAGCGCTTCGTTCGGGAGTTCCCGAATTTGTCCCCGCCTATACGGTCCATCGCAACTGCGCTTCCGCGATGGAGGCTATCGCTCAGGGTTGTTTAAAAATTGGGGTGGGTTTGGCGGAGACCATGGTCGTAGGCGGGACTGAGAGCATGAGCAACATGCCGCTGATTTACGGGGACGAGATGAAAGAGCTGTTTGCCGCGTTGAATTACGGCAAGAATTCCGCAGAGAAGATTCAGAAAGTGGCCGAGTTCCGTCCTAACTGGTTAAAGCCAGTAGTGGCTTTAATGGAAGGACTCACCGATCCGGTCTCGGGCCTTAATATGGGGCAGACGGCGGAAATATTGGCGCGCGATTTTGGAATCAGTCGAGCCGAGCAAGATGCTTTCGCTCTTCGAAGCCACCAGCGAGCGATTGCGGCGCAAAAGGCGGGGAAATTCGAAGAAGAGATTTTCCCTGTGGAATTAGAACCCAACTACTCGGGCCATCTCGATGTTGACGTAGGGCCGCGTGACGGCCAGTCGTTAGAGGCTTTGGCAAAACTAAAACCGTTCTTTGATAAAGAAAATGGAACGGTGACTGCGGGCAATGCCTGTCCGGTCACGGACGGAGCTGTAGCGCTTGTACTGATGAATGCGGAAAAAGCAAAGAGTGAGGGACGCGAAATCTTAGGAATGATTTCGGGCTTTACCTTTACCGGGTGTGAACCCAAGCGAATGGGGATGGGCCCCGCTTTCTCGACCTCAAAATTACTTGAGGCAACAGGGGTGGAACTTTCTGACATCGACGTTGTCGAACTTAATGAAGCGTTTGCGGCGCAAGTTCTGGCCAACCAGAGGGCTTTTTCCTCGAAGCAGTATTGTATTGAGAAATTGGGACGTAAAAAAGAGATGGGCGAACTCAAAGACGACAGGCTTAACGTCAATGGAGGCGCGATCGCGATGGGCCATCCGGTGGGAGCTACTGGCGCTCGCCTAGTGCTCACCTGTTTACTCGAGATGAAGCGAGCAAAGCAGGGGCTGGGACTAGCAACGTTGTGTATTGGTGGCGGTCAAGGGGCTGCGTTCCTTTTGGAAAGGTAAGAGGTTATGGAATTGTCGACAGAATCCTTTAAAGAAGAGTTTAAGAGTTTTCGTTCACAGCTCAAGGAAGATGCGATCGGTAATGCCGAAAAAGCGGTCATCCTCGAGAAAAAAGGGCCGGTGGGGGTTATCTATTTTGATGCTCCCAACACCAAAGCCAACACGCTGGGGACACCCATCATGTTGCGTTTTGCCGACCTGTTGGTCGAAGTGGAAAAAGATCCTGAGATTCGAGCTCTGGTCGTACTTAGCCGTAAGCCAAGTATATTTATCGCGGGAGCTGATATCGCCGAGATAAAAATGCTCACTCAAACCGGAGATGCCGAATCTTTTTTGACGAAGTTACAAAGTATTTTTACTTTTCTAGAAGCCCTTCCCATTCCCTCGATAGCGGCGATTCATGGAGCTTGTATGGGGGGAGGGACCGAGCTCTCTCTGGCGTGCGACTACCGCATGGTCACGGATGCGCCTGAAACCAAAATTGCGCTTCCCGAAGTTACTCTTGGAGTGCTTCCCGGTTGGGGGGGGACGCAGCGCATGCCGCGTCTATTGGGTTTAGAAAAGGCATTGGACCTGGTTTTGAGCGGGCGCGCTATCGACGGGAAAGCCGCTAAACGAATGGGGCTTGCCGACAAGATAGCCCCCAAAGAGATGCTCGAAGCCAAAGCCTTAGCGTGGGCGAATGAACTTGCCAAGACGAAGGAAAAAAGAAAGCCGGCGTCGAAAGATCTAAAAGAGCGGGTGCTGGAAACGGTGCCAGGTGGAAAATGGCTTATTTTCGATCTCGCGAAGAAAAAGCTGTTACAGAAAACCAAAGGCCACTATCCAGCGCCATTAAAAGCGCTGGAGGTAATTAGGCAAACGTACGGCGGTCCATTAGAGAAGGGGCTTCATGTCGAAGCCCGGGCGTTTGCAGAACTCGTGAAAGGACCCGTCGCGCAGAATTTGATTAGTGTCTATTACTTGACCGAGAAGGTGAAGAAAGACAAAGGGACCGAGTCCGGTGTCGCCGGTCGAGAGGTCCGCGAAGCAGGGGTCCTAGGTGCCGGAGTGATGGGAGGAGGCATCGCCCAACTTTTCGCCGCCAAGAATGTCCGGGTCCGGATGAAAGATGTGAATTGGGATGCCATCACCAGAGGCTACCAGGCGGCATATAAAGTTTTTAAGAAACAGTTTGAAAGGCGAAAATTGAAGAAGAGCGACCTCGATAACGCGATGGAGCGCATCGAAGGGACTACGGCTTGGACCGGATTTAAGAATATGGATCTGGTAGTAGAGGCCATCGTCGAAGATTTAGAAATTAAACGTAAAGTTTTTAAAGAGCTTGAACAGGCGGTATCAGAAAAGACGATCTTGGCGAGCAACACCTCTAGTTTATCCGTGACAGCCTTGGCTCAGGGCTGCCAGCACCCCAGCCGAGTAGCGGGGATGCATTTCTTTAATCCGGTCGACAAAATGCCTTTGGTGGAAGTGATTCGGGCCAAAGAGAGTTCCGACGAAGCGGTAGCGACCGTATTCCAGTTTGCCAAACGTTTGGGGAAGACTCCCATCGTGGTGAAGGATTCTCCCGGCTTTGTCGTCAATCGCATTCTTAACCCCTATCTCTGTGAAGCGATTCAATTACTGTCTGAAGGCGTTTCGGTTACCGACTTGGATTCCATTATGGAAAAATTTGGTATGCCAATGGGACCATGCACGCTTCTCGATGAAGTCGGATTAGACGTCGGAACTAAAGTGGCCAAAGTCCTTTACGGAGCTTTCGGCGAGAGGATGAAGCCCCCGGCTCTTATGGAGCTTATTGTTGGCGATAAGCGGCTTGGAAAAAAAGGCGGTAAAGGCATCTATATCTACGAAGGAAAGAAAAAGACCGTCGATGCCACTTTGCTCAATAAAACCAATATTCCTAAGCGTGATGATAAATTGACCGATGAAATCGTGATTAAACGAATGGTCTACTTAATGGTAAACGAGGCCGCTCGTTGCCTTGAGGAAAGTATCGTAAAGGATGCTTCTGATATCGATATCGGAATGATTTTTGGAACCGGCTTTGCGCCTTTCAGAGGGGGACTACTTCACTATGCCGATGCGACTGGCATTGATAGCATTGTGAGTGATCTTGAATTTTTCGTCAGAAGCTATGGAATGAGATTCCAGCCGTGCCAGCTCATTCAACAGATGGCGGTCCATAACAAGAGGTTTTACGAATAAGTCCGGTATTTTTTAGTCGAGCGTTTTTCTTTTAGAGGAGACGTTCGCCCTTGCATACGAAGACTTATTCCCGGGAAACGATAGACTTACTTGCTTGCATTACCGAAGAGGATTGGCGGGAAAACTTTCCCCCGCCGTTTGGGCGCTATCACCGGGAACTTTTCTTTTCGCGCCGCAATCAAATTCTTCAACACTCAAGGTCAGAAGGAATTTGGATTCCCTGAGGAGATCCCCGCTATAATGAGGCCCGAGATGAGGATACGAAAACTAGTCACCACCATCAGCCTACTTATAGTGGTTTTCTTTGTTGCGGTGAACGCGAAAGCAGACACGGGAGAAAAAGAGCTTCCCAAGTTTTCACTTACCCCTCTTCGCGTTTCTGGAGTTGTGATTCCAGGTTATACCGCGACCTATGGGATAGGACTATCTTGGAACCCTGAGTTTAATTTTGCTACCCATTGGACGGCGGGCCTTAGCTTAGGAATTATCCCCTTTAGCCATTTCACTCCAAATAACCCCGTGGGAATGGATTATCAGCTGACGTTGGGAAGAATGATCTGTGGCGATATTTGGTTCGAAGTTGCCGGTGGTGTTCAAGACTGGCTCAACGGAGGACCCTCGGCCGCCTTAGCGAGCGGAACTTTCTATTTCCGTTTCCCCGATCTTAACTTGGGAATTTTGGATCGCGCGTTTATGACCTATTCGGCTTTTCTGCAGTCCAATAACTACGTTTCGGAATTTAGGTTTGGGTTTGGGCTGGGATTCTAGGATTATCTCCGTAGAGGTGAACGATCGAATCGGGGAATCGTTGCTAACGTCTACGCCAATTCCCTCATCGTCAACCCCACCCACAACTTCGGATAGAAATAAGTCGATTTTTGAGGCATGTACTTTTTCTCATCGGCGACATCCGTAATGGCTTCGATGGCAGGCGGAGCATGGAATATTATAAGGCTCGAGGGGTTACGATCCTGCCATAGGAGATCGGCGTTTTTTTCGTAAGTAATTTTACTAGAGCGTTCCTGTTCGGCGATGCTGCACATACCACTTAAAATCTTTTCGTCTGACCAATAGACCGCAAGACGGGCCACCGATTTACCCGCCTCTTTTTCGGCGGAACTCCAGTTCTTGGGAGTTACGAGAAAGAGTTCATCCCAAGCGAAGAGTCCAAAACTAGGTATCTCTTTGGGAGACTGTATAAAGGTTTTTAACTCGTCGAAGTTGATACGGGAGAGGGAAAAACTTTTCTCCACCCGTTCGCGCGTGATGTCTTTCCAAGGCGCATTCTTCACCAGCCGGTGAGTCGGAAAAACGACTAGAGAAGGATCGTATACATTGGCTATCGCAAAAAGACCGCGGGAGGCGGGATGGGAGGGATTGCCTAAAGCCTCCTGCTCCCTGGCATAAAGTACCGAGCTTTCATAACGGTGGTGGCCATCCACAATATACAAAGGCTTGTTCTCAAAGAAATGGGTAATGTCGGTCGCTTTAGCCCCTTCTTCCCGCCATAGGATATGTTCGATACCGTCGTGGCTGATGGCTTTAAGGTAAGGGGTGTGAAACATCCACCGTTCAAAATGGGATTCCAAGACGCCTCCGGCGTCCTTCACCATGGCAAAGATGTGGCTTAAATTGGTCCGGGTTTGCTTGAGTAGCTGCAGACGATCCGCCTTGTATTTTCCGTGGGTATTTTCATGGGGCCGAATAATACCATCCTTAAAATCGTGAAGTCTTACGGATGCCATCAAAGTGCGTCGCCGATGGGTCTTTCCGTCCGCGGTAAAGGTTTGTTGATACAAATAATAAGAGGGTACCGGATCCGTGGATAAGATACCTGTCTTCTTCCAGTGCTGAAGGACCGCTGCTTGCCGGCTGTAGTCCTCGTCCGACTTTAACGGCAGGATAAGGTGCGCGATATTGTAAGGACTCTTGCTTCGATACCTATTAGCCTCATCGGGGGATATCACGTCGTAGGGTGGCGTTATCAGATCCGAAAGATCGGAAATCGCAGTGGGGGAATAATGCAGGGCGCGAAAGGGGGCTACGAGTGACATTGTTTTCTCCTTGAGTGGAATAAATTAGACGTAAGCCAAAGAGTTTTCAATGGGGTTAGAAGAGTTAACCTCCAATATCTTTCCGGTAGTGGATCCCCTGCCAGTCGATCAGTTTCAGATCTCGATAGATCTGATTGCGGGCGGAAGGAAAATCGAGTGCCGTGCGTCCTAAACCCAGAACGCGCCCTCCCGCGGTAGTGAGTCCGTTAGAGGATCCTTTGACCCCAGAAAAGAATACCTGGGTATTGCGATCCACCATCTCAAGGCCGGTGATGGAATCTCCCGTACGTGGTTGAGCAGGGTAACCCTCCGCCGCTGCCACTACATAGAGAGACACGCCTGGGCTCCACTGCAGGGGGTTCATGGTCTGGAGTGTTCCCGTGGCGGTATGGAGCAAAAGGTCGATGAGATCGCTTTTTAGCCGTAGCAAGATGGCTTGGGTCTCGGGGTCTCCAAAACGGGTGTTGAATTCGAGCACGTGAGGATTTCCAGAAGCATCGATCATAAGTCCAATATACAGAGCTCCCCGGTAATCTAAACCATCCTCCGCCAGCTGTCTTAAAACCGGCTGAACGATCTTAGTCTGCACCTTTTCCATAAGGTCTGAAGTTTCGTACGGGGACGGGCAGATAGCTCCCATGCCCCCGGTATTAGGGCCTGTGTTGCCGTCCCCCACACGCTTAAAGTCGGTAGCAGTAGCCATGGGAACGAACGTGGTCCCGTCACATAACCCGATAAAGCTTAGTTCCACTCCTTGAATGAACTCCTCCACCACGATGGAGTGATCGCCGGGGCCGAACTCTTTGCTCTGCCAGATCCTATCGGCAAACATTTCGATGTCACGCGGACCTGTGGCGACCACCACCCCTTTTCCCGCCGCAAGGCCATCCAGCTTAAGAACGACGGGCCAGGTGTGTCGGTCCTCCTTGAGGGCAAGCATCTCTTGAAAGCTTTCCACGACGAAAAAGTCGGCGGTCGGCATCCGCGCTCGTCGCATGAACTCCTTTGCAAAGGCTTTACTGGTCTCCAATCGCGCCGCCGATTGGTCGGGGCCCACCACAGGAAACCCTGCCTTTCGAAAGGCGTCGGCATAGCCTTTCACAAGCAAGGCCTCCGGCCCTACTACGACGAGAGAAATGCCAAGCTCTTTGGCCGTTTCGATGAGGCTGGGGAGATTGTCGATGGAGACATTCCCTAGATCGGAAAATCCCACCGAAAGAGTGCCGGCATTTCCTGGGTGACAGTAGACCTTTTCACAGCGAGGCGATTGCTTAATTTTCCACGCGAGCGCGTGCTCCCGTCCCCCCGTTCCCAGTACCAACACTTTCATGGAACCTCCGTTAAAAATTCTGGGAGGTGACTATAGCAGGGATGTAATCGGGATGATAGGTCAGCAGATGATCGATCTCGGATTTGGCATCCGACGTCCGCTGGCTCTTTTTGAGCAGATTGGCAAGGGCCCAGTGGGTGATAGCGGACTTAGGCTCGATAAGCAGTGCCTTTTCGAAATCTTGGTTGGCGCTTGTTACCTCTCCCAAGCGAGAGAGGGCCTCTCCACGCAAGACGTAAGCATAATATCCAAAACCGGAAAGATTGACCGGTAACTTCACCAAAGCGGCTTTCAATTCATTAGTAGGGGCATCGCGATCCAGCATTACTTTGAGGGCCAGGACTTTAGCAGAGAGGCCACCGCGATCGGCAAAAGCTTCTAGTTTTTTGGCTTCCCCCCCACTAGATCCGTGTTCCAGGTAGCCGATATAGAGTTTACCGAGTTCTCGGATATCCGAAGCGCCTTTGTCCATGACCCGCAAATAGGCCGCCAGATAATCGCTGTAATTGACAGGCTCCTGGAAAAATCCGAACGGCGGCGGAGTATTTAATTCAAAATAAGGGTCGCGAGTGATCATTCTTCTTAAAACCGCCTGTGCTTCTTCCTGTTGATGGGACCCCAAAAGGAAGAGAGAGTAATAGATATAACCCATCCAACGGTCAGGGGCCTTATCGATAGCCGCTCGGAAAGAGGCGCGGGCGTCGTCGGCACTCCCCAGCGATTGGCGAGCACGTCCTTTGTAGATGTGGACCAGCCAGAGGTCTGGCATCTCTAACTCCGACAACTGAAGGTAGTCTAAGGCTTGGGCGAATTTCTCTTGCTTGAGGTAAGCGCGTCCTAAGTTAAATCGGGTCGCGGCATCCTTGGGATTGAGTTCGAGAGCCTCTAAAAACTGACTCTCTCCCATATCTCCCTCGTCTTGACTTAGCATTAGATAGCCAAGCCATTGATGCGCGCGCGCTTTCATCATGGGCTGACTGTCTGGCGAATCCAAAATCTGTTCCAAAATTTTTCGAGCGCGCGGTTCCGACTCTTTTTCGGTAATCAAAAGGGCGGCGTACGGGATGAGATAATCGTTATTCCCATTGTCTCCTCCCCGTTCGTGAACTTCAGTAAGGCGTTTAAGCGCCGCTTGATTCTTACCCGCGTGGATCATCGCATACACTTCTCTTACCAAAGGCGAACCTTCATCGGCATTATGAGAAGAACCGGTTCGTGAAGCGCTGTCAGAAAAACCTGAAGGCTTAAGCTCTCCCACAAATTTCCAAAGTCCCATGACAACGACCACCGCAAGTACGATCGGCGCCCAATTACGCAACGACAACCGCATTTCGGGAATGGAATGGTTTCCCGATACCGAGTCCTCAAACTTGGGGCTTCTATGAGCTGAATTCGATTTAGGGGGCTCTTTTACAAAATCGGGTGTTGGCGTTAGATCTTCCGCTTCGTGTTCGATGGAGATCGGAGCAGAGTGGGGTAAAGGGGTTGAAGGACGAGACATCGTTTGGCTTCGCGTGCTGGTTCGGGTCACTTCGTCGACGTCATGGTGACTTAACCCCTGAGCGGAAACCCACTGCCCGAAGGCAGGCGCTATTTCGTCTTCGGGATAGAACGTGCGTTTTTGCATCTCTTCGACGAGTTCATGTTGGGTAAACGGCCCAAGGATCTCGCCGGTGCGCGTTCGAACAAGCCATTCTTTATCGTTTTTATTCATGGGACTCGTTTTCTTATCGGCAAGATAAGGGCGCTAAATGAACGAGAAAGTGTTCTTTTTTCGACGATAATTGAGGATGGTGAGTCGTAACTAATGGCGGAAATGACGCTGCCCGGTAAATATCATGGAGATCCCCGCTTCATTGCATGCTTGGATGACTTCTGGGTCGCGTTGAGAGCCGCCGGGCTGAACGATGGCAGTGACACCGGTCCCTTTGAGCTTATCGATATTGTCACGGAACGGGAAAAAGGCGTCCGAAGCGAGGACGGTGCCCGGGGTTAGTTTCTGATGCGCTTTGTTAAGAGCAATTCCTACGGCGTCCACCCGACTCATTTGGCCGGCGCCAACGCCAAGCGTTACCAGATCCTTGGCCAGAACGATGGCGTTGGACCTAACGTGTTTGCAAACGGACCAGGCAAATTTAAGGTCGGCGTCACTAGCAGGCGGGACTTGAGTCTCGGTCACGACTTTCCAGGTCGGGGGCGCTTCGCTCTGGCTATCGGCGTCCTGAACGAGCCAGCCTCCCAATGCCCGTCTCGCATCGAAACCGGGACGAGTCGGGTGTGGCCAACGAATGAGTCTTAAATTCTTTTTCTTTGAAAAAATGGCGAGCGCTTCGCTGGAGAAATCGGGAGCCAAAACCACTTCCAAAAAGATAGCACTCATGGCTTCGGCGGTAGCGGCGTCAATAGGAAAATTAGAGGCGACGATTCCTCCAAAGGCTGATTGGTTATCGGCCTCAAATGCTCTGGAGAAAATCTGCGCCGAAGGAGTGCTTCCCAGAGCGACTCCACAAGGGTTGTTATGTTTGACTATGCCGATACAAGGTTTTGAAAATTCGGCAACAACGCCCATGGCGGATTCCGCGTCCAGGAGATTGTTGAAGGATAGCTCCTTTCCCTGTAAGAGCGTCCACGAAGGAACTCCGCACCAGGCCGCTTTTTGGTGAGGATTTTCCCCGTAACGCAAAGCCATTACCGGAGAAAGCGCCAGATGTTTGGGGAACTCGAAAGTCTCACTCCACTCAGAAGCGATAAGGGCGTCATAGGCAGAGGTGCGCTGGAAGGTCTTCGCCGCCTGCTGTTTACGGTAGTCGACGCTCGTCGCTCCTGCGTTTGCCTCTAGTTCGCTAATTAACCCAGAATAGTCACTGGGATCGGACACTACGGTCACTGAGGAAAAGTTCTTCGCCGCGGCCCGAAGCAAGCAAGGGCCTCCGATATCGATAAAAGAGGTCTGACTTTGGGCCGATTCTCCCAAATGTTCGGCATAGGGGTAGAGATTGGCGACTACCAGATCGAAAAGGGGTATCTCATGTTCCTCACATTCTTTCATGTCCTTGGGATTTTCCCGCCGGGCCAGAATGCCGCCAAAAATTCTAGGATGGAGCGTTTTGACTCGGCCGTCCATCATTTCGGGGAAATGCGTCAGCGACTCCACTTTAGTGACGGCTATCCCCAACCCCTGCGAAAGAAAGGTAGCGGTACCACCTGTCGCATAGAGGCGGATACTCTTTTCGTGCAATTTACGACAGAGGTCTTCAAGCCCCTCTTTGTAGTAGACACTGATTAACGCTGTTTTGGGAATTACAAGTGAGCTCATGAGCCGCCTATTGACACTATTTTGAGTCACTAGTTAAATCGGAAGGTGTTTTATTCGTCAATTCAAACCATTGACCTAAATGGGGCCCTATTCGAAAAGGGAATCAAAAACGTTAACCGGACGGTTCCCCCAAATCATAAATATCAAGTCGCCTTACGATGGAATTAAAAGCAAACATATTAGAAGCCATTGGAAACACCCCGCTGGTGCGTCTTAACAAGGTCACGCGAGGAGTCGCGGGCGAATTGTACGCCAAATGCGAGTTTATGAACCCGGGCGGTTCTATTAAGGACCGGATCGGCTGGTATATCATCGAACAGGCCGAGAAGAGCGGCCAGCTGAAGCCGGGCGGTACCGTCGTGGAGGCGACCTCTGGCAACACGGGCATGGGGCTTGCGATTACAGCAGCCATTAAAGGCTATCAATCGATTTTTGTGATGCCCGAGAAAATGAGTGAAGAGAAGCGCCAAAACCTAAGGGCCTTTGGTGCGAAAGTCATTATCACTCCCACCGGAGTGTCACCGGACTCACCGCAATCTCATTACAGTGTGGGAGCGAGGCTTGCTCGGGAGACGCCCAATTCGTTTTATGCTAACCAGTACCATAATCCGACAAATCGAGAGACTCATTACTTATACACGGGGCCTGAGATCTGGCGCCAGACGGAAGGCAAGTTTGATGCGATCGTGATCGGAATGGGAACGTGCGGAACTATCTCGGGCATTGGCAAATTTATTAAGGAACAAAATCCCAAGATAAAAGTCGTGGGGGTCGATCCCAAAGGATCCATTTTAAAGGAGCTGTTTGAGACCGGAAAATATGCCACCGCCAATAGCTATAAGATCGAAGGTATTGGCGAAGACATGAAGCCCTCGAACTGTGATTTTTCTGTGATAGACGAAATTGTTCGCGTTGAGGACAAAGAATCGCTGGTAATGACCCGAACCCTCTTGAATAAGGAGGGGATCTTTAGCGGCTCTTCCAGTGGAGCTGCCGTGGTCGGGGCGCTTCGTTATATGTCTCAGACGCAAAATCCTGGACGAGTCATTGTCATCATGCCGGATTCCGGAAATCGTTATCTGAGCAAAGTCTATAATGATGCTTGGATGATCGAAAACTCCTTCCTTGAGAGAAAGACGCAAAATACCGTCGGGGATATGGTACGGGTGCTGCACAAGACTTCGCGCATTCTCTCCGCTGACGCCCTAGACCGAGTTGAAGAGGTGGTTAAGTTGATGCGCGACGAAGGGATTTCGCAGTTGCCGGTGATGAAAGACGGTCAAGTGGTGGGTACGATTGCTGAGACCGCTCTGTTACGGCCTTTGATCTCCGGTGCCATAAAGCCGTCGGATAAGATCGAAAGTCTAGTGGATAGCAATTACGTGATGCTTCAAGAGGGCGATCCCCTTGATCGTCTGAATGACATTTTTACGACAGGTAAGATTGCACTTGTGGCTGAGGGCGGAAAGACCAAGTATATCCTCACTAAGATCGATCTTATCAGTTTCTTAAGTCTACAGTCTTAACGTGTTCAGGGAGAGAAAAGAGGGGTAGAGTGGAAAACAAGAGCGGGCCTAGTCATTTTGAAACCATTTCCGTTCATGCAGGGGTAACTCCGGATCCTACGACGGGGGCCATCATGACTCCCATCTTTGCTACCAGTACTTACGTGCAAAGCTCGCCGGGAAAACACCGGGGCTACGATTATTCCCGAACCCACAATCCCACGCGAACGGCTCTGGAAGGTGCTTTGGCGGCACTCGAGGGGGCTAAGCACGCTTTGGCTCTCTCCTCGGGCTGCACAGGTACCGACATTTTGCTCCATTCTCTTGAGACAGGCGATCATGTGATCTCTGTCGACGACGTTTACGGGGGCTCGAGCCGTCTCTTTCGTACGATTTGGGCCAGACATGGGGTCAGCACAACTTTTGTGGATCTGACGCGGGAGGGGTTTGGGGACGTTGCGACTGCGAAGACCAAAATGGTTTGGATCGAAACACCAACCAATCCTCTATTGAAAATCATAGACATCGAAAGGGTAGTCAGTTGGGCGTCAAAGTTAAATCCAAAACCTTTAGTGGTGGTCGACAACACGTTTGCCAGTCCTTATTTCCAGCGTCCTTTGGAATTGGGGGCTGATGTCGTTTTGCATTCGACGACCAAATACATCAACGGCCACAGCGACGTGGTCGGCGGGGCACTTGTTTTTAATAGCGACGATTTAAAAACACGGCTTCATCATATTCAAAACTCCATTGGAGGCGTTCCCGGTCCCTTCGATGCTTTCTTGGTGCTGCGCGGAATCAAAACCCTTGCGGTGCGCATGAAAAGACACGAAGAGAACGCGATACAGATCGCTGAGTTCTTGCAATCCCATCCCTTAGTCGAAAAGGTGCTCTATCCGGGACTTAAGAGCCATCCTCAGCACGAAGTCGCCCGCAAACAGATGAAGGGTTTCGGCGGAATGGTCACCTTCTTGATAAAGGGCAATATCGATAACTGCCGCAGATTTCTTGAGAACCTTCATGTCTTCTCACTAGCGGAAAGTCTAGGGGGAGTGGAATCCTTAGTCGATCATCCGGCGATTATGACTCACGCTTCTATTCCTGCGGAGACTAGAAGGTCCTTAGGGATTAGTGACAGCTTGGTCCGTTTGTCAGTGGGAATTGAAAATGTTGAGGACTTAAAGTCGGATCTAAATACCGCGCTGGAGAGATCGCGGTAAAGCCCGCTAACATGGGTTAAAGAATGGAAAACAACCAACCCCCGAACCACCATGAGAATAAGTTAGCTGCCCCAGCTACTGCTAGCGAGCGCTTCCAAGGGATTTGAAGTACTACCGCTAAAAATCCAAATTCGAGCAATGGGGCAAAGAGTTCGCCTGCCAGAACGGAATAGACTTTGGACAAACCCTGAAGCGCAAAGAACTGGGGAAAGCCCAAAACCACCAAAGGATGAGTCGCTAGGTTTATCACGATCACTATGAAAACTTGAGAAACGAGCTTGCGGTGTCTTAAGACCGTTCGATAGAACGGAAATTCCAATAGGCACGTTACCAAGAAAAGTCCCACGTACTGTCTTAAGGGCGCTCCAAAAATACCGTTCAATGAAGTATCAGCAAGGTATGCCCGGCAAGTCGCGCAGAGATGGGAAGGGAAAAAGACATACTCCAATAGCGTCGGCGGAAGGTCACACGTCATCTGTCTCTCCTTGCCTCTTCTTGCGAAGGACTGCCAAATAAAAAAGCCAAGCCCAGAAGTTCCGCATATCCATGGAAGCAAGCTGCGGCCAGATAGCAATGTCTTGCGGTATTATATTTGAGCAACAACCAAAAAAGGCTTAAAGCCAAAACTGTCAGCACGGCCACTTGTGCTCCTTTAGTTCCCAGATCGCGTTCCAAGTAAAACCGACTCTGACGGAAACTGCTAGGGGTGGGATGAGTCAGTTGAACTTCGGGGATGGCTCTTAACCAAACAAAGTAATGGATCGATTGTCCAAAAGCGTAGGCCGTTACCCCTTTAATCCATAAAGAGACATCTATCCCGGCGTTCGGAAAAAGAGAGCTTCCGATCTCCCAGCCATTGAGTCCTCCGGGAATTTCGAGTGAAGGGGAAAAAAAGGAGTTAAGACCATCAAGACGACCGGAAAATAGAGCCCAGTGAATAAAGGCAAATAGGATTAGAGCGAGTACGGCAACCGTGCGGTCGGCTTTTTTTTGCGAACCCCCTATCCAATAGAAGAAGCCGATAAAGTTATGGGCGAGGATCATCAGGCCCGCCAGCACGAGCGGAAAACGGAGGGAGAAATGAAGAAGCAGTGCTGTTGCGAGGCAAGCCCAGAGGATGGGGCGCCAGCAACGGGCTCTCAGAAAAAAAATACCCGCGAGAAGAACAAGGGACATCCCTAGAACCTCCAAACCATTACCCTGAGGCAACGCCGACCATCGACCGATTGCCGGGGGCCATCCAAGTATCTGCCAAAGGCGAACCAATGCGACGAGGACCGTGATGAGAGTCACGGCCTTTAGAAAAGCTCTGGAGTCGTGGCGCGATTTGATCGAAAAAGCACTATAGCGAAGGCTAGCCACCAGATGAGGGAGTCCATAAACGACAGGGCCTATCGCTAACACCCAAAGAGGAAGGGCTAACGAAAAAAGCAAAGCCGTTATGGATACCAAGAGAAAATTAACGCCGAGACGCCGAGGGCGATCGAGATACCAACGCCTCAACAGCGGGTATTTCATGGTTTGGCAGAGGTAGGTGGCGCGAATGTGATCGAGCAGTATGAGCATAAAGAAAAGGGCCCACCCTCAACTCATTAAGGGTGAGCCAGTCTATCTATTTCGTGTCGTCAGATTTAAGGGCGGTGGTACAGACTAGGAATTGAGCTACCCCTATCCGAGAGACGCTGACCGATTTTAAGATCATGTCCTTTTCGTGCTCGGTTCTGGTCTGCAGTTGGGCGTTGAACTGCGCCAAGTCGGGAGTTCCATCGGCATTCATTCCTACTCGAAGGCAGGATACCCCACTGGAAAGAGGAGCGATTGCATCGGCGAAAGCTAGAGTACTCGTTAATAGACTAGCGGCTAACAAGAATCGAAGTTTCATAAGTATCTCCTTAAAAGCAATTCATTTGGTTTCAGGGAACGGTAAATCGAAATGTCCCCCAAGCAAGATAGTGATTTGCATAGGCGTCTTACGTCAAAAATCCAGGATGTGAGAAACCCGATTATGTACTCAGCAGAGTACGTGGTGAACGAAAAATAATGCGATGAGTCTATACAAGGAGCGGATGTTAAGTGAGTATCTTGTGAGAGGAGATCTTAATGAAACGGTTTCAATTAGTAGTTACCATTTGTATTCTCTCATTGAGCACGGGATTGTCGGGGAGCGCACTCGCAGCGGCCGCGGGAACCGGCGATGTCTCTTTGGAATTTATGGGCAATATGCCAGGGATGCAGACCAAGAGTGGTCGCGATTTTGCGATCGCATTGAAGTCTATCTTGGACGCTTCGACTGAACTAACTCAGACGAAACCGGTGGTCACATCCAGTGGAGCGATAGTACAAGAACTGACTCTCAGCTGTCAGGCCGTACTGGGATCCCCTCTCGTTAATGATTCCAATAATGACATCCTGGTTCAAGGGACGTTAACGTGCATTGATTTTGAAGGTACGCCCACTCAGCAATCTCAGGACGATTTGCAAGCTAAGATGAAGGGTTTAATCGAGACCAATCTCTCTCAAGCCACAGGGGTTAAGCTTACGGCCACGCCCAAAGCGGGTGCAGTTACTGGCAGTAATTGAGAGCCTCATGAAGTCTCCTCGGCGTGAAGAAATTCTAGAGGTTCTGTGTTCGACGACCGATCTGCTGACTTTCCTGTCGGCGATGTTTGATACGAAAAAAGAGCATGCTTTTAGTTTCGCCTCTTTTGCGAGAAAGGCCGGTTATAGTGCTAGGAGTTTTCCGAGAGAGATTTGTTTAGGGACTCGAAAGCTAACACCCAAGTCGTTGCCGTCGTTTCAGATGGGTCTTGGGTTAACGGGAGACGCCGCTCAGTACTTTCGGTGGATGGTTATCTTAGATAATCCGAACTTCCTTCCGGTCTGCTATTCCAAAGAGCAGATCGAGAGCAAGCTTAATCGACTGCGGATGCGATTATTGAAAAGGGCCGAAAAGCAGCGGCAGCTTGTGGATTCGCAACTGTACCATTTGGCGGATTATCCGTATGTCCTTGCATTGATGGGGACGGAGGAGCACGGATCGACCTTGGAGGAGATCACTCGCCGAACGCGATTGCCCGCGGAAGTTTGTCGAAAAGTGGTTGAGAGTATGACGCATCATGGACTTGCGCGAACGGATGGCATGAGATTTTTTCCAGAACAATCCCATTTAGTCTGCCTCGAACAAAAACGGCCCGGCGCGTTTCAGAGCTTCTATTTGCAAACCCTTAAACAAACCGAAATAAGGGCTCGCCGCGCCTTTAACAGTGAAGAGCACCTTTTTCTCAATTCCATTTTTACCGTCCCGAAAAAGAAAATGCCGCGCCTTAAGAAAGAGCTTCGTAAGGTACTGGTGAAGTTCGTCGAGAAGAGGCAGAATCTTCGTGCTGAGCACTACTGTACCTTGGTGTGTGGGCTAATTCCGCAGGAGCTTTAGAGCTCCGTACTTTGCTTTTCAGTTGCGCCCGTGGTTTTCGCTGGGCATTCGTCCTGGTTCAACCTTACCTTTACAGAGGTCCATTCCGGGACTTTTGGCGAGCCTCTCGGCAAACATATGAGGGTCGGGACGAAAACCGTCGGGAAACCACTTTTTTGCGATAGCCTTGTTTAACAGGGCGGTGGTCTCAGGGCTCTTCAAATATTGAATTTCCATCAATACCGTTCGCAAAAGAAGCGGATCTTTGTCGGGACCAGAAAGAATTCCCGAAAGCAAAGCGACTCGGTTGTTAGGACAGACGACGTGCAAGGCATGAAGTGCTGCGACTTCGGCTTGTTTCTCTTCGATAGAAAGGGCACTCGCCGGAGAGCGATCTTTGTGAGTGAGGTGCTGGCTCACCAAAGTCGCTAAACGTGGATCTTTCGGAGCTACGGACGTCAAAAGGGTGAGGGCGTGCGCACTTACTGCTTGGGAATCCTTTGCTTGGGCTAGAGTGAAAATGGCGTCAGTATATTGGCCTCTTTGCGAAGCATTCGCCGTCCGGTTTCTAACCAAGATGGACAAGGCTTCAATCTTCTCTTGAGGGGAAGGCAGAGGATCTTTTCGAGTTAAGACTCCGTCCAATAAGCTTTTGCGCTCATTACCCATTCGGTATCCCAAAGCTTGCACCGCGATGACGCGCACCGACGGATCGGGGTCCACAACGAGTTTGCTCAGTTCTTTCAAAGACGCGGGGTCGATAAAGAAGCCCAAAGCGCGAGCGGTATTTTTGCGAATCTCAGGGTTAGAGCTCTTGGCTCGTTCGATATTTTTTGCTTTGGCTATGTCTTCACGCCGCTCAGAGAGTCGTATCAGGGCACTAGACACCTCCAATTCGGAAGCTTTTGGATTTTCTACCGTATTGCGATCCCGTTCCACTTGCTGTTCTTGTGGTGTTTTCGGCCTGGAATGAGGCCAGTGCTTGATGGCAAAAAATGAGGTGGTTCCCAGCAATACCAGTACCAGCGCTATTGAAATGCCCCTGCGAACTAAAACACTTGAGTTGGAATTTGACTGTGGCATGCAGCGACTCCTCTGCTAACGTGACGCCTTTTTTCGGCGTGGTAGATGGCGTTTTTCAAAGACGAACATGGCGGCTATGGCGAAGGGGATAAGAAAGAGTGAAACCAGCTGCGAGTAACTAAGAGCCCCGTTGAAAATATAACCGCGGTAGTCATCTCCTCTAAAAAATTCAATCGCAAAACGCAGTAAAGCGTAGCCAATCAAGCCATGGACAAAAATTTGACCGACATACTTACGTCTGCGGAAAAGCCAAGTGAGATAAAAATACAGCATCAGAGAACCGAAAGACTCATAGAGTTGAGTGGGGTGGACGGCGATTCCTCGTAACGTGCAAAAGGAATTCGGGTCGTTGAATACGACACCCCAGGGCATCTTCGTTGGCCGTCCCCAGCAGCAACCGGCCGCAAAGCAGCCTAATCTTCCGATAAAGAGTCCAAGGGCAGTCGTGGGCGCTGCGATATCACCGTAATAGGCGTAGTCCAGGTGATGGCGCCGCGCGTACAAGTAAATAAAGAGCAGCCCCATGAGCGCTGCACCATAAAAAGTGTACCCCCCTTCCCATACCGCGAAGATTTTACCGGGGTGATCGGCGTAGTAATCGAACTCTTCAAACAGAACGTGAAAGAGCCGGCTACCGACGACAGAAGCGATTAGCGTCACGAGAAAGAGATTTTCGACATGTTTGATTTGCTTATCATGAAGTTTATGGGCTCTACGTAAGGCCTCCATATAGCCTACGGCGAAAGCTAACGCTAAAAGTAGCCCATAGGTCGGAGGATGAACGTGGACACCAAAAATTACCTTATCTAAGAGGTAGGGATGCATTTCGTCGCCAGAATAACACAGCGAAGGCAGCAGTAATAGCTAGGCACACTAAAATGAACCAATCTCCGAATCGCACGTAGAAGGTAAGGGGGGGGACCTCCGGGAGGTGAAGGGTTGAAGTAAGGACTGCCTCTTCGTATACGGGGGTCAGTTCGCTCATGCGGCCATGGCTGTCGACAGTAAAGGAGGTGCCCGTATTGGTGACACGCATCAGAGGTAAGCGCGTTTCGATGGCGCGAAAAATAGCGATGCCGCCGTGAAGATAGGGTTCGGCGGTAGGACCAAACCAGGAATCGTTGGTAATATTAACGACGGCGTTGACTTCGTTACGAGCCACTTTTCGGAAAAATGTCGGAATAATATCTTCATAGCAGATCGTAACTCCTAGCCGAATGCCGTCTTTAAGAGTGAAAACGTTTTGAACTTTTCCTATCTCAAACGTGCCGACCTCCGGGAACTTTTGGTAAAGAGAGGG
This sequence comes from uncultured delta proteobacterium, assembly GCA_963778115.1. Classification (GTDB taxonomy): domain Bacteria; phylum Bdellovibrionota; class FAC87; order UBA2466; family UBA2466; genus JBBQIT01. The sequence continues at coordinate 477,111 of CAVZSV010000006.1, forward strand.
AAACCACTCGCCAAAAGGCATGTACTCGCCGAAGGCCAAAAGTATGTTTTTGTTGTACAGATCGCGATGGAGCTTGTCGCCCACCGGTTCTAAAAGGAAAGCCGAATTATATTCGCGCATGCTGTTAAAGGGGCTTGCTGCGTATCCCCCCGTAATAAGAGGGACCTGCCATTTGATAACCTTTTCAAGCAGCTCTCGGGAAAAAATAGTGGTCGGAGGTTCCAATTCAAAGGGCATCGCGGTTTCAGGCCATACGATTAGGCTGGGTTTGGGATTTCTTCGTAACGCACTCTCCGTTAGCCTCTCGTAAGTATCCACAACGTGACGCACCTTACCTACAAGCCCTTTTTTTGCTTCTACCTTTTCGAGCGAACCGATGTTGGGTTGGATAAGCGCCACGGTGAACAGATGATCGGGCAAAGGCTGGGAAAGGCGCCAGAGGCTGAAAGATATTGTGATTGTCCAAAGCCCGAGGGGAATGGCCCAAAAGATTAAGCGAGGCAAAGGTTTTTTGGTTTTTCCATTGCGATCGTCCTCAGCCTGGTTGAGCCACCTATCGAAAGCAAGTCCCCCCATACTTCCCAAACTGAAGATGCAAAAAGTGAGAAACGTGCAGCCGGTGATCTCTGCGATCTGAGTCATCCATAGGGTGCGGTAAAGACTGTGTCCCATGAGCCAGGGGAATAGTTTGGGGACCCAATATTCCACGATCGTAAAAAGTGCGGGGAGGCCCAAAGCATGCCACAGCTCAAGCCATGGAGTAGCAAGCTCCTCCAATTTCCATCTTCGTTGAGCAAGCGTTGCCAAGCCGGTATACAAAGGAAAATTAAGCGCACCGAAGCCGCAAAATCCCAAGTACATCAGGCCTGCGGCCGCCCATGGCAAGTAGCCAAACTCGTGAAGGACGTAAACGACCCAATAAAATCCTCCGAGCATGATAATGAACGAGGTGAGAAATCCATAGGCAAACCCTTCGCCAAACGTTCGACACTGTTTGACCAGCGCGTGGGTAAAAAGAGGAAACAAGAAAATAAGAGGGAAAAGATTATATTTGGGATAGGCAAGAAACAGGACAACTCCCGCCAGGATCGAGGTAAAAAACTTATTTCGAAATAGCTTGAGTAACATGGGTGACATAGTGATCGAAAAGCTTAGCAATCTCTTTTTGAGCCGTGGGGCCGGCAATTGACTTTAAGAAAAAGGGAAGCGGAAGTTCCAAACTGAGGGAAGCGGTAAAGTGGACCTTAGTCAGCGTTCCCTGAGGCTCAAAGCGCCAGTTTCCTGAGAGTTTGCTCATGCCGGGCTTTTCCACAGGTAGCATTCGGATGGAAATGTCCGGCTCCTTAATAAATTGAGTAATGAAGGCGACCTGAAATCCGTAGCCGCTGTGCTCGAACTTTTGAAATCGCCACTCATATTGATCTTTTCCGACGGGGGAGAAGTTCTCTAATCCGGGAAAATTCTTTCCAACCGCCGTTTCGAGATTGGCAAAGAACGCGTAAGTATCACTAGGGTTCTTGGGCGAGGCGATGATATTCGTGTAAGGGATATCTAATTTTAGCGCCATTGCCACCATCCTATCAATGATAGGGGCTAAAGCAAATGCTTTCACGGATCGAAACGATCTGCCGCTTTTCTTACGAGCTGATCACTCTCTCGTCGACAAACCAGAAGGCCGTCGCCTTCGTCGATAACCACTAGTCCTTCAACGCCAATAAGAGCTACTTTCTTATCTTTGGGAACCTTGACCAGACAGGCTTTGCTTTCCATGGAAAGGACGTTTCCTTCTAAAATGACATTTTCGGCCCCTGAAGAGGAATTTAATTGGTATACCGCGTCCCAGGAGCCTACATCGCTCCAGCGGATGGAGGCGGGAATGACATAGCTATTTTTCGCTTTTTCCATAATTCCAACGTCAACCGCGACCGAAGGCACTTTGCGATAAACGTCCGCGAATTTGGCGGGGTCGTTTTCGGCGAATGCGTGTTCTAATGCCGTCCACAATTCAGGCATGTGGGCACGAAACGCCTCTTGAATGGAGGCTAAGGTCCAAACGAATATTCCTGCGTTCCAATAAAACTTCCCACTCATGAGAAATTTTTCGGCGCGTCCGCGATCGGGTTTTTCGACAAACTGTTTGATCTTAAAGCGAGGAAGGTCTCCGCCGTTAAGTTTCTCTCCGCCTTCAATATATCCGTAGCCGGTATGGGGAACGGTGGGGATGATGCCCAAAGTCACTAAGCCTTTTTCGGCAAGGGCTAGGTCTTTGGCCTCTTCGATACAAGTAAGAAAGGCTGCTTCATCGCCAATAAAATGGTCTGCGGGCAAGACCACCATGATGGTCTGTGGAGACAAACCCAATCGCAGCATATGGAGTACACAAAGCGCGATACAAGGAGCGGTATTTTTTCCTTGGGGCTCCATGATGAATTGCTCTTTAGCGTTAAGGCCGGGGAGCTGCTTCTCAAGGAGGCTGCGCTGGGATTCTGTTGAGCAGACGTATAGATTTGTCTTGCCGGTGAAGGGCTCGATTCGTGAAGCTGTGTTTTGAATCAGGGAGGTTGCGCCGAAGAAATTCAAATACTGTTTGGGTTGTTTTTTTCGACTGGAAGGCCAAAAGCGCGTTCCAGAGCCCCCGGCTAGTATCACAGCAACGGAGGTTAGATTTGAATTACGATCGGCCATATCGGTCTTGAAGGCGAACGACATCACTGAGATGGGGAGTGGATACTTCAAAGAATCGACAATTGGTTACTGCGTTAATCCGATGGAGAACTCCGGGGGCGACGTGAAAGATAGCCCCCGTCTCCATGCGGAGTGTTTTAAGGTTCTTTTCGTCGGGACCCGTATCTAGATCGCACGTTCCCGATTCTAAGAACAGTGTCTCTTCTTTTACTTGGTGGTACTGAAGGCTCAGGCTGTGGTTTGCTTTTACGAAAAGTACTTTACCGACGTAGTCTTTGGTCTTTGCCCAGACTAGCTCGTGGCCCCACGGTTTTTCGATCTTTTCGGCAGTCCTAAGTTGGAAGGATTCAGCTATTGGAGTCGGCTTTTCTGACAAGATAATGTTTAACCTCACCCCGATTTTGTAATTTCCTGCCGCTGTCGTTTGCGCTTTGGTAATCGGGGTAGTAACCCAACCAGACGCGGTACCAGACATCTTTATTCTCTCCCAGCTCTTTAGCAGAAAAGTAGGAGTAAGGGAACCCGAGTTTCTTTAGCTCGTCGACTCTATCGGAAGCCTCTTTTTCAGTGGTGTAGGAATCGACTTGAACGGAAAATTTACCGGTGGAAAAGCTCTCGGGCAATTCCGTAGAGGTGACGTGGCGAGAGGGGGCTTCTTCGACCAGGGATTGGACATTGGGGTTGGATAGGATCTGATCGGAGGAGGTTTCTTGTTTGGGCTCCAGGAGGCTACCTCCGAGATCGTCAGAGTCAGGGGACTTTTGAGGCATGAGTTTTAAGGGGGCATCCTCGATGAGGCCATTTTCCGCGACACGATTTTTTTGGGGGGCTGGTTTTTCTTTAAAGGGAGCCACTGATAGCGAGTCTCCTGAACTTACGGATGTTCCGCTGGGATGAAGTTCAGAAGGTACGGCGCTTGCGGTGGTGCGTTCGTGGATCGGTTTGTTTTGGCTGAGAGTGGGGCTTCCAATCTTGAGGGAAAGTCCTTCGTACTTGGCTTGCGCTAATCCTTTGCCGACTAAAATGCCCACTGTGAACATCAGCAAAGAGACGAAAACGAAAAGGCTGAAGATGACGGCGATTTCGCGGTGGTCGAAACGAAGGGTAGGTTGTCGATTGGTCATTATTGTATGAGTTCGAGTAGTGCTTTTATTTTAATAGATTAGCTTGAAACGTGCTCGTAAATTTTCACGTAGCGTATAACGCCCCGTTACAAGAGGGGGGGGGCGGTTAGAGGAGCGCGGCGTTAACTACGAGGCCGATGTTGAAGGTATCCCAACGCAGGTTGCCTGGGATGAAATTGAAGTAGGGGTTGATGTTGAAAGCGCGTCCTACGTTCCAACGAATGCCCGGCTGAAAATCGATGGGAAGATTCTGTAGACCTCCGGGCTTGCCAAATTGATGTCCTAGCTGCAAGAGGTCGGACCAGACGGTGACGTCGAATTCCCGGCTAAGGGGATACCAGGCCAGGAACGAAAAGTAGACTTCGTAGTCGTTTCGAAAGCCGGTGCCGTTGGGGCCGTATTTCCAGTATCTAAAGTAGCTGTAAGACCCGATGGTCCATTTGGAGCCGGGAATTTGGTAGAGGGTAATTTGAGAGGCGCGAAAGCCAGTCTGAACGTCTTGAGAGGAGGCGACGTCGCCTAGGGGAGTGTAGATGCGGACATCGGTGTGCATGCTTAGATTACCGACTTCAAAGAGCTTAAGGTCGATGAGACCAAAATAGAGGGGCTTGATTTGGATGACGGCCTTTTGAAAGGGGACGAAGTTGAAGGGAACTCCGATTCCGGGCTGAATGCCGGGAGCGATTTTGAAGCCCACGGTGAGGAGATCATCCGCGTTTTGCGCGACCTGCTTGGGTTGGCCAGTGACACTGGTGGTTGTGGTGGCGCTGGGATTGTTGAGTGGGGGACCGTCGTAGTTGCCCCAATACTTTACGGAGACCTTGTCCAAGATATCGGGTTTGTCTGCGAACGACTCCCAAATGGAGTTGGGAGCGGCGTTGGCCGCGGCGCAAAGGATTAAGGAGGCCATAAAGAGAAGGCTGCAAAAATAAGCGAATTTCGTGGCGTTCATTTCCCCCCCCGAACGTTCATGGTCGTATAGCGTGACGGTTGGTGGAACGCAAAGAAACTTTACGTTCTGTTACGGGGCCAACACAAAACTGACAGATTCTGCGATGTGTCGCAACGTGTGCGGATGAATTTTTTGGGGGACGGAGGGAGGGCGAAATTTATCGAAATTTTTCGGGGACGGAGGATGGGTGAAATTTATTGACGGTTCCGTTTGAGTCTCGGATCATGCGTAAATGATTAACGGAATTTCGCTCCCAAGTTCCGTCTCAGTTCCCGAACAAGATAAGATCCTAACGCCAGAAGCGCTGGCTTTCGTGGTATCGCTGCAGCGCGAATTTAATGCTCGACGGCGTCAATTGTTGGAAGAGCGTTCTAAGGTTCAAGAAAAGATTGATGGCGGCTGGATGCCGGACTTTCTTCCTGAAACGAAATCGATTCGTGAGGGAGGCTGGAAAGTGGCCTCGTTGCCACAGGACTTGTTGGATCGTCGGGTGGAGATAACTGGGCCTGTGGAAAGAAAGATGGTCATTAACGCGTTGAACTCGGGGGCGAAGGTCTTTATGGCCGATTTCGAGGACTCCCATTCTCCGACTTGGGCGGCCACGATACAGGGGCAGGTAAATCTGAGGGATGCGGTGGAGGGGACGATTGAGTTTCAAAGCCCTGAAGGGAAACAATACCGGCTGAACCCCAAGGTGGCGACGTTGATGGTAAGGCCAAGGGGGTGGCATTTAGAGGAAAAGCACCTGGTGGTGGATGGGGTGGGGACTTCGGCTAGTCTGTTTGATTTTGGACTATTCTTTTTTCACAATGCGGAAAAACTAATCGGTAAGGGAACGGGTCCTTATTTTTACCTTCCCAAGATGGAGAGTCATCTGGAGGCGAGGCTTTGGAATGACGTCTTTGTGTTTGCGGAGATCTATGCGGGAATTAAGCCGGGGACGATAAAGGCTACGGTACTGATTGAAACGATTTTGGCTGCGTTTCAGATGGACGAAATTCTCTATGAACTGAGGGACCATTCGGCGGGACTAAATTGCGGGCGGTGGGATTATATTTTTAGCTTCATTAAGAAGTTCCGAAACCGGGCGGACTTTTTGTTACCGGATCGATCGGCGGTGACGATGCGGGAGCATTTTTTGAAGAGCTATTGCGAGTTATTGGTGAAGACGTGCCATCGTCGGGGGGTGCATGGAATGGGGGGGATGGCGGCGCAGATTCCCATTAAGAACGATGCAAAGGCGAACGAGGCTGCGTTGGAAAAGGTGAGAGCGGACAAGGAGCGCGAGGTCAGATTGGGGCATGATGGAACGTGGGTGGCGCATCCGGGATTGGTGGCGGTGGCCAGGGAGGTGTTTGATCACCATTTGGGGGGGGCGAACCAGCTTGGGGTGTTAAGAGAGGACGTGGTGGTTACGGCGAGAGATCTTTTGAGGGTACCTAGGGGGCAAATTACGGAAGCGGGATTGATTAATAATATCAGTGTGGGGTTGCAGTATTTAGAGTCGTGGCTCGGGGGGAATGGATGTGTGCCGCTCTATCATTTGATGGAAGATGCGGCGACGGCGGAGATTTCAAGGGCTCAGATTTGGCAGTGGATAAGACACCCGGGGGGGGTGTTAGCGGATGGCCGAAGAATAACGGCCGAACTCTTTCGAGAACTGTTGGGGACGGAGGTAGCGAGATTGAGGGGGAGTTTGGGAGAGGGGCGATTCCAAGCGGGAAATTTCACTGAGGCTAGGACGATTTTTGATCGTATGTGCACGAGCGAGGAATTTGCGGAATTTCTTACGTTACCGGCCTACGAATATATTAATTGAACGCCAACCAAGGGGGACTATCGATGGAATGGAAATCACCGTCAGAGATGGCTAGGGATTGGGCTGAGAATCCGAGGTGGAGGGGGGTGCAGAGAAATTATTCAGCGGAGGATGTGGTTCGTCTGAGGGGATCGTTTCCGGTGGAGCATTCGATTGCGAGGAGAACGTCGGAGAAGTTGTGGAAGATGCTAAGTGAGGGGGAGTGTGTGGGAGCGTTGGGAGCGATTACGGGGAATCAGGCGGTACAGCAGGTACAGGCGGGATTGAAGGCCATTTACTTGAGCGGGTGGCAGGTGGCGGCGGATAATAATGGGGCGGGGCAGACGTATCCGGACCAGAGTTTATACCCGGCGGACAGTGTTCCGCAGATGGTATTGAGGATTAATAGGGCGTTTCAGAGGGCGGATCAGATTCAGCATATGGAAAAGAGTGGGGAGATGGACTGGTTTGTGCCGATTGTGGCGGATGCGGAGGCGGGATTCGGGGGGAATTTAAATGCGTTTGAGTTGATGAAGGCGATGATAGAGGCGGGGGCGGCGGGGGTTCATTTTGAGGATCAGCTGTCGTCGGCGAAGAAGTGCGGGCACATGGGCGGGAAGGTATTGGTTCCGACGTCGGAAGCGATACAAAAACTGTGCGCAGCAAGGCTCGCGGCGGATACGATGGGAGTGCCGACTGTGGTGGTGGCAAGAACGGACGCCAATGGCGCCCAACTTCTCACCAGCGACATAGATCCCAGGGACGGAGGTTTTCTGACTGGAGATCGGACAGTGGAGGGATTTTTTACGATAAAGGGAGGGCTTGAGTGCGCCATAGCACGTGGGATTGCGTATGCGCCGTTTGCGGATTTGGTGTGGTGCGAAACGTCAGAGCCTAACTTAGCGGAAGCAAAGAGGTTTGCGGAGGCAGTGAAAAAGGAGTATCCGGGAAAAATCTTGGCCTATAACTGCTCGCCGTCCTTTAATTGGAAGAAAAAATTGAACGAAGAAGCTATTGCAAAGTTTAGAACGGAACTTTCTGCGATGGGGTACAAATTTCAGTTCGTGACTCTGGCGGGATTCCATTCGCTAAACTTTGGAATGTTTTCGTTAGCGAAAGAATATGCTGCGAAAGGGATGTCGGCCTATGCAGAATTTCAGAGCAGCGAATTTGCTGCGGAATCAGCCGGTTATAGGGCGACGACACATCAAAAATTTGTGGGGACGGGGTATTTTGACGAAGTGGCGCAGGTTATAGCGGGCGGAACGCTTTCGACCAAAGCCCTCACCGGATCCACCGAAGAAGAACAGTTCTAACGGGGACGGAGGTCCATTCGCCCCCATTACGATCGAAGATGATTTACAAATTTAATTTCTAATTTTATTGCGTATTTGTATTCTCTTTGCCGAAAAGAGAAAATAGACGGCATCGTTTTTTGTCTATTTTTGGAGTTCCTTGGAGACTTGGAAATAATTCCGAGGAAAAGTTTGAAACGGAGATACACTTTCACTGTCGATCGAGTGAAAATTCATTTTTGGCAGTTGCTTTATCGTGGGGGCGAACGTTCGCGTGACCATTTTGATACTAGCTTACGCCTTTCTTGCATCCACAATGGGGGGCCGTAAAATAACGAGTGAAGAAAGTTCTGTCGGGTTACTCCAAAGGTTTTTAGGAATTGAACAAAGAGTTGCCGGTATTTTCTTTGCCTTTGCTGCATATTCTTACCGAGCTTCATGTACCAATCAGGGAGCCTGATATTTTTCATCCATTCTTCTTTTTTGCCAAAGGCGTAAAGTTTATGAGTTGACCATCTGTAGTCCCGAGCATCTTTTACGATGTGGGCGCGAATAGGGTTAGCATGGATATAGAAGACGGTCTTCATTTCATGCTCTTCGTCAGCGATAAGACAGGTTTTGGGACGGTCTTCAGCAACTTTTCCGCTCCTGCCATTTTGCCTATTAAAATACATACCATAACGCGAATGGTGTCTACGCATGTGGTTCGAGAACTCAGTAGCTTTAAGTACATTGTACAATTCGTGGGTATGATTCGACATGAGGCATATTGCTTGAACCTCGGAGCCCGCGTGATGCTTCTTAGATTCTAAATCGTCATTAAGAAAGTCGAGATAGCGAGATTTTTGTTCGTCTGTTCCTAAATTCCACTCGCGATTATGCCCACGCCAAATTTTATGGACCCGAGAATCTGACTGGACGGATAACGAGCGGGGAAGTCGTGCCATAGCACAGGATTAATCTATGATAGATTTTCCGGTCAATAACCAGTAGGAAGCGTGCCGATCGATTATGGGGATACGCGCAGAAAAATGCCTCCGTCCCCGGGTTAGCTGACTTTTTTTAGGTGGGATTTTTTCTGGAGAAGTTCGTGCAGGGCGGTTCTTGAGCGGTGGCCTTCGTCGTCCACGTAATCGATGAATCTATCTTGGGCGGTAAGCGGTATTGAGCGAAAAATCATATCTGGACCGCCCTTAATAACATCCGACTTCCTATTCTTGGGTACTAACTCCGCGAAGACCGTCTTTTCCACATCGATACTTCCCGTCTCTTCTGCCCCTAAGTTAGTCGAGGTGACCGGCTTAAACTCCAAAATCAATACCACCGTCCCCCCGATTTGAATGCGATCTCCTACGTGTAGGTCGGTTTCCCTCACCCGATTCCCATTCACGAACGTCCCGTTGGTACTATCTAAATCGTCTATCTTAAGTGCCCCCTCGTGCGACTCGTAGATCACCGCATGCTGCTTCGACGACTGCACATCCGATAGCGATATGTCCGCATGAGACGTTCTGCCTATAACGCAATAAGCCTTATTGAGTTCGATGATTTTCGACGCCTTTTGCTTAATAAGTAACTTGATCTTCATCCCGTGTGCTTCTCTCTCGAGTTTCAATAAACTATCGGAATGGTCCCCAGGAAACCTTAATAATTATCGACGGATGCGGCCTCACCATTTGCCCCTTCTCTCAGCCCCTCGGATGCGATAAAAGACTCCTGTGTACGACCTGTTTGATAGAAACTCTATCGTCGTTCAAAAGTACGGCGGAACCTCCGTCGGAACGGTCGAAAGAATCCAAGCCATCGCTGAAAGAATTCACACCCAGGTAAACAACGGCTGGACACGTATGGCCATCGTCGTGAGCGCCATGTCAGGCGAGACCAACCGCCTCGTAGCCATGGTCGAACAAATCCGTCCTAAACTGCGCAGCAAGAGTTACGACATGGCGGTAGCCGCGGGCGAACAAGTCAGCGTAGGTTTAATGGCCGCCGCCCTCGAAGCTAAAGGACTAAGCGCTGAGCCCTTACTCGGTTATCAACTAGGTGTCTTAACTGACGGCAGCCATTCGCGTGCACGTATTCACTCCATTCAAACCGAAAAAATACACCAAGCTTGGGAGCGTGGTGAAATTCCTGTTGTCGCTGGCTTTCAAGGTATCGCTCCAAGTCAGGCTATCACCACTTTGGGACGTGGCGGCAGCGACACCAGTGCGGTAGCTCTCGCCGTTGCACTCGAGGCTGCATTCTGCGAAATCGACACCGACGTCGACGGCGTATACACCGCAGATCCCAGAGTCGTCCCCAACGCGAAATTAATTGAGAAACTGGAATACGATGTTGCGCTTGAGCTTGCCGCCTCGGGCGGAAAAGTTTTGCATAGCCGCTGTGTTGAACTTGCCGCCAAGAACCGGCTGCCTTTAGTCGTTCGAAATACGTTTGCTCCCGAGTCGGGAGGAAGGACCATCATTATGCCATTCAATGAAAAAGAGGCGTTAGAGGCCCCGCTCGTTTCCGGTGTGACCCTAGACAAAGACGTCGCAAAAGTGACTCTTCGCAATTGGCGTGAATCTAATGGTTCGTTATTAAATGTTTTTTCCCGAATTGCAAAAAAAGGCGTCAACGTAGATATCATCATTTACGATGCGTCTGACGAAAAAGGCCTAGCATCAGTCGGATTTAGCGTCCCTGATAGCGAACTCCATATTGTCGAAGAGGTTGTTCAAAGCCTCAAAACTGAGTTTGGAAGTTCCTCTCTTGAGATGGAATCCGTCGGCGGCCTTGCGAAGGTTTCGGCAGTTGGTCTCGGCATGCGTAGCCACAGTGGTGTTGCCAGTCGTATGTTTGAAGCTCTTTCGCGAGCTGAAATCGAAATTCTTATGATCTCCACGTCAGAAATAAAGATCTCCTGCGTCGTTCGCGCGGAACAAGCCCAAAAAGTGATGCAGACGATCCACGATACTTTTCTTTAATTTCGGCACTTCAACCTGTAACATCACCAACCGATGAAATATTTTTCCTATGCCCTTAGGTTTTCCTTACTTTTCTTTGTGTTGTCTCATCCCGGCAATTCCGCGGCGATTCCTACTAAAGTCGGTAAGACGCTACTGCTCATTAGTATGGATGGCTTTCGCTGGGATTATATGGACAAGGCGCCGACACCCCAACTTCATGCTTTGGCTAAGCGCGGGGTTCGTGCCAAAGGGCTGCAGCCCGTATTTCCGACATTAACATTCCCAAACCATTACACGATAATCACCGGACTCTATCCGGAACACCACGGGATCATCGGTAACGAAATGTATGATCCTGGATCGAAGCATCACTTCCAAATCAAGAACGCTGATGAGGTCAACCAGCCCGAATGGTGGCACGGTGAGCCCTTATGGGTGACGGCGCAGCGTCAGGGCATTCGCGCTGGGACGATGTTCTGGGTAGGCTCCAACGCTGAAATCGATGGCATGCGCCCGACCTATTGGGAAAAATTTGATGCGAAGGTTACTCGCGAGGATCGAATGAAAAAGATTTTTGAATGGCTAGATCTCCCTGTCGATTCGAGACCTCGCCTTTTGATGATCTATTTCCAAGAGACCGATACGGCTGGCCATGAGTTTGGACCCGACTCGGAGCAGGAGCACCAGGCGATCACCCAGTTAGACACCGCCCTAGGCGTACTAATGGAAGGGATACGAAAACGTGGAATGGAAAGTTCCACTGACATCATCGTAGTGTCCGACCACGGAATGGCTACCGTCGAACAGAGTCATGTGATGCGGTTAGAGGACTGGATAAGTATAGATGACGCCGACGCCTACGAAGGCGGAGCTCTAATGGGAGTTTGGCCCAAACCAGGTAAGGAAGAGAGTGTGCTAAAGAAACTTCGAACTGGGAATGGTCACTTTCACGTTTACGAAAAAAAAGATATCCCGGCACGATTTCATTTTAAAGAAAACAGGCGTATTGCTCCACTTCTGCTAGTGGCTGATGAAGGTTGGTATCTATCACGAGCGGGGAAAATTCCTTCTTCGAAGAGAGAGACGTTTGGGGCGCACGGCTACGATGACGAGCTCTCCTCGATGCAGGGGACGTTTGTGGCGGCAGGCCCCAGTTTCAAAAGGGGAATTGAGATCGGTACGGTAAAGAATATAGATCTCTACGCTTTGATGTGCCAGATACTAGCAATCGCTCCTTCGCCGAACGATGGAAGTCTGGCTCGGGTAGAAAATATGTTAAAGACCGTTGCTTCTCCCTGAACCATCTGTCTTTGTCATTCCGTAAATACCAGCGGACAGGTTACCGGTTCCGTAATAGGGCTTTGTCCCGTCTGCGTGACTGTCAGCGTTCCGTGATAAGCATCCGTTTCAGCGGTCGCATTGAGTTCTGTCTGCGGGCTTGCTATCTGAATAACGGTTTTGTCCACGGTTCCTTTTCCGTTTTCGCCGAAAGAGGTCATGGGTGTCGTAACGGCAAGTCTAACGAAACCGCAACAGCCCACTTCTATGCAATAGGTATAACGAGTGTCCTCTCCGGTGCAAAGGGCGACACAGTGCGGAGGATCCGTAATTTCCGATACATTAGAATCGGCCATGGCAAAGCGAATCACTAATAGACTTAGTAAAACGAGTGCACATTTCATTGGAATCTCCTTGGTAGGTGAGAAACAGTACCTCCACCATAGCCGAAAGAGGGAAAGCAAAGGCCGTTTTCCTTGGAGTTCTGTTAACAAGGGATCCACTCAGAGCTTAGCCGAATTGCCTCATGCTATAATATAATAATTTTTATCCGCGAACCGTAGTGTCTAAAGGAGCCACATGAATAGACTAGTTCGGTTGTTGACCCTGGCCATCTTGTTCGTGCAAGTCACGGCATTTGTGGCGAGTGCGGCGGAAAATCCAGGCGGGGATTACGGGAAGAAAAGTGGAATTATTCCCGATTTCGTTATTGGACCCCGGGTGACCGCCCTTGGATTGCCAGTACCCTTCCGAGGCGGACTTGAAACTAAGTGGGACAATTTGATTGGTCTCTCGTTCGACTACGGTTTTTTGCCCTCCCTCAGTTTCGATAACGTATCGGTGGGTCTCTCAGGATGGAACGTGGCGGCCCATATTTACCCTTGGAAAGGAGCCTTCTTTGCGGGACTTGCCTTCGGAGCTCAAAATTTGACCGGTTCTGACACGGGGACGGTGAGTGGCGTTCCCACTACGGTGACCGTAAATTTCAACTCTACCTTTATAGCGCCTGAGATCGGGTGGCGATGGGTTTGGAATTCGGGTTTTTACTTGGGAATGGAGTTAGGCGTTCAGATTCCTTTAAGTACCTCATCTAATGTCTCAGCCACGACAAGTACCTCCGTCCCCGGTCTGACTGGTCTTCCGGAATATTTAGATTTGCAGAGCAAGGTGAATTCGAAGGCTAATACTTACGGTAATAATCCGTTTCCACAGTTTGCCCTGCTTCAGATTGGCTATTTTTTCTAGCGGTTACTCGTTCTTGATGTGATCGAGGTGAAGATTTCGAAGCGCCGGTGAAAGTATCAGCGTAATGATAACTGTGCACAGACTCACTACTCCCCCAAAGATTACCGAAGGTACCGTGCCCAAAAGTTTGGCCGCGATTCCCGATTCGAACTCTCCAAGTTCGTTAGAAGAACCGATAAAAATGGAATTCACAGCCGAAATCCTACCTCGCATTGCTTCAGGGGATGCGAGTTGCACCGCCGTTGATCGGATAACCATACTGACACTGTCGAAGGCCCCGCTAAGTCCCAGGGCTAATAACGAAAGATAAAAGTTACGGCTAAAACCAAAAACCAGAATGGAAACACTAAAACCCGCCACCGATGAAAAAAGCCAGCCCCCCGCACGGCTACGAATATTGGCGCGAGTGAGCCACAGACTAATAACGGCTGCTCCTATGGCTGGAGATGCTCTTAATATTCCCAGCCCGTGAGGGCCTATATGTAAAATATCGGCGGCAAAGATGGGTAGAAGTGCTGTGACTCCGCCAAAAAAGACCGATATCATGTCCAGCGTAAGAGCCGGCAATAAAATGGGGTGTTTAAAGACAAAAGCGGCACCTGAAAAAAGCTCAGTGCGTATCTTATGATTCGTTTTCGATAGTGCCGGTGAAGGAGAAGTTTCAATCGCAACAATCGTCACCAAAGCCACTATCAGAATCGACGCGGCCACTCCCACCGAAAAAGAAATTCCACACCATCCAAACAAAAATCCTCCTAATCCTGGACCGGTAATACGAGCCATCTGCATCGATGTCGCTCCCCATGCTGCAGCCCGGGGCAGATCATTTCGAACGACAAGTCTAGGAACTGCCGCGTACACGGAAGGCTGGGAAAATCCCCTCGCCGCTCCACTAACGAACGAAGCCACATAAAGCGCTAATACCTGAATGTGCGGCGCAAAGCCCATCGATGTGGCTTGGGAGATGAGGACGATTAAGGTCGACACTAGCGTTCCCAACACTACATTGCGATAAACCAAAAGGGGCCGGCTCTTATCGACCACGTAGCCTGCATAGATCGCAATACCAAGGGCCGGGATCGCCTCGGCGAGGCCAATCAAACCTAGGTGAAGGGGATCGTGCGTGAGGATATACATTTGCCAGCCGATAATCACGGCTTGCATTTCCGTGGCGATTCCGAAGAGAAAGCGGCCGGAGAGTAATTTTTTAAAATCGCTGGGCAACGTTGAACTCAAATAAGTGCAGAGTCTACCGCGCCAAAGCAAGATTACCAAGTGTGGCCAAGGGAATAAAACTTTTAAGAGGGCCTGGCCTTTTGCGAAAGACACGTTTTCCAGATCTCGCTTCAACTTGATTTGACGCGTAACATCGTCTGCACTAGGGTCAACGAAGTTAAATCGGACCAGAGAGGTTTGGCTTTGTGGAAGGGGAATGAAACACCAAGCGCAGAAGAATGGGTGAAACCTGCGCACTTGGCCTGGAACTCGGAGTTTTTTCGAAATCTAATCGATGAGCTCCATGATCCCATCTACATTATTTGCCCTGCGGATAAGTTTCGTTTTCACTACGTAAATTCAGCTACCTGTGTGCATTACGGTCTTTCGGAAGCTCAGCTTCTGCAAATGAGTATTCCCGACTGGGATCCCAACTTTACCTTTCCGATTTGTGACGGCTTTTGGGCGCAGGTAAAAAATGAAAAACAGGTCACCATCTCCACACTTCATCGCATCGGAAATGGGGACGTGGTCCCGGTGGAGGTCACCGCTAGCTACCTTCAGTTCGGCACTCAAGAGTACATTGGTGGATTCATTAGAAACGTAACAGCGAGAAAAAAGGCGGATGAGAAGATCAAGAATCTCGCCGAGAGCCTTGCTCGATCTAACGAAGAACTAAAACATTTTGCTCACGTAGCCTCTCACGACTTGCGTGAGCCGCTTCGGACCGTTGCCAGTTATGTTTCGTTGATTGAACGAAACTATGCAGAGCTGCTCGATGCCGATGGCCGGGATTTCGTGCGCTTTAGTGTCGATGGCATTACCAGGATGAACCGGTTGATCGACTCGCTCTTGGACTATTCGAAAATCGAACATACCAATCCTAAAATACAAACGGTCGATTGCATGAAGGTCATGGGGCAGGTGAGAGAGAATCTTAAAGTGGTCATCCAAGAAGCGGAGGCTGACTTGCAAGTATGTTGCTTGCCCAGTGTTCGGGGAGACGAGGTCCAATTGGGCCAGCTCTTTCAGAACCTGGTTTCCAATGCACTAAAGTTTAGAGGGAAGCGGCGTCCGAAGATTGTCATCTCGGCCAGAGAAAGAAATGACACTCTCCTATTTTCCGTGGAGGACAACGGTATTGGCATCGATATAAAACATCAAGAGCGGGTCTTCCAGCTTTTTCAACGTCTGCATTCTCAAGACGAGTACGCAGGCGCCGGCCTTGGGCTAGCCATTTGCAAGAAAATTGTCCACCGCTTGGGAGGGAATATTTGGTTTGATTCCACACCAGGCGAAAAGACCACCTTCTTTTTTACCCTCCCCAAGGCCTGAATGCTAAAACTTGTAGAGCTTGTGAATTTCGTTAATAGCATGAAGCCATTTCACCCAATCGGCATGAGAGGTCATATTAGCAATGGCCTTTTCAGAATCCGTTAATGATGCAATGGCGGTTTCTAAAATAATTCTATCGCTGGGGCCTAGCTGAGATCGTTTAAGTGTATTTTGCGCAAGTTGGTTCACCCGTTTAATTTTATCTAGAAACTCATTCTTGGGATCGGAGAATTTAATTTGCGGCGGATTGACACTTAGATCTAATAGATAGGTTACATTGCCTACGGTGGCTTCAAGAGAGTTTCTTTTAAGGCCTCTGGCCAACGCGGCTCCGTCGCGCATTGTCGCGAACAGATTCATTTCATAATTAAAAAGTATTCCGGCTTCAATTCTTAGGGCCACGGGGGCAAAGGCCTCTTCCTTTGCGAGTAGACGCTGAATATCTTCGATTAGCGTTGAGATCTGATCTTGCGTTTCCCACAATCCCTTAGCCAATTCTGAGTTGATTCGCTCGGTGTCGGCAACGATCTTAGCGACTTCGGCTTGGTGTCCTTTGAGTAGAGGGGCATTCGGTTCGGCATAGGGCTTTAATTCCAAGGCCCAAAGTGCTAACCACGTACCGTATTGCTCTTTAAAGCCTGAGATCGCATTTTCGTTTCCAGCGAGGGCGGCTTGAGGATTCAAAGTAAGCTTGTCTATCTTTAGGTAGTTGTCTTCGAGCCGATGGGGATTGTTTTTAAAGGTTTCGAGAATCGTGGAATAGTAGTCTGAGATCATTCGCACATGTTTTTCCAAACGCACCGTTGAGAGAATCGTCTCTAGGAGCCTTATCTCGGGCTGATCGAAAGCCCTAAAGGCCGGGGTAGCATTGAGCAGTACCGTAGTGATTGCATCTAGATTTTTGATGCTGGGTTGCTCCTTACAGCGCATATCCGCTGTCGTGAACAAAGCGAACCATTCGACGAGCCCTTTGGCCTGAGCCGCCGTGGGCTTGTTTTCGACAAGGATCTTGTTGATAAGAGTAGTTAGATGGCTTCGAATGGGACCTATTTCTCGTTCCAGCCCTTTGAATCTCCACGTGTTACTCTCGTCGGGATCTCCCGCGACGACTTCCATCCCTTTGGCAATTCCCTGAGCGATGGGAGCCTGCGCAATAAGAGCCGCTTGGCCTTGGCGTACCAGATCGGCGCCTAGTTGAAACAGGGTTTTGCCTTCCATCCGGGCGGCAAATTGTAATTCCATCATAGACGGCATGAGTCCGGGGACAGCCCCGTTGGGTTCCGCGTTTTCATCGGCCAGCGCTGGATGCAGGGTTGCAAAGCTAAGTAGCCCTATTGAAAGAAGTAAAGCAAATCGGACCAGAGCGGAACCTTTCCACATAGACACCTCCGGGGAATTGGACGCGCACATTACCAAAACAGGGGGACGGAGGGCAGAAGTTTCTGAAGAAAAAGGGGACGGAGGTAGGAAAATCGGGGACGGAGGTAGGGGAAGGCCGGCCGAAAGGGCTCAAAAAAAAGCCCCGAGTTGGGGCGGCAAGCTGCCGCTACAACCCGGGGCGAAGCCTTTTCCCTCCCCTAGTTAAGGAAGGCCGACTAGATAATTGTACAGATCGGAAGCTTTCATACTTCCCCATCCGGTCGTTGCATCCCAACCTGGTCCAGCGCTGAACTCTCCATTGCTGCCCGACGTGATGTCGTTAAAGAAGCTGCTCTGTTGGTTAGCGGTGAGAGCGTAGATCGTGGGATTGAGAAACGCTAAGCCCTTACTTCCGCGTGCGGATAGAACCAACGTTAAAAAGCCTACCCATTGCGGAGAGGCCATGCTGGTTCCACCGATGACCTGGCTTGTGCCGGCTACCCAAATGGCTTCACCGGAATTGGGATCCGCGTTGAAAGCCACGTCAGGAAAGCCGCGGCCGGTAACCGGCTGGCCCTGGACCGTGGAGCCTAACCCCGTTTGATAGCTGGGCACGGGGTATTGTTTGCTGAATCCGCCACCACTGCCCGACCAAGCGACTTCGCTCATCGTATCGCCCGTAACGGTAAGTGTGGTTCCGCCTACACCCACTACATTGGGAGTACTGGCCGGATAGGAGGCCGCGTTGGTTCCGTCTCCATCACAATCAGAGCCGCTGTCGCCCGAAGCGTTTAGGATGTTAACACCCTGAGCGATGGCGCGAGCGAACTGGGTATCCATGTCGGACTTGTGCGCAGCTTGCAATTGATCTTCGCACATTCCCCAGCTGTAGTTGACTACCTTGGCGCGATTATCGTCCAAGATTGCGGTAAACATCGCAAGCTCGCCGGCATCGCTGTTGTCCGCCGAAGTGAAGACATGAATGGCAGCACCTGGCGCCATCATGCCCGAGAATTCGGCATCGAGTTCGGTTTCCATCGCGGAATCGGAATTGGTCTGTGCCGTTCCGTTAAACGCGACGGCGTCCACCGTGGGAGCTGGGCTGATATTATTCTGTGACCAGAACTGAGTTACATCATCGGTTGAGAAGCTGTCGTAGGTTGCTACGGCAATACTCTGTCCGGCCCCGCTGCCACCTGCGGCATAAATAGGGTCAAAACCGTAAACGGTTTTGATCGTTGCCGGTGTGATTCCCGTAAAGTCATGGGAGTCGTGATTGGCTAGGACATAATGATGATGTCGTTTGGGACTTGAGGTAAGTCCGCTCACCGCAGTGACGACATTCAAAGGCGACAAGGAATGGCTCTTGAGTCTAGTCGAACGAGCCAATCGATTTAGCTGAGTGAGATAGCTTCGATCGGCGCGAACTCGAAGCATTAGATGTGTCGGCGACTCGTATTCAATGACCGCCCCATCGGCTTTCAGCTGATTGATTAGCTTGTTGTACGTAGCATCAGAAGGGCCCGCCACTTGGCGGATCTCTTCAGGGGTATAGAATTTGTGAAACCGAGCCGAGGTAGGATCCATGACCTCTTTGGCTAGTTGTTCCATGGGAACGGTTTCCTGAAGTCTCACTACCGTTTCCACGGAATCCGCGAATGAGTTAACGGGAGAGACAAGGACCATTCCACAAACTCCTAGCAAGGACAAGACTTGTCGTCGCATTGGATTAGCAAACACGTTTATCTCCTTAATGAATTAAGACACCCTCGTGAATAAACACGACGGCAGTAATCGGACCAGGGAGTTTGTTGCGAATTCCGTGCTCTACCCCGACCCATTTCGCGCACCCCGCGCTTACCGGTACAGAATGGCAAGAAACACAAACTTTACAATCGATCTGCAAAGAGAGCGATAACAGTTGGTTTCACTCGTTATTAAACGGCGACAAGAAGGTGGGTATTATTTACACGATCGAAATCGGCGCTAAGGTCATTTATTGCATGCGGCGGTAGTGCAAAAGGGAAAATTCCAGTAGTGCCATTATGCCAAGTATCGACTGAATAACGCTGGGGAGGAAGTCATTGAGAGACATAATGGAGCAGAAAGAGATATTTCTCCAGTTTGCTCGAGGTTCGACAACGGCATTTTTCAGCATGTCTTTATACATCTGAGTTTTTCTCTCCAGGATCGTTCTAGTCGTGCCCGTGGAAACCGAATCTTCCCATCCGGCCCATTGATCGAATCGATGGACGAGTACACTTGACGTCGAGAAAACAAAAACCATCCACATTCCAGCGAGAACCGCGACGGAGATGCTATTGACGAGACTGAGGACCAAATGTTTTACAAAGGCAGTTCGCGAAGGGTGGGAAGTCGCACTTCTGACGAGCCGTAAACTGATAGTGAACGACAAAGTATCAAAAACGGCTGCCAAAATGCCGACGGGAAATTGGGTTTTAAAGTAGTGTAAAAAAGTAGGTCCGAAAACGAGTTCCGGAAACACACTAAGCATGGCGATCCAGTAAAGAACGATGTTGAGGACCGAAAAACCTAGCATCAACGCGATGGGTGAGGGAAATCTAGGATGGATCGTAGCGTCATAATAATTCAGTGTTCCAATAAGTTTTCTTCGCCACAGTTCGAGAAAGCTGGCAGGCCTATTCGGATATTCTTCTGGCTCACTGCTTCTACTAACCGGTAAAACCATACCCCGCTTCTATCGGAGTCCTGAAAGGCAAAGTTGATGATGCTTTTTATTTCGTTGTGGTGACACGTGTTCAAAGGATGGGCGAAAGGCATTTTTCAAGGATTTTAAGAACTCTTCAACTTCCCATGTATTCTCAGCGAGTATACAGCCTCTTTGTTTCGGCGCGGTTGATGCAACTAAAGTTCAGGTAGGGGGGGCTTATGTTGAATCACACATTACTAACCAGAGTTTCTTTAATGCTGGGCCTTGTGTTCTTGCTTTCCCCTTTGACGGCAAACGCTTCGTTTCAGGGGGGCGGGCAATCAGCGGCCATCGGCACCTCTAGCGGAGAAGGCGACTCTAGTAGTAGCGACGACGATGAAAAAAATAAAGACAAAGAAGAACTTAAGAAGACCAAAGAGAAACTGCAAGAAATGGAACAGGCAATGCAGCGGTTGGGACTGCAGATGCAGCTGAATCAAATGGCCCAGCAGATGCAGCAGTCGGGTTCGGGAGGAAATAGCGGCTCTGGATCTTCTTCGAGTAGCAGCAGTAGCGAAACGTCTAACAATCCTCCGCAAGACAAATCGAAACCTTTTTCCATGGCGGTGGCAAATTTAGCACTGCCAACACCACCCTCTTCAGATTTTGACTGGAAAAGTCTTGCACCAGCTCCGCTGACTCCTCCCGATCCCAACGACAAGAACAAAGCGGGCATTGATATTACGAGCCTTATAGCGGCATCGAATAATTTGCTTTCCATGGTGGACAGTTCATTGGGGGAAAGTTCTGATAATTCTGCTTCTCGAGGTCTTGCTTCGTGGGGAGATTCGGCGCGAAAGGTATTTAGCGGAGGGGCCACGGCAGCTCCCTTAGCGGGATCTCGCAATACCGCCGCCATGGCCCATTCCGGAATTTAAGAATTAGCGGGTCTATTCGGATCGACCATCGTCAGATGATAGTGATCTTCCACCACCGTCGTTGGAACATAGAACATGACGGGATTTCCCGATTTTAACGTCGCAAAATTTTCAGCGGTAATCGTAAACATGTGCCAAATCCCATTGTGTCCGTGCCAGTACTGCATGGTCACCGGAACACCAGCGATGATGGTAGCCGCGGTTAGGATACCTGTCGTCGTCCCATCATTAGGATCTTCGGGAATGGGATTGGTTTCATCAGGTAAAAAAGCGTCGTAAGGCGCCCATAATTGCAAATCCTGAATCTCATGATCGGCAAGTGGCCTTCTATTGTCCATACTCAAACCAAAAGCAGCGAAACTGGAAGTCGCGATGGCGGTTCCTACCGCAGTTTGAATAAATTGGCGTCGGTTCATGAAAGTGCTCCTTGAGGTAGTCTAAGCAATATCATGACCTACTTCCCAAGAGCTGGGCTGGGTTTGGCTCGGAAGCGTTAACAGTTGTAAGTGGGGAGCTGACGTCGTGCGCCAAGGCCGCGAGAAGCCTTGGTGCACGAGTCTATAGGATCGAATGCTTATTTCGTTTTCTTCTTGGTACATCCGAAACTGGCGTAGGCATACCCTGAGTAATCATGGGAATCCGCCAAATCGCGGTTCACTAGACTGAGTCTAAGAATTCCTGGAGAGCCAGTCTTCTCCGTGGTGGCGTAGTGGACGTCGCCGCAAGTCTTTAGATCTTTTTCCGCTTCGAAATAGGTCCGTTTTTTCTGTTCCTTTGAGTAGGTGAGTTTGCATTCATTTAACGATCTCTCTTGGGGACCGTAATCCTGCGCCGTAAATGATCCGTCGACGCTGAGAGATTTGCCATCCACCGTAAGGGTAACGATTCCGTACGTCGCAAATCCATCGCCGTGACAATCATATTCCGTCTCCGCACCGATTGCTGCAATACTCAAACCCGCCATCGCTGCTACGGTGAAAATCGATAAGAGCTTCATCTATACCTCCAATAAATACGGTTTAGCCCTCAGAGCTGGGAGGGGAGCGGGGAATTGTCAAATGAAGGGGGATAGGGGGTGAATTCGGGGTGTCTACGGAGTGACCAGTCGGTCTAGGGGTGGGCGACATGATCTTCACAATCTGATCGATCAGTGCGTACACCGGTTGTGAACGGCTTTTGCATCCTACTTACCTAACGAGATCAGTTCTCAGGAGTGCAACTATGGCGGTTCTCAAAATTTGTTTGTTTCTGCTGCTGTTTATTTTTTCGTTCTCCACCCAGAATGGTTTTGCGTCGGATGCAACCACACTCAAAGTTGGGAATGATAGCTATGAGATACCCAAAACTCCTAACTTCACGACTCCGTCTGCAAGTACTCAACTTCAGAAGGGAGACGTTAGCGATACGATGGACGCTTTACATCAAGCCAACGTGCAAACAGGAGAGCAGCTTTACCAGGCACATAAATCCTTTGACCGGCAAATGGCCTCTCTTAATGCCCAAAAGGCGGCGATGGCTCCGGGTGACTCTGGGGCGCAAGGAATTCAGCAGCAGATTGATGCCCTCAACCAACAAGGCGCTGAATTAAAGAAGCAGGACGATTTGCATGCCGCGAATATGCTTAATGAAGCATCCATGTCTGGAAGCAATGCAGCTCGTGATGCTGCAGCGACAAGATCCGACGATTCGGGCGGTGGTCTTGGACCCAATCCTTCTCCGGGAACAGACGCCGCCGGCGGCGGAGGCGAGGCAAAGACTGGCCCCTCAAGTGATTCTTCGACGAAACCAGAACTGCCCGAAGTGACTGATTTGCAGAACGTTCCAAAAGATGATGCGAAAGATACCGTTCCGACCAACAAACCCGATTTAGTTAAACCAGAAGATCCTGCCCCTAAAGCAGATGCCCCAAAGGATACTGCAGATTCCAGCGACCCCAAAGATGACCCAGGCAAAAAAAACGATACGGCTAAGCCTTCGCCTACTCCCACTCCGTCCACTGGCGCAGCCTCCGCTGATAAGCCAGCGGCTGAAGCAAAGGCGGAGCTGACGCCAACTCCAGCTCCCTCGCCAGCGTCAGTTGATAAAGAGGCTAATCCAAAGCCAATTAAAGCCGGAAATTTTCAATACAGTGGGACCGACAAGCTCTCACCCGCGGATCAATTAAAGCAATATGCCGATGTTTATGCCAAATATGGCGGGCGGATTCCTGAAGATATTATGAAGCAAATTGCGCCTGACATGATTGCGCCGGATGGAACCGTTCTAAAGTACGCCGATCAAAGTACTGGACTAAATTCTTGGCAGGGATCGGGGCAAGACGGAAACAGTAGACTTGCGCGCTATGATGCTACCAACGTCGGAAATCCCAAGACTCAAGTCGATCAAATCGCTAATTATTCGAGCAACGCTCAAGGTGGATATACTTTAGACGGTCAATCCGGCCAACCTTCGATAAATAGTGGTCTCAAGGAGTGGGCCCAGAACATTACTCCGAAACCAGGCTCGGTCTTGGCTTCAAATTTAGCTAATCAAAATTCGTCGCCTGTTCAGCTGATACCCAAACCTGAGATCGCATCAGGGAGCGGCGGTGGTACGAGTCCGGTTCCTGGCTCAGGCTCAGGCTCAGGCTCAGGTTCAGGCTCAGGCTCAGGCTCAGGCTCAGGGTCAGGCTCAGGCTCAGGTTCAGGTTCAGGCTCAGGCTCAGGTTCAGGTTCAGGCTCAGGCTCAGGCTCAGGCTCAGGCTCAGGCTCAGGCTCAGGCTCAGGCTCAGGCACTGCGACCGTGGGGGCAAATCCTGTAGCTAACACAGCGTCGACAGACGTCATTGCGAAACCCACCCTGGCCGCACCGCAAAATCCGATTGCCCCAGTTTTCAATAACGCCATTAGCACCGACAGCCCCGGCGTTAATTCCCCGGTAGGCACTCCTGCTCGCGATGATCTCGAAGCTGCGGCAAACGTATCGGGTAACGTTGCCAGAACCGTACTGTCACCGACAGATGCGAGCAGCTTAGAAACCGCTCAGACTAATTTAGGCGAAACTATAAATAACGTGGCCACCAATGTTTCTAATGCTCCTGGCACCTTTGGTAAAATTGGGGCCGCGATGGACGGAGTTGGGCCGGTTCTAGGGGGAGTAGACAATGTTGTTAGTACGGCGGCGAATGGAGCGATGAATTCCGCTGGGGCCGCTTATGATGCGGTCAGCTCTGCAGCATCGTCTGCCGCGACCACTGTCGGAAATGGAATCTCTAGCGGCTTCTCGTCCGCCTACAATTGGCTGACGTCGGGATGGTAACCGAATTCATAATGAGAAGCCGTCGTCCCGACGAGGGTTAAAATTTCCCCGAATCAAGTAAAGCCCCAACCAACGCACTTGCTCCGGTTCCCGTCTCTTTAAAATAGAGATAGGGTTCGATAAGTTCTAATTCCATCACCATTAATTTTCCGCCAGCGTCACGTACCATATCCACTCTAGCGTATAGAGGCGGCGTTTCCAGCGCTTCTAGAACCTCACGGGCCTGAGCCAGGTCTTTAGGATCGGGAGCGGTCATTTGTAATGAAGCTCCGTAGATCGACTGCACTCGGTAGTCCTGTGCTTTGGGAGTCTTGCGGGCGGCGTATTGAAACGTTCCCCAGAAAAACACAAATGACCATTCGCCTTCGGTTTGGATAGCAGGAATAAAAGGTTGTAATAGAAACGTTTTGCAGTGGGCCTGAGCCAGCTGGGGGAAGGATTTTCCGTCGTTCGGAAAGCGATAAGTTTCTAAGGCTCCTCCTCCGACGACGGGTTTCACGACGAATTGATTCCAACCGAGAGAAGTTGCCGTAGCAACGACATCTTGTTTGGTTACATCGCAAATAAGCTCGGTGGGAATGATGGGGATCCCCTTATCCCGTAATTCCAGAAGATATCTCTTGTCCGCGTTCCAGCGAATGAGTGAGGGTGGGTTCCAAATCGGGAATAGAGATCCCAACTCGTCTATCTTTGAGAGAAACGCTTCACAACGAACATAGTAATCCCACGTCGTATGAATGATGCCCGCGTCGTAGGATTTCCAGTCTATGTTTTCGGCATCCCAAGCAATGCGATCCGCTTGGATTCCTCTATCGCGGAAAGCCAGCTGAAGCCTATAGTCTTCTTCGAAAGGATCAGCACTGGCGCCGTGCTCTGTTTCAAAGGCATTAAGTTTTTGTTTACACCCTAAGATCCCAACCCGTTTCATGAAGCAGAGTGTAGAGGATAGAAGGGAAGAATTCAAATGGAAGCAGACGTGAAGGTGAACGAACGACGGGATAGCCATGTGCCACGCGAAGCCGCGGCAATCTCCCTTCGCAATGACGGCAATTTTATGTTGTTATAGTTGTGAAATGAATCTCTGGGACAAATGGCAAACGTTTGCTTTGGGTTCTGCGGTCTTTGCAGCCCTCACGGCCATCTTTGGCAAAATAGGCGTTCAGCAGTTGCCTTCGACTTTGGCGACGTTTATTCGCACCGTCGTCATCCTGACGCTTATCGGACTTGTCGTTTGCTTTAGACACGAATGGAAAGCGCCTGCCTCGCTCTGCCTTCACAGCGTTCTGTTTTTAATCCTTTCCGGAATCGCCACAGGGTTGTCTTGGCTTTGTTATTATCGGGCGCTTCAACTGGGGCCGGCATCCCGTGTCGCTCCCGTCGATAAGCTAAGTGTGGTTCTTACCATGGTGCTGGCCGTTCTCTTTCTAAAAGAGAAGTTATCCTGGGCCGTTGGAATCGGTGGCCTTCTTATTGCGCTGGGATCGGCCGTGATGGTTTTAAATTAGTCGACGTCTTTCATGTACTCAACGACGAGTGTCGCAAGATTTGCGGCCACACTCGATTGCAGTGCCGCTTTCATGGAAAAGCTACCGAGTCTGGAACGTGTTCTAGTATCGATCAGAGCCCCGGTAGCGAAAACGTCCGCTTTGCGGCTGTTACTCTCTTTTCTCTGCAGGCGTATTCGAAGCAAAAGGCCGTGAGCGTCGGCTAAACTCTGGCCGTTATTAATCGTAATAATCGTGGGATAAAGTCTTTCTTGGATGAGTCGCGAACTAAGTTCGGTCTTTACCGAGTCGACGTAGGAGACTAGTTCTGAAGCCGCGTCCACTCGAATGGCAATCATGCTATATTTTGTGATCTTATTCGAAGCCTTATTGGATACGTTGAGACTTCCCGCGGTCGATGCTTCCTGAGAAGCGCATCCACCGATAAAAAACATAACAATGGTCATGGGTACCAATAACCAGGTTCTTTCACGGATCATAAGTAATTCCCCAAAGTTTTCGTTTATACTACTTGAAAGGAGTAGTTTTTGTCGAACCAGTCGTTAAGTGAGAGGTGCGTCATGCTGCGTCTTTTGTCAGCTCTCTTGATCGTAGGTGCTACACTCGCTTTCGCAGATCCTCCTCCCATGCCGACGATAGGAAGCGGACAGACGTTAGGAAGTACCCCTGGCTTTGGAGGTACCGAGGCGGGAAAACAATGGGGAGGCACTATCTCGACCACGACACCTGCTAAAAAAGAGATCACTGGCCGCTGTGTTCTCTCCTCTGAAGAGTCTTCCAATATCGAGATCCCTTGTCCCAATGTCAGTCTAAGTTTTCAGCGATCGGACGGAAAAGAGATTAGCCGTACCGTCGTGATTCAAGGACATTTTGTCTGTCCCGTACCGGTCGGATCGAATGGTTTTTTTAAGGTGAAGTCCGACAAGTACTTGATGGTTTCGCGGTCCGGACCGTACCGTCCCGGGGACGATGTCATTGTTCGTTTAGAGGCCTTGCACAAGTAATCCTCACGAAAGACCGATTTAATAAGTAAGCAGCCTTGTCAATTAACGACGCGGAGCTTCCATGAAAATGTCGCTACTAATACAACTCGTACTATTTGTTGGGTTTATTTCCCTGCTCGTTTGTTGCGGAAAGAGTCCCTATGCGGGCCAGACCGCAGCCACTGCCGCCACTTTCAGCGCTATTCAGGCAAACATTCTCATTCCCAATTGCGCGGATTGCCACTCTACGCAAAGAGCGCAGGGGGGATTTAGTGTCTCTAGTTATCAAGAAGTCATGTCGAGTCCTGGAGCAATCAGTCCCTTTCAGCCTTCGGCCAGTGAACTTTATAAACAAACGGTAAACGGAAATATGCCAAAAAGAATGCCTCCGCTCTCGCCAAGTCAGCTCCAATCGATCTATAATTGGCTCTCCTATGGAGCACCGAACAACTAGACTCACTTCGATTCTCTTTTTCCTAATATTCCAATTCGTAAACTCCGTGGGATGGGGCAAGTCCATCACGATCGAGGTCTCTCGCGGGGAGAGTACGGTGGATTTTGAGGCCATCGGCCGACCTAGCATGCTTAAGATCCACGGCAAAAGCACAAAACATTTGGAAGGAACACTGGTCGTTTCAGGAACGAGTGTTACTGGCAGCTGTGCTTTCGATCTGGAATCATTAGATACGGGATTGTCCATGCGTGACGATCATATGAAGCATACTTATCTTGAGACGCAAAAATACCCGCAAGCTTCGCTCAAATTCACTCAATTGACTCTTTCTGCCGATCTTTCAGGCATTGATCTTCCTTTCGAAGGGGAACTTACTTTTCACGGAGTGACTAAACCAGTGAAGGGGAAGGCCGCTTTCACTCCCCAAGCAAATTTGATACAAATCAAAGCGCACTTTGAAATTGCGCTCGATGATTTTTCAATTCGCCAACCCACCTTCTCGGGAATCACGATGGCGAAGATCGTAAAAGTGGACGTGTCCGTTAAGGCTCCTATTCAGGCAGATCTGGCTGCCAAACCTAGTGCGGATAATCGGTGACCAGACTCAGTTTCGTTTTTCTTGTCCTCTCTATTTTTCTTTCAAGTCAGGCTTGGGCATTTCCGGAACTGGTACGCCGAGGTTATGCTAACTGCGTTACTTGCCATGTCAGCCCCAGCGGCGGTGGCCTTCTCACCGCTTACGGAAGGGCTGTGACCAGTGAAGTGCTTACCATGCGAGGCTCACCCGAAGAGAGCAAATTTCTCTACGGGGCTTTTAACACTCCAGAATGGTTTCAAGCCGGAGGAGATTTTAGGGCTCTTGAAACTTATACCAATTTTAACGGGGCATCTAACCTTAAAACCATATTCCCAATGCAAGCGGATCTAGAAGCTTCCGCCACCGTCGGTAAATTTACTTTCGCGGCCACTGGTGGCGTCGATTACGACTTTAATCCCATTAGCCGAAGCCATTACGTGCTTTATCATCCGACAGACGAACTCTATTTTCGGGCGGGGAAATTCATGCCGGCCTACGGCATCAATACGGAAGATCATGCCATCGCGATTAAGCGAGGAATTGGAAAAGATCAGTCCACTGAGACCTACAATGTGGAAGCTTCCTACATCGCTGAAAACTTTGATGCTTTCATTACAGGGATCTTAGGGCGACCCGACACTCCGAGTCTCGGTGCCGAGTCCGGTGTTGCTCTAAGCTCCAGCGTCTTTTTCTCTGAACGCTTCAAAGTAGGAGCTAGTTATTATTATGGATACCGAGATATTGAAAACCGCCATGTCGTGGGACCATTTGCCATCTTAGGTCTGTCCCCGCATATGTTTATCCTAGCTGAAATCGACTATCAGATTCTTTCTGTGGGGGGCTCTTCTACGCAAACCGGTCTGGTGGATGACATCCGTTTCGATGTCGAGGTGGTTCAAGGGCTGCACTTTTATCTGACTCAAGAATACTCTCAATTAAACACAAGCACCTCTTTTTCGGATGCGTATGGAATTGGAGCCCAATTTTTCCCAAGACCCCACATCGAGCTTAACACCCTCTACCAAAAACAGAGGATTGGGGGCAGCAACACTCCCTTTGGTGACTTCTATTGGTTGCTCGCTCACTACTATTTATGAGCGGAGAGCTTCAGCCTCTTCTTCGAGACAAGGCAAGGTAAAGAAAAAAGTCGATCCAAGCCCCGGCTGAGACTCGACCCAGAGTCGCCCTCCATGCTGCGTTACGATCTTCTCGCAGATAGCTAGGCCGATTCCGCTTCCCGGATATTCAGTTTCCCCGTGAAGCCTTTGAAAAAGACAAAAGATCCGACGCGCGGCCGAGGGGTGAATTCCGATTCCGTTATCGCGAACGGAAAAGATCCATTCTCCCTTCTTTTTATGAGCTTCGATGTGAACTTCTGGGGAATTATGATCGTGGTACTTAAGCGCATTTCCGATCAAATTCTGGAAAAGTTGAAGTAGCTGGATTCTGTCGGCTTTAACCATAGGGAGAGGAAGATGAGTAATCTTTGCTTGTTTCTCTTCGATGGTAAGTGCCAGATAGCCAAGAACCTCCTGAAGAACCTCTTCGCAGTTAGTGGGAAGGTGGCTAACTTTATTTCCTGCACGTGAATAGTTAAGCATGTTGTGAATCATCAATTGCATTTGCTTGCCGCCAATGACCGCATAATCAAGATATTCCAAGGTCTGCGCGTCAACGTCTCCTAGACGTCTTTTTATTAACTGCAAATAGCTCACCACGTATCGGATGGGAGCTTGAAGATCGTGGGAGATAAAGGAAGCGAACATTTCCAGATCTCGGTTGGATCTTTGGAGATCCTCGGCATGTTTTTTAAGTTTGTCTTCGGCTATTTTTGCTTGAGTGATATCTTTATCCGTCGAAACAAAGTGGGTGATCACTCCATTGGTCTGTAGAGGAGTAATCGTCTTTTGCGAGTAATAAAGCTCTCCATTTTTTCTTTTATTAACTAAGACTCCAATATAAGGATGTCCCAGCAAAATCGTGTTCCACAAATCTGCATAGAAATGTTGATTGTGCTTGCCTGACTTTAGCAGTGAGGGCGTCTTTCCGGTGACCTCAGTTTTGTCATAGCCGGTCAATCGTTCGAAACTGGGATTGACGTATTCGATAATACCGTTGCGATCGGTTACTAGCACCGCATCCGCCGTTTGTTCCACAATCGTAGAGAGTTTTCGAAGAGAATCTTTGGTTCGAAAACGTTCTGCAGCGTCCACTCCATCGGTCAGGCAATAAAGTACCTTTCTGCCCCAAGCGAGATTCACAAAGGTGATGTCTATAAGTAGAGGAAATCGACTTCCGTCTTTTCGAACATGGGTAGATTCAAAATTATGGTGTGAAGATCGCATGGCTCTGGCTAGGTGATCGGGAAAAACCATGCGAGAGTCCTCTGCCAGTAAATTGAGGAAGGGAAATCCGATTAGATCTTCGGTTTTGTCATAGCCGTGCATTCGGGCAAGGGCTGGGTTGACATGCTCAAGTACCATCCCAGAAGCATCGGCTACCGCAATTCCCCAACCGGCTTGGAGAAGCGGCTCCGTCCAATTCATCGAAGCTTTTCCGATGGGTTGCATCCCAAAAAAATTCATAGTCACCCCACGATAAAGACGAGCATGCGTTTACTTGCAACGCATTGCACCTTTTGTGCCTAGAGGTAATCAAGAGGGTGGTGCGCGCGCAGGCAAGCTGCCTTCTATGGTATGGGGCGAATTATACTTTGATGGGCAAAATTGTCTCACTGACGGAATTGGGCGGCATCATCCGCCTAGCGGAAGGGATGGAACGTCCCTTGCACACGTAAAGCTCAAAATTGTGAAAGCGGAATCAAAATGATGAGGCGAAAATCTCTTCCAGTTTCTTTGGCGATGTTAACGATGTTGCTTTGGCCAAACGAGCTTGCCAAGGCCGATCCTAATGAGAGTCTACCTAAACCAGGATCGGCGTGGGGCGCCGGAGGAAAGTACCAAAAGCTCTATGAAAAGGGCTCCCGCGCCAAAGTGACGGGAAAGGTGATGTCGATGTCCGATCTCTTGCCTGGGGAATCAGAGGCCCCCGGAGTTCAGGTGAAGTTAGATCTGGGCAACGGCGAAGAGATGAACGTCCATCTGGGGCCGCGGTGGTTTATCTTGCAGCAAGACCTAGATCTGACTCAGGGGCAGCCTCTGGTGGTCGAGGGAATAGCTATTAGCTTAGATCACCATCCTGCCATTGTTGCGAACGAGGTGAGCCAAGGAGAGCGAAAGGTGATCCTTCGAGAACTTAGTGGGGCACCAAAATGGCCAGTCCAAGAAGTTAAACCTGAAAAGTGAAGAGAAGACTTATGAAAAACGTTTCCACGGCAATTGAATTCCTCTGGTTAGCGCTGGCAGTTTTTTCTGTTGGGGGACTTGCAAAGCCAGAAACGAATTCGCGGCTGTCCGAAGACATTCAGCCGCTCATTATATTAAACAGCCATTGTGCCGGTTGCCATCAACAGACTAACCACCCGGGAGCGCTCTTTCTTAAGGCGGAGAAGCTTTCAGAGCCTCAAACCATTCGGCTACTCATTAAAGTGATCGAAAACAGTAAGATGCCCCCCGCACATGCCGATTTCAAAAAAACCGAAGCAGGAAAGCAGTTACTTGCCTGGCTAAAGGAACAGCAAAGCCAAAATTCCAAAGCCCCGTAGTCGGAAAAAATAAGAAGTCTGTCGAGAATAAAAAAGGAGCCACTGCGAGAATAAACTTCCTTCTCGCAATGGCTTTAAGAAGAGTGGTTTACTTCTTGGGAGGGGTACCAACGGTTCCCACTTGGGTACAAACGAGGTCGCCTGAGGTTTCAGTCGAGTTTGTTCCATCCGTGGTGTCGGTTTCGATGTTTCCGTTACCTTGAGTCATATCGACCTTAAGGGTGGCCGTGGTCACAGGTTGGGCTATAATTTGCCAGTCGGTGGAAACGTAATTATTGGCGATGGTATAGCCAGTGGAGGCTCCGTATGGGGAGACCAACGCGAGGTTAAACGGAGTGTTTCGATTGTACATGGGGTGGTAGAGGGAGAATTGATCGATAAGACGATAGGTGGTGGCGGTCCCGTTATCTAAAATAACGACTTCAGGCCCTCCGGAGTCACCGATATAGGCGATGGTTCCATCGGCTTTAAAAGCCCCCGTCAAACAGACAATGGCTTTCTCTTTTGGTTGATCGGCGTGCGCAACACTAAAAGCGCAAAGACTTAAAATAAAATACGCTACTTTTTTCATTCTCAACCCTTTCATACTCTTATTCACCTGAATAAGTAATTTATACAACGGTACAAGAACTACCATGACCGGTGAGCAACGTCTAATAGTTTCGAAAGGGTTATCGTTACCTTGATAAAAAAATAATAAAAGCTACGATTGTCTCATGTCATCGTTTGCCGACAAAGTATTTGCCGGGAAAGCTACCACACCGCTGGAGTGGGAGGAGTATCTACTCAGGGCGCATCGGGCAGCTCCTGGAATGTCATCTGCTGCTTTTGCGAATTGTCGAAACCAAAACGGCAAGAACTCATACGAGTGGTTGGCGGAATCGGTATCTGAGAATAAAGACATTCGCCAAATAGTAGATCTCGCGTGTGGAGAGGGATATCTCCTAGAGATACTTAAGCCCCAATTTCCTACCGTAAGCTTGGTGGGGATTGATATGTCCGAGTCGGAGTTGGAACTCGCTCGGCTTAAGCCCTGGGGGGACAAGGTCTCTTTTTGTTTAACCAAAGCACACGATACGAAGCTAGAAACGAGTTCTGTGGATGCCGTCTTGTGCCATATGGCGTTCATGCTAATGCTACCCGTCGAGCCGGTAGCGAAAGAGATCATACGCGTGTTAAAACCGGGAGGGGTCTTTGCGGGCGTTATTGGGAGCAACCGCAAAGAAGGCAAAGTTTCGTCAGTCATCTGGAAAACGGTGGGGGAATTTCTAAATGTTCAATTTCCAAAAAGAGTAAAGCCCGTAACCGGAGACCAACGGGCGCAGACCAAAGAAGGATTACGGGAAATTCTTGGGGCTTTTAAGCAAATCGAGTTTTTCGAAGATACTTTCGTGGAGCGCGTCAATCCAGCGGGAGCATGGGAGCCTATTAAGAATATGTATTTGATCGGATCTTTGCCGGCCGAGGTGAAAGCGAGGTTGAAAGAGCGAGTGATTTCGGCGGTAGCAAAGGAGCATCAAGAGGGGGAGAAGGTAGGGTTTGATTTTGCGATGCTGAAGTTCGTGGCGGTGAAGTAAAAGCGCATCGTCAGTGCTCGACCGACTTAGGGGTTGCTTCGGGTCACCCTAACTATCAATTCGTCTAATCCTCGAAACCCCAAATTCGCGCGCCATTTTAGTCCCTCTGAAGCTAGTTCGATCTTGGGAAATCGACGTAGTAGCTCTGAAAAAGCGACTTGCGCTTCGATTCGGGCAAGCGGCGCTCCGGGACAGAAATGGATTCCTTGCCCGAATGCGAAGTGTTTGTTGTCTTTGCGGGTGATATCGAAAGTATCAGGCTTGTCGAAAATGACGGGATCTCGATTGGCGGCTCCGATCATCATGAATACTCGAACCCCTTTGGCAAAAGCAAACCCTCTCCAGTCCAGGTTCTCTTTAGGGTTTCTGCTAATAAATTGGATGGGGCTGTCGTAACGAAGGCTCTCTTCAACCGCGGAATTTACCAGACCAGGCTCGTCACGAAGTTTTTGAAGCTGTAAGGGGTGTTGCAGGAGCGCCAGCATTCCATTTCCAATAAGATTAGTCGTTGTTTCATGTCCCGCGAATAAAAGAACGACCGCGGTTCCGATCAGTTCATCTTCAGATAGGGACTGTCCGTTTTCCTTGGCGCTTATCAGAAGATTCAGCAGATCGTCGTGCGGTTTTTCGCGGTGACGCTGGATAAGTACCCTGAAGTAATCTTCCATCTCCACAAGGCTAGTCTGAGCATTTTCGCTTAGAGCGCCCGTGCGAACAATATTGCCCATGAAGTTTGCGACGTGGTCGGACCACTGTTTGAGTTTATCTCTATCCTCATGGGGAACTCCTAAAATTTCAGCGATGACCATGACCGGCAGCGGATAGGCTAGGTCCCGAATCAGATCGAAAGAAGAGTTTTCCCCCGCCTTCGTGAGCAATTCGTTAGTAATGTCATGGATCGCAGGACGAAACTTTTCGACAGCAGTTACGGTAAAAGCCTTATTTATCAGAGATCGTAGTCGCGTGTGGCGCGGCGGATCCATAAACAGAACCCATTTTTGTAGCCCTTCTGCCAAAGGGGCGAACTGTGCTTTCGCGCTTTCTGAAAACTGGCTGAAAAGGCCATCGACTCGCATTTGACCGGAGCTGAATCGCGGATCTCTGACCAAAGCCATCACGTCCATGTAGCGGGTCAGAATCCAAAGATTAAGGGTAGGACTCCAGTGAATCGGGCTGCGATCTCGCAGTTGATGATAAACGGGATAAGGATTAATTCTAACGTTAGGGTCTAGCGGACTATACGGGTCATAAATCGCTGAGGGGGAAGACTGGGATTCTGGCGGAACCGACATTGGGCACTCCTGACTAAAGACTTACCACTCCCGCCCCTTACGGCCTGGGAAAATAGTTCGTCCGAGGGGGGCGATGCAAGGTCTATTCCAAGGAGTACCCATTGTGAATGGAAAACCAGTATTTAGAACTAGTTGAAGGAGTTTCCTATTTTCTTACGTTCTCAGCTACTAGCCTTATGATCGTTTCGAGATCCAAGGGCTTATCGGAAATTCGAGAGACTAATAGCTTCATACTTTCAATAGTGGGGCTATCATTGGCAAGGCAGGAAAGTCCGACGATAGGAGTATGGCTGAAGACCGTGGGGTTGGTATCCCTAAGCTCGGTCAGAAACTCGATTCCGTTCATGCGTGGCATCAGGCAGTCCACAAGAAGCAGATCGGGAGGGCTAATGTTACGCAATAGATCGAGGGCTTCGGGGCCGCTGCCCGCCAAGTGGATCCGATACCCTTCAGGTTCCAAAACCTGTTTGTAAGTATCGATTAGATCGATGCTGTCGTCCACGATGACGATGGTCTTGGCTTCGCTAGGGGAAGTAGAATTACTGGATTGAGAGGCTGTCTTCATAGCTCGACCAATCGGCTAACGTCTTTAACCCATGTTCTTAGGTTCACTCTATTATTTTCGTAACCAATGTTTGCCCTGGAGTCACGCAATTCGATATGAGTTCTCAATCGAGGAGCAACTTAGCTACGTTTGAGGACCTCAGCTAGAAGGACTTCTAGGTCAAAAGGCTTCTTAATAAAGGCGACTCCGTGGAGCTTAGCCACTTGGGCGATGTCCGTGGCAGCGGATAGTAAAACGACCTGAATCGAATCGAATGAGGTTTCTCGTTGAAACAATTTCAGGAAGTCGTACCCATTCATGACAGGCATCATTAGATCCAAAAGAATCGTGTGGGGCAATGGCCTTTTCTGTAAGTGCTCCAGTGCTTCTTCTCCATTAAAGGCAGAAATGACGGCAAAACCTTCCGCCTGAAGAAATGCCTTTAACGTTTCGTGTAGATCAAGGTCATCATCGACCAGAAGAAGCGGGGTAGCTGGGTTCATAGCCTATTCTCCCAAGCGGGAAGTCGCACCGTAAACCTGGCCCCTTTACCAGCCTCACTGACAACTTCAATGTGCCCGTGATGCGCCTCCACGATGTATTTGGATATGAAAAGCCCCAGACCAAACCCACTGAAGTACCTGGCGGACACCGCTCTTTCGAACTTGTGAAATATCCGGAGTTGATTTTCAGGCGCAATCCCAATCCCTTCATCTTGAACACTTAATATCGCCATGGGAGGTTGAGCCTCCACCAAAATATGCACGGGTTTTCCTTTGGCGTATTTCATCGCGTTGGTCAAAAGATTTACTACTACCTGCTCGACTCGGAAAGCATCGGCGCGGATAGTGACCCCTTTGGTGAGATTCAGTTCAATTCGACAATGGCTTTCGGCAAACGCCTCCGAAAGTGAACTAACCACCTCTTCCACCAGAGCGGAGAGATCAAAAACCGAAAATTCCATCGAGACCTTACCTAAAGAGATCTTGGAAATGTCTAGCATGTCCTCCACCAGACGTTCGAGTCTATCCGCTTGCCTTCCGATGAGATCGGTCGTCTTTTTTACCCGCGCGGGCGAATAGACCTCAGGATCTCCTTTGGCCATGTTCTTTTCGGCGATTTGGGTCAGCATCTTTATCGTCGTTAGTGGTGTTTTTAATTCGTGCGAAGCTACTAAGATGAATTCGTTTCGAAGGGCTAATGCCTCTCGGCTTGCCTCAAGGAGGATTCTGTTTTTTTCCCTTCTCTGCGTTTCAAGAAGGATTTTCTGGGATTGCTCGTGAATTTGAGAGAGAAGTTTAAGACGAAGCCTAAGACCAAAATAGACAAAAGCTAGAATGGTAACCATTCCCGAAAAGAAGATACTCTTGTACAAAACCGGATCGAGTAGGGTGATTCCAATGGAAAGCGCCATTGCATAGATCCCAAACGAGATGAGGGCCGCCCCGGTATGGAAGCACGCGCAAAGACCAACAATCGTGATGTAACAACCTATCACCCAATTGATATCTGTGGAGTTATGGTGAAAGAGATAGAAGTAATGGAACGTGAGTATCCAGCTGCATACATAAAAACAAAAGGAGAGATGCTCTTCGATCCATTTGAGACGGAAACTTGCGAGCCAAGCAAGAATATAGAGCGATACCACGAAAAGGCGACTTCCCATGGGATTATAGGAGCCGGGCAGCATCGATTCTACGAGGAACCACCACAGAAAATAGGCAATGCCTCCGCCGAGTAATAGGCGTCTTTGGATTCGGATGCGGCTTTCGTTCGGATTTGAATCAACGTGCTTCAAATGGCACCGAGCCTTCGATTGAACAGGTAAAACATCTCCCACTCCTTGTCACCGGGGAATGATTTGACCCGGCGCCAGGAAGACCTTAGTTTTGCTTGGGAGCGAGGGTGGCGGAAAAAGCAGAGGAGACGGCTCATGGTTATCAAGTTGATGTTTAGCAAGTTGATGGAAGTGATCGCATTCTTTCTGTTCGTTACGTTGGCTAGTTGCACAACAACTCGGTTTGGTTATTACCCACTAGCTCAACGGGAGACAGTTTCGATGACCGAGCGTGGAGCTAGTTTTCCGGTTCATCTGGGAAATTCAGAAGGGACTGTTCATGCGATGTCGTTGGGGATCGTCGACTTAAAATCGCACAAAAGCGGCGCTCAATATTCGGCTCTTCACTTGGGCGTTACTCTGTTTAACTCCAAAGGCACTCTTACCTGGTCGGTAGCACCCCGAGATCTTAAGGTGCAGCTCTCTGGGTTGGGGACTAGTATTCCAGCCTATGTGAGATCGAACTCCACCGTCCCTGCGACCATTACCATCCCTCCGGGAACTGTCCGACGAGTCGACCTGTATTATCCGCTTCCCCCCGATAAAAAAGTCGCCAATGAGTTTAATGGTTTCAACTTCCAGTGGAAGCTCACCTCAGGCAAAGAGAGCTTTGCCCAGACGACCCCATTTATTCGCAAGCCCACGCATGATCCCAAACGCTTCGTCGAAGTGAATACCGGTAGTCAACACCAAGACATGGTGTGGGATATGGAGGAGGCTAGCCCCTCCTTTTGGTGGTACGATAGCGAGTATCCGAGCTACATGTTCCCCGGAATGCCACTCTATCCGCCGCTCGACTAAGCGATGCGGAATTTAGAAAGTCTTTCCCGGAACGTCATAGAAAAAATCATGGACGATGCGCGAGTTTCTTGCCGCTTCATGACCCAGTAGCGTGTTGGCTTTTTCTACGGCATCAAAAATAACCGACAACCTTTTTTTCTCGACGGATTCCAGGCGCTCCTTAATGAGATTGACCTCTTTGCTATCGTAAGTAGGGGCGACCAGATCTTTCACCAGAAGTGCCCGCAACTTTAGCGATTCGGTGCGCATCGAAGCAATCTTTCCTTGAACCTCTTTGCGAAGCGAGGAGAGCTCTTTTCTCTGCTCGGCGCTAAGCCCGGGAGCTTGTTCGATCGTCTGCTTATTTTCGGAATTTAAGGCGTTAAGGCTCGGGACTGACTCTCGAGCGAGCTTATCATCAAGCGCTTTTTCCGAAGTGTGTGCGCATCCACCTAGTAGAGAAACCAAAGCGATTGCTCCCACTAGAACTGAACTAGATTTTGTTTTAGTCGTACTCATATCTATTTTCTCCGATAGTAACCATAAGGGTTGAATCGCGGCGATCCCCTATCTGTTATTTCTAAGGCACTTGCAATGCCTGTTCCAATCCACCCTAGCTACTAATCAAAGAACGCCTCGGATGGCAAGGTGACAGGTTTTCCTCTGACGAGACAACCTGTCACTTCACAGGACGGTGTGGCTCGACGCGTCGAAGACGGTTTGCCACCTAGGGCGGACGAAAAAAGAGTGGCCCAAAAAAGCGTTATGATAATCTGAACATTTAACCCCGACTCACTTTCATTTACGGGAGACAACGTGGCAACCCATCTAACGCCTTTAGGAGTCTTTCATACGATCATTAGTGTCTTAGCATTACTGATAGGACTAGTTTGCTTGCTTAAGTACGGGAAAATAGCGCTTCAAGACTGGATGGGAAAGGGCTACGTGGCGCTGACCGCCATTGCTTGTGTGACCGCCTTTGGAATTCGAAAGACGGGCCATTTTACTCCAGGCCACGTACTGGCGGCGCTGACCTTGGTCTTAGTTCTTGCGGGGAGTTTGGCGAAATCGATTCGCCAGCTGGGAAGTCGTGCTAGTTATGCCGAAACACTTGCGCTTTCTACAAGTCTTTTTCTTTCTCTGATTCCTACAACCATTGAAGTCTGTACGAGACTTCCCCCGAGCCAGCCCTTGGCCAGCGGACCCGATGCTCCCGTTGTTAAGATGGCGCTGTTAGGATGGACCGTGCTTTATGTTCTCGGTGTCATCTATCAGGTGGTTAAGCTTCGAAAAAACGCAAGTGGCTAGCTATCTCGCTAGGATGGCAAGAATGCAGGGAGTATTGAGCAGCGGGAAATTGAGTTTCGTGAAGTCATACCCCAACTGGGTAAGGTCTGCTCTGGTCTTACTATGATCTTCCAATCGGAAGAGAGTTTCTCCGCTTGAATTTCGAAGCTCTGTCGTCTGGGTAGCATCGTACGGAGAAGGAATAAAAAGAACCCTTCCATCCGTTAACGTCAACGATTGATCAAAGTGGCCGCAACTCACTATCTCGACACTAGCGTTAGGTTCGGCGCCTAAATCATTGGAGGTGAAGCATGTTTTGGCAAGGGGCTTGGGATTTCTTGCCACAGTGACCCTTGCCACCGGCACCTCTTGGCGGCTTCCGTCCTGGTAAACGAAGTGCAAGAGATAGTCAGGATTGTCATCGTACTCTCTACGAAAGTGCGCGGAATCAAGAATCACCGTAAAAGAATGATCCACGCTAGAGAAAACTGCCTCTACTTCACGTACATTGGGAAGCGGGAGAAGGTCGATCTCTCCCTGCTGAAGTCTTACGTTAAGTTCTCTTTTGACATTGGGATCCACTTCGAAACAAAGAGTTTGGCCGGGGCTACATTCGAAAGAGAGAGTTCCTGACGATCGGGTGCCCAGGACGTCTCTGGGATCCTCGCTATCCTCAAGCTCGGTAACCCCAAGAACGGAAACGGACCGTTTCGAAGAGTCCGAGCTGGGATCTAGCATGTGATAACTCGTGGTTTCTAGCACCTGACCCAGATTGGTGTCCGTCTTGGAGTTGCCCGGAATCAAGGGGATTCGTTGAAACCTATTTTTGTCCACATTACCCCAATAAAAGCCCCCCGCTCCGTTCCAGCGCGACCAGTGTCCATTGGGCTCTAACTCCACGACTTCGATGACGGCATACGTATGGAGTCTCCATGCTAACGTATAAGCAGTTGAGATCTTGCGTTTGGGGGGAGTTCCCCACGACGGCAAAGCAACCACTAGGGCGATTAGCCCAAGACCAAAAGGTACCCGCAAAACAACTCCTCCCAGAATTCTTTCAGGCCCAAGCAGGTATCACTTTCCTCAAAGGGATTCAACGTAGTTTGGACTAACCTACTAAAAGGTCGGAATAAGAGAGGTTTGTTGCGTTAGGGCTTTTCGAAAAAACAAAGAGCTCGTCGTGTGGAGACGGGTACTGAAGGAACCTGATATTCATCACACGCGACGTGGGTAAAACCCGCCTGGTTCGCTAAAGTGATAAGTGAGGTCTGACTGAAACGATGTAGATGTAAGGTTGGCGCATCCTCGGCCTGACTCATCCTGAAATGGACAAACTCGGATTCGTAATTTGTCACCGCAGTGGGAATGGGAGTAGAGAGAGGCAAGTCGATGACCAAAACTCCATGTCTATTAAGTGATTTGAATACGATCTCTAGCGCCGTTAGTTTTTCGGAGGGATGGATTTCAGAAAACCCCCACCACATCCAGAGCACTACATCTATAATGGGGGAAATTTTTGCCATCCGAAAATCTAGGATGCTTGAAGGAATGATTCTGAACCGGTGGTAGCCGTTTCTCTCGTTAATCGCTTTGACCTTGTTGCCCAGGACCTTGGTAATGTAGCGGCGAGACCTTTCTATTACCAAGACAAGAGGGATGTTAGTTTTCTCTGCAAGAAAATCCACCACACGTCCATAACCTCCGCCGATTTCGGCAACGGCCATGGGTTGGCGCGGGCTGGAAGGCGTAAGGCCCAAATAGTGGGCAAGCCGGGCTTGAGTTAAATCAATATTGTCACCAAATCCACAGGCTTTGGCTCGGTCCGAAAACTCCCATTCTTCTAGGTGTTGGTAAAAGCGAAAGTTGTCTTGATTCCAAGCGGCTCTGTCCAGCAACTCGCCACACGGCGAGAGAGACTCTCGTAGAGCGGCAGAGTTAATAGTGCGGACGTCGGGGTCAATGGATGTGCCCTCGCTAGCTCGGGTTGGCGCTGCTAATACCAAACCAGCGATGAGTAAGAACGTTACGAAAAAACACTTCATGGGGCATCCCTGGGGAGCGTGAAATAAAAAGTCGAACCCTGCGTTTCCCACGATTCCGCCCAAATAGTACCTCCGTGGGACTCCACAATCTTTTTGCAAAGGGCCAGACCAAATCCTAAGCCGTCATCACAGATATGAGGATGAAGTTTTGTAGAGACCTGAAAAAGCTGCTTTTGCTGTTCCAACGAAAATCCAACCCCGTTGTCCTGAATAGAAAGGAGCCATTTGCCTTCCTTGGCTTCGCATTTGATCCCAATTTTAGGGGGGCGCGGGCCGCGAAACTTAATGGAATTTTGGATTAAGTTTTGAAAGAGTGCTGTCATTTGTCCAAGCGATCCCATGATCGAAGGGAGCTCTTCGAAAGTAACATCGGCGGAGGTTTCCGCAATCATCGTCTTTATGTTTTCTAGCGCATTTTGCAGAGCCGTTTTCAGGCAAAGCGGTTCGGGAAGCGTTTGGGGAGCACCTTTGGAAAGCGAGAGAAGACCATGGACCATGGATTCCAGCCGTTTGGCGATGGTTATCGCGATTCCGATGCACTCTATTCCATCGGTCGTAAGCCCCTCTTTATGTTTTCTCTGAACCAGCTCCAATAGGAGGGAAATCGTACGTAAAGGTTCTCTAAGATCGTGAGACGCCGTGGAAGCAAAGCGGCGTAACTCTTTATTGGAGAGCGTTAGCTGTTCGCTGGTCTCGCGAAGCGCTTTCTCGACCTCTTTTCGATCCGAAATATTTTCAATCATGCTAAAGGCGCAAACGATCTTTCCCTCGCTATCGGTGACTACCGTACTTCGTACCTGCGCCCACATCACGCTACCGTCTTTTCGCAGGTAGCGTTTTTCATAAACCACCGGCTGTTTGTCCTCCACTAAAGTCCGGTTCATTTCGACACTAACGGAGAAATCATCGGGGTGAGTGATCTGGCGAAAGTCCCGACCGATTAATTCCGTGGCCTCATAGCCCAAGAGATCGCAGATCGTTGGATTAACTCGAAGGAAACGATAATCCTGACCTCCGACAATGATTCCAATGGGGGCATTATCAAACAGGGTTTGAAAGAGTTGGCTCCCGGGGAGTCCTACCCCCAAAGGGGAGAGTTCAACGGGGGGAAGAATGCA
This sequence comes from uncultured delta proteobacterium, assembly GCA_963778115.1. GTDB lineage: Bacteria > Bdellovibrionota > FAC87 > UBA2466 > UBA2466 > JBBQIT01. The sequence goes on from CAVZSV010000006.1 coordinate 518,914, forward strand.
TCCCGCTTCGATTGAGGTAAGCGCATGAAAGTAGGGTTCTATCCCCGCTTCCGTTTGAGAGGGGTCTATAGTGAGATGTGGCTTCATGTAACAAGCTCGTAAGAGCGAGTCTCCGATCCAATCGTTTTAAGGCGGATAGCACGGATTTTCATCCCTAGCAACTGGCACTTACTAAGCATGAGCTAAACGGGAGAGGGGAGGCGGAGGGGCCCGAGACAGGCACTCCCCAAGGTGAAGGGAGGGGAAAAAAGGGGCCGTTCTAACCGCGGCTAATCCGTCGAGTCAATTCTAATTTATACCAAGGTAATAGTTACATTATAAGAATAGTATAAAATATTGATACGATTTAACCGTTGCGGGACATCCGCCGATAGGGGAGGTAAAGACCCATGGCGAAAAAGACAGAAAAAGAGAATGACCTAACTGTTTTTAGTAAGATCTTTCCCACCAAGCTCTCTCGTGGGGATCTTCGAAAAATGGATATTATTCGCGCTACGATCGCTTGCCTTGCCGAAGATGGGTTTGAAAATACGAACTTTGAAAGCGTCGGTAAGAGAGCTCACATTCAACGGGCCCACGTCGCTTATCACTTTAAGACCAAAGAGCAGTTGGTAGAAAGCGCTATTAAGTACATCCTGGCTCAAGGGCAAGAGACGGTCTTGGATTACATGACCCACGCAGCCTCTTCGCAATCTCCTTTAGATGCTTACATCGAAGGAACTTTTCGCTGGCTAAATCCCGGGACAGGCTATGGGCCTAGCCTGCTTTTGCTTGGATACCTGAGTTCGGTCTATCCCAGTTTTCGAGTCCTCAGTAACGAGTTCAAGCGAATAGGAACGGAAAGAGTAAAGACCCTGTTGCCTGGGATAGCTTCCATGGACAAGAAACGATCTGAAGTCGTAAGTGAGCGAGTGCATACTTGGATTCTGGGGCGCTGTCTTTATTTTCTCACGTGCGATATCGGCGCTCCGGTAAATGATTTTATCAAGAGCACGCAAAATGGGGCGAGATTATTAATAGAGCGAGAGAGCCGCAAATAGAGGGCTACCCTTTTTGATCGTCGAACGCGGTGAGCGCTTCATGGAGCCGCGGAAAGATAAACTGATTTCCAATCGCTTCGGTTACGTGATGCCGATCCATATCGGTCTTAAGATACGAGTGCACGCGTGCGAAGGCCAATTGGATTTTTTGTCGGGCCAGATCCTTGTTGAGATCGATCACAACCTGGGCCGCCGTGTAATCCAACTGGGTTATCGCTTCGGAGTCGACGATAATCCAACGAAGGCTCGAAGTGCGTCTTGCCGCAATCTGCCGAAGCTCTTTCGAAAACCCTTCGGCATTGGCATAGAAAAGAGCTGCGCCAAAGCGATAAATTACAAGACCCGGCTGAGTGAAGGTTTTGGAATCTAGGGGAATCGATTTCCATACTTTATTTTCGTCGAGAGTGAGTAGACCCGTGTGAGGACGATAGTTATGATCGACGATTCTAAGGAGCGAGAGCACCATGGCGAGTATAATTCCCTTTTCGACTCCCACTAACAGGACTGCAAAGGCAGTTACAATGGCCAGAGTAAATTCCGCCGGGCTCTCTCGACGGATCTGCGCTAAGTCTCGTAAGTGAATCAGCCGAACGGCGATGGTAAATACGACCGCTCCTAACACGCAGCGAGGAAGGTACTGTAAGGGTTTGGTGGCTACGAGAAGAATAAAAGCGACTACGATAGCCGTCGTCATCTGGGCTATCTGACTTCGCCCCCCGGAACTCTCCACCATCGAAGTCTGTGTGGGACTTCCGTTAACCACAAAAGTTCCACTTAGCCCGGCGACCACATTCGCGGCCGAGAGCCCCACGAGATCGGAATTTTCATCCAAGTCCTGGTGGTGACGGACTGCGTAGGTTCGGGCCGTGGCCGCACTTTGTCCCACAATAATGACAAAGCAAGATGCCGCCAAAGAGACGAGTCGCTCGATATCACTGAAGCTAACGTCGGGAATGGCCAAGCGGGGGAAACCTCCGGCGACAGGGCCAATTATCGCAATGCCCTGACTCGAAAAATGGAATAATTGACTTGCGGCGATGGCACACGCCACTGAAAGTAGGGGGGCGGGGACACGGGGGGCGAAGCGACTTAGGGTAAAGATCATGGTGATGACCGAGATCGATAATGCGAGCGTCGGCCAATGTATCTGGGCCAAGGCGTGAAAAAGCTGACCCAACTGCTCCACGGTTTGAGAAGCCTGGATCTCAATTCCTAGCATCTCACCCAGTACTGCGATACTGACCTGAAATCCTACGCCGGCCAAGAAACCTAGCAGTACGGTACGCGAAAGAAAATCGGCCAGAAATCCCAGTTTGAACGCTCGAGATATCAGCAAAAAGCCCGCGGTGAGTAACGCCACTGTTGCGGCCAGAGAGATATACTTGGCACTTGCTAAAGGAGCCATATGAGAGAGCCCGCCGGCCAAAAGGGCTGCCGTTGCCGAATCCGCCCCTACGACGAGAAATCTTGAGGAGCCAAAAATGGCAAAGGCTAGCGGCGGTAAGAGCAAGGTGTAAAGGCCCGTAACGACGGGCATGCCGGCAATCTTGGTGTAGCCCAATACCTGGGGCACATTGATCGCCGCTAACTCTACCCCGGCAATCGCATCTCGAATCGCGCGTGCTCCGGAAAAGGGACGAATACTTTGAAACAAGAGGCCGGACACCTTCTTCCACCAAGAGGTGTTTTGTTTCGAATTTGATGATGGACTAGCTGAGTTCATCGCCCGACCCTTTTACCATAGTTGCCATTTGAGCTTGATTAGAAAGGGCATTAGTGGGGTTTGTTGGCCAGGGCGGCTTCGGAGGATTGGGAGAGCATGGCATCTTCGAAAAAATTTAGAATCATATCCGAAGCGCTCCAGTCGGTGGCCAGAGCTCCCACAATCCGCGGAGGAAGATACTGACTTCCGCCGGGCCACGTGTGTCCGCCGCCCTTAACCACGTAGCGTTCGACAGGAAAAGCAGGAGGGCAGGAGAGCTTTTCATGAACGGTTTTAATAGTTCCTGTACTTCCGGGAAGGTTTTTGGTGTTGATAGTCTTACTGTCGCACCCGTTGTTCTTGCCCCAAAACTGCAAAGTATCGTCCGAGGAGATGACTCTTCCGCGCGGAAGGGGAAAGGGAAAGGGCAGGGTAATAGCACCTCCTCCAAAGGGGACGAGGGGATCGGAATCGCCTTCTATGAGAAGGACAGAGAGCGGTTTGGCATGGCAACTCACCGATAGCGTTTCGGTTAGATTCATAGCCACGGTCGCTATCGCGCGAAACTTCTCGGATCTGTCGCATGCCAATCGGAAAGTAAATGCCCCACCGTTTGAGATCCCCGTGGCAAAGACGGCTTTGGAATCGATGGGAAATTCGGCGGTAAAACGGGAAAGCAATTGATCGACAAACCCCACATCATCCGTTTCACTTGGCAGCTCGGCCCTGCCGTCATTCCAACGGCGTTTTAGTCCCTGGGGCAAGACGACATAGAAGCCTTTGGCGAGTGCCTTATCGATAATAAACGTCGTGGCGTCCACACCCGCCGCCGTCCCGCCCCCTCCGTGAAAAACAAAGAGCAGGGGGGCTTTGGAGGCTGCCTTAAGTTGAGGACCGTACCAACGATATTCCCGTGCAATTCCCTGATGAAATAGCGTTTCTTCTTTAAAGGTGTTGGCGTGGATTACCGTGGTTGCGCCCGTAAGGGCCAAGAAAAAAAAGGGGAAGATAAGGGTTCTCATGTCTCCATTTTATCCGATAAAGGACCAGAACTCTTGACTGAATTGACCCAAGGCTCCACACTGGCGCCTTCTTCTCGTCGACGCTGCAAAGGTAAGAGCGTCATTGTGGTGGGTGTAGCTCAGTGGGCCCGAGGGAGCGAAGCGACCGTAGATGATGACAACCCAGGGTGCGACGGAAAAGAACTTAGCGACGCTGCAAAGGTAAGAGCGTCATTGTGGTGGGTGTAGCTCAGTGGGCCCGAGGGAGCGAAGCGACCGTAGATGATGACAACCCAGGGTGCGACGGAAAAGAACTTAGCGACGCTGCAAAGGTAAGAGCGTCATTGTGGTGGGTGTAGCTCAGTTGGTTAGAGCACCAGACTGTGACTCTGGGTGTCGGGGGTTCAATTCCCCTCACCCACCCATTCAATTTCGCCAAAGGCGAAATTGAATTGTTAAGGGTTAACGTTAAGGATTAATCCTTAACCTAAAACCGGCATAGCCGGTCTATTTTGAGAATCTCGGGGAAAGGGAATCAATTTTAAATGCTAGGAAAAGGCCCGCACCATTTTATGGAGAGAAGTACGGTTTCGGTGCATAAGGGGTATCCGGCGGCCGAATAAAGGGGACTTGTCTCGTTGCCCTTCCGTTCTCGTCCGGCACCCACCCATAGAGAACTTGCTCGGTGAAGTCTCCGTTTTTGTCGCGAAATGACAGAGAAGACACCGTATCAGGAATTTTGTGATCAAAGTAAATGAGCGTTTGCGACGCTTCTTCCTGTTTGCCAAACAGTACTTCAAAGGACTCTTTCAGGCTTTTATCCTGATGCGCCAGCAATTCTCCTACCGTGGGAATTCGCTCATCGTAAATGATATGACTCCCCCTCACAACATCACCGCTATCGGTCTCGATGTGCGACAAGCGATCCACCCCCCTTGCCGTCACAAACGGCACTACAATATTCGAACGGTCTGCTGGAATTCCGGAATCGGAGAGGACATCACTGGTGAGGTGGTTTCCTGAGTACACAGCATCGTCGACAAAAGCGACCTGTGCTTTCGGATATCTTTTCGCGATCGCCCCTAACGAATCTTTACTCTCTGCCAAAATCACCCGTATTTTTTTGCTGGGATCTGACGGATGATTTTTGAGATATTCCAACATCAGCGTTGAAACCCATTCATTACTTCTGCTTTTCGGGTAAGCGGCAACAATGAGGACCGAGCGTTGGGGTAACCCGTCGACCAGACGAGCCGTACATCGATTTAAAGCGGCGACGAATTCCTCGTGAGAAACATGTCTGACGTTCTGAATCACGAACCTTGCGACGGCGGTGTACTTAGGCGGATACGCTTCGATATATCGCTGCGCTGCCGCCGAATCCATTTGAGCCTCCCAACCAGGATAGGCGAGGCTCAATAAGGCATCCCTACATTCGAAACTCAGCGTCACGAGGGCAAAGGCCGGGCTAGATAATAAGATGACCATCAAAACGAGAGTGCGGATCATGTTAATAGTTTAGCATGCCGAAAAACTAGTCATTTAACCGCATAGACAGGGTAATGGGTAATGCTGATTTATCTGCCTAGATGTGCGATAACCTGCCCATGATCTACACATTGACGCCAAATCCCGCCCTTGATCTGGGAGGGAATGTGAATCAACTCATTCCCAACGAGAAAAATTATGTTTATGGCGAGACAAGATGTCCTGGCGGTAATGCGATCAATGTCGCGCGTTTACTTACTCGACTCCGGGTTCCCGTGAAGGCGACAGGTTTTCTAGGGGGAAGCGTGGGGAGTGAAATTCGCGATTTGCTGGATGCCGAAAGGGTAAAACATGACTTCGTTGAGATTGAGGGGCACACGCGAATTAGCGTCACGGTCTCCAATGTAAGCACGCACCAGCAGACTCGTCTAAGTTTTCCCGGCCCCAAGATACGTAACGCCGAATTTCAGTTATTGAAAAATCAAGTGGCCCAGATGAGTCAATCGTCTCTACTCGTCATCGGGGGTAGCTTTCCCCCCGGGTTTTCATTTTCGCATTTGAACCGTCTGGTTAGCCAAGCACGGCGCCGGAAGCTATCGGTCGTTTTGGACCTACCGGGACATCTATTGCGCAAAGTTCATCTCGAGGGGATTTTATTCATCAAGCCAAATTTGATCGAGTTTCAAGAACTTGTCGGACGTAAGATAACAACGCTTCCTCAAATCGTTCGTGCTGCTAGACGACTCGCTGACAAGGTTGGCTTGGTCTGTGTCTCTTCGGTGGGAAAGGGGGCACTTTTGGTAAGCCGAGATTACGCCTGTTACGGCACGCCTCCGCTCATTAGGACAAAAACCACAGTGGGTGCCGGGGATTCGATGGTGGCTGGAATCGTTGCTAAATTAGTCAGCTTTGCAGAAAAAGAATCGATAAGTTGCGAGCAAATGCACGAACTCTTGCGGTTCGGTTTGGCGGCCGCCATGGCGACGTTATCGGTTTCTGGGACGACCCTAGGCAATTCCAAGGGTGTTAACGCCTTCTATCCCAGAATCGTTGTGAAAGAAATAAAGCTATAGCAGGGCTCGGACTTGCTTTGAAAACGTTGCTAGGGTTTTACTTCGGGCGAGCCTGTGTCGCTTACCCCCTTTCGCAATTCTTTGCGACTGCGACTGGCAAGCTCTAGATACTGCCCGTGAATTCGATTTAACTCTTCATCGGTTAGCTCCTCTAGATCTATCAAGGCGGTATGAGCCCCTCCGACCGCGCGCAGCAATTCATCCAGTTTGAGCTGCGTTGCCTGGCTATCGCGATTCTGAGTATTTTGAATTAAAAAAACCATCAAAAACGTCACGATGGTGGTTCCCGTATTAATCACCAATTGCCAGGTGTCACTGAAATGAAAAAGAGGGCCGGATATAAGCCAAACCGCCACCACCGAAATGGCCAAGACAAAGCTGAGAGGTTTTCCAGTCGTGATGGCGATCCAACGTGCAAACTTGGGAAAGAGTCCCGCATGTTTCATCAGTTTCTTTTTGTGTGGAATCATACCCCTATTTTATCCCAATCGGGGCCAGAGCGCTCGAATTGGTCCGATTCTTGTAGAATCCCCCTTGGGAGAAATATTCATGCGATCAGGTTTGTGGCAAAGATGGCTCGGCTGGCTTCAGGGGCTCGTCATTAAGAGGTGGTTCGTTCCTTTAGTGGCTCTGATGGCCGCTACGGATTCGCTCTTGGTTGTATTTCCCGTTGATGCACTTTTAATCACTCGAGTCCTATTTCGACGGAGCGGCTGGCTGTCTTCCGCCCTTCTTATCGCCCTTGGTTCCGCGGGCGGTACTTTTCTTTTAGGGGGCCTCATCCAAAGTGATGTTTCCTGGATTTGGAACTTGGTCTCGGAGGTTCGCCAACACACGGGGTGGGAAAACGCATCTCATCTGATTCAAACCTATGGTTGGATTGGCGTGGGAGTGATTGCAGCTAGCTTTATTCCTCTTCAGATTGGTGTCGTGGTCGCGGCCATCGAGAGGGTCCCGCTGCTATCTATTGCGATGGGGGCGTTAACGGGCCGAGTCATTAAGTACGTGGGGTTTGCGGCGCTTTGCGCCTACTCGCCGGGTATTCTTCGCAAGCTGGGGATTGACGTTGATTCGATTCGTCGACAAATGAACGGAGCTGTTGCAGGAAACCATCCGACTCTTATCAAACCTCGGCAATAGCATTCCTCGGAGCATGGGCACGACCTTTTCTTGTGGCACGTCGGTTGCATCTGTTTTCACTTAACAACCGAGAAAGGTATTTATCCAATGACGATTTACGAACGATTGCATTCCGATCACGAAGCGTTGAAACCTCTGCTCAATCAACTGAAGATCGCCGATTCCGTCGAGTCTCGAAAATCTCTACTTACCCAGATTCGCGACGCTCTTGTTCCTCATTCAAGGGCTGAAGAGGCCGTCTTTTACAATGGATTGCGGGAGACAAAAGAGGGAAAAGACGTGGTCACCCATTCTTATATGGAGCACGTCGAGGCGGAAACCTTATTGCGAGCGCTGCAGATCACGGAGAACGGTGCTTTGCACTGGCAAAAAGGGGTGGAAAAACTTAGAGAAGCCCTTTTGCATCATATCTCCGAGGAGGAGGGAAAGGTATTTGCGGTCGGGAAAAAAGTACTCTCGGAGGAAGAAGCCGTGTTGATTGGGGATGCCTTTGAGAAGTTAAAGCCGCAGCTGGGAGCTGGCGTAGTGACGAGCAACATTGAATTGAGTGTTAATTTATTGCCTTTGCGGTTTCGTAAGAGTGTGACTGAATTTCTAACAACGACACAAGGCCCCACTCACAAAAAAGCGTCCTAGTGTCAGTAGCGACTCGAAAGGAGTCTTATGAACTATTCTTATTTTTCGCTGATGGGTGTACTTGTATTGCTGCTCGATATTTTTGCTATCGTTAGCGTTCTCGGGGGCGGATCGTCAGGAGAACGAAAAGCATTATGGACTTTAGTGATTTTAGTCCTTCCGTTTCTAGGAATGATCCTTTACTTCGCTTTCGGAAGAGATCGGCAGGACGCTAAACTGATTCATTGATCGACTCTTGTAGGGTTAGGATTTTGATCTCAGTGTTCAACACGGAGGAATCATCAATGGACCGAAGGAGTCAAAAGATGGAAACCAAAAATATTAGTCTGACCGATGTGCACAGTCTTGAACAACTTCGCGACGAGCTAGCGATTCAAGCTGCCTTATTTAAAGCTGACGTAAAAACGGAATGGGAAGAGGTGGAACATAAATGGCATCAACTTTCGAGTCAGTTAAATCCGCTGGTGCGAGCGGCTGAAAAATCGGCGGTGGAGGTGACAGCGGCATCACAGTTATTGTTTCAATCCGTGAAAGAGGGATACGAGCGAATCAAGAAGACATTGCATTAAGTTCATCTGATTTTAACCAAGACACTCGAAATAACCACACTGTTGGGAGCTATTACCCACCGATTGTCCTCGGTCAGAAGTTTTGTGTATCCCAAACTAAATTCCTTCACCGTTCCAATCTCTTTTCCGGTAGGGGCGCTGATAGTAAGAACATCCCCAATTCCGAAAGGCCGATAAAAGAGCAACGCCACGCCGGCGATGAGATTCCCAAGCGTACTCTGTGCTGCAACGCCGAGCACGATAGACAGAACGCTTGCCCCAGCCAGAAGTGCGGTTCCTAACCGATGCAGAGCCGGAACCACGTGGGCGTAAATAGTGATTGCTATAAGAAAGCAAGCTAGTTGGAGAAGTTGTCCAACGAATTTGGAAGCGGTTTTGTCGATAAAAAGGACAGGATGGGCTGCCAGCCGTCGGCTCCATAATCCCACAAGTCGGACGATGACAAGCGTCGTCGCTAGAAAGATAGCCCCGAGACATAGGGCTCCAAGAAGCGTATTAGGATTAAGGAGATCCTGGTAGGTCCCATGGAGTAAATGTTCCATCAACTGCTTTATCCGAAAGTACCAAGTTACTATTCGGCCGAATAATAACTTGGTACCGTTTCACATCCGTTAATCGGCTTTAGAACTGCAAATCAGATCGACAGGCCATCCGCCACCCTCGGGAGCATCGGGATCGATCCAAAGGTATCCTGTTTCTTTCTCGTAATTTTTTCCTAGCTGATCGGTATTCATGTAGAAGCGATAATTGATGTCGTCTTGGCTTTCGTCATCGAACGCGACCGTCATCGTGGGCTTGTTTCCATGTTGGTTCCAATAGGCTTTTCCCAACATATCCACTTCCCAGAACTTTCCTTTACCTAGTTTGCCTTCTTTTTTCCAAACTCCAGATGTTACTAAGGTCGCGGTTTTTACGGGCGGCCTGAAGGCTCGCACCTTTTTATCAGACATCCTAGTGAAATTGACCTTGTCGAGGGAGCTAAGTTCCCCCGTTAGTGTCATCTTTAAGCCACGTCCATTAGCCAACTTTTCTCCATCCTTGTCGACTTCGTGACAGGAGATGGTTTGTTCAGTAACAGTTGCGAAAAGACCACTTGCGAAACACAACGCGAACAGCGCGATAAAACGTCTCATACCATACCTCCAGACGCTTTACTCAGCCGAAGTGCTGGGCTTGTCAAGAAGGAGCTTTCGGGCTGGGTAACTCCCAACTACCGGATGATTGGCCCCCTTTTCACGACACTTCCGCATCCACGCCCGACCAAAGATCTTCTCGGCCTCTAACTGATTGTGCACACGACAGAGAAGCCTGACATTCGTCGAATCATGTTTCCCTCCGAGCGCCCAGGGAAAGATAGGGTCAAACTCCAAAAAACGAGTCGCCCCACACCGAACCCCCATTGGCGAAATATAACCGCCCTGGGTTCGGGGACTTGCGGTCCTTTGGCGTTGGGGTGCGCAAGAATTGGTTATCAAGAACGCCGAGTTTGGTACCGTCGCGCCTCGATGGTTAAGTGGCGCTCTTTAGAAGCCTCAAACGTACCAAGCTTTCGGCCGTCGCTACGATGGCTTCTTCACTCGTCCTAGGTTTCCAGCCCAAGACATTTTTTGCCTTCGCGTTCGTAATCTTTTTTTTCTTTCCCAATTCGGGAACGATTTGCCGAGCTTTCGGGTCGACCATCGCTAGAGCCCGAACGAGCCAGTCGGGCATTTGGTGTTTGGGGACGCGTTTGGCGGAGCTTCCCATTTTTTGCCTTAAGAGTTTCGCAATTTCGAAAATGGAGTTCTCTTCATCAGAAACGGCAAGGAAGCGCTCGCCTTTGGCTTTGGGATCGGTCATGGCGAGTAGATGTAAATCGACAACATCACGGACATCGACCACTCCAAAATAGATGCGCGGGCAGGCAGGCATTCCCCCGTCCATTAGAATTTTGATAATCTGGATGGAAGTACAAATATTTTTGCCCAGAGCCGGGCCAAAGATCCCCACGGGATTGACGACGGAGAGTTCGAGGCCTTCTGCTTCGCGCTTCATAAAATCCCATGCGGCTCGTTCTGCTAACGTTTTGGATTTGTGATACGCGGGGACCCCTTTGGCATCCACGTTGGTCCAACTGCTTTCATCAAATGCCTCGGCTCGTTCCGGATGGCCGTATCCAATGGCGGCGAAAGAGGAGGTCATTACCACGCGTTTTACTTTAGCGTCTCGCGAAGCGCGTAGTACTCTGAGAGCCCCTTCACGGGCTGGAATAATTAGTTCGTTTTCGTCCTTTGGAATTCCCAAAGGAAAAGGGGACGCTACGTGAAGCACATAGTCGCACCCCGTAGTCGCTTGCTTCCATCCTTTGTCCTCACTGAGATCCGCTTCGAAAAAACGAAGTGTGTCTTTTGCGTCCATCCCTTCGGCCGACATGAGAGCACGTACTTCGTCTTCGCGTTTCAGACTTCTTACCGTCGTGCGTACCTGATGTCCGGCTTTCAATAGCTCCAGGATGCAGAAGCTGCCGACAAATCCTGATCCTCCAGTGACCAAAACCGTGCCCATACCATTGCCTACCTTTCGGTAGAAGATGATAACGGATTTGACCCGCGTTAGGCCACCGTTACTTTGTGACACGGAAAGGAAAAGGTGGGATCTTAGATGTTGCTACGGTTGCGTAACGACAAGGTAGATCTTGCCGTTAGTTCCGTCGTACTGAAAATGGTCCCAAACCTGATTGTCGCCGTTACTGTTATCTAAGGTGGTGTCGGTGATGCAGTCTAACCATCCTCCGACAGGAATACTATCGAAGTTGGTTCCGGTATCAACGACAGCTCCCGTCGAGTCGTAGACAAAGTTGCCGCCGTGCGGGCAGGGTTCACCGGGAGTATGGAGCGTGTGCTGGGCCGTCGTGTCGAGATTTTTTATCCGAAAAGTGTCGCCCACGTGTAAGCGGAACATCGTGTCGGGCGTATTCCAACTTTTGTCTCCCCAGCCATCCGCAATCGTATATTCAAATACTACCGGAGCGTCGGGGCTCAGCGTTTCTGGCTGTAAGAGTGTCTCGGAAGCCTGAAGCGGTGTCGCCACCACTAAGCCCATCGCGGTGAATAGACCTAAAATCGATTTTGCTAAACGTAGTGTCATGGGGAATCTCCTTTTGGTTAAGGATGTTCCCAGGGAGTGAGGTTTGTCTGCAAAAGACGGGAAATGCGTTAACAGACGCTATGGATGTTGCCTCATTGATTAAGATATTGCCCCAGAGGATCAATCAGAGTGCCTAGAGTGCCCGCATTCGAGACGTGGGGAATCCGGGTCAGAAAAAACGTAATTGACTCATTAACATTGCCCACAAAGAGGTCTTGAGATTGAAGGGTATTTTGAGCGACGCTACCAGTTATCGAAGAGAGAAAGGCGAGTAAAAAATTTGGTGGTGTTACATCAAAAAAATTGTCGTACATAGTCAAAGAGCCCAGGTTGGGAGTCGTAGAATACAGGTACGCGTTAGCGTCGGGAACTCCGGCGACAGCGCCATTAAAAAAACTGTTTTCAAAATAGTTCTGATTGGCGACTAGGCCCGAGGAGGCCGTGGAGAAACTTGGAAACGCCGTCCCATTCGAAACGGCGGGCGTTTGCTCGTCGGCATAAACCACATAGTAGTCTCCGGCATCAATCCCCTCATCGCCAAACTTATTAAACCGAACGACTAGCGGATCGCTTGAGGCCAGTGCATTAGGGGAGGGGACTACCCAAAGGGCAACGCGCGGATTGTTATCAGGATTGGCGGTAGTGATCTTTAGAAAAGAATTAGCAGAAATTAAATCGCCGGCTCCTCCGCTCGCTTTGAGTTTAAGATCTATCCGATTCATAGAGAACTGATTGTGCGAGATTACATTGTGCTGGCTTCCCGACAGTGCCACTCCCATCGAAGTAGACGCGGTACCAGATCCCACCGGGTTTTGTCCCCAGAAAGAGTTTTCAGCAAGGGTCCATCCTGGCATGGAAGTTCCGCTAGTGACGATAGCAGTTTGAAAGTAGTTACGCATTTCAACGTCATAAATAGTATGTGTTCCATTAGCAGGATGAGCTCCCGGGTACGTGTAGTTAAGTATTCCTTTCGCCCAACTGCATTTATTGGTAGCGCTACATGTGGGTGCCGCGGCCCCTGAACTTATTTTAAATCCTTTAAGCAAAGTGGTTTGTACCGGACCCGCACACTGAACAAGATAATCTCCATTCAGAAGCTCGATTAAGGATTGGTGATTGCCCGCGCCAAAGATCTGAACCGATGCATTAGCCCCTGCTGGAGGCATGCAGGTAAGGGCTGTCTGGCCGGTATAACGATAGATGCCAGGAGGAATGTAGAGAGGAAGTCCCTTTGCTTGTGCCTCGGCCCACGCTTGTTGAAAAGCTTGGGTATCATCTTCGTTAGGATTGCAGTTAGAATACCGGCCAAAAACGATTGAATCGGCGCTAAGACAGCTAAAACTTGCAATGGGAATCGGTAAGGGGAGGATATTTAGCGCCGGACGGTAGCTACTTAGATCTACAAATGCCGTGGGGCTTGGGGGTTCGAGGTCTTGTACGTTGATAACCGGGATCGAGGGCGTGTCTGAGTTCAGCGTTGTGCCAAATCCGGTGAGGTTCGAAATGGGGATCGTAGATACGTTGCCTCCCATCGCACCAAGATAAGTGACTCCAAATAAGCTAGACGTTGCGTTCCTAGACAAAACGGAGGGACCCAAGTTCTCAAAGAGGTCCGTAGGGGACGTGGATTCGATTATATTTTGGTCAAATCGGAAAGCTTCTACGAATGGGGTGGTGGAAATAAGCAAGGAAGAAGCATCGCTCTGTTGGAAGGTATTGGCTGTGATGAGATGGCCCTTGATGATGTTGGCCGTGGTCCCCGTCATACTGGGAAAACGCGTTCCCCGATCGAGCTCGGTTCCCGAGATGGGATCTTCGGCGGCGTAAAGTAAACGATTGTCTCCTGCGATCCATCCGCTCGAAGTAAAATTATTTTGGGAGATTACAAAACCTTCACCTGGATAGGTGGATGCGAGTCCGGGATTAGCCAGAGCCTGAGCTGCCGTTACGTTGGTTGGGGTTGTGATAGCCCAGATATCGGTCCGGGGAAATCTACTCGAACTTCCGCGCGAGAACGTATTATTCGTGATGTAGTCGTTTTGTCCTCCATTGGCTTCCTTGATTGCTATGCGGTTATTCAAAAAATTATTCTGCTCGACCCAATTGCCGCCGGTCCCCGCAAGAGTAACTCCCATGGTGGAGGCGCTGTTAGCTCCGTTGAAGGTATTGTCATAAATGTGCCAGTAGGGGTTGTCTAAGGAATTATCGGTCAAGGCGGCTTGGGAGTAGTTTTCAAAGTTATTTCTGGCGATGAGAAGACTTCCCACATTCGTCATTGGGGTAGTGTAGCTAAGGCGTATCGCGCCTAGTCCGCCCGAAAAAGTAAGATCCGTGACGTGCAGACTTAGTGGCGTGAGTGCCGAGTCGATGAAATAGATAGAACCCTTAATCAGGATAGTGGAGAGATCTCTTCCTGCTCCTTGGACATGCACGACGGATGTCGTGGGACTTCCTAATACCCCATTAGCGAAGGTCTGTTCGCTTAGCAGAGTATTCTGTGTCACCTCTAAACCGGTGCTACCCGGCCCCGAGCCTGAAAACAGATAAGTTCCCGGAGGGAAATAGAGGGTCTTAAAATAGGCGGTCGCCGCATTCCAAGCGCAAATGATGGCAGCACTGTCGTCATTGATACCGTCGCCTTTGGCGCCAGGGGTCGTGGCACAGGGACCGCTCGGTGAAACATCTAGAAAGGTCCAACTCGCGGGGTTGGTAACATCTGCCATATGAGAAATTTCGGCCGACTCTACAACGAAAGAGGCTGACGTGTTGGTGGTTGTCCCCGACGCAATAGTAACCGTCTGGGTTCCTGGAGTGGTAAAGGTCATCGAAAATGCATGGACTCCGGCGTCGGTTGATTGAAAACGATAAAGTGGGGGGAGGACTGCTGCCGTATCTGTCGAGCTGAAGGCAACCGTCCCGGCGAAGTTCGTTATGGTCTTTCCTCCCGCATCAACCGCGGTGATGGTTACCGTCGTCGGTATTCCTATGAAGAAATGATTGGGCTGGGAGAAGGTAAAATGGTTAAGGGGTCCCTGGGGGACCGCTGACACTTCCGATGAGAGTGCTCCTTCTCCGTCGGGATCAAGCGCAGAGATTCTGTAGTAATACGTGCTATCAGGGGTGAGTGAGTCATTGGCGTAGGGGGAAACGACTCCGCTAATCTTTTGGGAACTCGTCGTGACCCCAGGTGAATTGCTCCAATACAAGTTGTAAGAAGTGGCGTGATCGATTGAAGGCCAGCTAAGGGTGACCTTACCCGTTCCCGCAGTCGCAGTAAGGCTAGGACCACCTAAAACGGTCTGAGGAGTAGCGCTGACCGTAGGGGAGAGGCCGCTCTCGCTTCCATTGGTAACGCTAGTCACCGCAAAAAAGGTTGGCGTAAAATTCGTAAGCCCCGTCACCGGCTGCCCCGAGATCGCATTACTTACTCTGGTGCTCGAAGTCGTCACTGGTTCAGAGAGTGAATAATAGATGTGGTAGCTCGTAGCCCCAGTCGCTGCAGTCCAGGATAGGGTGGCCTGACTATTACCGGCCACGGCGGCTACATTAGTGGGTGGTGGAGCGAAGGGCATTGCTGCTACTTGGGAAGATAAGGGCCCCTCTCCGCCAGCATCGATGGCCGAGACTTGAAAGCGATACGTGGTTCCGTTCGTTAGCCCCGTCAGCGTGTAAGCAGGGGTGACGGAGGTGACTTTCGTCGTGCTACCGCCGGTGGGCATCCAGTAGAGATTGTAGGAGGTGGCGTTCGTAATGGGCGACCAGGCAAGAGTGACCTGATTACTTCCCGCGGTTGTCGTGACCAGGGGGGCCGTAAGACTGGTGACTGGTGTCACGGATACCACCGAGGAAAGACCGCTCTCGATGTTTCCGGTGATGCTCGTCACCGCAAGAAAGTAAGGGGTCAGGTTATTCAGACCTGTCACCTTTGCCGAAAGAGTTGTGACATTTATCTTGGTGGAGCTCGTGGTAGGTGTCGGCGTCGTCGAATAGTAAATATTGTAGGACGTCGCGCCTGCGGCTTGGCTCCATGCGAGACTCACCGATCCATCACCGGCAATCGCTGTGACACTGGGGGGTGGTCCAGCGAATGGCATCGCGGCTACTTGGGAAGACAATGGGCCTTCACCGCCGGCATCAAGCGCGCTGACTTTATAGTAATAGGTGGTTCCATTGGTGAGTGAGAGATGAACGTAGGGTGAGGCTACTTGCGAAATCTTATTTGAGTTAAGGGTAACCCCCGGAGTCGTGCTCCAATAGAGGTGGTACGAAGTGGCATGGGTAACGACATTCCACGAGATCGAGTTTTGTCCGCTTCCGGCGGTTGCGATGATATTAGTGGGGGCGGAAACCACGGGTGTTGCGGAAAATTCGGAAGACAAAGTGCTCTCGTTGCCATTGGTGACCGAAGTAACCGCGTAGTAGTAGGGTAAACCATCGGTGAGACCTGTGTGCAAATAAGGGCTACTGACTCCCTCTACCTTATTGCTTGAAGCGGTGACGCCCGGTGTGTTCTGAAAATAGATGTTATAGGACGTCGCTCCCGGCTGAGCGGTCCAGGTAATGGTATTTTGCCCGTCTCCCGGCGTACCGATTACCGCGGCGGGAGGAGGGGCATAGATCGCTACCGTGATAGCAATGGCTTGCGTCTGCGTTTGGGTTCCGACGAGGTAACTTATCGTGAGCGTCGTATCTAGCTCTCCTACGATCGTAGCGTTGACCTTGACGATAATGTTGCAGGTGGCTTGCGGAAGAATAGTTCCGGTGCAGGTTCCCACCGCTACCGAAAAAGGGTTTGTTGGATTCGAATTTTTGTCTGGTGCTACTGAAGAAAGAGAGGCTGATAACGAGGAGATCGGTTGTAACCCCGTATTCAAGACGGTGTAACTAACCATCGTGGGGCTATTGAGCTGTGTAGCCGTGGTGGCGCCGGCACTCCCGCTGAGTCCAGCGATATCTCTAGAGATGCTCACCGCAGAAGACGAGTTTGACCCCGCAGGACTGCATCCCACAACAAGAAGAAGGACTACTCCCCAAATAGCTAAGAGCGTGCGTACTGCAAACATCTCAAATCCGACTGCGCCTTGGTTAACTAATTCTTCGATCTGCTCGAACCGTGCCCCGTTCTTTTCGGCTATTTCTACCCAAAACTTTAGATCAAACGAAGTAGCCTCGAAACCGAAGTAAAGGAGTATTGGAGTAAGAGAGTCTGTTTAGGCCAATCGTTTTGAGGTCTCTACCGTGCCGGCTACCGACTCACTGTCTGCAATATTCCCGTCGGAGGTTGAGTGATGACGCCCGTTCTTTTGTCGATGCGGAAAAGATCTCGTTGAAGGTCAATGCTATGTATCTTGGCGTCGGGACCAATACCTCCCTCCCTAGAAAAGGCGGTATTCTTAAATACGATCTGAACTTCAAGATAGGGGCCGGCCTCTCTAATATCGGATTGAATCGCCCCCATTCCCATCTGATGCGAATGATCTTCATACCATTTCTCTTCAATGGAAGATTTCAGATCGGAGGGTGACATATCGGCTTGATTTGCTTTTCCCACCGCAATCGTGCGATTGCGGTGGGTGCGGTTCCGATAGGGCTTTTATTTAGAAGCTAACCGTCCCGCACTGGCAAGACCCCGGACGATCGGTGTGAGCGTTTTCGCACAATTCTTTACAGAGCTTCATCACTTTCTGCTCGCATTCGTCTCGGGTGGCGGCCTGGGATTTAAAGATTCCGGGGGTACAGGTTGGGGCCGAGGCGGGACAGTCTCGGTAAATTTCGTCTACCGAACATTGAACTTCTTCAGGGGCGGAAAGGACTGAGTGCACTTCTAGTTGGGCCGGGGGAGGGTTTTCATCGGCCGTCTCTTCCGCCGCCGCCAGGGCCAAGGCTCCTAGTTGGATCACTGCACAAAGAAAAGCGATAGCGAGGTATTTTTGTTTCATGGGGTTGGGATCTCCTTTGGGCTTTTCAAAAGAGACGCTTCTCGGTGAAGTTTGTGACTTGTTAGACGGCAGGAGGATTTCTCTCGACGAATCCACGCTGATGCCAATAGGGATAGGCAAGCGGAGTTGCACTCGCCGCGTCTAGCATCTTTATCTGTTCGCGAGTTAAATTCCAACCCAACGCCCCTAAATTGTGCTGCAATTGTTCTTCGTTTCTGGCGCCTATAATGACATTGGCCACCGTCGGTCGTTGCAAGAGCCAATTTAGCGCAATTTGAGGAACGGATTTTCCGGTCTCTCTGGAAAGTACATCCATGACATCCACGACTCGCCAGACGTATTCGTCAGAAACCTGAGGGCCGTTATCGACGACAATTTTGGTGTGGAGTCGACTGGTTGCCGGCAACGCTTGGTTGCGCCGGACTTTTCCCGTGAGGCGACCCCAACCCAAAGGGCTCCATACGACAGCTCCCACTTTTTGATCGAGCCCCAACTCCATCAGCTCCCATTCATACTCTCTTCCAATCAGGGAATAGTAAGCTTGATGGGCGACGTAACGGGGCCAGCCGAATTTATCGGAGACCGAAAGTGATTTCATCAGATGCCAGCCGGAGAAATTCGAGCAACCGATATAACGGATCTTTCCCGCGCGGACGAGATCATGGAGCGTGCTAAGCGTCTCTTCGACGGGTGTGGTGGCGTCAAAGCCGTGGAGTTGATAAAGATCGATATAATCAGTTCCCAGCCGCTTCAAGCTACCTTCCACCGCGTTGATGAGATGAAAACGGGAGGAACCCACCTCGTTAGCCCCTTTGCCCGAGCGAAAAGTCCCTTTGGTGGAGATGAGTACTTTATCGCGTTTGCCTTTGATGGCTTTGCCCAAGATCTCTTCGGCGAGTCCATCGGAATAGATATCGGCGGAATCGAACATCGAAACCCCGGCTTCCAGGCAAATATCGACTATTCGTGACGCTTCATCGACGCCACTTCCGCCCCAGGCCTTAAAAAAATCGTTGTTACCCCCAAACGTCCCGGTTCCAAAACTAAATGCGGGAACCTTTAAGCCCGAACCTCCTAATTGACGGTATTCCATGAAAGCTCCTCTTGCTGTTTCAAAATCGAGGTGAGGATAAGGGGCGGGCTGTTAACTGTCTAGGCTCTTTTGGGCCCACTTTTGGGCACTTGGGCTTGCGCAAAGAGTAAGAAATAGACGAGCATCAAAGGCTCAAAAAAGACATAGGACCACAGGGAAGAGACAAAAAGGAGAAAGGTAACTAAGGTGACTCCTCCTAACGAAAGCGATTGGAGCGCCGACAGGTGTGGCGTTCTTACGATAGTAATCGCGGATAGCAAAAGCCCCACGGCCTGCAGCGGAAGTTGAAGCGACAAAAGGCCCGCCCGTTTGAGAGGGCCGCAAAGACTGTAGTATTTCATCATGTCCTGCCATGGGGTGGACACGGCGTGGTGGGAATAAAAGCGATAAGCCGCAAAGACATCCCTCCCGGACGCCATTAAGAAGGGAACCAGTAACAGGCAAAGGATGCCTAGGACGGTTGCTAATGAGCGGAAAAACTGCCGCCTATCCCATTTCAGCAGATAACCCGCATAAGGGATAACAAGCAGTACTGCAATCTCGCGCGATAGCATGAGAAAGGGGACGACTACACTTGCGAGACTAGCCCTACGAGTGGCCACACACCATACAAAGAGGCTTAAAAATATCTCATAGCCCGCCGTGTGAACACCCGTTACGTAACTCACGGCCATTTTCGAAAAGGCGTGCATTGCAATCAAGCCCACTAGAAAAAAAGCGCTCACTTCAAATGACCAGTAGTAAATCTTTCGCCTACGAAAGAGATCGAAGAGGACGAGATAA
This sequence comes from uncultured delta proteobacterium, assembly GCA_963778115.1. Taxonomy (GTDB): domain Bacteria; phylum Bdellovibrionota; class FAC87; order UBA2466; family UBA2466; genus JBBQIT01. The sequence continues at coordinate 538,504 of CAVZSV010000006.1, forward strand.
AAAATAAGATGGGCTAAGACATTGGCCCAACGGATATCGAGACCTAGGAAAGAGAAGGGCAGATAAGGCAGCCATAGGCAGGGAAGGTAATACCCCGCTTGATGGTTAGAAGGGCTGAGATCGTAAGGGCGGTAGGGATTATGACCTTGCTTTACTTGTTCCAATCCTGCTGTCACCAGCGGCAACATGTCGGCCTGTCTGACGTCGATAGGAACATGGTGAATAATCCTTGCTCTTATTGAAATCGATAGCGTTACTATCGAAAAATAGACAACGACAAAAGCTAGCCATCGGTTTTTCTTGGGCGGTGTCGCGGAAAGCGCAGGGCCGTCTTTGTTAGTTCCGTAAGTGAGAAAAAAGGCTAACAGAAGCAGGCAGATGAGGGATCCCACGATTGGGCCGTGGTAGGTGACCAGCCCAACTCGAGTGATCGTCGAATGAAAACTTCCGCCGATTCCTTTAAGGGCAAAAACGATGGCCGAGACACCGAGCCAAAAGTTCATTGACTCCTCGAGCCAGAAGTTAGCGTAGAAGTGAGATCAGAGGAGAAAGGCTTGCCCTCCTCCCAAATCGTAGTGAAATGCATGGCGTACTTTTTAGCGATCTCAGGATTAAAAAGATAGATCTGATTCTCGTTGTTCTTAAAGGTGGCGCCATCGGTGTAGTTAAAAGATCCGGTCTCGACACGGGCTCCATCCACTAGAGCAAATTTATTGTGCATGATCCCTCGCTGGGTTCCGTAACGGACCTTCACTCCTCCACTCACTAAAACAGAGACCAAAGAGTGAGGCTCTTTGGTCTGTCGCCTATCGACCAAGACCCTGACCGGAATTCGTTTCGATGCTACTAAGATCTCGTGAGCGATCTTGGGATGGGTCAGGTCATAGATCGCGATATCGAGAGATTTTTGAGCACTGCGGATAAATTTTTCCAATTTGATATCGCAGGGCTCTTTGGGAGAAAAGCAGACCTCTTGGTCCGCAGGATCGGGGACGGAGGCCTCCTGGGCCAGATCCACCGCACCCTTTAAGGTTCGATGGTGGGTCAAAGCCAAAGCTGTGTTTGCTAATGCCGTTGCGAATAAAAGAAATAGATTTAGTTTCATCATTCCCCCGGTGCTTAGTGTCGTTGCCGGGAAGGGGTTCGGCAAGTGCTCCGAAATATTAATGTAAATAACTGAATTTGCTCAAATTGACTTGATGCGCTCTGGCTGTTATATCGCCGAGCTTATGAGAATAAAATTTGGCTTGGGCCGGGGTCTTGGGGTTATTTCGTACTTTTTTATTTTCGCGATTTTCGCCACAGCCTTTTCTCCGAAAAGCGTTGCGCAAGAAAATTCAAATTCCACGGGAGATACGCCGTCCGGCAAAGAGAGTCATCCGTTGGGAAATCTGCCCGATTTTCACGAAGCGATTAACACTTCGCCGATGGGAGACTCCAATCCCGAAGTCACTTCGTTGACTAAGCCAGACGCTTCCGGCAATAAAGCCTGCATCATTCCTACCGCATGCGGCATTTTAATCATGAAGATGGCCATCACTGCAGTGGCTATCAAACCGCAGACTCCAGAGCGAGACGCGCTTTTACAACAATACATCGAGACGTCTCCTGAAAACCCTTCAGTGCAGGCCGCCCAAGACTTAGGTTATCCTGATTGGACCTTTCAACGCCGTGAGGTAGTCGAACACGCCAGAGAGTTTCACTCAGCCCTTTGGGCAAAGATGTACGGCCCTCGTTACGAAACGGCTTCTCCGCCAAATCCTTCTACCCCTAGCGAAGAGATGAAATCCCGAATGCTCATCACCCGGGCTCACTCGCTTTCGGTTCAACCCATTCCGCAAGGGCTAAGAAAATTGCTTTATGGGGAAAAGGCCGCTCAAAGAGAAGAGCTGATCGAAGCGGGAGCGCGCTTGCAGCTTTACAAGCAAGAATACGAAAAAAAATTTAACGAGCCCTACCACCCGGAAAGTGTCGTCCTATTGGGACAGGCTTTTAATGAGGTCCGTGGGAATAGTGCCATGTCGGGAACTGCCGGAATTTTGCGTCCGTTTTTTACCATTATTGAAAAATCGCTCAATGATGATTACGCGGTCACGTTGAATGAACAAGCTGAACTCGACATTTATCAGAACAAGCTTTTTTATGCTCTCGCTTCAGCCGTGTTGGAAGATAAAGTAAAGCTAGTCACTCCGGTTTCCGAAGAGCAAAAGTTTCGCGACATTCAGACAGGAGCGGCACATGCGTATCCTAACGTTAACGACGGAGTTTATCGTGTTATTCAAACGTTGGACGCGTATACGATTAGCAATCGCACGAACCCCCTTCCCGAGGACATCGTAACTGAACTTTTTAAACTGCTTGAGCCCAATGACGACAGATTACCGCTGGCGGTAAAGACCGTGGTGGCAAGAATCTTTAATGACATGCTGGAGTGCGAAGGTCGATTGGTGGCGGCCCGCGAACGTTGGGGACGCAGCTATCCCGCTCAAGTCGCGGCCCTCATGTTAGTATCGGGCTACGGCCATTCAGACGGTTTTACCGAAGACGAATACAGTAATTTCCTACGACAGAGCTGGATTCAAGACCTTAACACCAAGCACCGCCTTTGGGTTCAGCTAGGGGCTCAGCTACTGTGTCGAAAACAGATATTAATGACCAATATCGACGAGTGGCTCGATCTTAAATGTCTCTCGCCCAATCAAATTATCAGGAAATATATTGATGATGTTCGGATGCACGATCCGGTGATGAATCTCGTGCTACGTAAAGAGTATATGGACACCGATTTTGCACTGGGCGCTGCCCTCTATGAAATGGTGGCTCAGACAGAGGCTATTCGCGCTCGCCTAGGAGCGCGGCAAGCTGCGATCGTGGAGGCTAAATATAAACGGGGGGCTCAAAGCCTGGTCGGTGATTTAAATAAAATCCCGGGAGCTGCCCAGTCGATGCCGGTTAGAGGGTTTGAGTTTTTGGTGGGGCTCATCGACGATGATGGCTCGAGTGACGCCTTGAAGGGAAAAACCACCAGTGGCTCCGGACTTCCTCGAGTTCGACCTCTTAGCGAAAAATTACCGCAGGCCATCGCTGAGAGGCTAGCGGCTTTTCTGGCGAACGAAGCCAAATACAAAGAGGTGCATCGTAGTGAAGTGATTGAGTGGGCAGAACGAGATCTGAAATTAGCGGAACTCAAATTTAGGTTTAATCCCGACGACGCCGATCTTAAAATAGCGTTGGCCAAAGCGCAGCACGACTTGGAAAAAGCGAAAATAAAATATGCGCCACTTCCAGAAGTGCCTACAGCTCCCACAACGGTTGCCGCGGGTTCACCACCGGTTGCGGTTAAACCAAGAACTCTCTATGAAGAGTTATATGAATTGGATTCTCTGGCCAGGCGAATCTTCAACGGACAAGTTATCACCGAAAGAGAACAAACGACCGATCAAGAGCCTCTTCCCAATCAAACAGCGGAAGTGAAAAAGATTTATAAGATCTATAATCGCGAAATTCAGGCGCTGATGAGAAGAACCCTCACCGTCTTGCTTGCGATGGAATCGGTCATGGCGCAAGACGATGGAGTCCCTTTTACGCGATCGGTTGCGGATGCCGAAGCGGGAAAACCGACACCCCCGACTTATGATTTCGCTGCGCGCGATGCCGCCATCACTCTGGTCCATCATATGATGAGCGAAGCTCCTACGCTAGCTCGTCTCATTGACATGTATAGTGAGATGCCTGTCCTTAATGGCCTGCGTGTTTGGATTTTAGTCGGCCGATTGCAGCAGTTGGCGGGGCGTGCGCAAGATTTGCGAGATGGGTTTGATAATCAGACGACCCTGTGGGGAAGTACGGTGGATTTTGTGAATCGGACGTGGGAAGCGAGCAAGAGTAAGAAGTGGTTGTGGGCAACTGTCGCCGCTGGAGCTATCGGTTTGTCGTCGTGGCTTTTGTACCATACCGCAGATACGTGGACACATTATGTTCCGTTTCTTAATAATCGCCCGGCCGTAACGCAACCGGTGGACATAAAACCACAACCGCCGGCCAGCGTGACTTATCCGGTGGGGGCGGGCAGTGGGGTAGAACCCGCAAAGACCGCTCGCTAGATTTTAGTCGTTGTCGCGTTTTACTATCTCTCGGGAGCAAGATAAGGGAATTCCCCCTGGGCTCTGAAGGGTGTGATCTAAGAAATCTTGGCCTTTGATGGCCGCGAAAATAGCATTCATCTTGGCGTCCATCATCTGTTTCGCAGAACTAAACGCTCCTAGCTCTCCCACATTCGCGGAATATTCGTAAAAAAATTGCAGCCAGCGTTCAGACATTTTCATGGGAAATTGGTTTGGAGAATTTTGTAGATTTTTAGCCGTCATGGAGTCTGAGTAATGTAAGAGCCGTGCAGAGATTCGGTAGATGGGGAAGTTTAAGACTTCAGGATTTTCCAAATAGACACGAGGAACAATCCAGGCAGCTTGGGATCCGTGCTCGAAGCCACGAAGTTGCATGGCGTGGGGGTCCAGCTTCTCTTGGTTCTTGTCAATAAGCTGATATCCCAGAACGATGACAGACAGGGGAGTTCTGCCTTCCGTGCCGACAAAAAAAGTCTGATCGGCGGCGTGTTCGGGGAGCATTCCTAAGTCCTCGGGAATAGGCATGACTTCGGTTGCGATGCGTCCCAACGTGACTTCAGCGCGGTGGGAACGCCCCAACGCAAATTTGGGGATATCTAGAGAAGCTTCTTCGATGTCTTGGACATCGAAAGCCTGAAAAAGGCGAGTCGCCCCGGGGTTACTATTCATGCGCATTCCATGGTTTTGGGCGATCTGCCATGTTCCGTCTCCGGCATCAATGAGAACCCATGGATGCTTGGAAGGGGCGACGTTAAGGTAATTCAAAAAGGGATACAGAGAATGTTCGCCGAGCTTGGCTAAAAAGAGGCTTCCCTGGATTTCCCAAGTCACAGAGACTCGAGCTTTGGTCGCGTTTTCACCTGGGGTGCGCCTGCCGGGGGAAAAGCTTAAGACCCCAGGTGTTGGCATGTTGTGATGGATGGACTCCAAGGGCTCACTAGGGTTGTTGGGATTCTCTTCGTGTCTTGCTTCGAATCCCTCAATGGTGATTTCAATATCTTTAGGAAGTTCGTCTCTGGAAGCGGCCCAACTGGCGGCCGTTAGAACCGTAAAACCCATTACGATGATCGCAGTCTTACAAACAGATGGCTTTGCCACTAAATCCCCCCAACACCCATTGCACCCAAATTTTTCAAACGATATTCAATCGAAATAACACAGCTGTGTGGCGCGTCAAACTTTTTGTGTGGCCCTTTGTCTTTTTAACGAACAAGACGTTTCGCTAGCCCCTCGACGGTGAGACGAGCTTGTCCTATACTGCCGGCCAAATGGATCGTGAAAAGATTATTATCATCGATGGCAGCGGATATTTCTTTCGGGCTTTCTTTGCCATTCAGAGACTAACGACTTCCAAAGGGTTTCCGACCAATGCCATCTACGGATTCATCAACATGTTGGCCAGAGTCCTTGAAGTGGAAAAACCCACGAAGCTTGCCATTGCCTTCGACACCGCCCGCCCCAGTTTTCGCAAAGAGCGCTACGCGGAATATAAAGCCAATCGAGAGGCTCCGCCTGAAGACTTGGTAAAGCAGATTCCCCATATCCTTCGTAGTGTCGACTGTTTTGGTATCAAGCGATTTGAACTAGGCGGTTTTGAAGCGGACGATGTGATAGGAACGTTCGCCCGCCAGGCGGTTGCAGGAGGTTTTCGCGTCGAGATTATTACGGGCGACAAAGATCTCATGCAGCTCGTAGATGATAACGTGACCCTGTTTGACACCATGAAAGACAAGCGGGTGGATACGGCGGGAGTTGTCGAGAAATTTGGGGTTAAGCCCGAGCAGATCGTAGATTTCTTGGCACTTATGGGAGACAGCTCGGACAATATTCCGGGAGTCAATGGCATCGGAGAAAAGACCGCCTCTGAATTGATTCGTACCTATGGTTCTTTGGACGGTCTGTACTCTCGTATTGAGGAAATTAAGCAGCAGAAGCGGCGGGAGACTTTGATCGCTGAAAAAGACATCGCCTATCTAAGCCGAGAGTTGGCGACGGTGAGGACCGATATTCCTCTAGATTTCAAATGGAACGATCTTAACTACCAAGGTCCTATTAACGAAAAGTTGCGGGCTTTCTGTGAAGAGTTCGAGTTTCAAGGACTCATCAAACGGTTTTCTTTGAAGACCGAGGAGACGGCTTACCAAAAAGGGAAGTATGAAACCGTTTCCACCCCGCATCGACTCCTTGAAGTGGTAGAAAATTTAAAGAAAGCTCCGATCGTTTCGGTGGATACGGAGACGACGTCTTTGGCCATTCATGATGCTTCGGTAGTGGGCATTTCGCTAACCGGTCGCGAAGGGGAGGCCTATTATATTCCCCTGGGCCATCATGCCTTGGGGCATCCTTCGGAACGCATCGAAGGGCAGATTGACGAGGTCGAAGCTAGAACCCTTTTGAAGCCTCTGTTGGAAGACCCAAAGATTCCCAAGGTAGGTCAGCACCTAAAATATGACTGGCAGATCCTAAGGCGGTGGGGAGTCGATCTTCAAGGGATCGCTTCGGATACCTTGCTGGCGAGTTACCTCATTGATCCCGATCAGCCGCATAACTTAGATAGTCTTGCGTTTCGTTATTTGGGTCATCAAAACATTACCTATGAGGATGTGACCGGAAAAGGAAAACTGCAGATTTCCTTTTCGGAAGTTACCGTGGAAAAGGCCACCGATTATTCCGGAGAGGATGTGGATGTCACGCTACGTTTGCATCACAAACTGCTTCCTGAAGTCGAGGGACATCACATGTCGAAGCTTTATACCGACGTGGAGATACCGCTGATCGAAGTGCTGGGCGATATGGAATACCGGGGAGTTTTGATTGACGAGTCAGCCCTCAAGGAGATGTCCTTAAGTCTTGAAAAAGAGATCGATTCGGTCCAAGAGAAGATTCATGAGCTGGCCGGAGAGCCGGTCAATATCAATTCCCCCAAACAGCTTTCGACCATCTTGTTTGAGAAATTAAAACTTCCGGTTATCCGGCGGACCAAGACGGGGATTTCGACCGACGAAAGTGTTTTGATAGCTCTTTGCGATAAACATCCCATCTGCAGTTGGATTTTAAAATCACGTGAATATGGAAAGCTTAAGTCAACTTATGTGGACGGACTTTTAGGCCAGATTCACTCACAGACCCACCGGGTACACACTAGCTACAACCAAACGGTGACCGCAACGGGAAGACTTTCTAGCTCGAACCCCAATTTGCAGAATATTCCGGCGTCGAGCGATCCTCGTTACGACATCCGTGCGGTATTTGTCGCTTCGCCGGGCTCCACACTACTTTCAGCGGATTATTCGCAGGTGGAGCTAAGGCTCTTAGCCGAGATGAGTAAAGACAAGGCCTTAGTGAACGCTTTTCAAAAAGACGAAGATATTCATGAAGTGACGGCCCGACTTATTTTCGGCATCCAGGGCAATGATCCGGTGAGTTCGGACAAGCGCAAAGTCGCTAAGACCATTAACTTTGGAGTCATTTACGGTCAGACTCCTTTCGGCCTTTCCCAGCAGTTAGGCATTACTCCCAAAGAGGCAAAAGCTTTCATAGGTACCTATTTTGAGAAGTACTCGGGAATTCGCAGCTTTCTCACGGGGCTTGCCGAGACCGCCCGCGAGAAAGGTTATGCGACGACTTTACTGGGGCGTCGGCGTTACCTTCCTGAAATTACCTCTCAGAACCGGATGCGAAGAGAGATGGCTGAGCGCGCGGCTATCAATGCACCCCTTCAAGGGACGGCTGCGGACATGATTAAGATCGCTATGGTCCGCTTGCACCAACGGTTGCGAGCGGAAGGGCTTAAATCGAAGATGATTTTACAGGTTCATGACGAATTAGTGTTAGAGGTCGCGGAAGGTGAGAGAACCAAAGCGGAAGCGGCTCTTCGAGAGTGCATGGAGCAAGCTCTTTCTACCCAGGTGCCGTTAAAGGTGGATGTGGGGTGGGGTAACAACTGGCGGGAATGCGGTTGAATCAGGCGTTTCCCGAGGGGCTCCGTCGAGAGTTTTTCGGTGAGATCAAAAGTGTTCAGTGAAACCTCAAGATCTTCAACGATCTAACGCACGCTCCCTCCCTATTTTAGGTTTTGACTAGGATTTTCTTGGGACCGTTGATTGACATTATTTGTAGTGCACATGATATATTTTTGTTTACGTTGCAATTGCGAAAGTTGCCAGCGGCCAGTGACCCGGCGGTGAATGTGTCGCGTGATGAAGATACGTTTTTTTGAACGGTTTGACAATTCACGAAGCATTTTCGATAGATAGTGGTTCAAGCCACTGAAATCGGAAATTCACAGACGGCAAGCCAAGGCTCTGTCGCTAAACTATTAAGCACAACGATAGAGAGATCCTATTCTGGTTCTACTTAACGGCCCTCTCCTTCAAGAGGTTTTTGTACTCTTGCTAGGGGTTGGATCGCGGTAGCAGATGTAGGATAGTCGTCACGCCTTAACTATGGGCAGGACATTTTATTCTCTAGTATTGCGGAGCGTCGCAAGTAGACGATGAATCCGAAGGGATTCGTCGCCTCAAAAAGACAGTTTTTGAAACTAAATTGGCATCTAGGAGGGGCTAAATGCAAATTCCTCGTCGTTTTACAAAAAATCTTAGTACTCCTTATTCGGACCAGTCTTTTGAAGTTCGTAAATCGGAGATTCGAGAGCCGGACGGTAGAGTCGTTTTTAGTCAGGACAACGTTCTCGTTCCTAAAGAGTGGTCGCAAGTGGCGACCGATATTTTGGCGCAGAAATATTTTCGAAAAACCGGAGTTCCCAAAGAAGAGGGAGGCACCACCGGAGAAAATGACTCGCGTCAGGTTTTTCACCGCCTCGCGGGTTGCTGGACGGATTGGGGAAAGCGTCATGGCTACTTCTCTAGTGACGAAGATGCTAACACCTTCTACGACGAAGTTTGCTACATGCTCTCACACCAGATGGCGGCTCCGAATAGTCCGCAATGGTTTAACACAGGCCTCTATTACGCTTATGGAATTAACGGACCGGCACAGGGACACTATTATGTCGATCCCAAGACAGCAGAATTAAAAGCCTCTGACAGCGCCTACGAGCACCCACAACCACACGCGTGCTTCATCCAAAGCGTTACCGACGACTTGGTTAACGACAATGGCATCATGGACCTGTGGGTTCGTGAAGCGAGGCTTTTTAAATATGGTTCGGGAACCGGAACGAATTTCAGCCATTTGCGCGGTGAAGGAGAACCGTTAAGCGGTGGTGGCCGCTCCAGTGGACTCATGTCGTTCCTGAAAGTAGGAGATAGGGCCGCGGGGGTGATCAAGAGCGGGGGAACGACAAGACGCGCCGCCAAGATGGTCTGCCTGGATCTCGATCATCCTGAGATCGAAGGTTTCATTAATTGGAAAGTATTAGAGGAACAGAAAGTTTCAGCCCTGGTCGCCGGCTCTAAGCTTCACCGCACCAAACTGAAAGCGATCTTAGACGCTTGTTTCGACGAAGACGGTGTTGTTGAACTCGATCCTCAGAAAAACCGACAGCTCAAAGCCGCTTTGCTCGCGGCCCGGGCCGCTGCCATCCCCGATACCTACATCACCAAAGTGATGCAGCAAGCCCAGATGGGGAGAAAGAAGCTCGATTTTCCGTTATTTGACGTCGACTGGCAGAACGAAGCCTATCTGACCGTCAGCGGACAAAATTCCAATAACTCCGTGCGCATTCCCAACGAGTTCTTTGAGAAGGTGGAAAAGAACGAGACCTGGGGGCTAAAGTGGCGGACCAACGGAAAGGTGTGTCGGGAGATCCCGGCCAGAGATCTGTGGGATCAAGTCAGCTATGCTGCTTGGGCGTGTGCCGATCCCGGAGTGCAGTGTGACACCACGATCAACGAGTGGCACACCTGTCCCGAAGGCGGCCGCATTAACGCTTCGAATCCTTGCTCCGAATATATGTTCTTAGATGATACGGCTTGTAATTTGGCCAGTATCAATCTGCTTAAGTTCTATGACGACGAGACTGGGAATTTGCGGGTGGATGATTTTCTACACGCGTGCAGGCTTTGGACCATCGTTCTTGAGATTAGTGTGTTGATGGCTCAGTTTCCAAGTCGCTCGATAGCTCAAAAAAGCTATGAGTATCGGACTTTGGGATTGGGCTACGCCAACTTAGGAGCGCTTTTGATGTCGATGGGAATTCCCTACGGCAGTCCCAAAGCGCTCTCAGTTTGCGGAGCTATCACTGCAATGATGACCGGCGAGTCGTATGCCACTTCGGCGGAAATGGCGAAAGAGTTAAAGCCGTTCCCGAAATATTCTGAAAATCGCGAGCACATGCTCAGAGTGATTCGAAATCATCGAAGAGCCGCTCATAACCGACGTGAGTCCGAATATGAGGGCTTAAGTATTGTTCCGACGGGGATCAGCGAAAAAGATTGCCCCGAGGATCTCTTAAAGTCAGCACGTTCCGCTTGGGATAGGGCTTTGGCCTTGGGAGAAAAGTACGGCTATCGAAATGCCCAGACGACGGTAATCGCCCCCACGGGCACTATTGGTCTTCTGATGGATTGCGATACCACCGGCATTGAACCCGACTTTGCGCTAGTGAAGTTTAAAAAGCTGGCCGGCGGAGGATACTTTCGTATCATTAACCAGTCGGTTCCTAGAGCGCTTACGAACTTAAATTACAAACCCAATGAAGTGGACGAGATCGTGGCCTACTGTATCGGTCACGGAACGCTTCGCAATGCCCCACACATTAACTACAAAACGTTGATGGAGAAAGGATTCACCGAAGACGTGCTTAGCCGCATCGATAGTGAGCTTCCGGGTGCCTTTGAGCTTGGCTTTGTCTTTAACCAATATTCTTTAGGCGAAGAGTTTTGCAAAGAAGTGTTGGGCCTGACCGATGAAGAGCTCCATGACAGTGATTTCGATATGCTTCGCAGTCTGGGCTTTACTCAAGAAGAGATCTTGGACGCAAACCATTTTGCCTGCGGCAAGATGACGCTAGAAGGTGCCCCTTATCTGAAGCTTGAGCACTATCCGATCTTCGACTGCGCCAATAAGTGCGGTAAGTACGGAACCAGATTTCTCGACTATCGAACCCACATAGATATGTTGTCGGCATCTCAACCTTTCATTACGGGAGCTATCAGTAAGACCATTAATATGCCTGCCGAAGCTTCCATCGAAGAGGTGCAGCATGCTTACTTTAGCGCTTGGAAGAAGATGGTAAAAGCTATCTCCATCTATCGCGATGGTTCGAAGCTAAGCCAGCCGCTAAATGCTACGGTCGCCAGTGAGTTGTTTGCCACTCTGGAAGACGGTGCGGAAGAGTCGACCAATACCCGAAGGGAACCTGACGTTCAAGAGGTTGCCAAAGCCTTGGCCCGTCGTGCGATTCGACGAGAGCTACCGAAAAGGCGCTTCGGCTATACGGTGAAAGCGACTATTGGCGGACAAAGAGTGTATCTACGAACCGGAGAGTATGAAGATGGAGGACTCGGCGAAATCTTTATCGACATCTATAAAGAGGGCGCTGCTTACCGAAGTCTCATGAACGCGTTTGCGATCTCAGTGTCCTTGGGCCTTCAGTACGGAGTTCCACTGGAAGACTTCGTCACAAAGTTCCATATGTTCCGATTCGAGCCCAATGGCCATGTCGCGGATCACGATAGCATTAAGTTCTGTTCGTCGATCATCGACTTTATTTTCAGAGATCTGGCTCTCAATTATCTAGGCCGCACCGATCTGGTTCATATTCCACCGAAAGAAAAATTGCCGACCCAGCGCGAGTCGGCGGCTTATCTTTCGTCCCCGTCCGGAGCCGGAGCCGGAGCTAGCGTTTCCGCAGGCGGCGGAGCAGGCGCAATGCAGACGGTATCGAGCCATGCCCCATCTGCTCAAGTCCACGCGAGTAGTGCCGGCCCCGGGACCGATATGGCTCTGACCCAAGAAGAGTGGTCGGATGACAATGCATTAGCCTCGAAATTAGCCCGCGTTCGCGGTTATGAGGGAGATCCTTGTAGCGAGTGCGGTCAGTTCATGATGGTTCGAGGTGGCACTTGTCTTAGATGCTTAAGCTGTGGGGCTACTTCCGGCTGCTCTTGAAGAGTGCCGCCGGACGATAGTTTAAGTCGCCGTCACCTCGAGAGAGGTGTTGCGGGCCGGGAACCGGGGGAAACGGAGTCATGAGGGTCGTCCCTTTGGCATCGGGGCTACTCGAGGTAGCTCACGATGGCTTGAGTGATAGGGCTTCCGAAACCCGAAACCGCATCATAACCGGGACTCGCACACGTTTTCTCGATGCATCCTGAGACGACATCACGAAAAGTAGAGTCTTCCTTGCTCGCTAGCCCCAAATAAATTGCCTGGTGAAAATCTTCAATCACGGGCAACTGGTTTTGGCGACGAGATTGGTAGACGAGGGCTGTGACAGCGGCCCAGATAGGGGAAGCCGCACTGGTTCCGCCAACGACATCCCATTTGCCATCGTTATAGACAGCGACACCGGTATTGGGATCCGCCACGGCGGTCACTTCGGGCGACTGTTTGAAAGGCCTAGGATTAAAGCCCGCCTGATAGGACGGCAGCGCAAACAGATCGCTGATTCCTACTCCTTCACCGCTTCCACTTCCCGAAGCGTCATTCCATATGGTTTCAGAAATCTCGTCTCCGTCGATCTTAATGGTGGTTCCCCCCACGGCGACTACACCGGGTTGGAGCGATGGGTATTCGGGAACTCCGCTAAAATCGCCCGAAGAAGCAAAAAACGCGACTCCAGGAATTTCGTAAAGATTTTGGGTTTGGGCTTCGTTAAAGGCAGCGGGCCCTCCAAAGCTCATGGAGACGACATCGCAACCTTGCTTGGGAACTGCCGCAATCGCGGTTTGCATGGAAGACTCGGCATCGTCTTCGGCTTCTAAAACGATAATCTTGGCGTGCGGGGCTATCGCCATCACCATGTCGATATCGAGAGTAGTCTCCGCGTGCCAGCCCACGGTATCTTGCTTCGCGGAACCTGTGACTTCGACCAGATTTACGTTAGGCGTCGGAAGATCGAATCGGGTCGCATAGACTTGGGAATCGGCGAGCGATTGTTTATTGTCGAAGGCTTCTACTAGACAAATGGTCGAACCATCGCCTAGGAGATTAGGATTTTGGGAATCGTATATCTTGCGAAGATCCATCGGACCAAAGCCCGTGAAGATATCATTCTGGGCGGTATGTTTTCGAAAACGGATGGTGATGGCATAGCGGTCCCCTTTATTCGATAAAAAAGTGGTCTCGGGAAGGCGGGGCGTGTGTTCGCAGCCCAGTGCCGAAAAAAGGACGGTAGTGACCAAAACCAGTCTGTAAAAGAACTTCCTCATAGTGAGTGTCGGGTCCAGAAGCGACCTTGGGGGAAGCAAAGCAAGAACTATGCCTCTGATTTCAGGCTCATATCGACTAGTTAGAGGGGATAAGAATGACAAATTTCGCTAGGGGGGCACGAACGTGCTTTGTCGTGTAAAATGGATAAAAATGGGTATCCGAATCGTCGTAATTTTGCTTTTTCTTGCCTCGGCTATCGGCTTTGCTGATTCGGATGATCCAACACCCTCCCGGACTGCAGGTGATGACGCGTTGGTGGCCTTCGCTGAAATGTGCCGGGGAGTAAACTTATCCAGCGAATTGCCTCCGGGCCATTATCGTCGTCTCATTTCTTTTGCCGAAACGATTCGAGGAAAATACGTGATGACGGATACGCCTTATATTTCGGGAGCGGGCCACCGGCAAATGGATCATTACGTAGGCGAAGAAGTGGGAACGATAAAGAGACAGATTTATTTGGGGGAAGCAGAATTCGATGCTCACGATAAGCTGGTCAAAATTGTCGATACCAGTGGCTTTGGTCACGAGATGGGGATTTCTTCGAACGGTCAGGAATTTGTAAGAATATTAAAACAGGTGGCCCCGGAGCTTATCGGACCTAAACCGGTCGAAATTTATACTCACGCTCAACTTCAGCATTTAGATCCAAGACTCCGCTCTCCTATCACCGATAACGTTCGGCATGACGCTATAGATCCTGCGGTGACGGCGTTCATGATGCAGCTAGATGGTTATGCGGATAATGCGAATGCCAGAGATCAAGTTGCTAAAGAAATAAAAAAACTGGCTCCGACACTCCGCCTGTATGGTCAATTAATCGAGGAAGAAGGTAAAGACCCCAGTCAACTTACAAGCTTCCTTGATCGACTCGATAGGGACGCGAGGCCTTCGAAAGAAGACGCGCAGGCCCTGCACGTTTTTCTTCGCACAACCCGCTTTTGGAATCGAACGGAAGAGGAAAACGGTGCTCTTATTCACGCTCGCGAGTGGCCGGTCCCGCACTAACCGATTTTTCCTTCTTAAAGATTAAAAGATAATTAAAGCCTCTTAAGAAATAGTTCCCTTCAAGGGCTGCCGTATGCCAGTGATTACGCTTTAGTGTTCTATTGTGTCGGACCACACAGATAATATCCACGGGCTTAAACTGCTTTTTCATCAGTGCAAAGAGTTCAAATCCCAAGGCCGAGAACGGCTGTCCCTTTTTAAAAGAGTCCGAGACATAAAGGGCCATATATCTGCGATCTTTGAGGACCCGGTAGCACTCACTAAGCACCTTCTCCATCGCTTCAAAATAAGCGGGTGTTTTCGAATCAAGTTTTCCGATGCATTTGGTGTGATCCGAATATTCGATGTGAGTGGAGTAGGGGGGATCGATAAAGACAAAGTCTACCGTGTCCTTTTTTAGGGGAATCGCGCGAGCGTCCGACTGCTTAATGTCATCGCGATAAGGCACCAGATCAAAGCCCATCCCTTGACGCTTCATGTCTTTGCAAACATCAAGGGTCGTTCCACCGCCACACATGGGGTCCAAGACGATGTCGTTTTCTCTCGTATAGCGTTCCAAGAGATTCCAGATCACGTAAGAAGGGGTGGCACCTTTATACTCTTTATCCCCCTGCATTTTCGGACCGTAGTGTTGAGAAGGATATTCCCACAGGGTCGTTGTCTGGACGGTTAACTTCGGCTTATTCATTGGGGCCGCAGTGTAGCTGAAAGGGCGACAGGCACAAGAGGCGATTGATTGGTAAGATTTGGATGTGGCAGCGTCTAAGCCATAACCCCTGGAAATCCCAAAAATAGATATCGTCGCCTTAGGGCGACCGAAGCCAGTGGCAATCCCGGTAAAATCGGGGTATACCCCCCTGCAACGGTTTACTGGATATTGAACCCAAGCCTACTGGAGATGCCGCGTGGGAAAAAAGTTTATTTACGAAGATGTGGTCAAAGAGGATCAAATTGATGTATTCGGCCACCTCAACAATGTTCACTACGTGCAGTTTTTCGAGAACGCTCGCTGGAAGTTGGGCGATGAAGCGGGATTTGGCAGAGTCTGGTCGGAAGAAGAGAAAAAGGGGCTCATCGTTATCGATTTTTTTGTCCGGTTTCGCAAAGAGGTAAAACTCCATGAAAGGGTCCGTGTGGAATCCGAAGTGGTGGAGTATCAGAAGAAGCTTGTGAAGCTCGATCAAAAACTGTTCGGCGAGTCCAACCAACTAGCGAGCATCGGTCTGGTGACACTAGCCCTTTTCGACATTCGCGAACGAAAGATCATTGCCTGTCCCGATGAATGGCACGACAGAGTCGGCCTCACTCGCGGCACTCGCCACCTAGGCGCCAACGCCTAACACAAAAAGGTACGGCCTACCTTCGTGTAGGAAGCGTCGCCTCCAATCTGGTTTGAGACTTGCTATCCATAGCAATCCATTATGGGTAGAAAGAACTTAGTCAGAGATAATTTTCATCCTTACCATGTATGGGCCCGGACCAATAATCGCGAATGGTATTTCCTTCCTCAGGATCAAGTTTGGAATATCTTCTTTAGATACAGCAAGGAAATCACTGAGGATTACGGAGCTAAAATCCATGCCTTGGTTTTAATGTCGAATCACTTTCATTTTTTGCTGACCACTCCTCTTGGTAACTTAGGAGAGCTAATGAACCAATTCCTGCGAGAAATAAGTAAGTCCGTTAATCGGACCATTGGGAGGAGCAATCATGTATTTGGGGGGCCGTATAAGTGGTCGCTCATTCGTGGCTCTGTCTCTTATCAGCACTGTTTAAAATATGTTTATCGGAACCCAGTAAAAGCAGGACTTGCATCTTCGGTCGAAGAGTATCGGTTTAGCTCACTGCAATACGTACTAGGCCTCAGAGATTCCTATTTCCCTTTAGCGCCCTCGATGTTTGATGATGACGGAGTGTTGGCGTTACCTCAAGCTGATCAACTGGCTTGGTTTAATTTCAAGCACACCCAACAGGAGGATGACTGTATCCGTCGCGGCTTACGCCATCGCCAATTCAAAATAGTCGCCGATCCTAAAACTCGCAAAATCCCCGCGATTTTCCAGCCACCCCCTACATAAAGGTACGGCCTACCTTTATGTAGGGGGCGAGAGCTTGGATTGGTACCACAGAAAGGTAGGCCGTACCTTTCTGTGGTTTAACCTTCCTGAAAGCTGCAGCTGATGGGGAAGGTGGTTTGAGCTTGGCCTTGGACCAAGACCGTCTCATCGGAGAGCTTTACCGGAGCATCCAAAGCGCCCTCTAACCCAGAATCGTTGGCTTCCACATACTGGAATTTAAAGACGGTATTAATGGTGCCATTGCTTACTTGCTCTTCGGTATCGATAGTGTCCCACCCCGGAAATTTAATCGTGGTTTGTGCCCCTCCATGGCCTACCCAGAACCAGGTGCTAACTTTCTTGCCGTTGTTTGACCAGGGAGAGAACCATTGGGTCAGCATCGTTGCTCCTCCGCTTAAAGAGCAGGTGAACAGGCTTCCCATGCTTTTTTGGGGGACGGGCGCGTTTTTGAACTGGGAGAGAAACTCATTACTTAAATTGATCTTATAAGAAAGGTGGGGCTTACCTTCTGCTTTATAGTCCGTCGCCGTAATCAGTAAGTATCCTCCATCAGCTACGGCAACTCCTCCCCAAACAGAAAATGTTAGAGCAACTCCCATTAATGAAACGAATCCAGATTTGCGCATACGGTATCCTCCTTTTTGACGAACGTAATCGTTTTGTCCTAGTTAGAAAGAGGTATGACTGCTTTTGAGGACTAATGAAGTGGTTGCCGCACAGGGAATCTCCAAGCAAGAATCGAACTTTATACGTTCTTGGTCAAAACAGAATGATGAAGTAAAAATTCCCCTTTCACCATTCTCAGAGGTGCTTTAGGGCCGCATCAGCAGAGTGATGTCTTCGCTTCGCGGCCTTTGATTTTGGGGGACAGGTTCGGGCCTGGGTTCTTGCAAAGTAATTAGTTTCTTCAAAGTGATAATGTGAGTGAGGGCGGGCCCTCCGATGATTCTATTCTTGGTCAAAGCATAGCCATCGCGATCATTGCAGGGAAGGATTTCATAGCCCTGAAGCAGACCCGGCTTAGCCAAAAGCTTACCGGAGACGGCGCTATAGATGACAGGGCTAAACGGAGGGGTGGCCACATTGAGGGCAGTGACGTAGTTTCCATCCTTAGAAAGCTGAGGAATCCTAATAAGAGATAGGGAAAATCGTTTTTTTAATCGCAACAAAGGCAATTCAAAGAGTCGAATCGTAGCCACAGAGTTGTCTTCGGTCGCTATCATTAAGGTACGGCCGTTGCTGCTCTCGCTGATAGAGATATCACTGGGTTTAGCGTAAACAGAATACAGTTGCTTGCCTTCGAGGTTCGTCATCGAATAGGTCTGCTCGCCAGAACTCCCAGGCCGCGCCAAAAACAGATTCCCTTCGTTATTTATCCAAATAGCTTCATCAAACCCTTCTGGCCCCTTAACCACTTTTCTTGTGGTTGAATCAAAGATTCTAAAGGCCTCTTTCTTTTTACCTTCTAGTTCTTGAGCAGGGTGAATTTCCCAAACGGAAAAGCGACCACTATCAGAGAAAACTCGCAGAGAGGCCTTCTGCCCTGGAACGAGCGTTTCTTGGATAAATTCAGTGGAAAGATCCTCCCCCGTCTTAAGATCGATAATGTAATGGTTGGACTCGCCGTGGATGTTCTCGGTCGTTGTCACACTAGCCGTCTTACCATCACGGTTTAAGGATAGCTTTTGTAAGAAATCCAACCTATCAAGAATGGCATCGTCATTGTGGGGGCCGGCGTTAGCAGTGAATTGCCAAATGCGGGGCGTTCTTTCCCCGTCGATTTCAGGGCTGACAACTCCGTATACCTCTCCGGAAACAGGACAGGTGATGCTGGAGGGGAGAGAGAGCGAAAGAAAGCTAAAACTTGCGTCGGGTAGGGCTCTAACCGGTTCGATGGGATAATCACAAGGGCGTGCGGTCATGCGAGCGTGCGTTAACGTGGGAACCAATAATGACAGCAATACCCAAACTAACTTCATCGAACTCTCTCCTATTCCCAATCAGAAATGTGGTTGGCCTTTATATCGGATGTGGTGATTTGAATCAATCGCGTTTGCGTTTGCTGTCTAAAAGTTAGACACCCTGTCAAAAAGATCGACAGTGGCTTAAGTCACGAGCATGACTGGGGAAGCACTTCTCGTCTCTCCCCGGGTGTCTAACTCTTAGACAATCTGACAAAGGTTAGACAGAAAAAGGCACCCCCCTGTTTTCAAAAATAACAAGAACTTATGCGTATTCTCTCAGTTGGCACTGAGCGTGCACTAATGCCCGCTGCTAATTTGATTACGTGGGATGGTTGGCGGAGCCCAGAGAGAGGGATTTCCGGTCTTGGGGGATACGTTGATGCGAAACCTTTTGATGGTTGGGATTTTCGTGGGTTGTTTAGTTTTAAAGATGTCGGTCGCAGCGGGTGCAGATGCTGAGTTGAGTGGTACAAGTGGTGTGGATCCGGAAGCTATAAAAGCGACCGACACCTCGTTAAGTGCGCAAGGAACAGAGAGCCTTTCGCAGTCAGACGCAGATAAAAAGCGCATAGCGCAAAATGACGCGCAAGCGGCTCCTGCCGGAGCCGTGGTAGCTAAGTCATACTCGTCCAATAGTTCTGAAAGTTCGCTTCAGATCTCGCCGAACTACGGAATCTCCTTTCTAGGAACTCCCTATAACAATTACGCGGTCGGAAGTAGCGGAACATTCGGCTTGAATGTGGAAACGCCTTTGAGTCATGTGTTTGCCGCCGAATTTGAGGGGGGGTATGGAAAGTATTCCATCGTTTATGGTCCTGTCAGCCACAACTTCAACCAATTTCTTTTAGGATCTAGTCTCAAAGCCTACCTGTTTAAGGTGGATACTTTTAGACCTTATCTAGGTGCCGGACTCGTTGGACTTGAATACGACGGAACGGTTTGCGGTCTGCCCAGCGCTCCTTGTGGTCAAGTCGAAGGAGCTGGAGAGTTTTATGCCGGTGCGGACTTGGGAATCATGAAAGGTTTTTCGATCGGTGCCCGCGGTTCGTGGATTGTTCCGTTCTTAAATAGACCGGACTACGTAACCGTAAATAATTCTGTACTTCCCGGCGACGAAGAGCGCGCCGCGATGGCTTCCAATATTTATAGAATATCGGGTAACGTAAAGATTTCGTTTTAATTAAAAACTAAATAGCGGCAGGGTACTGGTTTTTGTAGGTGTTCTCTCCCAACCCAACGTAAAAGGGCGGGCTGAGTGAAATTCGGGTGACCGAGTTTTACTCGGCCTGTTCCTTTAATTGAGAATAGGGTGGGGAGTAACGGCACTAGATAAGAGTTCTCCCCAACTTTCCTTAGGTATGAGTTTCTCATCTTGAGGAAGAAAAAGGGTAAGGCTCTTTCTGGCGCGCGTGAGGGCGACGTACAAGATACGTTTAGCTTCTTCTCGATCGCTAACCTTAGACTCCTCGGACAGGGTACGATAGGTCTCCGACTCCACTACTTCACTGTGCTCTCGGTAACGAATTCCGGGCGACCTCTGAGGACGAAGCAGAAGCGGAGGGCTTCGTCGTGGCGTCTGTCTTAGACTATCCACCAAAAGCACATGATTGAATTCAAGCCCCTTGGCGGAGTGCACGGTCATGAGTCTAACTCCTTGCTCGCGTGTGGCCCGTAACGGAACGACGATGCCGGCATTACTCCATCCTTCCATTTGCCTTAAAGTTTCTTCCACGGAATCCAAGGGACCAATCGCTTTTAAGAGCTCCAAGAAAAGCCCACTTTGCTGGGGAAGCCTCCCGGTATTGAAAAACAGCGACTCACAGGCCGAAAGAGCTGTCACAAATCCCTCTTCTAGGCCGCGATAAAACCAATCTAGCTTTGGATCTATAGGATTGCTTAACTTGCATTTTTCAAAAAGGTTAGCACCCGGGCGGGGCGCTACCTCCGCTAGGTCTCCCAACGTCCAGCCTAGATAGGGAGACAATAAAAACGCCGCTAAGGCGTAGTCATCAAGGGGATTAGCGATGGCCCGAAAGTAATTCATTAGATCGAGCGTGTCGTACTGCTTGAAAAGAGAGCCCGACCGTTTGGCTGACACTGCAATCGCTTTCTCTTCAAGGGCTGTCGCAAAAAGGGAAACCCTATCTGAGTTTCGAAAGAGTAAGCAGATTTCATTAGCAGTGGCTCCGGCACTTAAGAGGGCTTGGACTTGCTCCACCACCGTGGCAACCTCAAAAGCTAAGAGTTCGGCCTTTATCCCTGGATAACGGATACAACGGAAAGGAGCTATTTTAGAAAGCGTTTCGGTTTCGCGTCCACTTCGCATGGGGGAAAAAGGAAGGGCCGATCCGCGAAATAATGATTCCGAGATCTGGTTGATGGAGGACAATACCGTGGATTCGGACCTGAAATTGGCGCTAAGCGCCTGTACCTCTCCCCCCGTAGTAGGAAAGATTTCCATGCTACGCAGAAAGATAGCCACGTCGGCTTCCCGAAAGCGATAGATGGATTGCTTGGGATCTCCCACGACAAAAAGGCGGTTCCATTGGTCTTCGAGTAAAATAGAAAGAATTTCCCACTGAGCATGGCTAGTGTCTTGAAACTCGTCGACACAGATATAGCGGTATTGATCCCTGAGGCGTTGTAGGGTTTGTGCTGACTCTTTGAATATTTTAAGGGTTAGACTTTCTAAGTCGTCGAACGAATAAGAACCTTTGGTTTGGCATTGCGCGGTAATGAGATCAATGAGCGGTTGATAAGTACGTGCCAAAAAATCAAGGACCTTCGCTTCCGGAGCATTTTCTGGGAGACGAGCGAGGCTTGTCTCCCAGAGGGTTCTTTTGTCGTAGAGTTGGCGCCCCAGCTCGCGGACATCGCCGCGATTAAAAAGTCCCAATAGCCGTTTTAAGGCGTCGGGCGGTAAGCTCTCCAACCAAAGATCGTAACATCTGTCGTAGATAGCGACCTTTTCAAACTCGGTTAGAATCTTTTCCAAGGGGGGAAGGCCGATGGTGCTTCCATACGAATCCAAAATCCGATAGCAAAAGCTGTGCAGAGTAGCGATGTTGCGAGTATCGGACACCTCGGCCGTCACTTTCGCATTTGCCTCTTCTTCCGCTAAGCGATGCAAAATTCGTTCTTTTAATTGATCGGCGGCTTCGTTGGTGAAAGTAACCATGAGAATTTCTCTGGGAGAAACTCCTCGAGAGAGAAGGGCAAGATAGCGCTCCACCATCACTTTGGTCTTCCCACTTCCCGCCGAGGCAATAAGCAGGAGGGGGCCAGAGAGGGTATCCACTGCGATCTGCTGTTCTTGCGTCAGTGGTAAGGGCGGCTTAGGCATAGCCATACCCCTTTCGGCAGAACGCGGGAAACTCACAATACTCGCAAACGGAAGCCGAGGGTGTGGGAGAAAAATCTCCGGCTTGAATTTTCCTTGCAATCGCATCCAAAGCGGAAAGGCCAGAGGCTTTTAGCTCGGCGTAGGCTTCTTCGGAAAGGGCATGGCCCCGAGTGACCAGTTTTTTCGCCTCGGGTGGGAAGCGTTCGCTGCGTAGGATACCTCGCCGGACTTCGCCCGTTTTTAGATCGTAAAAGAGCATTCCCGCTGTGGGAGAAGAGAGAGTTTTGTCGCCGGCGAGCAAATAGAGCAATGCTTGGAAATGAACGCCCTGGATAATGTGGTTAGGCGTAAAATCTACATTGCCGGTCTTATAATCCAGAATTAGATAGTCTCCGGAAGCTAGTTTATCGATCCGATCTATTTTACCGGTGAGAGAGACTTCGCCAACGGAAAGGGTAAAGGGAAGCTCTATCCCTTCTGGTGTCGACCCTCCGGTGAGTAGCCGTAATTGGGCTTCTAAAGGCTCAACACGATCGGCAAATTGGGCAAAGAGCGATCGCAAAATAGTCGCGACTGGATGCGAACTCTCCAGCTGGGGGGCCAATTGCTCCAGTGCTTTGTCGAAAGCCTGTCGCAAAGATTCGCTTTGAATCGATAGTGGCTTTCGTTTGAATTCATTCTCTAGTGCTAAATGGGTCGCCTGGCCCAGGAGCAAAGCAAAGGCTGATTCTTTGATCCCTCCGCGCTTAAGCCTCAGTCGATTTGCCAGTAAGTACCTCGTGGGACATTCGGCATAGGCCTCCAATTGCGTTGCCGAAAGGGATCGGGTCGGCAAGGAAACAGTAATCGAAGGTGGCTCAGTATTTCCCGAGGGGATAGCCTTTTTCAGTTCAAAGGTCTTGTAAGGAACGCTTCCCGTAGAGAAAAGGACAGTACGAGCCGAAAGAGAAAAAGCTTCAATCAGTTCCCCTCGGCGTCGCGTTTCCGAAGCGATAGTGGGAATCGGAAATCCGGCGCGGTAGAGTAAGTCGCGCTCATCGGGCCGCAAAAGGAGGGGATAGCGCTCTTGAAAGGGTTTTGAGGGAGACAAAAATCCTAGAACCGCGGTATTTTTGCAACTCACTGGTAAAGAAAAATCGGTAATGGTGATGCGTGGTTGTTGGGCCGGTGCCGCCAATGATTCTTGAGCGGGCAAAGCCTCTAACTGCTTGGCCTCTTCGGATGAGAGACGCTGCTTTTCAACTAAACGTTCTAGCAACTGCTTCCACGAAAGTTCCGATCGGACTAGAGGTAGCGTTTCGCCTATGACCGCCGACCATCTCAGCCGATCCGAGAGGGCAAAGGAGTGGCAACGCTTAAGTCTAGCTAACTGAGTCTCCCGGTCTGGGACAGTAGAGGCAAGCAGGGGAGGGGGTTCGAGCCATTCTTCCTCATAGATTAAGCGACGACACGCCAATTGAAATTTTAAAAAAGCTTTTTCGGCCGCACTTCCTTCGAAGGCTATTACCACATGCCTTGAAGACGCAGCCTCAAGCAGCCGCTCTACCCGCTTGGCGAGTCTCTCTAAAAGGAGGTCGGGCGCAGATCGTAACGCGTAAGGGGGGTGCGCAAGAGGATCATTCTTGTTGAAGGCAATTTCCCAGCTATTGACTAGGGTTGCTCCAAAACTCTTTGAGACTTCGGCGAAAAGAGGAGAGGAAATGACGTCTCGGATGAAAAATGTTTTCGCCAAGGTGGCGGTGGCCCCCTGAGAAAGACGTTCCCGCGCCTGCCATGCTCTAGTGGCAAGATCGTGAGCGAGCGGAGAATCTAAGTAACGGTGAAAGACGGAGGCCAGTTTTATATTTTTGGGAGTTATAGGAAGCGTACTAAAACAGAAATCGACATCTTCATGAGTAAAAACCAAACAGGATCTGAGGGTTTCAATCGTGACCAGTGCTCGCTCGGGTATTAGCGCTATCTCATTGGCCTTGTTGTCGCAAAGCTCCAAAAACTCTTGTTTTCTGTCGGCCGAGGTTCTGGGATCCGGACCGGACAGTACGGAAATTAAACCTTCAAAGGAGAAGATCCGTTCCTTCCCCTCTGGAAAATGGGTAGCGTGCCATTGTGCTTTGGTCTCGGACTCAAAACAGTAAGTAGTAGCGGCATCATCAAAGCTGGGGGAGTTCACGATAATTTAGTATCATAGAGCGTAACGGGAGAAAATAAGATGGCGAATCTATTTGTGGGAGTCTGCCAAGTAAGCCTAGTGTTTCGTCACGCAAGGAGTCTAAAGGACAAAAGGCGGGAGCTAAATAGGATTGAACAAAAACTTCGCAATGAGGGATATAGCGTCACGGAGTGTGATTTTGCGGATAATCCTAAGCGAAGTGTCGTGGGATTTTCGACGGTGGGTACAGAGCATGGCGGTGTGGATAGAGCTCTAGAAGAGGCCATGCGAGTTTTTATCGGTGATTTCGATCTGGTCCATACGGATAAAGATATTTTTGATTATACGACCATGAAAGAGGATCTGGGGTTTCCGATTGAGGGGTATGAGGACCTGTAAGCAAAAGGTATCCGTTACTTCCAGTCCAATGAATGGACGGGAAGTAACGGATACCTTTTGAGGGAGTCTACGCCGACTTCTGGGGAGTAAGTGGCTCAGACAACGCTGCGACCGCATTATTGTGAGCTTCTCTCACACGGTTCACCAGAACTTCCAGGTGTCGAAACTCGTCGTTTTTGCGCAGCCGAAAATCTCTCGACCAGTCGCCTTGCTCGAAAAGCCAGAGGTGGCGTTGGAGGGCTACCATGGGGCCCGTAAGTTTTCGCGTGACATAAAACGTACAGACAAAAGTCACGATAGTACTTACCAAAAACAGCGAGAACAGTGTTACCTCAAGAAGTTGTTGTTCATGAGAAAGCACTTCGATGACCTGAGCTGAGAGTCCCAGCTCATCTCCCATAAACAGATTATAATTTCTTTGGATGAACCAACTCATAACAAAGATCATGAGTAAACTGGTGCACGCCGCCACTAACGTCAGGATCATCGCATACTTCAGTTGCAGGGGAAGGCCGTGGTTTCGCCGGCGATCGCCAGCTGTTTTCTGTCGCATGGATACTAGCTTATCAGGTGATCCGGGGAGGGAAGAAGATCTCCTTATGGAGCGTTGTGTCATTCAGTTTTCGCGGAGCTGACTAGAGATTTTCCGAGCTGGGCCAGCGCTTCCAGATTTCCCACAAGACCCGCTTCGTCAGGGATACAACAGAGTGGGATATCGGACAACTTCGAGCGAAATTCAGCGATCCAGCGCTGTTGCTCGGTGAAAAGAGCACTCTGATAATCTATCCAACGGACCACTTCGCTGCGATTGGCGTCGGGGATGGCTTGTATCTCTTCCGACGTCGCGACACACAGAGGTTCGGTCCTATTTAGTAAAATACCTTTCAGGCGAATCTGTTGCTCCTTAAGCGTGGCGGCAAAGGCTTGCGATTCTCGGAAGCGTTGATCGTTGGGGTAGGTGACGAGCAAGAACGCCGAGGCCGGGCTTTGCAATAGATTTA
Organism: uncultured delta proteobacterium; assembly: GCA_963778115.1. Taxonomy (GTDB): domain Bacteria; phylum Bdellovibrionota; class FAC87; order UBA2466; family UBA2466; genus JBBQIT01. The sequence goes on from CAVZSV010000006.1 coordinate 563,903, forward strand.
GGACTTCGAGATTGCGTCGTTTAAAGCCGGCCTGCATTCCATCGATATCATCCATAAGCCTTCCAAACTCCGCTAGAAAATCGCTGCCGAAAATGCGCTGAAGCAGCTTCATCGCGACCTTAGTTCCTGTCTGGAATATTTTAAGATAGTAGGGCTTGGGTCCCTGAAACCAACGCAGTACCGAGTTGTCCATGAAGTCGGCAAGTCTTTGGGGGGCCGCCAGAAGATCCAGGGCATTTTGAGTGGGAGGAGTATCCACGACGACTCTATCGAAATGAGTATCATTAGAGAACTCAAAGAGCCGCTCCATCGCCGCGTACTCGTGGGTTCCCCCAAGACTATCCACCATCGTCCGGTAGATGGGATTGGCTAGAATCTTGTTCTTCTGCTCTTCATTGCGAGCGAATCTAACGATGATGCGGTCGAAGTAGCGCTGGGCATCCAGCATGGAGGCAAAAAGAGTTCCCGTCGTGTCCGTTAGAGGGACCTGTTGGAGTTCGGTCGTAAAACCCGGCAGCCCTAAAGCCTGGGCCAGTCGCCTTGCCGGATCGACCGTAAGGACTACGGTACGAAACCCCTGCTTGGCCAATGCCACTCCGATCGAAGCGGCCAGAGTCGTTTTACCCACCCCTCCGGGGCCTCCCACCAAAATGATTCGTTCAGTCGTGATCATCCGACGGGTTTCTCCATCTCAAGCGAAAGTTTGTCGATAACCATCAAAGATTCCGGGAGCGCACTGCGAAAGTACTTCATCATAGGCAGCTCCAGGGTGGCAGCCGATATTACCGCTTCGGCTTGTAGACGCCCTTTCTCTTCATACTGTCTTCGACAGCCTCTTAATGACGCGGGCAATAGTTCGGCGGTTGGGAGATCAAAAGGGGGAATCAGCTGATTCATGTGAAGGAAGCCAAAAGACATAGGAAAGACGTTGCTTAGCTTTTTCTTGAGCTCTGCGTTTTCAGTGACGGAAAGCTCTTCGGGAATCGACACGAAATCCAGGCGCGCCTTTGGCCCCTGGAACAGATCCAAAATTCTAACGACGTCGCGATGGACCGACCCCACGGAAAAAATTTTCCTTATTCCTAGCGGCGACTGAAAGAAGGAAAGGGTATGGCCGCTGCTGGGAAGGTCGACCACCACCAGATCGTACTCGTGGGTCTCGACTAAATTTTCAAGCTTACCGGCGATGACGGTGTCTGAGATCCCCGGTGCGGTGTCGATAAACGTTCTAAGCACATGGTTCTCAAAGACGATGTCATATAATTTTTCAAACTTTACCGTGAGAAGGGCATACTCGCGAAAGCAGGTGCGGGTATCTAGAACCAAACTCTCGATTCCAGATAATAGAGAGTTTCCCGCCGGAATGCGAGCGAGGTCCAAGGGATCCCAAGCGGCCACAATAACGCGTTTGCCCGCTCTTTTCGCGGCCAGCGCGGTTGCCCAGGCGGTAGAAGTCTTTCCCACGCCACCTTTGCCGGTGAAGAAGACTATTTTTCGGGCGAGAGTATCTTGCAGGTAGCGGCTCACAAGCGGCACATCATACTCTCATTAATAGGAAACGAGAAGTCGATGATAGTCCGCCCTCAAGAACCGTCGAGACAATCGCTTGATTAATTCTTGACACTTTCTCCGCCAAACCCGATATAAAGAGTGCGTTTTTTTACGGGAAAACTTGTTTAACCAACATTCTATTGGTTGTCCATGCCAACACCATCTTATCCAGAAGCTCCGGAAGGAATCTCTCGACGCACCTTTATTAGTTGGATGACGATCGGCTGGGTCGCGTTTACCGCGGCTTTGGGTGCCGGTCTTACGGCGGTCGGCCGTCTGTTCTTTCCGAACGTGACGTTCGAGCCCCCCCAACAGTTTAAGGCCGGCTTTCCATCGGAATATGTCGTTAATAAAGTCGACGAACGTTTCAAGAAGAAATACGGAGTGTGGTTAGTCCGAAACGAAAAGGGGATTTACGTCCTCTCGACGGTTTGTACCCACTTAGGCTGCACTCCAAACTGGTTGGATGCTGAGGCAAAGTTTAAATGCCCCTGTCACGGAAGCGGTTACTACGTAACTGGAATTAACTTCGAAGGTCCGGCGCCGCGGCCGCTAGAGCGCTTTAAGATTTCGCTCGCGGAAGATGGCCAGATCTACATCGATAAGAACGTGAAGTTTCAATATGAAAAGGGGCAGTGGAAGGATCCCGGTTCATTCTTGGAATTGGCGGCATCCTAATCAACGAGCGAGGAGTTTATGGCGGGCAAGGGAGGAATATTCGAGTCGATTCGAGAATCGCAAGCATGGAAATCCATCTTTCGACATGGGGCGCCAGACAATCCCCGTAATCGCGTTCTCGTCGTTCTCATGAACGTCTTTTTGCACCTCCACCCGATCCGAATGAAGAAGTCGGGTGTTCGGATGAGCTTCACCTGGTGTATGGGCGGCCTGACGTTTTTTTTATTTCTCGTCGAGACGGTTACCGGCGTTCTGCTCATGTTCTATTACCGCCCCACAGCCGACTACGCCTATTCGGATATCATTGCCCTGCGCGAGCATGTGCCGATTGGAATCATGCGCGAAGTGCACCGCTGGGGCGCTCATGCCATGGTTATTACGGTTTGGCTTCACATGTTCCGCGTCTTTTTGACAGGTTCTTACAAGCCACCGCGTGAATTCAATTGGGGTGTGGGTGTCATCTTATTGGTACTAACGCTGTTACTTAGTTTTACCGGATATCTTCTGCCATGGGATCAGCTGGCCATTTGGGCTATCACGGTCGGATCGAATATGGCGCGCGCGACTCCGTTTTTGGGTCATGAAGGGCCTGGAGCGTCGCTCATTAATATGATTTTAGGGTTTGATGCGGTAACCGCTGGAAGTGACGCTCGTTTTGCACTTCTTGCAGGCCGAATGGTGGGGGAAGCGACGCTACTTCGTTTTTACGTTCTCCATTGCATCTTCATTCCACTCATTGCGAGTGTGTTGATGGCCATTCATTTCTGGAGGGTCAGAAAGGACGGGGGCATATCCGGTCCACTGTAAGCTAGATGAAGATTATCGAATACATCACTGGTACGATCAACTTTCTGTGCAGCCCGTCGATACTTTTCACGATCTCGACGGCCCTGTTTTTCCTGATCCTGTTCAAGTGGAGAGAAAAGTTCGCCAAGAAAAGCACGATGATCTACACCGAGCTTGGAATGGTGGCCTTTTTGGTCGCCAGCATGGCGCATCCCACCTTTCGATCCATCGTGACCAAGCCGGACAACGTTCCCATCGTGGGAATGCTCTTTCTAGTCGTCTTCTTCACGTGGCTTTTCATTCACAAAGCCGTCACCAATGATAGCCTTATCGATCAAGGGTTGCCTGTCGAAAGTAAAAAGGAAGCGAAAGAGCTTGTCTTTACGTGGCCCGATCTGGTCTTTAGCGAATTTATCTGTACGGTCATCGCGTGGTCGGTACTTCTTATCTGGTCGATCTGCCTGCGAGCTCCGTTAGAGGAGCCTGCGAACCCGGTCGAAACTCCCAACCCCTCCAAAGCTCCCTGGTACTTTCTGGGACTACAGGAGATGTTGGTCTATTACGATCCCTGGCTGGCCGGTGTTGTGTTTCCAAGCCTAATTATCGTGGGTCTCATTTTAATTCCCTATATTGATATCAACCCGAAGGGGAATGGTTACTTTACCTTCAAGGAGCGAAAATTTGCCATTTCGGCATGGCTATACGGATTTTTGATCCTATGGGTTCTTCTGATAGGACTCGGGACCTTCTTACGAGGTCCGAACTGGAACTTTTTCGGTCCCTATGAAGTCTGGGATATCCATAAGGTTGCAGTACTTAAGAACGTAAATCTGTCGGAGTACATTTATCGAGGACTGGGCATCAACGGCGGGAGACTTCCCGACAATGTCTTTCTACGGGAAGGGGTCGGGATGATCTTGGTCCTAGCGTACATGCTCGTCATGCCCGTGGTGATGGCTAAGACCTTTATGAAGGGCATGTACGAAAAGATGGGGAACGCCCGATTTTATATTCTCGCATTCCTCTTGTTGTCGATGGGAGCGTTACCGATCAAAATGGTTTTGCGCTGGCTGTTTAACTTGAAATACATTGTGGCGATACCCGAAGCATTTTTTAACATTTAGACGGTTGGGTCCGGGAAAAAGAGAGCAATGGCAAATACACCGCAAGACGATCGTTTTTATAAGTCCAAAACCCTGCTAAAGGTGTTTGGTATTTCCAGCATAGTGATGCTCGTATTCACCTTATGGATGATTCTCGACGACTTTGGCCGCCCCTGGAAAGCCTACCAGCTCGAATTTTTTAAGTTAAAAAAGGACAAATACGAAAAGAATATTACCGCAGCCCAGCAAGCTATCGATCCCGCCGCCCTCAAGCAGGCTCAGGATGCTGAAGTCCAGGGGAAGAAGGACTTAGAAGCGAGAAAGAGCGAAGTCGCCAAGGCAGAAAAAGAGCTCGATAAACTAAAGACCACCGAAAAGATAGCCACGGGAAAGTATCAGGATGCCAAGGCCGCCTGGGATGTCGAGAAATACCACTTTGAATCCGAATATGGGCATGAAGTCGCCCACGGAAAAGAGAAAATTACCGATCCTCAAATCCAGGCGAAGTTAGCCTATCTCGAGAAGGGGTGGCAGAAGGTACTGGCACTTCGGGATAGATCTAACGAGGCTCAGCAGGCGATTAACGATAAACAGCGGGATCTCGATAGCCTTACCGCAGAAAAAGATAAAGCCGACAAAGCATGGAAAACCCTGAACGCAGACGTGGATCGTCTGAAGGGATTGGAAGACTCCTCTACCATCACGTTGATGAAACTCGCCCGCAACGCCCCCATCTTGGATTTGGCGAGTCCGGTACTTAAGATCAATCAGATTGTCGTCCCCAGTTACAAAACCGATATCTATTTTGCTCAGGTGCAAGCGGTAAATCGCTGTACGACCTGCCATCTCGCCATCGATACCCCCGGCTTTGAGAATGAAAAAGAGCCTTTTAGAACACATCCCAAACTGGACGTAATGTTAGGAAGCCGCTCTCCCCATCCGATAGATACGATTGGATGTACCCCTTGCCATGCCGGTCGAGGCGAATCGGTGGATTTTGTGAGAGCCGCTCATACTCCCCACAGTGAAGAGCAGCAAAAAGAATGGGTTAAAAAGTACGGCTGGACGGAGCAACATTATGTGACGGAGAAGATGATTCCGCTCCAGTTTACCGAGGGAAAGTGCAAGTCTTGTCACCGGCAAACCGAGTACATTCCGAAGGCGGAGAAACAGACCGCGGCGGTTCAATTGATTCGAGGTGCCGGTTGCTATGCCTGTCATAAGATAGCGGGCTGGGAAGACGTAAGGAAGCCGGCTCCTTCGTTAAAGAAGGTAAAGTCGAAACTGACCCGCGACTGGATCGTAAAGTGGGTGAGCAATCCTCAAGCTTTTAACGATCATTCGCGTATGCCGGCGATTTTCCATCAGTCCAACATTACGACTAAGGAATTTGGCGAGTTCCAGGACGCGGAAATTAATGCGATCACCGACTACGTTTTAAATATCTCCGAGGAATATACGCCGACGGTAAAGCTGCCCTTGGGGAACGCCGAGCGCGGGAAAGCGCTCTTTGGTTCAGTCGGTTGTTTGGGCTGCCATGGTATCGATGATTACCAACGAGTTCGCTACGGAATGGCCCCCGATCTGACGACGGTCGGAAGTAAAGTCACCAAAGAGTGGATTGTCGACTGGATTAGGTATCCTCGCCATTACATGGAAAGCACCACCATGCCTGATCTGAGACTTTCCGATCAGGAGGCCTCTGACATCGCTGCCTATTTGTTATCTAAGAAAAATCCGGACTTCGATGTGGCGAAACCAGTGGCGACCGATATTGAGACGCAGAAAAAAGTGCTTCGAATGTATCTCATGCGCGATCCCAAGCTTGCACCCAATACGGACGAAAAGATCGATAAGGTGCTTTCTGGATTAAGTGCTCATGACGTCACGATGAAGTTAGGCGAAAATGCCATGAACCGTTACGGCTGCTTCACGTGTCATGAAATCAAGGGATACGAGAAAACCCCCGGAATTGGCACTGAATTGACCGAAGAGGGGAGTAAGCCCCTTAACAAGTTTGATTTTGGTTTGGTAGAGATGGAGCGTACGAACTATGGCTTCATGGAGACCAAGCTCTTAAATCCCCGGGTCTATGACTCGGGAACGGTCAAAGAGTATTTAGACCTATTGCGCATGCCGAATTTTCATTTCGAGCAACCCGAAGCGCAGACCATCGTGACCGCCCTTATAGGTTATACCTCCCAAAAAGTAGATGCGCCGCTGGCAAAAGTTCTAAACCCTCACGAAGCCAAACAAGAAATTGGGATGAGGGTCATCCACAAATACAATTGCCAGGGCTGCCACGTTGTCGAAAGACTTTGGACGCCAACGGCCGATGATGATCCTACGCGGGAAGAGCACGAGAAGAGTAAGTACCTGCTTGAGGGGCGCATTCTTAAGTACTACCAGGATGACGAGACTCTGGGTCCGCCAGTCATTTATGGCGAAGGCAAGAAAGTATTTACCAGCTGGGCGTTCAACTTCATCTCCAATCCGTACCCGCTAAGAACGCGCCTTAAGATCCGCATGCCGACGTTCCATATGTCGACCGAGGAGCTTAACCACATTATTACCGGGTGGGGTAATCAGGGCGAGAATATAGAGTTTCCGATTTCGCTTCCTCAAAAGGTCAATATGACGCCCCAACAGAAAGCGACCGCTCAGACGCTCTTTAATCGGCTTCAATGTTTAAACTGCCATTCGCTAAGTGAAAAGGCCGTTGCTGCGGATAACGAAGGCAGTCGAGGGCTCGCTCCTAGCTTTGCTTGGACCGCAAGGCGTTTGCGCCGCGACTGGATTGTCGAATGGTTAAAAGATCCGCAAAAACTACAGCCGGGAACCCGCATGCCTGGCTTCTGGCCGGATGGAAACTCTCCGGCACCCGATATTCTGGGCGGAAATTCCCAGGCGCAGATTGAGCTGTTGGCGGATTATCTGATTTCACTGGGACAGAATGCACATGAGGACGCCAAGAAGGTTGCGGAGTAAAGACGTTCATCCTCCTAAATGTGACGTCGCGTCAGATAGGAACGCTAGCTGCTTCTTACGTTCGTCATTCCACGCCCTTGCGCCTTCTCTCTAACAGCGCTATCGTATCCCCACTATTTTGTTTATGAGAGGAACAACTATGGTTCGCATCCTAATGGGGTTGGTGGTTTTAGTCGTCCTGACGTCTTGTGGAAGCCGCGAGTTTACTCAAGGTAAATACGACGATCTGAAAGAGGACAGACTTTTAGACGACAAATTTAATGAAAGTGACATGCGTCGCATCGCCGATACGATGGTAACTTCGCTAACCGGAAGTACCGTTGCCAACGAGTGGAAAAAGCCCCCGGTGGTTCTAGTCACTTTGGTGAAAAACCGAACTGAAGAACATATCGACATGAAAAGTATTACCGACAAGATTCGAGTCGCCCTTATCAAGAGTGGAAAGTTTCGTTTCACTGATAAAGAGGTGCGTAACGAGATTGGCGATGAACTTGCCTACCAAAATCAATCTGGATACGTCGATCCCGAAACCGCTCGTCAAAAGGGTAAGCAAATCGGGGCGAATTACTTTTTAACCGGAGAAATTACGAGCCGAGTTCAAGAAGTGGGCAGCAAGAAATACGTGTATTACAAAACCACTCTAAATCTGGTTAATATTCAGACCGGAATTTTAGAGTGGACGGACGAAAACGAACTTCGCAAGTATTATACGAAGAAATCCGTTGGAATGTAGCCCTTGGCGGAGTTTGGCGGAAAAGTTCGCACGTCGCTAACAAAACCTAAGCTCTCTTTTTGGTTAGCCCTATTTATTTTGGCCGGCTGTGCAACCTATGCAGGTCGAGTCGCCGAACCTCGTCGTGAATTTGAGATGGGGTTCTACGATCAGGCGATCTCGCAGCTCAAGAAATACGCCGACAATCACGATAACGACGAGTTGCTCTATTTGATGGATCTGGGGCTCGTCTATCACACCGCCGGCCGCTACCAAGAGGCAATCGAAGCTTTCACCCGAGCAGATAAACTGGCTGAGATTAAAGACTACACGAGCCTCTCTCAGGAGGCGGCCAGCATCTTACTTAGTGACGAAGCCAAAGCTTATAAAGGCGAAGACTTCGAAAAGATCATGGTGAATATGTATATGGCCATCGATTACACCATGCTTCACCAATGGGACGATGCACTTGTGGAATGCCGTCGAGTCAATCGCAAGTTAGATATGATGATTTCTCAGGGCGGCTTGCCTTACGAGCAAAACTCGTTCGCCAAGTACTTGGACGCCGTTTTGTTCGAAGCTCGAAATGAGTGGAACGACGCTTTTGTCGATTACCGAGTGCTTCTTAAGTGGCGCCCCGACTTTCCGTATTTGCCTCAGCCTCTGCTCCGGGCCGCGGACAAGCTCGAAGACTCGGAAGAGTTTAGCGACTATAAGAAGCGATTTCCCAAAACCAAGTTTCGCATCGGGAAAAACGAAGGTGAGATCGTTTTACTCTTAGAGCAGGGGAAAGCTCCTATTAAGGTTCCCAACCCCACGTTTCGCCTCTTGCCCAAGTTCCACAAGCGCAGTTACAGCTCGGACTATGCGTGGCTTAAGGACGGCACCACGGCAAACCAGGCCCGGACGTATACCCTTTATGACATTGAGGCCACGGCTATACGAGAGTTGGATCATCGCATTGGTCTAATCTTGGCCAAGAAGATTGGCGGCATTGTGGTGAAAGAGGTGGTAGCGGCGGCCGTTGCCAAGGAGACCAATAGTGAGGCGGCGGGCTTTCTGACAAGCGTGCTTTTGAACGCCGCGGATCACGCCGACTTGCGTAGCTGGTCGACTTTGCCCGCTAAGCTCCAGCTAGCCCGAATCGTGGTTCCCGCTGGACGCCACGACATGGTGCTTGATATGGTGACCTCTTTCGGAGGCCGAATCGGTGCGGTAAAGACCTGGCCGGGACTCGACGTAAAGCCGGGGGAGACGGTCTTCCTCAATTATCGCGAACAGGATTAACATGCCGGACCAAAACATTGCGGACTCTAAAACGCAAAGTGCGATTCCCTCCCATTACGATCCCAAGGCGGTGGAAAACCGTTTGTATGATTTCTGGGAAAAAAACGGCGTTTTCAAAGCGCAAGCTTCTTCATCTAAAAAAAGATTTTGCATGATCATGCCGCCCCCGAATGTGACGGGCGTTCTCCACATGGGCCATGCCCTGATGTGTACCATCGAAGATATATTGACCCGCTGGAAGCGGATGAAAGGGTTTAATACCCTATGGCTACCTGGAACCGATCACGCCGGAATCGCGACACAGATGGTGGTGGAGCGAAATCTCATGAAAGAGCAGAAGCTCTCCAAGCACGATCTGGGGCGAGAGAAGTTCTTGGAAAAGGTCTGGGAGTGGAAGAATCAATCCCAAGGCACGATCTTGGGACAAATGAAACTTATCGGCTGCAGCCCCGATTGGAGCCGTTTGGCCTTCACCCTTGATGCAAACGTCTCTCGCGCCGTACGAGAGTGTTTCGTGCGCCTCTATAAGGAGGGATTGCTCTATCGAGGAGAGGCCATTATCCAATGGTGCCCCCGCTGCCGAACTGCCCTTTCCGATCTGGAAGTGAAGGCCAAACCCGTTAAGGGAAAATTTTGGCATATTTTTTATCCGCTGAAAGAAGATCCCAAAAAGGGGATCACAGTCGCGACAACTCGACCAGAGACGATGCTGGGAGACGTCGCTGTCGCCGTTCATCCCGAGGACGAACGGTATCGAGCGCTTCACGGCAAAATGCTACTGCTCCCCTTAATGAATCGAGAGATTCCCATTGTCGCAGATGATTACGTTGATAAGAGTTTTGGATCGGGAGCGGTGAAGATAACTCCCGGACACGATCCTAACGACTATGCTCTGGGGAAACGGCACCATCTAAAAATTATTAGCATCATGGACGATAGAGCCTTTCTCACCGCGGAGGCTGGGCCCTATCAGGGGCTGTCGCGCGAGAAGGCAAGGGAGAGGGTACTCGAAGATCTAAAATCTCAAGGGCTACTTCTCAAAGAAGAGGATCATGTTCATAACGTCGGTCACTGTGATCGTTGCGGGACCGTGGTCGAGCCCCGAGTTTCCGCACAGTGGTTTGTGAACGCAGAAGAACTCGCCAAAGAGGCTATTCGCGTCGTAGAGGCCAAAGAGATTCGTATCATCCCAGAAGAGTGGGAAAAAACGTATTTCGAGTGGATGAGAAATATTCGCCCCTGGTGCATTAGCCGTCAATTGTGGTGGGGACACCGGATTCCGGCCTGGCATTGTGAGAAATGTCACGAGATTACCGTCGCGGTCGAAGCCCCTTCTCACTGTAAATGCGGTTCCGACGCGATTAAGCAGGACGAAGATGTTTTAGACACCTGGTTTAGTTCCGGCCTGTGGCCTATTTCAACACTGGGATGGCCGGACAGTACCTCCGATCTCAAAACGTTCTATCCCACCGACGTCATGGAGACTGGATTTGATATCCTTTTCTTCTGGGTGGCTCGGATGATCATGCTTGGGATCAAGATGACCGGAAAGATCCCCTTCCACACGGTCTATCTGCACCCGATGGTTAGGGATGAGTACGGGCAAAAGATGTCCAAAACAAAGGGCAACGTTAAAGATCCTCTCGAATTCATATCGACCGTGGGTGCGGATGCACTTCGGTTTACCTTAGCCGCGATGGCCGTACACGGACGCGACGTTCTGCTTAGTGATGCTAGGATCGAAGGGTATCGCAATTTCGTTAATAAGATATGGAACGCCTCTCGTTTCGTCAGGATGCATTTCTCCGAAGTGACTGAGACGAATATCGACGATAAAAATGAAATCAATCAGTGGATATGGTCACGGCTTAACGCTGCTAAGACTGAAATCAATACGGCTCTTGAACAATATCGGTTCTTTGACGCCGCCAATCGGGTCTACCATTTCATTTGGAGCGAATATTGCGATTGGTTCATTGAGTTTATCAAAAGCAAAGACGAGATGGAGCGCCGCAAGCAGACGAAAGAGTCGACAGCCCTTCAAGTCCTGGAAGAAAGCCTTCGTCTACTCCATCCTCTGATGCCTTTTGTGACCGAAGAAATTTGGCAGGGCCTTACGATTAGAACTCAGGAGAAATCGATCTCCCTTGCCGCTTATCCCGAGACCGATCCGAAACAGAACTATCCGGCGGCGGAAAGACGAATCGGCAGAGCGATTCGTCTTATTGAAGCGATACGGTCTAAGCGCGGCGAAAATAATTTGGAACCGCACGCCGAGATATCGTTGATCCTACACTGCGAACAGAGTGTGCTCCATGAGCTTAAGCCCTTTGTGGATTTGATCCAAACCTTGGTCAAAGCCAAGGCCCTTACCCTTACCAGTGAAGCCCCCAATGCCAAAAACCAAGTGGTTATTCCCTTGGATGACGTGACGGCGTTGGTGCCCCGAGAAGATCTCATCGATCTTCAAACCGAACTCGCCCGCGTGCACAAAGAGCTAGAGGGCGCCAAAGGGGAATGGAAGAGAGCTCGAGAAAAGTTAGGGAACGAAGCTTTTCGCTCGAAGGCACCCAAAGAGGTGTTGGACGGTGTCGCCGAAAGATCCGTGGTGCTTGAAAAGAAAATCCTCTCTCTGGAACAATACCTAAAGGAACTAAGCGCTTGAGGGCTACTTTCTTTTTGCTGAAACGTTATTTGCTCCCTCATGAAGGAAGCCTTTTGACGTTAGCGCTTTGGATTGCCGTAGCCGGAGTGGCTTTGGGAATTATCCAACTCATGGTGGTTCTGTCGGTGATGACCGGGTTTCAAAAGTTTCTCAAAGATAGTTACACTCGAATCACGTCGGAAATGGTAGTTATCCCCCGAGCTTCGAGCCTGACCGACGACGAGATCGCTCAGCGTGTTGCTAGCTTTCCGGGAATCGAGGCGATTACTCCGTTTGCTTTTGGTCAAGCGATGGTCGTGAAAAATGGTGTTGGTGGCGTCACTCTGGAAGGGATCGACTTCGAAAAATCCAAAGCGGTCACTCCTTGGAAGCAGATTTGGGTGACTCCTCCAGCGCAAGGCAGTACGCAGCCCAACGGAAACTGGATGTGGATCGGAGTTCAGTTGGCGAACAAACTAAAAGTGAAAGTGGGCGACACGGTCAATGTGTTTGTTCCCGGAAACAATAAGCGAGTTTTCCCCTTCACGATAACCGCTATTACCAAGTTTGGAATTTACGAGCATGATATGCGATACGCCTATCTCTCGTTAAATGTTTTGAAAAAACTTTTTGAACCGGAACCGCTGCAGACGCTCTATAAAGTCGCTCTTTCTGGTTCGGTACCCTTGGATGTCGAGGTGGATCGGATGGACAAGTCCATGGGTGATTTTATCCGGATAAAAAAATGGAGCGAAATTAATCAAAACCTCTTCCGAGCGGTTCAGCATCAGAAGTGGATGCTGTTTGCTATTCTAGAAATCATCATAGGACTTGCCGCGATGAATGTAGTGAATCTGCTCATGATGAGTTCGCACCACCGCAGGCGAGATATTGCGATCTTAAGAGCGATGGGAATGCGCCTGTTTCATGTCGTCTCTTTTTTTGTTGTTCAGGGAGCCGCCGTTGGGATGGTTGGAATTGCATCCGGAATAGTTGCGGGGCTGGGTGTTTGTAGCTTGATTGAGCGCTTTCAGCCGACGCTACTCAGTGAAAAGGTCTATAACGTGACTCGTTTGCCCATCAAAGTGGACTTGCGGGATGTCGTTTCCATTTCCATCGGGGCATTTGTGGTCTGTGTTGTCTTTAGCGTCTTGCCCGCGATAAAAGCCGCGATGGCCAGACCGGTGAATGCCTTAAGGCAGGAGTTATAATGGCCACTCTTTTAACAACGGCGCAATTGAGCAAGACGTACCAACGAAGAGGATCTTCGGCGGTTTCCGTTCTAGGGAGCGTGGATCTACAGATCGAGCCGGGCGACAAAGTGGCGATTTTGGGAAAAAGCGGCGCCGGCAAGAGCACTTTACTCCATATTTTGGGCACTCTTGAAGCCCCGACCTCTGGGAAAGTCATGTTCGAAGGGGAAGATATCTTTCGTTACCGAGAAAAGAAGCTTTCGGAGTTTCGTAATCGAGAGCTGGGGTTCGTGTTTCAATTTCACCATTTGATGCTCGAATTCTCGGCACTTGAGAATGTCATGATGCCGGCTTTATTGGGGAGACAATCCAGAAACCAAGCCAAACAGAAGGCCCTGGCCTTGCTGGCGAGAGTAGGGCTTGAGGACAGGCTCACCCATAAACCCAATCAGCTCTCGGGCGGCGAACAGCAACGGGTCGCCATCGCTCGAGCCCTGATTATGAAACCAAAACTGCTTCTTACGGACGAAATGACCGGAAATTTAGACCCCTCCACAGCCAGACAAGTCTTCTCTCTCGTTGAGGAACTTCATCAAGAGATGAATGTCGCCATGGTTTCGGTAACTCACGACGAGCAGCTTGCGGCTTCCTACAAGAAGATCTATCGGCTGGAGGCCGGGCACCTTATTACGGCGTGAGCCTCTAAAAATTGAGGAATGCTGCCTAGCGGCGAAGCCTGGTATTTCCCGACAAAATCTAACTACTTGGTTTACAACATAGCCTACCTGCGGTTAGAATCGGCGCCTATTGAAGTTCAATGAATACGCATACTTAGTAGCGGGGGCGCCGAGGTTTTTACGCCAGAGTTTGTTGCAGTGATGGTCGAACACAGAAATTTCACGTCCTTGCGCGGTATTGCGTCGCATCGTTTAGCCCTCCTGGGAATCCTATTCGCGCTGTTTACCGCAGGCTTTGTTTTCGCCGAAGATACTCCTATCATCCAATCCATCGCTATCGAAGGGAACCATAAGATCGAAACGGCCGCCATTATGGGGCGAATTCATTCGAAAGTGGGAACTGCGCTTTCTAACGCTCTTGTCGAAGAGGACATTAAATCCATCTTTGGACTGGGATATTTCGAAAACATACGTGCAGACCAAGACGATGTGGATGACGGAGTGAAACTCATCTTCGTGGTCGATGAGAAACCGACCATCGCCAAGATCGAGTACGATGGCCAAAGTGCTCTGGATGAAGACGAACTTAAAGAGTTGACCGAGAGCAAGCGCTACGAAGTGTTGGATATCCACAAGCTAAATCTATCCGTGGATAAGATTGTCTCGAAATACGAAGAGAAGGGCTACTATCTGGCCGACGTTCGCTATGAGATCAAGCCTGATGAAAAGTTAAACGAAGCCACCGTAATCTTTCACATCCAAGAGAACGACAAGATTCAGGTCAAATCGATCAATATCATCGGTGCCAATGTCATTTCGCCTGACGAACTTAAGAAGTACATGCAAACGCGCGAAGGAGGGCTGTTCTCCTGGCTTACCGGCAGTGGGTCTTATCGAGAGGCTGTCTTCGATCGTGATATTCAAGCTCTGGGCTTTTACTACGGAACCCAAGGTTATGTTCGAGCCAGGTTCGGCAAGCCGGAAGTCTCGGTTTCGGCGGATAAGAAATATATCTATATCACTTTCTTTGTCGAAGAGGGGAATCAGTACTTTGTGGGTAACGTAGATTTCTCGGGCGAACTTCTCTACACTCGAGAAGAGCTAAGAGAAGATCTAAAGTTGATTCCCGGAGAGGTTTTTAATACCGAAACTTTACATAGAGAGACCTTGCGCTACACCGACATGTACGGTGATCTGGGATACGCTTTTGCGAACGTGGTTCCGCAGCCCAATATCCACGATGATACTCGCCGAGTCGATATCACTTTTGATGTCGATAAAGGGGAAAGGGTCTTCATCGGTAAGATTACCGTTACGGGGAACACCAGGACCAAAGACAAAGTCATTCGCCGAGAACTCAAGATAGACGAAGGCGAGCTTTATAGCGGCACTCGAAAACGCGAGAGTCGCGAAAATGTGACTCGTCTGGGATTCTTCGATAGCGTTGAATTCCACCAAACCACTTCAAAAGAAGACCCTCACGTCGTCGATATAGAAATTAAGGTGAGGGAGCGTTCCACCGGTCAGTTGGTTGTCGGTGCCGGATACGCTTCGGGTAACATCGGATTTACGGCGCAGGCCCAATTGTCGCAAAACAACTTCATGGGTAATGGCCAGGTCGCTAGTGTCTCTGCCCAAGTGTTAACGGGTCAAGAGTTCTACGAATTCAACGTGGGATTCCAGGAGCCCTACGTGGGGTTGTCGAATTGGAGCCTAGGGGGAGATCTCTATCAGCTACGTCGGCAAGTGTTTACGCTGCCTCAAGTTTATACGTACGATGAAACAAAAACCGGATTTGACGTTAAGTTAGGCCATCCGGTCCTTGAATTTACGAACCTCTTTTTAACGTACCGCTTGGAGAACTCCTATGTACCGGCATGGAGTATCATCGATACCTCGCTTATTCCCCGAAGTTCCGTGGAAGGAATCGCTAGCAGTTTGATGGCCGAAATCGTCTACGACCATCGAGATGACCGTTTTGATCCCAGGGAAGGGGTCTTCTGGAGCGGTTCCACTCAAGTGTCGGGTGTAGGAGGCGATCGTAAGTTTCTTAGGACCCGAGGTACGGTGAAATATTTCCATCCCGTTATCGGGGACTTTATTTTCCGTATGAATGCTCAGGCCGCTAACATCAGCTCCGTGGGGGGAGCTCCCATACCGATTAACGAATTGTTTATCTTGGGAGGTCTGTTCGACCTGCGTGGGTACAATTATCTCAGTGTCGGGCCGGGTGCGACCTTGAGCCAAGATCCGAAGAAACTTTCTTTCAACGCGAATAATGCGATCCCGCCGGTTGCCGGGCAGCAAATTACTCTGGGCGGTACCAACGAGTTATTGCTCCAGATGGAAGTTGAATTTCCCATCCTCAAAGAGGCCAAAATCCGTGGTGTCGTCTTCTCGGACATCGGAAATTCGTTTAATACGTTCGGGGAAAATGGAGTCGCCCTTCTCGCCGACGTGGGTTGGGGTATCCGCTGGTTCACTCCCATCGGCCCCTTGCGTTTTGAATTTGGCTATCCTATTGTACATCCGGGTTCACCCCAATTTTATTTTACGATTGGTCCGCCGTTTTAATCCTGAGGAGCTCAAATATAAGGCGCCTAATTCTGACGCGCCTTTTAAAAATAAGAGGAAAAGACATGAAATCGAGATTCTTGCTTGCAGCCATCCCATTTATTCTTTCATCCGCGGTTTATGCCGCCGCCGATACCGCAAAACTCCGTATCGGCTTTGTGGATTTGCGCAAGGCGCTAGAGTCCGTCGAAGCGGGAAAGACCGCGAAAGCTTCTTTGGAAAAGCAAGCCGCTTCCAAGAAAGCAGAGCTTGAGAAACAGCAGTCTGATCTTCAGAAAGAAGCGGAACAGTTTGAAAAGAAGTCCGCCATCATGAACGAGAGTGCCAAAGCCGCGAGACAAGCGGAGTTGCAAAAAAAGATTATGGATTTTCAAAAATCTGCGCAAGAGAGCCAGATGGATCTTCAAAAGAAAGAGCGTGATCTTACCGTTCCCATCGTGAATGATCTTAAGTCCATCGTGGAAGCTATCGGAAAAGAAAAGGCTTATCAGCTGATTGTCGAAAAGAGCGAAGGCGCTATTCTTTACGCCGAAAATGGTTCGGATCTCACCGAAGTCGTTATTGAGCGTTTTAACGCGAAGAATAAAAAAGGCAAGAGGTCTTAGTGCTCCTTCGGCGGGCGCTTCGCTTGTTTTATTGGTGGGGGAGAGACTCCGCTGGCATGTCCCTCCGCCTAAGGTGACCGTAATCCCCCGAACCCTGGGAAGGGGGAGGGCGAGTCGGGACCTCATTTTAATTTGGGCGGGGGTTTCTTTTTTCGAGGAGTGAGAGGAATGAGACCCGCTGCCTCGAGAGTGTTTTGAACGATGTAAGTGCAGACGTTTTTGAAATCTCTTCCCCAGGTGACAATTCGGCTAAAGGGAATGGAATCAAAAAACTTCTCTGAGGAAGGCATTCCCTTGCTAGAACCCGTTACTTTCTGAGCTACTCTTCCTGATAACGCAGACACGAATCCTTTAGAGGCATCTCTAGAACGAGGCTTGATTAGTAAGTGAATATGGTTTCCACGGGTGGGTGGACAGATGACGCTCGAAGGGCGCTCCTTATTTGTTTTCTAGGGGATGATAGGGGAAGTGAAATAGAACAGACAGGCCTACAAAACCAACATACTTAAGATCAAAATCACAACCACCGCTATCAATCGAATCGCCCACGGTGCCCCGAAATCGATCTCTTTGAGGCTGGGAAATAATTTGGAGCGCGTTCGTGTGGTTGCGCTAGTCGCGGAACTTCTACGGCCAGGCGCTTTCACTGAAGCAACGCTAGAGTCAGCGGTAAAGTTAACGTGAAGAATATTATCCGAAGAACGTCTTTGCGGGAGTTCAAACTTGGTTGTTGTTTCGTCGTGACTCACACTATCCTCGCTTGTTGAAACCGTTAAATCCTTAAAGTTTTAGTGTCCGTATCCCATTTGGGAGCTGTAGTAGAACTGTCTGCCTCCCGGAATGGTGATAAGAACCGAACCCATTAATTGCCCGCCTTGGATGCCGTCTCCGGGAATGTTTACCGTCGTTTGTCCCACGTTACTGTAATAGCTGCTTGGGGGCAGTGGGACGCTGCCGATCAAAGACATCGTGATTTGAGAACCGTAGAACAATTGGCCGGCACCTTGAGAAGTCGCCGTAAGTGTCGTCGCGGTAGCACCCTGTACGAGGTAGGGGAAGTCCACCCAGTTCATACAAAATGTTCCGTTGACGTTCATATTCGGCGAACCAAACTGAGTTGAGGCTGCCGGGGTCATAATAAGAGTAAAAGTATTGGCTTGGGCAGGAATTCCGCCTCCCTGATAATAGAGGGTACCGGTTACCGACTGCATACCTGAATTAGAGACCCCCGCATTACAACCACCTGCATAACCATACGGATTTGCCACACCATTATTGGAGCCACCGCCGCAAGCAGCAAGTCCCAGCAACGCCGCGACTGTCACGGCCATTGCGAAGATCACTATTTTCCCTAACCCCATATTTCCTCCGTCACTATACATTGGCGTACCCGCTTAGTTTCCCGTCGCCCACTGCGTGTAAGGAACGCTATTGTAATATCCGAGATAGACGACGCTACTGTTCGTGGTTGCCATGTAGTTTTGGCAGGGAACCGTCGGATCTGGCGGTGGATACAGCGCGCACTGTGCTGCTGTTCCGTTACAAGTGATGGTTTCACACTGCGTTTCCGTCGACTGACGGATGCGGTAATAAATATTTCCCGTTAGATTTCCATTTCCATCCAGGTTTGAAATGACTCGATAAGTGATGGTGGAACTCGAATTGATGGTATCTAAGGTATTTCCGGACCAATTGGCCACATTGGTAAAGGAAGGAATCTCCTCTGCCCACCATCCATCGGTATCTTCAAAAGAGACGCGTACCGAGGTCGTGGTACTGGCAGATCGGCTAGTACTTAAGACAAGAGAAAATCTAGGATCGCTTACCAGAGGGGGAACGATAACTCCATCAGAGATGGCAGCGAGATCGGGATAACCCAACGCCTTCTCATTCGCATTTCCGAAGAGTAGCGGGACTTGACTGCCATCGCACGCCCACGAGGGAACTCCGCTCGGACACACCACACCGGAACCGGTCGAGAGCGATCCGGTCGACGTAGTCGTAGTCGCCGTTGGCGGGTTGTTTGAACTGCTTGAACTACCGCATCCGATGAGGACGAGGGCGAACGCCATCACAAAAATATAAAAGCGCCTATTCAACAGCAACCTCCACGAAAACCACTTCAGCTAGAACATCGAAGCACACAAAGCTCCGAGATGCGGTGAACAGGCCTCCACCACATCAATGGGGCTAGGTTGCAATGAAGATACCAAGGCCAGTTGTGCGGCTTTGAGGCGCTTTTGCTAAGAATTCTTTGCGTGTGCACTGGACAGTTTCGTGAGGGAGGGTTTTGTTACCCTCAGCGCTTTGAGAAAACAAAGTGGACGTACGCACACTTAGCCCGAATAGGGACGGGTGTAA
Organism: uncultured delta proteobacterium; assembly: GCA_963778115.1. Lineage (GTDB taxonomy): Bacteria > Bdellovibrionota > FAC87 > UBA2466 > UBA2466 > JBBQIT01. The sequence goes on from CAVZSV010000006.1 coordinate 583,062, forward strand.
TCTTCGTGACAGGCGACTAACAAAAACGGCCGATAGAATGCCCGTGCGCTAGGTATCCGACGGACTGGAAATCAGGGAAGAGAGGCCCCCCGGGGTAGGGTGAGATTGAAAGTCCTCAAAAAAATCTAGCCGAGAAACCGGTCCCTATGCTACGGTTTTTAATAACTTTTATGTGGAAAAATCAGACAAGGAGTAACCCGTGACCTACATCGTTACCCAGCACTGCGTCGACTGTAAGTACACCGATTGCGTTGCCGTTTGTCCGGTGGACGCGTTCCACGAAGACGCTCGAATGGTTTATATTAATCCGGATACCTGTGTGAACTGCGATGCTTGCGTTCCGGCCTGTCCGGTGGAAGCTATCTTTTCCGAAGAGAATCTGCCTTCTAAGTTTCAGCACTATCTAGAGATCAACACGACGGGAGCAGCCAATAATCCTGTCATTAATCAGAAAAAAGACCCCCTTCCGGGCGCAAAGTCTCTGGATGAGTTGAAAGCGATGGACGCCCAAGGGTACGTTCCCCCGGGCTTTTAGCCCTTCTTTAGGACGGGTTCGACCTCATTTTTCCACCGATAGCTACGACTTTATAAGCTCTTTAGCAACGGCTTTGCCTGTGATTTTAATGACATAGCTTTGTCGTGCTCTACGGGAATTAAAAATTGACTCTGAGCGGTACGACTTATAGCTTGGCCCGAAGGAATTGGTAACGGGGGGCTTAGAAAAAATGAAAAGTCTTTTAATCCTCATTTTGGGGGGAGTCTTCTTCTTTGGGTGCAGCAAAGCTTCTCGGACGGGTGACGAAGTATCGTACTCAGGGCCGCTGCGGGTACGTGTAACTCGAGGGGAGCAAAACCAAGCTAGTTTCAAAGTCGAAGGCCACACTAATGATCCGCTGGAAGCCGATTCCGCTCTTTTCGAACAGGAGGGCTTCACGGCGGCGTCCGATCGCTTTTTGCAGATGGACGTAATGCGCCGAAGTAGTTCAGCGCGTTTGGCGGAGCTGTTAGGGGAAGGGGCCAAAGCACTCGACCTGGACATGATTGCGCTGGGAGTTCCCATTGCCGTCGCCAATTCCACAACCCAGCTTAGGAACAAATATCCTGAAGTCTACGAGCTTCTGGAATCTTATGCGGAAGGGGTCAACCGGTACTTAGCCAACCTTCCTCGAGACGTTAAAGCAAAATTCGCCGCTTTGACTCGGACGGAGAATTACCAGCCGTTGCCGTGGCAGCCTAGCGATTCTGTCGCCATTGGAACGGCCATGAGTTTTTTTCTCTCCAGCACGTTTAAGGAAAAGTTTGCGCTAGGCATGATCCAAGAGATCTTGTTTCTGACGGGACAGCCCAAAACCTTTTTAAATTTTTTAGATCTACGTCCCATCGAGGACACTTTTATTTTGGGACAGACGTTTGTCCCGAAACCTACTTCTAATCCCTCAGCAAAACGAAAAACTGGCTTTCGGGCGGACGCCATGGAGAACACCTTAAAGGCGATGATGTCTGTGGATCTTAGCTGCAAGCCACAGCCGTTTCCGTTTCCCGATTGCTCCCGTCATGCCTCCTTTGGCAGTAACAATTGGGTGGTATCTAGTAAGTTCACCAATAGCGATGCGACGTTGTTAGCCAACGATCCGCATCTACCGCTCACCTTTCCCATGACCTTTTATGAAGTTTCCATCGACTCCAAATCAGCGGGAGGTACTATCCGCGCCAGAGGCGTTAAACCGCCCGGCGTTCCGGGGGTATTAATCGGCCATAACGATGATATCGCGTGGGGGCTAACGAACTTGCCCGCTGACGTCGATGATATTTACCTCGATCAAATGAATCAGGCGCACGACTCGATAAAGCTCAATCGGAAACTTAAAGCGCTGACCGTTATCGCGGTTCCGCTTGATGTGCGTGATGAAAATGGAGTCGTCCAGCACCAGACCATCCCTTTGAAGTACAGCGATGAGCATGGACCGATGTTTTCAGATTGGTTTCCTCCGCTACAGAAACTCATTCCTCAAGTGGAAGCACAAGGCGTCTTGGGCCAATATATCGGCATGTCCTACAAATGGACGGGCCACAAGGGATCTACCGAGTTGGCAGCGGTTATCGGTGTCAATCGTTCGCGAAACTTTAATGAGTTCAAAACGGCTCTTCAAGCGTTTCAGGTAGGAGCCCAGAATTTCATTTATGGCGATAAACAGGGGAACGTGGGTTACTACGCCCACGGCAATTTTCCCGTGCGCAAGTATGTCGAGACCGATCAATTGCCGCCTTACACCTATGTGACGCAAGAGATCCACTCGAGGGAGTGGGAACCTGAGTACCGTCAAGTCGTTCCCGAAGCCTATAAGTCGGATGGATTCATTGTAACCGCCAACAATGATCCGTTTGGACAAAGTGCCTATCCGGCCCTTTCAAACTATCAGGACTATTTTGGATTTGGTTTTACCGATGGAATCCGCGCCTCTCGAATTACCACGATGTTAAACGATCTAAAGGCCAGCAGAGCGCGGATTGACGCGGAAGACATGCGAGTCATGCAAAACGATCATCGTGACGAACTCGCCATCCGTATGATTGGACTTCTAGAAAACAGTGGCATTCGAGACGGATTGTCAGACGCGGCCAAAAGTCTTTATGACCAATTGATTAGTTGGAAACAAGATGGGGCTCCTGCCTCCGAGGATCGAAAAGAGCCAGTGGTTTTTTACCAATGGGCCCAAACCAATCTTCTCCCGGAATTTTTTAAGTACAAGGACAACGGCGGAGGACTACTCGCGTTCAAGCCCGCTACGAAGAACGAGATCATCTCGTTCTGGCCCGATTTGGTTCAGTCGCTTTACGCTACCTCGGAAGGAGTTAAAACGCTTTATCATAAGATCGATGACGGCTTAAACTCGACGGATGCCGCGACGAAAGACGAGACCTCCAACCTTCTGCGCCGGACGTTAGAGATGACGGTCGGAACTTTACAGACACGAAATTTGACCAATTCGTTCTGGGGACAAGTCAATACTCTGCTTTTCAATAATAGCCTTGCCGGAATTATCCCCGATTTTGGGATGCCGTTGCCGCGCGTGGGAGCGATGGAGACGGTAAATCCCTCGGGCCCCGGGATCGGTCCTAGTTTTCGTTTGATCATGACCCTAAGACCCAACCAACCGATACAGGCCTTGATCTCGATGCCTGGGGGAAACTACGAAAACGACGGCGACAAAGGACCGTTTCTCCAGGAGCTATACCGTTGGCTCAAAGGCCAGCAGCGGCCGATGATCGATTTTATGTGAGCGCACTGTTCGGGCTGGTTCGAATTGTGGACCTGTAGCCCGAAGCACATCGTAAGCCTCCAACCCCCCCGGTTGAATGACTCCCAGTCTACTTCACACTGCTGGCGAGCGAAGCTAGCTAAAGCGTCTGAAAGCGCGGCGACGTAAAGCGGCACCTTTGCCTTTCACAGTCTTCAAAGTGACAAAAAACGCTGTAGTCATCGAATCTTACTGGTGTCCAAAAAATAAGCAGTATTCCCGGGGGATTCACTCCAGTGACAATCTGCGTCCGAGTGAAAAAAAATCAATCAATTAAAGTGCCCGCCAACGGAATACATCGTATTCCGCAAGAATAGAAATTGTGGCCTTGGAACTGCAATTGAGTGTGGATTGGACAGCCAAATATTTAGCTGATCAAATTAGTTGATGAAAAACGTAAGTTACATAGCTCGCATTATTCTATCGATGGCCGTCGTGATGGTCTCGTCGTGGGGGAGTGTGGGATCCGCCGAGGATATCTTCGGTTTCGGGGGGCCTGTGCGCGATCCTTCGTTCGGAATCGATGCCGTGACGAACGGAAATCCAGCAAGAGTCAATCCCAATGGCTTTCCGGGGGGATTTAATCCGAGCTCTGGCATCCGAGGCGGAGGATTATTTAGCGGTGCGCCTACGTTCGGCAGATCGAGAGATTCGCTCTTTAATCTGGGAGGCCTTCTCATTAATGGAAAATTTGACCTGACCTTTGGCTTTCCCCAAGATGTAGCCAATGCTTCGCGTTTATCCAATCCCAATCCGCAGTTGGTGAACCAAGCACTCAAAAATCGCACGGTACTTATTCGAGATCCTAATTCGGGTCTCGTCGTTAGGGAGGCCGTTTTGGCCAATGATGGGCGTATCCTATCCCGACCCACCGACGCTTTCGGAAACCCGGTCAGCCCGTTCTTTAGTAACAATGGATTGGACACGGAAGCCGCTCGACAAGCAGCCAAGTTCTTTTTAGCCAATAACAATTTGGGAAGTTTTAACAAGCTAGCCGACCAACTCCAGGGCAATGTGGATCTGGGAGAGTTTATTGCCGCTGAGAATTTAGCGCGGCGTGAGTTAGGTTCGGGACTCAATGCAGGGGTGTTGCGAATTCAATGCGCTAAGGATTATCAAGGACAGCCCATGGACCTTTTAGCAGGAAAGGTAAATACGAAAGCGGAACCCAAAATCAACGAGGCCTATAACAAAATGAGCTGGGCCCAGCGTTGTATGTCTCTAATGAGTTATACCTTAAATACTGTGGTTGATCCTTTCCGCCCACCGGTCTTTCCGAGTCAGTTCAGTATCGATCCCAGGAGCGGAGTCTTAACAGTCACGGGGCTTCTTAATAGCTTTTCTCGCAGAGCTCTGGCGGTTTTATTTTCGCGTTCGGATAATACCGATCTTTGTAACTCAGATCCTTTTGTGGAAAATCCTATCTGGTCGGAGGAAGACGTTCTTCGCCAAGCGCTCAATCCTAAGATCTATAATGACGTCAAAGGACTCGATCCTGACGACGTGAATCGAAACATCTTTTTAACGACGGGTGCAAACATGGCTTTGCCACGTCAATTACAAGGAGCTTTTGGCGCGGCACTTGGAGTCAATGCTTCGGTGCTAAAAGATCTGGCCTTCATTGATAACCGTCAATCAGGAGTGGCGACTTCAGGCCAGTCTCGGGAAATTCGAGTTTTGGGCGGAAATAATCCTTTGTATATCACTTTGGATACCAACGATGATAAGTCAGGAACCACGGGATTAGGTTCTCAAAACGTTCGCCAAACGGGGCCCCACAATTTGGGCTTCGGACAGAGCGAAGGCTTTTTGGGAGATCCTTTGGGATTGGGACGTGACTACTTGAACTCCTTTTTAGCCGCGGCTCCCGATGAGAACGGAAAAATGAAAAGAGCCGAAGAGGCTCCTGCAACCGCGGCCCATACGAAGACCAAAGCAGTTGTGGTGAACCAATGTATCTCTTGTCATACCGACGGTCCGAATATTATCTCAGGCTTAGGAGGCCCTTATACTCCGGTCAACGTTCATAATGCCAACGGCATCACTAATTTGAGTCCTGCGTTTTCGATCGCAAGATATAAATTTCAGAGATTTTTGGGGATGATCAATGCAGCGGTTCCGAATCCTGAAAAGCCGGGAAGTCTGCTGGCTTTGCCGACCGACGCGTACACCCGGGCCAATTTACCCAGAAGCCAGGAGTATGTAAGTCTTTCGATGGGATATCCTCCAAGTGCCATCAGTGATCTGTTACGCCGAGATCCTCGTTTTAGCAGCATTTTGCAAGTCGATGGAGAAGGAAATATCGATTCTAAAAACCTGTCGTCGGGTGCTAAATGCGCCATTAAAAGAGCGTTGGGAGATCCAAGGCGACAAAATCAGCAGCCACCCGCGCTAGCTCAAGCGGGTCCTGGCCCAGGCCAAGGCGGACCGGGAGCGGGTCCAGGGGCCCCTCCAGGGCTTCGGCCGGCGCGCTCTCTGGCCCACGCGAATTAGTTATCTGCTTTCGACGTCGCTTTGGCTTCTCTCACGTTGCGGTAATGGTCGTGAAGGACCAAATCAAAATGGGGAAGATTTCTGATAACCTCGCCGTCGCGAAAAACCGCCCGACACAGATAACAACAACCCACTTCATCCACTTTACGGAAAAGCCACCAGTCTAATAACGTGACCACGACCAGAGAGATCCCATACGTGAAGAAAGACAAACAAACTCCCACAATGATGAGACCGACGCCTACTTTACGATTAAAGTCTTTCTGTTTATAGAGGTCGCTACACCCGCAAACGGGGCATTGGTTTAGAAGTCCGCTTTCCATTAAATCGTCGGTGACATGAGGGAGGAAATTCTGATGACATTCCGGACAGGGAATAACGGCGTTGCCTTCAAAAATAACTTCACCCCGTTTCAGACATTGAGGACATTTTGCGCTAATAACAAGAGCCATAAAGTAACGGCCTCACAACGGAATGGCATGAAAGAAAGCAAGGTACTGACTTAAAGTTTCTCCGGTCAAAACACAAAGTACCGCAACGTATAAAATTCCAGTAGCGGATTGGGTGGACCGTATCGAAACCGTATTCCATATGAGATAAGAAAGTAATAAAGGACCTAAGAGGCCCCACGCCCAGCGCATGAGAAGGAAAATTCCAGGGCTCGTCGACAGCAAATAGCGGTAGATTTCAAACTCGGATTTTCCCGAAAGCACGGTGAAAAGGTGATACGTCCCAAAGACAAATCGAGCGGTGATAAGCACCACCAAGACTGCGGTGATTCTTTTTAGCTCCTCGATGGACATCCTGGGTTGGACCAAATACCAGTGCCCGAGCAACATCGCCGCCATCGCGAATCCCAAAAGGCCTGTAGAGAGAAGGGCATTGGTCACTAAGGGGGCTAAAGCTTGATGACTAAGGGCTGCCGTAAGCGAAGTGCGCTCCACGTTAACGACGATAAGAAAGAGACCTATCAAACAAGTCAGCAGATAGCTTGCCCACGAAACCAAGCGATGACTTCCGGCGGTTAATGAGAACAGAGTCACGCCACAAAGAAACCCCCAAAAGACCAAGACCTCATCTCCGACAAGGTAGGCTCGTCCCAAAAACAGGTAGGCCAGAAGAGTGACTAACGCGATGCCTAGCCCGTGGTAAATAAAGTAGCGCCGGTCGACCTGAGATTGCTTAAGAAATCCTAGACTTAGGAATAGTCCTACGGATAGGTCGAATAGGATGGTGAATATAAGAAGCTTTAAGTCCATAGGGCAAACAATTCCAGATTCCCCCTAAAGTCAAATCTCACAGCTCGTATTTGACAGTAGTCTGGCACAGACATACCTTGAGCGGTCTTATGGCAATCGCTTGGGTTAATGGAAAAATCTCTCCCGCCGCTGAAGCAAAAGTCTCCGTCTTTGACAGGGGGTTTCTCTTTGGAGACGGCGTTTACGAAACGGGTCGTTCGTATGACAGGATCTTTATTTTTCTTGAGGAGCATTTAACCCGCCTTCGGCGATCGGCTGCAATGTTAAAGATACCCCTTCCCTGGTCGGATGAAGAGATTGGTAAGGGATTGTTTGATGCTGCCCGTGAATTCAATCAACCGGACGTTTATTTTCGAACGATCGTAACTCGGGGACAAATACCTAGTGTGGGCATCGAGAATCATGGATGACCCCAAACCTACTTTGGTTCATATTATTCAAAATATTTCTCTTCCTAAAATAGAAAAACAAAGGCAAACCGGAATTAGGGTTCTTACTTCTACCGTGCTTCGTAATTCCGCCGCAGCTCAAGACCCCAACATCAAAACAAGCAACTATTTAAATAGCCTTTTGGCCCTGCAAGAGGCGAAAGCGCGGGGCGGTGAAGATGCCATTATGTGTAATGCCCAGGGGGCGGTAACGGAAGGAACGACGTTTTCTGTCTTTGGGGTTTGTGAAGGAAGAAAACTTATTACCGCGTCTTTAAACGTCGGCATTCTGGACAGTATTACTCGCCGGCATGTGATTGAATCGGCGAGCCCGGAACTCAAGGTGGAAGAGGGAGCTTTTTCTTTGGAGGAGTTCCTTCGGTGTGATGAAGCTTTTATTGCAAGTAGCGTTCGGGAAGTGATTCCCATCGCAGAGTGGGATGGGAAGAAGTTTCAGGTGCCGGGAAAAGTGGCGCAACTAGTGCATCAAAAGTTGCAGAGTCATATTAGGGCGTATCTGAAGACGCACTCGGGATTTTGAAGGTACCCACTTCCTTTCCGTACGAGGGAGTATCCGCAGTGTATGGAAAGAAAAGGATACCTTTTACGAATGTGACTTCAATTTCTTAAATTCTTCGGTCAATAACGGTACCACCTCAAACAAATCTCCCACAATTCCGTAATCGGCTTTCTGGAAGATCGGAGCTTCGGGATCTTTATTGATGGCAACGATGACTTTGGAAGTTCGCATTCCAGCTAAATGCTGAATGGCGCCGCTGATTCCGCAAGCGATATAAAGTTTGGGGCTTACCGTTTTCCCGGTCTGACCCACCTGCATGTCGTGAGGGGCGTAACCCGCATCGACCGCGGCTCGACTGGCTCCTACAGCGGCTCCGACGACGTTCGCGCAGTCTTGAAGGATCTTAAAATTCTCTGCATTCTTAAGCGATCGACCGCCCGAAATAATAATATCAGCTTCGGTCAACTCCACCTTTTTCACGGAACTTGCGATCACCTGGACGATCTTGGCTCGAATATTACCCACTTCAGCGGCCACTTTTTCCACGGAGGCCGAAGCTCCGGTATCCGAGGCGGGTGGTAATACATTTGGGCGAACGGTAAAAACGGCCGGCGATTTTAGAAACTCAACGGCTTTGGTGCACTTTCCCGCATAGACCGGACGGCGTACCGTCACTTTATCACCACTGACTTTAAATTCGGTGCAGTCACTTGCCAAACCTGCTTGAAATTTCGCGGCAAGTCTTGGCATGTAGTCCTTTACTTGGGAGGTGGCCCCTCCGACGATAACGGTCGCTCCTTGTTTCGAAAGGTATCCATAGAGCGCATTGGCATATCCCTCGGTCGAGTACGCTTCCAAAGCGGGATTCTCTAGAATGACTACCTTGGCAGGTCCTTTCTTGGCGATTTCAGCACCTATCGTGTCGAGGCCTGCTTTGCCGAGTACGACCACCGTCGGCGTCGATCCTTGCTTGAGCAGCTCTCCCAAAATCTCAAGAGTGACTCTCTTCAGTTGTCCTTCTTTGTGTTCCGCAATTAGAAAAACGCTCATGAAATCTCCTTAAAATGGTCGTCAAATAACTTTGGCTTCTTCTCTAAGAAGTTTTACCAGCTCTTTTACTTGGGTGGCGGCATCGCCCGCAATTTCTTTCCGGCACTTCGTTCTGGAGGAAGTTGGTAGTCGAAGTCTTTTACCGTGGGGGCAGAACTCCCGAGATCGGCGAGTAGTAGCTTTTGATCTCTTTCTTCTTCGCTTTCATGATTCCAGGAAGACTAGCGTATCTGGGCGTGTTAATACCTTTGTCTACCGCCAAGAGGCACGGAATCGGCATTTCAATGATATGACTGGCGCCTCCTTCAACGTCTCTTTCGGCCTTTAACGATGTTCTTATCGGCGGCGATTTCAATTTTGACTACGACGCTGGCCGAGGGCCAATCCGCCCATTCGGCGACATAGCCAAAAGTGGCCGCTTGATCGTCGTCAATGGCTTGTTTACCAGTGAAAACGAGCTGGGCATTTTCCTTTTTAAGAACTTCCGACAGTGCTTTTGCGACTGTCGCGGTATCGAGAGCATCGGAATCGGTCTTTACGTGAATGGCGTTGTCAGCTCCCATGGCTACGGCAGTTCGTAACGCCTCTACCGTCCTATCGGGTCCCACGGTAACGACGGTGACGGAGCCTTCCTTTAGCCGTTCTTTCGTTTTCAAGGCCTCTTCAATAGCAAATTCATCATAGGGATTGATGATCCACTTGATGTCATTTTTTTCTATTCCGGATTTGTCCCCGGTGACTGCGGATCTTAGTTTCCGTATCGGGGACCTGTTTAAGCAATACCACTATATTCATAAGTTCCTCGATTAATCTTGAAGAAGGTGACGAGCAATGACCACTCTTTGCACTTGGGAGGTGCCTTCGTAGATCTGCATAAGTTTCACGTCACGCATGATCTTTTCCACCGGATATTCTTTGGTGTAACCATATCCGCCAAAAATTTGGACGGCATCTGTTGCCACTTCCATCGCCATATCCGCGCCAAAACGCTTGGCCAGAGCCGAATAGTATCGGGCCATTTCATGATTTCCCTTGTCCAGATTCCAAGCGGCTTGGTAGCAAAGCAGTCTGGCCGACTCCACTTTCACCGCCATGTCCGCCAACATGAATTGAATCGCCTGAAACTGGGAAATCGCTTGATTGAACTGCTTGCGCTCTTTCGCGTATCGAATGGAATGGTTCATTGCGGCTCGTGCAGCGCCGACTGCCGCAGATGCCGTCGGAGTGCGCGTATGGTCCAAAGTCTTTAAGGCCAATTTAAAGCCCTCTCCGGGCTTAGCGATCAAATTCTTCTTGGGGACCTTCACGTTTTCGAAAGTGATGGCTCTGAGTATCGGAAGCCCTCTGTCCCATCTTGTTTTCGGGCTTCCCTAAGTGAATGCCCGGTGATTTGGCGTCGACGGCAAGACAGAGAATGCCTTTGGTCTTAAGGCTTTTGTCCACCGTCGCGAAAACGGAAAAGAGATCGGCAACACCGGCATTGGAGATCCACATTTTAGATCCATTGAGCACATAGTCATCGCCGGATTCCGTTGCGGTCGTTGAAAGAGAGCCGGCATCGGATCCCGAACCGGGCTCGCTAAGGCAGAAAGCTCCGAGTTTTGGCGACTCCAGGAAAGGGACGACTAAATCTTTTATCTGTTGATCGGTTCCGCCTAAGAGAATCGGGTAAAGCGCTAAGTTGTTTACCATGACGCTTGTCGTAACGCCCAAGCATCCCGCTCCTAACTCTTCGTTGATAATCACTTCATCCAGGACTCCTAGCCCCAGCCCGCCAAACTCTTGGGGGATGGCCGTGTTCATGATTCCTAATTCCCAAGCGTGTTGGATGATCTCTCGAGGGAACTCGCCGGTTTCATCAAAATGGGCGGCTTGTGGAGTCACCTCTTTCTCCACGAACTTTCGGACCATTTCCTTAAGGGCACTTTGTTCTTCGGACAAGTTGAGTTCAATCATGTGTTGGTAATCTCGTGTGAAAGCTAGCCAAACGGTGATTTAGTCTGGATTCCCCGCCCCTAGCCTATGAAGAAAGTAGTGAGAAAATCATCGGTTTTCAATCATTTTCTAGCATGGTAGTTCTACGGTTTCTTATGGCTAAAGCACGCACGGGACTACTTATCATTTTGGACGGATTTGGGATTAACCCCGACCCTTCGAGTAATGCCATAGCCCAGGCTAATGCTCCTACCTTCAAACGGCTTTGGGACGAATGTCCCCATGGAACACTTGAGGCATCGGAACACTTCGTGGGCCTTCCGCCGGGCTTTATGGGGAACTCTGAAGTCGGCCACCTTAATATTGGCGCGGGGCGCGTGGTCTACCAGGATTTCTCCTTGATTAGTCGAGCGATTCAAGACGAGTCTTTTTTTGAGAACCCTGTGTTCCTAAACTTGTTGGCTCCTTTGAAAGAAAGGGATCCTCAAGGGACATTGCATTTAATGGGGCTTTTGTCCGACGGTGGTGTCCACAGCCATATCAGCCATCTGTTTGCTCTTATTCAGTTGGCCAAGCGTCAAGGGATCAAAAACGTTGCCATTCACGTCTTCACCGATGGCAGGGATACCTCTCCGGTGAGTGGCATCGGTTTTGTGAAACAGCTCCTGCAGTTTTGCAAAGACGCCGGTGTCGGAGAGATTCGCACCGTCATGGGACGCTTTTACGCCATGGACAGAGACAGCCGCTGGGATCGGACGGAGCTAGCTTTTAAAGCCATTGCGGGAGGGCAGGGGAATTCTTTTACCGACCCCGTCGACTACCTACAAAGTCAGTACGATCAAAACATTACCGACGAATTTATCATTCCGGCCAGCGCCAAAGGGTACGGCGGAGTTGCCGACGGTGACAGTATCTTGTTCTATAATTTTCGTGCCGATCGGGCGAGGGAATTAACTCGGGCCTTTACGCAGACCGAGTTTGAACACTTTCGAAGGCCAGAGTTTCCTACTCTCTCTGGATTCGCGTGCATGACCCCGTACGATGAAACGCTAAAATTACCTACCGCCTACGAAAAGGCGAAAGTCCCCCATACTTTGGGAGAGGTAGTGAGTTCTCTTGGGTGGAAACAATTAAGAATCGCTGAAACTGAAAAGTACGCGCACGTGACTTATTTCTTCAATGGGGGAGAAGAGCGGGTTTTCGAGGGAGAAAAGCGCGTTTTGATACCTTCGGTTCGCGACGTCAGAACCTACGATCTGAAACCGGAAATGAGCGCTAAGCAGATAACAGTCACCCTTCTCGACGAATTAAATACGAATGCTTATCAATTTGCTGTGATCAATTTTGCAAACCCTGACATGGTGGGTCACACCGGAAATCTCTTTGCCGCTATTCGGGCTGTCGAGGCTGTCGACGAATGCTTAAAAAAGATTGTGCAGTGGGTAGAAGAGCATAAAGCATTTGCTATCATTACCGCCGATCACGGAAACTGCGAAATGATGCGAGACGGCAAGGGCAATCCTTTGACATCACATACTCTTTTGCCCGTCCCGTTTATCCTGGTGGATTCATCGCGTCAAAAAGAAGTGGGAGTCCGAGAGGGCGGTAGACTCTGTGACATTGCTCCCACGATTTTGCAGCTCTGGGACATTAAGCCGCCCCGCGAAATGACCGGCGTTAGTCTTCTAGTTCCCTTGCGTTAAGATCTTCACGGAAGATCTTAGGAATGGTTAGTTTTCTGGGTCGTCATCCTCACCGTCTGAGGTATAATAATAGACAGACCTCATTCTTCTAATTCCTTCTCAAAAATAGTCTCAAATCCTTCTTAATACTCAGGGAACCTGCTATGTCGTCAGGCAAGCTGGGGGAACTTCTAATCTCCCAGGGGCTCATTACCAAACCGCAGCTCGACTCAGCGCTGGAGTTACGTTCTAAGAACAAAACTCGGCTGGGAACCGCGCTCATTGAGCTAGGGCATATCAATGAGAGTGTGCTTGCGACTTTTCTCTCCAAACAATATGGCATTACGGCTATCTCATTGGATGACGTAGCTATTCCGCCGGATCTGGTGAAATTAATTCCGCGGAGTCTTTGCGATCGGCATCTTGTGATTCCTTTGGGGGCGGATGGAAATCGACTTTCGGTTGCCGTGAGTGACCCCACCAATGTTTCCGCCGTCGATGATATCCGATTTCTCTGCAACATGGATGTGAACGTCTTTATCGCCACGGAATCGGCTATCCGCCAGGCGATTGAAAAAGCCTACGCCAGCACTTCAGGGCTTGAGAGTGTTAAGGATGAGTTGCAAGAGGAGAGCGACGGTACCACGAATGCCGTTCAAGTCGTAGGAACCCAAGCTTCTGCTCAGGACATCGATTCCGAAACTGCCGGAGAAAAGCCGGTTATTAGGCTTATCAATAAATTATTCGTCGAAGCCGTTCGCAAAAAGGCGAGTGACATTCATATCGAACCTTTTGAGACGTTTACCCGAATTCGGCTGCGTATCGATGGAACACTACACGAAGTAATGCGCGCGCCCGCGAATTTGCGAGGTGCCCTTCCAGCCCGTCTAAAGGTGATGGCCCAACTGGACATCTCCGAAAAACGCCTCCCGCAGGACGGCCGCCTTCAGGTGAGGATGCAGGCGCAAAAAGTCGATATTCGCGTCTCGACACTTCCGACGATCTTTGGCGAAAAGGTGGTAATGCGGCTGCTCGCGCAATCGAGTTCAAAGCCGGATCTAAGCAAGATGGGCTTTGAAGAAGAGCAGCTAAAACTATTTAGAAAAGCAGCGGCGCAGCCTTACGGAATGGTGCTAGTGACAGGCCCCACCGGAAGCGGTAAGTCGACAACCCTCTATGCAGCGCTTTCCGAACTAAACGGGCCTGACGTTAATATTTCCACCGTCGAAGATCCGGTGGAGTACAACATGGACGGAATCAATCAAGTCCAGATGAAAGACGGAATTGGATTAAACTTCGCGGCCGCATTGCGTTCTCTGTTGCGCCAGGATCCGGATATCATCATGGTCGGAGAAATTCGAGACCAGGAGACAGCCGAAATTGCGATTAAAGCGGCACTCACCGGCCATATGGTCTTTTCGACCCTACATACGAATGACGCTCCCAGTACCATCACCCGTCTTCTCCACATGGGAATCGAACCCTTTCTGATTACCGCAGCCCTAACTTTAGTGCAGGCGCAGCGGCTGGTACGGGTTAACTGCAAAAATTGCCTTGTTGTGGATGAGAGAGTCACTAAGGAAATGATGATCGCAGCAGAACTCCCCGAGAGCTGGCTTGCTTCTTTCAAACCCATGCGAGGCAAGGGTTGTGACCAGTGCGGTAGCACTGGATATAAAGGGCGACGGGGAATTTATGAAGTCATGTACATGACGGAAACGATTCGAAACGCCGTAGTAAAAGGTGCTAATGCAGATACGCTTAGAATGATCGCGCTTAAAGACGGAATGCTGACATTACGAAGAAGTGCTCTGGTGAAACTGTATCGTGGGGAGACGACTTTAGAAGAAGTTCAAAGTAACTCGAGACCTGACGGAGATATCGCCAAATGATGACACTTTCGCAGCTTCTCAAAGCCATGTTGGAAAACAAAGCGTCGGATATGCATATCACGAGCGGCAGCCCGCCTGCCTTTCGAGTGCATGGACAAATGGTCCGAGTCAAAGCATCCGCACTCACTCCAGCGGAAACCAAGGAGCTTTGTTATTCGGTACTGACAGATTACCAAAAGGCGATTTTCGAAGAGAATAAACAACTCGATTTTTCATTTGGAATTAGAGATCTGGCACGTTTTCGAGGCAACGTCTATTTTCAGCGTGGAGCGGTTGCCGCGGCTTTTCGTCATATTCCCTTCGATATACCCAAGATGTCCAAATTGGGCTTACCTCCTGCCGTGAATTCTCTGCTGGGAAGACCCCGGGGATTGATATTGGTAACGGGGGCCACGGGATCCGGTAAGAGTACCACTCTGGCGTCCATGATCGATTCGATGAATGATTCCGACCATCTTCACGTCGTTACGATCGAAGATCCTATAGAATATATACACGCTCACAAAAATTGCCTGATTAACCAAAGAGAGATCGGACAGGACGCGAAAAGTTTTGGTCTTGCTCTAAAAGCCTCTCTGCGCGAAGACCCCGATGTGGTGCTGGTGGGAGAAATGCGTGATCGAGAAACGATAGAGACGGCACTTACCCTGGCTGAAACGGGTCATCTCGTCTTTAGTACTTTGCATACCAATAGTGCCTATCAAACTATCTCTCGTATCGTTCAGGTGTTTCCCGCCGATTATCAGGATCAGATTCGGATCCAGCTCTCCATGGTATTGGAGGGGATTGTCACCCAATCTTTGATTCCTCGAGCCGATAAGTTGGGACGGGTTCTAGCAGTGGAGTTATTGATTCCTAATAATTCCATTCGAAATTTGATCCGCGAGAACAAGTTATTCCAGATCCCCTCTGCCATGATCGTCGGGCAAGATGTCAGCGGAATGGTTACTTTCAACCAGTCACTCCTCGAACTGGTGAAAAAGCGATTGATCACTCCCGATGATGCGATGGATCAGAGTCCAGATCCCGATGAGCTCATTAAGAATATGGCCGCCCATAAACGGAAAGCAGCCTAACGATGAAATTTAAGTACACCGGACAAAACCGACAGGCCCAATGGGTAAGCGGCGAGGTTGAGGCCGAAGACGAAATGGAGGCGAAGCTTCGTCTTCGCTCCATGCAAATTCGGGCTACCGACGTTAAGAAGGTGGCTAAGCCGATGTTCGGGGGCGACGGGAAAAAAAGATTTAACCTATCCAAGCCCATTGACCTTAAAGGACTCATTGTTTTCACGCGCCAGTTTTCCTCTCTTATCGATTCGGGTGTGCCGGTGGTGCAATGTCTGGATATTCTCTGTCAGCAGGAAAAACGCCCCGCCTTCAAAAAGGTCCTGGCAAAAATTAAAGAAGACATCGAGGGCGGTTCGGGACTTGCCAACGCGCTTGGACAGCACCCCTCGGTATTCTCAGATCTGTTTGTGAGAATCTGTGAAGCCGGAGAAATCTCGGGTACTTTAGATCTGGCCCTTAGAAGGCTTGCGAACCAGCTAGAGCGGTTAGGGCGTATCCGGGCAAAGGTCATCGGGGCGATGACCTATCCTTGCATCACCGTGGTTGTCGCTATTTTTGTTTTGATTTTCTTGCTGGTTAAAGTGATTCCGGGCATCTCAAAACTTTATGCTTCCAATGCGGCCACATTGCCCGACCTTACTCTTTTCGTCTTGGCAATGTCAGCCTGGGTACAAGCGAAGTTTCTTTATCTCATCGGGGGTATTGGAGCCTTTTTTCTTTCGATCCCCGTTCTCTATAGTCTTCCCGGCTTTAGAAAATATTGGGACCCTTTCGTATTGAAAACACCGGGTTTTGGCAATCTCATCAAGAAATCGTCGATAGGGCGCTTCACTCGAACCATGTCCACTCTAGTATCGAGTGGCGTGCCTCTGTTAAGCGGATTTGAAATCTGTATGAAATTGATTTCAAATCTAGCAATTAAAAATGTCATCCTCTCTGCAAAGAATTCGGTGACTGAGGGAAAATCGATCGCCCAAGGATTGTCGGCAAAGAATATCTTTCCTCCGATGGTACTTCACATGGTGGCTATTGGTGAAATGACAGGAAAGCTTGATGAGTTATTAGGGAAGGTAGCCGACATCTACGATGATGAAATCGATGACGCCGTGGACACCATCACAGGTCTTATTCAACCGATTCTCATTGTTGTCGTGGGTGCAATGGTAGCTTTCTTGCTGCTCGCCATGTACATGCCCATCTTCCAGTTGGCGGACAAATTGACAGGGAGTTTAGCGTGGCCATGGTTCCGAGCATAAAGGACTGGAAGGTCAGATTTGGCCTTGGACTTCCGCCTTCCACCGGAATGCGAGAAGCTTTGCAATGGCTTATGCTGGCTCGGCTTGGGGTACTTTACATCGTTTTGACCGCCGTGGTGTTGCTCCAAGTGTTTCGGCAAGACGGGTTTACCGGAAGCTATGTAACGGCGAGCTATTCTCTCTTGGCATTGGGATTTGCTTTTAATCTTTTCTTTGCGGCTTTTGTAGACTGGATTCCTCTAGCCACCATTGTCGCCGGTGTCCACATCCTTTTTGACGTGATGCTTACGTCGAGTTGGATTTTTCTCACTTCTAGTAACGGCGATAATCTGTTCGCTCTTTTCTATCTCGTCCAGATTCTTTTGGTATCGCTAACGCTTTATCAAAAAGGGGCGTGGTTCAGTACGGCGGCCTCGAGCCTTGCCTTTGCAGTCGTCATGTTTCTGCGTCCTACCGTGTATCCCAGTGCGTTTATCAACTGGATGATGTTCTCGGGGATTTTCTTGGTCGTAGGAGTGGTGGGAGGCTATCTCAGCGAAGAACTTTTGCGGACCACGGAGAGCCTAAAAGAGAAGAGTCGCAAGATTGAAAAACTGACCGCCCTTCACGAAAGCATTCTAGTCAATATGCCGACCGGCCTTCTTACGGTAGATCGGCAAATGAGGGTGAACTTCATCAACCCCGCGGGCGAGCATATTTTAGGAAAGAACTCGCGTGAGATCGTAGGCAGATCTCTTTCTGAAGTCGAGCCAGGACTGCTTCCCTTTTTCTCCAGCATTGAGACTGAGGGAGTTCCCGATGAAGGCGAAGAAAATGTGGATGTTGAATTAAGAATGGAATCCGCGATGAGTGCGACCGCTTCGGACCATCCGAGATCCTTCTTCGTTCAGGCCAGATCCAACAAGAGTCAAGCCCGACTCCAGCAGCGGGTCGAGCTGGGAGAGGGAAGTCACAGGCGCATGATTCGCGGCGACGTTGCAAAACTCGATCCTGAGGCAGGCATGGGGAGTCTTCTCGATGAAGAGGCTTCGGGCGCGCGCGTTCTTCTATTTCAGGACGTTACTAAATTGCTTCATTTAGAAGAGCGGCTTAAGCAGAATGAGAAACTGGCCGCCGTGGGCCAACTCGCAGCGGGAATCGCACATGAAATTAGAAACCCTCTTGCTAGCATGAGCGCCAGTATTGAGATGCTAAAAGAGGGCATCCCCGTCCGAGATGCCAATCAAGAGAATCAGAAGTTAATGGATATCGCGATCCGTGAGATCGATAGATTAAACCGGCTAGTATCGGAATTTTTGGATTTTGTGAAACCTGAGAAGTTTGTTCCGAAACCGGTCGATCTTAGAGCTTTGCTCAGTGAAGTCGGGGCCGCGGTCAGTAGAAGTAAAGATTTCGCGGGCCACTCCTATAAAGAAGAATTGGCCGAAGGGGTGGTTGCTAGCGGGAGCGAGAACAAGCTTAAGCAGGTGGTATGGAATTTAATCATGAACGCCGTCCAGGCGATGGGTGGCAAGGGCGTTGTCGTATTGGGCTGTAGTAAGGTTCCCGGCGGTCGAGTTAAGTTTTGGGTGGAAGATCAAGGGCAAGGAATGAGTGAAGAGGTGCAGGCCCATCTTTACGAACCTTTTTTCACGACCAAAGATAAGGGAACCGGTCTCGGACTTGCTACTGCTTACAAAATTATCGAAGCGCATCATGGGGAAATGAGAGTGAAGTCGAAAGTTCAGTCCGGAACCAGATTTGATATTTTCCTGCCGGGGGTTGAATGAATTTAGAGTCACAAAACGGAAACTCGGTCATCGGGCGGTGGTGGTGGCTTACTGTCGTACTGGGGATTGCTTTGATTCTTAGTTCGAAAAGACTGCATGCTCAAACCGATCCCGGAGATAACCTGTCTCCCAGTAGTACGGCTTCGATCTTGGATGAAGATAAGGAGACGGCCGCTCGCGATATGCTTTCTTTGTCACTTCGTTTAGATGCCGGGTTTACGGCGGGGGCTCCTGACGTTCAGGGATTTTCGCTCCCTTCTCTGAGATTTTCCGCTTTTGGTGATGTGACCGACGTCTTAAGCTATCGTGTCTCTTTTGGCCAGACTCGCGAGTTTTCCAGTGTGCAACTTCCTCAGCTTTTGCCGGTAGAAGGGTATCTCAATTTTCGCATCTCGCGCAACGAAGACACCCGAAGCGCTCCCGCGCTGAATTGGCGGTTTGGAATGTTCACCCCGACCTTTAACCCGTGGTGGACTCCAGATCTTACCGATTTGGAGTTGCCCGATTACGGATTGGTTCAAAAAGCGACCTTCCTTTCGCGTGATATCGGAACGGAGCTCTCCTATGAATTTGGGCCTAAGCTGCCAACCATTGGGGTAGGGGCTTTTAACGGAAATGGAATCTTTGCGTTAAACAGCAATAACTCAAAGGCATTCACGGCATTTATAGACCAAAAAATTGGAGTGGGTAACCTGACCTTAGACATGGGGGCATCGGCTTACGCTCTTTTTCAGTCGAGTCCGGGCGCTGTAAACTATGTACAAAATACTCTGGGCGACGTGTATATGGGAGTTACTCTGTCTCACCCGGACATTAATTTAATGGTAGATGGTTTCACCGGAACTTTCGATAACAGCTATAACGACTTTGATTCGACGGGGGCGGGTATTACTGCGATCTTGGGAGTGACCCACTGGGCAAAAGCCTTCATTCGCTGGGAATCGTTAGATCACTCCCCTCTTAGCGAATTCGGATTATCCCTTCACCACTTTGAGATCGGTCCTATCCTAATCTTGGACGCCGCACTTAAAGCGTATACCTACTACGAGTTTTTGGATTTTGGCGACGGGACAAGCGAGAACGCTTTTCAGTTACGGTTCCGGCTATTGATTTAACTTCCGACTTTCCTTTTGGCTGAGTGCGATAATATCGGCAGTGAGCACTTACGAAACACTCCCCGCACAAAGGCTTCCTCGCATTGCAGATCTTTCTGCCGTGAAGAATGAGTAGCCCATTGATTTGACTCCACAACCTCAGGGGCACCAATGCTTTTAGATCTGTCTCGATCTTCTCGGGACTCGTGTTATCTGTCCATCCCAGTCGATGGCTAACCCGTTTGACGTGGGTATCGACGGCAATCGCGGGAACGTCGAATGCCTGATTCAAAACCACGCTTGCCGTCTTTCTTCCCACTCCAGCCAAAGTAATCAGCTCGTCGAGGGTTTGGGGTAATTTTCCATTAAATTTAGTAACCAAATCATGAGCCGCACTCTTAATGGATTTGGCCTTCATCCGATAAAATCCGCAAGAATGAATCAGTTTTTCAAGACGGGGGATGGGGGCTTGCGCCATGGCTTCGGCGGTGGGGTAGTTTTTAAAAAGTTCAGGTGTCGTTTGATTTACCCTAGCATCCGTACATTGCGCCGAAAGGATGACTGCGATGAGTAGCTGAAAGGGATCGTCGTAGGTCAGTTCGGTTTTAGAGGAAGGGTACTCCTTATTGAGTAGAGTAAAGACTTCCAAAATCTCTGTCTCGGGGATGCGCTTACCTTGTGCCACGAGCCGCTCCTTTAAATGATGCTCATCCTAGTGCATGGGGGTTGCTTCGGATAGCTTAAGGATGAATCTTAAGATTAATCTTAAGATTCGTCCTTAGGCATACCTTTCGCGAAGCGAAGGGTATGTTAGTCCCGCTGCAACTGCGGGGTAAGGACCACCGGAACTTTAGTTGAGCAGAAGAGGTATCGGATGTGATTGGTGAACTTATGGTAAATGGTTTTGGCGATGCTTAAGCTTAGTCGGTAAAGGCGGTAGTCACCCCAGGTCCGGTGATCGCGAATGATCGTGCGACAAAGTACGCGAGTGGCCTGTTTCCAAAAGCCTTGGCTGTTGAGAGCCCCTACTTTTTTGAATTCGGCTTGTCGGTACAGCATCCGAAGGGCATTCGAAGCCGTCTGTCCGAAGTGATCGACGATGTCGGGGATCATAGCGCGAACGGCGAGATCTTTTGAGTCGAGCGACGGCAGGGCTCGATTTTCGCCGCGATGCTGGCGATAATAGGTGATCACTTGCGGTACGAAAAGCACGCGTCCTCTAAGGGCCACACGCAGAAGTAGGATCCAATCTTCGCTGCCGCTAATCTCGCGACGCTCAGAGAAGCCCCCCAGAGAGAGGAATGTCTTGGATCGAATAAGCGAGGCTCCCAGTGACATGACCGGGCGTCTTACGATGGCATCAGAGACGTAGCCTTCTACGGAGCGAGTGGTTCGGGGGAAGGAATCGACCACCGCTTTTCCATTCCAAACATTGATAACGCCGTGAACGGCTACAATGTCGGCGGCGGGGTTTTCTCCCAGTCGATCGGTAAGATGCCGGAAAGCATTTTTGGTCAGCACGTCGTCGGAATCGACAAAGATGAGCCAGTCGGGAGCAACATTGGCCACGGCCCAGCGCACTCCGGTATTGCGGGCGGTTCCTCTTTCTCCATTCTCTCTTCTAATGATGGTCAGCTGGGGAGTTAGCGTAACGATATTCTCTGTCGACTTTCGCTTCCCATAGCTACGACAGAGGGTTTCGAAGGTGTCGTCGTTGCTTCCATCGTCCACGACCACGGCGTGGAAGGACCAGCCTGCTCGGCAGGATTGGTCCATGATGGAGGACAAGGTTTCCGGCAACAATGCCTTACGGTTATGTGTCGGAACGATGATTCCTATAACAGGCAAAATGGTTTCCGTGAGTTACTGACTAAATGACTACAAAACTAAGTTAAGAAGCGGAATCCCTGCGATTATTTAATGTAACGTCTGTTTCTTAGAAAGTCGACTTGGTATTGGCCGTGGTCATGGTTTGCACGGCTTGCGGAGGGTCCGCCCCATTGACTCTACCGGCGTTTTGCGAATAGAAGAAAAGGATGCAGTGCAGTAAGTGCATGGCATTTTAGGGGCACTTCTTGGGGCGGGCACCATACCGGTTTAGTCTCTACAGGTGAGGGAATTCATGAAGCGTAGCATTATGGTAGCAGTAGGTGCATTGGCCACACTAGGGGTCGTGGCGGCAGCCTTGGATCCAAACCTTATCGAAGGCATTCGAAAGATTTTTTCTCAGGCCATGGAGCGCGCCGACAATCATGGTGCTAACTTTCTGCGTCGTCCGGTATTCGCAAAGTCTCATGGTTGTGTGAAAGCAAGATTCGATGTGGATTCCCAACTTCCCGCCAAATACAGAATAGGCGCCTTCGCCGAAGCAGGTTACAACGCCTGGATTCGATTTTCCAACGATGGGCCTTATGGACCAGATAGCCCCGCCGACGGGAACAATCCCAATCGGGGAATGTCGATTAAGCTCGTAGGGGTTGCCGGCCCCAAAATATTACCTGGATTTGAAGATGCGGTTACCCAAGACTTCTTAATGGAGAATAATCCCGTTTTCTTCGTCGATACGGCACAAGATTTCCTGCAATTCATTCAAGGACAGATCCCCGGCGATAAACAAATTCTGGCGGTGATGTCCAAGAACGTTTTGCCCGACCCTTTGGATGGCCAGTACTGGACGCCAACTCCGTATAGTTTTGGCTCCGATGTCGTCAAGTATATGGTCAAGCCATGTATTAAACCGGAAGAACCCTCTAAAAAGCCCACGATTGGCGACCATTACATGAGACAAAATATGGCGGATCATTTGGCGCAAGGTAAAGATGTCTGCATGTCTTTTGAGATGTTATTCCAAACAGATCCCGACAAGATGCCCGTGGATAAAGCTACCGTACGGTGGCCAGATAACGACGAAAAAGACTTCGTTAAGTTTGCGACCATTACCATCCCTGCTAACCAGAACATCAATGACAAGGATCAGATGACTCTTTGTGAAAACCTATCGTTCACCGGTTGGCATACCACCGAAATCATGCGCCCCTTGGGAAGCCTAAATGAAGCTCGCCTAGAGGTCTACGCCGCCATTGCTAAAGAGAGGCGGGACAAGAATAAACTTCCTTCTCAAGATGAGCCAACCAAATTGGATCTGAATTAGTCGTTAGGGGAAGTCGGAGAGAAAACGATGTCTATTTCACGTCGGCAATTCTTGCAGCGAAGCGGAGGAGTGGCAATTGCCTCGCTCATGGGAAAACGCGTTTTCGGCCTTACGAAAGATACCAAGATCGTGACCGCCAAGATCCATCCCGGCATTGGAATTGCTCGTGTCGGCAATAGCCCAAAGGACGACGGCTATTTTATAGGCCCCGAAGTATTAGAACCGAATCCCACTCGGGAGGGTTTTAGTCGAGACGGGGGTGCTCTGAAGCGCCAGGCCGCTAGATTTCGCATCTATGGTTATAACGCTGCCGGAGAGGTGGTTTCGGAGCTGACTTCGCAGAACGCTTCCATTACCTGGACGGTGCATTTGGCCAATAAGAAAGCGCAGTGGTACCAGTTTGCGGCGGCTTTAGATATCCCACAGTCCAAAGACCTCTCCTGCCCGCGAAGAAATCCCCTTGTCGTCGGACAAGATCGAAAAAATTTGGCTATCGATCCGAAGGCTCGAACCATCACTGGCAAGAATAGCAAGGGAGACGACACCTATCGATTCGACGGCGCTTCTATCTTTGGGGAGAGGGTATCCTTAGGAGAACTTCGAACGGACGAGAATGGCCGACTTTTGGTGCTGGGCGGAATGGGACGTTCCGCCTCCCCCGAAGGGCTTCCGATATTGAAGTACAAACCGGATGGCTCCATAGATGCTGGCTCCTTTAACAATGCCGATGGCTGGTTTGATGACACTTCCGATGGCCCTGTGGATGCTACCGTTGTCATCGATGGAGAAGAAAAACCCGTCGAATCGGCGTGGGTGGTTGTTGCTCCGCCCAATTACGCTCCCGACGTCATCGGCTGGAGAACCCTCTACGATCTTTTGGTAGACACGTACGTTAATGCGAAACCACCCCTGCTTAAAGCCCCCACCACAACTTCATTTACCGACGATATTCTTCCCCTGCTCTATCGGTTGGGTAACTTGCAATGGGTGAATAAAGGTTTTGCGGACCAATACGGCTACGGCGGAAAAACTAGCCTTTGCGATCCCAAGGTCTTGGCCGAGCTTGCCGATAAAACGCACTCCGATTTGCGAAAGCAGATCTATGGCGAATTCCGTCTGCCTGGCACCCACGATGCGGATCAGTGGGGATGGCCTATGCTCTACGGAGATTCGTTTGGCGAAGTAGAGGATGCCTCGAGCAACCACTTCACGGTACCCGACCTTTCGGCGGCACACTTGAAGAACTGGGTGAACGGAAATTTTCAGAGCGATTACGAGCCTAATCTCCCTAAGAAAAGATCGATTGAGCAGGTTGTGATCGAAAAGCAGCCTGCGATGCTCGATCGCGCAGCTTTACATTTTTGTCTGGCGGACGCCTTTCATCCTGGCTGTGAAATGACTTGGCCGATGCGAAATGCGTCCCTTTATCGAGCTCCCTTTCGGATCAAACGAAGAATGGATGCTCTTGATCCGGACTACGGTCCTTCGCTGACTGGCGAAATTGCGCTGAAACAGGGCGGTCCCTTGTATGAACAGGGCCCCGGAGATCTCACCCGCTGGATGGCTTTGCCCTGGCAAGGGGATACCGCTTTTTGTCGTTCGGGATATGAACCCAACTTTAACCCCTATCTCCCGACTTTCTGGCCGGCAAGAGTACCCAATCATGTTTTGTCGGAGGAAAGCTATAAGGTGATTACAAGTACCGATAAAGCTATCACCGACGAAATGCGCAAGGACGCTTTCCAAAACCGAGAGAGTTGGGTGAGAAATCTTTCGGGAACTGCTGATAATCAAATGGTTCAAATGGTAAATGGGTTTGCTTCCATGGGTGTGATCGAGATGAGGGAAGGGCCAAAGAATAATCCCGACATTCCGCCTATCCTGTTCGTAGAATCGCTGCCTGACGTCGCGCCGGGCGAAGGGGCTCCCAAAGTGTTTGGAGCGCCTAAAACGGTAAATGAGCCCGTCAGTGAAAAGACGAAAGAGGCCGGTTGGCAAAGTGATGCGTTGCTTAAGTTATTGCAAGACGTGAAGGGAATAAGGCCGCGCCGATGAAATGCGATGTCGCTGTTATAGGTGGGGGGCCAGCAGGGGCTATCGCTGCTTTAGTCACCGCAAGAGGCGGAAAGAAGACGCTTCTTATCGATGGTGTCGCTCCTTCGTCGTTTAAGATAGGAGAATCTCTGCCGGCCGGGGCGCGAAATATCCTTCGGCATTTAGGTATTCAAAACATCCTCGAGAACAAAGCCCATCTGACCTCCTATGGAAATGGTTCCTGTTGGGGAACGGACTCTTTAGCAATGACCGACTTTATTCGAGACCCCTATGGATTGGGATTGTTATTGGATAGGACTGAGTTTGACTCAGGACTTCGCGAAGAGGCGGTTCGTAACAAAGTCTCTTTACTCTCTCACCACGTTCAGGCCGTAAGGCGAGAAGACCATCAATGGGTTATTGAAGGTGATGGTTTGAAAGTCGAAGCAGCCGAGATCATCGATGCTACCGGAAGAAACTCCAAAGTCGCCAAGCAAATAGGAGTGTCTCGTCTTCAAGATGATACGCTAATGGCTATCTATGGATGGATGAAAAGTGATCCCCACGATAAAGACCATCGGACGATAATCGAAGCGACAGAGAACGGTTGGTGGTACACCTCTAAATTGGCTCAAGGAAACCGAGTCGTCTGCTTCCATTCGGATAGCCCGCAAATCGGACAGTGGATCCGCATGCCTCATTTGTGGCAGGCGGCCCTAGCCCAGACTAAATTTGTTTCCAAAGTCATGAAAGAGACAACCCCTATAGAAGCGTTTCGCGTGACTCCAAGCTGGGGCTCCTCTCTTGAACAGTACGCGGGAGACCATTGGATTGCGGTTGGAGATGCCGCCCTGAGCTTTGATCCGATCTCTTCCCAAGGGATCTTTAATGCTCTGTACACCGGAATGAAAGGCGCAGAGGCTGTTCTAAAAACATCGTGGGGAGATAATAACGCGTTACCTCACTACACCCAAGAGCTCAAAAAGATTAGGTCAACTTATCTAAGGCATCACTCCATCATGTACGCCGCCGAACAGCGATGGCCGCAAGTACCTTTCTGGCAATCGCGTCATTCCAAAAATTTGGCTTTCTGGGCTGCGGTAGGAAGTCGACATTCAAGATTACCCGAGATGCGGTGACGGTTTTTTGCAAACCAATCGTAGAAAAGATCTCTTAAAAAAGACGGAACGATCAAAAAAGACCAGCATCGCTTTCCAAATTCCGCCCAAACTTGCCATCGACCGGATGGCTCCCGTACTTCTTAAATAGATCGTCTCACCATCGGCTAACGCCATCGTACTAAGATCGATGGGTGCTTTAATCAGTAGCTTCGCGGTGGGCCCTTGTAACGGAGCAAAATTTAGCTGGTCTTTGTGATCGCGCTCGAGGAGAAAGAATACAAATCGATTACAGACCCCGCATTCCCCATCATAAAATACGATCTTCATACGCCTCACTGTAGACGGCTTGGCCGCTTCTTGCCATTCTATAATGAAGCTCTAGAAAACGGAAACCCAAGACCCAAATATCATGCTGGGCCGCTAGTCCTTCGGAAGTGGACCATACCCGAATACGCTCGTTCATGAGTAGTTTGGCAGTGTGGGCTCCGCGGACTAAATAAATGCCCTCATCACCAGAGTAGGACGGGGAGGAAATGCTGGAAAGAATCAGTTCACTTCCTACTCCGTTGTACGGCTTTAGGATACTGGTCATGTTTCCCCCGTGAGAGGGGAACGCGACATTCAGATAAGTCGTATCCTCGTAACGGTAAGTCGAGTAAGCCGCGACGTAGATCGCTTTGCCCGAATAGCGATAGGATCTTACCCATCCTAGAATATTCTCCCTGCCATCCTGGGTGGAATCTAGGGCGAGCAATTGGGAATCGATCTCCTCCACTTTCTCCGTTTCATCGGTGGGATAATTAAGCTGCTGGGCTTTGCGACTCCATCGGCCGTGTAATGCTCCCAACCCTCTAAAACCAGGCTGCCATACCGCGCGAAAGTTCATCGAAAAATCACAGGTGTTCTCGTAAAAAGCACGTACTTCGGGATGAACGGCGGAAGGATCAAAGTCGGATCTTCCAAACGTACTCAAATCAGAAATAAGCCCCGTAGGGGGAGGGCGTGTGGAATCCAGGATCTGCCTGTCGGAAAAGAAATGCTTTCCAATAACTCGACCTCCCTTTAGTTGGCTAAAGGGCATGGCGTTGGGGGTGAGTCGGGGAGAAGGAGCTTCAAGCGTGAATGCCAAACTCAGTGGAGTCACAAATCCAAAGGCATTCCAAGCTCCGTGACGCAGGACCATCTGAGAAATATCTACGACCTGAGGACGCGTCCACCCGTAACGAAAAGCCCAGTACATGCCTATAACCACACTAAGGCTTGCTGTGATCTTAAAAAGTTGGGTGGGAAGTCTTTTTCCGGAAAGGTTTGTTAGATTTAACAGAGCGAAGAGGATAACCCCGCTACACAGAAGAGAAACTCCCACGAGTTCGCAGATACGCGATCCCCCGATTCCTATGGCGACGAGAGGGATTCCCGCTAAGAGGCAAGTGGCGCTTACCATCCAAATATTGAAAAGAGATCCGCTAAGTTCTCGGCCGAGTAAACCCAACAGCACGAGTGTCAGCAATGCCGTGTAGTGAAAATGGATTGCTGTCAAAATTACCATCGGTTCCGAATATCCAAAGGCTCTAATCGAAAGAGCGCTACAACAAAACCACATTCCCCCTATCGCGGATAAGAGGAGTCCCATATGAATGACACTCTCTTCAAGTCGCGAAGTCGCACGTTTCTCCGCGCTCTGCAGACCAAGCACTGCCAGTGAAAGCGTAAACGCCCCCCATACCAGCGAGAGCCATTTCCACGGAGAAAAAGGCAGGCAAACTGAGAGAACAGCACTTAACCCTGCCAAGGGGTACAGCCTTGTGCAAAGACGGTAAACGAGAGTGGTATTGCCGTTTCTATCGGGAAAGCGAATCAGGCGCAGAGTCATGGGAACTAGAATGACCGCGGCAAATAGAAAAATAGCCTGGATTTGGGCAAAGGGGGAAAGAGTCATTTGGTAATCATATCAGAGTTGCTTCTCACTCCTTAGCCCCGTCCAAATGGTACCAATGGATATCCATCCTAACGGGTAGCGCATCTAACGCTTCGAAAGCACTACCTTTCTAAAGATGTCCTTGAAATATTCCCTTCCTCTAAGATACAACGCGGGTCGATTTGTCTTTTAATCGGGGGTATTTCTGCACCATTTGCAGCAAAAGCTGTCTTTGTGGGGAATTATTTGTTTCGCTCTTTGTTGCGGTTCTGTGAATGCCGCTAGCAGGCTCGAGCAGTTGGATAGTATTGCCAAAGCCTACTACGACCGGCGAATAGTGTCGGCGCCTCCCGGTTCGTTTGATCCTAGGATCGAAAATTTGGAGTTTGGATTGTTCGTCTTGAAATCGCCTCCCCACAACGGCGAGGGAGGGGAGTTAAGCTTGAACGAATGGGGGCACGTCTCCCAGATCCTCACCCAAAGATATGGGTTCAAATTCTCTCTGCAATATCCGCCGTTTTCTCCGGCAGTAGAGTTCGACAAACTTCTCAAGGCACGAATGAGCGGAAGGGAAACTTCCTTATACCGTGGAATTCTTCAAGAGGTGTCCAGTGCTTTGCTAGAGTTAAGAAGATCCTATCCCATCCCATTGACTCCTTTGCTTCTGCGTCCAACGATAGAACGTGCGCATCTCCCCAATTACTTATCGCCGCTATTTCCCAATGATGGTCCCTTCGTATCGCTCTCTCTGACTCAAACCTATGGGGGAATGGATCGTCTCGTGATAGCCCTTGAAGTCATAAGTCTGACTAAGGTGGGACAAGAACAGATGAGAGAGTTCCTTCCGCTGCTACTGTCCGGATGGGTGTCGGTAAAACCTATTTCCCAAGCGCGTGCGCTTTATCCAGAAAACTTCACAGGGAGATATGTGGCGGCAGCGATGTACGTTCCTAAGATCGAATATTCCCCTGTCACTGGACACTATTCATTTGAAAGGATCATCTACGTTGATGAACGTGCGGAGCTAGGGATTCTGGTAGATCACCTCTGCCACGAGATCGCGCACTTAGCCGATCCTAATCTTCATCAAGCAATGATAAGGAAGGTAGCTCTATTCAAGCGAGCGTTCGAACTCCACGGATCGAACAGTCCTGAAGATGAGATGGTTCGAAGGCATTTGAATGAGCAATTAATTCAAATGCAACTCCACTATTTGCGAGAAACGGAGAACGTTGCCTTTGCTGCGGAGGGCAGGCTCAAAAAAGAGCTGGGGGAACATACTCCGGGTGTTCTAGAGTATTACTACGCTCACCTGCAGAGGGGAAATGCGGGTCCTTTAGATGTTACTCCCCAGTTCATTCAGGACGCTTACTTCTCTTCCGACGGGAGGTACGCTCCCGAGCGGAACAGTACTAGGGCGTGTAAGTACAGAATCCCCTTAGCCAAGTAGTCCGCTAATTCCCACTAACCAAGCAAACCGTTTGGTTTTCTCCCGTGAAAGCTACGTTCACGGTATTTCCGTTTTGGCTGGTTACTTTGTAGACCGGGAAGGTCAAGCGAAGCGAGGTGATGGCACCTTGGTTCACCACGACTTGAAGTTCGGTAACCGTGTCTTTGCCGGTTTTATCGTCCTTTTCTGCTCTTGTGGTCTTGTAAGTGACAAGGCCGTTTTCGTTCTTATATCCCCCCTGAATATTGTAATTGCCTTCATAGGCGTCGGCGAATCCAGCATCGATAAGCTTTCCTGAAACAGAGATCCGGCCTCCTAGGTCTTGCATCGGAAAGGAGCCGAATCGGATATTAAAGAGGGAAAAATCCATCTTATCGTTAGCGGGGTCAAACGCGGTTGAACCATCGAATTTGGGAATCGCATCAAACTTCACATTCTTTATCACCACCCCCTTATCCAGGAGACTAGCGGTTCCTACTTGGATGGGATCTTTAAGAGGGGGACAATCGGCGGCCATGCCGCTATAAGAAAAAACGAAAAGGGCCAAACTGGTTAGCGCCGAGGTGAAAGTGAATTTCATGGGACCTCCTTATAAGCGATAGGGTTATATACTTGAACGCCCGTAGGGGGTCAATTTCTGAGTCAACCTCAAGCGAGATAAGGCTAGTCTTTCGATAGTTTCCGTGGTTTTAAAAGGATTATGAAGTACCTCCATACGATGATTCGAGTCACCGATTTAAGCCGTTCGCTTCGTTTTTATACGCAAGTGTTGGGGCTAAAACTTCAACGAAAGAGTGACTTTCCCGAAGGGAAGTTCACGTTAGCCTTTTTGGGCTCGGACGAAACCAGCGAGCCCTTTCTCGAGCTCACTTATAACTGGGAGACTCACCAGTACGATTTGGGAAACGGCTACGGCCACATGGCCTTCGGAGTTAGTGACATTTATAAAAGTTGTGAAGACGTTCAAAAGGTGGGGGCCAAGGTGACACGCCCACCGGGGCCGATGAAACATGGAACTTCAATCATTGCTTTCATTGAAGATCCCGACGGGTACCAAATAGAATTGATTCAGCGATAAGAGATGTGGTTACGTCTATAAAAAGCGTGTGAGGAGCCAAAGCCATGAGAATCAGTCCTGTTTCGCTGTTCTTGGTAATCATGTTTAATTCCCTAGGTTTGTATGCCGCTGACAATGCAACGGTGGTGGGCGAGGTTAGTACCACTTGGCGCCTCACGAAGAACGATGCCATTGAGGTCGAGCGGTTTGACGATCCTAATGTCGATAACGTCTCTTGCTACGTCAGCCGCGCCATTAAAGGGGGCGTTACGGGAATGGTTGGTCTAGCTGAAGACCCTGCGCGAATGTCTATCGCTTGCAGGGCCACCGGCCCCGTTAAGATTGGCAATATCAAGGAAGGAAAAGCTGGGGAGGAGGTCTTCACAGAGAAAGCCTCTCTCATCTTCAAGACCATTAAAGTGACTCGTTTCTATGACAAAGATAAACAGGTACTCGTATATTTGGTGTGGTCCACCAAGCTTATCGATGGTTCCCCCTACAATAACGTAACCGCGGTACCTATTCGCTAGCTGGGATAGGCTTTTTTCTCCCCCGATAGCCTAGTCGTTTGGCGCAGTCATAAAGAGTAGTACTTGGAGAAAAGTCGGTGAGAGGTTCGAGTAGCGTTCTTACTAACGAACCGTCCGGATTATAGTCCTCCTGATAGAGGGGACCGACGCGAATCTTTGTGGTATCGATCCTATCCTCTAATTTAAGCGGTAACCCCTGGCGGATCTCATCCCCGTCGGCACCCAGTATCTGAACTTTGCGTCCCGGAAAATGGGGATCCTCCCATTCGGTGACTCCCAACTGATCGGCTTGCGGGGTAAGATCCATCGTAGCGCGGTAAAGTCTTCCCCTAGCCCCAATGCCTTCAGCGATAAATTTGGCGGGTTGAGTAACAATAGTCATTCCGTTTCTTTGAACGATGGCACCCGTATCGTACCATCCGTTTAAGTAGGCAAGATAAGCCAAATCCGCCGGAGTAATGTTGGGATCTTCTTTATCGATGACAAGTCCCGTAAGAAGGGCGGTTCCTCCTTTCTCGTACTTTACCTTGGGACCACGTAACGCTGGATACCAATGACGAACGATAGCACGCGCATCTGAAACAGGTGCAGGCCGTGGATGAACCAAATGTATATTAAGACGCTCCTCCGGCAGCAGTCGGGTGAAGTCAGGACCGCCGAAGTTAGCAATGATCCGGGCAAAAAAAGCATCTATCTGTCCCAATCGATCCATGGCGAACATGCCGACTATTTTTCCAGGATTGGTTTCCTGAAAAATTCTGCGCTCTGGATCATACTTGGATTTAACCAAAACCATAATCTCATCGCAGAATAGAAGCGGCTCATGTTCCGCTAAGGCCTGCTCGAGGGAAAGAATGAGCGGATTGCGCAAGGTGCCCCGATCGTACGCCGCTTGTACGGTCGCCCGCGCTAGCTTCTCTTTGGCTTCGTCGATAAGACCACGGCTTTGCAGCATCTTGTACTTCCACTTTTCGAAGTCCCTTAGATGTTCGACAATGTCTCGGGGTCCCAAGGTGCCATCGCTAATGACATTAGAGAAGTTGATCGCTGTGTAGTAGCTTCCATTGACGATATAAGACCGGCTGGCCTGGGCGAAACGAGCTTGCGCCTTGGAACTAAAAACGAGATTCCAAGTCGCGAGCACCACCAAAAAACCAATATATTTCATGGCCTAGTTTCAGAGTCCTTAAAGAGCGATTACCTAAATTAAGGTCGATATCTTTAGCATAATGAGAAAAATAAAGCGATTGGCCCTTCCAACTAATAAAGCGTATCAATACGTTATATGAATTCATTAAATTAATTATTACCATTGTATAAAAACGATTGACACGGCGTTTCCGAATTTGATAACTCCGCAAGTGAATGCGATTGCGAGCAGGAGACACAAGATGCAAAAGAAGAAGTTAGTCGTGATTACTGGAGCCAGCTCCGGAATAGGGGAAGCGACAGCGCGTCAGTTTAGTGAAGCTGGCTTTCCCCTCCTGCTACTTGCGAGGCGTTCGCAACGGTTAGAAAAATTAGGTTTAGCTAATGCCATGGTGGCCTCCGTGGACGTTACCGACCTAAACTCTTTTCAAGCTGCCCTTGAAAAGGCCACGAGCCTCCACGGACCCATCGAAGGGCTCGTTAATAATGCCGGAGTCATGCTATTGGGACAGGCAAAAACCCAGTCGATCTCGGAATGGAAACAGATGTTGGATGTCAATGTGGTGGGACTTCTCAACGGAATCCATCTGGTGCTGAACTCTATGGTGGAAACAGGACGGGGAACCATCATTAATATAAGCTCCATTGCGGGAAAAAAGACCTTTCCGAACCATGTGGTTTACTGCGGAACAAAATTTGCCGTCCAGGCCATCTCGGAAAATTTGCGAGAGGAAGTCGCTCATTCGAATGTGCGAGTCATTACGATTGCACCGGGTGCTGTGGAAACGGAGCTGCTCAGTCATACGACTTCCACGGGAATCAAATCCGATTATGAATCGTGGAAAAAATCGATGGGTGGTGCGCTTAGCCCTGAGGATGTGGCGAGAACGATTCTGTTTGCTTATCAACAACCCCAAGAGGTTTGTCTAAGAGAGATAGTACTGGCGGCCACTGGACAGGGCGCTTAAGGAGAATGAAATGGCGTTTCAGACGTTAAATCCATTTACGAACGAAGTCGAAGAGGTCTTTGAAGAGATGTCGGATCGAGCCTTATCCTTGGCTCTTGATACCGCCCAGAAAACCTACGAAACGTGGCGAGAGGTCAGTATCGAAGATCGAGCCCGATTGATGCAAAGAGTGGCATCACTCCTTCGCCACGACGCCAAGCGGTTTGCCAAATATCCCACCCTTGAGATGGGGAAACTCTCGCTGGAAAGCGAGAATTGGGAAGTTAAAGTTTGTGCCGATATCGCAGCCTACTATGCGCGCAATGCAGAGAAATTCTTGGCCAAGGAAATGGTCCCGACAAACTCGGGCAGTGCTTATGTGCTCAGCGAGCCTATCGGTGTTTTGCTAGGGATCATGCCGTGGAACTTTCCCTACTATCAGGTATTTCGCTTTGTCGTACCCAATCTGATGGCAGGTAACGTCTGTCTCATTAAACATGCTTCCAACGTCCCTCAGTGTGCCATCGCTATGGAAAAGCTCTTTCAGGAAGCGGGCTTTCCCGAAGGGGCCTATACCAACTTGTTGGTCTGTTCAAAGCGCATCGGTTCTATCATCGATGACAAACGTATTCGAGGCGTGTCATTGACCGGGAGCGAAGCGGCGGGCAGCCAAGTTGCTGAGCGAGCGGGGGGGAAACTAAAAAAATCCGTGATGGAGCTAGGCGGAAGCGATCCTTTTATCGTTCTTGCCGATGCGGATCTGGATCATGCAGTGCAGACCGCCGTGGAAGGAAAGATGTTTAATAGCGGACAGTGCTGTGCCGCTTCGAAACGCTTCATCTTACTAAAGCCCATTGCGGAAGAGTTTTTAAGCAAATTCATTGTGAAGATGGGGCGATTGCAACCCGGAGATCCCAGGCAATTAGAGGCGGGCTTTGCTCCAATGGTGAGTGTTGAACAGGCTAATGTCTTACTTAACCAAGTTCAAGAGAGTGTTAAAAAGGGGGCGAAGGTGTTGCTCGGGGGAAATCGCCCCGATCTCATAGGTGCATTTTTTAATCCGACGATCTTAATTGATATAAAGCCCGGAATGCCTGCCTTTGATCAAGAACTCTTTGGTCCCGTGGCGAATCTATTCATCGCGCAAAATGAGCCAGAAGCGATTGAAATCGCCAATTCCACTGATTTTGGTTTGGGATCGGTTATCTGTACGCGCGATAAGGAGAGAGCCCAAAGTATGGCCCGTAGGTTAGAGGCCGGAATGGTTTACATCAATACCGTCACTATCTCGGAACCCGGACTTCCGTTTGGAGGAGTTAAAAATTCGGGCTTTGGTAGAGAACTAGCACATCTTGGGATACAGGAGTTTCTCAATAAAAAACTCGTTAGGATCGGCTAAATACGCCAATCTCCCGCGTTCAGACGAAGGCCAGTGAGAATAGCCATTATCTCTTCACGCCGATGGATGAAAAAGCTTCTTCCAAAGGGCGTTTTAAGCAATTTAAGAGCATAGGAGAAAGAGATTTGGCTAGCCCGCAAATAATCCATCAGCATGATTCGCCTGAGTGGGGAAAGTTTATCCGTTAAGATCGCAAAATCCGCACCCGCAAAAAACGTGTCGGCTCCGAAGGGGCGCCCCATCCACTCTTCTATGGTTCGCGAATGCGTGCTGATATGCGCATCGGCTCTAGTGTGAGAGATCGCACCAACTCCGCGAGCGATATCGATTTCGAACATGCGCTTGTGATCGTCGACCCAGATCCGCAAAGGCTCTGACCAATGAGAGAGAAAACGGTATTCGTGTTTCAATTCGTGTTGGTATTGGGAGGCGATAGCCAGCATTTTGTCCCATGCTAGCGAGCTTTGATGTTCTTTCCGCACGGGTTCATTCTTTCGGACAGGCGTTTCGGGTGCCACGAGGGTAGGGGGCTCCTTTTTGTTTAAGATGAGCGTCTCGCCTACGCGAACAGGGACGACTCTTTTGTCTCGTTCGGCTAGCTCCTTGAGATCTTCATACGAAAGTGCGGCTTCGTTTTGGATTTCACTATAGGGAGAGAGAAAAAAATGGGTGGAGGCGAACGGCATGGTGTAGCGGGCTGAAAACGCCTGGGTCTTGCGGCTTACCAGCTCTTTAAATCTCGTTTTGGTTTGTTCGGCAGTAACGAACGTGAGTTGTTTCGCGGAAGGGTTATAGGAGGTCATTAGGAGATCGATCTCTCCCATTCGCTTGCGGAGTTTCTTGATGGCGCTTGCCGGAATGTTGCAATCATTGAAATTGAGGACTCCAAAGTCGGGGGTGCGAATCATCATCATGTAATCGATGCCGCCCGCTGGAAAAGTGGTGACTGTGACTTCTTTAGAAAGTATTGTGGGGGTTCGCTCGTGAATGGCTGTGATATTTTCGAACCCCATTTTCTTGAACGCCTCTACCATCGAGAAATTGGGAGCGATATTGGCCAGCACTTCGATGTCGGGCTTTAGTTGAGACAATTTCTTAAGCGTTGTTTGGTGAAAATGGTCGCTGTGCCAATGAGAAACCCAAAGATGAGTGGCTACCTTAGCGAACTCGAAGGCATCGGGATTGTCGTATTGCAAACCCCAGGCACCCGAAAAGGCGGTTCCTTCGAACCAGGGGTCACAGAGCAATTTAACCTCACCAAAATCCATGACCACTGAAGCATGATTAAGCAGCGTAATTTTTGGGTGTGGCATAGCTAAGAATTATAACAAATCAAAAAGAAAGCTGGCGCAAAAGGATCAAAGCAATGCTTCCATAATAGGCGCTGGAAAATAACAGGATAGGCTTTTTGGGAAAAGCTTCCTCGATGACGTCGCGCAGTAAAATAGCAAGACTGACAATCACGGCATAGGCAAGCAGCGAACCGGTCATTATGGTAAGGGGTTGCCGTTCTGTTGCAGCGAGTAAGAGGATGGTCCCTTGGCCCAGCTCCCCCCATTCAAGTCGAAACAAGACAAGAAAGGCTACTATCACCGATCTTAAGAAGGCTAATTTTCGAACGTGAGGCACATAGTCTAGCCTGCTGTCCGTTCGAGAGCGTGATTTGTGAAATTGAATCCATGCAAATGCCAAAAAAAGAAAGGCGGCGGCCAAGTGGATAGATTGTCGGGGAAAGTGCGCGGCTACGGAACCCAAAACAACGGCAATGATAGCGTTTAACGCAAGTCCGACAAAAGCTCCGGCGAAGACTCCCGAAGAGAAGTAGCGCTTGGCGGTTTGCGCAGTACCCCTTAGGGCAGGACCCGATAGTTCGGCAGTTAGGACTAAGGTGAAGCTAATCCCCAAAAGTTTAGGATCGAGAGAAGTTAGAAATTCAGAAAGTGACAATTGAAATCCGTCTTTTTTCTGCAAAATGAAATCCTAAAGACTTCATTTTTTAATGTTTCAGGCTCGGAGAGTCTGTTAGAGGGAAATGAGCAAGATTTAGGCCGGGCGCCTCGCCATCCCGCCTCGCCATCCCATGAGGACTTCTAAAGAGGAAAGGCATTCGATCCGAGCGAATTTGGTATAATATAGCCAGATCATATGGATATGAAGTTCATCTTTCTCTTAGTAGCCCTCTTGCTAAATCTTTCGCTGGCCTTTGCTAGCGCTGACGGGCAAGAAGTCGATCCTGTGGTAGATATCTGTAACAAAGCGATTGCCCAAGCGGGGGATAGTCTTAAGACAGGGCAAGTCGATTTAACTAGGGATCTGCCAGGTTTAGTTCGCTATATGATGATTCGGCACGAAAAAAAGGGGGGACAACCGATGACCCCAGCTGAAGCGGAAGCGAAGCTCGCTAAGATTTTTGGGGATAAGAAGAAAAATATTTTTAGCGATAAAGTTCGTAAGACCTCCTTGGACTTTGATGAGAGGTTCCAAATACTGCTTGGCCCTTTTATCGCTTTGGAAGCCTCAGCGACTTGGAATCAATTTCAAAGGGAGCTCTTCGCGCAGAAACAAGCCTGGGATAAATGGCTTTTACCTCAGGTTCGCGCTCTTGGATTACCCAGTGCACAGGAAACAAAGTTCCTTTCAGAGCTATCGGGACGCATGCTCGATTATGCCGTTGTGCAAACCAACTTAGCTGGCTCCTTCAAAATGAACGATGTCGGCGCGCGCGCTTTGCGAACGATGTTTTATGACGACAAGCTTCGAACCTCGGACAGCTATAAATGGCTACAGAAAGTTTATGACGTCTCTAAAGGGGATTACAGTAAAAGTGATCTTCCGATCCCGCCTTATGACAATGCTGACTTAATGAACCCTTAGCGTGATTAACGCCTAATCCAAGGGGTACTTATGAGTGGGGGATTGCTTCATCGCAAGGAGGATGAGTACTTTCTAAATGACGTTTGCGGTCGAGAACACCGTTGAGGGAAACCCAGAGGTAGGGTGCGGCGGCGGCAAAAAAATAATCCCGGTCCGAGATCCGAAAATAAAGAGAAAAAAAACGAAAGCGCCAGCGACAGAACAATCTTCTCACTCCTCCGTCTTCATAGCGGCCTCGCACAAAAGAAAGCAGGGACTCCTAGGAAGGCCCGTCTCAAATTACAGAACGAGGTCCATGCACTAGTCATCACCCAAGCACCAGCGTCGGAAGGTAAAACTTTTCCTGAGCGGAGCGACGGCACAGGTTAGACGTTCTTGAATAAACAACTCTTGCGCACCCCAACGCCAAAGTAAGCCCCCCCAAACCCAAAAATCCGAGAAGAAAGAGAAAAAAAATAGGATGCGTCGGACAAATTATGATTGACACGATTCGTCAAAGAATCGGGTTATGGGAGTCATGACTTGTCCGCTGGTAAATAAACCACGCTCCTCTTCGTTTCCTTCGACGCTACGAGATTGTTTTTTGGGTAATCACCTGGGCTCCTCACATGATTCGAATCATGTTGCAGTGACGTAAATACCGCAAAAAAAGTCACTCCAAAAACCCGTGGTAGAAATAGAACAACACGGAGGTTTGTAGGTGGAGACAAGATTTTATAGCGCTTTCTTTAAACGATAGTGAGTTAGTAAGTCGATTTCGTCGGTCAGCAAAAGCCGAAAGAAAGATTCAAGCGCAGGTATTAGCGTACCTAGCCGTAATAGAGCAGCGAAAGATTTTTGCGGTAGAAGGGTATTCTTCTTTGTGTGGGTTTTTAGTGAAGGAGATGGGGTATTCAGAGCCGACTGCTCTGAAGCGCATTCAAGTCGCAAGGTGTGCCATTAAGTACCCTAGGATTTATTGGTATCTTGAGAATAACAAAACTTCGATAACCGCACTCTCCGTGCTAGCTCCGCATTTAAATCAAAGTAATAACCAGAGGCTTTTAGAAGAGTGTTCGGGAAAGTCGGTCAGTAAAATCAAAGAAATTATTGTGAAGTATTATCCCAAGGCTGCGGTAGAAGACAGTGTTCATAGCCGTATCTCGCCTATCAATATCGACCAGGTGAACATTACGTTTAGTGCGTCGAAAGCCTTTGCTGAGAAGGTAGAAAAAGCTAAGGCTATTCTTTCTCACAAGCACCCCAAGGCCAGACTAGAAGACATCTTCAATGACGCGCTGGATGCGCTTCTTCAAAAACATGCTCCCAAAAAAGCTAGACACACAAAGCAAACCTCTTCTTCACCACAGAGCCGCCATCTTCCCCAGGCAATCAAAAACGAAGTCAAAGAAAAATACGAGGGGTGCTGTTACGTTTCACCCTCGGGGGTTCGGTGTGGGGCAAAGCGCTTTCCCGAGACTGATCACATCATTCCGTGGGCTGTGGGAGGTAAACATGAATCGAGGAATGTGAGGTGGCTGTGTAGCACCCATAATCAACTTGAAGCAGATAAGTTTTTTGGGAAAGCTTGGATGGACCAATGCCGGGGGAAGAACAGACCGGAACAAGGTCAGTTGCTTAACTAACCATCCACTTTACGAGGGGAAGCGACTTCCGCTTCCCTGTCACCACAGGCCTTTCAGAGGGTATTAACCGCGCCATCAAGGGCCTTAAATGGCAGGCCTATGGCTACAAAGACATGGAGTACTTCAAACTTAAAATTCTCCAAAAGGTGGGCTACCTAAACTATCGGTATTGTTTAATCGCAAACTTTTAAGAGAAACAGGCAGGAGGATGAGTACCTTACGGGCAAGCGTTAAAGAGTTTTTCAGCCTGCTGTCAAATGGCAACTAATTGAAATTATATAGATATATTCATATTTCAATTTTGTTGCATTCTATCTGTATACTTCCTTGAGATTAGACTCCGCCCGCCCCGCCTCAAAATGTGCTGGCCCCGGCATTGCACTAATAACCAGTAGGTTTCATCCAAAGGAGTATCACCGTGTGTAATCTACTTGGAGTGAGAGGGCTTAAACTAGTAACGCTTTCATTGCTACTAGGAACGGTCACTAGTACCAGTTACGGATACGATCACATCATCGCCGCCAAACACGACGTGGTACAAGCCGAACAGGCGGAGTCTTACGGTAACTTAGGCGCTGCGACGGCCGATATTCAGAAAGCCGAATATAATATTCAAACTCGAAGTGACTTTAATCTAGGGGGAAATGCCGTAGCCGCCGAACAGGCTTTACAGGGTTGGTATCCCGGTAACGGCGCACTTCCCGCAGCCGCACAAGATCTCAATCAAGCGATCGCCATTCAACGGGGCAACAATCAAATCAATTATAACCAAGGATCGGGCTACTATAATAATTCAGCTCCTCCTTGCCCCAATAATTCGGGCGCCGGCTACGATCACATTCTTGCGGCCGAACAAGCGGCCAGACAGGCGGCCTACCAAATGCGACAAGGTAATGTGGGGGCGGCTCAAAATGATGTGAGCCGCGCTAACGAAGACTTAGCGACTCGATCAGATTATAATTTGGGCGGCTACGCGAATGCGGCTCAGAATGCACTTTCCAATTGGAGCCCCGGTGACGGCGGAATTGGTGCTGCTATCGGTGATATCCAAAACGCACTTCAATACCGAGCGACGCACTAGTCACTCTTTTACTCCGATAAAGTTACATTCGCGTTCCAAAGTTGTCCCGTCGCGGACGAAGGTTTGGTTACGGTAATTTTAAATTTCTTAGTCGTCATATCGAAAGCCAGACTAGCAAATCCTTGAGCCGAATCGATTTCAGGCTTCCCGTTCCAGGAATAACCGGTCAGCACAATTGCATTTTCTGTATCGGCTAAAATCACGTTGAGGGTTCGATGCCCATTTGAAGTCTCTTTCACGTAGACTCTTTTTCGTCCCATGGGGACAAACAGTTTCAAGTCTCCTAAGATCGCAAGCGTATCCGACGGTACCAATACAAAATAACTTCCCGTGCTATTTACCGTGGCTTTCGCGGTTTTTCCACTAACGATAAGCTCGCCCTTGTCGTCAAAATAGCGGTAGAGATAGACGTCTTCGTCAAATCCCAATTTCTTGGGATCGATAGTGATATCAGTGGTGCTATTATTTTTAGTTGCATAAGAAAATAAATAGACGGCCGTGAGGTTCCCTCCTTCCATAGTTCGAGCTGTGGCCAGTACGGCCTTGGGATAGGCGGAAGGCAAATACTGTGACAAATAGGTGTCATCCGTGGGCACGATAGCGAAGTCTGGTTTTACAATGACGCCATCGGTCCGCATCGTGTGTTGGAGATTGTCTTTATTTAGCGTCCGGCAATTCAGGGATTTCGCACACCAGGTCTTGTTGTAGTCATTATTGGTATCGCTATCGGATCCCAAACGATCTCCCACTCCTATAATTCCACCGGAGAGGGTCGCTATCAGAACGCTTTCTCTGTCTTGGCTAAAAAAGACATCGGTCCACGGCCAAATTCCTAATGCCGAAGCTAGACGTGATCCATAGAGAAACTGACTCCACTTTCCTCGTTCGAATCCATCACCACTGGTTCGAATCGAGAAAAGATTGCTATACTTGCTTGCCTGCAAGAAATGGCGAGGTAATGGCATACAATACTGTAAGTTGACCCCGTACTTAGAGGCCTTGGTCGACATGGTGTCCAAGAAAAGGTCCGCGTCCTCGATGCGATCGAGTCGAGGAAGCCCTTTTTGATTTAGCCAGTCTTGTTCATAGGTCCTAACCCCATTTTCGTGGAGATACTTCATCACCATGTCCCAATATAAGGGATCGATTGCGACTTGATGGGAGAGCTTATAGCTCTGTGCGTAAGGGCTTGTGGGATCTATCCAACGGGAGTGCGTGACTAAGGGAAGCGAAACCGTTTTCTGAAATGCGCTGAGTCCGTCCGGAAAAAGTTCGGGGGCTGCCTGGTAAAGATAGATACCATGAGCATAGTTAGTCTGCTTCCAAGAGGGATTTAGCGGAGGTTTCGCATTGGGATCTCCAGCTTTCGTGTACCACCAGCTATCTAGCTGTAAATGGCCCAACCGAAGTCCGTTGTCTGCAAACTCTTTCACCACGGCTTGGAGAGTCCCTCGGTATCCCAAAAGGGAATTGAAATTGTACCAGTAGCTCGAATCGGTTATCCGTCCAGTAGCCCAACGTCGACAGGACGGAATCCGAGTCGTTCGAGGGGTTTTTTTTCCCCGAGAGCGCTGTTAGCGCTCGGCCCCAAATTTCAAAGGCCGAGTTGATGCCAGGGGCAAATGCCAAAATCGAGGAGAATTCGAAGTCATCGGGGGTTTCGTTGACTTGAGGTTCGATGCCCACCGAAAGTTGACCCTCGTCTGACCTAAAATTATTTGAGATCATGAAGTGGCTTGCGGGCGACAGGATGAAGGTATTGGCCTGTTCATCAAAGAATGCCCAAGGAGCGTCACCCGCAAGGGTAAAGGTGATTGGACTAAAATTTTGTCTAAGGTAGCTAAGCCCCATTAACTTCGGGGGGAGGGTACTAAAGACGGGAAATTTTACGGTGGAAGCAAGGACTCCGGACGTTTTCACTTTAAAAAGGAGCACCGGCACTTGATCGTAAAGCCTAACCGAATAGGAGCTGGAACTGGTTTGGGTGGTCCTTGCCACCACCTCCTGATAGCGGCCGATCTTATCTTCCCCTGTGCCAGTCGTTAAGATCAATGGTGTGGCAGAAGCAGGCACCGATCCGGAAAACGCCCAATTTGGATGTTGAACGATCAGTTGGTAAGTGCCGTCTTCACGCAGGGTGAGAGATAAGCCCTGAGAAGGATTATTAAGAACGGCCTCTTCAGCTAAGACCCCTCGACCTATCATCAGCAGGGGCAGTAATAAGAAGGTTAGTAAAAGAAGTGACCGTGGAAACATGGAAGACTCCTTAGTAACTTTACTCGCCCTCAAAGAAAGCATTAGGGCAAACGGTTACCGGTGTCGAGCGTAATGGTACAAAGGTAGTTAAGGCAGGGGGGTAATAAGATGGTGCGATGTGTCTGAGGGGAGCCGGTCTAGTGGCCGCCAGAAGCAGGGGCTACGAAATTGGACAATTCTAACGTACTAGCGCCCTCGATGAGTGCCGACAGCTGCAATCGTGTGGCACTGTAGGTACTGGCCGCGGAATTATACAGAGAGCCGCCATCCAAATTCACCGCGGAAAGTGGCGTGCCACTGGCGCCGCAATCGAGAACGAGTTTGAAACATATCGCCATAGCGGTGGCCGCTTTGGGATAGGTGATGACAGTTTTGGTAGTGTCTTGAGTATAATCTTGCCAGCGAGTTACTACGAGTTGAGGAAGGGTATTGATGGCGCAGGTGAGATTAGGAGCGATGTAACTACTCCCGCTCGTGGCTGCCTGGTAAACAGAGCTACTGACCGTATTGCAAACCGTCTGGTAAAGCACTTCGGCGATGGTTTGATCCGAGTTACGTTGGAAGATTTGGAGATCCGTGCAATTCGTAGACGATAGCGAAGCACACCCTGGAGCTCCCGAGCTGCTAAAGGCGGTCGATTGCGGCAGGGTCGATCCCGGATTTCCCGTGATCGCACAACCGCCAGGTGCATCTAAAGGGCATGGAATAGTCGCTGAACTTGTCATGATACGGTAGGAAATATCTTTTTTGGCTTGCGCATAGACTTGTTGAAGTTCGGCGGTGGCATCTGCGCTGGTTTGAAGAAATTGCGATTGGTTGCTGGTTAGCCGCGACATGGAGTAGGCCGCGA
The DNA here is from genome assembly GCA_963778115.1 of uncultured delta proteobacterium. Classification (GTDB taxonomy): domain Bacteria; phylum Bdellovibrionota; class FAC87; order UBA2466; family UBA2466; genus JBBQIT01. The sequence continues at coordinate 626,251 of CAVZSV010000006.1, forward strand.
GTAACACGATCATGGCGATAACCGAATATACGACGAGCTGAAGAAGTTGCATAAAGACTCTTTCTTTTCCCTAAGGGTGACAGGCCGATCGCGAAAATTCAGGAAGTTCGATGGTCGCGGAATTGGAATCCGTATTGAGCGCCAAAGAATTAATGGTGCGGGTCAGCTCTTTAACACTTTTCAAATCATCGTCGAAGGTAGCTTTGTCTTTGCCAGTAAGCCCCGCCAAGAGTTCTCCCAAACGATTAAATGTCTCCTCTGAAATCCTATTGTCGTTAAACACCGAAACTACCCCATTGTTTTGAACGATTAGGTTCTGAAAAAAATAGATCCTATCAGGAGGGCTTTCTTTCCAACTATGGCCCCCTTGATGATTATAATCCACAAGAATGGCTCCGATATCCTCGACCTTTTTCCCCGCACACCGGTGGGTATGTGTCGCATCTTTACAAAGAAAAACTCCGAACTCTCCCACTTGAGACCCCAGCGGAAACTGAGCCTGAAACCCATCTAAATTTCCATCGGAGTTAAGTTCATAAACCATGGGCGTGACAGGCGACTTGTTTCCCGCAAGCGACTCCACGGAGAGGAGCAAAGTCTTATCCCTACTATTAAAGAGATCGAGGCGGATGGCATCCAGATCACCGCGATAACATTTGGGTACGGCGCGTACGGTCATCGGCAGGTATCCTCGTTCCAAGGCAATAGTCTTAAGTTGGTTGACACTGGAGACAGGGATTACAGATACGCTTACGGGGCTTCGGTCTTGAGACGGCATCTTTTTAAAATGATAAAGCATTCCTAATAGGACCATCAAAATCGTCATGACAGCGATGACATAGGATTTGAAAGCGCTTTTCATTAGGGAAGGGTAATAGCTTTTTTCTTTGTCTTTAATTGGTTTTGGAGAAACAGATCTCCCGTTACTATTCCATCGGCTTCGATCATGTGCTGGTTCTTATCGCTCGAGTTTCCTATTTCGATATTCCAAACCTGTTGGTTCTTTTCAGGCGCGATTATTTCACGTTTTGACAAGGAATGGTATTTCCCATCGCTAAGTAAAAGTTTGTCCGTTAATTTTACCTCTCGAGCGGGCTTTAGCCCTTCCAAAGTCACCATGGGATGACCGTTAGTCACCGTCACTTCGGAATTTTCTAAATCAAAGCGATACAAAGCTTCTTTCTCGGGACCTGCTATGACGCGCGTGACCGCAATTTCCGAATGGGTGACCGGATCCAATACCCGATCTCCTTTTCGAATTTGATCGATGGACACATATTTTCCGGGCTCCATTAGGATTTGGGTCTTGGGTACGAAGCATCCGCCATGGAAAGGTCGCAATTCGACGTCATACCAAGCACAGTTTAATGTGTTGGTGGCGTGGATTTGAATCTCCTCCATGGGATCGTCGCAGCGATAGAGCGGGCGCATCTGAATACAGGTATTGTTTCCCTTGCATTCACTGGCGCCTCCCCAATACGCGTCATTGGCGGCGTTGGTCCAAGCAAAGCCGGAGTCGCTCGCCGTGGTCGAACTGACTTGACCCATGTAAGTGTTGAACCAGGTTCCGATGGAAATGCCGTCACCTCCATGAACGCTACCGGCGGCCGTTCCTTGGCAAAAATTGGAGTTCGAGAAGGAGGCCGCCGAGGGATAGGAAAGATTTACAGGAACTGTCGTGATTTCGACTTCATCCCACATTCCCGTTAGAGGGTAAGTGTCGCCATTTGCCGTAACCGAACTATAACCGGCTTCATAACTAGCAAACATGAGTGCCGCAGGCTCGGAGTAATTCGGGTGGGCCGGATTCTGTAAACCGACACTTGGTCGGGTTCGAAGGCGCGGCACAAGACGACGTCCATAGAGTGGAGTATTCCGATTGAGATTGAATCGTCTGAGCGATCCACCATAGACCGTAGCCGTTGGTGGTAATATTTGCAACCCAAGTGGCGACCTCTCCTGAGTTAGGAAGCCTGGAAAGATTGGTTCGGATGATTGCCGTTACCGCCTCTCCCAGAGCCCCTCCATTAGTAGCGTATTCGGCGGACGATCTAAGAACATATTCGAGCTTTCTAAGACCGGCGAATCCTTCCCCCTCAAAATCGATGACTTCGTTTCCGATGGCCTGCGCCTGCGTGATGATGGTGTAAGCGTCGGCGAGTTCGGTGGGTTTGGGATTTCTTCCCAGTACTCGATTATACAATTCGTTGAGGGGAGTCTGATCGGGGGTAGCGGTTGGTACAATTGAAGCTCTAAAATAGCTCGAGGTTGCTAGCCACAGCGGTGTCTCGTGATCGAGGTACATTCCCGTAGCCCAAATCATATTGAAGGTACCGCTTCCGTTGGCATCATAGTTTTGAATCTGTCGGCAGGGAAAATGGCCTGATGATGTATTCGGGGGGGATTTGGTTCCGCAGGTCAAATCACCCGTAAGTAAGGTGCGATTGGCTTCGGTCACGATATTGGAAAGTGTCGCATAAGACGTTCCTGGAATGGGATTGTTATTGACGTCTCTTAGCAGTGGATTGATGTCATAAGTTCGGTAAAGTCCATTCACATCTTCGCCAAACCATCCGCGCCTTTGGGCGATGTCGGCGTACTCCGCGGTCGATCTTATCGTCTGCATTACGTAGTTTAAACTCATGGTACCTTGAGCCACTGCTGGAAGGTAGAGCGTTAGTTCTGCACTTGTGGGGTCACGCCCCAATAACTCGTGAAAAACTTCATAGATCGGAGCGCTATTGTAAGTTTGAACACACGAGGCTGGATTTACGGTAACACTGACGTTGCAGGCAATCGTGTTCCCTCTGGGATCGGTAACACTTCCCGTGTAGGTCAAAGTTCCGGTGGATGTAGGTGTTACAGGTGCAGTGTACTGAGGCGGCGCAGGGGCTGCCGGCGGGGAGAAGGCGGTGCCGTTCAAAACGCCAGAGACAAAAACTCCGTTGAGGGTGATTTGAAGACTGACTGGATTATTTACGATGACCGTGGCGGGGCTTGCCGTGATAGAGCAGCTGGGAAGGGGGATCTGATTTGTTACATTGATTTGGGTGCTCATGGAAAACAGGTTTCCGTTAGGAAGAGTCAGACTTGCCACGACGGTGAGCTCGTAGGCACTTCCCCGAAGTGAGACGGAGTTAAACTGAATTTGTGGCTTCATGATGTTTTGGCAAGAGGCCAAGGTATTAATGGCGGTCTCATTGGAAGAAGCGAGCGGTGGCGGAGATGCGGAAGGGCCGTCGTTGCAAAGGTTGTACGAGATGGCAAAATTTCCTACCTGAGTTCCGGTCGTTGAGGCAAAGGGAGTAGCGTTTGCTCCGAGGCTGGTGAGTGTGGTGGGAGCCATGGCCACTAAAACGTTATTACCAGAAACGGTGAGAGTAACCGTGGCCCCGTTGGGATCGGTTAATTGGGTTTGGAGGATGTTGATGGCGGTGGCGAGAACGCGCATGGCATTATTCTTTTCAACCGAGACCGCAGTCTGGTTGGAATACTGGAAAATATTATGAGATAAAAGAGCACCCGCCAGTACGGCGAGGCCACCCACGATGATCACCACGGCCAGTGTGGCGAACCCTCCATTGGAAAATCGTTTTTGGAGAAAAGGCTTCATTAGATTCTCCTAACTAAAATCAGATCACCGTCGGCTAAAAGGGATAGGGCAACGAGAGGCTGCTCGAATAGTTGTTATAAAGAGGTTTTTGGCTACCATATTGCCGTACCGAATTGATGGTGTAGTAAAGTACTCCCACCAAATTCGAAGAGGGCGTTGTCGCTAGTTGGCCGCAGGAGTCTGCGTTGCCGGTCGTCGCATCTATCAGCTCCAATTTAAATTGAATCACCACAGGTTGCATCGCCAAAAGAGAGTTCGGACCCGCTGGTTGGTACCCCGAGCCAGCGGTTGCGCTTAGACAGAAGTTAAACGTGGGACTGCTCGCGAAACTCGGATACTGGGTTCCGGTGGTCTGAGACCATGTCTGAGTTTGGCATAAACTGCCTAGCGCTCCGATTGCCCCAGTATCTAGCTGAATGGGACTCCAAAGCGGATTACTGGAGACGGTTTGTCCGTGCGCGGGAATGGAATCTACAGGAGCCAAAAGATTTAAAACAATTCCGCTGGGAAGATTGGCCGTCGACACGGAACTACCGTTACGCCAGTAGCTTTCGAATAGAACCGCATTGGCGCCGGTGTTGACGCAAACAGGATTGGGAGAATTTAAGCTTACCGCGTGCATATAATTAAAAACGTTATTGAGCGTGTACGTCGCTATCGCGTCATCAAATTCCAGCGGCGAGGTTCGCTCCGTTATCGAAGTGATGGCCCTAAATTGAGTGCTCGTTCCGTAGATTCCCGCAAGTACCAAGACTCCAACGATAACGGCTGCGGCTAGCACTTCCAGCAATGCCTGTCCGGTTTCTCCGATTAGCACGTCGATTTCCTCTGCCTTTTACAAAGCCGGTTTTTGAATTTCTAGTAGTTCATGCGCAGACTGAGATTGAAATGAAACGATAACGATTCTTATATTTTACCTCATTTCTGAAGCGAAAGAAGCGGAACAATTATGATATTTTTCCTATGACGTAATCGACGGTTACCTCTCTAACCGCACAGATCTATTATGAAATGATTGAGTGCGGTATTCAAACTCACCACAGCGCTCGCTTTCCCCTATGGAATGGGTTCGGGGAGAAGGGTAAACTATAAGTTCTGCGAAATACCCCACTAAAGGCAAATCATGAACGTGGTTAAAAAAGCTTTGATCTTATTGGCTCTGATTTCATCAACGGCGTTTGCGGAACATGGGAAATTTCAAGCCGATGCCGCGCGTACCTTAGGAGATGTGCCGGTCACCCGTTATTGCGAATGGCGGAGCCTTAGAGAATCTCAAGAGAGCCATTCCTTTAAAACGATCGATGTCATTAGAGAGGGCAAAGACGATACCGCACGAATTAAATTGGTAGGTAAGGTCTACTCGGACACCGTCGTGGACGGAAAACATCTAGAGCCTTTCGGTGAAGATAAATTCAACTGGAGCCTCAAAGTCGCTCCCCCGTGGACCGGCGAATTCAAGCACGAGAAAACGCAATTCGTTAATGCCATTGATGGTCAGGAATCTAAAAACGTCCAAGTACAAGTCTCCCATTACTCTTCGGTTGAGGGGGAACCTAAAGACGGATTTAAAGTGACGGAAATGAAAATTATTTCCGACAATCCGGAATCGGCGCGCACGATTCATATCGTTCGCTCGGCCCCATTTCTTATGGATAAAGGCAGGGGCGGAGATGAAACTCTTATCTACTACACGATTACACTTTTCGATGATAAGGGAAATTTCGTGCAGACCTATGCTTCGGTGCCCAAACAAGGCAATGACCGGCGATCTAAGACTTTAATTAATATAAGTACAGGAGCAGGCCCTAAGTATTGCAGGCCCGAAAGTGGCGGGGACTATTTTGGGTTGCCCCTTGGCGAGGGACTGGACCCTACTCAACTTCTTACGGAACCCGCTTTTGCTCCCCCTCCCGGGCCTTCCAAACTAGATTTCTCTAACTTCGCTGATCATAAGACCATCTATCCGGCTGAGGGGGATGCTGAAGCGCGGGAGAAATATCATGTGCTTCTTAAAAATTACGGTGAAGCTTTAATGCGACAGGTGGCAAGTCAACAGGGTGATAAGTATAAGAGCACTTTGTTGTATCAGATCAGAACGCAAATCGCTGATCTCGTCTCGCCTTAGCAGTGCTAATTCTCTGAGGAGGGAACCTTTTCGATTTCACATCCCAATGCCTTGAGTGCTTCAACGTCTAACTCCGATAGAGTTTTCTTTTTGGTTAATTGCAAAACATGAATGGCATTTTCTCCGATAGGATAATATCGCACTCGCCCGGTCACCGATTTTACCTCTAGCTTTACTTTGGCCATCTGAAGCCTCCTAGCCGATGGGATTGGCTTGATTAGAAAAGGTAACTAATTCCCGCTCGCATTCCGTAAAAGAAGGTGGAGCTAGCGGGCTCGCCGTAATTTCCCATAAAAGTACCAGAAACGCTGTAAGTCGGGTAACTACTCCCGGCACCAATTCCAAAGTATTCGAAAAACGGATCTACATTCAAGCCGAGGGAAGGAGTGAGTTGGAAGAGCAACGGCACCTGGATCTTGACTCCCACGGCACTTCCTAAAGATCCTTGAGCGTCTCTTTCAGGGGGGACTAGTTGCGAAAGCAGAACTTGTACCGTACCTCCCAGATTGATCAAGAAAGAGGCGTCTACGGCAAAACTAAAGGTCTCGGTGGAATTAACGGCAAAACGGATTCCGATGGGAACATAGAAAAAAAGATAGTTTTCGGCGTAAGCCCCCACTCCGGTTAGTTGGCGGTTCCAATAGTGGGTTGCGAAACCGGCGTAAGGAATAACGTTTAGCGTGGGAGAGGCCTTAAGAATGGGGCCCGTGACGATTTCGCCATCTAGAATATTATCGTGCGTGGTAGAGGTAAGGGGAGAGCCACTTTGCAGCGCTCCCGTATATTTCGTGGATCCGAAATCGCCCTCCGCCGTGGCTTTAAGAAACCAACGCGAACCCAATTTCGTCAAGAACTCGAGGTTGACTCCGGGCATCAAACCCGTCTCGGTATCGATGGGAGGAGGAATTTGCTCGGCGTAGTTCATATTAAATAAAACGCCAGAGAGCGTGAGTGCCGAATTCTTCCGATCGGGATCCTGAGGAGGCGGGAGCTGAGAATTTGTTCTTCCGAAACTGTAATTAGAAAATAGAACGAGAACCAGAACGGTAAAGAGAATTCCAGAAGTCTGCTTTGGCAAACCGGATTTGTGATTTTTCATGATGATAAAAGAGTCGGCCTTCTTCAAAAGTAACAATGCTTCGCGCTAGAGTAAAGAAATTAGCCCTCTTTTCATTGTCGCAACGCTTCCTATTATCTGCCAATCAAACGCTGTTAAAGATGATCCAATACGAGTTTACCAAGGTGTTCTACCTTATGAGGGCCGAAACCGTAGACCTGCTCTAGTTCCGACAGCGTTCTGGGGTTCTTCTTTACAAGGTCGATAAGCGTCTTGTTACTAAAGACTAGGAACGCCGGAATATCGTGAGATTCGGCATAGCTCTTTCTCCATTCGCGCAGGATTTCGTAACGCAGTTCTTGGGCTTTGGTCATGGATTCATTAACGGAAGGAGTGCCCCTTTTTCTGTTTGGTTTGGCTTTAGCTTTATGGGACGTTGTCACCGACGCCTTTCGTAGGATGCGGCGGGGTGAGAGAGGACCACAGATGTCGCAGTGGCCGCAGGCTTTCATCCGAAAGGAATCTTTGAAGTAGGTGAGTATTCCAGCATGGCGACATTCTCCTCCTTCAGAAAACAGCGTAATGGCGGAAAGGGCGTCCCAGCGCCGGTTGATGGTTGCTCTATCGGCGTCCGATTGACGAATGAAATGGGAGTGAAGCCCTTTGTCCTTCTTGGAATAAAGAAGCAAACAGTTAGAGTCTTCTCCGTCTCGCCCGGCGCGGCCCATCTCTTGGTAAAAACTTTCGATGCTAGCTGGCATTTGGTAGTGAACGACAAGCCGGACATCCGGGTGATCGATGCCCATTCCAAAAGCGTTTGTGGCAAATAAAATGCGGGTCTTTCCCGTTTCGAATTCTTTTTGCACTAGGACCCTGTCTTCGGGAGTTCGACCGGCGTGATAATAATTTAAAGAAGAAAATTCGTCCTGGAGTGCATGAACCAGATCCTCGCTGCGGCTGCGAGTTCCACAATAGACAATGACTCTGCCCTTAGGAGTTTGGCGTAACGCTTGTCGTAAGAGGGCTTCCTTCTCGCTGTCGTCTTCACACCACTCCACTTGGTAATAGAGATTTGGCCGGTAAAAGCCGTGAATGTGTTGATCGGGTGAACGCAGCTGAAGTTGCTTGACAATATCACCCAGAACTTCCGGTGTGGCTGTTGCCGTGAGGGCTAGAATGGGAACATCGGTGCGTAGCTCTCGGAGTAGCCCCAGCCGGTAGTAATCTTTTCGAAAGTCGGGGCCCCACTGAGAAACACAATGGGATTCATCAACGGCAAATAGGAGAATCTTCTGGCGTTTGATCCAATCCGCAAATCCGCCTTTTTGAACCCTTTCCGGCGAGAGATAGAGAATAAATTGCTTCTCTTGCGCTATCTTAGCAAAAAGCTTTCGTTTGTCTTCGAAACTTTGATTGGAGTGAACGAAGCCTGCTGCGATTCCCAGTCGATTGAGATTACGGACTTGATCTTCCATGAGGGCTATCAAAGGAGAGATCACAATGACTAAACCTTCTCCCATAAGAGCGGGTAACTGATAGCAGAGCGACTTTCCTCCCCCTGTGGGCATGACCGCTAGCGCGTCGCGTTTTTCCAATACCGATTCGATGATCTCTCTCTGTCCTTTGCGAAAGCGGGAGAGTTGGAATCGAGATTTTAAAATGGCGTCTATAGAAGCGGGCGACGCTTTGGACGACGGTGATGCCGGACTAGAGGATGACACGAAGTGATCCTAACAATTTAACTCTGAGTTGGATACGACCTTAGCGAAGCGTCCAATTAAGCGTTATCCCAACGGATGCTCGCGGCCAAAAAAGGCAAGCCGTGAAAACGAACTAAGAGTATACGGTTAGGCCGTTACGCTATCGTCAGGGGCTAAGTCACGGGAATCATCTTCGTTTCTGAATCAGCCCCCTTTGAAGTGTCTATTTTCTATACAAAGTGAAGCTCTTTCTCCCGATGGAAAAGTTGGCCCATGGAATGCTTTAGCTAGTGGTTAAGGAATTTCATTTTTTGGTCAAGACAACGAAGGTGGCAACCATGCTTAAACTAATGGTCTCAATTATTGGTATGGCCTTTATCTCTCTTTCGATCCTTTCGGGATGTTCGAGCGACACCCCTGGATCGAGTGAGTACCTGCCTTATTCAGGTGGCGTTTGTCCCATCGGAGAGACTTACTATAGTACGGGATGCGTTTACACCGGTACCAATGGAAGTTGCCCCGCGGGATATACGTACATGGCTAACATCGGTTGCGAAATCTCTAGCAACATTTGCCCTACGGGCGAAATCTACGTGACGAATGTCGGCTGCGAATTGACTCAAGGATTACAGTCAGTATCCTGTAGCTTGGTTCCGGTGGCTCCCACGGCTCTGGTGGTCGCTGGAGTTCCGACGGCATTTGAGATCGTAACGAGCACCGGAGTGGTGACCTCCTTAGAACTTACTCAAATTAGCGACGGGGAACCTCTGTATACCCAACTTCCCTATTTATTAACTAGTGGCAACACGTTCGGAGTGACCTGGGGCTCTCCTGGAACTTTCAGCCTTTCGGTTGTGGCCGAAACGACCACGGGCCTTATCTGTAACTCGGGCCTGCCCATGCAGTTGACGGTGGTGGTCGCCCCTTAAATCCTAGTTTCCCGCGGGAAAAAGAATGGGCCGGTCGGGCGGCGAATATGGCCTCGCTTTAGGCGCTTGCTCTTTGTAACGCTGTAACCAACCACGCGGCTCCCAGTGATCCCGCTCTGCGGTCAATTCCGTGGGGGGGAATACGCGTCGCCCTTTACTGAGTGAAGCTACTATTACTCGACACAATCCAAAGGTTCCTGGAATTGAGCCCGATGCTTGAAGTATGCGGTACCTTCTTTCGAAATCCTCTGCAGACGCCGTCAGAAAATATTCTAACGTTTCAGCGGGGGCATGGGCGATGAGCGAGAGTAGGAATCTAACGGTGGCTTCATCCAACTTCTGTGCTTCGAATAGTGGGAACAGTCGATGCCATAGAAGCGGCTGATTAGGTAATTTCTGAAGAAGCTCTTCTAGCTTCGATCTCTCACGAGAGAGGTAACCATTAGACAAATAGCGAGCCAGGAGTGCTTCGTGAAATTCTGGAGGCAAGGACTCGGGCTGTAGAAGCCTCTCCTCGATAGTCTCTAGTAACTGATCATCGGAGACTGTCTCAATCTGAACGACAAGATCTACGGCGGGATGAAACACTCCAAACTGCTTAAGTCGGCTCAGTGTCGCTTGAGCGCGTGCGGCAAGATCGGTCTGGGAAGAACGTGCTATCTGGTCGATTAATAGTTGATTGGCACGATTTGCGGTCCTTAGGATTTCAGCCAGCCTGAGTCCATGGCTTTGGACTACGGGTGAATCATTAGATAAGAGGCGACTTTGAATCTCTTGGTCTATTCTACTTCGCGAGAGTTCGGGAAAGATAAATGTCGCGTGCTCTTCCATCTCCCAAAGAGCGCTGTTGAATGTGTTTCTCTCGGTGACAGACGCGGCGTCTCTGGCATCTAGGATAGAAAGATAGGTAGAGACTAAGCGCAGATCCTTCGCAGCTGCGATGAGTCGATTTAAAAGGTTGCCATGTCCTTCGGAAGAAAGGACTTGGCTGTGCAGGGCTGCGACAAGAAGGGGTTCTAGTACTTGGCGATCGTGTGTCGTGATGTTCTTAGCCGAAAAGCGAACGCCTATCTCTGCGATACAGGGTTCGGGAAGTGTTCCGCCGTGGCGACTTTGGATCCGTTCACTCACCGTTTTAAGATCTTCGATAGGAGCTTCACCCAGTAGATACGGATCATTTAGTGACGGATCCATGAGATTGTGGGTTCGTAATTCGGAGACGGTGGCATTTGCCTCTTTAGCGATCGTTAAGTCCGAAGAACGAGTCATTAGGTCGATAAGTTTTTGGTTGGCAGGGTCAATACTTCGGCACAAACGTGCCATAATAAGCCCCGCTATCCGTTTGGCGGAGGTACGGGAGGTGAGCAGGCGGTGAGTAGCCAATTCGATGTGCTCACTGTCTGCTTCGGGAACGGAGAAGCCATTTGATTTCGCCATTTGATCTTTAATTAGGCCAATGGCGACTTTGATTCCTCCGGTTGCTGTGTCACTGCTTTCTTCGAGCATGACGTAGGTGATGCCCAACGAAAGTTTTCGTCCTCTCAAAATGAGATCTTGAGCAATGGAACTGCGGATTCGATTAGGTTCGCTAGTGACCAACATACGCGTTACGAGTGATCTTTCGAGACTCTCGGTAAGGGGGACTCTACGGCGCAGTATTTCGAGAGCGCTCTCGACTCCGTTATAGCTTCGGCTCGTCGAAGCTATCTCTTCGAGCGCTTGGGAAGCCGCTTTGGAAAGTGGTGGCAGATCCCTTCGCAATAAACACTGAGCACTTAACGTTTGAATCGAAGGATAAGGGTCTTCGAGAAAATTAACGATGAGGGTTGCGGCTAAGGAGCGAGACTCAATCGACTGTTCCTTGGCCTCAACAGATCGTTTAAGGGCGGTCAAGGTCCACTCGCGAGCGCGGTTGGTATCGGAAAGCTTTTCCTCTACCAAGAGTTTCTTATCAGCCGTGGATTGTTCTGCGGAAAGAAGAACGGCGTCTAGCTCCACTTTCGATTCCTTGGTGGAGTTCCGCAACGAAGCCAGTGCTCGAAAGTTTACTTTCCTTCGCTCGGCGGCTTCCAAATTGGGTAAATCTAAGGTGACCAGCATGAGAGTAGCTACCTCAGATCTTACTCTGACCGAAGAATCCGCCAACCAAGGGATAAAGGCATTAATGTAGCGAGCAAATAGAGTTCGCGTAATCGCTTTCTTGGATACCAAGAGTTGGATAACTTCCACCATGCGCAATTTGTCTTGGGAGGCGCGGGTATGATCGTATTCTCGGATCTCTTTTAAACTCTTTTCATGATCGACAGACCAAGCGGCGAATGAGCTAGGGGAAAATAATAGCACCAACACGGCAAACGCTATCGCGGGTTTTCGCAGGAGCCTCATTTTTTTCGACGACCTCGGTTTATTTGACGTGCCGGAGCTTATAACATAGATGGAGGTGGTAATTTTAAAGAAAAGAAAGATAGGTAATAGGTAATCATATCAGTAAGATACCATATGAATCAGAGGTCTACTTTACTGATTCTTGTCTTTATTAGGCGGCGTAAAAATAAGTTCGGGCCATCCTGTTTCATTGATCTGAAGAAGACGATAGAAGTCCTCCCCTTCTTTGATGAGCGGTGTTTTCAGTTGAGTTTGCCACTGGTCGAATGAAGCGGCGTAGTCCTCGAGTGTTAGCCTGAAAGGCTGAGCCCCTAGAAGTTTTTCAACCGTTGCGAGGGGAAGCCTTCCTTCGGCATAGTCAGTGCCGTCGGTGACGTCGTCTCCGAAAAAGATACCCATTCCTTGTTTGAATTGCGTCCCCATACTGTGCCCTTCGGCGACGTAAAGAGGCGAAGTAAATTCGTGCGTGAACAAAACAACGGGATGGTAGTGAAACGATTCATCTCGAAGTCTTTTGCCATTAAGTTCGTATCGCACATCGATGGTGCAACTTCCGGTGAGGCGAAGACGAAGTTTTTTATTTAGTTTTTCTTTATCGGTGGCTGCGATCCAGAAGGTGAGGTAGCGATGTAAGACCTGTTTTTTTTCTTTGTCCGCCACATCGGTGACGAAAGCAGCTTTTCCATGTTTCCATTTAATTTGCATCCCCAAGACTTGTTCTAAAGAAAGGGGAGTTCCAAACTCCGGTTTCGCCGGGGGGTGATCCTTTTCCCAGCTTTCGGCAACGTCATTACAATCGGAAGTTTCGATACTGAAATCGGGATCAGAAGTGACAAAGTCAGGAATATCATCAGGGCTTTGGGAATTTAATAGACGATAGGCTTTAAGCGCGAAGCAACTGGCCGTCTCGCGATTGGGCATATTAGGATCGATTTCGATCTTGGCCCATGCGCCATCCGCTTGGTCATCTCGGATTTCGGTAAAAGCTTGAGCGGGGTCTTGGTCGGGATAGCCAAGGGCCGCTATTAACGCATCTGCCTCGGCACTCAACGAGGGGGCGGACGCTTTCAAGTTACGTGTGAATTGCAGCAGATCGACATTTTGATCATAATCCCCTAGGGACCAGAGCGCTTCGGCGTTCCCGGCTTGCACTTTCTTTCGGAAATCGTCGGGGATCTTTGCCACAAGTGCCTTAAGACGATCGGCAACTTTCGAAAGTTCGCTATTTCTGATGACAAAGGATTCGACAGGGTCATTTTCACCTTCGATCTTAACGAGACTTCCTCCTGGCGTATGCGAAGTGATGTATTGCGCGACAAAGGGAATTAGTAACTTTTCTTCGATCTGTTTTGCCGTTCTGACGCCTTCTCCAGAGTGGGCTGATTTCATAAAGTTACCAAACGCTTCGTGATAAGGAATCGCTCGTTGGAGGGCTAAATGCCTAACGGAGTGACTGCGCAAATGTCTATGCCGTTTTGATTTTGTGCGTTTGCGTTCCTTACTGAAATCGTCAAAGACATCTCGGTAAGGAATGGCGTGGTAAGGCGTGTCGATGCTGGAAGCGTAGGTATAATCAAAGACGTCTTTAAATTCGAGAAGAACGTCAAGTTCGCCAGTGATGCAAGCGTCCAGGACGAGGACATCAAACTTGCCTCTGGGGATAAGTCTCTCGTTCCTGGGGCGCAGTAGATCTTTGTGATAAATCTCTTGAAGAACCCGCGTCACATCATAGGTCTTGATGATGGAGGAGTTATCGTGATCTTTTCCGTCGAAGAAAAAATCCTGCATCACGCCGAGCTTCCCCCAGCTGTGGCCCGCCAACATTACCAGATAGTGTTCCGCGGGGTAGGCTTGGACTCCCCAGTCTAAAAATTTCTCAAGGGTAACGGGATCTCCTGAATTGGCTTCCGAGTAAGAGAAAGTAGGATCATATTTTCGAATGTCGGCTTCCGGGATCGAAGGGCTATCGATGCGATCGGTGCTGGGGTTTTCAATGTAGGTAAGCTTTCTTCGCCACTGCTTATTCCAACCGAGACTGTCATCTCCTGCATCGTCAAACTGCAAGACGAAATTTACTTTGGTATTTTTCTTGAGCTGAGGCTTCTGCTCGAGCTGTTTTAGAATGTAAAGGGTTCCTTCTTGAAACTCCCCTCCGATACCGTCCGTGCCTTCGTCTCCGGCAGCATAGATAAAAATAGTCCATTCTTTTCTCTCGATAGGTTTGGCAGAAGCCACAGCGGATACCAGCAAGAGTGTTGAAATGAAAGCGCGTACTAGATAGCTCATATTCCCTACCACCTTCATTTGACCTAGGTAACAAATTAGCAAGAGTTGGGGTAGCGATTTTTCAAGGGAAAGGCTAATTCACCTTTCGGTGGAAAGGCGGGCCATCGGTAGGCGGGAAGGGAGCGAATCTTTCTTTAAGTTCCGTACTTCTTGCTTGGTGGGGGGAGAAGAACGCTCTTTTGGCTCGAATAATCACAGATAAGTTGAGCGGCTCGTTTCCTTCCCCTTATCGTTGCCCACGTCATCTGACGTTGAAAGCGAGGCAAAGCCAATAGCCTTAGTGTTCGCAGCAGTTTCGTTTTGTTTGCCTGTTCATTTTTATCCATCGTTCTGCCATGAAGAAATTCTAGTATTACCGTCGACATGGCGATGGCTTCGGCGAGCGAGAGCAAGTAGCCTTTTTCGAGTCTGTTAGAGGGGATGAGGTGAGTGACCCTCAGACTCTTGAAGATGCCTACCCCATAACCCATTTCGATCGCTTCCAAGTCCATGTCGTAATCTTCGCAGGAACTTAGGGCCTTTCCCGATCGGCCTAACTTCATGGGGAAGTCTCGTGCGGACTCCCGTTCCAGATAGCGCTTAGCGACGTTTAGCCGAAGCGTCATTCCGGCGCCTATCGGGAGTGCTTCATAATCGAAGGGTTTATTTGTCCATAAATCGCAGGAGACCTGTTTCTTACCTAGCATCGCCACATAGGGGGCTAGATTTTCATCTAGTGGTATTTCGTATTCATGAACGACTTCGGCGCCCCATGTTCCCAGAAAGGGATACTCACTCGATATTCGAAGGGTCTCTTTAAGAAAGTCTTTATGGAGAATGTTATCATCGTCCACTAGGACAAGAAGCTTTGCTTTCGCCGATCGCAGGCCCCGGGTGCGAGCGTAATGCAGACCTAAGCGCTCTTCTTTTAGAATCTTAGTGTTTGGCATCCCATCGATATCCAACCAGTCGGACAGGCTCTGATCGCAACGGTTATCGATAATCAGCAGTTCCCACAGGGGAGGCCGCAGAGTCTGTTGTCGGATTGACTGTAGGACTCGTTGAATAAAATGCGGACGGGGATTGTGGGTGCATAACAATATCGTTACGAGCGGTTTCGTCATAGTGTGGAGTACAAACCCCCAATCTTGTTATCGGAACAACTGAAATAGAAAATGAGTGAGCCCATAATCGTGAATGGATGACGCTATGCGGTATTTGGATTGGGCTGGATTGGCCACGCTTTCGGCTCTTTTGGAAACCTCTCTAAAGAGAGATCGTGAAGTACTGCTCGAGCCTGTCGCGGTCAATCGCCGCATGGACACAGCTGGAGTCCGCTTCACCCATCGTGAATACGATGCGATCGTCCAAAGCCAGACATGCCATGGGAAACACCACGTTCGGAAAAAGCCCCTGACAGTCTCCTCCGACGAATAGAGGTTTTTCGGTAATTTGAACTGGTTTAAGCGTAGAGCGACTGATTTTCATTCCCCAGTGCCGATAGACATTCGTTTTCGATTTCTGGTGGATTACTACCAGCAAATGGCGGTCATCATAAGTCACCGGATTCGTACTTAAGGAAATAAAATTAAGGCTGGGATCAAGAGGAAGCGCAAGGGGAAAGTCGAAAAGACTCTTAAAGTAAAGTCTCTTCCAATCAGCTAACCGGAAAAGTCGGTAGGGGCTAATGGAGTACAGAACATATAGCTCTGTGTTGGCTTCGAATACTCCCCAATTCTTTTCAATTTTTCTAATTGCGGTGTCTAGTTGAATCTCTCCCAAAAATTTCAAACGGTTTCCATCCTGAAACTGAGAAATAGCTATACTGCAGGATAGGGGAAATCGGCCTTGATATACGTGATGTCCAGGGCGAAGTTGATTGAGAAGACTAATTCTAGCCACTGAGTGATTAGTGTAAACTTCTCCTCGGTAAGTAAATAGGCGGTAGTCTTCGAAACGGACTTTCCTTCCCAAAGGGCCTGGATGACTTAGCGAAGCGGGAGGGCTAGAGTTTCCCAGACCTAAGTCTGTCTGAAGGAAGACGGGGTCAACCCCCTTGGTAAATTTGGTATAGCTATGTTCTCTATCCCTCAGAGAATATTTCTCCCCTCGTGCTAAAAGCCAGATCTTGCCTTGATGAACCAACGCTCCCGGGTTAAATACGCCTCCCTCGTAACGTGGGATATTTAGGCCTGCTATGGGATGCCAATCGTCACGGGGTATGATGGCGGCGGGATCGGAGCGGACAAGGTGAAGCTTGCGAAGCAAAGTCATCGCCGTCCCCCGAGGATGTTCGTGAACCACCGCGGTATCTTTCGATCGTAGGCCGCCGGATCAAAGGGTATCCAATGTTGTTCGAGAAAGGCTTTTGAAATTTCCAATACAGAGCTGTGATCGTCACCTTCTCCAGCGGAAAAGATAAATCCATTTTCGCGTCTTGCGACTCCCATGAGATAGATAATACCGGGTAATCGCCCTCTAGCGGATCCTCCCTCGATCAGAGGAATTCGGCTAATTTTTACCGGTAAAAGGGTGAAGCGATCTAGAAGAACGGCCCAATGAGAATAGATTCGGTATCCTGAACCGTCGTCAAATTTGTGAATGGCCGAGAGTACGTGCCCTTCGTCATAGCCTATGGGGTTAACGCTAAAAGAGATCCGATGGAGAGAGTCTCCGAGTGCCCCAAAGTCGTGGCCCCAATCTCTTTGCTGAAGGCGGGTAAAATCTAAGGGGGACTGAGGCAGGGAATAGAAAACCACATAGGGAGAGAAGGAATAAAAGCAGAGCAAGCGACCTTTGTCTTCGAGGTAAATCCAATTCTTTTCAATCGGGTTTAAGGGAAAATGAAGCTGCGGAGATCCGATGAACGATAACGTTTTCTTGCTGACATCGAGTTCTAATAAGACTTGATATACGTTTTTGTATGGGGAAATGACAGGATGCCTGACGGGAAATACGACGCTACCACTGGCCCAAATGCGAGCCTGAAAAGAGAATAGACGTAGATCTTCGAGAACCGTATCCAGCCCCTCGAAAGGGTTGTTCTTTACCTCGGGCAGAAACGAATCGATAACGGTTAGCCTTTTTGGATCTACCTTCAGCACGATAGGTTGACCACGGAGATAGTCTTTGGATTTGGGATGAGTAAGGCTATCCATCCAGTGCCGATCGCGGCCACACCCCAGCGCCCAAAAATCATTTTCCCAGGCGATTACGCTCGTGTTCATCACGCCACCTGCGAACCCAGCGTAAGTTGGCCCTGCGATAGCGCGCAAATCGCTACTATGGAGCATCGCGGTACTTTCCTTTTTCGGCTTGGCCATACGCCGTCGTATCGGCAAATGGGGGGAAAAAGTGAAGCCTACAGGCGCGACTCCGCGAAGAGACTTCGCTCTTCATTTATCCCGCTTTTCTTTCGTCATTAGGGAGTCTGTGGGGCGCTGGGTGAGAAACCGGGGGAGCTACGGCGGCTGTCGGCCTTCGAAAGGCATTCTTTAACTGAACCACTATTTTAATTTGCAGTCGGATCGCATACCGGATACCCCTGAGCCAGCGATTAGGCTCAATCCAATGTGCAGTGAACCCAAATTTCTCGGGAGCCATCCAATAGAACCAGTATCTTATCCACTGCGTTCTTATTTTACCTCGAGTATTTTCGAGGAATTGATCCCGGCGGGAGACTTTGCTCTCGATAAAACTGTAATAGGCCATCGCGCGAAGTGAAGAGTTGAGTTGTTGATCACTAAAAAGATTGGCCACTATGTCATCGACAGTGCTGCCGGATGGTTCAGGACGGCTCTGTTCACGTAGCAGGCATCTGACAAAAAAAGGTACCCGCCTTCCCGAAGAAAATTCCCCCATCACAAATTTTTTCTGTGCGATCGGCGGGATTGATTTTGTTTTTAGAATGCAAGCATAGCGTTCCCATAGGGATGCTGCCATTTCAGGACTTAGTCGTCCCAAGAAATACTCGTTAGGCTTTTGTTTGGTATCAAAGCGATGATAATGAAAAAAAACAAGGGGGAGGTTTTTAGCGAAAAAATGACGTCCTCTTTGAGAAAGTTCTCGGCCCCGAAGCGTCGCAAGCGAAACGTTCATTCCTGGGTGTTCTAAAATTTCTACGCCCTTCACCATTCCCGGTACGAGGTTAAGCCATATTTGATCGGTGAAGGGGCCGGGATCCGGATATTCATAACCAAAGTTCCAGCTACGGGCAGACCACCATTTTAAGAAATGTAGAGTATGGGGAGTTTTTCTGACTCCTAAGAAACCTGCATTGAAGGTTCCGGAGTTTAGATACATGCATTCATTCTGTGGAGATAGGGTATGGGATAAATCTAAATAGTGAGGAGTGAGTAAGACTTCCGACTTTGTGAGTTTTCTCCACAGTTCATCGAGCGAAGAAAAGATCATGATGTCAGCGTCAAAATAAAGGACACGATCTATATTATTTTCGGTGAGAAGGTAATGAAGGAACTCTCCTTTTAGCGAACAGCAGAATTCGATCGCAGTGTGACTTGCCGCCTTCAAAAGGAGGTTCTCAAGTCGCAATTGAGAAAGTTCGTAGACGACCATTTGAGGCTCTAAAAGTTTTCTCAACTCAGGGCTAACGGGATCAACGAAAAGAGTGTGGAGACGGGCCGTGGGATGAATGGACTGAAGAGAACTGGCGAGGACTCGAATTTGGGGCACGTAGTCATGAGTGCCTAAGCACGCTACATTAATTTGGTAGGTATCCATTTTTCCTAATCTCAACAAGGTAGCATCGAAACCCTAAGTTGAGCGCTAGGCCCCCTGATGTTGCCTTATCGGGATTTTTTCTCGTGGGGTAAAGGGTGAAAGGGATAAGCGCGCCCATTCACTTTTCGCCGGAAAGGTGATTTGGTAGCTTTTCAAAATTACGTAATCTGGGGTAAATAGGAGAGAGGGGCGAGATGGGGATGCTTACCGACATTGAAATTGCACAAGCAGCGAGAATGGATCGAATCGGTGAGGTGGCGCAACGATTGGGAATTGATGACGCTCATCTTGAACCTTACGGACACTATAAAGCCAAAGTCTCCTTGAAATTTCTTGAAGGCCTGGGTTCGCGCCCCGACGGTAAGTTAATTCTAGTCACCGCCATTAGTCCTACTCCTCCGGGTGAAGGGAAGACCACCACTACGGTGGGACTGGGAGACGGATTGAGCCGCCTGGGCAAAAAGGCGATGATTTGTCTCAGAGAACCTTCGCTGGGTCCTGTGTTTGGCTTAAAAGGAGGTGCCGCTGGCGGCGGCTATGCTCAGATAGTTCCGATGGAAGATATCAATCTACATTTCACGGGCGATTTCAGTGCGATTGCTCTAGCGAACAATTTACTTTCGGCACTTATCGACAACCATATTCATCACGGAAATGTTCTTGGAATCGACGTCCGAAGAGTTACCTGGAAGCGCGTTGTGGATATGAATGACCGCGCTTTGAGGCAGATTATCGTTTCATTGGGTGGAACCGCGAATGGATATCCGCGCCAAGATAGCTTCGATATCGTAGTCGCTTCAGAAGTGATGGCGATCTTTTGCCTCGCCACTTCTCTTGCGGATCTTAAAGAGAGGCTGGGAAATATCGTCGTAGGATACACTCGGGAAGAAAAGCCGGTTACCGCGCGAGACTTGCGCGCTCACGGTGCTATGGCCGTACTTCTTAAAGACGCGTTGAAACCAAATCTGGTACAGACGTTAGAAAACACTCCTGCGTTCGTTCACGGGGGGCCTTTTGCTAATATCGCTCACGGGTGTAATTCCGCCATTGCCACAAAGGCCGCCCTTAAGTTGGCGGATTACGTCGTTACGGAAGCAGGATTTGGCGCCGATCTTGGAGCTGAAAAATTTATCGATATCAAATGCCGGCAGTCAGGTATTAATCCCCATGTCGCCGTGATTGTAGCCACGATTCGAGCACTCAAATACCACGGAGGTGTCGGTCTTAAGAACCTTGTGAAAGAGGATGTCGAGGCCTTAGAGAAGGGAACAGTGAATTTGGAAAAGCACCTCCGCAATCTACGGGGGCACTACGGCATTCCCTGTGTCATCGCCATCAATCATTTTAGTAGCGATAGTCCTCAAGAGATCGCATTTCTGCAAGACAGAGCCCGAAAATGGGAGGTTCCCGTCATCAATTCCACGCACTGGGCTAATGGAGGAAAGGGAGCGGAACTTCTAGCCCGTACCGTGGTGGATACTATCGAAGCAAAACCGAGCCATACTACGTTTCTTTACGAAAATGAGTTGCCCCTATGGGAAAAGATGAAGATCATCGCCACTCGCATCTATGGAGCTTCCGATATCCGCGCCGATAAGGCCGTGACCGATCGGATCGCTTTTCTCGAACAGAGCGGTTACGGAGGGCTTCCCCTATGTGTCGCAAAGACTCAGTATTCTTTTTCCACTAATCCCAAGCTACGGGGTGCACCCGTGGATCACATCGTTGAAATCCGTGAAGTCAGGCTTGCGGCAGGTGCCGGTTTTGTTGTCATGGTTTGCGGCGACATCATGACCATGCCGGGACTTCCCAAAGAACCTGCTTCTCAAGACATTGACATCGACGCGGACGGGCGCGTTATCGGCCTTTCATAACGGTAAGCGCTGTGCGCATCTCATTTCGCTACTTCCTTAGGGCTGCCTGTTATACCCCCTAGGGGGTCGATAGATCAGCCACTCGAGCGTTAAAATCGTCGAAAAAGGCTTCGAAGTTGGGATATCGCAAGGGAACATCGAGATCAAATTCGAGTCGCTGAATCATCTCAATTTTTTCCTCTTTGAGCTTTTTCCAAATTGCGTGGACAAGGTCATTAGCCTTGAAGCCGTACTAGCAAGGCAGCCGTCTTCATCAGGGTGCCGGCCAATCGATTTTATCCGGCGTTTAATTTCAAGATTCATTCGCTCAAGCCGGTTGCTAGTGCGGATTCGTTTCCAGTGCGACGCTGGAAAGAGGTAGAAGGTAAGGCATTGATCTAGATCGCGCTCAAGACACTCCACCGCGGATGGATAAAGTTTTCGATACTTCAATTTGAAATCTCGAACGGCCTGCTTTGCCTGGGGGAGAGAAGTCGCGCCGTAGAAAATTCGATTGATATCGGCTCTTACCTCCTCCTACTTCTCCCCACATTCCGAAGATTGGCTCTATCCTAGCCATTTTTTTACCAGAATTGCGGCTAAAATGGGAATACCCAATCCAATTCCCCACCTGAGATAGATAGTTGCAATAAAGATAGATCTGGTCAGATAAATTACGCCTGTGATAATGAATGAAGACATAAGGAAAATAAATGTACAAATCGCGAGGTTGTAGATCGATTTACCGGATTTTGACGCCTGGGGTGCTCCTGTTGCTGGCGGCGTGCGGTGGAGGATCGAGTACGCCGATCACCCCAGTGTCAGATCAAATTACAGCGGCGACAACGCTTACAGCGGCGGATTGGACAGCAGCGTGTCAAACTGGAAACATAAATTCAGCAAGTGGATGCTATGGAGACGCGGGTTCTGAAGCTTTCGCCAAAATAAATCGATTAGGGGGTAACCCTCTTGGATATGCCGGTGTAACGGGTAGCGCCGCAAACTCTGTGTGGATTCGGCAGGTTGGGGCTGGGACGAGCTGTACGAATACAAATACCCCGCTTTACATCTTAAATACAACCGTAGATGCAAATTCTACGCTCTGGATTTGTGGCACCGAATTGACGAATGGATCGCCTGTTTCTTTCTCAGCCGGTTTAGGCACCTTAATGGGCAACCAGGCGGTTGACCCATCTAATAACGTCGCCGGCATACCTTTCTCGACGATATCAATTGGTAATATGGCTGGACTAGGCGCTACACAGCTCACACCTAACCTACTCTATTTTAACGGTAGTAGCATCCTGCCAACGGTATACTTATTTTGCATCTCTACGACGAATACCAGTACTGCCACGCCGTTTGTCCAAGCTCCACAGGCAAGTTTTGACCGCACTAATGGTTGCTAGAGCGCAAGTGGTCACCGTCGAACACGTAGTGATGAGACGGCATCATCATGGTTTAAGGGGCTTATACCAAATATATTTTTCCCTCAACAAGGAGCATTTTTATGGATCGGTTTCATTTTGGAATAGTCGTGTCTTTTTTTTTCGCTTTTGTTTTTCTTCCGATAACGACAGTCCGCGCTAACACGCTTTCAGATAGCTTTCATACCACGCCAAACACACCACTCGATCTGAACGCTGGTATTATCGTGGGAGGGCTTAGCGCACTTCCCGGTATCGATGCTACTGTCGCGTTCCGGTTGCATACCGACTTTCCTTTATATGTGGGTGGGCAGCTGGGATTTTTTATGCTGACGGCTACAAATACCTCCGGAGTCGAGATTCCTATTTTGGGAACTCTCTATACTCCCATGGAGATTTCAAGGCGAGCTTCGTTGAGGATGGGCGTTTCCACGGGTCCCGTCATCGCCGCGGGAAACGGAGTTAGCTCCGCTCAATTTGCGGCCCTTCTGGATCCCGCCCTTTTGTTCGCCATCGGCGACGGACTGGCGCTAAACGTTCAGGCTCGCTTCGGAGTCATCGGTTCCACGTTTGTGGTACTGCCACAAGTGGGAGTGAGCCTTCCTATCTAAAGGGAAGCAATTTCAGTTTACTCCAGGGAAATGGAATTGGACTCGAGGCGTTTTAGAAAATCCTCTGGTGCCGCTTTCCAAGTGAGCGGTAAATTAAAGACTTCGCCTTTTTTATCGATAGATTCCGTGGAGCCGACGTCCACTCGAAGTCGATGGAGATGATTTAATTCCATGAACTTTACGAGGGGCTCTGGATTTTGGATGAGAGCATCGAAGAGCCCAAAATTCACAGGCGCCATACGTCGCACGGGAAGCCCCCACGTCTTGGCCTCGTTCGAGGTAAAAGTGATGGCGATGCCAAAATCGGCTAACTTCGATCTGAGACTAGCTATCTTCTGCAGCGTCTTAGCGTCATTAGTGAGTTCCTTGGGAACACTTTCGACTGAAATTTCTTCGGCAGCGAGTAGGGTATTTTTTTGAGAATTATCGGCGGCTACGTCGGCCGACCAAGTGTGTGGCGATGATTCAGTGAGCCGGTAAGTGAAGAAAGGGAATTCGTAGAAATACGATTCACCCATTAGGGGAACAATAAGGGTTAGACCATCTTTCTGCGAAATGCCGTAAAGACTTCCGTCGATAGGAGAGACCGTCAGAAAGATAGAAATAGATTTTGCTTCCTGGGGAGCATCCGCCACATTCGCCTTAAGAAAGAGCGGATGGGGTCTAAGCTCGACGGGCCCTTCGGAATCGTAAAAGTATCGACGGCCGTTGAGTTCCGCCGTGACGGAGGCATCGTTAATGCTGGAGTAACTAAACCAGATTTCGCCATGGTGGTAAGTCGTCCACAGATCTTTTGGGGGGAGTGATACCTTAAGCCGAAATTCATCCGCATTTGCAACAAATACATCCGCTGGTTGAACCGATTTTGTTTTGACGTCAAATAACTCGAGCTCCAAGTCTCCCACAGCCTTTTGTGCGAAGACAAATAGCTTGGTTTTTAGTAAGTCTGCATCGGCCTTTAGATAGGGGCTCGATTCGACTTCCGCGGACTCTTTTTTTCCGAGAACGATCTTGCGTGTGCCTTCAAGTGTGAGTTCGTGAGCGTAAAGGGTGAGTGTCTGGCGGTAGGTCGAAATGTCACCTCTGATGATGAGATGATGGCACGCGAGGTAAGAACCTTTTATTTGAGATGTGTCGTCTAACGCACAATCGGGTAGGGCTCGAAAAACTATTTCTTCTTTTTTGAGAGATAAACCGTTAGCCGTTTTGCCTTCGATAAGATAATGCGAGAGGCGATCGGTAATGCAAGTGTCGACGAGGCTAGGTTTTTGAGGGGTAAGCTGTCCCACCGTTTCGGCAATTCCATCATTCCCCCATCGCTGGACTACGATGGTGCCGTCCTGAGGGGACGACAAATCTAGCTTAATTTGACAAGGGGACGCCGAAATCTGCGAGATTTTAATGTCGGCGGCTGCCCCTGCTTTTATCGCAATGCCCTTCGTGCGAATGATATCGCAACCAAATGCGAGCAACAAAAACATCACTCCGAAAGCAAGCCGTAAGTGTAGTAAGCGAACCCGTATTTGCA
Organism: uncultured delta proteobacterium; assembly: GCA_963778115.1. GTDB lineage: Bacteria > Bdellovibrionota > FAC87 > UBA2466 > UBA2466 > JBBQIT01. Next base: position 650,484 of record CAVZSV010000006.1, read on the forward strand.
CTCCATCCCCCAAGCTGTCACAAGCAAAGGACGTGCCGCCGCTTTTCTGCCCGGCATAGCGGTTGGAGTGACAAGGTACGGCAGCAGCCGCCAGAAGGTGTCACTCTCCCCGCCAGAAGGTGTCACTCTCCCAGCGGGCTAAGGATCATACATATCTTTTCTTGCCTTTCTCTGTGAAATTTGATCAATCATTTAGATGAGTAATACTCTTGAACCTAAGTTTTTTTCGTCCATGTCGAATGAGTTCGCTGGGGCTAATTTTGGCGATCTGCGACTCACCCGGAGGTTAATGGACATGTCTGACGGTATCGCCCAAGATCCTAAAGAGACCTTACCCAAGCTTTTAGGAGAAGGAGCTGGAATTGAGGGAGGTTACCGTTTTCTGCGTAATCCCCGTGTGAATTTGGAGTCGATTTTAGCATCCCATTTTGAGCAGACGGTTTTGCGAGCGAAACTGGAAAAGGAAGTTCTGGTTCTCCACGATACGACTGAGTTCAAATTTCCTTCCAAACGTAAGGGGCTAGGTTTGCTCAGTGGTAGTCGCTCCGCGGGAGACGGTTTCTACGGGCATTTTTCCTTAGTTGTGGGATCTTGTTTGCATCGACCTCTTGGGGTTGTGGCGGTTGAGCCAATGATTAAGCTGAAGAAGAAAGGCTATCAAAGCCCGTCCAAAACGCGACAAGATCCGACGAGAAAGTCTCTGCGTTGGATGCGAGGAATTGTGGCCAGCGAATCGAGATTGGGCTTCGCAGCGAAACCTATTCACGTGATGGACCGTGAGGCAGATTTCTTCGAGTTACTTTCTGAACTAAAAGATTCATCTGGTCGCTGCGTGATTCGAGTCTGCCGAGATCGTTTGGTTACAGACGAAAACCTAGAAGAAGGAGTGAGCCTTTACAGCTCACTCGAGAGCGCTCCGGTAAAGCTTCAACGAGAAGTCCGAGTTGGAACAAGAGCACAAAGTCCCTTACCTCAAAACAGAAAAGACTACCCCGCTCGTCAGCAACGAACCGCCATGTTATCGGCGACAGCGGCAAGGGTGGAGCTAATACGAGGTCACCATCATGGAGCAAGATTAAATAAGACTGTGACACTCAACGTTGTCCACGTCTTTGAGTCCAATCCGCCGGAGGGAACAGAGCCGATTGATTGGAAATTACTCACTACCGAGTCTACCAATACGCCCGCGGATATCGAAAAGGTGATCGATATCTATCGAGCCAGATGGCTTATCGAAGAATATTTTAAGGCGATCAAAACTGGATGTGCCTTTGAAGAACGGCAACTCGAATCGAAAGATACCATTTTCAATGCCTTGGCAATCTTTATCCCAATCGCCTGGCGAATGCTGCTCTTGCGAGCGGAAGCCAGGCAACGGCCACTCACCCCGGCGACAGTAGTGTTAACCCCGACTCAAATATCGGTTCTCCGAGCGGTCTCAAAAACTCCCATCCCAGAAAATCCTACGGTCGCAGAAGCAATTTCAGCCGTTGCGAGGCTCGGCGGCCACCTTAAGCAGAATGGCCCGCCAGGTTGGAAAATACTAGGAAAGGGCCTCACAGAACTATTGACTCTAGAAAAAGGGTGGCTCGCTAAAGAAAGATGTGATCAATGATTAGCCCAGCGGGCCCAAAAGGTACGGGTCATCTAACCAGAGATGACCCGTTCCCAAAGGGCCCGGAGGGCTAAGGATCATACATATCTTTTCTTGCCTTTCTCTGTGAAATTTGATCAATCATTTAGATGAGTAATACTCTTGAACCTAAGTTTTTTTCGTCCATGTCGAATGAGTTCGCTGGGGCTAATTTTGGCGATCTGCGACTCACCCGGAGGTTAATGGACATGTCTGACGGTATCGCCCAAGATCCTAAAGAGACCTTACCCAAGCTTTTAGGAGAAGGAGCTGGAATTGAGGGAGGTTACCGTTTTCTGCGTAATCCCCGTGTGAATTTGGAGTCGATTTTAGCATCCCATTTTGAGCAGACGGTTTTGCGAGCGAAACTGGAAAAGGAAGTTCTGGTTCTCCACGATACGACTGAGTTCAAATTTCCTTCCAAACGTAAGGGGCTAGGTTTGCTCAGTGGTAGTCGCTCCGCGGGAGACGGTTTCTACGGGCATTTTTCCTTAGTTGTGGGATCTTGTTTGCATCGACCTCTTGGGGTTGTGGCGGTTGAGCCAATGATTAAGCTGAAGAAGAAAGGCTATCAAAGCCCGTCCAAAGCCCGTCCAAAGCGCGACAAGATCCGACGAGAAAGTCTCTGCGTTGGATGCGAGGAATTGTGGCCAGCGAATCGAGATTGGGCTTCGCAGCGAAACCTATTCACGTGATGGACCGTGAGGCAGATTTCTTCGAGTTACTTTCTGAACTAAAAGATTCATCTGGTCGCTGCGTGATTCGAGTCTGCCGAGATCGTTTGGTTACAGACGAAAACCTAGAAGAAGGAGTGAGCCTTTACAGCTCACTCGAGAGCGCTCCGGTAAAGCTTCAACGAGAAGTCCGAGTTGGAACAAGAGCACAAAGTCCCTTACCTCAAAACAGAAAAGACTACCCCGCTCGTCAGCAACGAACCGCCATGTTATCGGCGACAGCGGCAAGGGTGGAGCTAATACGAGGTCACCATCATGGAGCAAGATTAAATAAGACTGTGACACTCAACGTTGTCCACGTCTTTGAGTCCAATCCGCCGGAGGGAACAGAGCCGATTGATTGGAAATTACTCACTACCGAGTCTACCAATACGCCCGCGGATATCGAAAAGGTGATCGATATCTATCGAGCCAGATGGCTTATCGAAGAATATTTTAAGGCGATCAAAACTGGATGTGCCTTTGAAGAACGGCAACTCGAATCGAAAGATACCATTTTCAATGCCTTGGCGATCTTTATCCCAATCGCCTGGCGAATGCTGCTCTTGCGAGCGGAAGCCAGGCAACGGCCACTCACCCCGGCGACAGTAGTGTTAACCCCGACTCAAATATCGGTTCTCCGAGCGGTCTCAAAAACTCCCATCCCAGAAAATCCTACGGTCGCAGAAACAATTTCAGCCGTTGCGAGGCTCGGCGGCCACCTTAAGCAGAATGGCCCGCCAGGTTGGAAAATACTAGGAAAGGGCCTCACAGAACTATTGACTCTAGAAAAAGGGTGGCTCGCTAAAGAAAGATGTGATCAATGATTAGCCCGGAGGGAGAGTGACACCTGTTTACCGTTTACCGTCCCGCGATTTCTTAAGGAACACAAGTGGATGAACACATCCACTTGCGCGAGTGTGCACCAGTTGCTAAAAGCCATCCCCTTGGCTCAGGAGACTCGCATACGATGTTTAGAGTACTGGTTCTGATTATTGCTCTTGCCGGATCTGTCAGCTTCGCTTTTGAAAAGCCACGTTCTTGTAGAGAGTTGCTGAAGGGTACCGTATTTGCCAATGTGCGGATTGAGCCCAGCGTTTCCCGCAAAAACGGCGAGGTAAGGTTAAATGCGGTACTCGCAGCTGGCTATACTGAATGGATGCGATTCGACGCATCCTATACCCGCGATCAGATGACGATGAGTGTGGTGACTGAGTTTCCCGGGAAGGGAAAAACTGCTCCGGACAAGCTCATTGGTGCCCTTTCCCTAGAAGCGACCGAACATTTTTTTAAAGCTTCGGAAAGCTAGAAATATAGATTTTCCGTTTGGAAGTTTCTCATAAATAATCGTGATCTCACTTCGGTGAGATGCCGCCTGCTCTTAGAACGAGACTTCAATGCCACCACGGCCTCAGAGTTTTCTCTGGCGTGGCTTATCGCCGACGAGCCTATGGGTGATCTCCATAACAGCCTGGCGGTAATAGATTCCGGACGGCCTACCATTGATACCTTAACTGAGGACGGCTTGACGTGGGACTTAGCACTCCCTGCACATCGATAATCGAATTTGCACCGTGAGTCCGCTTCGGGGTCATCAGCGCTTTCGCTCAAATCCCAGAAGCACTTTTTGGGAAGTTTCCTAAAATAAAATTACTCTTCGATACATCGCCGTGACCAAAGGATTTAGCTCGCGAAACTGAGGATCAACTTCTCCAGCAGCTCTAGTCGCGAGATCTACAAACGTGTTCCAAGAGATGCATTGGGAACGAAATGGATGAGGGTCTCGAAAGATATCAAAACCCCAAAACGCACCATTAAAGATGTGACGAACTGCTAATCACAATCTTTGGCATGTATCCTTGCCAAGGGGTGACCGGTGGTTAGTTGAGGCCGAGATTGTTTTTGCAGCGGTCTTGATTTCTCATGGCCTCTTCGAATACGAGGCCTATGGGATCGTCTTGCAGCTGGGCGCTAACGTCTTCGCAAGGAGAGCGAAGGCTTCGGAAAAGGCGCATTCTCTTCTCGACGATCGCACTTCGGCCGTCCCACCTTTGCTCGTCTAAAAGCTCTTTGGTATCGTCCAACATAAATACGTTGTGAATTACTAAAAAAAGAAGGGCGATACCAAAGAAGTTACGCAACTTGGGGCGAGCCTTAAGCAACTCGCTCGTCATTCTTGAAACCCCGAAAAATGCTATCACGATAATGGGTATCGGATAGTAAATCCGCCGGTAAGTTGGCTCCATAATGCTCGACATCCTTAACGACATCATCTCCTGGACGAGAACGGCTGAAATAATGGTGAAAGCAAATAAGAACGGCAAATAATATACAAAGATTCCTGCAGTTTCGTCCTGGCGCTGTCCGACTTTCCTGGTTAACCAAGCGACGTAGAAAAGAGCTGACACCAGAATCGCGCTCACATAGGGTTCCAAAGAACCCAGAAAAAATCGAACATGATCCAGAATCAATCTTGCGCCGCCAAGAAATCGAGGCAAAGCTAGCCTCAGCAACTGCAAGGGTTTTACTTTATCCGTCTCAAAACCAGGAGAATATCCATTTAACTGATAAATTAGCCAGGGTCCCAAAACTTTGTAATAAAAAACGTAAAGTAAAAAAGCCGCCGCTGCAGGCAAAAGAAAGGTTACGAACCTTTTTCTACGATTGGAATCAAAGGCAACGCCAAAGAGTAAGAAGGCAGTCGTCGAAAGCACCACGAATGCCCCTTGTGGATCGTAAAGCTCACAACAAAGCAAACTTGAAAAGAGAGCGCACCGAAGTAAGATTCCCCTTCTATCCTTTTGAAGAATCGGCTCGTAATCCATTAGAAAAAAAGAAAGCAAAATAAAAAACGCACACCCTATCTTCGCCGTATGGTGGAAATATCCATGCCAAAAAAAGGCGGGTGAGGTCAATAGCATGGCAATAAACAGAAAACACACAAAGGGATTCATCCGCCACACTTTTGTGAATATGAACCACGAAATTATAACCATCAGCGCCATGAAGAGATACTTGGTAATTGACAACCAGGCGGAAAGCCGGTGCGTTGCCAAAAAGAAGATAAACTGCACATCCATGTAGTCGGTCAGATACGACAGCTCTCGAGCTTGAAAGTTATCCGCTCTACTGGAACCTTCAGTCTGTTCAATGTCGAAAATCGTATTTAAAAGCGACCTGTCTTGCAGGAAGCCATGCATGGTCACTAAATGTTCGAAATGGTTTCCGCCATCATTTCTTTGCAGATAAGCAGAAAGAAAGAGAATCCCAAAGAGGCCCACGAGCCAAAAATAAGAGACCGATTTACTTTTCTTATTCGCCTCTTCTTTACGGCGCTTGGGACTTTTTTTCATGGAAGTTCTGTATTGCTGAAGAAGATTAGGGGTCTAGGGATCTTTATTATCCGATCTTTACCGAGTAAACAGAAGGATAAAGTGGGAGTGACACGGAGCGGTATTCAAGGAGGATAAGAGGTCTATTTACGCAAAGAGTGCTATTCTTGAACGGTGAATGAAACTGAAGAGTTGCCCAAAGGGCTGATCGAAATCCCGTACGAGAGGCTAGATGCAAAAACCCTTAAAGCCGTTATCGAATCTTTTATCCTTCGCGAAGGAACCAACTACGGCGCCGAAGAGATCGATTTTCAAACTAAAATCGAGCAGGTCAAGCGACAGCTTGAGTCAAAACGAATTCGGCTAGTATTCGAGCCGGAATCCGAGAGCTGCACGCTGCTAACTGAAAACGAATTTCAGTCACGAAAGATTTCAAGTTAACTCCAAGCCTATTCCGCCATGGGCCCTTCTTCACACGTTGCCGTAGACGGTGGTGGAGGCTTTACGTTTCCCGACCCTTTGAAGGTCTTGCGATCGGTAAAAGCAATCTGAAACGAGAACGCGACGTTTCCAAAACCGTTGGCGTTGAAGCTGGAAAAGCTAATATTGGCACTGGAAAGTGCATCGGGAATCGCCGTCGAGGATGTCTGGTTCTCAAGGTTGTATCCCGTAATATCGATGTCGTAGGCACAGGCCTTTCCACTCACATCAAAGACCAAATCGCCCCCTTGGGCTTGTCCCGCGACACAAGTCAATCCCGTGGGAACTTGATAAGGTGCTAGCAGATAATAATCTCCGACCACCGGGGAAAAGCTCTGTAGCACGTTAATGAGGAGTGTTGATTGTGGGCCAGCCCCAGTGCCGAAAGAAGAGACGACCAGAGAAAGAACTCCACAAGCGGCATTTGCACTTAAATTCGCATTGGCTAATTGGATCGTCGAAGTCGGATCGATCTTAAGCGAACCCGTTATGGGTGAATAGGAACTTTGGGTCGCCCCACATGCCGATAGGGCTAAAGAAAGAATCCCAACTAATCCACAAAATCCAGATTCAAATTTTGTCACGCCGTGCCACCTTTGATAGATATTTGACTTAATGGTAACGCCAAAGCGTACCATTTTAAACCAAGAAACTTGCCAAATGTGTCCAGCCCTAACGCTTACATTCTCTGCGCCACTCGAGCAGCTCTCAAATTGAGGGCTGCAGTTGGGGGCGGATTGGCCTTCTTGTTTTGCTCTATCCGTAGCAGCAAGCCCCCACGCCTTGGGCACTCATTCGGTCTTTGCCCTGGGGGCCCGCTGATCGCACTTGTTATCCACGCTCTGCGTGTCTACATCTGACTACGCGTATTCTTTTAAATTTTACTTTTTAATTTCCGGAAGATGCGATCGTCGTCGAGGGGGGGCAACGACATTCGTTAAGTGTTCAACCCCTAGGCGGAGCTTCTGCTTTCCATTCGCATGATTAGACCCTCCACATTTGAGTCGTCTAAACCGCGACACCTATGTCACACGAATCGCTCACGGGCCGGTGGTCGTGCAATTGCATTTGCTAGAGGTTCGGGGGACATCTTGAAGACGCGCACCACGAGCATACACCGACGCACGATCAAAGGACTTATCGCGGGAATTCTTGCGATCGGTTGCTTAGCTCCCGTCCGAAGCGCCAGCGGCGAGACCGCAATCCAATATGCCAGAGATACGTCGGGTGGACTCAAGCAGGCTTTGGAAGACCTCACGAATGAGGATAACTCCGAGCGCGGAAAAGACTATAAGAAAACAAAAGATCAAATAGAAGATCAAATAAAAGCGGGACTGCAAACCGTTACTAAAGCTCTCGGCCAACTTGAACCCAATAATCCCACGCGCACGGCGACGCCACCATCGGATCCAGCACCCCGATCTGATGGGGCAAAGGCATCGGCTCGAAGCGCGGAGCCCACTAACGCGCCTCCCTCGGAAGTCAACAACCCGCCGCCCGATGATTCGGCATCAGTTACATTCGAAGATGCGCCGCCTGAGACCGGACGAGCACTCCCGGAACTTGTAGATTTGGACGACCCGGCGGGGGGCCGAACTACCTCCCCAGGAGACGGTCCGGCAGCCTCACCAACGAAGGCGCCGCTGAACGTAAATATTCCGAAGGGAGCCGAAGTCTTGGCAAACGTGGGGACTCCGAAGGAGACGCGTGAGCCGACCCCTTTGGACAACATGGAGAGGGCAACAGTGCCTCGATATGAGACCCAGCTTCCTGATGGGACAAAGGCTCGCGTCGAAACAACGGGAACTACGCTCTCCAATGGGGATAGATTTGACTTTCACCAATCGACGGTTGTCCAAGGTTCAGACGGCGTTTACCGTCCGGCCAAAGTCGCTTCGCAAAAGATCACCGAAGAAACTTCCACCCTTAACGGCAAGGTGGTGGGGATTCGTACAGTAAAAGACTACGATGCCGCCGAAAACCCGGTGGGCTACACAAAGACGATCTATGCGCAAAAGGTAACGAACTCCAACGGGACTAGCGAAATGGCCCCCATTCGAAACGGGGAGGTTGTTAAAGGGGGCTCGGTTTGGAAGGAGGGAAACAAGATTGTTATGCGCGACTCCGAGGGCAATGTGGCAAACCTTGAGGGTCAAAGCTGGAAAGACACGCCGGAGAAAGCTTCGTCGGAAAGTCCGCAATCAACTAACCAAAGCCCGTCCACCCGGGGGGAGGGAAGAATGATTCTGCAAGTGCAACCAAAGCCCCGCCCGACCTTCCAGATAAACCGGCCCAACAGGTTTCTGGGGCTGCCAAAGAGGTCGCCAAATTAGATCAAACGGCTAAACTTACGAACCAGATGCGTCAGGGGGTCAGCGAAGAGACCGACCGGCTGACTAAGAAATTTGCCGACGAGATTCGGGCGGACCAAAAAAACGGGAAATACTCAACCTTTGACGCCGACAAGTTTGCCAAGGACTACTACAGAGATCCGGCGATGCAGGAAAAAATCAAGCGAGATGTCCTTCAAAAAACGCAGCCTGAGGCCGCAAGGCGTCTTGCCGCGAAAGAGCAGATGAATCCGCCGAGAAGTGTTGAAGTCAAAGCGCAAAACGTAAAGTTGGCGCTGGCGGATGAGGCCGATAGGCAGCTTCAGGCGTCGGATTACCAACCGCTAACCGAAGAACAGATCGCCCGAAAATTAGCCAGCGGGGAGAACCAAGCGGGATCAGATCCGCTCAATCAGGCCTTACAACGCCAAAATTTGGCGGATCTCAAGGCCCTACAAAAAAGCTTAACCAGCCAAGGCGTTAAGAACCCCTACTTGGATGATCTGATCAGTGCCAAGGGTAAGACCACGAGTCAGCTTCAGAAGGAGCTAAATAGTGGACAGGCGTCGCAAGCGAGTGCGTCCGAATTAGCCGCAAGAATCAATAATGAAAGGGTTACGTACGGATCGAAATGGGCTGGTGTCCTTACCGAAAAGGGTGCTAAGGCTATTGGAGAGGCGATGTCCGATTTCATCAAGTCAGACAGTGGACGAGCGATCTTGAGCGAGGCCGGCCGCGATACCAAAGAATTTTTCGATGCCTTTAAGAAGTCTCCGCAATTCGACAACCTAAAAGAAAATCTATTCCCCGACGATTTGAGGCAACTCGCGCAATATGCGAAGGAGGACCGGCAATTTATTCCGAACACGGAGCTTGCCGGAGGTCCGGCTAACGAGCGACCTATCAAAGGGAACGAAGGCACCGTTGGGGCGGATCTCTATATTGACAAAAAGGGGCTGGAAACCGCCGTCACAAAAATGGTCAATACCTATTTCAGAACCCCGGAGGGCGAGGCGATGGCAGATAAAATCGCGGAGTCGCGCACGGGACTGGAGTACAATCGGAATACCGGTAAGTACGAGGTGACTGATTCGGAAAAGTTCCGAGCCTTCGGAGACAAACTTTACGACGGCGACCAGAGGATAAGAGAAAGCTTTAATCGACATGAGGGGGATTCGGTGGTTTCTCGTGACATCGATAGCTGGCTCAAAAAATATGGCAACGACGCCATCGTGGACGGTTTACAAGGGAAAGCGGGCGCGAGTCCGAGCTATGATGAGGAGGGAAGACACCCGACCCTTTCAAGCATAAGCAAGATTTTTGACCCTGACGAGAACCTCTATGACGAATTTACCGCAAGAGTGGGGAAACAAATGCAAGGCACGATGATGGAAGGGGTCCAAAACGCTCTTAATGACTTTACCCACTCCTCTATTGTCGGTACGGCGAAAGATATGGGGGTAACTACCGGTGTCCACCTGGTGAACGCTCCCAAGGGGGGATATCCTTCCAATGATTACGGTTACGGAGGATATGGTCGCCAGTACGTCGATTCCCAAGGAAATCCGACCGTGGGAGTCCTTGACGAACAGGGGTCCCCCCAACTCTACACCACGACACACTTTGCGGACCCGTCCGTCGTCGAAAACCAGGGTCCGGCAACAACGGACCAAACTAGCAATTCTACCTCTCCCGCCACTAACGACCCGAGCAGTTCTGATCCGGCTGATCCCGCCGTCCCCCTTCAACAGCCAACCGGAGCGGCAATCGCGGCCCTCAATGGTGGCAACCAAAGTTTCGGCGACGTCGGGCTTGGCCCCCTGATTGGAACGCTAGGTGCATTAGTTGGCGAGGCGGGTCCGACAGTGACGGGAGCCGTTACCGGAGCGGGCGACATCGCTACCCACTTGCTTTCTGTGCGTTTGTCCGTGCGAGCAAAGAGTCAAACTTTTGCTTAGCGAAAAACGGATAGGCGTTTTCAGCTTCATCGTCACGTGAGGTGTCACTCTCCTCCCACGTGAGGTGTCACGTGAGGTGTCACTCTCCTCTAGGGCCCGGAAGGTACGGGTCATGTCACCTCTTAGATGACCCGTTCCCAAAGGGCCCGGAAGGAGAGGGACACCTTCGCTCACCTTCGCTATAATTTGCCCGAGAGGTCCGTTCCTAACTGACTTTGCAGCACCTTTACATAAGCTAAATAAGCAGCATAAGCGGTTTGTTGTGCCCTTGCGAGAGCTGGAGGAAGGGGGGCTCGTATCTCGCTATTCCAGGCACCGTTGGGACCCATCAGTTGTTGATAATAGCTACTGGTAAGCGAACTCGAAGAGGCAACGTTGTTTACTTCAGTGAAATCTCCTCCTCGATAATCGTAAAATTCAAGCTGTTGGCTGGAGGATATAGGATTGGAGTTATTGTCCCAAAGAGAATAGACGCCCAATTTGCCTTGCGCCGTGCGAAGCGCAATGGCGTGATAGGGAATTTGCGGATTCCAGCCGGGGCAGTATTCGTCGGTCGTGTGTAGAATGTAGGGACGTCCGTTCGCTTGCGGATTGGAGAGAAGTTGAGTCATATCCAACCGATTCGCCAAGTACGGATACTGGCTCGTCCAATTTCTTCCTCCACTAGCAAGGGTCATTAACATCGGCATGAAATCAACGTGTGACGTGAGAGCCGTTCGCGGGGTTCCCACCGAAGCGGTATACGTACCTGTCGGATCGTACACATAGAGAGGCACTCTTAGGGCTTCATCGTAAAGGGCTCCCCCTTTACCTTTTAGTCCGTGAGCGCCGCCGTACTCCCCATGATCTGCTGTGAAAATAACAATAGTGTTATCGGCGAAAGGGGAGTTTTGTAACGCCGTTAGCACTGAGCCGATACACGCATCCACTTGCTGGTGTAGATAAATATAGGTCTGTAAGAGCTTGTACCAGTAGCTAAAGGGTTGAACCGTGTTTTTTACCTCTTTGCACACAAGGGCGTTTGCGTAAATGGGGAGTTGTCCCACGGTATTGATATCGAAAGAAATCGGGCCCAAGGCCGTATTCAAACTATCAGAGAACTGAGTCTGGAGTTGCGGCTTTGGTGTCTTAAAGGCGTTTGGGTTTTCAAAGTTAGAACAAGGATTGCCGCCAAATTGCGAGAAATAAGAAGCTGGCAAGAAATCAGAGATAGGCAGATTTCCCATCGTCATGGGATTAGCTTCCGGTGTTGAAGAACAATCGCTACCGCCCCAGAAAAACCAAATATCATGAGGGTTCACAAAACTAACGGTCGTACACCAGGGATTTTCCGTTGAGGCGGAAGATCGGGATTCTAACCACTGGGTAAATTGCTGGGCGATTTGAGGATCGGCGGTATAACCCTGTGCCGCGGTTCCCACCGGATCCGGAAAAGTTCCGCCGCCGAAACCATATTGTTCAAGACTTGTCACATTGCTGCCGGAAAGGTGCCACTTTCCATACCAATACGTATCATAGTTAAGGCCTTGCAATGCCCTCCCGTACGTCGGAAACGCGGGATCGAGAATGGGAGAGAGCGGGGGTACATCGAGAGTGGCCATGAGCCCGTGCTGTTGGGCGTAAAGACCGGTGACCAACGAACCTCTCGCCGGAGAACATTGAATTGCCGCCGTGAAGTGGTTTTGGAAATTTACTGATTTTTGAAAAAACGGATAGAGATTTTTTAATACCGTTGATTGTAGCGAAGTGGGAATCCATGCGGGATTTCTCATCTCATCCACCAAGATCACCAAAATATTGGGCTTGTCGGAAGTTCCGTTGGATGACGATGTTTTCGAGGAAGCAAATCCACTGAGCCCCTTGGTCATGAGCAAAGTGGAACCTGCCAGCCCTCTTTTTAATAGTTCTCGTCGAGTAATCGGGTTTCCTTTGGACATAGATCCTCCAATGCCTTACTTAGAAGGCAGGATACTTTGGATTCCGGTTTCGGCTTTTGTTTCCACTTCGGTGGTCGTGATGTGATTAAAATAATTGTTGTAAGCTATCTTTTGTGCCGCCATAAGGACCGGTGGCAGCGGTGCCGTGAGTTGAGTCTGCATCAGTCCCCCAGCTCCTAGCAGCGTCTGGTAATAAGACTGATAGAGGTCGCTTTCGGTGTTGATATTGTTTACTTCGGAATAGTCACCAGTGCGATAATCATAGAGCTCCGTCTGTTCACCGCTGCTTTGGCTCATGCTACTGATGTCGCCGTACTGATTATTCCAAAACCGATAAGTACTAAATTTGGCTGCCGCCGTCCGGTAAGTCGCGACATGGTAAGGAATATCCTGAGTCATGCCCGCTAAGAATTCGTCGGTCGTATACAGAATATAATTTCTACCCGGAGCTTTTGGGTTTTTTAGCAAAGTTGTTAGATCGTATCGGTATTGAGGGCCCAGATAGCTTAGCGTGGAAGATTGTGTCCAACTATTACTGCCCGACGCCAAGGTTAGGAGCAGGGGCATGAGATCGATACTTGAAGTGAGCCCCGTGCAGATCCCAGGCGCTTGAGCAAATTGTTGAGTCGGATCGTAAACGGAGAAAGGAACTTTGATCGCCTCTTCGTAAGCGGCCATTCCTTTGTCGCGCAAGCCGTGAGCGCCTCCGTACTCGCCGTGGTCCGAAGTAAAAATGACAATGGTATTTTGAGCGAAGGGAGAAGCTTGAAGCGCATTTAGCACAGCACCTATCTGCGCATCGACCAGAGAGTGCAAGTAAACATAGAGTTGCAAGAGCTTGTACCAGTAACTGAAGGGTTGGGTGGGAAGCGGAGCTATGTGAAATCCATCGAGAGATCGGCAACTGGTAGTTTGGTTTGCGCCGTTTATCGTTGAAGGGTCATAGGAAATGCCCCCAAATTGCGAGCTGAACCAATTTACCGATTCGGTCTGAAGTCCTGGTTTTGGGGTTGAAAAAGCGTTTGGATTTTCAAAATTGCCACACGAATTGCCGCCAAAGTACTGCTGGAAATAAGAGGGTGTTAGAAAATTGGCTTGTTGGGTAATTCCGGTGGTCGAGTAGGTAGGCCCGTTTTCCGTCGTGTTGCAATCGGTATCCGCCCAGAAGCCCGCGACATCGTGGGGGTTGACGAAACTTACCGTCGTACACCAGGGCGTTGAAGTGTTTTGAGAGGATTGCGTTTTGAGCCAGTTAGTAAATTGCGCGGTAATGGATGGGTCCACGTTAATACCCATTTCATTGGTTCCACCCGTAGGATCGGGATAAGTACCTCCGGCGAAACCGTAAGCCGCTAACGGATTAGGAACATTCTCATAAAGTGACAAATGCCACTTTCCAAACCAATTCGTGCGATAGCCCCAATTTTGCAAAACACTTCCGTAGGTAGGAAATGCCGAGAGTAGGGGCGGCTGTCCTCCAGTGGGGAACATTCCGTTTTGGTAGGTATAAAGTCCGGTCACTAAACACGAGCGAGAGGGTGAGCACGCCGCGGAAGCCGTAAAATGATTTTGAAAAGTCACTGACTTCGACCAAAGTGCGGAAAGGTTTGGCAGGCAACTGCTTATCACGGAGGCCGGCATCCAACTGGGTAACCGCATCTGATCGACTAAAACGACCAGAATGTTGGGAGATTTAAATTTATTGCTCGACGTCGAAGCCGAGGAGGCGGCCGATAACCTAAGAGGTAGGCCGGCGGTTAAAGCAGCGGCCGAACCCGCAAGGCCCTTTTTTAGAAATTGGCGACGATTTATCATGGACCGCGTCCTCCCAACGTTTAAAGTACGTGATGATTTATCGTAACGTTTTGGCTGCAAATGAAGGAAGCTCCCCAGCCAGACCTCCCCGGTAAGTGCTGGAAAGGGTTGTCGAAAGAAAAGATTATTTTATTTTTTTCACAGTTTCCGCCGAAACGCCTAGGCTGGCCTGGTGGTAAGTAATTGAATTAAATGACATTTTATAGCTACTCAATCCATTTCGCGAGCAATGAGTTTTCAAGCTCCTTAGCCTGCTTTAGCCATACTTTTGCTTCTGGGGGCTGGTGGCTTTCTTAGGGGCACCATCGTCGCTCATGAGGCGATCTGCTTGGGCTCGCCTTTTAAAGTCGGAAACGAAGAGAGCAAAAACATATCTCGTGTTGGATTGGGAGTTAGCCATCGAAGCGAGGGACCGCCTAAGACGCAGAGACGCTCGCTACCGTATCGTGTTGGAAGTCCCGATGATTGGGGAAATAGACGATCTTATTAGTCAGACCTAGACTAGTGACCTTCGAGCCGTTCGGCTTCAACGCTAAGATCAGATTCGGAGGATGCCCCTTGGGTAAAATAGGCGATGGCTTTGTTATTTTGATCGATAGTAAGGATTGCTATGCGGGGAGTTTTTTCGCCGTTCGAACGGGCTTCAAAATAGATTCTTGTGCTATCCGCACGCGCCTCGATGGGTCGTATGGTGATCTGCCAGTGGATCCAATCAAACGTGATCGATTGATCTTTGGAAAAATATTTAGCCACAGTGTTTTTCCCGTCGGAAAAGGTGAGGGTCGTTTTTTCCGCGGCAAATGCGGTTTGCCAACCCAAAATAAAAATAAGAAAAAATTTAGAAGTCTGAGTTAACAACATTGTCATCCTCGTGGGCAACACCCCAGGGTCCTAGTTCATGAACTTTGTAGGTAGCATCCCACCCGGTTAGTTTACTCTTGAGATAACCGCACTCGGGTCGAGCGCGGGCGTTATCGTAAACAAATTGCAAAGGAGCTGTGGGAAGAGAATTGAAATCCGTGATAACGACGAAGCTCGCATTCCCTTCAGGGTAGGAAATGATGTTGCCTCTTCCGAAAAGACCGACCAAACACGATTCGAAAACCTGGTAGTCTCTCATCGTAAGATTCGTCCGACTCGCAAAATCTACGTACTCACGACCAAAGGAGTGTTTAGGTCTTTGAACGAAGACTTTTTCTTTGTTTGCTTTCACTACATCAGCCGTTGTTGTCGCAAGCGAAAGGGGAGGGGCTTCTTTTCCTACGCGAGTGCAAGTTAACGGTTTATTGGACGCGGCGGCGACCTTACCGCTCGCAACACACAACATAAACGCCATCCGGGTTGCAGACACGCAGCTATCATCATAAGTGGCTCTTAAAGGCGGAATCGGCTTTCCTAAAATATCTTTCAAATTCGCTTCACACTGCATCGTATCTAGCGGAACTCCGTCTCTGCAGGACTCATCAATCAGCTTCTGTCGGCAATTGCGAACCTGAGATTTTCTTATGTTGGGCTCTTGGTCCGTTCCCAAGGACTCGCATTTGGGGTCTGCAGTAACCTCTTCCCCAGCAATGCAGGATTCAAAATCGAGCTTTGCCCGGGCAAGGCACGGAGTATGTCCGAAAACAGTCATCGTTTGACTAGAACAGAAAGTGTGATCGATTTTTCCCATTAGCGCGTAGTGATCCCCATCCACACACTTACCAGTCAGATACTTGGCCTCGCATTCTTTATACTTTTTTGGGTACGGAAGGGGATTGAAGTAAGGAAAGGTTCCGGCCTTAGGCGCTGCCTCCGCCGTTGGCCGTCTTGCCCCTGCACCCTCGGGTTGAGCTCCGGGACGACGAGGAGTTTCGTCACCGCCCGCACCTCCCTGATGAACCCCTGGTTTTACTCCAGACGAGGAGGCCGTCCGTGGCTCCGTTCCCTCAGAGGCGTTTGAAGGCGCATCGGGCGTGATGCGAGCGATATTCGCCAGAATTCTGGGAGGAAGTTTAGCCTTCAACGCATTCCAACGAGCGGGATTTGAGGTGTCCGCTTTAATCGCCGCGTAATAGGCAAGCACCTGTTTCTCGATAAAGGGGTAATACCCCGGAGAAAATAAGATGTGATCGTTTTGCATTACTAAAGGCCGTGGAATTCCGGATTGGTTCAAATAAAAAAGACTTCCCGCCTTCACCCATAGATTGGGCCAACGCGAAGGATCGGCGCGTTTATAATCAACGGGGGCCGCCGATGAAAGGAGGCTGACCATCAGAAAAAAAATGTAAATTAGTTTGGCCTTGGGAGACATGATCTTCACGAGAGACGAAACACTTGGAGCCATTGTACCAAGGTTGGAAACGATCGTCCTTAATTTTTTGGTAACGCTTTGCGGAGGTGGCCCGATCCGTAACAGATGTTCAAAGCGTGCTCGCGGCGTTTAAGGCTATTCATCAGCCTGGTGCGCCAGTGTTGGTGAACTTCGTCGAGATGAATGAGGATCGCCCTAGCTACTTTTACTTAGCGAAAAACGGATAGCCGTTTTCAACTTCATCGTCACGCAATGACTGCGCCATCCGCCGCTGTTCAGTGCGAATCGAATACCGGGCCGGTCGTCGACCGCCGTGTTTTCGCGAAATAAAGGGGGAGCAGGGCAAAGGCGAGCACGCCGATGATGACCCAGCAAATTTGATCGAAACTCATAACAAACACTTGTGCCATCACACGGCCGTAGATCGATTTGACGGCCAGGGTGTCGGCGCTGCCAAGGCCAGTCTCCGTGCTCATGCGGGAGAGAAGCAAGCCCTTCATCCGGATGTAGTCGCCCCAAGCGGTCATATTGAGTGCGGAGACTTGGGGAAGTAGGTCGGTGTAGTTCTGCGCGCTGAGGCGGGCCAATAGGGTTGTGAGTGAAGCGATCCCGATGCTTCCTCCGATTTGCCGGAAGAAGTTCTGCATCCCGGCGACTTGTCCTAGCTCCTGCCCACGGAACTGACTGAGTACCATCGTGTTGATCGGCACAAAGAGGAAGGCCGCGGCGAGGCCCCGAAAGCTTAGAGGAACGAACATGTTGATCTGACCCGTGGCTGAATTGAAACCCGCCATCATGAACAGTGCCGTGATTCCAAATGAGATTCCGATAAAGACCAAGATCTTCGGATTGACCCACCGACTGAGCAGGCCGACCGGCATCATTGCAAGGGCCGTGATGATCGAAGGCGGAAGATAGAGTATACCGGTCTGCGTGGCATCGAGATGAACTGCTTCGGAAGCGAAGATCGGAATGATGAAGGTGAGTGAGTAAAGCATGATCCCCAGCATCAGCATGAGCGAGGTTCCGGAGCGGACGACGCTTTCTTTGAAAAGCCGCAGGTTCATGACGGGGTTGGGCACCCGGAGTTCCCACCAAATGAAAAGAGCGACGCCGAGGACACCTGAGATCGCACAAACGATGATCGCCGAGGAGTCCCACCAGTTATCGGGCTGGCCGCGTTCCAGCACGAACTGGATGCAGCCAACGCCGAGGCAGAGCAGGCCAAGGCCCGTCCAGTCGATACCTTTGACGTGTTGGGCGAATTTGGTTTCCTCGATAAACGTCCAGGACATAATGGCTGCCAAGATTCCGATCGGTACGTTGATATTAAAGATGGAGCGCCAGCCCAGATGATCCGTGAGATAGCCGCCCAAAACGGGTCCGAGCGCGGGGCCCACCATCACACTAATGCCGAACAGCGCATTCGCCATCCCTGCTTTCTCCGGTGGGAATTGCTCTTGGATCAGAGCCTGTGAGGTGGGAAGCAGCGCGCCCCCGGAGAGACCCTGGATGATCCTAAATAGGACGAGCAGCGGGAGATTGGGTGCTATTCCGCAGCAGAATGAAGCGACGGTGAAGGTCAGGATTGCGCTCGTGAAATAAGTTCTTCGCCCAATTCTCGAACCCAGCCACGCTGCGATCGGAAGAACGATGGAATTGGCAATCATGTAACCGGTCGAAACCCAGCTGATCTGGTCGAGTGTGACGCCCAAGTTTCCCATCATCGTTGGAATTGCGACGTTGACGATGGATGAGTCGATGATCTCAAGCAGCGAGGCCATGGCGGCGGTGATGATAATGATTGCGATGCGCAGTCGGCTCGTTGGGTAGGCGGTTGTGTTTTCCATGGTAGTCCTATGTGACCCTACATCGGGATGATAACATCAAAGACAAAAGCATTTTACCAGACGTGACTCTGGATAGGAAAGCGGGCAGGTATCCAAAGCCGGCGTAGCGTTCTGAGTTCCCGGAGACTTCGACTGGCAAGTTCCAAGTACCGGAGGTGGATTGGATTAAACGCTTTATCGGTTATCTCTTTTAGATCTATCAAAGCAGTATTGGCACCTGAGACCGCGCGCGGCAATTCACGTCGTATGGAAAGTACCGTTACCTTATGAGTTGGGACGGCTATTATTGGCGGGCTTGAAGGAAAGCGTGATATCCGGACTCACCGACACGTTGGCTATGCCGGCCGAAAATCCCACGGACGCCTCCACCGTGATCGAAAATTCTTTCATGGCGAAAGAGCCATCGATTCCCCCAGGGTCGCTTGGGGCAACTGAATCCAAAGCGATAATGGTATCGTCCAGCTGATCAGACACAAAATCAGTGAGAGGCGCTGAAGGTTCCGCAAACCCCTTCACCACCAATCCAACGAAAACATAGAGCCAGAGCAATCGTTTCATGTTGACCTCTAAGCCTTCTGGAACACCAGTGAGATGGAGCCCGATCCCCCCAACCTAATCAATGCCACTTCCCCGGAAAGCGAAAGGGAGAAACTAGCTGAAATCTGACGAACCACCCAAGTACTTTGGTATTTCTCACTCAGCTCGGCAAACTTACTTCCCATGCGCACGGCGCGCTCAAGACCTCTGCGAAAACCCATGGTGGAGATTCCTCCACTATTTTGAAAGGCCCCATTGCCGTTGATGGCAGCAATAGGGTCGTTATTTATCGAGGTATCGGCGGCGGCTTCCACGTTTACATTCCCTACCCGAGTAAAGGTTATCGAAGCCGATACACCTCCACTGATCGACACCCCCACGTTCCCGCCCGCGGAGATCCCCAATCCATAGATCACATTCTTAAGCGCAAAGTCGGGAACCTCTAGCCCCTCTAAAGATACCGCCTCCATTTGTGCTAATAGTTTCTCGATAAGCTTTTTTAGATTGGCGCCGGGCCCATCTCCCGACGCTATGACGCGGGGGGATCTTTGCGTCGTAGGAAGCCAAGAAAAACTAACAGAAACGCCTCCTCCGACGCTAACTCCAGTCGATACCTCACCAGAGACGTTAACAGAAAAGCTGACGCCGAACCTCGATACCCGCCAATTTGCGGCGGTAAGATCATAGATACCCTGAACCATCGTGTGGTAGTAGAGCACCTTCTCGACTAAATTTTTGCGTAAAGCCCCTTCGTCGGCAATTTGGCCCGTTGCTAAGACAGCTCGTATGACAGGTTCTAAAGCAGCGACTACGTCATTAGATGAGCTAGTAGGATCGAAAGTAGCCCCGTATGGGGATGGCGGAGCTATATCCGGTTTCTCCTCGTAAGCCATTTTTTGCCATGAGATGGAAACCGTTTCAGAGCCGGAGGCCACCATCAGTCCCAAATGGCCTCCTAGACTCAGCGATAGATCAAAATTAATATTGCTAAGTTTAAATTGGCTCGGCTGAGCCGATAAAATTTGGCTTTTTTTCGACAGCGCCTCCATTTTGTCGAGCGCCACTAAGTTCACATCAAAGAGGTGTTCGATCGCCTTTTCGGCTGGAGGGCTTAGAGTTTCCACATCGTGTTGGGCGGCGGCGGCCGACAGGTCATACCAACTCTTTGGCAAAGCGTCTGAGTCTGCAGCGATTAGCGATTCGCAAGATCCAGCCAAGACGAAAAGAACAGCTAGGAAGGGATGCATTTTCATAAGTGATCCGTGGGGGGATCCTGTTTCGTAAACGTTGCGTGGATTCGAGGGCGAATTGAAGCGGAAAACGGGCCGAAGCCGACGGATGCTGATAGGCCGACTCCCACACTAACACTGGAGACCTCCCACTTCGGATTCTGAGTACTCGCGTCATTGAGAGGCGGAAGAACGGATTCTTGAACGGTGACCAAGGTTTCTGCCAGCATCTGTTCATATTTCGATTCACTAATCATCGCCGATGCGATTTCGCCGTTAGGTCCATACCCGATGAGGGGAAGGTGTCCTGCGCAACTGGAAAGCGAGAGGAGACAGACACCAAGGACGATGAACTCACGTTTCATAGGAATGGTTAAGTTGGTGCGAAGCCTTCGCGCAGGAAGCGTTAGACTCTAAGGATTTTGCCGCAACAGTCCTGTTATTTTATCACAAGCTCCCTATTTTCCCACGACGTGATGAAGCAATGCGAAATTGCGCTCTGTCTTAAAAGTATCCGTTACCTTTAGCCCAATCTCGTTTCCACGGATGAGCATTTCCCCCCATTCCCCGACCTGTGCTTAGGGATTTGTGGACGGAGTTGGGTTTGTCAGTTCGATCCGAAATCCGAGCTCTCTACAGCTCTTTAAAATCAGGCTATTCCCTTTAGAAAAACGCTTGGGATTTCTTGTTAAGAGCCAGAGGGGAGCGTGACAAAGAATGTCACCCTATCGATGGGCGTCTGGCGATTTTGGTCGGAGCGAAGATGTTTTGCCTCTGGAGTCCATGCGTGGGTATCGTTAGCGACAATCAATATCTTTTCCAGGAGAAGGGGGCTTCTGGGCGTTCTCTAACTCACGGCAGATCCCATTTATGCCCAACTCAAGGCTCGGAACGAAAAAATTACTATCCTTAAGGACAGTCACATTCAATTACAGGCCGAAAAGAATCGCGTAACCACCCAAGCGATCGATCACGAAAGGCACAAGGAACGGATTAACGAGGCCGTGACGGCATTGGAAAGTTCCCCGGTGGCCAAGCAGCGCCCCATCTTCGCCGACGTCATCCAATTTGCGGAAGTTTATCCTACGAAAGTTCGGCTGGGGGTTATTTTAGATTTAACCACTGCAAGAGAAAGTTTGTTAGAGGGAAAAGGTGTTCGTCAACAGAACCTCCTATTGTGATATCACATCACAAGGTCCTGAAAGGCGACGGGCACCTTTTGCTCTCCTTACCTGATTGATCCCGTCGAAGAAAAAGAGGTGCTTCACCCCGAAGTAACTAGTCATGAATATGGGCATGCTCTAATCCGGGCAAATGATCCGCTGATTGCCTCGTCGCGTTCTGATATTGATGAATTCTTCGCCGAGTTCTTTAGCTCTCTTTCAAGTGGACATCTCTGGGTAGCGGAACTTGAAGCTTCCACTTGGACTTCGTCTGAGTCTCATGAAGCTTTGGCGCCGGCTCTATGCCATCTTGCAAGAAACTATCAGCGCGAATGTAGAAGAATTGATCAACGAGGCAAACTTTTAAAATCAGTGTGGCCTTTATTGGGGCAGGAGTTTAGAGATTCTCCAATCCTCGATCCTGTAGATACCAACAGCTCACTTATAAGACGATTTAGAAGTGCGCTAAGTCGTTGAGACGAAAAGGTGCCGAGAAGGTGCCGAGAAGGTGCCAGTCGACTTTCAGGACTCTGACATTCGCATACGGTCCTGAAAGTCGACTGGCACTTTCTATGGCACTTTCTATGTGGAAGACTCGCCTCACATAAACTTAAGCGCGAAGCTGATTGGATGGAAGCGATCCTGGAATATAAAGGAATGCGGCGGAAGCCTCGGACGAATCAGGAAAAGAAAGACTTCCCCCGCACTAGGGCGAAGCTGAAAGAATATTATGAAACTTTGAAAAGAATGGTAGGTCCATGAAACTGATACAACGGCGCCTCCTCTTGATTTGCTTCGCGTGGCTTATTGTGGCTCCAACAGCTAGGACAAAGGGGACAACGGTTGTTCCTAATGAGGATGAACCTGCACCTATGTTGACCTCCGATTACGGCATCGTCACCTATGAAGATCGAAACAAAGACGAGCGGGGTCCCATTCCTTTCCTGCCGGCACCTGAGGACGGTCTATTTTATTGGCAATGTCTGAAATTGGGCAAAGTGACCGCCGATTGCATTGGCGTTGATCTGGCTGGTTCAGGCATGGGTTGCCGAAAATACAGCTGCCTTCCGCATGTCGAAGTTTTCTCCGAGGGCTCGCGTTACATTTTTCAGGGGCATAAAGGATGGTGCCTGGAAAACTTCCGCGAATTCAAGGCCAAGTTGAAGAATCTTATTCGCCGGGAGAATATCGCCTGTTTCGGCGGAGAATATCTTGGTGAGAATCCGATCGAGCATCCATCTGAGAAGCGAAACAGCTCTTGGTTTCTAAAACGCATTAAGACGCGGCGGGGGAAATGGTCCTATTTCGTGGATTGACGTTTCATGGAAGGAATATGGACGAAAAGGTGCCAACTAAATCTCCAGACAAAAGGGTAGAGAGTCCCAACGTCCCCAAAGTCACGTGGCACCTCTTGTTCTTCAGAATTGTCTAAAGACTACGCAATTTGAGCTCGGATACGAAGGTTCCCACGGTGTCAAAGATCTGGCCAGCGCAAGGTACTAAAATCCTTTACTTAGACGGCAGTCGAATTATTTTGCCGAAAAGTTGGCCAGAAAGGCTCTTGAGCTACAACTGACTGAAATATCGACTCTGTCTACGAGTTCAAATAGATGTGGGAAATTACAAATCTTGGTACATCCAATGCATTCATTTTCATTGCCTATTTCATTGGAGGTATAAATGAAAGCCCGCTATGTCACCGCCGCATTATTCGCAATTTTACTAACCGGAAATAGTGCTAAAGCAGACTGCAATTTTGTTCAAGCTAGAGTGTATAGCGCTATTGTTAATAATGAAGGCATCGTCACCCAGACGTGGGCCGAAGCAGCCAAAGCGCTGTCGGCTAAGATTAACGCCTATTTAGGCGAGAAGAATCCACCTTATTATTCCTACTTGGATCCGCAAAACCGTGGATTTTATACTCCGATTGCCAGCCTAACTTTTATCGCAGCCGCCCAAAATGCTCCCTACATTTGCTCTCCTCAATCGATTGCTTTGGCGAATGCAATAGTTTCGGCAGATCCTGGGCACACAGGTATTGTTTTGGGAAATTTGTCGTATAATGGGGAATGAGAGATATCCGGAGTTTCGGACGGATTCACTAAAGTATATTGAAAACAGCAAGAGTTCCTTACGCGAAAAGGCGCCGAAAAGGTGCCAGTCGACACGGATAAGCATTTCAAACCCCCATTTCCCGGGTGGGCTTAATCGCCATAAATTCAGTTAAGGGCAATAAGAGCCCACTAAAGGCCGTATGACGCGGCGTTAGGCGGTGCGGACTCTCTATACGGGGGACGGACTATACCAGGCGGGCGATGGCGATCGGAGGGCGCGGTTTAAGTTTCTAATATAATAAATACTTATCGGAGAATAGCAGGCCACTACCGATTACAAAGAAAGGGTAAAGGGAGGATTTAAAGCTGCCCAAAATGGGCATCTTGCGCCGGAACCTTGAAATCACTATAGTGCCGCTCCTAACAGGAGTTTCTATGTGGCGTGGCTGGCTATTTTTGTTGGTGGTGGTTTTATCCCTTTTCTTAGCGGCGCCAGGTTCCATCGCGTCGGAGCTAGACCAACAGCTGGCTCAAATAAAGCTAGAGGGCAAAGAAGATAACCTTTTTGGAGAAACTGTCTTTGGCTCCTTAATGCAAAAGTATTCCGCTCTTGCTAAGCACCTTGCGCAGAAAGGATTTCCCCAAATCAAATGCTCCTCGGTTCTTTGCGCCAAGGACGTGATAGCATCGTGGGTGGAACAGGACGAAAACCGAAGAACTGACGAATTAACCGCTCTTCAGTGGAGACTTTGGACCTTTGCCAAGATGAAAGAGCAAGTAAAA
This sequence comes from uncultured delta proteobacterium, assembly GCA_963778115.1. Lineage (GTDB taxonomy): Bacteria > Bdellovibrionota > FAC87 > UBA2466 > UBA2466 > JBBQIT01. Next base: position 674,591 of record CAVZSV010000006.1, read on the forward strand.
CAACTGGGTTTCCCCGAAGTAAATGCTAACGGTCTGGGCGATGAGTTCTATGAATGGAAGGCCAAATGGGACGAGATCGGGAAGAGCCCCCGACACTCGGAGAGGCGAGCCAGACATTTCGAATCACTATTCCAGTTGTTCTCAAGAGCGCTCGAATCGCGCATCGGAGAACCCCTGGTCGAACAGATATTGGATTTAACCTCACCCCTAGAGCTTAGTTACTGCGATGGGTTAGAAAAAATTAGATCCACTCAGCAATTTAGCTGTAACGGACTTTATCTCTGCTACGAAATTCGACTTAAGTCTTATATCGACGGGGAAAATCGTTGCCTGGTCAGTTCCGATCCCTGGCAATCCCAGCGCGAAAGAAATGTCCTTCCTGCTCGTGCTGTCCTTGAGGTTTGGAACGGACTGGCAAAAGTATTATTCGATCGTTCTCTTTTGGCTTCACGTCCGTAAAACAAAATTTGCTGTCATACTCCGAAGAAGGTTATCGACGTTTTATGGAGGGTTTGCTGGAGCCAGTGAGATCTACACCCTTAGTCAGCTAACACTGGGAAACAATCACCTAAAATCCAAAGAAGTCACTCTGTCCAAGCTGTAGACTAAGCGAATACCGTCATAACAAGACCTTATTTAATTCCGGGGATCGGCCCGTAAGAAACGTCGACACCTGTTCTTGGGTGCTACAAGCGTATGAAAGTTAGACGCTCTTCGTTTTTAGAAAGATATTAAGTGCTTTCGGAATAACGCCAATGGGACTGCGTCCGGTATACCCTTTACAAAATCATCCCGTGTCTTGCCGATGGAGAATAATAAAATGAAAAAGTCTGCTTTCTTAATCGCAATCGTTCTAATGTTTGGAATGCGATCCGCGCTGGCGGCCTCAACGGCTCCAGTCACTTGTTACCAAGGTGTTGTGGATCAAGACGGCGTGAATCGAGGTTATGTCTCTGGATATGTCGTGACTCGAGGATCCGATGGTGAGGGAATCATTCTTAGCGATACCTACACGGCAGGGGGAGAAACGGATAAGCATTTCAAACCCCCATTTCCCGGGTGGGCTTAATCGCCATAAATTCAGTTAAGGGCAATAAGAGCCCACTAAAGGCCGTATGACGCGGCGTTAGGCGGTGCGGACTCTCTATACGGCACCTACTATCGAACGCTACCAAGAGGTAGCTCGCAAAATTAAGCCGTTCGTGCGCGATGTATCGACGATGCTCCATGATGAGATAGCTTCCGACAGAAAGATTCTCTATGAAGGGGCACAAGGAGTGCTTCTTGATGTCGATTACGTAACCTATCCGTTTGTCACATCCTCTCATACCTTGCCGTCTCAGTCGGCCTTGGGACTGGGAAGCCGCCTTCCCGAGCAGACGCTTTTTATCGGGACCATCAAAGCCTATTCGACACGAGTCGGTGAGGGGCCCTTTCCAACGGAACTTTCCTGCGATGCGGGAAAAAGGCTTCGCGAAACCGGAATGGAGTTTGGAGCAACGACAGGCCGCCCCCGCCGCTGCGGTTGGCTAGATCTCGTTGCCGTCCGCTATGCGCTCAGGGTTTCCGGTATTAAAAATTTAGCCATTACCAAAGCCGATGTCCTATCGGGCTTTGATGAACTTAAGGTCTGTACTAGCTATCTCGTTCACGGAAAACCGTTAGATACCATTCCGGCCGAGACTGAGCTTCTATCGGGAGCCACTCCGGTTTACGAAACACTGCGAGGTTGGAAAGAGGATCTTAAAAGTATCAAGAGCGCGAGTGAATTGCCTTCAGCGCTGAAAGACTACTTGCGATTTATTGAAAGCTTCACGGGTGCGAAGGTGAATCTCATTTCCACCGGGGCTGGCCGCGAGGACGTCATCGATATTCAGAAGGCTTTTCAATAGCCGATTAGCCTCAGCTAGATATGTTACCCGGAGGTAGCGAAGCCACCGACCTCAGTTTATGTGTCTGCTCGAATTTTTTCTGCGTGTCCCAGATGCGTTTCAGTTTTCGTTCAATGCCGTCTTTAAGTTCAAAAGGGTTCAGAGATTCAAACTTCTTGGTCAGGTCTTTTTTTACCTGATCGGGTATTTGCGAGCATTCCATTAATCTTTGATAGGGGGTCATTGGTTTTGAGTGTTTTCGTTTGTACTTTGCGCCCACTCGAATTTTCTCAATGAGCTTCACCTGTGGAATAAAAAAGTTTTGTAGCAGTCCCCATTCATTTTTGTATAGGTCATTCACCAAGTCCTTGACCGATGGGCAGTCAATCCTGTCATAGCCCAGGAGTTTTCGGACATGAGTGTAATTTTTCTGCTCCACGTAGCACTGGTCATTCTTCTTGTAGGGACGGCCACGGGTTAAGAAATCTCTCTGGGGCGATTTTTACTCGGCGCTAGATGACTAATGAGTAGGTCATTGTGGAACTCTCCGCCATTGTCACTGGAAAGTCCTTTTAGTGGAAACGGGAGGCTTTTCTCGATATCCTCGACAGCTTCGACCACTTCTTTGGCTAGTTTGTTCCACACGGCGCGATTCTCAGTCCAGCCCAGAAGACGGTCTACCCCGGTTAAGGACCAAACAAACTCTCCCGATAAACTTCCTCCGCAATGAGCTACCGTATCTGCCTCCATATAGCCTGGCACTGCGACATTTCTGTCGAACGGTTTAATCGGAATTCGATTTCTTAAATTCCCAGGCTTTGTTCCAGTTCTTAACTTCCGCCCCATCTCCGCTCTGTAGGGCCGAAGAAACCGCTCTATCGTAGCATGACTCATTGAGCAGAGCTCTTTTTCAATCAAAGGGCCGTATTCGGGGGCTTCATAGTGTTTTAACCAATCCGGAAGCATTGCCACCATGCGCCTCCCGTTTACTTGCTCCATTGCAAGCCACAGCTTTTTTAAGTGGTACCTTGCCCCATCGCTGTAAAGACGTCGACGACCCCGCTTCGCTTTCAATTGAGGGCGCTGATTCAAAGTTCGAATGGCGTGTTTTCTGTGAAACCCCGCGTCCCGACAGAGTTGGTCAATCAACATAATCTTCACTTTTCGACTCTTGGTGTCTCGGTAACGTTGGCGCAAAAAATCCAAGTACAAACGCTTTAGCGTTATGCTCATGGCTTTGCCTCATTGTTTTATGGAGTTGTCCAGACGAATGCCTGGTTACTCCATTATGAGGCCACCGCGCTTCTCTTCCTAATCCCCCGGTAACATTATTTACGAGGCCATTCGTAGCAGGTCCCTCCATACAATTGCCACACAATTTTCTTGTATCCTACTAGAGTACGCAAACTGCACGTTGAAGGACGCAAGTATGGGACAGTGGCCTGTCTTTTCAAAAAAAACATTACTTCGCGCCTTTTTTGTGGTCTTTTTTTTCTCCCCTTCCTTTCATTGCTTAGCCGATTCGCAGAACTCGCTTCCCGACACCCCTTCAAACAATAGAGATGTTACCCAATATATCCAACGGCGCTTATAAGGGTCCTTACCTTCCGGCATTGCGAACTACCCAAGATGGCAGGGTAGGAGTCCAATACGAGGAGTCCGATCCGACTACCTTAAAAGATAGTCGTGCGAATTTTACGTTTCATCTTTTACTCCCCGAAGTTTTTAAAGGTCCATTTTTTAGTTCCGCTCCCGGTGCCCAAATCCTGTCAAAGCCCCAAAGTGAGCCCAATCCCGAAGTGGTCAGCTGGGCGAAATTTGTAGGACCTCAGTTGCCCCAGGGTGCTGTTCCAGGGCACAAGTATATTTGCGATGCGGACGAGACCGATACGAGCGGAAATACCGTTTCGCGCAATCCCTATGCTTGCGACGCAAGCGGAGCTTTCAACTCGGGCGGGAACTACGATTGCTATCAGGTGAAAGTCATCGCATCGGAGGAATGGGGCCCAAGGAAGAAACGGCTACTAGCCCGGCGATGCCCCGCACGGCAGCTTGGTATAGCACTCCCGTCACCATCGTCGTTGGAAATCCGAAAACCCCTAGGGCCTATATTCTAAGCATTACTCCGCATCCCTCGGCTTCCCAACTCTCTCCTCTCTTTCCTGGAGTCACCAATTTCTTGGAACCAGCGGGAACCAAAGATGGCAAGTTCATCCTAGCTAGGCAAAGCAGAGCGGTCCTTAACTGGGTCAGTACCAAGGACCAGAACCAGTCAGTCCGCTCTGGGCCGTACGATATCGTGTACTTTGTAAATGAGTCGGAAAACGGTCCGCCCTGTGACGTAACCCAGTTCAAAGCCATTTATCCCCTGGCTAATGCGCCTTACCATCCGGTGGTAAGAAGCCGCTACGGTTTTGCCCGGTATCCCTTTCGAGATGCGGAAGGGACGATCATTCCTTATTACGTGGAACTCGGCGGAACCTATCCTTGGATAGATCAAGATGGAAAGAACCTCATTTTTACGACGATGAACCGGAATTTCTTTTATACCGAAACGAGTGGGGGGAAAACCGAACTCAAACAACGTTTCGCAAACGATTGCAATCCCGGCTCTCGGGGAGGCGCTTGTTCCCCCTCCGATCCAAGCCGGATTAACTACTTTGATATGGCGGGCGGGACAAGGGGATTCACTCTGATGGGGCTTTGGACGCGCGGAAAAATGGTGGTGATGGACAACTTGCTCAACCACATCGACTACGGTTTTCCGTTGGTGGATAGCTTCCACCAACTCCTAACACTTTACTCGCCTAGCAACTACACGATTGGGAGCTCCACCGGAAAAGTATGGACTGGTTCGGGACGAGATTGCCATTTTTTTGGAATTGAACTTTGCAATAACGGCAACGGAGGGGATCCCGGTCCATTGAATCCCCCCAGTGCGCCTCCGTTCGGCTATTTTGGTAACACCACTTTCTCCGCTTCTCCCCTCAATCTTTTCAACCAACTGCCAAACATGAAGCCCAATTTAGCTCGCGACGTCGTCTGGCAAATCAGTAATGGAACCGCAACCCAGGAAGTGGCGTTTGACGATTGGCTGGATCCCAATGCCTTTATTCTCTCCAGCATGGCGGCGACGGTGACTTGGCAACCGAGATGCACCGCCGGGAGCCCAGCGAATTGCAACCCGAACGACGGCTATTTACGCTACCGTGACGGAAATGAAAACGTCGCGGTTGAAGGTGTGGGGTATCCCATCCATCTGCAAAACGCTGCGACAACGGCTACCGCCGAAGTGGCCTCGGAAATGGCGGGGATTGGTATAAAATTCCGGAACAAATGGCAGGTACCGTCCGTCGGAGTTGCCTCATCTGACATTCGTGTGGAACCAGTAGCCCTGGGAGGAGTGGAAGGAAAGGGCCTTTGGATGAACCGTACCAGCAGCCTGACTTATGCCATCCCGGTTCAGCCCACCGGTGTCGACTCTACCCCTTGGTACCTAGGAATATTCATCGATGCGAGAACCGAGGTAAACGGGGAGTCTCGAAGACTCTTTACTTTTCCCGACGGTTCTTCTATTCGGCCTCTCTCCCGACTTGGACAGTGTCGAGTACCGAAACTCAAACAACGAGTTGGAAGGAAGCGGGAGTTTACCGACAGGCGATCGTCTGAACCCCGCCCGTTGGAAACACTTGGCATTTGTGGTTGATAATACGGAAAGCCACACTCAAGTGAAACTTTTCGTTGATGGTTTCGAGTCCTCGGTTTGGAATCGCTCAGCGCAAGGAAAATTATTTTCGCTTGGAGTTGGGAATTTGATTGTGGGAAGCTCCGATTCCAGTAATCAAGGGATTCGGGGATGGTTCGATGAGTTTAAAGTCCTGGCTTATGAACCGAATCTGGAAGTGATCTGTAACCACGCCCATGGGACATTGGTTGGATTGAATAGCGGCGCTCCGGCAATGCAATTCGAATTGGCCGCCCGGTATCCTACTTCTTCCCACGAACAGATTTCTACGATTTTGAGGTCGGAGGGCAAGCAGACCAGCCAATACTACCGCTGCTATGCAAATGCATTCGACGGTCCGGGGGTTCGACTTAGTCAAATTCCCCCGGACACATTCAGCATCCGGCAAGAGCTGCTTTTTCCCGAGGGCCAGTTTGTTTGGAATCGGCCTCGTCCCGATTCTTCGAAAAACCAGTTTTGCATGTCCTGCCACACAACGAATGGCGATGCTCCGGTTTCATTGAGTCTCTCGGCGCTCGCGCCCAAGGACCTGCCGATGTATTTAGATAGCCGAAGGCGGCCCACCGAGGCCAGGTCCTTTGTGAGTGGCATTATTCCCCAAGGCTATTACCCCTTGGGGCCTACCACTACGACAGCGACCCCTCGTGCAGGCACTTCCCAGGATCAGTATCTTTTCCCTAGCCAGTGATCATCTTGAAACGGATATAGCGAGGAAATCACTTACAGAGGATGGTTCCCTTTTCGGAATTGGTAATAGTGACGAGACAGCTGTAAGAGATCCCCTTAGGCCCTTCAAACTGGGTGCAACTGAAACAGTCGCCAGCCCGTGTCGTTTGCTTGACTCCCCGAACGGATTCCTCGGACTCGCTTGCCTTGGGTAATCCGTTGAACATCTCGGCAGAACCCGATTTGGAATACGGATAAGAATTTCAAACCCCCATTTCCCGGGTGGGCTTAATCGCCATAAATTCAGTTAAGGGCAATAAGAGCCCACTAAAGGCCGTATGACGCGGCGTTAGGCGGTGCGGACTCTCTATACGGCCCACAAAGCGCTTCAAGAGGCGGGGCTCAAAGCACTATCAGAATCCGAACCACGGTTGGATGCCATCCGATTACTCGTCCAGAACTCGTAAGAAGCTAGCCAGATGTCTGAGATATTACGAAGAAATTTGGCCTAAGTGAGCTGTGCTCACTCGACTCCGGGCAAGCCACCGTAAACCCCTCCACCGGTTCAGGCGGAAACGGGGTCGTCATCACAGGGCAGTATGACATCGACGAGAGCACGGCCCGTGACGACGTTTTTAAGCCAAAAACTCACCTTTGATTCACTCGAAATGAGAAAATGGCTGGGTAAGGGTTTTTCCTTGGGCGTTGACGCTATGAGTCATATTAGCTAAAGTGCCTCCCTACAGTTAGAGACCATAAGGTAGGTAGGTGGTGCCCATGAATTGCGTGCGCTCGGTACTCTTTCCGATGCTGCTCTTAGCCTTCGGACTCACAAGTCTTGGGGGGGAGTTTTCTCAATGAGGCGAATCAATCTTGCTAATATTCTAATAATATTTACTTTCTGCTTTCAGGCTTTCGGTTACCTTTCACTGACTGAAAAAGGGAAAAATTCGCTTTTGTGGACGGACTCCTCAGACCAACTCCACTATCAAAGCTGTGGCGCTACTGCTCTTCCCGTCGAACGGTTAGAAAAGACGTTGCTCTCCGAACTTCTGGCTCAATGTAGGCAAGCGTCCCCGGGAGAATTTGTAATGCCTATAGAGAAGTTTTCCGCCTCACTACTGGCACTATCCGGAGTTCCAAGCAGCCCGGCCGGAGCACATGCCCTCTCCTTCGAGTACATTAAATATATCGAAGAAAAAAGAAAGGGAGTGATTCTTGATCTAAATACCGAGTTCATTCTCAAATTGCGAGACCTTCAAGATAACCTCTTGGACCCGCTGGGGCCTGACGCCCATAGAAACATTGCTATCGTTTCTGATCGGCCATTACTCACTACGATTTATGAGGCCTTTCATCCCGCTTTTTACGATCAAGAGCGATTCTGGCTGATTTCAGAACTCGCTACCTCTTCTACGCTAGACAATCGCTGCCCAGAAGGGTGGCAAATGGCGTCGTTAGACATGATCCTTAACTCCCCTTCCGTGGCTAAAATTGCAGATTGGTATCTATCTGAATCGATAGGAAGTCACGCAAGACTCGCTACATGGTACCGCTGGAAAGAGCCGTTCCCAGAGCAAACGCAAGCATTTCAGATTAAAGAAGAGAGTTTAGTTGTGGAAGTAAACCGATTATCGGACGCCGCCGCGAAATTTCCGGCTTCGGGTTCCCGTGTCGAGGCGCTACGAACGCTGCCCGGAATAAACTCTCTGTTTTTCATCGATAGAGCAGACGGTACTCGCTATCGTTCTCTGTGCACACACACCTATTCGCCCCTAACCCTTCTCCCTCCGAACGACGAGAAAGGGCTTTCGGTGAACGAGTTTGCCTTTCGCTGGAAGATGACCTGGGAAGGACTCATCCGCCGATTAGCCCCTTTTCCCGATCTTCAAAATCAACTAGCTAGACATCTCTACTGGAAAACACCGTTTACCGAAGATGAAATACACTCTTTAGGGCCTTCCATCAATGAACGTCTAGGTTTTCCGATAATCTCAGTGGCCGATGCTAATCAATTCGTTCGCCTACAGTCGGAAAGCTCCCTTACCTCTGTTCGTGAAGATCAACTCCATGACGCCATCATGGCAAAACTGGACGCTGAAATCGAAGCCCTTAACAACAATAGCCCCTATCACGAAATCCGTAACTTCCAGACGTCGGTAGATTACCTATGCAAAAGAAAACAGGAAGTTAGGGCCGAAGCAGAAAGGATTCGCGATCTTCTCAATGCCAATCCTCTCACGCCGCATGATTTCGTCTGGTGACGACCGACGCCAAGGAGGAACGGCCTTTTAGTCCTTCGACGGCGGTGGTACTACCACGTTCTCTGGAGGAGTCGACTCAGGAGTAAGTACATTCGCAAAATAACAATATACCGGAGAAGAGAAATCGTTCCCATACTCCTGTACCACAAAAGTGGGTAACCCAGCGGCCCCTTGGGTTTCTACCATTTGGAAATCGATATTCGAATCCCCATCCCGCATGGTAATCGCCCATCCCCGGGTATTGGCATCGACGCTTACTGTCGATGCCATTTTTCCGTCGTGAATAGCGTCAAGAGCTCGCTGCTGAATATTTCCATACGTGAGATCCGACACTTCAACCTTGGTAAAGGGAACCATATAGAACAAGTTTCCTAGAGCCTCGTCCTTTTCGCTGTGAAAGAAAAGCGCACCGGGCGTAAGCGCCATGGGGCTATTGGGGTCCACACATTTGCCGGCCAAGGCTTCGTCGTTCTTAACGTCCGCAACTTTGGGATCGCCCCCCTAGCGTAGAGGTCTTGCATTTTTGAGTAAATAGCATCCGCTTTCGCGTTCCCGCTGGAATACACAACGAGAAAGGCGAAGACACTAATTAAAAAGTGTTTCATACTAAAATCCTTTCCATCCTGATATTTGAATTCACTGAGGCGGCGGCGGGACGACAGTTCCCCCGGCGCTCAATCCGCCGAAGGCGCCCTGATAGTAGTAGCAGTAGCTCACTGTCTCAGCGTTAAGCGCGACCCGCAGGAAAAAAGCGGTCGCTCCGGCCTGAGTAACGCCCTGGCGCAGAAAATAGGTGAAGCGTTTGTCTTGAGATCCGGCTTCGGTTCTCCAAGCGTTTTCTAAAGAGTCCAGAATAACAACGCTATTAATATCGTCGTGATTTAACCGGCGAAGTGCCTGGTCCTGTAATTCCTCATGGGAAGGAGAATCCCCCACATGAAAGAGCGGAATCATAAAGAATCTTGCTCCCACCACAGGGTCTTGATCCACATGGAAGAAAATAGCAGAGTCGGATCGTTCATTAGAGCCAGTCTCTTCTTCTCTTACTCCGCCCATGGCATCAGACGTGAAACACCGGTGGTCGCCGGCTCTTTAGAGTTGGGCGGCGAACAAAGAATGGGAGTCGGGAGGAGTGGATTCGAGGGCATGGATTGATCTGCAGTTCTGATGTGACGCTGCGAGAACTGGTCACTTTGATGTCATTTCCAGATTGTGAGAAAATGGATTACAAATCAGCGGCTTCCGAAAGACAATTATTTTCTCGATTTTCTAACCGAGTAGACCTAAGCGGGTAGAAATGAGAGCAAGCGTAAAAGGGATTGGAATAGTCAGGGCTGCCGCGCGTACCACTTCGAAGGGGGCACGTCGATGGTGCCTACGATCTTCTTTGCAGTCTTCCAGTGCGATCGCCGGAAGCGTTTATCCACCAGGATCGTCTCCTCGAATTCTTTGACCAGCTCTTTGGGCAGGAAGGCCGATCGGATGAGACTATTTTGTTTAAGCTTCTTTTCTAAACGGCCAATTCTTTCGGTATGTAACTGCAACTGTCTTTCAGCAGATAGTTACTTCGCCCTGGCGCGCGCCTCCTCGAGTGTCAGTTCGATCTGAAATCCGAGCTCTCGAAACTCGGCCGACTTCTTACTGACGTGACGCTGTTCACGTTTTCCATTGCCAAAATCCTTTTGCCATTTGAGTTCCCAGCCGTAAGATCCGTCTCGACGTTTCTTGGTTGAATTGATTTGGTAGCCCATACTTATCCTTTCGGCAAAGTAGTGGCTTCACTACAACCACTACGAAATTTCGTAGTGGCAAAACTGGTAAGTCCTTGAGTTTTCAGGCGTGTAAGATCTAAGATCTGCCGCCGGAGGGACTTGAACCCCCACGACCTTGCGGCCACTAGGTCCTAAGCCTAGCGTGTCTGCCATTTCACCACGGCGGCATCAAAGGGTGATAATGGGTTACTACACTATTTTTCGTAGCTAAATAAGGCAAGGATGAACTGCAGCAATGGCTAAAGTCGTTTGCCGATAAGCATTACCGAGGTCCCCGCGGGTGGGGCAAAACCTAAGGCCAGCTCAAGTCGCATGATGCTCTTTAGAATCCAGTGAACTAAAGGATTGGGGGGCGCAAAGCCTCTTTTTATCGTGTTGGTTTCGGAGATTGCTAGAAGTAGTTTTCGAGCCAAGAGCAGGGGAATCATCGACATGCCCCAGTAATAGACTCCTGAAACACTAACTCCCGCCTGCTCCACGGCGCCTGAGAGTGTTTGTTTGTGGTACCGTCTTAGGTGGCCGATTAGCTTGTCGTAACGGCTATAAAGAGACTGGTAGGCCGGGACATTCACAAAAAGGGTTCCTTTTGGTTTTAAGTGCTTTGCGGCGGTGGCGATGAAGTCGACCGGGTTTTCGACATGCTCGATGACGTCAAAAAGCATCACGGCATCGTATTTTCCGATGAGGTTAGGGTGTTCCTTGAAGATGTCGTAATAGAGGTTACGCCCGCGTCCCGGTTTAATCGTGCTTAGCGCATCCAGACTAAGATCGGCGCAATCGACAGTCCAATTCGTCTGCGATTCGATTTGCGATCGCAAAACTCCCGTTCCTCCGCCGATGTCCAAAACGCGAAGGGGTAGGGCCGTGGAAAAGCCGTGTTTTGCCAAGAGTTGCTTTAAAACAAGAAATCGCCATTCCATCCAGAAGTGATCGGTGGTGGCCAACTCATACCATTCATCAGAAAAACAGTGGGCTACTTCGGGTGTGACAAACTCAATTCCAGTTGCCGGAATTTTCAGTGGCGAGGAGAGCGAAGTCACGGGGTTTCCTTTCGGTTGAATGGCCTTGGCCGCCAATCGTTTCCATAACGATGAACGAGGGGCGGGCCTTTAGCTCAAGGTACATCCGGCCAATGTATCCGCAGACGATATAAAGAGAAAAAAGAATACTAAATCCGCAAAGGGCGACGAGTGAATATCCCATTAGAAACCATAAATCGAGAGGAGTTCCCGCACCCGAAATAAATTTTACGCATGTCACAACGCAAAATAGGAGCAAGAAGCAGGCAAAGAGAAAAGCAAAGAGTTGAACGACTTTCAAGGGGCGAATGCTCGTCGAGGCAATCCCGTCGGTAGCCAATCGGTAGAGCTTTCGGAAAGTGTATTTGGACGAGCCCGCGTATCTAGCTTCTCGTTCGTAAACAAAATTGGTCTGGTTAAAACCTACCCACGATCTCAGTCCCCGAATGAAACGCAGTTTCTCAGGTAAGCTATTCAAAGCCTCTACCACTCTTCGCGTCATCAAACAGAAATCCCCGCTGTCCATGGCTATCTCAGTATCGGAGAGCAACGCCAGAATTCGGTAGAACAGCCAGTAGCAGAAAACTTTTAGGAAATGTTCTTTACGCTTCGATCGCTGTGCATAGATGACATCAAACCCATGTCGAGACTTTGCCACCATCTTAAGTACCACGTCCGGAGGATCTTGCAGGTCAGCATCCATAATGGATACCAGATCGGCGCTGGCGTATCGAAGGCCCGCTTCCACGGCACTTTGGTGTCCGAAATTTCGAGAAAGGCGAATCAACGTCGCGGGTGCACCCTTTCCGATGAAAGCGTGGATTTGCTTTGCGGTGTCGTCAGAACTTCCGTCGTCGACAAATAAGAACCTCACCGACTGGATCCCGTAACGTACTAAATTCTCGGAACGGAATATTTCCCTAAGACGCTGAAAGACAGTCGGCAGAACGAGGCTTTCATTGTAGACGGGGAGAATGACATCCAATGTCAAAAGAGGAGAAATGGTAACTTCCTTGTGAAATTTCTAAGTTGGCTCTGAACCTCTTATCGGAAAAAAGGTTGGACGCCTTGAGTCTGGTTTGGGGTTATCATGGAAGGTTGACACGGGTAAGCTAAGGTGTGAAAATTTTTAGCAATATTCCTCTTTCTTCAAGGGCTTCATCTGAAAATGAAAACGCTTTCCTTTCGTCATCGAAGCGGTCTTCTCATTTTAGGACTTTACCTGCTTACGGCTGCCATCACGGGCCTTACGAACTGGGCCGGGTGGATTCAGGATTCCAAGACAAATCCCGTTGATATTCAGGCCCTTTATCGTTTTGGAGAGGGCGACATCGAATATTATCCGATGATCAAAGGCCTCTCGCATGGAAATTTGGGTGAAGCCGCTGCAAAAGAGAGCATGCACCATGGGATTATCTCTTTTCCGTTTTACCATTTGTTGCCGCACGCGTTTTTGGTACACGTCTTTGGAAATTATGGATGGCTCATTGCCGATCTTCTTTACTGTGCGCTGCAGTTTGTGGCCATTTTCATGTTGCTCAGGGTTTTTGAAATTTCCCTGGGATGGGCGTTGCTTTGTGCGCTATTTAGCGTTCTTAATCCCACCGAGCCCATCGCCCAAATTTTCAATTCCGGATTTAGTGGGAATTTTCGCTGGCTAGTTCAGTTCATTCACTGGGATAGACGGATTCCCCGTGGCTTTATCACGCAGTCATTAACTTTGCTCGCCATGAGCGCCATCCTGACCCTGTTTGGGAGAACCAAGACGTTTGATCGGAAAAGGGCGATAAGAAGTTTTTTCACCGGCGCTATCTTTACCATCGCTTCTTTGGTAGATATCTACGTCTTACTTCCTCTGATAACGCTCGTCGGTGCTAATACGCTAAGAGTTTTCCAACAACACAGATTGACCCGTAATACCTTAGCCAAATACGCGGCGGCCTTTGCATTGGGATGTGGCGTATTGGCCGTTCCCTTTGTGGCCCAGCGGTTGCTGGAAAGTCCGGATGTCCCCGTTCGCTTTGGAAAGATGGTTTTACAGCAGTTGCCCCGCATCGAACACCGGTGGTTATTAAACGCCGCTTTAGTATTTGTCTTGATATTGGGCGTGTACGGGGCAAAACGGGCTTTCTTTCAAGGGAAGAAGCAAGCTGATACTTGGATGGCAAAATTTCTTTGCGTGGGAGCCATGGCGGCGGTGGCTTCTTTGGGTGGGTTTCTCTTTCCTCTTCTCACGCACACGAGCATTCAGCTTTACCATTTTGCGAAAGAGTTTGAATTCTTCGGAGGGCTCTTAGTCTTTTTAGCTGTTGTCTTTTTTCTAAACCAGGGCTGGCAAAGAGTGGAATCGAATTTTCCACAAGTAGCATTGGCCGTTCTTGTCATCTTTCCTCTATGTGTCATGTCGGAAACCGGGCGAATCGTGGTGCATCGCGCAGAATGGACAGCGCACTTGCGAACGGACCATTTCGAATATGTGCAATTAGGTTTTCACTACCGACCGGACCTGACGGACTTGAGTCGAGAACTTCAAAGGCCAAAGTACCACTCGTGTGCGGTTCTTGCTACGTGGGACTTGGGACTAGCCATGTGGTGGAACGCCTTTTTGGATAGAAATCTTTTTGCCGTCGATCCCAACGCTTCCACTTTGCCCGATAGTGAAATAGAGAAGCGATTTCTAGAGTTCGCCAAAATTTCAGGGATTACCGAAGCCGGGCTCGATGATTTTCTTAGATTCGGAGCGACCACTAAGGAAAATGAAAATGAGAGGGAAGGGGGCAGCCATAATAATGCGGCCGTCGTCTATTTCATGACGGGAAATAGGGACACTTTCACTCCGACGGGGCACCGGCGCCCCTTAAGCGATTACGACGACTCCCATGTCGAGAAACTTCGTAGCCTTTCGAGCAGCTCCTCTTGGTTTCTTTCGGTTCCTAAATCGGATCGGGCGCGTTTGACTAGCCTATTTAAAGGCCTTTCCCTGAGCCCTACTTACGACCTCGATCTGGTGGCTCTGCTTAAAGGCGGAAATTGGGATAAAATGCACGTTTTGCCGGGACAGTTTGAGCTCGTATACGAAAACGCAACCTTTAGAGTGTATCAGTATCGCAAATCTCACTGTGTTCAGGGAGCTAATTCATGAGATGGCTAACGTGGTTTTTTGCCTTTACTCTCATCGTTTTGCTGTCGCGGGTCGGCGTCAATTGGTGGAGCCACAATTTGAATGTGGCGTCGGAAGCCAACGATCTCTATGGGACGTTGTCATTAGCGGACGGACAGCCGCTGTATCCGCCTCCGTCCCAAGTTCCCTACGGGATCTATCTTTATCCTCCGGTTCACGCCTATCTAGGGGCGTCGTTGGTGTGGCTTTCGGGAGCAAGAGATCTTAGGAGCCAAGTTCTGTGGATTCGTGGATTGAGTCTTTTTGCCCTACTAGCCGCCTTTATCGTTTTGTGGAAAAACATTTTGCAACCCCTTCAAGTCTCTTGGCCGACTTTTCTAGCGATTCTCATATTAGGAGGGTCGAAATTTTCCGATTACGCCACGGCCGCCCGAAACGATGCATTAGCGCTGCTCCTCGAGATGGTGGCGTTGGGGTTATTTCTTGCTTGGATTAAGCGTCGCAATGCCCGGCAGTATCTACTTTTCTTTCTTGTCTGTATTCTTTCGCTATGGACACGGCAGAGTGGTGTGGTGTTTGCAGCCGCTATGGTGTTCTTAGTGATAGAAAAGGAATTTCGACGAGTGTTTTGGACCTCTGGCCTTTTTGTGGCGTTCAATGCCATCGCTTTCTATCTCGCGTGTCGCTACACTCATGGGGCCATAATCGATCACGTCTTTCTATCGAATATTCGAGGGTGGCGCTTTTTAGACGCACAGCTTTTTGACTCTTCGTTATTAAGTTTCCTGGGAAGCTATCTAGCTTTCGCAGGGTTGGTCGCCATCGGAATGAAAACCACTTTTTGCGAATACCGAAACCCGGGCGTGAGGATGTTGGCTTTAGTCTTTGGGTTCAGTTTTGTCTTTGCGGTTTCGGTCTTCATGCGGGCTGGAGGCGATGTTAATTATTTTTTTGAGAATATCCTGGTAGGTTTTTTCTTCGCTTGTCGCGGCTGGGACTTTTTGTGGAGCCATAGTTCTTCCTTGCTCAGACGATCGCTCGCTTTTGGAATGGCGGTTCAACTTCTTTTTGTGTCATTGGTTTACGTTGCTAAAGATCGTTCGGCGATCCGCGACGGCTCTCGTCCTTTCGCTCAGATCGCACAGCGGATACGCAAGGAATTACCGAGGTATGGTTATGTGATAGGTCCGTACAGTGAAATGATGGCTGTTTATTTGCGAGGATGGCTCTATCAGGGGCCTGATGTGACCAGCGGAAGTTCCGTCGCTAGAAACTCACATGCGAGCCTCAGATGGATGCTTTCCGATTTACATCGTGCCATGTCGAAGGGGTTGGTGACTTCGATTGTCGTAACCACACCGGGGTGCGGCGCGACTTGGGGAAAATGGTCCGGCGCTTTTGGGGACTGGTTTGGCGATAAAGAAGTTTGGGACACCGATATCTGTGTTTATCGATCCAAACATGCTCCGTGGTATCCGCTCGACGCGGGATGATACGACGCTCTCTTAAGCGGCAACGACAATGTTATAATAGGGAAACTTTCACTTCTCTTTCACGAGCTGACTTTGAACTTTATCTCTTGGGCATTCATAGGACTTCTAACTCCTGTTCTTTTGCTCCGTCATACTTTGGGATCGAGAAAAACGGAAACGATTGCCCTGATGGGAACCGCATTGGCCGGTACCATTTTTGTCATGTGGCATAAGCCGATTTACCTTTTTATTATTCTCACCAGCATCTCGGTGGATTATTTGGCTGCGCGTGCCATCTATCGTTCCAGTCCCTCTGCCAAGAGTCGAAAATACTATCTTATCCTCTCTTTGACGGTGAGTTTGGCGCTTTTGGGAGTGTTTAAATATACTAATTTCGTTTTGGAAACCACCGAACACATGGCTCGTGCGTTTCATATCGTGGCATCCCTTCCCAGGGTCTATTGGCTTCTTCCGATGGGCATCAGTTTCTACACTTTCTGTTCCATGAGTTATACGATCGACGTCTATCGAAATGAACTAAAACCGGCTCGCAAATTTGGAGATTTCTACTATTTTATTACTTTCTTTCCTCATTTAGTGGCGGGCCCGATCATTCGGGCGAATCAGTTTATCTATCAAATTTCCAGGCGCCGAAGGCCTCAGCTAAAAATATTTAACGCTGGAGCCTTTCTCATCGTAAAAGGGGTTTTTTTAAAAATGGTGTGCGCCGACAACATTAACGTGTTCTTGGCCCCCCGATGGAATTCTGAGCAGATAGCTTCTTTGAATCCTCTTACTCTCTGGTTCTATGCGCTCTTATTTTCCTTCCAGATCTTTTGCGACTTTGAGGGATACTCCTGTATCGCCAGAGGCCTTGCTTACTGGTTGGGATATCGGTTTCCGATCAATTTCGACAATCCCTACTTGGCGACTTCCTTCTCTAATTTTTGGGAACGTTGGCACATTACCCTTTCTAGTTGGTTTAGGGACTACTTGTACAAGCCTTTGGGCGGGAACCGAAAATCGGTTCCTAGAACCTACCAGAATTTACTTTTCGTGATGGTGCTGGCGGGGCTTTGGCATGGAGCTGCCCTGACGTTTGTGGCTTGGGGGCTACTGCACGGCGTGATGTTAGTCTTTGAAAGGCTTCTCGGATTGAATAAAATGGGCCCTGAGAGATCAACAGCCCTTAGAATCTTTTGGTTCCTCGTCGTGCAAACGGCGGTGCTCGTGGGCTGGATCTTTTTTAGGTCCCAATCTTTACCGGAAGCCTTTGTTTTTCTGAAACATCTTTTTAAATGGAATCTACAGCGGCCATACGGAGTTCTTTCTATCGGCCTGTTTCTAATCCCGCCGGTCATTATGCACGTGCACGGTTGGATGGTCGATCGCCGTCTCTTAAAGCCTTTAAGCCACACCGGGCGGGCGTTGCTCGTCGGAGCGCTGATTTACGCTACGTTAATGTTTTACGGGGAGAGCAGTGAATTTATCTACTTCCAATTCTAGACATCGGGAAATGAGCTATGTGGCCTTTGCGCTGTTCTCTTTTATTGTCTGTATGCTACTCGGGCCACTACTAAAAAAAATGTCGTTCTTACACGAAAAGAAAATCGTGACTCAAGGGGTAATCCCTCCTTCTAACGACTATTACCTGGCCTACAGCAATGGAGCGGTCGACGATTACGTGCTTTATCACGATATGGATCATGTCATGAACTACGTAAAAAAGGCTGATGTTCTATTTTTGGGAAATTCGAGAGTCAAACACGCGTTTCTTAGAGATACCTTAGCTCCTTTCTTCAGAGCAAAAAGCCTAAAATATTATGTGATGGGATTTGGCTACGTGGAATCGGTAGGGTTTCCAAAAGCTATCATGGAAAAATATTCACTCCACCCTAAGTGGGTGGTTGTGAATGCGGATCCCCACTTCTTTGCTAGCGACTCTTCGTTATTCGCTTCGAAGGTAATGAAATCTACTTCGTTTGACGGTTGGAAATTTCGCTTTGAAACAGAAACCTCTTACCAGGTGAGAAGGCGATTGCACCACTGGATTCCGGAGCTTCTGCCGGTGAAGCGGGCTGCCGATTGGATAGAGTTTCGATCGATTTCGGATGGAACGCTTTTCCTCTCCAGTTACGATGGGGAGGAGCGCGCGGTCGTGACCGAAGGGCTAGGCAATCAAGAGTTCTCAAAGAGTTTGGAGACGGCAAGACAGTTCAAAAAACTATTAGATGAAAATGGAACGACCATGGTGATGACAGTGATTCCCCCAAGCCCTTCCGTCACGGGCAGGGCTATAGCCAAAGCGTTGGGAGTGACATTTCTCGAACCCAATGTCGAGGGGTTAGAGACTATTGACGGTTCGCACCTGAATCACTTCAGTGCCAATCGCTTCTCCGAAGCATTTCTTGCGCAGTTTAACGATGTTATTCTCCACGAAAAAGTCCCTAAAGCCTTTAAGGCGCCATTGCACTTTTCAATGCACTGAAGTTAGGCTAATCCTAGGGGCATTATGACTACGGCGCCTCTTTCCGAATCTGAGATCCAAGAACGTATGTCCGAGCAGCTTCGCGGGTTTCGAACGCTCACTCGGTTTCGGGCTTTTGGTTATAAAGCGGCTATTGTTGCTTCTATAATCGTGGGAATTAGCTCCATTACTGCCCTTGGCGCCAAAGAGGCCTTCACGAAGACTTTTCTGTGGCTAATCTTTGGGCTTGCCGGAGTGAGGCTTCTCACTACTCCCATCGCACTCTATTTATGGTTTCGTCACTGGCGATGCCCCCGTTGTCAAAAACGCTTAGGGATTCGCACTCAAATGGAGTGTCCTCACTGCAAAGTAAAGTTGTTTTCCGATACTAAAGAATAGAGAGAAGGTCCGCGGAAAAAGCTTCAGCCGACGTATAGCCCGGGTTTCCTTGATTTAATGGTGCTCTAATGACGAGGGTTTCATTGGTAAAGGTAATCTCAGTCTTCGTCCCGGCTTCAAAACGAATAATCTGAAAGAGTCGTCGCAGCTCTTCGCGACGATAGGGAGTGGTCAGTAGTTCATCCACCGACTTTCTTACCAAAGTAGCAAGCTCTCTTAATGCGATAAGCGCCTTTCCGTCCTCGCCGATGGATTTCCAGCCAACCTCAATTTTTACTGAATTATTGAGCGCGGCAGAAAAACGACTTTCTAAAGATAATAAGATCCGTTGCAGTTGATTCACTGAAATTTCATCGACTGGCAGCAAAGAGGTATTCTCGGATTGAAATCGAATCTTGGGTGGAAGGACTTCCTTTCGAGGTTGTACAGGAGTCTCCGGCGATTTGCGTTGAGGCGTTCGACGCAACGAAACCGCTTCGATTCGCGAAAATTCGGCGCAAAGAACTAATGACTGCTGGGTACCCGGGGCTGCTAAATGAGGGCGAAGAAATACCGTGGCTCCCACTTCCATCGCGCCCGCTTCCATTAGCCATCCTGAAATATCTTTTCCACTGGTGAGATGGAGAGTCACCATGGGAATCTCTACGTTTTCACCGCTCTGTTTTCGTTTCCAAAGGCTTGCAAGTTCGATGAGCAAATTGCGGACAGTTCTGGAACGTGGAATTAAAGACTGTAGGGTTGAAGAGGAGTTCATCTTTCTCGTTAACAGTGCACGACACATGCCGAGAGGGGGGCGCCAGATATCAACAGGTTAAGGAGCTGCCTCTCAAATGGGGATACAGGCTTTTAACACTTTTTTCGCGCAAAGCCCGGTAACCTCTTAGATCCGCATTGTATTCAGACAGTCGTCAGTTTTTTTGACAGTGAACCTATGCCGCACAATGGCTTGGGAGTGCCTATCCCTTCAGGCGATTTGTGATTATACTATTGTTTTTATAATCGTTATCCCAACAACCAGGAGAGCGAATGTGAATCGGATCTATGGTTATTTAGTTTTGACGGCAATGGCTGCGGCGGCAATGGCTGCGGCCGACCATCCTTGTAAGACGATAGAAGCGGCGTGTGAGGCCGCGGGTTATCACCGAGGAGAAGCGAAGGTCGGTAAAGGACTTTTCAAAAACTGCATGAAGCCCATCATGACGGGGCAGAATGTCCCCGGGGTCAATGTTTCGCCCACTGAAATTCAGCAGTGTCAGGCCAAAGAGGCGCGACATCATACGCCCAATGCAGCAGTGGCGCCGACACCGTCTCCTTCGCCGGCTCCGCACTAAGTCGTTAGCAAAAAAATGGGCGGAGAGTGAGAATATCTCTCACCTCCGCCGATTTAGTTTCTCCTCACAAGAAAAAGAGAATTCGGACTTCGTTTAGAGCTTACCAACGGCCATGAAAGTGGAAATCGTGATCCCAATGGTGATCGGCGAAAGAGGTTCCGCCCCAGCCGTTATATCCGCTGGACCAAGGATTTAAATAAGTTTGGGAATAAAAACTTGAGTAAGTGGAACTCGGATATCCCCCATAGCCATAACCCGATCCATATCCGCTACCATAACCATATCCCGTTCCATAACCGCTGCCATAACCATATCCCGTTCCATAACCGCTGCCGGTATAGGGCCATCCGGTTCCGTAACCGTATGACGGGTACGAAGGGTAGCCTCCTCCGTAATAGCCTGTATTCGTATAGGGCCATCCGGTACTTCCATAATAGCCATAGGGATTAGAATAACCGCCGTACCCATATCCGGTATTGGTGTAGGGCCATCCTGCCGTCGGTGAAAAGCTGTAACTTCCGTAGTTATAGCTCGTATAAGGCCACCCTGATCCTCCGTAGTAGGAGGTGCTGGGATAAAGCGTATTGTTGTAATTGGGAAGTCCCCAAGATCCATAGGAAGTCGGAGTGAGACAAGAGTTATAGTAGCCGTTATTAAAACCACCATAGCTGTTCGTATTAATGATGACGGTGGCTCGTTGAACGGGCGGCGCCCAGTATCGCCCACCGGGAGAACGATCTGCACTTCCCCCGCCACCTCCCCATTCGGAAAAAGAGAAGTTTCCGTGTTCGGCGTGCGCCTGAAATCCAAAAGTAATGATGGCTACAAAAATAGATAGAATGAAAGATCGATAACCCATAGCTCCCCCAACAATAGTACCTTTCTAAGTAAGGTGAATTGCACGGGGCGTACCATCGTCCTCCTTTACGATGTGGACTTGTTGAACACGCGCCTTAATCAACGGCTTAATGGTGCCGTAAAAGGGCACTCGAATTGTGTGGATATTACGGAGGGCGTAGCCCCGTTGTAGTGTTTTCCGGCCGATTTCGCTAAATCATCGAATTCACGCTGTTTGGTAACTGTCAAAAAGACGACATCGCTCGCCGCAGGTGTATAGCCCATAGGCATATCAGGCTTGGGAAGGGTGCAGCAGGTTGCTCATTTGAACTACAGCGGATAGGCCCTTCGGTTCGAAATTTGCGGTCAACTGCGATAATGGAATGCACAGAGCATCGTTAGGTTGCTAGCAGTGTGAAGCCCTCCGGCTCGTCGACTCCAGGGGCGTTGTACTGAGCGCAGATGGTAGGGATGCATTGAGAGCTGATCTTTAGGTGCACGAGGTGGCCGACGGGGGTTAGTTCGCGAAGAACGGCCAAAGCACTCAAATAGTGCAGACTATTTATCCGCCAAGTCTTCGAGCATCGCGCGAGTCAAAGCGATGTTCTTATTACGCCGCTCCGCGTACTGAGCGATCATCACGGGGCAGATGGGAAGACTCCCCATCACATCCAAGTGGGCGAAATTAACTAACGTCGTCGTCCGTGCGGAAGGGTGGTCCCATCTCTCCCTCCTTGTGACAACCAAGGCGTCGTTGGGCTCATCAGGAAAGGCTTGGTTGAGAAAAGATCGGGGAACGCCGTGCACCCAAGAGACCCATCGAGGGGAGGGGACCATCGTCCGGATGAAAAGAAACTTTTCGGCTAGTAGTCGAGTGACTAACTCGGAGTCTTTTTCTACTAAAGCCTCGAGTCGGATTCGACTTGCCGGGCCGCTCATGCTTGTCACGGAAGGCGCGTAGCCCATAACGTAATTTACAAAAAAAGATCCCACGTTCATGGCGAGCCGGGTTCTCCTATTAACATGGCTCCACTGCGTTCGGCTCAATCCGCTTAGATAATCACAGGGATCCGAACCTTCGATCGGGGCTCCCAAGAGATAGATCTTTTTAATCCATCTGTCAGTCCATTGGGGATCGAGAAAGGCCGCGACAAGGGCGATGACTCCGCCCATGCTGTGGCCCAACACGGTGAGCTGCTTTTGCGATCTGTGCACCTGCGCTTTCCATTCCTGGAGCAGGTCCAGGGCGTTGTCTTCGATAGCTCTCCTACTTGAGGGACGGACGATGAAACGGTCCGAAGAAAAGACCCCTTGATCTTTGAGTTCGCTATCAATGAATTGAAAGTAGCTACTGAAGCTCGGAAATAGCTCACCCCCAAGGCCAGTGACCAGGCAGAATCCGTATCGCTTTGCCGTGGTGGCGACCGACTCCTTAGCAGGCTGTCCTAAGAGGTAGGCGTCATAGGCGGATTGAAAGCTATCGGCCAATGCCGACAGACAGCCAAGAAATATGAGAAGGCCAATCGCCCCAAAGTAGCGCAAACGACTAGTCTCTGCGGTTTCCCATCAGGCGAAGCAGGCTCAGGAATAGGTTGATGAAATCTAAGTAGAGCATGAGAGCACCATAAACGGCGGCTTTGCGGTTCTCTTCGGAACCCTCATTTCCCATCAGGTGCATCGACTTAATCCGTTGCGTGTCGTAAGCGGTGAGGCCCGAAAAGATGAGAACTCCCATTACCGAGTACGCCATCTGACCGCTTCCACTCATAAGAGAAGGAATGAAAAACGAAAGTAGCGCCCATCCGATGAGGCCGAACAGGGCCATTCCGCAGAAGGCTCCTACGGGACCTAAATCACGCTTGGTGACGTAACCGAAAAAGCTCAACCCGCCGAAAGCGATGGCGGTAGTAAAGAAAACGCTCGCAATGCTTTCGCGCGTGTACATTAGAAAAATGGTGGAAAAGGTAACTCCGGTAAGTGCCGAGTACATCAAAAAGACCGCCATCGCGGTGGCAGCACTGATTCGTTGAAGTGCCAGGCTTAGAAAAAGCACCGCTCCGAACTGTGCGAAGATCAAGACGTAAAAGATTCCCCGATTTTGGAGCAACTGCACAATATAGTCGGGGTTATTTCCGAGGTAGCTTGAGACCAGAGCGGTAACTAAGATACCTCCGGTCATCCAGCGATAGACGGCGCTCATAAAGCGCGCATTTTCCTGGGAAATTGATAGGGGCGACGAGAGAGAATTAAAGTTCGTATTCATGCCGCATATTCTAGTGGATCTATAATCCGGATGCAACCTGAGCTAAAACGGAGGGTTCAGGGAGATTTAGAAGCGAAGAAATCCGCAAAATCAGCTTCGGATTCCCCCTGGGAGTCGTCCCCATCGGAGAGGATACCGATGCCTCGTGCTTCGCCCGGAGGATTCTGCCCAAAGGCCTTAATAAAGTCTTCCTTTATATTACGTGACTCGCAATGCCAGAGGTTCCAAGGCCCTCCAGAACGGACAATTTCACCGTAAAGGGCTCCGGTCAGCGAGTTGCCCTGCTTAAATCCTTGGCCGAGCTTTTCGTGTGAGCCCCAAAAATATTTTATAACATAGTAGCGCGGGAAAAATCGCCACAAGACATAGACTTGAGCGGGGGCATCCAATCGTTTGGAATCAAAGATATCCCCCTTGGGAGGAAATTTGCGGGCTCGCCACTTCCAATGAAGAAAGGGGTACTTGTCTTGATCCCAGGAAACTTCGCGGTAAAGATAATTCGCTTCGGTTCCTAAGATATAGGTGCTTCGGACAAAGGTTTCTCCCTTCTCGGTGACGAGCGAGAAGTCTTTCTGGCCACGGTCTAGATTGCCGCCTTTCCACCCCAATTGACGGAGCGTTTTGGTCTGCGAGCCCGTTGGAGTTTGGAAATTCGACAAAGAGATACTCTCCTTGGCAGTAGCGCTAGTAGTCCGTGGCAACGCCAACAAGATGAAAATAAGCGTAAGAGCGGATGTGGACTTCATGATAGCGGTCAAGCGTACTTGACGGGCCGTCAAAGAGAAACGTCAATTTTCATGCGGAACGCAAGGTCTCAAGAGTCGGCCTAGTCTATCTAATAGAACGGACCGGGCTTTGCTTTCATCGCTTGGGAAAGGGACATCGCCGAAAGGGCGAAAAGCGTAAAGATGTTGGCGTATCCATCCCTTGGGGAATGAAGGATTTCCTGCACCGTATCTCTGCGCGGTAGCCTTCTTGGGCCAAAACACGGTGCCGAATGCGACGTCCCAGAAACTAAATTTAGTGGCGTAGTTGCGATCGTAGGCCCTGGGATCATCTTTAGCGTGGTGCCAGCGGTGAAGTTCTGGTCCGTTGATGAATAAAAGAGCTTGCCCATGCTGATGTTGAGATTGGAATGGATGTACATTCCGTAAATGGCATTGACCATTCCCTTGTAGAGCGGGACCCAGGGGAGGCACCCAACAATATGACCGGCAGAAACGACGCCGTCTCGTATAGCAAAATCTCTAGAGAGTGAGACCTGAATTCCCGAAAGCCAATCCACCTGCTCGGTGGCATGGTGGGCTTCGTGGGTGCGCCAGAGGAATTTGTTGCATGTTGGCATGCGGTGAATGAGATAGGTGTTGAGATCATGCAAACGAGAAAGAACATTACCTGAAGCCATACGGCCAATGGGAAACGACTGAAAACGAGAAGCGTGTGTATCGTTGTCGATGGAATAAATGACGGCGATCACGGCCCCCATGACATAACTTTGAATGACCCCGTAGCCATAAGAGATCGGTCCAGAATCCATCCCGAAATAGACGTTGCCCTTTGTTGTAAGGGAAAAGTTTTCTCTAACCCAATAAAGCCAATGCCCGATCAAAAATCACCATGGGGCTTAAGATTGCAATTGCGCGAAGGTCATCCTAATTCAACAGTCCGGAGGGTTGAGAATGAAAGGGTTTGGAGAGTTTTGGCTAAGAAACGTTTCGGGTCCTGAACACGGCGAAACTTTTTCCAAGCTCCCATTTCCGAGGCGTAGACGCGTTTGATCCCATCCCCCAGAGACGTTCGATATCTCGAATATAGTTGACCATCCGCTGGAGCCGATTAAGTTCCACTGAAGCCGCTTGGTCGGTTCCCCACATCGCACGATCTAATGTGATATGTCGTTCGACGAAGCAGGCTCCCAGGGTAACCGCAGCACAGGTTGGCATAAGTCCCGTTTCGTGTCCCGAATAGCCGATGGGTACACTGGGGTAGCGCTTTAGCAGGGTCTGAATCATGCGAAGATTCAGCTCTTCCAATGGGCAAGGGTAGGCTGAGGTAGAGTGGGCCACGAATAGGTTGTCCTCTCCCACGTGCCGACCGCTGTTTCGATCTCTTGAATTGTGGACATTCCGGTAGAAATCATCAGCGGCTTTCCGGTCGATCTTCATCTTCTTAAGCAAATCAAGATCGGTCAATGAGGCCGAAGCTGCTTTATAGAGTACGGGGTTAAATTGTTCGATAAAGTCGACAGCGGGCTCGTCCCAGCAAGATGCAAACCAATCGATCCCACTTTTTCCGCAAAACTGTCGATTTCGCTATACTCCTCACGGGTGAATTCCATCCGATGGCGGTAATCGATGTACGTCATCCTTCCCCAGGGAGTATCACGCTCGATGTCCCATTGATCCTTAGGAACACACACTTCGGGAGTCCGCTTCTGGAATTTTACGGCATCACAACCGCTGGAAGCTGCGCCATCGATCATTTTTTTTGCAATCTCTAAAGAGCCGTTGTGATTAATGCCGATCTCTCCAATGATATAGGTCGGCATGGATTCGCCAATCCAACGATTGCGGACCTGAATTTTCTGTCGATGAGAAACGGATTCCATGTAACCCCCTGTGTGGTGTCCCACTGTTGTTTAACGAGCTGACTTCCTATTCGCTGTCTTGTCGCGAAGCGAGAATTATCTCAGCCAATTCTCGAAAAGCTCCGCGTCCTCCCGAATGGGTACAAACTACATTGACGACATTTTTGACCGCGGGCTCGGCATCCCTGGGACAGGCCGAAAGCCCAGCCCATGTCAGCACTTCCAAATCATTCACATCATCGCCGATATACGCTACTTGCTTTTCGCTAAGCCCCAAGCGTTTCGCAATGCTCTGTACTACCGGGAGCTTGTGTTTACACCCCAAGTGAAGCTCTTCGATCTTAAGTTTTTCCGCTCTGCGGCGGACCGATTCGGATAACTCACCTGTGACAATGCCGGTAGTAATTTTGGCTTGAACGCGCAGCCTTTCGACACCCATGCCGTCACGGATGAAAAACCGCTTCATCTCTTCTCCGCGCGCTGAGTAGTAGACCGAACCATCCGTTAGCACTCCGTCACAATCGGTTAGGACCAAACGAATGTGGCGCGCTCTTTCTTGAACGGAAAAGACTACCACGCGGTCCACCCACCATCCACGACAAGATTGGCTCCCGTCATGTAAGCCGAAGCCTCACTCGCTAAAAAGACGATAGCGCCTCGATAGTCACCGGGAGTCGCCATTCGACCGAGTGGGGTCTTCTTGCTGTAGGACTGTACAAAGTATTCGTCCTGCTGATTTTCAACGCCTCCCGGAGACAGTGTATTGACCCGAACTCCTGAGTTCCCCCAATACGTGGCAAGATAGCGAGTAAGCGCAATGACCGCCCCTTTACTGGCGCTGTAGGCAGGCGATTTAAAAAAGAGTTGTTTGCCTGAAGTGTCTTTATAGAGATCCTGATCGGGACCGACAATGCCATAAGTCGATGCGATATTAATGATAGAACCCTTTCCCTGACGGGCCATCGAAGAGCCCAGGACCTGCGCGCACAAAAACACACCTGTCACATTCACGTCGATCATCGCGCGCCACATAGCTTCGGGGTAGTTTTCGAGTCGAGACTTTTCTCCCGCAACCACTGGATTTTCGAACTTGTCGTTGATAGCGGCGTTGTTAATCAGTACGTCGATAGGTCCCAGTGTCTTTTCGATCTGACAAAGGGCCTCTTCAATAGAGCCTTTGTCGTTAACATCAAGCCTTACGCCAATGCTTTTCGGCCCAAACTCGCGGGCGTATCTTTCGCAACCGTCTTTGTCGATATCGGCAACGACTATCGTAGCTCCCGCTTCATTTAAAGCAATGCAATGTTCTTTTCCCAGAAGCCCTAACGCTCCTGTCAC
The DNA here is from genome assembly GCA_963778115.1 of uncultured delta proteobacterium. Classification (GTDB taxonomy): domain Bacteria; phylum Bdellovibrionota; class FAC87; order UBA2466; family UBA2466; genus JBBQIT01. The sequence continues at coordinate 701,743 of CAVZSV010000006.1, forward strand.
GACGGCGACTTTATTTTTGAGCGAGAAGAGGGTCATTTTTTTCCCGTTACCGTTCTAAACACGGCTTGGACCGGTTCCCCTCTTAGGGCATCACGCACTTTATTTTCTGAAACGGCTCGTTTGAGCTGCGGTAGCAGATCCGCATAGGCCGATAAGAGGTAGTCAATGTCGGCCTCAGTGTGTGAAAAACTTATCGTATGAGATCCGGACCAAAGAACTCCCCGTTTAATGAGCTCCTGTTGGACGTACGATTTTACGATAAGCCCGTCTCGGGCCGCGGGACCAAAGGTGACCAGTGTCCTAGCATCAAGACCGATGCACTTGGTGTAAGGGATCTGTAGACTTTCGGCCAAAGCGTTATAGCCTTCGCGCAACCGCTTGCCCAGTTTCGCCAAATGAGCGGGAACGTTCTTCTCTTTGATCTCGCTCATCGTGGCTTGCGCTGCGGCAAGCGAAAGTGCTTCTCCGCCAAACGTCGTGTAGAAAAAGACGTCTTGTTCAAATAACGCCATCACCTCTTTGCGCCCGGTAAGTACGCCAAGCGGCATTCCGTTAGCGATGGCTTTAGAGAAGGTCGCTAGATCGGCCTTTACATCAAAAAATTCTTGGGCACCGCCCGCGGCAAGCCGAAATCCCGTCCACATCTCATCAAAAATGAGAAGAGTGCCAAATTCGTTACAAAGATCTCTGACCTTAAAGAGAAAATCCTCTTTAGGCGCTTCAAAAAGAGCGGGCTCCATGATGACGCAAGCGGTATCACGGTCGAGAACATTTCTTAGAGAGTCGATGTCGTTGTAGTTAAATGTACGGGTGAGAGCGCTTAGCTCTTCGGGAACGCCTCGATTGCGATCGGTCGTCCCGATATACCAGTCGTGCCATCCATGGTAGCCGCAGCAAACAATCTTTTTTCGTCCGGTAAAAGCGCGTGAGATACGAATGGCTGCGGAAGTGACATCGGCTCCGCTCTTACTGTAACGAATGCTCTGAGCATTAGGTACTAGGGTCGCAATCTGTTCAGCGACTTCGATCTCAAGAGGATGGACGAGAGAAAACGTGATTCCGGATTCCAGTTGGCGGCGAATGGCTTCATCCACGCGCGGATACGCATATCCTAAAGAGAGAGGCCCTACGGCCATATTGAAATCGAGGAATTCGTTCCCATCGACATCCCAAACTCGGGATCCTTTTCCTTTTTGTAGGTAAAGAGGTGCCACTCCTTTAACATACTGGGTGGGGCCCTTGGCCATCGTTTGCGTCATGGCCGGAATCTTATGGCTGCAGCGATCGTATAGTAGCTTGGTTTTTGAAATGTCCGGGTAATCCGCATTAAATTTCACTGTGTTCGACATAACACTCTCCTAGTGGCGATTCTGTTTCAACTTCGTTAGGATCTTTTTAGCCATTTTTGGCCCCGTAAAACCTTCGTGTTCTAGGACTTCTGAAAAAAGAGCGGGCTTAAACCAGGTGTGGTCCATGGCAAGAGCAAGGACGTCCGCTGTTTTCCGATTTCTTAATAAAATTTCGGAAAGTATCGTAAAGAGTCCGCCCGTCAGAAAGTGGTCTTCAATAGTGACCGTCAGCTGCGATTTTTCGACCGCCTCTAAAACGGCGGCTTCATCCAGGGGCTTTACGGTGCGCAAGTTTAGCATCCGAACCCTAAGGCCTTGCGCCTGGAGAAGACGCTTAGCTTCTAAAGTCTCGTTAAATAGGGTGCCGTAGACTAAAAGGGCAACGTCATAGCTAGGCAAAGTCTCGACTTCTTCTACGATTTCCGCGCGGCCAATTTCAAAAGGGCTGTGGGCATACCCCACCTTCCTGGGGTTATAGCGAAGGTACCAGGGTGTCGGACTTTCGACGATAGCTGACAGCCCCTGCGCCATCTCTTCGCCATCGGCGGGACAGAAAATATTCATATGAGGAATCGTTCTCATCAAGGAGATATCTTCTAACGCTTGATGCGTTGGGCCGTTGCCATCGGAAAGAAAGCCGGGGACAAAGCCTACTAGTTTGACCGGTAAGTTTCCCAGCCCCACATCGGTGCGAATAAACTCATAGGCGCGCATCGTTAAGAAAGTGGCTAGCGCATGGGCTACGGGAATTCTCCCTCGTAGTGCTAAACCTGCGGCCGCTCCCACCAGAGTTTGCTCGGTGATCCCGGTATCAATGAAACGCTCTTTGAGCACTTCGGGAATGCTTCGGACAGGGGCTCGGTTTTCGGCGGTCATGACGACTACCTTTTCGTTTGAAAGCGCTATCTCTTTGAGGCGTGATTCATAGTCCATGTTTATCTCACCACCAATGTGTCAGAAGCCAACTCGGTTTTGACGCCGTTTCGTAACTCTTGAAGCAAGCCGTCTATCTCAGCGGAGGTAAAATTGCAGAACCACCGATCGGCCCGGGCTTCGATGCTGGGTAATCCTTTGCCCCGAACCGTCTTTGCAATCAGCACTGCCGGGCTTTGCGGGGTCGGGTAGATCTGTTTCAAAGCCTGCTCGATGGCCTTAAAGTCGTGGCCATCGACGCTCTTTACGGCAGCCCCAAAGGCCGCAAATTTCGACGCTAAGGGCTCCAGGGGGATGAGCTCTTCCGTAGCTACGTTGGCCTGAAATTGATTTCGATCGACAATGACCAATAGATTATCCAAAGCGTAGGCCTTAGCGACGAGCAAAGCCTCCCAATTAGAGCCTTCGTCTAATTCTCCGTCTCCTAAAAGAACCACGATTTTGTTGTTCTTCTTTTTCATCTTGCAGTCCATCGCCACCCCAATCGCTACCGAGAGAAGATGGCCCAAAGAGCCCGAATGAAACTCGATGCCACCTATCTTGCGGTTGGGGTGCCAATAGATATCGTCTGAGGGACTTAAATGGTTTTTCAAACGAGCTTTGTCCAACCACCCTATCTCAACGAAGGTTCCATAGAGGGCCGGAACGTCATGACCCTTGGAAAGAAAAAAATAATCACGATCGGCAGATTCCCAACTAGGGACATTAAGAAATCTTGTATAGAGGTGAACGATGACGTCGACGGCCGAAAGGGATGCCCCAATAAAGCATCCGCCATTGGTCGCCATCCGAAGGATAGTTTCGCGGACCCGAAAGGCCTTTTCTTCTAGATCACCCTGGCTAAAAGGCTGGGGATGTAAAGGCTTCATAGGAGATCCTTTTTCACTGCGATCATTCACCGGCCCCTTCAGGAAAATTTAGCTCCTGTTTGTGGCGCTGGTACCAGCAGGCACCTAGGTGGGTGCGGTTGATGGCTCTAAACTCGGGCCGATTGTCCAACAGTTCCACTATCTGGTCTACCGTAAAGAGCGGATTAGTGGGGGATAGCTGTTCGTAAACCTTTCGGATAAGCTCATAATCCTCCGCGTAATCCAAGGTCCAGCGCAAATCTTTAGAAAGATCGATCCCTTTTTCCCAAAGGACGTTGCCAATCCGAAAGCGCTTCGGATTGTCCCAGAAAAAAGGGGTAGTATGCTCCCTCTCAATGGGTTTTTTCGCCTCTCTCCATGCCCGGTGAAGCGCTGTCGCCTCGATCACTTCCACGTCATTCCCATCGGGATAGCTTTGCGGATGCAAGTTACTGACAAAGTCAAAGGTCTGCCCATCGTCATTGGGGTTAGTCTGAGAATCCAGAAAAGTTTTTACCACTCGATCAATAATGCGCGGATCGATTAAGGGGCAATCGGAGGGAATTTTCACCACAGCGTCATGGATAGCTCCGAAATGCTTCCAGGCTTGGTAGTGGCGATCCAAAAGATCCGAGGTATCTCCGCGAAAGCAAGGAACATCCATTTGATTGCATGCGTCCACGATAGGATCGTCGGAGCTCTCTTTAGTCGTTATCACGGCGACGGTTCCTTTGAGTTGAGAAGCGCTCACCCGCTCCAGCATATGGCTTAGGACCGTGCCTTTGCCTAAAGGCTTGAGCACTTTGCCGGGCAGTCGTGTCGAGCCGGTTCGGGTTTGGATGAGAGTTAAGATCTCAATGGCCATCCGATTCTTTCAGGTATCCGCCAGTGCTCTCTCCCATTAGCCCCTGGCAGACACCAGCGATATTTCGTGCCGAGGTTCCCCCGTTCTGTAAAGGGAGAAGCTCTTTGAGCTCGTTCATATCAAAGTAGGAAAACACCCGTTTTCCTAGTGCCATGCCCACATAAACCACCGACGAGAACTGGGTGACTAGCGTATGGCAGTTCGCCACCATATGGTTAGTGTTTCCTTGTTGAAAAACTAAAGAGCCCGGGGCCCAGCGTTCTATTTCGCGGCTGCTGCGTTCAAAAGATTCATTCGGGTGCAGCTTGAAAATAAGGGGACGTCGCTTCGCAATCTCTTTAGCTCTTTGGATGAATGCTTTGCGGTTGTCCCATTTAAAATTTTCTCGGGTGTCGGTAGTGGCAACCAAAACATAATCTCTATGAGGAAAATCATTTTTCAAATATTCGGCGGCATTATCGAAGTTGGGAATCCCTGTTACCACCAGTTTTTCCGCTCTCACCCCTTTTCGTTCGAAATGGTCGCGATAGCCCTTTGAAGCGACACAAAAGCGAGTGTAGGCATCCGATAGGCCCGTTGTGGAAGTACTGGCAAGCCAGCGGGGGACTCCCCATTTGTGAGTGCGTCTGACGACATGAAACATAAACCCTTCAGGATCGGTCATCCCTTCCTGCACTAAGACGAGGGGTTGATCGCGCACATTTTCTGGAACTAAAAGATCAGTACAGGTTAGAACGAGATCGTATCCCCCTTGGGAACCTGCGTAATCTACTGGCATGGCGTTTCGAGCAAAGTAAGCTTCGGTCCCTCGGCGGTTTTGGCCGCCGATAATGGTCCAGTCTAACCAGCCTAACTTTTGAAAGCCGCGGTAAGCGCCATCTACGAAAAAGGGCGTAAAGAAGTGATCGCAATGGGGAAGCTGCTTAGAAATTTTATGCATCATCGTCGTCTGATTCATCGAACCACAGACGAATAAAACCTTCTTTCGAGCCATGACGGAATGGTAATAACCCGTTACGAAGCGGTTGAAAACACAACTTTTTGTTAGGGTTTTCTATGGCGTTGACGCGATAAGCAATGTTTCGGTGGAGAGCAAGAAGCGCTAGGCGCAGACGTCGCTTGAGGTTAATCTGTCCGGTATCAAAACAGCAGAGGACGGGGAATGCAGCAACGATGGAAGATACTCAATCGTGACAGAAGCTACAATGTGGAGTCGACCCCACGGATCGAACCGGCTGATCTTTACCATTCTTTACTAGCCACGACGTGGCCGCGGTTTTTGGGTTGGCTTGTGGTGCTCTATCTCGCGGTGAATGGACTGTTCGCTCTGGGCTATTACTTTGCGGGTCCTGGAGCATTGGAAGGGATCGCTCCTGACTCTCCCCATCGATTAAGAGACTGTTTTTTCTTTAGCGTTCAGACCATGGCTACTATCGGCTATGGAAAGATAAGTCCTGTGGCAATTACGGCCCATTGGCTGGTTACGATGGAAGCGCTCATTGGCCTTTTAGGGATTGCGGTGGCGAGCGGCCTCTTTTTCGCCCGTTTTTCTAGGCCCACGGCACGTGTCGCTTTTAGTAAGGTGGCCCTTTTCACTACCCACGAAGGAGCCCCTGTCTTTATGCTTCGTTTGGCAAATCAGCGTCGCAATCAGATTGTGGAAGCCAGAGTGACGGCCACCTTCATGCGAACCGAAACCAATGCCGAGGGAATCTCCTATCGGAAACTCTACGATCTGGATCTATTGCGCAGTCGCACTCCCTTATTTTCGTTATCATGGACGCTGATCCACCGATTGACCGCCGAAAGCCCCCTTTACCAGGCTAGTTCCGAAATATTAAAAAATTGTGAAGGCGAGGTTTTTGTCACACTGACCGGGATCGACGGAACCTTTTCGCAAACCATTCACGATCGTTTTAGTTATGGCCCCGACGATATGGTGTGGAACGCTCGTTTCGTGGATGTTTTGGGAAGAACCGGTGATGGTCGGGTCAAAATTGCCTTGGAAAATCTGGATCAGTACGTTCTTAATTGAATTACAAAGTGACCGATTGAAGTCGCGCCGACCATCCATTGCCGTTGCCGTCATCGGTTTGATAGATCACCATGCCGACTTGCCGACAGAAAACCGAATAGGTGAGTCCTGAAGTTGCTTCGTTGCGAGTCCAGCAATCGTTATAATTTCCGGAAGGAACCGAGACCAACCCCAATATACTTCCCCACGTGTAGGTTTTGCCAGCCGAAGTCCACGTATGGCCATCTTGAACGGGGAGATCGAGCCAGGCACTCCAATCGGGATCGGAGTACTCAAGCACCTCTTCGGTATTGGGCGAAGGAGAAAGGGCCAACAGATCCCCTGCAGCCCCGCAAAGCGTATTGAGATAAAAGACGGTATTGTTTTGAATGACGGAACTGCTTTGCACGGTAATCGTGTCGGTACTGGAGGTACAGCCAGACTGGCCGGTCCCAAAATTATGAATCTGATAGGTCCAAGAGTTTCCCACCATGAGGGGGAGTAGATTTTGTTGGGTTAGGACTCCCGTTTCAATGTTCGTGGGGCTAGAGCAGCCGAGTAATGTGAATAGGGAAAGTACCAACGTCACTAGAAAACAAGACAGCGAGGCTTGCGATAACCGGTTCATGAGAGCCACCACCCAGCCAAAGTTTTTGGTATCTGAGAGGGGAAGTCAAGGCGCAAGGCTCTCAAATCGCCTTAGCCGGTTTGAGAGCCTTCACTCCAGCTATTTTAATCTTGCTGCGAAGCGAGCCAAGTGCCGTACTTTTCCACGAGCATCTTTCGTGATTCGATAATCACGGCTGGTAACGATTGGGCGGATTGCTTTTTGTCGTGAACGCTCAACATCCCTTCGACGATCCCGTGGAGCGCCATGAGGACTCCCTTGCGGGGCGCACTATAGTCTTTTCGGTTCATTTGAGAGTTCAGATACTGTAGAGGTGACTTTAGAAGTTCAGCTTTCTGGACCTGATTTTTTCCTTCGAGTACCGGGTAATAGAGTTTGAGAATCTTGTCTTGGAAGTCGCCAAGTTTTTTTTATGAGCTGCTGTTTTTCATCGGGGGAGGCTTTTTGGTAATCCTTTTGGCCTGTAAAATACGGATAGGCGAAGTTAAAATCAGCTTCGGCTATCTCTTTTGTGCTTTTTAGTTCAGCCTTGGGAAGGGTGGACACCTTAAAGAGCTCCTCGAACACAGGAAACAGATTCGCCTCTTTGCGGGCGGGAGCGGGGCTTTCGGTCCTTTGGCGTTGGGGAGCGGAACTTGAGAAAAGTTGCCGTTCGTTTACTCCTGCTCAATCGACTGCAACCGGGCGTTGAGCAATAGGGTAAGGCGCATAGACCGCTATTATCGCTTGAACACCTATTGCGGTCTAGGGGGTGCGGGCTGCGGCGGCGTTTCCCGTTCCGGTTCCGATTCGTCTTTGAGATAGCCCTTTTTCTTTAGCTTGGCCTGAAGCTTTTGGGCGGTTTCCATTCCCCACTGTTGTCCAACGGCCATGCTTTCGCCGACCAACTGCGGTTGGATCGCGATGAAGCGGCGACCCGTTTCCCCCTCATAGAATTTGGTTAGATCCGCTACATCTTTATCGGTGAGATACTTTTGGTAGATGGGAATAATCTTTTCCATCAAGGAATTGCTGTCTATCTCTTTGCGAAACTCGGTCCAAAACTTTTCGTTGGCCCCTTTTGTTTTGGTTTTGAAGTTACTGATCAAGCTTTGCATGATCTGATCGGCAAGCTCGGCTCCTTTGGTCACTTTGAGAAGTTTCTTGACCTGATCGCGCGTAGGAGGAGTGGCAAGGGCCGAAAACGAGAAGGTCAAAACCAAAAGGCAACCATAGGTAGTTCTTTTCATAGTGGGATTAACAACCTAGATCTTATGGCAGTCAACTAATAGTGACACAAGTCTTCTCCACAAACAGGAGCGTTCACGTCTACGCATACGACTATCCACCTGCGTCGAGATGGCTCAGGCGCTCCTCTCTTCGCCATGACAGGTATTTAAAGGGGGTTAATCGTTGAGGCTAGGACTTAAGCTCGGTCCACTCGCGACTCATAATGGGAAGCTGGGTTCCTAAGTCCTCCACGAACTCAAGCCGTTTCATGACGTCGGGCGGCGGGTAGAGGTTGGGGTTGCCCTTTTGATCCTCAGGCAGCATCTCTTTTGCCGTTTTGTTAGGAGTTGCTAAATGATTTTGGGTGGAGATCTGTACGGCGTGTTTGGGATCGAGAAAGAAATTAATAAATTGTAACGCTTCGTTCGTGCGGGCTCCTGATTTGGGAATCGCAAAGTTATCGGTCCAAAGGGTTCCGCCCTCTTTGGGGATAAAGTACTGGATGGCAGGATTATCCACATGGGCTTGAACCCCATCCACCGAATAAGCGTGGGCGATAAGAACTTCCCCGGCCGTGAGTAACGGACGGACTTCGGAAGAAAACATGAGAATCTTGGGCTTGATAGCAACAATGTCTTTGCGAGCCTGATCGAGTGCTTTGGTATCGTGAGTATTCAAAGACAGCCCCCGCCACAGAAAAGCCGCTCCAAAAACCTCCCTCATGTCGTCCAAAAGGGAAGTGTGCTTAAAATCAGGAGACTGAAAAAGCATGTTCCACGTCACCCCAGCTTCGGGCACTTTGACCTTATCCGTATTAAGCGCAATGCCGGTCGTCCCGAAGGTAAATGGAACGGAATATTTCATATCGGGATCGTAGGGCAGGTTTTTAAAGTAATCATCGATATGATTCAAATTCGAAAGTTTGCTATGGTCGATAGGGATTAACATTCCTAAATGCGCCATCTGACGGACCATATAGTCGGAAGGTTGAATCAGATCGAAACCCGTGGCCCCCGCCTTAAACTTTGCAAAAAGCTCTTCGTTGCTAGAGATATAACTGAGCTCCAGCTTAATACCGGTCTCGGCGGTAAACTCGTTGAGGATGTTATCGGGGTAGTAACTGCTCCATGTAATGAAACGAAGGACCGGAGCGCGGTTCGTCGGAGGTTTCAAAAAAAAGATGGCTCCCACAATGGCGATGAAGGCCACTGCCAGTAAAACTAACCTTTGAGTACCCATTGTCTACTTTGCTCCTTGGAGAGAAGAACCAGAACCAGGACGGTGGACAGACAGATCATAAAAAGAGAGAGGCCGTTTAGTTCCGGAGAGATTCCGATGCGCATTAACGAATAGATCTTAAGCGGCAGGGTGGTAACACCGCCTCCGCCCGTGAAAAATGAGATCAAAAAGTCATCGAACGAAAGCGTAAAGGCAAGTAGCCATCCTCCCATGATGCCCGGCGCGATATTGGGTAGGGTGACCTTCCAGAAAACTTCATCGGGCTTGGCCCCCAAATCTTGGGCAGCCTCTTGCATCTGGGGATCTAACTTTCTTAGCTGCTCCACCATGATGAAATAGACAAAGCTGGCGGAGAAACTGGCATGTGCGATGGTAATCGTCATAAAGCCCAAAGAGAAGATTCCAAGCCACGCTTTGAGCAAAAGAAAAAAGAGTAGCAGAGAAAGGCCCGTAATCACTTCGGGAAGCAGAATGGGCAACATGATAAGAGCCTGCAATCCGACGGGAAGTGTCGCTCGGACGCGATTTAACCCAACCGCACCAAAGGTTCCGACGATTACCGAAAGAGAGGCCGAGCAGATGCCGATCCTAAGGCTAGTGAGCAAGGGGTCCCAAAGCGAATCGCTTTGAAAAAGCTTAATGATCCAATGCAGGGTGAAACCGCCATTCCACTGGTTGGGATTGATGAGAAAGGCCTGAAAAATAAGGTATGCCAACGGCAAATAGAGAAAAAAGATGGCCGTGAAAAAGATAAACGTGACTAAAGGATTTTTCATCGGACGGGTATTAGTCATGGACCTTACTCATACAATCTTTCCGGCATGAAGCGCTTAATACTTTGCATTCCTCTAGCCTGGAGGACTAAAGCGATGAGCAGCAAAAAGGAGAGCATTCCAGCGATCGCAGATCCAAAGGGCCAGTCGTTCATTTCATAGAATTGCCCCACCATCACTTTACCGAGAAAATTTTCCTTTGCCCCGCCCAGAAGGTCTGGGATCACGTATTCACCCATCATGGGAATAAAAACAAAGAGGCTTCCGATGACGACCCCTTCCTTAATGTTAGGGACTAAAACCCGCCAAAAAGTTTGGATGCGATTGGCTCCCAAATCGAAAGAGGCCTCTCGCAATGTCCCGTCAAACTTTTCCAACGCCGAGAAGATGGGTACAACCAAAAAAGGGAGGTAGTTATAAACCAGGCCGAGGTAGACGCCCAAGCGGGTATACAAAATTTCAAGCGGTTGATGGATGATTCCGAAATTAAGCAGCACCTGGTTCAACAATCCGTGATTTCCCAGCAAAGAGACAATGCCGTGAATGCGCAAAATAAAATTTGTCCAAAAAGGGATGAATAGCAGAATCAGTCCAAACTGTCGTTTGGCTCCTTGCGCTCGGGCCAAGTAATAGGCAACGGGAAATCCCACGAGTAAGCAACTTAAAGTGGCTCCCGAAGCCAACAGGACCGTCTTTGCAGCCACTTGCACATAAAGCCACTGAAAGCAGCGGCTGTAATTTGCGAGTGTCGGGGTGTAGATAACCGTCCCCTCCGGTCCCCGGGTCATGAAGCTAATGAACAGAATGATGAAGAAGGGCAATAGCGTTAGCAGGGAAAGCCAAAGGACGAAAACCCAAGCGGAGGAGGGCAGCCAGTGGTAGGCCTTGCGCACCTTTTCACTTACCAGGACGAAAGGCTTAAAGTACCAGGCGGTTCGGTGGGCGCTTGCCGATTGATATAGCGTAGTGGCGCGCGCTCTAATGGTCACGATCCGCCTCGAGCACCATGGCGTCTTCGGTCTTCCAGGTCAGATAGACTTTGTCGCCAACATTAAGAAGGCGCTTCTTGGAGCGCTCCTGCTCTTGCTCAAACACTTTAAAAATCGATTCCTGAATGCGAACGGCATATTCGGTGCGAGATCCCAAATAGATAAGGTCGGATACCTGCCCTTCGACCAAGTTCTCGGCCTGAGTCTTTTGCCGGAGGAGCCTCATTTTCTCAGGCCTTAAGACCATTGAAACCGATTTTCCGGGGGCTTTTCCGTTTTTCTTAATCTTAAAGTGACCCAGGGCGGAGTCCAAAGCGTATTGCTCGGAGGTCTCCTCCACAATTTGCCCGGAGATCTTATTTACCGGTCCTATAAAGCTTGCGACGAAAGGGTCGACGGGGTCTTCGTAAATAGCTTTGGGGGTCCCGACTTGAAGGCAACGGCCATCTTTCATAACCGCAATGCGATCGGAGAGCTGAAGGGCCTCCTCTTGATCGTGCGTTACTAAGAGAAAGGTGGCTCCCACCTTTCGACAAAGGACTTTGAGCTCCTCCCGCATGCGGACTCGAAGTGCCGGGTCCAAAGCGGATAAAGGCTCATCGAGCAGCAAAATCTCAGGATGGTTTACTAAAGCTCGGGCAAGGGCCACGCGCTGCGATTGTCCGCCGCTTAGTTGGTGGATTTTGCGATCCGCCAGAGGCTCAATCTCCACAAGCTTAAGGGCGTCTTGAACCCGAGTTTTGACCTCGGCCGGTGCCGTTTTCTTAAGACGCAGACTAAAAGCGACATTGTCGAAGACATTGAGATGGGGAAATAGCGCATACCGCTGAAACACCGTATGAACGTTGCGCTTATGGGGCGGAAGGCGCGTGATGTCAGTGTCTCGAAGCGAGATCTTTCCGCAAGTGGGGCTTTCAAAGCCGCCTATCAGTCTTAACACCGTTGTCTTGCCGCAGCCGCTAGGGCCAAGCAGAGAGAAAAACTCTCCAGGTTGGATGGTCAAATCGAGAGGCTGGAGTTCAAACCCTCCAGCTCCAAAAATTTTGGAGACACCGGTCAAGACTAGCGACATGCGCAATTTAATAAAGGAAACGCCGATGCGGCACAAGCTTAATTTTAGGCTAGAGTGAAGGTTGGGTGTCCTTTAGGACCCCGAACGGAGAGAGCGACCCAAAGTTGAGGGAAAAAGTGAAAAAGATCTCGCTCCGTCATTCCAGTTTGGATTAGAATCGGGCGGTATCTAGTTTTCTTACTGGATCCTTTGGAAGGGGCAACAAAGACACCGTGAAAATAGCTTTCGTATTTAACCGTAAAACCAATTCCACTATAGAACAGGCCGAATTCGATACTCCCCTGACCATTCAAGCCATCCACCAAGCGTTGGCTTCGGGAGGTCATGAGGTTTATGACGTTGAGATGTCGCTGGATGGGGCGGGCGGCGGAGTCAGTTCCTGGCTCGGTCGGCTTTCCGAAGTCAGGCCTGACATTATTTTCAATACCGCCGAAGGGTACTACGGAATTGGACGAGAGAGCTTGGGTCCGACCCTATTTGAGCAGTTGCAAATCCCGTATGTGGGGTCAGGGCCGTACGGCTGTTTTCTCACCTTAGATAAGTTCTTGACCAAACAGATGGTAGCTAGCCGCAAAGTTCCCGTGGTGGAGGGCTATTTTGTTAATGCCCTGGACGAACTGCAAAGTATCGCGCGCGAGATGGTCTACCCTGCCTTTGTAAAGCCCAATTATGAAGGATCGAGCAAAGGCATCACCGAACGGTCTCATTGTCGCGACGCCGAAGAGCTCTTGGCGTATGGAACTGAGTGTCTGAAGCTATTCCCTCAAGGCATTCTGGTCGAACGCTTTATTCCGGGGAAAGATGTCTCCATCCCCTATCTGGCAGGACTGGGCGAGCACGGCGTTTTGGAGCCCTTGGAGTATGTCTTTTCATCCGTGGCTTGCTCCCCAAAAGGAGCCGCCGAAAGCAGTACCGTTTATAGTTACGAGCTTAAAAATGATCTGGACGACTCCGTTTCCGTGCGCTGTCCGGCCAATATAGAACCCAATATTCGGGCCTCTCTCATCGAGATGATGAAACGTATTATTCCTGCCGTCGGAGTGTTGGATTTTGCCCGCGCCGACTTTCGCGTAACTCCCGACGGTGAGGTCTATTTCTTGGAGCTTAATGCTCTGCCCAGCCTTCAACCCGGTGCGGGAGTGTTTGAAACCACTAGGCGTTTGGGACTGGATTACAATCAAACGATCTTAAAAATGCTGGATGCGGCGGTCGCACGCCTTAAGCTTAACGGAAAAGAGAGCAAGGCCCCTCGGCGTTTGCTCACGACTAAAAACCCGCGAGTCGCTTTGGTTTACAACCTAAAGCGCAAGCATTCCGGAGATCCCGGTTACGAACAAGAGGCGGAGTTCGATTCGCAAAGTACTATCGACACGCTTCTTGAAACGATCGAGAAATTTGGCTGTCAGGTCTTTCCCGTGGAGGCCACCAAGACCCTTTCGGAGAATCTAAAAGAACATCGTATCGATGTCGTTTTTAACATCGCCGAAGGCTCCAATAAGCGAGCGCGGGAAGCGCAGGTTCCGGCCATTTGTGATTTGCTTTCGATTGAACATACCGGGAGTGACGCGACCTGTTTGGCCATCACTTTGGATAAAGCGATTACCAAAAAGCTCTTAAGCCAAGACGCCATCTTGACCCCCAATTACTATCTCTATCAGGGGACGGGGCAGATTTTAGTTAAGACGGCAGAAGCGGGCCTTCGGTATCCGGTCATTGTAAAGCCTAACCACGAAGGCACTTCCAAAGGGATCGACGGAAAATCGGTGGCTACGACCCCCGAAGAGTTGGCCGAAATGGCCCAGGGGCTGTGGAAGAAGTTTCAATCGCCGGTACTTTGTGAGGAGTATATCGAAGGGGGCGAGTACACCATAGGGGTATTGGGCAACGGAACGTTAAAGCTGTTGGGCCCACTTCAGATCGAATTCAAAGAGGCGGCAGGGCGGTATCCGGTTTATTCGTTCGAGGCCAAGCAGCAGGCAGCACCCACGGATAATCCTCTCTTCAATGTGGTCTGTCCCGTAAGTCTGGGACGAGATATGGATCGCAAGATCTCTAACTTTGCGAAGAAAGTATTTCGGTCTTTGGGATGCCGGGATATTGCCCGCATCGATTTTAGATTGGATCCGAAGGGCAACATCTACTTCTTGGAAATTAATCCTTTACCAGGGTTAACTCCTGGATTTAGCGATCTGACGATCATGGCGGAACGTTCGGGAATGAGTTTTGAGAGTCTCATCAAGCGTATCCTGACGCCAGCGATCCAACGGTGGCGCAATATCAGCCGCATGCGGCCGGTTTGACGGGCCGTCGTTTTTCAAGTTCCCTGCTACTAAAGGTGTTTTTCGAATGAGCAATCTGTACGAACGATATCGAGAAGAGGGTAAGAAGCGGTGCCGGCTGCGTGAGTTGGGGCTGACCATAGGCGAATATGCGCCGGGCCCTAATAATGCCATCACCGACGTTCCGGGCGTCCGTGTCGGCCATTCTACTTTGATCGAGGGCTCAGGACGGAGAAAACCGGGCAACGGGCCCGTACGAACCGGGGTTACGGTCATCGTTCCTAATGACGATATTTATAACCGCAAGCTTGTCAGCGGGGGGTTCATCTTAAGTGGAGCGGGAGAGGTCGCGGGCTTTACGCAGGTTTCGGAATGGGGACTTATCGAGACCCCCATTGCCCTTACCAACACCCTTTCGGTGGGAAGGGTCAGCGACAGTGTCATTAAATGGATGGCGCAAAAATATCCTGAGATCCGAGACTATCAAGAAGTGATTATTCCTGTCGTCGGCGAATGTGACGATAGTTATCTCAATGACGCCGTGGGGCTTCATATCAAGCCTCAACATGTCTTTACGGCACTTGATTCCGCGAAGGACGGAGTCGTGGAAGAAGGGGCTGTGGGTGCCGGGACTGGGATGATCTGTTGTGATTTTAAAGGCGGCATTGGTACCGCCAGTCGTATCGTTCCGATGGGTAGCCAAAGCTTTACTTTCGGAGTGCTGGTTTTAAGCAATTTTGGTGTGATGGAACACTTGCGAATGGACGGTTATCCTATCGGGCGAGTTCTTGCCAGGGCTCAAGGGACGTATCAGCGTAGAACTTCCAGTTACGGATCGATCATCGTTGTGGTGGGGACCGACATGCCGCTCACCGCAATTCAGATGAATCGAATTTGCCGCCGCGCAGCACTGGGAATCGGACGGGTGGGAAGTTACGGGGCCCACAGCAGTGGCGAAATCATCATTGGATTTTCCACGGCCAATGTCATCCCAAGGCAGCCCTCGGGTCCCATTGTCCAGTTCAGCATGGTTTTGGATACCTTCCTGGACTTTGCCTATAAGGCGGTCATCGAGACGACGGAAGAAGCGATCTTGAACTCTTTGACCATGGCGGTGGATATGGAGGGAGCCGGGGGAAATAAAGTCCCGGCCGTCAATCTTCAGCTTTTGAAAGGCCTGCTAGAACATTATAATTCGGTGAAAGCCCTGATGTGGGCGCAATAGAAAATCCACCCCAAGGACATTCGGCATGGATACGCTTCACAGTCTCATCCTTGGCATCGTCCAAGGCGTCACCGAGTTTTTGCCAGTCAGTAGTAGTGCTCATCTCATTCTCATCCCCTGGCTCCTTCATTGGAAAGATCCGGGGTTAGCTTTTGATGTCTTCTTGCACTTAGGAACTTTGGTCGCCATCTTCGGCTACTTTTTCCAAGACTGGTGGCGCATTGGGATGGCGGGACTACAAAGTATTCTCGAGCGTAAAATCGGATTCGATAGAGACCGATCTCTGTTTTGGTTGCTGGTCATGGCGACGATCCCGGGAGCTGTCGCCGGATTTTTATTTCATGACCAGGCCGAAACTCTTTTTCGCGCCCCCTTGTTGATATCGATTACATTAGCGTCGCTAGGCTTTTTTCTGTATTGGGTGGACGGCAAGTATCCGGCTCTTAAGAACACGGAAGAGATCAAGATGTGGGATGCGGTGCTGATAGGTATCGCCCAGGCCTTCGCAGTAATTCCTGGCATCTCCCGTTCGGGATCCACCATGATGATGGCCCGCTGGCGCGGTTTTACCAGAGAATCGGCGGCCCGTTTTTCGTTTTTGCTGTCCTTTCCCATCACGTTGGGGGCGTGTCTGTTTGAGTTCAAGAAATTTGCAACCGACACAGTGATTACCGTACCTCCGACGTATTTAGCGGCGGGATTCTTGGGCTCACTTATTTTTGGCGTGGGAAGTATCCACTTCTTGCTTCAGTACTTAAGGAATGCGGATTTTAAGGTATTCGCCTGGTACCGGGTGGGGCTCGCGGTTTTCGTAGTACTTTGGAGTCTAATTTTTAAGATGTAATTGAAAGGTGCCCGTCGACTTTCAGGACCTTTCTACTCCATACGAAAGACGCAAACGTTTCAACTGATGTTTGAAAGGTGCCCGTCGACTTTCAGGACCTTTCTACTCCATACGAAAGACGCAAACGTTTCAACTGATGTCGGTAGGAGTTTCCCGAAGGGAGTTTGAAATTAAAATGGTTTAGCCCCCGTTTGACCAATGCTTCCTCTTCTTTAGACGTAGGAACATTTAGCCATTCGAGCCGATCACTGATAGCTTTGGGGATGAGACTCCACAACCCGAGGCTGTTTTCCACGACCGGAAAAGAAAGCCGAGGAATCATCAATCGAGAGAGGCTGCTATATTCATATTTTTCTACTGACTCTACGAGACCAGCTCTTACTGGATTGCGAAGGACGTATTTGTAGACGTAGGCATAATCCACCGAATTTCTTAAGATTGACCACTTGTAACGATTTCCGAAGACATGATTTAAACGACCTGTTTCTCGGTTGATCGCCCGGCTTACCTCTGTCATTAGGTAGCGCATGGGGTATGAGATATTCCCAGCTCGTGAAGATAAGATTAGATGAAAGTGATTCGACATCAAAACAAGAGCATGAAATTCGACCTCGTAGAGTCCGGAAATGCGACTTAGGACATCCGAGAAAATTGTCCAGCAGTTGTCTATCGACAAGTAGAACCAGTCCTTATTGTTGGATCTAGCCGTGACGTGGAAGGCGGAAGCGCTATCGAGGATGAGTCTGTTGCGTGGCATCTCCTTTGCCTAAGCAAAGTGCAAGCCAGAGTAAAAGGTCCCGAAAGTCGACGGGCACCTTTCCCCCTATCCTTCGATACCTAAAAATTATAAGTAATGCTTGCCGTGGTGGTGAAGTAATTCCCGCTTCGCGAGCCAGGTATCGCGGTGGGTCCCCCGTTAACGCTGGTAGTAAGGTCAGGAGCGAAAAATACAAGGTGGTAACGAGCGTCGATTCCAAGATAGATATGTTTTCGATAGATCAAAAATTCGATGCCACCGGCGCCGTATGCTCCAAAGCTCGATGTGGTTGACGAGGGCTCATTATAAGAGGACGCACTGCTAGGTTCTTGACTCCTTAAGTAAATGCCAGCTCCAAGACCAAGATAGGGGTTGGCAATGGCTACCGCTCGGGGTGCGTCTGCGGTATTGAAGTAGTAACGAAATCCCAAAGTGATAGGGATTAGGGTGGTATTGATAGTTCCTCCGTTCCCTGAGCTCGACTTTGGAGTGTCAACATCGGAACCGAAGTGGCCTGCTATTTCTAATGCGAAGGAGCGATCGAAAAAATAGATGAAGTGGGCTCCGGCATAGAAGGCAGGCGTATTGGTTGAGCCCAACCCTCCCGTAAATAACCCCACACCGACATCAATCCCAAACATCAAAAACCGTCCCAAATGAAAAAACTCTTTGTCCTCTTTTTCATCTTCAGCGAATTCATACTGAGAGGGATCGCCAAAGGGATCGGTAATGCCCTGGTAATCCTCGTTTTGACTTTCAGCCACCGCTTTGTGGGACATCATCGCGACGAGTATGGTCGCTAGGATGACGACAGCATAAAGGTGTCGATTCATTCTCATGATTCGCTCTTAGGAAATGGGTTTTTGGTAAAGCTTCGTCTTGATTGCGGCGACCTAAACATTATACCCCGTCCGACTCGCGGGGTCGATGTGTAGGTGTTGGACAGGGCTGTGTATTCTGGTGGTGCGCGTTAGAAATAATAGTGAATTGCGGCACCTAAAAAGCCATTGCCCAAGGTTGCGACAGAGACCTGGCGTACGGTTCTGACTGCTAACCCCGTTTCGAACATGACCCCTAGATTGGGTAGCCCTTTGAAGAAAAACTCAGATCCAAAAAAGCCTGAGAACTCGACCCCCGTGGAAACCGTCGGGTAACCACCTTTGTCCTGAATCAGAAAGCCGCCCACCCCTACATAGAAGTTCATATTCTCCTCTAAGTGAGCGTTTTGATAAAGTTTTCCACCAAGTACTAGCGCTCGCTTGTCGGGGTCCGTGTTAAATCCCGCTAGCAATACCACCGACTGGTAGTTGGTCATGTGGTAACGGACCGAGATGGCAGGAGTCATGTCGAAATCGTGGAGAGTAATTCCAAATCCCGTTCTTCCTTCTAGATGAACCGCCTGGGCCGGAGGCGAGAAAAACAGACCGAACAGAGTTGCCGTCATCACCGCCGAAGTGGAAAAAAAAGTCTTCATGCCAAACCCTCTCATTTAAAAATCGGTTTAATGTACCACAAGCTAGCCCGTGGGGCTGAACTAGAAAATGAAGCTTCTTGGTTTTGACATGGCGTCCATACTTGAGTCGGCCCTAGGTTCTGCGTATGAAACTGTAGCCCTCACATCGACGTACCAAGCGTATCGAGAAGAAGAGAGAAAATTATGTTCCAGGGAGCATCAACGCGCCCTTGCTGCGGGAGTCGCAAGCAAAGCTTTAAGTCGCGCCGGCGCTAGCGCTCGTTACAACTTCCCTGTGCTTCTGCTCCCCGTTTAGCACGCAGATGTCTTTTTGACATCATCGGGAATTTTGATAGGGTAACGGTTTGTCAAATACCTTGAAACATAGGGAGTTTCAAAAGGAGCTATCTCTAGAAACTCGAGAAGGAGTCTGACTTTGAGCAAGCCGCCTAAAATCGATCGGAAAGCGCTAAAAAACCCCGATCAATTCGTCGTCAAGGGAAGGCACTTTATAGACGAGCTAAGCGATCAACGAAACATCGTCTTTGCCGTACTCGGACTCTGTCTGCTTTCCGGTATCGGTTACTATGGCTACTCACTCTGGGTCGAACACCACGAAGATAAAGCATGGCAGGCCTATATCACGGCCGATAGATACCCCGTAGAGAAGCGATTCCCCGAACTTAAATCGGTTTACGGCCATTATCGTTCTAGTCGGCCGACCTACTTTGCGGCTTTGGCTATCGCCGATCATGCTTACGACGATGCGAAAAAGGAGGCTTCCAAGCCCAACGGGGATCCTTCTAAGAGTTCTGCTGAGGCCGTCGAGTGGTATACGAATGCCCTAAAATATTCGGGCCTGGGCCCTAACGAAAAGCAGTTGGTGCTCATTGATCGCGGAGGCGCTTACGAGGTGGGCAAGAAATACGACGAAGCTTTGGCGGATTACCGCAGTAGCAGTGAAATAACTGGTTACGGTAAGGGGCTGGCACTTCTAGGTGTCGGGCGTGTCTACGAATTGAAGAATGAAATTCCTAAGGCGGTCGAGACTTATAACAAAGTCGCTTCCGATCTGGCCGATACCGAGTTTGCTAAGACCGCGAAGAATCTATTGCGTCGTTTGCAGAGTCCGTTGTTTAAGGACCAAACTTCATAATTAAAAGGACCTAGGAATTAATGAAATCATACCCCGTGCGTTTTTCGCTTCCCCGCTGCCCTATATTCGTAGGCCTATTGTTATTTGTGCTTTCCGGCTGCAGCTCAACGCCTCCTCAACCCGCTTTGGACACCCAGAATTTGGGAAGTGACGGGAAAACGGGAGATTCTGCGATGGGAGCGATGACCGAAGCTCCAACTCCTACTACCAAGCCTTCCGCCAAGAAAACGGAAGCCAATTCCGGAGTGCTGGCAGTCCCCAGATGGGCTATTAGCGACGGCCCTCTTTATTACGAATTATCTCCGCAAGAAAGAACTAGGCCTATCATCGTGGGAGATATTCTTTATTTTACTAACTCCACGGGTAAGGTAACGGCTCTTCATCGCACGGAGGGTTACGTACTGTGGTCCATGACCATTCCCAGCCATGCGACCGTTGATGGTGCCTTCTCCTATGCTCGAGCCAAACTTTATGTAGGTGATAATCAGGGAAATCTTTACGCTCTTAATTCCAGAGATGGATCGGTAGCCTGGACCTTCAAAGGCCAATCCGAATGGCTGTCGCCTCCTGTGGTAGCCCACGAAAGGGTTTTGGCCGGAACCTCGAGTGATGAACTTTACGCTTTAGATGAAGAGACCGGAAAAGAGATCTGGCATTTCTCTCGTCGAGGGGACGAAAAGATGACGATTCGAGGAACCTCGACTCCCGCTGTTTTCGGAACTGAAGTCTTTTACGGTTTTTCTGACGGCTCATTGGTGGCGTTGACCATCGGAAAAGGAAAATTGCTATGGACGCAACGACTGCGATCTCACGACCGGTTTTATGATATCGATATGCGGCCCGAAGTAGACCAGAACCGTGTGATTGCGGCGACTTTCGACGGAAATCTCTATAGTCTGGATAGACTGACGGGGGAGACCAAGTGGGTGTTTCGTGTGGGAAGCTACGGCGGCTTTCTGGTGGAAAACGATAGGCTATACTTTTCAGGGCTAAATGGCAGTTTTTACTGCTTGGACAAAAACAACGGTGAAGTGATTTGGAAAACTCCATTCCAAGGCGGAGTCGGGTCGACCCCGGTTAGGGCGGGGAAGTACCTTATTATCACAACGTCTAGCGATCCGGTTTATGTTCTAGACAGCGAAACGGGTAAAGTTGTCGCCACCAAAGGATTGGGTTCAGGAAGTCTTGCCGCTGCCGAGGCCCAGCCCGACGGATGGTTTTATGTCATGAGCAACTTTGGCAATCTGTATGCGTTTGAGCTTTTGACGGGGATGCCAATCATGAAAGGGCCAAAGACATTAGCAGCCCCTTCGGCGCTTCGCCGAGTCATCGTGGCCGACTAACCCTCCTTACGTAGGGATTTACCCACTATCGCAGGAAGGCACTGGAAAGGGTTGGAATTTGGTTTCGCACACCATCAAGAAACTCTTAGAAGAAGCGAGATCCCGATTTCTTTTTTCGGGATATCAACTTTATGCCGAAGCGAGGGGGAGCCAAACCGAGTTTACCGGCGGCCAGACGAGTTATTGGCCCCATTCGGTTGCTGTAAATGAGTCGACTCTCTTTGATATCGGTTCTTTGACCAAAGTCGTGGTTACCACCTCTGTGCTCGCTCGGGCGGTGTCCCGAGGTGAGTTTACCTTGGAAAACACGGTGGACAGTTATTTGCCCTCGTTGAAACCGACTTGGTTGGGAAAAATTCAGCTGGTCGATCTGCTTTCTCATAGTTCGGGACTAAAGTGGTGGCACCCCATCCATGAAGAGTTAGGGAAAGACGAGGGGCCTTCGAAGCTAGAAGCGTGGTTTTCTCGTCGAGCGGCGGAACTTCAAGCATGTTCCCCGGGAGAAAAAGCCATCTATAGCGATCTTAATATTTTGTTACTAGGGCTTGTGTTGCAGAGCCGCTTTCCCCGTTTGGATAAGGCTTTTGAAGGCGAGGTACGGCAGAAGCTTAAGATGACGGAAACCCTGCCGGGGCCGGTAAGGGGGCAAAATATTGCGGCCACCGAATATTGCATTAAAAAGCAAAGGCCTCTTCAAGGAGAGGTCTTTGATGAGAATGCGCGTCAATTGGGGACACTCTCTCATGCGGGACTATTCTCTACGGCGCGTGCCCTAGCCCCTTTCTGTCAGGAATGGCTCAAAGCCGTAAAGGGCAAGTCGGAGTGGTTAGACGAGAAGACGGCTTTGAAGTTTACCAAGCGTCGGGAAACAGTTCCCCAGAGCAGTTGGGCCTTGGGATGGGACACTAAATCCGCCGAAGGATCTTCAGCGGGATCACAATTTTCGCCACGCAGTTTTGGCCATCTGGGCTATCCGGGTTGCTCGATCTGGATCGATCCGGAAAAAGAAGGGTTCGTTATCTTTTTTTCGAACCGAGTGCATCCCTCCCGCTACGATGAAAGAATAAGAGCTTTTCGTCCTTTATTACATAACGCGATTGCAGAACAGTGGAGACAGTCATGGAAGAGTTAAATCCTCGGAAAGTCCATTTCGTGGGCATAGGAGGGGTGGGGATGGGGAGCTTCGCCACGGCACTTAGAGCCGCCGGTTTTGAGGTCAGCGGAAGTGATAATGCTTTGTACGAGCCGATGAAAAGTGTACTCGCCAAAGCCAACATCACCTTACTCGAAGGCTTTCAGGCGGAAAATATTTCTAAAGTCGATCCGGATCTGGTCGTCATCGGAAATGTCGTCAGAAAAGACAATCCCGAAGCCTCGGCATGGATAAAAAAAGGAACCAAGTTTCTCTCCTTCCCCGAAGCCGTCAGAACGTTTCTTATCGACGATAAGCGTTCCATTGTTTGTGCCGGAACTCATGGTAAGACCACCACGACGAGTTGGATCTCATTCTTATTGAGCGGGCTAGGACTTAATCCCAGTTATCTGATAGGGGGCGTGCCCAATGATCTGCCGTCAGGATGTTTGATCACGAAATCGGATATCTGCGTCGTGGAAGGGGATGAGTATGACTCGGCTTTTTTCGATAAGGGGCCAAAGTTTCTTCACTACTATCCGCAGATAGCTGTCATCTCCAGTATCGAGTTTGATCATGCCGACATCTACAAAGATTTAGCACATGTAAAATCCTCCTTTGAAAAGTTAGTAGCGTTACTCCCGGGAGATGGTCTTTTTGTCGCGCGCTATGATGACCCGGTGGTGATGGAAATTATATCTTTGGCCCTGTGTCCGGTTCAGACCTTTGGCCACGGAAGTGGTGCGATGTGGAAGCTAGGAGCCGTCGAAGAAGACATTCATGGCTTCACGTTTGAGATCATTTACAAGAACCGCAGTGCCGGAACCTTTAAGACGCCGCTCTTTGGCGAGCATAACTTAATGAACCTGATTTCGGGAATCGTGTGCGCCGTCAATTTGGGCATTCCACTAGAAAAGGTGCGGCCGTTAGTAGAAAAATTTACGGGCGCTGTCAGACGTCAGCAGGTGCTTGCCATGGAGCCTGTACGAATCGTGGATGACTTTGCTCACCACCCAACCGAAGTTGCGGCGACCGTTAAAGCGGTGAGACGCCGTTTTAGTACCGGAAAATTGTGGGCGCTTTTTGAGCCTCGATCGGCGACGGCCCGCCGCAACGTTCACCAGGAAGAATACGCCAAGGCATTCGAAGGGGCGAGTGAGATTCTCCTAGCGTCTCCTTACCGCAGCCAGGACCTGAATGATGCTGAAAGGTTCTCGGTCGATACGTTAGTCAGCGCACTGAAATCTCAGGGCAAGAGCGCGCAATGCTTCGAGAATACCGACGCTATTGTCGATTATGTCGTCAAGCACAAGAGCCCTGGCGATACCGTCCTAGTGATGTCCAACGGAGAATTTGGTAAAATACAACAGAAGCTCGTTGCAGCACTGCGCTAGTTAGAGCAGTGCCGAAAGAGGGCTGCCAAGAGGGCTGTATGTCTTTTGGACACTTTCCAGTCCCCGCCCGAAACCTTGTGAAAATCACCAAGCGAAAATTCGTCCGCCGGCTCATGTCAGATCGTCGTGGCGCCACGATGATGGACTACATCATGATTACCGCTGTTGTGGCAGGGGTCGCCTTTCCCATCGCGAGTAAATTTATTCTGGGGCCCGTTAACGATAATCTCATGGGCCAGCGTCAAAATTTGGTGAGCTTTCTGGCGCAAGATCGAAAACAGAGTGTCCCCAATGCCTGGTTTAGCCAAGAGCAGCAAGGCGAGACCGGGGGAGACAAAGAGCTCTCGAGCGTTAAGGATTTCGCCGATCCCAATGTCGCGACTCCGGGGGATATCAAACCCGTGGGAAATATTAATCAGCCCAATCCCAAGGGGCCTCCCAATTTAAAGGCGGTAGGAAAGGTAAACGGCCCTGGAACCATTACCGTGGGTGGCGGAGGGGGCGGCGGCGGTGGTGCTGGCGGTGCTGGCGGTGCGGCAAGTGGGGATGGCTCATTGGACGGCGGCTTCTTTGATGGTTCCGGCAAAAAAGGGGGTAGTTCGGGACAAGGTGGTGGAGGACAGGGCGGAAAGGGCGACGAACAGATGTATGGCAATGGCGGGGGCCGATTCGGCTCCGGCAATGGGGCTGAGGAGGAGACGATAGAAGAAGGGGGAGCGAAGAAAAAGGCCGAGAAACAGAAAGAAGACAATGAAAAAGCTTCCAGTGGAGAGTCCGCCCACCGCGCTCAGTTGGAAGGGGTTAAGCACGTGGAAGAGGAGCAAGCCAGGAAGAAGGGAAGTTTCGACTGGTGGCTTCTCATAAAGATTCTTATCGTAGCGGTGATCATCTTGCTACTTATCCTTATCGCATTGGGAAATACCCGAAGGTAAAAGGCCCTGTCTTCGCAAAGGCTGTCATTGCCAGGTCGCCTGGCTCCTAGCAATGACCGAGCGTGCGACACGACCTTTACTTTGCTATAATCACCGGATACCTCAAAACTCGGTGAACGACGTATGGATACGGTGTTATTAACGGTAGTGCTGGGACTGGTCGGTTGGCTTTCTCTTAAAGAGAAAAAAGTTACCTTACTTACCTACGTGGTAATAGGGTTCGTCCCTGTTTTTCTCATTCATCGTTGGGTCCGTTTGTTTTTTCCCTTGGAAGCGGTGAATTGGCAAAACGCTAAAACTGAGTCATTTTTACTCATACTTTGCTTTCTCTTGATTACGGCGAGCTACCGCTTGGCCTGCCGCTACTTACCCTCTCCGCAAGAAAAGAAAAATGACTTCAAACTCTTAAAGCTATCTCCGGTGATCAAGTCCGTTATTCTTTGTTTTTTTGTTCTGTTGTGTGTGCTTCCGGGAAGTGAATTTTGGGCGCCATGGAGACTAAGGCTCGAAGCGTTGCTACTCTTTACGTTGCTCTTCGCGGAAATGCCCAAAGAGACTCGTTGGCTTGATTCTACAATACTGCTTATTATCTTAGCGAGTGTTTCAGCGGCTAGCGTGCGTTCTGCTACTCTTGGTCTCGCCCACGCTCTGTGTATTTTTACGGTCTTTAGATTGATGCTGAAATTTTCTCGCCGCCATTTGCTACTTTTTTGCCTGCTCTTTTCCGTTATGTGCTTTCAGCACGTGGTGAAAGCGGAATATCGAAGCTATCTCCAACACCACCAGGTAGACGGCCTTCAAAATCATGTGAAGATCCTGGCGATGCTGTTTGTTCAGAAGATGGCTTTAGATCAAAAGGCGGAATCTAGCGGATACCACCCTTTGGTGCACGCGATGCTATTAACTATTCAGCGTCCGGCTAACGATTCTTTGGAAAAAACGGTGGGAAGAATTCCAGGTAAAGCTCCGTACCAGGGACTCACCGTTTATTCGGGAATGGGAAAGCGATTGGTACCGCGATTTCTTTCTCCCGAAAAGGCTTCGAGCCGGCTCTGGAACCATTTCGGGAAAGAGTTTGGCTATTTGGAAGGAACTGATAACTCTACCTCCATTGGAGTTCACTTTCTGGCTGAGTCCTATATAGGCTTTGGAATCGCGGGAATTGCCACGGCAGCGATCGTGTTCGGAGTGGTCATTGCCATCGCGGGTTGGATCGGAGTCTGGTACGAGACGATGGTGGCGTTTCCCTTTCTGGCGTTCTTTGCGACTCAGATCGTGATTCCCGTCGATACGGTCTCGATGATGGTCTATGTCATCTATGCTTTGGCCACAGGAACGGCCATCGTGATGGCGGCTCTCGCCTATGAATCCTGTCGTCCCTGGCTCGAGGTTAATAGGGGGCGATTTTTCTCCAAAGGGTCGCCCGGGCTTTCACAAAGCACTGACACCGCTTTGTGAACTTGGCTCTGATTTGAGAATAGGGCGTCGTAGCGGATCAGTGACTGGCAAGCCGGCTTTTTGTCACCTAGGGCGAATAGAGAATAGATTAAGTACTTCTGAGCCGGGAAATAATACGGATGGTGTCGCAGTAAAGTCTCCAAACTCTTCTTCCCCTGTGATGCGTTACCAAAATCCAGATAGCTTCGGGCTACTCTAATGCAAGGCAACGGTTCTGAAGGAAAAAGCCTGCAAGCCCACTGATTCTTCGGGATATGATTGATGGCATTGGCTTCTATCCACCGGACACCAATCCATCCAGGAATGGTCAGGAACAGAACCAGGGCAGCGAAGCTAGCTCCCCATCGGAGGAACTTACTGGGTAGGGCGGGGGAACAGCTATGAGGAAGTAAAGCAGTTGCCACATAAACACACCATAAGACGCAAAAGGGGTTCGAGAAAGTGGGATTGAAAAGCGAATCGATTCCCAGCACGATTGCCGAGTACTGAAGCGTTTTCCTCCACGAATTTATAATGCGGTAGGGGCTACGATCTTTTTGAGCCCGATAGATAAGAAACAGCACTGAGAGTAAGAAAATCCCAACGACATCCCATCCGTACTCGATAGCCAAATGAAGCAGCTCATTGTGGGGAGAGGTCATTAGGGTCGTTTGTAGATCTGTTCCGTCGTGGAGAACTGCATTGGAAAAGGGAACATAAGCGAAGCCGAATTGGTTCGGGCCGACACCCCAGGGGTGTGCTTTAGTAAGGGCCAGACTATTTAGCCAAAGAGGAGCCCGTCCGAAGGTGTCTAGCCATTTACCGTGGAAAAGGCGGAAGAGATCTCCCGATGAGTGCCCTGGCAAAAGGAGAATCAAAAGTAGAACACCCGTCAAAAGAAAACTAAATTTTTTAAAATTAATGCTAAGCCGAGAGGACTTGGCCCACTCCATCAGCGCTACTATCGCCATTCCCACCCAAATCCCTCGTCCAAAGAGAAGAACGACATAGAGGGCGGTCCATACGAACATCAATGAACGAAAAGCCGGTAACCGGGAAACTTGGGATTTAAGCTCTTTCAGGGAAAAGTATTGGACGATGAGCGAGACCCCTAAGAATTCCGCGGTAAAGTTAGGATTACCAAAGAAAGAAAAAGGACGGATCCCGTCGGGAACGAGTTCGGGAAAGAGAAAGTCTTTTCTTAGAATTTGGAACAGTCCGTGGACTAAAAGGACTAAGGTTGCGGCCCTAATGTACTGAGAGATACGTTTACCTAACTCTTGTTCTTCGGTGGCTAAGACTTCGGTAAAAAGTGCGGTATAGGCCAATAGTGCATACGCGAACGTAAGGCTAAACCAGTAAGGGATCGGCCAAAAAAGAAGACACTTCAAAGAAAAATAGGCGATAGCTAAAGAAAATATCCATCCTGAAAATTTGGAGAAGGGAAACTGTCTTGGGCGGGAGAGAAGGATGAGGAAAAAAGAACCGACAAGGAAGGCGGCCCACTTCGTTGTGATGAAATAATCATCAAGCTGCTTAAAATAACAAAGAGGTATGACAAAAAACGAAGCGGCCAGCCCTTCCTTTAGAATAAACTTTCTGTTTACTGGCAATGGCATGTAATGCTGCAAGTTAGATCATCAATCTGTGTGGGGTTTCCTCCATTATAGGCGAAATAGGTCTGAACGGTAGTAGTCTGTCCTTGGGCCGTGACGAGTTGGGCCGGAGCGTTCTGCACCGGATCTGCCGTGACCGAGTTTGCCACCCCCGAATCATAGAAAGCGCATGTGGCATCCGCTCGTTGAGCAAGCTTCAATTGAGCGGGGCTTAGCCCGTGTGCTTTGGGATTAGTTTCGGGGCCCGATGCGGCGTAAAGTTCTTCCGCCGTGTTTCCTAGAAAATAATAGTTGAGTACCGGCTGGAAACGAACTTTCACTTTCTGTTGACTCTTTGATGATGTGGAGCAAGCTTTGGCGCACGTTGCGTCAAGATAGTCTCCAGCGAAGCCGACCTGGCAAACCTGTAATGCAGCGAATAAAAACGCTAAGTATTTCATGGAATCTCCCTATGAAGTGGTAGCAGAAAACGGATACTAAAAATCGTGTCGGCTAATTGTGTCTTTTTCTTAACAATAAGAGAGCAAAAGACGGCGAGATTTAAGGCTCGGGAGCGACATTGATGGAAAAAGGGGCGGCACTTTTAGTGGCCCAAAGGCAAAGCCCTCGCACTTTGTCGACCGCCGTTTGGAACAGCGTCCCTTTCATGGCGGAAATCGCCGATTGTAGGTTTCTAACTTGCTGGGCTCGGCGGGATCTATCCGATTCACTAGCGGAACGTGGCAGAGGGGCGAGCAGACTTTCGGCGTCTGTTTTTCGAAGTCGGTCTCGCACCGAGAGCCTTCGCGTTTCGTAATCCGCTGCGGGATGCATGTCATTGACGCTGCTTAGGGCGGTCGGAAGCTCCTCGAGGGCCGCGTAGAAGCCTTGTCGGTTCTCCCTGTTTTCTGGTCGGACTATGTCTTCAAGAGTATCGGCAAAAAGTTCCTCTGGAATCTTATGAAACCGTGTTTGGTAGATGAAGTCCGCTTTATCGAAAAGCACAGTTTCCGGATACACTTTCCTCAGTAGAGCACTCGCTATCGTACGGCGATAACTTGTCTCATCTTTGCAGCCGCGCGCAATGACTCCGTAAAGAGTATCGGTGGAATAGCGAAACCGATCTATCGTGCTATCAGAAGGGGTATCGTCTAAATGGTGTCGAAAATTCGCAGGGCGAAGAAAGCTGTGTCCCGTGCCCATCGGAGCGTCAAAGGCCATGTCAGAAAGTATCTCTGCGACTCGTTGGTTAATCTCCGGTGGGATATTTCGTTTTTGAATGTCTTTGCTCTGAAAGCGGTAGGAAAAATCTAGAAGCTGTTCAAGGTCATAAGGACTCTCTGCGGTGTCATGGGTGCGCTGGTATTCGTAGAGTGCATTAGCGACGTCCGAAAAGTCTTGGGGAGTCGTGGCGAAATAAAGTCCAAAAGCATTGGATAGCGTGCGTTGGGAGACCGGGGGAGCAAAAGCCGGGGTAGCAGCGAAGAAAGATAAAGCAAGAATAAGATAACCGCGAGATGCCATGTTGTTCATTTATCTAATGTTAGCGGGCGAACGAGATAAAGGCCATGCTTTAGGAAAAATAGCCTAATGACAGGCGAAGTAAAAAAAAAGACCGCCAAGGATTGCTAGGTGCTTCCCTTGGCGGCCAAGAGCGAACGACGACGGCATCGGCAAGATTCTCGTTCAGGGTACTGGTGTATCAAGATAGGGGCCGTCGAAAGGCTCCATTTTTTGCGACTCATTTTCAGAGTCATTGGGAAGGAATCAAAAAAAAATTTCCGCTTCCGCTAATACCCACTACAACTATTAGAACCACTGCTGCTGAAGAAATAGAGCAAGGGATGTGCCACGAAGAGCAAAAAAGACAGAGATAGATAGTCTTTAAATATTGGGCAATTACAGCGAGAGACAATCTACGGCAGGCGCCCTAATGGAGCGTTGTGCCGGAAAAGGGCGGCACCACGTGACCATAATTGCTCCGGGGGGGGCCGTCGGCGCGGCGACGCTTTCGTACTAGGGATTAACAAACGTGCCCTTGTAATCCAAGACTCGATTGGGATCTTGCTTATCTTGTAAATGAAACGACTCGGGAATTCGCTTGGTCTTATCTAAGGAAAGGAAGTAGGCGCTAGAGCGATCCTCGCCGTGATTGCTGTCGGCCGCTCTAAGCAGTCGCTCTTCGTAAAGATAGAATGCAGAGCGGGATTCATCCCAAAAAAGCGTTCGGGTGTAACTTATGGGAAACGGATCTTCACCCTTGTCGGCAAAAATCTCATCCTTCTCGTGGGGGCCTTGCTTGAGTAAAAAGCCGCTCTGAAAGGGGGAAGTAAAAGAAGTATCTTTAAGATCTATCGTAAAGGTGTGCATCGATTCGCCAATAACGAAACTCCAGTTGCTCTGCTTTGGCGATTCGGAAGATACGGAAACGATAAGCTGGAAAGGGGATGGCTTTTGTTGTCCTTGGAAACGTCCCATCCCCTTAAAGATTTTATGGATCGTAATTTCCTTAAAGCCCTCTTGAATTCTAAACGCTTTGGCGGCCTCTTTATCCTGTGCTAATTCCTCTGCGAGCCTTGTTCGGATGCGAAGCTTGGTGTCGTCCGGAAAATCTTGCTTCACGAAAGTATCAGAGAAGTTAGCGATTTCGGCCATTACTTGGAAAAGGTCTTTGGGGGCTTGGGCTCCAAAAGCAGTTACCGCAATCACCGCCAGAGAAAGAGCTAACCTCAGCATCAACATTCGCGACTCCTTGAAAAAAGAGCTCCGGGTGTAGCATTTCCACCGTTGCCGATCAAGGGGGTGTCGCAGGAGGAAGGTAATTCCCTTATAATATCAATGCAGGCCTTAGCTAAGCAGCTTACTCAAATGCGAAGTGATGGCATCTAGGGGAATCACTTCAGCCGTTTTTGAATCACGTCGTTTGAATTCGACCCCTCCCGTGGCCAATGCCTTGGGAGAGACGGTCACTCGAAGAGGAATTCCTATCAGATCGGCGTCATTAAAAGCGGCCCCTGGTTTTTCTCCCCGATCGTCGTAAAGGACTTCCATTCCTTGGCGAGTCCACTGTTCATACAGCTTATCGGCCACCTCTTTGACAGGAGCTTCGTGAATATTAAGTCCATAGAGATGGACTTGATAAGGGGCAATGGAGGCTGGCCAGATAGGGCCAAACTTATCGTGCGATTGCTCGACGACTGCAGCCATGGCCCGCCCGACGCCGATTCCATAACACCCCATGATCATGGGGTGAGTCTTTCCATTTTGATCCGAATACAGACATTTCATGGATGCGGAATATTTGGTGCCTAGTTGAAAAATATTTCCTACTTCGATCCCACGCTTCATGAGCAATGGCTGTTTGGTGACCGGACAAGGGTCTCCTTCTCGGGCTGAAGCGATGTCTACAATTTCGATCTTGTCTTTAAGGGCACTCAGGTCTCTTTCCCAGTTAAAACCGGTGTAATGGTAATCCACTTCATTCGCACCAACGACTAAGTTGGAAGAGTGTGCCGCCGAAGGATCGAAGACAATCCTCACATTTTCGGCACGGATGCCCACCGGAGACGCATAGCCGGGTAGGGCGCCTACCGCTTTAATCTCGGCGTCGGTCGCATGCTTTAACTCACATTTCAAATGGTTGCGAAGTTTGGTTTCGTTGACTTCAATATCTCCTCGGATAACGACAAAGATAAGGCCGCCTTTGTTGTCGCTGTAAAAAACTGCCTTTCCCGTTTTGCTTTCGGGGATTTTTAAGAACCTAGCCAAATCGGCAATGGTGGTTTGTCCGGGAGTTGCTATCTTAGTTAAAGGTTCGCTGACTTCCTTTACATAAGTAAGTCCGGTGCGTGCGACCTCTTTGTTGGCGCGATAGGTGCCGTCCGGCGATAAGAAGATAGTATCCTCCCCGCAATCGGCAAGCGCCATGAATTCATGGGAGGCGGCTCCTCCCATCATTCCCGTATCGGACTCTATGGAAACGACCTCCTTCATTCCCAGTCGTTTGAAGATCTTTTCATAGGCCTGGTGGCACTTGGCGTAATAGCTTTTCAGACATTCTTCTGAGGCATGAAAAGAATAGGCGTCTTTCATGCGAAATTCTCGGACCCGAATGAGCCCCGCGCGAGGTCTTGCCTCGTCACGGTATTTGGTTTGAATTTGGTACAGCATGAAAGGCAACTGCTTGTAGGAGTTAACTTCAGTGCGTGTCAGATGAACCACGGCCTCTTCGTGGGTCATACCAAGCAGCATGTCTTTGTCATTTCGATCTTTAAAGCGAAGCAGCTCAACGCCGACTCCTTGATACCTTCCGCTCTCCTCCCACAATTCGCGGGGAAGAACCACGGGCATCAGGACCTCCTGGCCATCGATAGCATTCATTTCCTCTCGGATGATGGCTTCGACTTTTTGAGCCACTCGGAATCCTAAAGGGAGCAGACTAAAAATTCCCGTCGACACGGGACGGATAAAAGCACCTCTCATTAGGAAGATGTGGCTTTGTGTGGAGGCATCTTTAGGAATCTCTTTGACCTGACGACCGACCAGTTGTGACATTCTCATAGGCAGAAAATATTACTCCGGCAGGCGCCGAAAGGGTATCATTCATGTGAAATTTATTCTAAGGAGCAAAAATCCCTATGCCGACCAGTCAGTTTAAGACTCCTCTGGAGACGGAGCGATTAAGGATCCGAAGGTTTCACAAAAGCGACGTATTTCATCTAAGAGAGATGCTAGCCGATCCCCTGATTATGAAATATTACGGCCCTCAGGCGAAAGATCAGACGCCCGAGGAGTGGTTTACCGCAGTTGAGGCGGGGCATGAGAAACAGGGCTCTTCTTTCTTGGCCGTAGCACTGAAAGCTACCGGCGAATTCATAGGTCAGGCCGGTATTCTATACAAAGAGATTGAAGGGGTCCCGGATTGGGAGGTGGCCTATATGTTCAAGAAAGAGTTCTGGGGTAAGGGCTTTGCCAGCGAAGCGACACGAGCCTGTATGAGGTATGCCTATCAACACCTAAACCCTCGTCGTTTTATTTCCATCATCAATCCCAAAAATGAGTTGTCGATCAAATTAGCCCGACGTAACGGAATGGAATTTGAGCGGATGGCTTTTAAGTGGGGAATGGACGTCGCCGTCTATGCCATCAATCTAGACCACTGGAAAAAACTTCACGGGCAGGGGTTATAAGTGAGGTTACCCTTTCTCACGCGAAGCTGAACCCGGAGGTTCTATTTTGAATTTCACCCGATCACAGAAAGGTAGGCCGTACCTTCTTGTAATTAGGTAATGGAAAAGGAAGTGCCACAGCCGCAACTTTTGGCGGCGTTGGGATTTTGAAAAGTAAAACCTGTTCCGTTAAGTCCACCGCTGTAATCAAGCAGTAAGCCTTTAACATAGAGAAAACTCTTCGGATCGATAAAGACGCGAACCCCATCTTGCTCGAAGACTTTGTCGCTCGGTGAAGGATCTTTTTGAAACTCTAGTTTGTAAGACATTCCGCTGCAACCGCCACCTACGACCGAAATACGTAGCCCCCCGTCGGGCTGTTTTTCGTCTTCGCGAAACTTCTTAATTTGAGCTACCGCTTTTTCAGAAAGAGTAATCATAGAGCAATTATGGAAATTTGAGAGCATCTAGTCAAGCTAGCCCCCCTTTATTAGCGGGAACTAGCCTCATAAGCCATCGAATTCTCTCTACTATCTTAAGACCCCGCGTTGAGATGGCCCGGTAACTGACTATGATCGTGGGAATTTTGCTACCTTTTTCTTCCTGAAAGGTTTATATCTTTGACTACCCAGGCCACGAATAACTTCACCACAGGTCTTTGTGGTGGCCACTTTACAGTTTCCTTAAGGGGGAAAATTTATGTCAGAAACGAAGCGCGGGGCGCAAGCACCGAGGAGTCCTCGTAAGCGCACTCGAAGCAAGCGAGCGGAGTCAGATCAAGTGAGTAGCGAGCCTATTGTGGAAGCAGACGCGGTTGCGATCGAAGATGATGCGATGATGGAGGCAGAAGCTCCGGCCCGTACGTCCTCTGACAGCTCAGACAGAAACCCCCAGTCTCAAGAAGCAGATCTTCAGAGTACTTCTTCGGAAACAGATTTAGAGAACCTAGAAGACAGTGACGATCGCTACGATACCCGACGCGAAAGCAGAGACGACAGGGACAGGGGAGGCAGTCGAAATGAGGACTCCGACTACGACGAGGATCGCAGGCCGCAAAGCTCGACACAGCGTCAAGAACCCGGTCCAGCACGCCAGGAAGCCGGGCCGAAGTTCAAGCCCAGCGAGGAGTATCTCACCCAAATCCATTTTGATCGTAGCGCGCGTCAGTTTGTCGGAACGGTCCACGAATTTCCCGAGATTCGAATCGTAGGAACGACGAAGGCTCAAGTCTTGGCCGATCTCGATCGTAAAGTGGAGCAGCAGATTTCTCATTTGCGAAGCAAAGGAACTAATACTCCCCAACCCATCGCCACGAGAAAATATCCGGAAAAGTTGGAGCTTCCCATTTCTCAAGCGCTTTACCGAAAGCTCGATGTGTTATCTCGGCAAGAGAAGACCGCGATCGAGGGCTTGGTCGCTGAGATGCTAGCCGGTGCGGTAGAGAAACGCTTCGAAGCGCCGCCTTCACAGAAGCAGCATAGCCATGGCCATTCGCATCAAGATCGCGACAGGCACCATGACAATAGGCATTCCCACGGGTCCCATCAGGGAGGAAGATCTCACAATTCCAATCAAGGCGGGGGTTCGCCCGGGAACTCCAGGCGTCCGCAAAATAATAATAATCGACGAGGCGGTCAAGGGCGCAACTATCACGATACCATGGACAATCGAGAGAATTTCCTTGAGTACGTGCGGAGTCTAGAAAAAGACGGCGGCGCTCCCAATCGCAATCGCTGGAAGAAATAAAGAAAAAAAGAGGCGAGTTTCGAACCGAAACTCGCCGCCTTAACGAAGCCTATCGATCTTAATTAGACCGACTGAAAATAATCTTTTGATTTTACCGGATCCGGCTTCATAGTCTTTTTGCCGGGGGTCCAGTTCGCAGGACAAACTTCGCCGGTCTTGGCGCTCTCTTGAAGTGCCTTCAATACCCGCAGGACCTCTTCGACGTTTCTACCAATACCTAAGTCGTGAACGAGTTGGTACTGAACGGTTCCTTCAGGATTGATGAGGAACAAACCGCGAAGGGTAATTCCTGCCTCTTCCAAAAGAACTCCGTAGGCGCGGCCGATATCTTTGTTCAGATCCGCTAGCAAGGGAAACTGTAATTTTCCGATTCCGCCTTCTTTGCGAGATTTTTGCGCCCAGGCCAAATGGCTGAATTGGCTATCGACCGAACAGCCGACCACTTCACAATTGGCCTCTTTGAAATGTTTATAAGCGTCATCGAATGCCGTGATTTCAGTGGGGCACACGAAAGTAAAATCTAACGGATAAAAGAATAAGCAAGTCCACTTGCCTTTGAAATCGGCCGAAGAGATCTCCTTAAATGATTCTCCGACGAGTGCTTGAGTTTTCTTAAACTGGGGAGCCGGTTTTTGTACAAGACTCTGCATGAGTTCCTCTCTTGTCTTAGCGACTTTGGGTAACGAGTACGGTTTTAATAGGGCTTACCATAGGGTTGCCCTGGAATCGTGTCAAGCCGCCGGGGTGTCATAGACTGCCAGGGATTACTCTTAACTGCTAATCCCCACCGCGAGTTGTCACAGACGTGTCACTCTCTTTGACAGAGCAAATATGAAGAAAGCTAGCCACTTGGAGCGCCGCTTTCTCTACCAGCCTCCGACTGTCTTAGTTTCATCTGTATTCTCGACGTTCACGTAAGCGTTAACCCTCGTGGTACACGCCTTGCAATCTTTCTCCCGAGTGGGACTCCGTGTGGGAGTCATTGTGGATGTTGTAGCAGGAGATGCTCATGAAGAAGCTGGTGGTTTTGTCGTTCGTGGTTATGTCTTTAGCGATGACCTCATTTGCCGAAGAGGCCAATCAAAATAACAGTCAGCAAGCGGCCCCCGCAGCGAGTACTGCAGCACCCGCAAGCCATGGCGCCGCGGCAGCGGCACCAGCACCAGTAACGGCTCCCCCTGTGAACAATCAGGTAGCGTTACCTTTGCCTCTTCCTGCGGCTCCCCGGAATAATACCCCGGGACCGTGCAACCGACTGGATCAAGACGGCGCTTATGCGGGCCTTAACTCCGGAATGGGAAGCCTTTTGGGCGGAAGCGGCTCTTACTAATCTAAAACATCAGAAAGATTTCAGAATCTTGCAGTCAGTCCATTGACTCCTTTGGGGGACCCCCTAGTATAGGCCCATGTCTGAACAGCAAAAGCGCCCCGCGACCGTTCGCCTTAAAAGCGGCACCAAAAGTGGAAAGAGTCTCAAAGGTCCAAAGGACCCGGCGGGTCAGTCCGGACCGGCAGGTCTAGTCCCCATCTCCGAAATTTTACCGCCCAATTTACTCCTACTTCCCGTGGCTCAAACGACCCTATTTCCGGGCATGATCGTTCCGGTCATCCTGCCCGAAGGAAAGCTCACTAAGACTATCGAATTCGTGATGGAAGGGACCGGCTATTTGGGTGTTGTCCTGTACCAGAACACCAATTCAAGCGGGGTGGCGACAGGCCCTTCGACTTCAATGACAGGCCTTCCCGCGGAAGGGACCATTCCGTCGGTGGCCGATGTGGGCTCTGAAAACCGCACGGAAAAGGTCGTTGAGCCTCCAGCGGAGGGTACCGAATTTTACCGCTATGGAGTTGCCGCCAAAGTCCTAAAAAAGATTAACCTGCCCGATAATCAGATTAGTGTCCTTCTCTCCGGCCTTCAACGCTTTGAACTTACGCATTTAATGAGTCGGGAACCTCACTTCGCTGGAAGTGTGAAGTATCTGTATGAAGAGTTACAGCGTGACACCGAACTTGAAGCACTCCTAAGGAGTGCCCTTAGTCAGTTTAAACAGGTTTCGAAAGATAACCCCCTCATCTCAGAAGAGATGAAGGTGGCTTTGGTAAATATAGACGGGCCAGGGAAATTAGCTGATTTTATTGCCTCTGTTTTGGTTCGGGATGTGAACGATTACCAAACGTTTTTAAAGTGCGCCGATGTAAAGGCGAGGCTTCAACACTTGCTACTGCTTCTAAAAAAGGAGCAGGATGTTCAGGCCGTACAACGTAAGATTCAAGACGAGATTAACCAGAAAGTAAGTTCGGCTCAAAGAGAGTTCTACTTACAAGAGCAGCTGAAATTTATCCAAAAAGAGTTGGGCCGCTATACCGATGATCGCACTAAAGTCGTCGAAAAGTTTCGAGACCGGCTAAAGACGAGAACTCTCAAAGAGGATGTCTCGCTCCGAATTGAAGAGGAGTTTGAAAAACTTCAAGCCCTAAACGAACAGTCCTCAGAATATTCGGTGCTCATCAATTACCTCGATTGGGCGACGAGTCTACCGTGGGGCATTAGAACGAAAGAGCGCTACGATTTACAGACCGCGCGTAAGCGGCTAGATGCCGATCATTACGGTCTTAAAGACGTTAAAGATCGAATTCTTGAATTTCTCGCTGTCAAAAAGCTTAAGAAAAGTTCCGAGGGGACGATTTTGTGCTTTGTGGGGCCACCAGGAACCGGAAAAACGAGTTTAGGAAAGTCGATTGCGGCAGCGCTTAACCGGAAGTTTTTTCGCTTCTCGGTCGGAGGCATGCGCGATGAAGCTGAAATTAAGGGGCATCGAAGAACCTACGTGGGTGCCATGCCCGGTAAATTGGTTCAGGGACTTAAGCGGGTAGGTTCGCAAAATCCTGTTTTTCTCATCGATGAAGTCGATAAAATTGGCTCTGCTGCCCATGCGGGCGATCCGGCTTCCGCTTTGCTTGAACTCTTAGATCCCGAACAGAACCCCGAGTTTTTGGATCACTACTTGGACATTCCGTTTGATTGCTCGGACATCTTTTTCATTACTACGGCTAACACGACCGATACCATTCCAGCGGCTCTTCTGGACCGCATGGAAGTTATCGAGTTAAGCGGTTATACCGATAACGAAAAGTTTAATATCGCCAAACGCCATCTGATCCCAAAGCTGCTCGAGAAGAATGCTTTGAGCGGTTCCAAAGTGAAATTTACGGAAAGTGGATTGAAATACATCATCAGCCACTATGCACGCGAAGCGGGTGTTAGAAACTTAGAAAAACATATGGCGCGTATTTGCCGAAAGCTAGCATACAAGACGGCGATGGGGCGGGATCAACTCGTTCGCATCGACGGCAAACCTATCGTCGAGAAACTCCTAGGCATTCCCCCTTTTACTCCCGAAGAGAGAATGAAGCAGGGAGTTCCTGGAGTCGCGACGGGCCTTGCTTGGACTCAGTATGGAGGAGAGATCCTATTTGTCGAAAGTAGTGTCGTCCCAGGCAAGGGCGGCTTTGTACTGACCGGTTCGCTCGGTGATGTGATGAAGGAGTCCGCTAACATCGCTTACACCTTTATCCGAAGCCAAGCGAATGCGCTAAAACTCAAAGAATCGTTTTTCGATGAACATGTGCTTCACGTGCATGTCCCCTCAGGTGCGACTCCTAAAGATGGTCCTTCCGCTGGGGTAACGATGGTGGCAAGCCTTTACTCGTTGCTATCTGGAAGACCCGTTCGCAACTCCATTGCTATGACGGGCGAGATCACTTTGACTGGTCGTGTTTTACCGGTGGGTGGCATTAAAGAAAAACTGCTAGCGGCTAAGAGAACGCACATCCATACGCTTTTGATTCCCAAGTTCAACGAGCGGGATCTTAAGGAGATCGAACCTGAGGTACGCCAGGGGTTTAAGTTCTTGCCCGTATCCTCTTTAGAAGAGTGTCTGAAGCATCTGTTCTAAGCTATCTTAACGAGATTCTAACTGAATTTTATAGTCCTTGCGGCCCAGGAAGGGGGCGGATTATATTTCTTGGTTCTAAATCTTAAGAAGGAGTCTTTGGGTGAATAATGCAAGTAACGTGAGCGGTGGAGCTGGTTCTGGTACGGGTGCGAGCACTGGAACGGAAAAGACCGATATTCGGCTGATTCGGGTCCACGCTACCGAAATGGACGCCCTGAAAGACTATATTGAAGCGCTTTACCGCCACGATGAAGATTACGACTCGATGGTTAATATCGAAGCCGGTGTGCAAAGCTTATTACGAAATGAGATCCTTGCTACCCCCTATTTCATTAAACGGGGCGAAGAGCGGATAGGTTATGTCATCTTGACCCGTTACCACAGCGTTGAAAAAGGGGGACTTACGATCTACATCGACGAGCTCTATGTGGAATCGAAATTTCGCCGATCCGGAATTGGTAAAGTGATCATGGATCAGATCTTAGTCATAGCACGGGAACAAGGAGCCAAACATCTGTGGGCCCAAACGGAACCGTACAACCAAGCGGCGCAATCTTTCTTTTTGTCTCTAAATTTCCGTCCCAATCCAAATAAGAATTTCGAATTGCCGTTGTAAAGAGCACACCGGTTGCCGCCTAGCCCTTACGCCTCCGCCAAGGCTACGGCGGACAGGTCGGGCTGCTCGCAATGACAACTTACAAAAAAGTTGTGCTAGAATTAAGTACTCATGGGAAATCCAAACTTTGTGGTCGTTACCGATCGTGGCGGACATCTGCACGATGCGTTACGGCTACTTGACCAAATGCAAGTGCCCCCTCAAGCGCTCATTACCACTTTTGGTCCTGACGTCGATAAGCTTCGAGAGCCAGGTGGATTTGTCTGTCCCGTCTACTCCGTTCCTCAGTTTTTTAGCTGGATAGGCAAAACCCGTTTCTTTAATCCCTTCCTTTTTTTAATCCAGCTCTTTCGTTCGGTGAATTTCGCGATGAAGCTTCGGCCCAAAGCGGTCATCTCCACCGGAGCGAGTAACGTGGTGCTATTTTGCTATGCGGCGAAGTGGTTGGGCGCCGACATTTATCACGTCGATAACCTGGCTCAAGTGGTAAATCCCAGCATCGCCGGCCGGTTGCTCTATCCGATAGCAACGGGGTTTTATGTTCAGTGGGAAGACTTGCTTAAGGCCTATGGGCCCAAGGCCCAGTACCTGGGGTGGGTGTTATGATCTTGATTGTCGTCTCGACCGGCCATTTCGATCCGCTTATCGCCGAATGTAATCGGATCTCTTCCAAATACGAATTTCTGGGGCAGATTGGAAATAGTACGGTCGAACCCGTCTTTCCCTATTTTCGAACCGCACCTCACGCCAAGATAGAATCCTGTATGAAGGACGCGGAACTTGTCATTTCGCACGGCGGGGCTGGAATGACCGCGATGCTCAATCGTCTTAAAAAGCCCAACGTCATTATCCCCAAGCAGAAACGTTACGGGGAGGCTAATGATCTCCAAGTAGAGCTTGCGCGTAAATGGGCAGAGCTTGGCATGACAGTGCTTTGCATGGATGTCGAAAAGATTGAAGAGTCGATCGAAAAATGCCGCCAGACGAAACTAAAGTTTCCCCAGTTTCCAAGCCTTGGGAAATATCTCGTCGGACAGTTGGGCCAGTCGGGCCAATGGGGCCGGTTGGGATAGCTGCTTCATTCCCCGAACGCTTCATACAAATAGATAGCGCCTAGAATCGACTTTCTCAAGTCCTCCAAATGCACGCTCTCGTTTTCGGAATGGGCGTTGGTATAAGGATCTTCCACCCCTATCAGAAGGGCGGGAACTCCTCCCAGGATCTCGCTAAAAGGAGCCACAAAAGGGATCGATCCGCCCTGACCAAGAAAGACACAGGGTTTTCCAAACGCTTTCGTGAGTGCTTTCTCTGCTTTTTGAAAAGACGGTCCACTAGGATCGGTAACCCACCAATCTCCTAGCTGCTCTCCGGAAAAATGAACTTCCACACCCCAAGGGGCCTTTGCCTTTAAGAATTCTCGAAGCTGATGCAAGACCATTCGGGGATCCATATCAGGGACAAGGCGAATACTTACTCTGGCCCATGCCGCCTCGTTGACGATGTTGGCGGCTGATGCCCGACTGCTCGCTTGGATGGCATTGACCGAGATAGCGGGCAGCCGAACGAGTTTGTGTAAAGCGGGGTAGTCTCCTCCTACCAGTTCCACCGAGGGAAGTACTCCCGCGTGATGGCGGAAGGCCGCATCGGTGTAGTTGAGGATAGCCATACTCTGGGCCTCTTTTTGGGTCAGAGGTCTCACTTTTTCGTAGATGCCGGGAATAGCGATTTTCCCATCGGGAGTGACCAGTTCGGCCAGCATGCGACTTAAAGCCAGAACAGGATCCGGCGCGGGTCCTCCCCACATTCCCGAATGGACCGGCTGCTTAAGCGAACGGACTTCAACCTCAGTGACGGCAATGCCACGAAGAGATGTCGTGATGGTGGGAATACCGGTGTCAAAATTGGAAGTGTCCGTTAGAACGATGGTATCTGCAGTCATCTTTTCTCGGTACTTCGTTAGGAAGGTATCTAGATGGCCCGAGCCTATCTCTTCTTCGCCTTCGATGAGAACTCTGATGTTAACAGGAAGTTTGCCGACGGTGGCCAAATAGGAAGCGATGGCGCTTGTGTGAACAATGATCCCAGCTTTATCGTCAGCGGATCCTCGGCCGAAAAGACGCCCTTCGCGTTCCACAGGTTCAAAGGGTTTCGATTTCCAGAGCTCTGCTCGGCCAGGGGGTTGGACGTCGTGGTGGGCATAGAGTAACAGGGTGGGCTTACCCGGTGCATGAAGCCAGTCGCCATAAACGTAGGGATGCGCCCCTTCGACTTCAAGGATCTCGACATTCTCGAGTCCCTCAGTGCGCAATAGCTCGCTTACCGCCACGGCCGATCTTCGAACTTCCGAAGCGGGAAATCCCGCGAAACTGATCGAGGGGATTCGCACGAGGGTTTTTAGCTTTTCAACAAACTCGCCATTATGGTCTGCGGCGTATTGGGTTACCGTGTTCATAGCAGTAGAAGCTACCATAAAAGTCGTTTGAGAGAAAAACAGGAATCAGGGGCCCTTTGAGCCTACTTGACCAAACGCACGATTTTAGCGATGGTATCTGCCACATGATTCTTCTAGAAGGAAAAAAAGTCGCTGAACACGTTTACTCGAAACTACTTCTCGAGTTGTCGTTACTTTCGACCGTGCCGCGTATGGTCGTCGTGTTAGTGGGTAAAGACCCCGCTTCGCAGACCTATGTTAGGAGCAAAACAAAAAAGTGTGCGGATCTTGGTATCCGCGGCGAAACGATGGAACTTCCCGATACGATCACTGAAAGCGACCTGTTGCAGAAGATCCACACTCTGAACGCGGATAAGACGGTCAACGGCATTTTGGTACAGCTACCACTGCCAGCTCATATCAATAAGACCCGGGTATTAAAAGAGCTCGATCCGAAAAAAGATGTCGATGGACTTACTCCCGAAAATACAGGGCGCCTTTGGCAAAATGATTTTAGTCTGGTTCCCTGCACTCCGGCCGGGATCATCGAGATGCTGAAATTTTATTGCATTCCTATCGAGGGGGCGCGGGCGGTTGTGGTCGGAAGAAGTGAAATTGTAGGCAAGCCCGTGGCAAGTTTACTTCTGGCGAATCAAGCGACCGTTACCGTTTGCCATTCCAAGACGCGTGATTTAGCGGCCGAGTGCTTACGAGCGGATATTCTTGTGGCGGCCCTTGGGAAGCCAAAATTCATTGGTCCCGATTTGGTAAAAGAGGGGGCGACCGTGATTGATGTGGGAATTCACCG
Organism: uncultured delta proteobacterium; assembly: GCA_963778115.1. Classification (GTDB taxonomy): domain Bacteria; phylum Bdellovibrionota; class FAC87; order UBA2466; family UBA2466; genus JBBQIT01. Next base: position 743,934 of record CAVZSV010000006.1, read on the forward strand.
CATCAATGACAAATTGTGCGGCGACGTGGACTTTGAAAACGTTTCGCTCAAGGCCGGAGCTCTGAGTCCCGTCCCCGGGGGCGTTGGCCCCATGACCATCACCATGCTGATGAAAAATCTCGTGACCGCGGCCAAACTTCAGGCCTAAGGGCCTATCGAGGGGCCTTATTCGATTTTCAATAACTCACAGAGAAGTTTTTGAAGATTCTCCGCTTCCCATTTCGGCAGGACATGTGCCGCGCCGGCTTTAACGACATCGTCGGCCTTAAGGGGGGAGTCCAGCATTCCGGAAAAAAATACCACGACGGGCAACTCGGGGAAGATGAGATGCGCCTGATTCATCAAATCAACGCCACTCATATGGGGCATATTGGTATCGGTCACGAGCGCGTCAGGGCGAAGCTTCTTTAGGAAACCCAGCGCATACTGGGGGTCCGTGGTGGTGACTAGCGTAAACGAAGGGTGCTTTAGCAAGATACTGAGGTAGGTAAGCCAGCTCTTATCGTCATCGACTAAAAGGATCGTTTTATTCTTAGCTCCATTGGTTCCTTTTTTTACTTCGATCGTCATCAATACCTCCAGGTGGTAAAGCTGAAGGTAGAGAAATCGAAAGCAAGGCTCGACCGTCCGGAACCATTCGGACGTCTGAGGGAATCCGAAACACCTTTTAGGACGGCTTAGATGAGGTTTGGCTGCGGTATTCGGAGGGGGTAAGGCCTGTCATCTTTTTGAAGGTCTGGTTAAAAACAGACTTAGAATTAAACCCGCTGTCGCTAGCGATTCCTAAAATATTGAGATGGCGATAGGCGGGATCGACTAGTCGTAATTTGGCCTCTCCAATGCGATAGGAATTTACGAATTCGTAAAAGTTGGTTTTTAACCCTCGATTGAGTACTTCGGAAATCAATTGAGGGCGCATCGCTAATGCTTCTGTTAACCCCTTCAATCTGAGTTCGGGATCTAGGTACGCTTGGGAAGACTTCATGTAGTGGGTTAACCTTACGACGGCATGTTGCAATTCTGAATCAGAGAGGGTGGGCGGGGAGGATTCTCTTACGACAGGCGTTTCCGAGGGGAAAAAAATTACCGACTGACGAACCGCGCAAAAACCCATCGCTAGGATGACCATCGTGGAGAGCAAGGGCCACCATTTCCAAAGAGGGATCTCTGGACCTGTTGCCAAATCGGCGACGGCGAGTAGCCAAAGCGGCAATAGAAGGATCAAAAAGCCTCCTAGCCAGCGGAGTCTGACGTGATCAAAGTTTGAAAAATAGTTGTCCATTTGAGATCGAAAATCGCGAAGCTTTATTTCCGCTGCGACGAAATAGGCGGCGAAGGTGACGACAAGAACGTAGCGCTCCCACCCATAGTAGTAAAGGGAAGCATACGTCGTCACTGACGCTCCGCTTAGCACAAGGTAAGAGCACCACAGAAACGCTAGCGACGCCGGGAGCAGATGGAAAGCATCTTTGAGAGTAAAACGAAAATGGGGCGTTATCATCGAAACGGCGTAGAAATACACGGCCGGAATTGCTGTGAGCCATAGGGGCAAAGACCATTTGAGTTGCGTCGGCCAAAGTAGCGGGATGCCCGAGAAGCTAAGGCAATGGATCAGATCCATGTAAAGCATGGCTATAATAATGATGCTAAAAAGTGAATTGGGGAGCCGGTTTTGTTTTCGCGTGAACAGGGCCGCGACAAGGATAAGTCCGTTTACCATGGCAACGACGAAGACGGCCCAGAATCCTATTTGAATGTCTCGGACTGAGAACATTGACAGCCTCCGCTTGCGTCTTAAAAAAAATACAATGCTTTTACGTTTTGGCCTTCATAACTCCCTCACACCACGCATCCACCTGTTTTTTCAATTCCTCCACGGTCCCTTCGTTTCGAAAAACAATCGTCGCTACTTTTAACTTCTTCGCCTCGGATGTCTGGTGAGCAAAGATTTGCTCGACAAACTCTTGCGATAATTTGTCCCGTTCCATCGCCCGATTCTTACGAACCGCTTCGGAGGCTGTTACGACAATGAGTTCGTCCATCTGCTGGTAGTGACCGCTATCGACGAGCAACGCGGCTTCGCAAACGATTATGGGTTTGCCCTGCTTTTTGAGATCCGAGCAGCGCTTTTCGAATTCGGTCAGAATCACGGGGTGGAGTACCTTTTCGACTCGGGCTCGGATCTTAGGGTCGGAAAAAACAAGATCTCGTAAAGCGACTCGGTCTATCTTTCCGGCCTTCAGTAACGACTGTCCGGTTGCCTCTTTCAGCGCGGCAGCCAGGTGGGGCCCAGTCACTTCGCGTCCGATGTCATCCAAATTAATAACGGGAATGCCATGGGCTCGAATAAACCTCGAAACTAAGGTCTTTCCCGCGGCAAGCCCGCCGGTAAGCCCTACCATGCGAAACGTCATTCGGCCCTCCTCCAGAGCAGGATAGACACGATAGCAAAAGCTAGCAAGCTAGCGGTGGACAATAAGAGGGAAAGTCTAACCAGAGGCTGATGGTAGGTGAGAATTCCGTGTAAACTCTTGCCCGGTGAAGTCAGTGTCAGAGGTGACTTAAGGGCTGAAGTGATTTTGCCGTCACCCTCAAAATGCCAATACGGCGAATGGTTTAGATTTAGGCTTACGGTGAAAGGCGCATTGGCGTTGATATCTACCGCTATTCGGTTCCAAGACAGCCATCGGAAACCAAAGTCACCCGCAATATCGCTGCGGTAGGCGAGTTCGTTTCCCTCACGTAGGGAGGGGCTCGGGTAGGTCTCTAAATTATAAAGGCAATCGATCACTCCTTTTCCCTGTCTTAAGTAGAAATAGCTATCGTCGGGGCCGCCCTGGACCCAAATTACATCTTTGGGATATTCGGGGGGGGGATTCCAATCCACCCGCGTTACGCCGTAGGTAGTTCGGCAGAGTAATACGGTGCTGCTGCCAACCAGCGGCAAAAGGCCGAAAAGGATAAAGACCCATTTCCATCCCTTTTTGACAGGATCACGCCAGCCCAACCCAGAAAGGACGACGAGTGTCAGATAGGTTCCGTACCAAAATCGAACGGGGGCCCGTATGCTCGAAAAGCCAGGCCAGTACTGTCGGAACCAAGTATACGGAAATAACCAAGAAGCTTTTCCTGACAAAGTTCCCACTCCCAATAAGAGTGAAAAGCAGAAAAAGATAAGAAGCGCTCTTAGTTCGGCCGGTCGATTTTTATCCCATTTCTTAATTCCCCACCAGGCAAAGACCAGAGCAACTGGTGTTACGAAAAGGCTAAACTCGTGGCGGGGAAGGAAGTGTTCTCCATAGAGATTGTTGGGAATTGAGCGTAATGGCATGACGAGATTAAGAAACCAGGTATAGGGAGGAAAAAAGAAATCCTCCGGCGGTAGCGATCTAGGGAAATCTAGAAAATATCTCCAGGCGGGTAGCCAGGTTACACAACTAACCAGTGTCGAAAAGCCAACAGCGGCAACAAACCAAAGAAGAATTCCGGGGCGGCGCTTTCCCCACGCGCGAGCCAAGTGCTCCACGACGACGATGGGAACGAAATGGATAAGGAAGTTGGGCTTATAAAAACCCGCGTATCCGAAGAGGGCAAAGTAAGCGACTATTAGCCGCACTTTTACCTTTCCAGGCGATTCTCCCGAAGCTTCGTCGATGCGATAGGAGAGGTAAAAGAAAAGCGGCATTAACAGGAAAAAGCCCATGGTCACATGGCCCACGAGAAATCGCGACACAACACCGCCTCCCGCGATATAGACGAGAGTTGCCCAGCGGATGCCATTGGGCGGTGCCTTCAAGATTCGAAGCCAACCTCTCAAGCCATACACTCCGAGTAAAAGTTGGAGTACGAGCTCTATTTTGATAAGCCATGTGGCTCCCATAAGCGGCACCAAAAAAGGGAGCGGGCTAAAGATAGGAATTTGGGGATCTCCGCCCAGGGTTCTTCCGCCGCACAGGTAGGGATTAAATTGAGGAAGACCTCCGCCACTACGCCAAAATCTCCATGCTATCTCATAGTATCCGGACAGATGGTCGTAATCGAAGGGCCCGACGAGAAAACCCAAAACCAGAAAGTTAACGGCGTAAAGCAAAACCATCCACAAAAGGAGCCGCTTTAGGAGGTTTTCACTACTAAAAGTCATGGTTTTAGATAGGTTTTTCGTTTACCCATCGTTCCCCAATGAGCTAGTTTTGTCAGCAGGGAAAAAATATGAAGAATGATTTTGAATCGTTTCTCACCGATCTGCTATCGCAACCCACGGCCCCTTTTCGGGAGCGTCACGTAAGGAGGTGGCTTTCCACGAAATTTACCGAGGCTAGAGTCCCTTTTTTCGAGGACCCCATCGGAAATGTCGTCGTGGGGGTGGCTTCCAAAAAGGAGTATCTGGCAAAGATCCAGAAAAAGACTTCCGAACCCGCTAGGCTTTTTATCGCCCACATGGATCATCCGGGATTTCATGGGGTCCGGTGGCTCGACGAAAAGAAACTTTTTGTGAAATGGTTTGGGGGTTCGCCAACGCAGCACTTAGAGGGGGCCAAAGTATGGCTGGCCGATGACGCGGGGTGGGCGGGAGAAGGCCGCTTGAGCAAGGTGAAGATGGTTGCTTCCAAAGGGGCGGTGAAAGAAGGGGCGGTAACGCTACTTAAGAGTGAGGCGCGTCGCAAAACGACTTTGGCGAATTCTTTGTATGGAGGATTTGGATTTCGAAAGCCCGTATGGAAACAGGGCAAACTGGTCTATACCAAAGCGGCTGATGATTTGATAGGCGCGGGCTCCATCGCTTGGCTCGCCATTCAATTACAAAAAAAGAAGAGTCCGCTGCGCAATAATTTCATAGGCCTTTTGAGTCGCGCCGAAGAGGTGGGTTTCATTGGAACAATAGGCCATCTGGATCTGGGTTGGTTAGCCCAAGCCGAGCGTCCCGTGGTGTGTGTGAGTCTTGAAACGTCGAGGACTTTACCCGGGGCTATCGTCGGAAAAGGACCGGTAGTGCGCTTGGGAGATAAGGCTACCGTATTTGACCCGGGGGCCATTGAGGTTCTGACCTCGATAGCGGCAAAGAAACTTCCCCGAAAATACCAGCGTCGTATTATGGATGGCGGAACGTGCGAAGCCACCGCGGCCACGACATTTGGTATCCGATCGCTAGGCATTTCAGTCCCTTTGGGAAACTACCACAACCAGAGTTTTGAGGGCGGGCCCGACTCGCGTGGAAAATTAGGCCCGGCTCCGGAATTTGTCCATAGCGACGACATCGAAGGAATGTATGTACTGTGCGAGGCCCTCGTCGATAAAGGACTTCCCTGGAACCGCCCTTGGGAGCAGCGTCAAAAGACTTTCGGCAAGTACTTAAAGGATTCTAAGCGTCTCTTAAAGTTGTGAATGCTAGGCAGAGGACGGGAATGGGATGCGTGCAAAGCGCGCTAATTGGTAAAGAAAGCTAGCGACGATCGCGCCCACCACATAGCCGCCCAAAACATCGGTGGGATAGTGAACGCCAAGATAGATGCGAGACCACCCTACCAGGAGCGTTCCGACCAAAAAAGCCCAAGTCCAGCGCGAACGAAAAGTAAGGTAAGCCATCACCGTCACGGCCATTCCGTTAGCGGCATGGTTGGAAGGAAATCCGAATCGATTTCCACAGGGGATGACTAATCTGACGGTGTGAAGAATGTGACAGGGGCGGGGCCGTTGGAAGAGATCTTTAAGGACATAGGCACTTAGCGCATCGGAGATGCCGACGGCCACCATCACCAGTAACCAAGCCCACCATACCCGCCTGTCGCGCTTGAGAATCACCCCTAGAGTTAGAATGCCCGCGACCACCCACCAAATATCGCGATTAGAGAGGAAAATAAAAATGGGATCTAACGCAGGGCGTCCCATGTGGTTGATTGCGTGGAATATCAAAAGCTCCATCGCGTAAGGATAAGGGGTGGCTCAGAAATCCCAAAGTAGTTTCTGGGGGGAGGGGTGGTACGCCGACGCTTCCTAGACCTATTTGCCTATCCCCAAGGGGCCGGATAAACTCTACTTCTTTTTTCGGCAAGGAGATGCATGGTACCTCAAACGGGTGAATCGAAGAGAAAAAGGGTCCTTACGGGAATCAAACCCACCGGGGATCTTCATCTTGGAAATTTCGCGGGAGCTTTTCGTCCCTGCATCGAGTTCTCCAAAGACCCCTCCTACGAAGTGCTTCTTTTCTGTGCTGACTGGCACGGAATGACCGATAGAGCGAAAATCATGGAGCCTGGCACGGCCACGCTTCCTTGCTTGGCCACCTTTTTCGCTTTGGGCTTCGAAGCAGAAAACAATGCGATCTTTCTGCAAAGCGATTTTCCCCAAATTCAAGAGGTGGCTTGGTATCTGAGCTGTGTCACTGCAGTGGGAATGCTTGAGAGATCTCACGCCTATAAAGACGCCATTCAAAACGGAAAGAAGCCTACCGGAGGATTGTTTTATTATCCGGTTCTTATGGCGGCCGATATCGTCACGTTCGATAGCGAATTTGTCCCCGTCGGAAAAGACCAGGCCCAGCATTTGGAATACATGGACGACATGGTGACCCTTTTTAACAATGCGGTGGGCTCCCCGGCTCTCAAAGCGGCAGCTCCGATGATTCAAGACGTTGCTCTTCTTGTGGGGACCGACGGTGAAAAGAAAATGTCGAAGAGTTACAACAATCACATTCCGCTTTTTGCTCCTAAGAAGGAGCTCGAAAAGAAAATTAAAGAGATCAAGACCGACAGTCTGGGGTTGGATGAGCCTAAAAATCCACAGACCTGTGCGGTATATCAGATCTTAAAATCCTTCGGCTCCAAAGAGGCCATCGAGTATATGCACGAGAGGCTGGTGCGTGGAAAAGGGTATGGCTATGGACACGCCAAGATGGATCTTATCGCCGAGCATGAAAAGGTGTTCGGTTCCAAACGTGAAGAATATGAAAACTATCTAAATGACCCCAAGTTACTCGGAGCAAAAATGGCAAGTGGGTACGAAAGGGCCGAGAGCTACGCCAACACGGTTCGTAATCGTGTCCGCGAAGCGCTCAAGCTCGGCTCCTTTAAATATCGAAGAAATTCATGACCGAAGTCGAACTGAAAGGGGTTTACGATCACACTATCTTCTGTAACGAAGAGAGCGGATGGACCGTCGGTGTCTTAGAAGACGAGAGGAAAGATAAGAAAGTAACCGTAGTAGGAGCCTTCACGGCGAGTCCCGGCGAAGCCCTTCAGCTATTTGGGCAATGGGTAAATAACAAAAAATTTGGCGAGCAGTTCCAAGTAGAGCGGTTCCAAGCCTCCACGCCGGCAACCATTGAGGGGCTGAGAAAGTACCTGGGCTCTGGCCTTATTAAAGGAATCGGCGATGTCTACGCCGATAGACTCATTGCCCGATTCGGCCTCGAAGTGCCCCGAGTCATCGAGGAAAATCCCAGACGCTTGCTTGAGATCGCGGGCATCGGCCGTACGCGCCAAGCGAAAATTGTCGAGGGATGGAATTCGCAAAAAGAGATAAAAAATATCATGCTCTTTTTACAGAGCCACGGAGTGGGTACCGCTCACGCTGTCAGGATTTACAAGACCTATAAGAACGAAGCGATAGAAAAAGTTAGCGAAAACCCTTACCGCCTGGCTACCGAAATTACCGGAATCGGTTTTAAGACAGCTGACCGGATTGCAGAGACCTTGGGAGTTGAAAAGGGAGCCCCTTCTCGCATCGAGGCCGGGATCATCTATGCGTTGGGAGAGATTTCGGATCGAGAAGGGCATGTGGGCTGCCCCGTCGACGTATTGGCCCGAAGAGCAGCAAAATTATTGGAACGAGAGGAAAAAGAGATCAAGGAGGTGTTGTTTAGCTTTGCGAAACCTTTTCAAGCTCCTGTTGTCATCGAAACCGGCGATGGAGAGAGTTGGGTCTATCTACGAAAGTATTTCGAAGCGGAAAACGAAAGTGCCGTCTTGATAGCCGAATTAATCAAAGCAAAAGGAGAAACTCCCCGCGCTGTTCTTTGGGAAAAGTTCTTTGAATGGTATCTGGAAGAGTTCAAGGTCGAGTTCTCCCCCAAACAAAAGACAGCCATCCAGAGTGTTTACGAAAATAAAGTCTCCATCGTGACCGGAGGACCGGGGACGGGCAAGAGCACTCTTATCCAGGCAATTACCACACTTTTTCAAAAGCTGAATCGCCCCTGCGTGCTCAGTGCTCCTACGGGAAGAGCGGCACAGCGCATGGCGGAAATCACCGGTATCGAAGCCAAGACGATTCACCGGTTGCTAGAATTCGATCCCAAGTTTGGATTTAAGCGTAATCGAGAGAATCAGCTCGATTGCGATCTGCTCATCGTGGACGAAGTAAGTATGGTCGATCAGGCGCTGCTTCAGAAAATGTTGCGGGCTATTCCGAGCACCTCACAGCTGATGTTCGTAGGGGACGCGGACCAGTTGCCTTCGGTGGGATCGGGCAATGTTCTAAGAGAGCTCATTCAAAGTGGGCAGACCAGCGGGCAGATAGCGGTCGTTCGTTTGACCGAAGTCTTTCGTCAGGCGGCTCACAGTAGTATTATTCGCACAGCACATCGAATTAACCAAGGCGAGTTTGTAATCGAAAAGGAAGAACTCACCCAAGACTTCTTTTTCGTGGAAAGAGAAGAGCCCGAAAGCTGTGTTGCTTTGGTTGCCGATCTTATTCGCAACCGAATTCCTAAGAAGTTCGGATTTGATCCCAGAAAAGATATTCAAGTTTTAGTCCCCATGAATCGAGGTATCGTGGGAACCCAGAATTTGAACGGAGTCTTACAACAAACACTAAACCCGTCTCGAGAAGCCCTCGAAAGAGGGACCAAGCGTTTTGCCGTCGGCGATAGAGTCATCCAGATGAGAAATAACTACGATCTGGAAGTCTTTAACGGGGATATTGGATTTGTAGAGGCTCTCGATCTGGAAGAGAGAACTCTGATAGTACGGTTTACCGGAAAACAGGTGATGTACGAAGCCACCGATCTAGACGATTTGGAATTGGGCTATGCCATCACGATCCACAAGTCCCAGGGAAGCGAATTCCCCGCGGTGATTATTCCCATCGTCTCTCAACATACCGTGATGATAAGAAGAAACCTACTCTATACGGCGGTCACTCGAGGCAAACGGCTCGTAGTGATGGTGGGGGCACGAAGTGCCGTGGAGCGCGGGGTACGCGAGGCTCATGTCGAGCCGAGGTTTACCAAACTTGGGGCACGGCTCGTTCGGGAGCTTAATAGGGTTAAGGATTAATTGATAAGGTTAAATTCTTAATCCTAAATTCCTGGCTGTCATTCCCCCGTTGTACCGCCTTAGTCTTCGACAGCTTCCACAACAAATCTACCAACAAAACCCAATGGCATTTGACTTGCAGCCTGGCCTAAGTAGTGTGGAGGAAGTCGGTTGGAAAGTTGGGGGATAATTCATTTGCCAAAATATCTTTTGGTAACCATTTCATTCTTATGGGGAGTGTTCTCGTGGCATGCGATGGCGGGCTGTGAAGAGATTGCCGTTCTTTCCCCTGGGGCCACTTCCGTTGCCATTCCCGTATCTGGGCAGAACTACTTAGCGTTCGCCCGGGATGGTTTCGAATTTGTCCAAGGGCCGTCACTTTCTTCAAAATCAATCGAGCGAATCTTTAAGGCTTTGACTCAAATTCAAAGTGCGGGAAGAGAGACTACCGGGATCGAAGCGGGGGCCATTAAACTTCCCGAGTCTTGGAATAGCTTAACGGACGATCCCGAAGCGCTTGTGCTATTGTCTCGCTACGTGAACCACTTGGTTGAGTCCGCCAGAGAAAAGGTCACAGACTCTGCAATTACAGCGAACACCTCTGCGCGAATCGATATCCGATGGAATGAAGAGGGATGGGTTCCCTTTGGCTCCTAGATCGGACAGGTACCATGCCGATGGAGGATTCGGAACCATTGCCGTGACCTTGGTGGGTCCCAGCACAGTTCTGGCGCTGCCGGGAGGTCCCTATGAACCTCCTAGAGGCACTGCCGTATTGATGGCGGGGAAGGCGGCTCACGAGGAGCTACTTTACCCAGCCGGGTATCACAAACCTCCCGATCTTTCGGGCAAGCCTCGTCGTCTATTTATCCAAATCGTCTATTAAAGCTTAGGTTGTAGATCGGGAAGTTGTTTGAGCTTCTTGATCATCGCTGTGGTGAAGAAACACGTGAGCAGACTATAGGCCGTCAATGCTAATTCCACCACCGGGATCCCCCGGAATTGGGGAAAGGGCGTAATCCAGAAATTGGGAAAGATAATGATAGGTATCCATGAAGCTACCATGGCCAAAAAGAGTAAGACCGACTCATTGTCTCTACGTTCGTGATCGGGGCCATTTAAGATCAGCGGCAGCAAAATCGCCATGGCCACGGCAAACATGATGAGGGCTAGGAAGTTAATGAGAAAACGGCTTTGGATCAATTCAATGCAGGCCGCGCTCCCTCCAAAATAGGCCGAGAACCAGAAACCTCCAGCCATGATACTACTGAGGTAACCCTGCAATTGCTTTCTCTTAACAGCGTCACGTCGCCACCAATGGATGACAAGGACTATCCAAAGTCCGGTGCAGACGGTAATGATACTGCTAAACCAACAGAGCAAAAAAAATGTCGCGTTGTCCGACAAAACTTACCTCAAAACCTTTAGGTTTAAGGATTAATCCTTAAGCCTCGATTCTTAACGATTGTTTTTTTCGTCGAGAGCGAAAAAAACAGCGGAGGGAGAGAGACTTGAACTCTCAAGTCCTTTCGGACGCCGCATTTCGAGTGCGGTGGCATACCAATTTGCCTATCCCTCCTAAGAAAGCGCAAAGCGTCCATAATATCCAACGACTAGGCTGTCGTGTAAAGGTCCTAAAATCCAAAGCCTATCTTCAACGAGCTTCCCGAGTTAGGAAAGCTCTCCAGTAATGGGGATTCCGGGGTCGAGTCCTTGGAAACGGCGTACGAAAAGGCTTGTTGTGCACTTATGGGGGAAACGGCCGCTTCATTGTCCGAAATCGGTTTTCCGTCATGGGTTTGCCGCGCAAAGGCGGAAATGACGTGGTACAGAAATTCATCGAAAGTGAGGTCCTCATTGGCCCAACTGACCTCCTGATTCGTTGAGGCCGACATGGCAACTTTAGCTTCTCCCGTCGAGGGTCGTACAAAACCGCCGCTATAACACTGTTCGTAGATAGAAAGTATCTTCCCCGCGGGAAGACGGGTAACGGCTTTCCCGAAATCGGCCGCAGTCATTTGCCCGTCGTAAAGTACCAGTACCTGGTTTCCATCGACGATAAGTCCGTGGTCGTTAACGACTATTAAGAGATGGTCATCAGCGGTCAGTTTCGTCCTAAGCAGGGTCAATAGGTTCGTAACGTCTTGAACCGACGACTCGTAGCCGATATCGGCAATCCCGTCACCATCGAGATCCGGGTTGCTATCCTTGTTAACGCTATCGGCGACAAAGATATTGGCGCGGTTATATCCATAGATTTGTGTCAGAACTCGATAGAGAAAGGAGAAATCGTTCCAATGGCGCTGATCGGCATGTCCGTTGATAAGCAGAGCATAGAAATGGGAGGGATCTGCCACCCGCAACTTTCCCCCAAAATCGCTAAGCGAAAAGGAAGCAGCCTGTCCTAGATTGAATAAGCCAGCCAAACCCTCGGTGAGGCTCTTCGGAGGCAACTGGGTGGGAACCTCTTCGAGAAGATTTCCACTGCGATCGAAGTATTGAATAGCTCCGGAATGGCCCCAATTGGCGTTGGGGATCTTGTCTTCGAAATAGACTTTGGTTCCCGCGGGAAGAACTTTTTTGGGACGTGCTGAAATCCCACCTGCTAACGGGATCGATTGATCCAAGGGGAGACTAAAGGGGGTAATGTCATAAAGTTTTGGGGGGAGTTTATGGAACGGAGCAGCGTGAAGCTGACAGTCAAACGCAATAAGTGCGTAGAAAAAAAACAGCCGAATTCCCATGTATCAACCCCTATGGAGATTTAACAAAGTGCTGGAGATTTGGAAAGGATTGAGGTGAATGGCTTACCAAAATAGGATTCTTATTCAGTCCCCTTCATCGCCTTAAGACGCTCCAGACGAGATCGAAGTAACTCTCTTTCGTTGGTCAGAATGAGCTGCTTATCTCTGTCGCCGGAACTGGTCTTTATCTTTTCGTCGAGCGCCTGGGCTTGAACTTCCAATGCTTGAATATCCTTTTCAATGCGCACGGTATCCGAATTTTCAGGGGTGCGAGTACAAGCGCTAAAAAAGGCCAGCAACACAAATCCTAAGTAAACGATTTTCACGGACGTCCTCCACGAAAGAGCCACAGTAGAAAAGAAAGACCGAGGCTAAGTAGAATCGAAGTTGCCAAGGGAAAATAGAAAGTCATGTTCTTGCTTTCGATTCGAATGTCACCGGGAAGTTTGCCCAGTCGGGATAAACCTGGAAAACGGGAACTTAGTAGCATTAAGGTTCCTGCGGCGATGCACAGGATGCCAATAAAAATGAGTGATTTCGCTAGGTTCACTGAATCTCTCTTTTTTTAATCCGGCTTTTTGATTACAATAGCCGCCATGCGCGTTTTAAAGGGGGCCGGTCTTACTCTCATTTTGCTCGTATTATCCCATTGTGCCGCGAAACATCAACCGATTGAGTTCCCAGGTTACTATGCTTTACGCCCCGAGAGTGAATTTAGTCCCGTCCAAGCCGAGGAGTTAAAAACGCTGGAAGCACTTGCGGACCCGACTGCATTTCAAAAGCGGCGGATGGCGGATCTGTATCAGAATGAAGAGCGGGCCTTGAAACCTACGACAACCCGCTATGCGGAGCTTGAAACCAAAATACAGAATCTTAGAACCCAGACCATCGCCTTAGATCGTCCCGTTTTAGATCTTCAGGCCGAGATAGCCACCTATCCGTCGGAAGATAATTCGGCTCCGAAGCCGGCTGTGTTTTCTGATCCCAACCTTAAGAAGGCTTTCACGGAAGCCGCCCAGCTGTGGAATAGAGACGAGTCGAATAAAGCGATCGATAAACTGACCACGGTGATAGCGCCCGTGGAAAAATCGCTTTCGACCGGAGAGAGACTTAGAGTGAATAATTTGCGGTTTCGGATCTTTGCTGAAGCAGGGGACCTGATCTCAGCCAATACCGTCTATCTGGCGATGAAAGATCTAGACGATTGTAGCCCAGATACCACGGCCGCGGGATTCTTGCTCTCTATCCTTACTTTTGCTCAAGGCAATGCACCTGCTGCTTTGTCTATCCTAAATTCACAGTGCGACAAGGACATTTCCGAATTGGCTCAGCAACGACGGGACTACTGGCGTGCGAGGATGAAAGAGGGGCAGGCAACGGAGTCGGCACAAATCTATCAACGGCTCGCCCAAGAACGCATCCCCTCTTACTATTCTTTCCTAGCGCAGACTCGCTTGGGCCAAAAGGTGAGCCTCCCGCCGTTAGTGCCGGGCAAAGCGTATCTTTCACAGGAGTTTAACGTCTCTTCTTCCATTCATGAATTGCTATTGAATGCCGAGGACCGCCTTCGAGCCAATCTAAGGAAAGACGCGATGGCGTTTCTGATGAAGGCCTCTCGGCAGTTGCGCAAATCTCCCGGGAAATCTGACGTCGTGCCATTACTTTATATCGCTCACTTGTGTCAGGCGGCGGGAAATCATTTGGAAGCACTGCGCATCTATGCGCAGATCACCCAGATGGTAACTCAAGATCCGGAACTCTCGGGCTTGGTGACATCGGGGCTAATCGCGGAAATGTATCCACGTCCCTTTGCAGATCGAGTCGATTGGCTGGGCCGAATTTGGGGAGTGGATTCGGATTACGTCTATTCCATTATTCGTCAGGAGAGTGCTTTTAGTCCCACTGCCGTGTCGGGTAGTGATGCTCGCGGACTGATGCAGCTCATGCCGGCATTGGGGAAAGTGTTGTCCAAACAGTGGAGCTTTCGCAGCTACTACAGCGATCGAATGCTGTTCGACGCCGACGAAAATTTGAAATTGGGCGTTTTTCATTTGAAGCAGCTAGACGACATCGTTTTTCATCCGGCTCTCGTGGCGGCCGGCTATAATGCCGGAGTCAATCGAGCGATCCGTTGGTGGAAGCGGTATGGAAATTTCCCCCTCGATGTCTTCATCGAACTCATTCCTGTGATGGAGACAAGAAACTATGTGAAGCTTGTTTTGAGGAATTTTTATTTTTACAAGAATCTAAGAACTGGAATCGCCGTGGATCCCACGATCGTTCCGTTCCAATTAGGCCCCATACCGGCGGAATACGTAACAGAGAAAAGAAAAACCTCTGTCCCCGCGTGGTCAAAATTGGATTCTCGTCGTCTTCAAGTGAACTGACAATAATTGTCACTTCTTTACCGAAGCGTTGAACAATTTTTGATAGCCCCCAAATCTCCCCTGTAATGAAATCAGCAGGTTGATTAAATGTGAAGCTGGCACCACAGTTGCTTTAATTTCATCCTTGCGGGGCCTCATGACCGCACATCGGCTTTTGGTTGAAGCTGGCGTCGTTGAAGACAAGCTGTTGGCGGTGGTTAAATGCTGGAGTTTAGAGGCTTAGTAGAGAAAAGAGTCGGTACGACTCTGAAACGAATGGCCCTTGCCTTTGTGGTGGTGCTCTTAGTACCAACCATTTCCTTCGGGAAGACCACGAAAAACAAAAAGGCGACTCTTGCCACTTCGCCGATGGCGAAAGCGGCATTTCTCAATTTTCCCCCTCTCCCTAAAGAGATTACTGACAGATTCAACGGAGCCGCTTCGCAGCCGACTCCCACTGCTTCACAGCGAGTAGACGGTGTCATGGGGCGCGATTGGCCCTTGGTGAATATCGGATTTTTTCAGGTGTTTTCTTCATACGTTCAACCCATTCATAACAACGTTGAGACTTGCAGAAACAAAGTAGTGGTAGCAGTGGTGGATACCGGCATCGATTACACCCATCCTGGTTTAAGAGACCATGTGTGGGTGAACTCGGGTGAAGCGGGTAACTGGCAGCCCCCCAAAGAGGTCGCTGCACTTACGAGCTGCCGCGATAAGAGTTGCAATGGGATCGACGATGACGGTAACGGATTTGTGGATGACGTGGTCGGTTGGGATTTCGTGAATGACGAACCGTTGCCTTATGATGTTCATGGTCACGGAACCCATATCTCTGGAATTATCTCAAGCGATCCGGTTGCCGGAGTGGGACTGGTGGGCGTATGCCCCGATGTGACGATCATGCCGCTTAAGTATTACGACAACTCTGGCTTGGGAAATAACAATCTAGCCAATACGGTTAAAGCGATTCGTTACGCCGTGAAGATGGGTGCCAATATCATTAATTACAGCGGCGGCGGAGCGGACCCGGCAGCAAGTGAAAAAGCTGCCATCGAAGAGGCAGAGCGCAAGGGAATCTTATTTGTCGCGGCAGCCGGAAATGACGGCCACAGCAACGATCAGACGCCCTACTTTCCCGCCTCTTATGGTTTAGACAATATCATTTCAGTTGCCAGTATTAACCGGGAAAACCAATTGCTTCCCTCCAGTAATTTCGGAACGCGAATGGTTAATATTGCGGCTCCAGGGCTTATGATCTTAAGTAGTTTGCCCACAGGCAAGTTTGGAACCATGTCGGGAACTTCGCAGGCTACGGCCTTCGTAACGGGAACCGCGGCTTTACTTGCCAGCCAATTTAAGGACTCTTCCCAATTTGATTATCGCAAAGTAAAGCGTTGGATTTTGGATGGATCTAAGCCCATGCCGGAACAGGAACGACATATGGTAAGCAACGGTGTCTTGTCCGTAGCGCGATCGATGGAGCTGGAGAAAGAAGAGCTATCTCATAAAAATATCGCCGGGAAACCTCTTGCTCCTCGAAATGACGTCGCCTTCCACCCTCGCAAGTCGGCTAACGAGATCCAATAAATTTTATTTTTGCCTCAGAAAAAAGTTTAGCACTTATAGGCTGTAGAACGACCGCCAGGGCGAAGGTGTAGCTCAGAGCGGGGAATACGACCCCCCAGCGGTTTAATGGGACGGAAACCACGAAAGGGCGCAGCCATGCGCTAAATTCGGGAAGGTACCAGCAGAACGCCTCGAGGGTATTATTTCGAGACAGGCAAAAATCCATTAGGTCCATCGTTTGAAACACAAGCCCACAGTAACCTATCCAAAATGACACAACTACGAGCGCCACTGCTGCGACTCGCTGCCGGGCGGAGTGGGCTTTTTCGAGAAAACAGGCAAGGGCCAGGCTGGCGGGTAAAGATGCGAAGAGTAGGAAGCGGGGTCCCCAAAACCAGTCTCCGTGCCACGCCCACCACTTCGCGTAGAACAGGATTAGTCCCAAAAGAAAAAGAAGATACTGGGTATGGACCCGTCGAATTGCCTGGTCCTCAGAGGATCGGCCGAAACAAAATTTCGGCAAGAGCCAAAGCCCAGGAGCATAGAAGAGAATGCCTTTTCCCAATGAAAATAGTTCTGACAAAAGGCCAAAGACAAAAGGATAACTAAACCCAGGCCTGCCGGAATAAGGAAGTAAAGTGACTACTCCATGATCCCCTTCATATCCTGTCTTTAGCGGGGATCCGCGCCGCAGCCAATTCTCCACAAAGACCAACAGAAGCGAAAAGAGGATGGCATTCAAGTAGCGAGTGCGCCTGGACGCCAGTGTTCTTTCGAGAGTCGCAAAAAGCGTTCCTAGAAGGGTCGCCGGAGCGTTGGCGGCGGCTAAAGCGAGTGCTGCGATGGAGCCTGAGAAAAAGCGGTGCGGAGAAACAATCCATCCCGCCATTCCCACCGAAGCCAATACGACGGTAAAGACCTCCCCGTAGTAGTCGTGGACATGGCCAGGAAACAGAGAGCCAAAGAGGAGAATTATTTGGAATCGACGTCGGGTGGAGTCCGAAAGGCTAGATTTTAGGATACGGCCTAGCACAAAGACACCAATGATAACGAGAAGAGCATTGTAGCTAACGAGCGAAAAGGTGGGGCGACCAATCACCTTATCGAGCAGCCAAAGGGGCGAACTAAAGAGTGGCCCGACGAGAGAGTATTTTTGCGCAGAGAATGCTCCGTGCTCAAGCAGTAGGTTTAACGAATCGGAGCGAATCGCTCCGTCCCCGCCAATACGGTGACCTGTGGTGAACAGAAGGTAGGCGCCGAGGACTAGGGTGAGCCGTTCGAAAAAGGGGCGTAGTGGTAAGGAGCTTTGCTTCACGGGAAGATACGTTAGCTGAGGAAGGTGGTTTGGTCACGCTCCGCTACAGAGAAATCACAAACAAACTTCTCTAGGAGCTTTACGTATTTCGCTGCACCCGCTCCACTGAAATCACGCCATCGATCCCCTCAAGTTTGGAAATGATTCTTCGTAAGTGGGCAAGGTCATTAATAGCTAAGGCAAAGAGGCAGAGGGCTTTTTTATCTTTGGTGGTTCCTATCTGAGCGCGGGTGATATTGGCGTCCATCTCTTTAATGACCCGGCTCATTTCGGCCAATAGGCCTGTGCGATCTTCGCAAACCACGCGAATCTTAACTTTGCGTTCGGACTTCTTCGAAAGGTCCCATTCAATATCGACCAGACGATGCGGGTCACTTTCAAAGACTTTAGGACACTTTCGGCTGTGAACACTTATCCCGCGGCCGCGAGTGATAAAGCCCACCACCGAATCTCCCGGGACGGGGTTGCAACAACGGGCAAATCGAACCAAGAGGTCTTCAATTCCTTTTACTTTGACAACATGGCGCTCTTTATTTTTCTTGGCTGCCTCTTCAAAAATCTTCTGCAAAAAGCTTGGATCATCTTTTTTATCTAGCTCATCCTCTTTCGGGATAAGTCTAGAAGTGACTTTGCGGGCGGAGATCTTTCCGTATCCTATGGAGCTCAGTAAGTCGTCGACACTCTTGATCGAAAAACTTTCAGCGGCTTTGGCCAGACTACCGTCTTTGATAAGGTTTTTAACTTTGAGATCTTTTCTCTTAAGCTCTCGTTCGAGCAGAGTTTCACCCATCTGCTTCGATCTCTCATGCTCTTCGATCTTGATGAACTGTCGGATCTTGTTCTTGGCTCTTGAGGTCCGGACTATTTTGAGCCAATCCTTATTGGGCCTTTGATTCGGTGAGGTCAGGATTTCAATGGTATCGCCGCTCTTTAGCTTGTGCTTTAGAGGGACGATTCGGCTATTCACTTTAGCCCCAATACAATGATGGCCTAAATCGGTATGAACCGCGTACGCGAAATCCAAAGGAGTCGAGTCTTTCGGAAACTCCATGACTTGGCCCTTGGGCGTAAAGACGTAGACATCTTCCGCGAACAGATCCAGCTTTACCGTCTCCAAGAATTCATTGGGATCGGAAAGATCGCGATTCCATTCCACAAGACGATTAAGCCAATCAAAACGTTCTTTGTCGCCTGGGGAGACGCCGCCTTCTTTGTAAGCCCAGTGGGCGGCGATTCCGCGCTCGGCGGTGTCATGCATCTCTTTCGTGCGAATCTGTACTTCTATCTTTTCTCCGCCGGGGCCCACCACTGTCGTATGAAGACTTTGATAGAAATTGGCTTTAGGAATAGCGATGTAATCTTTAAAGCGTCCGGGTACCGGGGTCCAAAGCGAGTGAATAAGCCCTAAGACTCCGTAACACTGTTCGACCGTATTGACCAAAATGCGAAAGCCGGTGATGTCGAAAACCTGATCGTAGGTCAGGTTTCGTTTTTCCATTTTCTTATGGATACTGTAAAAGTGTTTGGGACGACCGCTGACGTCTATATCCTTATATCCATGCTGCTCTAATGATGATTGAAGAAGCGACATCACATCGGTCGTATACTGTTCGCGCTCTTTCATCTTCTTGGCGACTTGGGCCACCAACTTGTAATAGATCTCTGGCTTTGTGTAGCGAAGGGCTAAATCCTCTAGCTCGCGCTTCATGGAAGAGAGTCCCAACCGATTAGCGAGGGGACCATAGATATCCAAGGTTTCTTGGGCGATGCGTACCTGCTTTTCTGGTTTGAGGTATTCCAACGTACGCATGTTGTGAAGCCGGTCCGCCAACTTCACCAAAATGACTCGTAAATCTTTCGCCATGGCGAGAATCATTTTTCGGAAATTCTCTGCCTGTTTTTCTTCGCTTGTTTGAAACGTTATCTTACTGATCTTAGTTAAACCATCGACTAAGGAAGCGATCTCAGGACCAAAGTTCTTCGTGATTTCATCTAAAGTGGTAACCGTGTCTTCCACGGTATCGTGCAGGATGCCGGTAGCGATCGTAATGGGATCGAGCTGTAAGCCGGCCAGAATCTTTGCGACTTCAAGCGGATGGTTGATAAAGGGCTCTCCGCTGCTTCGTTTTTGATCTTTATGCAGATCTTTGGAGAACTGATACGCCTTTTCTAAAAGGCTGGTGTCGGCTTTGGGATGGTGTTTGCGTACGAGGGCCAACAGCTCTTCTAAGGTAGAACCCGGAGCAGGCTTTTTGGGCGCAGAGCTAGTAGGCTGAGCTATAGGCATTCTCTTGTCACTATCTCCTTTAGCTCTTGGTACGCCCGATTGAGATCGTCGTTGATTATTTGGTAGTCGAAGCTCTTGCTCCATTTGAGCTCATTGTATGCATTTTGGAGCCGCGTTTCAATAGACTGGGGGGTATCCCCCTGACGTGAAATAAGCCTTTGTTCTAGGGCCTTTAGCGATGGAGGCTCAATAAAGATCAAAAGGATTCGATCAGGGTAGAGGGCTTTTAGACTGCTGGCTCCCTGAACATCGATGGGAAAAAGGACATGTTTTCCTTCCGCCAAACGATTCTCGATTTCAGATTTCGGCGTTCCATAAAGGTTCCCATGAACGGCGGCCCACTCGGCGAACTCGCCTTTTTCGATTCGTCTTTTGAAATCCGGTTCTGTGACGAAATGGTAATGCAAACCATCCTTTTCGTAGGGACGTTGGGGGCGTGTGGTCATGGAGATGGAAAGGCCAATCCGATCGGAAAATTCCTTCATCAGCAGATTACAGAGCGTTGTTTTTCCAGCTCCGCTGGGAGCGGAGACAACAATAAGGCGTGCACGCTTTCTAGATTGAGGAGAACTCTTAGTTTCACCTTTAGGAGACAAACTCGCCTTCCTCCCACTCCGGTCGCCCGTGAGCGATTGCATTGCGAGTTCCTTGCAGCCGTTCTTGAAGCGTATTGGCTCCAAGGGCGGAAAGAAACGACGTGATGCGAATCCGTCACGATAAGAGATCGCATTCTTCTTCCGGCCGTCGCATCGACCAAAAGATTTTGCTCACATGCCCGTTCGCGTAATCGCTTCATGGGCAGCGAACCCGATTCCAAAATGGCCACTACTCGAGACGTCAGTACGAAATTTCCGTGACCGATATTGACCGTCTTAGCTGTCCCAGACGCGATTTCTATGTCCTGATGTTTATTCGACATTTTGTACCTGTTCCCTTAGCTTTTCGACGGCGGTTTTTCCTTCGACGGTCAACTGAGTCATTTCGATCAAAGCGGCTTTGGCGCCCAGCGTATTCACTTCTCGGTGAAGCTCCTGGGTGAGGAAATCGAGTTTCCTTCCGACACTTTGGGACGCGTCGAGGTGTTTGAGGAAAGCGGTGCAGTGCGTCTTAAGCCGGTCCAATTCCTCGGTCACATCCGCCCGTTCGGCCAAAAATGCTATCTCCATTTCAAGGCGTTGGGGATCGGAAGGGGCGATTGCCCATTGCGCAACGCGTGATTTGAGCCGCTCTTGAATCCGCTTTGGCTGTTCCGGGGCGAGTAGGGTTAATGCTTGAACGATCTTGTTTAAGGTATCTACCCCCTCTTTGAGGATCTTTTTTAGTTTTGTCCCCTCGACGTCGCGCATTTTGGAAAGCTCATTGAGCGCCTGTTCGTAAATAGGCTTAACGCCCGCCCAAAGGGTTTCGGCACCTTCGGGCTCTTCCACGGGGATGAAAACACGGTTAGTAGCGGCCAAGAATTCGAGACTTGGTTTGTCGGAAAGTTTTAATTCGCTTCTCACCCATTCAGCACCCTCGAGCAAAGTTCGAGCTGCCATTTCGTCTACAATAAAACGAGTTCCGGCAGTTAGGGTTCCGCCTGAGGGAGCGTAACGGTGTTTGATATTGATCTCAAAGGCTCCCCGCTCGAATCGGCTTCGCAAAATCTCCGAGCACTGATTTTCACAACTGCTAAGGGCGGCAGGAAGGCGAAAGCGGGTCTCCAGATAGCGATGGTTCACCGATTTGACCTCGATAGTGAACTGACTAGAGCCCACCTTTCCTTCAGCTCGGCCGAACCCCGTCATTGAGCGCATGATTTTTCCTCTCCGAGTGCGGCCTGCAAGTTAATAATCTCCAACTGGACCCTTTCCAGATCGCGGAAATCGACGTATCTAATCTCGGGATCAGATCTGAGCCAGGTAATCTGGCGCTTGGCCAGCTGGCGTGTCTTTTCAATGATTTCGTTGCGAAGCTGCTTTTCGGTCAGTCTCTTCAAATGAAAGCCTACCGCTTCAGAGTATCCAACACTCTGAAGCGCTCTCGCCTGAGGACTCTTCTCCAACAGGGCTTTCGTTTCGGCCACCAGCCCGTCTTGGAGCATGCGCTCGGCTCGATTCACCACGGCTTGATTTAACTGATGACGTGATTGGCATAAAGCGTACTTCATCCAAAGCCGTTCCGCCTGAGCGGGGCTCCGCGCCGGAATCTTGAGCTGGCTGGGGCGTTCGTTAGTGGTTCGCAAAATGGAAAGTGCTCTGACCAGGCGGTATCGATCATTAGGATGGATAGCGAGTGCCGCCTCAGGGTCTAACTTCTTAAGATCCGCGTGCATCTTTGTAGTGTTAAGCACATCATCTTCGAAATATTCCTTTTCGAGGTTTTCAATCGTTTCCGCTGGAATCACAGGACTCTGGTACATTCCAAATTGAAGCGCCCTCAAATAGAAATAGGTCCCTCCTACGATAATGGGGAGTTTTCCCCTATCGTGGATGGAAGAGATGATTTCATCGGCATGCTGAACAAAGTGGTAAGCGGAAAAAGGTTCATTGGGGTCCAGGATATCTAGCAGATGATGAGGAATTCGGGCCTGTTCCGCTTTCGTGGGCTTAGCGCTTCCGATATCGAACCCTCGATAGACGGTGGTCGAGTCCATGCAGACGATTTCGCCATTTACTTTTTCGGCGAGCTGGGTGGCAAAAGCGGTCTTGCCCGAAGCCGTGGGTCCTACAATCGCGATAGTGATCTTCATTCTTTGATTCCAAAGTGTTTTTCTAATGATTGAAACCTTATCCGGAAAACGAGTCTCCGTCCATCAGGGGAGAGCCATTGTTCGTCGCAACGAGAAAGTTGAGATAGAAGCTTTAAATCGCTAGCGGGCTCCCAAGGCTGATCTTTGCCGAAGGTGTACCTACGAGCCAAAAGCGCAACTAGCTTGGTTCGATGCTTAGCCGAAGAGGGGGCAGAAGAGTCAGCCCACGATTCAAATAAAAGGCTAACGGCCTCCCTAAGGTAAGCTTCGGCTCTCTCTTCCGAAAGGACCCTGGGGCGGCTTTTTAGGGCGGCATCTCCGTCTCCAAAGATATCGATCTCAAAGCCCAGTTCAGCGAATAGCGGGAGGCTCTCGGTTAAGGTCGAAAACGGCACCGGGGTCAACGAGACTATCTTAGGAACGACTAACGTGACTGCGCTAAGCGCTTCCGATCGAGTTTGGTCGGTGGCGTTTAGCTGTTCGAAAACCAAGGTCTCCCTTAGTCTTGCGCGATGAAAAAGAACGATTCCCTCGGAGTCTCGAGCTATCAAGAACCTTTGGCCATCGTTTCCTAGGTAGTGAAGCCCAAGCGGAAGAGTCTCGGTCGATAATGCAGGTAGCGATGGGGCTTCGACGAAAAATGAGCAAGAGCCGCCCGAATAGGGAACAGAAGGGGAGACCGGTGGCGGTGTTGGGGCTAGTGAAAAAGACGGTGCTGACGCCGGGGTTTGGGAAGACAGCGCTTTGCGGACGCTGGCCGTGAGCCACTGGTAGATCGCTTCCTGGCGCAAAAGCCTAACTTCGAGTTTTTGAGGATGGACGTTGACGTCGACCCAGTCTTTGCGCAATTCAATAAAAATAACCCCCGTGGGTTCATGGTGGGCTCCCAGGGTTGAGAGATAAGTATTGCGAACGGCCGAGAGTAAGCTCTTATTACGAACCGATCTTCCGTTGATATAAAGGAGCAGCTCTCCTCGATCTTGAATCAATTGCGGGGGAGAGAGAAAAGCGTCGATCTGAGCCCCTTGCGTCTGTTCACTCAGATGCATAGGCTTGAATTCCCACCGGAGCACCGAGTCTAGCCGATCCGCTCGAGTTCCGGGGGCATAGGAATGAACCAGCCGGCCCTGATGGTGAAGATAAAAGGCGGTTTGCGGATTACCGAGCGCCATCTCTTTTACGATCCGGGCGCAATGAGAAAACTCTGTCCCTGCTGATTAAGATATTTCTGCCGAGCGGGCACCTGTTGGAAAAGATGGGTAACTGAAATGGCCGTTCCTTCGGGCGAAGCGACAGGGCGAATCTCTTGCACCAATTGTCCATACTTCACGATGAGTAGGTTGCCTTCGCTGCTAGCTCCAGTCCGACTTCTGATTTCGACTTCCGAAACCGACGCTATACTGGAAAGGGCCTCTCCTCGAAAACCGAAAGTGGCGATCGCTTCTAGATCTTGTGCTGTCGAAATTTTGCTTGTGGCATGTCTTTCGATACATAACGATAAATCGGAGCGTTCAGGGCTATGGGCGATGCCATGCCCGTTGTCGATGACCGTCAACTCTTCCATCCCCCCTTCCTTAAGAATGACGTCGATTCGGCTACTTCCGGCATCCAGGCTATTTTCGATGAGTTCTTTAAGCGCGCTTGAGGGACGTTCGACGACTTCGCCGGCTGCGATCTGATTGATGAGGACTTCATTGAGCTTTGCGATCCGTCTATAGGTCTTTGCTTGAGGGGTGGGGGAGCCGCAGTGGGTTTCTGATTCCATAATGAGAGGTGAAAGATAAAGCTGCTAGAGCGGGCCGTCAACTTACGCTGGGCGCCAAAGCATCGCGCAACGGCAGTCCAGGCCACTATTTTTTGTCCGCAGACTTTGATGGTATGATAACCGGAGCCTGAGAAGCGACCACACCCTTAATCAAAGAAATTAGAGATTATGAATAAAGACGCCTTGGCCCCCCTTCGTGAGATCGTCGAGAATGTCCAGACGTGTAAGACCTTTATCGAACTTTTAAAGCGACTTGAAGCCCGAGGCGCGCAAAAGAGCGATGGACTTTTGATCTCGCAGACCAAGTCCATATCGTCGCTTCAATTTCTGGAGAGCACTGAATTAGTGGTGCATACTCTTAGGCTCCGCGGAGTCGCGCGCGGTCAAAGAATCGCGATCGTAGGACAAGACGCGCGGGAGATCCTGCCTCCTCTATTTGCCGCTTGGACGTTAGGGCTGGTGCCGGCGATCGTAGCGCCTAATTCTGGTCAACAGATAGCGATCTTTGACGCTCAATGGGTCTTGGATTCGTCTGGCCTGAGTGATCGCAGAGTGTCTAGCGTTGCTCCCGTACTTCCTCCGGGAACCGAGTTAGTTCTTTTTACTCTGGGCGCCCACGGAGAGACACTTGCGGTCTGTCATCGAAAGGAAAGCCTTTTTGCGGGCAGCCGGGCGGTGGCTCAATGGGTGCGTATTCGTGCGCTCGATAGGCTTCTTGCCAATGCCCCTCTGAGTTCCATGGGAGGGCTAGTTAACTTCTTTGCTTGTGTACTTTCCGACGCAAGTTTGGTCAGCATTCATCCGGGCCATTTCGGAGACGATTTGATACAAGCGGTGAATCAGTTGCGATGCACCGGATTTGCGGGAACCCCAGTCGACTTAGAAAGAGTGGTCCAAACGGCTCGCCGAGAACCGTCCACGGGTTTTCGTTTCTGGATGACTTCAGGGGACGGCCTTCGGGGCGAGAGTCTGCAAAAGGCGAAAGAGATTTTTCCATCCGTTCAATTTTTCCCTCTGTATGGACTCACCGAAGTGGCGGGAAGGTTGTGTGGATTAGATCCTAGAGATCAGGCACGACGTCCCGGCTCATTAGGAAAGCCGTTGGGCGACATGCAGATCGAGATAGTAACGCCACTCGGCAAAGCGCGCCCTTTGGAGTCAGGACAGTTAGTGGTGACCGGACCGCTTCTTTTTTCGGGTTATCTCGGCGAGAACCAGACTAGGACAAGTCTTGCGACAGGCGATCGAGGCTACCAAGATGCGGATGGTTTTTTTTGGTGGGAGGGTAGGGACGATGATCTCTTTAAGTCGGCTGGAGAGAAGATCTCTTCTGCCCGTATTCGCAACGCGGTGTTGGATTTGGGAGAATTTACTGAAGTTGAGATAGTGGCTATCGAGGATCCATTTTCAGGAAGAGTCCCCTGTGCGTTTGTCATTCCTAAGAAAGGGACGATTTTTAATCGCAGGGCGGCCGTGACTTCGCTTAAAAATACTTTACCTGTGAACCACATTCCGAAACGTTGGGTGGTGGTGGAAAAGTTACCGTCGCAAATGAGCGACTTGCCTATTTCTAGATCGCTTCCTCGGATGGTGAGGCGGCCGTTGGTGTAGACCTTCCTCCTCGATGGATTAAAGGAGCGCTCCTTCGGAGCGTCATTAGTCCACCCACCCACCCCCATCCAACCAGGTTCGTAAGAGGGGGAGCACTTTTCGTTCCAATAGTGAGAGAATTATAATTTTCCGTCGTCGATAAAATCGTTTTTTATCAACGTAATTCCCTCGCCCCGATGCTGTAATGTGATAAAACTTTTTCATGAGTTATGCATCGCAGCTTAGCTTGTTCGAAGAATTAGGAAGTAATACTCACGGTGGTGAATTAAATCTTGGGAAGAGAAAAGTCGCGCGCCCTATCGGTGTGAAGCGTTCTAATCATGTCGTATTAAAATCCTCGAAAGCTGTTGGAAAAAGCTCCTTTCTTCAAAAAGAACATTCTAAATTTATTAGAAGAGTACTTCCTCGGCTAGCTAAGAAGTTTGGTGTGATTGTTTATGAGTGGGCTAATAGTGGAAACCACATTCATCTACTAATAAAGCCCCGTTCTCGAGATGCCTTCAAAGGATTTGTTTCAGCTTTATCTGGAAGAGTCGCTCAGGAAGTAACGGGATCTAGAAAGGGAAGTCCTTCGGCAGAGAAGTTTTTTGATTCCATTCCCTTTAGCCGAATCGTGACCTGGGAAGAGATTCCAAGCGGAGCCTCACCCACAAGTATTTTTGCTAAGAGCTCTATCTTACGCAAACTCGATTACGACCCTGGTTCTTAGCGTCGTAAAGAGCTTTGTCGGCTAGGGCAATCAGATCGTCGGGACTTTTAGTGGTGGAATCTAAGGCCACGACACCGATGCTGATGGTGATGGGAATCTGTTTTTCGTCAAAAGTATAACCGTGTTTTTGAATCGTATTACGGATACGTTCTGCGACGTCGACAGCGATTCTAAGCGGAGTTTCTCTAAGACATAACGCAAACTCTTCACCGCCATACCTGCCCAAGGCATCCTGGCTACGAATCATTTTATTCATGATAATGCTGCAGGTCTCTTTCAGGACATAGTCGCCCGCCATATGACCAAAGGTATCATTGGTTTGTTTGAAATGATCGATGTCGAAAAACAGAACAGCGAATGGGATCGCTTTAGTTTGCGATCGGATAAATTCTTCGCGAATAAGATCTAAGATAGCCTTCTTGTTCAAGGCTCCTGTTAAATCATCACGGGTCGCAAGATCGTACATCTTTCCGTAGTGGACGTTTTCGATCTTTCCTTCTTTGAGGAATTTAAGGATTGTACTTCCACAGCGGATCAAATCCCCATCTTCTAATTGCTTAGCGCCTTCGAGTTTTTGATCGTTAACGAACGTTCCGTTGGTGCTCCCCAAATCGAGAACTTCGATCCCCTCGGGAGTCATTTTAAACTCGGTATGCTTTCGCGAGATTGAAGTTTCGCCGATGCTGATGTCTGCCGTTAAATCTCTGCCCAAAAGGATCGATTCTTTGGTGATGAAAAACGACTTTCCAAGGGGTTTTCCGGAGATGACGACAAGAACGGGCGACGTCGACTTTGCCTCTTCAAGGCGAAGTTTAAGGGTATCATCGTCCGCGACCGCTGTTTTGTCAGCGGACTCCGGCTTTTCGGTGACCTCTTTTGGTTTAGCCATTACAACAAATTATAAAGGAATCAAAGCGTTCTGGCGAGAGGAAGGGCAATAGGATCTTACAGGGCGTCCCTTAGCAATCGTTTCGCCTCTTCGACCCCCGGCTGGTCGAATGCGTCGACTCCGTAGAGTTCTCCGGCTAAAGCGCACGCGGTTTCGCTAAAAAAGAGGAAAGCTCCTAAGACTCGTTCATCCAATTGCGAAATTTCGACGCGATAGGTCGGGGTTCCGGAGTTATTTAAGCTAGCTTCGGTCGCAAGACTGGCATGGTGAGTCACATCATTAAAAGAGTGACCAAAGAGATAATCCTGTCCTTGAACGGTAAATTTGGGTTTTCGAATTTTTAAGGGGTTATTCTTTTCGAAAACATCGACGAACCCCACTATCTTATTAGCGGGGCCTTCCTTAAAAAGTTGAAGCAAGCTGTGTTGATCGGTAGTGCCTAAGGCCGATACAGGAGTAAATCCTACGGACTTGTGGTCGCTTAGTCTTTTCTTTCCCAGACTCTCTCCCCAAAGTTGGACATACCAGTCGGCTATTAACTTCAGATTTTGTTGGTAGGGCATTAAGTATTGAAGCGTTCGGCCATATTCCGTGTCCCACAGGAATTGGGCTAAGGCCAAACGATAAGCGGGATTTTCCGTGGCCGAAAAGGTCTCTAGTTTGTCGCGCATCTCTCTGGCCCCTTCCAATAAGCGGCGCGCGTCCAATCCGGCTAATAGGGCGGGAATTAAACCGACGGCGGTCAGAACGCTGAAACGGCCTCCGACATTGGGTGGAACGTCGAAGCTTTCCCATCTTTCGGTTTTTGCGAGCCTGCGCAACTCCCCTTTTTCAGGATCGGTGATGCAGACGTATCCTTTAGGGTCCAAACGATCGGTGAAATGGAAAAAGGCTGACAGAGTTTCGACGGTTCCACCGGACTTACTGGTAATGATAGCCGAGGTTTTTTTTCCCGTAAGTAGCGTTTCCATTCTTCGAATGGCGGCCGGGTCGACATTGCTAACCCAATAGAGAGGAAAATCTTCCTGGGATTCCACCGATCTTAGGGCCTCCACAATGGCCGCAGGGCCCAGAAACGAGCCACCGATTCCAAAGATGACGGCACTATTAAACTCATGCCGAAGCCTGTGGGTCACTGTCTCCATGCGCGAAATTTCAGCTTCCGAAATGGCATTTGGCCAGTCGAAAAATCCTACTTTCCCCGAGAGGAATTTATTTCTGAGGCTTTTATCGGCCTGTTCTAGAAGTTCGGCTTGGGCTCCGCCAAATCTAGGTCCGTTCTTGTGGTTCCAAAGCTTAGAAGTTTCAAGGCAGAAGAAGGGAAGGCTAGGATTGCTAGCTTGAGTGTC
>CAVZSV010000007.1:0-550618 GCA_963778115.1 uncultured delta proteobacterium
TGTTCTGTCACTGCTCAGTTGGTTCCGTATTGTTCACTAATTTTCTTCTAACATTGTGCATTTTTTCATTCAGACATAATAAGAATAAAGACTGTGGTGCCCTTTTCTATAGACATCACTTTGCTCTCTCCGTTGGCTGCCTTCTTCCCCTCCTCCTCTTGATCCTCGAGTGGTCATTGTTTTTCACAACTTGGTTCGCTGCTGACGCGCTTTGCTATTCAGTTCTCGCTTACCGCAAATTGCAGTGCAACTCCAGCACCAGCGTTAGCCATTTCAAAGCCAAATATTCAGAACATTTGCTGTGATGTCGTCATCTGCCAGACCCTTGCAATGATTTCTTCTGGCTCTGTTTAACAAGCCATTGCAAGTTGACAACGCCAACGATCTCCCTCGATTTGTATGCAGTGTCGAGCACTTGGAGATGCGCCATCTCCTGGAGCTGTGGCTCTGCCGCTCGGCCAGGACCTCCTCGACCAACTCAACACTCGCTCGTCGTCCAACCTTCATAATCTCAATTGTTGATTCAAGAGTCTGCAACTTGCTCCACGTACTACCTACTAAAAAAACGTCACCGAGAACGGCGAACTGATTCGCCTGTTTCAGAACCTTATCGACAATGCAATCAAGTACCATGGAGAAGAGCCTCCCGGAATCGAAATTGCAGCAAAACCTGTTAGCAATGGTTTCCTGTTCGCCCGTAACCGACAAGGAATTAAACAAAAGCATGCTTCTCGGATACTTGTGATCTTTCAAAGGCTGGGAAACAAATCAGACCGGAAAGGGACCGGAATCGGACTCGCCGCCTGTAAGCGAATCGTCGAGATGCACGGAGGAAGTATCTGGGCAAAATCTAGTCCCGGCCAAGGAACCGCCTCTATTTCACCCTTCCTGCTATCCCCACCCACAGGGACAGCATCGCCCTATAAATACCACGGTGCTACCGATCTATTGTTTTATCGAATCGCAAATGGAGGGAAGTATACTTCGAGTCCAATACTTCTCGATAGCCCCTACCGTCCTGCGAAAATCACTTAGATCATCAGGCTTCGTAAAGTATGCACTCGCCTGCAGATCGTAGGCCTGACAAACGTCTTTGGGAGAGTCTGACGTTGATAAGACAAACCGGGATGCGACGAAGAGAAGGATCTTTTTTCATCTCGATGAGGACCTCCCTACCGTCTTTCCTGGGAAGGTTCAGGTCTAATAAGACCACGTCGGGACGGCTCGCTCCACCGTATTTCCCTATTCGCTTTAGGTAATCAAGAGCTTCAACGCCATCGCCGACAAATTCAATATCGGACACAAGTTCACTTTCGGAAAACAGATACGAGATCATTGCCGTGTCCGCCGCGTTATCTTCAACAGCTAGGACCGAGATCTTATGCGGTATGTTTTGCATCGCTAACTTCCTCTTTTGAGTTTATCGGACGTAAAGTAAAATAAAACTGGATCCCTTGTTCTCTTCAGATTCCACCCAGAGTTTACCGCCGTGGTACTCAATGATTGTCTTACACACGGCAAGTCCGATACCAGAACCGGGATAATCGGTCCTCTTATTTAGACGCTGAAACAGACCAAATATTTTGTCAGTATAAGCTCCTTCGATACCTATTCCGTTGTCTTCGACACAAAATCTCCAGTAAGCCCCCTCTCTTCCCGCCGATATGACAATGTGAGGTCTGCCTCTTCGAAACTTAATCGCATTTCCAACCAAATTCTGAAATACTCTCTCCAATTGGACGCCTTCGCCCCTAACTTCAGGTAACTTTTGCCGAATTTCCCTCATGAGAGGCTCCGTCCTTTGATAGACGATTAGTGCCTTCTCGGGAGTGCTAGACCCATGTTCAGTCGAAATCTCAGCGTGAACGGAGTCACTCCATCTGCGATAGTCTGAAGCAATCGAGACCAGCAAATCCACCTGGGGCTGATTATCTGATACCAATTCCTCCAGGGATGAGATCTTTTGGCCATCCCCTCTTCCTTATCTTTAGCTTGATCCAAAAAAACTGAGCCTTTGAAAATTAGAAAATTCGCCAATGAGGATTGTATTCCCGACATTTCTAACTCAGCCCGGGATGCCTCACCGATCACGACATCCGTATGGTCCACCCAATAAGAGAGCGATCTTAGATAAACAGTCATGCCGACAAAAGATGCCCCCAACAAAACGGAAGCGATCACCGGAAGAACGAAGGATCGGATAAGTAACTTTTGAAACAAAAATCGATTGTGCTCCGGCAGAACTCCCCGGGCCGGCCGAGATTCGGTCATAAGAATTACTCCCCGTTATCGACGATTTCGTGTTGATTTTCATACGACAATCTCATTTTCTCGTCTACATTTTTATGCCCAGCCGTGAAATCTGCAGACCCAACCTAACATTTCTCGACGGTAAGATTCTTCGTGTAACAATCAGCAATTGACTTAGCTAACAGGGACTCCTAATAGGGAAGCGCCACAACAATATCTAAACCTCGTGGGCTGTGAAGGAGAGTATATGAAGCTACCGTTTCAAAGTTGGAGTCGCAAAGTCTTGTTGGGCTTATTGTTCGCCACCCCCATCGCATGGGCGGAAAGCGTATGTACCATGGAATGGATCTGGGGCGGTTGTGCTGCTTGGGAAACCGTTTCGACGCTGTCGGGCGCCGGCGGCGGTCCCGTGTTTAACGACGACACCATTAACTATACTAACGCCTGTCCGAGAAAGATTCAGGCCGCCATCCACTATTTCAATGAAAACGGAAACTGGATGGTAGGCGGATGGTTTGAGCTCAATCCCGGTGAGACTAAAACCGTCGCTAAGACGCGGGATAAGAACTATTACCTTTACGCGGAAACGATCGAACCGGTCGCCACGCGGCAGGTCTGGGCAGGAAATGATCATTTCTCGCCCATCGCAGGACAGGGCAGCTACGGATTCTTTAAACGAGTGGTGACTTTAAATCAGTATGGAATATGGACTCAGACGTTTAATTGCGACAAGCTAACCCAATTCTATGCGGTAGCCGTAGCGTGGAATGCCAACGGAGCGTGGCAGGCCAGAAGAGCGAATTCGGTTTCGGATGCTCAAACTCTCGCCGTTCAAGCCTGCAATGCCAACGTAGGTCCGGGTCAGATCTGCAGCATCGGAGCCACCGTTACCAATGGAGGTCCAGGTTGTGTGGCGCTCTCTAGCGCCAACGGAACTTTGTACTCTCGGAAGTGGCGCCAAACGCTCAGCAAGCCAATGCAGGCGCCACAAACGCCTGTTCCGCCGCGAATCAAGGCTGCCAATTGGTCTACTCATTTTGCAATAATCTTTAATCGGAAAACGGCCCGAGCGATGGCTTGGGCCGTTTCCTATTATTTTCTAGCTGCGGCCCGTTTCGAAGAGCCTTTAGCGTTTGAGGCTCGGCTGGTCAGTTCCAAGAGATCCGCGCTTTTCGTTAGATAGATTCCAGGCGTCTTGGATAATGTAGAGCGGACGGCCTTTTTGTTCTTGGTAAATGCGGCCAATGTACTGTCCGATTAGTCCCAAGCACATCAGGGTCGCGCCGCCAATGAGGGACTCCAAGATAGCAAGTGATGTCCAACCCGAAACGGTATTGCGGTAAAAGAGATGTCGACAGAGCGCATAGCCGCCGTAGCTAAACGCAAAGACGCACAATCCCGAACCTATCACTAGAGAAACGGTTAGCGGAAAAGTAGAGAATGAAAAGATCGCGTCAACGGCAAAACGAAACATGCGTCGAGTGGGAAATTTCGTTCCCCCCGCAAAGCGCACGTCCCTAATAAAGGGGACGGAGGTCTGCTTAAATCCAGACCAATAGATCATACTCCGAAGAAAACGCTGTCCTTCCCTCATTTTCTGCACCGCTTCAACGACCGGTCTCGCCAAAAGTCTGAAATCGCCGGCGTCCGTGGGAAATTCCTTACCAATGATGAGTTTCATCAGACGGTAAAAGAGAAACGCTGAAACTCGTTTAAAAATGGTCTCGCCCCGTCGTTCGCTACGACGACCGTAAACAATGTCGAAACCGTCACGATACTTTTCGATCATCTTAGGAATGACTTCCGGGGGATCCTGCAGATCGGCATCCATAATGACGGTCACATCTGCCTGAGAAAGATCTAAACCCGCAGAGATAGCAGCTTGGTGACCGAAATTCCGGGAAAGCCTAGCCACTCCCACCCGCGAGTCCTCCTGCGCCCACCGCTCCAAGAAGGTGGGTGTTTCGTCTCGACTTCCATCATCGACAAAGATCAGCTGAAAATCGCAGGGAAGTTGTTTGATGACCTCTAGCAACCGCTTCTTCAATTCCGCAAGCACTTGCGCTTCATTAAAGACCGGAATGACCAAAGCCACCCGTTCAGGAGCTGGCCTGCGAGAAATAGATCCGGACAGTGGAGCAACCATACGCTACGTATCGGCTTGGACGCGGGGCTTCATTAGCCTAAGAGATAGGGGCTTCCCCCCAATTGTGAAGATTGTGAATCAACAAGATAGGCGCTCCCGCAGCGACGCTATAGTTGGCCGCTGCGAGAGCTCGGAATTTAAGAAGCTGGTTATTTGTCAGATTCGCAACTCAATCGAAAGCTGTAGTGATTTCCGCCTTCGCCGTCTCCCTCCGCAAAGCCGATGATCACTCCGTTTTCATTTTCATAGTAACCAATTCCGTCCGGCTCGACTTCTTTCAGATGTTCATTGGAGAGATCGACGGGGAGAATAAGTAGGTCTCCATTTTTCAAGGGGTATCCCTTATTCCCCTTATAAGGACTGCGCCTAGTCTTGTTGAGTAGTCCCTTTACCGGGCCGGGGGTGTCCTCTTCCTGAATCCCATTCTTATAGAGAAATTTAATATCGGCCAGCTCGCTGTTGGACCGGATCTCCGCTGTCATAAAAGGCTTCTTAGGACTTTCAGGCGTGCTTTTGAAAGAGGTTTTCCAACACTTTAGGGTGTACGTTTTTGCAAAGGACGGGGAAACCAACAGAACCGCCGCCACTAGAACTAGGAACTTACTCATAACTACCTCCGTGATTTATTGGTCCCGATTACTGCTGGGGCTAGAGTTTGTAAAGTCGATTGAAGCCGCCCGAGCCTTACGCATCAAGGTTCTTATCGAAAGACAAATATGGCTGAGAGCTTGCCCAACATTGCGCCCGGTGATAGCTGACTTAATCACAACCGCGAGGTGACGATGATATTTCAGGCGTTTCTTCAAGCTTTTCTTCAAGCTTTTAAAAGATGCTCCCTGCTAACGGCGTTCATGACGATGTTTCTCGCCGGAACTTGCTTAGAAGCCAAAGCGCCTCCTGGTTACTTAGCGCTTTCCGCCCAAGGAAAACAGACCTGGCAGCGAAACGCCTCAACACAAACCCAGTATCCCGTTCTTCCTAAACCTTTTAATGTACTTTGCCGATCTCTTGTCGCGTTTCCCGGAGCGTTTTTTCGAAGTTACATGAATCGAACGCTTAACGAGGAGTCTGGATATCCCACCGACAGTTTCTGGAGACGTATTTTCGGGAAGGCGTTTCATCCTTATGGAATGATGGCACCGGGAGAGGTAGCGTTTACTCAAAGCATGTTGGGACTGCCCGCAGGAAAACATCCGGTCACTTTCCGCATGTCTCTCGCTAACGCCTACGTGAGAGGATTACCGGGCCAGATGTCTCGTCCAGGATTACTTGTCATTTTTCACGGAGGAGTGAATCAAGCTGATATCAATCTTTTTACAATGCCCGAAGACGGCCTCATCGGTTTTGCAGGAGAGGTGAATATGTTCGGGCACCCCTACTCGAACTGGATCAACGCCCCGACGGGTTTACTAAAATTCTTGGCTAACCTATCCTTTGGAAGAGTCACCCAAGACTTTACTACCCAATGGATCGACGAAGAAGCTCCCCAAAATTTCAGTGACCCCAGCCGCGTCGGAAGTCGGACTTCCGGAAATACGACTCAACTTTTTCTTGAAGCGGATCCCTTCTGGCAAATGGCCTATGAAAACACGGATCCTCAGGGAGATTATCGCCAACGCCTTATCGATCTAGCCCCTATGATAAGTGACCCGCTTAGTCCTGCGACTTTCATCATTCGAGGAGTTCGTCACATCGATGCCGAACACAACGAGGCCCTGCAGGTGGGAACAGCCAGAGTGCTAGCCCCCTGGATCGCCTCCAAGCACTCCGACCGTTGGTTCGCCGAGCATGCTGGCTTCCTCGTGAAAGAATAGCGGTTCCCTCTCTCGCTTCTTGGAGTCGTTATGACCCCACCCACCCATTCGAAACGGCGTGATCGGGCTTAGCCCGTTCAGAAATACTCTGGTATGTCGGTTGCATTTGAAAAATCTCGAGATCCAAAAGGATCGAAATCGGGGGGAGTCAAAATGAAGAAACAAGTCCTTAGCCGTGCCATCTTTGGGTTGGTAACGGTACTTTCCATGAGTCTGGCTATGGCAGCCTTCGCAGATCCGCAGGGAGATGAGGGAGGAAGAGGGGGTGACAGACCCGGCTTCGGCGGTCCGGGTGGCGGCCCAGGGTGGGGACATCCTCCCGGACATCGGCCGTTTCCCCCAGGTCGTCCCCCAGGTTATCCCGAACCGCAACCTTATCCCGTGCCAGTGCCGGTCCCGGTTCCTTCACCTGTCGCCAACCAATGTGATTGCGTCTTTACCTCCGATGCCAGCGGTAGTGGGTACGAATTGGTATTACGCCTCGATGGGGGCGGCGCCGATCAGGTGATTGGTCAATATCAATATCAAGAAAACTGCGAGGCGGCGCGATCGACCGACGCGCAATGCTTCGGGGGAGCTCCTTAAAGAAGGGATGAGACTCCCCGGCGGCCATGCCGTCGGGGAGTTAGTTATTTTACGCGAGAGAGATATTTTTCGTCGACCGGACTTACCACAAGCTTTGCCGCTTCCGTTCTCTCCCGCTCCGCTAGCGCCGTAGAAAGATAGCGCTCGGTATAACTCGGAATAATAACCACGATCCTTTTATTCTTGTTTTCTGGCCGCGAAGCGATTCGCAATCCTGCCGCAACGGCGGCGCCAGAGGAGATCCCTGCCGGAATTCCTTCTTCTTTAATGAGTCGTCTTGCCGTCGCCAAAGCCTCTTCGCTCGACACCTTTTCGATGCCATCGATTAAAGAAGTTTTTAAATTCTTGGGAATGAATCCGGCCCCAATTCCCTGAATCTTATGAGGCCCAGGTTTTCCGCCAGAGATCACCGGAGATTCCTCCGGCTCCACGACAATGAGTTTTAAATCCTTCTTTTTCTCTTTCAGCGTCTCGCCAACGCCCGTGGCCGTGCCACCCGTTCCGACACCACTAACAAGGATATCAACGGTTCCTTCGGTGTCGCTCCAGATCTCTTGCGCTGTAGTTCGGCGGTGTATTTCCGGATTCGCGGGATTTTCGAACTGACTGGGGGTAAAGAAGCTGCAATCCTGTTCCAAAATCTCTAAGGACTTGGCAATGGCCCCGCGCATTCCCAGCGGCCCCGGAGTAAGCACCACCGAAGCCCCTAAGAGAAGGAGCAAGGTTCTTCGTTCCTGGGACATCGTCTCCGGCATGACCAACGTCAAAGGGTAACCCTTCGAAGCACAAACAAACGCCAAAGCTATTCCCGTGTTACCGCTGGTGGGCTCCACTACTTTCATCCCAGGTTTCAATCGGCCGCTTTTTTCAGCCGTTTCGATCATACTCAGACCGATTCGATCTTTGACCGAGCCAAGAGGATTAAAGAATTCTAGTTTGAGCAATAATTCTCCCGGCAGCCCCTTACCCAGCCGGTTTAATTTCACAAGAGGAGTATTTCCTATCGTCTGAGTAATATTGTCGTAAATTTTCATTTCCGCTTCCTTTCCACTTTCAAATAATAAAATCGTGATCTAATTCGCAACCCGGGGTTACCGGACGATCGATGACTTGACCTGGAATCCCTACCACCGTAGAGCCCTCAGGAACATCGGTGACCACGACAGAGTTGGCCCCAATACGAGAGTCACAACCGATGCGAATATTTCCCAATACCTTGGCCCCAGCGCCGATGACAACTCGGTCTCCCACAGTGGGATGGCGTTGCTTCCGTGCCAAGGAGGTTCCGCCCAAAGTAACCCCCTGATAGATGAGGACGTTGTTTCCTATGACGGCCGTCTCTCCAATGACGGTCCCCATTCCGTGATCAATAACCACTGCCTTCCCCAAGCGGGCTCCAGGATGGATTTCGATTCCGGAAATAAAGCGGCTGAATTCAGAAATAGCGCGGGGGAGCAGCGGTATTCGCATCATAAACAGGGCATGGGCAATACGATGAAAAAAGGTAGCTTTGACCCCCGGATAGAAAAGCAAAACCTCGACGATATTACGGGCTGCGGGGTCCGACTTCTTGTAGGCGCGCAAAAGGTCAATCAGCATCACCTCTACCTTTTGCTTTGTTAAGGGACTAAATGTCCACCTTTTTTAGGTAAAATTAATGCAAAGAGTATTTGCGTATGACTTCCGCTCGACCGGCGGGCGATTCGAGTGCAACGACTTGGCCGCAGTCTGTGTTACTGCCTAGAGCATAACCCTCTGGCACCGCGAGTGTCGTCATTAGTGAGTGGTGAACGACCGCATTGCCTTTGGTGTTTAGCGCAACAAGCCGATCAGGGAGCGGAACTCTAAACCCTTCCACCGTAATATCGCCTTGTTCCGATTCAGCCATCAGATTGGCCAGCATGCGCTCGGGGAAGTAGACGACCAGTTCAGCGGATTCAACATCTGTGGCTTCTAAACGAAGAAATATCTTACCTTGATGAATGGTTTCGATCCTCACCGCAACGGAAGCGTTCGCCCCCTTTGCCGAAGCTCTGGCCACCAGACTTCGGTTGGCACTTCCGATAATAGAAATGTTTCCGAATAAATTGGTCACCGATAGCGAGACGGGAGCCAGGACTTCCAGTCTTGCTTCACTGTTGGCCGCAACCGCAGCACCGAAAGAAAACAACAAGTGAAGACCTATGAGTAACTTGCCAATATTGATCACTATTTTCCTAAAATTGTTAGACGCCCCTATATCACATCCCGTATTTCATGAACTAGCGGTTTTATGGCCTGTTCGCCCCTGCTTCTCGGCAATCTTGGGGAGCCTGTAGAAATCTGCCCGTGCCGGAACAGAAGGGACGGAGCCACCGCGCCGAGCCGAGCAGGCAATGCCCCCAGAAGAGAAGGCTTGGAATAAGGCTACCGATATTTTCTATAACTAATTGACAATATTTAACTTTATCCAAAGTCTTTCATCTAGACGCCTAGCGTTAAAAAAGCTATACTGGCCCGCGAAACAAGACATTTGCGCATAAGACTGTGATTGCTGGGGTTGGTAGTAGCTGAGGTGAGGATGCGTTCAAAGTTGCATGGGATTAATCAGGAAGGGTTGGCCGATAGGCCAAGCGCTCTCTCCGCAAATCTATTTCGCACGATGTTCGAAGAGGCTCCTTACGGGATCGCTTTGGGTGGTGCCGACCATCGTCTTCAAAATGCCAATCGGGCCTTCTGTGAAATGCTGGGATATTGCGAGGATGAACTGATTGGAAAGACCTTTTACGACTTCACTTACGCCGATGATGTCGCTAAGACCGAAGTGTACAAGGAAAACATTCACCACCAGAGGACCCCCATCCAGTACGTAAAACGTCTAGTCCATAAAGACGGAAGCCTAGTGCTCGCAAAGATCACTAATTCCGCTCTGTACTCAAAAACCGGAGTGCTCCTTTATTCTTTCGGTATTGTCGAAAACATTACCCGTCAAAGTGAGTTAGAAAATCAGAGAGCCCAACTTGCCGCGATCGTTGAATTCTCGTCAGATGCTATTTGCAGTCTCAGCTTAAACGGAATTATCCAGACCTGGAATCAGGGTGCTGAAAAAATTTACGGTTATCCTGCTATTCGCGCCGTCGGAAATCCTGCAACCTTTCTCATGTCCAATTCCGATATGCGTGGCTGTAGTTTTTCCGATGCCATCGCCGCCGCGAAATCTGGAATAAGCACACAGAATTTGGAAACGATTCATAAAAATAGCGAAGGACGGGAATTCCCCGTTTCACTCACTATCTCGCCTATCAAAAATCAATTTCATCAGGCAGTGGGTGTTTCCATGATTGCGCGTGATATGACCGCTTATAAAAGAGCGTTATCCGCCCTTCACCAAAGCGAACAGCGTATGCGGGAAGCCTCCGAAGACTTAGCCCGTACCAACCGAGAGCTGGAGCAGTTCGCCTTTGTCGCATCTCACGATTTACAGGAGCCGTTACGAACGATTTCTTGCTTCTTGCAGTTACTCGAAAAGAAGCACAAAGGAAGTATCAGTACCGAAGCGGATGAGTATATCGATTTTGCTGTCCAAGGGGCAAAGCGGATGCAGCGTCTTATTCTAGACCTCTTGCAGTTCTCACGAGTCACTTTGGCGATGCACGATCTCAAACCCACTGATCTGTCCCTCATCATCGAAAAAGCGAAATTCAATCTGCGGGGGCTTATCGATGCAAATGAGGTCACGATCCACTGCTCTGAGCTGCCCGTGGTGATGTCTTATCAACAACAGCTGGTTCAGGTATTCCAGAATTTATTTAGTAATGCTATCAAGTTTCGAAGTACTAAAAAGCCCGTCATTAGAGTGAATGCGGAAAAGGTAAACGGCGAATGGCTCCTCAGCGTTCGTGATAATGGGATTGGTTTTAGTCCCGAGCATGCCGAGCGGATTTTTCTCATCTTCCAAAGATTGCACACTAGGGAAACGTATCCAGGAACCGGAGTTGGCCTTGCGATTTGTAAGAAAGTTATCGAGAGTCATGGAGGCCGCATCTGGACGAGTTCGTCGATGGGGAATGGTTCGACTTTCTACTTTACGCTCCAGGAACCCGAGGCGGCGGCATTAGCGGGGGAAGGCTAGCCTCGACGTCATAAACCTATGCTGACTTATATTTTTGCATTCTTATTTCTAGTAATGGGCGTCGTCTCCTCACAGTCCGCCGATGCGCTGGCTAATGCTTCGGAAAACGTGAATAACGAAAATGACCCCGTGGAACAGTCGCCTCCCGCAAAATCTAGGTTCAGACGGGCCATCTGTCCCGAGTTGGTCTGGCGTCGCGGCAACGACACTTTCTATGAGCTGCTCTCTACAGCTGCTTTTAACGGAGTCGCACAAGCCAAGGGGCTCGACCGCTTTGCGGATTACCGAACTCCTGTCATTCAGCGACTTCTTCATGGGGAGGGGGGAAACAAACCACATTCCATTATGGTAATCGGCGGTGGAATTGGGCGCGATTGTTCTTACTTGCGCAACGAAACCGATATCGCGAAAGTACACGTCGTTGAGGTGTCGCATCACAATTACGACGTATTACGAAAAGCCTTTGATGAGGGTTCTCCCATCGACAAAGAGCGCCGAAGTGGCCTTCGTCCCGATCAGGAGTTTATAGTTCACAACGAAAATATCGGAGATCCGGCGGTGCTCTGGAGTGAACCTGGAATCGACGTCGCCTTCTGGATGTTTGCGGGCATCTTGGAGTTAAGTCCCGGAGAGAAGAGAAGGTCGATTGAAAATTTATATTCGATGATTAAGCCCGGGGGTTCGCTAGTCATCGACCTCCCCATAGGGCCCGCTACGTCTTCGGTTCCCATGGTTCAAACGCGTGATACCTTAGTCATTGGTTCGAATCCTCACGCCGAAGCGGTACTTCGTTTGCATCCTTTTCTGCCTAACCGGGAAGTCGATGTGGCTCAAATTATTTCAATCGTGGAAAGAACTAAACGATTCCATCTAAACGAAACGCACGAATATCTTACCGACAGTGTTCCCCCACAACCCAGAAAGTTTCTAGTCTTCCAACGAAAGCAGTAGTTGCTCACTCGCAGAAGACCCTGACAGTTTCGCCGTGATTTTCAACGTCCACCGTCAGTTCCGCTAAGTGCTGGACTAATTCATCGAGATTTTCAGGTTTGACCTGTCGAACGTCAAAGTTGAGGCCATTTTCCTGCAGCGCCTTATTAACCTGATCATAAACACCCGCGGGAAGAAGGGCTGCTAGTTTTACTCCGGCGCGAATAAGTTCGATAGGCACACGGACATTCACTTTCTGTCCCTGAGCTCCCTGTTGTCCTTCGACGAGAACTCGAAGATACTTGGGAAAGGGTTTGCCACTTGGGGTAGAGGTAGCAGTGGCCTTTCCTCCGGAAAGAGCGTCTAGCAAAGCCTCAGCGTCCGCGGCGGAGATCTTTCCTTCACCCAGCATATCCAAGATTCGTTTGCGTTCTTCGTTCATAACAGTTCCTCCTTACTTACCTAATCGTCACCAAAACGGTGGCATCCGCATTATCAACATCCACCCGAGTCCCTCGGGTCTCACATAACACTCGATAGAGACCCGACACCGCCAAAGACAATTCTTTAAAAGTGATAAATGGAGTAAAGGCGCAAAAAAAGAACCCGATACCATAAACAAAACCAAAAATCATCGCGGCAAAAGGCCACAGAAGAAACACAGGGAGCCACAGGGACGGCATCCCAAAGTCGGGCGTTCTTACCTTAACGACAATAAACCACGGAGGGAGTTTCATTTGCTCAACTCCTTCGCCGCTTCTTTTGCCGAAATTTCTCCTCGTTCTAATTTATCTAAAATCTCAGCCCTGGTGGGCGCTGGATTGCTCTGGACTTCAAGCGGCAGCCCTAAGCTCTCCGAGATCCGGTTTAATCGGTTTTTTACCGTGGGGTAGCTTATCCCAAAGAGGCGCTCTATCTCTTTGATAGAGCCGTGGCACTTTACGAATTGGGCAATGAAGACTTGATCTTCGAAAGGTAATTGCGCCAAGGGCGGAAGCTCAAAACTGCCCTCGATCGCAATGTCACTGCTAGCGAGCCGGACCCTCTCCACGAGCATCTTTGCCCCTTGGGTGAGTCGAGTCAGTTCTTTCCAGTCAGCCATGCCCCACCTTTCTATTAATATTTTAGCGCCTAATCATTAAAAATATCAATAGTGGAATTAATTATATTAACTAAAAAGGGCTAACCTATTGAATTAACGTAGCAGTGGGTAGGCTCTTATACCGCTGGTAGGCGATATGCAGAACAATCCGTCTGACACAGCTTCGATCCTCTTTCCACATCGAAAAGTACCATTTGCGAGCCGCTTCAGATTTTTCAACATTCATCAAATGTAGAGCCACCGTGATTAACTTTCGATTCACGACGCGCGAGTGGTGAAGCGCGGTAACGGCCTCTTCCCTTATTCTTTCTTGCGGGTCTTGAGTGGCCATCACAAGCAGATTCACCCATTGATCGGTTCCCCTATCCCGGGAAAGAGCGAGACGTCGAACGGCCCTCAGCCGATGCCACGGCTTGATTTTGCGATCCGCCAGTGATGGTTCGCTTAATTTTTGGGGCTTCCAAAACGGATAGGCCGACTCCAGGGTAGTGATGGCGTCATATTCGGTTTCGGAGGGAGTCATTAGAGTGCTTGGCTCATCTCCAAAAACCGGCGTCAAAAGAAATGGTAGAAATGCTAATAGAAACCCAATTTTCATCTATTCCCCTGAACTTTGAGTTACCACAGTTCAGGTTCACCTCTCAATTTATTCTTGAGTTTCGGATCTGGGATGAGGGACTCTACGAACCCGCCCCATCACAATAATCATTCCGCGGCAACTCTGGTAGACCACGGGATCAGGACTACGACCATTGGGTCCCGAGCGAGCAAAGAGAGCCCCCAGGGCCATCGCCATCTGAGAAGTAGCAACGGATTGCCCATGATGAGACTCCCTAATATGATCGCTAAGAGTCGTGCCTCGCTTGATCATATCCAAATGCAATCGAACATGTTTGATACAGTCAGGAGTAAAAATCCTGGGGGAATTCCTCAGTCTCGTTTGCTGATAATGAGCAAGAGCTTGTTCCAGAAGATCCTTAGCTTTTTCCCGCTCTGCTTTTTCTTCCTCAATGTGAGCCAGCCAATGGTAAGCATCACCAATGGCCAATTCATCTTCGTCTTGAGTTCCTGTATCTTCGGTGAGTCGCTCTGTTAGACGACGGATCAGACGCTGTAAATGAAGCGGAACGGACTCGTACTTGTTGATTTCATATCCACTGCTAGGGTCTTTGAGATACCCCTCGATGGGGGTTGCAGAAAACGCGTATGGAACGGCTAAGGCAAACCCGGCGAGGAAGGGTAAAAAGATGGCTAAGAAATAACCTAATTTGCCTATTTGTCGACGCATCGAACTCCCAAAGGAGCCCCCTATTAACACATCGCACAACTCCGTGAAAAGCAGAAAAACGAGCCGTTTTTTTGATGGGCTACGCGTGTATCTTTAGAGGCCCCACTAGGAGCCTCATTCACAGGAGAAATAAGTATGAAAAATAAGATTTATTCGTTCCTCGTCGTCGCGGGAGTTTTGATGGGGTCTGCTATTGCTTTGGCAGGATTGAGCAAAGCTGGCATCACCACCGGAGTTGCCCGTGGCGGCAAAGGGAGCACCCAATTAAATCCACAGCCTTTGCCCCCCGGAGTGATTCGGTAGGGGGATATAGCACTCTACCCAGAGACGAGCGGGTCTTTGGGTAGAGTCTATTTCGAGCAAAAAAAAGTGCTTCCCTATTCTCATAGGAAAGCACCTCTCTGAGATGGAACAAAATCGGTATGACTCTAAAGCTCAAAACACTAGTTCAAGCATTTATAAGTCATTCTCCACTCGGTCTTATTGTCGGTGTCGCTCGAAGTACTTCGGAGTGACTTCGACCAAATCGATTTTCCTGATGTGGAGCTTGTCTTGGAACCCACGACCTCTTCGCCCTCTTTTACGACCTTATATCTATGACCGGCACAATTCTGTGCCATCAAGTTGGCCGCTTTTT
The DNA here is from genome assembly GCA_963778115.1 of uncultured delta proteobacterium. GTDB lineage: Bacteria > Bdellovibrionota > FAC87 > UBA2466 > UBA2466 > JBBQIT01. The sequence goes on from CAVZSV010000007.1 coordinate 14,864, forward strand.
CTCGGGCTCCATCACTGTCCCTGGCTGATAGGGCGACTTGGCCGCCCTCACCGGGCTCCATGGAGACTACGCGCGCGCTGGAGCAGGCAGCCATCGGAAGAATAGCTAGCACGGCAGCAAACGATAATATTTTTCGCATCGAGTTATTCCTTTTGGTAGGTAAAACGGGTTAGTGAATTAGGATTACTAAATTTTACAATCGAATGGTCCTAAGTCAAAAACAAACATGGCTCGCACGTCGGATCGTCACTTTTCCTTCGGTACAACGCATCATGGCGGCTAATTGGTTTTGGGAATCTTGCTCATAAAGGATTTGTTGTTTTTGAGCTCGGCGAAGACTTTGTCTCCCAATTTCTTTCCCGCCTCAATATCCGTCGGATGGTGAAGGCCAGAGATCACTCGATCGATAGCTATCTGATCCGCGCGAACGGAAAAAGCGATTCGTCGCGAGGGGTCCATCATCGAAAGCACTTCGGCGAAGACCCGAGAGATAGCCGCATGGCCGCTAGGATAGGCGCCCGTGTTCTCAAGCGTCACGCACGGCTTAATTTGGGGATCTTCGACATAGGGACGTTCCCTATGCCATTTTTTCTTGGTCTCCTGCACGAAATAATCGGTATCCACCCTCACCTTTTCGAAAAAGTCCGACCATTGCGCAACTTCGTCTTTCGATAGCGGACCATACTGCGGCCCGAAAAAACTATTTAGGGATACCTTCACAGCATCGGCTGCTCGTCGACAATCGGCCTTCGTTCTGGTCTTTTGAAAACGAAACAGCTCCGCGAAGTCGGCTTTTTCCTCAGCCGAAGTTGGGGCGGGTGGAGCGGACAACGTGGATTCTATAACGACATCTTCCTGTTTTAGAAAGGTTGGATGGGGATACTTATTTACCCCTTGGGCAACTGTAGAAAATAATACGACCCCTAGCGCAAACAAAAACCCGCGAATCCTGTTCATTTTGTCTCCTATCAGGGTCTTTTTTAACATGCCTTCACGTCAATTTACAGCACGTGATCCGAGACAGCCAACTCGTCCCCAACATTATCTTGTAAAAGGGAACGCAGTCCCGGCTCTTGCCTTAATTTGGGGTAGCTTCGAGAAGCAACGCCGAGGACAACACGAAAATGGCGCGGGCAACTTCCCTGTTGTGGATGATTGGAAAGAAATAAAGAGGTCACAAAATCGACTCTCGTAGGAAGCCCCTGAAATTTAAAACACGTTAGGGGATAGCCGGAGGTGATTTCATCGACACGATTGGCAAATTGCTCCAACGGTCTTAATCGAACAAGCCCGTGGTGAACCAACTCATTATGGGAAAACAGAGAGGGAGTCACGCCAAAGACGCAAAGATAGACCAAGCCCATCCCGGCTTTCAGGCTTTTCGAAGAGAAAGACTCCCAGACTTGGAGTGTCGAAAAGAGAAGAAGCGGAAGAATGACTAAGAAAAATCTTTCGGCCAAAAAATTTGGACGAAAAATGAGATAGAGAGTGCCAAAGCCTATTATGAACATCGCTACCAAAAGAGTGGGATAGCTGGGGGGCTTCTTTCGACTTTGGTAAAGACCGCAAGAAATAATACCCAAAAAGAAAATCGCAATGGCGCCAAAGGCTATTTTTCCTTGGAGACCAAAGAGATGGGAGATAACCCCGTAGGGATCATATCGGCCCGCAAATCCCGTACTTAGATCCCTTTGACGGTTAAGCGTCTGACTCTGGACAAATAGTACGAGGACGACGGGGACGAGACACAGCGCCTGCCAGATTAGAAGGTGCTTCCACCGATGCCGTTGCTCCTGAGACAAAACCGATCGTCGACAAAGTCCCCATAGGGCTATGGCGGGAAGCGAAGCCAGCGCCAATAATCCCATGAAAGTATGAACCAGAGCGCTTGGAAGAAGAATGACGGCGAGTAGCCATTTAGCAGGCTCCTTATTCTGGTAGACGTAGGACAGAGGCAAAACCATTAGCCCGAGTGAGCCCAGTAACATGAGCGAATAGCTTTTTATCGAATGCGCGTAGAGCAAAAAAACAGCGTTCGCCGCGAAAGGTGTCAACAGCAACCACCGGCCCCAGAAAGATAATTCATGCTTCCCTAAGAAATACATACCCACAAGAAAACTAATCGCGATGGCTACCGAAGGAACCGCTCCCGAAATGCGATAGCCTCCTAACTTGGCTCCGAGCGCTTTCATCGAAGCCCAGGTAAAAACTCCCGCGATAGGGTGGGTTTCAGGAACGTTAGGTCGAAGCCAGCTCAACCCCTGGTGCAAAAGCCCCATGGTGATCCTAAGCTCGTCGTCCCCAAAAGGATCATGCAGCCAGCCATGAATAATACGCGCAATGGCTAGCCCCAGCACCATAAGAGGAAGCGCGTCTTGTTTGGACCAACGCCAAAGGTTTTTTGTTTTTTGAGACATGAATACTTGGAGCACTTAGATTATCAGAGGATGTGCCCGATTTCACGTTAGTGAGTCAATCCTTCCGCTGATGCACAAGCGGTTTACCGGGAAACTAGGCAGGCGCTATCAAGGTCCATCCATGACGCATAAGATATTTTGATTCGTCCCTTTGGCAACGGTGTCATAGTCATAGGGATCTTTGCTAGGGCCTAGCCCATTGGACGAAAAGGCCATTCCCACAAACGTCAGTCGGTTAGTCTTATAAGTCGTGTAGGGATGCGCATCGGGACTGTTCGAATCCAATTGGAATTTGGCCGCGTCGACGGCGATTCCATAGACAGGAAGGCTATCGCGGATTTGAGCCCAAGAGTCGGTAGACGGGTTTCCGGAAGGATGGCTTCGTCCCATATCGTCGTAAACTACCGCACTCCCTCCGCGACGGCCACCACCATGCCAGGGCCCCATGAGCCGAGTTTGGTGTTCCCCTGGAGTCCAAAGAACCGTACTTCTTCCCGCAAGAACCTTGTAAAAAATGACTTCCGCAAGCACTTGCGAGTTTCCGATGTCCCAGGGACGCCACGGAGAAAAACAAATATTAGCTTGGTTTCCCCACGGACCCGATCCTAATCGAAGCCAATGCCGTTGGGTGTACCAAATCGGGTAATAGCTAGAGAGCACCTCATTCCATTGAGGAGTCTGTCGATGATAGATTTGACTGGACCCGTAACCCAAGAATTTCAGCATCCCACTTTCTAAGTCCAAGAGCTTGGTCTGAATCTGTTCCAGCTCCCCCTCTTTCAATCTTAAATCCGCAACAACTCGTTTGCTATTCGTCTCGTCTATCTGGCGGCGAAGAAGTTCCAGATCTCTGGAAACCAGAGTAAGGCCATCAGCGTCACTATACTTTGCCGGGACCTTGCGAAGCACTCTAAGACTTGCCACATAACGCTTTAGATCTGATCGGTGGATCTCTTTTCCCTCTCGACAGCCCGTAACCAAAGCCTCTTTGTAATCGGGAATTTCGCCGGGACACAACACCAGACGGACTAGCCCTGCTTCCAAGAAAGCAACGCCATGATGGCTATCGTCCCAAGAGATGCCGATGATGGCGAAAACGGAGTGGCTGATGAATCCGCAAGTGATAATGCAAACGGTCATCACCGCCCTTTTCATTCTCGTTCTCCTAACAAGCAAAGAACCTCGTAACGAGACTCTTTGGGAAACACTTCAAAGTCGTAAGGCGATTTTGAAGGGGCAAATCCGCCCTTCACGACTGCCATTCCTACGAATTCCATTCGGTTTGCCGTAGTTGCGGGGACCGCTTGGCCAGATTCATCTAAGCGAAACTTCGACATGTCTTTGGCCATTCCCTGCATCGGGATGTTGGAATGGTCTCCATAAGGCCATGGCCCGTTACGAATCATAAAATGCTCGGAGGTGGTCCACACCATAGTTTTTCCAAGGCCCATGCGCAATGCCTCGGCGACGACATCTAAATTTCCCGACCAAGGCTTCCAAGGAGCAAAGCACTGACGAAACTGATCGTTCCAAGATCCAGAAACAAAGCGAAGCCACCGGTTACCGGTATAAAAAATCTGAGCAAAACTCGAGATAACTTCGAGCCACTGCCTATCCTCCCCGTTTCCACGCTGAAAAATAAGGTTCCTATCAGGTTGAAGCGCTTGGATGATGTGGTGTTGGACATTTATTATCAAAGTGTCTTGAATTCCTTCTAAAGAAAGAATTTCGTCTTCCAGAGACTGTTTTTGTCTGGGCCTTCCCGGCGACAACTCGGTCAGTGCTCGTCTTTGAACCTCAAGTCGCGTCGAGACTTTTACGACTCCATCATCTCCTGCATAGGATTGGGGAACTTTCTTTAATACTCTAAGGTTGCGGAAATAGGAGCTTGAGATACGACTGTCGAGATCACGACGACCAGCACAATTTCTACTCACCAACGATTCATTGACCGGCAGCTCTCCAGGGCAAAGTCCGAGATGCACCCCTTTAGCACTCTCGAATATTATCCCGTAATTTTTTGCATCCCAATCCACCGCGATATCCGCTGGTGAGGAACCGCTGTAAAACAGCCAGATTATATTCAGAAGGTGATGTACTCTCATGATTACCCTCTCCCCCCTTCCCACATTCTTAGGAACACGCCGAATCCATGGGTTTCGGGGTTTAGATTAAGCTCGGTCCAGACGGAACTTAACTCTCTTAGGGCGAGCTTGGCCTTATCAACCCAGTCCGCGTTTTGGTCATTATCTTGGCCGAAAAGTAGATCCAAATCGGAAATTCTCTTCTGAGATTCCTCCGACAAAAAGGGGCGGCAAGCAGATATCGCGGTATGACTTAGGGCAAGTTGGATTTTTGTCTCATTTTCCGAGTCAAGATTGTTCTTAATATTCTCCGCTCGATAAAAGGCGAGTGCTGTCCGAAAGGCTGGGAGAATATCGTGCTCGTAATATTCCGTATCTATCGATTCGATCACTGGCGCTATCGTATTGAGAAGCCAAAGAAGCGCTTGCTGTTCGTTGGGATCCGTCGCTCTCTCCCTTCCTCCCGATATTTCGCTCACCAGGGTGGCAGCGTGTTGCAGAAAAGGCGCCTTCCATTGGTATGCATAAAAGGCCGCCCTGTCTATTTCTCGTCGAAGCATTTTAGGAAATTCCACACTGAAACGATGATTCAATAATAACCCGTGTTCGACCCTAAGATTTCCTCCGCCTTTCCACTGACAAGAGATCGTATTGACATCCACAAGGCACGATCGATTGCGATCTTGGTAATCATCCTTCTGATTCACAAACCAAAGCGGATATTCTGAAATAGCCTCAATTTTTGGACCGTGTCCGGCGCAACGTACCCGGGCGTCCAGCGTCACTTCGCACGTCCGGTACGCCCCAGCATCCACCTGAGTGACAGGAGCGGTGTCAGCGGGAAAGTGAAGTTCTCCATCTAATTCCTCTCCCCAACAGATCCTTTTTCCGTCGTCCAGCACACAGCCCTGACCCAATCCCACCGTAAGCGACTCAGGATGTTTGAGCCCTTTGGGGGTCAGAGCTAACTTTGTCTTGATATTTGCCATTCTGCTGACCAGAAACGGATGCAAAAGAGGAGCGCTATAGGCCGGAGAAGGTCCTCCCCAGCAAGCAATCTCGTTGCTAGCGTTGATGACGCAAGCAAAGAAGGTCCCTACTGCGACTAGCAGCGGATCTTGCACTTTGGGAGTTAAGGCTATCGTCGTCCAGGGGATCTCTCCTGCGTAGCAATGGAGTCCGCGTTTCTTGTCGACGGCGCAAATGTCGTTTAGTCCACTAGCCAAAGAGATCACGTCGCGTAAATTGAGGTTTGCGAAGTAGGCTTCAATCTCGCTTCCTAAGGGGCCCCAGCATTTAATTTTTCCGCTATCCACTCCGCACCCATATTCCCTCTGCCTTCCTCCCAACCTATCCCCCGCAATCACTGCGGTAGGGTCCTTAAAGTTAGGTATCCCGATTGGATTTCCGTCATTTGCCCAGCCTCTAATCTCGGCTTGTTCCTTCATAGGCCCCTTCGCGGCAAGCCCTAGCAAGTAGACATGCTTGGCCGTGATCGCTACTCGAGGCTGACTATCGAAAGCTCCGGCTATTTGAGGAAGGAACCACAGTAATACAATCCACGTACGCATTTCGCTTACCTTTCTCCGAAGGAAGTTTCTTTCGCCTTGAGTGTCGGAAGTAGATCTTGGGCTCGTACTAAAGCAGCATAAAGACTCTTGGTGAGCTCAAAATCCTGTTTGAAGAGATACTTCCATCCCTCATTTTCCTGTTCGCCGGTGACTTCTTTCAGATGAGAAAGAGGAAGAGACTCCCAGCCCCCTTCAAGGCGAACTCCCACATATTCCAAATCATCGAGAAGATGCTTTCCGGAAAGGCCCTCTTTCTTGCCCTCATCCCAGATATTTTGACTTCGAAGGTTACGAGCCCCCCCAAGAACCGTCTTCCCGATCTGTCGTATTAATGCCACTGCCTCGGCTTCCGGGATTCCGGCGACTGTGGGATGAAACAATACGACGGGCTCCAGATCGGGACGCCTCAATTTGTGAAAAAAGTCTTCTACTGAATAGATGTACACCGGTGGAAAGCCCACCTTTCCCGGGCGCCTTTCGATCAGATAAGGGATCTCAATTCGACAGCCCCCTCGATAGGCGCGAGCTCGAACTCCTTCTATCCATGCTTGGCGATCGGCCAAATACCAACGAGTCGCTCTCTGTTTCTCATCTCGGTCGATGTGAAGCACCATAGGAACCGAGTCATTACTGGGAAATCCGCCAGCTCCGTCAGCGCCTCCTGCACCGTCAGCGCCTCCTGCTCCGTCGGCACCGCCGGCACCATCAGCTCCCCCAGCGGGATTGCTACCTACAGCCGCACTTGGAGTTAATTCAAATTTCAAACGCCAGGCAAAGAGCTCCTTCTTCTTTTCGATCTGTCCTATGGGATCAGTGACAAAGTAGGGGACGTAAGGCTCTTTCTCTGTTGCGCCTTGAACAAACTTCGCCACCACGGCGGCAGGGATCACCAGCATATGCGCCTGGACTTGCTTGGTCTGCGCGCCGAACTCTCGAACTCGTCGTTTCCCTTTCTCGGTAGAAACGTACAGGTGCGAAAAAAGCCCTATGGCTCGCAAGCTGCTCTTAAGGTAAACAGGTGCTCCACTCATCTGAAACTCTCCGTGGGCTCCATCGACCTCGATCATACCTTCTACGGCGGGTAGTACGTGAAGAGAGCTCGAAGTGAGAAGTATGTGCCCGTTCTCTCCGTCCCATATGAAAGTCCTCTGCTCGGGATCTTCAGGATATCCGGTCGAAATCACAGGCTCCCCTTCTTCCAGTTTCCTGAATTCAAAGGCGGCATCAAAGTTTCGAATCGAATTGTCATCCGGTGCATTTTCCAGAGCAAACAGGGCCAATCCCAGCCCCGCGTCGGCGGCAATAAAAGAGAGCGTGCGCTCGCCCCAGCGGCGGTGAACGAGTTTATGTTCAAATTGAGCATTTGAGCTAGGTAAGATCGCGTGATCGGAAGTCACGATGAGGGTCCGGTGAAGCCCCTTTTTCTCTAGACGAAAAATAATTCCACTTCCCGAAAAGCGACTACCGTTTCGCATCCGCTCTTGAGAGTAAACCCGGACCACTTCGCTGCGATCTAACGAATCCTCCGTCGATGCGCGTCCTATAGTACTAACCATAGCCACGAAGAGAATGAATAAATATAGTTTAGTGTTCCCCATAGCGGGCCTCCCGTTTCCTCCCGCCTTGGGCGAGGGAATAGGTAATCTGTTTATTAATCCCCTGACGGACGATCGCCCCTTCGCGAGCCCATTGGGCGATCAATCGGTTGGTCGTACTGCGTGGTTTCCCCAAGAGACTTTCGATCTCTTTACGGGTAGCACTTCCCTCCCAATGCGGAAGGCGTGCTTTTCGCGAATGAGGAGAATCAGAGAGGTGACTCACTTCGTTGTTAAGAAAATCGGGCAACCTGGGAACCTGTTTGAGATTGATAAAGGAAATTTGACGCCAACTTCCCTCTGACAATAACTGCCCGTCCTTCATTCGAATGCTTATCTCTGGCGATACCATTTTTTTCATTCTGAGGATCAAATTAAAAATCTTGGGGTTATGCACTAACGGGTCATAGCGTGAAAGATTAAAACAGACCGATACAAATTCTTCGCAAGAAACTACCGGGTGTTCCTGTAGAAGATGAAAGGCTAGGCATAGCGGCTGAGAAACGACCCTCTTTTCTTTTTCCCGAATAATATGATAGCGAAGCAGGTCGATGACTATCATCTTCCTGGGTTCAGAGACGCTCGGTATAAAAAGGGTCTTCAAGTTGAGGGCCATTTTTCTAAGCTGGGGAGGATGGATACCTTTACCATTAATGACACTCTCCACGAGGGCTTTGAAATGTAATTGGGGTGAATTCCAAAGTGGGTGTTGAGAGAGAGTAATCTTATGGTCTTCGGCTAAGAGCTGATTTTCATCGCGAAGACTCATCAAGTAATGAACGGTCAGGTATTCCAAAGAGAGAATAGGAAAGTCACGATCGGGATGTCGATTCAGTAAGTTCATAAGGACCTTCAACCGCTTCTCGGCCGAGGGATCAAAAAGACCTATCCAAAGAAGTGCATTGCGGGCAATTTGGGCGTCCTCACAGGTCATTCGGTGAGCCAGGGCCGCAAAATCCATTTCCTTAAGTAGTGCGCTTATTTTTTGTGGCGGAAATCGTTCGGGCGACTCGAGCCATTTCCAAACCCATAGATAGAGCCTGTCGCAGCTCTCAGTCGGTCGCATTATCTTGCTGTCGTCGGGATGAAAAAGCCCCTGCAAGGTTTGCAATCGGTACGACTTATAGGGCAGAAACGAACGGTTGGTAACGAAGCTCTCGATCTCGCTCTTCGAAAGTGGCCGATAGGCATTGTGGAAGGGTAGACTTCGAACCCAGTAGGTATAATATCTCCCCTGATCCAATAGAGCGGGCGGCCGCTTTCGATCCAAAGCGATAGCTTCTTCGATTTTTCCCGAACGCACCAAAGCTCTCAACTGAAACGCCTCAAGCTGCCTTTTAATTATCTTAAAGTGAAATTCTCCTTCGAGATCCAAAGCCAGTTTCTCCACTTGTCTAAGGGTATTTTCGTACGCAATTCCAAGACCCTCCATGCAAAAAAGAGCGTTGATTAATCCCAACATGCGTTGTTCAGAATCTATTCCCTTCCAGGATGCTCTTAGAAAAAGTTCGACGGCTTCACAATACTCACCCTTTCCCAAAAGCTGTTTTCCCTTTTCATAGAGAAGATAAAAACTTTCTGGCCGTCCCGTCTTTGATAAAGCCGTTTCGATTTGGCGGAGCGACTGAAAGGAAGTGTGACCATCACTCGCGGCACTGGCCAAAGAAAAACCCAGGACCAAAGTATCGAGGATGATATCGTTGAAATCGGATTCAAGAAGAGTCCCTAACACCTCTTCCGAGAGTTGACTTGGGATACCAATCTTCTCTTTGAGTGCCGCAAGGTCCTTTAGACTCTCATCGAGTTCCAAGTTCACCCTATGACGCCAGCCCTTAGTAAGTTCTGTCGTCAACCGGGTGGCCATCTGGTTAATGGCGATCGCCACCAGACACCTCCTCTTCAATCTTCGCCCACCCGATGTACTCTTCATTTAATCCCTGAATTTCCAAAAACTTCTCGTAGAGGACTTTCTCGTCACTCAGCTTGTAGAAAGTGTCATAGAGGCTTCTGATTCGCCGACAAACCGGGATGGCGGCACTGAGCGATTTGAACTGATCGCCACCGGCTCCCTTTCCGCTTAGCTTTCCGATGTCCACGACAAGGTCATCGAGTTGTTTTTGAAGAGGTTGATCAATCTTCATTCGCAAGACATCATCAATGAGAGGCTTCATCTCATCGAAAGTGTTTTGGGTCTCGTAGAGATAGGTGGGGCCATTAAGTCCCAAGCCTTGAGAAATTTGGTCGAAAATGGCAAAGAGGCGGTCGATCTCGTGATCGGTACGACCACTCTTTTTGATTAACCCCTTCGCCCGACTATAGACTTTGTAAAACTTTCGCTTCGCAATATCCATGTCGGCGTGCAAGGGGCCACGATTGGGATCTTCGCTACATTCCACAAGCATCTCGGTTGCGATCCGCAATCGGACCACCCGACCTTTGTGGATTTGTTCAGTATGGAGTTTTATGGTGCGCAGCAGATCTAACTGCTCGGCGAGTAGGTCCAGCGTGGGGAGCTGGGCTTGTTTGGCAAAAACCGTGGTCGAACCGAGAAGCCAAGTTCCCCAGACCAGAACGAGAAAGAGTCGATTTCGAGAAACCGATGTCGAACTAGATTTCACGTGCACCTCAGCCTTAGTACCCACTCGCCCGCTGGTTCTTATCCTTGTCCGGCTCATATCGCTCAGCGTCATGGGTAAGTCAAACCACTTTCTCACTTTTCTATTATTTCGCTTCTATTTGTCCTTTTGAGGAGCCGGAAGCGTCTCCGCTTGGGGTTCTAGCTCCTTTACCCCCTCGGGGTGCTTCTTTAGCCAATCCTCCACTTCCCGAATTTTTAGCCTGTCATCGATTGCCTCCATCACGCCAAGCAAGCGAACTGCCAGGGGATAAACATCGGGGCGCTTAAGCAGCTTTTTCATGAGCGGTTTTGCATATTCGATCTGCTTTTTCAGCCGCAGCATCGCAAATAGTGTTTTAAAGGAGAGGTCGGTAGCCGATCGTGCGATGGCCTCCGCCGTTCCCGCGACATCTTTAATGGGCATGAGATAGGGGGTGTAATCTTCCACCGTATCCACCATTCTAAAGAGCCTATCGACCACGTAATTGGCCTCTTGAGCCAAATAGACCGCTACGCCGCCTTCGCGGGGAAAACGAAACTTATCGAACTCCCACCGAAAGTCGCGAGGAAGTCCGTACTCCTCGGGCGCCTCGCGAACGCCGCGAGCATCCACTTCTGCTCGGGACTGGTGAGAAACGACGTTCATGATGTTGACCCGATGGCCCCGAACCGCTCTTAATTCGATGCTTCGGATCGTCGCCCGAATGGTGCAAGTGAGTGTCGGATCGGTAACCGGAAATTCCATGTCGCATACATGGTCGCCGTCGGCCCACACCTCTATTCTCCCGTTAGCTCCGTAGGCTTGACCTCGAACCCAAATTTTGTCGACAAACCTCCATCCTCCTCCGACGGAGATGGTGGTCATTGCCCCTTCGTGCAATATCGTGGAGTAGTCTTGGAGGGTCACTGTTTGAAGATCTCCTTCTCTTACTTCTCCGCGCGATTCCGCAATGGCGGCAGCGCCCAGAAAGAACCAACACACCCAAGTAAAATGAATCACTGTTTTCATAACTCTCCTCTGTGGTTGGGGCGACATTACGAGGAATGATGCGACGCTTCACTCTCAAAAAGATAATCTTGAGAAGCAAAGTGAGAAGCACGAAATGTTGCGAAATAGCTGTGCGTTTGACCAGCAATTCACTGAAATTTCACCGGGATCAGCCGATAAGTGAGTTGTCTCCCGAAAGGGCTTACCAAGCCAATGTCGAAGGAAAGTTAAATGGAAAGAAAATCGAAACTGCTAAGAAGGAGTATCGTCCTGGCACTCGTCAGTGTTGCGGGAATGGGACTGACGTACGGGTGCGCAAAAACATCGTCGTCAAGTTCGAGCGGCGAGAGCCTCACCTCAAATGAAACGGTAATTAAGGCAGTCACTACTGCCTACGGCGGAACGTGCGATCAGCTCAGTCGAGATACCACCTCCTGCCAGAGTGCCCGAACGGCGCTCGGGCTAAGCGGTGACTGGCTATCGTTTTCCTGTAACGTCACTTTGGGATTAGCCACTTCAGGCGGCGCCTCCACAACCGACTATGCCAGCGCTGCCTATGTAACCGTAACGACCAACGATCTGCCTGACTATGCCAGCAACTATTATCCAACGACGGGAAGCTACGATTTCACCGCTAATGGTGTCACCATCAGCGGAACTTTCGACTCGATGTATGCGGCTTATACGACTACGTTCCCGGATCCGGGTTCGATAGGTTCGGAAAGTGTGAGTATGAATATCCCCCTTTCGCCGACCTTTTCGGGCACTCAGACGATGGGGGGTGGGGCAGTGGGAGTGGCGATCAACGGAGTTCTTATTTTCGATAACCAAGCGGCTAACACCGACAATATCTTCGCAGAGGCAGGATCTTTCGATCAATGCCAGGGCCATCCCGCTGGTTCTACCTACCACTATCATAGCGAGCCCTACTCCATCTCGGACAATGACAATAACCTCATCGGCGTGATGAGAGATGGATACTTCATCTATGGGCGACAAGATCACGATGGCAGTACGCCTGGTAGTCTCGCTAATCTAGAAACGGACGGAACCGCAAGTACCCTTTACAAATTTGGCGGCCATACCGGCCTAGACCCCATTACCAATTCGGGATCGACGTTTCATTACCACCTAACGGAATGGAAAGGCTGCTACCACGAATCCGGGGGAACTAAATCCTCCGACGACGGCGAGAGCGACGACACCTTAGACTCAGGTAGTCCAACCTGCGGAGGTACGTGGGTAGACAGCTGGTTCATGACAGGGCGCGGAAACGGTGGGGTATTTATGACTATACCCAGCGGGTTAACTGGACAAACTCCTTCACAAGGTACCGTCGGAGTCCGGTATTACTACGGAACTCCTGGCTCCTGCTCGGGGTGTACGTGATCCGTTGGCTTGCGCTCATATTGCTGGGAGTAGCGGTATGGTCTTCTTATCCGCTCTTTCCCAATCGAGTGGATAGCAGAGAGTCCACTGTTGAACGCCGTGGTGAAAGCCTCTATCAAAAAGGAATTCCCTTTACCGGAATTTTGGTAGAGCGATACGAAAACGGCGCTTTGTATCGAGAGACAAACTATCGTAAAGGCGTTAAGCAGGGGGAGAGCCGCATTTTCTCACTCGCCGGAAAAATCAAAGAGATCGATCGCTACGTCAATGGGGTCCGAGAAGGGCTTCAAGAGGGCTGGTATGAAGAGGGACCTAGAAAGTTTATTGCCCAATACCAAAAGGGACTTCTGTCCGGCGAACAAGACGAATGGCACTTAAATGGACGCCTGTTTCGGCGATCGGTCTATGATCATGGCACCGAAACCGACAAAAAGATCCTTTTCCAAAATGGTGACATCTTCACTAACCTTTCCATCCGTGAAGGAAGAACTTACGGCATTGATGGAGGAAGCCTATGCATGCAGAGCAAGAAAGAAGGGGAACGCTAGTCGCTTTCCTAGTCCTTCTATTGTCGCTAGAAGCTTCAGCGCGTTCGCTTCCCTTTTTCACGACGCAAGACCTCACCCCGTTCTGGAATGGTGAAGGGGCCCTACCGATGGCTACCGCGGCAACACTTCCTACCTTTCAGCTAGTGGATCAAAATAACGAGCCCGTCTCGGAACGTAACTTTATGGGAAGGATATCTTTAGTTAATTTCTTCCTATGCCAATGTTCACGACTCTGCCCGCTCATGATGAGTGAACTTAAGCGCTTTCTTGCAGCAAACGCAGCGCGGCCGCCCCAACTGTTTTCCATTTCGGTAACTCCCGAGCAAGACACTCCGAAATCACTGCTTAGTTATGCTAGGTCCCGAAACATTGATGAGACACACTGGAAATTGTTAACAGGGAATCGCTCCGTAATAGATCACTTGGGTAAAGACATTTTACACGCAAACCAGAGCGATGGCCAAGAGTCCAACTCCTCTTTTATCCATTCCTCAAGTGTCTTTCTCGTCGATGGAAAGCTTCACATTCGGGGAATCTACGACACCCAGAACCGTGCCCAGATGGCACTCTTGCCAAAGGATATCGAGCAGCTGCGTAGTGAAGAAAATATTTTAGCTATTCATTAAACCAACGCGTGGTAATGTTTTGTGAATGTTAGAAAGAGTTCTTGATTACCCCGGTTACCTGATTAGGTTTCGGCCCGAGCGGCCTTCGAAGCGCACTATTCTTCTGTTGCACGGGTTTCCGGCGAATAAGAATCTTAAGAACCTGGATATAGCCTATCTCTTGCACCAAAAACTTGAAGCCAATATCTATATCGTCCATTACCAGGGACTCGGGGAAAGTCCGGGAGAGTTTCTATTTACGCGATCCATCATGGAATCGATCGCGGTTATAGATCGGATCACCTCTCAAGATAGCGAACGATCTCTGGAACTCATAGGCCACAGCTGGGGAGGATTGGTGGCGGTCAATGCGCTAAAGGAGCGAGCCAGTCGTCTTCGCCATGTGATTCTGCTCTCGCCGCTCTGTTATGCCGATCGCCAAAGCCCTTTGCGGGAATGGCTCTTGAATGAAGTGAGAGTCGAATGCCCGGGAGTTTACGGCAATCAAACCCAAGCGACCATCGCTCGTGATTTTGAAATTATTATCGATCATCATCTGCCTACGCTACTAGCGCCTACGTTGGAGCCCTCGATCCCCATCACCATCATCCAAGCAAAAAACGACGACACTACGCCCCCCGAACGTACCGGAGAGTTTGCCAAACGACTGACCCGCCCGCCGAACTATCTTGAATTGGACGACGACCATTCCTTCATGCAAGACCGACGAAGGCTTGCCGATGTGATCTCGAAATCACTCGCCGTGTGCTCTTTTTGAACGCAGTTTGTGCGGCTTTCTCGATTGACTTTCTCAAGCCCTGAAACCACTCTCCGTTTATACATGGATGGGCTAAGCGTATTTAATTTTTCCAACTATCGGGATTTTTTGAGAGCCTCTGCAACCCGTCCGCCTCGGTCGCAAGGTAGCAGGCGCTATACCCTAGAAGAATGGTCCCGAAAGTTAGGTTACCGGTCTCCCAGAAGTATTGCGATGGTACTAAAGGGACAAAGGCTACCTAGCGCCGAAATGGTTTTAAAGCTAAGCAAGAATCTGAGGCTCTCTCGGGCGGAACAGGTCTATTTTGACCTCTTGGTCTCCCTCGAACGAAATCGGAGATCGGGAAAAGGGACCGACCACGTCTTGGGAGAGCTCGAACGTTTGCATCCTAAAATTGCTGGAGAAACTCATCTCACCTTTGAGAACTTCGCCTATATTTCCCGATGGTATTGCCTGGTCATCAAGCAGCTCATCGCCACCCCCTCATTTCGGGAGGATTTGGCTTGGATCCGGCGGCGGCTACGACGAAAAATTTCGCTTTCCGAGATCCAAGCGGCAATTCAAACACTGCTAAAGCTAAAGTTAGTTGAAAGAACGCGCCAGGGGCGCCTCACCGTAAGAGAAAAGACGATATCAACGGGAACGGATATTCTAAGTGCCGCAATTCAACTACACCATAAACAGATGATAACAAGAGCGGCGGAAGCAATAACCGAACAAAATGTGAATGCTCGAGAAATCACCTCGGTAACCCTAAGAATGGACCCCAAAAGGATAGATGAGGCCAAGAAGCGGATTCGAGAGTTTCGAGATCTGTTCAACAAAGATTTCAGTTCGGATCAATCGGAAGCGATTTGGCAGATAAATTTGCAGCTATTTGAACACACCGATCGCAGGTATGCATGAAACCTCTGATTCGCCTACTCCTCTTGTGTCTTTTTGCCGGCTGTGGACGGAATTCAACGCCGCCCATTCCAGATGGGGATACGGTCGGCAATGGTGGCGACTCGGTGGTTTGCCGCGATGAAAACCGAAAGA
Organism: uncultured delta proteobacterium; assembly: GCA_963778115.1. Taxonomy (GTDB): domain Bacteria; phylum Bdellovibrionota; class FAC87; order UBA2466; family UBA2466; genus JBBQIT01. The sequence continues at coordinate 30,494 of CAVZSV010000007.1, forward strand.
TAGCTTCGGTGAGGTTACTCGACTTTTACTACGGCCAGAGACTTCGAGGGATACTCCCCTCTCTAGGAGAGAATAATTCAGTCACCGATAAGGTCAATTTAGTCATTCAGCGGTTACGTCGTCTGGACCCTGAGAGGGCAAACCGATATCAGGCGAACGCAGATTCTTTTTGGAACAATGTTAAGTTCGTTCCCGGATTACCGCTACCCAAAATTAAAGACTACGGTGATATCCCTATTCCGTCGAACTGCTCGATAGAGCAATTGTGCATTCAAAGACCACCCCAGGATCCGAGTGAATCCCTTTATACCGTCAGTTTAGATCTTTGGGATCGTCTGGTGGATGACGATCATCGGGCGGGGCTTGAACTTCACGAGGTAGTGGAAGGGGAAGCGGTAGCACTGGGGCAGCGAAGTACCGTTACGACAACAGAATTCGTTTTATTCCTGGCTTCGGAAAAAATCCAAACGACCCTGGCTGACGAATACGCGCAACTCCTAACCAAAGTAGGTTTTCCATTGCTGACAGTCATAGGGCCACCTGTCTTGCCTCCCAAGGAAACTCAAGAGATCTCGATTTCCCTTCCTAATGCTACGGCAAACACTCCTTATTCGAAAAGCATAGGAGATGACATTATAAAGGCCGGCTTATCTGGCCAATACCACCTCGAATCCCGCCCCCAATTTTTGACATGGAATGGAGGGACTTTGACCTTCTCGGGAACTCCCGGCCCCTCGGATGTCGGGCAATATGTCATTAGAATGGTCTTCTCCAATCCAGATTCCGAGAAGACTTTAAAGATGGCCCTTACCGTCGCTGACTAAAACGCGCGTCCTGTGCGCTATTTCTCAACACCAATGTCGATTTCAACGGTTCACTGATGGGAAATTCCATATCCTAGCTTCTGGGCTCTTGGGTCCATTAACAAACACTATATTGGAGAATCCTATGAGAATCGTTTCGAAACTAATTCCAGCTTTTGTCTTGCTATGGAGTATGGCAGGTTTTGCGAAGGATCCCGTGGTAGTCCCCATTGCGCTGCCTAACGCGCAGGTGAATGTAGCGTACTCCGCCAATGTATCCTCTCAAATTACTGCGGCGGGTCTTTCGGGGGAGTACCAAATCACTTCGCTCCCCTCGTTTCTCACTTGGGACGGAGGTAGTCTGACTTTCCAAGGAACGCCAACAACGAATGACGTCGGGCAATATATTATCGCCATGCTTTTTACGTCGTTAAACCCTCAAAAGGAAGCCCAGTTCTCATTGACGGTGGTGGGAGTAAGTAACGTAACTTGCAAAGATGGGACACCCGCCTTCGAAGTGGGCCTAACTCCGGACGGTAAATTCGATCTACTCACCTGCACCCATTAATCTCCGAACAGGTATCCATTCCCTATTCGGCAGAAAAGCGAATGGGTACCTTTCTCCTACTTTGGATTCTCGATTAGGAAGATACGAAAGAGTTGAACGTGAGCGTCTTCGGAATCAACGTGGATTCCGATCTTAAGATCTTGGGAAAAGTAGACCCGTCCTTCGTCTTTCCAATCAAATTGATCGGCTAAATTCCAGGCATCTTGTTCGTAAACGGTAAGATAGGACCTTTGTTTGTCTTGATCTAAGGTAACAAATTTTGACTTCCATAAAATAATGACACACGAAGCAAAGCTGCCGTCGATCGTCTGTTTGCAGTCAATAGAGAAAAGCTTTTCTCCGCCCGTCGACGTGTACTGGAGGAGTTTCTCGTGAGAATCGTCCTTCTCCGTGGGCGCCATTTTCATGGCTTGATAAAGATTCGTGCCATCCTTATCGTCAGGACCATCTTGAGCGATGGCCACTGCTCGATCCGCTTGAATCTCCAAACTTGTTTTAGCGAAACTCTGTGCGCTCAGACAGAACGCGACACCGCAGCAGAAAAAGCTCCCAAATCTTTTCATTTCAAATCCCCCCAATGGAAACCATCTTTTAACATCCTCCGCTTGCTTTTGAAAGCCGCGGCGAAGTTTTTGACAAGACTCTCTTTTCGAGCCCCGCTGGCCACAGCCGGTGTGCACAAACATTTTAGCCACCTGGCGAGCGTAACGACATCCAATCGCCCGGTATGAACGCCAATTAACCTCTGTCTAAACCGCTTGGCTGTTAAAATTGAATCGAACTGTTGCATGGCATGGAACGTGAACCCGTAGTGATAGGGTCGCGTATTTTGTGCGAGGACAAGCATGAACGTTAAAATTGGGTTACTTAATTTTGGATTTCTTAGTCTTTTACTAACAGCCACTTTTGTAGGAACTACACTTACTGCCGAAGTAGCACCAGACAATTCCCTAGCGGAAAAAGTCAGCCATTCCTTCGAAAGCGCAGTAGAGGCCTATAACGAGGTGAAACAAGCGACACCTGTGCGCTCTTACGTCGTACCCAGGCCTGCGGCAGTAGACAGCTATCAAGCAAACCTACGAAACCTTTACGCTGATTTAGAAAGAGGCCAAAGCGAGTGGCGCCGGGCTGCTGCTCCCGAAGAGGCGGCTCAGAAGGTGATAGAGGCTTCACGTAAATTCCAAGAGGCTTGCGAATTGAAAGTCCAATTAGAAAAGGTATTAGCCGAAATCGAAGAGGCCGAATCCTCTACTTCCTCTCTTCAGATACAGCCCGCCCAGAAAGGCTTGCTCGCGCAGATAAAGGAACACCTATTTCAGCGCGGAGAGCTGTCGACGCTTCTCAATAAGATCGTTACCAACCCCACCGAATTAAAGTCGTTGAAAAACGAATTCAATGTGGCTGCAACAGACAAGGGCTCTTACGACAAGAAATTGGCTCTTTCGATCTCAGTGACAGAGGACTTTCTTAGAACTTACCGCACGTACGTCGTTGATAACCACGCTTTGCACAGCTGGGGTGAGCGAATTACTCACAGCACTCCCGAGATTGCGCAATATCGCCAGCAAACTCTCGGCAAAATCTTTACTCACGGTGAGTTAGGAGAACCCACCGAAACTGGGTTAGCCAACGGACCTTCCAGAGACGATCGAAATAGCAAATAAGAACTGGGTTTACGGGAAAAGGGGCCCGTCGACTTTTGGGACCTCATTCAGATGAAAAGTCCTGAAAGTCGACGGGCACCTTTTTCCTGAAAGTCGACGGGCACCTTTTTCCGGCACCTTTTTCCCCCCTTTTTTTCCTACTTGAGTCGTGCTTTCACCATTTGGGCCAAATCGTTTTGGAGCCACATTTCCGGATCGATCCCCAAGTCCCTGATGTGGCGAATAACCGGGCCAATTTGTCCGGCTTCTATTTCCGCTCTGTGTTCATGAGAAAGAACAGCTAGTAGCGAGGTTATCCCGTCACGCCAGCTGGTCGTTCTCATATCCTGAGCTAAATACACACTACAGTTCGAGGGAGGTCGGCAGATGGGGTACGTAAAAGGCAAGGGATCACCCATATTCTGTGGCAGCTCGCGTGCTAGTTGCTCGGCGAAGGCAATCGCAGCATTGGCTTTTGCCGGGTCGAAGTAAATGACCACACGTTCGGGTCTAGTCATGTCGGTTACCGCAATCTTCAACGCTTTGGCTCCAGCCTTCTGGCTTCGCTCGATGATGGATTGTAGATTCTTTTTGACGAACACCGGAGGTAACGTGAGGTAGACCTTAACGGGTTTCTCGGCGATGGGGGGCCCGCCCAAGTCTGCCTGAATGTAATGAGATTTTTCCAAGGGAACATACTCTCCGTTTGCGGTAGGCCGGAAAACGATATTGGTTCGTTGCGAAGCGGGAGTCAGCGCGCCCCAGCGAAACGAAAAATTTTCTATGCCCTTGGCGTCTACCGAGGGGGAACCTCCTGAGAAGTAACGGGCCCAATGCCGGGGTAGGTCTTCTCTTATTTCTTCTGGTACAAAGTGCTTCGTTGGGCGCCTAAGTTCGTACAAATTGGCGGGACCTCTATCGAGAACCTCGCGAAACATTTCAATGTAGCGAGTTCGATCTTGCGCCGCCAAAATTAGTCGAGCATCGGACGATGGGTCGCTGCGTTGACGTTCACATTCGTTGGCCAGTGCTTCTAGCGGACTAACTGGTGCTGCATTCGATATCCCCGAGAGAGACAAGAACAACACGCAGAAATTTCCGTACCAGCGCATGGGTCTATTTTATCTCAGCAACTTCAAGCGGCGCCAGCGTCGATTGGGGAAAAACCACATCTGACAACTGTGTCGGGGCGACCGCAACGATGGATTCCAATCCACCCTTTTACCGTTCGATCAATACCCTTTTGACTCACCATCGAAGCAGGAAAAGGAGGAAAAGGTGCCAAAAAGGTGCCCGTCAAAAAGGTGCCCGTCGACTTTTGGGACCTTATTCAGATGAAGAGTCCTGAAAGTCGACGGGCACCTTTTTTCCTTTTTTGCTGAAAGTCGACGGGCACCTTTTTTCTTCCTTTTTTCCCCCACATAAAGCCTCCAACAGAGTTTTGGTTAACGAGAGAGGCGCATAGTACTTAAGGGGAGAAGCGGTCTCCACCGCATCGCTTTAGTAGGCTTGCCAAAATGGTTACTAATTCCCTGGGTAACCATTTAGAATCAGTTCCTTAAGGTCGCCGAACGCGGCCCTACTAACTGTTGGTAATAACTGCCGAATTAATTGCGAGGGGGGAAAAACTAGTTTTGACGACGCCATCTGTGTTATCGAAGGCCCCATGAAAGACATTTGCCGACCCCCCAAGAAGCGTTCTCCCTTCTTGATTCTAATCACGAAGGGCACTGTAAGCGCGCTGAGTTTCCTCGTTCTCGCTGCCGCGACAGGGTATGCTCAGGATCCCTCTGCAAACAAGGCTAGCGGAAAAATTTATACGGCCATCGCAGTCAATCCAACGGAAGCGTCGGGGGAAAACGACATCATAAGAAAGTGGTGGGGGGAGCGGCTTGGAGCTCCCGGAAGTGGTGTCTATTGGAGTCCCACAAGAAACAAGAAGGTTTACGTTATTAATGAGGATCGTAACGGTGTCGGACACATCTCGATTAACGTAGAGAGTTTAAATACTCCCCTCGTCGAAGCAACCATGGGGGGGCCGATTAAGACGGCGAACATACCGGAATATAACTTCAAAAGGGGAGCGAAGGTTTGCTATGCAGTAAAATGCGTCTCTCTGTATGGCTTTTTCATAGGGGCACCCGCGGCAGTGTACGGCGGACTCACGTATTGGGTTATGGGGAGGGTGGCAGAATTTATGAATAGCAGCCCTGCTATGTGTGCCCTACAGATAGTGGCGACTGGCTTAGTAAGTGTTGGTGTAGGTGCTGGTTCCGCTGTAATTATGGGTCTTCCCGTCCTGTTGGCCCATTCCATTGGGGAGAAGGATATCGAAAATCGCGCTCACGAGGAATGGCCAAGACTAACAGAAGAACAATTTGAGAGGGAGATCGCGGTTCATCTCGGTCTTCCGGAGCAAGTGGCGGGAAATCAGAGAGAAGTCAAATTTGTGGTTTATGAAGGTAACCCGGAGTTGCTCGAGACCATCCTCCTGGAAAATGGCTTTGTGAAGGAACTCGTTACTCCGTGAAAACGGTACCCCCTAAATAGTTCGCAGCTCTTCAAACGAAATCCAATGCATTACGTCTTTCGTTCTCTAGTAAACCGTCTGCGACGAAGTACACGAAGCCGTGTTTCCGGCAGCATCTCTAATATTGTAAGTAATCGTAAAATTGCCAGGCGTTAAAATCGTAAGATCCGCCTGCACTCCATTCGCATAGATGGAATAGAAGCCCACGGCCCAACTGGGGCTGATTCCAATCGTCGTCATTCTGGCCGAGCCGGTGTTTCCCGAAGGAGTGACCGTAGCGCGGGTCGTTTGACCAATGTAGGTGGGGTTTCGATTCGTGGATGCCGTGCACGAGAGTGGATTCACGGGTTGTGAAATCACAATCGAAGTTTGAACGGCGGAACCACTGTTACACAGTCTGCCAGTCGAAGCAGATCGAGCATAGACCAACACCTGTTTGGTGCCCGCACTTGAAAAGTTAGTGTAAATGTTAGAACCCGCGTAGTAGCCCGAACCGTCTTGGGCTTGGACCGAGGTGATAACTAAGTTTTCGCCGGTGCTAGCCGAAATCGTGAAAGTGACAAGGTTGTTCGGAACAGGTCCTTTCGAATCGCATTTGGGAAGGACCGCTCTTTGGGTTAATGCGATTTTGGTAGTGCTGATGTTAGGGGTCGCTTTTTACTCGATTCAGCGACTAAGAGATAAAAGGAGAAAGGAGTCGGCTAGGCTCTCCTTGCACGAGGTTTCTTTAGATTCGGCTAGATCCTAGTCTGCTTAAGCTAAGGATTATTTCCCATCCACCTTTGCAATAACTGCTGGCGATTTAGGAGCGGATCGTAGAGTCCCCTCGTGCTCTGTTTACTACATTGGGCGGAGCCAGCAAACGGAGAAGAGTTCGTGGAGGTCAAACTCTGGCAAATAGGATCGGGGGTAAAAATGAACGGACCGTTTCCGAAATAGGTCCAGTCCCACCCGTAATATTCAAAAATCTGGATAAGGTCGGAAACATATTGAGTGGAATTGGGAGCCCAAGTAGCGGCGCTAAATTCTCCGATATAGATATGCGCTCCATAGTCCATCTGAAATTCTCGAATAGGCAAAAGTAAATTCTGAAGCAACGCCATGTCGATGCCGCTAGGACAGGCGGAGCCTGGTTGCGGAACAGGGTAGCATTCGGAAGGAGGGGGCGCGGAAGAACAGGTACTAAATTGAGTGTCTTGGTTGTTTTGACAGTCTCCGCAAGCAAGATCGCTACAGGAATAGGGAAAAGCTCCGTTCGTTGCCTTGAGAAGGGGTACGACGGCAGGATTAACTAAATTGCTCGGACTTTGAAGATACTTTAAGGGCAGAGAATCCGCAGTGGCATCGTACTGATACGTATAATTAAAAGGAAGATACATGTGGATACTATAGATCACGTTGGACATCGGATTATTGGAAGCGTCAACGACAGGCTGCAGAGTATTGTAATTCGCATGAGCTAATCCTGCGGCGTTCAGCGGATATCCCGCCCATGTTTGGACTACAATATTCTTGTTAGGATCAATGGCGGCTAATTTCTGCGCGACAAGACTATCTAAGTGGTACCAATCAAGAACGGTGGTCTGGAGAACTAGACTGTCGGTTGGGTGCCAGTCTTGAATGGAAGTAGACGGAATTTGGTTATCCAATTGTGTCCATGGGACGGCAGAATTCGAGGATAGAGGCGGCTGAAATTTGGATCGAGGATCGTAAGCCGGTTCGTTCAGAAGATCGTACCCCCAAATCTGAGAGTATCCTTGGAACCCTTTAAGCCGGCTTGCTATATATTGCCACGTATTAACAAAAGCAGTTTGGCAAGCGGGGTAACGAAACAGGCTCGTTTGGTAGTCTTTCAATGTCGCAGGCGAGCTACTACCAGGAGGTAAAAGCGACTCTCATCAGGAGAGAGTGATTGGCGCGGTGAAGGCGTTTTCAGTGGGGCGTCGACAAAAGAATGCCGCGTGAACCCTCACTGGTCGGTGAGTAGCAATCGCGCATTCAAGGCTTGCCTCTGGATCGCTTAAGGTGCGGGACTGCAGTAGCAGTTACTGGAAATCGGTTGCTCTCCATCACAATAGGGCGGATTGCAATTTGGATAGGCGGTCGCCGGACAAGTGATTGAGCAACCGGCGTCGGAGTAATGATTAACCTCCCATTTTGTATAACAAGAATACTTCTGCGGGGGCCTGCTACAACCCGGTAAATTTCCGTGCTGATGCGAAAGGGATCCCTCTTGCGCATTATCAGCAAAAGTAGGCGTTAAAAAAAACAACGAGGAAATTGCGATGAATGGAAGATAAAAGGAACGATACATTTTGATACTCCCTATTTATTATTTGCTCACCCTGCCGCTCGACATTAGAGCACTCAAACGTCTTAAAACCTCCTTTACAGGGGGACAATCTGGCGGTCAATAAATAAACCATTCCTGAAAAAGTCCAAGAGGAGCGTCTAGCCTTAGGCCATGGGACTAACTTGTGATCTCCCAATTGATGGAGGGCTGACCCATTTTCTCTAGAAAGGAATTCGCTCGTGAGAACGGCCGACTACCGAAAAAGCCGTTGTAAGCGGATAGAGGAGAGGGATGGGCTGATTCCAGAATCTTGTGTGCTTTATTAGTGATCAACTTCGTGTAGAGAGCCCACGGCCCTAATACCGCGTCAAACGGCCTTTATCTAACTCTTATTGCCCGTAAATAAATTTATCCCTATTAGCCTCAAGCGCCAAAATGGGCGTTTATACCCCCTATCCGTGGCTCGCTGACCTCGTGACCGTTCTGGATAAAATGGGTTTTGACCCCCGGTCCGATATCGCGGGGATGGCGGGTCATGACAACAGTCTGAATGTGAACACTTTAGAAATCCAAGTACCTAACCCTGAACGGCGATTGGACGTGACCATCATAATGTCGGGAAGCGGTGAACGCTTTGTGATTCCCTAGCGTAAGACATACCGGTTTAGCGACCACGCGTCCGTTACGAATCCAACCAGCGTAAAGAGAGAGGCGTCTACAGTCGGAAGGCCATAAATGACCTGTCGCTCAATTCTTAGGATAAACAGCGACTCTTTCTTATCCCGATGGAAGTACTGGAGCGCTGTATCGGAGAGCTCACGCTTGAACGCGAGCTTTTAAAAAAACTGCAGCCCTAAAAGGGCGCGCCAGAGAAATCGTACAAGAATACAAAGACGCGTATTGTCTCAGCTGACTCTCGCTAAGGAACTCGAGATCGAGCCTGCGCGACTAAAGGAGATCGTGAAGTATCGGATCGATCGATTTACTATCGATAAACTTCTGGAGTACGCAGAACGATTTAATCCCAAGTTAAAGGTGACTGTAGCTTGAAAAGGATATTGTCCGCCTAAAAGTGAAGACAATTAAAATGATTTTTGTGTTGTTTAACAATCTTCTCCTCACTGACTAATGCAATACAAATGGAAACTGCTACTGCAATTCGCGGATTGCCCATTTGGATTGTTTTCATTATCCGTTGTCCAATAATCTAGATCGCTACTGATTCCAATGGTGCCCCGCTCGGAAGCGCTTGAAGTGGTCCAGTTTGAACAGGTTTTCTTTACCCCCCCGCCCCAATAGCCGGAACCCGTCCAGGTATCGGCGGTATCGGAGCTTGAAACAAGAGTGCCGGTTTCATCGTAGCTGATACTATTTAGGAGCGTGTCGTTAAATAGAGCCCCTTTACTGGGAGCCACTTTCTGATAAAGCGAATTCCAGAACGGGCCGTTCGAGGATACCCGCTGATCGAGAGTCTCTCCCTCTTCCGCAATCAGAGCCGTCCAAGAATGTCCGTTCATTAGCCCGTGTTTCGAAGCTAAAGAATTGCAGATGACGTTTGCTCCGGGAATCCCTCCCAAATTTCCTTGAAACATTTCCCTCGTCGTGAAAATCATGCTGCCCGCGGGAGGTGCCGTCGTAATGACAGCGGCCTCGTTTACTTTAAGCGTCACTGAAAAGTTGAGAGAGTCATTTCCTCCTGTATAAAAAACATTTTGCAACGGAAGCTCGGAAACGGCATCGGATACCGCGGGAATGGTCCTAATTTGAAGCGGGACTGAATTCGCACTGGTAAGACCTGAAAGATTCACTTGCACGGTCGTGGGGCTTGTGACACCCGTATCGAATACGCCGTACCCGATAATCACTCGGAGATTCTGTCCGGTGGGATCTTTCCCCGCCATGCAGGTCAAGTAGGGGTTGTTACCGGAAAGAGCGCACGGAACTCGATTTGCCAAGGTTCCGTTATAGTTTTGGTAAACCCACCAAGGGGATCGGAGCTGGTAACTGGTAGTCGTAGGATTCGGCATTAGCATTCCGTCGACCGTCCCGTTATTGCAAGTGGAGGTTCCTCCATCTTGGGGATCTCCCCAGCAACCCCGAGCGGCGAAATCAGCGTGACCCAGTTCCAGCTGTTCCAGGTATTTCATCATTCCGCCGGGACTAAAGGAATTCAAAACATCCACGGTCTCATTGATATGAATTTCCGCTCGCGTTCCCACCAAGTTTCCATACTGGTTTTGGACGTCGGTTCTGACTTGATTTAGGTAATTCGCCATCTCCACCATCGGGTTGTACCTTGTGGTCCCGGCCCAACTGCCGCGATATTCATGCCAAGACACGTAGCCTAAGTGAATGGATGGATCCAGTTTTTGAATATAGCCGAGGAAGGTCAGGGTATAATTCTCATTCGCTCTTGCGTTCACACTTGGGCCGCCCAGCCTAAAATTACTTCCGTAGATTGAGAGAAGATCTTGGTAGGTGCGGACATAAAGCCTCGCTAGATTGCAAATAGAATCCTTGGAATTTACATTCATCTGACAGTTCGGATCGAAGAAGCTACTGTCCACGCTGGAATCGTCTATGACGACATTTCCATTGGGATCGGTCTCCTTCGCAAGCCAAAATTGGCCCTGGGCTATATTTCCTTTTGAGGGTGTCCCGGCTCCCCTTCTCCAGCGATGATTTGCCGCCCCATTAGGTTCATTCCAAATGTCAAAATCGAAATTTTCGTAATTGAGGTTACCCAGAGTCTTGGCAACGGTCGAGACGCAGGCATCCCAATTTTCGAGGTTCTCATAGGGAGCGATCCAATTGGAAGTGGGAGTGCCGCCCGAAGAAACTTTGGGAGACACAAAACCAGGGTTGCAAGGCGAATTAAATGAGTTCCACGGATAGCCCCAGGCATTGCCTAACGCAAATTCCAAACGGGCTCCCGTTTGTTCTGGAAAAGTTCCCAATTGCGTTGTGCTTCCTTTCCACAACGCTGGTGCCAATGCTTCGATTGGAAGGACAGGCGTCACACCCGCCTTTACTCCGAGTAAAAAGCCCAACATGGACGGTTGCGAAACCGGAATGGCGCCGAAATCAACCCGAATGGAATTTTCCGCCAGAGAAAGCGCTGGACAGACGAACAAAATCACTAAAAGGAATATCGGTTTCTGAGACATAGCTTAATCCTCTAATCGTTTTCTCATTGGCTCATACTAGATATACGTTCCGGTTTCGAAATAGTTGCGAAAATCTTACTTGGAAGTCACTCCTCTGGGCACCCTTTCAGAGCGTAAATTTTTTAGACGCTGGAAAGCCATCGTTCGATAATAATGGTTCTAAGGAAAGCAATAATCATTCCAATTGAAAAAGTTAGACACCCCAAACGAAAGAAGTAAACCGATTGGAATTACCAGAGATTTTCCCGAGGCAAATACTAAACATTTCACTAGCCAGCCTTTCTCGTTTAAAAATTTTACATTTGCCAAAGATTTAGGCAATCATGGGTGTCTAAGATTTATCGATAGCCCCTCGATTTCTAATTGAAGTAGGTAACAAAAAGTAGTGCGTTGGTTCTTGATTCGGACCTTGATCGGCAAAGAATATGGCAAGTCGAACCAAGAAAACCAAGAATGGGTCGGGAAACCGAAAGAGGACCACTGAACCGAAAAAACTGTCGCCAACGGCCTATCATCCCTGGCGGCTTTGCCCTATGGATGCCTGTGCCGAAAGCACCCTCGGAATTGATGATTACGCCCGTAAGACGCCCGTAAGACGCCCGAAGGGATTATCGCAAAACCTAAAACGAAGGCGCTACAACGATGTGTCAAGGAGTTCGCAAGACCGTCGATCGAAGACTTTAGCGAGTCCACGGTTATTAAGCTGCTTAGGCAGGGTGTTCCCGTGTTGTGCTTAGGAATGATGAAAAATGGGAAGGACGCGGGCGGCGGGCACGCTTTTCTCATTTCCGGCTATGATTATGATCCGACTTCAAAATACAGAACGGTCAATTTGAAAATTAGAGATTCAAACAAAGGATTTGCGGGTCGAGAGTTTAACTGCCGCAGAATCATTTATTACGGGAACTCCTAAGCATACCGTGTTCTTATACGTTACTCGAGCCGCGCAATGCGTTCCAGTAAGTAGAAGTTAAAAAGACATTAACGATATGCAGAGTTAGCATGGTCTTCTGCCGGAACAATTCGTCGGTAGATTAACGGTTCCGCTTGAGTAGAACGGAAATGGGGACGCCACTACTTTCTGCTCAGTATCAGCAAGTCGGAAAAATCGTGCTTATCGGCCCTCTCTAAAGCCGCTATGTAGGCGTCTCGCGCCGTCCCTCGTATGTTGAGATTTCCACCTCCCCATGTAAGGGGTGGCAGATTATTAGAGTAGGTGATAATATCTGCAATTAGTCGTGAATGTCTTCCATTCCCATTTGGAAAAAGGTGGATCCAGACAAGTCGGAAGTGAAAGCGTACGGCGATTTCGTCAATGGGATAGGTTTTGTTGGCCAGCCAATATTTCAGGTCATCACAGACTCGCTTGAGTTCGCCATGTATTTTTTCTGGAAACACCCCGATGGTTTTTATAGATGTGCGAAATTGACCCGCCCATTTCCAAGTGTCGTCAAACATTTCTCTGTGGATGCGCTTTATAACAAGTGGGTCGGTCAAATCAACTTTAGAATTTGAAGAAAGGTATTTTGCAGCTGCTTTAGTTATATTCTGCTGTTCAAACTCATTAAGCTCACGTTGAAGAGTAATGTGTTGTGGGATTAGGCCATCGATCTCGTCGGGATCTAACGGTGTCTGTCCGGGAATGTAAATGAGCTTCATGACTTGCGATCCCAAATCCTTTTGTCGGCAGTCCGTACCAATTCTTCGGCGAGTTCTCTCACCTGATTCTTTCTGAAACGTGGAGACGTACCTTGTTTTTCCATCTTCATGTGAAGGTCGACTCGACCTACGATTTCCTCTGCTCTCCTAGTGGCTTGTTCTTGAACAAGTTTGTTCAGCGGTTTTTTGGGGATGAATGTTATTACCGCGGTACAATTCATCGCCTCCGCCACCTTTCGAAGAGTAGACACGGTAATTGAACCTGCCTGTTCCTCTTTTTCGTATGCCGCAATTGCTTGCCGGGTAATTCCAAGACGATTCGAAAGTTGGACTGCTGACATGTTTAGAGCAGTTCTGATCGCGCGTATCCACCCGATTCGTGGTTCTGCTGGTAGAATTCTGCGTATTTGGTTCAGACGTTGATCCATTTGGTTTCGTTGAAGAGAAATATTTGGAGCTCGTTTTTTCATTTATGGTCCTAATTTTGTAAAGCTATAGCTTTACAATTAGTATACAGTAAGCAAGTTATAACTTGTCAAAAATGAATTAAATGACAAGTAATAGCTTGTCATTTCACAGACCAAAATAAACACAAGTTATTGATATGTATAATTTAAACTTGACATGATTGGGCCGGCGCCCTAGCTTCATGGGGTGCTCTGCACCCCATGAAGCTGAGATTCTAATAGAATGAGCATGGTGTAATCCTTCCAACCCCAATTTCCCTTTAACAAATCAAAGTGACGTTTTGGAGACATGCAATGCCTTTACTGGCACTGCTGAACGGAATCCGTTCACGTAACAGTTTTTCCAGGCACAAAAGTGTCCGGCTCCCGGACAACCCCGAGGATTGGAATGGACGGCATAGTTTGCATAATAGAAGTCGACACCCGGAAGCGATTGTAGCGACAAAGAGCGGAACAAGAGTCCTAAACCGAAAGCTATCAGGCTACCACTTCAATAAGTTGGTAGAACTGGTCCAGGTTCCGAAGATTCGTTTCCACGACTTACGACACACGTTCGCGTCTTGGTACATGATCGAGGTGGGGGACATCTGGTCTCTCAAGGGTATCCTGGGTCATGTCGATGTGCAGACGACGCAGAGGTATGCACACCTTTCGCAACGTCATCAGAAGATGCCCGCTTTCAGTTTTCACGCAGGAAAATAAATTTCCCACGCTCTTTCCACGCTCCGAGCACACTAACCCGCTTAGGTTAATTTTAATCCTGAGATTAATCCTTAATGATTTCCCGAGGATTGGTTGCCCAAAAGAGGTTGGTCAAATATCGGGGCGGCGGGATTTGAACCCACGACCCTCTGCTCCCAAAGCAGATAACCGAGAAAATCGCATGTCTTCTAAGTAGGCTAAACCATTAACATCACAAAACTAACAAATGGCGCCCTTTTCTGGTTGGTTCCTTAAAATGACCCATTTTCCAGCCCGTCCCTTCCATATTCCTTCCATGAAACGTCAATCCACGAAATAGGACCATTTCCCCCGCCGCGTCTTTACGCGCTTTAGAAACCAGGAACTACTTCGCTTCTCAGACGGATGTTCAATCGGATTCTCCCCCAGATATTCTCCGCCGAAACAGGCGATATCTTCCCCGCGAAGAAGTTTCTTTAGTTTGACCGCGAATTCGCGGTAGTTTTCCAAGCACCATCCTTTATGCCCCTGAAAAATATAGCGCGAGTCCTCGGAAAGAACTTCGATGTCCGGGAGGCAGCTGTATTTTCGGCAACCCATGCCAATGGTTGCCCGATCAATACCAATGCAATTGGCAATCACTTTATCAACTTTCAGGCATTGCCAATAAAATAGACCGTCCTCAGGCGCTGGTAAAAAGGGAATAGGACCTCGTTCGTCTTTGTGCCGATCTTCCTCGGTAACGATGCCGTAATCGGGAGTCAACATAGGTGCAGGTTCATCCTCGTTACGAACAACCGTTGTCCCCTTTGTCTTAGCTATTGGAGCCACAGCCAAGCCTGCGAAGCAAATCAGGAGAAGATACGAGAGCAGCAGTTTCATGGACCTACCGTCTTTTTCAAAGACTCATAATATTCTTTCAACTTTGCTCTAATGCGGGGGAAGTTTATCTTCTCCTGCGTCGTTCGAGGCTTTCGCCGCATTCCTTTGTATTCCAGGATTGCTTCCATCCAATCAGCTTCGCGCTTAAGTTTATGTGAAGCGAGTCTTCGTTTCTCAAAAAGCCAACGTATTCCGGCCGCGATGTTTAAGTTCGGATTGTAGGCATCCTTATCGGTCAATGTGATAAGGTGGTCGAGTCTGCCGCTCTTGTCCCTCAAAGCCTTTCGTGTGCCATCGGTAACTTGCATAAGACCACGAGCCCGAGCGTCTCCTTTGCTACCGTTATCCGCGTTGGCGTTGAAGCCGGACTCCGTCGCAATAAGCGCCTTCACGAGATTGGGATCGAGAGGCTCTTCGGGCTGAAAAATTTCGTTCCAGTACTTGGTCCACCCCCTAATGAGTTGATCAAACTCGTTTCCGTGCTTCACGAATTTCAGATTATTAAGTGCGGGCGGTCCAGCAAGGGTCGGGAAAAAATCCTTCGCTATTTGCTCTGTTTCTTGCTGATAGAGATGGTCCTTATGAGAGGGGTTAGTATGGCAATGGCCGTGACGAACATACGTCCCTTCAGGATGCTGTGGCCCCGGCTCACAATGGACATCGTGAGTGCGGACCCAATGCTGGCCGATAGGGCAGACGCGCCAAGGATGTAGCGGCCCATATTGTTGACGCTCACTTTTGAGAGGTTCAGGTTGCGACGCCTTCTTTTTCAATCGGGTTGTCTTCTGTTTTGCCATCGCTTCGAGAGAGTAACACTTGGCGACCTACGAGCCAATCTTGGATTGGGACTCACTCGCCCGGCCCGAGAGTTCCTACCTAGAAGGACACCGTACCCAACATACCATTCAGCGGATATCTGCCGCTACTTCTTACCCAGTACGTCTTGTGCATTTCAGTGATGGGCCAGTACCCCCTCGAAAAATGAGTGGAGATTTCGCGTTTGAAAAAAGATAGGCAAGAAGAACTGAACAGTAGTAGTCTTTTTCGATGAACTCGGATCGAAACCCCGTATCGCGGGAAGTATATTCGATGGCCGCTCTAAATTCGGCCTCGTTCAAGTGAAGATCCAGATTGGAGATTATTGTCTTACTCATTTACGATGATCCCCCAAGTAAGATCAACCTTTCCTCTCGACTTCCTATTGGGAATTAACGGAATGAGTCCCTTTGACGTCGGAAGTCCCCGGCGAATCTTTTTAAGAATAGCTGGTTTGGCCCCTCCCTTTTGAAAGAGGTAGCCGAGACGCCGCAAGACCGCAATGTTACCAAATTGCAACGCGACATTTACTAGTTTCGAGTAATTTTTCTGATCTTTTTTAAGATAAGATAAGACCCAGCCATAGGCGCGAGGAATCGTTCCAAACCGAGACCAATCGTAGATGGCGTCGACTAGAACTCTTTCGATAGTTCCAATTCTTACTTCGGATTGGTTAGGTAACGATTGGGTCTGTCCCAGTCTCTTGCGATTCACCTTGATCAAAATAAGTTTGAGCCCCCCAATCCTGCGGATTCCGGAAATCTTATCGTTATAAACGGCGATTTCGTTTGGCACCTGCTGATCGAGACCATAGAAATTGAAGGCGCTTGGACCGGTGAGTTGGTATCTTGCGTTCATTTCTTCCATCAGGCATGCAAGTAAGACGTATTCACTGGGCGTCCATTTTCCTCCGGGAGGAAGTTTTTGGGGCACCAGATATACCCCTCGTTTGAGGCGAGTAATTGACCCGGCCCGTGCCATCCGGCTTAGCAACTCTCGTTCCTGTTTCACTGAGATACTAGTTTATCCCATCAAGAAAAAGATCGCCCCTCTGCCAAACGAGCAGAGGGGTTTGTAATTCAAAAATTCGATTCCTAATTCCTCAATAAAAACAATATCGATTTTTTCGATCAAGACGAAAGAAGAACCAATTTTAAGCCGGCTGCTTCCATATTCCTTCCATTTGGCTTCAACAAAAAACTTTCTGATTTTTTAAGGAGGTGCTTAACCGATTGTAATTTTGTGTGATTTTTTTTCGGGGCGGCGGGATTTGAAAACGAAAGACCCAAAATCACAATCATCAACAATAACAAGCTAACTAGCTGAAATCGCATGGCGACCAGACTGATTTCCCCTAAGCGTTTATGAGCTGCGTTAGGCAAGTTTAAGCGAGTTTCCCACGCTCTTTCCACGCTCCGATTTAAGTTCGTATTCTTTTTTCATAACCTTCCAGCTCCTTTTTTGAAGCCTACCTTGAGGACATCCGAAATAGGTTTCCCTTATTCATCCTATTTAACTGACTAAAGAACGGACTTCCGGACAATTCGGAGCAAAATTGGCGAAGAAATTTCCGTTTTGAATAGTTCGTCGTGGGCCAAGTGGTGTCAACCAGATGAAAAGCGACGGGGGCGTTTCCCGAATAGATAAGCTTGAGCATTTCCTCCCATAAGCGTACGGGCGCTCCGGTATCTTCGGTGTCGCCAAAAGCTGGATCGTGAGGAACCTTTCTGAAATTTTGAATCACTGCTCTCTTTAGCTTGAATAGAGTAGTTTTTGATGGCGGCGGCCTTTTGTTTAATTTCCGATCAAAAGTCCACTTCTTGCCGTTATAACTCAAAATGACCTCTGGAGATGGAGATTGGGCAAAGGGAACCTTCCAGTAGGCAAAAGTCCAATCCTCAATAACTATTTCTGGGATACCGTCGCCATTGAGATCCTGGAATATCGGAAGGCTCGAGTGTTCAAGTTCTAGCTTTTGAATAAGGTGGGGACAATCATCCAAGGCGATGATGTAGAGCGTATTACAGCAGTGTGCCCCGCCGTCCCAATCCTCGACGACAAGCTCGCTCCGATGTTGTTTGGTAAGCGATGTTCCGGCGATCGGAAGTCCACAAGGTAAGCCGGGATTAACGTAAAAATGTGACCCGCTTCGTGAGAAAAGGACTTTGCCCTTTCTAGATATCTCAAAGCGTGCCTGGGCAGTATCTCGGTCGAATTTCATTCGATAGGCAAATGGGCCAATATTTAGTCTGTGGACAAACGCGAGCGAATCCTCAGCATTGCATTTCGATGTAGTTAACGCAGAGGCATGGGCCTCAAAAACCAAACAGAATAAGAAAATGTAGTTGTACTTTTTCATGGAGCTTTCTTAAAAGCTTTGAGCTGTTCGAGATACTTTGCCAAAGTTTCTTTTATTTCTGCGAATTTCTTTTTCTCATAGGCCGTTCGAGGTTTTCTGAGGACGCCTTTATATTCCCATGCTGCTTCGTTCCAGGTTGCATCGTCGCTTTTTAGTCTTGCGGCCGCGAGTTTTCTCTTTTGAAAGAGCCAACGTACTCCAGCGGCGATATTAAGATTTGGATCGTAACTTTCTTCCTTTGTGAGCGTCACAAAGTGCTCTCCTAGCTCCCCATCTTCATCGTAAAGCGCCTTACGCGTTTCGTCGGTAACCTGCATCAAGCCTCTAGCAAAGTTTCTCTTCCCTGCCTGGATCGTACTCTGGCTATTGAAGCCAGACTCAGAGGCGATGAGCGCTTTTACGAGGTCGGGATCAAGTGGCTCGGAGGGTTTAAGAATGTCGTTCCAAAATTGTGTCCAACCTCGTATGAGATCGTCGTAGCTGGTACCGTGTTTTTCTCGATTGTCGAATCCCAAATCGCTTGCGGCCGGTGGCCCGAGGATCTGTAAAAAGAACTGCTTTGCCATACGCTCCATCTCTTCAGGATAAAGCTGGTCCTTATGCGTGGGGTTGCCGCGGCAATAACCGCGAACAGGCGTCTTTCCGTCTGGATGTTCTTCGTTCGGAGAGATGGTTCTGGAGTGCTCTGTGACCCAGTGCTCACCCAACGGACATGGGCGCCATCGGTGCAGCGGCCCATAGTGCTTCTCCTTAGGCCTCTTCGGCGGCGATCGTTTCCTTCTCTTGCGGCTCTTTTTTTTCGTCGCGCTGCTTTTCTTATCCGTCATCCACTTCTCCGACTGAAGTTAGCATGATCGGTTTAAACTGCCTTCTTCAACCGCCACTCAAATTCAAGACCCAAAAGAGCAGCGATTTGATAGAGCTGTTCAAGATTCTTGTTTAAGACTTTTGGGTTAAGCAGTCTCTGAACCTGATTGTCGGAAGTTTCGAGTCGTTGGGCCAAATACCGCTTCGAAATCCCTTGTCTTTTCAGTTCCTCTCTAATTCTTGCAGTCATAATCTCAATGTGGTTTTGAAGCAGGAATTCGGGATCCCGAGCGACTGCGAGGGGCTGATCGTAAGGCATATAATCCTCACTCCCATCCGAAAGCTCGAAACCAATGCTCCGACTCTCAGTCTCCTTATCCACCCATGCTCGTAGAATATTCTTTCGAATACCCAGTTGACCGAAATGAATAGTTACCTTCTTCCCGGAAGCATAGACACAATCGATCTGTTTCTTTCGATTACTAAACGAAACAGCTTTGAACTTCTGGCTCTTCATATGATTTTTTCCCTAATCAGAGTCGTCAGGATCTTTCTAAGTCTCCCGTCCAGCCTCCCAGACAAGACAAGTAACTCCGGAACCCTCACCTTGGCGATCTCTTTTCCATCTTTGTAAATATGAACGTGCTTTGGATAATGGTCTCCAATCCACCATTCAATGAGTTATCCACCACGTTTGATTCGACCCATTCATATCATCTACTATATTTAGTAGATGATGTCAAAGAAGGGTAAACCACCTAATCCGAAGGGATAGCTTCCCGGGTAGAAGGCCGAATAAATGGAATTCTCTCTATTTCCCGAATTGAAAGAGTGCAAGACCGACAAGAAGCTGCCGAATTGGATGGAGATTAAGGCTATAGCCTTAGATTCAGTCATCGAATTAAAGGTTATAGCCTTAAAGAATAACGTCTCGAAAGCGGCACTATTATACTGCACCCCTCCAGACTGTTTACACCACGGACCGGAGACTTTTCCTAGATTCTGACCCCTTGGGCCAGATGTGATAAGGAGAAGTCGTATGGAAAAGGAACACGGTAAAGGAACTGAAGAGAAGGTCGACTACGAGAAGTTTGTAGTCCGAAAGGCACTGGCCGAATATTGGCGAGCTGATGAGAAGGTAGAGATCGTAATGATGGGGCTAACAAATCGGATCCCCGTCACGATGCTTTGCAAACTCAATAACGTAACGCCCTCGCAGTACTACGAATGGCGAGAGAAGTTCATAGCCCAGGGCAAAGAGGGGTTAATGAGCAATGGTGGCAGATCCAACCGAGAGCGCGAACTCGAAACAAAGATGGAAGTACTCGAGCGTTGTATCGGGGAGCTGACTCTTGAGCGAGAGCTCCTAAAAAAACTGCAGCCCTAAAAGGGCGAGCCCGAGAAATCGTTCAAAAATATAAAGAAACTTATCCCGTGCGAACCCTAGCCTAGGTGCTGGGGCTTTCACGACAACGGATTTATGCGCTTAAAAAGCCAAAGGAATTGCCCATGACTAAGCAAGAAAAGAAAAAAGAGGACACCGAAGTACTCAAAGTTATCCAACAACTGGTAAAACAGTACCCGTTTTATGGATATCGAAAGATAACGGCAATCTTGCAATATCGACGAGGTCTTGCGATTAACCGAAAGCGGGTCTATCGAATCATGAAGGAAAATAAATTAGTAATGCCTCCTTCTCACAGTCACAAGAAACTCTTTAAAGGCGTTGCTTTCTCCCACCGAACCGAGGCAAATCGCTCCAATGAACTTTGGGGAATCGATATGACTTATATCTAGTGCGGTGAATACGGGTGGGCCTACATGCACGCCGTAATCGATCACTACGATAAGACCTTGCTTGGCTATCACTTTAGCCAAAGCTGTAGCTCATTGGGCGGTGTGATGGCGCTAGCCGAGGCAGCGAGCAAACGAGTGGTCGAATCTTTGGAACTCAGATCGGACAACGGCTGTCACTACGGAGCAAAAATCTTTCGAGACGAAATCAGAAGACTCGGCATCAACCACACGAGAACCATGGTGAATACCCCCAAAGGTAACTCAGTCGTCGAACGCTTCTTTAGAAGCTTAAAAGAGGAGTGCGTATGGCAAACAGCATTTAAGAACTTTGAACAGGCAAAGGAAGCGGTGGACAGGTGGGTAATCCAATACAATCGGGACCGACCCCACCAAACCCTAGGCTATGAAACACCTGAACGTTTTTATGAAAGGAGTCTCCGGACTGTTGCGTAAATTTTGTCTTGGTTTTAGGGGTGCACTACAACCCTCTGCTCCCAAAACACATCGTGCGGGAGAATGAGCCTGATCGTAACTCATCGATAAAACAAATCAATCGGCGCTAAGCCAAATGAAATCGGCGGGTTAAGTGGAGTTTGCATCCCTGGCTCATCCCACCTTTTTCCACCTGATCCGGCCTCGTCCGATCCCAAAATGATCCCAAATTGCGTGTCACCTGCCAGCCCTCTGCTTCCAATTAGCGCTGCAGCCGCAGCCGCAGCCGCAGCCGCAGCCGCAGCCGCAGCCGCAGAAGTTTCAAGTTTGAATCGTATCGAGCAAGAGAAAAAGTGTCTGGGGAGTTTCCTGGAATGAAACAAATCCGAACTTATTATAAAATTTAACCGCAGCATCGTCTTTGGCGTCCACAAGAACCAGACGTTTTGCCGATCCCGTTTTCGTGGTTCTGTCTTGCGTATTTTTTGAGGTATTCGTTAAGAGGAGGAGTACCGCAGTCAAACCTCTCCTTGTCGACCTCGTTATCAATCGCTTTAAATGTCCAGGTCACGGGGTTGGTTATTCCTTCGCGTACTTTTTTCTAAATTCCGCTAGCGCCTTTTTCAGGGCGGCATTCGCTTTGGGCGGATTCTCGAGCATGGAAGTCAAAAGTTCGGCATCCTTTTTGGAGAGGGTAACTTGACTGGTGTTTATCTCCTCCTTAGCCGCCTTTAAAGAGTGTAAGGTAACAAAGGAGCTGACGCTGATTCCACACAGGGAAGCGGCTTCCTCAAGAAGCTGCTTGTCGGTGGGTTTCACTCTGATTTCTAAGCGGTCATCCTTCATCTGTTGCGCCTTACTTGGCATACATCACCTCACGAATTACTCTACCTAAATGTACGGCATTTGTCCATACAAATTACGTACCTCATTGGAATCATTATTTAAGTCTTGGGGCTTCTTCAATCTGGTCACTTTGTATTGAAAGAACGGGGGCATTCTTATTCAAAACCAGTACCGTGTCAGATAACGACCCGCTCCAAGAAGCGCTTGGTGGAAAATCTCGCAATCGTTTACAATAGGAATGGCTTGGGCGCTTTCAACTAACCTCGAAATGCAATCCGGAAAAATGTCTTTGTTTTGCAGGCATCTATGAGAAAGAAACGACTTTTAACCATCCTTCTTCTTACCTTCGCCACAATTTCCTCTAGCACCCCCTTTAACGATCCGGTAGTGGACCGACTCTGTAATCTGTTCCGAGATAACCGGGTTTCTATGTGGGAGTTCTTTTCCTATGACATCGGAGATACCGCGGCGCGCCCACTTTTTGCTGCAGTTTACAGAAAGTTGATAGCTAATGCCAAGAATATAGAGGACGTTCACTATTCGGTTCGAGGTCTAATACGTACCAGAAGTAAAGAGGACGAAGCCTTCATCGTGGGAATGATTGGAAATCCGAAGGTGGCTCCCTGGATCCAACGACGCTTGGCTGAAAAGCTGGGACAAGAAGGAGTAAAATCGGCTATTCCTAAGATAATAAACTTACTTTCAAATACCGAAAATGACGATAATAAAGCTCCTATAGCCGTCGCTTTGGCAGAACTGGGTGCCACAGAGGCGACCGAACCCATACTAGATTTGCTCGGTAAAAATTTGCGCCCTTATGACCAACAGAGCATTCTCGAAGCATTGGAAAAATGGGAGTCTCTCCCAGAAAGCGCCGCGCCTCTCTTTCTAAAGTTAGCAAAGAACGAGAAAGAATTAGCGATAGCCGCCTCCGCCGCGGTAATACTTTTCCGACGGTACGGACGCAGTGATGGAAAAGATCTTATTGAGAATTTGCTGCAAAACGAAAAATATCCTCTCTCTTTCTCTATAGAGCCAGCCATTCGTGCACTGAAGGAAATGAAAGATTTGAAAGCTCTACAGGAGCTTCGGGATCGGGGGACCCAACAGGCCCCTTCAGAATTAAGAAAATCCAGGGCCTACACCGAACCAATTCTGGCTCTCGCTGAATTGGGAGATGAGAGCGCTATAAAAACGCTAAGAGAGATGGGAAAGCTGCCAGAGGTAGAGCGTTCCGTTCTTGAGTATCTAATAAAACTCTCGGACAAGGAAGCCACTGCACGATTGCTAAAGGAAGCGGCAATGCCTTGGGCGAAAGGGGCCGCTTCGCCTGCTGTCGAAGCGACATTAGACGCTATCTCTTTGCTAAAGGACTTACCTTACTCCGACACGCGACGAATTCTAGAACAGCAGGTGAGAAGCGAAAATGATCGAGTTCGTCAACAGAGCCTAGCCGTTCTGGCGAAGAAAATGGTCTCTAGGGACTTCCCTTTAGAAAAGCTTCCTAAGCAAAAGAACGCGGTTGCCGAATCTGCTCTGGTCACAGCTCTGATTCGAAGTCAGCCCGCCAAAATTGAGTGGCCGGACCCACAGAAGTTCGCAGAGGTTTGTGCCATACCTCTCTCCAGGGAAATCAATTATCAGGGGAGAAAAATTCCCGAAGAGGTACAGAATAACCTCGGTTTTGGGGAGCAAGCGTCGAAACAACGAGGGGGGATGTGCCACGTCTATTCGGCTGTGGGTTTGGTCGAAGATGCGTGTCACCGCGCTACGGGAAAGTACGTCGATATTTCAGAGGCCTATTTAGTATACAGGCACCTACGCGAAGTTCTTTGGAAAAAATCGACTTATTCATTGAAGCGCCATTGGGATGATCGCAATCCAAAATATTTCTTAAGCGGACTTCAAGATGGAGGCATGCCTTACGACACAATTTTGAAGATCCTCGGCGGACAGGTCTGTACGGAGAAAGAGTTTCCGTTTACAGCCTCTTTTGAAAAATCGCTGCGTAAGCCCTTCGAAGAGTCACAGGAGATGCTCGACAAAGACGCCCATGAAATCCGCTCGCAAAACCTAGGAGCAAGAAAAACAACAGAGGACCTAAGAGCAAGTCGACGTCAGGTAGAAGAGCAAATACCTCATACCGTCTGCAAGAAATGGGACAATGAAGTGAAATGTCGATTATTCGGAATGAAAGAAGAGGGGTTTGAAGAAGGAATCACCGTAAAGGTGTCCGATCCAAACCTTCAGGAATGTATTCAGAAGCTGAAACCCCCGGTCAAAAAACAGGACCTCGGTGAGTCCGAACTCGTAGCGCTAGTGCGTCGTGGCATTCCGGTATTGTGCCTTAATTATATTTCCTACCGCGAATCCGGGCAGAGTGGCCCTCACGCCTTTCTGGTAACAGGTTACGATTTTTCTGATGATAGGCGTTTGTTTCAGATTCGAGATACCAATGGAGCTAACATGGGGGAACACATTCAGTGTGCACAAGCGTTATATTTCGAATAGTGGCCTTTTCGAATAGAATATTCAAATGATGAAAAGCTTACTGTCGACAGATCGTAAGGATTTCGTACACGAAGGTAAGTCATCTCGTGTCGAAGTTTATGGGCTAACGTCCGTAGATTACTTTGCCTCGGAACAGGGAAATTGCATACTCTCGCTTGATACGAATGCGGGTTTGCCATTCTCGAGAGATAACTCGCGATTGTTATAAATATAGCCTTCATCCCCGTTACGCCGTTGTAAACGTACAAGACTGAAACCACCTCATGGTCGTGCCCCCAGGTACTCTTCACTATCATTGTGTCAGTATCGACAGTAACCACGTAGGGGGCGTTGTTGCCAAAGTCGGTAGTACACGACGTACAAGGAACCGCTTCCGATATTTCCGACTGACTATCTTGCGTATATAATTATCCCAAACAAAGGGGGGGCGATGAAGAAATTATTGGCGATTGCGCTTCTGGTGGGTTGGGTTTCAGCGTCGAATGCGTCCACCGATGTACTTCACAAACCAATAAAGGCAATGCAAACGAAAAACATGCCGGCCGAGTCGATTCTTCGACAAGTTGCCAAATCGAGCGAAGTTCACCTCGTCCTCGAAAGTGATTCAACTGTTTTCAAAAGAAACGGATGGATCCCAAAATGATCCCAAATCGGAAGACGAAAAAAAACCTGACTTCGGGTCAGGTTCGTAAGTGATTGAATTGGCTAGTTTAAAAAGGCTATTTCAGTCTCGGGGCGGCGGGATTTGAACCCACGACCCTCTGCTCCCAAAGCAGATGCGCTAGCCAACTGCGCTACGCCCCGTCAAGGTAATTCAATTGGGATTTTCAATAGTTATCACACCTCCTTGTTTGGGTCCAACAATTTCACCCTCAGTTTTGGACGATTTTTGGACGATTTCAGCTGGGAATAACCGGATGACATTGGCAACTCGCTCCAGATTCTTGCCCCGGCTATGAAGATATCTTTCCGTGATGTCCGAGGATGAATGCGCGAACAAACGCCGAATATCATCTTCACTCGCGCCGTGATGCAGATAGAGTTCTGAAGCGGAGTGCCTGAGCCCGTGGGTACCAATGAGCGGAATTCCTGCCTCTTTACAGTATCGCTTTAGCGTTTCGAGATAGAACTCATAGGACAGCATGCCCCCGTTGGGAGATTCCGCGACGAATGGACTGGCGGAGATGGCTCTCCTTTTTGACAGCATTCCCAGTAACTCGGATGGAATCTGGTTCCAATGGTGACGTCTGCCCTTCGGACGGTCTCGAAACGTTTTCGTGCCGGTCGCCCAACTATCCTTCCGAGAGTACGAGCTACAGATAAGGACGATTCCGCGATCCAAATCCACATCCGACCATTTAAGCGCGATGAGTTCGCTTACGCGTAAACCCAAAAGAGCCTGGGTCCAGATGGCAAGATCGTAGTCCTTTCCGATGACGTACTCTAAGAGAGTTTTGAGTTGGTCTACCGATAGGTACTTAGCCTCCTTGCGGGGAACTTTTGGTCTTAATGTTCTAAGAACCGGAGAACGAGTTTCCAATTGAAACAGCTCCTCCGCGTCCCGATACATTTTTTTGAGCAGGTTATAGACATGGAGCTGGGTCTGTTCCGATTTCTTGGCGGCTACTATTTTGCCCATAACCAGGGACACGGCTTGCGGTGTCACCATGGACAGTTTCATGTCGCCAATGACCGGGCGAATGTACTTCTCAAAGAATTGTAACTGACATTCTCGCCATCCCGGACTTGCCTGGTATTGCACCGCGGACCACCACTCGTGGAAGAATTCCCCGACTGTGATCTTAGAGGCCCAGACAGGTGCCAGGTCGCCCTTCCGTTTTTGAAGCTTCCATTTCTGATCCTGTTCTTGGGCCTCACGTTTTGTCGTGAACACCCGTGACAGAACGTTACCATCCGCTCCCAAAAGCTTGGCTTGGTACTTACCGTTCTTTAGTTTGATTACGGCCATTGCCTACTCCTTTTTTTTCGGCAAGACCTCCCTACCAATTTTTCAAAGATCGGGACCTGGCTCTGGAAAAGATGGCGTCTTTCGACGTCTCTTGACTCAGTGCCTGAGTCCGTTGCTTGAAATAATGAATAACCTCCTCGGGATCAAAACGCAAATGACGCCCCACCTTGGTGAAGGGGATCTCTCGTCGGTTAACCCAATAGTACACGGTCTTCTGAGGCACTTTGAGAAGTCGAGCCATCTCGACGAGAGTCACTACGTTAAACGCCGTCTTCATTTCGTTCGCACTTGAACATCCGCTGATCTCCATACATTCACCTCCACCTTTCACAAGTTCCAAGAATTCCTCACTGGCGAGTCTTTTGGCGCTGCACCACCTCCTCTAAAGAAAGGTTCTCTCCTTTAGCTTTGGCCTCTTTCAGTTGACGCAGCACCCAATTAGCCAGATCAACTTCACTATAATGCTCTTGGCGAAGGCCCTTCATCTCGTCATCGGAGAGAATCGGAGCCTTCGACCTAATGAGCCATTCCACGACATCATTGCGTTTGATCTTGATCCCGTGAAACGCCTCGGAAAGCTGAAAGATCCACGAATCGAGGCGAGTGGCAGCTTCTTGAGTTAACGCCACACGATTTACCGGTGGCAGAGGTTTCTTGGTTTTGGTGATCGAATTTTCCATGATTACTTCCCCCACACGCTTGGTTTTTTGATGACGTAGATGAAATGGCCCTGGATGAATTTTTCGCCCTCAATGGATTCTGGCTGCCAGACTCTTTCCACCTGCGGAGCCGTCAAGAAAGGGACCTTGTCATCGGTGTATTTGCCAGCGGCAAGGGCTCGTTGCTCTTCCCGCCTCTGTTCCTGATCTTTGTGAATGAGGTATCCGATCCCCGCGCCGACCAGGGCACCTATGCCTGTTCCAATTAATGTGCTTCCAGCTTTTTGATGGATCGCAAATCCCATTCCCGCACCGGCCGCACCACCAACGCCGGCACCGATTAGGACACTGTTTTCTAAGGTCGCGCAACTCGTGGCGAGTGCGGTAACGAGAACTACTATTGGGTATGTCTTTTTCATCTGACTTCTACCTCCACTTGGTTTGGTTTAGGGGACACGTTTGCAGGGTGCTGGATGAAAAACGGTTCATTCGAAGCGGGGATCGATAGGGAAGGCGCCGATGGATAGAGGCGGTTGGGAATCTTCGTTGGAAACGTTATCGACGAAGTTGCCGCTTCTCTTGGGCATTTTCTGGTATCAAAAAGTGACTTCGCCGTGAACGTTCCCGGGGAGTTCACGGGGGGTATGGAAGCCCCAAGAAGATACGCAATCGATTTCCCCGATTCACGGCCAATCAAGATGGGGGCATTCCAGCCGAGTGATTCCACTTGGGAGAGAGAGACAAAATCGTGAATGAGAGCTCGGTCTTTTACGTCAGACTCGATGTGCCGTCGGATCGTTTTTGCCGTGGAAAGTGATTTCACGCACCAAAGCACGCGGGTAATGGATGGATGATCAGAATAGAAGCGACCCACGACTTGATAGAAGCTATTTTTCTTCTGGTTCAGTTCCACCTCTAACGCGATCGTCAAAAAACGATCCTGGTAGGGAACCTGCCAATAGCCGTCGGGGCGATGAAGCTGAGATTGAGGAACCCAAGACGGAAAATGATCCCGATCGAAGCGGCGCAGTTCCTGCTCGGAGAGGAACTCCACGTGGGGAGGTGTCTGGACCAACCAATCGCCCAAATGAACGGCGGATACGATGAGATCATGCTCGGGAGACTCAGAACGAAAGCCCGATTCTGTTAGCGATGGCAGTTGGGGAATTAACGTCCGAAAGCCCTTGTCCGACAAGCCCCAGGCCATGCCGGTGCGGCCTGAGATGGGCAGACACTCGAGATATCCTGCTCTCTTTAATTCTTGGAGTCGGTTGTAGGCCCGCTTGACGATCGCGTTAGAAAAGAAACGATCGTGAATGGCATGGGTCGTCGACAGTTTCCAACGCCAGACGAAATGGAGAATGGCTAGGTCTCTGGAATTCAGCGAGATAGTTTTGCGCCCACATTTTTTCATCAATCACCGGATAATTTCTAGGTCTTGGGCCACAACTTGAGGTGCGGGCGACTCGTTGACTGATCTGGCCTTTTGTTTTCGGACATAAAATTTTTCAAGTAACCGCTCCGCCGCGTCTGGCTCTAAGTAAGGGGTTTGGACTTCCATCATGTCACTCCCCTTTTTCCAGATGGCGCGACCCGGAATCGGGGGAAGATCCGTCGCCCGTCCATTTCCGAGGACTGTGATGCTTGAAATGTCATTCGCCA
The DNA here is from genome assembly GCA_963778115.1 of uncultured delta proteobacterium. Classification (GTDB taxonomy): domain Bacteria; phylum Bdellovibrionota; class FAC87; order UBA2466; family UBA2466; genus JBBQIT01. Next base: position 59,045 of record CAVZSV010000007.1, read on the forward strand.
TCTGAAAACACAAAATTCCGGGAAGATTCGACTTAATCTGAGGATCTAAAGCACGGGCATCGGGACGTTGCGTAGCGACGATAAGATGGATTCCGCAGCTTCTCCCTTGGCGGGCGACCTGACTCAAGGATCGCCGCGCGGCCTGAACGTCCTTCGCCGAGGCGTGGGATCCGGCTAGAAACATCTCGGCCGCTTCATCCACGACAATGACATGCCGATTCAGGGAAAGGCTCGCTGACTTTTCATTAGACTTTCCGGGGCCTACCCGCTCTCCCACGGGTAATTTCGAATACTCTTCGATCCCAACACATCGGTTGGCCTTGAGAAGTTTCATGCGATCTTCGAGTTTCTCTGTCACAGCCCCGACCGCGTGGATGGCCTGGTCCACCGTTTGGGTAACATGAACGCCGGGGAGATCCTCAAAGAGCTGAAACTCCACGCCGCCTTTGAGATCAATGAGGGTGAAGTGGATGGTTTGATCGTTCAGATAGAGAGAGGTAATAAGCTGACGCAAGAAGGTCGATTTGCCTCCTCCCGTTTGTCCGGCGACGAGCAGGTGCGGAACGGATGGGAAGTCGGCTTTGAGTTCGTTGGAACGCGTGGTGCCGACAATGAATTGGTTGTGGCCCAACTTTTCAAAATCCAGCACTCTAAAAACGGACGGCATGGGTTCGTGCGCATAGACGATATCGACGGTCCCTTCCACGCGATTTTCCCGGATTTCATCGATGAAGACTTGAAGGCCACCTTCTAGAGCCCCTTTGGCCTTCTGAAAGCTCTCCATAGCAAGAGTCGCTCGCGAAAGGCGCAACTTTCTCGTTGTGGTGTCGAGCGGCCGGTCGAACACAAAATGGGGGGGCTTTCCTAAGTTATTCTGCAATCCACACGATCGGAAGACTTCGGTGAGACGCCTGGTGAGTCGTTGCTTTAGAGATCTTTGGTGGATGGACCATACGATGAAAGGCAGGCAAACGAGCAAAGTGTAGTAGATCGCGTAAGCTCCCGAGTGAACGGGATAGAGGACCCTAAACTTTGAACGGGCGGCCACCCAGCGATCCCAATGTAGATACAACGAGACCTGGATCGGTAGCGAATAAGCGAGGCAAGTGCCCCAAGGAAGGATGCCGGTTCTTATTCCGTCATAGAGCTCGCGCATGATCTCGCCGCACACGGTCAAAAGAACGATGGCCCTTTCGGTCAGATTGCCGGCCCAGTCATTCTTCGCTGGCTGATTCATTGTCCGACCCCGAAAATCACACAAATTGGAGTCGCCGGAGGCACTTCTATGATCGGAACTTGGTTTTGAAGATCGGACATGAGATTCTGAGATTGCTGAAGGGCGGCGGTGGTGGTTCCATTCAAAAGCGCATTTTTCATCGAAGGACTGGCAATGACGGCCCCTTGAATGGCCTGCGTGTCCTGAAATCCCTGAGAGAGTCCCCCCACAAAACCAAGGCCAATCGCACCCGCGATATTGACGGCTTTATTGCCAATCTTTGAGCCTTTGAGCCCCACGATTTTGTCGGAAGCGTCGCACGCCTGCGCGTTGATCGCCCCAAACGATCCGTCCCTAAAGACCACTTGGCTGAAGGAGACGAGCAGGCGATCATCGGTCGAAGAGCCATTGCCCATGAGGACGGAGCCTTCCGGTATCAGGCGCTCCCCGTCGACGCTCAGCGATTCAGACATTTCGGCGCGAACTAGCCCGTTGGACGCCCCCGACACGAGTACCGCTTTGACCATGGAGCCTGGGGGAATCTTCTTTAGATCCAAAGGCCGCGCCACTACCTGTGGAGCGGTGTATTTAATGCTCACCGAGGCGGTTTTCTTCCGGCCCACGCTCTCCATGTCCTTGGGACTAATAGGAGCGATCTGAATCGTAGGCGGCGCGGAAATGGCCATGGGAGCGGACAGCCCGGTGCCCGAAGGACGGGCCACTTCCTCTGAACCAGTAACAAAATTTAGCCCCGCGACAATCGAGCAAAGAGCGGCAAGAGTTAGCGTGCAACGTTTGGTATTGAGCGAGAATTTCTTGCCATCCTGAGTCCAAAAGAAATTCCGCCCCCATTGGTGTTTCGACAGATTATCTTGAACCGCTTCAACTTTTGGTTCGTCACTCATTTTTGATCTTTACCTTCACTTTCTGCTCCCTCGAATCTCGGACTAAGACAATCTCATCGCCCCCGTCAGGAACCGTTTTCAGATCGAAGGCAAAACGTCTTCCTTCGAGATAGACAAAGAGATTCGACCGAACTCCCGATTTGAGCGCCGAAATAGCGAGATCGCTCTCTACGTACTCAACAGCGAAAAGTCCCTGATTTCCCACGATCACCTTGGTTGGTTTGGAGGGGAAACTTAAGACCGTGCTGCGACCCGGAGTGATTGAAATGAGCTGCATCTTGTCGTCACTCAGGAAAAGTGTTCTTGCATTCTTCCCATAAGCTATGGGTGAGAGACTTAAGATGACCGTTACTAACAATCCGTAGTGTTTCATTTCTTTAACTCCTCTTCTTTGAGTTGAGAGACTCTCTTTAAAACAAGCCCATAGGGGTTGGCCGAAGTTCGATCCGTGGTAGAAAGACTGATTTGTAGGGGAAAGGCGAGTGCTGTCCTAAGTTTGCCGATGGTCAGAATTCTGTCGGTGTCTACGGTGACATTGGTGCCTTCTTCCTTGACCGATACCACCACCACCCGCTGAGACATGGATTTTTTCGACAATTCCTCCTGTTCTCGGTTCCTAAAACTCTCCTCATCAGAGGACAGAACCACTGCACTATCAACGGCATCGCTGTCGAATCGCTTGGGAATAACGAAGTGAACAAAATTATCGATCTCTTGTGGGGTCACCTGAGTATTCACCGGTGTCACAACGCGGGAAAGGCATTCGCGTTCGATGAGGAGGGGTTGTCTAACCGCTAGTCTCACCGCCGCGATGGTAAGACAAAGACAACAGGCCGAAAGTCCCAGGACGGCGGCTCTTAATGTGATGTTTTGGTTAATGACGCTACTCCATGCGACATGGAACTTCATTTGGACTCCTTTTTCGCCTCAAACAGAGGTTTGCGTTTAGAGACCTGAAAGCGAGGAATCTTTTGAATGGCACGATGGGCATTAGGAATCGGCTTGGAAATGAACTCGGCGCCTTTGACACTCGCATTGGTGAGTCTTTTTCCTACGTCGATTGCCGCTAAGAGACCGCCCGCCGGTGTGAAACGGCCAACGCCATCGATGGGCAGGCTTCCCAAACTTCGCATGGTCGAGGAGATCCCGCTCCCGGCAAGCGCGTGAACCACTAGCGGGGTCAGGATGAGCGACCCGGCTCCAATGAGGCAGAAGCAAATAGCAGAGAGGAAACTAACCTGAGAGGCGGGCCCTTGGATATCTCCGACTCCCGTACTCCAAAGAAGCGTCGCGATCACACACCAGACCGGCTTCCAAAGACTTACCTCAATGAGTGAGCGATAGAGGGCTCCGGTAACCGGGGCGGTTTGTGGAAAGACAAAGAAGGCGATAAGGAGCGGCGAAAAAATATAGAGCATGGTCACTGCATAGAGTTGAAATGCCTGGGCGACATGGATCGAAAAATAAAGAACGAAGAAAGATAAAAAAGAGATGAGGGTGATGACACTCTGCTTTACGGAAGTCCACGACCAACTCAGGGTGTGAATCTTGTCACTGAGGGCGCCCAGTACGAGTTGGAACTGCACCAGGTTCCCAAGCTTGGCCGAGAGAGCGTCCGAGAGATCGGAGATGGCGTTGGTCACATCCGGATAGGTATGAAGAAGAATGGCGGCGATAAGTACCCGACCGATGAGCGGTCCGAAACTGGGCACTCCCCCCAGGGGCCACTTGAAATATTCAAGGAAGACACTGAATAGCAAGAACAGCGTGATAAGAGCGTAAAAGATGGTCTGAAACCATTGGTTCATTTGGCCGGCTTGCTGAGAGATGGTGTTCAAATCGGGCATTTAAAACCTCGGCACCGAAAAATCGACCTTTTCCGATTTAACGGCGGTATTGAGTTCATCACTGGCCTCTAAAAAATTTTTGGTCTCATCTTTTTCCCGTTTATTGGTCAGGGCTAGGGCTTGGCCCTGAAGTTTGAGAGCGGTTGCCTGAGCCCTAAGGCTCTGATTCAACACTTCGATGACAAGCCCCAGGGCTTGGGCGGTTAGCTTCGAGGCTCCACCAGGGGAAACCGCATGGCTTGCGACCTTAATTTGCTCGCCCACCTGGTCCAATTGCGCGGTGTATTTATAGTAGGAGTTGTTGAACGAAACGGCTTCCGCGATCGTCTCATCGGTGTCGTTTTGAACTTGAGCATCAGGAGAGTTGACGACGGTACCGTAGAGACTTTGGAGCTTACTCACGGCGTCTTGCGTCGTCCAATCGCGATAGATTCCAGGATCGAGGTTAGGGGTTAGCGTCTGAATGAGGTTGAGGGAATCATTAATTCCCTGGTTGATCTGGCGGATGAGATCAAGCTCTCCGGAAGCGGTTCCCAAAATACTTCTCAGTTGTTGAAGCTGAATCAGGGCGTTGGCAAGGATTTGAGTCAGTACCGCGACATCTCCGCCGAAAAGGTCGGCCCGCGCCGGAGTGGCCATCGATAAGACGAGTATCAGAATCAACTTTTTCATTTCGTCTCCTTCGATGCCACCACACCTTGCGGGTATTGGGCGGACAGTGTCTTCAGCAAATCGAGCGGTGAACGTGAAGGATCTTCCTTTTGAAGGCTCTCCATGACCGCCAGATCCCTGGGATCGGTAGTCGCGATCCAATATTCCAGAGGGGTTGGTTCGATCATGACCAGAGAGTGCTTTTCCTCGGCCATCAGGAAGGCCTGAGAGTAGGAACCTCGCACCTGATAGAGGGAAGAGATGATGGCCATCTCATTGTCATTGAGTTGAAGAACCTCTTGGAGCCTCTTTTGATCGGCGCCTTTCTGCCGCAATACCCACTTGATCGAGGTGTTCGGCATGAGGGCGCCGGCGATCTTACTCCTCGCAAAATCGTCGATATTTTGGGAGATCGCGACGGCAGACGCGTAGTATTTGCGGAACGTTCGGAATACCTCTCCTATGAAAGAAGAACCCGCGTCATTTTCCAAAAGCTTCCAACATTCATCAAAAACCAGAAACTTCATTGTGCTTCGATCCCGCTGAATCTCTTGCCAAACGAAGTCGGTAATCAGGTAGAGAACAACAGCCTGAAGATCGGGATAGCTTTCTAGCCCTTTGAGATCAAAGGAGACCAAGGGCTTTTGGAGTGAGATCGTCGTCTTGGCATCCACGATTCGGCCGAAGGGAGTGTCCCCGCACCACGGGGATAATATTTTTCCAAAGCGCTTGATCAGGGGATCGGTGTGATGGAGAAGTCTTTCCCTAAGCTGTGAAAGCCTGGGGGAACTGTTTTCCCCATAGAGTTTTTGGATCTCCTCTTCGATCTGAGCCCGCTCGAGCCTACCGATCCGGCTTTCATCCTCCTCTTTGGTCATTAACTCAATGAGCCCGACCAGAAATTTAACCTTTTGGCTGGAAGGAACGGATTCGTTGAGCGGTAAGTCAAAAGGATTGATGGTTATCTTGGTATTGAGGTCGAAGGGGATGTATTGCCCGCTTAAGTTGTCGCATAGTTTTCTATACGAGCCGCCTATATCTACAATGTAAATCTTGGGAGCCTCTTTGAGCATCTGAAGGAGCAAAAGGTTAGTCAGAAAGCTCTTTCCGCTTCCCGACCCGCCCGTGATGATCTGGTTGTAATTGGAGAGGTCCTTCGAAAAGGGATCAAAACTTAGGAGGCCTCCCTGACTCGATTTGAGTAAAATCCTGGGTGTTTCATGTCCGGTCCAAGGGCCATAGATGGGAAGAAAATCCGCCAAATTCGATGTTTTCATTCGCTTTGCCCGTTCCGATGCGCGGGCATTAGGGATCGCCAGCTCTGAAAAGACATCGAAGCTGGCTAAAGTCTCTTCAAGGCCCTCCGCCCCGGATAGCTCTCGGAACTTGGCCAGTACCCTCCCGGCCTGTTCGTTAAGTTCCCCCTCGTTCTTTGAGCGAAGGACGATATTGAGACTCACATGAAAAATCTTTTCGCCTTGCGCCACGATCTGACTGATGAGGCCTTCCAGATCCTGGAATTTCGCTTCGCTTTCAATGTCCGAAACGCCAGTCTTTTTTCCTCGAGCCATGGAAAACGCAAGCCGACGTTGCGTTTGAAGCGCCTCGAGCTCTTTTGGCTGGTTGGGAACGCGAATCGAAAGAAAGAGTCGCGACTCGAAGGGAAGATCGCTTAGCGCTTTTGCCATCGAGGAAAACGTTTGATCCGGTAAAAACTTCAGGGAGAGGATCTTGTGATGCATCTCTCCGATAGAAAATCCTCCCTCCTCCAACGCCAGGTCCGTAAATACGAGAGAGGACCTCAAGTCATCTGGATTGTAAGCTCCGAGGGCAATCTTTCGACAGGGGTTCCATTGCTCGTAAATCAATTCTGCAAGCGCCCGCTCCTCAATGGGGTTTGCCACGATCCCAAGGGATCCAAATGAATGCACCAATTCCTCTCGTAGGATTTCGGTCAGACGCAGCTCGCTAATTAAAGTATGTTCTGCGATTTCCTCGAATAGCTTTGGTTTCGATAGGAGCTTTGGCCTTTCGAGCAGGGCTCTTGCTGGCTTTCGACGGACGAAGAGCCTTAAATGGTGCTTCGGAAGCCTTCCCTCGGCGTCGGCGGACTCTAGGTTCGCTCCGCGACTTTCGTGCAGTAGAAGTGCTGTCTCCGTAACGTTTGGGCTTCGCAGTCCAAGATTTTTCTTAATGATCGAATCATTCCCTCGTCCTATCTCTTGGACAAACTGGAGATCGACTCCTTCGGGCAGGCCGTTCAAGAAGGTACAGATCCGATCGGCGAGTCCATCGATGGCGGGCTCATCCCAACAGGCGACGTCAAGTGTGGTTAGCTCACAACCAAACCCGTAGGAGCCGTCGGAGAAGAGAATAAAACTGTCCTGAAATCCCCAGATTTGAAGCGCATCACTCAATGACGGTGCCATTTATGCGTCCCTCCTGAGTCGTGGAGGCGTGACATCGATCTGAGGAGGTGCCCAACCGGAAAACACACCTGGTTTAATCTGGAATCTCAACCAATGGACCAGAAACTTGTCGGGCTTCCCCTTCTTGCCATATCGCAGGACCGCGGCGAGCGTGAGCGTGGGTAGCCAAACCAAGAGAAACGCCATACCGCTTCGCCCAAACATGAAATTGAGTGTGGAGAGGGTGATAAAGATCGCGAGCAGGTCCGGTACCTCAAATCCGAACATCAAAAGTTTTTTGTCCAAGCATTTGTTCACGGCAACCACTCGCATACCTGGCACCCCCTATTGGACCATTCCGCGAATGAACTCGATGATGCTCGGAGCCCCGAATCCGATGACGGCCCCGACCATCGCTAAGAAGAGGTGCGATCGGGCATTGGGTGACCCCGCCACAAACGATAGTCCGGCAAATACCAGTCCGAGAATGGCGGCGAGCGGTAAGATCGTTCCAATGAGTTTCGATTGCATCGCCGAGAGAGTTGATTCGACGCTGCAATAGCCAGTCACGGGGAATAGGACACACAAAGCGATGATGAGCAGGATATATGGACTGACGCGTCTAAACTTGCCGTTAGAGAGTAACTTTCTTACGCTTCGACTTAGGTAACTCATATTCACTTTCTCCTTTGTGTTGGGGACGGTGCCCAGAGGCCGAAAATTACAAGGCCTCTGGGCACCATCCACTCGTCGCTCGCTTCCGCTTTTCACGTTACGTTCGTTTGATCGGGCTTAGGCGACGATGAGGAATTGCTCGCTCCTTCTCTCCTGAGGGAGCCGGAACGGAAGTCGCATTCCGGGTTCCGTTGTCTTTTTCCACTTGATCACGTCGAGCGCCCATTTGAGCGAATCTTCATCCGACCGACGGATCGTATAGTCCTCGCTGAATTGGCAGTCGGAACAGAATCCAAGCGTGCGCAGTTTTTCAAAAGCTCGGCAACCGCAACGGGGACACATCGAATACTTCAACGTCATCGTTCCTCCTAAGTTGTGAGGGGCTCCCCTCACTAGGGTAGTTGCAAGAAAGGTGGTGTTTTGTGCCAGGTGAAAGGAGTGCGGCGATAGCACGTTGAGTTTGCTGGGAGGTTCGAAGAGAAGCTCGTTAAACCTGGGGGTTTTGAAAAAGGTGAGATCTTCGAGAGTTTGAAACTAATCCGCTTATAAACTTTGAAATCTGCCTAATCGCGGAATTGGTTCGACGACTTGCAAAAGACTTCAAAAAAATGAAACAGTTTTAGTGAATCTAATTCATGTAATTTCATCTATTTAACATGTGTCATCCCTGGGACTTTGTCCCACTATTAAGACATTTGAATTTCCTCTTGCTGCCATTAATGCATTGCGTTATAAAGCTCGTCTGGAGGAATTGCGGATGTTGCCTTCGCAGACGTTTGATGAGATCCCCGCCGATAAGGAACGCGGTCCTACCATTCTCATCGTCGATGACGAAGAGCTAAGCCAAACGCGGATGCAAGCCGTTTGCGCATCCCTTGAGACGGCAAACGAGTTCCAAATCTTTTCGGCCACTACGATCGAAGAGGCCTTAGAAATTTTAGCGCGACACTCCGTCCAAATCTGTTTCCTCGACAAAAATCTTGGCAAGAGTGCCACGGGCGAAGCGGTAAATGGGATTGACCATATTCCGGAGTTATTGAAGCTTCAGCCGCAACTTCAGATCTTGATGGTCACCGGCAGCAAGGAAACCGAAGACATCGTTCGAGCGATGAATCTGGGTGCGCTCACCTATATTACGAAAGATAGTCCCAAGGAGTTGATTGAGGCCCAAGTTCGGCGCGCTGTCGGAAGCGCCGCACTGGCGTTGACGCTTGAGCGCGTAGTTAGGCAGCATCCTGTCGGCTTAGACATCGATTTGGTCGGGACGTCCCCAGCCATGAAACGACTTAAGAGCACTATCCCGGCTGTCTCCGAAAGTGCCCGTCCTGTCCTCATATTAGGTGAAACGGGTTCTGGGAAGACTACGGTCGCCCGCGCTGTTCATTCCTACCGAGAAAAGTATCTCAAGCAAAAAGGGCGCCCGTTTTTTGCGTTGAATTTGGGATCTATGTCGCCGCAAATTATCGAGCGCGAGCTCTTCGGAAATGAGGCGGGGGCCTATACCGGCGCTCAAAAGATGAAACAGGGCTTTTTTGAACTTTCCAACCACGGCACGCTTTTTCTAGACGAAATCGCAGAGATTCCTCTCGATCTTCAGATCAAGCTATTAACGGTGATTGAAACGGGAAAGTTCTTCCGGGTGGGGGGCACGAGAGAACTCTACTCCTCATTCAAGCTAATCTGCGCGACCAATCGAGACATTGAGGCCATGGTTCGAGCAGGCACCTTCCGAGAAGATCTCTTCATGCGTATCTCCACCCTCATCATTCGAGTTCCTTCCCTTGCCGAGCGCAGAGAGGACATCCCGGAAATTATTAGGGCGCTTTTACCTCGATGCTGCCGGGAGAATAGCGTCTACTTGGAGTTTAAGGATTTACCCCAAGATCTCATTGAGGCGGTGACCTACCGAATCCCCAAGGGAAATATTCGTGGCATCGAACACCTTTTGTCTCGTCTTCTTGTCTTGGCGCCTAAAGGGAAAGATGGCGTTCCTCAAGTCAAGCAATGGCGAAAGATCGAAGGGCTCTTTCCAGAGCAGGCCCGGGAAACGTCCCGCCATTCGATCAGTCTGCCAGAACTAATGACGCTTCCCCTCGATGTAATTGGTCCGGATTTTCCGGGCATCGTAAAGGTCATGAAATCGATCGAAGAGCGCATCTTGATTGATGCCGCTCAGAAATTACATACCAACCGCAAGATCGCACAGGCACTTCGGGTGACGGAGAGCGGAGCGCATTTCAAGCTTAAGGGGCTTCGGAAATCCGGCTTAGTCGGTAATGTGCCCTCTCGCACACACCAAATGAGGAAGGAGGAGAGAGATGAAAAAGACTCCGTCCACTAAATCATCACTCCTCCGGCATGAGATTAGCGACGTCGTGGGGGGGCTTAAGACGGCCGCCGATCTGTTGAAAGGGTCCTTGGCTGGTAACGGCGCGGTCGAAAAGCTGATAAATCTTGGCTCGAAGAAGCTCTCCGGGCTTCTGGACTACCTCGATGCCGATGGTGATCCTGTTCATCTCGTGGGTTCCTATGTACTCGAGAAATTTGAGCTGAGAAATGGCAAAGCCGATTTCTCCCCTTGGGGGACTAACGTCCATGGTTTACTCATTTACACGGCTGATGGAACGATGTCGGTCTCGATTAACCGAGACTGTTCTGATCCCTTCGACAATAGGGAGTTTCCGGACACTTCGATTCTCTTCTACTCGGGAACTTATGAAATCCTACCCGAGGGCCAAGTGATTCATCAGGTGACCCAGGCGACTGACAAGACGCGAATTGGGAAAAAGGAGTTGCGTCTGATCCGCCGCGATGGATCCCGGCTTACCCACACCGCCGAGGGGAAATTTGGTGAAGCTCGTCTGACGTGGAGGAAATTATGAGAGATTCTCAGGAGACGCAACAATTCAAGGATCTGCTCCGTTCCGAACACGAGCGCCTCTTTCCTGTATTCGGCATCTATGCCGCCAGCACCGCCATTCTTCTCGCCTCTCTCAAGGACGTTGCTGAAGTCGGATTCCACTGGGGTTGGCTGGCGATTCGGCTAGGCTATCTTCCGGTCATCGTCGCCACGTACCTGTTTGCTAAGCGCAACCCTTTCATTCGTAAACATGCCTATGAACTTCCGAGCTGGATCTCGGCTGGATATATCACTGTCTACACCATCTACTTTTCGCATTTTACCGGACATCTCAAAAGTGATTACGTCTTGGCTTTAGTCCAAACGTTTACTGCGATCGCATTAATGCCAGTGACTCCATTGTGCTTTTATGGCGTCGTATTCGGGTCTTCTTTTTCTTATCTGATTTGGAACGTAGGTTTTGGCCCTGGTGGTCTGGGGGACCACTCTGGTGTCGCTCCCATTACGATTCCTTCGATCTTCTTTTCGATCCTGATTTACAATGTCACCTCCCACATGCGCAGGGAGAAGATCCTGCTCCAGAACAAGCTGGTGAACAACCTAGCGAATCAATCCGTCCTCATCGAGGAACAGAGCAAGAAACTGATAAAAAAGGAGACGGAGGCCCGTCTCGGCCAATTGGCTTCACAAGTCGCCCACGATATCCGATCTCCACTCACGGCCCTATCCTCTTTCACGGAGGAGCTGACCTCGGTGCCTCAAAGAAAACGCCTCGTGGTTCAAAGCGCGGTCGCGCGCATTCAAGATATTGCCAACAACTTACTCCAATCCGCTAACTTGGAAAGGGCTGAGGGGACCGAGGAACCCACAAGACTCACTCCTCAACTTATTTCCCCTCTGATCGAGGAGATCGTCTCGGAGAAGCGAAGTCAGTATCGTTCGCGAATGGGCATTGAAATCAAGGCAAAGATGGAAGGGCGGTCACGACGAGCCTTTGCCGCGGTCCGTCCCACTGAACTAAAGACTATTCTCTCTAACCTTATCGATAACAGCATTGAGGCCATGGCCAGCGAAGGCAAGGTCGAGGTGGAATTACGTCAAATGCACGCGACCCTAATCTTGCGCGTACGGGATAACGGAAGGGGGATCGACGCCGGTATCGTTCCCAAGCTCATGAAAAAGGGCGCCACGTTTGGAAAAGAGAATGGACATGGTCTGGGACTATTTCACGCCAAAAAGACCATCCGACGTTGGGAAGGTGAAATCAAATTGGATTCAGCGCTGAACCAGGGCACCACGGTAACGATCAAATTGCCACTCTCGGCACCCCCAGCTCATTTCGCGGCGGAGATCTTGGTGTTTGATGGTCAACCCGTTGTCATACTCGATGACGATTGCAGCATTCACCACATGTGGCGTGACCGTCTAGGGGATCAACCCATTCATAGCTTTTCAAAGATTCGAGAACTACTTAAGTGGCAACAAGCGCGAACTCCTGATTCGCCAACCCCGCTATATCTGATTGACTATGAGATTGTAGGGGAGAACCTAAATGGACTTGAAGTCATCGAAAAATACGGAATTTCTAACCAAAGCATTTTGGTTACGAGTCATTATCGGGAAGATGGAGTCATTCAGGGGGTAATCGAACTCGGCACGCGACTCCTTCCCAAACCATTTGCGGCCACCATTCCCATTGTTCAACTAGAACTGGATAGTGACCGATTCGATTGCGTCTTGCTAGATAATGATCCGTTTACCCATCTTTCGTGGAACGCTGCAGCTGAAAAGTATAATAGGAAACTGGCTGGCTTTTCGAAAAGTGAGGATCTTCTCTCACACCTTTCGTTCATCTCCTTAGAAACTCCGATCTATGTCGATTACCAGCTGGATGAAGAAACGACCGGCGGACAATTGACGGAAATACTGGCTTCGAAGGGGTATTCAAACCTATATATCACTTCTGGACTTCCGGCGAGCCAACTTCCCCGCCTGCCATGGGTACGAGAAATTTCAGGCAAGTCCCCTCCCTGGATCGAAGGCTCCCCTAATCGAAAGGAAAAAACCAATGAGGCATCTTGAGGATATCGCGCTTCTCCTCAAAACCCTGCGCGAAAGCAAAGTGTTTCACGCGCTTGTCATTGAAAGTCCACCGGGATGGGCAAAGAGCACAACTGTCGAGACAATTCTATCAGAGGCGAACGAACTGTTTGAATCACTTGGCTCCTACTCAACACCACTTGCACTCTACAACGCGCTTTGCAAATACCCTTCAAAACTTCTTGTAATCGATGATTGCGCAGGCCTTTTCAATGACTCCACGGCGATGGCAATTCTCAAAGGGGCTTCTTGGGCGAGCGCTGGAAGCAGTGGAAGTCGTCGAGTCGCGTGGAATAGCACCTCCGAACGGGTTAGTGAGCCTAACTTTGTATTTTCCGGAAAAATTATCCTTCTCTGTAATTCGCTCCCCCGAGGAGGAAATACCTCTTCCTTCCTATCCCGTACCCTTCATTATGAACTGGGGTTTAGTCTCGAGGAGTGGCGGACACTGCTCCGACAAGCCGCGAACAACCCGAACTATTTTCCAAATTCCGTTCTGGCCAACAATGTGGCCGAATTTCTGATCGAACGCGGAACTAAGATATCTACGCTTGGCGATATAAGCTTAAGGACGCTGCAACTAGGTTATGAACTGGCTTCCAGGGCACCCGGTGAGTGGCGCTCTCTACTAGAAAAGCTTTTGCCGCCGCTCGATCCGGCCACCCTGGTCACACAGTTAGCGCTGAGAGATGACAGTGTAGAGAGTCAATGCCGGGCGTTCAATAATGCGACCGGGCTATCAGAGCGGACATTCTTTTACTATCGAAGCCGCCTGAGAGTCGATACGGCCAATGGAAAAAGCGTTGGCCACAAACCCTAACTGCAAATTGCAGTAGTCCCCCTTGTGGATCTTACCAAGATCGCAAAATCCGGAATCGGGGCGGCAGGAATGGAGCGCAGCTCAGGGGTTTCTTCTTGCCATCCGGGCTTTTAGAGAGCTAGCTCCCCACATGGAGAATGGCCCTTCCAAGGTTGGTGATGAGCGAACGATCAAGGAACTTCTGGCAAGCGACCAGAAATGGGTTCGCCGCTTGAGTCCTTTAAACGAAGTCTGCCTTATCATGACCCGCTTTGAGAGGGAGATTCACTATCTTTCCCAAATCACGGAAAAGATATTAGGTACTGGAAAATTTCACTGGACGGTGGCCGAACAGAGAAGACCGTTCGGTCTTAAAGACATGTTCTATCATTCGGGTGACGAAAGTTCATTGAAAGACGCCGTAACGCAGGTCTTGAACGCACTAGAGATCAAGGCGCTCCAAAACGGGGCGCTGCCCAATGCCCCGAGAGTGCTCGTTTAGGATAGAACAATACGTTTTCATTGCGAATCACAATACTGTTTTACAAGTCCGAGAAGCATTTCATCAACGATGGGTTTCTTTACCACTTTAATTCCGTGAAGTTCGATCGTGTTGGTCAACTCTGGCGTGCCGGTCATGATCACAATCGGGATCAGGATTAGGACATCACACGCGCGCAAATATTTGATCAAGTCCTCGCCATTCCCAGGCATTATCCAATCGGTAAGAATAACGCTCGGCTTCAGGCCCTCTTGAAGTAACTTCGCTGCCGCTCTGCCGTGCTCGGCTTCCAGGACTTCATATCCGTTATCGGTTAACATCTTGGCGATCGTCCGGCGGGTCCATGAATCATCCTCCACCACTAAAACTTGCCTTTTCATTTACAGTGTCTCGGAGTCTTCCAGGAGTTTTCTAAAGGACGAGAATTCCTCTTCATCCTGCTCCAGGAGTCTCGCTTCCAGATGGCCGCTAATGGCTGGAAGGAGTTTAATCTCCATTTGAGTCCATTCACTAGCGGCATCGCCCAATTCAGGTTTGTTGTCCGGAGTACCCATAATATCCTCTACTTCGCTTTCCCCTTACGTTGATACGCAAGCGTCATACTCTCGGTTAACTCATCCGCATTCTCTGCGGCTTCTTCCTGCCTTTCCTCGTCAAGCTGGATGCTTTCCTCAAGATCGCGCGTGATCGTGTGAATCGGTTTCTCCTCCTCGGGAACTGGGGGATCTCCCATTTGATCACTCGACGCCGTCGATGTGGCGTCGTCGGTTCCCGCCCATCCTCCCGCCTCGATGGCCCGCTCTACTTCTCCGGTGGAACTGCCCATCGTTCCGCCGATAGCGTCTTTACGCGGTTTTTCTTTCGACGGGTGATCTGTCTGTGGTTTCACGACGCCCTCCTTAGAGGCGTCTTCGACGTCGACTTGCTTTGCGTTGGCAGTGCGCGTTTGATCCTCGCATACCCGCGCTTGACTGACTTCAAAAGGAGCTCGGAGGCACCCTTAATCTCCGTCGCGGATTTCTGGGTGGCTCGTTTGGCGGGAGAGACCTGCTTGCGCAAGGTCTTCCAATCCTTTTCGATTCTTTGCCACTCCGTTTTCAAATCCGCTTTGAAGGAACGGGCATGGACCTTGAGTTCCTTTCGAAGCTGTTCAAGGCTGCTAATCTCCTGGGTCTGATGGTTATTCTTTTGCACTTTAGACTCCTCTACTTTGTTTTGTGGCGCGTCGCTGAACGGTTACTTACCCACGGCGGCATCAACACCCTTTTTCAAGGTATCCTTGGCCTTGCCTACTCCCTTTTGAATTCTTCCCTTTATCTGGTCACTCACGCCTTCCGATTCCGTCGACGAGTGGCCTGTCGCGTGACCGACTTCTTCCTTAACTTTGCCCTTAGCGATCTTCCAACTTCCTTTAACCTTATCCGTGTTCATAGGTACTCCTTATTTGTGTTTATCTCCGACCCAAAGTCCTCTTCGCAAATCTCAACTCCTTGAAAGGCGCCGTCGCCCCTGAAATAACTGAAACAACCCTACGACAATGGCCACTACGAGAAGAATGTGAATAAAACCACCCATCGTAAATGAATTCACCATTCCCAAGAGCCACAACACCATCAAGACCAAACATAACGTCCAAAGCATATATCACCGTCCTATTGATTCCCGTTCGCACGACTTTAATGTGCAAGGCTTGTGCCGCGATCTAAAGCCACTTCATCAGCAGCTGATCACTTGGTACCGAAATCGCATACGCAATTGCAGGGAGTAGACTGCAGTGCAGTGAAACCTACTCTAGCGAAAGGTGCATTATGTCTGTCCTCAATATTCTCTTGGTTCTTTTGATTTTAAGTCTTTTCGGAGTTCTACCCGCCTGGCCATACAGCCATTCCTGGGGATATTACCCTAGTGGTGGTCTGTTGCTTGTGGTCGTCGTGGTGGCGCTCTTGGCTAGTCGTGGGAGATTCAAATCCATCTAGCCGGGAAAATGTAGACAACAATAAACGCAGGAGAATAAATATGAGAGTTCCTAGTTTCAGTGGTTTGTTCATGGTTGGCCCATTGGTATTGGCGAGCGTGTGTTATGGCGTCAGCGTCGGGCCGGAGACAGCGCTTACGTTCGAATCGGGAAAGGCGCAGCTGACCCATCAGGCAAAAGAGGAATTGCACCAAGTGGTTAAGGACGCTCGAAACAAGGGGAAACTGGACGGAGTAAAGATTGCCGTATGGTCGGACAATCCGGCTCCCCGTGATGGCGAGCAGCTTTCCACGAAAGATAAGAATTTGGCTGCCAAACGGATCGATTCCATCGAGCACTATCTCAAAGAACTTAAAGTATCTGGGGTGGATACCTTCAACATGGCGGAACGAGCGAGTTGGCTCGCACGCGCGTTCAATACTGAAAACGCCGAACTGAAATCGGAAATTGGCAGAGGCGGAGACTCCCCCATGTCCAAGCAAGAGTTTCAGATTTTCAAAGATAAGGGAGCTGCTTCTAAGGCGGTCGTTTTGGTTATTCTGAAGAAGTAGACGTGACGGCCCATCATGGAGTTCTCTACTAGCGCGAACCAAATTGAAGGAAAAAACAGCATATAATCCCGTGGTGCGGCTAATTCCCCCATTTCATCCCGGTGGCAAAGCGCTACTTTAACCACCTTACGTGGCACACGTCGTGCACTTGTAAGATTGTAATTGCAGAAGTCTGACGCCCGATGAGGCCCAAAGGAGATTGGTTATGAAAGTTTCAATTCGTTTCGGTTTGGTAATAGTGGCAATCACGTTTCTAGCGGGAATCGAGGGTTGCAGCACGGCCCCCAAAGTCCAGGAGTTTGCCGCTACTGCCAACTCCGCGGACGAGGTACAAAGCCTCGTCGGTGACATGCAAACGGCGCTGGAGGGACAGGTCGATGTTTTGGCCCCGTCTGCTTACAGACAGGCGGACAAGGCTTTAAAAGCTGCGCTAAGCGACCAGAAGAATGGCAAGGACGCAAAGGACATTTTGCATGAAGTCGCCGAAGGCCGGGCCCAATTGAATCGGGCCAACCAGTTCGCTGAACTTTCACGCACCAACTTGGGCGGCGTCGTCGCGGCGCGCCAAGCGGCACTGACGGCTGGAGCTCCGAAATCTTTCGCCGAAGACTTCAAAAAGGCAGACGACGATTTGCGCTCCGTTACTTCGGAGATTGAGGATAACGACCTAAGTGATGTCGCGAAAAGCCGGGGAAAGCTGCAGGCGGAGTATTTGGCTGTTGAACTCAAGGCCATTGAGCAAGCGAATCTAGGAACCGCGAGAGCGACAATTTCCGTGGCGATCAAGGAAGGGGCTAAGGAGTACGCCAAACAGAGCCTCGCGATTGCGGAAAAGAAAGTGGACGACGCCGATGCATTCATCGTGGCGAACCGGCACGACACCGGTGCGGTTGAGTCACGCTCCGAAGATGCGACAAAGGCGGCCAATCATTTGCTTAAGATTACACGGGCTTCGAAAGCCGGAAAGAATATCTCACCTGAAGAGACCGCCCTTCTAATGGAAGGCGAGCAGAATAAGTTTCAGGCTGAAAAGAAGACAGCTCAGGGCTTAGCCGCGGAAACCGGAACGATGCAATCGGAACAGGCTTTCAACCGAAGTTTCGAGTCAGCTCGCGCTGAATTCACAGCCGAGGAAGCGCAGGTCTATAAGCAGGGCAATCGATTGGTAATACGCCTTCGGTCCTTGAATTTTCCGGTCAATCAGGCGGTACTTCGGGGTTCTAACTTTCCCCTTCTCGCGAAAGTCGCAGAGGTGGTCAAGGGCTTCGCTAACTCCACCGTCGTGATCGAAGGAAATACTGATTCCCAGGGCGGAAAGGCTTTGAACCAAAAGTTGTCGATGGAGCGGGCTCAGGCTGTCTCGGACTACCTTGTTTCAAACGGGGCAATCCAGCAGGGTAAGATCTCAGCGGTTGGCCATGGTTTCGACCAGCCCTTGGCATCGAACAAAACGGCTAAGGGCAGAGCGGAGAATCGTAGAGTGGATGTCGTTATCAGCCCACAAATGCTTGCGGAATAGAGAGCAGGATCGGTGATAGTGAAGACATTCGAGATGAAAGGGCGATTTATGAAAAATTCACCTGACCAAAAGGGTAGAGGAAAAATGGATGACCAGTTTGGTGGTAGTTATCCTCGCTATTCCGGGGCGATCGATGCGGTTACGGATGGGCCACCGGAAGACATTAATCAGATGCCCCCTGCGGTAGATCAAAGTTCAAAGGCCTCGAACATCGATCTCTCTCGCGAGGAACGGAGTATTTTAGTTCAGTTGCTTCATGATCGTTTAGGGAGCTTGCGGGAAGAGATACATCATTCCGACACCCGTCATTCACCGACGATCTCAAGAAACGGCAGAAAGAAATGGAACATCTGCTCCGTCGGTTCGTCTAACTCTCGTGTCTTTAGGTCGGATGAACTACCCAAACTGGGCAATGAGCATGCCTCACCACCTGGCGAGTCGCACTCCCAATCATGGCAGTCATGAGTTCGCCGCTATGTGGCGCCATGGCAAGTAAAGGAGAGTCAATTTTCTCGGCGTAATGCAGGACGGCTTCGGAAACGTTCCCCACGTCTTTGTCGATTACGACATCGACCTCGACCGCTGCTGTTTTAGCCTCCGTCTTCCACTGCGCCATTTTCTCCTCGGTCTTTCTTATCTCTGCCTGGATGGGGAGGTGCCGCATGTCGCTAATGTTGTACCGGGATGTCGAAGTGCCCTCGATGAGGTATTCGGATTTATGGAAGAGCGTCAATTTGGTCTTGAGCTCTTTGGCAACATGCAAAACTTGCTCAAATGCCTTTCGAGAAGTCGGGGAACAATCCGTCGCGAAAATTATGTGCTTAAAGTGGTTGAAGGGGGAGGCCGAGGGGTTGACCGTGAAAAGCGGAATTCGGGAATGGAGTAACAGGGTTTCGGCGAAGCTGCCGAAAAAGAATCGCCCTAGTCCCTCTCTGGCTCTGGTTCCTACGGCGATAAGATCGGTATCCGTGTGCTTTGCGTACTTAAGAAGGGTCTCGGCTGTTCCTCTTAGCGAATAGCTTTCATGCAAGAGTCTCTTGGGAGGCAATAACCCCGGAAGTTCGGCTCTCATTCCCAAGGTCTCAATCATCTTCTCCGGAGCCGACTCTACTTTCCTCAGATCTTCGACCGTCTCGCCCTGAATAAACTCACCAAACGAGGAAGTGGTCACGCGAAGATGCTGTGGGCTTATGACGTAAACGGGCTCGATCGAGACTTTTAGTCCCT
Organism: uncultured delta proteobacterium; assembly: GCA_963778115.1. Classification (GTDB taxonomy): domain Bacteria; phylum Bdellovibrionota; class FAC87; order UBA2466; family UBA2466; genus JBBQIT01. The sequence goes on from CAVZSV010000007.1 coordinate 78,280, forward strand.
TCGTGAGCGCCCGCAGGGCGTGCGCCGTTCTCATCTGAAGGTCGGGGCTAACCACATACGGGTCGACCGCCCAGATCACCCGTTTAAGCGTCTTCTTTGTCTTATCCATGAACCACTCCCGTTATTCTTATGCGACTTTTTATGCCACTTTTCTGGCTTCTCCCGCCAAACTCTCTTTTTTCAGGCGTTCCTGTTCCAAAGTGAGTGCGGTGATTCCAGCAAGCCCTCCGAGCTGCATACTTTCGACGGCACTGCTGGGGACAATTACAATCGTCGAGTTGTGCTTCAATCCTTCGTAGAGCATATTCATCGCTCTCAAATGAAAGGCGGTGGGGTTATTCGCATACGTCTTGGAAGCTTCTCCAAACTTCTCCGCGATCTGACGTTCGGAATCTCCCAGGATCACTCGAGCCTGACGTTCTCGCTCCGCCTGGGCCTGCATCGACATGGCGTTCTCCAAGTCTGGGGGAATCAAAACGTCCTTCACTTCGACGGAAATCACATTAATCCCCCATGGTTCGGTCCGCTCATCGATGATCTTCTGAAGTTCGTGACTAATCTTTTCCCTGCCTTCTAGCATGTCGGAAAGGACGGTCTTACCGATCACGTCGCGAAGCGCTGTTTGAGATCCCCAACTGATGGCGCTTTGATAGTCCGCCACATCCAAAGCTGCCTTCTTGGGATCGACTACCTTCCAAAAGAGGACCGCGTCCACGTCCACTGGGACAGTATCTTTGGTCAGCGTTTTTTCCGCCTTGAAAGAACTCGTGATGACACGCGTGTCGATCCAATAGGGGATGGTGTCGACTATCGGGATGATAAAGAACAATCCAGGCCCCTTAAGCGAGTGAAAACGCCCCAATCTCAATACGGCGGCCTTCTCCCACTGATCCGCCACCTTAATCGCTGAGTAAGCAAATAGAGCAACGACAAACGTAATGGCCCAGAGCGATGCACTTTCCCAGCTTGCCGTAAAACCATGATTGGCTAAGGTCAATGCCGCGCCAATGCCCAGAATAACGATAAACACCAAACCTGAAAAAGCGTTAGGTCTTCTCATTTTACTCACCTCTGAATTTTCTAATTCGTTTTGGGCGTTCATTAACACAGCCATCTCCCTTTTTGTTGGTCATCAAGCACATCGAATGCCAGTATTAGTGCAATCCAAGTGCCAAGAAGCCATTCGCTTCTCCATTTCGGCCCAATTAACCACGTTCCAAAAAGAGTTGATATATTCAGCCCTCCGGTTTTGGTGCTTGAGATAGTAGGCGTGTTCCCACAGATCGAGGACCAGCAAGGGAAATAAATCGATGGCCCAGGGGCTGTCATGATCCGCAGTTTGAGTTAGGATCATCTTGCCCTCTTTATCAAGACAGACCCACGCCCAGCCACTGGCAAAGTGTGAGGACGAGAGGGCGGAGAATTTCTCTTTAAGGGTTGCGACACCGCCGAATGAGGCGTCTATCGCGGCCGATAGTGTGGTCGACGGATTGTTGTGGGAAGGCGGCGTCAGGGAACGCCAAAAAAAACTATGGTTGGCGTGTCCTCCTCCATTATGTCTCACTTCAAGGCGAATATTTGAGGGAACGCTGTCGAGACACGCCAGGAGTTCTTCAATAGGTTTCTCCGAAAGCGGTGAAGCGGAAAGGATAGAATTCAGTTTATCCACGTATCCTTGGTGATGCGCCGTGTGGTGCAAGATCATGGTTCTCTTGTCGATATAGGGCTCTAAAGCGTCGTAGTCGTAGGGCAACTTAGGAAGAACGTATCTCACATTGCTCCTTGGGGTGAACTTTCGTTACCCACAACGAGTAGTGCATAGGATGTGCCAGAAGCCTGGGACTAGCTGGCAGCCTTACTCGAAGCGTCGTATTTTGCCTTCTTGGGAGAGTCCAGGGGGATCTGGTACTGAATGGCTTTTCGATAGAGCGTGCCTCGATCGATGCCTAAGACCTCGGCGGCCTTTGATTTGTTGTGGTCGACCGCCTCAAGAGTTCTCGCGATATGCTCTCGCTCAACCGCCTCAACCACTTGCTCTAATGATTTTATTCCGCCACTTTCAGGTGTGGGAATCGTGGAATTCTGTGGTAGGTCACTACCTATTTCAGATGAGAAATCCTCGGAGAACAAAACGGTGGTATTCGCCATTCCAGCCGCTCTTTCGATCGCATTTTGAAGCTCTCGAATGTTTCCCGGCCATTGGTGGGAAAGTAATAACCGCAAAGCCTCATCGGAAATGCTTTCCACGCGTCGGCCGCCAGTCGTCGCTAGTCGCGAAATGAAGTATTTTACAAGAGCCGGAAGATCCTGCTTCCGATCTCTTAGCGGGGGCACCGCCAGAAGAAAGACCTTCAGCCGATAATAGAGATCCTCCCGGAAGGTCCCTTTCTTAATGCGGGCCTCTAAATCCTGATGTGTGGCGGCAATCACGCGAACATCCACTTTGTGTGTCTCTACCGATCCCACTGGTTTGATCTCTCCCTCCTGAATGGCCCGCAGTAGTTTCACCTGCAACGCGGGAGAGATATCACCAATTTCATCTAGAAAAATAGTCCCTCCGTTTGCCTCTTCAAAAAGCCCCTTTTTCGTCGAGACGGCCCCCGTGAATGATCCCTTCAAATGCCCGAATAGCTCCGACTCCAATAGCGTCTCTGTGAGGGCGCTGCAATTGACGGTAACGAAGCGATTGCCCGAACGGAGGCTGTTGTCATGGATAGCGTGCGCAACGAGTTCTTTGCCGGTGCCGCTTTCCCCAATGATAAGGACGTTTCCTCTGGATTGGGCCGTCTTGGCAATCGCGCGATAGAGTTTTACCATCGACGGCGATTCCCCGATCATAGGTCCTGCTTCGGTGAGAACCAATTCGTGATCGGGTGATAGCATATCGTTTTCGGTTTTCTCCAGTCCCAATTGCTGGAGAGCCCTCTCCATGACCTGCTTAAGGTCTCTCTCCGTGGTCTCAATGTCCATACTCTTACTGATGTAATCAAAGGCGCCTTCGCCTATGGCTCTTACCGCGGTATCAAGACTCCCGTGTCCCGTCATAAAAATAATCAGGCACGGCCACTTTGATTGCTTAACAAAGGGAAGCAACGTCAAGCCATTGGCTCCTCCCAAATTGATATCGGAAACAACAATCGGGAAATGTCTCTCTTTGAGCAGAGAAATCGCCTGATCGGCACTTGTCGCCCACGTTGTGTGAAAGTTGTCTCTTTCTAGGAATAGGGCTACGAGCTTGCTACTTGAACGATCATCATCAACGAGGAGAACTTCTACTATTTTCTGAATTGCCATATATCACTGTGGTTGTGTTGTAGCATTTGCCCCCAGGATTAACAATGATGATGGATTTTCCCGCAGCGAATCCGCTAAAGATTCGTGCACAAGACCGACCTCTGCAGTGACAGATGTGGGTATGATACTACCCGCTTACTCGAGCTATTCCATAAGGCAGAGTCACACCGGATATATTTTTCTTGGGAAGTGAAAAAAGTGAGATCTAAAAAGTGCAATTTTTGCAGGGGGTCGTCTATTTTTCTCACTCCGTACTCGGAATTTGATAGCCGTAGGCGGAAGCCAAGAATAAGGGAAAGTAGCGTTACTCTGTCTTTAAGGCTAGGTCCCAATGAAAAGGCGGCATGGGTTATGCACTCTCCTCCCATGGGATTTCACGAACTAGTTAACATGAAATGGAGAGCATTATGTATCAATACACAGGTTATTATGGAATGCACATGGGGTGGTGGGTTTTTTGGGGATTTCTTTGGATAGCAATGTTCTCGTTTTGGACGCCGGTGTCACGGCGTACCTGGCAGAGTATCAAAGAGGCGCCGATCGACATTCTGAAGCGCCGTCTCGCTAACGGCGATATCAACGAACAACAATACGAAAATCTTAGAGCCCATCTGGGTCGCGATCGAGATCCGGAGTTATCTACGGGTCCAAGGCGAGCTGTTTAGGTCAACTACGGTTAAAGCAGGGCTTCCCAAAAAAATCCCGTGATGAATTGCCAAACCCTCTATGGGAGAACTCGAAGGATATCCCCGAAGGCGCATTCACGGGAGAAGTAAGCGATGTGCATTCCGAACAAACGATTATCCAGGCGGGGTTTAACCAATCGCCGTTGCAGAGGGAGTCAGCATGAAAAAGAAACCTGTGGTCGCCGAAACTGACACAAAGAATGAACTAAAAACTCTCCCGATGCCGGACGTCGAGAAAAAATTAGGTTCGTCGCCGGAGGGCCTTACCCAGGAGGAGGCACAGAAACGCCTCACACAATATGGGGCCAATGAACTTAAGGAAAAGAAAACTAATCTGATTTTGAAATTTCTAAGCTACTTCTGGGGTCCCATTCCGTGGATGATTGAAATCGCGGTGGTCCTTTCGGCAGTAGCAAGACATTGGCCTGACTTCGCCATTATCCTAGTTCTGTTACTAAGCAACGCTTTGGTCGGATTCTGGGAAGAACGACAGGCCGGTAATGCGATCGCTGCCCTGAAAGCTCGGCTTGCAATAAAGGCCCGAGTTAAACGGGATGGGAAGTGGATCGATCCACCCGCGCGTGAGTTGGTGCCGGGTGACGTGGTGCGACTGCGTTCGGGTGATATTGTGCCCGCTGATGCCCGCTTGCTAGACGGCGATGAGATCTCGGTGGATCAGTCGGCACTCACGGGAGAGTCTTTGCCCGCTACTCGGAAAGCGGGTCAGGCCGTGTTTTCGGGTTCCATTATGCGTCGGGGTGAAATCAGCGCAATGGTCTATGCGACAGGCACTCACACCTACTTTGGAAAGACCGCGGAACTGGTACAAGGAGCCAAAACCGTCAGCCATTTTCAGAAAGCGGTTCTTAAGATCGGTAATTACCTAATTCTGCTCGCGGGAGTCTTGGTCTCCGCCATTATCGCGGTCGCGATCTATCGTGGAGACCCTATTCTTACCACGTTGCAGTTCGCTCTCGTGCTTACCGTCGCGGCGATTCCCGTGGCGATGCCGACCGTATTGTCGGTCACCATGGCGGTTGGCGCGCGTCTGCTTGCCAAAAAGCAGGCGATTGTAAGCCGTCTAGTGGCGATCGAGGAATTGGCGGGCGTAGACATACTTTGCGCGGACAAGACCGGAACCCTGACACAGAATAAATTGACGCTTGGAAAACCCTTCACCGTTAGCGGTGTAACTGCCGACCAGGTGATCCTCGCCGGAGCCCTGGCGTCACGAGCTGAAAACAACGATCCCATCGATTTAGCCGTATTGGGTGGTGTGAAGGACGACAAGACTCTAAAGAGTTGTCAGGCGCTTCATTTCGTACCCTTCGATCCCGTCCACAAACGCACGGAGGCGACCCTCAAAGGGACAGACGGTAAGGAGTTTAAGGTAACGAAAGGGGCGCCGCAGGTCATTTTGAAGTTAGCATCGGACGCAGAAGCGATCACACCCGAGTTCGATAAGGCGGTTAACGGATTTGCAGCGAGTGGTTTTCGTTCCTTAGGTGTCGCAAAGGCCGAGGGAAACGGACCCTGGAAATTGCTGGGCGTTTTGCCCTTGTTCGATCCGCCCCGAACCGATGCCAAGGAAACGGTCGCTACCGCCGCCAAGATGGGGGTCAAGATCAAGATGGTAACGGGCGATGCCCTCGCGATCGCCAAGGAGACGGCTAAGCAATTGGGGATGGGGACCAACATTCTTGATGCGGCCTCCCTGGGTGACTCGAAAAAGCAAGAGACCGCCGAAGTAAAAGAAACGATCGAAAAAGCCGATGGCTTCGCCCAGGTATTTCCCGAAAACAAGTACCACATTGTCGACGTCCTCCAAAAACAGGGCCACATGGTTGGGATGACGGGAGATGGGGTGAACGATGCCCCGGCCTTGAAGAAGGCCGACTGCGGTATCGCTGTTTCGGGCGCCACGGATGCCGCCCGCGCCGCGGCCTCAATCGTACTGATGACTCCCGGTTTGTCGGTCATTATTGATGCCATCAAAGAGAGCCGTCGGATATTCCAGCGGATGAATAGCTACGCCATCTACCGCATCGCCGAGACGCTGCGGGTGCTCCTGTTTATGACGCTAGCCATTCTTGTGTTCAATTTCTATCCGGTAACCGCAATCATGATCGTGATGCTGGCCTTACTCAATGACGGTGCCATTCTTTCCATCGCCTACGACAACGTCAAATACCGAGACCAGCCAGAAGAATGGAACATGCGCCTGGTTCTTGGGATCGCTACGATCCTCGGCGTCATCGGCGTTATCTTCGCCTTTACCTTATTTGTCCTGGGAGACCGGGTCTTTCACCTGGATCGCGACAGACTTCAGACACTGATGTACCTGAAGCTCTCCGTGGCCGGACATATGACGATTTTCCTGACTCGGACACGCGGTCCTCTTTGGTCGATACGGCCGGCCAAGATTCTTTGGATTGCGGTGCTCGGCACGCAATGCATTGCTACCCTCATCGCGGTTTATGGGCTCTTTATGCATCCCCTTGGGTGGAAATGGGCCGGGTTCGTTTGGGGCTATGCGATCACCTGCGCCCTAATCACCGACCGGTTGAAACTGCTTGCTTATCGGATCTTTGATTTCAAAGCCAAGACGAAGTCCAATGTGAAACCCGACAAAGGGGCGGATCAGGGAAAGGGGGGAAAGAGGGACCTATGCGACCTACTGTGAAGCTAGCATCCTAGAGTGGTTCGGTTTTTGAGAAAAGGAGTTGAGTATGTCTCACCATGAAAACAAATTAATCGTGAAACCTGGAACAAAAGTGAAATTAAAAGACTTCGATCCCGACAGTCATGGAAAGCACGAATCCCATAAGAAAGCTATGCCGGAAATCGAAAAACATCTAGAGAAGATGGATAAACTTCAATACCTAATGTACTCGGAGAATAAGCATTCCCTTCTCATCGTCCTTCAGGGGCTGGATGCGGCTGGTAAGGATGGCGTCGTAAGACACGTACTAACGGGAATGAATCCCCAGGGGTGCACCGTAACCGCATATAAGGAGCCGACCACCGAGGAGTTAACTCATGACTTCTTGTGGCGCGTGCATCCCCACGTACCTCGAAAGGGACTTGTCGCTATCTTTAATCGTTCCCACTATGAGGACGTCCTCGTCGTCAGAGTTCATAAACTGGTATCTCATGACGAGTGGTCCAGGCGTTACGATCTTATCAACGAGTTTGAGAGACTCCTCTATATCGAAAACAACACCACCATCCTCAAGTTCTTTCTCCACGTCTCAAAAGAAGAACAGCTAGCCCGATTCAAAAAACGGCTGGATGATCCTGCCCGCAACTGGAAAATCAGCGAGGGGGACTACAAGGAACGTGATTATTGGGATGAATACGTGACGGCGTACGAGGAGGTACTGCACAAGACCAGCACGGAGCAAGCGCCTTGGTTCGTAATTCCCTCGGACCACAAGTGGTTCCGAGATCTTGCGATCTCACAGATCATCACGAGCAAACTTGAAAGTTTGGCCATGAAGCAGCCTACAGCCAAAGTAGATCTTGCGGACATTGCTAAAAAGTACCACCATGACGCCGAAGAGGCGAAAAGGTCGAGACATAAATCGGCAGCGTAATGAATCAGGTTCTTGCCAAGACCAAGTTCGCCATCATAGCGATAGTTGCGTTATCCACCTCGGTGAGTTTTGCATCTGATGGCCCCAAAGCGCCGCAAGATTCGGGTCGAGTTATTCGACATCCGCCCGCAACCACTCAGGTGGTATGCCGAAGCCAGCTTGCACAAGTCGCCGTGCCTCCGCAAGTAAGGGAGGATATTAGGTCGCTGATAGCCGCCTATCGGAATACGCAGCGTGTTTACTCAGGACTAGATGAATCCATCCCGGAAATCACGGATGCCTACTACTGGAAACAGATGCACATCATCGAGGTTCAGTACGGGGTCATTGTCAATTGGAACACGGGAGGCTGCGCTATCGCTGAGTATCCGGACGATTTGCCTATTCCGGTTAGTCTGAGCCGAAAAAACGTGTCAGCGATCTGGGAAGCCTTAGAGAGGTGGCGATACTTCGCGCAACTATTCTCGGACGGAAGTAAGAATGCCAAACCGGCCATGGACACATGGGAGGACATGTTGCAAGCCTATGAACGCCTACTAACCATCACCGTCGATCGGGAGACCGGTGCTATTTTAGGAAAATAACCTCGCGTCTGAAGTCGCCCAATTTCTGATCGAGCGGGGAACGAAGGTGGCCCGTCCCAGTGACATCAGTCTTCGGACACTGCAATTGGGGTACGAACTAGCTTCTACGGCTCCCGGATCGTGGCGTCCGCTCCTGGGCGCATACGGGGCGCTGTTTTATCTTATCTATCCGTTCGATCTGATCCCCGACTCTATTCCCGTCATCGGGTATCTCGATGACTTTGCGATGCTGGCACTCGCGGCAGCCTACTATTTAAAGAAGTATTCGAATTTGCGAGAATCTTGAACCATTTCCAGCGGCCATCGGTCGTTTGCCCATAGGGAACGCGCCAAGGCTACCGGTTAGACATATGAGTTTGCGAGGCTAACCTTGTTTTCGAATCCAAAACCATACGAGCCAGGTCAACGCTCTTTTCGATGATGGCCTCTTCAATAACCGTAAGCTGCTTCAGAGATTCGCGGTCAATATGTTTCAGTTGATCCAAAATCCTCTGGAGCTCGATGTGAAGTTCGTAAATCTGCGATGCCAAGATCTCCGGTAGTCGCTCTTCAGTCCTGCTGTGGTTCCCCTTCATACAAACCTCATTATTTCTACGTAAATGAATTCCTTTCTACTCTCGTCAGAAAAGAGTTAGTGCAATTTGTTTGCCAATACCAAGGTGGGTTTAGGCTGCGGCTAATTCTTGAGGTAGACAACCTTAGGGCATCACACTCACGCCAGGAGGCGAAACTAATTCACACCGGTGTTGATTTTTCAATTATCTTTACAAGCCGATCGATCACTTCTTCCTTAGTTGAGATTCAAGTTCTCGAATTCTTGTCATTAACCCGTCCTCTTCTTGTTGCCGGTCCTTGCGCTCTATTTCCAACATCCTCTTTAAGGACTTCGCGGACAGTTCTATCCATTGGTACTTGCCAAGGGGACCGCACAGTTCGCTGATCGCCGTTAGAAGTAGGTCGAAGTCTTCCAAATTTGTAGGTTTAACAATATATCCATTACCGTCGAGGCTCTTGCATTTCCGAACGTCTGCGTCGGAATTAGATGAACTATGCATGAGGACGGGAATTTCCCTTAGCGTTCCGCATTCTCGGATCTTTTTTAATATCTCGTGACCATCCATCTTGGGGAGGTGCAAATCTAATATAATTAGGTTTGGACGAGGGGCGTCACAATAGGGGCGTTCTCTCTTGAGAAATTTCATAGCCTCTGGCCCGTCACTAACGAAGGAAAGGTGGTATTTCGCTAGATTATCCCGCACCATTCGCGAAAGCATTTGTTGATCTTCCGAGCTGTCATCAATTGATAATATTTCGAAAGGATTGCCGTCAAATGAACCCACTGCATCGACCATTTTCGACCCCTCCACAAAAACGGGCGTTATGTGAGAACCTACTCAGCTATGAGCTTGAAAATGCGGATGAAACCCACGCATTTGCCTGAGAAATACTCCTGCCTGTAGGCAGGATCAACACCTATATTACAGTTTGTTTCTTTTTATGATTCCAATTGGAATTGAAATGCGCCCGGAATTTGCATCAATTAATTCGTATGGCGCAGTTTAAAAAAAATATATTTCTGAAGAGGCTTGGTGCTTGGATAGCGAAGCTGCGAAAATCCCGGGGTTTAGGCCAAGATAAGCTGTCGAGTGAGGCGGGCTTAGCAAAAGGTACACTCAGTAAAATAGAGAACGGTACTGTAGACCCGAAGGCATCTACCCTGGTGAAAGTGGCTCATGCTTTGGAAGTGAAGCCGCACATAATCCTCGATTTAGAAGCGGAACATGCCGCCTAAGAGAAATGGTCATTCTTGCAACAGACGGCTGTTATTATCCTCTGCTTGCACTCCGGAGAGCTACGAGGCCGTGAAGTCAACCCCAGGTGAGCGCAACCTTCTTGTGAGTTAGCATCGCGTTCTTGCGGATGCTCATCGTTGTTCATTGGTCTCGTCGCCCGCGTGGACGGCGAATCTCATTCACACTTCTCCCATTCCTCCAGGAAATAATTATTATATTAAATTCCTTATCGTATGTTATGTGGATGCTTATCGAGCTGGCTCAAAGAGGGATAAGGTGATGAAGATAACTAGCGAGACCCGTAAACCAAGAAACTACTGGACCATCCAGTCATGTAGGCGAGAAGCCCTCAAATACGAAACTAAGACGGAATGGTGCCGCTCTTCCTCGACTTCCTACGAACTGGCTAGAAAGAGAGGTTGGCTAGAGCAACTTTCTAGACACATGCGAGAAATCCACAAAACACCGGGATATTGGACAAAGGACCGGTGCTTACAGGACGCAAGAAGATTTAAATCTCGTTCGGAATGGGCCAAAACAAGCGGAAGCGCGTACAACATGGCTTTGGGTCAAAAGTGGCTCGAAGAAAGCTGTCGTCACATGGTTCCCAAAATGAAGCCTTCGGGCTATTGGACGAAGGAAAGGTGCGCCGAGGAAGCGCATAGGTATCAGACCCCGTCTGAGTGGCAGAAAGGGAACGGCTCATCCTATGGAATCGCGAGAGAGAAAAAGTGGCTGACCGAGTGTTGCCGTCACATGACAAGACGCAAGATGCCCAACAACTATTGGACTAAGGAAAGGTGCAAAAAGGAAGCGAAGAAGTTCGAATCCCGAACCATTTTTTCCAAGACCCATCCTGCCGCGTACCACGCCGCTCTGAAGTATAAGTGGATCGATGATATTTGCGGCCACATGAAAACAAAAGTTAGATATCGTGGGTACTCCGTAGAGGAGTTGGCGGATACCGCCAGAGAATTTGCGACCAGGCGAGACTTTAGAAAAGCGTATCCTCAAATGGTCTTGTGGGCCGGAAGAAGAGGGATCCTCGACCAAATATGCTCCCATATGAAGCCTCTCGGCAGCCGATACAGACGACAGGTGTATGTTTTTGAAAATCCCGATCGGACCGCCTATGTCGGCCTAAGCTACAGCGCCGAGGCCCGATACAAGCAGCATATTTTCGGGAAACGACCTGATGCAGTAGGACGATTGTTACGGCGTAAGAAGGAAGAGTTTGGTTCTCGGCAGGTATTTAAAGTCCTGCCCGGTTACTTCTCTCAGCAGGAGGCACGTAACCGTGAGAGAAGGCTCTTACAGAAATACAAGCGAGACGGTTGGCTCTTATTGAATTCGGCGAAGCCAGGAAGCTTAGGCGGAAATATCCACAAGCACACTCTGGACTCGTGCCGAAAAGTTTGCCTGAAATACACTAAGAGGTCCCAGGTCGATAAAAACCATTCGGCTCTCTACCGAGCCGTCTTGAAGAACGGCTGGCAAAAGGAATGTTTTGGTCACATGGAAATTATTAAACATGACCGATACTCAGATGCCTATCTACTGTCGGTAATCGCAAAGGTTATTTCCCTAAAGGACTTTCAGAAGAAATATAAACGAGAGCATCGAGCAGCATCCAAACGACCGAAATATCGAGAGTGGACCGCCCATTTGGCACGTGAGAGAATCCAGCATTCTAGAGAAACAGTTCTCGCCAATGCATTAAAGTGTAGGACCCGTCTGGAATTCTTTAAACGTTTCCCTGGCGACTACGCGGCGGCAAAGCGCCAAGGCATATTTGAGAAGGCTTGCTCTCACATGAAAGCAAAGCCAGGGAAGTCGGTGCCTAAATGAGCCGGTTACGGAAACCGAAAGAACGTTGGACTTTTAAAGCATGTAGAAGTGATGCGCTAAAGTACAAATCAAGAACCGAGTGGGAAAGGAGCTCCAATCCCGCGTATACCAAAGCTGGCATCATGGGTTGGCGTGACCGGTGCTGTTCTCATATGGATGGTCGGGGTATCACGAATAGGAAACCGCGTGGTTACTGGACTCTCGAATCGTGTAAAAGAGATGCGCTCAAATATAAGAGTAGAAGTGAGTGGCAGGATAAATCCGGATCGGCAATTGGTGCAGCTCGCAAGAATGGATGGATGAAACAGTGTACGGTCCACATGGTTGAACTAGAAAAGCCGAAGGGGCACTGGAGCCTGGAGAACTGTAAGAAAGACGCACTCCAATATGAAAGCAGAAGCGCATGGGAAAATAGATCCGGGTCCGCATACAATAAGGCTCTAACAATGGGATGGGTGGATGATGCTGTACCCACATGGAACGTCTCGGAAACAGCCACAATCGTAAATTGTATGCTTTTGAACATCCCGATAGGAGCGTTTATGTTGGTCTCACATTCAACTACCAAAGACGTTACGCTCAACACATGAGAAAACACAAGATTCTGAGGGAATATAGAGATTGGGGGGGACAGGTATTCAAGAAATTCGACCAATTGTATTCGAAGGACGTCGCCGCAATCAAAGAGGGTGAGCTAAAGGAAGAATATAGGAGAAGTGGCTGGATCATATTGAACATTGCAAAAACCGGTGGACTAGGTGGCGCGACATTACTCTGGACTCTAGATGCCTGCAAGAAAGATGCTTTGAAGTATAAATCTAGAACTGAATGGGTTCAGCGCTCTCCGGGAGCCTATTCTTCTGCTAGAACGAAAGGATGGATCGACGAATGTTGCGTTCATATGAGGGTACGGAAGTTAGAAAATGGCACATGGACATTAGAAAACTGTAAGAAGGACGCTCTGAAGTATGAAACTAAGGGGGATTGGAAAAAGCACTCGGGTGCTGCGTACGGAATTGCGTGGGCAAACGAATGGCTCGTTGAATGTTGCGCTCATATGAGAATCATAAGAAATAGAAAGGGCTACTGGACTCTAGATCTCTGCAAGGTGCAGGCCCGAAAATATCGAACAAAAAATGAGTGGGAAACTAAACACGCGGCTTCTTGTGATGCGGCCCGTAGGAACGGTTGGTTTCAAGAATGTAGCGCTCATATGATAGGCAACAAGCATTGGACTCTGGATCTTTGCAAGGCGGAGGGTCGAAAGCACAGATCGAAAACTGAATGGATGACCATGAATGGGGCGTCATACCAAACCGCCTACAAGAAAGGCTGGCTCGAAGAGTGTTGCGATCACATGATCACGGCTAAAGAATGGAAGTCCTTTGACAGTGTGGACGAAAAACGGCACGGGACTTCATACCGCTGCACCCGTTAGCCTTCCACACGCCGGGGACCTTTGGCGGAGCAATTGCAGCAACCTACAGTTGTTCATGTCCCTTTTGCGGGGACTTGATTGGAAGGTAGGCAATCACCATGAATCTGGTTTCAAACGCTCCCATCCAGGTAGACCGGGTAAGCCTAATGCAGGCGTGTCTAATGGGAAATATTACAGAGATCTCGCGCAACCTTGGAGAATCCAGCGAAATGGCATCAAAAGACTGCGATGGCTTTGGCCATACTCCGATTTTCTATGCGATTATGGGCGGTTCATCGCAGGCCGTCAGCTACCTCATCTCGAAAGGCGCTAGAGTCAACGTTCAAAATCGCATGGGCAATTGCGCTCTTCACTATGCGATCGTCTTGAACCACGAATGGATTGTGACTCTCCTCTTACAGGCAGGCGCCGATCCGAATGCCCGCACCGTCGAAGGAGACTCCGCTCTCGAACTCGCCCTCATTTTTGCGACCACCGGAACCGTAAAGGCGTTATTGGATGCGGGCGGGCTCTTTGAACTGGCCTTTCTCCGTGGCGTGATTGAAGCCGCACCAAAGTGGAAGAGTAAAGAGAAGTCCTATACGGAGCATATTATCGAACCTGCCAAAATGAGGCGAAAGATGTTCTCCAGATGACTCGCGATCTAGAATCTACTCGCCAAGAAGTTCTCTCACCAAATCACTGACCTTCATCTTTAACTTGCTGGCCCATTCTTTTAGCAATGAGAGTTTAGGATCGTAACCATCCCGAAAGTACCGGTGAACGTTGCTTGGATCTTCGCCCAGCAATTTGGCGAAGTGGCGCTTTGAGATCTTTTTTTCCAGAAGAATCTTATCCAGAGGAAGCTTTGCCATCGTGTAAGAATCTACACCCCAGTGTCACCCCTCATAAAGTGTCAATCCATATACAGTATATAATTTGACACTGTATAGATTTATATACTAGGATCTACTTGATGGGAGGTGAGGCAACGGCCCCTCCATCCATCAACTGAATGAATCAACCAACACTGAAGGAGAAACCCATGAATCAGAACTCCGCGTCAAAGACGATCTTTCCGGCCAATCAAGTGATGCGCGCCTTCCAGATTTCGGCTACCAAACAGACCCTCTTTAACAATGAAGAGCGTGGCGAGGTACCGCAGGCGCGACGAGTCCAGCGAGGAAAGACCTCCTGCCGGGTGTGGGACTTAAACCAGCTCCCCGTTATTGGCGAGAAAATGGGTTTCCTGAAAAAACCCGAGAACCCTAAAGTGGTCAGCGTCTTCTCCCTCAAAGGAGGAACCTCCAAGAGCAGTCTTTGCTTTCAGCTCGCGCGGTCTTTTGCTCTGCACAACGTGCGCACTCTTGTCATCGGTCTCGACGCTCAGGAAACGATTACCCAGACGTTGCTCAAGGGGATGAATACGACTATCGCGGATGACGCCGTCGGAATCTACCACGTCCTAGCGGAGGGGTTTGATCTAACGAACGCCATTCAACGCACGGATCTCGAGACGCTCCATTTCATTCCGGAGACGATTGAGCTGAGCGTTCTCGACATGTGGCTAAAAACACAGATCCGAAAGGAATACGTAATCCGAGAAAAGTTGGTAGCCCCTCTGCTTGCCTCAGGCCGCTACGATCTCATTTTTTTCGACTGCAATCCGGCGTGGAGTGAAATGGTAACGGGCGCTCTGGGGGCATCGGATATTCTCCTATCCCCACTGGGAGCCGACATCAATTCCCTGAAGGCCGCCAATATCTTTGTCAATCTACTGGCCGATTTCCAAGACGATATGAAGTATACGTTCAAGAATCTGCGAATCGTACCCACGATGGTTGAAACAAATAAGATGTCGCAGATGATCCTTGCCCGTTACTTGGTGGATTACACCGATCTCTGCACCGCAGGCTTCATCCGACGATCCGTCGCTGTCCAGGAATCCAATGCCCAAGGCCGTTCATTGATGGAGGTAGGCAATAATGCGGCGGTGTTTCACGATTTCGTCCGCGTGATGCGCGAGATCAATGCCCTTCTGATGGAGGATCCCAGTAGCCTAACAACGGAAATGGAATTCGAAGCGACCCGTCGAGATGCTTCACAGGAGATTTCAGCCTAACCTTAGGAGGAAGCTCTCATGGCCATCGATGAAAAATTAGTCGGAGAGGTGCGGCCCAGCGAATCTGCGATCGATCGATTGAGGAAACGAAATCGCATTCGACCGTGGGAGAGTAGCCTTGTAGGAAGCCCGGGATCAAAATCTGATTCCGGAGGGGTGGTCAGTTCAACCTCCCGGCAAGAGACCCAGGGGGCGGATGACCCTCTGGGCATTTCGCTCGATCCCGAGCCTAGGGAGTTACCCGATCCCAAGTTCGTTCCTACCTCTGGTTCAAAAGACCAGAGGGCGAAGGCACCGGAGGGCGTGGAGCCCCCTAGGCAAAAGACCGAGGGGGCGGGCTGCCCTGAGGGCAAAGCGACCCCAGGATCTATTGACCAGAGTAAAACAACCTCTGGGCGAATCAACCAGGGGGCGCAAACCCCAGAGGTTAAATCGCCCAGAGGGAGGGACGCCCGCGAGCATGAGCGAGGAGGAACTCTTTGGTCGATTGATCGTGACGGAGGATTTGACCCTCGCCCATTCCTCCCAGAACAGGACCGAAACGTGGAATGGCGAGAGAAAGGGCATGGGGAGCTCAGGATCCCCCATCGCCTATTTGAATTTCTCCACCGAGCGACGACCACCCGCAATGAACTCCTGGTACTCAATTGCCTGGTGCGCTTTAGTCTGGGCTTTCACCGTGATTGGTGCGAGGCGGGCTATTCGTTTATCTCTTCGTGGACGGGGATTAGTGACGTCGCCAACGTCCGAAAGAGCATAAAGAGCCTCATGGCGCTAGGATTGATTCGCAAAACCCGGGAGCATAACTGCGCCGCCAATTCCGGCTCGATTTACGAGGTTCCGGTCGTTCAAGCCTACCTAAGTTATCTGAAGGCTTCCAAGGGAGGAAATGGCCCATCGGGAGCGGGGCCGGGAGAGCAAGGCGCTGAGACCCCCGGAGGCATTTCGACCTTAGGTCTAGATGCCCAGAGGGCGGAACACGTGGGAGCCTCCGGGCAAGAAACCCTGAGCCCCGTGGTTGCCCCGCCCACCAAGAAAGAAAACAAGAAACAAAAGATAAAGAAACCTCTCTCGTCTGAACTTCCGGAGGAATTGCAACGACAGATCGAACAGACGCGACCGTTCAACAAGCGACGAAAAGAGGAGGCCAATCTAAACCGACTATTGGAGACCTACACCGCAAGCGACATTGTCCTCGCCCTTCAGTTTGTGAAAGAGCGGGGCACACTTGAATCCGGCTCCGCATGCCATAGTCCCTTTTCCTACTTGGGTTCAGCGATCGAGGAGGTTCTTCGAGAGGCACGCCGCGTGACGACATCCACCGCGGCAGCCTCGCCCGTAGTATCGCTCCCGGCCTACTGCCATACGACCGACAGCACCGCTCCCTGGAAAGAAGCAGTGGATGCCTTCCAAGTCGAACTCACGGAGAGCGAGCAAAACCTATGCATTCAAAGCTGGATCACGGAACAGGGAAACAGTAGCATTCTGCCATCGACCACCATTCTTAGACGCCTTGCTGCAATGAAATGGTTTTCGAAAAAAACGATCGGGATGGGAGGAAATACCACATGGAACTAATCAAATCACTATTCGGACTCGCGATGGCGATCGCGCTCATACTCTTTCTCGCTAATCCGGGGCAGGCTATGCGTGATACGTACGCCACGTTCATGACCCCGTCGCCCCGGATTCCTGCTACGGTGGAAACGCCTGAAGCGAGGAAGAGAGCCCATTTTCCGACGGAGGCCGAGATTAAGGAAATGCAGAGGAAAGGATTGGAGACGATTGAGCGGGCTAGGCAAGAGATACCGTAGACGGGGGAGGCGCAGTCTTTACCGCGGTCTTTTCTTAAGGTAGCTTGACCAGGCTGCTCGGCCCCAAAATAGGTAAATTCATCTACTTATAAGCGTAGAGAGCGAACTCCCGAGGTCGGAATTACCAAAAATGACCGTGCAGTTGTCTATAGAAGGCGAAGGATTCCATGTGGACCGATAATGATACCGATAATGATTCCCTGAATTTTACAGGTGTCGCGCAAACGGTCGCGGAGATTATCGTCCAAGCAAGACAGAAGCCGGTTTCCATAGGAGTCTCGGGAGCATGGGGAGTCGGCAAATCCTCTATGATCCGTCTGATCCGGAAAGCCCTGGAAACTTCAGATCAAGACCCTAAGAAATTCGTTTTTGTAGAATTCAATGCCTGGCTCTACCAGGGCTATGACGACGCCCGTGCCGCGTTAATGGAGGTAATAGCGCAGCGGCTCAAAGAAGAGGCTGAGGCGCGAAAGACCGGCGTTGATAAAGCAACTGATCTCCTGAGAAGAGTGAACTGGCTTCGTGTCGCAAAACTTACTTTTGGTGCGACGGCTTCCATGGCACTGGGATTACCTCCGACTGGACTGATCGGCGACGTTGTAAAACTGGCCGTTGATGGAATGGGCGGAAGGCTTGATGGCGATTCAATTAAGAAAGGGGAAGAAGTCGCGTCCGAAATCGGCAAAGCGGCGGGGGGAATTCTTAAGCCAAAGAAGGAGACATCTCCACCAAAAGAAATCCAGGCACTACGAGATGGCTTTGAGGAAACCCTACATGATCTCAATGTAACCTTAATTGTCTTGATCGACGATCTGGACCGTTGCCTGCCGGAAACCACCATTTCAACGCTTGAAGCAATTCGACTTTTCTTATTCCTTGATCACACTGCCTTCGTGATCGCTGCAGATACGGAAATGATTAAACACGCTGTAAAAAAACACTTCGACGGGGTAACGGACGATCTCGTCACTAACTATTTCGATAAACTCATTCAAGTTCCGATTCGTGTTCCTCCACTTGGCACCCAAGAGGTTCGCGCCTACATGATGCTTCTCTTCTTAGAAGATAGCTCCGTTGAGGCCGAAAAGCGCGAGCGAATTAGGAAGCGCGTCTGCCAACAGTTAGGGCAGAGTTGGCAGGGGAAACGAGTCGATCGCAGTTTTATCAACTCGCTCAACGAAGGATTGAACGCCGAAGTCACTGCAAAACTCGAATTGGCGGAACGGCTCTCGCACATTATGGTTACGAATTCCAAGATCAGAGGTAACCCCCGAC
Source organism: uncultured delta proteobacterium (assembly GCA_963778115.1). Taxonomy (GTDB): domain Bacteria; phylum Bdellovibrionota; class FAC87; order UBA2466; family UBA2466; genus JBBQIT01. The sequence goes on from CAVZSV010000007.1 coordinate 96,709, forward strand.
TCATAAAACGATTTCTGAATGCCATTTCAATACGAAAATCTATCGCTCGGGCCAACGGAATTGATATCGATGAAAAAGCGCTAACGAAACTCCTCCTGTTTGAACGTTGCGCCCCACCCAATGCCTATTCGGATCTACTGGCGAAAGTGGCAGCGAGCCCCGAGGGCAAGCCGTCGTTTCTTGCCGACTGGGAGACGAAATCGAACAAAGGCGAAGATGTGGATCTCTTGGAACCATGGAATGATGACTTCGTTCGCCAATGGCTTCAGATCCCTCCCGCGTTTTCTGACATGGATCTGCGGGGAATACTCTACGTAAGCCGTGAACATGCGACACTTGTGTCTCCAGAGGACCGTCTTTCTTCAGAGGGAGTGGAGCTTCTAACGGCACTCTTCTCCAATCCGGAGATGGCATCGACATTGGTGGAGCGTCTGAAGATCATATCCCACTCGGAAACTAGCATCATGATGGATAGATTGCTTGAGAAGGCGGCTCCAATAGAGGCTTGGGGAACACCGCCAATCCTAGATGCGTTACTCGCTTTGGTGACCGCAGATGCTAGTCTGGGGGATCGTTTAAGGGTTTTTCTCGCCGATAGACCTGAGAGTCAAATTCAGGCTTCAATTATTCCGAAGATTCGTGATCAATCTTGGCTCGGCACACTCTTTAACGTCTGGAAAGACGGTAATGTTAGTACCCCGGTAAAAAACGCGATTAAGGGAGTATCCGGACGTGGGAACGTCTAAATCTAGTCCAGGCTCCCCATCGGGTGTTCCACTCGTTCCGCCATGGGTTCCTGAGGTCACACTCCCCCCCTCTGAAACCGCCGAAAGCCCAGGAGCCGAGAACATTGAACCTGAGGGCAGTCTCAATAGTAAAACTGCACCGGACGTACCAACGGGTATGCCGCCCGTCTTTAACCCTAAGCTAGACACAACATCACCGATTGCTTCGGGAGGGAGATTTCGCGCAGCAAGGGGGGATCTCGGCCGCTTTAGTCGTAGCGGAGAAAGCCGCAGCTTAAAGCGAGGTATTTCTCACTATACGAAGTCTGGTCTTGGCGGAAAAAAGCAAGCTACGCGTCGATTTGCTGGCACGGCGAATACTGCTGGAGCCTTATTTGGTGCCCTGACTTCTCTGTCGGGAGCGGGAACCATAAGCGGACAAACAGCTAGTCTTGATAGGAAGTTGTTAGAAGGTAAGTCTGCAGACGATGTAATTGGCGCCATTATAGAAGCGACGCGTCCTCTCGACGGCACGCAGGACGCTGAGTCCAGTCGTGCTTCAATTAACGATGCCTTAGTCGACTTATTGGAAAAACATCCTGAGGTTGACCTGCTAAATCTTGATAATGATAAAAAAGAGTTCGTGATCGAAAAATTTGTCGCATGTGATATTTTTCGGCGATTTATTCTTGATGTAGGCGGCGCGATTTCTTCAAAGGCGGCTAATGCGTCGGTGGCTTCACAGAGACTCAAAGAGGCAAGAGACTATATTAGGGAAACTGTTGCAGCCTCGTTCAAGCAAATCCGAAGTTCAGGAAAGCGTATCGGCCAAGCAAATATCAATGCCATTGCCCGCGACCTGCTAGAAGATTCATTTCGAGTTTTCGAGGAGTATATTGGGTGAAAATAGTATGCTCCCCATCGGAACCTTACCTTAAATCACGCACCGATGCCGATCTCCGCGTATTGCTCTTTTCTCCGCCCAATGGAAAGAAATTTGCCTCGTGTGGGCGAGCTATTAAAGATTATTTTCAAAGACGGCGGCTTTTCCTAGAGCCTTATGCTTGGGATGTACTTTCCTTTGCCCTTTCCGTAAATGCCGCCGATTTTGCGGTGAAAAGAACACAGAGCTCCGATGGTTGGACTCGACAAATCGATTTGGAGGTCGCAGTAAATTCGCCGGAACAATGGATGGCTCAAAGGGAGTTGATTGAACGGATGCTTCAGTTCCTTAGCGTCGATGTTTGGCGGATTCAATTTCTGCCGAATGGTTTTTCAAATCCAATCGAGGACGCGAAGCCGAAGCTAGATGGCTCTTGTGTAACATTAATTTCAGGTGGATTAGACAGTTTCATTGGCGCTATCGACTTGGTGCAGCGAGGTGAAGCGCCGGTCTTTGTAAGTCAGATCGTTCACGGCGACAGAGAAAAACAGTCTAAATTTGTGAAAATTGTCGGCGAGAAATGTGAGCACATTCAGATAAATCATAACTTTACCTCCGCTGATGGTCTTGAACCATCGCAACGCGCTCGGTCAGTTGTGTTTCTCGCTTACGCTACCGTCGCGAGCACCCTTTTGAAAGTCTATGGTGGCTCTGGAAGAGTGTCGCTATACGTGTGTGAGAATGGTTTAATCTCAATCAATCCACCGTTAACTGAGGCGAGGATAGGGAGTTTAAGTACACGTACAACTCATCCCTACTTCGTGAAGTTATGGCGGGAACTACTTGAGGCCCTCGGTTTCAAAATTAAGTTGGAAACACCCTACCAGTTTAAGACCAAGGGAGAAATGCTTAAGGAGTGCCGGAATCAAACGCTCATTATTAAACATGCTTCGGCTACAACTAGTTGCGGACGGTTTACTAGGAATGGTTTCCAGCACTGCGGGCGATGTATTCCTTGTCTTATACGCCGTTCTGCATTTTTGAAGTGGGGGGGACGAGATACGACCAAGTATGTTTACAGAAACCTTCGCATTAACGATGCGCAACATGCGGGTTTTGATGATGTTCGCTCCGCTTCTATAGCAATTCAATCTATTAGAGAAAGCGGATTCACCAATTGGTTTGGCAGTTCGAATGCTGTTCTGCCATCATCAGACCGTAAATTACTTCAGGGCGTTGCCGAACGGGGTATGGTGGAGTTGGAGCAGTTACTGAAAAAGTATTACTTATGCTGATGGATCTTCATTGTCATCTCGATCTATATCCTGAGCCGCGACAGGTGGTTACTGAAGTGATCAAGAAGAAGATATTTACGCTCTCTGTGACAACCACTCCCAACGCTTGGCAGATTACCAATTCTCTCGGTTCAGGTTCTCATTTTATTCAAACAGCTCTCGGCCTCCACCCACAGATAATAGCTGAGCGTCATCATGAAATAGAAAACTTCGAGCAGCACCTTGAGAAAACCCACTTTGTGGGAGAGATAGGACTAGACGGTTCTAATGAATATCGTAAACACTATGATCTTCAGAAATCGGTCTTCGAGGGCATTCTTCAGCTGTGTGCGAGGGCAGGTGGCAAGATTCTTTCGATTCATAGTAAGTTCGCAGCGGGAGACGTCGTTACTTGGCTCAGACGGAATCCTAAGTCGGGAGTGCCAATCTTTCATTGGTTTTCCGGTAATGACACCGATTTAAAGGCCGCCGTCGGATTGGATTCCTGGTTTAGCATCGGGCCTTCAATGTTAAGATCGAAGCGTTCGTCTGCGATGATTGCAAAGATCCCACGGAATCGAATTCTCACCGAAACAGATGGTCCATTCACTAGGGTGGGGAATCGCCCCCAATATCCGTGGGATGTTCAGCTAGCGGTTACCGGATTAGCTAAACTATGGAGAATCTCCGAAGCTGAAAGCGATGCGATCCTGACCGAGAACCTGAAAAGCCTGTTGCCCGAGCATCTTTATAAACAGGCTTTTGACCTCTTTTAGATCGGCTCAGGACTGCCAACCGGGTGCTCTCCGTTGAAAAAAAACGTCTAAATTCAAATACTTAATAAGAGAGTCTTGCTTTCAAAACCATATTTATGTTATAAATGTTATGTATGATATGTCAGGCTCGGAGGGAGCATGGAGATTATCATTACCGAGTGGGCGTTGGACTCATACCTGGATTTGAAAGGGAGACGAGTGTTTTCGGACCAGGAATATAAGCAGACGATTCGCCCCGACGTGCTTCGGCTGAAAAATTACCCTGCCGATCCCAAGTTTGGCGTTCAGCAGTTTTGGTCGATTGCCGAGTGTCCTTCCGGCGTGAAGATTCCCGATGGGTTCAAGATGAAGTGGGACAAGCTGGGGAACGGCCTTGTCGAACTTCGACTGCCGGTAGCTATGATCGGTGATGCGCTTCTTTGCGAAGCTTACGTGAAAGAGAATCCAAAGTATGAGCAAAGGCGGCTCGCCAGGTTCAAGACCCATCTGCAACTGATTCGCTTGGGGCGTTATACAGAACGAGGGAGGTTATCGTGAAAGCAAATTCATTAGCTGCCGACAATAAGTTAGAGCTTTTCGAGATTGCTACCAAAATGAAAAAGGCGAAGTTGTCCTCAGACTTCATTACGGCGGCCGTTCAAACGGCGATGGAATTCGAAGGGGTCTACGATCTCATGAGAATGTGGGAAAGCGAGACTGACGCTAAGGAACGCAACGAGATCGTCGCCGACATTCAAGATATGGTTGACGACTGCGCTCAGAAAGAGGCCTCGGAAGCCCCTTACATCAAATTTAATGATCTAGATTCGATTGCGAAGGATATCCGGAAGTTTAAAGACAGTCTTCTCCTGGAGCTGAATCAGCGTGGTGGATTGACAAAGCTTTCTGAATTAACCGGCATCCCACAGCCCTCGCTTTCCCGTTTTTTCAATTCAGGCTCAATGCCTAGACGGGCGACACTGCTAAAGATCGCAAAGGCGCTGAAGTTGGATGCCATCAAGATCGCAACCGAGTGGTCCCGCTAGAGTAAAACAATAGTCCCACTGAAGTCTTACGATTCTTCAGTAACCTAGCTCATCCGAGGTGAAAATTCACTACCCCGAACAGGCGTGGAGCTGCCTACTAAGAGAAATGGGGGGTTTTTTCCCAGGGTTTCCGTGCTAGTAACCTACCTATGAATGCCCCGCCATTCAGTAAAGAACGCCGAGTCTGGTTCTACGCGCTCAATGTCCTTATTGCAGGTGTGATTTTCGCAATCGATGCCTACTTGCCGTTGGGTATCAACTTTTCGATTCCCTACTTTATCTGGATAGGCCTGAGTTTTTCTGCTGACTGGGTCGATTTTCCGCTTATCGTCGCTGGGGCGAGTTCGTTTCTATTGGTCCTCGGGGCATGGTTGTCACCGATTGGGCAAACTCCGATTCGGGTTGTGCTCATCAATCGCACGACGACCTTCATCGTCCTCTGGATCTCGGGTTTGTTCGTTTGGAGGGCTAAGAAAATTGCGGCGGGCCTTCGAGAACAGGCTCGCCTTTTGGATCTTAGCTCTAATGCCATCATCGTGAGAGATGAAAGGGGGAACATTGTCTATTGGAATAAAGGGGCGGAACAACTCTACGGCTGGAGTCCGGAAGAGGTTCAGGGTAACGCAACGCACACCCTTCTCCAAACACTTTTCCCCAAGCCGCTGCCGGAGATAGAGCGTGAACTTGAGCTTTCGGGCCACTGGACAGGCGAACTTAGACACAGACAGAAAAATGGAAATTCTGTCATCGTTGACAGCCGTTGGGTCTTGGACAGAGAAGCTCCTATTGGACGAAGTGTTATGGAAGTCAACACCGACATCACTCGGCGAAGGCAGGCCGAGCTGGAACAAGCTACTCTCAATTTGGAGTTGGCCCGTTCGAACGAGGCATTAGCCCAATTTTCTAACGTCGCATCTCACGATCTCAAAGAACCTTTGCGCACGATTGTGAGTTTTTTGAGCCTCTTGAAACAAAAGTTTCACGGCAAAGTCGACGAACAGGCGGACGAGTATATCCGGCTTGTGATGGATGCCTCGCAACGTATGCGAAATTTAATCGATGACCTTCTCATTTACGCCACGGTGGAGGCCCAACCAAAGGAGTTCGAAGAAGTAGAAAGCGACTCCGTGCTAAAGGAGGTATCGATGAACCTAAAGGCATCCATCGAAGAGAGCGGCGCTGAAATTACTTTCTCCCCTCTCCCTACTGTCCGAGCTGATCGCTCAGAGGTTATACAATTGTTTCAAAATCTAATAAGCAATGCGATCAAATACAGGAAAGCGGAAGTCAAGCCCAGCATCCACATCCAAGTTGAGCAGAAGTCCAATGATTGGGTTTTTAGTGTGCGCGATAACGGGATCGGCTTTCCGGATGAATCTAGGGACCGAATCTTTGAACCCTTCCGGCGGTTACATGGGCGCGAGGTTCCAGGAACCGGCATCGGATTATCGACGTGTAAGAAAATAGTACAACGACACGGTGGAAAGATTTGGGCGGAGTCTGTACCTGCGCTCGGTTCCACGTTTTACTTTACTCTGCCGGTCACAGGACCGGTGGAGTCGAGGTTGATGGGTGATAGTAGGGTACTTGTCGTGGACGATACCCCTGAGATTCAGGTCCTCACGAGTCAGCTACTCAGAGAAAACGGGGTCACCGGAGATATCGCCCCAACCAGCGCGGACGAACCCGGGGCAAAACATTCAAGAGCAGTTTGATCGCTAATCGGGTTGGATCCATTGCCTACTTTTCGTGGACGATTTATGGACGATTGGTATCGGGATCAGCTCGGTTTAGCGAGGAATAACCAGTAGGGAGATCCTGCCTTAAGTTATCGATATGTTTCTTGGTTCGTTTTGTTTTCGAGACGTTGCGCGATCTCGCTTTTTGAGCGGTTCTCGCTCCCAAAGCAGATGCGCTAGCCAGCTGCGCTACGCCCCGGTTTTGCAAAACACTAGTATTTCCTCTTGGTTAAGTCACCTGGAATGTTCTTTTTAGATCCCTTTAAAGTCAATTTGGAGTCAATACCTTGCGCCCGGCGATTCTCCCACTGATAATGAATAGATGGGACTTCGTGAAACACTGGACACTGTGCACCGCACACTAGATGCAGCTGGCATCGATCACGCTTTGATCGGGGGGCTAGGACTTGCAGCCCTCGGCGTTCATAGAGCGACCTTTGATGTCGATCTGTTAGTTTCCGGAGAGCAAAAGGAAGAAGTTAAGACTGAATTGGAAAAGGCGGGCTGGAAGGTCGCGATGGAGACGGCCGAAGTTTTACATTTTGAGGGAATAGGTAGAGTCGATTGTCTTTTGGCTCGACGGCCGCTCACTCTGGCGATGTTAAAGGAAGCACAGCCTGCTAAAATGGGACTCAAATGCGTTTCACCCGAAGGAATTATTGGATTGAAGATCCAAGCTTACAAAAATGATTCGGAACGTGAATTCCAAGATAAGGCCGACATAAAGGCGCTTATCGAAGCCCACCCTAGTTTAGATTGGGAAAGAATTAAAAAATACGCCGAACTTTTTGGTGAAAGGCCTTTTATCGAATCTCTTCAAAAAGGAAAGCGCAAATGACATTTGATGAATATCTTCTTTGGCTCGATGAATATTGGGAAATCTTCGGCCCGCCCACGCCAAAGATCCACAATCCCTCCGTCTATCGCGATCTGAAACTTTAGACTTCGATCCACAACAATCGGATCATTGTCGGTCCTGTTATAATAGACCTCATGCAGAAAACAGCCACCTTTCTACTCCAATGATGGTCGCGGTACCTGTTCTCGGTGCCCCACCCGATCAAACCGCATCTGCTTCCTCTCAGCCTCACGAAAAGAAGGACAAAAAAGTGCACAAAAAAGTGCCAGTCGACTTATGGGACCTTCTTCAGATGCAAAGTCCTGAAAGTCGACGGGCCCCTTCCAGGCCCCTTCCAGGTTTCCATTATGGAATTTCACTCGAGGGGTCTCCAAAAAAAGACGATGGGTAAGTGAGGCAGCCTGAACGCTGTGAACGTTGCGCGTCCCGGCAGCCGTCGAATACCTAAGACATCTCCTGGCCTTAAGGAGATTCCAGTTTTGAGGAGACCCTCCCTTGCGAACCTTGGCTGACTCTTCGCGTAATCGCGAACTCGATCGGCTACGCGCCGCTGCGATCTTGATGGTGATATGGCACCACAGGCCCGTCGCAAGGGGCATCGGCCACGGTCTGGCTGGTTGGGGAGGGGTCTGGCTATTTTTTGTCCTATCCGCGTATGTCATCTGCCTCGTCTGGCAGCCGCTGGTTCCAAAGGCCGATTGGTCGGATGGAAATCAAAAGAAGATCTATCGGTTCTTTGGCGCATTCTTTTCGAAACGCTTCTTAAGAATTGTTCCGCTTGGATTGGTCGCCCTCATTGGAACTGTTGGCGTCCACGCCCTCATCGCTAACGTTCCCTTCCACGTGATGGGATCGAGCCTGTGGTCCGAGATCCGTAGCATCTTATTAGGCGTACACAATTTTTGGATCATCCGTCACCCTGGGCAAACTTCACTGGGCCCGTACTGGAGCCTTTCGATAGAAGAACAATTCTATACCGTATTTCCCCTCTTTCTCTTGTTATTCAGCCAACGAAAGGAACGGCTTTTAATTCTTTGTTACGGATCGCTATTCGTGGAATGGGTGATTCGCCCACTCATGATCTACCGTCTGCACCCGGGAGTCGAAGGGGATTGGCCATTTCTGAGAGCGAACACCTTTTTTGTTCTGGACTGCTTTCTGCTGGGAGCGGCCATTCACTTCTGCGAAATCGAACCCAAAATGGGCAAATGCATGGATCGGGTAGGGTCAAGGTGGCCGATTCTAAAACGTATTGTCTTTCCCATTTTCGTCTTCGCCATCATGAAACTCTCTTACCAATTTGTTCAGAAAGCCCAATCGATAACCATCACGATCATGGTCTTTTTATGTGTGTGCTTAGTTGCCCTAGCGAGCGCTCGGCGCGATTGGATTTCAGTTCCCCGGCTCATCGATCCGCTGACGAATTGGATCGGGCGACGATCCTATATTCTTTATCTACTCTACCAGCCCGTTTGCTTGCTTGGAAAATGGATCACCCTGGGGATCTGTCAAAATTTGTCTTGGAAACCTGACTCTGTGATGTCAAGACTCCTCGAAGTTTCGCTATTGATTTTACAGCTCGGGGCGGGAAGTGAACTAGGCCATCGTCTCATTGAAAGGCCGTGTCTCGGCTTCGGGAAAAAGATTTCGACCCGCCTGCTACACGGGTCATGGGAAGAGACCTCGGAAAACCCAGCTAAATCCAAAGCCGCTTAGAACATGATTTCTACAGGGGTTGCCACTCCACTCTGGAGGGGCGACGAAATAACCGAAGCTTATCAATAAAGCTCAGGGGGCTCGGTTTAAAGCCCTTTGGGGTAAAATAGATTTTATCTCCCTGGGCATCCCCCATTTGATCCTTCCATGTACGAAAATGAAAAAAACCGGTCTCCTGTTTTCCCTTTTCCTCAACGACCTTCCCTTTTTCCCAGTAGAATCTTCCGGGACTATAGTTGTGCCGGTGAGAAGGGCGATACAATGCTCGTATGGATTTATCTTCTCGAACGGTTACCGATATAGGCCCTTCATCAAATCCGATGTGGTCTTCTCCTGAAATAGCTTCGAGATAACGGGGGCTTTTTAAATAAAGACGGTTAATCGTTTCCGAATTTTTGCAGAACGTTAGCGGACCGTTGATTCGCAAGGGGTGGGAAGAAATAATATCGTAATCTCCAGAGACCCCTTCGCGAAGAATATTTTTTTCAATATCGCCGAAAACGACATCGATGTCACTCCAAGCCCAATAGCAATATTCGGAGACGACCTCGGGAAAAAGAACCGCATACATGGGTCTTACGTCGCACAGTTTATACGCACTCTTGGCCCTCCATTCAGCACCAAGTCGATCCTCTATCGTCTTTTTAACTGCCTCAATGGAACAAGCGAACCATTTTACATTAGCAGGCAATGACGGGGGTGGCTGGTCCGAAAATAAAGCAAAATCTATCAAAGGGTTGAAAGCCACCGATCGCAGGTAAAAACTGAACCATCTCGGTAGAGGCCCCAAATACACAGAAAGAATTATGGCCGTTTTCGAATTTTTGCTCACGTATATTCCCTATGAAGGAACCCAAATAGTACTACTCAGACTTCGATGAATAAAGCGTTAAGCGGGCGCCAAATGACTTCAGCTTGAGAATGTTCGGTTGAGGCTCGTTTCAAGTCAGCGGCGATTTTGGCCGATGTATGAAGCAGGGAGATATATGACTAAGCAAGTGAATCCGATAGCCAGGCTAATTCGTTCGCTGGCAGCTAATTTTCGCGGTGAGCCACAAACGAATCATCTGCCCCTTGCGAGCATAGTCCTTAGCTACCGTCGTCCTTTTAATATGAGAAAAATTATCCGTACCCTCAGCGGGATTTCGGAACAAGTGTATGTTTGGAATAACAACCCCGATGAATTCATTTCGTCGAAAGCCGCTATCTGTATCAATGCGAGTATGAATTTTGGAATGTATCCTCGTTTCGCCGTGGCGCTTCTGGTAGGAAGCGATGCTGTCTGGGTACAAGACGACGACCTACTGGTCCCGCGTGAGACCGTCGCTAGGATCTACGAACATTGGAACCGAGCCCCAGACAAAGTCCACGGTCTTTTGGGCCGCCTACCGGACGCTAACGGAAACTACGTCGTGGACGATGTCTTCGGTCCCTGCAAAATCGTCATCGGTCGTGGAATTATGTTTCACCGAAATTTGGCGGTCGAATTCTTCAAGCTGGCATCTGACCCTAGAATTGCTTCCGTAAGAAAACTTTGTTTGCAACTGGGAACCATCGAACACAATGGCGATGACATCATGCTTAGTTACGCTGCCTTGCTCGCTGGGGCTGAAAATAATATGGCGTATCAGTTACCGTACACCGACATGGATTCTCGGGGATCTGTTAGTTCCCATCCCGCTCACTTACAGGTCAGAACGGCAATGATGCAAACTTGCCAGGAGATCCTGACCGAGAGACATTCGGCGTTGAACGAGACTAGAGTCCCTGCCGCTTTTCGGTCTCGGCGGTAGCGGTTAAAAGGATTTTTCATTCATCGGGTATAATAGTGACATGAGCGAGATTAAAGGCCTTTGGATCGGCCCGACACTTTCGAAAATGGAAGAGCTCTCGATTCGCTCCTTTCTGAGGCAGGGTCACTCGTTTGCTCTGTATGCCTACTCCCCGATCCAAAATGTACCCGCAGATGTCATCCTTCGCGATGCCAATGAAATTCTGCCCGAAAGCCGGATTTTTGCTTACAGCCATGGCCCAGAAAAGGGTTCTTTAGGGGCGTTTGCGAATCTATTTCGTTTGCATCTCCTTCATAAGAAGGGTGGATTTTGGTCGGATCTGGACGTCGTATGTTTGCGCCATTTCGATTTTCACGAGGACTTCGTATTTTCCAGTGAACGAACTCTCACACGCTCTGTCACAAAGATTCATAATGGCATCCTGAAGGCGCCCCAGGGCTCCCCTTTTTTGGCTTCCTGCATTGCTAGCGCGGAAGCTCTCGATATATCGAAGATTCGCCATGGAGAAAATGGAGCGAAAGTTTTAAGCGAAGAGATTGAAAGATTTGGTTTAGGTAATTACGTCCAATCTCCTTCCGTTTTTTGCCCAATCGATTGGTGGAATACCTCTGAGTTTATCAATAGGTCAACGAACAATCAGGATTTTACCGGTTCGTTCTCCATCCATCTCTGGGGTGAGTTATGGAGAAGATCTCAGTTTTCGTGGGTTCGTAACTTGCTCAGGTTAAGGCCAACCTTGCGAAAAGATCACAAGTACTCTTCAGATTGCCTCTACGGCCGCCTCCAGGAGCAATTTCTCTAATCTTGCGTTTTTTCCAAAATAATAGTCAGGGGACATGCTAAAGTGGGACACTTTAAGGAGTCTGAATTACCAATGAAACTGAGCCTGGGCCGAGTGATTTTTAGTTTCGGAGTGATACTGGCGGTAGCGCCAAGTTTACTATTTGGCGATAAAGCCCCCGATCTTCACGAAATTCAAAAGAATCGTGAGAGGACCAAAGCGGCATGGGCAGAGCAATCTATTCTATTCCCCTGCGAAGACCTGCTTGTTAAGCACAAAGGGAATCTCCCGCGATTAACGATCGACGGCGAATTTCACAACCACCCCTACTGCGAAGGACGGCGCAATGCCATCTTTCGTAATTCCGTGGGACCTGATGCGATCTGGTGTTCGGGTTTTGAGGCGTATCCGGCACCCAAAGATAAAAGCCCCGACACCCGCGAAATTAAAGGAATTGAGAACGAAGACACAAAAAGGATAATGGAGCTCTTGGCTGCCTACTATGTCATCCAGTCGAAAACGCCCAAGGAGAGCTATGATTTTTCTTTCGTCCCTCAGGTATTCGACGGCGCCCTCGGTAGACGAAAGCTAAAATCGCTCTCTCTATCAAAGGACCAAAACAAGAAAGAATTTGCCGATTCAATGATGCTCTACCTCGATCTTATCCATAAGGCGATTACCGATAAAAATGATCCGCTTAAGCAGATGAGACTCGCCCAGCTCATCGATGTCGCCGATAAGAACCGATCCATTGTTGCAGAGGTACTTCCTGAGCTCGCTCGCGAAAAGGTAGCGGAGCTCCTAAAGATAAGAACAGAGGATCTCCGAGAAAACGTAGTCATTCCTTTTGGATTGAAGGACGAGGTGGAACATTCACTGCATATGATCGATGCCAGCGTTAATCGCCCCGATGACAAAAAGTGTCTCGCGGATCGCAAAGCATGTTTTGACTACCAGTGGGCATGGCGCGAACAGATTATGGGTTTCAATGCCGCTCTAATCTATTGCGATAATCTCGCGAAGAAAGTCCCGCTGAGCGAGGTTCACATCGTCTCCGGTCGCGAGCATATCAGCAACGTCGTCACTGTGCTGCGCAAAGACGCAGAGTCTAAGGGAATCCCGCTTTCGTATATTGACGGTGGAAATTTGGCGGACATGGTTGACGCCTTCTTGGGGGTTACGAACAAAGATCTCACTTATCCCGATCAAGCGATCCAAGAGATTAACATCGAGGGAAAGAAGGTCGGGTATTCCCTCCAACGCGATGGCGTACGCATCGTCGTTCATGAAGAAAATTTTGATCCCCTTGTGGGGGCTCCTCTGGCTCAATCCACCAAAGGCGAGCCCGAGGTTAGAGTCTATGGACCGCCCGAACAGGTCACTCAGCTCTTTACCTCGCTCGTAGGCAAACCCGCTGCCGATCAACAAGCCCGGATTAAGCAGACTAAGGACGCCCAAGCGAAACTACTCACCGAAATGAAAGCCCTGCTTAAGAAATAGCCACCACTACACTCCGGCCTAAGATTCAATTTGATCCGGGAAACGAAGGCTGGTACTGCCTTTAGGTGCGTTTGCGATACTTTTTGCTAATTTCGCTGTGGATAGGGTCGGCCGGCGCCCACGCGGCCGACCCTTTCGTAAAGAACTACTATATTTACGATTTTTCTCCACGCGGAACGTTCCGCGTGGTCCGACGGGTTCACCTGCGGGAGGTCGAGTGGCTGGTAAGTAGCCCCAATGGTACTGTCGCAAGAGAAAGGCGAATTGAAACCATAGGTGTAGAGGTTTCAGGGAAATTCGATTACGCCTTCAGCAGCGAAGGGGATGTTTCTCTGCCCGAACCCTTTGTGGCGGAACTGCAGAAATCAGCCTTGGATCAAATGCTAAGGGACAAATATATTCCCCGTCAGCTCTATGACGACGTCATTCGTGGGGCGGGAATTTGGGATCCATCTCAGATCCGCTATATCGTTGAATGGTCAGAAGTAACGGTGGAAGAATGGCAAAGGATCTATCGTGAAGAAATTCCAAAAAACCGCTTAGTCGACGAAACCGAGACAGGGCCATTATCACGGCCCGATACGAAGCTTAAAGTGATGCGCGCGGGAGTGATGCTGGTTTTGGGGCAAAAGATCGACGCTTCAGGAAAAAGCATCGTGCCAGTTCCTCTAGCGTGGCAGAAGTTTTCTAAAAACCGTGACCAGCCCATGGCTAAGATCGACCGAAGGGCATTTCCCTACATGGCGGAATTTTCACGGGCCTATAGTAGTGAAGGGCCGTTGAATGGCTCTTTCTTGGATCCTCTGCGGATCGGGCTGACCCTGTTGAACGCCGAAGCGGATTTGTCCAGCCAATCGCCTCGCGAGTATCTGGTATTTGCGGAATCTTTTGCGCATCTGCAGACGCAACGCTTTCGCAGACGTTTTCTAATGCGAGAGTGGTCACAAGAATTAAAGACAAAGATAGAAGCGGACCCCGAAAATGCGTTTGTCGAGTTTGAATCATCCCCCCGATTCAAACAAACACAACCCATCGCCATCCTAGCTACCACTTTGGAAAACGCTATCCGCCAACTCTCCATTGAGCGGCTTTCGCTTAGAGCCCACGAGTTGAGTGTATTTTCCGAAGGTGCCATAGCGGAGGATAAAGCTGAAGACTTCTATTTTAGAAACCAGCATCGCATTTTTCTTTATCTGGAATCAAAGACGCCCGAGCAGAAAAATCCTATCGTTTTTACCAAAGCGACTGACTTTCTGGGAGCCGAACTTGCCAGTGAGTTTTCGGATTACGGAATAAATAGCGATAGAATCGCCAATGAACTCTTGCGTCGTTTTGTATTGGACGCCAATCTTGTCGACTATACGATGTGGAGCGAATCCCTCCTTCCCCTTCCGTCTCCCGCTCAGTGGACCTCTTTTAGGGGATACAATAAAAAGGGAAGGCCCTTGAACCATAGCAATTTTTGGGGGCTGCAAAACCTTTCGGAGCGCGCCGCGATTGCTCACCCGCGACTCTACGTCGCAAGAGCCGTTTTAGCGGCGGGATCGCTAGCCTTCTCCTTGGTACGAGACGCTAGCGCCATTACGCGAGGTAATTTTCTCAACGCAATTCAAAGGCAAGATCCTCAAGTCTCACAGCTGGGGCCGCAGGAGATATTCACCCATTATCCTCTGATTGTCTCAACGTATAGTTCTGTCATCGCATCAGAACTCTCAGCACTGGACGGAGTGTCGCTGGGAATTTCGCCACCAGGAGCGCACCATTTTCTATATGACGCCGCGGGCCTAGCCCGATTAACAGACCGGTTTCCTCACCTAGACATTGAACCCACTTGTGCAGAGCACCTTACCCAAGCACTTCGCTTTCAGCTCACTCCTCGCTTTTAGACAATCCGCAAAGGTACCTTTCCGGATTGTCTTAACACCTCGTAGGCATTACCATTATTTCACAAATCAATTTCATGGAGCTATCCGACACAATACTGGTTTCAGGACATCGCGGTCTTGCCGGTCGTGCTATTGTCCGGAACCTTCTTTTGAAGGGCTACCGGAATTTGAAACTGCTTAGCCGACAGGAGCTTGACCTAACGAGTCAAGAAGCGGTCTCTCGTTTTTTTGGTCTTCATCGAATAGATTATGTGTTTCTTGCCGCCGGTAAAGTCGGCGGAGTTCTCGCTAATCAGCGGTTCCCGTTGGACTTCCTTCAAGAAAATCTTCTGATAGCAAGCAACGTCATCCGATATTCTGCCGAGCACGGAGTGAAGAAACTAGTCTATCTGGGGAGTTCCTGCATCTACCCTCGTCTATCAGTGCAGCCCATTCATGAAGAGAGTCTTCTCACGGGTCCGCTGGAGCCTACCAATGAAGGGTACGCCATCGCAAAAATTGCAGGCATTAAGCTCTGTGAATTCTATCGAAAACAGTACGGCAAAAATTTTGTCTCGGTGATGCCTACCAATATGTACGGAATTGGCGACAGGTTTCATCCCCAAGATTCCCATGTGATCCCGGCACTGCTTCTTAGGTTTCATACCGCTAAACAGCAGCGAGACTCGCATGTACGGATTTGGGGTACGGGAAATGCTCGTCGTGAGTTTCTCTTTTCGGACGACTTCGCGGAAGCGACGTTTCGGGTCATGCAAAGTTACGAGGGGAACGTTCCCCTTAATATCGGTACCGGTGAAGATTGCAGCATTCTGGAGCTCGCGGAACTCATTCGAGAGGTCGTCGGATTCCAGGGCCAACTCCTTTGGGACCCCTCAAAGCCGGAAGGGGTGGCTCAAAAACGACTCGACGTCAGCCGCATCCAAAATCTCGATTGGCGTCCGCAGATTTCTCTTAGAGAGGGACTTGAGCGCGTCTACCGTTGGGCCCGGCACAGCGGAAAATTCGGTGCGAGCCACAACGCGATGACCCCTCATAAGAAATTACGTTCCATCGAAGTCCCTAAAACCGTAGCCCCAGTACCGGCTACCATTCCTCCGGGGAGTGCGCATGTCGATCTTATCTAAGAAAAGTAAAAACCGCGGGTGGTTCCTTCTGGGCACCTTTTCTTTGCTAAGTCTTTGCCTCTTTGCTAATGACTCGCTCGCCACTTTATGTTCCGCGGGGAATTACTCTTCCAACGGCAGTACACCGTGTACTCCCTGCGCCTTAGGAACTTTTTCATCGACGTCAGGGGCTACGGTTTGCAGTAATTGCGCCCTAGGAAAATACGCCGGATCGACAGGCCTTAGCGTGTGTACCAACTGTACAGCGGGAAATTACGCGGGTTCCACGGGATCTAGCGCCTGCACAAGCTGTACATCGGGAACCTTTGCCTCCAGCGCGGGAAGCTCCGTCTGTAACAATTGTGCGCTCGGGTATTATCAATCAGCAGTGGGGCAAACTATCTGTTTTCAATGCCCAGGCGGTAGTTTTTCTGGTAGCACGGGAAGTTCGGCGTGTAGCTATTGTTCCGCGGGCCAGTATAACCCCGTTTCCGGACAGTCCACCTGTTTTAACTGTCCCACCGGAACCTACTTTCCTACCGCCAGCACGGTATCTACTCCGACGCTTAGCTGCATCAACTGCGCTGCCGGAACTTACGCAGGGACGACGGGACAGACGGCGTGCGTAGGATGTTCCGCAGGCACCTATGCTCCGTCTGCGGCCTTGAGCGTATGCAGCAATTGCGGGGCCGGAACGTATTCCAGTACCGAGGGGTCGAGCGCCTGCTCCAATTGCGGAATAGGAACCTATGCCACCGCCGGCCAGAGTGCATGTACTAATTGCGCGACCGGAACCTTCGGCGCTTCGACAGGCCTTAGTGCTTGTACCAATTGTACGGCCGGAACTTATTCCAGTACCGCGGGCTCAAGCGCCTGCTCCAATTGCGGAGTGGGTACCTATTCCACCGCTGGTCAAAATTCATGCACCGATTGCGCGGCAGGAACCTTCGGCGCATCGACAGGCCTTAGTGCTTGTCCGAATTGTGCTGCCGGAACATATTCCAGTACCACGGCTTCTAGCGTTTGCTTAAACTGCACGGCCGGCACCTCCTCCGGGGTTGGTCAAAGCGCTTGCTCGGCTTGCGCTGTGGGCAGCTATGCCTCAAGCCCCGGAACAAGCACTTGCACTGCATGCCCCGCGGGAACCTTTGCCGGAACCACGGGAAATACTATCTGTACCAATTGCGCCCCGGGACGAATCGCGGCCAGTACGGGAAGTTCGACTTGCGCGAATTGCGCGGCAGGAACCTTTGCCGGTGCCTTGGGAAGCACCGCCTGCACCGCTTGCCTCGCCGGAACTTATGCTTCGTCCTCAGCTAGTTCGATCTGTACCAATTGTGCTGCAGGCACGATCTCCTCGACGGGACAATCCGGTTGCACCAACTGTCCCGGCGGAGAAGTGGCCGTTCCCGGCTCTTCTCTCTGCACCGACTGTGCCGCTGGAACTTACGTTAGCGCCGATCTTTCCACTTGTGACCCTTGCCCCGTAGGAACTTACTCTGAAGCTTTGGCTGGTGTGTGCACGGCTTGCTCGCCAGGATCTTATGCGGCTGACACGGGATCAGCCGCTTGTGTGGAGTGTCTAGCAGGAACTTATTCCAGTACGGCTGGAGGTTCTAACTGCCTAGCCTGTTCGGCGGGAACTTTTTCGGCCGCCACCGGAGGATCTGCCTGTGTTGCCTGTCCAGTAAATACTTCATCGGTTGCAGGCGCCAATGCATGCGTCCAAGCCGTCATACAATCCGACAAATCATTTGGGGGTTGTGCCGCGGTCACATCGGCGAAAGCTGCGGATGGATTTGATGCTTTCTGGCTGGTTTTTATCGGAATCATGGTTTTCGCTGTCGTACAGGCCTTTCCGAAGCAAAAGGAGAATTAAAGAGAAATGAAAAAGAGATCGTTAGCCTTTGTTGTCTTGACGACAGTTCTAGCTTTTTCTTGCAATCCCTGTTTCTCGCAAGAGGCTCCTCCGGCGGAGATAGCCGGTAAAAATCCACTTTCTCTTTCCGCATTTTTGGGAGGGGTGCTTCAGACCGTGACGAACTGCACGACGGATTCCAATATGGCGCTCACATTCGGAGCTTCGGCCGATTATTCCTTCAACGAGAATTGGAGTAGTTTTCTGGAGACCAAGCTCCAAAATCGCGGTTTTCGTGGTTTTGGGCAGTCCAGTACGACGGAGTTTTTAGATTTCGTTTTGGGCGCGGCCTATCACCCCAAATCTTTTTTTTCTTCGAGCCGCGAAAAACTTCAGCTAGGCGCTTTGCTGATGCTTCCTCTGGGAAATTATAGCGGAGCGCTCCCTCTCGCATTTTCCAATAATGCGAAAACCGACATCGGCGTTTATTTGGGCTTTCAAGAGGTTTTCCCCGTAGGCTTGAGCCAAGACATCCATTTGGGATACCAAGTTTGGGTCGCCCGAGGCTACACGGGGATCGTCTCAGGAGTCTCAAGTGCTTTTTCGCCGGTGGAACTTGGAGTAGCTTTGGTGGTTACCTATCTATAGATGGCTCTTGTGAGGGTCGCCCAACCCTTCAGGGAGGCTCTGGATTCTAGCCGCCCACCCCAGGTCTTCTAGCGGCGCGATATCAAATCGCGGAATCGGATTGGGCTCCCACTTCATGAACTCAGGCCGATAGCGAACTTCACGCTCAACACCCGCCCAACGTTTTAATTCGAGCGCTAATTCTCGAATCGTTAAGTGGATATCGGATCGCAGATTGTAATAGCCCTGTGCGGGAGAGTTAAGGGCAATGGCAATAAAGGAGGCCGCGTCTTCGACATGCAGAAAGTTTCTCACCTGGCTTCCATCGCCCAGAACTTCTAAGAAGCTCTCCCTGTGCAACTTGTACAGGAGATCAGGAATGACATGCGACCTTCCAGCCATGGCACTAGCTTCTCGGGGTTGATGCGGACCAAAGAGGTTGGTAGGGCGAAAAATGACAAACTCTTCGAAGTGGCTCGAGACAAAATCTTCGCCCGTTGCCTTAGCCCTGGCGTAAGGGGTTCGCTGACTTCCTGTCAATGCGGGGGCGTGAAGATAATCCCCCGTAACCTCGAAGACCAAGATAGACGAGGCATAAAGGATGCGTTTACATCCAGAGGTCCGACAGATCTGTGCCGTGGTTTCCAATAAGAGAATCTCATTCTCTTCTAAATTCGCAGAGGCCGCATTGTGAAGGAAGCCTCCTACCGAACTTGCTAAATGCACACAGCAGTCGAAAGTCGGGGCCTGAGAGGTCAATCGATCCCGCAAATCGTGATGAATAAAAAATGGCAGGGCACTCGAGGGTGGCGGCAAGTTTTTATCGAGGCCAATCACAGTGTGCCCGTTGCAGGAGAGCTTTCGAACTAAGGTACTTCCCAAGAATCCCGAGCTACCGGTAACGAGAACTCTCATGAGCTTTCGATGCTCCGAAATCGGAACCGAAAGAGATCCCAAAGCATGCGCAGCCCCACCCTGAAGACAGCAACTGAACTGGAGCCGAATTCTCGCTCGTAATAACTCACGGGTACTTCAACCACTCTCCACCCTTTTCTAAAAGCGTTGATGACCAGTTCAGCCTCGTAAGAATAGCCCAGACTTGTCAGCGGGAGCGATCCCGTGACCTCTTTTTTCCAGGCCTTAAAGCCCGCAAGGACGTCTGAAAAAGGCTTTCCACAAAGCAGCGAAGTATAGCCGCTGATAACACGATTCCCCTGCGTTCGGACAAAAGTGTCACTTCCCGGCATCCGTCTTGACTCCTTAGTGAAACGCGTTGCCAGCACCATATCGGCCTCCCCCCGAAGGATAGGGCCAGTTAGCAAAGGGATCTCACGGGGATCGAACTGAAGATCCGCATCAAATTGCACTAGGATATTTCCCCGGCTCGCTTCGATCCCGCGCTGGATAGCATGTCCCTTGCCCAGATCCGGATCGTTCTTCAAATATCGGATCGAAGGATAAGATACGGCTTGGCGCTTTACCAGCGAGCTAGTCTCATCGTGACCGCCATCAATGACTATGATCTCAGCACCCGGACAGTTCAGGCAAAGTTGGGTCAGGCAATTTACAATCGAATCCTGTTCGTTTCTCGTGGGCACCAGAATGGAAATGTTGGGTAATGTCATGACTTATCGATAGTACGAGCTATGCTATACTACCCGCCCAGAAGCATCAAACCGTTCCTGAAATACGTTGGGGAAAACATGTTTTTTCATTCGTCCGATAGTCGAAGAGAAAGACGTAATTACGCCATCGCTTTCGGTCTACTTATTCTGATAACGCTATGCTTATATTCCAGCGTTCGAAACTTTTCCTTTTTGAACTTAGATGACGGCGAATATGTGACTAGTAACCCCTTTGTGGTCACGGGCAACTTCGTGGATAACGTGCGTTGGGTGTTCACTCATTATCACGCGGGTTATTGGCATCCGGTTACGTGGATCTCCCACATGATCGACGCCAGACTCTTTGGATTAGATCCGGGGCCGCACCATCTGATGAATGTCGCCATTCACGCATTGAACGTAGCCCTTTTCTTTACGTTTCTTTATCTGGCGACAGGTCGCGCCGAACTCGCGTTTTGGATAGCGGCAATCTTTGGCGTCCATCCCATGCGACTGGAAGCGGTTTCTTGGGTGAGCGAGCGCAAAGAGCTGCTAAGCGCTTTTTTCGGAATGCTCACCCTCAATGGCTACCTTCTGTACGGTAAGAGCCGCCAGAAGTGGGCTTACCTCTTAGCACTCGCTTTCTTTGCGCTTGGATTGATGGCAAAACCGACGCTCGTAACTTTCCCGTTTCTTTTGCTCTTATTGGATTATTGGCCGCTTAACCGAATATCCCTAGTGGGAAGCCCGCAAGACAATTTTCGCCGGCTATTTTCTCTATTAATCGAAAAGCTGCCCTTTTTCTTATTTTCCTTTTTTATCGCCGTGATGACTATGCGATCGCAAGAGGCGGGAGGCGGACTGAGAAGCTTTGCCGAAATAAGCATGGCGGACAGATTCTCGACTGCCTGGATAAGTTACCTCGCGTACTTCGCCAAGCTCATTTGGCCGACGGGATTTGGAATTTTCTACCCTGCCCTGCAATACCCGCCCGGAGCGGGTGCTGGCGCATTCCTTGGTTTCTTGGCGCTGACTTTTGTTTTTCTCCGCCGGGCAGTCCGTTATCCTTCGCTTGCGGTAGGGTGGCTCTGGTTTGTGGTGGTTCTGCTTCCCATGGCAGGCTTCGTTGCCGTGGGAGGCCAGTCGCTAGCCGATCGTTGGACTTATCTTCCGCATTTGGGATTACTAGTGGGGCTCGCCGGATTCTTGAGCACTCGCCGCGACCTAATCCGGCATGCAATAGCACTGCGGATTTCGCTTTGCCTGGCAGTGATGGTGTTTGCTTCGATCACCTTTAGCCAACTTCCCTACTGGCAGGACAGCATCTCTCTTTTTTCGCACACACTAGCCGTTTATCCCCAAAATTTCATGGCCCATACCAATCTGGGGGTTGCTTTAGATCAAACGGGAAAACTAGACGAAGCCATTCCCCACTACGAAGAAGCGGTCCGACTGAACCCGACCTATCCGGAAGCGCTCAACAATCTGGGTACCGCACGCGCTCGCCAGGGAAATTTCGCTGAAGCCCGAAGTCTTTTTGAAAGGGCCATTTCGAGACGGCCCGAATTTACCCAAGCTCACTACCATTTAGGACTTACGGAGTATCAGCTTGGAGATCCTATTGGAGCCATGAGCGAATGGGTAACGACGTTAGAAATTGAGCCCCAAAACGAGGCTGCACGAAAAAGTATAGAATTCGCCATGGTGAGAAACTTTGCTGTTCCTTGCGAACAGTGGAACCCTCCTCCCCGAGTCACTTTAAATTCTGAGAAAATAATCCAACTTCGAGAGGCAAACCTGTCTTGGAACTCCACCGAACCCTTTCGGCAAGGAATCACAAACCTAATTGCCTGCCTAAAATGATTGAAAAAAGTGTCGTGGCAATCCACTGCCGAGAAAACCTCACTCAGTCTAAAAGAGTCAGCATCTTCCTAATGGCATCTCGGACACTTTTCACTTCATAAGGAACTACCTCATTCCCCCTATGATAGGTCACTATTACGAAGGGCTCACCCCGCCAGGGTAGCTGATAGATGCGCCTGTTGTCAGTGATCCGCGGCTCTCCCCAGAGCGCAGTACATATCGCTATCAGATCGTGAAAATGGACATTAGCGTATGAGTTAATTTCACCTAAGAGATCTCGGCGCGACAAAAGCTCCCGTTGGGATTCCGTCAACTGCGAATCGGCTAATTCGTCGCCGGGTTTCTTATCGTTAGTGCCCCCTGCCACTGCCTGGCGTTTGCCCCGAGAGCGAGTAACGGAAGGGCGAGCATTCATAGGGTTACTAGGAAGGGTAGTGATCGCTGTGATCCCAGAATTGGATGTGGATCGCGTTTGAGGATTTTCGCTCTCATACTTGCGAATGAGCATCGCCCCTTCGGCAGTCAATTCCCCTCTGAAGCTTTCACGAATCTTAGTGCCGGAGATGGCAGCTTCGTCGCTAGCTAATACAAACAGCATCATTTGCGTAATAAAACGTCGGTGCGCTGTTCTCTCCACTTCTTTTCTGTCGAGAAAGTAATCGATATGACGATCGATTAAATCTTTGGAGTCCCAAGCTTCACGATAGAATCCGAGAATCCCCGTCCGGTAATCCTCGAAAAACGGATCGACATACCCGCTAGCGAAAAAGTGAAACACCTCTTGCTCGGAGGATTGTCGTGCGGTCGCCGCTCTCATCGACTGCCTTGATAATACCGCGTTGGGTTCTCGGGTACGAATGCGCAGGTTGGGATCAAAAGATAGCCTCATATCGGCCATCAAATTCGCGTGGTTGTTTGTTTCCCGACGCAAGAAAACATGCAGACGAGCCCGAACTCGGGTCACTAGCATTTCCATGAACTCTTTTTCGGTCCTCATCTTGGGCATCACCGCCGGATATTTTAATAGATGGTTTCTTAGACGCCGGTTAGTCGAGTGGGCCATTTCCGAAACCATAAGTCCGCGTGAGTCTTCGATAAGCGCTTGGCGGGCCACTTCAAAATCGCTCAAAGATCGGTTTGATGAGAACCACCGTCTAATAGATCGCCCCACCGACTCCTCGGAATGAGAGTACTCGGCCTGGTTTAGCTTCTTCCCCATGGCATCGAAGAGGGTCAAGTTTTGCTGATCGATCCAAACTAAGCTTTCCACGATCTCTTCGGCAGTACCCCGGTACCCCTGGGAGTCCAAAAGAGGGCGAAGGCGTTCAGACGGGAGTGGAATGGTAGAAAGTGCCTCACCAAAATCTCTATTCTGGCCTTTAACCCAAAGACGACACCAATCGCCGTGGGCATGAGAAGCCAGCAGAAAACACGCGGTAAGACGCCAAAGGGATTTCATTGGTCGAGCTATATAGCACAGCAAATACCGCTGAGGAACACGTATCCGGAGCTCTTTGACGGTGAAAGCAGGGAAAGTATTCGTGGCCGTCTTTTCCGTCGAGGGCCCGAATCTACCCGCTTGGAGGAAGGAGTAACACACTAAAGACGGGAAGCAGGGAAATCGCTTCTTGAAGGGGGGCCCATGACCACTGCATATCATATCGGACAGTCCCCAAGGACATGTGCTTCTATATTTTCAGACCCACTGTCCGTCCCGTCGGGATAGGTCATCCCCCTGCGAACGAAATGATATTCTCCGCATGAGTCGCGGGTCACTAGAAGGAAAATCCGCCAGATAAACTCCCCGTCCCCTTGGGAGGTCCCCTTGGGCGCACAGGCCCAAGGGACAATTCCCAATCGATATAAGTATTTATTTTTATATTACTTTTTTGTTTATTAAATCTTTAGAACCTCAAATTGACACTATGCATCGTAACCGCTACTTTGCGGGTCATTCCTCAACCCTTTAACGAGGCGAGTCCTTGATGTGGCGAATGAGTCTTTGTGGTTTCGCCCTGCTCTTTTTGTCGGCGAACTCTGTGCTCTACGGAGTTTCTTTCGAGAAGACCCATAGCGAGTTGCAGCAGAGAAAGAATGAACTTCTTAAGACGTTGCCCCTCGAAGATCGGCAACTTTGGAATCGAGCGGAAAAAGATTACGCCGAAGGCCTTCTCGTCTACGAAAAGGGAGATAGATCTCCAGTCCTTTTCAAGAAAATGCATTTGGCCTTTCTAGTCCAAGAGAGATTTTTGGCCGAATCGATCCCGGGACTTCTTGTGGAGCCCGCTCTTGTATTGGCGAGCATCGGCGAAGCCAACGGCGCCTTTGAGGTGGTTCACGATCTCTTAGTCCAAGCCTCCGAGCGCGCGAGCAAAGGCCTTAACGGGCCCCACCCCTTCACAGGTCTCGTTTTGCAACGTATGGGAAGGTGGAATCTGGACAGGGTATACCGGACCGGAAAAGAATTATCACAAGCCCAAAAGTTGCTTTCCGATGCGCTAAAGATTATCCAAGAGACAGTCGGGGACTCCAGTCTTCCCTATGCTTCCTGTCTCGCCGATTACGCCGTGGTGCGCGCGGAACAAAATCTGAAACCCGAAGCAGATTCCCTTTTGGCAAAAGCACTTGAAGCTGCCGCCGTCGCCGTGGGGAAAAAGCACCCTGACTATGCTGACATTCTAATTAAGGGAGCAGAGATTGAATGGAGCAAGGGAAATAAGATTGAAGCAACAACTCTGGTAATGAAAGCTCACGAGATCTATCTCGCCTCTGTCCCACACTCCCATGTCCGCTGGGCCTCAATGATGTACCGGGAACTCAATTACCTCGTTGAGGAAGAGAACAATATGGCCTTTCCCTATCTAACTATCCTGATGCAGTCTTCCCACGTAACGCCCTATATGAGAGAAAGCTTCCGCGAATTAGCCGGTCGTTATCACTACCAAACTCGGGATTACGATAGAGCAGAAGCATCGTTTCTAAGATCTATTACCTTTTTTGAAAAAATACCGGGAAAAAAGAGTGGCCAATACCTTCGCGCTACTCACTGGCTGTGCGATACGTATATCGCCAAAGGTGATTTCGAAAGGGCAAAACCTTTATGTCATCAAACCGAAGAAGCGCTAAGAACACGATTGGGAATCACCCATCCCACCTATTCTTTAATCCTAACGAGCTTAGCAAGACTCTACACGACCACGGAGCCCACTCGCGCGAAAGACTACTTCGATCAAGCGCTTGAGATCCAAGAGCAGATTCCTAACGATAGTCCGCTTATTTACTATCGAGGCCTTACCCTCAGATACCAAGCGAGACTTCTGATGGCGGCAGGAGACACTTTGACCGCGGGTCTTCGGTTGCTTCAGGCCTCCGATATCTTTCTTACTCGAAACGGCAGCGGCTTTGCCGTCCACCAGACGACGAGCGCGCTATTTGATAATGCTCTTTTGGAACATCATTTAGGGCACACTGCTTTAGCCAAGCGGAATGCTTTACTTGCCCTTTCGGGAGAAGCCCAGGCTTTCCGAACCGTTGGAATCGCTTACGACACGGAGAAGTCGCTAAAAGAAAGTATTCAATGGATGCGGCAAAGTTTTGACCTCTTTTTGACCCTTTGTGCGGATACGAACGATGACAGTGAAATACACCAGCTCTATGGCAACGTTTTATACTGGAAAGGAGCCCTCCTCTCCCGACATGAAACCCTACGTGAGAAAGCAAAAACTTCGCCGGAATTGCGGAATTCTTACCACATGCTTTTACGACTCAACAAAGCTATCTCCGATTTTACCTTCATCGGCGCGAACGACCCGGAATCAACCAAAGTTCGCGATGAACAATGGCAAGCGCTCATTGGGATTAAAGAGGTCTATGACTTAATGGCCGGAAAAATGGCCTTCGAAAACCAGGGAGAGTTCGCCCCGGAGCACATCGTAAATAGCGTTAGTCGAAAGCTTGCCAAGAGTGACGCTCTCATCGACGTGGTTCAATACTCCCATATTTCAGGCGATGTCGACGGGAAACGAGATTACGATCGTCGCTACTTGGCTTTTATCGTTCGTCCCTCAGGCATCCGTTTAATCCCTTTGGGTTCCGCCGAATTTATCGATAGCAGGGTGCGCCTATGGAGACACTCGTTCGCGGACCAAATCGGCCAAGAAGGCTTCGTGGTATCGGAAGAAGCGGGGAATGCCGCTGGTCAGCAGTTGCGTGAAGTCATTTGGAAGCCTTTACAAGAAGCATTGAAAGGGGCCTCCACCCTCATTTATTCGCCTGATGGAGAGCTAGCCCTTCTGCCCCTAGTCGCTCTTCCGGGTGAGGGGGCGAAACGTTACCTGCTCGAAGAGCTGGCCGTACAAGACAGGCAACTCATTCACCTTCCCGTACCTAGCCTTCTCTCCAATAAGGAGACTTCCACGCACTCACCAGCGGCGGGAAATCTCTTAGTAATGGGAGAGATCGCCTACGATAAACGTCCGGTCAGTTCAGGACGGATACCGTCTGATATTCTAAGGAAGGACGCTACCTTAGAAACTTTTATGTTTCAAAAGGTCCTCGAATGGAAAGGGTTAGCGGAACGACCAGGTAGCCAAACCTTCATTCCTTTGGATACCAAAGAGGAGACTGAAAATGTGGCGAGCCGCTTTAAGGACACTTTCGCTCTAGGAAACGTTACCCGATTACAAGGAGCTAACGCTTCTGCGGAAGGGTTTCGAGACTTAGCTTCCCAACACCGCTGGATTCACCTGTCGACACACGGCTTTTTTGATCCCGGTATTCTCATTTCCGAGAAGATCGCCTCTCACACCGCGGAGCCGGAATATGCTATCGACAAAGTGATCGCGAGGCGTTTTGAACCTGGTCTCTATTCTGGGATCGTATTCGCGGGGGCTAACCTGGAGCGCTACCAGATTTACGACAATGGATTGCTAACCACTGAAGAGATCTCCTTTCTTAATTTGGAAGGGGTAGAGCTAGTGGTACTTTCGGCCTGCGATACGGCTTCCGGAACAGTAGAACCCGGAGAAGGCGTTCTCGGAGTGCAGCGAGGATTTCAAGCTGCCGGCGCTAAGAATTCGGTGGCGGCCCTATGGCGGGTAGAAAGTCTACCAACGACAGTTTTAATGAATAAGTTCTACGAAAATCTGTGGAGCAACAAATTGCCTGTCGCTCGCGCATTGCAGGCAGCGCAACTTGCTTTAGTCGAAATGAAAATGCCGCCTCAATTTTGGGCCGCCTTTATTGCAAGTGGTGAATGGCGCTAGGAGGATTGTTGTTTCGTTGGATTGTATTTTGTTGTCTGGCCACCGCTACTTTGATCGCGACCCCTTACGAAGATAAGAACAACGAACTTAAGCAAAGAAGAACAGCCTTTATCGATCAAATCGACACGCCCGAACGCCGTAAAGAGTTTCTGACGGCCGAAGAAGCTAACGATGCCGCCATCAAACAGTTTTACAATGGGGATTGGTCGGAAAAACTTCTTGGTCAAATGTCCACGAGCTTTGCTGTCTACGAGAGTTTTTTGAAAGACAGCATTCCCGGCCTTATCGTTGCACGATCTATAGCACTTGCTCAGATCAATAAAGCCAACGGCGATTTCCTTTCCGCGGAATCGATCTTAGCTACCGCTCTAACGCGTGCGCGGAAAAATCTTGGCCAAGCGCATCCTGATACCGCTCGAGTGCTAAGAGAACTCGGTAAAATGCGCCTAGACGCCGTCTTTCGCACCGATAAAGAACTGATCGAAGCATCTGCGTATTTCAAAGAAGCGGGTGGAATTTTTAAAGCAACGAATGGAGCTTCCAGCACAGAGTTTGGATCGGTTGCGGCGGATTATGCCTTCTTAAGAGCGGAACAGGGAGCGATCGAAGAAGGAGCAACTCTTATCGCTCAAGCGTTGAAAATCCTTAAAGCGAGTGTCGGAGAAAAGCATCCGAGTTATGCCGATGGTCTTCTTCGATCAAGCCAAATCGAAAGAAAGAGTGGGCACGCCGACGCGATAGGAAAATTAGATCAAGAGGCGATGAATATCTATAGAGATACCTTTACCATCTTCGACCCTAGATTCGATGCCCTAGCAATAAAACTCTACACGGAACGAATTGAGGACGGTTTCACCAATGCGTTTGGAGTTCTAAGAGATATCGCTGCCGAAGAGCCTCCATTTCATAACGCTCTAGTCCAATTGGGTCTGGGAACCTACTACCACATGATTTATGATTTCGCCCGAGCCGAAGGCACATTTCAGCGTGCTCTTACCTTCTTCGAAAAACGACCTGGCAAGAGTAGCGGAGAATATCTAAAAACTCTGCTGGGTTTGTGCGAGAATTCGATCTCCATGGGAGATTTGGTAAAAGCGGAAACGCGTTGCCAGGAAGCAGCCACTCGAGCAAAAAGTCGTTTAGGTGATAAACATGCTGTTTACGCGATCGCGCTCACCCATCTGGGAGCCCTTAACGTCTCTCGCGATCCGGCTCGTGCGCACAAGTATCTTATTGAAGCCCTAAAGATTCAGGCGGATCTCAGTTCGGATAATCCCTATCACTACTACGCTGGCCTAACTGGAATTCAATTGGCGCGTATTTTTACCGGCACTGGCCAGTTGAGGGAAGCGACCGAGATCTTAGAACAAGCAGGGGAGCTATTATCCCAGAGACCCGCCATAGGGTTCGCCCAATACCAAGCGTTTCACGCCTACCGTCAGGCCGCTTTACTGTATTGGCTGCGGGGAGAACGACCCATGGCCAAGAAATATACCTCCATTACCCTCAATAACGACGAAAGGTATTTCTGGAAGGCAGGACTCATCTCCCCGACTTCGCAAAGAGAGAGTGTGAGGACCTTTCGCCAGTCGTTCGACTTATTAACGAGCATTATTTCTGACACCTCCTTGGATGCCGAGAAGAGCGAGCTGTATCGACATACCTTACTCTGGAAAGGAGCTCTCTTTCATCGCTATGCGGCCTTGCAGAAAAAACGAAACAGCGATCCCAACGCCCGAGAATATTTTGATAGGCTATTTTGGATCAATAAGGTAATTGCCGATTTCACCTTTATGGACTGGCCAGATGCTCCTCTAGCGGCGATCCGCCAGGAAACAGTGAATGCTTATGTCGAATTGAAAGAAGAGCTGGAACTCCAGGCACTCGATGAGTTGATAGACAAAGATGTCAGAGTAGTTAAATTTCTCGATTACGCCCAGCTACTAAGGACAAGTCTTCCGGCGGACGCTGTCGTAGTGGACATCCTACAATATGATCACATCTTTGCTAACCCCCAACACAAGCCGATCACCGAGTCGCGCTACCTGGCGTTTGTGGCCGCACGAAAAAAGCCAATCCGCCTCATCCCACTGGGCCCCTGCGCTGAAATCGATTCTCACGTACGCACCTGGCGCCGTTATTTTGCCGATCAATCGGGGCAAGAGGGATACGCCATTTCGCTCGAGGAAGCTCAGGCCTCCGCTAAGACGCTTCGAGAGAAGATCTGGATGAGGGTCCAATCTGAGATTGGAGAGGCAATAACCATTGTCTATTCACCCGACGGAGAGTTATCCCTGCTTCCCATCGCGGCATTGCCCGCCCAGGAGAGAGGACACTATTTGCTCGAAGAGCTTGCTTCTGAGGGAAAGCAACTTATTTACGCCACTTCGATAAGAGAGTTGCCTGAGCTACTCGCATCCCATCGCAAACCACCTACTTCAAGTAAGTTCCTGCTAATGGGCAATGTCGCTTTCGACGCACGTCCGATAGAATCCGACCTTCTCCCCTCTTCGGACGAATTCTTCAAGAAAACGGAGCCCGCGGGAGGTCCGTCAACCGACCAGGTTCGCGAATTCTTTCGAAACACTCCAGGTGGACACCGCTATCCGATACTCGACACTAAAGATGAAGTAGATACTATCTCGAGTATTTTCACCGCAATCTTCCCCAAAGATTCGGAACTATTTCTTAAAGAGCGCGTATACGCTTCAACGGCGAACTTTAGAAAACTGGCGCCTCAAGCCCGATGGATCCATTTAGCAACGCATGGGTATTACGATCCGCAGGCCGTTGATTCGGAGAAAAAAGGAGCGGGGGGAACCTTCAACTGGGAACTTCCCGAAGACGAAATTATTGCAAAACGCTTTGAGACCGGACTCCATTCCGGAGTCGTATTAGCTGGAGCCAGTCTAAAACGCTTTCTCTTATTCGATACCGGGCTATTAACCTCGGACGAAATTGCCTCGCTCGATCTTCGCGGTGTCGATCTCGTGGTGCTGTCGGCTTGCGAGACGGCTACCGGCAAAGTGGAACCAGGAGAAGGAGTTTTGGGCGTTCAGCGCGGATTTCAAGCAGCGGGGGTCAAGAGCACCGTGGGGGCCCTTTGGCGCGTTGATAGTCTTGCCACAAGTCTCATCATGAAACAATTCTACACAAACCTTTGGGTGAAGAAGATGCCGGTAGCCAAAGCGCTCCAGGCCGCACAACTGTCTTTAGTAAAGATGGAGATGCCACCGCAATTCTGGGGAGCGTTCATCGCCAGTGGAGATTGGCGGTAAACTACACCTATTTCGGGGCGGCAATTAGGTTGGGAATTGCCTTACGAAAGTGAATATAATTCATATACGAGTCCCACGTTCGATCGGTCGCTAGACAGTTTTCTGATTCGGTTAGATATTTCTTCAGGCTCGCAATCGTATCTAACATTCCTTGAGTTAAATGAAGATCAGGATCCGCGAGTTCGTCTAAGAGAATCGTTTCCACCAGAATGTGCGGTAAAACGATTTCGCGGATGCCGTGCACGGAAGTTCCCTCTTCGGCCATCTGAATCTCCATGGCCCCGTGAGGCATGCTGTCGTTTTTGAAGCCTTGGGCCTCCATTCGCTGCTGCAAACGAAAATAGACATCCGCTAGCCCTTTGTCAGAGGTAAAAGTATCGGCGATTCTCCCCACCAACTCCTCCGCCAACACCCGTGATCCGTGACGCGCAAAGTCCTTATTTATCTGCGAAACACCCAAGTGATACCCCATAAACCCTCGAAAAGTGTCGTTTGGGGGCTCCTGGGAAACCTTGTCCAATATCCTTAGCGCCTCAGTTAGTTGAGGAGAAAGCCTGGCTCGATCGCTTATTTTGCGAAGTGCGGTTAGTAGCGTAGTCATTGATTGGGTTCGAGTGAGCACCTCTTTAGAAATGTCGGTGACGGTCATCTGCTCCGGATCGAGCGGACCTGCGAATTTCAAATCCTTCCAGGTGAAGTCTACTTCGTTGCTACCCTTGGCATTGGCTTTTCGCAAGGCATATAGAGCGGTGCTAAAAAGCTGATTAAAGTACTGTTCATCTCGCCTGCCTTGAAAATGGAGTGCTATCTCTTTGACTAACGGATCGTCGGACTTAAAGACGACTTCCGTCCAGAACGAATCCATTTCAGGGATAAGCCACTGGATATAACGCAAATCATAGTCACCTGTTAATTCCTTTAGGTTGTCGGGTAGATGGCGATCTTTACCAAAAGCGACCAAGCGGACTTTATCGGCGTCACTCCAATTGGGGTTTAGGCCAGCGAAGCTGGAAAACTGCTCGCCGATCTGATCGATAAAGGGACGAAAGCCCAAAAACCAACCCAAACCGGCCTTATCGACAGTACACTCCACACGCTTTTCCCAAAACCGCTCAACCGATGCGACTTCTGCTTTTCTCGTGGCTCTTTTTTGAATGGCCAACATCGCCTGTAGGATTTCAGAAGCATTCTCGCGCGCCATTTCAAAATGGATAGCACGTCTCCAAAGATCGATATTAAGGGGAGTTTCGTCACCCACCGCCAAAACGCCCGCTAGACTCCCTATCAGAAGAAAGCTTAGAACGAACCTTGATTGAAACGGCATCGGAGTCCTTTTGATCGTCTATTCTCTTGGAATCCAAGTAAAAGTAAAAGGAACCGATTCCGCGAGGGTCTCTTTTCCTTCACTATCGAATACTTTGATTTGTCCTTGAATGGATGCCTCTTTTTTCGGAAGTCCACCGGTCGCAATAGATATTGGGACATTGCGAGCGGTGAAATCGAATTTCGTCACTTCGATCATTTGATCGAATCCCTCGTTTGCCATTAAAGGCTTTTCGCCGACAGAAAGGCGCACTCCGACTCTTACGCTTTGTCCCTTTCGGTCCTCTAAGTGGATCGTCGTCGTGAACGAGAGTCCGTTATTAACCTTTTTTGCATCTACGACCGGCTCCTTTATGTTTCTACTAACCATAGAAGGGACGGGGCTTGTGACACTGCTGACATAATCTTCGCTAGGGCTAGCCAAGGAAAGCAGCACAGGAATCTGCACCTCGGCGTCCATGATCTTAGGACGATTCTGAATTTTTCCCGTGAGAAAGGCCAGGCGATTAATGTCTCGACTGGTCTCAAACTGTTTCTTTGTACCCGCCACGGTAAAGGTGAATATCTGACTCCAGTTCACTGAAGTATCCGTTACCTCGCGAAGCACTTTATCGAACGCAGCAGTCATGTATCCGCCGATTTTGCCATTACTCCAAGAGACCTGGCCAAACTCGGAAGAGTTAAAATCCATGGTCCCTCGGGAGCCCAGAAACAGTCTCTCGTAAAGGTCCTGGTGCGCCTCATCATAGGTGATCGGGATATAGGCACGCTTTTCGGGAGAATATTCCGATAGGTCATTGCAAGCGTCCGTCATGATAATGCGAAGCTTGGGTGCTGGATTTTGTGCTTCCACCATAGAGACTAACCTAGATCTCAAGAAGTCTCCTCCCGACATCGCTAGAAAATGTCCTCCCACCAGAGCTGGGGTGCGACCGCCGTGGCCACTGTAGTAGATGAAAAGCGCTTCATCGTCGGCTATAGGGTGTTCGATAAAATATTGGGCTACTCCAGATTCCATGAGAGGTTTCTCTAGGGTCGAACGCAGAACATCGATAGTTACTCTATTCTCCAGGCGGGGAAACTTCGGGCTCTTAAAGATATCTTTCAGCAGTGTCTGAACCGTTTCGCCGTCCTTTACCACACTGATTCCGATATTGGCCGCCTGTTCGTCAAGAAGAAGCAGCGCGCGCAATCTAGCTAAAGGCTTTGCTTGCGCAAAAAGTTGCGTGGAACCGATCAACAAAAGGGTAAAGACCAGAAAGAGTCGGGCCAATCGAATAGACGATTTTGCGTTAGACATAATAACTACCTCCACTACAGATTATCATCGGGAACTGTCTCCCTCTTTTTTCGCTTCAAACGGTAATGAAACGGAAAGCAGGCTTGGCTCTTGCTCCGAAAGCTTGGGCACATTGGCCTGAGATCGAATCCTTAGAAAAACATCCAACGTTCGTTTTCGTACGCCCATGAACACTTCGTACCACGTGACAATACCATCTCGATCCCCGTCCAGGTCGTTGATGTCCGGATTGGATAGCGTGCTAGTCAAAGCGATAGTCATTAGACTGCCGGAGGAAAAGGTACAGGAGGGTTGCCCCACTCCGGCCGAGACAATTTCCATGGTTCCCCGATGGCGGAAAAAGAGGTTCTCATAGAAGGGTTCCAGGTCTCCCTTCTCGCGCACCAGCTCCCCTGGAAAGAACTCGAAGTCTTGGGCCTTCGTGCAATCCACACATAAGTCCGCGATGATGGTCTGAAGAGGACTCTTGCTATGCTCCTTGACCAAAGCCAGCCACTGCGAATGAGAGATCTCCTCACCACTGCTCAAACGTAATTTGGGCTCTTTGTTGACTTCATTAGTAGGAACACCTGCTGCGGATATATAAAGGAAGAAGGCCTCATCGGCTTCAAGAGGAGTCTTTGTAAAATACGAGCGAATGGCCGCAAGCGTAATTTTTTCATCTCGCCCCAGAGTCGTCATCGATACGGTTTTCTTTCGCAGTCTGGGAAAATCTCGATTAGCGAAAAGGTACTGAAAGAAGGTCTCTAAGCGATCGTGATCTTTTCTTGCCCCAAGTCCCGTCGCGGGGGCCTGCTCGTCTATTATAAGAAGAATTCGAATTTTTTCCAAAGGCTCGGGGAGATCTTGCCCCTGGACAACGGGCGAACAGAGAAGCAACGCCGATAGGGCAAAAAAAGAGAAGGGGTAACTCGCCCTAGCTTGTCTCCGCATAAACAACCTCAACTTGGCTTGCGTTTTCGAATAGCGGCATTTTGCTGAGATGTCCTATTCTGTCAAGGTTTAATCGGAAATCTTACGCCTGGAAAAGATTTATCAAGTCGCTACCTGGTTTATTTTATCTTAATTCTTCCGCTTCATTTTATTTATGCTAATCGTAACGGCAGGAACGAAGGATGGATATTTTCTCGCTCACAGACTATCGCGCCGTCTTAAAGGAGAGTCTCTTAAGTCGAAAGGAGCACTTCCCAAAGGCCTACACCTTTCAAAAGATGGCCGAGGCCTGTCGGGTGCAAAAGACCTACCTATCCACGGTTCTCAGCGGGTCGGGACATCTGAATGCCGATCAAGTCTATTTGGCGAGCGAATTTCTGGAATTTACTCCCCTTCAGACGGAGTACACCGCACTCTTACTAGAATACGAACGTTCCGTGGTTCCCAAGCGAAAGCGCGAGCTACTCGCGCAAATTAGCGATTGCCGCCGTCGCGCTGACAAATCCGAAGCCCACCTGGATTCCGAAGTCGTGCGGTCCGATGACGGGATAGGGGCTTACGGCGAATATTATTTGGATCCGCTCTTTTTGTTAGCGCACATGTATCTAACTATCGATACCTTTGCCTCCGATGTCAGTTTGCTAGCCAGGAAACTTGGAATCTCCCAGAATGCCCTCAGCCGAATGCTGGGAGTGTTAAGTCGACTAGGAATTATCGAACTACACGAGGGAGGTTATCGGGTCTTAAAAGAAGTGATCCACCTTCCCGAAGACTCCTTTATTTTTCCCATCCATAGAAAACTCATTCGCATGAAGACCCTGGAGCGTCTCAATCAAAAAGACGAGCAGCCTGATTCGGCCTATACCTTTAGTGCTACTTTCTCGGGTGATGAAGCCACCCGGACTAAGCTACACGCGGGCTTCCTGAAATACCTAAAATTGGTGCAACAACTAGTGAAGAAGGCGCCAGGCCGAGAGGTCTATCAACTCAATTTCGACCTCTTCCCCTGGTAACTAGTTAGTTAATTTTAACTGAACAAAACGTCCATTATTTAATTTCATATAAATGTACGATTGGCCTGCCTGCTCCTAAAACCATTCTTGTTGGCACAGAGCCAACAGAAAAACTAGGAGTAAAAAAATGAATCCCCAAAAGAAACAAACTGGAATCGAAACCTTAAACTCAGTACTCAGAGCTTTTTTGGTCTGCCTGGCACTGACTAGTCCCTTCGCTCTCGCCCATTCGACACAAGCCCCGGCGTTTGATCCGGGGGAACTCGCTACGGAACGTAACGTCTTTCTTCCCGATGATCGAGTGGCAGTCACTTCGGGTAGTTATCCTTGGGGGGCCATCGGAAAGTTACAAACGTCGGATGGATCTTCGTGCACGGCAACCTTAGTAAGTAAGTACGTGGTGCTCACCGCTGCCCATTGCGTTCAGGATAATGGGCAACTCGTCGCCCTGACCTATTACCCAAATCAGCGCTGGGGAAAATCCGCCACGTCATCGTCGGCACGGCTCACTTATCGGGGAACTACCGATCCTCAAGGCGATCGGACCAATGACTGGGCGCTTGTAGTGCTAAACGACAATCTGGGCGCGATGTACGGCACCCTGGGCGTTCAACCCACTACGACAGATAATTTCCCGAATGCGCTCATGGTCGTCGGTTACTCCTACAATTTCTCCAACGGAGATACCGCGAGTGCGGCCACCTGCCACAATCAAGGCGCTCACTACGGCATGATCTATCACGACTGTGATACGGCGATGGGCTCTTCGGGCGGCCCGGTCCTTACCACGTTCGACAATTCCACTTTGACCATTGTCGGAGTGAACGTCGCAGAGATGCGCGGAGGCGGAAACGAATCGCTTTATCTCTCTAGTTACAGCGATAATTACGCCAATATCGCCATCCCGACCACTGGCCTAATGTCGAAACTTCATGAGCTTATTGATCAGGGATATTAGAAGACGTATCCCTCCAACATTACTCGGTTAAAATGGGGGAGCTAAGGCTGGACTGCATCTGGGTCCGGCCTTAGTCTTTTTTCAGACCATTGCATTATCTCTGCGAATGATGATAATTCCGCAAAATGTTGCCGGAGAGCCCCAGTGAAGAGTTGCTTAGTCTCAATCTTATTTTCAATCCTATTATTCGTTAGCCCCTCATCCCTGCAAGCAGGTGGAATGACTAGTTCCGGCGGCGACCTCATTAGCGAAGCCGACAACCCCTGGTTTCTGGCTCTGCAACCGAAAGTGACCTACTGTGTAGCCATTGACGAGGCAAAGTTCCATGTGACTCTCGCAGAGGCAAAACAAAGTGTGGAGAGAGCCCTCGCCTTTTGGCATGAACAGTTTGATTCGGCAAAACCTGGACCCGGTATCTTTTCCGATGAATATCTTGCTCAGCCCGTGAAGTACCGTCCGGAGATCGAAAAGCTGGCCAGTGCTTTAGACTTCTCAAACTTGGTTTTCATCGAGGTCCCGTGCAATCAAAATCCGGATCTTAGATTTCAGCTGGGAGTTTTGACCGATGAAGCAGAGATAACCTATGTGGCAAACTCTCGTCCTCGGGTCGCCGATTGCATTCGCACCGCTTATGACAAGAAGGAGCTACGCGCAAAAGGGAGCATTTATGTCGTCCCCCCCGCTTCGGTAATTATTGGTAGAAACAGACAACAATCCGTCGTTATGAACAAGCTATGGCAGGAACAGAAGCAAGTACGATTGAAGCTAGCGCTCATCCACGAATTGGGACACATGTTTGGACTGGTTCATTATGGGCGGGGAATTCTTAACCATAGTTTCCTCACGAGATTGGTACGTCAAAACTCCGTGGCTAAATTACCTTCGATAGAGCCCGGCGAGCAACGCTTAATCTTTCCTAATCACAGCCAAAAGAGCTATCACGTTTGCGATCGAAACTTAGATGCTGATGGGGAAACCGCAAAAACCAAAGCCTTTAACGCTCTGAAGAAACGTTTGGGCGTTGGCCCCGAAGTGGACTGCCTAGAAATCAAGTATGCGATCGACGGATTGCAAGAAAGTGCTGACATTTTTGCCACAGCTCCCAGGGACTCCAAGTTAGTAGGGACCTCTGGCTTGGGATTCGAGGATTCCTTTTTTGAGGATCTCGAAGACCCCGAGTATTTGATTCAACTCACTTTACCGGAAGATCAGACTCTCTTTCGTGATTTACCTTCCGATGCCGCTCCTTATATAGGTGCTTACGCGATGCGCACCGTTAACTCCATCGGTGAAATGACTCCTACCGATAAGAATCTCAAACCGTTTAGCGTCCGGTTTGAGTCTCAAGGAAAGACCCTGCAATTGGAAATCAAGGGATCCAACGAAAGTACTCTCGTTTTTACATCCGTCTCGAAATGAAGGCAGAAACGCTCGGCGAAGCGGCCTTCGCCGAGCGCGATTTTCCAAAACGAATCTATCGCTGAGCTGAATCCTCTTCTAGATTCTTTACGAAGTGTTTCAGACTTTGATCGTCTTGGAAGGTTAACCGGATACCATCTCCCTTAAGTACATCCATCACTTTAGGAAACGCCACTTGGATGTCGCTAACTGACAAGGACAGATGCTTTCCCACAAGTCGGCGGGAAATTTCGATTAGCCTTTTCGCGTCGTCCTTTGCCAGCCGAAACTCAATTCCCCTCTCCTTCTCTTTCACAACGTAGGTATAGTCTCTTAGTATCAGTACAGGCGTTTGCCCACCTCCGGTTTCTCGGATCGAAATGTGGACCAGAGGTTTTGAATTACCAAAACAAAGGGAAGTCATCAGACAAAGAAATACAATAAATGTTTTCATTTGAATTCTCCAAAAAGTGAAATGTGAACTTAGAAAACGGATCTAGGAGAATTTCGGGGGGCTTAAACCAGACGAACCATAAAGATGGATGCGATGAGGCGTCTGAGGGCTCGGTAATAAGAGGCAGGCAACGCTCTGTAGTAGGGGTTCTGTTTGGAAAAAATGGGCAGTCGTAGCAAGAGGACCGATCGCCTGATTTAGGGGTAAGCTGCCAGGAACGAATCCTGAATCCTTCTGCTCGCAGACTTGGGGATATTTGGAATAAAGTTTTGAACGCGAAGCGATACTATGACTTGCCACACTGCCCAGAGCAAGTAGACCAGCCATTAAGACGAGAAATTTCATAGTCGCATTTTTTATTATAAATCAATTCATCCAAACAGCCTAACGTCTTTAGGGTGTTAGTTTTACGAAAAGCTGATTGGGGACATAGACCAGAATCGAATTATCCGGATTTACCAACAAGCGGTAAGCTCCTGGATTGGTCACCACGTAAGGAAACGTCACACTGCTTCCCGATCCGAAACTGGAGTCGAGTTTTCCGGTGGAAAGATAGCGCGTTATCGTCAACGTTCCGCCGGTTGACCCCACTGCGCTGATGGTGCGCCCCACTGAATCGAAGTAGAAATTTTCTGCGTATACCGACGGGCTGGTAGTGCCGTTCGAGATTATGGTTACCGTCGAGGGGTCCAGCGGAAATACGGCGAACCCGGGGACGTGAAAGATAGGATCTTCAAACGTGGTATCCGAAGTTCCGTTCAAAGCAAGCCGCGCCACACTGAAAGCGCTCAATAGCGTCGGAGTGGCCGTCTCAACGGTATGTTGGACGGAGGCATATATCTCTCCGTTCGAAACAGCGACACTGCGGATCAGATCGGAAATGTTAGCCCCCAAGATCCCGTCGTTGACCGGGCTAATGACGGTATAACCTTGCCCTGAAAATCCGAAAGAGGTGTCGATGGCGCCCGACGACGTAAGGCGCACCAAAGTTCGAGAAACCGGATTCGGAGTTCCATTAAAGAAGTTTCCCGCCAAAAGCAGATTTCCGTCGGGCTGGCAAACCGCTTGGCTCACTTGGCCGGAGATCGTTACGGAACTGCCGTTAGTCCCATAGGAGGTGTCTAGCTGCCCGTCGTTCAAATACCGCACGAAATGGAACGAAGTCCCGTTACTATTGACGACGGTTAGAATATTTCCGTCGGGTTGAACGGCGATAGAGGGTGCTCCCACCGAAGTGTTGTAAGTGAGCGTTCCCCCATTAAAGGTTTCGTTGATACTACCGTCGGCGTTAAACGAGGTAATCACCGTTTGGATCGGAACTGTCGTAGTTTTGATAACCGCATTATAGAAGTGTCCCTGACTATCGGTAGCGTTGACGGAACTCACTAGCGAAAACTGTCCTTTTAACTCTCCGTTCGCACCGTAGGAATCAATACCCAATACGAAGCCCCCGTTCCCCAAAGACGAAAGAACAGGAATTGGCGCCGTCATCCAGGAGCTATCTGGTTGAAAAGAAGGATCTGGGGTTCCCGAGGCTAGCTGTGAAGGACTTGCAGTCACCGCTCCTCCAGAAACCTGCGGATCACCCGCTACCTTTGCCGTGCACCCCAAAGTGGCAGCCAACAATAGACCCATTAGCATTTGATATCCCAAGCGCATCGGCACCTCCAAAGTGTTCTAATAGAAGTAGCGATGGAGCTTGGCGGAAAGGCTCAAATTGAATTGTGAAGATTGTGAAGATTGTGAAGATCAACCAGAGGTTCTGGAGCTGGTCAAATAGCGATGAGGATCCAAACTAATTCGAACTGTCGTCGTCGATAGGAATATTCTCCATTAAGTGCTTTTCTTGAACTAAGGCGGCGGCGTTTATACGATATTGAGTTTGCTCGTCTACCTCTTGAGAGGTGGGCTCCCTACCGTAAGTTGTCCGCAAATCCTCCACTACTTGAGATTTATTCGCAACAAGCCTCGCTTCGGGAACCGAAACGGAAGAGACAGAAGGAATCCCCTTTTCAAGGGATTGAGTAGAAGCTCTTAAATCCTGCAATGACGCATCTGGATGAACGAGACTCCTATTTCCTTGCTCGCACCAAAGCGTAAGCGCAACGACGCCCGCAAACCCAAAGGAGAATATTGCTATGATTTGCTTTTTCATAAAACTCCCCTATTCACTTAACTCTTAAGAATCTTCTTAGAATTAAAGGTATAACCCGTATCGAATATTGTCTGGGGATTAGCGATTCCAGAAATCTTTTGGAATACTTCGCAGACTACATCGCGGTAATCGGTAGTAACCATTACATCCCCTTGGTCCAACGTGGAAAGACCGTAGCTCGGATCTGCTACGACTCTTTTTCCGTTCACCGCACCACCCAATACCATCATCACGCCACCGCGCCCATGATCGAAGCCAAAACTGATATTCTGCTGAACTCGCCTTCCGAATTCGGACATGACAACAATGCACACATTATTCCAAAGATTTGGACCAGACTCCAATTTAGAAACCCCTAGACTAGGATCGACGGGGCCTCCCAGGTCTCTTACAAAAGCACCTAATGCTTGGTCCAAAGGGGTTAACGTCGAAACGAATCGAGGCATCACATTAAAATGATGATCCCAGTTCTGTACATCGATGGTCATAATACGAATTCCCGGCTCGGAACGCAGCAGTTGAACCGCATTGCGAAATCCAGACTGACCGCCGTAATGAAGTGGTGGTGTGGAAGATCCTAAACTCGTAGCACTCAGAGGCATGAGATCGGTGGTGGAGAGTGTTGCGGCCTTTTGAACCACTGAAAGCCCGCGCAACGCTTGAAATCCCATGTTGTTCAGTTGATTGTCGAGGGGCCGTCCCAAACCATTTTTTAACGTCCACCCACCCGCAATTCGAACTGCCGCGTCGGTATTCGATTTAATATCTGATGAGCTAATATTGGTACTTAATGAGGGAACCACTTGTGCAAGCTGACTGCCTCGGAGTGAATAGGTAAGTCCCGGATTCATTGAAGCCGCCGGCATGTCCGCCGACTTTTCGCTAACATTTGCTAAAGCCCGGTTCAAAAAACCAGTGGGCCCCGGATTCCCGAGGTCAGGAGTTCCTGCCTCAATCAACTTTTGTTGAATGAAATGAGAGCGACTCTCGTTGATGGATCCGGCTCCCGGAACGAAAGCGAGAGATCCATTCTCGTAGAGATAGTGGATATTTGCGGCGGAGGGATGAAGGCCGTAGGGAGCATTACTTAATAGAAATGGTGTCGCATAGACACTGGGATCCTGATTGAAGAGGTTCGTGTTGGGCCGAGCGGCACTGTAAATCGAATAGTTCGGATTTTTTGAGGACGGGGGAAGCAGAGAAAGTCCATCCATAGCTCCTCGCAAAAAGACATACACAAAAGTAGGTTGAGTGCCGCTGGAGCTAGAGGTTGTCGCTGCGTTTGCTGCTCGAGTCAGGAAGGACGGCAAGAAGAAATTGCTCGCGGTTCCCAAGGAAGCTGCAATAAAGGATCGACGATCGATCAGAAATTCAGATCGCTTTTCGGCTCTCTTTTTAACGCTCATAACGTTCCTCTCTAAAAAACCAAGTTAGTACTTCATAAAATCAGCACTCGACGTAACCATAGTCAGAATGGACCGAAGGGGTAACGCAACCCCCTGTTGAGTGTCCGCATTGGCAGCAATTGCGGCAAGAGGGCCTGCCGCGGTCGAGTAGGATGCTGGGAATTGAAACCTTGAAAAGGGGTCGAAATCGAAAAACGGTATAAACGCATTTAATGCCGGCATTCCCGTGGATGGCTCCGAAGCATTCAATCCCTTGGCCGCTTCTGTTTCTAGCTTTTGGTATTGGCTTTCCATGCTACTGGAAGGGGCCCCGTGGAAGCTTCCTATCGCGAATGAAAACCGTGCGCTCTCCAAAGGAACCGCATTGTTACCCCATGTGATATTACTGTCATCCCATCCCGTCGGAACTCCGCAAAATAAGAGCTGCTCCCCCATGCTCGAAGCCTCATTTACGGCGGTATTAATGTCTGTATATAGGGCCCCCGTGGTGGAATTGGTGAATGTCTTTAAATCCGCCAACTGATATCCCGTCGCTCGGTAAAGAGACGCTACGTACTGAACAGGGGTGCGAGCTTTGCTTTTATAGGCATTGGCATCCCAGAACGCAGGATGGGAAAACATGGTCATCATAACCGAATTAAGCGAACCGCCAGTGGACTCCCAAGTTGAGGACATTGCGGCCTTAAGCGAAATCAGATTGGAGATCCAGGGATCGGTGGAGGTCTGGGGGATCCCATCCTCCGATACAAAACGATGAATAATCTTTCGGATGATAAAGTCTTCCGTATATGGACTTGTCGCCAAATCGTGAAAGAATGCCAAAGCCCCCGCTTCGCCTGGAGCATACGACTTACCCATCACGGTCCGAGTGGTCGGCATGTTATTGGTAGTATTAAAAACAAAACCCCGCATCGTAGGATCGGTCGCCGAAGCCCCCGCTAGATTCCAACCGCTGAGGATAAGAGCTACTTGGGTGACATCCGTTTGCGAGTAGGGGGACGAATAGACGTCGGTAGCAGGTCCGCGACCAATGGTAAAAAGCTCCATGACCTCTCTAGCATAATTTTCGTTCGGCGGAACTATAACGGTATAACCGTTCGGCGAACTCTTATCTTTCTTAAAAACCGTTCGATTCGAAGCTCCATTCAGGAAGACGAGCATCGCCGGATGTTTTGCCGAGGCGAGTAGCAAGTCCTCAAAAGAACCACACATATTTTCTCCCAGCGTATCTATGTAGTCCATCGTATCTATCGGCGAGTTATCTATCGAAACGTTAAAGTGATTAAACCAAAAATGCTGAAGCGACATGTAGACCGGCTGTGCGTTATCAAAAATGTAATAGGCCATCTCTCTCATCTGGCTTTGGCTACGAACCGAGTTGATAAAAGTTATGAAAGCGATAGCATCACTGGAGGCTTCAGTTTGAGCAGTTGTGAGATCAGACTTTTGTTGTTGCATTTGTGCAATGAGTTTGAGGGCATCTAATGGAACAACATTCGGAGCGCCGGACTCAAGATTTTGTATAGTCTGATTTAGGGCCGCATCGGTCTGACTTACTTCGTTAGTCAGAGTCGTAACACTGTTGGTGCTAACATTTTCCGCTTCCAATACCGTTTTGTATTGAGCAACTATATCCTCGTACGTCATTGAAGCGAACGGGTAAGCCGTCTTCAAAGCTTGATTGATGGTTGGATTCACTCTCGTTGTCTGATTCAGTCCGTTGGCAATGAATTCTGCTATCGCTTCGGCGGTCGCGGCCTTATTTTCAGAACCGTCGGCATTCTTTTTCAAGAGCAAGCTTAGCCTTTGGGTCGTGGCATTGGTTCCAAACCCCAACCGATTGAAAACGTGTTGAGCAAGTTGGCTGGCGGTTAGGTTGGACTGCATTAGAGTTGAAGTAAGATCCGTAATGAAATTACTGTCCGCGCGTACACAACTTGCCGCTGCGAAACTGCTTTTTAAGAAAAATACCAATATAAAGAGTGGAAAAAACGCCCGCCATAATACGTTCATAAAGTTGCCTCACTGAGCTCACGTGCACGGGAACGGATAGGATCTTTGATTCATGTTGCAACTCGCCCGCCAAAAGCGGTAACGCTTCTTGCGGCATCGGAAAACAACTCATTTTTCACTACTTATTCCGCTCTTTTCAAAGTGTAGATACCCTAGTCAGCACAGGATACTTACGACATCTGTCGGAATATTTGACATTTGTGGATGGCACGCCGATTTCTCCTCTACTTTCCCTTACTTTCGCACCGGCGATCTTTTGGACATTTTTGACTACGCCCTCGACAACCAAGTTCGACGGCACTGTGAGAACTTCCGCCATGCGCCAAAGACAGCAACGAAATCGAACATCCCGGGGACGATTCTTATCGTAAGTAAGCGTATGGAAATAAAAGCAAATCTAAGCTGCCTAGTATTTGAGAAAGAATTTCCCTAGATCTTCGCTTTCTTCCTAAATAGGATGGGCGCCCCGATGAACTTTCCGCGGAAATCGTGGCTGAGCTACTGGCTTTTAGCCCTTACGATCGTCTCTTTTCGCTTTGCCGAAGCGGGAATCATCACAGCCAATCGAGTCTACTATCACCGTTCGGGCAAGAGATTTCAGGTCGTTTATGGTTCTAGAGTTCTGGATGAACATGTGAGTGCCGACTCTCTCTATCATCTCAATAATCCCGATGAGGATCAGGGAAAAATTCTTTCGCGAACCGCAGAGGCACTGAACCTTTGGCTCGATATGTATGCGGAAGATGGATTTCTCGTACCCGGTCAAGATGACGAGCTCATTCAAGACTATAGGCAGCATAGAGGGCTAGACAAACATGACGACTTCACACTGGTCTATGAACTCTTGGCCCCTGATTTTACAGCGCGAAAACTCATTGGTTTTTGGGGAATAGGATCGACACAAGCTATGGAAACTTCGTTAGGCATTTCTCTGCACAAGCGCAGAGTCTGCTTAATGCGAAACGATCAAAATTTTTTACCCTTCCATTGGAGGGTCAACCCATCGCGACTCTATAACGATTCTAGGGTGATGACCTGGTACGGAGGAAACGCCAAGGAGATTGGTCCCGTTTGGGCGGATCCCGCCTATCCCTTCGTGTTCAGTTTGATGTTGCATAGCGGCCATTGGGATGCGGGAAGCAGCACTACCGACAAGGCCGTTGCCACCATGTTAAAGCCCCCCATCTTTGGCCCGGCTCTGGTGATGCCGAGTGACTTCGTCAAC
Source organism: uncultured delta proteobacterium (assembly GCA_963778115.1). GTDB lineage: Bacteria > Bdellovibrionota > FAC87 > UBA2466 > UBA2466 > JBBQIT01. Next base: position 141,441 of record CAVZSV010000007.1, read on the forward strand.
TGGTCAGCCCCCCGCAACGGCCGTTGCTCACGGGCACGTTTATTTAGAGATCGCATGAAGCACGAGCCTCTGCTCATAGACGGAAAATCGACTATAGAGTGGCGCGGAAAACAGCTCGAGCTCTCTACCATCTCCATCACTACCTATCTGCACGAACTTGCCGAACAGTTGCGCCATCCCGCCTTCATAGAGTTTTTAACTAACTCGACACCTGGACCTCTTTCTTTGGGGTTAGAACCCTCCCTGCAGAATGCAATGCCTGAACACATGCTCCTGACGCTATTAGATGTTTTCGAACAAACGGACATCTCCGAGTTTTCCTTCAACCTATTACCGGAATGGGCGAGAGTGTTTTCGACAAGACCACAGCCCGCTCCCAAATCCGACTGTCCGCGACTGGTTAGTTTGCTATCGACCAAGCCTCTCATTTATAGTCTACATGCGGGCCCCTTGGCGGCTCAGGTGCGCAAAGAGGAAACGTATTTCCTTCCCGATGGCAGTCAGGTTTTTAGACCCCTCTATGGAACGAGAATTGGGCCTAGTGCGGAAGTGAAATGAGAAACCATTTATGAAAAAAACATCCCACAAACCTTCTCTCTTCGCTCAAGTACTGCCGCTAGCTCTTAGAAAAGGTGACTTAAGGAAAATAGAGATCATTGAAGCTACCATCCACAGTCTTGCCACCGATGGGATTAGAAATTTTACGTACCAAACGATAGCCACCAAGAGCAAGCTCGCGATTGCGCATATCGCCTACCATTTTCCTGCGCTTGACGATCTTCTTCTAGCCGCCATCAAATATGTCTATTCCTCATTGCACGCTCATTTATCCGACGCTCTAAATTCGAAGGGTTCTCCGGATCAAATCCTTAAGATCTACCTTCACGCTCATATCGACTGGCTATCGCTTAAGCCCCACTACCCTATAGCCGGATTAACCCTCATCAATCTTGCGTCAGTCGACAAACGATTTCGCGACCTGCACACAGAGCTAAAGGAGATCGGCCAAAAACGAATCGAGACTCTGTACGAAATGACGGCCCAGGCCAAGCGTCTAAAGAAGTCACCGAAAGAAATTCGCGAGATGAGCTACAGTCTACAAAGTCTTCTGATGGGACAGATCGTTTTCTATCAATCCACCACTCATAAGCGCTCCGTTTCCCTGCTAAAAGAGTCGATCTACGCCCATGCCATGACCCTGCTCGGCAAATAACATTTTTTTAAATTTTTTAAAAAATCATTGACGCGTCACGCCTCCCTGGTAATGGGTAGGTATCAGGGAGGCGATATGAAGCGGAATCTAACACTGGTGGCATTGGGATTGTGGGGGTTAACTTGCTTAACGAGCTATTCCGAAACCCGACCGACACCCTTCCCCACGTTTAAGAAACAGGACACCGATTTCTTCTATTCCCAACAAACCTCTTTTTGGATTTTCCTTTCGGTTCCAAAGAGCATCCTTCAGAAAGTAGTGGGGGATACTTTAGCTGCGCTCGGTCTAGAGATTGCGACCTTTGAGAACTCCGACACAGGATACGTCATCCTAAAGCCCATGGCGTTTTCGTCTGAATTTGGCAAACAATCCAAAAGCCAAGGGGCAGGACTGTCGACGAGTACCGAGATCGAACTTACCACTCTGGTTTGGCCGAAAAGTAAAGGGCGACCGTCACCGGAAACTTTTGAGTCCTTTGTTCACGGGAAAAACAAAAACAGTTCTGTCGGCCAGCTACGACTTGATGTCCTTTGCGACAATGAAGTGGCGGTTGCGGCTGGAAGACTCTTTTTCGGAGAACATAAATACTTAGGAACCTTTGATTATGAATACCCGACGCCAAACAATCTGCAGGGTTCCGCAAAGCCGTTCTTTCTCAATATGACTGCCTATAACTGGAACCAGTTGGGGATCGAGGAAGGAATGCTATTTAAAATCCAGACAAAGCCTCAAAAGAACTTTGTCGAAAGTGTTTTCTCTCCAGAACTTTTATACTCGGCCTTTCCTCCAGAGCCTTCTGAAAAAGAGCGACAAAAAGCGGTGGGAGAGTTTCGGCAATATAACGGCCACTTCAAATATTTCGAGGCCGACGAAGATTCACTTAAGATCGCTTTCGGGGAGGCACGGGGTGCTGCCCCGCTCCAACCAGTGGCTCCTGGAGATGGGAAATTAATTCCAGGTTCCGAAACCTGGCCAGTGACGCTGAGAGATCGATTGGAGACATTTTATTCCCACGGAAAAGTAATGGGTTTTCTCTTATTCCAGCCGGAAGCAGTCGAGTACGAGACTAAACCCTTTTTCATAGAGAAGGTCCCGTGAAGAGCAACAGCGTTTGCTATATTCTTATCCTATTCACTACTCAGGCTGCGCTGGCTGACATGATCGGCAGCGGCAACCATTACGAAGTGACGAAAACTCGAATGGAGGGAAAAAAGCTGATCGAGGACTTAGATCCCAACGGAGCGGAGCAGCCCTGGTTTTATTTGGATCGACCTGAGGTCAGTTATTCAAAGGACGAACGCACCCGTTTTCTTTATTCCGAGTCGATTCTTCAAAATCCCAGTGTCAGAGTCCTCAGAGTCAGATTTGGTGAGTGGAGTTATATCTCGATCTCGAGCGGCTCGTTTCATTGCGGTCCGAGCAGAGACACAGACTCTCTGGGCCTGCAAAAGGACCGATAGGTTTCTCAGGTCTCGCGCTCTCGGATGGAGGTTCGACCCCACATACCTTTCCCATTTACCGTTCTTGCCCCAGCCTTTTTTCAAGGCATGTTCGACGGCAGCATGGCCCACGGCGTTCAAGGCCCGTCCCTGATATTGAGCCTGCAACTATCGCGCGTCTTCATCGACTTCCCATTATCTAAGCGTATCGCGTTCATCCGCCTTCCCGCGGCGATGGTATTCCTCAAGCTCAGAATTGGTAGGATCGCGACTAATATTAAATATCGCTATTAATTTAGTAAGCCGGCGGATAAGGAGCAGCCGGCGGTGCCGCGGGCTGGGGCTGCGAGGGAACAGGTACGGTGCTCATGGCTTGAATGACTTGGTCCATCGTGGCATTGGCATCGACCGTTTTCGTATTTCCATTGAGAAGTGCCGTGCATTGAATGCCCCGGTATCGATTCTCAAAGGCCATGGCCTGAGCTTTACAACTTTGAGCGTCCTGATACGCCTTCTGTTGCGCATCCAGCAAGAGATCCGGATCGGTTGGTTTCGATGCTCCGTAGGCGTTATCCAAATCGGTCGACACTCCTTTAACGGACTGGCTTACCGCATTATAGCTATCGATGAAGTCCGCGCTGCAGGCCGGAGCCTGTGGACTACTACTACTTGACGAACTGGAACCGCATCCGGAAATAAACGAAGCGGTTACCACCAAAATGGAAAAGCGAAACAAAGATCTCATGACTTCCTCCCAATTTGAACACACGCTATACAAATTTATACGATTGTTCAAATATAAATTTTCGATTTTCCAGAGAAAGGATTGGTCCCAGATATACCAGTCGACCCGTTATTGACATGAGGAATCAAAAACTGCTAACGACTTATCAACATGAAGTCCAGAGGTCGAAATGCGTCGATATATCAATAGTTTTTATTCTCTTCTCGGTTCTACTAACTCAATGAAAAGGCTTGCTTTGTTAGTATGGCTATTCGTTGGACTTCTCATCGACCATAGGGCACTTGGCTTTATCCTCGTTCAAACTTCCTCCGGAAGAACTTCATTGCTATCAGCAAGCCACGGCAAACTTACCTATCAAAGTTGCGGAAATTTATACTTCGGTCTGGCCGATGCGGAACTAGAAGATCTAAGCCAACGCTGCCGCCAAGCCTCGGCTGAAGCACCCTACTCCGTTTCCGAATCCGATTATACGATTTCGGTTCAGAGCCTCTTTGGAGTCCCCTTTCCCTACACGGGAATGGATTCCGTTAGCCGGCTGAGTCGGGAGGCGATCTTGGCTCAAAGAGCAGGCTGGAAACAGCCGCTCGAAGAGATTCGTCAAAAACTTAATGCCGCCCAACTAGAGCTCTTAACGAATCTGGGAACCGATGACCATCGAGTCTTATCCCCTGAAAACGATGGCCATGGAGGACGACTTTTCCGCTTGATCTACGATGCCATGTTGCCCGCGTACTTTGAAAATGGCCGGTTTTGGATGCTTGCCAATGCGACGACTTCGGCCAACTTAGATGACGCCTGTCCCAAGGGATGGGTAATGGCATCGCTCGATGTCATCTTAAACTCGCCTTCCTTTGCGGAAATCATCCTTTGGCTGACACGTCAAGGAAAGGGACCCTCCACTCAAGTATTAACGTGGTATCGCTGGAACGAAGCCATGAAATATCCAGAAGTGACGGGCTTTACCGCGAAAGAGCAAGCGCTGCGAGTGGTGCTAGCAGAACAAGCGCGGGCTTGGAGAAACCAACAGGTTCCCTTAATGCCTCAAGCTCACAGTCAGGAAGTTACTCTGAATTCACTTCCGGGAATTTCCGGAAAAGATCGTTTTGTCTATCCTGTTAGTGCTTCAGACCCGGCAAAGTATCGCCCCTTGTGTACGCGAAAGACACCTCCTCTAGACGAACAAAGCGAAGTGAATGAAGAAACCAAGCAAACTCTTCTTGGCATCGCCCAGTCGTTTCATTGGTCCGTTCCCCAATTGATTCGAAAGACTAGCCCTATCGAGCTGCTTGAGGACGCCTTTTCCCACAACCTATCGCCTTCGGACGCCGAGCACTGGAGAGTTCAGGTGCAAAGCAGTCTAGGTTTCACTTTGAAATCCGCCGGGCAGGCCAAACGGGAAAGCGATATTCAGATAGCGCTGAACCAAGCAAGGAGCCAGCTTTTCAACGTAGAACAGACAATGAAGCAAGCCTCTCAACGAGTGGGCGAAACCCTGCAGGGCATATCGGACACGGCCAGGCGAGTTCAACTCCATCTTAAGCTCAACGACGAGGAGTTCCAAGAATCTCGGCGAGTCTATTTCCGGGCCCAAGAAGAATATCGTCAGGCAAGTCCCGGCTGGAACAAAGAAATTTCTCGCCTCCACGGAGTAATACAACAACTCGAAGCCGAGCAACGGTTAATTTTGTCTGCCCGGAACTAGCTTAATCGGAAACAGGTTCGTGGGAGGATTTTTGTAGGATTAAAATCATCACGAAGTTTCTCGTCCGCTGTCACTTTATCTCGGCTCTTGGCGTTTTCAGCGAGTTCATCAGGGAGGAAATGCTTTACTCTCATCGGATAGTCGTCAGGCCCAGTCGAAAATGCGGAAAGGAAGTGGGTACCTTTTTATTGCGTTCTAAGCCAAGCAGCAATTTTTTTCTTCATCGCTTTTTTATTCCTTTGCTTTGCCGTCGAGAAGTCCGTCTGGAAAATCCCCGCTGCTTGGAGTTTGGGATTTAGACCTCGATTGTCGATATTATCTAAACGAAGTTCAGGATAGAGACTCTCATCGTACGGGTGGAAGGTAAAGATTCCATCCTTGCCCCACATCTCCCCATACAGATAGAGATCGAAATAAAAGTCGCTCATTAACCGACCGCCGTCTTGATGACAGCGAATGCAAGAATCGTCAGTCACTTGAATGAGACCTGCCGTATAATTCGTGGGCACGATGGATAGAGGACTTGTCGTGGAAGCGGCATAGGCAACTTGAGTCCCGTTCTGTTTCCAGTTCGTGTCGTAAGCCGAACGGAACGGGGTCGTCGTTAAAAGAGTTCGTACGAGATCATCATCTCCAAAGTCGGGAAGGGTATCTAAATACCCACTTTGCGAAAAGGTGGAAGCAATTCCCCCTTGGGCCGCGAGGGTTGTTGGCGTGAGTGTCGAATTATCGCCAAGAAAAGCTACCATGGCACTTAGACTGGGAGTGGAGCTCCAGTTCGGTCGAAGCTGCTGAATGGCAGTCGATAAATCACTAGCTTTAGGAAAGGGTCGAAAAGCATTTGTCGCCCAGCCGGTGGCAGTGCGAGTTCGTGTGCGAATTTCAGTGGGAAGAATATTGGCACCATCGGTAATAAAAAGAATTTCTCCGAAGACGGTGCCCGCGGGATAAGTCCAGGTCCATTCGGGCCGGTTTTCATTGCGAATCACGGTAGTGATCGTAATGGGTTGCAGCTGTCCGTCGGTCAGCGGAAAGTAAACAAAATTCTCAGCCTGTAAATTTGTAGATTTATCCGTTCCGGCAACCGTTCCAAACGGAAATTGAAATCGCAAATTGGTCCTATCGAAGATTCCGTCAATGACGTCATCCGAAGCCGCCACTAAATCCGGCCACTTGGTATTGGTGTTCGCTCCCACTGAGTCTTGGTAGGAGTGCGACATGACACTGTTGTCGTACCAGAGCGTTTGCGGACTATTTAGAATAGTTACTAAATTTGGATCAGAGATTTGCGGGAGTGCAGCTTTGATAGTGGCTAGCTGCGCTGCTGGCATTAACACATTGTTTAAGTTGGCGGCATCCCTGGGAGCCGGGGCCCCACTAGCGCTTTGAGCCGAACAAAACCAGAGAAAAAAAGGAACCGCAAGGACTCCGATCTTTCGTCGCATAGAATGTCTCCCATTGATTGGATTAGAAATTCTAATTTAGCCCCCTAAGGAAGAGTTGGGGGGAAGCTGGGACAATTCACGTTTACTTCTGTTAAGGAGGGTTCAAAGGGGAGCTCCCTCTAAGGTATCGAGATCGTTCTTAGTCTTAGCGAATCGTCCAAAACTCTGACGATGAAATTAGAACGTGAGAGATCTCAGTAAGAAAATCGGCGCTAATTTTATCCTGATTCTGTTTGGGGAACGGTTTTCTCTCATCGGGCCTAGTCTTTCGACTAAGTAGAGTAAGGAACACTTCGTCAATGGCATCCTCTTGGGAAATATTCGGATGTTTGGCCAGATAATCCTGCCAGTGTAGGGAAAAGGTTTTGCTTAATTGGAGGTTATTTAAAGGCTCTTTCCATTTCTTAGAAGGATGATCATGGCATTGAGCGCATTCCAGGGAAGTTCCCATTAGGTTGCCCACCCCTTCAGTAGCCGAGGTCATTTCAAACTTTCCATGAATAGCGGCCTTTTGCTTTGCCAAGACGCAGTTTCTGTACCGTCTCGTCTGGGCTGCGGATTCCAAGGGTCTACGGACAAGTTCTAATGAAGTAGTCGGTTATTTATACGGCTCTGACTTTTCTAATTGAAAAGGGGCTTGAGGATCATCAGTGAACGAGAAAGTTATGATGCGAAGATTTTGGGGCGCTTGAACCGCACCCCCACGACGTTGACCGAGGACCACTTGAAATGTCCTTTCATCAACTTTGTGAAGTCCACTAAAGGAAAGGCCTTTGGGAGGATTCATGACGGCCCCCCTTCCTCCGGGGAGAACCGCTTCAAGATAATAGAACCAAAAATCAGAAGAGGATCCGCCCATCATTCGGGTTCGGGTCGCGTCCAAAAGAGCTACGGCATACCCTCCATCAAACCCAATAACCTCGTCGGAGGGAGTGGGGTAGGGATCCCTCATTTGCGTGCCCGCATCCCAGAGTACCGAAGGATAGTAAAGTTGTTCCGTACGTTGGCCACTGGGAAGCGCCCGAACGCCGAAATCCGAAAGGAACACTCCCGTTTGGCAATCTTTCGAATGACTCCCGTTGGCAAAAATTAATCCCGCGTGAAGAAAGGTTGCTAAAGTTGCGAAGTAAAATAATCCCAGCCGATCCCTCTTCATCCTAAAACCTCTTTCGTGGCGGCCTTCTACCATAGAAGCAACACGAGAATCTAGCCCCAGAAGACCCAAAGTGTGTCTCTTCAGGTTAAAGAAGAACGATGAGTTCAACAATTCAATAAAATCGTGGGATTACCTGCCCTATTGAGACTTACCTCCTACTTATGCTAGGTTGCGTCCACTCTTTTTCTTCACCGAGGTCGAATGTCCCGCTTTTTCAAATTCATGGGTTTGCTCTCGCTTGCGGCGACATGCGCTTTAGCTGACCCGGTGGGCAAATGGGAATTGACCTTTCCCGCTACGTTTTTTCGCAGCCGAACGGCCATCACCATTGAGCCGATTACGTTTCAGTTTACCGTGGCTAAAGACGAGTCGGATTTTATCGTGAGCTCTCTTTCTCTCGGCCAGCTTAGAGCAGAACACTTCGTTGCCTTTGACGTACCTGTCCCCCTGCTTCATCAAGCCACAGCCTTGGTCCAAGATGCCTTGGATCATTGGATTATAGAAGACGGACCGTCTTTAGTAAGTTCCGCTTCCTTCCAGTGGGAGTCCCAGCGCTTTTTCGACATTCGTTATGTCTCTGCCGCCGCGGCGGTTAGTTGCCTTACCTACTCCCATTTTCAGGGCCTGGATTTTCATTTAAAGGGAGAGTCTATCTCTCGAATCGTGATGGACCTCACTTCTAGCGATTTTGGCCCTGTCGGGTTTGAGATAGGGATGATCGAATCCAGGGTAGAAGCCTTTTTGAAAACCCGTGATAAAATCGCTCAGGAGCATCCCGTCATAGTAAACCCGGAAGGCCGTTTTGCCATCGGTAGACTTTTGCTAAGTAACAATCGTGAATTTCATATTCTAAACGATACGGAAAGTTTACACTCCACACATCCCTCACAGATATTTCTAACAGGGTGTGCGTACGCGATCGCGGCGGCTGTGACAGGTGCCACGATCTACTGGCTTGTTCACTAGAGGAACCGGCTGACTTTATTTAGATCAACCCCTTCGGTTAGGGCTTTGATCGATTAGACCAAAACGCTAGACGACTGCATGTTGACTAGCGCCAACGGAGGTATTTGAGTTATACCATCTCTCCATGCTTAAAGTTCTGTTACAAGACCGTTTTTCTAAGAATTCCCGTTTAAAAGGGGAGGCCTATTTCCGCGAAGGTAGAGTTGGAGAGATCGATCTGGCGGCGACCTCGCTCTACTCGGAAGTAAAGGGTGGGGAGCTCTATTCCGTAAACTTTGATTGGACCGATTCCGCGAGTAAGATCGAAGTCTCCTGCACGTGCTTGCACTTTGCTGACGGAAATTGGTGCAAACATTTATGGGCCACGGTTCTTGCCGTCGAAAAGGCAAATTTGGTTCCGGGAGTGATGAAACGATCCGGAACCAGTTTTCTTCACACTTCCCAGGAAACCGAATACCTGGATTGGGAGTCCAATAAAGAGGACCGTAGGCTTCCCAACCGAGGAGCTTATCAACCCCCGTCGGCTTCCACCTTGCATCCCTGGCGATATCAGTTGGACCGAATCCGAGAGACGTCTGACGTCCAAGTCGCTCTACTAGACGAGCTATCGGAAACCGTCAGCCATCCGCTCTCAGAGATTCTGGTACGAATTAGAGCTTCCCGGACGTGAAATCCAAACCCAGCTTGGAATTCGATTCTATCGCTGCTCGCCTACCAAAGGCGGCCAAGGAAAACTAAAGCCTATCCGCCTTAGAGAAGAAGAGATCTCCCGCTTCCCCGATAGTGAAGAGAAGGAACTGTTGCGGGAGCTGGTGGGAAATCAACCCAAGCGGGAATCCTTTGAGTACGGTCTCGAAGGAATGGGTTTTGTAGGCGTTAACCTTTCACTCCTTCACCAAAATATCATTCTGCCTCGTCTTTGTAAGACGGGCCGTTTTGGAGTCGCTCCCCGTCCTGGTCAAACCATTACTGAGATCTTACCAATCGAGTGGGATGATGGACCCCCTTGGACATTCGAAATGGAGTTTACGGAAGTTCAAAATCGTTGGGTTGCCAGAGGCTATTTTGTCCGCCCCGGGGAACGTTGTTTGGTAAGTGACGCGCAAGCCGTATTTGGCTCGGGCTTCATGATCCGCTCCCGACGCCTCTCCAAGCTAACACTGTCGTATGAGATGCCTTGGATAGAACAATTACGTCGAGAAGAAGGAATTTCAATTCCGGTAAGCGATCTCGATCCCTTCTTCGAAAAGCTGGTCCAAATACCCTATTTACCCAAAATTCATTGGCCGGAATCGCTTTCTTGGAAGTTTGTCGAAGAGAAGCCCATCAAAGGGCTGAGCCTTTTGTCTGCGAAAAGACACTCCCAAAATACGTCTCATTTACTGGGGACGGTCTGTTTTTTCTATGGAAACGTAGAAATTCCCTTTAACACCAGCGATTGCGGTGTCGTCAATCGCAAGGACCGGACCATACACATCCGAGATCGTAAATATGAGTGGGATGCTTTTGCGGAAGTTTTGGGACACAAAGTCTTAAGGCCTTCCCACCATCTTCGAAACGAATGCGACGTCCTATTGCCGACCCGAGTATTTGTGGAAACGGTAAGAAGCCTTCTCGCCAAAGGCTGGGATGTCGAGTCGGAGCGAGTTCAAATTCGCCCCCTGGACCAGATCAAAATTGAAATTACTTCTGGCATCGATTGGTTCGATCTAAAAATGAAATCGAGAAACGAACCATTGCCTATCGATATTTCCCAGCTGAGAGAAGCTATTAGAAACCCCGGATCTCTAGTCAAACTAGGCAACGGATCTCAAGGCATCATCCCCGAGCAATGGCTCGAAAAATATGCTTTCCTAGCTCAATTTGGGGAAGTTCACGGCGACGGACTACGATTTAAGAAATCGCAGGGCGTTCTGCTAGATGCCCTTCTTCAAGATAAAGAAGAGTCGATAAAAGTGGACCGTTCTTTCACTAAAGCGATCGACAAGGTGCGCGATTCGCTGGAGCCGCGTCTCAAAAAAGAGCCCAAGGCTTTTAAAGGCAAACTTCGAAAGTACCAACGAGAGGGTTTAGGTTGGCTAGAATACTTAAACAAAGTTGGGATCGGTGGATGCCTGGCCGATGACATGGGATTGGGAAAAACCATTCAGATCCTAGCTCTATTACAGACGGTAAAGAGCAAGCTACCAACGCTAGTCGTAGTTCCCAAGAGCCTTGTATTCAGCTGGATTTCCGAAGCAAAGAAGTTTACTCCCGCACTATCCGTTCTAGATTATACGGGTCCCGGTCGCCGGGAGGTTCAGGCTCGCTTTTCCGAAGCCGATATTATTCTGACCACCTACGGAACGGTCCGGACCGACATTCTGGAACTTTCCAAACTCAAATTTTTCTACATCATCTTGGATGAGTCTCAGATGATTAAGAACTACTCTTCCCAGATTGCAAAGGCCGTTCGTTTACTGCACTCTGAGCATCGACTGGTCCTCACTGGAACCCCCATCGAAAATCACATCGGAGAACTCTGGTCGCAGCTCGACTTCTTAAATCCGGGAATGTTGGGCGGAGCCACCGCTTTCAAGCAGACGACCATGGACCTAGACGAGCAAAAGGACTGGCTCTCTTCTCTCTCGGTAGCACTAAAACCTTTTATCCTCCGAAGAACGAAAGAACAGGTCCTGAAAGAGCTCCCTCCCAAGTCCGAGCAGATTCTATATTGTGATTTCGAAGAAGAAGAGCAGCTGCTTTACGATAAGTTACGGGATCACTATCGAAGCGATCTGATAGGAACTATCGAGGAAAAGGGACTCAATAAGTCCAAGATGCTTATTCTGGAAGCTTTGTTAAGAATGCGGCAGGCCTCTTGCCATTATGGACTCATCGACAAGAAAAGAACTATCGAGGATAGTGCAAAAACACGGGCGCTAATGTCTCGGCTTACTGAGATTTTAGAATCGGGTCATAAGGCTCTCATCTTTTCTCAATTTACGAGTTTTCTTAGTATTGTCAGAGAAAAGCTTAATGCGCGTGGGATCACCTATGAATATTTAGATGGTTCAACCTCCGATCGCAAAGAAAGAGTCACCAGGTTCCAGTCCGATCCGAAATGCCCGTTATTTTTATTAAGTCTAAAAGCGGGAGGGGTCGGCCTCAATCTCACCGCCGCCGATTACGTTTTTCTTCTGGATCCGTGGTGGAATCCCGCAGTGGAAGCTCAAGCCGTCGACCGAACCCACCGGATAGGGCAGAAAAAACCGGTCATGGTTTATCGTATTATCACTAGAAACACCGTCGAAGAAAAGGTGCTAGAACTTCAGACAAAGAAAAAGGCACTCTTTAATAAGGTGCTCTCCTCCGATCAATCGCTCCTAAGAAAGATCACCGTAGACGATTTGAAGACATTACTTTCGTAGAATCGACTTTTTTTTTAATCTTTTTCATTGATCCTCGGGCCTTCGGAAAGCTACTATGGCGCGGCACAAACGGGGGTAAAACTAAGTGTTGGAGTTTCCATGCGAAATTATACCCTGGTGTTCTTTGCCCTCATCTGTCTAGTCTCTTCCAGGGTATTTGCCGATGAGATGATCCAAAGGCGGGTCGCCGAAGCCCTTAAGTTTACCGTCCGAATAGTCGTCAAGAATGGGGACCCGTTCACTTCCTCGGTGCGACAATCGCATGCGACCGGCTTCATTGTTCAAATCAAAGGGGGCAAAGCCCTTGTCTTTACCAACAAACACGTTATTCAAAAAAACCCTTGGGAGGCCCAATCCCTGGAAATCGATGTCAATGCTTTGGGTTTTGAGTCGGGGGAGAGGGTTCCCGCTAAGTTGCTGTTAAAGAGTGCTCTCATCGACTTCGCCGTAGTTGAATTTGATCTGGCGGCACTTTCACGCGAGTGTGCAAAAGAGTTAAAACCGGCCGAACTCCCTTCAAAGACCCAATACGAGAGACTTTCCCAGCCAGGGTCCTCAGTCATTGCCGTGGGAAACCCGCTAGAGTCCCAATCGGTGGTGACTCACGGACTGATCACCAATTTTCACAAAATCGAGTGGAGGGGAAATTATCTACAAATCTCCGCCGCTATTAATCCAGGCAATTCCGGGGGGCCTCTTATTGAAGTCGATTCAGGAAAAGTGGTGGGGATCAATACCATGATGATTCGGCAGGCCGCGGCCATGGGCTTTGCCATTCCCATCAGTGAGATTCAGGAAGAGTATGACCTTCTCAGAAAAAGCGAGGGATATGCCACGCAGGCTTTCCTCCCATTCGTATTGGCTCCCATCGATAAGTCTCAGCTCGAAGCGCAAGGATTTAGAGGTCTATTGGAAGCAAGATTTCCAAAGGCTCGAATCTTTCAGTCTTGCGATAATCTCCATATCGTCATAAATGCTTCGGAAAACTCTCCATTTATGGCACAAGATATTCTGTTAACCGCTGAAGGGCAATTTGTTGGGGGAGACCCCTTCTCACTGCGCAAGATCGTCCAGCGCTCCCGTAAGAAAAACATCTCGATGCAGGTGCTAAGGCAAGGAGAAGTCGTGACTCTGGATTGCCCCATTAACGTCGAACGGTTTAACAATGGTCCTTCCACGTTTGATTTCGTTACCTTCTCAGGTGCGTTTTTTACTTCAGGCGGTGGATTTGATTCTCTAAAGGTGGGCGGACGAGAAGGTTCTGTGAATTTATCGGGTATCTTTCCCGGTACGTTAGCTTCGCAGCATCTGGGCCAACTTGCCACCGCAACCTTAATTTCAGTCGAATACGGAGGAAAGGCATATCCCGTCGAGACTATGTCCGATTTTAAAGCATGTCTTCGCGAAATCCCTCAAGAAGAGAATAACGCAAACATCAAACTCATTTTCATGGCACCGTTGCGGGCCGCTTTTCCAGGAGGGATGGTCTCCATGCAAGGAACCGATCGGAGACGAGTGATTCCGGTTGTCATCCCCGTAGCATATTTGATGACGGACGAGACTATTTCGCTACCGGAGATTTTAGCGGATTTCGATTTTTTGGGATTCGAGCGTCCTTGGACGCGAATGGGACTATTGGGACTTTGGGCTCAGTGCGGCTCCAAGGTTATAGCTGAAACCAGTCCTAAAAAGAAAAAACGTCGGACGAATTAAAAAAACCCGGGGGCCTTAAGCCCCCGGGGCCATTTCTTTAGTTAACTCGTGAAGCATCCTGTAATACTTGAAGGCGTCGGGAGAGTTGGGCCGGCGTAATTCCCGGGGTACTGCGCTCAATCTGCTCGACTAGCTCCTTAGACGGCACTTTCGCCATCTGGAGATTGGTATCGTAGACACCAGTCGTTTGCGGGTGCTGACCGTAATTATTAGCACAGTCGTCGCTGGTGTATTTTTGGATTTCCCCTAACGAGATAAAGCCATCTTTAACGCCGTCCACGTACCCGTCAGCATAACCGATCAAAGCTTTCCAAAGGGCGTGGCCGAAGGCACTCCCTGCACTGCCATCGGGTCCATTGGGTTGATCGGGATCGGTGCCGGGTCCCGTGCTCGACTCTTCGTCCTGTTCGCTCGAGGACATGACCATGAGTGTTCGCCCACTGGTTCCCCAGTTCTGCCAAACGCTCTTGCTATCGTTAAAGGCATTCACCAAACCGCCCGAGTCGCATGCCATAGTGAAGATAATGATCTCTTTGGCGGGATAGGCGAGTGCATTGTCTCGAATCTGGTCGTAGGTCACGCCAACAAGTAACTCGTCATCATCGCCGTGGCCACTTGAGTATTGGAGGTACATGTCATTCGCCGTCATCTGGCCACCAATGGTCTGCCACGCACTTTGGATCTGATCGGGCGTAACGCTGTCGCCGATCAGCTCGGTCCCAAGGTAATTCCCTCCGGCGTCCTTGGTGAAAACATCGTTGGTATGTTGAACATCATATTTGACTTCGTTTTCCATTTCATCGTTGCTGCTAGAACCGTTAGTGGTTCCCCATCCCAAGTAATATTTCTTTCCGGTGAAACCGGCGCCGGTAAGAGACCTTTCAGAAATCGTTCCCGAAGCCTTTGCGGAAAGATGCTTTAAGAACTTTCTACCGTTTCTTTCAGCCGTAATTTGATCGTGAGACTTAGAGTAACCGTAGTAGCTGACTCCCCCGACCTGGGTCATAAACGCAAAAACATAGTTCGTCTGTCCGGGAGCAAATCGACTGAAAGGAACGTGTCTCACTGTGGAGAGGCTCGTCCAGGTAAGCCCGTTAGCGGTTACCGGGTTTTCCGATTTCAAGACGGTAGACCCATTCACGAAAATCGATCTCATATTCAAATGACTGTCTTTTTTTACATAAAAATTAACGGCGTCTTCCCCTTTGGTGAACTCAAAGAGAAGGGTGGAAGCCTCATTGGCCTCCTGTAATAAAGTCCAGTCCGCAAGCTTAGCCAATGAAAGGCCTTCGATATTCACGGAACCTTTGGCCTCCATCAAATTCGCCAGGGGAGTGCCAAACACCGGGACGCAAGAGAGCAACGCCCCCAACACTATTGCAATGCCGCCACGCATGGGTCACCTCATAGGGTTAAATTCGGACTACATTATTTGATATGCCGGTAGCATCTCATAACCCCTTCAGAGTCATGGCTATGCCAGGCTAAAAAGAAGAAACAGTTGTTAATGGTGGCAAAGAGCACCGGCGGATGTAACGCAGCCCATCATGGATGGGTCTACTTAACAGAGCAGGCATTCAACAGCTTTCGAAGCCCTAAAGCACGCCCGGCTGCCGACTGTTGCTTTCTTTTTTCATTTACCTGCGCGAAGTAATACCCTTTTGCAGCACGTTCCACTGCCGTTAGGCGTTCGGCCATACTGAGCTCTTTGTCTTCGGGAAGTAGGATTTCAAAAGCCTTCTCGAACCGCGGTAAATTGCGCTCAACTGTCCCAAGATTTCCCGCAACCTCGGGAAACATCTCTTGGAGAATTTTCATTCGAGTTTCTGGCGTATCTAAGTTTTGATGCTTAAATCGAGAGTCGAGGAACACGTCATCCATGTAGCGTTCGGTTTTCTCAAGCCTCTGGCCCATCGCCATTTTCGACGGAATGCCGTATTGCTCCTCGAAAAGGTCAGCCACTTTATCGTCTATCTGATCGGATATTTTTTTAGAATACTTTGCTTCTAGTCTTACCAATCGGTCCACGAGCCCAAGAGGCTTACCCGGATCTTCTTCAATTCCAAGCTCCTTTTCCAGCCTTTCGGCAGCCGCAAGCAAGGATAGGTCTTCGTTAATCTTCAATTCATTTTTAAGCTCCTGGAACCGAGTCACTAGTCCGTCGGACCGCCTTTCGGATAACAACAGAAGATATCTTTCCTTGTCCCGATACTTATGCGTTAAATCTTCTACGATCTTTCTCTCTACCTGTTGAAGAATCGTTTCCACCTGCTCATCGCTGAGAGTGGTTGAAGCAGGCTCCACTGCTTTACCTACCAAGCAAAAAGATCCCAACAGAAGAAATAAACAGATAATTCTTTGGAAAGAGTGATTCATGAGAGTTTCCTTAACGTGTTTGGAAAGACTCTCGCAAAAAGACTATGGAATTAGGCTGCAAAGAGTGGTTACTACGGTTCTAGTAACCACGGAGCGGACCACGGTTGCCGACACTCTGCCTGCGGTAAACAAGGGTTTGGGGGGCCTTACGATCCTTTGGCGTTGGAGTACGCACGAGGGGATTAGTACGTCCCGGTGACAAACCAGCGCCCTTAATTGAAAGTTTTCTAGACGATCACTAAAGGTCTACACGGAGCTTTAGGCTCCGTTCCATCAGCATGATCATTGCAGAGTCTGAACGCCGTGAGATTTGGGGTGACATTACTTTTTCTTGTATCTGTAATGGCCCTTACGATAGGCCGCCTTACTTATGCCGATCTGAGTACGATAACCAGGCGTCACGAGCTAGTGGTCGCCGTTCTCTCCGATGATATCCCCCCTTTTAATTTTAGATCCGCTGACGGCTCCCTTGAGGGCATCGATATCGCCTTAGTCAAAGACATGGCTCGAGAACTTAATGTTTCACTGCGGTTCGTAAGATCTGCCCGAACTTATGCAGATCTATTGACCCAACTAGAAAAGGGAGAGGCCGACATCGGCGCTTCGGCGCTTTATCCGACGCTATCACGAGCGATCGAGATGCGATTTTCAGACAGTTACTTCGCGCTTACTCCAGTGTTTGTTACCAATCGAATCCAAAGTGCCAGGTTTGGCACGGGGGATACCTCCGTCTTACTAAAGAAGCCCGGAGTCAAAGTCGGGGTCTATCAAGACAGCGGCTATGCCTCTCAACTGCACTCCCGCTTCATTGGGCTCACCACACTTACGTACAAGGACTGGGAGGAGCTGATTCGGGATCTTCAAAAGGGCGTCATTACCGCTGCCTATATAGATCCTATCGAAATGGCTCGCTGGCGGAAACAGATCCATAATCTAGATCTTTACTTTAGAGTTTCACAATCATCGGAAGGAAAGGCACCGGTTGCTTTTGCCATAAAAGAATCCGATACCCAGCTACTTTATTGGGTAAACCTTTACCTAAAGCTTCGCCAAGAAAATGGATTCATCGATAAGACCATTCAGCAATATTCGGGAGGCCTCCGATGATACGTAGGAGAGTCTCAAAGGCCTTTTGGCCGATGGTATATCTGTTTGTTCTGGCTTCAAGTTTGTTTTGCGCGACCCTTCTCCCCTGGGTTGCAAAATATGTACTGCCTTTGGGAAATATCTTTTTTGCCCTAGTTCGGATGGTAGCCCTGCCCATTGTCATTACGTCCGTAACTTTAAGTTTCGCCCACCTTTTTAGGACGAGCCATAGCCTTCATTGTCTAAAGAGACTGACGGCAATCTTTGTCGTGAGTGCCCTCATGTCTGGTTTCCTTGGGGTAGTAAGCGGAGCGGTCCTTAGTCGACAGCTTCTAAAAGATGAAGGGGTTTCCACGTGGATATCCAATCTGCTCCATGCAACGGTCCCCACAGATACCGGAACCACAAATAAAGTCACTTCACAACCGGGACTTATGCACTTTATTGAGAATTTAGTCCCCGCTAATATTTTCCTGGCCCTCTCTCAAGGAGAAGTGATTGGGATTCTGGTTTCTGTTATGTTGCTCGGACTCGCCGTGGGAAGCACTAAGACTAACGGGTCTCATGCGGTTTTGCTAACGCTTGAAGGAGTGAATGGCGCTCTTTTCAAAATAATGAACTGGGTAATGAAGCTTTTGCCGCTTGGACTCGCTTCTCTTGTCTTCGAACTAGCGGATAAGTTTAGAGGGGATTCGGTTGCCTCTTTCTCAAAATGCCTGACGGGTTTTGGGCTATCGCTTCTTTTTCTGTTGCTTCTGCAATTACTCTGGGCGCGGGCTCTTTTTCGCGAGGGAATATTTTCTATTCTCAATAAATTAAGCCGTCCTTTGT
Organism: uncultured delta proteobacterium; assembly: GCA_963778115.1. Classification (GTDB taxonomy): domain Bacteria; phylum Bdellovibrionota; class FAC87; order UBA2466; family UBA2466; genus JBBQIT01. The sequence goes on from CAVZSV010000007.1 coordinate 159,523, forward strand.
TGACCGCACTTTGCACGAGTAGCAGCATCGCCACTCTTCCCATCTTGAGTTTTTCCCTGCAAAAGCAGTTTCGAGTCAATCGATGGACCTCAGATTTAGTCCTCTCTTTGGGTCTTACTTTTGGAAAGCAAGGAGTGGTCTTTTTCTTCGCAGTCCTTGGCACTCTACTAGTCAGGGTCTACGGATTACCCATCGGGCCTTCTCAAGTACTTTTGATTATCGTAGCCTCTCAACTGCAGTCGCTTGGAACCGCGGGGCTTCCCATCATGGCTTCCCTCTCGATGCTGGCCTCCCTCTATGGTCCCTTGGGACTACCGGTCGAAACGCTAACGGTATTGATGGCCACGCTACTCCCAGTATTTGACCCGCTACTCACTTTCCTCAACACGCTGGGGTACGCGGTTCTAACGGCCTTGGTAGAAAGATTCGCGCAGGTGCGGGTACCGGTTCCTATGGCGCTGCCAGCCGCTGAACGTGCTGAAATCGTCGTAAAATAGCTTCTACTATTTCGAAGGCACTATCTTCAAATGAGTTCTGGCCGTTTCCGTCGGATTTAAAATATTAGCGGAGCTAGAGTCGATTCCAACAGAGGTAATGGAATAGGAATGGTCTCTTGCGATTCTTTCGGTAATGAGCAGTCCATCGCGCTCAAAAGTTTGTATTGCGATCCCTTTGGCCCGTTCGACGATTTCCGACTGATTGAGACCTGACACCTCTTCGAAATTGACTCGCAACTTGCTGTAGCACTCAAACTCCACCACATACTCACTCTTGTTATCAACTCTAAGCGAGAACATCTTGTTCGACATTGGCCCCTCCTCATTTTCAATAATCAAACAACTCAGTATGCCTACTTCTCGCTCTGCACTTCAACTGTAAGTTTTTAGCCGTAGGATGAATGGACGAACTAGCTGGAATACAGCGGCAGCCCGACGTATCGCATACCCAGGTGAGAATATGGTGATTATGATTCTTTTTTCACAATCATTAAGGCAACCAAACAATCGATTACAATGGCTGGAGTGGTACGTTGATGGTCCCTAATTGCTTTTTCTTTGTCCTATCGCCGTCACTATCCACCTTAGACATTGAAATTCTTTTAAAATAATATGCGAACTTTCTCCCATAGAAACCTCCGAAGGTTTATGCGTTATCTGCGCACGCTCATACTCCTACCCGCTGTAACTTTAAACAGCGTGAGTTTGGGTGATGAAGTCAATAGCGGGTGGAGCCTGGGCGTCAGCTGTCAGCCCTCGGGAACCACAAGCTCGGGATCTTTTACCTTCAGTAATGCTTCGATTACCGGATCCGCCGGCACTTGTTCAAGGACTTCGAACCTTTTCACAGAGTTTACTCTGGGTTCCTATTCCGGCTCCGGAACTCCCGTAACCACCACGCTCTTTGGTATTCAAACGGGTGACGTTCTTATCGTGCCGCCTATTTTGACCACTGATGTTCAACCCATTTTCACCGTGGCAAATGCCACCCCTCAAACCGGAACCTACACCGCGAATTGGATCAAAGTGCAATGGGAAAGCAGTACTGCCACTCTCACAGATACTTACTTAATAGGCCAGGCCACAGTAAATCCTTCAACTTCGGCCGGGGGCAACGGCGTCGTTCTAACCGGACAATGGGATATCGATGGAACCAGCTACTGGTCGGGCTCGGTCAACATGCCCGGCACTTGGGGGACGGGTGGGTCTGCGGGAACTTATACCGCAAGTGGGGGAGGATGGGAGCTAGAGGGGACGGCCTTTTTTACCGCTATGGGAGCAGGCGTTTTTAAAACGACCCCCGGTAGCGCCACGTTCTTCTTTCCCCAGCAAACTATCACTTTGGCCACACTGGGCGGAATTACCTATTCAGGTATTATGTTCGATGCTAACCAATCCGGAGACGGCGATGTCAGTGAAGTTCGAGTCGTTAGTAACACTGCCGGGACAAGTTTCACCGTCACCCCTTACAGCAACGTCGCTACCAATACGCTTGCTTCGACCTATACCGACACGATCGCTATTACCAACACCAACAGCCCAGCCCAAGGATTTCTGATTGGGACGGTGACCCGCAGCGGATCGGAAACCGGTACGGGAAACCTCGCCTGTATCGCGAGCACGTTCAATGATAACAGGCTTATCTGCTCGGGGCAGTCTCCTAACAATAACTCCATTCCGTACAACATTAGCTTTGCCTATACGTCCGGAGTATCCAATTTATATGTCGCCGATACGATGGACAATGTGATCCGGAAAGTGAACATGAGTTCGGGTATTATCACTACCGTCGTGGGAAATCATACGGGAGGTTCGTCTGGAGACGGAGGGGCCGCAACGTCAGCCGAACTCTACAAGCCTTATATGATTGCCCTAGACAGCGTCGGAAATCTCTATATCGCTGACACCGGTAACGATACCATTAGAGAAGTCAGTGCCAGCTCCGGCATCATCACTAGAATCGCGGGCACCGTGGGCTCCGCCGCCTATAGCGGCGATGGATCACAAGCGACACTAGCGAAATTAAGTTCTCCTTACGGCGTCGCGGTGGACACTTCGGGAAATGTTTTCATCGCTGACACTGGAAATAATGTTATTCGAAAAGTAACATCGAGTTCGGGAGTCATCTCGACCGTCGCCGGTACGGGAACCGCTTCCTACACGGGAGACGGTGGGCAAGCTACCGTGGCCACTCTTTCCAATCCCTATGGAGTTACCGTAGATGGATCGGGAAACATTTATATAGCAGACACCGGAAATCAAGCGGTTCGTAAAGTAAGCGCAAGCACGGGAGTCATTTCGACAATCGCGGGTGGCTACTCAGGATACGGCTATTCAGGGGACGGAGGTCAAGCGACACTGGCACAAATTAGTAACGTGTACGGAGTTACCCTGGACGGCTCCGGAAACTTGTACCTCTCCGATGCGGGAGATTATGCCGTTCGAAAAGTTGCCACTAACGGCATCATTACCACGGTAGCTGGCGGCCATGGCTACGGCTACACCGGCGACGGCGGACAAGCCACTGCAGCCGAAGTAGGTGGAGTATGGAACGTAGCGGTGGATAGTAGCGGAAATCTCTATTGCCCGACGGGTTCTACAGATACTGTCCGACTGGTAACCGCTTCCACAGGCATCATAACCACCATGATCGGGGTTAATGGAACCGCCACCTATTCAGGAGACGGAGGGCAAGCCACTTTGGCAAGACTGAACTGGACCTTCGGTGTCGCCCTGGGACCGTAAACGCCGGTTGCTAGCGAAAACCCTGACTTTCCTTTAGAATGGAATCAGGAGTCGATCGACTCTCTCCTTCTTTATTCTTTTACCCATTCCAAAGGACCCCTTATGCAGCCGACGCGGAAAATCGTGCTTTCCCAGTTAGGATGTGGTTATTGGGGGCCAAATCTTCTACGAAATTTTTCAGGTCAATCCAATTGCTGGGTGAAATGGGTAGCGGATCCTTTGGCGCAACGCCGTGCTTATGTGGAAGAGAACTTTCCCAAGACAAAAACCACCACCGACTGGAAGATGGTACTCGCTGATATCGAAGTCGACGGAGTTATCATCGCAACGGCCGCAAGCAGCCATTATGAACTTGCCAAGGCGGCTCTCCTCGCTGGAAAGCACGTTTTTGTCGAAAAGCCTTTGGCCACCAAGACCACGGAAGCCGACGAGTTAGTGTCCCTCGCCGCCAAACACAATAAAACGCTCATGGTGGGACATACCTTTCTTTACAATCCTGCGGTCCGTTTTCTCAAAGGGCTTTTGCAACGAGGCGATTTAGGGCAACTCTATTACATCTATAGCCAGCGGCTGAATTTGGGCCAAGTGCGATCCGACGTCAACGTATGGTGGAACCTAGCCCCTCACGATGTCAGCATTCTGCTCTATTTGATGGATGGTGTGCTCCCCACCTCGGTAAGCGCTCAAGGGATGGACTATATTCAAGAAGGAATTGAAGACACGGCGTTCGTCGTCTTGAAATGGGCCAACCGTATAGCAGCGCACATTCACGTCAGTTGGCTCGACCCGGGAAAAGTGCGAAAGATGACTTTGGTGGGAAGTCGAAAGATGGTCGTCTACGACGATGTTCATGATGACAAAATAGCGATTTTCAATAAAGGCATCGATCGGGTTCCGGTTGCCGGAGAAACGATGGATTACGATCACTTTAATAAGTACCAGCTCCTTCACCGGGCGGGCGACGTATGGCTTCCTCGCATCGACTTCAAAGAACCGCTTAAGATCGAAGCGATGCACTTTTTGGAATGCGTCCAGACGGGGCAGTCCCCGGTTACGGGACCTTCACATGCTAGAGACGTCGTCGCAATTCTGGAGGCAGGGCAGCATGCCCTTAAGAGTGGCAATACCATATCGTTATCCTCTTCGGCCGCTTCATCTATCCCGGGGGAATTGCCGCAGCGCCCTTTGAGCGGAACCGCTTAGGCAGTATCCTGAAATAGGAAGTATTTCTCTATTCCCTCTTTCCCAGTCATTCCCTTCAAACCCCATTCTGGTGATCTAAATGTACCGCAACGCCAAGATTGCGCTTGTTATCCCCGCTTATCGTGAACAGAAACTGATCTCTCGAACGCTTGCACAGGTACCGGCACTTATCGATAAGATCTACGTCGTGGATGACTTTAGTCCTGACAATCAGAATCTCGTCGTAACGGAAATCGCGAAACGGGATCCCCGCGTGACATTGCTCAAACACGAAGTCAATCAGGGGCCTGGCGGAGCCATCATCACCGGATACCGTCAGAGTAGTCGTGACGGCTACGATATTAGTGTGGTTATCGGTGGAGATCACCAAATGGATCTCTCCGAAGTAACCCATTTTCTAGATCCCATCATTGACGGTGAAGCCGATTACACCAAAGGCAATCGCTTCGTGATTGAGAAGTTTGAAGAGACAGTAAGCCGCATGCCCAAGATACGGTTCGTAGGAAATTGGATTATCACTGCGCTTACCAAGCTAGCATCGGGTTATTTTAATGTCATGGACGTCGTCGACGGTTACACGGCGGTTAGCAAAAGAGTTATAGATATCGTCGATTGGTCGCGTGCTTGGAAAAGATACGGGTATCCGATGGATTTTCTTATCCGGCTCAACGCCTACGGTTTTCGGGTCACCGATGTTCCTCGCACGTCAATCTATTTGCCGGGGGAGCGTCAGTCACAAATTAAAGGCGCGAGTTACGCCATGAAGGTAACCCCCATGCTGTTCCGAGCGTTCTTTTGGCGGTTACGCTTTAAATATATGTATCTCGATTTTCACCCTTTGGTATTTTTCTACTTCTTGGCATTCACTCTCTTGCCCGCTGGATTTGCGTTGGGTGGTTATTTGGTGGAAAACAAACTTTTCTCCGATGGTACCCAGGTCACAGCGCCGAAAGCCATTCTCGTGGCACTGATACTTCTGTCTGGATTTCAATCGATGTTATTTGCGATGCTATTTGACCGAGAGACTTCCAAAGAGGCCGCCGCTCGCACGGTCCGCTATCGACCGGGCATGGTACCTTCCATGGATAGTCTTCCGAATAGAAATATCGTATCCCCACCCTCGACTCAGGGGCTTGCCTGAGCCAGTTTACGGTTTCTGTCGTCAACTAAGCCTGACAAAATCGAAGTGGTCTGTATCATCCTTCCAAGCGCCAGTCTTGAAACACAAAGATACCCTTTTGAATTGGCATCCGAGCCCCAGCTGTTTTGAATCACAACGCATTCGTTTACGTCGTTAATCTGCATCAAGTGATCAAATTGAGAACACATTTGAGATCTCGGAATTTTTCCATCGCAGTATCCTACGGCTACCATCGCATGGGACTCATCGGTCCCCTCTCCTTCCGGCAGCAATTGTTCGGTACCTATTAAACGATAGTTACGAAATGCCCCTCTTACTAAACCCGGATTGAGCGCAAGTTGTACGGGCCGACTCTGATCCAATTGGTCTAGAATGAGCTCGTATATCAAATGAGGTTCGGTTTTGGCAAACGTCGTCGAAAACCCCGCATCCTTCAATCGGCTCTCCATGGCCTTTTCCAGATCAGCACCGGAATCCATACGTAGCTTTGCCGGAGCCTCCTGCGAAGGAACGACTTTAGTCTTCTCTGAATAAGTATTTCGGAGAGGTTCGAAATCATGAAAATTAATTCGAATCACATTATCGAGGTAGGAGACTCCCGTGAAACTCGAACGGGAACTCTTATGGAGGAAGTCTTCATCCAAAATGGAATCGGCCACATCCACGTCAAAGAGGCCCATGTGCTTATCACGCCAGGCGGGTACGGGCCAAAGGACACGATTCTCGTGGAAGGAGCGTGACCCCTGAGGTATCGCGCCATATTTCGACACCACGTAGTTTAGCCATAAAGCCCGCGATCCATGACTACCGCTACCAACCTCTCTATTGTAGGCCACCGCCAAATAAGCCGGATCGATAGGAGGAACGGAAGACATCCGGGGCTCGTCATTACTTTGCTTTCCCCAAAGCTCCAGAAATGAACTCATCGCAAACAACCCGCAGAACGGGTAATGCGTCTGATCGTGAACGCCCCTGGTTTCCCGGAGCACTCGGTCCTCAGCAAACTGAGAAACCTCGTGACTCCCCTCTTGCCCGGATACGGCAGCCAGCTCCACGTCCCCCATCGCCGGCCGCGAAAACCCCCACCCAATTATCGTTACCCAGATTAGGGTCCAACCCCGGCCCCTATGACTCCCGAACGCGCGTTTCCCCAAAAACGCCCCCAGAGAAATCCCCCCAGAATCCCCCACGAAGTACCCCCGTCCCTTTTCTGCCCCGAAATCATCCCCCAAAAATCCATGAAGCACACCTCGGACGGTCCGCAAGTTCCAACCATTCCCAGACTTGCGGAAGATACGATCAGGACACCAGCCGATGGTGCTTGAAGCCCCTTGCGGGTCTTCTTTCCCCAGATTTTCTTAGTTGCTGCCTTGATTTCTGGATAACGAAATGGCTGACGCGCGTCAATGCTGATTTTACAGGAAGGTAAGTTTTAGTTTTTAGGGTGAGGAATCAAACACTTGCAGATCGCAATGCTCTGCATTAGTATTCCGTCGCGGTCACGGCAGAAGGGTTTGCTAAAGCCGACAAAACATCGATTCCGGCCTGCTGACACGCCTTACTTAAAGCCGCTTTATGAGAAGCTTCCACCAGGGCAATGATACTGCCGCCCTGAGCCGCTCCGCAAACTTTCGCTCCATACACTTTTTTACTGTGGAGAAATTCTAAGATCTCTTCTAATCGCTTCGTTTCAACATGAAGGGTGTCTCGTCGAATATTCCACTCTTCGGTTAAATATTGTCCGATATGTTTCCAGCTGAGGTGTCCTCTCAACTCCTGATCAAGTTGATCGGCTAGTAATCGAATTTTCTCCAATCCGTTTAAAATGCCTTTGTCTCCTCCAATAGCTTGTTTGGTGAGCTCCCAATTGGAAAGTCCACTACTGTGCATCTCGCCGGAAAAAAGAACGACCATCCGCTCGGAAAGCGCTTCGAGCACCCCGTCGGGATATTTGACCGCTTCAATTCCACCGATACGAGAGACGTAACACTTAAGCCCGCCAAAAAGTGACGCCAAATAATCTTGGGTGCCCGTGGGAATTCTTAGAAAACCAGCTTCACAGTCTTTAACCCAATTCAACATTTGCCATTGCCAACCCTGCTCCGTGAAATCATCGAAAACTCTGGCCATGCCTCGTACGATGGCTACACAAAGAGCCGAAGATCCTCCCAATCCACTACGAACAGGGGCTTCCGATCGGAGCGACATATGAATTTCTATCGGAGGAAGTTCGGATTTCGACGAGAGATAGGTGCTCACGACGTAAACGGGAAATTGAAGGGAGGCGGGTAACTTTTGAATCTCTTTGCGATCGAGAGGAGCTTCAAACCGATGGGTTTCGATTCCTGTCGACTGGATTTCGATTTTAAAAGCCGTTGAAGGCGTTACCTCAAACTGGGCTATCGCCGAAAGGTTAAGGGCGACATTAATCGTTTTTGCCTCACCGGAAAGACAATAGAGCGGCCAAATATCCAAAGTACCGCCGGCCAGATCTACGCGTGTCGGAGAATAGACTTTAAATCTTTGCATGAAGATCCTCTAATCGAACTCAACAACGGTTTCGTTTTTTCGAACGTATCCTAGAGACTGGCGAACCATTCGTTCCTGTTCCATGGGATTAGATCTAAAGACTTCCAACTGCCGCTGAAGTAGCTGGCGGCTTCCCATGGCTTGGTCCAAACGGCTTTGCACTTCTTGGTTCTGGCGGCGCATGCGACGAAGATCGAGTAAACCGCGCCTAGAAAAAATTCCCATTAGACAAAGGCTCACCAACCCAATGAGGAGAGGCAGCCGAACAAAGTATACATAAGAATTTTGAGCGTTATTCATGTGAAGTCAAACCGACAGAAGAGGGATTACTTTGGAATAAGGTTTTACTGAAGGGTCTGGCAAAAATAACGGCACGACTTCGGGCGATGGTTCGCCGATTAAATCTGATGAACTTTGATTGTGTTGGTTGAGCCGTGGGCCAAACGCGGAAGTCCTGCAGTTATTACTATTCTATCGCCTGTTCCACAAAGATTCAAACCCAGAAGTCGCTGGCCTATGGCTTCGAAGACGGCGGTCTGCGCAATTAACGCTTCCATGTCTTCCATGAATAGGGGCTCTACCCCCCAATTCAAGGAAAGCTGGCGATAGGTTTCAAGACTTCCCGTGATAGCGATCACCCGATTCTTAGGCCTGCACTTGGCCACTAGCGTTGCCGAACTTCCCGATTGGGTAATTACGACCATGGAGCGGGCCGCCAAGATAGAAGCTAGACGCACTGCGCTTTGCAAGAGCGCGATCGCAAGAGCCCCACTCGTCGATAACTGCCATTCGTTGAAAAGGATGGGCTGTACCAACGCTTCAGACTCCATCTCGGAAATGATGCGACTCATCATCTGAACGGTTTCCAAAGGATACTTTCCGATCGTCGTTTCGTTGGAAAGCATAAGCGCGTCGGCACCGTCGACAACGGCATTAGCGACATCCGAAGCTTCGGCACGAGAAGGTCTGGGGTTTTCGATCATGGACATAAGCATCTGGGTGGCGATAATGACGACCTTCCCTCGCAGATTACTCTTACGCACAATTTTCTTCTGCATCACGGGCACGCGCTCATTACCCACTTCGACGGCAAGATCGCCACGCGCTACCAAAATACCATCGGAAGCGTCGATGATCTCTTCTAGATGAGTCAGCGCGTCTCGTTTTTCGATCTTAGCCAAGACCATCGTGCGCTTATTTCTCGATTCGATAAAATGTTTGAGATGTCGGACCTCTTGAGCGGTTCTTACAAAAGACATCGCTATAAAATCGACACCTTGGTCCAGACAAAAAAGAATATCGTCGTAATCTTGCTCGGTAATACTAGGAGTGGAAAACGAAGCTTCGGGAACGTTGACCCCCTTATTATTATAGAGAGTTCCGCCGTCGATGACTCGACACTTTAGATAGTTTCCCTGCCGCTCCAGGACTCGAAAGGCCAGTAAGCCGTCATCCAAGAGTACCGTGTACCCCGGCCCCACATCCTTGACGAAATCACGATAACCGATGGGAATGGTGATCCGACCGTCGACGACGCCCCCTTCGATAGGGTCAGAGGTGACATAGACCTCATCGTCCGTCTTAAGTTCGATCTGCCCGCCCTTTAGTTTCGCAACACGCATCTTAGGGCCTTGGATGTCTCCCATGATGCCGATGGGCCTTCCAATGGAAAGCTCGATAGCTCTCAGTTCTTGTATGATTCTTGAGAAGTTAGCGTGATTTCCATGCGAGAAGTTTAGCCGGGCGACATCCATACCCTCATCCGCTAACCTTCGTAACATCTCCTTGGATTCGACCGCCGGGCCAATCGTACAGACTATCTTTGCTCGTCGCTTAACTGCCATAGCCCGCTACCCTACTGCGAGGATTGGAAGCTGTAAACAATGGTTATTGAAGGAAGAAAGAGGCGAAGTGGATGTCCCTAACAATGGGACTGTGAAGGAAGGTATTCATTCGCGAGATTAATCGCTCTTTGAAATAAAGCTTACCGGAAAGGGTGTTCAGCCGATCTAGCGATTCTGCTCGAATCGTTCCGATGACTACGTCCTTAAGACCCGCTTCACTACGCTCAATGGTGGATCTGCCGTCTTCGTCAAAGAGTTCCAACTCCATTTTTAAGTTTAAAGAATGGATCCGCGACGTGTCGTTCGAACGGACGTCGGTCAGAATGCCTTCCAGACTTACTAACGTCGGAGTCAATGAATCCGTGGGCTTCCCCTGAGCGATCGCCGTAATAGCTCGCCCTTCTTTAAGTGCCATCGGGTTCCTATCCATGGAGAGGTTGCGCAATCCCCAAAGAAAGAAGGCGGACATAAGTGTCCCCACGAGTGCCAGCGAAACCGCAGCGATTCTGGGAAGAGTGAAAGTCATGGCCTCCTCATACCCTCCCATTATAACTATTTTTTACGCGTCGAGTTAGATTGGGGCGAAATCATCAAATTTGGTTTAGGTGCGTGCTTACTAGTCTGTTAAAATAGTTAAGTAATCCCAAACGCTAGAAAACTTCCCTCCACCATCCTTGAAAAAACACTTTGTCATAAGCTTCATAATTCTCTTCGCTTCGTGGGCAAGCCTGGCTCTATTCGCCGCAGATTCCTCGAAGCTTCCCGACATCGATTCTCCCGCTAAATCGAGCACCACTCACTCGGCCTCCAAACCATCAGTGGCCCCGCCGCCGGATACCACTCCTCGCAACAAAGCTATCGAAGAGACGCAAACCACTCCGGGCGAGGAGGAAAGTTATGCGGTTGAGTCCTCCTTTCGTTCCGAGAGGATCTATCCGTCTAATTACGGTCTTGCTGGAATTTTTAGACTGAGATCGGCCGAAAGCCTTCCCGAAGGAGCCTTGACCTTCGGAATCGGAGGAAACTTTTATTCCGTTTCCGATGCTCCTTACTTTGCGGGGCTGGGAACCGGCGGCCAGGCTCAGACAATCGCGGAAAGCCTTTTTGTGGCCTACGCTCCGATAAAAGATCTCACTATCGGTGTCATGAGGCACAACTCCTCGACGACATTTGGCCAGCCCCAGCAACTCATCTCCTCTTTGGGAGACATGACCTTTTCGGGAATGTATTCTTTCCCGCTGAGTCCCAGTGTGGCCATCGCCCCCATTGTCGACGTCCTCATATCATCGAATTTTAATAATTTAGCGCCGGCGGGCAATACGGTAAGTGCAGGATTCGGAGGCGCGTTTACCTACTCGTTCTACCCCTCACTAGCCATCCCGCTCTACCTGCATGCTAACTTGATGTACCACTTCGCACAAATTAGAGGCACGGCCCCTATTTCGATTGCTCCGGAAACCTTTTTCGATTTTAGCCGGTTCGACACTATCACTTTCGGAATCGCAGCCGAATATCGGGTGGGTGACTTTATTCCCTTCATGGAACTTTCTGACAACGTTGAGGCGGGGAGCGGACTGAGCTTCGGAAGTAACCCTTCTAAAGTAAGCCTTGGAACCAGAATCACTCCGCTCACTAATAAAGGCTTGGCCGTACTCATCGGGGGTGACATCGGCATCGGACGCGGAGTAGCGATTGGAGTTCCCTTCTCGCCGGGATACGAAATTATCGGACAACTCAGTTACACGTTCGGTCTCTCCCAAACGGAGCGAAAACACTATCTGACTACTCAGGATGTGAACGTTGTCGATCGCAAATTCATCATCAAAAAGAACATCAATTTTAAGATCGGAAGCTCGGAACTCGCCGCGGACAGCACCCATCTGCTGGATCAGATCGCCCAAGTGATTAAGGACAACAAGATCCGAAAGCTTCTGATTATCGGCCATACTGACTCAAGCGCCACCGAAGACTACAACATCAAACTCTCGCTCGATCGCGCCAATACGGTTAAGAGGTATCTGGTCAACAAAGGGGTTCCCGAAGACACGCTGATGACCCAAGGTTACGGTAAGCGTAAGCCTCGTGCCAGTAATGCCACGGAAACCGGACGCGCTTTGAATCGAAGAGTCGAGTTTTTCATCCTCGAATAATCTCATCCTATCCAAAAGGGTAATACTCGCTTTCCGCCTTGATCTTTCGGCGGTTCTCCATTACGTCTAGCGTCCCTATGCGCACGCTACTGCTGGTTTTTCTCTCGATTTCACTGCCGCTCTCTCCTTCAGAGTCCTTCTCGGCAACACGATCCCGCTGTGGAATCAAAGTCGAAAGCCTAGCGGATTTCTCCGCCTGGATCGCTCAAGAGACTTCCCCCGAACCACTAATCCTTCCCCGCTTAGATAAATCGAAGAAAGTCTTGGTTATCGGCGCTGGCCCGTTTGGTTTGGCGGCGGCTGCCGCTCTAAAAAGTCGCGCAATCCCCTTTATGATCGCCGAAGCCCATAGCCGAATTGGGGGTGTCTGGGATGACTCTAATCCGCAAAGTCCGGCCTATGATTCTCTACAGACCAACTCCTCGACCACAACCACGTCACTGGGAATTCCCTGGGAAGGACCACCTCGGTATATTTTGCGCGCCGATGCGTTGACCTACCTTAGGCACTTTTGTCTCGCCAAAGATCTCTCCAAATATATTTCCTTTAGAACCGAAGTGGTACGCGCCGCCCCGACTCCTCGGGGAACTTGGTCGGTAACACTGTTCGAGCACCACGGTTCCAATCAAAAGATGCAGACCACTGAATATCGGGGATTAGTCGTAGCTTCAGGTAAAAATCTAAAGAAGAATCGTCTTATTCCCAAAGCGCTGTGGGAGCAAGCCGCGAGAGCCGGATTAAACCCCATCCACTCCTCCGATTATCGAAATCCCACTGGTCTTGAAGGACAGAATGTTCTGATTGTTGGATTCGGTAACTCGGGAGCTGAGATCGCTACCGAGGTAAGTAAGGTAGCGGCAAACACGTATGTCGCCGTAAGATCCTCTCCCTGGATCGTTCCCCTCAGGATTGGAAAGACTCCCGCTGACGCGTTTGTTCAAAGTGGTCCTCAGCTTCCCCCCTGGTTACATGGGTTAGAGATGTGGGTATTCCATCGTCTGCAACGTTACTACGTGGGAAGCCCTACTCGCTTAGGATTTCCTTGGCCAGATCATGACTTGCTCGAAAAGCTGCCTGTCTCCGATCGCGGAATCGTCAAAGCCATCCTTAGTGGCGCCGTCCAGCTCCGTCCGGAACTGGTAGGACTGGAAGACGGGGTCGCTCGCTACAGTGCTGGCAACGAAAGTGACAAAATAACTCGGGTTATTTTCGCCACGGGCTATACGAGAAGCTTCTCTTTTCTTGCGCCCGAGATAGCAAATCTAGAAGACCCCGATACCAGACTACCCTTGCATCTTTTTCATCCTACCGAACCTGGGCTCACCTTCATGTCCGAAACGCCGGTGGCCCAAGGCTCTTGGCCTATCGCCGCCAAGCAAGCACAGGCCATCGCCGCCTATTTCGCGGCCGAGGAAAGCGGGGCCCCTCACATTGCCCGGTTCAATGCGCTTCGCACGGCCCTTCCTCCCGAATATCAGGGGCCTACCTTTACCGCGGCCGATCACTGGCATGTGGATGTTTCGAAGTACATTCCTCTTCTCGATAATTTCGCCGATTGGATAGTAGCGCCTTAACCCTAAGAGAAGAGCCATTGGGGAGGATCTTTGGTTACGATGCCTTTGATCCAATTCATGGGTTTAAAAGAAGAGGCGGGATATCCCGTCGCTAAATAGAGTTCGGTAAAGCCAAGCTGCGAAAGTTCTTTTGCAAAGACTTCGCCCTTTACGCCGCCTCCTAAATTTGAGTCGATAAAAATGGGAAGGGAAAAGGGAAAGCGGGAAATAACTTCCTTAAAAGATTCTACCGTCTCGAACACTTCGATCGATACCTGGCTACGACGAGCCCGCATCAACCACGCTTCACGAACTAAAATATCGTCGTCAATGAGAACGGCGAGAACGCCTTTTATCTTAATTTCGGTTTGATTCCCCATGGTTCAGCTCTTGGAGCGACTTTATCGCACCTGGCCAACGGATGCCTAACAATAATTAAATAATTAAGTCGTCTTGAAGAGCACCGCGTTTTCGCTTCGTGTTAACACTCGGTGCCACTCCCAATTGCCCGAACTGCCTAAAAAAATCAGATGACACGGCATGCGTGCGCTTCGCGTTATTATCGACGATAAAATCGTGATTAACATACTCTGCCCTATATGTAGTTTGTTGAACACGGGCCCTCACTTAGTACAATGTGCACCTGGGGGGCCACTTTAAAATGAACTCAATTAAATTGAACTGTATTCGTGTATTCACCGTCGTCGGTCTGACCTTCGCTTCTTTTACAACAGCAGTACCGGTAAAAGTGGCTGAGGCTCCTGGCGATAATCTCGAAATGACGTTGGCGGCGATCAAAGCTGCCGGCAAAAGCATCTACCTCAATGCCTACGAGTTAGATTCAGATGAAATCACTTCGGCTCTTCTGGATCGCATCAATGCGGGTGTTGAAGTTCAGATTTTAGAAGAGGGACAACCGGTGGGAGGACTTACCAAAGAAGAAAAATCCACCCAAACCAAATTGGTTGACGCCATCAATACTTCCGGCAATGGGCACTTTTATTTGATGACCTCCAAAGCATCCAAAACGGCAAAGAGCACGAAACGCCGCTACCGTTACGATCATGCAAAATATGCCATTATCGATGAGAAGCAGCTTTTGGTCGGATCCGAAAATTATTCCCCCACGGGAAATCCCGCAGCAGGGAAATTGGGAAATCGTGGTTGGGAAGTCTTCATCAATGATGATTCGTTAGTGAAGCAATACCAATCTATTTTCATGACCGACTCCGATACAAGTTACGGAGATGTCGAGGAGCTTACCGACAACAAAGCGAGAATAGAGCAAATCGGAGTGGCTGCTCTCGGTAATTTCATGAACCACATGCTTCCTCCTTCCACGGGCGGAGACAGTTCCTTGATGGACGCTCTCCCTGGATTTGATGCCACGGGAGTTGCCCGAGTGACCTCTCCAGACTCGAGCATGCAAGGCCTTACCGATCTACTTAACAATGCCAAGACGACCATCGACATTGAGCTTATGACCTTCGCCCCTGGTTGGGCGAAAGAGGAGAAGGTGTCTCCCCTTTACACCGCTGTTCTTGCAGCAGCCAAACGAGGAGTCCAGATTCGCGTATTACTTAATGACGACACGGTATTTGGAACGAGCGCCGCCAAGAGCAAGAATCTTCAGGTCGTCAACCAGCTAAATGACGAAGCCAAATCCGATAGCCTTCAAGTGGAAGCGCGCACCGCCGATGTCAAAGCCATGGGTGTCGACTACATCCACAATAAAGGTGTCTTGGTCGACGGGAACCAAACTCTGATTAGCTCGATCAACTGGGACGAAAACTCAGTAGAACACAATCGGGAAGCCGCCGTCGTCATCGACTGCGCCGACGTCAACCAACACTACATGGCTCTGTTCAACAGTGACTGGAACAATAGCTCGGACAGCAAGAACTAAAGTTACCTGTCACTATTTAGCGGCTAAGAAAATTACGGTTGGCAAGCGCGCCTAGTTAATGCTGAGTAATTTACAGTTCGACGTCGTTACCGCGGCTGAACTTTCCGTCGAACAGACGGACGGTGCAAGCCGCGGTGACGGGGTCATGCGCGAAGCATAGGATCCAGTCCTCTTCCACGGCCTTCTGCAAAAGTTTCTTCTTCTCTTGGATAGTAGTCATCGGATAGAGATCAAATCCCATCACGTAGGGAACCGGAATGTGGCTCGCCGTCGGGATGGTATCTCCGCAGAAGAGAACTGTTTTATTGTCGCCCGTCACGGTGACAAGGTTTTGTCCCGGAGTGTGGCCGTGATTCACTAGTATTTTCACCCCCGGCACGATTTCGGAATCTCCTTTTAAGCTCTTAATTCTCCCGCTCTGTTGTAGAGGGGCAATCGTGCTATCAATGAAACTTGCGCGATCTTTTTCGCTAGGCGCATGGGCGTGGCTTAAATTTTCCTCTTGAACGTAATAAGTTGCATTGGGAAAACTTAAAACCACCTCCCGTTGTTCATTATAACGGGTCGCTCCTCCGACATGATCGAAATGCAGATGCGTTAACACTACATCGGTCACTTGATCACGATGAATTCCTAAGGCTGCCAGGGAAGTGTCGATATCATATTGAGAATGATCGATGGCATAGATGTCGATGAGCTTGTCGCTCCATTTGGTCCCCGCCCCACAGTCCACCAAGATGGTCCGCCCCTCCCCGCGAATCAAAAGCGAACGCAAGGCCATCGTAATACGATTTTTTTCGTCGGCTGGATTCGTTTTCTCCCAAAGGACCTTGGGAACCACCCCAAACATAGCGCCTCCATCGAGGCGAAATCTGCCAGTTTCGACCGCATTTACTTGAAATGTCCCTAGCCTCACTCCCCGCCCCCGCCGGCCCCGGGAATCACCATTTTTTTGGGATCTAGGAGTTCATCCAGTTGGGCCTTGCTTAGATCGGCCACGGAAGAAGCGACTTCTCGGATCGTCTTATTTTCCGCAAATGCCTTTTTCGAGATCTCAGCCGCCTTGTCGTAACCCACGGCGGGTGCAAGAGCGGTAGCCAGCATGAGGCCTCTTTCGATCGTCTCATCAATCTTTTGGCGATTGGCCTGAATGCCGCGAACGCACTTTTCTTCAAATATGGTGACGGCACCCGATAAAATTGAAATCGATTGCAAAAGATTATGAGCAATCATCGGCATCATGACATTGAGCTCAAAACTTCCCGACATGCCGCCGACGGAAATGGCAACGTCATTGCCGATGACCTGAGCACAGACTTGCAGCAAAGATTCAGGAATTACCGGATTTACTTTGCCCGGCATAATGCTGCTACCTGGTTGGACCGGAGGCAAAATAATTTCCGATAGCCCGCAACGGGGTCCGCTAGAAAGCCAACGAACGTCGTTAGCGACTTTGGTAAGGGCCACCGCTGCGGCTTTCAATGCCCCGCTCAACTCAACGCAAGCGTCTTTAGAGCTTTGTGCCTCGAAATGGTTGTCGGCCTCTTTGAAAGCTAGTTTGAGTTTCTTCGATAAATTTTCCGATACCAACTTGCCGAACTGGGCGTCGGTATTGATTCCGGTACCGACCGCCGTTCCTCCCACGGCTAACTCATATAAGGAAGGTAAAGTGCGCTCGATGCGTTCGCGCGAATATTTAACTTGAGCTTGGTAACCGGAAAACTCCTGCCCTAGCAAAATCGGGGTGGCGTCTTGAAGGTGCGTTCGGCCGGTCTTTACGATGTCCTTAAATTCATCGACCTTTTTCTGAAAGGTGGCCTCTAATTTTTTCAAAGCCGGTAATAACTTCTCCGTCACGGCTACGGCGGCCGCCACATGAATAGCGGTGGGAATAATATCGTTGCTCGACTGTCCCATATTCACATGATCGTTAGGATGGATGGGCTTTTTGCTACCTACCGAACCACCCAGGGCCAAGTTAGCGACGTTGGCCGCCACTTCGTTGAAGTTCATGTTGGTGCTGGTGCCCGATCCCGTTTGAAAAATATCGAGCACAAAATGGTCGTCGTATTTTCCCTCGGCAATGGCGGTGGAGGATTGAATCACACCGGCCGCAAGCTTCGGGTCAAGCTTTCCTAATTTTTGGTTCACTTCGGCGCAAGCGACCTTGATAAGCCCCAGCACTCGAATGAAGTCTCGACCAAATCTCAAGCCGCTGACTGGAAAATTATCCACGGCCCTTTGGGTAGTAGCCCCATAGAGATATTTCGCCGGGATTTTCATCTCCCCCATGGAATCTTTTTCTACGCGATATTCGTCGGCCATGCGCACCTCGTAAGGATAAAAATACGGCGCTAACCATACCGCCGCCACCCTACGTTTTCAAGGCGGGCATCCCTACAAAAAGGTACGGCCTACCTTCTTGTAGGACCACAGAAAGGTAGGCCGTACCTTTTTGTAGGGGGCCGGTTGAATTTGGAAGGGGGGCAGCGTATCATCGCGGCCAATGTTCAAAGGCATCGATTTTTATAGCGATACGCTCACTAAGCCATCGGCCGGAATGAGAAAAGCCATGTGCGAAGCTGAAGTGGGAGACGAACAAAAAGGAGAAGATCCCACCACACGAAAGCTGGAAGAACTCTTAGCGGAAACTCTGGGAATGTCTTCGGCCCTTTTTTTTCCCTCGGCCACCATGGCCAATCAGATAGCGATTCGTCTATTAACTAATCCAGGCGATGAAATCATTGCTTCTGAGATAGCCCATATTTTTACTTCCGAAGGAGGAGGCCCGGCGGTTCATTCGGGGGTAATGACACGCTCCATCAGAGGGCAAACCGGCCTATTCTCCGGTGAGGACGTCAAAAAGGCGTTTCGCTCCGACTCAAGTCCGCACGACTCACGTTCCCGACTGCTCTCGATAGAGAACACGAGCAACATGGGTGGAGGTTTAGCGTGGCCCCTTGCTCTTCTCGATGAAGTCGTAGCTACCGCCAAATCACTTAAGATCTCCCTTCACTTAGATGGATCCAGACTTTTCAACGCCGCGATCGCTTTAGCCATCCCTCCCAAACGGATCTCGTCACCTTTTGATACGGCAACCGTCTGTCTTTCCAAGGGGCTCGGCTGTCCGGTGGGGGCGGTATTAGGTTTTGATAAATCGCGCTGGACCCAAGTGCGAAGGCTGAAACAGCTAATGGGAGGAGCCATGCGTCAGAGCGGAATGCTAGCCGCGGCAGGTCTGTACGCCCTTCAAAATAATGTGGACAGGCTTGTCGAAGATCATGCCAAAGCCAAACGGCTAGCGGAGGTCTTGAGTGGCATCAAGTCCCTTGAAGTGGAAAAGCATGAAGGTGCCACCAATATGGTTTTTTTCCGCTGGAACTCGCCCCAGGTACCTGTCGAAAGTTTTTTAGCTAAGTGCGAAGCGTCTGGTGTTCGCTTTTCTCACATAGAGGAAAATCGGGTGCGAGCGGTAACGCATTTAGATATTCGTCCCGAAGACATCGAAACCACCTATCGGATAATTAAGGAAATTTAAACTAACCATGAGCCAACCAACCTCGGACGCAAAAAAAGAAAATTATTTGAAGCAGAGTCTCCCTCTTATCTATCTCGTCGTTTTACTCTTTGCTCTGAGATGGACCGTAGTGGAGCCCTATGTGGTTCCCACAGGCTCCATGGAGCCGACTTTGAAACCCGGCGACAGACTCTACGCGCTAAAGTGCGCTTACGATGTTCGGTTTCCCTTTACGGATTGGGTTCTTTTAAAAACCGGAAAGATCCGACGCGGAGACGTCATCCTTTTCAAGAATCCCAAGGATACCAGTATTACCTTTGTGAAACGCGTCGTTGCTCTTCCCGGAGATAAACTGGACTATCACGATGGACAGCTCTTCGTGAACGGCAAGGCCATCCAGGAGACCGAGCAGAAAGATCGCGCCCTCATGCAAGACTTAGAACAAAAGGATGAGAGAACACTTTTTATTGAAAACCTGGATAACGTAAAGCATTACATGATATTGGAGAATCAGGCCCCAAAGCAGCGAAGTTTTCGCGAAGAGGAGTACATGCCCTTTCGCGATGTGACCGTTCCTGAAGACGAGTTTTTCGCCATGGGAGACAACCGGGATAATAGCTACGACAGCAGGTTCTGGGGCTTTGTTCCAATGAGTTATCTTAAGGGCCGCGCGATGTTCATTTGGTTTTCGAGCTGGAATTGGCGAATTCGCCCGGAACGCATCGGCACCCTCATTCAATAATTAGGGGGAGTAGGGTGTCCCCGAGGCAATTGCTTTGAATGCCGATTTTACACATCTTCATCTTCACACACAGTACAGCTTATTAGACGGAGCGATCCGCCTAGACGATCTTTTTGAAGCCGCCGTCGCCGATAAGATGGATGCTGTGGCCATTACCGATCACGGCAACATGTTTGGCGCTCTTGATTTTTACACCAAAGCCAAAGAGCACGGGATAAAACCCATCCTGGGCTGTGAAGTCTATATGGCCCCGGGAAGTCGGCTCATCAAACAGGCCGGTTTCGCGAATGATGATGAAGTGGCTCCTTACGCCACCTGCCGGTCCGGCATGCATCACCTCAATCTGCTGTGCATGAACGAAATCGGCTACCGCAACCTCTGCAAATTGGTCAGCATAGGATATCTCGAAGGCTTTTATTACCGCCCTCGCATCGACAAAGAGGTGTTGGCCAAATACTCCGAGGGGCTTATTGCGACCTCCGCCTGCATGAAAGGAGAGGTGGCCCATTTAAGTCTGTTGGGTGACATGGATCGCGCTCAGGCAGCCCTGGAAAGCTATCTTAAGATCTTTCCCGGGCGCTTTTATTTGGAGATAGAACAGAACGGTCTGCCTCAGCAGATGGTTATCAACCAGCGATTTCAAGAGTTGGCTTCCAAGTGGAAGGTGCCTTTGATCGCAACGGCCGATTGCCATTACATCAAGAAAGAGGACGCTTTCAGCCAAGAGGTCTTGCTTTGTATCCAAACCGGAAAACAGATGGAGTCGATGGACCGATCCAACCTCAAGACTGACGAATTTTATTTCAAACCTCAGTCCACGATGAAAGAGGAGTTCTCCTTCTGCCCCGAGGCCATTTCCAACACCATGGAGATCGCCAAGCAATGCAATTTTGAATTCCAGTTTAACGACGAGCGCGGAAAGAAGATTTACCACTACCCTAAGTTTGATCCTCCTCAGGGAAAGACTCCGGTCGACTACCTCAACGAACTTTCTCGAGAAGGATTAGAAAGGCGACTTCAAGAAACGTCTGAAATGCTTCAAAAGGTATTTTCAGACGAGGATAAGGCGAAATATAACGCCCGGCTGGAGCGGGAACTCGGTGTTATCAACGAGATGGGATTCACCGGATACTTTCTCATCGTGTCGGATTTCATTAAGTACGCCAAAGATCACGATATCCCTGTAGGCCCCGGTCGCGGATCCGGAGCAGGGAGTCTTGTGGCATATGTGCTTCGCATTACCGAACTCGACCCCTTGGAACATCAACTTCTTTTTGAGCGGTTCCTTAATCCCGAACGCGTAAGTCTTCCCGACTTTGACATCGATTTCTGCATGGATAAGCGGGACAAGGTGATCGAGTACGTTTCTCAAAAGTACGGCAAGGATTGTGTCGCGCAAATTATCACCTTTGGAAAGCTCCAAGCTCGGGGTGTCATTCGTGACGTCGGTCGCGTCTTTGGAAT
This sequence comes from uncultured delta proteobacterium, assembly GCA_963778115.1. GTDB lineage: Bacteria > Bdellovibrionota > FAC87 > UBA2466 > UBA2466 > JBBQIT01. The sequence goes on from CAVZSV010000007.1 coordinate 180,814, forward strand.
GCCAGTCCCCGACGTAGCTCGAATTGCCATGCTCGTTCCGGAGACCTTAAACATCACGATCGAAGAGGCTTTAGCCCAAGAGCCAAGACTGAAACAACTGGTCGATAAAGACCCCCACATCGCGGAACTGATAAAGATTTGCCAATCGCTAGAAGGCCTTTCAAGACATGCTTCCATTCATGCGGCAGGACTAGTTATCTCCAACCGTCCGATGGTGGAACACGTCGCCCTTTATCGCGGTAAGAATGACGAAATGGTCATTCAATTCGACATGAACAATGCCGATAAGATTGGCCTCATTAAATTCGACTTTCTGGGACTAAAGACGCTGACCTTCTTGGAGCACGCCGAAAAGCTCGTGAACCTGCGCCATCCCGAAGCCAATTTTCGGTTGTCTCATATCCCACTGACCGACAAACCCATGTACGAACTGCTCGCCAAAGGGGATACCTTCGGCATATTCCAAATGGAAAGTTCGGGCATGCAAGATTTAATGCGTAGACTTAGGCCCTCCGTTTTCGGAGATATTGTCGCTATCAACGCTTTATACCGCCCAGGGCCCATGGGTAGCGGCATGCTAGATGACTTCATCGCTCGTAAGAATGGAGAGGTCTCCATTACGTACGAATTCGACGATTTGATACCCATTCTGCAGGAGACATACGGTGTTATCGTCTATCAGGAGCAGGTACAGCAGATCTCGATGAAGCTTGCTAGTTACACCGCGGGTGGTGCCGACCTTTTACGTCGAGCCATGGGTAAGAAAAAGGCCGAGGAGATGGCAAAGCAAAAAGCCGTTTTCTTGGAAGGCGCGCTTAAGAACAACTACGATAAAGTTAAGGCCGAAAAAATTTTCGATCTGATGGAAAAGTTTGCGGGCTATGGATTTAACAAATCTCATGCGGCTGCCTATTCTTTGGTAACCGTTCATACGGCCTATCTCAAAACTCACTATACGGTTGAATTTTTTGCCACTCTGCTTTCGATAGAACGTGAAAACACGGAAAAGATAACAAAGTACATTGCCGACGCCGTAAGACACGGGATAGAAATTATTGCTCCCGATATTAATGAGTCCGAAACCGATTTCACGGTAGTTTCAGAGAAGCAGATTCGTTTTGGACTAGGTGCCGTTAAAGGAGTGGGCCAGATCGCTATCGACTCGGTTCTGGAGGCTCGCAAAAAGGGAGGACCCTTTTCTGACTTGTGGGATCTTTGTGCACGCTCCAGTACCAGAACCACCAATAAGCGAGTGCTGGAGGCCTTCGTCAAAGCGGGAGCTCTCGATAGCTTTGGCGCTAACCGCGCTAGCCTCTTTAAGGCGATAGACGAAGCTTTGGAATTAGGAACCGCTCAACAGAAGATCCGCGATGATAAGCAAAACAGCTTCGCTGATATATTCGGCCTCGACGACTCCAGCTTTTCCGTTCGTAAGGTGGCTTATCCTACCGAAAAGCCGTGGCCCAGGCTTACGGAACTCAAATATGAGAAAGACACCGTAGGATTTTTCGTAACGGGCCATCCCTTGGACGATTTCGACAAGGAACTTTCTCGCTATACCACAGGAACCATAGGCGACTGCTTTCGCACGGGCTCCAGCAAAGAGGTTTTTATCGGGGCCGACGTCATAGCCCTTCGAGAGATCATCACCAAAAAGGGCGACCGGATGGCCTTTGTGACTTTGGGAGACAAGACAGACCAGATCGAAGCAGTGGTCTTCTCCGATATGTTCCTCGAGAATGAAGCAACTTGGAAAAGCGGAGAACCCCTTTGGGTGAGAGCGACGGTTGAAGTCAGCGGTAATGGCAATAAGCTGATGATGTCCAAAAAGAGCCACTCGAAGGTTTTGCCCCTTCGCTATGCTTACGAAGCGCTGGCCAGAGAGATCCACTTACATTTGCCGACAGGTCCGGATAAAGCCCTTATTCCCGCAGAAAAGCTTTCGCGCTTTAATAGTTATCTCCAATCGGTTGCCGACAAAAGCGGAGTGCCTGTCTACGTTCATGTTAATGTGGAGGGAAAGGCGACCACAGTGATGCGAATGAAACAAGTAGTCCCTTTGAAACGAGAAACGGTAAACTATATTCAATCCCTTTGGGCAGAGGAGAATGTCCGTGTCGATTTCCGCTAAAATCAAAATAAGAGCGATTTCGTTGATATCGTTGATAGTCTTCCTATCTCAGGCTTCCACCTTCGCCGATGGGGTGACTTTCAACCAGACCGCGCCTGACCCAGGCGGAAATCCCGACGCCCAAACGGGGCTCATCGCGGGACTCAAGCTCAAAGCGATTAGCGAGTACTTACAAAACTACTTGGGTAGCCGCTATAGCTCGGTCGAAAAGTTTATCAATCATGACTTCGCTGAAAGATACATCTTGGATTACAAAGTCGGCAGGACCGCCGATCGCACGCAATTGCAAGTCGTCGGTAATTTGGACAGTGATGGACTGAAACGTTGGCTAAGGACGCTCGATGTTAAAACTCGAGGTAGCTCCCTCACCCCGTTTTTAGTCCTAAGTTCCTCGGTTCCCAACCTTCCTTACGCTATCACCGATACTTCGCAGCGGATTAAGGATAGTAGTCTGGCCCAAACTCTTCTCGCCGAGGTAAACACGAAGCTTCAGAAGGTCAACATCCGGCTCGGGACCGCCGACCTGTCTCACCTTGGACTGAAGCAGCCCCCCATGAGTGATACCGATATCAAAACCCTTCGCGACCAGACCGGAGGCAATAGCTGTATTTGGGTCCAGTTCCAACCTTGCAAGACTTGCGGTGGGATGCGGATGGACTTGTATTTTTACAACTTAACGCAAGGCAGAAGGCTCTTGTCACGAAGCGACGACCTCATTTTAACGGCGGCCGATCTGGCGGACAAAACAAAAATTCGCGCAGTTCTTAGGACGCCTATTGAACAATTTCAAAGCGACGTTGAAGAACTAGTCTCCTCGGGCATGCTCACCAGTAGCTCCTACGACCTTACCGTCGAACAAGTAGACTCCTACCGAACCTACAAACAGATAGAGGCTTCCCTGGGCCGGTTAGATTTCATTGTGCAGGCCGTCCTTAACCGTAGCGAGCCCAAAGTGGCGGGATTTCAGGTGCTCTCTCCTTTATCCGCGCAGGAATTATCGCAACGGTTAGCTCAAGAAAACTTTGCCGGTTTTCATCTAAAGCCGGTGCGCGTTGATTCAAAGTCCCTCGTTGTGAGATACTCTGAATAGACGGTTTCTCTTCCCTTACTCTACCCCCCAAAGGAGGCTCACGTGAAAACGTCAGCCGGTATTTGCGCTCTATTCTGCACTGTATTATTTTTATCCTCCTGCAGCAACCTCATCACTCCCGTTGATGATGAGGCGATAAGCAAAGTAGCCACCGCTCCGTCCGACGCGATTCCCGTACCTAAGAAAAAATTATTGGTCCTTCGCTTTATCAACAAAAGCCACACAGGAGGAGATGCATTGGCCTATTACGCCACAGATAAAATCTCCTCAGCTTTTCACGATGACGATGGCTTGGTTCTGGTTCCTTCCAAAGATGTGGAGGGTAACGAAACGTTTCTTAACGAAGTCGGCGATTACGATCTCGCTCAAATCCTGTCGTCAGCGCGCAGCCACAATATCTCAGGCATCCTTTTAGGCACGATTCAAAACGTCGCCGTTCGTCAGGCAGGCGAAGAGGCGGGTCTTTTTCGCATGCGAGAGTATACCGTCGATGCCACGGTTCACGTTCAATTGATAGACGCCGCCACGGGGCGCGAAATCTTCTCGAAACTAGGAACGGCCCAGGTGTCCGAAGAGCACACGGAATTTCTCAATGACCGCTCACTCTCCAGTTTCGATAGCGAGCACGGGCAAAGTGCAGTGTCGCGGGCCATCGATAAAGTGACGCCCGATCTTCCTCTTTTTGCGCATAAGCTTTCTTGGAGTGGCAGAATTGCGAAAGTAGACTTACGTCGATATTATATTAATGCAGGAGAACAGACCGGGTTAACTCGGGGACAGATTCTAAAAGTCTTCGATGATAGCCAGCCCGTTTACGATCCTGACAGTCACGCTCTTTTAGGACTAGCACCAGGGCGCTTTAAGGGCCTTCTTAAAGTGGTCGACTATTTTGGGTCAGATGGTGCGGTTGCCATTTTGTATTCCGGCGGCGGCTTTAAAGAGCGCGACCGAGTCGAATACTTTTCTTCTACTCAGGACAAATAACTTTGCGACGAACTATCCCGACGCTTCTAACCATCCTAAGACTATTGCTTTGCCCGCTGGTCATTTATGAATTTCTTGAGGGGCATCGCGGGGTAGCGATAATACTTTTTATTTTTTCCGCAGCTACCGATCTTTTCGACGGCCATTTGGCCCGTAAATGGAATGTCGTTTCCGATATCGGCGCTTTCCTCGATCCTTTAGTGGATAAACTCTTTGCGTTAAGTCTCTTCTCTTTACTGATGTATTACGGAATCTGCCCGATGTGGTTTTTAGGCCTTTCGATTTCGATTACTCTACTTCAGTGCTTCGGATATTCGATGCTACGTTTTAGTCGAGGATCCTGTCTAAAAGCATCAACCTCGTCGCTGGGTAAATGGAGTTCTGCCATCCAAGCGAGTTGGATAGGCTTATTGCTCTTGGCACTAACCCTCTCCGGCCAATTCGAATCTTCTTTCCTGCTCGCAGGAACTTTGAACCTCTTTTACGCCAGTATCGCGCTGTTACAGATTCTCGTCTTAGCCTCCTACTTTTTACAGTTTCGAAGTTTCCTACTACCCGATGTGCTGCGGTTTCCTCTCCGCGGTATCGCTACCGAAGATTGACCCCCTCTTCGCAAAAGATTAACTTCATTCCATGGCTGTCGTGACATGGAAAACTAGCATCCATAGGGGAGTCCCTTTCACCAGTCTCGAAGCCATCCAAAAGGAATGTATCGAGCGGGTAAGGAAAGAGCCCGGGGAAGCCCATTTACTCCTGTCGGAACCTCAGTCGACCTTCACCCACGGATTGTTCGCGAACCAAGATGATCTCCTCTGGCGCCATTCGCAACTGCAACACCATCAGGTGGCTGTCCATTCCGCAAGCCGTGGAGGAAAGTGGACCTACCATGGACCGGGTCAGATTGTAATCTATCCCATCGTATCGGTTCGGCGCTTAGGCTACGACCGACGCGCCGTATATCAATTAATGAACGATCTCAGGCACGGGGTTGCCTCTGGACTTACTTCCTTAGGCCTTTCTCCCCAAACGAAGGATCGCCCTTTTGGGGTGTATGTGGGTGAAGGCAAGATCGCTTCCTTTGGAATGGCGCTGCACGACGGGATCTCATCTAATGGAGTCGCTATCTACCTAGAGAATCAGTCCCGCTACTTTCAAGGCATCCATCCTTGCGGGGTGGCCCAAGAAAAGGTGACCTCTCTGACGCAGGAAGGAATTGCGCAAGATTGGGAAACTATTGCACTCGTCCTGGCCGAGCACGTTAAAAAAGGTTTCAAATCTGCCTAAAACTGGCTACGCTGTCCTCTCGTTTTTGACTATAAGGAGATCCACATGACAGAAACTTCAACTCCCTCGGGACCGACTGGCAGCCCCGGCAACTCAAATCTTGCCATCTATGCCATCTGCGTCGTCGCGGGACTTGCGATCGGAATTCTAGGCACGATGCTGATTAATGGCAGCAGATCGGGCGGTGACGATCCTGTGGTTGCAGAGTACAACGGAAAATCGATCCGAGCTTCGGAAGCCTTCCGACAAGTAAAAAGCCGTATATTTGAATTAGAAGACGAACTCTTTCGGACCAAAGAGCAGGCGATCAATGAAGTGATCGAACAGCGGTTGCTAGAGACCGAAGCGAAGAAACAAAATCTACCCATCGAACAGCTGGTTCAAAAAGAGGTCGGTGGACCTGACACGGTGGAGGACAAAGACATCGAAGAGTTCCTCACCTCCAAGGGTTTAAGCCTCAATGATCCTCGCATTCGTAAAGACGACGTCCGCGAGTATTTGAAGTATCGAAAACAATTTGACCGGCGCCAAGCTTACTTGAATAAGCTTAAGGCCACCGCCAACGTAAAGCTTAAGATCGAAGAGCCTACGGCTCCGAAGGTAACGGTTAACACCGATGGCTACCCCACCTGGGGAAATGCAAAAGCGCCGGTTACGATCGTCGAATTTTCGGATTTCCAGTGTCCTTTCTGTTCACGAGCGATTCCCACGGTAGATCGGATTAAAAAAGAATATGGTCCGGACAAAGTCCGCATCGTATTCATGGATATGCCGTTGCCAGCCCATCCGCGTGCCAATCCAGCGGCTTTGGCGGGACACTGTGCTAACGAACAAGGAAAGTTCTGGGAACTTCACGATGTTCTCTTTAAGAACCAAACGAAGCTTGAAGATAGTGATTTGAAAGATCACGCCAAAGCGATTGGTCTCGATATGGCGAAGTTTGATGATTGCTTCAGCAAGAAGAAGTATCAAGACGCCATCGAAAAGAGCAAGAAAGAGGCCGAGAAGGCAGGCATCCAAGCCACCCCCTCTTTCCTCATCAACGGAACGCTCATGCAAGGGGCGCAACCGTTTGAGAAGTTCAAAGAAAAGATCGATAGCGCCATTAAGGGTTGATAACCCTTTATGGTAAAAAATTAGAAAGCCCGGGCCGAAAGGCCTGGGCTTTTTTTTCCGGTAAGTAAAACTCCCTCACCGTCGGAACAAAAAGTGCTCCCCCTCTTACCAACCTGGTTGGGAGGGGGTGGATGGACCAATAACGCCGAAGGCGCTCCTTTAATTCGATATAAATGCAAAGACAAGATTGAGGATGAGATTAAATTCTCGCTTCGCGAGAGTTCCTAGACTTTAATTTCAATGCTGCCCGAGCCGAACGGACCGCCGTCTTTGGATTTTTCTTCCCTCTTTGCAGCGAAAAAGAAAGCGAAGCTTTTACAAAGCCAACAAACAGAGGATGAGGCAAGAACGGTTTCGATTTGAATTCAGGATGAAACTGGCAGCCCAAAAACCACGGATGGTTTTCAAGCTCAATCATCTCCACCAAATTCAGCTCAGGATTGATTCCCGAAATGCTAAGTCCGTTCTGCGATAAAATTTGGCGGTAGTGGTTGTTCACTTCATAGCGATGGCGATGGCGCTCCGTGATTTCGCCTTTCCGATAGGTCTCGGCCACTAGCGAGTTGGGCGTGAGCTTACACACATACGACCCTAACCTCATGCTGCCGCCGATCTTGTCCACCCGGCGCTGCTCTTCCATCAGATCGATGACAAATTCACCCGTATTAGAAAACTCTCGACTCGTTGCCTTGGTGAGCCCGCACACATGCCTGGCGAACTCAATGATGGCAAGTTGCAAACCGATACAAATTCCAAAATAGGGGATCTTATTTTTCCGCGCGTATTCAATGGCTCGGATCTTTCCTTCGACTCCCCGATTTCCAAAACCTCCAGGAACCAGAATGCCAGAAACTGAAGACAGGACTTCGTCTACATTTCCCTTTTCTAGTTTTTCCGAGTCGATAAAGCGTACCGACACTTTGCACTGATTCGCTATTCCGCCATGAACGAGCGCTTCCGTAACACTCTTATAGGATTCAGTAAGATCTACGTACTTACCCACGACACCTATCTCAATCGGACCAAATTTGGGAGAAGCGATCGTATCTACAATCTTTGCCCATTTATCCAAACCGCGGGCGCGGGTTCTCATCCCTAGTCGCTTACAAATTTTTTCGTCCAGCCCTTGTTCGTAAAACACGAGCGGTACCTCATAGATGTCCTTGACGTCTTTGGCCGTAATCACGTTGTCGGCTTTGATATTGCAAAACAGAGCGATTTTGGAGCGAATCTCAGGAGGCAAAATCCGGTCGGTACGGCAAAGCAAGAAATCGGGTTGAATTCCAATCTCTCGAAGCTTTTGAACACTATGCTGGGTTGGCTTTGTTTTAAGCTCGCCGCTGAGACCCAAATAAGGAACTAAGGTCAGGTGGATAAAAACCACATTCTCTTCGCCCACATCGGAGCGAAACTGACGAATCGCTTCTAAAAACGGCAAAGATTCGATATCACCCACGGTCCCACCGATCTCAATAATGGTGAGGTCCTTACCTTTAGAGACACGATGGATGCGCTCTTTAATTTCGTCGGTAATGTGGGGGATGACCTGAACGGTGCCTCCCAAGTACTCACCGCGCCGCTCTTTGGCTATTACCGTCTCGTATACCTGTCCCGCGGTGATACTATTTTCTCGCTTCAAATTGACGTTGGTAAATCTCTCATAGTGGCCCAAGTCGAGATCGGTCTCAGCTCCGTCTTCTGTTACAAAAACCTCACCATGCTGGAAAGGATTCATGGTTCCGGGATCGATATTCAGATAGGGATCCATCTTCATAAGGGTAATTTTAAGTCCCCTATTCTCCATCAGCGCACCGATGGAAGCAGAGGATAACCCTTTACCTAATGAGGAGAGAACTCCTCCGGTCACGAAAATGTACCTATTCTTCATTATCTGATGTCCTTAGCCATTGCCTGGGCTTTATAAAGTTCTTCTGTCTAAATTTCGATCATTCTACCTCTTGGTCCCGTCCTGAGAAAAGCTCGATGACGGATTTTTTGATTTCAAATAATTTTCGACGCGCGCAATGTCAGCCGGAACATCTACGGCAATCGTATCGCCACTGACCGGAATGACTTTAATCGCAACCCCGTGTTCCAGGGCGCGCAACTGTTCCAGCCTCTCGCTCCGTTCCAACGCCGAAGGCTCCCATTCACACAGTTGGAGAAGGGTTTCTCGCCGGTACGCGTAAATTCCGATGTGCTTGTAAAAGCGGTTCTCCCTATCCCAGGCCAAAGGACAGCGAGAAAAGTAAAGGGCCCTACCCTTTTCGTCAAAAACAGCTTTCACTACATTAGAATCGTTTAACTCCTGCTCACTTTGTTTGCGAACGACCAGTGTCGCCATTCCCCATTGGGGCTCCGACCGAAGCGTGTTCACAAGTTCATCAACCGCTTCAGCCGAAAGCAAAGGTTCATCCCCCTGCAAATTAACGATGATCGAAGCCGACGCCGTTTTCGCAACGATCGCAACTCTGTCGCTTCCGCTGGGACACTCGCTGGGGGTCATGACCGCATTTCCGCCAAAGGAGTTCACCACCTCAATAATTTTATCGCTATCGGTGGCAACCACAACGTCACTCAATAAACGACAGCGTTTAGCCGCTTCCCAGACGTGCTGGACAAGAGTTTTACCCGCGATGGGCGCTAGAATTTTGAGGGGAAATCGGGTCGAGTCGGCTCTCGCCGGAATGACTCCCAAAGCCAACAACTCGCCGTTCATAATGTTTCAAGGATATAGCTTAGTTAGGTCACGCCGGTCAAGCGGCGCCAATAAGCAAGAGATTAACGAAGGGATAATCAATACATCGAGCGAAGGCCTTCTTCCATGCACATGTCCCGAATCTGACGAATCTCGGTCACCGTTCCGTCGTTGAGGGTGAGACTCTGTCCTACGAGGGCGCGCCCATGGATCGACTGGTAGATGTCCAGAGCTTCCATGAGAGCGTGTAAGTACCTCTTCCCGTCTTCAGGAATCTGCTCCACGATCGATTGAAATTCAGAAGAGAGCGAGAGGCGCTGACTGCGGTGGTTGGCCGGGACCAACGCCCCGAGACTGAGATCCATCATGGTGGCCTGCGCCAAAGATTGAGCGCATTCCACTACGAGTCGAAGCAAGGAAAGCTCCTCTTGGTCCCGGGCGGCCAAAGATTTAAGAACCTCGGAAATTTTAACTCTGGGTATCAACATACATCTTTCCCACTATTCATCGACGATTTTGTCGGCAAATTCTATATTTTTTTGTAGGAGATTCAACGGCGGGAGAGGCCTAAATGAAAGGCGTTTCACCATGACGCGATGTCTCATTGTGACAAAAAGAGAGCTCTCTCGCAATCCGTTATTTTTCTGACACAAGTGTCTAGGGAATAGTCAGTCCCAATCTCTTTTTTGATTGCTCATTGGGCGAAAATTGGGAACAGTAACTCCCGAGGGGAACTCTTGGGGGGGATTTTATGAACGCAAAGACTCTTGCCGCTATCTTCTTTGCCATCTTAGCAGTACCGCATTTTGCTCTAGCAGAAAGTGCCTGTACGTATGACTCGGGAGCCACTCCGGGATTGCCGACCGCCACTTGCGGATTTCCATCCTGCCCTTCGGGATTTGATTGTCTGCCGCCCACGATCAATAAACAGACCGCAAATATCTCTTACAGTGAACCGGCCATTCAATGGCGAGACAGCTGTCCGGATACGACATTGCAAGGAGCCTGCTGGGAGGTCCACATGGACTTCACCGCCCTTATTGCCGCGACAGATCCTTCGGGCGTTTCCTTCATTGGAGTGAACTTAGCCTCTGAAGTGAATAATAAACGAACTTTCAAAACGTTTTGGGGACAGGTCGCCCAGACCGATAGCCAAGGCCGTTATTCCATGACCGGAACCGTAATCGCATACGTTCCTCCGGGCCAACAATTACTGGTGACAGTGTACGAGCTGTGCTCGCGTGACGGACAGAGCAACGAAGGCTGCGTTTTTCCGTTAGGCAGAACGAAATAGTCTAGCGTCCGATCCAGATAAGAATCGCTCCCAGCACGACTCCGATAAGACACCATAAGAGGTAGTTTCGATTAATGACGTTCATTCTCTTCCTTAGGGACGCCGAATTATAGCTGCCAGATAGATTTGAACTCAAGGTCCTAACTGTTCTAAGATTAGATTCATGGAGAAAATCTACTTTTCGACGCTATTCTTGCTGATTCTAGCTCTCGCGATGAGTTCTAACTCCACCCGGGCCGAAGCGCCCACCGAGGGAGGACCTCTATTACATACGGTTCAAATGCGAGATGGCCATCCGGTCGATCCCAACGATCCGATGTTCCATCCCGTGGTGGCTATCGTTCGCCATTCCAGAAAGTACGACGAAAAGACTAAGACATTCACTGAAGTCGACAATCTCTGTTCGGGAACGGTTATCAACGTTAGTTGCGTGCTGACCGCGTCCCACTGTTTGCCTGGTCCTAACGAAGAAGTGCTCTCCACCAAAATCTACCGAGGGGGCCAGCTTCTAGGAAGCATTCCCGTTGCAAGTTCCCATAAGTGGTTTGCGCGCACCGATGACAACAAAGTAATGAAAAACGATCTGGGATTGATGAAAATCGATCCCGCTCAACCTGAACTCTTCTCGGTCTTCACATCTCAACTCCACGACGCCGATAATAATTCGCTTTTGCAAGACGCTCCTTTGAAACTAGCCGGTTACGGCGCTTACACTTCCCACCCCGATCCTCAAACGGGGGAGCCCATTTACGAAAACGCCGGAATCTTGAGATCGGGTACTTTGCATGTAACCCAGAACGTGCCCAATAAAGGAGAGGCTATTGAAGCGGTACCTGGAACCGATAACCAATCGGCAGGTCCGGGTGATAGCGGTGGGCCCGCCATGGCTGAAGTGAACGGCAAGCCCATGATCTATGGGGTGATAGGTTCCATCAACGATGCTCACCTGCCGCATACGACTAAGAATTTCTTAACTCCGATTCATCCTCACATGGACTGGCTTAGAAAGACGATGAAAGAGTTAGAATGTACCGAGGAAGACGCGCATAAGCAGATTCTTCAAACCATGCTAGCCCAGAAATTTGTAAATCCGGCCGAGGAGATTCCTCGTTTAATTCCCAACAACCAAGACGATCCCAAAAAGCTTTATGAGGAGCTACAGACAAAACTCAAAGAAGCTATCGACCTCTCTTCGCTTCCCGGCGGAGACAAATATAGGGGAATTCGCATTACCAAAGTGCTAGTTCAAGGAAACGGAGACATTGATCTAGATTGGGAGGGTTCGATCGTGGAAAATCCTACTTCCGATCGCCTGAACATCGCTCTGGATGATGATGCCGCCAGGCGAGAGCCCAAAGTAGGAAGACGGGTGGCGAAGAAGCTAACTCTTAAAGCCCCTCCCCGACAATCTCGAGATCGATTGCAGGAGCCTTTACTACGAATTCCCAAGTTCGCTTACCAATAACGGAAAGCCCATGAAGAAAAAGACTGTCAAAACAAAGACTCTAAAACCGCGCCCCTTCAAAATGCATTGGGGTAGCGGGTTCATCATCGAAGAGGCCCGCTTCCGCAGTCAGTACCACGAACCTTCGGTTCAGCTCTTAGAGTATGAGTCGGGGGAACTCTCTTTACGTTTCTGCTATTACCGCAAAGGGCGCTTTCAAAGGGCTCCTCTAATGATAGATGCCAAAGAGATCGGCCGCCTAAGAAAGGCTATCCGGGATATGCCCAAACTACATAAAATTCTTAGACAATTAGCCCGTTAAGGGGTGGTCCTTCTTGACTCTTCCCCTGTGACGCGTATAGCTATATCCCTCTAGTTTGTCTATTAGGAGGGGCAGGAGAGGGTATTCCTGCCGAGGGAAATCAAACGAATGTTTCGACTCAGCATCTTAGCAATAGGTTTGGCGTTGCTGTTAGCTGGCACTGCCTCGCGAAAAGCCTTAGGGACGTTAGGTTGCGATGCATCCGTTTGGGAAGCCGGCGTTGAAATGGTGGCCGAACTTACGGAATCCGAACGTACCCATTTCTTTCCGAAGGGCCCTGCCCGACCCCGAACTCGGCAAATCATACCTACCGAAGAAACACTTCGCGCTGCCTATGCGGAAGTCCTTCACGGAACTCTAAGCACCGCGGAACTAGCCACTCTGATAATGCGTTGGCAACTCGCGACCGATCTTGAAAATCCCAAATTAAGGGTGCGCCGGGAAAGCCCTCGAATTTTTCCACTGCTAGACGATTGGGGACGATTGACCCCATTTGCACGTCGTCTCTTACTTCCCGCGAAAGATACCGACATTCGATTCGGCGGTTTGACTTCAGCCCAAATTTCTCAAGTCGAGCAAACTCTGCGCAAGGCACCTGCTCTCGAGCAATCTATTTTAGTCATTCCTCTTACCGAAAATATCCTTGAGTCTAAGAATCTGCCTGACGAGTTTCGCATGATGCGAGCCACGTACTTAGCAGGAGCCGCTCATTTAGCAGCCCGTAAAGATACTAAAGAGCTAGGCTTCCTCCATTCAGGTCTATTGCTTTTCGCCGCTCCGTTGACGGTGCATCAAGCCTATATCGACGCTCGTTTTGGGAAAGAGCAAGCCCTTCATTTGAGTCCACGATTCGGTGTCTCCTCATCGGCGGAAATTATTAAATTGATCGATCGTGGAGAAAGACCGCTGGGGCTCTCCTTTCCAGGGCTCACCGCTTCCACCGAAGCAGACGGTATCTCCACCAATCTCACCGGTTTTACCTTACACGATATTTTCCACGCTCTATTGGGTAGCGAAATGCCCTCGTATTACCGTCAGTTTCTGGTTCACTTCCATTACACTTATGAACATCTCATTCGAGGTGCGGAAAATGCTGACAAACTAATCATAGTAAATGCCACCACTCAGATCGACCCGAAAGTCGTTAAAAACACGGAATACCGCATGGCAAATTTCCTAGAAAATATTATCGACATCGCTCCTCCAAGCAGTCTCCCCTGCTTCGGAACCGATGAATGTCCGTCTTTTTCAGAACGCCTTGCCTCCGATTTTGGACCCGTTCGCGGGGGATACGGCGCTTTGATCGTATTAGATTTGGTAGGAAATGCGCCCTGGTATCGAAATCGAAATCTTAATCCCGAAAAGATCATTGAAGAGTTAGGACCCGACGCCGTTCAACTAGCACGTGAACTCCGCCATTCCCCCTAGAATCTTACAGGAAGTGGAAAAGTTTATATTTTTTTCTGAATTTCCCTCCGTCTTATGCTAAACAACATCCCCTCAAGGAGGATTACGTTAGTAATGGATTGTTTTAGAACACTATTTTTGATGTCAGCCATTCTTTCAACCAGTGCTGTAGCACTACCTGCCGCTCCCTCCGAAGTTCAGATGCGAGATCTGCGACGACTCCTCGATCAAGGCTGTGCCGGAGAGATCAAAGTTCGAGCTGAAGTAGATCCCGTTCTCGTTCGGGCCGACTATCAGTTTTTCACGGATCATACGACCGAGTTTTCCGTAGTCGAACATTTCCATCGTCGGATCATGAACCAACGTCTGGCGATTCGGCCATCGCTTAGAATTCTTGATTTCGCCTGTGGTGACGGGAAATTTCTTGCTTCTCTGCTCACCGAAACCATTCCCATTTCCCAAAGACGTTTCGTTCATTTGCTGGATACTGACCCTTTCTACCTGGCTAATGCGGCAAATTTGCTGCAGCCGTTTTCTTCAAGACCCATTCGGGGATGGCAGTATTTGCCTCCCGGGATTCCTTTTGATCTCATTATCGCAAAACATGGTCTCAGCCACCTAGCTTCCTTCGAAGAAACTTGGGATAAGCTACTTTCGAGACTGGCTCCTCGTGGGATTGTCATGGTTACTTTGGCCTCCTCGAAGAATGGACTCAATCAGATGGCGGAAGCCCGACTTCATAAGATTCGCGAAATTCGAGACGTGGAGAACGAGTTGCCGGATCTCCCCTTGAAAAGGCTTACGGTATCCGATCTGCTGCCTTTGATTCCCGAAGGTTTCGGAAAAATCGAAGTCGTCCCCTTGCGATCCGATTTACGATTTATCGACACTTTGGAAAATCGTCGCCGGATCAATCGACTAAATTTCGGAGCTCGGTATTCGGATTATTGGGAACGAGAGCTAGACGCTTTGTTCGATCGATTCAAAGACGGTGATTTCATCGTGGTACCTCTTTACGACGAGGTATTAGTCGTTGAACGTCTCTAGCTGTCCACCAAGGCCCTGCCGACTAGGGACTATTATTCTGAGGAGCTCCGAGACTAACGTTAATGGGAGGAACCGAATCCGTGGATTGCGGCGGTTGCGTCGGATTATTCGTCGCAGCATTATTAGCCGCCGAAGCTGGTGTAGTAGGGTTCAATTCCACGATTTGATCCATTGGCGAAGGCGCGCCGCTCCCTGCTGGTGGTATCGACGGTGACGGTGCTGCAGAAACACTTTCCGTTCCCATTTCCACCAAAGGCGGAGCGACTGAATCGGCAGTTGTTGCTGGCGTTGCCCCTGCGCTTAACCAATTGCCCAGTTTGCTCATTCCATCCATGGCCGTTGAGGTGACATTTGAAGCAACATTGCTCGCGCTGGAGCCGATGTCGCTAGCCGTGTCATAGACGCTACTGGCCGCATCTTTTAGGCTTTTGACCGTGCTCATACTCATCTTAACGTCATACGTCCCGTCATAATTCGTATCAACACTGCCCGTGCTTTCCAAAGGAGGGTTCGAATTTGAGGCTATCTGTGTTCCCGATCTCTGAGAAACGCTATTCATCACGGCATCTGGCGACAACTGGCTGGCCACTTGGTTAGCAGCCATCCCCTTGCCATTTTCGTAAGGCGATAAGGAATCACCCGTCGGCTGAACCGCCGGAGTCCTACCTGCCTTAATTTCATCCAACGCGTATTTGGCTCCGTCCTGGACTCCCCTGTCCGCGTTTGCCCTTCCTGCTGCGCCGCCTCTTTGGATAAGTCCCTCGGTAAACAATCCGTGAAGAGGAAGCTTATCACGAACGGCCTCCATTTTTACGGCTGCCTTGTATGAGATTACGGGTGCCGCCGTTTGCCTTGCCTGATCTATAATTGCTTGGCGTGTCGCCGGATCTTTCGCCATCGCGGTGGCTAGATCTTTGCCAAGTTGATCACGGACGTCTTTAGGGAGATTAATCTTGGTATTTTTTGAGGCCATGTCAGACGCTAATTGCTTTACTTTCTCCGGAGGAAGGCCCTCTCTGATCTGTTGGGCTACCTTTCCACTTTTAAGGTCCTCATTAAATCTGTCCTTAATTTTCTGAGCAGCTTTACGGCCATCTGCTTCGGAAAGAGTGATTTCAGTTTTCGGATTTTGGAAAACTCCGGTATCGGGATCGTAGGGTACTTCATCCCCCCCTTGGGTGACTCGAGAAAGATCTCTGGCGTTTTGCAAATCCTTGGTTGCGGTCCCAGGATTATTTCGAACTTCATCGATATAATCAGGGGTCGCTGTGTATTTTTGGCCAGTTGCATCTTTAAAGGTAACTCGGTTGCTCATCGCTTTATCGAGTTCTTCCTGAGTAGTAGCGGCTTTTACCTTGTTCAGAGTATCTAAATTTCCCGCAATCTCTTTCGGCTCCAACTTCGGTGTTTGGCTAGTAATCGTATTCTTTAACGACTCTACGGCCGTTGCTTGCCTCTGTAGAAACGGGTCATCCAACTTTTGAGTATCCGGCAGGTTCGCGGACGGATGCATCGGCTTGGAAAAACGGTTGGTCTTAGGATCGTATCCGAATTCTCTTCCGGAGCCTGGCCTAGTCTTTGCGAGATCTCCGGCACTGGCAATCTTTTTCCATGGAGCTTTAGGATTGATTTTTGTCTCCTCAAGATATTTTCCGGTTGCCGTGTACTCATTGCCTTTAGCGTCTTTGAAGGTGACCCTGCGTTGAAGCGCCTTATCCAGATCCGCCTGGGTCTTGGAATTCTCAATGTCTTTGATCATCTGCTCGTGCTGAGCCGTTTCAGCGGGAGAGAGTTTTCCCTTCTGCCCTGCCAAGTTTTCTTTAGCAATCCTGGCGCTATTCTCTTTGGCGGCTTTAAGTTTGGGATCTATTTCAGGTTCGGGCTTGGCATCAGGCTTAAGAGGATCGGCTTCGGCTGCTTGATCGGCCGTGGCTGCGGGTTGCTCGGCACCCTCCGTGACCTGCTTTGCGCCCCTGGGTGCTTGTTTTTCGCCGCCTTCGGAACCAGCGGGTTTTGACGGATCATCAGAGCCAGCGGGCTTCTCATAACCGGCGGTCCTGAACGGATTCTTTTCGGGAGCGGGTTTAGCTGCTGGCGCTCCCCCTCCATCGGAATTTGCCCCAGCTGGTTTTGAGTCGTCAGCTAAATCACTTTGGGTCAAGACATCTGGGGCTGGGCGCTCCTCGGAATTAGGATTTTTTTCGCTAGTAACGGGCTCGGCACTCGGTTGCCCAGGCTTAGCACCCGTCATTTCAGTGAGTCTGTCTCCCGCTTGAGGAGGATTGCCTTCATTAGATTTCGGAGTGGTAGGCTTAGCGGAAGGATCAGTTCTGCGCTGCGCGACAGCGTCTTTTGCCTTCTGTACGCCTTCCTTAAGTAATTTATTTCCCGCTTTTTCGGTCTGCTGGAGGTCCTTTGGCGTTTTTTGATCCGGGTTCGGGTTTTCTCCGTCCTCAGTCCTTTTCTCTTGGTTCGACATACTTTCGTCGGTCGAATTCACCAGCCCGACCAAACCAGGATCCTCGGCATGGCAAATGGCCGGGTTCAAAAAACACGCAGCTGCAATGATTATGATGAAGCCCCTCGTTGCTCGCATTTTTGATTCCCCCTACGCATTCTCAATGCAACGGTCTAGCCAAGTTACGAGCGCATTTTCTAACGACACAGTGTGGAAGTTTCGGCAGAGTACGCTCCAAAAATTCTAAATTCCTGTTTCTATTAATCGTTTACCGTCTAAAACTTAGGCAAAATTTCGAGTCAGCCTGTTTTCGACGGTAACCGGGCTAAGATTAAGGGATCATGAGTCGTTCTCAATGTCTTGAGGCTGAACAGGGGAGAACGCTTTGAGAATACTCGACAACCCTTCTCGTGGTGCCACGTTCGACGTTCTTGAACAACACACTCTTGCGCACCCCAACGCCAAAGGGACCGTAAGCCCCCCAAACCCAAAAATCCGGGGAGAGAGAAAAAAAGAAATAGGATGCGTTTGATAAATTATGATTGACACGAATCAGCAAAGAATCGGGTTATGGGAGTCATGACTTGTCCGCTGGTAAATAAACCACGCTCCTCTTCGTTTCCTTCGACGCTACGAGATTGTTTTTTGGGTAATCACCTGGGCTCCTCACATGATTCGAATCATGTTGCAGTGACGTAAATACCGCAAAAAAAGTCACTCCAAAAACCCGTGTTAGAAATAGAACAACACGGAGGTTTGTAGGTGGAGACAAGATTTCATAGCGCTTTCTTTAAACAATAGTGAATTAGTGAGCCGATTCCGTAGGTCAGTAAAAGCCGAAAGAAAGATTCAAGCGCAGGTATTAGCGTACCTAGCTGTGATAGAGCAGCGAAAGATTTTTGCGGTAGAAGGGTATTCTTCTTTGTGTTGGTTTTTAGTGAAGGAGATGGGATATTCAGAGCCGACCGCTCTGAAGCGCATTCAAGTCGCAAGGTGTGCCATTAAGTACCCTAGGATTTATTGGTATCTTGAGAATAACAAAACTTCGATAACCGCACTCTCCGTTCTAGCTCCGCATTTAAATCAAAGTAATAACCAGAGGCTTTTAGAAGAGTGTTCGGGAGAGTCGGTCAGTAAAATCAAAGAAATCATTGTGAAGTATTATCCCAAGGCTGCGGTAGAGGATAGTGTTCATAGCCGTATCTCGCCTATCAATATCGACTAGGTGAACATTACGTTTAGTGCGTCGAAAGCCTTTGCTGAGAAAGTAGAAAAAGCTAAGGCTATCCTCTCTCACAAGCACCCCAAGGCCAGACTAGAAGACATCTTCAATGACGCGCTGGATGCGCTTCTTCAAAAACATGCTCCCAAAAAAGCTAGACACACAAAGCAAACCTCTTCTTCACCACAGAGCCGCCATCTTCCCCAGGCAATCAAAAACGAAGTCAAAGAAAAATACGAGGGGTGCTGTTACGTTTCACCCTCGGGGGTTCGGTGTGGGGCAAAGCGCTTTCCCGAGACTGACCACATCATTCCCTGGGCTATGGGAGGTAAACATGAATCGAGGAATGTGAGGTGGCTGTGTAGCACCCATAATCAGCTGGAGGCGGATAAGTTTTTTGGGAAAGCTTGGATGGACAAATGCAGGGGGAAAAACAGGGCGGCGCTAACGGCGCAGTAGGTAGGCAAATCCTGAGAGGGGAAGATCTCCTTGCAGTGACAGCCTTTTTTACGGCTTATCTAGATCCTGCTTCTTTTTTTCCAATTGAGCCAATCTATCCGCAACCACGGTTTGTTTTTCTGGAGAGGTAATAGCGGCCACTTTTTCATGAGCCGCACTTATCGCTTTAGTGATCTGTCCGGAGACAACGTCCTTTAGAGAGACCAGCTCGTTTCCTGAGAAAGGCAGCGGAGCCTTCGGGTTCGGCCCTCGAAAAGAGAAAAACTTAATTTGTTCTCCAATCGTCTTATATTCCATCAGCTGGATATCGATTAAGTCTTCGATGACGCTCGCCGCGACCGGTTCTTTATCTCCCGTCCATGCCAACGCTCGTTTAGCGGCGCTCGCAACATAACTCGTAACCACCCCTCCCAGAAAAACTTGATGTCCGAACGCCGTCATGGGAGAAATCGCCAAGCGGCGCTCAATTTCGGTGAATTTTTCTAGAGTCGTAGATTTGGCCGCGAGATTTTCTTTATCATTTAGCCATTCGAAAATATTTTGGGCCCGGCAAACATCTTGCCAGGAATAGATGAGATTTTGAGGAATATCCTCCAAATAGGGAGCCACTTTGGCTAACACAAAGTCCGCCACCAAGGTCCCGCAACTTCCCTCACGATTCTCCATCGGTCGCTGGTAGGGCTTTAAAGTGACGATTTTGCAAAGGCTCGGATACACCCCCACGATCATCGTACAAAATAATACAGTAGCCAGGATACGGGCCGCTGGAATAAGACCGAGACGCTTAATGAGGGAGTAGAAAAACAGCACGGCAAAGGCTAAAGGGAGTACAAACCAGTTTCCGTTCTTGAATTCCAGTTTTATCAAGCCGCGAATCGCATAAAGAACTTCCGCCAACAAAAGTAGCAGTAGCATCACGAAAGTTGAAGCTGAAGTTAATATCAATGAGCTTTTTCGTTTATGGCGAGACATAGGGCAGACCTCACGTAGGCAAACGCGTTGCTCTACGCTCTTTTTCTCTCGACAAGCCCGCGAACGTAATCGATGTGTCCTCGAAGGCCGTAAAACTGATCCGCAAAAGCAGGCGGGATCTTCATCTTGTTCACCGCCTCTTCGATTTTATCGAAATGATCGCGAAGCATCTCCTGCTTAGCGGTATCGTGGGCCACAAGAAAATTGTTTTCTAGCAATAGAAGCTCGCGGTACCGGCGATAGATCTTGCTTTGGGTTCGCCATCGAAAGAAAGAGGGAATGCTTCTCATCGCGGGGATTAAGATGACTAACATCGGAACAAAGACCACGACAAATCGACTGGTAAGACTAGCCAACCAGAAAGGCAAATACCGATAGAAAAGGCTTTTGCCCGATTTATAGAATCGAGTCGCATCATCGCTAATTCGAATGCCATGTTCGATGGGTGCTGGAAACTCCCCCCTATGCTGAAACACTCCCGGGCGACTATGCACGGAAGTGGCAGCTTCCAGTAACAGATCGGAAATAGCCGGGTGCAAATCCTTCGTCGCTACGAGCTCTACCATGGGGCCGACCAAAGCAATGTCGTGCGGCGGGATGTTCTGACCGAAATCGATGGCCCCTTGGGGAAGATCTAAAACATTCAAGTAATCGATCTTGCGGCTATAAGCATTGGCTTGCTTAAAATCAAATAGATGGATGTCCTTCGATCGCAACAACCTATGCATGATGTCGGAAGAAGCACTCTCACTCATGATAAAAGCGGCATCAAGCTCTCCTTCAGCGAGTTTTTTCGCGGCATCAACCGCCTCCAGATCGAAAAATTTCGTGGTAGATCCCGGCTTGATTCCGTTGGCTTGGAGAAGCGCCGTCGCAAAATTATGAGTCCCGCTCTGAAGCGGTCCGGTTGAGACTCTTTTTCCCGCAAGCTCCGAAAGGAGATCCAGGTGCGTCCCTCGATAAAAAATTAAAACAGGCTGATAAGAGATGCTTCCTAAAGAGATGAGTTTGTCAGTCGCAGCGGTCGTGTTGGTGATACCCGCCTGAACTATCCCAATATCTACATGTTGGGACGGATCGTTAAGGCGCTTGAAATTTTCGAGCGATCCTTCCGAGGTTAAGACCCTAAGCTTCACGCCGTTACTTTCCAGAACCTTGGCGTACTTCAAGGCATTTTTTTGAAAGGCGCTTCCCTCGGGACCGCTACTAATCGTAATGGTTGTCGGCGGTGCGGAGTGAATAAAATAGATCACGGCAACTACAACAATGATTGCCGCGCTGGACAAGGCGGTAATCGCTATCGCAGGACCGATGTCGAAAAGTTCCATAATCGTCTTTAGACCGAACGGATAATTTTTCGTGGGGGTGGCGTTTATACTTGAAGGTGGCGGAGTCGTTTTTTTAGTCACGGGTATAACTATCCCCGATTCTGGGGGGAAATTCAATTTTTGCTCAGCGGAGGGGGGCAATTTACGATGACAAAAAATGTCACTCCTATAAGACTAAATCGAATCATTGAAAGTTATGGCTCTTTGCGTTAAAATCCGCCCCTATTAATTTATTTCGGGGGTATTTGCTGATGTGGTTCGTGCGGGGCGGCAGCGCTCGTTTCTCCTATCACTTTTTTCTAACTCTCAGCTTTATTGCGCTCGTGGCGGGATGCGGAAAAGACGCCTCCATTCAGCTAACCAAACCGGACCCCGTAACGGTCAAAACCAAACGAGTCCATTTTAGCCTTGAATCGGCCGAACCTGGAAATATCGGAGCGGAACTTATCCATCCCAGTGGAACTCTAGAGATGGATGATGTCGGCCAAAGGGCTTTCGATTTACCCATCGGCCATAGCCTCGAAGTAAAGCTGAAGTTAGAAGACGGATGGGAAGTTAAGAAGTGGAATATTCTTCCCGGCGGAAACGTCGATCCCAATATTAAGCAGAACTACTTCAAGATTAGTAACGTCCAAGACGATACCCAAATTTCGGTATCGGTCGGCAAAAAAGAGATTCCTAAAATAGAGACTAAGACGGTCTACTTGAAAATCGAATCTCCCGAGAAAGAAACGGTCATCGCGGACGTCGTTTCACTTGATGATCCCTTCGTCTTTAGAGGACCCGGCGAAAGAGTCATCGATCTTCCCACGACCGATGACTTAAACGTGACACTTACGCTGCCCGATCAATGGGAAGTGGAAAAATGGACCCTCTCTGCCGCCGCTGATTACGATGATCCCGGCAAAGGAACTAATCTTATCGTTAAGCGGATCAAAAGTGATCTGCATGTCACGGCCAAAGTCCGTAGGATTCCTCACGTGGCTCCCCCCGAGACTAAAACGGTTTATTTTAAATTGGAGTCGCCCGAAAAAGAGACCTTCGTGGCAAACGTAGGCTCACTCGAAAAAGCGCTTACCTTTTCGGGTACCGGTGAAAGAGCTCTCGACTTGCCCACGGCTGACGATCTCAGTATTTCGCTCAACCTTCCTGAGCAATGGGAAATTGAGAAATGGTCACTTTCAGCTCCGGCGGAATACGACGATCCAGGAGCAGGAACCCATCTTCTCGTGAAGCGGGTGAAAAAAGATCTTCACGTGACCGCCAAGGTTCGTCGAGTTCCTCACGTGCCGCCGCCACAAACCAAGACGGTCTACCTCAAGATCGAAGCTCCGGAAAAGGGAAAAGTCTTTGCTGATATCGCATCCATCGAGAAGAGTCTGGTCTTTCTAGGCGACGGTGAACGGATTATTGATCTGCTCGCTAGCGAAGATCTCAAAATAGCCCTGACACTTCCCCAACATTGGGAAGTGCAAAAGTGGACGCTGTCTTCCGATGCCGAATATGATGAGCCCGGAACCGGCCGTAAGTTAGTAGTCCGCCGCGTTCCCGGTGATCTTCACGTAACGGTGAAATTGCGCAAGGTCCCCTTCTTTACCTTTAAGGTTCGAGTCGCGGGAACTAGCTTTCTGAACGGAGACATTGGAAGCGGTCTGGTTAAGTGGAAAGCCTATCGCCCCACTCAACAGCCTGCCGACAATTTCGAGTTCGGCGATGACGAAGTAGATTCGTCTTTGGGAATTGAAAATATCGATAAAGCGTCGCCCAAGGTACTCACTTTCCCCAATGGAACGAAACTGCGAGTCAAGTACACCTTCACTGATTCTACCGACAGGCTGAGAACGCTTGTGGACACCATCGTCTTGGATGAAAACAAGACGTTGGACGTGGATTACCATAAAATCATCGGAGTCGATTTCAGTGGCAAAAGCCCAGGCTTTTACCAGGCGCTAGAGATCGATCCCAAAGCAAAGCAGGAAATCGATCCCCAATCCAGTGAGAACAGGGAGTAGTTGTGAAGTCACTTTTACGTGTCATGGCTCTGCTATGCATTCTGGTGACTCGGTTGGGCTTTGCCGATACCGATCAGGCCGATGCAGGACTGTACTACGCGGCTGAAGAGGCCTTAACCACCAATCATAAGTGGGAATTGCGAGTCAATGCGGGTTACGATTTTTCCAATTCGTTTCTCGCTATCTATCCTATAGAACTTGGAGCGCTCTATATGATCGACCCCTCCATGTCGGTAGGGTTAGAAGGAGCTATCTTCGCTTCCGGAAAAAAAGGATCTGCAGAGACCCTTGCGACTGAACTTAAGAAATTTGATTACGACATGTATGCGATCTCCCCTCTGGCAAAAGCGGTAGGCCTATTTCGCCTGACCCCCATCTCGGGGCTAGTGAATGTCTTTTCCAGGCACATCGTAAAGATCGACATCAGCCTTGTCGCGAAAGCCGGGGTTATTCGATATCAAACCGCAGGCTGGGGCCCCACGGCTGGAGTGGGACTTGAGACTCTCATCGGTATGGGACCCAATTGGGGTCTAACGATCGCTTTCAATTACGAGTATGACAAACCCACCAGTGATGACTGGTTGTGGAGAGCGGGAATCTTAGTTGGGCCGAGCTACCGATTTTAATTATGTCGAAACGCAGCACACATTTTCGGCTTGTACTCATCGCGGCTTGGATCGGAGCCTTGAGCACGTGTGCTCTGGCGGACGACAGCTCTGCTAAAGCGCTCTTTCACGAGCTTAAGGCGGGCGACTACAGTGACGCGATCCCAAAGCTCCAAAGCATTCACAAAGACTCTCCCAACTTTGTTTGGTCCGTTCAGGAGATCGCAAAGTCATTTTATAAATTGGAGCGTTGGTCGGAATTTTTTGGAGTTGCCTACTTTTCGAGAAAAGCGCTACCCGTGTCCCGCGAAACAGAAAAGATTAGACTGCTGGAGATTCTAGCTTTGCTCAGGCACTGTCAACCCGAGCAAGCCAAAGAAGTTTTCACCCTGCGTCCCTATTCGCAAGACCAGGATCTAAAAAAGCACTTTGAAGTCATTGGAGAACTATTACAGATTCCTGCATCCATGAGTCTAAACATCAGGCCCGAAGACCAGACAAAAAAAGGTAAAGGAGCTTTCCCAGCGGCTAATTTATGGCCGGTCTCGCAGATTCCGCTTCAGAAACTGGAACCGTACAAGCTTCGCAGAAAAGTAAAAGCCCTTTGCGAAAAGAAGGGGACTCCGTGAGAATCCTTTTCTTTTTGTTTCTAGCGCTAGCGGCGATTCTGACCCCTTCTCTGGCCGAGGCTAGCGGGGTAGCGGCGGCCTCTGACGGTGATCTAACCAAGGCGTTTCGCTTGGCATATGAAGGAGATCTTACGGATGGAGCTTTGGTCAGAGGCTTGGAAGTTCGATTCGGCCAAAAACGAAGCCCACGGGATAGGGTGCTCTGCGCGTATCTGCTCACCTTTTCGCCTCGACGGCTTCTCAGCAATCCACGAAGCGAATATATTGAGTTTGTTATCAACGATCCCAAAGCCAAAGAGATTCTGGGAGAAGACTCTCTTTTCAGGCTCTATCGAATCCGTGGTGACGAAGCTTACGACGATGGTAAGTTCGAACTCTCCGTTCACGATCACAAAGCATTACTCCGATCGCAAGACCGCATGCTACGTGATTATGCCATTCTTAAAGTGGGTTGGGGTTATCTCAACTTAAAGCGATCTTCGGACGCTTACCATTTTTGGTTAGAGAATACCGAAAAAGCACTCCAAACCGGAGTTCAGAACGTCTCGCCCAACCTTCTCCATGGTTTGGCCCTGGCTCTAGTAGAAGATACGGAACGTACCGCACAGGATATTGATAGATTAGGAAAGCTGAACCTCGATAATACCCTGAAGCAGGAATTCATCGGTGGAATCGAAGAAGGACTTGATTCGCTCACTAAAGAATCTGACCAGCAAACGCTGGCCCATCAAATCCAGACGTTGTCATGGCGGCCAGAATTATTAGCGGGCCTCTTTGAACGATCTAAACTTGTAGGAAAACGGGCGTGCCGCCTCATCTACTGGCTTGAGGCTCCAGGGCAAACTCTCGACTGGGCCACGCAGGGACGTATCATGGAATCTTGCGCGCAATGGGCCGGCCGAGCGGAGAAAGACCAAAGGGACTCGGGATTGCAGGCTCGTTTAGAAACGCTTCTCCCAAGATACGATCTTCATGGGAGTGACCGGCGGGTTCGTTTTGAATGGTACCGATCCTTAAAGCGAAATCCGCTAGCCTGCACCGAAGGAATTAGCTGGCTCTCGGATAAGATCGACGGGTCCACTCGAAAACTAGCACCGGTAAAAGAGATCAATCAGGTTTGCACGGACGCGGCTCCTCAACTGACATCCACACAGGTAGCATGGTTAATGGATCGCTTCCAGGCTGGGACCACCGAATCGGGTTACCTTAGCGCTCAAGATGAACCGCTGCTTTTTATCTTAACCTCGCTACTTTCGGATCGCGCGATTCGCGATGCTCTGGTCACGAGGCTCCAAACCAACCCCGCCGTATTTAAGAAGACTCTGGTTCCGAGCCTACTTGCTGAAAATCTGCGCAAACATAAAGAGAGTACTAAAGCTGCTCAACTCTTAGCTCTCTATGGAGAGCAAGCCGATGGTCAGATACGAACCGAGTCTATCTGGCAGGGGCTTCTCACGGAGAAGCTAATGGCCTCAGTGTCGGCGAAGAACTATGCGGATGCTCTGACTACCGTCGAAAAAACGCTTCCCATCAAAGCCGAGCGGAAACTGACCGAACCTCAGGTGGAGATGTGGTTAAGCGTTATCGTCAAAGCCAAAGATGATGCTGGATCGAAAGATCGTGCTTCAAAAGGACTGCAAGCTTTAGTCGCTAGCGGCTATGGGCTTGAGTACCGGAAATTGACCGGAGCCATCTTAGAACTGTGCGGCCAATACCATCTTTGGGGAGATTTTTGGACGGTTCTTAAGAATAATAAATGCCCTCCTTTTTCCGAGGTTGCCTCTGAAAAATTGAAACTTGAACTCTTTGAAGCCATTGCTTCGAACCAGTGGCGGGTTCCAGAGACCGAGAAGAACTCAGACCCTGAATTTAATTTTTTGGTTCAACTCGCAAGTTCTCTCAAAGAACCGGCTAACAAGATCGCGCAGATTGAACCTGTTGGAAAATCGGTCCTTGCTCAGGACTTAAAGATGGTCAAAGCCATCGATAAGAAACGACAAGAGGTTCTAGGTCCAAAGTTAAGTAGCCGGGATAGGATCACCCAAGTGACGACTTGGGTTCAGTTCTTGGATCGGCATATTAAACAGGTTGAGCGTCGTCTTTGGAGCAGTACCCTATTCTATCGTACGGCGAATTCCAGTTTGGCCGATTTCTGTGGTGAAGCTAAGACTCGGCTATCTACCATGACCCAAGTTTCCAAACACAAAGCCGATTCTGTGGAGCAATGGGAGCAATTTGCACCGGTTCTCGTACAGCGACTAGACGATTGTGAGAAGCGGAGAAACTTATGAAGCTAACTCTTCTCTTTGGGCTTTTGCTGTGTGTCCAGATTTCTCAGGCGGGAGAAGTAGTGGACGTAGGTAAGTACCAGACTCAAGGAACCATGCGTGGGCCCGAAGTTCAATTTATTGATTCGGACAGAATTGGTTCCGATGCGGCGGGCAGACTTGGACAAGCGCAGCTTAAAGAAATGGAAACCGAATTGTTACAACCGGAAGAACCTATTGCGAAGGGGGCGAAGTGAAAACCTCTACGAAAATAGAAAATTCACTCCACACTCCTCAATTGGAAATTAAACAGCTAGGGAGTCAAAAGACCAGCACCGAAAATCTTCCCTTTGCCTGTGAACTAAATTCCAAAATGATACAAATCATCGTGCCAACCTACGCACGCGTATCCGTCCAGAACCAATGGCGGTGGGTGGATATTCATAACGGACAACATTGGGGTGCTATTGGAGTCCAGTCCCCTCAAAACAAATTAGACTTCTCTTTTCCGACCGAGACTTCCCTTAGGATTTCAGCTAACGGGAAAACCTGGCTAGTCCGGCTGCATCCAGTAGCACAAACGGGGCGACGGTTTTCGATCGGTTCGACGATTAAGTCCACGAGCTATTTTGGATTATCGCTTATCGGCCATATCAGCCTCTTGCTATTACTTTGGTACGGAGTGACTCAAAAATTTGATTTGGGCGGCTTTAATTCGGAGACCGAGAAGGCCCAGAAAGAAAAACCAAAGCCACAAGCTTCGGCGGCAGCGGAAGGTGGCGGTGAACCGGTCAGTCGTCCATTTGAAGGAATTACCTTCACCGAATACAGCAAAAAGCTTGAGGCCGCTAAACGTGAAGCCAATCCGTTAGGATTTCTTGCTCAGAGTCTAAATAAGATGAAAGTAAAGAGTGGGGCGGGAAAAGGAAAAGGTTCCGGCGTCCAAAGTGCCACTGGCGTCATTGGCTCCGGTTTAGGAACCGGGACAGGTACGTCGCTCACCGATGCTATCTCGAATCAGAAATTTAACGTCCAAGCTACCGGTTCCACCGCCGGAGGTAAACAGGTTACCGAAAAACAGAAATTGGCATTACGCGAGAAATTTCGAGAACTCCAGGACGACTTTAAACGTATCTACTCTAAGCTTTTAAGCCAAGATCCGAGCCTTTCAGTCACCGTGGCGTTCCAAACTCGGGTTCAGGGAAATGGATATCTCGAGCTTTCCGACTTCAAAGCTCGTGGGACTTATCAACCCAGTACCATTCCTCAGTTAAAGGGGGCCATGGCCGATGTCCTTCGTAGCGTTTATGTAGGGCCGGAACTAAGTGGACTAACGTTAAGAGCGGAAAACGTTTTTGTAAGATAAAGGAGAAGAAAGATGATTCATCAACTATTTACCATGTTCAACTGGTTAGGATCCGAGTGGATACTCGGGGTTCTTTTCTTGTTGAGTGTCACTACCTTTGGGGTAGTCCTCGCGCGCTGGTTCGAACTTCGCAAACTAAAGAATGCTAGCGGCCGATTTTGGGACGAGCATGGCGAAGCGTGGTTTAAAAGTGATGATCTTGATGACTGGAAAGCTCAGATAGAAAAATTAAAAGCCAGTTACCGCTGCCTGGAAACCGACACTCTTGAGATCATAGAGCGTAACCATAAGGGGACCGACGAAGAGATCGAGCGCGCCGTTGCCGCCTATCTGGAACATCGCAAACTCAAGCTCGAACGGTATGTGGGAATCCTAGGAACTATCGGATCAAACGCTCCGTTTATCGGACTTTTGGGAACCGTACTTGGTATCATTCGCGCCTTCCATGACATGGCTACCCAAGGGCTCAGCCAAGGAATGGAGAACATCAGCGGCGGTATCGCCGAAGCTCTCGTCGCAACAGCCGTAGGTTTGATGGTAGCTATTCCCGCAGTCGTATTCTTCAATATCTTGAATAAGCGTATCTCCAACCTGGTTCGTCGAGCCCAAAGCGTAAGTGCATTGGCTTTAAGTCAACCCGACAAGAAGTAAGAGGAGTTAGTCATGGCCATCAATATGGGTAATCAGGACGATACAGGGATTAATGAGATTAATATCACGCCATTCGTGGATATTGTTTTGGTACTTCTCATTATCTTTATGATCTCTACACCTGCGATGGTTTATCGCGGAATGAGGGTAAACCTCCCCAAAGCAATGAACTCAGAGGATTTGAGTCATGTCACCCTCACTTTGATGCTCTCTGCTGACGGAAAACTCTGGATCGACAAGCGTGAGATTACCCTGCAAGATCTAAAAGGAATTTGCGACAAGCTGAAAGAGAATAAGACCGAAGGAGATGCTCTCATTTCAGCCGATTCCGCGGTCACTCACGGAAAGGTGATGGAAGTCGCCGATTTTCTCAAAACCCAAGGAATTCAGCAGATAGGCTTTGCCACGTCCTCGGCGGGAGCCGACACCCGGAAAAAATAATGAGGTGGTAAGCGAGGTCGATCATGACTAGCCAGCACCGAATCCAGATTGCGGGCGTTCTGGACGCCCAAGAGCTTCAGATGTTACTGGAAGAAGGAGCCACTGATATCGGTTTCCCTTTGGGGCCGGGAGTCGCGACTCCCGATCTTTCAGACGAGCAAGCGGCAAACCTCATCCCGCTTTGCCGAAAGCCCGTCTCGGCAGTTCTGATTACTTATCTGACAGAGCCACGACAAATCTTGGATTACTGCAACCGACTAGGATTTAGAAAAGTTCAACTCCACGGGGATTCTACTCCGCAGGAGGCAGCTGCTTTGAAGCAGAAAGATCCACATTTAGTCGTGATGAAGAGCCTTATCGTCCGTGACAACAATCTCTCGGAACTAGAAATCCAAGTGAATGCGTTTAGTCCTTACGTGGATGCCTTTATCACGGACACGTTTGATCCCCAAACAGGCCATCGGGGAGCGACAGGCAAAGTCCACGACTGGAAAATGAGTGAGCGCTTAGTAGCGCTCTCTCCGCGGCCGGTCATCTTAGCGGGAGGTCTTAACCCCGACAACGTGGCACTCGCCATCGCTCACGTAAGGCCCGCAGGTGTCGATGTTCACACCGGTATCGAAGGGTCCGACGGAAGAAAAGACTTAGGCAAAGTAAGAGCGTTTATCATGAGCGCTCGCGCGGCATTCCTGTCGAATTGACACAATCGCAGTTGAAAACCCTTCTAAAAAATGCGGAAATAGAAACCCCATGGGTCTTCTCAATAACAATTCTAAAATCGTTTCCGCTCTCGTAAGCCTACTTTTAAGCATCAAGGTGTTTGCCACTCCTCACGTGACGCCGCCCAACCGAGTCGCAAGTATCTACGTGTCCGAGGATTTTGTTAATGAGCAAATGGCGCAGCACAGCAAGTCGGCGCTCTTGAAAGAAATGAAAGTGGCCTTCGACACTAAGAACAGTGTCATTCTTCTTCGAGGCAGAATTCAGGTCCCCGTGGAGGAGTTGAGAGCTATCGGTCTGGACCCCACTCTAGGAGCTTTCCATTTTCAGGTCACTATCAAGCCTGAGATCACAAAAAAGGGCTATCTCATTTTAGACTTCCCGCTTTCGGAAACTTACTTTTATCCGGTAAGTTCCACCGATCCGGTTCATGACAGGGTTATCATTCCGGTCCAGCTGCTTTCTCTGGTGATTGCCTCAGCGAGAGGTTATTTCGCGGCACTTTCGGGGGACTTCTCAGGTTTTGATAAGCGTACCCAACTACTCTCTTCTCAAATTAAGACGTTAGATCATTCCATCTCCGTCGAAAAAAATGCTGAAGCGCGCGAAACATTGCAGAACGAGAAAGCTGGTTTAAAGCTGCAACTAGCCGCCGTTCCCATAGAACGCAAGCAACTGCAGTCAGTCGCAAAAGAGTTCGAACACGTTTTAGGTTTCACGGGCGAGAAGGAGCTCAATATTAATGAAGATCTGGGAGCTCGTAAGAATGCGCTTATCCTTAAGTTAAAGCTCTCTCAACTGGCCCCTTATCTAACCGGTGTGGATTTAGGTGGAGTTCGCTTACTTCTGGATAAAAAAGATGGCGACGGTCAGA
Source organism: uncultured delta proteobacterium (assembly GCA_963778115.1). GTDB lineage: Bacteria > Bdellovibrionota > FAC87 > UBA2466 > UBA2466 > JBBQIT01. The sequence continues at coordinate 211,635 of CAVZSV010000007.1, forward strand.
ACTATCTGGCGATCGACGTTAATTCCCAACTGGTGACTACTCCTGAGACGACGTCGCCCGTAACCCCTGCTCCTCGCGAAAGGATGAAGGTTGCGCCTTCGCTTATCATGCGACTTAACGAATCCTTATTGGAGAGCAAGGCGGTTGCCGAGGCCGAGAAAAAGTCTTTGGGAGACAAAGTTCATGATTTAAAACTTCATCTTAAAGATGATGGGCTGCACGTCACGGGAAGTGCCCATGCATTTTTATTCTTCTCCGTTTCGTTTGAAACCGTAGTCGACTTTGTGACCACCGCTGTCGATACCTTCGAAGTCCGCGTACGCCGGATAGAGGTAGCGGGAATCAACGTGGAGTTCCTAGCAAAGGTAGTTTTAGAGTCCGTCAAACAACGTCTCGATTCGACACTCAAAGGGGTCTGCACGTTTGACTACGTGGGCGAAGAGAAAGATCATTCCCGTGCCTTGCAAGTCAAAGTAAATACAAAGACTTTGGTACCTGCCTTTCCCGATCTCCACCTAGTCAATGTAGATGTCCGCGATAAAGAGTTTCTCTTAAAGATAGGCCATCTCCAGCCTTCGGCCGTCTCCTCGACACAACCCCTTTCCTTACGAAAATAAAAGAAGTCTCCTGAGAAGCTGGATTGCGCATTTTTCTCTCAAGAGTTATTCACCAGCCGAGTTCCTAAGAACCATGGCTATTTTTTCTAAATTTTTCGTTTTAGTAGGCATTTTTGCTGTTTGCCTTGATTGGCCCTGCGAAGCTCGCCCCACCAAGATTCACCTTTTCGCCGCCGTGGATAGTTTCGATCCCAAGGTAGGAGCCGGATGCAAAGTGAGCTGGGAAAGACTGGAAAAGTTTCTCTTGGAACAACGCCCCGACAAGGAACATCTTTCTATCTTCAGAATTCCCGAACGAGTTCCCTCGCGAACGGACGCCCTTCATTATTATGAGACTGAGCCGTTCGAACCGAATGACGTCATCTGGTTCTATTACTGCGGTCACGGGATAACGGATGATACTTTTGGTCACGTATTGAAAATGGATGGAGGAGGGCTACCCCGAAAGGAACTTCGCGCCGCTATGGAGGCACGTAAAGTTCAAGGGGTATTACTCACGACGGATGCGTGTGCGGTAGACGGCAGATATGATTGGAAGGACAACGGGGAACGTTACATTAGGGTAACCGCTCGGGAGGAGGATCCAAGGCGTCCTTGGAGACTGATAGCTAGTTTGATCGGAAATCTCCATGGAACCGTCGACATTACCGCGTCCACCGGAAGAAGACCTGCCTTCGTCGATTTGGAAAACAATGCTAACGAGGACCGGCTCCAGGGTGCCCTTTTCACAAACGCGTTGGTAAGTATGCTCTATAGCGAGCAGAAAACTCTAGACCTCGATAACAACGGAATTGTCGATTGGAATGAAGCCTTCGCCTCACTTCGCGAAGGAACCCGCGCCCGTTTTCGCGGCTTTCGTGCCCAATATACGCTCTCCGAGGGAAAAGAACCCGAGGCCAGTGATCAGATTCCCTTTGCCTTTTCTCTAGGAAAGCTACCTTTAATCTCGACATCTCCCGAAAATGCCATTGTCGTGCCGTACGTCGATAGAGATTACATATATCATTTCGGAGATCGTTATTTGGTTAGGGCTAAATTCGACAAGAGCCTAGTAAACCATCGCATCTTTATGGGAGTCTATTTTTTGGACGAAAACGATCGCGCCATACGAGCCACTAACGAGAAATTTTCCATCACGGAGCACAAAGTAATTGGCGTGGCGAGAGTGACAAAACTGACCGAGGAGCTTCTTGACGCCACCGATAACCAACCCTTGGAATTTGACCTTCCGGATGAGGCCTTCACCATAGGAAACGTAAAACAGTACGTGATCTTCTTCCATGATATGGAATCCAAGAAGATGGTCTTTCAGAAGCCTTATAAGTTAATGCAATAATATTAAATGCTTATAAACCTCCACCCCTTCTCCCTTTTTAAACCACTCATTGCTCGAATTTATGACGCATGATATTAACATCCTCTTTCTTTGGTTATAAATAGAGGAGCCGCGAAAAAAAATTTGGCGGTAGCACGGCATGATCATTATTTTTCGATCGGACGTTTCCGCGGAGAGTCCCGAACTCAAAAGGGTCGTCTCTCATATTGAAAGCCACCCTGGTGTTAGCGCCCAGATCCATAATGTCAAAGGTGCCCTTCAGGAACTCAACGAAATTTATTTGATTGGCCGGACAGATACTGTCTCTAAAGAGACTCTCGAAACCTTTCCCGGCGTAGAGCGCGTCGTCCGAATCTCCGAAAAGTATCGCCTTATCGGTCGCCACCGCGGACAAATCGAAGGTTTGGGGTTTGCCTACCAAGGCGTCCGTTTCGACGATACGAGCTTTCATGTCTTTGCGGGCTTATGTGCCGTCGATAGTCGAGATAGCGTCGAGAAAATGATGATGGCCCTTAAGCAAAACGGCATCACAACAACTCGAATGGGTGCCTACAAACCTAGAACTAGCCCCTATGATTTCCAAGGCCACGGGAAGGAGTGCCTCCCCTACGTTTTCGAACTCGCCGGTAAATATGACATCAAAGTGATAGCCATGGAGATCGTGCACGAATGCCAACTGGACGAAATCCGAACGGCCCTACGTGAATCAGGAAACGCTACCGGAGTCATGCTGCAAATAGGAACGCGAAACGCGCAGAATTTTGAACTGCTAAAACACGTGGGCCAACAACAAGACTTTCCCGTACTTTGTAAAAGGGGAATGGGAATTACTTTGGAAGAGTCGTTGAACGCTTGTGAATATATCGCAAGCGAAGGAAATCGAAATATCATCTTCTGTCTGCGAGGAGTGAAAAGCCATTTAGGAGAGCCTCACCGAAACCTTGTGGATTTCGTCCACGTTCCGGTCATAAAGCGTTTGACCCGACTCCCTGTCTGTATCGACCCTTCACACTCCGTCGGCAAAAGAGATGTGGGCTCGGACGGCCTATCCGACATTAATCACGCCACCGCTCAAGGTGTTATAGCCGGAGCGAACATGGTATTGGTCGATTTCCATCCCGATCCCAAAAAGGCCCTCTGCGACGGCCCTCAGGCACTCACGCTAGAAGAGTTGGGCCCGTTCATGCAAGATATCGCCATCGTTCGCGAGGCGTATGAAAAGCGAAGGCAGTTGCGGCAGTAGTCTGACTTTTCGTTTCCCAATAGTCTCAAATTCTAATTATTTTGACTTTGGAGTTCCCGCGGGCGTTGACTGGCTAAAACCGGGAGAAGATTTATGAAGACAATTTTTTGGTTACTGACTTTGAGTTCGTTGGCGTCCGCTAGCCCTTATGGGAAATTCTCTTTTTCAAAAGCAGGGAATTCCTATTCGCCTAGCTTGAATTTCCCTGAACTGACTGGGGACCAAGTGCCTAATTCCCTGAAGCCATATATTTACGAAAAAACCGCACTCGCTCTAGTCGAAGCTGGAGAAAATTTTGTGGCAAGCGTTGACCCCGGCGCGGAAACCTTCACAAATTACGAGTACTCCTACATAGTGAATAATGAGCCTGCCATTAAGGTAATTGTGGATAGTTCTCACTTCGAAACTGAATTACCCGTTGCCATCGAAGCGGAAAAGGAAGTTATCGTTTCGGCCACCGGCATTCGCGCCGATGGATCTAGGCTTGATTTCGATAAAGCTCGCGCCCTTGTAATTTCGCGCTGGGGCAAGCAAATTAATTTCGCGCTGCCTGCTAAATCAGACCCTACTTTTTTTGGAGGCGCGGGAAACGGTACCGTGAAACTGACTTACGATAAGATGCGCATGGTGGATTTGGGCGCTAACCCTGGGAGAAAATTATTTGTGGTGGCTCAAATCAGATTCTTGGATGCTGCCCGAAAAATTATTCTTCAAGAACAGGTTCGCTTAGGAGACTTTACTACTCTTCTCACCGAAACGGCTTTGCTGAAAGCTCCGACCGAGGCTCGTCAAGCCGCAATTTGGTTTGAAGGCAGTATGGACATGGCTGGCAATGTTCCGCCCGACTTGACCGACGGGGACGCTACACATCCTTATATAGCTGTAGTCAACGATTAGTCTGAGAAAACGTCGACCTTTCATCCGGGACATGCGGCACTCAGTTGTTAATTAGATATTTGACGGTAAGGCGGTTGCGCTAGGATGGCGCGGTTCTTATAACTAGAATTTGAACTCATCACAGGCGGTAGATTTAGCGCGTTTTTTGAGAAGGTCTCGATAAACGACGTCGTAGAGTTTTCGCTCTTGCGCGGCGAGGCCCCAAGAACGAATGGCCTTAATGACCTCCGAAGCAAGCATCATATGCTCGGCCGCTTTTTTGTAGCCCTTCGTGGTGTCGTCCATCCGTTTCTTCCACTCAGTGTAGTAAGGAAGTTGACGGTTGGCCTCATCCGCAATAAGTTTTCTTCGCTCGGCAGAGATTCCATTGATCTCGGTGTCTGAAGCCAAAACCGCAGCCCTCGCTTCCGGACTTGCGACGACAAAGAGGGCGGCAAATGGATTGTCGATTTTCTCAAAAAGCGGTTTCAGTGCCTCCTGCCACTTCTGCGACCACCCCGCATCATGGTCCTTCATGTAAGAAGCAAGTTCAAACCACGTGATCTTTTGACTGCCGACTTGAATTTCCTCATTGAGGAGCTTCGCCTCTTCTGGAGTCTGTTCCTTTTCTCTTTTTGAAAGATGCTCTCTATACTCCATCAGCGAGTCTGCGAACTGATTCCAATCAATAAGGTTGGGATCGGAGATGTTAGCATTCACCCGACTTCTTAGTTCCTCGACAAGTTTCTTCGGATTCTCATCCGGAGAGAAGTGTCTATAGTTTTGGTAGTTAATTTCGTTCAGTAACTTTTCTAAAGGTTTTAGTATCTCGAGCGTCTTTACACTTTCTTCAGTTGAAATGGCAGGCTCACTATAAAATAAATATTCCAGTCGGGCATTGAGGTAGGCATTCTCCATTGATTCATTCGAACGAGTTTTTCCGGCTACAAGGCTATCGAGCGGTTGCATGCCAAACGCGGGGCTATTTCCAGAGGCCCACGTGACGATACAAACATTGGGGTTATTAAGGGCGAGACTTAACGTCGGGCCTGAAAGGCAGGAAAGATCGAGAAGAGCGACTTTCACGCCCTTCGCGGAAAGCGCCTTGATGGAATCATTGAGCAAATCTAATTCGCAGAGGTGTCCGCCAAAGGCGATTGAATGCGTCTTCTCTGTAACGAACTGGGGGTTTCCATGGAGGTGCAGCATGATAGCAATTTGATCGCCAGCTAGCGCGGTTTCCACGGCATTCTGGAGCTGATTGACCAGCTCGAAACAGGAGTCGACAGGTTTTTGCTCAAACCTGCGGCCTAAATCCGTGTCCGCCACGGGATTGCCCTTCCGAAGACTTGAGTAAAACAGCGTTTTCTTGGGAATTCGCTTATTTTCTAAGGTCCGCTCCTGCTCACTTCGAGTATGCGGGGACGTAATTTGTTCCGCTTGGCAGAGCAAGCTTAGACAGAGGCTGAGGATGAGGATGAGAAAGAAGGTAGCCTTTCGAAATATCATCACGGGCATTTAGAGCAACAGTTGTGCCAATGGGACTCAGCGAATCTATAGCAGATCAAAAGAGGGGCGGCATTAGTAAATACCCCGAGGGAAATAGACCGCTTTTCCCATCTGAAACTCGATCTCAGGCTCCTGACTGGTAAGATGATCGGCGCCGTAAACGACCATCACGGTGGAAAACCGATCTAACATGCTAAAAATTCTCTCGACGATAGTCAGATCGCGAAAGTAGCTAACCTCACTCGCTAATCGCTGAATGAAAGTGCTTCCTGCTCCCTGTATGGGCGCAACGTCGGTGTTCGTAGTTGCTTCGTAATTCGCTGGCTTTGGAATATGGTTTTGACACCACACTTCAAAATCCGAAAATCCAAACGTTACTTTTGTTTTCATCTGCTTTTCGTAGTAGCTAACCAATCCCTTTACCGTCCCGGGAAACCCTTTCGCGTCCCATTTTCCCATGCGTCGCAACTGCGGAATCTGTCGGAGTAGGTAGTAACCGATCAGATCGTTAGCGGTATAGCCCATGCTTGCCACGTGCCGCAAGATAGCATCGTCACTGGGTTCGCCCGAAATAAAGTGGGCGTTATTCTCTCTGGCTAGATTGATCGCATAAAAGGTTTCTGAACACTTCTCATAGTGAGACCGTTTGCACTCGTCAGCCTGTCCCATCACGGATTGAGGAGATAATTCCTCTCCCGTCCTAAGCCCCTCGACGACAACAACATCGGGATGAGACTCGGCAAACGCTTCTCGGATCGTCTTCATCGTGGGATGCGTCAGCATCTCGGCACATTGGCTAACGTGCGCGGCCGCGATATAGACCACTTCCTTACCATTCTTTTCAAATCGCGCCAGATAGGGGCGATGGGGTCTAAGCCGACCTAGTTCCGGGCTATACCGTCGAATACGGGAGGGTTCGGCGCCGTAAGCAAGGGTACATAGGACCAAGAACCATCCCATACAGGTGGAGCAAGTGCGCATCCGAATCCTCTATCATAAATTCTCATTAGCGCGCGTCAGTCATTTCCTGGCAGCTTTTCCCCAGTTGATTTTGACTTGATGCGTAAACCATGATAGCTCGCGATCATAGTAACGAGTCATGAGCGAGGTGTTTTTATGCGCACACGTTTTTTCGTTGTTCTCTTTCTCCTCTTCTTCTCAAACTTCGCAAAAAATTCCAACGCCGACCCAACACCCGACATCTTAAGTTTCAATCCGGAAACCGGAACTTTTTCTGCTGCCACTAAAATCGAACCTAATCGAGTTTACTATTACGTCGGTGGTGCCCAGGGAGACCAACCTTACTTCGCCCTTAGTTTGACTCCGGGCCAGCTAACCCTTGAAAAATATCTACCGGAAGGATGGCAAGAGGAGATCCAGCCGAAAGGAGATAACTGGTTCGGTCAGAGGATTGCGCCCAAAAAACCATTACAAAATGTACAGACCCCTACCGCTTCTTTGATGTGGTGGCCTTTAGGAGCTGACACCGTCTTGCCGGAGCGTTTTTTTGGATTGCAGGCAAGAAAGCTTTATAAACTCAAGCCAGCGCCTTTGAGCTCCTATGTACGAACCGATAGCGCGGTGTACGGTGAATTTTCACTGACCGATTGTGCGTCTAGTTACCCAGGGATATCTACCGATATCGAAGCGAGAATTGCATATTACGGCAAGCATCACTGGCTAAGTGATGTGAATGGGCCAGCCGAGTGTCTCACCGGACGAGAGCGTAATCCCGATTCTGTTTGGGTGCCTCTGCGAGACGCTGAAACCATTTCGGTACGGGCTTTCGATCAAGCGGGGGGATGGATGGGATGGGAAGGCGTTCCCGATCCGAAAACTGGGGAAATCGCTTGGGAACCCATGCTTCGGCTGATCGACAGACCTTTTGACCCCGACTATCTACTGCGCCCTGGTTATGGAGGACCTGCCGACTCCACTCCCCGACTGGATGATATACGGCGCAGCTCGAAGACGACGCAGGCTTACAACGAAAAAGGTGGAGTGACAGAGCTTCCGGATTTTGTTGGCAGCTGGCTCGAATTTCAAACGGTCTCTAAGAAGTCGGTTAAGCCCGGACGTATCTACGATGTTTATTCCGAGGAGGCGAATGGTTGGGTGAGTCACTTATCGCTCAATCATTCAAAAGGAGCGCCCGCCTTAAAGCCTCTAGCCCCGGGAACAACTATCCCGGTAGGCTACTTGAATTCGGATCCAAGACCCGACGAAAGGCACGCGGGTCTCTACCAACTAATACTAAACAAAACGGAAAAGACGGAATGGCACCTACTTAGTCGTAACATAGTTCTAGGTAAGGAGATGGCTCAAGAACGCGTCCAGATCATAGATGCTCGAACCTTACAAACTCAGGTCTACGACGACAGATCAAAAACGTGGGAAATTGGAGCAGGCTCGGGCGAGACTAAGGGAAAACTCTGGGCGCGAAATGTGCCATCTAAATTCCTAAGCGCGAGTCAAAAGGACGTTTCGGGATTTGTGGGGCAAGTCTTCAAAAGTCCCATCTTGCCCAACCAGCCCGGGTGCAATTACACAAAGGAACTTCCCAAAACCTTTACCTATCGCAATCTTCGCGTTGCTTTTAATTCAACCGGTTGGCTTGGGAATCAGGTGGCAAAAGTGGTCTTGAGTAACTATACCTACTGTTATTTCGCTCAGGACATCCCGAGCTACGCAGGAAATGACGGGGGAGGCGCAATAGGGGAGCGGACGGTGATAGTAGGCGGCACCACGTTACACAACGGCAGCGACGGTTCGACACTCAATATTCTAGTCCATTAAGGGAAGGTAAAATTATACGGAGCAAAATTTTAGCGGGTGGCGAGGTTCGAACTCGTGACCCTCAGCTTGGGAAGCTGATGCTCTACCAACTGAGCTACACCCGCATATGAATTTCAAATATCAGCTCAGTTGGTAGAGCACCAGCCCGCTGATGAAACATTTCCATCTGGCTGCTTACGCTCGCGGGCAACTGAGCTACACCCGCATACCAATTAAAAGAACAAGTAACTCAAATGCTTAACATGCATACCTGAAACCCGTCTACTTCGATTTTTCGCCAATCTGAAACATTTCTGGAACATTAAGAAAACAAGCAGATTACCTGGGATACTCTTTCGAGGTTCGACCCCTGTGGTGAATGTAGCGTGAGCCAGCGAACTCCAGCACAGATATTTAGGTTGGGATCTAAGAGGTCGTCTCGATCCAGAGTTATCATTACTTGGACTCTCTTGTGAAACCCGCTTTAGGTTTATTTTAGATACGAAATAACCAGTAATACTTGTGACATTGTATCCAATATAAACTAAAAATTGATTTCGGTTTACAATAGTGCTATTATCACAAGTATGGCTGGTGAATCAGAGTCTAAAATAAACTCATTGCTGCATGTGTGGCCGTCAGGCACGGTTGCAGTTATCCCTTGGCTCGAGACCCAAGGCGTCTATCAACAACTTGCGTATGAGTACGAGAAGGCAGGGTGGTTACGTCGAATAGGCAGAGGGGCATACGCTAGACTGAACGACAATGTCGAGTGGACGGGAGCTTTATACGCCATTCAAGCGTTATTAAAATTTGACGTTCATGTCGCAGCGAAAACAGCTCTCGAATTAAAGGGATTTAGGCATTTTATTCCGGCTGGAAGCGGGGCCATAGTCTATATCTTTGGTCCAAAGGGCCAAAGACTTCCGGCCTGGTTTCGGCGCCATACGTGGCAACGTAGCATTCAGTACTACGTTCCCAACCTGTTCAAGGGAGCTGAATCGCTTGGAATCACGTCGCACAATATTCAGACTTGGGGACTTCGTGTCTCTGCACCCGAGCGAGCGATAATGGAGGTCTTATATCTGGCGCCGAAGGAACAGAGTGTTGAAGAAGCTTTTCACTTGATGGAAGGGTTAACGGCGCTGCGACCTGACTTGGTCTTTGACCTCCTGAAGGCCTGCCGCTCAGTTAAGGTTAAGAGATTGTTTCTTGCTCTTGCGGATCGTTGCAATCACGCCTGGCTTTCCAAGCTCAATACGTCACGATTGAAGTTAGGCACCGGCAAACGTGTTATCGTCCCAGGCGGCCGACTGGATAAGAAATATCAAATCACCTTGCCCGATCTGGGAGAACGAGAAGAAGACAAGGAAACATGAACAAGGATTCGACATTTTTTCGACAGGCAGAACTGATGCTTCGGATCTTACCAATCGTTTATCAAGAAGATCGCTTCGCCTTGAAAGGAGGAACCGCCATCAATTTCTTTGTCCGCGACATGCCCCGCCTGTCAGTCGATATCGATCTAACGTACATGCCTATCCAAGATCGTGCGACCTCTTTGAAGGGGATAAGTGATGGCCTAGCCAAACTTACCAAAGGGATCAAAAAAGCGATTCCGGCGGCTCGCGTTCAACAGATTTTCGCGAAAGGCACCGATCGCCGCCTTTCGAAGATAGTCGTTGATTTAGACGGATACCAAGTGAAAATCGAGCCCAACGAGGTCTTGCGCGGCGCCGTTTTCGGCACCGAAGATAGATCTACGAGCAAATCTGTTGAAAAAGCCTTTGAATCCTCGGTTACCGTTCGATGCCTCTCACTTCCCGATCTTTACGGCGGAAAGCTGTGCGCCATGCTCGACCGGCAACACCCGAGAGATATGTTTGACGTAAAGGAGCTTCTGCAAAATGAGGGAATTACGACTGAGATACGGTGAGCCTTCGTCGTGTATCTTGCCGGCCACAGCAGGCCGATGGAAGAACTTTTGGACCCGACGATATTGGATATGAAAGAGGTCTATGAGCGAGAGTTCGTCGGAATGACGACGGAGCCTGTCTCCTACGAAAAGCTGATTGCAGCAAGGAAAGAGTGCGTCGATCAGTTGAGAAAGAACCTAGACGATGGAGATAAGAACTTTATGATTTCAATCATGAACCATGCACCGGAATGGGGAGCACTAGGAATTCCGAACCTCGAACACCTTCCATCGTTACAGTGGAAACTTCAGAACGTTGGGAAAATGAATCCTATGAAACGTAAGTCAGCGATTAAAACGCTCTTGCGAGTTCTTGGGGGCTAATTCTTGTATAGAATTTCTCGTTGGAACGCAGTTAGAACTCCCAGTACGCACTCTACTTGCATTCTCAGTCTGAAAAATCAGCAAGAAGATCAACGTAAACGACCATAGCTTGATGGCCTCCCTCTTGCCGAGTACTCCTGCGAATCCCGATCTTTGAGCGAGAGGGGCCGCCCAAGGTTTAGGCGGTCTGACAAATTTTCGATTATAGGGAAGCCATGAGACGCGTAAGACTAACTATTTTTCTTATCATTTCCCGATTCAGTCTATTCAGCAGCAGCGCCGTGCTCGCAGAGCATTCGGGAGGCCAATAGGCCTCGGCACCTTTTGGTACGAAAAGTCGACTGACCCCCTCTTGCTAAGGCCAACCCACGTACTCCGTGCACTCGGGCAGTTCAGCTTTGTCTATAAAGCGCGGCAAAGTGGGGTATTGCTTTTCGCAGACCACACTGAGTTTCCAATTGGGATCGACCGGTAACTTCCGAGCCGCGACGATCCCGCCCTGCTCTTCTCCATCGTCGAAACGAAACCAGCTTCCATCAGGAGACATGAAAAAACCGTCCGCATCGCTGGTACGATGCTGGTACCAGTTTTGAACCCAGAAGATTTTAAGTTTTCCCCCCATGTAGTCGAAGTTGGGGAGGCCCTTGGCTAGTTCGGTTGCAGCAAATAGCTTGGTGGACTTCTTGACGGGCCAGGTCTCCTCTTCATTCTGACTCGGCCAAAGATGGGAATGGTAGCCAGGAATTCGAGCTGCATATGCGACATGCATTCCCGCAGCCTGACACAGCTTTGTCGCCTCCGAAAATGTTGCCAACTTATCTAGCGATACGATCGTCCGGACATTGCCTTCTTGATGAGAATCAAATTCGGTTTTGTCTCCGTAGCCGCCACTCAAAAAAGCGCAATAGGGTCTTAGGCCTTGTTTCTTAAACCGAAGAAAGTCCTCTTTAGCCTCCACGATAGGCCCTTGGGGATCGCTATTAGGAGATTTAAAGACGTCGAGAAAGTGCGAAACGTATGGACGAACCGAGAGGTAGGTCTCTTCCCCCCATGACACGGGATGGATGATGTCTTGAGCTAAGTATCCCTTCTCACCGAAGAGAAGCGACATACCCTCAAACTTGCTATTTTCCGTTGTAATAGCGGCGTTTAGTCCTTCGATCTGTCTCATCAGGTCTTTTCGCCGATCGTGATAGTCGGACAGCGCGGGGGAATTTGAGGGAAGTCCGTTTATAATCCCCTCTACTTCGGATAGTTGGCTTTCCCGTAACGCCAGCTGTTTATTGTAATCAACGATAATCGCCTTACTCTTTTGAAGATCCGCCTGCGTCCAGGTTTGAATCTTATCTTGAAAGTCTTTCAATTCAATCGGACTGAAGCTAAACCAATTCGACCTAATGCGTTCGCACTTACTTGGATCCAGAGCTGAGGACGGTAACCCAGGGCACTGTCTGATAATGACCTTTGACCCTTCTAGGGCGTAATACACGGTCATTTTTGTTGGATTAATATTTTCTACGATAGCTCCGAAGGACCTCACGGAAAGCAGCATCAAGACTAAGAACGGGAACTCCCACTGCTTCTTCTTCATCTCTCACCTCGCTTCGATCCCAATCGGCTATCTGAGATCTGCTGAGATGTCAAAAGCCCACACCATAAAGCCCCCTAAGACCAGACCGACCCGAATAGCCCCACTCGCGGAAATAATTCCCCCCTCTGGTGACGTTTCGCCCCTAACCCGGTGACTCTCTCCCGCACAAAAGCGATCGGAACGATGGCATGTGAGTTGCTTTAATATCCTTTGAGCTTTCTTGGGGAGGGGATCATGTCAGTCTATTTGCGCGCCGCGCTCATTTTATTGTTGATCATCGTTCCGATGAACACCGCCTATGCCGAAACAGAAGATCCTATCCAAGATTTAAAGATGGTGATGGATCTGGGGCAACCCTCCGCTGACGTTCAGGGAACGCTCAGCATGGCGTACCAAATCGAATACGCGAATTCTTCTCAAGCCACCAACGCGGATATGCTCCGTCTGATGGTAAGTCTAAATCTCGTGACGAGTACCAATTTAAGTAAGGTGCAAGACATCACCTCTGTGGTGGATGATTTTGGAAATGCTTCGGGCGCAGGCTATGCGCTCTGTACGAAATACAATAACGCCGGCTATTGTGCTTCCACGGGAAGCATCGGCTACGGCATCTGTAGTGCCTTCAATAATCCAGGATACTGTTCCCTTACCGGAACGTTCGGTTACGGTATTTGTAGCATCACCAATAATCCCGGCTACTGCGATGCCAACGGCACACCTGGATACGGCCTGTGTTCTTCCAAAAATAACCCTGGATATTGCCAGGCCTCGGGTACTTTCGCCTACGGAATTTGCAGTACTAAAAATAATCCGGGCTACTGCGACGCCACGGCTACCGATGGGTACGGGCTATGCTCCTTAAACAACAATCCGGGGTACTGCAGCAATCAAGGAAGTCTGGGCTATGGGCTTTGCACTTTGAAAAATAATCCCGGCTACTGTGATGTTACCGGTACCGTGGGTTATGGAGCCTGCGCAAATAACAACAATCCCGGCTACTGTGCCGCCGCCGGTACCGTGGGCTATGGCATTTGCAGTCTTCACAACAATCCAGGATATTGCCGATCGGATGCAAGCCTCGCCTACGGAACTTGCTCGATCACCAATAACCCCGGTAATTGCTCTAACTAAGCGCTGACTACCAGCGTCGAACCTTACCTTAAGATTGTGACGTAAAGCACCGAACCGTCGTAGAGATGGTAAAGCGACTTTCAACCCGTTATTTGCGCGATCAAATAAGTGAAATCCAAAGCGATAACGCTTTGTGCGTTTATGGATTTTTTCTCTCGCTAGCCCATTCCCTAAGCACTCTATGGTGGGTAAAAGGAGGCTACCTTCCCCTCTTCGATAAACTTTCGTCAGAAGCGGTCTGTTGGCCATTATTTCCCTTTTGCCAAAGCCTTAGATTTTCAACACCCTTTGCCGCCCAAATGACGATTTGGATCTATTTTGCGGTTTGTCTTTTGGTGGGAGTCTCTTTCTTAAATAGAAAGACCCTCGTTACTGCTTACTTCGGACTCCTTGCGATCCAAGCAACGAAATTAGCTCTTCTCGCCATCGATTATCGGCTTCGCATGAACCAGCATTACATGCTTTTTTTTGCTTCAATCACGTTTCTTTTTATACCCCATAAGCGAGACACACTTCGCGTTCTCATCGCCTTGTTTTATTTTTGGGCGGGAACCTTGAAGTTAAATTGGGAATGGATCTCAGGCGACGATCTGTACCATCCGCTTTGGCTATTTTCAGGACGAGGAGTTATTTTCGCTTGTAGCTACGTCATTCTGATGGAACTAGTCTTGGTGTGGGGGCTATTTTCGAAACGGCCCGTCGTATTTTGGCTAACGTTTACTAACCTTATTATTTTCCATCTCTTCTCTTGGCCTATCGTCCACTTTTTCTATCCCTTGCTGATGTTTTGCATCCTATCGATTTACGTTCTTTGCAAAGTTTGGCCTTCGGAGAATGACTCAACTCTTCTAGCGCGCATTCGGACGAAACAATGGAACTCAACTTGCTACCGTTGGATACTTTTGTTTTGCGCCCTGCAACTTATTCCGTGGGCATTCCCGGGAGACTCCGCCATCACGGGCGAAGGGCGTTTATATGCTTTACATATGTTTGACTCACTAACCACTTGCGAGAATGTTTTTACTTTTAAGTATCAAGACGGCCATCAAGAGACGCTTCCCGTGCAATTTCAGACATCAGCAAGAATGAAATGTGATCCCATCGTCATGTACGGAATCGCTAAGAACCTTTGCAGGGAACGACAAGACAAGAAACTTTCTGACTTTGACGTCTCGATGAAAACTAGACACTCCGACGAAATGACACTCAAACAAATCGTAAATATCAAGAATTTCTGCTCTTCTGATATCGCTTACAACCCGCTCTGGCATAACTCCTGGATTAATCCTAGGTAAGAAACAAGACACTCTTACGTACCCCCACGCCAAAGGGCCGTAAACCCCCAAACCCAAAAATCCGAGAAGAAAGAGAAAAAAAATAGGATGCGTCGGACAAATTATGATTGACACGATTCAGCAAAGAATCGGGTTATGGGAGTCATGACTTGTCCGCTGGTAAATAAACCACGCTCCTCTTCGTTTCCTTCGACGCTACGAGATTGTTTTTTGGGTAATCACCTGGGCTCCTCACATGATTCGAATCATGTTGCAGTGACGTAAATACCGCAAAAAAAGTCACTCCAAAAACCCGTGTTAGAAATAGAACAACACGGAGGTTTGTATGTGGAGACAAGATTTTATAGCCCTTTCTTTAAACGATAGTGAGTTAGTAAGTCGATTTCGTCGGTCAGCAAAAGCCGAAAGAAAGATTCAAGCGCAGGTGTTGGCATACTTAGCTGTGATAGAGCAGCGAAAGATTTTTGCGGTAGAAGGGTATTCTTCTTTGTGTGGGTTTTTAGTGAAGGAGATGGGATATTCAGAGCCGACCGCTCTGAAGCGCATTCAAGTCGCAAGGTGTGCCATTAAGTACCCTAGGATTTATTGGTATCTTGAGAATAACAAAACTTCGATAACCGCACTCTCCGTTCTAGCTCCGCATCTAAACCAAAGTAATAACCAGAGGCTTTTAGAAGAGTGTTCGGGAAAGTCGGTCAGTAAAATCAAAGAAATTATTGTGAAGTATTATCCCAAGGCTGCGGTAGAAGACAGTGTTCATAGCCGTATCTCGCCTATCAATATCGACCAGGTGAACATTACGTTTAGTGCGTCCAAAGCCTTTGCTGAGAAAGTAGAAAAAGCTAAGGCTATCCTCTCTCACAAGCACCCCAAGGCCAGACTAGAAGACATCTTCAATGACGCGCTGGATGCGCTTCTTCAAAAACATGCTCCCAAAAAAGCTAGACACACAAAGCAAACCTCTTCTTCACCACAGAGCCGCCATCTTCCCCAGGCAATCAAAAACGAGGTCAAAGAAAAATACGAGGGGTGCTGTTACGTGTCGCCCTCAGGGGTTTGGTGTGGGGAAAAACGCTTTCCCGAGACTGACCACATCATTCCCTGGGCTATGGGAGGTAAACATGAATCGAGGAATGTGAGGTGGCTGTGTAGTACGCATAATCAGCTGGAGGCGGATAAGTTTTTTGGGAAAGCTTGGATGGACCAATGCCGGGGGAAGAACAGACCGGAACAAGGTCAGTTGCTTAACTAACCATCCACTTTACGAGGGGAAGCGACTCGACCAAGCAATCCCCCTTCAGGAGGATGAGCGTCTTAAAGGCGGCTCTGGATGAATTCTTTATCCTACTCGGACCCGAGGCCTGTGAAGCCATCGAAGTCGTCGCTACCGACCAGCACGAGGACTATGGCGCTTCCGTACGGGAATACTGTAAGAAGGCAATCCTCGTTTGGGATAAATTTCACCTGTTGCAGAACTTCGAGATAGCGGTGAATAAGACCCGTATGCAGCTCCATGAAGAGCAGGCAAAGGGAAGCGATATCCAACGACTCACTCGGGGGCAGTCTCTCAAAAACTACTTCCGTTTCCCTGTCACCACAGGCCTTTCAGAGGGTATTAACCGCGCCATCAAGGGCCTTAAATGGCAGGCCTATGGCTACAAAGACATGGAGTACTTCAAGCTTAAAATTCTCCAAAAGGTCGGTTACCTAAACTACCGATATTGTTTAATCGCAAACTTTTAAGAGAAAGAGGCGCAAGAGTATTCACTCTTTATACAGATGTTTAGGCAAACCTTTAGAATACAGTCCGACATAATTTACTCTGTTTCGCTGACTCCGTTTAGAATCGACAACATACGGAAAATCAAAGGTTTGGCATCAACCTTGTAAGAGAAAGCCCTATCTATCGATTTGCTTTTTCCGGGGGGATGAATGCAAGCGGCAAAGAATCTATTCCTACTAATTACCGTTATTTTGTTTTTGCCTAGACTTGGTCTTGCGGCGGCCGACCATTCAGGCGGTGTCACGGCACCTGCTCCCAGGCCGGTGGGAGACGCCCCTCCCGCACAGAGCCTATTTAGAGACGGATTTAATTACGCCGCTATTCGGGGATTTAACAACACTATTGGTATCGGCAGAAATGGAGAACTCGTCGAGCTAACTCCTAATGGTCGTGGGGGGCTGGTGGTCAGACAACGTTTAGGGTATCGAGACACGCGGGGATTTTTTCATCCGCTTCGCATTGATTTCAGCCAGGACCCACGTGCTGCGATATCGACTATTTTGGATCAATACCGCCGCTTTCTGACCGGCAACCGAAGTTTACTGCAGTCCGGAACCCGCAGCGCTATTGCTTCCGTTAATTCACCGGGGCAAGCTCCTCCGGTGGCGACAGCTTCCGTTTCTTCCACTGATTCGACAGCTTCACCTCAAGCGGCTTCGATTCCTCCGGTAGGAGTACGTCCGGTAAGGGGAGTTGTCGCTCCCATCTTTTTTATCCCGCGCTTTTCCGCTTTTCCTCCCTACATTCCTGGGGTGAACGGAATCACGACTTTGGGAGTAAATAGCCCCTTCTTCTTCAGTGCCAGCCGAAAAGTGAATGCTAATTATTAGCGCGACCTATTCTGACGAAGGGCTTCAATAGACCCGTCATTGAGGAGCAGGAGCCGAGCGACTCGACGAAGCGATCCCACTGCACGAGGATGAACTTTTTCACGTGCCGTGTTTTGTCACGGCACCTTTCAGAAGTTAGTCAGAAAACACTCAGTCTTCACGAAAACTCCGGGTATACCATGCGGCGAATTTCGGCACCTTCATTGCAGTAGGTCTGTGCATGGATCGTCGATACTTGATTTTATTGTTAGCCGCCCTCAGTGTGCGCGGCGAAGCGGCCTTTCTTCACGGAGCTGAAGACGTCACGCAAAGAGCGCAGGCGGAGTTTGCCAGCGCTCCTCCGGTAAGCACTTGTTATGTGGGGAGAGCGCAAGGCGGGAGCTTCACTCCATATCCTTCGTTCATTCCCGTGGCGCCTCCAACGGCGTCACCCACTTTGGCTTCCGCGAGTACTTCAACGACAACAGCGCCTTCCACGATCGCCACTACCCCAGCGAAAGAAGAGACTATTGCTTCTCCTTATACCCACTTGCCCTCCACTGCGGAAGGACAGACCACTTCACCTCAAGCGACAGGAGTGGCGGATAATAGTGACCCTTTGGTTCCCAACCCCCAAGGCGTCATCCTTACAGAAAAAGAGAGAGCGCTAATCCGAATCACCAATCAAGATAGATTGGACAACGGATTAAAGGTGCTTGCGGTTAGTAAGACCTTGATGGACCAAGCAAGAGCCCAAACGGAAAAACAGAGAGCAGACCAAAAAATGGAGCATGGTAACTATCCTGTCAGAGAAAATGTCGCCATGGATTTCCGAGGGTTCACCTCGGCATTGACTTGGTTTACGACTTGGATCAATTCGGCTGGACACCGAGATAACATCAGAAGCCCAGGTTCAAACTATATTGGAGTGGGTGTGGATCAGAACTACGCCACCCAGCAATTTGCGTAACATTAAGCGGGCTTTCGATAAAGCGATTCCACGATCGTATCTGCATTTTCCGCAACAAACCCGGTAAAGTACTGTGACCAAAGTTCCGGGATCGTTCCTGGCGTAAGCGAATAGCGCCATACCAATTCCATAAAAGGAGCGGGAAGCTGCACTCTGCCCCCTTCAAGTTCGATAACGACCTCAGGGCTAGTCGTCGCACTTTGCTGAATGCCTTGCTCTTTAAGACCACGAATGGACTTTCCCCCACGAACCGAGATCTCAAGTCCTAACATCGATTCGACATATTCATTAATAGCCGCCAAATCAGAAAACTGGCGTGTCGCCGAAGCCGTGATTCCAAAGTGGTTAATCTCTTTTCCGAAGATCAAAACCCAAGCAAGAAGTTCGTTCTCCTGACGAATGGTCTCAAACTCCTCTCGACTGGGAAGCAAATGGTCTCGACGGGTTAAGTAGGAATAGATGACATCCACCACGCGATTAGCCGCGCCATGATCTCCGCCGCGAGCTAGTTGCGCTAATCGCTCGATCTCGGCGAGTGGGGCTGGGGCAACGGATCGAGTGAGTTTTTCTATAATTTCTCGAGAACGAGCAGAGAGCTCCGCCAGTCTAAAATCTCCCAACACGACTTGGGGGAGTGCCGAACCCGATAACTTTTCGTCGGCGTCTGACTCTGCCATCCAAATGAAATCATTTACCTTATTGGCAAGATAACCTTTACCCCGAGTGACGAAATCAAGATTTGCAAAAATTCTTTGAAGGACTTCACGGCCCGAATGCCGGCTGGGCAAGTCGACGATGGCGAAGTGGTCGAGAACAAAAGGCTCGGCTATCTCTCGAAAATCTTCTTCCAGATACGTAGCCGACTCAAGTTGACCTCGAAAACGTTTCCACAATCGATCCAACAACTGCTTGCGCGCGAACGGAAGAAAATCCACGAAGACCTCCACTACCAAAGAGGTAATTCTGCAAGGGATGTTCCAGCCTGTAACAAGAGCGACTTCGCTTTGGAAATCATGGCTAAGTGACACGGTTTGTTAGGCAATGCGCCAAATCTTGGCAAAAGGTAGCAGAAGACTTCTGGTTTCCATCATTTTTCAAGGTTCCCCGACTAGGCTTAAGCTACTGGAGACCGGAACCATGCGATATTCCTCACTGTGGACGATGTTCATCCTGCTACTAGTGATCGGTACGCGCGCTATTGTCGGAGGTCCCGGTTCTGGTCTTAGACACCACGGCCCGCGCCCAACGCCTGCTGCCTGCGCACCCATCGATGAGGCCTGTGAGCACTCTAAGATTCCACAGTGCTTCACCGCAGCTCTCGACTACGATCCCGTGCCCGGAATGTCTTTCGATCCCGCCATCATCGCTTCTTGCAAAGCGGAAGTTCGCGCCCAACAGGCCGCCCGCACGAAACAGGATTCGCGCTCCGAAATCCAAGCAGAATAGATCGCCGCTAACTTATTATTTATTGGGAGTAGCGTCTGGCAGACGAGGGACATCCACATCGCCGAAAACCGTAGCTTCATGGTTGCGCGCCGGAGCTACGGTGAACATGGGTGCAGGAAGCTGGGCTTCACCGGAACCGGAATCCGACCCAGCGCCTTCACCGCCGCCCCCTCCCCCGCTTGCAGAATCCGAGCCCGAGCCACTTGAACTTGCCTTTTCCGCGGCACCGGATGGCGCCATCGGTGCCATCGGCATTACGGGCATCATAGGATAGGGGTAATAAGGCATCACAGCTTCTTGCGACCAACGACCCGAATCGCTACTAGGTCGTAAAGCTTGGTCGATATTCGTTGAGGGATTGAAAACCACCTGAGTTTGCTCTGTCGGCGGCGTCGGCCTCGCCGGAGGCTTTGGGGGTTTCGGAGTCACCGGCGGGTTTTGCGCAATCGGTGTCTGAGGCGTTTGCGGTGCAATAGGCTGCGGATTCACCGGAGGTGATTGCGGCGGGTTTGGCAGCGGTGTTACCGGTGGGTTCTGAGCAATCGGTATCTGAGGAGGACGCGGAGGTTTCCCGGAGGGTTCGGTTGGGGATTTATAGACGGCGTTTGCGAAATCGGAGTCTGAGGTGGCTTCTGCGGTTGGGGAGTCACTGGCGGATTTTGAGCGATTTGGATCGGGGGATTGGAGGGATCCGGAACGAAAGTAAGTTCTCGCGTCCGGTCTTCTTGAACCCTTACCCCCGAAGTCGCCATGTAAATTTTTGTACTGTAGACCACCACTTTTGGTTCGTCTGAGGCTAACCGCTGGCTGGTATATCCTGCACTGGGATCGCTATTTTGATGGATTTGGTTCGCCAAACGATTTCCAAAATTCCCTTCGATCTGTCCTTCTGCGGCTCCCTCTCCAATCAAGCAGGATTGAAAAGCGACTCGCCTTCTCCCTGCTAGCGCTTGGGCTAAGAGATCAAAATCCGAACTCCCCACCCCAATACAATCGGTTCCCGATTCATTAAGACAAAAGCCACCATTATATTTTCCGTAGCCGTGTGTAGCGATAACGATAGACTTTCCCGGGGGGCAATCTCCGATAGCACTCAAGAGCTCTTCGATGGTCCGCACCGCTCGAGGACGATTGGTGGGAGGTGTCACCGATTGGTAGTATTGAAACACATTCTTCATCGCTTGATCGCTAATGGAGTTAGTTCCCTCATCCCGGTATCCCACGATGACGCAGGTTTGTCCGTTGGCAACGCCGGGCTCAAGTCGAAGCTGAGATCCGTTGGGCAAAGGCCTACTCGATTGCAATTTCTTTTCGATCAACCCGGAGTCGTCGGTCGCGGGATTGGAATAGGACGCGTTAAAGCTCTGGTGAGCAACCCCCAAAGAGGGAGCAAAAATAGCACAGGCCCCTAAGATGTAGATCAAGATGCGGATTAACAAACTAGACTCCTCGATTGGGCAAACAAGTTGCAGGTTAGGTGCCACTAATGGGAGGAGCTACGGTAAAGTAAGTAACGAAAAGAGTTCTGAAACTTCGGCCCTTCACAATTATCGATTGTGAAAAACCGTCTATCGAATGGTCAGGCCTACAGGAAAATTACGTTTCACTTGCCTGAGCGGCATCTTCTTCCCGGGCCTCTTCGCTGCTGTGAAGCACAAGGGGGAGAATCACCATCGGAAGGCCCGCAAAGCGAATCTGCCGCTGAATTGCATAGGCAGTTTCATTGTGCAGGATCTTGTCGTACCATTTGGGTTTTTCAAAGACGATTTCACCGGCAAAAAAGATAGCATGGGGCACATCTTTGGAAATCTCAAGGCACAGCTCCGAAGCTTCTCGAACGACGTCAGTTCCAATCCGAAATCGGTAATTGGCCGGCAGTCCCAAACGATTAGCGACGGCCACATATCCCTTTAAGGTTTCCTCGGTTCGTTTCTCGATGCTATCGACCTCACCGCGTTTAAAGAATTCAGAATTCACTACACCAATGGAAAGAAAGACTACATTGTAGAAAGTGTTGGGAAAGAAGCGCAGTACGGCAAGCAAGCTTCGCCTTCCTAAACGACTATAGCCTCCCACCAAAATAGCTGCCGTGGGTTTTGTGGGATCGAAGTCTCGTACCGGATGCGAGGCGCCGGAACTCATTCCTCGGTTAGTGATCTGCCTTACCTTTCCTTCGATGTGCTTGATCCTAGAGCCAATCGCTCGGTAGTGGCTTCGTATCCACGCACAAGCCAAAGTACAGGCGATCGTAAAGACTAACGTGGCCCAGGCTCCCTGCAAAAACTTTTCAAAAATCATGACACAAAGGATGGAAAAGCACAGTACAAAGCCGGTGAAATGGACCATGAAGTTTCCAAAAAAATGCTTCACAGCCTTACGAACCGAAAGCCAGTACTTCATCATCGAAATTTCGGTAAGTGAGAAAGTAATGAACACGTTAATGGAGTACATCACCACTAAGATGCCTATCTGCCCACGGGTAAATAGAAGCGTCAAAGCCGCTGATACCCCCATGAGTAAGATCCCATTTTGCATGGTCAATCGATCCGAAAGGCTAGCGAACCTACGAGGAAGCCAGGAATCGACGGCCATGTTCGCCATAACCCGAGGTCCATCGATAAACCCGGTCTGTGCCGCAACTAACAGCAAGATGCTCTCGGAAAAGATCGTCAGTAACACAAACCAATAGCCGATATTGAAGCTACCAATATGCCATTTTCCCGCGAATTGGTTGGCGAGGACGGAGTTTAGTGTCTGGCCTTCAATGGGTTTCACTTTGAACAGCATGTAGCAGAGCAAAAGACCGCCAGCGGTAATCGCAAGGGAGAGAGCCAAGTAAGCCATCGTCTTCTTGCCATTATGAACTCGAGGTTCCCGTAGCGTTTGGACTCCGTTAGAAACGGCTTCGATACCGGTGTACGTACCACCGCCCATGGAATAGGCGCGCAAGAAGATCATAAAGAGTCCCCAGAATCCTACTTTGGTCAGGCCGTCCTGAAGACTCGCGTGCGTTTGCTGGATAAGAACCGGAATATCAGGCGAATGGTAAACGATTCCGCCTATGATGAGGATAAAATGGGTGACGACGAACAACATGAAAAAGGGAACCACCGCCGTGACCGACTCCTTCAGCCCTCTCAAATTCATTAGGATAAGGAAAAAGATGGCCAAAAATTCCACGGGCAGTTTGTACATCGCCATCGAATTGGGCAATAAACTGAAAAGGGCGTCGCCACCGCCCGCGATGGAGACCGTAATGGTAAGAACATAGTCTACGAGCAGCGCACAGCCCGAAATAACGCCCGCAGGCTTTCCCAGCAGCTGGGTGGCTACTACGTAACCACCGCCCCCGTGAGGGAAATGTTCGATCACTCGGCTGTAAGCAAAGGAGATGATAAAAACGGTGAGAGCCGTGCCCAGAGCCAAGAAGACGGCCAGGTAGGCGTTCTCACCCAATGTCATGAAAGCTTCGGCGGGTCCGTAAGCTGATGAGGAGAGCCCGTCGACTCCCAGCCCTACCCACGCCAAGAATGCGATGAGGGACAAGTGACGAGCTAGCGACGGATCGTGAGGATCTTTGGCGCGCCCTAAAAGCCCATGCCATATCCGACTCCAGAGGCTCTCCGGGAGGTTCGCGTTACCCTTCTGCATTTAGTTAATCCCCTCGCTCCACAGTGATGAAATATAAGAGTTACACTCTAATGACTGCGTAAAATATCGTCAATATTAGGAATTTAAAGAGCTTTAAACTCCTTTGCGCTTCAGAACTCTCTTTGAGCAGCACGATGTCGCACATCCCTGCAAAAAAACTTATTAACCCCGCACTAATCGTCGAGACAAATGAAGCTGTAGATAATCGCTTTTCATTTTTAAAATCGTTCGTTACCTTGCACGAGAATACCTCGGGAAAAAATTGGGGGTGGGAATGGGGATTCTCAAAGGGCTACTTTGTATTGGACTATGTCTTTGCTTACATGTTACCGCTTCCGAAAAGCTGATTCTCATCGGAGGGAGCCAAGTCTCTTATAATCCTGGCGCCATCAAAAAATTCGTAGAGTGGGAAGGGCCCTCGGGAAAGACTCTTCGGATTCCTTGGGCCTCAGAAGAAAAGCCGGGTACTCCCGTTTCCGCTTACGACGACGCTGAGCCCTTTCCCAAAGATTCGGTTCTGGAAGCGCCTTCACGTTTTGACATGCCCGCGCGAAGAGTGGACTTCATGAAGATGGTGGGCCAAGCGAACGGCATCTATTTTACAGGCGGAGATCAAAGATTTGTAATGGCGGTCCTTAAAGACCAAGAGCTTCTCACCCTTTTGCAATCGCGTTTTGCCAGCGGCGTTGTGTTCGGGGGTACCAGTGCGGGCCTTGCGATCATGTCACGACTCATGTTCACCGGCGACGGCCCCGAAGATGACATCGACCCGAATTTTCCGGTTCTTGAAGAGGGGTTGGGACTCATTCGTGGCGTCATGCTCGATCAGCACTTTCTTAAGGAGAAACGCGAGAATCGACTCTTTAGCGCCCTTTTGAAGGGGGTCGAAAAACTAGGAGTTGGAGTGGATGAAGATTCCGCGGTCTCAGTAGAAGATAGCCGCATTATGACCGTCATTGGACCGAAGAAGGTGATGGTGGTGGATACGGTGGCACTGCCAGGAAAACTTGCCGTAGAGATGTTGGAGCCAGGCCAAGTTTATGATTTAGATCGGCGAGAGCTTATAGCCAAACCCTAGGCAAAAGACTTACCGATCTCTAGGTCGCCCTCTTTGGACTCCTCGGTAAATGGGAAAGGTCGGTCTCCTACGTCCGCGTTATAGCGGGCGATTTGGGCTCTCTCCTCTGTAAGAGGGGGCCAGCTTCCGATAGTCGCTATCAGAAGGAGGGGACCAACCATGTATGACCATTACATCGCTTTAGACTGGGCGCAAAGCAATAGGGCAATTGCTAGAATGACCAAACAATCCAATGACGTGTCGATCACCGAGGTCCCATCGAGTATCGGCGAGCTTAAAGGCTATCTTCGGAGGCTTCGAGGACGGCGAGTGTTGACGTTCGAGGAGACTACGACATCGCAGTGGCTGTACACAGAGCTTCGTAATTGCGTCGATGAGATTTTAGTCTGCGATCCCTATCGTAATAAACTTCTTAACGAAGGCGCCAAAACCGATCGCATCGATGCTCGAAAGATACGACGAGAGTGTCAACCACCTCGGTTAGCCCCCGCTCGTTCAAACCTCGAATTTATTCGGGTCCGGGGATTAACTCCCTAGAGAGCCCATATAGTCGCATCTAAATCTGCCAATAAAGAAAAGACCGCTAAGGATCAAAGCGCATCGACAATGACCGTGCTTGAAACAATGCAGACCTGGAAATCAAGGGTGCAAACCCTCAAGGGACTCGTCTACCACTTGACTCCCTTTCCCATAGTCGCAATGACCGCTTCTTGCCATTGCGAGGAGTCGCATCGAAGCCTCTATTAGCGGACCGGTGCGCCCTTCGTAGTCTTATTGCGCAGACACACGACATGATCTTTTTCGAGCCAACCACGCCGGACAAATTCCATTTTGCCCGATCCGAGATCGACTTCGTACTTAAACCGTCGACCGTCCCGTTGGCAGTCGCGCCCGTCACAAGCGTCTAATGCAAAAACACTCGTGCACTGATTTACGTGCATCGTATTGGGAACTCCGTCGAATGCTTTCTGATCCAAAAGCAGTTTCACCTGTTTGTGATCTGGTGCATAGAGCCCCTTGGTCTCATCGCACACTTCGGCGATGAATCGCTGGGGAATTTCACAAGTGGTAAGCACTAAATCATATTCCTCAACGGCTTCGGGAGCCGATTTATACCGGAGCCCTTTTACCTGAGACGTCCATGCGACTGTCTTGAAGGCACGGTAGCCACAGCCATCGGTGGTGGTACAACAGGTTTCGCATTTTTCAGGACAGGGTGCCGGAGCGGGAGACGCGGGCGTGGTACATTCGCCGCAAGCAGGCGCCGGCCGATCACACGGATGGCCACTTGCCAGTGAAGTAAAAACAGACGCCAGAATGAAACCTCTTACGAGAGTAGAGGTAAAAACAGCCATAGATCCTCCTGCAAGTTGCAAAGTTTGACGCAGTGTTTCCGCTGATAACTTAAATGTCAACGATCGCAAGCAGAAACAGTGTCCCTCGGTCTTTGAAATCGCCATGAAAACATCCACGATTTGATAATTTGACGCGGTGTGGTAGGTCTGTTTATGGATGGAAAAATTACTGAATCAACCCGCGGTTCTATTGGGGGCCATCGTCCTGACAAGTATCGCAATTCGTTATGCGATCGTTTTTATTTTGCAAAAATGGCTTCAGCATAAACGAGCACTCCCCGAAAATTTTTCGATAGGAAAGCACATCTCGGGCTCTCTTTTTCTTACGACCTGTCTGGGCCTTCTCAACATCACCTTGCCGGCATTCGATATCGAAGCTCGGCATGAACCGC
This sequence comes from uncultured delta proteobacterium, assembly GCA_963778115.1. Taxonomy (GTDB): domain Bacteria; phylum Bdellovibrionota; class FAC87; order UBA2466; family UBA2466; genus JBBQIT01. The sequence continues at coordinate 237,791 of CAVZSV010000007.1, forward strand.
TAGTATCGCATGCTTCAGAAGTAGCGCTTATCCTTAGCGCCACTTGGTTCCTTGTACGGATCGCTCAGCTCATCGAACTCTCGCTCTACCAAATTTTTGATACTGCTGGGGCGGATAACATGCGCCAGAGAAAGGCTCGAACGCAGCTCCAATTCATCTTTAGAATTGTAGTGCTCTCAGTCTGCTTCTTGGGATTTTCCGCCATCCTGTTGAGCTTCCAAGGGGCTCGCCAAATTGGAACGAGCCTTATCGCTTCGGCCGGAGTGGCCAGTGTGGTTTTAGGATTCGCGGCCCAGAAGTCCTTGTCTAACCTCATCGCCGGATTCCAAATCGCCTTTACCCAACCCTTCCGCATCGATGATGTCGTTATCGTGGAGAAAGAGTGGGGACGTATTGAAGAGATTACTCTTACGTACGTCGTGGTTAAGCTTTGGGATTTAAGGCGGTTAGTTCTTCCCATTACCTATTTTGTAGAAAAACCTTTTGAGAACTGGACCCGAACGAGTGCCAAAATCCTTGGCTATGCCTACCTTTATGTGGACTACCGGCTTCCCGTTGAGAACATGCGAGGGGTCCTACAAGAAATCTGCGAAGACTCGCCTTTGTGGGATCGACAGATTTGCCTTCTTCAGGTTACTAACATGGATAGTCGAACGATTGAACTTAGATGCTTGGTCAGCGCCCGAAACGCTTCGGACGCCTTTGATCTTAGGTGTGTCATTAGAGAGCAGATGGTAGCGCACATCCAAGCCCGCTACCCGGACTGTCTTCCCCGTGTCCGAACCGAACTACCGGCCGGCGCCAGCGAAGACTCAGCCACTTGAAATGAACGGACAACCAGTGGGGGTTTTATGTCTTCATTCACTTGCTTTATCGGTGTGGATCAAACAGGTGCTGTCCTTGAAGGGGGGAAGCGTTGCAAACCTCTTCCCACCGTCGTCGCCGTAGCTTCCCGAAGAAATCACTGGCGATTTATCACTCAAGACGTTCTGGGTAAGCCCCTTAAACTAAAACGGTTAACATTGGCGGACACGAATGAATCGTTAGAATCATTAAATGTTCCTCTTCCCAGCTCAGAGACCGCCTTTATCGTCGATTGCGTAATGGGCCTTCCGTATGAAGTGGGATGCCATTTAGATATTTGGCAGCTGCTGCAACAGACACAGACGACGGCTTCAACCCTCTTTGGCCGCCAACCGGCCAGCGCCTTTTTTTCTAGGTTCTGGGCAGGAGCTAAGAAATTTCCGCGCCGCTACTGCGAGAGGTTAGCTCTTTCCAATTCCGTTTTTGAAAAACATCCTTTCCAAAAAAATATTCAAACAGGAACCTTTAGGCTTTGGAGAGATCTTTCTGTCGACTCCCATGAGTGGCTTAACGTCTGGCCCTTTCAAAGGAAGGGGGATGGAGACGATCAACTTCCCTGGCTTTTCGAAGGCTATCCCAGCTTCTTTTGGAAGTCTCTCTTTGGATCTAAAACAAGAACCCCCTCCCAGATCAGAACGCTCTGTCGCAAAGTAAAAGGCGTGTCTATTGAAGTCGACAACTGGCGGACGCTAGAAAAAAATCCCGATTGGGCGGATGCTTTTGTCTTGGCCCTATCGGGAATTTTACTTCAAAAAAACCGCCGACTCTTTGAGCCGTTCCGCGGTTTTGCTCGATGGGCGATTCCCCGACGCGAGGGCTGGATTGCTGGGGTCGCGCCATACGTTTCGCTTCGCGAAACGTATGCTTAAAAATCAATCTTAAGATTAATCCTAAGATTGATTTTTAAGCGCTAATTGACACCCCTTAACCGGATAGCATATGTAATTGTTTTAACAGGAGAGCTAGTGCGGGCCCCCCTTGCTTTGAGTTTGTTCCTATTCCCGTTACTAACCACTCACTCGCTGGCCGCGACAACGCCCGCTATCCCTGCTTCTCCGATTTGCGATTCGAATGCGCCTCCCCCTCCCGCTGCCATATCGGCGGGCTTAGCACTTCAAGTTATCTTGCCCAACTTCTCGGATTTTCCGGGGTCGATGACCTCTTACGGCCCCATGGTGTCCTTTCCCATAGGAAGGCATTCGGTGCGGATCATTACCAACTTCGGCAGCAACGACGTCGCTACGGCTTACCTGGTGGAAGCGGCCTTTCTTTATAATCTCAATACCCCATTTCTACCCTGGGTGGTCATGGGAGGCGCTCACTATTTGCGTTACCGAGCGGCTCAAGTGGATCACGATGTCGTGGGCCTAAATTTCGGACCGGGGCTCAAATTTCTCATGGGCAAAACGATGGATTTGGAACTTGCGATGAAAGTCTATTTTCAACAGGTGTATATGACCGGCTTCAGTGGTTGCCTCTCACTGCGTCTTTAAAGCAAACTTAATCCCCCAGACGACTCCTACCAGAGCGATGAGCAATAAGGTACTGCGCTCACTTCTTAGCGCGCGGCTCAGGCTAAAGGTATGGTGGCTCGAAGGAAACAAAGGACGAGTGCCGACAAACCAACGGGGAGTCTCCTGCAGATAATAGAGATAAGACTGGCTAAAGGTGCGCAGTAGAATCTCTTCCTCAAAGCGAACGATGAACGAATATTGAACGCACGAGTAGAGGAAAACAAACACGCTAAAGTAGGTGAATCCAAAGGCGACACTGATCGAGGTATAGAGAAGGATGTTCGCGATATAGAGCGGATTGCGTACCCACCGGTACGGTCCCGCATGGACTAACTCCGGAACGGTTTCGCCTCGCGTCCGAGTAGCACTTCCGGCATAACCCACCGCCCAGAGTCGAATGCCTTCCGCTAGCAGAACCCCCATCACTACGAGAGCGTACACGTCAGCCGAAGGGCTGAAATTCGCTGGCAAAATAAGCATTAACGCGAATAGAGGTAGCGGCGAGAGGCTTCGGTTCTTAAACCAAAACTTCCCGATGCGAGCGGACAGAGGTTCATTAGATACGAGACTTGGCATAAGAGACGAGGTTAACCCAAATTGGTGGTTAAGGGTAGACCTCTTGAGACCCGGGCGTTACCAGTCTATAGTAGCGGCTCATCGGAAAGGATAAGGGGTGAACATCCAACTTCCCACAATTTGGAACATGGGCTGGGTCGAAGTTATCTGCGGCAGTATGTTTAGCGGTAAGACCGAGGAATTAATCCGTCGAATCAAACGTGCTGAAATTGCTAAGATTAAGCTTCAGATCTTTAAACCAAACATCGATGACAGATATTCCGTCGATTACGTAACGAGCCACTCTTCTCTTACGGCAAAAGCGCGGCCGATCAGAAATCCGGAAGAGATCTTGGAGTTCCTTGAAGACAACACGAGAATCGTTGCGATTGATGAAGCCCAGTTTTTTCCTATTTCTATTCTTGAAATCAGCCATCGGCTGGCTAACCGCGGCCTTCGGGTCATTATCGCGGGGCTAGACTTGGATTATCGTGGAATGCCTTTCGGCCCCATGCCGCAGTTGATGGCCACCGCCGAATACGTGACTAAGATGTCGGCCATCTGCACCGTCTGTGGAAATACGGCAAGTCGCACTCAGCGCTTAAAGACGGAGCCCCGTGGAGACTCTCAGGAGCAGGTGCTCGTCGGGGCCGGAGAGGTCTATGAGGCGCGTTGCCGACGTTGCTTCGAAGCTCCCGAATAAACCTATGGAAACTTCGGTCAATCCAAGTCGCATCGCCTGGGATCTAAGACGTCCCAGAGCCCAATACGAGGTCCATCAGAAAAATCGGAAGGTGGATGTCGTTCCCCCCGAGACCTTTTTGCGCCATTCGCAGATTTATCTGGAGATAGGAGCCGGCACCGGCTGGTTCTTTCTTGAAATGGCTAGGCTTAACCCGAATATTTTTTATATCGCCATAGAACGAGACCGCATGCGGGGCAATCGCTTGGTCTACCGGGCGGAACGAGAGGGGCTATCCAACGTCGCCGCTTATCGGGGGAACGTTATCCCTCCGCTGATTCACGGAATTCCTACCGCAAGCCTGGAGCGCATTTACATTCTCTACCCTTGTCCGTGGCCTAAGACTTCCCAGCGTAAGAATCGGTGGTACCTTCACCCGGTAATGCCTCACATCGTTCGGCTCCTTAAACCTGGAGGGCTTATCATTTGGGCGAGCGATCAGAAATTTTATATCGATGAAGCCAAATTCGTGTGCGAGAACCTGTATCCTCTCACCACTCTTTCCTACGGAGAGCTGAAAGCAAACCCTTACAATGACTTAGACAAATTTTCTCAGGGCAGAACCAAGTTTGAACACCACTTTTTAGCTTCGGGCCAAGCCTGCTTTGATCTGGTGGTGCAAAAGTCTTGCTCACAGCCTGAATCTAAGTCTGCAGAAACCTGATAAGGTTTTTATCTTTTTGCCGGGACATCCTTCGCGTTCTTGTTTATAACTAAGTTATGGGTCCGGGGGGGACGATGACTCGACCTGTAACTCTAATCACAATCTTAGCCGCGTTTTTAATCAATGCGACGGACTGCGTTTTTTACGCTTACGGTGACGTGCCGGCATGGAGCGATGCCGGCGTTGAAAGACCCTCGTATTCCAGCATTCTCGCGTGGGAGAACCATCTTCAAAAAGCCTACTCTCCTCTGGTGCGCATTCTGGAGTACGGCACCACACCGAAGGGATTTCCGCTAAGACTTCTCGTTGTCAAGAAAGCGGGAACCCGAGCCCCCCATCCTACGCTCATTATGAGCGGCAGCACTCACGGCAACGAGTACCTGCATATTGAAGATCGTTTACCCGAAGAAATTTTACGCGAGTCCAAACACTCCGGCGCGTTTTCTCAATTCTTAGATGAAGGCGGTGCTTTCATCTTCATTCCCATTTTAAATCCCGATGGATTCGTCGCTGGAACCCGCGAAAATTCTCATTCTGAAGATCTCAACCGAGACTGGACCGTCCGCCCCGCTAATTTTGAGGGTTTTCACGAATCGGAAACGAAACTATTGGCTTCTACTTTAGACAGATTGCGGATCGAAGAGTCTTTGAATTATCGGGTATCGGTGGACTACCACTGCTGTGCCGGAGCTTTGCTCTATCCTTGGTCGTTTAAAGATGCGCCTTCCATTTCAACCGAGGTTTTAGATCAGTTCAGAGCCCTAGGCGACATGGCGGCAAAAAATTTGGGAGTGGACTTCGGTCGCACGGGAGACGTCTTGGGCTATTCTCCTAAGGGCACCACAAAAGATTATTACTACGATCACTATGGGACACTGGCCTTGACGTACGAGGGCAAATACAACGTGGAGCCTGGGAGACTAAAGAACCACTTGGCCTGGTGGGAAGCGATGGTGCGCTACCTCCAGGGAGAGCCCGCCCCCCGACTCAAAAAATCCATGCCCGTCGCGACCGTACCGGCAAAAAAACGCTCTGCGGATTGAGTACTTAACGCGATAGCCACGAAAGCCTTTATTGTCTCAGTACTTGCCCTTCGCTTACTGCGGTAATGAGGCGACTCTCAACCTATCGTGAAGACTACCCGATACGGTATACTGAGATACTTGGTGGGGGAGGTTCCTTTGACACGTCGTATATCGAATCTTTTTCGTGTGACCCTAGCACTAGCTATCGCTCTGTCGATGAGTGATGCCTACGCTAAAGCAAAACCTAAGGCGGCGTCGGCTACCTCCATGGAAGCTTACGAAGATTCCGGAAAACGATTCTCTATCTCACTTCCCAAAGGCTGGGAACAAAGACAGGATGCGATGGGAGCCGCCGTTATCGCCCTTCGCCCGATGGATAATAAGAAAGATAGCTTCCGTGAGAATGTAAACGTAGTGGTCGAGCCTCTCAATACCAAGATGACCGCCAAACAATATTTCGATGCCAGCCAGGCCGTTCTTGCAAAAGCCTTCACCGAATTTCATTTAGAGAAAAAGGGCCACAGCACCATCGATAGCCACGACTACTACTGGAGTATCTTTACCCACCGCTTGGGAACCACGCGCGCTAAGGTGCTTCAATACATGACGGTGGATGCAAAAAACGGCTTTGTGATTACGGGTTCGGCACTCCCCGCTACCTTCCCAAAATTCTTGCCGCAATTTGAGACGATTGCGAAAAGCTTTCGCATTAAGCACTCGGATTTGACGAAATCGTAGACGTCCGCGACAGATACCATAGAAACTGTCATTACGACTGCTTAGCCCTAAGGGTGTCCGTAAGGCCCACCGAATAAATATTTTAGTTCCAGCATGCACATTGATATAACGCCTCTGTTGCGCCGTAGTAGCCTCAACGGAGGAGGAAGCAACTGGATTTGGATGACCTATTGAAAACCTGTCATTGCGAAGAGCAGGAGCAAAGCCACTCGACGAAGCAATCCCCCACAAATAAGTACCGCGACGTTATAGATACAGATCCGGATACAGCTTTTGCCCCGGCACACACGCATAGGGCTCAAAATCACTCACTCCACTTTCTCTCAGCACCTCTTCATCCAAGACCACTTTCCCGCTAAATCGTTTTGAATCCGAATTCAAAATCACATAAGCCGCATCGGCAACGATCTTTGGTTTCCGCGCATGCTTCTCCCCTTCGCTCCCCATCAACATTTCGATGGCGGCGGTATGAATAAGGGTCTTTGGCCATAGGGAGCTTACGGAAATGGAGTGGTTGGCAAACTCACCTGCCATTCCGATCGTACACATCGTCATTCCAAATTTCGACATCGTGTAGGCAACATGTCCCACGAGCCATTTGGGATCCAACGAAATAGGCGGAGACATATTAATAATGTGAGCACTCGTTGATTTTTTAAGATAGGGCAGACAGGCTTGAGAACAGAGAAAGACCGCTCGGGCATTGATCTGCTGCATGAGATCGTAGCGCTTAAGCGGAGTCTGCTCGGTCGACGTCAGACTGATGGCACCCGCATTGTTAACCAAGGCGTCTATCCCACCAAAGGTCTCCACCGTCTTTTGAACCATCTTAACGACGTCTTCTTCATTACGGACATCGACCGCCAGAGGAAGTGCTTTACCGCCGGCAGCCTCTACCTCTTTTGCCACGGAGAAGATGGTGCCCGGAAGCTTGGGGTGCGGCTCGGCCGATTTTGAAGCGATGACAAGATTGGCGCCGTCCGCGGCACACCGAAGTGCTATCTCGCGTCCGATACCACGACTGGAGCCTGTGATGATGATGATCTTATCTTTCAGCATACTACCCTCTACAATCTAATTCAGTCGGACCGAAGTCATTTTCGAAATCCCGGCGCGCTCCATCGTAACGCCATAGAGAGCTTCGGCGATCTCCATTGTCTTCTTATTATGGGTGATGACAATAAACTGTGTTTTCTCAGCCATTTTGCGAATGACGGTGTTAAATCGAGACACGTTGGCGTCATCGAGCGGAGCATCCACCTCATCGAGCAAGCAGAACGGCGAAGGTTTCCTCGCAAAGATGGCAAGAATTAGGCTGACTGCAGTCAAAGCCTTTTCACCGCCCGAAAGCAGCGTGATACTTTGCAGACGCTTTCCAGGAGGTTGAACCATGACGTCGACTCCGGCCTCCAACATATTATCGGAATTGGTCAACGAAAGTTCCGCTTTACCGCCGTTGAATAAAATCGGAAAGATCTCACGGAACTTCAAGTTTACAGCTTCAAAGGTCTCACTGAAACGAGACTTGGTGGACTCATCTATCTTCTGGATGGCCTCTTCCAAAATCTTGATCGAATTTTCGAGATCAGTCTTTTGAAGCATCAAGAAATCGAAGCGTTTTTGGACGTCGTCAAACTCACTGATCGCCGTAAGATTGACCTCGCCATAACGATCAATCTTCTCGCGAAGATTCTTCACATGCTCCTTGAGTAGCGATTCTTGCTCGTTATGCAGAAGTAGATCCCAGGTCACTTCGAGTTGAGAGGCCAGTAACGGTAGCTGTTCCACCGTAAGTTTCGCATCTTCGGGCAACGCTTCGGGAGTTCGGTGGTAGCGTTCGGCCGCAATGCTTCTTACCTGCTCCAACTGCGATTGTTCCTGGGCAATCTTGAGTTCTGCCTCTTGGGTCTCTTCTAAGACTTGGGCACGTTTATCCTGAAGTTCGTCCTTCTGCGTGCGTAGGTCGTTAAGATTCTGACAGGTCTCATTGAAAGCGGCTTTGAGATCGGAAATTTGAACCAAAGCGGTATTGCGCTCTTGAGTTGCCGTATCTTTGTTCGCTGTAATTTCGCTGCCTTCCGAATCGAGTCGAACTAGTTCTTTTTCGTCGTCTAATCGCTGGTTACGGATAGTCTCTGCTCTATTTTGCAACTGGGCTATTTCAGCCGCAATCTTTTCAAACTTGTACTGGAGGCTATTCATGCGTTCTCCGAGACGAGAGCGCTCTACTTTACTGTCATTAATAGCCACCATAATACTGTCGAACTGCTCGCTTGCCGTTCGGATATCTGTCTCCAAACTCTCGATATCGGTCGCAAGTCGCTCTTTCTCCGCAACGACATGTTCAAGCTCATTAATCCATTGATCCAGCTGCTGCTCCACGGCTTCAAGCTGGGCAATGCTTCTCTGAGATTCACTTTGTAAAGACTGATGATCGCGCTCGGCACGAGTGAGATCGGACTGTACTTTCTCTCGCTCTTTGCGCAATTCGACGCTCTCGACATGGATCTGAGATAGCGTGTCTTTGAGTTCCGAATGCCGTTTCTCTTGGTCCTCAAGTTGATGCAGTAAAGTCTCTCGTTCCGTCGAGAGGGCTTCCAATTCTATCGCTAATTGCGCGCACGTCGAAGTGAGCTCTTCGATCTCACGACGCCTGGCAAAAACGCCCATTTTCGTTTGAACCGCACCACTGGTAATAGAGCCATCAGCGTGGGCTATGATCTTGCTATCTAACGAAAAGAAAGTCGCCCCTTTGTGCTCCCCGCGGAGCCGAAGGACTTCGGTTCCACTCGTCGTCAAATATACGTTTCCCAACCATCGGTTCGCAGCTCCGCCAAATCCTTCTTTAACCCGAATCCGACTAAGCGCCGGTACTGCGCCTTCAACCGAAAGCCCAGAAGTTTCAGCGACCATATCGGACACCGACATGATACGCACACGCTCTAAACCTCTCTCCTCAATTAACTTGGCCAAGGTATCGGCTTCAGCAGGAGTATTCACTAGAAGCGTATTCATATCCGCTCCCAAGAGAATCTCCAGATGCTCTTCAAACTCTTTTTCCGGCTGAAGGACTTCCGCTAAAGGTACCGCACCCGTAGCCCCGCTCTCGAGGCTTAGCAAAACTTCTTTCGCCGTCGGAGAGTAGCCTTCCAAGTTCTTGGCTAGATCCGAAAGCGATTCCAATCGAGAATTTCGCAGATGAAATGTTTCCCGAGTTTTAAAGAGCTTGTCCTCGACCTCAGAGAGGCGAGTCGAAGTTTGCTGGCATTCGGAATGCAACCGTGCCGCATCCTCTTCTGCTTGATGCCCTCGAGCCGCACACTGAGCTATTTTCTCTTCTATCTGGGTTAGGATATTACGCTGCCCTTCAAGCACCGTCACAATTTCGGTCAATCGTTCGGTAAGAACGGCTGCCGCTTGTTGAATCTCTTCCTGCTTAACGAGACCATTCTGCCGCTGCGTATTAAGATGAATCTCGCGACTTCCTAGCTGAACCAATTCATTTTGAAGCGCGCTTTTCTTATGACCCAACCGCTGCTTGCTCTCTTGAGCTTGTGTCAGGGCTATCTCTTTCTCCGACACTTCGAGATCCATTTGCCGGAGCCGATGCTCGACCTCTAATTTTTCGGTCTCTTGGGCTTGTGACTCTTGCGCCAAAGCCTCTTCGCGAACCTCAATATCGCGCTCTTCGGCCACAATCTCTTCGTTAGACTGTATGATGAACTTCTTGCGCTCTTCAAAAATATTCAGCTGATTTTCGAGTTTCTGGATACGCAAAGTGATATCGCGTTCCTGATCACCGAGTTGCTGATACGCTTTCTCTTGATCGATTCGCAAAATATCGAGTTCAGTAACCTGAGCGTCCACCTGAGAAAACAGGGCGTCCGATTCAGAACGGAGGGAGGTCAATTCCTCGCGCCTTTTCTGAAGCTCCTGGATCATTCGATCGTGAATGGAAAGGCTCTGTCCCAACAAGAAAAGATCAGCCACTTCCAATTCGCTCTTAATCTCTTTGTATTTGCGAGCCTTAGTCGCCTGTATCTTAAGACTACGGATCTGCTTTTCGAGCTCCGTAATAATGTCTTGGAGACGTAAGATGTTTAGCCGCGTTAATTCTAGCTTCTTCTCCGCTTCTTTTCGTTTCGCTTTGTACTTAGTGATGCCAGCGACCTCTTCGAAAAGATAACGTCTGTCTTCGGGCTTAACATTGATCATCCGATCAATTTGCCCCTGCTCGATAATGGAATACGCGCGGCGTCCCACGCCCGTATCCATGAAAAGTTCGTGGATGTCCTTAAGGCGACACGGAACCTTATTGATAAGGAATTCACCCGTGCCATCGCGGTAGATCCGACGGGTCACCGAAATCTCATCGGCTTTATCGAAGGCCGCGAATGGTGGGCGAAACGCAACCCCCTGCCTTTCCATGATGAGACTTACTTCCGCCATTGAAGTTGCGGCCCGGGAATCGGAGCCGGTAAAAATGATGTCGGTCATCGAATCACCACGAAGGTGTTTGGGGCTTTGCTCCCCCATCACCCACATGATGGCATCGACGATATTACTCTTTCCGCAACCGTTCGGCCCGACCACCCCGGTAATACCGGGCTCGAAAGTCAGGATAGTTCGATCAAGGAACGACTTGAACCCTTGCAATTCTAAACGCAGTAGTCGCATTAGGCCTGTGTTGTATCGTTTTAAGGTGGCTTGAGCTGCCGCCAATCGAGCCACTGGAACTCGAAAGGGCGAACAGCTGACATAATTAAAGCCGAGTCTGTGACAGAATTCAATGGTTGCCGTATCGCCCCCGTGTTCGCCGCAGATTCCAATTTTAATATTAGGGTTGGCTTTACGCCCCCGCTCACAGGCAATTTTGCATAAGCTCCCCTACTCCCGTCTTGATCCAACGTGACAAAAGGGTCTTGTCTAAAGAGCCCCTTTTCAAGATACCGGGGCAAAAAACTGCCCGCGTCATCTCGAGAAAGTCCCATCGTCATTTGAGTCAAATCGTTAGTGCCAAAAGAGAAGAATTGCGCGTCTTGCGCTAATTGATCGGCTATCAGAGCGGCTCGCGGGACCTCTATCATGGTCCCAATGCGATAGACCAAGCGCACCTTTTGGTCTTTTAGGACCGCCTCACAAACTTTCTCGATATCCGTTTTGAGCAGGCGGTACTCTTCCGCCGTCATCGTAAAGGGGATCATGATCTCAGGCTCTATCTTGAAATCTTCGTCTTCGACCAAACGACAAGCGGCCTCCATAATGGCCCGCACTTGCATGGCATAGATTTCTGGAAACGAGATCCCTAGCCGACATCCCCGATGGCCCAACATCGGATTGAACTCGTGTAAATTTTTCACTTTCTCCTGCAACATCTCGAGGGAGAAGTTTAGAGCCTGAGCCAAGACTTCCATTTCGCCCTGGGTCTTGGGCAAGAATTCATGTAATGGCGGATCTAACAGACGAATGGTTACCGGAAGCCCTTTCATCTCCCGAAAGATGGCGATGAAATCGTCCATCTGCATGGGAAAGATCTTGGCCAGCGCCGTTTCGCGCTGTGCCTTAGTCTCGGAAAGGATCATCTCGCGTACGGCCGAAATACGACTTTCTTCAAAGAACATATGTTCCGTACGTGAAAGGCCGATGCCTTCGGCGCCAAACTGCCGCGCCACTTTAGCGTCATTGGGAGTTTCCGCATTGGCTCGAACGCCCATGGTCCTTTTGGTATCGACCCACTTCATAAATTCCGTGAAGTAGAGATCCAGCTGGCTGTTAATCGTCGGGACATGGCCCAGAATAACCTCGCCACTGGCACCATCAATCGTTATCGTCTCTCCTCGCTTGATGACATGTCCGGCCACCGTGAACTGCTGTTTCTTATAGTCGATACTTATCGAGCCACAGCCAGCCACACAAGGCTTGCCCATGCCTCGGGCCACCACCGCCGCATGAGAAGTCATTCCCCCAAGAGCGGTTAATACCCCTTTTGAAGAGTCCATTCCGCTAATGTCTTCCGGTGAAGTCTCGTGACGAACCAAGATACAAGGCCTACCCACCTTGTGAACGTTTTCGGCCTCCTCCGACGAAAATACGACCTCTCCCGAGGCGGCACCCGGAGAAGCGGGCAGCCCCTTAGCTATCACCTTCTTCTCGACTCTGGGATCGAGTCTTGGATGGAGCAACTGTTCGATCTGAAGGGGACTCACGCGCAAAATAGCCTCATCCGACTTGATGAGTCTCTCTTTCACCATATCTACGGCCATGCGAACCGCCGCCGACGCCGTCCGTTTGCCGGTCCGTGTCTGGAGCATATAGAGCTTTCCCTTTTGCACGGTAAACTCAATATCCTGCATGTCTCGAAAATGCTTTTCTAGTAACTGATAGACCCGCACGAGCTCGTGGTACTCCTTGGGCATTGCTTCTTGCATGGGGACCAAGCTCTTATTGGTGGCGGACTCCTTGTTGATAGGATGCGGAGTTCGAATTCCCGCCACTACATCCTCGCCCTGAGCATTACGAAGGTATTCTCCAAAGAAGCGCTTCTCGCCCGTGGACGGATCTCGAGTAAAAGCGACTCCGGTCGCACAGTCCTCGCCCATATTTCCAAACACCATCGACTGTACGGTTACCGCCGTTCCCCAATTCTCACTAATCTTATGAATTCTGCGATAGCTTACGGCACGAGCCGACATCCAAGATCCAAATACCGCCCCAATCGCTCCCCACAACTGCTCTTTGGGATCTGTCGGAAAGGGCTTGCCCGATTCTCTGAGAATGATCGCTTTAAACTCGGTAACGATCTCTTGAAGATCCTCTGACTGAAAGTTCGGAGTCCGTTTCGACAAGTCTCTTGCGACGAGCGCTTCCTAAAACGCCTTCGAAATGGTGTGAAGAGACCTCCAAGACCACATCGCCGTACATCTGAATAAATCGCCGATAGGCATCGAGCGCGAAGCGCCGGTCTTTCGACTGCGCCGCCAATCCTTCTACCGTTTCGTCATTAAGCCCAAGATTTAGGATGGTATCCATCATGCCGGGCATGCTGACCCGAGCGCCCGATCGTACTGAGACCAACAGGGGGTTTTCCGCGGAGCCGAATTGAGCTCCTACGAGTTTCTCGATCTTTTGGATCGCTTCATTGAACTTGGAAGCCAACTCCGGAGGATAGCTCTTATTATTTTTATAGTAATATTGGCAAACTTCCGTGCTGACCGTAAAACCCGCCGGGACGGGTAATCCCAAGTTTGTCATCTCGGCAAGGTTGGCGCCTTTGCCGCCCAGGAGATCTTTCATCTCCTTATTTCCCTCTGCTTTCCCGTCTCCGAAGAAAAAGACCATAGCATCCATTAGCCGACTCCCTGCAACTGCTTAGCCAAATAGCTCTCCAACTGATCGATGGCCACTCGTTCTTGCGTCATGGAATCTCGCGACCTGACGGTAACGCTCTGGGCGCTAGTACTCTCACCGTCGATCGTGACACAGAAAGGAGTTCCGATCTCGTCCTGCCGGCGGTAACGTCGTCCCACGGCCCCTTTGTCATCGAAATAGCAATTCCAACGCTCTTTAAGCACTGCAAAGATCTTTTCCGAAAGTTCAGGCATCCCATCCTTATTCACCAAAGGAAATACACCGACCTTTACCGGAGCAATCTGAGGATGAAACCGGAGTACCGTTCGCTCGGGCTCTTCTACATAGGCGTCGGTCAAGAAGGCGAGCGTCGCTCTGTCGGCACCCGCGGAAGGCTCAATGACATACGGGTAAAATCGAGCGTTGGTGGGTTGGTCAAAGTAGCTGAAATCTTTACCGCTCATTTTTGCGTGGGCTTTCAAATCATAGTCCGTACGATTGGCAATTCCTTCAAGCTCCGCTCGTCCAAAGGGAAAATCATATTCGATGTCAGCACATCCGGCCGCATAGTGAGCCAGCTCGGATTTTTCGTGCGGACGTAGATGGAGATTCTCTTTCTTAATGCCGTACTTCAAGTACCAGTCGTAACGGAATGCCTTCCAGTACTCGAACCACTTTTCGGCCTCGGCCGCATCGGGGGAGCAAAAGAATTCCATCTCCATCTGCTCGAACTCACGAGAGCGGAAGGTAAAATTTCTCGGATTAATTTCGTTGCGAAAGGCCTTACCAATCTGAGCAATTCCGAAAGGAACCTTAACTCGCGAAGTGCTCACGATATTGTCAAAGTTTGCAAAGATTCCCTGACACGTTTCCGGGCGAAGATAGGTTTGTGAGGAGCCGTCTTCTAAAGCACCCACATACGTCTTAAACATTAAATTGAAGTGTCTCACTTCAGTGAACTTATCTTTGGTTCCGCACGTAGGACATTGGTTGTTGACGATGTGATCGGCCCGGAAACGCCCTTTACACTGAGTACAATCGACCATGGGATCAGTGAAAGAGTTTACATGTCCCGAGGCCTGCCAGACTTTAGGATTCATCAAGATGGAACAATCTACCCCCACCACATCATCGCGACGGGTGACCATGTCTCTCCACCACGCCTCTTTGATGTTGCGTTTGAGTTCCACCCCCATCGGCCCATAATCCCAGCAACCGTTCAAACCGCCGTAGATCTCACTCGACTGGAAGATAAAAGCGCGCCGTCGACACAGCGAGACTAGCTGCTGCATCTTTTGGTCTTTGGAGTTGGAAGGCTTATTGGAGGACATAACCACTACTCGCCATTGAAGGTTTAAAACCCCATAACTTAACGGTTTTTCCCCCATTCGACAACGCCAAACGGGGTTTTATTGAAGTCCCCATTCCATCAGGAGGGGGAAAAAGAGCAACAGAAAAGTAGGAGGCAGAAAGAAGAGCAATATTCGAAGATTGAGCTGGCCGGGAAGCCGCCGGCAGTGCGTTTCCAAGTCCCTTTCCTGCTCCTTTCTCAAGGCCTGGGCAGCCGCACTGACCGCGTCGGTAAGAGGAGCCCCCTCCACATACAGGGTGTGAAAGACCGTAAACCAGAGGCGGTGGGACGAGTCGGGATAGGTTCGAGATAACCGCACTAGGGTAGTCGTAAAAGACTCTTCACCCTGGCTAGCCAGCAGTTCCACCAAAGAAACACAAAGTACGGGAGTTAATCCCCGTAAGACCTCCGACCAGGCGTAGGCCAGATCAAACCCACAATGAACGTGGAGCGCTACCCCATCCCAAAAATGAATGAGTTGATTGCGGCGTCGGCGGGCCTCTCTCCGATCTAAAAGAAGCATGTACACCGCCTCACGACATAGGTTCCTACCGCCTCAAAGCCAACTCCCATCGCAATGACAGGCCAAAAGGACGGGGAATCTCGAAAGTGGCCCCACAATTCGGGCTCGAAATGGGATAGGGCGAAGAAGACGACCCAAGGAAGGCAAACCGCGATCCCCAATTGACAAGTAGCCGCCACAGAAAGATCTCGAATTCGACTTCGCGCGCAGATGTCCTGTTCCAGCCACTCTAAAGTTCGCTCTATAAGCGGCAGAACGGGGAGCCCCTGGCGGTAGGCGATTTCAATGAGCCCTAGGCTCAAGCTAAGGGATGCCACACCAGATCGCGTTTTCACCCTAGCCAAACAATCGCCGAGCGAAGTTCCTCGGTGATAACGCAAGAATGAAGCCTCAAATAATTTTGAAAAAGGTAACCACGAGGCGTCCTCCAAAGCGGAAAGCTGAAAGAGGGCGGAGGAGAATCCGATACCCGCCCGCAAGAGTCCTTGTACCGATCGCAGAAAACCTATCGATGCCATCTCAATTTCCCGAGCTTTGCGAAACTCCATCCATTCCGCAACCCGCTTTTCCGATAGACCACCCAAAAGGGCTCCCATCACTAGACCGAAAACCGGTCGCTCCGAAAAGGCACAAGAAACTACGGCCCCTGAGCTAGCTCCCACCAGGATTAAAGCGCACACGGCTTTTGTTCTTTGAGGCGAGTAACCATGGCCAGCCCGCCTTCGTTTTAACATTCGCCATCTTACGTAACGTCCCACGATCGCATAAATGACGAGGGGAACCAGCGTCATCGCGATTACTGCCGCGGTAATTATCCCGAAATTAAGAACCGAACTGGCCATGGTCTGTCCTCGCTAGTTCCCGAGAGGATGCAAGGAGCAGGCCCTTGGTAATACTTCAAAAAACTAACGAAGGGTGTTATAGGCTGTAAACGTCACACGTGAGGGAATACCAGATGTTAGAAACCCAGAATGCTCAGAAGTCGCTTTCCACAAACCGTAATTCCAGCCAGGTCCCTTCAGAATCAGCCCCCCCGGCAAAACGGCCGGGCTCTTCCTCGGTGGATGGCAAGACCGTGCCCGAAGCTTATCTCAGACGTGTGGATGTTTCGCCGACAGAGTCCATCTTCCGCCATAAGAAAGATGGCCAGTACGTCAGCGTGTCTTGGACCGATTTTCATAAGAAAGTGCTCAAAGTCTTTTCCTATCTAAATGGCCTGGGACTTAAGCACGAGGATACGGCTTGCATCTTCAGTCAAAGTTCGCCGGATTGGATGTTGATTGATTACGCTTCGCAAGGATGTGGTTTGGTCGTCGTTCCCATTTACCATTCCAATTCCGTTGAAGACGTAGCCTATATTTTGGAAAACAGTGAAGCTAAAATGATCTTTGTCGACGATGAAGGCTGCTGTAAGAAGTTGGAAGAGGCCTTTAAGACAACGAAGAATACCATTCCGGTCGTAACCCTTTTTGAAAAGACCGCGGGTTCGTCTTCGTTTTCCACAAAGAACCTCTCGGACATCCTTAATGCACCCGAAGCTAAAGGAGCCGACGCCCTTTTTCGAAAAATGGCAAGCCAAGTGAAGCCCGAATCGATGGCTTCCATCGTTTACACTTCAGGGACGACCGGCAGGCCGAAAGGGGTAGTGCTCTCTCAGTCGAACTTCACCACAGAGGCACGCTCACTCGCCGCTGAAATGGAACTGACCAATAGCGATGACACCCTTACCTTCCTGCCCTTCGCCCATATCATGGGACGAATGGAGAGTCTTATCCCCATTTTTTCGGGAATCACGCTTAATTTTGCCGAGAATATCAATACGGTTGCCCAGGATATCGGGACTGTGGGGCCCACGATTTTAGTCAGCGTTCCCCGAATTTATGAAAAGATTTACTCCAAGATTCAGTCTGAAGTTCAGTCTCAGCCGGAGATCAAAAGAAACATTTTTCAATGGGCGATGAACGTTGGTCGCGAATATGTCCGACTGAAGTCCGACAAATCGGTAATTCCGATCCTTTTAGGGATTAAGTATCGCATTGCCGATCAACTCGTTTTTGCCAAGATCCGTCAAAAGATGGGAGGAAAGATTCGTATTACTATTTCGGGAGGCGCACCCCTTTCCCGTGAGCTGTGCGAAATCTTTCATGCCTGTGGCATTCGCATCATGGAAGGCTATGGATTAACGGAGACGACCGCGGCCATTACCCTTAATCGACCCGAGGATATGTGCTTTGGAACTGTGGGCAGAACCTTCGCCAATTCGGAACTTAAAATCGCCGAAGACGGTGAGATCTTAGTCCGCGGACCCGTAGTTTTTAAGGAGTATTACAAAAACCCCGAAGCGACCAAAGAGGTTTTTCGCGATGGCTGGTTCTGCACCGGAGATATCGGAGAAATAAATGACAGGGGCTTTCTTAAGATTACCGATCGCAAGAAAGAGCTCATCGTAACTTCAGGCGGAAAAAACATCGCCCCTCAGAAACTAGAAAACGCTCTTAAAGGATCTCGTTTCATCAGTAACTGCATGGTTTACGGTGACAAGCAGAAATACATCGTGGCCCTTCTGACCCTTAATGAGGCCGAAATGATGAAGTGGGGTAAGGACAAAGGGCTAAGCTTCTCCAACTACGCCGAGCTTTCTACTAGTAAAGAGGTCACCCAGCTTCTGGACGGCGAAGTAAAAACCGCTAATGGGCAGCTTGCGAGCTATGAAACGATCAAAAAGTTTTCGATTCTTCCTGCGGATTTCACCATCGAGACAGGAGAGCTTACTCCGTCGCTAAAGGTGAAACGTAAAGTCGTAACTACCAAGTACAAAGATTACATCGATAAGATGTATTAGCAATCATCCGGTCAACGACGCGGTACTTATGCTAGGTGCCGTTTGGAGAAGGCTTTCCCGTCAATCCCCTGCGTTATCCGTATTTCCCCGCTTATGCGACACTAAGCCCGTAGCGTTTCTTTTGGGGGAGAAAATCCATGGGCAAAGAGTGGGGCTTTATCTTACTTATCGCTGTAGCAGTCTCAACTTCCGCAGTGGCAGAACAAAGCAACTGCAACTACCCCGGGGACCCAACCGCAGGGCTAGCCGTACAAGACGGATATATGCAATGGATTGCTCCGTCGGTACTAGCTCCCTTTAAAGCCGTCCTTCCCCAGGTCGCCGATCCCCAAACCCAAGCCATCCTGCAATCACCCAATACCATGTGGTACGACGAAGGTTCGATGGTGTTTGGCTACCAAGATTCCGTCGGCGATCCGGTGGGGTTTCGCGCGCAATGTGTAGGCAGAGCTACCGGGGATGCTAATCTGGGAGGCCCCATCGGAGATTTGGATAATCTCTTCGGAGCAGACTTTCGTTTTGTCTTTCCCTTTCGAAAAGCAGCCGGTACCGACAATGTTGCCGTCTCGAAGGTTCTTAATTTTTGGGCGCCACCGAAACAAGACGGCAAAGTGCTCCCGGTAAAGATTTGGAGAACGGTCGACAGAGGACACTACTACTGGACCTTTCCCGATAACACCGTCATCGGCGAGGTACTCTTCGAACAAGCCCCTAACGGAAATTGGTACCCCTTTGAGATACGCACCCGAACGCGCTATTCCGGAGGGTGGGCGGTCAATCTCTTTAGGCCCTTTACCACAGCTGCAAGTTTGGCAGCCGCCATCGAAACCCAACCCGACTGGCAGGCTTCCATCGATTTAGGGAACGTTGTAAATTTTCTAAACGATAACAGCACTCTCGTTGCCAATCACTGGGAGTCAAAGGTGTTCGCTGGTGAATTCACCCCTATCGACGGCGCGCTGGATAAAATTCCGGAAATCACCGAAACGGATCTCGTTATCAAACTACTCACCCAAACCCCTTTTGTTTCGGCGCAAGGAGCGATCTGGAAGGAGAATGCGACGCTCACGAGTTACGGCCCGGCGTCTGATTCCGCCTTCAACATAGTGCCGGGAGGTTATGAAGCGGGAATGCTGCCGGTGAACGAAGACTCCTGCATGCGCTGCCACGAACAGGCGAGCCGCGCCTTTGGCGACATCGATTTCAACACGGTCCTTTACGGGGAGGTTTGGGGAGAAGATCGCATCTTCACTTGGCATCCATTTAAAACGGATCAGTACATTTACGGCGTTTGGGACGAGACCCAAGGCAGCCGACAACTCAATCCAAAGCTTCTCCAAGCTAATCTTATCGTGAATGAGCAACCGAGCCCATCCGACGCGAACTACCATCCGCTTTCAAGCGTGTTTGTTCCGCCGAATGTCGGCCAAGCTCGGGGCAAAGAGAGCTTCGTTCAACGATTTAAAGAGAGTTCTTTTCTCTATTAGAACGTAGAAACGATCCTCTTATAGTAGTCACCGCGCTCTTCGTAGTTTTTAAACATGTCTTGGCTGGCGCAGCCAGGGGATAAAAGAATAACATCGCCCGAACGTGACTTCTGATAAGCCAAGTAGACAGCCTCTTCAAAAGTCCCGACCAGGAAAGTTTCACTGAAGTCACCAATCGCGCGATTGATCTTCTCTTTAGCCTCTCCGACCAAAATCAAGTTCTTTACGTGATCTCGGATAGAAGGTCCCAGACTCGAGTAGTCCTCCCCCTTATCCCGTCCGCCAGCGATGAGGATTACCGGTTCGTCGAAGCTCTCTAAGGAACGCAGCAAACTGTGCACATTTGTTCCTTTGGAATCGTTGTAGAAGAGCACTTGATTCTTCTTCGCCACAAACTCCATACGATGCGGGAGCGGTTTAAAGGTGGTTAGCACCTTTTGGATCGCTTCGTTAGACACCCCAGCCAATTTCGCAGCCAGAAGGGCTGCCATCATATTTTCGCGATTGTGAAGCCCTCGAAGAAGTGCCGTTTCCACGGGAAAGACGTGATCTTTCCAACGACCGGCCTTCAAATGAATCGTAGTACTAGGATCCAGCAACGCTCCTTGGAATTTTTCCAAATACATCGCAGGGATTTGCTCTAGCGAATCTGAAGTAAAGCAAAGCATCTTGGGAGCCACGCGAGATAGGGTCGACATCAACTTCGCATCGCGCATGTTGACGACAACATGATCTTCTTCAGTCATGTTGTTCTTCATCTTAAGTTTGGCGTTGATATAATCTTCGTAAGAGGGATAGCGGTCCAAATGATCAGGCGCCAAATTCAAAAACACCGCAATATTCGGTTTGAAGCTGTAACAAGTATCCAACTGGAAACTAGAAACTTCCACCACTACCCAGTCGGCCTTTTCGCGTCTTCCCACATAATCGCTTAAGGGAACCCCAATGTTTCCTCCCAAGAACACCGATTTTCCACCGGCTTGAATCATCTCGGCGATAAGAGAAGACGTGGTCGTCTTACCGTTAGTTCCCGTAACGGCAATAATAGGTTCAGAAATGAAAAGTGATGCCAATTCGATTTCACTAATGATCGGAATCTTTGTTTTTTCAGCCTGCTGAAGGGGCTTGATGTCCAACCTTACGCCTGGACTGACTACAATGAAGTCTTGCTCCGTAAACGTCTTAAGGACGTGTTTGCCTAACTCAGCTTCGAACTCGACCCCTTTTAAGAGATCTAAAGAGTCCTTAAGGTCACTCTTATTCTTTTCGTCGGTGACCGTAACTTTGACGCCCTTTTTAACGAGCAGTTTAGTTGCGGCAACGCCACTGCGGCCTAATCCGACCACAAGTGCTCTCATGCCACGCTTAATTTTTAACATGTTCTCTCCTCTTAAATTCCTAAATCCCCGCCTGCACGAAAGATATTTCGCGCTTTAGCCTTCCCTTGGAGTCAAACCTTGCTCAAAAGGGCGATATCCACACGTCCCAAACGCATGAATTATCTTAGTTTCAGTGTTGCTAGACCCAACATCGCCAGCACCACTGAAATAATCCAAAACCTAACCGTAATTTGGGGCTCAGCCCAACCAGACAGCTCAAAATGATGATGAATAGGAGCCATCCTAAAGATGCGCTTGCGCGTCATCTTATATGATATCCGCTGCGTGATGACAGAAACCGCTTCGACGACGAAAATACCACCGACGAGAACCAATAGAATTTCATTCTTAGTAATAATTGCGATAGCACCTATCGCTGCCCCCAAAGCCAGAGCACCCACATCGCCCATAAAGACCTGAGCGGGGTAGGTATTGAACCAAAGAAAACCCATTCCTGCACAAGTGATTGTCGAACAAATGATGGCTAGCTCGCCCGCCCCTTTAACGTGGGGAATATAAAGATAATGGGCATAAACGGCGTTTCCAGCGAGATAGGCCAAAATCGCAAACGTTACCGAGGTGCTGATAACCGGACCAATCGCCAAACCATCCAGACCATCGGTCAAATTGACGGCATTCGAGGTTCCCACTAGCACCAACCATGCAAAAAAGAGATACGCCCATCCCAAATCGACGTGGAAAGCGCGAAAAAACGGTATATGAAGCTCCGTATCCAAATTCGTTCCATTAAAGAGAATCGCAATCGCAACAAACGCAAAAAGCGTTTGTAAAACCATCTTGCCTCGCTCGGAGAGCCCTTTGGAATTGGCCTCTTTGATTTTCTTGAAGTCATCCAACCAACCGATAAATCCGAACGAGATCATCACACCTAACACTAGCCAGATATACAGATTCGTCAGATCCGCCCATAGAAGGGTTGAGATCGTCACCGAGAGAAGAATAAGAATTCCTCCCATCGTTGGCGTCCCTGATTTCTTCAAATGGGACTTGGGACCGTCATCGCGCACCTGCTGTCCCAACTGATGAGAACTTAGCATTCGAATGAAATGAGGGCCGAATGCCAAACTGATAATAAGAGAGGTTAGCCCAGCACAAAGCGCTCGAAACGTAATGTACTGGAAGACGTTAAAAGGCTGTAAGCGCGTATGAAGCGGAAACAAAAGATGATAAAGCACGTAATCTCTCCCGGGCGAAGATTTACTAAAAAAGCAGGACTATGAGCAAGGAAAAACTTATAACCCATTGAAATCCAAGGGAGAATAACACACCCCAAATAACGACTTCAACTCAATTCGTCTTTAGAGACCATCCCGGCACGGTCTTTCAGCCGTTTTTGACAAGGCTTTCGATAAGGCGATCGAGCTGAATGCCGCGTGAGCCTTTAACGAAACAGAAGCTTCTTTGGGGAAATAAGGAGGAAACCGCGTCTGTGGCTTGCTGTACGTTCGGAAATTCGAGACACCTTGAT
The DNA here is from genome assembly GCA_963778115.1 of uncultured delta proteobacterium. GTDB lineage: Bacteria > Bdellovibrionota > FAC87 > UBA2466 > UBA2466 > JBBQIT01. The sequence goes on from CAVZSV010000007.1 coordinate 260,311, forward strand.
TTTGGACTCACGGAACGCACCCCACCCACCAAGGCTGCCGTTTCCTGTCCCACGGCGACCACTGTGTAAGGCTGTCCCTCCAATAAACGCGCCAGGGTCTCTCCGGCCTTACGATGCACTTCCACCGTAAAGGCTCCCATCTCCAACATGTCCCCAACGACGACTAATCGATGGCGCGAAGGATTAAGACGCGAAAGGCTTTCGATCGCTGAATGTAACGCGGTGGGATTAGAATTGTAGGATTCGTCGATCACAACTCTGTCCCCAGACAATGAGATAACTTCACCGCGATGCTTAGCCGGTTTAATTGAGGAAAATCGGTCGATAATTTCTGGAAGACCAACGCCTAGAGAAAGGGCTGCGGCAACGGCGGCAATGAGGTTCTGCGCATGATGTAAACCAAACAGAGCGCCTTTGAACTCCACTGGTTTTTGAAACGCTTCAAACCGCACCTGAAGAAAGCCCATTTGAGGATCCAATCCTCGATCGATAAGCCGAACATCCGCCGTCACCTCGGCGTCCGCAGAATACGTAAGGGGGGTAACCGGATTCCCGCGAAAGGCTTCCGCAAAGGCTTTCGAGACTAGCGGATCTGCCACATTAAGAGCGACGCGAGTCAAAGGCTCCTCGGTACGTGAGGCCAAGAAATCAAAAAGCTCTTTCTTGGCTCGATAGATGCCTTCTTTGCCCCCCAATTTCCCAATATGGGCGTCTCCTATGTTGGTGATGAGCCCGCAGGTGGGTTTGAAATGGGAGCAGATCTCTCTAATTTCCCCTTCGGCATTCATGCCGATCTCTAAGACTAGCTGGCGGGTATCGGTCTGAATCAGACTCAAGGTTCTACTAACCCCTTGGAGATTATTGAAACTGGCCGGTGCCGATACGGTATGCGGCCCAAGTAAACTACTCAGCATCTCTTTGGTGGAAGATTTTCCCGCACTTCCTGTAATTGCGTACACCGGCCCCTTGAAGTGGCTTCGAAGGTGAGCCCCAATTTGGACGAGCCCCTGCATCGTGTCTTTCACGATGATAACGGGGACCGGAACTTTTAGTTCTCGCTCCGCTAGGATCGCTTTAGCTCCTCTTTTTACCGCATCCTCGGCAAAATCATGGCCGTCAAAATTTTCTCCTTTTAGAGCGACAAAGAGAGCTCCACTTTTAATTTCTCGGGTATCCGTTGCAACAAAAGGGATGGAAAAGTCTTCGTCAGGGGTAGCCCGCAAAACTCCCCCGGACCATAGTACTAGGTGGCTTAGTTTGACCCAGGAATACAATGTCGAGCCTTTAGTTTAGGTGGACTTGTCGTAATAATCGCGAATCACTTGACGATCGTCAAAGGGGAACTGTTCGGTTCCGATGATCTGGTAAGTTTCATGCCCCTTACCCGCGATTAATACCAGATCCTCGGGGGTCGCGGTGGAAAGCGCATAATAGATAGCGGAACGACGATCGGCGTCTCGAAAATACGAGGTTCGGTATTTGTCTATCCCCACTTCTATTTCATCTATAATGGATTGTGGGTTTTCCGTTCGTGGATTGTCGCTTGTCGCAACGGTCACATCGCTTGCTTCGCTGGCCGCTATAGCCATGAGCGGGCGCTTCCCCCGATCTCTATCACCTCCACAACCAAACACAGTAATGATTCGGCCAGGACCCTCACCCCGTAGTTCTCGAAGCGCGCTTAACACATTTTTCAACGCATCCGGAGAATGGGCATAGTCGACAAAAATATTGGGCCTGCCTTCGGATTGGGCTACCCGTTCGAGACGCCCGGGAGCTCCGTGAATGGAACTTAGCAAGGAGGCAACCCGTTTAAGATTGAGGCCGAGAGCATGGCTTGCCCCCAAAACTCCTAGTACGTTTGCCAAATTGTGCTTGCCAATCAAAGGAGAGTGGAACTCCACCTCTCCTTCGGGAGTCACACATACCGCACGCGTTCCTGCTCTACCAAAATCCGTAATGCGAGGATAAAAAGCGGCCGAACTGTCTTCTAAAGAAAAGGTTAAGATGCTCTTTACCGAGGCTTCTCTGGACAAACGCCTCCCCCATTCACTATCCACATTAATAACCGCAAACGGAAGTTCATACTCGTTAAAGAGTTTAAACTTTGCCGCATAATAGTTTTCGAAATCGCCGTGATAATCCAAATGATCTTGCGTGAGGTTGGTAAATATTCCTACTTCGAACCGAGTTCCGGCCACCCGCTCTTGATGAAGTGCGATGGAAGAGACTTCGACGGCGACATGCGAGACTTGACTCCGCGTCATCTCGTGAAAAAGGCGCTGGAGCTCTTGAGCGCTGGGGGTCGTGAGTCGCGAAGGATAGACTTTATTCGCTATCTGATACTCAACAGTCCCGATCACTCCCGGTACTAGCCCTAAAGCCGACCAGATCTGACTCAGTAAAAAAGTGGTGGTCGTCTTTCCATTGGTGCCGGTAACTCCAACGACTTTTAATCTTTCAGAAGGTCTATCGAACCATCGAGAGCAGCATAACGCTAACGATCGGTGTGTGGAGGAAACTAAAATCCCACGAGAGATCTCATCGAAAACCGCTTGCTGTTCCACCACAGGAAAAGCTCCCACGGAGGCCGCGGTTGCGGCAAAGGCATGCCCATCTATCTTAGAGCCGTGAATCGCGAAAAAAAGGCGGTTAGCATCTAAACGGCGAGAGTCGTCGGTAAAATCTGAAACAGTAACGTCACTTGGCAACCCTTTTTGGGCTAGGATCTCATCCCCGAGGATTAATTGTGATAGCCGCTTCATGAGTCAGAGTAGTAGCGCAAAAAAGAGGGAAAATCACGCTTCCCGTTTTTACGACACTCTTCCTCGTGCATGGGGATTGCTTCGTCGAGTCGCTTCGCTGCTGCTACTTGCAATGACAGGTTTCACCAAACCTCTCTTTGCGAGGAGCCCGAAGACGACGAAGCGATCTCCCCCAGATAGGTACCATTGGGAAAGGGCTCTTATCATGGCCTACCCTTCCGGCGAAAATACGAGTTCTACCGGGGTTGTGGGAGTGATGGGAGTTCCCGCCTTCGGAACTTGGTTCTGTAGGTATCCCGTTCCACTGACAACAACATCAGAAAAATATTTATCGATGACTCTTAAAGTATCCCTCATGCTTCCACCTTTAAGATCGGGCATGAGAAGTTGGCCGTCGCTTTGAGGTTGAATCTCCGCAATCTTCGTGGGTGCCGTGACGGGAGCAGAAACATAAACACGGGAAGTATTGGAGTTTCGAGCGATAGCACGCCTGGGAACGCGGTCGAGAATTTGAAGCGATCTCTCGGCGACTCGCTTGAAAAGAGGCGCTGCCACTTGTGCAGCGTAATAGCCATGTTTTGGCTCGTCCACCATCACTCCAACCACAAGTTCAGGCCGATCAGCGGGCAGATAGCCCAAGAAAGAGGAAAAATATTTTCCTCCTTCGTATCCGTCTGCCCCCTCGTATTTTTGAGCGGTTCCAGTTTTACCCGCCACATGAATTCCCGGAATACTTGCCGCAACTCCTGTTCCTCCTTTGTCTTCGGTGACGGATACTAAAATATCCCGCATCGTCTTTACGGTTTCTACGGAGAAGAGGCGCTTTGGTTCGGGTGTCGTTTCCCCTTCTTTCGTTATTATTTTAGGACGCACTTGAAAACCGCCGTTGGCAAGCGACGCGAAAGCAGAAACCATTTGCAACGGAGTCACCGAAATGCCTTGGCCAAATGCGGCCGAGGCTAAGTAAAAGGGCGTCCACGAACTGCTTGGCCTAAGAGTCGCAAAACCCTCTCCGGGAAGCTCCACTCCCGTTTTAGAACCAAACCCGATTTTTTCAAAAAGGGCATGCATCCGATCGGCCCCCAAACGTTGTCCTATCCGAATCGCTCCCACATTACTCGAGAAGCGGATCACCTTTTGCAAAGGGATCACGCCAAATCTTTCTTTGGCTTCCGCTTCATGAATATGTTTGTTTCCAATGGTGATCTCCCCTCCTCCGCAATCCACGGGAGTATTGGCGTTCATGAGGCCTTGTTCGATGGCCTCCGCCGCGAGAAAAGTCTTCATCGTCGACCCAGGCTCGTAAAGATAGGAGATGAGTCGATTAGCGTAAGCAGCGGAAGGAGTATGAGCGGCCTGGTTGGGATCGAATGACGGGGCCTGAGCCATTGCAAAGATCTCCCCACTATACGGATCCATAACGATCCCCAGAACGGATTTCGCTTCGGTCTCTTTAAGCGAAGTTTGCAACTCCTCTTCCAACACATGCTGAATTCGCCTGTCGATCGTGGCATATATTCCCGGGGTATCGCCATCATCGTTGAGAGACTTCTTATCGATATAAGAAACATTCCCTTTTCCGTCTCTTACAAAATGTAACTGCTTTTGTTCTTGAGACAGCTCTTCATTCAATGAAAACTCAAGCCCAGCGAGTCCGTTTCCGTCGATATCAGTAAAACCTATCGTATTGGCAGCCAACTGTTCATTGGGGTAGATTCTTTTATTCTCAGGCTGAACAAAGATGCCCGGTAAATTCTCCCGATCGATCTTACGAGCCAATTCCTCATTGACTTGACGCTGAACCCAAACGAACGTCTTGCGCGTTCGAAAACGAGCGAGCCATTTAGCGGGATTGCCCCCCAAAAGCTTTGCAAGTTTTCGAGCTGTCTCTCTTTTTCTGATAATAAGTTTCGGTCGGGCAAATACCGATCCGGCTGGGACACTCACCGCGAGCTCTTCCCCGTTACGGTCTAGAATAGGAAGCCGAGAGGCGGAGTTTCTTGAGATTTTTTCGAACTGCCGGGTCGCCAGAGTTTGTAGCTCCGGATTTACCATGACCTGCAGTTGAATGAGTCGGAACCCGATGAATAGAAAGAAGGTGATGAATAAAAAGAAAACTAGAGTGAGACGAAATCGCAACCAATTTCCCATGCTATTTTTTCTCGAGAAGCCCAACCTTAGTTGTTTTCATTCTAACCACTTGATCCATCGTAGGTGCGGCAAGGCCTAAATCCGCGGCAAGAGCTTCAAGACGTCCTGGAGCGGTTTGTTTCAACCAACGAACGCGTTCCGCTTGAACTTCCTGCTGTAATTTTCTCAGCGCCTTATCCTTTTGAACATACTCATAGGTGGCTTTTACCGTTTCCGTTCGCACCCAAATGATAGCAGTCGCCAAAATAAAAAGGCACGACAGCCAATAGAGGGTCTCTTTCCTGAGGCTTCCCAGTTCAATCATTAGTTACCGTGTAGATTTTGATGTGGAAAAAAAGGGAATGGTCTGTCTCTGTTACTCATTCTATTTTAGTTCCCTAAGGGAAGTTTTTCAATGCACCGTAATTTGGCGCTGCGGGATCTTGGGTTTTGCGTCTGCTCCGCTTCCCCCGGGATAATGGGCTTTTTGTTCACCCACTCGGCGATTTTCACGTTCGAACAGCGGCAAATCGGTTCATCACAAGTGCAACGCCCCGCAGCAACCTTGAACAGTCGCTTTACCAAGCGATCTTCGGTGGAGTGAAAGGTCATGACCGCCAATCGGCCTTCTGGCTTTAGTTTGTCGATAAGAGAGGGGATTCCTGTGGCGACTTCCTCTAGCTCTTCGTTAACCGCCATTCGTAAGGCCATAAACAGGGTCGTCGCGGGATGCCGCTTGGTACGTTTAGGACCCATCATGCGAGCTAAGTCTTCGGTCGTCTTTAGATCGTGATAGTGCGCCGCCTCCAACACCCGTTTGGCGACGCGAAAGGCTCCAGGAATTCCCGCGGCATCTCTAAAAAAAGTACCTAGCTCCTCTTCGCTCCACTCAAGCAACCACTCCGAGAGCGGTTTGCCATGACTTCGATCCATGCGCATATCGAGCGGACCTCGGGAAGCGAACGAGAAGCCACGACTAGGCTCCATTAGCTGGCGGGTGCTTACGCCGAGATCGGCGATAATGCCGTCAAAGCATTCCTGCACCTTCTGCGAAAACTCTGAAATCCGTGAGTGCACCAAACGAAGACGCGAACTTCCCGCGTAACGACCCTCTTTCGAGTACCGAGCCAAAGCCTCTTTGTCTCTATCAGTGCCGACCACCAAGGCGGCGCCAGCATCCAAAAGCGCTTCGGTGTGACCTCCGTCCCCAAAAGTGACGTCGGCGTAGACCCCTGAGCCACTAACCCTTAAAAGTTCAATGATTTCAGAAACAAGAATGGATTTATGTAACCGCTCCATAGCTCACCATAACGCATAGCACAAAAATCCTAAACCTATTTGACACGCCGTCCGATAACCCTAACGTAACTTGCTGCGGTGCAGCATTGCTTTGGAGTCAAACATGCCCATCACGCTCACTAACTTACCGGCGGTAGACATCGCCAACAACTTGGAAAACGTTAACCAAGCTTACGACAAGTCTCTAGAGAGACTGTCGACAGGAAAACGTTTTAACTCCCCCGGGGACGACCCTTCCGGCGCGGCACGCGCTACGGGCCTCCAAGTGCAAGTAAGCGCTTTGGGCCAGGCAAGACAAAATGGGGCAAACGCCAAATCTATCGTCGAGATGGCCGAAGGAGGACTTAACGAGGTCAATAACCTGCTCCTGCGAATGAGAGAGCTGTCGCTAGCGGCAGCCAATCAAGATGTTTCTCCCGACGAACAAGACGCTATCGCTTCGGAAATCACAAGCACTGCTTCGGAAATTGATAGGCTCGCGCAGAGCACGAAATTCGCCGGTAAGAATCTTTTGAACGGTCAGGGAAAGCCACTCGTTTTTCAGATAGGCCCCAACAACACAGAGAATGATCGGATCACTTTCGACGCTAACATCAACGCCACCGCCTCCGGTCTCGGGGTCAGTAATCTTAACGTCTATAGCCCGGATGATGCCTTGGATGCGATGGGTACCATCGACAAAGCCATCGGCAAAGTGCAGAGCTATCGCGGTCAAACGGGAGCTTTCGCAGAAAGACTGGACTCGATCGATCAGATCGCTCGGTTCAAACGAGGAAACGCTTATGAAGGCGCTATCGAAATCGATGGATACCGACTTCGCTTCAGAGTCGACCGTTGCGGCCACTTTGGATATCCGACAGAAAACGCTTATTTCGTTGCTCACGCACGCTAACATGGACGCCCAAGTCGTCCTTAGACTTTTGGGGAACTAATGATAAGTTGGATAACATACCGCATCATCACCAACCCAACTCTGGTCCGCCTGTTCCCGTGGGTTTTAATGGTCCCTGTTCATTCTTCCGATAAGACGTTGGAAGGAGGGGATCTCCGTGAGCGTCAATGCAGTTCCCGGCTTAGCGCCCTTTCAAGTCAATACCGCGACCGAAGCCACTGACGAAGAGCGCCGAAGGGAACAAAAAAACAAACGCCAGGGTAAGGGCCCTGAAGTAGCCGCGAAACCGGCACCTGAAGTGCCGGGACCCGTGACCACCGAAGTAGACTCCTCCCTTTCCCGTCAGATTGTTGACAGCGAAAAGGTCATTCAATTACTTGCGCGAAAAGCCTCGCACAAAAAAAACGAAACGGTACTTTTCCTCAATAACTTGTCCAAAAAACCGACGCCCCCCTCTGCAAATCCCGCCCCAAAAAAAGTAAATCGCGTCCTTTGAATTAACGATAAATCGTCGAAAACCGCCTCTCTCGCGTTGAAACCGAAATCAATTTCCCCTATACTGAAGTTAGATCGTTACCGCATCACTCGAAATAAATCCCTTACCAAATCACTTAAAATCACTAGGCGGAAGAAGCCGCGGCCCCGTAAACTTTTTTTCCTAACGGGCCCCATTCGCTTCTTCTTTGCGGAGAACTCTTTGGCGGGCACAAACGCAATCTCATCCGGACCAGATATTCAGCCAGTGCCTGGCTTGGGTCCAGAGTTGCAAAAGGCCTATCAGGCGGCCGCTGTTGCCGATAGAAAACCCATCCAATCGATCGAAACGCAGAAATCCAAACTGCAAGAGAAGCTAAATTTGCTTACCGAGCTTATCGGTAAAGTAGACGGAATAAAAACCCTCCTTCCCGGAATGAACACTCCCATTGCGATTCGGGAGCTAGCAGTAACCTCTAACGACGAACGGGCAATCTCCGCCAACGTCGATAAGAATCTCGCCGAACCCGGAAGCTATAGTCTAGAGGTCTTAAGTCTTGCAACACCCGCATCAGCCCTCTCCAATGGTTTTCCTGATAAAGATAGCACTAAGGTTGGCACCGGTTATTTCAGTTTCGAAGATGGTAACGGAGAGACGCACGAGATTTTTATCGATGAAGACCATGCAACTCTAGAAGGAATGTCTCGCGTCATCAATAGTTCTCGCATGGGCATCAAAGCGGGTGTGATTAACGATCAAACCGATCCGGAAAATCCTTGGAGACTGGTCCTCACGGGTAACAATCCTGGGGCTCCCAATACGGTGAAATACCCCGACTTCTATTTCGTGGACGGCGAAAATGATTTTTATATCGAAAAAGAGAAGCCTGCGGAAAATGCCCGAGTCCGCTTCCAGGGACAAGAGATTGAAAGTCCCACGAACGAAATCAAAGATCTGATGCCTGGAGTGTCGGTAACCCTTAAGGGGACAACCGATCCCGGCCGCCCGGGCGAATTAACCGTCAGCCAAGATCTCCCTAAAACTACCGTAAAGATTAAAGACTTTGTCGACAAGCTCAACGGAGTATTCTCTTTCATCCAGTCCCAAAATAACCTCGATGAGAAAAGCGATACTAGCCGAACTCTGGGAGGGGATTACAGTTTGCGTGTCACCGAAGACCGTTTGAGGAGTGCCCTCACCCAAAACTTTTTCTTAGATGGACAAAGAGCCGTTCACTCGTTGAACGATATCGGAATTCAGTTCAATAAAACGGGAACCCTTACTTTCGACGAAAAGAAATTCCAGACCGCGCTGAATGGGAATTTCGACGAGGTTGTCCAGTTCATGACGGGAGACGGCTCGGGTGGAGGAGTTATCCCGTCGATCCAAAGGGCGGTCGACTCGGTGACCTCAGGCCCCGGGGCCGTGCTGACCTCGCGAAAGCAAAGTGATACGCAAAAGATAACTAGTTTGCAAAAAGATATAGAAGATAGAGAGAAAGTAGCGACCCGCAGACAAGAAGAGCTTAGGACCAAACTAGCCCATGCCCAATCGGCTATTAATTCCATTCAACAACAAGGAGCCGCCCTGGGAAATATGGGCGGCGGCAACATGCTCAGCCAGCTCTTAGGTTGAGTTGATAACTAGCAAGCAACGAGGACGACGACTATGAATGACAAGAAACCAAATCCATTCGGTGGGCTTGATGCCTACCGAAAGACCGACGTGATTACGGCTAATAAAGAAACCATCCTACTCATGATGTACTCAGGAGCTATTCGGTTTCTAAAACGCGCTATCGACGCCGACAGCAAAGGGAATATCGAGGAAAAGACCAAATTCCTCGATAAGACTCAACAAATTCTCATAGAGCTTCGTTCAACACTCAATTTCGACATCGATAAGAACTTCGCTTCCACTATGGATGGCCTATACAACTATATGTCGAAGAAGTTGACCATTGGAACTTTAGAAAACAAGCCCGAATACTTTGCTGAAGTGCTTTCTCAACTCATGACACTCAATGAGAGCTGGGAGAAGGCCGTGGAAACGCTCCGAAAAGAACGAACGGAGCAAGCTCAGGTCACTACAAGTAAATAGATCGCGCATTAAACCTTTTGTCACTCACATCACTCAGGGGGATACCATGGAAGAAGTGCTGCACTATCTCGAGCTCAAAAATAATTACTACGAGAAGTTTTATACGGTGACGTTAAAGTTCATAGAGCAAGCCAACCAGAACCAGTGGGAAGAAATCGAAACCTTTGTCGACAACCGAGAGAGAATTTTAAATATCATCCACTCCTTCGATTTTAAGATCTCTCAAAACTTCCAGCAGCTAAATCTAACTGCAGAAGATCTCGATCAATATCGCGACCAAGTAAAAGTCCTCATGGAAACCCGTGCAGAGTGGGCGCAGCGGATAGTAACCCTCGATCTCGAACTTATCGCGAAGATGGATGAAATGAAGAACGAAACTATTCGCGAACTCAAAAAGAATGTGGAAACCAACCACCAGATAAATTCTTTCTCCCCTCCCATGAAGCGCCCGATTAAACCTCGTAAGGATGTTTAGCGTTTGCCTTTGGCAAAATTGGGCCGTCGGCTTCGCTATCGCGGAAAACTAATTAGGATCGTTCCTTCGGGGCGTCATCTACCCCGCCCACCTTACGGTCGCCTTCGGCGGAGGGGACCTCAAGCGGAGCCTCTCGCTCACCCATAAAACAAACGAAGGCCACCGCCGAACCCGCAGGTCAAAATTTTGTCGCTTTGTCCGTCGATTGACGTAATGGCGACGGCAAGACAAAGCGAAACCTGCTCATTCCAGATACTTAGTCTTTTTGTCTGGTGGCATGGGCTTTGCTCTTCTTAGCCCTTGCCCATGACGACTCCATCAATCGGAAAAGTAACCCCTGAGACCTTCCTCGAACTGTTGGAAAGTGCTGAAGGTGTGCACATCGAGGAACTTCCCGGAGGCAACAGCCGCCAGTTTTACGTCGCTATTAAGCCCAAGAAAACCGTCCCTCCTCCCAGCCTCAACGACAAAGAACTCGAGTCCCAACCTAAAGAATATTTTTTGACGCACGCCGGAGTTCTGGTACAGAACAAAGAGTACGTTCTCGCCCGAAACCTCTACTCCTTCGTACTTAAAACTGACATCCGCAATGAAGGGGCCTTAAGAGGGCTCGGCACCTGTCTGCTTCGCCTGGGAGAGACTGCTGCCGCGCGTAAATGTTTTAAGGCGATTTGGGAGCTTTATGGAAAAGAGGAAAGCTTACTTGGGACGGCACTTTGTTACGTAAACGATAAAGACGATACCAGTGCACTCGCCTATTTTCGGAAAATTAAAAATCCAGAATTTATGACCGGAAGCGACCAATTTGAATATTACAGAGAGATGGGTAACTGCGGAACTCGAAGCGCAGACTATCTCAGTGCGGAGATAGCCTACAAGAAAGCCCTTGAAGTCGATGCCTCTAGCGAGGTCATTCATCTCAATCTGGGCATGATGGAAATCCAACGAAAGCACTTCGAAGCGGCGGGAGTCTTTTTCCAAAAAGCACTTCGCATCAATCCGCAAAGCTCAAGAGCCTATTGTGGGAAGGGCATTGTACTTGCTGAATCCGGCGAAGAGGTACGCGCGAAAGAGGCTCTGTGGGAGGCCCTTAAGTGGGACAGCCAGAACGTGGTCGCCATCTACGAATTATTAGCTCTGTGCGATTCTTCGATTGAGATCCTTCAACTGCGGGATCAATTAAAAAAATATTTAGACAACGATCCGAAACACCGTGAAATTCGGTTTGCACTTGCAGCCCTTCTTTACCGGGAAAATGAATGGAACCACTGCGAGCGTGAGCTAGATGAAATACTTCGTTCGGAACCCGGACATTTAAAAGCACAAAAATTAAAAGTCGAGCTAAGGGCGACGAAACATCGCTCGGTATAAGCTCACGACCCGGCAATAAACGCCATCAAGAACCAGCAACTCTGAGACGCTGAGGAGGAACCATGACGCGCGTATCTGTGGACGATCGGATCTCCGATCTAAACTCTGATAACTCACAAAAAGTCGGCGAAGTGCTAAGGGATATTCTGGATACGCTTCCTCCCAATAGAATCATCACTAAGATTCTTATCGATGGGAAACAGGTAAGTCAGTATGCCCCCCGTTCTCCGATGGATGAAACCCAGGACGGATTCCAAGAGTTGGAAATTCGTACGGCCGATAGAGAGATATGGGCGCTCAATGGATTGGATATCGTATTGACTGCTATCGAACGCGTGCAAAAGAGTCTTATCCGATCGGCGGAGCTTTTCCGAGAAGACGACCAGAAAGCCGAAGCCAACCAGCACTTCGTTCATTGTGTGGACGGCCTAGAAAGATTTGTCGAAGCGTTAACCATCACAAGAACCGCTCTAAAATTAGACTTCAATCAAATAGCTATTGAAGGGTTAAAGCTATCTCAAGTGGAGTTGGAATTTACTCAGATTTTAAAGGCCATTGTGGAGTGTCAAGAAAAGCAGGACTTCATCGGAGTCGCTGACCGAGTGGAATATGAGCTCATTACCAATCTTTACTCATGGGCCGTTTTGTTGGGGCAACTTCGGATTTCACTCCACTCAAACGCATAGGAATGGTCCTTCCCTTCTGAGCCCGTATCATCGCTTGCGCTCCCGCTCTAGCGATAGCCATCACACTGTGCTGGGGATTAACTCCTAGATTCGAGGGAAATACCCCAGCATCCACCACAAAGAGCCCCGAGACTCCGTGGACTTGAAAATCAGGATCCACGACAGACTGGTTCGGATCACTACCTATTTTCGAAGTTCCAAACAGATGCCCCACACTCAGTAAGAAGCTGCGAGGATCCAGAGGAAGGTCTAATAGCTTCCTTGCTTGCGAAACCGATTCGAGAACGGTCGGAAATCCCTCGGGGCCGTGAATCCCGGGATAGATCTTACGGGCGCCCATTTCGAAAAGCAGTTGGGAAAGATTCCATAAAGACAACTTCACCCGCTCCATGTCTTTTGCGGTGGGGGTAAACACCAGACTAACGTTTCCAGTCCAATGACGCCGCAACTCTCCTTCGGATTCCGATTGAATGCTTCCCGTCCAACTCGAGTAATATTGCGTCCTTTTTAGCGCTTCTCTTAGAGATTCGCCGGTCAGAGCGGTTCGAGAAAAGAGGAGTTCGGGAGGAACTAACTGGGTTGCCAGTTTTATCTTTTCTCCACTGAATTCGGTAATCTCGATCCCTTGAGGAGGGCCTTCGAGAGAAACGGCTTTCTGTGTCATCTCGGCGACTATCGAAATGCCTAGGTGGGTCTGGAAATGCTTTCCTACCGCAGAAGCCCCTCGCCCTAATCCACTGCGCCACAATAGACGCGGGGTTTGCATCACTCCACCAGCGAGAACTACCCCGCGCCTAGCTCGAATCTGCTTGGTGCCTCCCGACTTGAGCCGACAGCGCACTCCTACGGCTCTGCGTCCTTCCCAAAGAATGGATTCCGCACGATGCCCGCTATAGACACGGGCGCCCGCCTCAACGGCGCGGGGAATGAACGTAACCTCCATCGACCACTTTCCCCCCGTGGGACAACCTTGAAGACAGCGTCCGGTGCTTTGGCATCCGGGAGCATTTCTGAGCATCGCTTGATGTTTCCATCCGAGCCGTTGTAAGACGTGGGAGACTGGTAATGACGGAAGAAGACCTTCTAGATTTCGCCCTATTTGAAGTTCACTCTCGATATCACTCGAATGCTTTTCCAAAGCGTTATAGGACAGCGTTTCTACCAATCCGGGATCCCTAGCCAACCAACTCGCATGCACCTCTTCGGGCAAGCGATGGACAATCGCTCCATTCATCACGGTGGAGCCCCCGACACAACATCCCTCAAGAACGGGAATCACCGATCTTCCACGAGACATTTGGTTGCCAAAGTCTCTAAAGAGAGTAGCCATCGCGCCATAAACGTTCTCAGTAAAATCCTCACGGCGATACCATTCGCCCTCTTCCACCACTATCGTTTCAAAATGGTTCTCGGAAAATTCGACGGCTGCAGTAGCCCCTGACGCACCCGATCCGATGATCACAAAGTCGGCCTCATCCGTTTGGAGTGGTCGGCTCATTGAGGTACGCTCCGTTTTTGAGGAAAGAACTCTCGGTAGACTTTCTCATCACGAAAGGTGGACACCAAAGCATGACCACGCACTGCCAAAGCCAGCATTCGAATTACATAATATTTTGAGTGGAGCATTTTCTGCTGGAATCGTTCGCGATCGCCATGGGATAGAAAACAAAGGGGTTTGAACTTTACTATCACCAAAGGAGGAAGCCACATTACCATAAAAGCCACTAAGGTATGAATAAGAGCTACACGCTTAGGAGCATCCCTCCATAGCGTTTCCAAATAGCTTTCTGCTCCTTCTAGAGGGCCTTGAAGGGGAACAAAAGTGCCATACACTGCTCGGCCCAACCAACGAAGAAAACTTCGCATCATTTTGATTTCCCGATGATTTCCCGATGATTTCCAGGTAATTTCCGGAGTTTCCTAGGACATCTTACCGCAGAACAGCGGTGTTTACGAAGCGAGATCCTTAACTGCGTTCAGGATAAATTCTATCGCGCCAAATGCGATAAGATTTAGTTGGCCGGAAAGTACTGAACTTCAATCGTCGTGTTAGCCGCAGGAGGTGTAGAAAAGGTTAGCAAATCCGTGGTGGAATTAATGGTGTAAGTCGGAACTGGATAAGAGTTACCACTAGCGTCAAAGATAGTGATCGTAATTTTATTCAGGTTGGGATTAGCCGACAATTGGAACGTAGTATTAAGCGTTCCCTGCGCCAGCCCCTGCAAGGAAATGGTACTTCCCCAGGCTCCACAAAGATCGACACTCTGTCCACCGAGTGCGGTCGCCACTTGCCAGAAGTTATTCTCATAATTACTTGGGTTATCATCATTTTGCTGACTAGTGGCACAGAAAGACGTTTCTCCAGGAACGTAATTCACGTTAAAGACCTGAAGCATCGATTGATTTCCCCCGACCGCTTGCAGGTAAGCGTTCGAATAGTAGGTAACGGGGTCGGTCGTGCTAGCTCCGGCGGGAACTACGGAATGATCTTGCGTATCAGAAATGAAAACTAAAACCAAAGGAACTCCGGTACGTGGCACAAAGGTGCTGGTCAAAGCCGAAAGTGCATTCTCTAATCCCGACATGGTAGCACTCGTATCAAGGTTGATAATCTGCCCGATGATGGAGGTAAAGGCGTCCACTCGCTGAGTCACCGTTCCTAGCCCTTTGGTGAGGATTTGACCGTTCGGAATGGGCAACAGCGCTCCGTTGGATCCCGCATTCCCATCTACAATTCCCATGCGATAATTAATGTTAGCCGTCTGATCCAGCCGGGTAAAAAAGGTTTGCGCTTGAGAGAGCACTTGATTGCGGGTTGAAGCATAATAAGAAAGGTCACTGCGATCGTCGATCATCCACAGAACATCTAAATAGTTTGGGTTTGAATTCTGTACAAAATAGTCTGTCGTCGGGTTCTGCGCAAAATCGTCTTTATTGCTACAACTTACGATCAAAAGAAATCCACAGAGCAATACCGCAGGTAGCACTAACCATTTCGCCATCGCGTTCGTCTTTTTATTATTTGCAGCCACGATCAATCACCCATGCTTCGTATCCGGACACAATACGACCGGAGTATCTTATTCCCAACTTTGCAAGAGCTTCGCCAACTAGAGCGGAAAGGGATTTTCGTCTGAAATCATTCAGTTAGATTTTAGGAGCCGTTACGAACGGAATTATTGTCTCGACACCATGGCGGGGATTGTCATCGCAAACTGAAGGAATACGCAGAGTTAGATGGAATACGCTCAAACGCGAAGTTTCGAGAAGGATCTGTCTGGTTCTTCGCAAAACAATCCTTGTGACAGCTTTTTTATCCCACCAGACCAGCCAAGATCGTCTTCGCTTCATCCACCTTCTCCGCCGATCGGTAAGGGTCCCAGCCGTCGATAAGAGTATTTTCCGTGCGACTCATGGAAGACAAAAATCTCTGTAGGTACGTAGCGGCATCCGAATGGCCTTCGATTTGGGAAGCATAAATTTTTCCCAGTGCGAACCAGACGATAGGATGTACGGAATTTGAGTGATTGATTTTGACGACACTCTGAAAGAAAGGAAGTGCATCGGCAGGATTGCCCTTTTGGAGTAATGCGAACCCGTAAGCC
The DNA here is from genome assembly GCA_963778115.1 of uncultured delta proteobacterium. GTDB lineage: Bacteria > Bdellovibrionota > FAC87 > UBA2466 > UBA2466 > JBBQIT01. The sequence continues at coordinate 276,109 of CAVZSV010000007.1, forward strand.
GTTTGCGCCCGGATGGAGTTGCCTACAATATTTTTCCAAGACATCGAGATGTTTTTTTCAAATCCTCCCGTGTAATCTCGTACTTCCATCACCTGTTCGACAGCGGAGGGATCGTAAGGATCACTTTCGTAAAATGACTGTACAGTTCGCAAGTAAGCATCCCAGAGAGAAAGCAACTTTTCCGTCTTAGCCTTTTCCCGAAGCACTAATGCATTTCCTTTTTCCAACTGAGTCGCTCGATCTAAGTTAGTAAGCGCACGTTGATAGTCTTTCATCTTTAACCAAGACACGGCCTGCAAGTAATTGGTCTGTCCTTCGTCGGTAAGAAAGATCGTTTCAAACTCGTGAAACTTGTCGATTAGAAACGATCGATTTTTTGAAAAGAGGGGGTCACTAAGTCGCGTCAAGAGCAGATCACGACAGGCATCCCTACCATCAGTTAGGATCTTTAATCCACAAATGTGCACCAACGCCAGGGCGTTTCCCCCATCTCTTTTTAGAACTTCCGTCCAAAGCTCCAATGCCTGGGGATAATCGTGATGAGACTCATAATAGTCGGCCGCGAGCGCCACAGAATCCGATTGGGATGCAGGGACACTCCAAGAAAAGGAGGAATAAAACAGAATGGATAGGATGATATTCATTAGCATCATCCGACAGGAGACGCGCGCCTAGAACTTAACCGCACCCGTGGTCCTAACCGCGAATACGCCGGTCGGACTTCCTGCTCCAGGTCCCAAAAGTCCGGATCCCGGAAAGAGGTACCCGAACGTTATCCCCATGTCGAAATTCTTATAAAAGGAGTGATCCGTGCCCAGATCTACCTCTAGTCCTAAATTCGTAGGATCGCCGGACGCAACGGCTGCTTTTTGAGCGAAAATGACCTCAACACCCGAAGCCCAAGTTTCCGACCATTCGAACCGGAATCCCGGTCGAAGATAGTAAACACCGGAGAAAACATTGCTTCCGTATCCATAATAGAGGGGGCTACCCATTTGGGCGCCGCCGTTGGCATAGTTTCCAAGCAACTCTTGTCCCAGGATAAGACCTGGGCGGCGATTTCGATTGAGTTCGACAAAGCCGTTCATATGGCCTTGTCCTAAATTCGCGTCGCCACTGGCATACAAGAAGTCCAAAAAGGCCTTAACCTTGTGGTTTTCATAAGTCACATTGAGCATGCCGCCGAAAGCGTTCATCGAAGCAAAGTCGGTAGCCGTTCCCTGCAACCAGCCTATTTCCGCTCCGAAGGTGAAATAGTCCATGGTCTTTTTGAAATAGATGTCCACGACGTTATTAGCTAGCGCATAGGGGGCGTTTTGGCTTAACGGAGGCATGGTATAGCCAGACACCGGCGGCATATACAAGGGATTCGCCACGGTCTTTAGATCATTGTTTTGGCTGCTGCTGCGAATTTCTCTCTGGAAGAGAACTCCTGCCTCCACGTCTTGCTCTGGGTTATCGTAGCGAATGTAGACGGTATAAAAGTCCTGATCGTTGGTATTACCCAAGGTGGAGAGTTTTCGGGGCTTTGAATAGGCGATAGCGCCGATCAGATGACCGAAATGAAGCTGGTATTCAAGACGATCGTACGTCGTTTGGAAATCGTCCCAAATTTCATTTCCGGAATCCCAAATAAGTCCATATCCCCAGGAAATGGGCATGCGTCCGACTCGAACCACTCCAAAATCGGACGTCCATTCTAGCCAAACCCGATTGAGATAAAGGCCCGCGGTATTGGTATCTCCGAAGATATAGCCCCCTTGTCCGGCGCCCATGGGGCCATAGCTACTTCCGGAAGGGGTTAGTCCCGGAGAGGTCAATAAAGACCACTGCGAATTCAGAGTAAAATGATCGTCAATAATGAGCTTTGGCTCGAGAAGCGCTCGAGCACTGAGGAAAGCTTTAGAGGAAGGAATATTGCCTACCCCTAGGTCTAAATGACTGAATAAATCGGCTTCAGTTCTAAAATTTCCAGTGAAATTTATCGAAGCCGCAAAAGCCAGAGACGAAGAAAAGGTGCTTATGATAGCTACAGATACCGCCAAAAACCCGGAGTAACGTCGTTTAATCATAGAGACGTAACCTAGTTTAAAAACGGCTCGGTGTGAAGCAGAAAGTTGGCGAGATTTCTGAGGAAGGATCGGGGGGTTAGAGGCTCATCCCCCTCGCTTTTTGAGCTCCTCTTCGTAGTACTTCTGATAGAGAACTTCAAATTGAGGGCTATATTCCGGAGGCGGGTTCTTCTGGCTCGTAATCCGATGGAGTGCTGCTTCGGCCACCTGGTTCATCTGGCTAATATACTGAAAACACATCTTTCGAGACTCACGCATCGCTTCGTCTTTGTTGGGGTAGGTGACCAAACCTGCCTTTTCGATTCCATCCAGCATGAGATGCAAAACGTGGCGCATCTTTTCTTCGGAGATCATAGTGCCGGCCCTCTTCCAACATCAGCGCTCATATAATGACGTTCTTATCTTTAATGAGCTGTTTTTTGATCATCTGAAACATCTTCTGACGATCGACGTCCTTACCCATGGATCGGGTGTATTGTTCGAGAAGCTTTTCGGCTTCTTTGTTGATCTCATCCTCCACTCTTAGATCGTGGATGAATATCTCTTCCATCTTCGCCAAAACCTCCGATTCGAGCTTTTTGAGATTTATCAGTTGCTTTGATCGAAGGGTAAGCAGTATTTTTTGACAGATTACTTTTACTTGAGCCTCTTTTAGCCGCATGAACCAAACACTACCCGATAGGGCTAATAGTTTTCAACGAGGAACCTATCAAAGATAAATTCCAGGCCTTCTATGCCTAAAGATCGAAGCTCAAAAAGAATGTCTAGAGGGTTCCTCATTTGGGGCGCCGCGGTATTTGGCGGCCTCCTAGGCTTTGGAGCCGTGGCCCTTTTTGCCTACATCAGTGTCATCAATAGCACCATCGACACTAAAATGGACCAGCTCCATTCGGCAAAAGCGTCGGTCTTTTATTCCATCCCCTCGCCCTTACGGTTGCACGACAAGACGACTCGAAAGGAGCTTAGGAGCTATTTAGAGGATCAGGGCTACCACGAGGTCACTAACAGCGACGACGACATCTTGGCCGGCGAGTATTCGTGGGAAAAGGGAATCACTCCGCCTAGCCTGGTCCTCTTTCGTCCGGAATTCACAGGCGCTGGCCACCCTTTAGATCGCGTAAAAGCCCGCATTGTTTTCGACGAAAACCAAGGGGTTTTAGAAATTCGTGAGATTCAAAGGCTGGACAATAACACCACGGTCGAAACCTTTGAATCGATCCCCAAACAGATCGCAAGCTACTTGGCCGGTCGTGTGCGCACCCAAAATGCCATCGCTCTGTCCGACATGCCCGTTTCCATTCGATACGCCGTCATGGGGATCGAAGACCCTCACTTCCTAGAGCACTATGGAATCAGTGTCCGAGGAATTTTCCGCGCCTTTTTTAAGAATCTCCAGGCGGGCCGCGCTTCGCAAGGGGGAAGTACTATTACCCAGCAGCTCATGAAGAATCTATTCTTCACGAAGCAGAAAAAGATCTCCCGCAAACTTAAAGAGGCCCTTTTCGCCTTCATCACGGAGATGCGCTATTCGAAAGAAGCGATTCTTGAGGCCTATCTCAACGAAGTCTATCTCGGGCAATGGAGCACTCATGAGATCCACGGAATTGCTGAAGCGGCTCGCTACTACTTTAATACACCGGCAACGGAGTTAACTCTGGCGCAAAGCGCCCTGTTAGCCGCCATGGTGCAAGCTCCTAATTCTCAAGATCCGCGCCGCTATGCGGATCGCGCGAAAAAGCGGCGGGACTTGGTTCTTAAGAAAATGCTGGACGCCGATTTCATCTTAGATTCGGAATACCAAGACGCGGTGGCTGAGCCTTTGACCGTCGTGGCGGAAGACCGTTCTCTTGATGATATCGATTATTACCTCGATCTAGTTACCGAACGGCTCCCCAAATCGATTAACGACAGACTTGAGACCGAAGCCCTCACCCTGTATGTCACGCTAAATCCCGCACTCCAGTCCGATGCCTCCAAAGTCCTTTCTGACACCGTCGACAGGCTTCAGAGAGACGTCCCAGCTCTGCGGGCAAAGGCTAAAGAAGGACACAAGCTTCAGGCCTCATTGATCGCCGTTAATCCTTCGCAGTGTTCGGTGTTAGCGCTCCAAGGTGGCAGACATTACCGGCAGACCCAATTTAATCGAGTCTTACAGGGAAAGCGCCAACCGGGATCCCTGTTTAAGCCTTTTGTAGCGTTGAGCGCTTTTCTCACCGATACGCCGCAAGGGCCTATTACGCCCATTACCCGATTCGATGATGCCCCTCTTGAGTGGGCTTTTGATAAACAACTGTGGAAGCCAAAAGACTATGAGCCGGGCTACAAAGGGATGCTGACCGTAAGAGAAGCCATTGAGCATTCCGAGAACATTCCCACGGCACGAATCGCCCAGAGAATTGGAATTCCGGCCATCATGGAAACGCTCGTCAAAGCAGGAATCAAGTCACCGCTACCCCCTTTCCCGAGTTTAGCGTTGGGGAGCGCTGATGTAAGTCCCTTAGAACTTGCCGAGGCCTATACGACGATTGCAAATCTTGGGAAGGGTTGCCAGTTGCGACCGTACCTTGAAGTTTACGATTCGAATCGAAATGTGATTTTGGAAAATAAGTTTTCGACGGAAGATAGATTACCTCCGCAACCGGTCTACCAGATCGTTAATATCATGAAGGGGACTTTTACGCACGGAACCGCCGTTTCGACAAAGGCAAGCGGCATGACGTTCCCCAACTTTGCGGGGAAGACCGGAACGACGAATGAAGCCAAAGACGCCTGGTTCATCGGATTTTCTCCGGATCTCTTGGTGCTGGTTTGGGTGGGATACGACGAAGAGGAGAAGATTGGAATTACCGGAGCGGGTGCCGCCCTTCCGCTTTGGGTGGACTTCATGCGAAATGCGGGCACGGCGCGCACGGATGTCGATTTTGTGGCACCCGAAGGGCTTATGAAATGTGAATTGGACAGGCTTCCGATGGGAGCTCTCACAAATCCGCCTGGCACTCCGATAGAAAAATATTTCGAATACTTCAAGCCGGGTACGGAGCCCAGGGACGTCAAGTGTGAAAAGACCCCACCTCCGCCGACTCCGCAGCCGGCGCCAGCTTCCGTCACCGAGCCCGCGGTGAACGCAGCGGCGGGGGCCCCTCAAATAAATCCGCCTCAAGACAGTCCGGCGCCATCGCCTGAAACTGCTCCTGCGCCGGCTCCGATTGATTCCACAGCTCCCGTTAACCCAAACCGTTAAACGGATAGGAAACGCCGAGAACAATTTCATGAACGCTGTTTAAGATTCCAAATCCAAACTCAGTCCACAGATGCAATCCGCCCCAGTCTTTTACAGCGAACTCAACGCCGGTCGAGGCTTTGATCGTGAACTGATTCGTTGCAATGCCTCCCAACGAAAAAGAGGGGCCAACGGGAAGTCCCGCGTACGGAATGATTTTCGCCCAAGACGTTCGGAACTCCTTACTCACTTTCGGAGCCACCTGGAAAACGAAATAATTCGCTCCGGCGACTCGGTTAAAATAAAGACCGCCTTGCAAGGCAAACGCGGGTTGGCCTTTGATGTCGGGCGCGATGTACCACGTCGCGTTCCCGCCTAAGTTATATCCCAACTCACCCGCTCCGAAGCCGGCGGCGATTCCCACATCTTCCCAGGGCTGCATGCGCACTTCAGAAGAAAGATATGCTCCCGCGGGAGAGATAGCGTACGCGGGACTTAGCAGAAATTCATAAGTGTTGGTAGGTAGCCCAGCGGCAGTGCTGGTAAGTCCACCAGGTTTGTCCACGGCGTAGACCGAACTTACGGCCAACATGAGAGTTGCTAGAGTCAAAAGTGAAAGTTTCTTCATGCGGATCTCCTCGATTGCTAATGAAGGAGAAAATGTACCGTATGGGAGTTGGGATGGGTAGCGGCAACTACTCGGGGAATAACGCTTCGTACCTTTCTGTATTACGCCTCTTCGATTCGTTGAATCCGAGCGCCCAATTGACTCAGTTTGCGATCTAGTCGTTGATAGCCACGATCTAAGTGGTAGATGCGGCTGATCTGGGTTTGGCCAACGGCTGAGAGGCCGGCCACGACGAGAGAAGCGCTAGCACGTAAATCGGTAGCCATGATGGGAGCGCCTTGCAGAACGACGGGGCCTTCCACAATAGCGCGGTTCTCGTCGATAGTGATCCGAGCCCCCATGCGGTGCAGTTCGGCGACATGCATGAAACGATTTTCAAAGATACTTTCGCGAATGCAGCTTTTGCCGTCCGCCAAGCAAAGGGTTGCTAGCAACTGCGCCTGCATGTCCGTAGGAAAGCCAGGATACGGAGAGGTCTCAAGTTCGATAGGCTTATAATGATCAGAGGGTTCGATTCGTAAACTCTTCGGTTTCGAAGTGGGGTGGAACCGCACTCCCATCGAAGTAAAAGCCTGAATGACGCTCGCTAGTTGATCAACTTCCAAACTATCGATGACCAATTCACTGCGAGTCGCCGCCGCAATGGCTATCCACGTTCCGCCTTCAATCCGATCCGAGGGAATTTCTATGGGAGAGGTGGGATGGCTCAGATGCCCGCCCTCGACATGAATGGTGGAGGTCCCAAGACCCGAGATTTTTGCTCCGCAACGATTTAGCAATTCCCCCAACGCCACGACTTCAGGCTCTTGGGCAGCATTATCGATCTGGCTCTTTCCTTGCGCCACCGCTGTCAAAATTAGTAAGTTCTCAGTTCCCGTGACCGTTACTTGGGGAAATTGGATGTGCGCGCCCCGAAGCGGTCCATTAAGTTTGGCTTTGATATAGCCCTCTTCCACCTCCACAACGACGCCCATTTTGCGCATGGCATCGAGATGAAAGTTCACGGGTCTTGCTCCAATAGCACAGCCGCCAGGAAGGCTCACTTTCGCCTCTCCAAAGCGCGCCACCAGCGGGCCCAAAGCCAGAATACCGGCCCTCATGCGACGCACCCACTCATAAGGAGCGACTCTGTGTTTTACCGTCGGTAAAATGCTGACCGTCCCTTCTTCCTTATTCCAGGAAGACTGAACCCCCATGCTCTCCACTAATTTTAAAGTAGTTTCGATGTCCCAAAGCCTGGGAACGTTGGTGAACCTAACTTCGTTGTCAAAAAGCAAGGAAGTGAAAAGAAAGGGAAGCGCCGTATTTTTTGAACCGCTAACAACCACGGTTCCTTTTAATTTCGCCGGACCATCAATGAGAAGAGCGTCCATTTCTTTGTTTCCTCTATAATCAGCCGGAGCTTTTTAAGCCGGCCTTTTCCCCAACACCACGCGGGGTAGTCCCGCATAGTCGTTTCGGCATTCGATATCGATCCATCCTTGATCCAAAAAACAATTTTTAGCCAAATCGCGTTGGTCGTAGCCTATCTCCACAATGAGAAAACCGCCAGGGGCAACCCAAGCTTTAGCTTCGGATGCTAAGCGCTCGATGACATCCATTCCCCGAGATCCGCCGTCTAAAGCAGCAACGGGCTCGTGGGACACTTCCCGAGACAGCCGTGAAATTTCCCCGTGAACCACATACGGGGGATTGGAGACGATAGCATCGAAAGGTGCCTCTTTAACCGCCATAGAAAAAAAATCTCCCAAGCGGGGGTGGTAGCGGGTTGATTGGGACTCCAAGAGGTTTTCTCTATTTCGCTCGAGATAGGAAAAGGCCTGGGCACTTTGTTCGTAGCCATACCACTGCCACGTAGGCCTCTCTAGAAGAAGAGAGACTCCAATATTTCCGCTCCCCGCGCCAAGCTCAGCGATCCGAAGGCTTCGGGACGGCAATTTCTCTAAACAACATTCCACAACATGCTCGGTTTCCCGTCGTGGAATCAAAACTCCGGGCCCCACGATAAATTTGGAGTCCCAAAACCATTCGTATCCCACGAGGTATTGAAAGGGCTCTGCTTGTAATCGACGGGAAAGAAGGGCTTCTATTTTAGCCTCATGCTCGCCTACCTCATCTTCCCATCTTAAATAGACTCCGGCCGGAGGCACTTGTAGTGCGAAAGCAACTATCTGCACCATGTGAAGTAACGGATCATGACATTCTAATTTGGCGGATCTTAGCCTCTCTCGACCCGAGAAAATGATTTCAGACAGCTTCATTTAGGATGTCTGCGCTTTTAGCGCTTCCGCCTGATAGAAGGCATGGAGTTGTGCGATGAGGCCGCTGATATCTCCCCCCATAAAAGCATCTAGCTGATGAACGGTGACGCCGATCCGGTGATCGGTCACCCTACCCTGGGGATAGTTGTAGGTGCGAATTTTTTCGCTTCGGTCGCCCGTGCCCACTTGAGACAGCCTCTCTTGAGCGATCTTTGAATGCTGCTCTTGTTGCTTTTGATCGAGCAAACGGGTCTTTAAAATCTTAAGCGCTTTGGCTTTATTCTTATGCTGCGATTTTTCGTCCCGGCATACGACGACAAGATTGGTCGGTAGATGGGTCACGCGAACCGCGGAATCGGTGGTGTTAACCGATTGGCCACCAGGGCCACTACTTCTAAAAACGTCGATACGAAGTTCGTTAGGATCTATGTTCACTTCGACGTCTTCGGCTTCGGGGAGGACTGCCACCGTTACCGTGCTCGTATGAATTCGCCCCTGCGTTTCCGTCTTGGGCACTCGCTGCACCCGATGGACTCCGCTTTCGTGCTTCATTTTGCTATAAACTTTGTTTCCCCGAACCATCATGACAACTTCTTTAAACCCGCCTACATCATTGGGCGAAGCATCCATAACCTCAACCGACCAGCCGTTCTTTTCGGCAAACTTCGAATACATCTTAAAGAGATCGCCCACAAATATGCCTGCCTCATCGCCTCCAGCAGCGGGTCGAATTTCGATCATGATGTTCTTGTCGTCGTTGGGATCCACGGGGAGCAATAGCACTTTCAGCTGCTGTTCTAAATTGGCGAGTTCGCCCACCAACGACGAATTTTCTTCGAGCGCCATCTGTTTGAGTTCACCGCTGTCTTCGCGAATGATCTGTTCGTTCTGGGCAAAGGCATCCTTAAGTCGTCGGTACTCCCGGTACGTCGTGACCAAAGGCAAAAGATCGCTGTGCTCTTTGCTTAATTTCTGAAATTGGAACGGATTTGTAGCGGCATCCGGCGAATTCAATCTCACTTCGAGATCTTGGAAGTGGGCCTCTACTACATCTAATTTGTGAAACATGAAATCGCGACTTTGCCCGGAGAGGACTCTACCCTGGACTTAGCCTAAGGGGTTTAATACGTCCGTTTGTTACCGTACTTCTTCATGAAGCGCTCAACCCGTCCTTCGGAGTCGATGAGCTTTTGCTTTCCGGTGAAAAGAGGATGGCAGTTAGAGCAAATTTCCACCCGGATGTTCTTCTTAGTCGCACGAGTCACAAACTCATTGCCGCAAGCGCAGCGGATGGTGGTTTCCGAATATTCGGGGTGAATGTCTTTCTTCATGGCCAGCTCCCTTTTTCCTGACGGCTAATACGTCTCGGTCCAAAAACGTATATATTTTGCACACTAATGCCTCCAAGGCAAGGACCGGACTGCAAATAAACTTCCGGTCGCTATTTCATTCCCTACGAAATCGAGGCAACAAGCGGTAGGCCTGGGCTTCAAGCCCCTGAACTTCCACAGCTTCTCTAATCCAACGTCTCCCCCCCTTTCGCGCCAAGTGCACCACGGCGTGAACGGCCCCGGCTACCCACTCGCGGGCGGCACCGCTAGAAAGCCCTACGGCACTAAGCAAACAGAGGACCTCAAGCCGCCGTAACGCTTCGCGAGCCTGATTGGCATGGACCGTTCCTAGAGATCCCCCGTGCCCGGTACTCATGGCCTGGAGCATGTCGAACGCCTCTTCGCCGCGGCACTCCCCCACCACAATCCGATCGGGCCTCATCCTTAGCGTCTGCTTCATTAGAGTCCTTAGCGATACCGCCCCTTTTCCATCCGGAGTGGGAGGGCGCGCTTCCAAGAAAACGGCATGCGGGTGCTGAACAGAAATTTCTCGGGACTCCTCCACGATCGTAATTCGCTCGGAGGCGGGGACCTCATTAAGAAGTAAAGAGAGTAGGGTCGTCTTACCTACTCCCGTTCCTCCGGCAATCAAGAGATTCCGACGCCCGATAATCTGCTCTTTTAGCCACTCTACCAACTCCGCATTCGCAAAATCGCTCAGCTTCAACTTTGTCACCGCTCGTAACTTTCTAATACTAATGTAGGGGCCTTGAGTGGCTAGCGGAGGCAAAATAATGTGGAAACGACTCCCATCGGCCAAAGAGCCATCGATAAAGGGATTGGCCGCATCAATCCGGCGTCCGGAAGGAATTAATAGCCTCTCCATAAAGTCGACTAGGGAAGTCCTGTCGGGGAAGGGAGAGGAGTGCTCTGCTAATTCGCCGTTGCGCTCCACGAAAAGGATGCCAGGGCCATTCACCAAGATGTCGGTAACGTCGCTATCCTCCATTAAGGGCAGCAGCATCGCCGATCGCCCCATGAATTGCTCGACCAGTCTACTCACGGAGAACCTCCGTTGTTTTCAAAGCGGCGCTTACTCTCGCTTAGTGCATCGCGATTTCGGCTTCGAGTGGAAAAACCTAGTGTCATCGCCATAAATACCTCGGAATCATCTTTCTGATCTCCTTTGGAATGAAACAGCTCGCCTAGTAAGGGGATCCAGGAAAGGCCCGGTACGGCGTGCTCTTCGTGCGCGGAAAGCTGGCGAACCAAACCGGATAGTATGACGGTCTCACCATCCACCGAATCCATCTTGGTATCTAGCTGACGTTTCGACAGACTTGGGATCCCCTCAACGGCGGAATCGCGGGCCACTTCGGAGACCTCAACTCGCACATCAGAACTAATGTGATAACCATCGCCACTTTGTGGTTTGACCTTGATAGTAAGTCCGAAAGATTTCCACTCCACATAGCGATGGTAACGACCATAATCTTCGGTCGAGTTGGAGATGGGAATCTCCCCGCCCGAATGAAAACTAGCCTCCTCTCCCAGACGAACATAGAGCTCGGGGTTTGCCAGACGCTTCGCCCATCCTTGCTGCAGGAGCATCTGGATGATTCCCTTTGCGGAACTCAAAGACACAAAGTAGTTAAGACCAGAAGTTGCCGAACCTCCCTGCCCGGCACCGCTCGCCGCAAATTGAATCGCTTCGGGCCAATGGACTCCTAACTTTCGGCTAGTCGCCGATTCCATTTCGAAAAGCTCGAGTGCCACCCTAATCACGCCAGGCCCCTTGCCGTTTTCTCCGGTCAATGCGCGCAGAGGGAGTACGGTCACGAGATAGGCAATTTCCTCTTTGGACCGGCTCCAAACCCGAACCATGGTGGTTCCCGAACGAAGTGCCGTGAGCAAAACCCCGTCCGGCGGAATGGGTCGGGCACGGATGATTTTAGAATTGGCAACGGCCACGCGGATAAGCCCCGGGGTTGAGAGGGTGTGGTTGGTATCGACGGTTAGGGAAATCGTAGTGGGTGAAGCTAAGGCCAGGCGAGAGAAGCAAAGAAGTAATAGGTATTTCACTGAGAAGAGGATTTAGCAATTTTGCAGCCAGAATTTGCGGCTTGGGGGATGGGGGAAGAGGGACCGGAAAATGGACGGGGACGGCCCAAAGCCGTCCCCCATTAAGTTCTAACTTAAATTTAAGTTAAAACCCCGCAATCCCCAGATTGTAGGTACTGTTTTGAGAAGAGAGCCACCCGCTGTTGTCCGTGCGGGTGAGATCGACGTACTCGGAGACGATACCATCGCTGTCAGTGCCACCGGCGTGAGTGACTCCGACCTCTACGAGGGTACCGCCCGAGCTCAGAGCGGCGGGTCCACCAGAATCTCCAAAACAAGACCCCGCTCGATTAGACGAACCAAGAATGGCTTGAGTGGAGCCGTTTCCGGTTGTTCCATCGATAGGGGTCAAAAATTCGAGATAGTCGTCAATACTATCCACTACGTTAGTACCCGAACGCTTGATCCCTGCACCCGTTTTGGTATCGATATTGGTGCAGCCAAATCCAACGAGAGTCGCAACATCCCCCTGCTGAACGCTTTTGCCAATATTCATCACTTGACCTTGGGTGGGATCGGCGATGTCGCTATCGAAGTAAAGAATAGCGATATCGTTGGGATCGTCAACCACTCCAGGACCGTACTGAACTCGGTTGGTCGTCGAAAACACTCCGAATGAAGTGATGACTTCGTACGTTCCGGAATTAAGAGCACAGTGAGAGGCGGTCAACACCGCTCTAGGACTTACGAAAGTTCCCGAGCAAAGGCCGGTTCCGCCAGGAAGGATAACTTCAACGACGGCGGGATAGGCCGTAGTGGCTTGAACCTCTTCCCCATTAGGTGCTGGAAGGTTCGCCCCATTTTTTTGGCAACCGACAAGGAAAGTAAAAGACAAGAGAATGGTGATGAAACGTGCCCGCATAACGTTCCCCTTTTTTTCGATTCAATTTTTCTGATTTACCCGGAATCCGATAATTACTAATTGCAAGAGGTGGGCCTCTGAGAGGGTGTTTTTACAAGTTTTTGAAATGGCAAAACTAACCAGTGAATTCGGTTAGAATTCATTCAGTCGTAAAATACCTAAACATCTGAGGAACTTTTTTACGCAGGTAAATCCGAATTTCTGATTGGCGCAAGATATTGGAGCGTTAGCGTAGATAGTACTTAGACAGATCCCGCCGGGGCCCTAGGGACCCCGGACAAGTGATTGAGTTAGTATGTTTTTTTTTGATTGTTACGGATTTGCTGTAAACTTGTGCTTCGAATTTCACATTTCAAAAAATCGCTATTTGAACTCCACGAATCGCGGATCTTTCGAATTTGGAGTGAAAGCACTCTGGGGATAGTTCATCGTAACGCAATGGATATTTCCTTGGCCGTCATCGGCCATCGTTTTCGTATTTACCCCAATAGCTTTGAAACCAAGCGCCTGATACGCGTTAATGGCATCTTGATCGGCTGAGATTCCCATCTGGGGAACGAATAGAGTCCCGTTGACGAGCAGAGTATTCATATAAGTCTCAAAATCAGCGCCCGTGGTAGGAATCATGTGAACGTCATAGCCCTTCCCTTTTAGAATCGTCGCGTAGGAGTCGTTATCCGTCAGCACTTCATTGCCGGTCAAAAATTTAAGCCTCTCGTCAATATCACCGATTCCTCCTTCGTGATCGAGAATCGTGACGGTGGCGCAGCCGAAGTAGGTTTTGAAAAACGTTTGCGGATCTTGCATCGCTTGGACTTCGCGTGCGTTTTCAGCGTAGCAATTAGCCTGAAGGTCAAACAGAAGGCTTCCCCCACGAAAGACGGTATTGGTGCTTGTCATCGGCAACGAAAAGGCTTGAGCGAACACGGAATCAGGTTCGAAATCCTGGGTGTAGATCGAATCCACAAGCCCGAAGGACGCAGTGGCAGCTCCGGCCGCGGGATTTAGATAAACGGGAAAAGGGAGTGAATCTCGCGCCCAAATCACATCTGCGCCGTCAGGAACCGTCAAAAATTTTAGCCTATCGCCCAAGTACTGCCCTAAATCGGACTGGACGCCACTGACTTGGGACGGATCGGTTACGTAGACGATAAGATCAACACCTTCAGGGAGATTTTTCGCGACGGCTAGTCTCAAATCGGAAAGTTCAAATTCGTCTTCAGCGCTCAATGCGACATATCCCGTCTGTTCGATTTCGCTAAAAGGCCGTTGAACATTCCAGTCCGCACGGGGGTAAAGCCTATGCGAACGATTCCACTCCACCGCTCTTTTCAACTGGGCGTCGGTTCCGCCATGTTTTGAGAAAGGCAAAGTGCCCGGTTCGGCTGCGAACAATGAAGAAGAACAAAAAAGAGCGGCAAAAAGGCAAACGAAAACGAATTTCATGGATCCCCCCTAGCGCAAATGGCAACACAGTCCGATGGGAACGCCAAACCCAGCGCGTTAACGCGTCTTGACAGAAACTGCTTGAGCTTTGGGATGCCGCCCGATATGACGAGCGAACTAAGCTATAAAGGGAAACGGTTAGTGGGAAAACTGGCGACAAAGCCATTTGGAAAAATTTCGAGCCTTGCCATTGGAATGGGGGCGGTCCTGCGACTGCTTGTCGTTGTATCTTTCCTTGCACCCTCGCTCGCCTCAGCAAGCACTCGCAGGGTAAGCCAAACCCTTATCCAATGGGGCTGTCAGCTTTTTGTTCTCGTTCATAGAACTAACCCCACTTCCGCCACCAGAAACGCAAGCGGATACCTCTCTTCAGACTTTCCTAGTAGTAGCCTCTCCAAACCGTACCGCAAACGCGCCAAAGCTTATCAGAAAGCACAGGCTCAAATAGCCAACTACCTCACGGAGGCTTTCGCCGCCGGCATGGATCCCAGGCATCTTTCTTCCATCGCTGCTAGCGCACTTGCCATTGAAGCTCAGAAACAGGAGCAGGGCGTCCTGTTCGCTGATAGAAGATTCGGTGAGCGGCGTAACTTTGAATTAGAGTCTGGAATACCCAATTACGCTTCCGTTCAACACTTGATCCCCCTGTCATTTCCTGAACAGACCGATTTGATTCCGCGATTTGAAGCGGAGTTTGAACACTTTGTCGAGCGAACGGATACGGGTACTCTGTATTCCTCCGAAGAATGGGCTGCCGGAATTCAAAACCGCAGAATCCTCTACTACCATACGACTGCCGATCACTACCTACCGGTGGCCATCCTCTTTGATAACGAACTCTCCAGGCCCAATTATCTAAATGTACTTCATGCGAGTCCCGAGGACTTGGACCAAATCTCAGAAGATATCTTCGCAAGGCTTAGAAGGGTTCGTGAAACGGGGATCCAAACCGCAGCAGAGAGACAGGATTTTTGGACCGCCTACTTCGGATTTCTCATGGCTTTGCCCTACTCAGAAGGAAATGAAGAGATAGCGATACCTCTTTTTGCCGCCATTTTTCTTGGTAGCACCGGAGAAAAATATGATGTCATCCTCTCTAAAAAGGTCCTTTGGGAAAACGCTTTAGTTTCCCAAGAGCATTTTGTTACTTTCATGGAGCGACAGTTTAGAAGGCGACATCCGTCAGCCGGCGCCTTTGCTTCCGATACCGAACCGGAAGATTTAATTTCCAAATAGTTAATTTAATACCACTTGCTGGAATAGCCCTGGATTTCCTTTCGCAACTTCTGTTATGCCAAAGCTGCCATGAAGCTAATGCGATATTTGTGGATAGCCTTAGTGGTGATTCCTTTAATGACTCCTCGGGCGTACGCCTATTCTGAACCCATCTATCTGGTGCCTCAGAGTTTTCTTGTACAGCGAACAGAAAAAGGGCTCGAAATAAAAGTAGACATTCTAGACGAACTCTTTTCAGGAAAACTGATGCTCACCGTCACTCCCGAGGGAAACCTTCTCTTATGGGGCCATGAAGACTCCTGTGCCCACGGCATTTTTCGACCGAGTCCCGAAGTCGCCGGAACGGAAATAAATCTCGTCGTTACCGACATGAATAGTGAGCTAGGCCGCCCTTTGTTCCGTTATCTTCTCAGTCTAAAATCCCAGGGCGTCCTAAAATCCAAATTCCTTATGGAGACCGCAAACGCCAGGGCTCGCCTAGAAATTCAAGGAACCTCCGTTTATTACGAAGGGTCGCTTAAACTTCATCTTAGCAATGATGGAAGGCTTTTGCCGGGCCATCTTTCTAATGGCAAATGAGTTCAAACGCGGGAGCGCCTTAATCTAACGGTTAATTTCTCAATGGCGATGGAATCATCGGCGGGAGACCGGCGCTAAGAAAGAGGAACACACGTATACAGCGCTTGAAATGCAGTACACGCGCTGCCGCCAGGATTACTACTCGAACAATTAACAATACAAGCGTTCACTGGTGAGGCTGATGGCGCAAACTTTCCGGGATTAAGGGGATCTGCTACCACGCCGTAGGGCTGAGACTGGCAGGACTCGATTCCATTGGCGTCTACACAGTTAGGGTTACAGGACATGACTCCCATTCCCGCGGGACAAATGCCCAAAATGGCGGTTGCCGGTGGAGCAGACCCCTGAAGTGCCGCATTTGCCAGCGCCACCTTGTTGCAACCATTGCCGTAACCGCACACCTGAGTGTACCTAAAAAGATGCTTAGTAACTCCATGACAGTCACTCGGGGTAGAACCCGCAGAAGGCGCGCTGGAGGAAAAATCGAGCTTCACATAGAAATAACGGGAAAGAATCACCTCTCCCGAGACGATCGCCGGGTGGGCACGAAGTTGAATGACAGCGAAATAACTGTAAGGACTGGTGGAACCTAGATAATTCAGCGTTGTAAGTCGCAGATAATCGATATGATATCCATCGACGGTAAGACCTTCAGCAAAGGACACTCCTCCGGCGGTATTTACGCTCAAGGCATAGTTGCCGGTATTTTGCAGATCGCTGTATTTCACATTGATAAGCCCGCTTTTTTGCGTGCAACTATTGATATCCGCCAGAGTCATTTGAAGTCCAATGATATCTTCCAAGAAAACTGATCTTCGGCGTACCGCGTTTAGGTAAACTTGGGAATAGCTCATGGCCCCTACCCCTATATACAGAACGATGCCTAAGACAATTCCTGCCAAAGCGACTTCTAGCACCGTTTGTCCGGACTGATGTTCACGCGTAGTCTTCATGGCTAATCCGTTTTTTTTACTCCATCGTGCAATTATAACGAACCTCGTTCGAGTTAATGCAAGACGCTCCCGATGGATTAAGACAGGTGGCGGAACACGCCCCGCTCGACGCCGGGTACGCTCCCATTTTAGTTAAAGTGCCTGCAGAAGTGTCGGGGCCTGCAAAAAAGCCACAGGCGGCCAAGCTATAACCTGGGTAACAGAAACCTTGCTCGAAGTCCGTTTGACTAGGATCATTGCTACATTGGTTTATAAAGTTTGGGAGAGAAACGCCGCCCCCAAAACAATTGGGAGCATTAGCATAAAACCAACAGTTGTTTGTTGACGCTGTAACGGGATACAAGCAACTAGCGGGGCCAGTAAGACTAGCAGCGCCCGAAGAAAGGCCAACGCCTGCCCCGTAGCAGTTACTTACCGTAGTGCCCGTCAAATCAACGTAGAGGTAAATATTCTGCGAGTACTGCGTTCCCAGGGAAAAGCCAGGGCTCTGCAAAAAGTTCAGTGTTGCCATATATTCCGGAGAGTTGGGAGCCGCATTTAGTACGGTTAAGGAAGTAATACTAAGTTGGGTTACCTTTAGGTAGCCGGTGCTCAAACCCGCTCCCACGAAAGCGGCGCCGGCCCCACCAGGAATATTCACCGTTACCGGGAAGGGCGGGATACCGGCAGCATTCACCGATCCGTGTAAATTACAGCTGGAAGGATCTTCTAAGATTAATTGTAAAGCTGCCACATTGGACTGAAATTCCTCTTTGTGGTCGACCGTGGCTTCGTCCTTTCGAACGCCTTCGACGATGGAAAAGAACGAGACAAATATCAGCGCGAGGGCCACGCCTATCACAGCAACGGGCAAGAGTATAAAGCCAGTGTTATTCTTTTTTCTAATTAACTGTAGCTGCATAGCGCCCAGACCTCATTAGAAGTACAAGCCCCACTGACACCGGAACAATTTGAGGTACATTGATTGGTATAGGAAGGATTATTGGGATCGGTTCCCAGCGGAGGCGGTTGAATGCCGCACGCCTTCAGGCCTCCGGCCGCCGAGCAAATAGGACTGCACGAGATCACTTTGGCTGGCCATGGACAAGAGACAGAACCGGTTCCCGTTACGCTGAACAATCCCATTTTCTGGCACCCCAAAATGAAGCCGGGGACCGAGGGTGTCATCGATAACTGGAAGTAAACCGCCCCAGTTAGAGGTATCGGCTGTCCTGAGGCGCTGGCAGTTACGGTAAGTGTTGTGAAATAGCTTGTTGACACCGAGGGGGGAGATGCCGGTGTGACCGGGACCATGGAAGCGATGGTGACGGACGTTACCGTAATCTGACCGAATTGCATCCCAGCGGTCAAAACAGTTGAATTGGCCAAAGTTAAGGTCACGGACGCCAGCGGACTGGGAGATGTCGGTACAGGCGCCGGCGGAACTGGCGGAGTAATAGCGCTTTGAAGCAGGGGGAACCTAAGTGCCGCTTGGCAATGCGTTTTGTCATGGAGCGTAAGCCTAGTTATCTGCATTAAATTCTGAAAATCGCGCTGAGCGTTCAGCGTGCCCGAGTTATTGAAAAGAAGTCTCGACAAGGACCCTATCGCACCAAAAAGAACGACTAGCGCGAAGCTTACGACCACTACTTCGATCAAGGTAACGCCATGGCGGGAGTTAAATGGCGAATGGCAAGTAAACCGCATCCGGGAATTATACCATTCTTTTGTTTGTTGACTCGAGCTTCAATGTTCTTTCGGCCGGCCCTTCGGCTCGGCAATAGATGGAGGCAAATTCGTCAAGTCTCAGCATGCGTTCTTAATATAGAATCCAAAAAAACCTTAACCTACCATAGGCAATTCACAGTCAGACGATATCAGAACACATCGCCTTCAATGTATTTATATTGATAAATAAAATCACACCGAATCTCGCTGGGGGTCGAAGGTCTTTCCGAACCCGTTGGATACCAGTAGTACTTCGCACAATTGAGCGGGTATAGATCTTCGTTAGGATATTCGGGAACGAAATCCATAATGGCATATTCGTCCCAATCAAAATTTAAGGCGGGAGAGCTAAAGTGCTCCTGATCGAAACGAATCGCTTTTGAAGAAGGAGTTTTCTGTTGTGTCTTCACATAGGCTTTCTCCAAGGCCGCATAAAGAGCTTCCGCGTCACTGCCACCGATAGAAAACCCTTTTGGATGAAATCGGTTTCCCCACGCGGCTATCGGACTTTTCTTAAGACTCCAACTCACTACTTTTTCGGTGCCCTGATTCAGCGCTATCCGACATTGAGCTTGATTCGTAGCGGTGGCTAGTGCTGGTGTCCCCACGCGAGGACGAATCACGTCGACAAAACACTCGGCACTTTCCATATCATCCCAATTCGGTGCACCAAAAGCCAACGCCAGCGCTTTTGAACTTTCTGGATGATAGGTCCGCCACGAAATCCGACGAGTGTTCTCGTCGGAATCCGCTTTTGAAACCGGCCCGATGGTGAAATTTAAGAGTATGGTAGCTACTGATAAAAAAAAGAACGCAGGACGACTTACCCGTCTTTCCATTTCCCCCCCCCAATCATTTTAAACTGCGATAGATGACAAATGGTGTCAACGCAAAAAAAAACAAAAAACCACTATCGTCGCGTGACGGATAAATCGAGTTCCGAGTTCCGAGTTCCGAGTTCCGAGTTCCGAAAAAATAAAATAAAAAAAACCAAACCGTCAGCGATGGAACAGACTAGTCACCTCTTTACGTGCGAAACGGCCTCGCGACCGGTAATTCAGGACGGTAAAAGAACCCCTTTATTCGTTCACGTACGTCGATTTATCTTCAAATCAGCCCAAACTGTCTATCTATTAGGCAAAACTGTTTAGGTTTTGAGAACGGCCCACAAGACTTAAAGAAATAATAACTTAGCTCCGTTTTTAGCTCCGAGTGAACACTAAGTTACCAATTTACCGAGTCCCATCGTCCGTAACTTAGGCACCGTTCTAGTGGAACGAAAATTGCTCTGAATACCCCGTAACATCTCTTCTTTGTGCCCCAAAATGTAGTCCGTTTGGAGTTACCGTATGCGCTTATCACACAGACTCACCCTTTTATCTTTCGCTCTTATTCTGATCATCGCTGTCAGTGGGTGTTCCTCTTCGAAACAATCTTCCTCAGATTCGGGGTCCGGTTTACCGGGAGCAGGATCGGGAACGACGGGATCCATCATTCCTAGTGGTAGCGGTTCGACAGCAGCGATCGCCTCTATCGGAATCACCGCTCCTTCTTCAGCCCCCGTGGAGACATGCGTCCCTGTGGTCTTTAACGCGTTAGACGCGAACGGAAATTCGCTCACGCTATCCAGTGCCGTCTCGTTTAAGCTCACCGGCCTCACGTCCGCAACCCTTTACACGGACAATCTGTGTTCCCTTGCCGCAAGTTCGCTCACGATTCCCGCGCAAGCCGCGAATGTGACGTTTTACGTGCTTCCCTCGGCAGCGGGTACTTTATCCGTCAGCTTAACTGCCAGTTTTGGAACGTTTCCTTTTACCATAAGTATTCTTCCCGATGCCGTGACGCAGATGCAGCTTACCGGTCCCTCCGTCGTTGCTGCAACGACGTGTGCTGGCCCTTTCACCGTGACTTTACAAACGACAAAAGGGCTCGCCACAGAGACTGGAATTGCTCGCCGAATTACGGTAGGAGCGGATCAACCACGAGGAGGCACGGGCCTTACCTACTCCGACAATGGCTGCGCCAATGTCGTAGATGGCTTGAATTTCGCGGTAGGTGACGCTTCTCACAACTTCTATTTCAAAGAGTCACAAGGCCAAGGGCTTTCGTTAGTAGCTACGGCCGGACCTGATGTTCTTGCCGACGCAGTTCTTCCCATTATCGTGACGACGACAGGGGCCGGACTTTCCCTGGGGCTTCGCCAATCGGACCTCTACTTTAATAGCTTTAAAGGGGTCACTTTAGAGAGAACTTTGACACTGACTAATTTCGGAGCCGTGGCCCTACCCACCGGAGTGAGTTTCTCAGCGACCAATTTTACGTTCAAGGGCGGAACCTATCCTGGGACGGGGGGAACGTGTACCGCCAATGTCGATGTGAAAGCGGCTTCCCAATGTACGATCGTCGTCGATTTCTTTATCGCAAACACGGGAGCCACCGCCGGAGCGGGAGTGGAAACGGTAGTTTCCACTTTTAATATCGCCTTTGGAACGGGGACTACGATTCCGTACACGGGTCAGGCGATTGGCACCGCATTCCCGACACCTCTTTTACAAATATCCTCTGCCCCCAATTTTAATTTTCCTATTATGTCACTTTCGGGAGCTACCACCTCTACCAAGACTTTCTCAGTTACCAATCCGACCAAACTCCCCGTTGGAAATATTACGGGCTCCCTCTCGGAACAGGACGTTAATTTTCTGGGGGGAGCTTACCCCGGAACGGGCGGAACCTGTTCCACTTCACTTGCAGCCGGTAAGACTTGCACGATAGTCCTGCAGTACGCACCTAAAACGACGAGCATCCCCGAAGCGGGATACTTGGAACTTACTTACTCCACCAACGGAGTTACCAACTCGGATTACGTTGGAATTACTGCCTTCACTAACCCTTAGCGGATTCCACGAACGCAAACATCGCCACTCAAAACCTCTTCCACCCTCTAATCGTAGCTAGCTTTGCTTTTTTAATTTCACCAGCCCCATGACACGTCCCGTGGTAAGGGCATTCACGAAAAGAGTCGAAAATACCACTGAAAGAGCAAGCGCGATAAACAGCTCTCGGTGAGCAAACGACTCGGGCAGCATAAGCACGAGCCCCAAGGCTAACCCTCCCCGAATTCCGCCCCAGAAGAGTACGACTTGATAGGCGAAGCTAATGGGCTCTTTTTTTCGAACTCGATTCACCACGGGTATGACTGTAAAAATCGAAAAGGCCCGCGCTAAATACACTATGAGTAGCGTAAGAGGAATGTAGTTAAGACTGATCCTTAAAAGATGGGGATCCACAGAGAGACCGACCGTAAAAAAAACGAGTGTATTGGCAGCAAGCCCTAAAAAATCCCAAACGTGTTGCATCCCCTCTAATGAGGCCTTGCTAAATTCCCGACGAGCGTGGCGTCCTACGCCCAGCCCCACCACCATCGTGGCGATTACCCCACTCACATGCAAAAAATGATCGGCTAGAATAAAACTTAGAAACGCTGCGCAAACCGTAATGCCCAATTGGGCGGCACTCGACTGAGAAGCGAACTTAAGCAGCATGACCACGGCAACGGTAACTACGATTCCCACGAGCACCGCTCCCCCGGCTACCAAAAAAAACTGGACGATACTCCACCCCCAGACAGAGGGGCTTAGTTCGACGGCTACGGAGGCGGCGATTAGCGTTCGAAAAAGAACGATGGCGGTCCCGTCGTTGAGTAAACTCTCTCCTTCCACCAGAGTGGTAAGGCGCAGCGGAGCTCCGACTTCCTTGAAGAGGGCAACTACCGCAACGGGATCCGTGGCAGAGATGAGGGCACCGAAAGTAAGGCAGGCAATCAAGTCGAGATCAAAAACGTGGTGTAGTCCCCAGCCGATGAGTATCGTCGATAACAAAAGTGAAATGATGGCAAGCGTAGCCAATGCGGTTAAATCTTTCTTTAACCAGCCGAGATCCAGATGAAAGGAGGAATCAAATACCAAAGGAGGCAGTAATACGAAAAAGACTAGCTCCGGAAAAATCTTGTGGAGCAAGCGAGGCAAATTAGGAGAAATGGCGGGATGGTTGTGAAGGACCAGACCAGCCGCCACCCCAAGCACTACCAAAAAAACACTATGAGGAATCCGCAGCAAAAACGAGATACGGGTCGCCACAAATCCAGCTAACAAAAGAGCCATTACGATGAAAACAATTTCGGACATAGGCGGCCAAAATAGCCTAGGAGGAAGCGTTAAACAACAAAGGATGACGGGGGGTTACTCTTAGTACTTAAACATGGCACGCCTTCCGAACCGCCCTATAACAGCCCGCATCAATCAAGACTTTAGAGGCTCGCCGTTCCGACAAGTGCTTAACAATGAAAGTAACTTATTACTGGAGGGGCGGGGTTCATTGGCAGTCGAATCGCGGCACTTGCACCCCCTTCGGTTGAACTGGTCGTGATTGATCTGCTCGTCCCTCAGATCCACGGCCCCAATGCCACCTTCCCGACTCCATTAGCAGCTCGAGCCAAATGTATCCAAGCGGATATCGCGGAAACCAAATCGTATGAGAGCGAATTGAAGGGGCTGGATGCCGTCATTCATCTTGCGGCCCAAACCGGCAAGGGACAATCGATGTATGAACTTGCAACGTACGTTCGCGATAACGTACTTGGCACCGCTCGTCTGCTCGACGGCATTGCCGGAATGAAGCAAAAACCCGCTAAAATTCTACTGGCCTCAAGCCGCGCCGTTTACGGTGAAGGCCGGTATCAAACTCAGGAGGATGGTTCGGTCTTTCATCCACAAGCCAGAAGTGCCTCCGATCTATCGCTTGGGATATGGGGGATTCATCAAGCCGGGAAAAAGTTTTCCGTACCGATGCCGATGACGGAGAGCCAAACGCCGATGCCCGTATCGGTATATGGTCACACTAAATTGTGGCAAGAAGAGTTGGTATCTCGCTGGTGCTCAATGCATTCCTCAACTGCTTCGATTTTGCGACTTCAAAACGTATATGGACCCGGCCAAAGCCCCCGCAATCCGTACACGGGAATTCTCGCCGTTTTTGCGACAGCCCTGCTTCGAAAGCAATCCGTCGAACTCTTTGAAGACGGAAAGATGACTCGTGATTTTGTTTTCGTTGACGATGTCGCCAAAAGTTTCTTGCAGGTTTTAGAACGCTCCCCGTCGAATCCTATTCTAAATATTGGTTCGGCAACGAGCGTTACTCTATTTGCGCTGGTGCTGTTGATGGGAAAAATTCTCAATATCAAAACCAGCATCAATGTTTCCGGACGGGCGCGCGTCGGAGATATTCGCCACGCCGTCGCCGACATTACGCAAATGCGATCGGATCTCAAATCCATTTCGCTCACCTCATTAGCCGAGGATCTGACAAGGACAAAGATTAATTGCCCCCGACAGGAATCGAACCTGTAATTAGGGATTAGGAATCCCTCGTTATATCCATTTAACTACAGGGGCAAAGAACGAGGAATTATGGTCTAAGATGCATAAAAAGCCAACCTTCTGTCATTGCGAGAAGCGAAGCGACGGGGCAACCCGTAAGGGGTTGGCTGAAGCGTGTTGAGTCCTCGTCCATGCGATCTACCGATCGCTTCGGCTTCGCCTCGCTCTTAGCTTTCTTGTCATTAAAAAGAGGTTTTTTTTGATATTTCCGTCGACAATCTAGGTGTCTAAGAACCAGTCACCGTAACCTCCCGGCCCCCCATGGAAATCCATTTTTTTACGATACCCCTGCCAAAAAGTTCGACAATAGTTCAAATATTACACGCCTGAAAAGTAGGTATTCAAGTTGCATACTAGTTAGGTTAATGACTAGAACACTTTTGTCTTTCTTTTGGTTCCTTCTTTTGGCGGGCTGTTCGGGACCTGCGCTTCAAATGTCCGGAGCAACTGCGAACAATAATTCAACCACGGTTCCTTCCGGCGGTAGCTCTACGAATAAAACAGGTGCTGGAACAAGCGGCGTCACGGGAGGAACCCCTACTAGTTCGACGACTGCCACCCTTTGTTATCCTCAAACGGTTCTTACGCCGACAGCGACTAACTCAGTTAACGCCATTCTGCCTGCGGCTTATTGGCGCCTTAACGATTACTCCACGAAACCCACGGCGGCGGATTCCTCTGGCTATACCAATTCAAATAACGGAACCTACGGAAGTGGTATCGCAGACTCTACGTTGAGTCCGCTCGTCGCTGTGGCGGGAATCACGAACGCCTCAGCCCTATTCTCAAATGCTACCAGCAGTATTATCGGTTTCTCTAATGCGCTTAATAGTAATTTTAATGCGAGCAGTACTGCCGCGACGGTTGAATTTTGGATGCTTTGGGGCGGACCTAATGGAACTAATGGCAGCACCAGCAGTAATGAAATGCCCTTCACCTTCGGAAGCGGCACTGGAAATGCCTACGATTTTACGGTTCACACTAACAACAACGGAACCTACTTAGCGTTCAACGCCACCAATAATACCTATTATGGCGTTGCCTATACTCCCTCTACTACCACCTGGGTCCACATCGCCGCTGTCTTTCAAAACGGCGCTTCGGGCACTAATCAGAACCCCGTCACCGTAGCCAATAACCTTATCTACGTAAATGGACAGCTCATGCTCTCACCGACCATCGCTGCGGCGGCCAACCCTACGGCAAATACTATCCTCGGGAGCTCTAATTTCTCGGGCTCTCTTAGCAGCAACATCCAGATCTCTGGATGGCGCGGAGTTACTGGTAGCGGGTCGAATTATACCGGTTCGAATGATAATTTTTTCATTGGGAATCTAGCGGAAGTGGCGCTCTACAACGGCGCTCTCTCGGCTGACGAAATCGCCCTTCACTATAGCGCTGCTAACATTCCTTGCGTCGCTCCTTAACACCAACTAAATTCATTGACCCCAAACGGCAACTCCTGGCACTAACGTAGCCATGGATTCGCTACTTATTCTTGTTAAAACCATTCCTGTCGCTTTCATGGCGTTAATGCCGGTCATTAATCCTATTGGAACGGCCATCGTCCTGTTAAGCCTTACGGACGGAGCTGATGACCTGGTAAGGCGTTCCTTAGCCAAATCGGTAGCCATTAATACGGTGATTCTGCTGACGGGACTGCTATTGGGGGGAAGTTACGTATTAGCATTTTTTGGGATATCGGTGCCCATCGTACAAGTCGCAGGAGGGGCGGTACTCTCTGCGATGGGCTGGAGGCTTTTAAACCGGACCGACAACCCGAATGAAGAGAGATCGTCAGTTTCTTCCCCCGGAAATGTGGATAGCTACGCTTCCAAAGCCTTCTACCCCTACACCTTTCCTATCACCGTAGGCCCAGGAGGTGTTGCGGTCTCTCTCACCTTGAGTGCCCATACCACCCACCAAACTTTAATGGATACCGCGATGGAGCAGGCAGGAGCCTTTGTCGGCTTTTTAGGCATCGGACTGGTGGTCTATCTCTGTTTTGCTTACTCCAATCGCCTCGCCAAGCGGCTGGGGCCCCAGGCCATCTCGGTCATGATGCGGCTTATCGCTTTCGTGGTGGTTTGTATTGGGGCACAGATCTGCTGGACGGGGATATCGACCTTAGCGCTTTCTCTTAAGAGCTAGGACCTACAATCATGTTATTGGTAAGTGCAAGGAGAAGTCTTGCACAGAGCGAATTGATAATAGGAAGCGCTGTTGGTGGGGTCCTTCACTTCGATGCTGACGGCCGTACTGCTACTGCTCAAAGAGATATCTGACTTAGAGGTATCCCGATTTATCGTAGAACTTACGGCCCCTGGGGTACCTGTCGCCAAAATGGGGGCTACTGTTGTCACAGTGGCCAAGGAGGCAATGGTGTTCTGTATCTCGGTGATGGCTCCCACAAGATACTGTCCCATGGGGGTTGTGTAAGTGACCGAATTGGAATTCGCAAGGGGGCTTGTTTCGGTGAAATCAACGTATTGAGTGCCGTTGTCGAGCACCACCAATATCTTAATGTCATAGACGAAAAACCCGTGGCTAGACGAAACCGTCATCGAGGTTGAAGTCATCGAAACTTTGGCGTCAGAAGTGTCTTGCATGAAACTGACAACGACATTGGTAATGGAGGGAACCGTGTAACTTGCCGATGCACAGGTTACCACTTGCCCGGCGGTATTGGTCACCGACCCGTTGGCAACGGCGGCTCCCGCCGTCATCTTGGGCTCAATATAAACAATAGAATTTCCGCTAGCCGGGAGCGACTGAGAAGTATTATCGATAGAAGCAGAGGCTACCGTCTGGGTCCCCGTCCAATTCAGAGTCACCGTCGCCGCATTGTATTTGAGATTGGAAACTGCCATCGTACAAGCAAGTGCGGCCGTCC
The DNA here is from genome assembly GCA_963778115.1 of uncultured delta proteobacterium. Classification (GTDB taxonomy): domain Bacteria; phylum Bdellovibrionota; class FAC87; order UBA2466; family UBA2466; genus JBBQIT01. Next base: position 302,853 of record CAVZSV010000007.1, read on the forward strand.
CATCACCGGGGGTAGTAGTTAGCGTCGAACCGTTACCTCCATTGCCGCCTCCGCCTAGAGTCGAACCCGAACCCGACGCTCCCGCGCCATCCGTGCCACTAAGTCCGGAATCCGAATTTGAAAGTTGAAGGGGCTGTCCACATCCTGCCGCTAGCAAACACACCACAATGATTTCGATCAGTAACGGCAAGTAACGCGACATAGATCTCCTAACGAATGAACCAAATGCGGAAAAAGGAAGCAGGCGTCCGAGGTGTCGCGGTAACGTGTGTGTTACTTAATATTGCAATCTCTAGACCCGTTACCCGAGCGGACAAACAACGCCTGTAGTGGCAAAGAGGTAGACAGTAGGAATACAAAACCCGCGCATTTCTTTGATTCCACGAATCGAATAGAGAACTTACTTCGCAGTTCATCTCATAGACACTTTCGTCAATAAATCCGGCAGGAAGTATATCGTCGATAGATTCCTATTTTTTGACGACGGAGTAAGCATTAAAAACTACCACCGACCTACCGAATGGTCAGCGATATGCAGTTTTTCCTCAGTCAGAAAGAGTACTTTTACCGTCGACACGAACGTCACATTTGCTCCAAATTTGGAGACTACGCTGAAAGTGTAATCCTAGGTGTTTTTAAGGTGGGACGTATGTACAAAAGAACACTACCTCTCTTATCGGTATTGCTTTTCCTATTGTTATCGAATTGCACCAAGCGCCCTGGCCAGTTGAGTAGTACTTTGCCCGACGTACCTTCGACGACGAACGTCGCGGGAGACGAACCCGCGATTGTAAATACGCCGAGTGGTCCCGTTCGCTCCCCGGTAAGTATTTATTCTCCGGCAGCGCTCCCCCCACCTCAGATGATTACGTACACCGGAACGTCGAACTGAAGTTTTTCGTGGGAGGGTGAAAAGTTTATTATGAAACGTTCGAACAACATAGGCAAAGCGCACTTCCTGCGAGCACTCACGATCTTAGCTATTGTGTTTGCTTTTCGCGCGAACGCCGAAGTGCAGACGACTCTTAATATGACCGTACCTGCGTTGGTCATGGGAACGTCGGGGACCTTTAGCTCTTCCCAGGCCTCGGGCCCGGTCGGCACTAACACAGGAACCGTTCTTCATTCCTACGCGGGAGTGGAAAACTTTGTTCAGACTTCGGGAACAGGTCGCTTTTCAACCCTTAACGGAACATCCGTGTTCGGAGTGGGTTTCGATACCTTTCAAATCTTTCAAAGTTTTGTCGATCCCGACTACCTGACCGTCGTAAATTCGAGCACCACTTGCCCTGTTAACAGTACCTACGACTGGATGATGGTTCGCATGAGAACCCCCGATGCTCCTCGAGACAGAATAAGTGCCACCGATCCTACGCTAACCGCGGGGGGAACTTTTGCCTATACGGCCTCGACATCCACGTTCACGGGAACCAACTATTTTAATCTGTCGGGTCCGACCTTGGCCTCAACCAATAGTTACGGAATTTCGGGGTATAACAGTACCGTCTGTACGTCGGGAAAGAATTTGGCTTACTCGACGGGAACAAGTTCGCTCGATCAATACCTCTATGTTTATTACGGCGCCACCAATGTCTCCATCGTGACCTCTAACGGAAACCCAGAGGTCATTATCGCGACCCCGCAAACCACACTTTCTGCGGGAACGATGACTTCACTTGCGAATTACGTTTTCACCGGCCTATACACCTACTTTGTGAACGATACGTCTCAGACGCGCGCTAACGTTTACTTGTATCCGAACGCTGCCGGAACCACGTATACGATAAAACAAGAGACAAGCCTGACCGATCCCACTCAGTACACTACCATCGGTACCCTTACCTGCACTTCACTGAATTCACCGACCACAGGCTTTTGTTCGGGAACCCTCACCCTTAGCGGAGTCACCGGAACGGGGAACGCCGTTTGTCTGGTTTCTCCCAACACCACGGAAAATCTTTTACTGTGCTCGGCCCAATATCCCGGTTACCTAAGTGATCCCGTCACGATTATCGGAAAAACCGTGAGCCAAGGGGTAAGTCAGGTGTCACTTCCCGCGGCGGCAGCCAGTGTTGCTAGTTCCGGACAGAGCACCAATCTCACCGCTACGGTCCAAAATTTAAGTTCCCGTTACGCTTCGGTCATCGGAAATCCGACAGATCCAGCTCTGGATCTCTCTTCGCCGTGGTCAAACACGGGAGCCTTCGGAGGCGGAAGCGGGACTTGTGGGACAACTTTAAAAGCGTATTCGTCTTGTACTTTCCCCGTGACCTATACCTCCACGGGAATCGGAACTAATACTGGGGTTCTTCGCGTGGCCTACGACAATGGAACCGGGACTAACCCGAATGCCACGGCAAATTTAGTGGGAACCACGGGGCTCGTAAGTCTTGCTATTACTCCTGCGGGAAATTATTTTGGAAATGGTTCCACGACTCAGTTAACGGTAACGGCGACTTATAGCGATAGTTCCACCCAGAACGTGACTAGTGCTGTAAATTGGTCGTCGAGTAATACGAGTGCCGCTACGATCAGTAGTTTAGGGTTAGCTTCCTGGGTCGGACTGGGATCCTCGACCCTGACCGCTAGCCTTGCGTCCGTGTCCACGAATCAAACTTTCAATGTAGTAACACCCCCGGTTTTGACGGTCGTATCCAACCAAATTTTTCCGAGTTCCTATTTGAACCAGGGCGCTAACTTCACCCAAGATTTTAATAATATTTCTGGAGGATCTCCTGGCAACGATACCAACATGACTTATACATGCGTCTACGATCAGGTGGTGGATGGTAGCGTGAGTCCTGGAACCGCGTGCACCTCGCTTCCTGGCACCATTTCTTTCGGATCCACAACGGGAATATTTAATTGGACACCCACGGCGGGAGCCTGGGGCCCGTATGAAATTAAAGTCACAGGTACTTTAGACACCAACGTCAGCGTCTCTGAAATCTTTGTCATCGACGTTAGGCCCGGATATGTAACGACGAACCTGCGAGGAGATTACGAAGCGCAATTTGCCAATCTCACCTCCAACTGGACCTCGGCTAGCTACTACTGGGATGATCTCACCACAAACGCGTTCAATGGAACCTCTAGTAGTACTACGAATGCCACCTGGGTAGGTAACGGAAGCTACTCCTCCCCGTACGCGCTGACTCTAAACGGGTCAGCCGACATGGACTTTGGCTCGTCACTGATGGCTTCCCAAACTAAAATGATGTTTACGCTGTGGATGGATCCGACCACCAGCACCAATACGGACCAAGTCATTTTAGGAAGCAGCAACGATGGTACGGGAAACGGCTTTAACCTAAGACAATCTAAAGGCTCGGCCGGCAAAGTGGATTTCTCGGTAGGTCTAGAAGCCACTTACACCGCATCGGTAAGCAATCTTACTCCGGTCGCCTACTATCGATTGGACGAGACATCAGGAACCACTCTCCATGATAGTTCGGCGAACGGCTATAATTTAACTCTGGCGGGTTCGGGAACCACTCTTAATGTGGCAGGCGCTATTAATGGAGATACGGACACCGCCATTCAATATAACGGCAGCGGTTACGCCTGTAATACCACGTCAAACTCTCTTTCTGGAACGTTTACCGTCGAAGCTTGGGTCAACCCCTCGGCCACGGGAAGTACTTACGGGATTGTTGGGAGTCGAGAATCCAGCGACTACTCGTTTGATATGAGCTACATCAGTGGACAATTTCATGCGGATATCGGAAATGGCACGAGTTGGCTCACCCAAACCGCCAATACCACCGCAAGCACGTACACCACACTCAACGCTTGGTACCATGTCGTCTATGTCGTCACTCCTACGGGCTACACGGTCTATGTAGATGGCGTAAACGCCGGAAGCAATAGTTACACCAGTGCGACTCCCCTGCTTTTCAACTCCAGCCACAATCTTTGTGTCGGTGCCAGCGGATCCAATTTAAATAATTTTAAAGGCAAGATCGACGAGGTCGCTGTCTATAATACAGCCCTAAGCTCGACACAAATCTTAAACCATTACAATTTAGGCAGAACCTACTTCACGACCGTCGTAGGCGATTCCCCGACCGCTTATTGGCGTCTGGGAGAGACTTCAGGAACGACTCTCGCCGACTCCACCGCCAATGCTTACAACCTCACCATCTCGGGATCGGGCTATACGATGAATCAAACCGGCGCTATCTCCGGAGATTCCAATGGAGCGCTCTTGATGACGGGAGCCTCGCAGAACTGTTATACGGGTTCCGCCACATTGCAAGGAACGTTCAGTGTCGAAGCCTGGGTCTACCCCACTAATGCGACTTCGCTTAACGGAATCGTCGGGAGTCGAGCCAGTGGAGATGAATCTTTCGACATGAAGTATGATAGTGGAGTTTTTCACGGCGATATTGGAAACGGGAGTAGTTGGATAACGACAGCGGCGGATACGGCGGCCTCGTACACCACTCTCAATACTTGGTATCACGTGGTCTATGTAGTGACACCGACGGGGTATACGATCTACGTAAATGGGACCAACGCCGGAAGCAATACCTGGGCGTCGGCAACTCCGATACTCTTTAATAGCACTCACACTCTGTGCGTAGGAGCTGATTCCGATGCGGCATTTGAGGAGTTAAGCGGAAAGTTAGATGAAGTTGCCATTTACAATTACGCACTGACCTCGACTCAAGTCGCCAATCACTACAATACAGGCATCAATTCGTCCGCAGGAGTGACCTCTTGTACTTCGCTCTCCACTCTGGGCAGCGGAGTTTGGAATGCGATCGCCGGTATCTTTGATGGAACCAATGCCATCTTGTACGTAAACGGTAGACAGGAATGCACCATGACGGTCTCGGGATCCTTAACGACACCCGCTTCCGACGTCATCGCAGGGGCGACTTCAGCCACTTCGAAATACTGGACAGGATCTCTGGCGGAGTTGCAGATCTATGGCGCGACGGGCGCCACTACCGTTGGAACTGCCGCCAACGTAAATACGAACTTCACTTCCACCGCCGATCTTTTCCGACAAACTCCCGTAGGAGGCATCGTAACTAACGGTTTGGTACTCCATTACGATGCCGCCAATGCAACACGGGGACTTGCCTTCCCTGGCGACGGTATCAGCCAGACCTCATGGTTTGATCTCTCCTCTTCGATTTTAGATGGAACTTTAAATGCGTTTACCGGCACGGGAACTTCCGGTTGGACGGGTTCTGGAACTGCCTCTAGCCCCTATGCCCTTACCTTTAACGGATCTTCAAACTACGTGAGCACGGGCTATACTCAGACTTCAGCGACGGGATATACCATCGAGGTTTGGGTCAATACGACGGACGCGGGAACCGAAAGAACGTTTGTTAACGATCGCGGAAGCGCCGGATCTGGCAGCAGTTTAACTCTTGGAATCGGGACCACTGGCGGCGGACATGGAGGAGCGGGTTTAGTGGGATGGGAAGTCGACTCTAACTCCCTAGATATCGGAGTCTCCTCAACGACTGCCGTAAACGACGGTAAATGGCATCAGGTAGTGGGAACCTGGTCGGCCTCCTCGGGAACTGCCGTAGCGGCAAGTCAGTTCACCATTTACATCGACGATGCGGCAGCCGCGACAACCTCGGGCTCTATAGGCTCAGCCACCTCTCCACTTACCGGCCTAGGAGGAACCAGCATTGGATACCACTCTCTTTGGGGAACCTATTTGAACGGTGCTATCGCCAAAGTTGCTATCTACAATCGGGCACTCGCCGCTTCCGAGGTGGTACAAAACTGCAAAGCGATCGTGGGACGATTTTCGACCGGGGTTTGTCATTAAGGATTTCACCTGACCTTTTGGAATCAACAAAGAGACGCCCAAGCAATGAAGGATTAATCCTTAAGGGTTAATCTTTGACGAGCCATCCACCACTCCTGAAGAAGAAGAGTTCCCCCAATAATCTCCCCCGACACCGCATACCAACTTAATTTATGGGCAAGGTGCTGCACCAAAGAGTCGTACGGAAGCGCATAGAAATGAGCTCCCAACAAAGGGAAGAAAGCGGAGAGTAGCGTCGCTGAGGGTCCAGGGTCGAAGAGGTCCCCTATGAAATCTAAAATAAGGTGGGTCAACAACCCTAAAGTCAGCGCTTTCGCCTTGAGAGATCCCCGCCATGCCAGTATGGCGGGGACAACTGCCAGTAATAGGGTATGGCCGATAGTGCGCGTTCCGCAGATCAAGCCTAGGTCGTTCCCATGGCGACCGGTTATTGCAGTCAAAGTATAGTAAAGCGGCTTGTCGATAAGATCCGGGAGTACCGTTCCCAAAACCAACCAGCGAACCGGCAAGCGTTCGCTCCAGGGGCGAACCATCCGTTTTCCAATGCCAATGTGTCCCAAGAATATCACTAGGTTATGATCATAGCACCGATTCACGAAATTACAGCTGCCCGCATAAAAAAGTAGCGGCGGTGTTGAATCCTGTGTTAAGTCCCCATGACTGTGAAACCCCTCACAAAGACATACTTTCCATGGGGACTTCTCCTAGGGGCGCTTTTAAGTAGTTCATTTCTCCACGCCCATGAGGGGAATGTGTTTGATGATGAGGCTTGTAGTGTCTACATCGTCAGTGAGTCGAGACCTAATCTATCGAGACTGGGCCGAAGAGGCGATTTTTCAGCGGCTGCCTCTGCCGCCATACAGGCCGAACTAATCCAACGAGAGATTCAAAAAGACTGGCTGGTCTATCGAGCCACTTCTACTTTACGACTCCTTACCAGACTCATCCCTCTTTACACCAAGTTCCAGGATGAATTTAATAGAGCCTTGGAGAAGGCCGGGGGAGAACTCACCCAGCGTGAATCCATCGCTTACGCTAACCGGACTGCTCGTGAAAAAGTTCTGACAGAACTTCTACCCGCCGACGCCGATCCGACGGCCCTATCGGATCAAGAGCTTAACCGTATTTTGGGCGACAAAAGCGCGATTACGGTCACTCAATTTCGCAGAGCTTTGCATTGGCTCGCGATGGTGTATGCCGTTCGCTATAGCGATGCGATGTGCTATCAATCGCTTCACGATCATATCGCCGGCAGCCAACCCCTCGAGGAAGCGCACGAGGATCAACTTTTGGAAGCGTCGATTGGGGCAGCCAAGCTCGTGGAAAGCGCATTAGAAATTCAAGTTCGCAATCCGACCCACCAACCCTTTTTTAAATTTGCAGGGCAACTGTATCTGAGATCTCTTTCCGAACTTGAAGCCACTCACATTGAGGAAGGGGTCCAGGCTCAGGACTTTACCAAAACGGCTTCTTATTTCGCCGAAGAGCTCACCTTCCACACGCGTTTCGTCCGACAATTTCGAATGGAAAACAATATTTTCGCGAAACTTCTCATCAGAGTGGTAACGAACGAATAAGAATCCCGGGTGTGCGCCTTAGGGGGACTTGCGGTGAACTACCGAGGTCGAAGCCTGATCGGTGGGATAAAGAACAATCTCTTGAATGTTCACGTGGGCAGGACGATCTGACGCCCAAAGAATCGCCTCAGCAATGTCCTCGGCCGTAAGAGGGGTCATTCCTTGATAGACCGCTTCCGCTTTGTCGAGATCTCCTTTAAATCGGACTAGACTAAAATCAGTCTTCACCATGCCAGGAACAATTTCAGTCACCCGAATGCCGGTGCCATTCAGATCCAAGCGCATGGCCTGGGTCAACATGGCAACCGCACTCTTCGTGGCCGAGTACACGTTTCCTCGAGGATAAGCCCATCGTCCCGCTACCGATCCTAGATTGATCACATGCCCTTTTTTGTTCTGAAGGAAGAAAGGCAGAACCGCTCGCGTAAGATAAAGAAGGCCTCGGATATTGGTATCTATCATGGCGTCCCAATCGCCCAAATCGCCGTCCTGGATGGTCGAGAGCCCTTTTGCAAAGCCGGCGTTGTTCACAAGTACTGTGAGTTCGCTTAAGAGCGCCCCTTTCTCTTCCACAAAACTTTTAACGGCATCCCGATTCGAAACGTCTAACGCATACTCGTGAACGGGGACCCGAAACTCTTCGTGCAGAGCCCGAGCTAATACTCGCAGGCGGTCTTCTCGCCGGGCAACCAATAGAAGCTCCTGACCTTGCTTCGCAAAGGCCCTAGCCGTCGCCACTCCAATTCCAGCACTCGCTCCAGTAATAAGTATCATGGAAGGATTTTTACCCTCTTTCCGGCTCCCCCGCCAATGAAAAGGTTTCGCTTGTGTGCACTGAGTCAATATGATAGCGGTCGAAGAAGGAACCGAAATTATTTACATGGGGGGGTTATGCGAGGTTTCTCTTTGTTAGGCGTCTTTCTACTATCTTCACTCTTAAGTCCCGTTTCCTTAGCTGACACCAAACTTTGGCTGTCGCTTGAGGTTGGACCTGATCAGGAAGCAGGAACCGAAGGAAATCTGTGCACCATTGAGTATCTCGAGGAGAACTACGTGAAAGTCACTCACGGTGCCTCGGGTCCCGTACCGACGAAGGCTCAATTGCCGGCGACTCAGGTAAAAGCGCTGGTCACAAGGGCGCAAGAGACACAACCCATCGTCTATTCGGGCGGCCCCGTCGGTCCTACCGTTACGTATCGGGCCGGAGCAAGAGAAAGCAGTTCTTTAATTTACTATAGCAGCGAGACGCATCAGATTGAGAACCGGTCCGTTGCCGCGGAAAAACTTCGCGAACTCATTCTCGACGCCTGCGAAAAATAGGCGACCCACCGTTCGCAATGACAGGCCTTGGCGGAAGGCTCGCCACACGGTATTTTATGGGGCGAATTTCTTTTTTAACCAGGAACCCCAGTGGCGTCTTCTCTCGATCTTATTTTAGTAGGAGGCGGGCTATCTAACGGCCTTTTCGCTTACGCGCTTTCGAAACTACGGCCCGACGTCCGCTTTCTGTTGTTGGAAAAGCAGGATCGGCTCGGGGGATGCCACACGTGGTCGTTCCATGACTCGGACGTTTTGCCGGAGGCATCCTGGATTCGTCCGCTGATTTCGCAAAGCTGGCCGAGCCATCAGGTCTACTTTCCCAATTTACAGCGTCGCTTAAACTCGCCTTACCATTCGATCCGCTCGTCTGAGTTCCACGAGAAACTGATGGCACAGCTTGGCTCGTCCGTTCGGCTCAACACGCAAGTGGTGTCAGCCGATGACACCCGAGTGACACTCACTTCGGGCGAAGCGCTCACCGCGACGGCGGTTATCGACGGCCGCGGTTTTGTACAAGGAAGCGCTCGCTCGGCATTCCAGAAATTTGTCGGTTTGGATGTGAGGCTTGAAGCTCCTCACGGCTTGGCGGGGCCCATTCTTATTGATGCCACCGTACTTCAAGAAGATGGCTTTCGATTTTTCTATTGTCTTCCTTGGAGCGAAACCGAATGCCTCATTGAAGATACTCATTATAGTGATACTTCCGACATCGATACCGAACGCTATTTGCAGAACATCCGAGGCTACGCGATTGCTAAAGGATGGAAGATCGCAGAAGAGCGGGGACGCGAACAGGGCGCGCTTGCTATTCCGTTGCACAAAGCCGCTGCCGCAACCTCCGCCGGACCCATGGCGATGGGAACACGCGCCGGAAATTTTCACCCGACCACCGGATATTCTCTGCCAGACGCCGCCAGGCTTGTGAGCCAACTTATTCGACACCGCGAGTGGTCGCCTAACGTGCTGCGACGGTCGATTTCGGAATATGGATTCTCTCGCCGATCGTCCAGAAGTTATTTTCGTTTCTTAAACCGCATGATGTTTTTCGGTGCCAAGCCCCAAAAGCGATATCGTATTCTGGAGCATTTTTATCGATTGCCCGATAGGATAATCCAAAGCTTTTACTCGGGGGAGATATCGCTGGGCGACGGACTTCGGATTCTTCTAGGAAAGCCACCGATTCCAGTCTACAAAGTGGCCCAAGCTATCGTAATCCCGGGATTCAATGCCAAATAAACGAAATGGATTAGGATTAAGATTAAGACTAGATGAAGAGAAGGTGATGCATGTCCGATAGTGAAGCCATTGAAGCATTTCTTCCCCAGGACGTCTCCGGTTTGTTAGATCTCATCGATTTGAAATTAGGCGCAGGAAAGACTGCGGAAGCCGAAAAGGAGCCCAGACACGTCATCGCAGCCCTTTTGAGCACGCATCTTCTGCGCCCCGTCACGGAATTCTTAGATAGGCCCGCGAAAGGAATTCGTGGGCAGCTGGTCGAAATTGGCTTCATCCTCGGCGGGCCTCGCGAACTTTCCTTAAACAGCACTGAAAAAGAACTCTGCCGGCGCGGTTCGGAACTGGTCGAGTCAATCCACGCCGGCTCTTTGGTCGTGGATGATATTCAAGACGACAGTCAGGTGCGTCGTGGTTCTCCCGCCCTTCATTTGCAACACGGTGTCCCTTTAGCGATCAACGCCGGTAATTGGCTGTATTTCTGGCCGCTCGAGCGGCTCGAGAAGTGGAATCTCCCTCCGGCAGCCGAGTTAAGCATTCACCGCGCATGTCACCGCGCCTTGGTGAGAGCTCATTTCGGACAAGCGCTGGATATCGGAACTCCCATCGATCAGATTCCTCAAGATAGGATCTCGCCGGTCTGTTTGGCTTCCTTAGAGTTAAAAACAGGGGCCCTTATGGGTCTCGCCACCGCGATCGGCTGCCTTTTGCGGGGAGGAGATTCCAAGCGGGTGGAGATGGTTCACGAGTTCGGTGTCAGATTTGGGGTGGCACTTCAAATGTTTGATGACATCGGAAATCTAAAAGCGACTCGCGAAAACGATCCGAAACAGTATGAAGATCTCCGTCTTAAACGACCCTCCTGGATTTGGTCGGTGGCTTCAAAGTACTTGGATGAAGCTGACTTCGCCTCGTTTCGCAAGAGTGTCAACCAGCTTCCCAATACCACCCCTCTGCATGAGTGGTTGCAATTAAACCCACTACTCACCCAGGCCAGGCTTGAAGCGACTCTTTACCTTGAAGACTGCTTAAGACGACTTGAAGAAGGGGTTGAAGAATCGGCTTTCCGCAAGACTCTCTCCACGGTGGAGGAGATCGCAGAGACCCTCACCACATCGTATGGCTGATCCGAAGAAAAAAATTGCGGTCATCGGAAGTGGGTTTGGCGGATTAGCCACTGCGATTCGCCTTCAGGCGGCTGGCTGCGACGTCACCATTTTTGAAAAAAGAGATCTCCCCGGAGGACGGGCCTACGTTTACCACGATAGTGGTTTTACTTTTGACGCTGGACCTACCGTCATCACGGCTCCTCACTGTTTGGAAGAGCTTTTCACCGTTTGCGGCCGCAAAATGGAAGACTACGTGGAGCTTGTCCCCCTTTCGCCTATGTATCGACTCTGCTGGGAAGATGGGGATCGCTTCGATTATAGTCACGACCTTAAGACAACCGTCACCCAAATCGAGAAGCGGTCCTTAGAAGATGCCAGAAATTACGAACGCTTTCTCGATTACAGTCGAGAGGTTTTTGAAGCGGGCTACACCGAACTTGCTAGTGTTCCTTTTCTCAATTGGGGAAGCATGATCCGCGCTTCGCCTGAGCTATTGCGACTGAATGCTTTTCGCTCCGTCTATGGAGTAGTTTCAAAATATATTAAAGATCCCCATCTCAGGCAGGCCTTTAGTTTTCATTCCCTGCTGGTAGGAGGCAATCCCTATAGTACGTCCGCCATTTACACTTTGATCCACTATCTGGAGAAAAAATGGGGAGTCTTTTTCCCCAAGGGGGGAACTCACGCCTTGGTCACAGCCTTGGTTCGTCTCTTTGAGGAGATGGGGGGACATATCGTTTACGGTGATGGGGTAACCGCCATTCGGACGGACCAAGGAAAAGTGACGGGTGTCGCCACCACGAAAATTGAATTCACTCCCTGTGATGCCGTAGTCAGCAATGCCGACGTTAATCGAACTTATGTAGATCTTCTTCGCAAAGAGCCCCGTGTCGAAAGAACACGGCGGCGCATCGAGGCAATGAGCTATAGTCCGTCACTTTTTGTTATCTATTTTGGAACCAACCAAAAATATCCCGACGTAGCCCATCACAATATTCTCTTTGGAAATCGTTACCGCGAACTTTTGGCCGATATTTACGATAAGGGCATTCTAGCTGACGATTTTTCGCTTTATCTGCACGCACCGACTCGCACCGATCCGTCACTTGCCCCTGAGGGCTGTGATACCTTTTATGCGCTTTCTCCCGTCCCTCATTTGGAAAAATCGACGACCGATTGGAATACCGAGGGGCCAAGGTACGCCGATCGTATTTTGGATTACTTAGAAAAGCATTACTTGCCCGATCTGAAGAGCCACATCGTCACGCGAAGAATCTTTAGCCCTTTGGATTTCAAAAATGAACTCAACGCTTATGCCGGCTCTGCTTTTTCACTGGAACCTTTACTTACTCAAAGCGCTTATTTCCGCGCGCACAATCGAGATTCAGCAATTCGCGGGCTCTATTTGGTAGGTGCCGGTACCCATCCCGGAGCTGGAATTCCCGGAGTCGTAAATTCAGCCAAAGCTACCTCAGGGCTCGTATTAGAGGATTTACTTCCCAAGCCGGCGATCGTTCGTCACAGTCCCGCGGCGAGTCTTGAAGAAAAAAGAGCCCTCGAAAAATGCCGCGAGATGATTCGAGTGGGCTCTAAGAGTTTCTCATTCGCTTCCAGACTTTTCAGCCGCCCCATTCGAGATGCCGCCTGCTTTCTTTATGGCTGGTGCCGGTACTGTGATGACCAGATCGATCTTATCGAGGACTCCCAAACTCAGCAGGAGAGGCTCTCCGAGTTGGTCGCCTCCACAAGAGTGGCGTTTGAAGAAGAAAGCGCTCCGCTGCCCGAAGTGTTCGTAGCGTTGCGCTACATCGCTCGCCAGTACGAGATTCCCGCCTTTTATGCGACGGAGCTATTGGAAGGATTAAGAATGGATCTCCGTCGGACTCAATACCGTACGTTGGATGAATTGACTCTCTACGGGTACCGGGTCGCCGGAACCGTAGGTCTTATGATGTCTCACGTCATGGGAGTTACCGACGAGCGGGCCTTAAAGCATGCCGCTGACTTGGGGATAGCCATGCAGCTGAGTAACATTGCCCGAGATGTTGTGGAAGATTTCCAAATGGGGCGCGTTTATCTCCCCCTGGAGTGGTTGGAGAAAGCTAGAGTGCCCGCATTTGAATTGGCGGAAATCAAGTATCGCGATGGCTTGGCACGTGTCGTAGCGCAACTTTTAGATAGCGCCGACGGCTACTACCGGTCGGGAAATCGGGGACTGAGGTATCTTCCTTTGAGAAGCGCACTCGCCGTCGCCATGGCAAGTTCGGTCTATGCCAAAATCGGACACTTGGTTCGCAAGAAAGGACCCAGGGCCTGGGACCGACGGACCTACGTTCCCCTCTGGAGAAAATGTTTTTCGCTGGTTCGCGGAGTTTTCTTGGTGGCCTTGACACTTCCCTATCGATTGGAGCAACGTCGTAAACCTATTCCATTACTCCGGCTGTGTCGACATACTCCAGGAGAATTTTGATGTCGACACTTCCTAACCGCTCTTTCTTAGAAGATGCGTGGCTCTATCTTTGCCGCATCAACACGTTTGAAAGAACGGATTGGAATGTCTACTTCGCCTGGGTAGGACTGATGCTGGGGCTTCTCATTGCAGTGTCGGGCTTTGTGCTTAGCGGATACCTCCGGGGAGTCCATTATCCCGACTATGTGTGGAACGTCCCTGTGGGGACCTTTATTTTTATCATCGCCATCGCTTTTGATACGATAGGACATCGCACGGTTTACAAAGAAGCTCTAAAGAGTGGAGAATCGCTCATTCATCACATCACCATTGCGGCAGGTATCTCTAGTTGCATGCTCCTATGTCTGGCGTATTACCACCGATCCTTCTTTACCATCCCTGCTCTCTGTCTTGTGGCGCTATCGATTTTCTATAGTGTTATCGACGAGGCAATGCACTGGTTCCGCTATTACTCAGGCAAATCCGATCGCATAGAAATGTGGAGCCATTTCTTCATCTTCGTGGGCCATACGATCATGATCGTTAGCTGGAGCTACTGGCTTTTGCAGGGCTATCCCGGCGTAGCTGAAACTCTTCGCCTCCTCTAAGGTGTCACTCTCCTTGCGGGCCCAAAAGGTACGGGTCACGTAAAGGACGAACTCCATAGGAGTGGATAAGCAGGTCCAGATCCCTCCTTACCGTGTTTGAGCGGGAAAACCTAAAATGGGATCCTCGCAACCCCCTAGAAATGAGGATTTCCTGCTCCTTCGGGGTCGGCAGATTGAGCCACCGAAGCTTTTCTTCTGGCGAGCGAGGAATCAACGACCAATATCTGTCCACACCCTCGACAAGGGGAATATCATATCTGCCCTCTACCATTTGGGTAAGACTACTATAGCGATAGGCTTCGACTTGAGACGCCAAGCCCGCCCTTACGGGATTTCGATAGACATACTTATATACATAGGCCACCGAATAGGCGCTATCGAGAATGGTTTGGCTCGATCGTCCCCCGAAAATATGATTGATCCTGCTCGACTCGTATTTTATTCGTCGGGCAGTTTCAGTAAGAAAATGGCGCAAGAACCTGTCCAAGTTTTCTAGGGGGGTTCGTACCATCATGTGAAAGTGATTCGACATGAGTACGAAGCTATGGATCCAGACCGAAAACCGGTCTGCGGAGTCCGAAAGCTGGTCACAGAAAATTGCCCATACTATCGGCAAGGGCACGTCGAACCACTCTTTGTTATTGCATCTATTTGTTATGTGATAAGGAAATTCGCTTACCGCGATGAATTTTTTTCGAGGCATGCCTCTTCGTATTTCAAGACTCGTTCCAACGGAATGACCCGTACCTTTTGGGCCCGGAAGGAGAGTGACACCCTTTAATCATCCGACTCCCAGTCCAACTCTCGAGGTACCCAAAGCTCTTCCTGATTCTCATCGGAGAGGCCATTTGACATTGTGATCTCTTTGGAAAGCCTTTCAAATTCCTCATCACAGGACTGAGAAATCCAGTCCGATTCGGCGGAAAGTGCCAAGGAACCGGCATTTGAAAAATGGCGCATTTTACGGTGATTCATGAGTGCTCCTTTCTGTCTAAGAAGACGTAAATTCGTAGTGAATGTGACAAGTATACTTCGGCAGAAAAGAAAAAAGATCAAAGCCCCCCAAGAAAGTACAGTCGGCATTAACAGGGGTTACGGACGGCTCGTCACAATTGGTAGTCCACCCCAAAAAGCTGGACCGTGGTTCGGCCCTGGTAAGTGTTTCGCGACAGCGTCACTAGAAACGAAAGCTCCCTATTTATCGGCAGGTCTTCCAATACTTCATTGAAAAACATTATCTTTTGCGTTCCGCCGCGCGGCCCCAAGGTCAAGACCGCGGTATGCCGCTTCTCGCCGGTAGCTTTATCCTTGTAGAATTCAACGCCGCTTACGGATGCCTGAAATCGAAATCGAGGCTCCTCAAAGCCATGGCCATAGGGCTTAAGATCATCGAGCCTGTCTATTAACGACAGGTCAATCCACTCAGCTTTCAGGTCACAGTCAAATTCAGCTCTGCTGTCCCACTGGATGGGCTTTGAGTCACGAATTTTTTGAGCCTGAGCTATCAAGCGAGTTCGGATCTCTTCTTCACGATTAAGATCAAAGGTAAATCCTCCTGCGGCGCGATGGCCTCCAAACTTCAGAAACCTTTCAGATGACTCCTGCATCGCATCGGTGACATCAAACCCGGGTATAGAGCGAGCGGAACCTTTACCTTGTCCCGCCAGTCGCTGAAAAAGCCACGTCGGCTTCCAAAAGTGCTCCGCAATTTTACTGGCTGCAATTCCTACAACCCCCGGATGCCAATCCGCATGCCCTAGAAATAAGATGGGATCGTTTTCGTAAAGTGCCGCCTGAAGCTTCGCCTCCGCTACAATTTTCCCTTGGATTTTTTTCCGTTCGTCATTGCAGCGCCCCATATGATCGATAAGAACGTCGGGATATTCGGTTACAAAAGCCTCGATCACCCTATCGGCGTGGCCTAATCTTCCCACCGCGTTGATGCGCGGCCCAAGTCGGAAACCCACATCTTTTTCATCGGCATTTCCTGAGAGGGAAGCCGAGCGTAAAAGCCTTTTGATAATGGGCCGTTGACTCTTTAGTAGCCCCTCCACGCCCAAACGCGCCAGACGGTGGTTAACCCGATTAAGGGGAACAACATCGCAAATGGTCGCCATTCCTGCCAGCGCCAGCAAATCAGTCCACAACGTTTGGGGAACCGCAAACTCCTGCGCCAATCGACGCAACAGCACAAAGGTAATGCCGCATCCGCAAAGTTCCTGGTAATCGGGGTTGGGATGCAGCTTGGGATTAAGAATCGTGCAATCGGGCATCTTTTCCAATTGGATCTTATGGTGATCCGTACAGACAAAGTCCACCCCGCGACTCTTGCAGTACTCGGCCTCTGCATTTGCGGTGATTCCGGTATCCATCGTAATCACAAGCTCAGCGCGTTCGATTTCGATCAAATTTCGAATCGCCGTTAGATTAACGCCGTACCCCTCTTTGAACCGGCAGGGAATGTAGTGAACAAAATTCTCATAGCGCAACGCCTTAAGAAACCAGATCCAGCTTACACAACTCATCGTTCCGTCAACGTCATAATCGGCGTAAAGCGCAATACGTTTCTGACTTCGAATCGCTCTGGAGACGACGTCGATGACCCGCTCTAGTCCGTGATCGCCGTACTCTAATTTGTCGATGGGAACGAAAGTGCGGTTGGCGAGTACTGTTTGAATGACGGAATCTCCCGAGACGGGCAGTTGCTGACCCTCTCGATCGGAGGTGCGGCAGATCCAATGCTTAAATTTTTTTCCCATCCCGTTTCCTTCCGTGTCTTCAGCTTAATGTGTGGGGGTGGGGTTGTTCAACCGATTAAGAATTAACCTTAAAATTAAGATTAACATTACCTTTAACTTTAACCTCATAGCTACCATTAACCTTCCCCCTAAGCGTCAACGACAGTTGTCATCGCGTCCCAGATATGAGATTTTTGGCAACGCGCTACGCTAGCGAACTGGGTTTGGGAGATATCGTGAAAACTTTCTTATTAGCTTTTTTCCTATTTTCTTTTTCGAAGCCTCTTTCAGCCGACCTCGCCCAGCCCCTGGCTTCGCCTTCTCCCTCCCCTTCCGTAAAAGCCCTAGGAGTTGAGGAGTCGGCTCTCGATCGCTCCGTCTCGCCGTGTGACGACTTTTATCAATTTGCCTGTGGTGGCTGGCTCAAGACGGCCGAGATACCCAACGATCTTCCGGCCTGGTCCCGGGGAATCTACTCCCTTCGCGAGCAGGCCCGAAGCGAACTCCATTCCATTCTAGAAAAATATTCAGCATCCCATCTACCCGACGACGATCCAGACAGAGAGCGGCTAGGAAACTATTACTCCGCCTGTATGGACGAGACGGCGGCCGAAAAAAACTCGCTTAAATCGTTAAAGGCCGAATTCAAGCAGATTGACGCGGTAAAGACCGAAGCCCAGCTGACCCAAAAGGTGGCCGATCTGCACTTAAAAGGCGTCAATGTACTCTTCGATTTTGGTCCCGAACAGTCGTGTAAAGACGCTAGCTTCGTAGTGGGGAATATGGATCAGGCCGGCCTTTCGCTTCCCGATCCGGAATATTATCTCAAGGACGAAGGTAAAAATCCCTTCATTAGAGAAGAGTTCCAAAAACACCTGGTCAAGATGTTCACCTTAATCGGAACTCCTCAGGCAAAAGCGAAGGCCAATGCCAAAGTAGTTTTTGATTTGGAGACCAACTTAGCAAAGCGCTTTTTGCCACGGGTGGAACGAAGAGATCCCAAGAAATTGTGTAACCTGCTCGATAGGCCCGGACTTCTTACCCGCGTACCTCAATTCCACTGGGCTCTTTATTTCGCCGCCATGGGAACGCCTAATGTACAAAAGATGAATATCGCAGTTCCTGATTATTTTAATGGCCTCAGTCAAATTCTGAGCACGACGTCACTTGACGATCTTAAGACCTACATGAAGTGGCATGTACTTTCGAGAGTCTCCGCTTCGCTGACCAAAAAGATTGTAGCCGAAAACTTTGAGTTCTCTTCCAAAACCTTTACGGGTCAAAAAGAGATCGAACCTCGCTGGAAGCGTTGTGTCTCTGCTACTGAGGGAGCCCTAGGAGAGCCGTTAGGGAGAGCGTATACTCATGCCAAATTTGACGAGCAGAGCAAGACCAAAGCGCGCTCGGTAATCACCGAAATCGAAAAGAGTTTTGAAGAAGAACTTAACTCAGTCAAGTGGATGGACGATAGCACCCGAACTAAAGCGTTAACCAAGCTCCATGCCTTAGTGAACCAAGTGGGCTACCCGGACAAGTGGCGTGACTTCGGGAAGTTGCAGACTTCCCGAACCGACTATTTTGGCAACCTGCTAGCCTCTTCTAAGTTCGATTCGGAATATGAACTTAATAAGATCGAAAAACCAGCCGATCGCACCGAGTGGGAGATGTTTCCCCAAACGGTAAATGCCTATTACAGCAGCGACAATAACAAGATGGTGTTTCCCGCTGGTATTTTGCAATATCCGTTTTTCGACGAAAATAATCCGACTTCCGTCAATTACGGAGGCATTGGCATGGTCATGGGTCACGAACTCACTCACGGCTTTGACGACGAAGGCCGACAATACGATGAAAAGGGTAACCTCAACCCTTGGTGGACAGAGAAAACCGAGACTGCTTTTAATGAACGAACGGCGTGTCTGACAAAACAATACGACGACTACTCTCCTCTAGAGAACCTGCATGTCCGAGGAAAGCTAACTTTGGGCGAAAATATCGCTGATAACGGGGGTATTCGACTCGCCTATAGTGCTTTTAAGAAAGCAAGCCGGCAGGTAGGCTCTCAACCGGTGAGTTTCACCCAGGATCAGCAGTTTTTCTTAGGGTTCGCCCAAGCTTGGTGTTCCAAGATAAGACCCGAAGTGGAACGATCGCATCTCATTACCGATCCCCACTCCCCCCCGAAATTTCGGGTGAATGGTCCAGTCTCCAACTTCCCGGCATTCGCAGAGGCATTTCGTTGCAAAGCCGATAGCCCAATGGTCCGCAAACCCGCTTGCGTGGTATGGTAGGCAAAGAAAGGAATTACCTATGTCTCATTCTCCTGGGTTTCTAAAAGTCGTAACCGACGCCAAGGCCAAAGTGAAGGAGCTTACGATTGCCCAAGTGGTCGAAAAGCAAAAGCGCGGAGATGTCTTTTTCTTCGTGGATGTTCGAGAAGATGACGAGTGGAAACAGGGCCGCGCCAAGGGCTCCATTCATATCGGCAAAGGCGTTATCGAACGGGATATCGAAGCTAAAATTCCGGACAAAAATGCTGAGGTTGTCCTTTATTGCGGCGGAGGGTTTCGTTCGGCACTAGCCGCCGAGTCGATCCAGCGCATGGGTTATACGAAAGCCCTCTCTATGGATGGCGGCATTCGCGGATGGCGCGAAGCGAATCTTCCGGAAGATAAGGACTAAACGTGCCCGGACAGCGGGGCAAAAGGGCAGTCTTATTGCCCTGGGCTTGCCTGTCTATCGTGTGCACGGCATTCGCCGCTCCAGTCTTGCTTCGGACCGGCACCAATATCGTCACAGAAACCTACCGGTTAGCGACCCTTAACTTTCTTTCGGGAAAAACTCCCTTTGGTCTCATGCCCGGTGCCGACTTCTTTCAGTACTCGCCTTTTTTCTGTCTCCTTTACTCTCCCATTGCGTGGCTCCCTCTGAAGACTCAAGCATTGGTGTGGGCTTTGGCTAATTCCGCTGTCTTCTGGTGGGGGCTTGTTCTTTGGCTGCCGCCCCTTAAAAAGTTAGCTTTGCCTGTGTGGCTTGCTCTCATCTTAGTATCGATGGAACTTAATATTTCGCTGCTTTACCAACAGGTAAATGCATTGTTGGTGGGGCTTATCTTGATTGGAGCCGCCCTTTATCGCGATGGAAAATTTACAGCTTCAGGTATTGTTTTAGCGTTGAGTACCGATCTCAAAGTAATTCCCGTGCTTTTTGCAGCCCTCTTGCTTTTTCCCTTCCGAAAGAGATACGTCCAAGGGCTTGTCCTTGGATTTCTTATCGCATTTTTCTTACCCTTTTTCGTCGTGGGTCCTCAACTTGGTTTTCAGTTACAGAAAGAGTGGGTGGCTATGACTTCCCACGCCTGGAAAATGGTGAGGCCTTTACAACTAGATATCGTGAGTACCGCCTCGCGGTTGAATCCCTCTTTTCGAGCTTTTGGCCAACTCCTATGGTGGGCCCTGTTACTCGTTAGCCTCCCCCTTCTTTTGCTAGAACGTAAACGCCCTTTCCCTCGCTGGGGAGTATGGCTCACAGTAGGTTTTTGCTTAATCTTGTTACTGAGCCCTCGCAGTGAGTCGCCGACTTTCATTATTTTGGCACCTGCCTATCCGCTGATGATGCTAGCCTTGGGCTACAAAAACCGCTCTCGAAAATCGAGATTAGTAATGGGGGGTGTTTGGTTAAGCGCCATCTCCATCACCCTTATCTTTACCGACGTCTGGCCAAGAGACCTTCCTAATCCCCTAAGGATCAACTACCTAGGCAAGACGCTAGGAACGCTTTTGCTATGGGTGCTCTCCGTGGCGTGCCTTTGGAATCAGAAGGACGGGAGTGACAGCGCTCGAAGTTGAAGTATGCTAAAAGGCTTTATGGGCCAATTTAAACTCGTAAGTCCCTTCAGCCCTCGCGGCGACCAACCTCGAGCGATCGAAGAGCTGGTCAAAGGAATGCAGGCGAAAAAGCGCGATCAGGTCCTGCTCGGCGTGACAGGTAGCGGCAAAACGTTCACCATCGCCCACACTATCGAAACCCTAGACAGGCCCTCGTTGGTCCTGGCCCCGAACAAGACCCTGGCCGCTCAACTTTATTCTGAATTTAAAGAGCTTTTTCCAGAGAATGCCGTGGAATATTTCGTAAGCTATTACGATTACTATCAGCCCGAGGCCTATATTCCCTCGAGCGACACCTATATCGAGAAAGACTCGGCCATTAACGATCAGATCGATCAGCTTCGTCACTCGGCCACTCGAAGTCTGCTTTCCCGACGAGACGTCATCATCGTGGCCAGCGTCTCTTGCATCTACGGCCTAGGCTCTCCAGAGATGTACCGAGAGATGGTAATCCACTTAGAAGAAAAGATGGAATACCGACGGGACAATTTGCTGATGCATCTGGTTGAAATTCAATACGAACGCAACGATTATGATTTCCATCGAAGTACCTTTCGCGTTCGGGGCGACATTATCGAGATATTCCCCGCTTTCGAAGAGAGCCATGCGTATCGGATCGAGTTTTGGGGGGATGAGATCGAAAAAATTTCAAAGATCGATCCCATCACGGGCAACGTCATCGGCCCGGTCACCAAGCTTGAGATCTATCCCGGTAGCCATTACGTGACGCCTCAGGAGCAATTGAAACGATCCATAAAGTCGATTCAAGACGAACTCCAAATAAGACTTGGCGAGCTTCAAAGGGAAAACAAGGTCCTCGAAGCGCAACGCTTGGAAAGTCGCACTCTCTATGACATCGAAATGCTCGAAGAGATGGGCTACTGCAATGGGATTGAAAACTACAGCCGCCATTTGACGGGTCGAGCTCCCGGAGCTCCGCCACCCACTCTTCTGGAATATTTTCCAGGCGATTTTATGATGTTTATCGACGAGAGCCACGTCACCGTCCCCCAGGTCGGTGGAATGTATCGCGGCGATCGGATGCGAAAAGAGACTTTGGTCACCCATGGGTTTCGTCTTCCTTCTGCTTTGGATAATCGGCCACTCAATTTTTCGGAGTTCGAATCACTCATCAGCCAAGTCGTCTATGTTTCTGCGACGCCGGGAAAGTATGAAATGGAGAAGTGTCGGGGAAAGGTGATCGAACAAATCATTCGCCCCACGGGATTAACAGACCCCACGATTATCATGAAACCAGCTCGAGGGGCTGTCGACGATCTCTATGCGGAGATTCGAAAGCGCGTCGAAAAAAAGCAACGAGTGCTCATTACGACGTTAACCAAGCGGATGGCGGAAGATTTAACCGAATACTACGAAAAGCTGGGTCTTAAGATCGCCTACCTCCATTCCGATATCGATGCCATAGAACGAGTAGAAATCATTCGCCAACTCCGAATGGGAACCTACGACGTGCTCGTCGGAATCAATCTCTTAAGGGAAGGTTTAGATATCCCCGAAGTCTCGTTAGTCGCCATTTTAGATGCCGATAAGGAGGGTTTTCTAAGAAGCCAAACCTCTCTTATTCAAACCATTGGACGAGCCGCCCGTAATTTAGACGGTACTGTGATTTTATACGCGGACGTCGTCACCAAATCGATCGATTTTGCGCTCAAAGAGACCGATCGCCGTCGCCAAAGGCAGGCTGATTATAATAAGGAACACGGAATAACCCCAGCTTCAGTCGTGAAAAACATCCAAAACTCGTTATACGCGGTGGAAAACATGGATTACTTCGAGGTGAAAGTTTCCGACAAGAAGGGGAAATATCATATTTCCGACGAGGCCCTGCCGAAAGAGATCGATAAATTAGAAAAGGCGATGAAGAAAGCAGCCAAGGCATTGGATTTTGAAAAAGCGGCGGAGGTGCGGGATCAGCTATTAGAACTCAAAAAAAGGCAGGTTGGCGTTTAATTGAGTCCTCCACAATCTCCGATCGATGTCCTGCACCTCAATTTTCCTTTCCTATCCACTTCAATCTCCACGAATCCGTGAAAGTCCGTCCTTAGCACCTCTTTGCTAAAATATTTTAATCTTCCCAAAGCTAAGAAATTTGGATGGCCATACCTATTCTGCGCTCCCGCCGATATTACCGAGAATCTGGGTCTTATTTTTCCGAGGAGCCGATCCGTCGATGACGTCTTGCTCCCATGGTGAGCCACCTTTAATACCGTGACGGGTTCATTAATCACGCCGGAAAGCCACTCCTCCGCTTCGGCCTCCATATCGCCCGTAAACAGAAACGAATGGCCTGAATAACTCATTTGGAGAACCAAAGAACGATCATTGGTTTCGGCTGTCTTTAATTGGGGGGGCAGCCAGCGCAGACTCACTCCCCCCTGCGACGTGTAACTTTCCTGTTCCCGCGCTTCAACGATAGTTCCTTTCGATTGAGCCAGTTTGAGAAGGTCTAAGAGGAGTTTTCTGGGTTCCGCATCAGAGAGAAAGGACCGATTATAGATAAACCGCTTAATGCTAAGATTATCGAATAGGCCCAAGAACCCGTACCCATGATCTAAGTCCGGGTGGCTTAGGACAGCATAGTCCAGCGTCAAAATGCCCATTCTAGCGAGTTCTAAGAAAAGCTCTCTTTGCCCTAGGTTAAACTGACCGAAGCCACCTCCGGCATCAATTAACATGGTGGTTCCCCCAGGAAATCTCACTAAAGTCGAATCCCCTTGGCCGACATCAAGAAAGGTAACTCGAAGGGAACAGACCAGAAATCGGTCGTAGAGGCGGCTGGTAAGTAGACTTAGCAGGGCGAAGAGCAGGAGATACCAGCGCATGGAGAAAGTACTTAAGCAAAATGCGTTCCCCCCTAAGAGAGAGCCTCTAGACATAGAAAATAAGGCGAAAGCTAGTGGCTAAAACGAGGGCTAGACGCTTCTTACCAAGGGTTGCCCCCCTCTTTTAGACTATTGCTCTCACCCTCCCAAAGAGGTTTAATTACCCCCATGAGTGTCCATACCCCCCGACTTTGTATCGATGGCCGAGCGGCCGCGGAA
Organism: uncultured delta proteobacterium; assembly: GCA_963778115.1. Lineage (GTDB taxonomy): Bacteria > Bdellovibrionota > FAC87 > UBA2466 > UBA2466 > JBBQIT01. The sequence continues at coordinate 326,636 of CAVZSV010000007.1, forward strand.
TATCCCTCTAACGCTCTTATCGCCCAGGAGTTAATCGACCAATTGGTCGCGGCCGGCGGTGAGGGGGAATCAATCTCAAGCGAATGGATCGATAAACAGCGTACGGTATTACTCTCTCACCCGGGACAGATCTTTTCGGGACAATTACGGCGATTTGATACTAAGCGCCGCATTGGAAAATCACCACTATATTGGTTTTGGGAAAAACAATTCGTTAAGAAGGCTAATATCAGCGTTTTCCATCGCTTTCGTCCGGCCGATCGTTTGGGCCCTGGCCACGATCTTCCGATGTTAACCACGGTCCTTCCCGGGAAAACGGCATTGCGATCGCGCCCCGGAAAGAGCCTTAAACAACGCTTTGTCGTCCCTTCGGAAAAGGATTTTCGCCTTTTGGAGAAGCGATTTGGAGTGCCTAAGGACCGAATCTACATCGCGACTCCGACGGTACGGCGCTATGTCCATTTTTCGGACCTCTCTTCGGAGAGTCCGCGAGCCTCTTTGCTTTTCTTAGTGGGCAATCGAGGGGAAAAAACCGATTATAAGAAGATTGTGTCTGTCATCTCAGCTCGGTTTCCCACACTACGACAAAGAGTGATTTCCCTTTCGCAGCGCCGGGCTTTTACTCCCCTCAAGTGGATGGAAATACTATCCCAGACTAGATACTGCTTTTATCTGACGGATAGGGCCTTCGATTGGCCAACGCTCGCGCTGGAAGCTTTTTACTGGAATATTCCCTGTGTGTACTTAGAATCGCATGACGCTTTATCGGAAATGATTTCTATTTCGTCACTCGAACTCTCTCGCTTCTTAGTCAATCAACCGGACGCCGCTCAACTTACTATCGCCTGCCATTCCGCGCGCCAGCAATTGGAAAATCGAGGAGCCTTCGATCCCTTGGGGCTCGCCAAACAATTCAATAAGTTTTACCAGAATTTAAAAGAAGCGAATGCTTAGCGCCTACCCGATTTTAGCTCTATGACGTCCAGCAGACGCGACGAGCATTAGAGCCCGTGCCAAAGATACGCGAGGACCAGCCGGGCTGGTCGCATTGCTTGGTGTAGATGGAAGCCCCTTCGAATAGATAGAACCGAGGAGAAAGACCCTCGATTCTTTGTGCGATCACTTCAGCATTGGTGATATTGCCCCCAGGAGCGTAGGGAGTTTCTAGAGGTGCTAAGCGATACCATGGCATTCTAGTGAACATGTAGGCATCTTCGCCAAAAAGATCAGGACAATGGAGGAGTCGATCTAGCCCGGGAGTATATTGAGGTACTACCACTGCATCCTTTAACGTGCATTGCGAATTTATGAAGGATACCGCTTCGAATAAGGGACGCCTGTCGGGATGGGTTAAAACTCCGCTTAAAGCGGGAAACCCGTACTCGTTAAAATGAAACTTCGCCAATTGCCCCCATCCCACGACATAGGGTAAGTACGCCCAAACCGCGATCGCGACTAAAAAGGCCCGAGCCCCCCACGATTTCATTCGCTCTGTGTGGTGAAGTACCGTCGGCCAGACGACTAAGAAAATGGCAACCGCCGTTAACGAGAAGAAATACTGCCCCCTAGCCCACATTGCGGGCTCTTTAAAAGGATCGTTAAACCCGTAATGAAGTAGATCCAAAGCACCCGCAAGACCAATGATCGTACAGATGGCCGCCGCTCTCATATTTTTTCGAGAAGGCAAAAGATAGGCGGCGGTAAAGACAAATGTCGGCCAGACAAAGTAATGAAGATAAAATACCGCAGTCTCAAGAACCGCCCGAAGCTGCTTAAAGAGTTGCATCCCCACGTCGGCTGATGCCGAACTTAGCGTTAAGTGAGGGACCAGATAGTGCAGATTCGGATAACTTTTCGATTCCAGTACCGCCCAAGGCCTAGGAAGAAAAGCATTCATCAGACCTCGTCCAAATATCAGATAAAACACTCCTAGCGTCGCCAGTGTCGTTAACATGAGGACTACCCAGCCGCGAATTCTCGTGAGAGTAAACGAGTTCGCAAGCATGAGACAGCTCCACGCCCCAAACACGCCGTATCCCATCAGCACAGGCCTTGTAAAAAGACAAAGTGCAGCCCCCGCATACGACCACAGTAAGGCTCCCCCGTCTTTATCCTCTATAAACTTAAGATAGTAATACGCACAGATCACAGCCCCCAAGGTGGCCAAGATGTGATTGTTCGAATAGCCGGGATACCCCGTACAGCCGGATGCAAGAAGAACCCCTACTAAACAAGAGCGGTAGGTAACAAAATATCTAGCAAACAGTAACGCTAGAAAACACGCTACCGCACTCCAGAAAGCCAAAGTGACTAATCTAACGGTAATGAGTTTTGCCGGAAATACTTTTAGTGCCGCCCCGTAGACGATCGGTGCGACAGGGCCATACAGCCATACAAAATCCCGATAAGCGTACTGTCCTTGTGAGGCTTTGGTGTAATGATCGAAATCCCGAAGTTCCTCGGGATTGTTCGCGGTGAAGATCATCGGAAATTTGAGCACGAAAAAGAGTGCCGCAGCAAGACAGACTAGCCGGGTCCGATCGAGCGTGGGCGTCGGGACTACCGCTACTTCGGACGGTTTAACATTATGGATTAGGCGTAATTTCAAGGAAGTTCCGACCACTTTCGCAAGCAAAGCTTAAGAAAGGAGATTCCAGAGCTAAAAGCCTTCATCTTGGACTCTCCGGCGACACGACTCTTGTAATGCACGGGAATCTCCACACACTTTAACTTTCGACGGGCGGCGTGAAAGATGAGATCAAAGTCTCCCCAAGCTGAGTCTTCCAATTCAAAATCAGCGAAGTCAATTTTACGCATGGCCTTCGTGCCACAAAGGGTGTCCGAGCATTCCGAACCTACAATCACCTCGACGAGTTTGGAGAACAGAATGTTTCCGAAATAGTTTGCAAGCCTCATGGCTTCGCGCTCCATCGGATAAAGAAAACGGGTGCCCGAGGCAAAATCGGCGGTCTTGGATTCCAAAGCTTCGAAAAAGTCGGTCAACTCCTCCGGAGGTACAGTCATGTCGGCATCCAAAATCATAACCACATCACCCTTGGCCGCGCGCAAGCCTTTCAAAACCGCATTCCCTTTTCCCTGATTCTTCGCGTACGTAATCAAGGTCAGATTGGGAAACGTTGGGGTTAGGTTGCGGACGATCTCTTCGGTTTTGTCCTTCGAGCCGTCATTCACGACTAAAATTTCGGTAAAGCTCCCCATGTGGGGGACTCGATTGATGCATTCGGTGATATTACCCTCTTCGTTATAGCAGGGGATGATGACCGAGCAGCTCGAGCGGTTCGTTTTCTTCAGTTCCGCTGGCTTTGCCGTTACGTACTGAATAAAACAAAGGGAATTAAAACCGGGTAAACGCGAGAGAAACTGATTGCACAGCCAGGAGAAAAGGGGGATGCGCTTGGGGACCAATACCCGTCGGCATTTATCCATCACCTTAAAGCTTTTAATCTCCAGTGCCGTTCCCAAAATCCGGCTACCCACCAAATTGCGCTTGTGGTCTGGAATTCGGATCTTTAGTCGGGAAGCGAATTTCACCAAGGGATGCCAAAGTGGATTTAACATCGAGAGGATAACTCTAGAATCTTCATGGACAAACTTGCTTACCGAGTCTACCAGGGCCAACACGTCGTCACTATGATCAACGACATTTAACAAAATCACGTAATCGAATTTTTCCGTAGTCTTATATTCTTCAGGAAGCGCACAGTGATAGCGGACGTTTGGGTTTTGGCAATTGGCACGTGCCAAGCGAACCGCTTCTTCGCTGACGTCAAGACCTACCCCGTATGAAGGTCGGAGAGCTTCCAGTATTTCAGAGGTTAAGCACCCAATGAGCAGAACTTTTTTATTTTCGGGAACGACTTGGCTCAAAAATTTGATCGTGTGTTCGCGATAAGCCGCCATCTTGCGTTTCCAACGGCTAGAGCGAACTACATTCTCGAAGTACCGCACCACGGTCGGCGAAAGTGTGGCTCGATCTAACTTAACTGGTACGGGCGGCGCCCAGTCGCTAAGTGCGGCATCAAGCGTTGTTTGAAAATCAGGCTGCTTTTCTTGTCTGGCTGGCTGTAGCATTCTCCACCATCTCCTTGAGAATGGCATCCAGGCTCATCTTGAGCCTGAAAGCGGGATAATGAGTTTTAAATTTAGTAAGGTCGGAGTAATAGCAGATATGATCGCCTTTTCTGGCCGTGGGATCGTATTGAGTCTCCAAGGAGAATCCAAAATCATTTCTTAATTTGTCGATAATCTCGATGACGGAAGCGCTATTTCCATACGCTCCACCGAGGTTATAAACCTCTCCGCAACGGGGATTTTTTCTGAATAGTTCCAGCGCTTGAATCACGTCCGACGAGTGAATTTGGTCCCGGACCTGTTTTCCTTGGTAGCCAAAAATCGTGTAAGGCAGATTATGAACGGCGCAGTGGACGATATACGATAAAAACCCGTGGAGTTCGACCCCAGCGTGGCGGCTTCCTGTCAAACATCCGCCTCGGAAGGCTCCAGTATTGATTTGAAAATAGCGTCCGTACTCTTGGCAGAGAATATCGCCGGAAAGCTTGGAAGCGCCAAACAAAGAGTGAAGACACTGGTCTACCGAAAGGTCTTCGGCGATCCCTTTCTTAAAAAGAGAGCCCGTATATTCAAATCTTTTTTCCTGTTCCTCCATCGGCAAGTGATTGGGAGCGTCTCCGTAAACTTTGTTGGTACTCATCAAGACGAAAACGCCGGTCGGCGTGTGGCGACGAAATGCCTCTAAGAGATTCAAAGTCCCCATGGCATTGACTTCAAAATCGGTGAAAGGTTCTCGTGCCGCCCAATCATGAGAGGGTTGTGCCGCCGTATGAACTACGAAGTCTGGTTTGAAGTCGGCAAAACATTTATCAATGGCCAGGCGATCGCGAATGTCGATAGCCACGTGCCGGTAATTCTTGAAATGCGATTGAAGATCCCGCTTCACTCCCGAGGTATCTCCCTTCGCGCCGAAGAAATATTGCCGCAAATTATTGTCGATGCCGGTCACTTCATGCCCTTCGCTGGCGTAGTGAATAACGGCTTCCGACCCAATGAGACCGCAACTTCCTGTTACGAGTATTTTCATAGAATGTGATGGAAATGTTCAGGGATTATGAGAACTGCCATACTTCTTATCGGAATTGCAGGCTGGTTCTGTAGGGAAAATTAGGGGAGGTGTGGGCGCAAGGCGTTATTGGAATCTAAAGGTATCCGTTACATTCCGTCCACTTTTCTTGGACTAGAGGTAACGGATACCTTTAGGATATGGCTAGAATCCAGAGTGGCCCTGCGCGTTAATCGCATCAGGAACCGAAGCTGTTCCCCGAGCGGCGTGAGCGACTAAATTATTGTCATCCGCTATCATGCCCCGGATATTGGCGGCGGTATTGGATCTCGTGGAGGCGGTATTATTCACTACGTTTGCCGTCGAATTATTCACGCGGGCGTTCGTGGCCGAGTTATTGATCAGGGCTCCATTTCCATTGCGAGAATTTCTGGCCGGCTGACGAGCCGACATCGCATAGGGATTGCCCGCTAGCCCCTGAATCAGTTGCTGTGCCGCTCCTCCATGTGAAATCATAAGCCCACTCATCATTCGACCGGCCATCATCACCGAGAAATCGAATCTTCTTACCTGGAGCGCTAATAGTGCCGCCCCTTGCATATAGGAGATAGCCGTCTTCATCGCCTCATTTCTCATATCCATGTAGAATTTTCGGCGTTTGAGCTGGAGGTCTTTGGAAAACAGAGAATATTCTTCGCTCGATTTCATGACCTGGCGATTGGTCTCTTGCATTTGTTGATCGCGATTCGTGAATAGTGCTGCCAATGAGTTACTCATTTTGGCAAAAGCGGCCATCGCGCCATCGTAAACCTGAGTATTGCTATTAATCTTGGCCATCGTCGTCGAAGCATTAGCATTCGTATGAGCGATCGAGGTGGCCGCCCCCGCTTGCGCCGCAGTAGCCCCCACCATTCCCAACGCTCCGGTCGCGATCGCTGCCGCTCCAAAGGCCTGAAAAATTGCCGCCGATCCACCACCGCCTCCACCTCCTCCAGCGCCACCCCCGCCTCCGCCACCGCCACCGTTAGGGTTCACGGGATTGCCGTCGCGGTCCATAAGTCCCTGCTCTTGAGCAGCTCTAAGAGCCGCTTGCGTCGGGGTAAATCCTTGTCCAATCAAATCCTGCTGCCGTTTCAACGTATTTTCGGCGATCTTGGTGGCATCTGCTTTTGTGAGAAACCCCCTGTTGATCGCATCCAAGAGGTTTTGTCTTAGATCGACTCCTAAGACACTTCCGATGCCGTTATTGGTTAATCCTAAACCGGCCAGAGGATCACCGGCTTGAGATTGATCTGCGATGGCTCCGCCGGTAATGGCATCGATAGCAAGCTGTTGCTGAGCGGTTAGCGCCAATGCCGAGGGGACACTCACCGCCTTCCACAAAGCTACTAGCGGAAGGGGCGACCAATAACTGGCGCGAACGTGGGCCGAATATTTCTTGGCGTCAATCTGACTGGTACTGGCTCCAGTCACTCCCCCTGCGGGAAACGAGGCGGGAGCGCGACGAGTAGCCCCCTTTGTCATCATCGCCGACGGTCGAGAAATCGGTTTCGAAGGCAACGGAGAAAACCAGACTTCGCGGTGCTTTACATCTTCGCGACGATCATTCTCCTCGGGGCCGAAGCCATGAATTCGTTCGGGCATAAGTCCTCCGGACGATATCTGGCGATCGTTGCTTTGCAAAAGTTCATTCGTCTTAGACCACGTTTCGTGAATCCACTGACGAAACCCTCCGCAGCACGAGACTCTGTTTCGAGGCGAGCTCGGAATAAGAAGCGCAAGCAGCAGACCTAGCACGGATAGCGCTACTAATTTTTGAGTTCTAGAAAACATCTTCCCCCTTAAGAACGCCCAGTGCACACGGATGGATACGACGTATAAAAGTCGAACACCCCTTTAGCTTTGGAGGTCCCCCTATTCCAGTTAGAGTTGCATATTCTTTGCCAAATTCAGTAATCACTCTCCTCACAAGCAGATAAAAAAGAGGGGAGGACTCTCATGAGCCGGCACCACAGTAGGGGAGGACCCACGATAGTCAGACAAAAAAGAGGGGAGGACTCTCATGAGCCCTCCCCAGGACGACTGTGGTCTTTCTAGACCATCCCCCGATTAAGCTTTTAAAATCCTGATGAACCTTGAAGTGGCGTATGCGGTAAGCCACTGTGACCTAGCTCCGGCATCGCCGTCATCGACGGCGGATTATAAGCTTTTGAAGCAACCGCCATTGAGGCCGTTGCTCGCGCTCCAGGCGAGTGCGCCACTAAATCTTGGTTCGAAGTACCAACCGCGCCCGGTTGAAAATACGAAGTGGCTGCGATCGCCGGATTTGTCATCGATTGAGGAGCCGTCTTTTGTAAGAGCTGTCCCAAATCGCTTGTTGTCTGCGCTACAAATTTATTTTGCGACGTCGAACCCGAAGCTTTATTGGTGCTGATAACACCGCGCAAAGCAGCACTCATCGCAGGTGCATTCTTAGTTAATTTCAATTGGTGCGCTCCTACCGCCATGGCACTTCCCGTTGCAGGAACTAAAATTCTCTTTCCCGTCTTAGGATCGATAGTCCACTGAAGGGGGCTTCCATCGGAAGCCGTGGTATTGCCGACACTCGCCAAAAGTGCATCAGACGCGGAACCAGAATTTTGTCCCGCCGTCATCCCTCGCGCAGCCCCCCCTAAACCCGTAAATCCTGAGCCGCCACCGTTGGAGGCCATCTGAGTTGCAGCACCTAGACCTGAACCTCGAGTGCTCGTAAGTCCGTTAGCAGCATTTCCAAATCCGCCACCACCAGCTCCGCCAAATCCGCCGGCTTGTCCGCCGCCGCCAAATCCCCCGCCCTGCCCTCCACCGAAACCTCCGCCTGCACCCGCTTGAGCGCTATTTCCAAAAGCTCCCGCACGACCGGGCATATTGTTTGCCACCGTTAACCCTTGACCGGTCGCTGAATTAAAAACGTTGCTGGGCATCGGATTGCCGGGTCCGCCGCCTTGATTGAGGGCCGCTGCTTCAGAGAGCCTCTCTTGCCGATTGGCCAGAGCTATGGTCTCGTCAGCTTGTGATTTGGCGATATCCAATTTCTGTTTGTCTAAATTTTCCTGATAAGTGAGTCGTTGCTCTTCAAAGTTATTCGCATCCGTTCGCGCTTTATCCAACTCTTGCAATTGAATGTTCAAGCGATCTGTCGTCGATTGCTGATTCTGTGCCGAAATCTGTTGGGCGATCTGAGCCTGTTGCGAAGCGATGGCGGCTTGCTGACCGGCAAGCTGCTGTGAAGTCTGAGCACTAATCTGAGTCATTTGAATCTGGGCATTCGCATTCGTCTGGGCGATTTGCTTGTCAGCATTAGCTTGAATCGCTGCTGCCGCCACGGGTGCCGCCGCCGCAATGATCATTGCAAACCCCATCAGGAACGCAGCCGCTTCTCCGCCGCCCTCCCCGCCTCCGCCCTCTGCATGGGCGGAGGTCGTGGAGAGAACCCCCGATAATTTGAGAAAAGCTATGTTAGACCAATACTGAGGTTTGATATTCGATTGGTACTGAGACGGATTCTGCTGAGGAGCCAAGGGGCGATCCTCACTGCTAAGCGCTCTTTTAGAAACTTGCTTGCCCGTCTTCTTATCGAAAAAGGTTTGATCTAAAGCAGACGCAGGCTCACGCGCTGGAGCCAATGACGATTCCACTGCCGCCAGATCACTATTGGCTGACTGCCAAAACCCACCGGCTTTAGGCGCAGAAGAGGAAGCGTTAACCGAACTCCCTACTACGGCGCCATCTGCACCGGCCGCAGTTTGAGAAGATATGGCGGACGTCCCCCCTACGGTTGAAATACTCGCCGAACCCGTCACATCGGAAGCGGAAGGATCTTGCAAGTTCGCTGCTTTAGCAGCTCCGTCATCAAAAACTAGTTTGTCTGACTTTACGGGGCCGTTTGAAGAGGAACTTTGGCCCAGTGAATCGTCGCCCAGACTCGCTAACTCTTTATTCAAAGGATCTTGTCCTTTGGATTGAGAATCATCAAAGACCAATCGATCAGAACCCCCACCACCGCCAGCTCCGGCTTTCGCCATTACCGAAGCGGGAATTCCCGTTCCTAACTTCGGAATGTAGCGCTTATCAGGATGGGCCAAAAACTTTTTGTAGTTATCGGCAGCGTTTACATTGATGAAGCCTCCCAGCATCTTCTGGACCATGGGAAGATCGGAATTACCAAACTTGTTGCTCTTAAACTCGCCGGCAAGGCCACGAATAGCGCCGGGTAGCATGCCCATCGCATGACGAACATTTTGCTGGCGCCATGCATCCATCGGATTCTCAGCGGCAGACGTCATCGCTTGGTTGATCTGCATTATGGTGGCTACTAGATATACAAAACTTGCATTGTTGGCGAAATCGGATTGGGAGTGCTGAGCAAAGGCGGAAGGCCCTAGGATTAAATTCCAGGAGAGAATCAGCGCAAGCCAAAACGAAGACCGTTTCGATCTTCGAAGAGAGGCGAAGAGCAGTATGTGCTTTCTCTGATGCATGCTCGTTGCTAAACCCTGCTGTCGTCCGGCGCCAGTCGGCGCGCCTTTTGTTTATGCCTGTTGCCAGCCTGTCTTCACTCATTGGCTGGTTTTATCTGATGACTTAGTGTGCACAAGGCTTGCCAGTTTCAATGCCCCACTACTTTTGGGTAAGTCGTTGAAAAGACTGAAGCGCCAAAACGACTGGAACCTAAACACCTGCAGAGGCTTTTCAGACCACTACCGGGATACTACTAAGTATTTGAAGATATTAATAAAAGCTTGTATGAAAGGTCGACACCGGGGTATTTGACGTTACTATCGGAAAAGAGGGACTGGCTTTGGGAAAGCAACCCCGGGAGCAACTTGGGGTCGGTGGGACCGAATCCTTCCCGCTGAGCGATCCGACCGCTCATCGGAATTCGACTCAACCCGAAAAATAGGTTTTCTAACCGATGCTAAAGTGATGAAATACCGCCCAATCTCGAAAAGGATTCGAGCACTTCAAACTTATTGTGGAGGATTCGGGCTATGGCTCTAGATGATCTTCAATCGAATCTGCTGCTGTTCTTGCGCTGGTTTCACATCATCGCTGGAATTACGTGGATCGGCCATTTGTATTTCTTCAACTTCGTAAATAGTCAGTTTCAACTTGTTCTGAAAAAGGAACTCAAACCCGACGTAAACCCCTATCTCATTCACCGGGCACTGTGGTGGTTTCGATGGGGAGCCATGATGACCTTCGTGTTTGGCTGGGCACTCTTCCTCGCCAAGTATGGTCATGGTGGACTGTGGACGGATGAATCGGGACAGATCACTCAACGAACCATTTGGATTCTCTTCGGAGGGTTGCTAGGAACCATCATGTGGTTCAACGTATGGTTCGTCATTTGGCCCGCTCAGAAATGTATCTTGAGCTGGATCAAAAATGCCCAATCACCACCAGAGATGGCTGCGACGGTAAAACGAGCAACACTATTCTCTAAAATCAATACGTACCTCTCTGGCCCCATGCTGTTCGGCATGGTCGCTGCGAACAATTACGGCTCATTCAACGTGGTCAGCTTAATTGTATTTTCGGCAGTTGGTTTAGGAGTGGTTTGGTTTCTTTACAAGTTGGCGCCAAAGGTTGGCAAACCCTTGGGTTAAGTTGCCCAGCTCTTTCTAAAAGAAATAAAAAAGCGGGCCGTTACCGGCCCGCTTTTCTTTCTTCCGATTCGAAATGGCCGAAGCGACGGCCCTAAAGACAAGTTCAACTACCGATTTACGAATCAATACGCTTCTTCAACTCTTTTCCTACTTTGAAAAAGGGAAGTTTCTTTTCCGGTACGAAGACATCAGCGCCGGTCTTGGGGTTGCGACCGACATAAGACTTATAATTTTTGACGAACCAGCTGCCAAATCCTCGAATCTCGATGCGGTCGCCTTTGACCATGGCCATGAAAAAAGAGTCGAAGATGGTATTAACTAGCTCCTCGGCTTTTTTCTTGGTGAGATTCGCTTTTCGGGCCAAAAGCTCGATGAGTTCAGACTTTGTCACATCGCCTCCTAAGTTGGTGATCGGACCATTTCCGCTTCGGAAGATAGTGCGGTAGCGCCTGGGGGCCTTTTGGAAAAGGCAGCAGGCGGTATAAGTACTTTATTATTATAGTTTTTTACCGCCCCGAATCCAAGAAAAAATAGTTGTTCCGGACAAGGGGGGATGGCAATACATTGGGGGGCTTTGAGAGCGGGCAAGAAAACACGAGATTTGTTAGGCACAATAAGGCATTTTCGATACCCCAGGGGTTTTTAGAACCTTTTTCGAAAGTACGAACCCAGAGTGCAAGAGAGCGTAATGGATTACGGACAGGCATTTTTCCTCTATACCGCCGCGATAAAAGTCATGGATGTACTGACCGTGCTGGGGGTGTGGTACGGGTGCTGGTACCTGCGTTTCTATAGCGCCTGGTTTCCCGTTACCAAAGGAATTCCCGATTTTGAGACCTACTCAAGCATCTCTCTCCCTTTAGTCGCCGTTTTTAGCGCGGTGTTTCATGTGGTGGGGGCCTACCGCCGGGATCGCATCCACTTTGGCTTTCGGCCGGTTAAAAAAGTCATCGAAGGATGTATTTTAGGTACCTTAGTCTTTATCTCTACGATCTACTTTCGCGGGGAATTTTACTACTCGCGCCTATATCTTATTATCTTTCTGGCCGTCTTAATTCCCACCGTATTACTGGAGCGGATCTTACTCCATTTGGGATGGGATTTTTTCGAAAGGTCCTTCGTCAAAAGAATAAGAATCCTGCTCCTAGGCAGCGGGGAGCTACTCCAAATGTACTACTCGGCCATTCAAAATCGAAGGCCCTACCCTATCGACTGGATCGGAAGATTGGGGCCCAAGATAACCGAGGGGCCGCTAACCCAGCTAGCTCACTTGGGCGGCGAGGAGCGACTCGAAAATTTGGTTAGAAACGCCGAGATGGATCTTTTAGTTATCTCCTATCCCACGGACAATCCGGGGAACTACCGCCAAGTCCTGCAATCGGTCTCCAACGAGCTCGTAGCGGTCAAAGTCCTTCCCGACTTCGGAAAGTATAATACCTTTACCTACTCCGCCGACGAAGAGTGCGGAATTCCACTATTACATTTTAATCAAACTCCAGTGGGCGCTACCGATAGAGCGCTAAAACGGGTCGAAGACGCTTTGGGGTCGCTAATTTTTCTCATCGTCTGCTCGCCGCTCTATCTATTGATTGCAGGCCTCATCAAACTGACCTCCAAAGGACCCATCTTTTATTCTCAAGAACGAATGGGGGCGGATGGAAAGCTCTTTACGCTCTATAAATTTCGATCGATGCGAACGGACGCCGAGTCCAAGACAGGCGCCGTTTGGGCGGTCGAAGGCGACGATAGGACCACTCCTTTAGGCCGCTGGCTTCGAAAAACTAGTCTCGATGAATTGCCACAATTTTATAACGTGTTAAAAGGAGATATGAGTTTGGTGGGACCTCGCCCCGAACGACCCGTTTTTGTGAGTCAGTTTCGAAAAGAGATTCCTAAATACATGTTACGCCACCGGATGAAATCAGGAATCACCGGCTGGGCACAAGTCAATGGATGGCGAGGCAACACCTCATTAGAGGAACGCATTAAGCACGACCTATTTTATATCGGACACTGGTCGCACTTTTTTGATTTTAAAATTTTGTGTCTAACTGTGGTGAAGGGATTTGTGAATCGACATGCATACTGAGCCTCTTATTGCTGGCCCCAGAAAGATAGCGATCGTCCACGACTGGTTGGTAAGCCACCGGGGAGGAGAAAAATGCCTTGAAGCGATAGCGGAGCTTTACCCCCAAGCCACTATTCACACGCTATTCTATACGAAAGGTAAGGTCGGTCCGATTCTAGAATCGTACCGCATCGAAACGTCATCTTTGAACCGTCTTCCTTGGGTCAAACACTATTACCGCTACCTCTTGCCGCTTTTACCGGCGGTCATAGAAAGCTTCGACCTAAGTGAATTTGATCTCGTAATCTCAAGCAGCCATTGTGTCGCCAAAGGGGTGGTCCCCTCCCCCGGTGCGCTACACATTTGTTACAGCTATACTCCGATGCGCTACGCGTGGGACCGAGCTCGGGACTATTTTCGAAATCCCATCTCCTTCAACCTTGCCCATCCTTTTCTTCATTACTTAAGACAGTGGGATGCGTCCTCTAGTAACCGAGTAGACCACTTTATCGCGGACTCGCAGTGGGCGGCCGATCGCATCGAAAAGTTTTATCGACGAAATGCCATCGTCATCTATCCCTTTGCCGACACTTCCGGTTTTCATACTTTGGGGCAACCTCGCCGCGATTATTATTTGATCGTCTCTGGCTTTGCCCCCTATAAGCGCATCGATCTGGCTATCCAGGCCTGCAAGAAACTGGGACGCCGACTCAAAATCGTAGGAGAAGGACAAGATGGGCGGCGCCTCAAGAAGTTGGGGGATTCCAACATTGAATTTCTGGGCAGAGTCACTTTTCAAAAGTTACGTGACGCTTACTCGGGGGCTCGGGCACTTCTGTTCCCTGGCGAAGAGGATTTTGGAATCGCGCCGCTAGAAGCGATGGCTTCGGGAAGGCCCGTAATCGCGTTCGCCCGCGGGGGGGCGATGGAAACGGTGGTCGAGAATGAAACCGGACTTTTTTTCAAAGAACAGACCGTGGATTCGCTAGTGGATGCGATCTTAAAATTCGAGTCCCAAGCCAGCAGCTTTAGTCCCGAGAAATGCAGAAACCGTTCTTTGTATTTTAATAAGGAGCGTTTTCAAACCCAGTTTCAAATGTGTGTGTCTCGTTGGTGGGCGGAGCACCAGAACCGACGGCATGCTTCGCTAAAAATTCCTGGATGGGCGGAAAGACCCGCTCCGGAGTTAACCCCTTAAGACAAGCCAAGTCATGAGCCCAACACGTCCGCAAGTGGCAAGGGGCACAAGGAACGTCCACGCGAAGGCTCAGAGATTTCGGCGAACGCGGCGACCACTCTGACGGAGCGGAATAGCCACTATTTAAAGCGATGGTAGGAGTTCCCAAAGCTCCCGCCCAATGCATCGGTCCACTTAGACTTCCCAGAAAGGCTTTCGCTTGTGAGATCAAAAATCCGGATTGGGTCAACGTAAGTTTCCCCTGGGCTTGAACCAAATAAGGACGTTCTGGAAGCCTGACATCGGAAGCGGCGCCAATTACCACCCAGGGGATAGGAAACCTTTTGGCCACAAGATCCATCAATCGGGCTAAATAATCCAAAGGGTATTCGCGAGTGGTTAGAGTGGCGTAGGGATGAATCACCCCAAACTTTTCGGGAACCCCACCGGGAAAAATCAACCGAGGAGCCATGACGTCGTCTTCACTCCAATGAAATTCGGGGAAACGAATGTCAGCATCCTCATACCGTCGGCCGGTAAGGCTGGAAACGATCTGCAACATCTGAAGTGCTTGATGAGCTCTAATCTCTCCCCAATGCTGGACGAAAGGCTGAATTTCGGAGTTAGACTTAAGTCTAGGATCTCGGGCGTGAACGTGCCATTTGGCCGGAGTTTTTAAGAAAGCATGAAAATACATGGGGTAGGTTCTAAGAAAAATAGCGATGTCGAACCTATCGGTCTTGCTTTGGGCCATGGCGGACTTAAGATCGACTGAAGGAAATCGACGGAGTCTCACCTGAGTAGGCAACGGTAGTATTTCGTCGACTATCTGGGATCTGTCGTAAATCGTGCTTGTGATCGCTTTGCACATGACGGAGATGCGCGCCAAAGGGTAGTGACGGCGAAGTTCGGCAATCGCCGGCAACGCATACACAGCATCACCAATTTCATCCGGTTTGAAGATAAGGATCGACTGAACCGACTTCGGATCGGGACCCGCGGGAAGGACCTTTTCGCCAGCAACCTCAACCATCCATCGCTCTTGTAATCTCAGGGTTTCGTAGGCGTTCCGGTAGTAGCGGCGCTGGAGCTGTTTTAACGTTTGAAGCCCCAAATCTAAGGTACGGCTGAAAGCCTTGGCCAATGCACTCATCTTGCGTTCCATAACATAGCCCTCCCTAAAGCGCGTAGACAAACGTTATCACTATCGTTTTTTGGAACGGCGCTCTTGGAGTCCCCCGGGGCATGATGAGGCAATTATTTCGGAGGGTTGGATGAAAATTCACTATTATCTTTTAGCTTCCTTACTTTTGGCAGTACCCGCTTTTAGCGCCGTGGTTGGAGTCGGCCAGACCGCGCCTTACCAATGCTGGGCAACTGATAACAGTACTCAGTACTGTCTATCGAAGAACCCGACAGCCATACAGGTCCTTCTCTATAACGCCGGTTGGTGTCCGGATTGTAACCAAGAGTTTACCGACCTCTCCAAGGGGGTGGGCCAATTCGACGGAAAAGGGGTGATTTTCATCAGTCTGTCGGCGAACGGTTTCGATAACGCCTCTCCCCCAGACGCCACCTTTCTCGCTCAATGGCGGGCCCGGTTTAATCTGCCTGCTTCGTTTATCGTAGCCGCTTCACCCAATGACGCCGGAATGACCTATTTCAATCCGCCTTACTACATTCCGGCAGTGGTCATTATCGACCAGAACGGAACTGTGGTTTACGAAGCCGTGGAACCAGGCGCCGACGTCATCTTTGACCAGGTGAATTCGCTTTTGAATCAAAAACACCGTTAAGGGGACGTGCGACTTTACCCAAAAAAGGGGCTGTGATAGTTCTTGCCCATCATGATTCTTTCGGGAAAAGGCATCCAGGAAAACGTCCAGAACGGCAAATTGGTTATCGAGCCCTTTGAAGCCAAACGGCTAGGGCCCAATAGCTATAACCTTAGACTTCATCCGGAACTGGCGACTTACGACGCCGAAGTCTTGGACATGAAGCGTCCGCTTACCGTCCGCAGATTTAATATCCCCGAAGAGGGCTTCGTACTGGAACCCCATCGTCTGTATTTGGGACGTACCATGGAGTACACCGAGACGCGCGGCTTCGTCCCCATGCTGGAAGGACGATCGTCGATAGGCCGCTTAGGCTTAAGTGTTCACATTACGGCAGGGTTTGGTGACGTGGGTTTTCGAGGTTTTTGGACCCTAGAAATCTTCGCTCTGCATCCTATCCGAATCTACTCTGGTGTCGAGATTTGCCAGATTTTCTACCACGAGATCACTTCCCCGTACGAAGAGTACAAAAGTCGCAAGTATCAAGACAATCGAGATATGCAGCCTAGTTTGCTGTACCAAGAATTAACGTAAAATAGACCTACGTAATAAAGCAAAAGCGAGGACTAGACTCCGGTTGAGACAGTCTTCGACAGGACTGTCATTGGGAGGAGCAAGAGCGAAGCGACTCGACGACGTGTCCCGCCGTAGCCTTGGCGAAGGAGGAAGCAATCCCCTTGCATAAGCAGGAGCGACATCCCGGCTTCCCAAGTCTAGTCCTAGCTTTAGCTCTACTTCCGAGATCTAGGTCTACTTCTTCTTCCCGATTCCCATCTTCACTAAATTATACGCATCCAAGATCCCAAACCCATAGCCGGTATCCGCTTTTCTCTCGGCCGAATGGATCAAAAGATTCTTCACGTCGGTATAATTCAATTTCGGATTGGCCTGTAACAAGAGCGCCACCGATCCCGTCACGTGAGGAGTCGCCATCGAGGTTCCGTCCATCGTCGCATATTTGTTGCCGGGATAGGCTGAGGTGATTCCCACGCCCGGTGCCGCCACATCCGGCTTTAGTAGCGTCAGCAGCGATTCGCCTATGAGCCACAAGTTCGGACCGCGACTCGAAAACGCCGCGACACTGTCGTCTTGGGCAATGGCTCCCACCGCAAGTGCGTCGGGAAGTCCCCCGGGAAATCCATTGGGAGAAACACCGGAGTTGCCCGCGGCAAAGATAGGAATTATGCCTCCGTGGATCCACGCCGTAATCGCTTGTTGGTAGGGCAGAAATTGATTGATGTTCGTCGTCTGATCGGGCAAGTCACCGCCCCAAGAATTGCTGACAATGCGAGGATAGTCGTTGGTCGTCGGATCGCCGTCTGGATCAAACATCCACTGCATGGCGGCTAATAACGAAGAATCCGTTGCAGCCCCTTCGGCATTGAAGGCTTTAGCAAAAACAAAACTTACTTGAGGCGCAATTCCGACGGTTTTTCCCGCTATCGTTCCGGAAACGTGAGTACCGTGCCCGGCATCGTCGTAGGGAAGCGGTAAATTATTGACGAAGTCTTTGAACACCACCGGATTCCCCAATTCGGGGTGCATGCTCTGAATTCCGGTATCGATGACCCCTACCTTAATTCCCGTTCCATCAAGCTGAGGAAATTCGGCCCGTATTTTTTGTAATCCGATTCTCTGTAGACCCCACATCGTAGGGTCTAAATCCTTCAACGTATTTGCCACCGTCAGATTCGCCGCTGGGCTGATTAACTTGCGAACGGTGTCCGGATAAACTCCCTGTATCCAACCTTGCTGCGAAAGGGTCTGCGCTTGAGCCGCGGTTAAATCGACCACAGCTCCTCGGATTAACCAAAGATCGGTAATTGAAGCGGCTCTGATCTTTTGGGTTCCCAACCACTGGGAAAGTTGAGTCACACTCTTCTGATTAGCACTTTGAAGCAATTGCTGAAGGGCATCGTGCTCAAGAGAGGTGATGGAGAGCTCCGCCTGCTGAAACAAGATAATATAGTTACTTGCCCACGCACTTGCACTTACCCAAAACGCCAACACCACTAAGAATAGTCTGCCGTTCATATTAGCCCCCTTGCGCAAAAGATTTTAATTTGAAAGATGGTAACGGTTCATCACGGTATCGATCTGCTCTTGAGACGCATTTTGCGTGATCTTAATTCCGGCCGCGGCCGCAGTTTTTAGCGTTTGAATTCCCATCGTAAATTGAAGTGGTGTCGTTGAACCTTTGACGTTCAGATTGACGACTCCTTTAAATCCTTTTGGGAAATTAGCTTCGATGAACGTCACAGCATCAGCTCGAATCGCTGACGTCACGTCCGTTTGGATTCCATTTTGAAGAAAACTCGTTTCAACATTCACAGGTTGTGTTGGCACAAAGGTCTTATCCGCCAAACCGATAGAATCAATCTCATAAGCTAAAGTTCCGCGATTGGTAAGTCTCGCGGCTCGCAAAAGATCAAATCGTGCTTTCACCCGCTGCAAAGCTTGAGAGCCTAAAAGTGGCTTTGCCGGTGGTGGATTCGGAGCAAAAATGGCCTGTTCCGCCGTGTTCTTGTCGTCAATTTCATCCATGGACGTCGAATAATCCATGAGAAGTTGTACCGTGGAGTTCGGAGGCAAAATAATCTGATTCTCTTGAGGGATAGAGATCATCTCGGTAACCGCACCGTTGTAGTTCACTTTGTTGTAATAAAGAGTTCCGTCGGCATTGGTTCTTACATTAGAGGTATATGTCTGAGCCCCCGGATAAAGCTTCGTAAGGATGGCACCAACACCGGTTCCGCCCGCGTGGTTGTCGTATGTCACTTCATAGACATACAGACCTTCCGCTTCAAGGTCCTCCATGTTGACCTTGCTATAACTGTCGGTCGTCATTCCGGGTTGACCAGGATAGGAACGCATTCCGCAGCCGCTGGACAATAAAATAAAACACAAAGCGAAAACTCCGCCCCCTGCCTTAGAAATTTTCATGAAAGCCCCCATCCACGAAGACTGATTAAAGGAAGTAATCTATCAATTAAACACTCGCGGGCGAAACAAGACAAGGCGGATGCCGACGAAAGAAAGAGCGGAGCGTTACACAATTTAGAAGCGAAATTTCCGATGACGCAACACGAGATATTGCGAAGGTGACAACCTTAGAAAGCAAGACTGAGGGCAAGGGTGTGTTCGATGCTTTGTCCGGGAGCGGTGAGAAATTCCACGGCATAGTGAATGTCTAGCTTAGGAGTCAGAAAGCTAACTCCCGCCGTCCAGTAATTGTTGGTCGTGAGTTCCGCATCAACATGGTAACCGCCTTTGAGGGAAAAATAGTAAGGCGTTACATACTCAGCTCCAAATCCAAATTGATTGGGCTTGAAAGGAGCCCAAAGAGAATAGATCGTAGCGTTGAAAAATAGAATTTGTTCGTATCCAATTCTAGCGCCCAAAGCCATCTCTCGCTCCTGATTCAAGAGCAAGTTGCCTCCTAAAATATTGTGCAAAGAATATCCCAGTTGTAACGCGCCCAGATTGGCAATCATTCCGGCATCAAGATCATTAAGATGCTGACTAGTCATATCGGTCCCTTGTCCCCACATCACTTTTCCTGAAATTCCCAGTCCTAGAATCGAAGACGCTTTCGTATTCAGAGCCAACTTCAAACCTTGCACGGGTAGCGTCTGATCAATGTCTTGCGTCCGAAAATAGCCGAAGGCACCTCCGACTTCGGAAGTTCGCGTATCCAAAACAGATGCCGCAAAAGATCGAGGCAATCCATACGTACCCTCCACTTGGTACGCTTGAGTAAAGGCACTCGCCGCTGGGTTGGAATACAAACTATCATTAAGAAGGACGGCACCCCCTAGAGATCGTCCTTCCGCCCTTTCCTGAATCGGCACGAACTCGGGATCTGCCTTGGCAAGGAGGCAACCCAGTGCTGCTATCACCGTCAAGACTAAGACTGAGACCTTGAGACTGCGTGTATTCATAGCTCTCCGCGGGGCGGTTAAAGGTTCGCACTATATAAGAACTCTGTTGGGCGCTTATTTGTGACAAAGTATTGTACTCAAAATTTACAGCCTAGGTATGCAAAAATAAAGGCCTAGTGCGCACCGTTACCCCTTTGCGAGATAATTGTCAGTCAAACGGACACTTTTCGTATGCGCCCCCGTGATCCTCCTGGGCAAGCTAGAGCCCGGCTTGTTACGCCTGGCACGTCACTTGCTCCCTTTCAAGGCATCACGAGGGCAATGATCTGGTTCGGGGCCCTCAGCCTATAGGCTAGGCGAATGTGGATGTGGCTACTAACAGTCACAACGTGGAAGTGGGAGCAGTAAGTTAATGAAGTGGAACGGATCAATTTTATCGACGGCGATACTAGCGTCGATCGCCATCCTATCCACATGCCTTCCGGCGTTTGGGGAAAATCCTTTTATCGGAGCCTACAACCTTCAAGGTTACACAGGGTATGGCTTCGCCAATGACATGTACAATATCGGAAGTGCCGCCTACCAACCCAGCTATTGGGGCGGTGGCTGTGGATCTTTCTCGGGCTCTTGCGGATCTCAAGATGTCGTCGATATTAACGTCGTCGATCCTAGCAGTTATTGCGGCGGTGGAAGTACCGATGTCGACATTACGATTATCGATGATACTCCCAGTTATGGGTATGGCGGTTCTGGAATGGGCGGATATCCTGATATGGGAATGGGCGGCGGCCCCGGTTACGGAATGGGTGGTTTTCCTGGTGGCGGATATCCAAGTCCCTACATGGGAGGCATGAATCCGTACTCCCCTTACGGTGGCGGCGGATATTTGGGCTACGGCCCGATGAATCCGAATCCCTATAACCCTTATCTACCGACGGCAAATTATACTGGATACGGAAACCCATGGACCGGCTCCATGCCTCCGATTTACACCCCTCCGGTGGTAACGATCCCTCCGGGAACGACTTTACCGCCTAGTTATTATCCGTCGACGACACCACCCACGACTTATACGGTTCCTTCGAATCCTTATATTGGGCCCTATAATCCAGTAACGACGACACCGGTGACTACCCTGACTCCACCGACCTATACCCCGGTGCCCTATAATCCGATTACTTACACACCGCCTGGTACTACTCTGCCCTACGGCGGGTGCGACAATGTGGTGGTCCCTTGTTCGACGTCGCCAATCACTAGCATAACACCTCCGACATATACGACGACCCCGATCACCACGACACCTATCACGGTGCCGAGGACTCCAACGATTTCTCCGGTAACGACACCTACTACTCCGACAACACCGACGACACCCATTACGACTCCCACACCGGTAACAACGACTTCTCCTCCGACGTATACGACGACCCCAACGAATCCGGTTACGTATACGGTACCGAGAACTCACTAAAGCGAGGGAGTTAAAGAGACGGTTGAGAAGAACGAAAACGGAAAAAGACTTGTAAGCGGGAAAGATCGAAAGATCTCTCCCAGGCAACTAGTGTACGTATGGAAATGGCGACTCAGGACTCGCCTCCTCCCCCTTATGTGGCCCCGAAACACATATCTTGTTCTGGGGAGCCATTTCCATACGATCTAGCCCTACGCGGGAGCACAGGAAGGCCCGTTTTTAACCCCTTGAAATTTTAATCTTTTACGGCATTTATCATGCAATTCAGTTGACTTTAATTAGGGTTGTAGTAAATCCTTACCCTTCTAACTTTCAACCGGATTGAGGGTCGGATTGATTATGACAAAAGCTGAAATAGACAAATTTAAGAAAGTGCTCGAACGACAGCTGCACGACCTGCAGACCGACTTTGGGAAGGAACTCCAAACCATGGGGTCTCCGGCACTAGCCGACATTAACGATCAGGCAACCCTCGAATCCGAGCGGAGCTTCGAACTGCGTATCAAAGATCGCGAACGCAAATTGATCGGAAAGGTGCAAGAAGCACTGAAGAAGATCACGGACGGAACGTACGGCGTTTGTGAGTCTTGCGGAGAATCGATAGGCGTTAAACGCTTATTAGCTCGCCCGGTCACTTCGTTTTGCATCAACTGCAAATCGGAAATGGAAGCAGCGGAATCTCGCGAAGAGTCCATGCTCCAGCCTGAGCAAACCCTATAACTCTCTGGTTTCTCTCTTACTCTTAATGAAGGTGGATGAGCAATCCACCCGTTAGGCCCACGTACGTCTTCGTGGAATAGCCGATGGAGAATGTCGTCTCGCCGTTGGCGAGCAATGCGAAAGTTCCACTTAGGGGAACCTCCATGCTTGCCGCGGGTCCCAGCGTATATTGCAGGGTGGGAGAGCTTGAGGAGACCATCCCATAGACGGGAACGGAATTTGGCTGTAACTGCAACCGCTGCGCTAGCCCTAATTCAAACTTAACGGAGGTCTCGAGGGGGAACCGATAATATAGGGAGATTCCAAATTCCCAGTTGGACTGAGACAGAGTGGTATAGCCTATCGTTGTCGACGTATTGAAATAGCCAACTGACGGGCGGAAGACCCAGCAAGAGGCTGCCACATACTCCACAATAACTCGCCCCAGTGGACTTACATTCATTCCTTGATTCAGTAAGCTCGTGTTAGTGGATCCCATCATAACTCCCATCTCGGCCCCTAAAGAGAAGGGGGAAGCCTCTTCGGAATTTTGATAGGTCGCCGAATTTTCGTTCAGCGGATTTTCACTACTTGCTAATTCCACCGCGGGCGGCATCAACGGAACAAATTTCTTTTTCGTCTGGGCAAACGAATTCCCACTGAGTACAGCGAAAATCCCCACGAGTAAAATAATTCTCCGACTTCTATGGAATACACGCACCGACATTTGAGCATTTAAGAAGCACGCTAGATGCCAGCGCACAGACTTCGCTGTGCGAAAACTCTTAGAGAATTTCGGGGTGAATGCTGAAGGTATCCAAACGAAGTGACGTTTTGCGGCAGGGGAATATCAAGAAGTTACCTAAAGGTATCCGTTACCTCGAGTCCCGAAGGGACTGAATGTAACGGATACCTTTCGATATAGAGGTTTGCTGACTACTTCACGTAGCTCTTAAATTCCTGACCAGGACGAAAACGAGGAGCGAAGTGAGCTTTGATCTGGATCTCTTTGCCGGTCTGAGGATTGCGGCCGCGGCGAGCACTACGTTTGGAACGGAGGAAAGTGCCAAATCCTACGAGACGAAGCTCTTCGCCTTTTCTTACCACTTTCTTGGTGATCTCAAGGGTCGCTTCAATCACTCGTTGGCAATCCGCTTTGGTGAGTTCGGTTTCGGACGCAACTTTGGCAATGAGTTCGTTCTTGTTCATGGATGGTTCCTCCTAAATATTTTTTGGTCAAAATCTTTTAAGTAGCGTGCAAGAGTTTTGAAATATAGGAGCAAAAATAGAAGGCGGCAAGAATGTTTTTATCCAACTATATGAATTTTGGCTTTTTTCTTTGGCAAAGAGCAAATGGGCTTGTTAACATGAGGCACACCTATGGCGCCTACTCACTACTGGCATCAACCTAATATCGATCCGGTTCTCATCCATCTATGGGGTCCCCTGCAAATTCGCTGGTATTCTCTGCTCTATGTAGGGGGCTTCGTCGTCGCGCGTTACATCTTACAAAGACTCTCGCGCGAAGCTCGATTTAAGTTTACTGCGGAAGACATCGAACAGTTTATTCTTTGGCTCCTTATCGGAACCGTCATCGGAGCTCGAATTATTTACTGCTTTGTTTACGATCCGAGGAGTCTATTCGAAGATCCTTTCTATCTGTTTCGTATTTATGAAGGTGGCCTTTCGTTTCACGGAGGGTTGCTAGGAATTATTGTCGCAACAATTCTATTTTGCCGCAAAAAAGGAATTCCCTTTTGGAATATGACCGATGCCTTAAGTCTAGCGGTTCCCGTGGGCTTGGCGATGGGGCGTATTGGGAACTTCATCAACGGCGAGTTGTTTGGGAGAGTCTCCTACGTTCCCTGGGCCATGATCTTTAATCACGGAGGAACGGAACCCAGGCATCCGTCTCAACTTTACGAGCTCTTCTTGGAAGGGATCTGTCTTTTCAGCATCCTGTGGATCTTAAAGCCTCGGCTTAAGAAAGACGGGCAGATCTCGATAGTCTTTCTGTGCGGTTATAGTTTAGCTCGATTTATAGCCGAGTTTTTTAGAGAACCCGATGCTCAGGTCGGCTATCTCTTTTTAGGACTCAGCATGGGACAACTGCTTTCCATCCTCATGTTTATCGTCAGCGCCTCAGTGGGTGTGTATCTGGCATCTCGAGGTTGGACGTTGGAGCCTGCCACTAAGAAATCTCCCAAACGTAAGGGCTCACGACGGTAATCGACGCTGGTGCCCCAGATTCGAAGTCAATTGCCGGATCTTACGCTTAAGCTGCTGCTTCTCTAATAAGATCGTATTACCAATCTTCCTCTCGAGCTTCCTCTTCGAGCGCGACAATTGAGAAATTAATTTATGCATGTTGATCTGAGGAAAAGTACCGTCGTGTTTGGCGTAGGTGGCCTTAAGCTCCCGTAATGTCTTTTCGAGATCTTCATAGACGCGAACCAACTCATTTAAATGAGGCTTTTTCAGTATGCGCGGTGGCGTTGCATAGATCATTTTAAGAAACGATTCTTTCAATGGTTCTTCCATAGATCGTGCCGCGTTAAATTGGTATGTTTTGACCAACCCCCCCAAGGTATTGGTCGAGAGAAAGAGAAAATTTCGTTCAGAAGACCGAATTTGGCAAGTCAACTTGCATCACAACAGAACTAGGAGGAAAAACCGCGGCAGATACGACTATCCGAAGGTGGGGATAAAGAAACTGATTCCCAAATACACAGCGTAGTTGCTCTTGGGACTGGTAGAGCCATAACAAGGCGCAATCAAGACATAGTCACGCATGTCTACACTCAGCGCCATACCATCGTTCAAATAAAATTTAACTCCCAATCCGATATCGACCACCGGATCAAAGCCGGTGCGTAGAATGGTCTCAACAGCAGCACCTCCCGACACGGAGTACATCGCGGTATCGTCCCTAGCAAGACCTATTCCTCCCACCGCATAAGCATCGAAGTGTACGATCGATCGGCCAAAGAGATGGAATTTGCCGTAAAAGGGAGATAGCACAAAATTTGAGGTCGCCATGAAGTGCAGTTTGTTGGTCTGAAGATTGGTGAGATTTTGACTGCTTACCAATCCGGTCGTGAACCCACTTACACTCGGAAAAACAACTTGGACATCACCGATTTCCCACGCGTAATGATCCGAAAAGTGCCAAGTAAAGCGTCCGCCCAACATGTAGTGGTTGATGACCGAATCGTAGGGCATCACACCCGCAATCAAACTCGCCTCAACCTTCCCCTCAGTGTAAAACTCTTTATGTCGTACGACGGCGTCGATCGATCTTTCGTACGAGTTTTCAGGGCTATCCGAAACACTCGCCGCGTTCGCAACCGAAGCGAACAAGATGATCGCTAGTACGGAGAAAAATGACACGCTGTTTTTTTTCACTTTAAAGTTCCTGATATGAGGAGAGTAGACGGCGACTATAAGTGCCTTTAAGCTCTCTTATTCATTTCAACACGACCTGGAAGATTGATCAACCTTTTGAGCGGGACTCAAACAATAAAACGGCGCGTTAAGTTTTGCTGAGTCGTGCGTTTAGACGGCACTCATCGGATCGACGTCGACGGCAAACTGAACCGGACTTTTCACTTGGTTCACGAATTCCTGACAGCTTCTTAAGATGCGCTGCAGATTTCGCACCGAATCACTTCGAATCATGCAGTGCCAACGATGCATATTCTTAATTTTAGAAAGGGGGGCCTGAGCCGGGCCAATCACCTCGCACAGAGGTTTGGATCCGTCGTTAGCCCATTTTCTGATGCGCGCCGCAAGATCACAGGCAAAGGACTCCACCCGTTGTTCGTTTCGATGCTGGAATCTGAGCATCGCGAGTCGTTGGTAAGGGGGAAACGAGAACTGTTTTCTTAACTGCAATTCCAAGCGGTAAAAATCATCGGAACGGTTTTGAGCGGCGGCTAGTAGCACCGGATGCTCGGGATTTAAGGTTTGAATCACCACTTCGCCTGCAATCTCAGCGCGCCCCGCCCGGCCCGACACTTGGGTGATGATCTGAAAGGTCCGTTCTTGGGCCCGAAAGTCCGGCATGTTCAGACTCGCATCGGCCAAAAGAACCCCTACTAAAGCGATGCCAGGAAAATCGTGTCCCTTTGCTATCATCTGCGTCCCAATAGCAACATCCACTTCACGATGAGCGATACGGGTAAGTAGCGATTCCAAATCTTTTCGCGTTTTAACCACACTGCGATCCATTCGGGCGATTCGGGCAGTTGGCAAAAGCTCAGTAAGCGTTTTCTCCACCTGCTCGGTCCCGACACCAATGCTTTCCAAGGAAGTCCCTTGGCAACTTTCGCACGTATTAGGGGGAACCTCATAGGCGCCGCAATAGTGACATTGCAGTGAAGGAGGGCGCTGATAGTACGTCAGAGCCACGTCACAGTTGCGGCATCGCCAGGTGTGTCCGCAATCATGGCAAAAAAGAAAGTGAGCAAACCCCAATCGATTTAGATAAAGAAGTGCCTGCTGCTTTTCGCCTAATACTTTTTTAATCTTTTCCAACAGAGTAAAACTTAACCAAGGGATCTCTGACGAATAGAGTTGTGCCGCCTCCTTAAGATCTACAAATGTCGTCGTGGGAAGGGCTCTTTTTTGGACTCTGTTCTTTAGCGTTACTAGCGAATACCTGTCACTTTGGGCGTTGTGGTAACTCTCTAAAGAGGGGGTCGCAGATCCTAAGACCACGCGAGCGTCTTCCATGGAAGCTCTGACAATAGCGATATCGCGGGCATGGTACCTCAGCGAATCTTCCTGTTTGAACGAACTCTCATGTTCTTCGTCCACTACGACCAAACCTAAGTTTCGCACGGGTGCAAAAACGGCCGAACGGGCTCCCACTACCACTCGCGCCGTTCCTTGACGTAACCTTTCCCACTGAGTGAAACGTTCGGTCGCGGTAAGATCACTATGCAAGATGGCTACTTTCCCGGGAAATCGGTCGGAGAACCTTCCGAGGAGTTGGGGAGTCAAAGCGATTTCAGGAACCAGAATAATGGCTCCTTTCCCCTCTTGGAGAATTCCTTCCAAGACCTGCATGTAGACTTCGGTCTTGCCACTTCCGGTAACTCCGTGAAGCAGGACTGGCCTTTTGTCGGACTTGTCTAAGATCTTATCGACGGCAATCTTTTGTTCGTCAGTTAAAGTGTGGCGCTCCGAAGAAAGGGGAATTAGTCCATCTACACACCGGCTCTCCTCCTTGGGTTTGCGTTTAGGTGCCGTCCACGACTGCTTAGGAATCGCAACGGCGATAACTTCTCCGAGAGGATGACAGTAATATTCCGATACCCAACGCAAAAACTTGAGCATCTTTTCGTCAAAAAGCGGTGAGGAAACCAAAACGCCGTCCAAAGGTTTCAGTTTGGTTTGCTCGATGTCGGTGGTTTCGGGGAAACCCAAAACAAAACCGTGGGTGTGGCGATTTCCCAAAGAGACTTTGACTAGACTTCCAACCTCGATAGTCTTTGCGGTTTCGGAATCGACGGAGTAGTGAAAGGAGCGCGGAACGCGGACGGGAACCGCAACATCTACAATCATCGGTAGCTCAATAATGTCTTTAGGGCCGTTGCCGCGGTTCCAGTCGGAGCGGGAGCGCGCGAAGCCGCTTTCCAACTATTCTTAAATTCGAAGAGTTGCTTATCTTTCAAATGACGGACCGACTGAACCTCCGAGGAGATTAAAACGAGTCCACCCGATTCAAACGTGGCTTTTGATGGAAAGAAGCCTTCCCCTTGTCGCCGAGTGAATTGATCAAAGTTCCACGCCGTCGCCACATTATTACTTCGCCATTCAATCCGATCGAGTCCGTGCAAGGACTTATCAAAGTAAACCGCTTTTTGATTATTGGGATCGTCCGAGCCCTGAACGGTTATAGCGACCCCTTGAGCCAAACGGGAAAGATAGATGTCATCATGGCGCAAGTAGTTTTCTTTTACGTTCCAAGTCTGCGGGTCTCCGTCAGGCATGAAGCCGGGCTTATATTCATACCATTGATCTCGACGAGTAAACTGCTCGAGAATGAGCGCATCTCTAAAAGCATCGGGATTATCGAGAGTGAAATACTTCATAAATATAGCGCTGCGAGAGGGGATTCTCTCCCCTTTCCCGGTGAGGTAGCCTTGGCCGTCCCAGCGGGCTACCAGAAAAGGAGGTTGCCCCAGCTGCCTCCAGATACAAAGGGTCTGACCTCGTTCGGCGACAATGCGCTCTTCAAGATCGACGGTCTCTCCTGCTCTAAGGTCAACATGGTGACGAAAGACTATCTCTTGGGCCAGCCCCGGATGCCGATAATCAAAAAGATCGTGAACCACCGCCGTTAAGGGGGGGATGAAGCCGAAAGCGGTGGTTGCCAAGCAAGACAAGATGACAATGAAATACTGTTTCATAGCGTCCTTAAATAATCGCGAAGTTTCGACGCCAGCTCTGGCCGCACCAAAGCCGACTGAATCTGTGCCTTCAAATAGGAAAAATGATTTCCGATATCAAACCTCATAGCATCTACCAACATGGCATTGAGCTTTCCAGCTTTACAGAGCATGTCCATACCGTCAGTAAGCTGAAGTTCGCCGCCGACGCCGGGCCGCACCTCTTTGAGATAATCAAAGAGGACGGGTTCAAAGACATAGCGACCGATAATCGCATAGGGACTAGGCGCATCGCTAGGCTTCGGCTTCTCCACGGTCCTGCGGATAGGCGCGGGCTTCTGGGTAAGCTTCTCCCCCCCCACATCGATAATTCCATAGGAAGTAGTATCTTCCTTAGGAATTTCTACAACACCTACCACTGAACTGTTAAGCGATTGAGCCGCATCGACCAAACGTTTAAGAACCGGAACGAAACCCGCTTTGGCATTCCACTCGGGAAATATCTCATCCCCCAAACAGACGGCGAAACCTTCGTTTCCCACCACATGGCGGGCGCAGTAAATAGCGTGGCCCAGACCAAGCGGCTCCTTTTGCCTCACCGAAATGACTTCGACCAGATTGCCTATGCGGTGAATTTTCTCGGCCAGCGCGTCTTTTCCCCGCCGCTTTAGCCAATTTTCCAAGTTAGGCGAAGGATCGAAATAGTCCTCTAGGACGGACTTCCCTTTCGAGGTCACGAAAATGACCTGTTCGATCCCTGCCGAAATTACCTCTTCAACGATAAAATGGACGGTCGGGGTGTCAATGACGGGAAGCAGCTCCTTGGGAATCTCTTTGGTGAAGGGAAGCCCCCTCGTTCCTAACCCCGCCACGGGAATAACAACCTTTTTAATTGCGTTCATAGACGATCTCTTCTCCAGATGAAGTTTCAACTTTAACCCAATTTTGGGTGGCTGGTAACGGGCCATTTATGTGTTCAAATGCCCACGACCTAAGGGAATCTGTTGGGTTTTTGACCCAGTTTATCCGATATGACCATTCGAGTCATCGCCCCCAGCAAGGCTCTTAAGAGATTTGCCTTATTGGTACATCTCTTGCTATCCATTCGAGGCGATGACTGTTGATTATCTCTCTTCACCGGAAGGCTACCGCGTCCAAAAGACTTTGGCTAAGGCCATCTGCTTTCATGGAATTGGTCTTCACTCCGGATGCCAGACCAAGCTCAAGTTGAATCCGGCTCCGGCTAATCACGGGGTCGTCTTTCTTCGAACCGATCTGAAAAAGGTTCCCAAGATCCTAGCCCACTATGAGGCCGTGGTTGCCACGTCTCTAGCGACGAGCCTTGGACACGCCGATTCACCCGATGCCCGAATCAGCACGGTGGAACACCTACTGGCTGCCATTTTTGCCATGGGCATCACCAACCTTTTGGTAGAAGTTTCAGGACCTGAGATTCCTATTCTGGATGGAAGTGCCCTTCCCTATTTGGAAGCGATGTCGGACGTCGGGGTAGAACTTCAGCACTTTTCGACGCCCGTTCTTAAAATTATCAAACCGGTGCGTGTCTATAAGAATGGCGCCGTCTGTGAATTACTTCCTCGCGAGCGGCTCCGCCTGACGACTTCGATCGATTTTCCACATCCTTCCATTGGATTACAGACTTATGCCTTAGAGCTGACGCCGCGCTCTTTTCACGATGAAATTTCCTCAGCCCGAACCTTCGGATTTTTACGAGACCTCGACAAACTGAAACGTCACCAACTAGCCCAAGGAGCGTCTCTCGATAACGTACTGGCTTTCTCTGAAAAAGAGGTCATGAATCCAGGCGGCATGAGATTCGCGGATGAATGCGTTCGCCACAAACTCTTGGACGCTTTGGGCGATCTAGCCCTATGCGGATCTTGGATCCTAGGTGAGATGGTCAGCTACCGGGGCGGACATTCGATTCATTTGGCTTTACTCCAAGCCCTCAAAGAAAACCGCTCGCACTGGGAGCTACTTCCCGCGGAACCCTTATTCACGCCCGTGCAGGTGAAGTCTGCAGTTAGGTTGCAGATTAAGAGGTAGCTAAAGTCTGTCATTGCGAAAAGCAGGAGCGGACGGCGCAGCCGTAAGCGACTCGATGAAGCAATCTCATTGCCTAAGGATGATATAGAATTTACCTTTCTTTCTTCGCACTAACGGGCTGGTCTGACGGCGCGCTGGCACTAGCCGCAACGGTAACCATGGCATTACGCCTCCCAGGCAGGCGGGTGAAAACGATGTGGAAGAAAGCAAATACCACGGAACCCGCAGCAAAGAAGAGGAACAGAAGCATTTTCTTGGCGCGGGATTCAAATTGAGTTTTGTAATCTTGGCAAGAGACCACCGCATTTCCGATCATCTGCGGCTGGTACTTGGCCAAGGGATTAGCGGCCGAGTTGTACCGAATGATTTCTACGTTTTCACGCATCACCCGAGCCCCTTGGATCATGTACGCCAGTTTGCGATCTTCGTAGAGTAAAGAGGAAGGTAAAATCGACTGGTAATGAGCGACGGTGGCGTCGAGCTCTTGCAAGCACTTCTCGTAATCGGCAAGGCCAGGATCGACAGCGAGGGCAGGACCGCCCATCATCAGAAGATATCCCAACGCCAACAAATAAAATGTATGCCTTTTAGCCATGAGTTACGTAACGGACGGCCGACCACTCTTGAAGGCTCTCAGTAGCCTCCGCAATAAAGCCAAGCTTCGCCATCATCCGATTCAAGTCATCCTTCTGTTGTCCTAAGACTCCGGCAAGAATTAAATGTCCCTTCGGTGCCAGAAGCCGACGATATTCGCTTCCCAATTCGGCATGGGTCTCCAAAAGAATATTGGAGACAATGACATCGAATTGATTTTTCTTTTCCAGCATGTTCAAAAGCTCACCACTTACCTCAACTCCATCACAGTGGTTTAGCCGGATATTATCTTGAGCAGCTTCCACCGCCAAAGGATCATTGTCGATGGCAAGGACCTGCCGCACGCCAAGTTTCCAAGCCGAAATAGCCAAGATTCCCGTACCAGTCCCTACATCGAGAAGGCGCACTTCATCGGGAACGGCAAAAAGCTCCAACGCTTGTTCTATCAGCAGCATGCTCAGTTTTGTCGACTGGTGCAGCCCCGTTCCAAAGGCCTGGCCCGGCTCCATGATGATGGGAATCATTTCGTCAGGGACTTTGGCGGTCTTGTCCCAGGCAGGAGTGAGATAAAAAAGTGAAGTTAATTTCTGCGCGCGATAAAACTCTTTGTACCGATCGTTCCAATTTTCTTCCTTCACCGCAATCATTTCCGCCGTTACCGATGGTAGAGTGGGATGAATTTCGCCAAGCGATTTCGTAAAGAGGTTCAACTCTTGGAAGGCGTTGGCTCCGGCGGTTTGTTCGAAATAGGCGCTTAGCAACTGAGCCTGCAAAAGCTTACTCTCATCCACTCCCGTGGCCCCCAACTCAAACAGTCGAGAGATCACGGCGTCTTTTAGTGGCTCCGCCACTTTAATCTGTATCTCTACCCATGGCATGGGTCGCTACTCCTCGTTCTCTTCATCGTTGGATCTCTGTCTATCCAACCCCATGTCCATTCCCTTACGATTCCCTGAATCCTTATTCTCACTCATTTGACGTTCGACCGTGGCCAAACGACGGGCGGCTCGCTTTAGCTCGACCGGATCCTTGAAAAGGTCGATCGCTTTTTGCCATTCGTTTTTGGAATCCGCCCATTCTCGCTGCGACTCTAAGACCCAAGCTAGCCATGCGTGGTTGATAGCACTATCTGGATCCTCCTGCACGGCCTTTCGAAAGCTGTTTCCGGCTTGAGCCAAAAGCTTCATATTAAGATAGCAGACTCCCAGCTCACGCGCGGCGCGCGCGTCGTTGGGTTTGGCCACTAAAGCCGCCCTCAAATCGATTGCCGCTTTATCGTACTTGCCCATCGTGCGGTAGACAATTCCACGTCGCAAAGCCATTCCCGGCTGATCTGAAATATCCGGACGCTTGAGCTGTACTAACGCTTCGCTAAGCTTGCCATTTTCGATAAGGTTGTCGATCACCTGGACCGCGTAGTGAGCGAGCTTCTCTTTTGCCACGGCGGAGTCTTTCTTCACGTCCACCGCCTTCTGCCAATATTTCACGGCGTCGGCGATCTGCCCCTTCTTTTCGAAGAGAATTCCCATCTGTTCCAGTACCCCCGGATCGGCGCGATTTAGGCGATAGCAATCAAATAACCATTTAGCCGCATCGGTGGAGTTGTCTTGCCCAATGGCAAGAACGGCCAGATCAAAACGGCTGGCCACATGCTTGGGCCACAAATGAGCTACCGTCTCAAGTTCGATAGCCGCTCGGTGGGTGTCACCTTGGGCTAAGTGGTAACGCGCCAGTCCCCACTGGGCCCATCCTCTTTTGGGATCATCCACTACCACTTGCTTATACAAAAAGGCGGCTGTGGAGAGTTGTCCCTGCAATTCGTAATTTTCACCCTGCAGTTCTTGTGCGGTGAGGCCGATGGCGGTTCCACGATTGTCATTAGCGGCATTATCCAAAATCTGTTTCGCCTCCGCGTACTTCTTGGCTTTCATTAAATCATACGCCGTTAGAAGCTGATATTCGGGAAGGCTCGATTTTCGTTTCAACCGCTCCATCATCTTTTCAGCTGCGGCGATACGATCGGTTCGATAGTAAACCCAAGAACACGCTAGTAGATTGTCCACGTCATTAGCGGACAACACTTCAACTTGGCGACAAACCCCCACGGCATCGTCCATTCGATTTTCAGAAAGAAGGATGCGTACCGGGCTTACGGCGAAACTAAGGCGACCCGCTAGAGCTATCCCCAGCCCAAGTCCCAGCCCCAGTCTCAGATGAATAAGAATGAACGACTTTCGAAGCATGTTTAAGGGTCCTCTAATAGAATTGATCGTGAAAAAATCATCATAACTTGAGAACTTCTCGCTCGTCTGCCTCTACCAAACCCCTTAAGTTCCCCACCAAGTAACCGATACGCACCCTAGATCGCTTTACGCTCGCTCGTCTTACGCTGATAACCCCAAGGAAAATCAATGACACGCCACAAAAAGACCCGACGCACTATTTATGTCTCGGAACCAGCGTTTGTGCTCGCTGTTTTGTTGCTATTGTTCTCTTTTCTTGGCCTCAATACCGCATACGGCGGCAGTAACTTTCTTGGAAATGCGATGCCCATCGGAATTATCTACCCGACCCCCGTGGGTATCTTATTCCCCGGATTTAACATAGCCGCAGGAGTCAATGCGGCGGCCCTTCCCAATGGCAAAAAAGGAACCGCCATGGAAGTAGCCGCGGCACCTGCCCTTAAATCGGGGGACTCAAACTCAGGTATGGCTTCCATCGCCACAAGTTCTCAAAACATAGGATGGAGTCTTGGCTATACCAACACGACCACTAATGGAGACATGACTCACGGTCTATTTTCGGGCGTGGGATTTAAGTTAAACAATCTACAACTCGGTATGGCGCTCAGAGGCAATATCAACAACGGCTTCAACCCTAATGTGGACGCCGGAATGATTCTTCACGTAAGCCAGGACTGGGTTGTGGGAGCGGTCGCCTATAATCTCAATAATACTCCGCAGGCGGCTCTTGGTGTAGGCATCGGCCATCCGCGAAAAGACAATGTTGAAATTAACGTTCTGACTCCCGCGTACGGAAGTTCAGCCGTCCCGGCTACCTATTTAGCGACGTTTTCGGCGACCGTTTATACGGGAGCTTTTGGTACTCTCTTTCGAACCACTTACGATACGACTGGCCATGATTTTACCGCCACTCTCGGAGCTTTGGTTTGGCTCGGGCAGGATGTGAACGCCGGCATAGAACTTACTACTCCGCGCACACTCACCTTCGGAATCACGTACGTCTTTTAATTTCTGCCCCTATGATCACCCGATCGCAAACCCACTTCTGAAGTGTTTTGCCAAATCCTTCTTCGCCTAGTTCCGCGCCCTGCTCAGCGACCCGACTTAGACTCTCCCCTCGAACCATGGCTTGTAGCACTCTTTTTTCAGCGATTGGGATGCGTTTTACTCTCGTTCCGTCGAAAGCCCAATGCACGGTCACCGTGTGGGAATCAGGTATCCAAGACGGAGGAAGAGAGGCCCCCTGCTCCACCGATACCTCCCAGAGGGTTTCGACAGGCCAGCTTAATTCACAAAGACGTAAGGAGGCACTCGGGACCAGATAAAGAGAATCGGGATCGTGGTTTAGGAGTCTTGCTAAGCCGTCCGCTTGCAGAAAACTCCCTTCAGTCGTCAACCAAGCCTCACACTCCGCCCATTCCATCGCCGCGACATCGGACAAAAAGGGCATTTGATCATCGGGATAGTCAGACAGAAACTTCGAAAGGTGAAAACCGAAATCGTAAAGATTAGCGGAGCGCGAGGGGTAATCTTCGAGATACCCCCTCACTAAAAGTCCAAACCGATTTTCGCCCAAAAGGGCCTTCACTCTAGGAAAGTCCTCCGCCAGAACCGATTCGAAACGAGCGGAACACTCGTACGAATAGATCTGAAGACGTTGCTTGGGAGAGATCGGTGGGCAGTCGCTTATCAATTCCAGAAGTTTTGAAATCGCTATAGACTGCCCTTCAATCGCAAGCCGCATCAACCGCTGTGTTGCCCGAAGGCTTTCTGGGTTTACTTCTTCCACTTCCCGTTAATATCCTTGCAATCCTTCTGGGTCATGTCATCCCGCACGTTTTTTGCGCAAGCATTTTGACCGGCACAAGCGTGCTTCTCACCCTTGGCAGTTCCGTCGCACGAGCCGTGCCCTTTGCAGCTGTTATTTTCCGTGCATTTGCCTTTGGGATCTTTAGCGGCGGGCGGTGCCGCAATGATTTGCGCGCCAGCCATTAAACCTGCCATGGCTGCGGCGATAAAGAGGGATTTATTTGTTAGATTCATGATGAACCTCCTAGGGATAAAAAAAACGTTCTAAGTAATTTACCTAAGTGTTTGTTCCTTGTCATCCAAGGAGGGGGAAAGGTGCCCGTCGACTTTCGGGACCTTTCCCTTTCTCCGGTCCCGAAAGTCGACGGGCACCTTCCATGTCTCCGGTCCCGAAAGTCGACGGGCACCTTCCATGCCTTCCATGCAATAACCAGGCTACCGCTAACTTCCCGAATCGGCACAACTCCCGCCGCCACAAAGGCTACATAATTTCACCCCACCCAAGGGCTATGATCAAGCTAGCACCCATTAAGGAGCTTTCCATGCCCATCATGCGTTCATTTTTCGGTTTAGGTCTCGGTGTGTTTGCCCTAGCCAGTGGAATTTTATTGGAAGGGGGAAGTCTACATACCTACTTACAATTTACTCCCCTTCTCATCGTCGTCGGTGGCTCTTTAGGGATGTGCCTGATGGTTTTTTCACCTTCCGAGATTCTCCACAGTGTGCTATTCGCCACAGGAATTACTCCCGCCAATAAAAAGAGCCGTCATTTGGCCCAGCACGTTTTTACTGTCGCTAGTAAAGGGCTCACTTACAGTGGGATACTGGGATTTATTTTCGGATTGATTCACGTGCTCTCGAATTTAGCATGGTCGCAGAGGATCGGAGCGGGAATGGTAGTTGCCGTTATCTGTCCGCTCTATGCTGTGATGGCGAAATTTTTCGTTATCGAGCCCATGCTGGCATCCCCCACGGTGAGGCGAGCGGTTGCCGTACACTCAAGAAAAATGAAACATCGGGCTATGCTAGAACCCCATAGTGCCGGTCAAAATATTCGCACCGATCGAAGTTCGCCCCGAAGTTTGAGATTGATTCGTAGACAAGACACCCACTAATTGATGTGACGTTGGCGTTGAACCGCCCACTTTAGGCGTTAGCGTGTTTGTCATCAGTGCGGAAAGTCTAGGACTCGCCTGCTGCGGACTCCAATAACTGGCCCTCACCGTGGGAGTAGCAGCTAGCGCCATGGTGGGGGAACTCGGATTATACACAGCCCCCGAAGACGCATTACTTGAAGTAGGCTGACTGGGAAGTCCGGCCCCAATATTAGCTTCAGCCGAAGCCATCACTCCAAGCGCACCGCTTTTTACCGACCCCACCATTTCAGGTCCTGAATTCCAAACATGCGTTCCCGATCCGCCAACGCCATCGGCTTCGCCGGGATAAGTTCCAGGGGTCGCAGAGCCACTGGTCAGCGGGTTATTCGCCATAGAGCTATAGGTCGAAGAGGCGGAAGATCCCAGAAATCCCCTGGCCGAAGATCCGTCTGCCGCGGAATAGGGAAGATTTTCGCCAGTTCCCTTAAAATTGGAAACGTACTTTCCCAAATCTGAATTGGTGCTTGATCCTATCTGGAGGGGCGGGCTCTGCATCGCCCCGGCGAGAGACAACGGGGGGCTCTGTTTCGTCGTCTGGGCCACCGTGGAAATATCGGGTGCCGCATTCTGCTGTTGCGCACTCTTGGCTCGAATGGCCGCCGCTTGTTGTGCGGCTGCCGCCTGCTCCGCCGCAACCGTTTGATCGGTGGTGTCGTTCATATCCGCCAATTGGGCTTTCGGCGGAGGATCGGTGGGTTGCGGAGTTGCTGCAATGGGTTTATCGGTATTCGTCGGAGCAGCCGCGGGGGTCGCCGAGGGAGAAGGAGAAGGACTATCGGAGGGAGAGGGACTGGGGTCCGGAGACGAGGACGGCGACGGCGAAGGGGCCGGATTGGGAGGTTGTGGTGGCGGCATATCGCCTCCGCCTTCGTCGCCAGGAGGCTGACCGCCCT
The DNA here is from genome assembly GCA_963778115.1 of uncultured delta proteobacterium. GTDB lineage: Bacteria > Bdellovibrionota > FAC87 > UBA2466 > UBA2466 > JBBQIT01. Next base: position 363,674 of record CAVZSV010000007.1, read on the forward strand.
GAGGTTTTTGTTCCTCTTTGGGTTTCTCTTCGCTTCCAGGTTCAGACGCTGGCCTCGTCGCGGCCTGTCCTGATCTATCCGCAGCGTTAGCCGCGCCGCGGGACACAGCTCCTTGTCCTCTTTCCAACGCCAGTTGCTCCTCAAGATCGTGTATCCGCATTTGGTCTTGCTCTTGTTCTGGCTTCGCTTTTTCCGTGGCTAGTTCGCCCTCTAGATATTTTTGCATATCTGAAGCGTTGGTGACTCCCTTGTCTCCAGCGGTTTTCGCTGCACCCGCATTTACCGTCGGTTCGGCAAATACAACTCCGCCCCAAACGCCTGCCGCGATAAGAAAAATCAGAAAAATTGTCGATCGTTTACACACGATTAAGCAAAGTCCTCCGTACCCACCTGGTAAGAGTGCATCTCCCAAGCCAGTTCTGTGCTTAAAACGCTCGGTAAGTCATTGAAATGCCGTGAAGGAGACTGTCAGTCCTGTATACAGTGGCGTGAGAAGTTGTATACGCCCTGGACGACAAGCCTTAAGAGAGGCTAAACCATTACTAATATTAAATAATTCGTGTCGATTATCTGCGACTCGCGGTCTTTGGCGATCCGTCGTCGAAAAATTCGAAGTCTCCGCGCAGCACGCCCGTGGGTTCGAACAGTTTACTCGATCGTTTGATCCCTTTTTCGTAAACGGCTAGCTCTTGAACCTTTCCATTCGGGAAATAAAAGGTGGCGGGTCCGTTTAGAATATTTTCGTCGTAAGCGACCTCTTTAATTAAGTGACCGAAGGGATCGTAATACTGAGCTTTGCCCTGCCTGCGATCGTTTTCCCATTTGAGTCGGGATCGAACTTGGCCATTTTGGTAGTAGGTAATTTCGGCACCTTGCTTTTGTCCCCCTCTTAACGACAATCTCTGACTAAGCTGCCCGTCTGGAAAAAAGGTCCGGGCATCTCCGTCGGTAAGTCCTCCCTCAAAATTGATTTCGTAACGAATCTTATCTTTCGTGTAATAAACGCGCTGCCATCCGCGCTTGGCATCAGCACTATACTGAGTTCGTCTGGATCCATCACGATTCCACTCTTCGACCGACAGAATGCGCCCCTCGTCGTCAAATTCGATTCGGCTGACAAGTTTGTTCCGAGAATAATACTCTTCTCGATAAGGCTTCTCGGGAGCATGGTAAATCTTGGCGGGACCTTCTAACATCCCTCGAACGTAACTCCATTCCTCCGTAAGGTGTCCCTCTTCATCGAAGTGGCGCTCCGGCCCCTCTTTGATTCCGCCCACTGAAACCCAAAGAGAGTTCAAATTCCCGTCATCGAAAAAGTTTTTATCAATCACCTTTCCATCTGAATATTCGCGCTGAGTCTTTAGAAATCCGTTTTGGTAGTAGGTGGCCTCTAACGTTTTCACTCCTTGTTTCCATCGAGTAAGGGTAGCAACACCTCCTCCGTCCTCAAAATAGGTTTTGCTGATACCATCTCCGGAAGGAACTTTGTCAGGGGGAGAAACCGACGGAGGCACGTCGGTCGCGTGAGCCAGAAAACAAAAAATAACTAATAACCCCGTCAGAAAGTAACCCATTGCCCTCATTAACTTGCCTCCAATCTCACCGATTCCGATCCTTCATAACGTGACGAGCCGCCCAAGTGTGACAACAAAAGAAAGATAATTTTAAGGCTGAGATCTCGCCTTAAGCCCCGTCCTTAGCACGAAAAAGCTTAGTAGCCAGGGGAGATGTCTTTGCAGGAAGATCCCCAGTTTCGCGTGTCCCGTAATGACCGCCTCTCGCTTACGTTTCAAAATCGCCGAAACTATCTGGTGCGCCGCTTTTGGAGTTCTCATGCGTATCCACTCTGGGACTTTGTCTCGGGCCCGCTCGTGCCACTGTCCTTGATTATCCACTTGTCGTATTTCCGACTCCACAAACCCAGGCGCGATATGGGTGACAGAGACGCCCTCGGATTTCAGCTCATAAAAAAGAGCGTCCCCTAAGGCGCGAACCGCGAATTTACTCATTCCGTAGGCCGAGCTTCCAGGAAGGCAGACATAACCGTTAAGGCTGCCAATGAGCGCAAGTCTTCCTTTTGTGGCTTTGAGATCGGTCAGGACGGCTTTAACGGTCCGCAAGACCCCCCAGACGTTGGTCTGAAATTGCCGTTCGTAATCGGCAATTTTAACCGTTTCCACGGAACCCACCACTCCGAAGCCGGCGTTGGCGATAACTAGATCAATGCGCCCCCACGCTTCTTTAATCTGACGAACCGCATTAGGGAGGTCCTGTTCTTGAGTCACATCGCAGGGAATCGCCAAGGCTTTGCCGCCTAACCCAACTAGCTGCTCGCGTAAGCTTTCTAGCCTTTCACGTCGTCGGGCTAAAAGGGCAACCGAGAAGCCTCTAGCCGATAACTCCCTGGCCAAAGCTTCCCCAATACCGGACGAAGCTCCAGTAACCATCGCTACTTTTCCCGTATAAGTCTCATTCGTCCCAAACATAACAATCTCGTTCTCACGCGAAAGCTTCGCCGTTAACCTATGCTAAGGGGGAATCGCTGGATGCCTCCTGGCCTAAGCATTCCTGAGATACGCTGGATAGAGATAGAACGCAAACCGTTCGGCCAGCACACCTCAAACCCACCCTAACCAAGGAGAGAGCTATGAATACCGGTATCGAAATCGGAACCGCTTCACCGCTTCGTTAATGCACCCGAGTCGTCTTGAAGAACCCTTCGAAGTAACTCGATGTCGGCTAACATCTTGGTAGCCACTTCGGCCGGCAAATAAAGGGCGCCTCCCAGATATTCCCCATCCAACGTCACTTCAGCTCCCATATTTGGTTTTAGTTCAGCCGCATAAAATCCAACGTGGGTTAGGTTTAGGAAAAACAGCCTGTCCCCTTCCCGATGCTTGGGAAAATCGACAACGGAAAGGCAATGAATTCTCTGTTTTTTCTTGGGATGACGTAAGGAGCCAAGTTCCACTTCGGTGGTCCACTCGAAATTACGCATCCACTCGGTCTGGTTAGTCAGTGGTAAGCCCCCCTTATCCATCACTAGCTCACCTAGGTAATCCGAGGGACTCGTCATCGAAAACTCACGGCGTCGGAGCCAAGGTTCAATGTCATCGAATCGATTTAACAACAGCAAAAGCCAAAGCCGCTCCTGCTTTTGAACCTCGCGCGGAGAAAGTCGGCTGTTGTTAAGATCGATAAGATCGGTCACGGAGGGCAAGCTCGGGAAAATATGATTGGCAATATTTTGAACAAGAAGCGCCTGCTTTATCTCCGGTGTCTTTGAGGTTTCGTCGTCGATCCCCGAGCAATTTGTCGCAAAGCAGTTGGGCGAAAAGCGATTGGCCAGAGCCGCGAAAAAGATGGCGCCCGTCTTAGCCCCGTAAACCTCGCCCACCCAATTAGACCACCGAGTGATAAGATCCGTGTAGATCACCCATGCGCCGTAGATGCGATAGTCGATCCATAAATGAGAAAAGGTCCCAGCATCCAACGCGCCAGATTCCAAAAGCTCTTGAGGTACCCTCACGTCCTTCTTATCAAAGAAGCCAGCCGCCCGTAGCTCATCAAAAGGCTTTACCCAGTCGCTGTAGTCGACTTGGGAGTGAAGCACTATCTCAGCACAATGAACCATCTCGTCGGAAAGCACGGACGATGAATACGCCCTAAACGCAACAAGGCTCAAAACCATGAGAATGATTGGTTTTTTTTGAAAGATATGGCTCAACAACCCCAACCGACCCCCTCCAAATTACGCGTTGTATTAAAGGCATAGCTGATTTTGGTTTTCGATGTCCATCAAAAAAAGCTTGGCTTGCGACACTCATCCCCGTGCCTTGGGATTGCGGAGGCTGTTGCAAGGCGAAGCCGCGACAATCTATCCAATGACAGACTCATTCAAGTCGGCGGCCGAGATCTTTTGATGGACATGTTTGTCGTCCCCCACGAAATCCAAAGACCGATCCTTGGTCTCAGGCAAGGTCCAAACCCAGAGCGCCGTTAAGACCGCTAGCACCAGCGGCACGCCAAGGGCTCCGGCGACATCCCAGCGAGACATTGCCGCCACGACCACAAAAGGGGCAAGAAACTGAACGCTCCGCGCGGAATTGTAGATGGTTCCCATGGCAAAATTTCGAACCGACGTCGGGAACAGTTCGGCGAGCAAAACGCCAAACCCCGCCGTGCAGCCCGACCCCACTCCAAGTAAAAACATCACTGGCCAAAAAACCAACCGGTGTCCCAATAGCCAAGACCACTGAAACGCTAACGACGCCAATGCCGCGGCCGAAAGCAAGGAGTACAAACTAAAGGAGAGGCGCCTGCCGAATCTGTCGGAAAAAATGCCGAAGATCTGCATTCCCAAGAATTGCCCCACTTGCGCCGTCATAATCCAAAGCAGCGATCGTCCGATGGGCTCATTAAACTTCGTCTGAAAGAGTTGAGGCAACCACACGTAGCAGGTCCAGTAGGTCCCTAATTTAAAAATGGCTAGTCCCAGCGAAAGTAAGAAAACCGCCATCCCCCTGGGAGTCGCAAGCCAGGACCTTCCTAGCGAAACCACCTCTGGACGTTCCTTCTCCCATAGCGAAGATTCCGCTACATGCTTTCTTACGACATAACTCCAAACTCCAGTCAGGCCCGACAAAAATAGAACCACTCTCCAACCCACTAAGGGAGCTACTAAGAAACCCACGATCGCAGCCATGCCCACTCCAACAGGCTCACCGGATTGAAGAAACGAAGCGGCACTTCCTCGTCGCTTCTGATCGGCGGTCTCGGCAACTAAAGCGTGCCCCACCGCCCACTCTCCTCCCAGGCCCAAAGCCGCTATCGCGCGCACGACGGTAAATACCAAAGCGGAGGGCGCAAGAGCAGAAAGTGCTGTCCCTATCGAATAGAGAAGGATCGTCCAGGTCATGATCTTTTTTCGTCCATAAAGATCCCCCAAACGGCCAAACAGCATACCGCCAAATCCGGAAGCTCCGAGACCAATGCCTAAGATCCAAGACTGCCCGGAAGTCCCCAGAGAAAACGTATGAGAAATTTGAGGTAACAGATAACTAATCAGAACCAGATCATAAAAATCGAAAAGCCAACCCACAAAGCAGACAAAGATGGTCTTGGCATTGGAGGGCAACTTCATGCCCCGGTTACTCCGGGGATTCGGCTACGACTAGTGTTCGTTCTGTTTCTAAAGCGAATCCAAGCATCACCCAGAATGACGGCGAGACAAATCAACATCAAAATAGTCAGAGCGAGATCTACGACTCCTCGAAACGATTCGCCCGAATTGGTCGATTGAGACCACGGATAAAACTGAGTCACCATCAATTCGTAGGCACCCGCAATGGTAGTCGTCGCCACAAATACCATCGGGCAGAAGGTCACCCAGAAATACTTTGCTCGACTCGAATTTAGAATAATGGTCGTCCCGGCGCACAACGCAATGACTGCCATCAACTGATTGGCGACACCAAACATGGGCCAGATGGTGGAGATGCTTCCGGTCCAGATAAAGTAACCCCATCCCAAAACGGTAAGCAGCGAAGTCACGATTGTCCCGGGCATCCAATCCGTTTTGGACAAAGGAGCATAGACCCTTCCAAAAAATTCCTGAAGAATAAATCGCGCAATTCGAGTTCCCGTATCGATCGTAGTCAAAATGAAAAGCGCTTCAAACATAATGGCGAAGTGGTACCAATACGCCATCAAACTCCTAAGACCCGGAATGCTGCTAAAGATCTTTGCCATTCCCACCGCAAGCGAAACCGCGCCTCCCACTCGCCCTTGAACCTTCTCTTCCACTTGCTGTTCCAAAACCGGAAGTTCTTCGATGTGATAGCCGAATACTCTTAGCGTCTCAAACTTTTGCGGTGACACATTGATAGCGAAATAGTCACCCGGAGCAATATTGGAAACGGCAATAAGTGCAACGACTCCTACTAGCCCCTCTATCAACATGGCCCCGTAACCGATAGTTCTACAGTCACCTTCTTTGGCGATCATCTTTGGAGTCGTTCCCGACGAGACTAACGCATGAAAGCCAGAAACCGCTCCACACATGATCGTAATAAAAACAAACGGAAATACCTTTCCCGGAATGATGGGGCCGCCCCCGTGAATATATTGGGTCAGAGCAGGAATTTTCATTTCCGGATTAACCCACAACACCCCCAGGACCAGCAGTGCAATGGTTCCAATTTTCATGAACGAAGATAGATAATCTCTGGGGCACAAAAGAAGCCATACCGGAAGGACAGACGCCACAAATCCGTAAGCCGCAATGGCGACGGTGACCTGATTTTTCGTTAGTAAAAAATAGGAAGCAAAACTCGACTGCGCGACAACTCTTCCGAAATAGACCGCGGCCAAAAGGGCGATGACTCCTAAGACCGTCGCTTCCCCAATCTTTCCCACTCTCCACCGACAGGAATATAAACCCATCAGAAGTGCTATCGGAATAGTCATCGCGATCGTAAAGGCGCCCCAAGAACTTTCGCTTAGAGCGTTAACGACCACAATCCCCAAACCCGCAAGGGCTATGATCAACACGAACAGTACACAAATACCGGCGGCAACTCCGGCCCAGGGTCCAATTTCCGCTTTCACAATTTCAACGAGAGACTTGCCATCGCGACGGGTCGAAGCGACCAGCACAATAAAATCTTGAACGCTTCCCGCTAAAACTACTCCCACCACCAACCACAGTAAGCCCGGCAGGTATCCGTACTGGGCTGCGAGGACTGGACCAATAAGAGGGCCAGCGCCTGAGATCGCAGCAAAGTGGTGACCAAATAAAACCCATTTATTAGTGGGATGATAGTTGTGACCGTCGTTAAATCTCACCGCCGGAGTCGTGCGGGTATCATCAAGGACGCAGATTTTTGCTGCAATGAAAGCGCTGTAATAGCGGTAAGCAATTGCCAAAACACAAAGAACAGCCACCATAATGGGAAGTGCGTGCAAAGGTTTTCTCCAAAATGAGGTCAGAATTATAAGAAAGGGAAAAGGCTAAGTCATCTTCTTCCTCGTTAGAGGAATTTGATAACGCTGCGCTTTTCGACTGAGGGTTTTTCTGTCGATGCCAAGCAACGTCGCTGCTTTCGATTTGTTCCAGTTTGAATCTTCCAGAACTTTCAGAATATGAGCCCGTTCCACCTCCTCCAATAAAACTCGAGAACCGTCTTCAGCGACAAGTACGTTGTTAGCTACGGCTGTCGGCAAAACGGCATCGGTACCCGTCGTACCCGCCTGTCCCTGGTTGATCTCCGAAGGGAAATCCTCGGGATAAAGCACCGTGGTGCGTGTCATAGCGACGGCTCTTTCGATAGCGTGCTCAAGCTCTCGAATATTTCCCGGCCACGAATAGCGCGTTAACAACGTCATAGCTTCATCCGAAATATGTGAGATCTTTTTTGCGGTCCTTTCCGAGAAGCGGTTTACAAAATGGTTCACTAGTTCAGGAAGATCTCCCATACGTTCTCTTAAGGGAGGCAATTCAATCGAAATCACTTTAAGCCGATAATAAAGGTCTTCGCGAAATCGATTTTCTCTAACCGCTGTCTCAAGGTTAAAATGGGTCGCGGCGATGACTCGGACATCGGCTTTACGAACTTCATTGGTTCCTACGGGTTTAAACTCTCCTTCTTGCAGCACTCGCAACAATTTTACTTGTAGCCCCGGAGTGATATCGCCGATCTCGTCTAAGAAAATCGTTCCCCCGTTCGCGTCCTCGAAAAGACCGGCCTTTGATGCTACGGCTCCGGTAAAAGCGCCTTTCACGTGACCGAAAAGTTCTGATTCCAACAAATTTTCCGCAAGGGCCCCACAGTTAACGGCGACGAATGGTTTGTTTCTCCTAGGACCATTGTCGTGAATCCCCCGGGCAACCAACTCTTTTCCCGTCCCACTTTCACCATTAATGAGCACATTGCTACTGGCCATGGCGGCCCTAGCCAGCGTCTTATAGACTTCGACAATTTGAGGCGACTTTCCGATCAGAGTCTTTTCCGCAAAATGAACTCCCGGAAGCGATTGCATTGCGGGCTGGCTCATCGTGTCCCAATGACGGGCGGCTCGTCCAACTACCGCTTTGAGTTCGTTAATCTTGAACGGCTTGCTAATGTAATCGAAAGCCCCTTTCTGGATAGCTTCGATAGCACCATCCATCGTACCGAAGCCGGTCATTAGAATAACAACGCCGTGGGAACCGGACTTTTTCAATTGAGTGAGTAGCTCTAGCCCGTTCACTTCGAGCATCCGAATGTCTGACAAAATGATCGCAAACTCTTCGCGCTTAAAGATCTTAAGCGCTTGCTCTCCGCTTTCGACTTGGGAAACCTCATAGTTTTCCCTTTCAAAGATTTCACCCAGGAGATCTCGGGTCACTTTATCGTCGTCGACTATTAGAAGTTTTAGCTTCATACGTTCGCTCGATAGGGGATTTTAAGTTTCACTTCTGTCCACGCCCCCTCTTTAGAGGTAATTTCTAGCACACCACCATACTTGCTGGCCAGTTGATGGCAAATAGTAAGTCCTAACCCCGTTCCCTCGCCGGGACGTTTGGTGGTGAAAAAAGGCTTCATCACATTTTTAAGATCACTCTTTTTAATTCCGGTTCCCGTATCATAAAGACTTAATTCCGCCCATTCCTGGCCCCCCTCACGCCGAGTTCGGCTTGAAATTTCAAGCATCAGTCGATTGGCACCCGTAGCTTTCTTGCTCTGTAAGCTATCCAAAGCATTATTGGTAAGGTTAAGCAGAATCTGTTCGATATCGGTGGGAACCACTCGCACCGGTCCCATGGAGCGTTCCAGAGAAGGTTTGTATTCCACTCCAATGCCATCTAGCCTTGGCCGAACCACTCCAATCGTTTGATCCACGAGCGAGTTCAGATCTACGAGCTGCCTTTGAGAAGTGGGCTTCGAGGTGGTTTGGAGAAAGCCTTTCACAATCTGCTCGATCCGAGTTAGCTCCCCGCTAATAATATCGATCCTATCTTCCTTCCTAGAGACCCTACCGGCTCCCGCCGCGGCGGACTCTCCCAGTTCTTCTTTCAAAAGTTGGAGATGACCACCGATAGCATTAAGAGGAGTTCCTATTTCGTGAGCAAAATTGGCGGTGAGCTCTCCCATCACCGCCAATTTCTCTACGTTCATCATATGGCGCTGCGCTTCATGAAGTTGCTCTGAGAGTTGTAAGTTTTGATTCTCGGCCTGTCGGAGTAATTTTTCGTTGATGATCGTCTTTCTCAAGAAATAGTTCAGAATGAAAATCAAGAGAACTACGTTAACGGCGGCGGCGAGCCCCGTAACTTTCCAGAAAGTGCCCAAAACCCGATCGACACTTCGAGTGGAGACTAAAAGATGCACGACTCCCAAAACCTTGGGAGGAGTTTTCTTGGATTTGGCCGCTTGTTTAATGGGGACTATGATTTTCCAATTGGGCACCCCTTCGTCGGTATCTACAAATTCGCTAATCGGCTGATCGGTCCACGTCACGGTGGGCGGGGCGATACTCGGATCGTCCTCCACACTAGAGGCGATAAGCTTTAGTGCTCCCGATCCGTCTCCCACAAAGACGTCCATACGAATGACGCTCGGTTGGTAGTAAAGGCGATTTAAAATATTTCGCTCGAGTTCAGGCCCTGGATTTGACGATTGCAGTAATCGATTGCTCACGATCTGAGCGGCGAGTGCTTCCCCCGTGCTGATACCCAACTGGCGAAGATCTTCTTCTAGCAGAGGATGGGTCAGCTTATTTTGGACGACGGTAACTAAGAGATAGGTGGGAAGAATAACGGCCACGAGCACCAAGACTATCTTCGATTGAATGTCGAGACGTGCGGCGCGTGGCATCAAAGTTCCTCTGGAAAGTTCCTCTGAACGCTGAGGGACGAAAGCTAAACGCTAAAAGGGAAACAGCGCAATGTCGATTTCGATTTTAATTTTCGGGGACGTTATCTTTGACCGTCTTTAAGCAGCAAAGGGGAACTCGAAATCGAGTTCCCCTTCACGAATGCAGTCTTATTTACCAGCGACAAATTACTTGGTCGCAGGAGCCGTCGTCTCGGCAGCAGGAGCTTCCTTCTTATCGGCAGGAGCTTCAGTCTTACCTTCTTCTTTTTTCTCAGCAGACTTCTTGGCATGCTTCTTCTTCTTCGTGGGGGTGGTCGAGTCGTTAGTAGCGACTTTCACACCTTTGGACGACTTCACGGCATCGGCGGCGCTGCCGACGGTGGCGAAAGTGAATAAGCCAAGAACTAGAGCAATCAATGCTGTTTTCATGGAACCTCCTCGTAATACTCGCTATCGAAATAGCGTGTTTGGTTAACTTCACTCGTATAACAAAGCAAAGCGGATGCCAAGAAAAACGTATTGAAATCAAGGGGATGACGCCGTTAACCTGGGGCATTATTCCCCGATCTGAACCGTATGTCCCCAATTTCTGGGGCGTATCGCCCCAAGACGCTTCGCGTCTAAAAATTAAAATTAGAAAGTAGTTAGTAGGGTGAGAAGTGCGCTCCGTTTATAATTATTTTCATGAAAGATCCTTTCTTGCAGGTGGCGATCGACGAAGCGAAGTTGGGATTAAAGGAAGGTGGAATTCCGATAGGCTCGGTCCTAGTAATCGAAAACAAGATCGTGGGGCGAGGTCATAACCGGCGCGTGCAGCGAGGAAGTGCGATTTTGCACGCCGAGATGGACTGCTTGGAAAATGCCGGCCGTTTAAAGCCCTCCGATTACCAGAAGGCAACATTGTATAGCACGCTGTCTCCCTGCGACATGTGCAGCGGAACCGCTCTGCTCTACAAAATTCCCCGCATTATCGTCGGAGAGAATCAAACCTTTCAAGGACCCGAACTCTATGTACGATCACGCGGCGTTTCACTTACGGTGACCAACGACCCCGATTGCATCCAACTTATGAAACGTTTCATCTTAGACCGTCCCGATCTTTGGAACGAAGACATTGGGACAAATTGACACGTACGTCCGCCAACCGTACGATCTTTTATATGCACAACCTAGAAAAGCACTTCGAATCCAAACAACATGTCATCTGGGATTGGAACGGTACTTTACTGGATGATGTCGATGTTTGTGTGGACGTCATCAATTCGCTTCTTCAGCGATACGGGCACCCCCGAATTACTCGGGATACCTACCGAAAGCACTTTCGCTTTCCCGTTATGGATTACTACCGCACTATCGGATTTGATTTTGAGAAAACTCCGTTTGAAACTCTAGCCGCCGAGTTTATTTCCGATTACGGGGAGGCTGCCCCCACCTGCTTACTCTTCCAAGGAGTCACGGAACTCTTAGAATCGCTTAGATCCTCCGGAAAAACCTGTTCGATTCTCTCCGCGGCTCGGGAAACCCAATTGCGCGAGCTTACCGCCCTTCACGGAATCGAAGATAATTTCGAACATATCTATGGCCTTTCGGACCACTACGCCGTTAGCAAAATAGAGCGGGGACTAGAGCTAATTCGCGAGATCGATATTGCCCCAGAGAAAATAATCCTGGTGGGTGACACCGATCACGACATTGAAGTGGCGAACCGCTTAGGAATCGACCTAGTTCTTTTAGGGGACGGGCATCAAGAATACGAAAGACTTCAGCCGCTGTACGCTAAAACTCTGGCTTCTAGGTATCATTAGGATTACGGATTAATCCTTGAGGATTAATCCGTAATTGCATGGTACATCTTTCGCATGAAACGACTTGTGGTAACCGGCCTACCCTGCCCCCCCGAACCTTGGGAAGCTTTCTTTGGAAAGCATAAGGGGCAAAGAATCCTTCCGCTACTCGAAGTTCTTGAGAATACCGACGCTTCCGATCTGAAGACAATGTCCCGCTACGTAGCCGATCAGATAACTGCGTTTGAGCCAGCCTCGATCGTATGCCACGATTTTGGCGTTCCTCTAACGCTGCTAGCGCTGCTTTACTTACAGCGAAAAGGAAAGTCTCCCGACGTTAAGATCACCTTGTTCAACGGAGCTTTTCGCAGACTAGACATCTTTAAATCGCCCATCCCCTTTCGCATTCAGTTAATGACGCTTAGCCGAGCCATAAAAGAGGTAGAGTCTTGCGGGGGACACGTCGATCTTAGGTTGAAAGAGTATCTGCCTCGAATTCGAGCCATGAATCGCCTGGTTATTGCTTATAGTCTCGCCGACAAAATGCTTTCCAAACTTGGACTTGATGAGTTTATGGGGTACGGCGGAAAGCCTCTGATTCGATCCCCGATTCAGATCATCGCTTCCACAGACGATCCTTACATCCCTTTTGAGTCGATAGAACAGCTACGCTTAGATTTCTCTCCCCAGAGAATGGTGAAGGTTCAGTACGGCCATTTTCCCTACTCCGTTCCCCGGGACAAAATCGTCCCTCTTATCGAGGAGTTTGAAGGCCACTCCGCCTAATTCCAGTTCTTGCCGCATTGTTCCGCATCCCAAGAGTGGAGTTTCCCCGTGCTGGAAACGGTGCCTGTTGACGGATTAGGTTCCACTTTGAGACCATTTGTGAAGGTTAAGTGACAAACCGTTTACCAGCACCTCGTACTTATAAAAAAAACATATTGGATGAGCGATAAAAAGCTAGCATCCGCATTGCTTTTGCAATAAGACGTTGGGTCCAAGAGTTGGCCCAGTCCCAAGGGACTGTTAAAGCCGGGCTCGTATTTGTGACTTTAAACAAGAAAGGAGCACTCGTTATGTTGACTCGAGAGCTTCTCAAGTTGATCGCCGTACTGAGTTTCCTTCTGGGATTAAGCCTATCGATTCCTACCCATGCTTCGTCTTCGCATGCCTCTCACGGCTCTTTAGCTGCCAGCTTAAGCGGATTTTTTACACTTCTCGCCAGATAATCCACTGACTTCTTACCTCTGCCTGAGTTAGGATAATGCTTTAGCTTTTCTAGTTACGATAACTTCAGCTTAGGAGACCAAATGAAAAATCGGGTAATCTCTTTTCATTACGTTTTGAAAAACCAGGACGGCGAAACTCTCGACGACTCCACGGGTAGTGATCCGCTAAGTTACGTTGAAGGCCAAAGCCAAATTATTCCAGGTCTCGAAGCCGCGTTGAAATCGCTTAAGCTAGGGGACAAGAAACACGTAAAGATCGAAGCCTGCGACGCTTACGGAGATTACGAAGACGGCTTGATCATGGACATTCCCAAAAGCCAATTTCCTCCCGGCGAAACGATTGAAGTGGGAGACCAATTTCGTTTAACCACTCCCAATAGCCCTGCGCGCATTTTCACGGTAATGGAGCTTAAGACCGATACCATCAAAGTAGACGGCAACCATCCTTTGGCAGGTACGGACCTTTTCTTTGACGTGGAAATTACCGAAGCCCGGGAAGCCACCGAAGAGGATCTCAAGGAAGAAGAGTGTTGTGGCGAAGATCACGAACACGATCACAACCACGCTCACTAATCCGTTCTTATTCCTCGATTAGTTTCAGGGCCCGCTTACATGGGGGCCTTTTTTTTGCCCGCTTGTAACTTCCCCCTGACCGAGGTAATCAGGTGCGGTGAAAGCTAAAGCAACAAAGACGGACCGAATCCAGAAAATCCTACTCCTGGGAGCCGGCGAACTCGGAAAAGAGGTCGTCATCGCGGCCAAACGACTGGGCAGATACGTCATCGCCGTCGACAGATACCCAGGGGCGCCCGCCATGCAGGTCGCTGACGAATGGGAAGTCATCAACATGCTGGATGGCGCTGAACTTTCGCGAGTGATTTTTAAGCACCAGCCGGACCTCATCGTTCCTGAAATAGAAGCCATTCGAACCGAGAAACTGCGAGAATTCGAGAAGCGGGGAATCATTGTAGTTCCCACCGCGGAAGCCGCACATCTAACGATGAATCGAGATGCCATTCGAGAAGTGGCCTCCAAGGAATTAGGACTTCGTACCGCTGCTTACGCATACGCCGAGAGCGAAGCGGCACTTCTCAGCGAAGCTTCGAAGATCGGCTACCCCATGGTGGTGAAACCCGTGATGTCCTCCTCGGGAAAAGGGCAATCGGTCGTTCGATCGGCGAAAGAGATTTCAAAGGCATGGAGCTATGCTTGCGAAGCAAAACGCGGGGATCAAAATCGCATTATCGTAGAAGAGTTCATCCCTTTTGATCTCGAAGTTACGTTACTGACCATCCGACAGCGCAAAGGCAAAACTCTGTTTGTTCACCCAGTCGGGCATCGACAGGAGCGCGGGGATTATCAGGAGTCCTGGATGCCGGCAGGAATGAGCCGGTCGGCACTCAAGAAAGCCCAAGCGATGGCGGAAAAGGTGACGACTCGTTTGGGAGGAGCGGGCCTTTTCGGCGTGGAATTTTTTGTCCGTGGTGACGAAGTTATCTTTTCCGAACTCTCTCCCCGCCCTCATGATACCGGCATGGTCACTTTGATTAGCCAAGACCTCTCCGAGTTTGATCTTCATGTCAGAGCTATCTTGGGTCTACCCATTCCACAGATTAATTACCGAGGCCCTTCCGCTTCGGCCGTCATTCTCGCGACGAAAGAGGCGAATCACGTGGGTTATCGCGGGCTGGAAAAGGCACTGGCGATCAAAAATACTGAAATCCGAATCTTCGGAAAGCCTGACGCCAGAAAGTTTCGCCGCATGGGTGTCGCGCTTGCGACCGCCACTTCCACGAAGCAAGCGCGTAAGATCGCCGCCAAAGCGGCTTCGTTGGTCACTGTCGAGAGTCTTGTCTAAAGTATTGCCTTAAGACGGACATCCTCTTGCAATGACAACTGTTGATTTGTCATTGCGAGAAGCCCGAAAGGGCGATGCGGCAACCTGTAGATCAATAGGCTATTACTCAGCCTGACTTCGCTGGTATGCCGGACGAAGCGCTAATCGGTCGTAATATTTCTTGAGGACAGGATAATCCCCCGTGAGCCCCATGAAATTCGCCCACCCCAGCATCGAACCCACGACAATATCCGCCATCGTGAACTGGGCTCCCAACAGAAATTCTTTGTCCGTCAAAGCCTCGGTCAAGACCGACGCGGTTGCTCTGAAATTTCTCTTGCCCTCTTCCGCGCCCACGGCAGAACGCTCGCCTTCGGGAAGCATCACGGTGTTCATAAAGATCTTCATCAACTCGGGCTCGACTGTCGTCATAGTATAGAGGATCCATTGGTAGTAGCTACCCCGATCCTTGGAGTCGACACTGGGCGCCAATTTCCTGTCTGGATACCGATCGGCCAGATAGAGACAGATGGCGGCCGACTCGTGCATGACTAGTTCGCCATCAGTCAGCGCCGGGACCGCGCCATGCGGATGGATCTTAAGATAGGCACTTCCAGGCGCATTCGCCCAAGTTCTGTCTACCGTCACCAGTTCATAAGGAAGTCCGAGCTCTTCGAGAGCCCATCGCGGGCGAGACGCCCGGGTGCGAGAACGATAATAAAGTTTAATCATTTCCGTTTTTTCTCACTGCATGGAGGAGTTGGCAATCGTGCAACGCGCTACCTTTTTATCCATCCCAGTATCGAATCTAACGAGAGCCGTCCTGGGCCAGTGAAAAAGAGAACGGAAAAGGCCAGGCCATAGACGAACGCCAACTCCCTATCGGCCCAAGAGGTTCCTGCATGGACAATCACAAAAGCGACCGCCATCGTAATAACCACGGGAATCACGGCCCAACGAGTGGCGAAGCCCAGGACAACAAACAACGAGCAAAAAACTTCCGAAAAAACCGCGAGTGCCAAGCTAGCCGTCCCTCCTACATGCAGGGGATCGGGAAAGTTAGGAGCAATCGTTGAGAAATGAGAAAGCTTGTGTAACCCGTGGCCTAACGCCAACATTCCTCCAAATCCGGCTCTGAGCAAAAGTAATCCAATATCGAGAAGCATCCTATTCCTCCTAGTTTTGAAATGAGTAGATAGATTTTAGAGACAAAATTTGAGTCAATTCATCTAAAGCGGTCCGCACTTCAATCAAAAGCTTAGGGTCCGCTAAATCGTCTGGGCTTAATCGATCCCGATAATGCTTTTTTACCCACTGAGTCAGCTCGTGATAACGTTTCTCTGAAAGGTAGCAGCCCGAGTGCGCTTTTCCATATTCGGTTTCCGTAAGAACGATCCGCAATCTTAAGCACGCCGGTCCTCCTCCGTTACTCATACTTTGGCGCAGATCGAAATAGCGGATCTGTGAGACAGGAATGGAGGGATCCTTTTCGAGGCTTTCTAAGAATGCTTTGACGCTAGAACTCTCTCGACAATTTTCGGGCGCAATGACTGCCATCTTCCCCGAAGGTAACGAAACCAATTGAGAATTAAAAAGGTAAGAGCTAACGGCATCCTTAACCTGAACTGTCTTTTCAGGAACACAAATTAATTTCAATTCAGACCCGGTAATGGACAAGAATTTTCGCTTCAATTCGTTCATTAAACTTTCGGAATTTTCGTAGGCGTTTTCGTGATAAAGATAGAGCTCTTCATTTCCCATGGCAGCGACATCGTTATGAAAAACGCCTTCGTCTATGATAGCGGGATTTTGCTGACCATAAACGACTTGCTCCTCTTTGATCCCATGCAGACGTGCCACCGCCTGTGAGGCTTCGAAGGTTTGTCTGGCAGGAAATTTCTTGGGTTCTTCACCCGCTCGAAAAGCATATTTTCCGAAAACAAAAAAGTGAACTCCTTTAGCGGCGTGATCTAGACATAGACGCGTATGGTTAGCGGCCCCTTCGTCTCCCAACCAAGGCCCTTGGGCTAAGGCCGGGTGGTGGACAAAATGCTGGGGATCGGAAAAGATCTCTTTCAAGACTCGTGAGGTTGTTTGATGTTCAAAAGACCGGTGAAACTTATTGTTTAGGTTAGCCGGAGTGAAATGAACCTTGCGATCGGCAGTGTCCTGGCTCGGAGTCACGATCGCCGCATTTGCCGTCCACATCGCGGAGGCCGAACAGACGGAAGTAAAAATTTCAGGAGCCTTTTGAGAAGCTTCCCGGATCACACAAGCCTCATCGCCGGAAAATCCGAGACCTCTTAACATGGCGATATTGGGACGTTCATGGGGCGGCAAGACCGCCTGACGAAGCCCCAAATCTAAAAGCGTTTTCATCTTGGCGAGTCCTTGCAAGGCAGCTTCGCGGGGATTGGAGACGCTCGCTTTATGCTTTACCGATGCGATATTGCCGAAGGAAAGGCCTGAGTAGTTATGAGTGGGGCCTACTAGGCCGTCAAAGTTGACTTCGTGAGAGTTATTTAGCTTCATCTTTCTTAACGCTTCTTCCTCGTTTTAACTCGGGCAATCGACTCTTCCACTCGCTTGGCCAGAAGTTTGTCATTTTCCAGCTCTGACAAAAGGGAATCGGCGAAAGTGAACGCTTTGTCTTGTTCATCGATAAGATTATTTCCGATAATAACGGAATCTAACCCAGCGCCAATTCCTTTGATCACCGCTTCGCCCGACGAAAATCGGGCTTGAAGCCCTTGCATTTGTAAATCATCGGAAAGAAATAGCGTGTTGGGCAATCTCGTTCTTAAACTCTGTAATACCGGAAAGGACATGGAAACAGGCACCCCGGGATCCCAATCATTCACCAGGCCGTGGCTAATCAAAATAGCATCCCCCGGAATCTTGGGAGCCTCTTCCCGAAACAAAGCGAGCTGCGCTTCATTCACCGTTCCCGTGAGGTCAGTTAGTTCCAAATGGCTATTCGTCGTGGCCGCCCCTAAGCCGGGATAGTGTTTCAGACAAAGGCTTAGGGAGTGGGTCGTTGCCACTTCGCTCCACATTTTCACGTTCTTGCGAACCACGGCGGGGTCAGAAGAGAACGAGCGCCCTATAGCTCCTATATCGGGGTTTCGGGGATTAAGATCCAAATCCACCACGGGGGCTAGCACCACATCAATGCCAAGAGCTTTCATCTCGGCTAAACTTTTTTCTAAAACTTCACGCTTCGAGCTATCGGAAAGTAATCCAAACTCTTTGGCTGAGGGCAAAGAAGCAAATCCCAGGCCTTCTTTTAGGCGCCTGACTTTTCCCCCTTCTTGATCGACGTACACTAAAGGATGAGAGGGCAAAGAGTGGACTTGCTCGCAGAGCCGTTTTAACTGCTCTTTGGATTCAATATTATTTCGGTAAGTCTTTGTCTGAACGTCAAAATCGAACAGAATCACTCCGCCTAGCGAATACTTTTCCGAAAATTGTTTCATCCACGGGGGAAGCTCAAATCCTCGGAAACCTAAAATGAAAAGCTCACCGACTTTTGTCATCGGGCTAGTATACTCCGCCCGGGCCGTCCTCTAAAGGCCCTTGAAGACCCTTAATGACAGCCTCGATCTGTCTGCGATGGGTGCCTTGATGAATAGCCGCTACACAATGCCATTGAAAGGCGTCGAGAGGGCCAAACCAGGGATGGGCATGGGTCGTTTTGGAATTTCTGTCCTTAGCCTCTTTCCAAACCCGCTCCCGATATCGCTCCAATGACGCCTTATAGGAAGGAAGCTCCGTTTCAGCACCTGATTTTCCAGAAGGTTTTACTTTCGCGGTATCCGCTTTCCCAGGCGGCACCAGCCCCTGAGAAAGCAGTAAGATACTTTTACTCATCCCGTCATTTACAATGGCTAAGTGTTCTAGCGTTAAATTCACCGACCAAAACCGAGAGCTATCTTCAATTCCCCTAATCCCAATCCCCGACCGAGGTATCCGTTACCTCCAGCGTTTCCTCGACGCGAATGGAGGTAACGGATACTTTCTGATACTTTCTGTTATTCAGCGGCTTGAGCAAGTCCTTTAGCGGAGTGAGTACGGTACCACTTAATGGCGTCATTAATGATCAACCGAGTTTCTCCCCCATCTACATCTAGGGCAGCCGCTACGGGACCTACTTCCACTAAAGCCATGGCACGCTTTTGATCTCCCCGCTTGAAAAGCCAACCTTTAAGTTTACCCCGTTTGGAATCCGCGTCTACGTAACGCAATGAAAATCCTTCGGCGCCAAGTCTGGCCTCCATGGCCATTCTAAGGCCCGGAAATTCAAGCAGGCTCGCTACCATTTTGGAGAGAGGCTTGTCTTTCTTCGCAAGATAAAGAGTCGTAAAAAGTTTCGCATTCTTAGCCGTAATATCGATGTTGCCTCGGACCTCGGTGGCACCCGCCCAATCAAAATGAGTATCGGTCAATTGAACATTCGCCCACCAATTTTGTTCAGCCCCCTTTAGCGCTATCGCTTTTAAGTCGATCGTAGCTTTTTTCACCCGGACATGTTTGCGTTCGATATTCCCACCGTTAAGATCTACATGGACGGTGAGCCCTCCTTGAATTTCGCGTTCTGAAACTCGAGCCTTCACATGGGAAGCCTCTACATCAATCGTACCCGCGTCATCTTCGTCACCGCCGACCGAGAAGTTGGCATCTAAAGTTCCATTCCCTTCGACTACCTTAAGCCCCGCTCCCGCGGGCAAAAAGTCATTGAGATAGGCCAAGTTCTCTATGTCGGCGTGGGGAATGCGAACGTGGGCGCGTTCCCATTTGAGTACAGTATCAATCTTAGGTTCCGAACCTTCCAATAAAACGGCTAACCCAGCGCCTTTTACGAGAGCCTTAGTTTCAGGGTCGTTTCCGCCCAGAGTGTATTTATCCAGCTCAAATTTCAAAAGCCCTTTGCGTTTCTTTCCCTCGACGATTTGTAAATGGACGTACCCGTCCCCCACTGCCCGCTGGCGCCAAAGGTCTGCTTTAATGTTTTTGGAGAAAATCTCGATAGCACTTTTAGAGCCTATCTCTCCGGCTTTAACATCCACATCGATATCGACATGTCCCTCGCCTCCCGAGACTCGTAACCATTTCACATCCGTGAGATATGCATTTAAAGGAGAGATGCTCTTCACATTCGCTCGCAAATCGACTCGGCCGGAAATATGGGGAGCGATGGGATCTTCTTCGCCGTCAGTGGTGTTGGTGCGAAGAATGTGGGTGTCTATGGTGCCTGTCACTGTCTCAAAAAATTCGGTGTTGTCTCCCATCACCTTGCCGCTTTTCACTTCCAAGACGGCGGGAGTCACCTCAAAGGCGTGCGAGGGCTTGAGGTAAAAGCCACCTTCCACCCGGGCATCCCCGATAAAATGGTACCGATCGAACCATATTTCCGATGCTCGCTCGATATTCACATTATGTAAGAAAAGCCTCCAGCGTCTATCTACGGCGTTGGGGTCGTTTGGCTTTTGGTGAGTCGGTTTTTCCGCGCTCTGTATTCCTGGAATTTCCGGTAATACTCCTTTAGCTAAACGGGCCAGATCCTCGGGCTTACGCCGGAAACGAAAGAAAAAATGGAGTTTGTCGGAATCCAAACGACGCACCACGAACTCGCGGTGAAAAAGATCCGGTATCGAAACAATGAGAAAGGTGTCTTCGAGACGGCCGTAGAGTTGGACATTGGAGTCTTGAACCCGAAATCCGATGCCCCTAACGTAAGCCAATCCCGGTAACGGAGAGATAGCCCACGTGTACTTAATATTGAGTTCTTGCGGGTTGGTATTAATCAGATGGGTGAGAATTCCCAGATTCAAAAAAATGGCGCTAAGAACAACGTATCCCAGCTCCAAGGAGAGCAACACGAGAATCCACTTTTTAAGGAAGAGCTTTAACTTCACCACATCCACACTCTCTTTTTGCCTGTTTTATCAGAAAATGACGGCTTCAGGCTAACTTCTTTGGAATTCTCACCACTAGCTCAAGAGCATGACAGTTTTTGGGGAGTCTGTTATGAATTGCCAATGATTCCTTATACTACTTACAAGATTCTCCACTTAACCGGCCTCTTTATGGTCATTTTAGGGCTGGGCGGCTTAATGCTAGTCCGCATTGCGGGCGCACCACTGGAAAAATGCGTCCGAAAGCGCGCCGCCATCACTCACGGGATAGGACTCCTACTGGTCCTTCTCGGAGGGTTTGGAATGCTGGGCGGGATTTTCCCGTTATGGGCTATGGGAAAGTTAATGGTTTGGATCTTTCTGGGGGCCGAAATGGCGCTTATTCTACGAAAGCCTACCTGGTCGGGAAAGCTCTGGTGGGCGACCATCATCGCCTCTGCTTTCGCCGTCTACCTTGTAACTTACAAACCTTTCTACTAGTCGATTGCGAATGAGGCCGTCGCTTTCTCCGCTGCCCATTGATTCGCACTTGCCTGCTATTCGAACGCTGCTAGAGGAAAACCGGCCTGTTATTGTAGAAGCCTCTCCGGGATCGGGAAAAACGACCCGGATTCCTTCCTCTGTTCTCGCATCGACGTTTCTGGGAGATCTAGAGATTTTGGTTTTAGAGCCCCGCCGGCTCGCTGCAAAACTTGCCGCCCGACGTGTGGCCTGGGAGCGCGGAGAATCGGTGGGAGACTTCATCGGATACCATTTTCGTTTCGAAAAGGTTGTGGGGAAAAATACTCGCGTCACTTTTCTTACCGAAGGCATGTTAATCCGCAGACTCTTGACGGATCCTCAATTGGCCCGAGTGGGTTGTGTTCTTATCGACGAATTTCATGAGCGGCATCTCCATGGGGACATCGCCCTTAGCTATTTGGCCCACCTTCGTAAGAACCAGCGGCCCGATCTTAGGATTGCCGTCATGTCGGCGACGTTAGACACCACTTCGCTAGCGGGCTTTTTGGACAACGCTTGCGTCGTTTCCGTAGCAGCGCCCAGGTTCCCTATCGACATCGACTATCTCAGTTCCCCCTCGTCCAAGCCTCTGGCGGAGCTTGTCAAAGCGGCATTAATGTCCGCAATACGTGAAATTCCTAAAGACGAAAACTCTGGAGATATTTTGGTCTTTCTTCCGGGGATGAATGACATTTTAAAATCGTCAGATCTATTACAGCCCCTTCGTAGCTCCCACGATCTTGATATTTTTGTCTTGCATGGAGAATTGGACCGCGAACGGCAAGATGCGGCACTCAAAAAATCAGCGCGACGCAAAGTGATCTTATCGACCAATATTGCTGAAAGCTCCCTCACGATAGAAGGCATATCAATTGTCATCGATAGTGGCCTTCAACGATCCGCCTCCTATTCGTGGTGGTCGGGCGTTCCCTCTCTCACCACAAAGCCCGTTAGCCGGGCAAGTGCCATTCAAAGGGCGGGCCGGGCGGGGCGCACTGGCCCCGGAAAAGTCTTTCGCCTCTATCCTAAAGGGGATTTTGAAGGACGCCCTCAATTTGAAACGCCAGAAATATTGCGAGCGGATCTTTCCCAAACCGTTTTAGAGTTAAAATCCTTAGGCATCAAATCGATTTCCCAATTTCCTTGGTTAGAACGCCCCTCACTCGCTTCGATTGAAGGGGCTGAGACTCTTCTTTACCGACTGGGAGCTCTTTCCCGGAACGGGGATCTTACTCCTTTGGGAAAAACGATGGTCGGTTTTCCCGCACACCCAAGGCTTTCGCGCCTGTTACTAGAGAGCGAACAACGAGGCGTCTTGGATTTGGGAACTACGCTTGCCGCAATGCTTTCGGAAGGTAGCTGGGAAGGCATGGATGCGATTGAAGCAACACGCAAAACCAATCTTCCGCCGTCGGGAAAGCGCCTTAAACAACAATTCCTAAATGCGTTTGAAAATCGACAGCCTTCCTCCCGTGGCTTTGATTCGCAGAACGAGGATTTGGCGAAATGCGTACTGGCAAGCTTTCCCGATCGAGTGGGAAAGAAACGTAAAGCCGCGCGGGGAAAGACTCACGAAGTGGATGTTGTCTTTGCTTCCGGTGGTTCAGCCAGAGTAGTGGAGTCAGGAATCATCTTGGAATCGGAACTCTTTGTTGCTTTGGACATTCAAGAGCAGAAACATCAAACCCAACAACGATCGGCGCTTCGACTGCGTTCGGTTTGTGCGATTCACGAAGACTGGCTTCTCGATACCGAACCTTCGTTGATTCAAGAACACGACGTCATTACGTGGGATGACTCCCGACAGAGAGTCGTAGTTGCTTCCCAAGTGAAATACGGTGACCTGGTCCTTACCGAGAGTTCCTCTACTCCAAAGCCAAGTGAGGAAACCTTTTCAGTATTGCTGAAAGAGGGTCTTTATATAGATAAAGAAAAGATCACGACTCTAGATCCCTCGGGTTTTTGCTTGAGTCTTGCGCGCATAGCCGATGCGAAGCTGTGTGAATCTTGGATAGCAAGGTTATTACTGATGACTTCACATCTTGGAACGAGTGACTGGCCACAAGTTCGCGATCGTCTCTTAGGACCTCTGCGTGACAAATTAAGTTTGGAAGAGGCCAAAGCGGCGGGGCTACCCGAGACCTGGATTTCTATTCTACCTTCCGAACAGCAATCTCTTTTTGATCGCTTGGTACCCACTTCTCTGTTGCTGCCCAGTGGAAGACGATCGCAAGTGGTGTATTCCATCGGCAGTGACCCTTTCGTAGCCTCACGGTTACAGGATTTTTTCGGTTGGAGCACGGGGCCGTCCCTTCTTAATGGCAAGGTTCCCCTTACGATACATTTGCTGGCACCGAACCACCGCGCGGTACAAGTGACGAAGGACTTAAAAGGATTTTGGGAGAGAGAGTACCCTAGGATTAGGAAAGAGCTCGGAAGAAAATACCCGCGCCATGCTTGGCCGGAAGATCCGACGGTGGCGGTGAAGTTTGTGCCGAAGAGACGGTGAGGAAGGTCGATTCCTATTTTGGGGTTTTGCGTTTTTTCTTTTGGCCTTTAGCTTGTTGTTTGGATTTAAGACCCTTTCCTCACCATTTCTACTTCGCCCCCCCAAGCCCCCAATCATACTCCTTCGGAAAAACCTTTATGGGCTCGTTATGCTCGAACCATGCCTTCTGAAAATCCGAGTAGTGTTTTGTCATCGCATGTCCCGACTGGCCTATCGGAGTCAACCACGTGCTATTAAGAGCATCCCTCATGTCCCAGACTAAGCGAATACCCGCTCCAAATTTCTTAGTTTCCACCCGGACCAATCCCCAGTTGCCCCATTGAGGATATTCGTGAACGCAAAACAGACCGCCAATCACGGGGATGGAAGCTAGCGGGTGCTGCGCTTTCCATGCATTGGCAAGATGGTAGTCACGATTCGCATTATGGCGGTATTTCGCCAGAGAGTCTAAGATTCGATTGGGCCAAATCATTTTCCTCGACGCCAAAAGCCAAAGTTCCCTTTTCCGTCTCCAGTACCGATACCATCCAAGCGTTCTCTAACCAGTAATGGTAGGTAAGTGAGCTTTCCTCTTTAGAGAGAAATGCTTCGCGCACTCGATTGAGTAGTCGGTCGCGAAACATCTCCTCAGCCAGAAGTGCTTCGCTAAAGGTATCAGCCCCATCGAGGGCATAGCCGTCCCACTTTTCCCAACGGGCAAGTAAATTCTCTTCGATTTTTTCTTTAGGAGTCGAATGAGTAGCGATCCATCGCAGTAATTCTTTGTGAAAGCGGCTGTAGGTGTCTCTTTGGAGCCGTTCCATATCCTCTCTTTCGAAAGTCTTCGGCAATGAAAGTGCCGTACGGATTCTCTGTTCTCTTTGAGAACTGCTCCAGTATTGGGGGCGACCGTCAGAATAGATGCGTTGGTTAGCCGTAGCGATAAAGCTCGGAGCTTCCGGTGTTTTTGAATCTGCGGGAAGATAGAGTCGAGGTCGTTCGTCGGGAGACTCCACGCCCTCCCAATCGCCCACTCCGGCGGGCTGCACCCACATACCAGAGACTTTGCGTTTAATTCCTACTCCCGAAGCGCGGTACCCCAAGTTTCCTTGGTTATCCATGTAAACAGTGTTCTGAGCCGGAATCCGCATCTCATCCAAAGCCTTGTTAAACGAATTCCAATCGGTCGAGCGATTTAATTGTGCCGAAGGAAGCCGTAAATTTCCCGTGCGAAAAGCCAACCATTGCCTAGAGTAGTAATGGGAGTCTCCCTCGATGTATCGCAACAAGGGTCCACGATGCGTGAATTTCGCCTCCACGGCCTGATCGGGACCGTCTTTTATTTTGACGATAAAATGCCGGATTTCGATCGGTAGCCATTTCCCATTTTGGGCATAGTGGGTTCCGTCGGCGGATAATGTCTCTTGGATGAGATCGTCGATATCTTCTTGAAGATTGGTCAGTCCCCACGCGATATCATGATTACGTCCGAGAACCACTCCGGGGAGCCCTGGAATAGAAGCTCCCACTACCCATTCGCGGCTGGAGATCCGAAGGCGCACCGAATACCAGAGTTGCGGAACGCTGTAGGATAGATGGGGATCGTTAGCCAAAAAACGGTGACCTCCTCCGCGCCAGGTCCATTCATTACTTCCAAACGCCGACTCATCTTGGCCTACGGTTTCGTTTTCACGGCCGGCTGTTTTTTCTTTTTCGGAGAGTGGCCGTGTGGGAAGTGCCTTAGCTTGGGGAGCGTGCTGAGACGCCCGTTTTTTTTCCCAAACAACGGAATATTCCAGGGATGTTCATTGGGAAAAAGAAAATTCTGCCATTCAGAATCTAGGTATCGGTTCCATTTCGTACGAAGAATATCTTTATCGATACCGGTAGTGAGATTTTCAGCCATGGCCAAAAGAATAAGTAAACTATCTCGGCAGCTCCAAGGTTCGGGAGAAGTTCTTAGAAGGAAATATTCCACCCCCACCCGTCGGGGATGTTCCGTAATGAAACGATTTACCCCTTGCGCATACGCTTCGCAGAACGCTTTTTCTTCTGTAGGGAGTTGGGCCGCGGCGTTGTCGGCAACCCCTTCCCAATCTTCCTCTTTCCGCCGAAAATCCCAACGGATGGATTCGGGACGAGCCCCAAACCATTCGCTTAGTCGACCCGCTGCCGATCGGCGCATGAGATCCATCTGCCAGAGTCTGTCCGAAGCCGTGACATAGCCCTGAATTTCACTAAGCCGGTTCCATTCCACGGCTTCAATCGTGGGAATCCCGTTTCCGTCAAACTTCACCTTACCCAGGGTGAAGCTATCCCAGTTTAGAGAAGGCCCTCCCAAGCTTCGCACAAATGTGAAAGCATAGATCAGCAAGAGTAAGCCACTGAGCGCGATAGCCTTAAAAAGCCGCTTACCTTTCATGTTTGGTCACCTATTGCTGCCTTGGAAAAGTCCTGGAGATGACATTGAGTTTTTGGGGCATTTTGCGATTGTGCGGTTTCCATCAC
Source organism: uncultured delta proteobacterium (assembly GCA_963778115.1). Lineage (GTDB taxonomy): Bacteria > Bdellovibrionota > FAC87 > UBA2466 > UBA2466 > JBBQIT01. Next base: position 389,793 of record CAVZSV010000007.1, read on the forward strand.
AATTCCGTCATAGTCTTAAATTACTATAAAGAATAGTCATTTGACTCGTTTTTGGATCCGTTTTTGGACGACCTGGCCGACATCCCCGCATGCTTAGGGCCCGCATTGTTTTTTTAGGAGCCAGGACTTATGAAAGGGAAATACATTCCCAAAATTTTGCATCTAGTAATTTGCATAATCCTTTTAACGCCCTCTTTGGGTGTTTCGGATGACGCGACACCTTTGAGCGATACCCCAGATAGCAATGTCATCTGGGAAGTATTTCACCCCGCTTGGCGTCCGGAAGCCGGCTACTCCGAGCTGCGTCGACTCGCCATGGATCCCAACCGTCGTCTAGAACCTGACTTTCGCATTCCTCCGCCCCTGGTAGATCGAGTTCTTTTTTGGGCGACAGTCTACTCTCAATTCACGAGCAGAATGAGAATCGTTCACGATAGAGATGATCCTCGCATCCTTTACGGTTATTTAGATTTTAATCCGCTTTACCGAACGGAGCGGCCTCAGATAGCCGAGAAACACATGCGCCGTATCGAAGCGGAGGTCAAATCCAAACTCGCCATGGCGCTAAGCGAGGCGGCTCAAGTGTCTTCGATGTCTCCCTTGGGTCCTATGGACAAAATGCTTTTCAAGCAATTCCTAGCCCAACGCCAACACGAAACGCCCGAGAGCATTAAGCCTTTGGTCGACAATATTAGAACGCAAAGTGGGCAGAGTGACGTCTTTCAGACGGCCCTAGAGCGTTCCGAATTGATCTTACCCGTCATCGAGCAGGTATTCGAAAAGCAAGGCCTGCCTAAGAGCTTGGCAAAAATTCCCTTTGTGGAGTCCTCGTTTAATACTCGCGCCCGATCCAAAATTGGGGCGATGGGGCTATGGCAATTTATTCCGGCAACCGCTCGCGCTCTCATCAATCGCCACGACAAGCGGCAATGGTCGGATCCGATTCAACAGACGGAAGCCGCTGCGGAGATGCTCAAAAGATTGCGGCGTGCTCTTCCCGACTGGGGGACTGCAGTGACCTCTTACAATTCAGGCGTGGGGCGCATTTCACGAATGCTGCGATCTCACCAATTAACCAATGCAACGCAACTCGTCGCTCTAAAGGAAGAGGACGGCGGACTGGGTTTTGCGGGACGAAATTTTTATACGGAACTTTTGGCCGCCAATCTGGTGGAAGCCTATAAGACAGAGCTTTTTTCTCCCAGAGCCCTGGCGCAGGATAAAAGCAATATTCCTAGCCTGCGTGAACTATCCTTTGCTCCTTCAGGAGTTTGCCGCCTTCCACGGCCCTCCTCTGCCCTTGAAGCCAATAACAACGCCAACTATGTTCCTAGTGAAGAACCCAGCCTTTCCAATGACTCTTGGGTCCAGCAGAAGCTGAAAGAGACTTCGACATGGCTTGGGGAAGCGTTCCGCCACGCCAAGAAGATGGATTAGGTCACTCTCACCCCTCAAGCCGGCTGCAGCACCCAAATCACTTCAGCACTACAAACGACTTCGCTCGTACTATCCCTAACGGTCACGGTGAGGGGGAAAGATATCCTCTCTTTCACTTCGGGCGCAACCACTTGCGCTTCGGCCGAGATCCAGCCACGCGCTTTTTTCTTAAAATCTATGGAAAACTTGGTAGGAATTCCTTTAATGTTATCGGGAAGTGAGGAGAGCAAACAGAGACCCGATGTCAGCTCACACAGATTCATTAAAGCCACGGCATGAATGGATCGAAGATGATTTCTGACCGAACGCCGCTCTCTCATTCGCAACGAAAGTTTGCCCGGCTCCCACGCGATAATTTCAGGTTTAATATTGGAAGAGTAAGGGACTTTCTTTTTAAGTAATAGCCACAACCAATACCGATGGCCCGGAAATTTGGATATCTTTTTCCATTGATTAAGAAGGTTCACCCGGCATTACTTTCTGCGGGAGTGCGAAAAGAATCGATCAGCAAAATGCCAACCCCAACCACGATACAAGAATCCGCGACGTTGAACATGGGCCAATAGTGAACGCCCCAGTAGAAATGAAGAAAATCTACCACGTAACCAAAACGAAGTCGGTCGATGATATTTCCGAAAGCCCCCCCCGCGATAAGACTATACGCAAAAGCGACTGCATTCCTCCCTGCCGTCAGCTTGATGAAAAGATAGGTCAGCACCGATAAAATAATCGTCGGAACGACGATGAAAAAAGGACCTCTAAACCACTGAGGCGCATCGTTGAGGAAGCTAAAAGCAGCACCGAAGTTTCGAACGTAAGTAAGATTGAACAGTCCACTGATGACTGGTCGGGACTGTCCTAAGCGAAAATGTGCCAAAATAAGATGTTTAGTCCATTGATCAAGGGCGATTACCACCGGAACCGTTAGGGCAAGGATTCGATATTTCACGAATGAAATTCTATTCGCGTTCTTGTTGATAGGAAAGAAAAAGCGGATCTCTTTCATTTTGCAAAACGGGATAGCTATCGTAACCAGTCGTTCGGATGGCCTGACCCAATGGTTTGGCCTCATGCTTCCAAAACCGCTTCAAGGCATCCACATTTTCTTGGAGGTCGGAAGCTTTGGCCCGCGCCCCCGCATTTTGAAGAAGCCGAAGCACTAACTCTTCCAATACCAGCGGGGAATCCCCTCGAAAGAATTTATCCCACGAAGACATCCAGCCTGTAGGAAGTTTTCGAAAGTGAAAAAGATAGGAATATTCCGGAATATCCTCACGCGCCGACTTTTTCATCTTATGCCCGACAAATTCCAATAGTCGGATGAGGGAAAAAAAGGCCTCTCCGGTAATTTCGCGAGATCGAAAGGCACCGTAGAACTGGTACCCTTCAAATTTTTCGGGCTGAGTGGTGAAGCAGAAAGAGACTTGATCGATCGACCGAATGCCGATGAACGGATATAAGAAAGCATAGGCCCCAGCGACATTGTGTTGTGGCCGCAGCTGCTGAATCAGCCTCAACTCACGCAAGCAGGCCTCAAAATCGGAGGAGGCCAGCTCCCATTCTAAACGAACCGCTTCCCTCACCACCTTTTTCATCTTTCGGTGGCGCTTGCCTCGACGAGCATCCCGGTATTGAGTGAGACGGCGTTTAAGGTTCTTAGCCTTGCCGACGTAAATGATAGCCCCTGTTTCCGAAAAAAACCGATAGACCCCTGGCTGCGAGGGAACCTCGGAGATAAAGGCCGCTCCGAATTTCTTTTCGAAGAGTTTCACCAGTTAGAGGGACGGCCCGTCGTAATAGCTATTCGTCCTTCGCAGGAGTCGCCGCAACTTTCGTTTTTAGTAATGAGTCGTTAGCCGAGATGAAGGCCTTAATGTCCTCCGCCATTTCGAGCAATTTATGCCATTGCTCTTTATAGAGAGTTACCGGAAACCTACCCAAACCGTAAACCGACACGGCCCCTTTCTCACTCACCTTCAGCGAGAGGCCTCGGGAAGCCCCTTTCTTTAAGGCACTATTTTCCGCTCTTAAACGTTCTAGCTCTGCTTTCAAATCTTGGTCGGACATGACTAAAACTCCTTTTGCAGTAGTAAAAGGCATATTTGAGCGGGTGTAAACCCCCGTTCCTGTTTGCTTACTGTTTATGATGCGGACCGTTACAGGGAAAGGGCCATTGTACCGAAAAGAAGATTACGGAGAGTCTGACCACCCTATGCCCAAATCCCCTGCTAACCGGCGGCCAAGAAATAGGCGAAATCTCCCCGCGTCCACAGAAGGCAAAGCCTTCGTTCGTGAACTACTCACCCCCGGCCAAAAGATCCAAGACTTTGTCATTATCCGTCATTTGGGCAAGGGAGCCTTTGCGGATGTCTATTTGGCTCAAGAGACCTCACTCGATCGTCTGGTCGCCTTAAAAGTATCCAGGGATTTTGGAGAAGAGGATCGAACGTTAGCAGGCCTGGAACACGACAGTATTGTAAAAGTCTACTCCTCGGAACGGATTTCGAAGAGAAGCCTTCTTTTGATCAACGTCCAGTATATAGAGGGTGCGAACCTCGATACCATTTTGGGAGAGCTAAAAACTTTACCTCCGAACACGGCAAGAGCCGCCGACGTCCTAGAAATTGTTCGCCACCATTGTGGGAAAGAGACGTTCTCTCAAGATATTTTGGCCGAGCGGGAAACCTTTAAAAGCCAAAGCTTGGAAGAGGCCGTCTTGTGGATAGGAGAAGAGTTAGCTCTTGCTCTGGACTTTGCGCACGAACGAGGAACCCTTCATCTGGATGTTAAACCCGCAAACATTTTACTCACGGCTTACGGAAAGCCTTACCTTACCGATTTTAACGTCTCAATAAGTATAAAGGGGAGCCAAGAAGAGGCGTTGATAAGAATGGGGGGGACCTGGGAATACATGGCCCCCGAACAACGGGCCGTTTTCGAAAGTGAAGAGCGAGAGTCCCTGGTAAAACAAGTGGGCCGCCCCGCCGATATCTACTCTTTGGGTAGAGTGCTTCAAGAATTTTTGGAAAATAGTGCCATCAACGAAGCCGTACGCGTTACCTTAGAAAGGGCTACCGCCGCCTCGCCTGGCGATCGCTTTGCGACAGCTCGAGATTTAGCGCAAGCGCTGCGCGGCTGCCGTCAAGCTATCCGCGTCCGACGAAGTTTGCCGAAGGAGGATCTGATTTCGAGAACCTCGCTAAAGCATCCCTTAGTCGCACTGACTTTATGGGGGGCCATTCCGCAAACCATCGCTACGGGAGTGGCTACCTTTTACAACTCCCGAGTAGCAACGATGCGATTGACCGCCGCACAAATGGAAATTTTTCGTACTCTCAACGCGACGTATCTTCCCATCGTCCAAGCGGTATTGGTCATGGTTTGGATATGGGCACTTTGGCGAATCATGCCGATGCTTCGCTCCCCCGATCGTTTGCTCTCTCAGCCGCTTCTTAGAGAAAAGACGAGAAAGGCGCTGGTAAAAATACCTCGGTACGGACTTGTGATCTCTACTCTGGGGTGGCTGCCTTGCATCGCGGTCTACCCGATGGCTATCTCCTGCTTTGCGGGAACCATCGCCTTAGCGCCTGCCGTACATTTGGGCATGTGTTTCTTGTTAAGCTGGCTGATAGCTTCTTCTTACTCTTATCTGCTCCATCAAAAAATCGTCTGCCATACGCTTTATCTCAATTTTGTCGAAGGTGATCCCAACCCGCACGAGCTAGCACGAGAAGATCTCTCGCATACGCTTGGCTACGTTCGTTTTTTTTCTCTTCTTACGGGATCCATCCCCCTTCTGGCGGCCATCATCTCTTTGCTAATGGGAAACGAAATTGCGGGAACAGGAGTGACTTTATTTAAGTTGATGCTTTGTTCGTTAATCGGCGGGGGAAGTGCTGGGCTTTTTATTTCGATCGGATTGGGTCAGAAATTAACGGGAACCGTGTTGGGCCTGCAACGAGAGGATGTTCGCAGAAGCGATCGGAATTAGCCGCTTTTTTTTCGCTTCTTTACCAATTCCTGCAAGCGGATGGATTTCTTTTTCACATCGTCATCGACGTAATCAACGAAAGGTGCTAGCTTCTGTTTGGGAATCGATCGTATGGCATGAGGCCATCCCAGTAAAACGGAAGACGCCGGACCAGAGGGTTTTACTTCCGGAGCTTTTCCATTAATCGCGATCTCGTCGAAATAAATCTTCGTAGCCCCCAGTTTCAAATAGGAGCCCACGGAGACAACGGCGACGTCGATCTTCTTTCCGTTTAAATTAGTGCCATTCCTGCTTCCCATATCGCGCACTTGTAAGCATCCGCTGGAATCCGAGAAAAGAAGCGCATGGACTCTGGAGCAAGCGGGTTCGTCGAGATTAATGTCGGCGTTGGCCCTTCCCAGCGAATAGGAGTCTTTGCCATCGAGTATTAGCTCCCTAACATCGCCACCTTTTGTCTCGATTCGTATTTTCAGTTTCATCAGGCCGACCTATTTTTAACACTGTCCTCTTCCTTGGCCTTATCGGAAAAATCCTAAAGAAACTGAAGTGAAAAACTTAAACTTCACTAACTGATAGAAAAGGGCGCCCCCAGCGGAGAGGCGCCCTCATCCCAACGAACTACGAATGCAATTTGCTGGTACCGCAGTGAAGCTCGGGTACTGACGTCGCAGAGCCAGCCGACGTGACCGTGGCAGCGGCGACGTAACATTGACCGATGGTCACATCCACTTGAGAGACGTTTCCTTGGGCATCAATCGTAAGACTAGCCGCGGAAAATCCTCCCTGGGCTTTAAGCAGCTGATCGTAAAACAGATGATCTGTCGGACAGCTTAGATCGAGAGCGACCTGAAAATCTCCCGAACAATGGGTGTTAGCGCCATCGCAAGCGCCTAGGAAAGAGACTGTCGCCGTCATATCATCTTTAGCGGAAACGGTCGTAACGTATAGATTGCTCACGGTCGAAACCGTAGTAGCACGCGGACCGTGAAACTGGGCCGCGGAACAGAGACTGCTGATGAGGGTCATGGTAGCAACGGCAAGTAGCTTTTTCATGATGCATTCCTTTATTTGAAGTTAGTTAAATGGATTCCTCCAACGAACCAAAAGATCGAGAGCTCAATCGACGATTTCGCACTCGATATAGATAAAATATTATTCCCATAATCTTCGAATGATGGATTCGCGGTAGATAAGTGCTCTCGCTTGTTAACACCAGATCTTGGGGAGTGCGACACAGAAAGGTACGGCCTACCTTTCTGTGGCCCAGTTTTGTCGTGGTGACCAGTTTGTTTTCACATGACCGAAAATTACGTTCTATTTTTTTGTGTAGACCCTTGGTGGGGATCTGAGTTCGTGCGTGTATCGTCGGTGGATCGCGGTTTGCAACAGATACAGGTGCTATTGAATTTGATGTTGTTTGTTAGGGGAGGCTCATGTTGCGTTGCAAACGCCTATTCGGCTTTATGGCCGTGTTCTTGCTGTGTACAACGGCGGTTCCGGCGCATGGTTTTTTCTTTCGTGGTCTTTTCGGTGGGATGCGGGCCCGACGAATTGCGCGACGAAATCGTCGATTCATCAATAACAATCCGTTCTTTAATAATGGAAATTTCTTCTTACCGAATAATAACCAGCTATTTTTTAATAATGGTAATGGTGTACTCTGCAATAACGGCGTTAGCAGTTTTAACAACTTTGGACTCCACGGAAATTTCTCTCGCTTTGGCGGCGCTAATATCTTCAATCCCGCTCTTGCCGCGGGCCTTGGTGGATTCGGCCATTGCGTTCAATCAGGACTCGATGCGGGATTTCCTTTGGGAGGCGGACTCGGTAATGGCGCTTTTGATCCGACTGGTCTTGGAGGCGGCGGCGCGGCTGCCCGATGTCAGAAGTGGCGGCAGGAGCCATGTTCCGGAGGTCCTCAATGGGCTTGCAACTATACTCCCGGAGCCGGTCAAACGATCGAGGCCGCCGGCGCTGGAAATTGTGCTCAAAACGAATTGCACTTCCGTACCTGTGTAGCCGGAATCAATTGGGATAACGTCAATGGTGGCAATACCGCCTGCTGGGTTCCCGCCAACGTCTCGGGTACCCCGGAAGGAGTCTGGAACAAAGCCCCCATCATCAAAGGCCAAGTGCTACTCGTTTTATCGAATGACTATGCGGCCGAAAACGTTAAGGGCTGGATACGAAGTAAACATCCCGAAGTGGGTGATAGTTTGCTATTCCAGCGCTCGGCAAAAGCCAACGTTCTCTTAGTGAGCGTGCCTGAAGGACAGGAGCAGACCTTTTGTACTGCCGCTCATGGCTGGAATCCCAAGGCCGTAGCAAGCTGCGCCCCAAATGTATTTCAAGGACCGGCCTGGGGTCCTGGAGGTGCCGGAGCAGGCGGCGGCGGGTATGCGGCCACCGGTGGTGGTGGTGGTGGCGGCGGCGCTTACACCTACTGACAGCTAAACGAATAACAAATAAAAAACCCCGCCTGCCTTTCGGCAAGCGGGGCTGCAAAGGATGATGACTCTAATTAGTTGAGCTCGTACGATCGCAACTAATCTTGCTGTACCAACTCGAATCTTTTTGACCGGGAGGAGTATCGATATCCACCCGGACATATCCTTTCTTAAATCCATTATTTTTGTAAAGTATCAGGTGCACCATAGTCTCTCCGTCGTCGTCGCCTAAGAGAGACAAACGGGTGTTGCCCATGGAAAGATCTCCTCCCTGAGCGTTGAGCGCATTGAGGCTGGATTCCGCGCCATCTTTCAATGCTTTGGGGGTAATAACAATCGGCTCACCCTCTACCTTGGGCTGGAGATCGAGTAGCGCTACCTTGCGAGTAGCCATGTCACCAATTCCAAACTGCACCGTAACCTCCTCACCTCTTTCTGAGATCTTGCAGGTGAAAATGTCTTTGGTTTTAACTTTCGCGACTGCCTCGTCTTTCGCATCCGACTCAACTAGCGCATCGAAAGATTTTTTGTCGTGAGTTTGTCCACGAACTTCCGTGTTCCCGTCGCTGTACTCCCAGGTGGAATGGATGATCGCTTTGGATTTTTTCTTGGGGAGCTGTTTGAAGTCTTCGTCTAACTCAACCAACGTTACTTGGTAAGTAACATCGCCAAACTCCTGCTCACCAAAACCGCTCGTTTTGGTCTTGGTCTCTTCGAGAAGCCTATCACTGCCGTCCGCCATCTCTAAAACAACGAGGCCGCGTCCGGACTCACTTAATTTTCCCAAACAGACTTTGGAAATACTTCGAGCTTTGGTGGTATTGCGTCCACACGACTCTTTTTCCACACGATCTTTTCCGAAAGCGGGAAAAGTAAAACCAAAAATCAAGATTAACAACGCCGCTCTATAAGCCATTCATCCTCCCCATAAAAACAATGAAACACAGCGTTACCGCAATTCAGGCTGACTTGTCAAAAAAGTCGATAAAGCCGAAGATAAGACACTATGCGATTGATGATTCGTTTCTTGGTTTTGAGCGTGTTTTGGTCGACCCTTGCAGTAGCCGGAAACGCAAACTCCGGCCACCCTGCAACGGTTGAACTCATTACAGACGTCGTAGGAGTGGAGCCTGGTCAGCCCTTTGACGTGGCGCTTCATTTCACGATCAAGCCGCACTGGCATATCTACTGGACGAATCCGGGAGACTCAGGAATTCCACCCACCGTGAAGTGGCAACTTCCCGAGGGGGTGACTGTGGGCGATATCCGCTGGCCCATTCCCGAAAGGCTCGAAAAACCACCGCTTGCCAATTACGGCTACTCCAATGAAGCGTTCCTTTTGATGCCGGTCACCTTTCCGCAGTCCTGGAAAGCGGGCCAACCGCTCGCCCTCAAAGCACATGTAGACTACTTAGTCTGTGATGACATTTGCATTCCGGGAAAGGCCGATCTTTCGATCGACGTTCCTGTCGCCGAGGGTACTTACGTCTTCAACGCCAATCATGCCGCCTTTCAAAAAACTCGCACGGCACTTCCCGCAGACCGAGCACCCTATTTGGTTCACGCGGAAGCGACAAGTAATCAGGTCATTCTTCGTTTGAACCACGCTTTTGCTCCAACTTCATCCGCGCTCTTTTTCCCCGCTCATGCTGGAGACTTGGAAAACGCAGCGAAACAGGAATGGACAGTCGCGGGAGCCGAATCGCGCCTTGCGTTAAAACGAGACGCGCAGTCTCAAGAGAAACTCTCCTCGATCCGAGGAGTTCTGGTAACTTTCGGCGAGGGGAGGCCAGCAGAAGCTTTCTGGGTCGATACCGCCGTCGAAACATCCCTTGCGGGGACTTCCCCTAACGCCGGAGCCGTAACCATGACTGCTACCCATCCCACACTTTGGCAAATGATAGCCTTTGCTTTCCTTGGAGGGCTAATCCTGAACCTGATGCCCTGTGTCTTCCCGATACTCTCAATCAAAATTTTGGGTTTTGTGGAGCAAGCCGGAAAATCCAAACAGCATTTAAGACAACACGGTTGGGCGTTTTTTGTAGGAGTCATGGCCTCGTTCTGGACTTTGGCGGGCCTTTTACTTTTGTTACGAGCCGGTGGCGAAAAACTAGGATGGGGTTTTCAACTGCAATCTCCGTTTTTTCTGCTCTCTCTCATCACGTTGCTCTTCATCATGGCGCTCAGCTTTCTCGGAGTTTTCGAAGTCGGAGAGAGCCTTGGCGGTGTCGGCGGCAATCTCGCCGGCAAATCGGGTTATACCGGTTCTTTTTTCTCCGGGGTTTTGGCAACCATCGTCGCCACTCCCTGTACGGCGCCTTTTATGGGTTCGGCCGTGGGTTTTGCACTTACCGAGCCCCCCACTTCGGCGCTTTTAATCTTTACAAGTCTTGGAGCCGGAATGGCGTTGCCTTATTTAGCACTTAGCTACGCTCCTCAGTTGTTGCGATTCCTCCCGCGTCCCGGTCGCTGGATGGAAACCCTAAAACAGTTCATGGCATTTCCTCTTTTTGCGACGGTCATTTGGCTCATTTGGGTTTTCGGATTTCAAACCGGCCCCGACGGTGTCCTTCGCGTGATGATGGGACTTCTGTGTGTTTCGGTAGCAGCATGGCTCTACGGAAGAAATAAGCACGGGGCGAAAAACTGGTTTTCGACGGGAATAGCCGTGGTCGCGATTCTTTTCGGAGGCTACCTTGGTATCGATGGAGCCAAACACGCGCCATCCGCTTCCATCGATCGTTCGGCCGCGCAAGTAGACGGAATGAAATGGGAGCCTTATTCTTTGGCCCGCCTCAACGCCTTACACGCGGAAGGAAAACCGGTCTTTTTAGATTTCACCGCTGCCTGGTGTGTGAGTTGTCAGGTAAATGAAAAGGTGGTGTTCAGCTCTTCTGACGTTCGAAAGAAATTTGAAGAGCTTGGAATTGTCGGAATGAAAGCCGACTGGACCAACGGGGACAGCGAAATTACCGATATGCTAGCCAAGTTCGGAAGAAGCGGCGTTCCGTTTTATTTACTCTACGGAAAAGATCCAAAAGCTCAGCCAAAGCCGCTTCCAGAAGTGCTAAGTCCTGGAATCGTACTCGACGCGTTAAAAGCACTTTAAAAATAAATAGAAATAGTACTAGGACCTATTTCTCTATCCCTTAATGCGCCGCCATAACATTACTTCGTTAGGATACTTGCCCCCCTGCTCTCACCGTCGTAAAATTTCGCCGTCTATTAACCTAAGGAGCTCTTCATGTACCATTCATTAAAGACTTCGCTTCTGCGACTGAGTCTCGCCGCCTTTTGCCTGTCTTTGCCGGCCTGGGCCGATTCGGGGAATAAGCTTACGACCTCTCCAACCTCTCCCGTCACCGCACCAGAGAATGCCGAGGCCAAAGCCGTAGTAGGGTCTGAAGCCCCTGATTTCAAGACCAAAGATTCCAACGGCAAGACAGTTACCCTTGCCAGTCTGAGAAAGAAATATGCGGATAAGTTTATCGTCTTGGAATGGTTCAATAAGGACTGTCCCTTCGTGCGCAAACACTACGACTCGCACAATATGCAAAAGCTTCAAGAAAAATACACGGCCCTTGGAGTGAAATGGTTCCAGGTGCTGTCGTCGGGAAAAGGTAAAGAAGGGTATCAGACGGGGGCTCAAGCCAACGCCCAAGCGAAGACCGAAGATGCTCACCTGACGGGCATTCTATTAGACCCCTCCGGAAAGTTAGGAAAACTTTACGGAGCCAAGACTACCCCTGACATGTACATCATCGATCCCAAAGGAACTTTGATCTACTCGGGTGCTATCGACAGCACGAAGTCCGCTAACGCTGAGGATATCAAGACTTCGAAAAATTGGGTCGACATAGCTCTTACCGAAGCGATGGCAAAGAAGCAGGTGTCCGTGGCTTCGACTACACCTTACGGCTGTTCGGTCCACTATCAATAATCGACGTTGAGCATCCGAGCGGGGCCGGGCATTAGTCCTTTGGCCCCGCTCTTTTTTTATGAAATTGGATTCCTTCACATTAGGCAGAATTCGCAAGTTCACTAAAGATTTTCGCGAGACGAAAGGGCAGCTGCCCACGTTCAGTGATTTTGAAGCGAATGGTTTTTCCCATGAAATGGTGAAGGCCGCTGAGCAGCAAAAAGCAATCGAGTCTTTCTATGTCACCATGACCAACGGATCAATTGTAAGAGCCTACAAAATTAAATAACCGCTAACGTCGCAAACAGATCCTCTTCCGTCTCACAACGCTTTATCAGATCAAACCATCCAATCGTTCCTCTCGTATGAGCAAGCCGTAACCACTGCTTCATCCTGCGGGGAACATACAACGGCCCTTCAAAGAATCCGTGGCACCAAAAAGAGAATCTCTTTAGCATCGGAATCCACGTCGTAGGGCGCGCAATATCATCTGCAAAGGACTCTTGGCTGGAAAGTCCCAATTCACGAGCGATCTCCACCGCAAGTCTGGGATTGGCAAGAACCCCCCGTCCCACCATGAAACGATCGCAGCCTGTGATATCCCGGCAGCGCTTAAAATCTTCCACTGACCAGATGTCTCCATTAGCGACAATGGGAATCGGTAATCGTTTTCTCACCTCTCCTATCGAGACCCAATCGGCCGGAGGTGCATAACCTTGCATGCGCGTTCGTCCGTGAATCGTAATCCAAGCGGCCCCCCCTTCGGCGGCCATCTGGCAATTTTCGTGAACGGCCTTGGGATCATCCCATCCCAAGCGAACTTTTGCGGAGACGGGAATGTGGGCGGGAACTGCTTTTCTAACCGCTTCCACAATAGAGCGAAGACGAAGTGGAAACTTGAGTAAGGTAGCGCCTCCGTCATGGCGATTTACCGTGGGAGCCGGACATCCAAAATTAAGATCGATCCCTTGAGCCCCCAGTTCCGCGGCTACCACCGCAGATCGGGCAAGCCTATCGGGATCTCCGCCCAATAGCTGGCACTGCACGGGAATTCCCGAAGGAGTGCGAGAATTTTTTGAGAGTTCGGGAATATGTCTTAAAAAAACGTGTTCTGGCGGAACCTCCTGACTCACTCGAAGAAATTCAGACACACAAAGTGAAAAGGCACCACTCTCCGAAAGAAGCGCTCTCATGGGAAAGTCGGTCACGCCTTCCATCGGAGCTAATATGATCATGGGAGTTGTCATTAAGACTTGGAATGGCAAATCGGGGACTTATCGGCTTGCTGTTTTTTTTCCCACTCCTCGGGAGTAAACGTGTGCAGCGCAAGGGCATGCACTCCTCCGTTTAAAGCATCCGCCAGAAGCGAGTACATCAGACGATGCCGGTCGACTAAGGACTGTCCCGCGAAGGAAGAAGACACCACCACGACTTTAAAATGAGTTTCAGAACCAGGCGCCACACTGTGGCCGTGACTCTCGTTAATGACCTCAAGATGCGTCGGGTTCAAACAGACCAGTTTGTGTTGGATCTCATGCTGGAGGGGCGCATCCTGAAGGGGCTTTGTGCTCATGCTGGCACCCTAACATAGGTGCTGCCGACGCACTAGACCTGGTCAGGCTCCGCGGACTTAGACCTTCCCGCCCGGTAGAGGAAACCGCAAACCACCAATAGAAGCCCTGCCGCGATTAGGTCTCCACTTAACCCTCCGATGCGAGGATCCATGGACTTGGGAGCCCATTTAAGAGCCACAAGGCCCGCGACAAAAACGCCGGCGAGTCCCTCTCCCGCGACTAAACCCGATGCGGCAAGAATGCCGGGATTGTCTTCTCCCTCAGCCGGAACGCCCTTTCGGTCAACCCACTTACGGACACAGCCTCCGACAAAGATAGGGGCCATGGAAGACAGTGGCAAATAGACACCAATGGCAAAGGCAAGTCCCGAAACCCCGCACAAAATGGCATTCAACGTAATTCCGGCTCCGGTCAATACGAGTCGCCAAGGAATATTTCCCGTTAAGACCCCTTCGATAATGGTTTTCATTAGAGTGGCTTGAGGGGCGGGAATCTCTTTCGAGCCGAAAGTATAGACGCTTCCTAAAAGAAGCACGGTTCCAGCAACCGCCCAACAGGCCACTGCGGCTCCCAGTAATTGTCCTAACTGCTGTCTAGCCGGAGTCGCCCCAACTAAAAATCCGGTCTTAAGATCTTGCGCGATATCGCCGGCTTTGGAAGCAGCAATCGCTACGATAGTTCCCACGGTCAGCACCGCGGCTCTGGCTCCCAAATCTTTCCAGCCAAAAGCGGCAAAGACGGAAGCCACTCCAAGCAAAGTGACCAGCGCGATTCCAGAAGTGGGTTGTGACGATACTCCCACGACCCCCACGATGCGTGCAGCAACCGCCACAAAGAGAATTCCAAACACGCCAACTCCCACCGCACAGATGGAGCGCTTTAGTAAGGACATATCCCCACCAAAAACTCCGGGGACCAGGGCAGCAACAGCGATGACGATTACCACGGCTCCCACTAAGAAATATCCCGATAGGTCCCTATCTGTCCGCTCAATCTTTAAAACATCGACTGGATTTATTTTCTTAAACATCCCTTTGGCGATTTTAGCGAATGCCCCTACCATCGTAGGAAGACTTCGCGTAACCGTGATAATGCCTCCGGTGGCCACGGCTCCCGCTCCGATATAGCGGATATAGTGTGACCAAATATCATCAGCGGACATTGAAGAGAGGAGCACCTGTGTTTCAGGAGCAAAGGGGCGAGTCATCGATTCGCCACAAAGGGCTAGTAAAGGAATAAGAGCCAACGAAGAAAGTAGCGAGCCCGCTACTACTATTGCCGATTGCACGTAACCCAAGATATAGCCCACTCCGATAAGGGCGGGCGCTAATTCAAGGGCCAATTCCGCTTTGGGTAAAATGGGAACCGCGAAACCAAAAATGTTGGGGACCAAAAAGAAAAGTCCCACGACAATCTTTACCAAAGCTCCAACAAACATCCCTTTAAATATCCAAGCGCTTGATTTAGATCCCGCGGCGGTTGCTTTTAGCACCTGCGCGCAGGCGGTTCCTTCCGGATAAGGCAACTCGTCATGAGCATCTATAATGAGAAGCCGCCGCAAAGGAATCATGGCCGCTACGCCCAAGATGCCGCCCAAGAAACACAACATCGTTACTTGAAGAAAGGGAGGGACAATTCCCCACAGAAAAAGCGCTGGAATGGTAAAGATGGTTCCAGTCGCAAGGGCTGTGGAAGCCGAGCCAATCGTTTGAGAGATATTGGTTTCAAGAATGGTCCCTTTGGTTTTTGAGAAACGAAAAAGGGCCACCGCCATCACGGCTGCTGGAATGGATGCCGAAACGGTCATGCCGACTCGAAGGCCCAAGTAAGCGTTCGCCGCTCCAAAGACAATTCCAAGTCCCAGCCCCGCTAGAACCGCTCGGAGCGTAAATTCGGCCACCTCTAATTTAGGTCTTATAATAGAAGCCGTAGTAGACATCCAACCCCCATCCCATTCTCAGGCCCATTGTTTTGGAATCTGTCTGACTCGGGGCAGCTTTTCAATGGTTTTGTGAAAGGAGGCTTAACTACGGATTACTTCTGGCAGAAAAAAAGAGTCATTGCGAGCCGTTTGGAAAGGGAGGGGTCCATACCATTGAGGAGGCAAAGGCCGACCCCCCGCAATGACAGTAAGGATAGTTCTGTTGTCAGTTTTGGACGTTTTCGCACTGAAAAGAAAATTCGTACTTATGAAGCGCAACGTAGTCGATCTCTTCGATCGTTTTTTCCGCCGCTTGTAGACTAAAAAAGGGCATGTCGAATCGAGTACGGACAATCCAGTAGGGCTCGGGGTCATTCGCTTGAGAATCAAAACTTCCCTCGGGCGCATCCATGCTGGACTTATAAGATTTAGGCATGATGAATTTCCCGTTAAGCGTTTTCTCACAATGATCTTGAGCGGCTTCCACCCCCTTCTGAAATGCTTTCCAGGAAAGAGAGTTACCGGTCGGCGTGATTCCCTTTTTTTGAATCGCGCAACCGACGATAGCGTACTTAACCAATTTATCGGCCTTGCCCGCTCCTTTAGAAGAGTAAACAGCGGTGTGTGTAATAGCTCCCTTTTCATCCGTGCTATTTTCCACCGCTTTAATTTCAGAGGTCGGACAGACGGGGAATTTGCTTACCAACGTAGGCAAGTCTTTTATATCTTGAATTTTTATGGAAGCATCGTCGGCAGTTGCCGAAGTAGGGGCGAACCCTAAGAAGAGAGCCAATAAGAACAGACCTATCGAATTCCAACGAATATCGCGCAACATTCGACCTCCAAAAGTACCCATGTTTTAATTGCAGACGCTGATTATAATGCATGGCATTATCATTAACAATGAAAAATGCCCCACAAAAGCTCGCGGAAAAGTGACATTCCTCCGTCACTGCGAGAACGAAACGACGAGCCTCTTCTGACAAAAATTGTCACTCTCATCACCTTTCCAAAACCCCATCTCCGCTAAGCCCTTTCAACGCCTCATCTAATTTGGATTCGCTTGAGATTATTTTGCGTTTCGTGTATAAATTGACGCCTAGCATTATCTTTCAAAAAAAACTAAGTCCTGGGGGTTGAATTGTTTACGTCGAAAAAGGGATTTTCGCGACTGGGTCTCGTTGTGCTCGCTATTTTGTGTGTCGGAGTTTTTGCCCATGGGGATGGTCAAAACGCTCCCCCTACTAAAGAAGCCCAAAATACTTTGGTAGCAAATACGTTACTCTCGCTTTCTCAAACCGTGGATCCGTCTCATTCGATGCCGCTGCTGGAGCGTGTCGCTAAAGCCGAAGCGGAGTTGGCTCAGAGAATGAGCACGTCTCAAGATAACAGCGAAAAAATGACTTATGGCCTTACTTTGAGTCTGTTGGCCGGAATCAAACTTACGCAAACCCATGCCTGCCGGCTCATTGTGGACGCTCCTCCCGGTCAAACTTTGCCAAAGACACTTAAGCCCGTTCCCTTCACTACGGATCAAATCATCGCGTCCGATGGAGCTTGCTTCGAGGAAGATGAAAAAGGGGAATTTGCTCTAGTCGCCACTTATTCGCAGGCGCCCCAAGCGACAAGACTTTGCTTAACTTTCGCCGACTTCAAGGATCCCAGTCGCGCCGACGTCACAATGGAGGGGGTTACCATTCGAGGAATCGAGCCAGTTGCCGGGAATCAGAGCAACAAAGGTGTTCAATTCTTGGGTCAGTCTTTTTTTAGCGAAGAAGCTAAAGCGGTAAGCACTTCGGCCTTTGGAGCGAAAAATTCCTATGCAGTACGCTGCGATCGCCCTTAGAACGTTGACATGAGTGAAAAGATTGCCTGGCAGATTGCGGAGCAACTACGCGATCGTTTTCTGTCTACAGAAGCCCTTCGTTACGATAACGCCGATTACTGGAGATCTTTAACCGTGCTCAAAGTCTACGATGAGACTTTCGGCCAAAGAATAGGATGGAAATGGAATGCGGTCATTGACGAACTATTACGCAAAGCGATCTCATTTCCCGAAATCATTCTCGATTGGGGGGCGGGCACGGGCATTGCCACGCGTCGCCTTCTCACCTCATACTCAGGAGATGTTAAAGAAGTTCGGTTATTTGATCGTTCTTCCCTGGCTCTTGAATTCGCTAAGGGCAAGATTACATCCGACTTCCCGGATATTGCCGTTACTACGACTAGCGAAGGGCTTTCTGCACCGGAAAAACCTTTCGCTCTGGTCATAAGTCATGTTCTTGGAGAGCTAACGACCCAAGCTTCTGCTTCCTTAATCCGGTTGGCCGAAAGTGCCCAACTTATCCTCTGGGTAGAACCCGGAACTCCTGAGCTGAGTCTCAAACTCATTTCGATTAGAGAAAAGCTACGCGATAGATTTTCGGTCGTCGCGCCTTGTCCACACCAAAACACATGCGGGTTACTGGGTGCAAACTCCCGAGACTGGTGCCACTTCTTTGCAAGTCCCCCTCAGGAAGTTTTTCATAGCAGTTTCTGGAGAGAGTTTAGTCAGAAATTGAAGATCGATCTTCGCTCCTTGCCGGTGTCTTTCTTAGTACTCGCCAGGATAGCAACAGCAAAGCCAAAAACTCTATCTCGAGTCATTGGTCGTCCTAGAGATTATAAAGGGGTTGTTAAAGCATTGCTGTGCGAGCCTACAGGACAAGTGGAAGAACGCTCCTTCATTAAGAGCAAATCAAAATCGTTGTGTCAGGGGCTTCTCGAAGGGGCGTTTGAATCCGAAGTGGAGGCTACTTGGAATAAACCACTACAAACCCCGCCCGACGATTCTTCGCCATGACGGAAGGAGCTGATCCGGGATCGGCGCCGTAACTTACCGTATCAAGTCTGGACGATGGAATTCCTAAAGAGATAAGATAACGTCTGGCTGCCGCCGCTCGTTTCTCTCCCAATTTCATATTGTATTCGGGAGTTCCGCGTTCATCGCAATGGCCTTCGATTTGGAGGTTGGCATCGGCGTGCGCTTTGAGCCACTTGGCGTTTTCGCGCAGGGCCTTTTTCCCTTCGGGTCTTAAAGTGGCTTTGTCGTAATCGAAATAGGCCTGTCGCAGGTCAACGTGTTCGACACCGTCGTCGTCTTCTTTAATATTTAATTTGAAAGGTTCATGAGGACCGGTATTGGCCGAGATTAACGGCTCGTCAGAGGAATGTTCTTTGGAACTGCACGAGGCCGTCCCTATCGACAATCCTGTGAGGAGAAGAAAAAAACTTACCATTCGAAACCATTGCGCCGCCATAATGCCCCCCGTTCCTAGGAGACATGCATACAATCGGTATGCCAGAAGAAAACAGGGCTAAGCTATTGAAAGCGCGTGAACAGCCACTCGTAACGGTGACGCTACCGGGTCGCCCGAACGACGAAAGCTGTCACTACCAGCGGTGGTGACGACGGTGATGCCGACGATGGTGGCGGTGATGACGACGGTGCCGCGCGATCTCGCGGGTAATGGTGTGCTCAGAAGACACCTGAGTATTGGAAGTCTGCGTATCAGCCGCAAACCCCGTGCTCACCATCAACATCATTAACAGGAAACCGATTAGCTTCTTCATGACGCTTCAATCCCTCTACAGGCCTGGACGGCAGGCCCATGGCTATGCCACATCAACCCGTCCACTGCAGGGGAAAGAGCAAAAGCTGTACCCAACGAAAATACGATGAATTTCCAGCCTAGATTGTGAAAACACTATCTACGAGGCCGTCAACGGTGACGAAATTCGCCTACAAGAAGGTACGGCCTACCTTTCTGTGGTCGTCTTTCCGCTTTCTAGATTGACGCTCCACGTTACCATTGGATATGTGTGGGGAAAGAGGAGTCTCCATGATACGAAGTTCTGTTCTCGCGGTCTTGGTTTCGGTTAGCGTCTCTTTGGCTCCTTCCCTGGGACAGGCCCAGATAAAACACAAAAATTTCGTTCATAGCTGGAAAGACACTAGCGAAGGTACGCGCTGCCTTCGGATCGAAACGCTCACCGATGATTTGATTCACTTTGAAATATACGAGCGGCGGGAACAGGGGCATCAGAATAAATGCCTTCGTGAAGATGACATGATTTGGATTACCCCCATGGTAGACGGGCAAAATCCTCCTCGGAACGTTCTTTATTTTGATCAAACCCGTAAGATCCCTTATCAAGTCAGCTACAAAGCGGGGTATCAGGGGCCTAACTTTTATCAGGTTAATAATGATGGTGTGGAAACCGCTTCGGTGCGCATTTCTGTCTTCAACGATTCCCGGTGCCTTAAAGTCTTCGACAAGATCCGAAACCGAGAACTCACGCAAATTTGCGCTGAAGATCTCGATAAGGCCGATGCCAAGAAATTGCGCGTTACCAAAAACGACATGACCAATTTCTATGGCGTTTCCGATCAGTTCACGCGCACGCAACCTTACGGAGACTGGAACGGGATCGATTTTGATGTTGCCAAGAAAGCGGGCGTCCCCGGCCATCTGCGTGGACCCAACTTTTTTGATGGAGCCCCAAGCACCTCGCAAATTCCCATGGTGTACAACTTAGGACCCGGCCTGCTTAATTACGGTCTATTTTTCGATCAACAATATCGAATGACGATGACCTTTAGCGAAAAAGACAGATATACCTACGAAACTTATGGAGATGAGATCCGCTTTTTCGTGATGACAGGCGGAAGCCTTAAGGACACTCGCAAAGCCTACCTCGATCTTACGGGTCACGCTCCGGTTCCGCCCAAGAGCCAATTTGGCTATTGGACATCGAAGTTTGGATTCACCAGTTTTCAAGAAGCCGAAAACGAAGTGAAGTCCTTGCGGGCCGATCGCTTTCCCTTGGACGGTATCGCCCTCGATCTGCAATGGTTCGGTGGAAAATTCGGAAATCCCGATGCCTTTCGCATGGGGGTTTTGCAGTTTGTTACCGCTCAATTGGACCATCCCGGTGACAATTCACCTTCCTTCGATAACTCCGATACGGAGGTTCCACGTTTCTATGACCAATACGGTGTTCACTTTATGCCGATCGAAGAGCTTTATATCGATGAGCGTTTAGACGAATTTAAAGCCCTCGTGGACAGCGACTTTCGAAATCGACCGAACTCCGGTTTTGATGGAATCACTCCAGACGACGGTTGTTATGTCGCTCGCGTGAATCTCGATAAAGGCAACGGCTGGATTCCGGCCATCGTCGACGTCAATTTCAAGCGAACCCTCGCTCCGAACCAGACTGTATGGTGGGGCCGAGGAAGTATGCTCGATACTTCAAATCCCAACACTCGCTACTACTGGCATCAGCTAAAACGTCGTTGGTTAGCGAAGAAGGGAATCTTTAATCACTGGCTCGATCTGGTAGAACCTGAAATGTTCGATGAGTTTGCCTATTACTATGGCTTTCCCGAGCTCTATCGGGAATATACGGCCTTCGATGGTTCGTTCCAGAAGCACACCGTACAACGTCACGGAGACATCCATAACTTTTACGGAGCACTTTTTCAGCCGATGGGTATCGAAGAAGGATACGCTAGAGAAGAGAACGCTACCTTCTTAAAGCCGACACTCAAACGCTTCTATAACCACGACTACAGTTCTGGCCCCCGCCATTGGACTCTCTTTAGGGCAGCAACCTCGGGCAGCCAAAGATACGGCGGCCTTTGGTCTGGAGATACGGCGAGCAACCAGGAAAACGCCAATGCCCAGTTTCAAGCGCAGTTAAATGCCGGCCTATTGATGGATTATTTTAGTGGTGATTCTGGCGGGTTCTTTCATATCAACGATGGCAAAACGCCCAATGACGCCAAAGAGGCCGTGCTGTGGAAACAGTGGTTCGCGGCCACCTCACTCAGTGACATTCCGCTAAGACCCCACGGCTGGGCGCTGAAGAATCCCAATGACGATAAAAATCTTGTCATTAGCTTCGCCGCCAATGTCCGGGGCCACAAAGATAGCAACCGGGCAAATGTCTGGAGACGCTACGAACTGATTCCCTATCTCTATTCCCTAGCTCACCGCGCCCATCTTTTCGCCGAACCCATCTATCCTCCCCTGGTCTATTACTTCCAAGACGATATGCAGATCCGCACCGATGCTGCCGAGAAGATGATCGGCGAATCGCTCGTCTTTAAAGTCCTGGCAAAATGGGACGGTTACAACAAACCAGAAGTAAGCGAGACCGATGTTTATCTGCCTAAGGGTACTTGGATCGATTACGAAAATCCCAGTCAATGGATCGATAACGCCAAGGGAAACTTGGTTAAGGACGTTCCTTTATTCCGCAGAGATCGCGTTCCGCATACCGAGCCAAAGACGACGTACTACTACTTAAACCCGCTCTATGCGCGCCAAGGATCCATCATTCCGAAAAGCTATGTAGATGATAAGACCATGAATGCTTTGGGCAAGCGTTGGGGAGAAGATCCTAGAAACGAAATGATGGTTCGGGTCTTTTCGGGTCCCAACGAAACCTTGTTTACCCTCTACGAAGACGACGGAGTGTCTCGAGGGTACCTCAAAAACGAAGTTCAACAGACGGTCATCCATCAAAAGCAGGATGGAAATTCCGCTGTCGTCACCATCGATCCCGCCCAAGGAAATTATACCGGGGCTCCTGCTTCACGAAAAAACGTCGTTGAATTGGTAGTCCGGAACAAGAAGGTGAAAGTGACGAACGGAAACGGAGTCTGGGTGAATAATCTGCCGCTTTCTCGTTGCGACTTTGCCGATCTCGACCCCAATAGTGATGCTTTCAAAGATAAAGTAGCCGAGTTCGATAAGAACCAAAGCGTTTGTTGGTACCAAGCCAGCAATTTTCTGATTCGCGCTCGCACGGCCGATACGACCCTGAGTCAACGAACGGAAGTTAGATTTAATTTTCAATAATGATAGTGCGTAAACACGGAGCGTCTTAAGCAACTCGAGTTCGCGTTGCGTCAACACCAGGGATTTGTTTTCTTGTCAAAGTACGCCCTGTCCTTTAATCATTAATTGTTCAAAATCTAATTACTTTCTAAAAGCTTGGGGGACCGAAATTGAATATCTTGGAGCGAAGATTGCCTTATCGGTATGTCCTGAAGCTTGTGATCCTCGTCTCCGCAGTGAGCTTTCTTAATCCCAGCATGGCCGCAAAAACTCATAGCGATCCCACGGGTGAAGCTCCCAAGGCAGGCATGGGACCTGGTTACTGGTCCAGCGGAGTCAAACAATTTTTTGGAACCTCCTACGAAGCTTACGATTCGAACAACCAGTATTCCGACAAATCTCCCACAGCACCTATCTCTCACGTATGGTTCACCGGCGCACAAGGCGTGCTTACCGAAGTCTACTGGCCTACCGTGGACGTGGCGCAGGTAAGAGATCATCAATTCTTAGTTACCGATGGAAAGTCGCTTTTCTTTGAAGAGCGAAACAATTCCACTACTGAAGTCGAATGGCTAGAGCCCGGAGTGCCCGCGTTTCGAGTTACTAACAAAGATCCTCAAGGCCGTTTTGAAATCGAACGCACCGTTTTTAGCGATCCCGATCGCGATGTGGTGCTTCAGCACATTAAGATCACTCGCCACATCGATGGACTCCAATTTTATCTTCTGCATAACCCTTCGGTCGCAAACACCCCCTTGGGAGACAACGCCCAAGCGGAACTCTCGGCGAGTCCCGGGCAGGGCCTCTATGCTTGGCAAGATAGCCATGCTCAGGCCGTGTTGCTTTCAGTGAATTTGAAACAGGTTTCGGCCGGTTTCGAAGGCTCTCCGAATGATGGCTATGCCGACGTCAAAGCTCATTTAGGTATGGCCTCCCATTATGAATTTGCACATGATGGAAATGTCGTGCTGACTGCTTGGGTAGATATTCCCGCGACCCAAGGGGTGAGTGAATTTGACATTGCTCTCGGGTTTGGCCACACCGTGCAGAGTGCCCACGACATCGCAGCGGCTTCACTTGCGGCGGGGCCGTCCGCACTACTCGATAAGTACACTTCTCAATGGCTCCAGTACCAGCAATCGGTTCGAGATCTGTCCTCCCAGAGCACTGACAAAGGTGAATTATTTAGAGATTCCGTTGCGATTATGAAATCGATGGAAGACAAAACCTATGCAGGCGCTTTCGTGGCCTCTCCCGTTGTCCCCTGGGGTTTGAACCAGATCGATTGGAGTGCAGGTTTTTACAAAATCACTAATGGACGACGTGAAATGATGTCCGGCTATCATATTATTTGGCCGCGTGACCTTTATCAGATGGCCACGTCTTTTACCGCAATAGATGACTACAAATCCGCCATCGCAAGTCTCAACTACTTAAAAACGATCCAATACGACACCACTGAGGGTAATTGGACTTTCGGTTCTCACAATAGAAACAAAGACGGATCCTTTCCGCAAAACTGCTGGGTGGACGGAACAAATCACTGGGGCAGCGTCCAACTCGACGAAGTCTCGATGCCCATCGTTCTGGCCTACCGATTATGGAAAGCACAAGAAATTAAATCGAGCGACTACTGGAACATGGTGAGCCGCGCTGCTGATTTTCTCTCGGACTTTGGGCCGTGGACTCCGGAAGAGAGATGGGAAGAGATCTTTGGTTACTCCCCTTCTACGATCGCCGCCGAGATAGCAGCTCTAAAAGCAGCCGCTCTTTTTGCCGATGATGCCAAAGACGCCACCCGCGCTGCCCGTTACCGATCTTTGGCGACTGCCTGGAGCGCATCACTAGAAACTTGGCTTTTCACGACAACGGGCAAATACGCGAATGGAAAATTTTACTTAAGAATCAAAGGGGCAAACCAGTACGATCAGAAGATCGATCCCAATGACGATTCCACCTTTTCGATGGCGAATCATGGGGGGACCTGGCAGGAGAAGGACGTTACCGACGGAGGCTTCTTAGAGCTGGTCCGGTTTGGAATTAGAAGCGCTTTATCGACCGAAATTCAAGAGACGGTAGCGGCCTACGACGCTACGATTCGAGTGGATCTTCCTAATATCGGGCCTGGCTTCCGACGCTACTACGGAGACCGATACAATTACGACGAAACCACCAATTTACAAACCATGGGAATGCCCTGGCCAATCCTAAGCGGCGAACGAGGACACTTCGAACTAGCGGCAGCGGTGGAAAGAAAACTGGGAAGGGACGTTCTTGATGCAACCATCCGCCCGTTTGTCACCGAGCTAGAGAAGTTTTCAACCCCGAGCCATATGATTCCGGAACAAGTATGGGATTCGGGAGATAAGATTGGTCAACCCACGGGAGCAGCAACTCCTTTGGGTTGGGCCCACGCCGAGTACATCAAGCTGCTCCGTTCCCGACAGGACAAAAAACCCTTCGATCTCGCTACCATCCAACCTACTACAAGAAGGTAGGCCGTACCTTTATGTAGGTAATGACATCGTGAGTCGGATGAGTTACAAGCCGATTTTCAGATGGCTTTATTGAAACGAAAAAACCGGCTCTTCGGACTGCTCTGTGTAGGCCAGATTCTAATGTCGCTTTCGTCCCAAGCCCAGGCGGACGATCCTGCTAGAGTCCTAGACGCGATCCAATCGCTTATTGAAGAATATAATTACGTCGTTCAAAAAACGGGCGAAGCCATAGCAAACCATAAGAACTCCAAAGCCCGCCTCGCTAACCGAATGCGATCGCTATTTCATCTGGCTAGTATTCGGTACCGTGCCCTTCAGAATCTGCCGCTTGCTGCCCCTCAACGGGAAGCGTTGGAGAAGGCGTTTTCGGAGTGCCAATCGAAAGCCAAATACGTCATGTGGTTGCTAGATGGCAGACTTGAGCCGCCAGAAATGATAAGAGCCAAAACCGTGGAAATTATCCAGACCACCGGAAAGGTTCGCTTGAGTATGGATGATAGCGATACCATCCTAACCTTTTGGGCTTCGTCAGCAGCATGCCATGACTCCGACCTTGGACTCTCTGATTCAGAGCGAGTCGCTCTTCTAATAGGCGCGTTAGGCCGAGGCGTTTGGATCCAATTCCCTGAATCCCCAGCCCCCAATAGCTATGCGTTCTTCACTGCAGATTCAGCTCCGATTCCCCTTAGCGATCAGTCGGGCAAAGTTGTGGTCTGGGAATCTCCTTGGACGAACAAGGCGAAAAAAATAGGGGAGCTAAACCCTCCTAAGATTTTTAGTTGGAGAGCTGTCCGTAAAATGCAAAAGCCTACGACTATGGCAACGCCCGTCCTTTGCGGCCCTGAGGTTTCAGATGAGGCGGGGTCCTAAAGGTACCCTTTAGTCCTGCGGTTTTGCCGCAAAAGAGGTTCCTTCTTCGGGAATACTGATTCCGCCCGTACCAGTGTCTTTCTTGCGGCCCTTCGCCCTCTTACCGGTTCGAAGCAACAAATACGCGGGCAGAGCTACCACCGCAGCGGTGATGCAAGTAAATTCTCCGAGCACCGCCAACCGTCCAAAGCTCACAAATGCCTGATTTTCCGCGATCAATAATGAGCTATAACCAATAATGGTAGTGAGACTGGCTAACATTACAGCCCCTCCGGTATGGCGAATGACGTTAAGAATCCTTTCTCCGCCCTCCATGCGATAGCGTTGAAAGATGTTAACCCCGTAATCCACACCAATCCCAAAAGTGATCGGTAGT
Source organism: uncultured delta proteobacterium (assembly GCA_963778115.1). GTDB lineage: Bacteria > Bdellovibrionota > FAC87 > UBA2466 > UBA2466 > JBBQIT01. The sequence continues at coordinate 415,713 of CAVZSV010000007.1, forward strand.
GCAATGAAGTTAAGAAAATTGATCTTAAGATCAAAGCCCAAAATGAGACCAAAAAGCCACAACACTCCCAAAACCAGAGCAAACAGACAGCGAGAGATGGTTTTAAAATCACGAAATAGAAAGACAACCAAAACCACGACGGCGCAGAAAGCAAATAGCGTAGCCCTGGGGCCATCATAGGAGATCGATTCGACCATATCCGCACTGATAGGAAGCTGACCCGCCACCGCCATATCGGGTCCCACAGAATCGGCGATCCTTCGAAGACCGTGAATAAAACCGATTAGTCTCCTACCGTCCCAGGCGATGTCATTTTTTCGATCAAGGGGTGGTTCTACTACGACAAAGCGCCCTAGACTTCCGTCCTTCTCGGTAAATTTTCGACGTATCAACGGAGGTAAGTCGGCCTCGGTAACGGGAATAAGCGCTTCCTCTGATAAGAAGTCATGGACCCACTCCCTTTCCTTGGGATCTAAAGTCTTGATAATTTGAGGGGTCAGCCAGCCACGAATCTCTCGAATGTAAGGCAACTTTGCCTGTTGATTCTTCGGAATAAAATCGTCGTAAATCTGGACCTTAGCGATTTCACTCCTAGAGTTTGTCTTTTGCTCAACGCGAAGCGCCTCCGCTACCTTCACCGCCTCCCCGCGGCTATGGCACATGATGATAGTTTCCGTCAGATAGTGCTGAAAAATATCGACTAAGTACCTATCGTAAAAGCCAGCTCCATGAAGAATGCTCTCTTTATTTCGAAGTTTATTGAGGTCGGTTTGAATGATCTTGCTGTTAATCTTCGGAAATTGAAGTAGCGCAAGTACTGTCGCCACTGCGGCAACACTACAAATAACCTTGGGATAATTTCCCACAAATTTTGCTAATTGGTTGGAAAACGCCCCTTCCCACCTAGCATGAGGCTTAACTTTAGGCGAAAACCATCGATCCAAAAGAGTTAAGAAAGCCGGCAACAAAGTGAAAGAACTAATCCAACACAGCACCATACCGATGAAGCCAATAGTTCCAAACTGACGAAAACCACGGAAGCGAGTCAACATAAGCGAGCCGTAGGAAAGGCCAGCCGCGAGAGCCGCCACCCATGTTGCCGTCGCGGTCGTACGCATACCGATATCCAAAGCGTCGAAGAAGTTTTTTCCCCGCCGGCGCTCTTCCACATAGCGCGCCAAATAGATAATCCCAAAATTGATGCCGTTGCCTATGACAATACTGCCTAGAAAGGCGGAGTTGGCATTGAGATAACCCACTACGAAATAGGAAACTCCGAACGTCCAAAGGGTCCCCATGAATAGACTAATCACCAAAGACGCGGTACCCGCGATATCTCGATAGAAAAGAAACATGGCCAGCGTCACCATCAAGATCACTATCAACGTAGATAGTTTGAGGTCCGCGATTAGAGCCTCATGTTCTTCGATAAAACTCTCTATCCCGCCCGTGTACTTCACTTCGAGATCGGGAGCGTAGGATTTCAGGTCCATACCGTTTACGATAGACTTCACCTCTTTTTGAAGTTCGAGCGAGCGTTCAATATTGGAGTGCTTCCCCGCCATGTAGACCAGAACCGCTCGCTTGGTTCCATCGGGGACCGAATAAAAACCTTCCTTAAATTGGTCATAAGACCCATTGCGCGCATATTTCTCCCGCAAAGAGTCCAAATCCAATTCAGGCTTATGGTATTTGTTCCCGACAGGAAAAATATTGAAAGGGCTGTACATCTCCTTTTCGTACTTAATCCGATCGCGAATATAATCTCTAAGCTTGATGAGATCCGGGACTTCAACATAGAGCGGCCCCCGCCGCTGGAAGAAGCTCATCTCATTGTCGATTTTATACTCAACACTTGAAGCAATATTCTTGGGCAGGCTCTCCAACTTCTTAGCAAGATCGATGACGAATCGTTTGCCGGCCGCCGAGTCTTGCGAAAAAACCAAGACCGCCAAGTAATCGATAGACTCTAATTGGTGAGTCAGCGTTGCCAGATCTTTCCCGCTGCGACTTCCCGTCGGGAGCAACTCTTCGATGTCGGTTTTTAGATTCTTATAGAGTAAAAAAGAGTAATAGGTTCCTACCGCAGCCAACAAGACGCCAATGAGCGCCACCTTACCTGCGTTCTTGTAGATAAACCGAGAGAAGGAGGAAAATTTCAAGTCAAACTCTCTAAAAACGTGGCTGATCGGCGCTTACCACCAAGAAGCATTAATAACGTTTTCCCGCTATTAACAAAAGACAAATTTAGGTTGGGATCTAAGCGAAAAGCAAACCGATAACGCGAAGCGGCATCTACAACCCCTTCAGCGACTTGTGAATGTCTTGGCCGTACAGACGTATTAGAGGAATGAAAACCGCACAGACGGTAGCCAGAATTGCAACCAGCCAAACCGGCGCACTCGCCGCTAGGGAACTCCTCACCATTTGCGCCGGAGGAAGGGCCGCCCCCAACAGATCCCGAATGCACGGAAAGGTAGTTCCATCTAGGATGGCACCCAGTAGACTGGCTGCGAGCCCTAACAATATGCCTTCCCAAATGAGCCATCCCGCAATGGAATTCCTTCCGTAGCCAATCGCTCGAAGCACGGCAAGCTGCACCGAGAGGCCCTCAAACCGAGTCACCATCATCGCCGTCACTCCAAGTCCGCCCAAGACTAGAATGAGAACAGTCATCAAAAATCCTAATCGTCGACCGGTACCCGTAAGCTCCTTTAAACGTGCTATCTCGTCAGGAACCCAAACCGCCTGGGCCACCGTTCGTCGATTGATAAGGTTTTCCACTTTGGGAAAGGCCTCCTTGTCGACGTAAATGAGAAAATAATTGACCACGGCATTTTTCCAAATCGAGTGCGCTAGAAAAGCGGGAGTATCGAACGACTTTCGGGCTTCGTCTAAATTAGAAAAGAGGGCGTTGTCCCAAACTGTCCCAGTGGGCTGGAAAATTCCGCTTACTTGAAGAGAAATAGTTGTCCTGGAGTCTTCGGGAATCCCGTTCCAGCGATCCACCACGATGGAATCTCCCACCTTAAGTCCTTTGGCCTGGGCAACAAAAGCCCCCAACACCACTTTCCCCGCCGTATCCGCCCAGCCGCCCTGACTAAAGGACATTGAATCTTGGGAATCGGGCCTCGTGACGAAGCCTTCATCCGTTCCGATGACTCTAAAGCCTTCGTACTTAGCAAAATACAAAAGGGGAATGACCGCCTGAAGATAATTGGTTTTTTCCTGAACACCATCCGAAAACTGTACGGAGGATCCTGCTTTAAGCGATTGGTACAAAACCAAGGGAATCACGCCCGGATAATTTCCTTCGGCATTCAAAGCCCCCAGCAAAAGTTCTAACCCTCCCGCTTTTGCCCCAACTATCACTTGTCCGCCGTGGGCGAGACTCGAAAATCGAGAACCGGAAAGTTCATAAAGCCTTAATAAGACTCCCGCGCACGCTACCGAAAGGGCAATCGAGAGCAAAGCCACAGTCGTGGAGAGCCGATGCCGAACGAGATTAAGTACGGCTAACCGAAAAGAGCTCACGAAGCCACCATTTCAGAAAAAGGGATCACTTTGGAAAAACGACTCCGTAGTCTCTCGTCGTGGCTTACGACAATCAGGGTCGGTTTATTGGGAAGCTCTTGCAAAGCAGAGATAACAATAGCGGCATTCGCTTCGTCTAATCCCGAGGTGGGCTCGTCTGCCAATACGATCGAGGGTTGTGCCACTAACACTCGCGCAACAGCTATTCGCTGCTGCTCTCCCAAACTTAATTGAGCGGTTCGTTGACCGGCGAAAGACTCCATCCCCAATGCCTTCAAAGATGCCAGCGCTTTGGACTTACTCTCGCTATCGGAGCCCAAAGGAAGACAGACGTTTTCTAACGCCGTAAGGTGCGCAAGCAAATTTAGACTTTGAAAGACGATTCCAAAATGTTGCCGGCGCAACCGGCATCGAGCTTCGTCCGACAAAAAACTTAGGTTTTGTTCTCCCACGAACACGTAACCTTCCGATGGTAGAAATAGCCCCGCCAATAGATGCAGCAAAGTCGTCTTTCCCTTGCCGCTGGGTCCGTGAATTAACCATTGCTCCCCCTTCGCCACCTCAGCGGGCTTTAAACGATATAAGAGTTGCTGGGAAGGAAGGTAGACGCTCAACGCGCCCCATCGAAGGTTCATTTAACAAATTTTCGACGCCATTACCGAAAGGGTCAAGCTTTTGAAAGGCCAAACAAAGTCATCCTAAGAACCCAAGTTAACAACTGTTCTCGAGAAACGAGCTAGCAGCCCCTCTTCAGGGATTTCCGTGGAAAACTATAAGAGTCAGATCAGAGCCATTTACTTCACTGAAATTCAAAGGAGACGTCATGACGGTCCTCAAGGTTTGCCTTGTCGCGTGTCTATATTCCGCGATGAGTTTTGCGGTGCAGCCGTTCTCACTGCCTTTAATGAACGCGTCATCAGGCTCCAGCACTTCTTATACCAGTACAGAACATCCCAATTCCGTCTTCGTTATTGAAACCTATTTCTTGAATTGCCCCTATTGCAACGACAACGCTCCCAACGTCGATAATTTGGCGGCTAAATACCAGTCGTCACCCCGCGTTCAAGTTCTGGATGTTGGAATCGATACTTCAACAAGCGACTATGCCACCTGGATTGATAGGCATCATCCTAACCATCCAGTGATCATGGATGCCGCGCGAAAATTAATCGGCCAGCTCGGAACTTCGGTGTATCCCTCGACCTATGTTATCGATTGCCGTTATAACGTCGTTAAATCCACCACCGGCGAATGGAGTGGTGCCACAGAGACCGCACTTACTAGCGCTATCGATACCGCCATTCAAACCGATTGCAGCCAGGATTTTGAGTAGAAAAACTCTTCTTCACTTTGCGTGTGTTAAAGTGAACAGATGCCAAATCAGCGCATCGTTCACACTTTCCTTTCTCGCAAGCCAAATCCTAAAGGCCGCTGGCTTGGTCTTATCAGTGTGATCGTATGCTTCGCCGTCTCGGCACTCTGTTGGGAGCCTAACTCTACTCTTGGCGATCGCTGGTCGGCTCTCCCCGAAGCGGTTTTCAACGGTCACGAGTACTGGCGACTCTTTACTTCCATGGCGGTACATGCCGATTCGGAACATTTGGTGTCCAACGCCATTCCGCTAGCCCTGTTGAGTAGCCTTATTTATGGATACTATGGGGCTTGGATCTATCCGCTGGGGATGTTACTCGCCGGAGCCCTTACGATGGGAATCGCTGATTATACTTACCCCGCGGGAACCTATTTGATGGGCGCTTCCGGTTTAATCTACGTCATGGCCGGCTTCTGGCTCGTCCTGTACCTATTCGTGGATCGGAGATACTCCCTAGGCCAACGCCTGTTTCGGGCATCCGGATTTAGTCTCATTTTTCTGGTCCCTACTTCCTACAAAGCAGGGATCAGTTACCGAACGCATGGTATTGGATTTGCCCTGGGAATCCTTTTTGGCGCTATCTATTTTCTCATCGCGAGAAACAGGCTGCGGAGCTTCGATAGAATCGCTCCGGATGAAGACGACGACCAAAATCTAGATTACGAAAACCACTTAGCGACTTGAAATGCCACTGCCGCCGCACAACTGCCTACGAGCAACGTTTGCCACGCGCTTCGCAACGGACGACGGACCGTAAAACGCCCCTTGATATAACCAAATCCAAAAAGGGCGATAAGCGTCACAATGATGGAACCCATCAGCGCCTGAGGCAGCGATTTAACCACGAAATAGGGTGAAAGAGGGATGAGCCCACCGGCGATATAGGAAAAAGCGATCGTAAGGGCACTGTCTCTGGCCCTATTGGGATCCGGCATCTCGATTCCCAACTCGAACTTCATCATGAAGTCCACCCAGCGCTTGCGGTCTGAGCGGATCGACGTAACGATGTCCGCCACCGCTTTTTCCTGTAATCCATAGGAACGAAAGATCTCGGCAACCTCTTCGGCTTCGATCTCGGGAATCTCAATGGTCTCTTTCTCCTCGCGATCGCGCTCCGATTGAAAATGCTCGGCATCCGTTCTTGCCGCCAAATACCCTCCTAATCCCATGGCAATCGCTCCAGCCGCAATCTCAGCAAGTCCGGCCGTAATAATAATGTGAGGGTTCTCAACGGCACCCGAAAGGCCTGCCGCCAAAGCAAAGGGGACAGTTAACCCATCCGACATCCCTATGACGATGTCTCGAATCGTAGCGGAAGCGTTAAAGTGCTTTTCAACGTGATGGCTGTGTGACATTTGCAGTATTTATCATAATTGCGTAATCTTCGATCTTGAATTTTTGAAGCCACAAAATCTAAATTATGAGGGGCACCATGGTCGGATTTGAACTAACCGATGATCAAAAGGCTATCCAAGAGGCAGCAAGGGTCTTCGCTCGCAAAGAGATCATTCCCGTAGCACCGCGTCTCGATCAGACCATGGAGTATCCGCACGAACTCACCGAGAAAGCGCATGCGGCCGGTCTGCTTAACCCCTCTATTCCCCAGTCGGCCGGAGGCTTGGGCCTTTCGGTCTTCGAACAATGTCTTCTCAATGAAGAGTGGGGTTATGCGTGTACCGGCGTAGGGACTGCCTTTGCAGCGAACGAACTGGCTCTGGCCCCCCTGCTTGTCGCGGGAAACGCCGACCAGATCAAGGAGTTCGCTACCCCCATGACCGAGAAGCCGAACATGGCGGCCTATTGTGTGACCGAGCCAGGAGCGGGAAGCGACGTCTCCGGCATTCGCACCACCGCCAAACCAAGTGCAGACCACTATCTTCTCAATGGCTCGAAAATGTGGATTACCAATGCCTCGGTGGCCAAATGGTATTTCGTTCTTGCCGTCACCAATCCCACTGCCGGTCCTAAGGGAATGTCTGGATTTGTGATCCCCTCCGATCTTCCGGGAATTCAGCCCGGCAAAAAAGAGGTCAATTTAGGCCAACGTTGCTCCGACACGCGCGGAATTACCTTTGAAGACGTCAAGGTCCCTAAGAAATACCTGCTGGGAAAAGAGGGAGAAGGTTTTAAAATCGCCATGGCCGCTTTCGATCATACTCGTCCCGTAGTTGCTTCCGGGGCAGTCGGTCTTGCGCGTCGAGCCATGGAAGAGTCAGCCAAATACGCTTTGGAGAGAAAGTCCTTCGGCAAACCCATTGCCGAACATCAAGCCGTCGCCTTTATGATCGCCGACATGGCAAAGGATGTAGAGGCCGGTCGCCTTCTGGTTTACAAAGCGGCGTGTGAAATGGATGCGGGAAGAAGAAATACCAAGTTCGCCTCTTTCGCGAAGTGTTTCGCCGGAGATGCCGCCGTTCGTATTGCAGCGGATGCCGTGCAAGTCTTTGGCGGATATGGATACAACACCGAATATCCCGTTGAGAAATTATATCGCGACTCCAAGATCTTTCAGATTTACGAAGGAACGCAACAGATTCAGCGCCTAATTATCTCTCGGCATGTATTCGAAGAGATGTCGTCTTAGCTATGAAGCCTGACTACGGTATCGACGCCCCGCCCGTGATTCGTAACCTGTTGCTGCTTGGCGTTCCCGCTACTATCTTGGGTTTTGTTTTCCCAGGAATTGGCCCCACCCTGTGGGCTCCCGGAATTTGCTTCGTACTTACGGCTTTGCTGATGGTGGCTTATGCAAAGATCGGAAAATTTCACCATCGCGATCGTATGCTAAATCTAGTCACCTGGCGTGGCGACGAAAAGGTACTCGATGTAGGAACTGGCCGAGGCCTTTTAATGATAGGCGCTGCCAAAAGGCTTCGGACGGGAATCTCATATGGTATCGACATCTGGAGCCATAGAGACCTTTCTAAAAACTCGGAAGAGGCCACTCGAAAAAATATTATCAGTGAAGGGGTTCAAACGAAGACCGAACTGCGAAGCGAGTCGGCAACCGAACTCTCTTTCGAGAAAGGCTTCTTTGACTTAGTCTTTTCCAACCTGTGCATCCATAATCTTCCCACTTCCGAAGAGCGCGCCAAGGCCTGCCAGGAGATAGTGCGAGTTCTTAAGCCCCAAGGGACCGCTCTTATCTCGGACTTTCAGAAATTAAGCGAGTACGAAGCGGTATTTATCGCCCAAGGGTGTGAAGTCTCAAAGCAGGGGCCGTTCTATTTCACCACATTTCCCCCACTGTCTATACTAAGGGTTACTAGGGCTTAAGAGAGCCTTAGGTAAACTGATTGCCTCCCCCCTCTGCTCGTCATAAGACTACGGCAATGGAATTTCTAGTCCGTCAGCTGCTTGTTATCTTGGGTTTCCTCTTAGCGGTGATCTTAGTAGCGAGACTCCTAAGAGAGCATCGAGCACCCGGTAATACGATGGCATGGGTGCTCGCTATCGTCCTTATCCCGTATGTCGGAGTTCCGCTGTACCTTCTTTTTGGCGGCCGAAAAGTGAAGCATTTGGATCGCCATCGCGAGCCGATTCAGCTCGAAATTCCCGACGACAGGCCCTTTCGCTCGGACACCGAAAAGATTCTCTGCTCCACGGGCATCCCGCGAGCACGTCCGAGCAATAGACTCACGATGCTCACTTCCGGCGAGCAGGCCTACGGAGAGCTAGTGAAATTGATCGAAGGGGCTAAAGAGTCTTTAGACTTTGCCACTTTCATCCTAGGTAACGATGCCGTGGGAAAAGACATCGTAGAGCGCCTGGCCCGTCGGGCAAAGGAAGGAATTAAAGTCCGTTTGTTGCTCGATGCTTTGGGAAGCTTTTGGACCGTTCGCAGCTTCACGAACCCCTTGCGGAAGGCCGGGGGAGAGGTCGGAGTTTTTCTGCCCATGGTTCCGCTAAGAAGGAAGTGGTCCGCGAACCTGCGAAACCATCGAAAAGTTTGGATAGCAGACAATAAAATGGCCATCATCGGAGGCCGTAATATCGCAGCCGAGTATATGGGGCCTGATCTTAACCCAGCCAGATGGGCCGATTTCAACGTTCTAGTCGAAGGGCCGGCCGTCACCGATCTGGTGGACGTGTTTTCTTCGGACTGGGAATTTGCAACTCGCCAGACGATTCACCATCCGGAAAGAAGGGCCTCTATTCCCGAAGGAAGCCCTGCCCAAGTCGTCGCCGCGGGTCCCGATACCGCGACCAATGCCCTATACCAAGGAGTGCTCACCGCTATCCTAAATGCCAAAAAGCGCGTGTGGATAGTGACCCCTTACTTTGTCCCCGACGAGATTTTCATGGAAGGACTTGGTTTAATGGCCAAGTTAGGACGAGATGTTCGTGTCATTTTGCCAGCTAAGTCGAATCACAAACTTGCCGATTTCGCCCGGGGCTCCTATTTAAGGGCCCTACGTCCCTCCGGAGTCCATTTCCTTGCCTACCAACCGGGAATGTCACACACGAAGCTCATGGTCATTGACGATGATATCGCCGTAGTAGGCTCGGCGAACGTGGATATGCGAAGCATGCATTTGAACTTCGAGATCGGCCTCTTTATTTACGACAAAGAAAGAGTTCAAGAGATCTCTACCCATATTGAGAGTTTGTCCCAAGACTCAAAAGTATTCGATTTTGGAAAAGCAGGCTGGGGGCAATCGGCTAGAATTTGGTGTGAAGACATTAGCCGACTCTTTGCGCCCCTATTATGAAGCGCCGGCAATCGCTTTCTTCCAGTCAGCTTCTTTAAAACCTACAAGTCCCACGTTATCCGAAATTAGAAACGGCCGTTTCACCAAACGCCCATTTTTGGAGAGCAGCTCCAAAGCCTCTTTTTCCGAAAACGACTTTATCTTCTTAGAAAGTCCCATCTCGCGATAGACCAGTCCTGAAGTGTTGAAGAGCCGTTTAAAGTCTCCTTCATAACGTTTCGCCATCTCTTTGAGCTCTTTTATGGAAGGAGGATTCTCGGTGATATCAATCTTTTCGGCCTCGATCTTGTGGGAGGTCAAAAATTTGATCGCCGCGCGACAGGTAGAACACTTGTCATACTGATAAAACTTAAACTTCATGGGGATTAGGTTTTATTTTCGAGTTCCGTGCAAAAATGCTCGACGACTTCATAAAGCCGTTTCGGTGTCTCCGCCAACAATAAGTGCCCGTTGCCGTCAAAGACCTCAAATTTGGCATGAGGAATTTTTTGCGCAATTTCACCCGCGGCACCGATATCAACAACCCTATCGTCACTACCGTGGATCACCATGACTGGAATCTTTAGCTCTCCTAAAGCAGGCAGCACGTTAAAGTTTCCCATGGCGTTTCTTTGAGCTTGGGCGCGAGCTAATTTTTCAGGATCTTGAAAAGCTTTCACCATCTCTTTGGCAAGGGAACGGACTAAAATCTTGTGCCCTTTGGCGAAGGTGGGCGAGAAATAACGCATCAATGTCGCTTCGGTCTCGACCTTGGTAGGTGCACCGGGCTCAGCGTCCAGCCGCAAATGATGCGCGCGAGCTGTCGTGGAGACCAAAATCAAACTCGACACCCGAGATTGCGCCGCAATAGCCACATTCATCGCTAAAAGTCCGCCGTAGGAGATTCCCAAAAGGTGGCTTTTTCCAACACCGAGTTGCGTCCACAGAGCTACGATATCATCGGTGGAATCCTTCAGCGTAAATGAAAGCGGTCCCTCGGTCTTACCCGATCCGCGATTATCCAAAGCGATCACCTTCCAGCCCTTAGCGGCTAAATGATGTCCTAAAGCGCGAAAGTCGGTCAGCCCCCGGGTAAACCCGTTGACGAGGGTAAGATTGGGACCTTCGCCTTCGCCCCAGACTTCATAATAGACTTTGCTGTCGTTTCGTTCCAAGTACGGCATTGAGTAATGACTGTACCTCAGGTTGCTCCAGAGCGAAAGTCGATTGGCCCAGTTTTTGCTCCTTTTAGTGTCGTATTGCTCGTAAAAGAAGAACCGCAAAGGAGAAAATGATGCGTTTAATGGACATTATCACTCTGGGACTCTTGGTGATTGGAGGACTTAACTGGGGACTCTTAGGAGTTTTCGATTATAACCTCGTCGGCGAGCTATTTGGCGGAGCCCAATCCCCTCTGGCGAGGCTTGTTTACGTAGTCGTAGGAAGCTCGGCTTTGTACCAGCTCTTTACGATATGGAATCTTCCCCGGCGGTGGCATCTTGAAAAACCGTTGCGAACTGACTTTCCTCGAGAGACAAGTCGCGTAGCATAGCGCGACAGAGTGAGACATTCCTAAGAGGTTAACAACCTGCCGCTGTGGCGAGATTCGCTTAGCCCCCGGTGAAGTTTAAGCGTGGTTCCCGCCCGGCGGCCAGCTTCATAGGCACTGGGATCGTGATACCGTTTTCCACGAGAGATATTTTGTAATCGAGGAAATCGATATTTTACAAATGCTTCGAGCTGTTGATCTCCTAAGGCCAGTAAAGAGACGGATCTTTCGTCGGATATTGTGCTAAGCGCTTGCTGCGTTTGCTGTTCAAGCTTTTCGCCAAATCCTTTTAGAACTCCTAAAAAATAGGAGGTCTTGGATACCCTTCCGGGTCGCCCCTTATCTCGAAACTGACTCCACAATAGAGGAAGCTGATTTGATAAAAAGTGAAATACGTACTCGGCCATTTTCACATTTTGGGGAAGCCCCAACAGCTCCAAAGTTTTATAGTCACAACAATCGGCGGCATCGAAGAGATGTGAATGGATCACTTCTACAAAGAAATGGTCGGTTAGTAGAGAAGCAATGACCGATTGGTAACGTTCCACCCGTTTTCTTTTCAGAGCGATCGTAAAACAAAGATGATTAGGGGGAAGTTTTGCCCGGAGATAGTCAATCTGGTATTTGCTCTGTAGCTCTCGTACTTTCGTCATCGCCGCGAAAGCTTCGTGCTCGTTGCTGGAAGCCGCTAACGCTAATAGCTTTTCTACCCGGCGTAGCAGTCTTTCCTCCTCCGTGGAGGAAGCACCCTCAACACTTTGTGGAGCGTAAGCAGCAAGATCGGTCTCGGCACGGCAAGCCCAAGCCGACATCCCTAACATTTCCGCCGCTCTGTGAAAGAGGGGACCGTGAGCTTGATCACTTCCAAAAAGATCAAATACGATCTGATGGGCCATTTCGTGTTTTAGGATTTCAATAACAGTATCCCAAGCAAAATTTCGAATGAGCGTCTCAGAGAGTGAAATAGTTCTGATTTCTGGATCCCAAAGCCCCCACCTTCCCTCAAGGCTTTCCACTCGAATCACGGGACGCTGTAATTCTAAACGGAAGGTAAAACAGATATGGTCGTAGTCGCGGTAAAGCCGCTGCGACCATAATCGGATTAGCTCAATTCGCGTGTTACTTAGGTCTTTAGTCGATCTCATTCCTGCCAGCCGTAAGAGACCTGAATCTTGTCGACCTCGGCATCGGACGTCAACTTTCGTGAGTTCGCTTGTTCTTTGCAGTCCTGTTTGGAAGAGGCGTGGACCATTTCCACGTTCAGCTTTCGACTGCCGTCTTTCTTATAGACTCGAATCGTAAGTTTACAATTGGGTTTATCATCGTCCGCTCGGGCGACGACGGAGAAGGAAACGACCATCAATAGGACTAGGAGTGCTTTCATGTTCTTCTTTTCGGCGAGATAGCCCATAGGCTTTCCCGCGTTGCGTCATTGGAAGGTAAAGGCACTTTGAAAGGTCGTATAATATAAAATACGTTACCACTTTCTGTATAGCTCCCGCGTCATTCGATCTCTAACTGGCACTTCCCCCCAATCTACGGTTTAATACTCATGTTCGAAAGGAACCTCCAACATGCGAATCCTCATCTCGATTTTGGCTTCTTTCGTGTCATTTTCTTTGGCCATCGCCAACGCTAACCCGCTCCCCTTCCCGACGGCCGTCGATCTTCCCGATACCCCACTCTCGCCAGTCCAACGTGTCGTCCACGTCTTAAATCGTTTGGGATTTGGGCCGCGCCCTGGAGAGATCCAGGCATTAGTAAAATCGGGTTCAGCGGGGCTAAGCGACTGGATTACGCGGCAACTCTACCCCCTTTCGCTGCCTGATACGGAGGTCGCCGAAAAACTCCGCACCATGCCGTTCTGGTCCATGGGGATAGGCCAGCTTGAAGATAAGTATTTGCCTCTCAGTAAACTGGCCGAGCAGCGAAACATGACAACGCTCTTAAAAGACGACAAGAAAGAGGCCCGCCAAGAGTTAAAAAAGATGGTAGGAGAGGACAATCTTCCTGATGCCATGGTTCAGGGCATGACCAATCAAAAACTTATTCGAGCGGTCGAATCTCCTCGTCAATTGACCGAAGTCTTGACCGACTTCTGGTTTAACCACTTTAACGTCGACGCCAATAAAGGGCAGGTGAAATGGTATCTGGCCTCCTACGAGCGCGATGTCATCCGTCCGCATCTATTCGGCAGATTCCGAGACCTGCTCGAAGCCACGGCAAAAAGCCCCGCGATGCAGTTCTATTTGGACAACATGCTTAGCGTGAAAGAGGGTTTTGTTCCTAAGCGCGATAAGAAGGCGAAGAACGATGACTCCGGACCGAAACGGGGACTTAATGAGAACTATGCAAGAGAGCTCATGGAGCTTCATACTTTGGGAGTCGACGGCGGCTACACGCAGAAAGACGTCCGAGAGGTCGCGCGCGCGTTCACCGGTTGGGGAGTGGAACAGCCAAAAGAATCCGCCCACTTCGTGTTCCGGGAACCCGCTCATGATGATGGCGAAAAGATTATCTTAGGAACTCGAATCGCAGCAGGGGGAGGCATCGAAGACGGAGAGCACGTCTTAGATCTATTGGCGCAGCATCCCTCCACCGCAAAATTCATCGCTACCAAATTGTGTCGCCGCTTTGTATCGGACAAACCTCCTCAGCGCCTAATCGATCGCGTCGCCAAGACTTTCCTGGTGACGGACGGAGATTTGCGGAGCGTTTACCTTTCGATCTTCACTTCTCCGGAATTCTGGTCCAAAGACGCGTACCACGCCAAAATAAAATCTCCTTTTGAATTTCTGGTCTCGGCGGTTCGTGCCATCGGGGGAAAGATCGATACTTCCGCTAAAGTAGCCGGGAGACTTAACGGCATGGGCGAAGCCCTTTACCGCTGTCAGCCGCCCACCGGATACAAAGATATTGCGGAGGCTTGGGTCAATCCAGGCTCTTTGGTCCAACGCATTCAGTTGGGCGTCGCTCTGGCTCACGGAAGAATCGAAGGAGTTGAGTTCGATAAGTCTCGCTTGACCGAACTCCAAAAGATAGCCGATCCCAATGAACTTATCGGAAGTTTAAACAGCATTTTCTTTCACGAAGAGTTAAGCCGAAATACGAAAGAGACTATTCTAGCGGAACTCAAAATAGACGAAAAACATATGCCCGATGGAGAGATCCGAAGCCCCGAGATCGCAAAATATGCCGGACTTTTTATTGGAGCTCCCGAATTCCAAAGGCGGTAATCCATGAAGCGGATCAATAGGCGTGAGTTTCTTCAATGGGGAGTAACCTCTGTCGGTGCCATCTCGGCTTTTCCGTGGCTGGCTCGAGCGGCACGGGGAGCTAACCTACAGAAGAAAGCTCTCGTCGTGGTCTTTCAGCGAGGGGCGGTCGATGGACTGTCGATGTTTCCCCCGCTGGGTGACTCCCACTATCACGAATATCGCCCCACCATCGCCATTCCTGAAAAGGGTGAGGATTCCATCATCCCCTTGCAGGCCCAGTTCGGATTGCACCCCTCCCTTTCCGATCTAAAGCCGCTCTGGGATGAAAGACTTCTGGCGGTGGTCCACCAAGTAGGATCCTCCGATCCCACTCGATCCCACTTCGACGCTCAAGACTATGTAGAGACCGGAGTTCCAGGAAAGAAAAACGTGGAAGACGGCTTTCTCAACCGGGCCATGCAAACGATCCCTCAGCGCACAACTTCTGCTTTGCGAGCGATCTCGATAGGAAACGATCTCCCCAGATCACTGTGGGGATCGGTAACGGCGACTGCCATGCCGTCGGTAGAGGCCTTCGCGAAAGCAGGATGGCTAAACTCGGGAAAAAACGGAGGAGACTTCGAAGCCATGTACCGCCATGCCGTCGATCAAACCTTCCGAGGTGCTGGCCAAGAGGCATTTAATGCACTACATACCCTTAAGGCCGTTCAAGAACGTTCGGGGACTTCCGCTGACGGATCCAGCGCCTATCCCGATCACCCGCTAGGAAAAAAACTAAAAGACGTGGCACTTCTCATTAAGTCGGATGTCGGAGTTCAAGTAGCGGCTGTCGATTGTGGCGGATGGGACACCCACGCCAATCAAGGAGCCGGGAGCGGCCAACTCGCCAAAAACTTAAAAGGATTTGGCGAATCGATAGCCGCTTTTGCGCGGGATTTGGGGCCTCAACTGGATGACGTGGTATTAGTAACGGTCACCGAATTTGGAAGAACCGCCCGCGAGAACGGTACCAAAGGGACCGATCACGGCCACGGTTCCGTCATGCTAGTGATGGGTGGTTCGGTGGGAGGAAAACGCTTCCTTACCGATTTTAAAGGACTCAGTCCCGACCACCTTTTCGAAAATCGGGACCTGCCGGTAACCTTCGACCACCGCGACGTCTTCTCTGAAGTGCTGAGCCACCATTTGGCAGTCCCTGATCTGAAAAGGGTATTCCCCGGCTTTACTCGCCGAAAACTCCAGTTATTTCGGGCCTAACTGGCTTTTGTGACACAATCAGCCACTGGGGTTTGACTGGTGCCCTTCCGCAAGCGATGTTGCTTGTTATATGACCGATGCTTCACCTCGGGAGGTAAGCCCCCATTCCGCTAACGCTACGTATGCTGGGCCACCTGCTCCGAAACTTCCTAGAACCAAAATTCTCACTAGCGCCGTAGACCGTCTGGCGAAACGCACCAGTATCGCCGCCAGAAGTGATGATGCTACGGTCATCCATAAAGTGCGGGTCGCCACACGAAAACTTGGCTCCGCCTTGAGGCCTTACGAAGCTTTCGTCTCGGAAAAAACCCAATCTAAGATTAAAAAGCAGCTTAAAAAGATCCGCCGGTCAGGGGGTGCCGTTCGGGACATCGATGTCGCGATTGAATGCCTCGACCAAATTTCCAAGGGATTTTCCGTCTCCGGAGATACCGAAGCCATCTCTGCCGTTGCATATTACCGTGGTAGGCTTGACGAACAGCGAGCACAGGCTCAACAAAAATTTCAGTCCAAGTGCCGCAAAGTTGAGGACGCTAAATTTTGGCAGTGGTGCCAGAAACATCTGAAATCGGAAATTGGCAAACGGTCCCGGCGAGTCAAGAGCAAGCTCCTTAGCAACACTGTCCGAGAAGCTTTCGAAACGCTTTGCTCTCTCAGAGAAGCGCATTTGAAAGCGCCCGCCGATCTGGAGCGCCTACACGAACTTCGCAAGGCCCTGAAAACATTTCGATATAGTCTAGCGATTTTGCCGCCACGACAAATTCCAGAAAAAATCCGCCACCGGGCGGATATCGTCGCTCAAGACGCGCAAGACCGGCTGGGAGCCGTCATCGATGTCAACAACACGATTCATCTTGTTTCGGGAATCCGTTCCGAACAGCCTTCCAACAAACAGCTGCTCGCCAAGAAGCGCGATGCGGTTCTGGCCGCTTTGGGTGTGGAATTAGCAAACCGCGATCTCATTCTGTCGAAGGGCTGGAAAAAGGAACTGGATCTCTCTTTTCTCGATCGAACCCTTAATCCCCCTTCGACTTCGAAACTAAATTAGGTCAAATCTATTTCGTATAGAGAAAGGTCTGTATCTCCCCGGTCTCGGTAACAAATCCGCGTGTCATCCCTTCGGAATGAAAAGCCATCGCCACGTTTCCGTGGCTATCTAACACGATCGTTCCTCCTTCACCACCCACGGGCTTTAGTTTACGAAAGATCACCTCTTCGGCTGCGGCCTCCACGGAAAGGCCCCGATATTTCATTAAGGCAATAATATCGTGTGCCACCGCATAGCGAATAAAGTACTCCCCGTGACCCGTACAGGAGATAGCCGCAACCCCATTCTCAGCATAAGTTCCGGCACCTATAATAGGGGTGTCGCCCACTCTTCCGTAAAGTTTGTCGGTGATGCCCCCCGTGGAAGTAGCGGCCGAAAGATCTCCCTGGGAATCTAAGCCCACCGCCCCTACCGTTCCCCAGTGATGATGCGGCGGAACCGGTCTTCCCGAATCTGCCAAGACCTGTTTCCATTCTTGGTACCGTTCGTCCGTTCGAAAATAGGAAGGGGCGACCGGAGTGACTCCCATTTCGGCCGCGAACTGCTCGGCGCCAAGACCAACGAGAAAAACGTGAACCGATCGCTCCATTACCAATCGGGCTAATGAGATGGGATTTTTTACCGTAGTGACCTCGGCCACCGCACCCGCCGAAAGATCTCTGCCTGACATAATGGCGGCATCGAGTTCATTGCGCCCGTCATGAGTAAAAACCGAGCCCCTTCCCGCATTAAACTCAGGAGCGTCTTCAAGAACTTTAACGGCGGCTTCCACCATATCGAGACTCCTTCCGCCTTTTTGGTGGATCTGATAACCGCTCTTCAAAGCATCCACCAAATTCTGCCGGTAACGTTTTTCGATCTCAGGAGTCATCTGTTTTTGCGGAATTCCCAGGCCTCCGTGAACCGCCAGCACTACCTTTTTCTTTGAAATATTTTCAGACTTCAAAATTCCCCCTTCACTCAGAGCTAGAGGCTGGAAGCTCCATCAAAATTCTTTTTCCGTCAAATTTTATGGCGCACATATCCCGTTGACTTTGCGCGCCGCTCAAAGAAAATGCTGTTATTCACAGGGTTGGGGGAAAGTACGGATGGGGATTTTACGTGGCGCAGTGCGCCAATTTTCAATCTGTTCCAACTGGCGAAAATATTTTATAAAGCTTCTGGCCTTAGCAGCAATCGCTCTGGGAGGATCAAGAGCAATGGCCAATACGCATCTCTTTCTCGTGGGAGGCGGAACCACTCCCCAGAAAGCAATCGAACGTTTTGTATATCTCTCCCGAGACCAGAATGGTCTTTCTCGAATTTTATTTGTTTCTTGGGCAAGCGAAGAGCCCCTAGGCACTTACCAACGAATCGCAAATCGCATGGCAGCTTTAGGCAATGTGGAGACAAAAAAATCTCCGGACTTCGCCCAAATGTCGGATTCAGCTCCGCTATTCTTGGAGCAAGTGGCTTGGGCAACCGCCATATTTTTCAATGGCGGAGATCAAAATAACATTATGAAAGTTTTCGATCAGAATCCCTCTCTGCTAGATCCTATCCGTCAAAAGTTCGATCGGGGCTTCCCAGTGGGGGGAACCAGTGCTGGCATGGCAGTCATGTCAGCCCGAATGTTCACGGGCGAAGGAGATTTCAAAAAGGTAGATCCCACCAAAGTAGAAACCGTTCCAAGCCTTGGTTTCATTTCTAACGCGATGGTGGACAGCCATTACCTGGCCGAGAAGAGAGAAAACCGGCTATTTGGTTTCCTACTGGGCGGGGGGGCCAAACTCGGTTTAGGGGTTGATCAAGACGGTGCACTCGAAGTGACGGACGATGCCATCGCCGAAAATATCGGACCAGAACTCGTCATGGCAGTCGACGCTGCCGAGCACCCGGGAAAGCTCCTGGTAGAGATGATCTATCCCGGTGATCTGTACGACCTAGGAAAGCGCCAGAAATTAATACCGAGTTCGGCAAATCCCTTGCCCCAAACTCCGCCAATCAATCTTGCGACAGGCACTGCACCGAAAATGCCTTAAAGTCGCGATCTCCTCATTACCCTAGATACCTCTGAAAATATTTGCTTCGGTACACTTCTTGCTATAGAAACAATTGGTGATGTTTTTCCTGCGTAAAATTTCGCGATTATTCTTACTTTTGACACTGCTGTCCTGTTTTTCATCTGAGCTTGCTCAAGCCAGCCCCTTAGTCACGCCCTGGTTAAAGCATTGGGATTTTTCAAGCGTGGAAAGCCTTTGGACGACCATTGAGATGCCGCCATTGACTCTGCCCACTTTAAATTTGCCGACAGCAATCCCGGTCTCTTCCACGATCGAACTGTCGGTTTCTAGTGCTCTGACCCCCGAACTCAAGTACAAATTGGGCTTCGGAAATACGTGGGTGATCGCCCCGCAACTGGGCGCCATCATCCGTCTTTAATGGATCCCAAGCTAATCTACTTAAATTCCGCCAATCTTTCGCTTTGCCCGCGCGAGGTCCTTAACGCGATGACTCGTTACCAACAGGAGTTCGAATCCAACCCTACCCAAGGCTTGGCAAAGGCGTGGCAACATCTTTGGAGAGTCCAAACCCGTTTAGCCACTTTTCTCAATGCCGATCCCAAGGATCTCTTCTTAAGAACGAATGTGACGGCAACACTAAATACTTTTTTGCTTGGAATGCCGCTGCCCCCGGGTTCCGAAATACTGGTGGGAGAGCTTGAGTACGGAGCCATCGTAAATATCTGTAGGATGAGGGCCGAACGAGACGGCTTGCGATGGCGCATCCTATCGATGCCTCAAACGGTACCGGCCCTGAGATCTCTCGATCAAAAGAGTTTGATCGATCATGTCGTCTCTCAATTAAGTCCCAAAACAAGTCTGTTGCTCTTAAGCCACGTCGTCGCGGGAACTGGGCTGTTAATGCCTATTGAGGCCATCGCCAAAGTTACCCGTTCTCGAGGAGTGCTCTTTGCCGTCGACGGAGCCTATGCGCCTGGTGCTTTGCCCATCGATTTTTCTCTTTTGGCCGACGTCGATTTCTACGGCTGCAGCCTCTATAAATGGATGATGGGCCCCAAAGGAACCGCCTTCGGCTGGATCCCTGCGCGGCATCAAAAAGCACTGCGTCCGTTAAACGCGGGGTGGACGACTTACGATGTGGCAGGCCCGGTCACCGATTTTGGAGAAGGAAGTGAGTTTCAAAGAACGCTCTTGATGTCCGGCTGCCACGATTTCTCTCCTTTCCGGGCAATTGCTGATTTGCTCGATCTTTGGGAGGGGAATTCTCAAAACATTCGCGCGCGAATGCAGGAATTGCGGCTGCATCTAGAGCAGGAAGTTAAAGAGAAGTTAGGTTGGCCTTCGCTTTCGGCTCGAGATAAATCGCTAGTCGGCCCGATACAGGTCTATGCTTTGCCCCCCCTGCTTCAAGCTGAAGGACCAACGTTCGCGCAAACGCTACTCGACAAATGTTACCTCCAGATCAACTCGGTCTGTCTGCGCGGCCAGTGGCATGTCGCTTTTTCCCCGCACATTTACAACTCCAAAGAGGAGATCACTGAAGCCGTGGAGAGGATTCGCCGCTAAGCTCTCGGGCAAAGAAGGAGGACTCTTTCGCCAGCTGCTCCATGTAACCCCTTACATCTTCCTTGGCTCGGGACGATAAGTTTCGAAACCGAATCACATGGTTTTCCGGGACGTAGCGGAATGTGAAATTGATTCGCCTGGATTCAAAATCGTTCACGTTGAGCAAGAATTGGTGCCCCTCTCTTTTATCGACTCGCTGCACCCGATGAAAAAACTTTCTCTTCCACCGCTCCCCTCCGAACACTTGCAAAGATCCATCTTCGAGCCACTGCTGAAAAACCACACCGTCTCGACTTCCTGGTTTGGTGCTCGCTACAAATTGAAACATGGCTCTCTCGCCAAGAGAAAGGGAAGCCACCGGCCCCGGTTCGAAGTCCCTGTGTTCTCCCACTCGGGCCGTATCAATCCTTTTCCCCCCTTCGATCCGGCTTCCATAGAGATTCACCAAGCAGGTATTTAATTTCCACCCCGGCGGAATATCCGAACGCGGAAAGATACGGTGGGTTAATTTCTCCACTTTGGCGATTAGCTTTTGGAAAACCGGGGGAAAGGGTTCAGCCTTTACACAGCGGTCAATGAGTCCGTGCGGGGGGCGGTAATAGTCCAAGCAGGCGAACTGCCAATTCCCTAACCAATAAACCGGCCTCAACAAACCTCGTTGTACCTGCCCTTCGGGCGGGGGACGGAGGTGGGAAAACCGATTTTCCCAAAGGGGATGGATCGTCGCCAACCAGCGCAAGATCGCTTCGCGAGCCTCTAACGTAATGAATTTATTGTCGTAATATAAGCCTGGAGGAAAACGCATGAAAAACGGAGTTACCCTTGCCTTTCTTCTGCCGGCACTATGGGAGAACTCGATTTTTTTTTCAAGCCTTCCGGTCGATACCTCAGCATAAAATCTCATGTCGGAAATCTAACGTACCTTGAGTTGACCGTAATAGACCCGCCTGATTTACTTCCCCCTAATTTCGAAGCCCTTTCACAGGAGACTCAACTCATGCCACTAAATCACTACGTCACTTTAGGCCGTTCTGGACTTCGCGTTAGCCCCTTGTGTCTAGGGACGATGACTTTCGGGGAGGAATGGGGATGGGGATCTTCCGTAACGGACTCGCAAGCCATTATGGACCGCTACTTTGCCCTGGGCGGAAACTTTCTCGATACGGCCAATGTCTATACCAAAGGCCATTCCGAAAAAATTATTGGAGATCACATCGGGCGCCACAGCCACAAACGATCTAAAGCCGTCATCGCGACAAAATTTTTTGGGAGCATGGTTTCCGGAGATCCCAATTCCGGAGGCGGCAATCGCAAATCGATGATGAACGCCGTCAACGAATCCTTGCGAAGACTGCAAACCGATTACATCGATCTCTACTGGTTACATTGCTGGGATAAATTTACGCCGATTGAAGAGACCATGCGGGGGTTAGACGATTTAGTAAGATCAGGAAAAGTTCGTTACCTAGGATTTTCAGACACTCCCGCTTGGAAAGTTACCGAAGCCCAAATGATTTCGCATTTTCGCGGTTGGGCCCCTCTGGTCGCACTGCAAATCGAATACTCTTTGATAGAGCGAACGGTCGAAGGCGAACTGGTTCCGATGGCGCAAGAGATGGGACTGGGAATTACTCCGTGGTCTCCGCTAAAATCAGGAGTGTTAAGTGGAAAATTTAGTCGAGCCAATGCCGGCCAAGCCCAATCGGGAAGAGGCGCTTGGGCAACGTCTCATCTTAACGAAAAAAGTTATGCGATTATCGATACGCTTACTTCCATCGCAAAGCAGTTAAACACCACCGTGGCCCGAGTGGCGCTATCCTGGGTGCAATCACAGCCGGGAGTGACTTCGACTATCATAGGAGCCAGAACCATGGCTCAATTAGAGGACAATGTGGCGGCGGTTGAAGTAAAACTCCGTCCGGAGCATCTTTCTGCTCTGGATGAAGTTTCGCGCCCGGAATTGAATTTCCCATTCGAATTTGTAAAAAGAGGCGGGACCTTTCGCAGCAGCGGAACTACGATCAATGGCGAAATCAATGAGGTAAATCCTCTAGCGCCCAAAGATCTCTCAGAGACTTTCTAATGCAAGCCCCAGTCTTACAGACAGCGCGGCTCACGCTTCGAATGCCAGAGCCTAAGGACGCTCCGCTTCTAGTCGATTACCACGTGCGAAACCGAAATCGGCTTGCCGCCATTTCACCACTTCGGGAAGAGGCTTTCTTCACCGCTAACGGCCAAATAACTGAAATCGAAAACACTAAGAAAGCTTTCGAATCAGGCCGTGGTATTCGGCTCGTCATTTTTCACACCGGCGAAGAGGATAGGCTTATCGGAACCATCAGCGTGATGGAAATAGTAAGAGGAGCGTTTCAAGCAGCCTTTCTAGGTTATTCTCTCGACGGAGAATGCGAAGGCAGAGGAGTGATGACCGAAGCGTTGGAAGCGGTCATCAAGCATGCGTTTGAGACCCTACATTTGCATCGGATCATGGCCAATGTCATTCCCGAGAATGAACGCAGCCATCGTTTACTTCGTCGTCTTGGTTTTGAAGTCGAGGGACGCGCCAGAGAATATCTATTTCTCGATGGCCGATGGCGCGATCACATCTTAACCGCCAAGATCAACCCGCGCTGGATTCCTCAGTGCGAGGTTTAGGCCATTTGCGCCTCCAAGGCCCAAATGAGACTTAGTCGAATTAAATTAACTCTTTAGAAATTGAGCAACGAGAGAACGTTGAAGTTCTTTAATTTCTGGCGGCCCTTAAGAAAATCAAGTTCACAGAGAAATAACAGGGCTTCTACTTTGGCTCCCGTTCGAGAAACTAGTTCAGCGGTCGCAGCAGCAGTTCCGCCTGTGGCGAGTAAGTCGTCTACGATAATGACTCGGTCCTTATCTTGAAGGGAGTTCACGTGCATCTCTAAACAATCCACCCCATATTCAAGCGCATATTCAATTCTTGTCGTCGTATGAGGAAGTTTATTAGGCTTTCTCACGATGACTAGCCCCGCCTGTAATTCATAGGCCAAAGGAGCTCCGAAAATAAATCCCCGCGATTCGATACTCACGATCTTGGTCGGTTTAAATTCCCTGACTTTTTCGGCCATCTTCTTAATAGCAAAGCCAAAGGCATCTGCATTTTCCAGAAGAGGAGTGATGTCCTTGAAAAGAATCCCCGGGCGCGGAAAATCGGGAATGTCTCGAATGAAAGCGGTGAGATTCATGCGCGCATTCTCTCACTTGAGTTTGGAGAAAAGCAAGTCGCTCCTCTTGCTGGCATAGCCAAGGCGAAACTCTCCATAAACACCACTCTTTGGGGGGAGCAGCGATTACGCCACCGCAGGCGGTGCCGGAGGTGGGGCATCTCCGGTGATCTCCACCTTAGAGGTACTAGGCTCCAGATTTAGCGCTAACTTTAAGACTTCGGAGACATTATCTACGAAATCGAATTTCAGCTTGGCTTTCACCTCATCCGGGACATCCCTAAGGTCCTTCTGGTTTCTTTTGGAAAGGATTACCCTTTCGATACCGGCCCGATGGGCGGCAATCACTTTTTCTTTGATACCACCCACCGGCATCACCGCTCCCCGGAGAGTGATCTCTCCGGTCATCGCTAGTTTCGGGTCCACCGGTCGCCCGGAAAACAACGAAGCTAGTGTGGTTAGGATGGCGACTCCGGCCGACGGTCCATCTTTGGGAATGGCACCCGCCGGAACGTGGATATGCAAATCACGTTTGTCGTACTCGAAGCCCGGCACCAGAAGAGGGAGTTTTGAGCGAACCAGACTCAATGCAATCTGAGCCGACTCTTTCATGACGTCGCCCAATTGTCCGGTCAGCGTTAGCTTCCCATTTCCTGGCATTAGGCCCGCTTCGATAAACAAAATCTCGCCTCCTTGGGGAGTCCAAGCGAGACCCGTTACGACTCCGGGTTGTGACACGTGTTCCGCCACCTCGTGAATAAAGCGTTCCGGACCAAGCAGCTCGTCTAGGTCGGCGACTTCGATTCGCACGGGAAGCACCGCGTCCGTTCTAAGAACACGTTCCGTAGCTCCTCGACAGATCGCCGCTAAGTGACGTTGCAATTCTCTGACCCCCGCCTCCCTGGTATAGTGGGTAATGACTCTTAAGAGAGCCTCGTCGGAAATAGTCACTTGCTCCGCTGTCAGACCATGTTCTTTGAGCTGCTTGGGAATCAAATGATTTTTTGCGATGTGAAGCTTCTCCGCGGTCGTGTAGCCAGAGAGTTCAATCACTTCCATCCGATCTAGCAAGGGTGCCGGTATCGATTCCAAACTATTGGCCGTTGCCACAAAGACCACCTTCGAAAGATCAAAAGGGACATCTAGATAATGATCCATGAAGTTGGCGTTTTGCTCCGGATCAAGCACTTCCAAAAGAGCCCCGGAAGGGTCTCCCTGAAAACTTCGAGCAAGCTTGTCTATTTCATCCAGCATAAAGACTGGATTGTTCTCGCCCGCTCGCTTGATCCCTTGGACGATCCTTCCCGGCATGGCACCTATATAGGTTCTACGATGGCCCCGAATCTCGGCGTCATCTCGAAGTCCCCCGAGACTTGCTCGCGCAAACTTGCGCCCCAAGGCTCGCGCCACACTCTGTCCAAGACTGGTCTTACCGACTCCCGGAGGGCCGACGAGCAGCAGAATGGGTCCCTTCCCTTCTTTCTTCAGCTTCATCACGGCCAAGTGCTGCAAGATACGTTTTTTCACTTTTGCCAGGCCGTAGTGGTCCTGATCCAAAATTCTCTTTGCCCCTTCCAAATCGATAGCATCCGCTGCCGATTTGTTCCAAGGCATGGCACAAAGCAGGTCTAAATAGTTTCTGATGACGTGCGCTTCCGGCGAAGTGTTGCCAATAGTCTCAAGACGTTTCAATTCTTCAAGGGCAACTTTCTTCACCTCTTCCGGCATTTGGGCCTTTTCGATCTTCTTGCGAAGTTCGTCGCCAGATTTCGAGTCGTCTTCTTCACCTAACTCTTCGCGAATGGCGTTTAGCTGCTGCCTCAGTAAAGCTTCCCGCTGCACTTTTCCCATTTTGTGGGTGAGCTTGTCCCGGATTTCGCTTTGAACCTCAAGTGACTCTTTTTGAGATTGCATAAATCCCAACAGCGACAAGACTCGAGCCCGGGCGGATTCAGATTCCAAAAGTTCCTGCTTTTTCGTCAAAGGAATCTCTAAATTCGCTGCGGCGATGTAAGCCAAGTAAGAGATGTCATCAATGCCCTCGACTAACTCCATAAGCTGCGTGGTATCGGCGGGCAGCAGGGAGAGAATCTCCTTAGACATCTTTTTTAGGCTTTCCAATAACGCTTGCTGAACTTGAGGATCGGCGTCAGGCGCGTCTTTCCAGATCTCACCGGTCGCCTCAACATGGGTTTCGCCGTCTTTAAATTCAGTAACACGAAAACGATAAACTCCCCTTACCAACACCTGGTAGCCGCTTTTTTCCGAACCGCGCATTTTTTCAATCTTGCACAAGGTTCCTACGCGAAAGAGATCCGATTGGGCCGGATCATTGTCTTCGGTTTGGTTGCGTTGACTCACCGTGAGTATCCAACCTTTTTCGGCGGATGCCTTTTGAATCGCTGAAACGCTTTTCGTACGGCCTACTCTTAAAGGAAGAGCCACCCCCGGAAACACTACCGTGTTTCTGATGGGAAGCACTGGGACTGGGTGGGTTGTGAAAGTAGGTTCCATAAACACGCTCCTAACTCCCAAGATGGGGATGAACTTTACCGAGTCAACTCGCTTGCCTCGGAGGTAACCGAAACCCTTGGATTACTTTATTATTTCGATAATCATAGAACAATGAAACAATGACCTCTTACCTTCCTGGGCTACAAAACGGCTCTCTGTCAAAAGGCTCTCAAATACTGTGCAGGAACTGCGGCTTTCTTCGCCTGGTGCAAAGTTTTTGCCGCCATTAAAGGCCAATTGGGATCTCTTAGCAATTCTCTCGCTAGCAGTACCACATCGGCCTGACCGTTGCGCACAATCTGATCCGCTTGCATCGGCTCAGTAATCATTCCCACAGCAGCGGTGGGAACTTTCGCCTGTGATTTAATCGCTTCGGCAAAGGGAACTTGATAACCTGCGCCGACTGGAATTTTTATATCGGGAGCAATTCCACCCGAGCTGCAGTCGATCAAGTCGACACCTTCTTGCTCATGCAAAATTTTGGCCAGTCTGATGCTCTCGGCCAACGTCCATCCCTCATCGGTCCAGTCAGACGCTGACAGGCGCACGGTCAACGGGAGTTTTTCGCTCCAAGTCCTGCGAACAGCCCTAACTACTTCGCGAAGCAGTCGAATTCGGTTTTCAAACGATCCGCCGTACTCGTCTTGGCGTCGATTGGCCAAGGGAGACAAAAAGGAATGCAAAAGATACCCATGAGCCGAATGAAGCTCTAACCATTTAAAGCCTGCTTCTTGCGATCGCCTCGCCGCTTGGGCAAAGGCTTCTACGATCTGTCCGATTTCGGGCTTACTCAATTCTTTGGGAACTCGATAAGAAGCACTAAAGGGGACGGCGCTTGGTCCCACGATTTCCCATCCTCCCTTGTCATTAGAGACATCACCGTCGCCTTTCCACGGTTCGTAACTACTTGCCTTGCGCCCCGCATGGGCAATTTGAATTCCTGGAACGGCCCCCTGGCTTTCGATGAAGTTGGTTATCCGAGACAGCATCGCAATATGGTCGTCCGACCAAATGCCGCTGTCCCCAGGTGAAATGCGTCCTCGCGCTTCGACCGCCGTCGCCTCCATGATGACCAATCCAGCTCCTCCAGCGGCTCTGGCCCCTAGATGGACGAGATGCCAATCGGTGGCTTTGCCTTCGACCGAACTGTATTGGCACATGGGAGAAACACCGATGCGATTTCTTAAGGTAACGCTCTTAATCGTAAATTCTTCAAAGAGATGCGGCATAGACGCTCCTCAACTAGGCAAGTTGTCGGTTCAACGCAGTGACGAAAGTCCCCTTTTGTTGAGCGCCTACGATGCGATCTACTTCTTTGCCGTTTTTGAAGACAATGACGGTGGGAATTCCTTTCACTCCAAATTTTTGAGGGGCCGTGGGATTAGCATCCACGTCTAATTTAAAAATAGCTACTTTCCCCTGATAGTCTGATGCGATGGAATCGATGACAGGGGCTAAAGCTTTACAAGGGCCACACCATTCGGCCCAAAAATCCACAACGGAAACTCCTTTGGTAATCTCGGTGGTGAATTGGGAATCGGTGAGAGTTTTTACAAGTGATGACTGTGACATGACGTCCTCCATATTTCTATAGTTCGTGATATATCGAACTATACCTTCATGGTAGGGACTCTCTTGTAAGGGGTCAAGTATTATATATTGATAGTTCGAATAACTTCGAATAACATGGTTTTATAAGGGGGGTTCTAGGTGAGCCCTGCTTAACATCGCCAGGGAGGCCAGGGAGTACGCGTTATGAGGCAGTGTTTTTATCCGAGCCTATCTAAGATGCCGCTGTCGCATATTTTAAATGCGCTAAGTGACCCAGCAAGACTTAAGATCGTAAAAATCCTTTTGGAAAAAGAAGAGCAGCCCTGCGGCGCTTTTAAGATGACCATCTCCAAATCCACCCTCTCCCACCACTTTAAAGTATTACGCGAAGCGGGTCTGATTCAAAAGCGGGGCGAAGGAACCACCCATCTGACCTCTCTTCGACGCGAAGAGATAGAGAACCGCTTCCCCGGCCTACTGGCCGCCATTGCGAAGGCGGGGGCTCCTCTATAACCTTTCGCTTCACGAAAGGTTATGCTTAAGGATTAATCTTAAGATTAACTTTAAGAACTTATCTTAAGATTTACCCCTAAGCCAAGTTGGCAATCCCGTCCGTTTCGCGCTAGTCTTGACCGCATGACTTTCAAAACTGACGACATTCCTAAACCCAACGAAGCCAAAACCAATAGCTACGATTCCGCCCCACCGCCCAATCTCATTCAATTTATGCTGAAGGATTGGAAAGCCGTAAAGCGACCCGCTCCCCCGGTAAAATATTTGCCGCACTATAGGAAACGGCGAGAGGCCCTATCGCGAAAGTTTCTGGGCAATCTCGTCGTGGTCCCTTCCGGCCACCGTAAAGTCCGAAACAACGACTGTTTCTATTCCTTTAGGCCTTGCTCCGATTTTTTCTATCTCACGGGCAATACCGAACCCGATTGCGTGTTGGTGCTCATTCCGGAAGGAAAAGCCCACCGGCCTGTTCTTTTCGTGGAGCCCAATCCCGGCAAGACCGATGTCACTTTCTTTACCGATAGAAATAAAGGCGAGCTGTGGGAAGGAGCCAGATTAGGAGTTCCCGAAAGTCAGGCTCGTTTCGGAATCCAAGATTGCCGTTCCCTCGAAGAGCTAGAAAAATTTCTCCTTTCGTCACGCACCAACTTCCCTGTGCGGATTCTGTTCGGACACTGCGAGTCTATCGAAAAATCGCTATCGGCATCTTCATCCGACGCTAAACATCACGAGCTCGCTACTTTTCTTTCCGAAATGCGGTTATTAAAAGACGATGCTGAGATCAAAGAAGTAACGCTCGCCGTTAAGGCAACTAAACGAGGCTTTGAAGACGTGATTCAAAGACTGCGAACAGCGACTTCCGAACGAGAGTTGGAAGGGGTCTTTTACACTCGCGCGCGTATGGAAGGAAATGATGTGGGTTATAGCTCCATCGTCGCTTCAGGTGCCCACGCCTGTACCCTACATTGGAAGAAAAACGACGGGAAATTGCGAAAAGGAGATTTGTTGCTTCTAGACGCGGGTATCGAGGCAGAAACACTCTACACTGCCGACGTCACTCGCACTTTACCCATCAGCGGAACGTTCACCAAAGAGCAAAAGGCCATTTACGATCTGGTCCATGCTGCCCAAGCGGCCGCTTTCAAAAAAGTAAACCCGGGTAATGATTTCATGGAGCCTAATCGCGTCGCCATGGAAGTCTTGGCCCACGGGCTCCAACGGCTGGGAATCATCGAGTCGGCTGAGGTCTCGCTAAAGCCGGAAAATCAATTTTACAAACGCTATACCCTTCACAACATCAGCCACATGCTGGGATTAGACGTGCATGACTGTGCGGCCGCTCGAGCGGAAACCTACAAATATGGAAAGCTCGAAGCCGGCATGGTTCTGACCGTCGAACCGGGCCTCTATTTTCAGCCTGACGATCTTACCGTTCCTGGTCGATATCGGGGAATCGGAGTTCGCATCGAGGACGATGTCGTCGTTACCGAGAAAGGCTATCGAAACCTCTCGGCAATTCTGCCCAGCCAATCTGATGACGTTCAAGATTGGGTTAAGTCGCTCTTAAAGAAAAAATAGCTCCCCATGGAAGAACTCGAAGATCAGACCGAACAAGTCCAAGAGCACGTCAATCACTCAGCTCAGCACGGCGGAGATCGGCTGACGCTGTGGGTGGCGCTTACGGCGGCGTTTTTGGCGGCCCTCGCAGCGGTTACCAATCTGATGTCGGGTCACCACTCTAATGAAGCAATGGTAGAACAGATCCGTGCTTCGGATGCCTGGTCACACTACCAAGCCAAGTCCATCAAAGCGACGGTACTAGCCACCAAGAAAGATATCTTCGAAGCGATGGGGAAAAAGCTGCCCGACGAATCTTCGGGCAAATTGGACCAGTACCATAGCGATCAAGAAGATATTTCCCAACAGGCTAAAGAGCTTGAAGCTTCCTCGGAGCATCATCTAGGCCGCCATCTTATTTTCGCTAGAGGGGTGACCATGTTTCAGGTAGCCATCGCCATTGCTGCTATTTCAGCATTGAGCCGGCGGCGGCTCTTTTGGTACGTCTCTTTAGGTTTTGGTGCCGTGGGGCTCGTATTTCTTATTTGGGGATTTATTCCGGCACTTTGAAAGAGTTAGGCCGCCTGAAATACCCATTTGTTTCGGCGAGGTTCAACGACGTCTTTGAGGCTTCCGATCTCTTCGCTCAAAAGCGCAAAGACGTCGTCAAAAGAGATTAGCCCCACCGCATTGCCCGAGTCGTCCACGATGGCAAGTCGGCGAACTTGAGCACGTCTCATCTTTTGAGCGGCATCATAGATTCCTTGGTCCTTTCGAATGGTCTCCACTCCTCGGCTCATGATCGATTCTGCTGGTAAGATCGAAGGGTCGAGCCCCAGTCCCACGCAGCGTATCGTGATGTCTCTATCGGTGATAATTCCACAGGGCTGTCCTGACTCGATGACAAGAACCGCTCCAACGTCGTCCTCTCTCATGATCTGTGCGACTTCCTGCACCGTCGTGCTTCCCAGACAATAGGTGACATTCCTTCCAATAATATCTTCCAAAGCCATAGTTAACCTCCAGCCCCCTCGGGGAAGTGATGCGAAATTTTCTCAAGATCACTGCAAATGAGAGACCAAAGACAGCCACGGCCTATGAGCCTTCAAATTTGTCTGCGGCTGTGGATTTCCCGTTGAGTTTATGGATCAGCCGTGACAATGTGCATCACATCTTGTCTTTGTAACTGGGGTAGTAGTATGCGAATTCGTCAATCCTGCGGCGGAAAGTTTGCCTGGGGTTTGCTCTTACTGCTGTTGATGAGAGCTCCTCAAGCTTGTGCAGCTTCCGAGGAGATTACCGTAAAAAGCCAGATTCTAGACACCGTTACCAAGCTTAAGTGGCCCGCTTCCCCGGGCTGCGCATTCCTCATTCGCCATCCCCCCCTATTTCGAATTACGGTCATAGGAAATCACTTGATCCAGGAGGTCCCTATTGCTTGGGATCTATTGCTTTCTAAAATGGCTCAAAGCCTGGACGCGGAATTTAGCCTCCTCGTGGATTTCTTTCCTAAATTTCTTCATCCGAGACTTCGCGAAATCTATTTCACGGATCGCTATCTCGAGCCTGCTCCGTCAGATACCTCCCCTATGTCACTCCTGCAATTTGGATGGAACGGCTGCACACGAACTCCCACTCCCCTTATTCATCTCAGTCCTGAAATTAGAAAAACCGTCCTTTTGAGAAGATTTCATTTGCTTCACAAAGCCTTCCAATACGGCTTTCGAATCCTTGAAGGGCATGGCGAAGACCTGCGGCGCCAGAGAATCGAAGTACAGTTTGCCCAGCACCGTCGCGACGAACTTTACCTCGCCATCGTCGAAAGATTGCTGTTAAGTAAGATTCCTTTCGAGATTATGAAATACGACATTGAAACCCACATGTCGCAAGGGCAGGTCCGATCGATCTGCGGTAACGACATGGCTACCCGGTACCGAATGGAAATTGTCCAATTCTTAAACTCCCCTATTCTAATCGACGCTCCGGGAGAGGATCTCCGTCTGGCCCAACGCTGGGTGGAGCGCGCCCAAGTATCCCTTCTTGCCTCTTCTACACCCTAGCCGAATCGTTTGACGCCATCGTTGAACTGGCCTAGAAGGACGAGTTAGAACGGAAGAGCTGAAACCTGTTGAAGTGAGGAAGGGTCATGTTCAAAGAATTTATCGATTTCTTAAAGCAGTACGGCGTCATCGGTTTAGCCATCGCGGTCATTATCGGCGGAAAGTTAAACGAACTGGTCACCAGCGTCGTAAATGACCTGCTGATGCCTTTGTTTCTTCAGCCAGCCCTTCGAGCCGCCAATGTGGAAGACATCAAGAAGCTGAGTTTTCACGGAATTCTCTACGGAAAAGTCATCGGATCTACGATCGATTTTCTCATCGTCGCGGGATTCGTGTTTTTGATCGCTAAATTTATTCTTAAAGAGGCTACTGTCGCCAAGAAGTAATGAGCTTACGAACGAGCCAAACAGGTCCTACGCCCAAGAAAATCAGATTTGAAAAAAAAGAGGGCTGCTTTCCTTCGTAATGGTGTCCTACGAATTGGAAGATCCATCCCGCGGCGAAGCATCCCAAGGCCCATCGCCAGTCGAAAAAAAAAAGGGGAAGGGAAATGAGAATCAAGGGAATCCCAATCGCATGGCATTTTTGATTGGTTGGATTTTGGTGGCTCTGCTCGTATTGTGCGAGGTAATCCTTCATTAACATTGCAAGGAGTTTGCCGAGAGCAAGGGGAAAGTCAACTTGGGCGGGATAACCTCTTAACTCCCGCTTCGTAGATCGAAAACCCCTTCCCCTCCCAATGCTCGTCCTCGGGCGATACATACCTAAGAGTTAACCACGGCTCTCTAGAAACCCAGCGTGGGGGTCTTCCAACATTGACCATGACCAGGCGAATCTTTTTTTTGCTCGTCTCCTTCGTTTTCCTTAGTTTGGTAAAAACCCTCTGTAGGGCGGGACGAGAAAAGGGGTTGAACATGAAATAGACGTCGGCAAAGGGAATTTCGAACTCGTTAGCGGCTAAATCTTGGCAAAAGAATCGAATATTCGCGGGAAGTTTCAATTCTCGATGGCAGCGAACCGCTTGCGCATGGCGTTCTTCCATCAACTCATAGCCCGTGAAATCAACACCGGGACATCTTATTGCAAGATAAACTCCTAGCCTTCCAAGCCCACTACCCAAGTCGATCACCGACTCGTTGGGTTGAATCCTGAGATTCTCCAACATCGCTTGGATCACTCGATAAGGAGTAAATAGATCTTCAGGATGGTGGGATAAATAGACATCGTGGATTTCATAGCCGCGTGGCAATACTTTCCGTTTGGCCACTTCTCGCTTTACTTCGCGTTCGTCCATGCCCAGAACCAAATCCAAACACTCATCGAGAAAAGGGGTCATTGTGGAAAGGGCGGCAAACGATCCATCTTCAAGTCCCGAGCCGATCCAAATTTTCTTTTCTCCCACGGAGAGTTGGCTGTGGCAAACGCGGGCGAGTCCAAAGCTAGCTGCGGTAGTCACCGTCGATAAGTCATCTGAAAGAAGCTTTGGCTGCCGATAGGAAAGCACATTGGCCCCCAAAGCAGCTCTTCTCGCATTCACCCCAGAAAAGATGGCAGACTGAGCATCAGGGCCCAACTCTTTCGCCCGACGAGAAAACTCAAGCCCACTCTGTTTTCCAGACCACGTGAGTAGTTCAATAAGGCAGGACTCTAACTTCTGCCCAGAAATCAGGGGAGTCTTCGATCGCGGAGAAGAAAGTGCCCACGCTAACAAGGTAGTCTTTTCGCCAGCCGTCATGGCCGTAGACCATACCCTTGAAGAGGGGTTTTACGGAAGTAAAGAAACGGAGAGAAAATGAATGCCAAAATCGGGACTGCGGCGGCCCGCCAGAAGCGCATTAATCTTTGCGAAGAGGCTATCGATAGCGCCGTCGTCATAACCTTCCACCATTTCAGAGAGCTTTCCTTGTTGATCAACAAGGATATCCATCGGAATCCCTGGATTATCCGTGTACTGAAGTAGATCCGACTGCGGAGCCGCGAGCACGGGGAATGAGATCGCATACTTCTCTTCCCACTGTTTGAGAAAATCCGGGGTCGGAGTTCCCCCGTTGAAATCGGCCACCGACAAACTTAAGAATACTACCGGTTTTCCAGCGAACTCTTTCACTCGCGGAGCCAAAGCGCTCATCTCGTCGTTGCAAGGTCCGCAATAGCCCGCGTTATAAACTAGCACCCGTACCACATTAAAAGTGTCGGCAAGGCAGATCCCGTTGCCATTGGCGTCGGGCCAGCAAGAATTGGGAACCGAATCTCCCTTTTGGAGAAGGGCAAAACCAGACGCACAATAGCAGGCAACGATAGCCAAAATGAACTTGGTCTTAGTCATGGAGGTATTCCTTTTTTGGGAGGGAAACTACGGGTAGGGTACTCAGTCATTGTAACGAAAGTGGGCCCTGTTCGCATGACCTAGTGTTTAAAAAATGGTACATCCAATCGATGAACGCTTACGTGCTCTCCATCCTGACTGCCATATTCGCTAATGTTTTTTACCACTTGTGTCTTAAATTCACGAGCCCCATGGCCCATCCCCTGGCGGCCCTGTCCGTCAGTTATGCCACGGCCTGCATCCTGTGTTTAACCACCCTATTTTTGGTAGCGCCCGGCCCTTTTCTTCAGCAGTACCACCATCTCAATTGGGCTAGCTTCGCTTTGGGAATATCCATCTGCGGCCTAGAGCTTGGCTTCTTGTTTGCCTATCGCGCGGGTTGGAATCTGTCGGTGGCAGCCCTCTTCTGTAATGTAGCCGTGGGAATCATATTGCTTCCCATAGGGCTTCTTTTTTTTCGAGAACGGTTAAGCCCCCACAATATGATCGGAATCGTCTTGGCGATGGTGGGCCTTTTTCTTATCGGCAAGCGTTAAAGCCGTGCTAGCTATCTTGTCGGGAGAAAGTTTTCGCAGACAAGTTAAGTGACTACAGCTCTCTAAAGTACAGTACTGAAATAGTGGCTGATCCCTTGGCCCATAAGGACGACAATCCACTTCGATCCTTAGTGCTTCATGCGAGGGCCCCGAATACGGATGCCAGTCTCCGAAACAGCCCGGTCCAAAAAGAGCGACGGTCTTTACTCCCAACGCCGCCGCGATATGAACAGGGCCCGAATCGTTAGCAATGGCTACTGAAGCCTGACTCACGATCGCCATCATGTGGCGAAGGGAAACGTCGTCAAAATAGCTAATTCCTAACTCTTGGGAAATTTCTTTAAGTCCCCACTCGCGCGATAATGTCTTATCCGCCACAACGATAATTTCGTTTTCTTTTGAGTCTTTTAGACGCTTCACCATTAACATCCACAGATCTTTGGGATAGCGACGAGTAGCTACCCGAGCTCCGGGCAATAAGACGACAAGCGCTTTGCTCGAATCAACCCCTTTTGCTTTCAGGGCTGCCTGTGCGGCTATTTTCTCTTCGTTAGAAACTACCAATTTAGTCGGCTTTTTCTCGCTCGTTATCTTTAGCGCTCTCAGCGATTCGTAGTCTCGAGAGATAGCATCTTGTAGTTCTCCCGGATTGGGTATGGCTAATGAAGATCCTTTCGGAGTGAACTTCCAGCTATGATGATGCAACACCGTAGTCTTGGCCTTTAAAAGAAACAGCCAACGACACAAAGACGTCGTGGCGTGAAATCCCATCGCCAGATCGAAAGATTCCGCTCGAAGTTTAAGAAGGCTTTTGATGAGTGACAGAGCCCCCTCTTTCACGACAAAGCAACGATCGATGTCAGGATGATGTTCTAAAAGGGGTGCCGCCGAGACTTTGACCAATACTTGAAGACTAGCATCGGGATAGCTTTGCTTTAGGGCTGATAAGGCCGACGTCCAAAGGGCTGTATCGCCTAAGTCTCTTAGCTTGATAGCTAGAATTTTTTTTGGTCCGCTAATACCCTTATCCATGCGCACCCACTCTGGTACGAGGGGACCACGGCGTCAAGGCACAGGCTTTAATCAGCGCCTCTATTTTTTCTTACTCTGTGTCTGGAAGTTTCGTCGCGCCAAGGCCAACTGCTGGCTTTGATCGAGCGCCTGATCCCTAACTTCACGCCAGGTAGCGTTTTTAGTGATCCCCGGCGCCATTGGGATTCGAGTTCCCGCGGTTCCGTGGCAGCTCATACAGGAAGACTTGGGATTGTCAGCCGGACCGTTTAGCATTCCGTTATCTTGATTGGTCTCGGCTTCGTCGAACAGCGTCGTGTTTTCGGGTTCAAACCCTACTTGGACTCCCATGGGGCGCATTTTCTTAAAGCTGTCCGCAAGTCCTGGGATCTTAGCAACCATGGGAGCTTCCACGTTCGCGTCGTACGCTTCATCATGGTAATAGGTAAGCATCATTCCGCCGTCGGCGATGTCTTTATCGATTCCGCCCAGTCGACTGTCCTTTACCCAAATATCCATCTGAATATGACGTACCGTTTGTAGTTCGCGATCGGTTTCAAACGGGGCACTCACATGTGCCGTCCAAGAAAAAGCATTCTTGAAAGCGGGGTAGTTGGCCGTCGTAAAGAGAATCTTCACGGCGACGGAACCATCGGCAAATTTCTGAGACCAATCTGGAGTAGCCTTTCTTCTTTTGCTCGAGCCAAATACTTTGAGCAAAGTCTTAGCAGCGTTGCCGTTATAAAAAGCGACACCCCAGTCACTTCCTTTTACCTTCTTGGGATCGTACGGATAGATATGACTTGGGTTTAGTGGACGCTCATTAGTCAATCCGTGAATCGCTTCACGTCCGTTGGCTCCAACGTTTAACCACGGCATATTAAACCAAATTCGCACGAGCTTTTTGGATTCCGGCAGAAAGTTCATTTCCGGATCTTTGCTTTGATTGGCCATTCCTTCGTAAAAATATTTTTGCAGCGTCTGAGCGAATTTCAGCGCTCCGTTCTTGGTAGCAACCGTCATTCCGTCCCACGGGGTCTTTTCTTCTGCGACACCGTTTTCGAAGTCACCTTTCAGTTCGAAGAGCGGAAGCTTGCCTTGCTCTTTCGGGGCGACCGTGTCGGAGATCTCGTACCCGTCGGGCTTATCCTTCAAACTGTCCGCCACATCGCTGTCGGCTACGTCTTGGGTCTTTTCAGCAGTGTTGACCGCCCCTTCGTCAAAAGCCACTTGCCGAATGTTAAAATCTTTCAAAGCTCCCTGTTTAATGACGGCCGCCGTTTCGGCGACAAGAGGGTTCTTTCCGGCAACGGAGCAAGAGTACAGACGAAAAAACTGATGCTCGACCTTGTCGTTAATCTTAACGTCATAATCAATGCCAATCGCCGACTCGTCTTCACAAACGCTGGTAGTGAGGCCCGTGACATCCTTCACTTCGGGAAGACCTTCACCTTCTAAGAAGGTTTTAACGACTTCGCTGCCCAACCCTTCGTAGCAAACCGCGTGCTTTAGTCCCCGACGCGAACGAGTTCGGTTCGAAGCGCTATTAAGTTTGAGTAAGAAGCTACGTCGACCGCCTGGCTGGAAGTGTTTCCATCTTTCGAAATCGACCTTCCTGTCGTTCTCAAGTCGAAGAACCCCTTCTTTTTCTGTGTAGTAGAGAATCGCGGGAACTTGGAGCTCTAACTTGTCAGAAGGTTGGGCCGCTTGAGCGATCTCTACCCCCCATTAAGTTTAGGCTTGGAAATAGAACCGCAAACACACCAATAGCGATCTTCATCATCGTCTGCCCTCCTGAATCACAACGCGGAGCATAGTAAGCAGATGGTTTACTCGACCGCAAGTTAAGATTTAACGGAAAGGCACCTGTAAACGCCTTCCTAGACAGGCTCTCGGGGCTTGAGAAATACTCCCCCACCACTCTCAAACGGCCGGGATAGGCGACAAGCCATCCTAAAGGTATACTGCGCTCTTATGGTTCGGACCGTACTTACGATCGACTGGGGAAGCACTCTTATTAAAGCTAGACTCTTCCGCGGAGGAAAGCCTCTTACTCCTATCGTTTCGGTCCCCGTCCATTGCCAACGCGTCGAAAACCGCACCCAACTATTGGCGAAGGAGCTGGATGAAAGTTTGAAGAAGGTCTTGGGTCGCTTGCGATCGCAGCTAAAGAAAGTGGATGTGGTGGTCGTCGCTACGCAGTCACCCTCGCTCACCCTCATCTCGCGCAAAGGGGAGTTATTACGCCCCATCATCACTCATCAAGATCGCAGATCTTATGAAGAGGCCAAGATTTTGCATGACTCGTTGGGCTCTCAGCGGTGGCTGGATATCACGGGCAATCTGCCCTTTCCTGGGGGCATCGCAGCCACCAGCCTTTATTGGTTAAAGCGCCATGAAGCGAGTGTCTTTTCAAAAGCCCATACCTTTGGAAGTCTGAGCACTTTTTTGATCCAACGCTGGACGGGTAACCGAGTGATGGATCCTGCGAACGCCTCTTTCATGGGGCTTTACAATACTTGTTCTCTGGGTGGATGGAATTTGGAGCTTGCAGCCCTAGTAGGAGTGCCAATAGAAAAATTACCCGCCGTGGAGGAGGCTTCCAAAGTGGCGGGACATATCACAACGTCGGCCAGCCGATCGCTGGGGATTCGATCGGGCGTTCCCGTTCTTGTGGGAACGATGGACACCAGTGCTGCCGCACTCGGTCTCTCACTAGCAAGCGGAGAGATCTTGCACGTAGCGGGGACCACGGATGTCCTAGCAACTCTAATGGACGAGCCCAAGCCTTCGGTAAATTACCTAACCCGAGCGTTTGGAATCGGTCGAAAATGGCTCGCGGTAAGAACCCTTTCGGCGGGAGGGGCCAGTCTTAAATGGTTTGAATCACTTTTCGACAAGAAGACCGATTGGAAGCATTCGAAACGATCGTCGATAAATACCGTAATGTTTGATCCTTACCTCGCGGGGGACCGTTTAAGTATCGATCCCAAGTGGGGAGCTTTTGCAAATCTAACGCTTGCTACCACCCGCTTCGATCTCAGAGACGCCGTAATCGCGGGCATCCGCGCGCAATCGCTGGAAGGCATAGATGCCTTAACTGAGGTTGTCCGCCCGACGGGAAAAGTGTGGTACACCGGAGGAAATCACGAGTTCGCACGCGTGCTTCATCAGGCATGGAAAGAAGAGCGGCCTCGGAAATGGCAGTTTCGATTTGTGCCCGATTTGGCTTTAAAAGGATTGGCAAGGATGGGCCAGGATACAAGAATGTTAGCCAATCTAGAAAGTGAGAGTTCATGAGTTTTCGTCAGGTATGTCTG
The DNA here is from genome assembly GCA_963778115.1 of uncultured delta proteobacterium. GTDB lineage: Bacteria > Bdellovibrionota > FAC87 > UBA2466 > UBA2466 > JBBQIT01. The sequence continues at coordinate 454,539 of CAVZSV010000007.1, forward strand.
GTAGGTCTTGGAAGGATGGGACTTGGGGTCGGCCATAGACTTTCTCAGATCGTCACGGTTCGCGGATTCGATCCGTCAGCGGAAGCACGATCTACCGCCAAAGCACGCGGAATCACCGCCTGCGAAAGTATCGAGGACATGGTGTCGGGAGTGGAAGGAAAGAAAGTCGTTTGGATTATGGTGCCGGCCGGTGAAACGGTAGATCGCGTCCTGGAAGATAAAGCGCTGAAACTAAATCGCGGCGATATCGTCATTGAAGGGGGAAATTCTTTTTTTAAGGATTCCCTTCGGCGCGCGCAGAGTCTGGCCGCTTTCGGTGTTTCCTATTTAGATGTGGGAACCAGCGGAGGGGTTTGGGGAGAAAAAAATGGATTCTGCCTTATGGTGGGAGGAGAAAAAGGGACCTTTGCTGAAGTAACGGAACTCCTAAAATCCGTCGCCGGTCCAGAAGCCCTTTTGCATGTCGGCCCTTGCGGGAGTGGTCATTATGTAAAGATGGTTCATAACGCCATTGAGTACGGCATGCTTCAGGTTTTGGGAGAAGGCTTTTGGCTCCTTAAGAGTGCCGACTCCCCTCTAGACTTAGAAAGGATTGCGAACCTTTGGAATCATGGCAGTGTCGTGCGGAGTTGGCTATTAGAACTCACGCAAAGAGCGTTAGGCGACGGTGATTTCGAAAAGATAGCCGATGAAATCGGCGGAGGCCAAACGGGACACTGGGCGGTGCAAGAGGCTTTAGATCGAAAAGTTCCAGTACCTCTAATCAGTACTGCCCTTATGGAACGGTTTGTTTCTCGTCACGACGAGAACTTCTCTCACAAATTGATAGCGGCCTTACGGCAACAGTTCGGTGGCCATGAAGTGAAGAAAAGGTAAGGCAAGAATGATTTACGATATCTCGGTCCCTCTTGAAGACGGTTGCATTGTCTTTCCTGGAGATCCTCAGTTCCATCGCCATTGGGTTCATTCCATGGAGTCAGGGGATCGCACCAACTTAAGCCGGCTCGATTTCGGAGCCCACACGGGAACTCACATCGATGCCCCCTTACACATGCTGCCGGGAGCCCCGGACATTACGGCCTTCCCGAACGAAAGTTTGGCAGGCCCCGCGCGAGTGGTCTCGATCCAAGATGAAAACGTGGTTACCGTAAAAGAACTTCGCTCCAAAGCTATCGATGGCGCCAAACGCATTCTCTTGAAGACGAGAAATTCCTCTCTCTGGACCAAAAAAGAGTTTTCTAAAGACTTTGTCTATTTAGAGCCCGCCGCCGCTCAATATTTGGTGGAGATGGGGGTCTCTTTGGTCGGTTTCGACTATCTCAGCATCGAAAAATACGGGATCTCCGGATTCCCTACTCATCTTTCTTTGATGTACCGGGGGATTGTAATTCTAGAAGGGATAAACCTTTCCCAAGTTCCCGAAGGTAACTATGTCCTGTTCTGTGGAGCGCTAAAAATAGTGGGTAGCGAAGGTTCCCCCGCCCGCGCCATGCTGGTAGATGCCACCACCTTCCGTGAATGGCAGTCTCAGGTATGAATCTGACATTAATCGTCGTCATTTAATCTCCGCGGTCAACCTACCGAAAAGGCTCTGAAGAGGAGACTTATGGGCTGGCTCGACTTTCCGCGTCGTAAACCGTCGATAAACGACGATTCTCATTTAGAAAATGCCACCAATGTTTTCCCTCCTCTTGAGAAAACGCCTTCCCGAAGGGGCGCTGTCTATCTGTTGTGGCGGGACTTGTTAGGAACCAGGCGGCTAGCCAAGAAAAACAACCTCAATATGTTGGCCTCCAGTGTCGCCTTCTTCTGCATCTTCTCTTTAAGCCCCTTTCTCATTCTATGTTTTATTGGGAGCCAATATCTGCTTTCAAGAATCGGAGTGCGCAGTTCCGCTGCTGACATGACCAATTTTTTTGGCGCCCTTTTCCCCGACATGGACCCTTCCTTCGCGCAGAATCTAAATTATGTTTTGCACGCTAATGCCTTAAGTAATGCCCTGAGTATCGCGTTACTGTGCTGGTCCACTTACGAACTCTTTGTCTGTTTGCATACGGTATTCGCCAAGATCTCCACCAAAGGTTCCAATAGAAACTTCTTCTTTGCTAATCTAATGTCGGTCATCTGCTTTCTTATCGTCGCTTCGGCGTGTACGCTGTTTCTATTAATAAGCACCACTAGCCCCGAAGCCCTTCAAACCTTGGTTGGGCAATATCAAATAGCGGGAATGAGTCTAAGTATCCGAATGGTGCGCTACATGGCCTACGCCGTTGCGCTTACGGGAGTCATCTTTAGTATCACCACAATTTATAAATTGATGCCGACTCAAAAAATAAAAATTAGAAATGCCTTTCGCGCAAGCTTACTTTTTGTCGGAATTTTTCTTGCGGGAAGAGCCTCGTACCAACTCTACGTCGCTTTCTTTAAGATCATGAACGAAAACGTCTACGGCGCTTTACTCCACTTTCTCGTTATTCTTATCTGGATCTATTTTTTGTCGAGCGCATTTTTATTTTCCGCTCAATATGCGATTTTTCTCGAAGAGAAAAACTAGCTACCAGGGAATAGCCTTACCATCACGGAAATAACCTCCCGAAGGGCCTCCTTTGGGCAAAGTCGCTGCCCAAACGATTCCGGAGACGCCCTCTTCTAAAGAGCGATCGGCACCCGCACCTCCCATGTCGGTCTTTACCCATCCCGGACAAACCGCATTTACCAAAATGCCCGTGTTCCATGTCTCAGAGGCAAAAATTTTAGTCACCGCATTGAGAGCCGTTTTCGAAATACGATAGGCCGCATAGCCCCCTCTCATTTCCGAAAGCTGTCCCATCCCACTCGATACATTAACGACTCTTCCCGAGCCGCTTTTTTGCATCAGAGGGATAAAGCGCTGGCACATTAAGAAGGGACCGAAGGTATTGGTGGTAAGAGTTGCCTGAAGCACGTCAAGTTTGGCCTCCAAGGCAGTCCCTCGATCCAGAAACACTCCAGCGTTATTCACGAGCACGTCGAGGCGTCCGTATTCTCGGCTCACCTGTTCGAAGACTTTATCCATGCTTTCGGGACTCGTAATGTCGAGGGGGATATACTTCGCGTTCAATCGTTTGGCACTGGATTCCCCTTTTGCCACGTCGCGACTCGTCAAAATAACTTCATAGCCAAGACCAATCAAAGACTGACAGGTTCCATAACCCAACCCTCTATTTCCACCGGTCACTAACGCAATCTTCTGTCCTGAATTCGCCATCGACGCCACCTTCCTAAAGAAAAAAATAGTACTGCTTTAGAGGTAGACCAACTCGGTAGTAATGGCAAATTGGCGACGAAGTGGGGTGGTTTACTAATTCGCGGGAGCTTCGGATTCGGCCTTTGGAGTTTCTGGGGCATGTGCTTTAGCGGAGGTTAGCTTACCTTCCGAAATGTTCACTTGAGTAGGAACAAAGTTAGAGCCGGTCGCGGCCGATTGATTCTGAGGCTGAGCAGAAGTTGGGTATTGGGCCGGATAATAGGGTAACGCGTAGGTGGTCTGATCGGGACGGATAGGACCGCAGGGATTGGCCGATTGCTCCCCATATTCCGCGTGTACGCTCAGGGAAAAAGTCGCCAAAGCGCCTATGACTAAAAGACCCAATCGCATTCTCACCTCGGTAAAGCCAACACCATTGTACAGTGCAACTGGGGTGCCGAATCGCTCAAGGCAAGATTTCTAGAAATCCCTTAAGAATACGCGGAAAAATTGTTTAAGCTTTAGACGACTGGGGTGACAAAACCCGTCCCACAGGAAGGTACGGCCTACCTTCTTGTGGTTTTATCGCGGGCCGGCTTTGATAATCTCATCCGAACAGCCTTTTTCGTACTTGGCGAAATTCTTTTTAAAGAGTTCCGTCACTTGCTGCGCCTTCTTATCGTAGTCGCTGGGATTAGACCATGTCTGCCTTGGATTTAGCATCTGCTCCGGAACTCCAGGACAAGAGGTGGGAACGTTAAAGCCAAAGTGCTTATCCTCGACGGTAGGAACGTCCTTTAGTGAATTGCCGTTAATGGCATCGATAATAGCGCGAGTGATTTTTAGGGGAATTCGTTTTCCTACTCCGTGAGGGCCGCCGGACCAACCGGTATTGACGAGCCACGCCTGAGCGCTATGGGTACGCATTCTTTCCGCCAAGAGTTCAGCGTATTTACTGGGATGCCACACCATGAATGCCGCTCCAAAACAGGCTGAGAACGTCGCTTGAGGATCCGTCACTCCCATCTCGGTTCCCGCCACCTTTGCGGTATAGCCGCTGATGAAGTGGTACATCGCTTGGGACGGAGTCAGCCGACTGACGGGAGGCAACACGCCAAAGGCGTCGCATGTCAAAAATACAATCTGCTTCGGGTGACCACCCACGCATGGAATTTCTGCATTGGGAATATACTCGATCGGATAAGACGCTCGGGTATTTTCAGTGAGTGAAGTATCGTCGTAATTCACTACGCGCGACGCTTCGTCATAAACCACGTTTTCCAGAACCGTTCCGAAGCGAATCGCATCAAAAATCTCAGGCTCTTTCTCTTCCGAAAGATTAATACACTTGGCATAACAGCCACCTTCGATATTAAAGATTCCGTGATCCGACCAGCAATGCTCGTCGTCGCCGATTAAACGACGATTGGGGTCTGCCGAAAGAGTGGTCTTTCCCGTGCCCGACAATCCGAAAAATAAGGTCAGGTCATTAGTCTTCCCCAAATTCGCCGAGCAATGCATGGATAGCACTCCGCGCTTGGGCATCAAATAGTTCATGAGCGTGAAGACGCCTTTTTTCATTTCGCCGGCGTACTCAGTACCCAAGATGACAAGTTGCCTCTCTTCAAAACTCATATCGATACTGGTCGTGGACGTCATCTCTCTGGTGTATCGATTGGCGGGAAAGCGTCCCGCATTATAGATCGTAAAGTCAGGCTCTCCAAAATCAGCCAACTCCGCGTCGGTCGGTCGAATAAGCATGTTGTGCATGAAAAGCGCATGATACGCGCGCGAACAGATCACTCGCACTTTAAGACGATAACGCGGATCCCAACCTGCAAAGCCATCGATGACGTAAATTTGAGGATTAGTATTCAGATAATCGATGGCTCTTTCTCGATTGATCAGAAAGACATGCTTATCTAACTTGATGTTGATATCGCCCCACCAGATGTCGCGATTGCTATCGGAGTGGTCGACTATCCGCTTATCTTTCGGACTACGACCGGTCTTTGCCCCGGAACTTACCACCAAAGCTCCTTTACTTGAGATGGCCGAGCCCTCTTCATTGCGAAGCGCTTCTTCGTAAAGCTTCGCCGGAGCAACATTACGCATTAGTTTCTTAACGTGGATTCGCTGACCGGAAAGGTCGAATTCAGTAGTCATGAGACTCCTTCTCTCAATAGGAGCCTTCCTTTATAACACCAGCCAGGGGCGTCAATCAAATGCCTGAGCGCACTATCCTACTCGTAGATGAAGCCCTTTCCTACCTCGAGGGGCTAGATTCTCGATGAATGAGACCGCCCGGTGAATGACTTTGGGGTCTTTGAGAATGCGCGTATGGCCTAGGGCCTCGGTTTCTATTAGCTCCGAACCCTGCCACTGCTGCGCGATGCGCCGGCTAGACTCAACAGGCACTTGATGGTCGTTACTGTCGTGAATGATAAGTGATTTGGTGGTCATCTCGCCTGCAAACTTAGCGACATCTAGATCTTTCCAAGCCATTTGGTAACGTTCCTCGAGCCTCTCTTCCATGGCGATTCGGGTCGCATCCGACACCCCTAATCGGATCGCAAAATTCTGCGAATATTCGGCGGGGCTACTTGGGGGAGCGATGAGAACGACGCGATTCGTTCGCAAGCCTCGTCTAAGACACCATACGGTGGCCGCAGCTCCCAGCGAATGAGCAATCACGGCGTGGGCGGGACCAAACTTATCCACCGCTTCGGCAAGGACATGACAGAAATCTACGATGGAGGAAGTTTGTCCCGGGGTCTGCCCATGCCCAGGCACATCAATGGCGACAACCGAGAATCCGGCGCGAACCAAAGGCTCCACGAATAGGTAAAATTGTCCCGCGCGGCCTCCCCATCCATGAAGGAAGAAAACGGTCGGCCCATCTCCCCAAGACCAGGCGACGATTTTTTTCCCCTGGTGGGTCGTGAAATGAAAGCGGTGAGCCGCCTCCATGAAACGCTGTTCCGACTCGGGCACTCGATATCGAGGAGGAGTCAGATACAGCTCCTCGGCCCAGCGGGCCGCCACTTTGGGGAGAACCGAATCCATCAGCCGTATCGCCGTCCGGCGGGTGGCTAACTTCATCTTACCAGCGGATCGAACGATCGTGCTTTTTTGTGTATGTTTCTGTGCTTTCGTTTTCATACCGTTCTCCTGCTTAAGGTGTTTTGGAAGCTTTCGCCGACTGAAGAAGATTTTCAAAAGCACGCCGAGCGCGTGATTCTGCTTTGGGATCTTTAAGTAATCTAACCGCGTAGTGGCATCCCAACATGATGGAAAAAAGATCGTGCGCCAATTGTTCGGCGTCCGCGTCTTTCTTGAGGTGTCCCTCGTCAATACCTGTCTGGAAAATGCGAACCCGCGTATGGAGCCATTGGGTTTGCAAGTGCACCAAATGCTCACGCACTTTTCCGGGTTTGTCGTCGAGTTCTATAGAGGCCGCGACAAACAGACAGCCTCCGGGAGATGCACTTGAGGTCGCCCAGAATAGCCATCTTTCAAACAACGCTCGGATTCGAGGTTCACCACGGGGCGCCTGAACCGCCGGTCGTAAGACTAGATCGGAAAATCTAACGGACGCCGCATCCAGCACTTGAATCTGAAGGGCTTCTTTCGAACGAAAATGAGAGAAAAGCCCGCTCTTGGAAAGTGACAGTCTTTCCGCCAGAGAGCCGATGCTAAGGCCTTCGAGGCCTGTTTGGCTGGCTAAAGCTACGGCCTGATTCAAAATGGAGTGTCGTGTAGATTCACCCTTACGCATACTCCAATATTAGAACGATCGTTCTTTTTTGTAAAGAAGTAGCTACTATCCTTCATCTTCTCAAGAGGTTAGCGTGGTCGTCTAATTTCCCAAGGCTTGGTTGAGCGTATCTAAAATGAGATGGCGAGTCAGGGTTCCAGGTTCGTCAGTGTAGCCCGAGCCGATGGTGTCCGTAGAAAAGGGGATGCGCTGGTAGCCTTGAGGCATCCAGTCTTTGCCATCGGTGGGATCCATCACTGCATTGAAAGGAGGTGCCGAGTCGGTGGGCCAACTAAGTACGGGCACCATGGCTTGGGCCCAGGTTTGCGTCTCGCCGGGAACATCCGTCGTTAGGATGTAGTTCCAAACCTGGCCATCGTCGGAGCTATAGATAAAGCGCAAATTTCCGACCGCATGGCAAGCCTGACAATTGGTACGAAGGGCTTGCACGGTCGCTTGCTCGTCAGCGTTTAGCGTTTCGTGGCTAGTAAGATCCGTAGCGTGCGAAAGCGCTGAGCCAAAAGCGAATAACGCACTTACGAGTAGAGTGAATTTCTGCATAGAAGAGTGGTAGCGGAAATAGCAGGGCGCTTACGCCCGATAACCCCATCTTATTCCCGTACTATTTTTATCGGCGATTTCGGCGCGAAAGGTGATAGCAGTTGAACACACCTTGACACCCGGCGATAACGCGCAGAAACAAGGCACACGCTCCGCCCCTGTTTTCTTTTTTCATAGTGATCCAAAAAACAACACAATCGATCGGCGTGAATACGACTTTAGGGTGTCCACTAGTGCGGAATACGCAAACTGGAACACTCATTGCACTATCATCCTTCAAACTAGCTGTGTTCTGCTATCGGGGTCTTATTGAATTCGCGTACTCCGCAGGGAGTGCGCCCAAGTGGGAGTGGAAGCTGTGTCGCTGAACGTAAAAAAATTGTGGATTGCGGTATTTCTATTGATAGGAAGTGGGAGTGTCTTTGGCCTTCCTGACCTTCCAAAAGATCACTACAAGGGTGTTTCAGACCTTCAGCACGAGAAGGATAATTATCCTGTCTATACCGTGCCGGCGGACAAACTGAAAAAATGGTCTGCCGCCTCCGATCTTGCCAAGACGACGGAATCTAAAGTCGAAGGAAATAAGATTACTCTAACCGCTTCGGCAAAAGATCTAAATGCTATCGCTACGGTTTTGGAAAGAAACCGCTGGTACCATTCCACCATCGACAGGACTTGTAACGAGTCTGATCCTGCGGCAGTTGCCTTCGCAAAGATCATGAGCGATTGCATGGATCAACTCTTCGACAAAGAGATGATGAAGAACGCCACCGCGGACAACAAATACCAAATGACCTTTAGCGGTTCCGATCTCAATGTTTGCTTATCGGAAGCTAACAAATACATGGCATGGAAGAAAAAGGCGGCGAAAGACTGGAAAGAGTATAAGGCCGACGACGAGCTCGTTGAGAACTTAACGAAGCTTGGAAAAATTCTTACTTCCGAAAAAATCGACAAGTTCGAACCCATTACCGACGAAGAAAAAACCTTCTCAGATAAGATTGCAGGCTCTAACCGCAAAGTGAAAAGCAAGCTTGGCGATGTGATCGAAAAAAATCTTTGCCGAGTGCAAGCGGGTGACGGGGGAACGCCAATCGCAATTCCCAGTACGCCTTCCGATGCGGCGTCGACGACAAAAGCGGCGGGTGGACCAGCTGCCGTTGCCGCGGCTCCCACGACGAAAGCGGCGCCTGGGCTGCCGGGTGGTCCTGGAATGGGTTGTACGCCTGGGTATGGCGGAAATTGCGGTGGCTATGCCGGAGGAAATCTAGGTGGCTATGGCCAGCCCGGTTACGGTTATGGCGGCGGACAATTTGGAAGACCTGGTTATGGTGGGAATGGTTTGGGCTACGGTGGATTAGGTGGTCTTGGCGGTAACTATAACCGTCAACCTCCCTACATTCCACCGGGCGGCGGTGGAGCACCACCTCCTCCTGGAGTCCCTGCGCCGATTCCGCCTCCGATCTATCCCATTCCGCCCATTGCGGGTGGCTTCGGATTTCGCGGTGGCTACGGCGGTGGTTTTGGAGGCGGATATCCTCCTCCCATGATGCCTCCTTTCTTTCCACCTCCAATGCCCGCACCGCTTCCCGCGGGAGGAAGTGGTTATGTCTCTCCGTTTGTTTCGGTAGCTTCTTCGGCGCCGAAGAAGGAGAAGATTACGGTTGAAGAGATTAAAAAACCTATGCCTCCGGGTTGGATGATTAACGGGAAATGGATTCCCAATCCGTTGTTCGCTGGCGGAGGAATGGGAATGGGTGGCCCCGGAATGGGCGGCTTCGGCATGGGCGGTCCCGGTATGGGAATGCCAGGTAATCCGGGCTTCGGGTTTGGCGGTTTCGCAGGAATGGGTCCGGGAGGATACAACGGACTGTTAATTAACAATCCTCTGACTCCCTCTTATCCAAACTTAGGCTACGGATACGGAAGCTCTTATCTGTCGGGAGGAACCTCTCTAGGATCTATTTATAATCCTACAACACCTTTGACGTACACACCGTCGTACTCGCCAACGTATAGTCCTTACTACGGATCGGGAAGCATCTCTCCAGTAGGAACCCTAGGTACCATTGGTAGCGGTTCCATATATCCGGTGGGAAGCACCGTCGGTGTAGGAACGGGAAGTATTAGTCCGGTCGGAGTCGGTACCACCGTTGGTGGATCACTGGGTTCGATTCGGCCGGTCGGAACCGGTGTGCTTTATCCTTTAGGCAATCAATTAGCCAACACCTATCCACACTAGGTTAGCACTTCGGGTGCTGCGCCCTTAACGGGCGCGGCACCTTTTTTTTTGTGCATGGCACCAGCGGTCCCAACGTGGGATCGCTTCGGCTTATTAACTTAGGCACAAATTCTCTGGCACACCTCCTGCAAAAGCCCGAATCAGAAAATTTGGTTGGAGGTAATAACCATGAAAAAATTCATTTCTATCTTGTCCATAGTGCTCGGAGTTTCGGCGGTTGCCGCGACTACTGATCGCATAACACCTAATCAATTCGTCTGCGAAGGCGAAGGCAATACGCAACTCATTTACTCGGTCACGAGTATCACGGGAAAACCGCAATTCAACGTCACGTTTCGTGGCGAAACGGTGAAAGCACCCTTGACCACTTTCCAAACCACGCAAACGGGTATGGGAACTTTGGTGCAGCTCACGGATAACCACTTGGTTCCGCTCGATGGAAACACGGTCCGATACAATCTCGTATTGCCGACTGTATTTCTCGATAGCAGTGCTACTCCGGAAAAATTCGAAACGATGTTGGTCAAGACCGATGTCGCCAATCCCTTCTTCCGTCCCACTCCAACGGCTGCCGTTGTGGAAAACAACGAGTTCGTAACAGTGCAGTGCACGGCTCAGAGAGTTTTCTTCGCCAGATAATGGAAAAGTAAGGATCGAAGCGATGCTTTCGTAATGGGAGGGGAAACCCTCCCGTTTTTTTTTCGTCTATTTGACAACCATCTTAACTCGTCGTTTCTTACCCCTCATGATTACCTTATTTGATCTACCAGGTGCTTGCTCTTTGGCTCCCCACATCATTCTGAAAGAAACCAAACTTCCGCACGAGTTAAAAATTTTAAAACGCGGTGGAACGCCGGAAGATTGGGCCGAGCTAGGCAAACTAAACGCGATGAACAACGTTCCTACCCTCGTCACCGATGAGGGGTATTGCGTAAGTGAGGTCACGGCGGTTCTTCAATATCTAAACCACAAAGCTGGCGGAAAACTCTTCCCTACCGAAGGCAAAGATCGCTTCAAGGCTTTTGAGTGGCTTAATTTCATTGCCAGCGAACTTCACAAAGGATTTAGCCCTCTATTCGGCGCTGAAGCTTATGCCAGCGATGAAAATTGCTTTGGCAGTATTAAGGCTAAAGCTCGTGAGATGATGGCCAAGAAGCTGGTCGTCACCGAAAATCGTTTTGAAGGGCCCGACTATCCAGTAGCCGGTCGTTTTACTATTGTAGATGCGTATCTTTTTGTGGTTCTGGGTTGGAGTAAATACGTAAAAATGGATCTAGCGCCTTATCCAAAATTAAACGCTTTTGTTACGAAAACGGCTTCTCGTCCTTCGGTGGTTGCTGCCATGACAGAGGAAGGTCTGCTCCGGTAAGGCCGATGTCTATTTACGAACATATTGTTTCGTTACTTGAGTCTCACAAAATCGTCTTTGAAACCAAAACGCACCAAGCGACTCACACCTCGGAAGAATCGGCTGCCGCGCGCGGCGAAGCTTTGAACATAGGGGGCAAGGCGCTACTTCTTAAATGGGATAAAACGTTTAGTCTTTTTGTGTTGAGTGCTTCTTGTCGATTGGATTCGGGTGCGGTTCGCAAAGAGTTGGGGGCGAAGCAGAGCCGGTTTGCAAATCCCGTGGAGTTACTGGAACTGACGGGTCTTGTCCCAGGCTCAGTCCCTCCTTTTGGAAAACCCATTCTCCCTTTTGATCTCTATGTGGACGACACCATCCTTGCCAACGATCGCATCGCCTTTAATGCGGGTTCTCTCACGCAATCGATCATGATGAACGTAACGGACTATCTGATTGCCGCCAAACCCACAAAGCAGTTTCGCTTTTCCTCGCCCAAGACGTAGCAAATAGAAAAAGGGGAGCAACCCATCGGGCTGCTCCCCTTTAAAACTTTATCGGGATCGCTTTGGTTTAGTATCCGCCGCCGCGTCCGCCGCCGCGACCACCACGTCCGCCGCCGCCTCCGCCGCCGCCGAATCCACCACGGCCACCACCGCCTCCGCCGCCGCCGAATCCACCGCCAGAGCGACGTCCACCGCCGCCTCCGCCGCCACCACCGAATCCACCGGACCGGGGTTCTTGCGGACGGGCTTCGTTAACGGTCAGAGCGCGACCTTCGATTTCTTTTCCATTCATTTCAGCAATGGCTTTTTCGGCTTCTTCATCGGTCGACATTTCGACAAATCCGAAACCTTTCGAACGACCGCTGTCGCGATCGGTGATGAGACGAGCTGATTCAACATTACCATAGGGCGCAAACATATCGTTTAACGACCCTTCCGTTACTGAGAAGGGAAGGTTCCCTACGTAAATTTTCTTTCCCACATGACCTCCTTAAGGATGGCTAGGCTGCCGAGCAAGACTTAACAATGAGCACCCGCCCAGAGGTCTTTTCTTCGACAAAGCTACCTCGTACTACAGCGTTTTCGGAATTGCGAGCGAATAAATGGAATTCGACGCGATGCACTGAAGAGGTGTTTTAAATTTTACTTGTTATTTCAGATACTTAAAACACATACTGATACGTGCGTACGGCCCGGGGATTCGATATAATCAGGCACGCTTTGGTATGAAAAAAACACTCCCCATTATTTTTTTGACCACCCTAGTCATTTTTGCCGTCGTGAGTTTTTTCGTCGGTTTCACAAGCCACTTTGACGGACATGACGCTCTCTTCTTTTTAGAGCAGGGCAGGAGAGTTTCCGACCCCGCTTTTTCGCTTCATAAATTTACTTGGTTCCGCCCCAGAGGTTTGGTTTTGTGTTTGAGCCTTTTTGATATGGCCTTTCATCGTTTGAGCGGCCATTTTCCAGACATCACTGACTACCACGGACTGATTTGGGCGATACTCGTTGCGGCGATTGTCGTATGGACAAAAACGATCCGTGAGATTTTAGGAAAATCCACAGGCTGGCTTACTGGAACTCTACTCTGCGTCTCCCCACTCATCGTCGCTGATAGTTTTAAAATTCTTTCGGACGGCTTGACGACACTGGCATGGGGACTCACCTCTTGGCTATTTTTTGTGATCTGCCGAACCAACGACATTAAGAAGAATAATAGACTGGCTCTCTTAATGGGCTTGGCGGGGGCTTTAACCTCGCTTGCCAAGTACCAATTTTTTTTCATCCTGCCCTGTTTGATGACATTAGTGTGGTTCTCGGCCTTAGGATGGGTTCCGGGAATCCATTCCCACTCCTTCAAAAAGTTTCCGCTCCCGCGAGTACTTCTTAGCTGGGTAATCGGCGTAGATCTCGTCCAAAGAATCATGGGCGATTGGTATCACGGCATTTGGTACAATATTTCTCTTTATGCCAAACTCGCTACCGGACAGCCGGGAACAGTACAAACCCCTAGCCCCGCAACAACTTATCTCGTCGATTTCTATCAATCCTTTGGGCCTGGGCTCTTTCTGATTCTTGGTGCAGTCTTTGTTTTTAAAATCACAAAACGAAAAGCTAGGCCCGATAGCACTTCTTTCCCGCTCACCGATGAACATAAGATTTGGTTCATGACCAACCTGGCGTTTCTGGTATTTCACCAAATTCTTTGGCATCGAGAACCTCGTTACTTGATGCCGCTACTTCCGGTAGTCCTTGCTGTCATCGCGTGGTTTCTAAATGAATCGCTTCGTAAGTCTAAGTGGGTGTATGCTGTGGCTCTTGTGGCGCTTGTCATTCATCCCGTAAAACAAGATGTCGCAACTTTCAAAACTCAAATCGCTAACAACACCGCTTGGGAAGATGCTCATCACGAAGCTTTGTGGGAATTTTTGGGTTCTCAAACTGAAAAATGCCAAACGGTCTTGGCCTGCCAAACCGAACTTGATCAGACCCATTACTCTTACTTTCTACCTGAGATTCCAAATCACGTTAGCTTTTGCTGGAGAAATGAAGGCAATCATCGAACGACACTGATTAAACAACCTCGCTTAGGCGACTGTTTAGTCATGGCCTCAAGCGAAGACCCTTCGCCCTTCCAAAATCCGGTCACTGTGCAAAAGATGCTGGCCACTCACCTTAATGAAACGGGGATGACAAAACTCCGCTCCACCTCAAAAGCCCCGGGCGAAATTCGCTGCGAACCCGAATCCACCGGCGGGTATTTCTGCTACCGCGAGAAAAACTTCTTCACTCCCAAGACCCGCTATCTAAGCCGACTTTAATGATATGGCTATCATTTTGGATACTCACCCCAGCGGCTGCGAATGCTCCCCCGCCAAACCTTCAATCACAGCTTCCAATCCACCCACGATCTCAGCCAATCTCTTAACATCTAACGTCGCTTTCGGCCGATAAAGTGCCGTATCCGTCACGAGTACCGTCGGCACCGCCGCATCTAAATCCTTATTAAAGGCAGGAAATAACGACAACGCAGGCCGGGATGTCTTAACGCACGCCACATTCAGCTCGCATGCGGACGAGAACAGCCCTACTACTACATTAGTAAGTCCCCGCGCTCTTTCATTAGAGAGAAAAGCCACGTAGTCGGCTCGTCTCGAAAACCACGACGGAAAAAGGCTATCGTAACGCTGGGTGTGCTCTTCAGAATTAAAATGACCAAGCGCGCCAAGCAATATCACGGAATCCGCACGATTTTCTTCGCTACTGGGAGAATTGCCGTCTCTGACGACGAAATGAACCGGTTTAATAAATTCCTGACTCTTCGCCCACCGCGCCAGACTCAAAAGAGCTACTAGCCCCGACGCATCGGGAGCGACATCGCTGTTGAGAGGCAAAACAACGACCAGGGGTCGTTTTGTCGCTATCTCACTTTCTATGAGGCGAGGTAGTACGCGTTGCGAGTAGGCCAGCGGCCCCACACTCGCAATCGACGCAAAATCGGCATTGAGTTCGGATTCTGTCGGAAGTGGTAGGTGCATGTTTATATGGTTTCGTGTTGGACATCCATATAGGGAGGTGATGGCTTGAAAGCCGACATCAACCGCCAGACTGACGGCTAAAACCCCCAACCAAAGTCTCGACATGCTAGTTACCCCCGAAGGGTTTAATTATCCGGCATATTGGGACTTCGCTCAAGCGGGGACTAAAGCAAAAAGAATGCCACCTCCCCCGGCCTCACTCCCCTCCCCCCAAGGACACTTTAGCCACCACTTGCAAGTGTCATAACGCCATTTCAGGGACAAAGTGGCTCTGTCCGACGATCTCGGCAAAAAAAATGTAAGGGGGAGTTACAAAAATTATTCTCCTGCAAACCTGCCGATTCTTAAAAACTCTCGATTCTAGTTTGTTACACTTAACACTCCCGCCATGAAAAATTGGCCATATGACGAAACGGCCACTTTGAACGCCGCGTAAACACGTTTATACAGAACTCCCCCCGGGGAATGATACAATAACCTGATGATTCCGGGCCCATCCCTATCTCGAGCGTTTCGTGATTTGCCCCAGATGAGACATGATTTCTTGGGATACCTCGAGCACCTTCATCGAATTTATGGCGAAGTAGTTAGTTTGCCTCTCCCCCGCCCCCAAATTTTTTTCTTTCATCCCGATCAAGTCCAAACGATTTTGAAAGATCAAGTCGATAACTTTCAAAAGAGTGGTTTGTATCGGGAGTTAATTCCTCTCTTAGGTGAAGGGCTTCTCACGCTTGAAGGAGATGAATGGAAGAGCCGAAGAAAGCTTTTCTCAGTAGAATTCCAGAATCATAAATTTGTTAACTTCCTACCTCATTTCACGAACGCTGTCTCAGTTATCAAAGATAATTGGGAAGCCTCCATAGACAAAGACCAACCCCGAAATCTCTCTTCAGATATGACCCAGTTAATTTTCTCAATGAGCTGTAGTTTTCTGTTCGGAGGGAATGTTAGTGTTGATCCACAATTAGCGGATGCCTTCGAAATCGGAAATCAGCTTGCCTTAAATAGGATTCTCTCTCCGATTCGATTGCCTCTAGCCGTTCCTCTTCCGGAACATTCTAGACTTCGCCGTGCAGCGAAAACAATCGATGACATGGTAGCAAAACTTTGTTCTCAGCGGCCTTGGGATGGAAAGGGACTCAGGCCCGATGAAATCAAAAACAACGTAAAAACTTTTCTGTTTGCAGGTCACGAGACCACGAGTAATGCGCTTTCCTGGTGGTGGTATTTGATGGCTCGGCACCCAAGGATACTAGAAAAAGTCCGTATCGAATTGAACTCGGCTCCAACCCGGAAAAGTAGCAATGAAAATCCATTTTCAGGCTTAAATTATACTCGGCAAACCTTCCTCGAGGTAATGCGTCTTTATCCTCCGACGCCTGTATTGTCGCGGTCACAACTGAAAGAAACCTATTTGGGGGGATACGATATCCCAGCGGGCTCTTTAGTTGAAGTCAGTAGCTGGATCGCACATCGTCGCCAAGATTTCTGGGAAAAGCCTCTAGAGTTCGATCCTGATAGATTTGAAGCTTCCCGATTCAAAAGGCAGCATCCGTTTTCTTACTTTCCCTTCGGTGGTGGACCAAGAGTCTGTATAGGGGAGAATTTTGCAATTTTTATGGCCCTATTCGTCATATCCTCCTTGGCGTGTGATTACGAATTTCAGTTAGCATCCCACGAGGAAGTTCTACCTTCTCAATCAATGACTCTTCGCCCGAGCGGTGGAATAATCGGGAAAATTCTAAGACGCTCGGCATCAATAGATCGAAAATATCACACTGCGTAAAGTCAGCTTTATCTCTCATTTCTCCGATAAGTGACTCGAAGAAGGCCGTCCTTCTTCACATATGGCAGCACCGAAATGGGAAATCCCGGGTTTGCAGCTCTCAGAAGAAGTGGGCAAAGGTGCGCATAGTGTCCTCTATCGCGCCGACAAAGATGGACGCCAATATGTCGTGAAATTAGTTAAGCCCGAACTCGATCAAGCCCAACAAGACAGAGCTTACAAAGCATTCTTGAAAGAAGGTACGACACTCGCCCGCCTGACCCACCCCTCACTCGTCAAAATCTATGAAATCGGTAAGTGGGGAAATAGATGGTACTTGGTACTGGAATTTATCGAAGGAGAAACGCTCGGGACTAAAATTCAAAAAGGTGACGTTCCGGAAGAAATCCTAGTCGGCTGGTTAAAGTCACTCGCTGGTGCGCTTTGGGAGGTTCACCGTCACGGCATGGTCCATAGAGATTTGAAACCATCCAACGTCATCATCGATAAGAATGGAAATGCTAAACTCATCGATTTTGGTCTTGTCGCTAGCGATAGCGTAATGCTGGAAGAGGAAGAGGTCGTAGGAACTCTTTTGTATGCTCCACCCGAACAGACGGGCATGATAAGACGTCTCGTCGATGGCCGCGCAGATTTATACTCTTTAGGTGCAATTGCATTTGAATGCATTTCCGGACGACCTCCCTTTATCGCGGATAACGTCTCCGAACTTATTAGAAAACATGCTGTTGAACCCGTTCCCGATCTATCTTTGCTAAAGCCATCTTTGAGTCGGGGACTAAATCAGATAATTCTTAAGCTGCTATCGAAGGACCCCGATGATCGATATCCCGATGCGAAATCACTGCTGTCCGACTTAGAATCCCTGCAGGAGATAAATGCTTCACTAAAGAAAAAACAAACCGTTTTATTGCCCTTCGGGACATCTAGCTTCAAAGAAACCCTATCAACTGAATTTGTGGGTCGCGATGACGAACTATCGTCATTGAAGACGGTTTGGCGGGCAATCCCTGTTTCCCAAAGTGCTATAGTCAGAATTAGCGGCCAAACTGGCGTCGGAAAGAGTCGTCTCGTCACTCAGTTTATATCTTCGGCACGTGAACCCACCACCCTAATCCTCCGTGGGAAGTGTAGCGAATCGAATGTTCTCCCGTTTGGAGTTTTCAATTCCGCATTACAAGACCTTGCAGTTCGACTTACGAATTCTTCTATAAGCGAACGTGACAAGGAACTCAACCGAATTGAAGAAAGCGCAACGGGCTATATTCCGCAACTGCAACGATTCACTCCTGAACTATTTTCATCCTTAAAGGCGGTATCGACCAATTCTGAAGGTTTGGATCAAGAAGCTGTTTTCACAAGTGCAGTCACCGAATTTTTCGACAGTTTCCTACGCAGACATCGTTCTACTATTATCATTCTAGAAGACGCGCAATGGGTTGATGATGCGTCTCTCGGATTAGTAAAACGGTTCTTACGCGGCCTGGAAAATTCATCGATCCTTTTCATTTTAACCATAAGAGAGGTTAGTAGCGAGCCCGCTTCTTCCCCTGATCGACGCCTCATTAAGGGGGTGGAACTCCACATCGAGCCATTTGCCGAGATGGAGACAGGTAAGCTAATTCGCTCTCTTTTAGGAGAGCATGGTATTGAACCGGAACTCGTCAAGCAAGTTCAGGCCGGTTCGAGGGGGAATCCAGGGGCGATAGTTGAATATGTCCGTATCCTTTTGGAGGAGGGTATTCTCCGTTACCATTGGGGTAATTGGCTCTTTGATGACACCAGCTTCAAATCACTGGCATTGCCCAATGACATGATAGATCTGACGCTAAGGCGAATTGATCATATAAGTATCGAATCAAAGCGGGTTCTCCAAGTAGGTGCGGTTTTCACTTCGACGATAAGATCTTCGGTGTTGGCTAAGATCCTAGGGTTAGAACCATCCGAAACGGAAGCCGCTCTCAGGGAAGCGCTCGACGTAGGAATACTTCACTTATATGCGAGAGGACAATATCGATTTGTGCACGACCAGGTGCGAGATTCTCTTGCTAGAAATATTCCGGCCAATGTCCTTAGCGACCTCCACCAATCTCTAGCCGAAGCTATGGACCTAGATGAGGACCAATCAGACGAGCAGATCTATGTAAAGGCTCACCATTTCGCGAATGGTCACATTAACAATGATCCTAGACGTTCCTTTGAAAAGATATGGGACGCCGGAAAAATCGCCTCAAGAAACTATGCTAACCAAATGTCTTTCGATTTTCTCAGAAAGGCAGAAGAAATTCTGAGTTTCCTCCCTCCCGAACCTCGCCCTGATCTCTTTCGCCTCTTGGCCGAAGTCTGCTTTAGACTTGATCGCGTGGAACACGGAATCGAATACTCTCGCTTAGCCTTATCCCAGGCTAGTGACTCCGTGCAACGAGCCGAAATTCGTATTCGTTTAGCAACTGGTTACCTATCAAGGTTACATGTAAGAGAAGCACGACTGGAGATACTGAAAGGGCTAAGAGAAGTTGGACACCCATTTCCTCGCACTCGTATTTTCCAAATACTAAGCACTTTAGCGATTTGGTTAGCGGGATCTTTGATTCGATACTTGCCTTTCATCTACGGGAAAGCAAAGGGAAGACGGCGGAAAGTCCATCAGACGATCGCCAAACTCTATGAGACAGGATATCTAATAAGCATTCATGAATTCGACAATCTATTAAGCGCGCAGTTTATATTGCGCGGACTGTATTCCAGTCATCTTTTGGGTCCCAGCTCAGAACTCTCGAGCCTTTACTCGAGTATGGCCACACTTTTTGCAATCTCAAAGTTAGGGAGGCTTTCACGAGCTTATTCAAGACGCGGGCAATTTATCGCCGAGGCTATCAATGATAAGCAATCTATCGCAGAATCAAAATTGTACGATGCATTCTGCGAAGATCTCATCGGTGACACTGAACTTGGATTGTCTGCTTTAGAGTCTGCCCTTGAACATTATGGCCCTTGGCTCCAACACAATCGTTATCTAGACGCATGTTTCCCATTGGTATTAGCTTACCGAACATTGGGGCGTCCTAACGACGTCTTCAAATGGCTTGATCGCGCGCTTCAAAGGACAGAGCAAGCAATTTCACCCGTCGGAACTGGATTCCTAATGTATCCTGCCTATAAATCAGTTGCATTAGCAGCGCTGGGAAGAGTGTCAGAGGCTCAAGACGAAATGCGACTGGCGGAAGAATTATCGGAAAAGCTGTCAGACGATCGGTTCTCCTGGGCTTTCTATCTGACACAACGAATAAGCCTCCAGTTCGAATTAAATGCTCCTGCAAAGGATATTTTCGAGACCGAAGAAAAATTCATAGACAAAGTTAAGCTGAATCCCAGCTTTGCAATTATATATGCCAAATATTTTTACCTTTTTCAGGCATATGCACATTTACACTCCGCCTTAAGATTATCGATAACCGATACAAATGCGAAACGGCACGTTAAGGCACTTCAGAAGGCTATACGAGTATTGAGTTCAGTTCGCAAATGGCCGCTTTTTCGTCCTCATTTTGAATTCCTGCAATCGGGATTTAATGTTCTTCACGGAAGGCAAAGAAGCGCGCGAAAATGGTTAAATCTCTGCGAAGAGACTTTGCTTAGTAGCACGCTCTCCAACTCTTGGGTTGAGATAGAAATCCTTCTATTGAAAGCATTCCTAAATCGTAGAATAGGAAAGACTGAGTCGGCACAGTTTCTAGCTAAAACAGCAGCAGAAATAGCAATCAAATCTCATTGGGCGAATAGGGTGGTACAGATTGACCAGACTTTTGAAATCGGTGCTACTTACCAATACAGCAACCAGAGATCTGGGGAACTTGAGACGCCCACCGTCTCCCACACGACCATGAGATTGAAGAGGCAATTAGAAACCCTGCTTCAGCTTAGTGCTGCGTCGGCATCAACCGTCGAACCTTGGGAGATAGCTAGGATTACTCTAGATGAAGTACTCCGTGTCTTTGGAGCGGAGAGAGCGTTCCTTTTTCTCTACGACGAAGACAAAGAGAAACTTATTCCTTTTCGCGGAAGAGACTTCAAGAGCGAGGATCTGCCCTTAGAAAGAGGGTGGAGCGAATCTATTGTATCGAGAGCGCTAAACCGAAAGGAAACAGTAATAATAGCCGGTACGGAGAATTCTAGAATTACTTCATCAGAAAGCATTCGAGAGAGTAACCTGAGAAGTATAATCGCGGCACCCGTCCTTTTCAAAAATGAGAAAAAAGGGGCCCTTTATCTTGACAGCAGACTTGCTAAGGGATTGTTCACGCAGGATGACGTAGAACTAATTGAAGCAATCGCGAATCAGGTCGGAAATTCCTTGGAGACCCTCCGAACTGCGCAACTTGAAATGGAACGGGCATATTTGAAGAAGGCTTTTCAACAATATGTGAGTGTTGAGGTAGTCGATAATTTACTTAGCGATCCCAGGAAATTAGCGCTAACTACTGAGAGAAAAACCCTCACCATTATGTTCACAGACATTAGATCATTCACATCTTTTTCCGAAAACATGGCACCCGACGTACTTACAGAGCTGATGAATGAGTACTTCACTGAAATGACCCTTATTATAAATCAAAATGGTGGCGTGGTTGATAAGTACATCGGCGACGCAATTATGGCCTTTTGGGGAGCACCGATTGAGATAGCAGACCACTCCAAGCGGGCAGCAAGGGCAGCTCTCGCAATGCAGGAAAGGTTAGTCTTCCTGAGGGAGAAATGGCTGGATAGAAAGCTGCCAAAAATTGAAATAGGGATCGGCATTAACACGGGAGCTGTAAGTATCGGGAACATTGGTTCCAGCCAGCGCTTCAATTATACGGTTTTGGGTGATGCCGTGAATGTGGCCTCTCGCCTTGAGGAGCAAACAAAAGATTGGGGCGTGCAGATTTTGGCGAGCGATACTGTGATTTCAGCTCTCGATAAGAACGAATTTCTTTTCCGTGAACTTGATCAGATTTCCATTCGTGGAAAGACGAAAACAATTGGAATCCATGAGCTTATGGCCGCTAACATCGAACAGGATGAATCACGAGCAGAATATTTTAAGTATGGATTAACCTGTTTTCGAAATGGTAATGTTACTGAGGCCAGTCGTTTTTTTGAAAAAGTCTTGAGCCTAAATCCCAATGACAAACCCAGTTTGATTTATTTATCGAGGATAAGGGACACTGGAAACGTCGGCCGCTATCGCGGATTGCTGAAATCGATTAAATAGCTGTTCGAGACTTAAGACAGGAGTCGAGCTATCTAGCTTTCGTACTCTCGGAAGATTCCAATAGGGAATGCTCGGCCATTTGTGATGTTCATAATGATATCCGATATTGTTCGGCAGAAAGAGAAACCGTTGCCACCACTTCGCAGATGTTCGATGGGTTCCTTCTATCGCGATGTGTTCAGTATAAATACGAATTCTGAAAACCGCCCAATAACTGGTCAAATTACACAAAAGCCAAACCGCCGCAATCCATAAGGTATGGGTTGAAAACATCAGTGACAGCGCAATGATCCAGAACGACACGGGTCCCGCGATTTCTTTCCAGTTTCTTGGCCTTGCCAGCGATGCAAATGCAATTAACTCGGGTATTCCGCTGCCCACCAATGCACAGAGAAACGCTCCCCTCACTTTTCTCCTAGGCAGCGGCAGTTCATATATTGGATAGACCACTCGTTTTATTTTGAGCTCTGGATCTGTAGAAGCATTAGGGTTTCGATGATGCTCGAGATGGAATCGACGAAAACCTTTGATATCAAAACCCATCGGCCAAAAACAAAGTACGTTGCAAACAAGGTCATTTATCCATTGAGTTTTGTGGGCTCGCAGGTGTGTCCCTTCGTGTCCGAGAACCCCAATCGCGTGTTGCCTAGTTCCAAGAAGGAACCATACAAGTATCCAGCAAAGCGGATTGTGAATTTGATAACCGAGGGCGAACAGTCCTACGATTACGCTCCAATCGATCGCAAATGCGAACAATAGGCGCACGATATTCCTTTCGGAAAGTTTTCGAATGCTGAACGTCGAGTGGGATAGGTCCGACACGCTAATTTGCGTACTGCACGAAACTTTCGAGCCAATGTCCAATCGCAAGCCTCCACCGAATTTCATTCGCTCTGCAACGCGACGCATAATATACGGGACTTCCGTTTTGCTAGCAAGCTAAGTCAGCTCTGCGACGTAACAACTCTTGATCAGTCCTGATTAAAAACTAATAATTACGACTACTTATCGCAATCGCTAAAACTCTAGCGTTGCGACTATCGTCGTAATCTGGTAAAAGTGCGCAAATTTAACGCGGCGGGTTAAGTCATGGGTGGAATAGCGAAGGGGCGTGGTACGTGAATACGAGCAAATCAGCTAATTCGAATGCGGAAGGTTCTGCCTCAAGAAAATCACCGGAGAGATCCAGAGCTACTCTCTTTCGGGTCATCCCCCCTAAGGAACTCACTTTTAAAATTGCAGAAACCCAGGATGATTTAGAAAAAGCTTACACCATTCTCCATGACTGTTATGTAGCGTATGGGTTTATGAAACCACATCCATCTGGGATGCGGATAACCCCGTATCATGCGCTACCCGGCACAAACACTATGGTAGCACTTTGGAACGGCGAGATCGTCGGTAGCCTAACGGCTATTAAAGACAGCTCCTTCGGACTTCCGATGGACGAGATCTTTGACTTATCTAAACTGCGTCAAGCCAACCGAACCATCGCAGAAATTTCAGGATTATCCATTCTGCAACGCTTTGCCAGCCATCGTACAGAAATTATGTTTCCGATGATCAAGCACATGATGAAGTTCGTGCGAGAGTATTTGCTAGTTGATACAACCGTTATAGCAATCAATCCTCGGATAACAGCATTTTTTGACAAGGTTCTTCTTTACGAGAAACTCGATTCTCGCACAGTTGAACACTATAACTTTGTTAATGGAGCACCTGCGGAAGGACGAGTAGTTGATTTACATCAATGGAGTACGCGGCTAAGGCGTGCCTTTGGAATTAATCCTCCTGAACGAAACGTTTACGATTACTTGATGACTCGGAAGTTGAAAAACGTAACCTTTCCTCAAACGGGCTGTGGGGAAGGATTATATCCGGTTATGACAGCACCGATGCGTCGTTATTTTTTTGAGGATCGCACAAAAGTATTGCAAGAACTGCCTCACGAAAAAATGCGTTTGATCCAGTCGCATATCGCACAACATGACAAAGGGAAAAACGTGTCGCAGAATTTGTTCGAGTCGTATGAATCCGCTATAAAAACATGCCGTGGGGAATTAACGGTACTCGAATCGGAAATTCAGGCCGAGAAAGACCCGGCAGTGCTTTCACTATTTCTCATTAATTTTTGTTCATTGGGAGTCCCCATGACTCAACCAGTATGTGACTGGATTCGCAGAGCGGGAGAGAACTCGATTACTAAAGGCTATATAAAACTCGGCCAGGCTCTTATCGCCCATGCAATCCATGAAGCAGGTCACGACCAGCTGATGAGAAATGACACGAGCTCACTGGTGAAGTTCTGGAATGAGCGGATGTCCGCAGAATTAACCGCCAAGGAGTTTATTGAACAAGAACTGTCCGATGGTGTTAAGCGATACCGAAACGTACACGAGCACTGGATCAATTCCGATACCCCGTATGCGCAAATCGCCATAGAGTATGAAATCGAACGGGTTTCAATCATTCACGGCCCTAAATTAATCGGATATTGTGTTAACGTCTTAGGTACTGAAATCTTGAGTTGCTTAAGTTTCATTCGTGACCATGTGCAGTTTGATGTTGGCCATACACAGTACAACAGACGAATATTAACAGATTTCCTCAATGAAAATCCGAAGTCACTCCCAACCTTAGTTGAAGCCGGAACAGACGCTCTTCGAAGTTACTCCGCCTTTCTGCAGGACTGTCTAACTTTAGCGAGGGACCGGGTCGACTACCTTCGTAAGCATGGACAAATTTCCTTCCCAGAAACCGAACCTCCACAACTTATAGTACCGCAGGCATAAACTGGATGTTACCTCGAATTCATGCCTTCGAATTTGAAGACCAAAGTTGGTTTCCGAAACTCCTTCGTTCTTACATTACAGACTATCTAAGTTTCTGTGAACACTTTCTACACCTGTACGAACCCGCAATTCCGAAACTCTCAAGAGTTCTATCGACTAGAAAACCCTCAAGGGTAGTCGATTTATGCTCAGGATCAGGAGCAACGGCGGTGCTATTACAGAAAGCTCTTAAGGAAATGGATCCTCAAAATATTCCGCGGATCACACTGTCCGATTATTTTCCTGATAAGAGTTCCTTCGCATACATCCAACATTCCAACCCAGGGATAGACTTCGATGATAGATCAATTGATGCTCGATCTATCCCCAAAGACCTGCATGGTTTTCGAACGCTCTTTACCTCGTTCCATCATTTTCCGCCAAACGATGCCCGATTAATTCTGGAGAATGCCATCTCAGATAGCACCGGAATTGCAATTTTCGAATTCACGGAACGATCTCCAATGAATTGCTTGAGATATCTGGCTATACCTCTTCTTGCAATGGTATCGGCAATTCGTATTCGTCCCTATAGATTCAGCCGACTATTTTTTTCTTTCGTGATTCCGATACTTCCTCTGGTAATACTATGGGACGGATTGGTATCTAATATGCGGACATATTCGCCGGATGAACTTCAAGAACTGGTCAGAGCCACGAAAGGCCACGATTCATTTTCGTGGGAAATTGGGAAAATTGGAGGAGGTATATTCTGTGCTCCCATCACGTATCTTATCGGAATCCCCAACAGAGCGTAGGGGGGATTAAACGTGTGCTCTACTTTGCCCACAAACCCACCGTAAAATTCTTCTTACTAACAGCATCTTGTTCAGTGAGAACTACCCTATAGTTAGGGCACGTATAGCGTTGCATAGACGTTCCAGGCATAACGGCAGGCAGCCCTTTCTTCTTACAGGAAAGCTTAGCGGCAAATTTTTCAGCTACAGCTTTGGCCTTTCTTAGGGTTTCCTTATTAAACCTTCAACTACCGAAGGCACATTCGAAGCACTAGCTAATTGGCAGGCACACAATAAAACTATATAGGAGTATTTGGAAATTGTTTCCTCATTTTACGGCGAAGATTATCTCTAAGAAACGGCATTCCTTGGGTTCGAGCCAATTCATTTCGATAGGCGATGAGATCTCTACCCTCCTCCATTAATTGCGATATCGCTAAGCACAAATCGTTACAGGCCTGATAGTTTGATATAATGTATCTCCGTGCGCTCTCTATCCATCTTTTCTGAGACTGACTTATTCTATTTTCCCGTTTTCTAGATTCACCTCTAATTTTACATTGTCTGAGGTTTGCGCAAATAGCTTTCCGTCTTTCCATTCGATCGAAGTATAGGGAAGCTCCTTAGGGCTGGAAGGAGCAATGTCCCACTTTATCCAATTATAATAAGTGAGAAGTACGATATTTCTTGGATTGTGCTTCTTATGATCTGGATCTTGAGACCTTGTAATTACAACCACTCCCTCTCCGGGGATTTCGATAAACTGAGTAATCGGGTCAGGGAATGTGTAAAATTTTCTCCATTTATTATCTTCTTTTGCTTCTAGAGTAGTACCTAAACTTCTGAACTCTTCGGGGGTCTTTCGAACCACTTTTCCACGAAAGAAGGTTAGGTCAGACGGACTCTTAGCAACTCGAACTCCGAGCTCTCTTAGAAATTTGTCAATCTCGCGTAAAAGATCGAATTCGGGAGTCTCCCATTCTTTAAGTGAATTAGGCTGAACATGAATCCAATCGGCGATGAAATAGATGTCTAACAAATGATCAATTACAAAGTCTTGATTATGCGCTTTGGCGACCATCCGCGAAGCAAAGTGACAAATAAGAGTCTTTTCTAATTCGGACTGTCGTAGTCCTTCATAATCGACGGAAGCAACGGAAACGAAGCCATGCTTTCCCGGCTCACTAAGAGCAAATAATTCAATTCCTCGCCAAAGTTCCTCCATCTTTGATAGACTTTTTCCGTCAAACCCAATGATTTTCATTATTCACCTTATTCACCTTTAGCGTTTTGCGCGGGCAAAACATCCACTTTCTTAGTTCCGTCAGCTGAAGGAGCAACCAAAATGAATTCATCGTTGAAACCAGCATTTACTCCCGCCCTTGAATATCGTCTATCATGAAGTTTATTAGCACCTCCTTCCCAACCGTTTGGTAGTCGGGGCTGATCTCCTAGTCTGAAAGGGATGTCGACTCTCGTTACACCGTTTGGGCTTACTTTGCGAACCGTTCGCTACGAACCTTTGTCTTCTGGCGATGGCTCGGAGGCGGTTGCATTTGAGATCGTCGAAGGAACGCTATCCATTCCAACACCATAATATTACGGACCGACCTCCCTCGCGAAACCTATGGAGACATCGGCGGAACCTACTGTGCGGCTCGTACAGCGTTAAGGAAGCGGTAGGTGTTATGTTTGAAGAGTTTCCGGTCTCCTCTTCTTTAGCAAGTCTCGAGCTTCCCGGCCCTAGGTTAGCGAATAATAAACATCCTTAGCTTGTGCTACTTTCGTGCGTTCGGTGGGGGTAAGGTCAGAACCGTATTTATCGAGTAATTCGATTAATCCCTTCACCATTAAAGCCATTCTTTCGGAACCAGTGGCCGCGCCTCCCCCCCCCCAAGTAAAAGTACAAATGTTTAGCAGCTTCAGTCGCATTCCTTTCAAATAACTTCTTATGAAGTTCAAAAAGAAAATCAAAAGCCTGATTTTGCGTCTCCATTGATTCCATGATGATCCCTTACGTTTATTCTTTTGGGTTCGCAACGTGTTTAACATTGGTTACGCCACCCTGCTCGATAATTACTTCGATTCCACCGCCTTGCGTTTCGATTACCTTGCCCGAACCATCGACGAATTTCCCTGGTTCTGCCGTTCTCGTTACAAAATTAGCGCCAGGTTTTCTATCGGCTTGTTCAATAAAATCTTTCCCATTACTGAAGATACCATATTTGTCATTGAAATCCGGAGTTGTAAGAGGATTTTCTAATGCCCATTCCGTAGGACTTTCCATGAAATCTGGTCTTGCCGGGTTTGCCCTTGTAACGCCGTAATCTCCGACCCTATGTAAAGGAGCAAGACCACCTTTAACGGCTTGTCTTGCGTCTAGTGCCTCTCTACTCATTTCTTGTCTAGCAGTAATCGTAAAGGGCCTTTTGATCGATATTTCCGCGCTCTCCTCGATAAGAGCTGAATATTTCGCTATTACCTTGGGAGGTAGGCCTTCAAAGCTTTTCGCTAACGTCGAAGCTTTCGCAGCGCTTTCATTCTTGCCATACTCGAATAATACCTTAGCTGCTTTCTCAGAGAAGCCTTTGCCTTTCATGTTCGAAACGAAAGCTTCTTGAGAACTCCTAGCCATCTCCGCTATCGCTTTTGGCGACAACAGGATCGTAGATCCTTCGGCTTGCACATATTCAGTACCTTTTCCAGCTGGGTTAGGAATGTCTACTTTTAGCGCCGGAGACTTTAGCTCGGCCCTCGCAGTTTGTTCCGCTGAGGCGATGATTCTTGAGGCTTCTTTGGGCTCAAGAAGCCGAACCCCCGACTCGTCGACCACTTTTCCCACCTGCTTTAGCTCACCAAAGATCTCGTGGGTCTCGGCCAAACCTTTAGGGCCACCCATTATCCTGGCGCCTGCCTCTAGCTCCCCGAGTCCACCTAGGCCTAGAGCCATTACAGTATTAATTCCTGCCCGCAGACGCTCATCTCGAGAAAGTGTTCGCGTGTTATTGAAAGTACAGCTTTGGCCGGTAGCGAGCTGACAGTAATCCCGTGCTATAACCAAAGGGGTGGAATCGATTGCAAGGTCGGCAACCCGACCTTTTTGATCCCATAATGCACCTGGGATTTTCACCAATTGCGCCAACCGGTGGTGAATTCCAGCGAGTCCTCGAGCTCCATACAAATCACGAGAGGCAATGAAGAGCCCTGCCCAAATTGCCACAGGGCGGTCATAGGCTTTAATTTGCTCCAAAATAGATAGCGCAGCCTCAACGCCCGGCTCGCCTTTTCGTTCTCTAAGATAAGCCGTTGCTCTATCTATGGTATCTAAGTCGCTCTGTATCGCTTGAAATAAGGGGTCTGATTCTCTGCCGTCAGCCGCGAAACGCCCTTCGAGAAAATCTCTCACCAGCTTCGGATTCTTCTGCATGAAGCTAACCAGTGCTTTCTGTTCCTTCTGATCATTCTCAAACTCACGTTTAAGTTCTTCCGGAAGATTGGGAAAGCGTTCTGCAATATTCTGATAAGCCGGGGACTCTTTGTGACTTGCAACATCCCGCGCTAAAGCAGAATACCTTGAGGAGCTTTCCGCCTGCGCCCGAAGATCTGCTAGTTTGGAAGCCATTCCAGTCTGTATAGTCGCAATACCGCTTGAGGCATCCGATTGTGCTTTTTGAATTGCACCCGGTAGCTGCTGGTGTAGGCGGGCTTTAGTGGCCTCTATCTCCCGCTTTACCTTTTCGGGATCGGAAACAGGGACAGGATGCGGGAAGGAAGGCGTTGGGCCGAAATTTGGGCGTGGTTCACTGTCATTGTTACCATAAAGCGTACCGCCTGGGCCGCCGTCACGTGGACCGTCGTAGGTATGGCTTACCAACTGATAGGTATTTCCCGCCTTCGAAGAAGATTTCTGTGTTACTTCGTCAGGCGATAAAACCGATAGTATCGACCTAAGTGGAGCGGTAAAGATTGACGGGGGCGGTTCTTCTGGAGGCTTTTCATCAGCACTCTTATTTTGCTTTAGAGTCAAAGGAGCCTCTATCTCTCTTTGGTCTTGCCTCGCGCGCCAGGATTCCATTTTCCTTAGGGTGGCAAGTTGGTCATCGATCAAAGGCGCATAAATCTCATGAACCCTTTCAAAGGAATAAGACCGCCGGGATAATAACAATTGCCGCTTTATTCGTTCTGTCTTCAAGATCCTATCGTTTAACTGATCTTCAGTAATTCCCGAAAAGCAATTCAGATAATCCACAGGAGAGTCGTCGCAATGAGAGAACTTCTCGAAAAGGTCAGTATTATCGTTCGCGGTCTTTTCGATTTCGGGAAAGAGTTTTTCGACGTTCTCAGCGATGTAGACTGACTCGAACGAGTTCACCATGCTCAATCTCGCCCCTAGTTCAGCATCCCTCTCTGTTTTAGTCTCTGATATGGTTCCCGGACCGTAACTTCTATGGATGTTCGGCAGCTGATCTAGTTGCGCATCTGTGGGGATATACATTGGCCAAGGGCGTTCCCTCAAATTTTTATATATTCCTTCCCATCGAGGATATTGGTCGAAAATTCCACCTTTGAGGCTCGTGACCCACTTCAAGTCCTCCCTGTTCCAATGTACTTTGGAGTATTCTCGCCCCGTCTGTTTGCCGTTTCGCATATTTGTGCCACCACCGGCAACGGGCCGGTCATTGATAGCACCCATGACTTTATTGAAATAGGCGCTTTCAAGAGAACCGTTGATATACTCGACTACTTCAGGAGTTACCGCTCGACCACTTTCAAGAGCCTTTTGTACGAACGATCGAAATATATCGGGAGTTACCCTCAATACGGTAACTAGACCTTGTCCGTTGTTGTAGTTGATCGCAGATTCCGCCATCCAGACATTGTGAGCTTTAATTAGATCTTCTTTTGTGCGCCGTAACGCATTAGGTGGAATGCCGTCAGGATATTCCTTCGTGAGTTCATTTGCTGCGTTCAGCGCTATTTTGAGAGCTTCGTCGTCTGAAAAATACGGCGGTCTTGATCGATTGGAATTTTTTCGAGCATTGAGTTTCATTAAATCAAGGAATATTTCGATTACAGCGGCTCGTTCGTTCGGGGAGTTGTAGGGTCCGTTATTATCAACATAGGAAATGTACTTCTCGCAAGCGACAGGATCGATTACTGGCTCCGGCTCCTCCGGTGGAGGGGCCTTCTTAGGCCAAATCTTATCAACAACGGATCTGCCCGTTTGAGGCTGAGCATGGTTCGAGTTTTTTAGAATATCGGAAAATAGATCTGCCGATCCCACACGACAGATGTGAATAGCAATTAAAAAATAGAAATATCGAGCCTTCATTCCCCCGGTCCCCCACCGGGAAAATTGCAACTGGGGTGCCAAAGAGGTCTAATGAGAAGCTATTGGAACTAAAGGAGAAGGTATTTAGGTAGTCTTAATTATCGACACAATGATGTATCTAGCCGTGACCTGCGTCCAAAAAGAATGCACTGATTTTAGAGAGTTTTGGTTTGAGAGGAATATCTGAAGCCTTGTTACGGTTGCTTAATCGTTTGCTGCTGGGTCACCGGTGGCATCGTAGGTCGAGTGGAAGCAACAACTCCGTGATCGTCCTCTTTCTTGGCATTAGCGGTGAGCTTCTCGAGCTCTTTTAGATCTCCGATGAAGTTTGGTTTTTCGGTTGTAATTTTATCTTGTATTGCACGACTAATATTTCCAGCGACCGCTACTGCCGTTTTATCAACGCCCTCCACCCGTTTCGGTTTGAACGTCAGAATTTTCAAACCAGTCTCTTTGGATTTGCGGGGGTCAGGATAGATGACAGAAGCAACTATTTCCGCCCACTGTCCTTCGCTTGGACCCGTTAAACCGTCCGTCCGGTAATAGATTGTGGACGGTCGTGATTTATACAACCAAGGCGTTCCATCCATCTCACTAGGTTCGAATGGATCTCCTTCAAATTTTGCCTGGCGAGCGGTAAGTCCCTGGGTGTAGCGGCCATCGTTCCTTGTATAGTCTATCGTATCTTTTGGACAAGACTTGTTCGGACCGGCTAACGCTACGCCAATCCCAGGTTCTTTCGTAGTTTTGTGGCTAAGTCCGGCAATGCAAATCGAAATGTTCTTATTGTTCGGAAGTTGCAGAGTCAGATGAACTGGAGACACCAAAAAATCTTCAGATGCTTGTCCCTCAACTTGGTCTGCAAATAGAACTGACACTGAACCAACACAAATGCTCAACGCGACAATTCCAGAAATGAACTTAAACCTAGTCATAATCACCTCTTCTTCACTCCCAAGTATCCTCATAAACCGACCGCAAATTACACCTTCCCTTTGACTTGATGCAAGCACACATACAGCAGTCGCGCCTTAGTTCATCAGTCTAACTGTCTGCAAGCAGAATGCGGTAAAGGAAAAAAGTGACAATTTTCGGCACCTTGCTTGGCATTGGGGGCTGCGAAGACTTGGTACACTCGGAATGTTTCGTACTTTCCTAGACTTATTATTCCATCCGAACTCCGATGCATAAATCCTGGACAATTTGAGGCCATTTCAATGACGCGCTCGTTGTAGAAGCCCTTGATGCTAATGGATATTTTGAGGTCGCAAATACAGAAGTCGACCCGATGATTGGCATACGAGTTGTATACTTGAGTTGCTATCTATGGGTTTACTTCAAAGTGGCATTTCTCAATTTTCTATTCCAAGGGGAAAATGGAAAACGGCTGCTATTCTGCTACTAACTTTGGGGCTCGCTGTTAATTCATTTGCGGAAGATGGAGGTCCGGGACTTGGTACTGCTAGTTTTGGCGGTTTCGGTGGTGCTCTTCCTCCGAATCCTCCTACTACAGACGGACAGGGCGCCGCAGCCGAAACCGCTGCACGGACAACAGCAGCAACCCAAACCGCCCAAACCGCCCCCATTCAAGCCAATCCCTCCAACCTCTACAAACCCGGCGCGGCCCAGAACCTAAACGCCGCGACGAATGCTAGCACTTTACAGAATGCCGCTTTAGATGAGGCTTACGCAAATCACCACATCACTACTGATGATTGGTTGGCAGCGAAGCTAGCGCAAATGGCGGGAATTCCCCCCCCCTTCTAAGCCAACGACTCAAGGAAATACTTCCGGAGTTAGTGCGCCTCCTTCGGGAAATAACGGAGTGGCATTACCTGCGCCGCTTTCCGTGGCAGCTCCACAAACAACCAATATTCCAAGTCTTGGTATCGCAAGTCCCACTCTTGAAACAGACAAGACTGAAGACCCTTCCGTTACCGTTCCTCAAGCTATCCCCACTGAGAAATCGACCGACCCGGCTTTTGCTAATTTGGGGGGAGATCAAGTGGTGGTCGTGACTCCAAGCAAATTAGGAGCAGGAATTTCTTCCTCAGTATCGGGAACCGAAGTTCCGCATGCAAAGACAGCCGCACAAGCGCAGAAGAAAAATGCCGAGGAAGGTACCCGAGCAGAAAGTTTTTTCAGGTCGGTGGCGCAGTCGGCAGAACATCAACGTAATAACTCTTCAACTGGCGCAGCTACTTCGAAAACAAAACGAGTAAGCGCCCCCTTTAATACCGCTAAAGCAACCGCCATTAACGCGCACCCTTCCTTAGTACTACTAGGGGAAGATAAAGATAGTTTAGCTAACCAAGAAGAATCGCAACGTCAGCTGGCTAGCGGCGAGAGTTCTTCTTTTGAAGGCGTGGATAGCAATCAGAACGCTCTTAGCGAAGGCTCCAAAGCCATTTTGCGTAAACTAGATTTTCTCTCCACGATGATTAATCAGGGCAACCACAAAAATGCGAGTCTGTTCTATCTTCTTATTACAGCGTCGGGCCTGATTGGTCTTTTCTTCTGGAATGTCTTTCGAAAGCACGCTGAAGCATCTTCAAAACTATTTAGCCATTTAACTAAGCTCCACAACACTCGCAAATCTTATGCGATACAAACGCCGGGGCAACTCTCTCAAGAGTGGGAGCGCAATCCCAAAGCCACCACCGATGCCATCAGCGCCTCTTCCTTCGAGCACTATATCGGGTGGGTTTCCGAGAATAATAGTTGGTTTCTTTACAAGGCCGAAAAGAAAAGTTTTCAAGTCTTAGAAGCGGCCCCCATTGCGGCGGGTTCGGTGATTTCTTTGTCTCGTCTTCCAGGAGTAAAAAGTCCGCAAAGAGTCAGAATTGAGCCGAATGGTGCTCTAACTCCTACCAATGAGCCCGAGCGGCTGGGAGTTTATCCTAATCGGTCCAAAATACCGCCAACCAATAATAAAGTGAGCTGGGGTTAGTTCACCAACAGAGGTTTTGCAGATGAATCCCGTAAAACTTGCAACCAAGGCTCTTTCCGAAAAGATTTTTTCTAAGTCAGCCGGCAATACTTCTTCAAATTTGACTTCAGAAGCCCCAGAGGATCACAGCAAGAATTTAATTAGAGCAGCGAAAGAGCGCGAAGTCTTTGCCATCCGTGAAGAGCTTTTTCAAGCTATAGGGCCTAGGTGGTTTGAAAACACAGCAAACGGCAACATTGAGCCCAAAGGCGTCTATGTCGTCTTTGATAGCAAAAACAAACACTGGGTCTTAGTGCGCATCCATCAAGATGGACTTCGCGCCAAAATTATTGGAGTAAGTTTAAGTGGCGGTGTTGTCCCCGCCCGGGCCTTAGGATTTACCAGCGACTTTAGGCATTACCGATTAAGCCTCAACGGCGATTTTGCGCCTATTTACGAAACGGCACACATAGAATTCCACTTTGACCATGTCGCCATCGGCTTGGGATATCGTAAGAATCTCGTGGAGGCCTTATTAATCCAACGGTATCAACAAACAGAGCCCCGAGGAGTTCGGGAAGAGTTGGGGCAGTCTATTTTCCGAAGCATGGCGATAACAGAATCGCAAAAAGAAGAGAGCGAACTTGAGAAGATCAAAGAGGAAGATTATTTGTCTCTAATCGACCCCCAGACTGATACTTCCAAACAGATATTGAGACTACGACGTTCTTGGCGCATCCAACAGTTGCAGCAACAGCTTTTGCTTAAATTCTGTTCAAAAGAGACTCCCTTCGAGTCAAATTCTCAACTCTTTATTAGATTTGATAAGACCCAAAACCGCTGGCTAGTACTCAAGAAGAGCAAAAACGGAACGAAAGCAAAAGTAATAAGCACCATTCATTTTGCTGGAGCCGTTGTCACGGGAGCCCAATTAGGATTACAGGGTGACCAGAGCAAAGCTCGTTTCAAACTTCTTGCCAATGGAGGGCTTGTTTTGACAAAACGACGCCCGCACCTAGGAAGTAGTAGTTTTTCAAAATCTAGAGGGTATTCGGAAGCAATATTGAATCATCGAATTCGTCTGCCGGTAGAACAGATCAAAGAGACTGAGTCCAGGCTTGAGTCCGCTAATCGCACCGCCTAAATAAATCTCGGAACTCCAAGCTTTGATCTAAGGTACTTTGTAAATGCTTACTCGTTAGTGAATTGGATCTCGTTAATGGCATTGTGATCGAGGGAGTACTCTTTGAAACGTCTCGAATCACTGACATCGTTGCATGCATAAGCATTGCGATAATGAAAATCGTTATTCCCGTCATAGCAAAAGCGGTGTTCCCCTATCCATTCCTGCGTTGCACTTTCTGCATAGTAATAGAGTTTGGATTTGCTGGCCTTCTTGATCGGCAGAATAAACTCCCTACAAGTCCCAGGTTCTAGATAGTACTTGCCACGAGAGGTCCATTCATCGTCTCTATTGTCGAAATAGGCTTAGGACGCCCAAATGTCTTCGTTCTTAGCAAAAATACACAGATGGAAAGTCGTTTTTTCCTGTTCGTTATTTTCCTTTATAAAGTCGTCTATATCATCAATGAATTCGGAAATAGGAGCGGCTACACCTCCTGTGTCATAACTTCCCCAATGAAGAGCGGTAATATACATTTCATCGCCTTTTTTGAAAACTAAGGCGCTTCCGGAAGACCCACTTGCTGAAGCGCAGGTATGATCCCAGCCCGCCTCGCCCTCATCGTCAGTAATACTGCAGGATAAATAGAGAGTTGAAAGCTCTCCCCCCTCGCTGTCGGAGGGATAACCGGCAAAAAAGAATTTTCCTCTCCAACCCTCTGAAGAAACCCTTCTAAAGGACGACGTTGATGTTCCAAACCAATCGGTCCTATCGCCCAGAGGGGATGCCAATCGAAAAATCGCATAGTCCCTTTTCGACTTAGGTTTCCCCCATTGATAGGCGACAACTCTGCTTTTGAACACGGATCGTCCCTTGTAATAATTCGGTCTGAAGAAAACGGGTGTCTCGATAAGATACCCCATGGACCATAGCTTTCCTCAGGGAGCGTACCGTTACCGGAAACGACAGAGCCACGGTATTCGCCGGTGGGCGTGTTGCCGTTTCTTAATAGCGACGTATTCCCCTCCCCGCGACTGCCTCGGGCTAAGACGCGCATCTCTTTTACAGGCGTTCCATTCACTTCCACTCTAAGCCAACCGGGAAGGTTTCTGTTCTTTGGGACTAGTATGCGAAGGTGAATTCGGTTCATGGGCTAATTCGTTGGCTAGTACGGGCTTTTTCCGGTGTCGATAGCACTTTGGTTGCTACGAGCCTGAGTGAGAAACTTAGTAAAGAGTTCGAAAGCTGGGTCTTTCTTATTAAGATTTGGCTCCGCTTTCTCAATACGTCCTAGTTCCGTCTCTGACTCACTTACAAAGCAGGGCAAAATGGCGTTGTAGTCATGAGAGAAATGGGTACCCGCACTCTTTACAAAAAATAGCGGGTTCGCATCAAAAAGCTGCTGAACGTAATGGCAGTACATGGTACTAGCTCCCCCATCGGTTGTCCCATTAAGAGAAAAGATCTTGCTCGCAATTTCTTCGTCTTCTTTTTTTCCAGCGATTTGAATAAGCCGCTTCCACACGGCTACATTGGCTTTGCTTCCGACTTGTACCTTTAAGCCGGTAAGATGGCTTTTCTTGTAAGCGAGGTCACTTGCCGTTTGAGCTTTATCTGAGTCTGCGTCGGCAGTAACACCGTCAATCGCGGTAGTTAGCAACTGGCAAAAGTTACTAACCTCTTTGGGGCAAGAGGTATCGGCTAATTTCTTAACGGTATTGAGTCTAGACCTTGGCACTGACGCATCGGTAGTGCTGATAAGATAGTTCTGAAACTTTTGATTGGTGGAGAGAAGCTCGTTAATATTATTCCAGTACTTATCAAGCCATTTAAAGTTTATTCCAGAAATTTCTTTCCCGTATTTCCCATCGAGGCAAGATCGGTTCTTTTTATAGTATTCAAAGTACCGCAGCCAAATGCCCGAATCCCCCTTCTTGGTGAGGGTACGTAGTTGCTGCGAGACTTTCTGGTAAGGGGGTTCGGCAGGAAGGCCGCCCATTGGTATTAGCAGCCCCACAAACGTGATTTGAAAAAGAAGTCGTGTCTTCATTTTTTTCCCAGGTCTTAACTTATGCAAAGCGAATGCCTAACCTTGATGTCTGAGACAGCAATTCGAAATTACGTTGGTTCCCGAAATTGAGACAATCAATGGAGGATACCTGTGAAATGAATCTCCTTCCTAGCTTCCTATGCCGATCGCTTCTTCGTAGAGGCCTCATAGTAACGATCCAAGAACTGCTCCACGGCCACAACCATAAGTTGCTGGTATTTTCGGCTGTGGGCCTCTGCTATTCCCTTAAGGGCCGTAAGATCTTCCTCGGGCACTCGAAGGGAGACAAGTTTAGTTTTCCCCGCTCCTAAGAGTTTCCGACGTTCCACACTAGAAAGCACCCTGCTCTTTTTCATCGCATCAATCCCCTTATCTCCTTCAAAAAGATCTGCGATATCTTTCCATCTACCTTCCGCGCCCTTTCGGGATTTGCCTTTCATAATTCTTTATCCTTTCTTCTGACGGCTCGAACGCCGTTATCAAATTCTTGATCCCCCGATGCTGCTCCCAAACGACAAGAAGTCCCCGACCAGCCCTTGTGAAATTAATGGTCCAATACCTACGAAACGGAGGAAAATGCAGCTGATCGGGAGCAACCAGCAAGAATACTCGTTTATTTTCAAATTCTACTTCCCATGCTTCGCAGGGAACCACAGAGTGCTTTGCGATATGTCTTGCCGCCCATTCGTCGTTGTCCCACCACGTAACGACCTTATTATAGCGAAACTGGTAGAAACGTATATATAAATGTATATACAAACTTAAGGGCAGGAATTCTTCGAAAAAGTCCCGCGATTGAGACAGTAATTATTCAACCTTGAGACAGGAGCTTGATTTGCGCTTCGCCTAAGCCGTCGTTTACTGGCAAGGGCTTTGCAAAGTAACTCGTCATGGCAAATGCACAAACAGAACAAGATTTCATAAGGGCGATTTACCAGTGCAAGGATTCTGACTTGCAGTGCAAACTGAATCAAATCCGAACCTACGGCATTGGAGGGATTCGAAACGCCCTCACCAACGTTCCCATGACCTTCCAAAAAAAGCCCCCGGGGCCTTCGATGGACGATATTAATAGAGCCATTGAGCCTATTGTGGGTTGGCTGGGAAAAGTATTAGGCACTCAGTTTAAGCTCTATTTGAAGGCATTTAAGATTTACTACAAACCGCACTTTAAAGTTTTGAACATGCTTGAGAAGTCTTTCGACCAATATTGGGATGGGATTCAGTTTCTCTCATGGTCTTTGGATTTGTTAATCCAATTGGAACAGAAGACGGAGAGCTATCTCAAAGCCACCGGCCTGTACGATTTCCAAAAGTACATGGGTTATTTCAGCGCACTATCAGATAGCGAATACAATGTGGCGCTGAAGAATTTTCGCCTTAGTGCTGCTGTGATGGCGGAGTTTGATTCAGAGCTTTTTGGTGATATTCGTGAACTTTTAATCCCTCTTAACAAGGGACTGGAAGAGATTCTTCGACTACCGCCCGCACAAACCATTTCCGATCGAATAGCCCTTCGAAGGCTTTTGACCGATCTCGATATGGGCTATGTTTCATCGACTGTTTCAAAACTTACGTCTACAGTTGACGGACTGCGGACCCACTTTGATAGTTGGAGAACTGTGGAAGGAGCAAATCGAATGCCCTTCCCGAGCATCAGATCGGAACTCATTCACCTGCAGGGAAAGTACGAATCGGTGATGACTCAGGTTCGGCAATTAGGGAACTTTGGCGGCTAAAATGAAAATAGTTTTAACAATTCTCGTACTGCTTGGAACGTTCTGCGCTGAAGGCGCTGACTTCTACTCCGTCTGCATGTCAAAAACGCGGCCTGCGGGAATAGATGACATTATCAACGGAAATCTCGGTGAGATGGGCCAGAAAGTAAAATTCGGGAATAAAGCGGAGTGCACCAGATTTACAAAGATTGCAGAAATCTTGAAGGTAGCTACGGCTGATACCGAACTAAAACCCCTTCGAACGCTTGAAATATTTCCACGGTTAGAATCGCTTACGGTTACCAGTATCGGCACGTTTGATCATCTAGACATCGGAAAGCATCCTCACCTCACTTCGTTCTCAGCCGGTGGTAAGTTAAAACTTTCCGATTTGGGCGATTTGATTAACTCCGCTCTATTGCAACATCTTGCGTTTGGAGGAGCCGATGAAAACTCCTCTATCGATCTTTCTCAGATATCTCGCCTCCCGCATATTCATTCCCTCACTTTGGTGCGAGTAAAGGTCAAAAATGCAAAAGCAATAGAAACTCTTAAAGAACTCCAGACCATAGGAATCAAGGAATCACAGCTCGACGAACCCATCGATTGGTCAGCATTGCCGATGCTTGAGTATAAGAAGATTGAATAGCAAGGAGCTGTGGTGAAACTCATGAAATGGTGGTTGGGGTTAGTGTTTGTCTTTACTATGAGTGGGTGCGCAACTTTTTCGTCTGAGCCCTCTCAAAAGATCTCATTCCATTCCGATCAAGATGAAACCGAAGTCTATCTAGGGAATTTCCTGGTGGGAGTCACCCCCTTCGAAATGAGCCTTCCCGAAAAAGGGCATATTACGTTTGAGTTTCGCAAAGCAGGTTTTCTTTCTAAAACCATAACGCTTGAAAATAGAGATCGCGGTTGGATGGCGATTGATATCTGGGGAAGAGAATCTGGACACGGTTATTGTAGGAATACTATCGAGATAGAGATGGTTCCTTTGAGAGTTTCGAAAAATACAACAACCGTTCTATTACCTAGCCGCCTCTAGCGGGCTATCCTTAACGGAATACGCAAGACAGAATCCGTCTGATAAAACTTCATAATCTCTTCATAATTAGTAATCATCACAGGTCCCTTTTTCCCAATCTTAGATAGGTAGACCCCAGGACTTAAGAACATAGCCGAATGCTCAATACACATCGCCGAAGACTCGAAACAGGTAGAAGACCGCTTTTCTGGATCGGAAAGTCTATTTCCAAAGGCAACCCCATCCCCTGGACGAAATAGCTTTTCATCGGGAGTGGAAGTAAGGGTAGGATAGTGTCTATAGACAGCATGAGCCATCAAACTAAAATTTATCTCCGTAAAAAACGTGATGAACTCATGGCAATCGAGATTCTCATGACTTTGGTTTAGCCATGCTAGTAAGCGAGTACTCATCTTTTTCGAAAGTGAAATCCCCTCACCGTTATACAGAACCTGTAGGTTTTTAAGTTTTCTATTTCCCAGCGCAGTGGCTTGCTCAAGCAATACTTTCCCCTTTGGGTGCACTAAGTAGGCTTGGTAGGCCTGCAGATTATGGCCGTTCAAATGAATGGAAGTGTTGTAGAGAACAGGCTCTATCTCAATCGTAAGGCTTTGGCTGGGAGGGTAAAGAACTGGATTGTCACAAGCTCCTTCTTTTTCTCCCGAGGCTAGGCCCGTCTGAACCAGCAAAAGAGAGATCATTAAGGCTAATGTGAACTTTATCATCTTTGGATACCCGCTACTCCGCTAACTCAAGAGCGCGAGAATCCGCTCGCATCAGAAGGCTGTTCCCTTTTTCGTAAAGAGAGGGAAAACGTCTCTGTAGCAACTTTACGTGTCGAATACACAGAGCTCTAACGGTGCTGGGAGTTAGTTCGACATCGGAAAGAACGCAAGATTCCAAGTCAGACACAAAGAGATTCGCTTCGGCTTCATTATTCATGGCGACTTTAAGACGAGGGCTTAATTGAGAGGCAAAAATAAGTAGCGAGGCCGGTGTTCCGTGCGGATCTGCCGCAACCTCCTCTCGAATCCGAGACAGTGTGGGTAAGTGGATAGGTGGCGCCGAACCCTCTTTCCCTGCGACCGGTTCTGGCGACGAAACAGTCTCAACTAGCGCTGGCGAATCCACATGCTTAGCCTTTCCCACGTTTGCGGTGCGCTTCAGAAACACCCAGAAAAGAGAATAGAAAAGAACGACAAGTAACAATGGAATAAACTTTTTCATCAGTGGTACAGCTCCTGTTGAGACATATCGGGATCTCCCAATTTCCCGGACAATAGATCGTTAGTGTTATAGAGAAGGCGAGACTTGTTATCGATAGCCAGAGCATTCATAACGCTCCACTCTTTCCCATAGGTTTCGCTTTTGACTTCAGCATATAACCAGGCCATGGCATAGGCTTCCCAAGGCCTCGCATCGCAAGCGTGCTCACCTTTTAACTCATGAGAGTCTGGGCAAAAGGCATGGTGGTGACCGCACGAAAGATGAGGGAATGTAGCGATAAATTCTTCAATCGAATTGGCGTCCCGAGCTATTTGGAGATCTTTAGCTCTTACACCGTTTGTGCAATCAGAATGGCGGGATTCATGAACGAGCAGCATTTTTCGAAAGCTGCGACTTATTTCATACCAAACGCCGTCTTCATTTTGGTAATCGGTATATAGCTTCCCTAGAATAAAGACACCTGATCGTGAGCTTGTGATAGGAATCGTAGCTCCCCGTACTCTTACGGAGACTGCAGCTTCATCGAGTAGCCCCTGAAACCATAACTGCGTCCCCCAATTGGCAGCGGCCGCTCGGGACTTTGGGTTGGTAGGTTCCACTTTTCGCGATGTCCAACCGGTGTATCTAAAAGTACTAGGAATAGAGCTCGCAGTGGTATCGCTGTCTTCAATAAAGAGCTTGGCTCTTTCTTTCACATATTGCCCGATATATTTTCCTTCATTGCCGCCGAACAATTTTTCCATCGCTGGCAAAAAGGGAGATTTGGGGCCCGCTAGAGTTTCGCCTTCGAACGAAGCAATATCTTCCTGGGCCAATTCATGCGAAGGCCTGCGGACAAAAGAAGTGGACGCGTTTTCGAAATTACTCTCATATCCTCCAGAACACCCTAAGGCCAAAATAAGGGTTACCCCGCAGAAAATTCCAAATGACCGATTTTTCATAGGGCGGGAATATATGACAAAAGCATGAACCGACACAACCCTGAAAAATAGGGAGGGCGCCCTGGTGTAACCCCCTAGAAAAATAGAAAAAAACAAATCTCAAATTTGCAATCACCTTCCTTTTAGGACCCGCCTTTGTCTCAAAACTGAGACAAAATCGAGCGCTTTCAAGCCTAGCTCCTTGGATCCGTTCTTGCT
This sequence comes from uncultured delta proteobacterium, assembly GCA_963778115.1. Lineage (GTDB taxonomy): Bacteria > Bdellovibrionota > FAC87 > UBA2466 > UBA2466 > JBBQIT01. Next base: position 496,364 of record CAVZSV010000007.1, read on the forward strand.
TTATTGCTTCATGGGGGCCCAACCAGAAGGGAGTTTGCTTTGGGGTATCGCGATTTTGATTACGACTACTTCTATATCGTTAAAAACCACGATACCGTTTCCGGCATCGTAAAGCGAACGTTCAACACCGCTTCGCAAAGTGCCCTTTCAGCAAAGCTTCAACAAATCGCAAGGCTAAATCCCCACATTAAAGATCTCAATAAAGTAACGCCTGGAACTTTCATTCGCTTGGGGGTGAATGCCAACGCCTCTTTTATTCAGCCTCCTAACCAAAACGAAATGCTGGAGATGTCCCGCGTCTACAACTCTTTTTCTCCTGGAGTAAAGGAGATGGTTCATGAGGAGAGTGAACTTCTTAATTACTTTGGCTACCTCCTTAAATACGCCGATCATGCCTTAGAAAACGGAGACAAGTTCATCGAAGCCACCCGCGAAGCCTTAACGCCCGGGGCTGTGAAGATGACTATTAGCGAGATTAGACGAGTCTATCTGAAACCAACACTTGAAATGTTTGAAGAGGTCCGAGGAGACCGATTGGTTTTAGGACAGAGGTTGAATTTTAGAGTGATTGAAGAAAATATAGTGCGGATTACCATCGATGACAGTGGATTGCGGGCGTACACGAGACAGTTGGAAAGATTGGGGCGTATTGCGGAGTATTTAAAATGGGGTGGGAGAATTGTAAAAGGGGTTGATATGCTTTTGGATGTCAAAGAGATTTATCAGGCGCCTAATGAGGATGCTAGAGGAAGGACGGCTTCTAAAGTAATATTGAAAGGTGCAGTTGGTGGAGTCGTTGGAGCGGGCACCACCTACTTAGTATGTAACCTCGCGTTTGGGCTCGAGTCAGGAATGACGAGTCTTCTTTGGTGCGGAGCGATCGCCGGGGGAACTGGGACTATCGCAGGGGGAAAAATGGGCGAGGCTGCGGGGGAAAGATTATACGAAAATAAATGGGGGAAAAAATTCGTGCGAGGCCTGGTAGATATGCTCACCATTCCCTCGGCCTATTAATTTTATGTACGACGATGTCATGCAAATTCTAGTCCTATTAACCGCTTTCTCGTCGATATCCTTCATGATTGCCTGGTTTCTGGTGATACAACTGGTAAACCCGGTCCTGGACCCCGTCTTCAATAACGACTCTACATTTAACTGGTTCCTTCGAAGAGCTCACCCCTTCTTTTTCGCTTATCGCGCGCAACTTTATGCAGGTGCTGTAATCTCAAAATGGCTAGCGAGAAGGACCATGGCAATTCCCTATGAATTTGAATTCCGAGACAGAGTAGGATTTTTTGGCAAATGTTCCTGCTGGGCCATGATGATCCTTGAGACAATGGCCATGTTGGCTGCGTTTGCTTTCGCCTTTGCCCTATGGGTTTGGCCGCATCTAGGTTTCTAACCTAATTGAGATGACACTCCAGTACGTAATACACCCCAAAATTACCATCTCGTTTTTCTGTAGAAACCGAAGTTTTTCCCGTAATGTTATTTGTAGTCTGCGGTTGTAGGAAGTTGGCACTTCCGGCAGCTCCTGATGGTCCGTGCTTAATAGTGAGAATCAGTTCGTCGCTGCTATTTCGATCTTTCGATACAAAAGTAGCTCCCCAGTAGGCGAGATCAAAGTCATTAGCCTCTCGGAAATCAATATCGATCTGCCCTCTGTCATCCATTTGTCCCGTTTTCTTGCAACACGTCTTTCGCTCTCCGGGGCTTTCCACCTCACACGTCATCGATCTCACATTAATAGCAGCGAGAGTAACTTGAGTTGAAATCATAACCAATCCGGCAACAGCAAACATCTTCATAAAGAACCTCCTGGTGACTGTTCCGGTACCGCAGAGAAAGAGGTATGACAAGTTAACTTAAAGTAAGAATGACGAATCTCAATTATGGCATCGTGGGCGCGGCTGGAGCAGCGGCTGCCGACTTATTGGCAGTGGGACGGAGATTAGTATTGGTCGTCACCGTTCCGGGATTTGGAGCGTGAGGCACTTTGTTAGTGCCGTTGGTGCCATTCGCATTCGCAGGACCGGTAAGCGTTTGGTTCGGTGCATTTGTGGTGACTGCAGCGTGGGCAACTGCGTTTTCGGCGGCTTGGCGTTTGGCGAGAACTTCTGCCGCATGAAGCGGTTTAGGGCTGCCTTCGGGGAGTTTTCCTGTGTCGGCCAAAACTTCTTTTTCGATGCAAACGAGTAGAGGATCGCAGGTGGGGGCCTTGAACGGTCGACCAGTTTCCTTATTTATTTTCTTGGTGCCATCTTTGTTCTCCGCCTCTTTAAATCCCGAGGGTTTGCATAGCACAACGTTCTGCTTTGGATCCCTCTTAGGATCATAGGAGCTGGTATATTCATCTACATCGAACGTCCATGCGCAATAATTCGCTCGTTTTCCATTTGCCAGAATAATAGAAACGACCGAAGCGGAGTCGTGGTATTCATCATACGGGAGATCTGGAATCGCGTGAACCTTTCTGCCATATTTGTCCACACCACGATTCTTCGCATAATCTTCGCGAGGGCTTAAATATCCCCCCATTTGAAATTTTGCGCTCTTTCCCCTTGCCGCACATTCGTTTCGCAAGGGACAGGTCCCATCACTGTCTCTCGGACACGCTCCCGTTCCATAAAGTTCAGGTTGACCTTTAGGCTCAACATCTTTCTTAAACCATTCTAAACTCACAATGCATGCCCCATCGATTGCTATGGGATCATACGAGTAATATGGAACATAGGGATGAACCAGCCGTTCGTTTTCCTCGGCTGACATAATTTTCGTTTTTCCAGACGCCTGTTGACCACTTGATCCCAGCGGGAAAATTAGACCAACCACCAGAAAAAAAACTAATAGGTGGCATTTCATCTAACACTCTCCTAAATCAACTCATTTACTTAGCAACAGCCGCTATTCTAACTGTGTTCAAAAAGTGGGTGCAAGAAGTATTACGCGCTGTGTACAGAGCGTATTCATTAAAAACACATATAGAATCAGATAGATAGGTTAGGCTCGCGGAATTCTACCGAAATTTCATCCACTAGAGGTGCTCCGAAACGAGAGAAATCTCAATGATTTCAATCTTAGGAAGGTGACAAATTACGGCACGTCCCTTGCTCTTCATTAACATTGGAACCTATGCGACTACAGCAACTAACATTAATAGTCTTTATACTTTTAGTGGTGCCACCTACGAATGTTAAATTCATTCTTGGGTTTGCCTGGGCCGAAAGTGCACCGGCAACAACTCCTCTCGGAAGCGCTGACGATGAAGCGCTTTCAGACGATAGTCCGGAAAATACCACGCCGAAACCCAGCCCGACTCCGGTGCCACAATCAAGGGCAGGCGCTGTACAAGATGCTAGCGTGAATACTCAGAGAGCAACCACCGCAGTCGCAGCCGATCCGACCAGTGCTCCCAATCGCGCGAACCTTAATCAAGCTTCCAATCAAGCCGCCGTCACCTCAGGAATCTTAGCCACCGAAGTAGCCCAAGGAAAATACGATAAAGACGATTACCTAAAGAAAATTTTGCCGATGGCGTTGGGGTTTATGAATTCCACGAACGCCATTATGAAGCCCACTTACGATGCTACGATCAATAAGCCACCCACTTCATCGCAACCGCTTCAGACGATTTCGGTACCGGCGTTTCAGGTTCCCACGGCACCTACTGATGCGAGTACACCTTCTGATTTGGGATTTACTGCGGGGCCTGGGCAGTTGGTGAATCAAGGGCAATCAACGACCGATAATGAAACTCAGTTATCGGATTCGCCGTCAGGTAAGAACTATGGAGCGCAACTTATCGTGGTACCTAATAGTCCAAAGCCTACGGTAAGTGGCGGATCTTCGGCTGGGTTAGAAAATCAGATTGCAAACTTGGGAGATCCCAAGCGGGATCTAAATAGCAGCGCAAAAACTCCCGAATCAGTAGCCTCAGGCCATATTGAGATTAAGGCACTAAGCGAAGTGAATAATGATTCGGAGCTAGCCAAGAAGTTTCCTGTGGATACGGCATCCATCGCTGCTAGCAAAACGGGAAGTCAGGCGACTCAAGCCAATGTTGCGAATGGGGCGATAGGTGCTTCCCACGGAACAATGACATCTACCACTACCGTCTCTTTAAATTTTTCACAGACCTTACCAAAGGGTGATTTAGCCAAAGCAACGCCTCCCAAAAAAGGAAATGGCTTAACACCTGCTTTCCAAGCCCATGAAAACCCACTAGCTGCTAAAGCCCAGAAGGAATTGAGTTTGGGTGTTGCGGATGAAACCGTGAGCTCGGCGACTCGACAACTATCGTCGCTACCCCAGGCCAAAAAGATTGAAGCTAAGATACAAAGCAGCCCCTTTATGTGGTTCATGGCCCTGTTAACCGGCTTTGCCATGGGAGGAGCGTATCTGCTCACCAAGCGTCGGGGGCTAAGAACGGAACCTGTTTTAGCATCGGCTTCGGCCCTATCGGCGGCAGCCTTCACAGCTCCTAGAGAGAGTTCCTATAGCGACCTTTCCAAAGAGAAAGCCGTAGTAAGACAATATCCAGAAAATTCGGCTCTGGGCGACACGGTAATTCGGCCTAGCGATACGACAAGTTTTCGAAGAGTCAGTTTTGATGCTTTGGAATTAACCAAAGTCATTCGCAAGAAAGACAGTACCATCACGGCTGTCACCGAAGTGCCAAAGCCTGTTGCTTCAACTCAGGAATTTGCCGCTGAATGGGAAGGTACCCAATGGGTGCTTTACCGAGTGAACGCCAATGGTTCCAAGGCCGAGCATTGCGGGGAACTCAGAGCGGGTTCGAGACTTAAAGCCCGTATTTTAGGATTTCAAGAAACCGGATGGTACGAACTCAAACGAGATAAGAATTGGGTTCAAGTGAGTGATCCTGGAAAATGCATTGTTTCCGTTAAGAAAGTCTTCAAAGAATAGCCGCTAAAACTTCCTTATTCGAAATGTTCCCCATTGTTCATTTAACATCCTTTGAGATTGACTCAAAAAGTCCTAAATGATTATTCGGACGTACAGGAGTCATTCGCGTGCGAATATTTTCTCTTTTTCTTATCTCCATTCTTGCCTCGCCCCTCATGGCGTCGACGGTCACCATTAGCAGCGACTTTACCGATGAGGAGCGCGCTTTCGTGGATAAAGTGCAAGAAGCTGCTTGGAAGTTAATTCTTAACCAAGACGTTGAGCGCTGTACTCTGGGACGTCGACAGAAGTGGATGTACAGCGGTTTCGTGCCTCAAAACTATCTTGGCTTTCAGAATGACGGGAGCTTCTTCAGTCGAAACTTGGCGGCCCTGCGACTCTCTTCCAGGCAGGGTAATTTTCCTGATATGACTATCGAAGCCTATTACAGAGAGGACTTTAGCTGGGGGCAAGCAAATCTTGATCTAGTGAAGACGTTCGAAAAGGGAGTGGAGGGAGCCTTCTCTATTGCTTTGAATCGCTACCAGATGGGAAATAGAGACGTTTTGGCATGGGCCTCCGTTGTGGGGCACGAGATGTTGCATAACCTGGGGCATCTTCATCCAAAACTGCAGGATGATGAACATGCGTACGATAATGACTGGGAAATTAATGCATATCAAAGTTGTATCAAGGCGGAAGGCAATCGTCCGCAAAAGCATTTTGCAACTATATATGCCTGTGGCGGCAGAGTGCATTAATGAAACTATTTTCTATTAAGGAGAGATCATGAAACTTTTTATTTTGGCTGTGGTGTTAGCGTTTGGTTCCGTTGTTCATGCCGAAACGTCGATTTCGTGCGATGTAGTGGGGGATAGAGGAGAAAATATCGGTGGGAAGAAATCCGCTCCTATCGATAGTGGACGCGCTTATATCAAAGCCGAAGTGGATATCGGTAACTTAGATACCTATATCGTTTCCTTTCACGGGGAGGGAGCGGGAGGAACCGACGAATTCAGCGTTACCACCTGGTCGAAAAATTCAATTACTTCCATCTCCGAGGTTCGCGAAAACCGCATGAAGCCAGGGACGACAGTATCTAACAGTAGTCTCGTTACAGACGGACGAAAAGATGTGGGAATGGTGAAAGTAACTTGTAGTTTGAATTGAAACGCAGAGACTAAAGGACGTCGTCCATGATTTTGAAACGGTACGATCTCAAATTAGAGCGATATTCGACGAAAACCGAGTGAAATATCAAGATGGGCTTACTCCGGAGCTAACTATTGACGAAAAAACTCTTGCCGCGCTGAAATCAAAGTATGAACTAAATAAATAAAGGTTTTCCGGCTTTATATTTATCCGCGCCCCTCTTTCGAGAGGGGCGCGGGAAATTTTATTGCGTAATGTCGATGGTTAATAAGCCTGCCGGTTCGGAGTGGAAAAGATTCGCAACGGCGAAGCGGTTGGGGAGATCGTCGACGGCGAATTTGGCCCGAATGGCAGCATCGCGAGAGGTCATATCGATTTCGTTCTCAAGTCCCGGGTACTTGAGCATGCAAGTGAGGGGCTTGTCTGTCGAAACCATGCAGTAGCCATAAACATCGGAGCCTTTGACGGCGACGAAGTTACTGGACATCGTACCTGTAAACTGAAATTCAGGAGCTTTGTCGCCTACGAGTTCTGGGGGCAAGCAGTAATGAACTTCTAGAACACCGTTAGTGACGGTCGCACTGGTTCCCGTCGGTTGATACTCGCTAGAAGCTTGCAGGGCTTCCGGTGTGGGAACGTGGTAATCGGCGCCAAAAGCCATACAGGCCATCGCAAGGGTAAGCAGAGTCAGGATTCGTTTCATGTGAGACTCCTCTCGTTTGTGGTTTCGTTGTTTATTTGTGAACTTTTGGAAAATGACTTGCGCGTGTATCGAGTCGCACGGCCCTTACCCAAGCGTTCTAAATGGCCCAAGCGAAGCAAATCACTCAGGTCTCGGCTGGCCGTAATTTCTGAAGTCGAAAAGAGTTCGCAGCACGTGGCCGTATCAATAAAATCATTGGCGACGAGATACTTTAAGATTCCATACTGCCGATGATTCAAACCCGAAACGGAAATCTCTTCGTCAGGCATATCATTGATAAGAGGCTCAATTACCATGGCGGTGGGGGCTGCCATTCTTAGATGATGGGCAAGCACTTTAACGTCAGCGCGCAACTGGTAGCCCGCGTCTGAGGCTTCGATCCAATGAGATCGACTTGCTAAAACTTTTCGAAGTTTCGCAACGGTTGAATAGATAAGCGCATCGTGTCTTAACGAGTGGTAGCGGTATTTCCAAATACCTTCGATTAGCTCTTCCTTTGTTTTGGTTCCTTTGTGAAGCTCCAGAAGAAAGTTTCTAAGAGATTTTGAAATCGCATCGGGATAATGGGCAACGGTACCCTTGTCGAAAACCGTGAGACTTCCCGGTTCTAGTTCCAAATAAAGCACTCTCTCGCCTCGGTTGACCGGCAAGACCTCACTAAGTAGACCAAAATATCCCATCTTCACGATGGCCTCGGAAGCGTTCTTCGGATCTCGACGAATCAGATCCTGCAAATCGCCTACCGGATCTTCGCCGTAACGAACTGGGACCGCTTCGGGGAATTGTTCTCTTGTGTAAATTCTAGTCGCGACCGCTTCTCCCACCTTTTGAGTCAGTTTGTTGACATGAGCGCCCAATTTCTTTTCGCAGACTTCGAGCTTCATTTCCGAGGCCAACTTCTTTTCAAAGCCGCGAAGCCTAAGTTCTAAGAGGATATCGACGCTAATATCAATTTGAGTCAGGGCATTGCGAATTAAGTTAAGGGAAAGATGAGGTTCCCCTTCCAGATAGTGCAAGTATGCATATCTAAGATTTAGCGTCGCGGCATGCCTACGATTTTGAGTGCTGTAAACAATACGACAGCACTCGTTCAACACCTCTTTAGCACTCTCGATTTCACCTCTGCGTAAGTGCTCTTCCGAAAGGTTTAAAAGCAACATCGACTGGGTGTAACTGTCTTGTTTAGAAAGACTTGAAATCTTTGTTTTTAATTTCTCGATGGTCTCGTTGTGATCTAATCCGAACCGCGCGCGGTAACTTAAAAGTGAGGATTGAATGGTCTCTTTCAACCAGTGAGCACCTAGTTGCGAAGCTAAGTGCTCGGCTAGTTCCAGTGTTTTCATTCCGCGACCCACTTCTCCCGTAAGAACCAGAGTGTGGCCTTTGAGATCGGAAGCAAAAGCGCGGCCGTATAAGAATCCCGCACCTAAGGCGGCTTCAAAACTTTTCTCGGCGTTGTGCAGCGCCTTTTTGATACTGCCCGCGAAGTAGTGGTAAAAACCTAAACCCTGATAGCGATAAAACTGAGAGATGAGGTCGTTAGATTGTCTCCACTCGTGGGCATTTAGGGCGAAATAACGACGGGATTTGGCGTAAAACGAATGGCGACAAAAGCCTATGCCTAAGAAAAACCTGCATGCGACGCGCTGTGCCGGAGTTAGTGGATTCTCTTTCAAAGCATAAGCGGTTTCCGCTTCGTCAATGCGGCCCAGCATCACCAAGGCCCCGATTACGTAGGGGAACTCGTCGAGAGTGAAAACCGGCGAAGGAGAGTCGAAAGTGCGTTCGGCCACTTCACGGTGCTCTCCTGTGAAGAAAAGTGTCGCGACCGATTTCGTTCCCGCCCGTCCCATGCATCCTTTATATCCAAATTCACATCAAATCCCATCAGCTTTTTTAAGAACCCATCAGTGTCTACCCCTTTTGATTCACCGTAGTCTTAGTTTGAGAAGTTGTAGTGACTCAATAAAACGGGAGAAAAAAAATGAACAATCGTAATAAATTTCTTGGGCTGGCCGCGATGGTTTTAGCCTTGATAACGGGCGTAGCTAAAGCCGACTTTTTGCCGGTATGTAGCCGAACCCCGCAGGTACAAAAGTTTCTGACTGCCGCACTGCAGAAAACTTGCGATTCCATAACACAAAGTGATCTTTTAACACTCACCCGAGTAGCGGTGGATGATGGTACCGTCACTGAATTCAAAGCGGATGATTTTTCGGGGCTCGGCAATTTAGAAACTTTAAACATCCGAAACAACAAATTTGTGGAGCTTCCGGAAGGCCTCTTCAAGGACCTCGTTAACTTGAAGACACTTGTTATCATAAACACAACTCTGCGCCACTACCCGGACGATTTTCTTCAATACAACCCGAAAATGGTGAACCTCCACACGTTCCGAAATCAAGTTCGCTCGATTTCAGAATCGGTTTTCACTCGCTTGGAATCCATGCAGGACTTACAGGTCCTAAACTACGACAAAGCTTTGGGAGATGCGGAAAAAGCGCGACTCAATAGAGACTTTCCGTCGGCCGGAAAAGTTCAGTTGTTTTTCCACTAGCGCAAGGAGAAGCAGATGGATCGCGCACGCTTACCAGGCCTTGTTCCAGGACAACGTCATCCCGATTGGCATCAGGTCTACGAAGCCTCGATAGAGAGTCAATTGCCGTGGTTTTTTCCTGAATTAGATCCGGATCTCCGAAAGGAGCTCGAACGGGAAAAAAAGCCCGAACGAAGAATCGTTTTGGATATCGGATGCGGACTAGGTAACCAGACTGCCTTAATTGGTCAGTATGGCTTTAAGGTGACAGGAATCGATATCTCGGTACCAGCGGTATTGCGTGCGCGATCTTTACATCCGGATCCCACTTTCCTTAGCGGCGATATTCTTGAAAGTACGTTATTAGAAACATTTGATTTTATCGTCGATAGAGGTTGTTTTCATGTGCTCGACCCCCGAAGCTACCCGCTCTATTTAAATTCCATCCTAAGACTCTTAAAGCCGCGAGGAAGACTATTACTAAAAGTATTAAGTATCGAACAAGGGGACTGCGATTTTGGGCCGATTCGCTTTTCCATGGCGCGGCTTCATGAAATCTACAGTGCTCGATTTGAGATCTTAAAATTTCGTCGAACGATTTATCACGGTTCCACACCACATCCACCCAAAGCATGGTTTGCAGTCATGCGAATTAAAAAGGAGAAAGACAATGAGTAAATTCGAAGTCAGGGCCCATTGGAAAGGGGCTCTCGATGGTAACGGAAAAATAACAGCCCCAGGACTAGAGTCGTCGTTTTCAGTGTCGAAGGATCTGAACGGGTCTGGTATCGGGACTAACCCCGAGGAGCTGATGCTTGCCGCAGCCGCTGGTTGTTTTCTGATAACTACTGCCGCGGTCTTGAAACGACTCAATGTGCCTGTCTCACAACTTAACATCACAAGCGAGTTGGAGATGGAAGTGGGACAAGCGCTAAAAATAAAAAAGATTATTCACAGACCTGAAGTGGTGCTTCTGGGAAAGAAAACGGGAAGTACCGAGGAGGTAGTTCGACGAGGGCTTTCAACGGCCGAGCAGTATTGCCTTATTTCGAAAGCCGTTCAGGGAAATGTGAGTGTGGAAGTGAGTGCGGTGATAAGTGAAGGGAATGGGCAATGAGAAAGATAGCTCTCACGACTCTCTCGATATGCTTTGTCGCCGCTCCAGCACACGCGGATGTGGCCGGTCGATTAAATCAGCTCTTACATAATCCGTTGACCGGGTTGCCGGTATATCAGTCGTCCGATCCTCCCACGGTAGCCAATGCCACTTTGGGGCGGCTTTTGTTTTACGACAAAAGACTCTCGAGAGACGGAACCGTATCCTGCTCGAGTTGCCATAGTGTGGAGAACGAGTATTCCAATACGCTGTCGGTATCCATCGGAATCGGAGCGGTGGCGGGCACCCGAAAAGCCCCGCCCCTACTCAATAAAGCATTTTCGTCTCCACAGTTTTGGGATGGAAGGGCAACGAGTTTGGAAGAACAGGCCTCAGGCCCACTCTTTAACCCTATAGAGATGGGGACTACAGAAGCCCAACTCGTCGCAAAACTCACTGCCATCGCGGGGTATGGAAGCTATTTCCAAACGGCGTTCGGAGATAAAACGGTAACACTAGCCAGAGTGACTCGAGCTATCTCCGACTTTGAGAGAAGCTTAATGTCGGGAGATTCTTCTTGGGATCGCTGGCAAAAGGATCCGACACAAACCTACCCTCAAGATGCCGAAGATGGATACAGCCTCTTTCAGGACCGTGACTGCACTCAGTGTCACGTCCCTCCGTTTTTTACCGATAATAATTTCCATAATACGGGCGTCGGATTTAAGAACGGACTTTTTCCGGATGAGGGGCGTTACGCCATCACCAAACTAACCAATGCGGAAATAGATGCGGAGAGGGGAGCTTTTAAGACCCCTACCCTTCGCAATCTCGCCAACCGCGCTCCGTACATGCACGACGGAAGTATGAAGTCGTTGGATGACGTCGTCGCTTTTTATAACAATGGCGGCGTTCAAAATCCTGAACTGGACGAGCATGTGATTCCTTTGGGATTAACGCCCGATCAAGCAAGTAGCTTGAAAGCGTTTCTATTGACCCTGGAGGGGACGGGATTTGAGGAAACGCCTCCGACAGCAGGGGAGTTTCCCCAATGAAAAACAATCCCATCAAATCCCTTCAGAACCCGTTAGGGAAGGTCAGTGGTACCGAAATCGAATGTTAGTTACCTTAAAGCTGTGAGTTTGGAGGACCTGAAATGTCGATCCTAGTACAAAAATTTGGCGGAACTTCCGTCGCTTCTCCTGAGAGAATCCGAAACGTTGCTCGGCGAATCATCGCTTCTAAACGCGCGGGTCACCAGGTGGTGGTGGTAGTAAGCGCCATGGCGGGAGAGACAGACAGGTTACTCCAACTGGCACATGCGGTGGCCCCTTCAGCAAACCCCACGGAGACGGACGTCGTCGCTGCTACCGGTGAGATGGTAACGGCGGCCCTGACCGCTTCCGCTCTGCAGGCCGCCGGAGAAAAAGCATGTTCACTCCTGGGCTTCCAGCTGCCGATACTCACCACAAGATCCCACGCCGGAGCGCGAATTCTCTCCGTGAATAGCGATCCGATACTCACCCAATTGGAAAACGGAGTCATACCCATCATAGCGGGCTTTCAAGGAGTGGACGAAAACGGTCGGATCACCACTTTAGGACGCGGCGGCTCAGATACGACTGCCGTTGCCATCGCCGCGTCCTTAAGTGGGGCCGCATGTGAAATTTTTACCGATGTAAACGGAGTCTTTAGCGCGGATCCCCGAATCTGCCCCGATGCCGTGCTATTGCCCGAAGTCTCTTACCGGTTCATGCGAGAGGCCGCGGGACTCGGTGCTAAAGTAATGCACGATCGCAGTGTGGAGATGGGAATGCGCTACCAGGTCCCCATCACGGTGAGAAGCTCCTTTCACGACGATTTTGGAACTGTTATCGGCAACCGAGAGACTTCGGTCAATTGTGTAACACTGGATTCAAACGTCGCCCGCATTAAGGTTTTAGGTGATGAGCGGTTTTCCACGATCTGCACCTCTCATATTCCTCAACTAAGCGAGCAATATCCGAAAAAGTTTCTATTCATCGACGAAGACGTCGCCAAGGTATCGGTAGTAGGGCCTTTGGCCTTTCAATCGGTGACCAATAATAAAATTCCATGCCTTGCCATGTCCATGGGCCCGATGAGCCTTAGTTTTTTAGTTCGTCGAGATTCGGCGGTTCAAGCCGTCCAACAACTTCATGATTTCTCCCACTCTCAACAGGAGGTTTCCCCATGCATTCGTTAACTCAAAACGTAACGATGAATAAGCGCCAGGCCCTAGAAACGTCAGCCCTTTGGTTTGACGCTTCTCACAGCACCGAGCTACTCACCCGAGCCCTGCACTCAGGATACAACGGAGTCTTAACCGATGTGGATACCTTCTGCGAAGTGGAGGGGGTGCTAGGAGAAAGAATTACCGCCATTGTGGATGTCGGTAACGAAGCAACGCAGACCACTCTTCTCCAACAGCGGAAAGAAGATCCCAATTTTGTAGTAGCGAGCCGCGATAAGGAAACACTAAACAAGCTTTCCCTGGCTGGGTTTACAACGGCGTTTCGGGCGTACGTGACCGACGCCCAGAGTTTGCACGATGCCATTGAAGTGGGACGCACCCACTCGTACGTACTTATGAGTTTCAAAGACCCGACGAACATTCCTCTGGAACTTGTCATCGCGTCACTACAGTCGTCGCAGACTATCCTTATCAAAGAGATAGCCCCGGACGATATCGATGACGCCATTGTGACCTTGGGAGTGATGGAGGTCGGAGCCGACGGAATCATGGTCACCCCAAAAAGCCATTCAGCCATGGACGCTTTCCTCACAAAAAGAGCTAATACCGCTGAAAAGACCCTTCCCCTTTCCGTGGGAGAAGTGGTCGAGGCCCGACCGGTGGGAATGGGATACCGAAGCTGCATCGACCTTGCGACTCTATTTACCGAGACCGAAGGAATGCTAGTCGGATCGACGTCACACGGCGGAATCTTTTGCTGCCCCGAAGTCTTTCATCTGCCTTACATGGAGCTTCGCCCTTTTAGAGTAAATGCCGGGGCGGTTCATAGCTACGTCTACAACTTAAATAACCGCACCGATTACATGACGGAACTTAAAGCTGGATCACCTGTGATGATTGCCGATAGCTCAGGACGCGTTCGGCGCGCCTACGTGGGACGAGTCAAAACCGAAGTGCGGCCGTTAAGACTAATAGAGGTAAAATTTTCAGCGGAAAAGCGGGTCAACATTCTTTTGCAGGACGATTGGCATGTGCGCGTCTATTCGGATGAAGCGAAGCCTCGGAACATCACTGAACTCAAACCCGGAGACAAGCTACTTGGGTTTGTCGCTGATCCAGGAAGGCATGTAGGTATCAAAGTATCGGAACACATCTTAGAAATGTGAGGTTGATATGACGGGAAAAAAAGTCAGATGGAATCGCTTCTTGTTTCGCGGGACTCGTCGGGGGCTTATCGTTCCCATCGATCACGGATTAACGATCGGACCTGTCTCGGGACTGGGTTCGGTTCGCGAGATTAGTCGATGGATCGCGCACCCCGCTATCTGTGGCGTCATCGTTCACAAAGGAATGGCGGAGCGGCTTGGAGAGGCAGGGCTCCTGGATGGATTGGGAGTGATGGTTCACCTTAACGGAATGAGCTCTCTTTCGAAAAGTGCTGACTCCAAAGAAAGACTCACCGATATCCCGAGTAGCGTAAGGCTAGGAGCGGATGCCGTTTCTTTCCAGGTCAACTTCGACGGAGCCAACGATTCCAAAAACCTATCGCAGATGGGACAGATCGTGGATGAGGCGAGCCGCTATTCTTTGCCAGTACTCGCGATGGTCTACGACAAAGTCATAGCCGATAAAAAGACTAAGCGAGACCGTCTGCGGCACCTCATTCGGGTAAGTATCGAGATGGGCTGCGACGCAATTAAGATCGCTCCTCCCGAAAACGTATCGGAGCTCGCCCCACTCTTAGAAGGAGTTGCTGAAGATATCCCTGTCTTTTTGGCCGGCGGAACTATCACTTCGGTGGAAAGCCTTGTCGAGATGACCCGAGCCGGCCTTCGGGCTGGACTTTCGGGGTTATGCTTGGGGCGCAATGTTTTTCAAAGAGAAGATTCCAGCGAAGTCTTGGACCAGTTGAGAGAAACGCTCGTTCCGCGCTTTCCCCGAGTTACCGAATTACCGCTTACCCCAGGAGAGATTCTCATATGGGGCTCACTGATTTTCATGCCCACTTAGCCCCCACTCGGGAAGCTAAAGAGAGGCTACTCAAAAGTATGGAGAGGTTGGGGATTACCCAAACCGTGGTAGTAGCAGGAGGACTCGTTCGGCCAGAGGAATTAGCAGGTCAAATCGCTCTAGGTGGAGGAACCATTGTTTCGGTTCCTAATGAAACCGTTCGCAGGCTCTGCGATGAAGCCGCTGATGAGGGGGTAACCCTCTTTCCCTTTTTCTTCGCCAATCCCCATGAAGCTGTCGATGAATACGTAAGGACAGGAAAACACTTTTTTGGGCTTAAATTAGGACCCGCGGTTCATGGCATAGCCCTCACGGATAGCCGAACGATTCGGTATCTGGAGGTGGCCTTGAATCATCAGCATCCGGTGTATCTGCATTGCTTGAGTCGACCGGGATTTGATATCGAAGCCCTTATCGAAATCGCAACTCAGTTTCCCAAACTCCTTTTTGTCTTAGGCCATGCTGGAATAGGAAATTGTGATTTTCATGCCGTGAGCCGCATCGCTCCCTTTCAGAAAATCTATTTTGAAACCTCTGGTGGCTTCTCGTCCGTCGTTAAATTTGCCATTGAAAAACTAGGCATGGAGCGTGTCGTCTTTGGAAGCGAATATCCTCTCCAAGACCCTTCCTTAGAACTCTTAAAAGCGCACGTGACGGGAATGGATCATCAGGCTCTCCATACGAATGCTTGCCGACTTTTGGGATTGGAGCAGGCCCATGCGTGATCTCCTAAACGATGTGGTAGCCAGGGCCAGAAAGAGTCCCTTTTACCAAAACAAATTGAATTCGAATACTTGGGAATCGAACGAAATCCCTGTCACCACCAAAGCGGATTTGCGAAAGGGATATCCTTTTGGGTTTCTAGCCATTCCAAAAAATAAAATAGCGACTTATCACGAGAGCAGCGGAACAGAAGGAACACCCACAGCTTCCTACTTTACCGAAAACGATTGGAAAGACATCAGCGAACGCTTTTTAAGGAATGCCGTCGCACTGCACTCCCACGACACGTTTTTTATTAAGACGCCCTATTCGATGGTGACCACAGCCCATCAAGCTCAGTTTGCAGCCCTTCGCGCAGGTGCCGTGGTGGTGCCTGGTGATAACCGATCCGGGAATATGCCCTACTCCCGGGTCGTTCAACTTTTGCAGACATTGGAAGTTTCAGTGACGTGGAGTCTGCCCACGGAAGTGATGCTCTGGAGAATAGCGGCTGAAGCCAATGGTTTTTGTCCGGCGAGCCACTTTCCCAAGCTTCGCGGGTTTTGGGTGGCCGGAGAGCTCCTTAGCCGCGGAAGAAAAATGGCGTTAGAAGCCTTTTGGAACGGAAAGCCCGTGTTCGAAGATTATGGAAGTACTGAAACCGGAAGTTTAGGAGGTCAATGTCCCGAAGGTAAACTCCACCTGTGGAGTGACAGGCTTTACTTCGAAGTCTTAGATTCAAGTTCCGCAAGCATCCGCACCGAGGGACGAGGCCAGCTTTTAGTCACTCCGCTTTTTCGGGAAGCAATGCCCTTACTCCGGTATCTCGTTGAAGACGACATCGAGTTAGATCACACGCCTTGCCCCTGTGGATGGCAATACCCCACGGCGAAGATCTTAGGAAGAACCTCTCAAAGACTCAATCTACAAGGGCAAAAACTAACTCCGCTAGAAGTCGAAGACGCGGTCTTCACGGCGGGTCTCTCCATTGGAGTCGCTTTGTGGAAAGCGGTTTGGGATGAAGCTACTTTCGAAGTCACCCTATACGCCATGGGCGGATCGGACCCCGCATCCCTTTCGGAATTTGAAACTCATTTATCACAACTTTTAAATATTAGGGTCAAAGCCTCCCTTGCCCCGCTCGATCAGTTCGTAAACCCCAGGCTTTTGACCCATCCCCTTCAATTTACCAAGCCCCGCTATCTGTTTCGGCGAGGCGAAGACAACATGAACGGCGTTCAATACGCATAGGAGACTACGATGAACCCCAATACGATCCTGCCCGATCCATTAAGAAAAGTGCACTCAGAAAATCAAGAACTCGGTTGCGGAAACTTCCTTCATATCGCAGCCGCTCTTTCCCCCATGGCCGATCAGCAGCATTTGTGGATGGATAAACCCTGCCAGCTTTTTACGGGTGAGATTTTCGAAGGATTTTCCCTAAGTGAACTCAAACACGCGGTCGATACTTACGCGTCTTGGTATTATGGCGCCGGTGTCAGAGCTAAAGATCCGATTGGAATTTTTGTCAGCGAAGGGGTGATGAATCTAGTTCACTACTTGGCCATTAACGCCATCGGAGCCATTCCCGCTATCGTCAACGGAAACATGCCTCCCGCGATTGCGGCCAAATGGATGGAGAAGGTGGGTGTCATAGGGATCTATACCGATGAAGCGCACGCGTCTCTCTTTCACCCGCACATCCAAAACAACGCTCAATTACGCTTTCTAGTAACCGACCAATCGGCCTCGAAGATTTTTAAACCTGAACTCCCTGAGGTTTATCCTTTCAAGCATAGCGATCGCGATACGGTATTGATCGGCCACTCCTCGGGGACCACGGGAATCCCAAAAGCGGTCGAGTTTCAACATCAGCAGTTTTTCTTCGGCGTTCGCTATCGTTTGGGGCTACCGTTTGCCCCCGGATCGGAGAGAATCTTATCCGCTCTTCCGCATTCGCATTCGGCCGGAATCGCTTACTTGATGTTAGCCATCCTAAATGGTTGCAGCACGATGATTCTTTCCAGCAATCAGCCTGAAGTGGTTCTGCCGGGAATTGAAAGTTTTCGTCCTTCGATGGTAGTGGCATTTCCCGAGACGTATGTGCTGCTAAATGACAGTGATCTCGAAGCTCATGACCTCACCTCCATTCAATTGTGGTTTAACGGGGGAGACGCGGCCCATGAAGCCCACATTAGAAGGTTAGTTTCGCAAGGACAGCACTTTGTTAATGGAGAGAAGCGAAAAGGGTCGGTCTTTATCGACGGCCTGGGATCTTCCGAGATGGGATTTTCTCTCTTTCGCAATGTGCATACGCCTTCCACCGAAAACTACAACCGCTGTATCGGCAAGCCCCTTGATTGGGTGGATGCGGCGGTCCTTAGTGATGATGGAGAGAAACTGCCCCCCTATCGCGTGGGTAAGTTGGGTGTGAAATCACCCACCATAACACCCGGTTATTGGAACGATTCGGTACTGACAAAGAGATCTCAAATTAAAGAGTACTTTTTAACGGGAGATCTCTTTTACTACGACGAGCAAGGGCGTTTCTACCATGTCGATAGAATCCCAGACGCCATTAGAACCAAAGAAGGCATGGTCTATAGCCTTCAAACCGAAGAGATGCTGCTCAAAAAGTTTCCTAACATCTCGGATCTATCGGTTGTAGCGGGACCTGCGGAAAACGGCTTCCAAAGTGCCGTGGCTGTCGTGCGGCTAAAGAAAGCGGAAGAGGTAAGCTCGCTTTCGTTGCTCAAACGGTTCAACGAAATACTCACCACGGCCGGTAAGAAAAAAATCGATGCCGTCGTGTTCGCAGAGCTGGAAGACTTTCCCCTTGGACCGACGGGTAAAGTTCTTAAAAGGGCCTTAAGAGAACACTTTCACCAAGTTTTCAAACAAACTTTAACGAACCCGGAGCCTCTCCATGCTTAATAACTGTGTTTCACAAAACGATCTTCAATCCCGATGGGGCGAATGGCTTGAGCCTGAGTGGATAGCCTCTCTCGATACCACGCCTTTTTTGGAGGCATGCCGAACCGGGTCCGTCCGAAAAACAGACTTGGAAGTCTTTCTGACGCAGCAATTCTTCTACGCCAGACACTTCACCCGGTATCTGTGTGCTCTGCTCTCCAATGTGGTTAATGAGGAAGACAGGCGGGAGCTCACCGAGAATCTCGTCGATGAGACGGGGCTTGGAAAAGCAGGCGGAGTTCCACACTCACTACTTTATCGGAACATGCTGAAAGAGATGGGGATCAATATCAACAACTATAGCCCTCTGCCCGAGACTTTAGCGTTAGTGCAAGTCATGTGGGAAAGCTGCAGAAATCCTAATCCCGCAGTGGGGCTAGGGGCTCTGTGCTTAGGGGCAGAAGCCATCGTTCCGCATGTCTATAGTCAGATCGTCCAGGGGTTCTTGGCCTGTGGAATTTCCCGGGACTCGCTTAACTTCTTCAACATCCACATTGCCTGCGACGACGAACATGCGATTACGATGAAGCACATTATAGAGCGTGAAATGACGAGTCCGGAACAGATCTTAGTACTTCGCTGTGCCGCGGCTCGTGTGATTGCGGCGAGAAGTCGTTTCTTCCGCGCCATCTCAAGGCCTAAACCGAGTGTGGTTGCCGAGGGGGCTCGTCATGCAGGAGTATAGTTCAAAGGATTTTGGACGGACCCCCCAGCAGCCTGAGCTTAAAGTGCCGGAGAGACTTCATCATCCTAATGTGGAAGGTTCGGGATTTGATACCCCGTTTAGCGGCGAAAGACGGCACCCTGTTTTTGTAGTCGACCTCCCCTCTCGTACGCTTAGCGTTACGATTGGCCATTTGGGACCAGGCGAAAGAACCCGAAAGCACCGCCATAGCTACGAGACTATCCTTTATATTTTGGAGGGCGACGGACGAACGTTCGTAGAGGATCAAGTTGTCGAGTGGAAAGCGGGGGATGCGGTGTATGTTCCCGTGTGGGGCTGGCACTATCATGAAAACCTTTCTCAAGGGAAATGCAGATACGTAGCGTGTGAGAACGCCCCCATGCTTCAAAATCTTGGCGTCGCGTTAAGAGAAGAGCAGTAAGTAGCGAAGTCGGTACTGTTTACTTCTTCACAATGTGGTAAATTGAGACTACAACACCTTTCGATCATCCCAGGATGTCTCAGCCACAGGAGTGCCCAGTGCCAATGGTAATTAAGAAGTTTACGCCGATTCTTATGGTGAATTCCATTGAAGAGAGCCTTCCGTTTTGGACGAAGCAATTAGGATATGAAGTTGCTGTAAGTGTGCCTTACGGAAAGAAACTGGGTTTCGTGGTTCTCCATCACGGAGAATCCGAAGTGATGATCCAAACCCACGAAAGCTTGTCTAAAGATATCCCGGCTATCATGACGCCCAAATCGGATAAGCAGATTGTGCTTTATGCCGATGTCGAATCGCTTGATGAAATCGAAGCTTCTTTAGGAAACGTAGAGGTCATTGTGCCTAAGCGCAAAACCTTCTATGGCGCCACCGAAATATGGATTCGCGAACCCGCTGGTAATGTCGTGGGGTTTGCGGAATTTCCTAAAGAATCATCCACCTGATCGCCTACCGCTGCCCACCTTAGGAATACGCTCCTACAAGAAGGTACGGCCTACCTTCTTGGGTGACATTTTACGTCACGCAGTTGTCTTACATTTTTACGGACTTTCCGACATATTTCGCCAGGAGTTTTTTCTCGTTTTCTAAAAGCTCCATCATATTCACGAGAACCCACTCATCGTAGACAAGTAGTCTATTGGATCACCCCTTGCTTTCTAATCCCCGCGAAGGAGATCATTCATATGTCGAAGCGAACGTTGCTACGTAAGTTGCCTTTTTTCATTGCAGTCATTGTGGTTGCCGTGGGCCTTTCGGCCTGTGGAAGCTCTACCCCTCAACAGTATGGTGCCTACGGTGCCGCTGGCGTCGGACCTGGATATCAGGGTACTAGCGCTTACGGAAATAATCAGTACGGAACCAGCACCTATGGAACCCAAGCGGGCGGCTATTACGGAAATCAGTACGGAGATTGATCCCTAAGCGGATCGCAGTAGAAATCGAGATCGACTGACCCGAAGCGCCGTGGTCAGAACACATACGCTTGTCGCCAAAATGAAGAACGTGATGAAGAAGGCGATGAATCGGTTGAAATAACCGAAGCGGAATGAGAATCGAAAAGGCCACCAGAACAAAGTTCGGTAGTCGGAACTCTCTAACGATTTCTCCATTGAAGTGGTGCCCGCCGTAAGCGATAGCCCCGGCCGGTTCATGAGAGTATTACGTATTGCAGAGAAAAACATTGCGGGTCGCAGGCAGAGAGCCGAATATTCGCACTTCCAAGCGTTAGCAAGCGAAAGAGGTGAAACCTCCGCGCGCTCTCTAATGATATCCTCCGTGGATGATGGCAGCGAAATAGAAGCGACTTGAATCACCACAGAGATAAACACGATTGGCTTCCACCAATTATCCAAAGCGTTTCGTTGAAAAAATCGCGCGAATAGCGGGCTAATCAAGATCAAAGGAGCCACTAGGAAGCGCGGCCCCCAAGAAAATCCGCCGTTCCAATACGAGTAACTCGCATTTAGAAGTAGGGCTGCTCCCATGGCAGCTAATCCCGCCCACTCTTCTGCCGACAACTTCCGCCAGTTGCGCGCAAGCGCAATCAAGGCAAAAACAAGTACGGGCGAAAACAGAAACAATCCTCGGTAGGGACTAAATAACAAGACTAGAACCCGCATAGGGGCTTGAGAGAGCGAGAACAATGGCATCGAGAGTTCCCGAAAAAGGATCCCGTATCCGGTTTCCAAATAGGAACCGAATCGATAATGGTTGTACCAAAGAAGCAGCGCCGTCGTGGAAATACATAGCAAAAGTGCCGCCGAAAGTTCACAGACCGAAGTCCGCTGAAAGCGCTTCCAGATAAAATAGGCGGTCACCATGGCAAGCGGAATGAGCGGGGCTAAAGAAGCGTAGCGGGTCGCAAGAGCGAAGCATCCGCCCGCACTCGCCAAGAGAAGTCCCCCTTTCCTTCCAGAATTATAAAGAAGAATTCCCAATAACCAGGCACATAACCCCAGAGAGACCATATTCTCTTCTTGAGCACTCCGAGCATAATGCCAAATTGGAGTGGCTGTGCCTAACGTCAATACCGTTAACGTCGCCAAAAAGGGGGTAAATCCCATTAAGCCTAATGCCTCATAAAGAAGTACTAGCGTCATGGCCGAAAGCAGAGGGATCGTGATCAAATTGAAAAAAAGACGGACAAACGCATCTTGATGTGGAACCGATAGAGAAAGTGCCTTAGCCATCATTAAAGGAGGTAACATTAGTAATGACTGCATGGGACCATACGTGGAAAAAATCTTTCCCTTCGCTGTCGTCACCGAACTATTCCACCATTGCCCGGCGGGGAGAGCCCCACCACCGCCCGAGAGGATCGACTTAGCCGTCTCGTAACGAACCAAAGCATCACCGGACTCAAATCCACCCGACGAAGAGACGAAAAAAAGTAAAAAGAACCCCACGAATATCCAAAGGGGAAGATTGGCTCGATTCCATCTAAAAAGACTGATTCTCACGTAACTACACCTACTTGTTTCCTCGTTCTTTCGCAAGGATATCGCTATGTATTGGCGTCGTTTGCATTTGCGCAGAGCTACTGTTAATCAAAGAGATTCAATGCGTAAGCTAACGGTAATCATTCCTATATTTAATGAAGAACGGCTGGTCGAACCGGTACTCCGGCAGCTCTTTACGACCCCCTGTCCCATTGAACGGGAATGGGTGGTGATCGATGACTGTTCTACCGATTCGACCCCTCAAATCTTAAAAAAACTGCAGGAAGAATTTCCCTTTTCTCTGCACGCCATGCCATCGAATCAAGGAAAAGGATCCGCGATTCGCGCCGGAATCGAGCATGCTACGGGTGACCTCATCATGATTCAGGACGCCGATTTTGAATACGATCCGCGAGACGTCCCGTCCCTTTTGCAGCCTTTTTTCGACAATTCCGCCGATGTCGTCTATGGAAGCCGCTTCAAGAAAAATGCCACTCAAGTGCATCGGACTTTTCACTATTTCGTGAATCGGGTCCTAACGATCTTAAGCAACCTTCTCTCGGGTATCTACTTGACCGATATGGAGACGTGTTACAAAATTTTTCGCTCTGATCTCATCAAAGGAATGAATCTTAGATCCAAGCGGTTTGGTATTGAAATTGAGCTAACTGCTTATGTAGCTAAGACATCGGCACGCATCTTCGAGCTTCCGATTCGCTACTATCCCCGAACCCATCTTCAGGGAAAAAAAATTAACTGGAAAGACGGTATCGCGGCGCTTTGTCATCTGTTTCGTTTTAATTTATGGGTCAATCGCACGGAAGCTTTCAAAACATTACCCCCGAGTTACGATCCACAGGGTGTCATACGCAAGCCTGAGTTTTGCATCTAATCTTTAGACCCTAACCCTATTTCCCGGAAAAAGAGCGCTTCGAGCTATTCTTGAAAGATTGTTGCTTCACGGACAGGACACACTTGCCATGGCCAAACACTTCGGTCCATTCATCATCGGTCTTCAGTTCAAACCAACCCGTCGAATGAGGCCTGCCCAAAACACTCCCACGGACTCGAGACCCCACTAATATTTTCCCGACCTCGCCCGAAACGCGCTGATGACGATCCATTTCGAATAAAGACCAGTGAGCCCCATTTTTCTGGGCTAAGTAACGACGATTGCGAGGGACCATAATGGTTTGAGTTACCTCCTCCGCGGAACCCGCCTGGGAAGAGTCCCGGGTAAGGGCTATCTTATCTGCTGAAACCAAATAGGACGAAGCGATAAGCTCGGCTCGAAGAGGAACAATTTCATCTGCTTCAGTGACAGCCGATGCCGAGGACGCCAAACCTCTTGGTTTTCGCTTGGCTAACAAAACGCCGAAAAGAAGGCTAAAACCCATCGACAAAAGAAACAATACTAGAGGCAAACCTCGTTGATAAGTTCTCTGCGCCTGTCTCTGTGAAGCCACTTCGCGCCGATGCCATTCCGCCATCACTTCACTTAACTTCGCTTCCTCCTTCGCCGCTTGTCTATCGCGATCAATGACGTGGAAACGTTCCATGGCGTTATCCCATTCGGGGGAAGCTATTTGCGCAGCCTGGGCCGTTGAACATAGGCTTACCGCTGGTAATAACGCGAGAAGGATTAGAAAGGGTCGAAAATTCATAAGTTAATGAGGTAAGAAATGAGCAATTCCCGTACCTAGGAACGTAAAACCTAGGAAGTCATGTAACCGCCTATCCCTAAAGCCCTATTAGTAACCTTTACTAACGTTTACAGATTACGAGAGTTTTTGCTACAAACGCTGCCACTTACGACGATAAACTCCAAGCTGACCACGTTCTGGGCATGAAAATCATCTCTGGGCAAAGGACTTAAGCAATTCCCCCTCTACCTCGTCAAAACGTTCGACGCTAGACAGACTATTTTACAGGCGTCAAAAGCTGGTACGAGAATTGAAGTCCTAGAGATCATACTTTGCCGTCTTGGTGGTGTGTTTTGCTTGGCTTAGCGAGGAATGGAACGTTTGAAAAAATTATCTCCCATCATATTTACGCTTTTGTTCGCGGCAAGCTGCTCGAATCCCATGTCCAGTACTTTCAGCAAGCTTCCGACCCCTGAAGCTATTCTTCTTACCGCCTTACCGAGCATGGTTAAGGGCGGAACCGTCATGAATATTCAGTTTTCTGCTCAGAGCACGTCGGTTTTAGGAGTTACGAAACAAAGCCTCTATTACAGCACTGATGGCGGAGCCACTTTCCCTAACCACCTTGCCGATTTCGCGGCGAGTGACACTTCATATAACTGGACGGTTCCTAAGATCGATAATAGCCAAGTGGTCCTCCAGCTCCAAGTATTCGACAAACTCGAAAATTCGTCGACTCAGCGATCGCCGG
Organism: uncultured delta proteobacterium; assembly: GCA_963778115.1. Lineage (GTDB taxonomy): Bacteria > Bdellovibrionota > FAC87 > UBA2466 > UBA2466 > JBBQIT01. The sequence goes on from CAVZSV010000007.1 coordinate 520,651, forward strand.
CATTTCAAATCCTCTCTACTGCGCCGACTCTCACCGTAACCCCGGTGACCGTGCTAACTAACAAGTCATCTCAGACTTTTTCTGGTTCATGTCAAAATAGCTATCCTGTCATGGCCTCGTTGGTCAATTCAGACGGTTCCACGAGTCAGCTTCAAAGTAATCCCTGTAGTTGCACGACCGTCGCTCCTGCGGTGTGTACCTGGAGCTACCCGGCTTCGGCGTCACAAGATGGAGTTTACAACTATCAATTTTTAGAATCAGACCCGGTCGGCAATCAGACGATCGTAACGGCGAGCTGGACCCGAGATACCGTCCCTCCCAATCTCACACAGACGAATTTACCCGCCACCGTACTCAACAATTTGAACCAAGCGATTTACGGTGGAGCCTGCGAAACGGGGCTTTCGGTCAGTATCACCATGAACGGAAGCCCGCTCGATCAGACGATGTGTGCCAATTCAAAATGGAGCTATACGGTTACCGCGACGACCGATGGGACTCGCGCCTATACGTTCACTCAGGAAGACCTCGCCACAAACGTCAAGACTATCGGGGCTTCGTGGACCCGAGATACCGTGCCACCTAACCTTACTCAAACTCTCGCCATGGCGACGTCGGCTTCTAATCTTCCTTCTTTAAGTCTTGGGGGGGCGTGCGAAAACGGATTACCCGTTGTGATTTCAGCTACAGGTCCTGCCGGAGCAATTACGCCGACTTCGGTTGCTTGCACTACGACGACTTGGAGCTACACGTTTAGTCCCGGGGCCGACGGACAATATGCCATTACGCTGTCTCAAACTGATTTAGCCACGAATAAGACAACCGTTTCGGTCAGCTGGTTACGAGACACCACCCCTCCCGTTATTACCAACGGTTCTTTTTCGCTGGATGCGGGAGCGGCCACCACCGCCGTCAATTATCTCTCGGTGAATCTTAAGGCCGCCGATGCGCTTTCGAATATTACTCAATTTTGTCTACTTTATACTATCGATCCCAATCCCCAAGATGCTCCTAGTCCGACTAGCAACTGTTGGACGCAAGTAAACAACCCCAGTCAACCCAACTTGCCACTTCAAAAGACCCTTAACTTGGCTAACTTTCAATATCGCATTGGGTATACTCCCAACACTTATTACGTATATGCCTGGACAGAGGACGCCGTAGGCAACGTCTCTCTCCCGGCATCGGCTTCCATTATTTTTAATCCGGGACAACCTCCTGTCGTAGTGAACGTCATCGCTAGCCAAAATGATAATGTGACGCTTCCTCTTGCTCAGAGTGAAACCGTCATTGCTCAGGGCACTCCGGTGGTTGTCCACTGGAATATTACTCAAGCGAAAAACGGTTTAGGAAGCTCCCCTGTTTCGCTGTACTACACTACTGACGATTCGACCTACCTTCCTATCGCCCAGTCCATTCCTAACGCGATAAATGGAAGCTGCACGCTGCTGAATGGCTTAGCTTCGGGGTGTGCCGTTTGGACAAGTACTGTCGCGACTAACAGTTATTTTAAAATTCGTGTTGCCGTGATTGATAATAACGGAATGATCACCACTACGGGATCCAACTTTCTTAACAGCAACGGAATTCTAAATGTCGCTGGAAATACGGATAATGGAATTGGTGGAAGTGCAACGGCTGCAATCTTTCAAAACGAACGATCCAGTTACCTTAATCCGGATCCCAATACTTTCGTAGCAACTAAAGATGGACAAATCTTCTTCCGAGATATTACCAAAGGACTCCTTTGGATTAGGCCAACGGACGGAGTCGTGAATCTGTTAATGCCCTATGTGCCGAGCGCTTCGAATACGACAACAGGAGCCATCACGATCGGCACCACTCCACTCAAGTTCCCCGCTAAGATTGCACTGGACTATTCGAACGGTCTTCTTATCTGGGATTACGATAGAATTCGACGTCTCGATCTGACGACACTTTCGATCACAACCCTAATCGGTGGTGGAACCAGCACCGCGGACGGAGTATCGCCCCTCAACGTAAAATTCACGGCTCAAAATTCCTTTAACGAAAATGAAAAAAACCTGGTGCTTGTGCCGTTACCTAACGGAGACGTGATTTTCACTTCGGATACTTATCAGTCGATTAATTCACGCATCCGCTATTACTCAGTAGCCAATGATGCGGTTACCAGCATCACTATGAGTGGGACTGGCCACGGACCGAACGGGTATAGTGAGCCCGGTGCCGCCACAGAAAATTTATTGACGTGCTCCACCACTGTGGACGGTGTCGTGCACCCCTGCTCGATAGAGAGTTTTGGTGTGGCTTACGGCTCGAACTCCGCGATCACTACCCTGCAGGCCCAAATTAGTCATGCCTTGGTAGGCGATACCTATAAACCCATTGCGAATTTGACTCCGTCCGGTGTTAACGCGGGCCAATCCCTCGCCCCTCACCCCGCAATAGCCGGTTCTGCTGACCTCAGTCATTACCGAGTCACTGGCAGAAACGGAATCATGTACGCCATTGATAAGAAGCTGGGAACGCTCTATCAATTCAATGCGGCTGGCAACGCTTGGATCAGGATAGCGGGAACTGGAGTTCCTGGTACTTGTAACGATGGAACGGCCGCACTTATGTGTCAGATTCAACCGACCGACCTGTTCGTGGACGGGTCTAATAATATTTTCTTTATCGACAGAGGCCGGGTTCGTACCTTAGACCAAAATCAACTGGTGGTTACCGTATATGGCCAGAGCTTCTTCTTCGGCGATAACGGATTGGCAATGTCCGCTCGATTTAATTTCGTTCCGTCCTTGCAACGAATTAATGACGGAAGACTCGATGCTCTGGATTCCGTGGAATCACGAATTAGAGAATTTGCGCCCGGTGGAAATATCACGACTATCGCCGGAAATGGAACGCTGGCACTTCCCAACACGACCACTGCCGCCAATAATCAACCTTACGAAGTAGCAAGCGCTGGTCGTCAGCAGACGGTCTTCTCGGTTAATCCGGTAACGGGAGACATCTTATCCAATCTCGGAGATTCGGTTGCGGAACTTAACCGATCTACCGGTTATTGGAGCTATATCCTAAAAACCATCCCCGATACCGATTACTGTTTCCCCAACGTAGTGGGTTTCGATGGCTCAAATCTGTTTGTTCATTCGGGCTATTTTGATGGGAGTACTAACGCTACCTCAGACGGACGCTTGCGCCTTATCTCACTTACCGGAAGTCTTACGGAAGTAGCTGGTGTGGTTGGTCCCACTTCGTCGATAATCTGCCCCGATGGCACGACGAACTCAACCTGCACCCTACCTTCGCCCTGTAACAACACTATCGCCCAGGCGACATATGATTCCGTGGGGGCGCGTTGGTTGCTCCTTGACCCGGGCCAGAACACGATTCGTCAAATGGATCCGACTGGCACCATTGCCGTCGGTACGGCTGCTACTTTGGCGAAGACGGCAAACTCCTTTGCCTATGTTACTACGACGACACCTAACGCCGATCCCACTCAGCCGCCGGTTACCACCGAGACCATCTACTATTGCGCTGGTAATGGTATTATTTACGCCCATACGGCCGCGGGTGATACTGCCTTACCTTGGGCCATCTCTTCGTTAGCGTGCACCGGTAATTCGCTAATTAGCGACGGGAATGGAAACCTCTACTTCCCTTATACTCAGAACGGCCTCTCTGGGATTGGACAGTATGTTCTTCCCGCTGCTTCCCACTAAGTTCTTTTGCCTTTAAAGCGCTCATCCTCACGCGTTGGGATTGCGGATCCTGTTGCAAGGCGAAGCCGCGGCAAGCTGTCCCCGCCATGACAGCCCAATCACGAGCGTTTGGTGCTCTTCCCCTCGTAAAGGGATCCGGCCGATCCTTTGGCGTTGGGGTGCGCAAGAGTTGCTCTTCGAGAACGTCCCCCCATTTTCCGACGCCACCCGATACTTCCCATTATGATGACTAAAATTTGGTGAGTAGTATTGCGAATTCGCTATGAGTTTCACCGGTTACCTGAAAAATTCTCTTTGCGGACTGACTGTCGAACACAAGATACAAAATTTCTCTATGGTTCCCTCATCTTTTCCAATTGTGTTTTCGATTGTCGATCTTTCCAACAACTGACGAGACAATTAATTGCTGCCTAATATTTGTGCAAATAACGTAGCCCCTATTAAGCACTGCTCGCTTCTGCAACCCCTTCTAGACACTCAGTAATTTTGGCCGACACAATCGAGCACAAACGGGAGCCATGCGTATTCCACTGGCATACTTCTCGCTATAAAAAGTAATGAAAGACTAGTGTTTGTTGCCTGATAAGGAGCGTGTGTCATGGTGTCTGCGGTTTTTAGTCAACTTAATCTATCTCATTCTTTTCATCTTTATCCGGTGCTCGCTTTAGGAGCCCTGGCGATAGCGCTTGCGGTAGAAAGATTTGTCTCTCTCTTTTTTATCTTGCCCGTGAGCGATTCCAAAAACTTCATGAACAAGATGAGGACTCTGGTCCGCTCGAATCAGATAGAAGAAGCGATTGCGCTGTGTGACAGAAACCGAAAACACCCCTTGGCCGCCGTGGTTGGAGCTGGCCTTTCTCGAATTGCTCAAGGGGAAAGCTCGGTTCGTCATGCTATCGAACTATCGCTTAGCGAAGGCTACCAACGCATTTCCGCTAGAACCCCTTATTTAGGCACCATGGCCAACGTTTCCACGTTACTTGGACTATGTGGAACCGTAGTAGGACTTATTCAGTCTTTCGCTTCGGTGGGCGAACTGTCAGCCCAACAACGCGGAGCTGCCATGGCGACGGGTATTTCGACAGCGATGAACTCTACTCTTTGCGGACTGGGAATCGCTATCGGTTGCATGATCGCGTACAGCCTTCTGATGAATCGCGTAAGCAAATTGAACGGAGAGCTGGAGAGAAGTGCTCTGGTTACTTTGGATTTAGTCGTCGAATCATATCTTTCTGAGGACGTAAGCCGAGCGGCGTAGGAAAACAATGGCAACTTTTTCTAAAACATTTAAGCCAAGTCAAAATCGGCGATCTAGCGATAGCAATGTTCATGTGAACATGGCCCCCATGATCGATTTTCTCATTATGACCATTGCCTATCTGCTTATCTCGGCCTCCTATTGTTCGATTGGACTTATCGATTCGACAGCACAGGCCAGCGGGATTAGCGATAAAGCCCAGGGTTCTGCGAGTCAAATGATAGGAATTATCATCCAAAAAGATCACTCCCTGCGCTTAGGCGCGATAGGAAGCGACCATTTTGAAACGTTTAGTCCTGACCCCAATTTTACTCAAATCATACAAAGATTAAAGGCCATCAATGCATCAAACACACCGGTAAAGTCCGTTGCGTTAAACGCAGACGCGGACGTCAACTACGGAGAGATGATTCAGTTGTTAGATCATCTTCGCTCGTTCATTCCACAAGTCACTTTAAGCACCCAGGCTCGATAAGATTTTCCCTTAGGAGGTTCGATGTTCGCGATCCGCTCCAAATCGGCGAGTGACCAGTCACGGGATATCCAACTCCCGCTGGCTCCCATGGCCGATGTTTTCATAGTAGTGCTCATTTTCATTCTGAAGGGTTTCTCTTTCGATACGAGCTCAGGCCCGGTAGCCACTTCAATCTCGTTACCCTCGGCAAACGCCGCGGAGGCTAGTGGCCAGGATATCCGGATTGAGATTTCCAAGGATGAAGTGCTCTTAAATCAGGTCCACGTCGCTTCCCTTCAAGATTTCCGCTTCGGGACAAGTGCTTTGGACGCTTCAGGAAACATTACCGGGCTTCAGCAGGCTTTGGCCAAGGTCCAGAACAAAGATAGCGCGAAATTGACCTTGTACGCAGACCAAAAGGCCCCCTATCAGACGATTCGAAGTGTCTTAACCACTACCTTAAGTGTGGGGCTTCCCAACTTACAAATTGCGGTGGCAAATAACTAGAACATGAAACGCTTTATCACATACGGTCTTATCTTAACGGCGCTTCAGGCGCTCTTGTGCACGTCTGCGGATGCTGTGATGACCAGCGACTCCGTTAGTGCACGAGAGAATGAAGCTTTGGCCGTTTCGGTCTTGGATGACGCTATCCTCGAACAGGCCCGACTCATTAAAGACCATGAGAAGAGCGGGAACAAGAGCGATCGTCTCCTTCGCATGAAATTGGCCGAGACTTTACAGAGCAAAGCCCAGGTCTATCTGCATTCGAGGAATGTCGGTTCGTTTCAAAACGAAATTTTGAAAGCTCTTCACCATGAAATTTCGGTGCTGGAACCCATCATCCATCTTTGTTCTGAAGTCGCTTCTTGCTCCGAGGCTTACCTTCTTAGAAGTACCGCTTGGAAAAATTCGGCCCAGTTAGATAAAGCGGAATCAGATCTCAATTTTATCGTTCAACACTTTGCCGCAGTACCCGGAATGGAAATAGCTTTCTTGCGTCTTGGCCAAATGGAAATGGATCAAGGAGATTATAAGAATGCGATCGAACACCTCACGGCTATCAGCGAAAAGCCTTTATCCATACATCCGCAGGTGATTGATAGGCTCTGTTGGGCTTATGCGGCCCTAGGCGATTATCGCAAAGCGCTAGATCTTAACGTCTCCAATATCCATTGGATTAAAGAAAACGCCCAGAAAGTCGCCTCAGAATCTGTACGCCCGGCGGTTTTGGCCGTAAACGCCGCCATTTTCTATGTCCGCGGAATGGAAAACAGTACTCCGGGATTTAGCGGCGAGCAGGCGGTTGATTATTTTACCAAGGAGATTCCCACCGAAATTCTTCCGGTGGCCCTGCGTACTTTCCCTACTCTTATTACCCAACCCAGACTTTTTCCAGAACTCGACGCTTTTTCCAAGAAGCTCGTAACCGTGCGACCCAACCTGGTCGCGACGTGGGAAGTCCTTAGACATGTCATCGATAAGGACTCTAGCTCTCGACGGCTAGAACCTCTGAGCGAAGCGCTAAACGCTTTTACTACTACGAAAATCCATTCCGTGGAAATGGCTCCTACTTTAAAGAGAGTGGAGAAAAACTTGCTTGCCTTATTGGCGGAAGAAAAAACGAAAGCTTCTCCTCAGGAAAGGACTCAAGGACTTCAAGCCCTTCGAAAGACCTACGAACTGGGAGCTAGCTACTTCCGGTCCAATCGCGTTGCGTCCGCCCGTTTCGAATTTAGCCTGGGAGCCTTGGAATTTGCCGAAAAGAATTATGCGGTGGCCAAAGAGCACTTTGTAAAGGTAGCGCAAACTTCGTTCTCTTCCAGCAAAGACGCTCAGACGCTACGAAAGAACGCGAGTGAACAGGTTCTTCGCGTGGGCTATCGCCAAGTGATGAACGAAATTCCGACCAAAGCGAGTCCGTCACTCTCCAAACTTCTCGCTGGATGGGACCAATGGAAAAAATGGCACACGAACCATTTCGGGGGATCTAGGGAGTCAGTAAATCAAATGGCGTTCGAAATTGATTCAGCTCTTTTGAAAGCGGGCTTTCGGGAAACTGCCGTGGCTCGTCTAAAATCTTTCTCGATCGAAACGAACTCTGAAGAAGCGAAGTCTCTGGAGCTTAGAACGAATGCCTTAAAGTTAACTCTGTCTACCCTATTAGAAGACAAGAAATGGGATGAACTTCGAAGCTTTACCCAATTGACGGCTAAGCAAAAGTGGAGTGACCCAAAACTTGCCTCCTTGGTGCCGCAACTTCACGATCAAGCCGACTTTGAGCTCATTCGAACGGAAAATAACGCCCAACATTTCGCTAAAGTGGTGAATCTTGCCCAACGATGGGTATCCGAGATCAGCCAGCCCAAAACGGCTTCCGTCATTCTGGAGATGGCGGCGAACGCTTCTCTCGAATCCGGAGATAAGCTAACCGCCCTGGCTCTTATCGACGAGGCGAAGACTCGCTCCGATTCACCCACGATTCAATTTCACCATGCGCTGCTTGAAGGACTTATTTCAGAAGACCAATTCCAATTCACCAAAGCAGCAAACAGCTACCTTTCTTTCTTTGAACAACTCCCCGCAAATTCCACCTATTCTCCCGAATGGGCAAAGCTTAAAAGCCGAATTGAATTTTTAGCTATTCTATCGTCGGACCCTAAGCTGATTGATAAGTTAGTTTCTCTTCCTCGGTTCTGTGCAAACGGCTGGGCGGAGCGCTGTGCCAAATTGGATACTTTTGCGTCGATTCTTCAGGGGAAAGGCTCGAAAAGTGCCAAAGGCTCCGGCTATCTTCCCGAGGCTGCGCGTTTCTTAGCCTCTTCGAAGGAGGGTATTTCCGGAGTAAAAAAAGTTATCGGAGCGTTCAATGCCGAATCTGCCGATCCCAAGCTTGTTACCGTCACCGATAATTATTTAGCCTACTCGGTTTTCACTTCGTTGCTTCCTCAAGTGGAACAGAAATGGATCGATTTTAGGAATTCGCAGAAAAAGACAGCCTCGCAAAACGACTTAGCTTCGCTTATGTCTCGGATGCAGCACTCCAAAAAATGGGAAGCCTTGGTGGCCGATCAAAGCCAATCTCCGATTAAAGAGATCACTCAGGTGGCCAATGCACAGGTCGCGCTGCTTTATCAGGATTTTTGTGGGGACCTAAAAGCCTATCGGAATAAATTAGCTTCCGCCAATAAATCGGCAAACGCTGAGACCTTGGGAGTCCTCGACTCTATGCTGTCACACTTTGAGGAACTCTCCCAATCTCATGCGACCCGGGTAACCACTTTGGCCAGAAATGCCGCATCAACGAATAAAGAGGCGCTATCGACTTTGGCCAGCTTCGACCCCACGGGGAACTGGACTCAGATAGGCAAGGCAGGAAAAGAGACCGATGAAACTCGCTGGAAACGCGCTGTCGTGAAGGCTCTTGAGGAAAAAAAGTGGGTTATTGTGCGATATCTGACCAGCATCGGCGAGCAAAAGCATTGGCTCAACCCTTCAGTAGATGGTCGTATTCAAGAATTGCTTTCCGAGATGGTCACTCATCAAAAAAGGGGAGATGCTGAATGAGAATCAGTATAATGCTCCTAATTATTGTTTTGAGTAGCGCTCTAGCGGCTTCCCCATCAACGGAAAATGCTTTGCCTCAAAAGTCCCAGAAGTCCCAAAAGTCTAATGTTGAAATGTCCGCTCACGAAATCAACGGGATCGATCGCCATCAGCTCAACCTGATCAACGACGATGATGACTCCGACATGAATGACAACCTAAGACCGGTAGACACCAAGAACGTCAACTGGAGCGATAAAGTTCGTCACACGTCGGAGGATCTCGAGTGGTGGTAAATAAACACAGTAGCCTTATCGTCGAACAGAAGAACGGTCGAGGATCGCATCGTTCCCTTTGGGCTTCGTCAAAACCTTTCACGATCGGGGCCCATCCTCAGCTGCGTTTGGTCCGCGAGGAAGAAAATTATGCGATCTATAAGGGCAACCGCTCTGAGCATAAGATCGCTGAGTTTTCCCAAGCAGAAGCCTTTCAAGGAGTGGAGCTCAATCTTCTCGGAAGACACGTTGGGCTTAAGATCACCTCCGCCAATGGGCGTATCGAAAGATGGTTTGAGAGTGAAGTGAGTACCTCTTCCTCCAAAGCTAGCGAGTTGATGTTGCTTAGCGGCCGAAACACTCATTTTCTAAACAGCGAACTGGTTTCCCGCAAATACAAGAGTTCTCAGTTCAAAGTCGAAAAACGAGGCGGAAAGTGGAAGATCAAGTGCAATTCCCCATCGCTTAAGGTGATCGATAACAAATTAGAGATCTCCATTCAGGTCATGAACGCCATGAACCCCGCTGAATGGAGCCGTCTTCTTATTACCGACGGAAGTCAGTGGTGGAGATTTCGTTGGGTAGAAACCAGCGATCTCTCCTTTCGCGGAGAATGGCCGGTTAGACTCTTGGCTTCCGGGGTAGTCACGGCCGCGATCTTTCTTATGATGAGTGTCGCCGGCTCCTTGGTAAATCCCTCTACCATTCCCCACGCTAACCAGGATAGAATTGCTGCGTTGCCTATTTCAATCACCCAGGAACCGATTTTTAAGACAGAGCCCAAAGAAGCACTTGTGAAGCCTGAAGTTACCGCTCCGCAGATGGTCGCGGCTCAGACCGCTTCACCCGCCCCTGTAATCGAAAAGCCCAAACCTTTGCCCACTCCTTCGCGAAAGCAAGTCACGGCCTCCGCTAAGAGTGCTGCCAAGGCCGTTGATTCTGAAACCGCCAAAGCGCACGCCCAAGCCTCTTGGTTACGTTCGCAAATGCAAGCGCTCGTTAAGTCGAGCGGACACTCTGAGGCTTCTGCCTCGGATCGTCGGCCAGTACTCGCCTATCCCGTTCTTCCGACAGCTCTTAATCATCTAACCATGGACGACAGTGGCAAAGACTCGGCTTCTCAGGGAAGCGAAGAGCTAAAGCAGCTAAGAACCGCGGCCAGTTCCGGCATGTCGAACGGAGACGACTCCGAACAGTCTCTTAAGATAGCCAGTCGTGCGGCCCAGGTCGTGGAAGAGCGTACCGACTACACGGTAGTGGGTAGTTTGACGCACTCACAGATTGAAGAGGCGGTAAGCCAACAGATTAACTCTTTACGCATTTGCTACGAAACGGCCCTCAGCCGAAAAACCGGTCTTGGTGGAAAAATGCTTCTTAATTTTGTAATTGGAAGCTCCGGAAAGGTGGAAGTGGCTAAGGTCGCCGAAACTGAAATCGGAGATCCCAACCTGCAAAGATGCGTTCTTCACGAAGTACGAGGATGGACATTTCCCAGTCCCGAAAAGGGAGAGGTCAGTGTTTCCTATCCCTTCCTCTTCAAAGCTTTGGGGGTCGACGGATGAAGTCATTGAAGTCGGACCGGCTTCCTCTCTTCGTCACCTTGATTACTCTTCTTTGTTTGGCAACTCCACAACGCTCTTGGGGCAGAGATATCTCCGCCATCACTCATGCGTGTGATAACGACGAATCGTGGGATTATTCTTCAAAACTACCAAAAAGTGTTCGCGAACAACTTGAAGCTCTCAGAAACACAGCGAACTCCCAGGGGCGTTCGTTTTCGGACTCCCTATCCGCCATGGACAAAGCCATCTCACTGACTCGATTGGACCGTTCGGGAGAAGTGAAGTTCTTTGCCCTATACGGAATGGCCAAGGCCTATCTCACGTTAGGTTATCCTCACCTTTCGTATCGTCTGATGGAAGACTTACTCAACCAATCCGCTGGCCTTCTCTCCGCTGAACAAAAGCCTCTCCAGATGGCGTTAGTCGGATGTCTCAATGGACTTGCTCGAAAGTATCCGTCGCTTATCGTTCGCGAAGCAACGCTACACGCGCTAGATAATTTGGGTAATAGAGCAAAGCGCTCCGATATCGATGAAATTCAAGAAGCGGAGTTTCATTTTCTTCAGCAAGAATATAGAACTCACTCCCAAAATAACCATCTTCCGAAAGTGTTAGATAAAACGGGAGCCTTTCACGATTTAGCGTTGGGATGGGTCGCTTCGCGGCGCGCTGATCAAGTAGGCCAAGTAGAAACGGTAAAATACTTATCCCGCTTCTTAAGTTCTTCCAACTCACGTTCCGCTTCTTACGTTCCTTTGGCAAGATTACTTAATGGAAGAACTCTCGCACTCTTAAAGAAATTTCCCGAAGCCGCCAAAGAGCTTATCCAGGTCAGCCCTTCGTCCAATATTATTCCAGATGCTCTGGCGGATCTCGGCAACGTCTATGAAGCGATGGGAGATCACTCCAAAGCCGCCGATACCCTAACCAACCTACAAATCGGGCTCATCGCGAAATCATTCTTACCCGAAGCACAACTTCAATTAGCACGCTCTTTGGCATCACTTTGCCAATATCCGGCGGCCCATCGAGTCCTAGCGGCCTATAATGCTAAGTATCAGCCGGTCCAATCGTTCTTGGAAACGGTGCTCAAAGAGGAATCGAAGACCTCGTTGTACCATCGGATGACTGACTTTCTGGCCAATTCAAAAACTCAAGCCCCGGGCTCTGAAGTCGCAGTTTTGGAGTGGATGAGATTACCCAAATTTTTGGCTTTCCAGCAGGAACTCAACTTAAACTTACAAGAGCTAGAAAGCGCTCAGACTCACGAACAAGAGATACAAAAATTGAGTCAAAAACATAAACTAAGCCAAGGAACCGAGATTTTTCTAAGCTCCCTACAAAAATTTGATAAGTTCATCCCTCAGCAAAATCAGAATCCTGATGCAAAGAATGGAAAAACACATCCACGCCCATAGTATTGCGATGCTGAGTACTCTGAAGAGTGCCGAAGAGAACGGGGCGCTTTTGGATGCCGACGTGTTAAGATTAGCGGGTAATGAGATAGCACAATCGAGAAAGGCTTCCACGATCGCCAGGCGAGATACGGTCGAAGACAAAGCCTCCGACCTAGACTGGGGTCGCTTTCCCGCAGACGAAATGAGTAACAAAGAGATTTGGACCGATGAAGTGGGTTCACTCAAAGCCTTAATCAAAAACAAGTGCCCAGGTCACTGAAAAATCTGGGAGGAGAAATGAAATCTATGAAGCGATGGTTCTTTATCGTTTGTCTTGTCATGGTGGCTGCTACCACTCAGGCCTGGGCTGCGGATTCGACCCCCGTTTCCTCCGCTCCCTCTACCTCGGTACCCGATAAAGGACAAAAGATTGATGTGGAAGGACTTCGAAAAAAGTATTGGTCTCAGGGTGAAAAGGGTGAAATGGCCATCATCCAAAATCGACAATACACCAAAGCCCACCATCTGGAGTTGGGGATAACGGGAGGAAGCATTTCCTCCGATCCTTTTCTATCGGTTTATAGTCTTGGAGGATCTCTAGGCTATTACTTCAGTGAGTCGTTTGCGGTAGAGGCGATCGGCTGGAAATCGTTTTCGTCTTATTCGTCCGCCTTCAATACTTTGCAGTCTAACCAAGGTTTGACGGTACAGACCAATCCCCCTCAAGGATTTGCCGGTCTTGGAGTCGTCTACTCCCCCATTTATGGAAAGCTAAGTCTTTTGGGCAGCGCGATTCTCCATTTTGATCTCAATCTAAAGGCGGGAGCCGGTCTTACCTTTACCGATAACGGCAACTATTTGACGCCGTATGCCGGCATTGGCCAAAGGCTGTACTTAACCCACGCCCTGTCTCTTACGTTCGATTACAAATTGATGTATTACAGCGAAAGACTCCAGCTCAATACGGCCGCCGGGGCTCCCATTATGTTCGGGACTCACAACAACTGGAGTAACGTGCTGGAACTGGGCTTCGGGTTTCTCTTTTAGAGAGACTCACCATTTCTTAAAGACAAAAAACACGGCTCCCACCATGAAGCAGAAACCGACGATATAGTTCCACTTTAGAGACTCTTTAAGGTAGAGAACTGAGAAACCGCAAAACACGATTAAAGTAATAACCTCTTGAATGATCTTTAGTTGAGCGGTCGAAAATTGGTACGATCCGATGCGATTGGCCGGGACCTGAAAGCAATATTCGAAAAAAGCTATCCCCCAACTCACCAAAATCACAATAGCTAAATTAGCATTGCGGTATTTCAGGTGGCCATACCACGCAAACGTCATAAAGATATTAGAGATGGTAAGTAACAAGATCGTTGTCATAGTTTAGCCCTTTCTCTTATGGGTCCCCTTCTTGCAACTCCGTAAATGGCATTAGATTTAATCGACGAGACGAGCGCAATATTTCCTCATTACCAAATGGTTGGGCAGAGGGGGGCGGGATACGACGCCCTACCACTCGCTCCAAAATTCACCGCAACACGCAAAGTAAAGTCCGGTCTGGATAAGTATCATTACACCATTGATGCTTCTTCGAAATCTCATCGGGAATTTTCATCCCTGCAGCACATGGAATAAAGCCAAACCTCGCATAGAAGTCTTTGAGAGGTGCGAAAGGAAGACAAAACACTCTCCACTCGGGCTGAACAGCGGCGACTAGGAACTTCACAATCACTTCAGCCAACCCTTTGCCTTGAAACTCTTTGAAGACGTAAATACCGCCCATCTCCCAGTCGTTCCCGCCGAGCTGGACCAATCTGCCCAGCCCCGCGGGTTTGTTATCAACTTCAGCAATAGCTATTTTTTCCCGATCGAAAACCGAATGCATAAATTTTACTTCGTCGTAGCGTTCATTTACCCACTGGAGTTCTCTTAGTTCAGCCAAACGTATCCGAATTTCCATAGCACATCCTCTCTTTTTTCTCTCAAAGGTGGTATCGACGGAGCATGATGCTAACCAATAGTTGAGGTACTTTAAAAAAAATTACTGCCATTAAAATCACGATGGAAAGCGCCAGCAACCCATCTGCGAGATCAAACTTTTTCTTCATGGAGTTTCCACTCAATCCCTGATCGCTATTCCCAAATATAGCGGTGACCAGATATCGGGAAAGCCGGAGTAGCCAATTTTTTCTAAATGGGTAATCGCAAATCCCTGATTGGCTAGTTCGCCCATCGTGTCTCTATCGATATGACATCCGCAGGCTATCTTTCCCCATAGGGGCTGAACGGTTTGTTGGAGCTTACGGGTCAGGCCGCGAGGGTGAACCGTATGTTCGATGAAATACATTTTCCCACGAGTACGCAGGACGCGATGCAGCTCGAAAATACTCTGGGAGAGATCTCTCACCGAACAAAGGGTGAGAAGGCTCACCACACTATCGAAATAGCCATCAGGATAAGGGAGCTTTTCGGCCACCCCTTCAGCCACTTCTACCTTAAAAGCCACCTTCTCCAGCCCTTCGATCTTAGTGCGCATGCCTGGATTGGGCTCGACAGCCGAAAGGGAGGTCACCGCCTTGGGGTAATGCCGAAGCGAGAGGCCAGCTCCAAAACCTATCTCTAAGACCTTACCTTGGCAGTCCTTCAGTAATGCCTCCTTTTGGGGGGCTAGGGTCTTAGAAAACCGACTTTCAAGTGCCGGGAAAAACTTCTCTCTATACCAAGACATAGCCCTCAAAAAACCACTAATAGAGGCAATTCGCACGATAATTATTTGGCTCTTGAACCGGCCGTCTCCCCCCGTTATATTGCGACGAATTTTGAAACGAGCTTCACGCACATGATTAGTACAAATAACCTCAGCTTAACTTACGGCAGTCGGCGTCTCTTTGAGAGCGTTAATGTCAAATTTGTCGCCGGCAACTGCTATGGCTTGATTGGAGCCAACGGAGCTGGAAAATCCACATTCCTAAAGATTCTTGCCGGATTGGAAACGCCTACCTCTGGTGAGGTCGCGATTACCCCAGGCGAACGGCTCTCCTTTCTCCGTCAGGATCAGTTCGCTTTCGACGAGCATACCGCCCTTAAGACCGTCATCATGGGACAGCCCGCTCTTAACGCCATCATGGAAGAACGCGAGATGCTTTACGCCAAAGCCGATTATTCCGACGCTGACGGAGATAGAGCCGCGGACCTTGAGAGCGAATTCGCGGATTTAGACGGGTGGGAAGCGGAATCTAATGCGGCCATTCTATTAAGCGGGCTTGGAATCGACACTGAATTTCATACTAAGAAGATGAAGGATCTAGAAGGCGCCCAAAAGCTAAAGGTGTTGCTTGCCCAAGCGCTTTTTGGTTCTCCCGACGTTCTACTTCTGGACGAGCCCACTAACCATTTGGATGGCGCGGCGATTAAGTGGCTTGAAGAGTTTCTCTACGACTATGAGAAAACGGTTATCGTCGTCTCCCATGATCGTCATTTCTTAAATCAAGTCTGCACTCACATCGCTGACATCGACTTCGGAAAACTCACGCTTTACACCGGAAACTACGATTTTTGGTACGAATCGAGTCAGCTCGCTTTAAGAATGCAGCAAGAAAAGAACCGTCGGTCGGAAGATAAAGTTAAAGAGCTGAAAGAATTTATCGCCCGTTTTAGCGCCAATGCCTCAAAGTCGAAACAGGCGACCTCAAGAAAGAAGCTTCTTGAGAAGTTGACCTTGGACGACATTCAACCCTCGTCTAGAAAATACCCGTTTGTAGGTTTCAAGCCTGAACGTGAAGCGGGCGACCAGCTGCTTAAAGTGAACGACCTTTGTGTCGCCGTCGACGGGAATGAGACGCTAAATAACGTCACTTTCCAGGTGAAGAAGGGCGACAAAATAGCGTTCACAGGAAATGAAATTGCGATTAGCACACTGTTCCAAGTCCTCATGGGTGAGTTAAAACCTGATAGAGGAACTTTTAACTGGGGAATTACGACTTCTCAGGCCTATTTCCCCAAAGACAATGCCAAGTATTTTGAGAAATCGGATCTAAACCTTATCGACTGGCTGAGACAGTATTCCGAGGAACAATCAGAAACTTTCATTCGAGGATTCCTAGGGAGAATGCTTTTTTCGGGAGAAGAATCCCTAAAGAAAGTAAGCGTTCTTTCCGGAGGAGAGCGCGTGCGCTGCATGCTTTCTCGGATGATGCTGACCAATGCTAACGTCTTGCTACTCGATGGACCGACGAATCACTTAGATTTGGAATCGATCACGGCCGTCAATAACGGACTTATCCGTTTCCCGGGCACCGTTTTGTTTACTTCTCACGATCATCAGTTCAACCAAACGATTGCCAATCGAGTGATAGAGCTTTCCGGTACCGGGGCCACCAATTTCGACATGACCTACGATGAGTACTTGGCCCAAAAAGCGGATTAACCAAATCCGTCCAGATCGGTTATCGCGTCGCGCATTACTTCTTTCTCAGGTTATGTAATTACCGTCATCTAGGGGATGCAACTTCATTACATTTAAGGATTGGGGGAGAGAATGGGTCGGATTGGCTTGTCTCTGTTGGCTCTAGCACTAACGTTGGGGCTAGGCGCGACTGCGGATAACATACCGGATTGTTACCAAGCGCCAAACCAGGTTTTAGACGTCAATAATGCTCAGGTTCTTAGCTGGAAGACCTCCACCAAAAATGAGTACAAAAGCCGCGGCCATGTAAAAGGGCAATTGCTTCAAGTCTACTCCGACGCAACCAGTCATCACCACTGGCAGGTCCAAATCGGACCCAATGAAACCGACACTATAGAGGTCATCTACAACGAAGACTTTGGGGGCGTTCCCGACGTCCACCCCGGCTCTGAAATAGAGGCCTGTGGGGATTACATCACCTCAAACGCTCCGTCGGGTTACTACCCGGCATCTCCAGATGGTGGACTGGTCCACTGGGTGCATCTAAGCACCAGCAAAAAACATCTCTCGGGATTTTTAGTCGTCGATGGCACCGTCTGCGGGCAAGACCCCGGCGGCGGTAACTAAGAACTATAAAGTGCTCATATCGATCACGAACCGATAACGAACGTCACCTTTGACGGTGCGATCGTACGCTTCGTTGATCTTTTGGATCGGAGTCACTTCCACGTCGGAAGCGATGTTCTTGGCGGAACAGAAGTCGAGCATCTCCTGGGTCTCCTTGATGCCTCCGATGAGTGAGCCCGCTAATGTACGCCGCCTGCCAATCAAAGTATGGGCATGAACTTCGGCGGGCTTTTCAGGAACGCCAACCAATACCATGGCCCCGTCACGCGCTATCATATTGAGATAGACATTTAGATCGTGCGGAGCCGAAACACAGTCCAAGATGAAATTAAAATGGTTCGCCAATTTTTCTAAATTCTTGGGATCGCGGGTCACGACAAAGTGGTGAGCACCCAATTTCTTGGCGTCCCCCTCTTTAGCGGGACTCGTACTAAATACGGTGACTTCGGCGCCCATCGCAGCTGCGATCTTGACACCCATATGACCCAACCCACCCAGTCCTACGATACCTACTTGTTGCCCCGGCTGAACGTTCCAGTGGCGCATCGGAGAATAGGTCGTAATGCCAGCACACAACAAGGGAGCCACGCGCTCAAGAGGCAGGTTCTTAGCCACTTTAAGCACATAATTTTCATCGACGACGATCTGTGAAGAGTACCCGCCATACGTCGGAGTCTTTCCGTCCATTTCGGTGCTCGTATAAGTGAACGCGGTATGAACATCACAAAGTTGCTCGAGACCGTCTTTGCAGTTCTTGCACTTGCGGCAAGAGTCGACGAAGCAACCGACGCCGGCTAAATCGCCCACCTTGAAATGGCTAACTTGTGGCCCTACTTTTGCAACCCGCCCCACGATCTCGTGGCCGGGAACAAGGGGATAACTTGCGCCACCCCATTCGTCTCTCGCTTGATGAATGTCGGAGTGGCAAACCCCGCAAAAGGCTATCTCAACGAGAACGTCTTTGGGTCCAGGTTCTCGACGCTGAAAGCTCCAGGGCTCTAAGGGTTTCTTAGCGGCAGTCGCTGCATAGCCTTTGGTAAGTAACATGATATCTCCTTACTAAAGCCTTATTCGTAGAAACGATGCTGGCTTAAGTCAACAATCCCTTGTTCGACCGGATCGTTACCAGGAAATTGAGTTCCTTTGAGCTGATGGATAAGGTCGAAAAAGGCCCAGAAATGGTTGGTATTGCGTTTGACCCCGTATTTCGCAACGAGATTGTTCCAGTCTTGTTCACTAGTCAGCGTTTCAATCTCACGCGGGAACTGTTCGCGATTGTCAGCCGGAACTTCTAAAAAGACCTCGGGATAAGCGCCAACAAATCCTCGATAGATCGCCAACGTGTCGTATTTTTTGTCGCGCTCGAGCTTTTCCAAAAGTACGAGGTTATGGCTCTTATATTCGCGATCGGCCAAAATGCTATAGATCCAATATTTTTTATCCGGGCCTTCCACACGCACATAGACGACGTTAGGAACGAACTGGGCAAACTTTTCCCGCTGCTCCGCCTCATTACGATAATCTAGCGCGATGAGTTTTTTCTCCCAGCTCTTTTTGATCCTCAGAGGCCAGGTCAGAATGAACGAGGGAACTAGCTTTTTGAGCCACAGCGGAAAGACGATTCGTCTCTTCGACAACCATGTTATCGACGGTCTTTTCGGCCGTGGCCCCCTTAAGTTGCAAATCTTGTGCTTCCCGTGGCGGATACTCGCCCAGCGCTTTCTCGCTGTAGAGAGGGAAAAACAACTTATTGGCAACGGCTCCTAAGCCACGAGTAAACCAAGCTCGGATCTCGTCTCTTTGTTCTCTTGGGAGCAAAGAGACAGCAAGATCTTCACCTTCAAGACGTACATAGCTCATATGTCGCCACGTCGCCATCTTATGAACGAGGTCGCCCCATGCTTTGTACTCAGCAACGAGATTGTAATAGAGCCGCTCGAAATTGGAGTAACTTACTACCCAAATACTTTGGGGAAAACCGCCTTCGGGTCCAAACTGGACCGAAGTGTTGCGCTCATGGCGAGTGATATTTAACCAAGCGTTAGGATTGTCGTTCTTGGGATAATTGAGCGCATCTCCATCGCCAGTCCAAATATCGTCAAGCGACAATCCAGTCTTTCCCTTTTGCTTGAGAAGTTTCCGAAGTCCCGTTTCCCACGCCTCTTGATAGACGTGGTTTGCGTGGGTGGTTCGCAAGAAATGGTGAATGGCACCAATGATCGCTTCCAAACGAACATGGTTTTGCCGCAGATGAACTACCATTTCGGCCAGTAAACCTTCGTCCTCGTCGGTGGCGCTCTCTAACCCTGTCCACTCGGCAAGCTTACGAAAACCTTTTATCAATTTGAGAGCTGAATTCAGGGCAGTCAGGTCCAAAACCGAAACCAACTTTACGAACTCTCGTTCCGCGAAGTTTTTTGGCTCCCAGGGAATGGGATTGGTATTAAGAATATCCGCATTATTCAGGCCCAATGTCGGATTTTGCACAGAGGGATCCATCTCGGGTTTTAAGAACCATCCCCAGAAATGATCCGCAATGGCGTAAGTTGCGGTAGAGCCGATACAGACAGTACCTTGAACCATGGCGCCTACCACGAGACGAGAGTTCTCCTGCATGAACTTTGCTCGGATAGTGGCCGGGATGGCTGCGAAGTAAGCGAAGATGTTAGTCGTCGTGTAATCGGGCTCCGGAATTCTCACCTTCCAATCGCTCTTTAGGAACATTTGATCGAAGTGAACTAATACTTTTTTGTTCAGGTGCCAAACGTTAGTCGTTTTCTGAGCAATAGCACGCGTTACTTTCTTGAATCGGTAATAGACTGGGCCTTTAGGATCTTGAGTGGGAAGTTCTGTTACGATTCTGACTATAGGACCGGTCTTTGTTTTCGAGCGAACCAAATCAAAATACTCGCCTGGATTTTCGTCAAAGTGGATAAGCGCACTAAAAGCATGCTCGAAAATGTAGCGAGAAGTCTGACGCGATTGAGCTGAATTCTGATTGAAAAAATTTTCCCAATCGATGATGGGGGCGGGGTTCGTCGGAGTTTCAAGCAATCTCTGCGAATTTAGGGTTGGCCCAAGTGCGCCCGTTTGCAGCCAAGACACCAACTTCGCATGATCGCTGTCTTGCAGCCGAGTCAGACCGTATGGCATTCCCACGAATCGGCTTTTTGCCACGAAATCCTCGAACGTAATCACGTTGTATTTATTTTCTCGATTAAAATGGTCCACGAACTGATCCCGCGTGGCAATGCAGGAGCGTTTATCGTTCTCAATGTAGTCGGTTTGAATTTTTGCGAGTTCGTCTGTCTGAAGCATTCCCTCGCTGTTGTTCTTGTTGGCTTGATCGAGAAAACGAAAGAGCAACGACTTATCAAAAGTAGCTTTGTTTGAAAGGATAGGAAGAAAGCCCTTTGGCGGGTCTTCCATTCGAGTAGGAACCGTATAATCGACGCGGCTGCTGCTAAAGATAGGGATCGGATTGTAGCCTCGAACGACGCCGTCATAAGATTGCAAATTCAACTGGCACGGGGCTTCGTAGCAGCCGTGACAGGCCACACACCGGGTGGTCAAAACAGGCTGCACTTTATCTAAGAAGTTGTCTTTGGCGTCCGGGCCGGTCTGCCCCATCGCCCAACCTTTTGCCCGATTTCCTACATGATAGAGGGGAATATCATGAGAAGAACTTTGGGCATCTTGAGCCAGCGACCAGACAGAAATGACTAATGTAAGTAATGAGATTAATACGAACTTTCCACGGAACCAGTTCACCAAGACACCTCCAGCAGAGAGCAATTAACGCACCATACCGTAATTTTCAAAAACCTCCTACCCACAAAAAGGTACGGCCTACCTTCTTGTAGTACAAGAAGGTAGGCCGTACCTTTTTGTGTTATGGGACGGTGGTTTGGGAGAAGTAGGCGGCGCTGCCGTCGGCCCAGTATTGGACCATGATGGAGGTAGCCGTTTTGGTGGCCGGTAACGTTTGAGTGGTTGTCGATTGGTAGCTTTGCCACGGTCCCCAGTTGTTCCCGTTATCTATCGAAACCCGATAGAGTTTGGCACCGTCAGCTTTGTGGTGAAAGGTAAGGGTTCTTTGGCCTTGATCATCGGGGTTTCCGCTTTCAACTAGAGAACTGTCTACGAGAGGATCCTTTTGCAGATGGATAATGGGATTATTGTCTCCGCCCGATCGAAAGCGTGACACAAAATCCGCAAAGAGAGTCTTGCCTGCTTGCGAGCTTACCGATTGGTTCACTCTGATTTTATGGATGCCAGCAGTTACGTTGACGGTGAAAGTGAGCGTCTTGGTATCCTCTGAGATTTTGACTGTTGATAATCTTTGGCCGTCGTAACTGACAGCTCCTTTCAAACTATCGGTATTCATCGGTTCGCTAAAACTCAGCGAAATTTCCTTATTCCCTGAAGCAACTACCGCGTCATGCCCTACGGAGATGGAATTCACCGCGGGATTCAAAGGCTGCCAATTATCGGATCGGACAAAAACTTTAGTTTCATATCCGTTCAGAGAAAGAGAACTAAGCACCCCCCCGCCTCCCAGGGTATATCGCTCGGAAGGGTTAAGAGCGTTCACAATGGTATCGCCTTCGTTCCAACCGGTATTTAACGTACCACTAGACCCGCCAGCACTTAACGTTCCCGACCAGGTATTGAAAGCCACTAGCGCCCAATTCTTTTGATCTCCCCACTTTCTCGTAAATGCGTAGATGCCATTGGTATTGTTAGTCTGCGCCCAACGCTCTTGGATATCTTGGGTATCACGAAGCGCAAAATATTGTTTGCGGACATTCATCACCTTTTGCACGGCCAAGAACTGCGAATGAGTCATATTAAAATTGTCATACACGGCTGCATTCGTTTGTCCGTTAAAGGGCAAGTCGAACCATGCTTTACTGGTCATGAAGTCTTCCCGTGATTTCCCATCAATACCACTTCCGGCAGTAGCGAAGTTCTGTTCGTCTCCATAATAGAAAAGCGGAATGCCAGGCCAGAAAGCGATGAAGGAACTCCCTAAAAGGGTTTTCTGGTAACCATCGGGAGCGTTGTTCATTCTCCACTGGTCGTGATTGTTGATGAAATTAAGCATGACATAGTCAAAGGAGTTACGAACGGGATTATAGAAATCGTACGCCAAGAGATCCTGATCGAGATCCGCTTTGGCGTTAGTGATTCCGTTTTGTTGATCTTTGATCGAGGGATTAACGAACTTAAAGTAAAGATCGTAGTTCACTCCGGCATCCATGGAATAGGTCCCATCGATAAAAGTATAGGGTTGCCCCCATTGATCGACGGTACGTCCACGCCCCACCATCGTAGCCGAACGTTCTCGGGGACAATAAAATTCCGCAAAGATGAAGAAATTATTTTTCCCCAAACTCTTAGCATGCGCTTTCACGGCAGGCGCCCATCGCTTGAAGAAATAAAGAGGCACCTGCATTGGAGTATCCATGCGGATGCCGTCGATATCCGTGGAGCTAATTAGGGATTTGGTCATCGCGATGATCTTGTCCTGCACTCTGGGATGCGTAGTGCGAAGGTCATCTAAAATTCCATAAATTTTTCCAAGATGGTTCTGCCAGGGGTCATCGTAATTGCCCAGATCACCATTATGATGAAAATCGCTAAACCAATAAGAGCCGTGGCCTGGATCGTGATAGACCTTCCCGTCATAGCCATAGACATCAGAGTAAGTGCCGTCGTTGTAGAAAGTATTATCGACTTTGAAATCCGTATACGTAACGTTGGGATCTCTGGGGATCAGTTTGTACTCACCGTCATGAAAATGGAAAGGGGCACCATCATTAGGATGGCCTTCGAAATAGTAGAGATTCTCCATGTGGTTTACTACGATATCGACGATAACGTACATCCCCAGCCGATGCGCTTCGGAAACCATGTCACGAAAGTCTTGTAGTGTTCCTTGCCTATCGTCGATCAAAGTGAAATCGATCTGCCCGTAGCCATGGTAAGAGTTGTACCGGTTTTGAAAAACCGGAGAGATCCAGATCGCGTCATAGCCCAAAGCTTTGATGTAGCCTAACTGCTCTTTAAGCCCTTTGAAGTCGCCCCCGTGACGAGCTCCCACATCCCAAACGTTATAGCCGCCATACTTTCCTTCGTTGTTAGTGGGATCACCATCCCGAAATCTGTCGGTAATGAGCTGGTAAACGCCCACATCCCGCCAATCATTGGGGGAAGCAAAGTACTGATGTCCGGGCCACTGGCCAAAATATTTGGAAGGATCGCTTCCGTCCCGGTTGAAGTTGACGTTTTGTGCCGCATTCTGATCGGTATAAGGCGCGGCCAGTGCTGCCTTCGAGGGGACCAGTGCTAGAAGACTCGGCAATAACGAAGAAAGGACTAAATAGAAAAACCCATGAAAAGACTTCACTCGATACCCCCCAACCTCACAGAAACTATCACCAAGAATGCCGCGATCCGTCAATGAAGAAGACGGTTTCGATAATCTTTGTTTTCATCAGCCATATTCAAGGTTTTAATAAGAATTAATTGAGATTAGGGGGAGTTCATGGGGGCATTGGGGACAATGCATCAAAGAAAAGGCGGCGGCTTATTCTTAGTAATAATTTTGTTCGTGAGTCTGGTTGCGATGAATTCCATTGCCGCAGAAAAAAAACACTCCGTCACTCGAGTGAAGTTTCCTACTTCGACGATGTATCTTATTGTCGAGATCTTAGACGATAATTTAGCCCACTTTGAACTCTCTGCGAAACTTCCCGGTCCCCCGGACACCCAACCCATCTATACGACTCCAATGGTTGCCCAGACCGATTATTCGGGCCCCAAGCATTTCAAACGTAGCGGTCAAGGCGGAAGCCATCTTGAAACGAGTGCAATGTCTATTGACGTCGACACCAGCACTCTTTGCGTCACCTACACCGATAAAATTCAAAACGTGAAACTGACTGAGCTTTGTCCCCTCAATCTAAACCAGTATTGGAAGGGATTTACGTTATCCCGCGAAACGACCCAAAATATTTACGGACTGGGCCAAGAATTTCAAAACCCAGGTGTTCAAGACGGCGATTGGATGGGAAAAATTCGCCATTTCGGCGGTCTCAACGGCAATGCGATGAACGATTTTAACGGGGGTGCCAACGGAAACACCCAAATTCCCATTCTCTATGCCCTGGGAGCTGGGAAACAAAATTACGCCCTTTTTCTTGATCAGGTCTATCAGCAGCAATGGGATTTTACGGCCGATCCTATGACCTCCCAAATGTACGGCGACCAGATCCGGTGGTATTTCTTCACAGGAAAATCCCTGCCCGATCTAAGAACGGCCTACATGAACCTGGTGGGACACCCCCTAGTTCCGCCCAAAAAAATGTTTGGCCTCTGGGTTTCTCAGTACGGCTACCGAAATTGGGATGATATGGAGAGCAAGCTCTCCACTCTTCGGCTCAATCTATTTCCGATCGATGGTTTTTTTCTCGACCTCTTTTGGTTTGGGGGAATTCAGACCGATTCCGATAATAGCTCCATGGGAAAACTAACGTGGGACACCACCAATTTCCCTTCGCCAGAAACTAAAATCCCTTCTCTGCGCGATCAACAAGGGATTGGCATCATCACCATCGAAGAGTCTTACATCAGCCAAAACCTTCCGGAGCATCAAGAGCTGGGCGCTAATGGCTACCTCGTGAAAGACAGCACCGGTAATCCCGCCTATTTGACCCAGAACTCCTGGTGGGGTCGCGGGGGAATGATCGATTGGACCAATACGGGAGTATGGGATTTTTGGCATCAGATGAAGCGAGTGCCCTTAATCAATCAAGGCATTATGGGCCATTGGTTGGATCTAGGAGAGCCAGAAATTTGGTCTTCTGACGCCCACTACGCCGTGGGACCTTTGGACCCTGACGTTCACAATATTTATAACCTTCGCTGGATTCAAAGCATTTACCAGGGCTATCAGCACTTTTCTCCGGATAAGCGCCCCTTCATGATGTCGCGTTCGGGGGCTGCGGGAATCCAACGTTATGGAGCTGCCATGTGGTCGGGCGATATCGGATCGAATCTGCCTAATCTGGCAGCACATCAGCACTCGCAAATGAACATGTCGCTTTCTGGAATAGATTACTACGGCGCTGACATCGGAGGATTCCATCGAGAGGCGCTTGGGAATGGAGACCTCAACGAAATGTACACGCAGTGGTTTGCCTACGGGATGCTCTTTGATGTCCCGGGCCGACCCCACACCGAGAATCTTTGCCAATGTCGCGAAACAGCACCCGATCGCGTAGGCGATCTCGACAGCAATTTGGATAATCTACGACTGCGCTATCAGCTGATTCCCTACACCTATTCGCTAGCACATAGAGCGAATCTCTATGGCGAGCCCGTGTTTCCGCCTCTCGTCTATTATTTCCAAGACGACGCCAATACGCGCGAGATCGCCCATGAAAAAATGATTGGCCCTTCACTATTGGCTGGAGTCGTAGCGGAAGCGGGCGCAAAAACGACAGATGTCTATTTGCCGCAAGGAAACTGGATCGATTTTCGTACGGACCAATGGACCTCAAGTCAGGGGCAGACCCTAACGGCGGTTCCTCTCTTTGCTAACAATAAGTATATTCTGCCGCTCTATGCCCGGGCAGGATCGATACTGCCGCTCATGTATGTCGATGATAAAACGGAAAATGCATTGGGTTTGAGAAGCGACGGCACCACTCATGACGAACTATGGGCGCGCGTGTACCCCGATGCCGCCCCTTCGAGTTTTACTCTCTTTGAAGATGACGGAAGCACTTCGGAATATCTCACTCAGCAAGTCCGAACGACTGAGATCCGACAATCCAGTTCCAAAGGGGGAACGGTGGTCAGCATTGCGCCTGCTCAAGGCACCTACTCGGGAGCTCCGGATTCGAGAGACAACGTGATAGAGCTGATTGCGCAGAACACTGGTATTACGGAAGTTGACGTTAACGGGGATGAATTAGCTCAAGCGACTTCGATGGAAGAGTGGCAGCAAAGTGATTCGGGATGGTTTGCCCAGTCCGCTACCCATATCCTAGTGAGAACCGGCGAACTCCCGGTCTCCGAGCTAAAGACCATCACTTTCCGTTAGCAAGCTCTGTGTAAAACTTATGAATCGTCGTCTGCCGGTAAGTTTGCCCCGGTCGCAATGTGGTCGTCGGAAATTTCGCTTCATTGGGCGAATCTGGAAAGTGCTCGGCTTCCAAACAGAACGCTTCATGCTGTTTGAATCCGCCATTTCTGGGGCCGCCGTCTAGAAAATTTCCAATATAGAGTTGAATACCTGGTTCCGTGGTCCAGACTTCCATGACTCGTCCACTCTTAGGATCAAAGGCCTTTGCCGCCAAGGTCAGCTTTCCTCCCTGCTCCCGCAATACATAACAATGATCGTAACCGCGAGCCCCTTCAGGGTCTTTCTTTAACTCCCCGATGCGAGCTCCGATAGGAGTTGGTTTGGTAAAATCCATGACCGTGCCTTTCACCGGAGCAGGTTCACCGAGTGGGATGGAAGTTTTATCCGTCGGAAGATATTCATCGGCATTTAGCGTCAACTCGGTATTCAATACATCGCCCGATCCAACACCTCCCAAATTCCAATAGCAATGGTTGGTAAGATTAAGAACCGTGGGTTTATCGGTTGTGGCTTCATAACGGATTTGAAGTTCGTTCTTATTGTCCAAAACATAAGTCACGTGAGTGGTGAGATTTCCAGCCGCAGGTTCTTCTTCAGGCCCTCCGGGCTGCGCGGCTTGGGCCGATGCGGTAAGTACGCGGCGACGGCATCGGCGGCCTGATTGAGCGTTTCAAAACCGTGTAGGCCGCTGAGCATGAAATCGCGAATGCGGGCGCTGCCGTTCTTCTCGAATCGGGGCACCACGTCCACGAGCACCAATCGGGTCACCTTGACGGGGCCGGCACGGTGAGCTGCGAGGATGCCGGTCAGCCCGCCCATGCTCGCGCCGATGAGCACCACCGGTCGGCCGATGGCATCGAGGATGCGCATCACGTCGGCGGTCAGCGTCTCGATGGCATAGTCCGCGTCGGGCGAGCGATCACTGTCGCCGTGACCTCGGGAATCCAGCGCCACCACGCGGTACCCCTCGTCCGCCAGGATCTGACCGGTGTTTTTCCAGGAGAACCGGTTCTGTCCGCCGCCGTGCAGCATCAGGATCGCCGGCCGGTTGGGCGCAGCCGAGTCGTGGTTCCATTCGTCGGCGACCAGGGTGACGCCGCCGACGCCGGAATACTCGACCGTCTGGGGGCTGCTGCTCACGGTGCTCATCGTCCTGACGTTACCCAGGTGGCTTGAGCACTCACACGCGCATGCCCGGTGGACCAGATTGCGGTGGGTCCGGCGTTCTAGGACCGGCGAGCGCCCGAGACGATGGCGGCGAGGTCCTCGCGATCAGAAATGTCGAATCTGTCGATCGCATGTGTTCAGCGACACATGTCGACGCCTTCGTTGTGGGTCGCGGTGGCGCCGGTATTCATCTGAATGGTGTTGTTATTCACCACAATTGGACAGAATAATCGAATTTGCTTGACCGTCAAAATGTTTGGCGTTGTGCCCGAGCTCCGCAGATGGGGTAGTGGACTACTCGTGCGCACCAACCGTCCTTGCGCCAAGCTTTTCCTCGTGGGACGACCACGCCAGTCCCACTGGACTGAATGGAGTGCCCAAATGTCATCTACATCAGATAATTTTGGCTCAGCGACGCATGTCAGGAATGGTTGGATCGCCTCCTTGGCTCGACTGGTGACACCAACGGGCGATCGGGACCGAGAGTGCAGGCCGCATCCCGGCCGTCTGCATTCCGACTACCTCGCAGGTGCCCGCATGGCCCGCGAGATGAGGCGGCTCTGAGATCGGACTGCCTATCGGTGGCGCCAGATTGCCCCTCGTACTGGTCGAATCGGGTTGACCCGGTCCTACCTATACCGTCATGCGCGCTCCGCCGTCATGTCCATCTCGATCCAGCCCTGGCAGGGGCCGCTCAAGATGTCGGTGTGCATGACGCCGGCAAGTGTTCCGTTGGCTTCGGGCGTGTAGCGCACAGTGGATCGGGCCGGACTCCATTGGATCGTGGTGTCGGGCATCATGCAGTCCCATTGAAAATCGCTGACTTGCGTCCAGGACGACCCGTCCCAGGTGAATTTCACCGGTTGCGGAACCGTCGGATTGCTCGGCGGAGGGCCGCTGACGATCGTGGCGACGCATTTTCCGCTCGTACAGCTTGATCGGAATCCGTAAGTCTCGGTGTGCTGGCCCTCAGGATCACCCACTGCCATGCTGGTCCCGGCCTTTGGACCAACCATGAACGTGATCGCGTACTCGCCGTTCCAGGACGCACTGTCGGCGAAGGCA
The DNA here is from genome assembly GCA_963778115.1 of uncultured delta proteobacterium. Lineage (GTDB taxonomy): Bacteria > Bdellovibrionota > FAC87 > UBA2466 > UBA2466 > JBBQIT01. Next base: position 549,274 of record CAVZSV010000007.1, read on the forward strand.
GTTGAGGGAAGCGACAGGGCGATCGTGAACGGCGCGGCGCACAACCCGACGAGACTGCTCAGACGGTCTGGGGCCATCTGCTTCTCCTCTCGGCCGCAACGGCTTTGGAACAAGGATGCGCCGCGACAATCTTGGATATGTACCCAGCTATACGCTAATGCCGGCCGACGTTGCCACCGGAGGCGGGCAATCAAGCGGACCAACATCGTGGCGCCACAGCCGACCGCGCCGCAGGTGGCCGCGCTGAATGTCGGCGACTGCGGGTGACGATCTACCCGTGCCGGTCGGGTTCGCGTAGCTTCAATCCGGACTCGTGGACGTCGTCTGGAAGGTGGACCGATGAGAACCGCAGTGGTTGGCGCGATGGTGGCGTCGTGGATCGTCTGGGTAATGCCTGCGGCTCACGCCGACACCACATGCTCGGCGGGCGGCAAACCCGAACGTGATGCGTCGCCCGAGTTCTATCAGAACCAGTACTCGGCGGCACTGGTTACGACCCTGAAGAAAGACTTGAGCGTCTACGACGCGGCGGTGGCCGCGAACGACATGAAGGCGGCTGGCGCTGCGGGAGGCATGCTCTACAGCGAGATCTTCACAGACCTGAAGATGATCGATGATCCAGCCCTATTCGGCTGTTACAGCCCTACGGTGCAAACCGCTCTACGGAACGCCACGAATGCCTGGTCGCCAATACTCGACACGATGTCGTGCGCAGGTCCAAGCTCCTGCGGCCACAACGTCTCCGAGATGCCTGCGCTCGTCGCGCAATCGGCGCCCCTGGAGAAGGTCTATATCGACGCAATCAATGCCTACGCTTCGCAGTTCGGCGGCCAGCAGATATGACCAGCCTTGCCCCGTGCAGGTTAGGTTTGCCCTTGCTGACGCAGCCAAACAGGAGTGAGCAAGGCGGATGACGGAACCACGCTGGATCGACGTTCCCGGACCCCCTGTAGACGTAAGGGCCCTGACCTGGGGTTCGCCCGACGCGCCGATCGCGCTGTGCCTGCATGGCTTCCCCGACACCGCCTACGGCTGGCGCAAGATCGCGCCTCGGCTGGTCGAATCGGGCTGGCGCGTCGTCGCCCCGTTCATGCGCGGGTACGCGCCGTCGTCGATCCCGACCGACGGCAGCTATCACGGAGGCGCGATGATGGACGACGCCCTGCGAGTACGTGCGGCCGCGGGTGGCACCGAGCACGATGTGGTGATCGGTCACGATTGGGGCGCATTGGTCGCGACGGGTCTGGCCGCAATGCCCGACAGCCCGTTCGCGAAAGCGGTGATCATGTCGTTGCCGCCCGCGGCGGCATTTCGGCCACCGGGCGGGCTGCCCGATCCCGGGCGG
>CAVZSV010000008.1:0-19538 GCA_963778115.1 uncultured delta proteobacterium
TCATAGGACTATCATCTTCCATTCATCATCTGATCCATCTCACGCTTTAAGATCTCTCGTTGGATTTGATTGGTCCCTTCGACGATTTGAAGGGCCTTAGCATCTCTAAGTAGTCGCTCGACTTCGAATTCCTCGGCAGCCCCTTCGGGCCCCATAAAAGCGATGGCTTCACTGGCCGTGCGAACGGCAAGATCGCTGGCCAGTAGCTTAATTTGAGAGGCTATCACGGTCACGACTTCCTTTCGATCCCTCATCCGTGCGGCTTGAGAGATGAGATTGCGAATGCCTTGGGCCAAAGCGAAGTAATCGGTCAGTGCCTCTTTACCCCATTCCGATGCCGTGTTGCCAAGTAACTTTTGTTGCGCCGCAAATCGCCACGCTCGTTCGAGCGCTTCAACCGCAACGGCCACTCCCGCGGCCCCGATAGCAATGCGGCCGGAGTCTAATTGGCTGAGCGCTACAATAAATCCTTGCCCTTCATCGGCCAGACGATTGCTTTCAGGAACAAACGCATTTTCGAAAATAAGCTCAGCGAGTGTGGAAGCTCGAAGACCTAATTTCTTTTCGAGTTTGCCGACACGAAAGCCTTGGGTGTCTTTGGGCACTAAGAAAGAACTAATCCCGCGATACCTCTCGCTTCCGGTTCGGCCCATCACTAAATAGAGATCGGCAATACCGGCATTGCTACACCAAACTTTGGTGCCGTTTAAGAGATAGCCGCCATTAGTTTTCTTAGCACTTAGCGTCAGGCTCGCTGCATCCGACCCCGATTGTGGTTCGGATAAGGAGAAAGCTCCTAGCCACTCTCCTCGAGTCAGCCGGGGAAGAAAGGCTTTCTTCTGGCTCTCCGTTCCGAAGTTAATAAGGGCTCCTTCGGTGAGGTTGGTCACACCAGCCGTAATCGAAAGCGCCACCGAGCCGCGGGCTAATTCTTCAAGAACCGCATAATAACATTGCGAGGAGAGGCCCAGGCCTCCATAGGCTTGTGGAACGGCGACTGCCACCAGCCCCTCTTTGGCAATCGTGTGAAAAGCTTCTTGCGGAAATCGGCAGTCTCTATCGTCGGAGATGGCAGTGGGACGAACCCATTGGTTTACAAGTTCTGCCGTTTTGCGGCGAATGTCACGCTCTTCGGGAGGCATGTCAGAGAAGAAAGCGAGCGGCACGGAAATTAACCTCTTAGCCCCAATAGTTGTTTAGCGATAATAATGCGCATTACTTCGTTGGTTCCAGCGCCCAGCTCCAAAAGCTTGGCATCCCGCATGTAACGTTCTACGGGATACTCTTTCATGTAACCCCAGCCTCCAAGTATCTGAATTCCGTCGAGAGCGGCTTGGGTCCCCATGGGGGCGGTGAAAAGTTTAGCTTTTGCGCCCAGAGTCATCGAACGATCTCCTCTATCGTAGCTTGCGGCTGCCGCATAGGTGATGGCTCGGCCCGCATCGAGTTGAGTTGCCATATTGGCAATTTTGTCCTGAATGAGCTGAAACTCGGCGATAGGGGATCCAAACTGACTTCGCTCCTGAGCATATTTTGTGACGTAGGCGAGGGTCGCCGAAGCTATTCCTAGAGACAATCCTGAAATAGTGATGCGCTCAATATTTAGATTCTTCATCATGTGCGCGACACTAGAGTTTTCACTCCCCACTAAATTGGTCGCGGGGACTTCGCAGTTGTCGAAAATGAGTTCCCCCGTGGGAGAAGCTCGCATTCCCATCTTGTGTAATTTTTTGCCCGCTCGGAAACCTGGAAAGTCTTTTTCGATGATGAAAGTAGAAATATCTTTCTTGCTGGGCCCTGTCTTAGCATAAACCACGAACACATCTCCGATGGGTGCGTTGGTGATCATGGTTTTGGTCCCATTGAGAATGTATTTATCTCCTCGCTTGACCGCTTTAGTTTGCATTCCCAAAGCGTCACTTCCTGCTTGGGGTTCCGTCATGCCCATACCGCCGGTCCATTCTCCTGAGATAAGACGAGGAAGATACTTTTGCTTTTGTTCGCAGGACGCGTTTTCGTGAATGTTGTTCACACAGAGGATAGCATGGGCCAAATAGCTTAACGTCGTCGAGGCGCAGGCTTCGGAGAGTTTTTCCATCACTAGGGTGGCTTCCAAGGCGCCCAAAGAGGATCCACCGTAAGTTTCTGATACCGTAATTCCCAACAATCCCAGCGACGCGATTTTTTGAAAGGCAGCAGTGTTCCATCCTTCGGTCTCGTCGAGACTGGCTGCTTGTGTCGCTAGCTCCGCGGACGCCATATCATGTACGGTTTTGGCTAGTAGTCGCTGATCTTCCGTCCAGTAGAACATAACTTCGTTTACCTCGTTGCGTCGAAGAATTGAAATTCCAAAGCTAGGGCACCACTTCCTCTAGCGGACTCGATTCGGGAGTGGCTCGCGATGAACTGCCGAAGCGCGCATTTCTGACTAACATCTCTTCGATTTCAATTTTCTTTGTGAGTCGATCCAGCTGATGCACTAAGGGTTCCCACGATTCATGCTTAAGCTCCCCGCTTTGAATCCGTTCATAAACGTCTTCGCCTAGTTTTGCGATAAGTCTGCGACGTTCATTGACTAAGAAAGCCCCTTTGGCCATGAGGGCCGTGACTCGCCATAGCATCGAACTGTAGCGGCGTGCTCGATCGATACTGGTTCCGAATCGCTCCAAAAGCCCGGCATCATATTTCCCCATCGGGACTTTTTATCAGGCGATGGGTTACCTTTCAATGAATTCTGTGACTTAGCGTTTGCGCCTAGGACAGCCTCCTTGTTTAGCCTCCCACGCCCAAGGGTACGTGAGAGTTCAAGTTCACCTGTTATGTTCAAGTCTAAGTAAACGTCAGAATGGGCTTTACCATAGTCTGGAACACCGAAATGAACCTGAACTTAAGACTTAGACCTGGGCGTGAGCATTTTTTTTCGTCACAAAAACAAAACCCACCGCCTTATGAGCGGTGGGCTTTTTAAGCGAGATCTAGTCAGAAGATTTTATTTATTTTCTTTCTGACGTTCGCCCTTGAGATAGTAATAGCAAGTGAGCTTTTGATCGACTCCCTTGGCCGAATCCAAGACGAGTTCGGCGGCTCGGGGAGTGTTGTATTCCAGTTTCTCGCTGTCGGGATTTCCGTTTACTTTTAGCGTAAGCCCTTTGAGGTCTTTTAGGACTTCGCTGGTGTAAGCGAAATCCACCACGGTGTAGACCTTCTGTTGGCCGCTTTCGGTTTTGGGGCCTGTGAATTCGCTAGGTTGCGTTGCAACGTCGATCTCTTTAGCGAGTGCTACGAATTCTCCCCCGCGAGTGACTAGGACAGTAGCGGGAACTTTGGTGGCATTATTTTTTACATGGTTATAGACCCTAACTTCGTAGGTGCTATTTTTACCTTCGCACTCCCACCCGTTGGCGGCTGCAATTTGACCAATAACCATCACTGTAGCTGCAAGAAATGCTGCTAGCCTCATAAAACTACCTCACTGTTAGTAAGGGTTCGCGGCAGATAACCAACAGAGGTCCCACCCCGATCCCTTTCTTGGTAACTGCAGGCTTACGGGGGTATAAGGCGAAGCGTCAAGTGGGTTCTTTATTAGGATAAGAGCGAAGAAAAAGGGGGGCTATTGTTTCGCGTTAGCCTGGATAAAGGCTTCGCCGCATAGGTCCAGGAGTTGTTGGGCGACTCGAGCGTTTCTGACATTGCCCTTCAAGACGGTGGTTCCCCGCAGATGGGCAGTGGGTTGTTTCCCATACGGGTCGATGTAACCAAAGATGGCTAGATTTCCTATAGAACTTGTCGTTTCCAAATCGGAGGGATCTTGACCACGGGCTTGTTGATAAACTTCATCGTTGAGACCCAGGACAAAGGTACTGATAGGGAGTTTAAATTTTCTAATTAAGATGTCTGGTTTTTTTCCCACTTCACTGCCAGGAGGATGGTCCAAATGGTACAGGGGAATCATTTCGGCGATGCCTAAGGGCCCCACCTGCTGAACAAAGGTGGCCACCTGAGTGGCGCGGCCAAACTGCGCCACCGATCGCACTCGACGCAAAACTTGGGGATCGAATTCGGTGAGGGGCTGATTTACATCCACCAGCGAATATTTATCTTCGAACGCCCCCAAGCCGTCAGCGATACGAAACCCTACTTTTACTCTCACACTTTTGCCGCCATCGGAACGATACTGGACCACCCGAATTCGCTCCTTCCCTCTGACAAGATTAGCTCCGGAATATCCGCCGTTGTTGCGGCCGACGCGGAAATACTTTCCATCGGGGGCTTCACTAAGTCTAGTGATAGCGGAAGCGGTAGCGCTATCAACGGAAAATGATTGACCGGTGTCGGTTTGGACAATCTCGGCCGAGCCGTCCGGGTTCCATTTCAGCTGGGCAGGCGAAGGCGTATTTTGATTGGCGACTTCCACAAAGAGCGCAATGGGATCTTTGGCGTAGCTACTTGCGCAAAGAACAGAAAAGACAAACCATTTGAAAACGAAAGTTGTCATCTTGTGGGAGACGCTTCCCAAGAAGCTTACTGGAGAAACTCGGACTCTTTCTTCGGTAAAGGGGCTTCAAAAGCGAAATCATGGCGGACTCGGGCGGTGGTCCTAGCTTTTCGTCGCATGAGGTAGAGCGTTCTTAGCGAACCTATGATTGCCGTCTTTTTCTGAGTCACAAATCTTCGGCCAAACGCCGCTTCGAAATGAAGTTGATCGTATTCAGTAAAAATATCTTCTCTGCCGGCAAGAAGTTTTTGAACTTGCGAATCCTCTTTGGGAATAAATTCGATAATTAGAAATTCAGAGGCTTGCGCTAGGAAATCGGCGATTTTATCGAAAGGAGTGTTGTTAGCGATGGCAAAATGGTGAACCAGGGCGAGTGCTAGAACAGCGTCCGCAGGTCCTCGCTCCAGCAAAGACATTCGCTCGCGATTTGCCCATCCGATAGAAGGCGTGGGATTGGTTAAGTCCATGACTAAGGGAAGGCTGCAATGGTGAGACGAAGCACCCCGGTGGTAATTGGCCTCTACGGCGCCTGGATCATTATCAATAGCGATGGTGGTAATTCCCTTTTCGGTCGCCAGATCCGTGAACAGTCCATTGTTGGATCCTAAATCCCAAAGTAGTCGTGGCAGGGGATTAATGGCGTCGAGAAACTGAGATACCAGGACCTTCTTGTTGGCAAAAGCGGCATCCGAATAATTGGTTTGAGAATAATAATTAAGCCACGCGGTATGGCTGGGCCTCCATTCTAGCTTTTCTATCGTGGACGCTAGGTGGTGAATCATCCCCACCAGAGATTCTTTCTTCATTTTGGGAATCGATTTTGTCTTATTCGCGCGCTGGGCGAGCCTCTTTTGGGACGCCGAGTTTAGATGGATGTGAAGGAGTAACCCGAACCGGAAGAAGGTTTTCTTGGGTAATAGTTTTGCCGCCAGATCGATGGGAATCCCATCAAGATAGACTCTCATCATCTGATTAAACCGTATGTCGCAGTAACTTAAGATCGCCAGAGGCCCCAAAAAATGCTGACAAAACTGTCGATAGGCATTCCAGGGCGTTTCGGATTCTCGTTTGGTAAAGGAGAGGGTGTCGATAAAAATGGGTCTTCCCTGACGGAATTGGACATTATAGCTGCTAGCGTCCTTAAGCGTCATTGCGTGTTCGAGTGCAATCTCTTGAATGCGTAACGTAAGTAATGCCGCGTCCTTTAATTGAGAAAAAGACCATTCAAAAGGATAAGAGATAAAGGGAATCCGCTCCGCTCGAAGCACTCGGTAAGCATCGGGGCTAGCGATTGCCGTCTCTTCCCGGTGGGCAACCATTAGCTTTTCGTCCACAAGTCGGTGATAAAGGCCCGACTGCATCAAGTGATCGTAATGGCTTCGGTACCGGAAGCTTACGTGTCGATAGAGAATGCCTTCGGACTCGAAAACGTATCCGTCGGGGTCTCTAAAGGAAGTGTTAGAAAGTCCTGCCATGGAAGTTTTCCCTTCTCGCAGCAAAACGAATCAAAGGTCATTTTATATGTGATTCAGAGAAGTTCCAAATTTTAACGGTCCCATCATTCCTCTCGTCGGTAATGCCCCTCTTTTCGGTGATGAAAAAACAAATGGCATGACGCCTCGTCCCTTGCGCAGCGTTCCAGCGTTACCCGAAACTGTCACATAGGGAAATGGGTTAGGGGGAAAAATGAGATTTCTGTTTGCATTCGTTTTGGTTTTTGTTTGCGTGGCTCCCAGCTACGCGGGCCACATCGATCTATCGGAAACTAATATCACCGTGGACGGGGTGGCATTGCCCTATCTGTTCGGTGCCGAAACCCAATATTTCAGGGCGCGAGGCGGGTCCGAGCGCAACGTCGATCGCGCGAAAGTCATCGATCTTTGGAATCGGTTACTGGATAAAGTCCAGCAAGCTCATATGAATGTTGTGAGCCTTTATATTCCGTGGGACTTTCACGAGCCTCGGGAAGGTGTTTTCGATTTCGATGGTCATTTAGATGCCGATAACGACGGAAAACCCGACTATCCTTCTAGAGACATCAAGACTTTTCTGCACATGGTGGAAAGCCGGGGCATTCGTTACGCCATGCTTCGACCGGGGCCGTACATCAATGCAGAGTGGGGCCCCACGGGGTTTGGCGCTATTCCTTTGTGGTTTTTGCAAAACCATCCGGAAGCTCTTGCAGTAACCCAGACTCAGGGAAAGCCTAAGACAGCAGCGTTCTACAGTCCTGTCTATCGGGCTTATGTGCAAAAGTGGTTTAACGAGCTTTACCAAAACGTCTTGAAGGATTTTGTCGGGCCTGGAAAGCTTGGCGTATTTTTACAGATTGATAATGAGACCAACTATTTTTGGGATAGCATTTACGAAAGAGATTACAGCGACACCTCCATCGCCCGCTACCGACAGTGGCTGTCGAAAAAATACGCTTCGATAGCGGCGTTAAATACCGCCTATGGAACTGGGTTAACCTCTTTTAGCGAAGTTCCTCCTCCCAAAGCCGCTACGGATGTCACGATCAATAGTCCAGCGTGGCACTACGATTGGTTCCATTTTCATGACGTTGAGATCAGAGATTACTATCAGTTTTTAAAAAAGGCATGGATGACGGCAGGCCTTTCGGATTCGCAGGTGCTGTTTACCAGCTGTGATTCGTTTAATGCACCTGATAAGGGGCTACTTCCTCGATTGGATTACCGAGAAAAGTCCGATGGGACTTTGACGACGATGAATATCTATCCGAAAACGGTCGGGCAAACGGCATTTCCCGCGATGGATACGCCGATGAAAGCTCCGCACGATGCGCTTTTGATTGCAAGTGCTCACGATCAGTTTTTTGGGAATTTAGGACAGTGGGTGATGACGACCGAGACCGTGGGAGGGTGGTTTCCTCCCGTCGTAGTAACTCTCAATACCCGCCAACATTCGTACGCGGATCTGATGGGCTCCGGAGTGAAAGCACAGACGATCTATTATTTTCACGAGGGTTATAATTGGTCTGGGTTGGAAAAAAACGACACCGAACTTCATTTTGATGCCCCGTTAGACAAGGACATGAATGCGACGGAATCTTACCCCTTGCTGCAAAGTTTAGGGCAAGCTCTCGATTCGGGCCTTGGAGCTCGTTTGATGGCTACCGTAAACTCTCCCTCGCAGGTGCTGATTGCTCATGATGCGCACGCCCAATACCCCATTCCCGGTACTGGATCGAACGACGCTTTGAACGCGGCTTCCACGGATTCCGCGGCTTTATTCGGAGCGTTTCGCGAAGCCGGAGTGGTTTCGGAAGTCAGATACCTGGATACTCTCGAAAGCACCGAATTAGCCAAAAAATATCGTCTTATAGTATACTCATATCCAGGATATCTAAGTTCACACACCCAGCAGCTTTTGACCCAATTCATTAAGGATGGAGGAGTAGTGGCGATGTTTGGAACCTCGTCTTCCTCATTACCGGCTTCGAGTTCGGTAAAATATTTTGCTACCGATCCCGCGGCCGTATGGAATACGTCTCAATACGAGACGGACGCGACGGTTCCTGCGACTCTTCAAATGCTTAAAGGGCTTCTAAAGACTGCGGGAATTAATCCTTCTGTTCAAGTCAAAACCAGTGACTCTGCTCCTTACGTTCACGCCTGGGTACGCGCATCGACAGACGGCGGAAGTAGTTTGCTTTTTGTCGAAAATTTCGCGGGAGGCGCTCGAAACATTCAACTGACGTTCGATGGGGGATTAAGCCTTCCCGCATCGTTCCAAGCCATTCACCGGTGGGGTCCGCTTAACTCGCGCCTTGGGCCAGTCGCGGGAACTCTCAGTGGTGGCGTTGCGCTTCCCGTGAACGGGGATGCGGTTGATGTCTGGGAAGATCTCTCCGGCAAAATGAGACGATGCTTACTTCTGCTTCTGACTTGGGTCGCCTCAAGTTTCGGCGGAGCTGTGCCTGAAAGGGCACCTCTTACTCCAAGAGAAATTCAGAGTAAGGCCCTTAGCTACTTTATAGATAATTATGATCCGCAGACGGGGCTCATCCGAGACAGAGCGCGAAATTTCGAGCCAACTCCCAATTCGGGTATCTATCAAATGGCCTCCATTGCGGCCACGGGGTTCGGACTCGCCATTCTTTCGCATGCGGCGGCGACTGGCTCGATGAAAAGGGCAGATGCCTATTCGATGGTGCTAAAAACTCTTCGAACGGTCGATGAAAAATTAGAAAAGCGGGCGGGTTGGCTTTACCATTTCGTCGATATCTCGACGGGAAAGCGGTACGGCGACAGCGAAATTTCCACCGTTGATACGGCCTGGTTTTTAGCAGGCGCTTTATACGCGGCATCGGTATTCCCGGATACCCCCCTTTCCCGGTTAGCGGAGAAGATTTACGAAGATGTCGATTTCGAGACCATGCGTACCGATGGGGGAACTAATCCTACCAAACTGACTCTCTCCCTTGGATGGCTCCCCGAGACAGGTTATCTCTCTTCGCAATGGGACACCTATGCCGAGCAGATGCTGCTTTATGTTTTAGGGTTAGGAAAGAGCAAACACCCTCTGCCCGCGGCCAGTTGGTCGGCATGGAAACGCGATCCTATCAATGACATCAATGGCCGCCCCGTCATGGGCGCCAAAGAGCCGCTCTTTATTCACCAGTATTCTTTAATTTTTATGGATCTCAGACAAAAGCGAGACGCTTTCGCCAATTACTTTGAAAACTCTCGCCACGCTTCCTATTTCTCTCGCGAGCATTGCCTGTCGAACGCCAAACGCTACCTCACCTATGAGAAAGGCTTTTGGGGGCTCAGTGCGGGAGACTCTCCGGATGGCTACGAAGCTTTTGCTCCTGACTCGGAAAACGGAACGGTATGTTTGGATTGTGCGCTGGCTTCGAGTGTTTTTTATCCAGGCATTCTGGATGACACTGTCGCTTGGTCTCAAGCTTCGGAATCTTTAATAGGCAAATACGGTTTCGCCGACAGCATTAATTTAGATCGCAAATGGATCGATTCCGATGTGATCGGAATCACCGTAGGAATGCTATACCTTGCTATCGCCGATTTACAGGGGGAAGGTTCCCCCTGGGATCTTTTCACTTCTCGTCCTGATATCCAGCGCGGCATTGAACGCGCAGGTTTTCACTAGGTAACTGCTATTTCAACTCTACTTGTCCCGCCATCAATTCCCTAAACTGGCTATACGAAATATCCAGTCCTGGCCGATCGCCGGGGATCGTCGTGGAACAGCTGAAGTAGCTCTGTCCTCGATCTTTTCTAAAGCCTTCGATCGGAACGTAAACGATGGCGGTAGTACTTAAAATACGACCTTCTTTTACACATCTCTCATCACCGTCACTATCAAAGCCCCACTCGACACATTCTTTGGTGGAGTGAACTCGTTTGAACGATGTTTCTTGAATGTTTCGTCGTGATTGAGAGGCAATGAAACGAAAGTTACCGTGGCCTTCGGAGAGTGGGGTTGGAGGCGGCACCACGTTTTCAAAAGTGACTGCGCTGAGCAAATCTTTTTCGGACAGATATTCGTCATCAAAGCGACAGGTGAGAGTACTTCCGTCGGCAAGAACTCCGGTCTTGATGAATTGAACGGAATAACCTTCCCGAGCCCACGGCTGGAATTTAAAAAGGCCAACGGCATTCGGGCTAAATTCGGCAAAGAACGCAAGTTTCGCTTTATCGAGGAGCGAATGGACATCTTGAAATCGAGTGGGGGCTGATATCGCCGAAACGGACGTCATAAAAACAAAAAGTGATAGTAAAACTTTCACGTAAACCTCCTTGAGTCGACGGCTTCATAACTCATTCGGCGTTCGGATTGCCAGCTAAGACTTGGTTAGGAGCGGTGAGTCGGTTATCTTATTAGAATTGCATTGGTTATTAGCCTTCAGATGTCGAGTCTGCTACCATTTTGGAACCGGAGGGGCCATGAAAGTGCTAAAGCAAAATCTTGGAAGAGTCGTCTGCGGTATTTCGTTTTTAACGTCTCTCACCGCATTTGGTCTGCATTCGTACGAATTAAAACTGGAACTCCAATTTCCCGACGGCACCACGGCTAAAGACACGCTAGTCGTTCCTTGCTGTAACTGGGTGACAAAAGAAGAGGGAAAAAGAAGCGTTAAGGTGAAAGTAGAGCCGGACCAGAAAGAAGGGGCGGTTCGAACCACCGTAGAAGTGGCGGGCGAGGGAAGCGAAAAACCGCGCAGGAACCAGTTTATAACGCTACTTGGTCAGGAGCGCTTTGCGACGATTACCTCAAAGGACGAGCAAACGGGAAAGACCTATGAAGTGAAAGTGGCTGTGAAAGAAAATCGGTTGAACGATTCGGAGAAATGATTAGGTTACCGCCTCTTTTGATCTATAGGTTGCCTTCGGCTTCGCCTCTCAATGAGTCGGACTACGTTTCGTCATTGGCAGGAGCAAAGCGACGTGGCAAAGCGTAGGTCTTAACCTGCAAGAATTTCAATTCTCTCCTAGCATTTTTCCCATAAATCGATAGTTTATTGCGGTGTCCATCCTAGTTAGTGCCAGACAAATCAAAAAGACTTTTGGGGCAAGGCCCCTCTTTGAAGGGCTGAACTTTGTTGTGGAGTCCGGGGAGCGGATTGGGCTTATAGGGCCCAATGGTGCTGGGAAATCAACGCTACTGAAACTGCTAGCAGGTGAACAGTCGGTCGACGAAGGAGAACTCTCTTTTCAACGAGGGCTTAGGCTTGGCCATTTGACGCAAACGCCGGTACTTCCCCTTCAACTTACCGTCGACGAAGCTATCTTTGAAGGATTGGATGGCGAACACGATAGCGGTCGGATGGCGCTAGCGGGGGAGCTTATTTCCACATTTGAACTCTCGGAGTTTTCTAATCAAACGGTGGGAACGTTGTCCGGAGGTTGGAAGAAGCGGGTGGCCCTGGCGAAAGAGCTTCTAAAAGAGCCCGATCTTCTATTGTTAGATGAACCCACTAACCATTTGGATATCGAAAGTATCGTCTGGTTGGAATCTTTTTTGGCACGCGCCGCTTTTGCCACGGTTACCGTAACGCATGACAGGCTTTTCTTGCAGAGAGTGGCCAACCGCATTTTAGAGTTGGATCGGAGAAATCCTCAGGGGCTACTCAATGTGCGTGGAGATTACGCTACCTATCTCGATCGCAAAGAAGAACTCATTTCACTCCAGCAGCGGGAGGAGACGGTACTCAAAAACAAGCTACGGCGTGAAACGGAGTGGCTCCGGCGAGGGCCCAAGGCTCGTACGACTAAGCAGCAGGCCCGCATCGATTCCGCCGAGACTTTGAAGAATGAGGTCGAGGAGTTGACCTTTCGAAATCAGAACCGGACGGCGAAGTTAGATTTCCAGTCCTCTGATAAGAAACCAAAACGGCTGATCGAGGCCATCCAGATTTCAAAGAGCTATGCCGATCGAAAACTCTTTCGAAATCTTGATCTATTTATAGGCCCCGGGAGTCGAATCGGTCTTTTGGGGAATAATGGCTCGGGGAAATCTACTCTCATTCGCGTGCTTTTGGGCCGAGAAGAACAAGATTCAGGAGATGTCCGACGTTCGGAGCACTTGAAGGTTGCCTACTTCGAACAGAATCGGGAAACCCTAGATCCCACGATAACCCTTAAGAGGGCGGTTTGCCCTCACGGTGATAGCGTTATCTACCGAGGACGTCCCACTCATATTAACGGATATCTGGATCGCTTTCTGTTTCGCAAAGAGCAGATCGACATGGCAGTGAAGCACCTTTCGGGAGGCGAACAGAGTAGGGTGCTTATCGCAAAGTTAATGTTGGAAGAGGCTAATGTTCTCGTTCTTGATGAGCCGACTAACGATCTCGATGTTGAGACTTTAGATGTTCTGCAAGACTGCTTGGTGGATTTTGATGGAGCTATTCTTTTGGTCACCCATGACCGCTATTTTCTTGATCAGGTCGCCACCGAAATAGTGGCCTTTCCCTCTGACGGTTCGGATGTCCTTACGCATTTTTCCGGGCTGAGTCAGTGGGAGAGCTGGCGTGCCAATCGCGAGAACGTCTCGAAAGCGACTTCCTCTACTATTAGCGCGGATTTCGTCGAAAAGAAAAAACCGGGTGGGAAGAAACTGGGATTTAAGGAAACTCGGGAATTGAGTCAAATGGAGGGAAGGATTCAACAGGCCGAAGCTCGCCTGAAGGAACTTCAAGGGGAGACCGAGCAGCCTCATCATCAAAGCAATGCCGCCAAACTTGCCTCTCTTTACCAGCAGATAGCCCATCTTCAAAGCCAAGTGGATGATTTATACGCTCGCTGGGCGGAGCTTGAGGCCATGCGAAGCTGAAATCTTGGTACTCGGTTCTGAAGTAGCGTGGAAGGAAAAATAGTGCTAAGGATCTCTTATCCGTTTATCTTTGGGAGCCAATTTTTTTTGTGGCATTTGTGTACAGTCATTTGAAAAGAAAAGCAATTTTAGGGGGCGCCCTTCTTTCTTTGTTCGCGGCATTGATACCTTCTCCCCTTGCTGCCAAGAACTTTTCCCGATTTTTTTTATCGCGGGGAAAGTCACCGCTCACGAATTTGGGTCAGTTGTCGGAAACTTTTTATGAAAAGTATGTTCAACAGGCCGACATCACCATTACCCAGCTCTATCACGATCGGTGGGGATTACCCGGAAACCGGCGCCGCCACATTCCTTTGAAGTGGGGCTACGAACACACTTTAATGCACAGACCTTTTACCGGCAACGCGTTGGAGGAGAGAGACGCACGCTCCCAACTAGCCGCACAGGTAGTTCGCCTGCGCGTACAGCGGATGATAGCGGCGTATTTAGCGCAGTCCCATGCGTCGGTGGTAGACATGCATCCGATTAGTGCCGCCGCTCGCCATGCGCGGGAAATGGACGCACCTAAGAGGCAGACCGGAGGAGTGCGTTTCGACTACGACGTGCTTTCTGACAACGTCCGTTTGGAATATTACTCAGAACTCGTGAACTCGGGTTTTTTTCACCCTAGATTAATGGGAGGGGCATTGTCAGGAGGTTATGACGAAGACTTGGCCTACTATGTCACCTTTTTCACCGGCAAGGGAAAGCCCGCTGTTACGGTAAATTATCCCGCTCACGGTCGTTTGGTGCAGACCGGCATTTCTCACCTCTTTAGTCGTTCTACCGACGCAAATCTGCTTCTTACCGCACCTCTTCGTGACGCCAATGTCCCGCTTTCGGCTCAGCTCACCGTAGTTCATCGCTTCTAAGGAGTGACGCAGCGCCTTAGCGCCGTATTCCGTAAGGGATAAATGTCGCGCTTTCGTTTAAAAAATTAGTTATCATTAAGAAGCGCGACTTTCTCTCTCGTCTTTCTCTTGTTTCTCGTCACTCTCGCAACTGATGGACTTAAAATTAAAAAAAAATCTCGAGCAAGCCAGGGTCTACGCTTACTCAACGCGATACGTTGAAGCGTACCATATCCTTCGCCGCTACTACGATAGGCTTCCCTTCCAGCCTGAAAAAGAACACGCCGAAAACATTAGTCTATTCGTTCGAATATTGATGGAGCTCGGCAAAGACTCCGAACTTAATTTCTACCTCGCCGCTCTTGAAAAATTACACGAGAAGTCAAAAGACATTGCCGTTAGTTTCCAATTGGGAGTTATCTATCTCTGCCAAAAAGAGCCCAAGTACGAGGCCGCGAAAAAACTCTTCGAAGACATTATCCGAAATCCAGACGCCAAAGCTTTTCACGCCCGATCTAAAATGTCTTTGGCGAACTATTACGATCGAGTTCACGGGGATGTTGCGGCGTGCCGTAGACTCATCGATTCTATCGATGATTTAGAGGATCCCGAGCTGCAAGCCCTTCTTGAAGTATGGCGCGCGGTGGTTCTGGTCTACGAAAAGCGTTTTTCCGAAGCCGAAACCATATTGCTGCGGGTATTAAATTTGCCCGAGAATGAAGGCAATTGGTACGCCCACTTCTCCGCGAAAGTACCGCTGGTGTACGTTTATGCGCAACAGGGACGAGAAGCGGATGCCAGTCGACTCCTCGATGAAATTCGCGCTAGTGTTGAAGGAAAGAATTTTAAGCTCGTGCGAAATCAGCTCGAAGGGTTGGAGAAAATGCTAAGTGGCGACCAAGAGCTCGGTAAATTAGTCCTTGTGATCGATGGAGTGCGACAAAAAGGGAAGTTAACTTACGAAGCCAAGAGTTTGTCTTTGAACGCGAAGACTCCATCCGATAATCTAATGGTTCAACTCGCCAAGCGCGGCTACCTTGATAAGGCATTCATTGTGAAAAGTCTTTACTCCCGATCGTATGACGCTAAGCGAGACGATAAATTGATCTATTATCACGTCCATTCGCTTCGTAAGCGTCTCATTCAGTTGGGCCTTCCCAAAGAGGCCATTACGACGGAGGCGGGAGGATACCGTCTTGTTCCTGAGGTCGAAACCCTAGAGGAGGACTTGTGAATTTCAACTGGAGACGTTTTGCACCCGTCCTGCTCGCCCTTTTTCTGCCATTGCGCTCCCAAGCGGTGCAGTTTCACTGTGGTGGCATCGGTCCTCAACCCATGAACGATATTTCGGCGACTTTAAAATACAAAGTTACTTCAGTGAATGCGGGTGGGGGAGTAAAGGAGTTTCTTTATCGCGAAGATTCAAATTCGATAGTGTTTAGAAATTCGCAGAACGATATTTATGGCCTAGGGTTTGACGGGAACAGTTACAGTCAAGCCACTCAATTTGGTTCGTCGAAGTTACCTATTTCGCAGGTCCTTGATCCCCTTCAAAGATATGTTCTGACCGCCAGTAAGGGATGGATTTTGGACACTAAGGACAACGGCGGTTGGCATCAATATCTAAATTTAAATAATGTGAAGCCACTGTTCTGGGACGCCCCGATTGCGGGATTACTGCGAAGTCGTCTGTATAGCGTAGTAACGACGACCGATAATTCGGGACTTCAGCACTTCCAATTTTACTCGTATCGGGAAGGCGACGATAGTGCGGTCCCGATTTGCAAATTAGATTCCGTGGCTTCAGAGCCTATCACTTTGGCGCATGGCGCTTCGGATCCTTATGCGTTCTTCTATTCCCAGAGCGTTACTGACAGTGGCGAGCGGAAAGTCGTAATCCTACCCTATAATCTTTTGACCTGTGTCATGGGAGCGGGAACTGAATATGGAAATCTTCGAGGCCCAGTTGTCGATGTTTATCGTTACGACGCTTTGGATTCGAATGCGGTTATCGTGGACAATCCCGCACAGAATCTAATGTGGGGAACTCCTAAAGGCTGCGGTTACTACGATATCGGAAGCTCCCAGGTGATCGTTCCCAACGATAGCGAACCGGTGATGGGTACTTTTACGGCGAGTGCAGGGCTAAATCTTTTCTTCCTCAATACCGCGCAACGAGCCAGTATTTTGGCGGGGTTTCCTATTACCTCTCTGAAAGACGGTGATCTGTGGCTCAGTAACAGCGGCGATCGTATCTTCCTAGCCCCTCTGTTCGAGGGCGAGCATTACAAGTGGCTCCTCGATATGGAAGTCTCTAGCTCCGGGGGAACTTTCAATTCGCCATCGACGAATTAGGGTTCTTTCTAAGAGGAAGGTCGCACACTCTTGCGTACCCCAACGCCAAGGATCGTAAGGCCCCCAGTATCAAATGCTTAATCTATTGACGAGAGAGAAGCGCTTTATAAAACCCGACACCCGTAATGTATCTAACGATTACTTTCCTCGAGCCAGAGTTATGGCACCGGGTTTGCTTTGTCCTAGGAGGCCTTGGCCGCATCGCAGGGGGCTGTCTTTCGGGGCTGTCCAAGCGATGTGCAGTCTGTCAAGAAAGAGCCGTAGAGGTAAAGGATTTTGAGAAAGCTATTGCTAGCCCTGGAGTTACTAGCGCTTTTTTTGCCGGTTAGAAGATCTCTCGCCGCTGATGACGTTGCAGTACTTGTCTCTCGATTACAAACCCACGACGAAGCGAAACTGGAGGCCTTATATGCTGTTGTCGACGGGTGGAGCCCGGAGCAGTTGGTTCAATTGATCTTTGTCACCTCCAAAGACCAAAAGCTTGAAGCGAAGGTTGGTCTTGTGGTGTCTCATTATCTAACTACGGCCGAGAGTCGAGGCAGACTCGATCTGGCACAAAAAGCATTTTTGTCTAATCCTCAGCAAGAAAATGCGAGTCCCAAAATAAATCAGATAGCGTTTGATCTTGCTCGCCGTTTAGCGAAAAGTGTTCCTGCGCCGGTTTTGATCGCCTCTAAGCAAGGGGTAGGCAGCCTTCCGCCTTCTTTTTTTGCTTCCCGTACGCAAAGTGCTGAGACTCCTTGCTCGGAAGCTTTAAAGGACGCCCAAGGCTTGGGACCTTTATTTCGTCACGGGGACTCGTTTAATAGCGGTTTTTGATGCCAGGACTTAGTAAACGAAATTGATTTCTTGTTTGTGCTCGAACACTTCAGAAAACGTTTCCAGACGCCAGTTATATGTCTTATGGGTCTTTTTGTTTCCGTACTGCAGTACTTCACGCGTTCCATTGCCGTCGGTGAGCGCTACTAAACCCATCTGAGCGACATTTTGACGGTATCCGATAAATCCCGCCAGATAATGAGAGAGTTCGGCGGGTTCGAAAGTGAAATTCAGGAGAAACTTTGGGTTTTCTATTATTAGTGCCGTCTCACTGGCCCAGGTCTTTACTTGGTTAAGTGCATCTCTCTGCGTGTCGGACAGGGCCACTTCGGGATATAGCGAATCGATAAGCTGGGCCAACCGTTCTTTTTGTTTCAGGTAGTCTTCGAAAATCTCGGGCGTGGTGAATTTTTCTTCGCAAACCTGTTTGAGATGCGTGTACAGATCTTGAGCCATCTGCACCGACTCGTTTCGGTCATTAACCGATCCGGAGTAAACAACCACATCCACGGGATACGAGAAAGTGCTGTAAGGGGTCCAGCTTCCGTTCTTGTGGTAGTGGTTTTTGGCCTCTTGCAGTCCTTTGGTCCACAGTTCGTATTCGGCGATTCTCTTAAGACCGTCGGTAGGACAAATCTTCATCTCATAAACATTCTTTGCGAGCAGCTGACTCTGGTCGCCGCTAACCTCAACGTAACCACCGCGAATGGTGAATGGTCTTAGGAGAGAACCCTTTGCGAAACTTCCCACTTTCTTGAGTGCGAGTCTGGAGCCGTGCGCGCGCAATAAGGCTTTTATCGTCACTTCGGTCTGAAGAAGTTCTTGAAGCTTATCTTGAGTTGAGGGAGCGATGGTAGTTTCGGTGCCTGTTGGTTGGTTCAATTCAATGGGGGGTTCTGCCCGAACGGCAGAAGGGGAAAGTCCCAATAGACACAGCACCAAAGCGAGACCGCGACACAGCGTTCGATTCATTAAACCCCCTAAAAGCGCAGACTTATAACACGTAGCGTTAATATGGTCAACGTGAACGTTTCTTTTCTCAATTAACTCACGCTCTTCCGCTATCGGCCGTCTTTCCTCATAAGAAAGCTAACCAACGAGCACATGAGTCAAAATCTGGGTTAGGTCGATTTGAGTGGCACCAGCAATTTGGTGGTTTTTTGGGGTTGGGTGGTTATGAGTTTGAGCGTCGCTGCCTCGGTAAATGGGAAAGGTAGGTCTCCTACGTCGCGCATATAGCGGACGATTTAAGCTCTAACCCTGTACGGGTTGGCTAGCCATGGATTAGTCAATCCATAGAAGGAGACCTACCATGTATGACCATTACATCGCTTTAGATTGGGCGCAAAGCAATATGGCAATAGCGCGGATGACCAAGCAATCCAGTGAGATATCAGTCGTTGAGGTTCCGGCGAGTGTGAAAGAGCTCAAGGGATATCTGCGTCGCCTAAAGGGACGAAGTATCCTCACGTTCGAGGAAACCACGACTTCCCAGTGGCTTTTCACGGAGCTTAAGAGCAGCGTGGACGAGATTCTAGTTTGCGATCCTTACCGCAATAAATTACTCAGCGAAGGAGCAAAGACGGATCGAATCGACGCTAGAAAACTTGTTACTTTGTTAAAGGCAGAACTTTTGAAGCCTGTTTTTCACAGTTCCGATAACTTCATTTCCTATCGAAAGTTGACTAGCGGCTACAAAGATTTAGTGACAGCAGGCGTGCGGTTAAAAAACCAGCGAGCGGCAATGTTTCGAGCTGTAGGGATGGATCGGCGAAGCGAGAATCTTTGTGGAGATACGGAAAGCTTTGTTTTAGATGGACTGGAGGAGGGCATTGAGCTTTACGAGCAACGCAAATCGCTTTATGAGGCTGAGTTTGCAAGAATCTGTAAGCAACATGACATCGCAAAAAACTTAGAAACGATTCCCGGGATCGGGACTATCAGTGCGGTGAAAATCGCCGCTATCGTCGTAAATGCTGAAAGATTTGCGACGAAAAATCACTTCTTAAGTTATAGCGGTCTAGTGAAGCACGAACTGTTAAGCGGTGGCCGAAGTTATGGAAAAAGAGCGTCTCGTTACTGCCGCGATCTCAAAGCAATATTCAAAATAGGGGCGCTAGCTTGTATCGCACCGAACTCAAAGAGTCCGCTCAAAGGCTATTATCTATTTTTGATTCAAGAGAAACGTTACGCCGAGCATAACGCTCGTCACGCCGTCGCAAGACGACTGGCCTTGATTGTGTATGGCGTACTGAAAAGTGGAAGGAGATTTGATCCGAAGCGGATAAGAACGACTTAAATCTTAGCAGACTTTCAAGCACGATCCTTCTTGCCACAAAATGGAAGAACGGACACCGGTCTTGGAGGGGAGCGGAGAGAGCTCAATCATTGTGATGACCCCGTCGCTATCGCAAGATGCGACGAGAGAGTCTTTTGCCTCGGTTAGCCCCCGCTCGTTTATCCTCGAATTTATTATGGCCCGGGGCTTAGGCCCTAGAGAGCCCAAATAGTCGCATCTAGGAACCTGCTAATAAAGAAAAGGCCGCCACAGATCAAAGCTGTTGGCAATGACCGTGCTCGAAACAACGGAGACCTGGAAATCAAGGGGGAAAACCCTCAAGGGACTCGTCTACCCCTTGACTTCCTTTCCCATAGTCATA